>NZ_JAZHRZ010000001.1:0-4862500 GCF_036924675.1 Bradyrhizobium sp. AZCC 1578
ATTTCCTAACAAAACCAAACACTTACAAAACTGTCCGCTATCCGTCCGCTATTCAGGTTTTCGGCTTGTTCCTGTGATGGGCCCTGATGGCCATCACTTCCGCAGCCGCCTTGGCGTCGTTCCTCGAATAATTCTGAGTTTGCGAGACGTTACTGTGGGTTGCGGCCTTCCTGACCTTCTCCATGTCAGCGCCGGCCTCGGCCGCTTCAGTGATCGCCCCGCTTCTGGTGTCCATATTCTTGACGTGCTTCGGGACGCCCGCCGCGTTCGCCAGCTTCCGCCATTTGCGCCGGAACTCGGTATTGCGGTACGGCCACGCGTTGATCTCGCATAGGATGACCGGGCCCGAGGCCGGCATGGCGGCCCGTTCGGTCGTGCCGAACATGATCTGAAGCTCCTCCATGACCATCGGCGCCAGCCGCAGGTCGATCTCGACCTTCTTGGTGCGCTTGCTGGTGACGTGGCGCATAATCAGGTTCTCGTCGATCTTTTCCCAGCGCAGGCCGGTCACCCACTTTCGGACCTTTTTCTCGCCCTTGAACTTGACCGTCTGGATGACATCCGAGACGCCCGGCTCGTCAACGGGGATCCACTCACCAATGACGTCCTTCTGGCGCATGGTGCATTCAAACTGGATCGCCTGGGCCAAGGCAATGTAGGGCCAGCCGCGCTCGTGCGCCTTCTGCCGGATGGCTATCGCCTGAGCGGCTGATAGGACGACTTCCCTCGGCTTGGTCCCCTTGTAGCTCTGGCTCGATAGCGTCTCGGCGAGGCGGGCGCACTCCTTATCGTCCAGTAGGCCGGCGCCGAACCGGAATAGGGTGCGCAGGGTCGCGATGAACGCACCACCGGCAGACACCTTCTGCCCGTTGTCGCTCCATTCCTTGTACCAGGAAAGGATCATCCGGCCGCCGATCTCGGCAAGCATGACATCGCCAAACCGCTTGTCGATGCGCTTCAGCAGAGCTGCCTTGCCCTGCCGCGCGTCGTAGCGCTTCCTGTGGAAGGCCGAATCCGGGTCGGTCTGATACTTCTCAATCAGGTTGTGCAGCGTGACCAGCGGAAAAAGCTTGCCGCCAGCATCCCGCTCGCGCCCCCAGATAAGCATAGTCGATTGCAACTCATCGCACTGCGATGCAATTTCCAGCTTGTCGATCTCGTCGGGCTCCACGCCTTCCCAAAGCCGCTTGGCACCAGGTGCATAGCCGCGCTTCACCAAATCGCTGCGTGCTTGCCAATAGGCCACCCAGCCCTTCTTGCGTTCGCGCCAGACTAGGCCCGGCGCGTCCTCGACGCGGGGCGGCGTTCGTTCAGTCATCGCTGACCCTCCCTGCAGGTTGTGAGGTCGCAACTATAAGGCCATTACGCTTGTCCAGCCACGCCTTCACTGCCGGCCAATAGCGCCTATTGTTGAAAAGTGGCTGCTTGCGCGGGAAGCCGTACTTGCTCTCCAGGCCCGGCAGGATCTTGCGCATATACTTTTCCGGCACGCCAATGCGGCGGATCAGTTCTGCATCGCTCAGATACAGCTTGCCTTGTTCGCGCTCGATCGTATCGGCGGCCGGCATCGTCATGCTTCGCTCTTTTGGTTACCGGAAGACTGCGTTGACCAGTCCATGCACCGCTCGCTTTCCTTCTCTTCAATGCAAGGGATAGCCACGGCGGCGCCGCAAAAACGGCAACCGGATGGCTTAGGGACTAATATCCTGGCGTTCGGCGCCCACGACCGAATGCGCTTGGTGCGCTCTGCGTTCTCGTCGGCCGGTTCGTATTCGATCATTGGCCACCTTGCTCTTTCTGACTTCCCACATGATCGCGAAAGTGCTTCGGCTCCCGCTCAAGTGCATCTTCCATCTCTTTGAGAGAGATATTCAGTGCGATTTTCTGATCGGGGTGCAATCCAGGGCGACAGTCAAAACAGCGCTCCCAACCTAGCACGCACCCACAAGACAAAACCCTTTGCATCACTCGGATTCCTGGGGAGTGCGATGGACTACCTTGAGCCCGGCGGACGTCATGGCATCAATAACCGCCCGCTGCGCCAAGCCGCGTAGTCCCTCGTGGTAAAGGATGTCGCAAAGCATGGCCTCTGGGCTGCTCTTTGGCTCATCAATCTTGAGCAAGCCAAGGTTCTCCAGCGCCGCCACAAGCCTCAATGGCGTGAAAAACCATTCCTGACCGGGGACGTTGTACTGAAAGCATTCCTCGGCCTTCTTGACCGCTTCATCTCTAGTCATTGTGACTTTCCTAGTTGCGAAGTGTCCTCTGAGGTGCGGCGCTTTGTCAGTTCGGCGTGCGCACCCTCAACCAATTCGCCACCGCAGAACGGACACAGGTTCATGACCAGCCCCTTCTTGCTGTGCTTGCCGGATTTGAGGGTCACGAGATCGCGTGAAAACTCCATGGTTTTCATGTTCATCATTGTGTTCATCTTCGCGCCCTGGTAGCGCGTGCCGACGCCGCCAAGTTCAAGCACTTCGTCGAGCGCCCAGCACTGTTCGATGACACCCTTGGTGACCTTGCACGGCCATGGCTTCTTTGTTTCAGTCATCTTTGCCTCCACAGAGTGGGCGCGAGTGCGCTGATCCCAACCTGATCGCGTCCTCAATGATGTTTACGATCTCTTCCCTGGTCCATGTTTCATGCGCCGATTCCGAGAATAGGTCGGCAAGCAACCTCAGAGCATCTGCCGATTTCTGCGGTTCTGCGAGACCCAATGGTCGGCCGATGAAAGCAAGCAGGTGATGCGCGCAATTTTCAATCACGCCAGCGTCAATTTCTGATGCCCCAGCCAAATGATTGTGGCCGATCGTCAAGATGCTTTCCCCGTTCACGCTGACGGAAACTTCCCAGCTCTGGACCTTCGTCATCGCACCACCTGATCGTTAACGAGAACCCAGCAGAGCAAGCCCCAGGCAACAGCAGCCGGCGGGATCAGAAACAGCCATGCCAGCTTGCTCCAAAACCAGCCATAACCGCACATCGTGCAGCGCTCGCCGTTGAACAGGCAGAACCTGTGCTTGCAGCCGTGGCGTCTCATTTGCGCGCCTTCCTTCTGCGCTGGCTGGCGAGATACCGCGCCAACGCTTCCCTCGATCTGAACTTTGGTTTTCGGATTTTCATTCTTCGCCCCCGCGAGTGTGGAGAGATTCCGCGAGTGCGTCGGCCAGAATCTGCCGCAGTTCATCGCCGCGCCTCTGCTGCTCTTTGGTGGGCGGATTGCAAACGTCGCAGCGTTTGGAGCAATATTCGCAGTACGGGTCGTCCTGATCGACGCAGCAGCCATCGATGCAGTGATTGACGCGACCTTCGCCGCCGCAGTTCCAGCACTCGCCGTCATCGTAATGATCGTCGTAATCCGTGTCGCTCATGCTTCACCTGTCGGACGGAGTGGAGAGGATACCGAGCATGCATCTTCAACGGCGTTGCAAATATCGACGTTGGCGCAATCCGTTTCGTCAATGCAATGCGGGCAGCTTGGCGGCGCCTTGCGCGTCGTCGATGATTGCGCGCGCCGGTAATCGTTCTCTTGGCCGCAGCTCGGAACATCGTCGATGGTCATTGGCTGTGACCGGGGAGCACTCATGACAGAGATGCCAAATATCGAGCGCGTTTCAGCGCCCCGCCGAACGTGCGGTCTTTCCGGTCGGTGCCATTACCGAAGATGCTATGTCTGTCGATTGCGATGTCGCCAAAATTCTGAGGGATACAAACGAAGGCGCGGCGGCCGTCTCGACGATGGTCGAAGTGAGTTCCTCCAACGCATACGTCTTTGAAGCCCATGGCCGTGAAGTACTGCGCCAGCAGACAATGACCATTGCAGCCGTAATCGTATGTCTTGTCCGCCGGCTGCTTCTCCAACCACGCAATCAGGCTTTCGAGCGAGAACGGATCAGCCTTAACTTCGAAAATCGTCGCCCACTTCGGATCGTAAAGCATTTGAATTCTCCTGTTAAAATTCGCTCTCGCGGATTCCCTTCATAGCCGCGGTGTAGTCGGGATCAGCCACCAGGCTACGCCGACAATCGTCTCGCCGAACAGGGCGAGGAAAAGAGCAGCGGCAGCGAAGATCAAAAGCGCCTTCATTGGATGCCCCTCGTTGCAATCACTTCCTGCGCTAGTTCGTGGTTTCCGCTGGCGGCGTACAATCTCAATGCCAGCGACCACGGGTTGATGCCGCGCTCTTGCCAGAACTGGACTTCGTTGCAGGAATGCTGTTCGCGATGGCATCGGTTGCACAGCGGCAATGACCACATATCGCTCGGCTTCTCTTGCTTGCCGGTGTAATCCTTGCCCCAAAGCCTGTTTGCACTTCTCAGGTGCGCAGCCTCGGTCGAGGTGTTGTCGCCGCACGAGATGCAGATCAGCGAGCGGATAAAATCGAGGTGTTGTTCGTCGCGTTGACGGGGCAGGCGCTGTCTCGTTCTCATAGGTGCGCCCATTCCCGGTAAGCGGCATCAATCTGATGCCAGAGCATGCGGGCCTTATGGTTCACGCCAAGCTGCGATCGTGAGTTGACGCCACATAGCTTGCGAACCGCCTCGGCCGCCTCCTGCGCGGTCTTGGTGTCTATTCCGTGCTCGACCGCGAGGTAGTCTCGGAAGCGCGGTTCAGCACAACGAATGCCAGCTTGTGCGGCGGGCTGGACATCTCGCCAGTCAAGCTTGCCCTTGGGTTGCTCTTTCGGCAGTTCATCGTCGCCGATTTCCACCAGCGCAGCCTGGAAGCGTGTTCCCATAGCCGCGCTGGTTAGTCGTTGATCCATGTCCGCCGCCTGCACGGTGAATGTAATTTTCCAGTCGCCAGATTGAGTTTGGCGCATGGCGTCCTTCTTGAGCTCAAGAGGGATTGCGTTCACGAGTGCTCGTTCAGCGGCGGACATGACCGGGGCCTCTTATCGAAACTCAGGAGCGAACGGCACTTCGTCGTTCAACGACGCGCCGCCGCCGACCATGTTGTCCGACACGCCGCCAGTCATTCGGCGCGGACTTGTCGAGATCGGGTCTTCACGGGTCGGCTTGTTGTCCTTGGCGGTCGGAACACGGCACCGGATGGCGGGCGCGACCTTGCCTTGGAAATCGACCATCACGGAAAACAGGATAAGGGGCTGGTCGTACCAGTCTTCCGTGTCGTCGCCGTAGGCGTCGGCAATGGTGCCGGCATTGGTCTTATTGAGAACGACGCCCTTGTCCTTGCCCTTGAAGTACAGAACAGGCTTGGCATCGTCGCCGATCTTCTCGCGTTCGACGTTCGCCATGATGACCCTGACTTCACGGCCCTGGAGATCGGCGGCTTTCAAGTACTTTGATGGGAATTCTTCGGACATTTTCATTTCATTTGATCCTGATTGAGAGTGATGGAGTTGCGTTCGACAGTTGAAAGCCCGGAACCGTCTTTCCGGTTTTCAGCGCCTCCTTGATCGCCGTGCGGTCTGGAGTGCGAGAAATCTTGCAAAGTTCGTCGGGTAGAGACGCCGGGTCAGCCTCGCCAACAAGCTGCGCGCGTGCCCTTGCGAATGGTTATGGTGGCCTCTGGAAGCTCAAGCTTCGCCAGTTCGGCGCTCTCCATCAGTTTGAAGAGCAGATTGCGCAGCCCTTCCATCCGATGCAGCAAACGGGCCTTGCGCTCCTGCAATTCAGTCAGGCGCCCAGCCGTGCCTTCTGCTAAGGCTTTGCTGTCCTCGATGCGCCGCAAAAGCTGCGTGAGCAGTTCTTCAAACTTGGTTTCGCTCTCCAGGGACGCCAGCCAAGCTTCGTCATCCTCCAGCAGCTCAGGATGAGCCACTTTCAGGTTCTCGATTTGCTGGCGGACGACGAGCGGGTTAAGCTGCATGGGACCGCTCAACGGGCTTGCTGTTGTAGAGCTTACGGGCGTCGCGGACCGTCTTGAGCGCGTCAATCAAGACCTGCTCTGCTTTGTCGATCTCGGCCTCGGCGCGGGTTTCGAAGTTCCGGCGCGTGGTGAGCAGGCTCGTGAAGCCAGCCAAGAGCTGGGCATCCTGTTGCAGCCACATCGCCTTGGACTCGATCGCCGCCAAAATGCTTGATGTCTGATCGCTCATGACGCTTACCCCGCTGCAATTATGAAAAAGATGCCGAACATCGCGACTAAACAGAAAGCAGCCTCGTATCCGTTACACATGACGCCATTTCCTCACTCACTAGACGCAACTGAACTTCGTACTCGTCCGCCCGCACTTCGGCGAAGAAGGACCGCAAAAGGCTGTCCATCCGGATTTGGTCATCCAAGTTCTTGGTCCGCTCTTCCGGGGTTAGTCCGGCCTCTCGCAGTTGCTGCCAAACCGAAAGGGCGGCTTCGTCATGGGCGTTCATGCCGCGTGCTCCGACAAAGCTGGCCAGTAGGTCTCAACCGCGTCCTTGGACTCCTTGAGCGGCAGGCCGGTCAGCGCGCGATAGCACTTGATGGCTTCGATCTTGCTGGAGTTGCTCCGGATATGAGCCATCAGGGTGTTCACCACGACAGGATCGGCGCGGCCAACGCTGCTGACGGAGATCGTTGCCTCAATATCGCGAACGTCCTCGTATGAGAGAGGGCGCCCCGCAAGGGTCGTGATGACCGAAACCAAACGGCCGAAATCAATCTTGTCCATCACATCCACCTCCACCAAAACAGCCAAGGGAAGAACACTTCGAAGGGAAGGGGCGCCGGGTCTTTTTTGCCGCCCTGCAGGAGAATGAGCTTTGGTTTGCGCTTCATTCGGCCACCGCTTGTTTGCAGGTTGCGCAGGTGACATCATCGCCATCGCACTTGTAGGCAGCGTTAGCTGGGACATCGCGTTGACAGAGCGTCCAGATCAGCCGAACGCCGGGGTGAACGTTTGATCCCTCGCAGGCGTGAACGGAATCCTGCTTGTCGCGCCAGTAGATCGGCTTGCGGTCGATGGTGCGGAACGTCTGATTGCGGCCGAGATTGTCCATCACTTGAGCCTCCGCGCTTCGATCTGCTGCTGTTGCAGGCTCTTGAACTGAGTTGCCCCGCCGTCGTGGAAGGCTTCGCAATGGCGCTCATAAGCGGCCTCGGCGGCGTTCTGCTCGCACTCGTCGCAGATGAATTCGTAGTATTCATTCTCGGGGTTGGTGCAGTCTGCGCCGCAGCAGTCGCAGGCGGGATAGAACATCGTCGTTACTCCGCGGCCTGTGCGAATTCTGGGAAGTCGTGAGCCTCGAACTCGGCCAGCGCGCGGGCCAGAGCTACTTCGCGGGCTTTGGTGGCAAGCCGCTTCGTTGCAGCCCAAGCTTCCGAGCCGGCGCCGAAGTTGATGTTGGCTGCGTTGAGCTGGTCAGCCCATTCCTTGTCGGCGGCGTTGACCGCGTAGAGGAAGTTCATATCGGCTTCGTTGTGCGTCTCTTGGTCGTACACAACGGCGGCGACGGCCCAGACTTCGTATGGAGTGGCGGTCATCTGAATTCCCCCGATCATCTGCGGCGTGCTGCCGTGTGCATCTGATGGGGAGAAGAATATCACATCCTGTGATGGCGTCAACAAGAAAAATGACAAACTGTGATATTTCGAAGTTTAGGATGTGATGCAAATTGCAAGCAAGGTTAACTTTACAGCCGATTCAACCCGTGGCAGCATTATGGCTGTTAATAGACAATTAAGAGAAGATTTGACCGTTGTTCATGCTTCGTTCTTAGTGGTGACGGTCGAGAAGCGGGGGCTTTTTGGAATGGGAATGCCGCAACAATGGCACCGTCGCCACGCAATGATGCTTGCCAGTCAACTGCCGGAAAACAGCGATGATGCCCGTTTGGTCGTTAAGGCCATGACGGAGCTATTAGACACGTTTATGGCAAAGAGCGAGGGGGCGGCGCCCGCTCGGGCGGCGAACGTGCTACCGTTCGCGGGTAGCGGTTAGGCCTGTTTCCTCGGATTCCTTGGCCTCTTCAGCCTCGATTCGCTGCCGGAGGTCGAAGGAGAGGCCGCGTTTATCGCCCTCCCAGAGCCACATCGGATCGAAGCCGGGGATCTTCCGCGCGAGCTGAATAGCCTTGTCCATTGGCACCCGGCGCTTGCCGGTTTCGAACTGGCTCATGCCTGATTGAGGCCACCCGATTCGCGCCGCGAAGGCGCTCGCGGTGTCAATCCGCTCCGCCTGGCGAAGCCATCGAAGGCGCCGGCCCTGCTCTGCGAAAGGATAATCGGGTTCCGTACTCATACGGTCCAATCTTATACACAAAAGGAACTACGTCTAATTCCGATCTGTGAGGCTTGACTATATCACCCGATGTGATATTTTGGCTCTCATGGTCAAACAATTGCACACGGTCAAAGAGGTCATTTCGGAACTGGGCGGCCAAGATGCCGTCAAGCAGTTGACCAATAGCAAAAGCGCATCGCGCGTCCCGATGTGGAAGAACCGCAAGCGCTTCCCGGCCACGACATACACCGTTTTGAAGTCCGCTTTGCAGGAACGCGGGTTGTCCGCGCCCGATGATCTTTGGGGCATGCAATGAGTAACGGCAACTGTTCGTTCTGCGGCAAGCGTCACGATGAGGTGTTCCGCCTTATCAGCGCTGACGGCGCCAAGATTTGCAACGAATGCGTCGGGCGATGTGCCGACATGATCGCGGATGAATACCGCAAGGTTGCGAAGGAAGTTCAGTTTCCTCCGACATCAGACGATGGGGCTGGGGCATGAGCTGGTACGGGGTTTTTATGACGTGGGCGATCCTCAACGAGGTGCTGATCCTCGCCATTTTCACGGGGAGGGTGGGATGCCCAGACAATTCGGAATCATGAGCGACCGGCAACTCCCGGGGGGCAGCGAGTTGCCGGCCGCTAGCAGCACGAAGCAATACAATCGTGCTGATCTCTTTCTGTCAGGGTTCTCCCCAGACTACCGCGATTTAGGTCGCGGTCCTTTTATTCAAGCTGTGCTCGATGTCGGGGCTGTTCTTGCGTGCTTCCTTATCGTTAGCGCTGTTGCCCTGAGCATTCCGCTCAGCATCTTCATGCTTCTGATGTGTTCGTTCTAAGTACCTAACAACGTTCGCCGTTACAGCGGCGAGCGTCAAAAAGCTAAGTGTCTCGTTATCGTTCGCGTGAGTGGGTTTCTTCATGGTGAGAACATCAAACACCATAAGGATTCCAAATGTCGGAAAAGTCATCCGGAGTAAGCCAAATGCGTAGAGAGATCGCCATCGTCGCTGGCCCCAAGGACTGGGGTGATACCCGAGAGAGTTGGCTGGATCGAGTGCCGCGCGCAGTTTGCAAGGCCCTCGGAACCGAAAAAGAAACGGTCTCTTTCCGAACGGTTAAGGCGCTTTGGTACGGCGAAATAACAGACCCAGCACATTGGGCGGCAAGGGACATCCGGCGTGCAGCGGAGTTGATAGAGGCGAAGAGGGAGGCCGCCGATTTGGCTTCCCAGTATCAACAGATCGCTGGAGGAATGCGTGCGACGGACGAGAATTTTTATAGCACGGAAATTGATCGCCTTGAGCGCCTTGCTCGCATCATTGGCGGTTTGGATCGCGCCCTGAAATCAAGGGTGGCAAATGATCTATTTCATCTCGAACGGCAACGGTGCCATCAAGATTGGCTTCACCTCCGATCTAGAGCAGCGCCTATCGGCCTTCCGAACCACGATGCCGACTTTGGAAGTTATCGGCACAATGGAGGGGAGCCGGGGGCATGAGCGGACCTTACACAACGAGCTATCTAGCTCTCGGCTGACGGGTGAGTGGTTTAGCGACTGCGAACATGTCCGCAAGGTGATTGATGAGGCAATCAAGTATGGCGTCCATGAATGGAAGCCAGAGCGTTCCAACAAATATGTCCCGAGCGAGTGGGATGATCGCGCCTCGCAACTGGCCGAGATTATTTCCGAGGGGAAATCTACCTATCAGGTGGATGAGATCGAAGAGGCGTTCTCCATCCCTAAAGGGACGCTATGGAAGCTAAAGTACCGCCAGCACCGCGAGGTATCGGCCGGCGAATACTTCGCCTTACTGCGTGCTGCGGGCCGAGTGCTTGCTCTTAAGCGAGAGGCCCTCGAACAACAGGTCGATTTTGTGCGCTCGCTGGAATTGGAAGACGCCAGCAGCCACAACGCGCTGCTGGATGCGGAGCGCGCATATCAATCTATGACGCCTGAAATCCATATCGGATTCGATCCACCGAAATAAGCTGACCGCCTGCGCCAGCATCGCATTTGCGCGGGCAAGAGTAGGGGTAGGAAAATGGGAATGTCTAAAGGTATCGATTGCGACTTCATGGAGAAGTCGCAAAAGGCTACTGACGATCTATTATCTCTTCTGATTGAGCACCACGATTATTCAGTGCGCCATCGGTATGGCAACAGGCCCAAGCTGGTCAAGATTATCGCCCGCGACAGGCTGACCGTTGACGCCATCAAGAAGGTCGTCTGCGAGCACTTCGGCGTTGCTCATGAGGACATGATTTCGGCTCGCAGGAACCGCGAGGTACAGCGCCCGCGCGCTGTCGCGATGTATTTGGCGCGGGAATTCACCAGCCATGGCTTCCCGCCGCTGGGCCGGTTCTTTGACCGAGACCACACATCGGTGCTCCACAGCGTCAGGGTGATGGAAGAGAAGATCAGGGCGAACACGGACCCGATCGTCAAGGATGTCGAGTACCTCCGGGAGGTGCTCAGTGCCTAACAATCCGATCCTCGACCTGGTTGTGGATAGAAGCCCCGTGCAAAAGCTGATGCGCGTGGAAAAGCTGCGCGTCGAACTTCTCGAGCTTGGCTACGAGATCGTGCCGGCCAAGCCGGTTATGTCGGAGTTTTGGCGCAACAAGCTGGCGAAGCAGGCCGCCGAATGACGCCGATTTCAACGTTGATAATCCGAATGGCAAGGCTCCCGCGCAATCATCGGATAGCGCATCTGCGCTCGTTGGTGCTTGATCTCCCAGCTAGATCAATTCGGCGCCGGGAATTGGAGCATCTATTGCGGGATGAGATGACCAAGCAGCTCAAGGCTGAGAGCCGCGCCGCATGAAGCGACCCGAGCAGGAAATTCACAAGGCAGTCGTCGCGCATCTCAACGCGCGATCGGAGCCTCGTGTGTTCTTTTGGCACACCCCAAACGAGGGTAAGCGGGGCTGGGTCAACGCCGCCGCTCTAAAGGCCATGGGAATGACAGCGGGCGTGCCTGACTTGCTTATTCTTAAGGCGGGTCAGTTGCATGCTCTAGAATTGAAGGCTCCCGGCGGGCGCCTGACGCCTTCCCAGCGGCTAATCCTGGAGAGGATGGAATCCTGCGGCGCACAGACAGCCGTTGCGCATTCCATTGATGAAGCACTCGTGACCCTGGAGTTCTGGGGGATTCTAAAACGATCAGTTCAGTTGCGTTCTGCGTCATCCGAAACACCATTGCAGGGGCAATCAAATGAACGACCACAACGGACAACTGAAGGCGCTGGTCGAGCGGATCGAGAGCGTCAACGAGGATATCAAGGGCCTTACTGAAGACCGGAGCGACATCTTCAAAGAGGCGACCGGGCAAGGCTTCGACGCTAAAGCCTTACGCAAAATAATCGCGCTGCGGAAGCTTAGTTCCGAAGATCGAGCAGCCCAAGAGCAGATCCTGGAAACCTATTTAAGCGCACTCGGGATGATCTAATGGGGCGCTGGTTTCGAGTCCACGACGACCTCGTGGATGATCCAAAGGTGCAGCTTTTGTCCGGCGACTTGGTGAAGGCGTTGCTCAATTTGTGGTGCCTGGCATCGCAGAATGACGGCGTTTTACCAGCCATGTCGGCCATGGCTTTCAAACTCCGCATGAAGCCCCAACAGGTAGCAGTGGTCATTGCCGAACTTTCGAACGCTGGCCTCATTGACCGCGACGGCGACGAATACAGGCCCCATAACTGGGATAAGCGCCAGTACAAGAGCGATACGGACAAAACCGCAGCCGATCGGGCAAAGCGTTACAGGGCGAAGAACCGTGACGCGAACGTATCCGTCACGCGTGACGCTGACCGTGACGCTAACGCGTTACGCGAACGACCAGAGACAGAAGCAGATACAGAACAGAAACAGATAACCGAACCTATCGGTTCGGGCGCTGAGGCGCCTCCTATCGATCCGTCGCAAGCGGAGCGGGATTATTTCGCTCGAGGCAGGGACGTTCTCGGCAAGAGCGCTGGCGGACAGCTCGCCAAGCTTTTGAAACTCAACGGTGGGAACGTAGCCCTATCGAGATCAACGCTCGAATTGGCCGCTACGAAGCACGACAAAGCGGCATTCTTCGCCCGAGCGATCAGCCGCCAATCACAGGGGCCGCCCGCTGGGAAAGGCGGGTTTGTATCGGTTTTGATGGACAGACACAGGGAACGGCAAGATGGCACAGCAAGCGATTTCGAGGCAAAGCACGACGAGCGCGGTTTCGCCTCCGGTTGATGTTTGGATGGCGAAGGAGTTGGCGTTCCGTCGCTCTGCGATGATTGAGGGGCGGCTGCATGAACCGCTGCCATCGATCATTCGTGGCAAGATGGAAAACCGCCGTGCGGTGGTGATGTCGTCCACCCGCAGCGCGACACGGAATGAGATCGAGGAAACCGTTGCGGCGCTGATGATGGCATATCCATCAATGCGCGGGTTGTCCCACATCGAGGCTCAGGTTTTGATCCGCAAATATGCCGACGACTTGGCTGATATGCCGCTGTGGGCCATCAAGGCCGCGGCTAGGGATATCTCGCGCGGTGCCGTTTCGGACATGAGCCCGGACTTTGCGCCCAGTGCGCCGCGGGTCCGGCAACTCGCCGATGAACACCTGGAGTGGTGCAAGAAAGAACTGCGGGACCTGAAGGCGATCTTGACGGCAGATGTTGAGCCGCCGGCAAATCCTGAAATGAGGGCGCGGATCAATCTTGGATTCCGCAAGCTCCATGAGAATCTGTCTGGCAAATACGTGGTGCCGCCAGAGCCTCCCAAGCCTCAAGCGATGACCGCTGAGCAACTGAAGCAGCACTATCAAAAGCACGGCTTGGCGTTTCAGCCGAAAGAACAACCAGAACAAGCAGAGTAATCGCGCGTCCAACTGCATAACACATTCGGGGCAATACGAGAATGATTCACCGCACCACCGAGGCTCCCGATAGCGGAGCGGTCACCCCGGCTCTGGAGGATGACGCGCCGCATTGGGCGGTCTGCCGCGCGTTCTCCAACCGGGTCCACTGGCTACGGCCAGAGATCGAGAAAACCAACCACGGGACGTTTATGCCAACCTACGTCCGGGTGTGGTCAAGCGATGGCAAGCTGTCCATCCGAGAGCGGGCGCTGATGCCTGGCTATCTGTTCTTCATGACCAAGCCGAAGCTGTGGGGCGAGGTCAAGAACGTGGAGGGCGTCTATGACGTGCTGACCAACAACGGCAAAGCCAGCAAGGTCACGCCCGACGAAATGCAGCGGATGGTCCTCGGGCACATCCTCGGGACCGCAAACGAGGTTGATCTGGCGGGACTGGAGCGCCAGCGCGTGAGACAAAACGCGAAGCGGGATCGGGCTAGGCGGTCGCGTCCCAGCAAGCGGGCGAGGGCTGCGGCATGAGCGAGATGATTGAGCGGGTGGCAAAGGCCATCCAGAGACGAGCGTTGGAACGCGGCACCAACCCGGTCCATCCGGCGGCTATCCATCATTTGGCGGCAGCCGCCATCGAAGCAATGCGGGAGCCGACCGTTGAAATGCTTGTGGCGGCTCAAGAAGATTGGATGTGTGTTCGAGCCGCCGAGGAACGCGGCGATTTTATTTGGCGCGCAATGATCGACGCGGCGCTTAATGAGGGGGCTGAGAAGTGACTGACGCAACCGAAACAGATTTGGTTGAGTTGCGTATCAACGCTGCGGTTAGAAGGGCGCTTGAATCCGCAGCGGCGGCCGTGGAGAGGCTTTCAGGCAATCGACACTACCAAGCGGCGTACAAGACGGCAGCGCGCGCTGTGCGCTCCCTGAAGCCTGATTAGGTGGCGTGGGTGTGGACTGGGTGTGGGCGACAAATCGGATTGTATCGCGCATTACCGTCGTCAACGGTGACGTGGTTCATCCTTTCCGCCGGGCCTGCCAAAAATTCGGTTCAGGCCAGAGGGCTTTCTTTGCCCAAATTTCAATTCACAGTTCGGGCATCCTCAAGCAGACCGATAGAGCGCATCCCCCCTGCTGAACGGCCGTTTTACGTGCCGAGGCTCTCGACATGCTGAGGGTGCCCGAAACCCAATTCCAGCCGAGACGTTGAGCAAACTCGGTGCTGTGCACGGTGCTGATAGAGATCAGGTTCGCATCTGGTCGGCTGGAGTCAAAATGAGCGCTGAGATTATTCAATTCGTGCCGAGGCCAAATCCGAACAGGGCAACGGAAATTGACTCCACGAAGGGTTGGACGCTCCAGCCTGACCTGACGTGGAAGAAAAACGAGATCGTTCCATTCGGCGGCGCCGGCATTGACGGGATGGTCTACGAATCGTCGCTTGGGTTTGTCGCGCCAGACAAGGACCCAGCATGATTAGCTGCCCGCATTGGGGAATGTTTCGAGTCCACTCTTGGCCTGAGGACTTCTGGGTATTTATTAGCATGTCCGGCGGGCGGCGTGAATGAAAGCGACCTGGCTTGGTTCGCTGCAAGACTAGCGATAGCGGTACACGAAACACGAAGGTTAACCCCCGAAATGTCCGCATACGAGCTAAAGCAGGCTCTAAGGGACCTCCCGGGGATTGAGACCCTAACCATTAGCTACGCCGGGAACGGCAACCAACTGGTCACGATAGGCGATCAGACCGCAGAAGTCGGGCCGATGGCGAGCAATGAAGAAATCAGGCTTGCCTTTCTGAATCCATTCATACGAACCGAGAACACCAAGATGTCCATCAGTGGGTACGAGCCGGGAGCCATTAGGGCGCGCCTGGAAGCGCTGAAGAAAGCTGGCAAGGATCGGCGGGACGCAGCCATCGCCAAACTGGACGAGGCTGGCAAGAAGCATGAAGCGGTCTCTGAGGAGATCGAGCGGGTAGCGGGTCAGCTTGAGAAGGAAGCCGACGCTGCGCTTCAGGAGTTTGCCGAGTTCAGCAATGGCGGGCCGGCATGACGTATCCTGTAGGATATATATACGCTGGTCCGTTCATGTACCACCCAGACTCAACGAAGCATTGGCCGAAGGATCAGTGGGTCGTTTTTGATGGCAGCGACTGGGTGCCATTTAGCAAATGGAAGCGCGCATGAGCATTATCGACGAGCACGAGGAAATCAGGCGGCGCATGGAAGAGCTGAGGGCGGCGGCTCAGGAGTCACTGACTGGCACCAGCGCGCCTGTAACCGGCCAAGAGCCCAAGATAGGCGAGTATGCGGTTGGCTGGCCGTATACCGCCAGTGCGGACTATGACCCGGCTTGAAATGAAATCAAGTTTTCAAGATGGCCCACGGGGGTTCTAGACCGGGAGCAGGACGTAAGCCGGGCGCTGCTACGAAGGTCAACCAAGAAGCCCGGCAGAAGGCCCTAGAGGGCGGTATTAGTCCCCTCGAAATACATGCTGGGGCTGATGCGCAATGAGGAATTGGACCGGGAGACTCGGTTGGACGCTGCCAAGTCAGCGGCACCCTACGTCCACGCCAGATTGGCAGCGGTAGAGCATTCAGGCGGTATGACGCTGACGCATGAGGACGCTTTAGATGAGCTTGACGAGCCGGGAACGGACGATCAGGCGACGATTGAGGGATGATCTACCGCACTACGCCGAGAAGTGCCTTCGGATTAGAACCAAATCGGGGGCGATCGAACCGCTAAAGCTCAACAGGGCTCAGCGGTATGTCCACGATCAGTTGGAGGCCCAGAAGGTCAGAACCGGCCGTGTTCGAGCCCTGATCCTCAAGGGCCGTCAGCAGGGCTGCTCAACGTATGTTGAGGGGCGATACTATCATCGGGTTTCACATAGCCGGGGGCTTCGCGCGTTCATCCTGACGCATGAGGACGCTGCTACGCAAAACCTGTTCGAGATGGTCAACCGCTACCATGAGCATTGTCCACCCGCTGGTGAAGCCATCGACGGGCGCGGCGAACGCCAAGGAACTTAACTTCGACGCGCTAGACAGCGCCTACAAGGTCGGCACAGCCGGCACGAAGGGCGTAGGGCGGTCATCTACCTTGCAGCTCTTCCATGGCTCTGAGGTGGGGTTCTGGCCCCATGCGGATACTCATGCTGCGGGCGTCTTGCAGGCCGTACCTGACGAGCCTGGAACTGAAGTGATTTTGGAGAGTACGGCTAACGGCGTTGGCAACTTCTTTCATCAGAAGTGGCGCGATGCTGAGACTGGCAGAAGCGAATATATTGCCATCTTTGTGCCTTGGTATTGGCAGGAGGAGTATCGCAAGACGCCTGCTGAAGACTTCGCGCTCGATGAAGAAGAGCAGGAATACAAGGAACAGTACGGCCTCGACGAGGCGCAAATGTGCTGGCGCCGGGCCAAGATTGTTGAACTGAAAGACCCGGTGCTCTTCAAGCAGGAATACCCGGCGACTGCCGCCGAGGCGTTCCAGATGAGCGGGCATGATAGTTATATTCCTCCAGCTCTTGTTGCTAAGGCGCGTAAAGCCAAGTGCGAAGCGTCCGGCGCACTAGTGATCGGCTACGATCCAGCGTGGATGGGAAGCGACCGCCATTCCATGGCGTGGCGCAGGGGGCGCCAAGTTACGAAAGTCGAGTCGAAGCAGAAGTTTGACACGGTTCAGGGTGCTGGTTGGGCCAAGAAGGTCATCGACGACGACAAGCCGGCCAAGATGTTCATCGACGTGGGCGGCGTCGGCGCAGGCGTTTACGATCAATTGATGCACATGGGCGAGCCATACTCAACGATTGTTGAGGCGGTTAACTTTGGTTCCGCGCCCTTCGAGCCACAGCCACTGGACGAGCACGGGAAGCCAAGCGGCGGGCCGCTGAATCGGCGTGCGGAAATGTGGATGAAGTCCAAGGAATGGCTGGAAGACCCAGCAGGCGCGCAAATACCCGATAGCGACAGCTTGCAGGCCGATGCCTGCGGCCCGTCATACAAATACGACAGCAACACGAGGTTGGTTTTGGAGAAGAAGGAAGACATGCGCAGGCGTGACGCGCTCAGTCCTGACGAGTGGGATGCTGTGGCGCTGACATTTGCCAAGCCGGTCGCTCCGTCGAACTTCAACCGTGCCATCCGCTACCCCAATCAGGGCTACGCGTAATGGCCAAGATGTCCACGATGGACCTCAAGGCGATGTGCCGATGCCTGCGGCCCGTCATACAAATACGACAGCAACACGAGGTTGGTTTTGGAGAAGAAGGAAGACATGCGCAGGCGTGACGCGCTCAGTCCTGACGAGTGGGATGCTGTGGCGCTGACATTTGCCAAGCCGGTCGCTCCGTCGAACTTCAACCGTGCCATCCGCTACCCCAATCAGGGCTACGCGTAATGGCCAAGATGTCCACGATGGACCTCAAGGCGATGTTGGATGCGCAGAAGGCGGATTCGCTTGCCGCCATGAGCGCTGCTGATCTGGCTGCCGAGCGCTCTGACGCGATGGATTACTACCTCGGCGATATGTCGAAGGACATGCCGGCGCAGGATGGGCGATCGAAGGCCGTGTCGACCGATGTCGCCGATACCATCGAAGGGCTGATGCCTAACTTGATGGATATCTTTGCGGGATCTGATGAAGTGGTTCGGTTTGAACCCGTTGGGCCGGAAGACGAAGAGGCGGCGCAGCAAGAGACCGATTACGTCAATCACGTGTTCATGCAGCAAAACCCTGGCTTCATGGTGCTGTATTCCTTCATCAAGGATGCGCTGCTTTCAAAGGTCGGCATCGTCAAGGTTTGGTGGGAAGAGAGCGAACAGGAAGAGCGGGAGACCTATTACGATCTGACCGACGACCAGTTTGCGCTGCTGGCGCAGGCCGTGGCGGCATCAGGCGGCATGATGAAGATCGTTGAGCATAGCGTGAACGGGGAGGGCGACGCGCCCACCTCCAATCCGGAATACGAGGCGACCAGCTAATGGACGCCGTGACGCCGCAGACCATGATGTCTACCGCGCTGACGCCATTGCCAAAGCCGGTCATGCACGACGTGACCATCGTCACGACCAAGAAGCTTGCCCAAGCCAAGGTGATGGGCGTTCCCCCGGAAGAGTTCGGGATCGAGCGCGGCGCCCGCAACATCAAGGACTGCAACTACTGCTTCCACGAGGTCGTCACCAAGACTGAAGGCCAGTTGATCGCGGAAGGCTTTGACGAGAACCAGATCAAGGCGCTGGGCGATTATACCGGCTACACCGATATTGAGACGATCGCGCGGGATTCGATCAACGAGCATTTCGGATCAAGCGATGTCAACAAGTCGGCCCGACTGGTCAAGATCACCGAGCATTACGTTCGGATGGACTACGAGGGCAATGGTCGGCCTTGCCTGTACCAGGTCATCACCGGAGGAGATCAGGGCGAGATCCTGCGCAAAGACGGCAAGGAGTGCATAGAGCCGTTTGACGCGATCCCGTTCGCTACGACGACGCCGGTCCCGATCACCCATCGATTTTTCGGGCGATCGATTGCTGATCTCGTGATGGACATTCAGCGGGTTAAGACTGCGCTGATCCGCGGTGCTCTGGATAATCTCTATCTGCACAACAATCCGCGGGTTGAGGTGGCAGAGGCGATGGCCGGCCCGAATACGCTGGATGACCTTCTGGTGAGCCGGCCGGGCGGCGTGGTCCGTACCAAGAATCCGGGCGGGCTAAACTGGCAGGTTGTTCCGGACATCACCGGATCGGTCTACCCCATGTTCCAGTACATGGACGCGACCAGGGAAACCCGAACCGGCCTCTCCAACCAATCGCAGGGCATTGATGCCAACGCGCTGCAGAACCAAAGCGCGACCGCCGTCGCTCAGGTCTTCTCTGCCTCGCAGATGCGGATGAAGCTGATCGCCCGCATCATGGCCGAAGGCGTGCGCGACATCTTCGCGCTGCTGCACGGCACGATTCGCAAGCATGGCCAGCAGCAACAGACGGTTCGGCTGCGCAATACGTGGGTTCCGGTTGATCCGCGGCAGTGGAAAACCCGCGCAGATATGACGATCAACGTTGGTCTTGGGACCGGCGGCAAGGCCCAGCAGTTCGCGCAAGTGATGGCGTTGGCGAATGTGCAGAAGGAAATGCTTGCCGGCGGCAAGGCCAATCTGGTTGACGATCAGGCGCTGTTCAATACCGCGTCTGAATTGACCAAGATCATGGGCTACAAGAACCCCGATAAGTTCTTCAACGACCCGAGCGCTAAAAACCCGCAGACGGGTGAGTTGCTGCATCCGCCTGTCCCGCCGCCAGAAGACCCGAAGGTTACGCAGATCAAGGTGCAGGCGGAGCTGAAGAAGCAGGAAGACGAGCGCAAGGCTCAGATTGAGGCTATTCAGGCTCGGGCCGACATCGAGACCAACAATAAGAAGGTTGAAGCGGACATTATCCAGAATCGCGAAAAGGCGGCGATCGAGGAGAGGTTGGCGGTTCTTCAGTTCCAACTCGATAATGCGCGTGACCAGCGCGAGCACGACTACAAGATGGCGCAGTTGCAGGCCAAGACCGCCGCAGATCGCGAAAAGCACGAGCAGCAATTGGAAGCGGGCGTGTTCAAGGTGGCTGCCGGCGCTGAGGCCCACGGCCAGAAGATGGAGCAGATGAAGAACGCTCCCAAGCCGAAGGGTGGCAAGTGATCCGCATCAAGTCAGTTTCGATCCGCGAGCGCGATGTTAAGAACCCCGGCGCCAAATCGCACCTACAGTACGTCATGGAGGACGGCGAAGGGTGGGATTTAGCCCATTTCCGCCTCCATCATTTCGAGTCTGGCGATAGACTCGTTTTCCATCGGGTGGAAGCTTGAGCGACGAAATCGCCCTCCAGAAAGCCACAGCGCGGGCTGCACGCGCGCAACGGCTGCTTGAGGATGAACTGCTGGCCGAGGCATTCACCTCACTGGAAAGCTCTTATACGAGCGCTTGGCGGGCAACCACAATTGACGACGTATCCGGCCGGGAAAAGCTTTTCCTCGCCATCAACATCGTCGGCAAGGTCCGCGATCATCTGACGACCGTTGTCAATAACGGGAAACTGGCGGCGAAGGAATTGAAAGACCTTGCCGAGACGGCCGAGCGCAAGAAGCGCTTTGGAATCCTAACCTAACCACAAGGAACATCATTTGACCGACGAAACCGGCGCTCCCGCTGGAGGCGACGCTATTGCTGTCGTCCAGGCGCCCGCTGATACCGGCGCAGATCTATCCATTTCTCAGGCTGCTCGCGCCCTCGCAGCAGCCCGGCACAAGCCGAAAGAAGAATCCGCTCCCGTCGAGCAGCCCCAGGCTGATCCGGTTGAGCAACCCGAATTGGCGCAAGCCAACGCTGACCCGGAAACGGCCCCCAGCGAAGAACCCGACGCAGCCGACCCTCAGACACCTGAGCCCATCGAGCCGCCGAGGTCTTGGACAAAGGCAGAAAAGGAACGCTTTCAATCCTTGCCTCGTGAGACGCAGGAATATCTGCACGCTCGCGAACAGGAGCGGGAACGGGATTTTCGCCGTAGTCAGAACGAAATCGCTGAACAGCGCAAGGCAATCGAAGCCGAGCGCCAGAAGGCGGAACAGGTAAGGCAACAGTACGAGGCCCAACTACCGGGCGTCATGCAGGCGCTTCAGGACGCGCAGAACGGGGCATTCGCCGACATTAGAACCGTCGATGATGTCACCAAACTGGCGAACGAAGATCCGTTCCGATATCTGCAATGGCAGGCGCATCAGACAAAGCTGCAGGCTGTCAACGCGGAACTGGAGCGGGCGAAGGATGAAAAGTCGAAAGCTGAGCAATCCGAATGGGCAAACCACGTCCAGAAGGAAAATGCTCTCGCTGCCGAATACATCCCCGAGCTTGCAGACAAGGACAAAGGCCCCAAGCTGACGCAGCGCGTTGCGACTGAATTACTGCCCGAACTCGGTTTCAAGGACAGCGAACTCGCGGACCTGGCAAGTGGGAAGTCCAAGCTTTCCATCTATGACCACAGGGTTCAGCGACTCCTCGCCGATGCCGTGAAGCTGCGGGACATTCAGAGCGCCAAGACGGCTGTAGTCGCCAAGCCGCTTCCACCCGTTCAGAAGCCCGGAACTGCAAGGCCGCAAGGCAATGCACATTCCGAGCAAATCCAAGCCCTCACCCGAAAACTCAACGAGACCGGTGATCTTCGCGTCGCGCAGCAGCTTCGTGCGCTGCAGGCCAAGCGCCGGGCATCATAAGGACTTACGTTAATGGCACTTCCTACCAATACCTTCGCCACCTATGAGGCGATCGGTAACCGCGAAGACCTCAGCGATATGATCTATCGCATCGATCCGACCGACACCCCGTTCATGACGGGCGTCGAGCGGGAAAAGGCGACTGCGGTTAACCACGAATGGCAAACCCAGGCGCTGGCTTCCGTCGATACCTCTAACGCGGTTCTCGAAGGCGACGACGCCGTGACCGATGCCGTGACCCCGACTGTTCGTCTCGGCAACATCTGCCAGATCTCGGACAAGGTTGCCCGCGTTTCCGGCACGCAGCAGGCGGTTGACCACGCCGGCCGCGACAACGAACTCGCTTATCAGGAGATGCTGAAGGGCCTCGAACTGAAGCGCGACATGGAGTCGATCCTGGTCGGCACCAACCAGGCCAAGAACGCCGGCGCTGATGCGACCGCCCGCAAGACGGCCTCGATCCTGTCTTGGATCAAGACCAACACCAGCAAGGGTACCGCTGGCGGCGCGGCTGACCCGACGACTGCGGATGGTGCTGGTACCCGTACTGACGGCACCCAGATCGCATTCACCGAAGCCCGGCTGAAGACCGTTCTTTCGGCGATCTGGACCTCGGGCGGCAAGCCCAACATGATCTATACTGGCGCCTTCAACAAGCAGGTGTTCTCGACCTTCACGGGCCGTTCGACCCCGATGGAAGAGGCGAAGTCGAAGAAGATCGTGGCTTCGGTCGATGCCTACGATTCTGACTTCGGCGTGCTCAAGGTCGTTGCCAACCGCTTCCAGCGCACTCGCGACGTTCTGGTGTTGGAAATGGACAAGTGGGCGGTTGCCTACCTGAATGGCCGCAAGATGGTCTCGATCGCGCTGGCGAAAACCGGCGACTCCGACCGTCGCCAAATCCTCTCCGAATACTCGCTGGTTGCTCGCAATGAAAAGGCGAGCGGCGGCGTGTTCGACAACACCACTTCCTGATAGGAGCACCCACTAATGTCCACTATCTACACTTTCCATCAGGAATGCTCGGCCCTTTCCGAGGCTCCTGCGCGCACTGACGTTGTGCTGATGTATGACACCAGCGCCGGCACCACCAAGCGCATCACGACCGACTATCTGGCTGGCGCGACCTCCACGCCGGTCGATACCACGGCCACCACGCTGACGATTACGGCGGCGGCGCATGCCAACCGTACCGTGACCATCTCCTCTGCGGCGCCGATTGCGATCACGCTGCCGCAGGCGACGGGCACGGGCAACAAGTACCGCTTCGTTGTTGCGGTTGCGGCGACCGGCACGGCTTCCACCATCAAGGTAGCGAACGCTACCGACGTGATGATGGGCTATGCGTTTGCTGTGACAACGACCTCGGATAACGGCGAGGGCTTCAAGACCACTGCCACTTCTGACACCATCAGCATGAACGGCACCACGCTGGGCGGCGTTGTCGGCGACATCTACGAAATCGAGGATGTCATCACCGGCAAGTTCTCCGTGAAATGCTTCACGGCCCCCACGGGAACCGAAGCAACGCCGTTCAGCGCGACGGTCAGCTAGGCATGAAGCTGGATATGGCGGGCGTTTCCGTAATGCTCGCCATGCCAACCCATCGAGATATCCCGGCCGGTACTGTCGCCTCGCTCCTGGCAACGCAGGACCTTCTCACGGTCAAGCGCGTCCCCTTCGAGGTGCAGCTACAGGTCGGGAATTCTCTCGTTACCCACGCCCGTTCCAAGATCGCCCATACCTTCCTGCAATCGGACAAGTCCCTTCTGTTCTGGGTGGACTCCGACATTGAATGGAAGGCTGCCGATTTCCTCCGTCTTTGTGCGCTCGCGACCAAGATGGATGTCGTTGGCGGCGCGTACCCAGCCAAGAAAGACCCGATCACCTTCTTTCTTGATCCCTCAAGCGGGGGCGAGATCGAAAGCAATGAGTATGGCTGCTTGAAGATCGGTGGATGGGGCATGGGGTTTACCGTCGTCACCCGCCGCGTGATTGAGGCTTTAGCGGATAAGTCTCCCAAGCTGAAGTTTAACGGCGTGGATGAGCCGATTGCGCACATCTTCCGGTGTGATGAGCACAATGGATATGCGCGCGGCGAGGATATGGCGTTCTTTGCTGACGCGAAAGACCTCGGTTTCGAGGCGTTCTTAGACCCAAGCATCACCCTGGGCCATATCGGCTCGAAAACCTATACGGCCTCGATAGCGGACATGCTCAGGCCCATTGAAGGAGAATCTGATGGCACTTCCTGAAAACCGGCCGCTCAGCGAGGCGCAGGTCAGCGCGTATCTGGCCGACCTTTCGACGGCAAGCTCTGCATTCGTCGCCTCGCCGTGGCGCGGCAAGATCGTGCGGGTGCATTCCGTAATCGGCGCCGCGATCACTACGGCGAACGCGACGTGGACGATGGAAATTAACGGGACCGCAGTTACTGGAGTTTCCGTGACCGTCACGCAGTCCGGTTCGGCGGCGGGTGACGTGGATAGTGCCATTCCGACTGGCGCGAACTACGTCAACGAGGGCGACACGATCGAGTTTATCTCGGCCGGCGAGAGCGACACGACCAGCCCCGTGATGTTCACTGCCGTGATCGAGCGGGACTGATCCCATGCAGAAGCGCCTTAGCACAGTCCATAAGTTTACGATGTCCGGCACCTCACAGGCGACTGCTGCATTCGGGGCGCAGACTTACAAGGTGCGCGTCGCCACCCATGACCAGCCGGCCTATATCCGGATCGGCGACGGCACGCCTACGGCGGTCGATACGGATAGCTTGTTTCCGCTCGGCTGGTCGGAATGTTTTGACGTGACGCCCGGCCAAAAGCTTGCGGTCCTGCAGGCTGGCACTGCCGGCATTCTGACGGTCACGGAACTGACCTGATGGATGTTCGCTTCCACCTCGACAGCAACGGCCAAGACCTTGCGATTGAACATCGCCAAGACGTTGAACCTATCCTGGAGTGGAACAAGGAAGCGAGGCGAGACGAGCAGCAGAGCGATTGGGGCCGTCATGTCGCGCGTATCCCTAACGTGATCTATGTCAAGTGGTTCGATGAAGAGCACCGCAAGGGCAACACGCAATTGCGGATGTTCACGCCCGAGTTTGACGCGATCGTCCAGAAGAAGCTGCAGGATCCGGAGTGGGCGTATCTCCGGGTTGACCGTCCTAAATTGCAGGCGGGCTGGCGCTAATGGCTATTTCGACATACTCGGAATTGCAGAGCGCGGCCGCGAATTGGCTGGCGCGGGACGACCTTACGGCGCGCATTCCCGAGTTTGTCACGCTATGCGAAGCCAAGCTGAACCGCGAATTGTTCGTGCGGCAGATGGAAGTGCGGTCAACCACGACATGCGATACGAGCGACACTGAGCCGGAATTTATCTCGCTGCCGACAGACTTCCAGTCGATGCGACGGATCAGGCTCTCCAGCGTCACCGGCAAGCCACGGCTGCGGTATCTGAGCGGCACGCAAGCTGATGAATATCGCTACGGCAACGATAACACGTCGGGCCAGCCGTCGCACTTCACCATCATGGGCTCGGAAATCGAACTGATCCCGACGCCTGACGCCAACTACACGATCGAGATGGTGTACCGGAAGAACATTCCGGCGCTGGCGTCAAACAGCACCAACTGGCTGCTGACCTTGGCGCCTGACGTTTATCTCTATGGCACGCTCCTGGAATCGGCCCCTTACATCAAGGAAGACGAGCGTATTGCCGTCTGGGCCGCGGGCCTGTCCCAAGCGGTCGAAAGCCTCAACAAGCTTGGACAACTCGCGCAATACAATTCAGGCCCGATGACCATGACGGTTAGCGGGGTTACGCCGTGACCTGGACCGCCGAAGACCGAACAATCTGAAAGCTGGACCGCTATCTCCGTGGAAGAATACCCGCGCGTATTCAGCCCTCGCGTCTTTGCAACACGGGTTGTGTCCGGTCGGCGCGTTTTCGACACCGGCCCGACATCCGGCGTCTGGGATGCCCAAACCGAGCAATCTGAAACCTGGACGGTCGTTACCTAATGGCGCTTACGATCACTCATGCTCAGGTCGCCGGAACGGGCGTCGATGCTGACGCTATTGTAGACGGTGCGGATTGGGATGCAAACCACACCATCTCGGGAAGCGTTGCTGCGTCTGAGGTAACGAGCGGCGCCGCGCTTACCAAGACCGACGACACTAACGTAACGCTGACGCTGGGCGGCGGGCACGCAGCGGCGCTTCTATCTGCCACATCAGTCACCGTTGGCTGGACCGGCACGCTTGCGCTTTCCAGATTTTATAACGCCTCAGCAAGCAGGAAGATTCTTGCGCGGCAATCCGCCGGGGCAGGTGTGTTTGAGGAAACCACTGCTTCTTCTTTCCTCAACGTCCTCTATGCGGAAGACTATGGTGTTCTGGCTTCGAATACCGCGGCTGCAAACGACACTGCATTCTCCTCCCTGATTACCGCCATCGGGACCGGGGGCAAGCGGGTTATCTTCCCGACCGGCAAAATACAGTTTTCGACTGCCCTTAACCTGTCCAGCCTGACCAATGTTGTCTTTGAAGGCGGGGGCGGCCTTGACCTGACCTACTCTGGAAACTTCGGAACGGTCCTGCATTTTACTGGGACCGGCTCGGGCAACATCATTAATATGACGAACCACCGCGGCCTATGGTGGCGGGATATTCAGGTCGTTTATAGCTCCAACTCCTTTACTGGAACTGTCTTTAACTGTTCCACAACGTTTACGACTGGTTGCGCCTCCGGCTTTGAGCGTGTCCAAGTCTATCAGATCACCAATAACGGCCACACGGCTGGACAGTGCTTCTATCTCAAGAACAATGTGGATGTGACGTTCTATAACGTCTACGTCTCACACGCTAGCTACGGCTGGGTTGGGCTGTTCGATGGCGACGCCACATCGCCCACGAACGAAACCAACATGATTAAGTTGGTTAATTGCACATCCATCGGTCTTGGCAGCGCGGCAATCGTAAATCCGATCATCGGATGGAGTTGCTACGGGTGCAATTTTGAATTGGCCAACTCTGGCGCACCCGCTGGGTTTCTTGCGACTGGCGCCCATACCGTTACCAATCTCGGTCTTTATGGGTGCGTCTTTGCTGATAGCACTGGTGCCGGCACGTGGGTTGATCTTCCCGTCAATATTTTCAACTTCACGATGATTGGCGGAGCCGTTCTGACCGCCTCTGCCCCCAGCGGGACGGGTATGATTTTGGGCAACACCGTTTGCTCTGGTCTTGTTATCAACGGTGTTCTCTTCAGTGGACTTTCTACCGGAATTTCTTTGTCTGCTTCTGGGACTATTGCAAGCATCATCGGCAACGAGTTCCTGAGCACCACCACAGCTCTCTCAGGGGCGGCCAATCTTGACGCCACGTCAATCGTCATCGCCAACAACGGACTTAGCCCCCGAGCCATCGCTGCCAGCGCAGGTGGCACTGGCTTTACATCGTACACGACGGGCGATCTACTTTACGCAGATAGCGGCACGACACTTGCCAAACTGGCCGATGTCGCGACCGGAAATGCTCTCATCTCGGGAGGCGTCGGAACGGCCCCATCATGGGGCAAGATAGGCATATCAACGCACGTCAGTGGCCTTGGGACGGGAGTTGCAACATTCCTTGGCACTCCTTCGAGTGCTAATCTTGCGTCTGCGGTGACTGACGAGACCGGCAGCGGTTCTCTTGTATTCGCCACCAACCCGACGCTTCCCAATGGGTTTGTCGGACAGTCTACTGGCAATCCCTTTAGTTTTCGCGCGCCCTCGGGCGGCGATGTAGCTCTTGTTCGCTATAATTCCCTAAATGCTGGCGAGGCTGTTGGATTTGGCTTCCAAGATGCCGGGTCAACAAAGTGGACCCTGGGCAAGACGACGGCCAACGACTTTCAGATTGTTGATTTTGCTAACTCTGTTAATGCGCTAACGATCACTGACGGGGCGGCATCTGCCGGGTTGGTCACTGTTGGGTATACGACTGCCAGCTCTTCCTCATCTACGGGCGCGCTTGTTGTTAGTGGCGGCGTTGGTGTTGGTGGCGCGCTGCACATTGGAACGCCGCTCGCCGTCAGCAGCGGTGGTGTCGGCGTAGCTGCGCCATCCATATACATTTCAGCCAGCGCTAACGATGTCGATTTTAATTCCGTCGCAGATACGGCGCTGACGATTTCGCTACCGAGCGGTTATACACGGTACCGCCTCCAGGCGCTCATGATCTACGGCGCAAGCGCGGCAGCAACAAGTGCTCAGTTCGCACTATATACGGCGGCGGCAGCCGGCGGTACGGCGATTGTTACGCCAACGACATGCACGGTCAACACGGCATCCGCCGACACGGCGACGAGCCTTCAGGCCGTTGGCCCGTCTATCAATGCGATGTTTACTGATACTTCGTTGTTTTTCCGCATTACGACCGCGCACGGCTCTGCCGTCACCGCTGACGTAGCGCTTCAGATACAACCGCTCCCATAATGCCACTGCTTCCTTTCGGAGAATACCGCCCGGACGTTTCGGACTACGAAGGACAGGCAACCCGTCACATTCTGAACGTCATCCCGCGGGGTGATGGTTACGGGCCGTTTAGAGATTTTGCCATCCTTTCTCAGGCGCTTCCCGCAGCTTGTCGAGGGGCCTTCTACGCGCTGAAGTCAGACGGTTCGGTTGCGATCTTCGCCGGGACTTCTGACCGGCTCTATCTGGCGAGCAACACCGACTATTCGTGGACGCCCGTCAGCAAGGTCGCAACATTTACGGTCACGATTGCCTCTCCCGGCGTCGTTACCAAGACCGCGCACGGCTTTGCGGCTAACGACCCGTTTGTGCCGACCACGACCGGCGCGCTTCCCACGGGGATGACGGCAGGTACAAAGTACTTCGTCAAGACAGTTCTTTCTGCCGACACGTTCACGTTTTCAGCCACGGCGGGCGGGGCCGCGATCAATACATCTGGTTCGCAATCCGGCACGCACTCGCTAACGCATCTCTATTCGTCGCTGTCCTCGGATGCGCAATGGCAGTTTGTGCAGTTCGGCAATCTGGTACATGCGACCCAAGAGAACGTCCCTCTGCAGGTCTATGACCTGTCGTCGTCCAGTGCGTTCGCCGATGTCGCCGGGTCTCCGCCGCAGGCGGCCTATATCAGCGTTGTTGGTAGGTTTCTGGTTCTCTCCGGGCTATTGTCCAACCCGTATCGAATTCAATGGTCGGGCCTGAACGCAACGACCACATGGACCAGCGGGACGAACAGTTCCGACTTCCAGGACTTCCCGGACGGCGGCATTGTTCGCGGTGTTGCGGGCGGCGAAGCGGGTATCGTGTTCCAGGATCAGGCCATCCGGCGGATGAGCTATATTCCGGGCTCGCCGCTGATCTTCCAGATTGACCGCATCGCGGAAGGCAAGGGCCTGTTTGCGCCCTATAGCCTCATTCGTGCGGGTGAATTGATCTTCTTTCATTCTGCCTATGGTCTCTACAAGATCGCGCCGGGCGGCATCCCCGAACAGATCGGGCGCGAGAAGGTTGACCGGACGTTCTTTGACGATCTCGACAAGACAGAACTACGGATGTTCATTGGTGCGGCTGACCCGCGATCAACGCGGGTTTTCTGGGCCTACAAATCGACCTCGGGGACAACGGGACTTTACGACAAGATTCTTGGCTATGACTACGCGCTGGAGCGGTTCTTCCCGCTGGAGATGACCGGCGAATATATCCTTGGCATGTCGCAGCCCGGTATCACGCTGGAAAATCTGGACTCGATTTCCTCATCGCTCGATGCCCTCGGCGCCTCGCTAGACAGTTTTGCGGTTTCGACGCAGCCGCTGATTTCGCAGTTTTCGAGCGAGCACAAGTTGGGGTTCTTCCAAGGCACGAACCTTGAAGCAACACTTGAGAGCGGCGAGCAGGGCACGGACGGCCAGCGGATTCGCGTCAGGGGCTTCCGGCCGATCACAGATGCGCCAACCGTCTATGGCTCAGCCTCTTATCGGGAAACCCAGCAGGCGACGCCGACCTCTACGAGCGAAATCCTGATCAATTCGAGGACGGGGCGCTGTGACCTGAACAGGTCAACGCGGTATTCGCGGCTAAAGGTCCGCATCCCGGCCGAGACGACGTGGACCTATGTGGCTGGCGTTGAGCCGGACTTTGCGACGGAAGGCAAGCAGTGACGGTCTATTTGCCCGAGATCAATGAGACTGATCTCAAAAAGATCGTCCTGGCTTTGCAACAGCTTGGGGCCGGGCGGTCCAATGCTGTCGGGACGGTCACGCTGACGCAGAACTCGGCAACGACGGTTGTAACGACAAGAACCGGGACTTGTGCGCCTGGATCTGTTCCGATCCTGATCCCGACGACCGCAAATGCGGCAACCGAGTTCGGTGCGGGCACCTGGTACATTTCTTCGGTTGGCGTCGATACGTTCACGATAACGCACGTGAACTCTGCGACGGCAAGCCGAACGTTTTTATACGTGATTGTTGGATGAGCGTCGATCTACTCTGCGTCAACCCAGCAGACACTCAAAAGGTTTGGCCGCTGGCGCGCGATTTGATCCGTGCGGCGATCGAACGAACGGGCTTAAGCGACTTCGCCGATATCGAGGAAGACGTTCTCTCGGGCGATCAGTTGCTCTGGCTTGCGATTAGTGACCACATCGAGGCGGCGGCGACCACGCACCTTACGTGTGGCGTCTGCACGATAACAGCTTGCAGCGGACATCAGCGAGAGCGCTGGCTCCCCCTGCTGGCACAAATTGAGAAATACGCAAAAGACGAAGGCTGCAAGATGCGTATCTACGGCCGCGTAGGGTGGCAGAGAGTGCTGGACGGATATCACGTTGAGCATGTGATTTTGGAGAAAGACCTTGGGCGGTAAGAGCACTCAAAGCACGACGCAGCAGAGCACGACAGCACCTTGGGAGGCGGCCCAGCCCGCGCTACAGGGCATCCTGAGCCAGTTGCAGGGCAACCTCAGCAATACTGGCGTGACCGGCGCGGAAAGCGGGGCTCTCTCGACGCTGGTCAACAACGCCAACAGTGCCTCAGCGACCTATGCCCCGCAGATCGCGGATTACGCCAAGACGCTCTTGTCTGGTGGCGGCGCGACGGATCAGGCCGGCAACGTCAACGCCAACTATCAGCGCTATGTTGACCAGACCAACCCGCTCGCATCGAACACCAATTATAATCCCTATGACACGCCGGGGTTCCGCGACGCGATCAACACGGCGACGGCTGACATCACCAACAACACAAACGGGATGTTCGCAGCAGCCGGCAGAGACTTCAGCGGCGCCAATTCAATGGCACTTGGCCGGGGTTTGACGCAGGGCTTGGCGCCGACGATTGCCGCTCAGTACAATCAGAACATCCAGAACCAGCAGGGCGCGGCGGGCAATCTCTACAACGCCGGCAACACCAATGCGGGCATTCTGGCGGGGCTCCAGCAGCAGAAGCTCGCGAACCAGGGTGCGGGCGTTACGGCGGCGGGACAAGCGACCGACGCGGCGAATGCGGGCGCCAATGCGACGCTTCAGGCTGAAGCTGCGCGGCGCGGGATTCCCGTGCAGGCACTTGGTTTGCTCGCTCAGATCGGCATTCCGATTGCGGCGCTGGGTTCGCAGTCGCAAGGAACGGGCAAGCAGGAAAACCAGATGTCGGGGGCGGATCAGTTCCTGAAGCTATCGACCGGCATCACCAATCTTGCCAAGATTTTTTGAGGGCTGAAATAGAATGGGCCTGCTTGATTCTCTCTTTGCTGGCGGCACGGGCGGCGGCGGTCTTCTCGACTTCCTGCGCAACAACGCAATGAACCAGCAGTTCAGCGGCGGCTTACAGTCCGATCAGGCGCAATACGGGGTGCCGATGCAGGCGTTGTCGCAGGTGCCGGCAACTCCAGCGCAGAATGTGCCCCAACCTCCAATGGCGCAGCCGGTGCAGGCCGCTCCGAATGCTGGACCGACGCCAGCCGCGCCCCCGCCGATGCCGGCTAGTCCGACACAGCAGGGTCTTCCGCCAGCCTTCGGTGGCGGCGGCTCATTACTTGGTCGCATTGGTAGTCCTGATGGCCTTATTGCGAAGCTTACGGGCAATGATAGCCGCTCGGTCGCGCAGCAGAACCTCAAAGCGCAATACGACGCTCTTGTGCCCGTCCTTGGCTCGCAGAAGGCCATGCTCGCCGTGATGAACCCGGAGGCCGGCAAAATCCTTCTGGGGCAGGCGCTAGAAGCCAAGCTGCCGGAATATGGCGTTGTCCGGAAAGACCAGTTCGGGAATGAGATATACGGCTGGAAAGACCCCAAGAACAAATCAATTACGGAATACAATCAGCAGGCTAGTCCCCCCGCGGCGCCGTCTGCCATCCCCGCAGCACCTCCCGGAGTCGATCCAAAGATATGGCGCGACGAGCAGTCCAAGCGAGCGACTGGAGACGCGTTGCCAGCGAATTTTGACGATACCAGCAAGCTGCGTACCGAGCTTTCCAAACTACCATCGTATCAGAACATCTCGCAGGCCGCGCCCATCTACAAGTCCATGCGTGATGCTGCGGGCCGCAACACGAAGGCCGCTGACCTCAATCTGGTCTACGGCCTCGGCAAGATCATGGACCCCGGCTCGGTCGTTCGAGAGGGCGAAATCCACATGGCTAATAACGCGCAAGGTTGGCAGGAAAAGCTCAACGGCGTCATTGCGCAGATCAATAACGAGGGCGGCCTGACGCCCGCTGGCCGTCAAGCGTTGATGGCCGAAGCGCACAGCCGGATGCAGTCTTACAAGCAGATGTATGACCAGGACGCCGAGCGTTTTCGCGGCATTGCCACGCGCACCCGAGCAAACCCTGACGACGTTGTTCACGACTTCGGCGAGTTCCAGCCTTGGGTCGCCAAGTCCTCTGAGCCCGTTGTAATCGACGGCTACAAAATCAAGGCCAAGTAATGGGTGTATTCGAGATCACAGCCCCAGACGGCAGGGTCTACGAGATTGAGGGGGCGAGCGCACAAGGCGCATTGGCTGCGCTCCAGAAGCATCTAGGTGCTGCAGCCCCGCAGCCCGCCCCCGCCATGCAGGCCGAGGCGGGGCCTATGCCCTCAACAATGGAGGGAATGGGTGGAGTAGTGCAGGCCGGTCCTGATCTTGGTGAACAGGTCAGGCGGGTTGGCAGCAAGCTGGACGATTGGGCGAGGCTGGCAGCCAATGGCGCGACGTTCGGGCTGGCTGATAAGTTTGCGGGCGGCATGGACGCGCTGACCGGGCGCGCACCGTCATATGATGCTGGCGTAAAGGCCAATCGAACTGCGACGCAGGATGTGCGCAATCGGTTGCCGGAATCAGCTGTGGTAGAAGGAGTAGGCGGCCTTGGCGGCGGCATTGGCTTGATGCGGAGCGGCCTGACCTTGGCGGGCCGCGTTGGTCCGAACATGCTGCCTCGCGTGCTTGGTTATGGCGCGGAGGGCGGCGCATATGGTGCGGCGCATGGGGCGGGCAATACCTATTCCGAGAACCCGAAAGACTATCTTGAAGCGGCAACGAAGGGCGCGACCACAGGCGCACTAATCGGCGGCGGGTTGCCTGTAGCGGGCGCGGCAGCCGGCGGTCTCTATCGAACCGGGGCGGCGTTCCTCGGCCCCCGCGTTGAAGGGGCCAGCCGCGGCGCGTCGGCAATGCTCCGCGGCGCCGCTCAGGCTGACGAAGCAGGACTGCGCGGCCTATCCGAGATGGGGCCGGATGCGATGCTGGTTGATGCTGGTCCCGCCATGCTCGGTCTTGGTCAGGGTGCCGGCACTGGCGCGGGCGCGGGCCGTACGGCGCTGGTTGATGCGTTGCGCAACCGCGATGCGGGCACTGGACAGCGGCTGGCCCGCGCGCTGGATGAAAATCTTGGCCCATCGCCGATGCCCTCGCGGGTTGAGGCGGGGCTATCCGGCGACCGCGCTTTCATGGGGCAGGAGTATCAGCCATTGCTGCAGGGCGCTGGCCCCGTCAACACAAGAGGTCTGGCGGCGCAACTTGACGCCATGGCTATAGCCGAGCGGGGAGGTGCACAACGGGCCGCGCGCCAAGTCCGCGAGATGCTAAACGACCCGGTAGCTACGCGGGAGTTAGACCGCAACCCGGCGGCGCTTCTCAATAGCAGAGAGGCCATAGACGGCTTACTTAAAACAGAGGTTGACCCCAACACCATCCGCGTTCTCACGCAGGCACGGCAGGCGGTTGACGCTGAGCTGACTCGCGCAGTTCCCGGCATCAAATCGATAGACGCGCCAATCGCTGAATCCCATCGGCAGTCGGCCGCACTTCAGCGCGGCACTCAGGTCCTTGATAGTGGTAAAACCGCTATCAGGCCCGGCGAACTCTCCGACGAAATCAGGCTGTCGGCCTTACCGCAGGGCGAGATGATTGGCCCGTCTGCCGCCCCAACACGGTTGCGGCAGGGCACGCGAGCCGAGCTCGACCGGCTTGTCGGCACCAACGTCAACGACCTGAATACGCTAGAACGCAAGATCGGCACGCCGCAGGACTGGAACAGCCAGAAGCTCGGAACGATCTTCGGCGACGATGCGCGGGACGCCGTAGTTAAATCCCTGATGGATAATCGGAAGTTCCGGCAGTCTTACCAGGACATCGTGCAAAATTCCCAGACCGCCCAACGCATGGAATCCGCAGCGGCTATGAGGGGCTCGGAAGGCGGCAACGTCCCGCACGATACGACGATAACCGGCTTGGGGCTGAAGGCTCTCAATGCAGTAGCGAAGGCCATTGCCGGCGCCAGCAACGCGAGAACCAAGGATGAGATTGGTCAAATCCTGGCGGCGGAAGGTCCAGAGGTCCGGCGCATAGCGCAGGACTTGCTGAGGTCCGCTTGGTCAACGGGCCAAAATTCGCGGGCGATCATGCGGGTTATGTCTTCTCCTTATTGGATTTCCGCAACGACGCCTGTCGCCGGTCGTAAATCCACGCAATGAGGCACAGCGCCGGGAATCCGATCAGGAACGCCAAGTCCTTATCCCCGACGAATAGCTCCCATCGGTTAACTAGAAAGGCGACGAACGCGCCCAGCGCGAGCGTTGCTATGAACGCGGAAAATTCGATCATATGGGCCTGATAGACTCCATCATTGGCGTAGAGAGCGGGGGCAATCCCAACGCCACCAATCCTCGTTCGTCTGCGTCGGGGCTCGGTCAGTTCATCGATTCCACCTGGCTTGCGACCATTCGCACCGCAAGACCCGACATTGCTAACGGCAAATCAGATGCCGAACTTCTTGCCCTTAAGACCGACCCGCAACTCTCCCGAGAGATGACGGAAGCTTATGCGAACCAGAACCAGGGCATTCTAGCAAGGGCGGGTGTCCCCGTCACGGACGGAAATATCTATCTAAGCCATTTTGCCGGCCCTGGCGGGGCGGTGAAAGTTCTTCAAGCAGACCCCAGCGCGCCGGTTTCTGCCATCCTTGGGGATGCGGTCGTAAAGGCCAATCCATTCCTAGCTCGGATGACTGCAGGGGACTTGCAGGCGTGGGCGTCCAAGAAGGTCGGCGGTAGCGCGCCCCAAGCAGCACCCTCATCAACGGCTCCCGCTGCGGCTCCTGCGGGCCTTCTAAAGCCAGCCAATGCTGGTCTTTTGGCGCAAGCCCCGGTCTTTCCGGCCGCTACTCCGCAGGCCCAACCCGCTCAGGGCGGCGGCCTATTCGCCCAGATGCCAGCCGAGCAGGCCCCACAGGCCCAGCCGATCTTCTTTGCGCCCCGCCGCTCGCCCGATCTCTCCAAGCTCAAGGCTGCGTTCAAGCCGCCCGTTTTCTCCCGAGGATAATCAATGGCACTTCCGTTCTACAATTGGAGCCGCACGGCTGCGTCGAATGCCACGGCTGATGCAACCGTAAATTGGGCCGAAGGCATGGCGCCCAGCGCCGTGAACGATTCGGCCCGAGCTATGATGGCTTCTGCCGCTGGCTTCCGGGACGACATTGCGGGAGCTATCGCAACCGGCGGCACGTCAACCGCCTACACCGTGACATCGTATCAGGTCTTCAATTCGCTTGCGAACATGAACGGCCAGATGATCGCCTTCACGCCGCACGCGACCAACGGTGCAACGGTCACGCTCAATGTTGACGGGCTCGGGGCAAAGCCGCTGCGTTCGGCTCCCTCGGTCGAACTGCCGGCTGGCGTCCTGGTGCAGGGCTCGCCCTACATTGCGCTCTATAATTCGAGCGATGCCGTTTTCTACCTGCACGGCTATTACGTCAACCCGTACTCCATCCCGATCGCTGGCGGGATCGATTTCTGGGGCACGACCGCGCCGAACAGCTCGTTTGCATTCCCGGCAGGGCAGGCGATCAGCCGAACCACTTATTCAGCTCTATTTGCCATCATGGGAACGACCTATGGGCCTGGCGACGGGTCCACGACGTTCAACCTGCCGGACAAAACTGAACGTGTTTCGGTTATGAAGGCGGCGACGGCAACGCGGCTAACCTCCACGTATTTCGGCGGCGACAGCACAGCGCTTGGCGCAACCGGCGGTTTGGAGAGCAACACGCTTTCGCTCGCGAAATTGCCCACGGGGATTACTTCGGCGAACGCTTCGCAAGTCATCAATGTCAGCAATGCTCCCTCAACGAATTTCCCTCTGATTGGGACCACGACACCGACGACGTTTACTGGTGGTATTGGTTCGCAGTTTTACGCGATCCCAGTCGCAAACGGTACGATGTCTATTCTGAATCCCGGGCAGGTCACAAACTCTATCAGTGTTACGTCGAACAATACGAGCGGCGAGGCTCACAACAACGTTCAGCCCACCATCGTCTGCAACTACATCATTCGGATTATTTAGCTTCCGGCCACTTAGTCAGGTGGCGGGTTAAGAGCACGGCGCACAAAACAAGCAGCAAAAAGACTGCCGCCAAAGATCCGAAGAACCAAAGCATGTGGACTCCCTCCAGCCGGGGGGGATCCTACCACCACAACTCCACAGCGAGCAATAGATGACAACTTGGCCCACCCAGGCTGAGTGCCGGCGCTTTTACGGCGCGCCTGGCACGAACCAGACGATTCTGACCTTGCCATACGACATGACCTACGATGGCAAGGTCGTTAAGCGCATGACGATCAACAAGAAATGCGCCGACAGTGCGTTCAGGGCGCTGACTAAGATCGCATCAGAATACAGCGCCAGCGACCGAGCAAAGCTTGGGCTCTCGATCTTTGGGGGCTGTTACAACAACCGGCCGATGCGCGGCGGAACTCAGCTTTCGATGCACGCCTATGCCTGCGCGATCGACTTCGATCCGAACCGGAATCAATTGAAGTGGGGTCGGGATAAAGCCCGCCTCGCTCAAAAGGACTGCGAAGCCTTCTGGGCTGCGTGGGAAGAAGAGGGCTGGGTATCGCTCGGCCGCACCCGAAACTTCGACTGGATGCACGTACAGGCAGCCAGACTTTAACAGGAGAAAACCATGACTGCAATTTTTGCCTACATCATCAATCGCATGAAAGAGCCGTCCACCTACGCAGGTCTCGCGTCTCTGCTCGGCCTTGTCGGCGTCAATCTGGCCCCTGAGCACCTACAGGCGATTGTTTCGGTCGCGACCGCTATAGCCGCCGCTGTTGCCGTGTTCGTTCCCGACCTGAACAAGCCGGAAGCATGACCGCTTCTACAATTCTCTCGATTATCTCCGGAGTCCTCGCCCTCGCCCGCTGGCTGGTCGGTTACGCCGAACAGAAAAAGTGGATGGAGGCGGGGGCTGCGGAAGCAACTTTGAAGGGTTTGCAGGATGCAGACGAGGCTATCAAGGCGGGCAATGAGGCTAGGGCTGCCGCTCGCGCTACTCACACTAACGATCCCGCTAGCATCCTGCGCGACGATGACGGCTTCAAGCGTCCCGACTGACAAGGTGGCTTGCCAAGCCTTCAAGCCGATCTACTGGAGTGGCAAGGATACGCAGGCCACTGCTGCGGAAGTGAAAGAGCACAACGCCGCTTGGAAGGCCATCTGTCAGAAGCCAGGTGCGAAGTCTGACAAGAAGGTTGCCGCTCCAAAATCTGCTGGCGTGACGTTCAAGGACCGCTGGCATGAGGGCGTCAAAGTCGTGGCGACGGCATTTCGATGAGCGACGAACTACAACGCGCAATGGGCCGCGTCGAAGCCAAGGTTGATCTGCTCATTGAGCTAACAGGCAAGTACGACGATCGGCTGACCAAGGTCGAGCGCAAGGTGTGGTGGTCAAGTGGCGCTGCCGCAGTGATCGCCTTCATCACAACCAACCTCATCGGCAAACATTGATCGACTTCCGCGCCGGCATCATAGCCGTCACGATCTGCGCGCTGGTTGCTATCGCTGCGAACCGTCCGCAACCGGTCAAAGACAACCAAGTCCCGTATTGCGTGATTGTCGAGAAGGCCGCTCAGCGCGACCGGTTCGGCAATTGGCATGTGGGCTGGGGACAGGGCTACGGCCCGTGCTCATTGCAGGACATCTACCGCGAAATTTAGGGGTCATCATGCTTTTCGGCATCCTCCTTTTCATTGCCGGCGCATTCATCGCCACCCAGAACACACAGAGCAAGATCGCGTGGCCGCTGATTATCGCAGGCCTCGTGCTGATCGCGGTGCCGGTGAGAGCACAAGAACCGCACCAGCACCGCCCGCTGGATTTTCCGATCCATCACAAATTCTACAAGCACTGGAAAATGCCGGACAACCGAGCTGTTTCCTGCTGCAATGATGACGACTGCCGGCCCGCTGAAGCCTACATGAGGGGCGGCCAATGGTACGCCCGGCAAGAGGGCGATACAGGCGATTTCACGCCGATCCCCAAACACAAGGTTGACCTCGGGCTACCTGACAGCCCGGACAATCCCGATGGGCGCAATCATTTGTGCGGCAGGCGCTATGGCCCCGCTGCTGAGTTCACCACGTACTGTTTTCAGCCAGCAGCGGGGTACTGAATGGCCGGCAAGACATGCTCTGACGATGAGTTTGTAAGGCTATTCCAGACATACGGTGCAACGGAGACAGCAAGGCAACTAGGGTGCATGGAGCGGGCGGTTTACAAGCGCCGCGCCAATCTCGCGAGATTCGATCCGATCACGGCGCCGACGAAGCAGGCGATTAACTTCCCCGGTCGCCTGCCGCTTGAGATACGAAACGGAACGGCATTGATCGGGTCCGACTTCCATATCTGGCCTGGTGAGCCGTCAACCTGCCTCCGGGCCTTCAAGAAGTTCGTTGCCGACATCAAGCCATCCGCCGTCATCCTGAACGGCGACGTGATGGACTTCCCAAGGATCAGCCGGCACCCCCAGAATTGGGAGAAGGCGCCAGACCCGCAGGAAGAGATCGAATCCGTACAAGATCACCTCAACGATATCGTGCAAGCCTGCAAGCGCGGCGCTCACAAAGTCTGGACTTTGGGGAATCATGACGCGAGGTGGGAGGCAACGTTCGCTAACGCTGTCCCGCAAATGCGTGGCGTCAAGGGTGTGCATCTAGCCGACCATTTCTCCGGCGTTTGGCAGAAAGCAATGTCTTGCTTCATCAACGAGGGCGTTCCTGGCGGCGCGACGATGGTGAAGCATCGCTGGAAAGGTGGAATGAACGCCACCAGAGCGAATGCTCTAAATGCAGGCGTCAGCATGATTACGGGGCATCTCCATTCGCAGAACGTTCGACCTCTCTCTGACTATAATCGCTTTGATCGTTATGGGGTTGATACTGGCTGCGTGGCTGACAAGGAACATCGCGCGTTCAGCTACACAGAGGATTCAGCATTGGATTGGCGCTCGGGCTTTGCGCTCCTGACGTATCGGGACGGGATACTGATGCCGCCAGAGCTTATCACCAAGATGGACGCTAAAACGGTCTGGTTCCGCGGCCAGCTTCATAAGGTGTGATATGGCGCTCCCGCTGAATGTCGAGATGCTGGCGGCGGCCTATGACTATCTGTGCTGCACCCCGCCGTTCAACAAAATGAATATGCCGCACTCCGAGGACGTTAAGTTCTCCATTGGCAGACGGAAGAACGAGTTCGGGCGTTATCAGTGGATAGGCGGAGAACATCACATGGTGTTTTCAAGCCGAAACGTCGGGCGGCATATACTGCTATTGCAAACGATGTCGCATGAGATGGCGCACCTCTTCTTGGAAGTGAACGGCATGTGCGACGAACACGGTCCCGTCTTTCAGAAACTGGCAGATAAAATCTGCAAACATCATCCCGAATTTGACCGGCTGAACTTCTGATGGGCAAGACTCTCATTGTCGCGGTGGGTCTCGCCTATGCCTACATTGCGATTGAAGCACTCTTCAGGAAGAACTATCCGACAGCGATCATCTTTGGCGGGTATGCAGCGTCAAACGTCGGCCTTTGGCTGCTCGCTGACTAGGGCAGCATCTATTGCTCGTTCCCAATGAGCATCGAACATAACTTCCGTCCTATGGCTCAGTTCGTAATAGGCATTGCGTTGTTCGTCAGTCGGCTCCCGCATCGCTTCAATGGCCGCGCGGGCTTTTGCCCGCCAGAAGTTTCGCCCGCTCTCATTTAGCAGTGAATGCCAGCCACAATCCTCTGACTTAAACTCAGAGGCGCTGGTCTCAAAAGCCAGTAAGGCTTGCGCCACACGGTCAATCATTGCGCCCATGTAAAATCTCCTGAAAGTGCTTTATTTATAGCATTTCGCGACAAATCATGATAGTGTTTCCGCATGAAGCGAGACCGCATTTTCCACTGGGCCAGACATCACGCGCTTAACGATTGGATACAACTTGGCTGGGTCTTCTCAAAACCAAATGAAGTCATGCATCACCACGATTACAGCTTCCTCCTTGAGTGGCTTTGCGAGTGTCCAATCGTCCGACCCAAAGACCGCTAGGTTCTTCCGGATCACTTTCCCGGAGAAGGGAAAGCCAATGCTGAACATTGGGCCCGGCGATCACACGGTTCAGCGCTGGCAGCTCTCAATGGAAGAAATCCGCGGCCTCGTTCTCGACTGCCTGCCGGAACTTCTCAACTCCCGATGACCTCGTATTGAAAGGCCACGCCTTCCGGATCGTTCTTATCGAACCAGGCTTGAGCGGCTTCTGCAGTGGCGAAGACCTTCAGGTAGTCCTCGTGGCGGGCATCTTTGCTCGTATCGACATAGATCCAGACGGTCATCGAAGCTTCTCCCGCTCCTTCCTCGCAAACTCCCGAGCTGCTTCTAGAGCCTCTTCACGGCCCATCGTGACACTCTTCGAAATCGACCGCCGGCCGGCATTGTCATCCCAAAAGAACATTTCTCTCCCGCGAGGATACACGACCTCAAAGCTTCCAGTATCGGGAATCCCCTCTGGGCTGTGCGGAATGATGCGGACGGGATCGTCTTTAGCCATCCAGTTCATATATTTCGGGCATGGATATTCCAATAGACACTTCCAAATATGAATCTCAGCACGGCAAGCCCAAGGGGAAGAGATATTGGGCCTTTACAATTGTTTCGCCAAGCATCACGACCAGGGACAAATACTATCGGGTTCCTGAATCTATGGATTACAAGAAAGCCTGTGAGAAGGTGAGGGCGGTTGCGGCCATGCGGCGATCGGAACTGATCGTGCTGGAGCCGGACTAGCCCTTATATTTGGCTTTGAGCCGCTCTAACTCTTCGCGCTCGCGGTTCTCTACTTCGGCCTGTTGCCGCTCATCGGCCGAACACTGAGCCTCCAGATAGTTGCTCATGGCCTTCGCGTGCTGCTCTTGCAGCCATTCGATCGCGCGATAATCGACGCCCGGGACATCATGTTCCGTGAAATTCCACCCAAGCATCGAGCTTGTCTGTATGGCCGTGCATGCTGAACTCAATTTTCAGGCTGATACGGTGCTCACCCATTGTTTCTATCCTTGGCCAAGACCGAAAGCCCGGCACCCATCTCGCGGCACATGCCGCAGAACTCTGCGTGCCCGTCGTCAATGGGGTCCTTGCAGTTTTTGCAAGGCGCGGCCTTCCGTTTGCGAATGGCGTTGCGACTGGTAATCATCTTGTAGCCGTCCTCAAATTCGGCACAGCAACTGTTCATTTTGCCACGCGCCGTAACTCGGCAAAACTGCCCCTTCCGATCCTGCCGGTTCCAGTAATAGACGTAGGGGAAATCCATTTTGCTCTCGCGGGCTTTCGCTTAGGTCCGCTGGGCTCGTTTCCAGCCGATGCAATAGCCGGTAAAAACGCCAAGGCCCCAAAATACAAAGGCGGCCAATACAGGGTCTATCATCTTTCGGCTCCTGCTCAACTGCGAAAGTGTGGCGACGTGAGGCCGCCCAAGATCATATCCATCGCGATCGACCTATTGCGGTGCTGGGATCGCTCTGTCTTGCACTCGGCGGTTAGCCCGGTCGGCAGGTGCGTTACCCTCACCCCCGTTTCCGTTCCGACGTGCTGCCCTCCTGGAGGGCTTCTGCGGGCTACTTCCACCTTCAAGTCTTCAGGATTGATGTCCATCTCATCCTCGATCTTCGGTCAAGTCCGAGGTGGTGCAGGTTTCTTGATTTGAGCCAGACACCAGACGACCCACTTGGGCGGCACCTGTTGAATGATCTTTATCGCTTCTTCTCGGGTCATGTCGGTCAAGTGCGCTGGCGCGGTCGGAAGCGCCATTGGTTGTTACAACCACATAGCCCGCGTCGATAGCATTCCCGCGCCATCGTGGCGCCATCTGCGGGGGCGGGGCAGCGATAGCGATAGACGATCCGATAAATCCAATCATATCGGAAAGCTAATTCCTGTATCAGCCACAACATCATCGGCCCCCATTCGCGCTAGGCTCATAGAAGCTCGCGCCGCACTTTCTGCACATGGTTCTATGAAATCCGCTTGGCTCTGCGCTCTTGGGCACGGGTATCAGATCGTGGTCGCACCGGGCGACCCGAACGGCTCCCTTGGCTGCCTTGATCAGTTTATGTGTCACTGTTTCGCACCCCCATTCGAATCCGGCGGGGCGGGGAGGGGCATCCAGTGGGTCGCCCCTATGAACGGGCCGCGCCAAGTCGATCCCGTGACACACCACGACGTATCGATCCCATCGTAGTATCCGGATGCAACGATATTCCCGTCCCATCCTGCCAGATCGTCTTTCGAGCCGCCGACCTGCGGCCCGTAAAGCAGTATGGTTTTATCCTTCGGCGCCGTCTCGATTGGTTGCCAATTCATCTCTTTCCCTTTCTACTGAATATCGCCGACGTAATGCGCCACCTGTCGGGCGCGGACGATCTTGTATTTGCTGAGATCGCTGCCACCCGGAACGGTCCTCCAGAAGCGCTCTAGATGGCCCCTGGCTTGCCCCTCAGTGCTGAACACCTCGGATGTCCACATATCCCCGTAAGGGTTCAGGATGCCGTATCCGGTGTTGCTGGCTGTCTTCGGCCGCTTGTCCTTAGCCACTGTTTCCGTCTCCTTGCCAATCTGAGGAAGCGGCTTAGGCCGCCTCCTTTGCACGTTTGCGGTACATCAGGACAAGTTCGGCGCGCTCTCGGAGAACCTTCTCGATCGCAGCCTGATCTTCCGTTCCGCAAATCTGTTGCGCCAAGTCCCAAGCCACATCGATCCAGGCGGCCTTAGACATCTTCCATTCCCGCTCCACTTCATACATTAGGTCGGCGGGCATCATTACTGTCGGCTGGTTTTTGAGGTTCATTTCGGCTAATCCCTTGCTGATGTTTCGTACATACGATATATTCCGGCCTGTCGTCAATATCGTACATACGAAAAATGACATGGGACGCAAAAAACTTTGGACTACCCGCCTGACCCTACCGCTCGCCGCCGAGACGGTTGAGCGGCTGGACGCTGCCTTGCGGGATGGCGAAGCTCGGCTTGACTTGATCCGGGAGGCCATCGAACGGGAACTAAAGCGGCGCAAGGCGTAGCTCGGCTACTGAATTCCGGCCGGGTCGCAGATCTCGCATCTCGCGCGAGCGTCGCAGATCCCGCACTTGAATGGGTTCTGTGGGGTCTCCTTGTCGGCCGGGATTGGATACCCACAAGCCTGATTTAGCTGCCAATTCTCGGTTCCGTTGCGTTCAGCAAGAAGCCGCCAGTATTCGGCCTTGGTCCGCAATGCCTTGATTTCATCTACCAGCAAGCGCTCTGACCGCATGGACAGGCACCCTGTTTGTCGTTCCGCCACCTGATTCCCCACATCGTCGATGATCGATTCAAGTTCACTCATGTTCTCTTCATTCCTTAGTTTGGCCATATCGCGCGGGTCGGTCGGATCAACATCACAGACGCAATGGATGAAGCCGCAATGCCCGAGGCGTCGGCACCGTCCTAGAAGCATCATGTTCCACTCTTTCGGACAGCCGGCCTGATCGCTAGTGCAACAGGCCGAAGGTACAAAATCCCAGCATGAAGCCGCAGATTATGCCAACCGTCAGGCCACCAAGTTCAAAGTCATATTTCATCCTAGACTCCAATTTTCGGGCCGATATTGTCGAGTGCTGCAATAGCCTGAAGGGCTTGCAGCCGGTCGGACGAGCCAGAGATGACCTCCAGTGCGCCGCGGTATCGTTCGTTTTCTTGCCGTAGCCTGTGAATCTCGATCGCTGCGCATTCCCGCATGTTGACCCGGTCAAGGGCCGTGAGGCCGCATCGTTCGAAATCCATCAAGCGCTCGATAATGTCTCGCTCCATCAATCCCTCTTTGCGGCTCAATGCGTCAGTTGCTCTTTCGGATAGCGGACAGCTTTTGGCCTAAGTCATTGCCGAGCGCTGATAATTTCCTGATTGCGTCTGTCACCTAGGCACTCCGGGCCTCGTCTACTCCTGACCGCGAACACTCGAGCCGCCGCTTACCTCGCTTCATCGGCGCCATCACATCGCAAAACCAAAAGCGCGCCACGCGCTCGTCGGCATGCGCACAGTGGCTCACTGATCCGTCCGGGCTCCCTCAACCCAGCAGCCGGTAGATGATGCTGGTCGATGCACCGGCCAAGCAGAACGCCAGCGCCATACACACCAGCGCCTCGTCGCGATCGAATTCGGGTGGTGGCGGACTCAAGGGGGCCTCGCGCTCGGCCGTTCATTCATGAGACCGGGGGAAACGTATCGAGAGCGTTACGTTTCCTCTCGCCAGGCTATTTCGTGGTCGTTTGCGGCCGTTTCGGTTCCGCGGCAAAGCTCAGTGCCTGATCGCGCGATTTGCGTTCTGATAAAATCGTTATGATTCAATGGCTTTTTAAAGTTCCCTTAAATCATAAATGAGTTCCTGTTCAGGCCGCACCGCCGCGCGGCCCGAATAGCCGGGTGCCGCTCCTATCACCTACCCCAGGGAGACGCGCGCTCGGCTATTATGGGCGATTGTCGCCGCCGGCGCTTCCTTAATGATTGCGGGCGAAGAAAATCTGGTGCAGCTTCTTGGTGCATCTTCGAGCGGATTCCGTTATGGTTGTGTGTCACGATGCCAAGGGATGGAACTTTTCTGCCCGAAGGAGGTTCTAAATCAGCCCTATTCTACTCATGTTTTGCAACCAACGATGATAGCCATCGAATCATGATTGGGGACGGTCGTGAACCGGAAAGCCTTAAAATCAATGTCCACGGATGAGCTGTGGGCACTCCACGAAGAAGTAACCGCCAGGCTTGCAACGACTCTGCTTGCAGAGAAGCGCCTCCTTGAAGATCGCCTGAAGCAGCTCAAGGGCGTCGTCGAAGCTGAGCGCACGAAATCATCGACAGGGCGGCGTCCATATCCGACGGTCGTTCCGAAATTCCGGAATCCCGATCGGCCGTCCGAGACGTGGGCAGGCCGAGGGAAGACGCCTCGCTGGCTCGCTGCAAAACTGAAATCCGGCAAGCGGATCGATGATTTCCGAATTAGGAATGTAGCCTAGCTAGGCAGGTCTACGGTCGTTCGGTGGCGGCGTGGCTTGCACTTCGCCTGCGAGCGCGAGTTCTCGTTCGATTTGGAAATGCCGGGCTTGAAGCGTCTTCATGCTCTCCGGCACCACCTGCGTGACGTTGACCTGGGTTCAGATGCCGGCGTCACGGTCTCCCTTCAGCTTTGCTTTCTTTCAGCTTGCTTGGCGGGGATCTTGGCGGGGATCCTGGGGGCTCCGCATCGAGCGTCGTTTCAATACTCGTCTCAAAGGCTCTGACAATTCCCATGCGCGCGAACAGCATGGGTCCACGATCTTCGGCGGCATCAATAAGCATCTGGATGGCGAGCCGCCATTCCTGACGTTCGCGTTCGGGCTGAGGAAGGGTCCTTATGTAGTCGGCGGCGTCTCGCAGGGTTTGCGCTGGCGGCCCTTTCGGGAGCGGCACAGGCTGAGCGAACGGACGATCCCAAGACATGTTCGACCTCCCGTCACAAACTCGAAACGACCGACCGCAAACGATACGCGAAGGCGGCTCGCCCGTCATTAGCTTGCGTGCCGGTGGAACCGAAGGGATTCGACGCGGAGCCCCGCTGTTAGTTCCATTCTCCAAGGCTGTTTTGTCTCCAAGCCTGTTTTGCCTCCAAGCCTGTCTTGCCTGCTGCGGTCTTGCCTGACAGGACTTCTGGGCTTTGCAGGATACGCCTAGATGGCGGCTTCGAGCGAGTTGGCGCGTGAGCCGCCCGCGTCGGCGCAACGGATGCGGGATGGCGCCTGGTCGCAGATCGATCAGTTTTGAAACGCAACACCGACGAAATCGCCTTGCCGCCAGATTACGCGGCATTCGCGAATGTTGTGAAAATTGTCGAAGGTCAATTCGAAATTTAGGGGCAGCAGGTTGAGGTCGTGGAGTTCAATTCCAGCCCCGGAATTCGTGACATCCTGAACGCGGCAGGTGAAGACACCGCGCCGAGCGTCGAAGAACAGCAACGCGCTTTTCGAAATCGTCGTCCTTGCGACAGATCGGCGGTCGAATTCCATCTCGGCTACCAACGGTTCACGCAGCCCTGGCAAGCAGGCTAACGGATTGTCCCAGGGCGGCAATCAGGTTCGGCCTTTTTCGTAAACAATCAATTTTAATGATTGTAGAAAGTCGCGTTTATCGGGCGGAGCGGCGCCGTCACGACGGTAATAGTTGCGGCTTAAGCACAGCTCCGACCGTTCCGTTGGCGGAACTCACAATCGGGCTTGATGCGTCGCTGAAAGCCATGGCCCTCTGACATAGAGAGGGGAATCACATGGCCTTACGTTGGATGTGTGTGCTGGCGCTGTGTCTGGGTACATCAAGCGCCGCATTTGCGAGTGACCAGTCCGGTGTCTTGCGTCGAATTTCGTGTCCGGTCGTGCGTTACTACGTGGCGAAATACAGCGCGCCCGCCGCAGAGCACTGGGCACGGAGCAAGGGCGCGAGCGACGCCGAGATCGAAGCGGCCCGGCGCTGCCTGCAGTCCGACACGACGCGAACGGCTAGGGCACCACGAAGGCCGCTGGCGCTAGGCAGCTACGGCTGGTGAACAGCGGGCGGGAGTGGCGAGGTGCGAGCCACGCCCCATCGAAGCGAACCGATTTTCAATAGGACTGATACCGCTTCGGGCGCTTGCCGCGCCCGGCATAGTACGGGTTAACGACGCATTGCGCGGAGCGGCCCGATGCTGACGCCTGACACTGCGCCATGGTTCGATAGTGGCACTCGAAATAGTAGTCCACGAAGCCTTGGTAGACCTGCAGGCAAACGGGGTAGCTGGGATCGTAGGTCTGAGCTCGGGCGGGTGCGGGCAGGGCGATCGTCGCGGCCAAAATCGTCAGAGCTATTGCCGTGACGGGTGCGTGCGGCAGTTTCATCCCAATATCCTCCCAGCCTTCCTCGCAGAATTATCGCGGTTCTCTCCCCACGACAGAACACCAGCGCTCCGAGCTTATTCCAGCAGGCAGCACACTCGTCAGACTTCCCAGTCCTGAAATCCGTACTCGCGATAGATGACGGCGCGATCGGCATGGGGGTTCAGCCGGCACTTGGCCTGGGCGAGATGCAGGTTGATGGTCCCGGGCTGACAATTGGCTGCCAAGAGCTTCCGGATATCGTCCATCTGCTGGCGCGACTGCTGGGTCGGCTCGAGCTGCTCAAGTGCGACCAGCGCCGTCGCCAGCGCTTCCGTGACGACCCATTCGTCGTGGCCGGTGATTCCCTTTTTTGGCATGACGTCCGCATCCTTTGTCAGGGCAACGGAAGCAATCGCTGGCCGGCATCATAAGCCGAGAATCCAACCGAGACGAGAATGAAGTCGAAATTGCGGAAAAGCGCGAAATGGTATGGCGATCCCAGCAGGATTCGAACCTGCAACCCACGGAGTAGAAATCCGTTACTCTATCCAGTTGAGCTATGGGACCGTCGGGGCTGTCTCGCCGCCTTGAGCCTTTCTACCACTGCCAATATGAAAAATCCGCCTTCCCGCCAAGACGGTCGAACCGATTTCCTCAAGGGTGCGACAAAGCCAGACGGCGGGCCGTAGCCTCGGGCCTGCCCCAATATACATGCCTCCCCGCTGACCGTCTGCTACGGGACGGCCGCGACCGTTTGGACTGCCTAAGCCATGCATGCGACCCTTCCGCAAGCCTTCACCACCGCCATCAGTCCGTCACCTTTTCGCGCCTTTTTTGGTCGTTACGCGGCATCTGTCCGCGGCAAGGAGCCCATCATGATCGGTTTGGTTCGCGCCACAGTGATTTGCGCCACGCTGGCGCTTGGCCTGACGGCGGCGGGGGCCGCGGACAAGGCATTCAAGCGCGACGAGCTGGCCGATTCGGCCGTGAAGCTGGAGGCCCAGATCAAGAGCGAGGCGGGGCCGGTGGCGAAATCCTCCGCGACGCTGCGCAACGACGCCGACGCCGCCTTCAAGCGCGCCGACTTCCGGGTGGGCCTGCAGATCCTCGGCCAGATCGCGGCGACCACGCCAGAAGACAGCGCCAACTGGCTGCGGCTCGCCAAGACCATCTTCCAGATCCGCTCCGTCAGTTCCAGCGAACAGACCTTCCTCTATGAGCGCGCCTCGACCGCGGCCTACATCGCCTATCAGCGCGCCGGCAACCAGGCCGAGGAGGCTGATGCGCTGGCCGTGCTGGGCCGGGCGATGTCCGAGCGCAAGCTGTGGCGCCCGGCACTGGATGCGTTGCGGCTGTCGCTCGACATGCGTGAGGTCGCCGAGGTCCGCGGCCAGTACGAGAAGATGCGCGATCAGCACGGCTTCCGGCTGCTCGACTATACCGTGGATTCCGACGGCGCCTCGCCGCGCGCCTGTTTCCAGTTCTCCGAAGACCTCGCCAAGCGGGTCGATTTCGCGCCCTTCGTGGCGCTGGCCGGCACCGACAAGCCGGCGCTGACGAGCGAAGGCAAGCAGCTCTGCGTCGACGGGCTGAAGCATGGCGAGCGCTACAACATCAACCTGCGCGCCGGCCTGCCGTCCACGGTGAAGGAGAGCCTGCCGAAATCGGCCGAGTTCAACGTCTATGTCCGCGACCGCAAGCCGTTCGTGCGCTTCACCGGCCGCGCCTATGTGCTGCCGCGCACCGGCCAGCGCGGCATTCCGCTGGTCAGCGTCAACACGCCTTCGGTGAACGTCAACGTGTTCCGGATCGGCGACCGGAACCTGATCAACACGGTGGTCGACAGCGATTTTCAGAAGACGCTCTCCAGCTATCAGCTCTCCGATCTCGGCAACGAGCGCGGGGTCAAGGTCTGGTCCGGCGAGCTCGCCACCGCCTCGACGCTGAACCAGGACGTCGTGACGGCTTTCCCGGTCGACCAGGTGCTCGGAGATCTGCAGCCGGGCGTCTACGTGATGACGGCCGCCGCCAAGGGCCCGGGCAGCAGCAGCGACGATGACGGCACACTGGCGACGCAATGGTTCATCGTCTCCGACTTGGGCTTGACGGCGTTTTCCGGCAATGACGGCATCCATGTCTTCGTCAATTCGCTGGCTTCGACCGAAGCCGTATCTAAGGCCGAAGTGCGGCTGGTCGCGCGCAACAACGAGATCCTGGCCACGCGCAAGACCGACGATGCCGGCCACGTGCTGTTCGAGGCGGGGCTTGCGCGCGGCGAGGGCGGGCTCTCGCCGGCGTTGCTGACGGTGATGAGCGAGAAGGCGGACTACGCCTTCCTTAGCCTGAAGACCAATGCCTTCGACCTCACCGACCGCGGCGTGTCAGGACGGATCGTGCCGCCTGGCGCCGACGCCTTCGTCTATGCCGAGCGTGGGGTCTACCGGTCGAACGAGACCGTCTACCTGACCGCGCTGCTGCGCGACGGGCAGGGCAACGCCTTGGCCGGCGGGCCGCTGACGCTGGTGATCGAGCGGCCGGACGGCGTCGAATTCCGCCGCGCCCAGCTCCCCGACCAGGGCGCGGGTGGCCGCTCCATGGCCGTGCCGCTCAATTCGGCGGTCCCGACCGGGACCTGGCGGGTGCGCGCCTTTACCGACCCCAAGGGCTCGTCCGTCGGCGAGACCACCTTCATGGTCGAGGACTACATCCCCGAACGGATCGAATTCGACGTCTCGGCCAAGGAAAAGGTGATCAAGGCTGAGACCCCGGTTGAACTGAAGGTCGCTGGCAAGTTCCTTTATGGTGCGCCGGCGTCGGGCCTGCAGCTCGAAGGCGACATGCTGGTCGCCCCCGCAGCCTCCGGGCGGCCCGGCTATCCCGGCTATCAGTTCGGTGTGGAGGACGAGGAAACCGCTTCCAACGAGCGCACCCCGATCGAGAACCTGCCGGAGGCCGACGCCAATGGTGTTGCGACCTTCCCGGTGTCGCTGGCGAAGGCGCCGACCTCGACCCAGCCGCAGGAGGCGCAGATCTTCATCCGGATGGTGGAGACCGGCGGCCGCGCGGTCGAGCGCAAGCTGGTGCTCCCCGTGGCGCCGACCGCGGCCCTGATCGGCATCAAGCCGCTGTTCGGCGACAAGAGCGTCGCTGAAGGCGACAAGGCCGAGTTCGACGTGGTCTTCGTCAGCCCGGACGGCAAGCAACTGTCGCGCGACGATCTGCGCTACGAACTCTTGAAGATGGAGTCGCGCTATCAGTGGTATCGTCAGAATTCGTCCTGGGAATATGAGCCGGTCAAATCCACCAAACGCGTTGCCGATGGCGACCTGACGCTGACATCAGACAAGGCGGCGCGGGTGTCGGTCGCGCCGGAGCCCGGCCGCTATCGCCTGGACGTCAAATCGAACGAGGCGGATGGCCCGATCACCTCGGTGCAGTTCGACGTCGGCTGGTATTCCGACGGAAGCGCCGATACGCCGGACCTGTTGGAGACCTCGATCGACAAGCCGGAATACGCCTCCGGCGACACCATGGTGGTGTCGGTCAATGCCCGCACCGCCGGGAAGCTCACCATCAACGTGCTCGGCGACCGCCTGCTGACGACCCAGACCGTCGACGTCAAGGAAGGCACCCAGCAGGTCAAACTGACCGTCAGCAAGGATTGGGGCACAGGCGCCTATGTGCTGGCGACGCTGCGGCGACCGCTGGACGCGGCGGCGTTGCGGATGCCCGGACGGGCGATCGGGCTAAAATGGTTCGGGATCGACAAGAAGGCGCGCACGCTCCAAGTCGCGCTGTCGCCGCCACCGCTGGTTCGGCCCGGCACCAGCTTAAAGATCCCGGTCAAGCTGGGTGGGCTCAATCCCGGCGAGGACGCCAAGGTCGTGGTCGCCGCGGTCGATGTCGGCATTCTCAACCTGACCAACTACAAGCCGCCGGCACCCGATGACTATTATCTCGGCCAGCGCCGCCTGACGGCCGAAATCCGCGACCTCTACGGCCAGTTGATCGACGGTATGCAGGGTACCCGCGGCCAGATCAGGACCGGCGGCGATTCCGCCGGCGCCGAGCTGCAGGGCTCACCGCCCACGCAGAAGCCGCTCGCGCTCTATTCCGGCATCGTCACGGTTGGCGCCGACGGCACCGCCGAGATCAGTTTCGACATTCCGGAGTTCGCCGGTACTGCACGCGTGATGGCGGTGGCGTGGAACGCGACCAAGCTTGGCCGCGCCACCATCGATGTCACGGTGCGTGACCCCGTCGTGCTGACGGCGACGCTGCCGCGCTTCCTGCTCAATGGCGATAAGGGCACCATGAGTTTCGACCTCGACAATGTCGAGGGCGCCCCTGGCGACTACAGCATCAGCGTGAAGACCTCGGGACCCGTGAAGGTGACGGGCAATCCGACCACGACGGTCAAACTCGCGGCCAAGCAGCGGACCTCGATGTCGCTGGCGCTCGATGCCGGCGGCGCCGGCACCGCCAATCTCGACGTCGACATCAAGGGCCCGAACGGGCTGACGCTGGCGCGGCATTATGCGCTCGACGTCAAGGCGGCGACGCAGGTGCTGGCGCGGCGCTCGATCCGGACATTGGCGAAAGGCGAGAGCCTGACGCTGACTCCTGACATGTTCTCCGACCTCGTGTCGGGCACCGGCAGCGTCTCGCTGTCGGTCAGCCTATCCACCGCACTCGATGCGGCGACCATTTTGAAGGCGCTGGATCGCTACCCGCACGGATGCTCCGAGCAGATCACGAGCCGCGCAATGCCGTTGCTCTATGTCAATGATCTGGCGGCCGGCGCGCACCTGGCGATGGATACCGCCGTCGACCAGCGCATCAAGGACGCGATCGAACGGCTGCTGGCGCGGCAGGGCTCGAACGGCTCGTTCGGGCTGTGGTCGGCGGGCGGCGAAGACGCTTGGCTCGACGCCTATGTGACGGACTTCCTGACGCGGGCCCGCGAAAAGGGCTTTGCGGTGCCGGACGTGCTGTTCAAGAACGCGCTGGATCGCATCCGCAACTCCGTGGTCAATGCCAACGAGCCGGAAAAGGACGGCGGCCGCGATCTGGCCTACGGCCTCTACGTGCTCGCCCGCAATGGCGCAGCGCCGATCGGCGATCTCCGCTATCTCGCCGACACCAAGCTGAGCAATCTCGCAACGCCGATTGCGAAATCGCAGCTCGCCGCGGCGCTGGCGCTGGTCGGCGACAAGACGCGGGCGGAACGGGTCTATGCGGCGGCACTCGATGCGCTGGCGCCAAAACCGGTAATCGAGTTCGGCCGCGTCGATTACGGCTCGGCGCTGCGCGACGCGGCGGCGCTGGTCTCGCTCGCCAGCGAAGGCAACGCGCCGCGGGCGACACTGACACAGGCCGTTCAGCGGGTCGAAGCGGCGCGGGGGCTTACGCCCTACACCTCCACGCAGGAGAATGCTTGGATGGTGCTGGCCGCGCGAGCGCTGTCAAAGGAAACGCTGGCGCTCGATATCGATGGATCGCCGGTCAAGGCCGCCGTCTATCGCAGCTACAAGGCCGAGGCGGTGGCCGGCAAGCCGGTCAAGATCACCAATACCGGCGATGCGCCGGTGCAGGCGGTGGTCTCGGTCTCGGGCTCGCCGGTTACGCCGGAGCCCGCGGCTTCCAACGGCTTCAAGATCGAGCGCAGCTATTTCTCGCTCGACGGCAAGCCCGCCGACGTCACCAAGGCCAAGCAGAACGATCGCTTCGCGGTGGTGCTGAAGATCACCGAGGCCAAGCCGGAACGCGGGCACATCATGGTGGCCGACTATCTGCCGGCCGGTCTCGAGATCGACAACCCGCGCCTGGTGTCGTCCGGTGACTCCGGCACGCTGGACTGGATCGAGGACGGCGCGGAGCCGGAGCATACCGAGTTCCGCGACGACCGCTTCACCGCGGCGATCGAGCGCGCCAGCGACGACCAGTCGGTGTTCACGGTGGCTTACATCGTGCGCGCGGTCTCGCCCGGCAAATACGTGCTGCCGCAGGCCCATGTCGAGGACATGTACAACCCCTCGCGCTACGGCCGTACCGGCACCGGCTCGGTCGATGTGCGTCCGGCGAAATGAGCGATGGTGGGATGAGCGACGCGGCGTCACCACAATCTCAATCGTCATGCCCGGGCAAGCCCGGCCATGGCGGTGGTATTGGGCCTCGCCGCTTTTTCCGGATCGCCGTAACGCTGGCCTTTGTCCTCGTCGTCATCACGACCGCCTTCGCGGGTTGGGTCTACGCGCTGGGCCCATTGCCGCTGGAAGAGGCGCGCAAAGTCTCCACCACCATCGTCGATCGCAACGGCAAGCTGCTGCGCGCCTATGCGATGGCCGACGGACGGTGGCGGTTGGCGGTGGAGGCAAAGACCGCGGTCGATCCCGGGTATCTCAAGGTGCTACTTGCTTACGAGGACCGCCGGTTCTGGTCGCATGGCGGCGTCGATCCGCTGGCGCTGGGACGGGCGGCGCTGCAACTGGCGAGCCGCGGCCACATCGTCTCCGGCGGCTCGACGATTACGATGCAACTGGCGCGGCTGATGGAGCCGCGGCGCGAGCGCTCGGTCTACGCAAAGCTGCGCCAGATGGTGCGCGCGGTCCAGCTCGAGCGGCAACTGAGCAAGGACGAAATCCTCGATCTCTATCTGGCGCTGGCGCCGTTCGGCGGCAATCTCGAAGGCATCCGCGCCGCATCCATTGCCTATTTCGGCAAGGAGCCGAAGCGGCTTTCGCTCGCTGAAGCCGCATTGCTGGTCGCGCTGCCGCAATCGCCGGAACGCCGCCGGCTCGACCGTCATCCGGAAGCCGCCCACGCCGCACGGGACCGCGTGCTGGCACGGATGGTCGAGGATGGCGTGGTGTCGCAAGAGGACGCGGCGCAGGCCAAGGCGGTGGCGGTGCCGCGGCTGCGCAAGCCGATGCCGATCCTGGCGCCGCATTCCTCCGATTCCGCGATGGCGACGGTGAAAGGTACGCCGCTGATCAAGCTCACGCTGGATTCCGGCTTGCAGAAGACGCTGGAAGCCTTGGCGCGCGACCGTGCCGTGGCGCAGGGACCGAATATTTCAGTCGCCATCATCGCGGTCGACAACGAAACGGGCGACGTGCTGGCGCGCGTGGGCTCGGCGGATTATTTCGACGAGCGCCGCGCCGGACAGGTCGACATGACCCGCGCCGTGCGCTCGCCTGGATCGACGCTAAAACCGTTCATCTACGGGCTCGCGTTCGAGGATGGCTTTGTGCACCCCGAAAGCCTGATCGATGACCGCCCGATCCGCTTCGGCTCCTATGCGCCGGAAAATTTCGACATGACGTTCCAGGGCACCGTGCCGGTGCGTAAGGCGTTGCAACTCTCGCTGAACGTGCCGGCGATCGCGCTGCTCGACCGTGTCGGCTCCAGCCGGCTGTCGTCGCGGCTGAAGCAGGCCGGCGGCAATCTCGTGCTGCCGAAGGACGAAGCGCCGGGTCTGGCGATGGGCCTTGGCGGCGTCGGCGTTACTTTGCAGGACCTGGCGCAGCTCTATGCCGGGCTGGCGCGGCTGGGTGCGGCGCGGCCGTTGCGCGAGATCGTGCTCACCAAGGACGAGCGTGAGCCGCTCCGGCTGATGGACCACGCCGCCGCCTGGCAGGTCGGTAACGTATTGCTTGGCACGCCGCCGCCGGAAAACGGCGTGCATAACAAAATTGCGTTCAAGACCGGCACCAGCTACGGCTATCGCGACGCGTGGTCGGTCGGTTTCGATGGCCGCATCACGATCGGCGTGTGGGTCGGGCGTCCCGACGGCGCGCCAGTGCCGGGCCTGGTCGGCCGCACCGCCGCCGCGCCGATCCTGTTCGACGCCTTTGCGCGCACCGGGAAAATCCCTGCGGCGCTGCCGAAGCCGCCGAAAGGTGCGCTGATCGCCAGCAACGCCAAGCTGCCATTGCCGCTGCGGCGGTTCCGTCCGGTCGGCGAACTGATCCGGACCGGCAGCGATTCTGCGCCGCGCATCCAGTTTCCCCTGAACGGGTCGCGCATCGACGTCGACCGTTCAAGCGACGGGCAGGCCGCCGGGATGCCGGTCAAGGTTGCCGGCGGCGTGCTGCCGCTGATCATCATGATGAACGGCACTTCAGTCGGCGAGATCGACAGCCGTCGCCAGCGCCTGGTCGATCCGCCCGGACCGGGCTTTGCCCGGTTGACCGTGATCGATGCGACCGGCGCGGCCGATACCGTGGTCATCCGGGTACAGTAAGGAAAAACGCTCTGTTGACCACGACTTAGGGGTTTTGCGGTGTTGTTTGCACTGCGGTTTCATCGTATGCGAACAGCATGGTGGAAACCTTGCACCCCCCACGCTTTGGAGCGGGCCAACAGCCTGTAAAACCTGCGCATTCCGGCCGCAGGTTGGCCGTTGTGTTCGACTTCGCCACGGCGAGTCATTTTCGCGGCATCGTGTTTCTGGTGCTCTGCAGCATCGTGCTTTTCCTGCCCGGATTCTTCAACATTCCGGCAATCGACCGCGATGAGGCGCGCTTTGCGCAGGCGACCAAGCAGATGGTCGAAAGCGGCGATTTCGTCGACATCCGCTTCCAGGACGACGTCCGCTACAAGAAGCCGGTCGGAATCTACTGGCTGCAGGCCGCCGTGGTCGAAACCGCCTCGTCGCTCGGTCTGCCGCGCGCGCAGTTGCGCATCTGGCTTTACCGGATTCCCTCCCTGATCGGGGCCATCGGCGCGGTTCTCCTGACCTACTGGGCGGCGCTCGCCTTTGTTACGCGGCGCGGGGCCGCGCTGGCAGCACTGATGATGTGCAGTTCCGTCCTGCTCGGCGCCGAAGCGAGGCTAGCCAAAACCGATGCGATGCTGCTGTTGACCGTTGTCGCCGCGATGGGGGCAATGGCGCGGGTGTATCTGTCCTGGCAGCGTGGCGAGGATCCGGCGCGTCCGCCCTGGGCCCCGCCGGCGATCTTCTGGACGGCGCTGGCCGGCGGCATCCTGCTCAAGGGACCGCTGATCCTGATGTTCGTCGGGCTGACCATCCTGGCGCTCGCGATCCTCGACCGCTCGGCGGCATGGCTTTGGCGGCTGCGCCCGGTTTGGGGGCTGATGTGGACGCTGGTGCTGGTACTACCCTGGTTCGTTGCGATCTTCTGGCGCGCGGGCGAGGCATTCTTCTCCAATTCGCTCGGCGGCGACATGCTGAGCAAGCTCGGCGCTCAGGAGTCCCATGGCGCGCCGCCCGGCCTCTATCTGGTGCTGTTCTGGGTCACGTTCTGGCCGGGCGCGGCGCTGGCGGGAATGGCGGCGCCGGCGGTATGGCGCGCGCGGCGCGAGCCCGGCGCGCAATATCTTCTGGCGTGGCTGGTTCCGTCATGGATCGTGTTCGAACTGGTGCTGACCAAGCTGCCGCATTACGTGCTGCCGCTCTACCCGGCGGTTGCGATCCTCACCGCCGGCGCGCTGGAGCGCCGCGTGCTGTCGCGCTCCTGGCTGATGCGCGGTGCAGCCTGGTGGTTTGTCATTCCGGCCGGGGCATCCGTGATCGCCGTCATCGGCGCCATCAAGCTGACGCATTACCCGGCATTTCCGGCCTGGCCCTTCCTGGCGGCGGCGATGATTTTCGGCCTGATCGCGTGGTGGATGTTCGAGGACAGCCGCGCCGAGCGCTCGCTGCTGAATGCCGTGGTCGCGGCGATGTTTCTGGCGGTCGGAATCTACGGCATTGTCATGCCGTCGCTGACTGCCATGTTTCCAAGCGCCGAGATCGCGCGCGCGCTTCGCAACGTGGTCTGCGTCGGGCCGAAGGCGGCCGCCGCGGGCTTCCACGAGCCGAGCCTCGTCTTCATGACCGGTACCGGCACGCTGCTCACCGACGGATCCGGCGCGGCCGATTTCCTCGGGCAGGGCAGTTGCCGCTTCGCGCTGGTGGAATCGCGCACCGAACGCGCCTTCGTCCAGCGCGCCGAAGCGATCGGGCTGCGCTACAACGTGGCGACGCGGATCGAGGGCTATAACATCTCGCAGGGCAAGGCGATCTCGATCGCCATCTTCCGCTCGGAAGGCACGGAGTAAGATGGCTGCGAGCCCTTCTGTTGACGATTCCAAAAACTATCTAGCGCGTTTCTCCACGCTGACGTGGCTGTCATTGGCGCAGCTCGTGCGGTCGCCGTCGCATTCGCGGCGAGCCGAGGCCGCTCGCCGCGCGGCGCGTCACGTCTTGTGGATCTCGGCCGGTCTCGGCGCAGCGATCGTGGTGCTGATGTATGCGATCGACGCGTGGGAAATCGCCCAGATGCCAAAGCGCGGCACGCCCTCGCTGTGGTGGGTCCGCATTCTCACCGATTTCGGCAAGGACGAATATGTGTTGGCGGGGCTGGGAGGATTGTTGATCGCGGTCGCGATCACCGCACCGGCCCTGCATGGCATCCGCCGCTCATTGCTGCTCGGTCTCGGAACACGGCTGCAGTTCATCTTTTGCGCCGTCGCCGTGTCCAGTCTGGTTACCGAGGTGCTGAAGTACAGCATCGGTCGCGGTCGGCCATTTGTCGGCGGCGAGGCCAATGCTTTCCACTTCTCGCACTTCGCAGGCAATCCCGCTTATTTCAGCTTTCCTTCCGGCCACGCCACGACCGCCTTTGCGCTCGCGTTCGCCGTGTCGGTCATCTGGCCGAAGGCTCGCTTTGCGATGGCCGTCTACGCCCTCGTCATTGCGGCGACCCGTCTGGTGCTGGTCGCCCACCATCCGAGTGACGTGGTTGCCGGGGCCCTGGTCGGCATCGTCGGAGCGATGTTCGTGCGATACTGGTTTGCGGCCCGCCGGCTCGGATTTGTGATCCAGCGCGACGGCAGCATCGTGTCCCTTGCCGGGCCCTCGTCCGGGCGCCTCAAAAGGGTTGCCCGGGACGCTTTCGCCCCATAAAAGCGGACGCCGCCAGACGGCCCGATACGCCCGGTTCCGGGTCCTTCCAAACCAACCAGACGAGTGCCGATTTGACACCTGCCGACAGAGATGCGGTCGCCGTTTCAATCGTTGTACCGGTGCGCAACGAGGCGGACAACGTCGCGCCGCTGATTGCGGAAATGGTCAGCGCGCTCGGCAGCCGCTGGGCCTACGAGATCATCTATGTCAACGACGGTTCGACGGATGCGACCGCCGAGCGGCTGGCGGCGATGATGAAACAGTATCCGCAGCTTCGGCAACTGAAGCACGCCGCCTCGTCCGGGCAATCGGCCGCAGTGCGCAGCGGCGTGCGGGCTGCGCGCGGCGCCATCGTAGCGACGCTCGATGGCGATGGGCAAAACAATCCGGCGTTCCTGCCGGACCTGATTGCGGCCGTCGAAAAAGGCGACGGCCGCGTCGGTCTTGCGGCAGGCCAACGCGTCGGGCGCAAGGACACCGGCTTCAAGAAACTGCAGTCGCGGATCGCCAACGGCGTTCGCAACGCGATCCTGCGCGACGGTACCCGCGACACCGGTTGCGGGCTGAAGGCGTTCCCGCGCGAAGTGTTCCTCTCGATGCCCTATTTCGACGGGCTGCATCGGTTCCTGCCGGCGCTGGTGCGCCGCGAAGGTTTCGACATCGCTTACGTCGACGTGATCGACCGCCCGCGCCAATCCGGCGTGTCCAATTACGGCTTCTTTGACCGGTTATGGATCGGGATCATGGATCTTGCCGGCGTGTGGTGGCTGATCCGGCGCAAGAAGTCGACGCCCGTTGCGATCGAGGTTCGCTGATGCTGATTCAATTTGGCCAGGCGCTCGGCGACTATCTCTACGACGTGTTCGTCGCCAAGTTCGATTTCTGGCTGGCGTTCGGGCTGATCGCGCAATTGCTGTTCACCGCGCGGTTCCTGGTGCAGTGGATATCGAGCGAGCGGGCCGGACAGAGCGTGGTGCCGATGGCGTTCTGGTTCTTCTCGATGGGAGGCGGCATGATGACGCTGATCTACGGCATCGCCAAGCGCGAGCCCGTGATCATCATCGGCCAGTCGTTGGCCACGATCATCTATATCAGAAACATCATGCTGATCGTGAAGAACCGTGCCACCGCCTCGAAGACGCTCGATCGCTGACCGTCAGCGGCTCGGTGCCGCCGTGGGCAGCGCGAGCAATTCGCTTTCTGCGCTGCGATGGGCGGCGAGTTCGCCGGCGGCATCGAGCACGGGGTAGGCGACCGAGCAGATGTGCGAGTGGATGCGCCGGAGGTCGCGCAACACGTCGAGATGAAGCGACGTGGTCTCGATGGTTTCGGGCCGGCCTTCACGCAAGCGGTCGAGGTGCCGCTCGGTGGCGGCGAGCTCGGCATTGCGCAGCGCGGCCTTTTCGGCCAGCAGTTTTCGCGCTTCGTTGAGGTCACCCGACATGAAGACCCCGAACGCGATCCGCAGAGAATCCATCGTGCGCTTGTGGAAGGCGGAAAGCTCCTCCGCGCCCTCGGCCGAGAACTGGAAGCGGCGCTTGATCTTCTTGGTGGCCAGTTCGCTCAAATTCTTGTCGATGATGTCGCCGATATGTTCGAGGTTGATGGCGAAGGAGACGATCTCCATCGCCCGGTGTCCCTCGCGCTCGTCGAGACTGCCGCGGGTGAGCTTCGTGACATAGAGCTTGATCGCCTCGTCGAGGCTGTCGACGATGTTGTCCATCCGCGAGACCTCGTCGACCAGCGCGCGGTCGTTGGTCATCATCGCCGCCATCAACTTGCGCAGCATGATCTCGACGTGATCGCCCATATGCAGGGTTTCGCGGGCGGCATCCGCCAGCGCGAGGGAAGGGGTCTCGAGTGCGCTCTCGTCGAGATAGCGCGGACCTGTCGGGTCGGCTTCCTTGACGCGCTCGGGCAGCAACCTCTTCAACAGCCGCGCCATGCCGTCGAGCAGGCCAATGAAGAGAGCTGCGGTCGCAACGTTGAAGGCGATGTGGAACAGGGCGGTTGCCTTGGCTACATCCGGTTGCCACGCGATCAGAAGCTCCGCGATCGGCTGCAGGAACGGCGCCACCAGCAGCACGCCGACAAGCCGGTTGACGAGATTGCCGAGCGGAAGGCGATAGCTGGCGGGATTGTCGCGGCGCGCGCCCTCGACGATCGGATTGATGGCGCTGCCGAGATTGGCGCCGAGTACGAGCGCCAGCGCCGCAAAGGGGGTGATGAAATGCGCATAGGCCAGCGACATCACCAGCAGCACGCTGGCAACAGAGGAATGCACGAGCCAGGTCACGATCGCAGCGAACAGGATGCAGAGCACGGGATCGCCGGTGATGGCGTTCATGAATACGCGTACGCCCGGCGCGTTCTCCGCCGGCGCCAGCGTGTTGAGCAGGATGTGCAGCGCCAGCAGCATCAGGCCGAGCCCGATAAAGACGCGGCCGATGTCCTTGATGCGCGAGCGCGGCCCGGTGCGGAAGGCGACCAGACCAATGATGAACAGCACCGGCGCGACGGCGGCGATGTTGAACGACAGGATCTGCACGATCAGCGTGGTGCCGACGTTGGCACCGAGCATGATGGCGAGCGCAGGCACCAGGCTGACGAGCCCGTCCGACGTAAACGAACTCGTGATCAGCGCCGTCGCGGTGCTGCTCTGGAGCAGCGCGGTCAAGCCGAGGCCGGCGGCGAGGGCGGAGAAGCGGTTGCTCAGGGCCTTTGCCAATAACAGACGCAAGTTCGGCCCGAACGCGCGCAGGATTCCGCTGTGGACCATGTGCAAGCCCCACAGCAGCAATGCTACGCCGCCCATCAGGTCGAGAAGGACCAGGCTTCCCATGCGCGTCAGTTTCCGCCAAATCGAGTCGAGGGGTCAGGCTATCGCCTGACGAGGGGCGATCAACCCTTTAATTTGCCGAAAATTGCCGGGCACGGGCGCTGCTCGATCGTGGCTTGCCGGTGTTCGAAGGTTTTCGGCTCCGGATTCGGTAAACGGAATTCAAACGTATCAGTTACATTGCGAGCCGTCGCGCTAGGTCAATTCCAACAATTCTTCGGTAAAGCTGAGGGCACCTTCGGGTGAATCACTCCAGCAAGGCCAGGGTAGACATGTTAGCGAATCGCCGCAGAAGCGAACGACGTGCGTGCAGAAACTTTGCGAAAATACAGTTTGCGACCGGCGGATTGCCACGCGACTGCATGATTACAGACATGTCGGATGGCGGCGTGAAGATCATCGCCGAATATCCCGAAATTCCTCCCGAATTCACGGTGATCTTTTCGGAGGGAAGGCCGCGTCAGTGCAAGCTGGCTTGGCGGATCGGTTGCGAACTCGGCGCGCAATTCCTCGACTAGGCCGCTCGGTCGCCCCGCTGGTGCGGTCGGCCCGGAACGGGCCGGCAAGCGCATGCACGGCGCGAGGCGCCCGCAAAGGTCGCCAATTACCGCAAAAGCGGGCCAGCTTAACCGGAACTTAGGGTTAAGCTGTGAACACTTCTGGACAGTCGCCGCCGTGAGTCCCGCTACATGTTCCAGAAGTTGCCTCATCCGCTCCGCGTCACGCGGCTCCTTGCGTGCGCATCGACCCTGATCCTGGCGTTGGGGATTGGCGGCTGCCAGACCTCGGGACTGTCAGACATTACCGGTTCGATCGGCGAGAAGGCCGACACCGACCACGCCGCCGATCCGCGCCGCGATATCCAGCTTTACCAGGAACGCTATCGCGCCAATCCGAAGGATGCCGACGCGGCCCTGAAATACGGTAAAGCGCTTCGCGCGACAGGGCAGCGGTCGCAGGCGGTTGCGGTGCTCGAACAGGCCTCCATCGCCCATCCGGGCAATAAGCCGCTGCTCGCAACCTATGGCCGCGCGCTGGCGGATAACGGCAATTTCCAGCAGGCCTTCGACGTGCTCGGCCGCGCCCACAGCCCCGACGATCCCGATTGGCGGCTGCTGTCGGCGCAGGGAGCAACACTGGATCAACTCGGCCGATACGAGGAGGCGCGGCAATACTATGCGAGCGCGCTGAAAATCGTGCCCGACCATCCGTCGGTGCTGTCCAATCTCGGACTGTCCTACGTGCTTTCGAAGGATCTGCCCAGGGCCGAGGAGACGCTGCGCCGCGCCCACAGCCTGGCCGGGACCGATCCGCGGGTGCGCGCCAATCTTGCACTGGCGGTCGGCCTGCAGGGGCATTTTGCCGAGGCAGAAAAGATCGTGAAGGCCGATCTGCCGCCCGCCGAGGCGGCAGCCAACGTCGCGCAATTGAAGCGGATGCTGGCGCGAAAGGACAAGGAGAACGCGCGGGCCGAGGCCGACAAGATGCCGATCGCCGCGGCCCGACGCCTCGACTAGGCTGGAGCCTTTTCGGTTCTGATCGATTCAGAGCCAGCAGAGCCTGAATTCACCCCGGATCAAGTCCGGGGCAGGCTCCCGGATCAAGTCCGGGGCAGGCTTTCGCCCGAAAACGCGATCAGCGCCGCCGTCCGACGCCGCTGCGCCGTCATCCTTCGCTCACGCCCTGCGGGCCGTCGCGCCCTGCAGCTTCTTGATGATCGGTGCCAGGAACGAAATCCGCGACCGCTTGGTCACGGCATGACCCGTCATGCGCTGCGCGATCTGCAGGAACATCTGGGTGGTGCGATGCTTGGCGGCGATCTGCGCGATCATCTGGCCGTTGTTGGCGGCGGTGCCGAACATCTTCGAATCGAACGGAATGGCCGCAATCGGCTGGCTCTCGATTGCCTTGGCGAATTCGCGCGTGGATATCTCCGGACGCTTGTGCATGCCAACCTGGTTCAGGCAATAGAGCGGCGGGCGGTCATTGGGCCGCGCCGCCTTCAGCACGTTCAGCATGTTCTTGGTGTTGCGCATATTGGCGAGGTCAGGCTCGGCGACGATCAGAATGTCGTCTGCGCCGACCAGCGTGCGCTTGGTCCATGCCGACCATTGGTGGGGAACGTCGAGCACGATGCAGGGGGTCGTCATGCGCATCGTATCGAAGATCGCATCGAACGCGTCGGCGCCGAAATCGTAGACCTGGTCCAAGGTCGCCGGCGCCGCCAACAGGTTGAGGCGGTCGGTGCATTTCGCCAGCAGACGCTCCATGAAGGCGGAGTCCGGCCGTTCCTGCTGGAAGACGGCATTGGCAATGCCCTGAACCGGATCCTGATTGTAATCGAGGCCGGCGGTGCCGAAGGCAAGGTCGAGATCGATCACGACGGAATCGAGCGCGAGATCGCGCGCAATCGTCCAGGCCACGTTATGCGCGACGGTGGATGCACCGACGCCGCCCTTGGCGCCGACGACGGCGACGATGCGGCCGACGGCCACGGCCTCGGAGGCCGCGTACAGGCCGCATATTGCGCGCACGACATCGATGGGTTCGATCGGTCCGGTAACGTAGTCGCTGACGCCGCGCCGCACCAGTTCGCGATAGGGCGTGACATCGCTGGCGCTGCCGATCACGACGACGCGCGTTCCCGCGTCGCAGACGGTCGCGAGTTCATCGAGCCCTTCGAGGATATCGCTGCCGGGTTCGGTCTCCAGCAAGATCACGTTCGGCGTCGGCGCCGTGTGGTAAGCCTCGATGGCGGCGGCAATGCCGCCCATGTGAACTGAGAGGTGCGCCTTGCCGAGACGGCGGTCTTCGCTCGCCGCGCGCACCGCGGTTGCGATCGCCACACTGGCGCAAAAGGCCTGTACCGATACGCGCGGCGCCGGCGAGATGTATTCCTCGGGCTGCGCCGGCGTGTCGTCCAGTTGCTCGTCGGAGTTTTGAAAGACGCGGCTGATCATTTGCCTGTATCGCTGAGTTTGGCCTTCTCGGCTTCGGGATAGGTGGTCGCGGTCGATGCACCCTTGCGATATTTGTCAAAGGCGATATCGCGCCGCGGCGTGTAGGCGGCGGTCTCTGGACGCGGTTGCTCGAGGTCCGCCGGATTGTCGACCATCGCCGCGAGGTTGCGCTGGGTGGCGCAGCCGAAATTGTGGTAGGAGCGGTTTTCGTTATAGGCGACATTGTCGATGTTCGGCCCGAGGTCTTGCGGCCAGAGCCCGCACGGACCGGCCACCGCCTTGATCTTCGGATAGCTCAGCCTGATCGTCGGCAAGGTCCTGATATCGTCGGGGTGGTAGTGACGCCGCGTGATGGCGCGCGAGGGCACGCCGCCCGCCAACAGCACCGATCGGATTTCCTGATACGACGACGCGGCCGCGCGCGCGTTCGCCGTGTCGATCGGGACATCGGCGATGATTGCGCCGGTGCCTTCGCGCATCCAGGCCTGCGCCAGGCCCATGACGTCGGCGCGCTGCGGCCCCGAGAGGCCGCCGCGGCCTCGGCCGACGAACACGACGATCGAGTGGTCGGCTTCGGTTACGGCAATCGGATGACGGTGGCGGTAATCGTCAGATACGCTTGCGGTTGTCACGATTTCCGTGGACTGCCACGTGCAAGCGCCGAGTGTCGCCGAAAGGCCGAGAAGGGCGCCGAGCAGCCCCCCGGCCTTGACGCGATGGAGCGGTGTTCTGGTTATCATCGTTCTGTCCTCGTCCCCACGCGGTGAACAGTTCTGAAACTCAATCAATGATGAAGCCAAAGTTGCCCTGGACGCCGGCGACCGGATCGACGCGGGCGGCGAGGCCGTAGATGCGGTTGATGCGTCCGAGCAGCGTGGACTGGGAATCGGCAGCCGGCGCGAAGCCGTCATCGGGCCGCGACAGCTCTTTCTGCGCGACCGCGCGCACAACATACGGCGTCACGAGAACCATCAGTTCGGTCTGGTTGTTGACGAAGTCCTGGCTGCGGAACAGCGCGCCCAGAACCGGCAATTGATCAAGCCCGGGCAGGCCGTTGATGGCCTGCTTGGTCTGCTCCTGGATCAGGCCGGCCATCGCCACCGAGCCGCCGGACGGTACTTCCAGCGTGGTCTCTGCACGCCGGGTCTTGATCGAGGGAATGGTCGTTCCACCGGCACCGCCCGTCAGGGAGTTTTCCGTCGAGACTTCCGACACTTCCGTCATCACCCGCAGGCTGATCCGCCCCTCACTCAGGACTACCGGCGTGAAGTTGAGCGAGATGCCGAATTTCTTGAAGCTGACGGTCTGGACGCATTGTCCGATGGTGCCGCCCGTGGTCGTTTGGCAGGTCACGCCGGTCGGAATGGGAAATTCGCCGCCTGAGATAAACGTTGCGGATTCGCCGGAGATCGCTGTGAGATTGGGTTCGGCGAGCGTCCGCACGACACCGGCGGATTCCATCGCGCGAAGCGTCGCCCTGACCGACGGCGCCGAGCCAAATTGCCCGATAAGGCTATTGCCAGGGACGAGGGGCTGGTTGTTTGCCGTGAAGGGATTGTTATTGTTGAAGAGCACCGACGTGTTGCCAACATTCATGCTGGCGCTGAGATCGATGCCCATCTGTTTGATGATATCGCGCCGCACTTCCGCGACAGTGACCTTCAACATCACCTGGTCGCGGCCGCGAACGACGATCGAGTTGACGACCTTCTCGGATCCGCCGACCAGCCGTGCAGCGATCTCGCCGGCCTGTTGGGCTTCGACCGGGCTCGATACCGAGCCAGTCAGCAGTACGCTGTCGCCGACGCCCTCGATCTGAATCCCCGGCAACGACTGCCGCAGCGCGGCGCGCACGCCGTTGAGATCGCGTTTAATTGCGATGTCGTAGGACGCGATCTGCTGGCCATCGCCGTCGAAAAACACCACGTTGGTCTGGCCGACGGCGCCGCCGATGATGTAGGCGCGTTGCGGGGAGCGAATGACGGCATTGGCGATCTTCGGATCGGCCACCAGCACGTCTTTTACGTCGCGTGGCAGGTCGACGACCACCGACTTGCCGATGCCGAGCGAGAGGAAGCGCATCTTGACCGGGCCGATTGCGGACGTCGTGACCGGATCCTTCTCAGACTCGGCTGCGACCACGGGCAGCAGCGGCCCGAGCGTCAGCGCGGCGACAGCCGACAATAACAGGGTGCGCACCGCCACGGTTCGCATCGCTGACTGATTTTCCCCAAACTTCATATCGGGCGTCCTTTCGGTCACTTCTGTGCCGTCGTTTGATTGGCGACTCCGTAGCGAACCACGTTGACGCTCTCGTTTCGTTTTTGAGCCTCGGAACGGCCTTCGGCCGCGTTGACATCGGTGATACTGCGCAGCGCGAGCGACAGCGTGCCGCTCTGGCGCGCGCGCGCCAGAGTCTCGGCCTGCTCGGGCTTCAGTTCGAGTGTGGCGGTGCGGCCGACGAGGGAGTTGCTGCCCTCTTTTTCCTTTGGCGCCTGATCGATCGCCAGCACGCGGATGTTGGAGAGAATGATTTCCGATTGGGCGACGTCGGGTCCCTTGCTGTCCGGATTCTTTTCACGCTTGGAGAGGATGACGTCGACACGGTCGTTGGGCAGGATGAAGCCGCCGGCACCGGTTTCCGGCGAGATCTCGGTCGAGATCGCCCGCATGCCGGTCGGCAGGATGGCGGCCATGAAGCCGGAGCCGTTGGCTTTGACCAACTTCTGCTCGCGGATCGGCTCGCCCGCGAAGAATGGGCTGCGCGCGATCGAGCCTGCGATTTCCTTGATGGCTTCGGCCTTGCTGGCTCGGTTGATCAGATTGCTGCCGGCGGCCGCGGCAGGCCAGGCCTGCCATTGCAGGTCCTCGGGCTTGACCTGCTGGCCGAGCCCGATGTCGGACTTCGCGACCAGAATTTCCACCGTCGGCAACGGTGCGACAGGTTCGGCTACTGGTCGAGATGTTTCTTCCGTGCCACGGGCGAGATAGGCGGCAACACCGCCGGCACTCAATGCGATGGTCAGAACGACGACACGTGCGATGTTCATACGCTTTGCTACTCTTACGCAGGGACGTCCCAACTACACGGCAGATGGCGGCCATCCCCGGAGGTATGACTAGGCATCAAAGGTATAAGGGAACTTGAGGGTTGAATTATTTGGTCGATCGCACGGCGGGATTCGCCGTCATGGTGAACGGGTGGTTATCGTTTTGGGAAAACCGCTCCGCAAAACCCCGGGGTCGTCTCGGCGTGGGCGTAGCGACGGCCGAATGCGGGTAGAGATGGACGGGCGCTTCGGATGAGAATCAGCGTCAGGCTAGACGCTGCTATGATGCGCGAGCCTGATCTTGCGGCTCGGTCTCCGCGAAGCCAGCCTGCAAGACCTCCTCGCGCTTGTGGCGCAGATGCGCGCGCAGGATATGCGACAACCCCACGCCGTCGCGGCGTTGCAGTGCATTGAGGATCGCTTCGTGCTCCTGCACCGCCAGCGCCCAGCGGCGCGGTGTCATCGGCGTGACGTAGCGCGCACGCCGAATGCGGGCCGTGACGGATTCATATAGGCCTGACAGCACCGGGTTGCCGGCCGCGGCGATGATCGCCTCGTGGATGGTGCGGTTGCAGCGGTAGTATTGAAGAAGGTCGCGATCGCCGTAGTGCCGCACCATCGTGGCGTGGACGGCGGCGACCTCGGCGATATCGGCATCCGTGATGCGCTCACAGGCGAGCTCGCCAGCCAGGGCTTCCAGCCCCTGGCACACCTCGAACAGGTCGCGCATGTCCTTGTCGGTCAACGTGGCCGCGCGCGAGCCGCGGTTCGGCAGCAATTGAACCAGGCCCTCGGCGGCGAGCACCTTGAGGGCTTCGCGCAGCGGTGTGCGCGAGATCTGCAGCTTTTCACAGAGGTCGCGCTCGGGAATCCGCGCGCCCGGCGGGATCTCGCCATCGAGCAACATGGCGCGGACGCGGCCTACGACTTCCTCATGAAGCATCCCGTAAGATCCAATTTGCATGCAAAAGAGGTTATATCACCGGAATTATGCTAGTTCCAGCTTGATAAACCATATTTTTGCATTCAGAATTGATTAAGGTCGATTAAGAAAGGGCCGGCAGCATGGATCACGACGTGACTGTAGGGGAGGATGACCTCCTGTTTGCCCTCGATGACGGTATCGGCCGGATAACCTTCAACAGACCGCAGGCGCGCAACGCCTTCACCTTCGCGATGTACGAGCGGTTGGCTGCGATCTGCGAGCGCGCCAACCGCGACCATGGGATCAAGGTGCTGCTGCTGCGGGGTGCCGGCGACAAAGCGTTTGCCGCGGGCACCGACATCAACCAGTTCCGGGCCTTCAAGGCGCCGCAGGACGGGCTCGACTACGAGAACCGCATCGACCGCGTGCTCGGCATCCTCGAAACCTGCCGGGTGCCGACGATTGCCGCCATCAACGGCGCCTGCACCGGCGGCGGCGCGGGAATCGCGGCCTGCTGTGACCTCCGCATCGGCACCAGAAGCACGCGGATGGGGTTTCCGATCGCGCGCACGCTCGGCAACTGCCTGTCGATGTCGAATGTCGGCCGCATCACCGCGTTGATCGGCCCGGCGCGCGTCAAGGATCTGATCTTCACGGCACGGCTTGTCGAAGCCGAGGAGGCGGCCTCGGTGGGCCTGCTCAACGAGGTCGTCGATGATCTGGCCGCGCTCGACAGGCGCGCCGACAAGATCGCAAGGCTCGTTGCCGGCAACGCGCCGCTGACGCTGAGCGCGACCAAGCAGGCAGTCGCCCGGCTGCAGAAACGGCTGACGCACGAGGAGGGCGAGGACCTCATCCTGATGTGCTACACCAGCCAGGATTTCCGCGAAGGGCTCGACGCGTTTCTCACCAAGCGCGCGCCGCAATGGCGCGGCCAATAGGAGCCCTTAATGTCCCTTCAAAACGACACGACGCCGCGTTCGGGGCCGCTTGCCGGCCTCAAGGTCATCGATCTCACCCATGTGATGGCGGGACCGACCTGCACGCTGATGCTCGCCGACATGGGCGCCGATGTCATCAAGATCGAGAAATGGCCAAATGGCGACGACACGCGGCACTCGGTGCCACCGAAGATCGGCGACGAGGCAGCCTCCTTCCTGATGATGAACCGCAACAAGCGCGGTATCGTGCTCGACCTGAAGACCGCAGGCGGCAAGGAAGTGCTGCGGCGGCTGATCGCTGACGCCGACGTGCTGGTCGAGAATTTCGCGCCGGGCGCGATGGAGCGGTTAGGCTTCGGCTATGAGGAACTGCATCGGGATTTTCCGGCGCTGATCTATTGCTCGCTCTCTGGTTTTGGCCGAACCGGCCCGTACAAGCATCGCCGGGGCTTCGATCTGGTCGCCCAGGCGATGAGCGGCATCATGAGTTTCACGGGCGAACGGCTGGATGGTCCGCCGGTCAAATGCGGCCCGCCGCTGTCCGATATCACGGCCGGACTCCTCGCCAGCATGGGGATCCTGGCCGCCTATTCGCATCGGCTCAAGACCGGTGAAGGGCAGTGGGTGGAGACCTCGCTCTACGAGGCGGCGCTGGTTCAGACCTATTGGCAGTCGACGATTGCGCTCGCCAGCAACGTGGCGCCGCGCGCCATGGGCTCGGCCCATCCGCTCAACGCACCGTATCAGGCGTTCGAGGCATCCGATGGCTGGCTCGTGGTAGGCGGCGCCAACAAGAAGCACTGGCTATTGATGCTGGAAGCGCTTGGCGCGCTGGAACTGGCTTCCGACCCGCGCTTCGTCAACGGCTCCGACCGCATGGCGAATCTGAAGGAGCTCGAAGCCGAATTGAGCGGGCGTTTCCGCAAACAGACGCGGGCGCATTGGCTGGCGGCACTTGACGAGAAAGGCGTGCCCTGCGGCCCCGTGCACGACATGCTGGAAGCGTTGAGCGATCCGCAGACGCTCGCGCGCGAGATGGTGGTTGAGGTCGAACATTCGACCCTCGGACCGGTGAAGACGATCGGGCTGCCGGTCAAATTCTCGGCGACGCCCGGGAAGGTGCGTTCGGGCGCGCCTGTTTATGGCGAGCATACGCGCGAGGTGCTGCGCGAACATGGTTTTGATCCGGCGCAGATCGATGCGTTCGAGCGGGAGGGGGCGATCGTTGCCGCCTCGGCCGGCCGCAAGGAGCAGGTCGCCTGACGAGAAGACGAGAATACGAACGACAACAAGAAGCCTACCCGGAGGAAACCATGAAGATCACGTCAAAACTGCTGCTGTCCACGACGGCTTTCATGCTCGCGGGCGCGCTTCCGGCCATCGCGGCCTGGCAGCCGCAGAAGCCGATCGAGTTCGTCGCTACCGCGGGGCCGGGCGGCGGCACTGACAATCTTGCGCGCGCCGTCCAGAGCATCGTCACCAAATACAAACTGACCGACCAGCCGGTCGTGGTCGTCAACAAGGGCGGCGGCAGCGGGGCGGAAGGCTATGTCTACGGCAAGGCGTCCGCCGGCGATCCCTACAAGGTGATCTTCGGTACCTCGAACGCGTGGCAGCAACCGCTCGTCTCCAAGGTTGCCTTCAACTACACCGATCTCACCCCGATCGCCGCGATGGCGCAGGACGAGTTCCTGCTGTGGGTGAAACAGGACGCGCCCTACAAGACGGCGGGCGACTTTCTCAAGGCGGCGGCCGCGACCGAGTTCAAGATGGGCGGCGCGCAGTCCAAGGACACCGACGAGGTGCTGACGCGGATGATCGAGAAGGCGGCCCGCGTCAAATTCACCTACATCCCCTTCAAGAGCGGTGCTGAGGCTGCCGTGCAACTGGCCGGCGGCCATATCGATGCCCACGTCAACAATCCCTCCGAGAGCCTTGGGCAATGGCGCGGTAGCACCCAGCGCCCGCTCTGCGCGTTCAGCCCGAAGCGGTTGCCGCAGGGACCGAAGGTCACGACGTCAGAAGGCTGGAGCGACGTGCCGACCTGCGTCGAGCAGGGGCTTGCGATTTCGCAATATGAGCAGCCGCGCACGGTGTGGCTGCCCGGCAAGGTCAGCCCGGAGCAGGCGGCGTTCTACGTCGACCTATTGAAGAAGGTGCAGGCGACGCCCGAGTGGAAGGAATACATCGAAAGGACCTCGCAGGTTGATACCTTCCTGACCGGCGCTGCGCTCGACAATTTCATCAAGCAGGACCTCGAACATGTAAAGCAGGTCGCGGGCGAACAGGGCTGGCTGGTGAAGTAGGGCCGGACCGATGATATCACGACGCGCGCTCGAGATAGCCGCCGCGGCGCTGACCGGAATCTTTGGCGTCGTTGTCGTTGTTTCCAGCATCGACAACGGCATCGGCTGGTCGAGCGCCGGCGTCGACGCCGGTACGTTTCCGTTCCTAACCGGAATCATCATCGTGCTCGGCAGCCTTTACAACATAGGGCAGGGCGCCATGGGGCGCGGCACCCTCGCAGTGGTCAGGACAGCCATCACGCCATCCGAGTTGCGCCGCCTCGCGGGCTTGTTCGTTCCAGCCGCGATTTTCGTCGCCGTCATTCCAATGGTTGGAATGTATCTCGCCTCGGCGGGCTACGTTTTTGCGGTGCTGGCGTTGCCGAAACGACAATCGGTTTTGCGCGCGCTTGTCATCGCCGCGGCAACGCCGCTTGCGCTTTACGTCGTGTTCGAGCGCATGTTCCAGGTGTCGCTGCCGCACGGCGCGCTCGCCACAGCGTTCGGTTTCTGAAGGACGGGGCGATGGAAAACCTTCAATCGCTGCTGCACGGTTTCACCATCGCGGTCACCGTTCCGCACCTGACGCTGATGGTGATCGGCGTTCTGCTCGGCATTCTCGTCGGCGTTCTGCCCGGCCTTGGTGCGCCAAACGGAGTGTCGCTATTGCTGCCGCTGACCTTCGGCATGCAGCCGGTGTCGGCGATCATCCTGCTTTCGAGCATGTATTGGGGCGCGCTGTTCGGCGGCTCGGTGACGTCGATCCTGTTCAACATCCCGGGCGAACCTTCGTCGGTTGCCACCACCTTCGACGGCTATCCGATGGCGCGCGACGGCAGGCCGACGACGGCGCTGGCCACCGCTTTCGGCTCGGCGGCGTTCGGCGCGCTTGTCGGCGTAGTCCTGATTACGTTTTTGGCGTCGTGGGTGGCGCAGGTGGCGCTCGCCTTCGGACCGCCCGAATACTTCGCGGTCTATTTCCTCGCCTTCGCCAGTTTCGTCGGCATGGGCGGTGCGGCGCCGATCAAGACGGTGGTGGCGCTCGCGATCGGCTTTGCCATCGCCGCGATCGGTATCGATACGGTCTCGGGCAGCGTGCGGCTCACCATGGGTATCGACGAGCTGGTGAAGGGCGTCAGCTTTGTCGTTGCCGTGATGGGGCTGTTCGGTATCGGCGAGTTGCTGATTGCGGTGGAGGAGGAGTTTCAGGCCCGCGCGGTATCGTCGAGGGTGGATTGGAATGAAGTCTTCCGGGCGCTCGGGCGTCTGCCGCAGCACGGCATTGCGTTGCTGCGCAGCGCCGCTATCGGCTGCTGGATGGGCATTACACCGGGCGGTCCAACCGCGGCTTCCTTCATGAGCTATGGTATCGCCAAGCGCTTCTCGAGCAATGGCGCTCGTTTCGGTACCGGCGAGGCCGAGGGCATCGTCGCGCCGGAGACCGCCGACCACGCCGCCGGCACCAGCGCGCTATTGCCGATGCTTTCGCTCGGCATTCCCGGCTCGGCTACGGCCGCTGTCATGATGGGCGGGCTGATGATCTGGGGATTGAATCCCGGACCGATGCTATTCGTCGACCAGAAGGATTTCGTCTGGGGACTGATCGCCTCAATGTATGTCGGCAACATCGTTGCGGTTGCGCTCGTGCTGCTCACCGTTCCCGTGTTCGCCGCCCTGATGCGCATTCCCTTCGCCGTCATCGCTCCCCTGATCGTCATCATCTGCGTGGTGGGCGCCTATTCGGTCTCGAACTCCTATCTCGACGTCGTCCTGATGCTCGGCTTCGGTGTCGTCGGCTATCTCTTCAAGAAGCTGCACTATCCGTTGGCGCCGTTGGTGCTTGCGATCGTGATCGGCGACAAGGCTGAGGACGCGTTCCGGCAGGCCATGCTGATGTCGAAGGGATCGCTCGGGATATTCTTTGCAAACCGGCTGGTGACGACTCTCGTTCTGGCCGGGATGGCGTTGCTACTGCTTCCGCTCGCCCTGCAGATTGTGCGTCTGCTGCGAAAGCCGGACGAAGCCGCTGATGAAAAGGTGAGGACCATATGAAGCTGCATAGCCCCAGCAAGCCGGTGATCGCGCTGGCGATGGGAGATCCCGCCGGTATCAGCCCGGAGCTGACCGCAAAACTCGCCTGCCTCGATGAAATCCTCTCCCGCGCACGCCTGATCGTGATCGGAGACCGCCGCGTTTTCGACGAAGGCGCGCGCGTGGCCGGCGTCAGGACGGACCTGCCAAATGTAGCGCCATCGGCGGACCCGCGATCAATCGGCAGTGACGCCGCTTTTATGGACCTTGGGCATCTCGATTCCGCGACCGTCGAGCGTGGTGTCGCGAGCCAGGCCGGTGGCGCGTTCGCGCTGGAGAATTATCGTCGCGCGCTCACGCTGGCGCGTGACGGGCAGGCCGACGCCGTCTGCTTCACGCCGTTCAACAAGAAGGCGATGCGGCTCGCGCGCGCGGAGTATGACGACGAGATCGCGTTCTCCGCCGAGGTCGCCGGCCTGAAAACGCCAGCCAGCGAATTCAACGTGCTCGACAGGCTCTGGAATGCCCGCGTCACCTCGCACATCGCGCTCAAGGATGTGGCCTCGCGCCTCTCCGTCGAACGTATTCATCGCGCGCTGAAACTGACCGATGCCTGCATGCGACAGGCCGGCTTTGCCGAGCCCCGTATCGCGGTGGCTGGTCTCAACCCGCATGCCGGTGACGGCGGCAATTTCGGCCGCGAGGAGATCGATGTGATCGAACCTGCTGTCATGGCCGGCCGGGCCGAAGGAATAGCGGCGGAAGGGCCGTTTCCGGCCGATACGGTTTTCCTGCGCGCCAAGAACGGGGCCTTCGATGCGGTGCTGACGATGTACCACGACCAGGGCCAGATCGCGATGAAGCTGATGGGCTTCGATCGCGGAGTGACAATTCTCGGCGGCTTCCCGTTTCCGATCTGCACGCCGGCGCATGGCACGGCCTATGACATCGCCGGCCAAGGCGTCGCCTCGGTTGGGGCCAGCCGCGCGGCTTTGTTGCTCGCGGCTGAGATGGCGGGCGCGGCCGGGTTGCGAAATCGGACGCCAAGCGCTGGCGTTGACGCCTGAGCGTTTTACCGCCATATACAGAGCATGAAGAAGCTTCAGTCAGCCGCATTGACCACCACCGCGACCGCTTACGGCGGATCGCCTGCTGGTTGCGCGCGCTAGAGACAAGCGTACTTCACCCAGAAAAGGCCCCGCCGGCGACGGACGGGGCCTTTTCTGGTTTTTGGCGGTCACCGTCCGCGCTTTTTCCCATCAAGGAACACAGCCATGGACGATCTCGACCACAAAAATCTCGGCGTGAAGCTCAAACTCTGGCACCTTCAGGAAGATGCGCCGGGCATGGTGTTCTGGCATCCGCGCGGCTACGCGGTCTACCGGGTGCTGGAGGATTATGTCCGGCGCAAGATGCGCCAGGCCGGCTATGCCGAGGTCCGGACGCCACAGCTTCTGCCAAAGGAGTTCTGGGGCCGCAGCGGGCACTGGGACAAGTTCGGCGAGCACATGTTCCGGGTCGACGACGGCGAGCAGGCGATGGCGCTGAAACCAATGTCGTGCCCGTGCCACGTGCAGATCTTCAACAAGGGGCTGCGCTCGTGGCGGGAGCTTCCGATCCGCTATGCCGAGTTCGGCGCCTGCCACCGCAATGAGCCGTCCGGTTCGCTCCACGGCATCATGCGGACGCGCGCCTTCGAGCAGGACGACGCGCATGTGTTCTGCCGCGAGCAGGACGTGGAGCGCGAAGTCGCGTGCTTCATCGCCCTGCTGGGCGAGGTCTACCGGGAACTCGGTTTTCCCGACTACGAGGTGGCGCTGGCGACGCGGCCGGCGGTGCGTGCCGGCGACGACGCGACCTGGGACTGGTCGGAAGCGAAGCTCGGCGATGCCGCGCGGCGCTGCGGCCTCGTGCCTCAAATCAACCCCGGCGAAGGTGCGTTCTACGGACCGAAGCTGGAATTCGCGCTGCGCGATCGGCTGGGACGATCCTGGCAGTGCGGCACCGTGCAGGTCGACGGCGTGCTGCCGCAGCGGCTCGAGGCGTCCTACGTCGCCCCCGACGGCAGCCGCGCGAGGCCCCTGATGATCCACCACGCCATCTTCGGATCGCTCGGCCGCATGATCGCGATCCTGCTCGAGCACCACGGCGGCGTGCTTCCCTTCTGGCTGTCGCCAGACCAGGTCGCGGTCGCGCCGATCTCGAAAGACCAGGCCGGATACGGCGCGGACGTGCTGTCGGCATTCGAGGATGCCGGAATCCGGGCCGTTGCCTATGACGGCGCCGATACTCTTTCGCGGCGGATCGTGGCGGCGCATGACATGGCGGTGCCGGTGATGGCTATCGTCGGCGGGCGCGAAATGAGGGACGGCCGGGTAACCCTGCGCGAGCGCGACGGCTCACAGGCCGACGTTCCTCTGGCCGAGGCGGTGTCCCGCCTGCAGGCGAGGGCCCGGCCGGGCGCTCTTGCGGCTGAAGCCCTGGACGCTCGAGCTTATGGCTTCACGCCCTAGGCGGCAGCCCTCAATGCCGCAAAACCGCGATCGAGATCGGCCTTGAGGTCGTCGACATTCTCCAGGCCGATGTGGAGCCGCAGCGTCGGCCCGCCGGGGGACCATTTGGTCGCGGTGCGGTAAGGATCGCAGTCGAACGGGATGATGAGGCTTTCGAAGCCGCCCCACGAATAGCCCATGCCGAACAGCCTGACGGCGTCGAGCAGGGCATCGACCGCCTTCTGCGGTACCGGCTTCAGCACGATGCTGAACAGGCCGGAGGCGCCGGTGAAGTCGCGCTTCCAGATCGCGTGGCCGGGATGGCTTTCGAGCGCCGGATGCAAGACCTGCAGCACCTCGGGGCGGCCGGCGAGCCAGCGCGCCATTTCCAGGCCCGAGCGGTAATGTTGCGCGAGCCGCACCGATAGCGTGCGGGTGCCGCGCAGCGCCAGGAATACGTCGTCCGGTCCGGCGCAGACGCCGAGCAGGCGGATACCCTCGGTGAGCAGCGGCCAGGCTTTTGCACTCGCCGAAATCGTGCCGAACATGATGTCGGAATGGCCGCCGATATATTTGGTGGCGGCCTGCATGCTGATGTCGACGCCCTGGTCGAGCGAGCGGTGAAACAGTGGCGTCGCCCAGGTGTTGTCGTCGATGACGAGTGCGCCCTTGGCATGCGCGACTTCGGCGATGGCGGGAATGTCGCTCATTTCAAACGACTGCGAGCCGGGCGCCTCGACCAGCACCGCCCTGGTGTTCGGTTTGAACAGTTTCTCGATCCCGGCGCCGACCAGCGGATCGAAATAGCCGACCTCGACGCCGTAACGGGCCAGCATGCCGTTGCAGAAGTTGCGCGACGGCCGGTAGACATTATCGGTCACCAGCAGATGATCGCCGGCCTTCAAGACCGACAGGAGTGCGGTGGTGATTGCAGCAAGTCCTGATGGCGCGAGGCCTACGCCCGCGCACTGCGGGCCCTCCAGTGACATCAGCACGTCCTGCAGCGCCAGTGTGGTCGGGGTGCCGTGACGTCCGTAGGAGAATTCGGCGCGGTGGGCGTGCAGGTCCTCGGCGGTCGGGTAGAGCACCGTCGATCCGCGGTATACCGCTGGATTGACGAAACCCCTTTGTCCCTTGGTGTCGCGGCCCGCGGTGACCAGTCTGGTTTCGGGCTTTTGCGGGTTGGACGGACCGTCGTGCGAAAAGCTCATGCGTTTGCATTATCCAAGACGTTATGCCGCAGCCACAACTTGATCGCGAAAACACCGGCGAGCGGCGGCTCAAAGCCGGGTGCGTTAATAACAAGACACAGAAGAGGGCAGTCAACCCCTTGACCCGGCACGCCAGTCGTTCTGAGATGCGCGCCAACGAACAGTCGCTGCAAGTTGAGGGGCCTGCCGCGATATCAGATCCACCGCCTGACCGGACTGGCACGCTAAATGCACGGTCGGGACGACGCTTTTCAGCGAGGGATCAGCGGGTTGGCCCCACAACGTCAGGCGTTGCCTAAAACGATCTCCGGACGTCCCCTTGAAAGGCCTAACCCATGAAACGCGTATCTCTGGTTGTTACCCTTGCCCTTGCCGCCGGCCTCTCGGCCCAGGCCGCCTCGGCGCAAACCCTCAAGACGGTCAAGGACCGGGGCATGCTGTCCTGTGGGGTCAGCCAGGGCCTGCCGGGCTTCTCGACGCCGGACGACAAGGGTAACTGGACCGGGCTCGACGTCGACATCTGCCGGGCGATCGCGGCTGCCATCTTCAACGACGCGACCAAGATCAAGTTCGTCCCGCTCTCGGCCAAGGACCGTTTCACCGCGCTGCAGTCGGGCGAGATCGACGTGCTGTCCCGCAACACCACCTGGACGTTGTCGCGCGATACTTCGCTGGGCGCCAACTTCACCGGTGTTACCTATTATGACGGCCAAGGCTTCCTGGTGAAGAAGTCGCTGAAGGTGAATTCGGCGCTGGAACTCAACAGTGCGTCGGTTTGCGTGCAGACCGGCACCACGACCGAGCAGAACCTCGCCGACTACTTCAAGGGCAACAACATGAAGTACGAGGTGATCGCGTTCGCGACTGCCGACGAGACCGTCAAGGCCTATGAGTCCGGCCGGTGCGACGTGTTCACCTCCGACGTCTCCCAGCTCTACGCCGAACGCCTGAAGGTCGCCAACCCAGCCGATCATGTCGTGCTGCCCGAGGTGATCTCGAAAGAACCGCTCGGGCCGATGGTCCGCCATGGCGACGATCAGTGGTTCGATATCGTGAAATGGACGCTTTATGCGATGGTCGGTGCCGAAGAGCTCGGCTTGACACAGAAGAATGTGGACGAGATGGCCAAGTCCGACAAACCTGAGGTCAAGCGCGCCGTCGGCACAGACGGCAATCTGGGCGAGCAACTCGGCCTGACCAAGGACTGGATGGTGCGGGTCGTGAAGGCGGTCGGCAATTACGGCGAGTCCTTCGAGCGCAACGTCGGTTCCGGCTCCAAGCTCGGTATTGCCCGCGGCCTCAACCAACTCTGGAGCAAGGGCGGTATCCAGTACGCCCCGCCGATCCGCTAAGCGCCAGCGAGAGGGGCTGCGGCGATGGCCATCGAACCCCGAAAACCACCGTCGCAGCTACTTCCCAGGCTGCAGCGCGCGCTCGGCGGCCGGGCTGGCTGGAGCGGCTTCGTCCTCCAACTGCTGTTCGTCGCCGCGCTCGCATGGATCTCCTACGAGATCGTCGCCAATGCCCGTGCCAATTTGCAGGCGCAGCGGATCACCGCGGGCTTCGGCTTCCTTGCCAACAATGCCGGCTTTGACGTCAGCCAGAGCCTGATCCCCTATTCGGGGTCCGATCCCTACACGCGCGTCTTTGTGGTTGGCCTGCTGAACACGTTGCTGGTCTCGGTGATCGGCATCTTCTTCGCCACCTTGATCGGCTTCCTGGTTGCCCTCGGCCGGCTGTCGCCGAACTGGCTACTGGCGCGAATCTCGGGCGGCTATGTCGAACTGATCCGCAACCTGCCGCTGCTGTTCCAGATCCTGTTCTGGTATCTCGCGGTGCTCGCCGCTTTGCCCAATCCGCGACAGAGCATCTCGATCTTCGACAGCTTCTTTCTCAGCAATCGCGGCCTGGTCATTCCGAAGCCGATCGGGGAGCCTGGCTTCGAGCCGTTCGTCGTCGCCTTGCTGGTCGCGATCGTCGCCGCGATCATGTTGTGGCGCTACGCGCGCCGTCAGCTCTTCCAAAGCGGCAAGGTGATCAAGGTCTGGCCCTACACGCTCGGCATGATTGTCGGCCTGCCGTTGCTCAGCGTGCTGATTTTCGGCCTACCTGTCACGTTTGAGGTGCCCGTGCTCAGGGGCTTCAACTTCGCCGGCGGCTCACGCCTGATACCGGAATTCGTTGCGCTGACGCTGGCGCTGTCGACCTACACGGCGGCCTTCATCGCCGAGATCGTGCGTGCGGGCATTCTTTCGGTGCACAAGGGCCAGATGGAAGCCGGTTCCTCGCTCGGACTGCAGCGCGGTTCGGTGTTGCGGCTGATCGTGATCCCGCAGGCGATGCGCGTGATCCTGCCCCCGCTCACCAACCAGTATCTCAACCTGACCAAGAACTCCTCGCTGGCGGTTGCGATCGGCTATCCCGATCTGGTCTCGGTGTTCGCCGGAACCACGCTGAGCCAGACCGGGCAGGCGATCGAAATCATCGGTATCACCATGGGCGTCTATCTCCTGATCTCGCTGGTCACCAGCGCAATCATGAGTTTCTATGGATGGCGGATCAGCCGGAGCATGGGCGGATGAGCGACACGACCGCATCCAATTTCGTCCGTCAGGACCTCGTGCCGGAGCGGGCCGCGCCCGTGAAGACCACCGGGTTCATCGGCTTCCTGCGCACGCGGCTGTTCAATTCTCCGACCAATATCCTGATCACGATTGTCAGCCTGTTGCTGCTTTGGGTCACTGTCGTTCCGGCCGTGAAGTTCGCGCTGGTCGATGCGGTCTGGACCGGCACGGATCGGACGGCCTGTCTCGCTGAAAATGTTGGACGCCCGGTCGGCGCCTGTTGGCCGTTCATTCAAGCGAAGATTTACCAGTTCATCTATGGCTTCTACCCGGAGCCGGAGCGCTGGCGCGTCAACCTGACCTTCATTCTTGCCGCCATCCTGCTGGTTCCGCTGCTGATTCCGCGGCTGCCGGCCAAGGGTCCGAACGCCATTCTGTTCTTCGTGGCGTTACCTGTCGTCGCCTTCTTCCTGCTGCGCGGCGGTGGACTGGGGGGCTTCGGCGTGAGCTGGACCGCCGGGCTGCTGTCTGGCTTCAACGACAGCATCGGCGACGGCGGCAGGAAGCTGGTGGCCGCGGGCGAGGCGACGGCCGTTATCGGACCGCTGCTATGGGTCCTCGGCAAGCTGATCGTGCTGGCGAGCACGGTGATTGGCTGGGTGTTGCTGCCGCTGACCTGGTTGCGCGATCAGATCCAGGCCTTCGGCCGGCCGGTCTGGACCGACCTCGCCGCGACCGCGTTGATCGTGTCGGCGCTGCTGTTCTGGCTCGGTGGCGGCTTGCGGTCCGGCTGGCGTCCGCTCATCACCTGCCTTGGGGTCTTTGTCGCCATCGCCTTCGTGATCGCGGTGATGGGTCTCGACAGCGGTGGACTTCCGGAGGTCGACACGCGGTTGTGGGGCGGCCTGCTGGTGACGCTGGTGGTGTCCGTTGTCGGCATCGTCGCCTCGATGCCGGTCGGCATCGCGCTCGCGCTGGGGCGGCGCTCGACCATTCCGCTGATCCGAATCTTCTCGATTGCCTTCATCGAGTTCTGGCGCGGCGTTCCGCTGATTACCGTGCTGTTCTTTGCAACCTACATGCTGCCGCTGTTCGTGCCGGCCGGCTTCACCATCGACGGGCTGATGCGCGCCCTGATCGGCATCGCGCTGTTTGCCGGTGCGTACCAGGCCGAAGTCATCCGCGGGGGTCTGGCGGCGATTCCGCGCGGACAAGGGGAGGCGGCGAGCGCGCTCGGCCTGTCCTGGGCCAAGACCACGGCGCTGATCGTGATGCCGCAGGCGCTGCGCCATGTCATCCCCGGTCTCGTCAACAGCTTCATCGCGCTGTTCAAGGATACCTCGCTGGTCTCGATCGTTGCGCTGTTCGACCTGCTTGGCAGTCTGCGTGCCTCGTTCTCCGATCCGGTCTGGTCGACACCGACGACGCTGTTTACCGGCTTTGCCTTTGTCGGCATCATCTATTTCGTCTTCTGCTTCGGGATGTCGCGTTACTCGCTGTTCGTCGAGAACCGGCTGAACGCCCATCGTCGCAACTGAGTACATCACCATGACCGCAAACTCGATCGTTGGCATCAACGCACTCAACAAATGGTACGGCGATTTTCACGTCCTGCGCGACATCAACCTCGATGTCGCCAAGGGCGAGCGGATCGTGATCTGCGGCCCCTCAGGTTCGGGCAAGTCGACGCTGATCCGCTGCATCAACGCGCTGGAGGAATTCCAGGAAGGACAGATCGTCGTCGAGGGCATCGAGCTCGGTCCGAACCTGCGGCGGGTGGATGAAGTTCGCCGCGAGGTCGGCATGGTGTTCCAGAGCTTCAACCTGTTTCCGCACCTGACCGTGCTGGAGAACTGCACGCTGGCGCCGATCTGGGTACGCAACATTCCGAAAAAGGACGCGGAGGCGACCGCGATGAAATTCCTGGAGCGGGTCAAGATCCCGCATCAGGCCAACAAATATCCCGGCCAAATGTCGGGCGGTCAGCAGCAGCGCGTTGCCATTGCTCGCGCGCTGACCATGAATCCGAAGGTGATGCTGTTCGACGAGCCGACCTCGGCGCTCGACCCGGAAATGGTCAAGGAAGTGCTCGACACCATGGTCGACCTCGCCAAGGAAGGCATGACCATGCTGGTGGTCACCCACGAAATGGGATTTGCCCGCGAAGTCGCCAACCGCGTCGTCTTCATGGACGCGGGCCAGGTGATCGAGTCAAATACGCCGCATGAATTCTTCGCCAACCCGCAGCACGCCCGGACGAAGCTGTTCCTGAGTCAGATCTTGCGGCATTGAAGATGGCGAATGGGGAGCGGCGAATGGCGAACAGGGAAACGCCATTCGCTATTCGCCACTCGCCTCTTAAACCTTCTCGAACGGCACGTCGATCTTGGTACGCTTTTCCAGCCATGCCGGCACCGGCAGGTTCTTCGAGCGCATGAATGCCGGATTGAACAGCTTTGACTGATAGCGGCCGCCGGAATCGGCCAGCACGGTGACGATGGTCTTGCCGGGTCCGAGCTGCTTTGCCAATCGGATCGCGCCAGCGACGTTGATACCGGTGGAGCCGCCGAGGCACAGGCCTTCCTGCTCGAGCAGTTCGTAGATCACCGTTACGGCTTCCTCGTCGGAAACCAGGAAAGCGTCATCGACAACAGCGGTCTCGATGATGGGCGTGACGCGGCCGAGCCCGATTCCTTCGGTGATCGAGTCCCCTGGCGTCGATTTGGCCTGACCATGCTTGAACAGCTCGTACATCGCAAAGCCGTGCGGATCGGCACAGGCGGTCACGATGTCCTTGTTCTTTTCCTTCAGAAAGCGGCTGGCGCCCGCGAGCGTGCCGCCGGTGCCGACCGAGCAGATAAAGCCGTCGACCTTGCCGCCGGTCTGCTCCCAGATCTCAGGACCCGTGGATTCGTAATGCGCCTTGGCGTTGTCGAGATTGTTCCACTGGTCGGCGAACAAAACGCCGTTCGGCTCGGTCTTGCGAAGCTGGTCAGCGAGCCGCCGCCCGACGTGCTGATAATTGTTCGGATTGGAATAGGGCAGTTGCGGCACTTCGATGAGCTCGGCGCCGCACAGCCGCAGCATGTCCTTCTTTTCCTGGCTCTGCGTTTCCGGGATCAGGATCAGCGTGCGGTAACCGCGGGCGCTGGCGACCACGGCGAGCCCGATGCCGGTATTGCCGGCGGTTGATTCCACCACGAGCCCGCCCGGTTTGAGATCGCCGCGCTTTTCGGCCTCGAGGATCATCCATTTGCCGGCGCGGTCCTTGACCGACTGGCCGGGATTCATGAATTCGGCCTTGCCGAGAATGGTGCAGCCGGTCGCTTCCGAAGCGTGCTTTAGCTTGATGAGGGGCGTGTTGCCGATCGCTTCGATGACGTCTTTGTTGAAGGCCATGTTTTTGAAATCGCCGGTTCGTTTGCCTAATCGTTAGGCGACCCTAAAGGAGGGCCGCCAGCCATACAAGCCAGCGTTGGGGCAGGGCGATCAGTCCGATTTCGCAAACACCACCTGGCGCACGTCGATATTTCCGGACAGGAAACCGGCCTCGCAATAGGCGAGGTAATATTCCCACAGCCGCCGGAAGCGATCGTCGAAACCCGACGGCGTCAGGTTCGGCCAGGCCGCGCGGAAATTGCTTCGCCAGATCGCGAGCGTCTTGGCATAATCTTGCCCAAAGATGCGTTCGCGGATGACGGGAACGCCGAAGCGTTCGCCGAGCGTTTTCAGGATCTGCGGCGACGGCAGCATGCCGCCCGGAAAGACGTAGCGCTGGATGAAGTCGACTTCGCGGCGATAGGCCTGGAACAGGCTGTCCTGGATGGTGATGGCCTGGATACCGGCGAGGCCACCCGGCAGCAGGCGGTCGCGCAACTGTGAAAAATATTTCGGCCAGAATTGCTCGCCAACCGCCTCGATCATCTCGATCGAGACGATCCGGTCATAGCGGTCGCGCTCGTCGCGGTAGTCCTGCAGCTTGATCTCGACCCTATCGCCGAGTCCGGCGTTCTGAATGCGCGCCTGTGCGAATTCGCGCTGTTCCTTGCTGATGGTGAGGCCTACGACCTTGGCGCCGAACGTCTTGGCGGCGTATTCGGCAAAGCCGCCCCAGCCGCAGCCGATCTCCAATAGCTTCTGGCCCGGCCGCAGATCGATGGCCTCGGCGAGCCGTCGGTATTTGTTGTGCTGCGCAGCCGTCAGGTCGGGCGTGTCGTCCTCGAACAGCGCCGACGAATAGGTCATGCTGGGATCGAGCCAGGCCGAATAGAAGGCGTTGCCGATGTCGTAATGCGCATAGATGTTGCGGCGAGCCTGCCGCTTTGTGTTGCGGTTGAGCCAATGCCTGACGGCCTGGAAGGTGCGCGTCAACGGGTTGCCGATCAGCATGGTCTGCATCCAGTCCTGGTTGACGCAGAACAAATAGAGGAATTGCGTGAGGTCGGGCGTGTCCCATTCGCCGCGCAGATAGGCTTCCGCAATGCCGATGTCGCCGCCGCGCACGAGCCGCGAGGCAAACCCGTAATCGTAAATCTTCATCACGGCGGCAGGACCCGGCCCGTTGCCGCCCAACCGGACCACGCGGCCGTCGGCCAGTGTCACGTCGAGCGTGCCGTGTTGCAGCTTTGAACCAAAGCCCAGCGCCAGCCGGACCAGGCGGGGCAATTCCGGAAACGTCGCGTCTACAGTTTCCGATGTGACCGAAATCAACTCGGGCATGTGCGATCCATCGAATTGCGGTTTACCCGGGCTTCGCATGGCCGATCGACCCTGCTTCAATGCTTGGCACGGGGTGGACAACGCCGGCGAAGTATAGACGTTGATTTTTCCACTCGCCAAGCCGGTATTGAAGGCCGCGCCCTCCGGTGGGACCGGCCGCATGCCTCGTGGAAGCTGCAGAGCGCCGCGCGGTTGACGCAGAGCAGCAGCGATTGCCGGTTTGAGTCGGCCACGTCCAGATCGATCAGCAGGCTCGTCACGCGATAGCTGAAGCGATGGCCGATCGGCTGCGGCCGCGCATGCATGCTCGTGGAATCCCTATCCGGTCCATGCGCCGCAGAATCAGGGCCCTCCATTGCATGGTGCGAAATACGGCTGTTCCCGGAGTTTCAAATCGGCCACAGGCCGGACTCCACTGTGCGAGGACCCGGTGTTGGACGTCAGAACGGGGGAAAAACCCCATGAAATCTTCGTAAGAATTCGGCGGTCCTGCGGCGTCGCGACATCGTTCCAAGCCCTATAAAACAAGGGGAAGTGAGCTCTTTGTCGCCCGTTTTGCGCACCTGAACGTACGATCGGCGAGAGGCTGCGCGGGGCTGTCCGCGTGCTGATCGCAAGGCTAATATCGCGGTTCGGTTCCAACGGAAGCATCACCCCGTGAACGTATCGCAGCCCAACAGGAGAAGCGCTCATATTGCGCCGGGCCGGGATTTGCCCGGTGGAGAACGGGTGTGACCCAGCGAATTGCAACTGCTGCGATCGAAGGTTGGCCTGTTCTCATTCCGGGCGGCAAGCGGCTGGCGCGATCGCTTGCCGTGCTTGGCCTCGTCGCCAGCTCCGCGGGCTGCATCCTGACCAAGGACCTTCCCGACCCTGCGCTCGACATCCCCGAAGGCTACAAGGCGGCGCGGCTTTCGAAGGCCGCGGACGCACCGCCGACGCTCGACTGGTGGCGCGGATTTCGCTCGCGGGAGCTGACGGGCCTGATGGAGGAGGCGCAGACCGTCAATCTGGATATTGCGGCCGCCACCGCGCGGTTCAGGCAGGCCGATGCGCAGGCACGAATCGCGGGCGCGGCGCTGCTGCCAACTCTCAGCGGTACCGGTTCGGAGAGCTATTCCCGCACCTCCCGTTCGAGCGCCAGCGGCCTGTCCATTGGCGGCCGTGAGGTGGTCAACTATTCGGCATCGCTCAGCGCCAGCTACGAATTGGATTTCTGGGGCAAGAACCGCGACGCCGCCCAGGCGGCGGAGGAGACCGCGGTCGCCAGCCGCTTTGACCGCGACGTCATCGCGCTGACCACGCTGACGACGGTTGCCAATGCCTATTTCCAGGTGCTCGCCGCGCAGGATCGGATTCGTACCGCACAGCGAAACATCGCGAGCGCCGAGCGCATCCTCAACGCCATCAAGGAGCGCTTCAGAGCCGGCACCGGTACCGACCTCGACGTCGCGCAACAGGAAAGCGTGGTGGCCAATCAGCGCGCGCTGGTGCCGCCGCTGCGGCAGACGCTCGACCAGAACATCAACGCGCTGGCAATCTTGGTGTCGCGTCCGCCAGACTCCGTGCGTGTCACCGGCGGAACCCTCAATCGGATTGCCGCGCCGCGCGTCACGCCGGGCCTGCCTTCCGAGTTGCTGACGCAACGCCCTGACATCCGCCGCCAGGAAGCGCAGCTTGCCTCGGCCACCGCTAATGTCGGCAGCGCCCGCGCGCAGTTCTTTCCGAGCATTCAACTGACGGGGCAGGGCGGTTATCAAAGCTCGGCGTTGACGGCGCTGTTTCAGCCGCAAGCCGCGTTCTTCAGCATGGTCGGCAGCCTGACCCAACCGATCTTCGACGGCGGCAGGATCCTCGGCAATTTCGAGCTCACCAAGGCGCTGCAGGATGAACTGCTGCAGACCTACCGCAAGACGGTGGTGCAGGCTTTTGCCGATGTCGATAACGCCCTGATGTCGATCCGCCAGACCACCGAGAGGCTGCGGCTGCAGCGCGAGGTCGTGGCGTCGTCGCGGCGGGCGTTTGAATTGTCCGAGCAGCAGTTGCGGGCCGGGACCGCCGACATCGTCGTTGTGCTAAATACGCAGCAAACATTATTCCAGGCCGAGGATGCGCTGTCGCAGGCTCAACTGGCCCGGCTGCTGGCAATCGTCAGCCTCTATCAGGCGCTGGGGGGCGGCTGGGAGCCCAGGATGGAAAGGCCGGTCGATGCTCTTTAAGCCGGAAGTGAAAGACGACCCGAAGACGGCGGGCAAGCGCGTCGTGCGCGGCATTGGCCGGCGGATGGTGTCACTTTCGATCACGCTGTTGATCCTCGGCGGGCTCGGCTACCTCGGCTGGAACGCCTTTCAGCAGAAGCAGACCGGCCGTGGCGGGCTTGGCGCACGTCCCGATCTCCCGGTGCCGGTGCTGGCGGCTATGCCCCGCACGCAGGATGTGCCGGTCTATCTCGATGCCGTGGGCTCAGTCCGCGCGCTGAACACGGTGACGGTGCGCGCCCAGGTCGACGGCAAGCTGATCAAGGTGAACTTCGTCGAAGGTCAGGACGTCAAGCAGGGCGACGTGCTGGCCGAAATCGATCCCGTGATCTACCAGGCGCAGTACGATCAGGCGGTCGCGAAGAAGGCGCAGGACGAGGCGCTGCTCGCCAACCAGAAGCTCGATCTGGCGCGCTATCAGCAACTCGCCGCGTCGAATGCCGGCTCCAAGCAGCAGGCCGATACGCAGCGCGCCGTGGTCGCCCAGCAGGAAGCGCTGGTGCAGGCCGATCAGGCCGCGATCGACAATGCCAAGGCGATGCTCGGCTATACCAAGGTCATCGCCCCGTTGTCTGGGCGCGCCGGCCTGCGCCAGGTCGATCAGGGCAACATTATCCGCGCCTCCGACGTCACCGGCCTCGTCATCATCACCCAACTGCAGCCGATCGCCGTGCAGTTCAGCCTGCCGCAGCAGCAGATCGTGCGGGTCAACGCTGCCGCCGCCAAAGGCGTGCTGGCGGTGGACGTGTTCGGCAATGACGGCGTGAGCGTCATCGACACCGGTACGCTCAAAGGCATCGACAACCAGGTCGATCCGACCACCGGCACGCTGAAGCTGAAGGCGGAGTTTCCCAACGCCAAATTCCAGCTCTGGCCCGGACAGTTCGTCAATGTGCGGCTGAAGGTCGAAACGCTGGAGAAGGCGATCGTGGTGCCGAGCTCGGCGGTGCAACGTGGTCCGGTTGGGACATTCAGCTATGTGATCGGCCCCGGCAATGTCGCGACCGCAAAGCCGGTCGTGGTGACGCAGCAGAACGAAAACGATGCCGTCATCGCGAGCGGCCTTTCGATTTCCGATCGCGTGGTGACCACCGGCTTTGCCAATCTGTCCGACGGCGCCAATGTCTTGATTGGCACCGACGACAGGGCGCCAACAGCCGACCTCGCGCCGCGCAAGCGCAGCCGCAGCCCCGATGCCAAGGGAGACTCCAAGGCAGGTCCGGGCAAGGAGGGTCAAGCAAACGATGGCGAGCGCCGCGGCAAGCGCGAGCGCGGCGAGGGCGATCAAAAGGGACAAACCGGCCCGGCACCGGCCGAGCCAGCGCGCGGCGGCGCTGCGAAGTCGCAGCCATGATCGATGCGCCGCACGCCTGAAATGAATTCGTAAAGTGAGCACGCAACCATGAGCGTCTCCGAACCGTTCATCCGCCGGCCGATCGCGACCTCGCTACTCGGGATCGCGCTGATGATCGGCGGCGCGCTCGGCTACTGGGCGCTACCGGTATCGGCGCTGCCGCAGGTCGATTTCCCGACCGTGCAGGTGACGACGCAACTGCCGGGTGCCAGCCCCGACGTGGTCGCCTCGCTCATCACGGCGCCGCTGGAGCGCCAGCTCGGGCAGATTCCCTCGCTGTCCTCGATGCAGTCGACCAGTTCGTTCGGCGTCAGCCAGATCTCGCTGCAGTTCGACCTCAACCGCGACATCGACGGCGCCACCCAGGACGTCCAGGCGGCCATCAACGCAGCGGCAGGTATCCTGCCAAGGAATCTGCCGTATCCGCCGACCTACGCCAAGGTAAACCCGGCAGATGCGCCGGTCCTGACGCTGGCGCTGACGTCGGAGACGATTTCGCTGCGCGCCATGAGCGATATCGCCGACACCATCCTCGGACAGCGGCTCAGCCAGATTTCCGGCGTCGGGCGCGTTGCGATCCTCGGCGGGCTCAAGCCTGCGGTGCGGGTGCAGGCCGATCTGGCGCGGCTCGCCGCTTACGGCATCTCGATGGAAGATTTGCGCAGCGCCATCGCCGGCGCCAACGTCTCAGGGCCGAAGGGATCGCTCGACGGTGCGCAGCAGGCCTACACCATTGCCGCCAACGACCAGATCGCGGCAGCGGAGGCCTACAAGCCCATCATCATCGCCTATCGTAACGGCTCACCTGTCACGATCGGCGACGTCGCCACCATCATCGACGGGCTGGAGAACGATCGCACCGGCGGCTGGTATCAGGGCACGCCGGCCGTCATCATCGACATCCAGCGCCAGCCCGGCGCCAACGTCATCGAGGTCGTCAGGCAGATCCGCGACGAAATACCCAAGGTGCAGCGCGCGATTCCGGCCGGCGTCAATCTGACCATCGTCTCCGACCGCACCGTTACCATCCGCGCCTCGGTGCGGGATGTCCAGTTCACGCTGATCCTTTCCGTCGTGCTGGTGACGCTGGTGGTGTTGCTGTTCCTGCGGTCGCTGCGCGCGACCCTGATCGCGGGCGTGGCGCTGCCGTTGTCGCTGATCACAAGCTTCGGCATCATGTATTTTTCAGGCTTCAGCCTCGACAACCTGTCGCTGATGGCATTGACGATCGGCACCGGATTCGTGGTCGACGATGCCATCGTGATGATCGAGAACATCGTCCGTCACATGGAGAACGGCGAGTCGGTGATGGAGGCGTCGCTGAAGGGCGCCAGCGAAATCGGCTTTACCGTGATCTCGCTGACGGTGTCGCTGATCGCGGTCTTCATCCCGCTGCTGTTCATGTCTGGGTTGGTCGGGCGCATGTTCCGCGAATTTGCGCTGACGCTGACGATTGCGGTCGTGACCTCGGCGATCGTGTCGCTGACGCTGACGCCGATGATGTGTTCGCGGCTATTGAAGCATGTCGGGGAAGAGATGACGGTCCCGGGGCTTGCCGCCGTCAGCCGCTTTATCGACCGCATGGTCGCCTTCTACCATCGCACGCTGCTGTGGGTGCTGCAGCGCCAGCGCGCGACCCTTGTGGTGACGTTCGCCACCATCGCCGCGACGCTCTTTATGTACGTGATCGCGCCGAAGGGCTTTCTACCGCTCCAGGATACCGCCTCGATCACCGCAGTGACCGAGGCCGGTCCCGACGTCTCCTTTGCCGAGATGCAAAGCCGGCAGGCGACGGCGGCGGCCGCGATCCAGGCCGATCCGGACGTGGTCGGCGTCGTCTCCGTGATCGGGGCCGGATCGGTCAATCCGACCACCAATGTCGGACGTCTGGTGATGACGCTTAGACCGCGCGGCGAGCGGCACGATGATATTTCCGCGGTGGTCGACCGGCTGAAACAGCGCACAGCGAAAATTCCCGGCATGACCATCTATTTCCAGCCGGTGCAGGACGTGCAGATATCGACCCAGTCGAGCCGCTCGCAGTACCAGTATACGCTGACCGGCACCGATGCCGCGCAGGTGGCGCTGTGGTCGCAGAAGCTCGTTGCGGAGATGCGCCGGGAGCCGCTGTTCCGCGATGTCTCGTCGGAAGCTCAGGAGGGCGGTTTGCGCGCCGCGCTCGACATCAACCGCCAGCGCGCCGGCCAGCTCGGCGTCAGCCTCCAGGCGGTCAACGACACCCTCAACGACGCCTTTGCGCAGCGGCAGATTTCGACGATCTACGGCCAGGCCAACCAGTATCGCGTGGTGCTGGAGGCGATGCCGATGTACCAGCGCGATCCGTCGATCCTGTCGAAACTCTATCTCCCGGGGGCCGCGAGCACGACCGCCGGCGCGCCCGGCGCCCAGGTGCCGCTATCGGCGGTGGCGACGCTGACCCGCACTACCGCGCCGCTGGCGATCTCGCACCTCGCGCAGTTTCCGGCGGTGTCGCTCAGTTTCAACCTCGCCCCCGGCGAGGCGTTGGGCGATGCCGTCGAGGCGGTCAAGCGGATCGAGACCAGGATCGGCATGCCCGGCAGCATCGTCGGCGTCTACTCGGGCGATGCGGCCGAATTCTCCAAGTCGCTGGCCGGCCAGCCATGGCTCATTCTGGCGGCGATCGTTACCATCTACATCGTGCTTGGCGTGCTCTATGAGAGCTACATTCACCCGATCACCATTCTCTCGACGCTGCCGTCCGCCGGCGTCGGCGCCATTCTGGCGCTGATGCTGTTCGGGCAGGATCTGTCGGTGATCGGCCTGATCGGCATCATCCTGTTGATGGGCATCGTCAAGAAGAACGCGATCATGATGATCGACTTTGCGCTTGAAGCCGAGCGGCATCAGGGCATGTCGCCTTCCGAGGCTATCGTGCAGGCCTGCCTGTTGCGCTTCCGCCCCATTATGATGACGACGCTGGCGGCGCTGTTCGGCGCGCTGCCGCTGGCGATCGAAAGCGGTACCGGCGCAGAATTGCGCTTTCCGCTCGGCATTTCCATCATCGGCGGCTTGCTGCTGAGCCAGTTGCTGACGCTCTATACGACACCGGTGATTTACCTGGCGCTCGATCGACTCAACCGGAAAATTCAGAAGGCCGTGCCGGAGCCGGGGCCCACCGGGCCGCCGGTCGCCGGCGCCACCGAGGGGATGCAGTAGATGGCATCGATCTCGGAGCCCTTCATCCGCCGGCCGGTTGGCACCACGCTGCTGGCGATCGGGCTCTTCCTGGTCGGCATGGTCGCCTATGTTTTTCTGCCGGTCTCATCGGTGCCCAATGTCGACTTCCCGATGATCCGGGTGTCCGCCACGCGTCCCGGTGCCGATCCTTCCGTGATGGCCTCGACGGTTGCCGCGCCGCTGGAACGCCGGCTCGGCCAGATTGCGGGCCTTGACCGGATCACCTCGACCAGTTCGCTCGGGTCCACCAGCATCCAGTTGCAGTTCTCGATCGGCCGCAACATCGACCGTGCCGCGCGTGACGTGCAGGCGGCGATCAACGCCTCGCTGGCGGACCTGCCGACCGACCTGCCGTCGTTGCCACGATTCCGCAAAGCCAATCCCGCGGCCGCCCCGGTGTTCGTGCTGGCACTGACGTCGAAGACGCTGACGACGAGTGCGATGTACGACGTCGCCGATACCGTGATTGCGCAGCGCATCTCGCAGGTTCCGGGGGTCGGCGAAGTCAACGTCACCGGCGCCGACCAGCCGGCGGTGCGGATCGCGCTCAATCCGGTGGCGCTGTCGAATGCCGGGATCGCGACCGACGACGTGCGGCTCGCGATCATCAACGCCAATCCGCTGGGACCGGTCGGGATCTTCAACGGCGGCCGCCAGAGCGAGACGATCTCGACCAACAAGCAGATGCGTACCGCGGCCGAATTCCGCGACATCATCGTCAAGAGCTCCGCCGGCAATTTCGTCCGCCTCGCCGATGTCGCCGAGGTCGAGGATTCCGTCCGCAACAGCCGCTCGATCGCCTGGTTCAACAAGCAGCCGGCGGTCCTGATCCAGATCACCAAGCAGGGCGATGCCAACGTGATCGATACTGTCGATCGGGTGCGGGCGCTGCTGCCGGAACTGAAGCAGTGGCTGCCCGGCGGCGTGGAAATTTCGGCGCTCGTCGACCGCACCGGCACCATCCGCGCCAGCGTGCTCGACATGCAGTACACGCTGCTGGCGACGGCATTTCTCGTCATGGTGGTGGTGTTCGCGTTCCTGCGGCGGCTGACGCCGACCATTGCGGCCGGCGTTTCGGTGCCGCTGGCGCTGGCCGGCACCTGCGCCGGGATGTGGCTCGCAGGCTTCTCGATCGACAATCTGTCGCTGATGGCGCTGGCGATTTCCGTCGGCTTCGTGGTCGACGACGCCATCGTCATGATCGAGAACATGTACCGCAACCTCGAACATGGCATGGCGCCGTATCCGGCGGCGCTCGAAGGCGCCAAGCAGATCGGCTTTACCGTGCTGTCGATCAGCCTGTCGCTGATCGCGGCCTTCACGCCGCTGATTTTCATGGACGGGATCGTCGGCCGGCTGCTGCGCGAATTCTCGCTGACGCTGACCTTTGCCATCGTGGTGTCGACTGTCGTGTCGCTCACGATCACGCCGATGATTTGCGCGCATTATATCAAGGAAGCGACCTCCGATCGCGCGACCTGGTTCGACCGGCTGGTCGAGGGCACGCTGTCGCGCATCGTTTCCTTCTACACCTGGACGCTGCGGGCGGTGCTCGGCTTCCCGTTCCTGACCCTGCTCGTGTTCTTTGCCACCATTGCTCTGACGGTGGTGCTCTATATCAAGACGCCGAAAGGCTATTTCCCGACCGACGACAGCGGTCTTGTGATTGGCGCGACACGTGCATCTCCCGATACCTCGTTCCAGGCGATGCTCGGGCTGCAGCAGCAACTGGCCGACATCGTGATGGCCGATCCTGCAGTCGCCGCCATCGGCTCTTCGCTCGGCGGCACCGCCGGTCCGGGCGGCGGCGGCTCCAACCGCGGCACCATGTTCATCAGCCTGAAGCCGCCGGAGGAGCGGGCCGGCATGTCGACGGAGCAGGTGATCGATCGCCTGCGCAAGAATCTCTACCGGGTCGCCGGCATCCGCCTGTTCATGTTCGCGGCGCAGGACCTCCGCACCGGCGGCCGGCAAAGCGACTCCGATTACCAGTACACGCTGTCGAGCACGAATCTCGAGCTCCTGCAGAAATGGGCGCCGCTGGTCGCCAAGCGCATGGAGACGGTGGAGGGCATCACCGACATCTCCAGCGACCGCGACCCCGGCGGGCTGCAATTGTCGCTGGTGATCGACCGCAAGACCGCCTCGAGCCTCGGCGTTAGCGTCCAGGACATCGACAACGCCCTGAACAACGCCTTCGCGCAGCGCCAGATTTCGATCATCTATACCCAGCGCAACCAGTACATGGTGGTGCTGGAGATCGACCCGAAATTCCAGAGCGATCCTTCCAATCTGGAGCGGATTTATGTGGCAGGCGCCAACGACGCCCAGGTGCCGCTATCGGCCGTAGTGCGCTACCAGCGCGGCCTGTCGCCGCTTGCGGTGTACCACTCGCAATCGTTCCCCTCGACGACGGTCTCGTTCAATCTGCTGCCCGATGTGCCGCTGGAGGTTGCGACCTCCAATATCCAGCGCGCGGTCGAGGAATTGCACATGCCGGAGGGCATCCGCGGCAGTTTCGACGGAAGTGCCGGCGATTTCAACAAGACCAGCGGGCGGCAGCCGCTTCTGATCCTCGGCGCATTGGTGGCGATGTATATCGTGCTCGGTGTGCTCTATGAGAGCTTGGCCCACCCGATCACGATCATCTCGACCCTGCCGTCCGCGGGCCTCGGCGCGCTGCTGGCGCTGCAGGTGACGAATACGCCGCTCACCGTGATCGCCTTTGTCGGCATCATCCTGTTGATCGGCATCGTCAAGAAGAACGGCATCATGATGGTCGATTTCGCGCTCGATGCCGAGCGCCACCGCGGCCTGTCGTCGGCTGACGCGATCTTCGAGGCCTGCCGCGCCCGCTTCCGGCCGATCCTGATGACGACGATGGCAGCGCTGTTCGCCGGCATTCCGCTGGTCATCGCCACCGGCCCCGGCACCGAGCTGCGCCGGCCGCTTGGCATCACCATCATCGGCGGATTGGTCGTGTCGCAGATCCTGACGCTGTACACCACGCCGGTGATCTACCTTCTGATCGACCGGCTGCGGCAGCGATCCCGGCCGGCGGCGATCGCCGCGCCTGCCGAATAGTTGGATTACTGCCTCCGGAAAGCGTATAGCGGGCGGATGTCAGACCAATCCAGTTCCGAGGCCGGAACCGCGGTGGAGGCCGTTCCGGAGTGTCCGCGTTGCGGCAAGCCGCTGCCGCTCTGCATCTGCGACAGCGTCAGGCCGATCGAGAGCAAGATCTCGCTCCTGATCCTGCAGCATCCGCAGGAGCAGGACAGGGCGCTCGGCACCGCGCGGCTGACGGCGATGCACTTCAAGGACGCGGTCGTCAAAATCGGCCTGTCCTGGCCGAGCCTCTCCAAGGCGCTGGGACGGAAGATCGACGATCCCTCCCGCTGGGCGGTGCTCTATCTCGGCTCGGCCAAGGTCAGCGATCTCGACACCGATGCCGAGATCGTGGCGATCAACCGCAAGGGCGAGGTCGAGCCGCACCAGCGCGCCATCCTGTCCGGCATCGAAGGCGTCGTGCTGCTGGACGGCACATGGAGTCAGGCCAAGGCGCTGTGGTGGCGTAACGCGTGGATGCTGAAATGCCAGCGGATCATTCTGGGTCCGAAGCGCCCGTCGCGTTACGGCAAACTCCGCAAGGAACCACGCCGCGACGGCCTCTCCACCATCGAGGCCGCCGGCCTGCTGCTCGCCGGGGTCGAGAAGCGGCCCGAGATCGCGCAGACACTCAACGCCAGCTTCGATCGCATGCTGGCACGGTATCGGGAAGTTCAGGCGGAGATGCCGGAACTGGCGCCAAAGCCGAAGAAGCGGGACTATCGACGGCGCAAGCGCGCCTAACTCCGGACTCTCAAGCAAGAGCTGCGTCGACGAGGTCGGTGGATCCCAAAATGTGCAGTTGGCCCCGCAAAAACGTCATGACCATGATACCACCGCGTCGGTTCCAATGTCTGCAAGGATACATAGCGATCTGTGGACAAGGATGACATTCCCATTGACGATGATAAATTCTCGGCTCTCCGCGTAACAATTTGGAGCAAAGTCGATGTCTTTAACCACCGAAATTCTCACTCGTTCTCCATTGCTTGACGCTGATGAAATCGAAGGGGAAATCGGCACTCTCATCTACAACGCCCGGCGAGCGCCCGCTATCCGAGAACTACCCCACAGCGATGACCACCCGTTGCCGAAAGGCCCGATGCCCGACTATGTCGAGCACAAGGAAGGGGTCAATCAGGTCGGCAAACTCTCTGCCGAAGCTGTGGTCCGAGAATATGATGCGGCAGTGAAGGAGATTGAAGCACTCGGTGTGGAACTAACCGACGCCGCCAAACGATGTGAGGCGATGGTGGCTGGCGTTCACGCCATGGTGTCCGAGATCAAGGAACTGGCTGCGAACTATCGCGAAGAAGGCAAGCGCTACTTCCTGCAGATCGAGGATTGTTCCCTGATGACGTCCGAAGTCCGCACCGTCTGCGAGACGCTCAAGAAGAAGATTGCAGGTAGTAGTCTCGTCGCCTGATGTTCCGGCTGTGGCCGGTCTTGCTGGTGGCCGCGCCGTTCATCGTCGTGGCCATCAGCATGCTGTTGTAATCGCGCAACCGGGGCGCGGCGGCTTCAGGCTGTTTTTTACTGGCTGGCCGCTAATCCGGATCGCGGCCTATTGCGACCCGTCCAAGCCCCTGTGTCATCGTGGCGATATGTCGCCAACGCCGCGGCGGGCAACGGGGATCCATTTGCAGGCTTCATGGATTATCTGTGTCGACTGTATCCGAAGTCGAGCGCCACGGCGCGGCTCGTCTTCAGGTACATACGCGCAAGGCTCGAGATGACAAAAGCGTCGGGGGACCATGCCCTTGAAGTCATCGGAATTCGAGCCGCAAATTCTGCAATTGAACGGATGGAACTTGTCTCCTGTACGTTCTCCAGGGAAAGGATATTCGCGCATTGTCGTCTTCGATCAGCTCGCATCTCCCTTTCGGCGGCGCCGAAATCAGCCTGCGAAAGAAATTCCGCCTGTTCTTCACGGTCGGCATCATCGTCCTGTTACTCGGCGGCGCCAAGGCAATCGTTCACTATTTCGGATTCGAGTTCCTCGAGCTCAACGGGCTGGTGACCAGCGGCATTGGTGGCGCCATATTCATTATCGGCTTCCTGCTGTCGAGCATTCTCAAGGATTACAAGGAAGCCGAACAAATTCCGACGGCACTGCGCACCGCGGTCGAAGCCATCGACGGCGATCTGGAATGCTTCGCACGGACCAACGAGCGCTTCAATCTCAGGGAAGCGCGGCTGATCCTGATCGGGGTCATTGCAAAGCTGCGCGAAGGCCTGGACCGTGCCTACGACCACAAGAATATTGCCCCCGTGCTCGACGAGCTCAGCAAGCTGACGCCCATCCTCGGTCGACTGGAGGGCATGGGCATGGCTGCGAATTTCGTCGTACGTCTTCGCACCAATCAGGATGCGATCCGCAGGGTGCTGCTTCGCATCTACACCATCCAGCGCGTCGAATTCGTCCCATCGGTGCATGTGCTCGTACAAACACTGGTGTTCTCGATCATCGTCCTGTTGCTCCTGCTGAAGACGGAGGGTGATCCGGCAGCGGCCCTGCTGTTTGGATTCATCACCTACATGTTCGTCTACGTCCTGTATCTGATCCGGCTGCTCGAACAGCCGTTCGCCAAGGGACAGGGCTCCGTCGATGATGTCAGCTTCTTCCTGCTTGATGAACTGGAGGAGCAATTGCGGCGCTCGCTCGACCCCGCCGTTGCACGGCGGCGGCTTCAGGCAGTAGAGCGGGTCTGAGCAAGTGCACGATGTGTGGATGGCGCGGCGACGGTGGTGCGCCGTCCGCGTCCGCTATTTGTTTGCGCGGCCTGACCGCGCCAGGCAGGTTGGATGTTGCGGACACACGTTGCTCCATTCCGTCGCTCGCACTATGACTGACGCGTCGGATGCAAGCGGAGCAACGCGATGGAACTTGTGGCGCATTGGCGCCTGTCGAAGCAGGCTTTGATCGATCTCGTTTTCTTCTGCGGCGTTCCGATCGTGTTGGCAATGCTTTCGGTCGTTCTCGGACCGCATGCGGCCACCATGGGAGGCGCCGGCGCGACGCTCTATGTTCTCTCGCTCGCCATTGTGCCCTGGTGCCTGACCGGCCTCGCCACCCAATTGGTGAGCAAAACAGCCGGGCGAAGACTGCCGCTTTGGCTGATCGCAGCGATCGGCGCTATGGCCGCCGGCCCCTTCGTGTCGCTGTACGTCTATTTCGTCAATTCGATCGCTTTAGAGATTCTGGCCTGCGCTGGACGCTTTGCGGCCCGCGACGTTCAGCGCGGAACATCTCAAATCCGCCGCCCTGTCCGAGGGGCGGGCTATCGTTCTCTGGATCGCCTTTGTCATCATTTTCCATGAGACGCTGGGCTGGGAACGGTTTGCGGTACCGGCCAAGGAAACGGGCTGCGAAGATCGCTTTCAACTGAGCGGCGCCGAATGGACTGCGGAAGACGATGCGCTGCTGCGCTCGCTGATCGGGAGCGGCAAGCCCCCGAGGGCGATCGCGCTGGAAATGAAGCGGACGGTAGGGGGCATCCGCGCAAGGACCGCCAAGCTGGGTCTGCGGAATAATCGTCTTGGCGATCCGTCTGGAGGTTGAGGAGGCGGCCCTTTTCGAACGGTGTCGGTTTGCTAACCAGCGCAGGCAGGAATTGCGCTGCTTGGTTGCCTATCCGGGGCGGGGCGTATATGAGTGCGCCCGATGGGGCCACGTGGCGGAGTGGTTACGCAACGGTCTGCAAAACCGTGTACACCAGTTCAATTCTGGTCGTGGCCTCCATTCATATAATCAATGACTTAGACCGATTATATGAGAGGCCGCAGCAAGCCGGCCACGATCAGCAGGCGGCGTACCAGCTCTCAGGAAACGGAACCAGCGGCCAAGAGGCCCCATTGTCGTTGGCGGCGCGCGGCGACGGATAAAGGCGCTGGGTCTGGACCACGAAATCATCCTCCGGGGCTGGCGCAATGGCCGTCTGCACGGTTTCCAGCAGCAGATCGTATTCAACTTCGCTCATCGCGCTCTCCGGGTTCCAGAGGCGATGATCTCAAAAGTATTTTGTTCCCAGATTGAGCGGATCGTTCGAATTTTATCGATCCGGCGGCCGCGGCAAAGCTGGTTACTAAAGTGTTGAACTCTCCACGCAAACACTAGGTCCGCGCACGCGCGGCGCGTGTGAGAAAAATCACATTTTGCAGAATTCAACTCGCGTATTCGGCTTGGATGACGCCCGCCTTGTCAAGGCGGGGCCTGGTCCAGGGAGACGCGGGTCATGAAGGCAAGGTTTGCGCGAGGTGCGGCTATTCTCTGTCGTTCCCATCGGGCTTCGACGCTCGGCTTCCTGCTTACGCTGATGGCCACTGGTTCGGCCAATGCCCAGCAAGGCACGCCTGAACAGCGCCAGGCCTGCACGCCCGACGTCTACCGGCTCTGTGCCGGCGAGATCCCGAACGCGCGTGCGATCACCGCATGCCTGCGCCGGCAGAGGGCGAGCCTGAGCCCGGCTTGCGCTGCGGTGTTCGAGCGGTAAGGGCAGGGCGGTACGGCATCCGCCGACGTTCTCACATCTCCAGCGCCGCCAGATTCTTCGGCAGCATCCGCTTGAACAAGATGAGGATGCGGGCGGCTTCCTTTGTGTCCTGCGTGATGGCATGGCGGACGGTCGCCGCGATCAGCGTCATCATCAGTTGGGAAAACGAGGCCAGCGCAGTTGCTGATACATCGGGTGCGATCCGCCGCAGGGTGTCGCCGAGCAGCCCGGCGAGATAGACGCCGTCCTCCTCGTCAAGCTTTTGCAGCGCCCGGTCGGCCTGCGTCGCTTGCCAGATGTCGCGCATGACCGGCACTTCCATGAACATCCGATAGTAGCTGTCGGTAATGCGGCACAGGGCCGGGTGCAGATCCCGGGCAGCCCTGACCACGGCGAGATCGCGCCGCACGCAATCGCGGCCGATCGCGTTGTAGCGTTCCGCGAGCGTGCCGATGATCGCGGTCTTGTCCGGAAAGTACTGATAGAGCGAGCCGAACGGCACGCCGCTGCGTTCGACGACGTCGCTCATGCGGAAGGCTTCGCTGCCTTTCTCGGCCATCAGCTCTGCCGCGCATTGCAGGATTTTCTCGAACCGCTCGCGGCTGCGCTGTTGGGTCGGGACCAGCCGCGCCAACACGGGCGCAGCCGTTGCGGCCACCTTCTGTCCGGCTTTTCGCCTCGCCATCGGTTCTCTCACACAAATGCGACTTGACGTTATCAATACGAGAGTTTATCGGGTTTAGCAAATACGAGATATTCTCGCATTACCTTCAAAAGGAGCGATCCATGTCAGAACTCCCGATCCTGATCGTCGGCGGCGCGGGCAAGACCGGCGCGCGGGTCGATGCGCTGCTGCAGACGCGCGGCATCCCGACACGGCCGGTGTCGCGTTCGACACCTGTCCCGTTCGACTGGACCCGGCCCGAGACGTGGCCGGCCGCGTTGGCCGGCGTCTCGATGGCCTATGTCACCTACCAGCCGGACCTTGCGGTCGAAGGTGCCGCTGATGCGATCGCGGAAGTGGGCCGGCTGGCGCGCGACAATGGGCTCGAGCACGTCGTATTGCTGTCGGGGCGCGGCGAGCCGGGCGCGCAGCGGGCGGAGGCGGCGCTGCAGCAATCCGGCGTTCCCTGGACCATCGTGCGCGCAAGCTGGTTCGATCAGAATTTTTCCGAGGGTTATCTGCGGGAAGGCGTGCTCGCCGGCGAAATCGCGTTGCCGGCCGGCGCGGTGCCCGAACCGTTTGTCGATGCCAACGATATCGCCGAAGTCGCGGTCGCGGCGCTGACGGATCGGCGTCATGCCGGCAAGGTCTACGAGGTGACAGGACCGCGCGCGCTGACGTTCGCGCAAGCGGTCGCCGAGATCGCCGGTGCCGCCGGCCGCCCGGTCCGATACCGGCAGATCGCGGCGAAAGATTTTGCGGCCGGCATGCGGCCCCATATGCCGGACGACGTCATCGAACTGATGTTGGAACTGTTCACCGTCGTGCTCGACGGGCGCAATTCGGGCGTCGCACACGGCGTCGAGGAGGCACTCGGGCGTCCGGCGCGGGACTTTTCCGATTATGCCCGCCGAACCGCCGCAACCGGTGTCTGGAGGGCATGATCATGCTGCAGATGTTGATCGCCGGTCTGCTGTGGTTTTGCGCCATCGGCTGCGGTCTGCTCGCCGGCCTCTACTTCGCATTCTCGACCTTCATCATGACGGCGTTCGGCCGGATCGGACAGGCCTCCGGCATCGCGGCGATGAACGCAATTAACGTCACGATCGTGCAGTCGCTGTTCATGCCGATTTTCCTGGGAACGACGGCGGCGAGTGCGGCGCTGGCGGTGACCGCGCTGTTGCGCTGGAGTGAGCCCGGCGCGATGGCGATGCTGGCCGGCGGCATGCTCTATGTGCTCGGCATGTTCGTGGTGACGATGGTCTTCAACGTGCCCCTGAACAACGCGCTTGCCGCGGCCGATCCTGGAAGCCAGGAGGCCGCATCCCTGTGGGCGCGCTACCTGACGGACTGGACGTGGTGGAACCACGTGCGGACGGTCGCATCGACAGCGGCTTGCGCGCTGTTCATTGCCGCGATTGCGGCGAGGTAGGGCGCCGGCGATACCGGCAAACAAAAGCCGCCCGGATCACGGGCGGCTTCGCGTTGGGTAGTCGAGTGTGGTGTAATTAATTTCCGAAATTAAATATGGGGCCGCCATTCCAATGCGCCAAGCCGGGAAGCTGACCGGGCGCCAAGCAGGAACGGCCCTTGTGACTCTCCGTTCTTAAATGCGCCGGTTTACGCCGGTGGATTCTGACGAATGTGCAGTTTGTGCCAAGCGTTAGCTCCGTAGTTCTGCGGTGTGCATAATCTCTCGTTCACCCCTGTATTGCCAAAACTCCCATACATCCATCGACACTGCTTTTCATGATCGCGGGGACGACTTGGTGAGTGATTGGAAGTCTCAGTGGGATTCTATGACGATCGATGAGCTGTTTGAGCTCCGCGAACTAATGCAAGATGTCCTCAGCGAAAAACTGAAGGCCAAGAAGGCCGAGATCGAGCGTAGACTGCAGACACTCAATCGACCGTCGGGCGAAGGGACGAAGTCTCGCAACCCCAAGACCGATCAGTGAGAAACCCAGCTCATTGCCGAAGGGCTATCTGACGACGCCAAATGGGGCAGCTCTTGACCGCGTGTTGCAGCCTCCGCTGATCTTACCGTTTCCCTGAGCTTCTGAATTTCGGCCATTCGGTTCTTAAGATCGTTGGAGACTTGCTCAAGGCGGTGCATATGTACCCCGATTGACTGTTCCATGTTTGCACCTTGCACGCCACAAACGTCGGTTACGTCCCGTACAACACCGAACCTATCAAGCCTATTCCATCTGCTTCGTGACAGTCCGATAGATGAGGTCACATGTGTTATTTCTCCGGCGGACCGGCCGGACCGGGCTGGGAATCCGAAGCTATTTGGTCAGGTGCGCCAGCATGGCCTCACAGGCCTTCTCGGCTTCGGCAAACGTCTTAAAGGGTGATCCGCCTACCTTGATTGCAGGCCGGTTGAGATTGATGGGGCGCCAGGAAGCGACAAAGCCAGGCCGCCCGTGAAGTCCAGGACCAGTGGTACTCTCGTGACTAATCACAAATGAGAAGCCGCGCTCGCTCGCGCTCCATATCTCCAGCTCCTCTTTCGCGGGAGCAACGCGCCTGAAGTGCAGGGCCATCGCCACGATCCAGCGAGTCGCTAAACGGCCCAAGGGCTTGGGCGGAATCTCGCCCGAGACACACCATGCGGATTGGCATGTGTCTCGCCAAGATGGGGCGCGGGCTCTTTAGGCCATGAGGACTGAGGACGCCCTCTTACTCACGCTAGGCGGGTTTCTTTTTTCTTTCGATCGAGCGCAGCCGCTACCTGCGCTTGCCTGACCAACTCGCGCAAGAACTCCAATTCGGCGCGCTGCGTCAGAAGGATGGAGTAGGCGTCAATTCGTTGCTGAATATCAATGCGCGGCTGAAGAGAAGGCATTTAGAAAACCCCTCACTAACTAATACTAATACTTCATTGTGAAGAGGGGAGACGGCAGCTTCAACAGGATTCGTCTAATTTGAGAGCCACATCCGGAGTCTTACGGACGCTTCGATTTGTGCGCAGAGCCTTCGCGAAGAGGCCTCGAACTCAGGCAGCCTCTTTCATTCGCGGCGCAGGCAGGTGGTTCACGCGGACGGCCCTTTGTCACCGGCCGTACAGACGATCGGTCCGATTGAGGTCTAGTCTGCACACCCCCGGCAACATCCCCAAGCCGGGGGTTTCTCCAAGGTGCGGCGGCCCCGGAGCGTTGCGTATTGCCGGGGCCGCTCGCGTCACCCATGCGCTGGTACTGTCCGTATTCAGGCCCCGGTATCCTGATTTTGCTAGTGTCCTAGATCGACTGTTAACAAATGCGCGATTGCTGCCATTATGGCCCGTGCTCGCAATGAGCTTTTTTGGAGGAAAGAATGAAAATTTTTATCGTGGCATTATCGCTGGTATTGTTAAGTTCTGTGGTTCCAATGACTACAGCTTCAGCAGGTCGGATGGACGGCAAGGGCAACTGTTCGGGAGGAGTATGCACCGACAAGGGAGTGCTGTGTCCAGCGGGGACCTGTTCTAGGGCCGGAACACCACGTGCCAAGGACGCCAAATATTGTTCTGCTGCGAATTGTAAAAAGTAATGGACCATAACTTCGATTGTGATGAGGCCGCCTCAGTTGGCGGCCTCTTTCATTCGAGGAGCTCATACTCGAACGCGACGTCTTCCGGATCGTTCTCCTTAAACCAGGCTTCGGCAACATCTTGGCTCGCAAAGACCTTGACGTGATCAACGTCGCCAACTTCCTTGCTGGTATCGACGTATATCCAGACAGTCGTCATTGATCCCTCTTCAGCTTGCGCTTTCCCCAATGATGACTCTTGCGATCGGGATCAAAGACCCGTTCGACGTGACGGTTCAACGCCCGCATGACGCCGATCCGGGCCAACATCGTTGGACCGCGTTTCTCCGCAACGAGGATCAGCGCTCGCGCGCGCAGCGGAATTGCCGAATGACAGGGTTAAAGCTAACTTTTGCGGTCCGGTAAGATCGCGGCCCCGAAAAAGGTGCGGCCATGCTAAAGCGCTGGCATCTCTGGAATTTCTTCGGTTCCGCTTACTTGACACGGCTGTACTGGCTGGTGCGGAATCTCTTGCCGTGGGGCAACACCGTACAATTTGCCCTCATCTTTCCAGCCAGGATGGATCACAATTCCGTATTGCCCCCCAACGGAGGAGACCATTACCAAGGTGGCGGAATCGCGAACGTGGGCACCGTGCCATTCAACCCATTACTGCTGCAGGTTTCGGCTGTAATCGGAAATAACAACCTGCCGGGTCCCGGCCCCGCTACGGTGAGGGTAGGTCTTAAAATCTATGGTCCAACAGATCTGTTGTACCCCGGCGAAGTAACAGGCACTTCATTCGGCCTGAGTCTGGCCGCTATTCAGTCAGCTATCCCCGAAGTCACTGCCCGGACTTCCTACAACTACTTCGGCTTGGACACGATCTTGCGCTTTCACAATGGAGTCGCCGGCGTGAACACCTCAGTTGATATAAACTACACCGCGACACTGGGCCGAGCTTCGGCGACTTTCACAACTGTCTACACCAACGGCCAACAACCAAATTACGAAACGCCCACTGTTACTCCTGGCTTTAGGTACTCTGAAGTACGGCTCGAGCCAGTAGGGCCACCATAATCGAATTGAGTCACGTTATGTCGCTCTCCGTGCCCTCGCTGGCGATCCTGGACGGCATCGATGTGCCGGCGCCGGGGCGCTCGTGTTCGGGGCAGGAAGGCCGGGCTACTCGGGTGAAGTCCCAAGCGGGGAGATGGACAAGGCGGGGGAGCCACTTCAAGAACCCCAGGACCCTGCACGGACCTCCGGGACCGGCCGAACCGGGCTGGGACTCCCTTGGCGTGGCACCTTAGCCGGTGCACCGTTGCCGTGGCGTCGCGCGGGCCAGGGTGCGATGTATTCCCCGAGGATGCGCCTGGCATCCTCCATAGCCCGCAGTACGATGTCTTGATCCGGGGTATTCATGGTACGCGCCTTAACTAAGCGCGATTCAATCACATCCCCCTGGCGATGGCTCCTAAAGCGATCCTAGGATTTGCCAGACGATCGCCCGCACCAAAGTCACCAGCATCGCATAAGCGGTTCTGCGGCCAATGCGGTTCACTTTAGTTGACCCGGCGATGCCGCCGATAGCCCGCGGGCTCTTGCGAACTCGCGAAATATGGATTGATAACGCACTGTGCCGATCGGCCCGATGCCGACGCGTTGCATTGGGGCAGCGACGTGTAGCTGCATTCGTAATAGATGGTCCGGTCGTACAGGCGCAGGCAAACTGGATAAGCCGGATCGTACATCTGGGCAGTCGCCGGAGAGACCATCCCGATCGTTAAAATCGCCAAGGCCAGAATGCGCATCAGAGCCTCCTTCTGCATTCAGCCCAAGGAGTGCCAGCCTCACTCTTTAGCTGATAATCTCCTTGACCTTGATGCCCCGCAAGGCCTCGATGCAGTCAGCTACCAAATGCAAGAACTCATGCCGCTTTATGCTTTTCACCTGACGCCCTTCCATATTGATGAGAATGAACCTCGCCATTTCGTGGGCGACTTCAAACTGCGATTTGCCGGTAACCTCAACATCGATCCTTTCAGCCATTTCGCTCTCCGCTAGTTGGAATTGGAAAGCAGCAGCCTGTGGCGAACACCTTGATGTGCTCGGGATCGCCAACCTGCTTGCTGGTGTCGATGTAGACAAAGACGGTCATTGGTCTCTCTTCAGTTTGCGCCTGCCCCAGTGATGACTTTTGCGATCGGCGTTGAAGACCCGCTCGACGTGACGATTTAACGCCCGCATGACGCCGATACGGGCCAGCATCGTCGGCCCGCCGCTCTCCGCAACCAAGATTAGCGCCTCCATCGCCGCCTGCCATTCCGGCGCTGAGTGCTCGGCCTTCGGCAGATTCATGATGTAGGTAGCGGCATGTAGGTAGCGGCATCCTTCAACGTGAGGAGCCGCCGACCATCGGGAAGCGGTATTGGATCCTCAAACGAGGCGGACCAAGGCAATAAATCTACTCGGGCAATGATCTTGGGTGTTCCATCTTATCCAAGACTATCGGTAGCGGCTTGTCATCTTGTTCTTGTTTTGTACTATCGCCAAATGACGACCGATCGTGAAATCGACACCCTGTTCAGGCGGCTCCGGCTCTACGACCAGCTCGGGCGCCGGGCCGAAGGTCTTTTTCGAACAATCCAGAGAGTATCGAAGGAGAGCTATGGGCCTAGATCACGTCAGTTCCGAAATAGAGCGCATGCGCGTTCAGGTCGGAAGGCAGCGTAAGGAGATCCTCCAGCTTCAGCGTGCCGGCATATCGACTGCGCGCTTGCCGGTCGGCCACAGTAATTTGAGTCGGGCCACGTCGGTGGTCTCCCAAGCGACCGGTGGCGCTCGAAAGCCCGACAACAGATAGCGCTTTTTTTCACAGCAGACCAGGTGCGGTCTTTAAACCTGCGCGCAACGATCGACACTGGTTCATGAGCGTATTTTAGAAGCTTTCGATCGTCACTCTTGGACCAAGGTCGGCGCGGTGCACCGGCTCCTGCATTTCTTCGAGCAGTTCTGATCGCGGCTTCCGTGCGGTGAGGTAAGAGCTTGATCGCCTCCGCCACGGAATAGCGGCGTACGATTTCGTATTCATCAGACGTCCATCGATTGGTACCGTGGCTCATCGCTGTGCACTCTGGAGGGAGCATCCGGCGGCCACTATAGGTTGAGCGGGACTATGTCCGAAATGTGCAGGGGGACATCTCCCCGCTATCCACGCGCCGAAGCGCCCCGAAAGGGGATGGATTTTAGGTTGGGCCGAAAGCACTGATGAGCCCGATCACTATGGGGATGAGACCAGCGCAAATCCACAATGCGGGTGCACTGGAGCTTAGGCCGGCAATAAGGATCCAAAGACCGAAGCCGACGATGAAGGCCGAGATCGCATAGGCGGCCGCTTTTTCCATGTTCGATCCAACAGCAAAAGCGGGATCGACGCCTCTACGACTCTCTGCGAGCTCAAACGTTCCGGCGTGCGCGGGCCGTATGTCAACTTCGTTGAACGGTTTCCCCGCTTCGATGAGCCTCGTCGACACGGGCGGCTCCGGCTCCAAATCCTGATGTAGGTTGCGCGTTAGAGAGCTACGCTCTTGGCTCGGATCGACCTTCTTTGGCTTTAGCAAGAGTTCATCCTCAAGTGATCTGTACAGCGTGTAGTCCTCTCGAACCGGGGTTCGTTAACTTCGCGGGAATAGCATCTGATTAATCGCGGCGAGACATCCTCGCGGGTAGTAATGCGTAGAGCCGTCGCTGTCCTCCAGCGGCGGCTTTTTCGCGCCGGTCTGTTTAGGCTGGCTTGCCACCTATCGGCGTTCAGCTAACTTCGGTGCAGCGGAGTGTCCGATGAATTGGCGATCTGGGGCAAGGAAGGCAAGCCTATGGATCCTGGGGTCTCTTGGCGTCGGTATATTGGTTGCCAAGGCTATTGAAAAATGGGGAGACCGAATTGGGTATCTCGACGACCCCACAAAGGGTCTCCAGTGGGCGCTCGCCAAAGCTGCTGCAGTCACGGAACACTGGTTCTTCTATCCAGCTTTGACTTTCCTGATCGGATTGGCGATCGGCCTTTGGGCTGATGCGTTATTTCGCAGCAGAAGTGCCGAAAGGGAAGCGGAGCTTGCACTGCTGGGATACGATCTGAGGGAATTTTCAGGCTTCATTGTGGACCGGGCTGGCCAGATCAACCAACGGTGGCCGACGTGCATAAGTGACCGCATGACGGACCTGCAAGCCTTATTAAATCGGGCGCAGGGCGCTGGGCTAGCCGCTCCTCCGCCGGAGGTCATGCGGTTAAGTGACGATGGCGAGCACTTTGCCGGTTACCTCCACGAGGTGGGCACGTTTCTAATCAACAATCAGTTTGCGGAAGCGAAGAACGCCGCCATTCATTGGAATGCAGAGATCGAAAGATACGCCAGCCGTTGAGGCCCGATAGAACCGTAGGGCGCGGCAGAGCCCCGAACCGCAAGGGTTCCATTGCCGCTTGGAACCCCGCGCAAGGTTGGCAATTAAGCTTTTGTGAAGATGACCAAAGCAATCCGTCAGCTGGCGGTCACCGGAGAACGCGCGCAGCGGCGAACGCGGCTGACGAGTTTGTGGCTGATCAAATGAAATCTTTGGCCCAGGCCTTCAGAGCTCAGGCCGAAGTTATGAAGAAGAACAAAAAGAACAAGAAAAAGAAGAAATGAGTTTCTCGATAAAGGCAAGGTGCAAGGAGGGTGAAATCCTGCATCGCAGGAAGACCCCTGAGGCTGCGCTGAAGAAGGCTCGCGAAATGTCGCAAACTGGGTGCTACGACATTCACATCACCACGCCGGAAGAAAGAGACTACCATTCGTCAGAGTTTCCAGACCTACCTCGCACGCCCGTTGCGCGGCGATCATCTCAGCCGTCCCAGATCGGAGGGCATCGAAGCCGATAGGCTTTGATTGCCACTAGACTTTGGCCCGGCGTCATCGCCGGCTTCTTGTCGGGCGCTCTCGACTGGCCCCGAGCCCGGCATGCGGACTAGTGATAGATATTCGTCTAGCCGCGCCGTTCTGAGCGTGGCACGGGCCAGATGCGCGCGGCGAGGTTGTTCTCGCACTATCTCGATTATTCACACCATGCCTAAGTGGCCCCCAGTGTGGCCCCGATACTAAAAGAGCGCCTTTCGGCGCCATTTACATCTGGACTAACTATCTGAATTCATTTGGCTCCCCGGGCTGGATTCGAACCAGCGACCATTCGATTAACAGTCGAATGCTCTACCGCTGAGCTACCGAGGAATAGGCGAAACAAAGGTTCGCGAGCGGGCAGCGTATAACAAAGCCTCTCGGGCTTGCAAAGGACCAAATCACAGGCTGCGCATTTGCTTGACGCCGGACCGGAAAGTCACCGCACTACAACGGTTTGTTACCGCTTTCGTCCTCCGGGTAGACGGCTGGCGGAACCGGGCGCAGGGCAATTGCGTCATCTATAGGGGCCCTGGATCGGGGCCGCCAATTCGACTCAATCGGCCCAGAGCCTCTGTGGTGCCGGGTTTCACGGGAGCTGATTCGATGCCAGCCAAAGTGACCGAACTGACACGTGCGGCACCTCCGATCGTTCCGAGCGACATTCCCACCATGAGCGACGACGAATGCCTGGTTCGGCTCGCGCAAGCCGTTGAAGAACATGATGACGGGCATCTGGATGAGGTGGCGCGGCTGATCGCCCGATTAGCCGTCCCGATAGAGTAGGCGACAGCAGCGGCTTTTCCCGGCGGCGGTGGCTCGCAACAGGCGCCCGCATGTTGCGTTTTGCCGGAGCTTGTACCAAAGATGGCCCGGTTTCAGCTCCCCCGGCGGCAACGCCGCATGCTTTCAGGGTCTTCGCCTATGTCCGGTTTTGCGACCGCGCGCCAGAAAATGGTCGATGGTCAGGTGCGTCCGAGCGACGTGACCGATATCCGAATTCTCGATGCCATGCTGGCGGTGCCGCGCGAGGCCTTCGTTCCCGAAAACAAGCAGGCGCTGGCCTACCTGGATCTCGATCTCGACGTCAGCGAAGGGGGCTCGGCCAAGCGCTTCCTGATCAAGCCGGCAGTGCTGGCCAAGATGCTGCAGGCGGCCGAGATCAGGGCGACCGATCGCGTCCTCGTGGTCGGCTGCGCCACTGGCTACGCCGCAGCCGTGATCGCTCGATTCGCGGCCCAAGTGACCGCGACGGAGAGCGATTCGGCGCTGGCGGCGAGGGCACAGGCGATTCTGGCCGCCAATGGCTGTGGAAACGTGACCGTTCGGGCCGCGGCGCCGGCCGATGGAGACCCGGCGAACGCACCTTATGATGTCATCGTGCTGAACGGCGCAACCGAGATCGTACCGGAGCGGCTCTACGGGCAATTGCAGAATGGTGGCCGATTGGTGGGTGTTTTTGCGAAGTCGCTGCCCGCGCGGGCCACCATGGTGACCTGTTCGCACGGCGATTTCGGTCACCGGACGCTGTTCGATGCCGTTGCCCCGGTGCTGCCCGGCATGGAACTAGTTCCGGCCTTCGTTTTCTAGCCTTTCAGCCCTTTCCACGCCCAATAATCGCCCGTTGCGGCCAGCTAAATCCTGTTCGAAATCAGAAGTGTGGCCCGATTGCCCCACGTGAAGAGTTTCGTCGGCGGTTTGCTTGCGGGGGTGTTCCGTCCAGGCTACCTGCGGAATAAGGTGAGCCGGGACTCACTTCAAGTGAAGCGACGTTCGGTTAATGATCGTGTGCGATCATGTTCATGGGCCGGGCGTTCAAAAATGATTGGAATGCTTGGGATGCGTGGGGTGAAGGCATTTGCCGGGGCCGCGGCTTCGGCCCTTCTATTAGTGTGCATGGGCCCGACGCCCGTCTTGGCCGACACGATCGAGGCAGCGCTGGTGCGCGCCTATCAGAACAATCCGCAGCTCAACGCGCAGCGCGCGCAGGTGCGCATCACCGACGAGAACGTGCCGCAAGCGCTGTCGGGCTATCGTCCCAGGGTTTCGGTCACCGCGAGCGCGGGCTACCAATATACGGATACGCTCAGTACGCAGGGCGGCACCCCCACCCAGATCGTGAGAACCCCTATTGTCGGCGCCAATCCGCCGCGCAGCATCGGCGGGACCGTCACGCAGACGCTCTTCAACGGCCAGCAGACCGCGAACAGGACCAGAGCGGCGGAAGGCCAGGTTTCCGGCGCGCGCGAAGCGCTGCGGGCACTCGAATCAGCGGTCCTGCTCAGCGGTGCCACGATCTACATGGACTATCTGCGCGATTCGGCGATCGTCGAGGTGCAGAAGAGCAACGTTCGCGTGTTGGAGCAGACGCTGAAACAGACGCGCGACCGCTTCAATGTCGGCGAAGTCACGCGCACCGACGTGGCGCAGTCGGAGGCGCAGCTCGCCGCCGGTAAGACGCAACTCCTGACCGCCGAAGCCAATCTGACGACGACGCGCTCGAACTTCCGCCGCATCATCGGCAACGAGCCGCAAGCGCTGGCGCCGGGCTCGCCGGTCGACCGCTTCCTGCCGTCGACGCTGCCGGCGGCCGTCGAGCTCGGGCTGACGCAGAACCCGAACGTCACCGCGGCGATGTTCGGCATCGATGTCAGCTACCTCCAGGTCAAGGTGGCCGAAGGCGCGCTGTTGCCGACGGTCACACTGCAGGCCGCGGTGCAGCAGTCCTGGGAGCAGAGCCTGATCCAGTACCGCTCGTTCGGCGCATCGGTCACCACGCAGCTCTCGGTCCCGATCTATCAGGGCGGCGGTGAATATTCGCTGATCCGCCAGTCCAAGGAAACGGCGGCGCAACAGCGTCTCGTGCTCGATCAGACTCGCGACCAGACCCGCGCCAACGTGGTCACGGCATGGGGGCAGCTCGTCGCCGGCAAGGCGCAGGTCGCCTCCGCCCAGGCGCAGGTGCAGGCGTCGGAAATCGCGCTGAACGGCGTGCGCGAGGAAGCCAAGGCCGGACAGCGCACCACGCTCGACGTGCTTAACGCGCAGCAGGCGCTGGTGAATGCGCGCGTCGCGCTCGTCACCGCGCAACACGATCGCGTGGTTGCGTCATACTCGGTGCTGGACAAGATCGGACGGCTGACGCCGCAGGTGCTGAACCTGCCCACCACGATCTACGATCCGAGCGTGCACTATCATCAGGTGCGCGATAGCTGGGCCGGCGTTCGTACGCCCGACGGCCGCTGATCTCCGAGTACATTTCCGCACAGTCGGGATGAAATCGTCGCCCGGCGCCTGATGCGCCGGGCGCTTTGCTTGCAATCAATTGTGGCCATGACGTACCGTTTCCGGGGCGAGCTGAGCGATTCGTGGCCCGCGTCTTTGCATCTCATGGACGCGCGTCGGGTTGCGTTTTTGAGGGGAGCAGACCTCCCGCAGCGATGCTGCGGGCGGGCTTGATCTGGGGACAAGTCAGGCTTGTGCGGTGAAAATCCCGGCCTGCATTTCCGGAACCGGCAATTCCCTCTTGGCTTTGGTGTAAAATGGTTTCGATGTGGAGTCGGAGATGACGCAACCTGCAAAGGTCCAAGAGCCCTCGATGGAGGAGATTCTGGCGTCGATCCGTCGCATCATTGCCGACGACGAGGCAAAGCCTGCCGCTGCCAAGCCGGAGGCCGCTGCGGCGCCGCCACCGAAACCGGTGATGAAGGACATCCCGCCGTCGGCCATTGCCCCCAAGCCGGCTGCTCCGAAGCCTGCGCCGGCCCCGCCGCCTGCACCCGCGCCTGAACCGGTCGCCAGCAACAGCCAGGACGACATCGACGCGATGCTGGCGAGCCTCGATGCGGCAACGCCCGAGGCCGATATCAGGCCGGCGCCGCAGCCGGAAGCCGACGTGTTCGAGCTCACCGACGAGATGGCGCTGCCGGATCCGGCGCCACCGAAAGCCTCCTTCAACAAGATCGAGCCGGAGGACGACATCGAGTTCAGCGAGTCCCACAGGGGGCGGCAGCCAGGCCACGAGCCGCCGCCGTTCGAAGCACCGCAGCAGCCGATCTTGTCGCGCTCGACCGTCTCCGCGGTCGAATCCGCCTTCAATTCGCTGGCCAATACCGTGCTGAGCAATAACGCGCGGACGCTGGAAGATCTGGTCAAGGAAATGCTGCGGCCGATGCTAAAGTCCTGGCTCGATGACAATCTGCCGGGATTGGTGGAGCGGATCGTCAAGGCCGAAATCGAGCGGGTTTCGCGCGGGCGCTAGTCCCAAGATTGCATCAAGACTACATCGAGGCAGCCTCGGCGGCGTCGATCGCGGACCCCATCCGCACCTTCAAACCGGCGTTACCGCGGCTCCCCGCTGCCGCCGGACTTGAGTTGTCAGGTTGACTTGAGGCGCTGTGGCGGCTTTCTAGGGGCGGCCCGGCGCCTATCACATCAGAACCGGGCGCTACCACGTTGATTTGATTCACATTCTATGAGCGGACCGGCGACGGATTTGCTCAAGAACGCCCTCTACATCCCCAATTGCAGTGCCATGATCGAGAAAAACTACCAGCCCGCCGATATCGAAAGCCGCATGTCCCGGATCTGGGAGGAAAGCGGCGCGTTCAAGGCCGGCCGCCCGGAACGGAAAGATGCCGCGCCGTTCACCATCGTGATCCCGCCGCCCAACGTGACGGGCTCGCTGCATATGGGCCACGCGCTGAACAATACGCTGCAGGACATTCTCTGCCGCTTCGAGCGCATGCGCGGCCGCGACGTGCTGTGGCAGCCGGGCACCGACCATGCCGGCATCGCGACCCAGATGGTGGTCGAGCGGCAATTGATGGAACGGCAGGAGCCGGGCCGCCGCGACCTCGGCCGCGCCAAATTCCTCGAGCGGGTCTGGCAGTGGAAGGCGGAGAGCGGCGACACCATCGTCAACCAGTTGAAGCGCCTCGGCGCCTCCTGCGACTGGTCGCGCGAACGTTTTACGATGGACGAGGGGCTGTCGCGCGCGGTCGTGAAGGTGTTCGTCGAGTTGTACCGCGACGGCCTGATCTACAAAGACAAGCGGCTGGTGAACTGGGACCCGAAACTGCTCACCGCGATCTCCGATCTCGAGGTGCAGCAGGTCGAGGTCAAGGGAAGTCTCTGGTATCTGCGCTATCCGATCGGGGGCAAGACATTTAGTCCCGACGATCCCACGACCTTTATCGTGGTCGCGACCACGCGTCCCGAAACGATGCTGGGCGACACCGCGGTTGCCGTGCATCCGGAGAACGAGCGGATCGGGCATCTGATCGGGCAGCATGTGATTCTGCCGCTGGTCGGCCGCCGCATCCCCATCATCGGCGACCACTACGCCGATCCCGAAAAGGGCTCAGGCGCGGTCAAGATCACGCCGGCGCACGATTTCAACGACTTCGAGGTCGGCAAGCGTCACGGCCTGCCGCAGATCAACGTGTTCGATCGCGAGGGCTGCTTGGCCCTCGTCGACAATGAGGATTATCTGCGAAGCTTGCCGGAAGGCGCGCTGATGCTCGCGGAAGAGCTGCACAATGTCGATCGCTTTGCCGCGCGCAAGAAGATCGTGGCGCGGCTGGAAGATTTCGGCTTCCTGGAAAAGATCGAACCGAACACGCACATGGTGCCGCATGGCGACCGCTCCGGCGTGGTGATCGAGCCCTATCTGACCGACCAGTGGTATGTCGACGCCAAGACAATGGCGCAGCCGGCGATCGCGGCCGTGCGCTCGGGCGCGACCAGCTTCGTGCCGAAGAACTGGGAAAAGACCTATTTCGAATGGATGGAAAACATCCAGCCCTGGTGCATCTCGCGCCAGCTTTGGTGGGGCCACCAGATCCCGGCATGGTACGGGCCCGACGGCAAGGTGTTTGTCGCCGAGACCGAAGACGAAGCCGTTGGCAACGCACTCGGCTACTACGTCGAGCAGGAAGTCATCACGCCGGAGCAGGGCCGCGAGATGGCGCTGGATCCCGCCAAGCGAGAGGGCTTCATCACGCGTGACGAGGACGTGCTCGACACCTGGTTCTCATCAGGGCTATGGCCGTTCTCGACGCTCGGCTGGCCCGACGAAACGGCGGCAGTGAAGCGCTATTACCCGACCAACGTGCTCGTTACCGGATGGGACATCATCTTCTTCTGGGTCGCCCGGATGATGATGATGGGCCTGCACTTCATGAAGGACGCGCCGTTCTCGACCGTCTACATCCACCGCCTGGTTCGCGACGAAAAGGGCGCGAAGATGTCGAAGTCGAAAGGCAACGTCATCGACCCCTTAGGCGTGATCGACGATTTTGGCGCGGACGCGCTGCGCTTTGCGCTGGCGCGCGGGGCGGCTCACAACCACGACATCAAGCTGTCGCCGCAACTGGTCGAAACCAATCGCAATTTCGCGACCAAGCTCTGGAACGCCTGCCGCTTTGCCGAAATGAACGGCTGCGAGAAGCCGGACGGCTTCGATCCTGTGAATGCCAGGGAGACGCTGAACCGCTGGATCGCGCATGAAACCTCGCGCGCCACGCGTGAGGTGACCGAGGCGATCGAGGGCTATCGCTTTAACGATGCTGCGAATGCGATCTATCGTTTCGTCTGGAACGTCTATTGCGACTGGTATCTCGAACTCGCAAAACCGCTGCTGATGGGCGAGGAGGGCGCGGCGAAAACCGAGACCCGCGCCATGATCGCCTGGGCGCGCGACGAGATTCTCAAATTGCTGCACCCGTTCATGCCCTTCATCACCGAGGAGCTCTGGGCGGTCACGGCCAAGCGCGACGGCATGCTGGTGTTGGCGGAATGGCCGCGCAAGGTCAGTTCGGTTACTGCCGAGCAGATCGCCGCGATGGCGATGGCAGGGCCCGGCGATCCAGTGATTGCGCCGGCCATGGTCGCGCTCGATGCCGGCGATTTCAGCGATCCGGCCGCCGAGGCCGAAATCGGCTGGGTGGTCGATCTCGTCACCGCCATCCGTTCGGTACGTTCGGAAATGAACATCCCGCCGGCCACGTTGATCCCTTTGGTGCTGTCGGGTGCGTCCGAGGAGACAAAGGAGCGCGCGCAGCGCTGGAACGACATCGTCAAGCGGCTGGCGCGGCTGGCCGAGATCACGTTTGCTGACCGCCCACCGGAAGGCGCCGTTCAGTTGCTCGTGCGTGGCGAGGTTGTCGCTCTGCCGCTCAAGGGCGTGATCGATCTGTCGGCCGAAAAGGCCCGGCTCGACAAGGAAATCGTCAAGGCCGACGCCGACATCAAGCGCGTCGACGCCAAGCTCGGCAACGAGAAATTCGTGGCCAATGCGCCCGAGGAGATCGTCGAAGAGGAAAAGGAAAAGCGCGAGGCGGCGGTGGCACGCAAGGCAAAGCTGCAGGAAGCGCTGGAACGGCTGAAGCTGGCGTCGTAGCCACCAACCGCACGTCATTGCGAGGAGCAAAGCGACGAAGCAATCCATCTTCCGTTATGCCGCGATATGGATTGCTTCGCTTCGCTCGCAATGACGACGGAGGGTTCTCCGTCATCATCGAGCACTCCATCGATGCTGGACCGGCGTCAGGACCATCCCGATAAGCCTCACACGAACAGAAAATCGCCGGCGTGGAGTTGGCTCAAAGTCTTGTCCTGAATCTCGATCGCATTGTTGGCGTCGACCGTGATCACGACGCTGGTGCCAACCTCGGCCATGTGCGATTGGAGCGCGCTGAAGTCGGCAAACACGGTTTTGCTGAACTGAATGATATCCTGCACGCCATCTGTGTTCTGGAAATCGGCGACGGTGTCCTTGCCGAGGCCGGGGGCGAACACGAACGTATCGTTGCCGGTGCCGCCGGCCAGATAATCGTTTCCGCCAGCGCCGATCAGCCGGTCATTGCCGCTGCCACCGTACAGGAACTCGCTGCCCGTGCCGCCCTGCAAGCTGTCGTTGCCGTCGTCTCCAAACATTTGGGTTGCCGCCGGGCCGCCTTTGAGCTGGTCGTCGCCAGCGTTGCCGTGCATCGTATCCAGTCCGCCGCCGCCGGAGAGATAATCATTGCCGTCACCGCCATTCAGGACATTGGCTACCCAGCCGCCATAGAGCTGGTCTCCGCCGCTGCCGCCGTCGAGCAGGGCGCCAGTATCGCCGGTGCTGGCCTTGATGACGTCGTTGCCGTCGTCGCCATAGAGCTGATCGGTCGCCGTGGTGATGCCGGCGCCGCTGTTGATGGTGTCGTCGTCTGCCCCGCCGCGGATCACATCCGCACCGGGACCACCATTGATGGTGTCGTTGCCCGCGCCGCCCTGGATCGTGTCCGTCCCGGCGCCGCCGTTGATCACGTCCTTACCTATTCCTCCGTCGAGGCTGTCATTGTCCGTCGACGAACCGAAGAACAGGTCCTGATGGCCGGTCATGTCATAGTGGATGGACTTGTTCTGGTAGAGGTTCCATGTTCCCGGCGAACTCGGATTGACGCCTTCCGACACGGCAAGATGCTCGCCGTTGACGGTGATGTCCTTGATATAAAGGTTGCGGTCGCCATTGGCGTTGGCGATATCGTTGATGAAAGCGAGATCGAGGCTGGAGACGGTAGCTGGGTTGGCGAATGTGAATGTAAAAGTCTGGAAACCCGAAGGATCGGTCGCGCCGCGGAATTCGACCGTGCTGCCGATCTGCTGCCCGTTGATCAGGAGCTGCATCTTGGCGCCGACGCCGTCGACGACGGAGCTGTAGCCCGTCACCGTGACTGATGTCTCCGTGAGTTTCGGAATTGTATCGGGGCCGCCGGTAATGGTGTCGTCGCCCCCGTCTGACTTGATCGTGTCGTTGCCGACCCCGCCCGACAGCACGTCATTGCCGCCGCCGATATCTATCAAATCGGCGGAGGGAGAGCCCGTTAGGGTTTGGCCGGGCGGCTGGTGCTGACCTCCGTACCATTCGGTAATCAACCCCTGTGCAGGCTTGCCTGAGGGTGAATAGCCGATCGGGGAATACTTGTTGTTCGTATCCCAGTTCCAGATCGACGCGCCCCTGAACCAGCTTCCGCCTTCCGATCCCCACACCTGAAAGAAGGCATTGAAGGCATCGTATTGCTCCTGGACATCCTGCGTCGTGCTCTCGGCCCAGCCGCCCGGACTGATATTGGTTCCGTCGACACTGCGGTAGCCGGTTTCGGTGAAGAACACCTGCTTGCCGTACTGCAAGGCAAGGGAATGGAAGAAATCGACCGGCGACATGTGGTTCATCACCTTCGCCCAGTAGTCGTCGGCGGACATGGTGTTCCACGCATTGACCATCTCCTCGACGGTCGGGTCCGTTTTCGTCGTCAGCGGCGGATAAGCATTGATTCCGATGACATCGACCTTGTCCCAAAAGCTGACGTTGATGGCTTCGTCGGTCGCGGCCGCATAGGTGATCTCGCCCTGGAATACGGCGCGTACGGAATCGATGAGGTCGACCCAGTAGCTTCGATATTGGGGTCCGGATAGTTTGCCCAGCTCATTGCCGATCACAAACATGCCGACGCTTGCTTGTTCGGCGAGCTCCGCCATGTGAACCATTTGGTTCTTGTAGGAAGCAAAGAAAGCAGCGGGATCGCCCGGATTGAGCACGTATGCAAGCGAGCCGTCGAGGGCCGAGACCATGGGCTTCAGCGTGACCGAAAGGCCGAGCGCCTGCGCATTTGCAATGGCCTGCAGAATATTGGCGTCGCTCTCGGTCTTGTTGGGATCGGCGACGACGTCATTCGACGTCCTGGTTTGCATAAAGAGCCGCGGAGCGAGCTCGATCGAATTTGCATTCGTACCCGCGATCGCCTGCATGGCGGCGAGCGCGGAACCGGCGACGAATGCACCATTGTAGTTGGAGAGAAATCCAAATCCTTGAACAGGAAAAACGCCAGCCATCTACAGCTCCCTTTTACTTTGTAGTTTTCTGTTGCTGGTTGGAGGCGCGCCGCTATTTGCGCAAATTCACCACTCTGCGTGTTCCGCACGTTCGACGCAGCACAATTTGTGAGCACTTCACCGCGCAAAGCGAAACAGCAGGCCACACTTACGTGTGCAACGTGGGCGTGTCGTGACGGGATTAAGTCGATGTTGCGATTGTTGATGAAGCGACGTGCGTCGTTACGGCGATGTTACCATTTCAACTCAATTCGAAACGGCCTGCTCAGGAACTTCGACTCATTCAACCGACAACGCCATCGGCAGTTCCGCTGTCTTGGTGTGTGCCCATCCCACGCTTGCGATGATGTCGCGTTTTGCTCGAGCGTGCATACGGACGTCCGCCGGAGCGGACTCTGGCAGTTGGCAAACCTGTCAAGTTGAGGAAGTCTTGGTCTGGCGCAGATAGCTTAGAGACGTGCAGCTATTCCGTCCCGCGCAGCAAGCGTTGACCAGCGTCACGACGTTGGGCCGGGTTGCGGTGGACGGGCGTCTTGCGTGTCATGGCTATCACACTATCGATACGAGCGCCGCCACTCGCCTGGAGCTACACCCAGAGCTCTCGAGAAGGTGCGAGTGAAGTGACTTTGGTCTGTGAAGCCACAGCGTTCGGCAATTGTCTCAAGTGAGAGGGTCGAATTTCGGAGCAAATCTTGCGCGAGTTCGATCCGCCGTGCCAGTAGCCACTTATGTGGCGGCACCCCAGTCGTTATACGGAAGGCCCGGGCGAAGTGGCTGCGCGACAAACCACACTCGCGCGCGAGGTCGACGACACCAATCTTTCCATCGATGTGCGCCAGCAACATTTCCTTAGTCCGCCGCTCCTGCCATGGAGCAAGCCCGCCCCGGATCGGGTGAAAGACCATAGGGTTTTCGCCATAGAACGCCGTCAAATGCGCGAGAAGCGCCAGCGCGACATAGTCGACAAATAGCTGGCTCGCAGCATCGGGCCGCTCGAGAGCCGGGAGCAATCCTTCTCCCAGGTTCTTGATGACGTGGTCCTCGAAAGCTAGCCCTCTGCGAGCCCGAAGCGACCCGACCGGACGGAGTTCGTGCTCCTCCTGGAATCGATCGAGAGCTTCGCGCGAAGTGTACATCGAAATGCAATCCGCTGCCCCCCCATACGTCAGAGCCTCGTGCTGCTCATTGCGATCGAGAAGGAGAAATTGTCCGCTGTCGATTGGCATCCGGGGCACCGGCCGGCCATCGATCCAGTATGGGCAGGGGGGCAGAGGTTGCCGGTGCAAACAGATCATGTAACCGGCCTTGCGCTCGAACCGGAACGGTGTCCCGGCCTCGGATTCGCGCCAGAACATCCGTGTGGCCGTGACTTCCGCCATTTGCAAGGCGCGCATGACAAGCGCGGGTGATTGATTGAGCTCGACGGGACTAGCAGGACGCCGCCCGAACGTCCCAGTCATCGGAGTGCTCCACAATGATTGCGGGCAGTGAAAGTCTCAGCTTCACTGAAAGGTATGACACTTCCGTACAAAATGCAGCACTCCAGTCACTAGCGCATGAACGGCCACGCCGATATCTGCTCCATCTCCTCGGTCGCACCGACTCTCGCTGAACCAATACCGCCCGCGAGTGCACCGCTGACACCGCCAACCGCGGCGTGACGTAGGAGACTGTATGAATACATATGAGCAGGCGAGCTTAACACCTGACCCGGAAGCCGGCCATGATGACGGCCGGCGCGAATTGTCGCGCCGTTCGGTCCTGATTATTGCAGGGGGAGCCGCCTCCCTCGCCGCTCCGGGAGTTGCCGCACAATCGACACCGCCCGGAAGGTCTCGAAACGTGTCGACGGCATCGGTCCAATTAACAGTCAACGGCAAACCGCATCAGCTCGAAGTCGATCCCCGCCGCTCGCTGCTCGATGTGCTGCGCGAGACGCTCGATCTCACCGGCACGAAGAAAGGGTGCAATCAGGGCGCCTGCGGTGCTTGCACCGTCCTTCTCAACGGCAGGCGTATCGTCTCCTGCCTGACGCTGGCTGCGATGCATGAGGGGGCTGAGATCAAGACGATCGAGGGCCTTGAAACGAATGGCGAGCTTCATCCGCTCCAGGCTGCGTTCGTCGAGCTCGACGGTTTGCAGTGCGGCTTCTGCACCCCCGGACAGATCATGTCGGGAATAGGCTGCATCGCAGAAGGCCATGCAGGTTCGCCGGATGAAATCAGGTTTTGGATGAGCGGCAATATCTGCCGTTGCGGTGCCTATCCGGGCATCGTCGCTGCGGTCGCCGACGCTGCCAAGAGGGCCTGACCATGCTTCCATTCACGCTCGAGAAGGTGACCTCCGTCCAGGCCGCCATCGCCGCCGCATCGTCCGGCCGACGTTTCATCGCCGGCGGCACCACGTTGATCGACCTGATGCGGGAGGAGGTGGAGCAGCCGGCACACCTCGTCGACATCAACACGCTCCCGCTCTCCGAAATCCGCATCGAGGGCTCCGATCTCGTGATCGGCGCGCTCGCCCGCATGGCCGATATTGCCGCCCACCCCGACGTACAACGCCTGCACCCGCTCGTCGCCGAAAGCCTGATCGAGGGCGCCTCGCCGCAGTTGCGCAACATGGCTTCCATCGGCGGCAACCTGCTCCAGCGCGTGCGCTGCCCATACTTCCGGATGCACGACGCGCCCTGCAACAAGCGCACCCCGAACTCCGGCTGCGCCGCGATCGATGGCCTCAATGCCGGCCACGCCATTCTCGGCACGAGCAATCATTGCGCGGCAACGCATCCTTCGGACGTTGCCGTCGCGCTGGTCGCGCTCGATGCCACGATGCAGGTGAGGGGGCCACAGGGCGAGCGCAGCTTTCCGGTTGAGGAGCTGTTTCGCTTGCCGGGCGATACGCCGCATCTCGAACACACGCTGCTGCCTGGCGAGCTCATCCTCGCGGTGCGGGTCCCCGGCGGTCCGTTCAGCCGGCGGGCGCGCTATCTCAAGGTGCGCGACCGCGCTTCTTACGAGTTCGCGCTCGTATCCGCCGCCGCCGCACTCGATGTCGGGGACGGCTTGATCCGTCAGGCGCGGCTCGCTGTCGGCGGCGTGGGCACTCGGCCGTGGCGCCTGCGCACGGTGGAGAAAGTGCTGATCGGCAAGACCCCGGATCGCAAAATCTTCGAAACCGCCGCCCGGCTGGCGCTCGAAGGAGCCCGTCCGTTGTCGGGCAATCATTACAAGCTCGAACTCCTGCCCCGGACGATCGTCCGCGCTCTTGAAATGTCGGGAGAAGCCGCATGACGACGAACGTGATCGGAAAGCCGCTGCCGCGCGTGGATGGTCGCGCCAAGGTCACGGGCGCGGCGCGCTATGCGGCCGATTTCAACCAGGGCGGCCAGGCCTATCCGGTGATCGTCGGTGCCACGGTGGGGCTCGGCCGCGTGACCGGTATCGAGACCGCGCCGGTTGAGAAGATGCCGGGCGTCGTTGCCGTCATCACGCATCGCAATGCGCCACGCCTGCCATACGCACCGCACAAGAGCTATATCGATCCGGCGACAGGCGAGCGGCTGCATGTGCTGCAAGACGACCAGGTGCGCTTCTACGGGCAACCGGTAGCGATCGTCGTCGCCGATACCCTCGACCAGGCGGAGCGCGCGGCTGCGGCGCTGCGCATCTCCTACACGGCCGAGCGGCCGCTCGTTGATCCTGCCGACCCAAAAGCCCGACCTGTCGTTCCGGAAGCTGGGAAGCAGCCGGATGCGAGGCTGCCGGCCGACACCGCGCGCGGCAATGCCGACAGCGCGCTCGGGGACGCGCCGGTGAAGGTCGACGAGGTCTATGAAATCGCGCGCGAGAACCATAATCCAATGGAGCCGCACGCCACCGTCGCGGCCTGGAATGGCAATCGGCTGACGCTGTGGAGCAAGAGCCAGTTCGTCGTCAACGAACAGGCCGAGATCGCAGCCGTGTTCGGCCTGCCGCCCGAGAACGTACAGGTGATCTGTCCGTTTATCGGCGGTGCCTTCGGCACGTCGCTCAGGACGTGGCCGCATGTCACGCTTGCGGCCATGGCGGCACGACAGGTGGGACGTCCCGTCAAGCTCGTACTCACGCGCAAGCAGATGTTCTTCATGACGGGCCATCGGCCCCGCACCCTGCAGCGGATGGCTCTAGGCGCCACGGCGGATGGCAAGCTCACCAGCATTGTGCACGAAGGCACCGGCGAGACGAGCCGCTATGAAGAGTTCATGGAGGCCCTCACTTCGGTCACGAGCTTCCTGTACTCCACGCCGAACGTGCGGACCCGCTACCGGCTGCTGCCACTCGATATCGGCACCCCGAACCATATGCGTGGCCCCGGCGAGGCAAGCGGTGTCTTTGCGCTCGAATGTGCCGTGGATGAACTGTCGTACAAACTCGGAATCGATCCGATCGATCTGCGGCGTCGCAACGAGCCGGCGATCGATGAGGGCGAGAACAAGCCGTTCTCCAGCCGGTCGCTGATGAAATGCCATGATCTCGCCGCCGAACGTTTCGGCTGGTCGCGGCGGTTACCCGAACCGCGTTCGATGCGCGATGGCCGGCTGCTGGTCGGCATGGGCGTGGCATCGGCGAGCTATCCGGCCTTCCATGCGCCCGCGAATGCGCGAGCGCGGCTGCTCCCGGACGGCACCGCCGAAGTTGAGATCGCGGCAAGCGACATGGGCCCCGGCACCTACACGTCGATGACGCAGGTTGCCGCCGAGACGCTGGGGCTGCCTGTTGAACGGGTGCGTCTGAGCCTTGGCCGCTCTGACTATCCGCCGGCTCCATCCCATGGTGGCTCATGGACGATGGCCTCGGTCGGCTCTGCGATCCGCGCCGCCTGCATGGCCGTGCAGGAGGAAGCCGCAAAGCGCCCGCGGGACGGCCGACCCATCGAGGCTACGGCTTCGGCTCAGCGCGATCCCGATGTTGCGGCCCGATTTTCGATGCACTCCTTTGGAGCCGTATTTGCGGAGGTGGCCGTCGATCCCGATGTCGGCACGATCCGGCTGCGCCGCGCCGTGTGCGCCTATGGCATCGGCCGCGTCGTCAATCCGCGACTTGCGAGGAGCCAATGCATTGGCGGCATGATCGGCGGGATGGGCATGGCGCTGATGGAACGCACAGTCCTCGATCCGCGCGACGGCCGCCCGGTCAATGCCCATATGGCCGATTACCTGCTGCCCGTGAATCTCGACATTCCCCAACTTGAAGCGCACTTCGTCGAGGAGATCGATCCACACGTCAACGCCCTCGGCGTCAAAGGCCTCGGCGAGATCGCGCTCGTCGGCATGGCCCCCGCCATCGCCAACGCCGTGTTTCACGCCACCGGCAAGCGCGTGCGGACCTTACCGATCCGGATTGAAGATGTGCTGACGGTGTAGCTCCGTCTTGAGTGGCCGGGTCCGCTGGTGCAACTACGGTGACAGCACACAATCTTGCATCGAAGATCCGGCAGATCATCCGATGGGGCAAATCACTTCTGATTTTCAGAAATCAGGTCAAGCCCTGGAATCAAAAATATTCCGCTTCGCGCCAGACCCAAATCACCGGTAAAACTCCCGCCATCCCGTCCCGAGAAGAGGGGCGTTGGCCATCGTCACGAACGTTGGGACGGGTTGCGGTGGACGCGGCAGCGTCGGGCGCGTGGATGTGGTCGCAGGGCGGTTTTGCCGTGAGCGGACACAGCGCGCAGGACGTACGGCGCTTAAACGCCTCCGTCCGAATTTTGGCCGGCACGCACTTGGCCGGTCGGAATCTCTGGCAGAGGAAGCTGCGTACGGCAAAACCGTGTGGTCCTGGCACCCGTGGCTGGTGTCAAGCTGGCGGAGGTTTGCAGCGCTCAACCGAGTCATGCGAGCCGTCAATTCGTCAGTGATGGAGGCAAAAGGAATTCGTCTCCAGGGAGAGCGCGGCATAAGACGTAAACCCATCGCGCAGGGAATGCCGGGATGCTCCGGCTGTACCTGTATGCTCGTGTGCGCATTCTTGAAGTGCACCTTGTACACGAGACCGCGGGTGCAGCAAAGCACCCGGCATTCCCTGCGCCCTCTCACTCTTTGGGGGGCGAACGATTTGCAAAAGCTCGGGCGCATCGTGTCGCGAGAACGCCGACACGCATTCGCTGTCATCGCCCGGCTTGACCGGGCGCCCAGTATTCCAGAGACAGCGATGATTGAACCGATAGGCCGCGGCGTACTGGATCCCTGCCTTCGCAGGGATGACGATGGTGTTTTGTGTTGCTATCTCCACGTCATTGCGAGCCACCCGGTCGGCGCGAAGCGCCGCCGGATGACAGGCTCCGCGAAGCAATCCATTTTCACCTCATGCTCAGCGCGATGGATTGCTTCGCTGGCGCTCGCAATGACGGCCGAAGGAGAATCCGTTGTCAAAACGGTTTGCTCAAAAACCTCGACCCCTTCAATCCGTAGCGCCATGGCAGATCGACCGCTTTGGTGATGCCGATCCGCACGCCTGCGGCAATGTCGAGTCTGCCCATGCGTGCATGCAACGCAAATGGCGGCACGTCGAGTGGCAGTTCGTTATGCTTGATCGTAATCCCGAGCGCTTCGCAGAGCTTGCCCGGCCCCGAACACAACGCGCGCTCATCCTGCTGGCCGCGGCGGCGGCGCATCGCGGCAATGCCGTGGGTCGGCTGCAGCGCGCGTATCAGGACGGCGCTGGCCGAACCTTCCTCTTCGCAGACGAAATTTACGCACCAGTGGATGCCATAGGAGCGGTAGACATAGGCAAAACCCGGCGGGCCGAACATCACCCGGTTGCGCGGCGTCGGCCCGCGAAACGAATGCGCGGCCGGGTCCAGATGGTGATAGGCCTCGACCTCGACGATGGTGCCGCCGACGCCGTCGACCAGGAGCGTCGCGCCGATCAGGTCGGGCGCGACCTCATGCACGCTGCGGTCGAAAAACGAGCGTTTCAGCGGCTTGCCGAGCCGGAGGGCGGCGCCGCTGGCAGGCTTGGAGTTTTGAACCATTTTCAGGTGAGAATCGTTCGCGGAACAGGTGAAATTCGTCATTATCTTGCACGATCTGCTAGGTTTCGCGAGCTAGCTTGTGGTTTTCCGCAACAGAGTTGCAGCCGTCGGCGACACGGATTAGCTAGGTATTCTCGTAACATCCGGACTTAACATGGTCGTTCTCGTCGATACCGTCTCCCTGAACCAGGTTCGCCCGCGTCACCCCGAAAAGGTGAACCGGCCGGATGCGCTGTCGCCGCCGAAGCCGGACTGGATCCGGGTGCGCGCGCCGAACACTCGCGGCTATGCCGACACGCGAAAGATCGTCAAGGAAAACGGCCTCGTCACGGTGTGCGAGGAGGCCGGCTGCCCGAATATCGGCGAGTGCTGGGACAAGAAGCACGCCACCTTCATGATCATGGGGGACACCTGCACGCGGGCCTGCGCGTTCTGCAACGTCAAGACCGGCATGCCCGGCGCGCTCGACGCCAATGAGCCGGAACATGTCGCGGAGGCGACCTTCAAGCTCGGGCTGACCCACGTCGTGGTGACCTCGGTCGATCGCGACGACCTCGCCGACGGCGGCGCCGAGCACTTTGCGCAGACGATTCGCGCCATTCGCGCACGCTGCCCGACCACGACCATCGAAATTCTGACCCCCGACTTCCTGCGCAAGGAAGGCGCGCTGGAGGTGGTCGCGGCAGCGAAGCCCGACGTATTCAACCACAATCTGGAAACCGTACCGGCGCGTTATCTCACGGTACGCCCGGGCGCGCGCTACTTCCATTCGATCCGGCTGTTGCAGCGGGTCAAGGAGATTGATCCCACGATCTTCACCAAATCAGGCATCATGGTTGGCCTCGGAGAGGAGCGCCACGAGGTGCTGCAGGTGATGGACGATCTGCGCTCCGCGGACGTCGATTTCCTGACCGTCGGGCAGTATCTGCAGCCGACCCGCAAGCACCACGCCGTCATGCGCTACGTGACGCCGGACGAATTCGCGGGCTACGAGAAGGTCGCTTATACCAAGGGTTTTCTGATGGTGTCGGCCAGTCCGCTGACCCGCTCGTCGCATCATGCGGGTGAGAATTTCGCCAAGCTCAGGGCGGCGCGGGCTGCGCTACACGGTTGAGCGCGTCCAATGCCTCGCTTTTCCAGCAAGCGCCGGGTTCATCATACCGCGTCGCATATGTTCGATCTGGTCGCCGATGTCGAGCGCTATCCGGAGTTCGTGCCGCTGTGCCAATCGCTGAGGATACGGCAGCGGACGCAGAAAGCTGACGGCACTGAAGTCGTCGTCGCCGACATGACGGTATCGTTCAAGCTGGTACGGGAGTCCTTCACCAGCCGGGTGACGCTGGACCGGCCGAACCTGAAAATCATGGTCGAGTATTTGAAGGGCCCTTTCAGCAATCTGGAAAACCGCTGGACGTTCGAACCGAAATCCGAAACCGACTGTGACGTCGGATTCTTCCTGTCCTATGAATTCAAGAGCCGGATGCTGGCGATGCTGATGGGGACGATGTTCGATACGGCCTTCCAGCGTTTTGCCGCCGCGTTCGAAAAGCGGGCGGACGTGATTTACGGGAAGCCCGCCACCGGGACCCGAAGCTAGTCTCCGCAACTCGGCGCGATCGGCTCTCGGAAAAATTCCAGGAAACAACAACGGAACGGTTGAAATGACGACATTCGAGCGCGTTGGCTTTATCGGCCTCGGTGGAATGGGACGGGGCTTGGTCAAGAACCTCGTTGCCAAGGGCGTGGCGGTCGCCGCCTATGATCTCAACCCGGCGGCTGTGGCCGTTGCCAAATCGTTTGGCGCGACCGCTGCCAGCGGTCTTCAGGAAATTCGCGACAACTGCCGCATCGTCATGATTTGCGTCAACGAGGCCGAGGATGTCGAGGCGTTGATGACTTGCAGCGATGGGCTGCTTGCCAGTCCGGCGCCGGGATTCATCATCGTGGATCATACCACCGGCAGCCCGCAGATGGTCGCAAAGCTCGACCGCATGGTGCGGGCAGCCGGCGGTCGGTATGCCGAAGCACCGATGACGCGAACCCCGAAACACGCCGACATCGGCAAGGTCAACGTACTGTTCGGCGGCGAGCGCGACCTGCTCGACGACCTCAGGCCCTATTTTGAGCTCTATGCCGAAAACATCTTCCACATCGGCCCATTGGGACACGCGATCCGCCTCAAGCTCATTCACAACTATATCGCCTTCGCCAATGTGGCGGCGTGGTGCGAGGGGTTTGCGCTCGCGGCCAAGGACGGGCTCGACCTCTCGCAACTCATCCGCATCATCTCGGCAGCCGGCGGCAAGAGCGGCATGCTCGATCTTTACGGCCAGGCCACGCTCGATGGCGACTTCACCCCGCTGATGTCACTGGCGAACGCCCGCAAGGACGTCCGCTATTATGCGCGCTGGCTGGAGGAGGCCGGTCTGCCCGGGTTCATGGCTGAGGCCGTGCACCAGACCTACCGGCAGGCGGCGCTGCTTGGGCACGACGGCGAGTCCTGCACAGCCGTCATCAAGGCTTACGAGGCCGTGACTGGCGTGGACGCACGGGTGCGGCCGAAAGACCAACAATAGGGAAGATGCCGAGCCGCATATCTGATTTCGCAGGAAACCGGTTGCTGGTGCCGACGCCATTCATTAAGCCGGGTCCAAATCCGTGATCCCGCAACAGAGGGACGAGACGATGGACGTAAATCTTCGAACCGGTGGCCATATTCTCATCGAGCAACTGGCCTTGCACGGTGCCGACACCGTGTTCGGCGTGCCCGGTGAAAGCTTCCTGGCTGCCCTCGACGGCATATACCAGAGCCAACGCGTGCGGTTCATCAACGCGCGGCAGGAGGGCGGTGCGGCCATGATGGCAGAGGCCTATGGCAAGCTGACGGGACGGCCCGGCATCGTGTTCGCCACCCGCGGCCCCGGCGCCACCAATGCGTCCTCCGGCGTCCATGTCGCGTTCCAGGACTCGACGCCGCTGATCCTGCTGCTTGGCCAGGTCGGACGCGACATGATGGAACGCGAGGCGTTCCAGGAAATCGATTATCGCCAGATGTTCGGGCCGATGGCGAAATGGGTCGCCCAGATCGATGATGCGCGGCGGATTCCCGAGTTCATCTCGCGCGCCTTCTTCACCGCGACCTCGGGCCGTCCCGGCCCGGTCGTGCTGGCGCTGCCCGAGGACATGCTCACCGACACCGCGGAGGTGGCGGATGCGCCACCTTACAATCCGATTCCGGTCGCGCCCGATGACGGCGCCTTGCGGCAATTCCATGCGCTGCTGTCGGAGGCGAAGAGGCCATTCCTGATCGTCGGCGGCGGCGGATGGAGCGATCAGGCTCGCCGCGATCTCGAAACGTTTGCCGCCGCGCACGAGGTTCCGGTCGGCGTCTCGTTCCGATGCCAGGACTATTTCGACAATCTGCATCCGGCCTATGGCGGCCATGTCGGCATCGGTCTGGACGCAAAAATCGCCGACCGGATCCGAACCAGCGATCTGGTGATCGCGCTTGGTGCGAGGCTGGGGGAGGCCACCACATCCGGCTACACGCTGTTTGATATTCCGAAACCGAAGCAGCCGCTGGTTCACATCTATCCCGACCCTGAAGAGATCGGCCGCGTCTATTCGCCGACGCTCGGCGTGGTCGCGAGCAGCGCGGCCTTTGCAGCCGCCATCAAGCGGCTGGAGCCGAAGCATCAATCGCGCGCCGACTATGTCAAGGCGGCGCATGCCGACTACCTCGCCTTTACCGAGCCGACCCGCTCGCCCGGCGACGTGCAGCTCTCGCAGGTCGTGCGCGGTTTGAGCGATCGCTTGCCCCATGACACCATCATCTGCAACGGCGCCGGCAATTATGCCGTCTGGGTGCACCGTTTCTGGCGTTATCGGCAATTTCGTACCGAACTCGCGCCGACCTCGGGATCGATGGGCTATGGCTTGCCCGCGGCCGTCGCCGCCAAGCTGCAGCATCCGGAGCGAACGGTGATCGCGTTCGCCGGCGACGGCTGCTTCCAGATGACCGGATTGGAGTTCATGACCGCGGTCGAAAATCGGCTGCCGCTGATTGTGATCGTCTGCAACAACGGCATGTACGGAACGATCCGCATGCACCAGGAGCGGACCTATCCCGGCCGTGTCTCCGGCACCGATCTGACCAATCCCGACTTTGCCGCACTGGCACGCGCCTGTGGCGGCTTCGGCGCATGTGTCGAGCGCACTGAGGATTTCGCGCGCGCCTTCGACGAGGCTGTCGGCAGCGGACTTCCGGCCATCATCGAGCTTTCGATCAGCCCAGAGGCGTTGACGCCGGTGAGCTCGCTGAGCGAAACGCGCGCCAAGGCTTTGGCCGCGGCGGTTTGATACTGGTTTATGGCCGCGTCGGCCGGCGCCGTTTAACGGCGCTGCGCCGCGGCGTACGGGCCACCCGTGGGCGTAGCCGGCTCATCGTTTCGCGTCGCGGTTTGGCGGAAGCTTGCGGTCCGCGGGCGAGCTCCATCAGCATGCGCAGCGCTTCCACCACCGAGCGCTGGCGCACGGTGGTGCGGCCAATGGCGCCAAAGCGGAATTCGCGATGCAGGATCTTGCCGTCGCGCGACGCGACCGCGAAATGCACGAGTCCGACCGGCTTGCCCGGCGTGGCGCCGCCGGGACCAGCGATGCCGGTGATGGATACCGCGAGATCGACGCCGGCCTTTTCCAGCGCGCCGACCGCCATTGCTGTCGCGGTTTCCTTGCTGACTGCGCCGAAGGTTGTCAGCGTCGAGGCTTTGACGCCGAGCATCGCGCGCTTGGCTTCATTGGAGTAAGTAATGAAACCGCGGTCGATGACATCAGAAGAGCCGGGAATGTCGGTGAGCGCGCCGGCCACCAGGCCTCCTGTGCAGGACTCCGCGGTGGCGATCGTCAGCTTGCGCATCCGGCACACATCAAGCAGCGAGCGGGCGAGGGCGCGGGCGTCGCTGCCGCTCATCTTACTCGCTCCAACCTTTATCGTTCCAAGGCAGGCGGATGGTAGCGCTCGCGGTTGCGGCGATGCCTTCCTCGCGGCCGGTAAAGCCGAGCCGTTCGCTGGTCGTCGCCTTCACCGCAATGCGGGAGATGTTGAGCCCGGTGATCTCGGCGATGCGGGCGCGCATGACATCGCGCAGCGGCCCGATCTTCGGGCGCTCGCAGATCATCGTGACTTCGAGATTGGCGATTCGTCCGCCCCGCGCGGTGACGCGATCGACGGCGTATTTGAGGAATTTGTCGGACGCTGCACCCTTCCACTGCGGATCACTCGGCGGAAAGTGCGAGCCGATATCGCCATCTGCCAGCGCACCGAGGATGGCGTCGACCAGGGCGTGCAGGCCGACGTCGCCATCGGAATGGGCGAGAAAGCCTCTGACGTGCGGCACCCGTACGCCGCAGAGCATCAGATGATCACCGTCGCCGAAGGCGTGCACGTCGTAGCCGGTGCCGGTCCTGATGTCGCCGAGCTGGGCGGCGAGCCGGGCTTCTTCACGAATGAAATCTTCAGGCGTCGTCAGTTTCATGTTCGCAGGATCGCCTTCAAAGGTCGCCACCGTCAATCCCGCCCATTCCGCGAGCGCCGCATCGTCGGTGAAATCGCTGCGGCCGTCGCGCGCGGCGCGGCGATGGGCATCGAGAATGACATCGAAGCGAAACGCCTGCGGCGTTTGCGCGATTCGCAACCATGCGCGTTCGGGCGTCGCCTCGACGTGACCGGCATCACCGACCTGCTTGATCGTATCGGTGACGGGAATTGTCGGAATAGCAGCGCCCGTCCGACCGGCGGCATCGATCGCACGCGAAATTACCGCGGAGGTCACAAAGGGACGCGCGGCATCGTGGATCAGGACGATGTCGGGCTTCTCCGCAGCCAGCGCCTCGAGTCCAGCATGCACCGAGGCCTGACGGGTGGCTCCGCCACTTGTGGGAGGTTGATGGCGCAGTCCTGCGACGGCTTCGTTGAACATGGCGGCGTCATCGGGATTCACCACCGGTTGCACGGCGAAGATGTCTGGATGCCGGCTGAACGCTTGCATGGCGCGGAAGATCACCGTCTGCCCACCGATCTCGCGATATTGCTTGGGTCCCCCGGCGCCGGCGCGAAGCCCGCGTCCGGCTGCGACGAGAATGGCTGCGGTACGCTCAGGTCTGGGCATCTGGACTCAAATACGAACGAATTAGGGGTGGTGAGGAGGGCGGCTGTGCTGGCGCACAGCCCTTACCATGCCGAATGAGGAAAAACAGAGCGATTCCCACGAGCTGTGGGAAAAGCGGTTTTTGTTGCAGTGCACTTGCGCAAATGATAGATCTGTCTAAAGTGTAGGCAAGAAGCTTGACTGCCCAAGATTTGTGCTCACAATATGCGCCGACGGTTGCAATGACGCCGCCGCCCCAACCAAGAGAACGCCGTGACCGGCCCGGAAAGTTCACGCTCTAAGCCGTTGAAAATAGGCGAGATTGCTGTCGCCAACCGGGTCCTTCTGGCGCCGATGTCCGGCGTCACCGACGCCCCCTTTCGACGCCTTGCCGCCACGCTCGGCGCCGGACTGGTCGTCTCCGAGATGACCGCCAGCGACGAACTGGTGCACGGCAGACCGATGTCGATTCTGCGCTGCGAGACGGCCGGTATCGGATCGCATGTCGTTCAGCTCGCGGGCTGCGAGGCGCATTGGATGGCGGAGGGGGCGAGGGTTGCGGAGGCTGCCGGCGCCGACATCATCGACATCAACATGGGCTGTCCGGCGCGTCATGTCACCGGCGGCCAGTCCGGCTCGGCGCTGATGCGCGATCTCGATCATGCGCTCAAGCTGATCGAAGCCACGATCGCGGCGGTCAAGGTGCCGGTGACGCTGAAGATGCGGCTCGGCTGGGACGATCGCTCGCTCAACGCGCCCGAGCTGGCGCGCCGCGCCGAAGCCGCCGGGGTGCAGATGATCACCGTGCACGGGCGCACGCGCTGCCAGTTTTACAAGGGCGTCGCCGATTGGGTCGCCGTGCGCGCGGTCAGGCACGCGGTTTCCGTGCCGCTCGTCGTCAACGGCGACATCACCTCATTCGAGCAGGCGGTCCGCGCGCTGGAAGTGTCGGGCGCGGACGCCGTGATGATCGGGCGCGGTGCGCAGGGCCAGCCCTGGCTGCCGGGCCAGATCGGCCGTCGGCTTGAGACCGGACAGGCTGAGACTGCGCCGTCGCTGGCCGAACAACTCGCGCATGTGCGCGCACTCTACGACGAAATCTGCAGCCATTACGGGCTGCGCATCGGGCTCAAGCATGCGCGCAAGCATCTCGGCTGGGCGCTGGAGGTGGCGGCGCAATGCAGCCGCGCACCGGTGGAGACGCTGAAGGGCTGGCGGCAAAAGATTCTGACGTCGGAGGATCCGCACCGCGTCCACCGCTCGCTGCAGGACGCGTTTGACGATTTCTCATGGAGTGCTGCTGCATGAATTCAGCCGCAGAATATCGCCGCGCCGTGCCCTCCGAAAGCGAGGCCATTCTCAACGCGCTGCCCAACCCGGTACTGCTGGTGGCGCCGGACGGCCGCATCGTCGACGCCAACATCGCTGCCGAATCCTTCTTCGAGATTTCGACGCAGTTCCTGCGGCGGCAGTCGCTGAAAGAATTGGTGCCGTTCGGGAGTCCACTGCTGGCGCTTATCGACCAGGTGCGATCGAGCAGCTCGCCCGTGAACGAATACAAGGTCGATCTCGGCACGCCCCGCATCGGCGGCGACCGCCAGGTCGATCTGCACGTGGCCCCGCTCACCGAACGGCCCGGCCACATCGTCGTGATGCTGCAGGAGCGCACCATCGCCGACAAGATGGACCGTCAGTTGACGCATCGGAGCGCGGCGCGCTCGGTAATCGCGTTGGCCGCGATGCTGGCGCACGAGATCAAGAACCCGTTGTCGGGCATCCGCGGCGCGGCGCAATTGCTGGAGCAGGCGGCCTCGTCCGAAGACCGCATGCTGACGCGGCTGATCTGCGATGAGGCCGACCGCATCGTCACCCTGGTCGACCGCATGGAAGTGTTCGGCGACGACCGCCCGGTGGCGCGGGGGGCAGTCAACATCCATTCCGTGCTCGACCACGTCAAACGGCTGGCGCAGTCCGGCTTCGCCCGCAACATCCGTTTCATCGAGGAATATGACCCGTCGTTGCCGCCGGTGTTGGCCAATCAGGACCAGCTCATTCAGGTCTTCCTCAATCTCGTGAAGAACGCCGCGGAAGCGGTCGCCGATCTCGGCAGCGATGCGGAAATCCAGCTCACCACCGCCTTTCGTCCCGGCGTCCGCCTATCGGTGCCGGGCAAGAAATCGCGGGTATCGTTGCCGCTGGAGTTCTGCGTCAAGGACAATGGATCCGGCGTGCCGGAAGACCTGCTGCCGAACCTGTTCGATCCCTTCGTGACGACGAAGCAAACCGGGAGCGGGCTCGGTCTCGCGCTGGTTGCCAAAATCGTCGGCGATCACGGCGGCATCATCGAATGCGAATCCCAGCCGCGGAAGACGACGTTCCGGGTGCTGATGCCGATGTTCAATCCCGCCAAACAGTTCGACCAAAGCAACCGCGACGGCGTTCCGGGTACGCTGCCGCCTGCCTCACAGGACGCAAGATGAGGAATAGCAATGCCCGCAGCAGGTAGCATACTCGTTGCCGATGACGACACCGCCATCCGCACGGTTCTGAACCAGGCTCTTTCGCGCGCCGGATATGAAGTGCGCCTGACCGGGAACGCCGCGACGCTGTGGCGCTGGGTGAGCCAGGGGGAGGGCGATCTCGTCATCACCGACGTGGTGATGCCAGACGAGAACGCGTTCGATCTCTTGCCCCGCATCAAGAAGATGCGGCCGAACCTTCCTGTCATCGTCATGAGTGCCCAAAACACCTTCATGACGGCAATCCGGGCGTCGGAACGCGGCGCCTATGAATATCTGCCGAAGCCCTTCGACCTCAAGGAACTCATCACCATCGTTGGCCGCGCATTGGCCGAGCCGAAGGAGCGGGTGACGAGCGCCGCGGACGAGGGTGAATTCGATTCGATTCCCCTGGTCGGCCGCTCGCCGGCGATGCAAGAGATCTACCGGGTGCTGGCGCGGCTGATGCAGACCGACCTCACGGTGATGATCTCCGGCGAGTCCGGCACCGGCAAGGAACTGGTTGCCCGCGCGCTGCACGACTACGGCAAGCGCCGCAACGGCCCGTTCGTCGCCGTCAACATGGCGGCGATCCCGCGCGATCTGATCGAATCGGAGTTGTTCGGCCACGAGCGCGGCGCGTTCACCGGCGCCAACACTCGCGCCTCAGGCCGGTTTGAACAGGCCGAGGGTGGGACTCTGTTTCTTGACGAAATCGGCGACATGCCGATGGAGGCGCAGACGCGGCTGCTGCGGGTGCTGCAGCAGGGCGAATACACCACCGTTGGCGGCCGCACCCCGATCAAGACCGACGTACGGATCGTGGCGGCAAGCAACAAGGATTTGCGCATCCTGATCCAGCAGGGCCTGTTCCGGGAAGACTTGTTCTTCCGCTTGAACGTGGTGCCTCTGCGCCTGCCGCCGTTGCGTGAGCGGATCGAGGATCTGCCCGATCTTATCAGGCATTTCTTTTCGCTCGCCGAAAAGGACGGCTTGCCGCCGAAGAAGCTCGACACGCTGGCGCTGGAACGGCTCAAGCAGCACCGTTGGCCCGGCAACGTGCGCGAGCTAGAAAACCTCGCGCGCCGGCTGGCTGCGCTTTATCCGCAGGACGTCATTACGGCCTCGGTGATCGATGGTGAGCTGGCGCCGCCGGCCGTCACCTCGGGCGCCAACGCCCCGATGGGCGTCGAAAACCTCGGGGGCGCGGTCGAGGCCTACCTGTCCTCGCATTTCTCGGGCTTTCCGAACGGCGTGCCGCCGCCGGGCCTCTACCACCGCATCCTCAAGGAAATCGAGGTACCGCTGCTCACCGCGGCGCTGGCGGCCACGCGCGGCAACCAGATTCGCGCGGCCGACCTGCTCGGCCTCAACCGCAATACGCTGCGGAAGAAGATCAGAGATCTCGATATCCAGGTCTACCGGAGCGGCGGCTAGGGATTGCTAAGCCCATCCGCCGGCCAATGCTTGTTCACCCGCGATCATTGCGCGCCCAACCGGGAGGCGCGCACTCCTTAACGCTATGAGTACGCGCCCTGGTTCGGCCCTAACCCAACAAGCGATCAGTAGTCCCAGATGGCCGGTACCCAACGAAAGGCGTCGCCGTCGACCGCCACATGGCCGATGGATGGGAACGGCAGGTGAGTGGCCACCAGGAGGCCGCCGGTCGCCGCCAGCTCCCGCAAAAGACTGATACGAACGCGTGCCGACTCCTCGGGGTCATGTTCGAAGCCGTTGTACCACTCGGGGTGTTCGAACCCGACCGCGAACACGAGGTCGCCGGCGAACGTCAGCCGGTCGCCGCCGGACGCCAGGCGGACCACGCTGTGCCCGGGGGTGTGGCCGCCGGTGCGATGGACGACCACCCCCGGCGCCACCTCGTACTCCTCCTCAAACGGCCGCAACTGGCTGCGGTACTCTTTCACGAACCGCTTGGCGGCCGATCGAAGCGCGTCCGGGAATCCCGGCGGCATGGAGACGTGGGAGAAATCGGGCGCTTCCCAGAACTTGACCTCGGCGGCCGCCACGTGGATCCGCAGGTCCGGACGCAGCCGTTCCTTGACCCCGTCGACGAGCAGCCCGCCAATGTGGTCCATGTGCATGTGGGTGAGCACCACGTCGGTCACGGACGCAAGATCGATGCCGGCGGCCTCCAGTCGCTTGATCAACTGCCCGGCCCGCGGCAAGTGCAAGTCCGGGTCGAACCCTAGACCAGCGTCGACGAGTATGGTCCGGCCGCCGCTACGCACCACGACCACGTTCAGCGCCCAATCGAACGCGTCCGGCGGCAGGAACATCTCGTCCAGCCAAGCCGCCCGGACGGCCGGGTCGACGTTGTGGGCCAACATTGCGGTTGGGAGCGGTAGCACGCCATCGCTGACCACCAGCACATCAATCTCGCCGACCTTCAGCGCGTAGCGCGACGGAACCAACTCTTCAGGCCCCGGCCTACTGGGTTGTGAGGTGTTGTCTAAGCTCATGTCTGTTAGGCTCATGTTTGTCTCCTGCTTCATGGTAAGGGCTGCTGGCTGGTCTCGGTTGAGCAGGCTGCGCAGCCAGCAGCGAGCGCAAGCCCGTTTCGCGTGAAGGGTCTAGAGGAAGCCAGTCACATCGGTCACACGCTCCGGATCGGCCGATGCCAACGCCGCCGCGCGCTCGGCCTGCGGCGGATAGATCCAGACGGTGTTGATCTCCTGCTTGGTCTTCTTGGCGACGTCGCCGACCATCTTGACGTTGCGTTCCCAGCCGCTCGTGAAAAGTGCGCCGGCCTCTCCGAGGTCGAGACAAGTGACATAGCCCTTCTGGTGATATGGCTTGGTCGGGACTCCCAGGAGCTCCGCGGCGGCATTATTGCCGGCAAAGGCACCCATCCGCGTGGCGTGCTGGCACGACATCAGCGCGTAGTTGCCGACATCGTCACACGCCGCGCGAGCGGCGTCGCCGGTGGCAAAGACGCCATCCACCGACGGCACGCGCAAATCCCGGTCGACAAGCAGCCGGCCGAAATTGTCGCGCTCGGCGGGGATCTGCGCGGTCAACGGTGCGGCGCGAATGCCGGCGGCCCAGATCACGGTCTCGGCTTCAATGCGCTCGCCACCGGAAAGCGTGACGCCGGATTTGTCGAGCGACGCGACGCCGGCACCGAGCCGCGTCTCAACGCCAAGCTTGCGCAGGGCGTCCTCAATGACGGGGCGGGGACCCGCGCCCATATCGGGAGCGATCGCGCTGTTCCGGTCGACGATGATGACGCGCGGGTTGGCATCCTTGCCAAGGATCGCACGGAGCCGCGCCGGTATCTCGGTTGCCGCTTCGATGCCGGTGAAACCACCGCCGGCGACGACGACCGTGTCGCGCCCGTTCATTGCCGGACGATTGGGCAGGCTATGCAGATGCCGGTCGAGGGCAATCGCGTCGTCGAGTTGGTCGACGCTGAAGCCGTGTTCGGCAAGACCGGGAATGTTCGGGCGGAACAGGCGGCTGCCCGTAGCCACGACCAGGCGATCGTAGGAGAGAGACTTTCGGGTGCCTTTGGCGGTAGCGACTTGCACCATGCGAGCCTTGGTGTCGATCGTTTCGGCGCTGCCTTGCACGTAGACAACGTCGATTGCCTTGAGGACATCGAGCAGAGGCGCCGTCAGGGTCTCCGGCTTCGATTCGTAGAGCCGGGGACGGACCACCAGCGTCGGCTCGGGTGCGATCAGTGCGATCTCGAGCTCCTCGGGCGAAACGCCCTGGATGTCGCGCAGGCGGGCTGCGGAAAGTGCGGCGTACATGCCGGCGAAGCCGGCTCCTATGATAACAAGTCGCATGGTTTGCTCCTGTGGTTAGATTCTCTCGGACCTGCGCGCGTCATCGCCGCCGCCCTGCATTGGCGGCAAACCTCTTCCGATCGATGACGCAAAGATGATGTGAAACGAGTCCCGGCTGTTACGGCGCGGGGCAGTCCAGCATTAGCGGCATTGGCATGGGACGTTCACATGCCGTTCGGCAGCCCCCGGATCCCGGGAGCGAGCCGCGTTGAAAGGCCATCAACGGAGCGGGCTTCGCGGGCCAGTCCTTGTAAAAGATGATGGAACTGACGGGGCTGGCGGTTTGGACGGCATGTGCCGGAATTTCCGTTTCTTCGCCCGCTGCCGAGGTGAAGCGAACGCTCAGCGAAAGTCCGTACATGAGTGCTGTCGCGACGACTCTCCGCCGCGGTGCGATTGCAAACGGGTTAGCGACGTTCATCCAGGCCATCGTTTATCTCCATCCGTTGTTGGCGTTGTGCCACGCTGATCTAGCGAATTGGATTTGCGACTGCCCCAGAGCGATTGCCGTACCTGTAGAGCGATTGCGGTTACCGAATGCGTCGCCGCCAATCGCTCGGGGTTTCGCCCGTCAGCTTTCTGAACGCGGCGGCAAAAGCGGTCTGCGACGAGTAGCCAAGCGCGGCTGCGATCGACACGATCGAATCGTTAGTGTCGCGCAGCATGTTCATGGCCTGCTCGAGTTGGTACTGCCGTAGCCAGGCATGCGGCGAAAGCCCGGTACTTTCCTTGAAGGCACGGCAGAAATGGAAGCGCGACAGGCCGGCATCGGAAGCAAGCGCCGCGAGCGAGACGTCCGCATCGGCATCCGAACGCAAGCGCTCGATGGCGCGGCCGAGCACCTTCGGCGACAACCCGCCCATGACCGGCTGGATCGTGGTTGGCGAGCCGGTGTGCGCAGCCAGCAGACGCGTGGCCAGGAGGTCCGTCAGTTGCTGCCTGAAGAGCGTATCCAGCGCCTCATTGCCCTCCAGGACATCCGAGGCGCTCAGGAGCAATCGGGACGTAATGGGGTCGGGATGCGCCGTTCGCTCCAAGAGATTGGTCGATGTGGCAATGTCGGCTTCGTCGGCAACCCGCTTGAGCGTTGTGTGAGGAAGATAGAGCTGTACGACATCAACAGGTTTCGGAATATCCCATCGGGAGCTTGATCCTTCCGGAATGATTATCACAACCCCGGGACGAAACGTTCCAATCGCAACCGATCTTCCTGATCGCCGCTCCATGCGCTGCACTGAGCCGTTGTAAGCCATGATGACGTGATGGGTCATGGGTTCGACAACGTCGTGCAATGGGTCGTGCTTCCAGTGGGCGATCCCGGCCCCGGAAGTGTCCAAAGCCATGCGGAGTGGTTTGGTGTGAAGCACGCGTGCCATCTCCGCATCGGCAGTACGGGAGTCGGCGATCTGCGAAGGATCCGCGTCTGACGCGGTGTGCGAATTCACTTGCGAAGAATTGCGCAGGATTGGCTTGCTCATGGCAGTTGCTCGCTTGAAGGGGGGCCTTTCGCTCGTGCCGTCGGGCCTGACTTGCGGTGCTGACGCGAAGCTATTGCTTCCTGTCTGCCCGCACTGATGCGCCAAGCGTCGAGAGCTTTCGGTGCGTGTTCTAGGCGCGTAGAACTACCGGGTCTTTCCCAAAGCGGCGGTGCTTTGCCTGATCTTGCTGCAAGCGGCCATCAAGCGTTTGTGACCGAAGTCGCTCAACAGTTGAGCGGGGTCGGCCTCTGCCGTCGAATGAGGCAAGGGCCGCTACCACTGCGTGTGCTTGCGTTGAAAACGGACAACAGCGCTGCCATTCCAAAAGCAAGCTGCTGCGCTTGTGTCACAAAAACGATGAAATAAGGCCTCGGCCAAACATGGTAGACGGCCGCGCTCCGAAAGCAGATAATATGCATTCGTTTCGCTGACGGCGCGATGCCAGTCCTTCCAACTTCAAAAGCAGGATAATGCATATGGCACAGGCGGGCGCCTTCGGCGCGAGGCTCGGGCGATTCCTGCACTTGAAAGATGCGCCGCCGTCGCTGGTCACGCGTTCACTGCGCGGCGTTGAACTTGCGGTCACCGAAACGCGCGATGATAACCCGGTACCCGGCCTTTCCGGCTCGCTGACACCGGAGGACGCCTTTCTCGTCAGCCTGAAGCTTCACGATTATCCGGACTGCGAGCTTTGGGAGCGCGGCAAGTGCATCATGAAGAGGGATGTCCAGGCCGGTGCGACCTATCTGTACGATCTCAAGTGCGATCCGCGCTATGTGATCGACAAGCCGTTTCATTCCCTGTTTTTCCATCTTCCGCGCTCGGCGCTCGACGGCATCGCTGAACAGTCCGGCGCGCCGCGCATTGGCGATCTTGCCTGTGAGCTCGGCGTCGGCCACGACGACACGGTCGTCCGTCATATCGGCGCCTCGTTCCTGGAAGGATTGCGGCGGCCATCCGAGGCCAACCAGCTTTTCATCGATCACATGATGCTCGCGCTCACCGCGCACGTTGCCCAGACCTATGGCGGACTGCGGCGCAATGCCGAGCTGGCCCGCGGCGGCCTTGCGCCGTGGCAGGTCAAGCGCGCCTGTGAAAGACTGGAGGCCGACCTCGGCGGGACACTTTCGTTGAAGCAGATCGCGGCAGAATTCGATCTCTCGGTCAGCCACTTCTCGCGCGCCTTTCGCATCTCCACCGGCCTGCCGCCACACCAGTGGCTGCTTCGCCAGCGTGTGAAGACGGCCAGGCAGCTTATGACCGTTCGCGACCTGCCTCTGTCGGAAATTGCGGTGTCGGCGGGGTTCGCCAATCAGAGCCACTTTACGCGGGTGTTTACCTCCGTGATCGGCGTCAGCCCTGGAGTGTGGCGTCGCGAAATGCTGGGCGCACCGGAAAGCGAAACGTGATCGGAGCCACGGGAGCGGCCTCGTCCGCTCAGCGACGCCTTGTCTGCGAGATAGTGTAGGCGGCGCGGCGGGCCGCAAACATCTCGTCCAGCGGATGACCGATGCCTTCGGCCAGAGTTGCCGGATTGAAGACGGGCTCGTCGCACGCATCATTTGCTTCAACACCGGTGATCACGATCGTTCCCAGCCGCACCGCTTCGCGTCCGTCCTCATCGGGCCATCGGACGGTCACGTCCATGACGGGGTCACCGGGACGACCCAGCAGCGCCACTACGCTGAACCTGATATCGCGAGCCGCGATCCGGGTTTCGAGGTCGTCGTGCAGCAGCCCGGCAGGCTTAACCCTGACCTTGGGCCCGGTCGCCTGTTCGCCAACCGGCGCGACCTTGAACTTGATGAACCTGGTTTCGCCCTTTGAATTCGTCGCGGGAAAAGCGTGCACTCCCCAATAGGTTGTGCAGGCAAAGCTTGCGGGTGGCGGATGCGCGGCCATGTAGCGTGCCTGATGCAGCGTCTCGGGATTGGCAACTGAGAATGCCTCGACCTTTTCCATGTCCGGCCTGCCGTCGGGTCCTGGAATGCGCGCTCGGAGGAAAGCCAACATCTGGTCAAGCGTCCTCGCGAAATGAACCGGGGCGCTCTGTGTGAATATTTCCGAGCGCTGGCCATCGCTGCCAAGCCGGAAGCTGAAACCGCGCAGCAACGTGTCGTTGGTGTCGAGGCCCCCTTCCACCGAGAAGCGCGCCAGCACGCGCGATGGCTTGGTGAAGCTACAGGATTTCGTGATCTCCTTGGCCTGATCGGATGGCGCATAGGTGCCACGAACGCATCGACCCCTGGCAAAGCTAGCACGTGCCTTTGGCGGAAGACTGGCTACCCACTTCATAGCAACGACGATGGATGCGGGGCTGGCAGGGCCGCGCGGGAACTTGGGCAGGGCGGGACCTCGGGTTCGAATGTTGGTGCACGGTTCTGGCCCAGGACGGCTTGGGCGTCTTTCCCGAATCCCCCATGCCTTGTCCGATTCTGCGACAAACCTTGCCGATGGCATCTTCCCCGATGGGTTGCCGTCACGTTGCGGATAGTTGCCTGGTGAGGATGATTCGACGCTTGGCAATTTTACCACTCGCGTGAAAAGAATGCCCGTAAGCTGTTGATAAAACAAACATCTTACTGATGCCGCAATTCGGCAACATTGTGATATGAATGCATCAGTCCGCAATTGGCGGGCCATAGCCATTCAGCTCACCGAATTGCCGGAATGACCACCGCAGAGACGAACTCGGCACCATCGTTCGACCCATCGCTTACCGAATCCGGAGGGGGGATCCTGCGGAAGTGGGTGGCGCCGTTTGCGGTCGCCGTCGCGCTGCTGTCGGCATTTCTGACCTTCATCGTCCTGGCCGGCCTGACGCCGATCGAGCCTACTCGCCAGGTTGTCTATTCGTTCCTGCTGATCAATGCAGCGACCACACTTCTGCTGGTCGCAATCATCAGCCGCGAAGTCTGGCTGGTGATCCAGGCGCGGCGGCGTGGCCGGGCCGCGGCACGGCTGCACGTTCAGATCGTCAGCCTGTTCTCCATCATCGCCGTGCTGCCGGCCGTACTCGTCGCGATCGTAGCCAACGTGACCATCGACCGCGGCCTCGACCGGCTGTTCTCGGGTCCGACGCGCGAGGTCATAGAGAACTCGCTGACCGTTGCCCGCGCCTACATGCAGGAGCACGCAAGGCTTATCCGTGGCGACATCCTGGGTATGACGGAAGATATTGCCCGCGCGCGACCGTTGTATGATCAGGACCGGCGGTCGTTTCAGGAACTGCTGACCGCAAATGCGGCCGCGCGAAACCTGCCAGCCGCGATGCTGGTTGACAAGGATGGCAACATCCTGGTCACGGCGAAGACCGGAATCCAGCAGGAATTCACGACACCGCCTCGGGAATTTCTCAGCAACGTCAATGAAGATGAGCCGCCGATCGCGGTCTTTCCCGAAGCCAATTATGTGGCCGCGGTGATCCGGTTGCGCGCCTTTGACGATACCTTCCTTTACGTGGCACGCCTGCTCGATCCGCGTGTGATCAGCCAGCTCAAGCAGACCGAGGCCAGCGTCGCCGAATATGCCCAGATCGAAGCCCGTCGGCTCGGGATTCAGGTCGCCTTCGCGCTGATGTTTGCGGTGATTGCGCTGACCATTCTGATGGCGTCGGTGCTGATCGGGCTGAATTTCGCCAACTGGCTGGTGGCGCCGATCCGAAATCTAATGAGCGCGGCCAACATCGTTTCGACCGGCGATCTGCATGTCCAGGTGCCGGTCCATAAATCCGAGGGTGATCTCGCCCAACTCGGCGAGACCTTCAACAAGATGACGGCCGAATTGCGCACCCAGCGCGACGAGCTGGTCAGCGCCTCGGAGCTGATCGACAGCCGACGCCGCTTCATCGAGGCGGTGCTGTCCTCGGCCAGCGCCGGTATCATCGGCGTCGACGCTTCGGGTAGCGTCGGCATCCTGAATCGCTCGGCCGAGAAACTGATCGGCCACGCGGAATCGGAGACGCTGGACCATCCGCTATCGGACGTCCTGCCCGAGCTCGACGACATGATGAAGACCGCGCGTGAGGGGACGCAGCGCCTGGTGCAAGGCCAGATCACGATCACCCGCGACGGCCACGAGCGCAACCTGTCGGTCCGCGTCAGCGCCGAGCAGACCAGCCACTCGCGCGACAGCTACATCATCACGCTCGATGACATCACGGAGCTCGTCTCCGCGCAACGTACCTCGGCATGGGGCGACGTGGCGCGCCGCATCGCCCATGAGATCAAGAATCCGCTGACGCCGATCCAGCTTTCGGCCGAACGCATCCGCCGCAAATTCGGCAAGGTCATCACCGAAGACAAGAACATCTTCGAACAATGTACCGAAACCATCGTGCGACAGGTCGACGACATCAGGCGGATGGTTGATGAATTCTCCCGCTTCGCGCGGATGCCAAAGCCGGTCATGGAAGGCGAGGACGTCGCCGACACCGTGCGGCAGGCGGTATTCCTGATGAAGGTCGGGCATCCCGATCTCGATATCGAGGCCGATATCAAGCAGGACCCGATGCGCGCGCAGTTCGACCGCCGGCTGATCTCCCAGGCGCTGACCAACATCATCAAGAACGCGACGGAGGCGATCGAGCAGGTGCCGCCGGAAGAACTCGGCAAGGGACGCATCGACGTCATCGCCGCGCGCGAAAACGACGACATCGTGATCGACGTGATCGACAACGGTATCGGCCTGCCGAAAGTGAGCCGCGCGCGGTTGCTGGAGCCTTATGTGACGACGCGCCAGAAGGGCACCGGTCTCGGGCTCGCCATCGTCGGCCGCGTCTTGGAAGACCATGGCGGCCGCATCGAGCTCAAGGACGCCTCCGATTTCCGCCCCGGTCAGCGCGGCGCCTGGATGCGGCTGCGGTTCGCCGTAACCGGCCATGCGCCCAAGCAACCGGCTCCGGAGGCAAAACCACAGACTGACGAAACCAATGAGGCGGCATCCGCGACCAATGATGAACAAAAACCGAAGCCGCAACGGGCAACTGACAAGGCAGGTGTAACCCATGGCCAGTGACATTCTGATTGTCGACGACGAAGCCGATATTCGTGACCTCGTTGCAGGCATCCTGGAAGACGAAGGCTTCAATACCCGTACCGCGCGCGACAGCGATTCGGCGTTGGCCGAGGTCGCCAACCGCCGCCCGCATCTGGTGTTTCTCGATATCTGGCTGCAGGGCTCCAAGCTCGACGGCCTGCAACTGCTCGAGCAAATCAAGAAGGAGCACGCCGACGTTCCGGTGGTGATGATCTCAGGCCACGGCAACATCGAGACGGCGGTGGCGGCGATCAAGCGGGGCGCCTATGACTTCATCGAAAAGCCGTTCAAGTCCGACCGGCTGATCCTGGTGGCGACGCGGGCGCTGGAGACCTCGCGCCTCAAGCGCGAGGTGAAGGAACTCAAGCAACTGGCTCCTACCGCGAGCGTTCTCACCGGACGCTCCGCCTGCATGAACCAGTTGCGCCAGACCATCGACCGCGCGGCCAAGGCCAACAGCCGTATCCTGATCGTCGGCCCCTCCGGCTCGGGCAAGGAATTGGCGGCGCGCATGCTGCACAATGCATCGAGCCGTGCAGAAGGCCCGTTCGTCGTCATCAACGCCGCGGCGATCACCCCGGAACGGATGGAAGTCGAGCTGTTCGGCATCGAGCAGACGAACGGCGAGCAGCCGCGCAAGCCTGGCGCGCTGGAAGAGGCTCACGGCGGCACGCTGTTCATCGACGAAATCGCCGACATGCCGCGCGAAACCCAGAACAAGATCCTGCGCGTGCTGGTCGATCAGACCTTTCAACGCTCGGGAGGCGCCGCCAAGATTCATGTCGACGTCCGAATCATCTCCTCGACCGCGCGCAATCTGGAGGAGGAGATCGCGGAAGGGCGATTCCGGGAGGATCTCTACCATCGACTGTCAGTAGTGCCGATTCGTGTTCCCCCGCTGTCGGAACGCCGCGAGGATATCCCCGAACTGATCGATTATTTCATGGACCAGATATCGGCGGCGACGGGCTTGCCGAAGCGGCAGATCGGGCAAGATGCAATGGCGGTATTGCAGTCCCATGTCTGGCCCGGCAACGTCCGCCAGCTCCGGAACAATGTCGAGCGCGTCATGATTCTGGCCGGCGGCGGTCCGGAAGCGATCATCACAGCCGATATGCTGCCTCAGGATGTCGGCTCGATGGTGCCGGCGATGCCGACCAGCAACAATGGCGAGCACATCATGGGGTTGCCGCTGCGCGAGGCGCGGGAAGTGTTCGAGCGTGACTACCTGATCGCGCAGATTAGCCGGTTCTCGGGCAATATTTCGCGTACGGCCGAATTCGTCGGCATGGAGCGTTCAGCGCTGCACCGCAAGCTCAAGGCGCTAGGGGTTGGCTGAGGCTGATTGAATCGCTTATTGCGATACGAATCGAGCGCACCCCCAACCGAATGGCATCTCTCCGATCCATGCATCTGCTAGGGAATATTTATCTCTTTCCGGACACTTGCGGAGAATGGCCACTGGGTTCCGCGCCGCTGGCGCCCGAACCGGCTTGCCTAATATCCGCGCGTACCCTCTAATCGTGCTGTCGAGCCGACCGGAGGGGGATCTCAGGGTGGGCCGGCAGGTCGGGGCAGGCTCCGTGAGAGGGCAACAACGGCTTAATAAAAAGAAGCACAAGACGGCGGGACAAAAACAATGGCGGCAGACCGCGCACAAAATCTACAAGACACCTTCCTAAATCACGTTCGTAAAACAAAAACGCCACTGACGATCTTTCTGGTCAACGGAGTAAAGCTGCAGGGGATAGTCACCTGGTTCGACAATTTCTGCTTGCTGCTTCGGCGCGACGGCCACTCGCAGCTAGTCTACAAGCATGCGATCTCGACCATCATGCCCGGCGCTCCGATCCAGTTGTTCGAGGGCGGTGAGGATGCTCCGGCTTGAGAGTGAACTGATTGGAACCCTTCGACCGTGAAGGGAGCGCCGACCGTCCGCGGTCGGCGGGGGCCAAACAAAGCGGGCGGGTGATCGTCATCGGCCCATATTTGCGAATGCGCCGCGGCGATGCCGATGCGCAGGCGAACGAGGCTGCGCGCGATTTCGAGGGCCGGCTCGAGGAAGCCACGGGTCTGGCGCGCGCCATCGACCTCACGATCGCCGACGCGCTGATTGCGCCAGTGACCCAGATCCGTCCAGCGACTTACCTCGGCAAGGGAAAGGTTGAGGAGATCACGGGCCTGATCGCAGGCCACGACATCGAGCTGGTGGTGATGGATTGCGCGTTGGCGCCGATCCAGCAGCGCAACCTCGAGAAGGCCTGGAACACCAAGGTGCTCGACCGCACCGGGCTGATTTTGGAAATTTTCGGCCGCCGCGCCAAGACCAAAGAAGGTGCGCTGCAGGTCGAGCTCGCGCACCTGAACTATCAGCGCAGCCGTCTGGTGCGGTCCTGGACCCATCTGGAGCGCCAGCGCGGCGGTTTCGGCTTCATGGGCGGTCCCGGCGAGACCCAGATCGAGGCCGACCGCCGCCTGATCGGCGACCGCATCACGCGGCTGGAAAATGAACTGAAGAAGGTGCAGGCGACGCGGCGGCTGCACCGCGCCGGCCGGCAGCGGGTGCCGTATCGCGTGGTTGCGCTGGTCGGCTACACCAATGCCGGCAAATCGACCCTGTTCAACCGGCTTACCCGTGCCGACGTGCAGGCGGCCGACATGCTGTTTGCGACGCTGGACCCGACCTTGCGCGCGCTGAGCCTGCCGCATGGCGGCAAGGCGATGCTCTCGGACACTGTCGGCTTCATCTCCAACCTGCCGACGCAGCTCGTCGCCGCCTTCCGCGCCACACTGGAAGAGGTGCTGGAGGCCGATATCATTCTCCACGTCCGCGACATCTCGCATGAAGACGCGGAGGCGCAGGAGCGCGACGTTGATGCCGTGCTGCGTCAGCTCGGCATCGATCCGGATGCCGGCGCACGTATCCTCGAGGTCTGGAATAAGATTGATCGCTTCGATCCCGAGGAACGCGAGAACCTGCGCAACATCGCCGCGCGCCGTCCGCCGGAGCGGCCATGCTTCCTGGTCTCCGCCGCGTCGGGCGAGGGGATCGATGCGTTGCTGACCGCGATCGAGGATCGCCTGGCGGCGACGCGCACAACACTCGACCTCTCCATCGACGCTTCCGATGGCGCCGGCATAAGTTGGCTGCATCGAAATGCCGAAGTGCTCAACAAGGAGCTCCGCGACGGACGCTTCGACATGACGGTGCGCGTCGACGAGACCAAGCGCGATATCGTGGTGTCGCGGTTCGACGCCGTTCCGCGGGTGGCGTAATTGTCGCGCGAACGCGCGTCCTATCTCCGATCACTCCGCGCTGAGGCTGCGGCCGGCTGTTCCGCATCCTTGGCTTCATTCCACAACGCATCCATTTCGGCGAGTGTTGCGTCCTCGAGCGAGCGGCCTTTGGCCGCCAGCACGCGCTCGATATAGGCAAAACGGCGCTCGAACTTGGCGTTGGTGCCGCGCAGCGCGGTTTCGGGATCGGCGCCGACATGCCGCGCCAGATTGACCAGCGCGAACAGGAGATCGCCGGTTTCGGCCGCGAGTTCGTCAGGCTTGCCGTTGTCCAGGGCTGCTTCGATCTCGTCAGCCTCCTCGCGAATCTTATGCAGGACTGCGCGGGGATCGTTCCAGTCGAAGCCGACGGTTGAGGCCTTGCGCTGCAATTCCATCGCGCGTGTCAGCGCCGGCTGGCCGGCCTTGACGGTTGCGAGCAGCGATCTGTGCGCGGTCTCCTCCGGCGGCCGCCGCGCCGCGCGCTCGGCCTTTTCCTCGGCCTTTATGCGTTCCCACGCGCTCTTGACGCCCGCGGGAGCGATGTTGCCGTCCTTGTCGGCGAACACATGCGGATGACGGCGAATCAGCTTGCCTGTGATCGCCTCGACCACGTCGCCGAAGGCAAAGGCGTTTTGCTCTTCCGCCATGCGGGCGTGATAGACGACCTGCAGCAGGAGATCGCCGAGTTCCTCGCGGAGATCATCGAGATCGCCCCGTGTGATCGCGTCGGCCACCTCATAGGCTTCTTCGATGGTGTAGGGCGCGATGGTCGCAAAGTTCTGTTCGAGGTCCCACGGGCAGCCCGTGACCGGCGTGCGCAGTGCCGCCATGATCTCGATGAGGCTGGAAATATCGCGGGAAGGGGTCATGGGGTTTCCGTCGCTTGGAGGGGCAGGTCGCTTTATGCCGCAAGCGATCGACCGATCCCAGCGGAACAGGCCAAAATCGAGGCAGTTTCCACCGGTTGGCCTTGGGGCGCGGGAGTGCTAATTGCCCGTCATGAGCGACCAATCACCGTCCGAAACCGCGCTGGTGCTGTTTTCCGGCGGGCAGGATTCCACGACCTGCCTGGCCTGGGCCTTGCGGCGCTTTGCACGCGTCGAAATGCTCGGCTTCAGCTACGGCCAGCGCCACGCCATCGAGCTGGAATGCCGCAACCGGCTGCTGTCGGGCTTAAGGTTGTTGCGGCCGGATTGGGCGGCAAAACTCGGCGAGAGCCACACGCTGGAGATCCCGACGCTTGCAGAGATTTCCGATACCGCGCTGACCCGCGATGTCGCGATCGAAATGGGCGCTGACGGCTTACCCAACACCTTCGTGCCAGGCCGCAACCTGGTGTTTCTCACCTTCGCCGCGGCGCTGGCGTACCGGCGTGGCATCCGCCACATCGTCGGCGGCATGTGCGAGACCGACTACTCCGGCTATCCGGACTGCCGCGACGAGACCATCAAGGCGCTACAATCGGCGCTGAATCTCGGTATGGCAAAGAATTTTGAGCTGTATACGCCGCTGATGTGGCTCGACAAGGCATCCACCTGGAAACTCGCGCACGAACTCGGCGGAGCAGGGTTGGTCGATCTGATCCGCGAGCACTCCCACACCTGCTATCTCGGCGAGCGCGGCGCGCAGCACGATTGGGGTTATGGCTGCGGTGAATGCCCGGCCTGCGCGTTGCGGGCGAAGGGCTGGCGGGAGTATGTAGGGGCGTAGTCGGCGGGACTTGCGCCGTGCGTTCGCTTGTCGTCGCCTGCGAAGGCGGGCGGTGGCTACTTCCCGAAATCCTCCGCCCTCAGCTCGATCGGCGCGCCGTGGGGCGTGCGGTCGGCGGCGTGGTCCCAGGCGTCACGGTAGCGATGCAGGACATCTGACGTTGTGACGCCCTTGGCGGCGACGAGGGTTTCCAGCGTCGCGAGCCAGTGCCGGTAGTAGGTCTCGCCCGTATCTGGATCGCCTTCGGCCTGCGCGCGCTTGATTTGCGCACCCAGCGTCTCCGCCCATTCCTTCCAGGTGAAGACGCCGGCCTCATGCAACGCCAGCGCCATCGCAAAGGCGCGCGCTTCCCATGGCTCGCGAAACACCGGGCCGTCTTCATCGCGCGGCACGCCGGGAACGGCGACCGCGGCGCGCATGGCCTGTTGCGGGGTCAAATCCATCACGCGCGCTCCAGATAGGATTCCCAGGCGTCGACGGAGACACTGAGCGTCGGATCGCCGTCCTTGCCCCACAATTCCGGTCCGTCGAAACGCACGGTGTAGAGCCATTGCGGGTCTTCGCCTTGGCCGAGCGAGTTGGTGTCGGGGAAGACGTGGCAGCCGTGATTGAGCTCGATGGTGCCGAGATGGCCACGGACATATTGCGGCAGCCGCGTATGCGTCACCGGGTGGATGTCTTTCATCCGCACGGTGTCGCCGACCGCAAACATCGCAGGCGCTTTCGCCTCGCGTTCGGTCGGGCCGCCGCGGCGGATCGCCGGCGTGACCTCATTTGGAGCGATCGGCTTGACGCCGGGCTTAGGCGGCGACAGCACTTTGCCCGCTTCGATTTCCTCGCGCGTCACCAGCCCGCGCTCGATCATCAGCGTTTCCAGCCCGGCCAGCCATAATTCGAAATAGCTCTTGCTGAGGTAATCCTCGGGCGGCCGGTTCTCGCGCGCAAACCGCGACATATCGATGTTCCAGCCGCCCGGGCGCGCCATGGCAACCGTCAGCGCAAAGGCCCGGCGCTCCCAGTCAGCATGAAACACCGGCTCGTTCGGCTCGGGTACGACAGGCCCAAAACCCTTGGCGCCGCCCATGTCATGCGCGCCGTCCATCAGGCAGCCTCGCCAGGCTGTTTGGGCAGGCCGGTGCCGATCATGCTGTCGCGGGTGACGAGTTCGGCGAGTTGTTGTTCACTCCAGCCCTCGGTACCCGCAGGGCGCATCGGCAGTACGAGGTAGCGGATTTCGGCGGTGGAATCCCAGACCCGGATTTTGGTGGTGTCCGGCAGCGTCACGCCGAAATCCTTCAGCACGCCGCGCGGATCGGACACGGCGCGGGAGCGATAGGGCGCGGACTTGTACCAGACTGGCGGAAGCCCCAGCACGGGGTGCGGGTAGCAGGAGCACAGCGTGCACACGACCATGTTGTGCTGCTCGGGCGTGTTCTCTACGACGACCATGTGCTCGCCCTGGCGGCCGGAATAGTCGAGCTCGGCAATCGCAGCCGTTGCGTCCTTCATCAGCCGTTCGCGATAGGCGGAATCGCTCCATGCCTTGGCGACCACGCGAACGCCGTTGCGCGGTCCGATTTTCTTTTCATAGAGATCGATCAGGAGGTCGAGCGCGGCCGGATCGACATAGCCCTTTTCGGTGAGGATCGATTCCAGCGCGCGCACGCGCAGCTCGGTCTCCGAGAGTTCGGAGTGGTCGTGGTGGTGATGGCCGTGGTGATCGTGATCATGGTCGCTCATGCCGTGAGGATAGGCGCAAAATCCGGGCTATGTCGAGGCTGGGAATCCGCTCTTTAAGCCGGCTGCAGCCGCTCGCGTGATCGCGACGGCAGTGCCGGGAACGTCAGCGCAATCGCCATTGCGGCGAGGCCTACGCTGAGCGCGCCGATGTAGAGCCAGCGGTAATCGTGGAAGGTGTCGAAGATCATGCCGCCGGCCCACGGCCCGAACGCCATGCCAAGGCTCGATACCATTGTCGCCGCGCCGAACACCGTTCCCATGATCCGCGGGCCGAAATATTCGCGCGCCAGCACGGCATAGAGCGGCATCACGCCGCCATAAGCCGTTCCGAACACGATCGCGAGTGCATAGAACTCGCCGAGTTTGCTGACGTAGAGATAGGTCCCAATCGCCAGCGCCTGCACCAGCAGGCCGCAGACCAGCACCCGCTTGGCGCCCAGCCGATCGGCGAGGATGCCGAGGAGGAGACGCCCGCCGAGCCCCGACAGGCCTTCCACGCTATAGATGCTGACTGCGGTCATCGCCGGGATGCCGCAGAGCATCGCGTAGCTGACCATGTGGAAGATCGGCCCGGAATGCGCGGCGCAGCAGGCGAAGAAGGTCAGCGCCAGCACCAGGAACTGGGGCGAGCGAAGCGCACCTGCAACAGACCATTCCGCTCCCGGATCGTTGCCAGCGAGCGACGCCGGCGTGGCGGATGGCCTTACCACCAGCGGCTGCCGGACCAGCAGCGCGGCCGGTATCAGCAAGGCCCACGCCATCAAGCCCACGATCATCATCGCGGTACGCCAATCATAGGTCGAGATCAGCCAGCGCGCGAATGGCGAGATCGTCATCGGCGCCACGCCCATGCCTGCGGACACCAGCGAGACGGCAAGGCTGCGGTTGTTGTCGAACCACTGTGTCGCCGCCGCAATCATCGGCGCGAAGAAGGCGCCTGCGGCGAGGCCGACGAGAATGCCGTAAGCGAGCTGGAATTCGAGCAGGGAGGTGGCGCGGCTGGCTAGCAACAGGCCCGAACCCAGGAGCAGGGCGCCGCAGAGGACGACCGGACGCGTGCCAAACCTGTCGCTGGCCGCGCCCCAGGCAAACCCGGCAATTCCCATGGTCAGGAAATCGATGGTCATCGCACCCGAAATTCCGGCACGCGACCATCCCGTTTCCGTCGACATCGGTTCCAGATAGACGGCCAGCGAGAACATGGCGCCGATGCCGACGCATGTCATCAATGCGCCCGTGCCGACGATCACCCAACGATATGATGGTCCCATCTGCAAAATGCTCCTTGTTCGCCCCGATCCGCGCCACGCGGATGCGATGGTTTCGCGAACAAGACGAAGCGGAATGGACGAAGGATTCAGGTTCGCCGGAATTATTTCTGGTCTAAGCTTTTGGAAAAGACTGATAGGGAGCGATGGGTTGACCGGATTTGTGACGATTGAAAAAGGCCTCGGGCCCGACGGCCGTATCGCTGTGGTGCGTTTCGACCGCGGCGACGGCATCAACGCGTTGTCGCCGGAAGCGCTGCGCCAGCTCACTGACGCCGCCCGCAGTTTTGAAGACGACGGCGCAACGTCAGTCGTGGTCCTGACCGGCGGCGCAAAGTCGTTCAGCGCCGGCTTTGATCTCAAGGACCCCGAGGGTCGTTCGCGCAAGACCATGGACCTCGGAGCCTTGCGCCGGCACTTGAAGCTTGGGCCGCGGCTGACCCGGGCCTGGCAGGACATGGAGCAGATCACGATCGGCGCCATCGAGGGTTTTTGCGTCGGCGGCGGCGTGGCGCTGGCGGTCGCGCTGGATTTCCGGGTGATGGCCCGCGACGCCCATATGCGCGTGCCCGAGATCGGTCTCGGCATGAATATGAGCTGGCAGAGCGTGCCGCGCATGCTGCATCTGATGGGACCGGCCCGCACCAAGCAGGCCGTCATCCTGGCCGACCAGCGCATCACCGCGGCCGAGGCCTACGAATGGCGCCTGGTGGAGGAGGTCGCTGATCCCGGCAAGGCCTTCGACGCAGCGATGGCGCTCGCCGCCAAAATCGCCGCTCAGCCGCCGCTATCCGTCGCCATGACCAAGCTGACGGTCAATCGCCTCGCACACGCGCTCGACGATCTCGCCAGCCACATGGATGTCGACCAGTTCGCGCTGGCGAGCATGACCGAGGATCACAAGGAAGGCGTCGCCGCGTTTCTGGAGCGACGCAAGCCGAAGTTCAGGGGGAAATAGCGCGGTATGGCCGCGTTGGCCAGATTTGCCGCGACAACCAGTGGGATTGCCACGCCCAAAAATATGGCGCAGCATCCTTCAATTGCATGATCGAAATCAAAACAGGATGGGCTATTTGCCCCTTGCAACCTGCAAGCATTGCGTGCCTTGCGGGAGCTTAGATTGTACACCAGCCGTTGCTGGCGAGCCCACATATGGAGAAGGCCCCCAATGAAAACCGTGCAAGCGATGCTCGCCGAAGCCGATGCTGAAGTCCCGCGTATCAGTCCCGATGAAGCTAAGGGATTGCTGGGAAGGGCCGATGTGCTTTTCCTCGATGTTCGGGAGCCAGCGGAAGTTACTGCCTCTGGAAAAGTTCCGGGTGCCGTCGCCATACCGCGCGGCCTCGTGGAGTTCAAGGCGGATCCTGCCTCAGCGATGCATGATAAGGCCTTCGACCGGACCAAGACGGTTATTGCTTACTGCGCATCCGGCGGGCGTTCCGCGCTGGTGGGAAAGACGCTGAAGGATATGGGTTACGGCAACGTACGCAATCTCGGCGGCTTCAAAGGCTGGTTGGACGCAGGCGGAGACGTCGAAAAGGGCTGAGGCTCAAAGTCAACGTTCGCGCACGACCGCGCATCGCGCGACGGTCGTCGCAAGCTGACTTCAAAAGCACCTCACCGCGCCACTGCGCTGCCGCCAATATTCCAGCCGCGGCTGCCTTCGCCGAAGATCTCGTAGCCGGTTGCGGTCACTGCAACCGTGTCCTCCAGCTTAATGAAGCCACGGCGCGGGTGCTTCATCGTCGTTTCGACCGACACCACCATGCCGGGCTCCAAGGGCCGGCGCGCGTCCGGGTCATCGTAGGGAATAGGGCCCTTGGCTGTCAGGCGAGGGGCCTCGTGGCTGACTAGCCCCATGCCGTGCGCCAGGAAGTCGGTGCAGTCGCGCTGGTTCGACTGCGCGAGCCGCCTTTCCGCCGCGGCATAGATTTCGCCGCCCATCGCGCCCGGCCGCACTGCGGCGAATGCCGCCCGCTGGATGGCTTCAATGTCCGTCAGAAGATCCGTCAATTCGCTGTCCGGTTCGCCCAGCACAGCCATCCGCGCGAGGTCGCCAATGTAGCCGTGATAGTTGCCGCCGGAATCCAGCGAGAGCACGTCGCCGGTTTCCCAGCGCTGGGCGGAAGGCGCGCGGTTGTGGCTGGCGCCGCAGGCCAGCAGGCAATACTCGAAAGTCAATCCGCGCTTGACCTCTGCGATCCTCAGTGCGTCGAAGAGCTGCTGCTTGGTGGTGCCCGGGCCGTGGTTTGCGATCACCTCGTCCATGGATTCGATCACCAATTCCGAAGCCTTTTTCAGCTTGGTCAGCTCCGCCGGCGACTTCACGGCACGCAGGCGCTCGAGCACCAACAGCGCATCCTTGATCTCGCTATCGGGCAAGGCGTCCGAAAGAGCCCTGCCGGCATCCATCGGCAGGAACGGCATCTCGACGCCGATGCGCTTCATCGGTACGCCCGCGCTCTTGATCAGGCCTGCCGCCAGCGAAACGGCATCCAACGAGCCGTTGCCCTCGGTGCGGACTTGCGGAACCCAAAGTGGCGCCACGGCCCGCTGGTGCGTTTCCAGCCGGTGTCCAATATAGGCCGCCTTGTCGGGCGCGCCCTTCGGGTAGATCAGGACGGGCAAGTACCGGCTGACGCCGAGCGCGTCCATGTAGTCGAAGAAGATCGCGCGCTCCGCGTCGAGCAGGTATTGGACGTTATGCTTGGAGGTCGCGACCAGGATATCAAGACCGGCCGCTTCCATAAGGGAATCGAGCTTAGCGGCGTCAAATGGAATGGCGCGAGGTTCGGTCGGACGACTGACGCGTTCTTGCATGATGAGACCTCCGTTGCGGCCGGCATGAACCAACTGGCCTCGGGGCTTTGTGTTTCGCCTGGAGCCGCATTGTGAGTGGGAAGCGGGAGGCGTACCAGCGATGAAATCGGCGAGCTCCAATGCAGATTGACGAACGCTGTGCACTCCAAAGCGAATTGAAAATTTGATCGGATAAAAAAATCAATACTTTCAATGTGGTTCCTAAAACGAACTCGGAGTCCGATTTAAGTCAATCACGAGTCAGTGCGTCTGACGCGGTCGACTTGCCGGGTCCCGTCGGACCCAGCGCCAGCTCTGAAGGCTCTGGAACAAATGATGGCCTGTCACCATGCTTGAACACTGGTGATGGCCGCGCCCGCAAGGTGAGCCAGCCTCGCGATATGGTCGGTTTTGGCGCAAAGCCCGGCCCTTCCGAACATCGGCGGCGTCCGGTGCGGGAGGTGCTACGAGATCGAAATGATCTCAAGTTTCTGACCTGATGCGTCGACCTCATCACCAACGGCTTTGCCCATCAGCAGCCTTGCCACTGGTGACACGAAGGAGATGGATCCTGCCTTAGGATCTGCCTCGTCCTCCCCCACGATACGATATTTTTGTACGCGTCCATCGTCGCGCCTGAAGGTCACCGTGCTCCCGAAGGCGACAGTGTCAGTCGACGTCGGATTAGGGATGACCTGAGCCGTCCGAACTCTCGCCGCAAAGTAGCGCATATCGCGCAGCGGGATTGCCGCTTGCCGGCGTCGTTCATTAACGTCCTCGATCTTCTGCGCCGTCTCATAAGCCTCGCGGGCCTGGTGGAGTTCAGATTCCAGAGCCTGCAATCCCGCTTCCGTAACAAGATTCGGATGAGGTGAAACGGGGCGGTCGGGAAGCAAAGTCTCCGACGCAGTTTCGGCACTGTCTTCCTTGGTGAAGGCAACGCTCAAGCTCAGGACTCCTTTCAGGCGTAGTAATGTCTGAGTGCGCGCTCGACCGTCGCATCATGGAGCCGAATTGCTACAGCCTTGCTCGGCCGGCAGTTCCTCGGCATTGGGGTCGCCCGGTGCCGTCGCCCAGGCCAGTTCGACGAGCGTCACGATCCGCCGACCGGCACCGTCAAGCTGGCAAACAAGGAGGCCCTGCTCCTCGATGTAGGTCAGCAGACGCCGTGCACGGCGCAACGAATGTGAGCCATAGGCGCGTGCAATCGCTGCATCGCCCGGGCAGGGCCAACCTTCCTTCGCGGCGCGGGCGATCATCATGAAGACGCCCTGCATATCCTCCGGCAGAAGCGAGGCGCGGACCGAGACATCCTGCCACCCGTCATCCTCTGCCATATCGGAGCTGAGCCCGGCGCGGGCGCGTGTCAGCATGCGACGGAAGTCACCTAGGTCCGGCACGGCCGAACCGAGGCCCTCTATTCGGCAGCGGACCACGAACTCCTGATAGAGTACGCCGATGGCACGGAATCCGGCCTCGGGCTCCGCCATGATGGCGCGCAGAATACGGTCCACTCGTTCACGCCGCTCCGCCAGCTCCTCAGCGCTGAGTGGCTGGTCCACCGCTTCGGGATGGATTTCCAGCGCCGCTGATTTCGCCGCCATGAGCTGGGCGAGGAGGTCTGGCGGCGACCGACGCTGGGGCCGATTGTTCTCGGGCGGCGGCGCTGCCAGGATGATGGCGCGTGCGTCAAGTGTCGCTTCCGGCAGAGGCGTCAGGCGCGGGGTCGCGTTGCGCGGCGCGGTATCGGTTGGACCAATACGCAGTCCTAGCGGACGGCGGGAGAGGGCCGGTCCCAGCGCCATGAATTGTCCGCGCTCCAGATCCCGGAAGGCCTCTGCCTGTCGCCGTTCCATGCCCAGAAGGTCGGCGGCGCGGGCCATGTCGATATCCAGAAAAGTTCGGCCCATGAGGAAATTGGACGCCTCGGCCGCGACGTTCTTGGCGAGCTTCGCCAGTCGCTGGGTGGCGATGACCCCCGCAAGCCCTCGTTTGCGGCCGCGGCACATCAGGTTCGTCATGGCGCCGAGCGAGAGTTTGCGCGCCTCGTCCGAAACCTCGCCGGCGACTGCCGGTGCGAAGAGCTGCGCCTCATCCACCACCACCAGCATAGGATACCAGTGGTCGCGGACGACTTCGAAAAGCCCGCTGAGGAAGGCGGCGGCGCGCCGCATCTGGTTCTCGGCGTCGAGCCCCTCGAGATTGAGCACCGTGGAGACGCGATGGATGCGCGCCCGTTCGCCGGCGACCTGCAGACCCCGCTCGGTATGGTCCTCGGCATCGATCAGGAGGTGGCCGAAACGGTCGGAAAGCGCGACGAAGTCGCCTTCGGGATCGATGACGGTCTGTTGCACCCAGGGGGCACTCTGTTCCAGCAGCCGGCGCAGCAGATGGGATTTGCCGGAGCCCGAATTACCTTGGACCAGCAGGCGAGTCGCAAGCAGTTCCTCAAGGTCCAGAGTCGCCGGGGCGCCTGCGGTCGTGTGTCCCATCTCGATCGCAACGGTCATGTCTCGACTCAAAGTCTCTCCAGGGAGGCGGGGCTTAACAACCTGATCGCAGCCCGTCGAGCAGCCCATGGCCGATCACTCTGCGTTCTCCACGGTTTGTCGTTTCTGATCGGATCTAAGTCTCGGCAGCAAAAAACGGAGATGTTCGCCGGCTGTTTCACCGCTGCATTCGAGTCCACTCTTGGTTCCATTCGAGTCAAACCGCCGATTTTCCTAGTTGCATCGGAGTCCCCTAAGAGCACCAAGGCGCGACGCCCGATTGGAAGTTTGGCTAGGACATGATCTTTGAACGTACGATTAAAAACCGTACGCGACTGATTACGGTAATTAGCGATGGGCGAGGGAACTGATGGAGCAGATGACCATGCGCTCCGTGGATCTCGATCCCTTCGAGTCCAATTTTGGCAGCCCGGCGGGCGGCCGCTGCAAATCGTCGCGCACGCGCTGCCAGCGAAGCGCCGCGTTATGCCGGCAGTGAGGCCCGACGGAAACCCTTTGCGCTGACAGTGAAAATTGGCGGCGAGCGCATGCGGCAGCGCGAGGCGACGCGGCTTACGTCCTCGTTTTGAAACCAGTGCGAAGCCATGCGCGTATCAGTTTCCTGAAGGACAAATCGTGTTTTCCGGAAGGAGCAAACCGTATGACTGGAATAGCAATGACTCAAACGCCTCAAGCAAACGGCAGATTGTCGGGCGAGCTGTACAAAGTCGTTGAGTTGATCCTGGACCGCGGGCTGGTCATCGACGTGTTCGTGCGTGTGTCGGTGATCGGCCTCGAGGTGGTCACCATCGATGCGCGGGTCGTCGTGGCCGGCGTCGATGCTTACCTGCGCTTCGCCGAGATGTGTGGCCGCCTCGATCTCACCGGCAGCAGCCCCCGGATCGGCCGCTCGCTGCCCGACGGCGCGCTGCCGCTCGAGCTACCCGGCCGGGCGCGCACGGAAATCGGCTGACCCAACGGAAAGGATGACTGATGAGCAGCTATGTCTACTGTGTCACGCGTGCCTCGCACCCACTACCGCTCGAAGGCGCGGTGGGGGTGGGGGAGCGAGCTCCCGCCCTCCGGCTCGTGCGCGAGCAGGATCTCGTCGCGGTGGTTAGCGACGCGCCGGAGAACTTGCGCGCGAAGCGGCGCGATCTGGTGAAGCACGATGCGGTCATCGGACGGATCTACGCAGCCGGCACCGTGCTGCCGATGCGGTTCGGGATGGTCGCGCCCGACGACGAGGCCGTGCAGACGGAGCTTCGATCGAGGGCGCGTCGCTATGGCGAACTGCTGTGCCGGATCGATGGCCATGTCGAGCTCAACGTCAAAGGCTTTCATGCGGAGGAAGCTCTTCTCCGCGACCTCTTGCTTCAGAACGACGAGTTACGCGCGCGAAATCACGCACTTCGCGCCGCAGATGGCGGCAGCCATCAGGACAAGGTGGCGTTCGGCGAGCGCGTGGCCGCCGCCGTTGCGGAGCGGCGCGCGCGTGACGCGGGCCAGGTCATCGCCCGCCTGCAACCACATGCCGCGCAGATACGTCGGGGCCCGCCGGTCGCCGGTTGCTTCGTCAACGTATCGTTCCTGGTGGCGTCGGGCGCCCGGGCGGACTTCGATGGTGCCCTGTCGCCGCTGCGCCGCGAGCTGCCCGGCTACGCAAGCGTCGAGCTGTACGGGCCCTTGCCGCCTTACAGCTTCGTCGGCAACGAAGCGGACGTGTGAGGGCCGTGGCGGTGGGACTCCTGTCGCATGTCTTGTTGCTGCCGCTCGCGCCGGCCCGCTTCGCGCTGTGGACCATCGACCGGGTCGTCGACGCCGCTGCCGAACAGCATTGCGGCCCGGCAGCCATCCGGCGCGAGCTGGCCGAGCTTTCGCGGCAACTGGATGAAGGGTTGATCGATGCCGAGGAATTCGATCGACGTGAGGACGAGATCCTCGACCGGCTGGACGAGGGACGAAAGCGAGGAATGATCGCATGATGGAATCTGATCGCATGATGGAGTGGCACGGACCCCAGGGTGCTTCGCCGAACCTGGCTGACATTCTGGAGCGGGTTCTGGACAAGGGGCTGATCATCGCAGGCGACATCAAGATCAACCTGCTCGACATCGAGCTTCTAACCATCAAGCTCCGGCTGTTGGTCGCGTCGGTGGACAAGGCCAAGGCGATGGGGATCAACTGGTGGGAGCACGATCCGGCGCTTTCCCAGACGCGGCCGCGGCAGCTCGCGGCCGAGAACGCGCGGTTGCGCAAGAAGATCAGGGCGCTGGAAACCGCCACTCTGGAGGCACAGCGATGAGCACGGCGAGCTATACTTACGCGGTCGCGCGCCCGTTCAATCCAACCCAGGCGGCCGGTCTCGTCGGCGTCGACGGCGCCGCGATCCATCTGGTCCGCCACCAAGACCTGGTCGCCGTGGTCAGTCCGCTTGCACCTGCCGACGCCGACGAGACCGCGCTGCGAGCCAGGCTGGAGACGCTGGCCGAGCTAGAGGTGATCGCACGCGCGCACCACAGGGTCGTGGCGGCGGTTGCCGCGTGCACACCAACGCTGCCGTTCCGCCTCGCGACCGTTCACCGCACCGACGACCGCGTTGCGCAGTTGCTACGCCGGGAGCACCGGCGCTTCCGCGAGACGCTGGATCGATTCGCGGGCCGCGTGGAGGTGGGGGTGAAGGTCTACGTGCAGCACGCGGGTGCATCTGCCGGCGCCATGTCCGTGGCCGAGAAAACCGACGGGTCCGGATCGGCGGGCGCGGGCAGGGACTACCTGCGCAACCGCCGCGAGCAGCGCGATCGGCGCCAGCACGCGTGGCGGCGCGCAACCACTGCGGCCGAGCAGATGGACGCCGTTCTCGCCGGGCTTGCCGTCGATCGCCGCCAACACCGAACGCAGAGCGCCGAGCTGTCCGCTGCTCCAGGCGAAAATGTATTCAACGCAGCCTACCTGGTGGATGCCGGGCGCGCCGAAGAACTCGCCGCCCGTGTACAGCGGCTGGGCGCCGAAAACCCGCACGTGACGCTCGAGATCACGGGCCCCTGGCCGCCCTATTCGTTCGCCGACAGCGAGGAGCGCACGTGAGCCCCGCCGCGTTCCCGGACCGAGAGGTCGCACTAGTCGACCTGCTCGACCGGCTCCTGGCGGGTGGCATCGTGCTGGCCGGAGACATCACGCTGGCGATCGCCGACATCGACATGGTGCAGATCTCGCTTCGCGCTCTGATCACGTCGCTCGGCCGGACCACGCGATCTGGCGCAGCGGAGCGAGACCAGTGAGCGCCGGCGTCGCTGGACATGAGCCGGGACCGCGCCAGCGAATTTCGATGGCGCCTGACACGGTCGAACGAGATCTGGCCCGCCTGGTGCTCACCGTCGTGGAGTTGCTGCGTCAGCTCGTGGAGCGACAGGCGCTTCGTCGTGTCGACGAGGGCGGCTTGACCGAAGCGGAGGAGGAGCGCGTCGGCATGACGCTGATGCTTCTAGACAACCGCATATCGCGCCTGCGGGAGCACTTCGGGCTCGCCGCCGAGGACCTGAATATCGACCTGGGACCTCTCGGTCCGCTGCTTCCGCGTTGAGTTCCCTCGGTCTAACGTCGAGCACATTCTGGCTGCGAAATTCCTAGACCTGAAATTCCTAGACCTGAAGTGCACAGGGCGCCGTAAATCCAGGCAGACTCAAATAGAGCACGAATGACTCGGATCGAACCCGAAACGACGAGGCGCGAGTGCCGGATACACCCTAAATTCGCATAAGGTATATTATGGAATATCAACATCTACAATTAGATCAGATATTTAGGCGAATATGCTGGCAAATCTAGTCAGCTCTGGCGCCGAAGCTGCTCGTCCTGATCTGCTGCGTCCCGGCCATTCCTATTGCCGACACTTGCTGACGCTGCAATAAGCGCGCGAGCGCGGTGATCGCTGATGATGCCGTGGACCGCAGGTCCGTGTCGCGGACCTCAAGAACAATAACTCTCAAGGGAGACTGGAATGAGCTTTTCACGACGCACGCTTCTCAAGGCATCCGCTGCGTCAGCGGTTTTGGGCGGCATCGGCGCACCGTTGGTGGCGCGGGCCCAGAGCGCGGAATTCACCTACAAGTACGCCAATAATCTTCCGGACGGCCATCCCATGAACGCCCGCGCCAAGGAAATGGCCGCGGCGATCAAGGCCGAGACCAACGGCCGGTTCGATCTGCAGATTTTTCCGAATAACCAGCTCGGTTCCGATACGGACATGCTGAGCCAGATCAGGTCTGGCGGCGTCGAGTTTTTCACGCTCTCGGGGCTCATTTTGGCGACGCTGGTGCCGGCGGCGTCCATCAGCGGCATCGGTTTTGCGTTCCCGGATTACGACACGGTCTGGAAGGCCATGGACGGCGGCCTGGGTGCCTATATCCGCGGCGAGATCACCAAGGCGAACCTCGTGGTGATGGACAAGATCTGGGACAACGGCTTCCGCCAGACCACATCCTCGACCAAGCCGATCAACGGCCCGGAGGATCTCAAGGGCTTCAAGATCCGGGTGCCGGTGTCGCCGCTCTGGACCTCAATGTTCAAGGCGTTCGATGCAGCGCCCGCCTCGATCAATTTCAGCGAGGTTTACTCGGCGCTACAGACCAAGATCGTCGAGGGCCAGGAAAACCCGCTGGCGATCATCTCGACTGCCAAACTATACGAAGTGCAGAAATTCTGTTCGCTGACGAATCATATGTGGGACGGCTTCTGGTTCCTGGCGAACCGCCGCGCCTGGGAAAAGCTGCCTGAGGATGTCAGGACGATTGTCGCCAAGAATATCAACGCGGCGGCCATCAAGGAGCGCGAGGACGTCGCCAAGCTGAACGCCGGGCTGCAGCAGGAACTGGCCGGCAAGGGCCTGACCTTCAACCAGCCCAACGTGACGCCGTTCCGCGACAAGCTGCGCTCGGCCGGCTTCTACGCGGAATGGAAAGGTAAATACGGCGAGCAAGCTTGGGAGCTGCTCGAGAAATCCGTGGGCAAGCTGTCCTAAGCGCATGTGAGGGGCCGTCGTGGCTCATGCCGAACTGAGTGAAGTGGTTGGCGGTGAGGTGGCTCAGCCCCCTCGCCGCCGTTCGTTGCTGGCGTCGATCGAGCACGCCCTTGGAATGCTGGTCGAGCTTCCCGCAGCGCTGCTGGTCGTCGCCGAAATCGTCATCCTGTTTGCCGGCGTAGTGGCGCGCTACGCGCTGCACCGGCCGCTGGTCTGGTCTGACGAACTGGCCTCAATCCTGTTCCTGTGGCTCGCCATGCTCGGCGCCGCCGTCGCATTCCGACGCGCCGAGCATATGCGGATGACGGCGGTCGTCGCCAACGCGAAGCCTGCGATGCGCGCCTATCTCGATCTGGTGGCGACAGCAGCCGCCCTGGCGTTCCTCATCCTGATCGCCTGGCCGGCTTATGAATACGCCTACGAGGAAAGCTACATCACCACGCCGGCCCTGCAGATCCTCAATAGTTGGCGTGCCGCGGCGCTGCCGGTCGGCATTGCCCTGATGGCGCTGTTTGCTTTCCTGCGTCTGGCCCGCGTCGGCAACATTCGCACGGTGCTGGGCGCGATCCTGTCGGTCGCACTTGTCATCGCGATATTCTGGCTGCTCAGGGGCTCGCTCAAACCGCTCGGCAACCTCAATCTGATCATCTTCTTTGTCGGCGTGGCCGGCTTCTGCGTGTTTGCCGGCGTACCGATTGCGTTCGGCTTTGGCTTGGCGACCTACGGTTATCTGGCACTGACCACGGGCACGCCGCTGATGGTGCTGGTCGGGCGCATGGACGAGGGCATGAGCCACCTCATCCTCTTGTCGGTGCCGCTGTTCGTGTTCCTGGGCCTGCTGATCGAAATGACCGGCATGGCGCGCGCCATGGTGGCGTTCCTCGCAAGCTTGCTCGGCCATGTCCGCGGCGGGCTACATTACGTGCTGGTCGGCGCGATGTATCTGGTATCGGGTATCTCGGGCTCCAAGGCCGCTGACATGGCCGCCGTGGCGCCGGTGCTGTTTCCCGAGATGAAGGCGCGCGGCGCCAAGCCGGGCGATCTGGTCGCCCTCCTCTCCGCCACGGGCGCGCAGACTGAAACCATTCCGCCGAGCCTCGTGCTGATCACCATCGGCTCGGTCACCGGCGTCTCCATCGCGGCGCTGTTCACCGGCGGCCTGTTGCCGGGCCTCGTGCTGGCGATCACGCTGTCGGCGCTGGTGTGGTGGCGTTACCGGAACGAGGATCTGCGCCACGTCACGCGGGCGAGCGCCGCCGAGATCGCCCGCGCGTTTGCCATCGCCCTGCCGGCGATCGCGCTGCCCTTCGTGATCCGCTACGCCGTGGTCGAAGGCATCGCGACCGCAACCGAGGTTTCCACCATCGGCATCGTTTATGCCTTTGTCGTCGGCTACCTGATTTACGGTCTCTTGATCTACCGCAATTTCGACTGGCGGCGGATCGTGCCAATGTTGGTCGAGACCGCCTGCCTGTCGGGCGCGATCTTGCTGATCATCGGCTGCGCCACCGGCATGGCCTGGGGCCTCACGCAGTCCGGCTTTTCGCGGACGCTGGCGGCCGCCATGACCGGCCTGCCCGGTGGCTCGGCGACGTTCATCGCCGTCTCGATCGTGGCCTTCGTGATCCTGGGCAGCGTGCTCGAGGGGATTCCTGCGATCGTGCTGTTCGGGCCGTTATTGTTTCCGATCGCCCGTGCGGTCGGCGTCCACGAGGTCCATTACGCGATGATCGTTATTCTCGCGATGGGTATCGGGCTATTCGCGCCGCCCTTCGGAGTGGGCTATTATGCGGCCTGCGCCATCGGTCGCGTCGACCCGGCCGAGGGTATCCGGCCGATCTGGGGTTACCTGCTGGCGCTGATGGTCGGCCTGATTATCGTGGCGATCTTCCCGTGGATTTCCATCGGGTTCCTGTAAGGTCAAACCTTTGTAGATGGGACACAGCCAATGAGCGCAGCCCAGAACCAGTATTCGATCGGATTGGACAAGACGGCGGCGAACTACGTACCGCTGACGCCGCTGAGTTTTCTTGCCCGCAGCGCCGCCGTCTATCCCGATCACATCAGCACGGTGTATGAAGGCCGCAGTTTTACCTGGGTCGAGACTCATGAACGCTGCCGGCGCTTTGCGTCGTGGCTCGCCGGGCGCGATATTGGCGTCGGCGACACCGTCGCGGCGATGTTGCCCAACGTTCCCGCGATGAACGAGGTGCATTTCGCCGTGCCGATGGCGGGTGCGGTGCTGAACGCACTGAACATCCGGCTCGACGCGCCCTCGATTGCCTTCCAGCTCGACCATGGCGGCGCGAAAATCATCCTGGTCGATCCCGAATTTGCCGGCGTGATTGCGGAAGCGCTGACGCTGATGAACGGGCCAAAGCCCTTCGTCGTCGACGTCGATGATGTGGCGTTTGCAGGCGGCAAGCGGATTGGTGAGATCGAGTACGAGGCGGCGGTCGCGGCGGGCGATCCTGGCTTCGTCGCACGGCTTCCGGGCGATGAATGGGACGCGATTGCACTCAGCTATACCTCGGGCACGACGGGCAACCCGAAAGGTGTCGTTACTCATCACCGCGGCGCTTATCTCAATGCTGTCAGCAATATTCTGGCCGGCAATCTCGGCCAGCATCCCGTGTATCTCTGGACGCTGCCGATGTTTCATTGCAACGGCTGGTGCTTCCCGTGGACGGTCGCGGCCGCCGCCGGCACCAATGTCTGCCTGCGTAAGGTCGATCCGGCAAAAATCTTCGAGTTGATCGCCAAGCACGGCGTCACCCACATGTGCGGTGCACCGATCGTCTACAACACGCTGATCAACGCGCCCGGTGCGCCCAAGGGTGACAAGGCTCGCCGCGTGGTCGGGTTGATCGCGGGTGCCGCACCTCCGGTCGCCGTGCTCGAGGGCGCCGAAAGCATCGGCATCAAGCTGACGCACGTCTATGGCCTGACCGAAGTCTACGGCCCCGCCTCCGTCTGCGCCGAGCAGCCGGGCTGGGACGAACTGCCGGCCGACCAGCGCGCGCAGCTCAAGCGCCGGCAGGGCGTGCCCTACCCGCTGGAGGAAGCCGTCACCGTGCTCGACCCGCAAACCATGCAGGAGGTCCCGCGCGATGGCGAAACCATCGGCGAGGTGATGTTCCGCGGCAATATCGTGATGAAGGGCTATCTGAAGAACGAGAAAGCGACGCAGGAAGCCTTCGCCGGCGGCTGGTTTCACACCGGCGATCTCGGCGTGCTTGACGAGCATGGCTACGTTATCATCAAGGACCGCTCCAAGGACATCATCATCTCCGGCGGCGAGAATATTTCCTCCGTCGAGGTCGAGGACGTCCTCTACAAGCACCCGGCCGTGCTGTTCGCCGCCGTGGTTGCCAAGCCCGACCCGAAATGGGGCGAAGTGCCCTGCGCTTTCGTCGAGTTGAAGGAGGGCGCCAAGGCGACGGAGGCCGAGATCATCGCCTTCTGCCGCAGCCATATGTCTGGCTTCAAGACGCCCAAGGCCGTCGTGTTTGGCGTCATCCCGAAGACATCCACCGGCAAGATCCAGAAATTCATGCTGCGCAACCAGGTGGACTCGGCGAAGGCGATTTCGGCGTGACCGTTATTGCGAGCGAAGCGTGACGGGCGGATAGTACTGCGGCGCTTCGGTCCGTTCGTACATCCCGTAGTCGCGCATGACCTCGAAAACGCGGAAATACTCGGTTGTCGGATCGGCAAACAGCCGGGCGCCGAATTCGATGCCGGCTTGATCGTCTGGTAGATCGATCAAATGCGCGAAGCGCCCGTCACGATAGACGCTTGCGAAAGCGTCACGGCGCCATCCGGTCTCTGCCGGAAGCGTGGCGTTCTTCGATTCAGCCACCAGCACATAAGTCGGCTTGCGCCTTGCCGGATCGTTGTAGGGCGTACGCCGCTCGGGCTGCCAGATCGGCTGGCCGGGCTTTGCTTCGTGGATCACCTGGGCGACCCGGATGCGATAGTCCGAAAAGACCTTCTCGCGGCCGATCGTCTGGACGTCGTGATGGTGAGCATGGGCTCGCCACGCCGTCAGGGTCCCCTCGTCCTGCCATATCTGATACGACAGCAGCAGGTTCTCTCGCGTCAAACTCCTGAAGCGATCGATGAAGAGACAGCCGCCCGTCGCCTCAAGCTCGGGCTTCAGCGAGGCCGCAAGATCGAGATAATGATCGCGGTGTCCGGGCCTTGTCTGGACTTCAAAGAACAGGCCAATCATCGACGTCCCTCCGCTTCCGGCGCGCAGACTTGCCGCGGCAGACTCAGCCTGCGCTGTTCAGCGTCAGCCGCAAGCCATCATAGGCCGGGATCACGCCCGGCGGCAGGCTCTGGCGCAATACCTCGTAGTCGAGGTCGGAATGCATGTTGGTGATGACAGCCTGCTTCGGCTTGAAGCGCTCGATCCAGGACAGCGCGTCGTTGACGCTGAAATGGCTGGGATGCCCGGCATAGCGCAGCCCGTCGACGATCCAGAGATCGAGGTTTCGCAACGCAGGCCAGCTCTCCTCGGGAATGTCGTGGAGATCGGGGGTGTAGGCGGCGTTGCCGATGCGGAAGCCGAGCGCCGGAATTCTGCCGTGGTGAACCAGGAAAGCGGAAAGCTTCACCGGCCCGCCCTTCCCTTCGGTCTCATGACTCTCGCCGGCCTCGATCGCGTGGCGCGTCAGGATCGGCGGATAGTCGCTCCCCTCCGGCGAGATGAAGCAATAGGAGAACCGCGCCATGATGTCTTTGGCGGTCGACTGGTTGAAGTAGACGGGAATGCGGCGGCGCTGGTGCAGCACGACCGATCGGAGGTCGTCTATGCCGTGGGTCTGGTCGGCGTGCTCATGGGTCAGGAACACCGCGTCGATGTGATCGACCTCCGCATCGATCAATTGCTCGCGCAGATCGGGCGAGGTGTCGATCACGATCCGCGTGGTGCCGTGGGCACCCGTGCGCTCGACCAGCAGCGAGCAACGGCGGCGACGGTTCTTGGGATTGTTGGGATCGCAGGCGCCCCAGCCGAGTGCTGGCCGCGGTACACCGGCGGAAGAACCACAGCCGAGGATCGTCAGCGTCAGCATCATGCCGCAACCTTCGGCACCGGCACTTTGGAGAATAGGCGGAAGAAGTTTTCGGTCGTCTGCCGCGAAATCTCTTCCAGCGAGACGCCGCGCGTTTCCGCCAGCACTTTGGCGACTTCGACCACGTAAGACGGCTCGTTGCGCTTGCCGCGAAACTTGCCGGGCGCCAGATAGGGCGAGTCGGTTTCGACCATGATGCGGTCGGCCGGAAGTTCGGCCGCGAGCTCGCGCAAGGCTTCCGATTTCTTGAACGTCAAAATGCCCGTGAACGAGATCGACAGGCCCAACGCAATTGCCTTCATCGCCAGCTCGCGCCCGCCGGTGTAGCAATGGAGGACGGCTTTAAAAGGTCCCTTTGCCACTTCGTCTTCGAGAATGCGGCCGCAATCCTCGTCGGCTTCGCGGGTGTGAACGACCAGCGGCAGGCCCGTGGCGCGCGCGGCCGCGATATGTGCGCGAAAGCCGCGCTCCTGCGCCTCTCGCGAACCGTGCTGGTAGAAGTAATCCAGCCCCGCCTCACCGAGCGCCACGATCTTCGGATGCTTGGTCAGCTCGATCAGCTCACTGGCCGGAATGCCGTCTTCCTCATCGGCTTGATGCGGATGGGTGCCGACCGAGCAATAGACGTTGGGGAACCGCTCGGCGATCGCGAGCAGTCCGCCGAGTCGCTTCACCCGGGTCGAAATCGTGACGATACGACCGATCCCGGCGGCCTCGGCGCGCGCGACGATGGCGTCGAGATCCTCGGCAAAATCCGGGATGTCGAGATGGCAGTGGCTATCGACGAGCATGGCTTGCAAACGGCTCAATCCACCTTTGGTTCGACGTAGCGTGGAAATACGCCGACCGGCGGCGGCAGCGTCGTTCCCGGCTTAATCCGCGTGGCAAGCGCCGCGAAATCGCGCGCTTGTTTCTCGTTGGGAATGCCGAGGCTATCCAGCAACTTGGCCGACGCATCCGGCATCACCGGCTGCGTCAGAATCGCGACCTGACGCACCACCTCCGCCGTCACGTACAGCACGGTTTTCTGTCTGTCAGGATCGGTCTTGGCCAGCGCCCAGGGCGCCTCGCCCGCGAAATAGCGGTTGGCCTCTGCCACCACGGCCCACACCGCGTTCAGCCATTGATGGATCTGCTGGGTCGCCATCGCGGTGCGCGAGGTTTCCAGCATGGCGTCGGCCTGCGCCAGGATCGCCTTGTCGTTATCGGTGAACTCGCCGGGCTCCGGCAGCACGCCGCCGAGCTGCTTTGCGATCATCGACAGCGAGCGTTGCGCCAGATTGCCGAGATCGTTGGCGAGGTCGGCGTTGATGCGCGCGACGATGGCTTCATGGCTGTAGTTGCCGTCCTGTCCGAACGGCACCTCGCGCAGGAAGAAATAGCGCATCTGGTCGACGCCATACTGATCGGCCAGATTGAAGGGATCGACAACGTTGCCGACCGACTTCGACATCTTCTCACCCCTGCTGAACAGGAAGCCGTGCGCGTAAACCCGCTTCTGGACCGGAATGCCGGCCGACATCAGGAACGCCGGCCAGTACACCGCGTGGAAGCGAATAATGTCCTTGCCGATGACGTGGACGTCCGCCGGCCAGTAGCGCCAGTTCGGATCGTTTTCGTCGGGAAAGCCTACGCCTGTGATGTAGTTGGTCAGCGCATCGACCCAGACATACATCACATGCTCGGGATCGTTCGGCACCTTGACGCCCCAGTCGAACGTCGTGCGCGAAATCGACAGATCCTTCAGACCGCTCTTTACGAAACTGACGACCTCGTTGCGGCGCGAATCCGGGCCGATGAAATCCGGCTGGGTTTCGTAGAGCTGCAGCAAGCGGTCCTGATAGGCGGATAGCTTGAAGAAGTAGCTCTTCTCCTCGACCCACTCGACCGGCGAGCCCTGCGGGCCAAGGCGCACATTGTCCTCGCCGAGGACGGTTTCCTCCTCGGCGTAGTAGGCTTCGTCGCGCACCGAATACCAGCCGGAATAGGTATCGATATAGATATCGCCATTCTGCTGCATCCGGTCCCAGACCACCTGAACCGAGCGATGATGGTCAGGCTCCGTGGTGCGGATAAAGCGGTCGAACGAGACGTTGAGGCGCTCGTCCATCTCCTTGAACCGGCCGGCATTGCGCGCGGCAAGCTCGGCAACGCCCATTCCTTCGGCTTCAGCGGTTTGGACCATCTTGAGGCCGTGCTCGTCGGTGCCGGTAAGGAAAAAGACGTCCTTGCCGTTGAGCCGCTGAAACCGCGCGAGCGCATCGGTCGCAATCGCCTCGTAGGCGTGGCCGATATGCGGAAGGCCGTTCGGATAGGCGATCGCGGTCGTGATGAAGTAGGTGTCGCGCTCGGCGGCTGCTGCCGGCTTGGCGACGGGAGCCGGCTTCGCACGTGGCGCTGCGGGCTTCGGAATTTCTGCGACCGGCGCCGCTTGAACGGCAGGGCTCGCTTCCTTCGGCGTTACCGCGCGCTTCTTCGACGGAGTTTTCGTAACGGATTTCTTCGCCGACTTTTTGACAGCTTTCTTGACAGCTTTTTTGGTCGACTTCTTCGCCGACTTCTTCGAAGCCTTCTTTGCGGCCGTTTTCGAAGCCTTGCCGTCCTTCTTCACGACGCGCTTGCTCTTGGTCGCACCTTTCCTGGCCGCACGCTTCTTCGCCGCCTTCTTGCTGGCACTAGCGGCCGGCGATCTGCCAGCCTTCTTCGCCTTGCGCTTTTTCGAAGCTTTCTTTGCAGCCGTCGCCACCACGAATTCCTTTATTGCTCATAGATTGTCGGGATTGATATCCGGCGGAGGATTACCGCGTCGCGTCCGCGAGCATCCCGAACACCGAGAAAACCAGCGGTTTTCGCTCCAAATTATAGGCTTCGGTGTCGCGCGCGGCGCGGATGATCTTTTCCCATACCTCCGCCAGCCGTGCAAGGCGGGGCAGATTTGCATTGGCATCGTCGACGCGCAGCTTTTCGCCGATCCAGCGATCGATGCCGTCGATGAAAGCAGCCAGCGCAACCCGGTCGCTGGTGCCCAGCGCATCGCCAAGTGCATGCAGTTCGCGCGGGTCGACCTGCGGCAGCGTCGCCAGCAGCGCCGCTGTCCGCTGCTGCAACTTCAGCGCGTCGCCGCCGAGCAGCGTCAGTGCGCGGGACACGCTCCCCTCCGAGGCATCGGCAGCTTCCGACAGCGCGGGATCATCGGGTGCGATGTCGGCGGCTCGCGCAGCCGCGCGCACGACGTCGCCGGTCGCAAGCGGCCGCAGCGGCAGCTTTCGGCAGCGGGACAGAATCGTGGGCAGAGCCCGCGCCGGCGAATGGCTGACGAGCAGAAACAGCGATCGGTGCGGCGGCTCCTCGAGGATCTTGAGCAGCGCGTTGGCGGCGTTTGGATTGAGCTCGTCGACGGTGTCGACGATACATACGCGCCAGCCGTCGACCGCCGCGGTCGAGCCGAAAAACGAAATCGTCTCCCGCGTCTCATCCACGGTGATGACTGTCCGCATCACGCCGCGATCATTGAGACCTCGTTCCAGCACCAACAGGCCACCATGGGCACCGGCGGTGATCTGACGCGCGACCGGATCACCCGGATCGAGTGCCAGCGTCTCGGCGCGCTGCACCGAAGGCTGCAACGGATTGGGATTGGCAAGCACGAAACGGGCCATGCGATAGGCCAGCGTCGCCTTGCCGATGCCCTGCGGGCCGCCGATCAGCCAGGCATGCGGAATGCGCCCACTGCGATAGGCATTCAGCAGGGCCGTCTCCGCCTCGCGGTGACCGAACAGATCTGCCGTCTCGCGAGGATGTGTGACTGCCGTTTCCTGCTCGACCTTGCGCGCGCTCATGCCGTCCCCGCCGAGCTCGGGACCGCGAACACATGGTCGCGCAGCGCCGTCCAGACGCGGGCAGCGACCGCGTCGGCATCGGCATTGGCGTCGATCAGCACGCAGCGCTGCGGCTCTTCGGCGGCGATTTGCTTGTAGGCGTCGCGTAGGTGCTGATGGAATTGCAGGTCTTCCGACTCGAACCGGTCAGGCACGCCGCTGCCGCGGCGAGCCGCCGCGCGCCGCAAACCAACTTCAACCGGGATGTCCAGAATGATGGTGAGGTCCGGCTTCAGATCACCGATGGTGACGCGCTGCATGGCGTTGAGCACGAGCGGAGAGATCTGCCCCAGGCTGCCCTGGTAGGCGCGGGTCGAATCCGAGAAGCGGTCACACAGCACCCATGTTCCCTGGCTGAGCGCGGGCTGGATAACGGTGCGAACGTGATCGTCGCGGGCTGCCGCAAACAGCAACGTCTCGGCGTCCGGTCCGAGCAGCTTGCCCATTCCCGACAGCACAAGATGCCGCATGATTCTCCGCCCCCGGCGAGCCGCCCGGCTCGCGGGTGACGATGGTACGCAGCTTTGCCGCGGCAAGGCGCTCGGCGAGTTTCCTGATCTGCGTGGACTTGCCCGAGCCCTCGCCGCCTTCAAAGGTAATGAACTTCCCGCGTCCGGAAGGTCGCTGCAGCGTTGCCTGGGTCATGCTCAGAGCTTCTCTGCGCCCGCGCGGAACATGCCGATGACGAGCTCGCTGACCCCGTCGATTGCGCGACGCACGGTCGAACCGGTTCCGATCGCTTCAGCGGCATAGACCGGTGCCTCCACGGCGATATTGGCGCCGCGCCACACCTTGACGGCGCCGACCGGCTGGCCGGATTGGATCGGCGCCTGGACCGGGCCCTTGTAAACGATCCGCGCGATCAATTTCTCACTGCCGTTTTTCGGCACCATCACCTTGATCGGCTCGGGGCTGGCAAGCTTCACCGAGCGGCTTTCGCCGCCAAACACCTTGGCATAGCCGACCTGCTGATTGGCCGCGAACAGCGTGCGCGTCTCGAAATTGCGAAAACCCCATTCCAGCATCTTCTTGGCCTCTGAGGCACGATCGTCGGGATCCTCTAGTCCGTTAATCGCAACAATCAGCCTCGTGTCGTTCTGCACGGCCGAGCCGACCATGCCGTAGCCGCCCTCCTTGGTGTAGCCAGTCTTCAGCCCGTCGGCGCCATTTAGCGTGTTCAGCAGCGGATTGCGGTTCTGCTGCCGGATCTTGTTCCAGGTGAATTCTCTCTCGCCGAACAATTTGTACGTGTCGGGATAGGCCAGGATCAGGTGGCGGGCGAGTTTGGCTAGTTCGCGAACCGTCATCTTGTTGGCAGGGTCCGGCAGCCCGCTGGAGTTTCCGAAGGTCGATTTCGTCAGGCCGAGTTCGCGCGCCCGTTTGGTCATGAAGTCGGCGGCAAAAATCCGCTCGTTGCCGGCCATGCCTTCGGCAAGCGCAATGCAGGAATCGTTGCCGCTCTGGATGATCGCGCCCTTCAGCAGGTCGTCCACCGACACCTTGCTGTTGAGAATGGCAAACATGGTCGAGCCGCCGGCCGGCGCGCCGCCCTTGCGCCAGGCGTTTTCGCTGATCCGATATTCGTCTGTCGGTTTGACCTTGCCCTGCTTGATGGCGTCGAACACAACCTCGACCGTCATCAGCTTCATCATGCTGGACGGCGCCCGCAATTCGTCGGCGTTCTTCTCGAACAGCACGCTGCCGCTGGAAGCCTCGACTAGGATCGCGGTCGGCGCATCGCCGTCAAAGCCGCCGTCGTCCTTCTTCGGAGCGCCCTGCACGCTGTTGTTGGCGGCATACACGATGCCGCCCCAGCCGACCGAGAGCGCGACGACCGCGGCCATCAGGCCACGCCACGGGATGATGGTCGCCGTGTCGGATTTACGGGAAACGGAAGTCTCTGCTGCCATCGGCAATGTCCTGAATCCGTGCGTTCTAACAGTTGGAAGTATCGCAAACAACACAGGTTTTTGGACTTGTGGCCGTGTCGATCTGATTGCGGTGCCGAACGAAGAAACGTATCGTTGCGATGCTGCAATTTCCGGACAAGATACGAAAAACGGGGCGGAAACGCGATGCCAACCTCTCGCACTATTTCCGTCAACGGGCTCGACTTCTTTGTCTTCGAACAGGGCCAGGGGCCGCTGGTGCTGCTCTGCCATGGCTGGCCCGAGTTATCCTACTCCTGGCGGCACCAGGTCGGAGCCATCGCGGAAGCCGGTTTCCACGTCGTAGCCCCCGACATGCGCGGGTTCGGCCGGACCAGCGCGCCGGCGGACGTCGGCGCCTACACCATCTTCCACAATGTCGGCGACATGGTCGCGCTGGTGGCGGCACTTGGCGAAAAGCAGGCCGTCATTGTCGGCCATGACTGGGGCGCGCCGGTCGCCTGGCACGCGGCGATGTTCCGGCCCGATATCTTTACCAAGGTGGCGGGCCTCAGTGTTCCTCCCCCTTCCCGCGGACGCGGCCTGCCGCTGGAGACCTTGCGAAACAACGGCATCACCAATTTCTACTGGCAGTATTTTCAGGCGCCGGGCGTGGCAGAGGCCGAATTCGAGCGCGATGTCGCAGCGACCATGCGAATCGTGCTGGCCGGGCGCGGGTTCTCCGATCCGGCGGCCCACCAATTTGTTCAGGAGGGCAAGGGATTTCTCGCTGGCGCCGATCCGAATCGGCCATTGCCGGACTGGCTGACCGAGGCCGACCTCGCCTATTTCGCGGCCGTCTACCAGGAGTCCGGCTTTCGCGGCGGACTGAATTGGTACCGCAATATCGACCGCAATTGGGAACTGACCGCACCCTGGCAGGGCGCGCAAGTCCACCAGCCGTCGCTGTTCATCGCGGGATCGAAGGATGGCGTCATCACCGGGCTGATCGGCGCCAAGCTGGTCAACGAGATGGAGCGGGTGCTGCCGAACTTGCGGCAAAAACTCATACTCGACGGGGCCGGTCACTGGATTCAGCAGGAGCGGCCTGATGAGGTCAACGCCGCCCTGATCGCCTTCCTGAAGGAGTAGCTATATTTGACCCGTTGCGAACCGGGCGCCACCCACGGATCATGTCCGAGGGCATGCTTCGCTTGAAACGCTATCTAGTACAGCCCTCGCCCGCTGAGGACTTCGCTCGGGCCACGTGGATCGATCGGCAGGTAAGCCTGGCGTGGTGCCACATAGCTGGCCTCGTTCTCGTAGGACACGGCGCGCGGATTTTCCGTGGCACGGCCACGCGTGCGACTGGAAGCCGACATTTCCGAGGTTGCGTTGATCGAGGCATGGTCCGCTGAGGTATTGCCGAGGCTATAGGGCCGTCCCTCCGGCATCGGCACCTCGCCCCGGATTCGGCCGGCGGACGACGGCATCTCGGGAACAAACGGACGAGCCGAGGCGACCCGGACCGTCGCCGGGGACGGCGCGGGCTCGCCGGTCCGCAGCGTCGCCAGGAGCTGGCGGTCGTCGGAACCCTCAAGCGGGGCCCGGCCGACATATTCAACCCGCACCCGAGCGACGCCATTTGCTTTGAAATCAAGCAGTTCGGCGGCCTTGTTCGAGACGTCAATGAGGCGGTTGCCGTGGTAAGGGCCACGGTCGTTGACCCGGACGATCAGCGACTTGCCGTTCCGAACATTGGTGACGCGGGCGTAGCTCGGGATCGGCAGGGTCGGATGGGCCGCCGTCAATGAGGTCATATCGAAAACCTCGCCATTGGCGGTCAACCGGCCGTGGAAATCGTCGCCATACCAGGAAGCCATTCCCTCAGCGCGATAGTTCGGATCCTCTTCCGGCACGTAGACCCGGCCCGCGACGGTGTAGGGCTTGCCGATACGGTAAGTTCCCCCGCCCTTCGGCACGGCCTCTCCGAACGCCACCACACGGGGGCTCGAGGAGACGCCGTATTTGGGATCGATCCGCCTGGCGAATTTGTCCGACGAGGCGCAATTGGCAAGGACAAGGCATGTTGCCACGGCAACAGTACCACGAATTGCCAGAACGATTGTTGTTGGCCGTCGAATCCCCATCACCCCAACTACCATTTCCAGCGGCCGACTGCCTATGTCGAAGCGTTGCGGCCTTACCCCACGATGCGGCCCACCTCCGCATCACGTGGTGAAGATATCGCAACCGGAACACGGCGGAAATGGGGTGTGGTCCCACGTGGTGAATGAATGGTTGCTTCGCGCGCCGCCCGTCGAACTGGGCGAAACGCTTCGATTCACACTGTATGCGCCCTTCGTCATAGCCTCCCTGTGCCGCTTTCAGACAATCTGTTGCACCAAATCATCACTCACGACCGATATGCGATTTTGGCCCGTGAATCTTTTTGACTGTGCAACGATGCAGTCGTTCTGTGCGTTGCAGGGGCGCAAAGGATTTGTGCGATGATCGAGACAGTAACAGCGTTGATGGGCCTGGTGAGCGCAGGCATTTTTCTTGCCCATGCATTTGAAGGCTATCGTTCCAGAGCGTGAGTTTTGAAGGCCGGCGGCGGTAGCCGCTGAGGCTTCAGAGAGAAATGGCTCGGTAGTTCCGATCGGGGAATCGGAAAGGTCTAATAAATTCGGACGAGCATCGGGTGTGGTAGGTATCTCATGAGCAACCACGACATCGTCTCTAACGGATTTCTTGCGCTGGCGACTGCCAGCTTCGTGCTGCTGTGCTCCAGCCTGCTGGCCGTTGCGTTCGGTTGAACAAGGACACGAACCAATTGCGGTCACGGTGCCGGGACGATGTGATCCCGGCGAGAATTGGCATCCGCCCGACGAACCACCGGCGAACGCATTTCGGCCGATGTCGCCACCCCTGATTCCCGGCGCGTATGAAGTGCACCACGCAACGTGCACGCGGCTAGCAAAGGCAACGCCCTCGACGCTGGGTTTCTTCCAAAATAAAGGGATGGGATGCACATCGGGGGCCATGTTCGCATTGCGTTCGAGCCAGCCCTACGCTAAGCGACTGAAATTCCAGAGCTGGAAGGGTGGCCGAGTGGTTTAAGGCACCGGTCTTGCAATACGAAATGCCCTTTCCCGGGCTTTCCCGACTGGTAGCTCCCCTTTTGTTTTTATTGACTTTTCTAAGAAGTAGCTTCCCGGCCAATACCGCCGCTTCCTTGCCTTTCCCGGCAGCATTGTCCCCAAAGTTGGCCCCAAGGTTTCCTCAGCGTGACCACCGATCGACGCGTCGACTATATCCTGCAAAACGCCGTTCGTCTCATTACGGTCGCCACCCGATGTGCGTGGTCCTTTGGCGCTGCGGACGGGTTGAGTGACGCTCTGCAGGCGCCAACCGATCAGCACGGCGATTGGCGACAACCCGTCTCCGTTCTGCATCGGGATGCATTGCTGATGGCTGCCTTGAGGGTCGCTCTTCTGCTCGACGCCGATGTCAACGTGGTCAGCTTTCAAACCGTCTTCCACGACCTGAAGCAGCCGGACGTCCAAGCGGCGCTCCTGCAGCAACTGGAAGCTAACCGCGGCCCTGACGTATTTAAGCCGACGCGAGCCAACCTGATTGCCGAATACCTGGCGACCTACCGGGCGATCGATTGGAAGGTGCACGGTCGACTTACGCACTTTCGTAACTTGGGCATAGCTCACCTGACGCTTGGTGAATTGAAGAAGTCGGTCACGATCGCGGAGTTGAGGACGCTGGTTGGGATTGTCACTCACTTGGCTGGCAATCTGCAGCACCTCGTCGGGACCCACTTGGCCTTCCATGACAGTATGGCCGACGAGTGCCGGGATCAGGTGGTGCGGCTGGTGGCAAAGGTCCGGTCCCAGCCCTGACGATTTTGCATAGCCCCCACGTGCTGTAGCTTCACGCAGCCCTATCCACAACGTATTGATAATTTGCAGGGCATTCCCAGCAGCGCTCTGATGGGCGCGCCACGACCAGAAAATTACCTTTGGAGAGATGCGGGAGTCCTGAGTCTTCCGCATCGATGTCTTTTGCAGCGACTATCGCTGTAGCCACTCGACCAATCTGACTGCAGACCGCTGGCCGGATCACATGAGGCTGTCGGATATCGAGCCGCAATTTGTCTGCAAGGCCTGTGGCAAGCGAGGCGCCGACGTGCGGCCGGACTTCCACGGTACCAGCAAGCGAGCCGGGAGGGTGACAGTTCTTATCGCCGCGCCAATGCTTGTCGAGACCAAACTCATTCTGGTCCACTCGGTTCGGGATCAGTTTTCCCTACCATAACGTCATTTACCTTGATCTCGACCCTTTGCTTGTCCTTCTCAATTTGAGTGAGCTTCGCGTTCAAGATCGATCCTACTGAATGCCCCGAAATCGACCGATCCAGTAACGGCTGCGGCTCGGGTGCGTGACTGATGAATGCAAACGGCTTGATGTTGTCGGGCGGCGCATATTTAGCTACGAGACCGCCGCTCATGCCACTGTACACTGCAATGCTCGTTTGAACACTCGCGGACTTGAGAAGATAAGTAGCCTCCTCGAAAATCTCTTCGACGTATCCTACGCGAACAACAAGTCGGCGTTCCATTGTCCCGATTTGTGGATTGTCCATGCCGCTGTTGACCTTCATCTCTCCGATCCCAATCATCACAACGACGTCGCCAACGTTTGGCACTTGGTCATCGATCCAGAAGAACTTCCGAAATAACTTTGGTTCATCAGTCGGAGCTAGAACAGTAAGTACCGCGAGGTCAGTACTGCTATCCCAGATCGCAATTTCAATCGGACAGACATGGACCTTCCCGTCGCTAATGTAGATCGCCTTCACCTGCTTTAAATCGACTTCTTTTGGTGGCGGCAAAAACTCCCGTGGAGTTGTCGCATGATGAACCTTGTCAGGTCGCAGAATATTCTCGACATGCTCGAAGCAATGCGCAGCGGAAATTGCTGCTCCCTTGTAACCCTCTGCGGATATGAGAAATGCTGTTCCAATCAGCACAGGTACTAGATCGTGCCCAATCACCATTAAGGTAAGAAGACCGGCGTTCAGCGGATGGCCGCTTTCAATCTCGGCCTCATTCCATTGGCAACCGTTTGGAATCATTGCGCTGTACCTCGATCCATTTCAACGGCGCCGTGGAACCAAGTCCAAGCCATTCCCTCAGCTAAACGACCACGCCGAACGTCGTCGAGCCGATCCACCTCTAAGCCGACGCCGGTGACCACCGCAAATGAACAGTGCGGGTCTGGATGTGCGCTGAAGCGCAGGCTCTGCAGCGGCTCGGTCAAACGCGCCGAACTTGCGAAAGCCTTGATCGCCATTGTCGCGCGCGAGGAAGCGGACGAGCGTGCCAACAGTCCGGCACAGGTGCTCGGGCGCAATCTGCTACGCGTCTTCATCAGTCGGCAAATGCCGTCGCCGTTGAAGCCGACCAAGCCGACGTTGACCTTAGTCAATTGAAACCTGCGGCTTACTGACGTTTTTTACCAACAATCACGTGGACTGTTTCTGCGTTGGGCACACTAACGTTGTCGACCACGTCAAGCGTGGCTTCAACGCCCTCTGCGACAAGTGCTAGCCCCAGTGCATCGGCCGGGCCTGAGAGCACCACGTTATGGGCTGGTTTGATCTGTAACGCGACCCCGAAGAATCCGAGTTGCCCTATCGCCGGCTTGCCATGGAAGGAATACGTCAAAGACAATTGACCTTCGGGGGCGGCCCAATCAACCCAGACCCAGCCAGCCCTCTCAAGCGTCGCTGTTATATGTGATAAAAAGATAATTGCTTCTGGATCACCGGGGATCGCTGCTGCATCGAACTTCGTACCACCAAACTTCTTGAGTTTTTCAACAAGCCTCGACATCTGTTCATCGGACAGCAATCGAGGGGCCTTCAATTTTTCCAACGCGAGTTGTGCCTCGGCCGCCCTAGCGTTCGCCTGTGCTGCACTTTCATTTGCCTTGGCGATGCCTTCCTCCGCGATAGCTAGTTTTGCCCTTGCATCGTCGCTTCGGGCTACCAGCCTTGCTATTTTCTCGTTTGACGCGCGCTCCTTAGCTTGCGCGATTTTTGCATTTTCAGCCGAAAGCTCAGATTGCCAGCGGCTATGCGTTAAAGCTGCGGCCCAACTAATTGCGCCAATGATGGCAGTGGCTAACAGCCCCCAAACTCTAACCTCGTTCGCCCACCCGACCTTGGTCGCAATATCCATGATCCATCGTTCCAACCTGTCCGCGAGAAAGATACGTTACAACAACGCAAGATTGACCGAAACGGCCACTGACAGGTAATCCCCGTTTTCTGTCGCCCAAAATCGATGGGGCCGCCGCTCTCCGTCGTGTCAGCGCTGACACGCGTCAGTCGTTCCAGCGGATCGCTTCCCCTCGAAGGTGGCGCGTATCAGCAGCAAACTGCAAGTCCGCAATCAAACGCTTCTGATTGATGACAGGCGCGATCGCCTCGCGCAAAGAGCGAAGCACTCGCAAGCATTCCTCGCGGCCGGGCACGATGAGACTGTAATTGCTTGGATATCGAAAATCGAAATCATTGTTCATTTCGAAAATGTTCACGGTGAAGGGTCTCAGGTCTGGCACGCTGGGCAACGATGCAGCGTCGCATTTGTCCAGCATATCGACGAGCTTGTGACCAAATTCTTTTGTGTTGCGAATCTGCTTTTTCGTCGCGATCCCCGAAGCGACTAGATAGGCTTTCAGAAAGAGTTCAAGCGCGTGCGCACATAGAAAATAGGTCGGGAACGTGAGATCATCGCGTTGGCTCAACGCCTCAAATGCATCGAGATACTGAGTTGCTCGGTCCAGCAACTGGCCGCCATACAATCCGGGCGGCTCTGGCATTTCAACGTACGGCACCGGAGTCCTCTTGGCTGGCCAAGTCTCGCAACTGATCTAATGCAGGGCTGGTACCATAGGCATACTCACCACACTCAGTGCCAGCGTAGGCTTTCGCGAGCACCTTGGCTTCACGCGCCACGTCTTCAACTCCAAAGTAGAGGGATATCGCCTCCCGTGATGCTAGACGTCGCGGCCACGGCTTCCCGTCGATAACCTGCGGCTGCACTATCATTGCGCGGGGGCCTCGCTTCGCCCCCTTCGGACCTGCAAAACCCACCTCGGTTATCGTGAGCGGAAAATTGCTAAAGTTGGTTACGGAGATGCTCAGCATCGGAGGTCCTCCGTTATTCGGGAACGCAAACGCCGGCCTCACAACCAACCGCACGCGCCGCTGGCTAAGAGCATTCCAGGTATTCATGACGCCGAGCACTGCGCCAATCGACGCCAGTCCGACCGTGATGATGTCCTTCCAAGCCAGCGCGTTGAGCTGATCCATAGCCGCTCCCCAACGATTCGCGATGGGCGGGAGGATGACACACGCTGAGCGTGCCTGTACGAGGAGGCTCGATTGTCCCTGTTATTCACAGGGGAAGACGGGATGGCCGCCGATAGTCTCGGCGGCCCCAGCCCCAAAGGGCTTTGTTTTGTGATGTGTTGTGACGATACCAAACCGTTCCAGACCGGACGGTCGGAGGTTAACGCTCTGTCTCGCTGGCACTCTGGACGCTAGCTCTGGACACTGGCCCCGCGGGGCGCTCGTCACTCGCTCTCGTCTCTCATACTCTGGTGCTGCGAGAAGATTCCAAACCCGGCAGGGCATGACATCGTTGACGGCGACAATGACGAGGAAGTGGCCGACGACGACATCGGCGAAGGTCTTAGCGAAGCCGAACTGGCGAAACTGGTAGCCGGGTTCAAGCCGTCGAACCTCTACCCCATCGTTGTCCTCGCTGCCGCGACCGGTGCGCGCCGCAACGAGCTGTTGGCACTCCGCTGGGCCGATCTGGACGTAGAGAATAAAAAACTTCGGATTGAATGGGCGCTGGAGCAAACCAAGAAGCACGGCATTCGGCGCAAGCGTCCCAAGACCAAGCGCGGCCGGCGCACCATCGACATCGACGATGCCATCATCTCTAAGCTGCTGCCTGAACGAGAGCGTCACCTGCGCATTCAGGCGGGTATCCCTGATGGGGTCGAGGTTGATCTCGGCCTGATCCGCCTGCCAGCCGGTGCGCTGATGTTCCCGGCGGTTCCCGAGGCGGGCGAGGAGTTCGATTTTGTAAAGCCGCGCAATCCCCGCAACTTCAGCAAGGAGTTCGCTCGGCGCGCCGGGAAGCTCGACTTCGGCAAAACCCGCTTCCACGACTCGCGCGGTATCCACGCCACCGCCCTGCTCGACGCCGGCAATGCCGTCCATACTGTCGCGCAGCGCATCGGCGACGATCCGGCCGTCCTGCTCCGCAACTGCGCCAAGCGGAAGCGGTCGAAGGAAGCCGACAAGAAGCTGGCCGAGACGATCAGCTCCATCGCGGCGGGGTTCTTGGGGACATGAGGAGAACGGTCGGGGCCAATTTCTAGGGGCTTTGTCCCCAAGTTGGCCCCAAAGTCGCTTCTGTTCTCATTGCGTTCAGCAACGACGTGCGCTAAGCGACTGAAATTATTGGTCTGGAAGGGTGGCCGAGTGGTTTAAGGCACCGGTCTTGAAATTCTGGAATGGCCGTCTCGTCTAGTATCGAGACGGCTTATTGAGTCTGTAATTGTTGGGGAATTTCCCTACCGCAGTCTCCTTTCGTACCAGCTTGCCCCACGTCGTCCCAACCAGTTGGGTAGCAAACCGGGTAGCAAACCGCAGCCCCGAAGCCCCAATGCACTGCAGGGGGCGATGCCGTGGAAATAGGTCTTTGGATCGTGCTGACGCTCGCCGCGGTCTACCTGCTGGCGCGCTGGTTACTCGCCCGTCTGTTTCCGAAAGACACGCCATGATCGCCGACGCGGCGCTAGCCGACACCGTACGGCTTGTTCAGGAAATAGTCGCGATTGCCCAGCGCCTTCTCGGCGTACTGATCGATCGCGACTGTGATCGGCCTGGACGTGCTGATCCGGTGCCATGCGGCCGGTCAGACTCCCGCTGATGGGCCTGACGTCAAGGCCAGTGCCCTCACTTGAGATGTCGGCGGAGCTTTCCGTTGTGCCGCTATCGGACCCATAGGGCCACGAGGGCACACGCGAAGCCTACCACCAGGATGCCCGCAGCCGTTACCGTGACTAGGTCAATTGACCAGGGGTGTCCTTTTCCACCGATCAAGTCGAAATGTCTGGAGCGTCTGTCGTCCCTGAATGTCTGAAGGCGCATGATACGCACCCCTTGTGCGCGCTGGACGATCATTCAATCGGCGACAGCCCAGACAGTTCCTTGAAATGCGCAACGGACTGCATGGACGCTCGGTCGCGATGGCAGTGTCCTCGCGTGCCTGGACCCAAAAGGGCCCCGAAAGGACACGCTCCCGAGTTGGAATGCGAGGCTCCCCGCAAGGGATACGGCCGACAGATGCCCCCGGCCCCCGCAGGACACGGCGCCGATCTGACCAAAGGGCCCGCCAGCGTGAACCTGCGGTCCCCTCTCGTGCTACTCCGTCAAAGCCAGCCCAACTGATGAAAAAGGCCCGGCGGTGAGGCCGGGCCCGTCTTCCTAGTCGCAATTCCGTCCTCAGGCGCGTTTTGCTGATCCGGACTTCCTCCGGCTGGCCCATCTCACCCAGCCCAAGCGGTCGCCGCCCTTCCCCTGCTTTGCGGCGCTTCCCGAGCGGATTGCAGCATCATACGCTCCTCTCCTGCCTGAGTGTCTGTAGCGCTTCTGAGACGTTCTCCAGCAGCAAGTGTTGCCAGGAGCGCGTTTTGCCATCGCTGCTCACTAGGCCCTCCGGCCACATGTGTCCGTCGACATCGCTGGTTACGGCATGCTCGATCAGGGCGCACAGGCCGGCCATTGTGGTGGGCGTGACGCTCAAGAGTTCGATCGCAGCGTCGTCCGCAGCGCCCGTGGTTCGGATTATCTCCCGCTCGCCTTCAATCCATCGCGGATCGTCTGTCTCGACAATCTCTTCGCCCCGAACGGTGATCCGAGACCGGCATTTTCCGTCTGGGAGCTGTAGCTCGAGTTCGCCCTGACGGTCGACACACGCGAGCCAACTGGCCTGCGCCGCCTTGTGCCTTTCAATGGCTTCCAGGATCGGGTCAGGGGCTTGCCCAACGGCCGCTGCGGTTGCGGACACCGAGAGCGCCGTCGCAATGGTAGCGCCTCTAGCGGTCACCGCGACGGCTTGAGATAGGAAGCGGCGCCGAGAGGCGTGGACGTCATCAGTGGCAGTCGGCTCGTCGTTGCTGTTGCTTAAGACGCAGATCAGCTCGGGTCATGTGGAATAGCCCTTCATGGTTCGGGTTAGGGCCGAGGCGGAAGCGGCAACTTCCCCTCGGCTCGCCTTTAAGGTAAAACCTAAATTATGGCAAAGTCAATAAAGGTTGAACCTAAAAGACGCGGCAGGCCCGCCACCGGGAAGGATCCGCTGATGGGCTTTCGCGCGTCGCCGGTAATGCGCGCTTCCGTTGTGAGGTGGGCTGAAGACCAGCCGGACAACCCGTCGCTGTCGGAAGCAATCCGCCGCTTGGTGGAAATTGGGCTGTCTGAGTCTGCCGGGATCAAGAAACCCCGCGCGCTCTCAACAAGCAAACAGAGCGCCGCCCGAGCCGCTGATTTGGCGGCAAAGACGATCGACAAGCACATGGACCCAAAGGCGCCGCCTGGGGAGCGAGAGGTCCGGAAGCGCAAGCTGATTCAGGGTCCGAGCCCGTTCCGAGAGACTCGTAAGGATCGGCCGCGCAAATGAAGGAATGTGGTCCGCCGGCTGGTCGAGCTGGGCGCTGAAGGCGAATTAAAGACGATGAGAGCCAGATGGACCTTCAGACGGCTGCCAAGCTTACTGCGCTTTCGGAGGCCCTCGATGCCAATCAACTGCCGGGTTATTTGGGGTCCCGATTGCTACACCCACAGACAGCATACGCTGTTTTGCTAACGAAACCGCCCCTCCTGGGGGCGGATCGCCGCACGCCGGAACGTTTGAGCTCGCAGAGAGTCGTAAAGGCGTCGATCCCGCTTTTGGATCGAACATGGAAAAAGTGGCCGCCTATGCGATCTCGGCCTTCATCGTCGGCTTCGGTCTTTGGATCCTTATTGCCGGCCTAAGCTCCAGTGCACCCGCATTATGGATTTGCGCTGGTCTCATCCCCATAGTGATCGGGCTCATCAGCGCTTTCGGCCCCAACTAAAATCCATCCCCTTCCGGGGACGCCTCGGCGCCTAGTCCCACAGGCCCCGTGTGACGGTGTCGATCCTAGCGCCGCCGCCGTCCTCGTACAGCGCCTCGTCCAGCGATAGGAGCCGGCCCTCGCCGAACTTTGCGAACTTTGTCGGGTAGAGTCTGTTGAACTCGGCGATATAGCGCGTGATGCGGGCGGGCACGTCCTCGCGCATTAGCAAACCACCGAGAAGATCCTCGAAGATGCGGGCCACGATATCGTCGCGATGCGGATTGCGCTCCGGTATCATGTCGCGGATCTTGTGATAGTCGTTGATCTGTTCCCGTTTCGCGGCATTACGTTCGCGCTGATGGCGAAGCCTTTGTCCCACCCTCAGACTATCCGAGATTGCGTCCATCACGAAGCGGTTAAACTCTGCATCTTCTTGACGATATCGCTTCAAGATTTTCTGCTGACAATTATCAGCGATCGGTTTACGGCGCCGCCCCCCCACGGGTCGGCCGTGCGTTATCTGACCTATGGATACACCCTTCAGCAACGCCGCCTTGACTGCAACAATCTCCTCGGCCCTAATCGGTCTTGCGCGTAAGTCAGTGGCTCGGCGGCAAGCCGCACAGTATCTGCGATAACCACCGGCAGGCCCTTGGATTTTTACGTTGTTGCCCGACATCAAATGGAGCCCGGCTCGACAATGTGTCGTTACCCGCGCGGCCGTAGCCTTCCGTAGATGGGCGGCCTTAGCATTCGCCTCGATTAACGGCCTGGCCTCTTTCTCATAGTCTGGATGAGCCTTGAAAAAGGCCTCGAGACGCGGCGCCTTAACACCAAACCTCCGGAGCGTTTGTCCCTCCCTCAGCGCCGCCATCATGCGCGCCGCCTTCTCGTCTGAGATCGCCGTCTGTGTTGCCGCCATCTTCCTGCACCCCAGTGAGCGCGTGATTGCGCCGGCAGATGCAGAACCTGAGTCGCGGCGGAGCGGTGACGGCCGCTGTCACTGCCTTACCACAGTTGAGGCGAATGCCTGTGAGTCGCGCGAGACAGGCCTTGCCCTCTCCTACTAGTTGCGCTGGAATGCACGCTGGGACTGGGGAGTTTTCACTATGCGTATTTTACCAATTGCGGCGCTTTGCGCTACGCTGGGCGGCTGTGTGTCGAACGGCGAAACCGTTTCTTTCAAAGCCTCAAATCCTCAGCAACAGGCGCTAATGCGCGACGGGCAACCTGCCCTCGTCTCACGGCAGAAGACTTTACTCGTGCTGGTCAAGCCGGCCGCGCGCCAGCTTCAGGCCAATGGCCGGCCGGTGTTCGTGGTGGGTATTAACAACCTGGGACGCCAACCCGTAGATTTCCGGGTCGGGCAAGTCGAGGCGATCCAGCACGTCGCTGGCACCGACTACAGCATGCAGGTGGTCAGTTATGAGATGCTGGTTCAGGAAGAGAAAAATCGACAAGTGGCGGCCGCCATTTTAACGGGTCTCGCTGTTGCCGGAAACTCATATAGCGCCGCAAACGCAGGCCGCGGAAGCTACACGACGCCCAGCGGCCGGACCGGAACGTTTTACAGCCCGACGGCCGCCGTGATTGCGCAGAACAACGCAGCTGTGCAGAACGAGGCGATGGTAGCTACGACGATCGAGGCGGGTCAGCGCAACATGGCCGCGCTGGAGCAAGCTGTCATCAAAGACAACACTCTGATGCCCGGCGAGTGGTACGGCGGGCAATTGCATTTAGCACCACCAACGGACCAAGCTGGCGGCCAAAAGACCTACACGATCGTCATCACGGTCGGTAGCGAGCGGCATGTTATCAACGTCGCCCAAGGTCCCGCGGGTGCATAACGGCTCTCGCGGCAGCCATCCGCCGCTTGTCGAACTGGGGCTGAAGGCGAAGGGCAAATGAGACCAGAGGTTAGCTTGCTAGGTTTTCTATTGGCAGTTTGCTATCCCGCGGTTGCGTTGGGCGAGAAACTGACCCTCGCTTGCACATTTGACGGAAGCGAAAGGCGAGGCCCGGAACGCGAAAAGGACGTAAATCAGATCTTGATCGATACCGATCTTCCAGCAGTTGAGCTTCGAGTCGCTCAGACTATGGGGACGAATAACGAGGTCAATTTCGGCTATCGAAATCGCCAAGCCATAGGCATGACCGACGACAAGATTCTGCTCTACTTTCTTGGTTCGAAAATGGGTATGGCAGCAATCAGACTAGGCGTTCCGACCTCTATTGTTCTCGACCGAATTAGTGGTTCGATGGTTTGGTCTTGGGCCGATGAGAGTGGTTCGCGCGCTTATCGCTTTAAGTGCAAATCGTAGGCGAAGATGAAGCTCACAGTGGCAATTTTGATGCTTTCAGTTTGTTCAGCGCAAGCAGCCCAAGTCGTCTTGGTTTGCAATGGCAACCTTAACTTTCCCGATAACGCGCCAATGACCATCAATGGCGACAGCGCAATGATAGACTTCGATGCAGGAACGTTTAAGCCGCCAATTTACCAGCCCTATCAAATCACCAAAGTCACCGATACCGATGTGAACTTCGGGCTTGAAACAGGCACAACGTCAATATTTGGCACTATCGACCGTATTTCCGGCAGCCTATCAATGAACGTTATGAAACCGGAAGAGCGGAAAAAGATAATGGCGGGTCACAGCGCGAAAATGCTTGCTTGGATGTCGGCCAAGTGCGTTCCAGCGAAGCGGATGTTCTAGCTCCATTTAGCCCACGCCGCACTTCAGAGCCAGGCGATCACCGCTCCTCGTCCGGATGCACCCACTTGTAGGGCGTGATCTCGCGGGCCGCGGTCAGCTTGATCATGCGCACCGGCGGAGCGTAGCGGCCCTTCTGGACATGACCGGCATTTCAGCGAGGCTTCCAGCTTCCATGTGTCGCGTGGCCAGCGAACGGCGTCGGGCAGCAGGCTGCCTCCATAGCCCTTGCCGTCCGAACATGACTTAGAACCAACCCTTATACAGGCAGAATCCAACCAGCCGACGATGGCCGCGATGGCTGCGATGTTCAGGTCTCGTTGTGACATTTACTATCGGCCTCGCGGACGGCCTTCCTGGCGATTACAGCGGCCCCGAAGCGGCCTTGCAATGCCACTAGCTTTAGGGGTCGGGAACGGACGTCTCGCGCTACAGACTGCGCCGCAAATTGCATATTTTCCCCGGGATGAAGGAACGATGGTTTTTCCCCAGAGTCGAATCCATGCCTCCGGCACTATGCCTCCAAAGCCCCAGGCCGGAGGAAAACCTGCCTAGGTTGGCGGTCCCAGCGCTCAGCTCTGTAAGCGCTGGGGCCGTTTAGAGACGCGCTGGATCGCGGCAATGGCCTTACACTTCAGCCGCGTTGCTCCCGCGAAAAGAGGAGCTGGAGATATGGAGCGCGAGCGAGCGTGGCTTCTCATTTGTTATCAGCAACGAGAGCACCAGTGGTCCTGGACTTCATGGGCGGCCGGGCTTTGTAGCTTCCTGGCGCCCCATCGATTTCAACAGGCCTGCAATCAAGGTAGGCGGATCACCCTTTAAGACGTTTGCCGAAGCCGAGAAGGCCTGTGAGGCCATGCTGGCGCACCTGACCAAATAGCTTCGGATTCCCAGCCCGGTCCGACCGGTCCGCCGGAGTCTTGCAGAGTCAGGGCCTCTTGAGGGGCGCGGCCTGGTCCATCCCCGCTTGGACTTCACCCGAGTAGCCCGGCCTTCCCTGCGCCGGCACATCGATGCCGTCCAGGATCGCCAGCCAGGGCGCGGAGAGCGAGATAACGCGTAATCCCGACCGCCTTGGGCCCGGGCACCAGGTAGGCGGCCCGGCGCGCGATGCACTAGCCGACGCTGTAGGGCTTGTTGAGGAAGTAGTCGCGGTTTCCGAGCGCCTTTTCTGCGTACTGATCGATCGCGACCGTGATGGCCTGGACGTGTTGATCCGGTGCCATGCGGCCGGTCAAACTCCCGCTGATGGGCCTGACGTGAGATGTCGGCGGAGCTTTCCGTTGTGCCGCTAGCGGGCCCATAGGGCCACGAGGGCACATGCGAAGCCTACCACCAGAATGCCCGCAGCCGTTACCGTGACTAGGTCAATTGACCAGGGGTGTCCTTTTCCACCGATCAAGTCGAAATGTCTGGAGCGTCTGTCGTCCCTGAATGTTTGAAGGCGCATGACACGCACTCCCTTGTGCGCGCGTTGGATGATCATTCAATCGGCGACAGCCCAGACAGTTCCTTGAAATGTGAAACGCAAAGACCGTGGGCCTGGGACGCTCGGTCGCGGTGGCAGTCTCCTCGCGTGCTTGGACCCAAAGGACCCCGCAAGGACACGCTCCCGAGCTGGAATGCGAGGCTCCCCGCAAGGGATACGGTCCGACAGATACCCCCTGCCCCCGCAGAACAGCACCGATCTGACCACCACCCCGATACCCGTCGCGCGGTGGATTTTGTGTTTCTCTGCCCGGCTATCCGCACCCGGACCCACGACGTACGGGTCCCTCGAAGCCAGCTAGGCACAACGGATTGATAATTTGCCGACCGACCGCGGTGACGCTTTGATAGCGGCATGCGGCCTCAGAAGATCACTTTTGGCGAGATGCGGGAATCCGGCGTCTTCGGTGTCGTCATCTTCTGCGGCGACTATCGCTGTAGCCACTCGACAGCGCTCAAGGCTGATCGCTGGCCGGATCACGTTCGACTTTCCGATATCGAGCCGCAGTTCGTCTGCAAGGCGTGCGGCAAGCGCGGCGCCGATGTCCGTCCGGACTTCCACGGTAGCAGCAAACGGGTAATGGGACTGCGCTGACGCTAGTTCCGGAATTAACCTGCGCGACGGCTATCAAGCTTAACACGCGAGTTTAGTTGCGGCCGATCCGAACAGGTCTAGCGTGGCCGCAGGTCGCGCAGAGATGGCCATAGCCCCCGCTGCGTACTGCGCGATTAGGGGCCGCTCCGTGCCCTCGTGGCGGCCCCGCCCCCTATTTTGAAAAGCTATTTCCCTTGCCCTGGTCCACCTCGTTTGAGGATCCAATATCGCTTCCGAATGGCCGCCGGCTCCTCACCTTGAGGGATGCCGCCAGCTACATCACGAAGCTGCCGGAAGCCGAACACTCCGCGCCGGAATGGCAGGCAGCCATGGAGGCGCTAATCCTCGTTGCTGAAGGCGGCGGCCCGACAATGTTGGCCCGAATCGGCGTCATGCGGGCATTGAACCGTCACGTCGAACGGGTCTTTGATCCCGAGCGCAAAAGTCATCATTGGGGCAAGCGCAAGCTGAAGAGAGACCAATGACTGTTTTTGTCTACGTCAACACCAGCAAGGACGTTTAACGACCCCGAGCACGTCAAGGTGTTCGCCACAGTCGAAGCAGCGCAGCCTTGGTTCAAGGAGAACGACCTGGAAGGCGTGGCCTTTGAGTATGAGGTTCTGGAATGAACCGGATTGGCCGCAGGACTGCTTACGCGATGATAGCGATCCTGATTTTCGCGATTGTCTGGCAGCTGCTCGGGTCGCTGTAGCGGCCCCGGCAACGCTCCGGGGCCGCCGGACCTTGGAGAACCCCCCGGCTTGGGGACGCGCCGGGGGACGTACAGAATAGCCCGCCATTGGATCATCGTCTGTACGGCCGCTGACAAAGACCAGGCGGCGCCGTACTTGAGAAGTGCTCGAATGAAAGAGGCCGCCAACTGGAGGCGGCCTTAGCTCTAGATAGGGGGCCTCAGCCCGGGGGATGAAAGCCACTCGTTGATGTGATTTGCTGTATCCATCAGACGCGCCCGGCGCATGAGGTCATCACGTTCTCGACCTGGTGGCAGCTTGTTCGCTCGTTCCTCTAGATCTTTCGCGACTTGCAAGACCCGCTCTTCAAGAGCGGGACGATTCGCGCGCTCTTCCTCCGAAAACCGATTCCTGCGTTTGATGGGGGTCGATTGGCCCATTCTGGTTCCTCCCGTTGATGGAGGGGTAACGACCGGGAACGATCTTTGATCCTAATCGCATCCGGGTACTGGCCAAATATGCCCACTGGAAATTGAGCCACCCGGAACAAAGCCGGGTCGGGAAAATTAGGCAATGATTAGGAGTGGGACTTTACGGCCCCAGTGTGCACATCCCCCGAAGCATTGGGGCCGTTTTTTGGTGACTGTGCGCGCCTCTGTCGATTGCCCGGGGAGCGCATTCAGCGGCCCCAGTGTTTCCCTCCCCGAGGCGCTGGGGCCGTTCTTAGTAACCTGCGGGCAACGCCCGAAAGAGCAGCATCAATTCACAGTAATCATCCCGGGTGCTGTCCCAATCAGCACTCGTGGCCGGGCACCGTGGAACTAATGTTCCCGATAGGAGTCTAGCTGTGGCTCTCAGCTGTTCCAGCCCCCAAGCCCCAGCTGAGAGTTGGCGGCCCCGGTGAAGCGGAGACAAGCCGGGGCCGCTTCGCAAGAAAAGCCCGCCGGCGGGCCGCGTCATATCCCTGTGGCACAGGCATTGCACTTCAGTGGATGACTGGGATTTCAGGGCCGTCATGTCCGAACGAGTTCTGTACGAAAGCAGCAACGGCGATTCCTGGTCTCTTGCACGCGACCCAGCTTCCAATTTGCCTGCCGTGAAGCATCAGCCGAATCCCGGCGGACAAACATCCTACATGCCGATCGGTAGCTTCCTGGTGAGCGGTGCCAGCAGTTCAGAAAAACACGGACTACTGAAGCTTATCGGCACCACCCTAGGTGATGGCTAGTGGGATCAGGATGGACAAGCAGTCGAAAACGGCGGCGGACCTGGAGCAAACCGTAAAGGTGAGAATGGGTGCCGGCGATTTTGATGTGATTGTTCAGCGCGGTCCTGACGCAGGATGGCACGCCATCGTTCAAGCGCACCAACCGGGAGAGGCTCACCATTTACAACTGATGGCAGACGCGATCGTTACCGAGTTGTGCCAGCACTACGATCTGAGTGATTAGGCGCCCCTCTTCGCCATCAGAGAAGCATCGGAGGAACGCTGGCCACTCTTAAGCATTAGACGTCCCGAAAGGAGGGCGCCATGGTGCGTGATCCTTGGACTTTCGCGGCAGCTCTTGCGATTGGCTTCATTGCCTGGGTTGTCTTTGCTAACCCTCAAAAGAGCTCGCCACGCCTAGAAGCCTCTCAATTCTTAAGTGCCGATCCTGACTTGCGGCTGATCTCTGAGCGCAGCGAATACCTGCGGACTGAACGCTGACTAGGCGGGCCCAGAAAATCACCTTCGGAGAGATGCGAGAATCTGGCCCTCGCCGGCTGCTCGTCTACTGCGGCGATTACAGGTGCGCCCATTCGGTCGTGGTGAGTGCTGAGCGCTGGTCCGATCAGGTCCGGCTCTCCGATCTTGAACCACGCTTTACTTGTCGTGTTTGCGGTCATCAGGGCGCCGATATCAGGCCGCTATTCGAACCGCGCGCGCATGGGCGCGTGAAGAAACGACCCTGGCGCGGGGCTGGGGGCTGGGGTGCGCCAGAGCCGTCCCTACTCAAGAGGCACTCTTCCGAGCGCCGAATCATCTTACCGGGAGAAAGCGGCAAAACCGTGCGACCCCGAGCGCTCACGGTAGGCTTCCAACTTTGGCTAACGCGAAACGGGAAAATCAGTCTATTCGCAATCTGTTCTTGAAAATGCCCTGTCTTATTTCACGGTGGATCGCATTTAGTGCCGGCTGATCGTACAGCGGGACGGCAAGCGCGTGCGGCTGTTCACCCGCAACGGCTACACTGGAGCCACCGCTATCCGCTGATCACCGAGGCAGCGCTGCGGAATCGTCAGAGCTCGTTTGTGATCGACGGGGAAGCCGTTCTGCTGGGCATAGATGGCCGCTCCGACTTCGACGGCCTCCACAGCCGCCAGCATGACGAGGAGGTCTAGTTCTACGCCATGCTGGTCGCCGTCGGCGAGGACATCCGAAAGCTGCCCCTCAGCATGCGGAAGGCCAGCCTCACCAAGCTCCTGGCCCGACGTGTCGATGGCATCTTCCTGAGCGACTTCGAACAGGGCGAGATCGGCCCGGACCTGTTTCGCCATGCCTGCCTGACGGGCCTCGACGGTCTCGTCTCAAAGCGCAAGGACAGCCGCTACCGCGCCGGCCGGTCGCCGGACTGGATCAAGGTGAAGAACCGGACCCATCCAGCGCTTGACCGCGTGAAGGATTCCTTCTCATGACAGTGTTTGTTACGTGAATACCAGCAAGCAGGTTGGCGACCCCGAGCACATCAAGGTCTTCGCCACCACGGACGCCGCGGAAAAATGGTTTGAGAAAAACGACCCCGAAGGCGTCGCCTTAATACGAGGTTCTGGAATGAACCGGATTGGCCGCAGGACCGCTTACGCCATGCTCTTGATCTTGATGCTGGCAATCGTCTGGCAGGCGCTCGGATCGCTGTAGGCCAGTCGCTATGCCAATAGGAACAATCGAAGGGTAACCCAATTGAATCCGCGCTCAAGTAAGGCGCGTACCAATGACCGAACCGGATCAAGACACCGTATTGCGGGCTATCGACGATGCTAGGCGCATCCTTGGGGAATACATCGCACCCGGCCCGCGCGATGCCACGGGAACGGTGCACCGGCTGATAACCGTTCTCGATAGAGATGAGGTTGTCCACGCTATCGATCGAATGAAAAGGCGCCGGACCCTTCGCCTTGTGGAATAGAGGCTCGCCGGGCGCCATCGGCGGGCGGCGCAATTGTTTCGTCTTAGTCAATTTGTCAGAGATTCGCCGCTCGCAGAACTAATTGCCGTTTCTTCCCGCATCGACCCTACCTCAGTTGATTGGGGTCGGAGCCATGGACCTGTTTCGGGCTGAGAAGATTGCCACTATCAGCGACCTATCCGACGAGACCTGTCTTCTCTGCGGTGGCAAGCTCGCTCTGGTCAGAGTGATCATTGATTCCGACACAGGGAATGCCTTTCACCTATTCGAATGCAAGAAGTGCGGAGCCCGCATTTGGTTCGAATAGGCGAAAGGTCCGCTACTGGCAGGCCGCTCTTCGAACACGCGCACATGGGGACTGGCTGACCCAGACATGCCCTGGCCCAGAATAAAGATGGCCCCAGCGCGGGGGCTGTATGCGCCGGGGCCATCCAAGTTACTTACTTTCAGCCAGATAGGGTAATGGGTACCCATCTGGCGTACCCATAGAAGCGGGAAAACGTGGCAATGTCTGCCCAATAGTGAACAGAACGCGAGAACATCCGTGGAGCCCTCTCAGCCCTGCGTCGGCCCCTTCTCAGGAACCTACAGCCTTGCTGAGAGTCGATTCCATCGCTCCCCGGGGGATCGTGGAGACGAACCGGGAGAAAGTGGCGGCCCCAGCTTCTTTCCGGCGGCTGGGGCCGTTTCTCATTCAGATGCCGGCGAAATCCGCAGAGCCCGCCGGAGCCCGATTGACCAATGACCGTGTTCTTACGGGGTCATTATTGGCCAACAACTTGCGATGGGTGCTTCAACTGTTCGGCAACGAATGTCCAGGTGTGCCGAACTAAGTCATTCGGAGCTCCCAATGAGTATGCAGCCTCGATTTGAGACAGCGCGCGAAACTGCAGTGATTAGTAAGATACTGGCTGATCTTGTCCGCACCGTTCAACTGATCGAATGCGAGATCGCGGCCCAAGAAGAGCGCGCCAGCGTTTCCGACCGGTCTGATGTCAAGTATCCAATGCTGGCAAGGACCCTGATCGAGCGGCGCGATAATCTCAAGATGACCATCGACGCCCTTGAAGAGCGTCTCGCCGAGCGAGCGCCGCACGAGCAAGCAACCGCGGCTTAGCGCCAACGCAAAAGCCGTCGCTGGGGAGCGGTGCAGCAAGCTGCCGCCTGCGGACTAAGGCCCGCCGGCGGGCCTTGATCTTGTGGGCAAAGGCCGCGAACTTCAATTCGAGACGCTTGTCTCAAGCGCCAGAAGTTCGGGCGACACCCTGTTGCGGATCGGCGCCGGCAGCCAGATAGGCCGGCGTCACCATCATGTCGGAGTGCATCCTTCGTGGCGTGGGTTAGAGCCGGGGCGGTTGTGGCAAACGCCGCCCTGGTTCGCTGTTCAGGAGCCGGCGGGCCGCTTGCCGAGGACAGCAAGGCCCTAAGCACAACCGCATTCTAAGAGGCACCGCACTCGAATAGGATGTTGTCATCCGCGTCCGCAACGATCAGCGTTCATATCGGCGGAGACCGTCCCCTCGCGGCCCGTGCCCCGCGATCGGCCGAGCCCATTTGATGACCGCGCGCGGATTATCTCCGCTCCATCGACCCGTTCGCCAGCCGCAATTTTGACCTCGAACTTTCGGCGCTCTTCCTCTGACGTTGCAGAAGACGCCAACTCCGTAAGAACACGCCAGCCAACATTGCGGAAAATCTCGGGTCGCTTGCCATATCGCCGAGCCACGCGCATCATCTCGGCGACCTCGAGGGGATTGTCGAGCCCGAACTGCTTGCGAACAGCCCAGCCGAACTTCTGGTTGCTCGGTAAGGTGTCCCTTAGCGCCGCCAGCTTGCGGCCGAGATCCATTTTCCGCTCGACATTCTTGTTTCTCGCTGCGGCAGTCGCTCGCTTGTCTGCTGCAATCCGCTCCTGTTTGCTTGGCTTTGGCGGCGGTTCCGGCTGCGGCGGAAACAGGATCTTGCGCACCTTGTTCTGAACGATCATCGACAGATAGTGACCGATGCTCGGCTCCTTAAAAAGGTCGAGTCCGCGCATCGTCTTCACGATCTCCTGGAGCGGGATGTGATCGAAGGCGGCTACCAAATCGAGGCCGCGGTCTGCAAATGATTGCTTGCTGCAGACACCGTACACGGCGCTGACGAAGGGTTCGGCGAAGGCGCCTCCGTTGCCTTCCGATTCGAGAATGCAGCGGCAGGTTAGGATGATCTGGCCGCGGGCGTCGTAATCAAAATATTTGCGCCGATACAGAATCTTCTGGAACGTGAACAGACCATGGTCGTCGATCGGTGGCGCGTCGATCGCGTCAAGGATACAGTGGACTTCTGCGGCCAGTTCTGGGGTTTCCCAGTCATGAACATAATTCGCGAACGCCCGCACGCTCATTTGCTGTCCCTGATACTGCAGCCCCCGACCGCGCTTTCATCCGGCGTCGACCGGGCTGCGAGCGCTGGCCCGCCAAGGATGGCGCTCGATCTTCAAGTAAGATGCGCAAATGCATCCAGCAATGGACGTGCGGGCTCTCGATGCGCCCGCTTGCGCTTCGACAGTTGCGCACGCCGATGACGAGGTTGTCGTCGAAGTTCACCGACGGAATAGGAAGTCGATGGATTGGAAGCGTCTAGGAATGCGAAAATCAATCGCACGCAATCCACAATGCACACTGTGCTTGCGAAGCAACCTTTTACAAGCGGCTACATCACCGCTGATGATGCCCGCAAAGCGGGTCGGTGATGGCAACACATCAAGGTGTTCGCCACCAAGGACACCGCTGAAACCTGGTTCGACGAAATGATCCAGAAGTCGTTGCCTTCGAATATCCAGTGCTAAGCCAATGACAGGCCGCGGCCGGACCATTGATGATTCTAACCGACCCGAGCTGGATAATCTCGAGCTATGTCCGTCGTTCTGCCTTTTCTCTGATCGCTGAGGTAGTAGTGTGAAGCCGCAACCGCAAAGAGAAGGAGGACGCGATGAATTTCGCTCCCGTTCTGGCGGCACCACTGCTGTTAATTCTGACTAGCACGAGTTTCACTAGTTCATCAGCGCAGGCGCAGGTTATCAAACCTCTCCGTGAGTGTTGGACAGTTTTCCCGCTTAGTATTTTCGAAGGCAAACCCTGGTTCGAGGCTCCATCGTGCCCGGCCGGGTGGGCTCCCAAATGCGCCAGGCAAGCTGGTCTGTGCGTCACCCAGTTAGGTGAACAAGCAGCCGTTTGCAGGGAATGGCAATGCGTGCGCGGGCCTGTGGACATAACAAAAGGCCCTCCCGTGATAAAGAACCACGGGAAGAACTCCCTCGTCCCCCATTTCCGTGTGAGCCTTTCAAGTGCCCCTTCCCGTGGTAAAGCCAGCACGGGAAGAACTCCCTCGTCCCGTGTGGGCCTTTCAGCTGCCCTCTAGCACCAAGGCCCCAGCTCAGAGACGTGGAGCTGAGGTCCCTGGAGGCCAGCCCTTCACCCACAAAGGTCCACGCCGAAATCACAGCACCGTGCTGCGGCCGCCTCTCGCTACAAAAGTTAACCGCGCTAGTTTACAGCAAGGTGCCGGAACGCAATGACTGCACCGACATTAATTTTTTTTGCTATATGTCGGAATTCGATGCTGTACTGTCCTCGGTGTGACAACAGTCGGTGGGTTTGTGAAAATCACTTCGATCGGCCGTTCTTGGGAGAAAGGGCCTGTGGTTGCGGCGGCGCCGGCGCACCTTGCCCGAACTGCAATAGAAATCCGGCCGATCCTGACGACGTGCCGGCGATGCCGCCCGATCTAAGCTAAACCGATCGCGGCTGGCTGACGGTGCACGAATCCGGGACCTTCGTGACCCTCACGCCGGCCGGCGCCAAGCTGTTCGCCTGAGCAGCCTGTTCTAACGCCGTCCCCTTGGGCACTGATTTGTCGAGCAAAAATGGCCCCAGCGCGGGACGTGCGCCGAGGCCATTCGAGTACCTTCTTTCACAGCCAGACAATCTGGCGTCCAACATCGAAGCGGGAAAAGATGGCAACGTCTGCCCAGTATTGTACAAAAGGCTGTTCCAAATCTCGCGTACCGCCTCAAGTTCCCGTTACCCAAAGCCCTGGGATAACCGATGCCCATTTATCGCCTGTTGCAAAATATGCCGATGGGACCAGAAGAGATCAGCCGCTTGACGACCGCCTATGAGCAAGCATTGCGCGCCATCGGCATCGTTGACCGGGGCGATCCATTGGCTGAACTTCTCGCCAGGAAAATCATCGAAGTCGCACAGACTGGCATACGCGAACCGGCCGACATCTCTGCGCAGGCGATTAAGGAAATGGGCATCCCAACGTAGAAGCCTTCATGTCGCGCCAACCTCGTTGATCGTCACCAGGAAGCGCTTCTCCTTGGCCACCTCTTGGGTGATCTCGACCGATTGCACAATCCCCGTGAAGGTCGCGAAGCTGCCGCTCAGGTCCAGACCCGAAACGCTGATAGCCTCCCCCTTCCGCCGCGATCGATTGCAACGGCGAACCGTACTCGCGCTGTCCTCGCTCAGATAAAACTGCGGCATAAGCTCTAGCGTAGTGGTCGATCTGCCGCGACTGTGAATTTGGCCTGAAGCAGGGGTCCGGCTACATCGCGAACTTCGATTGCCAAATTATGGGAGATGGAATCCCCGGAATTTCTGCGAAGCGCATCCCTCGCCATGTCCACCAGAGATCGCGCCGCTGCGTCCTGCGCAGCCTCGATATCCAGCAACTCTATTCCCTCCTCGTCGACTACGAGGCTGCCCGGCCTCCCGCACATCAAAATAGTAACGTGGCATGGGGACCTCTAACTACGTTCGCCGGGTAGAGATCTTCACCAACCGAGCGCCAAAGGCCCCAGCTCAAACGGCTGAACTGAGGCCCTTGAGGAAGAACGGCAGCCCGACACCCACATCAGGCTGACGCTACGAAGCTGCGCCAGCCCATCCGATTCTGCCATAACAAATGTTAGTTGATCACCGTCGTCCGCCGGCTCGCGCTCTTTTCTTTCTCCCGGCTCTCTTTTCCACGCACCCCTTTGAATTTCTTGGCTGCCTTCGTCTTTTTCGCCGGCTTGTTTACCGCCATAAACTCACCGGACTTCTTGCTACGCTTAGTCCAAGCCGTCGCGCCGCGCAGCTTGGTCTTCACCTGCGACCGCTTCTTTACCGCGCCTTTCCGCGCGTTGTCGCCCACCGGTTTGTTGGCTGCCACACTCATCCTCCCGTTGATTTACATCTGGTGACGACGGGAGAATCCTTGAGGCTTCCGAATGTTTCCGGGCGCTGGAGCATAGCAATTCGGGAACGAATCCGACCTGGAGTATTGAAACGATCTATTTTTGTTGAGTTGGAGTTTTTGGCATGGCGTTCCAGCGCAAGAAGGCGATGGCGATCGGCGTGAAGGCGCCTTTCCCCGGATTCGTCGAGCCCGCGCTGGCGACGTCGATCGAGAAGGTACCGTCCGGCGATCGCCGGATCCATGAAATCAAGTTCGACGGCTACCGAGTCCAGCTCCATATCCACAATGACGCGATCAAGGTTTTCACCCGGCGCGGCAATGATTGGACCAAGCGCCTCAGCAGAGTCGCGGCCGATGCCTATCTGATCGACGCAGGCAGCGCGATCATCGACGGCGAGGTGGTAGCGCCCGCCGCCGATGGCACCACGGATTTCTCGGTGCTACAGAACGAGTTGCGCGGCAAGTCAACGCGGATCGTATGGTTGCTTTCGACCTGATCTACCTCAACGGCCATGATCTGCGAAAGCTGCCGCTGATCCAACGCAAATCGCATCTGAAAAAACTGATCGAGAAGACGGCGATCCAATGACGGCAAAGAGATGTTCGCGCACGCCTGCAAGGTCGGACTGGAAGGCGTCCTCTCAAAGGTCCGCGATAGCCGCTACCCATCGGGGCGCGGCCGGTACTGGGTCAAGAAGACCTGCACCCAGCGGGAGACGCTGACCATCGCGGGCTTTGCACTGGACGGCAACGATTGGGATAGCATCTATGTCGGCCGCCGCAAAGGCGATAACCTGATCTATGCCGGCAAGGTAGACCATGGCTTTGACAAGAAATCATCCGCCGAGCTGCGCAAGCGCCTGACGCCACTGATCCGAAAAACCCAGCCCTATACCAAGCGGATCGCGCACAAGGGCATCTGGGTGGAGCCAGAATTGCTCGCCGAGATCGAGTACCGAGCCAAATCGGGTGAAGGCATCCTTTCTTCAGAGGCCTTCGGGAGGACCTTTGATGGACGATTTCGATCGCTTCTGGGAATGGGCAAACAAGCCGCTCGACAGCAGGCTGACGATCCCGGGCCGACATTCATCACACGGTCACGTCGCTACCGCCGGAAGCGCGGCACGACCGTGCCAAGTTCAATGAGGCCCTGCGAATGGTACAAGAGACCGCCGGCGGAAATTCCGCGCTACACCGGCCGTAACTCGGACAGACGAGTGCGCCTCGGCCCGCCGTCGGACCACTGGGGACGAGTGGTGTGGCCGGTGGTCGCAACATTGGCGAGGAACATCCGCGAGCGCCGACCATTTAACTGGGGCGCTACCAGAGGAACGGATTCATGGCATACCAACCCAATCCGAACGATCCCCATCGTGCGGGCCGGAGTGATGAGGAAATGCGGCGTCGCGATAATGAGCTGCAAGCCGATCCCCAGCTCGCCGAAGGTCCCGCCAGCGGCACCAAGGTCGCAATGTACGCCATCGCCATCGCAGTTGTGCTGGGTGTCCTGTTCTACGGCCTCAATAACAACAGCGTGGACCAGGCGGGCGTCACGCCGCCCAGCGAGACCGCGCAGCAGACCCAGCCGGCCAACCCTGCGGGGCCCTCGGGCAAGACTACCCAGCCCGGCACGACCACCGGAGCGGCGACGACCAACCGTCCAACGCCGCCGTCTCCAAACCCCACAGGTACGGAAGTCGATCGCAGCAAACAGTAAAGGTCAATAAAAATGGCCCCAGCGCGAGGCATGCGCCGAGGCCATCCAAACGGTGAGGATCGCTTCCTTGTCCATGTGAAAGTCGAGCCATAGCGCTGCGAATGCCTCGCGCAGTTTGCGGTTCATCGACTGTTCGCGCCCGACAAGACCGCGCAGCCTCACGAGCTGCTGGGTGATTGTGTGCTGGTAGAAGCGGCGATCTTCGATGCTCAGCACCGCCTTGACGAGCAGGTCCGGGAAGGCGTTGCGGGCATCTGCGTCGGCGAGAGGTCCGACGCGTCCGAGCGGGCGGCCGTCCGCCGCTTCCAGCAGAAGGGAATGCCGGTCGAAGCGTGCCGGCGTGTCAGCGAACGGCGCGCCGTACAGCGCCCACAGAATCCACCCGTGATCACGATGGCCACAACCAGCGTCGCCATGACCATGCCCTGGATGAACGCCACGATGGCGATAGCGCGGCGCCTCACTTCCCCTCGCCTTTCATCGCTGGGCGCTTGCCGCACTGGTCCGCTTTCCGCCGCCACTTCGCCAGGGCTGCGCCCCGCAATTGCGTGAGATATCGCCCAAACGCCATCAGGTCCGACTTGATGGCGCTGAACAAGACCCGCCCAGCCATCGCGCTGCGTAAGCTTCCCGCTTGGTCCTGCCGCGCGCCGGCGGCCTCGGGAGACGGGGGCCCCTCGGACCCGGTACGCTCGGAAACCTCCGCCGGCCGGCGCTGTTCCGAGTCGGCGTCGCTGGCGGCGCGTCGGCCGCATGCGGCACAATCTCTCCAGAACCATCCTGCAAGTCGGAACTGTGGCGCATGGGGTTTTGCCGGTTCGTGGTTTCAACGTGGCAAGGGCGCGCCACACCCGACAACGGCCAAGATCACGATTTCGTTTCCGCTCGCGCCTACCGAATCGCCGCAGTTGAACGGCCGCCGATAGTTGCGTGGTCGCGCCGAATTAGTTCCTCGAGCGAGGAAGCCAGCTTCTTAGCGAGAACAAGTCTTCGCTACGGTTCGGTGGAGACGTTATCGCTGAGCGCGGGCCCCACGCTCAGGTAACGCGGCTGAAGCGCGGAGTCCGACGGGTTGGGCTTAAAGAGCTGTTTGGTGCGCTATTGAGCGCGTCTGCCTTGGTTCGAAAGCGGTCCTGCCCTGAGCTCGTGTTTGTCGGATGCCGTTGAAACTCGACGTTTGAGCATCGAGCCTGCTTGACGCAGGACGTAGCAGCGGCGGGCTCGAATCTCCGCAGGACCATCGGAACATTCCTGTAAGAGATGTGGAACACGCGCCACCCTGAAGCTCCTGACCCTTCCGTCCGTTGACACCGCGGGCTTGACCATCGGCTACTGTACCCTTTTTGCGTTGGAGTTTCCGGTGCCGGCATCCCGACCCTACTGGAAGGGCTATCTGAAGCTGTCCTTCGTCTCGTGTCCCATCGCGCTCTATCCCGCAAGCTCGGCCGTGGAGCGGATCTCCTTCCGGCAGGTCAACCGGCGAACAGGCCATCGCCTCAAAGGCCAAGCCATAGACGCAGCGGACAAGGCGCGCGGCTATGAGGTCGGCGAGAACGAATTTATGCTGGTCGAGGACCGAGACCTTGAACAAGCGCGACGCGAGCGCCCGGCGGGGCGCGACGCGAGCGCCCGGCGGCTGGTGAGGTTGAGCTTGCCGCTCCGCCCCGCCGTGAAAGCCCGCCAACCGTTCCCGCCAGCCTTCACGACGCGGCCGCCAAAGAGGGCACCGTGGACTATGATGATGAAGACGAGGAGGAGGAAGCCGTCACTTTCCCGCGGCTGCAGAACACGCGCACAATCCAAATCGAGCGCTTCCTTCCCGCCGGGCAGATCGAGTCGCGATATTTCGAGAAGCCGTACTACATCATGCCCCGCGAGGAGATCAGTCAAGAATCGTTTGCGGTGATCCGAGATGCGATGAGCCGAGAGGCCGTTATCGGCCTTGCGCGCGTGGTACTGTCCTCACGCGAGCGGCCGTTTCTACTCGAGCCGACGGGCCGCGGCCTCCGCGGCGCAACGCTGCGCTTCGCACACGAGATCCGAAATGAGTCGGAATATTTCAGCGAGATTCCAGAGATCAAGCTGCCGCCCGAAATGATGAAGCTCGCGCAGCACATCATCCAGACGAAGTCGGCCGATTTCGATCCTGCTATGCTGGAGGATCACTATCGCAGCGCGCTCGTGCGCATCCTGCGCAAGAAACAGGCGAAGCGTCCCGCGCAGGCCCCTCCAGTCAAGCCGTTACGCGAGAACGTCGTCAACCTCATGGACGCGCTCCGGCGAAGCGTCGCCGCCGAGCGCCCGGCAAAGCCTACCCGCCGGAGCGGCGCGGCGAAACCGGCCACGGGAAGGCACGGCGGGCGCTACCGCAGAGCCGATTGACCAAACGAGCCATAGCTTCAGCGGCGCCCGCTCTTCGAGCCAGTGCAAAGGGTGGCGTTGTCTGACAGCTTATGCCCCTCAGGGAACCCCCTTTCATCAGAAAGGTTCATTTGGAGGCAGGATAGGAGGCGGTGTGTCGCTGGTCGAGCCACCGGATAGCGCGCAGGCGATCGTCGACCCGCGGGATGCCGCCGAATCTGCGGGCCTGAGTTATGTTTCCGTCGAACGGCCCGGTATTCGGCGCAAGAAGGCGGGGACGGGATTCAGTTACACACGACCCGACGGCTCGAGGCTCGAGCCTGACGCGCTGAAGCGGATACGGGCACTCGCGATCCCGCCCGCCTGGACTGACGTGTGGATCTGCCCGTTTCCGGATGGCCACATCCAAGCAACCGGGCGTGACGCAAAGGGTCGCAAGCAATATCGCTACCATGCGCGCTTCCGCGAGGTGCGGGAAAGCACGAAGTACGAGCATGTGGTCGCATTTGCAGACGCCCTGCCTTCCATTCGGGAAACAGTACACGAGCACATAGCATTGCGCGGTCTGCCGCGCGAAAAAGTTATGGCAACCGTCGTACATCTCTTGGAGACCACGTTGATACGTGTAGGGAATGACGATTACGCCAGGCAGAACAACAGCTATGGCCTGACCACGTTGAAGAACCGGCACGTGGCCATCGAGGGAAACGAGGTCCGTTTCCGATTCACTGGTAAAGGCGGCAAACAATGGTCGCTGCACGTACGAGACCGGCGTCTCGCCAAGATCATTAGGGCCTGTCAGGAGCTCCCCGGGCAGGAGCTCCTTCAGTACATCGATGAACAAGGCAATTGCCAGGATGTCACATCGACCGACGTGAATGAGTATCTCAAGGCAATTACCGGTAAAGACATTACGGCAAAGGATTTCCGAACCTGGGCGGGGACGGTGCTGGCGGCCATGGCCTTGAGCGAACTTGAGAGCTTCGATAGTGCCGCTCAGGCCAAACGCAATCTTCGCAGCGCGATCGAAAAAGTCTCCGCACGGCTCGGCAACACGCCGACGATCTGCAGGAAGTGCTACATCCATCCGGAGGTGCTGAACGCCTACATGGACGGAAATCTGGTCCTCGAGATCAAGTTACAAGCCGAGAGCGAGCTTCGGAGCGCTGTCGAAAATCTGAAGCCGGAGGAAGCCGCCGTGCTCGCGTTACTGCGCGCCCGGCTCGCCAAAGTGGCCGAACAGCCGAAGAGCGCCGATCCCAACGTGTTGTCTGGCAAGCGGGAGGCATTCCACAACCACGGGCCACGTGCCCAATCGTCTTTCCTCCTCAAGCCGCCGATCCAGCAAGCGAAGAAAACGGCCGACCGCCCCTGATTGCCGTTGCGCCCAGGGCGGCGGAACACGTGGGAAGCCGCTGACTTGCAAGTTCGAAGCCCTGCCCTGTGTTAGCAGCCGGAGCGGGCGATGGGCCAACGGACTCGTCCGGCAGGAGTGATCTCGATGCTGATGATGAAGAACGAACGGCGGCCGGCCCTCCAGACGCTACGCGGCTGGGCAATCTCGGTGCTGCCGGAGACGGGCCGCGAGGAGTACGACTGGAGAAGGACCGTGCAGATCCGCATTCCCACGAGATGGCGCTGATCGTCGCGTGCCAGGATCCGTCTTTTGGCGTTTCACCGAACGAAGCTCTTGCACCGTCAAGGACGTCCTTGACTCGATTGGCGATACACGCCCGGCGTGTCTGCCCGATCGGGGCTAGGCTGCTTCCCGCTTCTCACCGATTCCCGGGGCTCGACCAGTTCTTCAACGACTCAATTGCCAACTGGGAATGAGCGCTGTCTAGCGTTATAGGCCACCGCGCCCCTCCCAGTACGTAGGCGTTCCGTAGTACCGATGGGTGCGCGTTTCCCAATCTCTATCCTGCCAGGAGTCGTCACTGAACTGAGGCGCATCCTTCAGCTGTTGCTCGGTGATACTCGAAAACCACCAAGCGACGTATCATATGTTAGAGCGCCCCACCCAGCAAATCCGCCAAAGCTCATGACGGCATAAGCCACGCGACCTGACACCTTGTCGATAATGAGGTGATCAATCTCACCGATGTTCTGTCCACCTACCCCATAAACCTCGGTTCCCTGAATGTCTTCACTTGAGATGCATTGATGATCCGGATGGGCTGTAGCGCGGGCCATTGGCTTCTTCCCTCAGCGGGTTTTGTCGACTTAACTCGGCCGCTACGTGGTCGTTCCTGGCGCTTCGGAGGACATTTCACAACGAAAGCGCCCGCCGTAGCGCTCATCTCCGATCTATCGTCGCCGACACTGACTCTAACAACCTCCAGTCCGCAGTAGTCGCAGCAATAATAGGTGCCATCCCTTTTCAAGGCCGTACGGAACGGACCAGCCGGGGGCGGCCTGACGTTCGTGAGAGTATAACCGACCTGCTGTTCAAGCAGGGACACTTCCGAAATTGCCCACAAAACGGACATGCGGCCATAACGCGCGATGTCCGCGCCTGAGGATAAAACGGGCAATCCGCGATTAGGCCATGACGCCTTTGAACCAGCCGAGTGTCTTCGAGCCCCCTGATAGCAAGGTAGTGGCAGAAGCGATCACGCCCCCTGATTGTTCGAGATTTCTGAGAACTGCGCAAGAATGCTCGCTTTCCGGCGGGCTTTTTTGTGAGTTGAGTTATTGCCAAAGCAAATTCAGATGCCGGGGTTCATTAAGCCCCAGCTTGCGACGCTGAGGTCGACGGCGCCGAAGGGCGACCAGTGGCTTCATGAGATCAAATTCGACGGCTATCGCGTTCAGGTCCATGTCAACAACGGTCGCAAGAAAGTCTATACCCGCACCGGGCTGGACTGGACCAAAAGGTTCTCTGTCATTGCTGGCGCCCTCGATATTCCGGGTCAAGCCATCATCGATGGAGAGGTGGTTGTCATACTTGAGGGCCGCACCAACTTTTCCGAACTCCAAGCCGAACTTGCCGCCGGCAGACAAGATCGTTTGGTCTTCTATGCATTCGACCTCCTCTGGCGCGACGGAGAGGTTCGCAGCCGACCGCAGATCGAACGCAAGCAACGCCTTCTGGACCTGCTCAGCGAAAACGACATCGAACTTCCGGTCCTGTTTTCCGAGCACCTCGTCGGCGACGGACAGAAGATGTTTGAGCATGCCACCAAGTTGAACTGGGAAGGCATCATTTCTAAGCGGGCTGACGCCCCGTATCGGTCGGAGCGAAATGAGAACTGGCTGAAGATCAAGGCCGTGCACAAGGGCAAGTTTCCCGTCGTCGGCTTTGTCAAAGACCCTAGCGGCGTGGCCGCGCTGTACCTCGGCAAACAGGAAGGCAAAGAACTGGTTTATATGGGCAAGGTCGGGACGGGTTGGTCTCGCACTGTTTCCAGCCAGATCAGAAAACAGCTTGATACGGTGGTCAGTCCCAAGTCCAAGCTGACCCGGCCCATCAGAAAACCGAAGGCGACATGGGTCGAACCGAAGTTCTTCGCTGACGTCGAGTACCGAGACATTACATCGGAAGGTCTACTACGTGCCAGCTCGTTCAAAGCATTGTCGCGTGATAATAAATCATAATTGTCCCATCTGCTTCGGAGTTGGATGGGTATGCGAAAATCATCCCCAGCGGGCTTGGAGCGATGAACTGGGCTGCCAGTGCGGGGCGGGCATGCCCTGTGAGTGCGTCAGTGCTGACGGACTTGAGGAACCTGACATCAGCCAAGTCCTCGAAGCCCCGTCAACGCGCCACTAGCGCCGCGCGGTCTTCCGACGATTGTATGGTGAGCGGTTCACCGGTCTCAGGGAAATCCCCTCGCGTTGCGCCTTACTGGTGATCGACGCGGGAGGACGCTGCATCTTGAGACTGATAACGCCGGTTGGCGTGTTGGCTTTAGCAAACGAGCGAAGCTGCTTTATTTCCTTATCGCTCCACGGCTGGCGCGAGCGGCGTTTATACTTCGGGTTTGCTTTGCGCTGTCCCTTCTTGCCGATCGGCGATCCGGGCCGCTTCGATGCTGATCTTGTCGCTGCCATGAGCACCTCCAATGGAGGTTAAGGCACGGATCGGCCTAACGGTTCCCTACGTTTATAGAACGCTTTGATGGCAGGTAGGGCGAATGACACCCTGTGATCCGATGGCCGTCGCGGTAGATTGACGTTAGGTACACGGGCGACTTCTGCTGTTCGCATTCATGGCCCGCTCAACGTCGTCCGCCAGTTGGCCCAGATGCTTGGCTAGCCGGTCGAACATTTCGCGTTTAGTCCCATCGGTTGCTAGGTCCCGGATCAGCGCCGCTTCAGCCGCATCGGTCCGAAGCTTCTCCAGAGAGGCCTGATAGTCCTTCACTTGCAGTCCCCTTGCCAGTTCAGGCCACTAGGGTTCGGCCCTACTTTTTCGGATCGAACCCAAATTTTCTAGTGCCTTGGGCGGCTGTAGTCCGGGAGATCGAAGCCAATCGTTGATGTGAGATGGCTTTTCGGCCTGTCGGGCGCGCCGCAAAAGCAATTCCCTGGCAGTGCTTCCGGCAGGTTGCTTTTCCGCGGCCTCTTTAAATTTATTCGCCTCTTCCGCCAGCAGCTCTTCAAAGGTCACCGTGTGTTTTGATGCGCTTACGCTTTTAGCCATGCGGTCCCCTCCCCATCGCTAATTACACATCGCTTCTTCCACCCCGTCTGTCCGGTGGCCGACAGAAACAAATCAGCGCATCGCTCGCTCAATCGTGAATGCCGCAACGCGAAGCCCTTCGGGTTCAAATCCGAACCGTGATGTTGCCGCAACCGTTATAAGGTAGCAGGGACGGAGATCATGATGAAGCGCCGTCGATTTAAACAGACCGGTTCTCTTGAAGAGCGTCTCGCCGAACGTGCGAACGAGATCAGGGCACAGGCTGAAGCTCTTCCCCCGGGTAGCATCGAGCGTGAGCGATTAGAGCTGCAGGCAAGGCAAGCTGACACTGTCTCTCATATCAACGAGTGGCTGACCTCACCCGGCCTACAGCCTCCGAAATAGTCGAATTGCCCCGTCGGACGGCAGCGTAACATTCATGCAGCAGCCTTGTCCTCCTTGTCAGCTCCGCGTGCAACGATCTTGATCGCATCGTCGGGCATCGGTCGCTGCAGCGCCTTGGCCTCGTCCCACGGCGCTCTCATCCAAACGTCGCGTTCCTCGTCGGTCTGCAGGATGACCGGCATAGCTTTTGGATGGATCGGTTCGACAACGGCGTTCGGCGACGTGGTGAGAAATCCATAGACGTTGTGTGGACCGGGGATCGGCTTCGACTTCGTGCCGCGGTCGCCGTTGAACTCCGTCCAGATGCCCGCGAAGCAGGTCAGCGGCCGATCGTCATTGATCGCGAACCAAACAACGTCCTTCTTCTTCGTCTCCGGATTGGGTTCAGGTGCGTACTCGGCAAAACTGTTGAACGGCACCAAGCAACGGTTTTCCGGCTTCAGCCAACCTCGCCAATGCGGCGACGACGTATTGCGAATATTGGTAACCGGCGGCCCGCCAGTGCGCGGCGGTGGCGGCATGCCCCAGCGCATCATGACTACCTCGCGTTCGGTGCCCGAATTGCGCACGACCGGCGCCGGATAATCGGGAAACACGCCCGGCATCGGCGGTAGGTTGCCGACATAGCGATTCATCACGCGGAAGAGCGCGCGGATGGCTTCTTGGTTTGTGGTGATGCTGTAGAGATTGCACATGTGGAGAACTGCCGCGATAGATGGTTCCCGCTAGTCTCGATCAGTACGCAAGTCTCTCAGCTTTCGCATGTAGTAGCCCTGCCTTTGAAGCGCTGACCTAATCTCATCGCTGACCTTGACAACCCTCTTCTTGCTCTTGCGCCATTTTCCCAGCGTCGCAACAGGCGGTATCGGGCATCCCTTCTTCACAACGAGCAGATCACGTCTGGTGTTAAAATACACATCCATATGTCTATCTCCCAAAAAACGACTGAACTTATCGTTTGTGAGCAGAGCATGGGTTACCGAAACGCAACACCAAGCCATTGTTGTGCGCCTTCCTAATTTACCGCTGGCAGGGCGCGCAGTGATGCGCTTGACCAAGGTAAAGCGGCGCAGGCCCGATGAGCCAGCTAGGTCTCGTGGATTGCTCAGGGGCTTTGGCGACGCTGTAATTGCCAGCCATGAGCACCAAGAAACGTGAGGTCATCTGGGGCGGCCGGATCATGGGCGCGGACCCATACGCGACATGCAGACAGCCGCTCTCTCGATTACCTCGTCGGCCGGTCAATCCCCGCGCTCACTCCGGCAGTCCGGCTGGAGATCGCCCCTGAGATGGTGACCGGAGCGTACCGCCTTCGTCGTTAGGTACCGCTTGTTGTGGGGGATGACCGGCGCTTCCAGCGCGACGCGGGCAGCGATCTCGATTCCGGCTTTTGTGAGCCCATCGAGCTTGGCCGGATTGTTGGTGAGCAGGACGATCCGCGTGCAGTTCAGGGTTCGCAGCATCAACGCAGCAACGCCATAGTCGCGCTCATCATCTTCGAAGCCGAGGATCGTGTTGGCATCACGCGTATCGAGCCCGCCGTCCTGCAGTCGATAGGCTCTCATCTTGTTCGCAAGGCCGATACCGCGGCCTTCCTGCGCCATATATAGAATGACGCCGCCGCCGAGGCTTTCTACATGAGCGAGGGCCAGCCGAAGCTGGTCGCCACAGTCGCATCGCCGCGAGCCGAACACGTCTCCGGTCAAGCATGCCGAATGAAGCCGAACCGGCACCGGTTGGGTAAAATCTGGCTTTCCGACTATGATGGCGACCTGGTCCACGCCGAGAGCATCCCGAAACACGACAAAGCGAGCCGCTCTGCCCGACGCCAGTGGAATCGTTGCTTCGCTCGCGAGCGCAAGTGTATTCGTCGCGTCCGCGGCAAACCGATTGACCCCGTCCGCTTCGACCGTAGCGATCAACTGCATCAGGTCGTCGTCGAGGTTCGGCAGCACGTCCGCTACGAGAGCCGCCGGAAGGCTGCGGCTCAATTTAGCGAGCCGGATTGCCGCCATGGCGGCATGACTTGCAGCCTCCGCCGTTCCTGCAAAATGACCCTCGTTTTTGGCGCTGGCAGCGAGGTTGAAGATGGTGCTCACGCCGACTGCTCGGGAAAGTGGTAACGCCATTGCGGTCGATGTCTTGATGCCGATCGAGCGCGCTCGCTGTTGCGTGACGACGAGTTTCAGCGCGTTCGGACTGCACAGGACCGCAAAATCATCCAGGCGTTGTTCGTCAAGCCCGTCGACGGGCAACGCGAGCAAGGATTCGCCAGGTGCGCTAATACGAATCGGTCTTCGCGCCTGCAGCTCGCTTAACGCGCGACTGACATTGAGGCATTCCTTGTTGCCAAGCAGGGCTGAATTTGCAGACGAATGCGCGGCGCTCATTCGCGGGTGACCTTCTTTACCGGGCGCGTTCGTAGAACACCGAAAGTCCTGAATCATTCCGCTAGGAATCAGATGGATTTTTGCGGCCGAGTGGTCGATAGTAGCATTGATCGTTCACAGGTTCCGAATTTTGATCTCTGCCGTGCAGTTTGGCAAATTACGCACCCGTGAATTCGCGTCTCCTGATGCATGGGAGAGCTTTGTCCAGCGTTTTCGTAGAGGGCAGCAGCCCCTTCCTCGAGCCTGGGCGGATCTGTTTGGTCCGTTGCGTAACGGGGAAGTGGACGATCTCGTGATCGTAGGGCAGGTCGGCCAATCGCTCGATGGACGCATCGCGACGGCTACTGGCCATTCAAAGTATATCAATTGTCCGGCTGGCATTGAGCACCTTCACCGGCTGCGTGCGCTCGTCGACATTGTCGTCGTTGGCGTTCGCACGGCCGTCGCTGACGACCCGCAATTGACGGTCAGACAAGTAGCTGGCCCTCAGCCGGCGCGTGCCGTGATTGATCCAAGAGGCCGCCTTGGGGCCAATGCGAGATTGTTCGCCGATGATGGTGTTCGCCGACTGCTAATCACGGCAGAGGGCACACGTTGTACGCCATCTCCCGGCGTTGAAGTTGTGACCTTGCCGGCCGAACATGGAAATATAGCTCCGTCCGCCATCGTAGCCTCGCTGACACGGCTAGGGATGCGCCGCATGTTGATCGAGGGCGGCGCTGATACCGTTTCGCGCTTTATCGCGGCCCGGTGTCTCGATCGCCTGCATATCACCGTTTCGCCCGTCATGTTGGGCGCCGGTGGTCCTGGCATCCAGTTGCCGCCGCTCGAGCGGGCCGATCAAGCTCACCGTATGCCAGTGCGCGTGCACATGATCGAGGATGATGTTCTGTTTGATTGCGATCTCTCGGCTCAGCGCGTGGCGCTCGGTGTGGCAAAGAAGTCGACGTGACCTACGCGCAACGCTGAAGCGCATTTACTGACTGCGGCTTTCGTCTGGCCAGCCAGTGGTCGATTTCGGGGGGCGGATAGCGGTTCGTTTTCACACACGGAGCTGACGGGCACGGCGAAGACGACGTAATCACCACAAGGGTGCCTCGTACTGCGCACGGGCGACGTGTGACTCCGAGAGCGTGATGCGCAGGGCCTTGAGCTCCCGGCCGGGACGGCCGAGTTCGCCAGCTCGGGCCGGCTTCGCCAGTTCGTCGAAAATATACTTGGACAGAAATTCCGTAGTAGTGTTGCTACCCTTGAACTCGGGCACGTCGTCGAGATTGCGGTAGTTGAGTGGCACCAGCACCGCCTTAAGCGCATTGTGGGCGCGGCCGATGTCGATAACAATTCCATTGTTATCGAGGGTGTCCGCGATGAAGGCTGCATCGACTACGAAGGTCGCCCCGTGCAACGTCTGCGCGGGCCCGAAAACCGCGCCCCGGAACGAATGAGCGATCATGATGTGGTCGCGAACTTCGACGGTAAACAAGGCAGCTCCTTACGAATAGATGACGGGTTGGCAGAGTATGCCGGTCTTGGCGTCGAGAATTCCCGGCAGTTGATGCGGCAAATCGCCAAACGCAACCGCCGGTGCTAGCAATGCATCGAGCCGTTGATCATTGAGCAGTGCGATGGCGGCCGCAAGACGGCGGACGCACGTCCAGCGCGGACGGTGCGATTGAGCTACGCGCCCCACTTGGCTCGATATCAGCCGAAGCCGGCGGCTATGGAAGGGGCCGCCAAGCATTGCGGTCACTGCCGCGTCACCATACCAACTCATCTCGAGCACAGTAGCCTCGTCTCCGCCCAGTTCGAGCGCCATTCGTAGTCCGTCGGGCGAACCGCTGGCATGAACGATGAGGTCGCAGTCACCCCTTGCTTTCCCGGGTTCCGCGAAACTAACCCCGAGTGTTCCTGCTAATTTCGCCCGGCCTGGATTGATATCGACAAGGGTGACGTCCGTACCAGGAATCCGCCCGCACAGATACGCGACGAGAGAACCGACCGCGCCAGCCCCTATGACAGCGATGCGGTCGGCTGGTGCCGGTGCAGCGTCCCACACGCCGTTGAGCGCGGTTTCCATGCTGGCCGCCAGCACTGCACGTCGCGGCGGAACGTCCTCCGGAAGCGCGACCGCTGCGCTCGCAGGGATGTTGAAAGCGGTCTGGTGTGGGAAGAGCGCGAAGACGTTCTTACCCTGCAAGCCGCCTTCGCCGCCCTCGACTCTTCCGACGGCGGCGTAGCCGTACTTGACGGGAAACGGAAAATCACCCGCCATGAAGGGCGCGCGCATCCTCTCGAATTCGCTGACGGGTACGCGCCCGCCAAACACGAGTGATTCAGTGCCCCGACTGATTGCGCTATAGATGGTTTTCACGCGTACTTCGCCCGCGCCGGGCGGAGCCATCTCTTCCCGGCGAATTTCGACCTGTCCGGGACCGCGATACCATAGGGCCGAAGCGATATCGGCATTCGCACTAACAGCCATTTTCTAAGATCTCAAACTGGACTTCTCGGCGGCTTGACATGCAATAGTCTGCACCGCCCGCCGGCGAATGAGAAGCCATAACCCTCCTTGCTACTGCGACGTGCGCGCGCTCACCGAGCAAGCTGGATCTACGTGCCCCCAACTCTTAGCCGATCGTCTCGATTGCGCTGGCAAACAGTCGGGCGGAATCTTGCCAAGTGGGGAGCTGAGCCGCTGCCGTGCGAGCATTCGCGGCAAGCCGCCGCCGTTCAGGCGGATCGTCGATCAGACGGCGCAGCGCCTGCGCCAATGCGACCGTGTCCTCCGGAGCCACCAGCAGCCCTGCCTCCGCCGGCACTGTATCGGGGATTGCGCCCGCTCTGGTAGATACGACCGGAAGACCGTGCCCGATCGCTTCGGCGAGCGCCATCCCATACCCTTCGAAACGCGACGCAAGAACAAATATGTCGGATGCCAAATAGAGTTCGATGATGCGCTCAGGCGGCACGGCGCCCAGCACCTCGACCCTGTCGCTGAGGCCGTAGGCCTCGATGTCGGCGTCAAGCTGCGCGGCGGCGGTCGGGTTGCGGGTCCGGTCACCCGCGATCGTCAGCCGCCAGGGCTTGTCGGCAAGCGCGACCAGAGCAGCGATCAGCAGATCGTATCCTTTGTCCGGCACCACCGAGCCAATCGAGAGAAGCCGAACGACCCCATCCTTGCTGCCAGGCGCTGACGGAACTGGATCATTACCCGGTCGGACCACGCTGACGCGCTGAGCCGGGACGTCGTAATCAGCGATCACAATCCGGGCGGTTGCCTCACTCGTGACCACGACCTGCGCGGCAGCGGCGAGCGCAGCGCGCTCGCTCTCGCGGAACACGTCTGCCTGCGTTCTGTCTAGACCGGCGTGCAGAGCAAGCGGTTGGTGCACCAGCGCGACGAGCGGTGTGCGGGATCGGAGCGCGCCGGCCTCTGGCAGGGTCCCAAACGCAAGCCCATCGAGGACTATCGGGCAGCCGGCCGGCACCGCAGACAGTATCGCCAGCGCGCTCGCGCGCTGCGCGATGCTCGGGAACGGAAAGCTGTCGCCTATGTTGGCGACATCGACGCGCCATCCGAGCCGCCGAAGCTCCTGGACGATGCGTCGATCATAGCGATAACCTCCGGTCGGCGTGGCTAAATCGCCCGGCACGGCGAACGCAACGTGCAGTTCATTGCATGGAAACGTGCGCACGGTGCGGATCCGGCGATGGTTGCGTAAGGTTAGACGGATTTGCGCAAGCCGCAAGCCGAACAATATGCCTCTTCATGGCGCCATTCCTTTCGCCGCGCCGCTAGGAAGGTTTCGCTTCCTTCCAGGCGCATAGTGAGAGGCCGCCGCGAAAAGAACCCAATCGAGCGTGTCGCCCGATCACATCAAGCATGGTGAGCAGTCGCGCAACGAGGGCGGGCACGTCTCCTTTGGGAATAAACGTCCAGGGAACAGAGCGACTGCGGCGAAACCCAGCTTGAGCCAGCAGCACGGAAAATTCTTCGCGAGTCAGTATTCTGTCACTGGAAAGATGTTTGGTGTCAAACCCCAACACAGGCGCTATCGCCCGATACCAAACGTAATCGGCATTCGGTGTCAGGCAGAAAAAACGGCCACCAATCTTCAGCACCCTATAGATGCCAGCCAACACCGCTCGCTTGTCTAGCATATGCTCGAACGCACCGATACAAATCGCCAGATCAACGGACTCGTCTGCGATTCCGTTCAGCTCCTCGGCGTTGCCCACGTCAAACGTAAGGTTGGCTTTCCAAGCTGAGTTCCGAAGACGAGCGCGCGCCAATGCGATCATGCCCGGCGAGACATCAATCCCGATGCCACGAGCTACTTCAGGGGCAAGGGCGAACAGGTGATGGCCGTTGCCGCAACCGAGGTCCAGCACCACATCAGAGGGCCGGATTCGAGCCAAGTTTCGCACAAGCGCGAGTCGGTATTCGAGCAGTCGTTGCGGATCACCGTGCTGCTCGGGAGATCCTGTTGATACACATCGATCAAAGAAGGACCTGATATCCGCGGTGTTGCATGAGGGCGTGGTCCTGACACCGCGAAACATTGACCAAGGCCCTCGTCGTTCGGTGCCAAGCGTCTGTTCCCGCAGTGGGCGGCCTGCGAGATCGGCAGGACTAATCGAATTCCGCTTCTGTATCATCGGCATGGCAGTTACCGACTCTAGACGACAAAACAATTTAATTGCTTCGCTTAGGTTCCCCGGATCGAGGTGGGCGCGCCCCATTTGCCTCTCGTTCGGAACCTGGCGCGTCGATGCGATCGAGTTTTCGCAGACGCTGAATGCCACGCCGCATCGCCCGGCAGGGCCGCAAATGCTAGGCTTGAGAGTCCGGAAAAGAATAGGATCAACATCGCAGAATTCTTGGGGTTCGGTTCTGACGCGGTAGAACGCACGAGTGGGCCGTCAATCGGGATCAGCCACAGTCTCCGCCATGGCAGAACTGAAGGCAATTTCTGGCGGAGTGTCGATTATGAGCTGGTTTTTCATCGCCCTGTGTGCGCCATTCCTACTTGCTTGCGCCAATCACAACGACAAGTTTTTGCTGTCGAGATACCTCGAGCAGAAAAGTATCGGATCGATTGTCATACTCTCTTCGCTGTTCAGCGGCGTGGTAATCCCGATCCTGTTGTTCATTCAGCCGGACGTGGACGACGTCAGCTTCGTTCAAGGAACTGCGCTTGTCGCGACCGGGGTGTCGAGCGTCTTCGCCGGTGTTTTCTATCTCTACGCACTCGACATCGATGAGGCATCTTTCGTCACACCTTTTTATCAGACGGTGCCCATCTTTGCTTACTTCCTCGGCTATCTTATCCTCGGTGAAACGATCACGTTTGCTCAAGGATTGGGTTCGTTCGTTATTATTGTTGGTGCGCTTGCATTGTCGTTTGAGTCTGGTCGGCGGGGAATGCGGTTCAAGCGAAACGTTGTGGCACTGATGCTGGGTGCTTCTTTCTTGAGTGCGGTCAATGGCGTCATTTTCAAGCTGATCGCCGTGGACAAGGGTTTTTGGGTTTCGCTTTCATGGGGATTCGTCGGCCAAACGATGACCGGTTTGGCTTTGCTGGTCATCGTTCCAAGTTACCGCAGAGATTTTCTCGACCTATTCCAGCAATCGAAAGTCGCCGCTGTTGGCCTCATCGCACTGAGCAAAACATTGTTCAGTGTCAGCGAAGCCGTCACGCTTTACGCGACTCTCCTGGCGCCCGTCGCATTGGTTCTTCTCGTGAATTCGTTCCAGCCACTTTTCGTCTTTGCATTCGGTATCGTGTTGACCCTATTTTTCCCTCGCGTGGCCAAGGAATCGCTAGATCGCACGAAGATGCTACAAAAGGGCTTGGGAATTTGCCTCATGCTCGTCGGTGGTTACATGATCAGCAGATAAACATCTGACCGAGCTAACGAAGCCACTTTTAGCGGCGCACGAGTCCGGTATCGACTCCATCGTGACGGGCGCGCTGCTCGCGTCCGGACCTGGCACCTTTGAGACATGCCAGCCTATCCTGAGACTGTACGTTCACCGGGGTAGACCGGAAGTCGCCGTGATGCGGCCAAACCGACGCGAATGACCCCAATGTCTGGTCCGGCCGCGCGTTGCAAGAGGTTTCGTCAACCTGGCAGATGCGATCTTGCATCAATGTATCCGGCCTCTGATTGGAGCGTGTGGTGCTCCGAGCCATCATGGACATCAGCGTGCATACGAGCTGATTAGCGGACAGGCCTCGAATGGACGCGGGCGAATCGAAGGACAGGGCCGTACTTGATCTGCCACCGTCGCCGCCGCTTGGGCCGTCGATCACTATGAGAGCTGCCGATATGGGACGTTGATAGCCTAGGACGAGGAACTCGGCCATGACGAGATCGTGCGTTTCCTGACCACCAACCTCAATGAGGAAAAGGCGGCGAACACGAAGCTTAATACCATCGCGTTTCGGAAGGGCGTCAACAATCAAGGCGTCGAACGCCGCCTGACTCAGCACGGGCGCCGGTCCGGGGGGAATGGGGACTTGGCGGCGCCTCAAGGAGCCGGCGGGACGCCTTTTTTACAGGAAGGGCTTGCCGCCGGTGACGGCAATCGTCGCGCCGGATACGTAGCTTGAAAGGGGATCGGCCAGCATGACATAAGCGGTCGCCAGTTCGACGGGCTGACCGGGACGCTTCATCGGGACCTGTTTGCCGAAGTTCTTTACGGAGTCCCCAGGCAAGGTGGATGGAATGAGCGGCGTCCAGATCGGCCCCGGAGCAACCGCATTGGCACGAATGCCCTTCTCGGCCAGAAGCTGCGCCAGTCCCGCCGTAAAATTGTGGATCGCGCCCTTGGTCGTTGCATAGGCCAGAAGCGTCGGGTTGGGGACATCCGAATTGATCGACGCCGTGTTGATGATGCAGCTACCCGGCTTCATGTGGCTTATCGCTGCCTTGGTAAGATAGAACATCGCGTGGATGTTCACCTTAAACGTCAGTTCCCATTCCTCGTCACTAATGTCGTCGATCGAGTTGAAGCTGGCCTGATGCGCCGCGTTGTTGACGAGGATATCTATACCGCCCAGCTCCGATACGGCCTTCGCGATGACGGCGCGGCATTGACTGGAGGTCTGTAGATCGCCGGGAAGCAGGACGGCCTTTCTGCCGGCTTCCGTCACCAGCCGCTCGGTCTCCCGGGCATCGTCGTGCTCGTCGAGATAGGAGATCAAGACGTCAGCTCCCTCTCTGGCGTAGGCGATGGCAACCGCGCGGCCGATCCCGCTGTCGCCGCCGGTGATGACGGCCTTCTTGCCGTTGAGGCGACCGCTGCCCTTGTAGGACGTTTCGCCATGATCCGGCGCCGGCTTCATCGCGGCAGTCTTGCCGGGCATCGGCTGCTGTTGGTTTGGAAACGGAGGGCGGGGAAAATTCAGCATGGCTGCCCTCTCTCTGATCGCAATTGCCTTCCAACCCCCGTTTTGCAGATTGGTTCCTGCACCGAAGCAGGCGAACGGCGCGCGGACCTCGCGTATCCTCAAGTTGTTGATGGACTACCGCGACGGTTTCGTAATTCTGCTGGACGTCAGAGCGACATGGCCGTTTTTGCTATCCGCGGGGCCGGAATGGTTGGCACGCACGCGGAGACTAGCGGCCGCTTGCCTGTTACGGGGCCGGACGGCTATCGGGCACTGAGGGAACCAAGGCGGGCCTGATGCCGGGATGAACTTCGCTCATCAGGATGAATCAGTGCCTTGTAGTGGCGAAGATATTCTTCCGCCATGCGCCTGGCGGTGAACCTCTTCTCGAAATGCCCGCGCACCTGGCTTCGATCGAGTTCGGCGAGCCTTCCGATCGCTTCGACCGCTTCTGTTTCATCCGCTACGACAAACCCGGTAATGCCGTTGTCGATGACTTCGGGCACCGAGCCTGACTTGAACGCGATGACGGGCGTGCCGCACGCCATGGCCTCGATCATGACGAGCCCGAATGGCTCCGGCCAATCGATGGGAAACAACAGCGCCGCAGCGCCTGCCAGAAATTGCCGCTTCGCGTCATCATTGACCTCGCCGGTGAGCTGCACCTGCTCGCCATCGATCTGCGGCTCGAGCTGTTCCTTGAAGTAGCTTCTATCGCCGCGTGGGACCTTTGCGGCGATACGAAGCGGCATTTTGGCACCGCGTGCGATCCGGATGGCGGCTTCCGGTCCTTTCTCCGCCGTCAGCCGGCCCAGGAAGGCAAGGTAGGAGCCGGCCTCGAACGAAGGTCGAAACAGGTCGGCCGGCAAGCCATGGTAAACGGTGCCGATCCAGTTGGCCTCGCTTAGGGGAACGCGCTGATTGTCCGATATCGAAACGAACGGCGCGTCGGGAAAGCTGCGGACCACGTCCGGAAAGCCAGGCAAGTCCATGCGCCCGTGGCAGGTGGTTAGAAACGGAACGCCGAGCCGGCTCAGGAGTGGCAGGTGCAGCCAATCGATATGCGCGTGAATGACATCGAATTCGGTTGCATTGCGGGCTACCGCTTCCAATAACGCGGTCTGGGCAACCATCGGGTCGGTCCGCGGGCGGCCAAGGCGAAGCGCCCGAGGCCAGACCGCATGAAGCCGGGCTGACGTTGCCGAGTCCCCGCTGGCAAACAATGTCACCTCATGTCCCAGGCTCACCAGCTCATCGATCAGCCACGCCACCACGCGCTCGGTGCCGCCGTAAAGCTTGGGAGGGACGCTTTCGGCCAGAGGCGCTATCTGGGCAATCCGCATGGGCTTTCTACCATCGAGATCGAACCAAACCGTCAAACCACCGGCCGTTCGTATTGGGACAGCAGGTCGAGCCAATCCTCCAATAATCGGCTCATCAAAAAGTTCTGCCGCACGCTTTCTTTCGCGCGCGCACCGAGCTCCTCCCGCAAGTTCGGATTCTTCAAGAGCTCGACCATTCTCGCCGCCGCCTGATCGGGCGTGCTCACCAGAAATCCGTTCCATCCGTCCTTGATCTGGTGCCGGATGCCTCCGACGTCGCCGCCGATGACGGCGGCGCCCTTCCACATTGCCTCGGCGACGGTGAGACCAAAGCCCTCGCGGATCGACTTCTGCAGGACCACGGCGGCAGAGCGCTGCAGTGCGTTCACCAGGGTTGGATCGTCGACGCTGAGAACAATGATACCTTCATCGGCGACGCTCTCGATCGTCTCGAGGATTTGTCCGCCCTCGGGATCGTCAGAGGCATTATTGCCGACGAGCACGAGCGTGCAGTCGACCTGCTCTCTCGCCTTGCGGAAAGCCTCAATCACGCCCATCGGGTCTTTCCACCGATCGAACCTGGAAATCTGCGTTACCAGGGGACGATCTGTCGGAATTTTGTAGTTGCCGAGGAATTCCCGTCTCTCGCGGTCGGACATCTCACGGTTCTTCGCCGAGAACGGATCAATCGCCGGGGTGACGAAATGCTGACCGACCTGGAGATGCTGACCGTATTCGGGCAGCGAAAAGATAGTTGCGTTATATTGCTCGATGAACTGGCGCAGATAAGTCCAAACCGATGCGTGCGGCGACGACAGATCGACGTGACATTGCCAGAGCCACGGCATTTCCCGATCGGAAAAATGCGTGATGAGCGGCAGAGGCTGAGGATCATGCACGATGACTGCGTCGCAGTCGTCAAGATGAAGCCGCGTGGCATTTTCGAACACGACCTCTTCGTAGATCGTCTTTTCAGCGTCGGAAAACTCCAGGCTGGTGCCCTGCAGCGTATTGTGCAGCTTCTTGGTGCAGCCAAAGAAGCCCGGCGTTCCCTGAATCAAATGCCAGTCGGTTTCGATGCCGGTCGCATTCATCATAAGCGTGAGCGGCGTGAGCAGTTCGGTTACGCCTCCGCCGTAGAATGTCGAACTGATATGGGCGACGCGCATCGTGCGCACCCGATCCGCCTTCGCCGCGATGCGCTCGACCGTCGCAGCGCCGATGAGCGGCTCGTACTGTTCGAGCGTATGAAGCCCGAGAGTGGACCGTTGAACGGCGGAGCTGAGCATAGACATCGAAGGGTCGCCCTTACAGTTCTCGAGCGCGGGAACGCGGCCTCGTCGGATTTTACAAACTCCGCAAACTTGCAACGGCACAGGAAAAGTTGATCAGCGCCCCTCCAGGACGCTTCTTCCATTTTTTCCCATGCAATAAGTCTGGAAGCGCCAAGAAGTTTCTCCGGCTGGAGGTTGGTCGAGAAGTTGAACTAGATGAACATTTGTTCATCGCGCTTATTGGACGAGTAATGGAGCTGCTCGAAACGTGTTGATCCCGATCGCATGACACCTTGGCGCTCTCAGCTACTGTGGCGACTGAGCTGCGACCCGACCAAATCGAGCTCTGCCGTGGGGTGCATGCCGCTCGGCGAAACAATGCGCTCAAATGCGATTGGGCACGACTTGATCGAAGTCGTGCCACCGCGGGTCGCGAGCGCCGCCCCGACAGGTTCCAACGTGCGATATCTGTTGCCGTTGAACGTCGGACGCACCGGCAAAATGGGAAACTTCCAAAGACAACGTGAGTTGCTGTCAAATCGGACGTGCCGATTTCCGGCATCCGGCTTTCCGACCGGATTTCACTGCAGATCATGCGGCAGTGGGCCAAGATGCACGCGGCGAAGCCGCAGCACGCCGAGAGTTACCAGTGGTCACACTTGTTGGAGTTGGAGGATGGTCGATGAAGTTCTTCGAAAGGCGGTCGACACGGCTTGGACCATCTATCTGGCGGTGCATCGCGATGTCGACGTTGCGGACGGTCGACGATGCCTATTGGAGCGCCATTTGCGAGGGAAGTTGGAGGCCAGCCAAAGCGAGACTGAAGAACTCACGTGTTCTGGACTCGCCTATCTTGACCGGCTTCCCAGGGACGAATGATAAAGCGGATAGAATTGCTGCTCGGACAGATAGCAGCAGGAAGCGCGAGACCGGATTGGACATTGCTCGCCCTTTCGTCGCTGCTATCAGCGACGCTGGTCCTGGCATTGCAATCCGTTAGTAGATGAAGCCTTCACTCGCGAGTTGCCGTGTACGAATCAGGCAGCTCACCGAAGCGGTCACCAACTCGCGCGATTGAACAGAAGAAAGTCCGCCAGCGTTTCGAAGAGCTCTTCTCACCGCTCCGGATGGCGCGAGCAGCGGCCGCTGTGCAACCGTGTGAGTGAAGATCGCCCCGGGGCAGACCGTTTGAATGCATTGGCTAGTTATCTGCGCCCCACCAGAACACCGACCAAGAACGCTATAGTGAGTGCGTGTAGGGGCGCTTCTTGAGTCCAACGCGCCAAGCGGTCGAGAGGCGCACCTGGGTGCCGGCCTGCTTCGACGGCGTCGGCGACGGACTGAGTGGTTTCCTTGACCGTCTTGGTAGCCGCCTGAACGGCCTCCTTGGCCTGGTCGAGCTTGTTTGGGCCATCGATACCTTCACCGACCATCTGAGCTCTCCACGGCAACGCGGAAAATCGACGCCTGGAATGGAGAATGGTTCCCGGACACCTGTTCGACTGCATTGCAGGGCGCAATATTTGAGAAGATTGAGCAGTCCCGCCACAGCATCGTTCCGCTCGCTGCGCATATGTACTCGCGCGCGTTAGTTCGGAGTTCTGAAAGCTCTGTGCTGAATTCAGGGCTTCTTTTCGTCCGCCCTAAACTGTTCTTCTCCGGACGCACCCATTTCCCGATCGCACGCCGCTCCGCGGCTGCGACGAGTAGGAACGAGACGCTGCTCTAAGCGTTGCGGATTCACGTAAGCCGGAGGATCCATCATGGACTGGAACCGAATCGAAGGGAATTGGACCGAGGTCAAGGGCAAGGTCAAACAGAACTGGGCCAAACTGACGGACGATGACCTGACCGCTATCAACGGCCGGCGCGATGAGCTCGAAGGTCGGCTGCAAAAGCGCTACGGCTACGCCAAGGATCAAGCCCGCAAGGACGTTGATGATTGGTTTTCGACATTGCCCTGAACCTCACGGTTTAGAACAAACGCAAACTCGCTCGGTGTCCTTAAACCGCCTTGCCCCCCTGCGAGGCGGTTTTTGCTGCGACCGGATTTGGCAGTCGGACAAAAATATGCGCCAGGAACGACCGCAGCGGTCCTCGATGGTGCTAACCCGGACAAAACCTGTCCGTGCCGGTAATGCAACAGCTTGCCCGAAACGATTCAGATTCTGCCAAGCAGAATCAAAATCAGCAGGATAACAATTACGAGGCCCAGTCCACCGCCGCCGTAGTAGCCGGTCCCATAAAATGGGCCGCCGCCAATGCCACTAAAGCCACCCAACAAGGCAATCACCAAAATAATCAGGATGATCGTACTGATCGACATGGACTCTCTCCATTTCGCATGTGCGCCAGACTGGAGAGATAAGCCAACGCTGGAACTTTTGTTTCAACATGAGAGAGGGATTTCGAGCATAGGGACGCACCCAAGGAACGTCATAATCTCCTTTTCGTTAATCGCCGAGGGCAATGCAATCTGTGAGGAGAGGATTCTATGACTAAAGGTTTTTTGATCTCGGTCGCCGCGGCGGCTCTGATCGCTGGTACCGGTTTCGCCAATGCGCAGGGTACCGGGATGGGCCGTGAATCGCCGTCGGGCGGCGCCGCAGCCCAGCAGGGTGGCGCGACAGAACAAAAGTCCGACATGAAGTCCGAGCAGAAGTCGATGGGCGCTGAAAAGAGCCAGCGCACGGAAGACAAGGGCGGCAAGGACATGAAGGCGGAAGGCCGCGAAGACAAGGGCATGAAAGCCGAGGGCAAGGAGGACCGAGGCGGCATGAAGGCCGAACAAAAGGGTGATCGTGAGAAGACGACCGGCCAGGGCACCCCACGTGACCAAGGCCGTGATCAGAGCACGACACAGCAGCGTGATCAGAGCACGACACAAGGCCGCGAGCAGACTACGCCTCAGAAGGACCAGAAGGCCCAGGGCAAGGAAGACCGCATGCAGACTCAGACGCAGGGCGGAGCCGCGGGCCAAGACACGACCACGACGGGCCAGGCTGGTGCCGCGGGGAAGCTCTCGACCGAGCAGCGCACCCAGATCACCAGCGCGATCAAGGAGACCCGCGTTGAGCCGGTGACGAACGTGAATTTCTCGATTTCGGTCGGCACTAAGGTGCCGCGCGACGTGACCTTCCACACGCTGCCGGAGCGAGTGGTGACGATCTATCCGGAATGGCGCAGGTACAAGTACATCCTCGTCAAGGAGCAGATCGTGATCGTGGATCCGAACACCTACGAGATCGTGGCGGTTCTGGAGGCCTAAATCCGACGGTTAACTGCGACTCCAGGGCGGGCAGAAATGCCCGCCTTTCGTATAGGGGCATGCCTGCTCAAAACCCCGTATGCTGGCCCGCGGCTTCGATCTGAGGCTCATCCGCTGCGATCAACAGATTGAAATTGTTCTGGACGCTGCACTTGGCAAGCTCCAACGCGATTCCAGCGCCCGTTACGATGGCCCCACGGGACCCAGTGTCGTCCGCGAACCCTTCGGAATGGGCTCGCCGCGTCAGGTCCTGGAAGCGGCAAGGCTGCGACGTGTTTGTCTATCTCGACAACGACCAGAAAAGCGCGGCGCCGGCCGATGCCAGACGCTTGAGCGAGATGACGGGCCGGGCCCGATGACGGCGGAACTAATAGGAACCAGACCACCCGATCGGCCGTTTTGATATTCATGGTCATTGTCGACTGGATCGGGTTTTTAGGATGGTTCCTTTCATCGATCGGCGTAGCCAATCGCTTTGGATGGACATTGCGGTTGCCCCAAACGCGACACGACTCCAGGGCAGCAAGGAATGCGATGTTGCAATCATTGGCGCGGGTATTGCCGGCATTTCCACGGCCTATGAACTTGCCCTCCGAGGTTCGCGCGTCATCGTGCTCGATCGTGCGAAGATCGCGGGTGGCATAACGGCGCGCACCACAGCGCATCTGGCGCCGCTCTGCGATGATCTGACGTCCGCGATGATCGGCCTGCGGGGGGAGGACACATCCCGCCTCTTCTATGAGAGTCAGGCCGCAGCGGTGGATCGCATCGAGGAAATCCAGCAGCGGGAATCCATCGACTGCGATTTCCGGCGCCTGGACGGTTTTCTGTTTCAGGCGCGCGACACCGATGCGAAGATCATCGAGGATGAATTGGATGCGGTCCGCCAGGTCGGCGCGCCCGTCCATAGGCTGGTCGGCGTTCCCCTCGCCCATTGCGCGCAGCAGCACGTACTGCGCTATCCGCGCCAGGGCACGTTTCATCCTCTGAAATATCTCAGGGGTCTTGTCGCGGCCGTCGAGACAAAGGGTGGCAGCTTCCACTGTGACACAGTCGTCGAACGGATCGAGGAGCACGACGGCAAGGTTGTTGTGACGGCCAGCGGCGGTACAGTAACTGTCCAAGCTGCGGTCGTGGCTACAAATGCCCCGATCGTCGATCGATTCGCCCTGCATACCAAAATGGCTCCCTATCGCACCTACGCGATGGCGTTTTCGATCAGGAAGGGAGCTATCCCGGATGCGCTGTATTGGGACACGCTGGATCCCTACCACTACGTACGGCTGCAGCCCGGTGATGATCGAGCCGATTTCCTCATCGTCGGGGGTGGCGACCACAAGAGCGGCGAAGCCGATGACGCCGAGGTCCGCTTTCAGGCCCTTGAAGCCTGGACGCGCAATCTCATTCCAGCCGCGCAAGATGTCACCCACCGGTGGTCGGGACAGGTCCTCGACACCATCGATTACGCTGGCTTCATCGGCAGAAATCCGGGAAGCAACAAAATCTACGTACATGCCGGCGATTCTGGCCAAGGCATGACGCACGGCGTGGTGGGCGCCATGATCAACTCAGCACTGATCCTGGGGCGGGAAACCAAATGGGCCGACGTGTATGAGCCCTCGCGCAAGACGCCCGCCGCGATCGGCAACTTCCTGAGGGAGAATGTAACCGCCGTGAAGAACTTCGCTGAGTACCTCGCGCCGGGCGAACTGACCGATGTCAGCGACCTGAAAGCCGGACACGGCGCCATCATCCGGCAGGGTACAAGCAAGATCGCAGCCTATCGTGACCCTTCCGGCGCGCTGTACGCCCGCTCCGCAGCCTGTACGCATGTGGGCTGCCACCTGCACTGGAATTCCTTCGAGACGTGCTGGGATTGCCCCTGCCACGGATCTCACTTCGCGATCGATGGAACGCCGCTCAATGCTCCTGCCATCGGCCCGCTGGCTGAGGTAAGCATCAGGGCGGAACAACGCGGTGACGACAAGCTGGACAGCGAACCTGGGAACCTCAATCCGTTCGGTAGTCTCAATCGCCTCACCTAGATTGAAGGAGCAGCGGCGGTACACCTCTCGGAACGAGCCGACGCTGCTAGGCACGCGCCCGGTAAGCCGGCCATTCCACCGCCACGCCCGCAATAAAAACGTGACCGGCGGACGGGGCCTCTCGCACAGGCGCGCGGCATGGATGCGCCGCCGACCTTACCAACGCGAGCCACGCGATGCCGCGAAACAGTAAATCATCGGATGCCTGCTCTATGGAAGGCAAACCGGGCTTCCAGAGCCGTCCAAAGAACCTTCATCGCGCATACTTTCCAGACTCGTTAGAAGCTCGGGGAGATCGTCTGCAACGATGGAGCATCCAGCCTCCAGCAGCGCTTCCTTGGCGAATCCGCCAGTAAGGAGACCGGCGGCTGCCACACCGGCTGACCTCGCGGCCTCGGCATCATATGGAGTATCGCCAATCATGATAGCCTGCTTGACCGAGATACCTAACCTTAGAACCGCCAACTCCACCAGCCGAGGGTCTGGCTTGCCATGCTCGACATCGTCCCCACACGCCACACAGGAGATGAGGTCGTCGACATCCAGAAGCGATCGGTAATGTTTGAGTTCTGGACCTTTGCAATCCGTAGCCAGCGCAATTCGTCCGCCAGCCTTGGCTATCGCCTCAAGTACATCACGCACGCCCGCGAAGGGCTTTGCCATTGCCAGATATTTGCCGTCGTAAATTTTCTCCTTGGCTTCAAGCACTCTTTTGCGCTCTTCAGCGCTCATAGCGGGCGCAATGAGCTGAAGCGTCTCGTCGCCGTCCAATCCAGAATAGAGTTGCAAAATTTCATAGGGTACCGTTGCGCCAAAATTGGCCAACGATTCCTGCTGGCTCAGCAAATTCTGGCGCACACAGTCGACTAGCGTGCCTTCCACATCGAATATGTAGCCGGAAAACATACGGCCTCGCACACCTTACACCGCAAGCGCCCTGGATGATAAAGTTGTGCGGTCGAAACGGTTCCTAGACAAATGGCAAAGCAATCGTGTTTCGATCTGATGCGTCTTTTGTCGCGTTAGAGCTTCCGGTTTAGGCGAACCTGCCGCGAGATCAAGGCTCCCGCGGCGAGTCGACGGCCAAGCTCGCAAAACATCGATTGCTCGGTCAAGGCCAACTTTCCAACCTGGCGTTAGACGATTTGGGGTTCTTCAGCGTGGGACCAATGGCTGCTTGTACTCGTAGGTTGCATAGCGCGTTTCCTTCCGCTTTCGCCAATGCAGCGAGCGCGGCCGTCGAAACGACCTGGTTACGGTGCCCGTCAAGAGGGCCGAAACCAACGGTTACGAATTTCAATTCGACCACGGCGAGAACCACTGCTCGCGACCTAATGTTGCCCGAGCGATCACCTGGTATGGATTCGAGGCGGTCCCGCAGGGCGAGAGCCCGCGGAGATGACCGCCGCCTACTTCTGGCGAACTCCAAATGAGTTCCGCCAGAGGAACGTTTGTGGCGGCTGCTGATTTATCCGTACAGATACGTTTCAAAGGAGGTTTGACATGGGGCCCGACGAGGTCCTGCGGGGAATGTTGATGTATTTCGTGCTGCCGCTTTGGCTGGCCGCCGGCTTTGCCGATTATCTATGTCATCGCGCCGGCCATATCGAAAAGACAAGCGGATGGAGGGAATCGGTCCTGCACCTTCTTCAGTTCGGCGAAATGGCTCTTCCGGTGCTGGCCGCGCTTTTCCTTGAAATTACATCGGGCGTGATTCTGGTTATGATCGTGTTTCTAATACTTCATGAAGCGACCGCCATTTGGGATGTTCGCTACGCGTCGGCAATGCGCGAGATCGCGCCGGCCGAACAGCACATCCATAGCGTTCTCGAAATGCTTCCCCTGACGGGTTTGCTGCTGGTTATCGCGCTGCACTGGCCGGCTTTCGCTGCATTGTTCGGTTTTGGCATGCCGGATTTCTCATTCACGCTGAAGCAGCAACCGCTACCTGTAACTTACGTCGTAACGATGCTGGTCTTGACCGCGCTCCTGGAGGTTTTGCCCTACATGGAGGAGTTGATCCGCAGTCTGCGTCACCGGAACCAGCCAGCACAATTACGGGGGTCTGGCTCGCATGGTTGAGCGGCTATTCTCTCGGGGATGAATGGATCGCAGCTTCCATTCTGCTCTATACTGTGACTGGCGCTTTCTGGTTGCCGGTGGTCTGGATGCAGATGCGCATGCGGGATCTTGCCATCCGCGCCGTCGAGTCAAACTCATCGCTATCCTACGAGCATACGCGTCTTTTCCGTTGCTGGTTCGCCTTCGATTTTCCCGCATTCGCCGCCATACTTATCATCTTCTGGCTCATGATCGCCCGTCCTGCCATCCCCTATTGGGGCTAATCCTTGTCTGGTTCGTGCTCAGTACGGTCCGACCGGCGCGACGTTTTGGATGGGAGACAAAGGCGTCGTGTGCTGCGAACCGGCCCGTCTAACTCTTGAGACCGGCGACGCATATAAGCTCTAGCGGAAGCTATGCACTTAGCCAACTGAGCCGTTTTATTCGGGCGGCGGCATACCGCGCAAAAGAGCGAAGATTGGCACCAGCCCGGCCATGCGAGATGGAATGACCGTACCGGTTAACGAAATGCCGCGGCCCAATTCCCTAGGCAACAGGTCGTGCCGCTTCCTTGACGGCCTGACTTGTGGTCGCCATTCCGGCAGCGTACGCAGCACCCGCGCCGAGCAGCAGCGCGCAGAAGCTTGCAAACATCACATACGCAAAGTGTTTGCGTGCCTCTTCGATTTGCGATTGCGTCGGAGATCGGACGGCGGAGCCGACAGTTTCGCGATTCGGAACCCCCGACAAGGCCGCAACGCGGGCGCTGGCCGCGTATGACGGGCCGACCAGGTTGCTGGCGACACTGGTGGTGGACGTCGGGATCAGCGCCGCTGCCGCTACGACGACCACTGTCGCAACCGACCAAGCGGCCAAGGCCTGTCCTACTCGCCCGAGGCCGGTTTGATCGGGCGAATTGGCCGCCGCGACCGCGCCGCCGATAAAGGCGGCGATGACGCCCGATACAGCCCACCACACGAAGGCGGCCCAGCTGGCACCTGCAGGCGCGGACTGAGCGGTCGGGACATCAATCGCGAGCAGACCGATGCCGAATCCCAGCATGGTCAGTAGGACTTGGACAACCAATGAAGCAAATACTCCAGCCAGAACGGCCGACCAGGTCCAGCCGAAAAAGGCGTTAGGCACTGTACGCGGGGCCATGATGAACTCCTCCAGTTCAACAGTATTCGGTGCCCAACGCGGCGTTCAAACTTCTGTTCCCTTTCAGGAACTGCCGATGCTCTTCTCCGTTAGAATTCTAAGAGGGACCTATAACAGGAGTTGACAATGACGTTTGGCAGAGGCGCCCTGCTGTGGCTCTTGGGCATTCCCCTTCCCGTCATCCTGCTGCTCGCGTTGTTCTGGCGTTAGCTGCAGTGGCAGAAGCCGGTGGTCAGGATAGGTGTCCGACGGCTCTGTGCCGGAGGGACTGAATGCGGGGCATAAGGCCCAGAAGACCGAGACCCTTGCAAACAGCGGCACGATACTACGTTCGACAGCAGTGAGCGGGTGATGGTGGTGCCCAGGCTAACGCCGTCAAGAAGGATGGATTCTTGCTCGGAGATCTGCGAGGAAGGCCGTTAGCGCATCATCTGCGCACCTCTGCACTCGGGCGTCAGCAGCGTAATTCCCAGCGTGCGAGCATGGCCTGTTGCACGGCGTTCGATGAAGGCATGAACACAAACGAGCGCGGGCGATGATCCCGGTGGCCTGATCTTTCGCAGGTCTGCCAAATGCCGTGCAGAAGCAGCCGGATGTTGGGATCGGACATGCTCTATCCGATGAACAGGATGGTGCGAGCCAAGGCGTCCGCGCGAAACTTGATATCCAAGAGGGTCGAAGGACAATCGATTGAGAAAATCGGTCTCGGTAAGACCCAGCGACGCATCGTCTTCGAAGTCGTCATGATACTTGACGATATGCGTCACGCCATCCGCAGCACCCGCCATCTGCTTCGCGTTCGCTTTGCGTCATGCTTCTTGTGAACTTCGAACGCCGTTTCGAGATTGCGGTCATGGTTGGTGGTGTAAATGGTCGAAAAATCGAGCTCGACGATGAGTTTATGAAGCTTCGACTCGGCGACGCGATCCGCAGCGACCTTCCAGTTTCGATCCAGCCAACTTCGTAAAGGATCCATTTCGCCTTGCTCCAGGCGATAAAATTCAGCCAGCATCTGATAACCGTCGTTCATTCCATCGATTACGTCGGGACTGAGGTCGAGCTCTTTCAGCAGCTGATCGACGAGGCTTTGCTAAGAAGGCAACCTCACAGCCATCGAGACGCCTGCCAACGAACAGAATCGCGTGACGGCACTTGATGGCATCTGCCAAGACGTCCCTGGAAGATGACCTTTGCTGTGCTGCACTTGCTTCTGAAGTTGCCATCCGTTTCAAACAGGTCACCGTTTCAACAGGTCAGAGTTGCTCCTTTCGTTATTCGCAGCGGGCTTTGCCGAGGCGCCTAGCTGCAGGCCCGGAACTCGGAGGCTCCTCACTTGCGGCTTCGCAAGCTCGCGGCGATGACGAAGTAGAAAAGTATAAAATACCCCTTCATCTACAGATTCTTCACGCGGCTTCCACCTTGCGTCGAATTTGCTGAGCGCGCTCGCCGTTTAGTAGAACCAGCAAACACCGTTGTCTGTTCCAGTTAACTGCCGGCGAAGCTCTAAGTTCTTCCCGCATGATGGCTGACCCGAGGAAACATAAATGTTCCTCAAGTAGGAAGCAGAATATTCGAAGTCGGCAAGTAAGCACCAAGGCGGAGGTTAGGAATGGCTTACTGAGGCGCGATAGCCTACCCACAATCTTGATTGATACGCTTTCGCATCTTCGGCGGCGTTTATACTGCCGACTTTCGGGAAGGAGCTGGCTATCCATCGGCTATTGCAAAAATCGCCCTAGGAAGCGAGCGCTTCAGACGAGATCGTGCAGAATCTCGCCACCGACCGATAGCCTCAGCGTTCGCGCTTGCCGTTGCGGTTGGTGAAGCGGGCGTTGCCCAGACCGGTGCCGATAGTCAGTACGCCCCAACGCTTCACGTCCTGCATGAATGGGACCTCGGAGAGCCCCTGCACGAGGCCATCATTGTGCATGATGACGGCCGTGTCGTGCTCGCCGATCCGGGGGATCGCTTCGACGAGACTTGCCGGCAGATTGAACTTGCTACTCTCCCAGTTGCCCGGCAGGTTCTGCGCGCCCTTTCTGATCGTGCCGTCGCTCTCGATGACGCCTGGGCATGCGACGCCGATGAACGGCGCGAGCTTGAATCCCTCGTCTTCCGCCTTCGCGATCAGATCCTTGAGCATCTTGACGAGGCGCTTGACGGCGTTCTCACGGGTCGGCTCGTCGTCGGCATGACGCCATAGCTCGAACTTCCACACGCAGGCCCTGGAGAGGTCCGGCGCCTTCTTGCGACGCGTTTCCACGACGCCGCAGCGGATGTTGGTGCCTCCGATGTCGACGGCAAGGATGGAGTCATGAGCTTCGAAAATCCAGGATGGCGCGAGATGTAGCGCGCCGATAAGGCCTGCGTCGTCCGGGTGACGGTGGATCGGCACCATCTCGACCTTGAAGTTCTCGGCCTTGAGGACAATTTCGGCGCGCGCGATGGCGAGTTCGCCGAGCCGGCTGTCGCGAAAGCCGCCGCCCACTACGATGCGCTCGGTCTTGTCCCAAGCCTTGGTCTTGAGGAAGCGGCGCGTTACGTGGGCGAGTTCCTGCGCGAAGTCCTCGATGGTGCTGTGCACGACCGCTGACGCTTCGGTGTCGTCGCCGACCAGGATGGCGTCGAGTTCCTTCTTGCTGATGTTTTCGGAAAGCTCCTTCCCGAACGGGTCGTCGCCAGATTTGCGCAACGGCTTCCGCCACTCTTCGAGAGTTTCCCGGAAGGCGCCTTTGCTGGCGCGGTCCCCGAGGAATCCTTCCTCATCCTTCAGTTCGAGGTTGAAGCTGTCGATCTCAACCCACGGGAGGCGGGAGGCGCCGTGAGCGGCGATGTCGGTGGTCATGATCGTTTCGTCGGCCATGCTGAGCCTTGAACAAGCCGGGGGCAACTAGGCGGTTTGGCATTCAACACGCGCCCCGCACCGCGGTTCCTCGCGTTTTTAGGCAGGCTTCGCCAAATGCACGGTCCGGGATGAGGCGAACTCCTGCCGCACCCTGTTGACCCCCATCGCGGTCTCGAAAAGCGCTTCCTGAATGTCGCGCGCGATTTCGCCCCAGAACCTCCATCGCACACTGTGCCCAAGCGTGGCAAACTGTTCTCGTCCATCCGCCATTTCGTTCTCCCGATGTAGAATGGAACGTCCGGCGGCCGACGGCGGGAACGCCGATGAGATCACGGGCGAATCGAAGGACAAGGCATACTTGACCTGCCATCGTCGCCGCCGCTTGGGCCGTCGCGCGCTGTGAGAGCTACCGATATGGGACGTTTGATAGCCTGGGTCGAGGACCTCGGCCATGACGAGATCATGCGCTTCCTTACCCACGAACTTGAATGAACAAAACGCGGCCACCGCCAGACCTAACCGTGGGCGCTGCGCAAAGGTGTCTAGCCAAAATCTTCGACCGCGGCTCGATGCCGCCATCGTCGTCCGATCAGTCGTAGCGGTTTCGCGAATTCGTTGAGCCGCTGGTCTGTTCCACTGTCCGCACCGATCGCATCTTCCGGCGCGCGTACCAAGCCACCACCGCGATAGTCAGCCACGCGAGCGACGCGCCGATGAAGGCGGCCGGTACGCTGCTGCGTACTACTAGCATCGAAAAAGCGACTGCAAAGGCCAGCATGCCCAGCGCGCCGAGCGCGGCGCCAGCGGCGTCGACGGCGGCCGCCATTTGCCCGCGGCGCTCGCCGGCGAGACCCGCTTCGCGCTTGCGGCGGATTTCATGCTTCTCAATCAGCGTCGCGCTCGCGCAGAATATGGCCGGAAGCGCGAGAAAGAGGCCGCCGACGAATGCTCCATAGCGGCTGCTGACGAGGCCGGTGAAGACGGTCGCGGCACCGCCAAGCGCGAAGCGGATCAGATATTCGTACCAGTGTCCTTCCTTGAGAGATGACGGCGAAAAGCGGATCGGGGTCATGTCTGACCTCCGGCGAAGACTAGCAGCCCGAAGGCGACGATCAGCCAGACGACCAGCGACAACGAGGTAGCCGTCACCGCTCGCAACTTCGCGCGGACAAGGAGATGGCAGACGATGACACTGTAGATGGCGAGCGCAATCGCTCCCGCAATCATCGCCTGAGTTTGCAGGGCGGCGTAGTCTGCCCCGTGCTGATGCACCGCGATTCCAAGCGTGGCGAGCGCGACCGAGGGGGCTGCTCCGAACAGGCCGGCGAAGCTCTTTGGACGCAGAAGATCTCCCAGCATCGCGAAGGCCGATACGACGGCGCCCCCGACGAGGAAGCGGATGATGTATTCAGTCATTTCGCTCTCTTCCAGAGTTTCGAGAGCGGCCCGCCGGCCCCGTAGATTGGATCCTTGCGTGGCACAGGCACCTTCGGGATAGTTTTCAGCGCGCGCGGACGGTCCTCGGCGGTCGTGCACTCGTCGTAAGTACCGGTTGGCGGGTAGGCCCCGATGACGAGGAACTCATCGTCCGCTGAAAGACACTGATGGCCCGTGCCGGCGGGGAGAACGGCGACGTCGCCAGCTTTCAGCGTGAAGATCCTTCCCTTATTGCCGCCGAAGCGAACGCGGCCCTTGCCGCGCACGATGCCCAGAACCTCATGGATCCTGGAGTGATAGTGCACGTAGTCGTAGATGCCGTCGCGCCAGGTGTCGCCCCATCCGTTAGCTTCGAACAGGTCCTCGATCACCGCCGCCGGGTCATGGTGCTTGTCGAGATCGACGGCGCCGCGATAGATGATCAGCGGCCATCGCGGATGATTGGGAACGAGACCGTCGTCTTTAAAGCGGGCGGCATGGGGTTTTCTCGCCCGGACGTGTTCCGAAGCCTTTGGTTTCCCGGGGCGTCGGAGGCCGGTGGTGCGCTCAGCGTATTCCTTCATATCTTCAAGAATCGGCATCGTCATTCTCCACTGAAGCTTCGACTGGGTAAGGTCGTGGTATCCGACGAGCGTCCTCGCTCGCAGAGAATTTCAGGTCTGCTCGCCCGGACAACACGCTCGGCTGAACGTCGGCTGCGCTCGAGTGCCTCATTCGCGGCTCCTCGAACGCCGGTCGGAATGCGATAGCTGGTCCCCTTCCCCAGGACCCTTCCCCAAGTCGCGCCGTTTCAAGGAGCCGCCGTGCTTTGAGTAACTGTGGGTGACCTCGGCGCCCATCAGGATGATCTGCGACGTGTAGTAGACCCAAATCAGCACGACAACGATCGAGGCTGCCGCGCCATAGGTCGATTCGAGTCCTTGCTTACCGATGTAGAAGCCGATGGCCGCCTTCCCCACCTCGAAGAACAGCGCCGTGAGGAACGCGCCCAGCCAGACGTCGCGCCAGCCAACGGACACGTCGGGGAGCCATTTGAACATCATCGCGAAGAGCACCATCACGACGCTTAACGAAATCAGTATGCTGACGACGTGAAGTGCTCCCTCCGGCAGGTAGGTGGCGGCGTATTTGCCGGCCGCGGCGAGGCCTGCGCTCACGACGAGCGAGATCAGAAGGAGAAAGCCGAGTGCCAGCACGGCGGCGAACGACAGCACGTAATTGCGGACGAAGAGCCAAAGCCCGGTTTTCTCGGACTCGTCCACCTCCCAAACTACGTTGAGCGCGTCCTTCAGCTGCACGACGACGCCGATGGCGGCGAACAGCAAGGCTCCCAGGCCTAGGACTGTGGCCAGGATACCGGCGGCCGGGCGACTAGGCCCCGCCAGCATCGCCTCGATGGCCTTGGCCCCCGTTTCTCCGAGCATCTCCTTGATCGATGACATGACTTGGGAAGTGACCGCTTCATGGCCGAAAAGCAGGCCCGCTACCGCGATGGCAATCACAATGATGGGGCCGAGCGAAAACACGGAGTAGTACGCGAGGGCAGCCCCCTGCCTGGCATCCTTGTGGCTCGACCAGTTGGTCGCTGCCTCTTTGACCACCGTCCACCACATGTCCGGTCCAACAGAAGCCATCGTACCCCAACTAATAAAGGCCGTCCGAATGGAATGTTCCTGCGGAATACAACTGAGCGGAACTGGCACTGCGGCCGAACCGTTGCGTATCTTGGTTCTTGAAAGGATCGGGCGATGGCAGCCAACAAGCCGATCGGTGACAATGCGCGCAAGGGAGCCGTGCGCAAGCGCAGTCATCCTCACCAATTGGCGAGACCACCTGGACAACCCGTCGGCGCCGGAATCTATTTGATCAGCCACCTACATTAAAAGGAAGTCGGTCCTTGGTGTGATGCCTGACTACTCCTATTCAGCCTCACGCCACCCACGCAAGAGCCTCTGCCGACAAAAGGCAGGGGCTTTTTGCTTGGTAGTCCACGTTTGCTGAATTGCGGCGAATGGCGTCTATGCGTCAATCGCGTCGGTTTGGCCCTCAGTCGATGACTTCCGGTCCCCCTGTAAACTGACGTCGTTAGGGCCAGTGAGCATGTCTCAAAAGGGCCAACTTTGAACTCATGCCCCGCAGCAAACTACGCCCTCATTCGATCACCTCGTCGGCGCGGGCGAGCAGCGATGGCGGCATGGTCAGCCCGAGCGCCTTGGCAGCGCTGGGATTGACAATAAACTCGAACTTGGTTGGCTGTTGAACTGGAAGATCCGCAGGCTTGGTGCCCTTCAGGATCTTGTCTACGTAGGTCGCAGCGCGCCGGGACAAATCCGATAGGCTCGCGCCATAAGCGATGAGGCCTCCAGCCTCCACAAATTCCCGAACGCCGTGGATGGCAGGCAAGCGATTTCTCGCTGCGAAGTCGACAATCTGTTTTCGATAACCAACGGTGAGTGGGTCTTCGACCGTAATCAGGCCCTCTGGACGTTGGACTTTGGCAGCCTCGAACGCTGTATCAAAATCATCGGGACTGCGCACCTCAAGCGATTGCAGCGTAATTCGCAATGTCCGGGCGGCACGGTCCGTCTCTCTGAACACATCCGCCGCATAGGGATTGGCAGCATTCCACAGGATGGCCGCTCTGGAGACGTCGGGCAGAAGCTCCTTGAGTAGCTCCAACCGCTTCCCGCCCAAATCCGGAGCCATTAGGCTCAAACCTGTGACATTCCCGCCTGGTTGCGCCAAACTCGGAACAAGCCCGCTCCTGAGTGGATCGCCAGCAGGCGCCGTGACAATGGGGATCGTCGAGGTGGCTTGCTTGGCGGCGAGTGACGCCAATGTTCCGTTTGCAACGATGACATCGACCTTGAGGTGCACCAACTCTGTGGCCATGCCGGGTAGCCGATCCGAATGACCTTCTGCGAATCGGTACTCGAAGGCAATATTCTTCCCTTCCATCCAGCCCAACTCACGGAGGGCTTCAACGAAAGCTCGTTCCATTCCGGCGCCACCCTGCGCAGCTGCGGCGCCCGCGTTGAAATAACCAATACGGTATAACTTGCCTGCCGGCTGTGCTCCGGCATTGAGCGGCCAAGCAAGTGCCACGCCGCCAATGAATTTAACAAATTGCCGCCGCCGCATGGCCGTCTCTCGGATCAGGATTAGCCCCAATTCAAATTATCGCACTGAACGGGGTTCGGGGATAGCGTCAGCCGCGGTCGGCGGGAGGTGGCTGATGTCTCAATCGGGTCAATCGCGTCGGTTCGTCCCACCGCTGACCACTTCCGGTCGTCCCCCAACTGCTGACATCACGCATCGGGATCACCACTTCCGAAAGGTGCCATTTGCTGACTCGTGCGGTACAACATGGCTCTTAATTCTTGCCTTCCGCCGGTCGCGCAACTGATGTACCCTGATTGTGAGCTGCCGAGCGGGACACATGCCGAAGTCCCTTTTACTTAGCCGCAGCGCTCATGCCGTCGGCAGGCGCGCATCGAAAGTAAACCGACATTCGCGTGTGCGGGCTCCCGTGCGACCCCGCAGGTTCTCCGCATGCCAGCAGTTTGTGGAGGTCCGCCATGAAGGTTCCTCGCCGTCAATTCCTGCATCTGGCAGCGGCCGCTGCCACGCTTCCGGTATTATCCCGCTCCGCTAGCGCGCAGAGCTACCCGACGCGACCGGTGCACCTGCTCGAAGGCTTTGGCGCCGGCGGTGCACCTGACATTGTCGCGCGATTGATCGGTCGATCGCTGTCGGAGCGACTTGGACAGTCAGTTATTATCGAGAACCGCAGTGGCGCTACCGGCAACATCGCAACCGAGGCGGTCGTGCGGGCGTCCCCGGACGGCTACACGCTGCTGTTGGTCACCGCAACAAATGCGATCAATGCGACCATGCTCAAGCTTAACTTCGACCTCATCCGCGATATCGCGCCGATCGCAGGTATCGTTCGTGTGCCGTTGGTCATGGAGGTCCACCCATCGGTTCCCGCCAAGACAGTCGCGGAGTTCATCGCCTACGCGAAGGCTAATCCCGGCAAGGTCAATATGGCGTCAGCCGGGACCGGATCTACGACCCACTTGGCCGGCGAAATGTTCAAAACGATGGCCGGCGTCGATCTCTTTCACGTGCCTTATCGGGGTGCGCAGGTATTTCCTGCTCTCTTCACCGGCGAAGCGCAGGTCTATTTTGGTCCGTTACTCTCATCGATCGAATATATCAGGGCCGGCAATTTCCGCGCCCTGGCGGTAACGACGGTGGCACGCTCGCCAATATTGCCGGATATTCCAGCTCTGAGCGAAACCTTGCCCGGTTACGAGGCAAGTTCATGGTACGGCCTTGGCTGTCCTAAGCGCGCGCCGGAAGAAATCATCGAAAAACTGAACAAGGAGGTCAACGTCAGCATCGCCGATCCGAAACTCCAAGCGCGGCTTGCCGATCTGGGCGGCACGGCTCTTGGCGGGTCGCCCGCCGACTTCGCCAAACTGATCTCCGACGAGATCAAGAAGTGGAGCTGGGTGATTTTGGCGGCCAATATGAAACGGGAGTGAGCAGCAGGGGGGCTGCCGCACTGCGGATTTCGCCAGCATATGTCGGCTCAGGGTCCAAAGGCGCCGTTTTGACCTCGATCGACGACTTCCCGTCTACCCCAATCACAGATATTGCTAGTGTCCGTCGGCACGCCTCAAACTGCCAATAACGAACACTCCTGCTCGCCGGGTGCAGTCACTCCGGCAGTCCCGCTTTTCGCAGCCCCTCTTCATACCTAGCAAGATCTTCCGGGCGGCGAAACGGGATCCGATCCTTGACGTCGGAGATCCGATACGCTGAATCAAGCTCGCGCATGCGGGCCAAGGCCCTCTGCGCTCCCTCCAGTCGCCCACCAAGCGCATGGGATGCAGCAGCCAAACGAAATGCGGGCGCGAAATTCGGCGCCTGTGCAATCGCCTTCTCTGCCCATGATGACGCATCGTCATAGCGGCTTGCGCAGAAATGAGCGAGCGCGATCCCGTGGTACGTCCCAAAGATGGCCGGATCGCGTGGGTTCTGGCGGATGAAACGCGTAAAGCGTTCGATCGCCAATTCCGGCTCGCCAAGATAGATTTTCACCCAACCGCTGGCCCGCCACGCCGATGCCAAGTTCGGATTGAGCGCAAGCGCCCGATCGATTAGCGCGGCACCCGCGTCGAAGTCGTGGACCAGGTAGGCAAGTGCATAGCCGGACCTGCAGAGCGCGGTCGCATCGTAGTGGCCCAGCTCCGCCGCACGACGAGCGAGGCGCTGGGCTTCCGCGATCTCTTGCACGCTATTTCCCATCCAGCCATTCTGCTTGCGCGGGCAATAGCACGACGCAGCCATGCCATAAGCTGAGGAAAATTCGGGGTCGAGTTCGATGGCGCTGTAGAATAGACGCAACGCCTCCTCATTAGCCTCCCTGTTAAACCCCCTGGTTGCCCGATGATGGCTCGCTATTCCGCGCAGATAGTGGTCGTAGGCATCGAGGCTCCCGGTCGTCTTGTGCTTAGCACGCTCGATCTCGGCCCACTCCAACTGCGGCGCGATGGCGCCCACGACGTTCACAGTAGCTCGATCCTGCAGATCGAAGATGTCGTCGAGCGCTCCCTCGAAGCAATCCGCCCACAGATGCGCCCCGGTCGACGCATCGATGAGCTGCGCCGTGATGCGCACCCGGTTCCCCACCTTGCGCACGCTACCTTCGAGCACGTAGCCTACGCCCAGCTCGCGACCGACCTGCTTCACGTCCACGGCCCGGCCCTTGTAGATGAAGCTCGAATTGCGCGCGATCACGAACAGCCCACGGAAGCGCGATAAGGCCGTGATGATTTCTTCCACAATGCCGTCGGCGAAGTATTCCTGTTCCGGATCGCCGCTCATGTTATTGAAGGGCAAGACGGCGATCGACGCCTTATGGGAAACGGTAAGCGCCGCCGCTTTCGCGGCCCCTTCGAGCCGCACTCGATAGACCCAGACCGGCCGCGCGATATTCTTGAGCTGCTGCTCACCCGCGTCCTCGAAGGCAAGGTCGAGCTGGCCTTGTGCGTACTCCTTCACGCGACCCGATACGCAGATGCCACCCGGCTCAGCAAAGCCCTCCAGACGCGCCGCGACGTTCACACCATCACCAAAAATGTCACCGCTGTCGATTATGACGTCGCCAACATTGATGCCAATGCGAAACTCGATCCGTCTTTCCTGCGGCACACCGGTGTTGCGCTCGGACATTCCGCGCTGAACCTCAACGGCACAATGCATCGCATCCACTACGCTGCTGAACTCAGCCAGCATCCCATCGCCGGTGTTCTTGAACACGTGCCCGCGATGTTCGCTGATCTTGGGATCAACAAGGATACGCCGATGTTCCTTCAACTGAATGTGTGTGCCCTCCTCGTCCATGCCGGTCAGCCTGCTGTAGCCAGCGACATCGGCGGCGAGGATGGCCGTGAGCCGTCGCTCTACGTGCTCCCTGGCCATGTATGCCTCCGGGTGGGTAAAGGACAGTTTACTCCCCTTCGGGAGCGGGGGCCAGCAGCCGGTTTTGAAACACACGTTGCGGGGCACAGTCTGCTTCGCCGGGCCACGGCGCCAAAGATCCCGATGCCGAGAAGCCGAAACGCCAAATCAAAGCGATCCAAGCCCGATTGAGGCGGCCCACGGCCTTCCCTGCCGGCATAAACCGCTCGCGCCGGGACGGCACGGCCGGCCCTCGCGCGCAATGTCTCTTTCGGGTCAAAAGGCGATATCGTTTGGCTTTAGAGGCACTTCTGCTTTGCTCCCCAAGGCAGACATCATCTGGCCCGCTCGGCATGGCCATGAGGGCCAGTAGGCGACATGCCAAGCGAGGCATAGACTGCCTGGTGCTCTTCCTATGGCGCCGGGCGAATTAGCCGCGTCGCTTTAAGCCGACGCGCCACGACGTAGCAGGTGACGATAACCGTGCTCCGTCATCCATTTGGCGCGCGATAGATGACTGTCGAACGCCTTCCGGACCCGATCAAATTCGTGTTCCGGATCGAGATGCAGCACCACTCGTGCGAGTTCGCGCCAGTCCGCACCTTCCGCATGCGCATCAAGCAGGCGCAGGTACGTAACGAGGTGCTCCTTGTCGTAAGAGGTCAACGCGCTACCAGAGGGCGCAATATCGGCGACATTGGGATCAACTGGCGGCGTCTGCATGGACGTCCTCGCAATAGGTTTGTTGATTGACCAACTTTGCTTGTGACTCTTTGGCATATTGATGAGCGCTACAGACGCGCCGAACCGTGTGGCTCTCGAACGGAAACCTCCTGAATGCCCGAGTGGCTAACTCCCACCTACGGGCTGCGATGGGCTTGCGAGCCGCAGCCGGCGCCGGCGGTGTCGAGCGGGAGAGCTGCGAGCGAAGGAAGGCGATCACCCCTTCGAGGTGCGCAGTCTGGGCGTTGATCTCCTCGTCGGTCATTGCCGCTCCTGCGTGGCCAGGGAGAACGTATCGCGGTGACGCTGATAAGCGCTGCGCCGATATCGGCCGGATTTCACAACCTTGCCGCTCGCCACCAGATGCCGAAGCGCTCGGCGCACCGAGACGACCTCAGCATCGGTCGGTGTGCGCCACCCCGGTCTAGCCATCGGCCGACCGTGGGAATAGGCACACCCCGCTATTTCCGACGCGTTCAACCGGTCGCACCGCTCAAGGACGATGAGGATCGCCCGCCGCAACCCCTTGGGGCGATATGGGAACTTATTCCTGTGGCGCGGGCCGTACATTTAGGGACCTCGGCTTGAAAAGAAAAGTGGAATTTTCAAAACCTGGAATATGCAGAAATGCCGCGCGCGTCGCGCGCCGCGATGCGTATCCCTCCATACCGGTCCCTATGAAAATCTGCGCGAATTCGCCCGATTGCTGGGCCGTAGGCGGCCCGTGGCGTGCGTCGTCGATCTCGGCAGCGAGAACGGCGGGCAACGGCACAGTGCGCACCGGTGGCGATCCTGCGCGGCAAGTTGCTATTGATTACGGGGCTGCTGGTGCGTCTCTCCCCAACGGCGCGGTGGTCGCCATCAATGCACGGCAGGTGCTGGACAACCCGCTCAGTAGCTTGCGGTGCGCATGCCCTGCTGGGAGGTGGTGCGGTGGTGGAGCCTAAGACTCGATCGACGATGTCGCACAGCGGGTGAAGGCGAGTCATATGCCCTCTTCGGCAATCTGGCGTGGCCGACCTTCGCTTGCTTCCTTCCTTTCGTCGAAAATTCGAACTCTCAGCTTGCTCCGGCCTAAGAGAGCGTTGCCCGTGAGGGCGACGCTTAGGCCGAAGGCCGACGCCTCTTGGCGTCCCTCGAAAGCTGCAGGGTTACCGAGTGGCACTGAAATTCCGTAACGCTTTCTATTGTTATTTATGTCACGTGACGCATTTTTAGTGCCATTCTCACGCTTCCTCTGGCGATAGTAAGTGCGTCTGCTGATCCCGATTACTTCCCACGGCTTTGGACCCTCCGACTTCGGACGGCCACGCTTAGCGCATGTGCTGTTCTTGGCCCGGTGTCTTCGGGAGCGCTCGGCAGCCTTGGCGCGCTTGATGCCCAACCTGACTTCATAATTCGGGTCATCATTGGCGCCGATGAAACGCAGGCCGAGCTTGTGGCGGTCGCGAACGGTTATCCCGAGGACGGTTGCGCACTGGTCGTGGGCCCATCGCTTGTTCGAAGTGTTGGTGTAGGCGATAATCTGGCCTAGCTCAGTGGCGGTGAGCCACGGCACCCATTTCCGGCACCATCGGCGTACGGAGCGTGGCGGGTTGGACGGGCATGCCAGGTAGGCGTGATCCGCGCCCCACTTGAGGATCGGCTGGAGTCGATCATCTTTAGGCAGCGTCTTCCAACCACGGTATTGAAACCACTTGCGCGCGTCCGCGAGACGACCACAGGCAATTAGAGCGTTTTGATCGAGATTCTCGTCACTCTTGAATTTCAGCCCGTTCTTGGGCATACGCTTAGGCACTGAGGGTTTTCCTTTGCACGGGTTTACTCTCTCGAATTTGCGCCGGCGGGGCCCCTCAACTCCGCTGGCGCTTTTTTGTTGAGCTACGCCGACTCGCAGCCCACACGCGCGAGTTCGCCCAGCTCGTTCGCCATTCCTTGAAATCGATCAACGATTTCGTGCGCCGAGTAGCCCTTGCGCTCCAGGCGCTCAAGTAGTCGCACGATCGCGGCGTCGATTGCCAACTCGCGGAAGCCCTTCTGACGGATTGCCTCTGCCTCGTCGGCCCGGTCCTGGAATTGGCGCCGTAGATCGATCACGCTCATGGTGGATCTCCTTCAAACTTCAGGGGTGGAAGTCTTTGACCGAAACTGGAGAAGGTCATGCGACGCCCACCTGCGCGGCGCAGATGCCGGGTGCCGGACCCGTGACGCCCTGATCCGCGGCACGCGGGAACATTGTGGGCCCATCGAACCGGCGGCTCTTGCGGCTGTAGGACCTGCGCGCCAATCGTTTGCACGCGCCCTCTCTGGCGAGCCGCGGCGCTGAAAGAATCCACTGAAGTCCGTCCGCGCACCGGATGACGCGCCAATTCGAGTTCAGCATCACGGCGATGTGCGGTAACTGTCGGCAGTCTCCCGCAAGCTCATTTCGCGCCGGCCTGTTCAAGCATCTTGTGCCACGCCAGCTTGGGCACCCGGAGCAGCTTGCCAAACCGAATTACGGGTATTTCACCGCGCTTCACCGCCTCATAGCTGGCGTTCCGTGCGAGCCCGACCAGGGCGCCCGCTTCGGGGACGGTGTAGACAAGGGTTGCGTCGTTCTGAACTGGAGATTTCATTCGTCGTACCGTTTTATGGTGGTTCACCATAAATAAGCACGTTCGTCCTCTGTTCGCAATAGAATTATGGACGTTCACCAAATATCAGGCTAGTCTCTGTGCGTTATGGGCAGTCTGACTAGTCTTCTTCCGTCGCTCGCACCGCGACTGGGCCTCACGCCGGCTGCACTCTACGAGAGGCAGCGGCTCCTTGTGAGATTAAAGCTGCTGCAAAAGCCGATCGGAAGAGGTCGAGGCAGTGGAGCAGATGCTTCGGCTGAAACGGTCGCATGGGTGCTCTTGGCAGTGCTGGTCGCCGACAACCTTTCAGATATCGGCGGCCGGCTTAAGATATTCGCAAACGGCAAGATCGGCGCAGCGCGGGGACCGTTTAAGAAGGGTTGCACGTTGATCGATGCGCTGAGAGCGATCCTTGATCGGCCTGAGATCGCCTCGAAAATAAGCGTCTTCATTGTCAATCGACAAATCAATACGGCCCTGATCGGCTGGATGGTTGGAGAGACCCCCAACATAGAGAACGAGTACGTCTCTTTCGGGGAGTCGAATGAACCAAAGCAATTTCCGGATGTACTCGTTCGGGCAAGCATCACCTCTGACCTTTTGCGAGAAATAGCTAACAAGCTGCATGATGGGGAATAACTTATAGCGGGCCAACGGGAGTCGACGGGTCATGAAAGGTTCAATTCGCGAGCGCTCGCCCGGTCATTGGGCGATCATCCTTGATCAGCGCGATCCCGCCACCGGCAAGCGAAGGCGGAAGTGGCATTCGTTCAAGGGTACAAAGCGACAGGCTCAGATCGAGTGCGCTCGACTGATCTCAGAAATGAAGAACGGCGACTATGTCGAGCCATCCAAGCTCACATTGACGCAGTTCTTCGACCGCTGGCTGAAACACATCAAACCTAAGCGTCTCGAAGCGAACTCACGAGCGATATAGCGATCTTCTCAATAAGAACCTTGCCCCCCTGCTCGGCGCCAAAATCCTTTCCAAGCTCCAGCCGATCGACATCAGCGAGGCCTATGGGAAGGCGATCGAAAGCGGCCGCCGGGACGGCAAGGGCGGTTTGTCGCCCCGTACAGTCCACCACATGCACCGGGTGCTCTATTCGGCCCTTGGTCAGGCCGAGCGTTGGAAACTGATTTCTCGCAATCCTGCAGCCCTTCTGGAGAAGAAGGACCGGCCGAAGATCGAACGCAAGGCGGTTGCCACCATCGACCCGCCGACGACGGCGACGGTCTTTGACGCGGCTCGCGAGCGGCGGCTATTCATCCCGCTTGTGTTGGCTACCCTGTGCGGGCTCCGCCGCGGAGAGATAACCGCCCTGCGCTGGAAATCCGTCGATCTGGACAACGCACAGTTGGCCGTGATCGCCAGCACCGAGCAAACCGACGCTGGCGAAATCCGGGAAAAGGAAGCCAAGAGCGGGCGTGCCCGCACGGTCGCCCTCCCCGCCATGGCCGTCGAGGAGCTGCGCCGCTGGCGCGTGGCGCAGGCTCAGGAACTGCTACGGCTAGGCGTCCGGGCGGATGATACCTGGCACGTCATTACCCAAGCGGACGGCTCCCCACTGCAGCCGCGAAGCCTTACCCACGTCATGTCTGCCTTCCTCAGAGAATGGGGAATGACGCTCCACAAGATGCGCCACACCCACGCCAGCCACATGCTGGCCGCCAAGATCCATCCCAAGATCGTGCAGGAGCGCCTAGGGCACTCCTCGATCGCGATCACGATGGATATTTACAGCCACCTGATGCCGAATATGCAGGGTGAGGCCGCCGCGGCGGTTGACGGCGTGCTACGCGCCGCCATAAACAAGCGAACCGACGATGTTGGGTAGCAAAGCGGTAGCAGAGTCACAATCTGTTCTCTGTTCCGCGACGAAAAGCTAAGCAATTTCAAGGTCCGGAAGGGTGGCCGAGTGGTTTAAGGCACCGGTCTTGAAATACGGAATCTGCGCTCTCAGCTGATCCCGATTAGTATTGATTGGTTGAGATTTCAGCGACTTATCTCGCCCATTGGTTCGTTCTGGTTCGGATAGTTAAATGTCATCCCAGGAAGTTTGGGTCCAAAATTGGGTCCCGAAGGCTAGAACCAATCGGTGCCCGATGAGCAGGAAAATCCCCCCACTCCACGGTGACGCGCTCCGCAGCCGCCGGTAGACTGATTGGCCATCCGAAGGATTCGAAGCATGCCCCTCCAGGCAGCAGACCGGACGACCGGCGCCGCTATTGGGCGCCGCGGCGGATATGTGCCCCCGACGGAGGTGCATACCCATGCGCTGCCCGATTTGCTGGTCCGGATCGGCCGAGCGGCGCTCGAAGACCAACAACTCGACTTTTTACGCGACGCATCGCCTCGTCGCGAGGCTACCGTTTTTTACGCTGGCAATCTCGACATCCTCGACGCACCTACCGTGTCGATCGTCGGCACCCGCGAGGTCTCAGAAGCTGGATGGCGGCGCGCTTCGCAGCTGGCGCGCGATTTGGTCAAGGCTGGCGTGACGGTCATGAGCGGGCTGGCCAAGGGCGTGGACACGGCCGCGCTTACCAGCGCCATCTCGAACGGTGGCCGCGTAGCCGCGGTGATAGGTACGCCACTGGATAAGGCCTACCCCGCGGAGAACGGGCAGTTGCAACAGCAAATCTATGCTCATCACCTTCTGATGACGCCGTTTAAAGTCGGCGATCGCGTCTTCCGATCAAACTTTCCAACTCGAAACCGGGTCATGGCGGCAATCAGCGATGCCACCGTGATCATCGAAGCCTCCGATACTTCTGCGACATTGCACCAGGCGGCGGAATGCGTCCGACTAGGACGATGGCTTTTCATCGCGAAATCGGTTGTCGATGACGGCTCCCTCACCTGGCCGGAGCGGTTTGTCGGACAACCGAAGGTGGGCGTGCTGTCGTCGACCTTTGACCTGATCAACGCAATTGGCAACCCTTAAACTCATCAGTCTGTGCGCCTACCTCACCGACAGCGAGGCGGAATGGCGCGCGGAAGATCACCGGGCGACGAAGATGATCAAGGCCATCAAGGGCGACCCGATCAAAGGCTGGTTTCATAGCTATGTCGGTGGGCAGCGGCGAGTGTATGATCAAAACAACGTGCAGGATTTCGTTTCGCGGATCCCGCCAGCGTTAGCGAAGAACATCCTGCGACATCACGACGGTGAAGCCACCATCGTGCCGATACCCAATTCGCACGTCACTTCAGCGACAACGCCGGACTTTAAGACACTCGATCTCGCGCGCGAGATTGCCAGGAAGAGCGGCGGGATACTGAAAGTGGCCCCTGCCCTCGTGTTTCGGGAAGTGCAGAAAAAATCACGCGAAGGCGGTCCACGAGACCCGTCACATTTCGAGACTGCTTACAAGGTTGTAGAACGACCGAAGGGCCCGATTATTTTACTGGATGACGTCTGCACCACCGGCGGTCACCTAGTGGCTGCCCATTGGCTCCTGCACCGTCACCCGAGCCGTCCTGTGGTGCTGGCCTGCACCTTCGGCCGCACGACCAAGCAACAGCATGATGAGCCGATTGGCTCCGGGCAGAAGATCTCGACGTTGCACGGCGCCGCTAATCACGGCGGCCCGCATTCTCAATCGCGTTTACTTTGACAGCTTGGGTTGGGCCTGGAGAGCTAGGTCCGTAATTGCGCGGGGCGATATCCGACTAGACTCTTTGCCGGAGGCGTGGTTGCATGCGGCCTTTCATAAAACTATTTGGGGAGGGCTAAATAATGAAGCATCTGGTCCTGGCTGCCGCGCTGACGCTCATCCACACCGGCGCCCAGGCGCAACTCTACGGCACCGGCTCGAACTCAAGGAGCCATAGCGTCCAGGGCCATATAACGAGCAGCGGCACCTACGTGCCGCCTCACACCGCGACAAATCCGAACAGTACGCAGATGGACAACTACTCTACGCGCGGGAATGTCAATCCCTACACCGGTGCCGCCGGCACGCGCACGCCACGGTATTGATGCAGCGACGTAGTGAGTTGCTGGTCCCGACCTAGATCGGTCGGGGCAGCGCCGCCCTCACCCGAAGCGACGTAAAATGGCTTCCTTCGAAACTGATATTTTGATCCTTTGCAAGACGTATCCTTCCCCAAGCGGACGGTATGTCGAGACATCATGCGTCGCCGGAATGAGACCGAACGGATCTTTGATCCGCCTGTTCCCTGTACCTTTTCGTCTGATCGACGGTGCTCATCAGTTCAAGAAGTGGCAGTGGGTCAACGCTCGCATTGGGCGCGCTTCAGCCGATCGACGCGCCGAAAGCCATAGGCTCTTCGTGGACACCATAAAATTCTTGGGCGAACCACTGTCGACTTCGCGTAAATGGGAGGCTCGTCGCGAAGCCATCGGCAAACTGAATGTCTTTCAAGATTTTGCAGCATTGGAGGCCAGCCGCCTTAGTGCGGGAACTACATTAGGACTTCTCCGACCCAGCGCCATCAGCTCGTTCGAGATCACGCAGGTGGCAAAGCCGGACTGGTCAGAAGACGAAAGAGCGAAGTTATTGCAAAGCCAACGTCAGGGCGGACTGTTCGATGATGCGGACGCCAAGGCTCTCAAGACACTTAGGAAGCTTCCGTTCGACTTCCACTACCGATACGCTTGTACCATCGACGGAACGACGAGGGAGTATCGTCACAAGATTGCGGATTGGGAAGCTGGTGCACTTTACTGGAACTGTCGGCACCGACACGGCACCGCCTGGGAAGCGTCTTTCCGAGCGAAGATGGAGGCTCAATTGCCGTCGGGTGATTTGATGTTTTTGATGGGCACGATCCATCGGTTTCCGGACCAATGGTTGATCGTCAGTCTTATCTATCCGCCTAAGCGGCCGGCCGAACGCCCGCAGTTAACGCTGTTCGGCTGAGATGGTCGACGGATAAGCCGGCAGAGGCAGCCACTGCCTCGGCAACGAACTTCCGGTGGCATCTCTCAAAGTCGGCCTCGAAGCAGACTAGACATGCTGCTGCATCCTTGGAGACCGTGGCGATCGCGGCGACGTCATCGCCTCGGCTCTTCAGGTACTTCATAAACGCGATCGTATAGGCGCTCCAATTTCCGTCCGCCCTATAGCGGTCGCGGATCGTCTTCGGGCAGCCAACACCGGGCGCGTGCATGTACTGGATGCCCGCCTTTTCGAGATAGGAGGCAAACGCCTTCTTCGAGAAGCCATGCTTTCTCGACAGGGGATTGGCGCGCACGTCGATGACGATCCTAGTCCCCGCCCCCTTCAGATGTTCGATGAAGGCCTGAATGGTCAGGCCTTCATAACCAAACGTTTGAATTTGCTTATTGATCATCACCGCGCTTCCTTGCCTGAGGAAACAAATATTCTCAAGCAAATGATTTAGTTCGCGTTACTTCCCGAGCCGACACAATGCTTCCTCACCGATGCTTCCATCTTCTGATGGCCTACCGTTCAGCCAACCCTCAAGTTCTCGGCCGAGATCTTGCCGCGGTGCTCTTGCACCTCGTAGCTGACCTTCGCGCCTTCGTTCAGCGTGCTGAGGCCAGCTCTTTCGGCCGCCGAGATGTGTACAAAAACGTCTTTGCCGCCGCCGTCGGGTTGAATGAAGCCATATCCATTGGTCGGGTTGAACCATTTTACAGTACCGATCGCCACGTCACTTCTCTCCTTGGAGTGGGTTGAGGGTCGCAGCCTACGGTCTCCGGCCGGTTGCAGGCAAGCGGCGCGCAACAGCGCCGCTCTCGGCATGCGGGATCGGACGTGCAACCCACCTGTGCTCTGACGCCGTGCGGGCTCGACCGCAAGGTTAACGTCGCTGAACCAAAGGTCCTTGACCGTTCTCTTGCGCTCGAGCGCCTGTTGGGCCGCCAAGGGTAGCGGCTTGTCGATGGCCCGCCCGACATGACAATCTCCCCATGACCACGAAGTCACGCCAGCAGATCTATGGGAGCTCCATCCACGCATCGGCCGAGCGCGCCGCGGCGGCGCGCAAGGAGGCCGATCGGCTCGCCTGTAAGCCTTGGAACGATCGAATGCTCGGATATCAGGGACCTGCCCAGCCGTCCCCTGCCCTCGGCGATGCTCTCAATGCGGGTTTTCTATATCTCGAAGTCAAGTGCCTCGGCTGCAGCACGCATCAAACGGTGGCGCTGAATACGGAGAGGCGGCCGAAGATCACGCCGATCCACGAGTTGGAACGCTACCTGCGCTGCAAGGAGTGCTCACGGCTCCAAGGGCGACCGTTCAAGCGTAGCCATCTGGTGGCACTGCGAGCGACCAAAATCTCCGCGAACGATCCACCGTCGACATGGTGGCCGGGGGAACGCTGAGCAGATGTGCAATCTCTATTCGATCACGACGAACCAAGAAGCGATCCGCGCCCTCTTTCGCGTGGTCAATCGTTATGTCGGCAACCTGCCGCCCATGCCCGGCGTGTTTCCGGATTATCCTGCTCCTATCATCCGCAACGCCGGCGCCGAGCGCGAGCTCGTCCTAATGCGCTGGGGCATGCCTCCACCCCCGCGGACCGGCGGACCGCCGGTCACCAACATCCGGAATACCTCGTCACCGCATTGGCGCGGCTGGCTTAAGCCGGAGAACCGCTGCCTGGTGCCGTTCAACAGTTTTGCCGAGTACGCGCCCGAGCCAAACCCAGAGACGAAGAAAAAGGATGTCGTCTGGTTCGCAATCAACGACGATCGGCCGCTGACCTGCTTTGCCGGCATCTGGACCGAGTTCAACGGCGACCGCGGCACCAAGTCGAAGCCAGTACCGGGGCAGCATCTGGTCTATGGTTTCCTCACCACCCAGCCGAACGCCGTCGTCGAACCTATCCAGAGTGCGAACGTCTGGATACGCGCGCCCTGGGACGAAGCCAAGACGCTGCAACGGCAGTTGGCGGACGGCGCGCTGATGATCGTCGCCCGCGGCGCGGACAAGGCGGCCGCGTGAAGCCTAACGATCTATGATCGTCGGGAATCGATTAACAAACAGCGGAGTTCATCGATCCGCCGCGCGAAGTCCAACGCATTGGCCTTCAACACCTCCATGGCGTGGCCGCGATGACGTTCGTTTTCCAATTCTATGATTCGGTCGTTAAATTCGTCCAGGTGCTTTTGCAGTTTCTCGATTTCGTGTTGAATAGGAAAACGCGCAGCGGGATATTGGTCGACCTTGGCCTGGATCTCTGCGCGCATCGCCAAGAGATTGCCGAGTCTCGGCTGCCGTGCGGTCATGGCCCCTCCGAATCGCGCGGTTGACCACATCATCCTATAACCAGCCCGGCGGGTGTGACAGCGCGTCATCGGGACGCCGCAACGAGCCGCATGGATACCGGCCGAGAATAAAAATGGCCCCAGCGCGTAACGCGCGCCGAGGCCATCCAAAATATTCACATTTCAAACAGCCAGATAGGGTAGTGGGTACCCATCTGGCGCGCTAACAGGAGCGGGAAAAGCTGGCAACGTCTGCACAATAGTGAACAGAGCGTGGAAGATTGTTTGAGTGTGGCCCGCCAGCGTGGCGGCCCCCTCTACGATCCTCGACTATCAACCTACCCTAAGGTTTTCGGCGGATTCTTTCCCGCGGTTCGCTACCACGTCGTAGCTCACCTTGGCGCCCTCATTCAGATTGCTCAGACCTGCCCTCTCGACGGCTGAGATATGGACAAACACGTCCTTGCCGCCAGTGTCGGGCTGAATAAAACCGTAGCCCTTTGTCGCGTTAAACCACTTCACTGTACCTATCGCCACGTCAATTCTCCCCATTGATTCTAAAACACGAAAAGATGGCGACCGAAATCCGGCGAAAGAAAGGGCCCGGCAGCGTGAATCCTCGCACGCGAAAGCCGCCGCTGGGCCGTATCAGCGACGGCTCTTACGCATTACTCTCGCGGCGATGACCTCCGCGATTGCTCAAATCGTCTCGGCCGGCAGTTTAGGAAGGGTTGGCCGCTTGGATCCTGGGCAACGCCCGCGCATGGGAACGGGAGGCACTTGAGCGCGTTAATGCTGGCGCTATGCCATCCGGCGCTGGCGCGTTGGGATGACGGCCCCAGCCTACAAGCCCCCAGGCTGGGGCCGTTTCCATTAGGGAGCCGACGATGCTCCGGACATCTCTCATCCTATGCGCCCTATTCCTGATGGTCTCGGCCTGTGCGAGCGGTCCCCATGTAGCCGACATGCCGCATTGGATGGGCGGACTGCCGCCGGGCGCGCCTCCGCGTCCGGCTACGCCAGAATACGACGCCTGGCAGGCTGAGCGGGCGAGGGAAGCCGCGAGGCCAAAAGCCGGGAGTGCCACCCAGCCGACACGATGATTGAGTCAGAGGGTTGGAACGCTTCAGGCCCCCGGCGAGTCGTTGAGCCGGTATCGTTCACGCGTTTGGACGGGCCGTGGACAAAGCGGCCGCCTATGCAATCTCAGCCGGTCTCGTCGGCTTCGGCGTATGGATCGCTATTGCTGGCCTAAGCTCCAGTGCACCGGCTTTATGGATTTGCGCTGCTCTCGTCCCCATAGCGGTCGGGCTCATCAGCGCTGTCGGCCCCACTTAAAACCCATCCCCCTTTTGGGGGCGCCTCGGATCCGCAAGATTTCCACATGGACGACACGCTGTAGCTTCGTGCTACTTCGGTCCCCAAGCGATTGATAATTTGCGCGATCTCGTCGGCGCGGAATCATTGCTGATGACTTCGCGGCACGACACTCACGATGGGCAGGCAAGTACCTGCCAAGCGGCCCTGCAGACTGGATTGCGAACGGGCACGTTACTTGTTGCGTTCAGTGCCCTCGGTGAACGCGATCGGCGTTTAGTGGACGTCTGGTTGGGATACCCTGCCCCAGGATCAACCTTGGTCGGTGGTCGGCTGGCGCTTCTTCTGCAAGCAGTGCAGCACGGCTGGCTCAGTGACTCATTGCGCGGGCCTGAACCATTCCGAGCACATTGATTATTGCCCACCATCTAAGCACGGCTGTTGTGCCGACTTCGAGGAAGATCCAATGCGCACTTTGGCTTTGACGATTTTGACGATGAGTATAGCCCTAGCAGACGGGCAAGCCCGGGCTCAGACATATGGCCCGGGTTTTTATGGTTCCCCCTTGGCTTATGAGAGCGTACCGAATAGCTACTGCCTGCGAGGGCGGATATGGGGCTATCCGGGCAACTGCCAATTCTCCAGCTACGCCCAATGCATGGCTACCGCGAGTGATACCGACGCCTTTTGCGGGATCAATCCCCAATACGCTTTCGCGCTCCGGCGGCGCGGCGACTACCGACCCCGATACTGAGCGGCAGTGAAGCATCATTGCGGCAGCCTTGGCCACAGCCGAGCGTCTTGATGACAGATATTGGCGTACGACTGGCGAGCGCGACCGACAGGCTTGCGTGGCAGGGGGACATACGACTACCGGCAGAACGGGATTGGCTCGGCGAATGGCCGCGCCTACGACAATTTCATTCGCATCTCGAAATCGAAAGAGGCCGGCATGCTGGCCATCAAGGGCGAGGCCACATGGGGTTCAGGCAGCCGCACCCATACCGGCGGGTTCGATTACGACGCAAAGCCTTCTGCCGATAAAATGAGCTTCGGCGACGGGACGGACGAAATCGACTGCCAAGTCACTCTGCAGCTCGTCGGCAAGTTACTGGTTGTCGGCGACAATCTCCATTGCGGCGGCGCAAACGTGTCGTTTTCAGGGATCTACCAAAAGAGACCCAAGCGATAAAGGAGTGTGCAACCGGCAACATAGGTAACAGTTCAGACCGACGACATAGGTAACACAATTCTTGTTTCGTTCAGGTCTGTTGTTGTTGGGGCTGTGGACCCTGTGGGGAACGCGCAGCGTTGCCCACAAGTCCACAGCCCTGGCGTTTGGGTTGCCGCAGCCGGTCGCCACGATGCGCGATGGTTCCTAGCATGATCGGTCCATAGCTGACGGTCCAGCCATCCTCGTTTTCGGCAAGGGCGACAGGTTCGCCGACCAAGGCTGCACTGATGTAAATCATGTTGCCGTTCAGCTTGATCTCGCCGTTATGACGGACGCGTCGCACGTCGTGGTCATCGCCATATTCCGGCTCGCGCAGGATGCCGTCAAAGCGCCGCGCGGAAACCTGATAGCAATCGGCGGGCGTGGCATTGTCGAGCGCCTGGTGCGGCCGCTCCTCGTTGTACTGCCGCTGGAACCCCGATCGTGCTCGCCACAGGCCACTCCGTCGCAGGAGCGCGACGTTCCAGATAGGCCCGCACCTTTACCGGTCCCCAGGTCGGATGCGCCCGCCGCACCTCTAGGCAACGCTCGGCAATGTTCGGTGCCATCGCTTGCGGATGATGCAGCGGAGTTCGCGAACGGTCGAGCAGGCCGGCAGCCCCTTCCTCTTCAAAGCGCGCAAGCCACTTGTACCCAACCCGACGGCTCACACCGAACCGCCGGCAGATCGCCGCAAACGACTCCTCACCCTTCTCAACCGCCACCATAAAGCGCATCCGCTCTTCCACGGCACAGGTCTCCTTCCACCCCATCGACAAGGTCCTCCTTGCCGACCAGTTGACCTGTTACCTATGTCGCCGGTCTACTCTGTTACCCATGTAGCCGGTCAGGACCGGAGTGCTAGTGGGCCTTGGGGGGAAACAAGCGCGTGGCAAAGACACATGTGGTAGATCCGACTTCGATGCCAATTGTGATCTCCTCTGGAGTGGTCGGCCGATCGATTGCAGCAGCGCATACAAGAAAAGCCATTCGAACTCTTGATGACCCGGTCTCGTGTCGGAGCGAGAGTGAGGGCGCCGCTTCCGGATGCGCCGACGATGACATCCGCAGCCCTCGCATGGCCTGATTTCGGAGGCAACTATGCCTACGGCGAAACTCCATGCATTAACAATCCTTGGCGCGCTCGATGAGGCCCGGTCTGAGCTTGTCGGCAAGGCCGTAGTTCTCACTGATGGAAAGGCCGGGACAGTAGAGAACGTTTGGCTTGACGAGTTGCACGGCCTACGAATTTCGATCAGTGGCCACGATGGAACGTGGCCCGTCTCAACCATCAAATTCGCGCAGACCGGCTGAAACGGCTAAGGCCGAAAGACTGTCTCGAACCGGCATCGCATCGGACCGGCGGTTTCGTCATCAGCGATCCCGCGCACAAGAGATGGCCGAGCTGTATCCCTCCACCAGCAAGCACTCGAGACCAGTAGCTCGGGGAAGGGAAATAGCTCAGCAAGCGCGTGCATCCGCACGCGAGTTTTGAAATGGGTTTTCGGCATACCGAGAAGATGAGGCATGCGGGCGTGTATCGAGACCAACAGAACGACGGCAATCGGCGGCGCTGGCCAGTGGTCACGAGAAATCCTGCCACAAAGTGGCGGCGATCTGTTCCAGCGCCCAGTCGACCTGATCGCTGGAGATAACAAGCGGCGGGGCGATGCGAATCGTGTGCCCATGTGTGTCCTTGGCGAGGATGCCTCGGGCCTGCAGGGCCTGACAGTAGCGACGAGCACCGCCTGCTTCCGGGTGAAGCTCGACGGCCAGCATCAGCCCGCGTCCGCGCACTTCCCGGATCGTGTTGCTGCGGATGCTGCTCAGGCCATCGAGAAAGCGGGTGCCCTGGGCGGCTGCGTTCTCGATCATCCCTTCCTCGACCAGCACGCGCAGCGCGGCCCGAGCCACCGCACAGGCCAGCGGATTGCCGCCGAAGGTCGAACCATGCTGGCCAGGTTTCAGGGTGCCGAGCACCGCGTTGTTCGAAAGCACGGCCGACACTGGGTAAAAGCCGCCGGACAACGCCTTGCCGAGCAGCGTGACATCCGCCTCGATGCCCTCGTGCTGTTCCGCAAGCAGCTTGCCGGTGCGGCCGAGCCCGGTCTGGATCTCGTCCAGAATCAGCATCACGTCGTGCTCGGTGCAGAGTTGGCGCACCGCTGTAAAGTAATCTGACGGTGGGATGACCACGCCCGCTTCTCCCTGAATCGGTTCGACCAAAAAGGCGACCGTGTTGGGCGTGATTGCCTTCTTCAGCGCCGTGGCATCGCCGAAGGCGATGATCTTGAAGCCCGCCGCGAACGGTCCGAAATGGTCACGTGCCGCCGGGTCGGTGCTGAAGCCGATGATGCCAAGGGTGCGGCCGTGAAAATTATCGGCGCAGACGATGATCTCGGCCTGCCCGTCCGGCACCCCCTTCACCTCATAGCCCCATTTGCGCACCGACTTGATCGCACTCTCCACCGCTTCGGCGCCGCTGTTCATTGGCAGCACCTTGTGGGAGCCGGTCAGCGCCGCGATCTCTTCGTAGAAGAGGGCGAGTTGGTCGTTGTGAAAGGCGCGCGACGTCAGTGTCAGCCGGCCCGCCTGCTCCACCATCGCGGCCAAGATCTTCGGATGGCAGTGGCCCTGATTCACCGCGGAATAGGCGGAGAGGCAATCGAGGTAGCGATGGCCTTGCGTATCCCAAACAAAGACGCCCTCGCCGCGCGACAGGACGACGCCGAGCGGTTCGTAGTTCCGGGCGCCAAAGCGCGCTTCCCTCGCGATGAAATCAGTGACCGATGGATCCATGTTTCGTCACTCCAGTTGGAGCGAACTGGCAGGCATGGGCTATCGCCATTTTCCAGCCTGCGAATGCCCGATGATCATCAAATTACCACAGGCAGTTTGCTTGCGGACGCATTGGGTGACGGCCGTTTGGGGCCTGCCCAAGGGGGTCGGCGCCCCCAGTTATCCTCGCGCTGCATGATCCCTCCGGCGAGACAGCCTGTCTAGGTGTATACCGACGACGTCCGCTCTACCCCCTATAAACAGACATCGTTACCGTGCGTTGGCATGTCTCGAATGGGCCAATAACGGTCATTCCGGCATCCCCGCGATCCGGAAAGCCTGCGCCAATCTGTCGATATCTTCCGCCCTGCGAAATGGGGTTCTGTCCCTGATTCGAGAAATTCGTGGGGGCGGGTTCAGTTGCGCGCAGATCTCTCGTGCTTCCTCAATCCGTCCAGACATCGCATGGCATGCCGCCAGAATAAATTGTGCGCTCCGATAATTTGGTTGCTGCCGAAAAGCAGTTGTCGCCCATAATGTGGCGTCCGTGTTGCGGCTAGCGAAAAAATGAGCATAGGCCAGCCCGGTCTGGACAATGAAGATCCGTGGATCCAGCGGGTTCAAACGCGAGGTGACCTGGAATTGCTCGATCGCAGCATCTACGTCACCGAGATAAAGGTGGACCCAACCGCTCCAATGTCGTGCGGTAGCCAGATTTGGGTCTAGGTTAATCGCGCGCGAGAGGAGCGCTGCGCCCTCCTCGACCTCACCTAGGAAAGCGAGCACATTTCCGGCCCTTGCGAGCACCGATGGATCGTCTCTATCGAGTTCGATCGCCCGCCTCGCGAGCCGGCGGGCTTCAACTCTTTCCTGAGCCGCGGTGCTCCATCCGAATGTTTTCCTTTGTACATAGCAACGAGCGCCGAGCGCGTACGCCGCCGCGAATTCGGGATCGATATCGCTGGCAATTTTTTTGGTGAGCTTGAGCGCTTCAATGTTCGCTTCACTGGTGAATTTACGAAAGTAAGCGAGCGCGCGAAGATAATAGTCGTAGGCCTGAAGGCTCGCAGTCGGCTTGTGCTTTGCGCGCTCGATTTCGGCGCGTTCAAGCTGAGGAGAGATTGCGCCGATCACGCTCATGGTGACCCGATCCTGCAGATCGAAAATATCATCGAGTTGGCTGTCGAACCGGTCCGCCCAGAGATGCTTTCCTGTTGCGGCATCAATGAGCTGTCCCGAGATGCGAACGCGATTGCCGGCCCTGCGGACGCTGCCCTCCAGCACATAGCGGACGCCAAGCTCGCGGCCGACCTGTTTGATATCGAAGGCTTTGCCTTTGTAAGTAAAGGTGGAGTGCCGCGCGATGACGAAAAGCGATTTGGACCGCGACAGACCGGTAATGATGTCCTCGACCATGCCGTCGGCAAAATACTCCTGTTTCGGATCGCCGCTCATATTCTCGAACGGCAGCACCGCAATGGAGGGCTCGTCGGGGAGAGGGAGCGGCTGCGCAGTCTCGCTCGATAGGTTTGTTACCATTGCCGGAGAAGAGATAGCGGCAATGCGCACGCGCCAGACCCGTATCGGTTCGGCGATATTCTTCAAAGATTGCGAACCCGTGTCCTCAAAAATGATATCTACCTTGCCACGAATTTGCCGGTGAGCATCGTCGGAAATGCTAATGCCGCCCGGTTCTGCGATCTCTTCGAGACGCACCGCAATATTGACCCCGTCACCAAAGATATCGTTCTCTTCGATAACAATATCACCGACATGAATGCCGATGCGAAATTCGATCCGCTTGACCTGCGGCACATCGACATTTTGTTCGGCCATGCCGCGCTGAATTTCGACGGCGCAGCGTAGGGCATCTACGACGCTCCCGAACTCAGCGAGAGCGCCGTCCCCGGTGTTCTTGACGATGCGCCCGCGATGATCGCTGATTTTGGGATCAAAAAGCGTCTTTCTCAGAGCTTTCAGTTGCGCCAGCGCGCCTTCTTCGTCGATCCCTATCAAGCGGCAAGAGCCCGCAACATCCGCCGCCAGAATCGCTGCCAGTCGCCGCTCTACGTGCTCTCTGCTCAAGATGCACCCCCGGGGCTCGGGGAAACTTAATGTTCATATAGCACAATTGTGGACCAATGTCTGGCTAAGCTGATGTCCGAAATGGGGTCATTCGGTACCGAAACGCGAAGTCCGCGCGACGTCCGCTTCTACCCTGATAGCGACCACACCGCGGATGCACCGACACGTCGCAAAAGTGCCAAAAACAGACTCGTTGTACCGGAGCTAGTAGGTTTCATTCGGTCATCTCGTCGGGCGCAGCAACACTTCCCGCCCAGCTTTGGCTGAGCGGGATCGCATGGACTGAGCAGCACAGCAGCTTCAGCCGCGCTTGGCTGCCGCGACGTAGCCGGCCGTGACCTCGTCCTTGTGGGCGGCGAAGGCTGCCAGGACTTCGGCCTTCTCGCGTTTCGGGACCTTGGCGAAGTCCAGCGTCCGTCCAAGTTCAGCTGCGACCTCATCGAATTCGGCTGGGGAGATCCTGAGATCCCGATGGGCCTCCTCAAGGCCGAGCGGCGTCCTGCCAGGCTTGGTGGCCATGAACTGGAAGGGCCCACCCGAAATGTTGCAGACCCACAGTGTCCGCATGAACTTGAGGCCGGGCAGCCTTTTCAGGTTCTTGGTGTGCCATTCCCGCAGTTGCGGGTTCTTGGACTTCTGGCCGACGACGGGGTTCTTCACGATGGCGTCGCTGAAGTGATCCACCACCCCCGCGATGGCGAATACGCCCCCCAGCCGCTCATACAGACTTTTCTCAGACGTGGTTTCCTTCGTGGTTTCCTTGGCCTGCGCGTAGGCGTTATTTGCCCTCGCCAAAGCGACTGGGGCGGCGCTCACCGCCAGCCCTGCGACTAGGCTTCGTCTTGTGATGGAAGTCGAAAGATCCTGTGCCATTGGTTGTCCTCCTTTGTTATGTTCGAAGGCGTCCCGAGCCGCGTGCGCGCTGTACGAACTCGGTATTGTCCGATGCCAACGGGTCCGTCCGCAGGTAACTGGACCGTCGCATCGGCGCTTTCCTCACTGCTCACCTTGGATGGTCTTGAGGGCAAGAGGTTCCCGTCAAAAACCGGAGGGGCGTCGGATCCACAGGACCGCAGGGCGCAATGGCGAAACCCCGATGAGCAGACAGTTTCTGAGCCGGTGGGCACCGCATTCGTGCCAAAAACCGGACTCATGCACCGCAGCAACCAGCGAGCGTTTCGATCACTTCATCAGCTCGAACGAGAGGCGTCTGTCAACGTCAGACCGAGCGGACTGCGTTCACCTTGGAAGCGTAACGACCGACGTTTTTCGCCTTCCAGATTCTTCGCAAGATGCTAGCATCTTGCCGTCCTGGAGATGGTCGGTGAAGACGATCACGGCATTAGCAGCCAAGAAGTTGGGCAAATTTCTCGCCAAAGATTTCCGTCGTATTTTTGGTCCAGCACAGGACGATATGGCTGAGCGTTTAGGCTCCTTTGCGCGCAGTACCATTGAATGTCTGGCCAGAAGCGATGCTCTTTACCACAATTACGAGCACACCCTACAGGTCACGATGGTCGGACGTGAAATTCTAGCCGGAATGACACTTTCACAAAGAATAGAACCCACTGATTACAGCCATCTGATCGTCGCTTGTCTGTTGCACGATATCGGCTATGTGCGTGGCGTTCTGAGCCGTGACACGGAAACCGAGTTCGTGGTGGACGGGAGCGGAAACAAAATTACACTTTCTCGCGGCGCATCAGATGCAGCCCTCTCGCCTTATCACGTCGATCGATCGAAGCTGTTTGCCTTTGAGCGCCTCGGAAATTCCCCCATTCTCGACGCGTCCCGTATCGCAGCCGCAATTGAAATGACGCGCTTTCCAGCACGTCTGGATCGCTCGAACGCTAATGAGAGCATAGAGCCAAAACTAGTCCAAGCTGCCGACCTCATCGGACAGCTTGGGGATCCAATGTATTCGCGAAAGGCCAATGCGCTCTATAGCGAGTTTGAAGAGATCGGAAAAAACCGTCAGCTTGGATATGCCTCGCCAGCTGATATTATCGACAAATATCCCACCTTTTTCTGGAACAGCGTTTCGACGCACATCGAGGACGGTCTAAGATATCTGAATATGACGGTTTCCGGCCGACAATGGATAGCTAACCTGCATCATCACCTCCTATGTGCGGAGCATGCCCATCGCTTCATGGGACCTCAGCGTTGACAAGTCAAAGTTGTCGCTTTGCGACCCTTCGATCAACGTGCTGCGGTACGGTCTGCTTTATGCGCAAGGTCTTATTCCCGTAGTCCACTTGGCCATTTTAACGAACCAGCAGATCCGCTTTTTGTAGCGCCGTTTTCGCCGTCCGCTGAGCACTTCCGGTCGTCCCCCGACAGCGGACATCGTCAGAAGCGGTCGGCATGTCTCAAAAGGGCCAACTGCGGACTCATGCACCGCGGCGAATAACACGCCTATTCAATCACCTCGTCCGCGCGGGCGAGCAATGTTGGAGGCACACCGATGTTCAAGGCATTAGCCGCTTTTACATTGATCACCAACTCGAATTTTGCCGGCTGTTGGATGGGAAGCTCGGCAGGTTTGGCGCCTTTGATGACTTTGTCTACGTAGGCAGCGCCTCTCTTGAAGAGATCGACGAGGTCGGGGCCATAGCTCATCAGCGCTCCCATCTCGACAGCATCGCGATAACCAACAATCGTGGCTAATTGTGCCTCCCGTGTAGCATCAACGATATTACGTCGATACGTCCACAGCAGACCCTCTGGAAAAACAATGAGCCCCTCAACGCTTCCGCGAAGCGAATGGAACACAACATCGATGTCCTCGGCCCGGCGCACATCATAAGCCTTGAGAGTGAGGTTTGCCGATTGTGCTGCGTGCCTTACCGCATCGAGGTAGAAACGGCTGCCAGGATTTGCAGAATTCCAAAGCGCACCAATTCGGGTGATTTTAGGGGCTGCTTCGTGCAGAAGCTGGAGCATTTTCGCGTTTGTTTCCGGCGTGACCTCCAAAGAAAAGCCGGTCAAGTTGCCACCGGGATGGGAGATGCTGGCGGCTAGGCCACCTCCTACGGGATTAACAACGGCAAGCGCGACGATTGGTATCTGTGCTGTAGCTTTCTTGGCAGCAACAGCCGGGGGATGGCCTGCCGTGACAATCACGTCCGGCTCACTTTCGGCCAACTCGCGCGCTACATCGTCGTATTGGCTCTCATGACCAGCCATCCAACGGTACTGGATCGACAGGTTGTGCCCCTCACTATAACCTAACTCGTTCAATCCTCGCCTGAAGGAGTCAGCAAGAGGGTTCGGACCTGCCGCAACTGAAAAGAAAACAACTCGCCACACTTTTCCTGATCGCTGCGCTCTAACAGATAGCGGCACGAGCATAGTGGTAACCCCACCCATAACGAGGCTTCGTCTATCGATCATGCGACGGTCCTCCTGAAGGCGCGCCTTACGCCGTTGCTACGGCACGATACACGCGTGTCCCCCGCTCGTTATGCGTGAAAGAAGGTCGCAGCGCGAGAAGTGAATTAAGCCGGTCGGCCTCGCCGGATAATTCCGGTTTGGGTCATTCGCGTCGATTTGGCCGGACCACGGCGACTTCCGGTCTACCCCGGTGAACGGACATTCTCAGGATAGGCGGGCATGTCAAGGTGCCACTTACGGACTCATGCACCACAGCAAACGACGAGTGCAAATGGTGCCTTGTTCAATACGTCGTCGGCGTGCACCTACCGATCCGGGTCCGTTCGGCAACCAAGATATGTGGCCACCATAAGCGTGATGCCAGCGAGTGGGCACGCCGCTGGGGATGTGGCGCTGCTTGGCGGAATCGTCTACCCGAAACCGCTCGCCGGGCACGCGATGACTGCTGGCTGGTATACGTCGGGGTGTCGTAATCTGCTTGATAACGAACCCCCGGGTCGGGGCGGTGTGCAGCGGCGCGTATTCCTCTCGCACGATGAAGAGGTCTGAATCGCTGGGAGGCCGATGGCAAAAGTAAATGTCACCTCGGTCAGGTCGGCAAAGGAATCAGCTGAGGTCCGAAATTGACTAACGCAAACTTTATCGACCAGGGGGATCGCAATTCTGACGCTATGATCATCGCTACCTAGATCACCGCGCTGAACGCGACACTATTGGTCCCTTGTGAGAAAATGGTGAGTCATCTCACAAATTGAGCAGTGCTGCGCCGCCCACTTAGAGCGACGCAGCATTTGGTCTTATGCCCAGTCTCGATGGTGCAATCCATTCGGCTTTACGTCCAGCAAATCGATGGTGTCGTCGTCGCCGACTTGCAGCAGTGTTCCGCCGTGATGGTCGGAGGATACTTTGACGTAAACGTCGTTCAAAAGTTGCAGCTTGTCCACTTTCGGAAAATCAGTGATGGTTGCGGTGTTGTGTTCACCCTTGAGAGAGTCAAGGTTGAACACAAAGGTGTCGGCACCGTCACCGCCGGTCGCTTCAGCTGAGCCGTCTGCCAAAATCATCTTATCAGCAAATTGCAGGCGTTCGATATTCTGCAGCGTGTCCGTGCCCTCGGCACCGACCTTGTCGGTGACCGTGATTGAGCCATCGGCATTATGATCGATCGTGTAGTTCTTTGCCCTACCCGAGAATAGGGCCGTGTCCGTGTCCGGGAGCGGCTCGCCGAACGGATTGCCGTTATCACCGATTAGGTGGTCGTCGCCCTGCCCCCCCTTCATCCAGTCATCGCCCTCGTTCCCCAGCAGCTCGTCGTTGCCGGCGCCTCCAAAGATCTGATCATTGCCGAGGCCCCCGAAGACCTCGTCGTCGCCATCGCCGGCTTTGATGCGATCGCGGCCCTCCAGGCCGACGAGCAGATCGGAGCCTGCGCCGCCCCATACCTTGTCGTTTCCGGCGGCGCCGTTGACGAAGTCGTCGCCGTCGCCGCCGGTCAGGCGGTCGTTGCCGTCGCCACCGATCACGGCATCGTTGCCGAGGGCGCCGTCGAGGACATCGTTGCCACCGTCGCCCCAGAGCGTATCGTCCCCGGCGCCGGACTGAATCCTGTCCGTCCGGTCGGTACCGCCGATCACGACGTGATCGTCGCCAAGAAACCCTAGCTTGCCTCCATGCTTGGTCATCACTAATGGATTTCCGGCAGCGTCGACCGGATAGGTTGACGGGTCGCCGGCTTCGATCGTGTAGGTGGGCACCGCGAAGACGTCGAAGGGAAGGTGAGTGGTATCAGTGTTGCGCATCACCAGCTCGGAGAATGAGGTGCCCTCGAGCTGATTTAGGAAATTCGTACCTTCCAACCGCGAAAGGTAGTAAAAGCGGTCACCATTCTGCAAATTTTCCATCTGAGTCTCGAACACGAAGTTGAAGGTCGAGCCCAGCAGCCCGCCCGACGCCAGCGGCTTCTCCGCCAGGCCCCCGATCCACAGATCAACGTCATTGAGACCAGTCTCGACGCCGGCGAAGGCTCCAGTGCCGTTGAGAAAATCAGTGTCCGGGCCAACGCTCTCGTCTGCCGCCGTGGTCGGGTCATCCGCCGTCCCATAGACAAGCGTGACGGCCGCGTCACGTTTCTCCGCCACCGTGGCGGCATCAGCGAGCAACGGATGAACGCCGTACGCTGCAATGAAGTTCACAAGAGACTCTGGGTGCTTAATGCCGCTCCCGAATTCCGCCCAGCTCGCATATGGCTTGAGATCGGGATCTCCGGTTGTTGCGTAGAACTGCTCGCGGACACTGTTGAGCGGTGCCACGCCGGTGTCACGGCCGCGCGCGAGGTTGATTGTCGCAAGGTCCAGAGGCAAACCGAGAAGATTGTTGCGCAGCGCACCGGTAACGAATTCGTCGACGCTATTGGCGACCTCGCCCGTTGCTCCGCGCACGATCTCCGCTGCAGCATCGCCGTCGGCGCCACGCTCCGCATAGGCGAGCGGATTGAGGAAGGCGTCAATCAGGCTGAGCTGCTGATCGCCCGCCACCTCGGCATTGGCGTCGACCACGTTGCCGTCGGCATCCAGACGGTCAACAGTCTCGCGCAGCAGCGAGTGCCCGAACCGATAGACCGTGTGCGCGAACTCGGCGACGATCGCCGGATCGATGGTGACGTCGTGCGCCTCGAACTCATCGATGTTCGGCTGGATGCTGCGTGCAAAGTCCTCGAAGACAAGATGCTGGTATTGCATCTCGGTCGCAAATCTGCCGGCCTGGAACAGGTACTCGCCATTCCAGTCACTGTCCTGGATGCCGTCGGACATATCCGCTCCCGGCTTCAGCCACGGGCTCACGAATGCTGGATCATTGTCCGCTTCGGCCAGGATCACCTCCTTCAGGTGCCCGATCAGCCGGTTGTGTTCCGCGTGGAAAACGTGATGAACGGCGGTCAAGCCAATATTCTCATTCCCGCGTCCGTCGCCGGTGATGTAGTGGGCATCGAGCAGCTCATTGTCGTAGTTGCCGCTCGTATCCGACCCGTCAAGGTTCGAGAGGCTGACCTCCGTGTCGCCGTCCGCGACCTTGTCGGTCGGAACGGCATCATGGGCAATATCGTTCAGAAAGGCGTGTCCGGTGCGGATCGCCCCGGTGGTGCTGATGGGATTGGTGGGGTTGCCTTCTGTCAGGATGTCGTCGGGTGTGCCCGCAATGCCGTCAGCGCCGGGCATCACGAGTTGGGCGTATCCATGAGCTCCGGCCAGGAAGCGCCCATAAGAGTCGGTTGCCAGCAAGGGAATGTTGGTCACATCGGCATCGGTCAGGTCGATGCCGAGCAGCTCCCGCGCTTGCGCCTTGACGTCAGCCCATGTTGCCAGGCCGCCATTGACGCCTTCGAGCAGACGCCCGGTTGCCACCGGATTGCCGTTGGGGTCAAGCATGTACTCGCGCAGAAAAACCTGGTGTGACGGATGCGACGTGTACGTCTGGTTCTGATCGATGAACGGTGTCGTCTGGTTCGTGTGCTCGTGGACATCGTCCGAAGTTCCCACGACCCCGTCTGCCCCGGCCAGGTTGGTCGCACGCGTCAACACCATGAAATTGGTCGGGCTGCCTTCAACGTAGAGAGGGTCGTCCGGCTGCAGTGGGATAAACACTGTCCCGCTGTCGCCCTTGTTCACCAGATCCAGGCCATGGTCGAAGAACTGGCCGAAGAACGTGAACCACTGATTGAACGGCGCCGCGCCATCGGAATCCGCGTTCGGAATAACCCCGTCGCCATCGCTGTCGACTGCGGCGGCCGCCGGGTTGCTGTTCGCATTCTGGTCGGCAATCAGATTGCTGATGATCCGCGGTTGGGCGTCGATCACTGTATCTTTGGTCTGGGAGTAGGACGTCCCGAGATCCGCTTCGCGGAACACAGGATCGGTCATCCGCGGGAACACCCGATCCGCGGCGCCGAAGTCCGACTGGCCTGGCACCACGCTGTTGTTCGTGCCGTCAACCGTCCGCAGCCCGAACGGAAGAGAAGGGTCCTCCAAACGAGCGCCGGTTTCGGCGAATCGAATTTGCGCGAGAATGAAATCGAGGTCTGATCGAATGAGTTGCATGTCCGTCTCCCTGATTTCCGAGCTGTGGAATTCCGGACGCCTCTGCGAAGGCATGCAGGCTGGGGAGCGGGAGCCCACTCTGTGGCGCTTTAGAGATGACAATGCGAAAGGATGAAAGCTTTATCGCGCACAGGCAGCCACATATTTGGCAGCAACCGACGCCGACGCGGTCCGCAACATTTCATAGAAGTCGCCACGTTATAGCCGCACTCGCAGGCTTCGTCCGATAGCGCCTGGGACATCGCGTCGATGGCTTCAGGCTCGATGCGGCGCGGTCGCCGAGATAGATCCGCATCTGCGAGCGCGTGTGGATGTCGTAGACCGTGACCGACCAGAACATGATTTCCGTTGACTGAAAAATGTCGGCGAACTTCGGTGGTGGGTCGCGATAATTAAAGGTCCGCCGATAGCGGCGCGAAAGCGAGTCGGGTCAAAAGCGCCGGTATTGGCCATGGGCAGTCAGGTCCGGACTACCCTCAACTTCGGAAATATTCAGGCGTCGCGCAAACCGTCGCGAATGGGCCAATAGCTGCCATTCGCTACCCGCACTCGGTAGTCATCCTTGGCAACCGTCGGGTTGCCACGGCTGTTCGGTTCACGAGTCGCAAAAATGCGGTGTCGGATCGAATTGTCCGCAACGCTCGCCGGCTCGGCCCGCCCGATAACGCCGCGCTCGTTGAAACGCGACGCAAATCTGTGCGTTGACCTGCGGAAGCCAATCCGCGGGTTGGGCCAAAATCAGATCGGCTGATTGGTGCAAGCCGCCATTCAGTCACAAGCCGACCGACGCCATGGCTCTACCAATCGGCCGGCCTGTGCTGCTGAGAACGGATCCAGTTCTTTTAACGAATAGACCCAATCCAGGCTGCTGCTCTATACGAGAGGACTAATTTGTCAGGCCGCTCTCATACGCAAGAAGGCGCTCAGTCAGTCCTCTGGGATTCGATAGCGCGAGCAGATGACCGCCGGGAATTTCCTCCACCTTCGTCCGGAGCCTTTCACGCGCGACACGCCGTTGAAATTCGATCGGGAAAAAACGATCGTCTTTTCCTGCCAGAACGTGAATGGGGATATCCGGCCAGCGCTCAAAATGGCAAGGCTCGCCGAAGACGATCTCGGCTTCCTCGCGTGGTTGCTGCGGACCCGTGCGCAGCACGTCCTCCGGCACGTCGTGCAGAAAATAGGTCGCCAAATCGAACTCTGTCGCATAGCCGCGGCGCTCCGCGGCTTTTCTACGCGCCTCGACGGCTCCCGTTGCGTCCCACCATGCGCCAGCGGCCTCGCTGGGCTTCGGAATCATCGCATTGACGAACACAAGCATCCGCACGGGCGCCCGCGCGCAAACAAGCGGCGCCGTGAAGCCTGCAAGGGACTGAGCGACGAGAACAACGTCATCTCGTGCCGCGATCGCGCGTGTGACGATATCCGCATACGCCTCGAGACCGGCATGCTTGCTGTCGCCAGGCAGGTCGACGGCAATTGCTTCGTGCCCCACCGCGCGAATGAGCGGCACCACGCGGTACCAATACCAAGCCATGCCGCCTGCCCCGGGGACAAGAACGAATGTTGCCATATGAGTTCTCCTCCTTGCTGCTGGATTAGTTGCTCAACGAGCTTGCCCGCTTGATCAGAATTGATCTTACTACGATGTGAGGTGGGGCTGGTTATCGCCTTTGGGTCATGCGCGTCACTTCGGCTGGGCACTAATAACTTCCGATCTACCCTGATGAACGGACATTCTGGTCGTCCGCGGGCATGTCTCAAAGGTGCCAACAACGGACATTCCTCATCTGGCTCTGGCTCGCGAGAGCTATCGATAGTTGGCCGAGTCTGGCTTGGCTGCTCGCACGTATCGACCTCAACACCTCAGTCTTCGCCAAGTTCTCCGATATGATGTTGGGCATAGAGCTCGGGGCCGATCTTCGTGACGAGATCGACCTGGGTTTCCAGAAAGTCGATGTGCTCTTCCTCATCGTGCATCAGGGTCTCAAACAGGCTTCGTGTCCCGTAATCTTTGACCGAATGGCAATGGGTCGCGGCTTCAGCGTAGAGGGAGTGCGCTGACAACTCGGCCTTCAAGTCGCTATCGAGCACAGCCTTCACGGTTTTCCCGATATGAAGGGACTCCAGCGTCTGCATATTGGGAAATCCATCGAGGAAGATGATGCGTTCGATGAGCTTGTCAGAATGCTGCATCTCTTCAATGGATTCCTTGCGCCATGTCTTGGCGAGCTCTTTGTAGCCCCAATTGTCGAGCAGACGGTAATGCAGCCAGTACTGGTTCACCGCGGTGAGTTCGTGGCGCAGCGCTTTGTTGAGGTATTCGATAACGTCTTTATCGCTCTTCATACTCTGCTCCTTTCGCGGGTGCGACTTTGAGTGATTTATCCACGCTCTAGCTTACCACACACGGCAGGCTCAAAAATCGGGAAAGCGGACGCGGCCGCCTCGCACCGGCTCGCCGTTCAGCGGGATCCCTGCTTTCGCAGGGAAAAGTATCGACTACAAACGGCGCAGGAAAAACAGGAGAGTTCTGTCCATGATCGAGGGGATCAGCGCAGTCACACTGTGCACCCGCGAAATGCGACGAGCTGTCCGGTTCTACCGCGCGCTAGGGTTCGAGGTCCTGCATGGCGGCGAGCAGTCATCATTCACAAGCTTTCGAGCGGGACGAGCTATCTCAACCTCATCGCCCAACCTACCGAGCGGCGCTGGTCCTGGTGGGGCGGGTAATCTTCTACGTCGCCGATGTTGACGCACTTTACGACCGTGCGCTCGTACGGGATTGCAGCCAGCTACCGTGCCCCGCGACGCCGAATGGAGTGAGCGCTTCTTCCACCTCGTCGACCCCGAAGGCCACGAACTCAGTTTCGCTCGGCCTTTGCACCCGGATTCCGTCCAATAGCAGCCCAAAGCGAACCGCCATTCCAAGAGGCGCCGGGAGGGCGTATGGTGCTCCGATTTTCCGCTGACCCTGGGAGGCAATCATGCAGTTCAGGACAATCGGACTAATGTTGCTCGGCGCATTGGCGCTTCCCGCCTCCGGGACCGCACAAACCACCCCTGCTCCACCGGCAATTACACGAACGGTGGTCGCCGCAACCAAACTGGCGACCGTCACGGACGTGCCGCTCTATTTCAAAGCGGTGAGCGTCACCCTTCAACCGGACGCGATGAGCGCCATCTCGGCGGCCGACGGCATCCTCTACCAGATGTCAGGTACGACCCAGGTCGCGCTCGATGGTGGGGCCAAAAGGCTCAACCCCGGTGAGGGGCTGTTTATCGCCCGCGGAAAGATCGCGGCGCTAAGGGCAGGCGCCAACGGGCCATCTACTTTCCTCCACTTCTTGCTCGCTGCCGCCGCAGACCTGGATCGGCCTGCCGAAGCGGCACCTGCGGCCGTGACAGAATTATATCGCTCAGCGAACCCAATTCCCGACCTGAAGCCAGGTAGTTATGATCTCAATCTCACGCGAGTCATATTTCCGGCGGGGATGCCCTCCAACCCGCCACACCATCGGTCGGGCGCGGCGCTATACTTTATCGTCTCCGGCACCGGGGCCAACACGGTCGATGGCAAGACGGAAGCAAGGGGACCGGGTTCCTTGATCTATGAACCGTACGCCCTCGTGCACCAATGGGGAAACCCAGGCAACGAGCCGTTGATATTCCTGGCCTTCAACATCAATCCGGAAGGTATGGCAGCCGTGCTTCCGAGCTCGCCTGCAAATCAATAGCGACTTTGTTCAGGAAGTTGGGGGGCTTGCTGAGACAGAAGGGCCGTCACCCTGACATCAGCTTCGGCTGGGGCTATGCTACGGTCTCTCTGAGCACCGAGAAAATCAAAGGATGGCAACGAACGGTCGCACCGTCACCGTGTTCGGCGGAACCGGCTTTCTCGGCCGCCGCATCGTTCGGCATCTGCGCTCTCGCGGATTTCCCGTTCGGATCGCGTCAAGGCATCCGGATCAGGGGCACAGGCTGTTTAGTCGTGATGATCCGCAACTTCAATCCGTAGGGGCCAACATTCACGACGAGCGATCAGTCGCGGATGCGCTTGCCGGCGCCTGCGGCGTTGTAGATGCGGTAAGGCTTTACGTCGAGCACGGACAGGAGACTTGTCATTCCGTTCACGTCGATTCTGCCCAACGGGTAGCGGCTCAAGCGCACCGTACCGGAGTCGATCGGCTGATTCACATCTCAGGAATCGGCGCCGATGCCGTTTCGCAATCACGGTACATCCGAAAGCGCGGCGAAGGCGAACTGACGGTCCGGGCCGCGTTCGTCGAGACACCTTTCATCCGCCCGGCCGTGATGTTCGGACCGGATGACGCGTTTCTCACGACCATCCTCAAGCTCCTCCGCCACCTTCCAGTCTATCCGATGTTCGGCCGCGGCGTGACCAGATTGCCATCGGCCTATGTGGAAGATGTGGCGGAGGCGATTGCTCGGGTCATGCAGCGAGCAGAGACGCCTTCAACGACTTCGAGTTCGGCGGCCCTCGCGTCTACACTTACGAGGAGTTTCTTAGAGCCGTTGCGCACCAGGCTGGACTTGCGCCCCGACCGATTCCAATCCCGCTTGCCGTTTGGCATGCACTTGCGTGGGCGTCGAAATGTTGCCGAGTCCGCTCCTCAGGCGCAATCAAGTGGAACTGATGCAGATCGACACCGTGTCTTCGCCGAAGATGTCCGGATTTGGTGAACTTGGGATTTCGCCGCACTCGGTCGAGACCACACTCTAGGAGATGCTGTCAAATTGCGGATGAGGAGGCTCCTCGGTCAATCCGCTTCAACGGATAACGGTGTCACACGCTACATCCGCCGGCATTCCGCATTGGGTCAGAAGTAGTCATGGCGGCTCTGGGCTTGAAGGTCCGCTTTGGGTCCTGGTTGTGTGAAAACGTGCGGATTGAAGTGATTCTCGGAGTATGATTCCCACGCGATTTGCGGGGGGATCGGATGAAGCGCTTCGTTGAGGGCCTGGATCGCGGGCAAAGCACGCTGTTTCCCGAATGCTTGGAAGACTGGATTGGCGAGGATAATCCGGTTCGGGTGATCGACGTCTTTGTCGATCAACTCGACCTTGGCGAGCTAGGGTTCAGTGGGGTCGATCCCGAGAGGACTGGTCGGCCTTCGTATCATCCCTCGGCGCTGTTGAAGCTCTATATCTACGGCTATCTCAACCGGGTTCAGTCAAGCCGTCGGCTCGAGCGTGACGCCGGGCGCAACGTTGAGGTGATGTGGCTTACGGGCCGGCTCGTTCCAGATCACAAGACGATTGCGGATTTCCGCAAGGACAATGGCCGTGCGATCCGCAAGGTGTGTGCACGCTTCGTCGAGCTCTGCCACGAGATGGGCCTGCTGACGAGAGCCAGCGTTGCCATCGACGGCAGCAAATTTAAAGCCGTGAACAACCGCGATAGGAACTTCACCCGCGCGAAGGTGGAGCGGCGCCGGGCACAGCTTGAAGAGAGCGTTGCGCGGTATCTCGGTCAGCTCGACACGGCCGATCGACAGGAGCCTTCCGAGACCCTCGCGCTCAAGACGACGCGGCTCAAGGAGAAGCTCGCGAAACTCGAAAGTGAGATGCAGCGCCTCACAGCGGTCGAGAAACAGATGCTCACCTCGCCCGACCAGCAGATATCGCTGACCGATCCTGACTCCCGTTCGATGGCGACGAGCGGCCGAGGCTCCGGCGTCGTAGGCTACAACGTCCAGGTCGCCGTGGACACCAAGCATCATCTAATCGTCACGCATGAGGTGACCAACATCGGCACCGACCGGTCGCAGCTCGCCAACGTGGCCAAAGAGACGAAAACGACGCTGGAAGCCACGAGCCTCGATGTCGTCGCCGATCGCGGCTACTTCAGCAGCGGACAAATCTTGGCATGCGAGGAAGCTGGCATCACGGTCACGCTGCCAAAGCCGATGACTTCGAACTCAAAGACGGAAGGGCGCTTCGGCAAGCAGGACTTCCGCTACGTCGTCGAGGAGGATGTTTACATTTGTCCGGCGGGAGAGCGGCTCGCCTACTCCTTCACGACCGAAGAAAACGAATTGGTCCTGCGCCGCTACTCGACCAACGCCTGCCAGCGCTGCGCCATCAAGCAGAGCTGCACCACCGGCAAGGAGCGGAGAATCACCCGATGGGAGCATGAACACCTTCTCGAAACCGTTCAGCGGCGACTCGACGAGCATCCGGAGAAGATGCGCCAGCGGCGCGAAACGGTCGAGCATCCCTTCGGCACCATTAAGGCCCGAATGGGAGCAACCCACTTCTTGATGAAGACGCTGCCACGGGTTGCCGCCGAGATGGCACTTCATGTGCTGGCTTACAATCTCACGCGCGTCATGAACATCATGGGTATCCAGCCGCTCATGGCGGCGATGAGGGCGTAGTCGTCGCAGATATGCGTTCGTCTGCCCGTGACGAACCGCCCAAGACCGCTCATATCCGCATCAGAGTGCGGCCATATCGAAAAAGCCGCCAAACTCGGTAAATGACTGCGCCCTGCCAAGTCGCCAAGCTCGCGACGCGTCTATGCTTCCGCTAGGACGTTTTTACACGACCAAGGTCAAAAGCTGAGAAGCCAAGTAACCGTCACGGATGTCCGCTTCTGCTTGCAATGCGGTCTCACCGCTCCTCATCAGGATGTACCCACTTATAGGGCGTAATCTCCCGCTGTTCGGTCAACTTGATAATGCGGACCGGCGGCTTATAGCGGCGCGTGCCGCAGGACCGACATCGGAAGGACGGTTCTAGCTTCCAGATCGGCGTATCGCGCGCCCTGCGGATGGCATCCAACGGCAAGCTCGCCCGTGTCTTGCATCGGCAGCATTCGATCTCCAGCCAGCCATAACCGCCGTTCAGGCATTGGCCGATCGTTGGAGACGGCTGAGCCGGACCGCCATAACCTTCCATGCGGACCGACCACGCTTCCGCCTCGGCTCGATCGGCCACACGGGCCGCCGTCCTAGCGTTTCGGCGGGCCGTTTCGGCGCATGTCCGCGCCCATGATCCGCCCGCCCCAGATCACTTCACGTTTCTTGGTGCTCATGGGTGGCCATTACAGCGGCATCAATGCCTCTGAGCAATCCCCGAGACCTAGCTGTCCATCGAGCCTGCGCCGCTTTCGCTTGGTCAAGCGCTCTCTTGCTCACCGTAAAAATACGGAAGCCGCCGCGCAAACGCCGCTCGACCGGTGTCGTAAGGTTGAACAGTTAGCTTAACGCGCAACATGCGTTGCTCTATCGAAACGTTGAGCTATCAGTGGAACACCGGCCAATTGCCCTCGTCCGGTCTCTCGGCAAAGTCGCCAGCGAACATACTCCGCTCGGCGGCTTCGTCTTTTAAGGAGCGCTTCACCAATGGCTCGCAAGTCATGGTCATTTGCAGATGATCGTCGCGTTATCGAACTCGCCAAAGCGAAGAAGTCGCTAGAGGAAGCCGCTCGCATCATGAAACGCACGCCTGAGCGCATTCGCAAAGTTTCAGTGCGGCTGGGTGTTTCATTCAAAGCCGCTGATAAGAAGAAATAATTTGTCACCAGCACTGGACTACGCACGCGTGCTCTAGCGGACCTGGGCCGTGTACTGATAAATCGGCTGGGCTGATCGATGTCCGCTTGCACTCCAACAGCGGCGCGAAAGCGGACATTCCCCGACTTCGCATGTGGGCCAACAGCGGAAATGGTCGATCGCGGCTTTAATGTTCGCAAAGAGCATTCGGACACTTCGAGAACTCCACAAATTTTCGTAATTTGGTTCAGATCGCCGTTAGGTTGTTGATGGTATAGACCTCTCGCACAAACCGATTAGCCGGTCGTGGGCGGACAAGGCATGGATACAGTCACGAAAATAATCGCAGCTCCGGCGGCTCTTTGGGCAGCCGTGGTCGGCCTCGTCGCCCTGCTTCCGCTTGGCTTGGGAATCTACTGGCTCTTCAACAAGCAGGCCAGATTGGGAGATTTGGCTGAGTTGAGAAAGAAACTTGATGAACTAAGGGTCTCTGATCCTGAGTATGGCGCTGTCAGGGCGCTTTACACGTCGATGATGGTCGATGCGGAGCGCTGGGGTTTTGTTAAATCTGGCTCTGGATCGGGCGGCGATGGTGAAAGCGCCGACCACAGCGTTGGTGGTCATGTGGGCGATGGCAACGCCGGCAGTGATCACTGATGGTCGAGATGAGCGACGGAGGCTCAGATGGCTGAGGCCGTTGTTCGTCTTATCGGTGCATTGATCCAGGCGGCGTTTGAACTTCTCGTCCATCATACGGGCAAGAAAGTTCTGTCTCTTTGGGGCCGCAAGTCGAACCCGTTTATCGAATTGCTGATCGGTCTGGTCGTCTGGAGCGTCGCCGGACTTCTGTTGGTCGCTGCTATTGCAGCACTCGCCTCAAAGCCATGATAGGATGCTCGCGGCAGCGACTGAGGGTGCCGCAAGAGATGCCGGATGATGAGCGGGCAGCAAATGTCGGAGATGGGTCAAAGCCGGAAATGCTCCCGGCGAGCAGATGTTTTCCGCTTCACCCCCTGAAAGCGGACATCCGGCGGACCGGCCGAGATGCCGGTTCAGTGCCACGAACGGACATTGACGGAACGCGGGTCGTTCCCCAGGATCAAATCCGTTCGTGGGGCTACCGGGGGTAAAGCGGACGTGCTCCGCGCTGGTCGTCACTTCTTACTCTGACCCACCGTTGAAGCTGGCAACCAGTACTCACCCTCGGTTTTTAGCAGGTTCACGTTCTTGTCGAGGTCAAACACAACGTTCAACTTCAAGAGTCCGCGAACGCCCTGGTATAGTCCGGTGCCGCCGGTGTATCGAAGGACACCTGTGAAGGTGCTTTTCGTTGAACCATCGGGCGCGACCGTGGTTTGGCTCGTTCCATCAAATTGAGAAAAGATCTTGTCGCCATTTTCGAACGAGATTACGTCGTATCCCCAGGTTCGGCCATTGCGATCGATGTAGTCGGAATAACCTCGGCTCCATGACTCGGTGCGCTTGAGGTTCTCGCAGTTTGGCTTGTCGTTCGCATAGGTACGGTGGAGCTCGTAAACGCGGATCTGATGCCCAGGTACATCACCGACGTCCAGCACATGTTGCTGAGTATATTTGGAGTCAGCGGCCGTGGCCTCGTCACTGACCTTGCATCTTTCTTGAGCCGACACTGTGGAGAAACAAATCGGGGTTAGCGCCAGACCGAAAGATATGGCGTACATCAAGGGTGTCTTGTTTGACATAGCGTTCCCTCCGGTTAAGGAGCGCGTGCCCATTCGAAGCCGGATTGATCCGTCAAGCGGATGCTACGGCTCGGCACGATGTTTTATTGGAACGAGGTTCGTCGCCGACACTGCCTCGAATGCCGAACGCGCTAACCCAGCATGGACCCCGTCCGAGGGGGTGTCAACGGCCGCGCGGCTGCAGTTGCGATGTCTGAGTTGGGTCATTCCCGTCATTCTGACCGCCGGCGGATCACTTCCGGTCTACCCTAGGAAACAGACATTCTGGTCGTCCGTCGGCATGTCTCAAAGGTGCCAGAAGCGGTCGTTCCATAATTGCTCATTCCGTAAATTGAGCCATCCAGAAGTCCGGCTTCGGCAACAGCGATCCTCAACCGACAAAAATGCGTTCGACCAACCAGTAAGTGCCGATTACGGCTACCGTCAGCGAGGCGATGCGCGGGGCCAGTCGCGAGCCGCGCCCGCGCGACAGACACATCAACGCCGGCAGGAAGACGGCAACGAAAATTAGTTGTCCGATTTCGACTCCCACATTGAAACCCACCAGCCCACGCACCAGTGTCGCCCCCTTCAAGCCGAGTTCACCAAGTACGGAGGCAAACCCGAAGCCGTGCACCAGGCCGAAACCGAAACTCCAAATCCACCGCCTCCGGTCGGGCTCGGCCGCGAAAAGATTCTCCAGCGCGACCCACACGATCGTCGCCGCAATCAGCGGCTCGATGACGCGGTCGGGAATCGTCACAATGCCCAGCGTTGCGACCGACAGCGTCACGCTGTGGGCCAATGTGAAGGCCGTGACGATGCGCACTACCGACCACACGCCTCGCGCGGTGGCCAGCAGTGCAACGAGGAACAGCAGATGGTCATAGCCGGTGAGAATGTGCTCGATGCCGAGCTTGACGAAATCGAACCAGCCTGTCCCAACGGTGCGGTCGATGTCCTCAGTGACGGACCTCGCTTCCTCCCCGAAGATCACCGGCCGCTCGCCGCTCGACGTGCGGAGATTTCCGAGGGTCTGGTAGTGCTCGCCCAGAAAGGCGCGCCAGTCCTCGGTAATGTCGAGGCGGCCATGGGAAGCGTCGCATGTGAAGTCGATCTCGACCGTTGCGCGGGTCTCGTTGGTGCCGGCGCCACCAATGCGCACTCGTCCCGCCCGGCAGCGTCCGCCGTCGAGGTCGACCGTGACGCTTCTGCGCGCCGCTTCGGCCACCGTTTCCGCTGCGGCGCGGTCGCCATTGGCGGCAGCGGTCAGCGTGGCCGTCGCTGGGGCCGGCAGCTCGGGCAACGCGACGGAAAGCGCATAGAGCATCCGGCCGCCTGTGAATTCGATGCGCAACAGTCCCGTCGTGGTCACATGCGCAAGGGCGCCGCCGCAGACAATGAGCGCCAGCCAGAGCACAGCCCATCGCATCAGCCTCGCCGTCACGGCGTTCCTCCCGTCCGTTCCCATTCCTCGGCAACGAAGGCCGGCAGCAGCGCAATCTCCGGACTCCCGTTTAGCCTCGCATAATGCGACAGGCCCATCGGATTGGTGACGCCGAACGAAATGGCGAAGACGGAGGCGCCGCGGCCGCTGACGACGATGCGCAGCCGGGGCGGCGCGAGGCCAAACTGCGCCGTGCCGGCTTGGGCGACTTCCGCAGCCGTCAGAATACGGTCCGGCCCCGAATTGCGCAGGAATTTGAGCGCGCTGTCGAGCCGCGCCTCAAAACCCGCGGTGGCTGTTCCCTGCGTCGCGCGCCAGCCCTCGGGGGTGCGCACGAAATGCCAATGGCCACGGGGGGCGGTAACATCGACCTCGCGCACCTCCTCGAGAGGAATCATCATCAGTCCTTTGGGCTTGAACGGCTGAAGCCCTGGGCCACCGCGACCGCCGGTAAACGCCAGAGCCGCGAGAAAGGCTGTGGCGCCGAGCGCTGCGGCTGCCCAGGCCAGCCGGCTCATCGCCGCCACCACCACATCGCGCTGCCGGCGAATGCTATCAAGCCGGGAATCAGCAGGACCGTGACGAGGAAGATGCCGCGCATCTGCTCGCCGGTAAGGGAGACCATGGGCAGCACCTCGACCGGCGGTCTCATCGCCGGCGCCCGTTCCTCGCGCGTCAGCCAGGAGATTCCGGCCAGCACGGCGTCCGAATTGGCCAGATAAGGAAAGAAGGAATTGGAGGCGAAATCGGCGTCGCCCGCGACAATCATGCGGAATGTCGCTGCCGCCGATCCATCCAGCCGCCCCTCGGCTGCAAGCGCAATGATCTGCGATGAACGGGGGCCGGACTTCGATTTCGAATGGGCTCCAAGACGATTTGCGATGACGTAGCTGTCGCCGCTGCTGGCGGCCAGTGGCGTCACCTGCACGCCCGGCACCGCCAATATCTCTAGCGGACGCGCGCCTGGATAGAACGAGAGCGCGAGTCCCCGCGTGGCAGGGTGTGGGCCGTATCGCGATACGGCGATCATCTGCTCGTCGGTGAAATAATGCTCGGTCGGATCGACGATCACGCCATCGTGCACCGCGATGCCGAGGCTGGCAAGTAGGGCCGCGATGCTCTCATCGAGGATGTAGTCCGGCTCGATCAGCAACATCGCAGAGCCGCCGCGTTCCAGATAGCGGCGCAGCACGTCGGTTTCGCCGGGGCTGTAGCGGGTCCGCGGATTGGCTTCGACGATCGCCGCGCAATCGTCCGGGATCGGCTGCCCAATGGCGAAGGAGACCTTTCGGGCGACCAGGCCGAGCTTCTCGATGGCGCGTCTCAGGCGGCCGATGCCGTGCTGCTCCATCTGCACCACCCCGGTGCCGGAGACGTTGTGGCTATGATTGTGGGCACCCTCAAAATGCGTGTGGAATTCGAAATTGTCGATGTCGTATTCGCCGTGGCCCGAGGCGAAGCAGATCACCACCTCACGGGTCCGCAACAGCCGCAACACACCGAGCGCGATCTCGCGGTCGTCTGTAGTGATCACTTCGACACGGCGTTCGCCGAGGCGCAGTACGGCGGAATTATAGGTTCGCACGCCCTGGCTGCTGGCCAGCGCCGGATTCTGATCGGCGTCGATCTGCTGCACGCGAAAATTCGCATTCTGCCGTTCGAGTTGCCGCAACATGGCGCCGAGCGCCCGCGCCGCCTGGTTCTGCTTCTGGTAGAAATAGACGACGTCGATGGGTTCGCTGAGCCTGCGCACCACTTCGCCCGCCTCCGCCGACGGCGTGAAGGCTTTTTCGTGCGTGAGGTCGAGGTGGGCGTCATGACGGAACAGCGCGACATTGGCGAGGATCGTGACCATGACGGCGGCGGCGATGACAAGCGTGGCGGAGGCCATGCGGCTGGCGAAGGCGAGCCTCGCCGGCACTTTCAGCCCAGCCGAAAACAACAGCACCAGCGCGAGCACTACCCCGGCAAACCAGCCGAGATTGATCCAGTCGAGCGACTGCAGCGGCTCGAGAAGGCTGTGAAGAAAGCTGGTATCCCCGGCCGGCAGATCGGTCAAACCTTGCTGGTCGCTCATCGCTGCGCAAGCCCCCAGGTGGTCAGGAAAAGCGCAAGCATGCTCGCGGTGACGAAATAGCCGATGTCAGACAGGAATACCGAGCCGCTGACCATCGGTTTGAAGTGGCCTATCAAAGAGAGGTTGATTGCAAAGCTGTCGAACGGGGGTGGCAGAAGATAGGACACCGAATCGGCAAACCAAAGCATCAGGAACGCGCCGATCGACAACGCCGCGGCCACGACCTGGCTCTCGGTAATGCTCGACATCAGGAGACCGACGGCGACTAGCAGCGAGGCGTGGAGCGCGAGCGCCAGATAGCCGGCATAAATCGGCCCCCAATCCGGTTCGCCGTACCGGCCGAGGATCACGGCGTAAATGAGCGTCAGCGCGAAAATTCCGAGCACGAGCGTCAGCGTCGCTGCATATTTCGCCAGCACGACCGAGAGCTCGCGAACCGGCGCGGTGAGCAGCAGTTCGAGCGTTTCCGATCGCCGCTCTTCGGCGAAGGTGCGCATGGTCAGAACGGGCACCAGCAGGATCGACAGCACGTACATCTGGTGAAAGATGTATTGGAGGTTGGCGACCTTGGTGACGAAAAGCGTCAGGCTGAAGGTATAGCCGAGCACGAGCAGAAACACGGCCGCCACCGTGTAGCCGATCGGCGACGTCAGCGTCGCGTTCAGCTCCTTGGCGAAGAGGATGCGCAGCGTTCTCATGTCAGCGACAAAAACCAGCCTTCGAGATCCGGCGTATCGGCCATGGCCTGGACACCGAGCAACCGGCCGTCGAGCATCACCGCCACGCGGTCGGAGATTTTCTCCACCTCGCTCAGGATATGCGAACTCATGAGCACCGTGTGGCGCCTGGCAAGCGAGCGGATCAGTTCCCTCATTTCAATGATCTGGCGTGGATCAAGCCCATTGGTCGGCTCGTCGAGGATGAGAATATCAGGATCGTGGATCAATGCCTGAGCGAGCGCCGCCCGCTGGCGATAGCCACGCGACAGGGCCCGGGTCGGCTTGTCCACCACAGCACCTAACGCCAGTCGGTCGACGACACGCTCCACGGCGGCGGCCACCGTCCGTTCAGGCAAGCCGCGGAGCCGGGCCATGAATGCGAGGAATTCGCCGACGCGCATTTGCCGGTAGAGAGGCGCCGATTCCGGCACATAGCCGATAAGCCGCCGCACCGCGAGCGAATCGCGCACGGTGTCGAGGCCTGCCACCGTGAGCCGCCCTGCAGACGGCAGCAGGTAGCCCGCGAGCAGCCGCATGAAGGTGGTTTTGCCGGAGCCGTTCGGTCCCAACAGGCCGAACACTTCGCCGCGGCGGATGTCGAGCGTGAGCCGGTCGAGCGCCGTGACCGAACCGTAGCGTTTGCTTACGCTGACCGCTGAGATGGCCGGAGTATCCGTCGTACGGATTGGCGCATCGTCGCGCGGCGCCGCGTCGATTGACGAGATGGTCATGCAGCGCCCCGACAAGGCAGCGTCTGCCTTGCAGACAGGCCTGCGACTGCGTCGCCCCGGCAGGCTCGCGTGGACGGTTTGGTGCGGGCCCTGCTCGCGAGGAGAGCCCGCGCCGATTCAGATCTCAATCGTAAAACTCCGGCGCCTTCTTCGTCGCCTTGAAGATTTCCGGATCGTGCCCGTAGAAAATCTGCGCGTTATTCGCATCGCGCACCAGTCTAATGCGCTGATAGCTGCGATAGGCGTCGCCCGGGTTTTGTGTGCCGGGGATCGGCGGGATGAGGTTCTTGTCGAGATTTTCCTTGAGATAGACCACGTCGCTGGTGAGGATGACCGAGCCGGTCTTGGGCAGCTTCACGGTCACGAACTGACTGCCCGGGGTATGGCCAGGAGCACGCATGACACGCACCGAGCCGTCGTCGAATAGGTCCAGATCGCCGTTGAGGCGGATGACGTTCATTTTCTTCGTGTCGGCGAAATCGCCTGGAATGTAATAGACGGAGAAGCCGACATCCGGCCACCAGGCAGCCTTCAGCTCATCTTCCTGGACGACGAGGGTCGAATTCGGAAACTGGCCGACGTTTCCGCCGTGATCCAGATGTAAGTGACCGGCCACCACGTATTTGATGTCGTCGGTCTTGAGACCGATCTTGGCAAGCTGCGCCGGAATTGCGTCATCCTTCGTCATCTTGAGGCCAAAGCCCTTGGCAAGCGGTCCCCACCATCCCTCGGGGTCGGTTATCGTCTTGTCGTTGTTTCCGGTATCAATAATGACGTTGCCCTTGGGATGTTTGAGCACATAGAAACTCACCGGTGCCCAGTCGATATTGCCTTGCCCACCCATCTGCAGGGCGGCCTTCGGGAAGCCTCCCAACGAGCCGGATGAGAAGACGTAAAGTTTTGGGCCCTCTTGTGCGGAGGCCGGCGCGCCCACTACCGCAAGGCCGAGCGCGAAAGCTAGACTCAAGGCAACATGCTTCATCGTCATAGCGTGTCCTCCTTTGCCTTCGTTTTACGGGCTCTCTTTGGAGCCACAAGCCCCGCCCGACGAGGTCGAGGCCAAGCACCAAGAATAGATTGAGCGCCCCGGCAAAACAAGTTGGGAATGATCTTCTCGTTGACCGGCCTACCGCTTTCGGCCACGCTAAACTGGAACGCCAGTTTGGATTAGCGCCCTACCCCTCAAAACGAGACAGGATAAGTAACAGCTACTGCCATTACGGCAGCAACACCTGAGAGTGGGAGACCTACAATGGTGATCTTTCTCAAGACACGAGAGATTGGCATATGTTTTGGAATAGCGACCCTACTCGCCTGCTTTGCCCCAACCGCACGAGCCCTGGATAAGCTCACCGACTTGCTGGACATCGATCCAAAAAAGTTCAACCGGCCGACCATCATCGACAACAAGTGGATGCCGCTGAAGCCCGGCACGCAGCTGGTGTTTGCTGGGACGACGGTCGACGACAATGGCAAGCGCAAACCACATAGCATCGTGTTCACGGTCACTGACCTTGTAAAAAAGATCAACGGGATTGACGTCGTCGTCGTCTGGGACCGCGACATAGCCGACGGCAAGCTCGAAGAAAGTGAGCTAACCTTCTTCGCTCAAGACGATGACGGTAATGTCTGGCATCTCGGCCAATACCGAGAATTGTACGAGGGTACCGATCTGGTCGGCGGACAAGCTTGGATGGTCGGCCATCTGAACGGTGCCAAGGCCGGCATCATGATGAAGGCCGACCCGAAACAGGGCACACCGAGTTACTCGCAGGGCTATGCACCACCACCGTTCAATTGGACCGATCGTGGCCAGGTGTTCAAGACGGGCCAGAAGGTCAAGGTTCCTGCCGGCACCTATGAGAACGTCCTGGTGACCGAGGAATGGGCCCTGTCAGAGGCGAGTGGCGCTCGCCAACTCAAGTACTATGCCCCGGGAGTCGGCAACATCAAGGTCGGCTACGCCGGCAACGATGAGAAAAAGGAGATGCTCGACCTGGTCAAGGTCGTGCAGCTCAGTCCCCAGGAGATGGACGAGGTGCGTGCCGAGGCGCTGAAGCTGGACGGGCGCAACTACGTCTATGGCTCGACCGAAAAAGCACAGCGCCGTCCGCAATAGACGGCGCGCGGTCGCCGCTGCTCCGGTACGTCGTTGCGGCCACGCGCTGTCCTTCGCGACGAACCTGCTCGCGCCTGGATGCGATCAGCGCTTCACTGCGCCAGCTTAGTCATCGGGCTTTTCGGAGGTGATCACGCCGGTCTTGGGATCGGCATGAAATTCCATCTTCTGTCCGTTCTTAAGACCCTCGCCTTCCCATCGGCCATCGTCGGCTTCAAATTTGGTTACTTGCGTATAGCCAGAGTTAAGAACTTTATCGATCACTTGCAGCGCGGGCATCCAGTCCGGCCCCGGTTGATCGGCCGCCTTCACCAGATTGACCGATCCAGCAGACAGGGCGAGGGCAAAAGCGATAGATGCAAATCTGTTCATTTCGGACCTTCCTTTGCTAGTTGAACAACGATGTGAAGTGCAACTGATCAAGCCTTACTTCATTGTCTACGCAACAAGACTGTTTCGATATTGGTCATGGCCGTTTTTTGGTGGACTTTTTCTTAGCCTTCAGCACCTCCGCCTGACTGCGATAGGTCTTCGCCATATTCAAGAAACTTTGGGAGACTTCGTCGTCTGAGGCGAACCGCGCCATGCGCTCAGCCTTATCCGCCGGCTCCCGAAGAAATTTGATTTCCTTCACCATCACGCGACCTACTGCGAGTGCATCGGGACGTATTGAAGGCCACCTAAATCCACTAGGACAGGCATCGCGCCGCCGATACATGGTTGAAGCCGCACAGGCGCCCTTGTTTCCGCCGAGCAGAAAACCCCGCCCGCAAGAAAAGCGGGACGGGGAAAGTTTGTGCTAAGCGCCGGTGTCAACACCCCGACGCCGCAGAAATCATAACATCGGACGGGCCGGATAGGAATTGAGATAATCCCGCGAAGGTGTAGCCTACTTAACGGTAAACTTTGGCAAGACAGGAGCCGTGCTCAGAGGGAGACCAGTCATGAAAAGCGGAGCATTTGTGGCGTGGTTGGTTTTGCGAATTACAAGATGGATAAGCTGGGTGAGCTTTTTGGCGTATTCCTTCGCCATCACTATCACTGCTGACCGATCAAGCTACCTCGATCACTTCGGCCGGCCTCTGTATTCCACTGAAGCGTGGTTGTTTGGCCTACCCATGCTCGCCGTCGCTCTCGGTCTTTTCGAACTGATGATGCGCGAGCGGGCCGGGATTGCGAGACCTGAGTACTTCCATTTGATGCCGCCAAGGCCGCCCATTTCAAACTGAGGCACTACCCGATTCTGATGCGGCTCGGGCGATCGCGCTCAAGCCCGGTTGGTCCGAGCATGGGAAGCATGGCACGATCGACCGGGTGCGCGTCGCGCCTTCGCTCTGGCCCCTACTCTATCAGAAGAGTGACAGGCAATCTCAATCAGCCAGTTCGATGAGGATAGGTTGATGATCGGAGGCGTCGGTCTTGCTATTGACTTCGACGCGGCTGATCCGGCCTGTCAGATCTTCTGTCGTGAAAATAAAGTCGCGACAATCCGGCCCAGCCGCCCATTGCACACGATCGTACAATCCGCAGGTTGGCGATCGCGGTTGGTCCGGATGGCAGATGGCCCATGCGTCCCGGTAGTTAAGGCCGGGCCGAGCCGATCGATCAATCAGTGCATGCTGCCGGTCGGTGACGTCGAAGTTGAAATCACCGCACAACAAGCTCGGCGCCGCCAACGTCTGACTCCCGTAAGGCTCGTTGTGCTGGGAAACCGACGCTTTGGGGCTCGTCGACGCTTCCTGCTGCAGGTCCAGCAGTCGGGTAATCTGCGCTTCGCGCTGATCGGCAGAGTGGTATTCGAGATGCGTATTGACGATCCGCAGCACGCCGAATGCGGCCTGGACCGTGACCTCCAGCGCGTGACGGCGCATGCTGCGCGTGGCGCCAGCTCCCGGCCACGGCAGCAGGTGATTGGCAATCTGCAAGACCGGCAAGCGCGACAGCGTCATGTTTCCGAACCGGTGTAATCCGCCCGCGCTGTCCATCGTTTCGATCGCCGGGCGAAACACCGGCAGATAATCGGATAGCAGCGCAGCAAGTTGCCCGCTTTGATCCGTATTGCCGTCGAGTTTGGAAAAACTGCTAGATACTTCCTGGAAACACAAGACATCTACGTCGGCCATCTCCTTCGCTACGGCAACGATCCGCGCCAGGTCGGTTACGCCGTCGCAACCCTTTCCGCACTGGATATTCCACGTGATCAACCGCATTAGCGGATTCCCGCACGCATGAAGGATTGAACGAACTGCCGCTGGAACAGAAGGAAAGCGAACAGCAGTGGCGCCATCGTCATTACGGTCGCAGCGGTGATGATCGACCAGTCCACACCGGTCTCCGGTGCGCCGAACACAGCCAGTCCAACGGTCAGAGGCCTGGCTTCCACTGAATTTGTGACGATCAGCGGCCACAGGAAATTGTTCCAGTGATAGCTGACCGAAACGAGACCGAAGGCAACATAAGTAGGCCGCGCCAGCGGCACGTAAATCCGCCAGAGAATCTGCAACGGCCCCGCGCCCTCGACGCGGGCCGCTTCGACCAGTTCCTGCGGAACACTCTTGAACGTCTGCCGCAACAGGAAGATGCCGAAAGCGCTCGCGAGATACGGCAACGCGATCGCCGGAATGGTATCCAGTAATCCAAGCTTTCCGATCATGCGGTAATTCTCGACAATCAGGACGTCGGGCATGATCATCAATTGGAGCAGGACGAGCGCAAACGCTATGCCGCTACCTTTGAACGTGAAGCGCGCGAAGGCGTAGGCCGCCAGGGTCGACAGGACAAGTTGCCCAATCAGGATCAGAACGACCAGAACGACCGTATTGAAATAATATCGGCCGAACGGCGCCTGATTCCAAGCCCGTGCAAAATTCTCCAGCGTCCAGGGCGCAGACAGGCTGAACGACGTTGCATAGGCCGCCGGATGCAGCGCGCTCCAGAAGGCATAGGCCAGCGGCGCAAGCCAAAGCAATGCCAATAGCCACGCGGCGATCACTTCAAGAGGATGCGTCCGCCCGTTCATTGATAATGGATCCTGCGATCGAGATAACCGAACTTGATCAGTGCAACCGTGCTCAGTAGGACCAGAAGTACCACCGTCAGTGTCGCCGCATAGGCTGAATCCTGGAACGTGAATGCAACTTCGTAGATGTAATAGAGCAGCAATGTACTTGCGTTGTTGGGACCACCCTTGGTCATGATGACAAGGTGATCGACCAGCTTGAACGAATTGATGACCGCATTGATCGCCACAAACAGGGTGGTCGGCATCAGCAGTGGAAAGGTAATCCGCCGAAACGTGTACCAACGGCTCGCACCCTCAACGGCCGCCGCTTCCTCAAGATCGGGCGAAAGCTGCTGCAGCGCGGCGAGATAGAAGATCATGAAGAATCCGGCTTCCTTCCAGATCACCATGACGACCAGGCAGCTCATCACGGTCGAAGGATCGCCGAGCCAATTCCAACCTGCGAAACCGAACAGCCCGCGGAGCTGATCCAGCAATCCATAGTCTGGCGTGTAAAAAAACAGCCAGATGTTGGCAACCGCTATCATCGGCAGCACGGTGGGCGTGAAATATGCAAGGCGCAGGAAGCCGCGTCCGCGCATGTTGCGGTTGACCCACATCGCCATCAGCAGCGCCAACGCGATCGACGTTGGAATGGTGCCGAGTGCGAACCAGAAATTGTTGACCAGCGCCCTCCGGAAAATCGGATCGGCGGCCATTGAATGGTAGCTCTCGATGCCCACGAAGGCCTCGGTGCCGTTTCGGCGCGTGATGAAGAAGGAATGCCGGATCGTGGCCAATATCGGGAAATGCGTGAACGCAATCAGCAGCACGGCCGCCGGCAACAGCAGCAGCCAGGCATTCACGGCGTTCCACCACGCATGCGATCTCGGCCGGCGCGCGACTGGTGACATGACGACTTGATCGAACATTGGATTGTCAGGCCGGATGAGCGCGAACCCCACCCGGCCCTTCTCTTTATTTATACGCGCGCAGTACGCGGTCGGCCTGCTGCTGAGCGGCAGCAAGTGCCTCCTGCGGCTTTTGCGTGCCGGTGACCGCCGCCTGCACGGCATCCCCGACGAACTTGTAGATGCGGCCGTTCTCGTGAACGGACAATTCCGGCACGGCATGCTCAAGCTGATCACGGGCAACGGTCGCGGCAGGGAAACCCTTCGCATAGGCTTCCATCGCCGGGGTCTTGTAGGCCGCCGGAGAAACCGCGACATAACCCGTCTTCATGCTCCACTCCGCCGCACGCTCCGGAGCCGTCATCCACTGGATGAATTTCACGGCGGCCTTCTGCTGCTCGGATGAAGCGCTCTTGAAGATGTAGAAGTTGCCGCCGCCGGTGGGTGAGCCGCGCCGCTCCTTCGCCGGCAGCATGGCAACGCCGAAGTTGAACTTGGCGGCGTCCTTCACCGCAGTCAGGTTGCCCGTGGTGTGCCACATCATTGCCGTCTTGCCTTCGACAAAATCGGTGCGCAGCGTCGCCCAGTCGATGCTGCCCATCGGCATGACATTATGCTTGCGCGATAGGTCGACCCAGTAATCGAGCGCGCCCACCGTCTTTGGCGCCGTGAGATAAACCTCGTTACCGGGTTCGTTCATTAGCTTCTGGCCATTTTCGATGGCAAGCGCCTGTAGCATCCAGTAGGCGTAGCCGGTTGTCGGAATTTCGACGCCCCAGCGCACGGTGTGGCCGGACGCATCCTTCTTGACGAGCTTCCTGGACATGTCGACCATTTCATCCCAGGTCGCAGGCGCCTTTTCCGGATCGAGGCCGGCTTCCTTGAAGGCATCCTTGTTCCAGTACAGCACGATCGTCGAGCGCTGGAACGGAATGCTCCAGGTCTTGCCGTCGATCTGTCCGTTCGCCATGAACGCCGGATAGAATTCCTTGAACCACGACTTGTCAGCGACGAGACCATCCATTGGCACAATGGCGTTCTCGTCCATCAGCGTGAAGACGTCGGTCGATAGCAGCACCGACAATTGCGGCGGTTGACCACCCTTCATGGCCGTCATCGCCTTGGTCATCGTATCGGTGTAGTTGCCGGCGTAGACCGCCGTCACCTTGATGTCCGCGTTCTCCTTCTCGAAGCGGGCGACCATGTCGTCGATGATCTTCGTCACCGGGCCGCCCACCGCGACCGGATAATACATGGTGAGATCCACCGCCGCCGCGGGAGACAGGCTCAGAGACAGGGCCGCAAGCGTCGCAGCCGCCAGCATTGTTTGTCGAAAGAATCTCATGTCGTCCTCCCTTGTTATCTTTTTTGCCGTGCCGAGACCGTCGTTTCAGTTTCAGCCAGATGCAATTCGCCTTTCCTCATTGACGGCCGACTCCAGCCGCCGCTCCGATTTCTGGTCAAACTGATGTTCATGGCCGGTGTCCCAGGCAAGCCTGACTTCATCGCCTGGGTGAGCCTTGCTGAAACCATCTTGCCGCACCGAAACCGGTTGGCCTTCGATTTCGCACAGAATGATGCTGTCGGCACCGAGATGCTCGACGGCTTTTACGCGCGCTGCGTGACCGTCTTGCGACACGATGCGGATATGCTCCGGCCGGATACCGATCAGCCGGTCGCCCTGCAGAATCAAATTCATCGGTGGCGTGCCGATAAAGCGCGCGGTGAATGCCGTCGCCGGTCGATTGTACAATTCCTCCGGCGAACCGCTCTGCTCAACGCGACCGTCGCGCATCAGCACGACGCGATCGGCCATGGTCATGGCCTCGGTCTGATCGTGCGTCACATAGACCATCGTCATTCCGAGTCGCTGCTGCAGCGCTCGGATTTCGGTCCGCATCTCGTGGCGCAGCTTGGCGTCGAGATTCGAGAGTGGTTCGTCCATCAGGCAGACGCGCGCCTCCGCGATAATGGCGCGCCCGAGCGCCACGCGCTGGCGCTGGCCGCCGGACAGTTGCGACGGCTTGCGCTCGAGCAAATGTCCGAGACCGACGATGTCCGCAACGCGCTGAAGCCGCGCGTCGCGCTCGGCGCGGGATACACGGCGCACGCGCAAACCGAAGATAATATTCTCCGCCACGCTCAGGTGTGGAAACAGTGCGTAGGACTGGAACACCATGGAGATCTTGCGCTGGGCCGGCGTGAGATGCGTCACGTCCGTGCCGCCGATCGTAATCGTGCCACCGTCGAGTTGCTCGAGCCCTGCAATCAAACGAAGCGTTGTGGATTTGCCGCAACCCGATGGACCGAGCAGCACCAGCAGCGACCCTTCTTCCGCCGTGAGACTCACGTCGGCGACGGCCCGCATGGGACCCCAATTCTTGGAAACGTGATCCAGCGTAATCGCCGACATCATCTACCCGGTCCAGCACTGTTGATAGGCACAAGCGCAGTCGTATCGAAGCATCCTAGTCCGTTGCTTCGTTCTCGTGTGGCGTAGCCCGCGATCAGTCATTGAAAACGGAACGATCCCTTTCCCTTTTCCGAACCGAGCGGCCATTCACCCACTCCGAGCGCATTCCAACCTCCTTCTATGTTCATATGAACATAAAATATGCACATATGAAATAGAAATTGCGCCTGGCTTGTTCGAATGATACTTTGTGATGGCAAAGGGGTCCTATGCTCAAGATCGCCACTGAACGCCAGGCCCGTATTCTGGAGATCGTGCGCGAGGAAGGCTTCGCCTCGATCGAGCATCTCGCCAAGCATTTCGACGTCACGCAGCAGACCGTCCGCCGTGTCGTGAATCAGTTGTGCGACCAAGGGCTGCTGCGGCGGATTCACGGCGGCGTCAGCCTTCCCGTGCAGAACCAGAACCTTGCCTACGGAAGCCGACAGGGGTTGAACCCCGACGCCAAGCGACGGATCGCTCATGCGGTTTCCAATTTCATTCCCGACGGCGCATCGCTCATGATTGGCCTCGGCACGACGCCCGAATATGTCGCGCAGGCGTTGTCCCGCCGTCAGGATCTGCGGGTCATCACCAACAACCTGAACGTGGCAGCGGCGTTCGCGCAAAATCCCGACGTGGAAATCACGATCGCAGGCGGAACGCTGCGTCCCTTTGACCGGGACATCATCGGCGACGCGGCAGTACGTTTTTTTTCCTGCTTCAGGGCCGATTTCGGAATCTTCGGCGTCGGGGGCATCGATCAGGACGGCACCCTGCTCGATTTTCATTTGGACGAAGTCCAGGCGCGGCAGGCCATCGTCGCCAATTGTCGAGCCGCCCTGCTGGTCGCCGACACCAGCAAATTCGGCCGCAACGCCACGGTCCGCGGCGGCCATCTTAGCGATTGTCATCATTTCTTCACAGACAAGTCGCTGCCGGCGGGTTTTCGTCCGATCGCCGAACAGTACGCGGATCGAATCCACGCCGCGAGGGATGGCCGCGTAGACGCTGCTTGAATCGGACTGAATGGGCGGCTCAGTTCGTCGGAATACTTAGGAGAGAATCGATCATGTCCCTGTTTGTTTCCTTGATCGATCTTGCCGGCGCCATCGCGCTGCTGCTTTGGGGCACACACATGGTGCAGACCGGTGTCCAGCGCGCCTTTGGGTCGAAGTTGCGGTCGATCCTGGGAAGCGCCTTGCGTACCCGCTTTCGCGCGTTCCTCGCCGGCGTAGGCGTTACCGCGGTCCTTCAGAGCAGCACCGCCACGGGACTGATGACGGCTGGCTTCGCTGCCGGCGGCCTGGTGGCGCTTGTTCCGGCGCTCGCGGTCATGTTGGGTGCCAATGTGGGTACGACATTGATCGTGCAGGTTCTTTCGTTCGACGTCGTGCTGATCTCTCCGGCGCTGATCCTGATCGGCATGGTGATGTTCCGGAACGATTCGCGAACCCAAGCGCACGATCTCGGTCGCGTGTTCATCGGCCTCGGCTTGGTGCTCCTTGCGTTGCACCAGCTTCTCAGTCTGATGACCGTCTACGAGAATTCACTGATCTTGAGCATGCTGTTGAGCGCTGTTTCGGCCTCATGGTTCTTGGACGTATGTCTGGCGGCTTTATTGACATGGGCCGCGCATTCGAGCGTCGCAATCGTCTTGCTTATCATGTCGCTGGCGACGAAAGGCGTGGTTCCTGCTGACGCGGCGTTTGCTTTAGTTCTCGGTGCAAATCTCGGCACAGCCATCAATCCTCTCGTTGAGGGTGCCGGAGGCGACGATCCGGCAGCGAAGCGGCTTCCATTCGGCAATCTGATCGGACGTATTCTGGGGGTTGCCGCGACAGTAAATTTTCTCGGGCCGATCAGTCATTTCATGACGTCGATCGAGCCAACCAGCGCGCGCGCCGTTGCCGATTTTCACACGCTTTTCAATCTTGTCGTCGCTGTCGTTTCGCTACCGCTTCTAGGGCCTTATGCGTCGCTGTTGCGCCGCTGGCTTCCGGAACGTGTCGATCCGGCCGATCCTGCGCGCCCACTCTACCTCGATCCCGCCGCGAGGGAGACGCCCATCGTCGCGCTTGGCGCGGCATCTCGCGAAGCGCTGCGGCTCGCCGATGTGCTCGAGGAAATGCTTCAAGGGGTGAACGCCGGACTAGCGAAGGGAGACCGGCGGTTGCTCGTTGAGACCCGACGGCGCGAAGATGTGCTAGATAAGCTGAACATTGCAATCAAAGCCTATCTTACCTCGCTTGATCCGGAAGAGTTGAATGCGACCGATCATCGCCGCCTAAATGAGATTCTGACGTTCACGATGAACATCGAGCAGGCCGGCGACGTTGTAGACCGAAACTTTTTGCCGCACGCCTCCAAGCGGCTGAAGCGAGGCTTGGTTTTCTCCGAAGAAGAGCAAAAAGACCTGACGGCCATGATCGGGCGCCTTTCTGCGAATCTCAAGACCGCGGCATCGTTGTTCGTCACAGAAGATCCACGAACCGCGCGCCTCTTGGTCGACGAAAAAGTCGCGTTCAGGGACGCGGAGTCGAAGGCGACAGCATCGCACTTCAACCGCCTCCGGGATAGTGACCTCCAGGCGGCTCAAGCCAGTTCGATCCATCTCGACCTTTTACGGGATATCAAACTGATCAACTCCCACATCATAGCCGCCGCCGCATATCCGGTGCTGGAGCGCACCGGCGCACTTCTGCCGAGCCGCGTGACGTAGTTGCTAGGCGAACGGTTCAATACCGGCGCTTGGATTTTCTTTGATCACTCGGTGCACACATCGTGCTCACGCTGCCTTCTTCGTTGTGTTTGGCAGGATTGAAGGACTAGGCAAAGGGCCGTTAAATCATGGGTGATTCGACATATGGTGCTTAGGAATGGCGAAATCCTCGAAACTGGTGGCTGCGAAACGTGGACGGGTGCTTCTCGTAAGACGAAAGCGCGATGGGCTTTGGATGTTTCCCGGAGGGCGCAAGCGCACGCGAGAAAGCGAAAAAGATTGCCTGCGCAGGGAGATCAAAGAAGAACTTCCGAAACTCAAACTTGGACGCCTTCGGCTTTGGAAGGAAGTTAAAGCCAAGAACCGTCGTTCGGGCCGGAAAATGAGTGACGCGATCTTCGTGACAGCGAAAGCGTCCGGACCCCTGACAATCGGCGACAAACATGAAATCGATAAGGCAACCTGGCGCAAACCGCGTGGCATTCGTCTGACGCCGACGTCGCGCTACATCAGGGATAAACTTTTTCCAAAATCAAACTAGAAGAGGCCGCCAACTGAGGCAGCCTCGTCGCTCTTAGTCGTCGACCTTTTCGGACGTGATTACGCCGGTCTTCGGATCGGCGTGAAAGTCCATCTTCTGGCCGTTCTTGATGCCTTCGCCTTCCCATTGACCGTCGTCGGCTTCTAGTTTGGTGACCTCCGTATAACCTGACTGAAGAACCTTTTGCTTTACCTGTTCGGCAGGCATCCAGTCCGGTCCCGGCTGATCGGCCTTGGCGAGGTTCAGCGAACTTGCTGAAAGGGCCGCAGTGAAAACAACTGTCGCCAATTTGTTCATTGCTTAGCCTCCTTTGCGCGTAACGATCAATTCAGCCGCAATGTAAAGGTTGCTAACCACTAGCCCCTTTTCTTCGCGGCCTTCCTCTTTGCCTTTAGAATGTCGGCCTGACTGCGATAGGCCCGCGCCATGCTCATGTATCGTTGCGAGATTTCGACATCCGTCACGGCCTGGGCAATCCGCTCAGCCTTGTCGGCCTGATTGCGGAGGAATTTGGTCTCTTTCACCATCGTTAGGCCCGACAGAAAGCCCCGCTTGCACACGGCAGGACAGGGGAAGTTTGTGCTGAGCGCCGGTGTCAATCTTCCCAACGCCATCGCAATCATAAGGGTATAACGATTGCTTGGAAATGGCAGTGAACTATGCGCTTTGCCAGGAACCGCCGCCGCCCGAGCTGCGTCGGCCGCGGTATCGTTCGGACGGAGGCGGAGCGCCTTCCTCCGCTCAGTCATCCAATTTGCGTGCTGCGCTGAGCACGCGGCCACTGTCGGGATCCACGTGCACAACGTGCAGCCCGTTCTGCTCGATGTCTACCACGTAATCCACTTGGCCTCTTCTAAGCTTGGCCTCGGCGGCGGCAATTATGCCGCCGGGAAACCGCTTTTCAGCAACTGCAATTGCTTCAGCCATCGTGACCTTGGCTTGATCAACAGCCTTCACTCGTTTCAAATCCTTCGCTGCAACGTTCTTCTGCGTGACCTCGATGACGCTCCCGTTTTGCATATCGACGCTCACCTTGTGCAAGGTGTGCGCGTCGTCTTTTACCAGTTCGATGGAGTAGATGACTTTACCGTCTTTTGTTGTCACCAAATCTGCATCGACCGGTTTTGCTCCAGCGATCTCCTTCTGAGCGACGGAAATCGCATCGGAAAGCATGACGTTTGCTTCCAGCAGCGCCGCCGTTTCGCGCTTACTTTTGGCGAAAGCCGGATCGAGCGAGGCGCCTAACGACAGCATGACAAGGAAAATGCTGGTGGTGCTAAGCAGGTACCGCATTGGTTCCTCCTGGATTGCAGAACGGCTCCGCCTCACCATAGCCCGGCCACCGTCAGAACGGTGCGTGCTGCGTTGCGCGAGGCTCATGACAAAGCCAGCCGCCACCGGGTTCGGGATCTGGGTCACCATGATCGGCACGGAGCGGTCACCTGCAGCAACCGCCGCCGCCCGCCGATTGCGGCTATCAATTCCCGCCGTCCAATACTGGCTGGCATGACCCTTACTTTCCAGCCGCATTCTGACGGGACGATATCACGCCGATAGCATGCGGTCTTCGGCTTCTACATCTCTTATCAGTCTTGGTTGTGCAAGAACGCAGCGCCGAGCAAATTGCAGAGAAAAGGTCTGCTCCGGGTCACAACCGGCAATACTCCGATTGAGCAAAAAGCTTCTGCTTACTCTCCCAAAGCCGACCTAAGCGCCCTGCACATCCGGAAGGGGCGAGAACCTAACAACGAAAAGCCCGGCTCTGCAGGTGCCGGGCCAATCGCGAACTAATTACACGTGCTGAAAAGGCCGACATTGGAGCACTAATCGATTCAGGTGTCGGTTCGAACTACGACTCTAGAGCGAGATTTTCGGGACAAAATGGCAATCGATAGAGCAAGGCTCGTGAAACTTGCGGCGACCTATTTGCCCAGCACCAAAGCCCCAGCTTCGGGACGTGAAGCTGAGGCCCGTGGAGGCCAGCCCTTCACCCACAAAGGGCCACGCCAAAATCACAGCACCGGCCAAGCGTGTCTCGCCATAACAAAAGTTAGCCGCAGGTCGGCAGCGGAACCCAATGACTGCACCGAAATTGGTTTTCCATTGCTAGCGGGCGAAATTGGATGCGGTACTGTCCTCGGTGCGACAACACTCGGTGGGTTTGTGAACATCACCTCGATCGGCCGTTCTTGGGAGAAAGGGCCTGCGGTTGCGACGGCCCCGGCGCGCCTTGCCCGAACTGCAATAGAAATCCTTCCGATCCTGACGATGCCGGCGGACTTCAAGCCCGATCTAAGCCAAATCGAACGCGGCTCGCTGACGATGCGCGACAACCTGCAGTGCGCAGCAAAAGGGCCCCAGCGGCGACGTGCTGGGGCCCTCCTGGAGCTGAGGTGTCGCATCGGCATGCGACGCGGCTCAACTCACTTTCCGCCATTCGCGTTCCTAACGTCCCAGCCGTCGCTCGAGCCGCTTCCGGCCGCTGCCGACCTTCTTGACCGCCTTCTTTACCGCGCTGGCGGATCGCCGGGTTTTCTTCGCCTCGTAGCGAACCTCGAGTCCTGACCGCCCGCCACGCGTGCCGGGTCCTGCTTCCGCCCTCGGCTAGATTGCTTCTTTGCCTTCGCCATCCGGCGATACCTCCATTCCCAAGCAGCAAGGCGACATGATGGGGCAAGTTCCGTTTTCCGGGAACGATTTAGCTCAGGCGAGTTGAGTCCGGATTGTGAGTGGCGTGGAGTTTTGAAATGCGTAGGTCCAACTGGACACCATCGATTGTCCCTAATGATTACGATGAAACGGTCTACCTAGTCGCCGATGATTTCGGCAGAATAGGACGGGCTTGGCGTGAAGCAGACTATGAAGCCACGGACCTGGAAACCGTCATTCAGGATCTACTGACCGGCCAATATAGCAACCCATTCCGCGTAGTCGCCTTCAACGCTGCCGAGCGATGGTCAGAGGACGTCTCCGAAGATGTCGCCCGCGAATTACGCCGTCGATGCGATTTTCAGATGTGCGATCTACCGTCTTCGCTCTTAGATTTCGTAGATCGCCAGGATGCGCCCAATCGGCGCCAATTGACCCTGCGCCTAGCTTAAACCCGGATTCGCATTTCTAGCGGGAATGCCTATTTTTCCCGCATGCTTAAACCCTTATTCGAACCCTGCATTCCGACCCACGGCAACAAGGTGCCAAATGGCGCCGACTGGATCCACGAAATCAAGCATGATGGCTATCGGCTGATCATTCAGCGCGAGGGCAAGCGCGTGCGGCTGTACACGCGTAACGGCAATGACTGGAGCGACCGCTACCCGATGATCACCGAGGCCGCGCTGCGCAACCGCGTCAGCTGGTTTGTCATAGACGGCGAGGCTGTACTGCTCGGCGTTGACGGCCGATCCGATTTCAACGGTCTGCACAGCCGCAAGCACAACGAGAAGGTGCAGTTTTACGCTTTCGACGTGCTCTCACTGGAAGGCGAAGACCTGCGGCCGTTCCCGCTGCATATTCGCAAAGTAAAACTGGCGCGGCTGCTCGCCCGCCGCGTCCACGGCATTTTTCTTTCCGACTTCGAACAGGGCGAGATCGGGCCTGATCTATTCCGACAGGCCTGCATGATGGGACTCGAGGGCATGGTTTCGAAGCGCAGAGACCGGCCCTATCGTGGCGGCCGCTCGCCACATTGGATCAAGGTCAAAAACCGAACCCATCACTCGATCGACCGCGTCAAGGAGGCGTTTTCCTGATGGATGTGCCTTTGACCGTTTCTGGCAGTGGGCGAACAAGCCGCTCGATAGCGACCTCACCATCTCGGCCGACATTCACCACGCGGTGACGTCCTTGCCGCAGGAAGATTGGAACAACTCGCGCCAAGTTCAACGAAGCCGTGCGGCAGGTGTTGACCTGCGTCCTGGTAGCCTAGCGCGCCATAACGCTCGGCGCTGGGGATCACGTCTTGATTGAGACCAAAGCCGAACACCAACAACGGCGGCATCGCTGCGCGGCGCCGCATTTGCCATCGTTCTCTCGATGCCGTCGATCCTGGCGCTCAGCTATGGCCTTGCCGGCTCGACCGGCAACAGCATGGCCACCGGCGCCGTCGTCGCCGCGATCGCGTTCTTGGCGACGCTGGCCTGGCACCGCCCGCCGGCGGCCGATCTGGCCGTCGCCGCGCTGGCCGCAGCCGCGCGGGCCTCGATCGTGGCCACGATCGACCGCGACGGCCGCAATGAGACGATCGCGTTTGTGATAACGCTCGCCGCGTATGTCGCCGGCCGCGGGCTTTCGAGTGCCGACCTGCCGATGCTGCGATCGGCCACCATCGCCGCCGCCGGCGCGATCACCGCGATCGGAACGCGACCGCCACCGCGCTGATCAGCCAATGGCACGATCTGCATGGCCATCCGATCGTGCTCGGCCTCCCCAGCGCCGTGACGATGCTGACGGTCACGCCGGATTTCTGGTGATCGCCGGCGCGACCAGCGGAGCACACGCCCGCCAGCGGCTCGCCTGGTGCGCCGCGATCTTTCTGCCGGTCGCGATCGCCGGCGCCTCGATGATGCGCTTTTCGCTGATCGCGATGCTCGGCGCCGCCCTGCTCGCCGCCGCGATCGCCACGACACCAAGCCGCCGCGCGCACGGCGATCGCCATTGCGCTAACCGTGATCGCGGCCGCCGCCTGCGGCCTCGCCGCGCGCCATCAGACCTCATCGAAATTCTTTCGGCAGTTTGCCGTGATCGGCCAGGCGCATGCCGCCGCCGCGCTATGCCTGCGGCATCGATACGCACAGTTCGATCGCGATCCGCAAACTGCTGCTTGCCGACGCGATCGCCGCGATCGGCGAGGCCGGCCCGCTCGGCCTCGGTCTCAACGCGCTACAGCGCCGCAATTGCCTCGGCATGCCGCCACACAACACCGCCGTGCGGGCGCTGGCCGAGCTCGGCTGGTTCGCCGGCGCCGCCCTGGTCGCGCTATTGGTGATGGTCCCCTGGCGATTATGGCCGATCGCGCGCCACAATCCGGCGGCCGCCTTCCTGCTCTGCGCGCTCGCCTACATCACGGCGCTCTCGATGGTGCATGGCCAGCTCAGCCGTGACGTCACCCTGTTCCTGCTGCTCGGCGCCGGCGTCGCCGCCAGCGTGCCGAGGCGCGAGGATTCCTAACGCGGCCCAGCCATGCAATATTTCGTTCGCCGGCCGCAGATCAGTAGGCCGCTGGCAAGATCACGAGTAGGTGCATTTCCGATATCAGTTCGCTTGTGACTTGCCAGAAAGCTGCCTCGGAACTTCAACAACCGTCTTGTAGTCTTCGAAAATCGCGCGCCTCGCAATTCGCCAAAATGAGCATGCCGGCACAAGTTGCAATCTTCCTTCAATTTCACCAATCGAAAGGTAACGATTTAATCCAAGAGCAATATTTTCCCGCGGCTCTTTCACGTCGTCGTCACTTACCACAACCCCAGGGAGGTTTCCCGTTCGCAGTATAAAATCAAGATTTTTGCCTAGCGGACCCTCAGAGGTGCGTAGCTTTATGTAACTATGGGCTGTTTGATCAGATATTTCGAAACGCGCTGAGATCCTCAGATGCTGGGCTATGAGGGTCCGCAAATTCTGACCATCAAACTCTTTGAAGCTTGCGTAAGCGTCTGATCGCACCGCTTTCTCGAAGTCGATCGCATTGGAAGAGTCCATGAGCGCGAGCATCAATCGCACGCGTCGCCCGAGAAGCTCTTCGGAGAGACGGCGGAAGCTCTCGATGTCTGACTGAGCCGACGCCAAGCATTCCTGTCTCGCGGATAAAGCCGCTCCCCCGACTGTCACAAATACTGCTGACAAGAACCATATTCCGAGAGGACTGTTGAAAAACCTCACAGCAGAGGGCGGGGATCTGCGGTTCCGGGCATTCTGTATTTTGGCATACTTGGGCATTCTGGCCACGAGAACCTCGCGAAACTCAAGAATGCATCTACGATGCACACTATGATTGCGAACCGACCTTTTCGCAAGTGGCTGCATGTCAGAGCGGTGCCGGCTCCGACACTGTCCGCGCAGATCGGCGAGACGGCCGCCGGCAACCCAGAGGTCATAGAGCGCAAAAACCGGCGGTCGGCTTAGCTCCTTACCACGCGAGTAGAAGATCACCTTCGGGGAAATGCGAGAGTCCGGTATCTTTGGCGTGGTGGTCTTCTGACAGCGATTACCGTACCGCTGCGCCCCACTCAGTCGCCCTGCCCGCCGATTGCTGGCCGGATCATGTGCGGCCATCTGATGTCGAGCCCCAGTTTGTCTGCAAGGCGTGCGGCAAGCGCGGAGCGGACGTGCGGCCGGACTTCGAGCGGTGCCACCCCGGCGGCTCCTGCGACGGGATTTCCAATGGATTCTGCGTAGATATTCGACTAACCTAATGCGAATGTTAGTTGCGGGGTCGATTATGAACCCGATCAGCGCACTTGTGGATATTCTGGCCAAGTTAGCAAAGATGGGGCGCGTAGTTGCGAACATAGGCCCTAGTCAGCTTATCAAACAGCTTAATGCACTCCGTTCGAACCTAGAACAATTTAAGGAAGCCATTCGCGAGGATGACGTTTCAAAAATGCAGCAGTTATTGGCAGAGTGTGAGGCCGAATCTGACCTGCTGGAGAAGCGATTGTTCAAGGGTTTGGATGATAGAACCAACAAATCGCTCAGTTCCACTATACGGCGCGCCCGAGCGTCGAAAAAGGCGATAACGAAGAAACGTCAACAAACGCCCAGCCCCCAGAAAATCCGAACTGCTCTCAAAGCGAAGCGCGCAGAGCTGGCTAGCACGATAGCTACACGCGACGAGACACACCGGCAGGAGTTAGTTGAAGAGATTGATAAGGCGATTGGAAAACTGCGGGGAATATCGAAATCCCTGGAGAGCTTTAAGCTTTAAGTTTTGGAAGGGAGAGCCAACCGCCAACGTGAGCCGGCGGGCCTCCGATCTCCAGGGCTCAAATCGCTTCGCGAGCATTGCCAGCCACATGCTGGCCCCAGCTTCCAAGCCAGCACAGCCGCAGTCATGGCCCCGAGGAACAGCATCATCCGTCTCCTCTCATCAGCCGACTGAACGCGCGCTTGAATGCCTCGACCGCGTAAGGCCGGATGATGATTGCGGCCATGAAGCAGCCGGCCGCGATCAGCGCGCCATCTAAATTTGCTTTTGTTTTGCGGCGGACCATCTACCGTAAATTCGTGAGACAGATAGGACCCAAATGCCACGTCTTCGCAAACGCGTATGCCTTCAGGATGGTCCTTTTCTCGATTTGCCTTGGCTGGTGAGAAATCAATTCGTGCGTCTTGCCACCTTCAGTCCGGGTCGTGCGATAAGCTGGACTCGGCCAAGTTTAGGCGTAGTAGCCTCGGGCTTTATCTGTGCAGATCTCACCCAAGGTGCCCAAGGTTGGCTAAAAATTTGGATCGGCCGCATCCCGCAAGAGATTAAGCTCGCTGCACAGCCGAGGAATTTCGGGGGTCAACAGTGGTATTTCGTCTGCCCCATCACAGGCCGACTCGCGTCCGTGGTTTGGAGACCGCCGGGCGCTAGCATTTTCGCTAGCCGACATGCTTGGGCTACCCAGGTAGCCTACCTCTCTCAATTTGGTACATGGATCGATCGTGCACACTTAGGAAAAGCTAAAGTCACGGCACGTCTGTTGGCCAATTGTAACCCGGAGAGCTGTAGCCCACCTCCACGACCTAAGGGCATGAGATTGCAAACCTACGGTCGGTTGGCGGCGCGCTTCGTGGCCTATCAATCAAAGTTGGACGACGGGTTGAGCGCCGCGGTCTCAAAATGGTCGTCGCGATACACAACAGATTTCGAATAGTTGGCTAAAAGTAAAAGCAAGCCAAGCTGGCTGCGAGCCCAAACTACTTGTTCGGCGAAAAGATGCATCCAATCCCGGCCTTCCTGGATTGTTCTCTGGGCAGCGGATATGCAAACCGGCTCCGTGATCTTCGCAAGTGCCTGACGAGCATGCGAGAATTGGGTTCGAGCACCCTGAGTGGACCCAATAATGGACCCAAGGCCTGAATTGTTGGGCTCGGCGGTATCGATTGAAATAGGATCGGATGGAGCTTGAGCGCGTCTCAAGCATGATCTGCCGTAGCAGTACGGCTGGCCTGTCGGGTTGCTTTCCTACGGCATGCCGTTGATCCGATAGCCGCCGCCTACCCGCCTTCAGTTCCGTCGAACACGAGGCCGCTCGACGCTTCGCCCTGCCCGGCAGACTTGCGTCGGGCGATCCAGACGTGGGTTGATCCGTCGGTCCAGCGCGCGCGGCAGACGACGCGCGTGACGCGGGTGCCGGCGCGCGAAACCTCCTCCGCGTGTATCTGGTACGCTTGCCCCGCGAGGGTCGACGGCAGCAGGATCCTTCCCGCGGGCGTGACTAGGCCGCCGCCCGGATCGGGCATGCCGGCGCGCGCGAGCGCGATGGTCCCCGTCGTCTGATCGAGGGTGACCGGCACGAAGGGGATCCAGTTGGCCGGGACGTCGGTCTGGATCCGATACGTGAGGTGATCCGGCGGCGGGCCCGGCGCGGATGTCCGCGCGACGTTCCGTTCGTGTCCCGAACGCGGAACACCGGCCCCGCCCTCGATCGTCTCCTCGACCGCCCAGACCATGTTCGCGAGATCGTCCCTCAGAAAGCGCACGTCTTCGATCGGCGGCCCATGCAGCATCAGCTCGGAGGCGGTCGGCGCAAGTAGCAGGAAATCCCCTATACCGGACGCCGCCGCCGGAGCGGTGATCTCGAAAAGCGACCAGCGTTCGCGCGGCGGCAGCGGGTTGCGGTCGGCGCGCTCCACCAGCGTGTCCACGCCGAACACGTCGCGCACCGTGAGCGCATCGATCCGTCCGAGATGGCCCACAGGCATGTCGTAGGGAATCACGAACCAGTCGTTCCCGTGCACGAGCATGAAGTCCATCACGACCAGCCGCGCGAGGTCGCGGCGGTCCGGCCGGATGTCTCCGAAGTCGGTCGTTCCCGATTCGAAATCCCACCAGCGCGCGTTGGGCATGCCGCGGAAGCGCACGGGCGTCGGGATGATGCTCCAGGACTTCGCGACCGGCTGGCGGCGGTCGAGTCCGTCGCCCGTCACCATCGCGCCCGTCAGGGTGAACGCGTGCCACTCGAATGTGCCGTCGGGCGAGCTGCGCGCCTGCAGCTCGATCGCGCTCGCACCCGTAGGCGAAGCAGCCGTCGAAGCGAAGATCGAGGCCGCGTATTCGAGCCGCTCCGGCCGCCACGCCGGCGGATCGTCGCCGCCGATGTCACCGTAGACCGCCTGGACCCACCCCGCGAGCGCAGCCTGCGCGATCGAAACGGCGATCGCCGTGCCGGGCGGCAGCACGACACCGGCGGGCAGCGACGGTGGTGACGTCCGGGACGCGTGATATACGGCGACGCCGTCGAATGACCGGCCCGCCGCGACCAGCGCGAAGCGGCGAGCGTCGGTGTCGTCGGCCGGCGCGTCAGGTAGCGGCACGCCCGCGCGGAACGCAGCGATCACGTCGCGCACCTGTGATGCCAGCAGTGCGCCCGCCGCGAGCAGATCCTCGAACGTCTGGGCGAGCTCCACCCGCAGCGACAGATCGGGCGTGAAGGCCTCCCGTTCGACGAGCGGTTCGAGAGGCGACCAGGCCGGGAGATCCGAGACCGGACCGTCGCCGGCGCGCCAGCCGGTCACCGGCGCGTTCGTGCCCGCGACGCGCGCAAACGCAGGCGAGCCCGCGTCCTCTCCCTGGAACTCTCCGAACTGCCACTGCCGGGTCAAGAACCAGACGGGATCGCGGACGCGGGCGCTCAGCGGCTCCGTGAGTGACGGGGCGCGGGGCCTCGGTTCGAGACGGTTCCAATGGGTGATCGATGCCATGGCTATTCGGATTGAAAGGCGACCTGCGCCTGATTGATACGGGCGCCATCGAAGCTGGTGCCGACGGTGTCGCCCGCGGCATTGCTCGCGAGGTAGATCGCTGGCAACAACTGCGACAGATCGGGCACGCCTGGGACCCCGACACTCGCGGGCACGTCGGCGTGGACAGCGCGGATCTGCGCCAGATCGAAGGTCTCCAGCAACACGGCCTCCAGGGAGTCCGCATCCCACTGCGGCGCATTGGTCGGGCAGACGGCGAGTAGAACGGCCTGCGCCGCTTCCGCGCCCGGATCGTCGTAGTGAAAGCCGACGCCGGTGGTCTCCTCGGTGGACGGAATGATCTCGGTCCACTCGTCGATCATCAGACCGGCCCACGGCTGCGTCGCTGAAGGAGGCGTCGCCGGATTGAACAGCGCGAGCGACGTGCGGCGCGCCGCCGGCGCCTTGTCGGGCGTGAACGGCAGGCCGACCCACTGGGCGCCCGCCTCGTACGGCAGCTGCGCCAGATCGAACGGCGGCACCGGCGTGCCGATGCAGCGCGCGTAGCGCGCAACCCGCTGCCAGAGCCCGATCTGCGCGCGCACGCGTTCCAGCTGCTGCAGCCACTGCCGCTTGACAGCGTCGTTGGGGACGAGCGCGCCGCCGGCCCCGAGCGCCTGTTGCAGGCCGGCTGCGTTTCCGGGGAGGAAGCGCGGCAGGAACGGGAATCCGGCGCCGAATATCGCGGCGATGCGCGCGCTCGCCCCGGTGCTCGCGTTCGCGGCGGCGATGCGGCCCGCGAGATCGCGGAGCGCGGCGTCCGCCGCCGCGACAAGGCGGAGCCGCTCACCGGCCGGCGTGGGCAGCGGGAGCGGCGGGAACGACGTGGCCCCGTACCCCGCGGCTCGGATGACGGCGGCGCGCAGGCCCGTAAGATCGGGCTCGGGATCGCCGGGCGCGGGATCGGGAACCGCGGCGCGCGCGCTGGTGAGCGCCGCTTCGAGCTGCACGAGCGCGCCAAGCGCCTGCGCCGCCCGAGCGTCCGCCTCGGTGGAGAGGCCATCGGCGCCCGACGTCGCCAGGTCGACCTCCGGAAGAATGACGTCCGCCGGTGCGAGCGGACGGGCCTTGCCGATCAAGTCACGTGCCGCGCGCAGCAACTCGAGGATCGCGGGCAGCGTGCGGATGCCGCTCGCGAGCCAGCCGGCGTCGGGCGCGTAGAGGACCCGGCACGTCGCCGGCGGCGTCCACCCAAACGCCGCAACCACGATCCGCCGATCCAGATCCGAACCGTCGGCCAGCGGGTTCGCGTTGCGTGCGTCGAGCGCAACCGAGCCCCCTCCGCCGTCGACCAGCGGCAGCAAATCGAGCGGCCGCAATCCGAGCTCGACCAGACTGACCGTCTGCACGACGTCGGGATCGCCGCGATGTGGCCCCGGCGTCGCCACCCGGCACCGGACCGTCGACGGATCGCCGATCAGCGCCGCCAGCCATCGATCGAGCCACGGCTCGGTGGTGCTCCGCGGCGTGGCCGGCAGGCCGCTCCACGCGTCGGGCGGCGGATCGCCGCCCAACACGAGCGCGACGCGGTGGGTGAGCGGCACGCCGCCCCTCGGCACACGCGCGATCTCGGGATCGGGCGGACGGACGCCGCGCGCCTGCGCGTCCATGCTGGCGCTTGCGCCCATCGTCGTGCCGCGCACCAGCTGGTGCACGCCCTCCGCCGTGAGCAGGTCGGACACGGCGTCGAATGTCTCGTCGAGCGCGGCCAGCTCGGCCTTCACGCCCGCGAGATCGGGGTCGGCCGACGGCAGATCGGGATTGGCGCCGAACGGGATCTGGCCGGCGTCCGCCGCGGCACGAAGCGCGAGCCCATCGACCACGTCCGGTGCGGCGGGCAGATCCAGATCGGGCTGCGGGTAGAGCTGCCGCAAGGGCTCGATGTATTTCTCAAGCTGCCGTTCATGGAGGCCACGTTCGAACTGGTAACCAAGCAACCCGCGAAGCGACTGCCCTTCGCGCATGCCGCCCAGCAGCCAACGGGCCGCCCGGATCCGATCGGACGAGAGATCGAGCGCGTACCGCTCCTGCCCCGGCCCCGAACGGGAGAGGTAGCCGTTGCGAAGCACCGCAGCTGTCGCGGCGTGCGTCATCGACGGCGCGTGGATGAACCCGCCGTTGCCGGCCTGCAGCGAGACCGTCCGACCGTCCTCCAGGCGCCGCTCGGCGGGCGCGGCGACCGGGCGAAGATTCTCGACGAACCCGAAGGCACCGAGGTGAATCCCCTGAGGCCGCGCGGCGCGCAGCTCGGCTAGCCGCTCCGTCGCGAGCGCCGTAATCCAGGCGTCGAGCCGATGCGCGCAGGTGTCGAGCGTCTCCGTGAACAGGCGATCCAGCTCCGCGGTCGGCAGCGATTCGAGCAGCGTGAGCGCGCCGACCTGATCGGCGAGCGTCGACGTCGCCGTGGTCGGCCCCGTCGCAGCGGGTGACACGACCAATCCATGCAAGTACTCGCCGAGGGGGGCGCCGCCGCCGACGCCGGCGAGCGGCGCGTCGAGCCGGTTCCAGATCGTCTTGCGGTCCTCGGTCCCGGGGACGATGCCGACGAACTCGGGCTCGCGCCGTTCGCCCACGTCCAGCGCACCCACCTGGTCGATCAGATCCAGCGCCGCACGCCGGTAGCCGAGGAGCAGCCCGTGCCGCGCGAGGCGATACAGCAGCTCTACTGGCTTCGGAACGCCATCGGGCACGCGCTCGGCGCGGAGGTCGGCGGGCGTCGCCGTGCGCAGCCACCGGAGGTAGTTGAAATCGAGCGCCTCCGTCTCCGAGAGGAGCGCGCTCACGAGCGCGAAGCGGAAGCGCGCGCTGCCGGGCTGGAAGACCGCAGTGGCGACGCGCGGAATCTCGACGCCACCATTCCAGAGGTCCTGGAGGCGGCTCACCTGCGTGGACTGCGCGGCCAGCCGCGCCGACCACGCGATGCCGGCGAACGTCGCCAGATTGGTCGCGGCGTCGGGGCCAACCAGCGGCCTCACCCAGACCTCTCGTGCGCTCGCGTCCTCGGCGAGAATGTCGAGCAGCGCCTGATCCGGATCTCCATCTGCGGCGATGGCGCGCGGAACGCCGGCGACGCCGCCCAGCCAGTAAGGCCGAAGCTTGCGCAGCAGTCCCGGCAGAAACCGGCCGAGCGCCGTCGCCGCGCGCCGCGGCTGCCAGCGGAGCAGCGACGACACAGGAAGCAGCCCGTACGGCACCGAGCCGACGCGGAAAGCGGGCAGCGGCCCGCGCCCGCGGACCCACGCGACGTAGAACGCGCGGGTCTGATCCACCGCCGACACTGGGACCACGGGATCCAGCAGCTGATCCAGGAAGTAGCCCCACGTCGCCGGCCAGAGCGCCTGATTCATGGCGCGCGCCGCTTTCTGCTCGATGCGGCCCGCGCCTGCGATGTGATCCGCCACCGCCGGAACGCCGACAGCGCGCGCGAATGCTTCGCCGTCGCTGCCCGCGATCGCTGCCGTGTCGCCCCGCTCGACCGCGAAGCTGACGGCGGCGTTCGGGTCCGGCGCGGGAAAGCCCGACGCGGCTGCGCCGGTGTTGTTCGTCGGCGTGCCTTGCTGCACGAGCGCCAGCCCGCGGCTGTAGTGGTGGCCGCCGAGTAGGCCCTGCAACCGCGCGCCGCCCTCGGCCGGCGCGAGCGAGGCCTTCACGCCGTAGACCAGCACGCGATCGAATCCCTGCGCGAGATCGGTCCCGTCGATGCTGAGCACGATCCCCATCCCGATCGCCTCCGCCCGATCGAACTGCACGGTCCAGAGGAGCGCATTGTCGAGCATCAGCCCGTCGCCGGAGATGTCGGTGACGCCCGCCGTGTCGTTGGGATCGATCGCGGGCGACACCGTGACGGTGAGCGGCTCGGGAATCGGGCGGCCGGCGCCGCGCCGGACGACGGCGCCGCCACGGACGCAGGCGACGACCCAGCGGTCGGGCAGGACGCTGGTGGTCACCGGACGGCTCCAGGTGGCCGACTTTAGATCGACCGCCGGAAACAGCGGCGCCCCGGCCGGTCGGGCCGCGAGGTTCGTTGGCGTCAACACGCGCGCGATCCACGCCGCGCGCGTCGCGCCCGCGAACGCGACGAGCGCCCGCCACGCCTCCATCTCCTGCGTCGGATCCCACGCGGTCGTCCAGAAAGACGTGCCGGCGTCGCGCTCGGTGATGGTCAGCTCGGGCTCGTGACTGTCGGCGGCGATCTCGTCGGGATAGACGCGCACGCGGAGGCACGGCTTGCCGACCTGGTTGCCGAATCGGGTCTCGATCCGGACGGGCAGCAGCGCGATGGGGTACTCGGCGGTGAGGCGGGAGATGTCGTTCCCCGGATCGCTGTGCAACCAGGCACCGAGCGACGAGAGGTAGGCGCGCTCCGCCTCCGCCGCGTTGCGGGTGTTGGCGGCCGCGGCCTCCGGCCGTTGCCCGGCACGGAGCAGCGCAGAGGTTTCTTGCGCGCGGGCCCGCGCCGCGCGTAGGGCGACCAGAAGGCGTTCGGATGTCGGGTCTGAGTTCGGATCAGCCATCGCTCAAGCCTGAGGGGGAATCATGTCGGATCCGTGCACGGCGACCCGCATCGGTGGTTGAAGCGTGATGTACGCGAGATCGGCGGCGCGGGCGCCTTCTTGCAGGTGCCACTTCGCGCCGCCGGTCGGATTCACCTGCGTGGTGTCCGGCAACGCCGCCGCGAGATCTATGTTGCGGATCGCCTTCAGCTCCCCGTCGGTCGTCGCGAGGTGACCCCACGACAGGTCGGACCAGCGCGCGGGCCGGCCCCCCACGACGTCGGGCACGTCCAGGCCGAAGTGCGGCTCCGAGGGATGCTCCTGCAGGACGAAGAACCATCCTTGATTGACGGAGCCCGCGGTCTCGTCGCCGCGCGCGTCAGCCGCCGTCAGGTCGAAGCCGAAGAAAGCGACGTCGGGCGCGAGCCGCCCGCCGAACGCGGGCAAGAGCTCGGTGTCCGTGAGATCGTGGGTTCCGCCGGAAGCGGCCTTCGCCTTCACCGCATACACCTGCGTGTTGGGATAGCGGCGGAAGACCTCGCCGCGGATCACCAGCACCAGATGCTCGCCGCCCGGTGGCGGCACCCGCACGGAATGCTGCCCCAGCGCCGACGTCCGGTCCCACGTATCGAGCGCCGTGATGTCGAGCTCGGCGCCGGGCGCGGCGTCACCGCCGGCCGGGTCCCAGAACTGGCGGAAGTAACTGCCGCGCATGTCGGTGGGGTACTCGTTCCACTGGAGCTCGCGTGCCATCTCGTGATTGAGACCGACCATGTACGCTTCGATGAAGCGCTGGTTGGTAAGCACCGTCGTGACGGTGTTGGGGAGGACGTCCTTGATGCCCGGCAGGATCCAGTCCTGCGAGACGGCCGCGAGCGGCGCGTACATCGGCTGCGGAAAAGTGGGCGCCGCCATCACCGTCTCAGCGGGATCGGCAGTCGGTTGGCGAACGCCGCCGGGCAGCTTCATGCGGTCGCGCAGCCCGGCCACGACGCTCACCTTCGGATCGATCGCGGCCATCACCTTGGCGCCGAGCTCCGGCAGTTTCACCGCCTTGAGCTCGGGCACGTCGGCGGCCCGATCAGTGAGCTGCGTGGCGAGCTCGCGCGCCGCGGTCCGGAACGCCTCGGCGCCGCCCGCGCGCGCGATGCTGCCCGGCGGGGGCTCGAGCCGGCCCGCCGGAATCTCCACCGGCGCGAAGCTCGGTGGCGGCTCGACCGCGTCCAGCTGGGCTGGCGTCAAGCTGCCGGCGGTCAGCGCATCCAGGCGCGCCGACGCATCGACCTGCTGCCGCGCCTGCCGCGCCGCCACCACCGCAACGGCGCCCGCGGCGAGGCCAGCGATCGCCGATACAGTTCCGGCTGCCGGCCACAGCAGCAGCCCCACGATCACCAGGGCGAGCCCGATCCACGGCAGGCGCTCGGCCCGCCGCCGGAGCCGGACGATGTTGCCCGGCGTGTCCCACGGCGGGCGGGTAGGTGGCGCGGAGGTCGTTGTTACGACGTTCGGGGACGTCAGCGCCGGACCGGGCCCCTTCAGCTCGCCGCGGTTCATGCGATCGAAGCCGGTCCACGGAGCGCCGGTCCGCCCCTGCCGCCGTCCCACCGGCCCCCGCGGGCGCAGGACGCGCCGGAACTGCGATTCGAGCGTCCCCGGGAGGATGGGGCTTGCGGCGAGGCGCGCTTGGATCGTGATCGGACTGGCCACGACGCGGCTAAGGAGCGGCGCGCTCAGCTGCAGCACTTCGTCCGGCCGGTTTGCCGGGATGTGACGGCGATAGATGCGAAGCGCGAGCTCGCGCGCGAGCTGTGTGTACCGGAGCCGCTGATTCGCCTCGCGGATCCCGTCGACCTGCGCCCAGGCCCCCGCCATGAGCTGCCGTTGCTGCGTCTGGATCACACGCGCGCCAATGCCCGCCGCGACGCGTTCGCGCGGATCCTGATTGAGATCGTTGAACCAGATCGGCTCCGATGCCGGCCGCACCCGGTCGGACTTCGCGTGCCAGCAGCCGTAGAGCGGCGGCACCACCGCACGATCCGCGCCGGGCTGTTCGAGGCGGTCGGCGGGGAGATTCAGCAGCGCCGCCAGCCTCGCCACGAACGACTGCTGGACGGACCCCGACCAGTCGGTGCGTTCCATGCCGATGGCTCGGAGCGCGCCCTCGAGCCCGACGGCGCGGTCGAAGGCCGCCGGGAGCTGGTCTCCCGGCGTGGACACGTCAAGATCCCGGCGGCCTATCGTCTTAGGCAGAACGCGCGCCTCGAGCTGACGGACGAGGAACTCGAAGTCGCCCGCCGCGCCCGTGCCGAACCGCCACCGGTGGTAGATCGGCAGCGTGACCGGACCGCTGTCCGTCCAGGCCAGTTGTAGTGCATCCAGGTCGACGGGCGCTGGCTCGCCGCCTCCGGCGCGACGGCCGCGCTCGAAGGTTGGTACCAGAAACGCCGTGTAAGCGGTCAACGGCTCCAGCCGGCGCGGACAGAGGAGCCGGCTTATGGCGCGGGCCGGATCGGCCGCGATGACGCTCGCGATCTCCGCCGCGCCGAGGTTCTTGCCGCCCGAGATCTGCGCGTGGGCCCAGGCCCAGGTCTGCGCGAGCGACGGCAGCACGGCGGCGTCGTCGACAAACAGCAGCGGCAGCGATCCGGCGTGCGCCGGTTCGCGCACCTCTTTGATCTCGTCGTCGCGCAACACGACGAGCGCGATCCACGGCGTCAGCCGGTCGGCGCTGCTGGCGCGCGCGGGCGTGTAGCGCCAGGGGAAGTCGGCCTGATCGAACTCGATCAGCGGGAAATAGTTCGGCTCGACGTCGAACGTGTCGGGCGTCGGCGCGACGCGAATAATCGCGTCTCGATCGACGCCGGTGACGTCGCCGGGCCCGAACAGCGCCAGATCGACGGGCGGCGGCGTGATCGTCTCGTTGAGCGTGATGCTGACCGACAGCGCGATCCGCGCGACGCCGCTGCCGGGCGGCGGCGCGACGCCTTCGTCGCGGGTGATAGCCGTCGCCATGCCCCGCCGGAGCCACGGCACGAACGTATAGCTGCCGAGGTCAGCCACGGAGCACGCCTTCCGCCGCCAATACGACCTGCAAGGTACCGCGATCCTCGGGATGAAGCGCGAGGTGCCGCGATAGGATGTCGTAGGCGCCGTGCTGCGAGAGGCCGGTGCCGAAGTTTTGCCGGACGGCAAGATCGGCGACCCCGGCGATTACGAAGGATTCGTCGCTGACCGTGACGGCGGGGCCGCTCAGCGCGCGGCCGGTGGAGAACTTTTCCGGCCCGGTTCGCCGGAACGGCGCCCGGCCTGCCGCGCCCGAGGCGACCATGACCAGCTGGTTCCGGAGCGGAAGCGGGTAGTCGGGCGCGGGCGCGCCGGCCCACGGCCGGTCGACGATGCGCGTCTCGTAGACGAGGTCGGTGCCCAGCCCCGGCCCGGTCTTGACCCCAGTCCCGACGATCTCGAAGCCAGCATCCATCTTTGCGAACGACGGGAGCGAGAGCTTCTCGGCGTCGCTGAACTCCGCGAACTGCGCCGGCGCGAACTGGTCCTGCACCGCCGTCCACGGAATGTCCTCGCCGGCCACCCGGACCGCCGTGACGTTGTAGGCGACGGGCGCGCTCGGCTTCCCTTCTCCGAACTTCGTGATTGTCCGGTTGAGCGGCAGCACCTGCTCGCGCAGCATGATGCCGCCGACAGGATCGATCAGCACGCGCGTCTCGCCCAGCGGCGTGGTCACGCTCGCCGCGCGCCAGACCGCCGTTGGCAGCGTGCCGCTCCAGCTCAGCGGATCGCCGAGCGCCGCGAGCAGTGGTGGGAGCGGCTCGATCACGGCGAGGACGATGTCCTTCAGATCGCCGAAGGTGTGGTCGAACCCGACGCATACGTCGAACAGCCACAGCGAGACGCAGGCCCGCCCTTTGGCGTGGAACGGAGACACGCCGGAGAGCGTGGCGCTCAACGACACGCCAGCCAGTTTCGTGCTGCCGCGACTTAGCTTCACGCCGCCGCTGAAATCAGTGACGAACGCGAACGGCAGGTACGAGAACATCGCGTCGAACCCGATCCAACCGTAGATGTTGAAGCCGCCGTACTCGGCGTAGAGCTCGGCGAGCGCGCCGACTTGCGAGGTGTTCGCGGTGCGCGCGAGATACCCCTTGAGCGTGATGCGGGGGTTCTCGCCCAAGCCTAGCGACACGGTTAGCGGCTGAAGCATCGGGAACCCGGCGGGCGGTTGATAGTGCGGGTTCACGCCGCCGACGGCGAGGATCAGCGCCGGGTCGCTGCCGCAATCCAGGAGGAATGCCATATCGCCACTGATGGCGAACGCGGCGACGTGGGAGTCATGCAGGCTCGCGAGCACCGAGACGCGCAACGATTCGAGGTCCGGCACGCCGAGGAAGTCGATGTGGAGGGCGACGAGCGCTTCGTCCTCCTTCGGCAGCGCCATACTCAGCGAGCCCACCAGCAGCAACCGGATGGGCAGCGGAACCTCGAGGATGAGGCCGACCTTGATGTGGACCAGCGTCGGCGTGCACCAGCCGAGGAGCGCCATCGGGCCAAAGACATAGCGGCCCTGAGCAGGCGGGAAGATCGTGCGGATGTCGGAGAGGATCTGGTTCGCGTTGGCGATCGGATTGTCGGGGAACAGAACGCGGTCGAGCGCTCCGGTCCGAAGGCCGGCCTGGATCGCGTCGATCGCGACCGTCCGGTTGACCCCCGCTAATCCCCCGGCCCCGTTAAGCGTGAAGCCGTATCCGAGCTGGATCGTCGGGAAGGTGGCCGCGATGATGATGAGGAACGAGTAACCCGGGTTTCCGTCGGGCAACCTCGTGTCGAGCAGGCCGATCGCGGTGAGCCCCACCTTCGCGATGCGGAGCTGGAGGATGCCGGCGTAGCGCCCGGTGGCGACGTCGTGCGACAGGAACCCGCCGCCGGTGACCAGGCTGGTGTCGATCGAGACGCCGAGGCCCGTCGGCGGCTTGAAACCTGTGGAGACGTCGAACGGGCCGGCATTCCCCGATGCGAACGTCGCCGTCAGCGTTACTCCGAGCCCATCGATCGCAAAACCGATCGGGCCTATCGCGCCGTGGATCCCGACGTCGGCGCCGGCGGTGAGCGCGGGCGGCGCGCCGCTCGACAGGCTGGCCAGCACCGCGAGGTGGACCGTGTCGATCGTGATCGATCCCAGCTCCAAGTGGGGCGCGACCGTGATCTCGAACCCGGCGCCACCCGTGAAGGCCAAGCCACGCTTGTTGCTCCAGCGAATGCCGAGCTGGATCGGGATTGTCAGATCGTGGTTGGCGAACAAGCTGGCGAGGAACGAATCCTGATCGCCGAGGGCAAGGACGGCCTGGAGTCCGTGCACGTCTGACGCGAGCTGGAGCTCGAGCTCGCCCTGCGTGAACGCGAAGCCGAGACTGGATTCGGCGCCTTTGAACTCGAGGCGGGTGGCGCCCGCGCTGCCCAGCAGAACCGACGGCGCAGGCGGGTTGTAGTCGAGAGACACGCCGAACCCGGCTGACGGCGGCTGCGTACCCGGCGCAAACGGGTAGCGCACGAGAACGTCGCCCGGGCGCACGATGATCCCGAACGCGCTGGCAATGTCGCTGCCGGCGCGGATCTTCAGCTTCAGGTCGTCCGCCAGCTCCACCTCCTCGGTGAGCGAGCTCGGGATCGATGGGCGCAGCGCGAGACCCGGGAGCCTCCCTTCGTCGGCGGGAAACTCGACGACGACCAGATCGACAGGAACGACCTCGTCTGCGATCACCGGTCGCGCGATCGGAATGCGCAGCTCCCAGCTCACCGGTTTCGGCAAGGCCTGTCCCGGCGCCTGCAGCCCGGCCGAGAACCCCGCGTCGTCAGGATCGCGTACGCGATCGATACCAGCGGGAATGTGCAGCGCCGTGCAGAGATCATGGAGGTGATCAACGACGCGCGGGAAGTTCAGCTCCGCGGTGCCCCACCCGTACACCCGCTCCGGAAGTGACAGGGGATCGGCGACGATGGCGGGTATCTGATCGAAGCGGAAGCGTTTCTCAACGAAAGCGGGTCGGCTGCCCGCGGGGGGAGTCGGCCTGATGGTGATGACACCCGTCATCCGGCACAACGTCCAGACATCCGGCAGTGCGCGCATCAGGTAGTCGACGAGCAGCAGCTCGAAGATCCGGTCGGCGATGCTCTCGAGGAACACGGCCACGTCCACGCCGGCGGGCGCGTCGCCGATCCCTTTCAACGTTGTGTAGAGCTGGCGCACCTCTTCGAGCACCGCCGCCGCGTGCTCGATGCTGGGATCGTCCACGAGCTGCGTGACCGCATCCAGCGCGCCATCGACGGCGCTGCCCAGCGCGGTGTACGCGGGGGGCAGATCGTCGACCGACCACCCGAGCGACAGCATGAACGTCTGGAAGTGCTCCAGGTTGGCCACCGCATCGGCGAGCGGCTGCACGGCCAGACCTAGGTGCCGGGCCAGCGTCGGAAGGAAGTCGCTATCACTCACGGCGGCTCCGGCCAAATGACCTGATACGCGGCGTCCGCCCTGCCGTGCTTCGTGGGGTCGAGGTTGTCGATCAGGATGTACCGGCAGACCGGACAAAACGCGTAGATCGCGTTGCGCGTGTCGCCCAGGTAGGCTCGGGTTTGCCGCCGCATCAAGCAGGTTCCCGTCGGATGAAAGACTCCGCAGTTGAACTGCTGGCCGCCGTCGTAGATCCCGACGATCCACTGGTGGTACCGCGGCAACTTGAACGCGGGCCCTTCCGCGGGGAGATTGCGCGGATCCTGCGGCTCGGATTCGGTGGCCGTACAGGCGTACGCGGCCGGCGGTCGGCGCGCGTTCAAGGGACGATTGGTGGTGGTGATGTGGTCGCGGACCGCCTTCGCCATCATCATCAGCTCGGTAGCGCCCTTTCGCCGCGGCACGAAGACGATGTCCCCCTTGCCGCGCGCGAACAGCGATATCACTCCTGCGTTCAGCGGCTCGACGGTGATCTGAAACCGGCTGTCGACGCTGACGATCTTCAGCTCGTCCGTCGGAACGGGTGACAGCGCCACTGGCCGCCCGCGAATCCTGACGACCTCATCCTTGTGGAATTCCTCGCCCCGGGCTGTTCCCTCGTGGCTGATCTGAAATGGTGAGCTCGTCAGGATGGGAAGGTCGGACGTGATGACGGCAGCCTTGGCGATTCGGTGCCATTGAGCCCATTTGATGGTATCGCCTTGGAGCTTTGCAGCGGCGTCCTTGATGGTCTTCTCACTCTGGATGTTGCCATACCTCAAGATGTCGCTCTCATCGCTCGAGGTGATCGGCCGCGCCAGAGGAAATTCGCCGTATTCATCGCCGAGGCCCACGTTGTACTGCTTCGCCGGCACGCCGAACGCATGCGCCAATTCGTGGACCAGCGTCGTGACGGTGTCGGTGTCGATGTAAGACGTCGGCGGATAGGGATCGAGGATCGCCTGGTGCGCGAAGCCCTGTACCTGTGCCTGAACTTGCAGCTCCGAATGCACGCCAAACGCCAACGTGCTCGTGCCGGGATCTCGCGCGCCTCCCTGACGGGACCCCGCACACAAGAACACGACGAAGGGGTACGACGGCTTGCCGGGCGTTCCCCACTTGCCGTCGCGAGACAGGTTGCTAAGCATGAGATCCAGCGCTTCGCGCTTCATCCGCAGCGGCGACATCGCGATCGAGCGGGGCACGTCATATACCTCGGCGCGTGGGCGCTCGCCATAGGCCAGTCCGAACGCCGTATCTCTCTCGTCGATCAAGTAGCGATCGCCGATGCGCTGCCAGAGCCTGTGCACGTCCGCATCGACGTTCATGAGGGTCGAGGCGAAGAGACCATAAAGGTTGCGCCACCGTGGGATCTGGTCCGCCAGCGTCGTCGTCTGGTCGGCCGGCACGGGCAGCGTGCGAGCGACAACTTCGCTGATCGACGGAGAATGCGCGCCCGGCAGGGTGGGAGGATCGACGACCTCGTACCAAGGATCCCAGGGTGAGTGAAAGGTCTCGTACAAGACCGATGGCCCCGCCTCGCGCGACGGAACGAAGGCGGACCAGAACTTGACAGTGGCCGGCATGCGGTTGATCGGAAAGACGCGCGGACTCTCCATTGCCTGGGTCGCTGCGTTCACCGCGTCGTTGAATTCGTTTCTCTGGGTCGTCAGGTACCCTTCGGATAGAAACAGGATGTTCAGCTGGTCTTCCTGTGGAAGCGCCGTATTCGGCTGCCCGACGGGGTCGACCGTGACGGCGGTCGAGAGCGGATCGGCGACGCGAATCGTGCCCTGGACCGTGCTTCCACCGAGGGAGCTTGGGAGCGTCGCCTTGATCTGGAGGTGTCCGCTCGCCGCGTTGACCGGCCAGAACTCCGCGGTGCTCGCTTTCACGAAAATCTTGGTGGGAGCCAGAGTGTCCCAAACGATCCCCGGATGATTCGTGATGTCGCCGTTCGTATCGTCGCCGAACTCGGCAAGGATGCGGAACCGCACCGGCGTGTCATTGCCGCCCGCGCTTTTATGTGCGGTCAGGATCGACGGCGTGATCCAAGCGCGCGAGATCCCGGGGTGCAGGTGAATCCGAATCGCTGGCACGTCGGCGAGCGCAGCACCTGTTTCATCGATGACGGCCGGGCGTATGATGAAGTTGTGCAGGATGTCGGCCGGCAGCGGCGCGTGCTGGTTGAACGTGACGACACCTGTCTTCGGGTCGACAGAGACGTCGTTGGTGGCGTGCTTGATCGGGTTTGCGGTGAAGTCGACCGGACGGAACTCCGGGACGAAGAGGACAGTGATCTTCGGGTTGGTCGTCGCGGCGTTGGCGGCGGTCGCCGTCAGGCCGTGACCGGGAGAGGTCTCCAACCACAGCAGATCACTTAGTGACTGCGATGGCCCCAGATTCGCGATGACGTGGACGTCGTAGCCCTCGATCTCATCGGGGTGCTTCGGATTTCTCCACCGCGCGGAAGTGACTGGCATGCGCAGACCCTCTGCCGACGGCAGCATCCGCTTCTTCGTCGACGATGTCTAGAGCATTTCCGGCTCAGACGAACTCATATCCTCGTATCGCATCAACCTTGCTCCTGACGACGGGTCTGCTCTTACATTGAAACAACATTGCAAATGCTCCACGCGAGCGCCAGCCTGCCCGCATTGCGACAATGTGCACGAAATCCCGTTGCGACATCGCGCGCTCCGAAGAGCAAGACGCTATGGCCGCGGCGGTTGTCACGGTGCTAGCTGTCCGCCGTCCATGTGATCGCAAGCGTCGGCTGCGGTCTCGCGACATCCGAGAGCCAAACCCTTATCTCGTGGTCCAGGGCAGTGTGATGGCCACTCCAAAGCCTTCCGGCGCCGCGTAGATGAAATAAGCAGTCTTGGGAGTGGGGTAACCACCGCCGGGAGCTCGATTCGCTCTACGTGGCCTCCCTACGATCCCGCGGCTCGGTGTGGGCCAGTCGAATTGGAGGTTCGCCGCAGGCGGGGGTCTTCGATCATACCGAAATGGAGTTCAGCATCCGCCGTGCCATGGAAGTGGCCGCTGCAGAATACAAGACTGGCCGGCTCAATTGCCGCCTTGCGCGAGCTTGCCCAGCGGCCCCCTCCCCGAGATATCTATAGTAGTTTGGGATTCCCCGGTGATGCATGTAGTGGGGGATTCACTACTATGGATTTCTTGGTTTCGGGTGTGGTTTCCCACACGGAAATTCGAGTTTTTACCACACCGGCTTCTCGATTTGTCGGCCGGCGCGCGTCGAGCAGCCCGCGCGCAAACCACGGCGTCCTGCATCGTTGCAAATCGTCGCCACTCGTGAGTGCCGTTGTAGCCGCCATGGTTATCTCGGTACGTGAGGCGATATCTGTTGGGCTTTCGGAACTCAGCGTTCCCTGCCCTTCCTCTTTCGGTTACTTCGATGAAGCCCAGCGCTTCCGCTTCGCGGATTGCGGGAGCAATCGCTTGACGATCAATACCGTATTCTTCGAAATTTTCATAAGTAACAGGAAGCCGACCGTTCTCTTTCCCACCATGGTGCGCTAGCTCGACTTCGATTCGGCTTATCACACGATGAGCAGACAGGCTCAAAACCCTATAAGCAGGTGATTCAAGCATCTCGACAGTTCGGGCTGCCCATTGCCCGACGATTGAGCTTCTGCGCTTACCACTCACGTCGCACCTTGGCTTCCGCGCCGCTGGGCCAATCTTGCGCGAAGAGCATGCTTCAGTTGATCCACCTCACGCTGGATGTCGTCACCGGCCACGCCCCGTCGTTGCAGTACCTCAGCTTGGATTTTTAGCTGCTGCTGAAACAGCCGCTCAGCGGCAGCGGGACTCATTGCCGACGCGTGTCGTGCCAAACGATCGATCATGACTTTGCGACTCGCCAGCGGAAACGGAATCACAATGCAATCCTTCAAGGCCTATCTCCCGTGGGCGATCTTCGATCCACTTAGGTAGGCCGGCCAAGATCGCCATCGCTCTGGGGTCGACCTCGCCTACGTATTCTCGCGTGCAGCGACGCAACGCATCTGCTGTGCGGCAGTACGACCGGCCACGCCAATCGTCTTTACGCGATTTTTCTGGCGATCCACGGCGCTGTAGTATCCACTGGATGCTGTCACGGCATTCAATTACCCGCCAGTTATCGTTCAGTCTTGCGACGAGGCGGTCGTATTCGTCATCGCATTCCCGAAGGCTCACTTCGCACCCGCCTGCGCGAGCAACCGATCGAAAGCTGCTTTGGGAACCCGAAGCAACTTTCCGATCCGGATGGTGGGAATGTCACCTCGCTTCGCAGCCGCATAGCTCGCATTGCGCGTAAGTCCCAGCATCGCGCCGGCCTCCGGCACAAGGTAGGTGAGACACTTGTCTGGATCGATGTCCTGGCGCTTGTTCCGCACGGCAAATCCTCCTTTGTGGTGGTTCACCAAATATGTGCGCGCTCGTTATTTTATGCAAGATATATCTGGACGATCACCAATTATCGGATTAGTTTCGACTAGTCATGGCCAGTCTCACCAGTTTCCTCCCCAAGCTCGTTCCCCATTTCGAAATAACGCCGGCAGCTATCTATGAGAGGCAGCGAGCTTTGGTTCGATTGGGACTTTTGCCCCGACCACACGGCCGTGGCCGGGGCGCAGGAGCTTTAGCGACTCCAGAGACGGCCGCGTTGATCTGCATTTCTCTCCTGGCAACAGATAATCTTTCGGAGATGGACGATCGTATCACGGCCTTGGCCCACGCTCCGATCCACACTCACTATAAGAGAAAATACTGCCGCCTTACCGGCGCTACTGACTTCAAAAACGCACTATCCGCAATAATGGGAGATGTAAATTTGGCCCAGCGTGTCAGGAGCGTGGATGTTCGCCGGAAGGAATTGGAGGCTACCGTACACTGGGTGAAAACGGGCCGGGCAGAGTTTCACTATCAAGGAAAGAATACAGACTTATCCAGCTTCCAGCATCGCAAGGATTTCGTTCAGCACTCTTTCACGGTGGAGGCCAGTCTCCATGGAAAGGCTATCGGCGAAATCGCAGCTGCCCTTTCCAGGAGCGGACCGTGAAGAAGCAGCGTGGCATTAAACGAGCATTCGGAGACGGTGGCATCGATCAGCGCGGGGAGAACGTCTACCGCTTGCGCTATCGGATAGGCGGCAAGCGCTTCACAAAGACAATACACGGCACGCTCGGCGAGGCTCGAAAGGAGCTTAGGGCTCTGATCCGGGCGGGCGACACCGGCGACCATGTTGACCCCAACAAGTTGACCGTCTCGCAGTGGATTGATCGATGGATCGAGGCTGGGGCACCAGGGAGAAAGAAGAAGAAGGTGGGACAACGCACACTTGAGCGCTACGAACAATTGCTCAACACGCACGTAAAACCCGCGATCGGCGATCAAGCCTTGCAACAGCTTCGTGCGGCGGCGATTGATGAGCTTTATGCGAGTCTCGAAGGCAAGATTGCGCCGAGGACTGCCCACCATGTGCACGTCGTGCTTGGCGCTGCGCTCGGTACCGCTCACCGTACCAGATTGATCGCGGTCAATCCCATGGCGCACGTCCAGCAAGTTCCGAATCCCGATGCCGTCCAGCCTGCTGATGACGAGGCCGACGATCTCGGCGAAGGTTTGGAGGAAACAGAACTCGCCGCCCTCATCGCCGGGTTCAAAGCTTCTTCGAGCCTGTTTTGTATCGTGGCCTTGGCAGCCGCAAGCGGTGCCCGGCGCAATGAGTTGTTGGCGTTGCGCTGGACCGATCTCGACATCGAAAAAAAGAAGCTCCGGATCGAGCGCGCGCTCGAGCAGACCAAAAAGTTTGGCATCCGAATAAAGCCGCCGAAAACGAAGCGCGGTTTCCGCACGATCGACCTGGACGACGCCACCCTGGCCATTTTGCTGGTCGAGCGCGCGAAGCATCAACGGCTGCTGTCGGGGGTCCCCGACGGCACCGACGTCGACCTTACACTGGTGCGGCTGCCTCCGAAGGCGTTTCTGTTCCCGGCCGTACCCGAGCGCGGAGAGGATATTAACCTGACCGCGCCGCGGAACCCGCGCAACTTCTCCAAAGAGTTTGCCAGGCGTGCCAGCGTTCTCGGCTTCGGATCTACCCGCTTCCATGACCTTCGCGGCATCCACGCGACCGCCCTGCTCGACGCCGGCATTCCTGTACATCGCGTGGCCGAACGCATCGGCGATGATCCCGCCGTGCTGCTTCGAAATTACGCCAAACGGAAGCGCGCGAAGAGGGCCGACGAATCCATGAGCACGACCCTGGCAATGATCGCCAGTGGATTTCTCGGATCTTAGGTGATTTGGGTCCGGTTTGGGTCCATGTTCGCCTTGCGTTCAGATAAACCATCCGCTAAGTGCCTGATCCTCCAAGGACGGAAGGGTGGCCGAGTGGTTTAAGGCACCGGTCTTGAAAACCGGCGTGCCTGCAAGGGTACCGTGGGTTCGAATCCCACCCCTTCCGCCAGTACCCTGTTTCCCTTCGTGCCTCCCTGTTTCGAATCCACAGTGAAATCAAAGACTCCCGCCGTTGAGGCACTGACCGATCGTTGGCAACGGCCTGGGCAGGCCCGCCGTAGCCCTCCTTGCGAAATCGACCAGGCCTGCCCCCTCGGCACGGTCTGCCTCCTGTCGTCGTTACGGTCCGCGTGACGATGCTCGCATGGAACTATGCGGCGCGGGTTTTGCTTTTTCGGATCGGGCGACTTTTGCCTTTTTAGCGGTTTTCATCGCAACTAATCCCGTGTCGGCGGGCGCTGCAGCGGGAGCGTTGCTGCCTGAGCTTTCAACCGATGTCGCGAGAATTTCGCGTTGAGCATTTAGCCAATAGTTGTCTGCCTGGCCCTCGGGTTGACCGTCGGCGATCCAGAGGTAGTAGGCGCGTTCGCGAATGGCCTCGTCGAGATTTGGCATGGGAGTCTCCTTTTATGATGCGCCCAGCCCCGGCAGGCAAAGTCTTGCTCTCGTAAGGTTAACGAAATCTTACCTGCCGGTAGATTGCCTAGCCGGACTGCGATCAGCAGGTGTCTTTGAAGTGCGTCAAGATATTTGGGCGGGCGAAGTCGTCTTTCCGAACAGCGGGTATCGATAGCGCCTAGCGGCGTCCGGTCCTGGTCGAAGGCACCGGCTCTTCCGCAACAGGCTCGTCATCAGCAATCGCGCGCCAGCCTGCCCCTTCGAGGTCGTCGTACTGGCCGTTCTTGAGCGACCAGAGGAAACCCATCAGGCCGATGGCGCCGAGCGTGGGTGCCAGCGGCACGAGGAATACCAAAACTTCCATCAGCAAAACTCCCTGGCGCCGCGATGCGCGCGCGCAGCGCATTCAAGATCACCAGCAGCGACGAACCCGACATGGCGGCGGCAGCGACCAGCGGCGTGGCGAGGCCTGCGATTGCGAGCGGCACGGCAAAGAGTAGCCTGCGTGCAATCTTGTCCGCCGGCGTGACGGCCGCGCGCCATCCATGGATACCGAGCTGTTCGGCCGCATGGCGTACGGCTGGCTCGCGATCGCCGGACAGAATCTCGACTTCGATCCCGGTCTTAAGAAGCGTGGCAATGGCGGCCGCCGCATCGGCGCGCAGGCGCTGGCGCACGGCGAAGACGTGCCGCGTCTCGCCGTGACGGAAGGCTACGACGGATGCCTCGGGATCCCGGCACAGGATCTACCTTTCGGCGCTAGCTTGCGAGGTGCATGTGGAAGTGCCCGGGCACTTCCTTTCCGGATCGACCGCCAATATTCCCGGGATCATTGCGGGCGAAATGGAAAAGAGCCGGAAGAGCGCCAGGGACATGCTGGCCGCATTCGATGTCGCCGCAAACAAGGCCGGCATTCCGCACGAAAACCCCGGATCTCCTCGTGGACTACGCGCGGCTTCGCGACCTCACCATTGTGCCGGTGCCGGAAAGCTACGATCAGTGGTACGCGGAAGCCGTGATATTCGGATCGGGCCGTCCTACTTTCGTCCTGCCCGAGGGCCCGCGGGCCCGTCCGTTCGAACTGGGGACGGTCGCAATCGCCTGGGATTTCAGTCGTGCTGCGGCCCGGGCGATTTCTGATGCGATGCCGATGCTCGAAAAGGCGAGTGAGGTGCGGATCGTTACCGTCACCAACGAGAAGAAGCTGGATAGCAAGCATTCCGCCGCAGCGCTGGCAAAAAACCTGGCGCGACACGGCATCGACGTCGTGCTCGACAAGGTCGACGCCAACGACCAGCCGATCGGCGAGGTGCTCGAAGCCTATACGGCATCACATCGGGTCGACGTTCTCGTGATGGGCGCTTATGGACATTCGCGATGGCGCGAATTCATCCTCGGCGGCGCCACCCAAGAGCCTGCTGTCGAGGCCGCCGCTCCCGATCCTGTTTTCGCACTGACGGCCAGCCGCCATTGTCGTCGTGCGGCAGCGTCACGAAGGCGCATGCGCTCAAAAAGGGCTAAAGCGCGAGCCTGACGTTGCAGATATCGTGCTCCTGGGGGTCCCACTTCACCTCGAAGCCGAGGCTGCGGCACATCGCCAGCATCACCGTGTTTTCGGTCAGCACGTCGCCGGAAATCGCCCTCAATCCTTCGGACTTTGCATATTCGATGATCATCTGCATCAGGGTCCAGCCGAGCCCCTGCCCTTGAGATCGGATCGGAGCAGGATCGCGTATTCGCCGCTCTCATAGATCGAGTCCGAATGGATCCTGACCACCCCGACCAGTTCGTTGGTCGCCTCGTCGAAGGCGACAAAGGCCATCGCCCGGGCGTAGTCGAGCTGGGTCAGGCGGGCGATGAATTCATGGGAAAATTCCTTCATCGGTGCAAAGAACCGGAGCCGCAGATCCTGCATCGTGACGTGTTTCAACATCTCGTGGATCGCTGGCTCGTCCTCAGGCCGGATCGGACGGACGAACACCCGCCAGCCGTCCTTGACCTCGATGTGACGCTGCCATTGCGAGGGATATGGCCGCACGGCAAAATTCGCCGGACCCGAGCCACGAAATTTTCGTTCCACGCGCCCGATCACAACCCGCGCATCGACCGCCAGCACGCCCGCCTCATCCGCCAGCAGCGGATTGATGTCGAGCCCACGGATATCGGGTATGTCGGCGGCCATCTGCGCCAGCTTGACCAGAACCATTGCGACTGCGTCCTGCTTCACCGCCGGCACGTCGCGATAGGCGCGCAATAGCCGCGAGACACGGGTACGTTCGATCAGGCTGCGCGCCAGTTGCAGGTCGAGCGGCGGCAGCGCCAGCGCCTTGTCATTGATGATCTCGACGGCCGTTCCGCCACGGCCGAACACGACGACAGTACCAAAGGTCGGATCGTCGGCGAGGCCGAGAATGAGCTCGCGCGCCTTCGCCCGCACCACCATCGCCTGCACCATCACGCCCGATATTCGCGCCTCCGGCCGCAGCGATCTTGCCCGCGCGAGAATCTCGCTGGTCGCCTTGCGCACCGCATCGGCGCTGGTGAGATTGAGCACCACGCCGCCGACATCGGATTTGTGGACGATGTCGCGCGACATGATCTTGAGCACGACGGTCGCCCCCCGCGCAAAGATCGCATTCGCATGCGCGACCGCCTCGTTGGCATCGGCGGCGGCAAAGGTAGGCACGGCCGCGATATCGTAGGCGTCAAGGAGCCGCTTGACCTCGATTGGATCGAGCCATGAACGGCCGTCGGCCAGCGCCGCAGCAACGATCTGCCGCGCTGCATTGATATCGGGAGCGAATTCGCTCGGCATGGCGGGCGGAACCTGCGCCAGCGCCTCCACCACCTCGCGATGGCGGACCAGATGCATGAAACCGCGCACGGCGTCGTCTTCGGTCGGATGGTTCGGAATGCCGGCCGCGCTCAAGAGATCGCCAATCGATGGCTCCGCGCCGACCCAGACTGCGAGAACGGGCTTCGGCGCCGTGCGCTGCCCGGCGCGATATTTCTGCACCGCGTCGGTCACGGCCACAGCGATTTCGTCGGCGCGCGCAATCGCCGTCTGCACGTTCATCACCAGCACGGCGTCGTTTTCGGGGTCGGCCAGCAACGCTTCGAGCGCTGCGGCATAGCGCGCGGGATCGGCATCGCCGACGATATCGACCGGGTTCGATTTCGACCATGTCGGCGGCAAAACCGCGTCCAGCTTCTCGCGGATCGCCGGCGAGAGAGCCGCAGGAACACCGCCGAGTTCGACCAGCCGATCAACCGCCAGCACGCCGATGCCGCCGCCATTGGTCAGAATCGCAAGCCGCTTTCCAGGCGGCGATTTGACCCGGCCGAGCGTCTCGGCGCAGTCGAACAATTCGCGTAGATTCGATACGCGCAGGATGCCGGCGCGTTGAAACGCAGCGTCATAGACGGCATCAGCGCCGGCGAGCGCTCCGGTATGGGTTGCTGCGGCCCGCGCGCCTTGCGCCATGCGGCCTGACTTGACGACCACGACCGGTTTTATTCTGGCGGCTGCCCGGGCGGCCGACATGAACTTGCGGGCATCCTTGATCGCCTCGATGTACAGCAGGATGGCGTGGGTCTTTTCATCCAGCGCGAAGTAATCGAGCAGATCGGCGATATCGACATCGAGCTGGTCACCGATCGAAACAATGCCGGAAAATCCGACGGCCCGCTGTGCCGCCCAATCCACCATGCCGGCGGCAATGGCGCCGGACTGCGAGATGAGCGCTAAATGGCCCGCGGTCGGCATATGTGCGGAAAAGCTCGCATTGAGACTGACGCCCGGCATCATGATGCCAAGGCAATTCGGGCCGATCAACCGCATGCCGTATTCTTGCGCTGCGCGCTCCGCTGCTTCCGCGAGCGAGCCCGGACCGTGGCCGAGCCCAGCACTGACAATGACGGCGCCGGCCGCGCCGCGCCGACCCGCCTCATCTATCAGGCCGGCGATGGTATGGGCAGGCGCCGTGAGGACAACGAGTTCCGGCGCAAAAGACAGTTTTGCGATGCTGTCTGCGGTCGCGACGCCATCGATCTCGTGATAGCGCAGATTGACGAGACCGAATTCGCCCTTGAACTGGGCCTTGCGAATATTGTTGAGAATGGCACGGCCTACCGAGCCGTGGCGCGGGCTAGCCCCTACCAATGCGACGGAATGCGGCGAAAGCAAATTTTTCAGACGATAGGTGGACATCGTTTTCCAGTTCCGGCAGGTCGCGGCCTACTGTGAGCCTGGAAAGATGTGCAGCGCAATGTTACGTTTGCGCGACAAGTTGGCCTGGAACTGTTCACGCGCCACAACAAATCGCACTCGGCGCGCCGTCGGCAGGGGCGATTTCAGGTGCATGCTACTGGCCAATCAGTTCAACGAGCGTCCGCTGATCAAATTCGACGTGGCCGCAATCATCCGCTCGGCATGCCTGAACAGCCGTTCGGAATCGCGGCGGAAGAAGTCGAGCTGATGCTGGCCGCATTCCTGGCACATCGTCCTGAGGTCCCGCACCGAATGCGCGCTCGCCATCTTCGCGACGAACTCCGTGTACAAGTGCATCTCGGTCCGTGTCCGCTCCAGCATCTCGTCGCCGAGAAACACCCATTCCTCGAACATCATCTTCTGGACACCGAGCATGAACTCCAGCGCGCCCTGATTCAGTTTGGTGGCTTCCACTTCAGCATTTGCGGCCGCAGGAAAGTAACCGGAAGCGGCCCGCTCAGACAGCTCTGACATGACAATCTCCGATTTCTGAATTTCCGCCGAAACGGTGCTGACCGGATAGCGATACTGACCGGATTCGGATCGAACATTGAGGTCTATCAAACTGGCGTTATTGCGTCCGCAGCACCGCCGCAAGGAGATGAGACAAGGAACTCACGGAGACGAAAGGTCGCATCCCTGCCGCCCAGGGATCAGTACGACATCAGCACCGGCACGGTCATGCAGTCGAACGCACTGCGCGTGACAATGTCCGACGGGAGCGCTGCGAACGATGACGTCAGCAGGCTCGGGCCTGTTTCAGTTCACGATAAGACGCGATGGCGGCGCCGAGCAGCACTTTCCTTCGATGGCGATAGCCCGGCGGCACCTTGCTTCGTTTACCGCTTTCGGCCTGCGGCGATCGGCTGGGAAGACCGGCGAAACGCCTGAGATCGCGGAGGTCGCCCAATGCGCGTTGCATTCGCTTTGCCGGCCGATGGAGGTGATGCAATTCGCCGCGGCTCTGCAGCGCGACGGTTTCCGTGAGCGCTTCCAGCATGTAGCGGAAGCGTTTGACCCTGATCCGCAGCCGGTGACGGCGCGATTCACCCAGCGCCTTCAGGTGGCGTCCCTTGCGGATCAACCGTTCGTGCCAACGGTTGAGTTCGCGCGCGCAATAGGCTTGCAAAGCCTCCGTCTCATTCCGCTTGCACCGCGCCAGCCACTCTCCCTGTCTGGTCCACTCAGCGATTGCCGAGATCAGGCGGCGCGTCCGAACGGTGCGCAGACAGCGAACCAGGCGGCGGTGATCCCGCGTCTGGCACTGATCGGCCTGCTTGATGATGTGCTCTGCCCAACCGCGGTAACGCTTGCGGCGTGCATATTCGACCAGGACGTCGCTGTCGCGTGCGGCGCCGAGCGAACCATTCAGCCAGGCGATTTCTTTTTTTAGACGCAGCCATTCCGCATCGACCACGATCGGCGCGAAGAACGCCACAGCGGCGCGCAACCGTGTAATCGCGACGCGGATCTGATGCACCGCCTCGGCATCGCCGGCGCATGCGCTGCTGTGCTGGGCCTTGATAGAAGCGATGCAGTCGAGCGCAATCGTCTGGAATGCGGTTGCACAGTCGAGACTCACCGCGGAGGTGTTGTGCAGGCCGGATGTACTGGTTGGGCGGCCGCGCATCGTCAAGGCTCGTCCGGCACCAAAGGCAGGACCGCCCGGGCGTTGCGCAGCGACTGTTCCGGCGTCCCAGAGGCATCGATCATATGCCATTGTACCGCGCCGAGCGCGAAAGTCTCCTGCTTCAGGGCGACGCTTCGTGTCGCATCGGACGCATCATCCCTGCGCTGCTCGATCCGCGCCAGCCGCGTCGCGAGATCGGTCGTCAGAAAAAGGCCGACGAACCGCGCATTGTGCGTGGCCGCGAGATTCTCGATTTCCTTCCGTTCCGTCTCCTGCAGATAGGCGGCATCGAGCACCACGGAACAGCCCTGGGCGAGCACGCGCAGCGCAGCGCTCGAAAGCGCTTCATACACTCGCTCCGTCGTTGCGGGTCGATAGGCAGATTCCGGCAGAGCGGTGGTTTCGCTGGTACCGAACAGGCGCTTGCGGACGACATCCGAGCGCACGATGAGCGCGCCGGGTGGCGGCTCGATCAGACCCGCGAGTCCGCGTGCAAGCACCGATTTTCCTGTCCCCGACAACCCGCCGATTGCCACCAGCAACGGCGGCTTGGGCGCAATGAGGCGTCCGGCCAGATCGAAATAGCGCTTGGCCTCCTGCCGCACTGCGTCGCTCTCTCCGGCATGTTCGCTCTTCACGAACAGCACATGCGCGCGGATCGCTGCCCGCATCGACAAGAACAGCGGCAGCAGGCGTAGCCCATCGAAGTCTTCATCCGCGGCTGCGGTAACGTAGCGATTGAACACTGCGTTTGCCGCTGCCCCCTGATTGAAGTGGATCATATCCATCAGCGTAAACGCGAGATCGTAGAGAATGTCCGTCGTGGCAATGACGGGATCGAACTCGATGGCATCGAACAGCAGCGGCCGGCCATCGACCAACGTAATATTCGCAAGATGCAGGTCGCCGTGGCAACGGCGCACGAACCCCTGCTCGGCGCGCTGTCTGAGCAGCGGTTGCAATGTCGTTGCAGAGGCGCGGCTGGCGGCATCGAGTTGACCGATCGCAACGGAATCAAGTCCGTGCACGGTTTCAAACTTTGCGGTATTGCGGTCGATGATGGGTAGAACGGAGGCAAGCCAGCTTTTGCCGTCGTGGCGCGGTGCCCTGTCGTGGGATTGCAGAACCGCATCGGCCAAGGCGGTCGCAAGCGACGGATCGATCGTCTTCGATGCAGCGATACGGTCGAACGACTGCTTCTCGTCGAACCGTGTCATTTCGACCGCCCATTCGACCGCGGTGCCCGAGCCGCCGATTTCGAGAACGCCATCGGAATTGCGCGTGATGGGAACAACACGCCGGTAGAGCTCGGGAGCGTTGCCGGCGTTGACCTTCAGTTCCTCCTCGCAGGCGTTCTTGCGCTTCTCCAATGTCGAATAATCGAGGAATGGTAACCGCACGGCACGCTTGATCTTCAATACCCGATCAGCTCCGAGAAAAACCATGGACGCATGGGTATCGATCCGCTTGCCGCCCCCGGCTGCACCGAAACTGGAGCGATCGAGGAAATCGAGCACGTGCTGCTGATTGTCAGCATCGGCTGCGGCAGCATCTGGGGGTGGTCGCATAGTCATGGCTGCAGCACAGCGGCGCCCGTGATCTGCCCGGCGCGCAGTTTGGAGAGGACTTCATTCGCTTCCTGCAACGGAAACACGCTGGTGTGCGTCTTGATGCCAGCCTGCGCCGCGACCTTGAAGAACTCGATCCCGTCGCCCCGCGTCAGGTTGGCAACCGAAAGCAGCCGCCGCTCCTCCCAGAGCATGCGGTAAGGGAACGAGGGAATGTCCGACATGTGAATGCCGGCGCAGACCACGCGCCCGCCTTTGCGCACTGCTTGCAATGCCAACGGCACCAGGGAGCCGACCGGCGCGTAGATGATAGCTGCGTCGAGCGGCACTGGAGGCTGCTCCTCCGACCGGCCGGCCCAAGCTGCGCCGAGCGATAGTGCAAGGCGCTGCGCCACGACGTCGCCCGCACGAGTGAACGCGTAGACCGAACGCCCCTGCCAGCGGGCCACCTGCGCGATGATGTGGCCGGCTGCACCAAAGCCGAAAATGCCGAGATGTTCTCCATCGCCCGCCATCACCAGCGAGCGCCAGCCGATCAGGCCCGCACACAGCAAAGGAGCGACACCAACGTCGTCGTCGGCCTCGCCGAGTGGAAAGCAATAGCGCGCGTCCGCGACGAGATGCGTGGCAAATCCACCGTCGCGCGTGTAGCCGGTGAAGCGCGGGCGGTCGCAAAGGTTTTCACGGCCGCTCCGGCAATAGGGACAGTCGCCGCAGGTATGACCGAGCCAGGGAACGCCGATCCTTTCGCCGATCCTTAGAGACGTCACAGCGGGACCAAGAGCTTCCACCCGACCGACCACCTCGTGGCCGGGAACGATCGGGTAGGCAATATCAGGCAGTTCTCCATCGACGACATGCAGGTCGGTCCGGCACACGCCGCACGCGCCAACCTTGATACGTACTTCGTCGGCCCCCGGCACCGGGTCCTCGCGCGGCTCAAGCCGCAGTAACGCGCCGGGCGCTTGCAGGACCATGGCGTGCATTTCGTCCGGTATCCTCACGCAAACATGTGCGCTCTATCCGCGACGAGCGGGTCATTCCTGAGTCCGTCAATCGAACCCACCCGAACTTTTCCTAACATGCCTACGTCGGCAGCGCAGCACCAGCCACGGCGTTTTGCCATTTCTTGAGCACATGGAACAGGAGATCGCCACATGCGCGCCCATTTATAGTGACTCGCTCCGTCACGATCGGACCATATCTGGAATCGCTCGAAGACGCCGACATGACAAGGGCGGGCTGGGTACGCCGGCACCTCCCGCGAAAGCAACGACCTACCCGCGCGCGCTCTCGCCGTTTTCTCCTAAGACTGCCCTGCCATCGCCGGTCGTAAAGGCCGCGTTGCGGGGCATTTTTATTGATGCCCCGCAAATCGATCTATCGATTGGATCTCGCCTCCAGTTCTCGCACGGCCTTGAAGCCGTGCGAGGCTGCCTGCAGCGCCTCGTCGATATCGGATGCGCGATGCGCCGAGGACAGGAACATGTTGTGCTGGGGATGAAAGAACGCGCCGTGGCGGAGCGCGACTGAACAGAACGTCCTACCCTTGCGTACTTCCGGATCAGCCTCGAACAGCATCAGCGGCATTTGTGGCGGGCCGCTTTGGCGGATCGCGATGCCGTGCTCGTTCGCCAACGATGCCAATCCCTCGCGCAGCCTCATGCCCATCGCACGAATATGCCCGGGCACATCCGTCTCGCGCGCGATCCGCAGCGTCGTTCGCGCTGCCGCCGTCGCCACCGTGCCGCACCAGAATGACCCGGTAACGAATACCTTGGTGGCGGCTTCGCGGAAGCGATCGTTGCCGGTAACGGCGGCCAGCGCGTAGCCGTTGGCGATCGCCTTGCTCCAGGCGCACAGGTCCGGACGCACGCCGAACGCTTCCCAGCTCCCCCTGATATCGAGACGCAGGCCGGCCCGCACTTCGTCGATGATCAAAGCGGCGTCAGCCGCGTCGCATGCCGCACGCGCGGCTGCCGCGAATTCCTTCGTCGGCAGTTCGAGATCGCGACCCATGTCGTGGCGGAAAGCCGTCACCAGGACCGCAGCGAGATCCTTGCCCGCTTCTTCGACCGCCGCACGCAGGCTCTGCACGTCGTTGTACTCGAAGTGTACCAGATGCGCGCGATCCTCGGCGGTCACGCCGGCAACGCTCGGCGAGCACCATGGCAGCGCGCCGTGATAGCTGCCACGCGCAACCAGCACCTTGCGGCGTCCGGTGCCGGCACGGGCGATCGTCACGCAGCACGTGGTCGCATCGCCGCCGTTCTTCTGAAACATCGCCCAATCGGCATGCGGCAGCTTGGCGACGAGATCCTCGGCAAGCTCCACCATGACCTCGCCCGGGCCGTTCAAGCAGTCGCCTTTGGCGGCCTGCGCTTCAGCCGCCGCCTGAACTTCGGAATGCCGGTGGCCGAGCAGGATGGGCCCCCAACTGCACATGAAGTCGATATATTCGCGCCCGTCGACGTCGCGCACGCGACAGCCCTCCGCGGACGCGAAGAACTGCGGATAGCCTTCCGGGAGCCGCGCGGCATTCAAGTGGCCCCACATGCCGCCGGGAACGACCCGCTTGGCCCGCGCCCGCAACATGGCGTCCGCTGTGTGCGTTTCGCCCAACAGCGCCGTGTGCTCGGTCATGACGTTCTCTTGTTGTAATTCGCTGAGCAGAATAAGGACCCGGCCGCGTGGCTGGGCGGCGCAGGCGTCACACTTGCATCAAACCATCGGTCAAGACAGGCGACAACATCCCTTTGGCACGGCGCGGTCGCAAATGGCGACGGTTCCCGGTGCGCAATCAATCTGATCGGGTGGCTTTTGGCTCGCTAAGCCAATAAAAGACGCACTCCCGTCGCACGGTCGCTTGCCAAATTCGGTTCGGAGCCACGTTGAACGACTATCGTCCCATCGCCGTCCTCGCGCTCGTTGCATTCGCGTCGCTCGCCTTCGCGGGCTCCGCGACGGCGCAAAGCGCGATTGCCGCCAACGTCGCCAAACCGGGATCCCTCCCCGAAATCGCCATTGGGGCTGCCAAGGCGCCGGTGACCATCACCGAATATTCTTCGATGAGTTGCCCGCATTGCGCGGCGTTCAGCCAAAATGTGCTTCCGATGCTGCGTTCGAAATACATCGACACCGGCAAGGTACGCTTCGTGTTCCGCGAATTTCCACTCGACATCAAAGCTGCCGCAGCCTCGATACTGGCGCGCTGCGCCGGCAAGGGCGATTCCGAAAGATACCTCAGCGCAGTCGAGACCCTGTTCAAGCTGCAGGAACGCCTGATGGCGCAGACCAAGGATACGCTGATCTACGTCGGCAAATTGCATGGAATGAGCGAGCAGGAAGTCGAGACCTGCGAGCAGGATCAGGCGCAATTCGACAAGCTTACCGCCGACCAACAATACGCTTATAGCGAGTTGAAGGTTACCTCGACGCCGACTTTCTTCCTCAACGGCGTGCGGCTGCAGGGCTCGATGTCGTTCGAGGAGCTGGAAGAACGGCTCAAGCCGCTGCTGATGAAGTAACGCTCGCCGGCCGTCGCAATAACCCCTTGTCCGGCGTCGCGGCCTCGCCGATGATGGTCCCAACAAACATATTGGGGAGAGCGCCATGGCCACGGCTTTGCGGGTCTTGTTGGCAACCGCGTGGTTGCTATCCGGTGTCCTGGCGTCGTCGGCGCAAAACTATCCAAGCAAGCCGGTGCGCGTCGTGGTCGGCTTCCCAGCGGGCGGACCGACCGATGCCATCGCCCGTATCGTGGCGCAGAAGCTCACCGACCATCTCGGCCAGCAATTCTTCGTCGAGAACATCGGCGGCGCCGGCGGCAACACGGCAGCCGGCCAGGTCGCGCGCGTGACGCCGGACGGCTACACCATCATGGTGGTCAGCACCGGATTTGTCGTCAATCCCAGCCTCTATGCCAAGGTGCCATACGATCCGGTCAAGGATTTCGCGCCGGTAACGTTGGTCGCGGTTTCGCCGAATGTCGTCGTGGTCAACCCGCAGGTGCCGGCCAAAACGTTGCCGGAACTGGTGCAGCTCGTCAGGGACAAGCCCGGCAAATACAGCTTTGCCGGCCCCGGCGTCGGATCGACGCCGCATCTGGGTGGCGAGCTGTTTCGGTTGGCTTTCAAGCTTGACCTGGTCCACGTCCCGTTCACGGGCGCTGCCCCGGCTATTCAGGCGACCATCGGGGGGCACACGCCGATCGCCTTTACCGCGCTGCCGCCTGCTCTCTCGGCGGTGCAGAGCGGACAATTGCGCGCGCTTGCTGTGGCTTCGACCGAGCGGGCCGCAGGCCTGCCTGACGTACCAACCTTCGCCGAACAGGGCATCAAGGATCAGGAGGCCGACACACTCACCGGGATCGTCGCCCCCGCAGGGACGCCGAAAGAAATCGTCGATTTGCTTCACCGTGAGATTGCCAGGATTGTCGCACAGCCGGACGTGACGCAACGCCTCACGACGCTCGGCTTCAAGGCGATCGCGAATACGCCAGATCAGTTCGGCGCGCGCATCAAGTTGGAGATGGATAAGTGGGGCAAGGTGGTACGCGATGCGAAGCTGCGGATCGAGTAGTGTGCTCAGCGCGTCCCGTTCGACGTCGGCCGATCCATAACCGCGTCCACCATCCTGATGAAGGTCAAGCCGATACGATTCTTCTGGATCCATGCTACCCGGCACTCATGCACGATCGACGGATCCTTTGCCATCACCAGGCGAAAGCGCGGCGGGACGAACGCCGGATTGTCGACATCGATCGCGGCGCCCTCGCGCGAGATGTTCCGCACCACGCAGCGCATCACGGAGCCACCCGACGAAACATAGGCAGGCTCCTCGATCTCCGTTCGCGGAAATTTTCGTCGCTCTTCCATTCCGTCCGTCCCATCCCGGATCGATTCCGGCCAAACTGTTAGGCTAGCGCAAAACCTTAAACAAATCGGACGTGTTCGCCGTACGGGCCTCATTGTGCAAAGCGGCACGAAATCCCCATCGCCTACGCGCAGGCGTGCTCCGCGTCGCCATGGACTTGCCGATCGTGGCGATGGCGCGATAGCCTTAATCTACTGATCACTATCTACTGGTCACTGGCACGCGAACGCGACGAACCGGCAGGCTGGCCTTGAATACACCGATCGCAAACTCTGCCGATCTTGCGGGCGACCAGGCAGTGATCGCCCGGGCCGAGGCCATACGTTCAGATGTCGCAGCCGCTTCCGACGACATCGAGGCCGCGCGGCGGCTGCCGCCCACGCTGCTCGACAAGCTGCACGACGCGCAATTGTTCCGTCTGTTGCTGCCCCGCTCGACCAACGGGATCGAAACCGATCCGGTGACTTTCTTCCACGTCATCGAAACCATTGCCAAGGCCGATGCTTCCACCGCCTGGTGTCTCAGCCAGGCCGGCGGTTGCGCGATGTCGGCGGCCTATCTCGACCTGCCGGTGGCGCAGGCGATCTTTGGCGATCCGCGCGCCGTACTAGCGTGGGGCCCCGGCCCCAGGGTTCGCGCGGTAGAATGCGACGGCGGCTACCGGGTAACCGGCGTCTGGTCCTTTGCATCCGGCGGCCGGCACGCGACCTGGCTCGGCGCGCATTGCCCGATCTATGCGGCCGACGGTTCGCCCAGATACGACGCCAATGGAGCCCCGCTCGAGCGCACCATGCTGGTACGCGCCGAAGACGTCGAGTGGACCGACATCTGGAACACCGTGGGCCTGCGCGGTACCGCCAGCGACCAGCTCGCGCTCAACGACTTTTTCGTACGCGCCGACCATTCGATCACGCGTGAGTTCGACCGGGAATGCCGCGAGCGCGGCCCGCTCTACCGCATGAGCAACCACACCTGCTATCAGGTCGGCTTTGCCGGTGTCGCCTGCGGCATCGCCCGCACCGCCCTCGACAACTTCGTCGATACGATGCGTAACAAGGTGCCGCGTGGCGCGAGGAGCTCGTTGCGGGATAATGCCGTGGTCCAGTGCAACCTCGCCCAGGCGGAAGTCAATCTCCGCGCCGCGCGGGGCTACGTGTTGCAATCGATGGCCGACACCTGGAAGGATCTCACCGCGGGCGCCACCATCACGGTCGCGCAGCGCATGAACATCCGTATGGCCTCGACCCATGCCATCCACAAGGCGCGCGAGGCGGTCGACTTTGCCTACAACGCCGCTGGCGCGACCGCGATCTTCGAAAACCATCCGCTGGAGCGGCGGTTCCGCGACATCCATACTGTGACCCAGCAGTTGCAAGGCCAGCTCAGGCATTTTGAAACCGTCGGCGCCTGGATGATGGGCGTCGATACGGACCTTAGCTTTGTTTAGGGAGAGCGACCATGGGACTTGGCGGATTGCAGCATTACACCATCGAGCCCGCCGATCTCGAGCGCACCAAGGATTTCTATTGCGATGTGCTCGGGCTGGAAAACGGCGATCGCCCGCCGCTCGATTTCCCCGGCTATTGGCTCTATTCCGGCGGCACGGCCACGGTGCATCTGATGGGCACGCGCAAGCCGCGTGAGGGCATCGTCGTCCGTGGCACCGAGAAGAAGTATGAGGATACCGGCCGGCTTGACCATATCGCCTTTGCCGCCACCGATGTTGAGGGCATGCGCAAGCGGCTGCAGTCGAAAGGCGTCAAATTCCGCGAGAGCGTCGTGCCGCGCACCGGCGACATCCAGTTCTTTCTCTACGATCCCGATGGCGTCGGCGTGGAGCTGAACTTTCCGAAAACCTAAGGCCTGCGCCCCGCCTGGGTCCGGGCTCGACTGGCTGAGCCGTGCCTGTCAGACGAGCAGGACACAGCAGCGCCAAGGCCGCACGTGATGTTGGGGTGCAACACTACCGATGAAAGACTGAAGTTCCCGACAACGCCGCAAGTCAGCCACGACTAAGGCGCGAGTTGGTCCGGTTTTCTTCATCATTGCAATGAGATTGGAGGAGCCGCGCCGCTGCGGCAGAATAGCCGGGTGCCGCGCCTTTCAACCTACCCCAGGGCACGCGTGCCCGGCTATTCGTCCGACCAACCCGCTTTAGTCGAGCCCGCGCTCGTGGCTCAGGTTGACCATTTCCTGAATGAAGACCGCCTTTTGCTTGTCGTCCAGGGTGGCAAATAGCGGCTCGGCGGCATCGGCCACGTTGCGCTGATCGACGGCGCGATCATTGAGAAATTGAGCCTCATTGCGCATCTGCTCGATGATGTCGTCGGGAGGATCGCGTTTGGCGCGCGCGACACGGAGATTGAGCCGGTCGGCACCGTTATGGCCGAGATAGTGCATCGCACTGTTGAACGCGGCCCAATGCTTCTCCTGCTCGGGCGTGAGATTTAGCTCCTTCTTGATCCGCTCGATATTGGCGTCGCTGTTGGCGACGATCTGTTCGGCCGTCAGTTGCGGCGCGCCGGTCTGGGTGAGGACGGCCGGCTGCTGCGGTTGTTGCTGCTTTGCGGTCTTCGTCGCTTTGGACCCCTTCGAAGGCTTCGCGGTATCGCCCTGCTTGGAAGCCTCGCCTTGTTTGGAATCCTTCGCCGCCGGTGCCTGTCCGCCCTTGTTGTTATTGTTGCCTCCGGTCAGGACACCGGTGACACCGGTGACCACGCCGACGACGCCGCCGATCGCGCCGCCCAGCACGCCGCCGACTGGGCCGGCAGCCTTGTTGCCTTCGCGCGCCCCTTGTTGCACGCCCTGCACCAGCCCTTGCGCGTTCGCGGTCGCACATGTGCCAAGAGCCAGCACGGCTATGGCGCCAAGTACAAAACACCAACGCGACGGCGTCGGCGCAAGCTGCTGAGGACGTGTCATTGTCGGGTCTCCATGGTCCGATCGAGAAATTTTCCACGCGCAATCGCCAAGGCGCGCGAGAATCCCTCTTTGCCTAAACTATCGTTTCCGCCCCAAACTCGTCCACCGCTGCGCCGGACGGTTCCCGGCAGGAAACAGCTTCCGGGCAAAGGCGTTAGACGCGCGTTCGATCGACTGCAGCGCATTTGCGCACCTGCTCGAGCACAAAGTGTGCGGCGCAATATTGCCGCGTCGATTATTGACGATGCCGATGCCACGACATCGTCGCTCCCGCGGCCCGGAATTTCCACGCAACGTTAGTTCAATGACGGCGGGCGCTGTGTTTTCTCGACAGATGCAAACAATTCTGGTCTGATCCGATTACAAAATCTCCGCTGGCGGCCGCCTCGATGCAGCTCCCCTCCGGACGGAGAAGAATAATAAGAAGCAAAATCTGGCTCAGCAAAGAGGAAACGCTATGTCACGCAGGAAGCTTTCTCGCCGACAATTCGTTGCTGCGACAGCGCTATCATCCGCAGCTCTCATTACAGCGCCTTACGTGCGCGGCGCCCATGCCGCGGGGAAGCTTTCGATCGGCTTCTGGGACCACTGGGTTCCCGGCGCCAACAAGGCGTCCACCGATATCGTCAATGCATGGGCCGAGAAGGAAAAGGTCGAGGTTCAGATCGACTACATCCCGAGCCAGGGAAACAAGAACCTGCTCACCATCGCAGCCGAAGCACAGGCGAAATCCGGCCACGATATTCTCGCCATGCCAACCTGGTGGCCGCATGCGCAGGCCGAGCTGCTGGAACCCATGAACGACGTCATGGAAGGCCTCATCAAGCAGAATGGCGAACCCAACGGTACCGTGAAATATCTCGGCCAGTCCAAAGGCAGATGGCTCGCCGTGCCCGCGAGCGTCGGCAGCCAGATCAAGGGGCCCTGTTCCCGCATCGATCTGATGAAGAAGCACGCCGGCATTGACGTGCAGGCGTTGTATCCAGCCGGCCAGGCGCCCAAGGCCGACAGCTGGACTCTAGAGACCTTCTTGAAGGCCGCGGAGGCTTGCCATAAAGCTGGCGTGCCGTTTGGCATCGGACTTGGCGAGACCAGCGATAACGTCGATACGGCAGGCGCCATCTTCCAGTCGTTCGGCGCCCACCTTGTCGATGAGAAGGGCAACCTCACCGTTAAGACCGACGCGGTAAGGCAGGCATTGGATTACTACAAGAAGCTGATCGCGTTCCTACCGCCGGACGCCGGCGCTTGGGATGACTCTTCCAATAACAAGTGGCTGGTCTCCGGCAGGGGCGCCCTGGTCATGAATCCACCAAGCGCTTGGGCCGTCGCCAAGCGCGACGCGCCGCAGGTCGCTGAGCAGTGCTGGACCCACGGCTTCCCGGCCGGGCCGAAGGGCCGCTACGCGCCTTACCTGGGCTATTTCTGGGGTACCTGGTCGTTCTCCAAGAACAAGGAAGCGGCCAAGAGCGTGCTCAAGGCGCTTTCGCAGCCGGATGCGATCGAGAAGATGTGCGTGGCCAGCGGTGGTTACGATCTCCCCTGCTACGAAAAGCTCACCACCTTGAAGGTCTGGCAGGAGGAAGCGCCGCCGAAGGGCACGCTCTACCACTATCCGAACCCGCACAACCACCAGACCCTTTCGATCGCCGCGGCGCCCGCCCCGCCGAAGATCGCGCAGCAGATCTATGTGCAGGCGACCCTGACCAAGATGTGCCTGCGCTATCATCAGGGTGAAGCGATGGAAAAGGTGCTCGCCTGGGCCGAAGGTGAGTGCGAAGGCTTCATGCGGAGCTGACGGACGGGGATACCCTGGCGGCCTGCCTGATCGCAGGCCGCCATTTCCCTATCCGCCTTCAATCGTAGGCCCGGCAAAGCCGACAGAAACGTATCAGGGATGGAAGCACACCATGGCTGACGTCGCATTGCAGCCGAACCGGGGCGCCGCACAAGCCGCGCGCAAGCGCTCGAGCCTACACAAAATGCTCAGGCGCAAATCGACAGTGGCGTTCCTGATGACGCTGCCGCTGATCCTCCTGATCGCGACCCTCGTGATCTATCCGGCCTTCTATGCGCTGCACCTGGCGACCTTGAACAAGTCGATGCAGCGCTTCGTCGCGCTCAGCAATTTCGAATTCCTGTTCAGGCGCGAGACGTTCTGGCTCGTCGTCAAGCAGTCCTGCATCTTCGCGATCACGGCCGTCGTCTTCAAAGCGCTGCTGGGCTTTATCATTGCGCATTTCGTTCACAACATACCGGCCAAGGGCCAGCGCAAATGGCGCGGCATGCTGCTGGTGCCGTGGGTGATTCCGCCGGCGATGAGCACGCTCGCCTGGCTGTGGCTGTTCGATCCCTCCTACAGCGCATTCAACTACACGCTCTCGTTCTTCGGCATCGGGCCTATCCCATGGACCGGCGATGCCATGTGGGCGCGCTTCTCGGTCATTCTCGTCAACATCTGGGTCGGTGCGCCGTTCTTCATGATCATGTACCTGGCGGCGCTGAAATCCGTGCCGGAACAGCTTTACGAGGCCGCCGCCATCGACGGCGCCAATTGGTGGCAACGCATCTGGTACGTGACGCTGCCGATGATGCGAAATATCATCGCGATTACGACGCTGTTCTCGCTGATCGTGACGTTCGCCAATTTTGACATCGTACGCATCCTGACCGCGGGCGGTCCGCTCGATCACACCCATATCTTCGCGACGTGGGCGTTCCGCATCGGAATCGAGGGCAGCGATATACCGCTGGGCGCCAGCGTCTCCCTCTTCATGGTGCCGATCCTGGCGATCGCAGCGATTTTCATCCTGCGCGACATCAACAAACGCGGGAACGAAGCCTGATGACCACGGCAACAATCGACAAGGCCGCGCCGACCCGCAAGGTCAAGTATGGCAGCATGAGCCGCGACCGGGCCTGGGCGCTGCGCTGGTCGTATTTCTTCCTGGTGATCTTCGCGATCTTCTCACTGACGCCGCCGATCTACATGCTCATCACGTCATTGAAGAGCAGCGCGGAGATTTCGGCGGCGACAAATCCGTGGTGGGTGTTCCATCCTACGCTGGACAATTACATCTCGCTGCTCACATCGAACCAGTTCCTGCGCTTCTTCTGGAACTCGGCGATCGTCTCCATCTTCGTCGTCACCATCACCATGCTGATATCGGTGCCGGCGGCTTTCGCCCTGGCGCGAATGCGGTTCTGGGGTTCGGCAACGCTCGCGACGGGCGTGTTCCTGACCTATCTCATTCCCGAGACACTGCTCTTCATTCCGCTTTTCAAGATGTTCGCGGTGATCGGCGACTGGACCGGCATCCAGCTCATCAACAGATGGTACGTGCTGCTCATTCTCTATCCGACGCTCACGGTGCCGTTCTGCACGTGGATCATGATTGGCTACTTCGCCTCGATCCCGAAGGAGCTGGATGAAGCGGCCGTCATCGACGGCGCCTCATGGATCCAGACGCTGACGCGGATATTCATTCCGGTTGCCTTTCCCGGCATCATCGCGGCGACCATCTTCGCTTTCACAGTCTCCTGGGCGCAATTCCTCTATCCGCTGGTGTTCACGACGTCGACCGATCAACTCGTGATGCCGGTCGGGATCATCACCACGCTGATCAAGGGTGACGTGTTCAACTGGGGGCAGATCATGACCGGCGCCTTGCTCGGCGCAGCGCCGCCGCTCATCATCTACGCGTTCCTGATGGACTATTACATTGCCGGCCTGACCGCCGGTGCGACAAAGGGTTGATCTCATGGCTGACGTGACGTTGCGTAAGGTTGTGAAGCGCTATGACGAGGTCGAGGCGGTGCGCGGCATCGACCTCGACATCGCGGACCATGAGTTCGTGGTGTTGGTCGGACCATCGGGGTGCGGAAAGTCGACAACGCTGCGGATGATCGCCGGCCTGGAAGATATCTCCGACGGCGACATCATGATCGGCGGCGACATCGTCAACGACGTGCCACCGAAGGATCGCGATATCGCGATGGTGTTTCAGAACTACGCGCTCTATCCGCATATGACGGTCGCGGAGAACATGTCGTTCGGATTGCGGCTGAAGCGCTATCCGAAGGCCGAGATCAAGAGCCGTATCGACGAGGCTGCGCGCATGCTCGACATCGTCGAACTGGTCGACCGCAAGCCGAAGCAATTGTCCGGCGGCCAGCGCCAGCGCGTCGCCATGGGCCGCGCCATCGTGCGTAACCCAAAGGTGTTTCTGTTCGACGAGCCGTTGTCCAACCTCGACGCCAAGCTGCGCGTGCAGATGCGGATCGAGATCAAGAAGGTGCACCAGAAGGTTCGCACCACGACGGTCTACGTGACCCACGACCAGGTGGAGGCGATGACGCTGGCCGACCGCGTGGTGGTGATGAACCATGGCCGGATCGAGCAGATCGGCACGCCGAACGAGCTCTATCACAAGCCGGCAACGAAATTCGTCGCCAGCTTCATCGGTTCGCCGGCGATGAATTTCATCCCGTGCCGGTTGGAGGATCTCGCCGGCAAGTTGCACATCCGGTTGACCGACCGCATCGCCTTCCCGCTGCCGCCGGCCCGCGCCGCCCGATATCAGGGCATTCCGCGCACCGACAAATTGCTGCTGGGGCTGCGGCCCGAGCATATCACCGAGGCTCGGCCGCATCTTGCACCCGGCGTGGAGGCCTTCGACACCGTGCTCGACGTCACCGAGCCGATGGGAATGGAGACGCTGATCTATTTTACGTTGGAAGGCTCGCAGGTCTGCGGCCGGGTCAACCCCAATGCCGGCGCGCAGGATGGCGCCCCCCTCCGATTGGCTGTGGACCTCAACAATATGCACCTGCTAAACGAGGTGACTGGCGTCGTCCTTTGACGGCGCAATTGCGTGACCTAAGGGCAGGAAATGACTACCAACAAGAAGAAAATCTTCATTACGGAATCGATGTCGCAGCAGGGAAGAGCGCTGCTTCACGCGCGAGACGACATCGAACTCGTCGAATTTCCCAACATGATTTCGCAGGAAGATTTCAACATCAAGCTGAAGGAGCATGCGCCGGTCCATGGCGTTGCCCTCGGAGCCACCCGCTTCGGCGAGCCCGAGCTCGAATCCTCCAAGGACATGCTGGTCGTCACCCGGATCGGCGTCGGGTTCGACGCCGTCGACGTTCCCGCGCTGAGCCGTCGCAAGGTGCCGCTGATGGTGGCCGGCACCGCCAATTCGCCATCGGTTGCCGAACACGCGCTGTTCATGATGCTGACGCTCGCCAAGCGCGCAACGGAAATGCATTCGCTGGTCAGGGACGACAGATGGGCTGATAGGCTCGGGATGCTGCCCTACGACCTCTTCGGCAAGACCGTCCTGATCGTCGGTTTCGGGCGGATCGGCACGCGCACCGCCAAGCGCTGCCTCGCGATGGAAATGAACGTCCTGGTTTTCGACCCCTATAAGCTCCCCGCTGACATCAAGGCCGCCGGTTGCGAACCGGTCGCCGACCTCAACGCGGCACTGCCGCGCGCCGATTTCGTCAGCATCCATTGCCCCAAGAATCCGGAGACGGTCGGCATGTTCAATGCCGACAGGCTGAATCGGATGCAGCCGTCAGCCTATCTGATCAACACGGCGCGCGGCGGAATCGTCGACGAGGCCGCGCTGCACGCCGCGCTGGTGTCCGGCAAGCTTGCCGGCGCGGGCCTTGACGTTTTCGAGCAGGAGCCGCCGCCGGCCGGTCAGGCGTTGCTCGCCCTGCCCAACGTCATCATGGCGCCGCATGTCGCCGGCGTCACCGTGGAAGCCGTGGACCGGATGAGCGAGCAGACCGCCCGCAACATTCTGAGCGTATTGGACGGCGATCCCTTGCGCCAGAACGTGATCAATCAGGACGTGCTCGGCTAGATCGTCCGCAGCAAATGGCCCAAGGCATGGCCGGTCTATCGGCCGGCCGGCAAGCGAGGTGTGTGCATGGCCTTCAAGGAATACGGCGATTACGACGCGGTCGGCCTTGCCGAACTGGTTCGGAAGAAGGAGGTCTCGGCCAAGGAATTGCTCGACGAGGCCATCGCCCGCACGGCAAAGGTCGATCCGCAGATCAATGCGGTGGTCGTCAAGCATTACGAGTATGCCGAGCGTCAGATCGAACACGGCCTGCCCGACGGTCCCTTTACCGGCGTGCCATTTCTGCTGAAGGACCTCGACCTCCTGGAGGGCACGCGCACGACGTCAGGGGCGACGGTCCTGAAGGATTTCGTGGCTGACCATACCGGGACGCTGGCGCAGCGTTTCCTCGAGACCGGCGTATCCATCTTCGGCAAGAGCTCCAGTCCCGAATTCGGCCTGATGCCGACGACGGAGTCGCGCCTGTTCGGGCCGACCCGCAATCCCTGGAATCTGGAGCATTCTGCCGGCGGGTCGTCCGGCGGTGCGGCGGCGGCCGTTGCAGCCCGTATTCTTCCCGTCGCGCACGCCAGCGATGGCGGCGGCTCGATCCGCATTCCCGCCTCCGCTTCCGGCGTGTTTGGCTTAAAGCCTACACGGGCGCGCAATCCGCTCGGCCCCGATCGCGGCGAGGGCTGGGCCGGATTTTCCTGCGGCCACGTCGTGAGCATCAGCGTGCGCGATAGCGCGGTGATGATGGACGCAATCCACGGCCCGGAGCCATCGAGCCCCTATTTCGCGCCGCCGCCGGAGCGACCGTTTTCGCAGGAAGTCGGCCGCGACCCGGGCAAGCTTCGTATCTCGTTCACCGATAAATCGCCGTATGGCGATGCTATCGATCCGGAAATCGCGGCAGCCGTGCGTGAGATCGCAAGCCTTCTGGCGGGGCTCGGCCATCACGTCGAGGAACGGGCACCGGCGCTTGCCGCCGATCCAGCCGCGGTCATGACCACTATCGTCGGCGGCAACACCGCACTGACGGTTCGGTTGATCGAGCAGCGGCTCGGGCGAGAGATGACGGATAACGATCTCGAGATATTGACGCTGGCGCATTCGCGCAACGCGAAGAGGACCTCGGCGACCGACTATGTGGCGGCCCAGCTCGCCGCCTTCCAGATTTCCCGCTCACTGGCGACCTTCTTCGAGAGCTGCGACGTCTTCCTGTGCCCGACGTTATGCGCGCCACCGCTGCGCATCGGCGAACTCAACACCATGTCAAACGATCTGTCGCACGTTGCCCCGATCCTGCGCCGCTACATGCCCGGCACCTCCATGTTCAACATGTCCGGGCAGCCGGCGATGTCGGTGCCGCTGGCCCGGAACAAGGCCGGCTTGCCGCTTGGCATGATGTTTTCGGCCAGGTTCGGCGACGAGGCCACCCTGTTCCGCCTGGCCGGCCAGCTCGAACAGGTCCGGCCCTGGAAGAACAAATTACCGCCGGTGCGCGCTTAGCTACGCCCCAAAAAAGCCACGGATTGACAAAGCCTGGCTTTATTCGGAAGCAAGGAAAGGGCCGTGGGCGGCGACGGATACTGATTCCGCAAACGGGCTCGATCCGGAGGCTGAATCGTGACCCAAAGCGACCCGACCGACAACGCCCTGGCGACCATCGCCAGCATCCTTGACCCGCCGGAAAGCCGTCGCGAACCCGACAAGCCCGCGGTCGCGGCGCAGGTACCGGTGGGCCCTCCGCCCATCCCCACATCTCCTCCGCCCATCGAGGCTCACGGCTACTGCAAGTTCGGGCCCGGCCCGATGACCGCGATCCGTTTCAAATGGACGGTTCGCCTCGACAATGGCGATTACTATGTCGACGAGACCATCGGCGAGAACTCCACTCCGATCGTCACCGGGCCGATGTCGAGGGAAGCCGCGATTCAGATGGTCGACGATCGCGAAACCAGCGCGCGCCGACGCTTCGAGCAATTGAAGAGCGAGATGACCGGGCTTAGCGCCGCCGCCAATCTGGCGCGCAAGGATAACGGCGAGGCGTGACTTCCGTCATTGTTGACGGCTATCTCGGCGGCCCCAGAAAATCCTTCTTGGCCAGGTCGACACCGGCATGGCGCAGGATGTCGTAGGCCGTCGTGACATGAAAGAAGAACTGCGGAACGCTGAACGTCAACAGCAACGATTTTCCGGTGAATTTCCGCTGGGTTCCGTTCTTGAACGTGAATGGGACTTCCTTGTCGGCGGCGGCGTCGATCTCGGCACGCGGCAGATTCTGCAGGAAATCGATCGCCTCCGATGTCCTCGACTTGAGCGCGGCAATGTCGGGCTCGGCGTCCGGAAATTCGCGAGGCGCATGGCCGGCCAGCAACGCGCAGGCAACGACCGGATGCCGATTGGCCTCTGCTACCTGCTGCTTCAGGCTGTACATGGTGGGTGAGAGCCGCATGTTCAAAAGGACAGCGGGATCGATGGTTCGGGCTTCAGCATGGGCGGCGGCCTTGTCGAGAAGACCGGACAGATTTCCGAGATACGGCACGAACACGCCGACGGAAGCCTCGTAGAGCGAGATGGTCACGATTGCAATTTCTCCGGCTGGCACCGCGCGGATATCTGGTTTAAATCGGCGCCATCGATTCAGAGTGTCATTTAATTTGTCGGCGGAGAAGACCTGATGCTTCGAGTGTTCGTTAGTCTTGCAATGGCTGTCGTGTGGACCGTTGTCGCCCACGCTCAGCCGGCGAATTCCCGCCTCGACGACATCATCAAGCGCGGCACGCTGCGGGTCGGCATGACCGGCGACTATTTGCCGTTCACCTATCTCGACAAGGCGACGTCAAAATTCCGCGGCTTCGACGTAGACATGGCGGAAGCGCTGGGCAAGGCGCTCGGCGTGAAGGTCGAGTTCGTTCAGACAGCGTGGCCGCAGCTCATGAAGGATTTCGAAGCCGACAATTTCGATATCGCGATGGGCGGCGTCTCGATCACGCTCGACCGACAGAAAAAGGGCCTGTTCTCGACTCCGATCATGCGTGAAGGCAAGACGCCGATCGCCCGCTGCGCCGATCAGGGCAAGTATGAGACCATCACCGATATCGACAAGGCCGGCACCCGCGTCATCGTCAATCCCGGCGGGACCAATGAACGCTTCGCCAAGGCGAACATCAAGAACGCCGAGATCAAGGTGTGGAACGACAACGTCACGATTTTCGACGAGATCGCCAAGGGCAATGCCGACCTGATGATGACGGACGCTTCGGAGACCCGCTATCAGCAAAAGCAGCACGCCGGCGTGCTCTGCGCGGTGCATCCGGACAAACCGTTCGACTTTGCCGAGAAGGCCTACTGGCTGCAGCGCGACATGGCGCTGAAGGCCTTTGTCGATCAATGGCTGCACATTGCTATCCAGGACGGAAGCTTCAGGAAAATTTATGCCGCCTGGTTCGATTGATTCTCGGTTGGACAAGCGTGTTTTCTGGAAATTGACCGTCCATCGGGCGCAATTTAGACTGCCGCGGTCGAATTGAACCAAAGCCGCTAGTACACGACTTATAGTTTGAAAGTGATCTGGATCACGTTGAGTGAAGCTGCCGCTGCGTAGTAGCTGCGGGAATCCGGATTCCCTGTTCAGGAGGTCGTTATAATGAAGAAGTGCCTCGCTATCGCCGCGCTCTTGCTGGCTGGCACCATCACCGCTGCACAGGCGCAGTACACTTTCGAGTATGGCGGCCGCACCATCACGATCGATCCCGATCGCGGCACCGTTTCTATTCCCGGCGTCTACGACAATACCGGCAAGAAGACCAAACGCGCGCGTGGCGAGGAAGGCGATCTTGATCGTCCGACCAGGAAGGCTCCGCAGCAGGCAAAGACCGCCCCGCAGGCCACCCCCGAGACTGCGCCAGTGCCGACCGCGCCGGCACCAGCGGAGCAAGCGGCTGCCCCTGCCCCTGCGACTGCGCCGGCACCTGCTGCCCCTGCTCCGGCCGCTCCCGCCGCGGCAACGGCAGCGCCATCGAGCACAACGACAGCCGTGGCGCCGACTGACGCCCCCGCGCCTGCGGCGGCAGCGCCCGCTGCTCCCCCAGTGCCACAGAACGCCGCGCCGGCAGTCCCGCCAGCACCAGCTCCCGTTGCTGCGCCGGCGCCACCGCCGCCGCAACAGAAACAGGCCGCGGCTCCGGCAGATTCGGCGGCGCCGCCTGCGAACTCACCGCTCGGCGTTTGGCTGACCGAGGAGAAGGAAGGCAAGGTGCGGATCGAACCGTGCGGCCCCAATCTCTGCGGCTATTCCGTCGACAAGAAGTCGAACCAGAACGGCGAGCAGGTCCTGATCAACATGAAGCCCGGCAAGGACAAGTGGAGCGGTCGGATTTTCGATCCGAATACCGGCAGCACCTACGATTCCACGATCGCGCTCAGGGGCACCGACAGCCTGCGCGTTCAGGGCTGCGCCTTCGGCGGCATGTTCTGCGGCGGCCAGACCTGGACCCGCGTCAACTGACTCCTCGCGTCATTTTGACGACCGTGACGCTGTTGGACGGAGTCCTTCTTTGAGATCTTCCCACGTCCCGCGCGTGATGACAGTCACGGTCGCCTTGGAGCGGCTATGGAACTATGGACGTGTCCAAACAACAGGGGCACGCCATGGGAACTCTTCGCAAATCTGCTGTCGCCGTTTCGCTACTTGCCGTGTTGGCCACCACGACGCCGTCCGCAGCCGCAACATTCGACGGCGACTGGAATGTGCAGATCGCTTCGTCGAACGCCGCCTGCAGCAGCGGCGCCTCGGTCTCGATCGGCATCAACAATGGTCAGATCGCCTCGCACAACGCGGCTGTCACGGCCTCCGGCCGCGTCGCGGAGGCCGGCGCCATCCGCGTGACCCTTGCAAGCGGCATGAAGCGAGCCGTCGGCTCCGGCGTTCTCACGGGCACGTCGGGATCGGGCACATGGCGCGCGGCCCTCTGCTCCGGCACCTGGACCGCGCAGCGGATGTGAAGCGGCAGGAACTCAGCCGACCTTCTCGGAATATTCCGCGTCCGTCACATGTTCCATCCAGGTCACGTAGCTACCGTCGAGCGCTTCCTGCATGGCGAGGTGGGTCATGGCGTTGGTCGGCGAGGCGCCATGCCAGTGCTTCTCGCCGGGCGGAATCCAGACGACATCACCGGGGCGAATTTCCCTGATCGGACCGCCCTTGGCCTGCACCCGTCCGACCCCCGAGATGACGTAGAGCGTCTGACCCAGCGGATGCGTATGCCACGCCGTGCGCGCGCCGGGCTCAAAGGAGACGCGCGTCGAGGCCAGCCGTGCCGGCGCCTCGGTCTGGATGATCGGATCCTGCAGCACGGTGCCGGTGAAATATTCGGTCGGCGCCCGGCGCGTTGGCCGGGAGCCCGCGAGATGGATTTCCATGGAGTTGCCTCTGCCTGTTGAAGTTATTTCTTCGTCGCGGCGTAGCGCGCCTTGGTCTCGGCGTTCATCGGATAGAGGCCGGGCAATGCCGCGCCGTTGTTCACCTCGTTGACGATCCAGGCTTCCATCCGTTCCTGCTCCGGCCCTTCGGCCAGCACATGGTCGAGCAGGGCCTGCGGGATCAGCACGGCGCCGTCCTGGTCGGCGACGACGATGTCGTTCGGGAACACCGCGACTCCGCCGCAGCCGATCGGCTCGCCCCAGCCCACGAAGGTCAACCCCGCCACGGAAGGCGGCGCGGCGAAGCCGTCGCACCAGACCGGGAGATTGGTGCCGAGCACGCCTTCGACATCGCGCACCACGCCATCGGTGATCAGCGCCGCAACGCCGCGCTTGACCATGCGGGCGCAGAGGATGTCGCCGAAGATGCCGGCATCAGAGATGCCCATGGCATCGACCACGGCGATGCAGCCTTTCGGCATGGCTTCAATCGCAGTGCGGGTCGAAATCGGCGACGACCAGGATTCAGGCGTGGCGAGATCTTCGCGCGCGGGCACGAAGCGCAGCGTGAAGGCCGGTCCGACCAGCCGCGGCTGCCCCGGCCGCAGCGGCTTGGTGCCGCGCATCCAGACGTTTCGCAGGCCCTTCTTGAGCAGCACGGTGGTGATGGTGGCGGTCGAGACGCCGGACAGGGTTGCGATGGCTTCGGGGGACAGGGACATCTGGAATGCAGGCTCCGGAGGATAGGTGAAAGGTAGCGCATCTTGCGAAGCGCAGACATCGCGTCAAGGGTCGGTGGAAAGAAGCGCGATCATAACATCTTATCGTCGGACTGCAGATTAATTTATTGAACTTACTGGCGGATTTCGCGCGAAGCGAATTCCACTCGCGTCCAAAACACGCTAGAGGTTGAGGCTAGCACGAGAGCTCACGAGAGCCGCGAGACAGTTTAGAGGCCATGGCCGCAACGCTACCCCCGCCCCGCCTGTTGCCGAGTGGCGACAGCGCCATCACGGTGGAATTCAGCCGCAACATTGACGATGCCGCCAACCGGCGGGTGCTGGCGCTCGACCGTGCGCTGACTGCTGAGCCGATCGCAGGTATCACCGAGACGGTGCCGACCTATCGCTCGCTGCTGGTCCACTACGATCCGGTCCAGATCGATTTCGACAAGCTTGGCGAAAGGATTCTCGCGCTCGCGCAGCTCCCGGTACCGGCGACGACAAAAACCCGGCGCTGGCGCATTCCGGTGGTCTATGGCGGCGAGCACGGTATCGACCTCGAGGACGTCGCAAAAACCCTCAACACCACGCCTGAGGAGATCGTGGCGCGGCACGTCGCCGGCGACTACCGGGTCGCGATGATCGGCTTTACGCCCGGCTGGTCCTATCTCAGCGGGCTTGCGGATAGCCTACATATGCCGCGCCGGCAAAATCCGCGTTTGCTGACGCCGGCCGGCACCATCTCGATTGGTGGGGTGCAGACCGGCGTACAGTGTCTCGCCGGCCCGAGCGGCTGGCATCTTCTGGGGCGGACAGCCGTTCGCACCTACCAGCTTCACCGCGATCCGATTTTTTTGCTGGAGCCCGGCGACAACGTCACCTTCACGCCCGTCGATGCCAAGACCTTTGCGGAGCAGGATCGAGCCGCCGAAGCCGGCGAATTCATTGCCGAGCAGATCGCCACATGAGCAAGCTCGTCATCGCATCGATCGGCCCGGCGAGTTCGGTACAGGACGGCGGACGTTCCGGCGCCCAGCGCTACGGCCTGGTGCCGAGTGGCGCAATGGATCGGCTGGCGCTGGCGGCAGCCAACACGCTGGTTGGCAATGAGCCGTTCACGGCGGCCGTCGAAGTCGGCCCGTTCGGGGCGAAATTTACCGCGCGCGGCGGCGCGGTGCGCGTCGCGCTGACGGGAGCCCCGCGCAATGCCGATATCGCCGGCCGCGCCGTGGCATCGGATACATCCGCAGCCATCGCCGATGGCGAGACGCTGACGCTCGGCTTTGCCCGCGGCGGCGCGTTCAGCTATCTCGCGATTGAAGGCGGTATTGCCGGCGAGCCGATGTTCGGCAGCCTGGCCGTCAATGCCCGCGCAGGCCTCGGTAGTCCCTATCCTCGCCCACTGCAGGCCGGCGACGAGCTACCGGCGAAGGCCGCTAGCGGCGCGGTGGAACGGCGGATCGAATTGCCGGTGGCAACCGACGCGCCGATCCGCATGGTCTGGGGTCCACAGGACGACGAATTCACCGATGAGACCAAAAAGCTGTTTGTCGACAGCGAATGGAAGATATCGGCGACCAGCGACCGCATGGGTTACCGGCTCGAAGGCCCCACCCTCAAGCACCTCCACGGCCATAACATCGTCTCCGACGGCACCGTCAACGGCAGCCTGCAGGTGCCCGGTAATGGCCAGCCGATCGTGCTGATGCCGGATCGCGGCACCAGCGGCGGCTATCCCAAGATCGCAACGGTGATTTCGGCCGACCTCGGGCGATTGGCACAGATCCCCGCCGGGCGCGCCTTTCGCTTTCGCGCCGTCAGCATGGCGGAAGCGCAGGCCGAAGCGCGCAAATTTGCGGAACTGTTGCGCACCCTGCCCGAGCGGCTGCGCGCAATCGAAAGCGTTGATCTCAACATCGACGCGCTGCACGATGCCAATGTCGCGGGCCACGCCGTCAGCGCGGTCGATGCCGGAACCTGGCACGCGGTATCGATGGCCGACATAGCGGGCCCGGACTGAGCACCAATCCACTACGAGAAGCGGACGGACAACATGACAACCATCGACCTCAATTGCGATCTCGGCGAAGGATTTGGCGCGTGGGAAATGGGCAATGACGCCGCCATGATCGAGCTTGCGACGTCGGTGAACGTCGCCTGCGGCTTTCATGCCGGCGATCCCGACATCATGCGCCGCACGGTCGAACTGGCGAAAGCGCGCGGCGTTAGTGTCGGCGCGCACCCTGGATATCGCGACCTGCACGGCTTCGGTCGGCGCCCGATCCCGGGCCTCAAGTCTTCGGAGATCGAGAACCTCATCGCCTACCAGATCGGCGCGCTGCAGGCGATTGCGACCGCGGCCGGTTACAAGGTTACCCACGTCAAGGCGCATGGCGCGCTCTCCAACGTCGCCTGCGAGGACGACATGACCGCAAAAGCCATCGCCAACGGCATCAAGGCGGTCGACCCCAATCTGATTTTCGTGGTGCTCGCCAATTCCAAGCTGGTGCAGGCCGGCGAGGCCGCCAATTTGCCGATGGTGCACGAGGTGTTTGCCGACCGCGCCTATGAAGACAATGGCTCACTGGTGTCGCGCAAGAAGCCCGGCGCCGTGCTGCACGATGCCAAACAAATCGCCGATCGCGTGGTGCGGATGGTGCAGGACGGCGCGGTGGTGTCGGTCACCGGCAAGGTGATCAAGATGCGCACCGACACCGTCTGCATTCATGGCGACACGCCGGGTGCAGTCGACATCGCACGCGGCGTGCGTCAGGCGTTGAAGGATGCAGGGATTACGGTCGCGCCGTTCAAGACGGCACGTTGATCTCAGAACGGATGGACCGACAGCGTACCGAACACGATGGCGGCAATGAGCGCGAACGCGCTGTAGAGCGCGGCGGTGTGAAAGCCGGTGCCGGAACGGCGGGACACCGAGCGTGCGTAAAGGTGCAGGCGGGCTTCCGCCGATAGTTCGCGCATGGTCGATCTCCAACGCAGCATGGAGTGCATATGGAATATCGATCGCGCACCGATGCAAGGTATCCGCCGAAATAGCGATGGGGGCGCTCCGGCGCGCTCCATTTCGAGGGGAAATTTCCCTTCTTTCCGACCAGAGCGAGAATTTTATTCGGGCCGATTTGAGGGGGTTGGAGCCCGGATTAGTAAACGTCCTGCTGGAACCGGCCCGTTTTCTTGAGTTCCCCGACGAAGCTGACGGCCTCGTCGGTGGTTCGGGCGCCGAATTGGGCGACGATGTCGACCAGCGCGCGCTCGACGTCCTTGGCCATCCGCTTGGCATCCCCGCAGATGTAGACATGGGCGCCTTCGGCAAGCCAGGTCCATACCTCGCGGCCAACCTCGCGCATGCGGTCCTGTACGTAAAATTTCTTGTTGCCATCGCGCGACCACGCCAGTGACAACCGCGTCAGGAGGCCCGACGTCTTCATCGCATTGAGTTCGTCGGCATAGAAGAAGTCGCAATCGCTGCGCTGATGGCCGAAGAACAGCCAGTTCTTGCCGGGTGCGCCGGTGGCGCGGCGATCGAGCAGGAAGGCGCGGAACGGCGCGATACCCGTCCCAGGGCCGACCATGATGATTGGGGTCTTCGGGTCTTGCGGCAGCGCGAAGCCATGGGCCTTCTGTACATAGACCTTGACCTCGTCGCCGGGACTGATGCGCTCGGCAAGGAATGTCGAGGCCAGTCCCAAACGACGACGCTTGTTGACCACATAACGCACGCAGTCGACGGTCAGCGACAGCTTTCCGGGCGTCGCATTGTGCGACGACGAGATCGAGTAAAGCCGCGGCTGTAATGGCTCCAGCGCCTCGACAAAGGCCTCGGGATGCGGGCCGATGCGGAAGAACTTCTGCAATACCGCCATGACGTCGAGCGTCGCCGCGTCGCCGTCGGGATCTTCGCCCTGCGCCAGCGCGCGGGCTTTCTCGCGTAGCGCGCCGCCGGTCAGGTACGAGATCAACTCGAACAGTGAATCCGGCGCAGGCGACAGTGAGACGTCGTCGCGCAATACTTCACGCAGCGTCTTTCCCCTCACCTCCGTCGTATGCGATGCGCCCAGAAGTGCGATGATCTGGTCGACCAGGCCGATGTCGTTGCGCGCAAAGATGCCGAACGAATCGCCCACGACATAGTCGAGGCCACATCCGGAGAGATCGAACTCGATATGCCAGGTCTCCTTCTCCGAGCCCTTGCCGTTGAGCAGTCGCCGCGACAGGAATCTTGCGTTTGCGGGATTGTCGCGCGAGCGGCCGGGCTCGCCTGGAGCCGCCGGCGCAACCGCGGCCGCTGCTGTCGCGGGCGCCGATGACGGTGCGGGTGCCTTGTCGATCTCCTCATAAAGCGACTTCAGCATCCGCGCGGTTTCCTTGCCGCCGGGGACGCAGAGGTTGAGCCGCGCTTCGCTCTTGTTCGCAATCGCTTCCGAATAGTTATGGCAGTCATAGCCGCACTGACCGCAGTCCTGCTGTGCCATTGCCGCCATCATCCGCCGCCGCAACGGCCGGCCCTCGGCAAGCTTCATGCGATCGGCGATCGGCATGGTCTGGTCGTGCCACGGCGCTTCGCCGTCATCGCCATCGCCGACCGCGCCCTGCATGACTTCAGCGCCTTGTTCGGCCGACAACGGCGTCGCATCGGACAGGAGCCCGGCAAAGAACCCGTTCAGCCAGGAGCGCTGCGCTTCGGAGAATGGCGCGTTCGAGGGAATGATCTCGACCTTGGGTGGAGGCGTGATCTGATTCATGAGGACACCTGAGCGTCAGTGACCTGGGCATCGGCCAGCTTGCGCAGCGTCTCGCCGTCATGGCGGCGCGCAAAGGTCAGGAACGTTTCATCGGGTGATGCGCGATGCGTAAGATAGGCCTTCAGCAATTTCTCGACCGTCCTCGGCGCATCCTCGGCCTTGACGTCGCGATAGACCTCCTGCCCGACATCGGCGTCGGGTCCGAAGCCGCCGCCGGTGAAGAGATGATAGCCCTCGACGGGATCGGCATCTTCGCCAATATCCACTTTCGCGGCGATCAGCCCGATATCGCTGATGTAGTGCTGCGCGCAGGAATGATGGCAGCCGGTGACGTGGATGTTGATCGGCGTCTCGATGTCGACGCGTGGCTCGCACCAGTCGCCGATTTCGGCGGCATGGCGCTTGGTATTCGCCGCCGCAAATCGGCAGCCGGCATTGCCGGTGCAGGCGATCAGCCCGGCCCGGATTTGCGACGCCTCGACCGCGAGACCGATCTTCTTGATCGCGGCGACCGCAAGCTCGACGTTCTCGTCGCGCACGCCCGGAATCAGCAGGTTCTGCCACACCGTCAGGCGGATATCGCCGTCGCCAAGATCCTGCGCGATTTTGGCCAGCCCCCGCATCTGCTCACACGTGATCTTGCCGAGTGGCAGCGACACGCCGATCCAGTTCAGCCCCACCTGTTTCTGCCTGTGCACGCCGATATGCGCCGTGCGATCCGAGGCCGGCCGCGGTGCCAGCGCTTCGGGCGGCACGCGGGTGAAGGGCTTGCCGAGCCGCTCCTCGACCAGCGCGTGGAATTTTTCGTGCCCCATCCCATCGAGCACATATTTCAGCCGCGCCTTGTTGCGGTTGGTGCGGTCGCCCAGCTCAATGAAGATGCGCACGATGGCATCCGCCACTCTGGTGGCATCGGCCGGCTTCACGATGATGTCGCTATATTTGGCAAAATCCTTGTGACCGGTGATGCCGCCGATCCCCAAGCGAAACCAGATGCCGGGCTCGGCGCCAAAGCCGTCCTTCACCTCGACCGCGGTGAACGCGATGTCGTTAGTGTCTTCCAGCACGGCGATCTTGCCGGCGCCATCGAAAGCGACATTGAACTTGCGTGGTAGGCCATACAGCGAGCGATCGTTGAGGATGTGGTAGTGCCACTCGCGGGCATATTCGCGGGTGTCGACCAGTTCCTGCGGGTCGATCCCCGCCGTCGGCGTGCCCGTGACGTTGCGGATATTATCGGCGCCGGTGCCGCGCGAACACAGGCCCAGATCCTGGATGCCCTCGATCAAAGCCACCGCATGCTTGGGCGGAATTTCGCGCACCTGCAAGTTAGCGCGCGTGGTGACGTGGCAGAACGGCCCGCATAGCCGCTCGGCGAAATCGGCCAATCCCGAAAACTGCCAGTGCTTCAGGATGCCGTTCGGAATCCTGAGGCGGCACATGTAGGAATCCTGCGCCGGCGCGACGTAGAACAGGCCGTAGTAGCGCCAGCGGAAATTATCTGCGGGGTTCGGCGGCGCGTTGTCGAGCGCCTGCTGCTTCAGCCGGGGATAGGCATCGAACGGATGCTCCTCGCGCTTGAACTTCTCCGGATCGGCGAGCTTTTTGCCGGAGGCCGTGACCTTGTCCTGCGCCTTGATATGGGCGGCATCCGGCCCCGTTGGTTCGGCATTCGCCTTTCCCGCGTTACCGAGGCCGCGCCCGACCCGGCTGATCTGCAAACCTGCGGTAAAGCCTTCGAGGTAGCGCTTCTGCTCGTCGGTAAAGTCGACTGTAATCGGTTCAATTTTCATGCGCGACGAAGCTCCTGCGGCCACGATTGGTGGCGTCAACGAATGGGATGGACCGCCCAGGAGAATCGGCCAGGCGTGGTGCCGGGCTGTGATTCTGGGTATGCGGTCCGACCAGCTTCGTTGCTGCGGAAATCCATCTTGGACGTAGGTCAGCAGGCATCTGCGACGAGCCGACCGCACTGCACCATACAAGTTGCGTGCCAAATGGAGTCGCGACGAATGTCTTGGAGTTTCAATCTGTTCCAACGAGGAACTCGAAACTATGAAGCAAGCTTCATAGTTGCATTCTGAGCAATCTGCTTAAGAACTGGGCGGCCAGTGCAATTGCCCAATATTTCTTCAATCGACTGGCTTACGGCTTCCAATGCCCAATCTTGAAAGCCGCCAGATGCCCGGCGATATCCGCGGGGTCGAATGCGGGGCCGGCAAAGGCGCCGATGGCACCAGGCGCGTCGGGAGCCGCCCCCGGACGTCCCATGGCGGCGTCGTAGAGTTCGGGCCTGAAGACCGCCATGGCGGTCCGCAGCGCATCGGGCCGCATCTGTGTCTGTCCCCAGCGTACCATTTGGGCGTAAAGCCAGGCGGCCTGCGCCGGATCGGGCCGGCCCGCCCCTTCGCGCCCGACCAGCAGATAGCGGCCGCTCTCGCGCCGCTGGCCGTCCGGTGAAATCTTCAGTCGGCCGTCGAGGGTGCGTTGGATCACCTCGGCGCCGACGCCAAGCCGGTCGGGCCGCGCCAGGACATCGGCGGTCTCGGCGCGGTTTCCGGGCTCCTCGATGTATTCGGCGGCGTGGGCAGCCGCGCGGATCAGCGCAGCCAGCGCGTTCGGATTCTTTTCCGACCAGCTTTGCCTGACCGCGAGAACCTTTTCGGCCGCGCGCACCAAAATATCAGAGACGAAATGCAGTATGTGGCCGACGCCGAGATCGACCGCGACCGAGTTCCAGGGCGCGCCGACGCAGAACGCATCGACATGGCCATTGGCGAGGCTGTCCACCATGTAGGGCGGCGGCAGCACCACGAGGCGAACATCCTCATCGGGATCGACCCCGCCCGCCGCCATCCAGAACCGGAGCTGGTAATTGTGGGTGGAGAACGGGAACGTCATGCCGAACGTCAGCGGTTCCGCGCCGCTCTTGCGCCTGGCGGCAACGACGCGGGCGAGCGCCAGTGCCGTGGCCATGGGATCGAGCGGATCGCCGTCGATCTCGCTCATGATTGCGGCGTGCAGCGCCGGCGATACCGTGATCGCGTTGCCATTGAGGCCCAGATTGAATGGCGCAACGATCGGCACCTTGACGTGGCCGAGCCCCAAGCTCGAGGCGATCGCCACCGGTGCCAGCAGATGCGCCGCGTCGAACATGCCGATATTGAGCTTGTCGCGGACGTTGGACCACGACACTTCACGCACCAGCGTGACGTCGAGCCCTTCGGCGGCCGTAAAGCCCTTGTCGACGGCGATGATCAGCGCGGCCGCGTCGACCAGGGGAATGAAGCCGATATGCAGCGGTGTCGTCATTTCAGCAGCTCCGACGCGGTCAGGATCGACTGCGCGATCTCGCCGATTTTCTTCTTCTCGCGCATCGCGGTGGAACGCATCAGCACATAGGCCTCCTCTTCGGTGAGGCCCTTCACCTTCATCAGGATTCCCTTGGCGCGGTCGATCACCTTGCGCTCCTCGAGCGCCGACTTGGTGCGGTCGAGTTCGTCCTGCAGCTTGGAGAAGGCGTTGAAGCGGGAAATGCAGAGGTCGAGGATCGGCTTGATCCGTTCTTTCTTCAGGCCGTCCACGATATAGGCGGAAACGCCGGCATCGACGGAGGCCTGGATCGAGGCCGCATCGCTCTGGTCGACGAACATCGCGATCGGCCGCCGTACCGCGCGGCTGACCTGGAACATCTGTTCCAGAACGTCGCGGCTGGGGTTTTCCAGGTCGATCAGGATGACGTCCGGGTCGAGCGCATAGATCCGTGCCAGCAGGCTCTGCATTTCGCTGATATGCACAACGCCGGTAAAGCCCGCCTCCCGCAACCCCTCTTCCAGGATTGCGGCCCGGATCGGACTTTCGTCGACAATGACGATTTTCGGCGACGACTCAGCGCTCATCGATCAACTCATACCCCGGCCGGGCATCCATAGCACGTCAGAAGCTGGCGCAAAGCCTTGTAATTATGGGCAATTAGGACTAGCTCGTGCCGATCAATCAGGCAGATGAAATATGCAACAGGCCGCTGCGCCCAAAGTCAGCTTTGTTTCCCTTGGGTGCCCCAAAGCGCTGGTGGATTCCGAGCGCATTATCACCCGGCTGCGCGCCGAAGGCTATGAGCTGGCCCGCAAGCATGACGGCGCCGACATCGTGATCGTCAACACCTGCGGCTTCCTCGACAGCGCCAAGCAGGAATCGCTTGGCGCCATCGGCGAGGCGATGGCGGAGAACGGCAAGGTCATCGTCACCGGCTGCATGGGCGCGGAACCCGAGCAGATCGAGGCGGCCTATCCGGGCGTGCTCTCGATATCGGGCCCGCAGCAATATGAGAGCGTGCTGGAGGCCGTGCACCGGGCCCTGCCGCCGGTCCATAATCCGCACCTCGATCTGGTGCCGCCGCAGGGCGTCAAGCTGACGCCGCGCCACTACGCCTATTTGAAGATTTCCGAAGGCTGCAACAACCGCTGCAGTTTCTGCATCATCCCAAAACTGCGCGGCGACCTGGTGTCGCGTCCGGCCAATGACGTGCTGCGCGAGGCGGAAAGGCTCGTCGCAGCCGGCGTCAAGGAATTGCTGGTCATCTCGCAGGACACGTCGGCCTATGGCGTCGACGTGAAGTATTCCGAAAGCCCCTGGAAGGACCGCCAGGTCCGCGCCAAATTCTTCGACCTCGCCAAGGAACTCGGCGACCTCGGCGCCTGGGTGCGGCTGCAATATGTCTATCCCTACCCGCACGTCGATGAAGTCATCGGGCTGATGACCGAGGGCAAGATCCTGCCCTATCTCGATATTCCCTTCCAGCATGCGAGCCCGGACGTCCTGAAAGCCATGAAGCGCCCCGCCGCGCAGGAAAAGACGCTGGCGCGGATCAAGAAGTGGCGCGAGGAATGTCCTGAACTCACGCTGCGCTCGACCTTCATCGTCGGTTTCCCCGGCGAGACCGATTCCGACTTCGCCTATCTGCTCGACTGGCTGGAAGAGGCCGAGATCGATCGTCTCGGCTGCTTCAAATACGAGCCGGTGGCGGGCGCCGCTTCCAACGCGATCGGCAATGCCGTGCCCGACGAGATCAAGCAGGAGCGCTGGAACGCGCTGATGGCGCGGCAGCAGAAAATCTCCTCTCGCCGTCTCAAGCGCAAGGTCGGCACGAGACAGCAGATCATCGTCGACGAGGTCGGACCGACGGTCGCAAGGGGTCGTTCAAAAGCCGACGCGCCGCAGATCGATGGAGCGGTCTATCTTTCCAGCCGCCGCCCGCTGAAGGTCGGCGAGATCGTCACCGCGAAGATCGAGCGGTCGGATCAGTATGACCTGCACGGCAGCGTCGCGGGATTCTGAACACCGGACGCGGCTTGACATGGCGCACCGTTCGGCTGTATGGGCCATCGCCATGAAACTGAACCGGACCAACCGCCGCGCCTGCCTGCGTCGTCGCTCTGTCGACGATGATGGGTCGCGCCGTGTCCGACGACAACGCTGATTAGCTAGTTTCAGCCAAGTTTTCGAGAAGGCCGCACCCTCAAAGTGCGGCCTTCTTGCGTTTCGGCCTGCCCCTTCCCCCAAACCCCTGAGGAGATCGACATGACCCATGCTGCCCATCCGTTCGACGCGCTGATGAACATCACCGCGCGCCCGCAGGCCGTGTTCGTTCGCGGCGAAGGCGCGTATCTCTGGGATGACGCCGGCAAGCGCTACCTCGATTTCATGCAGGGTTGGGCCGTCAACTGCCTCGGCCATTCGCCGTCGGTCGTCGCCGAAGCGCTTGCCGCGCAGGCAAAACTGCTGCTGACGCCAAGCCCCGCCTTCTACAACGGCCCCAGCCTGAAACTCGCGCAAGCACTTCGCGAGAAGAGCTGCTTCGATCAGGTGTTCTTCGCCAATTCCGGCGCGGAGGCCAATGAAGGCGCCATCAAGCTCGCGCGGAAATACGGCACGAAATACAAGAACGGCGCGTTCGAAATCATCACCTTCGAAGGCGGATTTCACGGCCGCACGCTCGCGACCATGTCTGCATCGGGCAAAAAGGCGTTCGAGCCGCTGTTCGAGCCGAAAGTGTCAGGCTTCCGCAAAGCCAAGCTCAACGATCTCGATTCGGTGAAGGCGCTGATATCGGACAATACGGTCGCGGTGATGCTGGAGCCGATCCAGGGCGAAGCCGGCGTCTGGCCGGCAACCGATCAATTCATGAAGGAGTTGCGCGCACTGACGAAAGAGCACGGCCTGCTGCTGATCGTCGACGAAATCCAGACGGGGATGGGCCGGACTGGAAAGCTGTTTCACTATGAACATGCCGGCATCGAGCCCGACATCATGACCCTCGGCAAGGGTATTGGCGGCGGCGTGCCGCTGGCCGCCTTGCTCGCGACCGAGCATGCTTCCTGCTTCGAGCATGGCGACCAGGGCGGCACGTTCAACGGCAATCCGTTGATGTGCGCTGCGGGGCTTGCGGTGCTTGAGGAGGTTTCGAAGCCGGAATTTCTGAAAGCGGCTGCGGATGCCGGCCTGCTTCTGGAAAGCGAGCTGCAGAAACTGTCCGCGCGTCACGGGCTCGGCGAAGTCCGGGGCCGTGGACTGTTGCTGGCGCTCGATCTGAAGCTGCCGATCGGTGCCGCGATCGTGGCCGAAGCGTTCGCGGACGGCGTGCTCATCAACTCGCCGCAGCCCGATGCGCTCCGCTTCATGCCGGCGCTCAACGTCACGCGCGAGGAGATATCGCTGATGATCGATTGCCTTGATGCGATCCTGGTCAAGACAGGTGCGGCAAGGCGGGTGGCGTAGTCCGATCGTCATTGCGAGCGTAGCGAAGCAATCCATCGTGCCACGAGTGGAGATATGGATTGCTTCGTCGCTTCGCTCCTCGCAATGACGGCGGAGAGACTCACGGCCGCAGGATCGCAGCCCCCGTGGTCGCCCTGCTCTCGAGCTCGATATGCGCCTTCGCCGCATCCTTCAGCGCGTAGGCATGATTGATCGGCACGTGCAGTTTGCCGTTGATGACGGCGGCAAACAGCGTGTCGGCGCCTTCAAGCAGCTCCTTGCGGGTGCTGACATAGTCATTGAGCTTGGGCCGGGTGGCAAACAGCGAGCCGTGATTGTTGAGCTCGGCAAGCGGGAACGGCGGCACCGGACCGGAGGCGTTGCCGAAGCTCACGAACAGGCCGCGGGGCCGCAGGCACGACAGCGAGCCCGGGAAAGTGGTCTTGCCGACGCCGTCATAGACGACGTCGCAGAGCTCGTTGCGGCTGATCTGTTTCACGCGTGCGACGAAGTCCTCTTCGTTATAGAGGATAACGTGATCGCAGCCATTGGCGAGAGCGAGATCGGCCTTGGCCTTGGAGCCGACGGTGCCAATCACATGCGCGCCGAGCGCCTTGGCCCATTGGCAGGCCAACAGGCCGATGCCGCCCGCGGCGGCATGGATCAGCACGCGATGGCCGGGTTCGACCTTGAAGGTCTTGTGCAGGAGGTACCAGACCGTCAGCCCCTTCAGCATCAGGACGGCGCCCTGCTCATAGGTGATGTGGTCGGGCAGCTTGACCAGCTTGTCGGCCGGGATCACCCGCTCGCTGGTGTAGCCGCCGAGCGTGAAATAATAGGCCACGCGGTCACCGGGATGAAAATTGGTAACGCCCGGGCCCACGGCCAGGACCTCGCCGGCGGCCTCATTGCCGGCAATGAACGGCAGCCCCGGCGCCTTGTAGAGACCGGTGCGGAAATAGACGTCAATGAAGTTCAGCCCGACGGCATGCTGGCGGAGGCGAACCTCACCCGGCCCCGGCGCCGGGACCTCGACGTCCTCATACACCAGGGCTTCCGGTCCCCCCACCTTGTGCACGCGCACAGCCTTGGTCATGACAGTCTCTCCCTCGGTATTTGCTGAACGCCCCAGCTACGAAGCGAAACGAAAGCCATCGCCGTCGCCTTGTCAACTGATCGGTCGAAAAACGCCTATTTGGCGGCGGCTTTTCTGCGGTTGCGCCTGGCGAGCACATTGAACATTTCGACCGCGGCCGCGAACAACATGGCAAAATAGATGTAGCCGCGCGGGATATGGAATTGGAATCCGTCCGCCACCAGCGCCACGCCGATCAGCACCAGGAATGCCAGTGCCAGCATCTTGGTGGTCGGGTGATTGGCCACGAACCGGGCCACCGGACCCGACGAGACGTACATGACGACGCATGCGATCACGACGGCGGCGATCATGATCTCCAGATCCTGCGCCATACCGATCGCGGTGATGATCGAGTCCAGGGAGAACACGATGTCGATGATGATGATCTGCACGATCACCCAGAAGAATGCGCTGGCCCTGGGTTCGGCATCGAGCTCGCCATCGCTCGCCTCGACCTCGCCATGAATTTCATGCGTCGCCTTCGCGATCAGGAAGGCTCCACCGGCAATCAGGATGATGTCCCGCCAGGACAGTTCGACATTTCTTATCGTGATGACCGGCTCCGTCAGGCCGATCAGCCACACCAGCAGGGTGAGCAGTAGGATGCGGAACACCAGTGCCAGCAGCAAGCCGATTTGACGCGCGCGTTTGGCCTGCGCCGGCGGGATGCGCGAGACGATCACGGAGATGAAAATGACGTTGTCGATGCCGAGCACGATTTCCAGCGCCGTCAATGTCAACAGCGCCGCCCAGGCTTCCGGGCTCGTCAATAATTCCATCATGCCTTGAACGACTTGATTTGCCGGATCACGGCGTCACTTCCTATTACGTAAGCCGCAATGGCGCACAGCGCGGCGACGATGGGAGCGCCCACGTTGAAATCGCAGCTCAGCGTATAGATCGCCAGCACGGCTCCAATGGCCATCAGCCACAGGGTCAGCCAGCGTAGCCGCACCACCCTGATCGGATGCAGCACATGAAACGGGGCGAATGTGAGCGCGATCAGGATTGCAATTCCAAGAGTCGAGAGTGCCGGCGGCAAGTGCAGCAAGAACAAATAAAACGCCGCCGCGTTCCACAGCGCCGGAAAGCCGCGAAAGTGGTTGTCGGACGCCTTCATGCGCCGGTCCGCGAAATAGAGCGCACCGGAAACCATAATGCCGATGCCGAGTAGCGGCGCCGCCACCGGCAGCAGCAGCCCGCTCGCGGTGATGGCATAGGCCGGAACGAAGACGTAGGTCACGAAATCGACGACGAGATCGAGCACGTCGCCCGACCAGTTCGGCTGCAGCCGCACGACATCCAGCTTTCGCGCCAGCGGCCCGTCGATGGCATCGATGATCAGGGCGACGCCAAGCCAGCCGAACATATTGGCCCAATGTTCGCGGACGGCCTCGAGCATCGCCAGCAGCGCGACGCCCGCGCCCAGTGCCGTGAAAATGTGTACGGCGAATGCGGCGGTCCGCATTCGGCTGGTGGGGACGGAATCTGGCTCTGTGGTCTGGTCCATTGCTCCGGCAGTGCTATCAGGAATCGCCCCGATTTGCATATCGGCGCTTTGCGGCGTTCCGCCGCGCGATTGAGCGGAAACATTTCGGCCGGTTGATGACTTGAAAATGCCAGCCCGAGCGTCAATTGTCCCGATATGAATGACGCATCTCAAGTTTATGACGCTGCCGTGATCGGCGGCGGGCCAGCGGGCCTGACCGCAGCCGTCGCGCTGGCCGCTACCGGCGCGAGAACCGCCCTGCTCGCCCGCCGCGCCCCCTATGCCGACAACCGCACCACGGCGCTGTTGGGGGCTTCCACCGAGCTGCTCGAACGTCTCGAGGTCTGGCCGCGCTGCCAGGACAGGGCTGCCGCCTTGCGGATCATGCGCCTTGTCGACGACACCGACCGGCTAATCCGCGCGCCCGAGGTGCGGTTTTCCTCGGACGAGATCGGTCTCGAACAGTTCGGCTACAACATCGACAACCGATCGTTAATGGTTGCCCTTGAAGAGCGCGCCGCCGAACTTTCCAATTTGACTCGATTTGACGATGAGGCCGCCGCAATCGACCCGCAGGATGCGATCGTCGCCATCCGTACCGGCAAGGGCGAGCAGCTTTTCGCGCGGCTGGTGATCGGCGCAGACGGCCGGCAATCACCGTCCCGCGAGGCGGCCGGCATCAAGACCAGCCGTCGCGACCTTCATCAGTCGGCGCTTACCTTCAACATTTCCCATTCTCGACCGCACAACTGCATCTCCACCGAGTTTCACACCGCGCAAGGTCCATGCGTATTCGTGCCCCTGCCCGGCAACCGCTGCAGCGTGGTGTGGGTCTCGGAAACCAGAGAAGCGGAGCGGCTGATCTCGCTTGGCGACGAGGAATTGTCGGAAGCCACGGAAAGACAATCGCACTCCATTTTCGGCCGCGTCCAGGTGGAAGCCGGGCGCAACCTGTTTCCGCTGACGATCGAGCGTCCCGAGCAATTCGCCAGCCATCGTGTCGCGCTGGTCGGCGAATCCGCCCACGTGGTGCCGCCGATCGGCGCCCAAGGCCTCAACATGGGATTGCGCGATGCGGCCGATATCGCCGATATCGCCGGCAATGCGATCTCGCTCGGCGAGGATCCGGGGGCGCCGGCCGTACTGGCGCGCTATCAATCCGCGCGCCGTGCCGACGTCGCAAGCCGGCTGATCGCGATCGACGTCGCCAACCGTTCATTGCTTAGCGATTTCCTGCCGATGCAATCGCTGCGCGCGGCCGGTATGCACCTCCTCGCCTCGTTCGGCCCGCTGCGGCGGCTTGCCATGCGCGAGGGGCTGGCGCCGACCTGGAAGCGCGTGAGCTAGCTCCGGACGCCAGCGCGAGGGCTGCGAACCTGGCTCACTCTACTTTGCATGGGGTTGTTTTCGCGATTTTGTGTCTCCGCGCCACGCTTACGGAAACACCAGCCGCCCGCTCTGGATGAACCACATCACGCTGGTCAGCGTGACCACGGAGGCGAAGGTTCCGATCAGGACGGCCACCGACGCCGGCTCGATCCAGGTATTGTTCTGCCGGGCGATCACGAACACGTTCAGCGCCGGCGGCAGCGCGGCCATCAGTACGGCGGTCGCGGCCCAGGGCTGCGCGAACGGGCCAAAAAGCAGCATCAGCCCGAATACGATGAGCGGATGGATCAGGAGCTTGATCGCGATCACGCCGGGCACTTCCCAGGGCACCCGATCGAACGGCCGCAGTGCCACGGTGACGCCGAGCACGAACAGCGCCGTCGGCGCCGCCGCGTTCTGGAGAAATAGCAAGGTCCTGTCGATGGCGACCGGCACTTGAATGTGCAACGCCGCGACAAGCGCTCCCGCGGCGGCCGACATGATCAGCGGATTGAGCACGATCTGCCGCGCGGCGATGCCGATGGCGTACAGGAGCGACGGATGCTTGCGATCGCTCAGCGCCATCAGCAGCGGCACGATCGTGAACAGGAAAATGCTGTCGCAGCAGAAGATCAACGCGGTCGGCGCCGCTGCCTTGGCTCCGAGCACCGCCAGCGCCAGCCCGGGGCCCATATAGCCGATATTGCCGTAGGCTCCGGCAAGGCCCGCCATCGTCGCCTTGCGCAGCGACAGTTCGCCGATGATGCGGCCTGCCACCATGGCAAGCACGAAGGCGCTCACGGTCGCCAGCGTGGTTGCGATCAGAAACGGCGGGTTGTTCAGTTCGGAAAATGGCGTCTCCGACATGATGCGGAATAGCAAGGCCGGCAGCGAGACGTAGAGCAGAAAGAAGTTCATCCAGGCGAGGCCAGATTCCGGCAGCCCTCGGGTCTTGCCGCAGGCAAAGCCGATGAAGATCAGGCCGAAATAGGGGAGCGCGAGGTTGAGGATGTCGACCATCTCGTAAAGCGTCTTTTCGTCAGTGATTTTGGGGAGATGGCGCCGGATATGGCCACCACGCGTAAAGGTTAATTCGTCCTATTGCCCCTAGCATCGGCCACAATCATGGTCTATTCGACGGGATATGATCAAAGCGCGCACCGCCAAATTTCAGATCGGGCAGATCGTCCGCCACCGGGTGTTTTCATTCCGGGGCGTGATTTTCGATATCGATCCGGAATTCAACAATACCGAGGAATGGTGGTTGTCGATCCCAGAGGAGGTTCGGCCTGACAAGGATCAGCCGTTCTATCACCTGCTCGCGGAAAACTCGGAGTCCGAATACGTCGCCTACGTCTCCGAGCAAAATCTGCTGCCGGACGATTCCGGCGAGCCGATCCGGCACTCGCAGGTGGCCGAGATTTTCGTGAAGGACAAGTCCGGCGGCTACCGCCCGCGCAACCCGTCGCTCAACTAGCATTCTTCTTCCGGCAAGGAAAAAGGCGCCCCGGTCGGGCGCCTTTTGTTTTGTCGAATGGCGCGGCTGTTACTTCGCCGCCGGATTTGCAGTGGCGCCCGGCTGGGTGCCCTCCAGCTTCTTGCGCTGCTCCTCAGCACGCTTCTGCAGCTCTTCCTGCAGTTTCTTCTGGTTTTCCTCGAACTGCTTCGGATCAGTCGGCGGACCGTCAAAGGCCTTGGCGAATTCACCGGCGAGCGGCAGCGGCAGCGTCAGCGGCGCGCCGTTGGAATTGATCGCCTGAACAACCAGATTCTGGCCCTTCTTCAAGTTGGCGATCAGCTCGGGGGTTGCTTCGTAGTCCGACATGCAGCCGTTCTGGAAGCAGATCACATAGGGGCCCTGCTGCGGCGGATTGTTATCAACGATGATCCGGGTTCCGTGCACGAGCTGCATGCCGAGCGGCAAGGTCACGCGCAGGAGCTTCTTCGGCTCGCCTTCCGGCTCGATGATGACGGCGGCGATGACGGGTTGGCCCGACTCGATGCGGCCGTCCTTGCCGGTGAAGCAAACCTGCTTGGCGCCGGCTTCCTGACCCTTGAGACAGAACTTGGTCCAGGGCGCGTAGATTAGCTGGACCTGCTGCTCCTGGGGCGGGGCGGCGCCGGCAGGAGCGCCAGCCGGAGGGGCTTGTGCCGCGGGAGCGCCGGCGGGACCCTTGGGAGCAGCCTTCGGCGGCGCTTTCGGAGCGGCAGGCGCCGGGGCGGCCTTCGGGGCCCCGGGCGCTGGCGCGGGCTGCTGAGCTTGCGCGCCCGACGCGATCAACGTTGCCGACAATGCCGAGGCCGCCAACAGGGCCAAGACCTGCCCACGCGGCCGAATCGACGCGGCGAAGATACGGAAATTCATTGCGGAAAACCCTTTCTGAACCGGAGCGCCCGAAACCGCTACAGGCACCGACACCAACCCGCGCTGGGGCGGCTGTCTCGTTGGCAATTGAGGCGGATACGTGACCGGCGTTCCCGCGGTCATCAACTGCCCGCCTTCAATACAGCGGCAGACGAAAAGATCAATGCCGACAAGCATCTTTGGGGGTTCCTCGCAGGCCGAGGCCGAAGCCTATGGTAAAGCTTTCTTCGTGCGCATTTTCGAATCAGATACCTGCCCGTCTATGACCCGCTTCGGTCGTATCCGCCTGCGTGTGCTCGCGGGCATTGCCCTGGCGCTGGCTGTGACGCCGCTCGCGCCGGTCCACGAAACCAGAGCGGCCGAAAGCAACGCGCTGGCGATGCACGGTGCGCCTGCTCTTCCCGCCGGTTTCACGCATATGCCCTACGCCAATCCCGAAGCGCCGAAGGGCGGACGGCTGGTCTGGGGCGCCTTGGGAACCTTCGACAGCCTCAACCCCCTGATCGTCCGCGGCCTCGCGGTTCAGCAGATCAGGGGCTTTGTGGTCGAGAGTCTGATGGCGCGCGGCAACGATGAGGCTTTCACGCTCTATGGCTTGCTGGCCAAAACCGTCGAGACCGACGACGCGCGCAGCTACGTCTCGTTCCACCTCGACCCGCGGGCGCGCTTCGCCGACGGCAAGCCAGTCACGGCGGAGGACGTCCTGTTTTCGTGGGCCTTGCTGCGCGACAAGGGGCGCCCCAATCACCGCCAGTATTATTCCAAAGTGGTAAAGGCCGAAGCACCCGATCCGCTCACCGTGCGGTTCGATTTCGGCGGCGGCAACGACCGCGAGCTGCCGCTGATCCTCGGGCTGATGCCCGTCTTGCCGAAGCATGCGGTCGATCCGGCAACGTTCGAGGAAACCACGATGACCGGACCAGTCGGTTCCGGCCCCTATCGCGTCACCGCCGTTAAGCCCGGCGCCAGCGTCACGCTGACCCGCAATCCCGACTATTGGGGCCGCGACCTGCCGGTGAATCGCGGATTGTGGAACTTCGACGAGATCAGGCTCGACTTCTATCGCGAGTCCAACGGCCAGTTCGAGGCATTCAAGCGTAGCCTCTATGACTTTCGCGCCGAGCACGAGCCGCTGCGCTGGCATGACGGTTACGATTTTCCGGCCGCTCGCAACGGCGAAGTGATCCGCGATACCATCAAGACCGGAATGCCGCAGCCCTCGGAATTCCTGGTGTTCAACACGCGGCGTCCGGTGTTTTCAGACATCCGCGTGCGGCAGGCCCTGACGCTGCTGTTCGATTTCGAGTGGGTCAACCGCAATTACTTTTTCGGACTCTATGCGCGTGCGGCGGGCTTCTTCGCAGGGTCCGAACTATCCGCCTACGCCCGCCCGGCCGACGAGCGCGAGCGCGAACTCTTGAAGCCGTTCGCGGCACGGATCCGGCCGGATATTCTCGATGGCACGTACCGCCTGCCCGTCACCGACGGATCGGGCCGCGATCGCACGACGCTGCGCAGCGCGCTCAAATTGCTGTCGGAAGCCGGCTACGATCTCGATGGGGCCGTGCTGCGGCAGCGTTCGTCCAGGACGCCGCTCACCTTCGAAATCCTGGTGACGACGCGCGACCAGGAGCGGATTGCGCTTTCCTATCAGCGCGACCTCAAGCGCGCCGGCATCGAGGCCAGCGTCCGCGCGGTCGACCCCGTGCAGTTCGACCAGCGCCGGCTGAGCTACGAGTTCGATATGCTGCAGAACCGCTGGGACCAGTCGCTATCCCCCGGCAACGAGCAGTCCTTCTACTGGGGCAGCCAGGCCGCCGACATTCCCGGCACCCGGAATTACATGGGGGCCAAGGAGCCCGCGATCGATGCCATGATCGCTGCCCTGCTCGAGGCGCGCGAACGTCCGCCTTTCGTCTCCGCGGTGCGGGCCCTCGACCGCGTCCTGATGTCGGGCTTCTACGCAATTCCAGTGTTTAACGTGCAGGAGCAATGGATTGCGCGGTGGAATCGGATAGAACAACCTACAGCGACCGCGTTGACGGGCTATCTGCCGGAAACCTGGTGGCAGAAGCCGGAAATGAAGTGAACCCGCCAAGCGATCCAACCTCCGTGACAGAGCCGAAGTAACGCCGTGACCCAGCCCACCGCTTCGCCAACGCTCGATACGTTGTTCAAACGGAACCTGGCACGGCAGCCGGACGCGCTGGCGCTGGTCGATCCCCCCAACAAGCAGCGCATCACCGGCCAGCCGCCGAAGCGTCTTACCTTCGCGCAGGCCGACCGTATGATCTCGTCGCTGGCCGCGCACTTCATTGAATCCGGCTTGCCGTCCAATTCCGTGATCGCGGTTCAATTGCCGAACACCATCGAATTCGCGCTCACCGTGCTCGCCGCTTTCCGCGCCGGCCTCGTCGTCGCGGTGCTGCCGCTGCTCTGGCGGCAGTCGGAATTGACCATGGCGCTCAACCGCACCGCCGCGCGAGCGATCGTGACCTCGGGCAAGGTCGACGGCGTGATCTACTCGGATCTCGCCATGAACGCTGCTGCCGAAGCGTTCTCGATCCGCCATGTCTGCGGCTTCGGCGGCGAGCTGCCCGAAGGCATGGCCTCGCTCGACAACGCCATCTTCCGGGAATCCCCGACCACGCGGGCCGTGGTCCAGGACGGCCGCAAGGCGGCGCTGATTTCCTTCGATGTCACCGCGGACGGTTTTCGGCCGGTCCCGCGCGCCCATCTCGGCCTGATTGCGGGCGGCCTTGCCATGTCGCTCGAAAGCGACTTGCCGCAGGGCGCAACGATCCTATCGGCCTTCTCGCCGATGTCATTTGCCGGCCTCGCCTCGTCGCTGGCGATCTGGCTGCTGTCGGGCGGAACACTGGTGTTGCACCATCCGTTCGACGACGAGGTGCTGGAACAGCAGATCAACGAGCAGGCCTGCGACACGCTGATCGCACCTGCCCAACTGGCGCTGCGGCTGGACGAACTGGACCTCGGCGCGCGGATGCCGAGCCTGCGCAACGTCATCGGCCTGTGGCGGACCCCGGAGCAGGTCGGCTCCAGCGCGGGCTGGGCCGCGCAACAGGCGACGCTGACGGATGTCTATCTATTCGGCGAGGCCGGATTGTTCGGTGCCCGCCGGATCGCGGAAGACGGCTCCCCGGCCCTGATCAAGCCGGGCCCCCACGGGGCGCCGCGCGACCTGCCGGGATCGTCGATCGCGGGCGAGATATTGCTGACGCCGCGCGGCACGTTGGGACTGCGCGGGCCGATGGTGCCGGTCGCGGCCTATGCGCCGCCTCCACCGCCGAGCGATTCCCTGATCGCGGCGCCGCCGCGCGACTACGTCGATACGGATTACGCGGCGCGGCTCGACCGCGTGACCGGCGCGGTCAATATCACCGCGCCGCCGTCCGGCGTGATGGCTGTCGGCGGCTACCGATTCCTGGCGCAGGACCTGCAGGAGTGGGCGCGCCGGCTCGGTCAGGGCGCGCTGCTGACCGCGCTGCCGGACCGCCTCAGCGGCCACCGGCTCGCCGGCCGTGCGCTCGACAATGCCCGCGCCCGAGACGCGCTGACAGAACTCGGACTTAACCCGTTGATGGTGGAAGCATTTCGGGATCGGAGCAACGCCGCCTGAGAGACCGCTGGCGGGGCGCCCGTTGACGCCGCATTAAGCGCGGCAAACTAGGATCGCAGCTTCCTATTGCCCGCCTGATCCGAGTTCTCAGATGTCCCAGCAAGGTCCGATCCTCGTCGTATCGACGGCGAAACCGCCTTCCTTTGCCGCCACGCTCGATGTCGCGCGACTGTTTCCGGTGGTCGAGAGCGGGTGGACGGATGCGGCGCGCGCGGTCGAGCAGGTGCAACCGGCGGCCGTGCTGGCCGAAACCTCCGGCACCAATGCAGCCGGACTGGCGGAGCTGGCCGTGCGGGTCGCGGCGCGACAGCCCTATCTGCCGCTGATCGCGATCGACCCGCAGAACCCTGTTCCGGACAACGTCATTCCCTTTTTTCAGAGCCAAGTCCCGAACGCCCAGCAAGGCGGCTCCGACCGGCTGGCGGCTCGCCTGCGTGCCGCGCTGCGCGTGCGGTCGTTGCATGCGACCGTGATGCGCCGGCTGGTGCCGGCAACGCCGATGGCGTTGTCGCATATCGATCCGGCGCGCGACGCTACCGTGCTGCTGATCGGCCGCGGCGCTGCCTATCCGGCGCTGTCGGTCGCGCTTGGCGAGCGCACCGGCGTGGTCGGGGCGCTTTCGATCGAAGCGGCAGCGAAGCATCTCAACGTCAGGGACATCGACGGCATCGTGCTCGGCGAAGGATTCAGCCTGCGCGTGGTCGATGCCTTCCTCACCGTGCTGACCGAGGACGCCCGTTTCCGCAATCTTCCCGTCGTCGTGGCGGCGGGCGATCTGGCGCCGGCCTATGATTTGCCAAACCTCGAGATCGTCTCCGGCGACGCCGTCCAGGTGGCAGCGATTGGGCTGCCGCTGATCCGCCAGCACGCCTTTGAAGCGCATCTGAGCCGCACGCTGAAGGCCATCGACGCCGACGGCCTGATCGACGCGCGGACCGGTCTGCTCACCCCGGAGGCCTTCGAGCGCGACTTTGCCAGCGCCATCTACCAGACCCAGCAACGCGGCGGCGGATTGTCGGTGGCGCGCTTTGCGTTCGATCCCGCACACCCCCGCGCGCAATTCGACGGCGCGCGGATTATCAGCCGCCTGATGCGACAAATGGATTTCGGCGCCGCCCAGGACGACGGTTCGGTTGTCGTGGTGTTTGCCGAAGCCGACCTGAAGTCGGCTCACGCCATCGCACGGCGGCTGTCGAGCGTGATGCGCCATACCAGCCACGGCCAGCGCGACGCACGGTCGGAGCCAACCGTGACGGTCGCAACGCTGCTGCCGAACGATTCCGTGAAATCGCTGCGGTCACGGCTGCAGGAAGACGCGCAACGGGCAGCGTCTTAGAGCACCATATCTATCCCCGTCATTGCGAGCGAAGCGAAGCAATCCATCTCTCCGCATATACGGTGGGTATGGATTGCTTCGTCGCTTTGCTCCTCGCAATGACGGGGAGGGATCGACGCGTTTCACGCCGCCTTTTTGCTCTCCGCGAGATTGGCGAGCTGCCGCAAGATCTCGGTCGTACCCATCAGCCGCTCCTCAGGAGTCTTCCATTGCTGCAGGAACACCACCTTCATATCCGGCCGCACCTTCGCGGCCTGGCCGTGCTGACGGATAAAGGCGACGAGGCGATCCGGCTGGGCAAAGCTGTTGTCGCGGAACGAGATCACGGCGCCCTTCGGACCGGCGTCGACTTTCTCGACATTGGCGCGGCGGCAGTAGGCCTTGATGGCCGCGACCTTGAAGAGATAGCGAACCTCGTCCGGCAGCACGCCGAAACGGTCGCGCATCTCGGCGGCAAAATTGTCGATCTCCTCGTCGGTGTCGAGATCGGCGAGCCGACGGTACAGCGACAGCCGCACCGAAAGATCGTTGACGTAATCCTCGGGGATTAGCACCGGCATGCCGATGGTGATCTGCGGCGACCAGCGATCGGCGGCGGGTTCAGCCACGCCGGCCTTGAGGTTGAGGATCGCCTCCTCCAGCATCGATTGATAGAGCTCGAAGCCGACTTCCTTGATGTGGCCGGATTGTTCTTCTCCGAGCAGATTGCCGGCGCCGCGGATGTCGAGGTCGTGAGATGCGAGCTGAAAGCCCGCGCCCAGTGTTTCCAGCGACTGCAGCACCTTAAGCCGCCGCTCGGCCTGGGCTGTAATCTTCTGCTGCGCCGGCAGCGTGAACAGCGCGTAAGCGCGCAGCTTCGAGCGCCCCACCCGCCCGCGCAACTGATAGAGCTGCGCAAGCCCGAACATGTCGGCGCGATGCACGATCAGCGTATTGGCGTTCGGGATGTCGAGGCCGGACTCGATGATGGTGGTCGAAAGCAGGATGTCGTACTTGCCGTCATAGAAGGCCGATATGATGTCCTCGATCACGGTCGGCGGCATCTGGCCATGCGCAACCGCGACCTTCATCTCCGGCACGTTCTTGTCGAGGAAGTCCTTGACGCCGGCAAGGTCCTCGATCCGCGGCACGACGTAGAACGCCTGCCCGCCGCGGTAGCGCTCGCGCAGCAGCGCCTCGCGGATCATCAGGGGATCGTGCGGCGCCACGAAGGTGCGCACCGCGAGGCGATCGACCGGGGGTGACGCGATAATCGAAAGATCGCGCACGCCGGTCAGCGCAAGCTGCAGCGTCCGCGGGATGGGCGTCGCGCTCAGCGTCAAGACATGCACCTGCGCCCGCAACTGTTTCAGCTTTTCCTTGTGGCTGACGCCAAAGTGCTGCTCCTCGTCGACAATCAAAAGGCCCAGATCGCGGAACTTGATCGACTTGCCGAGCAGCGCATGGGTGCCGACCACGATGTCGACATTGCCTTCGGCAAGCCCCTTCTTGACCTGCGTCAGCTCCTTGGCCGGGATCAGCCGGGACGCCTGCGCGACATTGACTGGGAAACCTCTGAAGCGTTCGGCAAAATTCTTGCTGTGCTGACGGGCGAGCAGCGTGGTCGGCACGACGACGGCGACCTGCTTGCCTTCGAGCGCGACCGCGAATGCCGCGCGCAACGCCACCTCAGTCTTGCCGAAGCCGACGTCGCCGCAAATCAGCCGGTCCATGGGACGGCCAGTTTCAAGGTCTTTCAGCGTGGATGTGATGGCGCCAAGCTGATCCTCGGTCTCCTCATAAGGGAAGCGCGCACAGAATTCGTCATAGACATGCGGCTGCACCGGCATTTTCGGCGCTTCGTGCAGTTGCCGCTCGGCTGCGATCTTGATCAGTTCGCCGGCAATCTCGCGGATCCGGTTCTTCAGCTTGGCCTTGCGCGCCTGCCAACCGCCGCCACCCAGCCGGTCCAATTCGACATTGGTGTGGTCAGAGCCGTACCGCGACAACAGCTCGATGTTCTCGACCGGCAGGAACAGCTTTGTTTCAGCGGCATAATGCAGTTCGAGACAGTCGTGCGGCGCTCCGCCCACCTCGATCGTCTGCAAGCCGACAAAGCGCCCGATGCCGTGCTCGACGTGCACCACGAGATCGCCGGTCGAAAGGCTCGTGACTTCCGAGATGAAATTGTCGAGCTTGCGGCTTGATTTGCGCTGGCGCACCAGGCGGTCGCCGAGGATGTCCTGCTCGCTGATGACGGCGAATTCGTCGGTCTCGAAACCGCTCTCCATGCCGACCACCGCCAGCATGGCCTCGTTGCGCGGCGTCGCCTGCACGGTACGCCAGGCGTTGACGGTGGTGATATTGGCGAGCTTGTGGTCCCGCAGCATGCTGGCCATGCGGTCGCGCGAGCCTTCGCTCCACAGCGCGATCACCACCTTCTTGCGCTGCGCCTGCAATGCCAGCACATGCGCCACGACGGCTTCGAACACGTTGACGGAAGTGTCGGCCCGCTCGGGCGTGAAATTGCGGCCCTGCCTCGCGCCGGCGTCGAATAAGTCGTCAGTGCCCTCAGGCACGGCAAACGGCGTCAGCCGCGCCATCGCGGCGTCGCTCAGCCGCGTCGTCCACTCCGCTTCCGTCAGATAGAGCCGATCCGGAGGTAACGGCTTGTAGATCGCACCCGATCCGGGATGCTCCAGCGCCTCGCGCCTGGCCTCGTAATAGTCCGCGATCTGCTTGAAGCGTTCGCGTGCGGCGTCCTCGCCTTGCTGTTCGATCGCGATCGGCGCACCGTCGAGATAATCGAACAGCGTATCCATCCGCTCCTGGAACAGCGGCAGCCAGTGCTCCATGCCAGGATGGCGGCGGCCCTCACTGACGGCCTCATAGAGCGGATCGTCGCGCTCGGGCGCGCCGAAGGCTGCGACATAGCCCATGCGAAAGCGGCGGATGGTTTCGGTGACGAGCTGGAATTCCGAGATCGGCACCAGGTCGAGCGCGCGCATGTCGAGCAGCGTGCGCTGGGTTTCCGCATCGAAGGTGCGGATCGATTCGAGGGAGTCGCCGAAGAAGTCGAACCGCACCGGCTGGTCGAGCCCGGCCGGAAACAGATCGAGGATGCCGCCGCGCACGGCGTACTCACCGGGCTCGCGCACGGTCGAGGAGCGGTTGTAGCCATTGTGCTCCAGCCAGGCGACGATCGAATCCATCGGTACGACATGGCCGGGCGCGACCGACAGCGCCTGCGCCGCTACCACCTCGCGCGCGGGCACGCGCTGCACGATGGCGTTGACCGTCGTCAGCACGATCAGTGGCTTGTCGCTGCCCTGCAGGCGCGATAGCCGCGCCAGCGTCGTCAGCCGCTGCGCCAGGATGCCGCCATGCGGCGACACCCGGTCATACGGCTGGCAGTCCCAGGCCGGAAACTGCATCACGGGCAAATCAGGGGCGAAAAATTCCAGCGCCCGTGCCAGTTGTTGCATGCGCGGACCATCGCGGCAGACCACGGCAAGGCTGACCGCCGGCGGTTTCGGCTTGGCCGCGACCGCACGCGCGAGGTCGGAGACGACAAGCCCCTCCGCGCCCTCGGCGACATTGGCAAACGTCAGTGCGCGGCCGGGTGCCAACAGCGCGGCGGGCGATTTGACGGGCGCCTTCACGCGTGGTGATCCACGGCGCGAAACACCTTGATACGGTCGAACAGCGCGGTCGCATATTCCGGATCGAGTGGCTTGTCGCCGGTCAGCGCGGCATAGAGGTCGGGATCGGGCACCTCGATCAGGCGCTCCAGCTCGGTCAACTCGTCATCGCGCATGCCCGATATCTCGGCATCGGCAAAGCGCCCGAGGATGAGGTCCATCTCACGGGTGCCGCGATGCCAGCAGCGAAATAAAAGCCGCTTGCGGCGGTCATCGAGGCCACCGCTCGATCGTGTCGTACCCGTCATTTCCCTGGTCCCATCCGAACGCCAAACGCCCGGACGTGCCGGGCGGGGTTGATATAGCGGTCGAGATGACGAATGTCAGCCCCAACAGTTCCGTGAATTACCACTACGTCGTCATTGCCGGGCTTGACCCGGCAATCCATCATCTTTTGAAGAGTGATGGATGCGCTATGTGCGACGAGAGACCTGATGCGCCCCGCCCTGCTCAATCCCTTGTTTGCGCCGGTTACGAGCCTGCCTGGCGTCGGGCCGAAGCAGGACAAGCTGCTGCGCTATCTGCTCAGCCGCGACGAGACCCCGCGGCTGGTCGATCTCTTGCTGCATCTCCCGGCCAGCGTGATCGACCGCCGGGCACGGCCGAAAATCCGCGAGGCTGTACCGGGAACCGTGGTGACGCTGGAGGTCACCATCGACCGTCACCGGCCGCCCCCGCCGCGCAATGCCCGGGCGCCCTACCTCGTCTATGCCTCTGACGATACGGGCGACGTGGTGCTGACGTTTTTTCGCGCCAAGCCCGGCTATGTCGAAAAGCTGCTGCCGGTCGGCGAGAAGCGCTACGTTTCCGGCACGCTGCAGATGTATGACGGCATCCCGCAGATCGTGCATCCCGACCGCGTCGTCGACGAAGCGGGATTTGCAAAACTCAGCGGTATCGATCCGGTCTATCCCCTGACCGAAGGCCTCGCGCTGGGTTCGCTGCGCCGGGCGATCGCGCAGGCGCTGCAGAAGTTGCCGGAACTGCCCGAATGGATCAGCCCGGAAGTGATCCGCCGCTGCAACTTTCCGCCGATTCGCCAAGCGCTTACCCGCGTGCATGTGCCGGTCGAACTCACGGACATTTTGCCTGACGGCCCGTTCTGGTCACGGCTCGCCTTCGACGAACTGCTCGCCGGCCAACTGGCACTGGCGCTGGTTCGCGCGCAATTGCGGCGTCCGGCCGGCGACCGCAACGCCGGCGACGGTCACCTGCGCCACAAGATCATCGATGCGCTGCCCTACGCGCTCACCGGCTCGCAGCGCGCGGCGGTCGCTGCCATCACCGAGGATTTGCTCCAGCCGGTGCGGATGTTGCGGCTGCTGCAGGGCGACGTCGGGTCCGGCAAGACGGTGGTGGCGCTGCTCGCCGCGGCCGCCGTCACCGAGGCCGGCAAGCAGGCCGCGCTGATGGCGCCGACCGAAATCCTCGCGCGCCAGCATATCAAGACAATCGCGCCGCTGGCCGAGCGCGCAGGTCTTCGTGTGGCGATCCTGACCGGCCGCGAAAAAGGCAAGGAGCGGCGTGAAATTCTGGCGCGGCTCGAAGCCGGCGAAATCGACTTTCTGGTCGGCACCCACGCGCTGATCCAGGACGACGTGATCTTCAAGGCGCTGGCGCTCGCGGTGGTCGACGAGCAGCATCGCTTCGGCGTGCGCGAACGGCTCGCGCTCACCAACAAGGGCGAGGCCGTCGACGTGCTGGTCTTGAGCGCAACGCCGATCCCCCGCACGCTGGTACTCACCTATTTCGGCGACATGGACGTCTCCGAGTTGCGCGAGAAACCGGCTGGCCGCCAGCCGATCGACACCCGCGCGGTTCCGGCCAGCCGCCTCGATGAAGTCGTCGATGCCGTCGGCCGCGCGCTGAAATCAGGCAAGCTGGTTTACTGGATCTGTCCGCTGGTCGAGGAATCCGAGGCCGAGGGCACCGAACATCTCACCAACGCCACCGAGCGTTTCGAGCGGCTGCAGAAGCGCTTCGGCGACCGCGTCGGGCTGGTGCATGGGCAGATGAAGGGTCCGGATAAGGATCGTGTGATGGCGCAGTTCGCCGCCCACGAGATCGGGCTCCTGGTTGCCACCACCGTGGTCGAGGTCGGCGTCGACGTCCCCGCAGCCACGATCATGGTGATCGAAAACGCCGAACGTTTCGGGCTCGCGCAATTGCACCAGCTCCGCGGCCGGATCGGCCGCGGATCGGAGTCCTCGACCTGCCTGTTGCTCTACAAGGAGCCGCTCGGTGAGATGTCGGCGGCGCGGCTGAAGGTGATCCGGGAGACCACCGACGGCTTCAGGATTGCGGAGGAGGATCTCAAACTGCGCGGCGAAGGCGACGTGCTCGGCATCCGCCAGAGCGGCCTGCCCGGCTATCGCATCGCCCGCTCCGACGTGCACGGCCAGCTCATCACGCAGGCGCGCGACGAAGCGCTGCGCATCATGAAGGACAATCCGAAGCTCAAGGGCGAGCGCGGCGAGGCGCTGCGCTGTCTGCTCTATCTGTATGAGCGCGATGAAGCGGTGCCGCTGATCGGCGCGGGATAACTCGCAACCGTGGCGATGCGAGTCCGGTAGTGCTCGGCGCCCTCGACGATCTTATCGAGCAGCGCATCCAGAGCCCAGAATTTCTCGCGGATATCGAAGGTGACGGCGCGGCTGTCGGTGCAGGAGAACGTGCCGAGGCGCTGGTGATAGAGCTTGGCAAGCTTCGGGTAGCCCATCGGTTCCGCCATGGCCGATAGCGCGAGGTAGACGGAAAGCTCGTCCGCCAGCGCCGGATGATAGGCATGCTCGGTCATCAGCCACTTGTAGAGATCGGGATGAAAGTTCGTGAATACGCCGGTAAACCCGCGTGAGCCGGCCTTCATTGCCTCAAAGGCAATCGCCGCATTGGCATTGACGATGGCAAGCGGCGTGCCCCGGGTCAGCGTCACGCGGCGCTTCACCGTTTCGAGGTCGCAGGACACATCCTTGAGGATGACGAAGCGGCCGGTGTTGGCGCAGAACGTCAGCTCGTCGTCGGTGAGCAGACGCCGATAGGGCGCCGGGCATTCGTACAGACCAAGCGGAATTTGCTTCGGCAGCCGATCGAGCAGCCAGCTCAGGTCGTCGATGAATTTGCTGCCGCCTTCCTGCTTGGCGTCGAGCCGGTTGGTGACGAGCACCATGCCGTCAACTCCAGTCGCGGCAATCGCGGTCAGTTCGGCAAGCTGGTCGTCCAGGCTTTCGCTGACGTGGCCGGACGCGATCACCGGGACATGGCTGGCTGCGGCTTGTCTGACGAAAGCGGCGAGCGCAACCCGTTCGTCGAGAGTGAGAAACTGCATCTCGCTGGACTGGCAGACCGCAAACAGCGCGTCCGAACCATTGTCGATGTACCATTCCACCAGCCGGCCGAGGCCGGGATAGTCGATCTGGCCGCTTTCGGTAAACGGCGTGATCATCACCGGAATGATGCCTTCGATCTTCTTGGTCATGATGTCGGCGCCGCCCTACTCCACCTTCGCCTTCGCGGGAGCCGGCTTCAGCCCGGCAGCCGAATTCGCCACGCGCGCCGCGTTCGCCATGCCGGCCAGCGCGCCGTTGCGCTTCTGTTGATCGGAGCCGGGCTGCACCACGCCGGCCGACATGATCAGCGTCGCGGCGTCCTCGGTCGTCATATCGACTTCGATGATCTTGCTCTTCGGGACGTAGAAAAAGAAACCCGTGGTCGGGTTCGGCGCGCAGGGCAGGAACACCGAGATGTGCTCCTCCTGGCCGGGAAGCTGGCTCGCCACGTTCTCACTCGGCGACTGCGAGATCAAAACGATCGACCACATGCCGGGCGAGGGAAACTCGACCAGGCCGACCTTGCGAAAGCTCGACCCCTTGCCCGAGAACAGCGTCTCGAACACCTGCTTCAGGCCGCGATAGATCGCGCGCACCACCGGCATGCGGCCGAGCAGCCGCTCGCCGAGGTCGACCAGCGTCCGCCCGATCAAATTGGCGGTCAGGAAACCAAGCAGCGTCAACGCGATCACCGCGACGATCAGTCCCGACCCCGGCAAGCCGAACGGCAGGTAGGTTTCGGGACGGTAGACCGTCGGCACGAACGGCCGAACCAGGTTGTCGACCCAGTTGACGAACCACCAGGTCAAATAGAGCGTGATCGCGACCGGCCCTGCGACAATCAGTCCGGTCAGAAAATAGTTCCGGAAACGGGCCATTAGCCCGGCGTGGTGCGCCTCCGGCAGGGGTTCCTCCGGGGACGCGGGCGGGGGCAGTTCTTCGCGGTTCATCGTGGTTCCAGGTCAGGGCGGCCGAATTCGACATTCGGGCGCGACCGGACGCAAAACCGGGGTCCCACTTTTGCTGATCGCGCCTATGCCAGCTAAGCCATCCTAGCAGGTTTTTGAAGGGCCAGCGTGACAGCGGATGGTCTTGACTATTCGACCGTTACCGATTTCGCGAGATTTCGCGGCTGATCCACGTCGGTGCCCATCACCACGGCGGTATGATAGGCTAGGAGTTGCACCGGGATGGCGTAGACCATCGGGGTGAACGCCGACGCCATGTCGGGCAGCACGATCGTGACCAGGGAGTCGACGGTGGCTTCCGCCGCGCCCTTGGCATCGGTCATCAGAATGATGTTACCGCCGCGGGCCGCGACTTCCTGCATGTTGGAGACCGTCTTCTCGAACACCCGGTCGAACGGCGCGATCACCACCACCGGCATATTCTCGTCGATCAGCGCGATCGGCCCGTGCTTGAGTTCGCCGGCGGCATAGCCCTCGGCGTGGATGTAGGAAATTTCCTTCAGCTTCAGCGCGCCTTCCAGCGCCATCGGGTAGCTGGTGCCGCGGCCGAGATAGAGCACGTCCTTCGATTTCGAGATGTCGCGCGCCAGCTTTTCGATCTGCGGTTCCAACGTCAGCGCCGCCGCCATCAGCCGCGGAATCTCGACGAGGCCGTGGACGAGCTTGGTCTCATCTTCGTCCGACAATTCGCCGCGCGCCTTGCCGGCCGCAACCGCGAGCGAGGCGAGCACCATCAACTGGCAGGTGAACGCCTTGGTCGAGGCGACGCCGATTTCGGGACCGGCCAGCGTCTGCAGCACGGTTTCGCTTTCGCGCGCGATCGTCGAAGTCGGCACGTTCACGACCGACAGGGTGTGAACGCCCTCAGCCTTGGCGTAGCGCAGCGCGGCCAGCGTGTCAGCGGTCTCGCCGGATTGCGAAATGAAGATCGCGAGATCGCCCTTGCGCAGGGGAGCCTCGCGATAGCGGAATTCGGAGGCGATATCGATTTCGACCGGAATGCGCGCCAGCCGTTCGAACCAGTATTTGGCGACATAGCCGGCATAGTTCGCAGTGCCGCAGGCCGTAATCGAAATGCGCTGGATGTCCTTGAAGTCGAACGGCAGCTTGACCGGCAACATGACGCGCTCGCTCGCCATGTCGATGTAACGTGCCAGCGTGTGGCCGACCACTTCCGGCTGTTCGTGGATTTCCTTGGCCATGAAGTGGCGGTAGTTCGCCTTGTCGACCAGCGAGGTCGAGGCGCTGTGCTTGACCGCGTCGCGGTGAACGATCGCGTTGGTCTTGTCGTAAATGGTCGCGCCCTTGCGCGTCAACACCACCCAGTCGCCGTCTTCGAGATAGCTGATCGTATCGGTGAACGGCCCGAGCGCGATCGCGTCCGACCCCAGATACATTTCGCCGTCGCCGTGACCGATCGCCAGCGGCGGGCCATTGCGGGCGCCGATCATCAGATCGTCGTCGCCTGAGAAGATGAACCCGAGCGCGAATGCGCCGCGCAGTTCCGACAGCGCCGCCCTCACCGCCTCGACCGGCTTGATGCCCTTCTGGAGAAAACTATCGACGAGGTGGAGAACGATTTCGGTGTCGGTTTCGGTCTTGAAGACCGCGCCCTTCTTCTCCAGCGCCTCGCGCAGCTCGCGAAAGTTCTCGATGATGCCGTTGTGAACGACGGCGACGCGATCGGTCGCGTGCGGGTGTGCATTATTCTCGGTCGGCTTGCCGTGCGTCGCCCAGCGGGTGTGCCCGATTCCGGTGTGCCCCTTCAGCGGTTCCGCATCCAGCCGCTTCTCGAGGTTCTTCAGCTTGCCTTCGGCGCGGCGGCGCGCGAGGTGATCGCCTTCCAGCGTGGCGACGCCTGCGGAATCATAGCCGCGATATTCAAGCCGTTTGAGTGAGTCTACCAGGAGCTCCGCGACCGGAGCTTTCCCAAGAATGCCGACAATGCCGCACATGCGGTTCAATTTCCCCAAATCGACGAAATGCGTCGCAACCCGCTAGTCTCTTAACGGCAATGGCAGGCCGACAGATACTCAATATTTATTGCCGATTGAGACAGTCTTAAGCGGAAAGCTTAACGGCCGCCACCCGTGATTACCCTGTCACATCCGCCATCCTGACGGAATATGAGTCCGCGATCTCGCGGCATGATCTGCCCGAGGCCTGGCATTGGTTCCCCCGCGAAGGAGGGAGCAGGGAATGCCGGGTGCGCGCTGCACCCGCGGTCTCGTGTGCAATAAGCGCTAAGAGATGCGCACACGAGCATACAGGTACAGCCGGAGCACTCCGGCATTCCCTGCGCAATGGCTTTACGGCTTACTTCGAGCTCTCCCTGGAGACGAATTCCTCTTGCCTCCATCGCTGCCGGATTAAAGGCTTGTCGAATCCGGTTGGGCTCGACGCGCCTCCGTCAGCTTGACACCAGCCACGGATGCCAGGACCACACGACTTCGCCGTACGCAGCGCCTCCACCTTCACTCCGATCGACGAGATGCCGACTGAGGTTCTGGCGAAGGCCTTGAAACGCCGGTCGTCTGCGCAAACGTAAGATCACTCACGGTAGAACCCGCCCTGCGACCACGATCGCGCCCGACGCCGCTGCGTCCACCGCATCCAACCCCGCGTCCGTGACGATCGCGATACGCCCCTCTTGCCGGGGTGGATGGGCGAATTGATAGCGGTGATTTGGCCTGCGGCGGAAGCGGAATATTTTTGATTCCGGGGCTTGACACGATTTCGGAAAATCAGAATTGACCCGCCCGTCATCCCAGTTTGTGACGCGGCCACCGGTGCAATTTGTGTAATGTCACCGTAATCCCGCGCAAAGATGCATCAGCGGGGCTCGGACTTTTGGCGGCAGTGATCCTCATCGGGTTTTTATCGCCGCGCAGAACTGTTCGGTGACCGCCGTCGTTTCCTCGGTGACGTTCCAGCCGTTCGTCTCGGCGTTTTCCCTGGCCAACTTTTGCTCGGCCTGAAGCATCTTCTTGATTTGCGCGTACGGTTTCCAGTCGGCCTTGGACAGCTTGACAGGGGGCGCACCGCAGACGTTGTGGGCGATCGCTTTCTGCACACTGGTGCTGACGTCGCTCATGTGGCCCTCGACCACGGCGGTGAAGCGCGCCTTGGCGTATTGGCTGTTGGCTGTGATGAAGTCCTTGCAGAAGGCGACCCGTTGACCTCCGTCGCGGGCCTTGATGTAGGCCGTCTGCGTTTCGTAATGGACGCGGTAGGCGAGTTTGTTGGCGTTCGGGTCGGATTTCGCCGCTTCGAGCATGGCGCGGTGGTCACCCAAGGTGGCGTCATTGATCCTGAGGTCACATACTTTGGCGAGGGAGACGACCGGAACGTAGGCCCGCACCTTGGCTTCCAAGGCATCGTTGGCGTGCGCAACTAGTGCGAACAGGCTGGCGGCGATTGCGAAAGCAGCAAGGCAGCGTTTCATTGTTGACGTCCTCCACAAGCGGCTTGTGAGCGCGGTGGCCCAGCCGAGGAGTGTCCAGCCCAAGGCGAATTTCTTGGGCGACTGTCGAGCGCCCATCTTGGATCTGGATCATGCCGCTCCGCATCCGGACCGGATCGTCGGTCGCGCCCATCAATACCACGCCGCAATCCGCCATTGCTGGGCGAAAACTCGCCGGTCGGATCGGTTCTGATCAATAAGTGCCGCCATGTCGGTTGCGGCCGATGTCGCAATAGAAAGCTGCACCAAGCGCCGGAAAGCCGCGCGATTGGATCGCCAGCCACGCGGCGAACACGGGGGAGCCGCCGGCTGCGCCGGACATTGGTTCTGCCTGCTCTCATGCTGGCCGCGCGCTTGAGCCTCACCGTCGCGAATAGGACGGGGAACCACCCTGCGCCAGCGGCGTGGCCGCCCTGGCGCGCCCGTCGGGAATTACGGTGACAGTGCTGCACTGTCACCGTAATTGCACCGCAATTCCTACAGGCCTCGAATAACCTTCGATGCCCGTGATCCTATGCGGTTGAGGCGGTCGGGGGTGGTCGACCAGTGTTTACCGGAGGTTGAAAAAAATGTCGCCCCTCCTTCGAAAGAAGCATAACATTCGGAGCTGCTCTTTGTATCGCGCAAAGGGAGGATCAGTGAAATGTCAAAAGAGGAAACATTCTATCTCGAGGAATACAAGTCACTGAGGCAGGACATGATATCCAAACTCAAGGACCGGCTCGACTACAGTCGCTGGGGCGTCATCGGAATTGCCGCATTATACAGCTACTCCATTTCAAACCCTGGCTATCCGGTTCTTTTTTGGGTGCCTGTATTGTTCTCAATCTTGATGATCGCTCACTTGAACGAGGAACACAGGATGGTTCAAAAAATGAGCCAATATGTCGAGGAGCAAATCGAGCCTTGGATCGCCGGCGGAAAAGCTCCAGAGGGCTGGCAACAATTCCTCAAACGAGAAAAAACGCCACGATGGTGGTTATTATCGAAACGATTTCCATGGCATCTTTGGGACTGGTCGCCCGTGCCAATGTGGGTGGTATTGTTTTTTGGCACCTTTTTGGCTGCGATAGCCGTTACGAGGGGCCTAATTCCCTCCGTAAGTGTACCCAAGTGCTAACGCCTCATCTCGATTACAGCAAGTAGCCCGCATGAGCGCAGCGATAGCGGGATAACCCCGGATGTCGCTGCGCATCCGGGCTACGCTTGTTAAGCAAACAGGGGCCGTTAAAGCGGCCCCCTGTTTACGTTGAACAATCGTCAGGCGATGGAGCCTGCACGAGTCAACACGCATAAAACGTCAAGACGCATCGCAAGGCGATCTGTAGACGAACCGTCTGCAGCAGCGTCTTGGAATTCAGCCGCCCTTGGCTTTGCGGCCGCACGCGCTCGGCTTTACCGGCACGCTCTGTCCATACTTAATCCACCAAGCCGAATTACGGTGACAGTGCACTTAATCGCCGCTGGCGAAGTGCAATTGAGTGCACTGTCACCGTAATTCCCATCTTAACGAGCGGAGACGCCAAGCCCAGGGCAGCGCTATCTCGGCTGAGGGATAGCGTTCACCTGCTTCAGGAGGTCAGTGTATTGCTTTCGAGCGTCGTCCAGTTGCTTGGAGATTGCCTCATAATTTCTTCGCGCAATATCAAGATCTGTATTGGCGCTGCTTATCTTAGCTGCGGCTTCCGCCGGGATTTTATTCACCTCCTTCAAGAGATCTGAATACTCCTTGTTTGCATCGCCAACTTGCTTGGAAACTGCTTCGTAGCCTTTTTTCGCTGTTTCAAGATCAGCGATCGCGGCCCTCACCTTGTTTGTGGCTTCAACCAGATCACCACTCGATTTTTCAATCCGGTCCCTCGCGGCAATCGTTGAAGTCTGCAACTGCCGCACGTCGGTATGTACGCCGTCAACTGACGCGTTGACCTGATTCCTTACCGATTGAATCCCGGCGATGGCGGCGCCACCTGCGATTACGACCGCGGTCGTGACGATCGCCATGAGCTTCCCGCGAGCGTCTCTACTTATCCTTTCCTCAATGGCATCGAGCTTTTTGTCGATCAGCTCGCGTTGCTCTCTCTGGTACGTTGAGGCAGCAAGAAATAGATTCTCGATCTTTTCGCGCTGCTCCCTGTCAAATCTCTTCGAGTCCGCCAGTAACTCTTCGTAAGCGGCCTTGCCTTCGGTCTTGATTTTCTCGACTTCTCCCTGAGCCAGCAGGGCAAACTGCTTTCCGATATCCGCTGTTTCCATAGGTTCCCCCTAGGAGCAATCGGTGTAACAAATCTTTTGCAATAAAACGGGCCCGCGCACATTGGGCACCGGCCAATGTAATTGACTACTACCCTAGCGGGAACTGTCAATCAGTCAAGCCATAGGCTGTCATCAGCATCAGCTATCTTGTCCGATCTCGGCTAGCAAGTAGCCCGCATGAGCGCCGCGATATGCGGGGTAAACCAAAAACAACCCCGGATGTCGCTGCGCTCATCCAGGCTACGCTTGCTAAGTTTTGCTAAGGTCGCTCAGGAGTGCGAAGGTTCTGCCCTGTCCGCCGCTGAGAGATCAAGCTTCAGCAGACTTAGCCACGCGGATGACCTCCCCGAGCAGGACATCCAGATCGGCGGTGAAATCTACCTGCACGGCTGTAGGCACGTCCTCGCGCGGCCGGATCGGCGAGTGCAAGTGCATGTCCGCGATGTTGCGGAGCGATCCCTCTAACCGCTGCATGTTGCCCTTGAACGACTTGTTTGTCTTCGGCCCGCCATAGTTGCTCGCGACTTCCGCAAACGTGGCAAAGCCAAGGACCGGAGGGACGTGGTTCAGGATGGTGCGCAAAAGCATTGCCGTGGACATGTGGCATCGGTTCGCGGCGGCAATGTTGATTTCCCGGCAGAGTTCGACGAGCCGTGCAAAGTCCCATCTGCTCGCCCCAATGTTTTGAAGGGCAACGATCCGAGCATGATCAACGTAGGGCTTTGCGCCAGGCGATGACGGCAAAGGCTTCGTCCGTTTGCGCTGGATACCCCGAATGGCGGCGCGGACGATCTCAGAGGCCTCCTGGACAGAAGCATACGAAGGGCCACCAATAAAGCCGCCTGCGCCCGAGTTTACGGCATGGATGAGGTTCATCGAGTAATCGTTGGCGTGCCCCAACTCACCATCAATGATAGATTTCGCCTCAATGGCCAAAGCCTTGAACGTCGCGCAATGCTCTGTCGGCAAGATCAAGCCGGACATTCTGCCGCCATCCCTAAACAGGGGAAGCAAAGCGTCCATGCCATCAGCGATCGCAGTCAGATCTTCGATCATGAAGGCAGATTATCGTGCGTGTCGCGAGCAAGTCCAGTTGCAAACCGCAACAGGCTTCTGCGTGAGGGAACGGGGGGCAATTGAGCGATATCATGAGGGCGATCGAAGGCTGAGGCGCGATGAGACGCGTCACAGCACACTGTATTCCCCATAAATTATGCACCTGTATATAACCCCCTATACTCTTCTTTTCCTCGCGTGCGTATGTAAAGAAAGTCGCGTCTCACTGCGGCTCAGTCTCAATGAGGCCACCAAACAGGGGCCCCACGCATGATCGGTGCAATCATAAGGAAGCGATCGCGCACGTTTTGGTATGTGATTGTTGGAGCGATCGCCGGTGCGCTGGCCGGGCACGCTATCGGAGGAATCGGCGTGGCTATGCGTGGCGGCGCTTTTCGCGTTTACCCGGAGATTGTCTTAGCCATAGGTGGGGCAATCGTTGGCTACCGCGCGGGCAGAAAAACCGACCGGCAAACGAAGGAAGCCGCCCAACTGAGGCGGTATTACATTTCCACTTTGGTCAGATGACTAATGACGACTTCAACGCCACGCGCGAAGGCTGCGCACTCTTCCTGAGTTTTGAACGTTCCCTGATACTTTCCAAGCAGGATTATTGTCCGCCCGACGTTCTGATTCATAAGAAGCTGGCCAACCACGTTCCCATCTTGATCGTCGATTGACCTGCTTCCGCCATCACGCCGCAGGTCAACCTCGGGCAAAACAAAGCGCATCGCTCTTCCTCCAGTGGCCAATTGGGACACTAACAGAATTACGGTGCCATTGCATTCAATTGACGCTTGCGGGTCGGGCTCACCGGAAATGCGCTATAGGCGGTAGTCTCAAGAGTTAAATGTGCACCGTAGTTCGAGGTTGGAATTGGCGCCGACATAGGCGTCGCCAACATAGGAGAGATGATTGACCTTGACGCCGGCTTCCAGCGTCGCGGCTTTCGTCTCGACGAAGTTGCCGATCCTGACGCCCTCGCCGAGCGAGGTGCCGGCGCGCAACCGCGCATAGGGACCGATGGAGGCCTTCTTGCTTGCCGATCGAGGTTTGCACAGTGCCGTCTTAAAGAAACTGTCGCGCTCTGCCGGTACGCAAGGTACGCCCGCCCCGCAGAGGTGCGAGGGTTCGGTTCCAACGGGACGAAAGTGCGCGCCCGTACTCTTCCGGATAGACGGTCCCGAAATCCGCATCAAAATAGCCGCATTGCAGCGGCGCGGTATTAGTTCACCTAGTATTTGCGTAAAGCCCGGCAGTCCGAAATGGCTGCCGGGCTTTTGCGTGACTATCTGTCAGGCTTCTCCAGGGCCGCTTCCAATTCTGTGACGATGTCGTGCAGGAGCCCAATTGCAAGCGGGTCCGTGACTTCGCGCTCCATCACGCGGAAGCGCATCACCCGCTCTTGAAGTTCACGCTGTTCCCTGTCGTCGTCCATGTCGTCCATGACGCGCTCCGCACTGAAAGCATGACGCCGAACAAGACCGATGGTTGCAGGAACTTGAATAAATATTCATCAAGGTTAAGGCGTTGCCTTCGGCGTCAACCGAAGTGGCCTAGTCGTCTGTTCTGACGCGTTTTCTTCACGCGAACCGGGATCCACTTCGCTTGAAAACGCTCTTACAGGCGGTCGCAATTCAGCCGATGCCAGCCGGGTTGCAGGTCAAATACCGAACGAGTGCCTGATCTGCCTCAGCATCGATATGGCGGCATCGGTATACCGACCATGGGTGAGATAATGGTCTACCTGCGACGCACCAAGCAGCATCAAGGCTGCGATTGCAAAACCTTTGAACATAGTGGGCCTCTCCAAAGGAAAGAGACCGCCAACCGGGCTGGTCGAGTTAAAGCCTTTCGGAATTCGCTGTCGCCGATCGCGACCGATCCGCAATGGCGGAATGCTGGCACCAATTGGTAGCCAAATTGCTAAATCGTGCTGCGATGGCTATGGGTGTCTCCACAATTGACACTCCCCGTGTGGAGAGAGCCCCCACCCGGCGCTCCGCCATAGCCGAGGCTTTGCCTCGGCGTCTCAGAGGACGGCCACCGAAGGTGGCCTACGCCTCCCCCGCTAGCGGGAGAGGTGAAGCAAGTCCGCGGCCAAATCGATCTAACTGAGAGTCATCAAGCTATGGTCACGGCATTTTCGACCGGAAAGCGTATTGCCGATTGAGACAGTCTAAGCGGGAAAGCTTAACACGCGCTGCGCTTAACCCTCTTTCTTTGCCTTCGCCCGCAACTTCATCTCGCGGTAGCGCGCAGCACCACCCTCGCGGTTGCTCTGCGGGCTGCGCTCCACGGCCATCGCGTCGTCGGGAACGTCCTTGGTGATGACCGAGCCCGAGCCGATATAGGCGCCGTTGCCGATTTTCACCGGCGCCACCAGCGAGGAGTTGGTGCCGACGAACGCGCCCTCGCCGATCAGGGTCTTGTGCTTGAAGAAGCCGTCATAGTTGCAGGTGATGGTGCCGGCGCCGAGGTTGGAATTGGCGCCGACATGGGCGTCGCCGACATAGGAGAGGTGGTTGACCTTGACGCCGGCCTCCAGCGTCGCGGCCTTGGTCTCGACGAAGTTGCCGATTCGAACGCCGTCGCCGAGCGAAGTGCCCGGGCGCAAGCGCGCATAGGGACCGATGGAGGCGTGTCTGCCGATCGAGGCCTGCACGATGTGCGAGAACGAATGGATCACTGCGCCGTCGGCGATGGTGACGCCGGGGCCGATCACCACGAACGGCTCGATGGTGACGTCGCTGCCGAACTTGGTATCGGCGGCGAGATAAACCGTCTCCGGCGCGATCAGTGTCACGCCGGCATCGAGCGCCGCCTGGCGCAGCCGCGCCTGCAGCACCGCTTCGGCCTCCGCAAGCTGCGCCTTGTTGTTGATGCCGCGCACTTCGTCCTCGCTGGTTTCGATCACGACGGCCTCCAATCCCATTTCCCTGACGATGGCGACGGCATCGACCAGATAATACTCGCCCTTGCTGTTGGCGTTGCCGATCCGGTCGAGGATTTCCAGCGCGCGGCGGCCGTCGAACGCCATTACGCCGGCATTGCACAGCGTGACTTTACGCTCATCTGCAGTCGCGTCGGCGTGTTCGCGGATCGCCATCAGACGGTCGCCATCGAGCAGCAACCGGCCGTAACCGGTCGGATCGGCGGCGCGGAAACCAAGCACGGCCAGCGCCGCGCCCTGCGCCAGCGGCGCGCGCAGCCGGGCGAAGGTTTCGGGCGAAATCAGCGGCGTATCGCCGAACGCCACCAGCAGATCGTCGGCGCCGCGCGCGATCGCCTCGCGGGCGGCCAAGACGGCGTGCGCGGTGCCGAGGCGCTCGGCCTGAACGAAGGTCGCAGCATCCGAGCGGACGCGCCTGACCTCCTCAGTGACCGCCTTGTGGTCCGGCCCGATCACGACCGCGAGCGCAGCGCCCGCGCCGTGCGGGGCCGCATCCAGCACATGCGCCAGCAGCGACTGGCCGGCGACCTGGTGCAGCACCTTCGGCAGCGAAGATCGCATGCGTGTGCCCTCACCGGCCGCAAGCACGACTGTCAGGCTGGATCGAGCGATCATTCTGGTCCTCAGGCGAACAAGGTTGCGCGGTCCGTCTTTAATTGTTTTCCCCCGGAGATCAAACCGATTCGCCGCCCCGAAAACGTCCGGATTCAAGTGGGCGTCGCTTTTCCTGTTAATGTTTACCCTGTGATTCGGCGGGCCTCGAGGAGGGCCAGGGGCGCTTGGCCAAGAAAACAGACCATCTCGCAGACTTCGAGGCGGATGACAGCGGCGGCGTGCTGAGCAACCTGTTCGCCGACGAAGATGAACTCGACCGCCGCGCGCTGTGGCGGATCGGGTCCTGGGGTGTCGGCGCCACGGCTGCGGTGACTCTGGCCGTCATGGCCAACCAGTCATCCCTTGGCTTGAAGCGCGAACAGGTCGCCGCCGCAGATCACACCCGGCAGGCGCAGCAAATTCAGCTCGTAGCCAAGGAAACCCAGAAGGAAACCCAGATTGAGGCGCGGCGGCTCGCCGCCGCCATCGATACGCTGAACGGCGATCGCGACCGGCTGTATTCCCGTGTCACCAGCCTGGAACAGGGGCTCGAATCCGTCACCGGGGCTATCGCCCGCCAGGGTTCCGCGCAGGCTTCGCCGGTCGCAAATGTGGAACCGCAAGCTGCGCCGAAGCCGGCATCGCCAAGCGTCGCGCCGGTAGCGACCGCCCCGGCCGCAGCGGCGGTCGCAGACAAGGCCACCGCCGAGCCTGCCCCGGCGACGGTTTCGCACGCGGCAAAGGATGCGGCAAAGACCGACGCAGCCAAAACAGAGAGCGCCAAGCCGGAAATGGCCAAGCTGGAAACGGCAAAGGCTGAGATGGCAAAGGCTGAGATGACAAAAGCCGACGCCGTCACGCTGGAGCCTGCCAAGCCGGAGCCCGCGAAACCTTCGCCCGCCACGCCACTGATGGCCGCGCAGTCGATGATGGCTCCGCCCGACCCCGCCGCCGGCAAACTGATCGAGCTGGGCAAAGGGCCGAACCCGGTGATCGCAAGTCCGATCCCGGACGTCGTCGCGTCGGCGCCGACCGATGCGGAGGCGGATGACGCCACCGCGCCAAAAATATCCCTGCAGCGGACCGAGTTCGGGGTCGATCTCGGCAGCGCCAATTCGGTGAACGGCCTGCGCGCGTTGTGGCGCGGGCTGCTGAAATCCAGATCGAACGCGCCGCTGACGGCACTGCGCCCGATCATCGTCGTGAAGGAAGGCACCAACGGCCTCGGCATGCAGCTTCGCCTGGTCGCCGGTCCGCTGAACGACGCCGGCGCCGCCGCCAGGATCTGCGCCATTCTTGCCGAAAACAGCCGCCCCTGCGAGACCGCGATCTTCGATGGCCAGCGGCTGTCGTTGAACGATCCGCCGCCCAGTGCCGCCAAGCCTGCCCCGCGCCGGCGCGGCATCGCCAAGCAGCCGGCGGCGACCGTCGTTGAGGAGGTGGCGAAGAAGCCGGAGCCGCCGCCGGAGCCAACGCAGACGACATTTTCGTCCATCTTCGGCAAAAAAAATTCACAATAAGCTTTTGGCTACAGAGCGTTATGACGAAATTCTGACGTGCATTTTCGCTAACCTGCGAACGCTTGTCCCGGCCGCCAATCCCGACCATATTGCGCCGATGAAAAAATCCCCGTTCCGGCTCACGCCCTATCAAGTCCAATTCCTGCTGGTGGTCGGCTTCGTCACCGTCGGCTACGCGCTCTATCTGCGCTACCTCACGGTCGAGTTCTCGACGGTCGCGCTGGCCTGCGACGCCGGCCTGCAAACCATGCAGTGCAAGTCGCGGACGCTCGCCACCTACCTGTTCAAGAATTCGGTATTCGGCATCACCGCGCTGATCATTGCGACGCTTCACGTCATGCGGCCGTCGATCGTGCTGCTGACCGGCGGCCTGATCGCGGCGGGATTCGGGATCGTGCTCTACAATATCGCGCTGTCGGGAATTGCGATCGGCCTGCTCATTTTGGGATTTGCACGGCCCGCGCCCGCCACAGCGTGAGCGCCAGCAGCAAATAGATCGCGCAGGTCCACATCGCCTGCCAGTTCTGATTGCCCTCGTTGAAGCCGGTGAAGAGCGCGGCCGCGACCAGCAAGCCGGCAAAGGCGGATTCGGCAATGGGGCGAACGCCGTCTTTCGGCCGGTTCAGCAGCATCAGCGCCGCGAACGGCACCACCGCCATGGTCAGCGACGCGAACGGAAAATCGCGGTAGCGCGGATCGAACGTAAAGCCGAGCGCGGTTTGCGCCGCAATCAGCGTGGTGACGACAAGCGCAAGCCCCAGCAACGCCGATAGCACCGACTTGGTCCGGCCCTCGCGCGGCCCGAGCAATTCGAGGAAGGTCGGCAGCGACCGCCCCGACATCGCGGCGTTCGCACACAGCATCGGCGCGGCAATGGCGGCTGCCAGCAGCGCGCCCCATTGCAGCCAGCCGCCTGCCCCGTAGCTCTCGTAAAACATCTTGTCCGCGGCGACGCCGAGCAGCATGCCGGCGGTCGTCGCCGACGTCCCGACTGCGACCCACGAAGCCAGCCCGGGCTTCCACGGCCGCCGCCGCAGCGTCAACCAGCCCGCCAGGAAGACGAAAGCGGTGAGCGCCATCCCGCCTCCCATCTGCAGTTTCCAGAACGGATAATTGCTGATCGGCTCTCCAGGCGGATATTTCACCGCCCGCTGCGCGTCATTGATCATGCCCCAATAGCCGCCGACGGTGCCTTCGAGCTGACGCTTCCACGGCTGGTCGTAGGCCTCGATCAGATTGACCCGAAATTTTTCGCGCTTGGCGAGATCGAGGATTTCCGACACCACGCGCGCCTGGTTGGTGCGTGACGGCAGCGCGCCTTCGCGCATCCGCCCCGCGCTCGGCCAGCCGGTTTCCCCGATCAGGATTTCCTTGGCTGGAAATGCCACCGCCATCCGCTTGCGAATATCGTCGACATGGCCGGCGGCGTGTTTTGCACGCACCGGCATGTCTTCCCAGTACGGCAGGATGTGGATCGTGACGAAGTCGACCGCGTCGTAGATTTCGCGGTTGCGCAGCCAGAACTCCCAGACGTCGGCATAGGTGACGGGCACGGTGACCCGCGACTTGACCGAGCGGATGTGGGCGGCGAGATCCGACGTCGTCATCTCGCCGCGCAGCAGCACCTCGTTGCCGACCACCAGCGCCGTAATGACGTCCGGATGTTCCTTGGTCAGTTCGATCGCAACCGAAATCTGGGCAAGATTCTTGATTCGATTGCTCGAGAGCCAGATCCCCTGGATCACCTTCAGCCCGACCTTGGCGGCCAGCGCCGGAACCTGGTCGAGCCCATTCTCGATCGAATAGGTCCGCACGCAGTCGGTAATCTTGGCGAGCTGCGCCAGGTCCTGCGCGATCTGTTCAGGAGGGATCTGCGTGGTCGGGATCAGGGGTGTCTGCGCGCCGCGGAACGGCGCGTAGGAGACGCATTGCAGCTTGGCCGTGGGATCGATCGGCGCGCGCACAAGCGTAATCGGCGTGGCGAGCCACCACCAAAGAGCCGCGATCATAGCGAGCGATGAAAGGAGAAGCGCCAGCGGCGTACGAAGAGAAATCGGTTCCATCCTCCGGGCGGGGACCGTCGATTACCCGTTCATCGGCGTTCTGCCAAGATGCACGATCGCCCTATTCTGCCTCGTCCCTGCGGCAGTTTTACCAGCGCCTATGATAAAGTTGTGACTTTGCTGGACAAAATCTGAAATACCCGTCATGTGAATCGCCGGATGTTTCCGCCGCATTGGGGACCTATTTGGGCGGCAACAAGCCAGAACACCACACCAGCCGCTCGCGGCAGGAAATTGATCGGGGAATGTATGCGTCGACGGGTGCTTGATCCAAGAGTTGCGGTTTTGAGGCGCTTTGCCGCTGCCGGCCTGGCCCTCCTGATCGGATCGGGCGGGGCGTTTGCCCAGAGCGGCAGCCCAACCCCGCAGGATCAAGGCAAGGCGCCGGCCAGTGCCGCCGACGCCAGCAAGGACAACCAGCGCAAGACCGACGAATTCGTCGAGGCAGCCCAGGCGATCAACGGCCCGGCCGGGAATCCCGAATGCGTCTGGCTCGGCCGCCGGGTGGTTCGCCTGATGTGGCGAGACGATCTGGATACCGCGTTCCGGCATCTCGATCTCTATGACCGGTTCGGCTGCCCCGGCGGGCATGTCCAGGCCACCTTCCGCTGCCTGACCCGCTTTGGCGGACAGATCGATCCCAAGGTGGCGGAGACGCTCGACAGTCGCATCCACGTCTGCTGGATCAATCCGGGCGCCCAGCCGCAGGCTGCCGCAGCAGCCAACCCGGCGCCTGCGACCGCCGGCAATGCGACGCCTGCGCCGGCCGCTTCGCCCTCGCCGGCCCCCAGCGCCGCGCCTAGCCCGCAGGCGAAATAGACGTCCGGCATTCAGGATACGTTCAGCGGAACGATCCTATTTATCCGGCGTTTGGATTCGTCACGCCCTTAAGGCGCCGTCCTTAAAAAAGTCATGGCGTCATACCAGTTGTGAAAACGCAGGGCAGGACTATCCTTATGATGCCGCCGTGTCGGTCGAACCTAGGGGACAGGTTCGCTTCCCATAAATTGCAGCCCCGTATGGTTTAGCCCCCGATGCGCGCCATCGTTGCCGTTCTGCTGTTTGTAACCGCAGCTCACGCCGGGCTGTGGGGCCTATTCCAGGAAAAGCAGGCGGCGCCCGATTTCAGGGGCATTCTGCCGAGCGTCTCCTATGCGCCGTTCGAGGGTTCGGCGCATCCCGACGTCGACAATATTCCGCAGATCGAAAAGATCCGCGCCGACCTGAAGAAGCTCTCGACGATCACGCGCGCGATTCGTCTCTACTCCTCGACCGGTGGCGTCGAACTGGTGCCGCCGATTGCTGCCGAATTCGGCCTGAAGGTCACCGTCGGCGCCTGGATCGACAAGAATTCCGATCGCAACAAGCGCGAGATCGAGGCGGCGATCAACCTCGCCAAGCGCAACAGCAACGTCAACGGAATCGTCGTCGGCAACGAAACGATTTTCCGCGGCGAGCAGAAGATCAACGACTTGGTCGACCTGATCAAGCAGGTCAAGAAATCCGTCAACGTTCCCGTGACGACCGGTGAGATCTGGAACATCTGGCGCGACAATCCGGAACTGGCGTCCTCTGTCGATTTCATCGCCGCGCACGTGCTGCCCTATTGGGAGAACTTCACCGACAAGCAAGCCGTCGATCAGGCGGTGGCCATGTTCCAGCTCTTGCGCGATCAGTTTCCCGGCAAACGGATCGTGATTGCCGAGTTCGGCTGGCCGAGCGCCGGATACAATTTGAGGAACGCCGAGCCCGGCCCGTTCGAACAGGCCTCGGTGCTGCGTAATTTCGTCACCCGCGCGGAAGCGATCGGCATCGACTACAACATCGTCGAGGCGATCGATCAGCCCTGGAAATTCTTCGAAGGCGGCGTCGGCCCCTATTGGGGCATCCTCGATGCCAATCGCGAACCGAAATTCGCGTGGACCGGTCCGATCGTGAACGAGAACTATTGGAAGCTCGCCGCGATCGCGCTGCTGATGGGCATCCTGATGTCGCTGCCGATCCTGCGGCTCGAGCAGCCGACAATCATGCAGGCGCTGCTGCTTTCAGCGGCAGCGAACGGCGTCGGCGCCTGGGTTTCCACCGTGTTCGCCTACTGGGCCGGGCATTATTTCGTGTTCGGCTCGGCCTTTGCGCTGACGCTTGGCCTGATCCTGCTGGTTCCGCTGATCCTGATCGCGATGGCGCGCATCGACGAAATCGCGGCGATTGCCTTCGGCCGCGGGCCGCGCCGGCTGATTACCAAGAGCGCGCCGCTAGCGCCCGCCACCATCGGCGAGAACGTCGCCTTCCCGAAGGTTTCGATTCACATCCCCGCTTACTACGAGCCGGTCGAGATGCTGAAGCAGACGCTGGATGCGGTGTCGCGGCTCGACTATCCGAATTTCGAATGCGTCTGCATCATCAACAACACGCCCGACCCGGAATTCTGGCGGCCGATCCAGGATCACTGCCGTGCGCTCGGCGAACGCTTCAAGTTCATCAATGCCGAGAAGGTGCAGGGCTTCAAGGCCGGCGCGCTTCGCATCGCCATGGAGCGCACCGCGGCGGATGCCGAGATCATCGGCATCATCGACGCCGACTATGTCGTGCATCCGGACTGGCTGAAGGATCTCGTGCCGGTGTTCGCCGACGCGCGCGTCGGCCTGGTGCAGGCGCCGCAGGAGCACCGCGACGGCGACCGCTCGCTGATGCACTACATCATGAACGGCGAATATGCCGGGTTCTTCGACATCGGCATGGTCCAGCGCAACGAGTTCAACTCGATCATCGTGCACGGCACGATGTGCCTGATCCGGCGCTCCGCGATGGATATGGCCGGCGGCTGGTCCAGCGACACCATCTGCGAGGACACCGACCTCGGCCTGACCATCCAGCAGCAGGGTTGGCTGACGCACTACACCAATGTCCGCTATGGCGAGGGCCTCCTGCCCGACACCTATGAGGCGTTCAAGAAGCAGCGTCACCGCTGGGCCTATGGCGGCTTCCAGATCGTCAAGAAGCACTGGCGGCGCTTCCTACCCGGCGCCAGCCGGCTGACGCCGGACCAGCGCCGCGAATTTTCGCTGGGCTGGCTGAACTGGCTCGGCGCCGAAAGCTTGGGCGTCGTCGTGGCGATCCTCAACCTGATCTGGGTGCCGATCGTGGCGTTTGCCGACATCGCCATTCCCGACAAGATCCTGACGCTGCCGATCATCGCCTCCTTCGCAGTCTCGCTGATCCATTTCGTCGCGCTCTACCGCTTGCGGGTGAAGATCAAGGCCGGCCAGATGCTGGGCGCCATGATAGCGGCGATGAGCGTACAGTGGACGGTGTCGCGCGCGGTGGCCCAGGGCCTGATCACCGAGCACCTCGCCTTTGCCCGCACCTCCAAGGGCGGTCTGTCGCGGATGTCGATCGAATTCCAGGCGTTCTGGGAGGCCGTGATCGGCGTGCTGCTGCTGATCGGCGCCGCCGTTCTGGTCGTCACCAACGGCTACAAGGAAGTGCGCGAGATCTATATCTTCGCGGGCGTGCTGGTGCTGCAAAGCCTGCCGTTCCTCGCGGCGGTCGCGATCGCGCTTTTGGAAAACTCCCGTATCAATTCCTTCGCTTTCTGGCGTAACAGCGCGGTGCGGACGGCGGAACTGATCGGGCTGCGCCCGGTCACCCTGCCGACGGTCAACACCCAGTCCCAGCCGGTCGCCTCCGAGATTCGCCGCGAGGTCAACTAACCGCCGTGGATTGATTGCCGCCGGGTGGTTGAAGAAGCCGAACTAACCTTTAGCTACCTAAAGAGAATTGGGATCAAGCAGACCACGAATTTGCCGTGCTTGTGCTATTGACCCGCAGGGGCCCGCCCCCTACACAGCGCGGCGAGTGAGCGCGTAGCTCAGGCGGTAGAGCACGTGACTTTTAATCATGGGGTCGAGGGTTCGAGTCCCTCCGCGCTCACCAATAGAATCAAATACTTGTAGGTCATTTCACACCTCTGCTTTCGGACATCAGCAAGCGCGGAGGTCGTGCTGCCCCGTTTTGGGTGGTTAGCCGACCCGTACGGCTTGTTCAGGAAGTAATCGCGATTGCCCAGCGCCTTCTCTGCGTACTGATCGATCGCGACTGTGATCGCCTGGACGTGTTGATAGCGTAACCTTCACGCGCAGCCCGCTGGCGCAGTTCGGCGAGCGCTCTGAGCCATGGAGAGCTGTCGCCTTTCTCGTCGGACCACTGCAGCGGCTCCGGCATCACCAACGCCGGCCGCCGAGCACGCGCCCTTTTGTTGGACCGCCCTGCTCTGCTTTGAGCCGATCCCGCTCGGCGCACAGCCCCTCGATCTTCGCCAGCATCCTCGCGAGCAGCAGCTCGGCCGATGCAGTCGAAATGCCGGCGCGCTGAAGCTGCAGGATCTCCTTACGCTGTCTTCCGACCTGGACCTGCATGTGGTCGATTTCGGCTCGGTAAAAGTCGATACCGGGCATGCTACATCCCCTGAACTGCCAGATTTTCCCGATAAGAACAACACATGAACATTTAAGCAAGCCATTAGTAACGGTGGTCTGTCAGAGCACCGCCCCAAACAATTGAAAGAAGTCATTTCCGTGCCTTGGTCCGCCTCGTTTGAGGATCCAATACCGCTCCCGGATGGCCGGCGCCTCCTCACCTTGAAAGAAGCCGCCAGCTACATCACGAAGCTATCGAAGGCTGAATGGCAGGCCGCCATGAAGGCGCTGATCCTCGTTGCAGAGAACGGCGGCCACGATGCTGGCCCCGATCGGCGTCATGCGGGCGTTGAACCGTCACGTCGAGCGGGTTTTTAATCCCGATCGCAAAACTCATCATTGGGGCAAGCGCAAGCTGAAGAGAGACCAATGACCGTTTTTGTCTACGTCAATACCAGCAAGCAGGTGGAGATCCCGAGCACATCAAGGGGTTTGCCAATGTGGACGCCGCAGAAAGGTGGTTTGAGGAAAACGATCCTGAAGGCGTAGCCTTTGAGTATGAGGTCTTGGAGTGAACCGCTGCCTTCCAATTACAACTAGCGGAGAGCGAAATGGCTGAGAGAATAGACGTTGAGGTTACCGGCAAATCGCAGTTTGAAGTCGCCCACGACATGGCGAGGTTCATTCTAATTAATATGGAAGGGCGTCAGGTGAAGCGCATAAAGCGGCAAGAGTTCTTGCATTTGGTGGCTGACTGCATCGAGGCCTTGCGCGGCATCAAGGTCAGGGAGATTGTCAGTTAAAAAGTAAGGCACTCCTGCAGGCTCCAGCCTCCACTTGTCCGCACAAGCAATCAAGTTGGTGACAAGGTTTGCGAGCGAGGACGCCCGGAAAAATGGTTCGAGATTACCGGCATGTCGCGTCACTTCGTCGCCGGCTGTGATCAGGACCTTTTGCGGACGTAAGCCCGTACGCTCGAATTGATCAGCGACCGGCCGACCGCACCCGGTGAAGGAAGCCTGCGCATCTGCGCCAGCAAAGCCGGCGTCACACCGTATAGGCGACTGGCATGGTTTCTGCTGCCTAGGTGCCGCTGGGGATTTAAGCGACCCAGTTTAGGACGGAAACGCCGCCGGGCATGTATTTTGATACCGGCGGCGTCCTTTTCCAAGACAACAGGCCACGAAACCTTTTCCAAAACTGACGAAAAACTGAAACAAAGCCGGCCTACCATCCACCGTACAAAATACGGTGCCAGCAAGGGGACGTACGGCACGCGATTCGAGGCCGGCCTCCCATTATTGCCGATATAGTTTGTTGATGGGCAGGAGTATTTCAATGGGACAGTCATTTAAAAAGGCAGAGCACCTTCTTTTGCAGATCTCGACCGATCTTCAAAACCGGATGGCCGAGATCCGGACACTCAGAGAGGCAATACGGATTGTGGAGGCGATACGGCACCGAGAGCCTATCGCCTCTGCAGTCGTCGCGCATCCCCGAGCAACGAGCTGCGCGGCTAACTGAGCGCACTAGGAACTGCGAGACTTCGTCGGCCTGGCATCGCTCGACGCCATATCGAGTGCCTGCAACTTACGCTCGAGCTCGGTCTTTCTTAGCCTCAGCTTCGCGCTGAGGACATGTTGCACGGCGCAAACAGCTCATCGATCCGTCAAGGCGCTCTTCATGACGCGCCCACGATAATGAGCCATATCGACTCAAACTGTTTTGAAGGACAGCGAATCATAGAGATTGACGTACGAGATTGACGGTACCGAACTCGGCAAACCGGCCGACTATTCCATCCCCTCAAGCTCGCGAACGTCCCATAGTGAAACTGCCAGGATAATGAGCGATGGCGTCCACGCGAGCATGGCTCCAAATGCTATCGCTTGCAAAGTGGTCATGGATCGTTCCCCAAACTCCAACCCGCGACCATTAGTGTTGACAGCTCGAATTTTGATTTGTCGATGACGATATGAAGGCATTTTATGTGATGCGAACAGTTGCCCGCTTGGTCTGACTTTCCTGGTACAATTGTGCGTGCGATGCAGCGCGAACAGAAAATCCCTTTCGGCGACGTGCGCGAAAGCGGCGCCACCAAGATACTTGTGCATTGCATCTGTGGTCGCGCCATCCAGATGGAAACCGGCCGCTGGCCTTGCCATGAGTTTTGCCGGCGCGTGTGAGGTGCTCACGGCGCGTTTGAGAGCAAGTCTGCCCAGGCTTTGGCGACCTTCTGTTCTCCCGATGAGCCGAAATGGCAATCGTCGTATCGATCCAAATCGTCAAGCAGGGCGTCTGAATTAACTCCGCTTCTCAGATTGGCACCGGGCTCAGGGAGCGCCAGTTGAGCGCGCGCGACGGCGTTGTCGGGAGAGTGGGAGCGCGTTCCTCCATTTGTTGCTCCCAAGCACTTTGTCGCTATGCCAATGTATACCGGCCCCGCCACGTTATAAGATCTCAACGAGTTAACCAGCGACAAGAAGCGGTCGCGGTAGTCCTTCTCGCTCGTTCCCTTCACGTAGTCGATCTCACCTTGCACCCAGAGTACGTGCGTCACAAGATACCCTTGCCGCTGCAGATGGCTCGCGGTGTCGGTCATGATTGCGTTCAAATCGCCGCCCGGCCCCCAACGAGAGACCTCAGAGCCGCTTATGGACACGGGAGCCAGTACGACTTGGTCGAACGATCCGCGTTCCAGCAGAAGATTGCCGAGCTGGGTCCAATACTCACCGCCGATGCCGTCGGATCCCAGCAGGGGCGACGCGGCGACATAGCATCGTCCATCGAAAAAATTCACAACCTTCTCTCCGTGTTCCGAGCGGAACCGTTGCCCCCGTGATTTCCAGCGTTGGACTGCCCGATCAGCAGCAGAACGGCTGTACGGCTCGTCTGCTCCGGGCAGGTGACAGCTTTCTTCTGATCGCCCGAAACGAGCCGTCCCGTTTGATCAAACGTGTAGAGGTCTTCAGGAGCCGTCCTGCCCGCGACGCCAGCCTTCAGCGCCTGCAAAAACGGAAACGGAAATAATTGCTGGCGAGCGCTATACGCTCCAAACAAGTACGTCGCGGTCAGGACAAGAATTGCTAACAAAAGCCTCACGGGCGACATCTGCATTCAGAACACCTGAAAATTTGGCTCAGCGTTTTGGGCAATTAGCGCAAAGATTGATGGCGCGAAAAGGACCTTGGCCAGCGGTGCGTTATTCTGACGCCCGAGCGGGACACCACAGTTGCGGCCGTCATTTTGCTCTTCGCGTGACTTTGAGCCACCTCCAGCTGGTGCCCTCACGGGCGCGCATATCAATCTCCGGTCAAGCGCTTTGCCAGCGGCCTCTGCTACTCGCGCTGCGCCGGTCTCGATATCGTTCGCGCAGCGGCAGAGCGCCCCGACTGGCATAGTCGATGCAGATGAGGCTCCCATGATCAAGGGGAGCAAAGGCCGCGCCTGATCACCATCCTGTTGACCGGGAAGGAGGCCTTTCGCTGGCGCCGGAACTGCGAAGGGTCAGGACTCCTTCCGTAGTTCTCTGGCCGTGAACATAGTTCCGCCTTCCCGGTTGCGTTAATTGCGCCGGTACAGTTCCGGGTGAATTAGAAAAAGACGACGTGACGTGTAGTTGAATGCTCATCCCTTGGAAGCTTCGTAGGCTCAAAACCGTCCCGTCGAAATGTTAGTTCGTCGTAGCGCAGATGCGCGGTGGCGGGTGCCATTGCATTTGACACGGAGCACCAAAATGGTTTCCACGCCGGATAACAAGTTCGTGGAAGGGCAGATCGAGAGTTGTCTTTCGAACCTGCTAAGCGAAGCCGGAGTGCATCCTTCGGCCCCGCCGACCACCATGAAGACGTCTCGCGCCCCGCGGGCAACGATTCATCGATCGGCGGGTTGGCGCTATGTGGTTTTCGTCGGCTCTCTCGTGACAGCATCCGTTGGTGGCGCTACTTGGTGGTTGTCCTCCTCCGCTCATACAGCGATGATCGCCCCCTCGGATCCAGCACCTCTGTCAGAGGCCGCGCCGGGAGCCGTCAAAGACGCAGCGCCGACTGCCGTCGCCATGTCTTCCGACTTGGCGCAGCAACTCCAACCGATGACGCGCGATCTCGCTGCCTTGAGGCAAGCGGTAGAACAGCTCAATGTTAGGCAAGAACAACTGGTCCGCGACAATGAAAATGTCGCGAGCCAACTCAAGGCGAGCCATCAAGAAATGGCACGCAACAACAGTATCATCGAGCAGGTCAAAGCGACCCAGATCCAGATGGCGCGCGAAAGCCAAACGCTCACCGAGCGGCTCAACGCAAGCCAGGAACAACTCGCCCTCGTCATCGCCAACGCTTCTGAGCCAACGGTGATGCCTGCAGAGCCAAAGGTAAGCCCCGAACAGCCAAGGGTAATGCCCGAGATACCACTGCCGCGTCCGCGGCAGTCGGCCAATGTCGCCCAGGCGCAAAAGCCGTCGCCAACCGCAGCCCGACCGCAAGCCCAAAAACAGCAATCGCCATTAGCATGGCCGTGGTCAGTGCGCTAATGCCGTCTACCTTCCTTTCTGCGACGTGATGAGAGGTAGCGCAGCATTGCAGTTTTCGCATGACATTGGCATCTCCCGTCCAGCGCGTGATTGCGCCGGCAGATGCAAGAGCCTGAGTCGACAATCCATGAAGTGCGTTTCGCGCTGAACTGACTGGGTGTGACAGGCACGAAGATAGCCGGCCTTTATGCAGGAGCGCGAACCGGGGCCGCGGGAATTCACAGAGATTGACGTACGAGATTGACGGTACCGAACTCGGCAAACCGGCCGACTATTCCATCCCCTCAAGCTCGCGAACGTCCCATAGTGAAACTGCCAGGATAATGAGCGATGGCGTCCACGCGAGCATGGCTCCAAATGCTATCGCTTGCAAAGTGGTCATGGATCTTTCCCAAATTTCCACTCACCAACTAACATCAGGAAACTAATTTTAACCTTCAGTTTGACCAGAACATCAGTTTGACCAGAAGTTGCCAACACCAAGCCTTTTCTGCGCGAAGAGTTCCCCGCCTGGTGTGACTTTTCGGGAACAATTGTGTGTGCGATGCAGTGCTCCCAAACAAGCGTGGCGCCGACGTCAGGCCGCCCTTCGATCACGCTGGGGTGTCAAATTTCCTCCAAGTGTCGCCCAACGGGCAGACAGTGATTTGAATTAAATATTATTATCATCTCAAATTAAATCAGGATAACTCTCATCTAAATTGCCGGTTCGGAGGCAGTCATGGATGACCGCGAGCAACAAGAGACCGAAGACCGCCGGAAATTTCTGATTTCGGCTGGCAGGTTTGCAGCCGTAACACCCCCAGCAATAACGCTGCTGCTATCGACCTCTCTCACCTCCGATGCGGTCGCGCATTCTGGCGCGAACGGCCATTGGGGGCCGAAAGGCAACAACGGCAACGGCAACGGCGGCGGCGACGGCAGCCCAAACGGCAAGCCTGACAAGTATCGCTAGGTAGCGAGTATCGACCGCCGATATCAGACGACTTTTTGAGCCAACCAGTTCTGGGGACCAGCTGCCCAACCCCAACCCGGAAGAAGGCAGCCCCGGCTTCTTCCACAGCGCTGGTGCCGTTTTCTTTAGATGCATACAAGGTCTGCGGCCATCAAGCTGTGGAGAGACCATTGACCGTTTTTGTCTACGTCAACACGACCAAGCAGGTTGGCAACCCAGAGCACGTCAAGGTCTTCACCACCACCGTCGCGGAAAGCTGGTTCGAGGAAAATGATCCCGAAGGCGTGGCCTTCGAGTATGAGGTTCTGGAGTGAACAGCATCTGCAGCAGGTTCCGCAAGCAGCCCCTGTCCACGTCAGGATAAATAGGCAACGACTTAGGAACTTATCATCGCGAGAGTGGTATCCTTCGATCACTGGGTGCAGGGTGAGCGTAGGAGGGGCTGATGAGGGCTAAAGTCCAAATTCCAAGCTACTACCTGTATCAATTAGACAAAGATAACACTGAGATACTCCGAAAGTTTGCGGAGCTCGCGACTCTGCGGGAACTGGTTCGACAAAAAGAGGCAGCCCTGCGCGCGGAGCGAGCGTATCGCGAAAGATCGACGACTATGTTGCCGATTAAGGCCGGCGATCCTTCCCGCCGTCACTATCGGACGGCTGGTTGAGTTGACGTATTCGATCTTCCAGCAGCTTCTTCCTGGCGGTCAATTTTTCACGAAGAACTGACTGCATCAGTTGGTGAAGCTCGAACAGTTCTTCAATCGACATTGACTCCCACTCACTAGGCATGACGCGTCTCCGCGATCACGAAAAGCAATTGATTGTTGCTCACGATGTCGAAACTTCAGAGATATGGGAGGGAGGCTCAGTCGCAACGCACAGAAAGTATTAAATTAGGATCTACGGTTCGAGAACCTGACCGCGCGCCCTAAGCTGGCAAACGTGAAGAAAAATGGCCCTGGCGCGGGGATCGCGCCAGGGCCATCGGAGTACTCCCATTCCAGTCAGCCAGACAGCGTAGTGGGTACCCGTCTGGCGCTCCCAAATATACGGGAAAATCTGGCAATGTCTGCCGAATAGTCAACGAGCGGTGAACATGAGGGCGGACAATGAAACTAGTTCCGCCGCTTGTAGCTCGGGTGGAAGGCGCCAAATGATCGCCTAGGAACCACTCGGTTGCCCCGCAAGTTTCTACCACGTGTCAACTTGTTTGACTTTGCACAGGGGCGTTTGATGAAGGAGCTCTCTGCGCTCGAGTTGGCCATAGCGTCAAGCCTAATGGCCGGCGCCATGCAAGCGGCAATGCTTCAGTCGATGGTCCGCAATAATCTCATTACCGCCGAGGAAGGCCATGAGATCTACGAGCAGGCACTTTTGATGCTTGAGACTAACCAGACCGTGACTTCCTCGCCAGACGTGTTCGAGGCCGCTCGCGAACTGATCGAGCAACATCTTCGGAGTCCATAGACCAATCGGCCGCCTATTCGGAAAGTTATTGGTCTACCGCAAGGCGGATCCGACACATGGTCGCCTATTGCTCGTCCTCGGCCACACCCCACAATCGGCAACTTCACCTGCAGAACCGTCGTCGTCACGGACTTCGATTGCCATTTGGTGCCCCGCCCCGGCGTCGTTCTTTCTGATCGCGTCCCGTGCCATGTCGGCTAGTGAGCGGGCGGCCTCTTCCTGCACCCGCTCACTGCCAAGAAGTTCCAGTCCTTCGTCGTCGGGGGCGAGATCGTCGCCCTCTCTCAAGTCAAAGTGGTAGCGCGGCGTCGGCACCGCCTCCGCCCCAAAGGTAGAACTGGAAAATCGGAAGTTGTTCACGCGCACAAGCACGCGGCGAAAAAGAACGAGGCCCCGGGGTGCCTAGGAGTTCCAGTTGCCCTCAGGATACGGCCCTGGATCACCGCCGGTCTTCGCTCTTACGTTGCTCGCGATCGTCCATCGCGCGCGCTCTTTTTCAGAATGAAAAATACTAATTCCACCATTTAAGGGGCAGCAATATGAAAAGGGAGCTGTTTAATCATATTATATGACGCTTCGGAACCATGTTTATTTGGGCGTCCAGCCATTTCGAGCCGCCATACATGCTTTCGCTCATATTTGTCCAGCCATGTGTAACAAAGCGGGCAGACCTTCACGCGCCCACGGGAATAACCTGCAAGGTTCTGAGTGGTGCGTTGGTGAGAGGATTAAAAGATGAATCAGTTTATTTTATCTGAGCAGCGTCTCTCGCAGATAGACCTCGATCTTTCCCACCGCATGGCCGAACTTCAAAAGCTCAGAGAAGCGGTCCGTCTTGCAGAGGCGCTGCAAGCGTCAACGGCGCAAAGGCGCCCCCGACCTTCACCGAGCGACACCGCTTCTTACACCGAATCTCGATTGGCGGTTTAGTTAGATCGACGGCTTCACCCGCCGAGTGGGCTTCGCGCTTGCTAAATCGCTCCGCGGCTGGTTGAACTGATGAAATCGATCTTCTAGCGCTGCCCTTTTGGCGAGCAGTTCTTCGCGGAAAAACTGACTGCATCGGTTGGTGCAGCTCGAACATTTTTTCAATCGACATTGACTCCCACTCACTCCGCATGACGCACCCTGGCGATCATGAAACCATTTGAATTATTGCTCGCGAAGAAACTTCAGAGAAGAGATATGGGAGAGAGGCTCAGTCTCAATGCACTGAAGAAAACGATCCTGACCGCGTAGCCCGTCATAAGAGCTGTCTGTGGTGAATAAAAATGGTCCCAGCGCAGGGTCAGGCCATACAAAGTATTCCCCCACTTTCAAACAACCAGACAGGGTAGCGGGTACCCCGTCTTACGCTCTCATACAGGCGGACAATCTGGCAATATCTGTCGAATGGTCAACAGAGCGGTGAACAACGCAATTGAGCGCCATCCTCTGAACAGGACTGCGGCAGCGCTCCGCATTCGCGCGCCCTCAGCCGTCGCGGGCATCCGCGCCGCATTATACGATGCCACGTGTGAATCGGCGCGCTCTGCCCACACCAATCGGTGTCCAAGGTTGACCCCTGCGCGTTGCACCTAACCATCTGAAGCATTGTCGAAATAAGACTCTGACCAGGGTCACGGTCGGACGCCGAAAGGGTCAATATTCGAAGTCCAGACACAGGAAAGCAACCTGCGACCCCGTGGCTGTTCGCCAAGCGGAACAGTTCGGCATCGGAGGCGTTTTTTTCGCGCTGGAGAAACGTCGTTGGGGACGCATGTGCTGATGCGAAACGACCGCGCTGCGTTTACGCTTAAGTGTCCCGCGTGCAGTCGGGCGACGCCACATCGGTTTCTTTACATCAAGAACGGTTGCGACATCTTTCAATGTCGGGACTGTGGACTGGGACGCACCGAGGCATCGAGCTTCGATCCCCTCGCCTATTATGACGACGGCTACTTTTCCGGCCGTCAGTCCGACGGCTACGCCGATTATCGCGGCGCCGAACCCGTGCTACGGCGCGAGTTCGCCCGCACGGTCGAGTTCATCCAGCACCGCAAGCCACAGGGCCGCCTGCTCGAGATCGGTTGCGCCTACGGCTTCTTTCTCGATGAAGCCCGCCGCGCGGGATTTGAGGTGCGCGGCATCGAGCCGGCGGGCCAGGCTGCTGCCCATGCTGGCGATCTCGGCTTGAACGTCATCTGCGGCCTGCTGAACGAAGCGACTCTCGAGTCGCTTGGCACCCTGGATGTTATCGTCCTCCTCGACGTCATTGAGCATCTGCCCGATCCGCAGGAAGCCCTCGCCCTACTCGCGGACCATCTCCGGCCGGACGGAATCATCGTGCTGACGACCGGAGACTTCGGTTCCTTGGCGGCGCGGTCGACCGGCGCGCACTGGCGCCTGATGACGCCTCCCCAGCACCTGTGGTTCTTCAATCGCGCCAGCATCGCGTCTCTGGCCCATTCGGTCGGCCTTCGCGTCGAGAGTTCCAATTACCCCTGGAAATTCGTGCCGTTCTCGCTGATCGCCTTCCAGGTCGGTCGCATGCTCGGTCGCAAGTTCGCGGCCAGCCCGACCGGCAACCGGTTCGCCATTCCGGTGAACCTGTTTGACGCGATGCGCGTGGTCTTGAGCAAGGCGCCACCATGACCGGCCGGATTCGCAATCCCTGGGTCGTTGTTGCGGCGTACAATGAAGCGCCGGTGGTTGGCAGCGTCGTGTCTGGTATTCGCCGCGCCGGATACGCGGTCGTCGTGGTCGATGATGGCTCCAGTGACCGGACCGGCGACGTAGCGTTGCTCGCAGGCGCGGTCGTCGTCCGGCATCCGGTCAACCTCGGACAGGGCGCCGCGCTGCAGACCGGTATCGACTACGCCCTCGAGCAGCGTGCGGATGCGCTCGTCACGTTCGACGCCGACGGCCAGCATTCCCCCGTGGCCATCGCGGCGCTGCTCGCGGCGATCGAGCAGCCCGGCATCGATTTCGCGCTCGGCAGCCGCTTTCTCGCCGGCGCGACGGCAAATCTGCCGGTGTCGCGCCGCATCCTGCTCAGCGCTGCGCTTTGGTTCACGCGCGCGAGCACCGGACTGCCGGTCACCGATACCCACAATGGCCTACGGGCGATGACCGCGCGCGGCGCCCGCGCGATCTCCTTGCGACAGAACCGAATGGCGCACGCGTCCGAGATCCTGCACCAGATCGCGCAGAGCCGCCTGCGCTTTGTCGAGGTGCCGGTGAACATCGAGTACAGCGCCTATTCGCTGGCCAAGGGTCAACGCATCACCGATGCGCTGGCCATCCTGATCGATCTGTTTGCGCGGAGGCTCTACCGATGATCGCGCAGCTATTGTTGAGCGCCTTTCTGGCGTTGGTTCTGGTCTACGCCTGGTCGGAGCATCGGACAGTGCCGATCATCGGCCCGCTCGCGAGCGGCGCCGCGCTCGCCGGCCTCTACTTCGTCTGGGTGCCGGAGCATGCCACCGCGCTTGCGGCCTTCGTGGGAATCGGCCGCGGCTCCGACCTCATCGTCTACACCTGGGTCGTGATCAGCCTGCTCATCATGCTCAACTTGCATCTCAAGTTGCGGCTCCAGCTCGATATGATCACGCGTCTGGCGCGCGCCGTCGCGATCAATCGCGCCAAGGAGAGCCGGCGTGAGGCAGGCCCGCCGCGAAAACGGCGGCCGGTCATGTTGGGCCGAAAGGCCGAGGCGCCCCCGATCGAATTGCAGGCGAAGAAATAGATCCCATTGTCAAGTCACGCCCGGAGTTGGCGTCACTCGCCGAGCCCGCGATTGGCGTAGATCCGGGCGAACGGGCGGCCAAATCGTGTGACCTCATCAACCAGTACGGCCGACGTGCCGTCGGCACAAGGCCAGCGCTCGGTGGCGATCAGGTAGTCCGCCTTGTGCAGATCGGTTTCGGCAATCCAGTTGCGACGGAACATCACGCCGGCCAGTTGCTCGCGCCAGCCCAGGCAGACCAGCACGCGCGGTGGATCGCCCGCGAACCGGCCTTCGGCGTCAATTCGACCCTCGAGGCGGCGCAGCGCCTCGGGAGCCGCCATGCCCCAATAGTCGAGGTCGAATCGGCCGTAAGCGCCGGCGACGCCGCCTGCCACACTGTTCATCGCGATATATTCGAGCGGATGCAGGATGACGAGCGTCACCACGATGACGGCCGTGTGCGCGACCCCGAGGGCCGCGGGCACAATCGGGCGGCGTCGCAAGAAGGGCAAAAGGCTCGTCAGCCCGCGCGCGGCCACGATGGCGAGCATTGGGATCACGAACAATATGTGGCGGACACCGTCATAGAGCGTCGAGCCCTGCAGGATGAGCACCCCGATGGGCCCGAACGCCGCCACGCTGACGACCAGCACCGCGCGCGATCCTGCGAGCTCGGCCGCGACCGGTCGCAATCCCACGACGCCGGACCGACGCAGGGCGCCGAGGGCGGCGCGCGTCCAGGACCCTGCAGCACTGATCCAGACCGCCATGCCGAGCAACAGCAGCGCCAAAAAACCCTCGGGCAAACGCGCCAGAAGCTGTCCGGGGATGTACCAGGCGGGCAGCTTATCGGTGAACGTGCGCTGGCCCCAGTTCTGGAATTCGAACGAGGTGTCGAGCGGAGCAAAGTGCCGATAGGCCTCGAGGAATTGTGTGAGCGGATGTCCAATCTGCAACCACGGCCAGAGCGCGATCGCCGTCAGCCAGGCGACGAGGATGGCGAGCAGCGTATGCAAGGCGATCTGGCGCAATTGGCCATAGCCCGCGCGGCCATGGCGCAGCAGCGCCTCGAGCGCGCACAGGCTCATGCCGCCGACGAGGTAGGCGTGCGTGATCACCCCGCCGGTGCGCGTCGCGATGGCAAGGCCAGTGGCAAGGCCGGTCGCAAGGGTCAGACGCCAGCTCGGCACCTCCTGCCGCACCATCAGGACGATCGCGAGCGTCGACCAGCTCATGGCGAACAGGAACGGCACGTCGATGGGGGCAAAGAACAGGTTGCCGTACAGGTAGCCGGTCAGCAAGCACAGGGTTAGCGCCGTCAACCCAGCCCAATGCCCGACCGTGAGCCGTGCCATCGGCACGACGGCGGCGAGCCCAGCGAGGCCAAACAGGAAGGTCATGGCGTGCCGGACCGTGATCGGGCTCGCGAGGTCAAGCGACTGCACGGCCGCGACGAGCATCTGAAACCACGGTCCATACATCCACAGATACTCTTCGACCGTCTCGAACTGAGACCGGTCCGCAAAGCCGCTCGTGTACCAGGCAAGCGCCTTGGGGCCGTAATCGTCGGTGTTGAATTCGTCGGTCGACAGCCCGTAATCCGCGGCGGTCGCAAGCCCGATGACCAAGGCCACGCTCAGCACAAGGAGCACGAGAAACGTCTCGGCATGGCGAGCAGCAAATGCGAGGCCGAGTTTCGGCCTCGCAAACCCAGAGCCGTCGCCATCCACCTGTTCAAGCGCCATGCATTGTCCTTAACCGGTTGCATGACAACGGCACTGGTGCCGCCTGGAAATGTGGTGGGAATTCGCGCGGCGGAGTCGCCACATCGCCACTACCACCAATCCGATCGAGCGACTGCACGAGGAGTTTCACGCGGCGGATCGAGGCGCAGACGGTTCTGCCATCGGCCGACACCGCCGCCTGCATCACATCAGGCGACACCCAGCTAAATCGCTTGATCGGGAACGAACCCCCAGCGCACCTCGAGTGTTGTCCTTGGCATCGGGATAACACTCCTGAAGGGAACTTTGTTCCGAAGTTCAAATCAGGTCTCCTAAGGCGATAGTAATGGCGATCCTTGTCACCGGAGGTGCCCGGATACATTGAAAGCCACATGGCGAATGCAGTCCTTCGCACCGTAGATGCGGCAATGCCGCGACCGCAACTAGTGCGCGCGAACTGTTGTGTTAATGGACGAGTTCAGATGCAGCCAACAAGAGAGCGCCAGACCCATAGAGCTGGGTGTCTGTGATCTGAACGGCGTCCGGCTTGTCGCCGATCTGCTGCACGCGGCCGAGCCGGCCGTCAACCGTCGCCGATGCCAGAGCCCGCCAACCTCGTTCAATCACAGGACTAAACCGCTTTGCGTCGAGAAGTCCCATCCGCACCCCGGCGGCCAGGCCGTAGGTCAGGAGACCAGTGCAACTGGATTCCGGGGTGCCTTCATCGGGCGGAGCGAGCAGCGACGTGGACCAGAAGCCATCCGGGCGCTGGAGGCTCGCTACCCGATCGGCGATCTCGACGAACAGGTTGACGTATTTCTCGTGCAGCGGGTCGCCGGAGCGCAGCTCGCGTAGGATATTGACAAGCCCAGCGAGCACCCAGCCGTTACCACGGCCCCACAATATCTTTTCGCCATGCGCACCAGTTTTCCCGATGAAGCGGCTATCGCGGTAGAACAGGTGCTCTTCGCTATCAAACAGGAAGTCTTTCGTGGCCCAGAATTCCTTGTCGGCATAGTCTCGGAAGCGCTGGTCCTTTTTGATGCGTGCAATGCCGAACCATGTCGCCGGCCCCATGAAGATGGCGTCGGACCAACACCATCGCTGTAGGCACTTCGCGTTGTCGAATTCGAGCGGAACCAGCGGTGGGTGCTGCAAGATATACTCTAGCCGCTGCACTGTCGGCTCGATCATGCGTTCATCGCCGAAATGATCGTAGGCGGCTATGTAGACCTGCCCGATGGCGTGATCGTCGGCAAAGTAGATCGGGGGCGCCCAGTCGCTGTTGCCGATCTGCCAACCGGTGCGTTCTCCAAGCTCTCGGATCGCGTCGAAGTGTTTCATCTGACCTGGTGTGGCGGCCCATCTTGCGAGACCGATATAGAAGGCGGCACGCGTCCAATCAGTTTCAGGCGCCTGGGGTACTTCATGGAAGTGCGACATCTGCCAGCTCGCGACTTGCTGAGCCGTACTGCGTATGATTTCCGGCGCAAGTGAAGCGGTGAGCAGGATGGCCGCCAGTGCAATTGCTTTCATGCTTCTGTCCCTACACTGAACGAAAATGGCCCGCCAGCGTGACCGGCGGCAGCTTGGATCCGAGCATGGGCAAAGGAACGGTATTCACGGCGCCAATTTAACCCATGCAATCAAGACAGCGAGGAGCCGCCATGATGATCCGCTTTGCTTGCTTAGGGGCCTTCTTTGCAGCTTTTGCTCTTGCCGAACCAGCTTTGGCCGCGGGCAGATGTGGAGTCGGGTGCAGCAGCACGTCTGAAGGGGCCTGTGTCCGCGATGGATGGCAGCAAGGTTTGCCGGTCCGGAACGTGTGCCCGGCCACATCCCAGCCATCTCCGCCTTGCGGCCCATATTACCGATGGAGTCGGCAATCCATGATGTGCATACCGCGTTGAATCGACCGGTTAGCGGCCCCGGCAATACGCAACGCACCGGGGCCGCCGCACAGAGGCCCCCCGGCGGGGGCTTTGGGAGCATTGCCGGGGGGAACGTTCAAAATAGTCCGCCATCGGACCGTCGTCTGTACGGCCGCCGACAAAGAACACGCCCGCCAGCCTGAACCGGAAGGCTCTGCGCACGACGTTGCCGGACGACATGCGCAGAGCCATGCCACGCCAGGGCACTCCCCAAAAGGGCACTCCCCAAAATGGCTTATTCAGGCTGATTTCGATTCTTGGCAGAATTGGGCGCGATGCAGCGCCCGCAGAAAATTACCTTTGGAGAGATGCGCGAATCCGGCGTCTTCGGTGCCGTCGTGTTCTGCGGCGGTTATCACGGTAGCCATTCGACTGTCCTCGACGCCGATCGCCAGCGGAATCAAGTGCGGCTGTCAGGTCGTGCGGCAAGCGGAGCTCGGATGGGCGCCGCTATTTGAGAAAGCACGATGTGCCTGAAACCGGGTTCCTTCTTTGGACCGCTTTAAGAATTCAGTGCTACAAAGGCTGTATTTCAAAGTGGGTTATTGCGATGGTGGAAACTCGGATTGCTCCACGTGTTCGCGTGATGAAGCCTGCCAAGATCGATTACGGCGGCGACAAGTATCCTTGCATCGTTCGTGACATATCCAGCACGGGCGCGGCGCTAGACTTTTCCGAGCTGATCCGCATTCCCAATGAGTTCACATTGATCTTGCCGGATGACAAGCTAAAGCTGCCTTGTCGCGTTGTGTGGCGCAAGGAGTACAGACTTGGCGTGGTCTTCGACCTGTAGCTCTATGCAGCCGTTTGGCGCCCGATGTCCGGCTGCGCTACCCTCGCCGGCGTTGGCTTGCCGCCCGAAATAGTTATGACGCTCTTCGCTTTCGGGCCAGCAATTCGAAGCGGACAAGAATAGCCGTGCAAGCGGCCAGCGCGGTCAAAGCCATCAAGAGAACCGTCGTGAGCATGGCAAATCTCCAGCCCGATGATTCGCAATTTCTTAAACTCTGAACTATCTCAACCGAATCCTTAAGAAAAAGTTAACGCCCCGGATTCTATGGGGCCGTTGCTCAGCTCGGGCATCCGGACTGAGCCTGCCCGGGAGCACCTCTAATGCGGACACCCTCCCGGCGGTCGTCTTGTTTCTGGCAAGCTCCTTGCTCTCTGCACAGCATTACCAAGTGTCGCTGCCAGCGATGTGCCATTGCGGAGCAAACAAATGAACCAGCCCCAATTCGAGACAGCGGATCTACGACATCTTGTTCGCGCTCAGGCCAAGGGACAGGCCATGGCAGAGCGCAAGCGGCTCGCAACGGACGACGCGCGGAGGCGGAGGCGTCAACAGACCGAAGCAATGCTAATCGATATCAAGAACGCCCTCCGCTTGCTTGATCAAAGCATTGAGGCTGAACTACAGAAAAGTCCGACGAGAGATCCTCATCACTTTGCATTTCCGATGACGGTGAGAGCTTTGACCACGCGCCGTGAGAATCTTAAATCGACTATTGCGCTGCTTTTGCTTGAGCTCACCTAGAGCGACCGCGGACGCGCAATAGTATGACCAAACAGCATACCGCGGGGGGCCGCCGCCTCCCCTTTTCCATTTAGCCCCGCTGTTCCTCGCCAAACGTCAAATTCGAGATTGCTCGACCGCTGCCTGAAACAAACGGCTGCATACCTTGTTATTAACGAAAACAGGGAACGCCACCGTGCAATTCTTTTTCAACCTCATCTGGAACCGGTCACGCGACAGGCTCCTCGCTGCAATGGATAGGCGGGAGGCCGAACAATGATCGAGCTCTCAGCGATCCTCGCCCTGATTAGCATCGGGATCTTCGCCGCCCACGCGCTGGATGCCTACCGCACCGACTAGCGCGCGAGCGGAGAAACAAGACGTCGTCAGGCGCCGCGGCAACGTTTGTTGAACGTCTGCTGCCCTTATCGATGTCCTGTCCGATGGAGGTCCGCGGCCGCCGGACCGGTGAGTTCCGAGCGCGGCTTTAGCCAAACCAGTCGGGCGCGACGCCTCCGCTACAGCCGGCGCAACTGCGCGAGAGCCTCGACGACCACCGATACCAGCGACGCCATGGTGTACGGCTTCGGCAGCCATCCGAGCGGGGCGTAGGGCTCGGCGCGCCCGCGCGTGTACACATCGTCGTGAGCGGTCGCAAAGATGCACCGAATGGCGAAGTCCTGATAGAGTTGTCGTGCGGCGTCGATACCGTCGCGGGTGCTGGCCAGGCGAATATCCATCACGGCAAGCGTCGGTTGGGCCTCGCTGGCGAGCGCGACGGCTTCCTCGGCGGTCGTGGCCGGACCGACAACTTCAAAGCCGGCAGCCGTCAGCGCAACTTCGGTCTGCAAGGCGATCAGGAAATCATCCTCGACGACAAGAACCCTGGGCGGGCCCTGCGTGTCTTCTAAGCGCTGGGTCTGTTCGGCAGGTGGTAACAAGTTCCGATCCGGTTCGGATGGCAACGCAAAATGACCCGCGCTTTGCGGATGCCTCATCGGTCACCGCTTTAGATTTTAGCGGCGGGGAAATCGAGGCACGCCCGCGATGGATTTTTCGTGACGTGAAGCGTTCCATGGAGCTGGCGTGCGAGGCCGAGTACGAGCCGGAGCCCGGACGAGGTCTTGCGCACTGCCTCCAGGTCGAACCCCTCGCCGTCGTCCTCGACACAGAGCGCCAGCCGTTCGTCCTGTCTGGTCAGGGTGACGCGAACGGCCTGTCTCGCATAGTCCCTGATGCCGTGCTTCACGGCGTTTGTCAGCAGTTCGTTCAATATCAATGCCAGCGGCATCGCTATGTCGTTGGAAAGCGCGCCGCGCGCCGCGCCACACTCAATTCGTGCATCCAGCGGCAGCAACTGCCGAATGGTTTGACAAACCGCCGGCAGAAATTCCTCCGCAGCGAAGCAGGTGGCATCGCTTCGGCCGTACAGCACACGCTGCGCCGCAGCCATGGCCGCGATCCGTGCGCTAGCTTCTTTCAGGACTTTGCGCGCCTCCTCGCTGGGTGCGGTCCTTGCTGCCGAGAAAAGCAGCGACTGCAGCATCTGCATGTTGTTCTTGGTGCGATGATTGAGTTCATCGAGCAAAAGCCGTTGCTGGGTTTCCGCTTGCCGTCGCTCGCTGATATCAACCAGCATGTTGATGGCGCCGGTGATCTGGCCGGAAGTGTCCCGCAGCGGCGTCGGGAACGGAATGAACGGCACCCGCGTCCCGTCCGGCCGTTCTGCAACTGCTTCGGCGCCGCGCACGGCGCGTCCTTCCTTCAGCGCAACCGCCATCGGGCACTCGTCGTGCGGAAGCGGCGTGCCGTCGGGGTTGAACAGCTTCCATGTGACACACCATTCGTCGCTGCCGAGCGCCGGCGTCCGCCCCGAGAACTCGACTGCGGCCGGATTGAAATAGGTAATTTTCCCTTGCGCGTCGGTCGTGTAGACCGCAGCGGGAATCGCCCCGAGCAATTCCGAAAGACGCTGCTCGCTCTCCCGCAGCTTGCGTTCGGCTTGCTTGCGATCGGTGATGTCGCGGGCGATCTTCGACGCGCCGACGATAGTTCCGGCGCGGTCGCGCACGGGCGAGACGGTCAGCGAGATGTCCACAAGGCTCCCGTCCTTCCGCCGGCGAACCGTTTCGTAATGGTGGATGCGCTCGCCTCGCCGTATGCGCGCGAGGATCCCGGGCTCCTCGTTTTCGCGTCCTGGCGGAAAAAGAATCGTCACGGGCTCGCCGAGGACCTCGCCGGCGGTATAGCCGAACAGCCGCTCGGCGCCCGAATTCCAGGTCCTGATGATCCCGTCGAGATCCTTGCTGATGATCGCGTCGTCGGAGGATTCCACGATCGACGCGAGTTGCTGCGCACGGTCTTCGGCGGCGCACCGCGCCTGTTCGGCTTGCCTGCGGGCGCTGATGTCATGCTGAGCGCGCACCGCGTAGAGGAAATTTCCCGACGCATCGCAAACGCTTGAGGACGTGACCTCCGCCCAGACGTATGACCCGTCCTTGCGCGCGAGACGCGTTTCGACGGTGTAGCGATCGATTTCGCCCGCGATCTGTCGTTTGAACTGCGCGAGATCCTGCGCGACGTCCTGTGGCGAGGTCTCGTCAAAGATGGAACGGCCGAGCAAGTCGGCCGCTTCTCGTCCCACCAGATCGCAGGCCTTCTGGTTGACGCGCAGCATCCGTCCAGCCTCATCGATCTCGACGATGCCGAAGCCGACATATTCGTAGGCGACAGCCAGCCGGTCTTCGTGCGCCGGCCGCCATTCATCGCGAGGCAGATGAGGCACGTCCAGGAAGGCGGACCGGCCTGGCTGGGAGAAAGTCTTGGCCGTCCGTCGCTGGATGTTCATTCCCGCCATCCCTGCCGAAGGGCAATATTGCGTTGCACGATACTCGGAGTCGGCACATGGAGGGACCAGCACGCACGACCACTGAGCGCTTGACGTTGGACAAATCCGGCAAGAGAAAATTTGTTCCTAGCTGTGGCCGGGCACGGAAATGTCAGTCTTCCGGCGCGCTTCGCTTCCCGCAGGATGGATCGCAATTTGATTGCTAGCACCCGCGGCAGATCCCGGTGAACCTACTCACCTCCGGCCGCCCCCGTGGCCGAACCGGCGCCTTACGCGGGGCCTTGCGCGCGCTGATGATCCGCTGCGAGGCGCTTGGATATGGCGGCGTTACGACACGTGCGCGCGGCGCTTCGACTGAGCCGTAGGAGACGGCCGGCGGCGGGGGGTTGGGGCGGAGCGGTGGCACGTTCGCGGCATTGCCGATGCCGCTGGGATCGGAGAGCGCCCTGGGGTTGGCCGGTCCGAACGGCACGCCCGATATCGGCGAATTGCCGGCGCCCGCCGAGCCGGCTGGCGGCGTCAGTTGTGCGAATGCCTTTACGGGAACGGTCAGGCTGAGCGCCACGAAGAGAACAAGCGCCGGATTGCGGGACATCTAGGTCTCTCCAGGAGGCTCCCACTCAACGAACATGTAGGGCGCGCGTTCCCCGCTTCCAGGCGAGCCCATTTTCGTGCTGCCCGCCCTGTTACGGAGTAGGCGTCGGCGGGAGAATCAGTCCTAATCAAGGCGCGATCACGTTTTGAGATTCCGGCGGCATGGACCAGCCCGAAGTGCTCGATTCCGATATCCGCGCCCTGCAGCAATGGCTGCGCGCTGCCTGGCAGCAGCTTGGCGATCCCACCCTCACCACCTTCGCCCGGCGCGAGCTTCGCAACCAGATGAAGCAGTGCAGCGCCGACTTGCGGGCGTGCCTGCAAAGGGTGGCTGATGAACAACAGCCCGAGCCGGTCCGATCACCGGCCTCGCCCTATTCCAGGCCAGAGCTGCGAATCCTGTCATGGTGACGGAACAGGATTAGGCCCCGCCGCTCCGCCTCTGCTGTTCCGGCCCGCCTGTTGATAACCCGCGCCCCTGTTGGCGAGCATCGAAACAGGCCGGCATCGTGTGCTATCGGCATACCGGCCTGATTAACGACGGACAGAACATATGCGGATTACCCTGGTCGGTTCCCGCCATTTTGGCGTGACAACATTCAATACCCTACGCCAACATGGGGTCGATATCGTTCGAGTCGTCGTTCACGACGGCGAGGACCGGCTTGCCGCCGCGGCGCGGGCCGCCAGGGTTGACGTCGCGGTGCAGGCCGATCCGAAGCGCGTGATCGCTTCGGAAATCGCACCAGCGACCGACCTGATCGTCACTGCACACAGCCATGCCCGCGTCACCAGGGAGGCGCTGGCCACAGCCAAACTCGGCGGCATTGGCTATCACCCCTCGCTGCTGCCCCGGCATCGCGGCATCGCCGCAGTCGAATGGACCATCAAGGAAGGCGATCCGATCGCTGGCGGTACCATCTACCATCTTGCCGATCGGATGGATGCCGGCGCGATCGCCGCGCAGGAATGGGTGTTCGTCAAAAAAGGGGAAACCGCCCGAGAGCTCTGGGAGCGCGCGCTGGCGCCGCTCGGCCAGAAACTGTTGGCCGATGTCATTTACCACGCCAAAGCGCACGGCAGCCTGCCGGCCACGCCCCAGGATGAGGAATTTGCCACCAAGGCACCGAGCCTGACCGACGCCAAGCAGTAACCTCTACCATCATACCGCAAACCCCCGCAATTTGCCGCAATCACGACGAAACTGCGAATTTTTCCGTTCCTCCGCCGGAACCAGATTCACCTTGATGTGTTTGAGATCGCGGGAACTTTCCACAGTGCTGCGGCGCACCCAAGTTTGAACACATTGTGACCAGATAAGGTGCGCCATCACACACATTTCGGGGACTTGACCCATGCGCTCCAACCGCATTCACAACCTGTTGTTTGTTTCGTTGCTTGCTTCCGCCGCCACCTTTGCCAGCGCTCCCGCCTCCGCCCAGAACCCCTACGATGGTCTTTGGCAGGTCACCGTTGTCACAAAAACGGGCAATTGCGATGCGCAGACTACGTCGACCGTGAATGTCACCGGCGGCAAGATTTCGGGCGGTCCGGTTTCCGGCAGCGTCGGCAGCGGGGGACTTGTACGAGTCTCGATCAATGGTGCATATGCGAACGGTCAACTCAGTGGCAACTCCGGATCGGGGAAATGGAATGGGGCTTCAGCGGGTGTCGCATGTAGCGGTCGATGGGAAGCGTCCCGTCAGTAAGGCAAGCCAGACCTTTGAATCTTCTGCCAAAGCGCGGCGGCTGACATTCGCAGCCGTCGCTTTTTTTATGACGGCCTTTGCCACCACCACTACGAGCCACGCCCAGTCCAGCACGTTCGCCGGCATGGCCGGCACATGGTCCGGTCCCGGCACAGTGACGCTGGATGACGGTTCGAGCGAGCGGATCCGCTGCCGCTCCACCTACAAGGTGATCGGGGCCAGCATGGAAATGGCCCTCACCTGCGCCAGCGACGCCTACAGGTTCAACCTGCAAGCGGCGGTGGTCGCAGCCGGAGGCGAAGTCAGTGGCACCTGGAGCGAAACCAGCCGGAACATCGGCGGCACCATCCAGGGCCGCGGGGCTGGCGGCAGTTTCCAGGTCATCGCCCAGGCGGCCGGATTCGCCGCCAACATCTCGCTGAAGACCTCCGGCAACAAGCAGCAGATCGCCCTGCGGGCCGACAGCGTGTTCCGCGCTGCCAATATCTCGCTGTCGAAGTAGACCAATCCCGCCCTAAACCGTCATCGCCCGCGAAAAGCCTTCGCGGGCGACGACAAGTGTGGATCTCGTTCAACCCTTAGCTCGTCTTCGGCTTCTCGAGTTTCGCCGCGGTCTCCTTGATCGTCTTGGCGATCAGCAAGGCCTGCTCCTTGTTGAACGCAAAATCCTGCACACCGCGGTGCGTGGTCAACGACAGCACCATGATGTCGGGCTGGTGCTCGGGCCAGCCGGTTGCGAAGGCGGTCACGAAGTCTGCAGAGGTCGATCGAGTAGTGGTCATTGGCTCACGGTATCCTTTTGTCTTTGCCGGCGCGCCTGATGAAACGGACAGCGCCCGTCCGGTGGTTGTGATGTCCGGTTACGCCTTGGGCACGAAGGCGGTGACTTCGATTTCGACCTTGGCCCTGACGTCGACCAACCCGTCGATGTAGAGCAGCGTCGACGGCGGGAAATTGCGCCCGAGTGTTTCCTTCCAGGCCGCACCGATGCCGGGACCTGCGGCCTCGTATTCGCTGCGGCTGGTCAGGTACCAGGTCAAGCGGACGATGTGCTCGGGGCCGGCGCCTGCTTCGCCAAGCAGCTTGACGATGCGCTTGAGCGCCGTGCCTACCTGCGCGGCCATGTCGGGGGCATAATCGCCCTTCTCGTCGCCGCCGGTCTGGCCGGCCAACACGATCCATTTGCCTGAAGCGTCGACCTCGACACCATGCGAGAAGCCGCGGGGTTTCGACCATTCGGCCGGTTGCAAGATGCGCATGCGTAAGTCCTCCCTGAGACCGCCGCTCTTAGCACTGAACCGGCAGCCGCTCCCACAGTGAAATTGCGAAGGCGTGCATCGCTGCCCCCACGCATTTGCGCGTTGCAAATTGTGGCCCGCTCGCCGATACCGGCCTGCCCTCAACAATCTCCCCGCGAATGGACCGCACACAATCCAAAACCCTGGCTGCGCTGTGGATGGCCGGCTGGCTGACCCTGATGCTGATCATCGCGATCGCCGGACGCGAGGCGGCGCGCGAGATCAACGTGTTCCAGCTCATGGAGATGCGTTCGATCCTCGGCTTTCTGATGCTGTACCCTCTGATCCGCGCCAGTGGCGGATTTGCCATGATGAAGACGGCGCGGTTGCCGCAGCACGTTGCGCGCAACCTCATCCACTACGGCGCGCAGCTTGGCTGGTTCTTTGCGCTCACGCTGATCCCGATCGGTCAGGTGGTGGCGATCGAATTCACCATGCCGATCTGGACCGCGATCCTGGCCGCTACGTTTCTGGGCGAGCGCATGACACCCTGGAAGATTACGGCGATCGTGCTCGGCCTCATCGGCGTCGTGGTCATCGTTCGCCCCGCTGCCAGCGAGATCAATCCGGGGCAGTTAATCGCCCTGGCGGCCGCGGTCGGATTCGGCGTTTCGGTAGCGATGGTGAAGTCGCTTACCCGGACCGAGCAGACGCTCTCGATCATGTTCTGGATGCTGGTGATACAGTCCGCGGCTGGTCTTCTACCCGCACTCTACGTCTGGACGTGGCCGCCAGCCCATCTCTGGGGCTGGGTGGTGGTGATCGCGTTTTGCGGCACGTTTTCCCACTACTGCATGGCGCGCGCGATGCTGCACGCGGATGCCACCGTGGTGATCCCGATGGATTTTCTGCGGGTTCCGTTGAGCGCCGCCGCGGGCTGGCTGATCTATTCGGAACGGCTGGATGCATTCACCGTGCTCGGCGCGGCGCTGATCCTCACCGGCAATCTGTTGAACCTGAGACCGAATCCTTCGCCTGCGCGCGTGCAAGGCTGAAGTTTATTTCCCGGGCTGTGATCTAGATCACGCTACGGCGCGTGTCGCGACGGTAACGGATGGCCCCGGATTTGGCCGTTCGGCTGCTTTTTTGTGGTGCGAAGCGGGCGATATTTGTAATGTCCAGCCAGCGTTACAGCCAAAGCCTTTGTTGATTCTGCAGGGGGATTTCATATGCGTTACCCAACGCTCATTTTGTCCGTCATATGCATGGTCTTTGCGGCCGGAACCGCTCAAGCCGAAAAGCGCGTCGCTTTCGTCGTCGGCAACGGCACCTACAAGAACGTTGCTCCGCTTCCGAATCCTTCCGTTGACGCAAAGGCGATGGCCGCCGCGCTGCGCAATGTCGGATTCGAGGTGGTCGAAGGGTCCAACCTCACGCGCGACAAGATGACCGAACGTCTGCTCGACTTCGGGAAGAAGGCGCAAGGCGCCGACGTCGCGCTGTTCTTCTATGCCGGCCATGGCATTGCCATCTCCGGCACCAACTATCTGTTGCCGATCGACGCCGACATCAAATCCGAAATGGACGTCAAGCTTGGCGCCGCGATCAATATCGACCTCACCCTCGAGCAGACCATGGGCGATGCCAAGGTCAAGCTGGTGTTCCTCGACGCTTGCCGCGACAACCCGTTCGCAGCCAAGATCAAGTCGAACTCCGCCACCCGCAGCGTCAACGTGCAGACTGGTCTCGCCGAAATGAAGTCCGGCGAAGGCACGCTGATCGCGTTTGCGACCGGCCCGGGCCAGACCGCGCTCGATGGCCAGGAAGGCGGCAACAGCCCGTTCACGCGCGCCCTGCTCGCCAACCTCACCCAGCCCGGCGTCGAGATCCAGCAAGCGATGACCAAGGTCCGCGCCCAGGTCAACGAAGAGACCAACAAGGGTCAGCTCCCCTGGGGTCACACCAACCTGATCGGCGCGGTCTACCTGAACGGCGCGCCCGCGCCCGGCGCCGTGGCGGCTGCAGCGCCGGCGTCGGGTCCAAAGCCGGGCTCTGACGTCGAACTGGAGTTCTGGCGCTCGATCAAGGATTCCAACAAGCCGGAAGAGTTCAACGCGTATCTGACCAACTATCCTAACGGTCAGTTCCGGTCACTGGCGCTGTCGCGGATTGCGTCGCTGGAGAGCGGTGCAAAGGATGCAACCCGCAACTTGAGCACCGGCATCGATCCCGCGACCTTCAAGGAAGAAGCAAGCCAGACCACCGAGGACCAGATCGGCCTCGATAAAGGCCAGCGCCGCGACGTGCAGCGCCGCCTCAACGGGCTCGGTTTCGATACCAAGGTCACCGGCCAGTTCGACGCCCCGACCCGCGCCGTGATCACGCGCTGGCAGGCGGCGCGCGGCTATCCGAAGAGCGGCTACCTCAACAAGCTGCAGCACAAGGCGCTGTTGACGGAGATCGTGGCGGCCGCACCGACCGCCAGTTCCGATGAGGAGCGTCCCGCCCCCAAGCGCCGCGCCCCCAGCACCGTTCAGGCGCAGCCTCAACCGCACCAGCCCCCTCCGCAGCGTCAGTACAGCGCTCCTGCTCCCGGCCCCGATCCGGCCGGTGCCGGCCGCTTCATCGGCGGCGTCGTCGGCGGCATGCTGCGCTAACGGCAAGCGACCATCTGCCAAAAAAGGCCCGGGATCATCCCGGGCCTTTTTCATTTTGCAGGTCGCAAACCAATAAGCCTATAGCTTGATGACACTTGGTTAGATCGATTGGCCGCAGACTTGCTTCACCTCTCCCGCTTGCAGGGTCGAGACGAGCGAAGCTCGCTCTTAGGTCGGCGCGGAGCGCCGGGTGGGGCTCTCTCCACACGGGGAGTGTCAATTGCGGAGACACCCCACCCCAGCCCTCCCCCGCAAGCGGGAGAGGGAGGCGCAATCCCGTCGCGGTCGCAATCCGACCTAACCTCATCAAGCTAAGGCGCTCCTACTTGCCTGCAGCCTTTCGCAGCGCCTCGTTGATGCGATCCTGCCAACCCGGACCACCCTCCTGAAACCATTCCAGCACGTCCTGATCGATCCGCAGCGTGACCTGCTCGCGCACGCCGGGAACGGTGGCTTGTTTGGCGGGTGCCTGCGCCACCTTCGCGGTCGCGCGCTTGAACGCGGCCTCCGCCTCGGTGCGCGCATCGTTCAGGGTTCTCGGCCGCCGCGGCTGGTCCGCCATCGCTAAATTCCTTCAAACAAGGCCGTCGACAAATATCGTTCGGAGAATGACGGCACGACAGCCAGAATGGTCTTGCCGTCGCTCTCGGGACGCTTGCCGATCGCAAGCGCCGCCGCGATCGCAGCGCCCGAGGAGATGCCGCCTGGAATGCCCTCCATGCGCGCCAGCGCACGCGAGATTTCGATCGCGGTGGGGCCGTTGACCCTGACGATCTCATCGATCACAGAGCGATCCAGAATGTCCGGAATGAAGCCGGCGCCGATGCCCTGGATCTTGTGCGGCGTATGTTGGCCGCCGCCCAGCACCGGGCTTTCCTCCGGCTCGACGGCAACGATCCGCAACGACGGCTTGCGCGGTTTCAGGACCTGTCCGACGCCGGTGATGGTGCCCCCGGTGCCGACGCCGGCAACGAAGAAATCGATGTTGCCTCCGGTGTCGTTCCAGATCTCTTCCGCCGTGGTGCGGCGATGAATTTCGGGGTTGGCGAGGTTCTTGAACTGTTGCGGCATCACGGCGTTGGGCGTACTCCGCACCAGTTCCTCGGCGGTTGCGATCGAGCCCTTCATGCCCTGCGCGGCGGGCGTGAGGATGATCTCGGCGCCGAGGAACGCCAGCATCTTGCGCCGCTCGATCGACATCGATTCCGGCATCACAAGCTTCAGCCGGTAGCCGCGTGAAGCCGCGACGAATGCCAGCGCAATGCCGGTATTGCCCGAGGTCGGCTCGATCAGCACGGTGTCGGCGTTGATCACACCGGCCTTTTCCATCGCGATCACCATCGCCGCGCCAATGCGGTCTTTGACGCTCGCGGCGGGATTGAAATATTCCAACTTGGCCAGGATGGTTGCGCTAACACCATGTGCCTCCGGCAATTTGCGCAGACGAACGATTGGCGTGTCACCGATCGCATCGACGATGGAGTCGAAGACCCGTCCCCGCCCCGGACGTTGCACTGCACTCGCGGCTGACGACGCATCCATCTCGACACTCCCAAAGCGATCATGTGCGGGGAAAAAGCGCTCTCCTACTTAGGAGGCGGCCACGTCGATGCGCAAGCCGGAATTGCCGGAACGAAGAATTCGCTGCATCGCAAAACAAGAACTTCGCTAAATATCGTGAAATCAACGCATTTGTGTTGCGACATCGTCAAAGATTTCTGCTTATACTTTGGTTGGGAGCTGGGCCTGAGGTTCAGATCGCACGGAGGTCACGATGCCAGCTATTGCTGAAATCCTGTCGACCCTAGCGTCCAGGCCCGATCCGCGTGGCTGTGATTTGCCGACCTGCCCCGTGTGTGCCGACACGATGGTGGCCGCGGAAGCCTCCGCCTACCTGCAGGACAACGTGATCAGCTATCTCTGGACCTGTGACACCTGCGGTTACGGCTTCGTGACCAAGCATTCGGTCAAGAGGTTCGCCTGTAATTGATTCAAGCTATCTCGGAGCTATGTCAGCGCGCGCCCATCCGGCGCGCGTTTGTTTTTGGAAAGTCTCGAACGTGCCGGCGGCGGCGATCGGTTCTGTGCGAAGTGCGACCATCCCGCATAGGCCCTGAAGTTTCTAAACGTTCCGCGGCGTCCGCCGAATTTCACTCGGCGGACGCTTGTAGACCTCCGCAAAGACCGCATTGAAGCGGCGCAGGCTGCGAAAGCCAGCCAGCGACGCAATCTCGGTCATCGGCAGTTTGGTATCATCTAAAAGTCGCTTCGCCCGCTGTACCCGTGCCGTCTTGGCAACCTGACCGGGGCTCGCGCCGAGATGCTTGTCGAACAATCGAGATAGATGCCGCGCCCCTACGCCAACCCGGGCCGCGAGCGCTTCAACAGTCGCCCGATCGAGTGCGCCCCTGGCGATCAGCCGCATCGCGCGTTCGACCGTCGCCAATGAGCCCTTCCATGCCGGAGAGAATGGCGCCGTCTCCGGCCGGCACCGCAGGCACGGCCGAAATCCGGCACGCTCCGCCGCCGCTGCAGATGGATAAAAGGACACGTTCTCCGCCTTCGCGGGGCGAACCGGACAGACCGGCCGGCAGTAAATGCGCGTTGTCCTGACACCTGAGAAGAACCGACCATCGAACCGTCGATCACGGCTGACGCGAGCCCGCTCGCAGGCTGCGACGTCCAGATCACCAAGCTCCGTCCTTGCCGACGACGGAGTCCGTTTGCGGCGAGCCATTGCGCGCTCCTGATGCTACGTCGTGCTCATCTTATGTTTCGGGAGAACGGAGACAATGGTCGCGGCGAGCCGCTTCTTTGGATGGTCGGTTGCCTGGTCGGCGTTTGCGATCGCCGTGTTCGCCTGGGGCATCGGGTTCTACGGCCCTTCGGTATTTCTCCAATGGCTGCACGAATCGCGAGGTTGGCCGATCTCGAAGATTTCAATGGCCATCACGGCTCACTTCTTGGTCAGCGCAATCATCATAGCCTATCTGCCGGAGATTCATCGCCGACTGGGGATCGCCATAACGACGTTCATTGGGGCGGTCGCGACGGCGACGGGCCTGATTTCATGGTCCGGCGCACGCGAGCCATGGCAGTTGTTCGTCGCGACCATCCCGAGCGGGGCTGGTTGGGCCATGACGAGCGGAGCAGCGCTGAACGCTATCGTGGCAAAATGGTTCGATCGCGACCGGCCGATGGCGATCGCCCTGGCATTCAACGGCGCCAGCGTCGGCGGCGTGCTGTTCGTGCCGATATGGGTCCACCTGATACGATCGATCGGATTCCCATCAGCGGCGCTCCTCGTCGGAGGCTGCATGGTGGCTATGGTTGCATATCTCTGCGTCAGGTTCCTGGCTAAATCGCCCGGCCAAATGGGCCTGGCTCCAGACGGCGATGCATCGCATAGGGCAGCACCGAGCCAAAGGCCACGACGAACACGCACCGAGATCATTCGAACCTCACGCTTCATCACGATTTCGGCCGCCTTCTCGCTTGGCCTGTTCGCACAGATCGGCCTGCTCGCTCACCTGGTAGCTCGTCTGACGCCGGACCTTGGGATTAGCTACGCTGGGTTTCTTGTCAGCCTGGCTACGATATGTGCCATCATAGGCCGAACGCTGGCTGGGAAATGGATCGGTGAGCATGATCGCCGTTTCGCGGCTGCGATCAACTTTGCCGTGCAGATTGGCGGCGTCCTATGGCTGATTTTCAGTACTGGATGGGTGGGTCTTACGCTCGGATGCGTTCTCTTCGGTCTCGGCATCGGCAATCTGACGTCACTCCCGCCGTTGATCGTGCAGAAGGAGTTCGAACGCGAGGATGTCGGCACCGCAGTGGCGCTCATTATCGCGATCAACCAAGGGGTATTTGCATTCGCACCTGCAATCATTGGCGCCATGCGTGACACGACGGCCAATTATCAATTGCCGTTCGCGCTCATTGCAGTGGTTCAGTTTCTGGCCCTGGCGATCATTCTGCTTGGCCGAAGGTCCGCACCCGCTCCAGCGACTTCAACTTGAAGGTCGAGTTGCGCCCTGGCCAATCCGCTCCCTAGCGCGGCGGTATATCACCCTTCGCCCATCCCGCGCGCGTTTGTTTTTGGAAAGTCTCGAACGTGCCGGCGGTGATCGCGTCGCGCATGCCCCGCATCAGATGCTGGTAATAGGCCACGTTGATTTCCGACAACAGCATCGCGCCGAGCGTCTCTCCTGACCTCACCAGATGATGCAAATAGGCGCGTGAGATGTTGCGCGCCGAGGGCCACTCACTCTCCTCGTCGAGCGGCCGCGGATCGTCGGCATGACGGGCGTTGCGCAGATTGATCTGGCCGAAGCGGGTGAATGCCATGCCGTGACGCCCGTTCCGGGTCGGCAGCACGCAATCGAACATGTCGATGCCGCGCGCCACCGCCTCCAGCAAATCCTCGGGCGTGCCGACGCCCATCAGATAGCGCGGACGATCCGCGGGCAGCGTCGGCGCCGTTTCCTCGATCATCGCAAGCATCACCGCCTGTGGCTCACCCACGGCAAGCCCGCCGATCGCGTAGCCGTGAAAACCGATATCCACCAATTCACGCGCGTTGATGTGGCGCATCTCGGGAATGTCGCCGCCCTGCACGATCCCGAACAACATGTAACCATCAGGCGCGCTCTCGAAGGCGCGCTTGCTGCGCTCCGCCCAGCGCAGGGACAGCCGCATCGCGCGTTCGATGTCGTCGCGCGACGCCGGCAGCCGCACGCACTCGTCCATCTGCATGGCGATGTCGGCGCCGAGCAGCCGCTGCACCTCGATCGAACGCTCCGGCGACAGCTCGACCTTGGCGCCGTCGATATGCGAGCGAAACGTCACGGCCTTTTCGCTCACCTTGCGCAGGTCCGACAACGACATCACCTGGAAGCCGCCGGAGTCGGTCAGCATCGGGCCGTTCCAGCCGGTGAAGACCTGCAGGCCCCCGAGATCAGCGATCCGCTCGGCGCCCGGCCGTAGCATCAGATGGTAGGTGTTGCCGAGCACGATGTCGGCGCCGGCATCGCGCACCTCGCGCCAGTGCATGCCCTTCATCGCGCCGGCGGTGCCGACCGGCATGAAGGCAGGCGTCTGCACCACGCCATGCGGCGTGGTCAGGCGGCCGGTGCGGGCCTGGCCGTTGGTGGCGAGCAATTCGAAATGATTGGGAAGACTCATGGCGCTGCTTATTGCGTGCCGAGAACGGCCAATCAACCGCCCAGTGGATGAAATCTGACGCTTGGTGCCCAACACGGAAGCACTCGGGCTCCCTTGCTGCTGGATAAAACTCGGCACTTTGCCTCAGTTATTGCGGCGCGATATTACGGTAGCTATTGGGAGGAAAGCGGACGTCGCGCGGACACCCCATTTCAGTAGCGATTGACCCCTATCGGACATTCGCCGTCGTGTCAGAGCCGCCTTTATGGGGCGGCTTCGGTCACCGCCGCGCTGCCTCTGCCGAGCACAAGGCAGGCCAATGGCTCATTGAGCTGGCTTCGTTGAACCCACGCCGGGATCAGCAATCGTCTCCCAGTTGTTGCCGCAAGCGGAACACCGCCATTCGTTGACAACGCCCGTTGGCAAATAGGTTGAACTGACCGGGGCAGTGACAAGTTGTCCGCAGCTGCAGGTATTGGTCCCTCGTGATGGAGAGCGGCGCGGCTCGCTGACCATTCTAGAAGCCCAGCGGCGCTCGAACCTTCGCTGAAAATGCAATGGATAGATGATCGAATTCATGGGCTCCCTCCTGTTGGGCGGCGGGAGCACGGTAAGGTCTCTCAGTCACTGAAGCCTTTTTACGATCAGTGATACTAGCTATATGGGGCTTGAGCCACCCTATGGCTAGTCCGAAGCTCTTGGAAACCTTCGCGTCGGCTGCGGGAAACGATGAACCGCCTCCAGCGGATCTGCCAGCGGGCGTTCGCTTGCGTGCTGCCGAGCGCATAGAGCGGTCGCTAACCCCGACAGCAGCACGTCCCCATGTGCCGCGGCGAGCCGCGCGGTCTTATCGCAGCTTTCGGAAATCGATGCTGCGCAGGACAATTCCGGGCGGCGTTCCCTCGAACTCGGTCGCCCGATATTTGCTGGCGGCGCACGCCTCGATGCGCTCGCGCAACCGCATGAATTGCCCCTCACGCTGGCCCGCTCTCGCGCGCACCACACCATCCAGCTCATCCATGGCGGAGGTCGAGACCGCGCAAGGGATCTCCCTGTTGCCGTCGAGCATTGAGAACAGCACCACCATCCTGTCGTACTCGTAACTGATGAAGCGTCCGTGCGTGAGCGTCATGTGACCTACTCCTTAGACGCGGCGCCGTGATCCCAACCGTCGTTTACCTCAGCCCTGCTCAGTGAGCCGGGCAAAGTCCTCGAGGATGGCCGCGACGAGGTCGCGATGCCTTGTGTCTTCCGGCGCCAGTCCTGCAGCATACAGCTTCAGGATGTAGCGCGCCTTGGCGGCCGCCTCCGGCCACGACGCGGCGGGAAACGCCAGGAGGTGATCTTCGATCTCGGCCCGCCGTTCGCGCAGCTCCCGCGCATGGGTCTCGACTTCCGCCAGCGCGCGGCGGATGTCGGTCGCTTTCTGCGCCGCCATGCCGCGGTGGCTGTCGAGGTCAAGTGGTTCGTCAGTCATCGGATGTGCTCGCGTCGATGCGCTGGGCGTCCGACAAATCGACCGGGCCGATCGAGACCACCTCCATCGCCAACCCGCGCGAGCCTTCCGCCGGCACCTTGATCATGGTGGCGACGCGGCGGAACGCCGCGAACGAAAGGCCGTCGATCGTCTCCTCATCGGTGACGACCTCGTAGGCGCCCGCGGACAACAGGCGATCGATGCCCTTGATCCGGAACGGATGTTTGAAGGTGACGACTTCACGTCGGGAACGGATGGTCATGCGCGCCTGCCTTTCGCAAAAGTGCCGGCGCCGGCGCTGCCCGCAGAGCAGCATGCGCCCCCTCCGCCGCAATAGCCATCGCTTTCTTGCCGCGCGGCGAATGGAGGCAGTTCCTTGTCGCTTCCTGCGCGCTCTTGCCGCGGCCGGCGCGAAGCGTTTTGGCGTTCGCTATGGCTGGAACATCAGCGTAGGGTCAGCCATCACCGCATTTCCCACGGCATCCACCGGTGACTGAGGGCCGCGCGCGCTCCCGCCACAAAGCGGAGGAGCATCCCCTTGCGGCAGCTTCGCCTGGCCGAGTGGATCGTACCGCCCGTCATCATCCCGCTGCTGCTTGCGATCGTGGTGATCGCGGTGGCCGTCCTCCATGCCTAAACTGAAATACCGGGTCAGTGGCAACCATGAAGGGGCCCGCGAAAATCTCGGCCGCATCACGGCGGCGGCCGCGCTGAAGAAGGCCAGGCAGTTCGTGCAAGAAGTCTACATCGACGTGAGCGCCCTCAGCCTCTCTTGTTAAACAAAACGATACCGTATAGTTTTATGAGCGAGGCACGAAACGCCGCTAGCGATGAGGCCGGCGGCGGCAAGTGCGTGTGTACAGTGACTGACGGCGAATGCCCTCCCCCTCTTTCCTGACTGGATCAATCCTCTTCAACAGTCGGCCCCGGTGGCCCGCCTCACGCCTGCTCAGGTCAGCCGTCTTGCTGTGCAGCCTCGCGGCTGCCGCCTGCACGTCGGTGCCGCGGACGCCCTACAGCGCTGCCGATGCCTCTAGCGCCCGCGTGCTCGATATCGACGGCCTGCGGCGCTACACCGACGAACCCGTTACAAAATTCCGCTTCGAGAAAGACCAGTTCTCCTCAACCAAGACCTATCTCGCGCTCTCCGGCGGCGGCGCCGATGGCGCCTACGGCGTGGGCGTGTTGAACGGCTGGGCCGCAGCCGGAACCCGCCCGACCTTCTCGGTCGTCTCAGGCGTAAGCACCGGCGGCCTGATTGCGCCTTTTGCGTTTCTCGGATCCCAATACGACGACACGCTGTGGGAGGTCTACACCAGCGGCATAGCAGAGAGCTTGCTCGCTGATCCTAGCATCATTCGCGTGCTCTTCGGCTCCGGCCTGTTCGGCAATAAGCGACTGCGCGAGCTGGTGGCCCGCTATGTCGGGCCGGAGATCCTGGCCGCCGTTGCGCGCGAAAATGCCAAGGGCCGAAAACTCCTGGTGGTGACGACCGATCTCGACACCCAACGTACGGTCGTTTGGGACATGGGGAAAATCGCAGCCGTCGGTTCGCCCGAGGCGCTGCGCCTGTTTCGCGACGTGATGGCGGCCTCCGCCAGCATTCCCCTGGTCTTCCCGCCGATCCTGATCGAAGCCGAGGGCCAGGGCCGGCGCTTTGAGGAGATGCATGTCGACGGCGGCGTGACCGCTCCTGTCCTGACGCTGCCGGATGCCCTGCTCTTCCAGGGACGTCTGCCCGGAAACAGCCGGATGAACATCTACATCCTCGTCAACAAGAAGCTCGAACGAACTTTTGAGCTCGTGTCCAACAGCACGATCGACGTCGCCTCGCGCAGCCTGTCGTCGATCACCCAGTCCCAGACGCGCTCGGTCATCTTCTCGACCTACGATTTCGCCAAGCGCAATCGGTGGGGCTTCCATTTGTCCTATATTGAGCGCGACTATCCCGCCGCGCCCTCGGAGGGATTCGACACCGCCTATATGCGCGCCCTCTATCAGTACGGCTATGAGAAGGCTGCATCGGGCCGCGCCTGGACCTCGACGCTTCCGTGAGCCGCGCGGGAGCGGAACGGCGACCTGCCGGGACCGTTGACGATATGGCCAATTCGGCCAGATTCGCGATGACGCCCCTGTTACTGCGCGTTATAGAGCAATGACTGATATCACGATCGCGCAGGAATCGATGGGGATGGGATTGACTGCGACCAAGGCCAGACCGGCAAGACGAGACGTCCCGAAGTCGCGCGGCGGCCGGCCGACGAAGAGCGCCGCCATCGAGCGCGATCAGCGGCTGATCGAAGTCGCCACCCGTCTTTTCTTGGACCGGGGCTATGATGCGACCTCGCTCGATGCGGTCGCGGAAGCAGCCCGGGTCAGCAAGCCCACCGTCTATTCGCGCTACGGCGACAAGCGCGGACTGTTTGCGGAGGTGTTGAGGCGCGAAATTGACCGTTGGCTTGCGCCGCTTGCCGAGGCGGCGGAGGGGCAGCTCACGCGTTCCTCGGACATTTCGGTCGAGCAGCGCCTGATAGAAGTCGGGCGCGAGATGCTGACGTTCACCTGCGGGCCCGATGCCGTTGCGTTCAGCCGCATGATGACGGCGCAGGCCATCAACTTTCCCGACATTGCCAAACTTGGCAAGGAAGAGGGCTGGTTGAAGGCGGTTTCCACGACCGCGCGCTTCTTTGATCATTTGGTCGCACAGGGCGCCATGGACGTCGAGGATACCGGCATCGCGGCAGAGGTCTTTCTCGACGTGGTCGTCGGTCACACCCACCGCATGGCAACGTTCGGAACGCCGCTGGAGATGAAGTCTGCCGAAAAACGCATGCGCTTGGCGATCAGGCTGTTCCTGGCCGGTGCGCTTGGGCCAGCGAGCCGCGTTCAGTCCGTTCCCAAGGGAACCGTTAAGGGAACCGTTCGGCGACGTCCCTCCCGCTGACAATTCCGTGAGAACGGCATTTCACGTGCGTTACCCCATGGCGGCATCGTTGACCAAAACAAAACGATACGGTATGGTTTTATTATAAGCGAGTGCAGGCTTCCGCTTTCACTGGTCCCAGCGGGGGCTCGCACCGCTTCGATCGCCGCAAGCGGCGGTACCTTTGCGGCGTTCCGCGGCCGGCCCGAATACCTCCAAAGGGTCGGCCGCGCTTTCTTCGAGGCGATCCGGCCCAACGCCGGCAGAGACAGGCTCATCGATGGAGACTGCAACGATGCATGCGCCGAGATCCTGGAGACATTTGCTTGCAGCCATCCTGGTGGCGTTCATCCTGCCTGCCCCGGTCTATGCCGCCGCGCCGTCGACCGGCGAGCCAGCCTCCCTCCGCAACGAGGGCGGCGATGGCGCCGCGTCCGACCAGCAGACGGTCAGCCGCGAGCTGGCGCTTTTCCGCGGGTCGGCGGTCTCGCTGAGCCAGGCGATGGCGATTGCCGAAGCCCTGCATGCCGGCGCGACGACCGCCGATGTCAGCTTCGACGGCGCGCCGGATTCACCGGTCTTCCGCGTCAAGACCCTTCACAACGACCGCATCTGGCACCACGCCATCGACGCCACGACTGGCAAGATCGTCGGCGGCGAAGCCGCCCTGCCCCTGAAGGAGTTCGATGCCGCGGACCGCAGCAACCTCGTTGCACTCAAGACGATCCGGCAGCGCCTGGCAGATGCCGTCCGCGTGGCCGAGCACGCGGCGTCGGGCAAGGCCATCAGCGGCGGCCTGATCCGCGAACGCGGCCGGCTGAATTTCGCGATCGTCGTCATGAGTGGCAACGACCTGAAAGCGGTGATCCTCGAGCCTCCCGGCGCCGCAAGGCGGCGATGATGCTGGCTCGTCTGCCCCCGTTGCAGCCCGGATGAGGCGAAAAGCCGTTGACGGCAGTGCCCGTCTGCCGCATAAGTCCGCGCCATGACGATCTCGACCAAAGCGACCACGAAAACCAAAGCACCCTCCGGGGGCTCGGGAGCCGTGCGCGCGTAGTCGAACGATCGCATTATCTGAACCGAAGCCCCGCCTGAAAAGGACCGGGGCTTTTTTATTGCCCGCAGCATCGATGCTCAACCAGAGGATAGACCCGTGAGCCACGAACCCGTTGTAGCCATTGCCGGCGTGACCGGCGCGGTCGGCGCCGAATTCATCGCCACCATGGACAGGCGCAACTTTCCCGTCCGCAAGCTCAAGGCGCTGGCGAGCGCCCGCTCGGCCGGCAAGACCATCGATTTCCGCGGCGAGAAGATCGTGATCGAGGAACTCACGGAAAAGTCGTTCGAGGGCGTCGACATTGCGTTGTTCTCGGCCGGTGCCGGCACCTCCCGGAAGTTCTCGCCCGCGGCCGTCAAGGCCGGCGCGGTCGTGATCGACAATTCCTCTGCCTTCCGCATGGACCCGAACGTGCCGCTGGTGATTCCGGAGATCAACGCGGGCCGCATCCGCGAGCACAAGGGCATCATCGCCGTTCCGAACTGTTCGGCGATCACGGCACTGGTGCCACTGTGGCCGATCCACAAGGCCAACCGCATCAAGCGCGTCATCCTGTCGACCTATCAGGCGGCGAGCGGCGGTGGTGCCGCCGTGATGCAGGAGCTGGTGGAGTCGACCCGCGCCTATCTCGATGGCCGGCCGTTTGAACCCAAGGTGATCCAGCATCCCTACGCCTTCAACCTGTTCAGCCACAACACGGCAATCGATCCCGAGACCGGCTACAACGACGAAGAAACCAAGGTGATCAAGGAGACCCGCAAGATCTTCGAGGACGACAAGATCGCCATCGGCGTCACCTGCGTCCGCGTGCCGGTGCTGCGCGCCCATTGCGAAGCCATCACCTTCGAATGCGAAAAGCCGATCACCGAGGATGAAGTGCGCACGATCCTGTCGAAGGCGCCGGGCGTCAGAATCGTCGACGACCGGGCGAAGAACTATTTCCCGATGCCGATCGACGCCTCAGGCCAGGACGACGTTCTCGTCGGCCGTATCCGCAAGGACCTCAGCGACGCCTCCGGCCACTCGATCTCGATGTTCGTGTCGGCCGACCAGCTCTTGAAGGGCGCCGCGCTGAACGCGATCCAGATCGCGGAACTGCTGCCGCAGCGCGCGATGGCGTGAAGTGAGCTCGCAGGGTGGGCAAAGCGGAAGCGTGCCCACCACTCAGACTGACAATGCGGCACGATGGCGGGCACGGCTCAAGTGCGCGAGCACCGCCCTTCGGTGCTCGCCCGCCCGCTACGCATAGCGCGTTGAAAGCAGCGCCGTCGGCTGTCATAAGCACGTCGTGACGTTGATCTGCGCCAACTAAGTGTAGCTGATCTTCACTTTGCTCGCCGCTTGCTTAGCCTTGCGGCGGGCTTCGTCTGTAGATTTGCCGCGCGCAAGGGCCACGCCCATACGGCGATACTTGCGAGTTGCGGGTTTGCCGAATAAACGCACATCAATGTTTTTAACTTTCAGCGCGCTTTCAAGCCCGCTGATTTCAAACGACTCGCTTTCCCGATCGGCAAGAATCACCGCGGATGCAGAAGCACCGAGATACGTGATTTCGGGGATCGGTAAACCCAGGACCGCACGCAGGTGCAAATCGAATTCACTGAGATCCTGCGAGCAGAGCGTGACCATTCCCGTATCATGCGGCCGCGGTGACAGTTCCGAAAAATAAACATCGCGGCCTGAAATAAAAAACTCCACACCGAAAATCCCCGCGCCACCGAGAGCGTCGGTCAATTTCTTCGCCATCTTCTGCGCGGCCACGAGCTGCGCTTTGCCGATCTTCGCCGGCATCCAAGACTCTTGGTAGTCGCCGCGCTCTTGGCGATGGCCGATCGGATTCACAAATAGAGTCGGCCCACGCTTTTGCTTGATAGTGAGAAGCGTGATCTCGAGATCGAATTTAATAAACTGCTCTACAATCACCTTGGCCTTATCACCACGCATACCTTCCACAGCGTAGTCCCAAGCCGTGCCGGCGTCCTCGGCGCGCTTCACCACCGTTTGGCCTTTGCCAGACGACGACATCACCGGCTTCACCACATTCGGGTAGCCAATGTCTTCGCTCATGCGAATCAGTTCCTCGCGCGATTCCGCATACGCAAAGCGCGCGGTTCTGAGTTTCAGTTGATTGGCAGCAAGATCACGAATGGCGTCGCGGTTCATAGTGAGGTGTGCAGCCTTGGCCGATGGCGTGACTTGAATTCCTCGCTGCTCGAACTCAAGGAGCTTCTCGGTGCGAATAGCTTCGATTTCGGGAACGACAATGTCAGGTTTGTGCTCGGCGACTACGCGTTCAAGATCAGTGGCACTCAGCATATCGATCACCTCAAAATGATCGGCCACTTGCATCGCGGGTGCTCCGACATAGCGATCGACCGCGATCACATTGAGGCCAAGGCGTTGGGCCGAAATCACGAATTCCTTACCGAGTTCACCGGACCCGAGCAGCATCAGTTTGCGCGAATTTTTCATGGGCCTCCCTACTTCCAAATGTTATGATCCAAACATAGAGCTGCGTCTATTTCATAAAATCGGCGAAGATGGCGAGGAGAGCGCCGCCGTCCGCCGGTTTATTGTGCAAAACTCTTTGGACGAACTGGTTGAATTCTCGAACGTCATGGCCTTTACCCACCCTACCCACTACGCGCCCGTCACGCGCCAGATGACATTGCCGACATCATCCGCCACCAGTAGCGAACGGTCGGGACCGAGCGTCACGCCAACCGGCCTCCCGTAGGAGACTTTCTCGTCAGGGGCGAGAAAGCCCGTCAGAATATCGCGCGGCGGACCGGAGGGGCGGCCGTTCTCGAACGGCACGAAGACGACGGCGTAGCCGCTCAGTGTGCTGCGATTCCAGGAGCCGTGTTGGCCGATCACCATGCCGTCCGGAAAGCCCGGCAGCGTGCCTGATGGCATCCAGCACAGGCCGAGCGAGGCGGTGTGCCCGCCGAGCGCATAGTCGGGTTGAATCGCCTTCGCGACCATGGCCGGGTCCTGCGGCACGCGGTCGTCCACCGTCTGTCCCCAGTAGCAATAGGGCCAGCCGTAGAAGCCGCCGTCGCGCACTGAAGTCAGATAGTCCGGCGGCGTCTCGTCGCCGAGGCCGTCGCGCTCGTTGACGACGGTCCAGAGCACGCCCGTGTTGGGCTCCCAGGCGAGGCCCACGGGGTTGCGCAGGCCGCTGGCGAAGATACGGCTCGTACCGGCTGCAAGATCGAGCTCATAGATCGCGGCGCGGCCCTCCTCCACTTCCATGCCCATCTCGGCGATGTTGCTGAGCGAGCCGACGCCGGCGTAGAGCTTTTTGCCATCCGCGCTCGGCAGCAGGCTCCGCGTCCAATGCCCGCCGGGCTTGAATGTCACGAGTTTTCGTCCCTCTGCGGTGATGCGGTCCGCGCCAGCCACATAGGGAAAGGCGACCACGCCGTCGGTGTTGCCGACATAGAAGGTGTCGCCGACCAGCGCCATGCCGAACGGCTGGCTCAATCCCTCCATGAAAATCCCGCGCCCCTCCGCAACGCCGTCACCGTCGCGATCACGCAATAGCGTAATGCGGTCGGCGCTGACGCCGAGCGCCGCAGCGCGCCGCATCGTTGCCTGCATCGCATAATGGAACACGCTCCTAGGCGGTCCCGCGATCTGGGTGGCTTCTGCGATGAGCACGTCGCCATTGGGCAGCACGTTGATCCAGCGCGGATGGTCCAGGCCGGTCGCAAACGCGTTGACCCTGAGCCCGGGCGCCGCGGTCGGCGTCTCGCCGTCACTCCAGCCCTGCGCCGTCGGCATCTTGAGCGTCGGGATCGCGCCTTGTGGCTTCGCCGCCGGAATTGCCGGCGCGCTGCCCCAGGCCGCTTTGGGCGCGGATCCCTGTAGACGTCGCCACAGCAGCGCCGCGGCGCCGATCAGCGCGACCATTCGCGCGAAAATGCCGGAAAAGTTCATGCAAGGCCCCTGTTGTTCCCGCGCACCGATGCGCCGAGAGACGGTAGTTATACGATCTTGGCGACATCCACCGAATCAAAGAGACAGGTGTTGGCGCTTTATTGTCAGAGCGCTTCCTCCCTGACCTTTGCCCGCCCAACTGGCGGGCCTCTTTTTCAAGCGAAGACGTCCGGCTTTGCCTCAATCCGGCGCGCGAAACAGCAAGCAAGCATCGCCATAGGAATAGAACCGGTAGCCGGCTGCGATCGCATGCGCGTAAGCCTGCTTCATCGTGTCCAGACCGGAGAACGCCGACACCAGCATGAACAGCGTCGAGCGCGGCAGATGGAAATTGGTCATGAGGATATCGACCGCGCGAAAGCGATAGCCCGGCGTGATGAAGATCGAGGTCTCGCCGTCGAACGGCTGAACGGTGCCGTCTTCGGCCGTGGCGCTCTCCAATAGCCGTAGCGATGTGGTGCCGACAGCTATGATGCGCCCGCCCTGCGCGCGCGCGGCATTCAATGCGGCAGCGGTATCAACCGAGATCGATCCCCATTCGGCATGCATCCTGTGCTCGGAGGTCTCATCCACCTTCACGGGCAGGAAGGTCCCTGCCCCGACATGCAGCGTTATCCGATGCAATTCGACGCCGTGGCGGCGTAGCGCCGTCTCGAGCTCAGGCGTGAAATGCAGTCCCGCCGTCGGCGCCGCAACCGCCCCTTCATTTGCGGCGAACATCGTCTGATAGTCGGCGGCATCGCGATCGTCGGGCGTGCGTTTGGAGGCGATATAGGGCGGCAGCGGCGGCGTGCCGAGATCGGCGATGGCCTGATCCAGCGCCGGACCGTGAAACGAAAACGACAGCGTGATCTCGCCCTCTTCGCCCTTGGCCTCGACTTCGGCGTCGAGATGGCCGAGCAGGCAGACCTTGCCCTCGTTGCCGAAGCGAACGATGTCGCCGGGCGCGAGCTTCTTCGCAGGCCTAACCAGCGCGCGCCAGCGCGAGCCGTCCAGCCGCTTGATCAACGTCGCCTCGATCTTCGGCTCGGTCTCGCGGCCGATGCGCCGGCCCTTGAGTTGGGCGGAGATAACCTTGGTGTCGTTGACGACCAGTTGGTCGCCAGGCTCCAGCCATTGCGGCAACTCAGCGACGGTGCGGTCGCGCAGCACGCCATCGGGTTGCACCACCAGCATCCGCGCAGCATCGCGCGGGCTCGCGGGCCGCAGCGCGACACTGGTGGCGGGAAGGTCGAAGTCGAAGAGATCGGTGCGCATTGGCTGAAGCCGTCATCGCCCGCCTTGTGCGCAATTGCGCACTGGGGCGGGGCGATCCAGTACTCACAGACCGCTCTTATAACGAAGACTGGCGAGTACTGGATGCCCCGCCTTCGCGGGGCATGACATTGGAGTGAGTTGTGAAGCTCAAGCCGCGTCCAGCGCCATGTGCGCTTTGACGATCTTGTCCGGGTTCTGCACCGGCTCGCCGCGCTTGATCTTGTCGACGTTCTCCATGCCCGACGTCACCTTGCCCCAGACCGTGTACTGGCCGTTGAGGAAGGAGGCGTCGTCGAAGCAGATGAAGAACTGGCTGTCGCCGGAATCCGGGCTCGCGGCGCGAGCCATCGAGACGGTGCCGCGCACATGCGGTTCCTTGTTGAACTCGGCCTTCAGCTTGTTGCCGGAACCGCCGGTGCCGGTGCCGTGCGGGCAGCCGGTCTGCGCCATGAAGCCCTCGATGACGCGATGGAACACGATGCCGTCGTAAAATCCCTCACGCACCAGCTTCTTGATCTGAGCGACGTGGCCAGGTGCAAGGTCGGGACGCATTTCGATGGTGACGGGGCCCTGGGTGGTTTCAAGGATCAAAGTATTTTCGGTATCAGCCATGCGTTTTTCTCTTCCGGTTTGGGTGGACGTTTGCGGGTTCTAAATTGGACCGCGAAAGGCCGGCCGGCGACCGCACCGCCCAGTCCCTCGGTAAATGGCAACGGCGTGCAGCGTTGCAATGTCTCCATCACGGCAATTCGGTACGCGACCCTGTCGTTATCGCTGGCGCGTTCCGATTCGTAGGTGATCCTGGGTTGACCGAGAATGGCGCCCACGCGGTTGAAGCTGACGACGACCGTGATGTCCATCGGGTTGGCGCGCGAGTAAGGCGGCGGCTGCCAGCAGGAATACAGTTTGGCGAATATGTCCTTGATGGTGTCGAGTTGCTGCGGCTGAGCCTCCGCATGCGCCCCCGATGCGAGACACACGAGAACAGCGGCAAACCAGACGAATGGCTTGCTGCGGCCCGCCGTCATGGCCTCACTTGACGTCGGATGCGACTTGCACCTTCACCATCTTGTCGGGATCGACGACCGGTTCGCCACGCTTGATCTTGTCGACCACGTCCATGCCCGACACCACTTCGCCGATCACCGTGTATTTGCCGTTCAGCGACGCGCCTTCCGCGAACATGATGAAGAACTGCGAATTCGCCGAGTTGGGATCGCTGGTGCGTGCCATGCCGACGATGCCGCGCTTGTACGGTACGTTGGAGAACTCGGCCGGAAGGTTCGGATGTTTCGAGCCGCCGGTGCCGTTGAAATTCTTGCCGTCGCCGGTCTGCGCCATGAAGCCTTCGATCACGCGATGGAACGGCACGTTGTTGTAGTAGCCCTCGCGCGCGAGCAGCTTGATGCGTTCGGCATGCTGGGGCGCGATGTCGTTGCGCAGCTTGATCACGATGCGGCCCTTGGTGGTGTCGATCACGATCGCATTCGCCTTGTCGAGATTGGCGGGCAGAGGCTGCGCGATCGCGGGGGCCACAACGAACAACGCGGCGAGAACGGCGAGAATTCGGATCATGAAAGCTCCGGTCATGTGGAAACAGGAAAGCGCGTAGAAGCGCGTTAGCCCGCGAACTTGGCCTTCAGCCTCGCGGCAATCTGGGGCGGCACGAAGGCGGAGAAATCGCCGCCCATGCCGGCGATCTGGCGAACCAGGGTGGCGGTGATCGGGCGGACCACAGGCGACGCCGGGACGAACACGGTGTGCACCTCTGGCGCCATCACCTCGTTCATGCCGGCAAGCTGCATTTCGTAGTCCATATCGGTTCCGTCGCGAAGGCCGCGAATCATGATGGTCGCGCCGACCTGCCGCGCCGCAGCTACGGTGAGGTTGTCGTAGGTGGTGCAATCGAAGGCACAGCCGGCTTCTTGCGCAATCGGCTCGCAGGTCATACGGACCATTTCGAGCCGCTCCTCAATCGAAAACAGCGGCTTTTTGCCGGAATTGACGCCGATGGCGACAATCAGCCGGTCACAAAGCGGAACGGCGTGCCGCAGCACGTCCAGATGGCCGTTGGTGATGGGATCGAATGAACCGGGATAGAGCGCGATACGGGACATATTCCCCTCCTACCCCGCCCCGGGCGGCCCGGCAAGCCGGGTTAGGTTCCCTTCGGGTCCGGGGTTTTTACTTCGGGTCGGCCAATGAACCAGTTACGGGACCCTGCGTCTCGGGCGGGCCGGCAATGTTTCGTCCGCCACCGGCCGACGAAACAAAACTCGGTCCGGACGAAACCATTTTCCGCACCCGCGAAGACGGCCGGAAACTTGCGCCCCCTACAAGTCCACCCAACGAAACGACGGGCCGCGAAGGCCCATGACAGGGGACCGTCATGATCAAGGCTTTTTCCGCCATCGCTGTTGCCGCGTTCATTGCCGCCGCGCTGACCGTTTTGCCCGGCTTTGCCCCCCAGGTCGAAGCCAGCGTGCCGCAGGCGCTTGCCAAGGGTGACCGCCTGGACATCCGCAACGTCGGCAAGGATTGCTCGCAGCAGGCCTGGCCGAATTTCGAAGCTTCCTGCCTCCGCGCCGCCGGCTCCAAGGCCGTGGTGAGGGAAGCCCGCCTGGTGACCGCCGACCGCACCCCGTAACGGCAAAATTTTCGTTCCGACCCGACCTCCAAGGAACCGCAGTGATGGCGAGTAGGGATGCCCCCCTGCTCGCCATTGGCGTTCTGGGAGCTTGGATTGCGCGAAATTCTCCTGCTGCCTCAGGCGCGCGAGCATGCGTTCGAGGTCTTCGCGGGCCGCGCTTGACGGATTTGTACGTATCAATCAGATGGCCGGACATTTAGCAGAGAGGAAACACGCGCGTGGCCAGCACGATGTTCGACAGCGCCCTCTATCGCGACGTTTTCTCGACGCCGGCCATGCGGACGGTGTTTTCCGACGAGGCGCAGCTCAAGGCCTATGTGCAGGCCGAAGTGGCGCTTGCCACCGCGCAAGGCGAGACCGGCGTGATTCCGCGCGAGGCGGCCGAGGCGATCGCGCGGCAGGCGCCGACGATCGCGCTCGATATCGAGCAGTTGAAGCGCGACACCGAGAACGTCGGCTATCCCATCGTCGGCCTGGTCCGCCAGCTATCGGAGCGACTCGGCGAGGCCGGCCGCTATCTGCACTGGGGCGCGACCACCCAGGACATCATGGATACCGCGACCGTCCTGCAACTGCGCGAAGCGGTCGCGCTGATCGAAGCGCACCTCGGCGAGGTCATGGCAACCCTTGCCAATCTCGCCCGCCTCCACCGCGATACGCCGATGGCCGGCCGAACCCATCTGCAGCAGGCGCTGCCGATCACGTTCGGGCACAAGGCAGCGATCTGGCTGTCGGCGTTGCAGCGCTCGGCCGATCGGCTCGAACAGGTCAAGCCTCGCGCCCTTCAGGCGCAGCTCGGCGGCGCGGCGGGAACGCTGGCTTCACTCGGCGATCGCGGACTGGATGTACGTGCCGCCTATGCCCGCGTGCTCGGTCTGGTCGAACCCGACATCACCTGGCACGTCGCCCGCGACGGACTGGTTGAACTGGCACAGACGCTCGCCGTGATCTGCGGCGCTCTCGGCAAGATCGGCTACGACGTCATGATTCTGATGGCGACCGAGATCGGCGAGGTGTTCGAGCCGTTCTCCTCGCATCGCGGCGCATCCTCGACCATGCCGCAGAAGCGCAACCCGATCTCCTCGGAAATTCTGCTGGCGAACGCGAAGGCATCGCGCGACGCCGCTTCGCTGATGTTAGATGCCATGGTTCAGGATCTCGAGCGCGCCACCGGGCCCTGGCACTGCGAATGGCTGGCATTGCCCCAGGTCTGTTTGCTGACGGCCGGGTCGCTGGCGCAGGCGCAATTCATGCTGTCCGGCCTGATCGTCGATCCCGAAGCGATGAAGCGAAACCTCCATGCCACGCGCGGGCTGATCGTGGCGGAGGCGGTCATGATGGGGCTCGCGCCCGCGCTCGGTCGTCAGTTGGCCCATGACGAGGTCTATGCCGCCTGCCGCGATGCGTTCGAGCGTGGCGACGCGCTGCTCGATGCCCTGCTGCGACGCCCGACCATCGCGTCGGCCCTGCCGCGCGACCAACTCGCTGCCTTGTGCGAGCCGTCCAATTATCTCGGCACCGCGGGAGCGATGGTGGACCGCGTGCTCGCGCGTCAGAGCAAACGATAAGCACGATCGATAAACATCGACGCGTTACCACGGCAGCGAAATGACGCGAATGGCCACGACCCGACTATCGGATCGGAGCCGAACCTGCCGCTTTCGGAACTCCTGCAGGCGGCAGAGATCCCTTTGGAGCGCGCGCTCGATCTGGTAGAATTCGCACAAGCGAGGAGGAAGCCGTGGACGAGCTGGAGCGCTGGCTGGCGCCGCTTGGCCTGGTGCAGCTCGCACCCGCGTTGCGAGCGAACGATGTCGATCTCAAGATCCTGCCTGAGCTGAGCGAGGCGGACCTGGAGAAGCTCGGTCTCTCGCTTGGCCAGCGCAAGAAGCTATTGAAAGCGGCCGCATGCCTGCCACAGCCCTCCGAGTTGGCAGGCCCGAGCGCCGCGCCGGCACCAAGCCTGAGTGCCGTCTCTTCGGCCGAACGGCGGCAGCTCACGGTGATGTTCTGCGACCTTGTGGGTTCTACCGCGCTATCGGCTGGTCTTGACGCCGAGGACCTACGCGAAGTGATCGGCGCCTATCACCGCTGCGTCGCTGAGACGGTCGCCCGCTTCGACGGCTTCGTCGCCAAGTACATGGGCGACGGCGTACTGCTTTATTTCGGCTACCCACAGGCGCACGAGGACGATGCCGAGCGAGCGGTGCGCGCCGGTTTGGCCCTCATCGACGCCGTCGACCAACTGGAAACGTCCGAGAGTCTTCGGGTCCGGATCGGCATCGGCACAGGGCTTGTCGTGGTCGGCGACCTCATTGGCTCGGGCGCAGCACAGGAACGCGCCGTGGTAGGCGAGACGCCCAACCTCGCGGCGCGCCTGCAAGCTCTTGGCGAGCCGAACACCATTGTCGTCGGCCCCATGACGCGTCACCTCCTGGGCGATCTTTTCGAGTACCGCGATCTCGGAACGGTCGCGATGAAGGGCTTTCCGCAGCCGGTCCAAGCCTATCAGGTGCTCCGGTCGAGCGCCGTCGAGAGCCGGTTTGAAGCCTTCCATTCGGCCGGCCTGACGCCACTGGTCGGCCGCGAGGAAGAGCTCGAACTGCTGCTGCGCCGGTGGCAGCGCGCGACCTCTGGGGAGGGGCAGGTGGTGCTGCTCTCAGCGGAGCCCGGGGTCGGGAAATCGCGACTCGTGGCGGCCCTCCAGGAGAAGCTTCAAGCCGAACCGTACTCGCGCTTGCGCTGCTTCTGCTCGCCGCACTACCAGGGCAGCGCGCTGTACCCCGTCATCAAGCAACTGGAGCGGGCGGCCCGGTTTACCCGGGACGATCCGCCGATGGTCAAGTTGGACAAACTCGAGGCGCTGTTGGCGGGCGCAGCGACCGCCACCGAGGACGTGCCGCTGTTGGCGGAACTGCTGTCGTTGCCCTCCGACCGCTATTGCCCGGTGTCGCTCAGTCCGTCAGCGAAGAAGGAGCGCACGCTTCAGGCGCTGGTCCGGCAAATGGAGGACCTGTCTCGGCGCAACCCCGTGCTGTGGGTCTTCGAAGATGTGCACTGGATCGACCCGACCTCGCTCGAGCTCCTGCAGGTGATGGTCGATCGCGTGCAGCACCTGCCGATTCTGCTACTCCTCACCTTCCGACCGGAGTTCCCGCCACCGTGGATCGGCCAGCCGCACGTCACGATGCTGGCGCTCGGCCGCCTGAACAGGCGTGACACCGCCGCCCTCGTGGAGCGGGTGGTCGGCGACAAGGCGCTTCCCCCTGCGATTGTTCATGAGATCGTCGACCGCACGGACGGCGTGCCGCTGTTCGTGGAGGAACTGACCAAGGCTGTGCTAGAAGCGGGAGCCGAAGGGGATGGCAGGGCCGTGCTTTCGCGAACCTCGCCGGGTGCACTCGCCGTCCCGGCTACCCTGCACGCCTCGCTCCTGGCCCGTCTCGACCGTCTCAGTCCGGAAGCCAAAGAAATCGCCCAGAGCGGTGCGGCCATTGGCCGGGAGTTCACCGACGATCTGATACGGACCGTGTCGCCGCTGCCGGAGGCGCCCTTGCAATCGGCCCTCGAACAGCTCGCTGCATCACAACTGATTTTCCGTCGTGGCTCATCGGCTTACAGCTTCAAGCACTCCCTCGTTCGGGACACTGCCTACGGCACGTTGCTGCGCGGCAAGCGGCAAGCGCTGCACGCGCGCATCGCCCGGGCGCTCGAGGAGAAGTTCGCGGACATTGCGGCTACCCAGCCAGAGGTGCTGGCGCACCACTTCACCGAGGCTGACCTCACGGAACACGCTGTGGCCTACTGGCGCAAGGCTGGCCAGCGTGCGGCCGAGCGCTCGGCGCACGCGGAGGCGATCGCCCATCTCCGCAAGGGGCTCATGCTCGTCGATCGGATCGCCGAGCCAGCGGAACGCGCCCGCCGCGAACTCGACCTGCAGCTCGTGCTTGCGCCGGTGCTGATCAGCACCAAGAGCTGGTCGGCACCGGAGGTGGAGCAAGCCTACTTGCGTGCGCGTGACCTATGCCGGCAAGCCGGCGATGTGGCGCAGCTCTTTACCGTGAGCTGGGGGTTGTGGCTCGTTTACCAGCAACGCTGCGAGTTCAAGACCGCTCGCGATCTGCTGGACGAGCTGTTCGCACTCGCTCGGCGCAGCGCCGATCCGGCGCTCCTCCTGCAGGCGCATCATGCCGCATGGACAACTCTTCTCAATCTCCCGGATCTGACCGCGTGCAGGGCGCATCTCGAGGCGGGATTGGCGCTCTATCGGCCGGACGCGTACCGTGCCCATAAATTCCTCTATGGCAGCCACGACGCGGCTGTCTGCAACCGATACACCGCGGCAGCCGCGCTGTGGCCGCTTGGCTTCCCCGAGCAGGCGCTTGCCGCTGCGCGCGAAGCTGTGAGCATGGCTCGGGAGCTGTCGCATCCTTTTAGCCTTGTTCTCGCGCTTGTGTACGCGGCGATGATCTACCAGCATCGGCGGGAAGCGGAGCCGACCCGGGAGCAAGCGGAAGCCGCGATCGCGGTATGCGCCGAGCATGGCATCGCACCGCACCTGGCGGCGGCGGGAAGCATCTTGCGGGGCTGGGCGATCGCGGAACGCGGACAGGCTGTGGAAGGGATCGCGGAGGTTCGCGGCGGTCTCGTCGCCGTCGAGCCCACGGGCGTGCGCATCCGTCGGCCCTTTTATCTCGCGCTGCTGGCTGAAGCTTCGGCGCGCGCCGGAGAAATCGAGCAAGGATTGAATGCGCTAGCCGAAGCTGCGGCCGCTGTCGAGGAGACCGGCGAGCGGCGATGGGAGGCGGAAATTTATCGCTTGATTGGGGAGCTGACGGCGGCGAGGCCAGGCGGCGACAGGACCGAAGCGGAAGCGTACTTTCGGCGAGCGCTTGACGTGGCCGGTCGCCAGAGCGCGAAGACGCTGGAGTTGCGCGGCACCACGAGCTTGGCCCGGCTCTGGCGTGATCAGGGCAGGCACCGGCAGGCCAGTGATCTCCTCGCGCCGACCTATGGCTGGTTCACGGAAGGGTTCGATACCCCTGATCTGCGGGAGGCCAAGGCGCTGCTTGATGCGCTCCACTGACGCTCCTGTGCGTCAATCGGCGCCGAGGTTGAACCTAGATCGGCAACGCTCCGGAGAGTCCGGTGTGATCTGAAGTTTGTGCCAATCGCGGCAAAGCACCGACACGTTGGCAGGCCGGTTCAATTCTGTGACTGGGCTACGGGGCCGGCGCTCTCGCGAGGGTTGGAGGCGACTTGTGGCAAAGCAAGGGTGAAGGCATCGACCAGCCGGCGTCGCCAGGGTTGCGTTAGCATCGATAGCTTGCCTTCGAGCAGAGCTGCCCTTTCCCGGGCGCCCACGCTTTCCGTGCTCACTTTGAGCAGTTCGGCCAACAGCTTGTTCGTGCGTTCGCACTCTCTCTCAAAGTCGGCCCGGTGGCCGCTGGCAATCACCTTCATCTCTGCCAGCTCAGTCTGCAAGGCCTCAATTCGTTGCTTTAGGGCGGTGACCACCTGGTGACCGGCCTGCGTTTGCGGCTGACGGGGTATTGGCGAATGACTGAATTCGGTGAGATCGACCTGGACAAGCGTCTTGCCGTCGTTGGAGCGGGAGCGCGGCCATCGGTGTCGTTTCACCAGAGCGCGGGCGGCCTCTGGGGAAATCTTGAGCCGTTCGCCCAGATCGGCATACGTCAGCATCTCGACGGGCATGATATCCGCTCCCGTTTGGCCGGACGGTCACCACCCGGACACAGCAAATGTGTAGCAATCTATAGTTAAGGGCTGGTTTACCGCGTGCGCAGCACGCAGGCCCGGAACCCATCGCGCTGCAAACGCAAATGGCGGGATGGATTCCGGGCTCATCACATTCGCTATGCCCCGGAATGACGGTGGACGGCGCTAACCGCCGTTCCCGTTCACGCCGTTCTCGTCTTCCGAGATATGCTCGACCGACACCACGTGCTCGTCCTCCGCCGTATCGAACACGATGACGCCTTGGGTCGAGCGGCCGGCGATGCGGATGTCCTCGACCGGACAGCGGATGAGCTGGCCCTTGTCGGTGACCAGCATGATCTGATCGCTATGCTCCACCGGGAACGACGCCACCAGCTTGCCGTTGCGGTTGTTGACGCTCATCGCGACGATGCCTTTGCCGCCGCGGCCGGTGGTGCGGTACTCATAGGACGAGGTGCGCTTGCCGTAGCCGTTGACGGAGACCGTCAGCACCACCTGCTCCTGCGCCGACATTTCGGCGTAGCGCTCCTGCGAGAGCTGCAGCGAACCCGAAGTCTCCTCGCCCTCGGCATCAACAGGCTCTTCAACCGCGGTTTCGCCGGCGACCGCGCGGCGCATCTTCAGGTAGGCCGACCGTTCGTCCGAGGTGGCCTCGACATGGCGCAGGATCGCCAGCGAGATCAATTTGTCGCCTCCCGCCAGCGCAATGCCGCGCACGCCCATCGAGGTGCGCCCCGTGAAGACGCGCACATCGGTGACGGGGAAGCGGATGCACTGCCCGCCGGCCGCCGTCAGCAGCACGTCGTCGCGCTCGGTGCAGATCTGCACGTCGACGATCGATTCACCCTCCCCGAGCTTCATGGCGATGATGCCGGAGCGGCGGACGTCGACGAAGTCGGACAGCTTGTTGCGGCGGACCGTGCCCCCGGTGGTAGCGAACATCACGTCGAGATTGCCCCAGGAGGATTCATCCTCCGGCAGCGGCATGATGGTGGTAATGCGCTCGCCCTGCTCCAGCGGCAGGATGTTGATCATCGCCTTGCCGCGGGCGTTCGGCGCCGCCACCGGCAGCCGCCAGACCTTTTCCTTGTAGACCTGGCCGCGCGAGGAGAAGAACAACACCGGCGTGTGGGTCGAGGCCACGAACAGCCGGCTGACGAAATCCTCGTCGCGGGTCTGCATGCCCGCGCGGCCTTTGCCGCCGCGCCGCTGCGCCCGATAGGTCGAGAGCGGCACGCGCTTGACGTAGCCGGCGTGCGAGACCGTGACCACCATATCCTCGCGCTGGATTAGGTCCTCGTCCTCGACCTCGCCTTCCTGCTCGACGATCACGGTTTTCCGCGGGGTGGCGAATTCGTCTTTCACCGCGGCAAGTTCGTCCTTGATGATCGCCTGCACGCGCGCGCGCGAGCGCAGGATTTCCAGGTAATCGGCGATTTCCACCGCGAGCTTGTCGAGCTCTTCGGAAATCTCCTCGCGGCCGAGCGCGGTCAGGCGCTGCAGGCGCAGGTCGAGAATGGCCCGGGCCTGCTCCAGCGACAGCCGCGCAGTGCCGTCCGGCGCCATCCGGTGACGGGGGTCGTCGATCAGCGTGATCATCGCTTCGACGTCCTTGGCCGGCCAGTCGCGCGACATCAACGTATCCCGCGCCGTGTTCGGATCGGGCGAAGTTCTGATGACGCGAATGATCTCGTCGATATTCGCAACCGCAATCGCAAGACCGACCAGGATATGGGCGCGGTCGCGCGCCTTGTTGAGCAGGAACTTGGTGCGACGGGTGACGACCTGCTCGCGGAACGCGATGAACAGCGTCAGCAGATCCCTTAGGTTCATCGTCTGCGGGCGGCCGTTATCCAGCGCCAGCATATTGGCCGGGAAGTTCGATTGCAGCGGCGTGAAGCGATAGAGCTGATTCAGAACGACATCGGCCATCGCCTCGCGCTTCAACTCGACGACGACACGGAAGCCGTCGCGGTCGGATTCATCGCGCAAGTCGGCGACACCTTCGATCTTCTTTTCGCGCACCAGTTCGGCGATGCGCTCGACCATGGTGGCCTTGTTTATCTGATAGGGAATTTCAGTGATGATGATCGCTTCGCGATCCTTGCGGATGGTGTCGATCGTGACCTTGCCGCGCATCACGATCGACCCGCGGCCGAGGTGGTAGGCCGAGCGGATGCCCTGGCGGCCGAGGATGATGCCGCCGGTCGGGAAATCCGGCCCTGGAATGATGTTGATGAGATCGTCGATGCCGAGCGCAGGATTGTCGATCAACGCCACGCAGGCGTCGACGACTTCGCCCAGATTGTGCGGCGGGATGTTGGTTGCCATGCCGACGGCGATGCCGCCGGCACCGTTGACCAGCAGGTTCGGGAACCTCGCCGGCAGAACCGACGGCTCCTTCTCGGAATTGTCGTAGTTCGGCTGGAAATCGACAGTGTCCTTGTCGATATCGCCAAGAACTTCCAGTGCGGACCGGGTCAGACGGGCTTCGGTATATCGATAGGCCGCGGGGCGGATCGCCGTCGACCGAGCCGAAATTGCCCTGGCCGTCGATCAGCGGCACGCGCATGGAGAAATCCTGCGCCATCCGTACCATCGCGTCGTAAATCGACTGGTCGCCGTGCGGATGATATTTACCGATCACGTCACCGACGACGCGCGCGGATTTTACGTACTTCTTGTCCGGCGTGTGCCCCTGCTCGTACATCGAATACAGGATGCGCCGATGCACGGGCTTCAGCCCGTCGCGCGCGTCCGGCAGCGCCCGCGCCACGATCACGCTCATGGCGTAATCGAGGTAGGAGCGTTTCATCTCGTCGAGGATGGAAACGGGGCGAATGTCGGAGTGCTCCGGCGGCTCGCCGGGCTTGTCGTCTTCGTTGTCGGACAAAGGGGAATCCAGTCAGTTCTCAGCTAAGAATCATATAGCGCATCGAGGGTCTGATAACCACCCCGAAGCTGTCAGGAGGAAGCTGTTTTTCCGCTCGTTTTTTCATGGACTTACGAGGATCGGAGACAGCTCTCCCGAGCCCTGCCGGAACCACCGTTTCAGGGCCGGAAGACAGTGTCAAAAACGATGTTCCCACGACAGGCCTAGTGGCCGAAAACCACCGCATGCATCATCCGTCCCGGCAGGAAGGCGAACAAGCCGGCGACGACGAGCGCTCCAAAGAAGATCGACACCATCGCTTTGCGGTGACCGCCGACATTGTGCCGGCGGGCATGCAGGACCGCGAGCGTCAGCATGATCGGCACAAAGATCGACAGCAGATGGATCGGGCTGAACAGCCCGAACATCCGAATCTCATGGATCCAGAGCGAACTGATCGCGACCGCCGCCATCAGCACGACCCAGATCCAGCCGATGGTCCGGTGCGGCAGGGTTCCCTTCGGTGCTGCGAATTGCACGATGCCAAGCGCAAACGCCGCCATGGCTGCGAAGGCATGCAACGGGATCGTCCCGGGCGCCTCTAGCAGCGGTGCGAGGCTCATGGTGGGCGCTCCAGATCCGGTTGGCGTTCAAGGCTGGAGCAGTCTAAGTGAAATACCTCATGCGAATATTAATAGCATGACGGCTGAGCGAGCCGACCGCACACTCGGCGCAACGCGCCCGTAGATAGGTTTTCAGCCGAATGCAGCGGATTCCCGCGGCGGCACATTAGCTGTAATGGCAGGCGTGAACGCCCCCTCTCGCAAGCGAATTTCTTGCTAGCCGATGCGCCGGCCGAAGGCTCGGCTCTAGAACGGGATGTCGTCGTCCATATCGCTGTTGCGGCTGCCCGCTGCGACCGCCCGCCGCGGCGCCGAGCTAGCCGGACCGCTCGAGCCGAAATCACCGGAATCATCGGACCCGAAGCTGCCGCCCCCGCCGCCGCTGCGGCCGTCGAGCATGGTCAGGTTCGAGTTAAAGCCCTGCAGCACGACCTCGGTCGAGTATTTGTCGACCCCGCTCTGGTCGGTCCATTTGCGCGTCTGCAACTGACCCTCGATGTAAACCTTGGCGCCCTTCTTCAGATACTGTTCGGCGACCTTGCAGAGCCCCTCGTTGAAGATCACCACGCGGTGCCACTCGGTCTTTTCCTTGCGCTCGCCGGTGCCTTTGTCGCGCCAGGTCTCCGATGTCGCGATGCTCAGATTGGCGATCGGTCGCCCGTCCTGTGTCCGCCGGATTTCAGGATCCTTGCCGAGGTTTCCGACCAGAATCACCTTGTTCACGCTTCCCGCCATCGCCGCTCTCCACTCGATATCGCCGGCAAAAATCACTGGTCCGGCCGCTTCCGTGCCGGCCGTCTTCAATTCTTGACCTGTCGCTTGTCCGTTTCCGCGTCCGCTCCCGGACATCCGGACCTATACACTGACAGACCCCGCTGACTTGGCGATCCCTCGGCAAGTCGCCGGTTATCCACATATAGCATCGCCTACGTGCGCGTTCCAGCTTTGTTCCGGATAACGCCCTATATGCGCCTGCTAGCGGCTTTGCAATCTCCAAGCGAACCCCGGAAACCCACGGGGGAACCGAAAGAAGCGAAACGGAACCCGAAAGTTCCCGTCTCGGTTCCAATTATACCAGATAAATCATAAGCTTCGTTCCATAAACTTGGTTGGCGCCTGTTGCATCCGGGACACGCCATTTCCGGTCGAGTCGCGCTATAGAATGCTTCAGCGGCGCGGGCGCTCGCGTCACAACAACGCTTCAGGCCTAGCGGGAAGCGGACAAAACTGGGGATAGATCATGAAGAAGTATCTGTTAGCTTCGGTTGCTCTCATTGCGTTCGCTGCACCTGCGGCGGCGGCCGACCTCGCTGCGCGCCCTTACACCAAGGCGCCGCCTGCTCCGGTCGCTGCCGTGTATGATTGGACCGGCTTCTATATCGGTGCCAACGGTGGTTGGGGTTCGGGCCGCAAATGTTGGGACCTCACCGCCGACGCTGGGGGTCCGTTCATTCCGCCCGTGGCCGAAGGCTGCCACGATGCGACTGGCGGCACGGCCGGTGGTCAACTCGGCTACCGCTGGCAGGCCGGCACCTGGGTGTTCGGCGTGGAAGGGCAAGGCAACTGGGCTGACTTCACGGGTTCCAACACAAGTCTGGCCTTTGTCCCTCTCGTCGAGAATGAGTCGAGGATCAACGCGTTCGGGCTGATCACCGGTCAGGTTGGCTATGCCTGGAACAACGTCCTGCTCTACGTAAAGGGCGGTGCTGCGGTGACCAGCGACAAGTACAAGGGGTTCGATGTCGCGACCGGGCTGCTGATCGACAGCGCCAAGGAAACGCGTTGGGGCGGCGTCGTTGGTGCCGGTCTCGAAGTCGGCTTCGCCCCGAACTGGTCGGTTGGCGTCGAGTACAACCACCTGTTCATGGGTGACCGCGACGTCGACTTTGCTGCATCCGGCAACTTTGTTGGTGTTCCGGCCGGCTCGTTTTCGAGGACTAGTAACATCAGCCAGGACGTCGATCTCGTCACGGTCCGCGTCAACTACCGCTGGGGTGGCCCAGTCATCGCGAGGTACTGATCGCAAAGCCAGCGCGGTACTACGGAAAGGCCGGCTTCACGCCGGCCTTTTTGTTTGCGGTGATAACCAGCACTGAAAAGGCCGGCCTTGCGCCGGCCTTTTTGTTTGGTTGTAGACCGGCACACCCGACACCCGGAACGGTTGTATTCCATGCTTTTGCCGCTGATGTGGTATTTCCGCGACAGCATTTTTCGGGAACTTCGCGCTATATCGCCAAGCAACCTCAAATTGACGGCTGAGGAAAGTTGCGTTGGAGAGCCGCGAAAGGAAAAAGAAAATGAAGAAGATTCTGCTGACCACCACTGGCCTGATCGCGCTTGGGATGGCGCCTGCGATGGCCGCCGATCTCGCTGCCAGGCCCTACACCAAGGCGCCGGCCGCAGCGATTGCGATCAATAACTGGACCGGCTTCTACATCGGTGCGATGGGCGGCTACGCACAACAAACCGATTCGACCCTGGGCCTGGGCAAGGTGAAGGGCGGGTTCGCCGGCGGTACGCTCGGCTACAACTGGCAGACCGGCAACCTTGTCCTCGGCGTCGAGGCCGATGCCGCCTGGGCGGATGTTGGCTTCACTGTGGGCAACCCGGCGCTTGCCGCATTCGAGACCCGGATTCGCGACATGGGCACCGTTCGTGGCCGCATCGGCTACGCCTTCGACCAGGTCCTCATCTACGGTACCGGCGGCTACGCCTGGGCCGACAACCGTGTAACGGCGTCGCTGGGCGGCTTGAGCGCATCGGATAGCAAAATTCACTCTGGCTGGACGCTCGGTGCTGGCGTCGAGGTCATGTTCGCACCGAAATGGTCGGTCAAGGCCGAGTACCTTTATCGCAGCTTCCAAGGCGAGACCTACTTCGCAGGCGTCGCTCCTCTTGCGAGCGGAACGCTCGATCTCAACAGCGTTCAGGTCGGCGTGAACTACCACTTCTAAGGCTTCCTGCTGAAGTGACAGCGCCTCCGTTCCGGCAACCCGGAACGGAGGCATTTTTGTTTTTGAGTATCTTCGATGAGATCTGCTGCCTGCTGCTGCCAAAAATATGACAGCACAAACAATCCGTTGATGATTCGCGCGCGGTACTGGAAATTCCCCGCCGTTCTTCCTATGTTCCGACTTTCAATCAACGGCGCCTGATCCCGGTCCCTCGCCGGCAATGCGCGCCCAACGTGGCGCGTGCCTCGCGCCTGGAAATGCCGATATGGATGAAGTGCTAAGGGCGAAGCGCCAACAGAACGCCGGCTCCGCATCGCGTGCGATCACCATACGCGGCGCACGCGAGCACAATCTCAAGAATGTCGATCTCGAGATTCCCCGCGACAAGCTCGTGGTGTTCACTGGCCTCTCCGGCTCCGGCAAATCCTCGCTCGCCTTCGATACCATCTATGCCGAGGGCCAGCGCCGCTACGTCGAATCGCTCTCGGCTTACGCGCGCCAGTTCCTGGAGATGATGCAGAAGCCGGACGTCGACCAGATCGACGGGCTGTCTCCTGCGATCTCGATCGAGCAGAAGACCACGTCGAAGAACCCGCGCTCCACCGTCGGCACCGTCACCGAGATCTACGACTACATGCGCTTGCTATGGGCGCGCGTCGGCGTGCCCTACTCGCCGGCCACGGGATTGCCGATCGAAAGCCAGGTCGTCTCGCAGATGGTCGATCGCGTGCTGGCACTGCCCGAAGGCACTCGGCTCTATCTGCTGGCGCCGGTCGTGCGCGGCCGCAAGGGCGAGTACAAGAAAGAGCTAGCCGAATGGCTCAAGAAGGGTTTTCAGCGAGTCAAGATCGACGGCACTTTCTATGAGTTGTCCGAGGCGCCGGCGCTCGACAAGAAATTCCCGCACGACATCGACGTCGTGGTCGATCGCATCGTGGTCCGTCCCGATCTCGGCCAGCGGCTCGCCGAAAGCTTTGAGACGGCACTGAAGCTCGCCGAGGGGCTCGCCGTGATCGAATATGCCGATGCGCCGGCGGGCGCGCCTGCGGCCGAGGACAAGAAGAAGACCGCCAAGATCCACGACAAGAGCGGGCCGGAGCGGATTCTGTTCTCGGAGAAATTCGCCTGCCCGGTCTCCGGATTCACGATTCCCGAAATCGAGCCGCGGTTGTTCTCGTTCAACAATCCCTATGGCGCCTGCCCTGCCTGCGGCGGCCTCGGCATCGAGCAGCATATCGACGAGGACCTCGTCATTCCCGACAAGGAATTGACCTTGCGCAAGGGTGCGATTGCGCCCTGGGCAAAGTCGTCCTCGCCCTACTACATCCAGACGCTGACCGCGCTCGGCAAGTTCTACAAGTTCACGCTCGACACCAAGTGGAAGGACCTGCCGAAGAAGACGCAAGCAGCGCTGCTGCATGGCTCCGGCGACGACGAGATAAAGTTCTCCTACGAGGATGGCGTCCGCTCCTACGACACCAAGAAACCGTTCGAGGGTGTCATCACCAACCTCGAGCGCCGCTACCGCGAGACCGAGAGCGAATGGGCGCGCGAGGAACTGGCAAAGTATTTCTCCGACATCCCCTGCGAGGCCTGCAAGGGCCATCGGCTCAAGCCGGAGGCGCTCTGCGTCAAGATCGGCGGCAAGCATATCGGCGAGATCTCCGAACTGTCGGTGAAGCGCGCCGGCGAATGGTTCGAAAGCGTGCCGAAGGCGCTCAACGACCAGCAGAACGAGATCGCCGCGCGCGTCTTGAAGGAGATCCGCGAGCGGCTGTCCTTCCTGCTCGACGTCGGCCTGAACTACCTCACGCTCTCCCGCTCTTCCGGCACGCTCTCCGGCGGCGAAAGCCAGCGCATCCGCCTCGCTTCGCAGATCGGCTCCGGGCTGACCGGCGTGCTCTACGTGCTGGACGAGCCCTCGATCGGCCTGCACCAGCGCGACAATGCGCGCCTACTGGAGACGCTGAAGCGGCTGCGCGACCTCGGCAATACCGTGATCGTGGTCGAGCACGACGAGGACGCGATACGTCTAGCGGACTACGTGCTCGACATCGGTCCCGGCGCCGGCATGCATGGCGGCCACATCGTGGCGCAAGGCACGCCCGCCGACATCATGCGGAATCCGAAATCGCTGACCGGCAAATACCTTACCGGCGAGTTGTCGGTGCCGATCCCCGAGCGCCGGCCGCCGAACCATCGCCGCACCATCAAGGTCGTCAACGCCCGCGGCAACAATCTGAAAAACGTCTCGGCGGAAATTCCGTTGGGGCTATTCACCTGCGTTACCGGCGTTTCCGGCGGCGGCAAGTCCACGCTGCTGATCGACACGCTCTACCGTGCCATCGCGCGCAAACTCAACAACGCCAGCGAAGGCGCCGCCCCCCACGATCGCATCGAGGGGCTGGAGCATATCGACAAGATCATCGATATCGATCAGTCGCCGATCGGCCGCACCCCGCGCTCCAACCCTGCGACCTATACCGGCGCCTTCACCCCGATCCGCGAATGGTTCGCCGGGCTCCCAGAGGCGAAGGCGCGCGGCTACGAGCCCGGCCGCTTCTCCTTCAACGTCAAGGGCGGCCGCTGCGAGGCCTGCCAGGGCGACGGCGTCATCAAGATCGAGATGCACTTTTTGCCCGACGTCTACGTCACCTGCGACACCTGCAAGGGCAAGCGCTACAACCGCGAGACGCTCGAGGTCCTGTTCAAGGGCAAGTCGATCTCGGACGTGCTCGACATGACGGTGGAAGAAGCCGCCGAATTCTTCAAGGCGGTGCCGCGTGTGCGCGAAACGTTCAAGACGCTGCACCGCGTCGGCCTCGACTACATCCATGTCGGCCAGCAGGCCACCACCCTCTCCGGCGGCGAAGCCCAGCGCGTCAAGCTCGCCAAAGAGCTCTCAAAGCGCGCCACCGGGCGCACGCTCTACATCCTGGACGAGCCGACGACGGGACTGCACTTCCACGACGTGGCAAAGCTCCTGGAAGTGCTGCACGAGCTCGTCGCCCAGGGCAACACGGTCGTCGTGATCGAGCACAACCTCGAGGTCATCAAGACCGCCGACTGGGTCATCGACCTCGGCCCCGAAGGCGGCGACGGCGGCGGCGAAATCGTCGCCTGGGGCCCGCCGGAGGACATCGTCAAGGCGCCGCGAAGCTATACGGGGAAGTTTCTGGCGCCGGTGCTGAAGAAGGCGGAGGGCAAGCCGCGGAAGAGTGCGGGAGCGAGTGAGGCGGCGGAGTAAGGACGCATGGCCGCAAAGAAACTGGAGCTTCGAAATTTTATCCAGATCGATGAAAAACAGATCGACTCAATCCTGGCTCAGCTTTCAACTTCGTATTCGGTGATTGAGAATCTCAAAGCTAAGTTCGGGTTTTCATATGCGAGCGCTACGTTTGAACTCGAAGCCAACTCAAGAAGAGACACAAGCGTGGTCAGGAAGATTGCTCGACTTGAGCGCTATTTGGAGCGCAACCGTCTCATCAGCACGGCACGCCCACGACGGATGCCGCACGCGCTTTTGAATTCATCCCAATATTGGTGGGTGAAGGAAACATTCACTGCGCGAAGAGTGACTATTCCGGCATCGTCCATACTCAAGACCTCTGGTGCCGAGGTACTGACGGTATGGGTATCTGACCCAAAGCGTGCTCCTAAGCCGAGGCACGAATGGGACTTCACTGGCAGCTTTTTATTCTTACCAACCATGCACTACGACGAAGGAAAGACTAGCACTGTCTGGTCTGGTTGCTCGGCTTTGCGGTTCATCGCAAATGCAGCGCTGGGACAGCCGCTAACCGCTACCGATCCCAACGAGAGTCTCGGGAGGTTCAGCACTAAGCATCCAATTGAAAAACTCGCTGAACTCAACGCTACGGTGCACGAAGCACGGAGGCTCGAAAGCCTCTATTACGTAAGATACATCACGAACGAACAGACTTACCTAGTGAAGGACCGCGAAGTGAGAGTGAATGATGTAGTCGGTTATCCGATTTACATCTCAGCGTACCCTGAGCTCTTTAGATCCGCTTCATAAGCCTTGGACAGTACGTGGGATTAGTAGAGCGCAGCGAAACCCATCACCGTCGTGGGGTTTCGCTACGCTCTACCCCCGTACGGCCCTACACCCCCCAATAATGCGGATGCGGTCGCGAGCGGTCGCCCCAGTCGAAGGCGTCGTCGTCGAGTTCGGACGGGCCTGCGCGCAGATCCTCCAGTGTCACGTCGGATTGGTAGGCCTGACGCGCGGGATCAAATCGGAGTGCGTCCCACCGGATCGGACAATGATGGTGGCTGCCGAGTAGCCCTCCGGTCTTGATCACGGCGTAGGCAACCGTTCCGCTCACCTTGTCGAGCATCAGCCGCTCGATCGAGCCGAGCTTTGTGCCGTCGCGCCCATACACGCTCACGCGCTCGACGCGATCACTAGGCACCAGGGTATGAGGCATGGCGACCTCCCTGCTTTCCCTTGTTCGGTCAATATATAGCACAACAGCGGACCGGCTTGGATGATCCAACCTGCGACAAAGTTTGCAGTTGCTGTGGGATGGGTGGAGCGACTTGTCCGCCCAAGCCCAACGAGCATAGGCGGAAGCGATACCCATCGAAGTTGCCGCGCGATGCACAATGGTGATTTCGCGGAGCTTATCATCGGGCCGGCCGACAGGCCGGCCCCGTTGGCTCCGCCCACCCACAAACCCTCACTCCTCGATCGCGGCCTGCACAAATCCATCCGGATCGTCGCAAAACTCGCGCAGCACCTTGTAGTGGTCGGTCTCGCGCACCGTCACCGGCTCCAGCCCGTACTTCGTCAGCCGCAGCAGCGTCGCGTTCGGATACGCCATCAGCACTGGCGAATGCGTGGCCATGATGATCTGGCAATGGCCGATCTGGTCCATCCGCCGCATCAGTTTGAGAAACTCGATCTGCCGCGATGGCGACAGCGCGGATTCCGGTTCGTCGAAGATGAAGATGCCCTGGCGCTGGCAGCGCTCCTCGAAGAAACGCAAAAAGCCTTCGCCGTGGGAATGGGAGAGAAAGTCAGGCGGAGGTGGCCCGGGCGTTCCGATGGCGGCCTCATCGAGGTATCGCGCGACGGAGAAAAAACTCTCAGCGCGGAAGAACCAGCCATGGGTGATCTTGGGCAGCCAACTTGCGCGAAGCGCAGTTGACAGCGTGCCACCCATTTTCTCCAACGCCTTCGAATGATCGACGGGCATGTATCCCTTGCCGCCACCGGCTTCGTCGTAGCCGGCGAGCACAGCAATGCCTTCGAGCAAGGTCGATTTGCCGGTGCCGTTCTCGCCGACGATGATCGTGATCGCCTTGTTGAAACTCAGTTCGAACTCATCGCGCAGCAGCGGCAGGCAGAACGGATAGACCTCGCGGTTGGTGATGCGTGCCGGCTCCAGCCAGATGCGCTTGAGGTACGGCGCCGGCAGATTGATCGCACGATTGCGCTTGTAAGCCATGGTTCGCAGCCCCGCGGAACAAAGTCATTCGGAAGGGTTATACAGACAATGCCGCACAATCCTAGATGGTACCCTGCCGATGCCGAGCGCCGCCTACACCCTCTTCCGCAATGCCATCCTCGGCGAGCAGCAGGTCGTCTGCGTTTATGACGGCCGCGTCCGCGAACTATGCCCGCACATCATCGGCGCCAACAAGAGCGGTGAAGAGGTCGTGCTGGCCTGGCAGTTTGCCGGCGAAAGCAGTGGCCCGCTGCCGCAATGGCGCTGCCTGAAGCTCGCGAATGTCAGGGATGCGCGCACGCGCCCGGGCCGCTGGCACGAGGGTCGCTCGCATCGCACGACGCAGACCTGCGTCAACGAGATCGATCTCGACATCAACGTTCACGTTCGAAAGCGGCGCTGACGCGAGGCCTGCCTGCCCTCTCTCTCTCGCGCGCGCGCGCAAATCGAGAACGCACTCCACGCCACACGTCGCCGCACTGCTGTCGAAATAGCAACCTGTCCGCGCCAATGAGCGAACGCGCTTCGGTCCAATTTTTGCCGGCATACATGACGTATGGTTAACCTGCGAACGACGTTCTCACATCCGCGCAAACGTCGCTTGCAGACGGCTCTTTGGGGGCGCATTCGCGCCCGCTTTCCGAAAACGATACGTCACCATGCCGGTGCAATCGGTCCGCTATGGGGCCTGCAGGGGGTTATACGAGTGTTCAACTTCAGGGGACAAAATATGAAACGACTACTTTTAGCTGGTGTGGCTCTTTCGGTCGCGAGCGCGGCCTCGGCCGCCGACCTTCGGGCGCGGCCCTATCCCAAGGCCGCCCCGGCGACGGTGGTTGCCGCGTATAACTGGTCCGGCTTCTATATCGGCGCGATGGGCGGCTATGGCTGGGAGAGCGAGGGCGATGGCGGCGGCGGCTTCGGCGGCGGCACTATCGGCTACAACTGGCAGCTTCCCGGTAGCCAGTTCGTATTCGGTGTCGAAGTCGACGCCGCCGGCGCCAGCATCAAGGACAGCCTCACCGCAGACATCGGCGGGGGCGTCCTGGCCACGGAGGAACTCAAGATCAACTCGTTCGGCAGCGTGACCGGCCGCGCGGGCTTCGCATTGGATGCGGCCCTCATCTACGCCAAGGGCGGTTTTGCGTGGGCCAACAGAAAGGACTCCCTTTCAGTGCCCGCGCTCGGCGTGTCGCTTTCGGATAGCCAGTCTCACACCGGATACACCATCGGCGGCGGCCTCGAATATTTGTTCACGCCGAACTGGTCGGCCAAGGCCGAATACATGTACACCAGCCTCGGCAGCGAGACCTACAATCTGGGCGGCGACGTGTTTGACTCCGGCACGATCGATTTTCACACCATCAAGGTCGGCGTGAATTATCACTTCAGGTGAGCCGAGAATTGTAACTAATACGAACCGTCGTCACCCGCGAAAGCGGGTGACCCAGTATTCCAGAGACAGCGGTGTTTGGCCGATAAGCCGCGGCGTACTGGATACCCCGCATTCGCGGGGTATGACACCGAGTTTGTAACGAACAACGGACCGCTCAAAGCACCTCGAGCACTAGCTCCATCGTCATCAGCACCGGATTGTCACCGCGCATCAGCCGCCCCTCGGCGATGCCGCCGAGATAATCGACCAGCGCGACATCGAGCTCAGCCTGCAGTATGCCGTCGGCGCCGGGCGCGATCAGGCCGTCCCTGATCGCAAGCTCGGTTGCAAACGGCACCACGGTTCGGCCATCGGTGAAATGGGCGCCGATGGTGGAGCCGACGCCGCCGTGAATCCGCGCACGCAGGAATCCGTGCTGCCGGCAGAACGTCTCCAGCGCCGCTGCAAAATCCTGGTTCGGCCGCAGCCGCAACGCAAAGGCGCGGCTGGTGGTCTCGCCGGCCGTGCTCGCGCACGCCACCGGCCCGAACAATTTGAAATTGGTCTCGGGATCAGGCTCAGCCACAAACATCGCGCCGTCGATGCCGAATGCTTCCACCGCGAACGATTCGGCGACGACGCTTTCCTCTGGAAGAATGTGGCCGCCGTGCAGATGTCCGTCCGTCTCGGTCCACAGCCCGTGGCAATGGAAGAACGGCGCGCCGTCGCGCCCGCCGAGCGTCATCGCGCCGAGCTTCAGTCGCGTGATGCCGGCGGGCCGAAACGTGTCGCTGTAGAACGCGGCATTGGCGCCGGTCTTCGACAGCGCCGGCATCACATAGGCAAACGGCCCGAGTGCCCCTCCCCGCATGCTCAACACGCCGCCGGAAAATCCGGCTTCGGCAAAGCCGCGGCGCGCGGCCTCGAGCAGCGGCAGGCCCGCCTGCAGCGTGAACGAGAACGCCCGTCCCCGCGCCTCAACCCATTGGATGCGCTCGGGCGCGGGCGGCCCGGGCTGCGCGACGCTGCGCATCGCCTCAGCTATCCGTCTTGGAGATAAGGTCAAGCAGTCCCCTCGCCTCCAGTTCATCGCGAACCAGCCGCTTCGGAATCTTGCCGTAACCGGATTTCGGCAGCGCCTCCCAGAAGAAGAAGCGCTTCGGCATTTTGTAGCGCGGCACCTTGGGCGCCAGGAATGCGGCAAGCTCCGCTTCGCTCACGGCGCCAGCGCCCTCGCGCGCGACGCAGACGGCGACGCCGACCTCGCCCCAGAACGCGTCGGGCACGCCAAGCACCGCCACCTCGCCGATCGCGGGATGGGTGAGAATCTTCTCCTCGACCTCGCGCGGATAGATGTTGGAGCCGCCGGAGATGTACATGTCCGAGGCGCGGCCGGTGATGTAGACGAATCCCTCCTCGTCCATGTGGCCGAGATCGCCAGTGCGAAACCAGCCGTCGCGAAACGCCTTCGCGTTGGCCTCGGGGTTGTCATAATAGCCGGCGAACACGGCGGGGCCGATCACGCAGATCTCGCCGGTCTCGAACGGTTTGAGCTCGCGCCCGTCATCGCCCTGGATCGACACCTGCATGCCGGTGCGCTCGAAACCGCAGGTGCCGATGCGGGCCTGCGGACCGTCCTCCGTGTCGTGCAGACTGGCCGGCATCACCGTGATGTTGCCAGTGACCTCGCCGAGGCCGAAATACTGCACGAGCACCTTGCCGAGTTTGTTCAGCGCGGCCTTCTGGTCCTCGCGATACATCGGCGCGCCGGCATAGATCACGAAGCGCAGCGAGGAATGATCATATTTGTCGACCGCCGGATGCTCGACCATCATCTTCAAAATCGTCGGCACGGTAAAGATGTTGCTGACGCGATGAGCCTCAATCAACCGGAACGCCTCGGCGATGTCGAATTTTTCCGACGGCAGCAGGATGGTCGGTACGCCGCGCGCCGCCTGCACGAGCTGGTGCACGCCGGCGCCGTGCGACAGCGGCGCGACCACCAGCGAGGCATCCGTCTCTATCGTGCCCGGCATCAAATCGGCGAGATGATTTGTCACCACAAAGGCCATCTGACCATGGGTAAGAACCGCGGCCTTGGAGCGCCCGGTCGTGCCCGAGGTAAAGAAGAACCAGCAGGGATCGTCGTAGTCGACCGCCGCATTCTCGACCTTGGCGCCGGCATGCTCGGCGATCACGTCACTGACTGCCCTCTCGCCGAGGGCGCCCTCGCCGATCCGCCAGATGAATTCGAGCGCCGGATTAGCCGCCGCCGTAGCGTGATCGGGGAAATCGCCATGGCACAAAAAAGCCTTCGCACCGGAGGCGCTGGCGAGATAGGCGGCCTCGTCCGGCATCAGGCGGAAATTGGTCGGCACCCAGACTGCGCCGAGCCGAAACGCCGCGAACATCGACCAGAACATCTCGTCGCAATTTTTGGAATGGACGAGGATGCGGTCGCCCTTGGCGATACCGCGCGCGGCGAGGCCGGCGGCCAGAGCCGACACGGCACCATCGATCTCGCGCCAGGTCCAGGATTTGTCGCCCCAAATGAAGCCAATGCGGTCGCCATGGCGGCGGGCATTCTGGGTCAGCATATACGCCAGATTCATCACCCGGCGCGACATCCGCGCGAGACCGCCGCGCGGGATAGGAATGGTCACCGTTTCAGTCACAGGGAATCAACCATCACGCTTCGGAAAACAGAACATATCATGGCAACGATAGCAGAAAGCCCGCTGTGAGCTCAAATCCGCCGTCGCGGCTTACCGGCCATGATAGTCTCCCCGCCAGCGGGCCGACGTCACCATGATGCAGCCACGCGTTCGCGTCCATAAGCCAGCGCAAATGATTTTCGTCGGCCAATGGAAGATCGACGACATCAAGGGCGCGGTCAACGGCAGCGCGGTCGGTCGCGCGCTGCTCGTCGAGTCGTTCAAGTACCGGGATTGAATCGAGAGCCCGCCAGCCACGTGTGGGGCCGACGGGCTCTCCAGAATCTACTCTCTCCAGAATTTACTGCGGATGATTGGCCAGTTCCTGATCGCTCAAGCGCCAGTCCTGCCAGAGCTGAAGCGCGCCCAGCAGGACGACGATTCCACCGAGGGCGACGTGCCAGGCCCGAAGCATGTCGTCACCGGCGTAGCCGAACATGAAGGGCGAGGCGGCCAACCAGAGGCCGAGCGCGATCTCCCCCACCTCCTCCCAGCGCTGCAGTGCGACATATTCGAGCTGGGCCAGACCGAAGACCAGCATACCGATGACAAACGTATTGAGGATCATGGTGCTGCGTTCGGCGTCCATCACGTCGTGGCTGGAGAAGGGAAACCACGGCGATACCACGATCAGCACGCCAAGCAGCATGCCGAGCCAATCTTCCCATGTGCGATGCTTGCTGATGAAACCAAAGCCCGACATTGTAGACCTCCCCTTGAAAAGAGGCATACGTCGGCGGCCGCGATCATAGCATTTCCGATATCGAACCCAGACCCGGCCGCCTCAGCGGCGTATGTCATTCTAAAGACGTAGGAACCTCACCCCCGGTTGCAAGACCTCGCCGGCAAAGTTCCTGTGCGATTACGCGTCCTTATTGCACTGCACCGAGGCGCTGCGCGCTCTCGCGCTTGCGCCAGCCAGCTCGTTGAGGTGGTCGGTTGCGACGGTATCACCGCGGTGCCCAGCAATGCAGGGGTCAAGGCTCAAGACAGCATATCAGCGAGGCAGTCATCCGTTCGTCGCCGGTTTGCATCGGCGGGTTCATGTCTCTAAATCGAACGGTGAATCATCCGGGAATCGCTGCATGGCCGCCGTCCGCGACAACAAGACTCAAAACCGCTTCGAACTCGATGTCGATGGCGCCGTGGCATTTGCGAATTATCGCATCACGCCCGCGGCGGTCATCATCACCCATACCGAAACGCCACGCGCCCTGCGCGGCCGCGGCATCGCTTCTGAGCTGGTCAGGGGCGCCCTCGAACTGATCCGCGCCGACGGACGCAAGGTCATCGCCGGCTGCGGCTTTGTCGTGGATTATCTGCGCAGAAATCCGGAATTTGCCGATCTGACGGGGTGACGTGGCACACCAAACCACCGTATCGGTCCCTGCGGACGCAGGGACCGATACGCCGTGCAGTCAATTGCTGTGCTCGATGAAAGACAACGCGGGCGATATTCTCACCCATCATTGCCTTCCGTGGTTATGGGCCCCTGCTTTCGCAGGGGCGACGGCGATAGCTGGCACTCTCACGTAATCCGGATCGACATATCCGGCAGGCCCTCGAGCTTACACAGGATAACGTCGCCCTTCACGACGGGACCGACATTTTCCGGTGTGCCCGAGTAGATGATGTCACCAGCCTTGAGCTCGAAAGCTTCCGATAGCTTGGCGATTTGCTCCGCCACGTTCCAGATCATATTCCGCAGATCGGAGTTTTGCTTGACGGTGCCATTCACCGCCAGCGAGATCGCGCCCTTGGTAAAATGGCCGGTCTTCGTGGCTGGATGAATCGGCCCGAGCACCGCGGAGCGATCAAAGCTCTTGCCGATTTCCCATGGCTTCTTCTCGTCGCCCATTGCCCGCTGCAGATCGCGCCGCGTCATGTCGAGGCCTAACGCATAGCCGTAGACATGATCGAGCGCCTGCTCCACGGGGATCTTGGTGCCGCCCGATTTCAGCGCCGCCACCAGCTCGACCTCATAATGATAGTTCTTGGTGAGCGACGGATACGGATGATCGCCAACCGTTCCGATGGCGACATTCTGGATCGCGTCGGTCGGCTTTTGAAAGAAGAACGGCGGCTCGCGATTGGGATCCGAGCCCATTTCGCGGGCATGCGCGGCATAGTTGCGCCCAATGCAATAGATTCGCCGCACCGGAAAAACATCGGTCTCGCCGACGATGGGTATGGTCGTCGTGCCAACCGGAAAAATCGATTTCGGGCCGGCCTGCGCTGCGGCCGTGCCCCCTTGCGCCGCCGTACCCGCCAGCGCCAGCGCGCCCGTGGCCAGAATGGTCCTGCGATCAACATTGCTCATTGGCATCCTCCTTGTTTTATGAGTCTTCTTGTCCGCCTGCATCTACAGCGTTTTCTCCACGAAGTAGATACCGTTTACGCGTTGCTGCGTTACAATCGCACCAAAAAAGAAGGCCCGCGCCGCGGCGGACCTTCGCATGTCAGGACCGAGCGAAGCGTCAGTGCTTGATATCAGGCGGCAGCTTGCCGCCATTGGCGGCCAACTTGGCCATGACCTGCTTGTGCAGCCAGATGTTCATGCTGGCGGAATCGTTGCTGTCCCCGGTGTAGCCGAGCTCCTTCGCGAGCTCCTTGCGCGCGGCGAAGCTGGAATCGATGTCGAGCGCCTTCATCAGATCGACGATCGAAGTGCGCCACGCCAGCTTCTCGCCCTTGGCCTTCACCGCCTGGTCGAGGATCGGCGCGACGTCGACGGTCGCAGCGGCCGGTGGAGCGGCCCCACCAGATGACTCGGCCCCCGCGGCCGCGCCGCCGCCAGCCGGCGCAGCGTCTGCCTTGGTGCCGAAGATCGCGCTCATGATTTTTCCGAAAATGCTCATCGTTTTGCTCCCAATGACTTGAGGATGGGGTGAGTCTTTGGCGGCACTGTTTGACCGGCAGCACCACGCCGGGATCGCCTGCAAGTCTAGCCACCCAAGGGAAGCTTGCCAATGAAACATTCACCTAAGCGTGAGTGTGTTTGTTGCTGTTTGGAAGTATCCTATCTCGACAGTTCGCGACACGGTCAGTTCCACCCTCTGTCTTCGCGTCTGGCCTGATCGTGATCGTTTTATGAAACGGCGCGTGTGCGTCTTTCGATTGGCGCGCAAATGCGACGACGAGGGAGACAGCGACCATGGCCACCTATCACGGCAATGTCACATCGATGGCGCAGCGCGCACCGGATGCCGCTGCCGCGCCAGTCATCCGAACCATCGGCTTTGCCGAACTCGGCCGCGCGTTGCGGCGAGGCTGGGAAGATTTCAAGGCGGTGCCAAGCCACGCCATCCTCCTGTGTGTGATCTATCCCGTTCTCGGACTGGTGCTGGCACGCGCCGTTCTCGGCTATTCTGTCATACCGCTGTTGTTTCCGCTGGCCGCCGGCTTCGCCCTGATCGGCCCATTCGCCGCGCTCGGCCTCTACGAGATGAGCCGCCGTCGCGAACGCGGTGAACCGGCAAGCGCTTGGGATGCGCTCGAGGTGGTACGCTCGCCTTCGTTCGGCGCGATGCTCGGACTCGGCGTGCTGCTGCTGGCACTTTTTGCGACCTGGGTGGCGACTGCGCAGGCGATCTACATCGCTGCGTTCGGCTATGCGGGAGTGACCGGCTTTTCCGATTTCGTGACGCGCGTGCTGACGACGCCACAAGGCTGGTGGCTAATCGTGGTTGGCTGCGGCGTCGGCTTCCTGTTTGCCCTCGTCGCGCTCTGCATCAGCGTGGTCTCGTTCCCGCTGATGCTGGAACGTCATGCCAGCGCTGCCGATGCGATGGTGACCTCGCTGCGCGCGGTCGCACACAACCCGGTGCCGATGGCTGCCTGGGGCTTGATCGTCGCGGTGCTGCTGGTCGCGGGAACGTTGCCGTTCTTCCTCGGCCTTGCCGTCGTCATCCCGCTGCTTGGGCATGCTACCTGGCATCTCTATCGGGAGACGATAGAGCCGGAACTCGATCCGCAGCCGTTTCCGCCCCGCGCGCACCGCGAACGCAAGCCTGCTGCCGACTTCCCGGCCAATCTGTTCCCCTGGCGGCGCAGGGAATAACGTATAGGCCTGCACGGAACCTGATCGATCAATCCGCCGGTCGAATCCGACCGGCGGATTGGCAGTTCACCTCTCACTAACGATGAATTGAGCACATCCAACGGAATGGCATTGCGGGCACCTACATAAGCCTTGTTTTGGCCGACCTTGCTTCGAACATTCGGCGTGGCGTCGACACTAATGCTGAAGACGCATCGATCGTGGAGCGAACGGCACGATGATCTTTCGCCTTTCCCTACGCGCCCTGACCTTGGGCGCGCTGTTACTGACCTCTGCGGCCGCGCTCGGTGCGCCCTGCGGCACGGCCCCGTTCGAAACATGGCTGGAAGACTTCAAGAAGGAAGCGGCCTCCAAGGGAATATCGGCGTCCGCCATCCAGGCCGGCTTGACCGGCGTCACGCTCGACAAGAGCGTGCTGGCCCGCGACCAATCGCAAAAGGTCTTCAGCCAGAGTTTTGAGGAATTCTCCGGCCGCATGGTCCCGCCCCGGCTGACGCGTGGATCCAACATGCTCAAGCAATACGGCTCGGTGCTCGGGCGCATCGAACAGGCTTATGGCGTGCCCGGCGAAGTGCTGGTGGCGATCTGGGGCCTGGAAACCGATTTCGGCGTTAACATCGGAAAATTCCCAACGCTGCGCGCGCTGGCGACGCTGGCTTATGATTGCCGCCGCGCCGACATGTTCAAGGCCGAGTTGATGGACGCACTACGCATCGTCGAGCGCGGCGATATCGCGCCGCAGGAAATGCGCGGCGCCTGGGCCGGCGAAATCGGCCAGACCCAATTCATGCCGTCGTCCTACATCAAGTTCGCGGTCGATTTCGACGGCAACGGACGCCGCGACCTCCTGCGCAGCCCGCCCGACGTGCTGGCCTCGACCGCCAACTTCCTCGCCAACCACGGCTGGCAGCGCGGCAAGGACTGGGAACCCGGGAGCGCCAATTTCGCTGCGATCAAGGAGTGGAACAGGAGCGAGATCTACGCAAAGACCATCGGCTATTTCGCGACGCAGCTTTCGCGGGCGCCTTAGCGCGAACTCAGAGGGCTGGCCGTAGTAACCGGCCCTGCAGGCCGACCTATTCACCAAAGCTGCTATTGCGGCAGCCCCATTTACGACAGTCCACCGTAATAGTGAATCTATATTCATTTCGTTTTGCAAACAACATGCGATTCGCACATAAGAAAATTTTAAAAGCGTCGGTATTTGCGGCACGTTTGTCGGCCCTTGAAAGCCCTCAAGCTGGTTTCTGACCTCCCTGGCCGCCAGTTAAGGGTAATCTGACGATTACGAGAAACCCGCAAATCTACGGCATTACTTTACATGTTTGGCGCGCGCCCATCGCGCTTCCGTCGGCTAATCCGCCACGATGTCGACTCGTTAAGCGGCCGTTACCGTCGTTATGCGTTCTGGGATTAGCTGCATCGCAACATAAGAAGCTCTGCACTGCAAAAAACCGAGCTATATTCATTTCAACGATGAAGCCGTCCTCCAAGGGCTGAATCGTAACTGCAAGGAGACTACCATGTTGCTCTCGCTCATCCGCATGATCCAGGCTTTCCGGGATTATCAGCGCAATGTCAGCGAACTGTCCCAGCTCAGCGATCGGGAACTGGCCGATATCGGCCTTGATCGTTCGGACATTCCGCGCGTTGCCGCCGGAAACTATAACGGCTGATCATTGCTCAGCCGCCTGGATGAACGGATAACGCCCGCCCCGCTGCGGGCGTTGTCGTTTGCACCAGGCCAGGCTTCGCTTGGAAGCGCTTCGTAGGTGCGCCGTGCGCGAAAACGCGCTAACCCTGCGCGCATGATTTCCAACACTCCCCAAACTGACACCGTCCATGTGATCGGCGGCGGCCTCGCCGGCTCGGAAGCGGCCTGGCAGATCGCCAATGCGGGCGTTCGCGTCGTCCTGCACGAGATGCGACCCTTGCGGATGACCGAGGCCCATCGCACCGAGGGCCTGGCCGAACTCGTCTGCTCCAACTCGTTCCGCTCGGACGACGCCGCCAACAACGCCGTGGGCCTGCTGCACGCCGAAATGCGCCGGCTGGGCTCGCTGATCATGCGCTCCGCCGACGCCAACCAGGTGCCTGCGGGCGGGGCGCTGGCGGTCGACCGCGACGGCTTTTCCGCCGCCGTCACCCGTGCCTTGCACGACCATCCCCTGATCGAGATCGACCGCTCGGAAATCGCCGGCCTGCCGCCGGCCGAATGGGGCAACGTGATCGTCGCGACCGGCCCCCTCACCTCGGCGCCGCTGGCGGACGCCATTCGCGAACTGACCGACGAGAACGCGCTGGCGTTCTTCGATGCGATCGCGCCGATCGTGCATAAGGACTCCATCGACATGTCGGTAGCGTGGTTTCAGTCGCGCTACGACAAGGTCGGGCCCGGCGGCACCGGCGCGGATTACATCAACTGCCCGATGACGAAGGAGCAATACGACGCCTTCGTCGCGGCATTGCTCGCGGGCGAGAAGGTGGACTTCAAGGACTGGGAGACCAATACGCCCTATTTCGACGGCTGCCTGCCGGTCGAGGTGATGGCCGAACGCGGCCACGAGACGCTGCGGCACGGTCCGATGAAGCCGGTCGGATTGACCAACCCGCACAATCCGACGATCAAGCCTTACGCCATCGTGCAGTTGCGACAGGACAACAAGCTCGGCACGCTCTACAACATGGTGGGCTTCCAGACCAAACTGAACTACGGCGCGCAGCAGCGCGTGTTTCGTACCATTCCGGGGCTCGAGAACGCCGAATTCGCGCGGCTCGGCGGCCTGCATCGCAACACCTTCCTGAATTCGCCAAAGCTGCTGGATGGGCAATTGCGGCTGCGCGCGCAGCCACGGCTGCGCTTTGCCGGCCAGATGACCGGCTGCGAGGGCTATGTGGAATCCGCGAGCATCGGCCTGATCGCAGGTCTCTACGCTGCGGCAAATGCGCGAGGACAGTCGCTCGAACCGCCGCCTGCGACCACGGCGCTGGGCTCGCTGCTCGGCCATATCACCGGCGGCCACATCGAAACGATCGAGGCCGGAACACGCTCGTTCCAGCCGATGAACATCAATTTCGGCCTGTTTCTCCCGCTTGCCAGCGTGCCGACCAAGAAGGCCGATGGCAGCAGGCTGCGCGGCAACGAGAAGACGGTCGCCAAGAAGCAGGCGCTCAGTGCCCGTGCGCTGACCGATCTCGATCGCTGGATCGCCGATCATCTGCGCGTAGCGGCGGCGGCGTAATCCATGGGCTTGCCGAAAGACGACGCTGCCATTTTGTCGGCGCGATGGACCGAAGGCGTGCTGCTGAAGCGTGACGTCTTTTCGACCGTCGAACGCGGCCGATTTAGCGACGATGCCGGTGAGGTCGATGCCGTGCTGCGCCGGCTCGATCAGGTGCCGCCATGGTCCTATCCGCTCGCCCAACATCTGTTCGTCCGCGAGCGCCGCGCGCTGGCATTGGCACGCGATCTCGACGTCGGCCCGAGACTGCTATGGGCCGGTCGGCAGGCACTGGTGCGCGGCTTCATCGACGGCGTCGCGCTGCATCTGGCAAAGCCCCATGGCGACATCGCCTATTTCCGTTCAGCCAAGCTCGCTCTTCGCAAGCTGCACCGCGCCGGGATCTGCCACAACGATCTCGCCAAGGAGCAGAATTGGCTGGTGGGCCGCGACGGCCGCGCCTACCTCACCGATTTTCAACTCGCGGCGTGCTTCAAGTCCCGCAGCCGGCTATTCCGGATCGCGGCTTACGAAGATCTGCGGCATATGCTGAAGCACAAGCGCAGCTATGCGCCGGCCGCCCTGACGCCGATGGAGCGCAAGATTTTGGCGCGCAAATCCCTTGTCGCCAGTATCTGGCTCAAGACCGGCAAGAAGGTCTATCAGGCCATCACCCGCGGCCTGTTCAACTTCACCGATCGCGAAGGCGGCGGCCGCCGGCTGGTCAACGATGCGCCGGTGCTGAGCGCCCTGATCAGGAAAAATCCTGAGGTGCGCGATACCGCCATCGTCGCGTTCGCCGACCGCCGTACCGGCGTCGGGCTGTATGCCTTCGTCGAGGCCGACAAGGTCGCGCTGGAAAAGCAGTTGCGGAGCGAGCTTTCCTCCGCCAAGGGCGTCAAACCGCCGGAGCATATCCAGGTGGTGCATGCCCTGCCCCGCGATGCCGCCGGCAGGCCGCGCACGGAGATCCTGCAGCTCGTCGCCATGAACCAGCTCGACCTGATCGAGCCGCTGATCACGAGCGATATCGACCGCGCGTTCCTGAAGGACATTCTGGAGAGCCGTAAGAATCTGCGCGATCGGTTCAATTTTGAGAGTAGCGAGTTGAATTCGTGACAGCCACTCCAGCGTCATTGCGAGGAGCGCAGCGACGAAGCAATCCATTCTTCCGTTATGCCGCGAGATGGATTGCTTCGCTCCGCTCGCAACGACGCTGCAAGAGCAGCGGCCACCTACCCGCCAAACTCCCGCGAGCGCGAAGCGCGCCAGAGCGTCCACAGCGTCCGGAGTCGTGACGTTGCATGCGGCACGAACGGATCGACGTCAGCTCGTGACATCCGCTCCAGATCGCGACGGACCAGCGCCAGCGGAAGGAATACCGGCCGCACTTGCGGCGGCACATGGGCGAGCAACTCGAACGCCGTCCCGAGATGTTTCCGGGCTTCCCCAATCAACTGATCAATCGCAGCACGCGCCTGCGGCGTCTGCTTGCCCGAAAAGACCTGCTCCATGCCGCTGCCATGTTGCTGCAGCAATTGCAGTGGCACGAACAACTGCCGCCGCGCAGCATCGAGCGGCAGCGCTGCGATCACCTGCGCCATGCCCTGGGCGAGACCCGCATGGCGGGAGAGATGGTCGATCGCCACCGACGGCTGTGCCGCAGTCCGCGCAGCCAACGAGAACAGCGCCGAGGCAGTGTCGGTGACATAGCCTTCCAGCGCCGCCATCGACGGCATTGGATCATTGTAGAGATCGAATTGGTGCTCCTCGATCAGCCGCGACAGCGGCTCGATCGGCAGGCGGAATTCGGCAATGGTCTGCAGGAGTTCGGCTGCAACCGGATTACCTTCGACGCCGCCGCGGCCGGCGCCTTCCAGCATATCGGTCCACCATTGCAGCCGGATTTCGCCCGGCAACGGCTGGCTGACCTGCTCGCGCACGCGCAAAATCTCGACGTTGAAGGCATAGATCGACAGCAATGCGCGGCGCTGGATCTGAGGCAGGAACAGTGTCGAGGCATAGCGGACAAAGTCGTGCGTGCGCACCAGATCGGCGCAGAACGCAGCAGATTCTTTCGACGTCGCCGTGGCGCTCATGGCACGGCGATCAACGCCGCAGCGACGCGCCGCCGCTCGCCCAGCATGATATTGTAGGTGCGGATCGCCGGCCCGGTCTGCATCGGGTCCAGCACCACCCTGACCGCACGCAGCGCCTCGCGCAGCCCACGCGGGGGCAGCCAGATTTCGGTGCCGGTGCCGACGATCAGCGTATCGATGGAATTGGCCGCCTTGAACACGCGGTCCAGCGAATATTGATCGATCTCCGCGGGCTTTGTCACCGGCCAGGCCCAGATGCCGTCCGGCAGGCACAGCAGCGAGCCGCGATGCGACATGTCGGCGAAAGCGAAGCCGCCCTTGCCGTAGGCTTCGATCGGTGCCGGCCTCGGAAGATGCGGAACGTCCGAGGATGTTGCCATGACTATTTCTTTGCCGGCGTATCCGGCTTCTTCGCAGGCGTATCCGGCGCCTCGCGGTGCTCGCCAACGCCGAGATAGATCAGGATCGGCGCGGCGATGAAGATCGAGGTGTAGGTGCCGACCAGCACCACGCCGAACATCATGACCGCCGTGAAGCTGTGAATCGCGTGGCCGCCGAACACCAGCAGCGCCAGCAACGCCAGCGTCACCGTGACGTGGGTGATGATCGAGCGCGACAATGTCGAATTGATGGATTCGTTGAGCAGTTGCGGCATCGGCATTTTCTTGTAGCGCCGCAGCATTTCCCGGATGCGGTCATAGATGACGACGGTGTCGTTCAGGGAGTAGCCGAGGATCGTCAATAGCGCTGCGATGCTGGTGAGGTCGAAATCGACCTGCGAGATCGACATGAAGCCGATCGTCAGCACGATGTCGTGGACGTTGGCGATCATGGCGCCGAGCGCGAACTGCCATTCGAACCGGAACCAGAGATAGATCAGGATCGAGAAGATCGCGAGCATCAGGCCGATCATGCCGTAGGCCAGGAGTTCACCCGAAACGCGCGGCCCTACCACCTCGACGCGACGGTAATCGACACTGTCGCCGAGCGCGCCGCGAACTTTCTGTACGGCCGCCTGCTGGGCGGCGTCGCCGCCCGGCTGCTCGGCCACCCGGATCAGCACGTCGTTCGGACCGCCGAACTGCTGCAACTGGACTTCGCCGAGCCCGAGCGCGCTCAAAGTCGTGCGCATCGCGCCGATATCGGCGGGACCGGACTTGTTCTGCACTTCCAGCAGCGTGCCGCCCCTGAAATCGATGCCGAAATTCAGCCCGTGGGTAAAGAACAACACGATCGCGACGATCGAAAGCGCCGCCGAGATCGGAAAGCTGATGCGCCGGAAGCGCGTGAAATCGAAATGCGTGTCGTCAGGGACGATGCGCAGCGGCGGCAACAGGTCGAGCACGGCAACTACCGTCAGAATGACGATCAGAACGCCCAACCCAATGAGAACGTAACTAGTCACAGCAAATCCTTAGATCGGCACGGTCTTCGGCCGCTTCCACCGCACCCAACCGGCGACAATCAGGCTCGTGAGCGTAAACGCTGTGAAGACAGTGGTGATGATGCCGATGCCGAGCGTAACGGCAAAGCCGCGAACCGGGCCGGTGCCGATATAGAACAGCACCGCGGCGGCGATGAAGGTAGTGATGTTGGAGTCCAGAATGGTCGACAGCGCGCGCCGGAAGCCGGCGTCGATCGCCGAAATCGCGTTGCGGCCGCCGCGCAATTCCTCGCGGATGCGCTCGTAGATCAGCACGTTGGAATCGACCGCGATGCCGACCGTCAGCACGATGCCGGCGATACCGGGCAGCGTCAGCGTGGCGTTGAGGAGCGACAGGATGCCGAAGATCATCGCAACGTTGATCGCAACCGCGATGTTGGCGAACACGCCGAACAGGCGATAGGTCACCAGCATGAACACGATGACCATGATCGAACCGACATAGGCCGCAAGCTCGCCCTTTTCGATCGAGTCCTGGCCGAGGCCGGGGCCGACCGTGCGCTCCTCGATCACGGTCAGCGGCGCCGGCAGCGCGCCGGCGCGCAACAGGATGGCCAGATCGTTGGCGGCCTGCACGGTAAAGCTGCCGGAAATCTGGCCGGAGCCGCCGGTGATCGGCTCTCGGATCACAGGGGCGGAAATCACCTCGTTGTCGAGCACGATCGCAAAGGGCTGTCCGACATTCTCGGTGGTCGCTTGGGCGAATTTTCGCGCGCCTGAAGTGTTGAAGCGGAAGCTGACGATCGGCTCGTTGGTACGCTGGTCAAACCCGGGCTGCGCGTCGGTGAGGTCACCGCCAGACACCAGCACCTGCCTTTTGATGACGTAAGGCACTTTTGGCGACGAGGCACTCATTAGCACCTCTGAGTCCGCAGGCACCCGGCCCCCCTGCGCCTGTTCTGGCGACACGGTCGGATCGACCATGCGGAATTCCATTTTGGCGGTCTTGCCGAGCAGATCCTTCAATCGCGTCGGGTCCTGCAAGCCCGGCACCTGCACCAAAATCCGGTCGGTGCCCTGCCGCTGGATCACCGGCTCCACGGTGCCGAGCTGGTTGACGCGGCGCTCGACGATCTGGATCGACTGTTCGATCGTTTGCCGGATGCGGTCGGTGATCGCAGCTTGCGGTACGGCAAGGCGGATCAGGCCGCCGCCGGCGTCCGAAACCTCGAGGCTGCGCTGCCCACTTGAGCCGAGCAGACCGCCAAGCGGCTGCGACAGTTCACGCACCTTGGGGAGCGCCGCCTGCAGGTCGCTCTCCTTGACGCGGACCTCGACGGCGTCGGCGCGCACGGCCAAGCCCGTATACCCGATCTTGGCGTCGCGCAGCACGCGACGGATTTCGTCGCGCACCTGATCGAGCTTTTCCTTCTTCACGTAGTTGGAATCGACTTCGAGCAGCAGATACGAACCGCCCTGCAAATCGAGGCCGAGCACGATGTGGCGCTGCGCCCAAAGCGGCCAGGTCTTCACCCGCTCCTGGGGGAAGAAATTCGGAACCGCGCAAAGGCAAACGATCAAGGCGGTCAAAATGATCGCCAGCGCCTTCCACCGGGTGAAATACAACATCGAGTAGACCCGTTAGATCCAGGAAAATGCACCGCGGCAAGCGGCGCGGAAAACTCAGCTCGCGGACGTCTCGTCCTTGGCTTCACTCTTTTCCTTGGCCGGCTCGCCCTTGGCGCGAACGCCCGAAATCATCTGCCGCATCTGCCGCACGCGGACGCCGTCCGAAATCTCGAACTCGATCTGGTCGTCGTCCACCACCTTGGTCACCTTGCCGACCAGACCGCCCGAGGTGACGACGGTATCGCCGCGGCGGATGTTTTTGACCAGTTCCTGATGATCCTTGATCTTCTTCTGCTGCGGTCGCAGAATCAGGAAGTACATGATCACGAAGATCAGTGCGAACGGCAGCAGCGACATCAACATGCTGTTGGCATCGCCACCGGCTGCAGCCTGGGCGTACGCAGGGGTAATCAGCATTCGAACAATCCTCGTGAGACGGAAAAGAACCGGCCATGCCTGGGCACAGCAGCTTGGGCATGTCGCCGGTCCGGGTAAATTTGCGCGGACTATAGCGGCGGCGGGCCCAATTGCAACGTTGGCCGCCCCCTCATTTAGGCCGCTTGCGAGAGCTTCCAAGGCCCGTTAAGGCTGCCCCGTCAGGAACTCGGGAAATGTCGAAAAAAGCCAAGAAAACTGCGGCCAAAACTGCGGCTCAAACAGCGTCCCGCGCCGCCCCCAAGGCCGCCGCGCGAGGACATGGGAAAACCGCGACAAAAGGTCCGGCAAACAGGCTTAACGGCGCCACCGCCGAGCGGATCGCCATCGCGCTGGAAGCGATCGCCGGCCATCTCTCGGCGGCCTCGCCGGCGACGGGAGGCCCCGAGCCGTTCGGCTCGGCCGATGCCTTTGTCTGGCATCCGGAGGGGCGCCTTTCGCCGGTGCCGCGCGTCAGCCGCGTCGACCTCGGCCTGCTCAAGGGCATCGACCGGATGCGCGACATCCTGATCGAAAATACCGAGCGCTTTGCCGATGGCCTGCCCGCCAACAATGCGCTGCTGTGGGGCGCACGCGGCATGGGCAAGTCGTCGCTGGTGAAGGCCGCTCACGCCAGCATCAACATCGACCGCAAGCCGGCCGACCGGCTCAAGCTGATCGAGATTCACCGCGAGGACATCGAGAGCCTGCCCGGCCTGATGGACCTCTTACGCAGCTCCGATTTCCGCTTCATTGTGTTCTGCGACGACCTCTCCTTCGACGGCAATGACGCCTCCTACAAATCGCTGAAGGCGGTGCTGGAGGGCGGCATCGAGGGACGCCCCGACAATGTCATCCTCTACGCCACCTCGAACCGGCGGCACCTCTTGGCGCGCGAGATGATCGAGAACGAGCGCTCGACCGCGATCAACCCCGGCGAAGCCGTCGAGGAGAAGGTGTCGCTGTCGGATCGTTTTGGCCTATGGCTCGGCTTCCACCGTTGCAGCCAGGATGAATACCTCGCCATGGTGCGCGGCTATTGCGGCCATTTCGGCATCAAGATTGCCGACGAAGAGCTGGAACGCGAGGCGCTGGAATGGTCGACCACCCGCGGCTCCCGCTCGGGGCGCGTCGCCTGGCAGTTCACGCAGGAATTGGCCGGAAGGCTCGGCGTGAGGCTGGCCGGGAAGTCGTGAAGGACTGCGTTCCCCGGGCGCTGCGCTGCGCGTAGCGGTGCGCTGAAGAACCGGGGTCCAACTTCACGGCGCGCTACTGCGATGGGTCCCGGCTCTGCGGCGCAGCGTCCCGCTGCACCGCGTCCGGGACACGAAGCCTCACGCCCCGTTTAGGAATTGAAGCGGATCAACCGGTGACGATCCCTTGCGGATCTCGAAGTGGAGCTGCGGCGACCCCACCTCGCCCGATTGACCCGATTTGGCAATGATCTGGCCGCGCTTGATCGTATCGCCGCGCTTCACCAGCAGTTCACTCGCATGGGCATATGCGGTGACGTAACCGTTGGAGTGCCGCACCAGAACCAGATTGCCGTAGCCCTTGAGCTCGTTGCCGGAATAGGCGACCACACCATCTTCCGCGGCTTTCACCGGCGTTCCTTCCGGCACCGCCAGGTTGATGCCGTCATTCGACTTGCCGTTGGTCTTGGCGCCATAGCTCGTGATCACCTTGCCGCGCACCGGCCAGCGGAAGGTCGGCAGCGCGCCGGTGGCTTCGCTGGGCTTGATCGAGGCTTGCTCGACGACGGGCTTCTCTTCAGTGACGTTAGTGACGTTGGTGGTCGCCTGTGCCAGCCGAGCGCTCTGCGGCGGGCCGCCGGCGGCAGCCATCTTGGTGGCCGGTGCCGCAACCGCTGCGACCGGCTGGGCGGGAGCTGCGACAACGGGCTGCGCCACTGGTGCTGCGGCGGCGGATTTCGAACCAGGCACGGTCAGCTTCATGCCGAGGCTGAGCTTGGCGGACTGATCGAGATTGTTGGCCTTGGCGAGCTCGCTGACCGAAACCTGATTGCGCCGGGCGATGCTCATCAGCGTATCGCCGCGATTGACGACATGGACGGTCGGCGCTGCCGCCGCGGCAACCGGCTTGCTGGCCGCAGGCGCGAGGGCCGGCGCGGGCGCTGCCGTCGCCGTCTGGCGCGGAATGATCAGTTGCTGGCCGGGCGACAGCACGCGCGGGCCCTTATAGCCATTGGCCTGCAGGATCGCAGCGGCTGAAACGTTGTAGCGCTTGGCCAGAATGTCGAGCGTGTCGCTGGTGCCGACGATAATCGTAGTGCCGCCCGGCGCGGATGGGCGCGCAGCGGCCACCGAGCGCGGCGGCACCGTGGCGGTGGTCTCGATGGGCGGACGGGAAGGCGGCGCATAGGACGAAATCCCCCGCCCTCCTCCCGACACCCCGCCCGAGTTGGCGGGATAGGCCGGCGGCGCAGCAACGGCGGGCGGCGGCAGGTCCTGGGACTGATATTGCGGGGTCGAGGCCTGCGGCCGGGCATATTGCGGCGGCTCGCGGCGTTCGACGGCGGGAGCGCGCACCGAACCGGTCGCTTCGGGCTGAGAGGCAAAGGGATTGGAGAACGAGCTATCGGAAAAGCGCGTCTGCATATCGGCGCTGCAGCCGGCAAAGCCGACCGACATCAGCGCCAGCACCGCGGCCTGCGGCACCCGACGCGAGCGAAGCAACTCGGCGAGACGGGACATGGTTACTCACTCGTACGCAACAAAATACTGTTTTGAGTAAACACGTACCGAGTAAATAACCGCTTAACCCTTGGAATAAGATGTTGGCGGGAACCGCCAATCCGGGATTCTACAGTTCGCGCGCAATTCCCGGCAGGGCCGGGACGAAGCGGACATCGACCAATTCCTTGCGCTCAAAACCGCTGTCCGTTCGGGTCACCCTGACCAGCGTCTGGCTGCCATGATGGGGCCCGACCGGCGCGATCAGGATGCCACCCGGCAGCAGCCGCTCCAGCAGCTTTTCGGGGATTTGCTCCATCGCAGCCGTCACGATGATGCGGTCGAAGTCGCCGGCGCCAGGCGGAATCTGGAATCCGTCGCCCAACATCACTTCGATATTGAAATAGCCCAGCGCTTCGAGCCGGTCGCGCGCGGTGTCCGCCAGCGTCCGGTAGCGCTCGATGGTCAGGACATGCGCGCATAGCCGCGACAGCACCGCGGCCTGGTAGCCGGAGCCGGTCCCGATCTCGAGTACCTTGTGGTGCTTTTGCAGTTGCAACTGCTCGGTCATGTAGGCGACCACGAAGGGCTGGCTGATGGTCTGCCCGCAGGCGATGCCGAGCGCGCTGTCACGATAGGCATGGCTGCGATCGCCAACCGCCACGAAAGCCTCGCGGGGCACCTCTTCCATGGTCCGCAGCACCGCCTGGTCGCTGATCCCCCGCCGCCGCAGAGTGAGCTGAAACATCATCTTTTCGAGCGGTTCTTGGGACATCGCGGTCTCGTGGCGGGAGGCCTGCCGCCAATCCGGTGCTTCGGCCTCGCCGAGATGTAGTATAGCGTCCGCGCACTTAAGGAACGATTTCCTTAAAGATTGTTGTTCCTCGTCCGGAACTGGGACCGCGTCCCGACGTTAGGGGCCCGGAAAATCCTTCGCGAAGAGTCTTTACACACCGCCTACCCGCCCATACCGACATTGCACCCAGGTCCTTTTTTTGCGAACCTCGACATTCGGAAGGGCAAGGAATCCATCATGGTAGCGACACGGCCGGCGGGCTGTTCAGTTTTCCTCGTTGAAGACGAGGTCATGATCCGCATGATGGTCGCTGACATGCTGGAAGAGTTGGGCCACAGCGTAGCCGCCGAGGCCGGCGAAATCGGTGAAGCGGTCAAGCTGGTGCAATCCACCGAATTCGATCTCGCCATTCTCGACGTCAACGTCAACGGCAAGGTGATCACGCCGGTGGCCGAACTGATCACAGCGCGCAACCGTCCGTTCATCTTTGCGACCGGCTACGGCTCCTCCGGCCTGCCGCAGGAATATCGCGACCGCCCCGCGCTGCAGAAGCCATTCCAACTGGAAACGCTGGCCCAGGTGATCGCCTCTACGTTGAAGAGCGCGCCGGTTTAGACGGAAGTTGCGCATCACGTGTCCCGGACGCGATGCAGGGCCATAAGCGCGTTCACGCGCGTCTTCGACGCGCTATGGCGCTGCTCCGCAGAGCCGGGACCCACTCTTTCCCATGCACCATAGGCCCGGCTCAGCAGCGCATCACCATAGCGCGTCGAAGACGCGCGCGAACGCGCTTTCGGTGCTGCGCTGCGTCCGGGGCACGAGCCTATTTCAACGTCGCCGTCAGCTCTTCCGAGAACGCTTCATCGGTACGATCCAGCCGCAGCGGCGTGACTGACACGTAGCGCGCCGCGAGTGCCGCCAGATCGGTGCCATCGGCCGGTGCATCCATCGCCGCGGCGCGTTCGAACCCGATCCAGTAATACGGATTGCCGCGGCCGTCGTGGCGCTTGTCGATTTTCAGGAAGCCGAGATTGCGCTTGCCCTGCCGCGTCACCCGAACACCCTTGACCTGATCGGGCGTGCAGGCGGGAAAGTTGACGTTGATCACGGTATTTTTCGGCACGCCGGCGTCGATCACCTTGCGCAGGATGCTGGGGCCGAATTTCAGTGCGGTATCCCACAGCGGCGCGTGACGGGTCTCGATGGAAAATTCCTGGCTCAGCGCAAACGACGGGATGCCCAGAATCGTGCCCTCGAGCGCGCCCGCGATCGTGCCGGAATAGACGACGTCCTCGGCGACGTTGCGGCCCTTGTTGACGCCGGACAGCACGAGATCGGGCATCTTCTCGCCGAGGATATGGCGCGAGCCCATGATCACGCAATCCGTCGGCGTGCCCCGCACCGCGAAATGGCGCGGACCGATTTCGCGTAAGCGCAAGGGATCGTTCAGCGACAGTGAATGCGAGACACCGGACTGATCGAGCTCCGGCGCTACGATCCAGACGTCGTCGGACAGCGCGCGGGCGATCTCCTCGACGATCTTCAGACCGGGCGCATGAATGCCGTCGTCGTTGGTGCAGAGAATTCGCATCCGTCAAAATGCCTTCAGGTTCAGGTCGAGATAGGCTTTTGCCTTTGGCTGTCGTCTTATCCGGCTATCGCGGCTGAGGCAAACCGGCCTATTTCCTCATGTTTTCTTCATCCAGACACGCCAGGGGCGGGCAAATCTGGCGCCGCCATCGATTTTCATCTGCAGCTCCGGCGATGCCTGTTGCGCCGATTCGACGGGCAGAGAGGGCGCGCTCACGTCCGGCGGTTTGTGCCGCGTCCGCGCAACCGCCAGCCCCCTGTCGAAGTCGGTGGCGTTGAGCCACTCCTTGGCATGCATGCGTTCGATCAGATCGTCGTCCCACAGGCGGGCCACTTCGATATCGAAGGCGCCCATCAGCCGCTGGTCGATCAATTGCATCCCGTGGCCGGTGACAGCCCATTGCTTCCCGATCCAAAGGATGTCGCGATGCAATGCCATTTTGCTTTGCGCTATTTGTCCCGCTCGATCGTTTTGAGCCCGCCCATATAGGGCTGCAGCACCGCAGGCACCGCAATGGAGCCGTCTTCCTGCTGATAAGTTTCCATCACCGCAATCAGCGCGCGGCCGACCGCCGTGCCGGATCCGTTCAGCGTGTGCACGAAACGCGGCTTGCCGTCGGGCCCGCGCGAACGCGCATCCATGCGCCGCGCCTGGAAGTCACCGCACACCGAGCAGCTCGAAATTTCGCGATAAGCGCCGCCCTCGCCCTGCCCGGGCATCCAGACTTCGATGTCGTAGGTTTTCTGCGCGGAGAACCCCATGTCGCCGGAGCACAGCGTCATCACCCGGTAATGCAGGTCGAGCCGGCGCAGCACTTCCTCGGCGCAGGACAGCATGCGCTCGTGCTCGTCACGGCTGGTCTCCGGCGTCGCGATCGAAACCAGTTCGACTTTTGTAAATTGATGCTGCCGGATCATGCCGCGGGTATCGCGCCCGGCAGCGCCCGCTTCGGCGCGGAAGCACGGCGTCAGCGCGGTCAAGCGCATCGGCAGTTCTTTCTCATCGACTATGGATTCGCGGACGAGATTCGTGAGCGAGACTTCGGCGGTGGGGATGAGACCCAGACGTTCAGTTTTCAATCGCTCATCCGGCGCTGCCAGCAGCTCCCCCTTGATGGCCCAGAACTGGTCGTCCTCAAATTTCGGCAATTGGCCAGTGCCGAACATCACGTCGTTGCGCACCAACAGCGGCGGATTGACCTCGGTGTAACCGTGTTCGTTGGTGTGCAGATCGAGCATGAACTGCCCAATCGCGCGCTCCAGCCGCGCCAGGCCCTTCTTCAGCACCACGAAGCGCGCGCCGGAGAGTTTCGCAGCGGCTTCGAAATCCATGTAGCCGAGCGCGCCGCCGAGATCGTCATGCGGCTTTGTCGTGAAGGCGTAGTTGCGGATCTTGCCGTAGACATGGCGCTGCACATTGCCATGCTCGTCTGCGCCTTCGGGCACGTCGTCGAGCGGCAGGTTCGGAATCGCGGCAAGTTCTTTCGCGAGTTCCTCGTCGGCCGTCTTCGCCGCAAGCTCAAGCTCCGGCATTGTGGTCTTGAGCTCGGCGACCTCCGCCATCAGCTTGTTGGCGCGCGCGTCATCCTTGGCCTTCTTCGCCTCGCCGATTTCCTTCGAAGCCGCGTTGCGCCGCGCCTGCGCCTGCTCGGACGCCAGGATCGCTGCCCGGCGCTTCTCGTCGATCGCCAGCAGCGAAGCCGACAACGGCGCCAGCCCCCGGCGCTTCAGTCCGGCGTCGAACGCCTGGGGGTTGTCGCGGATCGATTTGATGTCGTGCATGGGTGATCAATCCTGAATCGTGCCGAAAAGGCGCGATCCCAGTACCACACTGGTCATCGTCAGCGAAAGCGGGTGATCCAGAATTCCAGAGCCATGAATCGAGAGGCCTCGGCGTACTGGATTGCATGATGGCGTCGCCATCCTGTTGGATGGGGCGCCGGCGGCCCCTCGAGTACTGGTCAGGTCCTGCAAGACCGTGGGAATCTTAGGACCGCCGGCGTTACGGTCTGACACGCGCACGGTAGAGAGGGCCTGAGCCCGCATTGCAATCCGGCGTGCCGACCAGATGCATATTCTGTCGGAGAACAGCCACATGGACAAGATGGTGATCGGGGTGGACGTTGCCAAGGAGTGGATCGACATTGCGATCGCGGGTGACAGTCGGGTCAAGCGGATCGCGAACAGTGAGCGAGCGATTGACGCTTGGTTTATGCAGATCGGGGCCGGCTCGATCGGCCTGGTCGCGTTCGAGCCGACGGGCGGCTATGAGCGGCTTCTGCGACGGTGTCTCCGCCGCGCGAAGGTCGCCTTCAAGCAGGTGCACCCGAACGAAGTCGTCGCCTATCGCAGGCGGCGTGGCATCAAGGCCAAGACGGACCGCATCGACGCCAAATTGTTGGCCGACTTTGCCGCCGAGGAGCTCGCTCGCCGCGACATCGAGTCGGTTCCAGAGGCCGATGAGGTCTTACGTGAACTCGCATCGCGGCGCCGGCAGTTACAGGCTCTGCTGCATGCCGAGACCTGCCGCTGCGACGTGGCAGACAGCGCCATTGTGCGCAAGAGCCTGCGGGCGGTCATTGCCGCCCTTGAGCGTTCACTCGCTACGGTCGACAAGGCCATCGCCGAACGCATCGCAAGCTCCGCGCATGCCGAGACCAGCCGGCGGCTGCAAACCTTCTGCGGTGTCGGCCCCGCCATCGCGGAAACATTGATCGCGGACCTGCCGGAACTCGGACATCTGTCAGGCAAGAAAATCGCGGCCCTTTGCGGCCTTGCCCCGCACACGCGCGACAGCGGCAAGCAGCACGGGCATGCGTCCATTGGTCATGGCCGCTCCAGCGTGCGCAAAGTGCTCTTCAACGGCGCCCGCAGCGCGATCCAGCACAATCCGGTCATGAAGGCCTTCTACCGACATCTGGTCGATGACAATCATCGCCTGGGCAAGGTCGCGCTCACCGCCGTCATGCGCAAAATGCTGGTGACGCTCAACGCCATGATCCGTGACCGATCAGATTGGAGACACGCAGCCAGGCCTGCGGCATGAGCCTTCGATCATGGCAAGCCAACGCGGCAGCGAGCGCAGCCGGTCAAGGCCGGCATCGCCGCCGCGCAGCGGTCGCCTTGACCGGCGAGCACGATGCCGCACTCTCGCCCATGATCGACCTCTTGACGAACATCACGGTAGATTCCCCGCTTTCGCAGGGAATGACGGCTCTCGGAGAGGAGAATGGCGCCCTACTCGGCCGGATTAGCCTCTGGCGGCGGGCTTGCGGGCGGCGTCCCCGTGGACGCCCGCGCGGCGGCGGCCTTCTTTTCCACCATGCGGACTGCGACGATCGCGCCCTCGTAGAGCGCCATCAGCGGGATCGCGAGCGAGGCCTGGCTGATGACGTCGGGGGGCGTCAGCACGGCGGCAATCACGAAGGCGATCACGATGAAATAGCGCCGCTTCTCGCGCAGCATCTGGGAAGTGACGATGCCGATCCGGCCCAGCAGCGTCAGGATCACCGGCAACTGGAACGCGACGCCAAAGGCGAAGATCAGCGACATCATCAACGACAGATATTCGCCGACCTTGGGCAGCAACTGAATCTGCGCACTCTCGTCGCCGCCCATCTGTTGCATGCCGAGCGAGAACCGCACCAGCATCGGCAGCACCACGAAATAGACCAGGAGCGAGCCGAGCACGAAGAAGAACGGAGTTGCGATCAGGTACGGCAGGAACGCGCCACGCTCGTGCTTGTAGAGGCCGGGCGCCACGAATTTATAAATCTGCGTCGCCACGATCGGGAACGAGATGAAGGCGGCGCCGAACAGCGCGAGCTTCAATTGCGTGAGGAAATATTCCAAGAGCGCGGTGTAGATGAATTTCGAATTTTCGGCGCCCGCCACCCAGACGAACGGCCAGACCAGCACGTTGTAGATCTGCTTGGCGAAGAAGAAGCAGAAGATGAACGCAATGCCAAAGCCGAGCAGCGCCTTGATCAGCCGCGAGCGCAGCTCGATCAAGTGGTCCATCAACGGCGCCTTGCTGGCCTCGATGTCTTCGATGGTCATGACGCTTTGGCGTCCTTGAGAATGTCGGGCGCCGCCGGCGCGATATCCTGCGGCGCGGCCTGAACTTCACGCGTGATCGCCAGCGGCTCGGAGGCCGCCACATGCGCCTCGGCCTCGACGAAGGTTTCCGGTGTGGGCAGGGCTGGGGTGGTTGGCGATACAGGCTCGCCGGTCGCGGAGGCAACTTGCGCATCCACCGGTTTGTCGGCAGGCTTGTCGATATCCCCAATCTGCAGGGCGTCGTTGACGTCTTTTTGCAGCGAGGTCATGACGTTGGCCGGCGAAAGGCCCGTAGCCACGTCCTTGACCTCATCAAAGCTCTTCTTGAGGTCCGCCATTTCGGCCTCGCGCATGGCTTCCTGGAACTGGCCCTGGAATTCGGCGGCCATCTTGCGCGCCTTGCCCATCCATTGCCCGACCATGCGCAGCACACCGGGAAGCTCTTTCGGGCCGATGGCGATCAGCGCGACGACCGCGATGACGACCAGTTCACTCCACCCGATGTCGAACATGAATTCTTCCGCTCACGCGAGACGTCCGCGCCCCAATCCCTTTAGCAAAGATTTGGAGCCGCCCGCGTCTTTTCTCAACCGGCGTCTTTTCCCGGTGCCTGGTTCAAGATGTCTGGTTGGTTCAGACAGCCTTGCTGCCGACATCCGTCCGCGCTGTCGGCGCCGGCGTCGCATTGTGATCGATGGTCTTCACCGGTTCGGCGGGCTTTTCGGGCGCCTTCTCATCGTCCTGCATGCCCTTCTTGAAGGCCTTGATGCCATTTGCGACATCGCCCATCAGGTCAGAAATCTTGCCGCGACCGAACAACAGCAGGACCACTGCGATCACGACGATCCAGTGCCAAATGCTAAGCGAACCCATCCTGCAACCCTCCAAAAGAGACGGCCGGCTTCCGGCCAAGCTTTCGCGGAAGGTAGGCCCGCGGGGTGTCAAAAACAAGGACCCCTGCCGCGGCAAATCGCTGTCGCGGCTACGTATTATGGCTATTATTAACCCCGCCTGAGTGGATAATCGGCGGAGCCATCGGAACTAGCTTTCGCTGCCGCCTTCAGGCTCGGCGGCCGGCGCCAGCAGCAGTTCCAGGTTGTCGCCAGCGTCCAGCGGATCCTCGTCCTCACGCAGCGCCACATCATCCGACGGCGTCGGAACGCTGAAGCCGGAAGGCAGCCGCGAATCCAGGAGCCCCGTCCCCTTCAGCTCTTCCAGGCCGGGCAGGTCACTCAGCGCCTCCAGGCTGAACTGCGAAAGGAACGCTTCCGTTGTGCCGAACGTCAGCGGCCGCCCCGGCGTCTTGCGGCGGCCGCGGGGCCGAATCCAGCCGGTTTCGAGCAGCACATCCAGCGTTCCCTTTGACGTGATCACGCCGCGGATCTCCTCTATCTCGGCGCGCGTCACGGGCTGGTGATAGGCAATGATCGCGAGCACCTCGATCGCCGCCCGCGACAGCCGCCGCGTCTCCGTGCTTTCGCGCGTCATCAGCCACGACAGGTCGCCCGCGGTGCGGAACGTCCATTTGTTGGCGACGCGCACCAGATTGACGCCGCGCGGGCGCATACTCCGCCTGCAACTGCGCCAGCGCCGCCTTGACGTCGACGCCGTCGGGCATGCGCTTGGCAAGCGCCGCCTGATCGATCGGCTCCGCGGAGGCAAACAGCAACGCTTCGAGCAGCCGCAATTCCTCGGGCCGCGCGGCCTGATCGGTATGTTGGTCGATGGGATGGTCCTCGGCATCTTCCATGCGTTTTTCCGCCAGGCTTGCCATGGCTAGGTCTCCTTCCACTTACTCGACCGTCATATCCGGCGCAGGCATTGCGGCCTGCGGCGGACGCTTACGAAAATACAGCGGCGCGAACGCCTCTTTCTGGTTCAATTCCATCTCGCCTTCGCGCACCAGTTCGAGGGCTGCGGCAAAGCTCGACGCAAACACCGTTGCGCGCTGCGAGGGATCGACCACGTAGCTGAGCAGGTAATCGTCGAGGCAGTTCCACTCCTCGGACTCGGCCATGCCGACCAGCCGCTCCAGCGAGGCGCGCGCTTCGGCCAGCGACCACACCGTGCGCTTGGCCAAATGCACCGTCGCCAGCACGCGCTGCTGGCGCTGCGTGGCATAGGCGGTGAGCAGGTCGAACAGCGTCGCCGTGAATTTGGGGTGCTTGATTTCGGCGATCGTTTCCGGATTGCCGCGCGGGAAGATATCGCGCTGGAACTGCGGCCGGTTCATCAACCGGTTGGCGGCTTCGCGGATGGCTTCGAGCCGGCGCAGCCGGTTGGCCAGGGCGGTGGCCATTTCCTCGGCGCTTGGCCCATCGGGCGTGGCCGGTTCGGGCAACAATAGCCGCGATTTCAGGAACGCAAGCCAGGCGGCCATCACGAGGTAATCGGCGGCGAGTTCGAGGCGGATCTTTCGCGCCGCCTCGATGAAGGTCAGATACTGGTCTGCCAGCGCCAGGATCGAAATCTTGGCGAGATCGACCTTCTGCTGCCGCGCCAGCGTGAGCAGCAAGTCGAGCGGGCCCTCATAGCCCTCGACGTCGACGACCAGCGCCGGCTCGCCTTCGGTGATTTCGGCGGGCCGTCCGGTTTCAAACGATAGAATCTCAGCCGTCATGCCGTTCCTACCCGATCCATCAACGCTTCAAGTTCAGCCCGCGCCGCCTGCCGGTCAAACGGCTCAGGCTGCTTTCGCGAGGACAGCGCCCGTGTGGCGCGGCTCAAGGCCTCGCCCGCCAGTTCCGGCGTCTCGCGCGCTACATCGCGCATTTCGTCGAGCTTGCCGTTGCAATGCAGAACCATGTCGCAGCCGGCGCTGACGATGGCGCGGGTTCGATCCGAGATCGATCCCGCCAACGCATTCATCGACACGTCATCACTCATCAACAAACCCTGGAACCCAATTACGCCGCGAATCACCTGCCGGATGATTGTCGCAGAAGTCGTCGCCGGTTGGACGGAGTCTAACGCGCTAAACACAACATGCGCGGTCATGGCCATCGGCAGGTCCGCCAGCGGCTGAAAGGCGGCGAAATCGGTCCGTTCCAGCTCTTCCCGCGCTGTATCAACGGTCGGGAGCCGGAAATGGCTATCCGCATTTGCCCGGCCATGGCCGGGAATGTGCTTCAGCACGGGCAGCACGCCGCCCTGCTCCAGCCCCTCTGTGACGGCGCGGGCGATCGCTGAGACCTTGCCCGGCTCGGTTCCATAGGCCCGGTTGCCGATCACGGCGTCCGCGCCAGCCACCGGCACGTCCGCCAGCGGCAGGCAATCGACAGTGATGCCGAGGTCGATCAGGTCGACCGCGATCAGGCGCGAGCTCAAGCGCGCGGCTTGCAGGCCCAGCGTTGGCTCGATGTCGTAGAGCGCACCGAAGGTGGCGCCGGGCGGATATGTCGGCCAATGCGGCGGCCCGAGCCGGGCCACCCGCCCGCCTTCCTGGTCGATCAGGACCGGCGCATCCGCCTCGCCTACAAGACCCCGGAATTCATCAACAAGCGCAGATACTTGGTCCGGCGTCTCGACATTGCGTTTGAACAGGATCAGGCCCCATGGCCGTTCGCCACGGATGAATTCGCGCTCCGCGGCGCTCAGCTCCAGTCCCGATACGCCCGTGATGAATGCGCGGCTTGTCATGGGGGCCGATTAGGCCCCTCACGGCCCCGGGGTCAAGGAAACCGCCGTTAATTCCTTTGGACGAAGCACTGCCCGCCGGCAGATTTCAGGCTGCTGCAGACCTGTGCTGCCTCTTCGGACGAGCCGAACGGGCCGGCGAATGCGCGGTAATAGACGCCCTTCTCGCCGAGATCGACGCGTTTCACCAGCGACGAGTGCGATCCCAGCACGCTCGGGAACTTGCTCTGCAGCGCCCGGTAGGAGGCCTGCGCGTCGGCCTCGTTCTTCTGCGAGGAGACCTGGACCAGATAGCCTCCGCCGGTCGGGGCAGCCGGCTGGGCCGGATTGGTCGCCGCCATCCGGGTCGGCGGGGCGGGATCGGCCTGCGGCGCGAGCGACACCGGCGTATTGGCGCTGGCATTGGCTGAAGCCGGATTACGTGCTGGTGGTGTTACGGGAGCCGCAGCCGGGGCAGCCGCGCTTCGCGTCGTCGGTGCCGGCCTCGGCGGCGGCGCGCTGGCCCCTGCCGGAATGCCGCCATTGTCAGCGGGGTCGCCCTTGACGGCGAGCGTCCTGATCCTGCGCGGCTCGTTGTTTGGCATCGTACCGTTCACGCCGGTCTGCGGCGGCGGGCCGGACGGCGAAACGCTCGCGACCGGCGGCGGATTGCTATTCGGATTCAGCGGCGGAAACACCACGCGCGGCGCGCCGGACCTTGCATTGACGTCGACCGGCGTCTCTTCGCGCGACACCAGCTTCTCGCCGCCATCGCCCGGCAGCATGCGGTCAGGGGCCTTGGCGGCGCCCACGTCGGACGGTGCCGGCATTACCTTGGTCGGGCTATTGTCGGCCCTGATGATCGGCGGCTCGCCCGAGCGGGGCGAACCGATGTAAGTGCGATAGCCAAAGGCAGCGCCCGTCCCGACCACAGCCAACGCCAGCACCGCAGCGACCGTCATCAGGCCGCTCGAGCGCTTCTTCGGAGCGGGCTCCTCCTCCTCATATTCGCCCTGATACGCATAGGGATCGTCCGGATAGGCCGGATCGCGCTGATAGTCGTGCTCGCCATTTTCGAGCCGTCCATACAGCGCTTCGTCGTAGCGCGACGGGTCCTGCTGCGGCTCGTCGGCATCTTGCTGCGGAGCCTCGTAATAGTCCTGCGAGTCCTGCGCGGGCGCCTGATGCTGGGCCGCGTAGCGGTGCAAGGGATGCACCGGCGCCGGCTGGTAATCCGGCTCGTCGTCGTAAGCCTGATCCTGCGGCAAAGGCGATGGAAGTGGCGGCGGCGGGGTTTCCTGGCGCGTTTCCTGGCGCGCGCGCTGCATCCATGCCGGCGGGGCTGGAGGCGCGTCGAGATCTTCCGGTGGATCATACCGCTGTGGACGCACATTCGCCCGCGACTGCAGCGGATGCGGTGCCGGTTTGGCGGCAGCCCCGTACGGGTCGTTCTGCCCGATCAGCCTTGCGAGCTCGGCAAGCGGATCGCTCTCGCCGCGATCTTGGTCGGCGGAGGGAAAATGTCGGTCCTGATATCGATCAGCCATCGTGATGATGCATCCCCTACGGGACAGCGCCAACCCGCCATGTCAAACAAACCATGACGAGCGTGGCCCCTGCCAGATACCCCCACGAACCCCCATTCGTGAAGGGCCTTCGCCCCTGCCTACCGCATCTCGGTCGGAGCGTGGACGCCGAGAACGGCTAAGCCCGATGCCAGAACCGAGACGACGCCCTGGACCATAGCCAGTCGCGCCCTCGTGATCTCTGCATCATTAGTTATAATGAAGCGTAAATAGGGCAAATCCCGCCCCTTCGTCCACAACGCGTGAAATTCACTGGCTAAATCATATAGATAAAAAGCGATTCGGTGCGGTTCATGTGCGACCGCCGCCGCCTCGATTATCCGGGGATAGAGCGCCAGCCGCTTCAAAAGGTCCAGTTCGGCCGGATCCGTCAGCCGCTCCACCGGGGAATCCCCCAAATAGGCCGTCCGGGCCGCGTCATCCTCGGGCAGGTCCGGAACTACCTCGCGGGCATTCTTGAAAATTGAGTGGCCGCGGGCATGCCCGTACTGGACGTAGAAGACCGGATTGTCCTTCGATTGCTCGAGCACCTTGGCGAGGTCGAAATCGAGCACGGCATCGTTCTTGCGGAACAGCATCATGAACCGCACCGCATCGGACCCGACCTCATCGACCACTTCGCGCAGCGTGACGAAATCGCCGGAGCGCTTCGACATCCGCACCGGCTCGCCGGCGCGCAGCAGGCGAACGAGCTGCACCACCTTGACGTCGAGCGCCGCCTTGCCGCCGCTGACGCCCTTCACCGCCGCCTGCATGCGCTTGATGTAACCGCCATGGTCGGCGCCGAACACGTCGATCATATCGAGGAAGCCGCGATCGACCTTGTTCTTGTGATAGGCGATGTCGGACGCGAAGTACGTGTAGGAACCATCCGACTTGATCAGCGGACGATCGACATCGTCGCCGTAGGCGGTGGCGCGGAACAGCGTCTGGATCCGGTCCTCGTAATCCTCGACCGGCTTGCCCTTCGGCGGCGGCAGGCGGCCCTCGTAGATATCGCCCTTGGCGCGCAGGAAATCGATGGTCTCGGTAACCTTGTTGTTGCCGGTCTCGATCAGCGACCGCTCCGAGAAAAACACCTCGTGCCTGATATTGAGCGCGGCGAGATCGCCCTCGATCATATCCATCATCATGGCGATCGCCTTGGCGCGCACGATCGGCAGCCAGGCAGCTTCAGCCATCGCCTTCAGCCTGTCTCCGTGCTCGGCCGCAAGCGCCTGCCCGACCGGCACGAGATAGTCGCCGGGGTAAAGCCCTTCCGGGATCTCGCCGATGACTTCGCCGAGCGCTTCCAGATAGCGCAGGTAGGCCGAGCGCGCGAGCACGTCGACCTGCGCGCCGGCGTCATTGATGTAATATTCGCGGGTGACGTCGTAGCCTGCAAAATCCAGCAGGCCGCACAGCGCGTCGCCGAACACCGCGCCGCGGCAATGGCCGACATGCATCGGCCCGGTCGGGTTGGCCGAGACATATTCGACGTTGACCTTGGCGCCGGCGCCGACTGCGCTTTTGCCATAGGCCGCGCCTTCGCGCAGCATGGTGCGCAATTCGTCGGCCCAGACCTGGGGCTTCAAGGTGAGATTGATGAAGCCGGGCCCCGCGACCTCGACGGCGGCAACCAGATCGTCGGCGCGCAATTTTTCCGCGATCTTGTCGGCGAGTTCGCGCGGCTTTGCCTTGGCGTCCTTGGCCAGCACCATCGCGGCGTTGGTCGCCATGTCGCCATGGCTCGCGTCGCGCGGCGGTTCGACCACGACGCGGGAGAAATCGATGCCGGCGGGCCATTGGCCCTCGGCTGCGAGCGCGGCGCAGATCGCCTGCACGCGCGCCAGCGCGTCGGCGAACAGATGCTGTGTGGCTGGCTGATCGGACATGGCCGCCGCCTAACGCAAATCCGGGGTCGAGTCAAAAAGCCGCTGGTGCTCCATCAGGGCGTAGCGGTCGGTCATCCCGGCGATGAAATTGCCAATCCGGCGCGCCCGCTCGCCATCCGTGACGCGCTCGGTACCCTCCACCCATTCGGCCGGCAGGTCCCCCGGCGAATTCTGGTAGCGCGCGAACAGGTCGAACAGGATGCCTTCCGCCTCGCCCATCACCCGCATCACCCGATTGTGGCGGTACATGCGCTGCTTCAGGAACGCCTTGATGGCGGCCTCCTCCTCGGCGACGTCAGGCGGAAAGGCGATCAGCGGCTGGTGATGGTGGCGGACGTCATGAGCCGATTGCGGTTTCGCTTCTGCCAAGCGCCTGCCCGCCTCCGACATGACCGCCATGATCATGTAGGAAATTAGCTCGCGTACCAGTTCCGCGCCGCGCCTGGCGTCGTCAAGGTTGGGATAATGCCGGTCGATTTCGGCGATGATCGCCTCAGTCAGCGGCATCACCTTGAGATCGTCGACAGCAAACAGTCCGGCGCGTAGGCCGTCGTCGATATCGTGGGCATCATAGGCGATGTCGTCGGCAAACGCTGCGGCCTGCGCCTCCAGCGAGGCGTAGCTCCACAGCTCGAGATCGAATTTTTGATCGAAGTCGGAAATGCCGATCGGGATGCCGCGGTCGCGGTAAGGCCCGGCCGGGGCCCCGTCTCGCTCGGTCAGCGGGCCGTTGTGCTTGACGATGCCCTCCAGCGATTCCCAGGTCAGGTTCAGCCCGTCGAACTCAGGATAGCGATACTCCAGCGAGGTCACGACCCGCAGCGCCTGCGCGTTGTGGTCGAAGCCGCCGTGATCCCTGAGGCATTTGTCGAGCGCCCGCTCGCCAGCATGGCCGAACGGGGGATGGCCGAGGTCATGGGCCAGCGCCAGCGTTTCGGTAAGATCCTCGTCGAGGCCGAGCTGGCGGGCCAGCGCGCGGGCGATCTGCGCCACTTCCAGCGAATGGGTCAGCCGGGTGCGGTAGTGGTCGCCCTCGTGGAACACGAAAACTTGTGTCTTGTGCTTCAGCCGGCGGAACGCGGTGGAATGGATCACCCGGTCGCAATCGCGCCGGAACGGGCTGCGGGTCCGGCTCGGCGGCTCCGGAAACAGCCGGCCGCGGCTCCGGTCAGGGTCGCAGCCATAAAGCGCGCGGGGGGCAGCCATTCCGACCGACACGGTTTTTTAGTCCTTATCCATTTGATTCCGCGAGATTGCGCACTTAACTATGTCTAACGCGCCATACCAAATGAATTGGGTATGACGGGGCCGGAGACCATGCAATGACCACTGCCATCACCGTCAGCGAGCGGGCCGCCCGCCGCATCGGGGAAATCCTCAGGAATGAAGGCGACGGCGCCATGCTGCGCATCTCCGTCGAGGGCGGCGGCTGCTCTGGCTTCCAGTACAAGTTCGACGTCGACCGCGCCAAGGCCGAGGACGACCTCGTGATCGCGCGTGAGGGCGCGGTGGTGCTGGTCGATCCAGCCTCGGTGCCGTTCCTCGCCGGATCCGAAGTCGATTTCGTCGACGACCTGATCGGCGCGTCGTTCCGCGTGGTCAATCCGAATGCCACGGCGTCGTGCGGCTGCGGGACGAGCTTTTCGGTTTGAGAAGGGACGCGAAGGCGTCTCCACTTGTCGTCCCTGCGAACGCAGGGACCCATAACCACCGTCGCCAATTGTTGAAGCACAGCCGGCGACCACCCTCCCCGGATAATATCCGCCGCGGCGTATGGGTCCCGGATCGCGCTCGCTACGCTCGCTTGTCCGGGACGACGGTGTAGATCGTCGCAAACAAGCGCTCTACGCCTCGCGCGCGTAGCGCGGCAAATCGGCTTTCAGCATTTCGAGAACGTCATCCCTGACCGGATCGCGCGTGCCCCGCGTCCAGGCAGCCGCTAGCGGCAGCTTGTTCATGTCGGAGGCGGCAAGGCGGATGAAGCGGACGCCGCGCGTCGCCATGCGCGAGGTCCAGCGCGGGACGATGGCGACGCCAAGGCCGGTGGAAACCAGGTTGACGATGGTCTGCTTCTCGTCAGCGATTTGCGACACGCGCGCCTCACACCCCGCCTCGGCGAACAGTTTCATGGTGAGGTCGTGGCTGTGCGGACGCGAGCGTCGTTCGGGCACGATCAACGGCTCGCGCTCGAGATCGGCGATGGTCACGCGCTTGCGCTGTGACAGCGGATGCCGATCGGCGACCGCGACGACGGCCGTCTCGTGCAGCAGAAACAGAAACTCCAGACGCTTGTCGGGCCGCTCCGGCGGGCGCACGAAGGCGAGATCGAGCCGGCCGGACAACAGCCGCGGCAGCAGGCGCACGGTCTTGTCCTCGACCAGTTGCACGGTGACGTCAGGCCGCCGCCCGCGGAAATCGTGCAACAGCCGCGGCAACAGCCCGGCGGCGGCGCTGTCGATGGCGCCGACGCGAATGATCGCGGCGCGCTTGCGGCCGCCGGTGCGAAACCGCCCTGCAAGCGCATCGGCCTGCGTCAACAGCGCCCGCGCCTCCTTGAGCAGTTCGGCGCCATCATCTGTCAGCGCGACGCTTCGCGTCGTGCGCGTCATCAGCCGCGTGCCGAGATCCTCTTCAAGCAGGCGGATGAAACGGCCGAGCGCCGACGGCAGCATGTCGAGCCGCTGCGCTGCCCGGCCAAAATGCAGTTCCTCGGCGGCAGCCACGAAGCAACGCAAGTGATGAAGGTCCATCGCTCCTCCCCACCAGGATTATATCAATTTTTTGTATAAACGCGAGCCGGTTGTCCATCGGCGGCGGCCGCCACAGGATGCTCCGAGCAAGGCCCGCAGGTGCCCCTGTCATTGCGAGCGCAGCGAAGCAATCCATAGCGCCGCACGTGGAGCGATTGGATTGCTTCGTCGCTTCGCTCCTCGCAATGACTGGTCTACGAGCGGAGATCGTTTCCAAGGAGAATTCGATGCGTGAATATTCAATCGCCGCCATTCCGGCCGATGGCATCGGCCCGGAAGTTATCGCCGCCGGCGTCACTGCGCTCGAAAACCTCGCGAGGCGGCTCGGCGACGTGAAATTCAACGTCGAAACCTTCGATTGGGGCTCGGCCTATTATCGCAAGCACGGCGTGATGATGCCGGCCGACGGCCTCGCCACGCTGAAGAAATTCGACGCGATCTATTTCGGCGCGGTCGGCGCGCCCGACGTGCCCGATCACATCACGCTGTGGGGCCTGCGCCTGCCGATCTGCCAGGGCTTTGACCAATACGCCAACGTGCGGCCGACCCGGATCCTGCCCGGCATCACCTCGCCGCTTCGCCATGCCGAGGTGGGCGACCTAGACTGGGTGATCGTGCGTGAAAACTCCGAAGGCGAATATGCCGGCTGCGGCGGACGGGTGCATCGCGGCCTGCCGGAAGAAGTCGGCACGGAAGTCGCCGTCTTCACCCGCGTCGGGGTCCAGCGCATCATGCGCTACGCGTTCCGCCTGGCGCAATCGCGGCCGCGAAAACTGCTCACGGTGGTGACAAAATCGAATGCGCAGCGGCATGGCATGGTGATGTGGGACGAGATCGCCGAGCAGGTCTCGAAAGAGTTTCCTGACGTCACCTGGGACAAGATGCTGGTCGACGCGATGACAGTGCGGATGACGCTGAAGCCGCAGAGCCTCGACACCATCGTCGCGACCAACCTTCACGCCGATATCCTGTCCGATCTCGCCGGTGCGCTCGCCGGCAGCCTCGGCGTAGCGCCGACGGCGAACATCGATCCAGAGCGGCGCTTTCCCTCGATGTTCGAACCGATCCACGGCTCGGCGTTCGACATCACCGGAAAGGGCATTGCCAACCCGGTTGCGAGTTTCTGGACGGCATCGCAGATGCTCGACCATCTCGGCGAGGTTGAAGCCTCGGCGCGGCTGATGCGTGCCGTGGAAAAGGTCACGGGCGCCGGCATCACGACGCCCGATGTCGGCGGCACAGCGACGACCAAGGATGTCACCGCGGCCGTTGTGGAGGCGATCCATAGCTCCAATGTGTGAGGCCCGCACGGCGAACCGGTCGTGCGGCAAGAGGCCTGCGTTCAAAGCCAAACAAAACAAATTCTCCGGGAGGCACGTATGAGGAAAACAGCCGTCATCGCCGCAGCGCTTACGATGCTCAGTTCGACCGCTTTGGCGCAGAACTATCCCAACAGGCCTATTACGTTGCTGGTCCCGTTCGCCGCCGGCGGCGCCACCGACACGGTCGCGCGGGTGACGGCGCAATCGATGTCAAAACTCCTGGGCCAGACCATCGTCATCGAGAACGCGACCGGCGCCGGCGGCACCATCGCGGCCACGCGCGCCTCACGCGCGGAGGCGGACGGCTACACGCTCCTGATCCACCATATCGGCATCTCCACAGCCGCCACGCTCTATCGCAAGCTGCCTTACGACACCAAGACGGCATTCGCGCCGATCGGCCTTGTCACCAATGCGCCGATGACGATCATCGGGCGGCCCGATTTGCCGCCGAACACACTCGCCGAACTCGTTACCTACATCAAGGCCAACGGCGACAAGATGACGTTCGGCAATGCCGGCCTCGGCGCCGCGTCGCACCTCTGCGGCATGCTGTTCATGACTGCGGTCGGCAAGGAAATCCTGACCGTGCCCTACAAGGGCAATGCGCCCGTCATGAACGATCTGATCGCCAAGCAGATCGACCTCTCCTGCGACCAGACCACCAACACCACGAGCCCGATCGCGTCGAAGATGGTCAAGGCTTACGCCATCACGACGAAGACACGGCTCGCGTCCATGCCCGATCTGCCTGCCGCCGACGAAGCGGGCCTGAAAGGCTTTGAAGTCGGCGCATGGCACGGCATCTACGCGCCGAAGGGTACGCCCGACGAGATCGTTCAAAAACTCTCCAAGACGCTGCAAGAGGCATTGCGCGATCCGGATTTGGTGAAGCGCTTCAACGACATCAACACGGAGCCTGTCTCGCAAAGCGAAGCGACGCCCGACGCCTTGAAGGCGAAATTGATCAGCGAAGTCGATCGCTGGGCGCCGATCATCAAGGCGGCGGGGCAGTTTGCGGATTGAGGAAAAGCTGTCAAATCGCGCGCCCGCCGCCGCGCGGGCCGCGCGTGATGTCAGTCGTTGATGTGCTATAAGCAACTACGAGCAACACGCCGCGCCGTCCGACTCGCCGATTCGCTGGGCCTGAATAGGTGGACACGGTATCGACCCGTAGGAACAGAACACGCAACAATCGCCCGCTTTCGGCTTCAGCTTCGTGCCGCAGCCCGTGCATTCATAGAAAAACTGACAGGCATCGGTGGGCATCGTCTCCATTTTTGAAACGGCGCAGTGCGGACATGTGATCGTCGATTCCAGCATCATGGCATCAGCTCTTCGGCGCCGACGGATAGCCGGCGTTGGTCGTCGCCGACATCAACCGGCTCACATCGGTTTTGGCATCGTCATAGACGATCGTTGCCGTCTTGTCCCTGAAGGACACGGCAACCTTGGCGACGCCGGGAACGGCCTGCAAGCTGCTCTTGACGATGGAAGGGCATGACGCGCAGTCCATGTTGACCACGGCCAGGGTGATCGTTCTGTCTTCGGCCAATGCTGCTGGCGAAGCGATGATGCCGATTGCAAATGCTGTGCGGGCGAAAACCTTATGCATGGCAGTTCTCCGGTCACGAATTGAGAAACAGTGGCGCGATGAGGTCGACGCCAATCGCGGCGGCGACGAGGATCGTCGCCAGGATAAGCGTCGTTTTGACGATGCGATCCGAAACCGGGCGCGCGCACGCTTCCAAATCGGCGCAGGCGCGCGTTGAAGATCGGTAAACCCGCCAATAGCCGTATCCGAGGAGCATGAGCGTCGCAGCGATGAAGAAAGGCTGATAGGGGGCGATCCGGGTGAAATTTCCAATCCATGCACCGCTGACGCCAAGACCGAACAAGACCAGCGGCAGGATACAGCAGGAGGACGCCGCCAGCGCCCCAAGCAGGCCGCCCGCGGCAACCAGACTTTGCCGCCGTCGGCTATCGTCAAAGTGATCAACTTCGTTGAATTTCATGGGCTAAAGCGTGCATCCTGTAGTCACTACAGGATCAAGGACAATATCATGCGCACCATCACGACTTCGCGAGCCGAAACTCTTTCGATCGGCGAGCTGTCCCGGCTTAGCGGCGTGAACATTGAGACCATCCGCTACTACGAGCGGATCAAGATGCTGCCGACACCACCCCGAACGACGAGCGGCCGGCGGGTTTACGGACCAGCCGAAAAACGGGCATTGGGTTTCATCCGTCGTTCTCGCGAACTCGGGTTCACGCTAGAGGAGATCCGGGCCTTGCTCGCCCTGGGCGGACCAGCGCGGGCCTCCTGTGCCGACGTACACAAGATCGCAAGCACTCATCTGAACAACGTTCGCAGCAAACTTGCGGACCTCGTTAAGCTCGAGTCCGTTTTGGCGGAAACAATTGCGCAATGCAGTGACGGAACGAGTCCCGATTGCCCGGTGCTCGATATTCTGGATGCAGACAGGCAAGGCGACGTAACTCTTTAACGTCCTCACCGCTCCGAGCCGAATAACGCCCGCGCATTCCCATTGGCAATTTGCGCTGCGATCTTCGGCGGCAACTGGCCGAGCCAGGCACGGTACTCCGCGATGATCTCGCCGTAGCTTTCCCAGCGCTGATTGATCCAGGTGTCGGAGCCGAGCAGAAAGCGGTCCGGGAAGCGCTCGAACAGCGCGCGCCATTCCGCCGTCAGCTTGCCGCTGCCGTTCACGATGCCGCCGCGGTAGGACAATTCGCCCCACAGCTTCGGATATTTTGTGAGCATTTCCGCGACGCGGTCGGTCGAGAGACCGAAACCGGTATGGGCCCAGATGATGCGGGCGCGCGGATTGTGGCGCATCAGGATTTCGACGGCCACGTCATCGGCATGGGCATGCAGATAGAGGTCGTGCTCGACCGCGAAATCGACGGTCTTCTTCACCCACTCGGTATCGGCCGCCTTGCCCGAAATGTGGAACTCGCCGATGCCGCGGTAATAGCCGCGTTTGAACTCGTCCTGCACGAGGTCGAAGATGAAGGGGTCGCCGAACCAGGTCTGGATGTCGGCGCGCACCCGATAGGGCCGGATGAACGGCACGATCCAAAGGCCCTGCGGCTTGGCATCCATGAGCGCATGCGTGCCGGTGTTCGGACGGCTGGTTGCGAGGATGCCGGTGACGCGGTGCTTTTTGAACAGCGCCAGCACCTCGTCGACGCCAAAATGAGGCTTTGGCTCCCAATTGTAGTGCAGATGGGCGTCGAAGATTTCGATCGGCTCGTCGGCGTTGGCGCGATCGATCGTGCCCGCCGCCCATGCGAACGCGATCAGCAAGGCGATGAATCGCGATGCCCACCCGAACGTGGTCATTCGGCGGCGACCACGTGCGGCCGCTCGGCCTCGCCCGCTTCCTGCAGTTGCGGTTCGAGCTTGCGCCGCAGGCGGCGGTCGATGCGGTCGAGATAAATGTAGATCACGGGCGTGATGTACAGCGTCAGCAGTTGCGACAGGCAGAGACCGCCGACCACGGCGACGCCGAGCGGCTGGCGCAGTTCGGCGCCGGCACCGGCGCCGAGCGCGATCGGCAGCGTGCCGAAGATCGCGGCGAACGTCGTCATCATGATCGGACGGAAGCGCAACAGCGCCGCTTCCCGGATCGCGTGTTCCGCGCTTAAGCCGACGCGGCGACGCTCCAGCGCGAAGTCGACCATCATGATGGCGTTCTTCTTGACGATGCCGACCAGCATCACGATGCCGATCATCGCAATCACGGACATTTCCATCCCGAACATCATCAGGGTCAGGATCGCGCCGATACCGGCCGACGGCAGGCCGGAGATGATGGTGATCGGATGGATGAAGCTCTCGTAGAGAATGCCGAGGATGACGAAGGCGGCGAACACTGCGGCGAGGATCAGGACGCCCTGCCCGCGCAGCGAATCCTGGAACACCTGCGCGGTGCCGGAGAATCCGGTGGCGATCGTCGCCGGCAGATTCGAAGCCTGCTCCAGCTTGGTAATCTCGTCGACCGCGTAGCCCAGCGAATAGCCCGGCGCGAGGTTGAAGGAGATCGTCACCGCCGGCTGCTGCGCCTGGTGGTTGATCTGCAGCGGACCGACGGTCGGAACCAGTTTTGCCACCGCCGACAGCGGGATGGTCTGGTTGTTCTGGGTCTTCATGTAGAGCTTGGAGAGATCGGACGGATCGATCCGGAACTGCGGCTGCACCTCCAGGATGATCTGGTAGTCGTTCGACGGCATGTAGATGGTGCCGATCTGGCGCGAGCCATAGGCGTTGTAGAGTTGGTTGCGGACCTGATCGACGGTGACGCCGTAGACCGCGGCCTTCTCGCGGTCGATATCGACCGTCATCTGCGGGTTCTTGATGTAGAGGTCGGTGGTGACGTCGAGCAGGCCCGGCAGCTTCTCGATCTTCTCGCGCATTTCCGGCGCAAGCCGGTACAGCGAGTCGGTGTCGCCGCTCTGCATCACATACTGATACTGGCTCTTCGAGATCCGGCCGCCGATGTTGAGGTTCTGGATCGGCTGGAAGAACGCCTGCATGCCCGGAACCTGCCGCGCCTTGCCGCGCAGCCGCCCGATGATCGTGTTGAGGTTGTCGCGCTCCTTTTTCGGCTTCAGGGCGATGAACAGGCGTCCATAATTCGCCGTCGGATTGGGGCCGCCCGAGCCGACGGTGGAGTTGATGTAGTCGATCGCCGGATCGGATCTCAGCACGTCGACCAGCGCCTGCTGCCGCTCCTTCATCGCATCGAAGGAAGTATCGGTGGCGGCTTCGGTCACGCCGATCAGGAAGCCGGTGTCCTCCTGCGGGAAGAAGCCCTTGGGCACGATCATGTAGAGGTAGACGGTGCCGCCAAGCGTCGCCAGCGTCACCATCAGCATCATGAATTTGCGGGCCAGCACCCAGTCGAGCGTCCATTCATAGGCGCGCAGCCAGGATTCGAACATCCTCTCGAAGATGCGAAGCACGATGTTCGGCCGCTTGGTCGCGTCATGCGCCCGCAGCACGCGCGCGCACAGCATCGGGGTCAGCGTCAGCGACACGAATCCGGACACCAGGATGGCGACCGATACCGTCACCGCAAATTCGCGGAACACGCGGCCGACGATGCCGCCCATCAGGAGCACCGGAATGAACACCGCGATCAGCGAAAAGGTGATCGAAATGATGGTAAAGCCGATCTCGCGGGCGCCCTTCAGCGCCGCCTCGAACGGCCGCATGCCGTGCTCGATGTGGCGGACGATGTTTTCCAGCATGACGATGGCGTCGTCGACCACGAAGCCGACCGACAGCGTCATCGCCAGCAGCGTCATGTTGTTGATGGAATAGTCGAGCGCGTACATCACCGCGCAGGTGCCGAACAGCGAAATCGGCACCGCCAGCGCCGGAATGAAGGTCGCGGACGCCGAGCGCAGGAACAGGAAGATCACCAGGATCACCAGCCCGATCGCGATCAAAAGCGTTTCCTCGACGTCGGCCACCGCCTGGCGGATCGAGATCGAACGGTCCATCAGCACGTTGATCGAGACCGATGGCGGAATCTGCGCCCGCAGCACCGGCAGTTTGGCCAGGATGGAGTCGACCACCGCCACCGTGTTGGCGTCCGGCTGCTTCTGGATGCCGAGCACGATGGAACGGTCGCCGTTCAGCCAGCTCGCGATCCGCTCGTTCTCGACGCTGTCGTAGATCCGCGCCACCTCGTCGAGCTTGACCGGGGAGCCGTTGCGCCAGGCCACCACGATCTGGCGATAGTCCATCGCCTTATCCATCTGGCCCGAGGCCTGCAGGGCTACGTCCTGCTTCGGTCCGTTCAGCGTACCGACCGGGGTCGAGGAATTGGCGGCCGAAACTGCATTGCGAATGTCCTCGAGCGACAGCCCGCGCGCCGCGGCGGCCTCCGGATCGGCCTGAACGCGGATGGCGAATTTCTGGGCACCGTAGACGCTGACCTGGGCGACGCCTGGAATCTGCGACAGGGTTTGGCCGATCGTGATCTCGCCATACTCGTTGACCGCCGACAGCGGCAGCGTCGACGAGCCGAGCACCACGAACAGCACCGGGAAATCGGCCGGATTCACTTTGCGGAAACTCGGCGGAATGATCATCTCGCGCGGCAACCGGCGCTGCGCGATCGTCAGCGCGGTCTGTACGTCCAGCGCGGCGGCATCAATGTTGCGGTTGAGGTCGAACTGGATGGTGATGGTGCTGGTGCCCTGCGACGAGTTCGACGACATCGACGAGATGCCGGCGATCGTCGAGAGCTGGCGCTCGATGACGCCCGCAACCGAGGACGCCATGGTGTCCGCGCTCGCGCCCGGCAGGGTTGCGGTCACGGCGATAGTCGGGAAGTCGACCCGCGGCAGCGCCGAGACCGGCAATAAGCGAAAGCCGAAGATCCCGAACGCGATGATCGACGCCGTGATCAGCGTCGTCATGACCGGCCGGCGGATGCAGAGTTCGGACAGGGTCATCGGCTACGCCCCGGCCTTTTTGGCCCGCGGCTCGACCCGCGTTCCGTCAGACAGCAATAATTGCCCGTCGACCACCACGTTCTCGTCGCCGGCGAGCCCCTCCGAAATCACCGACGAGCCCTGCGACGTCCGGTCGACCGTGACCGGTTGGACCTTGGCGACCCCGTCCTTGACCACAAAGACGAAATTGCCGCTCTGGCTGCGCTGCACGGCGACCGTCGGCACCACGATTGCGTCTTCGCTGCGAATGACGAGCTTGGTGGCGACCAGCGTGCCCGGCCACAACGTCTCATTCTCATTGGCCATAATGCCGCGCACGGTGACCATACCGGTGGTCGCGTCCACGGTGTTTTCGACCATCGCGACCTTGCCGGTCTCTGAACGCCGATGGCCCGGGATCATCGCGGTGACGGTGGAGATCCCTTTCGCCATCGATTCCCGCAGATCGACCAGCACGCGCTGCGGTACCGCGAATGTCACATAGACCGGCGCCATCTGGTTGATGACCGCAAGCGGGGTGGTATCGGCGGGACGCACGAAATTGCCGACCTTCACGTTGGCCGCGCTGATCCGGCCCGAGAAAGGCGCGCGGATCATGGTGTAGCTTTTCTGGACCTTCAGGTTGTCCAGCGCAGCCTGATTGGCCTTGATGGTACCGGTCAGGATATCGGACTGTGTCCTGGCGTTGTCGACGTTGACCTGCGTGGTCGCGCCCTTGGCGACCAGATCGTTGAAGCGGCGGAGGTCACGCTGCGCGCCCTCGAGCTGCGCCTGGTCCCTGGCGAGCACACCCTCGGCCTGTTCGATCTGGGCGTCGATCTGGCGGCTATCGAGCGTGAACAGCAAGTCGCCCTGATTGACCTTGGCGCCATCCTCGAAATGCACCGCGACGATGGTGGTTTCCAGCCGCGATTTCAGCGCGACGCTGGAGATCGGCGTCACCGTCCCATTGGCGTCGACATCGACCGGGACGGATTTGCGCTCCGCCTTCGCTATTTCGACCGAAACCGTCCGCGGCCGCTGCGGGGCTTGAGCGCTGCTGCTGCCGCCCATCCATGAGGAGCGGGTAATGAAGCCGGCCGCGGTAGCAATGGCAATGGCGCCGGTAACAAGTATCAAGGTACGCTTTTTCATATTTTTCACGCTCGCCGGTCCCACAACGGACGGGACGGTTTACTCCTGCCCCTTGACGGCGATGTTCGCGCCTTATTCTTAAACGGTTATCATAGCCCGGCTGCACATGGTATGCCACTGCAGCAGAAATTGTGTAGTTACGATCCGGACAGAATTCATGCGTGTTGCAACCTGGAACGTCAATTCGATCCGGCAGCGGCTCGAGCCTCTCATGACATGGCTGAAAGACTGCTCGCCGGACGTCGTCTGCCTGCAGGAAACCAAGTGCGTTGACGATGCGTTCCCGCGGCTGGAGATCGAGTCGCTTGGCTATAACGTCGTCACCCACGGCCAGAAGACCTTCAACGGTGTCGCCCTGCTGTCGAAACTGCCGTTCGACGAGACCAAATCGGGCCTGGCCGGCGACGACGAGGACGCCCATGCCAGATTCCTCGAAGGCGTGGTGACGCTGAAGACCGGCGTGATGCGGATAGCCTGCCTCTATCTGCCCAACGGAAACCCGCCGGATACGGACAAATACCCCTATAAACTCAAATGGATGTCGCGGCTTCTTGAGTACTCGAAAGAGCGGCTTAAGGCTGAAGAGCCGCTGGTGCTCGCAGGCGACTTCAACGTCATTCCGGCTGCCGCCGACGTCTATAACCCCGCCGCCTGGGGTAACGACGCGCTGTTCCGCCCGCAAACCCGCGAGGCCTTCCAGTCCCTGCTCGGCCTCGGCCTGACCGATGCGCTGCGCGCGGTGACCGACGAACCGGGCCTCTACACCTTCTGGGACTACCAGGCGGGGGCCTGGCAGAAGAACTGGGGCCTTCGAATCGACCACCTCCTGCTGTCGCCGCAGGCCAGCGACCGCCTGACCGACGTCGGCGTCGACAGCTACGTCCGCGCCTGGGAGAAGCCGTCCGACCACGTGCCGGTCTGGGCAGATTTCGATCTGGAGAAGGCTTGAGCGACAGAATCGCAGGGTAGGAAAAGGCGCTCTTGCGCCGTGCCCACCATCTCTCGGAAGCCGTTGACGTAAGTGGTGGGCACGCGGAGCCTGTCATCGGGCGCGCATTCGCGCGCCCCGTTGGCTTTGCCCACCCTACGACAGCGCGGCGTCAGTCTCGCTTGCCCTGCACCCAGTGCTCGAGCATTTGCAACGCCGTGGCGCGGTCATCGTCGGAGGCCTTGGCGAAGGCGCGGTTGTAGCTTTCGCGGATCCAGGTCTCGTCGGGGGCGGCATTGTCCCGCGCCAGCGTCAGCCACATCAATCCGCGGGCGGCTTGCCGCGGCAGCCGGTCGCCGTTGAACAGCATCTGGCCGAGCATGGCCTGCGCCTGATGCTGGCCCTTCTGGGCGGCCAGACCAAGCCAGCGCGCCCCATAGCGGAAATCGTCGCGCGAGGCGTCCGGGGTCTTCAGGTAAAGCCGCGCCAGATCGTATTGCGCGTCGGCATTGCCGAAATAGGACGCGGCATAGGAGAACATCTCCCGGGCGCGATCGGTGTCCGCCTTGATCTTGGAGTTCGGGATGCCGTTGAGATAGTAGCGCCCCAGCGCCACGAAGGCGTTAGCCACGATCGCAGCCTGCGGCGCCGACGGGCTATCCTCGGCATGCGCGTTGGCGATGCGGCTGAAATATTCGAAGGCGCGCAGGTCGTCCTGCACCACGCCATCGCCGTCGGCATACATCCGGCCGAGCTTCCACTGCGCGACGGGATGGCCACCCTCGGCGGCGTATTGCAGCGAAGTCAGCGAAGGCGCGTTAACCGCAGTCGCCGCGGCGGTAGCTGTCGCGGACGGAGCCTTCTTCAGCGCCTGCGCCGTGACGGCCTGCGCAGCCGCGGGCTGGTTCATTATGGGAAGCGCGGCGTCCGGCTTCACCGGTGCGCCATCAAATGCGAATCCAGGAGCAGCCACTGGCGCGGCCCCCAACATCAACGCAAGAATGATACGCCTAGATGTCCGCATAACATTGTTTCTCGTGCGCACCGCCAGGATGGGTCACAGCCCCATCCACCGCCGGCCCAACCTGTTGGGCATATTTCCACAGCGCACCCGACGTATGGTTAGTCTGTCGAGGCAGCCATTTGGTTTTACGTTCGGCGAGTTCGGCGTCGGTCAATTTTACGTTAAGAGTTCCGGCCTCGGCGTCGATCTCGATAATGTCACCATTCTGCAACAGGGCGATCGGGCCGCCCACGGCCGCCTCCGGTCCGACATGGCCGATGCAGAAGCCACGGGTGGCGCCAGAGAACCGGCCGTCGGTGATCAGGGCGACCTTGCCGCCCATCCCCTGCCCGGTCAGCGCCGCGGTCGTAGAGAGCATCTCCCGCATGCCGGGACCGCCGCGCGGACCCTCGTAGCGGATCACGATGACCTCGCCTTCCTTGTAGGTTTTCTTCTGGACCGACTCGAAGGCGTCTTCCTCGCGATCGAAGCAACGGGCAGGACCAGCAAATTTCAACTTCGACATGCCCGCGACCTTCACGATCGCACCCTCCGGCGCGAGATTACCCTTCAACCCGACAACGCCTCCCGTGACCGTGATCGGGTTGTCGGCGGACCGCACCACATCCTGGTGCGGATTCCATTTCACGCTCTTGAGGTTTTCGGCGATCGTACGGCCCGTGACGGTAATGCAATCTCCGTGCAGGTGGCCATTGTCGAGCAGCGTCTTCATCAGAAGCGGAATGCCGCCAACCTCGAACATGTCTTTGGCAACATAACGGCCCCCTGGCTTCAAATCCGCGACATAAGGAGTCTTTTTGAAGATTTCGGCGACGTCGAATAAGTCAAATTTTATCCCACACTCATGCGCGATCGCCGGCAGGTGCAGCGCAGCATTGGTCGACCCGCCGGAGGCGGCAACCACGGCGGCGGCGTTTTCCAGCGAGCGGCGGGTGACGATGTCGCGCGGGCGGATGTTGGCTGCGATCAGCTCCAGAATCTTCTCGCCGGCGGCGGTGCAAAACGCGTCGCGAATCTCGTAAGGCGCCGGCGCGCCGGCCGAATAGGGCAACGCCAGGCCAATCGCCTCTGACACGGTCGCCATGGTGTTGGCGGTGAATTGCGCGCCGCACGCCCCGGCCGAGGGGCAAGCCACCCGCTCGATTTCGTCGAGATCAGCATCCGACATGTCACCGACCGAGTGTCGGCCTACCGCTTCGAACATGTCCTGCACCGTGACTTGCTGGCCGCGGAAATTGCCCGGCAGAATCGAGCCGCCATAGATGAAGATCGAGGGCACGTTGAGCCTGACCATCGCCATCATCATGCCCGGCAGCGACTTGTCGCAGCCGGCGAGCCCGACGAGGGCGTCATAGGCGTGGCCGCGGACGGTCAGCTCGACCGAGTCGGCGATGCATTCCCTGGACGGCAGGGACGAGCGCATGCCGTCGTGGCCCATGGCGATGCCATCGGTCACGGTGATGGTGCAGAATTCGCGCGGGGTGCCGCCGGCGGCCGCGACGCCCTTCTTGACCGCCTGCGCCTGGCGCATCAGCGAGATATTGCAGGGTGCGGCTTCATTCCAGCAGGACGCGACGCCGACGAAAGGCTGGTGGATCTGCTGGGTGGTCAGCCCCATCGCGTAGAGATAGGACCGATGAGGGGCACGCTCCGGCCCCTCCGTCACGTGACGGCTCGGCAACCTCTTCTTGATGTCGGTCTTGGCGTCCATCAGCGGAACCTGTTCTCCCAGCCATCTCCCCGTCGGTCTCGGGAGCAATTTCCCGTCGCCTTTGCCCGCTGTGGCCAATCAGCTATGAAAGAAATGGTTTCATGGAGGGGTGTGGCCAAAAAGCGGCGCAAGCAAGAGGCAGGCGGGGCGGTTAACCAAATGTTCCCCTGATGTTGCAGTTACGCAACAATCGTGGCCCGCCGGCAACCATTATTCGGGCTTATCAAATCGCGTGCCCGTCGAAGAACCTCGTTCCAGGAGACCGCGCTTTCAACCGATCACAACCTGAGGGCGACGGCGAAATGCCGCGCGACCAGCCTCGCCGCGAATCGGACAGTGCAACCCGAACGACATGCACGGCGCCAATCTTCGATTGCCGCCATTGCGCATACCGAAAGTTACATCCCGTGCCATGCCGGGCGTTCGAAAGGATCGCGTCATTTTTGTGCGGCCGGCACTCTTTGCGCCAGTTTTCGTCACGCAATGATGTGGCCCGCGACATGCGTACCGTCGGCGCTTGTCGTTCATATGCAAGAGAGAACAATGCGGTACGCGATTTGTCGCATACGCTTTGATCGCCGGCTGGAATTGAGGCGCTGGCCCAAGGATCGGCGCACGAACGCCTTTCGCGTCACCATATTGCCCCTGCACAGCGCAAATCCGCCGCGCACACGTCCAGCCACCGGCCCGTTTTGCTGTTTCTTCTTCGATGCGGGTGAAGGATCCTGCCTCACGTCCTTCCCGCGCGCATCACGCGAGGCTTTCCCAAAGTCCGTGGTCGTTTCTAGTCCGTGAGGCCTCTGAGTAAGAGGTTCGACTAATGGCACGCTTCAATCTGAACAGGTTCTTCGACGACGGCCGTCTCGATGATTTTTTAGCCCGATTTACGGGCGGCAGCGCCGACCATGATCATCTGAACGGCACAACGGGCAACAACGTCTTGTACTCCGGTGCCAAGGCGGACTCGGTCGCCGGCATGGCCGGTAACGACACGCTCAACGCCGGCTCCGGCGACGACAAGGTGTGGGGTGGCTCGGGCAACGACAATCTCTCGGGCGGCTCCGGCGCCGATCTCCTGGTCGGCGGCTTCGGCGCTGACCGCATGGATGGCGGCTCCGGCAACGACGTGCTGCTCAGCCGGTCGGACGCCGGCGAGATGGTCGCGGCCCAGGACGGCACGACCCAGATCTTCGCTGAGGAAACCGCGGCATTCAAGGCGGTCAACGACACCCTCACCGGCGGCAGGGGCGGCGACACCTTCCGCTTCGAAGGCATGGTGAACGCCAAGGACGAGATCGTCGCCAAGCATGTCAACGACGACGGCACCATCGACTGGGTTGGCGTCACCGGCGAGAACGGCGCCACGCATGATCACTGGGTCGACGGCTTCGGCAACGACGTGATCCGCGACTTCAACCGCGCCCAGGGCGACAAGATCGAAATCTCGGCGCACACCGCCGAGGTCAAGTCAATCGAGCACAAGGACAGCAACGGCGACGGCAGGAACGACTATAGTGTGATCACCGTCATCAGCCAGCAAGGTAATGCCGGCGCGCATGACGAGGATCTGCTCGGCACCATCACCGTCTACGGCAACCTGGTGAAGCAGAGCGACATCAACGTTACCCAAACCGTGTATGGCGCCTACGAGAAGGTCGGCGAACTCGGCGGCGCGCACTTCGATATCGAAGACGATGGCGTGCTGGCCGGTGGCGGCACCGACGGCGGCCACCACAACGAAATGACGGCGATGGCCAACATGGCCACCTACGCGTAAGCAGCGATCAAGGAACAAGGGGTCGCCTCCAGACCCTTGTTCTGCAGCGTCCGGCGCCGATTAAGTCGGAGCCGGGCGCTGGACTGCGTCGATCCATGGACGGCTTAGCCGCTGCAGTCCGAAGAGATCGGACAAATCAGCACACTTACCAACGCATTTTCGCACTATTTCTTTCCCGGCGCGACCGGCGGAAGGTCAGCATCGCTGGTCACCTCTTTAGTCCCGCCCAATTCACCGGCGGTGAGAATGAATGCCGCAGCAGCCAAAGCGATGACTCCGCCGAGAATGAGTCCGATTGTGCCCTTGGTTCGGTTGTCGTTGTCAGCCATCGTGCGCTCCGTATAAGAGCGTTAAACGTCCGCACTCCCCGTAGGTTCCCTGCCCGGAGCTAATCCACCTTGACGTTGGCAGCCTTGATCATCGGCCACCATTTTGCGATTTCGGCCTTTTGCCAGGCGCCGAGCGCTTCGGGCGTGAGCTTGTCTTTGGGCGGCATTTGCAGGCCGAGGTTTTCAAGCTGCTTGCGCACCGCCGGATCGTTCAACGCCTCCACCGTCGCCGCATTCAGCTTAGAAATGACGTCCTTCGGCGTATCCTTGGGCACCCAGAGGCCGGACCATAGCGTCATGTGGAAGCCGGGCAGCCCCGCCTCGTCCACGGTCGGGATGTCGGAGGCGGATTCCACGCGCTTGCTATCGGTGATGGCATAGGCGCGGATGTTGCCGGCCCGCACCTGCCCGATCGAGTTCGAGGTCTGGTCGACGATCATGTCGATCTGGCCGGCGACGAGATCATTCATCGCGGGGCCGGTGCCGCGATACGGCACATATTGCAGCTTGATGCCGGTGACGTTCTCGAAATAGACCCCGGCGATATGGCTGCCGGAGCCGGCGCCGGCCGTGCCCGCGGTCGCCGGCGTCGGCTGCGCCTTCAGCCACGCCACAAATTCCTTCAGTGAGGTTGCGGGCACCGCCTTCTTGCTGACGATGATCATCGGATTGCTCGGCAGCAGCGCGACCGGTTCGAGGTCGGTGACGAGGTCGTAGCCGAGCTTGTAGATCGCGCCATTGGCGACGTGGGTGCCGAGGTGGCCGAAGCTGATCGTGTAGCCATCAGGCGGCGAACGCACCGCGCGGCCGACGCCGACCGAACCGGCCGCTCCCGTCACGTTCTCGACCAGGACCTGCTCGCCGAGCGTGACCTTCATGCGCTCGGCGAGAATCCGCGCCATCGCATCCGACGGACCGCCGGCGGAGAACGGCACGATGATGGTGAGGGGACGCGAGGGAAAGTTTTGCGCTGCCGCAACACCACCGAACGCCAACACTGCAATCGCGGCCAGAATGATCTTTCGCATCTCATGCTCCCATCACATTCCGCCGCATGACGGTCAGAGATTGGCGTAGTCGATCGGCTGGTGGCGATCGAGCGTTCGCGTGACCGGCGGCAGCGGATATTTAAGCCCTGTCGCGCAATTGAACAGCATGACGCGGTCGTTCTTCGTCACGCGGCCGTCGGCAAGGCTTTGCTGATAGGCAGCATACGTCGCCGCCCCTTCCGGACACAACAGCACGCCCTCCTCGCGCGCGACTTCGTTGAGCGCAGCAGAAATCTTCTCATCCGGGACCGCGATCGCAAATCCCTTGCTCTCGCGGACCGCGCGCAGGATCAGAAAATCTCCGACCGCCTGCGGCACACGGATGCCCGAGGCAATGGTGTGGGCATCCTCCCAGCGCGGGGCGTGCTCGGTACCGTTCTCGAAGGCGCGCACCATCGGCGCGCAGCCGGACGCCTGTACCGCGACCATCCGCGGCCGCTTGGCGCCGATGAAGCCGATGGCTTCCAGTTCGGCAAACGCCTTCCACATGCCGATCAGGCCGGTGCCGCCGCCGGTCGGGTAGAAGATTACGTCGGGCATCTCCCAGCCGAGTTGTTCGGCGAGCTCGAGGCCCATCGTCTTCTTGCCTTCGATCCGGTAAGGCTCCTTCAGCGTCGAGGTATCGAACCAGCCGGCCTTTGCCTTCCCCTCACCGACGATCTTGCCGCAATCGTCGATCAGACCGTTGACGCGATAGACGGTGGCGCCCTGCAGCTCGATCTCGCTGACGTTCACCTCCGGCGTGTCGGCGGGGCAGAAGATCGTCGTCTTGATGCCGCAGGACGTCGCGTAGGCCGCGAGCGCCGCGCCCGCATTGCCGTTGGTCGGCATCGCCATGTGCTTGATACCGAGCGCCTTGCCCATCGACACCGCCATGACAAGGCCGCGGGCCTTGAACGAGCCGGTCGGCAGACGCCCTTCGTCCTTGACGATGATCTCGCCGCCGCCGAGTTTTTTCCCAAGCTTCGACAGCCGGATCAGCGGCGTCGTCACTTCGCCGAGGCTGACGATGTCCGTGACCTTACGCACCGGCAGCAGCTCGCGATAGCGCCACATGTCGGCCGGGCGCTGCGCGAGGGCTTCCTTGGTCAGCGCCTTCTTCACGCCAGCGAGGTCGTAGCGCACCAGTAGCGGCTTGCCGGCCTTGGAGAGGTTGTGGATCTGGTCGGCCTCGTACCGATCGCCTTCCATCGCGCATTCGAGATGGGTCACAAACGTCGGACGTTCAATGGTCAGATTGTCGTTGTCTTTCACGCTTCGTTTCTTTCTTATTGAGCGATCTCGTTGTCCGTCATTGCGAGGAGCTCTTGCGACGAAGCAATCCATAGCGCCGCAAGCGGATAGATGGATTGCTTCGCTTCGCTCGCAATGACGGCGGCATCAGATGTTCAGCACGCGGCCGTAGGCATCCAGCACGGCCTCTTTCATCATCTCGGACAGCGTCGGATGCGGGAATATGGTGTGCATCAACTCCTCCTCCGTAGTCTCCAGGTTCATGGCGACCACGTAACCCTGGATCAACTCGGTCACCTCCGCGCCGATCATGTGGGCGCCGAGCAATTGCCCTGTTCTCTTGTCGAAGATCACCTTGACCAGACCCTGATCCTCACCGAGCGCAATCGCCTTGCCGTTGCCGACGAACGGGAAACGGCCTACGCGGATTTCGCGGCCGCCCTCTTTCGCCTTCGCCTCGGTCAGCCCCACGGAAGCAATCTGCGGGTGACAATAGGTGCAGCCGGGAATGAGGTTCTTGTCCATGGCGTGCGGGTGCAGGCCCTTGATGGCCTCGATGCAGACGACGCCTTCGTGCTCGGCCTTGTGGGCGAGCATCGGCGGACCTGCGACGTCGCCAATGGCATAGATGCCGGGGACATTGGTCTTGCCGTAGCCGTCGATTACGACGACGCCGCGGTCGGTCTTGACGCCGAGTTTTTCGAGGCCGAGCCCTTCGACATTGCCGACCACGCCGACCGCCGAGATCACCCGCTCGAACTCGACCGTCTGCGGCTTCTTGCCGTCGTCGATGGTGGCGACCACGCTGTCGGCCTTCTTCTCGAGCTTCGTGACTTTGGTGTTTGAGAGAATCTTGATGCCCTGCTTCTCGAACCGCTTGCGCGCAAGACCGGCGATCTCGGCGTCCTCGACCGGGAGGATCTGCGGCAACACCTCGACCACGGTGACGTCAGCACCCATGGTGTGGAAGAACGAGGCGAACTCGATGCCGATCGCGCCGGAGCCGACCACCAGCAGCGATTTCGGCATCCGATCCGGGACCATCGCCTCGAAATAGGTCCAGACCAGTTTCTTGTCGGGCTCGAGCCCCGGCAGCACGCGCGGCCGCGCGCCAGTGGCGATGATGATGTGCTTGGCCTGATAAGCCCCCTCGCCCAACGCGCCCTTTGGCGCCTCGACCTGCGACTTCTTCACCGTGACCTTGCCGGGCGCGTCGATCGACGCATCGCCCCAGATCACCGTCACCTTGTTCTTCTTCATCAGGAAGCCGACGCCGTCATTCAGCCGCTTCGAGACGCCGCGCGAGCGCTGCACCACGGCCTTTGGATCGAACGATATTTTCTCCGCGGAGAGTCCGTAATCCTTGGCGTGCTGCATGTAATGAAAGATTTCGGCTGATCGCAGAAGCGCCTTGGTCGGGATGCAGCCCCAGTTCAGGCAGATGCCCCCGAGATAGGACTTTTCGATGATCGCGGTCTTAAAGCCGAGCTGGGCTGCGCGGATCGCGGTGACGTAGCCGCCGGGACCGGAGCCGATGATGATGACGTCGAAGGATGTGTCGGCCATGTTGGTCGGTCTCTGCCTGGATCGTTAGAAAACATCGTTTGGTGGGAGGTCTGGCGCAGGGGGTCTCGGCTTTGTTCTAATTGCTCTTCGCGTCAACCAGCTTCCGGATTGTCTCAAAGGCTTGGTCGGGATCGGAGATATCGCGCACAATGACGCCGCTCGCCGAAACATTACCGAAACCCAGCGACACGAACGGATTCGAATTTCGTGTCGACCCGGTCGCAAGGGTTGCGAGGTAAATTGACCCGAGATCGTAGCTGCGCTGAAGGATGCCCTTGCGCAAGGTGGTCTCCTTTACGTCGCGAAACTTGATCACCTTCTTGTTGATGGTGAGAAAACCTTCATCGAATTCGAGCCGGTCGGAATAGAAGCGGTATTCAGTCCGACTGTAATTCAGCTTCTTGCCGAAATAGGCAACGATCGGAATAACAAAGAATGCAATCGCGCCTATGGCGTAGGACGCATCCCTCGTATTCGGAAAAATGCCGATCGCCGCGCCCATGCCACCGAAGAAGACGCCGCACCACACCGTGAAAAATAGCTGCAACGGAAGCTGGGTCAACAGCGTAATCCAGCCGATGAACACCGGCTTGGCCGACAGTTTGACTTCGCCTGGCGACATCGGCTTTCCCTTGGTCCTGAAGTCGGCGGATTTCGCTCGATGCAAAAAGATTGGTGTCTGCAGCTCCCTTACACCATCATCATGACGGGGTTTTCGATCAACTGCTTGAAGGCGCCGATCAGCTCGGCGCCGAGCGCGCCGTCGATCGCGCGGTGATCGCAGGAGAGCGTCACGCTCATCATCTGCGCGATCTCGATCTTGCCGGCGCGCACCACGGGACGCTCCTCGCTGGTGCCGACCGCGAGGATCGTCGCATGCGGCGGATTGATCACGGCGGTGAAGTGGTTGATGCCGTACATGCCAAGGTTGGATACCGCCGTGGTGCCGCCCTGGTATTCTTCCGGCTTCAGCTTGCGCGCCCGCGCACGCGCGGCAAAGTCTTTCATTTCGGACGAAATCGTGGAGAGTGTCTTGGTCTCGGCTTTCCGGATGATCGGCGTGATCAGGCCGCCGGGCATGGCCACGGCCACGCCGATGTCGGAGTGCTTGTGCTTGAGCATGCCGCTTTCGGTCCAGCTCACGTTGCAATTCGGGATCCGCTGCAGCGCAATCGCCATCGCCTTGATGACGAAGTCGTTGACCGAGAGCTTGTAGAGCGGCTTCTTTTCCTTGTCCTTGGGGGCTGCGGCGTTGATCTCCTCGCGCGCGACCAGAAGCTTGCCGATGTCGCAGTCCATCGTCAGATAGAAATGCGGCACGGTCTGCACCGAAGCGGTGAGCCGTTGCGCGATGGTGCGGCGCATGCCGTCATGCGGCACGATCTCGTAGGAGCCTTCCTCGAACAGCGCCAAAATCTGCTTGTCGGACATCCCGGGCGCAAACGCGCCCATAGGCGCGATGCTCGGACCCGCCGCAGGCGCGGCGGCCGGGGCTTTCAGGCCCTTACCCGACTTGGCGTCCTCGACGTCGCGGGCAACGACGCGGCCATGCGGCCCCGAGCCGTTGATGCGCGAAAGATCAATGCGCGCATCCTTGGCGAGACGGCGCGCGAGCGGCGACGAGAAGATGCGGCCTTGGCCGTTACCCTTGGCAGGCGCCGCCGCCTGAGGGGCAGGCGCGGGAGCGGCTGCGGGAGCAGGTGTTGGCGCCGGTGCCGCGGCAGCAGGCTTCGGAGCTTCCTTGGGCGCTTCTTTGGGTGCCTCCTTGGGCGCTTCAGCAGCCTTCGGCGCGGGCGCGGCGCCTGCCGCCTTCACATCCTCGTCGTCGCCGGCCAACACCGCGATCACGTCGTTGACGGGGACGTCCTGCGTACCCTCCGGCACCAGAATCCTGGCAATCGTGCCCTCGTCGACCGCCTCGACTTCCATCGTCGCCTTGTCGGTCTCGATCTCGGCGATCACGTCGCCGGACTTGACCTTGTCGCCCTCTTTCTTGAGCCACTTGGCAAGGTTGCCCTTTTCCATCGTGGGCGACAGCGCGGGCATCAAAATGTTGATCGGCATCGTCAGTGACCCTGTTGCGACCGGGGCGTGGTGGAGCCCATGTCGGTCGGCCGGTTGATCTCGGCTTCGAACATCTCGACGATGCGCGCGAGCGCCTCGTCCTCGGTGTAGCCGCTCTCGCGCGCATAGGCGCGGGCGGCGTGGCGGGCGATATCGACCAGCAAGAGGCCCCACATGTCAGGTTCCTCGAAAGCGCGCTGGAACGCGATCGAGAGCCCACCATCGACGACGAAGGCGCGCAGGACTTCAACGGCGTCCTCGCGGCCGATCACGTCCGGCGGCAGCGGTTGTTCGTTAGGACCGGCCATGGGCTTACCGATAAGAAACGGCTTTGGCGGCTGCGACCACCTCGGCTACCGAAGGCAATGCGAGCTTTTCGAGGTTCGCGGCATAAGGCATCGGTACGTCCTTGCCGGATACGCGCGCGACCGGCGCATCGAGATAGTCGAAGGCTTGTTCCATGATGCGGGCGGCAACCTCGGCGCCGACGCCGGACTGCTGCCAGCCCTCTTCCACCGTCACCGCACGGCCGGTCTTCTTTACCGAGTTGACGATCGTCTCGGTGTCCATCGGGCGCAGCGTGCGCAGGTCGATCACCTCGGCCTCGATGCCTTCCTTCGCGAGCTCGTCGGCGGCTTTCAGCGCGTAGGTCATGCCATTCGACCACGAGATCAGCGTTACGTCCTTGCCCGAGCGAACAATACGCGCCTTGCCGATCGGGATGACGTAGTCGTCGAGTTTTGGCACTTCGCCGGTGTGGCCGTACAAGACTTCGTTTTCGAGGAAGATGACGGGGTTGGGATCGCGGATCGCGGCCTTGAGCAGCCCCTTGTAGTCGGCCGCCGAGAACGGCGCGATCACCTTCAGCCCGGGAATTTGCGAGTACCAGGCCGAGTAGTCCTGGCTATGCTGGGCGGCGACGCGGGCGGCGGCGCCGTTCGGGCCGCGGAAGACGATCGAGCAGCCCATCTGGCCCCCCGACATGTACAGCGTCTTGGCCGCGGAGTTGATGATCTGGTCGATCGCCTGCATGGCGAAATTGAACGTCATGAATTCGACGACCGGCTTCAGCCCCGACATCGCAGCACCAACGCCGACGCCGGCAAAGCCATGCTCGGTGATCGGGGTATCGATCACGCGCCGCGCGCCGAATTCCTGCAAGAGCCCCTGGGTCACCTTGTAGGCGCCCTGATACTCCGCGACCTCTTCGCCCATGATGAACACGTCGGGGTCGCGCCGCATCTCTTCCGCCATCGCATCTCGCAGCGCCTCGCGAATGGTCTGCGTGATCATCTCGGTGCCGGCGGGGACTTCCGGATCGGGCTCGGCGACCGCGGCTGGCGGCGCGGCAGGTGCCTTCTCGGCCTTGGGCTGCGGCGCTTCCGCTTTGGCTTCAGCGGGGGGCGCGGATTCCGCGGCCTTCGCCGGCGCCGGCGCGCTGGCCTTGCCGAGATCGGCGGCGCTCTCGCCGTCGGCCAGAATGGTCGCGATCGGCGTGTTGACGGCGACGTCGGCGGTGCCTTCCGGGATCAATATCTTGCCGAGCGTGCCCTCATCGGTCGCCTCGACTTCCATCGTCGCCTTGTCGGTCTCGATCTCGGCGATGACATCGCCCGACTTGATCGTCTCGCCTTCCTTCTTCAGCCACTTCGCCAAGTTGCCCTTCTCCATGGTGGGCGACAGCGCAGGCATCAGCACTTGAATGGGCATAGCGGCTCCCGAAAAATCACTCTTTAGATCGTTTGAGCATAATCGTTTCGGAAAACCGGTTTCCACTTTTCCGGATCATGCTCTAGTTCTGCGCGTGGTTTGAATTCAGCGGTAGACGTCGGTCCAGAGCTCGGACGGATCGGGCTCGGGATCGCGCTGGGCGAAATCGGCGGATGCGTTGACGATCTCGCGAACCTCGGCGTCGATCGCCTTCAACTCCTGCTCGCTGACCTTGGCGGCCAGCAGGCGGTTGCGCACCTGCTCGATCGGGTCCTGGTCGGTGCGGATTTTTTCGACCTCTTCGCGGGTCCGGTATTTCGCAGGGTCGGACATCGAGTGGCCGCGGTAGCGGTAGGTCTGCATTTCCAGGATGAACGGCCCCTTGCCGGCGCGGCACCAGGCCACCGCCTCGTCGCCAGCGGCCTTCACGGCGCGGACGTCCATGCCGTCGACCTGCTGGCCCGGAATGTTGAAGGAGGCGCCGCGCTTGGAAAAATCGGTCAGGGCGGAGGAGCGCGTCACCGACGTGCCCATGGCGTAGCGGTTGTTCTCGATCACATAGATCACCGGGAGCTTCCACAGCTCCGCCATATTAAAACTCTCGTAGACCTGGCCCTGGTTGGACGCGCCGTCGCCGAAATAGGCGACGCTGACGAAATCATTGCCGCGATAACGATTGGCGAAAGCAAGGCCGGTCCCGAGCGAAACCTGGGCGCCGACGATGCCGTGGCCGCCGTAGAAATTCTTCTCCATGCTGAACATGTGCATGGAGCCGCCTTTGCCCTTGGAGTAGCCGCCGCGGCGGCCGGTGAGTTCGGCCATGACGCCGTTGGCGTCCATCCCGCAGGCCAGCATGTGGCCGTGGTCACGGTATCCTGTTATGACCTGATCGCCCTTCTTCAGGGCCATCTGCATTCCGACTACCACAGCTTCCTGGCCGATATAGAGATGGCAGAAGCCGCCGATCGCCCCCATGCCGTAGAGCTGGCCGGCCTTTTCCTCGAAGCGGCGGATCAAGAGCATGTCCCGCAGCGCGGCCAGTTCCTGCGCCTTGGTGAATTCCGGTGGGGACCCGTTTGCCTTCTCCTGCCCTGATTCTTTCGCGACGCTTTTCTTGGGTGCAGCCATGGCAATTCCGGGTGAAAGAGAGACGGATCAGCCCTCTCTATCCCAACTCAAACCGCCGTGAAAGGATTGCGTGCGCTGGAGAAAATATTGCTATACCGCAGTGCAATGTGGCCTGCGACATTTTCGAAATTGATTTCGCGATTTTTTGAAATTTGCGGACTGACACGCCGGCATCGTCCCCATGACGGCCGTGTTCGTCACATCGGTTTGAAAATCAGTTCGGCTTGACGATCCGGATCAGATCGCGCGGATTGGCGTAGTCGAGCTGGAAGCGCGCGCGCTCATCCAGCATGTCGGGATCGACCCGGTCGGACCGCAGCAGCGATACTCGCTGCTCGCCCTCTGCCCGCTCCCGCTTCAGCCGCGCCAATTCCGAAGTCAGGGCAATGATTTCCTGATCGAGCTCCTGGCGCGCGTTCAAGCCGTATTTGCCGGTGTAAGCGTTGACGCCGAAATAGCCGACCATCATCGCCGCCACCGTATAGAGGGCGAGCCCGGTCAGGATGGATTTCAATCGGGTGCGGGAGACCATGCCGTGAAGATGCGACGGCTGGGTTAATGGAATGCTAAGGCGGCGAGCACGAATGTCACCGCCGTCATTGCGAGGAGCGAAAGCGACGAAGCAATCCACCTATCCGCTATGCTGCACTATGGATTGCTTCGCTGCGCTCGCAATGACGGGGAAGGAGCTGTTACCCGTTCTGCTTCTCGACGAATGCCGCAAACGCGTTGATGTATTGCTGCAACACCTTCTGCACCGCTTCCTTCACGAGCTCGCCCTTCTCGTTAAAAGCGTCGCCGATGCCGTTGAGGTAGATTTCGGGCTGGCCGAGGATCGGACCGGAAATACCCGGCAGGATGTTCTGCAAATGCTTGGCGGCGCTGACGCCACCGAGCGCGCCGGGCGAGTTGCTGACGATGCCGGTCGGCTTGCCGAGAAACGAGCTCTTGCCATAGGGGCGCGACCCGACGTCGATCGCGTTCTTCAGAACGCCTGGGATCGAGCGGTTATATTCGGGCGTCACGAACAGCACGCCGTTCGACTTCTGCAGCTTTTCGCGAAACGCCAGCCAGTCAGCCGGCGGTGCTGCTTCCAGATCCTGGTTGAAGAAGGAAATTTCATGCAGCGTGGTGACGTCCAGCTTGAGCGAAGCCGGCGCCAGCTTGGCGAGCGCATTGGCGACCTTGAGCGAAAAGCTCTCCTTGCGGAGAGAACCGACGATCGTGACGATGGTGTAATAGGTGGCCATTGAATTCCCCTTTTGAAGCGAAAGCGCCAGCGCTCCCTTACGCCAGATCAGCGGAAAGATGCAAGTGCATCAACTTATCTTTACGGCTCCTCGGCATGCAAAAACAGGCCGCCTGAAAGGCAGCCTGTTCGCGGCGATAGAAGCGCGCGCTCACCCCTTGTTCGGATTGATCAGGAATTTCTCGCCGGTGGAGCGCTTGTTGTAGACGGCGATGTTGGAAAGCTGCAGCGTCTCCTGCAGCGACACTACCTGCGTGTAGTGGCTGGCAAAGGTGGTCTTGAGCTCGGACGCGACACGCTGGCGCAGCCGGCCGATTCCGGCGGGGCCGATCTTTTGCAGGAACGGCGTCAAGAGCCAGCCGCCGACGCCCCAGGTCAGGCCGAATGTACGGCTGAGCTCGGTCGGACGGTTATCGAGGCTGCCGTAGATATAGACCTGCTTGTACACGTTCGAGCCGTAGCGGCTGTATTCCTTGGCGGTCTTGTTGGCCGCGATTTCCATACAGGTAAGAATCTGGCTCGCCAGCTTGCCGCCGCCGATCGCATCGAACGCAATGGTGGCGCCGGTTTCCACCAAGGCGTTGGTCAGGTCGTCCATGAACGTGTCTGCGGTGGAATCGACGACATATTTGGCGCCGATCGTGTGCAGGATGTCGGCCTGCTCCTTGCTGCGGACGATATTGACGAGGCCGATGCCGTCCTTGATGCAGATCTTGTTGAGCATCTGCCCGAGATTGGAGGCAGCCGCGGTGTGCACCAGCGCCTTGTGGTTCTCGCGCCGCATCGTCTCGGTCATCCCGAGCGCGGTCAAGGGATTGACGAACCATGATGCGCCGTCGGCCGGCGTTGTGCCTGACGGCAGCTCCATGACGTCCCTGACCTTGATGGTGCGATACTGCGTGTACATCGCGCCGCCGATCATCGAAACCGCCTTGCCCATCAGCGCTTTCGCGGCGTCCGAAGATCCGGTCCTGATCACCACGCCGGCACCTTCATTGCCGACGGGGAGCGACTGGTCGAGCCGCGCCGCCATCATCCGCATCGCGGCTTCCGGCATCTTCGCGGTGATGACAGGCGCGTCCGCGCTGCCGGATTCCTCGGCGGTCGACATGTCGGCCGGACCGATCAAGAGCCCGAGATCGGAGGGATTGATCGGGGTCGCCTCGACACGGACCACGACTTCGTCGTCGGCCGGCTCGGGCGTCGGGACATCGACCAGCGACAGTTCGAGTTCGCCACTCTTCTTGAGCAGCGAACGCAGTTGAAGCCCGCTCTTGCCGTCGCTCATCGCCATCCCTCCCCCTGGTGTTCCGTCCTATCTGGTTGCGCCGATGCGTTATGCCAAGGCCTTCAGCGCCGATTTGCCGGCATATTTTGCCTGATTGCCGAGTTGCTGCTCGATGCGCAGGAGCTGGTTGTACTTGGCGGTGCGATCGGAGCGCGCCAATGATCCGGTTTTGATCTGGCCGCAATTGGTGGCGACCGCGAGATCGGCGATGGTGGAATCTTCCGTCTCGCCGGAACGGTGCGACATCACGGAAGTGTAGCCGTATTTGTGCGCCAGCTCGACGGCGGCGAGCGTCTCCGTCAGTGTGCCGATCTGGTTGACCTTGATCAGGATCGAATTGGCGCGGCCGTTCTTGATGCCGTCGGCAAGGCGGGTGACGTTGGTGACGAACAGGTCGTCGCCGACGAGCTGGCACTTCTTGCCGATCAGGTCGGTCAATTCCTTCCAGCCGTCCATGTCATCCTCTGACATGCCGTCCTCGATCGTGACGATCGGATAACGCGAGACGAGATCGGCGAGATATTTTGCCTGCTCGGAACGCGAGCGGGTCTTGTTCTCGCCGCCGTAGACGTAACTGCCGTCCTTGAAGAACTCGGTGGCCGCGCAGTCGAGGCCGAGCATCACATCGCTGCCCGCCTTGTAGCCGGCCTTGCCGATCGCGCTCACCACGAACTCGAGGGCTGCGTCCGCCGACGGCAGGTTCGGCGCAAAGCCGCCCTCGTCACCGACATTGGTGTTATGGCCGGCCTTCTTCAGTTCGCTGCGCAGCGTATGGAAGATTTCCGAGCCGCAGCGCAGTGCCTCGGCGAAGCTCGCGGCGCCCACGGGAAGGATCATGAATTCCTGGAAATCGATTGGGTTGTCGGCGTGCGCGCCGCCATTGATGATGTTCATCATCGGCACCGGCAGCGTCCGCGCCGAGGTGCCGCCGACGTAACGATAGAGCGGCATGTCGAAGGATTCGGCCGCTGCCTTGGCGCAGGCCAGCGAGACGCCGAGGATGGCATTGGCGCCGAGCCGGCTCTTGTTCGGCGTGCCGTCGAGATCGATCATGATCTGATCGATGTGGACCTGGTCCTCGACGGCCTGATCGCTCAGCGCCTCGAAGATTTCGCCGTTAACGGCTTCCACCGCCTTTTGCACGCCCTTGCCGAGATAGCGCTGCTTGTCGCCGTCTCGCAGTTCGACCGCCTCATGGGCTCCGGTGGACGCACCGGAGGGAACAGCCGCGCGGCCGATCGAGCCGTCTTCCAGCACCACATCGACTTCAACGGTGGGATTGCCACGGCTATCGAGAATTTCACGGCCAATGATGTCGACGATGGCGGTCATGTCTTAAACTTTCCTGGGAATGGGTGGTCCGGTTTCGGGGGCGGTCTTACACGGGGAGCAAGCAAATGTGAACGCTTGAGGAATGGCCTTTTCCGGACGGCACCGCCTGGTCAGGATAAACTGCTCCAGAGTTGATATCGGCGTCCAAACCTTCACGTTCACAAGCAGGGGTAACGCAATGAACCGCCGTCAGTTTCTTAAAAGCACCACTGCTGGAATTTTCGCTGCCCCCGCCCTTCTGCGCGCGGCTGCCGCGCAGGAAGGCCCGTTCCGGGTCAAATATTATCCGATCGACGCCGGCGTCGGCCTGCACGACGTCACGCCCGCGCGCGATGGCGCGATCTGGTTCACCGGTCAGCGCAATGGAACGTTGGGGCGATTAGACCCACGGGACGGCGCCTTCAAATTAATCAATCTCGGCAAGGGCGCATCGCCGCATGGCGTCGTGATCGGCCCCGACGGCGCGCCGTGGGTGACCGAGGGCGGACAGAACGCGATTGCGCGCGTCGACCCGGACGACCACAAGGTGACGCTGTTCCGTCTGCCCGAAAAGGAGGCCTACGCCAACCTCAACACCGGTGTGTTCGACAAGAGCGGCATCTACTGGTTCACCGGCCAGTCCGGCATCTATGGCCGGCTCGATCCGAAATCGGGCGAAATGACCGTGTTCAAGGCGCCGCGCGGCGTCGGTCCTTACGGGATCACGGTCACCCCGAAGGGCGAGATCTGGTACGCCTCACTCGCCGGCAATCACATTGCAAAGATCGATCTGGCGAGCGGCCAGGCGACCATCGTCGAACCGTCAACGCCAAAGCAGGGCGCGCGGCGGGTGTGGTCGGACTCCAAGAGCCGGATCTGGGTCAGCGAATGGAACAGCGGCCAAGTGTCGGTGCACGATCCCGCCGACGGCTCCTGGAAGGCCTGGAAGCTGCCCGGGAGCAATCCGCGGGCGTATGCCGTCTATGTCGACGACAAGGACAAGGTCTGGCTCACCGATTTCGGCGCCAATGCCATCGTGCGCTTCGATCCCGTAACGGAAAAATTCAACGCCTTCCCGAGCGACAAATCGGGTGCGAATGTGCGCCAGCTCGACGGCCGGCCCGGCGAGACCTGGGGCGCTGAATCCGGCAATGGCCGGGTGGTCGTGATACAGACGGCCCCGTGAGGCGCTTCGTCGTCCTGTCGCTGTTGCCCCTTCTCCTGCCCGCTCCCGCCACCGCGGAAGACGGCGCGCGGGCGTTCGCGCCCTGCCGCGCCTGCCATAGCCTCGATCCCGCGGAGCGCGGCCTGCCCGGTCCCAACCTGTCGGGTGTGATCAGACGCCCTGTCGGCAGCGACGCCGGATTCGACTATTCGCCGGTGCTGCGCAAGGCGCGCGACGATGGATTGCGCTGGGACGTGAAGCGGCTGGAAGCCTTCCTCGCCGATCCCGCCGCAATGTTTCCGGGATTGTGGATGTCGATGCGCGGGATCGAGGACGCCGCCGAACGGCAGGCGCTGGTGCGGTTTCTTGGCGACCCAGCCTCGCGCTGACGGTTGACGATCACCCCTGCAGCGTTCATGTCAGCGCTCGCAACAGGACGATCATGATGGCCAAGAAATCATTGCCCACATCATTGCAGCTCGGCCGCGCCGTGGAATGGCCTGATAGCCCGGAAAAGGCGCAGCTCGACCGCGTGCCCAATCCGCAAGCCGGCACCAATTATCTGGTTCGCTTCACCGCACCGGAGTTCACTTCGATCTGCCCGGTGACGGGTCAGCCGGATTTCGCGCATCTTGTGATCGACTATGTGCCGGGACAATGGCTGCTGGAATCCAAATCGCTAAAGCTCTATGTCGCGAGCTTTCGCAATCACGGCGCCTTCCACGAGGATTGCACGGTCATGATCGGCAAGCGGATCACGGCCGAGATCAAGCCGAGATGGCTGCGCATTGGCGGCTACTGGTATCCGCGCGGCGGCATCCCAATCGACGTGTTCTGGCAGACGGGCAAACTGCCGAAGGACGTGTGGGTGCCCGATCAGGGCGTCGCGCCCTATCGCGGGCGGGGGTAGGCACGCCAAGCGTCCGGGCATTGCTTGAACGCCTTCCGCTGCGCGCGCGGAATTTTCAGAAGACGCTTCTAGTGAGGCTCAATTGAGAAATAAACGACCGCGACAATGATGATTGCATACATCGCAGGCGCAGAAAATTCACGGCTGAGAAAAAAACTCTCGAACGATTGACGCCACAGATTAGTCAACTGCCAGCCACAGATCGTCCGCATGTTCGCGACATCACGTTCGCGAGGCCGCCATGATTGCTCGGAAGACCGCCCGCTTCCTCCTGAAATATGCATCGAGCGATCCGCTCAGGCTTGCCGATATCGTACAGCGCCGCGCGATCGAGCAGTTCAGAACGCCGCCGACGGGCCTCGTGACCACGCGCTTCAATGGCGTGCATTACGAGATCGACATGTCATTGCATCGGCTGATGAAGAAGTACTTTTTCCATACCCACGAAATGTTTCTCGAACGCATCTTCAAGCGCTACCTGGCTCCTGGCAATATCTTCGTCGATATCGGCGCCAATTGCGGCTACTGGTCGGCCTATAGCTTGTCGCTCGTGGGCCAGAGCGGCGAGGTGCACGCCTTCGAGCCGGTGCCGCAATATTTCACCTTTGTCCGACGGCTCGCGGAGCTCAATCCCGGTTATCGGATCGTCGCCAATCAGGTTGCCTGCGGCGCGCGGCTTGGCGCCCTCACGATGGCCGTCGTCGCGCCACGCGTGGAGAATTTCGACAATTACGATATCAACATCGGGTCGAGTTCACTTGCTACCGGCTTCCTCGAACACGCCAGCGAGCTCACGGAAAATATGACCGTTGAGGTTATCGCCCTCGATAGTTATGTACGCGAGTGGAAAATCGATCTCGATCGCGTCAGCCTTATCAAGATCGACGTCGAAGGTTTCGAGGCTGAGGTCTTCGACGGCATGCAAGGCGTGCTGGCAAAGAGCGGTCGCAAAGTGCCGATCCTGTGCGAAGTCCTCACCGATCTGAATCGCCCCGAGCCGCTGGACGGCAGACGGATCATTGAACGCCTTGAGGATTGTGGCTACCGCTGCCTCGATGCCACGAATTTGCGACCGATCGATCGTAATGCGCTTGGTTTTGAAGAGAACATTCTCTGCCTCTGACACTCAACTATCTTTCATCAAACTTGCATCAATCCGAATTTGGCTGCGTCGCGAGCTTTCGCAATCACGGCGCCTTCCACGAGGATTGCACGGTTATGATCGGCAAGCGGATCACGGCCGAGATCAAGCCGAAATGGCTTCGCATCGGCGGCTACTGGTATCCGCGCGGCGGCATCCCGATCGACGTGTTCTGGCAGACGGGCAAACTGCCGAAGGACGTGTGGGTGCCCGACCAGGGCGTCGCGCCCTATCGCGGGCGCGGCTAAGCGCCAACCAGAAGGTGGATGCGCAGCTGACCTCCGAGAACGTTTGAGCTCAAGGGGCCGAAAGGTCAGTTGCGCTGCCACGATCCACATATCCATTCAAGCGCAGGCGCAAAAGTCGTATAGTGCATCTATTCTCTATTCTTTTTCAAAGGGAGGAAGGCCATGCGGAAGTCTCTCCTCGGGTTTACGGTCGCAGCTCTCACCCTATCGACATCCCAGCCATCTTTCGCGCAACAAGATGTCGATCAGCAGCTCGGCCAAGTGCACTTTAAAATCTCTTGCAATGAAGTGGCGCAGCGACGCTTCGATCGCGCGATGCGCTATCAGCACTCCTTTTGGTACGTCAACGCCAAAGAGATCTTTGACGAAGTGATCGAGGCCGACCCCAAATGTGCCATGGCATATTGGGGCATCGCGCTCACGCTGATGGATAACCCGCACAACGCAATCCCGCGGCCGAATCTCGCGCCCGGCCTTGCCGCCATCACCAAGGCCAAGGAAATCGGGGCCAACACCGAGCGCGAACGCGACTACATCGATGCGCTTATGGTGATGTACGCGGATTACGACAAAGTGCCTCATGCCCAGCGCATGCGCGCCTTCCGGGATGCCCAGGCGAAACTCGCAGCGAAATACCCAGACGACGACGAGGCTCAGATCGCCTATGCGATCACGCTCAACACGTCGGCGGACATGAACGACAAGACTTACACACAGCAGAGCAAGGGCGCCTCAATTCTCGAGCCGATCTCCGTTCGGCTGCCGCAGCATCCGGGAGTGACGCACTACCTGATCCATCTCTACGATTATCCGGCGACCGCGCACAAAGGTCTCGATGCCGCCAACCGCTACGCCAAGATCGCGCCGGCCGCGCCGCACGCCCAGCACATGCCGTCGCACATTTACACCCGCGTCGGCTACTGGAAGGAATCGATTGCTTCCAACATCGCGTCCGTACAGGCAGCCAAGGCCGAGAAGTCGGTCGGCAACTATCTGCACGCCCAGGATTACATGGTTTACGCACACCTTCAACTTGCCCAAGACCAGCAGGCGCGCGTCGTCATGGACGACATGGCAAGAGAGACCAACTTCAAGGCCACGGTCGCGGCAGCCGACTACGCGCTGGCGGCTTCACCGGCCCGTTATGCGATCGAGCGCGGTGACTGGGAAGCCGCCTCACAACTAACTGTCAGGCCGAGCGGCTCACACTTCGCGACGGCGACCTCGCACTTCGCCCGCGCTCTCGGCGCCGCCCGCTCTGGCAAGCCTGAGGCTGCCAAGGCCGACGTCGAAAAACTTGCTGAATTGCGCGACAAGTTGCGCGACGCCAAGGATATCTATTGGCCGGAAATCGTCGACATTCAGCGTCAGGTCGCGGTTGCCTGGGTGCTTCACGCGGAGGGCAAATACGATGAGGCGCTTAAGGCCATGAGCGCTGCAGCGGACGCCGAGGACAAGACCGAGAAGCACGCGATCACGCCGGGCCCGCTGGCACCGGCGCGCGAGCTCTACGGCTTCATGCTGCTCGATCGCGGCATGGCCAAGGAGGCGCTTGCGGCGTTCGAGGCCACCAAGGCCAAGGAGCCGAACCGTCTCCAAGGCTATGCAGGCGCCGCCAAGGCCGCCGACACGCTCGGTGACAAGGCCGCGGCACGAGACAACTATCAGCAACTCGTGACGCTGACGGCGAATGCCGACACGGAACGGCCGGAAGTCGCGGCGGCGAAGAAACATCTCGCCAGCAACTAGTCCAACCAACGGTGGTGCGATGAGGCGGGTAGGTCGTGTCGCCATTATAGCAGCGTCGCTGGGAGTTGTGCTGGCGGCGCTGCTGGCATGGTCTGGTCTGCCACAGAACGCGGCCGCAACTGCGACCGCGCCGGTATGGACCGAGATGGCCTGGCCCTTCCCAAGTGATCCCTTCGGGAAGGGAAAGGCGTTCCGCTGTAAGGCGGCGGATTGCGGCGCCGAGGTGAACATCTATCTGCGTGCCAAGATCGGCTTTTGCAATTGCACGACCGGGATAGCCGATGACGACGACGTTGATCGCATGGGAGATCTTACGCTCGTCGGCGAAGCCTCGCCGCTCGGCACCAGCCGTCCGATCAGAATTGCGTGGATGGACGGCCGCAGCCGCGCTTACACGCTCAACGCTCGCAATCCGCTTGGCAAGACGGCGATCTCGGTCGTTTTCAGGGAACGCTGCGACATGATCGCCGCGACTGCCGTGCTCGGCCACGACCGGCCAGCAGCTATCGAGCCGAGCGTGATCGAATTTCTCAATGGTAGCACTGTGATGCGCTGGGCCGAGATCGCGCTCGGCCTCTGATCTGACCTCGCAGCGGGAACGGATCTCTCACTCAATCACCTCATCAGCACCGCTGACGAATGAAGGCGAGAACTCCCGCCCCAATAGCTTCGCCGCCTTCATGTTGATGATGAACTCCACCTTGGTGACAAGCTGTACCGGAAGGTCGGAGGGCTTCTCGCCTTTCAGGATCCGCCCGGCATACATGCCCGCGCGTCGATGCGATTGCGCAAAGTCTCCCCCATAGCTCATCAAGCCGCCTGCCATGGGGAAGTCCCGGGACTGAGTAATTGCCGGCACGCGATATTTCATTGCGAGTTCGGCCAACTGTCTGCTGCGGAATGCAAAATAGGGGTCCGATGTAAAGACGAGCCCGCCCGCTTCCTTGGCCGCGCCAGAGAAAATCGGTTCGAATTCCTTCTCGGTACTTGCGTTCACCACCTGCAGAAGGATCCCCAAGGTTTCGGCGGCCGAACGCAGCTTCCGCAATTGTGAATTGGCGGTTGGGCTCGTAGGATTGGCGACCACCGTCAGTTTTGCCGCGACTGGCAGCACTTCATGCATCAGCTCAAGCCGTTTCGGCGACACGTCGACGCTCAGGCTCGAAACCCCCGTGATATTGCCGCCCGGCCGCGATAGGCTGTCCACGACACCCAACTGAACGGGGTCGCCACCCATCTCAAAGACGATTGCATTGTTGGAGGCAGCAGCTTTCACAGCGAGTGCCACCTGCGCGCCGCCGGGCGCGACGACAATGTCGACATTGCGCGCAACGAGGTTGGCAGCCAGGGCAGGCAATCGGGTGTACTGCCCTTGGGCCCACTGATAGTCGATGGCGACATTGCGGCCTTCGACAAAGCCAGCTTCACGAAGTCCTTCATGGAAAGCCTTCAGCCGGCTGGCAAACAGCTCGGGAGATTCCGCGCAGAGATAGCCGATGACCGGCATCGTTGCCTTCTGCGCATGTAGCGGGGTTGTCCAAGCGGCGGCGCCCGCCATCAACGCAAGCAAGTCTCGTCGCCTGACGCATCTGCCGGACGTCATTGCGTTGAACTTGGCGCTCGTCATGCTTTCACCGATTGGCCGTGTTTCGGACGCCGCCCCCAGCATATCCCGTGAAGTTGACCTAGTCCCTAACGGATTACGCCAGACCCCTGCGGCTTGATGTCGGCCACGGTGTCGAAGGAAATTCCGAATACCGGAATAGCTTCGTCAAATCCCTTGATTTGGCGGTCGCCAAGTCGCTCCAGGGGACGCTTGCCCCTAACGCGTTCGGCGACTTCAGCGTCTATCAGGATTTCCCGGTCTGCCGCCGATGCGCATAGACGTGCCGCCAGGTTCACCACACTGCCGATGGCGGTGTAATCGAACCGGTCCGCGTATCCGATCCGTCCAACGGTCGCTGCCCCGCTGGCAAGACCGATCCCGAAGCCAACCTGGTAGCCTCGGGATCGCCAGCCGGCGATGAGTCGCTGCACGCTCTTCTGCATCTCTACGGCCAGATCGACAGCCCTTAGTGCCGGTTCTTCAACGGGCACGGGAGCGTTCACGAGAACCATAAGGCCGTCTCCCGAGAAACTGATGAGTGTCGCCTCAAATTGCGTAATGGCTCTGCCAAGCACCTCATAGTACTCCGACAGCACGTTCATGACTTCCTCGGGTGCAAGTGCTGCGGAAAATGCGGTGAAGCCTCGCAAGTCGCAAAATATAACGACGACCTCTGCGCGGCGCCCGTCCAATACACTGTCGTCGCCCGCTCGATCGACGAGGTCGGCCACCTGCGGTGCGAGGAATCGCTTGAGCTTCGCTATGCGTTCCTGGTGCTCCTGCCCCAGCGCCAACTCGGCAGCCATCTTGTTGAAGCTGTTTGCCAGACGCTGAAACTCGTCTCCGGTCTCGATGGAAATGCGGTGATCGAAAGAGCCGGCCCCGATTTTCTCAGTCCCTTCCTCCAAAACCCTTATCGGTTCGGTCATCCGGTGCGCCAATGCGTAGGCAAGCAGCGCGGCAAATATCGTACCCGCGGCGAGAAGCGTCGCGGTCCGCCATAAGGCTGCATAGATGGGCGCGTAGGCTTCAGACAGCGGCTGTTCGACTATTACTGTCCAATCGGGGCCCGCAACGGGAGCAGCGACGGCGGCAATCTCACGGCCTTCCGCATCTCGGCTCGTCGCAAAGCCTGCCCCCGCCGGGCCGATTGCGTCGCGTATGATACGGAACGGCTTGGAGGTCGCTTCCTCCGCCCCACGGAGGACAAGACTGATGTCGGGATGCGCAATGAGCCGACCCGGTCGGTCCAGGACGAAGGCAAAGCCACTCTTTCCCACTTTTATCGCTGAAATCACATCCCAGATCAGCTTGAGATTGACTTCCGCGACAACCGCGCCGACCGATGGGCGGTTGCCAACCACCGCAACCGTCAGATGTGGTTCAGAGCCTCGATGGTAGCTTACATCGCTGAACCAGACTTGTGCCGAGCGGGCGCCAACTACCGCAGGATCAGCGGATCGGTCCGCGCGGCTTTCAATTCGATTGAGCCCGATCCGTGAGACATAGAGGCGTTCCAGGCCCTTGTGATCGATGAGCGCCAGATCGACGATGGCAGGAGCTTGCCGAAGCAAGCGCAACGCCTCGGTCCGCCGACGTTCGTCTGGCTCGTCGCTCCAGGGAACCTGGACAAACCAGCCGAGCTGGTTTGTGATGCCGAAGATGAAGTCATGGATTTCGGCCGCGGCAGACGTTGCTTGAACGCCAAGCAACTGATCAAGCCTCGCTCGCTGGTCGCGATAGCCAAACCAGGCTTCGATAATACCGTTAACCGCGAGCGGAATCGCGACGGCCATAAACAGCACGAGCAAGTACTTCTGGAAAAGGCCGCGAAAACGTTCTCGGACAATCATCGCTGGTACCAATACAAAAGAAAGTCAAAAACTGCATTGCTTCGGCGGTCCACCGGCAATCTTTATCACAGACTCCCAAGCATACAGCCGCTCCGAAGGATATGGCGGCGAGCGAGTCCCGTTTTCTTACATTTTAAGGTCGTCCCGAGGTCGAAATCCCGGCCCTGCGTCGACATCCGGACCGGTTACGACAAGAAGGCTATGTCACGGCGGTCTATCTTATCGAGCGCATCGTCGGATTGTTTTAGACCGGCGCCGGCGCTACTTCACCGCCGCATCCGCCGGCCGCGTCTGGCGCAGCAGTTTGGCACAGACAAAGCCTAGCGCGATCATCACGGCCGCCGCCGCGAGCAAGGTTGGGACCTTCCCGGCATGCTGGATGCCGAAACCGTAAGCGATCGGGCCGACGGTCTGCCCCATGAAGAAAAAGAACGCGTGCAACGACAGTGCAGTCGCGCGCGCCTCCGCCGACAATTCGCTGGCAAATACCTGCAGACTGCCGTGGATCATGTAGAAACCCCAGCCCATGAAGATCAGGCTGAGCGTTTGCAACTTCCATTCCGGACCCATCGCCACTGCTATGAGCTGGACACCGACCAGCGTGCCTCCTCCGATCATCATCCCGTTGACGCCGATCTTCGGCAGAAGCCGCGACACTGTCATGGTGTAGAACAGGCCACCGACCGCAAAGCCCGCGATAACGATGCCCGCGATCGACAGCGAGGTTTGTCCGAGGTCGAACAAGAAAGAGGCAATGAACGGAAACAAGCCGAGCACGCAGCAGCCTTCGATAAAGACGGCCGCGTAGCAGATGCGCGCGTTCGGGTTGGTGAAAATCGTGCGATAGCCCTGTTTGAGGGCTGACAGGCTGGTCCGGGGCGGATGTGTCAGCGCCGCGCCGCGGAATCCGATCGCAACCACGATCGAGGCCAGCACGACGATCCCACCGAGCACAGCCAGCACGCCGCGCCAGCCGAGGAAATCGCCGATCAGGCCGGACACCGTAGCGCCCAGAAGATTGCCGGTCATGGCGCCAGCCAGCGTACGCCCGATCGCGACCTGACGCTTCTCGGCACCAACGAGATCGCTGGTCAGCCCCAGCGCGATCGGAAACACGCCGCCCGAACCGATGCCGGCCAGAATTCGGCTCGCAAACAATAGCGGGAACGAGGTCGCCATCGCGCCGAGAATGTTGGCGAAGCCGAGCAATGCCAGGCAGACGATCATCAGCCTCGCCTTGCCGAAAATGTCGGCAAAGGCGCCAAGCACCGGCTGGATCACGGCAAAGGTGAAGGCGAAGGCGGCGGCGAAACTCGCGGCTGTGGCGATGCTGACGGAAAAATCCTCGGCCACGTGCGGCAACACCGGATCGAGCGCGCGGGCAGACAGGGCTGCCGAAAAGGTCGCGAGCGCAATGATGTTGAGCGCCGGCGGCATGGCGCTGGCGACGGTCACGACGGGGCGTTCTTGGCCAGCGCGTCAAAACCCATCAGCGTCTTCACCAAGGATTCGAACTCGCGCAGCGGCACCATGTTGGGTCCATCCGACGGCGCGCGGTCCGGATCAGGATGGGTCTCGATGAACACACCGGCGACGCCGACGGCGACCGCGGCGCGCGCCAGCACCGGAACGAATTCGCGCTGGCCGCCAGACGAGGTGCCCTTCCCGCCCGGTTGCTGCACCGAATGGGTGGCGTCGAAAATGACGGGCGCACCCGTCGTCTGCGCCATGATCGGCAGCGCACGCATGTCGGAGACCAGCGTGTTGTAGCCGAACGACGCGCCGCGTTCGGTAACCAGCACGTTCGGATTGCCGCCGCCGGTGATCTTGGTGACGACGTTGGTCATCTCCCACGGCGCGAGGAACTGGCCTTTCTTGACGTTGACGACCTTGCCGGTCGCGGCCGCCGCAAGCAGCAGATCGGTCTGCCGGCACAGGAAGGCCGGGATCTGCAGCACATCGACTGCCTCTGCCGCCTCGGCGCATTGGGCGGTCTCGTGCACGTCGGTCAGCACGGGTAAACCGAGCGAGGAGCGTATCTCGGCGAAGATCGGCAAGGCCTGCGCCAAGCCAATTCCGCGCGCGGCCGAGCCCGACGTTCGATTGGCCTTATCGAAGGAGGTCTTGTAGACGATGCCTATGCCGAGCCGGCCTGCGATCTCCTTCAGCGCAGTCGCCACTTCGAGGGCGTGCGCACGGCTTTCGAGCTGGCATGGTCCGGCAATGATCGAAATCGGCAGATCATTGCCGAATCTGACCGGACCGACCGAGACGACCGGGGCTGCGTTGGGTTTCGCGTTCAAGGGATTTTCCTTCATAACTGGCGCGGACCATGCCGGTCCGCGCTTTCAGGATCAACCCCGTTTAAGCCCCGAATATAAGGGTTGCGCCCGCGACTATTTTACCGCGGAGAACGCCGTCGGCACCAAGAGCTGGCTGACGATGTTGTCGATGATCTGGCCGTCCTCCTCGCTTCTAGCGCGGCCGGCGATCCAGTCGGGATCAGACTGGAATGCGGTCCATTTCTTCTCGCGTTCGGCGAGCGAGTCCCAGGCGATGAAATAGGTCAGCTCCTGATTGGAGGTGCCGATCAGCGTGGTGTAGAAGCCGGCCTGCTTGATGCCGTGCTTGTCCCACAGCTTCAGCGTCAGCGTATCAAAACGCTTCATCAGCGCCGGCAGGCGGCCCGGCAGACAGCGATAGACGCGCATTTCCATGATCATCAGCTTTGCTCCCAAGGTTATTGTTCTTGCGGTAACGGGAGCGGTTTGTCGCAATAATTGACGCATTCGTCAAAGGCGGGGGCATAGCCGTAGGGTGGGCAAAGCGCAGCGTGCCCACCATTCACGGGGGATTATTGCGGATAGATGGTGGGCACGGCGCAATTGCGCCTTTGCCAACCCTACGATTCCGCAAGCAGGTCTAGACCAGCCGGCTCTGCACCACCGCGGCCTGAATGAACGATGCAAATAGCGGATGGGGCTCAAAAGGCCGCGACTTCAGCTCGGGGTGGAATTGCACGCCGATGAACCAGGGATGGTCCTCGTATTCGACGATCTCCGGCAGCACGCCGTCGGGCGAAAGGCCTGAGAAGCGCAGGCCGTGCTGTTCGAGTCGGTCCTTGTACGCGGTGTTGACCTCGTAGCGGTGGCGGTGGCGTTCGGAAATCTCGGTGGCGCCTCCATAGACGGCCGAGACGCGGCTGCCGCGCTTGAGCGTCGCGGGGTAAGCGCCGAGCCGCATGGTGCCGCCGAGATCGCCGGACTGCGAGCGCTTCTCCAACTCGTTGCCACGCAGCCATTCCGTCATCAGTCCGACCAGCGGCTCCTTGGTCGGGCCGAACTCGGTGGAGTTGGCTTCCTCGATGCCGACGAGATTGCGGGCGGCTTCGATCACCGCCATCTGCATGCCGAAGCAGATGCCGAAATACGGAACGTCGCGAACACGGGCGAACTGCGCCGCGCGGATCTTGCCCTCGGCGCCGCGCTGGCCGAAGCCGCCGGGCACCAGAATGCCGTTGACATGTTCGAGGAACGGCGCGGGATCTTCGTTCTCGAACACCTCGCTCTCGATCCAGTCGAGATTGACCTTCACCTTGTTGGCGATGCCGCCATGGGAGAGCGCCTCGATCAGCGATTTATAAGCGTCCTTCATGCCGGTGTACTTGCCGACAATGGCAATCGTCACGGCGCCTTCCGGGTTACGGACGCGCTCGTTGATGACGTTCCAGCTTTGCAGCGCCGGCGGAATTTTTGGCGTGATGCCGAAGGCGGCCAGCACCTCGTCGTCGAGACCTGCGGCGTGATAGGCCTCGGGGACGGCATAGATGTTGTCGACGTCCCTCGCCTCGATGACGGCGCTTTCGCGCACGTTACAGAACAGGCCGAGCTTGCGTCGCTCTTCCTTCGGGATTTCACGGTCGGTGCGGCACAACAGGATATCGGGCTGGATGCCGATCGAGCGCAGCTCCTTCACGGAGTGCTGCGTCGGTTTTGTCTTCAGCTCGCCGGCGCTCGGAATGTAGGGCAGCAACGTCAAATGAATGTAGACGGCGTGATCGCGCGGCAGCTCGTTCTTGAGCTGACGGATCGCCTCGAAGAACGGCAAGCCCTCGATGTCGCCGACGGTGCCGCCGATCTCGACCAGCACGAAGTCGTACTCATCATTGCCGGAGAGAACGAATTCCTTGATCGCGTTGGTGACGTGCGGGACGACCTGGATGGTCGCGCCGAGATAATCGCCGCGGCGTTCCTTGGTGATGATGTCCTGGTAGATGCGCCCGGTGGTGATGTTGTCGGCCTTGGTCGCCGGACGCCCGGTGAAGCGCTCGTAATGGCCGAGATCGAGATCGGTCTCGGCGCCGTCATCGGTCACGAACACTTCGCCGTGCTGATACGGCGACATCGTTCCGGGATCGAGGTTGAGATAAGGGTCGAGTTTGCGGAGACGGACCTTGTACCCGCGAGCCTGCAGCAGGGCACCGAGTGCCGCCGAAGCCAGACCCTTTCCGAGCGAAGAAACCACGCCGCCGGTGATGAATATGTACCGCGCCATGGGATTCTACCTTTAAGGCCACAGCCCCGATTCTCCAAAACGAATCGCATGCACGGGCAAACATTTTGCCGGCCTGTGGGTGACGTGAATTTTAAAGCGATTTCAGAGCATTGATGGGAAATTCTGATGCAGGCCGGTAGAGGGCCGCCCTGCATGGCCACCCTGCTTTATTGCGAACGCGGCGCCTGCGGACCCGACTGGCCCTGCTGCTCATCCACCTTCTTAAGCGTATCGAGCACGCCGCCGGAGGTCGGCGGAGCGACCGGCGTCGCGCCACCCGGCTGGGACTGCGTCGCCGGTGTACCGAGGATCGACGCGGGCTTGCGATCAACGCCCGCGAGCCAGGCCAGCGTCATGCTGGTCACGAAGAAAAGGCCCGCCAGGACTGCCGTGGTGCGAGTCAGCAGGTTGGCGGTGCCACGACTCGACATGAAGCCGGCGCCGCCGCCCATGCCGAGGCCGCCGCCTTCGGATTTCTGCAGCAGCACCGCGCCGATCAGCACGGCGACGATCATGAGGTGAACGACGATAATGACGGTCTGCATCTCAAAACCTTCCGTCACAAGCGAAGAGCGCCGGGCTTCGGCTGCACCAAGAGCTTGCGGGTTTTCCTGAAGTTGCGCGGTGTTACACGATCGGACGGGGCATTGTCACCCCCAACCGCCGCCGTGGAGATAATTGCCGCAGGCGCCACGGCAAGGCTGCCCACGCCTCCCGCCCGATGATCGCATCCGGCACTTGAGATCGCGACAATTTCTCTTATAATAGACAAATGGATACTTTAGCAGACGATCTCAGCGCCCGGCTCGCCCACCGCCTGCGGCTCGAACGCGACAGCCGCGGCTGGTCGCTGGCAGATCTCGCCGAACGCTCCGGCGTATCAAAAGCCACCATCAGCAAGATCGAGCGCGCCGAAGTCAGCCCGACCGCGGTGGTGCTGGTTCGGCTCGCCAGCGCCTTCGATCTCACCCTCGCCGGCCTGATGCTGCGCGCCGAAGGCCAGGGCGGGCGTCTTTCGCGCGCCGCCGAGCAACCGGTGTGGCGCGATCCCGAGACCGGCTATTTGCGCCGGCAGGTGTTCAACCGGCCCGATCACCCCATCGAGGTCGTCAAGGTCGAGATGCCGCCGAAGCAGCGCGTGACGCTGCCCGCGTCGTCCTACGCCCACATCCGCCAGGTCCTCTGGGTGTTGTCGGGCGCGCTCGTGCTCATCGATGGCGGTGAACGCCACGAACTCGGGCCCGGCGACTGCCTCGGATTCGGTCCGCCGGCGGAAGTGACGTTCGCCAACGAGACGACATCTCCTTGCGTCTATGTCGTAGCGCTAGCCCGGAGCTGAGGATGTCGCCGATCAGGATCGAAGCGCTGACGTCCTCGCCCGTCGTCTGGACCGCGTTGAGCGAAATGCTGGTGGAGACCGTCGCGCATGGTGGCTCGGTCAGCTTCATGCACCCTCTGCCCTTGGCGGCAGCAGAAGCGTTCTGGCGCGACTCGCTTGCATCTGCCGGCCGCGGCGAGCGCATCGTGCTCGGCGCGTTTGATGGCGATGACCTGATCGGCACTGTTACGCTGCTGCTCAATCTGCCGCCGAACCAGCCGCATCGCGCCGAGATCGCAAAGATGATGACGCGTGTCAGTCACCGCCACCGCGGGATCGCCACAGCGCTGCTGCGCGAGGCCGAGCGGTTGGCGATCGCGCGCGGGCGCTGGTTGCTGGTGCTCGACACCGCCGAGGACGAAGGCGCGGCCGGACTATATGAGCAGATGGGATTCAAGCTAACCGGGGTCATTCCGGACTACGCGCTCAAACCCTATGGCGGGCTGACGGGCACGCTGATCTACTGGAAGCGGTTGCAGGAAGGCGTGCCCGCCTGAGACTTTTTGAATAGACGCATTTTCTTGACGCGAACCGGTCCCCACTTCGCTTGAAAACGCTCTAACACGCCTCCGCAATCGCCAGAAAGTCCACAGCTTTCAGGCTGGCGCCACCAACCAATGCGCCGTTCACATCGGCGACCGCCATCAGTTCCGCTGCATTGGAAGGTTTGACCGATCCGCCATAGAGAATCCGGATCTTGCTGCCTTCGGCCTCAAATCGGCTGATGAGAACATCGCGGATAAAGCGATGAACTTGTTCGACATCTTTTGGTGTCGGCGTCAGACCGGTGCCTATCGCCCAGACCGGCTCATAGGCCACCACCAGATTGGCTGATGTCGCGCCGTCCGGCAGCGAACCGGCGAGTTGCCCGCCGCAGACATCCAGCGTCTGGCCGGCATCGCGTTGCTTCTGGGTCTCGCCGATGCAGACGATCGCCACCAGGCCCGCCCGCCATGCTGCTTCAGCCTTCTGCCGCACCAACGCGTCGGTCTCGCCATGATCGGCACGCCGCTCCGAATGCCCGACGATGATGGCACTGGCGCCGGCATCCGCCAGCATCTCCGCCGAGAGATCGCCGGTATGGGCGCCCGAGGCCTTGGCGTGGCAATCCTGCGCCCCGACGGCGAGTTTTGAACCGAGCGCCCTGTCGGCAAAGCTGCCGATCAGGGTGGCCGGAGGGCAGACCAGCAGGTCGGCCTTGCCGGCCAACGCACCTGCACCGGCGATCATGGCTTCGAATTCACCCAAGGAAGATTTCAGGCCGTTCATTTTCCAGTTGCCGGCGATCAGCGGCCGGATGGCATCGGTCATGTCGATTGTCCCGCAAATGTCAGCGTTCTAGATGCGCTAGCAGAGCCACGCCGCCAGTTCCAGATACCGGTCGGGCGATCCCCGGGCCATTAACCGCTTCAAATAGCTCGCATGGGCGAGGTTGCGAGGGGGGCGCGGCCACTTTATGATGCGTTTTCAACTCGGTGACGCCTTGTTGCGGAATTCGGTCCCGGATCGAATTCCCTTGGGCACGACCCGGTTCCCCCCTCTCCTTTAAAAACAAGTTGGACCCATGCTTCGAGGAATTCGGAAAGCCTCATCAAACTGGCTCGGCAAGGTTGTCATGGCCGTCGTGATGGGCGTTTTGATTGTCAGTTTCGCAGTTTGGGGTATTGCCGACATCTTCAAGGGATTTGGCCAGTCGTCGCTCGCCACGATTGGCAAGACCGAGATTTCGACGGAGCAATTCCGCCAGATCTACACGGAAAGGCTGCAGCAGCTCGGCCGCAGTTTCGGCCGTCCGCTGACCCCTGAACAGGCCCGCGCCTTCGGGCTCGATCGGCAGGTGCTGCAACAGACCATCGCCGAAGCCGCGCTGGATGAGGAAGCCCGGCGCATGGGGCTTGCCCAATCGCAGGACGAAGCCATGCGGCAGATCTACAGCGATCCGAATTTTGCGGGATTGGGCGGCAAATTCGATCCCGCTCGCTTCCAGGCCACGATCCGGCAGTTCGGCTATACCGAGCAACGTTATCTGGCGGAACGCCGGCGGGTCGGGCTGCGGCGCCAGATCGTCGGCGCCGTCTCGGCCGGGGCTGAGCCGCCGAAGGTCCTGATCGAGGCGCTCGCCCGCTTCCAGAACGAGCAGCGCTCGATGGAATACGTCAAGCTCGACTCGGCGCAGGCCGGCACGATCGATCCGCCTTCGCCCGAAGCGCTGGCAGCCTATTTCGAGGAACGCAAAACCCAATTCCGCGCACCCGAGTATCGCAAACTGTCCTTTGTCATGATCAGCCCCGAAGAGATCGGCAAGTGGACCGAGGTCTCCGACGAGGATGCGAAGAAGGCCTTCGAGCAGCGCCGCGACCAGCTCGGGACGCCGGAAAAGCGCGAAGTGTCGCAGATGTTTTTTCCGAACGAAGGCGAAGCGCAGGCCGCGCGCAGCCGCATCACGTCCGGAACATCGTTCGACGAGGTCGCCAAGGAGCGCAACCTCAATCTGGCCGACGTCGATCTCGGCATGATCGCAAAGAACGCGATCATCGATCCGGCTATTGCGGATACCGCGTTCTCGCTGCAGTCAGGCGAAGTCAGCCAGCCGGTGCAGGGCCGGTTCGGCGTGGCGCTGGTCAAGGTCGGCAAGATCGAGCCGGGTGTGACGCCGACCTATGAAAGCGTCGCTGCGCAGGTGAAGAAGGAAATCGCGACCGAACGCGCACGCGCCAAGGTCAACGAAATCCAGAACAAGATGGAAGACGAACGCAGCGGCGGCGCCAATGTGGTCGAGGCTTCGCAGAAGCTCGGCCTCACCCCCGTCACGATCGAGGCCGTCGATCGCTCCGGCCGCACGCCCGACGGCCAGCCGGTGGCGAATGTTCCGCGCGGCCTCGACGTGGTTTCGCAGGCCTTCAACAGCGATGTCGGCGTCGACAACGAACCGATCCAGTTTGCCGGCGGCTATGTCTGGTACGACGTGCTCGGCATTACGCCCTCGCGCGAGCGGTCACTCGACGAGGTGCGGAGCCAGGTCGAGGCAAAATGGCGCGAAGACCAGATTTCGAGCAAGTTGCGCGCGAAGGCAACCGAGATGGTGCAAAAGGTCGAGCAAGGCGGCACGCTCGCCGCCGAAGCGGCTGCGGCCGGGGTAAAGGTCGAGACTGCCACCGGTTTCCGCCGCGACGCCTCGCTTTCAGGCGTGCCCTCCGCCGCCATCACGGCCGCATTCCGGACGCCCAAGGACGGCGTCACGCAGACGCCGGGCACCGGTGGCAGCGAGTGGATCGTGTTGCGCGTGACCGACGTGACGGTGCCGCCGGTCGACATGGCCTCCGATGAGCTGAAGAAGTTGAAGGAGACGTTGCAGCGCGGCCTGACCGACGAACAGATCGCGCAGTACGTGACCAAGATCGAATCCCAGATTGGCACCTCCATCAACGCGGCCGCCTTCGCGCAGGTGACGGGCGCGAACAATTGAGCATAATAACTCACCTCATCCTGAGGAGCGGCCACCTGGCCGCGTCTCGAAGGATGAGAGCCGGGCCTCATGGTTCTTCGAGCGATGCGAAGCATCGTCCGGAGAGGGCGCAAGAACGCCGCCTCACCATGAGGTCTCGATTTTGAAAGCCAAACGATGGACGACCTCAAATCTATCATCGGAAAAGTAGCCACCGGCGCGACGCTGTCGCGTGACGAGGCAGCCTCCGCCTTCGATGCCATGATGTCCGGCGAGGCCACGCCCTCGCAGATGGGCGGGCTGTTGATGGCGCTCAGGGTTCGCGGCGAAACCGTCGACGAGATCACCGGCGCGGTGGCGGCGATGCGTAGCAAGATGCTGCGGGTCAAGGCGCCTGCGGACGCGGTCGACGTGGTCGGCACCGGCGGCGACGGCTCCGGTTCGGTCAACGTCTCGACCTGCGCGGCCTTCATCGTCGCAGGCGCCGGCGTGCCCGTCGCCAAGCATGGCAACCGCGCGCTGTCGTCGCGTTCGGGGGCTGCCGACGTGCTGGCCTCCCTCGGCGTCAAGATCGACCTCACGCCCGACCAGGTCGGCCGCTGTGTGCAGGAGGCCGGCATCGGCTTCATGTTCGCGCCCGCGCATCACCCCGCGATGAAGAATGTCGGCCCAACCCGCGTCGAGCTCGCCACCCGCACGATCTTCAATCTCCTCGGGCCGCTCTCCAATCCGGCCGGCGTCAAGCGCCAGATGGTCGGCGTGTTCTCCAGGCACTGGGTGCAGCCACTGGCGCAAGTCCTGAAAAATCTCGGCTCTGAATCCGTCTGGGTCGTCCACGGTTCCGACGGGCTCGATGAAATCACCCTCACCGGCCCGAGCTTTGTCGCCAGCCTCGACAACGGAAAAGTCACCACCTTCGAGGTGACGCCGGAGGACGCGGGCCTCACCTGCTGCAATGTCGACGCGCTTAGGGGCGGCGATGCGGACGCCAATGCGCTGGCGCTGCAAGGCGTGCTCAACGGCAAGCCCAGCCCCTATCGCGACGTCGCGCTGTTGAACGCCGCGGCGGCGCTGATCGTGGCCGGCCGTGCCAGGGACCTGAAGGAAGGCGTCGCGATCGGCGCGAAATCGCTCGACAGCGGCGCGGCGGCGGCACGGCTGAAGCACCTGATCGCGGTCTCACGCGGCTGATCTGAGGGGCTGTAAGAGATGTCCGATATCCTGACGAAGATCGAGGCCTACAAGCGCGAGGAAATTGCCGCCGCCAAGCGCGCGCATCCGCTTGCCGAGGTCGAGGCTCGGGCGAAAGCGGCCCCGCCACCACGCGGCTTCGTCCGCGTCATTCGGGAAAAACTCGCCCGTGGCGACTACGCGCTGATCGCCGAGGTAAAGAAGGCCTCGCCGTCGAAGGGGCTCATTCGCGCCGATTTCGATCCGCCGGCGCTGGCCAGGGCTTACGAGGCCGGCGGCGCGGCGTGCCTATCGGTACTGACGGACGCGCCCTCGTTCCAGGGCCATCTCGATTTCATGGTGGCGGCGCGCGCGGCAACCAATCTGCCGGTGCTGCGCAAGGACTTCCTGTTCGACACCTATCAGGTGGTGGAAGCCCGCGCCCATGGCGCGGACTGCGTCCTGATCATCATGGCTGCGCTCGACGATGCCGCCGCCAGAGATATCGAGGACGCGGCGATTGCGCTTGGCATCGACGTGCTGATCGAAATCCACGACCGCACTGAGCTCGACCGCGCGCTAAAACTTCGTTCTCCGATGATCGGCGTCAACAACCGTAACTTACGGACCTTCGAGACCACGCTTGCGACCAGCGAGGCGCTGGCGCCGCTGATCCCTCGTGATCGCCTGATGGTCGGCGAAAGCGGTATCTTTACGCCTGATGATCTCGCGCGCCTCGAACGCGTTGGCATGTCGACCTTCCTGGTCGGCGAAAGCCTGATGCGGCAGGCCGATGTGACCGCGGCAACCCGCGCATTGCTGGCGCGTTCCGATACGGCCCGCGCGACCGGGACCGGCTAGCAGATGGCGCGAAAGGCTTCCAGAGGCGGCGCTGCCCTCACCCATATCGATGCCGCCGGCGAAGCGCGGATGGTTGACGTCTCCGCGAAGGCAGCGACCGAGCGCACCGCCATCGCCGAGGGGCGTGTCGTCATGGCCAAGGCGACGCTCGATCTGATCGTCTCCGGCAATGCCAAGAAGGGCGACGTGCTGGGCACGGCCCGCATCGCCGGCATCATGGCGGCAAAGCGCACATCGGAATTGATCCCGCTGTGCCATCCGCTGGCGCTGTCCAAGGTGACGCTCGACATCACGCCTGACAAAAAACTTCCGGGCTGCATCGTCCGCGCCACCGTCAAGGTCACCGGCCCGACAGGCGTCGAGATGGAGGCGCTGACGGCGGTGTCGGTCGCGTGCCTGACGATCTACGACATGATCAAGGCGGTCGAGCGCGGCGTTCGCATCGAAGGCCTCCATCTCGTCGAGAAGAGCGGCGGCAAGTCCGGCCATTATCGCGCGGAGCGGTGAGCCCCGACACGGCGTAGCCCTCGTCACGCGCGTGTGACTGGCGCGGCGAGGAATGCGCTCCGATCGCGCGGGGTTGTCTTCATCGGGACCGTTACAAGGAGGAATCCGATGTCGATCTACAGGCTTGTTGGCGCGGCGACCGCGTTGGCCGTGATCTCGGCACCTGCGATGGCTCAGCAGGTGATCTACGAACCCGGCTATTGCGCGTTCTACTATCCGAACGCCAATTGTCAGAACAACGGTCCGGGTAATCCTTCCGATCCGCGACGATTCAGCCAGGGACATGTCGTGCCGGATGGCTCCGCCACGGCTGGCACTGTAGTGAAGAAGCGCGCGAAGCGACCCCCGACATCCATGCGGTGACGGCTTCGCCACCTTTCGCGAGATCGTGCAATTCTGCGGAGCCAGCGCGTCGATCGACGGCCTATTCAGCGTTGCGTTGGCGCTCGCGATACTTTCTTGTCTTCATGCGGTTTCCGCACAATGACGACATGCACCATCGCCGCGTGGCGGGCTTCGAACGATCGAAGAACACGCGGCGGCATTCGTCGGAAGCGCACATTTTCAGCCGATCAAGCGTTCCATTTCTGGAGCCGTCGTAGAGCTCCGCAACGACCGATGAGAGCCCCGTCAGCGCATCGTCACGCGCTGCCTCAAGCACCATGCCGCCGTCATCCCTTGCCGTCGCGAGCAGCGGAAACAGTTTGAGCACTTTATTCAGTGCGCGGACCGAGTCCCTATTCTTGCCTCGCTCAGGCGGATCACGCTGCAGATAGTCGCGGATCAAGTGCCTCAGCTCAAGCGCGGTTGCGTGCATCGTCGGCGAAACCCTCGCGTCGACGAGCAACAGTCCACGTTGCCGCATCCACACTGCGAATCCCCTAGCGTTTGCCAGTTCATCACCTTGCGGATTCCGCACGCCATGATGCGTGAAATGCCGTAGGTCGAGCGTATTGGCGAAATCGTAGAGATTGGCCAACTCGTCGGGAACCTTGAACTGTCTGGACAGTTTCGACATTGCAACACCGGTAAAGCATATTTACCGGTTGACATCAATAGACACCGGTATAACGTTTATACCGGTGTTGACGACGGACGATGGTCCTTCACCGGAAGATTCCAGGCGCCGCATCGCTGACGGAGGCAGGATGGATATTGGCACCGACGATCTGCACTACCTTGAACTCACGGAGCTTGCGGCATGCATCAGGACCCGCAAAATTTCTCCGCTGGAAGCAACGCGCGCGCAACTCGATCGCATCGCCGCTCTGGATGGCGAACTCGGCAGTTATGTCCGGGTGATGGCCGATGCTGCGATGGCGCAAGCCGAAGCAGCCCACGCCGAAATCGCAGCAGGCCGGTATCGCGGACCGCTCCACGGTATTCCGATTGCGGTGAAGGATCTATTTTGGACAAGGAATGTTCCAACCGCTGCCGGTACCGTCGTCCACAGCGATTTTCGGCCCGATGAAGACGCAACCGTCGTGCACCGCCTGAATGAAGCCGGCGCAGTCGTGCTGGGGAAGCTGCAACTCACGGAAGGCGCCTATTCCGACCACCATCCATCTGTAACGCCGCCCAAGAATCCATGGAGTCCCGACTATTGGCCGGGCATTTCATCAAGTGGCTCGGCGGCTGCAGCTGCAGCGGGGCTCTGCTATGGCTCGCTCGCGTCCGATACCGGCGGTTCGATCCGCTGGCCATGTGCCGCCAATGGTCTTACCGGCTTGAAGCCAAGTTGGGGACGCGTCAGCCGCCACGGCGTGTTTGAACTGGCAGCGACATTGGACCATGTCGGGGTCATTGCGCGGAGCGCGATGGATGCCGGCGCCATGCTTGGCGTCATCGCCGGGCGCGATCATGCCGATCCGACAGCCGTCCTCGATCCTGTGCCCAACTATCTGGCTGCGGCGGAGCAGGACGTAAGAGGCCTGCGGATTGGCTTCGACCCGAAGTGGAGCAGCGACGGCGTAGACGTTGCGACCCAACAGGTGCTGGGCGAAGCAATCAAGGCGTTACGTGCGCTTGGCGCTGACATCGTCGATGTGCGGTTTCCCGACGTGAAGCAGGCCGTCGCCGACTGGGTTCCGAATTGCGCGGTGGAGGCCGCGGTCGCGCACGATGCAACTTATCCCGCGCGCAAAGATGAATATGGTCCGATCCTCGCCACCGTTATCGAGGCAGGCCGCGCGTTGTCCGCTTCCGACTACCAGAGGATCCTGCTGCGGCGGCTGGAATTGCGCGGCCGGATCGCATCGCTGTTCGAGACAATCGATCTGCTGCTCATTCCGGTTCACCCATTCCCACCCTTGACGCTCGCCATGATACGAACGCTCGGCGACCGGCCGGACCTGATCGCCAGATTGCAGGAATACACCTGCCCGTTCAACATGACCGGTCACCCCACGATCACGCTGCCCGGCGGTTTTTCCGCAACCGGAATGCCGATCGCGTTTCAGCTTGTAGCCGCCGATCTGGACGAGGCCACGCTGATACGCGCTGGCGCAGCATTCCAGAGGGACACATCCTGGCATCGCCGCCATCCGTCGCTGAGCCCATGGAGGCAACATTGAGTGCCCAGTCGGCGTTGCCCAATTCCGGCATCTTCTATGGATGGTTTGTGGTGGCTGCCGCTTTTGCCGTGACCTTTGTCGGCTTCGGCTCCGCCTATACGTTCAGCGCGTTTCTCGACTCGTTGCAGCGTGATTTCGGCGCCTCGCGTGGTTCGGTGTCGCTGATATTTTCGTTGGCCGGCTTTCTCTATTTCGGCCTCGGCATCGTCAGCGGTCCCCTCGCCGACCGCTATGGCTCGCGCCGTCTCGCGCTGGCGGGCATGCTGCTGATCGGCCTCGGGCTTGCCGCGGCAAGTGCCGCGCGCAACCTGGTCGAGGTGTACGCAGCCTACGGCCTTGGCGTCGGACTCGGCGTCGGCTGCGCCTATGTCCCGGCGGTCGGCGCGGTACAGCGCTGGTTCGTGCGGCGGCGGGGCTTTGCCTCTGGTCTCGCCGTGAGCGGGATCGGGGTTGGCACACTGGTGATGCCGGCGCAGGCAACGTTCCTGATCGAGACGCTCGGATGGCGCGGCGCCTATCTTGCGCTCGGCGCATTCGCCGCGATTGTCGGCGGGGGGATGGCGCTCCTTCTCGAGAACGATCCGCGCGGCCGGGGCCTCAATCCCGACGGCGATCCACTCCAGCAGGGAGCCATGTTGACACGGGCCGAAGGTGCGTCGGTGCGCGAGGCGATCCGGTCGCGACGCTTCATCTCGCTATATGCCGCCTGCCTGATCTGCTCGTTCGGCTTGTTCGTGCCGTTCGTGCATCTCGTTCCCTATGCCGGGGACCACGGCGTCCCGGCCACATCCGCCGTGCTGCTGCTAGGCATCATCGGCATCGGCAGCACGGCCGGCCGGTTTTTCCTCGGCGGTGTCGCCGACCGGATCGGCCGCCAGTCCGCCCTGCTGCTGCTCTTCGCAGGCATGGCGATCGCGTTAGCGATCTGGACGATCTCGACGACATTCTGGCCGCTTGCCATTTTTGCGTTCGTCTACGGCATGATTTACGGCGCCTGGGTCGCCGTGCTTCCGGCCGTGGTGATGGATTGTTTCGGCGGCCGCAACGTCAGCGGCATCATCGGCATTCTCTACACGAGCGTCGCCTTCGGAACCCTGATCGGTCCCAGCGCTGCCGGCTTCGCGTTCGATCTCACCCACGACTATACGCTGCCGATCCTGGCCGGCGTTGCCGCCAACATCCTTGCAGCGATCATCGTCGTCACGACCCGAATGCCTGGGGATGGCCGGAACCCGACCCTCCCCTGTGGTTGTCACAGCCCACACTCGCCACCGAGCTAACCATTCATTAACCAGACTTCCTAACGTCAATTCCATCTCGGCGCGGTATCGAATCTATTGGCCGGGTTTCGGAGAACGCCGCTTCCGGCAGTTCATTTCCCGGCCGCGATCGCGTTCCATGGCTTCGACCGGCACCAAATCATTGAGGATCGCGTTCGCCTTTCGCGGCGGCCCGATCCGCTGGTTGATCCTGGGCGGCACGCTTTTGATCGCCACCATCGCGATCGGCGCGACCATCATGGCCGGCAATTTCCGCGAGCGCGCGCTGCGCAACAGCGAACGTGAGCTGGAAAACACCGTGCTGCTGCTCGCCCGCCATTTCGACCAGCAGCTCGAGGATTTTCAGGTCGTTCAGAAGGACCTGATCGCGTTCATGCGTTCCAGCGGGATCGCCACGCTCGAAAACTACAAGCGCCGGATGTCCGGCCATGACATCCATCTCATCCTGAAATCCAAGATCGACGCGCTGTCCTATGTCGGCGGCATCAACATCTTCGACGCCGATGGCAACCTGATCAATGCGTCGGCCGCCTGGCCGCCGCCGCCGGTCAACTCGGCGGACCGCGCTTTCTTCAGAACATTCAAGTCCGGCCCGCAATCGCCGGAGATGCTGGTCGAGCCGGTCTACAGCCGCATCACCGGCGCCTGGACCACCGTGATCGCGCGCAAGATCACCGGACCGAAAGGCGAATTGCTCGGCGTCATCGGCCGGGGCATCGAACCCGTCCATTTCGAAAAGTTCTTCGCAACCGTAGCCCTCGGCCCAGGCGCCTCCATCGCCATGCACCACAGCGACGGCACGCTGCTGGCCCGTTACCCGCACGTGCCCGAGCTGATCGGCAAGAACTTCAGGACCGGTCCGGCCGCCCAGCGGCAGGTCTTCGAGCTGCCCCGCAGCACCTCGCGCCTCACCAGCCCGATCGACGGCGAGGACCGGCTGATCGCCTCCCGCGCGCTGACCAATTTTCCGCTTCTGATCGTCGCCTCGATCACCACATCGGCCGCGCTGGCCGACTGGCGCGAGCAGATCGGAATCCTGATCGCCATCACCGGGTTTTCCGTGCTGGCGATCGCCGCCCTGCTGTTTCTCGTCGTCCGCAAGCTTTCCTATCAGCACCGGGCATCCAAGCAGAGGCTGACGCTGGAAAAGCAGCGTCTCGACACCGCCGTCAACAACATGACGCAGGGCCTGTTGCTGTTCGATGCCAGGCGGCAGCTCATCATCTGCAACAGGCGATACCTCGAAATGTACGGCCTCTCGGCTGATGTCGTGAAGCCGGGTTGCAGCTTCCGCGAGGTGATCGCCCATCGCAAGGAGACCGGCTCGTTCGTCGGCGACATCGATCACTACGTCGAGATGGTGCTGCGCGACATCGCGCACCGCAACGTCATGGTCATCTCGACGCCCGACGGGCGCTCGATCCAGGTCGTCAACGAACCGGTGGCGGACGGCGGATGGCTGGCGACCCATGAAGACATCACCGAGCGGCGGCGCGCCGAGGAGCGCATCACCCACCTCGCCCATTACGACGCGCTCACCGATCTGCCGAACCGCACCCTGTTCCACGAGCGGCTCAAGCGCGAATTGTCTTACGCCGCGCCGAACCGGCCACTGGCAGTGCTCTATATCGATATCGACGAATTCAAGAGCGTCAACGATTCGCTCGGCCACATGATCGGCGACGAGCTCCTGAAATCGGTCGCGGCCAGCCTCGCCGCCTGCACGCGGAGATCCGATTTCGTGGCCCGGCTCGGCGGCGACGAATTCGCCATCGTGCAGACCGGGATCGATGATATCGACGATGTGATGAAGCTCGTCAGCCGAATCTTCGAGGCGATCCGCTCGCCCTATCAATGCCTCGGCCATCAGGTCACCACCGACGCCAGCATCGGCATTGCGCTCGCGCCGCAAGACGGCTCCGATATCGACCAGATCCTGAAGAACGCGGATCTGGCGATGTACGCCGCCAAGGCCGCCGGCCGCCGCACCTATCGCTTCTTCGAACCGGACATGGAAGCCGAGGTCCGCGCCCGCCGCAGCCTGGAAATGGACCTGCGCCAGGCGCTCGTCGACGGCGGCTTCGAGGTCTATTACCAGCCATGTCTGAGCCTGCAGACCCACGCGATCACCGGCTGCGAGGCGCTGGTGCGCTGGCGCCATCCGCAGCGCGGCATGATTTCGCCTGCCGAGTTCGTGCCGCTCGCAGAGGACACCGGCCTGATCAATCAGCTCGGCGAATGGGTGCTGACCACGGCCTGCAAGGAGGCCGCGACCTGGCCCGGCAATGTCAGGCTCGCGGTCAACGTCTCGCCGATACAGTTCAGGAGCGGCACGCTGGCGCTGAAGGTGATGGCGGCGCTCGCCGCGTCGGGCCTCGCGGCGAGCCGGCTGGAGCTTGAGATCACCGAGGCCGTGCTGATCAGAGATGACGAGGCCGCGCTCGCCGTCCTGCACGACCTCCGCGCCATCGGGGTTCGCATCGCGCTCGACGATTTCGGCACCGGCTATTCCTCGCTGAGCTATCTGCAGCGTTTCCCGTTCGACAAGATCAAGATCGACCGCTGCTTCATCACCGATATCGCCGAGCCGGAAGGTTCGTCCTGTATCGTGGAGGCGGTGGTGAACATCGCCGCCGAACGCCACATGACGACGACTGCCGAAGGCGTCGAGACCGAACAGCAGCGCGACTTGCTGCGCGAGCTCGGTTGCTCGGAAATGCAGGGCTACCTGTTCAGCGCACCGAAGCCGACGGCAGAGATCAGGCCGCTGTTGCTGGCGGACCGGCAGAAGCCCGAGGCGGCACCGACGAACCGGCCGCGCCGGCGCAAACCGGTTGTGCGGACGGCGTAGTTTTACAACACTGCTTACCACCGTCATTGCGAGCGGAGCGAAGCAATCCATCGTTCCGCACGCGGGGTGACAATGGATTGCTTCGCTCCGCTCGCAATGACGCTGAGATACACGTTCGCATTCTCGCAACATGATTTGCCCGAGTTGTACTGTATCGCTTCGCCCTAAAATTGAGAGGGCGCAGGGAATGCCGGGTGCTTGCTGCACCCGCGGTCTCGTGTGCAAACGCACTTAAGAAATGCGCACACGAGCATACAGGTACAGCCGGAGCAGCCCGGCATTCCCTGCGCGATGGTTTGATGGCTTATGCCGCGCTCTCCCTGGAGACGAATTCCTTTTGCCTCCATCGCCGACAGATTGGCGATTCATCGAACCCGGTCGGGTTTCGAAGAACCTCCGCCGGCTTAACACCAGCCACGGGTGCCAGGACCACACGGTTTTGCCGTACGCAGCTTCCTCTGCCAAAGACTTCAACCAGCCAAGTGCTTGCCGGCCGAAGACCTAACGGAGGCGTTTAAGCGCCGTACGTCCTGCGCGCTGTGTTCGCTCACGGATAGCTGCCCTGCGATCACATCCACGCGCCCGACGCTGCCGCGTCCACCGCAACCCGTCCCAACGTTCGTGACGATGGCCAACGCCCCTCTTCTTCGGGACGGGATGGCTAGATCTTTACCGGTGATTTGGGTCTGGCGCGAAGCGGAATATTTTTGATTCCAGGGCTTGACGCGATTTCTGAAAATCCGAAGTGATTTGCCCCGGATGATCTGCCGGGCCTTCAACGAAAGGTGCTTCCCGCAAATCAGCCATTGGCCCGCATTAGCGCGTAGAGTCGAGGAGAGGCGCGGTGACTTGAGCCATGCGGCAACGTTCCGTTTCCTCTCCCCGCTCATCAAACCGGACGTGCCGGTTTCCGGCATCCGGCTTTCCGACTGGATTCATTGCCGAGCACGGCAGCGGGCCAAGGTGCACGCGTCGTAGCTGCACCACGCCGAGAGGAATTACGGAATTACGGTGACAGTGTCACCGTAATTCAGCGCCCTTGAGAGACCTTTTGCTTCATCGCTTTGACTACCAAAGCTTGTATCGGGCCAATAGTCTTTGCCACCATCCGGCTATAGCCCACGCCGTTGAAATGATTGTCTCCCGAGAGGATGAGCGCGGGATTTTTGTGGTCCTCAACATTGTAAACTGGTGGGCGAATGAAATAGCTCTCAATACCCTTCGCTCGAAGGCGACCGACAATGCCGGCTACATTTGCATACACTTCCGCACGACTCTTGCCGTGCCTGACCACATCATTGACGCCGACCCAAATAACAGCAACGCGTGTACCTGCCGGCACCGCGGAGTCTAGGCGCGCTGCGAGACCAGCGCTTGTATCGCCATTCATACCCCCATTGCTGACGCGAACATCCAACCCGCGCGCTCGGAGAGCCGCCTCAAGCTTGCTCGGATAATTCTCCGAAGGTGAGACGCCCTTGCCATAAACATTGCTGTCACCGATTACGGCGACCTGAACCTGCGCGTAGGCGCCATTCCCATATGCGGTCGCAAAAACGAAAAAAGCTGCGGTAGTCAGTGAAGCAAAGAAAGCTCGCGGTCGTATCGGCAAAATCATCATATGTCCCTAATGGATTGGTTGGATAAAACTGCTGAAGTCGGCAGATGCGCGTACTGCAAAAAGGCAACAAAGCAAGGCCGGGAAAAGGACCGAAAGCGTACCCATCTAGAAAAATCAGTTCAACAATCTGGACTTACTTAATCCTGGTCAATACCCCAAACGGGTGACGCCGCCCGCAGCCCGCCGCGATCGGCGAGCAACACAGCGAAGCCGATTTCCAATCAAACCGTCAGCGGGTTGCGGCAAAATTCACCTGCCGTGCGGCCGAATTGGATAAGCTCCGTTATCGGCGGGAGTCTCTTGCGGCCTGGGCTCTCTTGTTCGCCTGTGACACCCGCCCAATTGTTGACCGCGGGAGTTTGATACTTCGTCGGCGACTCGGAATCGCCTTCATGCCTTCATGTGAAGTGGGCTCATTTGTCGGGCGGGAGAATTGCTGTGCTCTACGAAGAGAAAGCGCTCGCCGGGCCGCTTCTCCCAGCTCCCTCCGCGCCTCAAATTTTTGGAGGCGTGCGAGCTCCTTGTTAACCCGCTTCAGGGCAGCGACGAAAACCTGCTTGCGATGGAGAGAATGCTCGGCAGTCCCCGAAACGCTTTGGCCCCGCGGTTGGGCGGTGCCTTTGCTGATCCGACGCCGCTGAAAGGCGAGCGTACGCTCCTTGTCCCGGAGTTTTCTGAGCGATGATTTCAGGTTTTCAAGCGTCGCGCGATCCGCGTCACCAATTTCGGGGTGATGAGAGGTCTGTATGAGCGCTTTCTCATCGTGATTCAGGATACGTAGCTCGAACTTGCAGGGTGCAGACATATGACACCTCATAAATGCAATTTGTTGCCTTCCCGTCGCGGCGCTAGCCAACGTTGCCAATCATATCCACGGTGCGTTTTCGGGATTCTCACGATAGCTTGAAGAATTACGGTGACAGTGCTGGATTGCCCCCGGAATGAGACACGATAATTTCTGTGACAGGCTCATTTCGAGGATGACCTGTGGCAGCATGTAACCTGCGTGAGCGCTGCGATATGCAGGGATGAACCAAACCCGGACGGCGGCTTCGCTCATCCGGGCTTCGATTGCCACGACGACTAGAGCCGCGCCTTCAGCGACAGCGGTACCCGAAACGTCCTGAAGCCTTCGATATCGGGAAACCCCTCTGCTGCTTCGCGCGAAGCCAGCGTCAGCACCGCTGCGGGGACTTCGCCGCTGATCAGCCGGTCGATCGCCCCTCGCTGTCCTTCGCTGAACTGGACTTCCGCGGCGCCCGCCGCCATGAGCGCGGCGCTGACACGTCCGCTCGATGCGGATTGCTTCTCCTCGATCGCAATGCTCTTGTTGTTCAGGTCGGATAGCGAATTGATCTCCGGACGTGCCAGCACAAGCGCCACCAGATCCGGGTCGTCTGGCGCTACGGATGCCGCTTTGTCGGTATCGCTCACGTCGGCGGGCGCTGTTTCCGGATTGTCGGATTTGTTGGCCGCTTCCCGCCCAGTCCCGATCGCCGTGACGAGATCGGCCAATCCCGTCGCTTCCACAAGCTGCTGCTGGATGGTTCGAGAGGCCGGAGCGGGAGCAACGCCGGCCGAGGAAGGCAACGCAGTCGCCTCGGGCGCGGCAGGCGTCGCGGCGATCTCAAGCGTGGCCGGCGGCGGCAGGGCGACCTCGGATTTGACCTCCGACTTCACGTCCGACTTGGGAGTCTCCGCAGGCTGCGACGCAGCGACGGCAGCTGCCGGACCAGGCTCGGGGCTACCAGGGATTTCCAATTTGCGCTCCGGCGGCTGCCCACCCGCGACGGCCTTTTCGCGAGCCACTGGCGCCGTGGCCGCCGGAATGTTCTTCCTGGCTGCGGCGGCCTTTTTGGTGTTCGACGGCCTCGTACTGGACGCCGCCTTGCTGCCGCGCGGCGCGGCGCGGGAAACGGGTGCGCCCTGCCTCGCTACGCGTGCGGGACTGGCGTGTTCTGGTCTTGCGGTTTCGGCCTCAGCCGGCACCGCGATATCAGTCTCGCGAACCGCGCGGTGCCGCGCAGACAATGCCTGATCAGACCAGGCCATGTAGGACTGGCACGCGCGGTTGCAGGGCAGCCCGTCGATATAAACAACGCCAGGTGAATCCAGCGGATTGGCCTGCAGGGCTCCACCCGAACCAAGGGACAAGATCAGGGCCGGCAAAATCCATCTTCTCGACATGACTGCTCCGTTCGAACGCACATGGTGTTCAACGCGAGCTACGAGTGGATGGAGATGAGGTTTCAAAAAGCGGTCATGTTTTCCGGATCGCTACCTCTCCGCTTGTGGAGGTATGGATTGCTTCCGCCTTCGCTCGTCGAGCTTCGGCGGACGCCGTCGTCGCCTCGCGCCTCGCAATGACGCGGTGGGTTCTGAATTTAGTTCGGCACCGCACGCTTCGCGGCCGTGACCGCATTTGCATTCACGGTGCCGCCGCGCAGCAGGCTGAACGCGGCGTTGAGCGCCTTGTCGTCCTTGTCGTTCGGCGGGACGTAGGCTTGCGAGCCGGTCTGCTCGGCGCCGTCGGCGGAGAGGTGGCCGCGCATCGAGGCTTCGCCCTTGAGTTCGGCGCGGCCCTTCATTTCATCCGGCACGTCCTGCAGCACCTCGACATCGGGCGCGATGCCCTGGGCCTGGATCGAGCGGCCCGACGGCGTGAAGTAGCGCGCCGTGGTCAGCGCCAGCGCGCCGTTGCCCTGCCCGAGCGGAATGATGGTCTGCACCGAGCCCTTGCCGAAGGTGCGCGTGCCGATCAGCGTGGCGCGCTTGTGGTCGCGCAAGGCTCCCGCCACGATCTCGGACGCCGAAGCCGAGCCGCCGTTGATCAGCACGACCAGCGGCTTGCCCTTGGTAATGTCGCCGCCGCGCGCGGTGAAGCGCTGGGTTTCCTCCGAAGTGCGGCCGCGCGTCGAGACCACCTCGCCCCGGTTCATGAAGGTGCTCGACACCGACACCGCCTGGTCGAGCAAGCCGCCGGGATTGTTGCGGAGGTCGACGATATAGCCCGCGAGTTTTTCCGACGGAATTTCCTTCGAGATGCTGGCGATCGCCTTCTTCAAGCCGTCGGTGGTCTGCTCGTTGAAACGGGTGATCCTGATGTAACCGATGTCGCCGCCGTCGGTCTTGAAACGGACCGGCCGCACCCGGATGATCTCGCGCACGATGGCAACGTCGATCGGCGCGGCGGCCCCCTTGCGCACGACCTTGAGGCGGATCTTGCTGTTGGCGGGGCCCTTCATCCGGCCCACCGCCTGTTCGAGGGTCATGCCCTGGATGACCTCGTCGTCGATTTGGGTGATCACGTCGCCTGACAGCATGCCGGCCTTGGCCGCGGGCGTATCGTCGATTGGCGTGACCACCTTGACGAGGCCGTCTTCCATCGTCACCTCGATGCCGAGCCCACCGAATTCGCCATGGGTGGTCTCCTGCATGTCGCTCCAGCCCTTCTCATTCATGTAGCGCGAATGAGGATCGAGCGCGGAGATCATGCCGTTGATGGCGCCTTCCATCAGCTTGGAATCGTCCGGCTTCTCGACGTAGCTGGTCTTGATGCGCTCGAACACGTTGCCGAACAGATTGAGCTGGGCGTAGGCGTCGGAACGGGCCGCGGCCTTTGCCGCCGCCACCAAATGCGCGCCTTGAGGTCCGATCACGAGAGCGGTCAGACACGCGCCCGTCACCGTGCCGAGAAGAAAGGCAAAATTCCTGCGCATCGTGGGGCGTCCCTCTATCTCTACGGACGCCCACCATCCCTGTGAATCGGCGCCCCTGTCCCGGCCCCGCCAACTCACAATGGCTTTTTGGTCGGATCAAGGCACGCCGACCGGGGGCAATACTGTCGCTTTCAGATTTTGAATGAAATCATCACGTTAGATGGAGAGTTCGTCATGCCCGGGCTTGCCGGCGTCTGCTACTTTGCGGCGCCTTCGGCGGATTTGGCCTTTGACTTCGCTGCCGGCGCCTTGGCCGCCGCTTTCGGCGGTGCGCTGTCGCCGCGCATCGTCCCCCAAGGGTCCGAATTCTTCTGCTGCTCGGGGATGTTGCCGAGCGACCTCCGGTAGGCCCGCTCGGCCTCCTTTTCCGCCGCTTTTTCCGAGGGCGTCTTGTCCTTCTCGGTCTCGCCGTATGCGGGAGGACGGGCTTGTTGGCCCCAGGCGGGGCCGGCCAATAATGCGATCACGGCGACGGCGCCCAGGATTCTGCCAACGGTTTGCATGCGACTACTCCCTGAAAATTGGCCCCAAGAAACTGGCCCAAAGCCTTAGCACAGCCTGCGTACGGGCTTAAGCGCCGGATTGGGCTACGACGCAAATCGCCGTGGCCGTTGCCGAGGCCGGTCCGGTTTTGTAAACGACTGCCATGAATTCGCCGCCAGCGCCCCATTCCGTCGATGCCTTGCTGTTCGACCTCGGCCGTGTCGTGCTCGACATCAGTTTCGATCAGGTAATGACGTGCTGGGCAGGGCATGCCGGCTGCGCGCCTGCCGACCTCGCCGTACGCTTTGTGATGGACGACAGTTTCAAGCACCACGAGACCGGTCGGATCGACGATGCGGCGTTCTTTGCGAGCCTGCGCCGGTCGCTCGGCATCGGCATCACCGACGCGCAGTTCCTGGAAGGCTGGAACGCGATCTTCACCGGCGAAATGCCCGGAATCTCGCCGCTCCTGGCGCGTGCCGCAGAACGCCTGCCGCTCTATGCTTTTTCCAACACCAATCCGGCCCATGTCACGCATTTTTCGCAGGCCTATGCGGACGTGCTCGGCCATTTCCGTCAGATATACCTGTCCTCCAGCATCGGTTTGCGCAAACCCGACGCCGAAGCCTATGATCATGTGGTAAAAGCGATCGGCGTGCCGGCGTCGCGGATCCTGTTCTTCGACGACTCGGCTGCCAATATCGAAGGTGCGCGGGCGCGCGGCCTTTCTGCCATCCACGTGACATCGACGGATGACGTGGCGAGGGCACTGACCGCACTTGGAATTTGAGGGAGGTCTGCCCGTGGCGTTGATGCCGGTTGCCGATGCATTGTCTGCCATCCTCGCGGGCGCCGATCCCCTGCCCGAAGAAATGGTGGCGCTCGATGAGGCGTATCACCGCATTCTCGCACGCGACGTCGCCTCGCGGCGGACGCAACCGCCGCAAGCGATGTCGGCGATGGACGGCTATGCGGTGCGCGCAGCTGACGCCGCCGATGTCAGCGCGCGGCTAAAGGTGATCGGCGAGGTCGCCGCCGGCCGCCCGTTCGAGCGGAAGGTCGGCCCGGGGGAAGCGGTGCGGATCTTTACCGGCGGCGTGATTCCCGATGGCGCCGACGCTGTCATCATCCAGGAAGACACTGGCGTCGAGGGCGATCATATCACCATCACGGAAGCTGCCGTTCCGGGGCGGCATATCCGCGCCGCGGGCGTTGATTTCCGCGAAGGCGACGTCCTCCTCAAACGCGGGCGCCGCCTCACCGACCGCGACCTCTCGCTCGCCGCCGGCATGAACTACCCGGAGCTTGCGGTGCACCGCCGCCCGAAAGTTGCGATGCTGGCGACCGGCGACGAGCTGGTGATGCCGGGCGCAAGCCCTAGCCCCGGCCAGATCGTCTATTCCAACGGCTACGGCTTGCGGGCACTGGCGCGGGCCGAAGGGGCAGAAATCATCGACCTCGGAATCGCCGCCGACACCGTCGCCGCGACCACGGACGGCATCCGCCGTGCCCGCAAGGCCGACGCGGACATCCTGATCACCCTGGGCGGCGCGTCGGTCGGCGACCACGACCTCGTCAAGCGGTCGCTGGAAGCCGAGGGCGTCGCCATCGCATTCTGGCGGATCGCGATGCGGCCGGGCAAGCCGATGATGCACGGCAGGCTGGGCGCGATGCGGGTGATCGGCCTGCCAGGCAATCCCGTCTCCTCGTATGTCTGCGGCTTCCTGTTCCTGGTGCCGCTGATTCGCGCTCTATCGGGCCGCGATACCATCCATCACCTGCGCGAAAGCGCGCTGCTCGGCCGCGATCTCGCCGCCAATGATAAGCGCGAAGACTATCTTCGCGCCCGCCTCGAAGCCCGCGACGACGGCACGCTGGTTGCCGTGCCGGTGAACCATCAGGACTCGTCGCTATCAGGGAATCTCGCTGCGGCACGTGCACTTGTGATACGTCCGCCGTTCGCGCCGGCTGCCACAAAGGGTTCTCGTTGCGAGCTGCTCCGGCTGCCGGAATGACGCCTGAACGGTGTTCCCCCAGCACCTTGGGCCGGAACCGCAATGCGTTCACCTGAAATTAAGTGGTTGCGGAACACATATCGAACATATAGTGTCCGTTCATGATTTGTTTCGACTGCTAGTGTCTTTGATCGAGAGTTTGGGGACTCCACGATCCGGGCGCTGAAAATTCGGAACGAGACGACGCCAACCGGGGGATTGCTCGCGATGCTTACGCGCAAACAGTACGAACTTCTGCGTTTCATCAATGAACGGCTGAAAGAGGCCGGCGTGCCGCCCTCCTTCGATGAGATGAAGGACGCGCTCGATCTGCGCTCGAAATCCGGAATCCACCGCCTCATCACCGCACTGGAGGAGCGTGGCTTCATCCGTCGCCTGCCCAACCGCGCCCGCGCCATCGAAGTCATCAAGCTGCCCGAGCTCGCAGCCGCCGCCAACAGCCGCCGCGGCTTCACGCCGAGCGTGATCGAGGGTACGCTTGGCAAACGCACAGTGAGCGCGCCGGCCGCCGAGGACGACGGCAATCGCCCGGTGGCCGTGCCTGTCATGGGCCGGATTGCCGCCGGTACGCCGATCGAGGCGCTGCAGACCCGCAGCCACACCATCAGCGTACCGCCGGACATGCTCGGCTCCGGCGAACATTACGCGCTCGAAGTGCGCGGCGATTCCATGGTGGACGCGGGCATTCTCGACGGCGACATGGCGCTGATCCAACGCAACGAGACCGCCGACACCGGCGACATCGTCGTGGCGCTGATCGACGAGGAGGAAGCCACGCTGAAGCGCTTCCGCCGCCGCGGCGCCTCGATCGCGCTCGAGCCCGCCAACACCGCCTATGAAGTCCGCATCCTGCCGCCGAACCGGGTCCGGATTCAGGGCAAGCTGATCGGGCTCTACCGCAAATACTGACCCGTTATGCCGTCCGGGCCGTGACGGAAAAGAGCCTCGGCCCGCGGCCGGGGTTTTTTGTTGCGCGTTTGGAACCAACGCCCGTTAGCGCGTTTGTGAATGTGGCGCAGTGCGCCAGTCGCAGAATTGCCCAGAAACGAGAAAAGGCTCTGCGCCATGTCCACTCTGATAGAGGCCTGTGCCTCCTTCTAGACACGGGTCAGCTATCTCAAACGAGGGAGCCATCCGATGTGTGACTATAGCCTGCATGCTGTGGCTACGCGGCCTGCCGAGGTCGGCGAGACGCTGATCACCACGACATTCCGCGGTACATCGACCCGCGGCTTTGCGTCGGAACGCGAGCCTGCAGTGGCGGTCTGCATGCTTCCCGGCACCGAACTGGCGTTCGCTGAGGACGTCAAATACGACAACCGGTGGATCTGGACTCGAACCACCGACTGGCGGGTCGGCAAGTTCAATCAAATCGACCCCCATATCTCCGACCGTCACCATGACGCGATCGAATTTCCCGACGGAAGCCATGTGCTGGTGACGCAGCTTTGCGAAGGCCAGCGCGCGACCGTGCTGCAATTGCCGGTGGTCCAGACCGGTGGCGAACGCGCGCCGAAGGTGACGGAAGCGCGTCCGGCCGAATCGATCGTGACCGGATAAACGCCCACGCGCATATGATCCGCCGGCCCAAGGCCGGCGGATCATGGTGGTACATTTTTCAGAACTCGGCACCGCAGGGGGCAGTCGGTGGTCAACAAGGTAACGTGGCAAAAAGCCGGGCGCGTCACTGAGCCCGGGCGGTACATGTTCAGGTACGGCTGGCTCACCATCACGGCCGAGGATCTCGCAATCTGGCAACAATTCCCCGACGCATCGTTCACGCTGGTCGCTCTGCCGTCGGCGCCCGACGCGCCCGAGGAATTCCATCTCGGCGCGTTCGAAATTCCAGCCAAACCCACGGTCGACGAGCACTGACGCCCGTCTACTCCTCCGCCTGAAGGTCTGCCTCGGCCGGCGTGGCATCGACGCTGCGCGGTGGCACGACGCGCGGCGCCAACACGGTGGTGTCGGCCTCACTCTCGTCGGCTATGGCCGGCGACCAAGGCCGGTCGATCCCCCTCGGCTTGACCGCCTCGACGGCAAATCCCTCGCGGCCACGCCGCAACGCCATCGCGCCCTGACGCCGCAGCCGTTCGGCGCCGATGACGGAAGCACCGCATGCCGCCGGGGCCTGCCGCAGCGTCACAATGATTGCCGCGCGCTCGCAATCGTCCGAAAACGCCTCGGGCCTGAGCGCCTGCGCGATCAGGCCGCCGCCGACGGCTTGCACCACGCAGCCAAGATCGTCGCATGAGACGCCTGACGTGAGCGAGGCGTCAGCCGCCGTTCGTGCGTCCGCATCCGCCGCCAGCCACTCCTTCAAGAGGAAGACGTCTCGAGACCCCTTGGCCGCGTGCATCAAATGCAGCCGGCCATCCTGGCCGCGCACCCCGACATTGCGCCCGTCGGCGGAAATCAGGATATCCGGCTGCGGCGCCCTCGCCGCCCACAGCGCCGCTGATAGTACCAGCGCCGCTCCCGACCAGCGCAGCGGCGTGCGCAACAGGCCGAGCAGGATGATGCCGAGGCTCGCCGCAATCAGCGGTCCGATGCCGAAGGCCGGCACCCGGCCGACCGCGCCGGGTAACGCCGCGACCCATTGCGTCACCGCAATCATCCAGTCGATGCCGAGGCCCATGGCCGCCCAGAACAGTCGATCGAAGCCGAACGGCATCGCGACGAGGCCAAGCAGGCCCGCCGGCATCACCAGCGCGGAGACCACCGGCATCGCCGCGAGGTTGGCCAGCACGCCGTAAGGCGTGACCCGGTGAAAGTGAAAGGCGGCGTAAGGCATGGTCGCAAGCCCCGCCACCAACGAGGCCAGCAACAGCATGGTGACTTCGCGGCCGCCCCACAGCGCCACGCGCGCCGTTGCGGTATGATCCGCCGTCGCGAACAGGCGCGGCATGCCGATCTGCACCAGCGCCACCAGCCCCAGTGTCGCCGCAAACGACATCTGGAAACTCGGATGTACCAGCGCTTCCGGCGCGACCGAGAGCACGATCAGGGCGGCGACCGCGAGCGTGCGAAACGTAATCGCGCGGCGATCGACCATGACCGCGATCAGCACCACGGCCGTCATGAAGAACGATCTTTGCGTCGCGACCTCGGCGCCCGACAGCAGCAGATAGAACGCGGCGGCAACGAGGGCTGCCGCCGCCGACCACTTCTTTATGGGCTGGCCGACCGTGAGCACAGGGAACAGCGCCAACAGCGCCCGCACCGCAAAGAACACGACGCCGGCGACGACGGCCATGTGATAGCCGGAGATCGACAGCACATGGCCGAGACCGGAGATGAACATCGCATCGTTCACCGGCGGTGAGATCGCATCGCGCCGCCCGGTCAACAGGGCGGTCGCAATCGCGCGCTTGTCGCCTTCCAGCGTGGTCCTGATCCGCGCATCGATCGTATCGCGCAGGCCTTGCATCACAGCCGAATAGCGCAGGCGGAGCCCGCCGCCCGCGGCTGGCGGCTCGGTGGTCTTGATCGCGCCCATCACGAAGCCAGAGGCCCCGATGCCGGCGAAAAACATGTCGCGGCTGAAATCGTAGCTACCCGGCCGCACCGGCGAAAGCGGCGGCAACAGCCGCGCCTTCAGCTCGACGAAGCTCCCAACTGGCGGCGCCGTGCCCTTCCTTACCGACAGCCGCACCCGCTCCAGCTTCGTCGTTCCGCGCGCGCTTTCCATGGTGACGACGCGAAGGACAAAACGGTCGGTGCGCTCGCGGATGTCGCGAGTCTCGACAAAACCCGTCAGCGACACCGAAAACATCGGCCGCGCCAGCACGCCATGCGCGATCCGGGCGGTCTTCCAGGTCGCGACCGCAAAGCCCGCGGCGACGGCCGCGATCATCACCGCGGCGGGAAAGAATTTCTGTCGCCGCAACAGCACCGCCACCGCGCACAGCGCGATTGCCACAATGGCAGCCACTGACAGCGCCGGCTCATGATCGGCGGCGAAGTAAAAGGCAATGCCGGTGCCGAATGCAACGGGTACCCACGGCAGCAGGCGGCCGGCACCGGCTTCGGCGCGTGCCCATGTACGCAAGGTCTCGATCAGTGGCGGCCAGAACGCGGGACGCGATGGCAAAATGCCGCCGACCGGCGCCGCAGCGCGCGGCGGCCAGGTGCCGGCATAGCCCCGTTTTCGGCCCGACGTGTCGCCCTGCTCCGCCACCGAGCCTACACCTTACGATCTCGTGAAGACCGCAAGACTACCGGACGCTGTATTTGGGCCGCTAGCGGAACGAATGCAGAAACTTGAGGAAATGCACGCCGGCCGGCGCTACAATCACGTCATGAGACTTGCGGCCTGCCTCCTATTTGCTTTGGCGACGTCGGCATCCGCTGTCGCAGCGGCTGAACAATGCCGCTTCATCGAAGCAAGAGCAGAGCGCGAAGCGTGCTATCAGCGCCAGGACGTTGCGCGGGCCGCCCGGCAAAAGGCTGATGAGGACCGGCAGGCACAGCAAAAGCCGTATGAGCCGATGGCCCAGGAGGATGCTCAGCTCGCCAAATCCCTGCGCAGCATTTGCCGGGGCTGCTAGGCCGATCCTGAGGCGCCGCGGGTGCGAGGCCATCACGCTTAACGCAGCGCCCGTCGCGATCGACCGCTACTCAAAACGTAGCCGTCCGGCCTGCGTTGTGTTGCCGCTGCTCTTCCCCCGGAGCCACCATCCAATCCGGGCAGCTCACCGGTGGGAACGCGCTCTTGAAAGCACGCTTGCAAGTGCGCCGCGGCAGGATGCACACTGTGTGCGCGGGATCAGGTGTCAACGTCTACGGTTCTCAGCTCGACTGGAATTCCCGGTCGCGCTCAGAATGAGAGGAGCATGACGCCATGCGAGAAACCGAAATCCACGACTATGCGCGGCAGTTACTGGAAGCTCATGGCGCCAAGGCCATTGCGGAAGCTGCCCAGAATGCCATCGAACTCGAGGCAAAGGGCGAGGTCGAACTGGCCAGAACCTGGCGGCATATCGAAGACGCGATGAAGATGATGCGTGGTCCCCACCAAAGCTGAGATTGCCGGCGCGGCAACGCAGAACGTGGGCCAGGAGCCGTCGCAAGTCGCTTCGCCACGGCTGAATGGCATCGCAACGTCCAAGATGCGGCTCTCCGTTACAGGAGTTGAAGCCATGTTTCCGAAGTGTGCGACAGCCGAAGATCTCGTGAAGGCGATCAAAGACGAGAAGGTGCAGATGATCGATCTGCGCTTTACCGACTTGCCCGGGGTGTGGCAGCATTTTTCCGTCCCACCGGGTGCAGCGAGTATCGATGCTCTCAGCGAAGGCATTGGGTTCGACGGCTCGTCCATCCGCGGCTTTCAGGAAATTCAGGAAAGCGACATGCTGGTCGTGCCGGACCCGGCCACGGCCTTTCTCGACCCGTATTCCCCTGTGTCCACCCTGGTCCTGATCTGCAACATCAGGGACCCCGTGACCGGTCAACCCTATAGCCGTGACGCCCGTTACATCGCCCAGAAGGCCGAAACGAACCTGAAAGGTACCGGCCTCGCCGATACGAGTTACTTCGGCCCGGAGGCGGAGTTCTTTGTGTTCGACGAGGTGCGCTACGGGCAGGGCATCAATCATGCCTTCCACGAAATCGATTCCAGTGAAGGCAGCTGGAATACCGGCGCGGAGGAAGAGCCGAATCTGGGCCACAAGCCGCGCCCCAAGGAAGGATATTTTCCCGTTCCGCCGACCGATAGCATGCAGGCTCTCCGCACCGAAATGGTGCTGACAATGGAGCAGCTGGGCATCCAGATCGAGGCCCATCACCATGAAGTCGCGACCGGCGGCCAGAACGAGATCGACATGCGTTTCACTACGCTCACCCGCATGGCGGACAATCTGATGATCTACAAATACGTGGTGAAGAACACCGCCCGCGAGCACGGCAAGACCGCGACGTTCATGCCGAAGCCGCTGTTCGAGGACAACGCCTCGGGAATGCACGTTCACCAGTCCCTGTGGAAGGGCGAGACCAATCTGTTCTACGACAAGGGCGACTATGCCGAATTGAGCCAGCTCGGCCGCTACTACATCGGCGGCCTGTTGACCCACGCCTGGGCGTTGTGTGCGCTTTGCGCCCCCACCACGAATTCTTATCGGCGTCTGGTGCCCGGCTATGAGGCTCCGATCAATCTGGTCTATTCCCAGCGCAATCGCTCAGCCTGCTGCCGGATTCCGATGTATTCGCCGAACCCGCGGGCAAAGCGGGTTGAATTTCGCTCGCCGGATCCCTCCTGCAATCCCTATCTGGCCTTTGCCGCGATGCTGATGGCCGGTCTCGACGGCATCATCAGCCGGATCGATCCAGGCAGCCCGATCGACAAGAACCTTTATGACCTGCCGCCCGCCGAGGCGAAGAACGTGAGGTCGACACCAGGGTCGCTGGATCAGGCGCTTGACGCGCTCGATCGCGATCACGCCTTTCTGCTCCGTAACGACGTGTTCACCGAGGACGTGATCGAGACTTGGCTCGACTACAAGCGGAAGAAAGAGGTCGATCCAATCCGGCTGCGCCCTCATCCATATGAGTTCCATTTGTATTACGACATTTAGGATGTGAACTCATCCGCAGGCATGCGCGGATTTCGGCTTCAGCGGGTCTGGAAAACCACCAAAATGGACTCGTGCCGTGCAACAATTGCCATTGCTACTCGCTCAGCTCGCGGCGAGCCGAGGCGCCGTGACTTCGGGTGGAACCTATTGCAACATGACACGTTCTCTCCGCCCAATGAGCAGCGCCGTTGCCCCGGCGCAGCGAGCGCCGAGGCGGAGGCGTTGCGTTGCACCGGTCGGAGGGAACGCTCATGAGACTTACCCTTTCCGTCATCAAGGCTGACATAGGCTCCGTCGGCGGCCACACGAAACCGTCCACACGCATGATGGCGGCTGTCGAGGGCGAGGTCGCGAAGGCGATCTGCGATGGCCTGCTGATCGACGGTTTCGTCTGCCACACCGGCGACGACATTGCGATCATCATGACGCACACACGGGGCGAAGGGAGCTCCGAGGTCCATCAACTTGCCTGGAAGGCGTTCCTCGCGGCCACCTCGGTCGCGAAAGCCTCCGGGCTTTATGGTGCCGGCCAGGATCTTCTCGTCGACGCACCGTCCGGAAACGTCCGCGGCGCCGGCCCGGGCGTCGCCGAGCTCAGCTTCGACCACAGCCTCTCGGGCACGAGACCTGCGGAGTCCTTCATGGTGTTCGCCGCCGACAAATGCGGCCCCGGCGCCTACAACCTGCCGCTCTACCTCGCCTTTGCCGATCCCATGTATTGCGCCGGGCTGATGCTGCCCCCAATGATTAAGGGATTCCGTTTCCATGTCATCGACATGGACAACACGGCCGGCGACAGCGTGATCGAACTCGACGCGCCCGCGGACGGCTACCACATTGCCGCGCTGCTCCGCGACAACGAGCGCTTTGGCATTGATCGCATCGTTTCCCGGACCCATGGCGAGGTCGCCGTCGCCGTTTCGGCGCAGCGTCTTCACGCGATCGCAGGCAAGTACACCGGCAAGGACGATCCGGTCGCGATCGTCAGGAACCAGGGGATTTTCCCGGCACCTGAAGAAATCGTCTCGCCGTTCGCGAAGGCGCACTTCGTAGGCGGCGATGCGCGCGGCTCGCACGTGATGCCGCTCATGCCGGTGCCAATTAACACACCGGTGACAGGCATGTACTGCCTCCCGATCGTTTCCTGCGCCGGCTTTTCGATCGACAAGGATGGCCGCTTCTCCGAGTCCTATACCGATTTCTTCGACAATCCGGCGTGGGACGAGGTCCGCCGGCGCGCCCAGCGCAAGGCAATCGAGATGCGCAACCAGGGCTGGTCCGGTGCCGCGATGCTGCCCTATTCCGAGCTGGAGTATGGTGGCTTCCGCGACACCGTGTCCTCACTGCTGAAGCGCTTTCAGGTGCGCAAGGAGCGCAAGCCGGAAGCGGCCGAGTAAGGGATCGCCTGCGAGGTGGGTATGGCAAAAAGGCGTATCGGCATTCTCACGGGCGGCGGCGACGTTCCCGGCCTCAACGCTGTTATCAAGAGCGTGACCTATCGCGGCAGCGAGAACGACATCGAGGTCGTCGGCCTCCGCCGTGGTTGGGAGGCCCTCACGCACGTAAACCTCGAGGACCCGGCCAGCAGGTCCCACTACATCATCCCGCTGAACCGTGACAACACGCGCACCATAGACCGGAGCGGCGGCACCATGCTGCACTCGAGCCGCACCAATCCGTCCAAGATGAAGAAGCTGCCGGATCATCTCGTCGGCAAGGACTTTCCAGCCTCGCTCAGCACGAAGGGCGGCATCGCAACCAAGACGTGGGACGTTACTACCCAGGTGCTGGCTAACCTCTCTGGGCTCGGCATCGAGCACCTGATCGCCATCGGCGGCGACGACACGCTGAGTTACGCAGCCAAGCTCAACGAACTCGGTGTCAAGATCATCGCCATTCCGAAGACCATGGACAACGACGTCCGCAACACCGAGTACTGCATCGGCTTCTCGACCGCGATCACCCGCGCCAGCGACGCCATCCAGCGGCAGCGCACCACGGTCGGTTCGCACGAGCGAATCGGCATCTTCCGCGTCTTTGGCCGCGATGCCGGATTTACAGCGCTCTATACCGCGTACGCCACCTCGATCCGGTGCGTCATACCGGAGTACAAGTTCGATCTCGACAAGCTGATCCGGTTGCTCGTCGAGGAGAAGCGCGCCAACCCGAGCAACTACGCGCTGGTCGTGCTCAGCGAGGGCGCCGCGTGGGAGGGCTACGAGGTGCAGGAATACGGCGAGCCGGATGCCTACGGCCATCGCAAGAAGGCGAGTGTGGCGGAATCGTTCGCCGACGAGATCAAGCGGCGCGTCGGCGAGGAGACGATCACGTCTGACCTCACCTACGACCTGCGATCTGGCAATCCGGACTTCATCGACAAGCTCGTGGCCCTGACTTTCGGTAACATGGCCTACGATGCCATCCTGGAAGGCAAGACCGGCCGCATGTCGGCGCTGGTGGAGGGGCGCTACGACCTCGTGCCCATCCCTGACGCCAAGCTCGGGCCGCGCAAATTGGACGTCGCCAGCACGTACAACACGGAGCGCTACCGCCCCATCTACGGCAATAAGCGAGGGCTGCCGATCTTTCTCACCCGCGCGTCATAGGGTGGCAGGCCTACGGCTCGATCAGCGGGGTCTTGGACGAGACATGATGGCTGACGATCTTCCAGTCGCCGTCCTCGCGAAGGATCACCCAGGTGATTTTGACCGACAGCGGCGAGACCTCTTCGCCGAGATCGAAATTCGCGATTCCGGCGAAATTGATCAGATCGGAGCTGACCTGCGCGATCATCACATCCGTGAACTGCACCGTTGGCGCACGCCAGCGTGGAAGCGCATTGAAATAGGCTACAACGCCTTCACTGCCGCGATAGAGCGTGGGGTTCGATCCGTAAAAGAGCGCGTGTCGCGAATAAAGCGCAGCAAGCGCGTCTGCGTCGAGCTTGCGGAACGCCGCCGACCATTTCTCGATGATGGTGGATACCGCGTCGTCGGCCGCGCTTTGCACCGTCGCCTCACCCCTTCCCGCCAACTTCCTTGGCAAAGGTGTCGCGCAGCCCAATGGTGCGGTTGAACACCGGCTTGCCCGGCGCGGAATCCTTGTCGCGCACGAAATAGCCCTGCCGTTCGAACTGCATCACCTCGCCGGAGTTGTCTGATGCGACCAACGGCTCGACCCGCGCCCCAGGCAGCACTTCTAGCGATTCCGGACTGAGGTCGGCGGCGAAATTCGCGGCACTCGGGCTCGGGTTCGAGAAGAGCTGATTGTAGACGCGCACTTCCGCCGGCACCGAATCCTTGGCCGATAGCCAGTGCATGGTGGCCTTTACCTTGCGGCCGTCAGGGGCGTTGCCGCCCTTGGTCGCGGGATCGTAGGTGCAGCGCAGTTCGATCACTTCGCCCGCGTCGTTCTTGATGACGCCGGTGCATTTCACAAAGTAGGCGTAGCGCAGCCGCACCTCGTTGCCCGGCGACAGGCGGAAGAATTTTTTGGGCGGGTTCTCCATGAAATCATCGCGCTCGATATAGAGCTCGCGGCCGAACGAGATTTTGCGCGTGCCCGCGGCCGGATCGTCGGGATGGTTGACGGCCTCGAGTTCCTCCGTCTGCCCTTCCGGATAATTCTCGATGACGACTTTCAGCGGCCGCAGTACCGCCATCCGCCGCTGCGCCGTCTTGTTGAGGTGCTCGCGAATGCAGAATTCCAGCATGCCGACATCGACCACGCTGTTGGCTTTCGCCACCCCGATGCGCTTGACGAATTCGCGCACCGCGGCCGGCGGCACGCCGCGCCGTTTCAATCCCGCGATCGTCGGCATGCGCGGATCGTCCCAGCCGGAGACGTGGCCGTCGCGCACGAGCTGCGTCAGCACGCGCTTCGACAAGAGCGTGTAAGTCAGATTGAGGCGGGCGAATTCGTACTGCCGCGGCTTTGACGGCACCGGCAGCTTGTCCAGCAGCCACTCATAGAGCGGCCGGTGGTCCTCGAATTCCAGCGTGCAGATCGAATGCGTGATGCCTTCGATGGCGTCCGACTGGCCGTGAGCGTAGTCGTAGCTCGGATAGATCGACCATTTGGTGCCGGTGCGCGGATGCTCGGCATGGAGGATGCGGTAGAGCACGGGATCGCGCAGGTTGATGTTGCCGGCCGCCATATCGATCTTGGCGCGCAGCACGCGGCTGCCGTTCGGAAACTCGCCGGCCTTCATGCGGCGGAAGAGATCGAGGTTTTCCTCGACCGTGCGGTCGCGGAACGGCGAGTTCTTGCCGGGTTCCGTCAGCGTGCCGCGGTTGATACGGATTTCCTCCTGCGACTGGTCGTCGACATAGGCATCGCCCGCCTTGATCAGGCCCTCCGCCCAGTCATACAGACGATCGAAATAGTCGGAGGCGTAATAGAGGTCGGTTCCCCAGTCGTAGCCGAGCCAATGCACGTCGGCCTGGATGGAATCGATGTATTCCTGCTCTTCCTTGGTCGGGTTGGTGTCGTCGAAGCGCAGATGACACTTGCCTCCGAACTCCTGCGCGATGCCGAAATTCAGGGCAATCGACTTGGCATGGCCGATATGCAGATAGCCGTTCGGCTCCGGCGGAAATCGGGTCACGACCCGGCTGTGCTTATCGGAAGAGAGATCGGCCTGGACGATGTCGCGGATGAAATCGCGCCCCGCCTCTGCCGTTACCGATTCTGTGGTCATCCTGAGTTCCTGTTAGGGATTAGCGAACCTTCTGCCAAATTCGCCCCTGTGAGCCAAGCCCACTTTGCCACCGGCCCGGGCTTTAGTTATGAACCGTTCCTGCTATACACCACCGCCGTTCACCGCTCACGCGCTTTGTAATGACTGATTCCGTCGTCACACGCTTCGCCCCTTCGCCCACCGGCTTCCTCCATATCGGAGGCGCCCGGACCGCGCTGTTCAACTGGCTCTATGCCAAGAAGCGCGGCGGCAAGATGCTGCTGCGGATCGAGGACACCGACCGCGAGCGCTCCACGGAAGCCGCCATCGCCGCGATCCTTGACGGGCTGAAATGGCTCGAGCTCGATTGGGACGACGACGTCATCTACCAGTACAGCCGCGCCGCAAGGCATCGCGAGATCGCCGAGTCCCTGCTCGCCAGTGGCAATGCCTATCGTTGCTATGCCACTGCGGAGGAGCTGACCGCGATGCGCGAGAAGGCGCGCGCGGAGGGCCGCACCCGCCTCTATGACGGGATGTGGCGGGATCGTGATCCGGGAGAAGCGCCCGCCGGCATGAAGCCGACCATTCGCCTGAAGGCCCCGCAGACCGGCGAGACCGTGATCGAGGATCAGGTGCAGGGCCGCGTGGTCTGGCAGAACGAAAACCTCGACGACCTCGTGCTGCTGCGTGGCGACGGCAATCCGACCTACATGCTGGCTGTCGTGGTCGACGACCACGACATGGGCGTGACCCATGTCATCCGCGGCGATGATCATCTGATCAACGCCGCGCGCCAGAAACAGATCTATGATGCACTTGGATGGGACATCCCGAACATGTCCCATATCCCGCTGATCCACGGGCCCGATGGTTCAAAACTGTCGAAGCGCCATGGCGCGCTTGGTGTCGATGCCTACCGCGCCATGGGATATCTGCCGGCGGCGCTGCGCAATTACCTGGTCCGGCTCGGCTGGAGCCATGGCGACCAGGAGATTTTCTCGACGCAGGAAATGATCGACGCGTTCGACCTGCCCGCGATCGGGCGCTCTGCTGCACGCTTCGATTTCGCCAAGCTGGAAAACCTCAACGGCCACTACATCCGCCACGCCGATGACGGCGCGCTGGTGGCCCAGTTCGAGAGCGTCTTGGACTATGTCCCCGACGGCGCCGAGCTGAAGGCAAAACTCAACGACACCACCCGCGCACAATTGCTGCGGGCGATGCCGAGCTTGAAAGAACGCGCCAAGACCTTGATCGAGCTGATCTCGGGCGCCTACTTCATCTTTGCCGACCGTCCGCTCCAGATCGAGCCGAAGGCCCTGGCTCTGCTGACGCCGGAAACCCGGGCGCTGATCGGCCAACTCCGCATCGCGCTGGAAACCGTGACCGACTGGCGCGCCGAGACCACCGAATCCGCCATGCGGAATTTCGCGGAGCAGAACAACCTCAAGCTCGGCGCCGTCGCCCAGCCACTTCGGGTGGCGCTGACCGGGCGGACGACTTCGCCCGGCATTTTCGACGTTTTGGCGGTCCTGGGGCGGGAGGAATGCCTGGCCCGTCTGGGCGATCAAGCGGCCGGCTGAGCCCCTACCATATGGGGGGCTGCGGCCATCTTGCAGTGCACAGGGCAATAAGCTACGCCTTTGGCGCCGCTTCTAGACAGTCCGGCCTCTCTTGCTACTGCCTTACGAATGGCACCAAGGTCGGCCCGGTTTTTCGTAACGATTTCATCGGGGATTCACGATGGACGCAAAATCCAGCAACAAGACTGCAACGCTCACCGTAGGTAATAAGACCTACGATTTCCCGATCCTCAGCGGCACGGTGGGGCCAGATGTCATCGACATCGCCAAGCTCTACGCCCAGGCCGGGATGTTCACCTACGACCCCGGCTTCACCTCCACCGGAAGCTGCCAGTCGAAGATCACCTATATCGACGGCGACGCCGGCGTGCTGGAATACCGCGGCTACCCAATCGAGCAACTCGCCGAACAGGGCGACTTCCTCGAGACCTGCTATCTGCTGCTCTACGGGGAACTTCCGACCAAGTCCCAGAAGCAGGATTTCGACTACCGCGTAATCCATCACACCATGGTTCACGAGCAGATGGCCCGCTTCTTCCAGGGTTTCCGCCGTGACGCCCATCCCATGGCGATCATGGTCGCCGCCGTCGGCGCGCTGGCCGCATTCTATCATGATAGCACCGACATCAACGATCCGCGGCAGCGCATGATCGCTTCGATGCGCATGATCGCTAAGGTCCCGACGCTGGCCGCGATGGCCTACAAATACACCGTCGGCCAGCCCTTCATGTATCCGAAGAACTCGCTCTCCTTTGCCGAAAACTTCCTGCACATGTGCTTCGCGGTGCCCTGCGAGGAATACAAGATCAATCCGGTGCTGGCTGACGCGCTCGACAAGATCTTCATCCTGCACGCCGACCACGAGCAGAACGCCTCGACCTCGACGGTGCGTATCGCCGGCTCCTCCGGCGCCAATCCGTTCGCCTGCATCGCCGCCGGCATCGCCTGCCTGTGGGGTCCGGCGCATGGCGGCGCCAACGAGGCCGCGCTCGCGATGCTCGCGGAGATCGGCACGGTCGACAAGATTCCGGAATTCATCGCGAAGGTGAAGGACAAGAACAGCGAAGTCCGCCTGATGGGCTTTGGCCACCGTGTCTACAAGAACTACGACCCGCGCGCCAAGATCATGCAGAAGATGTGTCACGCCGTGCTGGCCGAGACCGGCCATGGCGACGATCCGATGCTGAACGTCGCGATGGAATTGGAAAGGATCGCGTTGAGCGATCAGTACTTCATCGACCGCAAGCTCTATCCGAACGTCGACTTCTATTCAGGCATCACGCTGAAGGCCATGGGCTTCCCGACCTCGATGTTCACCGTGCTGTTCGCGGTCGCCCGCACCGTCGGCTGGATCAGCCAGTGGAGCGAGATGATCGAGGATCCGCAGCAGAAGATCGGCCGTCCGCGCCAGCTCTATACCGGCGTCGCCCGCCGCGACTACGTGGCGATGGACAAGCGGAAGTAAGCGACGTCGCGTACACGACAGCTCGGAAAGCCGGATGCGATCGCCGCCGCGTCCGGCTTCTCTGCTTTTTCGTAGGATGAGTGGAGCGGAAGCGATACCCATCGCCAGTGTATGCCGCGATTGATGGGTATCGCTTCCGCTGCACCCATCCTACAATCCTACCCCCGCCGTGCCTGCCACATCGTCGCCAGCACGACGTCGGCTGCGCGCACGCTGGGCGGCTGGTTGCCGGTCGACATGATGCCGTCGATCTTGCCGAAAGCCTCCAGTTGCCTTCGACGCAGGTCGCTGTCGCTCAACACATCACGCAGCGCTGCTGCGAGCTTTTCCGGAGTACAGTCTTCCTGCAGGAGTTCGGGAATGACGTTCTCGCCGATCACGAGATTGGCCAAGATCACCGAGTTCACCTTGATCGCGCGCCGCAAGATCCAGGCTTCCATGGCGCCGACCCGGTAGCCCGTCACCATCGGCACACCGGCCAGTGCCAGTTCGAGCGTCACCGTACCGGATTTGGCCAGCGCCGCATGGGCGATCCGAAAGGCCGCCCGTTTGTCCTGCTCGCCGATCACGACCTGGGGCTGGACCGGCCAGCCCTTCACCGCATCGACGACCGCTTCCTGCAGATGCGGCATGGTGGGCAGCACCAGTTCGAACGGCGTGCCCTGCTCCTGCAGCAGTCCCACCGCCTGGCCGAACACCGCCATGTGGTGGCGGATTTCGTTGCGCCGGCTTCCCGGCAGCACCAGCAGCACCGGCGGCGATTCCGCCCGCCGTCTAGCCTCATCGGCGTTCGGGCGCAGCGATGACAACTGCTCGGTCAGGGGATGGCCGACATAAGTGCAAGGCGGCCCGTGCAGCCTGCGATAGGCCTCCGGCTCGAACGGCAACAGCGCCAGCACGTGATCGACGTATTTGCGCATCGCGCGCGCCCGGCCTGGCCGCCACGCCCATACCGAGGGCGACACATAATCGACGATCGGAATCTTGGGATCCTTGGCGCGCACGCGCCTGGCGACGCGATGGGTAAAGTCGGGGCTGTCGATGATGATGAGAATATCGGGCGATGCCTCCGTCACCACGATGGCCGTTTCCTTGATCAGCCCGAGGATCTTCGGCAATTCCTTGACGACTGCGGCCAGCCCGATGATCGAGAGTTCTTCAATCGGAAACAGCGACTCCAGGCCTTCGCGCGCCATTGCGCGGCCGCCGACGCCCTCGAACTGTACCGCATCACCAAGGCGCTGGCGCAGCACCTTCATCAAGCTGGCGCCGAGGCGATCGCCGGATTCTTCCGTCGCGATCAGAAATATCCTCCGCTCCATCCCGGCGGTCGCGCGAGGCGGCGTCACGCGGGCAAGCCCTGGATGAACAAGCCGGCACTATCAGCAACCTCGATCATGGCTTGCGAGTCCGCGGCAATGGTGTGGCCGGCGATCACGGCAATGCCGGCGAGCCCAGCTTTTGCCACGCCTTCGATGGTTTTTGCGCCCACGGCCGGCAGGTCGAACCGCAAATCCTGCCCGCTCTTCGGCGCCTTCACCAGCACGCCGCGGCCGGATTTGGCGCGAATGCGCCCCGCCTCGCGCAGCCTCGCCACGCGCGCCAGCAGCCCGTCGGTACCCTCGATATCCTCCACCGCGACCACGTGCCCGTCGATCACGACCACGGCCTGGCCGATGTCGAACGGCCCGAGCGCGCCGAGCACTTCCCGCCCCTTGGCAATATCGGCGGTGGCGGCAGCATCCGGCATGGCACGGGCAATTTGCCCCTCTGGCATCAGCACGTCGGGGGCGACATCCCTGATACCGACCATCCGGAAACCGTCCTGTTCGAGGATGCGGCCGATCCCCGACAACAGGTGATCGTCGCCGCCGCGAAACGCCGCCCAGACGCGGCCGATCACGCGGATCGTTCCCCAGTCCAGCCTGATTTCCGACAGCGCAGGCCGCAGCAGCGTACCGATGAAGATCAGGTCGCGGCAGCCCTCACTACGGAACAGCCTTGTCGCGCGGCCGAGTTGTCCGACCGAGATCCAGTGATGGCGGAAGCGGCCGACGCGATCTGGATCGCAGGCGCCGCGCAGTGCGAACAGCACTGGCGCCAATCCCCGCGCGGCAAGCGAATCCGCCACCGCGAATGGCATCGCGCCGCCGCCTGCGATGACGCCGACGGGCGATGAAATGTCGGAAGCCGCTGAGATCATGGCTGCGGCGATCCCGTCATCAAGGCTTGTTGCCGTCGCCGGCGGGAAGACAGAGCGGACGAAGTTTACCGTCGCCGATGAAGGCGAGGATTTCGGCGATCGCCGGATCCTCTCCAGCCATCGGCTGAACTGCATTCAGCCGCTCGGCAAAAATACCGGGCCCGTGAAACAGCTTTTGGTAGAACGAGCGCACCTTGGCCAGCCGCTCCCTGGTGAACTTGCGGCGCTTCATGCCGATGATGTTCAGCCCTTCGAGGCTGGCATACTGTCCATTGGCGAGACCGAACGGAATGATGTCGCCGCGGACACCGCAGACGCCACCGACCATCACCTGCGGCCCGATCCGCGTGAACTGATGCACGGCAGACAGCCCGCCGATGTAGACGAAATCGCCGATCTCGCAATGACCGCCCAGCGTCGCAGACGTCGCGAAGATAACATCGCTCCCCACGACGCAATCGTGGCCGACGTGGCTGTTGTTCATGAAGTAACCGCGTGCGCCCACCCGCGTGAGGCCGCCGCCCTTCTTCGTTCCGACATTCATCGTTACGCCTTCGCGGATGGTGCACCCTTCGCCGATCTCGAGCCGGGTCGGTTCACCGCGATAGCTGAGGTCCTGCGGCGGGCCTCCCAATGCAGCAAATGGGTAAATGACACAGCCATCGGCGACGGTCGTATGCCCCGCCACGTTCACATGCGCGGTCAACTTGCAGTTCGCGCCGATGGTGACGTTCGGCCCGATGATGCAATAGGGGCCGATTGTCGTCCCCTCTCCGATCACAGCGCCATCCTCAACCCGCGCGGTTGGATCGATCGTACCCATCAAGCAGCCCAGCCCATCGATTGCGCGCGAATATCTCGCGTTTTCCGGTGGTTAGCGCGGCATTTCAATGCTGTCTAGTGACGTATGATTACGTCATGTGTCGGGCGCGCAGCGCCCGCAAGATTCCCATCCGCTGCCGCCCGTCTCCGCAGCCGAAGGCTGAGACAAGCCGTCACTATGTCATGCTGCCGGGCAGGAAGCAGCGGATCGAAATCCCGAGCGAATCCTTGAGCGGCCACACCATGGTCCGGCCAGCGCGATTTGGTTCGGTAATCACCGCATCGTCAGGGACGTCGATCCATTGGCCCTCGAGCCGCACACGGTAATGACCGTCCTTGGATTCCCAATCGACATCGGCGACAGCAGAGCCATCAGCGTCGGAGCAACATGGCCCCTTTCCGCTCCTGAGGCTGTCGAACCACGACTTCAGCGGGGATTTGGCGTAGCGACCGTCATCGCGGGCTACGGCATGTCCGCCGAGAACAATAGCTGCGCCTAGCAGTGCAACACCGACCCAGAGAGACTTCATGCGGCCATCCGCCAACAGATTCCCCACGGTATCTATAAAGCTGCTGGGCCGGCTGAAGTTCCCTCAACACGTCACAAATAGGCTGGACCGATCACCCAAGGTTGATACACGGTCGAACAGTGTCCTGCTGGAGTGTTTTCCAGCGAAAGCCTGCCCCGGACTTGGTCCGGGGGTGGACACCGGTTCTCGCGTCAAGAAAACGCGAAAAAAACAAGAAATCTAAAGCCCGGTTCTGATTCAATCAGAACCGAAAACGGCTCTAGCTGCCGGTCTGAGCAATCCATTCGCCAGGTTGCACGCGCGTGACCAGGACGGCCGGGCCTGAGCCACCGGTCTTGTAGACGAGCGCCTCGCCTTCGCGGATATCGCCAAATTCCTTTCCGAAGGCATCGGCGACGTTGGTCTTGTGTGTCACGACCACATTATTGACGCCGGCTTTCAGAGGCGCATTGACGAGATCGCGGACGGCGCGTCCAATTTTGGCGTTCTTGCCGTCGGGGTTCGCCATCGCCGACGCACTGCCGGCGCCGCTGTCGGTCAGGGCGTCGACGGGAGAGACGTCCTTACCGCTGAGCAGCTTGCCGGTCTCGACCGCGCGGTTTAGCTGGCTCGTGTAGACTTCGCCGATTGGTATGCCAAGTTTCGCGAGCGCAGCCCCAAGTTCGCGCGCAAGCGTGCGGCCCTTCTCGCTCAGTTGGCGCTGTGCACTCATATCGTCGAATTTGAAGGGGTAAATGTCCTTCTGGCTATCGTCAGTGGCGCCGTGTCGAAACACGATGACGTAGCCGCCACCCTTGAGAGAGGCGACAAGACCATTGAGGTCTGCCGCGTAACCTTGCGGCGGCATCAGCAGAAAAATGACCAAACACGAAATGATGGACGCAAACTTGTTCAAGGACGCCTCCGTTAAAAAAACGTGGACCCAAGCCAGGTCTAATCCGCAAATTTCGTCAAACGACCTCGAAAACGGGTCCCACTACCAAGGATTGAACAAAGACATCAGGAAGACGTCAGTTGTGTGACGGGTAAATTCAATCCGGCTCAATCCGTCAGCATCGCGCCGACGTCGGCTTCCGCGACCACGGCACCATTTACCTTGGCGTCGCCGTGAAACCACCACATCGCCTTGCGGCGGCCGATCGAGCGCATGTGGTACTCGATGGTGTCGCCGGGCATCACCGGCTTGCGGAATTTGCACTTGTCGATGGTGAGGAAATAAACCGCGCGTGGCTTCTCGGTGCCTTCGACCGACTTGATGCCGATCACGCCGGCGGTCTGCGCCATGGCTTCGATCATCATCACGCCGGGATAGACCGGACGTTCGGGGAAATGGCCGAGAAACGGCGGCTCGTTGAAGGTAACGTTCTTGATGCCGATGCCGCTGTAATCGGTCCGGATCTTGATCACCCGATCGATCAGCAGCATTGGATAACGGTGCGGGAGCGTCTTGAGGATCTCGTTGATATCCACGAGCTCAAACCTGACCGGTGCCTCCTCCATCACTCGCGCCCCTCGCCTTTCGGATCGACGGTGCCACCCTGCACCAGCCGCTCCACTGCAACAATCTCCCTGAACCACTGCTTGGTCGGTTTGGCAAAATGTCCGCCCCAGCGGCCATTGGGTGGGATATCGTCCTTGACCGCGCTCATCGCCGTCACCTGCGCGCCATCGCCGATCTTGAGGTGGTTGTTGATGCCCACCTTGGCGCCCAGCGCGACGTTGTCACCGATCGTCAGGCTGCCCGCGAGCCCGATCTGGGCCGCGAGCAGGCAGTGCCTGCCGATGGTCACATTGTGGCCGATCTGGACCTGATTGTCGATTTTGGTGCCCTCGCCGATCACGGTATCCCGCAGGCTGCCGCGGTCGATGCAGGTGCCGGCGCCGATTTCGACATCGTTCTGGATCAGGACGCGGCCGGTCTGGGGCACCTTCAGATGGCCCTCGGGGCCGAAGAAAATGAAGCCATAACCGTCCTGGCCGATGCTGCAGGCGGGGTGGATCAGCACGTTGTTGCCGATCAGGGCGAACTGGATCGCGGTGCGCGCACCTACATTGCAGTCGCGGCCGATTTTGACGTCGGCGCCGATTACCGCGCCGGCACCGATTACGGTGCCAGTGCCGATCTCGACCCGTGGGCCGATCACCGCGAGCGGATCGACGATGACGCCGTCCTCGAGATGGGCGGACGGGTCGATGATCGCCGATGGCGCGATGCCGTCATTGTCGAACCAGGATTGTGGGCGGAGCGCATCGGCGTGCCACTCGCGCGCCAGCTTCACGAAGGCGCGGAACGGCTGGGCCGCCCGCAGCACCGCCACATGGGCGGGCACCTGGGCCTCGAAACGCGGGCTGACCAGGCAAGCGCCGGCTTTGGTCGCCTTGAGCTGATCGGCGTATTTGAGATTGTCGAAGAACGCCAGATGCATCGGACCGGCTTCGTCGAGCGAAGCGAGGCCCCTAATCACGTCACCGTCCCGCGCAGGGTCGACCAATACCGCTCCTGTCAACGCGGCCAGCTCGGCCAGCGTTGAGGAAGGAGGTTGCTTGAAGAATATCGGCTGCGCCATTTCACCCGTCGCAGTCCGGCCGCTATTCACACCAGAGAGCCGGCGTCGAAGACGCGAAGCCGAACCCTCCTCCTATTCCTTGGTGTTCTCGTCACGTGGACCTTAGTCCATTTCGCTTCAAGACACCTTAGAACGATGTGCCACCGCCAAACTTGAATTCCTGCACGCGGTCAAACTGGCCCTTCGTAAGCGGAACCGCATAGTCGAAGCGGAGCGGACCGAAGGGCGAGGCCCAGATCAGGCCGACACCCACCGAGGTGCGAACCACATTGCCGTTGTCGAACTGCAATCCCGTACAAGTTCCGGCACTGGCCGGAGTGGTCGCCGTCGCCTGCGTCGGCGGGATGCAACCAGGCAGGTTGACCTCGCCCGTTGCCGCCCACGACGTCGGTCCCTTGTAGTCGAACAGTCCACCGGCGTCGGCATAGACCGAGCCCTTGAGCCCGACTTCCTTCGGCAGGAACCAGAACGGCATCTGCAATTCGAACGAAGCGCCCCAGTACTTGGTGCCGCCGAGCGCATCACGTGTACCGAACGGATTCAAATCGCGCGGACCGATACCGTTCGGCGCAAAACCGCGCACCAGGTTCGGACCCATCTGGAAGTGATCGAGCATGCGCAGTTCGCTGCCGCCGAACTGGTTGAGAATGCCGCCCTGGAGATGGATCAGGCCGACGATATCGGCGACCAGCGGGGTGTAGTACTTCGCGTCGATCGCCGACTTGATGTACTTCACGTCGCCGCCGACGCCGGCGAAGTCCTGCTTCCAGTCGATCAGCAAGCCGTCGGTCGGGTTCTTGTTGTTGTCCAGCGTGTTGTAGTTCAGCGAATAGCCGACCGACGAGGTCAGCGCCTTGCCGCTCTGCAGTTCCCTGCGGATCGGCAGCGAAGCTTCGCCGTCGAAGTAACATCCGAGACCGTTTGTGGATGTCAGGTCGATGGGGGGAGTCTGACTCGCCGCAAAGGCCGGGCTTGGATTGAAGGCGAGCAACGAGTTCGCCGGGTTGTTGTTACAGTTGGCGAGCGTGCTCGGCAGCGAGATTTCCTGCTGATAGATCGAGTAGCGCAACTGAAGCGCGAGATCTTCGCGCAAGGTGAAGCCGAGCCGCGGGCTGAAGCCCAATGTCTTGGTGCCGTACGCGATGTAGCTGTTGGCGAGCTGTTCACGATAGAACAGGTCGAGGCCAAGCGCGACGCGATAGTCGAACAAATAGGGGTCGACGAACGACAGCGAACCGCCGCGCGCGTACTGACCGTAGGTCACAGCAGCCTTCGCATACAGGCCGCGGCCGAGGAAGTTGCGCTCGGAGATGCTGACTTCGGCCAGTGCGCCGTCCGTGGTCGAATAGCCGCCCGACACCGAGAAGTCGCCGGTCGATTTTTCTTCGAGATCGACGATCAGGATCACGCGATCGGTCGACGAGCCGGGCTCGGTCAGGATCTTCACGCTCTTGAAGAAGTCGAGGTTCTTCAGCCGGCGCTCGGCGCGATCGACCAGGGCACGGTTGTAGGCGTCGCCTTCGGACAGGTCGAACTCGCGGCGGATCACGTAGTCGCGGGTACGGGTGTTACCGCGGACGTTGATGCGCTCGATATAGGTTCGCGGGCCTTCGTCGACGGCGAACACGATCGAAACGGTGTGCTGCTCGAAATTGCGATCGCCGCGCGGACGCACCACGGCGAAGGCGTAGCCGCGCCGTGAAGCCTCGATCTGCATTTCCTCGACGGATTTCTCCAGCGCCTCGGCATTGTAAACCGAGCCGACGCTGACGCGCGAGAAGCTGCGCATCGAGGCGGCATCGAGGGTCGGGATGGAGGTCTGGAAATCGACGGAGGCAACGCGATATTGCTGCCCCTCATCGATCTTGAAGGTGACGAGGAAGCCCTTCTTCTCGGGGTCATACTCGGTCAGTGCGGCGACCACCTGCACGTCGGCGTAACCGTTCTTGAGGTAGAAGCGGCGAATCAGATCGCGGTCCGCCTCGACCCGGTCGGGATCATAGACGTCGGCGCCGCCGAGGAAGCTCAGAAGGTTCGATTCGCGCGTCTTGATGACGTCCTTGAGGCGATAGGACGAATAGGCGACGTTGCCGATGAATTCGATCGACTTGACGCCGGTCTTGCCGCCTTCGGTGATCGTGAAGATCAGATCGACGCGGTTGTTCGGCTGCTCGATGATTTCCGGAGTGACGCGCACGTCATAGCGGCCGGAGCGCCGGTAGATTTCGGCGATGCGCTGGGCGTCCGACTGAACCATCGGACGCGAGAAAGTACCGCGCGGCTTGGACTGGATTTCAGCCGAAAGCTGTTCGTCCTTGACCTTCTTGTTGCCTTCGAAGGCGATGCGCCCGATCACGGCGTTTTCGACGACCGTCACGACCAGCCGACCGCCGACCTGGTTGATTCGCACGTCCTGGAACAGGCCGGTCTCGATCAGCGCTTTCAGGCCATCGTCGATCTGGGCCTGCCCGAGGCGGCCGCCGGGGCCTGGCTTGAAATAGGAGCGGATGGTCTCGACCTCGACACGCCGGTTCCCTTCAACGACGATCGACGCCGCGGTCTGGGCCGCAGCCGGCACAGACACCAACACGCCCCCCATCGGCGCGGCCACCATGATCAGAGCGGCCAGCAGACCCCCCCGCACTCGCATTCCCAACATCATGCGCAACGCGCCCTCGTCATTGCACTGCCGGCTCGTACCCCTACGAACCGGCAGAATCCCAAAGTTGCATTGCTTGTAGCCAATTTCGACAGGGGGGCAAACCAGACATCGCGATGCGATTCCAATTTCATTCCAAGACGTTGCCAAAGGGCAACGTCATAAAAAAGCCGCTTCTACGACCTCCCGAACAGCCCCCTCAGCCACGGCACCTGATGGAAGTCGTTATAGAAGGCGAACACCATCAGCATCAGGACCAGAACCAGCCCGACTCGGAACCCGTATTCCTGGGATTTTTCCGACAATGGACGCCCGCGGAGCACCTCGGCCGTGTAGAACATAAGGTGACCGCCATCGAGCAAGGGCACCGGGAACAAATTCAATAGCCCGATCGAAATGGACAGCACCGCCGCCAGATGCAGCAGCGGAATGATTCCCAAGGTAGCCACCTGCCCCGAAATCTGCGCGATCCGAATCGGCCCGCCGATCTGGTCCGCGCTCGCCCGGCCGGTAAAGATGTTACCGATATAGGCGAGCGTCTGCTCGATGACGAACCAGGTTTCCTTGATTCCGAGCCAGAATGCGGTCGCCGGATCGACCTTCTCGGTGGTCACCTCGCCCGGCGAGGTCGCACGGGTGATGCCGAGAATTCCGAGCCTTTGGGCATTTCCGAACGGATCCTTCACTTCGCGCAGTTCCGGCGTGCCCTTCAATTCAAGCGTGGAATCACCCCGCTTGACGGTGAAGGTCATGGTTTCGCCGGCGCGAACGCTCACGAAGCGCTGCATGTCGGAGAAGCTGCCGATCTTTTTGCCGTCGATGGCGGTGACGACGTCGCCGACCTGAAAGCCCGCCCGCTCGGCGGCGCTGCTGGCTTCGATCTTGTCGACGCGTGCCGTCGTGCTCGGCTTGCCGAAGAAAGTGAAGAGACAGGTGAAAATGACGATCGCCAGAATGAAATTCGCGATCGGACCGGCGGCCACGATGGCTGCGCGCGCGCCGACTTTCTTGTGATGGAAACTGCCGGCGCGCTCTTCCTCGCTCATGCGGGCGAGCGATTCGGCCGATGCGGGCGTCGAGGCTTCCGATTCGTCGCCGAAGAACTTCACGTAACCGCCGAGCGGGATCGCGGAAATCTTCCAGCGCGTGCCGTGACGGTCGTTGAAGCCGGCAAGTTCCGGCCCGAACCCGAGCGAGAACGTCAACACCTTCACGCCCGCCCAGCGGGCGACCAGGAAGTGGCCGAGTTCATGGAAGAACACGACGATGGTCAGAACGAACAAAAAGGGAATGATGTAGCCGATGAGCCCGTGGCCCAACGTACTGAAACTGCTTAGAAAAAACTCTGACATCAGGTTCCCCTCGACAAGAGCCGATGGCTCCGTCCCCAACCCTCTAGGATGCCTTTAAGGCAATTTGAGGCAATAGGGAGGCGGCTCGATTTCGCGCGTTATGGTCAACGGAGATCGCGTCGTCCGCCGAGTTCAAAGGCGCAAGGTTCCCGGCACGAATCCAATCGTTGATGGTGGCTTCGACGAGGCGCGCGATCGACCCGAATTTGATCTTTCCGGCGATGAACGCCGCCACCGCCACCTCATTGGCGGCGTTGAATACCGTGGTCGCGCCACGCCCTGTACGTAACGCCTCGTAGGCCAGCCGCAAGCCCGGGAACCGCTCGAAGTCCGGCGCCTCGAACGTGAGCTGGCCGATTTTTGCGAGGTCCAGCCTGGCCGACGGGCCAACGATTCGATCGGGCCATCCAAGGCAGTGCGCGATCGGGATGCGCATGTCGGGCGCGCCGAGCTGCGCAACCACAGAGCGATCGGAGAATTCGACCATGCCGTGGATGATCGACTGCGGATGCACGAGGACGTCGATCTCGTCGGCCGAGAGCGCGAACAGATAGGAGGCTTCGATGACTTCGAGGCCCTTGTTCATCATCGAGGCCGAATCAATGGTGATCTTCTGACCCATGCTCCAGTTCGGATGCTTCAAGGCCTGCTCAAGCGTCGCCTGCTCGATGTCGGCCGGCGCCCAGGTGCGGAACGGGCCACCGGATGCGGTGATGATCACGCGCACCAATTCCTCGCGATTGCCGGAAGAGAGCGCCTGAAACAGCGCGTTGTGTTCGGAATCTGCCGGGAGGATGCATGCGCCGGCCTTCGCCGCGCGCTGCATGAAGAAATCGCCGGCACACACCAGGCATTCCTTGTTCGCCAATGCGACGGCGGCGCCGCGGTCGACCGCAGCAAGCGCAGGCTTCAGCCCAGCCGCGCCGCTCACCGCCGCCATCACCCAGTCGGCGGGACGCGCGGCGGCCTCGATGATCGCGCTTTCGCCGGCGCCGCATTCGATATTCGTGCCTGCCAGCGCATCCTTCAGTTCGCCAAGGCGCGTGGCGTCGGCGATCGCAGCGAATCGTACGCCGAATTCCTTCGCGAGCCTGGCCAGCGCTTCGACGTTGGAATTCGCGGTCAGCGCCTCGACCTGGTAGCGGTCGCGCGCGCCGCGCAGCAGATCCATGGTGCTGTCGCCGATGGAACCGGTGGCGCCCAATACCGTGACGGTGCGCGCATCCGACCAAGCGGCCTTGTTGTTACGCAATGGAACTGCGCTCATCGTTTCACCAAACCATAAGACCGCGACCGACGCCATCGGCGCCGTCCCGCAGAAAGCCGAAAAGTGCCGCCACGACAACGGCTGCGACAAACCCATCCAGACGATCCATTAGTCCGCCATGGCCGGGGATGATGTGACTTGAGTCCTTTACGCCAAAACGGCGCTTCACGGCGGATTCGAAGAGGTCGCCGAGCTGCGAAACCACCGAAAGGGCCGCCGAAAGCGCCAGCAGCGGCCCCACTTTGCCGAGACCAAAGGCGGCAAATCCGCCTGCCACGGCCAGACTGGCGGCAAATCCGCCGACGGCGCCGGCCCAGGTCTTTTTCGGGCTGACGCGCGGCCACAGTTTTGGTCCGCCAATACCGCGGCCCGCGAAATAGCCGCCACTATCGGTCACCCACACAATCAGCAGCACGAACATCAGGGCGGCAAAACCCTTTACGGAATCCAGACGCACCAGGACCGAGGCAATTTCGGCCGCGGCCGCGTACAGAAATCCGGCCGCTGCCCAGTTTCGCCGCTCCGGCGCGATCGACACCACCGCGACAAAGCCGATGCCGAGTACGATCAGGGCGGCATCGAGCCGGCCGATCGCAAAGCAAACTCCGCCGAGCGCAAGCGCGGCCACGCCCGGGACGATCACACGCGTTGCCCCGGCGAGGCCCACGATCGCGAGCCATTCGACGAACAGGCCGACGGCCGCCAGCGTCACCAGCGCGGCCCACAGCCAGCCGCCCGCATAGGCGATGGCGACCGCAAGCGGAATCAGCACTGCGGCGGCGGCGATACGCATCACGAGATTGCGCGAATCGGGCGCGCTTGCTGCCGCCGGCGCGGGCTCGGGGTCGGTCACGATCCGGTTTTCGCAACCAGACCGCCGAAGCGGCGTTCCCGTCTGGCATATTCGGCGATGGCGCTTTCGAGCGCGGCCTTGTCGAAATCGGGCCAGTGGATCGGCACGAATACAAGTTCGCTATAGGCCGCCTGCCACATCAGGAAGTTCGACAGCCGCTGTTCGCCGCTGGTGCGGATGATCAGGTCGGGATCGGGAATGTCAGGTGCATCGAGATAGCGGCCGAGCGTATCGGCATCGATCGAGGCGGGATCGCGCTTGCCCTCCGCGACTTCACGCGCCAGCCGTTGGGCAGCGCCGGCAATTTCCTGGCGCGATCCGTAGTTGAACGCGACTACGAGATTGAGCTTGGTGTTACCTCTCGTCAGTTCCTCGGCCTCGTTCAAGAGCGTGCAGATATCGGGCTCCAGCCCCTCTCGTTCACCGATTACGCGCACGCGCACGCCGTCGCGGTGCAGCGTCGCCAGATCGTTGCGGATAAAGCGGCGGAGCAATCCAAACAGATCGCCGATTTCGGTCGCCGGCCGCGACCAGTTTTCGGAGCTGAACGAAAAGATCGTCAGATAGAGCACGCCGAGTTCATGGGCGGCGCGAACGACGCGGCGCAGCGCCTCGACGCCGCGGCGGTGGCCTTCGGCGCGCGGCAAGCCGCGCGCTGCCGCCCAGCGCCCATTTCCGTCCATGATGATCGCCACATGCAACGGGACGGAGCGATCCGGTCCTTCCGTGGCGGGGGCGGCGGCGTTCGGCATTATCTGAATTCCAGGGCCAGTCTCAACTCGTGAACCTTGTCATCAAACGGTGAGGATTTCCTTTTCCTTCGCCGCCAGCAACTGATCGATTTCCGCAATTGTACTATCGGTCGCCTTCTGCACGTCATGGGCCAAGCGCTCCTGATCGTCTTCGGATATCTCGTGATTCTTCTCGAGCTTCTTGACGATATCCAGGCCGTCGCGACGGACGTGGCGAACGGCAACCTTGGCCGCCTCGGCGTATTTATGCGCGACCTTCACCAGTTCCTTGCGCCGTTCCTCGTTAAGCTCGGGAATCCGCAGGCGCAGCACCTGCCCTTCGGTCGCGGGTGAGAGGCCGAGATTGGAATCGACGATCGCCTTCTCCACGGCTTTCACCATCGACTTGTCCCACACCTGGACGGAAAGCAGCCGCGGCTCGGGCACGCTGACGGTGGCGAGCTGGTTGAGCGGCATGTGCGAGCCGTAGGCCTCAACCTGTACCGGCTCCAGCATGGACGCTGCCGCGCGGCCGGTTCGCAAGCCACCGAGCTCATGCTTGAGCGCATGGGTGGCGCCTTGCATGCGGCGCTTCAATTCGTTGATGTCAAAACCGGGCGTGGGCATAACGCTCTCCCCTCCTTGGAAACCAGCCGCAGGCGTCTTCAAGCCGCGGTTCGAAACTGCAACCGGCATATCAGCCGGCAACCACCGTGCCGTGGCCGGTGCCGCGCAGGATCGCGCCGATCGAACCCGGCTCGGCGATCGAGAATACGATGATAGGCAGTGACGTCTCGCGGGCAAGCGCGAATGCAGTCGCGTCCATCACCTTGTAGTCGCCGGCGATCGCCTGCGAATGCGTCAGCCGATCAAAACGCTTGGCGGACGGGTCCTTTTTGGGGTCGGCGCTGTAAACGCCGTCGACATTGGTGGCCTTGAGCACCGCCTGAGCGCCGATTTCGGCCGCCCGCAGCACTGCCGTGGTATCGGTGGTGAAGAACGGATTGCCGGTTCCGCCACCCAGCAGCACGATACGCCCCTCGGCGAGGTATTTGTGCGCTGCACCGCGGGTGAAGACCTCGGAAATCTCAGGCATTACGAACGCCGACAGGGTCCGCGCCGGCGCCCCCTTGCGCTCGATGGCAGCCTCCAGCGCCAGGCAGTTCATCACGGTGGCTAGCATGCCCATGGTGTCACCGGTCGGGCGCGAAACGCCGCGCGAGGACACTTCCACGCCGCGAACGATGTTGCCGCCGCCGATCACGACGGCCACCTCGACGCCGAGCTTGTGGGCCGCGATCAGGTCGTCGGCGATGCGGTCAACGGTTGGCTGGTCGATGCCGAAGAAATGGCTACCTGCGAGATACTCGCCCGAGAGCTTGATCACGACGCGACGATAGACCGGCTCAGCCATGGCTTACGCTTCCCTCTCCCGCGCAGGCGACTTCCGGCGCATTTGCGCCGGAAGACTGTGACCGCAGCGGTTACTTCTTGCCGCTGGCCGCCGCGACTTCGGCTGCGAAATCGGATTCCTGCTTTTCGATTCCCTCGCCGAGGGCATAGCGCACAAATCCGGCAATCTTCACCGGCGCGCCGATCTTGCCTTCGGCTTCCTTCAGAGCTTGCGCGACCGACTTGCCCTTTTCGTCGTGGATGAACGCCTGCTCCAACAGGCAGACTTCCTTGTAATAGGTCTTCAGGCCGGACTCGACGATCTTCTCGATCACGTTTTCCGGCTTGCCCTGCTGGCGATACTTGTCGGCCAGCACGTCCTTTTCGCGCTTCACGATCTCGGGGTCGAGGCCGGACGGATCCAGCGCCTGCGGATTGGTCGCAGCCACATGCATCGCAAGCTGCCGGCCGAGATGCGCGAGTTCATCGGACTTGCCGGTGGATTCAAGCGCGACCAGCACGCCCATCTTGCCGGCGCCATCGATCACGGCGCCATGGATGTAGCTCGACACCACGCCCTTGCCGACCTCGAGCGAGGCAGCACGGCGCAGCGTCATGTTCTCGCCGATGGTGGCGATCGCGTCCGAAATCGCGGTTTCGACGGTGACGCTACCGACCTTCGCCGCCTTGATCTTCTCGACGTCGGCGCCGACGTCGAGCGCGACCTGCGCGATCATCTTGACGAGGCCCTGGAACTGCCCGTTGCGGGCGACGAAATCGGTCTCGGAATTGACTTCGACCACGACGCCCTTGGTGCCCGACGTCACCGCACCGATCAGGCCTTCCGCCGCGACGCGGCCGGCCTTCTTGGCGGCCTTCGAGAGGCCCTTCTTGCGCAGCCAATCCTGGGCGCCCTGCATGTCACCCGAAGTTTCGGTGAGCGCTGCCTTGCAGTCCATCATGCCCGCGCCAGTCGACTCGCGCAGTTCCTTGACCATTGCCGCAGTGATCGTTGCCATCGTCGAATATCCCTCTTGCCTGTGAGCTGCGGGCGCGGCGCGCGCTTTGCGCCGTGCCGTCGTCAGCTACAGGGAATGCCGTATCTGGGGAGCAGGACCGGTGGCCGGAAGACCCGGCCACGCGGCGAACCAATTATTCCGCTTCCGCGGTCAGCGTCTTGGCCTGGGCGACCCAGGCATCGGCGCGGCTCGGAAGACCAACCTCTTCACCGATCTTGTGCGCGGTGTCGTGGTCGAGTTCGGCAAGCTGCCAGTAATGGAAGATGCCGAGGTCGTTGAGCTTCTTCTCGATCGTACCCGACACGCCGGTGAGCTTCTTGAGGTTGTCGGCAGTGCCGCGCGGACCGGCCAGTCCCTGGAAGCCGGTCGGCTGGGGCGCTGCCGGAACTTCCTCGCGGACCGGCTGAACGGCGGCGCCGATATCGATGCCGGAGTCGCCCTGCGCGCGCGAAATGCCGTCGATGGCGGCGCGGGCAATCAGGTCGCAATACAGCGAAATGGCGCGGCCGGCATCGTCATTGCCCGGCACCACGAAGGTGATGCCCTTCGGGTCGGAGTTGGTGTCGACGATCGCGGCAACGGGAATGTTGAGCCGCTGCGCTTCCTGGATCGCGATGTCTTCCTTGTTGGTGTCGATCACGAAGATCATGTCGGGAAGACCGCCCATGTCCTTGATACCGCCGAGCGAGCGGTCGAGCTTGTCGCGCTCGCGCTGCAGCGTCAGCCGCTCCTTCTTGGTGTAGGAGTTGGCCTCGCCCGACGACAGCACCTCATCGAGGTGACGCAGGCGCTTGATCGATCCTGAAATCGTCTTCCAGTTGGTCAGCGTGCCGCCGAGCCAGCGCGAATTGACGAAATACTGCGCCGAGCGCTTGGCCGCCTCGGCAACGCCGTCCTGCGCCTGGCGCTTGGTGCCGACGAACAGGATGCGGCCGCCCTTGGCAACCGTGTCGGAAACCGCCTGCAGCGCGCGATGCAGCATCGGCACGGTCTGGGCGAGATCGATGATGTGGATGTTGTTGCGGGCACCGAAAATGTAATCCGCCATCTTCGGATTCCAGCGGTGCGATTGGTGGCCAAAGTGGACGCCAGCTTCCAAGAGCTGACGCATGGAAAAATCGGGTAGCGCCATAGTAATAGTTCTCCGGTTGGTTCCTCCGGAAACGTGTGAGCAAACGAGCCTGACTGGCCCGGTTGCCACCGGACGGCCTTTGAGAGCCATGTTTCCGTGTGAGATGGCGCGCTATATAGCCGGATTCCAGCCGGAAGCAAGGAAATACGGCCGGTTTTTCGGTCTTCCAGATCAGCGATTTAGGGCCGCTCCGGCCAGACCCGGGATCTGGCCGGCTAACGATCAGCATCGGCCCGGCAGGCACCCCCTGGCCGCGGCCGCCGGAGCCGGCGCCGCACGCGGTGCAGCCATCGGCGGTGGTGCGGCCACACGCGCGGGTGCCGGGGGTGGTGCGGCCATCCTTGGTGGAGGCGGTGGCGGCGCAGCCATCCTCGGCGGAGGCGGTGGCGGCGCGGCCATCCTCGGTGGAGGCGGTGGCGGCGCGGCCATCCGCGGCGGCGGCGGTGGGGGTGCGGCCATGCGCGGCGGCGGGGCCGGCGGCGCAGCCATCCTGGGTGGAGGCGACGGTGCGGCCATCCTCGCTGGTGGAGGCGGCGCGGCCATCCTGGGCGGGGGCGATGCCGGGGCTACTCGCGCTGCCGGCGGTGGCGGGGGCCTTGCCACATGCGCCGCAGACGGTGGCGTGCCACGCCGCAGCTCAGGTTGTAGTTGAGGTTTTGGCGCCACCGCAGCAGCCGGCCTTGATGGCGCGGCGGCGCTGGGTGGCGGCGCAACCGCGGGCTGCCGGCCTGCCGGAGCCGCGGGAGCCGTCGCGCCAACGGCCGGCCGCGCACCGACTGCGCCGGGTGCAGTGGGCGCCGCTGTTCCCGGGCGCAACGCACCCGGCGCTGGCCTTGCGTTCGGATTGACGGCGGCGCTCGGGGGCGCGGCTGGCGCGCCCCTGGCGCCCGGAACCGGCAGGGCGTTGGTTCTCGGCGGGGTCTGTGTCGACGGCAGCGCGGCTGGTGCGTTCGCCGGCTGCACCGCGCCCGGCCGTCCGGTCTGCCCGGCGGGAGCTGCGGGCAAACCGGTCCTCACGGCAGGATTGATCGCGGCGCTTGGCGGCACCGGCGCCTTGCCCTGCTGGATCAAGGTGGCCCGTTGCGCCACGGCAGGCGGCAGCGTAGGTGTGGCGCCACCAACCTGGCCCGGCGCAACCACCCTCGCCGCCGGGGAGCCGGGACGTCCCCTGTCGCCAAGTCCCGCCGCAGGCAAAGTGGGCTGCGGCCTGTTGATGACGTTGTTGATCACGGCCCGGTTGTGGATGTTGGCAAAGATGATGTTGTTCGGCGGCGGCGCGACATAGCGCGGCGGCCTCACATAGACCGGTATCGGCACAAAGATCGGTTGCGGCAGGATGAACAGCCCGATCGGCGGCGGTGGCGGCTCCAGCACCACGAAATCATCCGGCGGCGGCGGCAGGTAGTAGACCGGCGCCGGTGGCGGCGGGACAAAATCGAACTCGGGATCGCTGAACACCAGCACGGGACGATCGACATAGATGATCTCGTCCGGCGGCGGCGGCGGCACGTCGTAATCGATCACATCGAATGTCGGCGGCGGCTCGACCGGCGCAGTGAGAATGACCAGCCGGCGGCGCGCGTCGGCCGCATGAGGCCCGCGCGGGTAGCGTTGCAGATACGACCAATAGGCGTTCGGGGTGTCGGCGCGGTAGGTGCGGCGCCAGGTGATCGCTTCGCGCCGCGCCGCAGCGATCGCCCTCACCCGCTTCGCCATGGGATCGTCGGGATAGGCGGCGAGAAAATCCTCATAGGCCGGCAGCGTGTCGCGCTCCAGCGCCGCGGTGTAAGCATCTTGCGCGCCGAGATCACGGATCGGTTTGCTGCGGATGGCGGCGACCTGATCCGGCGGCGCCGGGGCGGGCGCATCCGGTGAGCGCTCAAAGAACGTGAAGCTAGCGTCGACCTTCTGGCTGTCCCAGGGCACCTGCGCGCCCTTGCTGGCTTCGTTGACGCGAAGCCGGACGCGATTGAAAACCTCCGGCAGCGGCAATCCACCGGTCCGGATCATCTCGGCCAGCGATTGGGCGTAGATGCCGTACGGTCCTTGCTCGGCAGGCGCTACCGTCCCGGGCGCCGCGTTGAACGCGATCAGCATATGCGGGTCGGCCTCGACCAGAGCGAGACCGCTTGCGATCTGTCCCTCGACGAACGGCTGCTGCCGCGCCGCGTCCAGCACGACGATTCCGGCCTTCAACGGGAGCGAGGCGAGTTGGCGGATGTAGTCGCCGGTCCGCAACGCCTCGGTCGGAACATCGGTATCCCGGTTGATCGCGGAATCGACCGGCACGAAATAGTTCTCGCCGGCCAATTGCAGCCCGTAACCGGCCAGATAGACCATCGCGACCGTGTCCGGCCCCGAGCTTTCGGCCTTCTGGATGAAGTCGCGGAAACTCTTGCGCAGCGTGTCGCCATCGAGGTCGCGGGCGCCGATCACGTCGAATCCCGCCGCCTGCAAGGTTTGGGCGATCAGGCCGGCATCGTTGGCCGCGGTTGCCAGCGGCGATTTCGCATAGGCGGCATTGCCGACCACCAGCGCGATGCGCTTTTCCTGCTGTTGCGCAGCGGCGGAGGTCAAATGACCGGCCAGACCGGACATCGCGACGAGACACACCGAGAGGATCGACAAACTTCTTACTACCTGCATGGGATCCCACCCTGTCTCCGCCCGCGCTGTATGAGACGCGCGTTAAGCTGAACCTTTCTTGAACAAATGCGCTCTCAGCAAGGCATGCTGCAAGTCAAATCGAGCCCGAACGCCCGCGCCGCCCGGTTCCGGCACGGAGATTCGCATTGTCGCGGCCGCCCGGCGGGCGTATCCTTCCACCCTAATCGTGTTCGCCCGCATCGTGAGGCGACTGCGCGAGTTCCTCCCGGTGTGCGGAATGCCCATGCAATGGAGGAAATCGTCATGACCGTCGCCCCAACCCTGCAAAAATACCTGGATCAAAGCGTCACCTACGACGTGATCCCTCATGCCCCCACGAAGTCATCGACGCGCACAGCAGAAGCCTGCCACGTGCCGGGCGATGCGCTGGCCAAGGCCGTCGTGCTGCGCCGCGACGGCGGCTACATGATGGCCGTTCTTCCGGCCTCCCATCACCTGCATCTGTCGACCCTGAAAAGTCAGCTCGGCCACAAGGTCGACCTGGCGAGCGAAAAAGAGATCGCGGAGCTGTTTGTCGACTGCGACATTGGAGCGATCCCGCCGGTTGGCGAGTGCTATGGGCTCGACGTCATCGTCGACGACAGCATCGACCCGCGACGGGATATCTACATGGAGGCCGGCGATCATGCGACGCTGATCCGCATGGACGGCGAGCAATTCGCGCGACTTAACGCCAAGGCCTGGCGCGGCCACTTCAGCACGCACGATTGAGGCCGCTCGATCATGCCGACGCCCGCGTCGATTTCGACGCGGGCTGTACCCGTTAGCGCGAGGGCTGCCGCGCGTCAGTGATGGGCGGCAACGCTCTTCACGCATCCGGCCAGCAAATCATTGGGCGCCGAACGGCTGACGTCGCCCAGGCTGATCATGCCGACCATTCGCTTGCTCTTGTTGATCACCGGCAACCTGCGGACCTGCAGCGTCTCCATGTGATGGACGGCCTTGGCAAGGTCATCGTCCTCGCGGCAGCAATGGATGCCTTCGGTCATCACGTCGCGCGCCTTCGCACGGCTGGGGTCGAACTTGCCGTCCGCAAGCCCTTTGCAGACGATGTCGCGATCGGTGACCATCCCGACCAGGTGGTCGTCCTCTCCGATCGGAATGCAGCCGATGTCATGTTCTCGCATCAGTTTCGCGACTTCGGTGATAGGCGTATCGGGGTTGACCCAGTCGACGCCCTTGTGCATCGCGTCTTTGACTTTCATGGCGGACCTCCGTAACTGCGATTTCAGGTAATACTCCCGTGATGCAGCACAGTTCCCCCTCGACTCGATTATATGACGGTTTCGGGTAGGTCGGCATCGAAAAAGGCAATGACAACTTCTTGAATTCGCGAAACGTCGTTGCGCGGGTTTGAAGTGCCCCGCGCAACGCCGTCGCCCAAGTCAGAAGGATGTCAGAAGAAGCCGAGCTTCTTCGGGCTGTAGCTGACCAAGAGGTTCTTGGTCTGCTGGTAGTGGTCCAGCATCATCTTGTGGGTCTCGCGGCCGACACCCGATTGCTTGTAACCGCCGAATGCGGCATGTGCCGGATAGGCGTGATAGCAATTGGTCCAGACGCGGCCCGCCTGGATGGCGCGGCCGAAGCGGTAGAGCCGGCTCCCATCGCGGCTCCAGATGCCGGCGCCGAGACCATAGAGCGTGTCGTTGGCGATCGCGAGCGCTTCGTCGTCATCCTTGAAGGTCGTGACCGAAACGACCGGTCCGAAGATCTCTTCCTGGAAGATGCGCATCTTGTTGTTGCCCTTGAACACCGTCGGCTTGACGTAGAAGCCGCCGGCGAGGTCGCCCGGCAGTTCGTTGCGCGCCCCGCCGGTTAGCACCTGCGCCCCCTCCCCGCGGCCGATATCGATATAGGACAGGATCTTGTGCAGTTGCTCGGAAGATGCCTGCGCGCCGATCATGGTCGCTGGATCGAGCGGGTCGCCCTGCACGATCGCCTCGACCCGCTTCAACGCCCGCTCCATGAAGCGGTCGAAGATCGATTCATGGATCAGCGCGCGGCTCGGACAGGTGCAGACTTCGCCCTGGTTGAACGCGAACATGACGAAGCCTTCGATCGCCTTGTCGAAGAACTCGTCATCCTCGGCAGTGACGTCCTTGAAGAAGATGTTGGGCGACTTGCCGCCGAGTTCGAGCGTCACCGGAATGAGGTTCTGGCTGGCATATTGCATGATCAGCCGGCCCGTCGATGTTTCCCCGGTGAAGGCAATCTTGGAAATGCGCGGCGATGAGGCCAGTGGCTTGCCGGCCTCTAGGCCGAAGCCGTTGACGATATTGAGCACGCCGGGCGGCAAGAGGTCGCCGATCAAGCCTGCCCACACCATGATCGCCGCCGGGGTCTGTTCGGCCGGCTTCAGCACGACGCAGTTTCCGGCAGCCAACGCCGGCGCGAGTTTCCAGCACGCCATCAGCAGCGGGAAGTTCCAGGGAATGATCTGGCCGACGACGCCGAGCGGCTCGTGGAAATGATAGGCGACGGTATCGTGATCGATTTCGGATAGGCTGCCTTCCTGGGCGCGGATGGCGCCGGCGAAGTAGCGGAAATGGTCGATGGCGAGCGGAATGTCGGCAGCGGTGGTCTCGCGGATCGGCTTGCCGTTGTCCCAGGTTTCGGCGAGCGCAAGCAGATCGAGGTTTTCCTCCATGCGATCGGCGATACAGTTCAGGATCAGCGCGCGTTCCGCGACGCTGGTGCGGCCCCAGGCTTCCTTGGCAGCGTGCGCCGCGTCGAGCGCATCTTCGATGTCCTTGTCGTCAGAGCGCGCGACCTCGCAAAGCAGCCGGCCGTTGACCGGCGAGAAATTCTCGAAATAGCGGCCCGAGCGCGGCTCGGCCCATTTTCCGTTGATGTAGTTCCCGTATCGCCTTTCGAACGGGGCCTTCGCAGTTCGTGAAAATTCAACCTTGTTCATGGCTGTTCCTCGCTATGGCGTCGCTGAATGCGGCGCTCGGAAAAAACCATGGCGAAGGCCGGTTTTGCTGTCTGCCCACCGAAACCGGATCGCGGGGGCGTGTGTCGCAGAACTGCGACAGTCGAACGGGAGAATCTTTAGTGAGCGCGATGGAGGTCGAGGCGCCGCAGCTTCCGGTGCAGGGTCGCGCGGCTGATGCCGAGCGCCTCGGCGGCGGCCGAAACGTTGCCGCCGCTGCGCGCCAGCGCCCGTTGCACGGCCGCCCGCTCGGCCTGGTCGAGATCGCGAGCCGGACTGGACGCGCCGCCGAGCAGGTCCGCCGCCGGCAACGGCTTCTTCAGAAAATCCCGCGTCACGCCGAGCGCCAGCCGCGCCGAACGCGTTGCACCGATGACGAGGTCATCGGCATCGACCGCGATCAGCCCGCCGCCGCCGCGATTGATGTCGGGCGCAAACAGGAAGCGGGCGTTCGGAAACGCCAGCCGGAAATTCTCCGTCTCGATCCGGCGGGCGGCATCGCTGACCGCCACCGCAATCAAATTGACGAACCCTTCCGTGAGGTCGGCGCGGCAGGAAGACACGTCGAGCGCGGCAGCCAGCCTGCCCTCGTGGTCGTAGATCGGCGCCGACGTGCAGCTCAAAAGTGTGTTGCGCGCGTAGAAATGCTGGTCGCGATGGACGGTGAGCGCGCGCTGCTCGGCCAGACACGTTCCGATGCCGTTGGTGCCCTCACACTCCTCGCTCCAGACCGTCCCGGTCCACAAACCCCACGCCCTGAACGTCTCGTCGTCGGACGCGGCGCCGCGCCGGTCGACAGGCACGCCGTCGCGATCAGCCAGCAGCACGCAACAGCCGACGCCGCCGACGGCAAGAAACAGCCGGTCGAGATTGGATTGCGCGGCGCGAACCAGCGGCTCGATCTGCCGGCGCGCCAATTCGAATTCGGCCCGGCTCAATCGGCGCGGCAGATTGCATTCGGCGGGGTCGAGGCGATGAAAATTCGACGACCGGCGCCAGGAAGCAACCACAGCTGACGTGGCAGCCGAGCCATGCGCGACTGTCGCCTGCACCTGATCGGCATGGTGTTTGGTGGTCTGCGCCACGCTCCATCCTCCCGGAATGCAACCCTACCCGGCGGGCGTGACATAGCGAATTGATCTGGATCAAACGAGGGCGACCTTGGTCTATCTCGCGTCAAGCTGCAGGGGGCCGCGGCCATCACGGCGATGATGCTGACACAAATTGGCAGTATATCGTCTCAGCCAAGCGCTATCCGCGCCGCTCCGGCCCGCCTACAGCGTCTGCACATCCACCACGCCGGCCACCGCCTTGATCGCACCGGCGATCTGCGGCGAGACCTTGAAGCGGCCCGGCAGCTTCATCTCCACCTCGGTCTGCAGATCGAGCATGATGACGAGCGAGACGTCGCCATCGGCGCCCCCCGACGGCGCGGGCGCCGGCTTCGCCGGCAGGCCCTTGGCCGAACCGTTTTGCGCCGATGCTTCCGGCATGTTGAGCCGTCGTGCAATCGAATCCAGCGGTTTGGTGTCGCGAACGAAAATCCGCAGGCCCTTCTGGGTTTTGGCCGCTGCGTCATCCAGCGGCTCGGCATGCAGCACCCGCGCGCGCACGTCTTCGCCCTGCAACTCGGCGCCGAGCTGCAGCAATACGGCCGCCCCCGGCTCCAGCACATCGCGGTATTGCGCCAGGCCTTCAGAAAACAGCACGGCCTCGAAATGTCCGGTCGGATCCGACAGGCCCATGATGCCCATCTTGTTGCCGGTCTTGGTGCGGCGCTCCATGCGCGACACCACAGTGGCTGCAACTCTGCCCGCCGTCGCACCGGTCTTCACGGCACGCGAGAATTCCGCCCAGGACTGCACCCGCAGCCGCTTCAACACGGTGGCGTAGTCGTCGAGCGGATGGCCAGACAGGAAGAAGCCGACGGCATCGTATTCGCGGCGGAGTTTTTCGGCCGGCAACCAGGGCTCGATCTGCGGCAGCATGATGGTCGGCGCGTCGGCAGCATTGCCGAACATGTCGTTCTGACCGATCGTCGCGGCTTCGTGGCTGCGCTGGCAGGCAGCGAGAATCGCGTCCGCCCCGGCAAAGACATGGGCGCGGTTCGACTCCAGCGTGTCGAATGCGCCGGCCGCGGCGAGGCTTTCGATGATGCGCTTGTTGATCGCGCGCGGATTGACGCGGGCGGCGAAGTCCGCAAGCGAGGTGAAGGCGCCCTTCTTGCGCTCCTCCACGATCTGCTCGACCGCCTGCAGGCCGACGCCCTTCAGCGCCGCCAGCGCATAGTAGATGGTTTTCTCGCCAACCTCGAAGGTGGCGCCCGAGCGGTTGATGTTCGGTGCCTCGACCTTGATGCCGAGCCGCTGCGCCTCGGCGCGAAACTCCGAGAGCTTATCGGTGTTGTTGAGTTCGAGCGTCATCGACGCCGCCAGAAACTCCACCGGGTAATGCGCCTTCATGTAGGCGGTGTGGTAGGACACCAGCGCGTAAGCCGCGGCGTGGCTCTTGTTGAAGCCGTAGTCGGCGAATTTGGCGAGCAGTTCGAAGATCGTGTCCGCCTGCCCTTTCGGCACGCCGTTCTTGACGGCGCCGGCAACGAAGATCGCTCGCTGCTTCTCCATCTCGGCGCGGATCTTCTTGCCCATCGCGCGGCGCAGCAGGTCGGCGTCGCCGAGCGAATAGCCGGCCATCACCTGCGCGATCTGCATCACCTGTTCCTGGTAGATGATGACGCCGAACGTCTCTTTCAGGATCGGCTCCAGGATCGGATGCAGATATTCCGGCTCCTCGTCGCCGTGCTTGCGCGCGCAATAGGTCGGGATGTTGGCCATCGGACCCGGGCGATAGAGCGCCACCAGCGCGATGATGTCCTCGAACCGGTCGGGGCGCATGTCGATCAGCGCGCGCCGCATGCCCTGGCTTTCCACCTGGAACACGCCGACCACATCGCCCCGCGCCAGCATCTGGTAACTCGGCGCATCATCGATCGGCAGCGTCGCCAGGTCGACATGGATGTTGCGCTGTTTGAGCAGTTTCACCGCGACGTCAAGCACGGTCAGCGTCTTCAGGCCGAGGAAGTCGAACTTCACGAGCCCGGCCGGCTCGACCCATTTCATGTTGAACTGGGTCACCGGCATGTCGGACTTGGGATCGCGATAGAGCGGCACCAGTTCGCTTAAAGGTCGGTCGCCGATCACGATGCCGGCAGCGTGGGTCGAGGCGTGGCGCGTCAGTCCTTCGAGGCGCTGGGCGATGTCAAAGGCGCGCGCGACCACCGGGTCCTCGTCGCGGAACGCCTGCAGCTTCGGTTCACCCTCGATCGCCTGCGCCAACGTCACCGGCGCGGCAGGATTTTGCGGCACAAGTTTTGTCAGCTTATCGACTTGGCCGTAGGGCATCTGCAGCACGCGGCCGACGTCGCGCAGCACGCCGCGCGCCTGCAGCGTTCCGAAGGTGATGATCTGCGCCACCTGATCGCGGCCATAGCGCTGCTGCACGTAGTCGATCACCTCGCCGCGGCGGTCCTGGCAGAAGTCGATGTCGAAGTCCGGCATCGAGACGCGTTCGGGGTTGAGGAAGCGCTCGAACAGCAGCCCAAAGCGAATGGGATCGAGGTCGGTGATGGTGAGCGCGTACGCGACCAGCGAGCCGGCGCCGGAGCCGCGGCCCGGACCGACCGGAATGTCGTGGGCCTTGGCCCATTTGATGAAGTCCGAGACGATCAGAAAGTAGCCCGCATAGTTCATGCGGTTGATGACGTCGATTTCGAAGGCGAGACGCTTCTGGTATTCCTCTTCCGTCGCGCCGGGCGACAGGCCATGAACCTGGAGACGCCGTGCGAGCCCCGCCTCGGCCTGACGCTTCAGCTCCACGGCTTCTTCGGTTGCCGCGTCGGAGCCCGAATCGGCGCCGACGGTGAAACGCGGCAGGATCGGTTTTCTTGTCTTCGGCCGAAACGAGCAGCGTTCGGCGATCTCGATCGTGGAGGCCAGCGCTTCCGGAATGTCGGCAAACAGCACCGCCATTTCGGCGCGGGTCTTGAAGCGGTGATCAGGGGTGAGCAGCTCGCGGTCGGTCTCGGCGATCAGCTTGCCGCCAGCGATGCACAACAACGCATCATGGGCCTCGTAATCGTCGTTCGATGCGAAATATGGCTCGTTGGTCGCGACCAGCGGCAGGCCCTTGGCGTAAGCGAGATCGATCAGGCCGGCCTCGACGCGACGCTCCTTGTCGATGCCATGGCGCTGCAATTCGACATAGAGGCGATCGCCGAACAGGCCCGCCAGCCGGTCGATACGCGCGGCTGCAAGCGCTGTGTGATCGGCGTTGAGCGCCAGCGAAATCGGACCGTCGGGGCCGCCGGTCAGCGCGATCAAATCCTCGGCATCGCCCTTCAGCCATTCGAGCTTGATGTGCGGGGATTGATGGACCGGTGTTTCCAGAAACGCCCGCGAGTTCAGCCGCATCAGGCTGCGGTAACCGCGCTCGCGCGCCGCCAGCAGTACGATTCGCGACGGCGTGGCAGCCAGCGAATTGCGGGCGTTGGGATCTTGGTCGCCGAAATCGACGGCGAGCTCGCAGCCGACGATCGGCTGGATGCCGTAGCCAGCCATCTTGTCGGAGAATTCCAGCGCTCCGAACATGTTGTCGGTGTCGGTCAGCGCCAGCGCCGGCTGGCGATCGGCTTTCGCCAGTTCGCCGAGTTTGGCGATCTTGATGGAGCCCTTCAGCAGCGAATAGGCCGAATGAACGTGGAGATGAACGAATCCGGCACTGGACATGGTCGCTTAACAGGCTCTCGCATATGGTTAGGAGCGATCATCGGCCGCTGGGTGCGCGCCGACTCGCCGCCGCAATGGTGATGCCTTGGCCGGACGGAGTCCACGCGGAACGCCGCTTGCGCACCCGCCATCCGGCTTTTCCCCAGCCCGTCGCAAGCCGAATCGGGCCGGTTCTCCGCCCCGCCTCAAAGCTGCGGGATCACCTGCGCCCACACCGCGATCATCCCGACAAACAGCGTAATCGACGCCAGCGCCGCCGCCTCTTCCACGAACATCCGCAACATGATCCGACTCCCACGGTCAAAGAACATATGAGGAACATTGTTCCTTTTTTGTTCTTGGAGTCAAGTCCGTCTCACGGCGCGTCTTACGACAATTCCGGCTTGGTTAACCGGCGCGCCACACCAATAAAAAAAGCCCCGGGAAGGTCCCGGGGCTTCGATGTTGGTCGCAGGTCGCGCGCGAGATCAGTACCTCGTGACGGCCGGGCCGCCGAAGCGATAGTTGATGCGGGCGGTGACGAGATCGACGTCCTGGTCGATGCGAACATTGCCGGCGAACGCGCCACCCGGCGTGGTGAAGGCGTAGGTACGGTCCTGCATGAACAGGTGATTGTACTCGACGCCGACCGACCAGTTCGGGGCGAAGCCGTATTCGAGGCCTGCGCCGACCACGCCGCCCCAGCGGGTGTCGTCATTGGTCGTAGCCAGCAGTGCGCCGGTAGGAACGTCGAACCTGCGATACTCGTTCGAGGTCACAGCCGCACCGCCCTTGACGTAGAGCAGGACGTTGTTGACGGCATAACCAACCTGACCAGTGAACAGGCCGAACGCATTCACCCGCGATTCGTTGCGAACCGTGGGATCGAGCAGGCTGAGGTTGCTGCCCTGGAAGTCGGCCCAGTTGCCCTGCGCTTCAACGCCGAACACCCAGGTGCCAGCCTGCCAGCGATAGCCGATCTGGCCACCGATCGTGCCGCCGTCCGCGTCATGGGAGCCTTCGCCGAAAGTGCCAACGCCCGGCAGGAGATTCCAGCTATTGCGGCTCGTGCCATAGCCGCCGTTCGCACCGATGTAGAATCCGGTCCAATCATACACAGCAGCGACCATCGGGGGCGCCTTGGTGTAAGGGCGCGCAGCGAGATCAGCAGCAACAGCCGGCGCAGCCGCGCCGAGCGCGATCAGACTGGCCGTAACAAGCAAAACCTTCTTCATTCTTATTCCCGTTCCTTTTTTGACAGCCCCCAAGGCCGTGGCATGCTCATAGCATCGTCAGCTCGAATTGCTGTAACCTCACTGCAACAACGCACATCAAACGGCCTCAGTGTGAACGTAAGTTAATGTTGTCCTGCAGGCATCTTTTGAAACATTGCGCCGAGCCTCGCCGCAAAAAATTCACATTTTAGTTTTGCGGCGGTATTGCAAGGCGGATTGGCTTGACGGGATTGCAGAGCTGCGGCTTGTGTCGATCAGAATGGAACGCGAAGTGCCGATGCGCCGTGAGGGAGATTCGAAATGCGTAGAGCGATTCTGGCTGTGCTGACCGCGATCGGATTGACAGCTATCGGCGCTGCGCCTGCCGAAGCGGTCGGCACTCGATATCCGTTCTGCCTTCAGGGAGACGAGTATCCGGCGCTGAGCTACTGCACGTTCACGAGCTACGAGCAGTGCCAGGCGACTGCATCGGGACGCTTTCTCACCTGCATCGCCAATCCTTATTATGTCGGCGAGAGCGAACCGCCGCCCTCCAACTATCGCCCGCTGCCCGGCCGCGCGCTGCCGCCCGCCCCCGGCTACGGCAGGTACTGACCACCACCGAGGGCTCGTTGCGCCCTGTTTGCGCCCCGCCGACGGCCATTCCAACGCGCGAACGTGATTTGACGCGGACGTTGGCGAGTCGTCTGCTTAGCGACTGAAGATTGCAAACGCTGCGGCGGAGGATGCATGCGAAGGGCATTGCCGGCGCTCATGGTCGCCGGTGCTGTGTCGGCAGCGGTTGCGATGCCGGCGGCGGCGCGCGAGTTTCCCTACTGCGTCAAGGGCTGCGATTTCGGCGCCGGTGCCGGCGATTGCAGTTTTTCGTCGCTCGCGCAATGTCAGGCAACCGCCTCCGGGCGAGATGCGGGTTGCGCTGCGAATCCCTATTTCAACGCCAAGGCGGAAATGCAGACCGATCGCAGCCGCCAATCCCGAAGGAGATTCTGATGCGTATTTTGGCTTTGGCAATTTTGGCAGTCGGAGCGGCACCGGCGCAGGCACAGACTTACGATCCCCGCTATCCGGTTTGCCTGCATGTTTATAACAGGGGGATCAACTACTACGAATGTGCCTATACCTCCCTGCCTCAATGCAACATGTCGGCGTCGGGCCGCTCGGCGCAATGCGAGATCAATCCGTATTTCGCACATGCATCGCAAGAACCGTCGGCACGACGCAACAAGCGCTACCGCAACGGCTACTGACCGCGAGCCCTTGCAACGCGCGAACGTGATTTGACGCGGCCGTTGGTGGGTCGTCTGCTTAGCGACTGAAGGTTGCATGGGCTGCGGCAGACCGCCCGCGGCCGCCAACCCAAGGAGCTTCCAAATGCGCATTCTGGCTTTGGCAATTCTGGCAATCGGCGCAGCTTCGGCCGCTGCACCGGCGCAAGCGCAGACGTACGATCCCAGCTATCCGGTTTGCCTGCATGTGTACGGCAAGATCAGCTATTACGAATGCAGATATACTTCGCTGGCCCAGTGCAACATGTCGGCGTCGGGCCGCTCGGCGCAATGCGTCGTCAATCCCTATTACGCACAGGCTCAGGGACCGTCGGGACCTCGCAACAGGCGGTACCGCAACGTCTACTGACGTCGCCGTTATTCGAGTTCGACGACCCGGCCGTCGACCAGCGACACCCGCCGGTCCATGCGGCCGGCCAGCTCCATGTTGTGGGTGGCGATCAGCATCGCGACCTGCGTCGCCTTCACGAGCTGCATCAGCGCCTTGAAGACGTGATCGGCGGTATGCGGATCGAGATTTCCGGTCGGCTCGTCGGCGAGTAACGCCCGGGGCGCATTGGCGACCGCGCGCGCGATGGCGACGCGCTGCTGTTCGCCGCCGGACAGTTCCGCCGGACGGTGCGAGATGCGATCGCCGAGGCCGAGATAGGCCAAAATCTCCTGCGAGCGCTTGATCGTCTCGGAGCGTTTGAGGCCGCGGATCATCTGCGGCAGCATGACGTTTTCGAGCGCGGTGAATTCCGGCAACAGCCGATGCGATTGATAGACGAAGCCGATGTCGGAGCGCCGGATCTGGGTGCGGTCGATATCTGATAGTTGCGAGGTCGGCGTGCCCGCTACATAGACCTCACCATCGTCGGGGCTTTCGAGCAGGCCCGCGATGTGCAGCAGCGTCGACTTGCCCGATCCCGACGGCGCCACCAGCGCCACCGACTGTCCCGCCCACAGCGCAAGCTTGGCGCCGTTGAGGATGGTCAGCGTCGCCTCGCCCTGTCGGTACTCGCGTTTTATCTCGTGGAGATAGATAACGGGTACATCTTCCGCCTCCTCGGCCATCGCGCCCTCACTCATAACGGAGCGCGTCGACGGGATCGAGGCGCGCTGCGCGCCAGGACGGATAGAGTGTCGCTAGGAACGACAGCGTCAGCGCCATGATCACCACCGCAGTGGTCTCGCCGAAATCGATCTCGGCCGGCAGCCGGGAGAGGAAATAGAGTTCCGGCGAGAACAATTCGGTGTTGGTCATCCAGGACAGGAACTGCCGGATCGATTCGATATTCAGGCAGATCAGCATGCCGACGAAAAATCCGGTCAGCGTGCCGACCACACCGATCGCAGCGCCCGTGATCAGGAATATCCGCATGATCGAGCCCTGCGACGCACCCATGGTGCGCAGGATGGCGATGTCCTGGCCCTTGTCCTTGACCAGCATGATCAGGCCCGAAACGATGTTGAGCGCGGCAACCAGCACGATCATGGTCAGGATCAAAAACATCACGTTGCGCTCGACCTGAAGCGCGTTGAAGAAGGTCGAGTTGCGCTGCCGCCAGTCGACCAGGAACACCGGCCGCCCGGCTGCCTCCGTCACGCTCTTGCGGAACGCGTCGATTCGATCGGGATTGCTGGTGAATACCTCGATCGCGGTGACGTCGTCCTTGCGGTTGAAATAGGCCTGCGACTCCGGCAGCGGCATGAACACGAAGCTTGCGTCATATTCCGACATGCCGATCTCGAACACGGCCGCGACCTTGTAAGGCTTGATGCGCGGCGTCGTGCCCATTGGGGTCACCGCGCCCTTGGGCGCAACCAGCGTGATGGTGTCGCCGGCATGCAGCGACAATTGATCGGCGAGCCGGCGTCCGATGATGACGCCCTGCCCCTCGTCAAATCCCTCCATCGTGCCTTGCTTGATGTTCTTGGCGATCGAAGTGAGGTTGTTCAGGTCCGCAGCGCGCATGCCGCGTACCAGCACACCGGCGGCGTTGAAGGCCGAGGACGCCAGCGCCTGGCCGTCCACGACCGGCGCGGCAAGGCGGATGCCATCGACCTGGCTGATGCGCTCGGCGACGTCCTTCCAGTCGGTTAGCGGCGATTCCAAGGGCTGCACCAAGATGTGGCCGTTCAGCCCGAGGATCTTGTCCAAGAGTTCCTTGCGAAATCCGTTCATCACGGCCATCACGATGATCAGCGTGGCGACGCCGAGCATGATGCCGAGGAACGAAAAGCCGGCGATGACGGAAATGAAGCCTTCCTTGCGACGTGCCCGCAGGTAACGCCCAGACAGCAGCCATTCGAAGGGCGCAAAAGGCGGAGTTCGGGCTGTCTCGTTCATGGTCTCATCCATTACTCGATAATCCCATGATTCGGGCCAAATGTGGCCGTATTGGCCAACATATCGGCCGCAGTGGATATCTTATCCCGCGATCTTCGCCACCACTTCCGCCGGACTGAGATTCTCACGCGAGCCGTCGCTGCGCCGCTTGATCTCGAGCTTGCCCTCGGCGAGGCCCTTCGGCCCGACCAGAATCTGCCAGGGGATGCCGATCAGGTCGGCGGCCGCGAATTTCGCGCCGGCGCGCTGGTCGGTATCGTCATAGAGCACGTCGACACCCTTGGCCTGAAGCTCGCGATAAAGCTTCTCGCAAGCGCCATCGACGGCTGCGTCCCCCTGCTTCAGGTTCAAAATCACGGCCGTGAACGGCGCCACCGCCTCCGGCCATTTGATGCCGGCATCGTCGTGGCAGGCCTCGATGATGGCGCCGACCAGCCGCGACACGCCGACGCCGTAGGAACCGCCATGGATCGGCACGTCGACGCCGTCAGGGCCGGCCACCAGTGCCTTCATCGCATCGGAATATTTGGTGCCGAAGTAGAAGATCTGGCCGACCTCGATGCCGCGCGTGTTGACGCGCTTGTCGGCCGGCACTTCGCGCTCGTAACGAGCGGCGTCGTGGACGTCCTCGGTCGCAGCATAGACCGACGTCCATTGCTTGATGATCGGGGTCAGATCGCCGTCGTAATCGACATCGTCGGGCGGAATCGGCAGGTTCAGCACATCGCTGTTGCAGAACACGCCGGACTCACCGGTTTCCGCCAGCACAATGAATTCGTGGCTGAGGTCGCCACCGATCGGCCCGGTCTCGGCGCGCATCGGGATCGCCTTCAATCCCATCCGCGCGAAGGTGCGCAGGTAAGCGACGAACATCCGGTTGTAGGACCGGCGCGCCGCTGCCTCGTCGATATCGAAGGAGTACGCATCCTTCATCAGGAACTCGCGGCCGCGCATCACGCCGAAACGCGGGCGCTGCTCGTCGCGGAACTTCCACTGGATGTGATAGAGATTGAGCGGCAGGTTTCTGTAGGATTTGACGTAGGCGCGAAAGATCTCGGTGATCATTTCCTCATTGGTCGGCCCATACAGCAACTCGCGCTTGTGGCGGTCGCTGATGCGCAGCATCTCCGGGCCGTAGGCGTCGTAGCGTCCGCTCTCGCGCCAGAGGTCGGCGAGCTGCAGCGTCGGCATCAACAGTTCCAGGGCGCCGGCGCGGTCCTGTTCCTCGCGGACGATCTGCTCGATCTTCTTCAGCACCCGGAAGCCGAGCGGCAGCCAGGCGTAAATGCCTGCCGCCTCCTGCCGCATCATGCCCGCGCGCAGCATCAGCCGATGCGAGACGATCTCCGCCTCTTTCGGATTCTCTTTCAGGATGGGTAGAAAAAACCGCGACAACCGCATGGGACAACTCGAGGAATCAGTGGGCTACCGGAAGAGGTGCAGTGAAACCGGATCGGCTGCGAAAACACAAGGCCGGAAGCCGCGAAAAATGCCGAACCGCGAGCAGCGCCTTGGCGATCATCTGCAGGTGCGGGTGGCCCGCCACGAGTTCCTCGATCCGTCCCGCGAACTCCTGCCTGCTCGTTTTGCCAACCTTTAAGCCAAAACCGCGCAGGATCCCGCGCAGACTGTTCTCCACGTCGAGAAGCTTCAATTGCACCAGCTTGCGTGCCGTCAGCAACGATCGAGTCTCTTGCGCACTCATCGATTTGCAATGCACCGGCCGGAACCAGCCCAGCCGCATCAGTTGCGCGATGCCGCGTGCATCGTTGCGGTCCGACTTGACCGGCATCGCCTCGAACGCCTTCCGCACGTGCCGCGTCTCCAGCAGTTCCACGGCAAGGCCGGCTGCCTTCATTGCTGCAAACAGCCATTGCGACAAAGGTCCGGCCTCCAGGCCGATCCGTTCCAGGCCGAAGCCCAGCGAACCGAACCAGGCGATCAGGGTTTGCGGCTCGCTCGCCACCTTGGCCTCGCGCACGATCTTGCCACTAGCGTCGACAACGCACACGCTCGAGCATTCCAATGACGCGTCGATTCCTGCATAATACTCCATGGTCGTCTCTCCCTGATGCTTGGAGCGAGGCTCATCCCTCTGACTCCGTAACACCATCAATGTGAGGGACGACCGCCCGCCTTCCAGGCACGCCGCGCGAAGCGCGCTACCCAACAGCGCCGTAGCAAGCGCGGCTTGCCTGGAAGGCGGACCGGGGCCCGTTACCCCATCTACACAAGCCGCTCGCTATTTCTTCATCCCGGAATGATCGTGCTTCATTTCACCGCCGGATGGCCCCTGCGCACCGACGCCCTGCACGTCGAGCGACAACGTCACCTTTCCCGCCTTCTCGAATTCGAGGGTGACCGGCACCTTGTCGCCCTGCTTGAAGGGCTGCTTGAGATCCATCAGCATCAGATGATAGCCGCCCGGCGCGAGCTTGACGGTCTTGCCCGGCTCGATCGGCAGGCCCTTGTCGAGCGGCCGCATCGTCATGACGCCGTTGTTCATCGCCATCTCGTGAATTTCGACCTTGCCGATGTCATCGCCCGAGCCGCCGACGAGCTTGTCCGGCGCGCTGCCCTTGTTTTCGACCGTGAGATAGCCGCCGGCGATTTTTGCACCGCTCGGCGTAGCGCGGCTCCAGGCTTGCTTGATGACGAGGTCTCCGGCCTTGACCTCCTGGGCGTGTGCGGGCGTGCCCAGGAGAGCAAACAGGGTGGCGAAGGCGAACAATGGCAAGACAGGTTTCATCGGATGTCTTTCGATTTCTGAAGTATGGCCGCCAAACAACGGACGGCCGAGGCCGCCGTTGCATTAACGTGAGAATGCAACGTTCATGTTCACAATAGCGGGATTGCGTCCTTATTTCTTCGCGGCCTTTTGCTGAACCAACCATTTTTCGAGGTCCGGTATTTCTGCCGAACCTTCGATCGTGGTCACGGTTCCATCCCGCCCAATCAGGAGCGTGCGCGGGATATCACCCTGCCAGGCGGGATCGATCTCAAACCGAAGGCGTTCGACGAAGCCGTCGCTGAAAATCCAGTTCTCCGCCGATCCCAGCCCGGCCTTCTCCAGCATCGCGCGCGTTGCGCGGTCCAGATTCGGAACGAGATCGGCGCTGACCATCACGACGTCGATCTCGGAATGGTCCTTCATGAATTGTCCGAGCAGCGGCAATTCGACCTTGCAAGGACCGCAGGTAACGCCCCAGAAATGCACCAACGTCGGGCGCCCGGCATGCGAACGCAGCACGTCCTGCCAGCTTCCCCGCACGAACGGCTTGAGCGTGAGCTCGGACGGCGTCTCGGCGCCGGGCGCGGCGCCCAGACAGGCAACGAGGAATATGACGGCGAGCAGGAGGCGTTTCATGAACCGTCTCCGATCGGTAGAAGGCGATAGCCGTCGGCCTTGGTCATCCACGAAAGGTAGACCTTCTGCCCGTCACTGACCAGCAACGGGTGGTCAGATGTGTCCGTCGTCGTGGCGATCACGACCGGCTTTGACCAGCTCTTGCCCTCATCATGCGAGACAATCGCGTTGACCGCGGTCTTCTCGCCGTCGAACTCTTTCCAGACCATGGTGGCGCCGCGCGGGCCGGCAAGCACATAGGGCCGCGTGGGATTGCGGTCGGAACGGCCGAGCGGAAACGGATCGGAAAACGTGCGCCCCTCGTCTTGCGAGCGGGCATAGAACAGCCCCTTGCGCACCTTGCCGTTGGTGTACCACGTCACGTGGTGAGTGCCGGCGGGCGAGATCGAAAGACTTGGCCCGTGATGCGGGCACGCGGCAATCTGCCAATCGTCGTTGCTGACGCGGCGAGCCTCGCCCGGCGTCGCAGGATCGGCGAACGTCATGATCGCGTGATCCCGCACACCGCCTTCGAAGATATTCCTGAACACCACCACGGGACGGCCCGGGCCCGCGAACGCCAGGCCGAGCCGGCAACATTCGCAGGTGTTGTCGGCTGCGAGGTGCGTCTCGGAATAGGTCGCGCCGCCATCCTTCGATGAGGCGAAGAACAGCCCTGCCCCTTCATATTTCCTGCCCTCCTCACGCGCAGGCACCCGGTTGCGCTTGTCGATCCAGGCCGCAAACACCGAACCGTCAGCATCGAGGCCGAGCGCGACAAAGCGCTGGCTCTCGTTGCTTGAGGTAATCGGCCGCAACTCGGAAAAGCTCTGGCCGCCATCGGTCGACCTCGTGGTCAGCACCTGACCATTGAACGCCTTGTCCCGGAAGCGCGAAAACGCCAGCGCAATGCCGCCGTTCTTTTCGATGACGATCTGCGGACGCGCATCCGGACCCCAATCGAGGTTGAGCTTTTCTTTGGTCACCTGAACCGGCGTCGAAAAGCTGCGCCCCTGATCCTTCGAACTCGCGACCGATATCTGGCCTCCCGCCATCCAGGCGAGCCACAGCGTTCCGTCCGGCGCGAAGGCCGGCATGACCTTCGACGCACAGCGCAAGGCTGTCTCCTCGCACGCCGCTTCCGAGGCGTGCTGATGATGGCTCATTTGCGCTTGCGCTGCACTTTGGCAAAGCGAGAGGGCGAGCATCGCGAGCAGGCTCATTCGCAGCATGGCTTTACTCCTCCTGCGTTGTTGTCCGGTCATTTGAACGCCAGCTTCATTCCGGCGATGAACGCGCGCGGCGAGCCGGCGTAGATCGAGCCGGTCGTATTTGCCAATACGCTGGCGGGATTCTGGATACCGCCTGCCGTCACCGAATTTGCGATGTTGTTCGCTGAAGCCACATAGGTCCGGTCGAACACGTTCCTGACTTCGACATACATGCTCAATGACTTGAAGTAGTCGGACTTGAGGTCCGTATTGTAGTGCACGTTGAGATTGACCAGTTCGTAACCGGGCGCCTTCAAGAGATTGGCGTTGTCCATGTAGAACGAATCCTTCCACTGGACTTCTACGAATGCTCCGAGGCCGGCAAGCGGCCCCCACATCTGCTCATAGCCAAGACGCGCCGTCAGTTCGTGCGGCGAGATGCCGGGAATCTTGTTACCTGCACGGTTGAAGCTGAACGTCGCGCCGTTGACGATATTCTCGGTGTATTCTGTATAGACCTCGTCGAGATAGGTGTAGGCGGCCGTGAAACGCCAGCCGGGGTAGAACTTCCAGTCGGCGGCCAGCTCTACGCCGCGATGTTCGGATTTCGGGGCGTTGAACGTGAAGCTTGCATTGGGCGCGCCGACCTGGGTGGCTTGCGAGACCAGCTCGTTTTTGAAGAATTCGTAGAAGCCGGTCGCGCTGAATTTGAGCGCGTTATTCGGCGTCCAATCGAATCCGATGTCGTAACCGACGTTCTGCTGCGTCTTTAGCTGTGTATTGTTGCCGTTCTGGCCGTTCGGGAGGACGAAGAGATTTCCGACCTGCGGGGTGCCGTAGCCGGTGGCGACGCGCGCGCGGAACAGCCATTCGGGATTCAGCTTGTAGAGCAACGCGAGCTCGGGCGCGGTGTTCTGAAATTGCCGATCGGCGGTCGTCGTGGTGATCGTCGGCATCGGAATCGGCGAGTTTCCGTAATTGTACGCGGAATTGATCCCCTTCAGATGCGTGGTTTCCCATCCGATGCCGGCAATAGCGGTTAATTGCGGCGTCAGCTTCAATTCCTCGCGAGCGCGAACGCCATAGTTCGTGGTGTCGCTCCAGGTATTGCTTTGCAGAAGGCCGAGCTTCGCATTGCCTCCCGGCATGACGTGGCGTGAGTCGCTTGACGCGGTCAGCGTGTTGTAGAACGCGCCGAAATATGTCGTCGATTCCATGCCGAGGATTTCGCCGCGCTTGGTGACGTCGCTCATGTAGTTATACGACGGGAAATCGCCGATCGCGCTGGTCGCTCCCGTCGGCTGGCTGATATTGCGATCGTCGAACACGAACTGGTTGCGCCAGGTGGTCGTGTTGTCGAAGTCGTGCTCCCATCTACCGCCGACGATGGTGCGGCGATCTTCGCGGCCGAGCCCGGCCTGGATGGCCGTGATCGGAGTCCTTGTGCCGTTGAAGCCGTTGTTGAGGAGGTTAACTGAGGCGCAGCCGGCGACGCTCGCCATGTCGCATCCCTCCTGGAACGGGTTCTGATAATACTGGTTGAGCGACAGCCGGAGCGGCAGCCTTGTATCGAGATTGTTGTTGATGAACTTGACGGTGAAGCGGTCATCGGGCGTGGCCTGCAACGTGCCTAAAAAATTCACCGTCTGGGTATTGAACCAGCTATTCTGGATAAAGCCGTCGCCGCGCGCGTCGCTGGCGAACAACGAATACTCGAAATTGCCGACCTTCTTGCCCGCGGCGAGATAGTTATTGAGATAGCCGAAGCTGCCGCCATCGACGCCGTATTCGACCCCGTCGATGGTACGCCCCGGGCGGGTGCGGAAGTTGAGCGCGCCGCCGGTGGCATAGTTGCCAAAGAGCGCTGACGACGGTCCTCGAATGACATCGATCGCGCCATAGGCCTTGGGATCGATCAGGTCGCTGCGGGAAAGCCCGTCCGGCTGCGTGACCGGAAAGCCGTCGTCAAAGATCACGAGGTTGCGGATGGCAAAGCCGTTTCGGGCGTTGGAACCGCGGATCGAGATGCCGATATCGCGCGGCCCGTTGCCCTGTTTCACCGAGATACCCGGGCTCTCGCGCAGCACGTCGGCCACGGAGAACGACGGCCGGTTGTCGAACTGGCTACGATCGATGGTCGTCTCGGTCTGGCCATTCGGCGCCTGGTAAAGCAGCGCGCGTGCCACGCTCGGGGTAATGCCCGCGGTTAGCGACGCTGAAGGCGCGGGGTTGGCCGAAGGCGGCCTCGCCTGCGTCCGGGCGGACGCGCGAATGGCCGGCTTTCGGGCCGCAGGTCTGGCAGCCGCGGCGCGCGGGGCGTCGACAGTCACCGCCGGCAACGCCGTCTGGGCGGTCGCGTTCGACGGCGTGAGAGATAGCGCACTACCAAGCACAAGCAGGCTCGCGCTTCCCAAACCACGATGGGAGTACATAAGACATTCCTGACGCCAGCGCTTTGACTGGCTTGCTCAATTGAACGAACTGGCACGGCCGCGGCCGCACCATTTGACGAAGGTCAAGTGAGGTCAGGAAATGGAAGGAGGCGCGCGCGCCTGCGCGTGGCTGCCGGCGCGAGCGTTTGTCAGCCGGAAAGCAAAGTCGAACCAAGCCACCTGCTCGGCAACCCGATCGACGTCGATCGCTGCAGTCTGCGGCCCATCGACTGGCGCTCCGGTCTGCAGCACGCTGCAAACCGAACAGCATCCGTCATGGGCGCGATGGTTGGCTTGGTCAGCCTGCCCGGCATCGGGGGCGCCATTGCCATGGCAAATGATGGCGCCAGCGAGCGGATCGGAGGCCGCGATGCTCACCGCCCAGCATGCGCCGATCGGTGCAAAAATCTGCACCACCAGAGCAATCAGGACAATTGGCAGAAAATTCTTCAGCCGCCGGCGCATCGCAAACCCATCCGCTTCAGACCTTAATCACCCTTGGAGTCCGAAGTCGAGATCAGGTTCCTGGAACTATGTTGCAGCTTCAAGGAGAGATGCTGGCGAAAAGCGATGCGTTTTGCATCATTTGGAGGGCGCCTTACCCCGATACCAAGCCCCGGGCGAATTGGAGCTAAATCCACAACCCTCAGTCGTAAATTCCCAATCATTTCGCAGAGTGCTGGAATTTTGAACAAACGTTGCCGAAATTGGTGACAAGACGAAAAAGATGGTCTACCAATTCGGGCTCAGGCTTGCCGACAGGCAAAGCTTGGTGGTCCAAGTCTCGGGAGGAGCCCTGACGCGCACAAGCAGCGTCGCCTCGACAATCAAGAGCAAATCTCACTTTTCGAGGAAATTAAGGGTCGACACAATTTTTGAGCAGGGCTTGGTGCCCTGCTCTTTTTTTTCGTTACGATCGCAAACGACAATGACGGCATCGTCAAATCCGATCGAGCGAAGTTTTGAACTGGCCGCCGAGCGCTGCGAAGATCTGACGCCGCTGGTCTATCACCGCCTGTTCGAGGCGCATCCCGAAGCGCGGACGATGTTTCGGACTGAGGGCAGCGAACTCGTCAAGGGCTCGATGCTGGCCTTCACGATCGATGCCATCCTGGACTTTGCCGGCGAGCGTAGCGGGCATTTCCGCCTGATCGCATCGGAAGTTTCATCACACGATGCTTACGGCACGCCGCGGGAATTGTTCGTCGCGTTCTTCGGCATCATTGCGCAGACGCTCCGCGACATCGTCGGAGCGGACTGGTCCGACGAGATCGACGCGGCATGGCGGAAATTGCTCGGCGAGATCGATGGCCTCGTTGCAGCGCAGTGTGAAAATAGCCAGCCCTGACCACGGCCGATTGGCCGAAACGATTCCCTGGACGTCCTAGTGCCGGCGATCAAGTCATTCGGTGGCGCAAACGCGCCGAGTGTGAAAGACTGCCTCGATCCGCGGTGCGTGCAATCGACGCCGACGGCCATAAACAAACGACAAGCGAGGGAGCAAACGATGTCCGGAACTGACAAAACGGCAACGACCAGGCGCGACCTTCTTCAGGCCGCGGGCGCGGCTGGCGCAGCCACCGCCCTGCTCGGGGGACTGGGTATTAATCCAGCGCTGGCGGCAGCCGCCCGTTCAGAGAAACCGTTGAAGGCTGCGTTCTCCAATGCAGGCCTGCAGGCGACCTGGTGCGCCCAGGGCAAGCAGGCGGCGGAATGGTGGGGCAAGCTGTTCAACGTCGAAGTCACCTGGTTCGACGGCCAACTCGACGCGGTCAAGCAGCGCGCGGCGATCGATAACATGGCGTCGCAAAAATGGGATTTCGTCGCCATCCAGGCATTCGGCATCGGCACGCTGACCCAGCCCGTGCAGAAGATGATCGATGCCGGCATTCCCGTGATCGACATGGACACGCTGATCGCGCCGCTCGATCAGATCAAGGTTCATTCGTTCCTGGCGCCCGACAATGAATTCATGGGCGCTTCGGTGACCCAGGCGCTGTGCAACGCCATGGGCGGCAAGGGCAAGATCATCATGACGCAGGGCGCGCTCGGCCATACCGGCGCGCAGGGCCGCGCCAAGGGCTTTAACACGGTGGTGAAGCAATTCCCGAACATCGAGGTGCTGGACACTCAGCCCGCGGATTGGGACGTCTCGAAGACGGCGCGGCTGTGGGAGACCTATCTGACAAAGCACCCGCAGATCGACGCGGCCTTCTTCCACAATGACGACATGGCGCTGGCCGCCTACAACATCATGAAGGCGCGCAACCGCACCAACATCCTGATCGGCGGCGTCGACGCCATGCCGCCGGCGATCCAGGCGGTGAGCGAAGGCCGCATGTTCGCGACCGTCCGCAATCCCTCCTGCCGCATCCACGGCGGCGCCATCATTGCCGGCGTCGCCGCGGTAACCGCGGGCGAGAAGAGCGGACAGGGTATTCCAAAGCACGTCATCACCGACGGCCCGGTCGTAACAAAGGCCAATGCCGCCGGCATGCAATGGATGGAGGACCATTTCCTGATCTGAGTCAGCATGCCCGTGGGACTTAAGCCCATCCTCGAACTGCAAGAGATCACGAAGGCCTTCGGCGGCGTCGAAGCCCTTCGTGGTGTCGATTTTGCGCTTTCTCCCGGCGAGATCCATGGTCTCGTCGGCGAGAACGGTGCGGGCAAAAGCACGCTGATGAAGATCATCGCCGGCGTGCATGCCGATTTTTCCGGCCGCTTTATCCTGGATGGCGGGGAAACCCGATTTCGATCGGTGCGCGACGCGCATGCGGCGGGTATCGCGATGGTGCATCAGGAACTGAGCGTGGCGCCAGATCTGTCGGTGGCCGAGAACGTGTTTCTCGGCAACCAGCCGACCAACCGTTTTGGTTTCGTACAGTGGCGGCGCATGGCACGCGAGGCCGGCGAGCAACTCAAACGTTTCGGCATCGCCGTCGATCCGATGTCGCGGCTCGGCGACCTGCCGATCGGCCTGCAGCAACTGATCGAGATCGCCCGCGTGCTGTTCTCCGGCGCCCGCATCATCATCCTCGACGAGCCGACCTCGGCGCTGTCCCCGCCGGAAGTGGAGCGCCTGTTCGCGACCCTGAAGCGGCTGCGCGACGAAGGCACCAGCATTGTCTTCATTTCGCATTTCATCGAGGATATCCTGCGCGTCTCCGACGTCGTAACGGTGTTCCGCAACGGCAGGAAGGTCGCCGAGACGAGGGCCGCCGATACCAACAAGCCCGCGTTGATCGAGGCGATGATCGGCCATGGCCGCGAGGCGCTGGAGGAGACCTACACGCATGACATCATGCTGCCGCCGCCCGCCGAGAAGCCGGTGGTGCTGAACGCGAGCGGGCTGTCGCTCGCCCGCAGCCTGCGCGACGTTTCGTTCGATGTCCGCGCCGGCGAAGTGCTGGGCATCTACGGTTTTATGGGGTGCGGGCAGCTCGAACTGGCGCGGATCCTGTTCGGCAAGCTCAAACCCGACCAGGGCTCGCTCGCGATCGCCGGCGAACAAAAAGCCTTCCGCAGCACGGCCGGCGCGCGCCGCGCCGGCATCGCCTTTGTGCCCGAGAGCCGGCGCGACATGCTGTTCCACCAGGAGCCGGTCTACAAGAACATCTCGATCAGCGTCCTCGACCGCATTTCATCCCTGCTGCTGAAGCCTTCGCGCGAGCGCGAGATCGCCGCGCGCCAGGTCGACCAGTTGCGGATCCGGCCCGCCACGGTCGAACTCGATCTCGGCATGCTCTCGGGCGGCAATCAGCAGAAGGTCGCGCTGGCGAAGTGGTTGAGCTATCCGCCGCGGCTATTGGTGCTGTGCGAACCGACCCGCGGCATGGATGTCGGCGCCAAGGACGACGTCATCCATATCGTCAGGAATTTACGCGCCAAGGGGCTCGCCGTCATCGTGCTCTCCACCGAGCCGGAGACGGTGCTGTCGCTTGCCGACCGCATCATCGTGCTCAAGCGCGGCGCAGTGGTGCGCGAATTTTCCAACGAACGGATCAGCAAGGACCGCCTGCTCGAAGCAGCGTGAGGAGACCGACATGACTTCAGGTGAAAGCGTGACAGTCCCCGCTTCCGATCGCAAACGCCCGCACCGGCTCGCTGTGATGCTGCGCTCCCAGATGCGCAACATCGCGCCGTTCCTGACGCTGATCTGCCTGTTCAGCTTCTTCGCCGCCGCCAGCCCCTCGTTTGCAACGCTCGACAATCTCGGCAACATCCTGACGCAGATATCGGTCACCGGGATCATCGCCGTCGGCCTTACTTTCGTGATTCTCTGCGCTGAAATCGACCTCTCGATTGCCGCCATCGCCAACGTCACCGGCATTGCAGTCGCCTATTTCACGCTGCAGGAATCCTACGTCAACATCGCCAACGTGCCGATGCCCGGATGGGCCGCCATCCTCTTGGCGCTGGCGCTCTGCGCCCTGCTCGGCCTCGTCAACGCGTTCGGCCTGACGGTGATCGGCATCCCCTCCTTCATCATGACGCTGGCGATGATGCAGATCGCGGCCGGCATCTCGGCGCTCCTGGTGCGCGGGCAGATCGCCTACAAGGTCCCTCCGCTGGTCACGACGCTAGGGTCGACATCGATCGGCGGCATTCCCTGGATCGTGATCGTGGCGGCCTTGATGCTGCTCGGCGGCCATCTGGTGCTGACCTATACCCGCTTCGGCCGCTACGTTTACATGGTCGGGGGAAATCGCGAGGCCGCCGAATATTCCGGCCTCAACGTCAAGCTCATCCTCGGCAGCGTCATGGTGATATCAGCCGTCTGCGCCGGCATCGGCGGCATGCTCGGCGTCGCCCATTTCGGCAGCGCGCAGCAGAACGAGTTCGACACCTATCTTCTGGATTCAATCGCCGCCGTCGTGGTCGGCGGCACCAGTCTCTTTGGCGGCCGCGGCGGCATCGGCAACACCATCGTCGGCCTGTTCGTGCTCGGCGTCCTCAACAACGGACTCGATCACGTCAACATCGACAGTTTCCTGAAGATTCTAATCCGCGGCCTGATCCTGCTGGCCGCGCTGGTGATCAACGTCTATGCGCAGCGCTTGCGGGAGCGGACGGCGGACTAACACACGCTCGCTAATGTTAACGGCGCTTCACGGTGTCCGGCAACATAGAACGCAGACGGCCTGGTCTGGGTATGCAGAACCGACACGCCAATACCGCCGAGCACGACACCTGCGGCAAGCGCGCCAAGCATGAGCCGGAATCTTACTTTCATGCGAACTTCCTTCGTTTTCGACAATCAAGCATTCGTCTCACGCGGGATGACCTTGACTGTCGCGGAACGCGCACGCGTACCGATCATCGGGTCAAGATATTCGCTGCTGCGGTACTTCGCCCGATAGGCTTGATCGATGCGGTCGTTGATCGACCCGTCGACCGGCTCGAAGGTGACTTCTTTCGTCATTCCGGCGGCGGTGATCCGCCCCGCCTTCTGCCGCATCGCGGCCTGATACCAACGAGAATTCTTCCCGTGGTACGCGCGCACATAAAGGTCGTCGCCTATGACCACTGACCATATCCATGTCGGAGTTCCGTACGTCACTCGGTTCTCGCGGAACGGCGCGACGTGGAGGTCGTCGCTTTCTGCGATCTTGCGCAGTTCATCTTTGGGCCATGTGACCATTTGCGGATGCTCAGTAGTGGTTATGGGCGCGCAGCAGAGCCTTGATTGCGCGGCGCTCGCAGCCCTGACGAGCTCATCTTCGGTATTGTTCGTCGGTGACGTGCTCCAGCCAGTCGACGTTCTTGCCATCCTGCAATTCGTTGACCGCGATATGAGTCATCGCCGTGGTCGGCGTCGCGCCGTGCCAATGCTTGAGGTTCGGCGCGATCCACACCACGTCGCCGGGCCGCACCTCCTCGACCGGGCCGTTCTCGCCCTGGACCCAGCCGACCCCCGCAGTGATGATGAGCGTCTGACCGAGCGGATGCGTGTGCCAGGCAGTGCGGGCTCCCGGCTCGAACGTGACGGTTCCCGCGCCGGCGCGCGCAGGATCTGGCGCCTGGAAAAGTGGATCGATCCGTACATTGCCCGTGAAGTACTTCGCCTCTCCCTTGCGGGATGGTTGCGAGCCGGATCGTGTGATCTGCATGGCTCCGGTCCTTCCTTGTGTGGCAGCCATGGGCTGGACCGCGGCGACGCCGGTGAATGCCACGGCCGCAATGCCGCAGGTCGAGCCAAGCATGCCTCTGCGAGTGATCATCAGGCGTTCCGAATGGTTGCGGCGTCCGCTGTGGATGCCCCGCGGCGATGATGGCAGATTAGAAAATGGCTCTGCCGCGACTAGCCGCTAGGATCCGCAAGGATCTATAAGCTGGAGCAATAATTGCGCGCGGGAGTTTCGACGACCGATGCGAAGCGCTTTTGATAAGCCAAGACTCGCAGGGACATTCCTGGCGGCACACGGTGTTAACACCTCGGCCTCATGACGGCGGGCAATGCGCGCCAGTATCAGCCCAGGCCCGCAGCAAGGCGCCGAACGCGGCCTGCGTGCCCGGCGCTGGCTCGCGGCCCGGGCCGGGCGACCAGCCCCAGCCCACGAGCGAGTCCTCCGCCATGTGGTGAAGGAGCGCGGCCATGTCCTTGCCGCCGTTGCGGTTCGGATCCTTGATCTGCGCGCAGATCTCGCCGAGCGTGCGCCCCTCCCAAGCCATCGACGCCGGGGCGAGGTGCCACTGCGGATGGCCGGGCACGCGGGCGGCATCGAAATTCGCGGTGTGGTGGCAGGTGTTGCAGGTCATGCCGGGCACGCCGTGCCCGTCGGCCCCGCGCACCACGAGCGGCTGATGCGGCCGCATCGCGTCGCTCTGCAACGGCCGCTCGGTCGCCGGGTGGCAGTTCACACAACGCGGATGATGCAGCACCTTGCCGGCCTCTTCGAACAGCGCGATCGAACGCGCCTGTTGATCGGCGATGCTCTGGAAGCTCGAGACGGGGCGCAAGTCCTTCGCGGTAGTCTGTTGGCGGGTGGTCTCCGCCACCGCGCCCGCGACCAGAACCGTGACGGCGGCCACGCCCGCCGCGAGGAAAGCCTGTGCGCGCATCATGCGATTGCCCTCACCAGTGGCAGGCGGCGCGGCCGCCCGAGGCCGAGCCGTGCCATTGCGTTCGCAACAGCGGGCCCGATCGGTGGCACGCCCGGCTCGCCGACGCCCGTCGGCTTCTCGGTCGAGTTGACGACGCGCACCTCGACCTGAGGCATCTCGTGGATGCGCAGCACGCGGTAAGTGTCGAAATTCGCCGGCACCGGCCGGCCCTCGTCGAGAGCCACCTCGCCATAGAGTGCCGCGCCGACACCGAAGCCGATGCCCCCTTCCATCTGCGCGCGGATCACGTCCGGATTGACCGGCACGCCGCAATCGACGGCGCACCAGACCTTATGCACGCGCGGGCCGTCGTCGCCGGCCGAAACCTCGGCGATTTGGGCGACGTAGCTGTCGAAGCTCTTCACTACGGCAACGCCGCGGGCGCGGCCATTGACCGGGCTGGGCCCGGACCATTGCGCGAGCTCGGCCACGGCGCGCAGCACGCCAGCCTCGCGCGGTGCCTTGCCCATCATGGCGAGCCGGCCCGCCACCGGATCCTGCCCTGTCGCCTGCAGGAGTTCGTCGACGAAGCATTCGACCGCATATCCGGTGTGCGTATGGCCGACGGAGCGCCACCACAGGACCGGCACGCCGACATCCGTCGTGTGCAGATCGCAGCGGAAATCGGCGATATCGTAGGGAATTTCTTTCGCGCCCTCGACCGACGTGGCGTCGATGCCGCCCTTTGCCATCACGGCCTCCGAACCCTTCAAGATCGATTGGCTGACGACGGTGTCGGTCCAGGCGACGATCTTGCCATCACGGAGGCCGCCGCGCAGGCGGTGCACGATGAGCGGACGGTAATAGCCGCCGCGGATGTCGTCCTCGCGCGTCCAGACGAGCTTCACCGGCCGGCCAGGGCCGATCGCCTTCGCCACCTCGGCCAATTCCGCCGCCAGATGACTCGTCTGCTGCGCCCGGCGCCCGAAACTGCCGCCGGCGAGCATCGTTTCCAATTCCACCTGCTCCGGCTTGAGCCCAAGCACCTTGGCGATCGCCTGGTGATCGAGCGTCTGCAACTGGCTGCCGAAGCGGGCAATCGCGCGCTGTCCGTCCCAGCGCAGGAAGCCGTCGAGCGGCTCCATGGGGGCGTGCGCGAGATAGGGGAAAACGTATTCGGCTTCGATGATTCTCTCGGCGCGCGCGAGCGTCGTGATCGCGTCTCCGTGGGCGCCGGCAATGCGGCCAGGCCGGCGTGCCAGCGCGCGGTATTCCTCGATGAGCTGGTCGCTGCTGCGCTTCTCGGCGGCCGACTCGTCCCAACTGATGCGCAATTGTTCGCGCCCCTTGATCGCCGGCCAGGTGCCGTTGGCGTAGACGGCCACGCCGGTCGGCACCTGCTTGACGTCGACCACGCCCTGGACCGCGCGTGCCGCGCTCGCATCGAAGGACGCGACCCGGGCGCCGAACCGCGGCGGGTGCGCCACGACGACGGTAAGCATTCCGGGTTCGCGCATGTCGATCGTGAACTGCGCCGTTCCGTTGGATTTCGCGGCACTGTCGAGCTTCTTGACCGAGCCGTCGTCGCGGCCGATCAACCGGAAGGCGGACGGGTCCTTGAGCGGCGGGTCGGCCGGGGCCGGCTGGCGTGCGGCTGCCTCGGCGAACTGCCCAAAGCGGCCCTCGCGACCGGACCCGGCATGGCGCAGCACGCCGCGCTCGACCGTGATCTCCCGCGCCGGCACGTCCCAGCTTTGCGCCGCGGCGGCGACCAGCATGGCGCGCGCAGTCGCGCCCGCCTTCCGCATCTGATCGTACGAATTGGCGATCGCGGTGGAGCCGCCCGTGCCCTGCACGCCGAAGGCCAAATTCTTGTAGAAGTCGGTGTTGGAGGGCGCATGCTCGGCCCGCACCTTCGACCAGTCGGCGTCGAGCTCCTCGGCGACAAGGGTTGCGAGACCGGTGAAGGGACCCTGGCCGAACTCGATATGCTTGATCAGTACGGTCACCGCATCGTCCGCGCCGATGCGAATGAAGGCGTTGGGCGCGAAATCAGTGCCGCCGGCGGCGCGACGGAAGGCGTGCGCCGCGCCCGATTGCGCGCGCGCCATCTCGGGCAGATAAAGGCCGATGACGAGGCCGGCGGCGCCCTTGAGCATCGCGCGGCGTGAAAGCGCAGCATCGTGGATCGTCATGGCTCAGCCCTCCAGCGCGCGGGCGGCGTCGTGGATCGCGGCGCGGATGCGGACGTAGGTGGCGCAGCGGCAGACGTTGCCGTTCATTGCGAGATCGATGTCGCGGTCGCTCGGTTTCTTGACCTGCTTGAGGAGCGCGACGGCGCTCATCACCTGGCCTGACTGGCAGTAGCCGCATTGCGGCACGTCGCGCGCGATCCAGGCCTGCTGTACCGCCTCGGCTTCCCGCCCGGAGACGCCCTCGATGGTGGTCACCTCGCGGGTGCCGAGCGCCGAGATCGGCAGGGTACAGGAGCGCATTGGCTTGCCATCCACGAACACGGTGCAGGCGCCGCATTGTGCGACACCGCAGCCGAACTTCGTGCCGGCCAGGCCGAGCGCATCACGCAGGACCCAGAGGAGCGGCGCGTCATTATCGACATCGACGCTCTGCATGGTACCGTTGACCTTGATCGCGAGCGCCATTGCTGCCTCCCGGTTTGCTGAGCACTGATTGATGCAGACGGCGGCCTATGCGCCGCCCCGCGGGCATCGAATAACTACTCCACCTCCTGACCGGTTCCCGGGCTCCGAACACGATTCATCGGTGAGCAGCATGTGCGATGTGATCGCAGCTTCGGGAAGCATCGCGTTGCCCGATGCCTCGGGCCACGATGACAATTAGGGCATGGCTCTGCCGCGACTAGTCCCTATAATCTGCAAGGACTTATTAGGTGGTGCAATAAATGCCGCGCGGCAGCTTCGACGACCTTCGCTACCTCATCGCCGTCGCCCGGGAGCAAAGCTTTACCAAGGCGGCTGGAAAGCTCGGCGTGTCGCAGTCGGCTCTCAGCCAGACGATCCGTCAAATTGAAGAGCGTCTTGGCGTGCGGCTTCTCACCCGCACGACCCGCAGTGTCTCGCTGACCGAAGCGGGTGAGCGGCTGGTGCGGACGGTGGCACCCCGCTTCGAGGAGATTGAAGCCCAGCTCGAGGCCTTGAACGAGCTTCGGGAAAAGCCCGCTGGCACGGTGCGGATCACGGCCGGGGACCACGCAATCAAGTCGGTCCTCTGGCCGAAGCTGCAGAAATTCCTGCCGGATTACCCTGATATCAAGGTCGAAATCGTTATCGACTACGGCCTGGCGGATATCGTTGCCGAGCGCCATGATGCCGGCGTGCGCTGGGGCGAGCAGATTGCGAAGGACATGATCGCGGTGCGGATCGGACCGGACATCCGCTTCGCCGTTGTCGGCACAAAATCCTACTTTGCGAAACGAGCAGTCCCACGAACGCCGCAGGATCTGATCGATCACAACTGCATCAACCTGCGCCTGCCGACCTATGGCGGCACTTATGCCTGGGAGTTCGAGAAGGACGGGCGCGAGCTGAAAGTACGCGTCGAGGGCCAGCTCGTCTTCAACGGCATTTTCCAGGTGCTGGATGCCGCCGCTGCCGGGCTTGGACTAGGCTTCGTGCCGGAGGATATTGCGCAGCCTTATCTCGCGAAGGGACGCCTGAAGCGCGTGCTTGAAGAGTGGTGCCCGCCTTGGTCGGGCTACCACCTCTATTATCCTCACCGCCGTCAGTCTTCACCGGCCTTTGCCTTGCTGGTCGACGCGCTGCGCTACCGGGGATAACAGCGTTCAAGAGGAGGCGTACCGGTCGCCCTCACTTTGCCTTGGCGCCGAGCATAAGGGGGTCCGTCCGGACAAGTTTGAGTGACTTGACCATCTTCTCCGTCGTGGCCTTATATTTTTTGAAATGAGCGGATTCCAACTGCGACTTGTACGCATCCGCATCCCTATAGATTTCAAAAACCCTGATGCTGGCGGGATTATCCTTTTCAGACATGGCGTATAAGACCAGAACTCCTGGCTCCAGGCGAATAGCAGCGTCGATTTGCTCCAGAACCGCAGCCTTGTAGCTTTCCAACTGAGCGGGATCGATTTCCAATTCTGCTAGCTGTACGTATTGGCCTTGCGTCTCCTGGGTAAGCGCGGGCCCGCACAGACATAACGTCAGCACCGCGGCCCTAAGAATTAGAGGCTGCTTAATGCTCATGTCGGCCTCCCAAATCAACGGGGACGCTTCTCGAAGACATCTTTCGCGACCGGCAGCGCCGAGAAGGCGTTGGGCCAACCTGCATAATAGGCGAGATGCATGATCGCTTCGGCGGCCTGCTCTTGCGTCAGGCCATTATCCATCGCCCGATTGAGATGGTATGGCACCTGCGCGACCTGGCCCGACGCGATCAGCGCGCTGACGGTCACGAGACTCCGGTCACGTGGTGCGAGGTCCGGGCGTAACCATAGATCCCGGAACAGGACATCGGTGGTATGTTGAACGAGTCCCGGAGAGGTGGCGCCGAACTGCTGCCCGACCCGTGCAACGCGGTCGGCCTCCGCGGCTTCGTTTAGCGGCAGGGACTGAGGCGACACGGGAGGGAGTTGATCAGGTCCGATTCCGCGCTGGGTAAAGACGTCCCTGGCGGGTCCTATCGCCGCAAAGGCGTTCGCCCAGCCTGAATAAAAGGCCAGATGGGTGATGATCTCGGAAAGCTCGCCTGGCTTGACGCCGTTCTCGAGCGCCTGATTGAAATAATAAGCCATCGGCAGGGTCAGCTCGCGGGCGATGAGCACGGCGACCGTGACAATGCTTCGATCGCGCTGGCTCAGACCAGGTCGTTTCCAGACCTCGCCGTAGAGGCGCTCTTGCGTGTACTTCTCAAGCGCCGGAGCAACCCGCCGCACGTCTTCCGGTGACAGCCTCCTGCCCGTGACATTGGGTTGCTGAGCTTGTGCGAATGACGATGCCATCAAGAACACCGATGCGATCGTGGTGCGGAGAAATTTCACCTCGAACTCCATTCATGGGTTTCTATCGCTCGCCTGTATTCCGCGTGGCGCAGGCTCGGCTGGGCGGAGCGATGAGAGCGAATTTCCCGATAGGTGCGGCGCACCACTGGCTCAACACGCAGGCTGTCAGACCCGACGCTGGTTCGTGTGCTTGTTATAGGCAGCGCCGAGCCATTCGATTAGGCGGCAGAATGCGCATGGAGCTATTAGAGCGGCTGATTAATCGTTTCGACGACATCAGCCGCCGGCCCCTGCAACGAGGCTAGCTAGGGCGCGCTAGCACCATCGGTACCTGGATGGCTCGGGCTTTACGCCCCGGCTTTAGTTTCGACCAGGGCTGGAGCTGCGATCTTGTCCTTCATTTCCTCGCAGATCTTGCGTACCTCCGCCGTCAACAACGAGCAGCTCTCAATTTGAAGGAAGACGCGTTTGGCTTCCGCGCGGTAGCGCGCCGCGGTTTCCTTCAGTTCTTCGGTCACTGCGAGCGCTTCGCGGGTCATTGCCTCGCACTGCCGGGCCTGCTCGATGAGCTCAACGCCCAGGGCCTCGATGTCCTTCGCGGCGGCTTCATATTCGCGGACAACAGCTTCCGCCGACAACTTGCCGATCTCCGTGGCGCCGTCGCTATGCTCCACATAATCCGGCATCCCCAACTCTGGAGCGCGTACGGAAGGCGGCGCGTAGTCGGTCGGCTGGGATTCGCGAATTGACGGCAGTTTGCGAAACTCTTCTTCGATCTCGCGCTCAAGATCGATCGTATCTAAAATCGGCGGCTTTGTTGAACGTGCCATGGCAGCGCTCCCTAAATGAAAAGAAATCTCTCGAAATGCGGCTTAGACGGTTAGCTCTCCCGTTGAGGCGAGCAACCGAATTGCTTGGGTAAGCTTGTTATTTAACCTTGATGTCGGCGCTGGCGGTTAATTCTGGAACTATCGAAGCTAAGGTCAACCCGACGGAAAGAACCAGATACCGGACTCCCGGTATCTGCCTAAGGCGGACATTGCCACCAGCCCCCTCCGTGCGCCGGCGGGACGGCTCTCACCTGGCGAAATCCGGCCACCAATCGCGCACGTCCCGGGCTGCCTTGGTCACGGCACCGATGGTCGGGAACGACGCCGTGTCCAACATCATCGCGCGCGCCAGTCGCAGGCTGCGCGCCTCGGAGATCGCCCGCCGCTTCGGGTCTTCGATCAATTCGAAATCGATGTTGTGCGCAAGCCCCAGAATGCGGCGAATGATTTTTGCCGCCGCGAATCCGATCGTGTCCTCAAACAGCCGCGTCATATAGGCCTGCCGCTCGGCCTCCAGCCGTGCGGCGCCGGCCTCGCCTTCGAACAGCGTCCGCGGATAGGCATCGCCTGCGGCTTGCGTTCGCCACAGCTCCAGGAACTTGCGAGCGAACTCCGTCCAGATACCCTCGACGGTCTCCAGCACCCACGCCTCGAAGGCGCGGCGCTCGACGGGCGAACGCTCGTGACCGGCGGACGCGAGATAGGCCATCAGCAGGTTGGCGATCACCGCGCCGATATCGAAGCCCATCGGACCATAGAACGCGAATTCGGGATCGATCACCTTGGTCTCACCTTCCGTCACCATGATCGATCCGGTGTGAAGGTCGCCGTGGATCAGGGCTTCCGGCGCGTTCAGGAATTTCAGTTTCAGCCGCGAGATCGCGACGTGGAGGTCGAGGTCTTCGCGAAAGGCCGCCGCGGTCGCATCGAGCCAAGGCTGCGTCCAGCGGTTCTGTTCGGCGACACGGTAGGGATCGGTGAAGATCAGGTCCTCGGTGATCTTGCAGAGCGCATGGTTGCCTGCGAACGCAACGATCCCCTCCTTCTTCTCGGCGGCTGATACCGCGAGGTCGGAGGACAGGAAGAGCGTCCGGGCCAGGAACGTCGTGACGTCCGCGACGAAGCGCGGATAGGTCGCGCCGGCCACCAGCCCCTTGCGCATGATGATGTGCGGCTCGAGCAGTTCCATGACGACAAGCGCGAGCGCCTCGTTATGGTGCAGCACATCAGGCACCAGGCCGGGCGCCAGCCGCGTCTGATGCGTCAACGCCAGATATTCGTAGTGCGAGCGCGACAGCGGCAGCGGCCAGCTCTCGCCGACAAGCCGCACGTAAGGCAGCGCCTGCTTGACGGCGACGCCGCCCGCCGTTCCCTTGACGATGAAGACGAGATTGAGGTTGCCGTCGCCGACTTCGCTGATCAACCAGGAAGCCGGATCGCCGCCAAGACGTGCCGCGACCTCGGGAATTCCTGCGAGGTAATCCCGCAGATCGGCTTCATGCAGAATTCGATATTCGTCCTGCCGCGGATCGGCCAATAATCGACGCTGTGAACTCATCCCCTGCCCCCTTGTCGGTGCGGGAGGCGCGCTCACTCCCGTTCCAGGAAATTCGATCCGAAATCGGCCTTCTTAATCAGATGATAATCGCAAAAGACACGTCGGCGAACGGGCCAGATTGAACTGTCAGAACGGCAGCCCCATCAGCTTCGACAGCCGTTCGATATTCAGATAGCCCTGGTGATACGCCCACATCCCGATGCCGAAAATCACGGCCGAAACAATCGTGGTCCACATCAGCTTCCAGCCCATCCGCGCCATGACCGGCGCGCCGGGATCGGTGCCGGGTGCGCCCTCGCCGTCCTCGTGCTGGCTGCGGACACCGAACGGCAGCGTCGTGAACAGAACGACCCACCACAGCACGAAGTAGATCGCAAGCGCGGTGGAGATGCTGTATGCCATCAGCGTTCAAGCCTGTTCGATTTCGACGAGCGCGCCGGAGAAGTCTTTCGGGTGGAAAAACAGCACTGGCTTGCCGTGCGCGCCGATCTTCGGCTCGCCGTCGCCCAGCACGCGCGCGCCCTGCGCAATCAAGGTATCGCGCGCGGCGATGATGTCGGGCACGTCATAGCAGATGTGGTGGATGCCGCCGTCGGCATTGCGCTCGACGAATTTGGCGATCGGCGAGGCCTCGCCAAGCGGCTGGATGAACTCGATCTTGGTGTTGGGCAGCGTCACGAACACGGTGATGACGCCATGCTCCGGCAGCGGCACCGCGCCGGAAATTTCTGCGCCGAACGCGCTGCCGTAGATCTTGGCGGCCTTTTCCGCGTCCTTGACTGCGATCGCGACATGATTGAGCCGGCCCAGCATGATTACTCCACTCCCTGCCTCTAGCGCTCCCGGCGAGGACTAGTGTCCGCCCGAAAGGTCTTTTACCTCAAACCGTTAGAACGTGAACAAGGCAAATCGGCTTCTTACCCCAATTCTCGGCAATGACCGCGCGGACCGCGCGCCGCACCGATTCCGCCGTGGCGTCCGCGTCGCGGCGCCGCGCCCGCGGCAGGCCTTCAACGGTCGAGACCACCAGGTCGAACACGATCTCGTCGATCAGCTCGCCGGCGGTATTCTTCTCGGGGATGCCGACGAGATCAACCTCGGGATCTTCGGCCAGCTCACCCTGTTCGGTCATGGCGATCGCGACAAAGGCGCAACCGGCAAAGCCCATCCGGCGCCGTTCGACCACAGCGCGGGATTTGGAGTCCTCCAGGATCACGCCGTCCTTGTAGAGCCGCCCCGACGGCAATTCGTCGATGATGCCGGGCTCGCCGGGCCCGAGCTTGACCAGATCGCCATTGCGGCAGGTCATTACCTTCGGCACGCCCGCCGCGCGGGCGAGCTTCGCGTGCTCCGACAGATGCAGCGCCTCACCATGGACGGGAATCAGTATCTGCGGGCGCACCCATGAGATCATGTCGCGCAGCTCGTCGCGGCGCGGATGGCCGGAGACATGGACGAGATCGTTGCGGTCGGTGATGACTTCGATGCCCTGAACTATCAGCCCGTTGATGATGGAGCCGACCGCCTTCTCGTTGCCGGGAATAGTGCGCGAGGAAAAGATCACGCTGTCGCCCTTGTTCAGCGTCACCTGCGGGTGGTCGTTGTTGGCAATGCGGGCCAGCGCGGCGCGCGGCTCGCCCTGGCTGCCGGTGCAGAGCGCCAGCACCTTGTCCGGCGGGAAATGGCCGTAATAGTCGGCGCCGCGAAAATTCTGCACGCCATCGAGATAGCCGGTCTCGCGGGCGACCTGCACCACGCGCTCCATGGCGCGGCCGACCACGACCACCTCGCGGTCGGCGGCCTTGGCGGCGTCGGCCACCGCCTTCACCCGCGCGACGTTGGAGGCAAAGGTGGTGACGGCGACCCGGCCCTTGGCCGCGCCGACCAGCTTCTTGATGGTGGCGGCGACCTCGGTTTCCGAGGGCGAGCGCCCGTCTCGCACCGCATTGGTGGAATCGCCAACCAGCGCCAGCACGCCCTCATCGCCAAGCTCGCGCAGGCGGCGTTCGTCGGTCGGCAGACCGATGATCGGGGTCGGATCGATCTTCCAGTCGCCGGTATGGAGCACGGTGCCGACGGAAGTGTGGATTGCCAGCGCATGCGATTCGGGAATCGAATGCGCGACCGGAATGAACTCGACGGTGAACGGTCCAAGCTCGATGCGGCCGCCCGACGGCACCACCGTCACCGGGATTTTCGGCGGGTTGCGCTCGGCGGCGCATTTGGCCTCGAACAGCGCAGCGCTGAATTTAGTCGCATAGACCTTGCATTGCAGCTTCGGCCAGAGGTCTATAATGGCGCCGAAATGGTCCTCGTGGGCGTGCGTCAGCACCAGGCCCATCAGGTTGTTGCGCTCTTTCTCCAGGAAACGGATATCGGGCATGATCAGGTCGATGCCCGGCAGATGCTCCTCGTCGCCGAACGAGACGCCGAGATCAACCGCGAGCCAGGACCGCTGGTGGCGGTTGCCGAGCCCGTAGATCGACAGGTTCATGCCGATCTCGCCGACACCGCCAAGCGGCGCAAAGGTCAGTTCATCCGGCCGCGCCATCAGGCAGCTCCCACCGACGCTGCCGCGCCGAAATAGACTTCGCCCGCCGTGACGGCCGCGCGCTTGCCCTCGGCGTTGCGAACGATCAGGCAGCCACTCTCGTCGATGGTGTCGAATGTGCCTTCGACGGTCGTGGTTCCCGTGTTGATCGCGACCTGCTCGCCGAGACCGAAGGCACGCTCCAGCCAGGCTTTCCGAATGTCGGTAAAGCCGCGGCCGTTGTCCCAGATGCCGCGAAACTCAACCCAGGCGTCCGACAGCGCCGTGAAAAGCTCCTCCGCGCCGACATGAACGCCGAGCGCGGCAAGCGAGGTCGCCGGCGTAGGCGTGCCCTCGGGCGCGGCAATGACGTTGGTGCCGATGCCGACCACCACGGCGAGACGGTTGCCCGCCACGGCTTCAGCCTCCAGCAGGATCCCCGCGAGCTTCTGCCGCTCCGCCAGCACGTCGTTCGGCCATTTCAAGGCGAAGTTCAGTGGATCCGCGCCGGCACGGCGCATATTGGCTTCGATGCTTAGTTTCTGCAGCGCGCGTTCCAGCGAAAGCCCGGCGGCAAAGCCAAGCGTCGCCGCCACGGCCGGCGAAACATCCATGACTTCCAGAATGCTGCTGGCGAGGTTGCCGCGCGGCGCGCTCCAGGCGCGCTGCCGGCGGCCGCGCCCCGCGGTCTGCTCTGTTGTCACGAACCACATCGGCCCAACTTCGCCATTCCGGGCGCGCGTCATGGCTTCGGCGTTGGTCGAACCGATCTGGTCGAAAGCGGCGAGACGGTAGCCCGCCGATGTGGCTTTGGGACCGAGCGAGAACGTCATTTCCTATTTCTGCGCATGATCTTCTCCGAAACCCGGGGCCCGCCTTCTGGGATCATGCACGCTAAAACAGCGACTTCGCCGCCGCCGTGGCTACGCTGACCAGCGGCCCCGGATAGACGAAGAAGAAGATGTTGAAGATACCGGCAACCGCCAGCACCGTGCGCAATTCGATGCGCATCGGCTCGACCTCGCCGGCCGGCTCGTCGAAATACATCAGCTTGATGATGGTGAGATAGTAGAACGCGCCCACCACGCTGGTCAGCACGCCGATGACGGCGAGCGTGAATAGGCCCGCCTTGATCGCGGCCACGAACACGTACCATTTGGCAAAGAAGCCCGCGAGCGGCGGAATGCCGGCCAGCGAGAACAGCAGCATCGCAAAGAAGAACGCCAGCATCGGATTGGTGCGCGACAGCCCTGCGAAATCGCTGATCTGCTCGACCGCCTGCCCGTTGCGCTTCATGGTCAGGATGACGGCGAAGGAGCCGAGCGTCATCGCGACGTAGATTGCGATGTAGACCAGCACGCCCTGCGCGCCCTCCACGGTGCCAGACGCAAGCCCGACCAGCGCAAAGCCCATATGGCCGATCGACGAATAGGCCATCAGGCGCTTGATGTTCTTCTGCCCGATCGCGGCGAACGAACCCAGCGCCATCGAGGCAATCGCGACGAACACGAGGATCTGCTGCCATTGCGGGACGATGCCGGGGAAAGCGGTCAGCGTCACGCGGGTGAACACCGCAAGGGCTGCGACCTTCGGCGCCGATGCAAAGAACGCCGTGACCGGCGTCGGCGCACCCTCATAGACGTCAGGCGTCCACATATGGAACGGCACGGCGGATACCTTGAAGCAGAGCCCGGCCAGCAGGAACACGAGGCCGAACACGATACCGACGCTGCCGGTCTTCACCGCCGCCGCAATGCCCGCAAAATCGACCGTGCCGGTGAACCCGTAGATCAGCGAAGCGCCGTAGAGCAGCATGCCCGAGGACAGCGCGCCAAGCACGAAATACTTCAACCCGGCCTCGGTGGACTTGGCGTTATCGCGGTTGCTTGCAGCGACCACGTAGAGCGCGAGCGACATCAGCTCAAGCCCGAGATAGAGCATGATCAGATCGGCGGCCGAGATCAGCACCATCATGCCGAGCGTGGAGAGCAGCACCAGGATCGAATATTCGAAAATGCGCCGCGACGGATCAGACAGAAATTCCGTCGACAGGATCAACGTCACCGCCGAGCCGATGATCGCAAGGATCTTCAGGAAGCGGGCAAAGTCGTCGACGACGAAGCTGCCGCCGAAGGTCGTGAGCTTGCCGGCCGGCAGCATCAGCTCCAGCGCGCCGGTGACGACGAGCAGCACGACCGCGAGGCTGGTGACGATTTTCGTGGTCCCCTCGCTGCGGTACGCGCCGAGCATCAACAGCGCCATGGCGCCGACGGCGAGCACCAGCTCCGGCAATACCGGCAGCAACTGATAACCTGCACTCGAAAAGCTCATGACGTTCTTATCCTTGGCGCGTCTTCTTCATGCGAACCGGCTTCCACTTCGCCTGAAAACGCTACGTTATTGCGCGACCAGCGCGGCTGCCTTCACGGCAGTCACGGCGGCGTTGTAGTTGTTGACGAGTTGCTGAACCGAGGCCGCCGACATGTCGAGCACCGGCTTCGGATAGACACCGAACAGGATGGTCAGCGCGACCAGCGGGAACAGCGTCAGGCTTTCGCGGGGCGTCAGGTCCTTGATGCTGGCGAGCGACGGCTTGGTCAGCGCGCCGAACACGACCTTGCGATAGAGCCACAGCGCATAGCCCGCCGACAGGATGACGCCGAGGGTGGCAAAGGTTGCGGTCGGGATCGAGACCTTAAAGGTGCCGAGCAGCGTCATGAACTCGCCGACGAAGCCGCTCGTGCCGGGCAGTCCGACATTGGCCATGGTGAACACCATGAACACCAGTGCGTAGAGCGGCATCCGGTTGACGAGGCCTCCATAGGCCACGATCTCGCGGGTATGCATGCGGTCGTAGACGATGCCGACGCACAGGAACAGCGCGCCGGAGACGATGCCGTGCGACACCATCTGGAACACGCCGCCGGCGACGCCTTGCGTGGTCGCGGCGAAGATGCCCATGGTGACGAAGCCCATATGGGCCACCGACGAATAGGCGATCAGCTTCTTGATGTCTTCCTGCATCAACGCCACCAGCGAGGTGTAGACGATGGCGATCACCGACAGCGAGAAGATCAGCGGCGCAAAATCATGCGACGCCAGGGGGAACATCGGCAGCGAGAAGCGCAGGAAGCCGTAGCCGCCCATCTTCAACAGGATCGCGGCCAGGATCACCGAGCCTGCCGTCGGTGCCTCGACGTGCGCGTCGGGCAACCAGGTGTGCACCGGCCACATCGGCATCTTCACCGCAAACGAGGCAAAGAATGCCAGCCACGCCCAGGTCTGCAAGCTACGCGGCACGGCGGTTTGCATCAGGGTCGGGATGTCGGTGGTGCCGGCATTCCAGTACAGCGCCATGATCGCGAGCAGCATCAGGACCGAGCCGAGCAGCGTGTAGAGGAAGAACTTGAACGACGCGTAGACCCGGCGCGGACCGCCCCAGACGCCGATGATCAGGAACATCGGGATCAGGCCGCCTTCGAAGAACAGATAGAACAGCACGAGGTCGAGCGCCGAAAAGGTGCCGACCATCAGCGTTTCCAGGAACAGGAACGCCATCATGTATTCGCGCACGCGATTGGTGACGGATTTCCAGCTCGCGATGATGCAGAGCGGCATCAGCGCCGTGGTCAGAATCACGAACGGCAGCGAGATGCCATCGACCCCCATGTGATAGCTAATGCCACTGGCGAGCCAGTTCGCTTTTTCGACGAACTGGAAGTCCGCACTTGCGGCATCGAAGCGCCAGACCAGAATCAGCGACACCGCGAAGGTGACCAGCGTGGTCCACAGCGCGATCCAGCGCGCGTTGCGCCGCGCGGCTTCGTCGTCGCCACGGCTAAGATAGACTACCAGCGCGCCGAGCACCGGCAGGAAGGTGACGACGGAAAGAATCGGCCAGGTTGTCATTACTGGCCTCCCAAGCCGAACATGAACCAGGTGATCAGCCCCGCGACACCGATCAGCATCGCAAAAGCATAGTGATAGAGGTAGCCGGTCTGGATCTTCACCACATTGCGGGTGACGTCGAGCACGCGCGCCGAGACACCATCCGGGCCGAAGCCGTCGATGACGAAACCGTCGCCCTTCTTCCACAGGAAGCGGCCGAGCCGCTTCGCCGGGCGAACGAAGGTGATTTCATAGAGCTCGTCGAAGTACCATTTGTTGAGGAGGAAGTGGTAGAGCATCTGGTGCTGACCGGCGAGTTCGACCGGCAGATACGGCCGCCGGATGTAGAACAGCCACGACACCAGGAAGCCCAGCACCATCATCACCGTCGGCAGGAAGGCGATGACCGGCGAAATGTGGTGCATCTCGTCGATGATGTGCGGGTGCATCTTGAGCGAATCGCGGAAGAACTCTTCCACGCCGTGGCCCGCAAACACTTCCTTGAACGGGAAGCCGGCCAGGATCGATCCGGCGGCGAGAAGGCCGATCGGGACCAGCATCCACAGCGGCGACTCGTGGGCGGCCTCGTAATGCTGCTGGTCGTGCGGCTCGCCGTGGAACGTCTTGAAGATCAGCCGCCACGAATAGAACGAGGTCAGGCCGGCCGCGACCACCGTCATCGCAAAGCCGTAGAACGCGAACGGATTATGCGCGACGTAGGCCGACTCGATGATCGCGTCCTTCGAGAAATAGCCGGCGGTGAGCGGGAAGCCGGTCAGCGCCAGCGTGCCGATCACCATCACGCTGTAGGTGTAGGGGATCTTGTCCTTCAGCCCGCCCATGTTGCGGATGTCCTGCTCGTGATGCATCGCGTAGATCACCGAGCCTGACCCCAGGAACAGCAGCGCCTTGAAGAAGGCGTGCGTGAACAGATGGAACATGCCGACCGAATAGGCCCCCGCCCCCATCGCCACGAACATGTAGCCAAGCTGCGAGCAGGTCGAATAGGCGACGATGCGCTTGATGTCGTTCTGGACGAGGCCGACGGTTGCAGCGAAGAACGCGGTGGTGGCGCCGAAGAACATCACCACGGCCTGCGCGTTGGGCGCGAGTTCGAACAGCGGCGACAGCCGCGCCACCATGAACACGCCCGCCGTCACCATGGTCGCGGCGTGGATCAGCGCCGAGACCGGGGTCGGGCCTTCCATCGCGTCCGGCAGCCAGGTGTGCAGCAGGAACTGGGCTGACTTGCCCATCGCGCCCATGAACAGCAACAAGCAGATCAACGTCAGCGCATCGGCATGCCAGCCGAAGAAGTCGATGGTCTTGCCCGAGAGTCCCTGCGCGCCGGCAAAGATGGTCTCGAAATCGGTGGTATTGAGCAGCATGAAGACGGCGAAGATGCCGAGCGCAAAGCCGAAGTCGCCGACACGGTTGACCACGAAGGCCTTGATCGCCGCCGCATTCGCCGACGGTTTTTGGTACCAGAAGCCGATCAGGAGGTAGCTCGCCAGACCGACGCCCTCCCAGCCGAAGAAAAGCTGGACCAGGTTGTCCGCGGTCACCAGCATCAGCATCGCGAAGGTGAACAGCGAGAGATAGGCGAAGAAGCGCGGCCGGTGCGGATCCTCGTCCATGTAGCCGATGGAATAGAGGTGCACGAGCGAGGAGACGGTGTTGACCACCACCAGCATCACGGCGGTCAGCGTGTCGACGCGCAGCGCCCACGACACCTGCAGATCGCCGGAATTAATCCAGGGAAACAGCGCGATCCGGGCGTCATGGTGCATGAAGCCGACATCGACCAGCGTCACCCAGGAGAGCGCGGCGGACACGAACAGAAGTCCCGTCGTGATCAGTTCGGCCGCGCGCGAGCCCTGAGCCGGCGGCTCGGAGACATGATGATCGTCGTGACCATGATCGTCATGGGCCTCCGCGGCGTGCGCGTGATCGCCGTGGCCGTGGTCGTGATGGCCGTGGTCGTGATGCTTGACTTCATCGCCGCTCGGGTTGCGTGCATGCGCCCCGAAGATCGCGATCAGGCCGGCCAGAATGGCGCCCAGCAGCGGCAGAAAGACGATTGCCTGAACCATAGCCGCGCCCTAGCCCTTCATCAGATTGACGTCTTCAACCGCGATGGAACCGCGGTTGCGGAAATAGACCACCAGCACCGCAAGACCGATCGCGGCTTCAGCGGCTGCAACCGTCAGCACCAGGAGCGCGAACACCTGGCCTACGATGTCGCCGAGGAAGGTCGAGAACGCCACCAGGTTGATGTTGACGGCGAGCAGGATCAGCTCGATCGACATCAGGATGACGATGATGTTCTTGCGGTTCAAGAAGATGCCAAGGATCCCGATCGTGAACAGGGTGGCGGCGACCGCGAGATAGTGGCCCAGACCGATCGTCATTTCACCCACTCCGCCGCGTCCGAATCCTGCAGCCCCTGCCCCGACGCCACCTTGCGCACGGCCATCGCGAGCTCCGGCGTCCGCGCGTTCTGCACGTTGATGTCCTGCCGCTTGACCTTCGCCTTGTGGCGCAGCGTCAGCACGATGGCGCCGATCATCGCGACCAGAAGCACCATGCCGGCGATCTGGAAGTAATGGATGTACTTCGTATAGAGCACCAGCCCGAGCGCCTCGGTGTTGCTGACATTGGCCGGAATCGCAGCCGTAATCGATTTCGTCGTGCCGGGACTCATGACCCAGCCGCCGGCAACCAAAAGCAATTCGGCGAGGAAGATGCCGCCGATCACCAGACCGATCGGCAGATATTCGATGAAGCCCTCACGCAGCTCGGTGAAATCGACGTCGAGCATCATGATCACGAACAGGAACAGCACCGCGACCGCGCCGACATAGACCACGATCAGCATCATGCCGAGGAATTCGGCGCCCATCAGCACGAACAGGCCGGACGCATTGACGAAGGCCAGGATCAGATACAGCACCGAGTGCACGGGATTGCGCGAGACAATCACCATCACAGCCGAGGCCACGCAGACGCCGGCGAAGAGGTAGAAGAACAGTGCGGGAAGGATCATATCCTCACCTCACCGGTACGGCGCGTCGAGTTCGATGGCTTTCGCAATCTCGCGCTCCCAGCGGTCGCCATTGGCGAGCAGTTTCGCCTTGTCATAGTAGAGTTCCTCGCGGGTCTCGGTCGCGAATTCGAAATTCGGTCCCTCGACGATGGCATCGACCGGGCAGGCTTCCTGGCACAGGCCGCAATAGATGCATTTCACCATGTCGATGTCGTAGCGCACGGTGCGCCGGGTGCCGTCGTTGCGGCGCGGGCCCGCCTCGATCGTGATCGCCTGCGCTGGGCAGATCGCCTCGCACAGCTTGCAAGCGATACAGCGCTCTTCGCCGTTCGGATAGCGGCGCAGCGCATGTTCGCCGCGGAAGCGCGGCGAGATCGGGTTCTTCTCGAACGGATAGTTGATCGTCGGCTTCGGCTTGAAGAAATAGCGCATGGCGAGAAAGAACGCCGATACGAATTCGCTCAAGAGAAGCGCGCGAGCTGTTGCGTTGACGTTGACACTCATGATGGCCTCACTTCGGCGCAATGCCGGCGAATTGCAGCACCGCGGCCACAATCACCACCATCGCCAGCGACAGCGGCAAAAACACCTTCCAGCCGAGCCGCATCAGTTGATCGTAGCGGTAGCGCGGCACGATCGCCTTCGCCATAGCGAACAGGAAGAACATGAAGAACAGTTTCAGCGCGAACCAGACTACACCCGGGATCCAGGTGAACGGCGGCAGCGCCACCGGCGGCAGCCAGCCGCCGAGGAACATGATCGTCGCCAGCGCGCACATCGTGGTGATCGCGACATATTCGCCGAGCATGAACAACAGATACGGCGTCGAGCCGTATTCGACCATGAAGCCGGCCACCAGTTCGGACTCCGCTTCCACCAGATCGAACGGCGGACGGTTGGTCTCGGCCAGCGCCGAGACGTAGAACACCACGAACATCGGAAACAGCGGCCACACGTACCAGTTCAGGATGGTGAGCTGCGGCAGCCCGATCAGGCTGGCGAAGCCACGGGCATTCTGCGCTTCCACCACCGCCGAAAGGTTGAGCGAGCCGGCGCACAACAAAACCGTGATGATGACGAAGCCGATCGAGACCTCGTAGGAGACCATCTGCGCCGCGGAGCGAAGCGCCGCCAGGAACGGGTATTTCGAGTTCGACGACCAGCCGGCCATGATGATGCCGTAGATCGACAGCGACGAGATCGCGAAGATGTAGAGAACGCCGACGTTGATATTGGCGATCACCCAGCCGGCATCCATCGGAATGACGGCCCAGGCGGCCAGCGCCAGCACGCAGGACACCAGCGGTGCCAGCAGAAACACACCCTTGTTGGAGCCGGACGGGATGATCGGCTCCTTCAGCACGAACTTCAAAAGGTCCGCGAAGGATTGCAGCAAGCCCCAGGGACCTACTACGTTGGGGCCGCGGCGGATTTGCACCGCCGCCCAGATCTTGCGGTCGGCGAGCAGGATGTAGGCGATCGCGATCAGCAGCACGACGAGCAGCAGCAGGCTCTGCGCGACCATGATGATCAGCGGCCAGAGGAAGCCGGTCCAGAACGAGCTTGCGAAGAATTCAGCCATCAGATCACGCTCACTCCGCTGCCGTCAGCATTTTCCCGGACGCCAGCCGGGAACATTCCGCCATCACCGCCGAGGCCCGCGCGATGGGGTTGGTCAGATAGAAATCCTCGACCGAACTCTTGAACGGGGTCTTGTCGACCTTGCCGCCCTTCTTGCCTGCGAGCGCCTTGACGTCACCTGCCTTGCCGGGCTCGATCTGGTCGATCCGCATCAGATGCGGGAAGGCCTTGAACAGCGTCTGGCGCAGCGCCTGCAGCGAGTCATAGGGCAGCTTCTTGCCGAGCACGTCCGACAACGCGCGGACGATCGCCCAGTCCTCGCGCGCCTCTCCGGGCGGAAACGCCGCGCGGCTGGCGATCTGCGCCCTGCCCTCGGTGTTGACGTAGAGGCCGGACTTTTCGGTATAGGCTGCGCCCGGCAGGATGACGTCGGCGCGGTGCGCGCCGCGGTCGCCATGGGTGCCGATATAGACCACGAACGTGCCGTCCGGCACCTTAACCTCATCCGCTCCCAACAGAAAGAGCACGTCGAGCGTGCCGAACGTCGTCATCTGCGCCAGGTTGAGGCCACCTGCGCCTGCCGCAAAGCCGATATCGAGCGCGCCCGCGCGCGAGGCGGTATCCTGCAAAACGGCAAAGCCGTTCCAGCCGTCCTTGAGCGCGCCCGTGCCTGCCGCGACCTTGGCCGCCAGCGAAAGCACCGCCGCCCCGTCATGGCGCGCCAGCGAACCGGCGCCGACCAGCACGATCGGGTTCTTGGCGCCCTTCAGCACCTCGACGAAGGAATGCTTGCCGCTGGCGAGTTCACCAAGCGTACCCGTGCCCGCGCCGAGATAGTCGTAGTCGTAGGTCAGATCGGCCTTGGCGCCGACGAGAGCGACCTTGAGCTGACCCGTGCGCCAGCGCTTGCGGATCCGCGCGTTGAGGACGGCAGCTTCCTTGCGCGGATTGGAGCCGATGATCAGGAGCGCGTCGGCCTGCTCGATGCCCACAATGGTCGGATTGAAGATGTAGGTTGCCCGTCCCGCCTTGGGGTCGAAGGCGTCGCCGCCCTGCACCGCCAGATTGCTGGAGCCGTATCGGCCCAACAGATCCTTGAACGCGAACATCTCCTCGACCGCAGCGAGGTCACCGGCGATGGCTCCCATCCGCTTGCCGTCGCTCATCCTGACCTTGGCAGCGACCGCCGCGAAGGCCTCCTGCCACGACGCGGCGCGAAGCTTGCCGTTCTCGCGGACGTAGGGCCGGTCGAGCCGCTGCGTACGCAGGCCGTCGACGACGTGACGGGTCTTGTCGGAAATCCATTCCTCGTTCACCGCCTCGTTGATGCGCGGCAGGATCCGCATCACCTCGCGGCCACGGGTATCGACGCGGATCGCGGAACCTACGCCATCCATGACGTCCACCGACTGCGTCTTGCCGAGCTCCCACGGACGCGCGGCGAAAGCATACGGCTTCGAGGTCAGCGCGCCCACGGGACAGATATCGACGAGGTTGCCCTGCAGCTCGGAAGTCAGCGCCTGCTCCAGATAGGTCGTGATCTCCATGTCCTCGCCGCGCCCGGTGGCACCCATTTCCGGCGTGCCGCAGACTTCGGCGGAGAAGCGGACACAGCGCGTGCACTGGATGCAGCGGTTCATCGAGGTCTTGACCAGCGCGCCCAGATATTTGTCCTCGACCGCGCGCTTGTTCTCGGCAAAGCGCGAGGTGTCGACGCCATAGCCCATCGCCTGGTCCTGCAGATCGCACTCACCACCCTGGTCGCAGATCGGGCAATCCAGCGGGTGGTTGATCAGCAAGAATTCCATCACGCCTTCGCGTGCCTTCCTGACCATCGGCGAACGCGTGGAAATCTCCGGCGGCTCGCCCTTGGGGCCGGGCCGGCAATCGCGCACGCCCCAGGCGCAGCTTGCGACCGGCTTCGGGCCGCCCTTTATCTCGACGAGGCACATTCGGCAATTGCCGGCGATCGACAGCCGCTCGTGGTAGCAGAAGCGCGGGATTTCGGCGCCCGCGGCCTCGCACGCCTGCAACAGGGTGTACTCCGCAGGCACATCGATCTCTTTGCCGTCGATGATGAGTTTGGTCATTGCTGTCTCAAGTCTTTCCCAGCTTGCAGTCTGGCGGTGTAACGCTGGCGGTCTTCAGCGCCGTCTTGATCCATTTCTGGGTCTCGGCGCCATAGGTGGCGAGATAGGCCGGCTGCGCCGCATTCTTCTCGCACAGGAACGGCAGATGCGGCTTCAGGTCGTAATCGCAGGACGCCAGCCACTCGCGCTTTCCGGAGAACGCGCCGATCGCTTCCTCGCAGGCATAGAGGAAGTACGTGATGAAGCTTTCATACTGAACCTGCTCATCGCCGCCGGCGGCCTTGATCTTCTCGTAGTCCGGCTGCGCAAATTTCGGATTCTTGAACGCCAGATCGGTGTAGCCCAGATATGCCTGCCGCGCACTCGCGGCGCGGTTGTTGGTGCGGATTTCGTTGATCTGGAACAGGATCGCAACAAAGCCGAGCAGCGCCACGGCCGCCTGCGCCATTTGCGCCAGCGTCCCGTATCTCTGCCACCAGAAGCTCGGTTGCGACATCGGCATCACTCCGCCGCGACCAGATTCTCGGGATCGCGCACGCCGGCATCGTCGATGTCGGCCTTATGCGAATACTGGTCGATGCGCGCCTCGATCTCGTGGCGGAAATGCGCGATCAGGCCCTGGATCGGCCAGGCGGCAGCGTCGCCGAGCGCGCAAATGGTATGGCCTTCGACCTGTTTTGTAACCTCCAGCAGCATGTCGATCTCGCGCTTATGGGCGCGGCCCTCGGCCATCCGCGTCAAGACGCGCCACATCCAGCCTGTGCCTTCGCGGCATGGCGTGCACTGGCCGCAGCTCTCGTGCTTGTAGAAATAGGAGATGCGCGCGATCGCCCGGATCAGGTCCGTCGACTTGTCCATCACGATCACGGCCGCGGTGCCGAGGCCGGAGCGCAGCTTGCTTAGGCTGTCAAAATCCATCGGCGTGTCGATGATCTGCTCGGCCGGCACCATGCGCACCGACGAGCCGCCGGGGATCACGGCTTTCAGATTGTCCCAGCCGCCGCGAATGCCGCCGCAATGGCGCTCGATCAGCTCACGGAACGGAATCCCCATCTCCTCTTCGACGTTGCAGGGCCGCTCGACATGACCGGAGACGCAGAACAGCTTTGTGCCGACATTGTTGGGCCGGCCGATGGCCGCGAACCACGCCGCGCCGCGCCTGAGGATGTCGGGCGCAACCGCGATGGACTCGACGTTGTTGACGGTGGTCGGGCAGCCATAGAGACCGACATTGGCCGGGAATGGCGGCTTCAGCCGCGGCTGGCCCTTCTTGCCCTCCAGGCTTTCCAGCAGCGCCGTCTCTTCGCCGCAGATATAGGCGCCGGCGCCATGCGCGACATAGACGTCGAACGGCCAGCCATTGATGTTGTCCTTGCCGACCAGTTTTGCGTCATAGGCCTGGTCGATCGCGGCCTGCAGGCGCTCCCGCTCGCGGATGAACTCGCCGCGCACATAGATGTAGCAGGCATGCGCGCCCATCGCGTAGCTCGCCAGCAGGCAGCCCTCGACCAGGAGATGCGGGTCGTGCCGCATGATCTCGCGGTCCTTGCAGGTGCCGGGCTCGGATTCGTCGGCGTTGACTACGAGATAGCTCGGCCGGCCGTCGGTCGATTCCTTCGGCATGAACGACCATTTCAGGCCGGTCGGAAAGCCCGCGCCGCCGCGCCCCCGCAGGCCGGAGGCCTTCATCTCGTTGATGATCCAGTCGCGGCCCTTGTCGACGATCGCCTTGGTGCCGTCCCACGCGCCGCGGCGGCGCGCGCCCTCCAGCCCCCAATCGTGGAGACCATAAAGGTTCTTGAAGATGCGATCCTTGTCGTCGAGCATGACTTGAAGCTTCCTCAGATCAGCGATTGGACTGCGCGCAGGCGAGCCCCGGCACAGCGTGACTTCTCCATCACGCGGCCCCTCTCCGTCCGGTTTACGGACAATGTAGCGTCACGCCTCATGTGGATTCCTTCAGCGTCGTCGGCCCGCCCACAGGCGCCGAGAACTGACGGTCGATCTGCGGTCCGGGCTTCGGCGGATTGCCCGAGGCAAAGCCGTCCAACACCTTGCCGAAACTTTCCTTGGTCAGGTCCTCGTAGGTGTCCTTCCAGATCTGCACCATCGGCGCGTTCACGCAGGCGCCCAGGCACTCGACCTCTTCCCAACTGAAATTGCCGTCCTTCGACAGGTGGAAGGGCTCGTGATGGATGCGGCTTTGGCACACCTCGATCAGGTCGCCGGCGCCGCGCAGGCGGCACGGCGTGGTGCCGCACACCTGCACATGGGCCTTCTTGCCGACCGGCTGCAACTGGAACATAGTGTAGAAGGTCGCCACTTCCAGCACGCGGATGTAGGGCATGTCGAGCAGGTCGGCGACCACGCGGATCGCGGCTTCCGAGACCCACCCCTCATGCTGCTCCTGCGCGCGCCACAGGATCGCGATCACAGCGGAGGCCTGACGGCCCGGCGGATACTTTGCGATCTGCGCCTTGGCCCAGGCGAGATTCTCGTCCGTGAACGCAAAGCTCGCGGGCTGCACTTCTTTGGGGGCGAGGCGGCGGACGGACATCGTTCAGTCTCTCATTGCACGCGGCGCGCAGCTTTCGCATTGAGCGCATCAATCCGGGCGAGCCAGAAGGCGCTTGCGGTGCCGAACACGTTGTAGCCGACATGGGTTGAAACCTTGATCCGATCCAGAATCGAAAGGTCGGTCACGGTTTCAAGGCGATGGCTGCGCGGATCGTAGACGATCAGCTTCAGCGGGGTCTGTTCGAGGATATAGCGCGACACGGTGTGCTCGGGATCGTTGCCGTGCTCCTCGCACAGCAAGACGCTGTCGATCTGCATCAGCCGCGCGCCGCCCTTCATGGCCTCGATCTCGACGCCTTCGACGTCGAGCTTGATCAGGTATTTTCCATCCGCGGCGACCTTGCCGTCATCGAGCAGATTGTCGAGCGCGATGACCGGCACTTCCTCGCCGTCTGACTGGTCGCCGGCGATGCTGAAGGCCTCATGCTTGGTGCCGGACAGGCGCGCGGTGCCGCGCGCGGCGCCGATCGCGCTTTTCATCACCTCGAAACGGTTGCCGTTGATTTTGGCGTTGTTGGCCAGCTTCGGGAAATTCTGCCCCGAGGGCTCGATCGCGATCGCCTTGTGCGAACCGAAGGGTTTGCTCGACACCAGGACCGACCAGTAGCCGTAATTGGCGCCGCAATCGAGCAGCGTGTAGTCGACGTCGGCGGAGTCCTTGAACAGCAGCTCCAGCTCGTCCTCGTAGCTATAGGTGCGGTTGAGCAGCTTGCTCCAGTAGCCGTCGCCATAGGGAAACTCGAAGACGGCGTCGGGATTGAGTTTGATCTGGATGCCGCGCTCAGGCAGGGTCGTGCGCAACAAGTTCGCGCACATATTGTAGCCACGGTGCGAAAAATTCGACGCCACCTTCGACCCTAGCGCCAGCGCCACCGCAGCCAAACGCTCCCACGCGTTCGCACCCTCGAGTACGCCCGAAGTCCGGTCAAACTGGATGGGCGCCTGCGCCATCACCGATCGACCTCTCCGAACACGATATCGAGGGAACCTAAAATGGCCGAGACGTCGGCGAGCAGATGACCGCGGCAGATGAAGTCCATCGCCTGCAGATGGGCAAAGCCCGGTGCGCGGATCTTGCACTTGTAAGGTTTGTTGGTGCCGTCAGAGACCAGGTAGACGCCGAACTCGCCTTTCGGCGCCTCGACCGCGGCATAGACCTCGCCGGCCGGCACGTGCACGCCTTCGGTGTAGAGCTTGAAGTGGTGGATCAGCGCTTCCATCGAGCGCTTCATCTCGCCGCGCCGCGGTGGCGCGATCTTGTTGTCCTCGACGACGACAGGCCCCTGCCCGTCCGGCGAGTTCAGTTTCGCGATGCACTGCCTCATGATGCGGACCGACTGTCGCATCTCTTCCATGCGGATCAGGTAGCGATCGTAGCAGTCGCCGTTCTTGCCGATCGGAACGTCGAAATCCATCTCGGCGTAGCACTCGTAGGGCTGCGCCTTGCGCAGGTCCCAGGCCGCGCCGGAGCCGCGCACCATCACGCCCGAAAAGCCCCACTCCCAGGCCTGCTGCAGCGACACCACGCCGATATCGACGTTGCGCTGCTTGAAGATGCGGTTGCCGGTCAGCAGCGTGTCGAGGTCGGCGACGACCTGCAGGAACGGATCGCACCAGGCGTCGATATCGTCGATCAACTTCTGCGGCAGATCCTGGTGCACGCCACCGACGCGGAAATACGCCGCATGCATGCGCGAGCCGGAGGCGCGCTCGTAAAATTGCATCAGCTTTTCGCGCTCTTCAAAACCCCACAGCGGCGGGGTAAGCGCGCCGACGTCCATCGCCTGCGTCGTGACGTTGAGCAGATGCGACAGGATGCGGCCGATTTCGCAGTAGAGGACGCGGATCAGTTGGCCGCGGCGCGGCACCGTGATGCCGAGCAGCCTTTCCGCCGCGAGACAGAACGCGTGCTCCTGGTTCATCGGCGCGACATAATCGAGGCGGTCGAAATACGGGATCGCCTGCAAGTAGGTCTTGTGCTCGATCAGCTTCTCGGTGCCGCGATGCAAGAGACCGATATGCGGATCGACGCGCTCGACAACCTCGCCGTCCAGCTCCAGCACAAGGCGCAGCACGCCGTGCGCGGCCGGATGTTGCGGCCCAAAATTGATCGTGAAGTTACGCAGGTTCTGCTGTTCGTTCATGGTCAGGCCTTCGGCTCAGCCTTCTCATCGCCCGGAAGCGGATAGTCCGCGCCTTCCCAAGGCGAGAGGAAATCGAATTTGCGGAATTCCTGGTTGAGGCGGACCGGCTCGTAGAGCACCCGCTTCTCCTGGTCGTCGTAGCGGACCTCGACGAAGCCGGTGAGCGGGAAATCCTTGCGCAGCGGATGGCCGTCGAAGCCGTAATCCGTCAGCAGCCGCCGCATGTCGGGGTGGCCGGTGAAGATCACGCCGTAGAGGTCGTAGGTTTCGCGCTCGAACCAGTCGGCACCGGGAAACACCTCGATGATCGACGGCACCTGCGTGGTCTCGTCGGCTTCCGCTCGCAGGCGGATGCGCTCGTTCAGCGTCGGCGAGAGCAAATGATAGACCACGTCGAAACGCTTCTCGCGGCTGGGATAGTCCACCGCGGTGACGTCGGTGAAGTTGACGAAGCGCAGCGCGGGATCATCGCGCAGGTATTTGACGACATCGACGATCTTGCTCGCCTCGACCGTGACGGTGAGCTGGTTGAACGCGACCGCATGGGCAGTGGCCGCGCCCGGAAGCGCGCTAACAATCGTCTGCCCAAGGGCGTCGAGCTTGCCGTCGTCCATTACCTAAAACCTTAGCGTTCGATGGTCCCGATGCGCCGGATCTTCTTCTGCAGCAGCAATATGCCGTAGAGCAGCGCCTCCGCCGTGGGCGGGCATCCTGGCACGTAGATGTCGATCGGCACGATGCGGTCGCAGCCGCGTACCACCGAGTACGAGTAATGATAGTAGCCGCCGCCATTGGCGCACGACCCCATCGAGATCACGTAGCGCGGCTCGGGCATCTGGTCGTAGACCTTGCGCAGCGCCGGCGCCATCTTGTTGGTCAGCGTGCCCGCCACGATCATCACGTCGGATTGGCGCGGCGAGGCCCGCGGCGCAAAGCCGAAGCGCTCGACGTCGTAGCGCGGCATCGACACCTGCATCATCTCGACCGCGCAGCAGGCGAGGCCGAACGTCATCCACATCAACGAACCGGTGCGCGCCCAGGTGATCAGATCGTCGGCGGCGGCAACGAAGAAACCCTTGTCGGAAAGCTCGTGATTGACCTCGAGGAAGAACGGGTCGTTGGCCCCGACCGGCTTGCCGGTCGAGGGGTCGAGAATGCCCTTCGGCGCCTGCGCGATATCAGGCGAAGAGCCTAAAGCTGTCGGGCTCAATCCCATTCGAGCGCGCCTTTCTTCCACTCATAAGCAAAGCCGACCGTGAGGACGGCGAGAAACACCATCATGGACCAGAAGCCGGTGGCCCCTAACTTGCCGAACGCAACCGCCCACGGGAACAGGAACGCCACTTCGAGATCGAAGATGATGAAGAGGATCGCTACCAGGTAGAAGCGAACGTCGAACTTCATGCGGGCGTCGTCGAATGCGTTGAATCCGCATTCATAAGCGGAGAGCTTTTCCGGGTCCGGCTGCTGGAACGCGACCAGGAACGGGGCGATCAGGAGCGCCAGACCGATCAGGCTCGCCACCCCGATAAACACGACAAGTGGCAGGTAATCTTGCAGGATGCCGTTCATCGGCGGTGCCTTTTCCTGCGGATTTGGCCGCAGATTCGTTGATTGGAATTATTCTTGGCTTAGCGCAGCGCAACAGAGGGCGCAAGACGAGCCGGTTTCACGTCTCCGTCCGCCGTTGACGTGTCGGCAGAACCCGAAAAAGTGTTGCGTTCCTGCCTCGCCGACCAACGCGGGCCAGGCCGCATGGTGCCCAAATTTTCACTTCAAATCCTTTTCGTCGGCGAGCATTTGGGCGGCCGTCTCCGTCAGGCGATCGATCTGGTCGAGCAGCGCCGCCAGCTCTTCCTTGCCGAGCTGTTCCATCAGCCGCCGGTTACGCTCCTGCGCCCCTGCCACAATTGTATCATGGGCAGCCAGCCCCGCCTTGGTCAGGCAAACCAGCGTCTCGCGGTTGTCGCGCGGGTTGACCGCCTTGGTGACCAGCTTGCGCGCGACCAGTTCCGCCAGCGCCCGGCTGATCTGGCCCTTGTCCATGCCGACCGCCTCCGCAAGCCGGATAACGCTCATCGGCGGCCGCCGCCCCAGCGAAGCCACCAGGCCGAACTCCACCGAGGACAAGCCCGCCAGCCGCTTATAGCGCAGGATCGCGCCGCGCTTGAGCAGATTGGCCAGCACCATCAGCCGCGACGACATCATCGCGGTGATCGGCGCCAATTCCGCGACATCGGCGGCCGCAGGCGATGCCGCGGTCTGCTTTTCCAGCTTCCGGCTCATTTGCAACCTCTGCCAACAAAGCGCGCCGGTGCCAAGGACCATCGAGAACGATCACCAGATAAGCCCATCGAATGGGGTCATCGAACAGTTCTATCGAGATCGTTGACATTGTCATCGATCTGCATTTTACTTCCTAAAACAAATCGAATGACCGCGGCATCAAAGCCGCGGCGGGAGGAAAACGGCATGACCATTACGCAGCGGGATCGCGATCTCGGGACTGGCTACGCCATGAAGCCGTCGACGACCCGGACCGAGCTGACCTCGGTCGGCCGCGGCACGCCGATGGGCGAATTGCTGCGGCGCTACTGGCACCCGATCGGGCTCGTGTCGGACGCCACCGATATCCCCAGAAAAGTGCGCGTGCTCGGCGAGGACCTGGTGCTGTTTCGCGACCGGCATGCCCGTGTCGGACTGCTGCACGCCCGCTGCTGCCATCGCGGCACCACGCTCTATTACGGCAAGGTCGAGGAAGACGGCATCCGCTGCTGCTATCACGGCTGGAAGTTCGACACCGAGGGCCATTGCCTCGAACAGCCCTGCGAGCCCGAGGGTGGCCTGTTCAAGGACAAGGTGCGGCAGCCCTGGTACCCGGTCGAGGAGCGTTACGGCCTGATCTTCGCCTATCTGGGCCCGGCCGAGAAAAAGCCGGTGCTGCCGCGCTACGAATGCCTGGAGAACATGGACGATGGCGAGTTCGTCGAGGCGGACGATTCATCGATCGGCGGCGGCGGTCCGGCCATCATCCCCTGCAACTGGCTGCAGCATTTCGAGAACGTCGTCGATCCCTACCATGTGCCGGTGCTGCACGGATCGTTCTCCGGCCCGCAATTCACTGAATTGATGGCCTCGATGCCGCAGGTGAAGTTCGAGATGTCGCCGCGCGGTGTCACCGTGCGCTCGATCCGGCATCAGGACGACGGCAAGGTGTTTTATCGGGTGACCGAAGCCGCCCTCCCCACGCTGCGCGTCGTGCCCAATCCGCGGGTCGCGCAATTCGCCCGCGTCGAGTCGATCGGCTGGACGCTGCCGATCGACGATACGTCCTTTCGCATCTACGTCGCAGGCCGGGTAAAGAATTCAGGCGATATCGGAAGGATGCGCTCCAAATTCAACGGAAAATTCTGGCAGGAGATGACCGAACAGGAGCACCAGCAATTCCCCGGCGACTACGAGGCGCAGGTCGGCCAGGGTAAGGTGACGCTGCATTCGGAAGAGCATTTCGGCCAGAGCGACCGCGGCATCCTGATGATCCGGCGGATGCTGAGCGATCAGCTCGCAGCGATCGCCGCCGGCCGCGATCCGATCGGCATCTCCTTCGATTCAACTGCGATGCCGGTCGAATTCGAGGCGGGCAATTTCATTCGCGAGGCGTGAGCGGCAGGTTCAGCAAAAAAGAACATTCAGGGGGAAGCATGGTTGATGTCGCGCCGGAGGCGGCCGCTCAAGTGGAAGCCACCGCAAGGCCCTCGCTCCAGCGATATTACGTCCTCGCGCTGTTGACCGTCATCTATGCGCTGAACTTCCTCGACCGCACCATCTTCAACGTCCTGATCGAGCCGATCAAAAAGGAATTCGCGCTCAGCGACACCACGATGGGGCTGCTGGCGGGCTTTGGCTTCGTGCTGTTCTATTCGCTGCTCGGCGTCCCGATCGCGCGCATCGCCGACCGCTTCAACCGTCGCAACATCGTTGCAATCGCGCTGGCGTTCTGGAGCGCGATGACGGTGTTTTGCGGCATGGCGCAAAGCGTGGCCACTCTGGCGCTCGCGCGGATCGGTGTCGGCATCGGCGAATCCGGCGGCACGCCAGCCTCGCAGTCGATCATCGCCGATCTCTTCAGCAAGAACGAAGGCCCGCGCGCGCTCGGCATCTATGCCATCGGTACCTATCTCGGCGTCTTTCTCGGCTATTTCATCGGCTTCCTCGCCTCGCAACGGACCTTTGTCATCGTGCTGATCGGGTTTTGCCTGACGAGCTACACCAATTACGCCACATCAGCCTGGATTCCGCCGTTCCTGGCACGCGTGCATCAACTCTCCAGCGCCGAGATCGGCACCTATGCCGGTACCTTCAAGGGCCTGAGCGGGATGGCGGGCACGCTGGTCGGCGGTCTGGTGGTGGCGCTGGTCAGCCGCCGAGACGACCGCTGGAAATTATGGGCGCCCGCGATCATGTCGGGGCTTGCGGGCCCGGTGTTTGCGCTGTGCATGCTGACGCCTGACTTCACCACCATGGTCGCGGCGCTGGCGCTGACCTCATTTCTGGTCGGCTTCCATCTCGGGCCGATCTTTGCGGTGGCGCAGACCGTCGCCAGGTCGAGCATGCGGGCGCTGGCGTCGGCGATCGTGCTGGTTGACCGCGACCTGCTTTGGCCAGGGCGTCGGTCCGCTCGCCGTCGGCATGCTCAACGACGCGCTCAAGAGCGATTTTGGCGCGGAGGCCGTGCGGTATTCGCTGCTGTCGGCCGCGGTCACGACCACCTTGGGCGCCCTGTTGTTCATCTGGGCGGCCGGATCGATTCGCGGCGATATCCAGCGGGCGAACTGATCCGACCTGCTCGCCGTCGGCTCTTCCCTTTGTTTTTACTGCTGTTTCGAACCCGGTGTGAGCCGCGTTTGATCCGGCACGCAGGCTGTATGTGACCTGCATCACGGATGCATGGGCAAAAAACCGGCCACAAACTGGCCGAATGAAACCATTTTGCCGAAACCGCGAAACGATCCTGAAACAGACAGGGCGTACGTCTCTTCCCAACACGGGACGCCAAAGGCGTCCGGGAGGCATCACATGAACCACTCCTTTCACTCGGCGGATCGCAGTACCCACCTGAAGATCGTGGTTGTCGCATTGGTGGCCGGTATCGCGGTTGCGGCCTTCGGCATTTCGGCTCGGACCGGTTCTGAGTACAGCCAGACTGCCCAGGTCGTAAAAGCGGGTAAGCCGGTGGTCGTCACCAGCTCGAACACCTCGACGGTCCGTTAAACGATAGCGATATTGTTGGAATAAAAATGGCCGCCCTCGGGCGGCCTTTTTGTTTGCGGCAGTCTCGGAGATCAACGTCAAGCCATCGAGAAAATGGCGCGAGAGACGGGACTCGAACCCGCGGCCTCCGCCGTGACAGGGCGGCGCTCTAACCAACTGAGCTACTCCCGCGGATGCCGTAATCAGATCCTGACCCGCGCAGAACCGAGGGCATAAAGGCCCGCTCCCGCTTAGTCAAGGACGTTGCGAATCCCCGCGCCAGAAGGGCGTTTCTGCGATTGTGATGCAAATAACGGCCTGTTTTCAGGTAAAACAGCGCAGCCGGCGATTATCCGAATCGTTTAAGGCCTGCTACGTCTGGGTTTCTTGAAATCCTCCCCGCTCCGGTTGTACCGGAACCGCGGGTTTCAAGTCACCACGAACGCATTTTTCCAGCGCGGACCGGTGCCAACGAACGCGCTCAAAGCCATTCAACCAACGAGGAGGGCCAGACATGGCGAAGAAAGCGGCGGCTCCGGCCACCATCACACTAAAGCATCTGGCAGCGGCTCTCGCCGAGGAACACGATCTGTCGAAAAAAGCCGCCGAGGCGATCCTGACCGACATGGTCGGCAAGATCACAAAACACCTGAAAAAGGGCGAGCGGATCCGGATCGTTGGTCTCGGCATCCTCCAGGTCCGCAAGCGCGCCGCCCGCACCGGGCGCAACCCCGCCACTGGCGAGCCGATCCAGATCAAGGCCAGCAAAAAGGTCGCGTTCCGCGCAGCCAAGGAACTGAAGGAAGCGGTCTGACCAAGGCTCCCCTAGACCGATCGCACCCGAAGCGCCATTCCGGCGAGGACCCGGAATGGCGCTTTTCTGTTATAGAGCGCTTTCCTCGCTCAACTTTTCCGGATCGTCATGCTGGCCTCGCCCCTCGCGTTCACCCACGATGTCACCGAGCGCCTCCTGCGCTATGTCGTGATCGACACCCAGTCCGATCCGGCCTCGCCGACCTGCCCTTCCACCGAGAAGCAGAAGAATTTGGGCCGCCTGCTGGCGTCAGAGCTGCAGGCGATGGGGGTCACCGACGCCCATCTCGATGAGCACGGCTATGTCTACGCGACGATCCCGGCCACTACCGAGAAGAAGGTCCCGGTGATCTGCTTCTGCTCGCATATGGACACTTCCCCGGATTGCACCGGGGCCAACGTCAAGCCGCAGATCGTGAAGAATTATCGCGGCGGCGACATCGTGCTGCCGGCTGATCCCACCCAGGTGATCCGCTTTGCCGACCATCCTGCCCTCGCCGGCCAGATCGGCCATGACATCATCACGACCGACGGCACCACGCTGCTTGGCGCCGACAACAAGGCCGGTCTCGCCGAGATCATGGATGCGGCGCGGTTCCTGATTCAAAATCCGCACATCAAGCACGGCACCATCAAGATCCTGTTCACGCCGGACGAAGAGATCGGCCGCGGCGTCGACAAGGTCGACCTGAAAAAGCTCGGCGCCGACTTCGCCTATACCATGGACGGCGAAAGCGCCGGGCATATCGAGGACGAAACCTTTTCAGCCGACGGCGCCACCATCACCATCGAAGGCGTCTCGACCCATCCCGGTTTTGCCAAGGGCAAGATGGAGCACGCCATCAAGATCGCAGCCGCCATCATCGACCGCCTGCCCAAGGATACCTGCTCGCCTGAGACGACTGAAGGCAAAGAAGGTTTTCTGCACCCGATCGGCATTTCGGGCGCGCTGGAGAAAGCCACCATCGGCTTCATCGTGCGTGACTTCACCGACGAGGGCCTGCAGCAAAAGGAGGCCCTGCTCGAAGACATCGTCAAAGACGTGATGAAGGACTATCCGCGCTCGACCTACCGGATGGAGGTCAAGCCGCAATACCGCAACATGAAACAGGTGATCGACCGCCACCCCGAGACGGTCGAGTACGCCATCGAGGCGATCAAGCGCGCCGGGCTGACACCGGTGCGAAGCTCGATCCGGGGCGGCACCGACGGCTCACGCCTGTCCTTCATGGGCCTGCCCTGCCCCAATATTTTTGCCGGCGAACACGCCTTCCATTCACGGCTGGAGTGGGTGAGCCGTCAAGATATGGAGAAGGCCGCCGAGACCATCGTGCATCTGGCGATGATCTGGGAAGAGCGGGCGTAGCAGTTTTCGCGCGGCTCTATCCCCGTCATTGCGAGCAAAGCGAAGCAATCCATCGATCGGCAAATGCGGAAGGATGGATTGCTTCGTCGCTGTCGCTCCTCGCAATGACGGGGAAAGAGCTGCGCGGCTATTACGACGCCCGCGCCGTCACGATCCAGACCGACGCCGGCAGCAGCACTGCGTCGCCCTTCGCGAACGGCGTGAGCGCTTCGCGAATGGAAGCGGCGACGGCAGCGCGAGCTTCTTCCGGCTGGCCGTCCAGCGCACGGCTCACCGGGCCGATCTCCAGCGCGCCCTGCACCGCGCCGTCGAGGCCGCGGCCGATCGCTGCATCCAGCAACAGCGGACACGCTTCCATTTCGACGCCGGTAAAGCCGGCCGCGTCGAGGATACGGCGCACGCGCGCCTCCGAGGCAAATGCAAACGGTCCCGGGTCCTCCGGCCCAAGCTGCGGCAGCTTTGGCACGTGCTTGTAGGCGGCCGCAAGCGGCGCCATGAAGAACGGATTTTCGCGCGGCTCGCGCCAGCAGGCGAACGCCACGCGCCCCGTCGGCCGCAGCGCTTTCCGCATGTTGGCGAACGACAGCGCGGGATCGGCAAAGAACATCACGCCGAACCGCGAGGCCAGGACATCGAAGCTGGCAAGCTCGAACGGATAGACGGTGGCGTCGGCAAGGATGAAATCGATCGGCAGATCCTTTGGTGCAGCCTGCCGCGCCCGCTCCAGCATCGGGCCGGATACGTCGATGCCGAGCACATGGCCCGATGGCGCGACCTTCCGCGCAAACGCAATCGCGGTGGCACCACTGCCGCAACCGATATCGATGACGCGGTCGCCCGGCTTCAGGCTGGCCCGGTCGATGACAAGGTCGGCGACCGGCTTGAGCAGCACGTCCTGTGCCGCCTGCCGCTCCGCCCAGCGCTGGCCGGCCGGCCCATTCCAGTAGGCGACCTGGTCGGCGTTTTGTTCGTGGCTTGCCGGTGTGTCCATTTGCGCGCTCCTTTTTCAATTTCGAACGTCCGTCGCACCTGTGCCAAGCCGTTGCCGTATCATTGCCGTGATGCCGCTTAGTTTGTTCATGTACCCCGAAATTTACAGTCATAACTACACTTTCGTGCATTTCCTTCGGAACGATATCCCGCCTTTCGCGTGATCTATTGCCGCAAGGCAACTGACCGGCACTAGCACCTGGAGGGATCAAGATGAACGGGATGCGCAAATATGCGTTCGGCGCCGCAGCGGCGGCCGCTCTTTTTATAATTCCGATTTCGGCCTTTTCTCAATCCAATGAGATTGGACCGGGAGGCGTTCGGGTAGATCGAGGAGGCGGGCGATGCGAGCAACTGAGGCTTGCCTGCGAAAACAAGGACGCGCTGGGAGAGCGGGGCGAAGGAAATTGCCGCAGATATCGGGAAGCCTGCGGGCGACCAGTTCGGAGAGATTTGTGCGCCGAACTAAGATATGCTTGCCTCAACAAGGATGAGTTGGGTGAGCGCGGCGAAGGAAATTGCCGTCGGTATCGCGAGACTTGTAGAGGTTACTAATTCTTAGTCGCGGGGTGGTCCGGCATCGCTCGGCACCGCCCCGCGCTGCACCTGTTAGCGTTTAGATTGCTGGTCATGGCGTCCTCCATTACGCATCGTGATCGGAAGCTCGGCTCGATGCCGATCAGGTCCGTCGTCGCTCAGCGAGCTTCGACGCTAGCCTGCGCCCTGGAGGCGCTAACGCCGAATTAATCTCATAGGCCTATTATTTCAGGCAGTTCTAGTTGGGTGTCGCGTAAGGGAGCCGTCGCGAAGGACGATCCAGCGACGGCTCCTTTTTCATTTCACTCATTTGAGGTTAGTACACGTGACCACGGCATCGGAAACGCAGAGCCAAACCGAACAACCCGAATCCACCGCACCGAGCAAGCAATCGAGCCGAAAATCGGTCTTGGCGCTAGCGGTGTTCGCTCTTGGAATAAACAGTGCGGCGGCAGTCTATACGCTGCCGCCGGATTTTACCCTGCCGGATATCAGCCGTTTGGCCGAACTGCTTCCACATCAGAAAGCTTCCGGTCCGATAGCAGATCCGGCTGTTGCCGCATTGAAGGATATCAAGTCGGCTCAGCAGCAACACGTTGTCGCGCTGCACGAGAACAATATCCTGTTGCAGCAAAACACAGCTCTTCTTCAGCAGGATTCAATTGCGCTTGCTTCTCTGAGACAGAGCGTCGTGGATGAGCAAATCAGTGTGAAGAAAATATCTGCTCAGATAGCGGATGAACATGAAGACGTGAAGAAGATATCTGCTCAGCTTTCCAAGCTTATGGCGAAGGTCGACTCGCTGCAAAATGCAATGAAGCCGGAAATAACTTCCTCCATTTCAGCAAGGCACGCTCAAAACCGGCTATCCCGAGTAGTGCGCAAGAAGATGGCCCCGCAGCCCAAATTTGAGGGACCTGTTTCGCTGGGAGGAACTCCCCTAAGTCTCCCGGCTGCCACGCCAACCCCAGAAAGTTGAATGAGAAGAGCGTAAGGCCAGTCCGCCTTCGCTCTTCAAGCTCCGCGCTACCAGCCTTCGCCCCTGCGGAGGAGCAAACGGTCGCGCCACTGCCACGAAGCTGGCATGCCGAGCCGAAGCCCCCGCAGGGGTTTTACGTTCCGGAATGTTCCGCACCGGTCCGCCTACGCTCTTCGAGCTTCGGCGCGACAGCCTTCACCCCTGCGGAGGAGCAAACGTTGCGTCACTGCCGCGAAGGGGCTGGCATGCCGAGCCGAAGCCCGCAGGGCGAAGGCTGGTAGGCGGCGAGAGATTCGAACTCCCGACCCTCTCGGTGTAAACGAGATGCTCTAACCAGCTGAGCTAGCCGCCCGTAAGCCGCCTGTTTAGCCTCTCGAACCCCTTTGGTGCAAGGTGGGATATCCGCGCTTGGTTGCACTAGTCGCCCGGCCGCCCCGGCAACGCCCCAATCCCGTGGATCCACGGCGCGGCGGAGCGGCACCAGATTTGCCGCGCCGGCTTGAGCCGATCGCGCTGGCGGATGCTGCCCCAGCGGATGCCCCAATCATCTGGTCCGCCGTCTCCGCTGGTGAACAATGGCGAGCCGCATGCTTCGCAAAAGTGCTGAAAGCGCGTCCGGCCGTTGTCGCCCTTCTTCGGATAGACCTTCGCCGGCGCGCCGGTCATGCGGACCTGCTCGGCCGAGCAGATCACCGTCACCCGATACGGCGAGCCCGTCAGGTTCTGGCAATCGGTGCAGTGACAGATCGACACTCTTTCAGGGTCGATATCCGCCCGATAGGTCACCCGCCCGCAATGGCATTGCCCGTCGATTTCCATCCCTCATCAACTCCGTCCGCCGGGCCGAGGTTCAAGCCGAGATCCCATCCGCACCAAACAAAAACGGCGCCCGAAGGCGCCGTTTTATCATTTCAGTTCGATGATCAGTGGTGACTGATCGAGCTCAGTGGGCCGTCAGGCCACCGGCCGCTTCGTCCGAGGCGTCCTGCTTGACCGGCACCTTGGTGTCCTCTTCCCAGACGATCGGCACTGGGGCGCGGACCAGCGCCTTGCCGACGACGTCATCGAGCCGAGCAACCGGGACGATATCCATACCGCCCTTGATCGCATCGGAAATCTCCGTGAGATCCTTGGCGTTGTCCTCGGGGATCAGCACCGTCTTGATGCCGCCGCGCGCGGCCGCGAGCAGCTTCTCCTTCAGGCCACCGATCGGCAGCACGCGACCACGCAGCGTGATTTCGCCGGTCATCGCGACATCGTGCCGGACCGGAATGCCGGTCATGACCGAGATGATCGCAGTGGCCATCGCGACACCCGCCGACGGTCCGTCCTTCGGGGTTGCACCCTCCGGCACGTGGACGTGGATGTCGCGCTTGTCGAACAGCGGCGGCTCGACGCCGTAGTTGATCGCCCGCGAGCGGACGTAGGACGCCGCCGCCGAGATCGACTCCTTCATCACGTCACGCAGGTTGCCCGTGACCGTCATCTTGCCCTTGCCGGGCATCATGACGCCTTCGATCGTCAAGAGCTCGCCGCCGACATCGGTCCAGGCCAGACCCGTAACGATACCGACCTGCGGCTCGCTCTCGATCTCGCCGAAGCGATACTTCGGCACGCCGAGGAAGTCTTCGAGAGTCTTCTCGGTGACCTTGACCGACTTCTTCTTGGAGATCATCAGCTCCTTCACCGCCTTGCGGGCGAGTGTGGAGAGCTCACGCTCCAGGTTACGCACGCCCGCTTCTCGGGTGTAGCGGCGGATCATCAACAGCAGAGCATCGTCGTCGATCGACCATTCCTTGGAATCGAGGCCATGCTTGGAGACGGCGTTCGGGATCAGGTGCTTGCGCGCGATCTCGACCTTCTCGTTCTCGGTGTAGCCGGCGATCCGGATGATCTCCATGCGGTCCATCAGCGGCCCCGGAATATTGAGCGTATTCGCGGTCGTGATGAACATGACGTTCGACAGATCGTAATCGACCTCCAGATAGTGGTCGTTGAAGGTCGAGTTCTGCTCGGGGTCGAGGACCTCGAGCAGCGCCGACGACGGATCGCCGCGGAAATCGGCGCCCATCTTGTCGATCTCGTCCAACAGGAACAGCGGATTCGAGGTCTTGGCCTTGCGCATCGACTGGATGATCTTGCCGGGCATCGAGCCGATGTAGGTGCGGCGGTGACCGCGGATTTCCGCTTCATCCCGCACGCCGCCGAGCGAGACGCGCACGAATTCGCGGCCCGTGGCTTTTGCGATCGACTTGCCGAGCGAAGTCTTGCCGACGCCGGGAGGCCCGACCAGACACAGGATCGGTCCGGTCAGCTTGTTGGCGCGCGACTGCACGGCGAGATACTCGACGATGCGGTCCTTGACCTTCTCGAGCCCGTAATGATCGGAGTCCAGCACGGCCTGGGCCTGCTCGAGATCCTTCTTGACCTTGGACTTCTTGTTCCACGGAATCGACAACAGCCAGTCGAGATAGTTGCGCACGACGGTAGCTTCCGCGGACATCGGCGACATCTGGCGCAGCTTCTTCAACTCGTGCTGCGCCTTCTCCCGCGCTTCCTTGGAAAGCTTGGTCTTGGCAATCTTCTCTTCCAGATCGGCCAGCTCATCGCGACCTTCGTCGTCGCCGAGCTCCTTCTGGATCGCCTTCATCTGTTCGTTCAGGTAGTACTCGCGCTGGGTCTTCTCCATCTGGCGCTTGACGCGCGAGCGGATGCGCTTCTCGACCTGCAGCACCGAGATTTCGCTCTCCATCAGGCCCAGCACCTTCTCCAGGCGCTGCGTGACGGACAACGTCTCCAGGATGCCCTGGCGATCGGCGATCTTGACGGCGAGATGCTGCGCCACCTGATCGCTGAGCTTGGCGAAATCAGTGATCGCCTGAACCACGCCGACGACTTCGGCGGAGATCTTCTTGTTCAGCTTCACATAGCTTTCGAAGTCGGACACGACCGAGCGCGCCAGAGCTTCGGCTTCGACCGAGTTGGCGTCGGTATCGGCGAGCGCGATCGCGGTCGCCTCGTAATATTCGGCGCGGTCGGAATACTTTTGCACACGCGCGCGCTCGAGCCCTTCGACCAGCACCTTCACGGTGCCGTCGGGAAGCTTCAGCAGTTGCAGCACGCTGGCGAGCGTACCGACTTCGTAGATGGAATCCGAGCTTGGATCGTCGTCGGACGCGTTCTTCTGCGTCGCGAGCAGGATCAGCGCGTCGTTCTTCATCACCTCTTCGAGGGCGCGGATCGATTTCTCGCGGCCGACGAACAGCGGCACGATCATGTGCGGAAATACGACGATGTCGCGGAGCGGCAGCACCGGATACGAATGGCTTTCGCCGAGAATGATGGTTGGCCGGGTTTTTGGAGTCGTCATGGCCTATTCCTTCTGTTTTGCCCCCTTGCACGCAGTTCGCATCGCTTGCGCAACCGCCACAAGGTGCTGGGAGTTCCGGGCCGGTCGGCCGCCTTCGCTGCCGCCTCTCACCGGATGATCTTTGCGACGAATCTCGAACGTGATTTCCGCCACCATGGGCATTAGGTGGCTATCGGGTATGGGGGTGTCAAGTCACGGAAAATGACTGCAAATTGCGGATCAGACGCGCGAAAAACGCTTACGCCACAGCGGCCGCCGAAACGCTCGGCAGCCGCGTTATTCAAAGGTATGAGTTCTGGCCGGCGCGACGGTATCAGGCGCTGGCGCTGCTCTCGACGGCCCGGTCCGAACGGTCCGCATAAATGTAGAGCGGACGGGCAGTTCCCTCGACAACTTCGCGCGAGATCACAACCTCTTCGACACCTTCCAGGCCCGGCAGATCGAACATCGTCTCGAGCAGGATGCTTTCGAGGATCGAGCGCAACCCGCGCGCGCCGGTCTTGCGCTCGATAGCCTTGCGGGCGACCGCGCCAAGCGCCTCGTCGGCGAAGGTGAGTTCGATGTTCTCCATTTCGAACAGCCGCTGGTATTGCTTCACCAGCGCGTTCTTCGGATCGGTCAGGATCTTCTTGAGCGAGGTCTCGTCGAGATCCTCCAACGTCGCGACCACCGGCAGGCGGCCGACGAATTCGGGGATCAGGCCGTACTTCAGCAAGTCTTCCGGCTCGACATGGCGGAAGATTTCGCCGGTGCGGCGGTCTTCGGGCGCCAGCACCTGGGCGGCGAAACCGATCGAGGTCGAACGACCGCGTGCGGAGATGATCTTCTCAAGGCCTGAGAACGCGCCGCCGCAGATGAACAGGATGTTGGTGGTGTCGACCTGCAGGAACTCCTGCTGCGGGTGCTTGCGGCCGCCCTGCGGAGGCACGGAGGCGACCGTGCCTTCCATGATCTTCAACAGCGCCTGCTGCACGCCCTCACCCGACACGTCGCGGGTGATCGACGGGTTGTCGGACTTGCGGCTGATCTTGTCGATTTCGTCGATATAGACGATGCCCCGCTGCGCGCGCTCGACATTGTAGTCGGCGGACTGCAACAGCTTCAGGATGATGTTCTCGACGTCCTCGCCGACGTAACCGGCTTCGGTCAGCGTCGTCGCGTCCGCCATGGTGAACGGCACGTCGAGAATGCGCGCCAGCGTCTGCGCCAGCAGCGTCTTGCCCGAACCGGTCGGACCGATCAGCAGGATGTTCGACTTCGCGAGTTCGACGTCGTTGTGCTTGGTCTGGTGATTGAGCCGCTTGTAGTGGTTGTGAACGGCGACCGAGAGCACCTTCTTGGCATGGCTCTGGCCGATCACGTAGTCGTCCAGCACCTTGCAGATTTCCTTCGGCGTCGGGATGCCGTCGCGCGACTTCACCAGCGAGGACTTGTTCTCCTCACGGATGATATCCATGCAGAGTTCGACGCATTCGTCGCAGATGAATACGGTGGGACCCGCGATGAGTTTGCGGACTTCGTGCTGGCTCTTTCCACAGAACGAGCAATACAGCGTGTTCTTGGAGTCGCTCGTGCCAACCTTACTCATTCCTGTCTCCGTCCGCCGTTCGATCCGTTACCCGATCGACCCATTCCGGCACTGTCACCGGACCTGAAGGTAGATAGAGCAAATTCCGTACCAAAAAAGACCCTAACTCAATTACGCACCGTGCGAATCACGGCGTCTCGATTCCCCCGCGATCTTAACCCAATCCACACAGCCAACCATGCTGGCACCCGACTATCAAGAATTCGCTAATCGGGCTCGGAATTGCTACCCGTGACAATACCGTGATTTGTGGCGTTCGCACGGGGAGAAGTTGACGAAATCGACCGAGCGTTGCGGTATTGCCACGCCGCAAAACCGGCACGAAAGCGGAACTTTCGGCCTACGCGGGGGCATAGGCGCGGCTTTCGGCCACATTTGCCGATTCAACCAACCGTTAAGGTCAACGCGGGGTGTCGCGATCCGTATCCTTACGGGACCCTGACCGGCGTCACTTCTTCGGGGCGCTTGTCGATCACCTTGTCGACGATCCCGAAGTCGTGGGCCATATCGGCGGTCAGGAATTTGTCGCGCTCCAGCGCGTCCTCGATCGCCTTGTAGGTCTGGCCGGTGTGCTTCACGTAGATCTCGTTGAGGCGCTTCTTGAGATTCAGGATCTCTTGCGCGTGCAGCATGATGTCGGTCGCCTGGCCCTGGAAGCCGCCGGACGGCTGATGCACCATGATGCGCGAATTGGGCAGCGAGAAACGCATGTCCTTTTCACCAGCCGCGAGCAACAGCGAACCCATCGAGGCCGCCTGCCCGGTGCACAGCGTCGACACCGGCGGACGGATGAATTGCATGGTGTCGTAGATCGCAAGCCCCGATGTCACCACGCCGCCGGGCGAGTTGATGTACATCGAGATTTCCTTCTTCGGATTCTCCGCCTCGAGGAACAGAAGCTGCGCGACGACGAGCGTCGACATGCCGTCTTCGACCGGACCGGTCAGGAAGATGATGCGCTCCTTCAGAAGCCGCGAGAAAATGTCGTAGGCGCGTTCGCCGCGGTTGGTCTGCTCGACCACCATCGGAACGAGGTTCATGTAGGTTTCAACGGGATCGCGCATGAATCACCCAAGGGTTCGGACAGAGAATAAGCGGGAACGAACATCTATCGGCAAGGCAGGCATGACTGCCGCGCACGGACGAACGTCCCGTGATGCAGGACTTCAACTCAGCTCACAGATATGAGCCAATTTCCTGGCGACAAGGCCGGGCAATTGCGGAGCCGAATGAGAGAAGTTCAAACTGATTCGCGGCCGATCTCATAGCGACGGGTGCCATCACCACGCCGCTATCGCCGTTCATCATTAATGCCGGCCTGACCAAATCGATCAGGCTGCACTCTTCTCGTCGGCCTCGTCGTCCTTGAACAGGTCCTCGCGCGAGACCTTCTTTTCGGTCACGCTGGCGAGTTCGAGGATGAAATCGACCACCTTGTCTTCATAAATCGGCGCACGAAGCTGGGCCAGCGCATTGGCATTGTTGCGATAGTAGTCCCAGACCTCCTTCTCGCGGCCGGGCATCGATCGCGCCCGCTCGATCACCGCGCGGCTGACTTCGTCATCGGTCACGGTGATCTTGTTCTTCTCGCCGATCTCCGACAGCACGAGGCCGAGCCGGACGCGGCGGTCGGCGATCTTCTTGTACTCTTCCTTGGCTGCCTCCTCGGTGGTGTTCTCGTCGGCAAAGGTCTTGCCGGAGGATTCCATCTCGGCCTTGATCGAGTTCCACATCAGGTTGAACTCTTCCTCGATCAGCGACGGCGGCGCCTCGAATTTGTGGCTGTCGTCGAGCCGGTCGAGCAGCGCGCGCTTGACGCGCTGGCGCGTGGCGCCGGCGAACTCGGCGACCAGCCGCTCGCGCGCGGCCTCCTTCAGCTTGTCGAGCGATTCCAGGCCGAGGGTTTTTGCAAACTCGTCGTTGATCTCAGTCTCGCCCGGGGCTTCGATCAGGGTTGCCGTGGTCTCGAACTCGGCCGGCTGGCCGGCGAGCTTCTCGCTGGCGTAATTCTTCGGGAACGACACTTTCAGCGTGCGGGTTTCACCGGCCCCGATGCCGACGAGTTGTTCCTCAAAACCCGGAATGAACTGCCCGGTGCCGATCACGACCTGGATGCCCTCGCCGGTGCCGCCGTCGAACGGGGTGCCGTCGATAGAACCCTTGAAGCTGATGGTGACGCGATCGCCGGTTTCGGCCTTGGTGCCCTCGGCCTTCGCGGCATAGGGACGGTTCTGGTCGGCGATGCGCTTGATCGCCTCGTCGACCTCGGCATCGGTCACTTCGACCACCGGCTTCTCCACCGAGAAGGTCTTGAAATCGGCGAGCTGGATCGTCGGCACCACCTCGATCGCCACCGTGTAGGTCAGGTCGCTCTTGCCGGCGAGCAGTTCCTCGACCTCTTTCTGCTCGGTCGGCAACGTGATCTTGGGCTCGGTCGCGAGGCGGAAACCGCGGTCGGTGAAGATCTGCGTGTTAGTGTCGCGGATGGTCTGGTCGATGGTCTCAGCCATCACCGAGCGGCCATACACCTTCTTCAGATGGCTCACCGGCACCTTGCCGGGGCGGAAGCCATTGAGCTTCACCTTGTCCTTGAGGTCGACCAGCTTGGCATCGGCCTTGGCATCGAGATCCGATGCGGGAACGCTGACCTTGAACTCGTGTTTCAATCCCTCGGCGAGGGTTTCGGTGACCTGCATGGTGTCAATCTTCTTCCGCTTGCGCCGGGCCAAACGGCCGCGGCAGTGTCTAATTTTGTTCGACGCGCAAGCCTTGCAGCCCTGCGTCGGTGGTTCGGCTGACCTTGGCTCCCCCAAAGGGGGAGGCAAGCCCTCCAGTATTCGTCATGCAAACGCTTGGATAGAGCGCTTGGTGCGGGCGGAGGGACTCGAACCCCCACAACTTTCGTCACTGGAACCTAAATCCAGCGCGTCTACCAGTTCCGCCACGCCCGCGTGAAAAGCATCCATACCCGGCCGCGATGCCGCGGGCGGCGGGCTTATAACATGAGCCTACACCTCCGCAGCAAAAAAATGGCCCTTTTTGACAGCCCCGGGGCAAGGCGTCACAGCTAGGACAGGCACATCAGAAAATGGTCCACATCGGTCCGATGGCAAGCCCCAAATCGACGCTAGATCGACGCAAGCTGCTGGCCGGGCTGAGCGCCGCCGCCCTCGCTCCGATATGGCCGGTTTCCGGCGCAGCCCAGGGACGTCCCCCGCTGACGTTACAGGCCACGCCGGAGACTCTCGCACTCCGGCCGGGCGGTACGGCCGCGCCGGTCTGGTCGCTGCAAGGACCCGACCTCACCTTCAAGCGCGGCGAGACGGCCGAGATCGCTTTTGCCAATGAACTGCCGGCGCCGGTCGTCCTCAACTGGCGGGGTATGGACGGCGTTCCGGTTCACGCCCCCCTCACGGCGCGCGCAGCCCTCGCAAGCGGTGGCAAGGCCGCCTTGCAGCTTCCGCTGCGCCACGCCGGGACCTTCCTCTGCGACTTCGGGCTGCTTGGTGATCGACAGGCACAACCAGCGCGGGCACGGCCGTTGATCGTTCGCGAAGCCGAGCCGGTCGCCGTCGACCGCGACGAGGTGCTCCTGATCGAGGACTGGCAGGCAAGGCCCGATGGAACAGCGATCGCGCCGGGAATCGATCCGAAGGACACTGCACGCCTCCATACGATTAACGGCCGGACTTCGCTCGAACTCTCAGGTCGGACCAACGAACGGATCAGGCTCCGCATTATCAGCGGCTGCCAACGCTCTGTTATGGCTATCAAACTGGAAGGGCTCGAGGTCCGGGTCATGGCCATCGACAGCCAGCCCTCGGAGCCGTTTCCGGCCCGCAATGGCGCGCTGGTACTGGCGCCGGGCGGGCGGGCCGACGCCTTCATCGATTTGACTGCTTCGGTAGGCACGACCCATGCGATCCTGCTGCATGATGGCAAGGAAGCCCGCCCGATCGGCAAGCTTGTCGTCTCCAGCGAACCGCCGGTCCGCGCGGCCCCGCTGCCACCCGCCCCGCCGCTGTCCTCCAACGGCCTGCCCGAGCGGCTCGACCTCAAGGGGGCGACCCGGATCGATGTTGTGCTGGGCGGACCTTCCGCTGACTGGATGACTCCAGCCAATTTTGCCGTGAGTGCCCCGCCCGCCTTCCGCGCCAGGAAAGGCCGCACCGTGGTGCTGGCGCTCACCAACCGCGCCGCGGTCGCCACCGTTTTCCACCTCCACGGCCATCACTTCCGCCTGCTCGACCGGCTCGACGACGGCTGGAAGCCGTTCTGGCTGGATACGCTGGCGATCGATCCCGGCCAGACCCAACGCATCGCCTTTGCCGCCGAACATGCCGGCCGCTGGCTGATCGAATCCGTCGCCACCGACTGGGCGGCACCGCGGCTGGTGCGGTGGTACGCAGTCGAATGAGGAGCAAGCCATGAGCAAGCCGGTTCCCGCTATCCGCAGCGTCAAAGCGCGAGCGCTCGTCGTGCCGCTCGCCCGCCCCGTGAAGAACGCCTTTGGCGTGATCGACGTGGGCCCGCTGGTCCTGATCGACGTCGAGACCGATCGAGGCGTTACCGGCCACTCCTACATTTTTGCCTACAGCAAGCTGACGCTGAAGCCACTGGTGCACCTGATCGAGAAGATCGGGCGCGAACTCACCGGCAGACCAGTTGCGCCCTACGATCTGATGGTGGCGATGGACGCAAAATTCCGCCTGCTCGGCTGGCAGGGCCTAGTCGGCATGGCGGTGTCGGGCCTCGACATGGCCTATTGGGACGCGCTCGGCCAGTTGGCCAATAAGCCGGTGGTTGAACTGCTCGGCGGGTCGCCAAAACCGATCCGGGCCTATGACAGCTATGGCGTGGTCGATCCGGTGGCGGACGAAAGAGCGCTGCGCCGCTCGCTCGAACAGGGATTTCGCGGCATCAAGATCAAGGGCGGCGACGGCGATGCCGCCAATGACGAGCGCGTGGTCAAGGGCGTGCGCGCCCTCATCGGCCCTGACATCGCGCTGATGATCGACTTCAACCAGTCGCTCGATCCCGCGGAAGCCGCGCGCCGGATCGCTCGCCTCGCGCCCTACGATCTGCACTGGATCGAAGAACCCGTGCCGCAGGAAAACCTCTCGGGACACGCAAAAGTGCGCGAGACTTCGGCCACGCCAATTCAGGCCGGCGAGAACTGGTGGTTCCCGCGCGGCTTTGCCGAAGCGATCGCGCTAGGTGCCAGCGATTTCATCATGCCTGATCTGATGAAGTGCGGCGGCGTCACCGGCTGGCTGCAGGTCGCCGCCCAGGCGCACGCCGCCAACATCCCGATGTCGAGCCATCTCTTCGCCGAAGCCAGCGCCCACCTGCTGGCGGTGACGCAGACCGCGCACTGGCTCGAATTTTTGGATTTCGCCAGCGTCATCCTCGCCCATCCCGCCGAGATCGTCGATGGCACGGTCACCGCGCGTGGACCGGGGCTGGGGCTGGAGTGGAATGAGACGGCGGTGGCGAAGTATCTAGTGACCTAACGGGCTGCAATTACGCGCGCATCCAGAGATAACGGGCGTCCGGCTCCTTCTCTTCATTGCGGGAACCATCGGTTTGCTCGACCAGCGCAAAGCCTCGCCCTTCGTAGAAGCGCCGCGCCCGCGCATTGCGCTGAAAGGTCCAGAGTTGCAGTCGCCCGGACCCGCGCTGCGCAACGTCGAGCAGTGCCGTGCCGACGCCCCGTCCTTGCGCCTCCGGAAGCACGTATAGTTGCTCGATCCAATCGTCATGAAAGGCGATGAGGCCGGTGAGCATATCGCGACCGAAAACGCCCCAGAGTGTACAGGTCCTGAACATGCGCTCGCGATAGAACCAGCGGTCTTCATCGGGCGTGTGCAGTCCGGCGAGCCAGGGCAAGGCGTGGTCAAATGCCATCCGGTGAACGCGCGCCGCAGCGTCCATGTCGTCGAGTTCGAGCAGCCTAGTATTCAATGCCGAACTCGTCATAGAGCCGCCGGAACACTGCCGGCAGCACTTCCGGCAAATCTTCTGCGATCAGGCCCGGCCCTGCCTCGCCCGCGGCTTCGCCGTGCATCCAGACGCCGATGCAGGCAGCTTCATAGGCCGCCACGCCTTGCGCCAGCAGCCCCGCGATCATGCCGGCCAGCACATCGCCGGCTCCCGCCGTCGCGAGCCAGGGCGGCGCGTTGGAGGCGATGCTGGCGCGCCCGTCGGGCGAAGCCACCACCGTGTCCGGTCCCTTCAGCAGCACCACCGCTCTGGAGCGCTGGGCGGCGTCGCGCACCCGCTCCAGCTTCGAACGGCCGGGGTGCTTGTTGCTGATATCGCTGAACAGGCGCGGAAACTCGCCCTCATGCGGGGTCAGCACGACCTGCGGATCCTCGCTCGCCCTGATCTGTTCAAACAGTCGCTCCGGCGCTTCGGCAAAACTCGTCAGCGCATCGGCGTCGAGCACGAGGCCGCGCTTGGTCGACAATGCGGTGTGCACGAGATCGCGCGTGCGTTCACTGATGCCGGCGCCCGGCCCGATCACGATGGAATTGAGCCGTCTGTCGCCCACAAGGTCGGCGAATTCGACGGCAGTATCGACCGGACGCACCATGACTGCCGTCAGCGCCGCGGCATTCACGGCGAGCGCATCGCGCGGCGAGGCCACCGTGACGAGGCCAGCCCCTGCCCGCAGCGCACCACGGGCGGCCAGCCGCGCCGCTCCCGTCGACGCCAGTTCCCCCGACAGCACGACGGCGTGGCCGCGGGCATATTTGTGGCCGTCGATAGAGGGCACCGGAAACGACTTTCGCCAGCTCTGCGGAACGTTCTCGAACGTCTGCGGCCGGATCTCCTCAAGCACATGCGCATCGATGCCGATCTCGGCGACGCGGACGCGGCCGCAATGCTTGCGCCCGGGCATCAACAGATGCGCCGGCTTGCGGCGGAAGAAGGTCACGGTTTCGGCAGCGTTGATTGCTGCACCCATCACCGCGCCCGTAGTGCCGTTGATGCCGCTCGGCAGGTCGACGGCCAGCACCGGCGCACCGTTGGCGTTGATCGCCTCGATCATCTCGAGCGGATCGCCCTTGACCGGACGATTGAGACCTGCGCCGAACAGCGCGTCGATGATCAAGGCTGGCTTGCCGATCGCCTGTGGGTTGAACGGCAGCACCGGATATTTCCAGCCGCGCGCGGCGAGCGCGGCATCCCCCTGCAGGCTGTCGCGCTCGCACAACAGGATGACGGAAACCTCGCGCCCGCGTGCGGCGAGTTCGGCGGCCGCCACAAAGCCGTCCCCGCCATTGTTGCCGCGGCCGGCGACCACGACGATCGGCCCCTCCTCGAGGAGATCCATCGCGACCTCCGCCACGGCCTGGCCGGCGCTCATCATCAACGCGAAGCCGGGCGTTCCGCCGGCGATCGTCAGCCGGTCGGCCCGCTCCATCTCGGTCGTGGTCAAGACTTCCATGCCAAATCCTCGATCCATCCGCCTTTTCTGAAGGCATATCCCCGTCGCGCCCGTGGCCCGCCTCGCCCCGCCTGCACACGAAATGATCGATTTGCCTATTTTGTAAGCTTCGCTATCATGCGAGCCGCCGGCGGACCTCTCTCACTTGCCTGTTAAAAGTCTGATAACGTTCCGAAATCAGCCGCATTAACAACTTGGCATAGACCCTGCTTTTGAGGAAGCCTGTTGGAAAGCCGAGCTCAGGATCGTCGCAGTCAGCGGCAATTATGAGCAGCTCCGGCTTTGCAATCATGAGCAGTTCCGGCTTTGCCGGATGCAAGGATCAAACCAGACGGCGCCAGGTAAGTTCACCAGGCTGCGACATCGAAACTATCTGCACGCTGCAATTTGGAAATGCCCGGGAGGCGCTCAGTGAAGAAGATTGAAGCCATCATCAAGCCATTCAAGCTCGACGAGGTGAAAGAGGCGCTTCAGGAAGTCGGACTGCAGGGTATCACCGTTACCGAGGCCAAGGGGTTCGGCCGGCAGAAGGGGCACGCCGAGCTCTATCGCGGTGCGGAATACATCGTGGATTTCCTGCCCAAGGTGAAAATCGAGATCGTGATTTCGGACGAGCTGGTCGAGAAGGCGATCGACGCGATCCGCCGCGCCGCCCAGACCGGGCGCATCGGCGACGGCAAGATCTTCGTCTCCAATATCGAGGAAGCGATCCGGATCAGAACCGGAGAATCCGGGCTGGACGCTATCTGAGCCGGGTGCTATCCGAAAACTTGCGACTGAAAAACAAGAAAAGGGCTGCTTCCGCGGCCTGATTTCGTTCGCGATGCCTCGATCGTCTGCGAATGTCGCGTTCTGGAAACCGTCCGTAGCCAAAAGGGGTATTCATGAAGACCGCTAAAGACGTCCTGAAGTCGATCAAGGACAACGACGTAAAATACGTCGATCTGCGCTTCACCGATCCGCGCGGCAAGTGGCAGCACGTGACCTTCGACGTCAGCATGATCGAAGAGGACACCTTTGCCGAAGGCCAGATGTTCGACGGCTCCTCGATCGCCGGCTGGAAGGCGATCAATGAATCCGACATGTGCCTGATGCCCGACCCGGTCACCGCGACGATCGACCCGTTCTTCGCCGAGACCACCATGGTCATCGTCTGCGACGTGCTCGAGCCGACCACCGGCGAGCCTTACAACCGCGATCCCCGCGGCATCGCCAAGAAGGCCGAGGCGATGGTGAAATCGTCTGGTGTCGGCGACACCGTGTTCTTCGGCCCCGAGGCCGAGTTCTTCGTGTTCGACGACGTGCGCTACCAGACCACCCCCTACAACACCGGCTTCAAGCTCGATTCCTCGGAACTGCCGATCAATTCGGACACCGAGTATGAGGGCGGCAATCTCGGCCACCGCATCCGCACCAAGGCCGGCTACTTCCCGGTCCCGCCGCAGGATTCGGTGCAGGACATGCGCTCGGAAATGCTCGGCGCGATGGCCAAGATGGGCGTCAAGGTCGAGAAGCATCACCACGAAGTCGCTTCCGCCCAGCACGAGCTCGGCATGAAGTTCGACACCATGACGCTGATGGCCGACCAGATGCAGATCTACAAATACTGCATCCACCAGGTCGCGCACATCTACGGCAAGACCGCCACCTTCATGCCGAAGCCGGTCTACGGCGACAACGGTTCGGGCATGCACTGCCACCAGTCGATCTGGAAGGACGGCAAGCCGGTGTTCGCCGGCAACAAATACGCCGACCTCTCGGAGACCTGCCTCCACTATATCGGCGGCATCATCAAGCATGCCAAGGCGATCAACGCCTTCACCAACCCGTCGACCAACTCCTACAAGCGCCTGGTCCCGGGCTATGAAGCCCCCGTGCTGCTCGCCTACTCCGCGCGCAACCGCTCGGCCTCCTGCCGCATCCCGTATACGGCAAACCCGAAGGCCAAGCGCGTCGAAGTCCGCTTCCCCGACCCGATGGCCAACCCCTATCTCGGCTTCGCCGCGATGCTGATGGCCGGCCTCGACGGCATCAAGAACAAGATCGATCCGGGTCCGGCGATGGACAAGGACCTCTATGACCTGCCGAAGGAAGAGCTGAAGCAGATCCCGACCGTGTGCGGCTCCTTGCGGGAGGCGCTGGAAAACCTCGACAAGGACCGCGCCTTCCTCAAGAACGGCGGCGTGTTCGACGATGACTTCATCGACAGCTTCATCGAGCTGAAGATGACCGAAGTCGAGCGCTTCGAAATGACCCCGCACCCGGTCGAGTTCGAGATGTATTATTCGCAGTAATCCCTTAAGGTCACGGAAAATGCGAAAGGCGCTCCACGGGGCGCCTTTTGTTTTTTGGCGCTCGCTGTGATGCTCACCATATGCGTATCGGGTGAAGACTGCGGAGAAATTGAGCTTAGCTAGGCGGCAGCCTCTTGCGCAGCCACAACTCAAACCCGCCCTCGGCGGGCTCGACACGCTGTTCAACAAGCAAGGCGAAGCCGTCGAGAGCTTTGAGTAGCTCGTCGCGTCCATAGTAGGCGTAGAAACGTCTACCATGCAGAAGAGCTCTGGCCTCGGTGCCTCCAGGGTAGCGAGGCCCCAGCACCTCCTCATAACGTTCCCCTTGTCCCTCTTTCATGCTCACGTACAGCACCCCGGCCTTTGACAACAAAGATCTGCACGTCGTTACGCACTGCGCGAACTCTGCTTTGGTGAGATGGTACAAGCAGCCACTGGCCCAAATGCCGTCGAACGGTCCGCGAAGGCTCGCCATATCGCGGAAATCGAGCTTGAGATAAGCCCCTGACGGATCTTGGTTTTGCGCAATCCGCAGCATCGCGTCGGATAGGTCGAAAGACGTGACCTGTAAGGCCAAGGATGCCACGAATCGGGAGTCGCGGCCATCTCCACAGCCTGGGACGACAACATGGGCTCCCGGCAGAAAGGCCGCGAAACGCCGCATTGACTCCTCCTTCCAGGCGCGAAGCTCAGGCGTCGCAGTCACGTGGTAGTGCTCAGCGATTTTGTTGTAAGTCTCCATGTTCTGCGTCACGTGGTCGACGCTGGCCTCTCTGCTCATATGGCTCGCCCACGGGATCGGATTTCGATTAGGCAGTCTAGTTGCTGCTTGGACAATTGTCGCGGCCCTCGTTCCGCTCCTGCACCACGGCGGAATCAGTTTCCAGCTTCAGGTCCGACAGTGGTGGCGGCGTGTTCGACGATGACTTCATCGACAGCTTCATCGAGCTGAAGATGACCGAAGTCGAGCGCTTCGAAATGACCCCGCACCCGGTCGAGTTCGAGATGTATTATTCGCAGTGATGGCGCGCGGCGCTCGCGCCGCCAGTATCACCGTCCGACATTGCAAAAGGCGCTCCCGAGGGGCGCCTTTTGTTTTTGCGAAGGAAAATCAGGCGCTTCGGCCGCCTCGTTCGTTTACTCATGCCGCCAACTGCTGCCGCGAATTCCGCTCATATGGCCGCAAGGCGCTCAAAGGCCGCTATGGGGGCAGGAACCTCGCAATGTCGCCGCGCGTTGAGGGGGTCCATCAGAATGCGTCGAAGGAGGACGCGGCCCATGAACAAAGCAACCCTGAATAGAACAGCCTTGAATAGTCTCGCAACCACATGCGTCGCTCTGGCGCTCGCCCTTGCCATGGCTCCGCCGGCCACGGCTCAGGACACCGGGCGGACGAGGGTCGGCACGCTCACCTGTAACATAGCGCCCGGTGTCGGCCTCGTTGTCGGGGGGCAACGGCAACTGAGCTGTGTCTATGCGTCATCGAGAGGCAGGGGCCGCGAGGCTTATGAGGGCACCGTTAGCACGCTTGGCCTAGACATCGGCGCCACGACCGGCGGCCAGTTGGCTTGGGCGATTTTTGCGCCGACCACGCTGCGCCGGGCGGCTTTGGCGGGAACCTATACGGGTGCGACCGCCGGCGGCACGGTCGGCGCCGGAGCGAGCGCCAACGTCCTGGTTGGAGGCTCGGACCGCACGGTAATGATGCAGCCGCTATCCGTGCAGGGGCAGACAGGCGTGAATATTGCGGCAGGCGTATCCACAATGGAGCTGCGGCCGGCCGCTGCGCCCGCGCGCCGCGCGCCCCAGTGACGACATCGTCGCTGGTGAACTAGTCGGCGGCTTGCCGCCGGGATCATTGTTGCAAGATGCGAAAGGCGCCTGCATTCGGGCGCCTTTTGTTTTCATTTCCGGTCTTGCTCAACGCTAACCGGGCTTCCGCGTGATCTTGCGGTTCCCAAATCCCATTGAAATCAAGACTTCTCCCAAATCGTGGCGGTGATTGTCGCTTTTAGACCTCGCTGGCAGCGTACTGGTGGACAAGAATAACAAGAGGCGACATCAGCCAATGGCGACAAAAGACGGTTTCCCGCCGGATCGTTCTCCTCTCTTTCTGTCCGAACATACCGAAAAAATCGCGCAGCCGGATATAGGGAAGGCTTTGAACAGAGCGGCTATCTCGTCGCGAATCCTTAAGGCGAGTATTTGGGCTGTAACGGCGACAGCGATCGGTATCGCGATCCTATCAGTGGGAGATCCAGTCGCGCTCGTTGAGAACGTCACGGCTACGTGGGTCGAAAAACCGGCGCTCCAGTCTGACGTCGATTCGTCGGCGCCAGCAGTTCAATCAATCGCCGGCACTCAGGACTCGCCGCCGAAGACAAGCGATGTGTCGGCGCGCGACGAAATTGCAGCAGCTTCTGAACCTGCCGATCAGAATCAAACCGTGACCGGTCAACCACCGGCCGAATCCTTGTTGAAGGAATTCGAAGCCTGGGCGGCCAGGGAAGATGCACGGGCACAGGAAGATACACGGGCACAGGTCGTGCCCGTACAGCTCGCGCAAGCTGCCCCAGTGCAGGTTGCGCAAGATGCCCCAGTTCAGGCCCAGCCAACGAAGAAACATCGACGGGCCCGGTCCGTGCACAATGCGCGAGCGGAGATCCGGTCCCAGCGACGTCCCCGAGCAAAGGTCCGGGAAGAGCAAAATGCACCGGTACAGATCGCGCCCGTGCCGGACCCCCGGGCACAGGAGCAGGCTGTGCAAAATGCCCAGACACCGTCGCTCCTGCAAAGCTTGGGTTTGCGTTAGACCAACGTCACCGCAATCGCGCTTCGCCACGACCTCCAATGCAGCAAGCGTAGCCCCGGGTGAGCGCAGCGACACCCGGGATTGCCGCCATCCCCGCATATCGTTGCGCCCATGCGGGCTACTTGCTAGTCGGCGGCTTGCCGCCGGGATCATTGTTGCAAGATACGAAAGGCGCCTGCATTCGGGCGCCTTTTGTTTTTGCGGTATGCCCGCCACTACGTTGCAACCCGCACCTCTGCTGATGACGCTCGCTCGGATGTATCATGGGCCAACCGCCACAGCAGACGAGCCGCGAACAGCGGCAGGATGATTAGCGCGCTGGGAATATGCGCAAAGCCCAATGGAAACATCAGAATGGGCAACATCCATAGCGCCAGCGAAAGGCATTGATCGACAAACGTTTCGTTTCCGCGCTGGCGCAAGAGCGCAACAATCCATCCGAACACGACCATGTCGTAGTTCATTATCCAAGGCAAAAACAGGAAAGTCGCGGTGACGAACAGCGCTTGTGAGAGCACCGGATCCCGCTTGCGCCAGACCGTCCAAACAACCGCGCCAAAAGCGCAGGCCGATACCACCGCTTGGACCACCCAGGCACAACTATCCGGCAGGCCGATAAGGCGAGCGTTGACAAAGGCTGAGGCAACGATCGGCCAGCCCTTGATACCGGCGACGTTCAGCAAGTAATGCTGTTGCGGTGTTACCTTCTGCCAATACTGTATCCAGATATCCGGCCCAAACCATATTGCAGTCGCGGCGACAAGCAACACCGTTGTAGCGACCGCTGAGCTAATGACGCGCCAGTGTCCGCCCAATAGCAACAATACCGGAAGCAGTAGCCCAAATTGCGGCTTGATAGTCAGGATACCGAACAGGATTCCGGCGATGATCGGTCGCCGATCGAGATTTGCCAGTCCGCCGATCAAAAGCGCAGCCGTCAAGAATCCATTTTGGCCCAGGAACACGTTCACGGTGACAGCAGGCGCGACCGCCAGAAATAACCAGTATTTTCGGTCGACGCCACTCGCGATCGCCGCCCACACATAGAGCGCGAGCCCGACTGCGCACCAAACTATGTAGGAAGGCAAAAAGCCCAGCAAACCAAAGGGCCAAATAAGGAGCACAATATGCGGAGGATACGACCAATACATTGGTGCCAAATCGGAGATACCGGTCGCCTTCACCAGTGCAGCCATGTAGACGTCGGAATCAAACCAGTCCGCAGGACCGCTCGAAAACACCGAGCGGCCGCCCATCCAAGTGTTAAGAAAATCCCGACCAACCGGAAAACCGCCCGGGTCGAGAATGAAAGTTGAAAACGACTGATCCGCCGCTAGCTTGAAGTCCAGTGCGACGATAAAGGCGAGGATAGCCGCAGCCGCCGCGGTGAATACCGCATAAACCTTCTCGGATACCGAAGCACGTGCTTGGTGGCCCAACGTTGTCATGCCCGACCAGTACAACGGTAAAGTAAAGGATCTATTCAAGGAAGTTAGCCAGCGACTAGCCATGATCGTCGCGCACGATCGCGTGGATGCCAATATTCGGCTGCTCGTCTTTCGACGGGCAAATCACTTCTGATTTTCAGAAATCGTGTCAAGTCCAGGAAACGAAAAGAATCAAAAATATTCCGCTTTCGTTCTCACCCAAATCACGCGCATAACTCCGTCCGTCTCACGGCGAGATGAGGGGCGGCTCGCGATCGTCACGAACGTGCGGTGAGATGCGATGGACGCGGAATGCGCAAGACGTAGGCGCAGGAAGCGTACGGCGAAGTCGTGTGGTTCGGGCGCCGCGGTGCTGGCGTTAAGTCGGCGGGAAGTGTCCCGCCGATGACGGAGGCAAAAGAGCCGTTCTCCGGGAAGAGCACGAAGTAAGCCGTAAAGCCATTGCGCAGGGAAGGCCGGGCTGCTCCCGCTGTACCTGTATGCTCGTGTGCGCTTTTGCTATGCGCAATGGCACACGAGACCGCGGGTGCAGCAAGCACCCGGTCTTCCCTGCGCCCTCTGTTTGGAGAGGGAGCAAACGAAGATGCAAACCTCGGGCGATCAGCGTCGCGAGATCGCGAACTCATACTCGGTTGTCGTTCACCCGCCAACGGGTCGCGCGAATGCGCGCCCGATGACAGGCTCAGGCGGGTGACCCAGTTCCCAGAGACGGCAGTGATTGAACCGATAAGCCGCGGCGTACTGGATTGCATGATGGCGTCGCCATCCTGTTGGATGGGGCGCCGGCGGCCCCTCGAGTACTGGTCAGGTCCTGCAAGACCGTGGGAATCTTAGGACCGCCGGCGTTACGGTCTGACACGCGCACGGTAGAGAGGGCCTGAGCCCGCATTGCAATCCGGCGTGCCGACCAGATGCATATTCTGTCGGAGAACAGCCACATGGACAAGATGGTGATCGGGGTGGACGTTGCCAAGGAGTGGATCGACATTGCGATCGCGGGTGACAGTCGGGTCAAGCGGATCGCGAACAGTGAGCGAGCGATTGACGCTTGGTTTATGCAGATCGGGGCCGGCTCGATCGGCCTGGTCGCGTTCGAGCCGACGGGCGGCTATGAGCGGCTTCTGCGACGGTGTCTCCGCCGCGCGAAGGTCGCCTTCAAGCAGGTGCACCCGAACGAAGTCGTCGCCTATCGCAGGCGGCGTGGCATCAAGGCCAAGACGGACCGCATCGACGCCAAATTGTTGGCCGACTTTGCCGCCGAGGAGCTCGCTCGCCGCGACATCGAGTCGGTTCCAGAGGCCGATGAGGTCTTACGTGAACTCGCATCGCGGCGCCGGCAGTTACAGGCTCTGCTGCATGCCGAGACCTGCCGCTGCGACGTGGCAGACAGCGCCATTGTGCGCAAGAGCCTGCGGGCGGTCATTGCCGCCCTTGAGCGTTCACTCGCTACGGTCGACAAGGCCATCGCCGAACGCATCGCAAGCTCCGCGCATGCCGAGACCAGCCGGCGGCTGCAAACCTTCTGCGGTGTCGGCCCCGCCATCGCGGAAACATTGATCGCGGACCTGCCGGAACTCGGACATCTGTCAGGCAAGAAAATCGCGGCCCTTTGCGGCCTTGCCCCGCACACGCGCGACAGCGGCAAGCAGCACGGGCATGCGTCCATTGGTCATGGCCGCTCCAGCGTGCGCAAAGTGCTCTTCAACGGCGCCCGCAGCGCGATCCAGCACAATCCGGTCATGAAGGCCTTCTACCGACATCTGGTCGATGACAATCATCGCCTGGGCAAGGTCGCGCTCACCGCCGTCATGCGCAAAATGCTGGTGACGCTCAACGCCATGATCCGTGACCGATCAGATTGGAGACACGCAGCCAGGCCTGCGGCATGAGCCTTCGATCATGGCAAGCCAACGCGGCAGCGAGCGCAGCCGGTCAAGGCCGGCATCGCCGCCGCGCAGCGGTCGCCTTGACCGGCGAGCACGATGCCGCATTCTCGCCCATGATCGACCTCTTGACGAACATCACGGTAGATCCCCGCCTTCGCGGGGATGACAGTCAAGTGTTGCGTCGCTATCTCCGCGTCATTGCGCGGAGAATCGCGCCCTACCCCTGCCTCGGCGGATTTTCCTTCAGGAAGCGATCTACGTCCTCCTGCACCGAATATGGCAGAGGGATCGGGTCGCCCATGTGGTCGATCGCGCGGTCGAGGCAGAGGCGCAGCATGCGCGCCAATTCAGCCTTGCGGTACGGCTTGGCGAGCAACAGCACGCCCTCGCCGAGACGCTCGCCCGAACCAAAGGCATCGAAGGTATGGCCGGACGTATAGAGCACTCGGAGCGGCCGGCGCAGCTTGGCGACCTCCTCCGCAAGCTGCCGGCCGTTGATCGCGCCGGGCATGACGATGTCGGTGAACAGCAGATCGAATGCTGCACCGGAGTTGACCAGCTCAAGCGCCTGCGCCGCGCTGGCGGCGGCAATGACCGTGTAGCCGAGGCTTTCGAGCCGGCCGACGACGTGCGCCCGCACCACGTCGTCATCCTCCACGCAGAGGATGGTGTCCGTTCCGCCCCGCAGTTCGCCGTCCGCCTCCGGCGGTGCATCGCTCGCGCCAAGCGCGTCCGAGGGCTCGGTATCGGCCTTGGGGAGAAGGATGCGGAAGCAGGCACCCTTGCCCTCCTCGCTCTCGACCACGACGCTGCCGCCGGATTGCTTTGCAAATCCGAACACCATGCTCAGCCCAAGTCCCGTGCCCACGCCGAACTGCTTGGTCGAAAAGAACGGCTCGAAAATCCTGTCGCGTATCGCGGGCGGAATGCCGACGCCGGTATCGATCACCTCGATCACGACATAGGCGCCCGCGCCGAGCCCACCCATGTCGGCGTCATGCTCACCGCGCGTGAGATTTTCCGTCCTGAACAGCAGCCTGCCGCCATCGGGCATGGCGTCACGGGCGTTGATCGCGAGATTGACGAGGGCGGAGGAGAGCTGGCTCCCGTCGACCCAAGCCGGCCAGACCTGATCGCTCAATGCGGTTTCGATTTGAATCTGTCGTCCGAGCGTCGGCGCCAGCAGTTGCACCACTTCCTCGACCAGCGCGTTGACGTCGGTCTCGCGCGGGCGCAGCGGCTGTTTGCGGGCGAAGGCCAAGAGGTTGGCCGTAAGCTGGCATGCGCGATCGGCGGCATCGCCGATCATTCGGGCGATCGAGGCGAGCGCCGGATCATGCTTGACGCCGTCGGCCAGGATTTCGATCGTGCCCGTGATCACGGTCAGCACGTTGTTGAAGTCGTGGGCGATGCCGCCGGTCAGTTGTCCGACCGATTCCATCTTCTGCGCCTGGAACAACTGCTCCTCCGCGGCGCGCTTGGCCGTGATGTCCCTGACGAAGGCGTTGATGATGTAGCCTTCGCCGCGGCGCAGTGCTGTGAGCGATATTTCGGCGAAGAATTCGCGGCCGTCCTTGTGCAGCAACGGCGCTTCGTATCGCCCGCCAACGGGGCTGGCTGCCGCCTCGCTCAGGAAGCGATCGACCCATTGCCGATGCACCGCGCGCTGCGATTCCGGAAACACCAGTTCGTCCATGCTCCGGCCGACGGCCTCAGTGCGCGTCCATCCCATCAGGGCCTCGGCATGCGGGCTCCAGCCGAGGATGACGCAGCGCTCATCGGTCTGGACAAAGGCGTCGAGCGAGCCTTCGATAATGGCTTGCGCCATGTCGCTGTCGATCAGCGTCTGGTCAGCGCGTCCCTCCTCCGCTCCGTTGCGTCCATCCGCAAGGCCCGCGACATCGGAAAGCCTGTGCCAAAGCCTCGCCGCAGCAAGAATCGTAAGCAGGCCGGTGATTGCAGCGCTCGCCAGCGCGGCGCCGACGATGATCGCCAGCGGCCCCAGCGAGGGGGCGCGCGTCGCCAGGAAATAGGTTACTGCGCTCACGACGCAGGACGTCACGAGGACCAGCAAGATCATCGCCGGCGCGAGACGTCCAGGTTGCGTCATGGCGGCTTTACCAGTGTCGAGTTGATGGGTGACTTAGCCGACTTCCCGGAGCCGATCCCATCTTTTCGGCCCCGTAGGATTACGGATGAGGTCGCTCCGGGACGCGCGTCTGTCCGGTCACCTCGCCCGCTCGTGCGCCTTGAGCGCCGCCCCGAACGCCTCGAACAGCTTGCGATTGATCGGATTGCGCTGCGGGTCATATTCGGCGTGCCACTGGACACCGAGCGCAAAGCTCGGGGCGTCCGCGATCCGGATCGCTTCGATGGTGCCGTCCTCGGCAATGCCTTCGATGACGACGCGCCTCCCCGGTTCAAGGATGCCCTGCCCGTGCAGCGAATTCACCCGGATGGTTTCGCAGCCGAGCAGGCTTGCAAAGGTGCCGCCGGGCGTGAGATGGACGTCGTGGCGGTCGGCGAACACGACCGTCGGGTCGGGATGGATTTCGCCGTTCTCCAGGCGCGGCATGCGGTGGTTCATGCGGCCGGGAATCTCGCGGATTTCCGGATGCAGCGAGCCGCCGAAGGCGACGTTCATTTCCTGCAGGCCGCGGCAGATGCCGAAGATTGGCACGCCAAGGGCAACGCAGGCCTCCGTCAGCGCCAGCGCGAGGTCGTCGCGGTGGATGTCGTAGGGCTCGTGCCTCTCATGCGGCTCGGTCTTGAAGCGGGTCGGATGGACATTGGCCCGTGCGCCGGTCAGCACGATGCCATCGACGACGTCGAGCAGCGCGCCGATGTCGGTAATCTCGGGCGACCCGGCAAACATCAGCGGCAGCGCCCCCGCCACGTCGGTGACCGCGCGCAGATTGCGCTCTCCGACCATCTGGGTCTGAAAACGATTTTCGACGCGATAAGCGTTCCCGATCACACCGACCACGGGTCGTCTCATCGCCGATTTTCCGCTGTCATCGTCCTGTGCAAGGACCTTCTGGGTTGGGCCGCCATTGCAGACGATAATGCCCGCGAGCCGGCGGCGGATCAATATCCGGCAGCGGCCTGCGGGCCTGCCCTGCTATTTTCGCGTGAAAGCCTCGCGGGCGTCGATGCTGTCGGCCCCGGGCAAACCGGCCGCCCGGAGCGCCGCGGCAGCCGAATTGCCGGCATCACCCAGCCATGGCAGTTTCGCCTGAATTCCACGCGTGACCGGCTCGCCCAGCGCGCCGCCGAAATCGACCGGCCAATATCCGTTCGGCACCACTTCAGCCGATATTCCCTGAAGGCGATAGCCCCTGCCGAGCACGGCCTCCGCATCGTCGGGTGCTACCCGCCGCGCGGTGCCGGGGTTGGCCGGATCGGTAAAGGTCACGAGCACCGGGATCAGCGCGTCCTTTACCGGCACGACGCCGGTCAACCGGCTCATCTCGTTAAACGAGACCCGCTGGCCGGCCGCCGCCGTATAGGCGCGCAGGGCCACGTAGTTCACGTCATCCAGCACGAGGTTGTTGTCGACATGCGCGAGCAGCGCGACAAGGTTCTTGCCCTGCCCGAGATCGACGAAAATGGCGTCGCCGACGGTGCGGGTCTGACCGCGGCGGGTGTAGCTCCGATCGGGATGAACGGCCACCACGCCGGATGCCGATCTGCGCCCAAGCGGCGTCTCGACATCGACCGACAGACGATATTTGTGGGCGGGATGGTTGATTCTGATCTGGTCGCCGATCACCAGCGCCGCCAACAGCGCAATCGGGCCGAACCATTTGAAATTCATCTCGTCCTCGCCGGCGCCATGTCGGATTCGTCTACCGCTTGGCATACCGGACGTGGCAGCGTCAAACCGGCGCGTGCGCTCCCGCTTGATCCCGGCGGCGTTTTTGGCGAAAGACTGCAGACGACATTCTGCGAAAAGGAATCAACGTGAAAGGTCCGGCTGACAATCGCCTTCAGGCCCGCAACGATCTGGCGTGGGCGATATCGGTCGGAGGCATCGGCGTCGTGCTGTTCGCCGCGCTGCTCGTGTTCACCTGGCACTTTGCCGCGACACTGTTTCTGATATTTACCGGCATGCTGCTTGGTGTCGCGCTCAACGCCATGAGCAATCTGCTTGGACGCGTGGTGCGGCTGCCGCATGCGCTGCGCCTGACGATGGTCTGCCTGGTAGTCGCGGGCATGCTGTCGGGCATCGTCTTCCTCGGCGGCACCACGATCGCCCAGCAGACGACGGCGTTGAGCAACACGCTCAAATCGCAGCTCGTCAACGTCAAGGGCTTCCTGGAGCGGAACGGCATCGACACCAGCTTTTTCGATTTCGGCACCCTGTCGTCGACGTCGGACGATGGCACGCCGGCGCCCGCCGCGACGCCGACGCCGCACACGCTTCCCAGCGCCGGCACGATTGCGGCCAGCGGCGGCGCCATCTTCAGCCAGAGCCTGAAACTGATTCTCGGCACCGCCAGCGCAGTCGGAAACTTCTTCATCGTGCTGTTTTTGGGGATTGCCTTCGCGACCCAGCCAGGCGTCTACCGCAACGGACTGCTGTTCGTGGCGCCCGTGAAGCATCGCGTGCGCGCAGTTGCGATCGTCGATCGGATCGGCGAGACGCTGGAGCGCTGGTTGATCGCGCAGATCATCACCATGGTGGCGGTGTTTTTGGTGACCTGGATCGGGCTATCGATCATCGGCATCCAGAGCTCGTTCATCCTGGGCATCCAGGCGGGGCTGCTCGCCTTCATCCCGACGGTCGGCGCGATCCTCGGCGGGCTGATCGTGGTGCTCGCAAGTCTCGCGTCGGGATGGGTCGCGGGGCTCTCCGCCTTCATCCTGTTCCTCGGCGTGCACGCGCTGGAAAGCTACGTGCTGACACCGATCATTCAGCGGCAGGCGCTGGACATTCCGCCTGCGACGCTATTTGCGTTCCAGATCCTGCTCGGCGTCGTCTTCGGCATCTGGGGGCTGGCGCTCGCGCTGCCGCTGATGGCGATCGCCAAGGTGATGATCGATCATTTCAAGGCGGAAGCGGTGCCGGCCGCGATAGCGGCCGGCTGATGGCTTCAGTCCGCCGTGGTCAGCACCGTCTCGGTATGCTCGACCTCGGGCGGCGAAGCAAAGTACGGGCCGACCAGCGCGCGCCAGGCGGTGAAATCTTCCGAGCCGCGAAAGTCAACGGTGTGGTTTTCCAGCGTCTCCCATTTCGCCACCAGCCGATATCGCTGCGGCTTCTCGATCGATTTGTGCAGTTCAAACCCCTTGCCGCCCTTGGCGCGCAGAAACAGCGGGCGCGCCTTGGCGACGGCCGCTTCAAAATCCTTCTCAGTGCCCGGTTTGACGTCGATTTGCGCGATTTCGGTGATCATTGGTTACGCCCTCTCGTGAGAATTGGCGTGTCTAACCCAGCCGCCTCAAAAGCAAAAGGCGGATGCATAGGTGTTGCTGCGATGCACGGTGGCTCTCAATGCCGCAAGCGTGAGGAAACCGCGCCAGTGACATGCTCCCGCCGCAACCCTGGTCTGGTGTAGGCTTGCACCAGCAACGAGCGACAACAAGCTCGTGGTCACGGGGAGAGAAGCGATGAATCTCGGTCGGATCCTGTTCTCCTTCACCCTGGCTGCGGCGGCAAGTGGACTGAGCTTGATGGCGGCGCCATCGCATGCGCAGCAGCCAGCGGCAGTCGCCATCGACAATGACGATATCGGCGGCGTGGTGCGTGGACCGAACGGCCCGGAGGCCGGCGTCTGGGTCATCGCTGAGACCACCGAACTGCCGACGAAATTCGCCAAGATCGTCGTCACCGACGACCAGGGCCGCTACGTGATCCCGGACCTGCCGCCGAACGTCAACTACGCGATCTGGGTTCGCGGCTATGGCCTCGTGGATTCACCCAAGCTGCGCGCCAAGCCCGGCCAACAGGTCAATCTCACGGCGGTCCCGGCGCCGAACGAGACGGCGGCCGCTCATTATTACTCGGCAATCTACTGGTACACGATGATGAAGATCCCGCCGGCAAAAGATTTCGGCGGCTCCACCGAGATCCCGAAGGAGATCACGCAGGAGATCTGGCGCCAGCGGATGAACAATGTCGACTGTATCGGCTGTCATCAGCTCGGCCAGGAATCCACTCGCACGATCCCGGCCGCGTTCGGCGAATTCAAATCGGGCGAGGAAGCCTGGATGCGCCGCGTTGCCGCAGGGCAAACCGGCGAATGGATGGTGAACCGGCTCGCCGGGCAAATGGGCGGCGTGCCGTTCAAATATTTCGGCGACTGGACGGACCGGGTGGCCAAGGGCGAGCTGCCGAAAGAAAAACCGCCGCGGCCGGCCGGCATCGAGCGCAACGTCGTGATCTCGTCCTGGGAATGGGCGACCGAAAAGCACTTCGTCCACGACCTGATCTCCTCGGACCGGCGTTATCCGACCGTCAACGCCTACGGCCCGCTGTTCGGGGCGAACGAATATTCTTCCGACGACATGCCGATCCTCGATCCCAAAACGCACAAGGTGACGTTCTCGAAGATGCCGGTCGCCGATCCCAACGCGCCGGAATCGTTCGGCCCTCCCCTGCATGGCACGGCCCTCCTCAATCCGGTCAGCCCTTCGGCCTATTGGGGCGACGAGAAGATCTGGAGCCAGCGGACCAATAATCACAACAGCATGTTGGACAAGAAGGGCCGCCTGTGGCTGGCGGCGGCCGTGCGCGGCATCGAAAATCCGGCGTATTGCAAGAAGGGATCTGATCACCCGTCGGCCAAGGCGTTTCCGCTCGAACGCTCAGGCCGGCAAGTGTCGGTATTCGATCCCAAGACTCAGAAGTACAGCTTCGTCGATACCTGCTTCGGCACCCATCATCCGCAATTCGGCTACGACGCCGACGATACGCTGTGGCTCTCGGGGACCGGCCCGGTCGCCGGATGGGTGAACACCAGGCTATGGGACGAGACCGGCGATGCCGTCAAAGCGCAGGGATGGGCACCATTCGTGCTCGATACCAACGGCAACGGCAAGGTCGACGAATATACCGACCCGGGCAAGCCGGCGGAGGCCGGCAAGGATATGCGCATTGCGGGCTCCGGCCCCTACGCGGTGATGCCGCATCCGACCGACGGCTCGGTCTGGTACACCGTCAACGTGTTCGTCGGTCCACCCGGCTTCATGCGGTTCGATCCCAAGACCAAGCTCTCGGAATTTTACGCGATTCCGAAGGAAGGCATCGGCATCCGCGGCGGCGATATCGACAAGAACGGCGTGCTCTGGGGCTCGGGCTCGAACGGCAGCCTGATCCGCTTCGATCGCAGCAAGTGCAAGGCGCCGCTGAACGGGCCGGGCGCGACCGGCAATCACTGCCCGGAAGGCTTCGCCTACTTCAAATATCCTGGCCCCGGCTTCGAAGGGTTCGAGAACTCCAGCGCCGAGGCGAGCTATTACACCTGGGTCGATCACCACAACACGGGCGGCCTCGGCGAGAACATCCCGATCTCCACCGCCAACCTCAACGACGGCTTCGTCGCCTTTAAGGACGGGCAGATGATGATGTTGCGCATCCCCTATCCGCTCGGCTTTTTCGCCAAGGGCCTCGATGGCCGCATTGACGATCCAAACGCAGGCTGGAAAGGCCGTGGTCTCTGGAGTTCGAGCGGCGACCGCACACCCTGGCTGATGGAGGGCGGCAAGGGCTCAAAGCCGCGGGCGGTGCATATTCAGGTACGCCCCGACCCACTGGCGAAGTGAGGAATAGCGGCTAGCCGAACAGCAGCGCCGTGCCGGCGACCATCAGCGCAAGGCCGATGAACAGGATGGCAGGCCAGCGCATTCTGCGCTGAACGTAACGCCCTTGCGCACGGCGCTCGGTGATGAGCGCCATCTCGAATTCTTCCGAGGTCGAGAACATGCAACCAAACCCGCCGCGGGCGGAGGCTGCGGCCGCTTCGAGCGACGTCAGGGCAGCCTGTGGGTTTCGTCGGCGGGGTGAATCCATACGCAGATGATATGGATGGAATGGTAAACGGGAGGTTACCGCACCAACTTCATCCGGAGACTCATTCAAAAGTGTTGAATAGCCTCCGGACGTATCGCGTTGTTCACGCGTAATGTTTTCAGTCAGCGCTGAGAAGCGCTACTCCAGCTTGATGTTGGCGGCTTCGATGACCTTCTTCCATCGCGCCGTCTCCGATGCGATGTAGGCCGCAAACGGTTGAGCATCGAGCGCCACGGCGTCGGCGCCGAGTTCGGCCATCTTCTGCACCGTCTCCGGCTGTTGCATGAAGGCCCTAATCTCCGCCGACAGCTTTTCAACAATCGGCTTCGGCGTGGCGGCCGGGACAAAGAAGCCGTGCCAGGCGACCGCCTCGAAACCGGGTAGATGCTCGGCGACGGTGGGAAGATTCGGATCGAACGACGCGCGCTTGGGCGTTGCGCTTGCGATCAGCGCGAGCTTGCCGGTCTTCGCCTGCGGCAGAAGCAGTGGCACGTTGTCGAACGCAAGGTCGATCTGGCCGCTGAGGAGATCGGTCAGCATCGTGCTCGAGCCCTTGTAGGGCACATGCACCATCTTGGTGCCGGTCATCTGCTGGAACAACTCACCCGCCAGGTGCTGCGAAGTGCCGACACCCGCCGAACCGAACGAGACCTTGTCCGGATTGGCCTTCAGATAAGCGATCAGGTCCGGCAGGGTCCGCGCCTTGATCTTGTCGGGATTGACGACCAGCACGTTGGGCACGACGCTGATCTGGACGATCGGCTGCAGATCCTTATCGGGCTGATAGCTGAGCTTCGGACCATACAGCGACGGGTTGATCGCAAGCGCGGACGTGCTTGCCAGGCCCAAGGTCAGGCCGTCCGGCGCCGACCGCGCCAGCCGCGTCACGCCGACGATGCTGCCGGCACCACCGACATTTTCGACCACAAACGGCTTGCCCAGCTTCGCCTGCAGGTGATTGGCGACCATGCGCGCGAAGATATCCGCCGTACCGCCGGCGGCGAAGGGAACGATCACCGTCACCTGCCTGGGAGGATATGCGTCCTCCGCTTTGGTGTGCGCTGCCGCCAGCAGCATCGCCGACGCAACAATAAGCCTCATCAATCTCATCGAAGTTTCCTCTGCTTCCTGCTTGTTATTGGTTGGTGCCGTGCGCCGCAGCCGGCCGGGCTAGAACGCCGTCTCGTACATCTTCAAAATCTCGTCACGGCTCAAATCACGCGGGTTGTTGTCGAGCAGACGACGGATTGCATGCGCCTCGTCCGCCATGACGCTGAGATCATCTTTGGGAACACCGAGCGCGGACAACCGCATCTCGATGCCAAGATCGGCGCAGAAACCATAAGCGGCGTCGAACGCAGCCGCTGGAACGTTACGTTCTGACAAGCCGAGCGCGTGCAGCACGGCGATCGTCTTCGTCGAGATTGCCGGCATATTGAACGCCAGCGTATGCGGGAAGATCACCGCGCAGGCGAGGCCATGCGCCACATGATGCCGCGTGCCGAGCGGATAGGCGACCGCGTGGCCTGCCGTCGTATTCACCGGGCCGAGGCAATAGCCGCCATAAAGCGAGGCCAGCGCAAGGCCGGCACGCGCTTCACGGTCGCTGCCATCGGCAACCGCACGCCGCAGATAGCGTCCGACCAGCCGCGCCCCCTCAATCGCGTAGAGGTCGATCGCAGGATGCGCCTTGCGGTTGGTGTAAGCCTCGACGCAATGCGCCAGCGCGTCGACGCCGGTTGTCGCGGTGACATCCTTCGGCACCGTCATCGTGAGGTCGGGATCGACGATCGCAATGTCAGCCAGCATGAAGCGACTCTGAACCGCAAGCTTGTTGCGGCTGGCCGGATCGGTCACCAGCGCGCGGGTGCCGGCTTCGCTGCCGGTCCCCGAGGTGGTCGGAATCTGCATCAGCGCTACACTGCGGGCTGTAACCTTCTCGGCGCCCACGATGTCGGCAAAGGCGGTATCACCAGTGCAGAGCACGGCGACCAGCTTGGCGAGATCCATCACGCTACCGCCGCCGAAACCGACGATGAGGTCGGGCGCGGCTTCACGCGCCATCGCCACCGCCTTTTCGAGGTTGGGCAGATCCGGCTCGGGCTTCACCTCGCCGAACAACTTGACGGCACCGGGCAGCGCCAACTGATCGACGCGCCGTGCGTTGAAGGGATATGAAATCACCAAGGGCCGCCGCGCGCCAATCCGCTTGGCGAAGTGAGCCGCAGCGGTGACTGTCCCACAGCCGAACTCGACGGCATTAGGACGAAGGATCTCGATCGCCGTGAAGGAATTGGTCATCTGGACGTTCATCTCATTGTTGGGTTGACGACATGCCGGCGGCCAGGCGCTCGGCGTAGTCGATGGCCTCGATCAGGCTGTGCTCGTTGGCGATACCCTTGCCTGCGATGTCGAAGGCCGTGCCGTGATCGACGGAGGTGCGGATGATCGGAAGCCCGAGCGTGATGTTGACGCCGGATAGCTCCTGCCAGCGGCCGGTCGCGGGATCGACCTGGAAGCCGAGCAGCTTTACCGGAATGTGCCCCTGGTCGTGATACATCGCGACCGCAGCGTCGAACTGGCCAGCACGCAGCTTGACGAAGATGGTGTCGCCGGGCACCGGGCCGACGACGTCGAGTCCATCGGCAACCGCCCTGGCGATGGTCGGCGCCGAGACGTCGATATCCTGCCGGCCGAACAACCCGCCCTCGCCGGCATGCGGATTGAGCGCCGCAATGGCGATCTTCGGATGCGCGATACCGAGCCGGAGCAGCGCGTCGTTGGTGAGATCAATCACCTGGCGAAGCCGCTCCGGGGTCAATCGCTTCGGCACGTCCTCGAGCGCCACGTGCGTCGAGACATGGCTGACGCGCATGTTGCCATGGGCGAGCAGCATCACAGAACCGCGCACGCCGGTGAGATGCGCCAGCATCTCGGTGTGGCCGGGATAGTGATAGCCTGCCTTGTTGAGTGCCTCCTTGTTCAAGGGCGCCGTGACGATAGCCGCGGTTCGGCCGGCCTGCGTCAGCCGCACGCCCTGCTCGACCGCTTTGAACGCAAAGCGGCCGCCATCGGCACTCAGCACGCCCGGATGGATCGGCGCGCCCTCAGCGTCGGCCTGCAGAAAGCTGAGATTGGGCCAATCGCCGTCTTCGGCGCTCACCTGCGGTATCGCGACGTCGGTACCGAGCGTGGCCTTTGCTCCCTCCAACGCAGCTCCGCTGCCGATGATTAGAAGGCGCAGATCGCCCCTCGCGATCCTGTCCTGCAATCCGATGCAAGCCTTGACGATGATTTCCGGCCCGATCCCGGCCGGATCGCCCATGGTAATCGCGAGATGGCGAGAGGTCATGTCGGTTTCCCTGTGCTGAGCAACTGATTGGCATGGAGCAGATCGCGCCATAGCTCCCTTGTACCAAACGCTCCGGATTTGGAGATCACGTCAACGCCAGCCCAACGGCCGCCCTGCAGGGTCGAGCGCGGCAGGCCCGGCACGAGGCGGCCTGCGACCCGCAACGCCTGCGCACCGAGAGCGATGCAAACCGCTTTCAAGGTCTCGCCGCCGGCCACAACCAGCGTGCCGGGAGGATCAAGCGCTGCAATCAATGCGGTCATTTCACGCGCGATCCGCCGGGCCGCCTCCGCGCGCGAAAGGCCCTCGGAAAGCGAGAACTTCACCAGCGCCACGCCGTCATCGGCAAGCTTGCGGTGTACCCGCACCGCACCGCCGGCCGCGGCTTCGGCAAGGGTGACGGTGGCTTCTCCGCATGCCTCAAGCTGGGATGCGGTGACGATCTGATCGGAGCCAAACAATCCGAGCACTGGCTTCTTCAAGCGCCGAGATGCACCAGCGTGGCTGCCGCGCGCCAACGCACCGGCCAGTCCGCCGCTCCCGCACCACAGGACGGGCGCAGCAAGCTGGCGGCCCATTTCGACCACACGATCGAGATCCTGGTCGCTCTCGGCATCGAAGACCTGAACGCCGCCATGCGACAGCGCCTCGAACCGGCCTCGCCGGGCGTGGATGTTCTCCGCTTGGAGTTGTGCCAGAAGATTCGCGCCGACCGGATGCCAGTCGCCCTGCGACGTGCGGGCGAGTTGCTGACCGTCGCAAGTGCGGCGTCCCTGGTACTCAAAGGCCGGTGCAACGACGCAGGAGGCCCAATGGCCGGTGCGCAAGCAGGCGCCGAGTTCGGCAGCCCACGCTCCGCGCAACAGGCTGTCGACCTTCTTGTAGGCAATCGTGCCGTCACAAAGCAGCAGCGCCAGCCGTCCCACGATCTCGACGCTTTCCGTCCGTGCCAGCTCGCGGGTGCCGCTGTCGATCGCAAGGCTTGGCGAGTTGTTTGTCGAGAGCGCGTCCGGCCAAGTCACGTCGAACGGTCCGCATAGTCCGACGAACTCGGCTGCGGTATCGAGCGCACCGGTGAGGTCGTCGGCAAGAAGGCGGACGCTCGTCATCGTCATGCTGCTCCCGAATTGCCAGCCGTGCGGCGCTCGGCCGCGAAGATCTTGCCGGGATTCATCAGGCCGTTTGGGTCGAGCAGTTGCTTGATGCCGAGCATCAGGTCGATCTCGAGCGGGTCGGCCACGCGCGCGAGCCGGCCGCGATTGGTAATGCCGATGCCGTGCTCGGCGCTGATCGCGCCGCCCTGCGCCGCGGTTTCGTCGTCGACGATCTCGTTGATCTCTGTCACCAGCGCGGCCGTCGCGGCGGGGTCACGGCAGCGATCGCGGTCGATCAGGGCGATCACGTGAATATTGCCGTCGCCGATATGGCCATGCATCACCACCCGTGCATGGGGAACGGCCGCCATGATCCTGGCCTCGACATTGGCGACGAACGCAGCCTGCCGCTCCAGCGGAACCACGCTGTCGTGCGAGACTACATATCCGCTCCGCTTGTTGCCTTCGGACACGCCGTGCCGCACCGCCCAAATCGCCTTCGCCTGGGCAAGGCTGGAGGCTAGCACGGCGTCCTCGGCCAGTCCCGCCTCCATCGCATCAGAAAGCACGGCGGCTAATGGCTCGTTGAGATCGATCCCGGCCAGCGTGTCGGTCAGTTCGACGATTAGGTACCACGGCGTCGTGAGTTCGAAGGGAATGGTGACATGGGGCACGGTCGCGGCGATCGCCTCGATCTGGCTGCGCGACATGATTTCGAGGCTGCCGAGCCGGTCGCCAACGGCGCCGCGCAGGCGCTGCATGATCTGCAGGGCCTGGTCGACACTGTGCAATTTGAGCAGCGCCAGGGCAGAGCTGCGTGGCAGTGCAAACAGCTTCAGCACCGCCGCGGTGACGATGCCGAGTGTCCCCTCCGCGCCGATGAAGAGCTGCTTGAGCGCGTAGCCGGTGTTGTCCTTGCGCAGCGCGCGCAGGCCGTTGAAGATGCGTCCGTCCGGCAGCACCACTTCCAATCCAAGCACGAGATCGCGCGTCGGTCCGTAGCGAAGCACGGCCGTCCCGCCCGCATTGGTCGAGATGTTGCCGCCGATCTGGCACGAGCCTTCGGCCCCGAGGCTCAAGGGAAAATGGCGGTCCACCGCCGTGGCCGCGGCCTGCACCTCGGCGAGGATGCATCCGGCCTCCACGGTGATGGTATTGGCGAGCGGGCTGACGTCGCGCACGCGCCGCATGCGGTCGAGCCGGATCACGACATTGGACGCGCCGTCATCCGGCGTGGCGGCGCCGCACATCCCGGTGTTGCCGCCTTGCGGGACGATCGAGAGCCGCTTGTCGGCACAATAGCGGACAACCGTCGCGACCTCGGCGGTCGAGCCGGGCTTGACGACTGCAACGGCACGGCCGCGGTAGCGTCCGCGCCAATCCACCACATAGGGCTCCTGATCAGGTGCGGAATCGATGACATAATTGTCGCCGACGATCGCCGCCAATCCAGCAAGCACATTTTGGAAGGATCCGGTCATCCGATCGTCTCGTCGCCCACTCGCGCTAGACGCTGGCGGCGGCAAACGCGCCGGCGTCGGCAAGCAACTCTTTCAACTGCGGAGCCGGCAGCAACTCCAGCGGCGGCCGCAGGCGTTGCCACCCGGCATGGCCGGTCTGCTGCGCAACCAATGCCTTCAGCGATGCCATCTGCGCAAAACGTGAGACGAGCTCGCGCGCCTTCACGATTCGCGCCTGCGCCACCGCAAGCCCGGCGTCATCGTCGCTATCGCGGAAGTGCCGATAGACATAGGCAAGATCGCGCGCGACGAGGTTGGAGGTAGCGGTGATGCAGCCCGCGCCACCCTTGCGCAACAGCGGCAGGAGCAGCGGATCCGCGCCGGCCAGCACCGCAAAACCCGGAAAGCGCTCGACCATTGCGGTCATGTTGGCGAAGTCGCCGGAGGAATCCTTGATGCCGACAAAGGTCGTCGGATAGGCCGCACGCAGCCGCCCGATCAGCGCATGCGAGATCGGCTGCATCGACATCTGGGGAATATGATAGAGCACGATCCTGAGCCGCGCATCGCCAAGCCGCTGCACGACTTCGCTGTAGGATGCATAGACACCGTCATCGGTGACGCCCTTGTAATAGAATGGCGGCAGCATCACCACCGTATCGACGCCGACCGAGAGCGCATGGCGCGTCAGCGCAATCGTGTCGCTGAGCGCCGCGACTCCGGTTCCGGGCAGCAGCCGGTTCGGCGCGATGCCGTCCCGCACGACCGCCTCAAGCAGCGCGGTACGCTCGGCAACGGAAAAGGAGTTGGCCTCGCCGGTGGTGCCAAGCAACGCAACACCGTCGCAGCCCTCGCTCAGGAGATAGCGGCAATGCGCAACGAACCGTGCGTGGTCGGGTGCGAGCTCAGTGTCGAGCGGCGTCAGCGACGCGCAGAACACGCCATGAGGATGCAGGGATGCTGTCGACAAAGATCCTCCGATCGCCCGAATCCCGTTGTTCGGAATGCGAACATTTGTTATGTAACTTGCACTCTCCTAGAATCGGACCGCCGCCGCCGTCAAGGGCCGGCGGCCGTCGTTCTTGCAAGCGGGTATTGACGAGATGGCCAAGACATCCAAGCGCGCGCCGACCACCGCGCCGAAAAATCCAAAGAACCACGTCGCATCCGTCGGCAAGGCCTTCGCTGTTCTGCAGAGTTTTTCGAGCGACGCCTTCGAGCTGACGCTCAGCGAGATTGCCGCGCGGGCCGATCTCGATCGCGGCACCGCGTTCCGTCTGATCCAGACGCTGAGGGAGCTTGGTTATCTCCATCCCGTTCCGCAGAGCCGTCGGTTCAGGCTCGGCGTCGCCTGTCTCGATCTCGGCTACACGGTGCTGTCAGGGGGAACGCTGCGCGCTTTGGCCGAGCCGTTGCTGCGCGACCTCGTGCCATCAGTGAGCGACGCAGCGTCGCTCGGCGCGTTGGACGGGGGGGACGTGATCTATCTCGCTCGCGTCGGCACGGGCCTCGACCGGCACAAGATGGACCGTCGGCCCGGCACGCGAATTCCGGCTTACAGCGCCGCGCTCGGCCACGTCATGCTGGCGCATCTGCCGCGGGACGAGCAGATCCGCCGGCTGGAATTGCGGCCACGCATCAAATTGTCGGAAAAAACCCTGACGGATATCGATGCCCTGCTCGACCGGCTTGACCTGGTCAGGCAGCAGGGCCACGCGATCTCCGACGGCGAAAACGCTTACGGTCTTCGCACGCTGGCAGCGCCGATCTTCGACGAGCGAGGTTCGGTGACTGCCGGCTTGAGCGTCACGGTCGATGCGACGCGCATGGACATGACCGCCTTCCGCGACCAAGCCCTGCCCCAACTGATGCGTGTCGCGGCGGTCGTGCAGGACCTCGCGATCAAATCCGGCCTATCGAACTAGTGCTTCAGCCCGCCTTGCGCAGCCGCGCTCTTCGCTAGGTCGCCGGCACCTGGCGTTGCGAAGCTGCGCGCCCCGCGGTCTTGCGCCGCCACTTCTCGAGCGACAGCGGCAGCTCTTCCGCCGCCTCGACCCGGTTACGGCCGCCGCGCTTGGCCTGATAGAGCGCGGTATCGGCTGCCGCCAGCAACACATCGAGTTCCGTCCCCGCCGGCCCGCCGGCGACGCCGATGCTGACGGTGGTGTCGACCGGCCCCTCCTCGCAGACGATGTTGGATGCCTCGAACGCCTCGCGCACGCGCTCGGCCACGATCACGCCCTCTTCCAGCGGACACGCCAACAATGCCGCGAACTCCTCGCCGCCGATGCGCCCCGACAGATCGCTGATGCGCAAATTGCTGGCCACGACAGTGGAGAACAATTTGAGAATCTCGTCGCCCGCGGGATGGCCGAAGCGGTCGTTGATGCTTTTGAAATGGTCGATGTCGGAAATCATCACCGTCACCGGCCGCCCCGCGGCGGCCTCGCGTTCGATCACGCGGTTGCAGGCTTCCGAAAAGCCGCGGCGGTTCAACATTCCGCTCAAGGGATCGACCGAGGCTGCGGTCTTGTGCACCGTCACGGCGCGGTCGGACACCAGCATGAAGATCACGAACACGGTGCCGATCGCATACAAGATCAGTTCGATGGAGAACGCCGTCACCCAGATGCTGCTGGCGAAAGTTTCGTCATGCGGGCGCAGCAAGCTGCCGAGCAGGATCGGCAACGCCAGCACGCAACCATGCATGACGGGTACGGCAATGGTCGGCCAGCGCCTTTGCATGGTCCGCCGTCGTTCGCTCCACAATTCGGAAGCCGTCAGTCCCGCATAGATCGCGACGATCACCGCACCGACGATCAGCCGCATGGCGGGATTCAAGGACGGCACCGCCAGCACCACGCCGACCCAGACGACCGCGCCCAGCAAAAGCCCCGTTAGATTGGGCTTGCGGCCATGGAATACGCGCGCCGCGTTCCAGACCATGCCACAAGCCGCGAAGCCGACCGCATGCAACGCGAGCAATAGCGGCTCGCCGAGTTTGGCGCCGCCAATGGTCCAGATCGCCACCGAGGCCGCACCAAGCAGATAGGCCGTTCCCCACCACTTCAAAGCCGGGATGTTTTCCTGCTTGCCGAACAGCACCAGCATGGCCCCGAGCATGCCTGCAACCATCGTGGCAAATAAATATAGCGTGGAAGTATCGAACGACATGGGCTCACCCGAACGCGTGTGATGCAACTTGTTCGGCGCACACTGAAAATGCAATTTCGCGCCATCGCGTCAGGGAACACTAGGAGGGCCGTGTTCCAATTTCGTTTGTGCAGGTAAGCAACTTTTCACGAAAATCCGTGGTAACCCATCACTAAATAGTAAGCAAAAGGGGCGCCGATCAGCGCCCTCTTTTTCGTCCGGTGAATGCAGCAATCCGCTGCAAATTTTAGCGAAGCAATTAGCGCTTCGAGAACTGGAACGACTTGCGCGCTTTGGCCCGGCCGTACTTCTTGCGCTCCACGGTGCGGGAGTCGCGGGTCAGGAAGCCGCCCTTCTTCAGCACGCCGCGCAGATCGGGCTCGAAGTTGGTCAGCGCCTTCGAAATGCCGTGACGCACGGCACCCGCCTGGCCCGACAGACCGCCGCCGGCGACCGTGCAGATGACGTCGTACTGGCCGGCACGCGCGGCCGCGACCAGCGGCTGCTGGATCAGCATGCGCAGCACCGGACGGGCGAAATAGACTTCGACCTCGCGGGTGTTGACCGTGATCTTGCCGGCGCCCGGCTTGATCCAGACGCGGGCGACCGCATCCTTGCGTTTGCCGGTGGCGTAGGCGCGGCCGTATTTGTCGACCTTCTTGACGTATTTCGGCGCTTCCGGAGCGGCCGTCTTCAACGACGCCAACTGGTCGAGCGACTGCATGGTATCCGACATCTTATGCGGCCCTCATGTTCTTGCGGTTCATCGAAGCGATATCAACCTTCTCGGGCTGCTGGGCTTCATGCGGATGTTCAGCGCCGGGGTAGACGCGCAGATTGCCCATCTGCACGCGTCCGAGCGGACCGCGCGGGATCATGCGCTCGATGGCCTTCTCGACCACGCGCTCGGGGAAACGGCCCTCGAGGACCTGTTTCGCGGTGCGTTCCTTGATGCCGCCGATGAAGCCGGTGTGCTTGTAGTAGACCTTGTTGTCGCGCTTGCGGCCGGTCAGCACCACATGCGCCGCGTTGATGATGATGACGTTGTCGCCGCAATCGACATGCGGGGTATAGGTGGGCAGATGTTTGCCGCGCAGGCGCATCGCGACGAGCGTGGCGAGACGGCCGACCACCAGACCTTTGGCGTCGATCAAGACCCACTTCTTCGTCACCTCGGCGGGCTTTGCCGAATAGGTTTTCATGTGAGGAAATCCGTGAAAATGGAAATCGGCGCCAGATGCGCCGAACTGGCGGGTTTCTAGAGAACGGCGCGTTGTCAGTCAACGCCAATGTTTGCAAATTACCACAATAAAAACAATAGTTTAAAAATATGGTGTAATATTACCTTTCAAAAGCCTATGTGTTTGGAATGGAATAGGTCGCCGTCACATGGGCGATCGGATCGGGCGACGAGCCTGACAGCAGGTTGACCTCGCCAACCGCCAGCCGCTTACCGAGTTTCAGCAGGCGCGCTGCGGCCAGCACGTCCTCTCCCGGCTGGCCCTTGCGCAGGAAATTGATGTTGAGATTGGTCGTTACCGCCAATCCCACCGGGCCGATCGCCGAGAGCAGCACCACATACATCGCGAAATCGGCCATCGCCATCAGGGTCGGCCCCGACACGGTGCCGCCGGGTCGCAGCATGCGCTCATCATAGCGCCGCCGCAGCAGGCAAGTCTCGCCGTCGGCGCTCTCGATGGTGATATCGCCATCGCTGAAGGCTTGCGGAAATTCCTCGCGGAGGAACTTCTCCAGCTCAGCCACGCTCATTTTCGCTGCCGCCATGCCACCCCTGCCCCTCGATTATGACTGCCTGTTACATTACGTTGTCATCAAAGCCAAAATGAAAATCTTGGAGTGGAAACCTCAGAGATGACCGCCCAAACTGCTCGCGCACCCACGCCGCAACCTCCGATCCTGCTGCAGGAAAATATCGGCAGCATCCGGGTGCTCACGCTCAACCGGCCGGCGGCGCGCAACAGCCTGTCGGAGGGGCTGATCGCCGAGCTGCACGGCGCGCTGAAGGAAGTCCACGACGACAACAGCGTGCGCGCCGTCGTCATCGCCGCCAACGGTCCCGCGTTCTCCGCGGGCCACGACATGAAGGAATTGACTGCGCGCCGTACCGATGCCGATCGCGGCCGCGCCTATTTCGCGCAGATCATGAACGCCTGCAGCGCGATGATGCAGGCTGTCGTGCACCTGCCGAAGCCCGTCGTCGCCGCCGTGCAGGGCATCGCGACCGCCGCTGGCTGCCAATTGGTGGCGAGCTGCGATCTCGCGGTCGCCTCCGAGGCGGCAGGCTTCGCGACCCCCGGCGTCGATATCGGCCTGTTCTGCTCGACCCCCATGGTGGCGCTGTCGCGCAACGTCCCGCGCAAGCAGGCGATGGAGATGCTGCTCACAGGTGAACCGATCTCGGCGACGACGGCGAAGAATATCGGCCTCATCAACCGCGTCGTTGCCGCCGGCACCGAGCGCGATGCGGCGATCGCGCTGGCGCAGAAAGTCGCGCTCAAATCCGCCTATACCGTCAAGCTCGGCAAGGAGGCTTTCTATCGTCAGGCCGAAATGAGCCTCGCTGAGGCCTATCGCTATGCGGCCGAAGTGATGACCGAGAACATGATGGCGCGCGACGCCGAGGAAGGCATCGGCGCCTTCATCGAGAAGCGTGAGCCGAAGTGGCAGGATAAGTGAGCCGTCATTGCGAGGAGCGAAGCGACGAAGCAATCCATCGCGCGGCATAGCGGATAGATGGATTGCTTCGCAGAGCCTGTCATCGGGCGGCGCTTCGCGCCGACCCGTTGGCTCGCAATGACGCAAGAGGATAGAATGAACCACGACACTTACGACGACAATTACATCCGCAGCATCCTCAACTCCGTGAAATCGATCGCGATGGTCGGTGCCTCGCCGGTCAATGTGCGGCCGAGCTACTTCGCGTTCAAATATCTGGCGCAGCGTGGCTACGACATGATTCCGGTTAACCCCGGCCATGTCGGAAAAAACCTGCTCGACAAGCCTTTTGTCGCCTCGCTGTCCGATATCGGCCGTCCCGTCGACATGATCGACATCTTTCGCAGCTCCAGCCACATCATGCCTGTCGTCGACGAGGCCCTGACATTGTCGCCGTTGCCAAAAGTGATCTGGATGCAGCTCGGCGCGCGCGACGACGCGGCTGCCGCAAAAGCCGAGGCCGCCGGCATCAAGGTGGTGATGAACCGCTGCCCGAAGATCGAGTATGGTCGGCTGTCGTCGGAGATTTCATGGATGGGCGTCAATTCGCGCACGCTGAGCTCGAAGCGCGCGCCGATCCCGACGCAGGGCATGCGGCTGTCGCTGAACCGGATGAGCGTCGGCGGCGGGGCAACGGCAGCATCGGATCGCGCCGCAAAGAACAAAGGCGAGCCGACGTGAAGCAATGAGAAACAATTATTTCGAAGACGCGGCCTGACGACGCAGACCCGTTTCCAATCCGCCGCATGTGAACGCTTCGCCTTGACGGCGGACGCGGCTGCGATCAGCATCGTCAACGCATTTTCAAGCAAGCCAGAGAACAGGACGAAGAAGAATGACCGACCGTCTCCCGGGATTTTCGACCCTTGCCGTGCATGCCGGCGCGCAGCCCGATCCCACCACCGGCGCGCGGGTGACGCCGATCTATCAAACCACGTCCTTCGTATTCAATGATGCCGACCATGCCGCCTCGCTGTTCGGGCTGCAGGCGTTCGGCAACATCTATACCCGCATCGGCAATCCCACGACCGCCGTGCTGGAAGAGCGCATTGCGGCGCTGGAAGGCGGCACCGCAGCGCTTGCGGTTGCCTCGGGACACGCGGCGCAAGTCGTCGTGCTGCAGCAATTGCTGATGCCGGGCGACGAATTCATCGCCGCGCGAAAACTCTATGGCGGCTCGATCAACCAGTTCACGCATGCGTTCAAGAGCTTTGGCTGGAACGTGGCGTGGGCCGACCCCGACGATATCGGCAGTTTCGAGCGCGCGGTGACGCCGCGCACCAAGGCGATCTTCATAGAATCGATCGCCAACCCCGCCGGCAGCATCACCGACATCGAGGCGATCGCGGAAGTGGCCCGCAAGGCCGGCGTGCCGCTGATCGTCGATAACACGCTGGCAACGCCATATTTGATCCGCCCGATCGATCACGGCGCCGACATCGTCGTGCACTCGCTGACGAAATTCTTGGGCGGCCACGGCAATTCGCTCGGCGGCGTCATCGTCGATGCCGGCACCTTCGACTGGTCGAAGGACAACAAGTATCCGATGCTCAACGAGCCGCGGCCGGAATATCACGGCATCAGGATACAGGAGACGTTTGGCAATTTCGCCTTCGCGATCGCCTGCCGCGTGTTGGGTCTGCGCGATCTCGGCCCCGCGCTGTCGCCGTTCAACGCCTTCATGATCCTGACCGGCATCGAGACGCTGCCGCTGCGCATGCAGAAGCATTGCGAGAATGCCAAGGCGGTCGCGGAATTTCTGGCCGGCCATCCCGCGGTGGCCGCGGTGAACTATGCGGGCCTCGCCAGCGACAGGTACAACAAGCTCGCGCGCAAATACGCGCCGAAAGGCGCCGGTGCCGTATTCACCTTCAGCCTCAGGGGCGGCTACGACGCCGGCGTCAGCCTGGTGTCGAACCTGAAATTGTTCTCGCATCTGGCCAATGTCGGCGACACCCGCTCGCTGGTGATTCACCCGGCCTCGACCACGCACAGCCAGCTCGACGACGACGCCAAGGTGAGAAGCGGCGCGGGGCCCGATGTCGTGCGCCTGTCGATCGGCATCGAGGACAAGGAGGATCTGATCGCGGATCTGGAGCAGGCGCTGAGCGCCTGATGCCGCCGTCATTGCGAGGAGCTCGCGACAAAATTGCAAAGCAATTTTGCGCTGAAGCGACGAAGCAATCCATTCTATCCCCGAGCGGAGAGCTGGATTGCTTCGCGGAGCCTGTCATCCGGCGGCGCTCTGCGCCGACCGGGTGGCTCGCAATGACGGAGCGGGCAGTCGCCCGATCGTCTACCCCAACCCGCCGTAACAAGCCTCTCATTAACGGTCATTCCGGCATAAAGTGACCGTGATCCGCCCCCGCGTGATTCGGAGCCAACCATGCTGCGCTGGACGATGTCATTGCTGATTGCAACGTTCGCGATCGGAACCGCTATCGCCGCCGACGGCCCCGCCGCCACCAAGCGCGCCACGGTTCGTGCCGCCAGCAATTTGCCGCCGGGCCTACCCCGGGCGCATTACAATTACCGAACCACGGTCGCCCCCGCCGCACCGCTCTACGTGCGGCGCGGCCGCCAACTGGTGGTCGTCGCCGAAGACGAGCCCGAAGTGCTGATCAAGCCGGTGGGCGTGATGCCCTACGTGCCGCTGGTCAGGGGTACGCCATTGCTGCCCGGGTCGTCGACGCTGCCCGGATATTACGGAACGAGCCATTCCTACAGCTATGACGGCCCTTATTATGGCGGCTCCTATACACCCTACTGGGCTCGCCTGCCCTACGCCTGCGGCGTGTACGGATATTGCTAACGGCCCATCAGCGACGGAGACGGACAACAGAGGTGGCAGGGGCATTGAAGAAAGACAGGGCAACAGGTTCTGCCAACGCGGTCACTGCGGATCTGGTCGCCGTCCTCGTCGCCGTCACCGAGGGCGAGCCCAAGATCATGACCATCGCCAACGACGGCGCGCTGCCGAGCGGCCCATTCGAATTCGCGCACCGTTCGCTGCAGACGGGATTGCGGGCTTGGGTCGAGGCACAGACCGGCCATCCGCTCGGCTATGTCGAGCAGCTCTACACGTTTGCCGATCGTGGGCGCGCTGGAGATGCCAAGTCACCGCATTCGATTTCGATCAGCTATCTGGGCCTGACACGCGAAGACAAGGTCGGCCAGGGTTTTGAGGCGCACTGGTCCGGCTGGTACGAGTATTTCCCATGGGAGGATCGCCGAGCCGGTCTCCCCGCTTCGCTGGCCAAGACATTGGCGTCGCGGCTGCGGGGTTGGGCGAAATCCGCTGAGACCACCGGCCTGCAGCGCCAACGCTGGCAGCGCGCCGCCATCACGTTTGGCCTCGACGATCGCGAATGGAACGAGGAGCTGGTGCTCCAGCGCTATGAGCTGCTCTATGAAGCCGGCTTGATTCCGGAAGCGGTGCGTGACGGCGCGGCCGCCACGACCGTCATCCCGGGTAAGCCAATGACCGGAGATCATCGCCGCATTCTTGCCACCGGGATCGCGCGCCTGCGCGCCAAGATCAAATACCGCCCCGTGGTGTTCGAACTGATGCCGGCGGAATTCACCCTGCTGCAACTGCAACGCAGCGTTGAGGCGCTTGCAGGCCGGCTGGTGCACAAACAGAATTTTCGACGCCTGATCGAGCAGCAGCAACTCGTTGAGGAAACTGGCGCAATCGCCGCCGACACCGTCGGCCGCCCCGCCAAATTGTTCAGGTTCCGCCACGGCGTGCTGGCCGAACGGGCGATCGCCGGAACCAAACTTCCCTTATCGCGCACTTGACTTCGATTATGCTCAGGATAAGTATAAGCCAAGATATACTCACGGAGAGTATAAATGGCCAACCTCAGCTCCTCAGCGCTCGCCCGCACCGCGCCGCTTTACGATCGGGTCAAACGGGTCATCCCGCCGCCTGAATGGGCCGTCTTTGCCGACGATGTCGACGCCATTCTGGCGCTCAAGCGCGAGCGCAACGCCGTCGTCCTGGCGCATAACTATCAGACACCTGAAATCTTCCACGGTGTCGCCGACATCGTCGGCGACAGCCTGCTGCTGGCGCGCGAAGCCACCAAGGTTAATGCCGACATCATCGTGCTGGCCGGCGTGCACTTCATGGCCGAGACGGCCAAGCTGTTGAATCCGGAAAAGACCGTGCTGATCCCCGATCTTGCGGCGGGCTGTTCGCTGGCAGATTCCATCACCGCGCAGGATGTCCGGCTGATGCGCCAGCGCTATCCCGGCGTTCCCGTCGTCACCTATGTCAACACTTCGGTCGCGGTGAAGGCGGAATCCGACATCTGCTGCACCTCCGGCAACGCGCTCAAGGTCGTGGAGTCGCTGGGCGTGGAGCGGGTGATCATGCTGCCGGATGAATATCTGGCGCAGAACATCGCCGCGCAGACGGACGTGAAGATCATCGCATGGAAAGGCCATTGCGAGGTGCACGAGCTGTTCACGGCGTCCGACGTCCGGCAACTGCGCGAAAATCATCCTGATGTGACCATCCTGGCGCATCCGGAGTGCCCGCCCGAAGTGGTGGCGGAAGCCGATTTCTCCGGCTCCACGGCCGCGATGTCGGATTACGTCGGCAAGCAGCGGCCGCCCCGCGTCGTGCTGCTGACGGAATGCTCGATGAGCGACAACGTTTCCGTGCTCCATCCCGAAGTCGAGTTCATCCGGCCCTGCAATCTCTGTCCGCACATGAAGCGGATCACACTGAAGAACATCCGCCATGCGCTGGAAACCGGCCGGCATGAGGTGACGATCGATCCTGCGATCGCTGCGCCCGCCCGTCGCGCCGTCGAAAGGATGCTGGCGCTATGAGCACGGAGATTTCAGCGCTTAACAACCGTCCCGTCATCATCGGCGGCGGCGCTGCCGGACTGATGACGGCGCTTCAATTGGCGCCCGAGCCGGTCGTGCTGCTGTCGAAGGCACCGCTCGGCGCGGAAGCCTCGAGCCTGTGGGCACAAGGCGGATTGGCCGCAGCGATGGGCGAGGATGACGACCCTGCCCTGCACCTGGCCGATACGCTGGCCGCTGGAGCGGGCCTGTGCGACGAGGCCATTGCGAGCCGGGTCGTTCAGGCCGCGCCTGCCGCCGTCGAGCATCTCGCCAGGCTTGGGGTTGCCTTCGACCGGTGGCTCGACGGTGGGTGGCGGCTTGGCCTCGAAGCCGCCCACGGCCGCAACCGGATCGTGCACGCCACCGGCGACGGCACGGGTCGCGAGATCATGCGCGCGCTGATTGCAGCGGTACGCCGCTGTCCGTCGGTCACGCTGCTGGAGGGCGTCGAGGCGCGCAGCCTGATCGTCGAGGATAACGCCATCAGGGGCGTGCTCGCGGTGAACGCGCAGGGGCCGCTGGTGATCGATACCGGTCGCGTCGTGATCGCGACGGGCGGCATCGGCGGACTGTTCCTCGACAGCACTAATCCTGCCGGCTGCTATGGCCAAGGGCTGGCGCTGGCGGCGCGCGCGGGCGCGCTGCTCGCCGATCTCGAATTCATCCAGTTTCACCCGACCGCCTTCGACGGGCCGTCGCGCCCGATGCCGCTGGTGACCGAGGCCGTGCGCGGCGATGGCGCCGTCCTGATCGACGATACCGGGCAGCGCTTCATGGCGGATCAGCTAGGTGCCGAGCTCGCGCCCCGCGACATCGTCGCGCGCGCGGTCTGGCGCCGTCGCGCGGAAGGGCATCGCGTTTTCCTCGACGCGCGCAAACATCCGGGAGCGGAATTTGCAAAACGCTATCCCGTGATCTCCGCCTTCTGCAAAATGGCCGGGATCGATCCCGCGGCCGATCCGATTCCGGTGAGGCCGGCGGTGCACTACCACATGGGCGGTATCGCCGTTGATGGCGAAGGCCGCAGCAGCGTGGACGGCCTCTGGGCCTGCGGCGAGGTCAGCCGCACCGGGCTGCATGGCGCCAACCGGCTCGCCAGCAATTCGCTGATGGAAGCCATCGTCTGTGCGCAATGGGTTGCAGAGAGCGTCACCGGCGCGAGCCACGGCCCGCTGAAAGCGCGCGTGGCCAACGCACCTGCGCCCGCGTCCGATCCTTCGGCCATACGGCCGATCCTGTCGCAAGGCCTTGGCGTGCTCCGCGACCGGCACGGCATAGAGCGCGCGATCCGCAGCCTCCATCCGCTCGCCAACGGCAGAAGTGCGGCAGCCGATCCCGCGCTGGTGGGATTGATGATCGCGGTCGCCGCCTGGCGGCGCGAGGAAAGCCGCGGCGGGCATTTTCGCACCGACTTCCCCGATGCCCTGCCTTCGGCCGTATCCTCATCCATCTCGCTTGCGGACGCGCTCGATACCGCGCGCGACATCGTTGAAACCGGATCGCTGTTTGCCGGGAGTGCCCAGCCTTGACACTAACCCCGCTTCTGCCTGTCGTGTACGAGCCGGCGGTTCGAACCGCCCTGCTGGAAGACTTGGGCCGCGCCGGCGATATCACCGCAGACGCGATCGTTCCGGCGGACAAGCGCGCCTCGCTGGTGCTGCGCACGCGCCAGCCCGGCGTCGTGGCCGGGCTCGACATCGCGTGCTGTGCATTTCAGCTCGTCAATCCTGCCATCCAACTCGAAGCGGAGCGCCCTGACGGCAGCGTGGTGGCGCCGGGAGACGTGATCGCCGCGATCGAGGGGCCGGCACGCGGACTATTGACCGGCGAACGGACGGCGCTGAATTTTCTCTGCCACCTCAGCGGCGTCGCGACCGCAACGGCCTCGCTGGTATCGGCCGCGCAAGGCACCAAGGCGCGCATCGTCTGTACCCGCAAGACGACGCCCGGGCTGCGCGCGCTGGAAAAATATGCGGTCCGCGCCGGCGGTGGCAGCAATCACCGCTTTGGGCTCGACGACGCCATTCTGATCAAGGACAACCATATCGCACTGGCCGGCGATATCAGGACCGCGATCGAACGCGCAAAGGCGCATGCCGGCCACCTCGTCAAGATCGAGGTCGAGGTGGATACGCTAGCCCAGCTTGAACAGGCGCTCGCGATCGGCGTCGATGCCGTCCTGCTCGACAACATGACGGTCGAGGAGTTGCGGCAGGCGGTGGCGATGACCGGCGGTCGGGCGATCACCGAAGCCTCCGGCCGCATTACGGCCGAGACGGCCAAAGCGATCGCGGCAACTGGCGTCGATCTGATTTCCGCCGGCTGGCTGACTCACAGCTCCTTCGCGCTCGATATCGGCCTCGACTATCTCGGACTCAATCGGCAGGCAGCGTAGCTCTCGGCGGACTACTCAGCCGCACGCATTGCCTTGTCCTCGCGCATCAGGCGGTTGTTGCGCTGGACCACCGAATAGCTCGCCAGCGCAAACAGGATCACCAGGCCCTGGATCGACAGCGCTTCCATGGAAGGATTCAGGCCGATCGCGGTCAGAAACGCCGAGCCCTTCACCTCGGTGACCGTGATGATCGCCTGTTCCTGGAACTCCTGCACCGCTTCCCCGATGAACTTGATCGCCATCACGAACAGGAACGCCGAGGTGACGATGAACAGTGGCCGCAGCGGAAGCTTCCGCGCAATCAGGTTGATGAAATAGAACAGCACGGCGAGGCCCACCGTCGCCACCGCAAGCCCGGCGAACAGGCCCGCGCTCCAGCCGCCCTCGGTCTTCGCCAGCGCATGGATGAACAGCACGGTCTCGGCACCCTCCCGGAACACCGCGAGGAAAGCCAGTGCGCCGACCGCCCACACCGTGTCCTGCGACAGCGCGCGGTCGGCTTTATGCGCGAGGTAATCCTGCCAGCCGCGCGGGTCCTGCTTCACCATCAGCCAGCCGCTGACATAGAGCATCAGGGCGGCGGCGATGAGAATGATGACGCCCTCGAGGATATCGCTGTGGTCGCCGGAGTTCAGCACCGCAAACAGCCAGGCGGCGACGAAGCTGGCGCCGACCGCGGCCAGCGCGCCGCCGTACACCGCCTGAATGCGGTGGGCGGCACCGGCCTTGGTCAGGTAGCCCGCGAGTGCCGCGATCACCAGCATGGCTTCGAGCCCCTCACGAAGCAGTATGATGGCGGCCTGGATGAAAGCTGACGACATGAAACTGAACCTTTGTTTTGGCTCGTTTTATCGTCCAAACGATTCAAGTAAAGCGGTCGCACGCCACCCAAATGCGTCAAGGCCGTAGCGCAGCAAGAAACCCCCGCAAATCGGGCACTTCCCGCAATGACAGCAGATTAGAATTGCTCAATTTCAGCCGGGCTGTCCGAGCGGCATCGCCAGCTTCTGCCTATCGTGCTCGGTACGCCGCGCAACCAGGCGCTCGGTCTGCAGAACCGCCAGCGTCAGGACCACGATGGCTGTGGCCTGATGCGCCAGCGCGAGATCGATCGGCACCTGATGCAGTAGCGTCAGAATGCCGAGCCCGGCCTGCAGCGCGATCGCCGTCACCAAAGACCAGGCGCCGCCGACCACGGCAACACCGGCCCGTGACCTCACGCTATCGACCGCATGAAAGACCGCCAGCGCCAGCAGTGCGTAGGCAGTCATGCGGTGTTCGAACTGCACAGTGAGCGTGTTGTCGAACAGATTGCGCCACCACGGCTCTTCGAAGAACAGCCGCGCCGCTGATGGAATGAAGGCGCCATCGATCTCGGGCCAGGTGTTGTACACCCGGCCTGCGCGCAGGCCCGCGACCAGCGCGCCGAAATAGAGCTGTAAGAAGGTCAATCCCAGCAAGGCCACGGCGGTTATCTTCAGTCGTGGCGCCGCCGCAGGTTGCGGACGCGCACGCATCCGCCGCAGCGTCCAGATGATCGACGCAAAAATGATCAGCGCCAGCACCAGATGCGTCGCCAGCCGATATTGAGATACCTCGGTCCGTTGGGACAGGCCGGAGGCGACCATCCACCAGCCGACCGCCCCCTGCAGCGCGCCGAGGCCGAAGATCAGCCACAACCGCTTCTTCAATTCGGCGCTGAACGCGCCACGCCACAGAAAGTACAGGAACGGCAGCAGGTAGACCGCGCCGATCACGCGTCCGAGCAGCCGATGGCTCCATTCCCACCAGAAGATGGTCTTGAACTCGGCAAGGCTCATGCCGGCGTTGAGTTCGCGGTATTGTGGAATGGCCTTGTAGCCCTCGAACGCCTGCGCCCATTGCGCCTTGTTGAGCGGCGGCAGCGTGCCGGTAACCGGCTTCCACTCCACGATCGACAATCCGGATTCCGTCAGGCGCGTAGCGCCGCCGACCAAGACCATGACCGCAATCAGCGCGGCAACCACGATCAGCCACCATCTGACGGCGCTGGCATGCGGGGCCTGCTGTGCGGAACTAGCGGTCATAAAACCCGTCTGAAAATCCATCCTGGCTCGCCCCGAAAGGCGCGCTTGATTGAATTGGCGCGCTCCTTATAGTCCGCCCCTTCCCGCGCGCAACCCGCCACGAGCCTCTGATATATCCGACATGACGATACGCACCCGCAAATTCTTTGGAACCCTCGCTTTGCTGGTGCTGGTCGTGGTGTGGTCGCTGTTGGGCATGACCATCGCCCAGACGCCGTGGTTGGCCAGCTCAGGCCTGCTGCAAGCGATCTTCTATGTCGTGGCAGGGCTTGGATGGGTGCTGCCGGCGATGCCGATCGTGAGCTGGATGTCGCGGCCCGATCGCGCCGCTTAGGAGATTCCTGTTTTGACACGTTTTCTTCACGCTAACCGGTATCCACTTCGCTTGAAAACGCTCTAAACCCAATTGTCCCGGGTCGGCCTGACCGCGGGAAACATCATCCCTGACAGCAACACCCGCATCGTGCGCAGCGAATCCTGCCGGCCGTCCCAGGCGATTCGGGGCAGCGCGTGCAGGTTGGTGAATCCCCTGGCCTCGACGACGCCAGGGATCGTCGATACCGCGCTGGCGAAACCTGCCTCCTGCGCCATGACGACGTGCTCCGGGCGCCAGGATTGCCGGTCGCCGAACGGATAGGCGAAATGCCTGACGGGCTGGCGCAAGGCCGTCTCCGCAACCGCCTTGCCCATCGTCATTTCGCGCTGCGCGTCCGCCCCTTTCAGGTTGGACAGTGCGGAATAGTTCACCGTTGCGCTGCCGATCGTCACCAGCGGATCGGCGGCGAGCTTGGCCAGATCGTCCCAATCCATCGAGGCGGCGCGCGACAGCGCCGCGAGATCGACGGAGTAGCGCGTGCAGAGGTCGTGGATCGCGAACGAAAGATCCGGCGGCGCCAGCGTCCGCATCCAGTTCGCCAGAAATTCGAACGTGTCGTGCTTCTCGGACGTGCTGCCCGTTGCGAAACGCCGTTCCTTGCGGTCGATCACCAGGCTGATCCGATCCTCTCGCGCGATCATCTCTTCCAGCGCGAGCCACCAGGCTTCGCCGAGCCCATCCGGAAACGCGGTGGGCAGGTAGATGGTGAAGGGCACGCCCTGCTTCGACAACACCGGATAGGCGTGCGAGATGACATCCTTGCAGCCGCCGTCGAAGGTCAGGCAGGCAAACCGATTGGCCCTTGGCAGCGTGACCGCCCGCCGGCACACCTCGTCCATCGTGATCAGGTCGAAGTTCCAGCGCTTCAGCGCACGGATCGTCCGGTCGAGAAATTCCGGCGTGATTTCACGCCACCGGTTGGGCTGAAACGGCCGGGAATCCCGCGGACGCACGCGCTCGAACCGCAAAATGACGCCGGCGCCACCGCGCTGCCGCTGCTTCAGCCTGAAATAGCCGCTGAAATAGGCGAGCTCCATCCCGGCCCGCCGCAAAATTCCGAAATCCGACGCCAAACGTACCGCCCTCACCATGCGGTCGCGCTGCCCCCGCCGCGCCCGCATCGTATTACCCTTTGTTGACATTTCCCTGCGAAGGTCGGCCAAAGCCGAAATCGTAAACAAATTCATATAACACGGGCTCTGCGATGACCATGGCTGCCGCGATTGAAGGCCGGACGGCGGATGCAGATGGGTGGTCGAAGGCGAGCCGCATCGCTGGCATCGACATCGTCCACGACCTCGCCGCGGCCGAAGCCGTCTGGCGCAACCTGGAAGGTGGGCAAACCTTCTTCACGCCGTATCAACGGTTCGACTTCCTCAGCTCCTGGCAGCGGCAGGTCGGCGCACGCGAAGGCCTCGTTCCCTTCATCGTGATTGCCTACGACGCGGAACGCCGTCCGCTGGCGCTGCTTCCGCTCGCGCTCAGGCACGCTTATGGCGCGCGCTGCGCCAGTTTCATGGGCGGCAAGCATTCCACCTTCAACATGGCGCTGTTCGATCGCGATTTCGCCGCAAGCACAACGCAAGCTGATCTCGAAGGCCTGATATCGGCGATATCGCGGCGGTCGGAAGCCGACGTCCTAGCGCTGCACCAGCAGCCGGTTCGCTGGCGCGACCTGCCCAATCCGCTTGCCTTGCTGCCGCATCAGCCCTCCGCCAATGATTGCCCGCTATTGGTGATGGAGCCTGGCGCCGCGCCCGCGGCGCTTGTTAGCAACTCGTTCCGGCGTCGCCTCAAGGGCAAGGAACGCAAGCTCCAGTCCTTGCCCGGCTATCGCAGTCATATTGCGTCGTCAGAGGCCGACATCACCCGGCTGCTTGACTGGTTCTTCCGCGTCAAGCCGCTGCGGATGGCCGAGCAGAAGCTGCCGAATGTGTTCGCCGATCCCGGCATCGAGGAATTCGTCCGCAGCGCCTGCACCGCGCCGCTCGCCGGCGGCAGGCACGCCATCGACATCCACGCGCTGGAATGCGACGAGGAAGTGATCGCGATCTTTGCCGGCGTCGCCGACGGGCATCGGTTCTCGATGATGTTCAACACCTACACGATGTCGGCGAATTCAAAGTACAGCCCCGGCCTGATCCTGATGCGCGACATCATCGACCACTATGCCGCACAGGGTTACCGCGCGCTCGACCTCGGAATCGGATCGGACGACTACAAGCGGCTGTTCTGCAAGAGCGACGAGCCGATCTTCGACAGCTTCATCCCGCTCAGCCAGCGCGGCAAGCTTGCCGCCAGCGTCATGTCGGGCCTCAACCGCACCAAGCGGCTTGTGAAGCACAATCCGGCGCTGCTGGAGATGGCGCAAAAGCTGCGCAGCGCGTTTGGCTAGTCCAGGCAAACGCTCTCACCCCGTCATTGCGAGCGCAGCGAAGCAATCCATTTCGCCGCTTGCGGAGGCATGGATTGCTTCGTCGCTGCGCTCCTCGCAATGACGTGGCTACATCACCCCTCACGCCGCGACCACGCGTGGACCCGGCTCGACGGCATCGGAAGGCTGACACGGTCCGCTCAGCATCGTCACCTCAAAGAAGCCGACCGCCTTGAGCTGATCGCACATCAGCGCGCGCGCGTCCTGCGCCATCGACGCTTCGGGCACCACGACCGCGCGCGCCTGCGACGTCAGGAGTTCGGCCGGCAGATCGGACGCGGTGCCGGCATCCAGCAACACATGATCGTAGACCCGCAGCAGCGCGTCGATCGCAAGCGTCAGCCGCGGTGACTGAAGCTGCGCACGGTCGAAGCTCGGGCGTCCCGCGCTCACGAGATGAACGCGCGACAGCCGGTCCTTGGTGATGATCTGCGCAAACGAGGCCTCGCCCTGCATCAGTTCGGCAAGCCCCGGCGCCACCGGATCGACCGACGCCGCCGTCATCGTCGGCGAGGACGCCACGAGATCGACGACCACGATCTTTGCCTGCTGCGCCATCAGCCGCGCCAGCGTCAGTGCGGTCTGTGTGATGCTCTCGCTCGATGCCGTGCCGAGCACGGTGACCTTGCGCGCCGCGGGGCCTGCGCCAACCAGATCATCAGCCAGTTGCTCGATCTCGCTGTCCCCTGCCGCAGCATCCATGTGAGGGGCGTCGGCATGCGGCTCATTCAACGTTGGCTCTGAAACGTGATCCGCTTCAGCGAGGTTCGCCACGGGAAGCTCGGGCGCGATCGCCGCCGCACGTACCGGTTCCGGCGCAGAAGCCAAGACGACTTCGGGCACGACTTCGGGTACGATTTCGGGTGCAATTTCACGCACAACGTCCGGCGGAGCAGCACCGGGCGTCCGCGGCGCGGTCATGCGTAGCAATTCACCGGTCGCGATCGCGCCCGAAGTGAGCAGCAGGGTCGCCAGTGTCGCGATCAAGATGATCGGCAGCTTCTTCGGATAGGCCGGGGTGTTGGAAACGGTGGCACGGGAGATGATGCGACCGTCGGCCGGCGCCGCCTCGATATTCTCGCGGGTGTTCGCCTCGCGGTACTTGGCGAGATAGGATTCCAAGAGGTCCCGCTGGGCCTTGGCCTCGCGCTCGAGCGCGCGGAGCTGCACGTCCTGGCCGTTGGTCGAAGAAGCCTGTTTTTTCAACTGATCGAGGCTCGCCGTCAGGCCTTCAACCCGGCCGCCGGCGATGCGGGCGTCGTTCTCCAGCGAGCGAGACACCTTGCCCGCCTCCTCGCGCAACTGCCGATCGAGATCGGCAAGCTGGGCCTTCAATTCCTTGATGCGGGGATGACCGCCGAGCAGCGTCGAGGATTGCTCGGCGAGCTGCGCACGCAGCGTCACGCGCTGCTCGGACAGCCGGCGCATCAGTTCGGAATTGAGCACCTCGGAAGCCTCGATCGGCTTGCCGCTCTGAAGCATCTCCTTGATCAGCCGCGCCTTGGATTCGGCGTCCGACTTCAGCGCGCGGGCGTTGTTCAACTGCGTGTTGATCTCGCCCATCTGCTGGTTGGACAGCGTGGTGTTGTTGGTGCCCACGAACAGGCTCGACTTGGAGCGAAAATCCTCGACCCGCGATTCGGCTTCGGCCACGCGCTTGCGCAAGTGTTCTATTTCGCCCGAGAGCCACTGGCTGGCGGACTTCGCTTGCTGCTGCCGCGCGTCCTGCTGCAGCACCAGGTAACCTTCCGCGATCGAGTTGGCGACACGCGCGGCGAGTTCGGGATCGCGCGACTGGAATTCAATGACAATGACCCGCGACTTGTCGACCGCATAGGCCGTGAAGCGCTCATAATAGGCTTCCAGCACGCGCTCTTCCGGCGTCAACGAAAACGGATCGCGCCCGATGCCGACCAGCGCCAGCAGCGACTTCAGCGGCGACAACCCCTGCAGCACCGGATCGAATTCCGGACGCTCGGCAAGCTTGTTCTTTTTGATGATCTCGCGGGCCAGATCGCGCGATTGCACCAACTGCACCTGGCTGGTGACGGCCTCGGCGTCGAGCGCACTGCGCTCCTCGTTGCGCTCGCCGTTCGGCCGCAGGAAAACGTTCTCGCGCCCGTCGACCAGGATGCGTGCTTCCGACTTGTAGCGCGGCGTGATCATGTTGACCGCGGCCAGCGACAGCACCAGCGCCAGCAATGTCGGAACGATGATCCAGCTCCGCCTGCGCATCAACGCCTGACCAAGCGCATGCAGATCGAGATCGCCGGAATCAGATGCGGCGACGGGCTTCGGCGCCGAAGCCACAGGCCTTGCCATTGCCCGCTGCACCACCGGCTTGTCCTTGCCTGCGCGCCAGAACGCCAAACGCATCGCACACTCCCGTGGACGCAACTATCGGTCCACTCGACAGGGGTCGATTACACTTCATTATGGTTGCCGCTGGGTTAATTTGCCTTGTCTGCGCGCCCGAGCAGCACCTCGCGCGCGTAGTCATTTTTTGTTAACCATCAAAGCCCTTAATCGCGGCATACTTTTCCAGGATACCTGTAATGCGAGGCATGCTCGCCCCTATTCCATATCTGATTGCTGCGCTGACGCTTGCGGGCTGCCTGACCCCGACCGCGCAGGTTCCGGTCGCATCTGAAGGCGGTCTCGATGCCTGTCGTTGACGGTCAGCCGCTTCGTATCCTGCACGCGACGCGCGCGCCGGTCGGCGGCATCTTCCGCCATATCCTCGATCTCGCCAACGGCCAGGTCGACCGCGGCCATCACGTCGGCATCATCGCCGATAGCCTCACCGGCGGCGAACGCGCCGAGCAGGCGCTGGCGGAAATCGCCCCGCGCCTCAAGCTCGGCGTTCACCGCACCGCCATTCGCCGCGAGCCGCTGCCGTCCGACTTTCTGGTGTGGGCCCGGTTCCAGCGCATGATCCGCCAATTGAAGCCGGACGTGCTGCACGGTCACGGCGCCAAGGCCGGCACCTTCATGCGCCTAAAGACCGCTTCCCGCGACAGGATCAGGGTCTACACTCCGCACGGCGGCTCGCTGCACTATCCGCTGTCGACGCTGAAGGGCAACATCTATGCCCGTGTCGAACGCGCCCTGATGAACGATACCGACCTGTTCCTGTTTGAAAGCGCGTTTGCTCGCAACACCTACCAGCGCACCATCGGCACGCCGAAGGGACTGGTGCGATGCGTGTTCAATGGCGTCACCGCCAGTGAATTCGATCCCGTCGTCAAGGCGGAGGACGCCACCGACCTGATCTATGTCGGCGAGTTCCGGCACATCAAGGGCGCCGACCTTCTGATCGATGCGGTAGCGCGGCTGCGCGTCAACGGCCGTCCGGTGACGCTCACGCTCGCAGGCGACGGAGAGGAAAGCGAAGGCCTCAAAGCCCAGGTCGCGCGGCTCGGCCTCGGTGAGGCCGTGCGCTTTATCGGCCACGTCAAGGCGCGTTACGGCTTCTCCAAGGGCTCGCTGCTGGTGGTTCCCTCCCGCGGAGACTCGATGCCCTACGTCGTGATCGAGGCGGCGGCCGCCGGCATTCCGATGGTCGCCGCCAATGTCGGCGGCATCCCCGAAATTTTCGGCCCCCATGGCGATGCCTTGTTCGCGCCGAGCAACGCCACCGCCATGGCCGATGCCATCGAAGCCGCGCTGAAGGATCCGGCCGCGACGATGGAGCGGGCCAAATCGCTGCGCGAACGAATCTTCGAGCATTTTTCGCAGAAGGCGATGGTCGAGGGCGTTGTTGCCGGCTACCGCGAGGCGTTTGCCAATCGTTAACCGAAAATTACCAACGTAACTGTTTCTTCCGATTTGTCCCGTAAGTCCGTGGTGTGGGGAATTCCGCACCGGCGGGCACGTTGCTGTGTGCCCGCTCAAGAACGGACGTGGACCAGTGGAACCGATTAACGCACGCTCGATGCTCGATGCCGCGGCGAACGCCAGCGCCGATCATCCGCAGATCGAACGGCGCCGCAGGCTGTCTCCGGCGGCGCTCGCCGTCACCAATCAGAAAGTTGGCCGCGCCTATTCGCCAATCGTGATCGCAGGCGTGGTTCGCGTGATCGATTTCGCGATGTTGAGCGCGATCGGCACCGCGCTCTATTTTGGTTACGTCGTGCCTCTCGGAGGCCTTTCCTGGGAATTTCTCGCGGCGATTTTCGGCATGGCGGCAACGGCCGTGATCTGCTTCCAGGCGGCCGATATCTACCAGGTGCAGTTATTCCGTGGCCTTCTTCGCCAGATGACGCGGATGATTTCATCCTGGGCATTCGTGTTCCTGCTGTTCATCGGCGCATCCTTCATCGTGAAGCTCGGCAGCGAGATTTCGCGGCTGTGGCTTGCGGCGTTTTTCGTGAGCGGCCTCGCGGCGCTGGTCACGGAGCGTGTGTTCCTACGCTCGCTGGTGCGCCGCTGGGCCCGCCAGGGCCGGCTCGATCGCCGCACCATCATCGTGGGCGCGGACCAGAATGGCGAAGAACTCGTCCAAGCGCTCAAGACGCAGGACGATTCCGACATCCATGTGCTCGGCGTGTTCGACGACCGCAACGACGACCGCGCGATGGACACCTGCGCCGGCAGTCCCAAGCTCGGCAAGGTCGACGACATCGTCGAGTTTGCGCGCCGCACCCGCATCGACCTCGTGCTGTTCGCACTGCCGATTTCGGCCGAGACGCGCATTCTCGATATGTTGAAGAAGCTGTGGGTGCTTCCAGTCGATATCCGCCTTTCGGCCCATACCAACAAGCTGCGCTTCCGTCCCCGCTCCTATTCCTATCTCGGCAAGGTGCCTACCCTCGACGTGTTCGAGGCACCGATCACCGACTGGGATCTGGTGATGAAGTGGCTGTTCGACCACGTCGTCGGCTTCGTGATCCTCGTGCTGGGGCTGCCGGTGATGGGGCTGGTCGCGCTTGCGGTGACGCTCGATAGCCCGGGGCCGATACTGTTCCGCCAGAAGCGTTTCGGCTTCAACAATGAGCGCATCGATGTCTTCAAGTTCCGTTCGATGTACCACCATCAGGCCGATCCGACCGCCGCCAAGGTCGTGACCAAGAATGACCCGCGCGTCACCCGCGTCGGGCGCTTCATCCGCAAGACCAGCCTCGACGAACTGCCTCAGCTCTTTAACGTCGTGTTCAAGAGCAATTTGTCGCTGGTAGGGCCCCGCCCGCACGCCGTGCAAGGCAAGTTGCAAAGCCGCCTGTTCGACGAAGCCGTCGACGGCTATTTCGCGCGCCACCGCGTCAAGCCCGGCATCACCGGCTGGGCGCAGATCAACGGCTGGCGCGGCGAAGTCGACACCGACGAGAAGATCCAGAAGCGCGTCGAGTTCGACCTGTATTACATCGAGAACTGGTCGGTGCTGCTCGATCTCTACATCCTGCTCAAGACGCCGATCGCACTGATGACCAAGAGCGAGAACGCGTATTGAAGGATCGCCAGCCGTCATTGCGAGCCAACGGGCGGCGCTTTGCGCCGACCGTTGGCTCGCTGTGACGAAAGCAGCGGTTCGATTGTTCTGTTGAGTTGCGTGAGTATGTAATGTCGTATGCGGCGACAGCCGGGGGATCGCTCCCATCGATAACGGCCGCGCCCGGCGTGCTCGCGCTGCAGCGCGCGCTGGTTTGGCTGGTGGGTGCATCCATCGCCATCGTCTTCATCGAGCCGAGCCCCTATGAGCTGGCGACGCTTGCCGCCTCGGTGATCTTCTTCGCAACGGGCGCGCGGATGCGGCTGGTGTTCATGCCGCTGCTGTTGCTCTTGTTCCTGCTCAACCTCGGCTACAGCATCAGTGCGGTCGCCGTCATGGATCGGCCCAATGTGCCGAGCTGGATTGCGACCTCCTGGTATATGGCGATCACGGTCCTCTTCTTCGCGATGGTGATTTCCGAGGATACTGCGGCGCGGCTCGACATGCTCCGGCGCGGCCTCATCGTCGGCGCGATGATTGCGGCGCTCGCAGGCATCGCGGGTTACTTCAATCTCGTCCCCGGCGGGCGCGACCTGCTGACGCTGTATGACCGCGCCCGCGGCACCTTCAAGGACCCGAACGTGTTTGGCGCGTTCCTGGTCCTGCCGGCGCTGCTCGTGCTGCAAAGCGTGGTCACGGACAAATTCGGCAAGGCGTTCCGCAGCGCGATCGTGTTTGGCATCATATCGTTGGCCATTCTCCTGGCGTTCTCACGCGCTGCGTGGGGCATGCTTGTCATCACCTCGGGCTTCGTGCTGGCATTGATGGTGCTGACCAGCCGCTCGCAGTCGCAGCGCTCGCGCATCATCGTGATGGCGCTCGTTACCGTAGTGCTGGCGGCCGCCCTGGTTGCGGTGCTGCTGTCGTTCGATTCGATTGCGCAGCTATTCAAGGAGCGCGCCAGCCTGGACCAGAGCTACGACGAAGGCCGCTTCGGCCGGTTCGGCCGGCACATCCTCGGCGCAGAAATGGCGCTGGGTCTGCCATTCGGCATCGGACCGCTACAGTTCACCCGCTACTTCCCGGAAGACACCCACAATTCGTACCTGAACGCGTTCATGTCGGGCGGTTGGCTCTCCGGCGTCTGCTATCCGGCGCTGGTCTTCGTCACGGTTCTGACGGGCTTCCGGTATGTCTTCGTCCGCGTGCCCTGGCAGCCGGCCTATCTGGCAATCTTCGCAGCCTTCCTCGGCACGGTCGGCGAGAGCTTCATCATCGATACCGACCATTGGCGGCACTTCTGGATGATGCTAGGAACGATGTGGGGCATGTTCGTCGCCGCCGAACGCTGGAAGGCGGGTGCCGATCCGCGCTCATAGTGCCGACGACCCGTGCGACTACAATCCGAGGCTATTGCTCCACCGTGAACGTCAACCCAGCGTGATCAACCAATCGCTTGATCAGCTTGTGCTGCATCGCTGCACCCGGCGTCCAGATGCCGGCCGGGACATCGGGCGCGTCGCGCAGCAGGCAGATCGCGCATTCGGAGATCATCTTCGAGGTCGAACCGTAGGGATCGCGGTCGCCTTTCACGGATGCACGGACTTGGCCTCCATCAGGCGCGATCGCGACATAGAGCAAATCGTAAAGGCCATTTTCCCGCTCTTCCTTCGACGGCCCCTCGCCCGGCTTGCGTGCATTGGGGCCGGTCTTTTCGTTGTTCGCAGCCATCACAAGCTTCGCGTTCGCTTCTCCCTGATCGCCGGGACCGGTCAATACCATCTCGTCGTAGACGAACTCGCGGCCGTACGGGAATCCCATAAGCATGTTAGAGCGATGAACGTTGCGCGTGTTGATCAAGGCCATCATGAAAGGCGCGGCCCAGGATTGAAGATCTTCTTCGTAAACCGGCTTGTTACCGCGCGGCTGTCGCACGCCGCTGAATCCCGGTGTGAGCGCAAAGGGATCGTTCAGGATGGAGATGAGGCTGAGATCCTTGGCGACAGCATCGAACGTCGCCTTGGCGCTTGCGGCAGTACCGCCAGAGAGCGTGCCGCGCATATCGCGCACCCGACCTTTGACGCGAGAGGCGGGCACACCCAACACGCGCTTGGCCTCCGTCTGGACGAAGAACGCGCCAAGTTCAAACGGTAGCGAGTCGAAGCCGCATGAGAACATGACGCGCGCCCCGCTTGCTTTCGCCTGCGCCTCGTGCGCGTCGATCATTTGACGCATCCAGATCGGCTCGCCGCAATAGTCGAGATAATCGGTGCCAGTTGCAGCGCAGGTGGCGACTAGATCGCTTCCGTAAAGCTGATATGGACCGACACCCGCAATCACCGATTTCGTCTGCTCCACCATCGCCTTCACCGACGCAGGATCGGCCGCATCGGCCACGATCAACGGTGTATCCTTGGGCGCGCCGATCGCGTCACGGACGGCAGCGAGCTTGTCCTTGCTGCGACCGGCCATCGCCCATTTCAGGCTCCCGTCACCTTTGTAATGCTCGGCGAGATATTCGGCGACGAGCTGGCCGGTGAAGCCGGTGGCGCCGTAGACGACGATGTCGAATTTCGAAGAGTTCATTCTGGATTCCCTGCTGGTCGATAATTATCGCCGTCATTGCGAGGAGCGAAGCGACGAAACAATCCACTCCCGCCTTGCCGCACCATGGATGCTTCGCTGCGCTCGCAATGACGGCTTCGGCTGCATTTCGCAAGCCTATTTCTTTCCGTAGGACACGCCCATCCCGGCGCGCACGTCGGCCTGAATGCCATAGGGCGCGATCGGATAGCGCAGGCCGTTCTTCGCGAGCTGCTTCATGCCTACGATGGCCTTGGCAAGATGCACCGGCTTGAGCGCGATCAGCATCTCCTCATCAGGCACGCCGCCGTAACGCCGTTCCGCAAAGCACGGCAGCGAGAGCGACGGCTCGCCAGTCTTCAGCGCCCTGCCCCAGGAATCCGCGCAGGCGGTCTCGCCGACCACGCCCCATTCGAATTTCTTGTACCCGGTATATTGCAGGCCGTTGATCAGAATGATCATCTGACCGGGCGTGGCGTAGACCAGACAAATATCCGGCGGATTGAGCCGCCCGCTGGAGAGCGGGCTCACTGCCATTGCTTCATACTGGCCGAAGGGCACAACGTCGAGCGCTTCCTGACGCTTGCGTGCGTCTTCGGCGGTGCCATGCCAGACGCCGACGTAGTTTTCCCCCGCGAGCCACTTCTCGTCCTGCGGAGCAAGCCCGATCACCGCACGGCATTGCGCGCCGACCAGATCGTCGCCGGTGATGCCGACGGTCCAGCCGAGCCGCGAAGCCATGCTGACGATCTGATCGGTGGTATGCACCGCCGAGGGACGCCGGATTTTTGGAATTGCCGTCATCTCCTCGACGCTGGCAAACATCTTGATACCGATCACAGTCGTCTTTAGCCGTAGCAGGCTGTTCAGGTCGGCCACCATGCCGGCCAAATCGAACGGTTCCGGCATCTGCTGTTGCATGGCGTCAACTCCCAAATCGGCGCGCTTAGCCGGCGCCTGTCCTTCGATTGTAGCCCGGCTGGCTGCCCGCTGCTACTTTGCCGGACCCGGCAACAACTCGTCGATCTTGCCGGTTGCGCGGTAAGCGATCAGGCCCATCCATTCGCGCACCGCCACGTCGGTCCGTCCCAGTCCATCGATCGCGATATTGGTGAAGTCAAATACGTCGTCACGTCCGCCGACCCGCCAGTCGACGGGATAAGGTTCGACCGCAAATCCCGCCTTCCGGAACAGGCCGATCGATCGCGGCATATGGAAGGCCGAGGTCACCAACAGCCAACGCTCGCCTTCCTTGGGCGCAAGCAGCGCCTTGGAGAATTCCGCATTCTCCTGCGTGTTGCGGGAACCCCGTTCCATGATCATCCGCGACTTGTCGATGCCGAGGCTTTCGAAAATGGCGCCAGCGAAATCGGCTTCCCTGGCGTCGTTCCAAATCAGATTCGCGCTGCCGCCGGAGAAAACAATGCGCGCCTTTGGGTAGCGGTGTGCCAGCGCGGCCGCCGCGATCAGGCGATCCGGCGAGCTGCGCACCACCGGCCTGCCGTGCGCAGTGGAAAGATCGGCTTCGATCGACGCGCCGAGCACGATGATGCCATCAGGCGCGCCGCGCGCCCCGTCCCATGGCGGAAAGCGCTGCTCCAGCGGATAGAGCAGCAGGTTCCCGAGCGGCGACAATCCGCAAATGACGAGCAGCAGAACGGCTGCGATCACCAGTTTGCGGCCGAGCGATGCAAAGCGGGTGAACATCAGGATGGCGCCGACGAAGCCTACGCCGATCAGCAGATTCGTCGGTAACAGCAGAAAGCCGAGTGTCTTGGAGAGGACAAAAAACAAGGCAAGCCTCACGGATAAGCAAACTCGTCATACGCGGGCTTGACCCGCGTATCCATCCTTCTTCGCAAAATGCCCCATTTGGAAAATGATCGATAGCCGGATCAAGTCCGGCAATGACAAATTGAACATGACATTCCCGGCAAGAAAGCCTTTCGCATGCCCCATCATCACCTGCATTCCAGCCCCGAAACCTGCCACTGGGGCTTCTTCGAAGCCAAATTGAAGCCCGTCCTGACCATCGCCAGCGGCGACGAAGTCACCATCGACACCGTGACCGGCGGCCCGGACGTTGTGCCTGATCGCAGCAAGTTTCACGTACCTCCCGAGCTTGCCGACATTCACGCGCGAAGCGAGCGGATGCTGCCGGGCCACATTCTCACCGGCCCGGTCGCCGTGGAAGGGGCTGAGCCCGGCGACGTGCTGGAGGTCGACATTCTCGACGTCCAGCTCCGGCAGGATTGGGGCTACAATCTGATCCGTCCGCTGGCGGGGACGCTACCCGACGATTTTCACGAAACGCGGATCCTGAACATTCCGCTCGACCGCGAGCGGATGGTGGGACGGATGCCGTGGGGGCTCGATCTGCCGCTCAAGCCGTTTTTCGGCGTGATGGGCGTGGCGCCGCCACCCGCCTGGGGCCGCATCACCTCGCTGATCCCGCGCGCGATGGGCGGCAATCTCGACAACAAGGAGCTGGGCGCCGGCGCCAAGCTGTATCTGCCGGTGTTCGTGCCGGGCGCGCTGTTCTCCTGCGGCGACGGCCACGGCGTGCAGGGCGATGGTGAAGTCTGCGTCACCGCGATCGAGACCGCGCTGCAGGGCCGCTTCCGTCTGACGCTGCGCAAGGGCCTGCGGCTCGCCTATCCCCGCGCGGAAACGCCTGACCATTACATGACAATGGCGATGGACCCCGATCTCGATCAATGCGTGGTGCGGGCGTTGCGCGACATGATCGTGCTGCTCGGCGAGAAGCGCAATCTGTCGCGCGAGGATGCCTACACGCTCTGCAGCCTCGCCGCCGATTTGCGCGTGACGCAAACCGTAAACGGCTCCAAGGGCATTCACTGCATGATCGCGAAGGCGGTCGTGCACGGCTGATCGGACGACCTGCGCCTCTTCAAAAAGGAGAGCGCAGCTTCAACCGCGCGTAGAACAATACGCTGGTCTTTCCGACCAACGCAGTCCCCTGCACTTGCGCGCCATCGGCGGCATATGACCCACTGAAGCCGCAAGTGACTTCGCGCCCGCCGAACAGCGGCAGCGCGCCAACCGATTTCGTGTGCTCGTTGGTGATCAGTTCACCGCGCCACTTGCCGCGATCTGCGGTGTAAGAGCCCGTGTAATAGAAATACGAGTCACCGCCAGCGATCTTGCCGTCGCGCAGCACAATCACGCCGTGCGCGCGGCCATGCCCGCCGTCCGTCATCTCGATATGAATGGTGTAGAGACCGTTCGTTACCGTCATTGCGCCCTTGCCGCCGTCCCAGGACATCATCGGCATTCCCTGCAGCGCGAAGCAATGGGGAAATGGCCCGCACGGCTGGATCGTTTCGCCGCGCCTGTAACCGCCGTTAAGACTGCCGCGCGCTGCGCGTCACGGGCGCTTTGGTTAATCCACAAACCCGGCTTTGACTTTTAATATGTTTTTTCAAATGGATAGAGAGCTATCCACAAGTCGTTTGACTCATGTGTGTAAAACTAAATAGAGTCGAAATAGTAACTTTTCAGTACAGCGTTTAAAAGTTAGCGTTCCCCATGGCTACAGAAAAAGCCGAAACCGACCGCGTTCCCGTGACCTTGGCGCTCTCGACCATCGCTTATATGGAAAGATTGGTGAGACAGGGCACCCACGGCACAAGTGTTCCCGGCGTTGCAAGGACCCTGATCGAGGAAGGCATTCGGCTCGCCATCAAGGATGGGCTGCTTGCAATCCGCGACAACGGCAAGACGTCCTGACGGGAGCAGCGCGGCGGTTTTCACAGAATGTGGAACCGAGAAAATGCTTACGAATGTACCGACCTGGACCACCGATCGCGTCGAACTCCTGAAAAGCCATTTTGAAGCCGGCCTCACCTGCCGCGAGATCGCGGCCAGCATCGGCGTCAGCCGTAACGCCGTGATCGGCAAACTCTCGCGCCTGCAACTGACGCGCGGCCCCGCCCCCGCCGAACCGCGTCCGACCAAGGCTGCCAGGGAGCGTTCGCGGAAATCCATTCCCCGGTTGCAATATCAAATACTGCAGGCCGTTTACGAAAACGCGCAGCCGCTGCAAGAAGAGCCAATCGCCAGCAACCAGCGCTGCTCGCTGCTCGAACTCAGCAACGAGCGGTGCCGCTGGCCGATCAGCACGCCAGGCGCAGAGGACTTCTGCTTTTGCGGCAATACGCCGGTGGAAGGCATGCCCTATTGCTCGGGCCACACCCGCCTCGCCTACCGCCCGGGTTCGCGTCAGCGCGTCTCGCGCGCGTGAGCAGCGTCAGTTGCCGTGACGACGCGTCCAGAGCTTCGGTTCTGATTCGATCAGAACCGATCGTCCGCTACCCGAGGCGCCAGCCGACCTCTTCCGTAAAGCTCTTGTAGAACTCCGGCGTGTAGGCCTTCTCCGGGGCCTGCCGCACCCGCTCGTCGAGCTTGTGCGCATCGTCGCCGACGAGAATCCGCCAGCGCTCGGCCTTGACGCCGTCGAGGATGATTTTTGCTGCAGCCGCCGCCGTGGTCGGCGCCTCCTCACGGAAAGTGCGGGCGCGGTCGAGCGCGATCTTCTGGATGTCGTCATCCGACATCGGCGCGGTGTCGATGCCCATGCCCTTCAGGCGCTGCCGCGTCGCCAAAATTTCGTTCGGGCTGAGTTCATCGGATTCCGATCCGCTCTGGATCTTGCGCGAATTGGCAACGATCGAAGTGCCGATATGCCCGGGCATCACGACAGAGCATTTGATGTGCGGGGCGTTGAGCCGCAGATCCGTCATCAACGCTTCGGTAAAGCCTTTCACTGCGAACTTGGCGGCGCTGTAGGCCGTGTGCGAGGCACCCAAGCCCACGGATGCCCAGAAGCCGTTGACACTCGATGTGTTGATGATGTGGGCCTCGTCGGCCTTCATCATAAGCGGCAGAAAAGTGCGGACACCGAGATAGACGCCGCCCCAGCAGATGTTGAAGGTGCGCTCCCATTGCTCGCGCGTGTTGGTGAACAGGCTGCCACCGCCGCCGATGCCGGCATTGTTGAACAACAGATGGATCTTGTCGGTCGCCTGCTGCTCGATCAGTTCGTCACGGAAGCGCTGCAGATGCGCCTCGATGGAAACGTCGGCGACATGGGTGGTGACGCGCAGGCCCTGCGGCAGCCTTTCCGCCTCGCACAGCCGCTTGGTCTCGGCCGTCGCTTCCGGCGAGACGTCGCACATCGCGACATTGCAGCCTTCGGCCACGAGCTGACGCGCGAGCTCGCGGCCCATGCCCGTGCCGCCCCCGGTGATCACGGCGAACTTTCCGGCAAAATCCTTCATTGAGACGCTTACCTCGGTTTTCAATTTTTGAGTTGGGGCCCTCATGGCATGGAGCCCGTGCGGAACGACAGTAACAGGTGGGAGCTGCCGGTAAAGCGGTCCGCGAGACGGGCGGCTCGATTGTGTTACAGGCGTTTTCGTGCAGCGGAATTTACTCCGCCGCCTCGCGCGAGCCGCCGAGCGCGCCCAATCCCTCCAGGGCCTTCCGGATCGCGGCCTGCTGCGCGGGCGATGCTTCCGGCATCGGCGCGCGGGAGAATGTCGTCGGCAGCCCCTGCAACGACTGCGCATAGCGCGTGCATGCCGGCAGATTGTCCGAGACGATCACGTTCCACAGCGTCAGCAGTTTCTTGTGCAGCTCTAGTGCGCGAGCGTGGTTGCCTGCCTTGACCACATTCCAGAGCTCGACGGAAGCATGCGGCGCGGCGCTCAGGATCGCCGCGATCGAACCATGCGCGCCGAGCGTATAGGACGGGTACATCAGCGCATCGACCGCGCTGTAGATCAGTTTGTCCGGCGCCATCATCATGAGGTCGGCAAACAGTTTCAGATCACCCGCACTCTGCTTGACGCCGACGATGAGCGGCACCTCGTTCATGATCCGCGTCAGCAGCGCTGGCGACAGATAGGACCAGGGCACGACGTTGTAGATGATGATCGGCATACCGGTTTCGTCGGCCATGCGGCGGAAATGGTCGACCATCGCCTGCTCGTCCGGCTTGAACAAATAATGCACCGGCGTCACCTGCAGCGCTGCAACATCCATGTCGCGCACCAGCTTGCCGCGCCGGATCGCATCACGGGTGGAATCGACGATGATGCCGGCGATCACGGGCGCGCGCCCTTTCGCGGCCTCCACCGTTGCCGCCACCAGATCACGATATTCCTCGTGATCTAGCGTATGCCCCTCCCCGGTCGAACCGCCGGCCGCCATGCCGTGGCTACCGGCCGCGATCAACCAGTCGACCTGGGGAGCAACGAGTTTGAAATCAATCTCGCCGTCCTTTCGGAACGGCGTCGTCATTGGCGGTATCACGCCGGTGGGGCGCATTTTCATGGCCTGCCCTCGCTGTTTCCATCCGGTACGTGCGGGCGTATCTCCCGCTTTCGCAAACCAAGCCTACCGAAGGTCGGAGCGGCGATCCAGTTGCGGAATCGACACGGCAGAGTAGCGGAAACGCCGCGTCTGCATTTGCGCGTGGTCTCGACCCGCGGGGACCACATGCCGCGTTCCCGGCGGTCGGCCGGCTGAGGCAAGCCTATCGAATGTCGAAGCAGCGTTTCCAACGTCAACGCTGACGGTCAGATCGGCGATAATGCATTGCGAGCCGATGCAGGGCGCACTTCACACATTTCGAGCTGATCGTCTCGGGTCAGTGCTTGCAGATGTCGCGGGTTGCTTGCTCGCCGCGCATGACCTGCATTATTTCGGCCGGGGCAAAACTGCCGAAATCGCCGCCCACAAGCGTACCGTAACGACGGTGGTTCTTGAGCATGAGCAATAAGCGATCGCTGACATTTTCGATGTCGCGTGCGTCGCTGGCTGATATCGCCGGCTTGCCCGCGGAAGCGCTGGTCTGCTTCGCGTAGGCAAAGAACTTTATGGTGGCTTCTACTGCCGCTGCGCGGTTATCAGGATCGCAGAGTTCGCGATCATCCAGCGCGTAAATGCAGCTCGCCAATTGTCCCCATGTGTTGGCCAGATTGAGTGTCTGATTTTCGGACCAGCGGTCTGACTTGCCAAGCATAGAGGAAACGTTTGCCTGCATACTGCCGGCCTTCAGGACGAAGTACGCCGCGCTCGGCTCCATCTTGTTGGCGTCCGGACCGAGGTCCATCACTTTGAAGATACAGCTTCGCACCACCGGCGCGGTTTCCGGCCGCCCGATACGACTGGTGTCGGCGAACAACGAAACACTGGGCCCGACCGAGACGAAACTTGACATCGCACTCGTTACTTTCGGGGCCCAGATCCACCCGCCGACCACGAGGAAACCTCCGATGAAGGCCAGCATGAGGGTGAGAGCCTGACGGATCAATTTTCAAGCTCCCGCTGCTAAGCCCTGGGGCAGTTGTCGGTCGCGCCCTTGTAGCGATCGAGCATCGGCTTTATTGGCGCCGGGACGGTCCAGCCGAAATCCGCGGTGATCAGGCGGCCATTGCTGGCGTCCTGCATCAAGGCCGCGTTGATCGCGCGATTGCGTGGACTGTCCCAGAGATCTCTGACCGTCGACATTTCGGATTCGCCATATCGCTTGGCGGTATTCATCATCTCATCGAATTTCGCAAAATAGCGACCGATGTAATCGACGATGTAGGCGCGATTGTCCCGCTCGCAGACCGCGTTCGGGTGCGTGACGAGATAGCAGTTCAGCGCCGCCGTCATCTCTTTCGCGCTGGTGAGGTCTCGCCAATCGACGCGATGCTTGTCGGTCGAAAGCTTCGGGAGCTGCCCGTCCCTTTCGAGATGTTCAAGCGCGGGGTAACACGCCTCGCGTATTTTGGCCGCTTTCCACTCGCCCATGCGTTCGCCGCCCGGCAGGTAATCCCCGGAATGGCCCAGGACGAAGTAGTTGATCAGGTTCACACCTAGAAATATGCCGCCTAGAACAAAGGCTGCACGCATCAAGAAATTCATGGCCTCACGCACCTGCAGAGGTTGCAATCGGCTCTATATAGCGGCGTCCGGATGTGCCGGGAAGGTTGGCATCAGTTCGATCTGCCGGTTGGGTTAAGCCGGACTTACTACCTGCCGGCATGCCCCAAGATGCCGCGCGTCTCCGGCCCGTTGGGGATGCGCAGGTATCGAGCTTGGTTGGGTCATGAGAGCCGTGGGGGACTATTTCGCGGTCAGCGTCGCTTGAACCTTGAGCGCGCGGCAGCGACCTACATACCGGAGGCAGTATCAATAAAAACGAACAGGAGGCCGCCATGACCCAGTGGCGCGATACCATGGTTGATCGACCGGAAACGAATGGTGCGGCCTATTTGACGGGCTGGACAGTCAGCGGAATAGCTGTGTTGGGGACCATTGTTGCCGTCTGGGTTCTCGGCATCTAGCAGCGATCACAATCGCCACCCGTGAAAGAATTGGTCGGAGCGAAAGGATTTGAACCTTCGACCCCTAGTCTCCCAGACTAGTGCGCTAACCGGGCTGCGCCACGCTCCGATGCCGTTCCATTAGCTGCGATCCGCGCCCGGCGCAAGGCAGGAGAGCGGCCTCATTGCGGCCGGTTGACCGCCAGTTCCGACCGCCCGCTCAGCCGTCCTTCAGCGCGTTATCCAGCAATTGCTTGCAGGCGATCAGGTCCTGCAGCACCCGCTCCAGGCGCTCGCGGTCCGCGTCCGACGGGCCCGGCTTGGCCCTCGCAAACGGCAGCAAAATGCCGTCGTCGTCGGTGTCGACGAAGCGGTAGTCGATTTCCTTCTCTTCGGTCTCGTAGTCCTCATCGTCGGCTGCGACGGTCGGAATCTCGCCCTCATCGGGCTCCTGCAAGCTGAGGCCGATCGCTTCCTCGACTGCACCGAAGGTGACCGCCGAGCTCTGGTCGGCGAGGCCCTGCACCGATTTGATGCCGTGCTCTTTGAGGATCCGCTGCACGCCGCGGATCGTATAGCCCTCGCCGTACAGCAGACGGCGGATGCCCTTCAGCAAGTCGACGTCGTCGGGGCGGTAGTACCGCCGCCCGCCGCTTCGCTTCATCGGCTTGATCTGGGCGAACCGCGTCTCCCAGAACCGCAACACGTGCTGGGGAATGTCGAGCTCTTCAGCGACTTCGCTGATGGTGCGGAACGCATCCGGCGCCTTGTCCAAGTGCCAGCTCCTCTCAACTTATCTCGTTGGTGAAGACGCGGTACTCGCCTTGCTACGCAGCCGTTCTACTCGATCTCGCTAGTCGGTCTTGTTAGTCGGTCTTGCTTTCGCCGTTGCCGGGCGCGTGACCGTTGATCCGCTGCTTCAGAATAGCTGATGGTTTGAACACCATCACGCGACGCGGCGAGATCGGCACTTCAGTACCGGTCTTCGGATTACGTCCGATACGCTGACCCTTCTTGCGCACCATGAAGGAGCCGAACGACGACAGCTTCACTGTCTCGCCCTTCTCCAGGCAATCGGTAATTTCTTTCAGAACGAGTTCGACAAACGCTGAAGATTCCGTCCGCGACAGGCCCACCTTCTGGTAGACCGCCTCGCACAAATCGACACGTGTGACTGTTTTTCCGGTCCCGGTCATCGCCTGCCCCGCACTCTCGGCGAACAAAATTTATTCCCTGAAATTATGAGGTTAGCACGCAATGGTCAACAGCGACCATCATGCAGAAGCATGGAACCGCACTACAATTTTAGACAGTACTTTTGCGCTACGTCTACCAGCGCACCAGCGCGGAACCCCAGGTGAAGCCGCCGCCCATGGCTTCGAACAGCACCAGATCGCCTTTCTTCACCCGCCCGTCCTTGACGGCAACCGCAAGCGCCAGCGGGATCGACGCAGCCGACGTGTTGCCGTGCAAATCGACGGTCAGCACCACCTTCTGCGGCGCAATATGAAGCTTATGCGCCGAAGCATCGATGATTCGCTTGTTGGCCTGATGCGGGATGAACCAATCGATGTCCTCGGCCGTCGTCCCGGTCGCATCGAAGGCGTCCACAATCACGTCCGTGATCATGCCGACCGCGTGCTTGAACACTTCGCGGCCCTCCATCCGGAGATGGCCGACGGTCTGCGTCGTGGACGGACCACCGTCCACGAACAGCTTCGACTGGTGCCGGCCGTCCGAGCGCAGATGGGTCGTGAGCACGCCGCGATCCGACGGCAAACCCGGCTGGTCCTGCGCCTCCAATACGACCGCGCCGGCGCCGTCGCCGAATAGCACGCAGGTGCCGCGGTCGTTCCAGTCGAGAATGCGCGAAAACGTCTCCGCACCGATCACCAGCGCGCGCTTGTAGGCGCCGGAGCGCAGGAAATTGTCGGCGGTGGCGAGCGCGAAGACGAAGCCGGAACACACCGCCTGCAGATCGAAGGCGGCGCCATGATGGATACCGAGCCCGCTCTGGACTGCAACCGCGGTGGCCGGAAAGGTGTTGTCCGGCGTCGAGGTCGCGAGCACGATCAGATCGATCGCCTGGGCGTCGAGACCGGCATGTTCCAGCGCCGCGCGCGCGGCGTTGATCGCCAGGTGCGAGGTGAACTCGCCTTCGGCCGCGATGTGGCGCTCCCGAATGCCGGTACGCTGCACGATCCACTCGTCCGAAGTATCGATTCGGGCCGCCAGTTCGGCATTGGTCAGCACCTTCTGCGGCAGGTAAGAGCCGCAGCCCAGCACCACCGAACGTTTCGCAGTCACGAGACAGCCTCCTGCGCGGTCGGTGCCAGCGCACTGCCGTCGCTATTCATCATCTGATTGATCTTGGTGAGGAGATCGCAGCGGACCATCTCATAGCCAACATCGACTGCGTAGGCAAAGCCTTCGGCGCTGATTCCGCCGTGGCTTTTGACGACCACGCCCTTCAAGCCGAGCAAAACACCGCCATTGGATTTATTCGGGTCGAGCTTGTCCCGCAGCGCCTTGAACGCGCTCCGGGCGAATAGGTAGCCGATCCGGGACAGCCAACTGCTCGTCATGGCCTGGCGCAGGAAGTCCGCCATCTGGCGCGCGGTTCCCTCCGCAGCCTTCAGCGCGATGTTGCCGCTAAAGCCTTCCGACACGATCACGTCAGCCGCGCCCGCGCCGATCCCGTCGCCTTCGACGAAGCCGATATAATTGAGCTGCGACGCGCGCAGCAGCTCGGCGGCCTCGCGGATCTCCTCATGGCCCTTGATCTCCTCGACCCCGATGTTGAGGAGGCCGACAGTCGGCCGTTCTCGGTTCAGCAGCACGCTCGCCATTGCGCTGCCCATCACCGCCAGCGCCACGAGATGGTGCGCGTCGCCGCCGATCGTGGCGCCGAGGTCGAGCACGACGGAATCGCCGCGCGCCGTCGGCCACACGCCGGCAATGGCCGGACGATCGATCCCTTGCATGGTGTGCAGGTGGAAACGCGCCATCGCCATCAGCGCGCCCGTATTGCCCGCGGAGACCGCGACGTCGGCCTCGCCTCGCTTCACCGCATCAATCGCAAGCCACATCGACGACGTCTTGCGGCCGCGACGCAGCGCCTGGCTCGGCTTGTCGTGCATGCTCACAGTGACGTCGGTGTGGATCACGCGCGACGCCTTTTGCAGCGCCGGGTACTTGGCGAGTTGTTCGTCGATCTGCTTGCTGTCGCCGTAGAGCAGGAATTCGCTGTCGGGATGCCGCTTCAAAGAAATTGCAGCGCCGGGAATGACGACCGATGCGCCGACATCGCCACCCATGGCGTCAAGCGCGATGCGAACCTTTTGCGGCATGAACGTCCCGGAAACCTGATCTCTGGCGGCCCTCGTAGAGGCCGGCGGCGCACTGGAATGGCACCGCTACGCGGCGCCTGGCGAAACGCAACCCGCGCCCCCGCCGGGCCGCGACAATAGCGTGTCCCCGCCCCGACACAACCTCTTGACCACGCTCTTTTGGCGAAAGGGAAGCTGTGTGGCCCGAAATCACGGATGGCAGATATTTCTATACAATTCAACACCTTACGGGATATTTTTGGCGTGATTTCAGAATTGCCTCACTCGACGGCAGCTTCGCCGGCCATTTTAACTCCCGCCTACTTGCCCTTGGGCTTCCTGGCCCGCGGCTTTTTCGGCACTGCCTTCAGCGCCTTGAGCGCCGCGAACGGATGATCCTCGGGATCGGCGGCTTCAACCATCGGCTCGAATACGGCGCCGGGTTTGCGCGGATATCGATCGACCGCGAGATACAATGCATCGGTGGCAACCCTGCCGAGATCGATCATGCCGTTCTCGATCGGCTCGGGCGGATCGGGCGTTTCCTCGTCGCTTTCTTCAGCGTCATCGACCAGCGCGGCCATCTGCGGGATCTGCTCAGGCGGAGCGAAAATCAGATCGATCGGCTCGTCGATGTCGTTCTCGATATCTTCCAGCGTCACCACGCAGGTCTGCCCGATCCGCGCCCGCACATGGCCGGCCACATGGAAGCGGCCGCCACTCTTCGGCGTCACGTCGAAGGAAGCCTCCGCCGATAGCACCTCGCGCAAGCCGCCCGTGTCGGCCACGGCTTTGCGGATGGCCTGATCGGCCTCGATATCGCGATGGAGGCCCGTCTCGGGGATCTGCGCCACCGCAACGGGAACACGCCACGGGTCGGGCTTCTCTGTGCCAGTCTTGCTCATTGCTGCGCGCCTGCTTTCTCCGGCGAGGGAAACCTGCCCCGGCCGCTCACCAGCGTCGCCTCGTCGAGGCTGTCGAGGCCCGCCATTGCCGCCTCGGCGTAGGCGGCAAGCAGTCGGGCCTTTTCGATGTTCCCGCCGTTCAGGATATTCTTGCACATCGCCTGCGCCAGTGCCTCTCGGCCCTCGGTCAGCGCAAGATCATAGGCCGCGGTCCGGCCATAGAAGGCTTCGCCGAAGGCCTGCATGCGCTTCGGCACCGCGAGGTCTCCAACCCCCATCTCACGCAGATTATCGTCCATATCGTTGCAAAAATGGTCGAATAGCCCCTGCGACAGCGTCGTGCCACCCTCCACCGACTTCAGCCGCCGCAGGACCAGCCACAAGTGCAGGAGAAGCAGGTCAAAACGGCCGTTAACCGTGTCCGGAACCCCAAAGTCCCGATAAAACAACGGTTCTCGCGCCTGCGTCACGATCATGCCATAGATGGCCTCGATGGTGCCGCGCAGCGGCGTCCGGGGTTTCCTGAAGTGATTGAACGGCCAAAGCATTGTGGGTTCCGCAAGCGAGCCCTCCCGGGCCGCGCATGTTGCAATCAAGCGTGCTGCCCGGTACGTCAACGCACCGCGCGATGCAAGAGGACGGGCGAATTCCTGAGATGACTGAAATGAGCCACCTGAGCGCCCGCGTGTCCACGCCGCGCCGCCTGAGCGCGCGCCGGCGCGGTTTTCGCGCCGCCGCAGCCGTCGCACTGGTCTGCGCTGCGCTCGCCGGATGCACCGGCGAGCAGTTCCAGAAAGGCTACATCCTGCCGCCCAACGCGCTTGAGCAGATTCCGATCGGCGCCAGCCAAGACCAGGTGCTGATCGTGATGGGAACGCCATCGACGGTCGCGACTTTGAACGGCGAGGTGTTTTATTACATCTCGCAGCGCTCCGAGCGCAAAGTCGCGTTCATGAATCAGCAGGTCGTGGACCAGCGCGTGATCGCGATCTATTTCGACAAGAACCGCCAGGTGACGCGCCTCGCCAATTACGGATTGCAGGACGGCAAGATCTTCGACTTCATCAGCCGCACCACGCCAACGTCCGGCCAGGAACTCAGCTACCTGACGCCGCTGTTCAAGCTGCTCAGCTTTAACTAGCGCCAATCGGTTCTGATTGAATCAGAACCAAGCTCCGCACTTTGTCTTTGCGTTGTCGTTAAGCGAACCGCATCCACTTCGCTCGAAAACGTCACGGCGACTTCGCCTGTTCCGCGAGGCGGAAAACCTGTGCCAAGTCGCCGGCTTGCCCTGCATGCGCGCGTTGCCTAGGCTTCCTGCCAATCAATAATGATTCAGCAGGGAGTTAACTTGTGACGATTAAAACTTTTTCTCGCCGCCGTGTGTTGACCGGAGCCGCGGGCATTTCCGCTGCGGCGATCTTGCCGCGCGCGAGTTATGGCACCGACTGGCGCCCGACCGAGACCGTCCGTCTCATTGTGCCAGCGGCAGCCGGCGGCAGCACCGACGTGATGGGACGACTGTTGGCCGCACATCTGCAGACCGCCTGGGGTCAGTCCGCGGTCGTGGAAAACCGTTCCGGGGGCGGCGGCACCATCGGCACCGCCGAAGTCGTGCGGGGCAAGGCGGACGGCCACGTCATCCTGGTCGGTAATCCCGGTCCGAATGCGATTGCCTACAGCATCTTCCGCAACATGACCTACAAGGCCGACCAGTTGCAGCCGGTCAGCAACATGATCCGGATTCCGAATATCGTGTCGGCGCATCCGTCGACCGGCATCAAATCGATCGGCGAATTGATCGCCTACATCAAGGCCAATCCGGACAAGCTCACCTATGCCTCCTCAGGCGTAGGCCAGAGCCCTCACCTCACCGGCGCCTGGTTCCTGCAGCTCACCGGATTGAAGATGGTGCACGTGCCGTTCCGCGGCGCAGGCCCCGCGCTGCAGGCGGCGCTGGCCGGCGATATCCAGATCCTGTTCGACAATCTCTACCCGACGCTGCCGCAGACCCAGGAAGGCAAACTCACCGCGCTCGCCGTCACCACGCCCGAGCGCAGCACACTCGCCCCGAACGTTCCGACCATGCGCGAAAGCGCGCCGGAGCTTTCGAAGTTCGACGTCTCCTCCTGGTTCGGCATCTTCCTGCCGAAGGCCACGCCCGCTCCCGCCGTTGAATCGCTCAACAAGGAGATCAAGGCGATGCTGGCGCGGGAGGACGTCCAGAAGACGATCGGGAAGATGGGCGCGACCGCCGACTGGGGAACGCCACAACAGTTCTCCGATTTCGTGCAGGCCGAGACGGCGAAGTTCGGCGAGATCATCAAGCGCGAAGGCCTGCAGATGGATGTGAATTAAAGTCCTGTCCCGGACGCGGTGCAGCGCGCTTCGCGCTGCTCCGCAGAGCCGGGACCCACGCTTTCTACCACAGCGATGGCCCCCGGATCAGCAGCACTCCGGGAAACCCCCGGTTGAGCTATCCGAAAGACAAGAACCCCGCGGCTTTCACCGCGGGATTCTTTCGATCAGCTTGTCGCCGCTCAGTGCGTCAGGATCACTCACGGGACACGCGCATCCATCTCCGGCCGCATCACCACGCTCTCCTGGGCAGTCGCTTCGCTGCGCGATCCCACGAAGACCGACGGCGAGGCAGCGCGATTAACCGCAACGTGCAGGACGCCCGCCGGAATATAGATGTAGTCACCGGGGTGTACCTTTTCGCAGTGCTGAAGCTGGTCGCCGGTCCAGATCTCCAGCTCGTCCCCGCTCATCATGTAGAGCGCCGTCTCATGATGCTCGTGGAAATGGGCTTTGGTGCGTCGGCCGGCCGGCAGCGTAATGATGCCGAGCCAGATCATTTTCGAACCGACAGTCTCCGCACTGATCCCCGGCTGATAGTCGGAGCCCTGCTCGGCGCGGTAGCCTTTGCTCCCCTTCACGACAAAGCCCTTCCCGCCACCGCCCGATTCCACGCCGTGCCGTTCCCGTACGATCATGTTGCTCATTGCCGTCTCTCCGGTTCGGATTGTCTTACCCAACATGCGCAGGATCACTTGTCTGGAGGGCCGGAGTCTCAAAGATTGGTCCGAAAAATTCCAAATTCTTCCAAAGCTCGGTAAGCTCGCCGCATGCCCAGCGAGCCCTTCACCTTTGGCCCGTTCATGCTTGATATGGATCGCGGAATGCTGTCACGGGACGGCCGACCGGTCGTGGTCGGCCACAAGGGCCTCCTGCTGTTGCGCGCGTTCCTGGAGTCGCCCGGCAGAATCTTCGACAAAGCGAGCCTGATGGACGTTGCCTGGCCTGGCGTCGCCGTGGAGGAAAGCAACCTGTCAGTCCAGATCGCGGCGCTACGTAAGCTGCTCGGCACCGCCCATGACGGCTCCGAATGGATCACGACGGTCCCGCGTGTCGGCTACCGGTTTGCTGGGCCGGTCGCTTCTCGGGCGCAGAGCGCCACGCCGCAGCGCGCTGAGAGCAATGCCCAGTCGCGCCCGATTATCGCGGTTCTGCCTTTCGACATCATTGGCGAGGTCGACAAAGAATATCTCGCCGATGGGCTGACCGAAGATATCATCACGGCGCTATCCCGGTTTCGCTGGTTCCGGGTCATCGGGCGCGGTTCTGCCTTTATTTTCAAGGGCAAGCAGATCGATGTGCTGCAAGCCGCTCGCGAGCTTGGCGCGCGTTACGTGTTGCAGGGAAGCGTTCGCCAATCCGCCCTTCGACTGCGCATTACGGCTCAGTTCATCGACGCGAGCGACGGCAGCAATGTATGGGCGGAGCGCTACGATCTGGAGATGGCTGATGTCTTTGCGATCCAGGACGAGATCGCCGAGCGGGTCGCGGGTGCGATCGAGCCCGAGCTTCTCAAGACAGAATCCCATTTTGCAGCGTTGCGTCATACCGGCAATATGACCGCCTGGGACCTCGTGCGTCAGGGAATGTGGCATTTTCACAAGGTCACCCGCGAGGGCCATCTGGCTGCGCGGACGCTATTTCGTCGCGCATGCGCAATCGATCCGGATCTGCCGGAATCGCACATCTGGCTTGGGCGCGTCAGCGCCGGGATAATCGCCTACGGCTGGAGCGACACGCCCGCCGTGGACAGCAAGGAGGGCGTGGATGCCGCGGCGCATGCAATCACCCTCGATCCGAGAGACCCCTACGCGCACTATGCCTTCGCCATCGCGAACGCTTACAACAACGCACCGCTCGTAGCCGTATCGGCAGCCGAGAAGGCGATCGCATTGAGCTCAAGCTTCGCGTTAGGGCATCTGATTCTCGGCCTGGCCCGCTTGTTCACGGGTCTGGCGCGAGAGGCAATCTAACCGCTTGAACATGGCCTGACGCTAAATCCGAACGATCCCCAGAACCTCGCTTGGTACAATCTGCTTGCCCATGCTCAGCTTCTCGCCGGAGACGCCGAGAGCGCACTTGCGACCGCCAACAAAGCGCTCGCTATTCGCCCGACATTCCGTCCGACGTTTGAAACGCTTACATGCTGCCATATCGCACTTGGCAACCTGGACGACGCACGCCAATGCGCAAGCCGTATGAACGAGTTGAGAGAGCCTCAGAGTCATTTCCTCGCACCGCTAAAGCAGCTGCATCCAGAATGGGACAAACGGATATCGCAATTGCTAGATTAGGCTCGGGCATGAAAAAACCCCGCGGCTCGCACCGCGGGGTTTTCGTTTTGATCAGCCTCTCGGCCGGCTCAGTGCGCCAGGATCGCCAGCAGCAACAGCGCCACGATGTTGGTGATCTTGATCATCGGGTTGACCGCGGGACCGGCCGTATCCTTGTAGGGATCGCCGACGGTATCACCGGTCACGGCTGCCTTGTGGGCGTCCGATCCCTTGCCGCCGAAATGGCCGTCCTCAATGTACTTCTTGGCGTTGTCCCAGGCGCCGCCGCCTGAGGTCATCGAGATCGCAACGAACAAGCCGGTCACGATCACGCCGAGCAGCATGGCGCCGACCGCGGAGAACGCCGCCGACTTGCCGGCCGCGCCGCCGCCCGCGATCGCGTAGATCGCGAAGTAGACGAAGATCGGCGACAGCACCGGCAGCAGCGACGGAATGATCATTTCCTTGATCGCCGCCTTGGTCAGCAGGTCGACCGCCTTGCCATAGTCCGGCTTGTCAGTGCCCTGCATGATGCCGGGCTTCTCGCGGAACTGGCGCCGCACTTCCTCGACGATCGCGCCGGCCGCACGGCCGACCGCGGTCATGCCCATTGCGCCGAACAGATACGGCAGCAGACCGCCGAACAGGAGGCCGACCACGACGTAAGGGTTGTTGAGCGAGAAGTCGGGCAGCACACCCTGGAAGTACGGATGCTTCGCAGGATTGGCGATGAAGAACTTGAGGTCTTCATTGTAGGCCGCGAACAGCACCAGCGCGCCGAGACCGGCCGAGCCGATCGCATAGCCCTTGGTGACCGCCTTGGTGGTGTTGCCGACCGCATCGAGCGCGTCGGTCGACTTGCGGACCTCCTTCGGAAGGCCCGCCATTTCGGCAATGCCGCCGGCGTTGTCGGTAACCGGACCGAAAGCGTCGAGCGCGACGATCATGCCGGCCAGCGCCAGCATCGTCGTGGTCGCAATCGCGATGCCGAACAGGCCGGCAAGGCTGTAGGTGATGAGGATGCCGGCGATGATGACGATTGCGGGCATCGCAGTCGCTTCCATCGAGATCGCCAGACCCTGGATCACGTTGGTGCCGTGGCCCGTAACCGAGGACGAGGCGATCGACTTCACCGGGCGAAAATCGGTACCGGTATAGTATTCGGTGATCCAGATGATCAGGCCGGTGACGGCGAGACCGACGACGCCGCATTGGAACAGCGCCATGCCGGTGTACTTCACGCCCGCCAGCTCGCCGAAACCGATCAGCCAGTGGATGACGGCTGCGACGCCGAGCAGCGACAGCACGCCGGTCGCGATCAGGCCCTTGTACAAGGCCCCCATGATCGACTGGCTGGCGCCGAGCTTGACGAAGAAGGTGCCGATGATCGAGGTGATGATGCAGATGCCGCCGATGGCGAGCGGCAGGGTCATCATGTTCACCAGCAGCGGCGAGGTCGCGAAGAAGATCGCGGCGAGCACCATGGTGGCGACCGCGGTCACCGCATAGGTCTCGAACAGGTCGGCCGCCATGCCAGCGCAGTCGCCGACGTTGTCGCCGACGTTGTCGGCGATGGTCGCCGGGTTGCGCGGATCGTCTTCGGGAATACCGGCTTCGACCTTGCCGACGAGGTCGCCGCCGACGTCGGCGCCCTTGGTGAAGATGCCGCCGCCGAGACGGGCGAAGATCGAGATCAGCGACGCGCCGAAGCCGAGCGCTACCAGCGCGTCGACGACGACGCGATCGTTGGCCTTCAGCCCCATTATCTGGGTGAGATACGCGAAGTAGATGGTGACGCCGAGCAGCGCAAGACCGGCCACGAGGAGGCCGGTGATCGCACCCGCCTTGAAGGCCAGTTCGAGGCCGCCGCCCAGCGAAGTAGTCGCCGCCTGCGCGGTGCGCACGTTGGCGCGAACCGAGACGTTCATGCCGATGAAGCCGGCAGCGCCCGACAGCACCGCGCCGATCAGGAAGCCGATCGCAACCAGCATGCCGAGGAAGTAAGCCAGCAGCGCGAAGATCACGACGCCGACCATGGCGATCGTCATGTATTGGCGGCGTAGATAGGCCTGCGCGCCTTCAGCGACAGCCGCCGCGATTTCCTGCATGCGCGGATTGCCGGCGTCCGATTTCAGAACGGAAGACGTGGCCCAGATGGCGTAGACAATCGAAAGCGCTCCGCAGAGCACAATCACCCACAATGCTGTCATTGAATTTGCCTCAGTTTTTTGTTCGTTCCACCCCCGCGCCGTCACCGCGGGTAGCGGCGGACGCATAAAAAGGAGGCCTTCCCTGCCCAGAAGGGCGGCCTCAAATCGGGCGGGACCATGCCAAAATCGCCCCTCCGGCGCAATGTCACGAAGGGCGAAAACCGTCGATTTTTGAAAGGTGTCACCCGGAATACGTCCAGCCAACTGGCGCCCGGGGGCATCGGGTATTCGGCCCGGCCAAAATACAAGAGCCCGCTCAACCCCGGGAGGGATCGAGCGGGCTCACGAGCCATTCCAGTACATCCGTGAAACGACCGTTTCGAGGCCTTAGACCAGCGACAGGTTTTCCGCGCTTACCTTGCCCCGCATCTTGTCAGTCTTGAGTTCGAACTGAACCTTCTGACCTTCGGCCAGCCCGCCAAGGCCGGCGCGCTCGACGGCGGAGATGTGCACGAACACATCCTTGCTGCCATCGCTCGGCTCAATGAAACCGAAACCCTTTTGACCGTTGAACCACTTCACTGTTCCCGTAGCCATTTTCTCTTCTCCAAAGCACATAGGCTTTTCATTCCGCGCGGCGATCGCACGGATTCAAATCCAATCTCGACGATGTCTCTGGAAAGAAGCCCCGTGGGGCGCGTTCAAAAAGGCACGGCGGTAATCGAATGCGCTACAACCTATAGGTTTTCAGCGAAATTGCAATGGCTGGCACGAAATAAAGCCGACGGCATTATACGCCGCCTTCAAAAATGGCTGTAGGACAGCCGTTCCAGCGCGATTTCCTTGCCCTCTTTGTCGACGAACTTTGGAACTGAACTCCCCGCGACGATCGTTCCGATGGAACTAAGCGCAACCCCTGCGCGCTCCGCGGCAGCTTCGAAGGCTTCAACACGCTCTTCCGGAATCGTGCAGAGGATTTCGTAATCGTCGCCACCGGCGATCAATGTCTCCAGTCCGACAATGCCGCGCGACACCAAACCCCGCGCCGCGTCGGACAGCGGCACCTGCTCCAGATCGACCACGGCGGACACGCCGGACACGCCGCAGAGCTTTGTCAGATCGCCTGCCAACCCATCCGAGACATCCATCGAAGCACTGGCGTATTCGCGAACGATTTCGGCCATTGCCACGCGCGGCTGCGGGACGCGATAGCGCCCGACCAGCATCGCCCGCGCGGCCGTATCGGCGGCGGCATGCACCTTCCCCCCGCGGAGGATAGCCAGCCCCAGCCCGGCGTCTCCGATCGTGCCCGTGACCATCACGCGCTCGCCGGGTTTGGCGCCGCTGCGATGGACCATTCCGCCCGGCGGCACGTGGCCGAATGCAGTCACCGAAACCATCAGCGGCCCCGGCGTCGACACCGTATCGCCGCCGAGCAGCGGACATACGAACTGCCTGATGTCCTCGCCCAGCGCCGCCGCGAACGGTTTTAGCCAGGCCTCATCCGCGGTGCGGAGCGCCAACGTCAGCACAAACCCGGCCGGCGTTGCGCCCTTCGCGGCGAGATCGCTGAGGTTCACCCGCAGCGCCTTGCGTGCGACCGCATCGGGCGGATCATCGGGCAGGAAATGCACGCCCTCGACGAGCGCATCCGTCGTCACCACGAGGTCATCGCCGGACGGCTTCAGCGCCGCAGCGTCGTCGTCGAGACCGAAGGCACCGGGATCAGTCGCAAGCGGCCGGAAATAGCGCGCGATCAGCCAGTCTTCGCCGGACACTGGTTTGCCGCTAGCCACGCGTGAACTCGTCGGCGCGGAACTGGCGCGCGATCTGGTCGAGCACGGCATTGACCATGCCGGTCTCGTCCCTTTCGACAAAGGCATGCGCGACGTCGACATATTCGGATACGACCACGCGGCCCGGCACGTCCTTGCGATGCTCGAGCTCGTAGGAGCCGGCCCGCAGCACCGCGCGCAAAATCGCGTCGATCCGCTTCAAGGGCCAGCCCTTCTGCAGCGCGTCGTCGATCAGAGGATCGAGCCTCGCCTGGTCGCGGACCACGCCCGATACGACGTCGCGGAAGAATGCGGCTTCCGCCGGCAGGTATTTCTCGCCCTCGACCTCGTTGCCGAGCCAGTGGCTTTCAAACTCGGCGAAAATGTCGTTGATCCCGGCCCCCGCGATGTCCATCTGGTACAGCGCCTGCACGGCGGCGAGCCGCGCCGCGCCACGGCGGTTGGCTTTCTTGTCGGGAGTTTTGGCGGGCTTCTTCTCTGCCATCGCCTAAGCCTTTGCCAGCCGGCGTTTGATCCGCAGCATCGCCAGCGCCGCGCGCGCGGCGTCGCCGCCCTTGTTCAACTCGCTGGCGCGCGCCCTCGCCCAGGCCTGCGCCTCGGTATTGACGGTAATGATGCCGTTGCCGAGCGGCACCTTTCGCGCGACCGCAAGGTCCATCAGGGCGCGGGAGGATTCGATCGAGACGATCTCGAAATGGATGGTGTCGCCGCGCACCACACAGCCGAGCGCAATCGCCGCATCATACGGCTTGCCGTTCCGGTCGGCGGCATCGAGCGCGATGGCGATGGCAGCCGGAATCTCCAGCGCGCCGGGCACGGTGATGACGTCGTGCGTCACGCCGGCGGCCTTCAGTTCGGCGACGGCGCCTTCCAGCAGCGCGTCCTGGATGTCGTCATAAAACCGCGCCTCCACGATGAGCGCGCGCGCGCCTGTGATGTCGGTCTGGTCTTTCAGCGGTGCGCGCCGTGCGTCTGCCATCAACTATCTTCCGTCTTGCTAGGTCCTCATCCTGAAGGAGCGGCCTCTTGGCCGCGTCTCGAAGGATGGAGTTACTTCCGGGCCTCATGGTTCGAGACGGCGCAAGTGCGCCTCCTCACCATGAGGGGTTGGGCCGGCGTTTTAAGCGCCGTATGTTACCCTGTCACTTCATTTCCGACAGCCGCGCCGCGTAGCGGGCCATCAGGTCGACCTCGATATTGACCTCGCTGCCTGCTGCCCAGCCGCCAAGCGTGGTGACGCTGAGCGTGTGCGGGATAATCAACACCGAAAATGTGACATCCTCGACCGTATTCACGGTCAGGGACACACCATCCAGCGTCACCGAACCTTTGGCGGCGATGAAACGCGCCAGCTCTCGCGTCGTGCGCAGTTCGAACCGGGCCATATCGGGCAGATCGTCGCGCCCGGCGATGGTGGCCACGCCGTCGGCATGGCCTGCAACGATATGACCACCGAGTTCGTCGCCGATCTTCAGCGCACGCTCGAGATTGAGCTTTGTTCCCTTGGCCCAATGCTTGGCCGTGGTCATGCCGAGCGTTTCCGCGGCGGCATCGACGTCGAACCAGGTCTTGCCGCCTTCGACGCCGGAAGCGACTACCGTCAGGCAGACGCCGTTGCAGGCAATCGAGGCCCCGTCGGCGATGGTCGTCTGGTCGTAGCGGCAGGCGATCCGCATGCGATGCAACTGCCCCTGCGCCGTTGGCGTGAGGGCGACGATTTCGCCGATGTCGGTGACAATTCCGGTAAACATTTTTCCACCACGAACTTAGGCAGTGCGCTCGTAAATCGTAAGCGTGTCGTTATCCAGTGTTTCGCTAGCACGTGCCTTGAACGCGGGCGACCCGGTGATTGCCGACAGCGGCAATGCGTCCAGCGCGGGAATGCCGTCAGCGCCGACTTTATCAGGACCGCGCAACAGCCAGATTTCATCGACCAAGCCGCTCGCGACGAAAGATGACGCCACCCGCGATCCGCCCTCGACCATCAGCCTTGTGATGCCCTTGTCGGACAGCGCGTGCAGCACCGCCGATAGATCCAGCCACGGCGGCTGCGCGGTAGCCGCAACGCGTACCACCGGCGCGCCTGCCGCACCGAGTTTCACGGCGGCCGGCGCCTCGGCAAAATCTGAGGTCATCACCCAGAGCGGCGTCTGCCGCGCGGATTGAACCAGCTTACTTGTGCCGGGAATGCGCAGCGCGCGATCCAGCACCACCCGTACCGGCGACCGTGCTTCCATGCCGGGCAGGCGGCAGGTCAGCAGCGGATCGTCCGCCAACACAGTGCCGATGCCGACCAGGATCGCGTCGCATTGCGCGCGCAACAGATGCACCCGCTTTCTCGCGGCCTCGCCCGTAATCGCAACGGGCTTGTGGCCGGCGGCAGCGATCTTGTCGTCGGCGGAGACGGCGAGTTTCAGGATCACATGCGGGCGCTTGTCGCGGACGCGGCGGAAATGGCCGGCGTGATCGCGCGAGGCTTCCTGAGCGCCGAGCCCGACATCGACTGATATCCCGGCCGCGCGGAGTTTTGCATGTCCCTGCCCGGCCACCTCCGGATTGGGGTCCTCGATCGCCGACACCACGCGCGCAATTCCGGATGCGATCACGGCATCGACGCAAGGTGGCGATTTGCCGAAATGTGAGCAGGGCTCCAGCGTCACATACAGCGTCGCGCCCCGCGCCGCCTCGCCGGCGCGTTTGAGCGCCTCCGGCTCGGCATGCGGTCGCCCGCCCGGTTGCGTCCAGCCGCGCCCGACGATGACGCCATCCTTCACGACGACCGCCCCGACGGCCGGGTTGGACCAAGTGCTCCCCAGCCCGCGCCGGCCGAGCGACAGCGCAAGCTGCATGAAGCGCTGGTCCACCGCTTTGGACTCCCTGATCTTCTGCCCGTACTGGTCTTCCAGAATGCGGAAGATCATTTGCGCAACGTGGCGATCCGCGCTTCGTCCTCGCCTGAGAGCTCGCCGAGCACGGTCTCAAAATCCTTGGCCTCGCGGAAATTGCGATAGACGGAGGCGAAGCGCACATAGGCAACGTCGTCGAGCTGGCGCAGATGCTCCATCACGATCTCGCCGATCGCCTCCGAGGAGACTTCCGCCTCGCCGCCGCTCTCGAGTTCGCGCACGATCGCTGAAACCATCTTCTCGACCCGCTCAGGATCGACCGGGCGCTTGCGCAAGGAGATCTGCAGCGAGCGGACCAGCTTGTCGCGGTCGAACGGCACCCGGCGCCCGTTGCGCTTGATTACCGTCAGTTCGCGCAACTGCACCCGCTCGAAGGTGGTGAAGCGGAAGTTGCAGGCGATGCATACCCGCCGCCGCCGGATCACGGCCGAGTCCTCGGTCGGACGCGAATCCTTCACCTGCGTATCGAGACTGTTGCAGCTAGGACAACGCATCCAACGGGACCTTCGACTTGCTAGACCTTACTGATAGATCGGGAAGCGGTCGGTGAGCGCCTTCACGCGTTCCTTGATCGCGGCTTCGACCAGCGGCGCCTTGCCGTCCTCCGACTGCGCCAGCGCATTGAGCACCTCGGCGATCATGCCGCCGACCTGCTTGAACTCGGCGACGCCGAAGCCGCGCGTCGTCGCCGCCGGCGTGCCGAGACGCAGGCCCGAGGTGACGAACGGCTTTTCGGGGTCGAACGGAATGCCGTTCTTGTTGCAGGTGATGGCGGCGCGCACCAGCGCCTTCTCGGACACGTTGCCCTTCAGCCCCTTCGGCCGGAGATCGACCAGCATCAGATGGTTGTCGGTGCCGCCGGAGACGATGTCGAGGCCATGGCCGCGCAGCGTTTCCGCCAGCGCCTTGGCGTTCTCGACGACGTTCTTCGCGTAGACCTTGAAGTCCGGACGCAGCGCCTCGGCGAACGCCACCGCCTTGGCGGCGATGACATGCATCAGCGGCCCGCCCTGCAGGCCGGGGAAGATCGCCGAATTCAGCTTCTTGGCGAGCGCCTCGTCGTTGCAGAGAATCAGGCCGCCGCGCGGGCCGCGCAGCGATTTGTGCGTCGTCGTCGTGGTGACGTGGGCGTGCGGTACTGGCGAGGCATGGACGCCGCCGGCAACGAGGCCGGCGAAATGCGCCATGTCGACCAGGAGGTAGGCGCCGACGCTATCGGCGATCTCGCGGAAGCGCTTGAAGTCCCAGGCGCGCGAATAGGCCGATCCGCCGGCGATGATCAGCTTCGGCTTCACCTGCTCGGCTTGCTTCGCCACCTCGTCCATGTCGATGATCTGGTCTTCACGCCGCACCGTGTAGTGCGCGGCCTTGAACCACTTGCCGGACATGTTGACCGGCGAGCCGTGGGTGAGATGGCCACCGGCCGCGAGGTCGAGGCCCATAAAGGTGTCGCCGGGCTGCAGCAGCGCCAGAAACGCCGCCTGGTTCATCTGGCTGCCGGAGTTCGGCTGCACGTTGGCAAACTGCGCACCGAACAGCTTTTTGGCGCGCTCGATCGCCAAGGTCTCGGCGACGTCGACCCATTCGCAGCCGCCATAGTAACGCGCGCCCGGATAACCTTCCGCGTATTTGTTGGTCATCACCGAACCCTGCGCTTCCAGCACGGCCCGGCTGACGATTATGTTTTCCGAGGCGATCAGCTCGATCTCGTGCCGCTGGCGGCCGAGTTCGCCCTTGATCGCGGCAGCGATTTCCGGGTCGGCCTCGGCGAGCGTGGCCGTGAAGAACGAGTCGGGCGCGGAGGCGGTCTTGGCGCTGTTGGGCGAGGAGGTCATTGGGCGAAATATCTCCACCGCCGCAGGCCCTTAGGGGCGAAGCGGGCGGGTCTGGTGTGGCGGTCGAAAGAAGCGCCTGCGAGATACCACATCGGCCGGAATTGGCCAAGCACTTGCGGTACAGGGCTGGTATTTATGCAAGATATGGTGGGAATGAAGCCCCATCTGTCGTCGCCCCGGCCTTGAGCCGGGGCCCATAACCACCGGCGGGACCTGGAACAATGGGTGTCTGCCAGGGTGTCCCTTCCCAGGGCCGCGGCGTATGGGTCCCTGCGGTTCGCAGGGACGACATCGGGGCTACTACGCAAACCGGTATGGCCCGCCCTTGGCGACCGAGCGCTGGAACGCCGGACGGGCGTGCATGCGCTCCAGCCAGGCGGCCAGCTTCCGATATGGCCCGAGCTTGTCGAACACTTTCGCCAGCTCGCCGACAAAACTCATCTGGATGTCGGCGCCGGTCAGCGACGCCCCGACGAAGAACTCTCGCCCGTTCAGCGCGCGGTCGACATAGCCGAGGTGGTTCGCCAGTTCGCCGTCGATGCGCGGATGCAGCGGCGCACCCGCCTCCTTCAGCCGGCCGACATAGAGGTTCAGCATCAACGGCAACATCGCCGAGCCTTCGGAATAGTGCAGCCACTCGTTGTAGGCCTCGTAGTCCGCGCTGCCGGGCGCCGGCATCATCGCGGGCTTGTCTTTTCCCTGGCCGTAGCGGCGGATGATGTAATCGACAATGGCGCCGGATTCGGCGATGGTCATCTCGCCGTCAGTGATGACGGGCGATTTGCCGAGCGGATGAACCTCTTTCAACTCCGGCGGCGCCAGCCGCGTCTCGGCGTTGCGCTGATAACGCTTCAGCTCATAGGGCGTGTCGAGTTCCTCCAGCAGCCACAAAATTCGCTGCGAGCGGGAGTCGTTGAGATGATGGACGGTGAGCATGGGGCTTCCTCTTGTTAGAGCGTGGCGGTTCACTTGAGGCCGTCATTGCGAGCGAAGCGACGCAACTTTCGATCGTCATCCCCGCGAAGGCGGGGATCCAGTACGCTGCGGCCTATCGGTTCAATCATCGCGGTCTCTGGAAACTGGATCGTCCGCCTTCGCCTTCGCGGACGATGACAACTGGATATGTGGCGGCGATCTCGCGACGCATGGCGCCCGAGGCGGATAATTTTTGCGGGACCGGCTGGACACAACATCTAGCTGATTTGCCCCGTCGGGCAGCGCGAGACCTTTGCCGGCCGCTGCCGTGAACCAGATCACATGCCGCCGTTTCGACTGAGCTTATAACCGTCCGGGGCTGACAGATGGATTTCCCGACATGGAAAGCTCACTCCCACCGAAAGAGCGTCAGGCCAATTCGCGACGCTGGCTGATAACGGCCTTCCTGATCTACGGTACGATGGTCGGCGGTCTTCTGGGATTTTTCGTGATTTTCCCGAATGCCGCCAATGAACCAGAGGCCGAAAACGCACGCACTGCAACGGCAACGAAACCGATGCGAAAGGCGTGATCGTCAACTGGAACCGCTATCGCACAAAGGACGCGCGCGGACGCACGGTAGTTCGAATTGGCTCACTCGAGAACCAGGCGGCCGGCAGGCTCAGTGCGTTCGCTTCCGCCTTTGACCACGACGATCTCGCCGCTGGCCGGCGAGACACCGGTGAGCGCCGAAATGTTCGCGCCGTGCGTCACGATGAGGAGGTTTCCGCGCGACGTCCATTTGGCGATGCGCGCACGGGCGCCCGCCGTTAGTGTCTCTCGTTGATCGCGCAACACCACGACATTACCGAATGTCGCAACGGTCTCGACCGGCCCCAAGTTCAGCAATTTGGCGGTATCGACGCATCGGCACCACGGCGAGCTCAGGATCGTTTCAAACGCAATCCCTTCCCGCTTGAGCCGCGCACCGATCTTCTCGGCGTCCGCCCGCCCCTTGGCGCTCAGGTTGCGCTGGGTGGCACAATCTTCAACGCGGAAACCGGGCGGATCGCCGAATCCCCCCGGCGCATCGGTATGCCGCATCAGCGCGACATGCTCCCCGGCGCGCAACGCCTGCCAGGCATTGGCGGCTTCGTCGGCAGTGGCGATCTCCGCCGAACTGAACAAACCGACGAGGAGTGCGAAGATGGCAAAGCGAATGCAGGACATGGCAAACCGGCCTTGTTAAAAATACGCAATCAGGCGCCCCGCGCAGATGACGCCGAGCCACAGCAGGATCGATAGCAGTGCAGTCACCTTGGCTGCGCCGGACGCCTTGTCGCCCCAGTGTTCAACATGACGCCATGGAACGGCGTGCGCGATCACGATGTTGATCAGGGCCGCACCGATCAGAAGCAGCTTGATCTGGAACGCGGGATTTTTCACGACATGCGAAGCATCGGCGCTGAACAGCAAAAAGCCCATGCTGATCGCGAGCAGAAAGCCTGCACGCGACACCGGCAACAGCAATTGCGCCATCGGTTGGATGGCAAGCGTGCGCCCGAGTCCCAGCAGCCTCAAGTCGAGCGCCAGGATCGATCCGACCAGGATGACGAAACCGATAATGTGCAGAATCTCGACCGTAGGATAAAGCGCCGGCGAAGAGCGCATCGCATGACCAAGCGCACTTTCCTGCAGTGCCAGGAATATAGATGCGGCCGGCTCGTGTTCCACTTGCGGCTTACCGCAACTCGATGCGCTTGCCGTCGAGCACGATATATTCGATCCGCGCCTCGTCCGGCTTGCTGCTGTGCGGATAGCCGAACACGGTGCAGGTCTTGCCGGGCGCGATCAGCTCGCGCGTTGCGCCACGCGCCTGCATGCGCGACGGCGGCGCCAGGACGAAGTGCCAGTGCTTGCCGTCGACCTCCATCTCGATCCCGCAATGCGGATTCTCGAAGGTCGATTTCAGGATCTTGCCGGTCACGGTGAACGATTTCGACGTATCGTAGCCGCCCCAGCCGTGATGGGCGATGGCGGAGGCCGGCACAAGGCCAGCCGCCAGCGACAGAAACAAACGACGCGTGAGTGAGGTCATGGCGAGCCTCCGTCGATCAGAGACGCAAATCTATGGCGGGGCGCGCGAGGCAGCAAGACTACAATCCCGTATACCCCGCCTTCACCGGATCGTTGCTGCCATCGAGCTGGCGTAGATAGGTGAGCCCGCACACCGTCAGCCGGTGCGGATCATTCTCGCCCGCCTCGACCAGCGTGGTGAGATAGGCCGTGACCTTGGCGCGGGCCTCGTCGCTGGCAGCGGCGCTGCAGTTCAGAAGCAGGTCATAGGTCTGCATGATCCGTTCGATCGCGGCTTCCATGGATTCTCCTGAGTTGCGTGAGCGGGTTATCGTCAGGCCAATGCGCCTGCTTCGAACGTGGCGATCGCCTTATTGGCGAGCCTGAGCCTGTTGAATTCGCCGCGCCGGAACAGCTTCACGATGATTGCGAGCAATCGCTCGTCGGTGGCGAGGGTATCGGCAATGGCGCCGCTCTTGCGAAGGTAGTTTGAGGCGATCGCGTAGGCATCGCCCACCACCTCAAAATTCATGACCTGAATTCCGCGCTCGACCAGCATGCCCTCACCTGTTTTGTGGCCGGGCCAATAATTCGCAGGCGCGAAGATGGTTCCACCGCGAGAAAGAAGATGGTTCCAATGCGAGAAATCGCAATTTCTCTTTAGGAAACAGCGATAGCTGCCCGAAAATGCGGGGATTTTCCCTCAAAAACAAAGCGCACCGGAGCCGGAAGACCGGCGCCGATGCGCGTTGAGCAGGGCTCACTGCCTTGCCAGTTTGTCGGCTTGTTGGCTACCGGGCTTCTAGGCGGCCGGCTTACGAATTCTCAGAGCCGATACAGGATCTGGTCGGTCCAGAACCGCTCGAGGCGGTGCAGCGACTTGTTCAGCGTCGCAAACTCCTCATTCGAGATGCCGCCGACCTGCTCCACCGTCTTGACGTGCTTCTGGTAGAGCGCATCGACGATCTTGCGGATTTCCTGGCCTTGCGCGGTGAGGCGAATGCGGACCGAGCGACGATCGACGCGAGAGCGCTGATGATCGAGGAAGCCGAGCTCGACGAGCTTCTTGAGGTTATAGGAGACGTTGGAGCCGAGGTAATAACCGCGCGTGCGCAGTTCGCCCGCGGTCAGCTCTTTGTCGCCGATGTTATAGAGCAGCAATGCCTGCACTGAATTGATGTCGGCACGGCCGCGGCGATCGAATTCGTCCTTGATGACGTCGAGCAGCCGGCGATGCAGCCGTTCGACCAAAGTCAACGCTTCCAGATAGAGCGGCTGCACCGGAGTTTGACCGGCAGAGCGTTCAGCGGTTTCCACCGCCGTTGCAACGGCTTTGATCATGACACTTCCCCTGTCGTCGTTTTTCGACTTATTTCGACGAAACTTCTGTCCCGCCTGATAGCCTCAACTTAAGGGGGCGGATTGAAGATCCGCTTAAATAAGACAATAAAGAGATCATGAATTTAACAGAGTGAATTGTGGATTAAGCCCCATGGATCAAGGCTTTTTGCAACATTTCATTGACGCTGGAAGCGCCCTGTTCACGCTTCGTCTGCAAGACCTGTCGCATTCGGAAACAGGCGCGTCTGAAATCGAAACGCTCGCGTAAGATCCCTTTACGGCCCTTAACGGTGACCAAATCGTTACAGAAAAACTTTTTGAAAATTGTACGGGATCGCGTCGCGGATTCTGCACGCGGATGGATTATGGCGGAAAACTGACAGAGTTGAGGGATATTGCCGCGCTGCTCCCTCGCCCCGCTACGGCGGGCGCTCGCGCGCGGCCATCCAGGCGAGGGCGAGATAGGCGCCGAGCATCACAGCCTCCAGCGCCACCACCGTCAGGCTGCCGCCATAGATGCCTGGAAACATCAGCTCGATCACCGCCATCGACACCACCGTGGTGAGCCACACCACCGCGCCCCAAGGCGTCGCGAGCCACAGGCCAACGGCGCCGACGAGTTCGATGACGGCGAAATACACGGTCGCGGTCTGCCAGGCCATCGACTGGTTTTCGAACGCCTCCTCCTCGCCGCCGATGAAACCCGTGACCTGCGCCCAGTGGTACAGGCCCTTCATGATCGACACGACCGCCATGATGCGCAGGAACAGCACCAGCCGACGCGTCCACACATTGTCGTCGGGCTCGATCCGCTCCGACGACATCGCCGCCATGGACATCGCATTGTCCCTGGCATGGTCCCGCCCCTGATCGCGCGCCGAAAGGTCAGACATGGAAGCCGACCCGGAAGCTGATCTGGGGGCTGGCCTCGCAACCGGGTCGCAATGCGTGCTGGAATCTCCTCATGGCCTGATGTCTTGGCCCGGCGAGACGGTAAAATCAATTGCCGATGAGATAGATCAAGGCTCGGTGACGCGGCAGCGGCAAGGTGCTAGAATTGGAACAAATCAAAACCTTCCCGCCGCCTCAAGGAGTACCGTTGACATGGCGATCAAGTTCGGGCGTCCGATCGAAATGCGCGACGCACTGCGGCGGCAGACGGCGCTTGCCTCCACCCCGCTCGACCTGACCATCCGCCCCCGCCGCAACCGCAAGGCGGAATGGGCGCGGCGGCTGGTGCGCGAAAACGTGCTGACCACGGATGATTTGATCTGGCCGATGTTCGTGGCCGACGGCCACAATACGCGCACGCCGGTGGCCTCGATGCCCGGCGTCGACCGCCTCACCGTTGATCAGGCGGTGCGCGACGCCGAGCGCGCGGTAAAACTGAACATCCCCTGCATCGCGCTGTTTCCCTATACTGAGCCGTCGCTCCGCGACGAGCACGGCTCCGAGGCGCTAAACCCGAACAATCTGGTCTGCCAGTCGGTGCGCGCGATCAAGAAGGAATTCCCCGAGATCGGCGTGCTGTGCGACGTCGCGCTCGATCCCTTCACCAGCCACGGCCATGACGGGCTGATCGAGGACGGCAAAATCCTCAACGACGAGACGGTGGCGGTACTGGTGCAACAGGCGCTGGTGCAGGCGGAAGCCGGCTGCGACGTCATCGCGCCATCCGACATGATGGACGGCCGCGTCGGCGCGATCCGCGAGGCGCTGGACGAGGCAGGTTTTCTCGACGTGCAGATCATGGCCTATGCGGCGAAATACGCTAGCGCCTTCTACGGCCCGTTCCGCGACGCCATCGGCTCCGCCAAAACGCTGACCGGCGACAAGCGCACCTACCAGATGGACAGCGCCAATTCCGACGAAGCGCTGCGTGAGGTCGAGCTCGACATCGCCGAAGGCGCCGACATGGTGATGGTGAAGCCCGGCATGCCCTATCTCGACGTCGTGTGGCGCGTGAAAGACACGTTTGCGATGCCGACCTTCGTCTACCAGGTATCCGGCGAATACGCGATGATCGCCGGAGCCGCGGCCAATGGCTGGATCGACGGCGACCGCGCGATGATGGAAAGCCTGCTCGGCTTCAAGCGCGCCGGCGCGGACGGGATCTTGACGTATTTTGCGCCGAAGGCCGCGGAGAAGTTGAAGGCCGGAGGCTAACCCTCCCCGTCGCCCCCAAACACGTTCGCAGGGGCCCAGAACCACCGCTGCACGTGGTGGCAAAGGCAAGTGGCCCCGTCGCTCCATTGATGAGCCGCGGGGTATGGGTCCCTGCGTTCGCAGGGACGACGGAAACGTTGTGGTCCGTCCCACGTTCACTCCGACATATTGCGCGCTGTTAATGGTCGCAGGCCCTTGGCGAGCGCGCGGCCGGTTCCCATGTCACGGTCTGGAATATCGGCCTGGAGGACGGACTATGTCTTATAGCGACTCTGGCAATACTGGCGGCGGGCCTCAAAGTGCTGGCGGCGGCTGGCGGAACGACGGAGGAGTGCCGCCGCATGCGTTCGATCCCTATTCGCAGCCGGAACTGTTTCGCGGCGTGCTGACGCGGCGGGTATTTGCGTTCCTGATCGACCTCGTCGTGCTGTCGGTGCCCGTCATCCTCGGCTACATCTTCATCGGCCTGTTCGGCATCATCACGCTCGGGCTCGGCTGGATGCTGTTCTGGCTGGCGTGGCCCGCCACCATCGTGTGGGCGATCGTCTATTACGGTACCTCGATCGGCGGCCCGCATTCGGCGACGCTCGGCATGCGCGCGATGGATCTGGAGCTGCGCACCTGGTACGGCGAGCCGGGCTATTTCGTGCTCGGTGCCTGCCATGCCGTGCTGTACTGGGTCTCGATCTCATTCCTGACGCCGCTGGTGCTGCTGGTCGGCCTGTTAAACAGCCGTCGCCGGCTGCTGCACGACTTCATCCTGGGAACCGTGGTCATCAACAGCTCGGTTCGTACCCAGGTAGTTCCTTCGCCACGCAGCAGCTATTGAGCGAGCAGCAAACTATTTGACCGCCCGCCTTTCGGGCGCGATGTTAGAGCCGGTCGGGCCCCAAGATGAAATCGGGGCCGGGCCGGCGCTTTTTTGTTCCGATGCGTTTTCTTAACGCGAACCGGTGTCTACTGCGTTGGAAAGCGCTATGGTTGATTTGTTTCGGAGGCGTGACGACCCGACGTGACCCAACACTCGCGTGATACCCCGCAATTCTACCTGACGGCGCCCTCGCCCTGCCCCTATCTGCCGGGCCGGCACGAGCGCAAGGTGTTCACGCATCTGGTCGGCGACAAGGCCGGCGACCTCAACGACCTCCTGACCCATGGCGGTTTCCGCCGCAGCCAATCGATCGCTTACCGCCCGGCCTGCGACCAGTGCCGGGCCTGCGTCTCTGTGCGCGTCATCGCCAACGAATTCCGCCCCTCGCGCAACTTCAAGAAAGTTTTGGCACGCAACGCCGACATTGTCGGCGAGCAGCGCAGCGCGGTGCCGACGTCGGAGCAATACTCCGTGTTCCGCGCCTACCTCGACAGGCGCCACCGCCATGGCGGCATGGCCGACATGACCGTACTCGACTACGCGATGATGGTGGAAGACAGCCATGTCGAGACCCGCATCATCGAATACCGCAAGCGCGGCGTCGACACCGGCATCACCGGCCGCGGCGAGGAACTGGTCGCGGTGGCGCTGACGGATGTGCTCAGCGACGGGCTGTCGATGGTGTACTCGTTCTTCGAGCCGTCGCAGCACAGCCGCTCGCTCGGCACCTTCATGATCCTCGATCACATCACCCGCGCGCGCCGGCTCGGGCTGCCTTACGTCTATCTCGGCTACTGGATCGAGGGCTCCAAGAAGATGGACTACAAGGGCCGCTTCCTGCCGCAGCAGCGGCTGGCGCCGTCAGGCTGGCTGCGGGTGGATGCGACGGGCGAAATGCTGTCCGAGCCGCAGGATTGACCCTCTGCTGTCATCACCCGCGAAAGCCGAAAGCGGGTGATCCAGTATTCCAGAGACATCAGTGATTGAATCGAGAGGCCGCGGCGTACTAGGTCGCTCGGTCCGCACATCGAGCCGGGCGATGACAGCCGCGTGCGCGGTTAGCCGAAAAACGCCTCGAACAACAGCTTCACGTTCAGCGCCACGATGATTCCGGCGACGATCCACGCCACGACGGCGACTGTGCGCGGGATGACGAACTTGCCCATCTTGCGGCGGTCGGAAACGAACTTCACTAGCGGGATCACCGCGAACGGCAATTGCATCGACAGCACGACCTGGCTGAACACCAATAATTGGCCGGTGCCGCGCTCGCCATAGAGCGCGGTGACGATCACGACCGGAACGATGGCGACGCCGCGGGTCAATAGCCGCCGCGCCCAGTTCGGCAGCCGCAGGTTCAAAAAGCCTTCCATCACGATCTGGCCGGCCAGCGTCGCCGTTACCGTCGAATTGAGGCCGGAGGCGAGCAGCGCCACCGCGAACAGCGTCGAGGCAATGCCGAGACCGAGCAGCGGCGACAGCAATTCATAGGCCTGACCGATCTCGGCGACCTCGGTCCGTCCGCTCGAATAGAAGGTGGAGGCGGCAACGATCAGAATCGCGGCGTTGATGAACAGCGCCAGCATCAAGGCGATGGTCGAATCCGTCGTCGCCCATCTGATCGCCTCGCGGCGGCCCTTGTCGTTGCGCTCATAGGCGCGGGTCTGCACGATCGAGGAATGCAGATAAAGGTTATGCGGCATCACGGTAGCGCCGATGATGCCGATTGCGATGTAGAGCATCTCCGGATTGGTGACGATCTCGGGCGACGGCACAAACCCCTTCAGGACGGCAGCGACCGGCGGCGCCGCAGCCACGATCTGAATCGAAAAGCAGATCGCGATCACAATTAACAGCGAGATGACGAAGGCTTCGAGGAAGCGAAAACCCTTGTTCATCAGGAGCAGCAACAGGAAGGCATCGAGCGCGGTTATCAGCGCGCCCCAGATCAAGGGAATGCCGAACAGCAGGTTGAGAGCGATCGCGGTGCCGATCACCTCGGCAAGATCGCAGGCGATGATTGCCGCTTCGCAGACCACCCAGAGCAGGAAGTTCACGGGCCGCGAGAAGCTGGCGCGGCAGGCCTGCGCCAGATCGCGGTCGGTGACGATGCCAAGCCGCGCGGCAAGCGCCTGCAACAGGATCGCCATCAGGTTCGACAGCAGGATGACCGCGAGCAGCGTGTAGCCGAACTTCGAACCACCCGCGAGGTCAGTGGCCCAATTGCCGGGGTCCATGTAACCGACCGAAACCAGATAGCCGGGGCCGAGGAAGGCCAGCAGCCGGCGCGACCAATGCCCGCCAAAGGGCACCAGGATCGTGGAGTTGACCTCGGGCAGGCTCAGCCGGGCGTCGGCGGCGGCGTCAGCGCGCCAACCGGAGGCGGTCGTATCGGCCATCAGCAAACCCTTGGCTTCCGGGCCCAATTCGGGCGTGCGCGCATCCATTTCAGCAAGATGGCCGATCTTCGCCCTTATTGCAACTCATTTGCAACTGCATCTGGTGATCACGAAAATGATACCACTGACCACGCACCACCGAGGTCAACATCGCGCAGCAGGACCTCGTTGCCCGACAGACCACGCTGACGATCGAGGCCACCAAGCGCGAGGCGGAACTGGCCCAGCAGCGCGACATCGCCAACAAGACCGCCGCGATGCGCGCGCAGACCGCGCAGGTCGAGCAGACCGCGCTGCAGAACGAGGCCGAGTATCGCATCCAGCAGGAACTGGCGGTCGCCAACAAGCAGACCGAAGCCAACCAGTTGCGCGACACCAGAAAGATTGAAGCCGATCTCGCGGTAAAACGACGCAATACCGAAATGGAGCGCGACCTGCAGATCGTGGCGCAGGAAAGTGCGATTGCGATCGCGACCAAGAGCAAGGAGCAGTCGGAAGCGCAGACCGTCGCCGAGACCGCGCGTGCGCTGGCGATTGCGGCCGAGGAAAAGGTCACCACCGCCAAAGCCGTCGAAATCGCCGAACGCGACAAGATCATCAACGTGATCGCGGCGCGCAAGGCTGCCGAGACCGAGGCGATGCCGATCACCGTGATGGCGGAAGCCGAGAACCAGGCAGCGAACAACAAAGCGGAAGCCATTACCATGCTGGCCAAGGCCGACGCCGAGGCGGCGACCACCCGCGCGGCCGGCGTCAAATCGCTCGGCCAGGCCGAGGCCGAGGTGGCGGCGTTGAAGGCGGAAGCGCGCAACAAGCTCTCTCAGGCGATGGTCGACTACGATCTCACCCTGGCGCGCATCAACATCATCCCGAACGCGCTGGCCGAAGCGGTCAAGCCGATCGAGAAGATTTCCGACATCCGGATCTTCGACACCGGCGGCCTGCTCGGCCGTGGCGGCGGCAATGGCGCGATGAACGGCCATAGCAACGGGCTTGGTCTGGGCGATGGCCTTGCCGCGCAGTTGCTGTCGGTTTCGGCGTTCAAGCCGATCATCGACAAGATCCTCGCCGAAGGCGGCTTTGCAGCCGGTCCAGACGCGCTGACCAGCCTGACCAACGCGTTGGCCGCGCCGCAGCTCGCCAGCCCAGCCGAATTGCCCTCCGCTGTAGATGATGATGAGCTGGCGACGCAGCCGGCGACTATCTCGGGAACGGGCAAGGCGACGCTCGGGCCCAAATCGTAGTCGAACAGAAGCAGCCAAAACGCCGTTCAGATCGAGGCCTGCCGCCATTCGCGCGGCGGGCCTTTTTCCTGGAGTCGTTCTCTCCTGTCGGTCGTCGGGAAGCACGCGGGCTACGGGCGGTTCGCACTTCCTTATTGCAAATGCCTCTCATTCGTGACACCAATTGCAACTAATTCGCAATTGCAACTGAGGGAGCATCCGGATGCGTCAGTTCAAGCGGACTTGGGAGGCGCACCAAGACAGAAACGACGATTTTCACTTCGGCGATTTTCTCGGCCACTTTCATGTGCCGCACCGACCGCACGGCTCGCATGGCCCGGGTGAGCACCATGGCCCTCACGGTTGGCCGTGCCCACCGGATCCAAAGCCGGCAAAAATCGAATACCGCACCTTCGACGGTTCGCAGAACAATCAATCCGATTCCACCCTCAACGCGGCCGGCACTGAATTCGGACGTATCGGCGAGGCGCATTTTGCCGACGGCATCTCCGTCCCGCTCGGTGGCAACAATCCGCGCACCATCAGCAATCTTGTGGTCGGCGCCGGCGACCCTGATGTGGCGAACCCGGAAGGTGTATCCGCCTTCATGTACGCCTGGGGCCAATTCATCGATCACGACATGACGCTGACCCGGACGGACGGCGTCAACGATATCAGCGTCGCGGTCCCCGCCGGCGATCCCGTACTCCCCGCCGGCACGATCATTCCGATCACCCGTGCGGTCATTGACCCCACGACCGGTGCGGGCACATCCAACCCGGCCACGGCAGTCAATTCCAATACCGCCTGGCTGGATGCCTCGATGGTCTATGGGTCCAACGCCGCGACCGCGGCCAGCCTGCGCACCGCCGATGGTCACATGTTGACGTCGCAGGGCAGCAATCTGCCGATCGTCGACGGTATGGTCGTGGCCGGCGACGTCCGCGCCGCAGAAAATCCGGCGCTCACCGCCCTGCACACGCTATTCGTGCGCGAACACAATTATTGGGTCGACAAACTGCACCTCGAGCACCCGAACTGGAGCGGCGATCAACTCTACAATCACGCCCGCGCTATCGTGACGGCGGAAATCGCCAACATCACCTATTCGGAGTTCCTGCCTAACCTCGTCGGCAAGAATGCGCTAACGCCCTACGACGGCTACGACCCCAGCGCCGATCCTCACCTCACGCTGGAATTCGTCGCTGCGGCGTTCCGCTTCGGACATTCGATCGTGTCGGGCGAAACCGAGGGCCTTGAGGAAAACGGCGAAGTCGTCGCCGGCTCCGAGGAAGACCTGAAGGATGTATTCTTCCAGCCGGCCGCAAACTTCAACGACAATGGCGGCGCCGACGGACAATTACGCCACCTGGCCGCCGATCCATCACAAGCACTCGACGCGCGCATCGTCGACGACCTGCGCAATTTTCTTTTCGATCCACCGGTGTCTATGGATCTCGCCGCGATCAACATCCAGCGCGCGCGCGACCTTGGCCTCGGCACGCTCAACCAGACCCGAGAAGCACTCGGCCTCGAGCCCTACACGGATTTCAGCCAGATCACGAGCGACCCGGAGACGCTGGCCGGACTGAAGGCGGCTTACGGCAATGTCAACAACGTCGGCCTGTGGACCGGCGGCTTGTCTGAAAATCATGTGCCCGGCGCGCTCGTCGGCGAAACCTTCCAGGCCATCATCACGATGCAGTTCGAGGCGTTGCGCGATGGCGACCGGTTCTGGTTCGAAAATCAGGGATTTGATGCCAAGACGTTGTCCGAGATCAAAGGCACGACGCTGGCAGATATCATTCTGCGCAATACCGATACCGAGCATATCCAGGACGACGTCTTCGTCACCTATACGCGGCACACCGGCCTTGCCGGCGGCGTAGAGTCCGAAGACCCCGAAGCCCGCCAGATCGTTATCGGCTCCGATGGCAACGACACGCTGATCGGCGGTCCGCAAGGCGATTATCTGTTCGCCGGAACCGGCAAGCAGGCGATGACGGGGAATGACGGCGCGGACCGCTTCGTGTTTGATTTCGGATCCACCAAAGCTGAGATCACCGACTTCGATCCGGGCGTCGACATGCTGGTGTTTGAGAATGCCGGCCGTTTGGACTTTCGCGACGTGAGGATCTGGGGCGACCACGGGAATACGGTGGTCCAGGTCGGCGACGACCGGATCGAACTGACCAGCGTGCGGCCGCATGAACTGACAAAGCACGATTTCCTGTTCGACGTTTGACGCGAATTCACGAAACAACTTCTGCGGATTGGCGCGATCATTTTTGCCGGGCATCCGCGTTCTGGCAGCCCGGTCATGAAACCTCCACACGTTCGTGTGTGGAGGTTTTTTTTGGAAGAGGTTGTCGGGAAACGGGTGGGTTTGATCGTCCTCGGGCCGGACAATGGATCAAATCGAATCTGTCAGGAAATTTTGCCATGTCACCCGCTCCGACACCGCGCTTGCCCGCGACCTTCAACCGTCTGGCCTGGTCGAACCTCGCCGCGCAATCGGCCGAGCAGATTGCGCTGGCCGCAGCGCCCATCGTTGCGGTGCTGCTGCTTGGTGTTGGCGAAGGCCAGACCGGATTGTTGCAGACCGCGCTGACGCTGCCCTTCATCCTGTTTGCGATTCCCGCCGGCCTCCTTGCCGACCGCATCTCGCGGCGCTGGGTGATGGCGGTCTCCGAAGCGCTGCGGGCGGCCGCGCTTGCGGCGACGCTGCTGCTGATCTGGCTTGGCGCAATCACGCTGCCGCTGCTCTCGCTACTCGGCTTCGTCGCTGTCTGCGGCACCGTGGCCTACAGCGTCGCCGCGCCCGCTTTGGTGCCATCGCTGGTCAATTCGGAGCAATTGCCCGCAGCGAACGCGCGCATCGAACTGGCGCGCACGGTGGCGTTTGCGAGCGGTCCGGCGCTCGGCGGCGTGCTGGTCGGATGGGTCGGGGCGGCGCCTGCCTTCGGATTTGCCGCCGCGTTGTCGGTGATGGCCGTCGTGTTGCTGTCGGGCATCTATGAACCGGCACGCGCCCCTGCCCCGCGCCGCCATCCTTTGCAGGAGATCAGGGAAGGCGCCGCGTTCGTGTTGCATCACGCGCTGCTGCGGCCCGTGTTCATCACGCAGTTCATCTTCAATACGGCCTCGTTCCTGCTGCTGGCCGTGTTCGTGCCTTACGCCGTTCGTCATCTCGGCCTATCGGCCACCGGCGTCGGCGTAACGCTTGCGATGTACGGCGTCGGCATGGTGGCGGGCGCGCTCTCTGCCACGCGGGTGATGCAGCGGCTGGCCTTCGGCACCGTGATCGGGCTCGGCCCGGTGACGGGATTCGTCGCCGCCGCCATCATGGCGCTGACGACGATCGCGCCGGCGCCGTGGCTCGCGGCGCTGAGCTTCTTCCTGCTCGGCGCCGGCCCGATCCTGTGGGTGATCTCGACCACCACACTGCGCCAATCGGTGACCCCGCCGTCGCTGCTCGGGCGCGTATCCGCCATCAACATCATGAGTTACGGCGCCCGTCCGCTCGGCTCGGCGCTGGGCGCCATCGTCGGCGGGCTCTATGGCGCAGAAGCCTGCCTCTACATGGCAGCCGCCATCTTCGCGGCACAGGCGCTGGTGATCCTGCTATCGCCCGCAGTCTCGCTGGCGCGACAGCCGGACATGGTCGGCGAGCCGGCGCGGTGCTAGCCGTCTGGTCGAAAACCGTCACTGCGAGGAGCCACAGGGTCCGGCCTTCGGCCGGCCCGATGATAAACTCCGCGACGAAGCAATCCAGCCTCTCTTGCGGCCCTGGATTGCTTCCGCCTTCGCGCTAAAGCGCTGCGGCGAACTGAAGCCCTACGAAGCTTGCGCAGCAAGCATAGAAAAATCGCTTCACTCGCAATGACGGTTTTTAGGGCGTGTGCTCATTAAGCGACTGACTAATGTCCGCTCAAGGCACCGAGGCGTATTGTTTCCTTCAAGAAAGAACCTTGCGGAGGAAAGCAAGCATGACGCTGTTGAATTGCCTCGGCCTTTGCAGCGGCGCGAAATGGCTCACACCAGGCAGGATCTTCAATTCCGCTGTCGCGATACTTCGTGCAAGATATTCGGCATGTTCGGGCTTGATGAACTCGTCGTGCTCGCTCTGCACGATCGCAACAGGCACATGGATGTGGGCGAGCTCGCCTGCAGAATAATTCGGTTCGGTCTTCATCATCTGGCCGACAGCTTCAACCAATGCGTCGAACTGGTCCGGCGTGGCTGATAGCTGGGCATAGTCCTTGGCGTGCCGCCCGAAACACCGGTCGAGAACCGGGCTGGGCTCGATTTCTTTTGTGCCGCTGGGGTCCATGTTACAGCCGAAGAAAAACACGCCCGCAACGTGTTCGGCGGCCTTCATGGCGAGGATCAAAGCGGTACAGGCGCCATCGCTCCATCCGACGACGGCTGCCTTGTCCACTTGCAGCGCATTCATCACGGCCAGAACGTCGGACGCCATCAACTCATACGTGAAAGGCCGCGAATCGCGCGTGCTGCGGCCATGGCCGCGGCTATCGATCAGCACGGCGCGATAACCCGACGCGACCAGCGCCGGAACCTGATAGCCCCAGTTGCCGCTATGCCCAAGGCCGCCATGCAGCAAGATCACGGGAGCTCCCGACCCGTACGTCGCGTACCGGATTCGAGCACCGTCGTGTTCCACAAAGCCTTGATTGATCGCGGTGGGCAGGGGCGCAGCGCCATGCGCCTCGAAACGTTTAAGGTCGTCGTCGTATAATTCCATTCGGATTTGACCCAAAGCTTAAGATAGGGAGACCTGCAACCGCCGCTGATATCACGCGGACAAACTGTTGACGGTCGATATAGCACCCCCGCGACCTAACTGAATCAAATGTCCGCTTCTAGGCGCTTCTGCTTACTTCCCATAAACATGATAAGCTCCCAGCATGGGAACGTTGACATACGGAGACCGTGCCGTGAGACCCCAATGGGCGAGCGATGTCGACTTCGACGGCATTCGCATGGAAGTCCTTTCGGACAGCGGGGATACACTCCTTGATCTCAAGTGTGCCCGATGACGGTCCGATCACCGTTAACACCTTCGGCAAAGAGGTTGCCGCAGCCCTAATCGAAGCAGCAATCGAGGTCGTGCGCCGTTCAAGATAGATATTGGTTGCGGTGCGGACAGGACCACAACGTTCGCTATGGGTCGGTCAAGAACGACAAAGCTCAGGGTGAGCATAATAGGTCCGCTTTCGGGTGCATAGCGTCCGACCCGCTCCTTGGCGGGCCACATTGAGCCGGACTGTCTTGCCGTGAGTCCGCGCCCTCATTGCCCGGAGCCCATTGGTGCTTTCCCATGCCGCTTTATATGATATATATCATCTCATATAAAAGCGGGAACCTTCATGGCCGACCAGACTGCAGCAATCGACACTGGCCCTCGTTCGGAAGCTTCTTCCACTGTCCTGCAGATCGCGGTGCTCGCAGGCCTCGCCGCCACGGGAACGCTCGCCACCAACATCCTGCTGCCGTCGCTGCCGCAGATGGCGGCGTCGCTCAACGTCACGAGCGCGGCGGTCACCGCAGCGATCACGGTCTTCCTCGCGGTGTTCGCGATCGGCCAGCTCGTGGTCGGGCCGATCTCGGACCGCTATGGCCGCCGTTGGCCGGTCCTGATCGGGTTTACCGTCTTCTTCGCCGGCAGCCTCTGGTGCGGCCTCGCCAATGATTTGCCGAGCCTGCTGATTGGCCGTGTCATCCAGGCGGCCGGCGCCTGCGCCACCTCGGTGTTGTCCCGCGCCATTGCCCGCGACCTGTTCTCCGGCGCGGCACTCGCCCGCGCGATGGCGCTGATCATGATCGCGATGGCGGCAGCACCCGGCTTCTCGCCGCTGCTGGGCGGCGCGCTCGACCACATTTTCGGCTGGCGCTCCGAATTCGCATTCCTCGCGGCTTTCGCCGGGCTCGGCGCCCTCGCCTACGGCATGGTGTTTGGCGAGACCCACCTCGCAACACGCACCCCGCTCGATCCGCAGGCGATCGCAAAAACCTACCTCGCCCTGCTCCGCGACCGCCGCTTCGTGGTGCCGGCGGCAACCGTCAGCCTGATCCTGGGCGCTCTGTTCTCGATTTTCTCGGCGGCGCCCCGCGTTCTGATCGAAGCGATGCATTTTACGCCGATTCAACTCGGTCTGTTCTTTGCGGGCACGGTGCTGATCGTGTTCGCCGCCGGCATGCTCGCGACCCGGCTGGCGCCACGCTATGGGCTCGATCGTTCGATCCGGGGCGGACTGTTCGTCGCCGCCGCCGGCAGCCTCGCGATGCTGCTGGTCTCGCTCTACGCCCCCTCCTTTCTGCCGTTTCTTGCGGCCATGAGCGTATTCCTGCTCGGCATGGGCATCGTCAGCCCGTTAGGCACGGCGCAGGCGCTGTCCCCGTTCGGCGACAAAGCGGGCGCGGCATCAGCGCTCATCGGCTTCTCGCAGATGATGACAGCCGCAATCGGCGTCTGGCTCGCGGCGACGATTTCCCACGATGCGCTATTCGCGCTTGGCGTAGTTCTGATGGTGTTTTCGCTGGTGGCCGTGGCGCTTTACAGACGGCGAGCGAGACCAAATTAGGACACCAGATATCGCTCGTACTTCCCCGCGACCACCTCATCCGCGGCAATATCCGGATCGAGCGTGTAAAGATCCTGCGCGCGGCCGATGCCGCGCAGTGCGTAGCGGCCGGTGGAGACCAGGTAGTTTCGCCCCGCGGCATCGAGACCTCCGCGGAACGCCGACGACATCAGCAATTCGCGGTCGACCGAGCGGCACATCGAGGCGATGCGGCTGACCTCGTTGACGGCAGGCCCCACCACCGTGAAGTCGAGCCGGTCGTCGCTGCCGATATTGCCGTAAAAGACCTCGCCGACATGCAGGCCAACATGGGCTGATGTGACTGGCCGGTTCTCGGCCGTGCGGCGGGCGTTGAGCGTCCTCATGTTGCGGCGGAAGCGATGTTCGGCGCGCAACGCGGCGCGGTTTGCCTTCGCCATGTTCTCGTGGGTGAACATCGCCAGCACGCCGTCGCCGATCAGCTTCAGCACCTCGCCGCCGGCGTCGTGGATGGCGTCGATCGAGGCCTGCGCATAATCGTTGAGGAACGGGATGATCTCGCCGGGATCGATACTCTCGCTGATCGCCGTCGAGCCGCGCAGGTCGGAGAACCACAGCACCGTGTTGATCCGCTCGGTGACACCCCGCGTGATGCGGCCGCGCAGCACCTGCTCGGCGGTGTCGCGACCGAGATAGACCCGGCCCAGCGTCTTGGTGATGTCAGCCTGCGCCGCGGATTTGATCGCCAGCCCCAGCACCGGCACGAGATCGCGGAGCGCAGCTAACCCCTGCGCGCCAAACCCCTCGTCGCGCCGTGTCACCCAATAGGAATAGACGCAGTCCATCTGTCCCATGGTGCCGGCCTCGCCGAACTGGTGCACATAGGCGACCAGATGCTTGTGACCTTTCTCGGCGAGCTCGCCCATGAATTTGAAGTTGTAGGAGGTGCGATTGGCGAGGTCGAGCGGCAGTTCTTCATGGCCGTTTTGGAGCATGTAGTAGAAGATCGAACTCCGCCAGGCCTCCGCGGCTTCGCCCTCGTTGGTCGAGCCATATTCGAACGCGTCGCTCTCGTTGGTCTCGGCGTCGTTCCAGCGAAAGCCGCGGCCTTCGAAAATCGGGTGCAGCGTGTCGATGAAGACCATGCCGCGCGACAGGCCAAGCCCTTCGGCGCAGCAGCGTTCGCAGAAACCGCGGATCAGGTCGTTTTGAGGCAGGCCGGTGAGGCCCTGGCCGACCAGCCAGTTCATCAGGCGCAGACGGGGGGTGACGCTCCATGGGGCTATTATGCCGTGCAATGGTGACAGACGGAAGGCTCTGGCCGCCTGCGTTCCCCGGGACATCAAGCGCTTACTTCCGCGTCACCGCCTCGCCGTCTTCCTTGACGAAGGATTCGACCGGGTTGTCGAGCAGGTCGAGCACGAGCTCCGACGGCCGGCATAAGCGGACGCCCTTTGGCGTCACCACGATCGGCCGGTTGATCAGGATCGGATGTTTCAGCATGAGATCGATCAGCTCGTCGTCGCTCCATTTCGGGTCGGCCAGGCCAAGCTCGGCATAGGGCGTGCCTTTTTCGCGCAACAGCTCGCGCGGCGAGATGCCCAGCGCCTTGATCAGTTCGACCAACCGGGCGCGGCTCGGAGGCGTCTTCAGGTACTCGATCACCTCGGGCTCTTCGCCGCTCTGCCGGATCATCGCCAGCGTGTTGCGCGAGGTGCCGCAGGCGGGGTTGTGATAGATCGTGACGCTCATGGTTGCGCCTTCTTCAACACTGCGTGCGCCTTGTCGCTTTCACGAAGCAGCCAGCCCATGAAGATCAACGCGATGATGGCGCCGCAGGTTTCCGCCGCGATGAAACCCGGAAGATCTGTTGGGCGAATGCCCGAAAACGTATTGGTCAGCGAGCGCGCAATGGCAACGGCGGGATTGGCGAACGACGTCGACGCCGTGAACCAGTAAGCCGCCGTGATGTAGAGGCCGACCAGCCACGGCACGCCGGCGCGGTTGAACCGGATACCGGCCAGAATGGTCGCAACCAGGCCGAACGCCGCGACGGCTTCGGCGAGCCATTGCGCGCCGCCGGTTCGCATTTTCAGCGAGGCATCGAGCAGCGGCAGCGCGAACATCGCATGCGCCAGCATGGTTCCGGCAATCCCGCCCGCGATTTGCGCAGCGACGTAGAGCAGCGCCTCGCGCGGCGTCAGCTCGCGCCTGAGCGCAAAAACCAGCGATACCGCCGGATTGAAATGGGCCCCGGAAATGGGACCGAGAATGGTGATGAGGACGACCAGGATGGCACCGGTCGGCAGCGTATTGCCGAGCAACGCGAGTGCGACGTCCTTGGTCAAGGTCTCGGCCATGATCCCGGAGCCGACTACGGTAGCGACCAACAATGCGGTCCCGAGCGCTTCGGCAGCGAGCCGGCGCGGCAGATCGAATTCGGACATTAGCTGGCTTTCTCCTGGCCGGACGTCGCGCCGTCGTTGCGGCCGATGTCGCGCAATTTGGTCCCGAGCGACAGGCGGTCGATACTTTGCAGCGGCAGGCTCGTAAAGGCGGCAATTCTGTTTTTGAGATAGCGGAATGCCGCGACGAATGCCGCTTCCTTCTCGATATCGGTGCCCTCGACGGCGGCAGGGTCCTCGATGCCCCAATGTGCCGTCATCGGCTGCCCGGGCCAGATCGGGCAAGATTCGCCGGCGGCGTTGTCGCAGACCGTAAAGACGAAATCCATTACGGGTGCATCGGGCCGCGCGAACTCTTCCCAACTCTTCGAACGCAATTCGTCAGTGGGGTAATCGAGGCGGTTGAGAACCTTGATCGCAAACGGATTGACCGTCCCCTTCGGCTGGCTGCCGGCGGAGAAGGCGCGAAAATTGCGGCGACCGTCCTTGCGCAGGATCGATTCCGCCAGGATCGAACGGGCGGTGTTTCCGGTGCACAGGAAGAGTACATTGTAGATGCGTTCAGACATGCGCTTTCCTCCTCGGCTTCGGGGTGCGGCAAGGCGTGAGGTCTTCGATCAATGGACCGCAGATTTCGGGCCGCCCGTCGCAACAATCCCTGAGCATGAACAGCACGACGGACTGAAAGGCCTTCAGATCGGCGCGGTAGACAATCGAGCGGCTGAAGCGGCGCGCTGTCACCAGCCCCGCACGCGACAAGATCGCCAGATGCGACGACATGGTGTTTTGCGGCACGGCGAGCGCCTTGGCGATGTCACCGGCGGGCAATCCTTCCGGCTCGTGTTTCGCCAATAGCCGAAACACGTCGAGCCTGGTCGGTTGCGCCAGCGCCGCTAGCGCCAAAATGGCTTGTTCGGATTCCATATATCCAGACTTATCGATATATCGGGGCGTGTCAACTTTTACTGTTGCCGCTGTAGGCGTGCCCGCTATTTCGATAGTTCTGGAAATACCGTTGACGAGTTGGCGATGTGCATGCCATGATGCCCGCATGAAACTCGATGACGCCGCCGCCCATCTGGAAGCGCTGGGCAATCCGACCCGGCTCAAGATCTATCGTGCGCTGATCCGCGCCGGCGGCGCCGGACTTGCCGTCGGCCGCCTGCAGGAGAAACTGAAAATCGCGCCCTCGACCCTCTCCCACCACATCAAGGCGCTGGTGGTGGCCGGCCTCGTCACCCAGGTGCGCGATGCGACCACGCTGATCTGCCACGCCAACTACGAGGTGATGCGGGAACTGGTGGGTTTCTTGGTCGCCGAATGCTGCACGGAAAGCGCCGAAACCGCCGATGCCAAGATCAAAGCCGAGACCAATGCCAAGACCGCGGCTTAGCGCGTTGCGCTTTTTCGAACTGTATTTCGATATTTCTAGTTTTATAGGAGAATGCCATGAGTGGAACCAGGACTGTCGCGATCATCGGAGCCGGGCCGGTCGGCCTTGCCGCCGCCGCCCATGTGCTGGAGCGCGGGCTGCAGCCGATCGTGCTGGAAGCCGGCGACAAGGTCGGCCACGCCATGCGGCAATGGGGCCACGTCCAACTGTTCTCACCCTGGGAATACAATGTCGACAAGGCGGCGGCGCGGCTGCTGGCGGCAACCGGATGGAATTCTCCCGAACCGGATCAGTATCCGACCGGCATGGAGATGGTGGAGCACTATCTCGAACCGCTCGCGACCCACTCGGCGCTCGGGCCCCACATCCGCACATCGAGCCGCGTCACCGCGATCAGCCGGGCCGGCTTCGACAGGATGAAGTCGAAAGGCAGAGAAAAGGCGCCGTTCGAAATTCGCTACCAGAACGGACAAGGTCCGAAAGTCGTCAAGGCCGACGCGATCATCGACGCTTCCGGCACCTGGCATTCGCCGAACCCTGCAGGCGCCAACGGCCTTTCCGCCATTGGCGAGGCTGATACCGCCGACAAGATCGCCTATGGGATGCCCGACGCCCTCGGCAAGGAACGCGCGCGCTATGCCGGCAAGACCGTCGCGGTGCTGGGCGCGGGGCATTCGGCGATCGGTACGCTAATCGATCTGGCGAAGCTTGCGGACCAGGCGCCGGGCACCCGGCCGATCTGGCTACTGCGCGGCAGCGATCCGGCAAAGGCTTTCGGCGGCGGCGCGAACGACAAACTGTTGGCTCGCGGTGAATTGGGCGCGGCCTTTGCCGCGTTGGTGACGGCAGGCAGCATCAAGGTCGAAAGCGAATTTCGCGTTTCGCATCTCGTAGCCGACGGCCCTCGCCTCGTCGTCGGCGCCCTGTCCGGCTGCCGCGCCCGGCAGGCCGTGGTCGATGAACTGATCGTCGCGACGGGTTTCCGCCCCGATCTCGACTTCGTGCGCGAGTTGCGCATCCGGCTCGATCCTGCGATCGAATGTCCGGTCGCGCTGGCGCCACTGATCGATCCGAACGAGCATAGCTGCGGCACGGTGCGTCCGCACGGCGCCCGCGAGCTGGCGCAGGACGAGCCCGGCTTCTATTTCGCCGGCATGAAAGCTTACGGCCGCGCACCGACCTTCCTGATGCTCACCGGGTACGAACAGGTGCGCTCGATAGCGGCCGACATCGCCGGCGACCGAGCTGCCGCAGAGCGAGTCGAACTGGTGCTGCCCGAGACCGGCGTCTGCAGCCGCTCGCTCGCGCCAGATACCGGCAATTGCTGTGGCGGCCCCGCAATATCGGATGTTGACGCATGTTGCGTCGCGGATGAAAAAGCAAAGCAACAAGGCAAATCGGGATGTGGTTGCGCGTCCTCGACATGAGGAGTGAATAGAATTTCGCTGGAAGGCCGATCCGTCATCGTTGCGATGTGTGTAGGGCAGCTCGGCAGCCTGCTCCCGCACGTCGTCGTACCTTCCATCCTTGCCGCATTCTTGATTCCCGAATGGCACTTGAGCGGCGCGCAGGCAGGCCTGCTGGCAGGCTCGGGCGCCGCCGGCTATATGCTGACCGTGCCGGTGCTGGCGACGCTGACCGACCGCGTCGACGCGCGCAAAATTCTGATCGCCGGCTCGGCGGTGAGCGCGCTCGGCACGCTGCTGTTCGGCGCCTTTGCCACCGGCCTGTGGTCGGGCGCCCTCTTCAACGCGATCGCCGGCATCGGCTTCGCCGGCGCTTACATGCCCGGCCTCAAGGCGCTGACGGACCGTCTCGCGTCCGGCGACTCATCCCGCGCCATCACGCTCTATACGTCGAGCTTCTCGTTCGGCGTCGGCCTGTCATTCCTGGTTTCGCAGCTCGTCGCAGAAGCCTGGGGTTGGCGGAGTGCCTTTTTTGTCACCGCTGCCGGGCCGCTGATGATGCTCACCGTCTGCTTTCTGCTGCGGCCTATCGAACCGAAACCGACATCGGGCCGGCTTCTGGATTTCGCCCCGGTGTTTCAGAACCGCAAAGCCATGGGCTTCGTGCTCGGCTACGGCGCGCATTGCTTCGAACTCTACGGCATCCGGACGTGGATCGTTGCGTTCTGGACGTTTGTCGCCGCGAGGCATTCGGATGCATCGATCCTGACGCCGGTGGTGGTGAGCGTGGCGTTCTCCCTGCTCGCCATGCCCGCGAGCATTTTGGGCAATGAATTCGCGCTCCGGTTCGGCCGCCACCGGGCCATCACGGCGGTCATGCTCGCTTCCGCTGCCGTGGCGCTTCTGATCGGCGTGCTCGCCGACAAGTCACCCTGGCTGCTGCTGCCCCTGATGCTGGTCTATGCCATCACGGTCCCAGCGGATTCCGGCGCGTTGACCTCGGGCATGTCGATGGCAGCAGACCCGAGCCATCGCGGCGCGACCATGGCGATGCATTCCACCGTCGGCTTCAGCCTGTCCGCCGTCGGCGCCTGGGCGGTGGGCGTCGCGCTGGATGCGACCGGCGGGCCGCAAAATGCATCGGCCTGGATGGCGGCGTTCGCGGTGCTGGCAGCGGGCACCCTGCTCGGGCCGCTGGCGCTGCTTTGGTCTAGAAGAGAAACGGTCCAGTGAACCAGCTTCCCATCATTCTCGCCCTCGGCACGACACAGACCCTGGCCTGGGCTTCGAGCTACTACCTGCCGGCGATCCTCGCTGACCCAATCGCGCGCGATCTCGGCATATCCTCGACCTGGATATTTACCGCTTTCTCCGCCTCGCTGGTGATTTCGGCCCTGATAGGCCCGCGTGTCGGACGGCAGATCGACCTGGTCGGCGGCCGCTCCGTGCTGTCGCTATCCAATCTGGTGCTGGCGGCCGGGCTGGCGCTGCTCGGCTTCACATCGTCCATCCCCATGCTCGTCATCGCCTGGCTGCTGCTCGGCGTCGGCATGGGCGCCGGCCTCTATGACGCCGCCTTCGCCGCGCTCGGCCGCATCTACGGCGACGCCGCACGGCGCTCAATCACTGGCATCACGCTGCTCGCCGGCTTTGCCTCGACCGTGGGATGGCCGCTCTCCGCATGGGGGCTGGAGACCATCGGCTGGCGCAACACCTGCTTTGCCTGGGCGGCGGCGCACATCCTGATCGGCCTGCCGCTCAACCTCCTGATGCTGCCGGCTGTAAAGGGCGCGAAGGCGGCGGTGGCGGCAGCCGTCAAGCCGCATATCCCGATCGATCGCACCATGATCGTGCTCGCCTTCGTGTTCGCCGCGGCCTGGACCGTCACCGGCGCGATGGCGGCACATCTGCCGCGCATCATGGAAGCGGCCGGCGCGACCACGGCGCAGGCGGTGTTCGCCGGCGCGCTGATCGGCCCGGCGCAGGTGGCCGCGCGGATCTTCGAGGCGGGCTTTCTCAGCCGCTACCATCCGCTGGTCTCGACCAGGCTTGCCTGCATCACCCACCCGATCGGCGCCGCCATCCTCGGCCTGGCCGGCGGCGGCGCGGCCAGCGTGTTCGCGCTGTTCCACGGCTCCGGCAATGGCATCCTGACCATTGCGCGCGGCACGCTGCCGCTCGCGATTTTCGGCCCGGAGAATTACGGCTATCGCCTCGGCATCATCGGCGCACCGGCACGGATGGCGCAGGCCGCGGCCCCGCTGCTGTTCGGCCTATTGATCGAAGCCATGGGCGCGCGGGTGCTGATCGTATCCTCGGCACTCAGCATCTCGGCACTGCTGGCGCTGTTTCTGCTGCGAAAGGGATCGCCGAAGCTGCCAGTTGAGACGTGAGCCTACGGCTTCCTGATCTCCGACGTCGCGATCCATATGCCCGCAAACACGGCGATCAGCCCGATAATGAGGTTGAGCGTGATCGGCTCGCCGACGAGCTGGGTGGCAAGCAGCCCGGCGGCAACCGGGTTGACCGTCATGGTGTTGGCTACGCGCGTCGGCGACGCCTGCTCCAGCGCTAGCACCCACAGAATGAAGGCGAGCGCCCCGCCGGCGACGCCGAGATAAAGCCCCGCGATCCATTGCGGCGTTCCGAACTGGCCGAGCGATGCGACGCTGCCAGTCAACGATCCGACCAGGATCAGGGCCGCCGCGCCGGTGCCCATGCCCACGGTCAGGAAACCGAGCGCGCTGGATCGCTGGATGAACGGCCGGGACCAGACATTGTAGAACGCCATGCACAGCACCGCGCCAGTCATGATCAACTCGCCGCGCCACGCGCCCGCCGGCGCGGCCGATAATCCCGTTGCGAGCGCGGCGGCGACACCCAGCACCGCGATGCAGACCCCGATCGACTTCCGTTTCGTCAGCGGCTCGATGCCGAGCAGAGCACCAACCACCATGGTGTGCAGCGGCAGCGTCGCCAGCGCGAGCGAGGCGCGCGCCGCGGTCGTGAACGTCATCGCAATATTGTAGAGAACGAAAAACACGCCGAAGAAGCAGAAGCCGAGGGCGGCGACGGCCGGCCAGTCCGCGCGTTTCGGCCATCGCGCCTTCATGAGCAGCGCCGCCGGCAGCACGCAGCAGAAGCCGATCCCCCATCGCAGAATGGCAAGCGTGATCGGATCGGTGTTACCAGCGAGATAGCGCGTGATCGCCGCGGCGCTGCCGCCGAGGCTGCTCGAGACCAGCGCGATTGCGCCCCCGATCCATTCACCCAACGCCGCCCCCTGTCGCCCGCCTCTATCGCGCGGATCATATGGTGTGGGAAATTGCGCACGCGAGGCTCGACGGCGCTCGGATCAATCTTTCTGTCTTGTGCCGCGCGATCTGCACGCAAATGGCGGCAAATGTCAGCAGCAAATACCGATCTCTCGTCTTGCGCGCGAGGCCATGACGGGCTTAGCCTGCTTGCGGGGGAAATCGCAGCCTCCCCGTCAAATGGCGATTCCATTCAAGCGCTGCTCGCTTTTGCGTGGAGCGGGCACATGGATGGAGCGACACTCGAACTGCCGCTGTTTCTTCTTGCGACCTTCGCCGGCGCGGTTGTCTCCGGTCTCTCCGGCTTCGCCTTCGGCCTCGTCGTCTCGGCGATCTGGCTCTACATCCTCACGCCGCTGCAAACGGCGACGCTGATCATTGCGTTCGGGCTGCTCGTGCAGGGCTATTCGGTCTGGAAGCTGCGCGGCGCGCTTGATTGGCGAAGGCTCTGGCCGTTCGTGGCCGGCGCCGCACTCGGCGTTCCGGTAGGCGTCGGCGTCCTGACCTGGGCGAACCCTGCCCATGTGCGCGCGGGCGTCGGCGCCAAAGGCGCGATCACGCAGGACACGATCAAGTTGTTCCTGATCGGACTGCCAGCCTTGTTCGCCGGCACCTGGGCCGGGCTCAAGCTGTACGGCCGGCTGGATGAGGCGGCGTTCCGGAAGGTGGTGCTGGTATTGCTGCTGGTCTCGGGTGCGGTGCTGATCATCTGATAGCAGCGGAAGCGAAAAACGGCTCGATCGCGTCCGGTCAATTGAGCGTGAGTCTGCCGATGTCAGCGCGCGACCGCGTTGACACTCCGCGTCAGTGTGGCTGAATGCGGCCATGGGGGCTTTGCGATCCCCCCACGAGGCGACATGCCCAAGTATCGCGTCCCGGTTTTCCGGAGGCGCATACGCATGCCCAAAATATTCTCTCATCCATACCCCGGCACTCGGCCGCGCTGCATCACGCCTTGCGGGATGCCGCGCGCTATCCGGTCGATGTTTGGGGCTCGCGCAAGAAGGAGAACGCCATGAAACACAGGCTCACATTACTCGCGCTCGGCGCCGCACTGCTGCTGTCGCATGCTGCCCGCGCCGATGCTATCGACTGGAAGAAGGTGGATGCCGCCCTCGGCAAGACTGCCACAGTGAGCGGTGAAGTGCATCGTTACGCGCTGCCGCGATCAGATCTGCACGTCACGCTGGACGGCGTCGCGATCAAGCCAGCATTGGCGCTCGGAGGTTGGGTCGCCTTCGCTCCCATGCACGGAGAGGCCATGCTGATGGGCGATCTGGTGTTGCTCGAGACCGAGATTACCCCGGTCATGACGAGGCTGCTGGACAGCGGATTGGATATCACTGCCATCCACAATCACGTTCTCCGCGCCTCTCCCGCGACCTTCTACATGCATGTGGCCGGGCACGGCGATCCCGAGAAAATGGCAACCGCGATCCGTGCAGCGCTTTCATCGGCAAGCAAGACGCCGTTCGATCCACCGGCCACCACCTCCACCGCTGCGCCTGCGGTTGATCTCGACACGGCAAAGCTCGACGAGGCGATGGGCGCCAAGGGCACGGCGACTGGCGGTGTCTACCAGTACGGCATTCCGAGGCGTGATCCGGCCAAGGAAGGCGGAATGCAGGTCAACACGCCGCTCGGCGGCGCCAACGCCATCAACTTTCAGCCGACCGGTGGCGGCAAGGCCGCCATAACAGGCGACTTCCTCGTAACCGGCAACGAGGTCAATCCGCTGATCCGGGCGCTGCGTCGCCGGCGATATCGAGGTCACCGCGATCCATAGCCACATGCTCGCAGAAGAGCCGCGGATGTTCTTCATTCATTTCTGGGCCAACGACGACGCCCTGAAGCTGGCACGCAACGTCCGCGCCGCGCTCGACAAGACAGCCGTCGCGCAGCACTGATCGCGCAGACGTCAAAGTCTTGTTCGGCGGCTTGATGCGGCGGGACGCGAATAAGGGCGGCGCCGCGGTCGGCGCCGGCAGGCGGCATTCGCGACCAATCTGGCCACGGATTAGAGGTGCACCCCGACCAGATCCGCGAATTATCGCTTCAATCCGTTCCTAAATTTCAATTAATTGCGTCGAACCGGCATAGCTTACCGTCAAGAAGTTTTTGTCATGAGAAGCTAACCGGAACCCCGGTTTCCGGTGGTTTCGAGGCTCCGGCAAGTTGGAGCCTGCAGGCTCTGGAAGTGGCTATGAAGGAAGCGATCCGCTTACGTGAATTGGAAGCCGAGTGCCGTCAACGCGCGCTGAGCGAACCCGACAAGAAATGGTATTGGTTGGCGCAAGCCGCCAAATACCAGGTGCAGGCAAGCCAGCAACTCGCCTTTGACTCGGAAGGGAGCAACACCCCCCACACGCCGGAGATCAAGTTGGCGCAATGGTCGCATGTGCGAGACGAGCGGCGCGTGATGGACCCCCTCCCCGACGGACGGCGATCGCCCTGGTAGTCCCGCGAACCGCGTTGACGCGCCGGTCTCCAATCGCGAGAGAACGTGCTAGCTAACGTCCCTGCTCCTCCGGTGGCTTGATATGGCGGAACGAGAACAGCAAAGCGAGGTCGTAGGCGATCTTGAGCGTGCCGCAAACCACCAGCGGCAACCCCGTAAACGACGTCATCAAGAGCGCGCCTGAGATCGCCGGGCTGACGGCAGATGCGAGGCTGCGCGGCACGGCGGTGACGCTGGCGGCCGCGGGCCGTTCGGCCGGCGTCACCACGGCCATGACGTAGGAGGTGCGGGTCGGCACGTCCATCTGCGACAGCGCCGAGCGCAACAGCAGCAGGCCGAGCGCGACGTAAAGGTTCGGCGCAAATGCCGCCAGGATCAGGAAGATGCTGGATGGGATATGCGTGAACACCATGGTGTTGACCAGGCCGATGCGCTTCGCGATCCATGCCGCGACCGGATAGGAGAACGCGCTCAGCGTGCTCGACCAGAAGAAAAACAATCCGGCCGCGGACAATGACAGGTCGAAACGCTCGAACAGCCACAGCACCAGCAGCGACTGCGCGACAAAGCCGCCGGCAAAGGAATCGATGCTGAACAGCGCCGCGAGCTTGTAGACGGTGCCGCGCGAAGGCCCGAGTGGCGCCTGTGGCGCCCGCTCTTCGCCGCGCTGATGCGGCACGTAGCGATAAAGCACCGCGCAGGTGACGCCGAGCGCGGCGTAGGCATAGAACATCAGGCGGAACGCAGCGAGTTGCGTGCTGCCGCCGGCGACAAGGAAATCGGGCAGCGAGGCCGCAAGCGAACCCGCAGCGGTACAGAGCGCGCCGATCAGGCTGTAGCGCGCGAACACCTGGGTCCGGCGCTCATCGATGACGCTGTGAGCCAGCACCGCATGCTCAAGCGGCACCAGCACACCGAGATCGCCGCCGGAAGCGTTGATCGTGCCGATGAATGCGACCAGCGCGATCAGCACAAAATGCTCGACGGCGGGAAAGACGACGCCTGTGGCCGGCCATCAGGCTGGCGCCCGCGATGAGCAGCGGCCGGAGGTCATGGCGCGGCGCGATCCAGCCCGTGATCAGTGTCAGCAGTGCCGTGCCCAGAAGCGACGCCGTCGCGATAATACCGACTGCGATAGCATCGTAGCCCAGCGCGGTCATGTAGGCCAGCAAAATGATGATGGCAAAGCCGTCGCCGAAACCGCGCAGGCCGCGTGCGACATAGAGCAGCTTGATCAGGGCGGCCCCGGTCGACGCCTTCGGGTCGGTCGCGATATCAGTCATTCCAGCGTCCTCACGGCAAAGCGGTGATCGTTACCTGATCGAAGCGCGTCACGCTGTCGGCCTTGGTCCACAGCGCAACACCGCCTGCATCCTTAAACGTACTGTCTTTCACCTCGAACAGTACCGCTCCGTCATAGCTCACTGTGAACCGGTTGCCCTCCGCGCGCAGGGTAAGCACGTGCCATTCATTCGATGTCACGCGATTGTTTGATGTGCCGAGCTGCTGCCGCCGGCCGGCGACGACCCGATAGAAGCGGACGTTATTCTCGAGCGCGTTGGCGCGGGCGACGTAGTAATTGTCGGGGTCCACAAGCCGCACGACAACGCCGCCAGCCTGATCGATCCTGCCTGCAACGGGTTTAAAGCGGACCTGCATGATGAGGTCCTTGGCTGAAAAGTTTTCGTGAATGGCGAGCGGAAAGCGATAGTCGGTGCGGTCGGCGCTCTGTTGCTCGATAGCGCGGCCTGCTTTGGCGGTCGGATCGGCGACGACGCTCCATTCGCCCTGCGCGCCCTGGCCGGTTCGCGCAAACGAAAATCCGGCCGGCGGGGAACCTATAGTCATGCGGTCGATGGCAATCACGACGGCTTCTCCTGCCGTGGAGGGCGGGAGTGCAGCGCGTGCCAGCGCGGCCGCGGTGAGCGCGACGCGCAATGTTGACCTGATGGAACAAAAAAATATCGGCCCGGAACCATCCATGTGCGCTCCTCCCGACACGTCGGGTGTGCGCAGAGCTTGGACGATGGACCGTCTGACGGGGAGCCTGCTGTGTCCCCGATGAGGACAATCTAGGCTTGACCACGCCGTGGCGCAAGCGTCGAGTCTGCAGGATGGGTGGAGCGAAGCGATACCCATCAATGAGTCCCACAATCAGGCGATGATGGGTTTCGCTTCGCTCTACGCCTGACAATGGTTGACAGCGGAAGCGGCAGGCAGTTAATTCGGGCCATGGGGATGTTGCGATCTCCCCACGAGGCGACATGCCCAAGTATCGCGTCCCGTTTCTTTTGACGAGGGCGCAGCCATGTCATCCTACACCACGATATCTCCCGACAAGCTTTCAAAATTGATCGGCACGGCGAACACGCCTGCGCTGATCGACGTTCGTACCGATGAGGATTTCGCCGCCGATCAGCGGCTGATTCCCGGCGCCGTTAGGCGCAACCACGAGGAAGCCGCCGATTGGGGCGAGGAGTTTTCCGGCCGCTCGGCGATTGTCGTCTGCCTGCGCGGCCAGAAACTGGCGCAAGGCACCGCAGCCTGGCTGCGCCATCTCCACGTCTCGGCCGAAGCGCTGGAAGGCGGATTCGAAGGCTGGAAGGCCGCAAAACTGCCGCTGGTGCCGGCGGCAAAACTTCCGGCACGCGACGCGCAGGGCCGCACCGTCTGGGTCACCCGCGCGCGGCCGAAGATCGACCGCATCGCCTGCCCGTGGCTGATCCGCAGGTTTGTCGATCCCAACGCGGTATTTCTTTTCGTCACGCCGCCGGAGGTGCTTGCAGTCGGCGAGCGCTTCAACGCCGCCCCCTTCGACGTCGAGAACGTATTCTGGAGTCATCGCGGCGAGCTCTGCACGTTCGATGTCATGATCGAGGAATTCGGTCTCGCGACGCCGCCCTTGCTGCGGCTGGCGGCAATGGTGCGTGGTGCCGACACCGGACGGCTCGACCTGTCGCCCGAAGCGCCCGGCCTGCTCGCGGCTTCGCTCGGGCTGTCGCGCATGTTCGATGATGATCTCGAGCAGCTGGAAGCCGGCATGACGCTGTACGACGCGTTCTACCGATGGTGCCGGGACGCGACTGCCGAGACCCACAACTGGCCAACCAACAAGGCGAAATCGTAATGGACGCGACGATGAACAAGGTGGCCGAAACGGATGCCGTCAGGGAAACTGGTCACGGCATCAGTTTCGGCGAGGCTTTCAGGGTCTGGCTGCGGGTCGCCATATTGAGTTTTGGCGGCCCAGCCGGGCAGATCGCGGTGATGCACCGCATCCTGGTCGAGGAAAAGAACTGGATCTCCGAAGGCCGGTTTTTGCATGCGCTGAACTACTGCATGCTGTTGCCGGGCCCGGAAGCGCAGCAGCTTGCGACTTATATCGGCTGGCTGCTGCACCGAACGGCCGGCGGCATCATGGCGGGCGGGCTGTTCATCCTGCCCGGCATCATCGCCATCATGGCGTTGAGCTATATCTACGCAGCCTACGGCAACGTTGGCTTCGTCGAGGCGGTGTTCTTCGGGCTGAAGGCTGCGGTGCTCGCGATCGTGGTCCACGCGGTCGTCCGGGTCGGCAAGCGCGCGCTGCGCAACCGCGTGATGATCGCGCTTGCCGCCATTGCCTTTGTTGCGATTTTCTTTTTCGACGTGCCCTTCCCGATCATCATTATCGCGGCCGGCGTGATCGGCTATTTCGGCGCGCGCAGCGGCCGGCCGGAATTCGCCGCGATCGAACACGGTGGCGGCGGCAACAAGTCGGCAGCGGTCGACAGCCTGCTCGGCGAGGAACTGCCCGACCATGTCCGCCCCAGCGTGGGAAGCGCGTTGCGCGTAAGCTCGATATGGTTGTTGCTATGGGTGGTGCCGGTCGCGGCCCTGCTGATCGGGCTTGGCCAGGCCAACGTATTCAGCCAGATCGCGCTGTTCTTTTCCAAGATGGCGATGGTGACGTTCGGCGGCGCCTATGCGGTGCTGGCCTATGTCGCCCAGCAGGCGGTCGAGCATTATCACTGGCTACAGCCACGCGAGATGCTGGATGGCCTCGGCATGGCCGAGACCACGCCGGGGCCCTTGATCATGGTGCTGCAGTTCGTCGGCTTCATGGCCGCCTATCGCGACCCCGGCACGTTGTCGCCAATGTGGGCCGCCACGCTGGGCGGATTGTTGGCGACCTGGGTCACCTTCATCCCCTGCTTCCTCTGGATCTTTCTCGGCGCGCCCTACATCGAGACGCTGCGCGGCAACAAGGGGCTCGCGGGCGCGCTCTCTGCCATCACCGCCGCCGTCGTCGGTGTGATCCTCAATCTCTCGATTTGGTTCGGATTGCACACACTGTTTCGGCAGACCACGCCGGTCCGCTCGTTCGCCCTGTCGTTCGACATGCCGGTGTGGGGAAGCCTGGATATTGCTGCCTTCGTGCTTGCGGCGGCCGCGGCCACGGCGATCTTCCGTCTTAACGTCGGAATGCTCATCGTTCTTGCTGCTTCATGCATCACGGGCATCCTGCTGCGGTTGGTGGGCGTCATCTAGGGGGAACACTACGGACTAACCGAACTTCACCTGGGGCAGGATATAACCAGGAGAACGAACATGCGCACACGGACGATCTTTCGGGCAACCATCTGGCTGGCGATCGCGGCAGGATTATCACCCGTTTATGCCCTGACACAGGAGGAGCTCATCGCCAAGATTCAGGCGGCTGGCTACTCGCAGGTCAGCGACATCAAGTCGACGGCCGAAGGTACGACCGCGAAGGCGATGAAGAACGGTAAGGAAGTGCGGCTCGTCGTCGACAGCAGCGGCCAGATCAAAGAGCAAAAATGAGGCTTCCCGCAACGTGAACATGTAGAGTTGACGGCAACCTACCCTACGCTCCTTGCTACACCCGCTCCGCCGGCGCCAGCCTGCACGTCTCGCCGCCCGCCTCGATCTGCAGCGTGGAATGGTGGATGTTGAACCGCTGCGAAAGCTCCTCGCACACGCGATGAAGGAAGGCGTCGTCGGTGCCGGCGGGCCGCACCAGATGCGCGGTCAACGCGGTCTCATTGGTGCTCATGGCCCAGACGTGGAGGTCATGCACCTCGGAGACGCCTTCCAGCCTGCCGAGGTAATCCTTCACATCGGAGAGTTCGATGCCGCGCGGCACGCCGTCGAGCGCGAGATTGACGCTGTCGCGAGCCAGACCCCATCCGCTCCAGAACACCACAGCCGCAATCACAAGGCTGATCGCGGGATCAAGCCACAGCCAACCGGTCAGCATGATGATGCCGGCGGCAACCACCACGCCGAGTGAGACGCCGGCATCGGCCGCCATGTGCAGATAAGCGCCGCGAATGTTGAGATCGCCGTGGCGGCCGCGCATGAATAGAAGCGCGGTGCCACCGTTGATGGCGACGCCGAGCGCGGCGACCAGAACGACGGTCCAGCCTGCAACCGGGGCCGGCGCAAACAGCCGGTTGACCGCCTCGACGACGATGCCGCCGACAGCGACCAGCAGCAGGCCGGCATTGAACAGCGCTGCCAGGATCGAGGCGCGGCGATAGCCGTAAGTATGCCGCTGGGTCGGCTGCTTCTGCGCCAGCCACGCGGCGGCCCATGCCAGCAGCAGCGCGATCACGTCGGACAAATTGTGAACAGCGTCAGAGATCAGCGCCAGCGAATTGGCGGCGTAGCCGAAGATCAGCTCGGCGATAACGAAGGCAGTATTGAGCGTAGCGCCGATGGCGAACGCCCAGCCGAAATTGTCGGGCGCATGGCTGTGGCCGGCGTGACCGTGGGAATGATCATGCGCGTGGGAGTGAGTGTGATGGTGGTGATCGTGCGCCATTCCGCCTCGATGAATTTCGATGGCGATTTATATAGCGCGCGGAATTGGGAATACTATTACAGACGGGATCGTAGGGTGGGCAAAGCGAAGCGTGCCCACCATTCGCGGCGAACATGCCGATAGATGATGGGCACGGCGCTCTCGCGCCCTTGCCCACCCTACATTTACTCCACGCCGCGCAAAAACTTGTTCGACTTCGGCAGGCCGTGCGCGAGGCGGCCGGCGTCGGCGCGGTTGCCGCGCCAGTCGGACAATTCCTTGGCGCTCATGCTCTGCTCGCGGCCGGCCGAATCCTTCCAGGTCAGTCCGGCCTTGAACTCGAACACCGCGACGTCGGACAGCTTGGCGCTGGAATACTTCTGCAGGCGCACGCCGCGGCCGCGCGCCATCTCCGGCACCTGGTCGAGCGGGAACAGCACCATCTTGTGGTTGGTGCCGATCGCGGCCACGGTATCGCCTTGCACGGTCGCGATCGCGCAGGCCTCGTTCGGCATGGTGACGTTGAGCACCTGCTTGCCCTTGCGGGTATTGCTGACGCAATCCTCTTCCTTGACCACGAAGCCCTGCCCCTCGCTGCTCGCGATCAGGAACTTGCGCTCGCCCTTGTTGACGAACAGCGAGACGATCGCCGCGTCCTGCTCGAGGTCGATGAACATGCGGATCGGCTCGCCATGGCCGCGGCCGCCGGGCAGTTTTGCCACATCGAGCGAATAGAATTTGCCGTTGGTGGCGAAGAGCAGGAGCTTCGACGTGGTCTCGGCGAAGAAGGTGTGGTCGAGTTTGTCGTCGGTCTTGAAGGCAAGGCCCGAGATATCCTCGACATGGCCCTTCAGTGTACGCACCCAGCCCCTCTCGGAGATCACGACCGTCACCGGCTCGCGCTCGACAAAGGCTTCCTCGATCGCGGCGAGATCATGCTCGGGCGCGTCGGCGAATTGCGTGCGGCGCTTGCCTAGCGGCGTCTTCGGCCCAAAGATGTCGCGCACCTTCCGAACCTGTTCGCCGACCTTGGACCATTGCTCGGCTTCGGACCCGAGCAGCGACTTGATGCCCTTCAATTCGTTGCGAAGGTTCTTGTCCTCGGTGCGGATTTCGAATTCCTCGAGCTTGCGCAAGGAGCGCAGCCGCATGTTGAGGATCGCATCGGCCTGGACTTCCGTCAGCTTGAACGCCTTGATCAGCGCCGGCTTCGGCTCGTCCTCGGTGCGGATGATCTTGATCACCTTGTCGATGTTCAAATAGGCAATCAGGTAGCCGCCGAGTATTTCGAGCCGGTTCTCGATCTGGGTCTTGCGATAGTTGGAGCGGCGCACCAGCACGTCGCGCAGATGGTCGAGCCATTCGCGCAGGCACTCGGCAAGCCCCACCACCTTGGGGATCTTGCCCTTGATCAGCACATTGAGGTTCAACGAAATCTTGCTCTCGAGCTCGGTGAGCCGGAACAGCGATTCCATCATCAGCGCCGGATCAACCGCGCGGGATTTCGGCTCGATCACGAGGCGAACGTCCTCGGCCGATTCATCCCTGACGTCGCCGACCAGCGGCAGCTTCTTCTCGTTGAGCAGTTCGGCGATCTTCTCGACCAGCCGGGATTTCTGCACCAGCCATGGAATCTCGGTGATGACCACGACCCAGGTGCCGCGCGCGCCCTCTTCCTGGGTCCATTTGGCGCGGGTGCGGAACGAGCCGCGCCCCGTCATGTAGGCTTCGGTAATACTTTCCTTGGAATCGACGATGATGCCGCCGGTCGGGAAGTCCGGGCCCTTGACCCATTTCATCAGCGACTTCGACTTCGCCTCAGGCTTGTCGATCAGGTGCAGCGCCGCGTCGCAGAGCTCGGCGACATTGTGCGGCGGGATCGAGGTGGCCATGCCGACCGCAATGCCCTGCGCGCCGTTGGCGAGCAGGTTCGGGAAGCCACCGGGCAGAACGACCGGTTCCTTGCTCTGACCGTCGTAATTGGCACGGAACTCGACGCCGTCCTCGTCGATGCCGTCCAAGAGCAGCCGCGCGACCTCGGTCATTCGCGCTTCGGTGTAGCGGTAGGCGGCCGGGTTATCGCCGTCGATGTTGCCGAAATTGCCCTGGCCGTCGACCAGCGGGTAGCGCGAGGCGAAATCCTGGGCGAGACGCACCATGGCGTCGTAGATCGCCTGGTCGCCATGCGGGTGGAACGAGCCCATCACGTCGCCGACGATTTTTGCCGATTTCTTGAAGGGCGTACCGGGGTCGAGCCTGAGCAGGCGCATGCCGTAGAGGATGCGCCGGTGCACCGGCTTCAGCCCGTCGCGGGCGTCCGGCAAGGCGCGATGCATGATGGTCGAGAGCGCGTAGGCGAGATAGCGCTCTTCCAGCGCATCGCGCAGCATGACCTCGTGGATTTCAGCCGGTTCTTCCGGCGGTAGCTGTCGTTTTCCCATGGGGAGGGGTTAGACTCTGCTGATAAATCCGGCAAGACGTATGCCGAATGCAATTTTCTGACGTCGCCCCTGCGAACGCAGGGGCCCATAACCACAGGTGTTTGTTGGAAAAATGACTCACAGCCCGGCACCAAACAACCGCTGCGGCGTATGGGTCCCTGCGTTCGCAGGGACGACGGGTTACGGCAGCGGGTTCAGGCCGACGAACTGATTCGCGCCCGATGCCGCGTTACCGCATTGATGAACCCATCCCGGGCGTCGGAATGGCCCTGCCCGCGCGGCTCCAGCACATGGCGGAGCAGGAACAGGCCGGTCAGGCGAAAACCGTCCAGCAGGTCCTGGTCCGACCAACTATTCGCCCCGGCCTCGCCTTCGCGCAGGAAGGCCGGCAACCGCAGCAGGCGATCCCGATAGGGCTCGCCGGCCTCCCGCGAGACGGCGCCGCCGGATTTCGGCGAGACGTAGATCAGGTCGGAGGTCGCGCCGGTCGCGGCGCAGTTTTCCAGATCGAGGCCGAAGCCGAGCTCGGCGAGCATCGCGAGCTCGAACCGGATCAGGTGCGCCGCCGCGCCGCCGGCGTCGTCGAAGTCGTCCAGCGTGCGGTCGAGCATCTCGTAAATGTCCTCATGCGGGTCACGTTCCGGCAATAACCGCGCCAGCGCGGCCAGATGGGTAACGCCATAGACCGCATGCGAGGACGCGAGCAGCGTTGCGGCGCGCAGCCGAGTGCCCTCGATGGCGTAGATACCGAGATGCTCGTCGAGCCGCGCCCGCCACACGGCGGTGACGCTGTTGCCGGGCTGCAGCAGCGGCCGCATCCGCGAGGAGGCACCGCCGCGCACCAGGCCGAGATGCCGGCCATGGCCGCGCGTCAGCAACTCGACGATAGCGGAGGATTCGCCATGCCGCCGTACGCCCAGCACGATGCCTTCGTCGGTCCATTCCATGGGCGGGAGTTTACAGGATTTGGCTGGGGAGCGCAGCGGTCTCTCCGTTCGTCATTCCGGGATGGTCCGAAGGACCAGACCCGGAATCTCGAGATTCCGGGTTCGCATCTTCGCTGCGTCCCGGAATGACCCTGCTAGGCGTTGAACCACCCCACCGCATCGCCGGTGAACGAAAAATACAGTCCGGCCGCAGTCAGTGCGCAGGAGATCACTTCGATGCCGCTGTCGAACTGAATGCCCTTTTCGCCGATCATTTGCGCGAGCGAAATCACCGACAGCACCAGTACCGCCGCCAGCACCCAGCGTGGCCAGTTCTTGCGGTGCTCGGCGGCCAGCCGGACGAGATAGACCAACAGCAGAATCAGGCCGGCCGCCATCAGCGTTCCGGTGCCGATCATCTGCTCCGTCATCTTCGGGGTCGGCGTGCGGTCCTGGAACGCCACCGACACCGCATCCAGCATCAGCGACAGATACAGCAAAACCTCAAACCACAGCACATTTCTCGGTAGGGTCATCGGGCTCGTTCTTGGTAATTGGTGGGTCATGTTCTTGGCCCGTCATTGCCTGCGACAAACGCGAAGCGTTTGTCCAAGGGAGCAAACCGACGAAGCAATCCATCTTTCTTGCTGCGGCTGGATGCTTCGCCCGCAAAGACATCCCTCGATCATTCCTTGGGGAATTCCAGCCCCATTTCCCTGTAGCGGTCGGGGTCGTCGCCCCAGTTCTCGCGCACCTTGACGAACAGGAACAGGTGCACGGGCACGCCGACAATTTCGGCGATCTCCTTCCGCGACTCCGCGCCGATCGACTTGATGGTTGCGCCGCCCTTACCGAGCACGATCTTGCGCTGGCTCTCGCGCTCGACAAAGATCGTCTGTTCGATCCGGACCGACTTGTCCTTGCGCTCGGTCCAGCTATCGGTCTCAACGGTCGATTGGTACGGCAGTTCCTGGTGGAGCTGGCGGTAGATCTTTTCCCGGGTGATTTCCGCCGCCAGATGCCGCAGCGGAGCATCCGACATCTGGTCCTCGGGATAATGAAACGGACCCGGCGGCACACTCTTCGCGAGCGTCTTGCGCAGGTCGGCGACACCGTCGCCCGACAGTGCCGAGATCATGAAGGTGTGCTCGAACTTCATCCGCTCATTGGCGGCCTGCGCCAGCGCCAGTAGCTTCTCGCGCGGGATCAGGTCGATCTTGTTCAGCACCAGGATTTTCGGGTGCGCAACCGTCGCGAGCTTGCTCAGGATCGCATCGGCCTCCTCATCGATTCCGGCCTTGGCATCGAGCAGCACGCAGACCAGGTCGGCATCGTGGGCCCCGCTCCAGGCGGTCGACACCATGGCCCGGTCGAGCCGCCGCTTCGGCAAGAAGATGCCAGGCGTGTCGACCAGAATGATCTGCGCATTGTCATCGATCACGATGCCGCGGATCAGCGCGCGCGTCGTCTGCACCTTGCGCGAGACGATGGTGACCTTGGAGCCGACCAGCGCATTGACAAGGGTGGACTTGCCGACATTGGGGGCGCCGATCAGCGCGACGAAACCGCAGCGGGTCTCGGCAGACGCGCCGGGTGCGGGTTCAACTGTCATTGCTGCCGACGCCTTCGCGTTCGATCATCACGGAGGCTGCGACCTTCTCGGCTGCACGCTTGGAGCCGCCGACGCCTTCGGCGGGCGCCAGTCCCGGCAAGTCGACAGCGACACGGAACTGCGGGTCGTGGTGCGGCCCGGTGCGCTCGATCTCGCGATAGACCGGCGTCGGCAAGCCCTTGCTCTGGGCCCATTCCTGCAGCACCGTCTTGGGATCGCGCAGCGGCCGGCGCGGTTTGCGCATCCGCTCCAGCCAGTTGCGTTCGACGAATTGCGACGCCGCCGCATAGCCGCCGTCGAGATAGATCGCCCCGATCACCGCCTCGCAGATATCGCCGAGAACGGATTTGCGCAGGCGCGCGCCCGCCCCTGCCCCCACCGCGCCGAGCTTGATGTCGTCGAGCAGCCCCAGCGACTTGGCGACGTCGGCGCAGCTTTCCTTGCGCACGAGGTCGGCGAGACGTTTGGACAATTCGCCTTCGTCCGCCCTCGGATAGGCGCGATACAGCATGTCGGAGATAATCAGCCCGAGCACGTGGTCGCCGAGGAATTCCAGCCGCTGATAACTGTCGGCGCGATGTCGGGTCGCGGGCTTCAGGGCCGAGACATGGGTAAAGGCGGTCGTCAGCAACGCCGGATCGGAAAATTTGTAGCCGATGCGCCCCTCGATCGCGGCAGCCGCAGCCTTCGCGCCGGCTTTGCCGCGCTTCTTCTTCGGCGCAGCTTCGCGGGGCGCATCCGCCTGCTGGCCCGTCTCGCCGGAGGCCGATGTGTCAGGAATGATCGCTGTTTCGTCGTTCATCGCACAATTGTGAATAGGCGATTCCAGCGCACCGCAGTCGGCCAGCGCCAGAACATCCAGGCGTGTTCGCCCTCGGCAATGGAGAAGAAGATCATCTGCGCCCGGCCGACGATGTTTTCGAACGGCACGTAGCCCACCGCCGACAGCACGCGGCTATCGGTGGAGTTGTCGCGGTTGTCGCCCATCATGAAGAAATGGCCGGGGGGCACGGTATAGACGTTGGTGTTGTCGTAGAAACCGTTGTCGACGCAATCGAGCGATTCATAGCTGACGCCGTTCGGCAGCGTTTCCTTCCAGCGCTTGACGCGCGCGGTGGCGTCGGAGCCGCAGGGGTCCTCGCCGATGAAGTCGGAAAGCCGCTCGCGCTTGACCGGCTTGTCGTTGATGTGGAGCAGCCCTTCGCGCATCTGGATACGGTCGCCCGGCAAGCCGATCACGCGCTTGATGTAATCGGTAGAGTCGTCCTTCGGCAGGCGGAACACGACGATGTCGCCGCGGTTCGGCTCCGACCCGAAGATGCGGCCCGAGAACAGTGGCGGCGACAATGGAATGGAATAGTGGCTGTAGCCGTAAGAATATTTCGAGACGAACAGGTAATCGCCGACCAGAAGCGTCGCCTTCATCGATCCCGAGGGGATGTTGAACGGCTGGAACAGGAAGGTGCGGATCACGAGCGCGATCAGGAGAGCATGGATGACGACGCGGATGGTTTCACCCAAGCCGCTTTCAGATTTTGTGCCGGATGTCACGCTCATCGCTTTCCCAATTCCCGCGGGCCCCAGCCCGCGCGGTGGCAGAACGTTTTCCGCACGCGAATCGCCAGATACGTTCGCGTCAGGAAAATGGTCTAGATAACTGATGTTGAGAGCCAATTCCGACGGTAACCGGAATCGGCCCTGGCTCGAACAGGTCGTTGGCGGCGTTTTTAGACGGTTGTTCGTGGGCGCGCAATCAAGCGCCTTGTCAAAACTTCATAATCCATTGATATCTCAATGGTTTTTAGTTTTTCCCGCTTCCCCGGCGCAAACGCCTGCGCGGTTCATGATTTGCCGGGTGTGACCGCCGAAATTATGACGAAGGCCTGCGCCAGCGGCCAGTCATCGGTGATCGACAGATCGATTCGCGCCTCGAAGCCCTCCGGCGTCAACGCTTCGAGCCGGGCCAGCGCGCCGCCGGTGAGTTTCATGGTCGGCCGTCCCCCCGGCATGTTCACCACCCCCATGTCCCGCCACCAGACGCCACGCCGGATGCCGGTGCCGAGAGCCTTGGAACAGGCCTCCTTGGCCGCGAACCGCTTGGCATAGGTCGCGACCACCATTTTTTCGCTGTTGGCGCGGCGCGCCGCCTTGGCGCGCTCGGTGTCGGTAAAGATGCGGTCGAGGAAGCGGTCGCCATGGCGCTCGATCACCTTGGCAACCCGTGTGATGTCGATCAGGTCGGAACCGATGCCGATGATCATGGCCGGCCCGCGACTTTCTGGCGGCCACGGTCCATTGCGGAGCGCATCTGTCGCACAGTCTCGCCAAGGCCGACGAACAGGGCCTCCCCCATCATGAAATAGCCGATGTTGAGCTCGGCGATCTCAGGTAGCGCTGAAATCGTCTCGGCGGTCTGGTAGTCGAGGCCGTGGCCGGCATGAACCTCCAGCCCCGCCGCGCGCGCCAAGGCGGCGCCCTCGACGATTCGCCGCCATTCCGCCTCGGCCTTGTCAGCGTGGCCGTCGACCACGGCGTCGCACCAGCCGCCGGTGTGGATTTCGATCACGGGTGCGCGCAACTTTGCCGCCATCTCGATCTGCGGCGGGTCGGCGGCGATGAACAGCGACACCCGGATGCCGGCATCGTTGAGCCGCGCGATGAACGGGGCCAGCACGTTGTGCTGTCCGACCACGTCGAGCCCGCCCTCGGTGGTGAGTTCTTCGCGGCGCTCCGGCACCAGGCATACGGCGTGGGGTTTTGTCGCTAGCGAAATCCGCAGCATGTCTTCCGTTGCCGCCATCTCGAAATTCAGCGGCTTTGATATTTCGGCCTTCAGCCGCGCCATGTCGCTGTCGCGGATGTGGCGGCGGTCCTCACGCAGATGCGCGGTGATGCCGTCGGCGCCAGCCTCGATCGCCAATAGCGCGGCGCGCACCGGATCCGGCCGCTCGCCGCGCCGCGCGTTGCGCAAGGTGGCGACGTGGTCGACATTGACGCCGAGGCGGAGCGGGGGAACGGGCATGACCGGACTCACAGGCAAGCTTACGGGCGACTTCGATAGCACAGCACGTCATACGCGGGCGTGACCTGCGCATCCATCTACTTGAGAAGGATGGATTGCCGGGTCGCTTAGTGCAAGAGACGCGCTTCGCGCTTTTGCCCTGCAATGACGATATCGCCTACCCATTGACACGCTCGACCTTGGCGACGACGGCCTTGGCACGCAATTGAGCGATAATTGCACTGAGATGCTTGAGGTCATAGACCTCGAGATCGATGGTCAGCTCGGTGAAATCGGGCGAGCGGCGCGACATGCTGATATTGTCGATATTGCCGTCGTGCTCGGCGATCACGGTGGCGACCTGGGCGAGGCTGCCGGGCTCGTTGACGTTGTGCACCAGGATCCGCGCCGGGAAACGCTGCGGCATGGCTTCATCGATATCCCAGCGCACGTCGAGCCAGCGCTCCGGCTCCTCCTCGAAATCCTTCAGCGCCGGCGACTGGATCGGATAGATCGTGATCCCCTCGCCCGGCGTGACGATGCCGACGATGCGGTCGCCCGGAACCGCACCACCGTTCGGCGCAAACTTCACCGGCAAATCCGAATTGATGCCGCGCACCGGGATCACGGAGGTGCTGCGCGCCGGATGCGGCGGCGACTTCAGCTTCAATTTTACCGCGAGGCTCTTCTTGGCCGCCCCGTACTTCACCAACCGCTCTTCCTTGTAGTCCGGGTACATCGCGCGGGCGACGTCGGAGGCCTTCAGTTCACCACGTCCGACGGAGGCCATCACGTCCTCGATCGAGGCGCGCGCCAGGCGCGGCAATGCACCCTTCAGCTTGTCGTCGGCGTATTCGATCTTGGCGCGGGCAAACAGGCGGTCGACGATGCGGCGGCCAAGTCCCGCATATTGATCGCGCACCGCGGTACGGGTCGCGCGCCGGATCGCCGCGCGCGCCTTGCCGGTGATCGCGAGCGATTCCCAGGCCGAGGGCGGCGCCGACTGCGCCTGCGAGGTCAAAACCTCGACCTCGTCGCCGTTCTGCAATTCGGACGACAGCGGCGCGAATTTGCCGTTGATCTTGCAGCCGACTGCCGAGTTGCCGACATCGGTATGCACCGCATAGGCGAAGTCGATCACATTGGCTTGCCGCGGCAGCGCGATCAGTTTGCCCTTCGGGGTGAAGCAGAACACCTGGTCGTGGAACAATTCGAGCTTGGTGTGCTCCAGAAACTCTTCCGGATTGGCGCTGTCGGAGAGAATTCCGATAGTATGGCGCAGCCAGGCAAAGGCGTTGGATTCGTGCTTGAGCCGCTCGGTCGGCGAGCCCATGCCGTCCTTGTAGAAGGCGTGCGCGGCAATGCCGAACTCGGCGACCCGGTTCATTTCCTCGGTACGGATCTGCAATTCCACGCGCTGGTTGCCGGGGCCGATCACGGTGGTGTGCAGCGAGCGATAGTCGTTCTGCTTCGGTGTCGAAATGTAGTCCTTGAAGCGTCCGGGCACCACCGGCCAGGTGGTATGCACCACGCCGAGCGCGCGGTAGCAAGACTCGGCGTCGCTCAGAATGATGCGGAAACCGTAGATGTCGGACAATTGCTCGAAGCCGACCGACTTGCGCTCCATTTTGGTCCAGATCGAGAACGGTTGCTTGCGGCGGCCATAGACGCGCGCAGTGATCCCGTTCTTCTGCAGGTTCTTGGAGAGCTGGCTTTCGATCTCGCCAATCAGATTGCGGTTGCGGTCGGCAAGCGCGTCGAGCCGCTGCTTCACCACCGCATAGGCTTCAGGATCGAGCACGTGGAAGGACAGATCTTCCAGTTCCTCGCGCATCTCATGCATACCCATGCGACCAGCGAGCGGCGCATAGATATCGAGCGTCTCCTCGGCAATGCGGCGGCGCGAGGCGTGCGGCACGAATTCCAGCGTGCGCATGTTATGCAGGCGATCGGCCAGCTTGATCAGGAGAACGCGGACGTCGTCGGCGATCGCCAGCAAGAGCTTGCGCAGATTCTCGGCCTGCTTGGCTTCGCGCGAGACCAGCTCCAGCCGCTTCAGCTTGGTGAGCCCTTCGACCAGCGCGCCGATCTCGTGACCGAAGATATTGTCGATCTCGGCGCGCGTCGCCTCGGTATCCTCGATGGTGTCGTGCAGCAGCGCGGCGACGATGGTGGCGTCGTCGAGCTTGAGGTTGGTCAGGATCGCCGCGACCTCGAGCGGATGCGAGAAATAGGGATCGCCGGACGCGCGCGTCTGCGTGCCATGCGCCTTCATGGCGTAGACATAGGCGCGATTGAGCAGGTCTTCGTTGGTATCCGGATTGTACGAGCGGACGCGCTCGACCAGATCGTATTGCCGCATCATGCGCGAGCGCTTCGGCTTCTCCGCCACAGCCGACCCCGGCGCAACCGCGACCTGGCCGGTCGCGGCCTGCATTTGCCAGGAGCTGCGGCGCCAATACGCCATCACATCACTACCTTCTTCCACCAGACCCGGACGGGTCCCGCCGTTACGTATCTCGTTTACGTATCTAATGCGTTTTCGAACGGCGATACACGCCGCGCGGGCCGCGATACGGTTCAATTTCGCTTGGGCCTGCGGCCATCCAACGCCCAACCCGGTAGCCTGTCGGCCCAGCGAGTCAGCCGTTTTCGGCCGCGCCAGCCAAGGACGCATTGTAACCGCAAAAATGTCAACAAAAGCAAAGGCCCGGACTGGCGTCCGGGCCTTTGGCAGATCGGGAGTTCGGGACGGACCGGAAGGTTCCGGGTTACTCGTCCTCTTCGGGCTGCTCTTCCGGCGGCGCCAGGCCTTCCAGCCCCTTGAGGAGTTCTTCCTCGGTCATGCGCTCGACCGCAACCTCGGTGTCGTCGGCATCGACGCTGGCGCCGGCCGAGCCGATCAAAGGCACGGTATCGGGCTCAGGCTCGTCGACCTCGACGAATTTCTGCAGGGAATGAACCAGTTCCTCGCGGAGGTCTTCCGGGGAAATAGTGGAATCGGCGATTTCCCGCAGCGAAACGACCGGATTTTTGTCGTTATCGCGATCAACCGTGAGTTGCGATCCGGACGAAATCATACGGGCGCGATGCGCCGCCAGCAGCACCAGGTCGAACCGGTTGTCGACCTTGTCAATGCAATCTTCCACGGTGACGCGCGCCATAGACTGTCGCTCCGTTAAATGGGGCCAAATATGTCGGTTATGGGCGCTAGTTATAGTGGCAGGCGGCCTTTCGCAAGACCAAATTTGTGATTTGCCTTCCCAATGGGCTCTGATACGCCAACCCTTGGGGCCAGAAGGGCCGGAGCGTCCAGACGCGGCAGGGTTGCCGTACAGGACAAGTAAATCTCTTCATTGCATGTCAAAAGTATAGGTTTTTCGCCCTCGCCTCACCATAATTGCAGTGGTGACTGTCGTGGGGCACGATTCACCGAACTTTAGGCAACAGAACTGGAAAGTGCGCGCGGTCGTTGGCCGCTGCGCTAGAAAAGCTAACAACAACGTGAGAACCATTTGATGTCACCAGCTTCCAACAAGATTGCGCTCTTCATCGATGGCGCCAACCTCTACGCAACGGCCAAGACGCTCGGCTTCGACATCGATTACAAGCGCCTTCTCAAGGAATTTCAGAGCCGCGGAACGCTGTTGCGTGCGTTTTACTACACGGCAATCATCGAGGATCAGGAATACTCCTCGATCCGTCCATTGATCGACTGGCTCGACTACAACGGCTACACCGTCGTCACCAAGGCAACGAAGGAATTCATCGACGCATCCGGCCGCCGCAAGGTGAAGGGCAACATGGATATCGAACTCGCCGTCGATGCCATGGAACTCGCCGAGCATGTCGATCAGATCGTGTTGTTTTCGGGCGACGGCGATTTCCGCTCGCTGGTTGAAGCGGTGCAGCGCCGCGGCGTTCGCGTTACGGTCGTGTCGACCATTTCGAGCCAGCCGCCGATGATCGCCGACGAACTGCGCCGCCAGGCCGATGTCTTCACCGATCTTGTCGAGCTGCAATCAAAGCTGGGCCGCGATCCCTCCGAGCGCCCTGCCCCGCGCGAGCCGCGTCACCACTCGCCGCAATTCCTGCAGCGCGCGACCACCGTGGCGCCACGCGCCGGCGACGACGATTTCGACGATTGAGCATGAGCCAGTACACTGCTAGAGCCTCGGTTCTGATTGAAAACAGAACCGGGGCTTTTTGTTTTGGCGCGCGCATCTGAGGCGAACCGGTATCGACGCCGGATCAGGTCCGTGACTGGATTTCGCTCGAAAATGCTTTGGACTGATGGCTAATCTCCCCGCCCCTGCGGCCGCCGAACCCGACCGCGACTGCCCGCTCTGCCCGAGGCTCGCCGAATTCCGCGCGCAGGCTCGTGCCCGCGAGCCGGGCTGGCACAACTCGCCGGTCGCTTCGTTCGGCGATGCCTCCGCGCAACTGTTGATTGTCGGGCTGGCGCCGGGCCTGCAGGGAGCCAACCGGACCGGACGCCCGTTCACCGGCGACTACGCTGGCGATCTCTTGTATGCGACCCTGCTGGAATACGGCTTTGCGAAGGGCGTCTACCAGGCGCGACCGGACGACGGACTGAAGCTCGTTGACTGCCGGATCAGCAACGCGGTGCGCTGCGTGCCGCCGCAAAACAAGCCGCTGCCGGTCGAGATCAGCACCTGCCGGCAATTTCTGGCGACGACAATTGCGACCATGCCCAAACTGCGCGCGATCGTGCTGCTCGGCCGCATTGCACATGACTCGACCCTGAAGGCGCTCGGCCTGCGCAATGGCGCGGCCCCCTTTGCGCACGGCGCTGTGTACAAGGCGGGCAATATCAAGCTCTACGACAGCTATCACTGCTCACGCTACAACACCAACACGCGGGTGCTGACACCGGAGATGTTTCGCGACGTCTTTGCAAAAGTGCGGAAGGACTTGGAGTCGTAGAGTCGTAAGGGTGGGCAAAGCGAACAGAACACCTTTACCGCGGATTTTCCCTCAGCCATGCCAGTACGTCGGCGGCGTTCCGGTCGGGCGGGAAAACCGGATAGAACACGTGGGCAATGCGCCCATCGTCCACGATCAGCGCCAGCCGCTTGATCAACGTCAGTCCCGCCACCTCCATCGTCGGCAAATTCAGGGCGCGGGTGAGCTTAAGCTTTTCATCCGACAGAACCGGAAACGGCAAATGCAGCCGTGACGCCATTTCGGTCTGGTAGACGTTGTCCTGGGTCGATAGGCCGAACACCTGCCTGGTGCCGGCCGCTTTCAACTCCGCAAACAGATCGCGGAACGAGCAGGTTTGCGGCGTGCAGCCGCGCGCGCCGGGAATCATGTCCCAGTCGTCGACCAGGCTGATCTTGCCCGGCGACCCGGTGCGGGGATAGGCGAACACCACGGTGCGGCCGGGAAGCGCCGAGAGCGTCACCGAACTATCGTCGGTGGCCAGCAGCGTGACTGGCGGAATCGCCATGCCGACGAGATGCGCCGCGGCGCCATCGTCGACCGGCGGGGGGATCTTGCTCCAGTCGACTTCATGCAGGTTGGATTGAGCCATCTTCTCTCCTCCAAGGGGCGAGTAGCGAATGGCGAGTAGCGAATAGAGGAATGGAATTTACTATTCGCCACTCGCTATTCGCCATTCACCCTCTATCCTCTCGCCCGCATCAGGCGGCCTTTTTCCCGGCCCCAGTCGCGCTTCTTTTCGCTCTCGCGCTTGTCGTGCAGCTTCTTGCCCTTGGCGATCGCCAGCAACAGCTTGGCGCGGCCGCGCTCGTTGAAATAGAGCTTTAGCGGAATCAGCGTCATGCCTTCGCGATCGACCGCGCCCATCAGCTTGTTGATCTGCTTTCGGTGCAACAGCAATTTGCGCGGCCGTTTCGGCTCGTGGTTGAAGCGGTTGGCCTGCAGATATTCCGGAATATTGGCGTTTATCAGCCAGATCTCGCCGTCCTTGGAATCCGCATAGGACTCCGCAATGGTGGTCTTGCCATTGCGGATCGACTTTACTTCGGTTCCGGTCAGCGCGATGCCAGCCTCGACCGTGTCCTCGATTGCATAATTGAATCGGGCCTTGCGGTTTTCGGCGACGACCTTGATTGGGCGTTCGTTCTTATCAGCCACGGCTAGTGCCCTATTCCGAAGTTCGTACAGTAATTGCGGAGCCCGTTATACGAACTTCGGAAGACAAAGGGCACCAGCAAACTTATGATTGCTAGGGCCGCTTTTCGATTTGAGGTCCCCCACGCGGACTCGCGGCAAACACTGTGGTGACCTCAAATCGGCGGCACTAGCCCTTCTTGAGGAGATCGCGGATCTCGATCAGCAGTTCTTCCTGTCGGGTCAGCTTCGGCGGCGCGGGCGCAGCTTCGTCCTTGCGCTTCAGCTTGTTCATCGCGCGAATAACGACGAACAGCACAAAGGCGACGATGAGGAAGTTCAGTGTCAGCGTAAGGAAATTACCCCAAGCCAGTACGGCGCCTTGCTTTTTGGCGTCCGCCAGGTTGCTGGCGTTTACCGCCTTCGACAGTGGCGTGAAATAGTTGGAGAAATCAAGTCCGCCTGTGATCGCGCCGATGACCGGCATGATGACGTCGCCGACCAGCGAGGTCACGATGGCGCCGAAGGCCGCACCGATGATCACGCCAACCGCGAGGTCGACGACGTTACCCTTCATCGCGAATTCGCGGAATTCCTTCAGCATGTTGGCTTCCCCTCTTCGTTCTTCAGGCGAAGCGGAACCGACCTAGTTGATCAGGCCGGCATGGACCATGGCGCTGCGCACGGCGAGGCGCGTCGGCTCGGTAACCGGCACCATCGGCAGCCGCAGCTTCTCGTCGATCTTGCCGAGCAGCGAGAGCGCGTATTTCACCGGCGCCGGATTGCTTTCGATGAAGAGGTTGTTGTGCAGCGGCATCAGCTTGTCGTGCAGCTTGAGCGCGGTGGCGTGATCTCCCTTCTGCCATGCAGCGTGGAATTCCGAGCACAGCCGCGGCGCGACGTTGGACGTGACCGAGATGCAGCCATGGCCGCCATGCGCCATGTAGCCGAGGATAGTGGCGTCCTCGCCCGACAATTGGTTGAAGTCCTCGCCCATCGCCGCGCGCTGCTGCGATACCCGCACCATGCTGGCGGTCGCATCCTTGACGCCGGCGATGTTCTTCAGCGCGAATAGCCGCGTCATGGTCTCGACCGACATGTCGATCACGGAACGGCCGGGAATGTTGTAGATGATGATCGGAATGCCAATGGCATCGTTGATCGCCTTGAAGTGCTGGTACATGCCTTCCTGGGTGGGCTTGTTGTAGTACGGCGTCACCACCAGCACCGCATCCGCTCCCGCCTTTTCCGCATGCTCGGCAAGCTCGACCGCTTCCTTGGTCGAGTTCGAGCCGGCGCCGGCAATCACCGGCACCTTGCCCTTCGCCTCGTCGATGCACCATTCGACCACGCGCTTGTGCTCGTCATGGCTCAGCGTCGGACTTTCACCGGTCGTGCCGACCGGGACCAGGCCGTGGGTGCCTTCGGCGATCTGCCAGTTCACCAAGCCGCGGAAAGCGGACTCGTCGACCGAGCCGTTCTTGAATGGCGTGACCAAGGCGGTGAACGACCCCCGAAATTTTGTCTTGGCTGCCATGGACTTCCTCCAACGCTTAAGAAACGGCACGACTGAAACTGGATTTCAATTCATATCGGGTCTGGCGACCAGACGAAAGGGCCGTGCATCAGGCGCTTAGCGCCTTGTTCCAACACGCTTTCCTGCCGCGGGCCGACATTTGCCTTTCTCGAAGGCCGATAGCCGCGATTTTGCCGCGGTGATGGCGCAAACAGGTCCAACGCGACGCTTTTAGCATTTTGTCCACATATTCAATCAAAATAGACCAAGGCTGGAGCGATTGAATGATTCGCCGCCGCAGAGGAAAGCCGTGATCCCTTCCGCCCGCGCCGCCGCGTTGCGATCGACCGCACTGGCCACAAGCCTAGCGCTGGCGGTCGGACTGACCTCCTTCCCTCTGGAAAGCTGGGCCAAGTCAAAAGTTCCCGTGCCGAAGCCGCGGCCGATTGCCCGCAACGTCGTTCCCAAGTCCGCGCCGACGGCGAACACCGGCACCCCGGCTGCATCGACTGCGCCGGCGCATGCAGCGCCGGCCCCGCCGCCGCCTGTTCTGGCGCCTGCGACCCGCCAGCATGCTGTCGCGCCGCCTCCGCGCAGACACGCCCCAGCCGCAGTGGCCGCGACCTCCTCGACCTCTCAGGCCGACAAGGACGCGCTGGAGAACGTCATCGAATTGGTGCGCAAGCAGAAGCCCGGCGATGCAACGCAGGTGCAAGCCGCGATCTCGGACCCTGTCGCTCGCAAGCTCGCGGAATGGCTGATCCTGCGCAGCGACAACAACAATGCCTCGGTCGAGCGCTACCGTGCGTTTGTTTCAGCCAATCCGAGTTGGCCGTCGCAGACTTTCATGCGCCGGCGCATCGAGGCCGCGCTGTGGGACGACCGCCGCGACGATTCGACCGTCTGGTCGTGGTTCGAGAACGAATCGCCGATCTCGGCCAAGGGCAAGTTCGCGCTGGCGAAGGCGATGCTCGCGCGCGGCGATCGCGCCAATGCCGAACGGCTGGTCCGCGAGGGCTGGCGTCACGACGGCATGTCGGAAGACACCGAGAACGCCGCGCTCGATATGTTCGGCGCGCTGCTGACGGCGGGCGACCACAAGGCACGGATGGAGTCGCTGCTTTACAGCACCGAGCAGGAAGCCGGCGGCATGCGGGCCGCGAAGCGGCTCGGCTCAGGCCACGTCGCGCTTGCGAAAGCGCGGATCGCGGCCAACAAGAAGTCTTCCAACCTCAGGGCGCTGCTTGAGGCGGTGCCGCACGAATTGCACGGCGAAACCGGCTACATCTTCGCGAAAATCCAGCTCCTACGCCGCGAAGAGAAGTTCAATGAGGCCGTGCAGCTCATGCTGAGCGCGCCGAAAGACCCGAATCGCCTGCACAATCTCAACGAATGGTGGATCGAGCGACGCTTGCTGGCGCGCAAGATGCTCGATGTCGGCGAGCATCGCACCGCGTATCTGATCGCGCGGGATGCGGCGCTGCCGACGCGCGACATCTACAAGACCGAACAGGAATTCACCGCTGGCTGGATTGCGCTGCGGTTCCTGAAAGATCCTGCGGTCGCAGCCCAGCACTTCGCGCGCATCGGCGTCGGCAGCGCAAACCCGACTGCATTGGCGCGCGCCGGCTATTGGCAAGGCCGCGCGGCGGAAGCGGCCGGTCGCGCGCAAGAGGCCCGCGCGGCCTATGGGCGCGCGGCCGAACAATCGACCAGTTATTATGGTCAGCTCGCCCGCGCCAAGCTCGGCCTGCCGCAGCTTCAGTTGAATGGCGTCCCGAGCGCCCGCGGCCGCGGCGTCGAGCGATTCGAGATCGTTCGCGCGGTGCAGTTGCTGTATGACCTCGACGAGCGCGAACTCGCGATCCCGATTTTCGCCGACATGGGTGAGAACGGCGATCCCGAAGCCCTGGTGGGTCTCGGTGAGCTCACCTCGCGCCACCACGACGCCCGCGGCATGCTGCTGCTCGGCAAGGCCGCGCTCAATCGCGGCCTGCCGTTCGACGTCTACGCCTATCCCGTCACCGGCATCCCGTCGTTCAAGCAGATCGGGCCCGAGGTCGAGCCCAGCGTCGTCTATTCGATCGCGCGGCAGGAAAGCGCCTTCAATCCGGCCGTGGTCTCACCGGCCCAGGCCTACGGGCTGATGCAGGTGACGCCGGACGCCGGTCGCTATGTCTGCAAGCGGGCCGGCGTCAGCTTTGACCTTCAGCGGATGAAGACGGACTCGGTCTACAACGCCATGCTCGGCGCGGCCGAGCTCGGCGGGCTGCTCGAGGACTATCGCGGCTCCTACATTCTGACCTTCGCGGGCTACAATGCCGGTCGCGGCAGCGTCAAGAAATGGATCGAGCGTTACGGTGATCCCCGCGATCCCAAGGTCGACGCGGTCGATTGGGTCGAGCAGATCCCGTTCTCCGAGACGCGCAACTATGTGCAGCGGATTATGGAGAACCTGCAGGTCTATCGCGCGCGGTTCGGCGGCGGGACCAAGCTTCAAATTGAAGCCGACCTGCACCGCGGCGCCAGCGTCGAATAGCAGCAGTACAGATTTGATGTACGGCGCCAAGGGCGATGCGACTTCTGCCGCATCGCCCAGGATCAATGTCAGAAGTTACGCTGGGCGCGGAACTGGAGTAGGACCGTGTCCTGATCCTTGAACTCGTAGAGCGCGTTCGGCTTCGGAGGGGTCGCCGTGAACACCGAGGAGCCCGACATCTTCTGGTCGAGATGGAACCACTGGACTTCGCCCGAGAACGTCAGGTTCTTGACCGGGGTCCAACGGGTAACGACGCCGAGCTGCGAGACGTTGAAGTCGGGGTTACAGGTATAGCTGCCCGCAGCATTCCCGACCAACGCCTGACCCGGGTGGCTAACGTTGAAAGCGGCGCAGTAAGCGCCCTTGGCCGTCGAGGTTCCTGCACCGAGCAGATTGTCGTTCGCGCCACCATCGTACCTGACGGCAGAGTAGCTGCCGAACAGGCTGGTCGACCAGTTCGGATTCCAGTTGTGGTTGAACGCGCCACGGACGCCCCAGGCCGTCGTCAAAGCGATACCGCCGGTACCGGCCGCGCCCGGGAAATAGACGCCGTCGGTGGTCGCGCCGAAGCCGACGCTCTGATAGCCGAAGCCGCTATCGCCGAACATCGCGAAGTTCGGCGAGGTGCCGCTGGTGGCGATAACGTACTTGGTGGCGCCCTTGGCGTAGGAAACGTCGAGCTTGATGTCGTCGCCTGCACCGGTCGGAATGTTCTTGATCTGCAACGCCGCCATCACCGCGCCGCCCCACTTGCTCTCGGGGTGGCCGCTGATTTCGGAAAGTGCGGTCGGGACAGCGCCCGCGCCCAGCGTGTTGTACGAACCGTTCACTTCATGCGCGGCTGCCGAAAGCTGGAACAGACCCCAGGCCTGATCCACCCGGATTCTGCCGACGATGTCGGGCGCGTGGACGCCGGCATAGGCGTTGGACGGAATCCCCACCGCGTTGACTGAACTGGTCGGATTGGTCGCGAGTGCAGTTGGAGTGGCAGCAGTGGCTGGGAAGAGCGCCAAATATCCGACACTGGTGCGATCCCACACCGTCGGGTCGTCGAGACCGATCGAGGCCGACACGCCGTTTCCGAACTCGGCGGTGTACTGGATGTTGTTGACGCCGGTATCGGTGTTGTGACCGCCGAGCAAGGAGGAGTTGATATTGCCCGGGAAACCCTGCCACGGCGTGGCATAGGCTGAGGCGGACTTACCGAAGGTGAAGCCGGCGAACTGGATGAAAACGAATTCGACCGCGACATAGCCGTTGCCCGCGGTGTCAAGAAGCTGCGGGTTGTTGCCGAGGTTAGTCGCGAGGGAGTTGGGGTTGAACGTGCTGCCGCCGAGCGTGGTGAACTGAATGTCAGCCTGGCCGAAGGTGCGGACGACGCCGTATTCGGTAGCGGTGCGGGTATCGACCGTCAGCGCCATACGGGAGCGGGCCACGAAGTAATTAGCGTAGCGGTTCTGCTGACCGATATCACCGTTCCAGGCGGGGGCGCCGTGCGCACCGCCGTTGAACGTGACGTCCGCGCGCAGGTAGCCGCCGAGCTTGATGCAGGTGTCGCTGCCCGGGATGTAGAAGAAGCCGGCGCCGTAAAGCGAGCAGCCCCTGACATATTCGACTGCCTTGGCTTTGACCGGAAGGTCGGCCGCTTGTGCGCCGCTCAGGGCGATCAAGCCTGCCGCCGAGCTTAAAATTAAAGTTCGCGCTGTTTTCATTGTTATATATCTCCTGTTCGCGATGCCCCGCGACTTATGCAAGTTGTGTCCCGCGATGCCCCGCGCTTCATGCAAATGCATGCTGCATACGTAATCCAAAAATTTTTGCGTGGAATGACAACGCCGTGAAGAGTTTCAGTTTAACGCGCCGGTGTGGCTGTTCTGCTACGGAGATTCGACTCACAACAAAAGATGTGGGCTGCAATGAAAAACCCCGGCAGTTGCCTGCCGGGGTTCTCCTAGTGTTTCAAGTCTTTCGGGATCAGAAGTTACGCTGAGCGCGAATGTTCAGGAACACAGTGCTCTGGTCCCGGAACTCGTAGGTGGCAACCGGCTTCGGGCTGGTAGCGCCCGGAGCTTGTGCCGTGATCGCACCCGTCATCTTCTGGTCGAGGAAGAACGCGCCGACTTCAGCCGAGAACGTCAGGTTCCTGACGGGGGTCCAGCGGGTGACCGCACCCACCATCGCAACATTGAAGTCCGGGTTGCAGGTGAAGTCGCCACTGAAAGAGCGACCCGTTACAGGGGCTGCGAAGGCCGCACAGTAGTTCGCGGTCGCTGTACCATTGTAGCGAACCTGGGCGTAGCTACCCCAGAGGCTGGTCGACCAGTAGGGATCCCAGTTGTGGTTGAACGCACCACGGACGCCCCAGGCATCCGTAAGCTCGATCTCGCCACCCGGGACGTATACGCCGTCACTGGTGTAGCCAAAGCCGTAGCTCTGATAGGCTCCCGCACGGCTAGTATCGCCGAACATCGCAAAGTTCGGCGAAGTGCCGCTGGTGGAGATCACTGACTTGGTGGAGCCCTTGGCGTAGGTGGCGTCGATCTTGAAGTCATCGCCCGCACCGGTCGGCAGATTCTTGATCTGCAAGGCCGCCATCACCGCGCCGCCCCACTTCGAGTCGGGGTGACCGGAGATTTCCGACAGAGGCGTCGGCAAGCCCGCCGAGGTCAGCACGTTGTACGAAGGGTTCACGAGATGCGCCAAACCGCCAATCTGGAACAGACCCCAGGCCTGGTCGACGCGGATGTTGCCGACAATATCCGGAGCATGGACGCCACCATAGGCGTTCGGCGCAACTCCGAGCGTCGAGACCGAACTGGACGGATTGGTTGCGAGTGCCGTGGGAGTAGCAGCGGTTGCCGGGAAAGTTGCCAGATATCCGATGGTCGTACGGTTGTACACGGTCGGTTCGTCCAGGCCGATGGTGGCCGACACGCCGTTGCCGAACTGCGCGGTGTACTGGATGTTGTTGACGCCGGTGACGTAGTCCGGACCGCCGATCAGGTTCGAGTTGTTGTTGCCCGGATAGCCGTTCCAGGGCGACGCAAAGGCCGAAACCGACTTACCGAAGGTGAAGCCTGCGAACTGCAGGAAGATCTGGTCGACCGCGACATAGCCGTTGCCTGCGGAGTCAAGCAGGTTCGTGTTGTTGCCGAGGTTGGTCGCCAGCGAGTTCGGATTGAAGGTGGTGTTGCCGAGCGTGCTGAACTGGATGTTGGCCTGACCGAAGGTGCGGACAACGCCGTATTCAGTGGCGGTGCGGGTATCAACCGTCAGCGCCAGACGAGAACGGGCCGCGAAGTAGTTGGCGTAGCGGTTGCCCTGACCGATATCGCCGTTCCATGCCGGCGAGCCGTAGATGCCGCCGTTGAACGTGGTGTCGACGCGCAGATAACCACCCAGCTTGATGCAGGTGTCGGTGCCCGGGATATAGAAGAAACCCGCACCATACAGGGAGCAGATCCTCACGTACTCGACCGCTTTGGCCTTGACGGGAAGATCGGCCGCCTGAGCTCCGCTCATGGCGATCAGACCCGCCGCTGAGCCGAGAATAAGGCTCTTAACCATCTTCATGTTAAACCTCCAAGTTGCTCTGTAGGGAAGGTTCCGGATCCGCTGGGTGAAACACCCTAAGGTTGGTTCCCTTGTCCCCTGAAACCCGCTTAGCCACTTCGCGCCTTCGGACACTCCCGCATGAACGCGAGGGACTTAAGCGAACCACCTAAAACGGGACGACCTCGGGATGCCCCCCTCCGTCGCCCGATCACAATTACCGAGGACTTCTGCACAAGCAACAAAGGAACCGCCTCGAACGGCCCGACTCCGCCCCTTTTCCGAAGGGTGTTGCACAAATAACACGTGTTTGTGATCGAAGTTTTTCTGCAAGGCTTTGTTTCTAATAGATATTTTTGATTAGTTCTATTTGACACGTGAATAGTTGCGTGGGCGGCGCAGCAAGCGGGTTCTGACCTCCGGGTGATCTCAATTGCGTCGAATCGAATGGTGGGATTCGCCGAATCCGCATCGAACAAACGCGCATAGAAAAGGCGACGCGCGGCAGCCGGTTTGGGCGCGAGTCACGACAAGTATTATTAAGACTAAGCCGGCGCCCCCGCCGTCATGGTCAGTTTCGGCCGGCGGCTCCCAGGGAACCAGCTCACGAGGAACTGCCAAAGCCCCGGGATCGAAATGCATTCGCTTCGGGCGAAGATGACGCCTTATATAAGCGCCTGCTCCCAAGCCCTTGGTCGGGGCTACATCCCCGGCGCCGAATCGAATGCGAAGCCTTGAAAAGAAGCGGTGTGAGCTGCTCCGCGGGATACGGGATCGACCGGAAGGAACGCCTGCGGCAGCACCGCCACCAAATAGCCCCGGCGTAACCTGAATCTGCCGCTTGCGGCTCGCCCTCGCGTCGGGCATATCCGCCCTCATGGAGCTGTGGCCGAGTGGCTGAAGGCGGCGGTTTGCTAAACCGTTATAGGGTTGTAAAGCCCTATCGAGGGTTCGAATCCCTCCGGCTCCGCCAACCCGCCTTGTCCAGCCCAAGACGTCGGTAGCAGGTCTTGCCTGACGTAGCGCACACCCCATCACCGCGCCATTTGCGATGATGCTGGATCGTCTCTTGCCGTTGCGAGCGCATCCGATCAGCATCGGCCCAGCACGCAGTGGAGCGCAGCATGAAAAAGGAAGAACTCGAAGCAATCCTCGGCGATGGCGAGAACACGCCTGATCTCGGCCCGATCGAAGACCACCTTCATGCCATCGCAACGGAAGCAGACCTTCCTGATTTCGCCATCGCGGTTTGTACGGCGAGGATCGAAGAAGCCGCGCCGAAATTGCGCGCCGTCCTCGAGAGCGCTGCGGATGGCGAGGCCTTGTCAGATGATGAAAGCCTGCTGCTGTTCCGCGGGCTTCATATCCTGGGCGGAGCTCGTAACCGCGAAGCGTGCCAGCCGCTGCTGCGTCTGCTGCGCCGGCCCTATGAAGATGTCGACTTCCTGCTGGGCGACACCGTCACCGAGAGCCTGGCCAAAATCGTCGCTGGCGTATTCGATGGCGATACCGACGGCTTGTTGGCCTTGATTGCCGACAGCTCGATCGACGGATTCATCCGTGAAGCATTGTTTGGCGCAGCGACCTTCCTGGCATGGGAGCGCCGCATCGAGCGCGATCGGCTAAAGGGATTTCTTGTCCGGTTCCATGAGGAACGGCCGGAAGACGGCGATCAGGCCTGGGTCGGCTGGCTGCGGGCGATCGCCCTGCTCGGCCTGCGCGACCTGGTGCCGCTGGTTGACAAGGCCTTCCACGAAGACCGCATTCCCGAGGAGTGGATCGGTCGCCCTGACTTTGATGAGTATCTTGCCGAAGCCGAACGCGCGCCCGACGACATCGACCGGTTCGCGCAAGCCAATCTCGGTTACATCGAGGATGTGCTCGAATCGCTGGCCTGGGTGCGCAGGTCCGAAGACGACGTGTTCGAAGGAGACGATGAGAAATCGCCCTGGGCCGATTTCGTGTATCCGAACGAGCCGGTCAGAAATCCCTGGCGCCACGTCGGACGTAACGATCCATGTCCCTGCGGGAGCGGCAAGAAAGCAAAGAAATGCTGCCTTGCCAACGGAGAGCCGCCGGCGTGACGCCGGCGACTTTCAATGCGCAGTCATCCACGCACGCGCCTCGCGTTGCGCGGTGGCGATTTCGGCATCTGACATCATGGCGGCCACCTCGCGGCGCATGGAGATTGCATCCGCGCGTCCCTTCAGCGCGGCGAGATTGAACCATTTGTGAGCCGCGACGAGATTAACCACGCCGGAACGGCCGCTCGCCCAGTAAAGGCCGCGCTCGAACAGCACATCCGGAATCGCGGTCGCCTCCACCGGAATTGCGTTGTCGAGATCGATCTGCCCCTGAAACATCTGTAGCCCCTTCTTATCGTTGCCGCCCTCCCCCGAGCGCGGCCCCTGTCCACTGTTGACATCCCCGGCGCGCGATCAGCAAAAGTGGAAACCGGTTTTGCGTCCGATCGCGCAGCCCTTATTTAGAAGAGCGCATGATCTGATCGCCAAACCGCTTACACTTTGGCGGATCATGCGCGTGCCGTTTTTCGGTCTGTTGTTGGGATGATCATGGCTGAACAAATTTGAAGGGCAGTTTAAGGTTCGCGATGAACGGGGTGTAAACGCGCACTTTGCGCCGTCGAACACGGAATCGCAGAAGTATCTGCGGCACAGGGAGAAGTGGCCAATCGTGAAAGTCGGTTTACCCTGCGGCTTCGCGGAACGATAACCATTGCGGCCAATGTCGGTGTCATCATTCACCCCGTCACCCGATCGGGGCGTTGACGGTTCCAGCAGATAACCCGGCGTCGCGCCGCGCTGCGGCCATGCGAGTTCAAGGCGTGCCGGATAACCGAAACGCGCCAGAACCGGAGCGACAGGCGGAACCGAACCGGCGGGGCCAACAAACAATGAAGGGAGTTTGGAAAACTTCAGCGCCGGACGCCTGATGCGCGGGCTGTCGGAGCGCTCCAGCGAAAGCGGGCGTTCCGGGGGCAAGTACGCCCCAGGGGAACGAGGGCGTCGGCGAACACGTCAGGACCAGATTTCAAGCCGGGCTTTTGGCCCCGATGAAATTGCGGGCAGTTAAGGATACCCGCACCGAACGAAGAAAACCTGTTTCTTCTGCCGGACCGGTTTGAAAGAGCAAGCTCTTCCGAAATACGATCCAGCCGTTTGACCTGATGTCTCGCCGACACCCTCTTTCGTCGACCAGAGCCTTCAGCGTTTCGTCTTGGGGCTCGGGTGACGTGCCGGCATCGAACCGCCGGCAATTTTCAAAGAAGCGAACTTACTTCTTCTTCTTGGCGACCTTGCGGGTCTTCTTCGCAGTCTTCTTCACTGCGCTCTTCGCTTTCTTCGCCTTCTTAGCCTTCTTAGCCATGTTGCCCTCCTAATGTAGTGAGATGGCTCGTTAGTCGCTGCGTGCACTCGGGAATCGAGATGCACTACATCCCGAATACACCAACACATTCAAAAAAACAGCGTCCCACTTAAGGAAGTGTTGACGCAGCGATTGGAGCGCGCGCGAAGCACTTCGTTCGATGGCACAACGATCGATGCGCATGTCGATGCAAAAAGTGCCGCAACGACCGACATCGGCGTTTGTCAAGATTGCAAGAAGCGCCTGTGCCGCAGCACTTTCTTGAATTCGCGCAAACCACGTTCGATGCACACTCGATGTCGTCGCGACTCACTGATGCCGCGGAAACGTCATGTGCGCGGACTCTGAGTCGCAAATTTTGGCAATAAAAAAATTTTCGTGGGTACAGGGTTGGCGTCTCATCGCCGCTCGCCAAAACCGAACTTTTTTGCGAATCGCGAAGACCGATTCGCAACTGCGCTATCGGGCGCGCGGGTGAATGTCAGATCGCGATGGACGATCGAAACACGCTCGCGCGCATCAATCAACGACGGAGTCGTCCCGTTACGGGACGCCTCAGATGCCGAGCTTCGTCTTCAGGAGATCGTTGACTGCTTGCGGATTGGCTTTGCCGCCGGACTGCTTCATCACCTGGCCGACGAACCAGCCCGCGAGCTGCGGCTTGGCTTTCGCCTGCGCGACCTTGTCCGGATTGGCGGCGATGATGTCGTCGACGACCTTCTCGATTGCGCCCAAGTCAGTGACCTGCTTCATGCCGCGCGCCTCGACCAGCTCGCGCGGGTCGCCGCCTTCGGTCCAGACGATCTCGAACAGGTCCTTTGCGATCTTGCCGGAGATCGTGCCCTCGCCGATCAGGCCGACGATCGCGGCCAACTGCGCCGCCGACACTGGCGACGCCGTAATGCCATGGCCTTCCTTGTTGAGGCGTCCGAACAGCTCGTTGATCACCCAATTGGCGGCGAGCTTGCCGTCGCGCGCCTTGTCCGCAAGTCCATCCAGCACGGTCTCATAGAAGACCGCGCTCTCACGCTCGGCCACCAGCACGCCGGCATCGTAGGGTGACAGGCCGAGGCTCTCGATGAAGCGCGCCTTCTTCTGGTCCGGCAATTCCGGCAGCTTCGCCTTGAGCTCATCGACATAGCTTTGCGTGAACTCGAGCGGCAGCAGGTCGGGATCGGGGAAATAGCGATAGTCGTGCGCCTCTTCCTTGGAGCGCATCGATCGCGTCTCGCCCTTGTTGGGGTCGAACAGGCGCGTCTCCTGGTCGATCGTGCCGCCATCCTCGATGATCTCGATCTGGCGCCGGGCCTCGTACTCGATCGCCTGGCCGATGAAGTTGATCGAGTTCATGTTCTTGATTTCGCAGCGGGTGCCGAGCGGTCCGCCGGGCTTTCGTACGGAAACGTTCACATCGGCGCGCAACGAGCCCTTCTCCATGTCGCCGTCGCAGGTACCGAGATAGCGCAGGATCGAGCGCAGCTTGGTCACATAGGCCTTGGCCTGCTCGGCGTCGCGGATATCGGGTTTTGACACGATCTCCATCAGCGCCACGCCGCAGCGGTTGAGGTCGACATAGGACATGGCCGGTGCCTGATCGTGCAGCAATTTGCCCGCATCCTGTTCCAGGTGCAGCCGCTCGATCCCGATGGTGGCGGTTCTGCCGCCGTCGAGTTCGACCACGATCTCGCCCTCGCCCACCACGGGCGACTTGTACTGGCTGATCTGGTAGCCCTGCGGCGAGTCCGGATAGAAATAGTTCTTGCGGTCGAACACCGAGCGCAGGTTGATCTTGGCGTTAAGGCCGAGCCCGGTTCGGACAGCCTGCTTGACGCATTCCTCGTTGATGACCGGCAGCATGCCCGGCATCGCGGCATCGACCAGCGACACATGGCTGTTCGGCTCGCCGCCGAATTCGGTCGAAGCGCCCGAGAACAGTTTTGACTTCGAGGTGACCTGGGCGTGCACCTCCATCCCGATCACGACTTCCCAGTCGCCGGTCTGGCCCTTGATCAATTTTCCCGGTTTGACTGACACGGTCATGCTTTTCCACCTCCGAGCAGCGCGGACACGATCCGCTCCCATTCGGCTTCCAGAGAATCCTTCGCCACCGGCTGGCCGGCCTGGCGATACCAATAGCCGGCATTGCCGAGATCGCCTTCGACCCGGTGCAGATAGGCGTGCACCCAGGCGGCGTTCGCATCGCTCTCGTCCTGAACGATCTTGTGCGCCCGGTCCCAGTCGCCCTTGGCAGCCCACCACAACGCGGCCAGCGGCGGCTCGAGGCCCGGCGCGGGCGCTGCATCCGTCAGGCTGGCGCGGAAATCCGGCATGTCACCACCAGCGCGGCGGCGTGAAGCGGCCGGCCGCCTGCTCCACGACTTCGCCGAGCGAGAATAGCGTCTCCTCATCGAACGGACGGCCGATCAACTGCAGTCCAAGCGGCAGTCCCTGCGCATCCTTGCCGGCCGGCACGGCGATGCCCGGCAGCCCCGCCATGTTCACCGTCACCGTAAAAATGTCGTTGAGATACATTTCGACCGGATCGGCGCCGCCTTTTTCGCCGACGCCGAACGCGGCCGAGGGCGTCGCGGGCGTCAGGATCGCGCTGATGCCCTTGGCGAAGCAATCTTCAAAATCCTTCTTGATCAGCGTGCGGACTTTTTGCGCGCGCAGATAATAGGCATCGTAATAGCCGGCCGAGAGCACATAAGTGCCGATCATGACGCGGCGACGCACTTCATCGCCAAATCCTTCCGCGCGGGTGTTCTCGTACAACTCGCCTATGCTGCGGCCCGGCACGCGCAGGCCGTACCGCACGCCATCGTAGCGCGCGAGGTTGGACGAGGCTTCCGCCGGCGCCACAATGTAATAGGCCGGCAGCGCGTATTTGGTGTGCGGCAGCGACACCTCGACCAGTTCGGCGCCGGCCGCTTTCAGCCATGCCGCGCCTTCGCTCCAGAGCTTTTCGATTTCCGCCGGCATGCCGTCGAGGCGATACTCTTTCGGGATACCGATCCTCATCCCTTTCACGGACTTGCCGACGGCGGCTTCGTAGTCGGGCACGCCGATGTCGACCGAGGTCGTGTCCTTTGGGTCGTGGCCGGCCATCGAGCGCATCAGGATCGCGGAATCGCGCACCGTGCGCGCGATCGGACCGGCCTGATCGAGCGAGGACGCGAACGCCACGATGCCCCAACGCGAGCAGCGGCCGTAGGTCGGCTTGACGCCGACGGTTGCGGTGAAGGCGGCGGGCTGGCGGATCGAACCGCCGGTATCGGTCGCAGTCGCGCCCATGCAGAGCAGCGCTGCCACCGCGGATGCTGATCCACCGGACGAGCCGCCCGGCACCAGCGTGGTGTTGGAACCCTCGCGCCGCCACGGATTGACCACCGGGCCGAAGCACGAGGTTTCGTTCGACGAGCCCATCGCGAATTCGTCATTGTTGAGCTTGCCGAGCATCACGGCGCCGTCGCGCCAGAGCTGCGAGGTCACGGTGGATTCATACGGCGGCACGAAGTTGCCGAGGATTTTCGAGCACGCGGTGGTGCGCACATCTTTCGTTGCGAACAGGTCCTTGATGCCGAGCGGAATGCCGGCAAGCGGCCCGCCCTCGCCCTTGGCAATCTTCGCATCGACGGTACGCGCCATGGCACGCGCCTGGTCGGGCGTTTCCAGCACGAAGGCATTGAGCGAACGCGCCGCTTCAATCGCGGCGAGATGCGCGTCCGTCAGTTCAAGCGAGGTGAAAGACTTGCTCGCGAGGCCCTCGCGGGCCTCCGCGATCGTCAGAGATGTCAGGTCGGTCATTTATTGATCGGGCTGCAGAAGAACGGAGAAAGCGTCTTGTCGTTGGCGGGGCTGTTCGATTCCTGGGCGCGCGCCTTGTCGGCTGCCTCGAGCTGATCGAGCACGGCATCCATCGCCTTGTCGGGATCGGCGGCCTTGCCCTGCCGCTCCATCGCGTCGAGATAGTTCATGTAGGCCTGATAGGCCTTTTCATCGTCGCAGAGCAGACACATCGGACTTCCGATCTAAAACAGAGTAGATGTTATTCGACCACCTTTGGCACCAGGAAGAAACGGTTTTGCGTCTCCGGCGCATTCCTGACGATGTCGTCGGGAATCTCGCCGTCATTGACCACATCCTGCCGCTTCTTCATTTCCATCGGGGTCACCGAGGTCATCGGCTCAACGCCGTCGATGTTCACTTCCGAAAGCTGCTCCACGAAGGCCAGCATGGTGTTCAGCTCGCCCTGCAGATGGAGAACCTCGGCCTCGGTGACCGCAATCCGCGCCAGATGCGCGATGCGGCGAACGGTGGCGGCATCAACGGACATAAATATAGGCCTCAAACGGGGAATTCGCACCCGCCGTATAGCAGAGGCTGCTTTTGCGCCGCAACCGCGGGAACAGGCGGCCGCAGGCCCTTTCGGTCGCCCTTGCCCTGATGGACAAGATTTCGTGTGCGAAGCGCAGATTTCTTGCGCAAAAGCGCCCCGACGAAACCATTTTATCGATTGACGTAGTCATCCTGAAACAGTCGGGGGACGAAAGTCGCGGCCGGAACATCGGGAGGCCGTGTGATGTCGACCATCGAAAATGACCGCGCCGGATTGGAAAGCTGGGATCCGGCCCTCTGGTCCATCGGGACCGTTCTCGGCGTCGCGATCATCTACCTCGCCTGCTTAACCTGACCCAAACGGGAGGAGAGCCATGTCCCAGGCTAAAATCTCCCACGCTGAAATCCTGCGGGAAAAGGCGGAAATGTTCGAACGCCGCGCCGAAAATGCGACCGACCCCATCTCCAGGCAGCACTACAAGGAGATGGCCGCACATTACCGGTCGCTGGCCGCGGAGCATCTGGACGTCAGGCGCGACGAACCGGCGCACTGAGCGGCGAACAGGACTTATCCGCTTAGCGCACCGAACCGCGCCAGCGCAGCGCCTGCGAGCGAGCGGGTCAATTCCGCCGCCGGCATTTCGCGGCCCATCCGCACCGCCTGCCCGGCCCACAGACTGGTGAAATCGACCCTGCCGAGCTTTTCGGCCGCCGCCTTCAGCGGCCCGAGCGCGGTTGCGGCGTGCGGGAACGCCGGCGCGTCCGGCGAGATCGGTCCGACCTCGCGCATGACACGGTTGGCAACGCCACGCGCAGGACGGCCGGTCATGACATTGGTGATGACGGTGGAATCATCATGCGCCCGGGCCAGCGCCGTGCGCGCCGGTCCGATCACCCTGGATTCCGGGCAGCGCAGATAGGCGCTGCCGATCTGCACGCCGGATGCGCCGAGCGCGAACGCCGCCGCAATACCGCGCCCGTCGGCGATGCCGCCGGCCGCGATCACCGGCACTTTCACGGCGTCGGCCACCTGCGGCACCAGCGCAAACGTGCCGGGCTGCTGGGCGATATTGTCGGTCAGGAACATGCCGCGATGGCCGCCGGCTTCCGCGCCTTGCGCGATGATGACGTCGGCGCCGTTCTCCTCCAGCCAGATCGCTTCCTTTACGATGGTTGCCGAGGACATCACGAGGCAGCCCGCCGCCTTGACGCGCTTGACCAGCGCCGGATCCGGCAGGCCGAAGTGGAAGCTGACGATTTCCGGCTTCAGTTCTTCCACCACCGCACACATGGCTTCATCGAACGGCGCGCGGTTGGTGGCGTTGATGGGCGAGGCAGGATCGATACCCAATTCCTTGTAATAAGAGCCAAGCCGCGCCTTCCAACCGGCCTCGCGCGCTGGATCGGCATCGACCGGCTTGTGACAGAAGAAGTTCATGTTGACCGGCGCGGTGACGCGTTGGCGGACGATGTTGACCTGCTCACGCGCTTTCTCGGCCGAGATCATCGCGCAGGGCAGCGAGCCGAGCGCCCCGCCCTGCGCCGCCGCGATCACGAGCTCGGCGTCCACGACGCCGGCCATCGGCGCCACCACGATCGGAAATTCGGTCTTGAAGAGGTCGATGATCCGGCGGTCTGGCCACATGGTTCTGCTCGCTTGAATGTATTGTGTTGCGGGTCAGGCGGCGACGGAATTCCGTCGTCCACCCACTATCTGCTCTGCCTCGGTAACGATCCTGTCAACGATCTCGCTGGCCGGCGGGATATCATGAATCAGCCCGACGGCTTCGCCCGCGATGACGGCAGCGATATCGAAATTGCCCGCCGCTCTCGCCGCCGCATATTCGGCAGCGACCGCTTTGAGGTTCTGCATCAGTTCGACCTCGTGTCCCATCCAGCGCCGCGCATGATCGTTGATCAGGCAGCGGCCGGTAAACGGCGCCGGCCAGACATTGTTGCGCGAGAGATCGAAAATGATGCCGCGGACGCTGTTGCCGCTGGTTGCGGCACAGATGCGCCGCTTGGCTTCGTCCGCTCCATCGCATTCCTGGCTGGCATAAAAGCGGGTGCCGAGCAGCACGCCGGAAGCGCCCAGCATCATCATCGCCGCGAGCCCGCGGCCGTCGCCTATCCCGCCTGCTGCTGCGACTGGCACCCGGCCGGCCGCCAGATCAACAATCGCCGGCACGATGTCGATCGTGCTGCGCGAGGCGCCGTGGCCGCCGGCTTCCGTTCCCTGCGCGATCAGAATGTCGGCGCCTGCATCCAGCGCCTGTCGCGCCATGTCCTCGTCCTGAACCTGGCAGATCAACAACGCGCCCGATGATTTGACGCGCGGTGCGAAAGGTGTGGGATCGCCGAACGAGAGCATGATGGCGCGTGGACCGGCTTCAAACGCGACATCCAGTAGCGCCGGCTGCTTGGCAAGGCTCCAGGTGATGAAGCCGATGCCGAAGGGATCGGATAGATCGGCAAGCTTGGCCGTCTCCTGCTCGAGCCACGCCCGGTCGCCATAACCTCCGCCGAGGATGCCGAACCCTCCGGCAGCACTAACCGCGGATGTGAGACGCGCCCCCGCAATCACATCCATCGGCGCCGACAGGATTGGATGCGGGATGCCCAGACGGGCGGTCAACGGCGTGGAGATCGGCATGTCCATTCCCTGCAAACTGGACAGGCAATCTAGGCCGAACTATCATTCTCTAAAAATGAATACTATAGAACTCTGCCATCTCTAGAACAAAACGGAGCTTGCCATGGAGCTGAGCGATCTCGTCACCTTCTCGGCCGTAGCCCGGCTCGGCGGCATCACCCGCGCCGCCAACGAACTCAACACCGTGCAGTCCAACGTCACCCAGCGCGTGAAGGCGCTGGAAGCCGAGATCGGCACCGCGCTGTTCGAACGGCACAGCCGCGGCATGATGCTGACCGGCGCCGGCCGCCGCCTGCTTCCCTATGCCGACCGGATGGCGGCGCTGTCGCGCGAGGCGGTGCTGGCCGCGCGCGACGATGGCGAGCCGAAGGGGCCGCTGTCGATTGGCTCGATGGAAACGACGGCCGCAGTACGCCTGCCCTCTTTGCTCGCCGAATTCCATCGCCGCTTCCCCGCTGTTCAATTGAGCCTGCGGACCTCGACAACGGCTGACCTCGTGGCCGGCGTGCTCAACGGCAAAATTGATGGCGCATTCGTTGCCGGTCCGATCGAGCATGCCGAACTCGACGCGGCGCTCGCCTTCCGCGAAGAACTGGTGCTGGTCACGGCACGGCGCTGGCAGAGCCTCAGCGCTTTACGCGCAGGCACGCCCGGCTCGGGTCCGACCGCCCTGGTCTTCCGCACCGGCTGCACCTACCGGCAGCGGCTCGAACAGGTATTTTCGGAATTCGGCTGGCCGTCGGCCACGCGCTTTGAGCTCGGCACGCTCGACGGTATGATCGGCTGCGTCGCCGCCGATATGGGCGTGACACTGCTGCCGCGCGCCGTGGTCGGGCGGAACGACACCGTCAACGTCCACACGCTGAACCCGGCGCAGGCACGTGTCGAGACGCTTTTCATCACCCGCCGCACGGCCCATCAATACAGCGCCCTGCAGGGCTTTGCCGCCTGTCTGGAAAATAACGGCGAGGTCATCGCCGCCTGATATGCCAGCGCCGCAGCGCGACGCCGGCCCAGATCGCTTCGACCAGCCCGAACGGCCAGGCGCCCTGCAGAAATCCGTACACCGAGCCGAGCGCGCATGCGCCTGCAAAGGCAAGAATGAACCAGTGGCTGCGGTCCTCCAGCGCGTAGGCCACCAGCATCGCGGTTACCGCGAACAGGCCGAACAGGCTTAGCGCATCCACTGAACTGCCCCATGCGTTCCGTTGCGCGAAAATTCCGCTGCCTCAATTCTGCAACAAGTCGAATTGCGGCGCAGCACTCGCGGCCTTCCATCGCAACACACGCATCGGCTCGAAAAATTTCTAGCCGCCGCGCACCGCTACGTTAGTATGAGCCGCTAGTTACCAAAAACCATAACGTCAACATCTGGGAGGAACTGCGATGCGCAACGCATTCGTGTTGTGCTGTTCTATTGCCCTGTTGGGTACGGTCGGAACGGCAAGCGCTCAAGACTGGACGAAATCGAAATGGGGACCGAACGACGAGATCGGCGCCGCCAATTACATGAAGCCCGAACTCGTTGTGAAGGCAGCGGGTTTGGTCAAGACCGGCAAGACCTACGCACTCGGTATCCCCGTCGATTCCAAGACCCCCGCCTATCCACCGCGGGCCTTCAAGATCACCGTCGTGCAGCCCGGCCAGGCCGGCATTCCCGGACTTGGTCCCAACAAGACCACCTATAATGACGACATCATCGAAGGCTGGGTCGGCGTCGGCAGCCAACTCGACGGCCTCGGTCATCTCGGCATCGAGCACGTCTACTACAACGGCAACAAGCTCGCCGACTTCGCCGACCCCACCGGGTTGAAAAAGCTCGGCATCGAGAAAGTCCCGCCGATGGTGACACGGGGCGTACTGCTCGACATGGCGGCTCACTACGGCACCGAGGTGGTCAAGGAAGGCACCGCCTTCAACGTCAAGGAGATTGAGGAAGTCGCGAAGAAACAGGGCGTCGAAATCCGCCAGGGTGACGTCGTGATCTTCCACACCGGCTGGCTCAGCCTGATCGGCAAGGATGACAAGCGCTATGGTGCAGGCGAGCCGGGCCTGGGGGTCGAAGGCGCCAAGTATCTCACCGGCAAGGGCGTGGTCGCAGTCGGCGCCGATACCTGGGGACTCGAAGTCCTTCCCTTCGAGTCGAAAAACGTCTTCGAGGTGCATCAGATCCTGCTGGCGATGAACGGCACCTACATTCTCGAAAATCTCGACACGGCAGAACTCGCCAAGGACAAGGCCTATGAGTTCCTGTTCGTGCTTGGCCAGCCGCGCTTCAAGGGCGGCGTGCAGAGCATGATCAACCCGGTCGCGATCCGGTAAGACCAAGCGCGGCGTGGCGTTCTCGCATGGATGCCACGCTGCGATCGGCTTTGCGTGCGCGCCGCGACGCGTGTTAAGCGGGGCGATGCCCGCCCCCATCCTCCCCTTGATCGACGCCGTCACCCATTGGCCCGAGCGCGGCGCCCTGATCGGCCTCGATCTCGGCACCAAGACCATCGGCGTCGCGGTGTCCGATCCCGATCGCCGGCTGGCGACCGGTGTCGAGACCATCCAGCGCAAGGCCTTCAAGGCCGACGCGGCGCGGCTGCTCGCGATATCGAGCGAGCGCAACGCGGTCGGCTTCGTGCTTGGGCTGCCCATCAACATGGACGGCAGCGAGGGGCCGCGCGCGCAGTCGACTCGCGCCTTTGCTCGCAATTTCTCCAATCTCACCGGGCTTGCCATTGCCTTGTGGGACGAGCGGCTCTCGACCGCGGCGGTCGAGCGTGAGCTGATCGGAATGGACGTTTCTCGCACCCGCCGCGCCGAAGTGATCGACGAGCACGCCGCGATCTTCATCCTGCAGGGCGCGCTGGACCGGCTCGCAAAACTGCGCAGAGATCGCTGAAGATGGCGGTCGTCATCGCGGCGCTGCTGCCGGTGTTTTTGCTGATCGTGCTCGGCTTCATCCTGAAGCGGACCCTGATCCGGCCCGAGACGCAATGGCATGGACTGGAACGGCTGACCTACTACGTGCTGTTTCCGGTGCTCTTGGTACAGACGCTGGTCAAGGCCGACCTGAGCAAGGTGCCGGTGGCCGGCGTTGGCGGCGCGCTACTGCTCTCGGTGCTGCTGATGTCGCTGCTCTGTCTGGCGCTACGGCCCTTGCTCGCCCGCCTGTCGATCGATGGCCCCGCCTTCACCTCGATCTTCCAGGGCGCCACCCGCTGGCAGACCTATGTGGCGCTCGCCGTCTCCGGCAATCTGTTCGGCGACCTCGGGCTGGCGCTGGCTTCCGTTGCGATGATCGCCATCATTCCGCTGGTCAACGTGTTCAGCGTTTCCGTGCTCGCCCACTACGCTTCACCGGAAAAGCGCTCGCTTGGCACCATCGTCGCGACCGTGGCACTCAATCCGTTTATCTGGGCCTGCGTCATCGGGTTGGCGCTCAACGTCACCCACATCCCGCTTCCCAAACTCTGGCACGAGGTGGCCGATGCGCTCGGACGTTCCTCGCTCGCCATCGGCTTGCTGGTGACCGGCGCCGGCCTGCACCTTGAAGGCATGTTCCGGCCGAGCCTCGCCGCCTCGGTCGCGCTGGTGCTCAAGCTCGTGTTGATGCCCGTCATCGCGGTCACGCTGGCGCTCTGGTTCGGAGTTTCGGGTTCGAACCTTGCCATCGTCACGGCCTGCGCCGCGGTGCCCACCTCTTCCTCGGCCTATGTGCTGGCGCGACAAATGGGCGGCGACGCACCGCTGCTGGCCCAGATCATCACCCTGCAGACCATTTTGGCAGCCATTACGATGCCGATCGCGATCGCGCTGGTGGCCTCGCAATGACGGACGGAAGCATCCTACCCCTGCCCCGCCAGCCAGAACGTCTGAATCGTCGCGGCCAGATTATTGATGCCGTGCAGGACGATCGTCAGCCAGGTCGAGTTGGTGCGGTAGCGCAGATAGCCCAGCAGCAGGCCGATCGAAAACACCTCGCCGAAAAAGAACCAATCGTATTGCAGATGCAGTGAAGTCCAGGCCAGCGAGGACAGGAAGATGGCCCCGGCGACGCCGAGCCGCGACTCAGACCAGCCGCGGTAGAGAAACCCGCGCGCGAAGATCTCCTCCCACATAGGCGCGGCGACGGCAAACGCGATCACCAATAGCCACAGCGCGCCGTCGGCTTGCGCTGTTTTGAGAACCTCGCCCATGAAGCCCGGCGTCACCTCGCGCCCGAGCGCCCGCGACAGCAGGTCCCAGCCGCCGACAAGGATGGCCAGCGCCGCGACGCCGACGAAGAAATCGCGCCATGAGATCCAGCGCAGCGCCAGATAATCAGCAAAGGGAATGCGCGTCGGACGGATCGCGACCCACGTCGCCAACAGCACGGCGGGCAATCCCAGGATCACCGAGAGCGAGATGGTCAGGCCGCCGCCGATGACACGGATCGCCTCGGCGATGTCGAACGATCCGCCCTGGCGCAGCACAAAATAGATGATGACCGTAACCTGGCCGAGGAACATCGCGGCGAAGATGAACAGGCCCCACAACGTCGTGCCCCAGAATTTCCAGGCGCGTGGCGGCCGCTGATCTGGTATCGCGGGCGATACTGCAGTGGGACTTGCGGTGCTGAGGGAGTCCATCAAGTGACTTTCATAGCCGGAGGATTATCTTCGTCATGCCCGGACTTGCCGCTGAAGCTTCGGCAAAGCCGACAAGCCCAGCCATGACGGCGAGACGCATTCATGGTCACGGCAGCGCGCGCTCCATAAGGCCGCGGACATCGCCACTATCCAGATCGACCGCGCCATACATGCCGGCGTGGTTGCCGGCAAGGCGCGTGGCTGCGAACAACTCGGCATGCCGCGGCGAAACGGCATTGAGCGCGGCGGCAGCCGCCAGCAGCGCCAGCTTTTCGACCGCCAGTCGCGCCACGCGCTCGCTGTCCGGCCGGTGGAACGCCTTGCCGATGAACGCGGTTGCTTCACCCGCGCCCGGCAATCCGAGCGTCTCGCCAGTCAGTTCATGCACGATGCCGGAGGCTGCGTCGGGCTCGCGCGACAGCGCGCGCAGCACATCGAGGCACATCACATTGCCGGAGCCTTCCCAGATCGCATTGACCGGCGACTCCCGAAAATGCCGCGCCAGAATGCCCTCCTCCACGTAGCCGTTGCCGCCGAGGCACTCCATCGCCTCATAGAGAAAGCCAGGGGCGCTCTTGCAGACCCAGTATTTGATGGCGGGCGTCAGCAGCCGCATATAGGCGGCTTCCTTGGCGTCAAGGAGAGCGCGATCGAACGAACGGCATAGCCGCATCACCAGCGCGACGGTGGCCTCGACATGCAGCGCCATGTCCGACAGCACCGCCTGCATCAGCGGCTGGTCGGCGAGATGTTTCTGGAACACGCTGCGGTGCCGTGCATGATGCAACGCGTGTGCGAGGCCCGATCGCATCAGCCCGGCGGAAGCAATCGCGCAATCCTGCCGCGTCAACTGCACCATCTGGATGATCGTGCGGATGCCCTTGCCCTCGGCGCCGACACGCTCGGCGTAGGCGCTGTGAAACTCAACTTCCGAGGAGGCGTTCGAGCGGTTGCCGAGCTTGTCTTTCAGCCGCTGGAACCGGATCGCGTTGACCGAGCCGTCCGGGGCAAAGCGCGGCATGAAGAAGCAGGTCAAGCCATCCTTGGCCTGCGCCAGCACCAGAAAGGCGTCGCACATCGGCGCCGACATGAACCATTTGTGTCCGGTGATGCGGTAGACGTCCCCGTCACGCTCCGCCCGTGTCATGTTGGAGCGGACGTCGGTGCCGCCCTGCTTCTCGGTCATGCCCATGCCGAGCGTCATGCCGCGTTTTGTCGGCCACGGTGCAAAGCTCGGGTCATAGGAACGCGTCGCGACGACCGGCATCACCTTCGCCAAGAGGTCAGGCTGTTCCGCAAGCGCCGCCACCGACGCGCGCGTCATGGTGATCGGGCAGAGATGCCCGGTCTCGACCTGTGCTGCCATGTAGAATTTTGCTGCGCGCACCACTTCGGAGGCACCGCCGGCCGGTTTACCCTCAGCAGTCCAGGTCGAATTATGCACGCCGGCATGCGCAGAATGCGCCATCAGCTCGTGATAGGCGGGATGAAACTCGACCTCGTCGCGGCGATTGCCCCTGGAATCGAAGGTGCGCAGTTTCGGCGTGTTCTCGTTGGCAACACGGCCGCGCTCCGCCATTGCCGCAGACCCCCAATGCTTGCCGAACTCCGATAACCCGCTCGCGGCCGACGCGCCGCCATTGGCAGCGACAGCATCGACCAGCGGAGGGTCGGCCACGTATAGATCGACATCCCAAAATGGCGGCGACTGGTTGAAGACCTCGTGGGTCGAAAATGTTGCCTGGCTCATGGCTGATCCTGAAACGGCTAAATTACTTCCACGGCGTGATCGGGAAATCATAGGCCCGCCCGCCCACGCCCGGCAGCGAAAAGTGCCACCACTCCTTCGAATAGTTTACAAATCCTCGCCGCGCCATCACCTGAGCCAGCTTCTCGCGCCAGCGGCGTTGCGCCGCGGTGATGGATTTCGCCGCCGTGTGCGACTTGGTGTCGGAACAATCGTAGCCGGTGCCCATGTCGACGCTGCCTTCCGGCGCGCGCAGGTTCACGTTGGCGATGCAGTCGGCATAATCCTTGGCGGGATCGAAGGTTGCCGAATTGTCGGCCTTCAGATCAACCAATGTGAGATCGAGCGCAGCTCCGGTCGAATGCCCGGAACGTTCGGCAATATAGCCCAGGCGAAACAGGTCGGCCTTGCGGAACGATGGATTGTAGCGCTTCTGCGCCGGTGTTTCGCGGCCATCGCGCGACCACGCCACCAGGTCGGCCACCGCGCGCACCGGGCGGTAGCAATCGAACATCTTTAGCGCCAGGTTCTGCAGCGCGAGTTCTTCCTGAACGCTCTTCAAGCGTATGCCGACCTCGCGCTTCACCACGCATTCGGCAGCCTGATAGCCCCGCAGCGGACGGCCGACAAAATTGTTCGAGCCGGCGTAACGGATATCCTGGATGATGGTCGGATCGATATCGCGCAAATATACGAAACCGGCAGGGAGTGGCGCCTGCGCGGCGGCGCTCGCGATGCAACCCGCCGCGAATATCGCCACGAGTGCCACCCGCCTTCCAGCAGCCCTGCCGACGGTCACGCCGGTGCCCACATAGTCCGAATGCATTGAGTGAATTGCCGCACGTTTTCCCCGATGTATCGCGTGCCAATCCCGGCCATTCTAGTAGAATCCCCCAGGCCCGGAACACTGGCGGCCCATTTACCCTGTCGCGGAAGCGCTAGTGGATAAGTCGGCACCTCGGATTTGAAGCTTGCCCTGCATGGCATCTCTGCCTATAGCTCTCGCTTTAATGACCCCTGCATCGAAATCGACCTTCGTCCTCGGGCACCGGCACTTGCTGGGAATCGAGGGGCTTTCCGCTGCCGACATTACCGGCCTGCTCGACCTTTCCGAGGAATATGTCGAGCTCAACCGCCAGGTGGACAAAAAGCGCACCTCCTTGCGCGGTCGCACCCAGGTGAACCTGTTTTTCGAGGCCTCGACCCGCACCCAATCCTCGTTCGAACTGGCGGGAAAACGGCTTGGCGCCGACGTCATGAACATGTCGGTGTCCTCGTCCTCGATCCGCAAGGGCGAGACGCTGATGGACACCGCGGTGACGCTCAACGCCATGCACCCGGATATCCTGGTGGTGCGGCACCACGCCTCCGGCGCGGTGGAACTTCTGGCGCGCAAGGTTGACGGTTCCGTGATCAATGCCGGCGATGGCGCGCACGAACATCCGACCCAGGCGCTGCTGGACGCGCTGACCATCCGCCGGAATAAAGGCCGGCTGGAAGGCCTCGTGATCGCGATCTGCGGCGACGTCATGCATTCCCGCGTAGCACGCTCCAATATCCTCCTGCTCAACACCATGGGCGCGCGTGTCCGCGTCGTCGCTCCCTCCACGCTGCTGCCACGCGGCATCGAGCGGATGGGCGTCGAGGTCGCGCGTGACATGCGCGAAGGCCTCAACGGCGCCGACATCGTGATGATGCTGCGGCTGCAGCGCGAGCGCATGAACGGCTCCTTCGTGCCGTCGTCGGGCGAATACTTCCACTATTTCGGCCTCGACCAGAAGAAGCTTGCTTACGCCAAGCCGGACGCGCTGGTGATGCATCCGGGCCCGATGAACCGCGGCGTCGAGATCGACTCGATCGTGGCCGACGGCGCGCAATCGCTGATCCGTGAACAGGTGGAAATGGGAGTGGCAGTGCGGATGGCGGTGCTTGAAGCACTCGCCCGCAACCTGCCGAACGCGTGAGATCATGCTGACCGACCGACGCCCGATCCTGCTCGCCAATGCCCGCGTCGTCGATCCCTCCCGGGATTTCGACGGCCTCGGGGACGTTCTGATTGCCGATGGCACGATCCGGGATTCAAGGCGCGGCATCGGCGCCGCCGGCGTGCCCGAAGGTACCGACATCGTCAATTGCGCCGGCAAGATCGTCGCCCCCGGGCTCATCGACATGCGCGCCTTTGTCGGCGAGCCCGGCGCCAGCCATCGCGAAACCTTTGCCTCTGCCAGCTTGGCCGCGGCCGCGGGCGGCATTACCTCCATCATCTGCCAGCCGGATACCTCGCCCGTCATCGACAATTCGGCGACGGTGGACTTCGTGCTGCGCCGCGCGCGCGACACCGCCATCGTCAACATCCACCCGATGGCCGCGCTGACAAAAGGCCTCGGCGGACAGGAGATGACGGAGATCGGGCTGTTGAAGGCCGCCGGCGCGGTCGCTTTTACCGATGGCGACAAGAGCGTCACCAATGCACAGGTGATGCGCCGGGCCCTGACCTATGCGCGCGATTTCGACGCGCTGATCGTGCACCACACCGAGGACCCTGATCTCGTCGGCGAAGGCGTGATGAACGAGGGCGAGTTCGCCGCCCGGCTTGGGCTCGCCGGCATTCCCAACGCCGCCGAGGCAGTGATGCTCGAGCGCGACATGCGTCTCGTGGCGTTGACCGGCGGGCGCTATCACGCGGCCTCGCTGTCGTCGATCGAGTCGCTGGAAATCCTCAAGCGCGCGCGCGACGCCGGCCTCGACGTTAGCGCTTCCGTATCGATCAACCACGTCACGCTGAACGAAAACGACATCGGCCCCTACCGCACCTTCCTGAAGCTTTCGCCGCCGCTACGCACCGAGGAGGACCGCCTCGCCCTCGTCGCAGCGGTCGCCTCCGGCCTGGTCGATGTCGTGATGTCCGATCACAATCCGCAGGACGTCGAGGTGAAGCGGCTGCCGTTCGCGGAAGCGGCTTCCGGCGCGGTCGGGCTGCAGACCATGCTGCCGGCGGCGCTCCGGCTGATCCACAACGGCGAGATGGACTTCAAGACGCTGATCCGGGCGATGTCGACCCGCCCTGCGGAGCTTCTCGGCCTGCCCGGCGGGTCGCTGCGGGCGGGTTCCCCGGCCGACGTGATCGTCATCGACCCCGATACGCCCTGGGTGCTCGATCCCGCCGACCTCAAATCGCAGTGCAAGAACACGCCGTTCGACGAAGCCCGCTTCTCGGGACGCGTCGTGCGTACTATCGTGGGCGGGCGGACAGTTTATGAACACGTCTGATTCGTCCGAACCAGCCCGCGTGGAGTAACGGCGATGTCACCTGAAATATGGCTGCCGTTGGCATTCGTTCTCGGCTATCTGCTGGGCTCGATTCCCTTCGGGGTGGTGCTAACCACGGTCGCGGGCACGCAGGACCTGCGCTCGATCGGCTCCGGCAACATCGGTGCCACCAACGTATTGCGCACGGGGCGCAAGGGCCTCGCCGCTGCGACGCTGATCGGCGATATGCTCAAGGGTACGGTTGCGGTGATGATCGCAGGCTATTTCGGCGGCGCCGATGCGGCGATGCTGGCTGCGCTCGGCGCATTCCTCGGTCACCTCTTTCCGGTCTGGCTCAAATTCAACGGCGGCAAAGGCGTCGCCACCTATATCGGCGTGCTGATCGGCCTGTTCTGGCCGGGGGCCGTGATGTTCTGCCTGATCTGGTTAGCCACCGCCTTAACGACGCGCTATTCGTCACTGTCGGCGCTGGTTGCCGCTTTCGTCACCCCGCTGTTCCTGTGGTGGTTCGGCCACCCTGCGTTGGCGTCACTGTTCGTCGTGCTGACGCTGCTGCTGTTCTGGAAGCACAGCGAGAACATCAAGCGGCTGCAGGCCGGAACTGAGGGGCGGATCGGCGCGAGGTAGCGGGGCAAGCCGCCGATCAGGCTGCCTCTTCCTTACGCGTCGGGCGGATCAGTATCTCGGCAGAAATTCCGAGTTGCTCATGCAGACGCCGGATCATATCGATTGACAGGCTACGCCTGCGATTCATTACCTCTGCGACCCGCGCGCGAGTGCCAATCAACGGCTCGAGATCCTTGCGGCTAAGGCCTTGCTGTTCCATCCGAAATTGGATCGCCTCGATCGGATCCGGCGGATCCATGGGATAGTGCTTCGCTTCATAGGCGTCGATCAGGGTCGCCAGCACATCGAGCCGGTCGCCCTTCGCTGTCCCGCTCTTTGCGCCCCAAAGCCGTTCAACCTCGGCAAGCGCGTTTTTGTAATCCGCCTTGGTGCGGATCGGTTTCAGTTCAGTCGCCATATCGCACCTCCGTCACGTCGATCTTGTCGTATGCTTTATGCGTGCCGATCCATTTGATCCAGACGATGCCCTTTTCGAAATCGACAGCCACTACAAGTCGATAGTCATTACCCTTGATGTTGAAGACGATCCGCTCCGCGCTGACGATACTTGCCGTGGCATAGCGACGCTTGACCTCCGCCGTGCTCTTCCACGAAGCCTTGCTCACTTCGTCGAACCATGCATCCAGCGCCGCTTTTACTGCCGGTTGGTCCTTCCTGCCGGAAAGCCTCTGCACGAATTCTCGCAACGTGCGGCGAGCAATAACTCTCATTCGTTATCACATATCATGGTCCCATTATGGGAGCAACAAGCCCATTGGCATTTATTTCCGGGCAAGCGCCCCCTCCACAAACCGCGCCGCCGCCAGTGCCTGGGCATCAGCGCCGTATCTCGCAATCACCTGCACGCCCACGGGCAAATTGACTTCCGCCACAATAGCCGGAACGTTGACGCAGGGTACGCCCATCAGCGTCCATAGCCGATTGTAACGGGCGTCGCCGGTCGAAGCCAAACCCCGCGGGGCAGCACCTGGTGCCGACAAGGTCAGCAGCACATCGACCTCATCGAACACTTTTTCCAACGCTTGTCTGGCGCGGTCCGCTATTCTAATCGCCGCGTCATAGGCGGCGGGCGTTGTGTCCCTGCTCCCGTCCAGCTTGGCCCGCAAGAGCGGCGCCATTTCCGCGTAATGTTCACGATACTCCCAGGCGAGCGCCCGATGCGCCTCAAACTCTTGCACGACCGGTTGCGCCAACCATGCCTCGGCAACAATTTTGGGCAAATCCAATGCGCGCACCGGGGCACCGGCTTTCTCCACCGCCCGCTTCGCAATCCGCAACGCCGCCTCGCCTGACGCTTCCGGCGCGCCGGCGAAATCCTGGATCACGACGCCGATGCGTGGTGTTGAAATCGTGAGCGGAAGAAGCAATTCGGGCCGGCCGGTCATTGCCGATAACCCGCGCGCGAGGTCATCGACGCTGGCCGCGAACAGCCCGACTGTATCGAGCGTCCACGAATAGCATTTCACCCCGACCGTCGGCAGCACGTGGTAGGACGGCTTGATCGCGGCGACGCCACAGAACGAGGCCGGCCGGATCACCGAACCGCCGGTCTGCGTCCCCAGCGCCAGCGGGATCATGCCGGCCGCAACCGCTGCCGCCGAACCCGATGACGATCCGCCGGGTGTATGACCCTTGTTGTGCGGATTGAGCGTCGGCGTCGGATCCAGCGAGGCGAATGCCGTCGTTGTGGTCTTGCCTATGATGCTTGCGCCCGCCTGCTTCAGCATCATCACGACGGCAGCGTCGCCGCGCGATCGATATCCCCGGTAGATCGGCGAGCCCATCTCGGTCGGAAACTCCGCCGTATCCATGATGTCCTTGATGCCCGCCGTGATGCCGCGCAGCGGTCCGGTGCTTGCCGCGCGCAGATTTTCGGCACGGCAGACGAAAGCGCCGATCGTCCTGTCCTGTGTGGCGATCGCTTCCATCGACTGCGCGACGGCGGCATCGGGTGAAAGCTCGCCAGCACCTATGCGGCGCTGGAGGCCGGCGAGCGAGATCATGGGGCGCGGTTCCCTGCGGCTTTTGATCGTGGCGGCTGGATGGAATATGATTGATCCGCCGCTGTCAAAGTTATCCGTGACTCCTGATGCAGCTTGAATCCATCCTGACCTTTCCGCGCTGCAGTCATCAAGCCTGCGAGCAAATGCCAACGGACGCCTGCCAGTTTTTGTATGTCTGTAAAGGCTGCGGCGAGAGGCTGAAACCGCTGGCGGGCGACTGCTGCGTGTTCTGCTCGTACGGCTCCGTGCCGTGTCCTCCCGTTCAGGAAAGCGGCAAAGCTGCCTGCTGCCGCTAACAAGGTCAGGACGTTTTTACGTCAAACAGGTTGATCGCAATCTCAGGTTGGGCAAAGCTGCGTCCGCATGCATGACCGGACGCCACAAACCCTTCACCTCACCGACGCCGAGCGGATCGACCGGCTGCGCCTGATCCGCAGCGACAATGTCGGCCCGCGCACCTTCAACTCGCTCATCAGTCATTTTGGCAATGCTCGCGCGGCGCTGGAGCGACTGCCCGATCTGGCGCGGCGTGGTGGCGCTGCGCGTTCGGGGCGCATCTGCAGCGAGGAGCAAGCTTGGGTCGAGATCGCGGCGGCAAGCAAGATCGGCGTTTCGCTGGTGGCGCCTGGCGAAGCCGCCTACCCGCCGCGGCTGGCGACGCTCGACGATCCGCCACCACTACTCGGCGTGCGCGGTGCGCCCGACGCGCTGATGCGGCCGATGATCGCGATCGTCGGCTCGCGCAACGCTTCCGGCGCCGGGTTGAAATTCGCCGGCCAATTGGCGCGCGATCTCGGCGACGCCGGCTTCGTTGTCATCTCCGGGCTAGCGCGCGGCATCGATCAGGCCGCGCATCGCGCAACGATCGAAAGCGGCACCGTCGCGGCGCTGGCCGGCGGCCACGACCGGATCTATCCGCCGGAGCATCAAGATTTGCTGGCGATCTTGCTGAAACAAGGCGGAGCGATTTCCGAAATGCCGCTCGGCCACGTGCCACGCGCCCGCGACTTTCCACGCCGCAACCGCCTGATCTCGGGCGCCTCGCTCGGCGTCGTCGTGATCGAGGCCGCGCACCGGTCGGGATCGCTGATCACGGCCCGCATGGCCGCCGAACAGGGCCGCGAAGTGTTCGCGGTGCCCGGCTCGCCGCTCGATCCGCGCGCCGCCGGCACCAACGATCTGATCAAGCAGGGCGCGGCGCTGGTCACCGAAGCGAACGACGTCATCAACGCCATTCAGCCGATCCTCGAACGGCCGATCACGCTCGCGGCGCGCGAGGACGACGAGCCGCTCGACTTCGACACCGATCCAGGCGGACGCGAGCGCATCGTTGCGCTGCTGGGACCGAGCCCGGTCAGCCTCGACGATCTGATCCGGATGTCGGGCCTCTCGCCCACCATCGTCCGCACGGTGCTGCTCGAACTCGAACTCGCCGGACGGCTTGAGCGTCACGGCGGCGGGCTGGTGTCGCTGATTTAGTCCTTCTCGCTGCGTGCGTCGAACTTCATCCGCGCGCGTTGGATCTCTGGCTGATGCTCGATCGCCCAGGTGCCGAGAGCTTTCACCGGCTTGGATAAGCCACGTCCCAGATCGGTCAATTCGTAGTCGACACGCGGCGGAATGGTTGGAAACACCGTTCGCGTCACAAGACCATCGCGTTCCAATCCGCGCAGCGTCAGCGTCAGCATGCGCTGCGAGATGCCGCCGATCATACGCTTGATCTCGTTGAAGCGCTTCGGGCCATCGCCAAGCATCATGATCACGAACACGCTCCATTTATCGCCGACCCGCGCCAGCACGGATGCAGCGCCGCGGCAGTCACTGTCGAGGTGGGGACCGGCTGGCAGGGCAGGCACTTTTTTGTGCTCGGGTCTCATGGATGTGCTCGGGTGTAAAAAATGTGCGTTCTTGCTGGACCTTACGACAGTCACTCATATAGCGCCAGTTACAAACGTATACCAAGGGTGACCCCTCATGAAGCTTCTGCATCTCGATTCCAGCGTTCTCGGCCCCCACTCCGTCAGCCGCCAGGTTTCCGCCGCCATCGTCGACCGCCTGCGTCAATCCACCCCCGGCCTCGAAGTCAGCTACCGCGATCTCACGCTGACCCCGCTGGCGCATCTCACCGGCTCACACCTCGCTGCCGGCCAGGGAGCGGCCCCGGAAGCTGCATTGCGGGAGGATATCGCCGCCGGTCAGGCCGTCATGGAAGAGTTTCTGGCCACCGACATCGTCGTGATCGGCGCGCCCATGTACAATTTCACGATCCCGAGCCAGCTCAAGGCCTGGATCGACCGTATCCTAGTCGCGGGGAAGACCTTCAAATACGATGCCCAAGGTGTCCAGGGGCTGGCCGGCAACAAGCGCGTCATCGTCGCGATCTCGCGCGGTGGCTATTACGGCCCGGGCACGCCGGCCGCGCTCGGCGAACATCTCGAAACCTATTTGCGCTGGGTATTCGGCTTCATCGGCATCAGGAATCCCGAATTCATTTCCGCCGATGGCATTCAGGTCGGCCCGGAGCACCGCGAAAAAGCCGTCGCCGGCGCGCTGAGGGCCGCGAGCGATCTGCACGCGGCGTAGTTTGGAGCGAGAGCGGTTGCCGCTGCCAGGCGCGACGGCAGCCGCTCAATCAAAAAACGCCGTTGATGCGGAGGATAACGACGACCAGCGAGATCAGCAGACCGACCCCGGAAAACAGGGCGACTGAAACAAGTTGAGCGGTATCCGAACTTTGCGACGCCGACGAGGAGATGCCAGCGGTTTTCGGCATGACGGCTCTCCGGTTCTTTGATTGGCAAGAACGCCTGCCTCAAAATGTCCTGCAGTTACACCCCGGGTTCAATGCGCGTTCTGGCTCCGCGCCAATCCGCCGCAGGGCGCCGGAGCCTGTCAGCGCGACGGAGATTAGACCGCTGACCGGCTTGGATCATGCCGGGACCTGCTTACCCCCGATAGATTGGCGCACCGCTCGGAGAGGCCGTGGCGCCACCGTCGACGAACAACTCCTGGCCCTGAACATGGGCGGAATCGTCGGAAGCGAGAAACAGGACCGTCTTGGAAATATGCTCGGGTTCGCCGATCCGGCCGAGCGGCGTCGACAACGCGATGCGCTTTTCAAACGCCTTTTCGGCTTCCGGCGTGGCGATCGCCGCCCCCCAGATCGGGGTGCGAATCGCGCCGGGCGCCACCACGTTGACGCGGATGCCACGCGGCGACAATTCCGACGCCATGATCCGCGCCATCGCGCGCACGCCGGCCTTGGCCGCGCCATAGGCCGAATAGCCGGGGATCCCGAGCACCGAGATCACCGAGCCGTTGAGAATGATCGAGGCGTTGTCGTTGAGATGCGGCAGCGCCGATTGCACGGTGAAGAACACGCCGATCAGGTTGGTGCTGATGACCTTCTCGAACGCCTCAAGGGTTGAGTCACCAAGCGGCGTGCCACCGGCGATCCCGGCATTGGCGAACAGGATGTCATATTTGCCGAACTTTTCGGCCCCCTTCCCGATCGCGGCTTCGGTCGCCGCGATGTCGGTGGCGTCAGCCGCGAGCGCAAGCGCGCTTGGGCCCAATTCCTTCGCGGCGGTATCGAGCGTCGCCTGATTTCGTCCGGTTATGACGACCCGGGCACCTTCGGCCACGAACAGCTTTGCGGTCGCAAGCCCGATGCCGCTGTTGCCCCCTGTGATCAACGCCGTCTTGTTCGCGAGCCTCATGGTCATCTCCGGTGGTTGCATTATTAAACTAGATTGATTAGCTAGAGCAACTAGTTTAATATTGCAACCACACAAAGCCGTGATCGGTCTCAAACCCGATCGGAGACTGAAATGGTGAAACGAACGAGCTTTGAGCATGACGATTGCCCGATCGCGCGCTCGCTGGATGCGATCGGCGACTGGTGGTCGATGCTGATCATTCGCGAGGCGCTGTTTGGCATCAGCCGCTTCAGCGAATTCCAGAAGAGATTGGGGCTTGCCAAGAACATCCTCACGGTGCGGCTGCGCGCGCTGGTCGACCAGGGCATTCTGAAAACCGCGCCCGCTTCCGACGGCAGCGCGTATCAGGAATATCTGCTTACGCAGAAAGGCCGTGGCGTCTTCCCTGTCCTGGTCGCCCTGCGGCAATGGAGCGAGGAATTCGACGAGCACCCGGAAGAGATCGCCACCATCCTGGTCGACAAGGAAGAGGGTAAGCCGGTTCGCAAACTCGAACTCTATTCGCAGGATGGGCGGCTATTGAGTGCGGGGGATACCGCGCTGAAGCCACGGGCGGTGGTGAAGCAAGGCGGGCGGGTCACGGCGTAGCCGACCTTCTTCTTCCTCTGCCGTTCTTACGAGGAAAGGGAGAGTGCCCCGTGAGAGGCTGCCGTCGGTTCGAACTCTCACGACAGTTTGCGTTTGCTGCGGGTGCGCAGGCGCTCTTCCGCCTCGAGCTGCGCCATGCCCAGCAAATGGCTGAGCACCTCGAGCCGGTGGCGCTCCGCCAGTTTGACCAGTTCGGCAACGGTCTCCGCGATAAAGGCCACGGCCTCGTCGGGGCCGCCCTCCTCACCTCGTTCAGTGTTACGTTCGTCGGGTGGCGAGCCCTTCTTCCTGCCTGAAGCTTTCCGCTTCCGGCCGCCTGCAGCCTTGCTCAAAAAACTTGCATCCAATTGAATACAGTATTGCCCAGAAATAACCCCTTTGGAGGCGCAACTCTAGGGCGCATTTCGCAACTCCTCAGATATAAGTGGACAGCGAAAGGTTCCCTGGCGGCATTTGCCGATTTGACAGGGGCCGCCTCACCACCCATGTTCGGGTCCAATCGGTGGGCCGCGAGTCTCGCGGAACCCGCCTTTATCTTTTCCCGTAAGCCATTGGAATGACATGAATATCGTCATCGTGGAGTCGCCGGCGAAAGCCAAGACGATCAATAAGTATTTGGGCGCCTCCTACGAGGTTCTGGCCTCGTTCGGCCATGTCCGCGACCTGCCCGCCAAGAACGGTTCCGTCGATCCGGACGCCAATTTTCAGATGATCTGGGAGGTCGATCCCAAGGCGGCCGGCCGGCTCAACGACATCGCCAAGGCCCTGAAGGGCGCCAGCCGACTGATTCTCGCAACCGACCCTGATCGCGAGGGCGAAGCGATCTCCTGGCACGTGCTGGAGGTGATGAAAGAGAAGCGCGCGCTGAAGGATCAGAAGATCGAGCGCGTGGTGTTCAACGCAATCACCAAGCAAGCGGTGACCGATGCCATGAAGGCGCCGCGCCAGATCGACGGCGCGCTGGTCGACGCCTATATGGCGCGGCGCGCGCTGGACTATCTGGTCGGCTTCACGCTCTCCCCCGTGCTCTGGCGCAAACTGCCGGGCGCGCGCTCGGCCGGCCGCGTGCAGTCGGTCGCGCTGCGGCTGGTCTGCGACCGCGAACTCGAAATCGAAAAATTCGTCCCGCGCGAATACTGGTCGCTGGTCGCGACCCTGACAACGCCGCGCGGCGACAGCTTTGAGGCGCGCCTCGTCGGCGCCGACGGCAAGAAGATCCAGCGGCTCGACATCGGCTCGGGCGCCGAAGCCGAAGACCTCAAGAAGGCCATTGAAGCGGCGAACTTCACGGTTTCGACCGTCGAAGCAAAACCCGCGCGCCGCAATCCGCAGGCCCCCTTCACGACCTCGACGCTGCAGCAGGAAGCCAGCCGCAAGCTCGGCTTTGCGCCGGCGCACACCATGCGGATCGCGCAGCGCCTCTATGAAGGCATCGACATCGGCGGCGAGACCACCGGCCTCATTACCTATATGCGAACCGACGGCGTGCAGATCGACGGCTCGGCGATCACCCAAGCCCGCAAGGTGATCGGCGAGGATTACGGCAACGCCTATGTCCCCGACGCGCCGCGGCAGTACCAGACCAAGGCCAAGAACGCGCAGGAGGCGCACGAAGCGATCCGCCCGACTGATCTGTCGCGCCGGCCCGCCGAGATGCGCCGCCGCCTCGATCCCGATCAGGCGAAACTCTATGAGCTGATCTGGATCCGCACCATTGCGAGCCAGATGGAATCGGCCGAACTCGAACGCACCACCGTGGATATCGCGGCGAAAGCCGGCTCCCGCGTGCTGGAGCTGCGCGCTTCGGGCCAGGTCATCAAGTTCGACGGCTTCCTCGCACTCTATCAGGAAGGCAAGGACGACGACGGTGACGACGAGGATTCCCGCCGCCTCCCCGCCATGAGCGAAGGCGAAGCCTTGAAGCGGCAGGCGCTTGCCGTCACCCAGCATTTCACGGAGCCGCCGCCGCGCTTCTCGGAGGCCTCGCTGGTCAAGCGGATGGAAGAGCTCGGTATCGGCCGTCCCTCGACCTACGCCTCGATCCTGCAGGTCCTGAAAGATCGCGGCTACGTCAAGCTGGAGAAGAAGCGGCTGCATGGCGAGGACAAGGGTCGCGTCGTGGTCGCGTTCCTCGAAAACTTTTTCTCGCGCTATGTGGAGTATGACTTCACCGCCGCGCTGGAAGAACAGCTCGACCGCATCTCCAACAACGAGATTTCCTGGCAGCAGGTGCTGCAGGATTTCTGGATCGGCTTCATCGGCGCGGTTAACGACATCAAGGATCTGCGCGTCGCCGAGGTGCTGGATGCGCTCGACGACATGCTGGGCCCGCACATCTATCCGCCACGCGCCGACGGCGGCGACATAAGGCAGTGCCCGACCTGCGGCACTGGCCGGCTCAATCTGAAGGCCGGCAAGTTCGGCGCATTCGTCGGCTGCTCGAACTATCCGGAGTGCCGCTATACCCGTCCGCTAGCCGCCGACTCCGAGGCGAGCGCCGACCGCGTTCTCGGCAAGGATCCCGAAACCGACTTCGACGTCACGGTAAAGGCCGGCCGCTTCGGCCCCTACATCCAACTCGGCGAGCAGAAGGACTATCCCGAGGGCGAAAAGCCCAAACGCGCCGGCATCCCGAAGAACATGTCGCCCGGCGACATGGAGCTCGATCTGGCGCTGAAGCTGCTGTCGCTGCCGCGTGAGATCGGCAAGCATCCGGAAACCGGCCACCCGATTACCGCCGGCATCGGCCGCTTCGGCCCGTTTGTGCGTCACGAGAAGACTTATGCGAGCCTGGAGGCCGGCGACGAGGTGTTCGACATCGGCCTCAACCGCGCGGTGACGCTGATCGCGGAAAAGATCGCAAAAGGCCCGAGCGGCCGCCGCTTCGGCGCCGATCCCGGCAAACCGCTCGGCGAGCATCCGAGCCTTGGCGGAGTAGCTGTCAAGAACGGCCGCTATGGCGCCTATGTCACCGCAGGCGGTGTCAACGCCACGATCCCGAGCGACAAGACGCCGGAGACGATCACGCTGGCCGAAGCCATCGCGCTGATCGACGAACGCGCCGCCAAAGGCGGCGGCAAGCCGAAACGCGGCGCCAAGAAGGCCGCACCGAAGAAGGCCGCTACCAAGACTGCCAGCAAGGCTGCCGATCCCGATGCGCCGAAGCCCGCCAAGAAGGCGCCGGCGAAGAAGCCGGCAGCGAAGCCGAAATCGGAGGCCGTGAGCAAGGCGCGCGCGCCGGTCGCCTCCGCCGCCAAGACATCGGCGGCGAAGCCCGCTGCACCCAAGACGCCCGCGAAAAAGCGCGCGGGCAAGGCGCGAGGATAAGTGAAGAGAAAACACGACCATGGCTTTCCGGCCCGGGACGCCATCGTCGCCTTTATTCGTGCCCATCCGGGCAAGGTCGGCACCCGCGAGATAGCCCGCGAGTTCGGCCTGAAGAATGCCGACCGCGCTGAACTGAAACGGATCCTTCGCGAGCTCGCCGACGAAGGTGCCATCGCCAAACGCGGTCGGAAGATTCACGAGACGGCCCTCCTGCCCCCAACCGTGATCGCCGACATCACCGGGCGCGACACCGACGGCGAACTGCTCGCCACTCCCACCGAATGGGACACTGAACAGAGCGGGCCCGCGCCGAAGATCCGCATCCACGTCCCGCGCCGTCTGCAACCCGGCACCGCGGCGGGTGTCGGCGACCGGGCGCTGCTGCGGATCGAGAAGGCCGATGATAGCGAAGGCGCCCCCTATCGCGGCCGCGTCATCAAGATCATCGACCAGGCCCGCACGCGCGTGCTCGGCATCTTCCGCAAGCTGCCTGGCGGCGGCGGCCTGCTCGTTCCCGTCGACAAGAAGCAGGCCGGGCGCGAATTGAACATCGCGCCATCGGACACCGCGGGCGCCGAGGATGGTGACCTCATTAGCGTCGATCTGGTGCGCTCGCGCGGCTATGGCCTCGCCTCCGGCAAGGTGAAGGAGCGGCTCGGCTCGTTGTCGAGCGAAAAGGCGATCAGCCTGATCGCGATCCACGCCCACGAAATCCCGCAAGCGTTTTCACCATCCGCCTTGCGCGAGGCCGAGGCCGCGCAGCCTGCTGACTTGAAAGGTCGCGAGGACTGGCGCGATTTGCCGCTGGTGACCATCGATCCGCCTGATGCGAAGGACCATGACGACGCGGTGCACGCCGCGCCCGATTCCGATCCGAACAACAAGGGCGGCTATGTGGTCCATGTCGCGATTGCCGACGTCGCCTTCTACGTGCGGCCGGGCTCGGCGCTAGACCGCGAAGCGGTGACGCGCGGCAACTCGGTGTATTTTCCGGACCGCGTGGTGCCGATGCTGCCCGAGCGCATCTCCAACGATCTCTGCTCGCTGGTGCCGGGCGAAGCGCGCGGCGCGCTCGCGGTTCGGCTGGTCATCGGCCCCGACGGCCGCAAGCGCTCGCACAGCTTTCATCGCGTGCTGATGCGCTCGGCCGCGAAACTGCACTACGCGCAGGCGCAGGCCGCGATCGACGGGCGGCCCGACGATATCACCGGCCCGCTGCTGGAGCCGATCCTGACGCCGCTCTACGCGGCCTATGCGCTGGTGAAGCTCGCGCGCGACGAACGCGATCCGCTCGATCTCGATCTGCCCGAACGAAAAATCCTGCTCAAGCCCGACGGAACGGTCGATCGCGTCATCGTGCCCGAACGTCTCGACGCGCACCGTTTGATCGAGGAATTCATGATCCTCGCCAACGTGGCCGCGGCCGAAATGCTTGAAAAAAAGGCGCTGCCACTTATCTATCGGGTGCATGATGAACCCACCTTGGAGAAGGTTCATAATCTCCAGGAATTCCTGAAAACGCTCGACCTGCCGTTTGCGAAGACCGGCGCGCTACGCCCCTCGCTGTTCAATCGGGTGCTGGGCCAGGTCCGCGGCGAGGATTATGAGCCGCTTGTCAACGAGGTGGTGCTGCGCTCGCAGGCGCAGGCGGAATACTCGGCAGAGAATTACGGCCATTTCGGCCTCAACCTGCGCCGCTACGCCCATTTCACCTCGCCGATCAGGCGATACGCTGATCTGATCGTGCATCGCGCGCTGATCCGCGCGCTCGGTCTCGGTGAAGGCGCGTTGCCGGAGATCGAGACGCTGGAGACACTGAGCGAGATCGCGGCGCAGATTTCGCTGACCGAGCGCCGCGCGATGAAGGCGGAGCGCGAAACCGCCGACCGGTTGATCGCGCATTTCCTCGCCGACCGTATCGGCGCGACGTTTCAGGGCCGCATCTCGGGCGTTACCCGCGCCGGGCTGTTCGTGAAGTTATCGGATACCGGCGCCGACGGGCTGATCCCGATCCGCACGCTCGGCACCGAGTACTACAATTATGACGAGACGCGTCACGCGCTCGTCGGCTCACGCAGCGGTGCCATGCACCGGTTGGGGGACGTTGTCGACGTGCGTCTGGTAGAAGCTGCACCGGTAGCCGGCGCGTTGCGGTTCGAGCTGTTGTCGGAAGGCCAACTCATTCCGCGCGGCAGAAAACGCGATGGCTCGAAGGCATCGGCAAAGCCATCGAAATCGCATCCGGGCCGCAGCCCGCGCGACAAGGTTCGCAAGCCTCACAAGGGCAAGTCGGGCAAAGCCAAGCCCGGCAAATCGAAGAAAGGCAAGTCATGGAAACGGTGAACGCCGCGACGACATGGACCCGGGACACCGCGCAGACCGAGAAGCGCGACCTCTGGACCGCGATGAAGCGCGGCTTCCGTTGCCGCTGTCCGCGTTGCGGCGAGGGCAAGATGTTTCGCGCTTTCCTGAAGACTGCCGATAATTGCTCGAAGTGCGGGCTCGATTTTACCCCGCACCGCGCCGACGATCTGCCGGCCTACCTCGTTATCGTCATCGTCGGCCACATCGTGGTGCCGGCGGCGCTGTGGATCGAAACCAACTACTCGCCCGCGGTGTGGCTGCAACTGGCGATGTATCTGCCGGCGACGCTCGTCTCCTCGCTCGTTCTGCTGCAGCCCATCAAGGGCGCGGTGGTCGGCATTCAATGGGCGCTGCGCATGCACGGCTTTGACGAAAATGCCCCTAGCGACATCCCGCCGGTCTAGCTAAAGCACGAGCAACAAGAGCACTAAAATGGGGATGGGATGAACGACGCCGCGACCGCCGTAAAAGAAGAAAAAGAAGCCGATCACCATCCCTATTTCCGGCCCAAGGATGCAGCGACGCTGATCCTGATCGACCGCTCCGGCGACAAGCCGAAAGTTCTGGTCGGCAAGCGCCACGACAAGGTGGTGTTCATGCCCGGCAAATATGTTTTTCCCGGAGGCCGCGTCGACAAGTCGGACAACCGCATCCCCGTGGCTGCGCCGATTTCCCCGGAGCTCGAGGCCAACCTGCTCAAGGGCAGTCCGAAGATTGCACCATCGCGGGCGCGCGCGCTGGCGGTTGCTGCGATCCGCGAGGCCTGCGAGGAAACCGGGCTCTGCCTCGGATGCAAGGTCGACAAGCCCGTAAAACTCGACGGCGCGTGGAAACCGTTTGCGGAAGCAGGCCTGCTGCCCGATCCGTCCGGCCTGTTCCTGATCGCACGCGCGATCACCCCGCCTGGCCGCGTCCGCCGTTTTGATACGCGCTTCTTCACCGCCGATGCGTCTGCCATCGCCCATCGCGTCGAAGGCGTTGTTCACGCCGATGCCGAACTGGTGGAGTTGGTGTGGGTCGAGATCGGCTCGCAGCCGCTCGCCGACGCGCACGCCATGACCAAGAACGTGCTCGCCGAACTCGACCGTCGGCTCGCGACCGGCCCCTTGCGCCACGACGCGCCGGTGCCGTTCTTTCACTTCTACGGCGGCAAGATGCAGAAGGACGTGCTGGGGGCGTAAGGGCTCCCGGGATGTAAGGGCTGCGCTCGCTCCCCGTCATTGCGAGCGAAGCGAAGCAATCCATCGCGCCGCGCGGGCAGAATGGATTGCTTCGCGGAGCCTGTCATCGGGCGCGCATACGCGCGACCCGTTGGCTCGCAATGACGGTATCGCCACTATCGAATCGTTCTCCGCCTGTCCCTCAAATTGCAAAATTCTTCTGCTCGCCCCTAATGGCGCAGCCCTTGCCCGTGCCTATCTCTTTCCCAACAATAACAGCTACGGAAACGGGGCAATGGCACAGCGGCAACTCAAACTCGGCGCGTTCATGCGGCCGGTCTCCATCCACACCGGCGCGTGGCGCTATCCCGGCGCCTGGCCCGATGCCAATTTCAATTTCCCGCGCATCAAGCAACTGATCCAGAAGCTCGAAGCCGGCAAGTTCGACGCGTTCTTCATGGCCGATCATCTGGCCGTGCTGAACATGCCGATCAATGCGCTCAAGCGCAGTCACACGGTCACTTCGTTCGAGCCGTTCACGCTGTTGTCGGCGCTGTCAGCCGTGACCGAACATATCGGCCTGATCGCGACGGGATCGACGACCTTCGACGAGCCCTATCACGTGGCCCGGCGCTTTGCCTCGCTCGATCACATCTCAGGCGGACGCACCGGGTGGAATATCGTCACCACCTCCAATCCGGATGCTGCGCTCAATTTCGGGCTCGACGATCACATGGAGCATGCCGAGCGCTACAAGCGGGCGCGCGAGTTTTATAACGTGGTGACGGGTCTGTGGGATTCCTTTGCCGATGACGCCTTCGTGCGCGACGTCGAACAAGGCCTCTATTTCGATCCCGCCAAAATGCGCGTGCTCAATCACAAGGGCAAATATCTGTCCGTGCGGGGCCCGCTCAACATTGCCCGCCCCGTGCAGGGCTGGCCGCTGATCGTGCAGGCCGGCGCGTCCGAGGACGGCAAGCAACTCGCGGCGGAAACCGCGGAGGCAGTATTCACCGGCGGCGGCAGCCTCGCCGACGGGCAGAAGCTCTATGCCGACATCAAGGGCCGCATGGAGAAGATCGGCCGCAACCCCGAGCATCTGAAGATCCTGCCCGGTGCCTTCGTCGTGGTCGGCGACAGCGTCGAGGAAGCCAAGGAGAAAAGGGCCAAGCTGGACAGCATGGTGCATTACGACAGCGCCATCGCTTCGCTCTCGGTGCAGCTCGGCACCGAAGCCTCCGGCTTCGATCCTGACGGCCAGTTGCCGCCAATCCCCGAGACCAACGCCAGCAAGAGCGGCCGCCAGCGCCTGGTCGATGCCGCTGCGCGCGACAAGCTGACGGTGCGCCAGCTCGCCCAGCGCGTCGGCGGCCATGGCGGACTGTCATTCGTCGGCACGCCGCAAACCATCGCCGACCAGATGGAGGAATGGCTGATGAGCCGCGGCAGCGACGGTTTTAACATCATGTTCCCGTTCCTCCCGGCGGGATTGGACGATTTCGTCGACAAGGTGGTGCCGGAACTGCAGCGGCGCGGGATTTTCCGCAAAGAGTATGAGGGCAAGACGCTGCGGGAGAACTTGGGGCTGCCGAGGCCGAAAAACCGGTTCTTTGAAGGTTAACGCGCGTATTTTCGCGAAAGTGGGCACCGGTTTTGCGATCAGAGTGCGCGCAAAACATGGATTCCACCTCGAATCAGGCCGGTTTTTGCCCCGAAAACCTTGACTTTGGGCGATCAGAAGCTAGGTTGCGCGGCAAATGCAGGCCGGTTTGGCCGGCGCCTGACACCCCCATTTTTGAGGTTCTGAACATGGCCAAAGCGGTCACCATCAAGGTCAAGCTCGTTTCCTCGGCGGATACCGGCTTCTATTACGTCGCCAAGAAGAACTCGCGCACCATGACCGACAAGCTGGTCAAGAAGAAGTACGATCCGGTCGCGCGCAAGCACGTCGAGTTTCGCGAAGCGAAGATCAAGTAAGCGAGCCAATCGCTCACGGTTTTGAACGGGGCCTTGCGGCCCCGTTTTTGATTCCTGGCTATATCCGTGTCCCGGACGCGGTGCAGCGTTCTTCACGCTGCTCCGCAGAGCCGGGACCCACGATAGCCGCGGATGGACCCCGGATCAGCAGCGCACCACGCCGCAAGAGGGCGTGCTGCGCAGCATCCGGGGAAAGCGGCGCGCCCTACGCCGCTTGCACCTGCGGTGGCCCGCTCGGCCGGATCAGCGCGAACGCGACCTGGACAATGCCGCCGGCCAGGCCAAGCGCGACGCCGATCCGCCACGCCATGGTGTAGGAGCCGAGCACGTCGTACAGCACCCCGCCGCCGAACGCACCGAGGAAGCTGCCGACCTGGTGGCTCATGAAGGCGAGCCCCTGGATCATCGCCTGCCATTTCAGGCCGAACATTTCCGCCACCGCGCCCGCGACCAGCGGGCCGACGCCCATCCACAGGAAACCCATGATGGCTCCGAACAGTAGCGTCGTTGCCGGCGTCGGCGGCAGCGTGAAATACCAGGCGAGCGCGATCGAGCGGAAGATGTAGATGCCGCCGAGCAACGCCAGCTTGTTCCAACGCTGGCCGGCCCAGCCGAAGAAGATGCTGCCGAGCACGTTGAAGCCGCCGATCATGCCGAGTGTCTGCGCGCTCAGCATCGGGTCCATGCCGCAGATCGCCAGATACGACGGTAGGTGCGTGGTGAGAAAGACGAGCTGCATGCCGCAGACGAAATAGGCGCCAGTCATCACCACGAAAGACGCGTTGGCGAACGCCATCTTCGTTGCAGCGGTGGCCGACGTGTCGCCGATCTCGTCTTCTGTCGGCTTGGGTAACGGAATCTTGTCCACCCTGCCCGCATACCAGGCCGCGGGAATCATCAACAGCGACAGCACCACGAAGCCGACCAGCCCCATCCGCCAGCCATAACCTTCATTGAGCATCTGCCCGATCGGCGCCGACAACAGCGCGCCGAGGGAGCCGGCGCCCGACACCAGACCGAGCACGGTGGAGCGCACCGACGCAGGAACGGCGCGCGCCGCAACCGACATCGCAATCGCCGCCGCGGTGCATGCCAGCGACGTGCCGATCAACACGCCCCCGCCGATCATGACGGCGAGAACGCCGTTCGCCCCCGCCATCAATGCAAGGCCGGCGACATAGAGCAGCGCGCCGACCACCATGATGGCGCGAAAGCCGTAGCGCACCGTCAACGCCCCGGCGAGCGGCTGCAAAAATCCCCAAGCTAGGTTCTGCACTGCGATTGCCAGCGTGAAATCGGAAATCGATATTTTGATATCCTGCGTCAGCGGCTGCATGAAAATGCCGAGCGACTGCCGCAGCCCCATGCTCAGCGTCAGCATGATGGATGCGCCGATCAGAATGGGTAGCGTCGGACGCAGGATTTGCAGCAGGGCCATTGTTTTTATTCTCCCTAAGGGGCGCGATTCGAACGCCGCGTCCTGCAATTGGCATCTGAAATAGGTACACAGACCTGTGTACCTGGGCTATAAGGGGCGCTGCTGTCAAGCAAACGGTGACCCACGCATTCGCATGGCTACCCTGCCCGCCAAACCGGCGATGAAGGAACGGATTCTGGAAACCGCGGATAGGCTGTTCTATCTGCAGGGAATTCGCGCGGTCGGCGTCGACACCATCGCGGCCGAAATCGGCATCAGCAAACGCACGCTCTACAATCATTTCCCGTCCAAGGACGCGCTGATATCGGCCTATCTGGCGCGGCGCTTCGTGGCGCCGCGGCCATCCGACAAGTCGCCGGTCGAACAGATTCTCGGCACCTTCGATTCGCTGGAGCGGCGCTTTTCGGCGAAAGATTTTCGCGGCTGTCCCTTCGTCAACGCGGTGGCCGAACTCGGCGAGGATCAGTCGGTCCGAAAGGTTGCGGTCGAGTTCAAGGAAAGCCGCCGCCTCTGGTTTCGCGGCCTGCTGGTACAACTCGGCATCCGCCAAGCGGACACGCTGGCGACGCAGCTCGCTCTGCTCGTCGACGGCTCGATCGCCCAGGATCTCGTCCGCAACGACCCCGCGATGGCGCGCGCGGCAAAGGAAGCCGCAACGGTGCTACTCAGGAATGCGGGGGTGAAGGTGGGTGCTAGCGGCGCCGCGGAGAAGCGTGCGAGAAGACGTCGGTCATGAGTCGGTTACTTGACGACGCCCTCTCCTTCGTCGTCGTCCCTGCGAACGCAGGGACCCATACGCCGTGGCTTTTCAGTGAGGCGATGTGGTGGTTACCCTTTTCACAACTAGCGCCGGTGGTTATGGGTCCCTGCGTTCGCAGGGACGACAAGCAGCGCGAAGCTGCGACAAAGGGAGCGAGCATGGAAGACCTGAAAGTGACCGCAAACGGTTACGACTTCGAACCGGCACGCGCGGCCATGCAGCGCTATATCGACAACAACCTGCTGTCAGGCATTTCCTGGGCGGTCATGGTCGGGCGCGACCTCGTCGACGTGAATTGCGTCGGCTGGGCCGACAAGGAAGCGCAGACGCCGCTCCGCACCGATCACATCTTCCGCGTCTTCTCCAACACCAAGCTGATCACCTCCTGCGCCGTGCTCTTGCTGTTCGAGGAAGGAAAACTCAGGCTCGACGACGCAATCGAAAAGTTCATTCCGCAGCTCGGAAATCGCAAGGTGCTGCGGCCCGGCGCCAGCTCGCTGGATGACACCGAGCCTGCGAAGAGCTCGATCACCATCCGTCAGTTGCTCAGCCACAGCTCCGGCCTGAGCTACGGCTTCTTCGATCCCGGTACCGCCATCTACAAGGCGCTCAACGAGCGCGGCGTCCACAATCCCATGACGACGCTCGCCGACATGGTGGACGTGCTGGCCGGCCTGCCGCTGATCTATCAGCCGGGCACGTCGTGGGAGTATTCGTTGGCCACCGACGTGCTGGGGCGACTGATCGAAGTCATCAGCGGCCAGAGTTTCGACAAGTTCATCCAAGCGCGCATTCTGGGTCCGCTCGGCATGGTCGATACCGGCTTCGTCGTGCCGGAAAAGGATCAGGGACGGCTTGTCGCCTATTACGCCGGTGCGGACCTGATGGAGCCGATGAAGCCGGGATTGACCCGAACCGACAACTCGCCTTTCCCCGGCGCTTATCTGCGCCCGATCGCAAGACTGAGCGGCGGCGGCGGCCTGGTTTCAACCCTGCCCGACATGGTCGCGCTGATCCGAAGCCTGCTGCCCGGCGGGCCGACCCTGCTCAAGCCCGAGACGATCGCGCTGATGCTGTCCAACCAATTGCCCGAGAGCCAGTGGATCCGCTTTGCCACGATGGGAGAGCAGCCCGGCAAGGCGTTTAGCTTGGCCGGCGGATTGATCTTGAAGCCCTCGGCGTTCGATCACCCCGACGCCGCGGGCGAGCTCTATTGGGGCGGCGTCGCCGGCACCCAATGGTGGATCTCGCCGAAGCGCAACATGGCCGGCGTGATGATGGCGCAGCGCCAGATGGCGTTCGTGCATCCGTTCTCGTTCGAGTTCAAGCGGCTGGCGCATGAAGCGGTGAAGCAGAATGCCGAGGTCGTTGCTTGACGCGACAACCTATCTGCCGCGGTCCCTGCGAACGCAGGGACGACAGTTCAGGCCGCCGCTGATACCACCCGGTTGCGTCCGTCGTGCTTGGCGCGATATAGCGCGGTGTCGGCGCGCTTGAGCACGTCGGCGACCGGCTCGCCCTTGTGATCCAGCGTCGCCAGGCCGATCGAGATCGTGACGTCGATCCGCTTGGTGCCCTTGTTGACGGCAAAGGTTTCGCTGGCGATCGAGCGGCGCAGGCGCTCGGCGACCATGCCGGCGACGGTCAGGTCGGTTTCCGGCATCACGATGACGAATTCCTCGCCGCCATAGCGGCAGGCGAGATCGATGCCGCGGATCGACTTGCGAATGCGCACGGCGAACTCGCGCAGCACGTCGTCGCCGGCGTCGTGGCCGTAGGTGTCGTTGATGGATTTGAAGAAGTCGATGTCGAGGATCATCAGCGCGAGCGGCTTGCCGCGGCCCGAGGCCTGCTCGACGAGCGTCGAGAGATGGCTTTCCAGGTAGCGGCGGTTATGCAGCCCGGTCAGCGCGTCGGTGATCGCCATTTCGATCGAGTTCTGCACGTTGTCGCGCAGGTGGTCGGTATAGCGCCGCTTGCGGATCTGGGTGCGCGCCCGCGCCAGCAATTCGTTCTTGTCGACGGGGCGCAGGAGATAGTCGTTGACCCCGATTTCGAGCCCGCGCAGCAGCCGCGCGTTATTGTCGGCGTCGGAGATGGCGAGAATGGGCAACTGGCGGGTGCGCTCCAGCGAGCGCGCCTGGCTGCACAGCCGCAGGCCGTCGTAATTTTCCAGGCTGAGAGAGACGATCAGCAAATCGTAATTGCCGTCAGCGGCGTGAAACAGCGCTTCCGCCGGATTGATTTCGACGTCGACGGTGTGCTCGGCGGCAAGGATCGGCGCCAGCCGCTCGTAGGACGACGGCCGGTCGTCGACAAGCAGGATCCGCCCGCCGACGCCCTTGTCGGCAATCGCGCTGCGCTCGGGCGCTTCCATGCCGATCTCGAGCGAGGTGATGGCGCGCATGCGCAGCTCATCGGTCATCATCTTCAGCCGCGTCAGTGACCGAACACGCGCGATCAGAACGATGTCGGACACCGGCTTGGTGAGAAAATCGTCGGCCCCGGCTTCCAGCCCGCGGACGCGATCGGACGGGCTGTCAAGCGCGGTGACGATCACGACAGGAATGAAATGGGTCGCCGGGTTGGATTTCAGCCGGCGACAGACCTCGAAGCCGTCCATGTCCGGCATCATGACGTCGAGCAGGATGATGTCGCATTCGGAGCGCGAGCAGAGGTCGAGCGCCTCGGCGCCGTTGGAAGCGGTCAGCACGTCGAAATACTCGGCCGACAGCCGGGCTTCCAGCAGCTTGACGTTCGCCGGAACGTCATCGACGACAAGGATACGCGCAGACATCGAAACTCACCCCTACCCGATAAAACGCCGTACGGTTTCAATAAACTTGCCGACGGAAATTGGTTTGGACAGATACGCCTCGCAGCCGCCTTCGCGGATGCGCTCTTCATCACCCTTCATCGCAAACGCGGTGACGGCAACCACCGGAATGGCGCGCAACTCCGGATCGTCCTTGATCCAGCGCGTCACTTCGAGGCCCGACACCTGCGGAAGCTGGATATCCATCAGGATCAGATCAGGGCGCAGCTTGCGGACGAGATCGAGCGCCTCGAAACCATTGCTAGTGCCGGAGGTTTGATAGCCATGCGCTTCCAACAGATCGCGAAAGAGCTTCATATTGAGCTCGTTGTCCTCCACGATCAGGACGGTTTTCGCCATCCCGTCCCTCCCTCATCCCAGGAAACAAGTCCGGCCTTTCGGCACGTCTTGCACCGACGCCGCCCCCTGTCGAAAACTGAATTCAAACTAGCGCCAGATTCGCTCTAAGCCGTTAAATCGATGCGCCAACTTTTACGAAGCGGTTTCGATTGTTGAACACACTTCGCAGACTCGGGCATGATGGTTCCCAAATTAGAGACCATAAGTTAACGGAAAGGCAAACGATCTATTGAAAAAGCCTGTTCACAACCCCCGCGAAGTGGCTGAAATCGTTGCGGTTCAGGCGCTGAGTTTTATTGCCGGCGATCCTGAGAGGCTAGGCTTGTTCCTGGCTGAAACCGGCATCGGTCCGGAGACACTGCGCACCGCCGCGACCGACCCGCAGTTTCTGGCCTCGGTGCTGGATTTTGTGATGCGGGACGACGCCACGGTGAAGGCGTTTGCGAGCGCCTCGCAACTGCACCCGACCAATATCGCCGCCGCCCGCCAGGTGCTCGGTGATCCGCATTGGGAGCGCGACGTGCCGTGAGCGCGCAGGCGCCAACCTTCTTGGATGGTCCGCGCGCGTTCTGCCGGGATTGCCTCGGCGACCTCGATATCAAGGCAAGGCGATGCAATGAATGCGGTTCCCCGCGCCTGGTCCGCCACCACGCCCTGCCCTCGCTGACGCTGGCGCATATCGATTGCGATGCGTTCTACGCCACGGTGGAGAAGCGCGACAGTCCGGAACTCGCCGACAAGCCCGTGATCATCGGCGGCGGCAAGCGCGGCGTGGTTTCGGCTGCCTGTTATGTCGCGCGGACCTATGGCGTGCGCTCGGCGATGCCGATGTTCAAGGCGCTGGCGCTCTGCCCCCAGGCGGCCGTGATCCCGCCAAACATGGCCAAATATGTCCGCGTCGGCCGCGAGGTGCGCCATGCCATGCAGACGCTGACGCCGCTGGTGGAACCGCTCTCGATCGACGAGGCATTTCTCGATCTTTCCGGCACACAGCGTGTTCACGGCATGATCCCCGCAAAAGTGCTGGCGCGCTTCGCCCGCGAGGTCGAGCGCGACATCGGCATCACGGTTTCCGTCGGCCTGTCCTGCAACAAGTTTTTGGCCAAGATCGCCTCCGATCTCGACAAGCCGCGCGGCTTTGCCGCCCTCGACCAGATTGAGGCCCGCGAGATGCTCGCCGAGAAGCCGGTCGGCTTCATCTACGGCGTCGGTCCCGCGACCCAGGAAAAGCTGCTGCAGCGGGGGTTTCGCATCATCGCGGACCTGCAGCGCGCCGACGAGATCGAGCTGATGAAGCAGTTCGGCGGCGAAGGCCGCCGGCTGTGGCGGCTGGCGCGCGGCATCGACGACCGCCGCGTGGTTCCCGACCGCGGCGCCAAGACGATATCGAGCGAAACCACGTTCGAAAACGACATCCGCGATTTCGCCACGCTGGAACGGCTGTTGTGGCGGCTGTCGGAAAAGGTGTCGTCCCGGCTGAAGAACGGCAATCTTGCAGGCCTCACCATCACGCTGAAGCTGAAGACCGCCGATTTCAGGCAGCGCACCCGCTCGCAATCGATTCAAGCGCCGACCCAGCTCGCCGCGAAGATCTTTGCGGTGTCGCGCGAAATGCTGGCCAGGGAGATCGACGGCACCGCCTTCCGCCTGGTGGGCACGGGCGTCAGCGCGCTGCGCGAGGGCTCGCGGGCCGATGATATCGACATGCTCGACCGCCGCTCCGCCCACGCCGAGCGCGCGATGGATGACTTGCGGAAAAAGTTCGGCAATGCCGCCGTGATCCGGGGCATCGCCTACAAGGGGCCGGCAAAAGAAGAGGAGGAGGAAGAGTAGACCGCTCTCTCCCGGTCATTGCAGCAACGACGACGTCAATCGACGACCGCCACTGCCTCAATCTCGATCAACCATTCAGGAGCCGCGAGCGCCGTTACACCGACGAGCGTGCTCGCCGGCGGCTCCATGCCTTCAAAGAAAGCCGAGCGCGCCTTGCCGATGATCGGACGGAGCTCAGGCTTGTAGCCGACGACGAAGGTCGTGATCTTCACGATGTCAGCGTAACTCGCACCGGCCGCTTTCAGCGCCAGGCCGATATTCTGCATCACCTGCGTCGTCTGCGCGGCTATGTCACCCTCGCCGACCACCCGCCCCTCCTCGTCGGTGGAGACCTGTCCCGCGATGTAGATCGTGCGCGCGCCCGAGGCGGCGACGACGTGGGAGTAAGCCGGATTGTGGTGAAGGCCGCTTGGCCGAAGTTTTTCGAGCTTGCTCATGTTTGCGCCTCCCTGACGTGCATGGTTCGGCCGAAGCGTATCCGGGTCCGGCGCTCTCGACCAGACTCGTTGTCGCAGGATGCGCAGCACGCGTCCCAAGGCCTGACGCGAGGACAAGCCCCCTTAATTGCAGGGCTTGGAATCCCTGACGCCGAATTTGCCTACCCTTAAGGAAAATACCAACTAAGCGGGCTTGAACCGGCAAGGAATGATCAGATTTCTATCAAGTCTCCAACTTGTAGGGGCCCGTAGGTCGGGATGCGTCCACGAAACCCTACGCGGAAGGAGCGGAACATGGCCTTTTTAAAGCGGGAGTTACATCGGCAGGTCAAAGGCCCGGAAACCACCGAACTGGATCTTTGGAACCTGGTCTTCGACACTGACACCAAGCGCTTGTACGTCGAACATGAGTGGACCTACATGGATCCGCGTATTCGCGGGGCGGCGGACTATCGAACGGACGTAATGGATATCGCGGAGTATCTGTCGCAAGGCGGTCAAACCGCGGGCCACCGTGAACTCTGGCGGTTGCTGCGAGCGATCTTCAAGGAACAGTTCGAACCTGAGGAGGATGACCGCCAAGCGGCGCTTTCGGAGCAGCCCCCTGTTCAGGAAGTCGAGCAGAAGTCGCCAAGTCGCTGATGCAGATTGTGATGAGAGCCTCGCCATCGTCACCCGCGCGGCGTCTTTCCGACGCACAACAGGCCTATCCTCATGGCATGACGGCAAAGCCAGCCCTCGGCTTCAGAAGACGGTCGACTTGCGCAGCGGTTGTCAGAGCATCTTGCCGACGACCTCGGTCATGTCCTCCACCGAGAAGGCTCGCAACGACTCGGTGCGAACATTGCCCAAGGCGCCGAGGCTCAAGCTGAGCGTCATGGCGGAAAATTCATCCGGCGCATCGATGATCGTCACGATGTCGTAGCGTCCCTGCGTCCAGAACAGCTCCTTTACCGTAATTCCGAAGGTCTCGGCCATTTTCTTGAAAGCCTCTGCCCGTTTCGGCGAGTCTTTTGCGCTCCGGATTCCCTGATCGGTGAAGTTGGCAAGCACGACGTAAGTTACCATCCTGGCTCTCCCTGATTGTCGGGCTTAGCCGAACCTCCTGGTCGACTGTTCACGGCCATCCATAGATCAGCGCTCGTGGATGCCCTGCGCACGGCTGTCTCACGAAAACTGCTCAAGGTCCGCTTTGAGCGCTACCAGGAAGCGAGCGGCTTCGCCGCCTGTCACGACGCGATGGTCGAAGGTGAGCGACAACGGCAGGACGCGCCTCACCGCCGGCTGGCCTCGATAGGCGACCACCCCTTGGGTAATCCGGCCGGCGCCTATGATCGCCACTTGTGGCGGTACGACGATCAGGCCGGCGAAGCGGCCTCCGATCATTCCGAAATTCGACAGCGTAATCGTCGCTCCGCGCAACTCTCCCGGAGGTATCGAGCGCGCGACCGCGTCCGCCCGCATCCGGTCAAGGCCGGCTCGCAGGTCCGATATGTCCCGCTCGGCGACATTGCGCAACACGGGAACGATAAGACCACCCCCGGTATCGACGGCGATGCCGAGATCGATACGGTCGATCAGACGCCGTTCACCGGCGTTGGAATTGTACCAGGCATTGAGCGAAGGCTCCGTCTTGCAGGCGACAGCGATCGCGCGCACCAGTCGGATTGTCACGTCCTCGCCGGTTCGCCAATCATCGATATCGGCCTCGTCGGTGACGCTGGCCGGAACGATCTCGGCATGAGCCGCTGTCATGCGCTGAGCCATCGCGCGCCGCAAACCGCGCAACGGTTCGGCAGGTCCGGTATGGGACAAGCCCTTGGCAGCCCGTTCCACATCCGCACGCGTGATGGTGCCGCCGGGTCCTGTGGCTTCGATCAGATCGAGGTCGACATCGAGCTTGCGGGCGAGCGCGCGCACTGCCGGATACACCTGGGCTTTCTGTCCAGCCGCTGGCCCGGAAGGTGCCGCTGCCGCCGGCGGCGGCTCGCCTGCGCCAAGTTCGCCGACAATGGTGCCGGTGTCTTGCTCGGGGCCTTCGGCAAACTCGACAAGCGGTGCGCCTACCTTCACCACATCTCCCTTGGCGCCAAACAGGTGCAGGATGCGTCCGCTCGAGGGTGACGGCACCTCGACGACGGCTTTGTCGGTCTCGACCGAAACCAGTGGCTGATCGGTAACGACGTGATCGCCTTCGTTGACATACCAGTTCACGATCTCTGCCTCTTCGAGGCCCTCTCCCAGATCCGGCAATACGAACTGGCGCATGGGACAAACCCGCTGGCAATCAGCTGAACTGGCACGCCTTGCGCGCGGCCGTGACGATACGATCAACCGACGGCATCATGTGTTGCTCGAGCCGCGCCATCGGAATGACCGTGTCGTAGCCGGTGACGCGGGCCACGGGTGCGAGCAGAGAGGTCAGAGCGCGCTCGGCGATCAGCGCCGCGATCTCGGCTCCGAATCCGCCGGTGCGTGTCGCCTCGTGCACGATGACACACCGCCCTGTTTTTGCGATCGAACCGAGCACCGTGATTTCATCGTAGGGCTTGAGCGTGGCGAGATCGATGACCTCGGCGGCGATGCCGTCAGCAGCCAGCGTGTCGGCCGCCGCCATGGTTTCCTTCAGCATCGCACCCCAGCTTATCAGCGTGACGTCGCGGCCTTCCCGCAGGACAAAGGCGACATCCAGCGGCAAAGCCTCACCGTTATCTTCCACCTCGCCTTTCGCCGCGCGGTAGATGCGGGTCGGCTCCAGAAATACCACCGGATCGGGATCGCGGATCGCGGCGAGCAGCAGTCCGTAGGCGCGCTCGGGCGACGAAGGAATGACAACGCGCAGGCCGGGGATATGGGCGAGCATCGCCTCGGTGCTTTCGGAATGGTGTTCCGGCGCGCGAATGCCGGCGCCATGCGGCGTCCGCAGAACCATTGGGCAGGTGAGCCGCCCCTGGGTGCGGTTGCGGAATCGGGAGGCGTGGTTCACCAGTTGATCAATGCAGGGATACAGAAACCCCATAAACTGGATCTCGCCGACGGGCTTCATCCCCTGCGCCGCCATGCCGACGCAGAGCCCGCTGATCAGGAGTTCGGCAAGTGGCGTATCGAGGACCCGCTCCGGGCCGAAGCGCGTTTGCAGGCCGACGGTTGCGCGGAAGACGCCGCCATTGATGCCGACATCTTCGCCAAGCACGACGACATCAGGGTCATCCTCCATCGCGCGGGCGAGCGCCAGATTGACAGCCTCGACCAACGTCACCTCAGGCATCGCCCTCTCCCGCAAGTTGGCGGCGCTGCGCGGCGTACGTCTCGGGCAGCTCGGCATAGAGATGATCGAACATGGTTTCGGGTCGGCGTGGCTCCGTTGCCAGATAGCACTCAACCGCCGCCTCGACGCGCTCATGGCACTCTGCGGCGAGCTGTTCTTCCTCCGCCTTGCTCCACATTTTTTGGCTCACGAGATAGTTCCTGAGGCGCGCGATCGGCTCTTCTTTCCAACGGGCCTGGACTTCGTCAGCCGAACGATAGCGTAACGCGTCATCGGAGGTCGTATGATCGCCGAGCCGGTAGGTGACCGCCTCGATGAAGCGCGGGCCCCGGCCCTCACGGGCGGCGGCAATGGCGTCTTCGGCCGCGGCGCGCATCGCCACAACATCGCTGCCGTCCACTTGCTCGCCTATAAAGCCGGCGGCGACGGCTTTCTGCGCCAGCGTTTCGCAACCGGTCTGTAGTCGTAACGGGACGGAAATAGCCCATTGATTGTTGGTGGCGACGAACACGACAGGCAATTTGTGCACGCCGGCAAAATTCATCGCCTCGTAGACATCACCCTTCGAAGTGGCGCCATCGCCGAACATGCATACGGCGACACGCGGCTGCTTGCGAAGCTTGAAGGCATAGGCAACGCCGGCGGCATGCGGCGCCTGCGATCCCACGGGAACGCAAAACGGGAAATCCTCGACCGGTCCGGAGAAGCAATTGCCCCGCTCGTCCCCTCCCCAGAACAGCAGGATCTCCTCCAGCTTGACGCCACGCCAGATCAGCGCGCCATTGTCGCGATAGGAGGGCAACAGCACGTCCTCTTCGCGCATCGCACTGGCTACGCCAACCGATACCGCCTCCTGGCCAAGCGAAACGGCGTACGTCCCGAGCCGGCCGGTGCGCTGCAATGCGACAGCCTTTCGGTCAAAATTGCGCAGCAGCAGCATCGCTCGATAGAGCGCAGTGAGAAGGTTGGTATCGGAGGCGAATGCAGGGAGCGGCCGATTAATCGAGCCGTCTGGCGCGAGGTAATTGCGGTGACGCACCTCAAAGCGCGCGATGACGGGAAGTCCTCCGCCTGACAATTTTTTGCTGGCCACGTCCTCGCTCCCGGAGCGATTCTGCATCCCACAATTCGTAATTGGTGCTGGGCCGGAACAATACAAGATGGGCGCACCCATCTTGTATTGCTGCACCGCGCTCGCGAGGCGGCCTTTACCACCGTGGAAACGACACCGCGTCAGTGGTATATCAAGCCATGGCAAATGGTCAGGTTGTCCTCGTAACAACTGAACCGTTGGGAGGCGGTGCACCCGTTCGCTCGGTCTACTATGTGGCTGAACGGGATCCGGCAAAGGCCGAGGCAATCATCGCAGCAATGATGGCCCCGAATGAAAGGGTCGAGGCCTGGGGGCCGCTTCCGGCGCCGGCTGTCCAGGCGCTCGGATTGAAGCCCGGCGATTTCATGCGCGGGTGACATCAAGAAAAACTGTGAGACGCCCGCGCGATCTCCAGGCGCGACCGTTTTCAGGATGCCGTCACTTGCAGGGTTTGGAATCCCTGACGTCGAACCGGCCCATGGCGCCGGCAATCACGAAATCGTTGTAATCGAGTACCAGCGCGCGGGAGACGCCGTTTTCAAACAGCTCGAACGACATGGCGTAAACCGGCGTCTGCTCGCCGTCTTTCGCCTTGGCGTCGCGGTCGTAATAGCTCACGGTCACGGGCCAGCGGGTCAGCGCCTTCATCTGGTCGTTCACGGTCGAGGGATCGGGCGATGCAATGCTTTGGGTGCCCGGGATCGGCTTCCCGATCACCGACAGCGTGTTGTAGACCTTCTCGCCATTATCCGAGCCGTCATAGACCATCAGCTCCAGCACCGACTTGCCCGCGCGCGCGGCGGCGATGATGTGCTGGATCTGCTCGGTCGGGAACACGACCTTGCCGTCGAGCTCGAACGTCTTGGCAACCGGCTGTTTCAGCTTGACCGTGATGCGGTCGCCGACCCGTTCCGCCACGCCGTCGATCGGCGCGGAGTCGGCATCGTTCATGCGGGTGTCGATCTTGAAGCGATAGCTCTTGCCGGCGGCATCTTCCCAGGAACGCGAGCGAAGATCGCTCAGCGTCAGCCTGCCCTCGCCGCTGTCGAGTTCGGACACCTGGCGGAATTCGGAGGTGTAGCCCTCGCAGACGCTGCCTGAAAAATTGTAGAGAATGCGCCCGCGCGCACCCGATATCGCATTGGATCCGCGCGACTTGACCAGCTTCAATTCATACAGCGCCTGGTGGGCGAGAAATGGCCCGCTGGCGCCGGCCAGCGCCGGACCGTTTGGCAAGCCTGAGAGCAAACTGGCAGCAGCCGAAAATACCAAAGCACGAACCGGAATCGGGAACGAGCTAGCCATGTTCAATTTTTTCCTCGAGGGAGATTCGATTACATTAGTGACGGGTCCATTGCGCCGCAACTAGGGCGGTGCCACGAAAACGCAAGAATTCGAGGCCGAGGCGCGCCGTTTTTGGCTTTTCCAGGCACGATCCGCCGCGATCGCCATGCTGGACGGAAGCTCTGCCGTCGCTTGCAAGACGAGGCACGATGCGCGAAACAATGCCCGCCTGACCGCAGGTCAGGAACGGTCACATCAAGCGGGGATGCAAACATGGCGGGTACGGTCGAACAGAAGCTGGCGGCACAAGGTATCGTCCTGAACGAGCCGCGCACCCCCATGGCGAACTATGTCGGCTTCGTGCGCTCGGGAAACCTGCTGTTCGTCTCCGGCCAGGTCTGCGCCGACGCCGAAGGCAAGCTGATCGCCAAGGGCAAGCTCGGGGCCGGCGTCACGATCGAACAGGGATACGCTGCAGCGCAGGGCTGTGGCGTCAACCTGCTGGCCCAGGTCAAGGCGGCGCTCGGCGATCTCGACAAGGTCGTGCGCGTGGTCAGGCTCGGCGGCTTCATCAATTCCGCGCCTGATTTTCTCGACGGGCCCAAGGTGCTCAACGGCGCCTCCGACCTGATGGTCACGGCATTTGGCGACAAGGGCCGGCACGCCCGCACCACGGTCGGCGTCGCTTCGCTCCCCTCGGATGCCGCCGTCGAGGTCGACGCGATCTTCGAGGTATCCTGAAGCGGAGCGGCTCTCGTGCGCGCGCCGGACTGGCTGACGGCAAGGCCGGTCGCTCATCGCGGCCTGCATGATATTTCGCGCGGCATCGTCGAAAACATGCCGGCGGCCGCGCAGGCCGCCGTCGACGGCAATTTCGCCATTGAATGCGATATCCAGCTTTCGTCCGACGGCGAGGCGATGGTCCATCACGACGATGCGCTCGGCCGCCTCACCGACGGTTCGGGCGCGTTGCTCGGTATGACCGCGGCCGAACTCAAGGCCGTCAATTTCAAGGATACGCCGGAGCGGATGATGACGCTCGGCGATCTCTGTTCGCTTGTCGGAGGCCGCGTGCCGCTGGTGATCGAGGTGAAAAGCCATTTCGACGGCGATCGCCGGCTGGTGAAGCGGATGGCCAAGGTGCTCGCCTCTTATGACGGCCCGGCGGTCGGGATGTCCTTCGATCCGGATCAGGTGGTGGCGTTGCGCGAACTGATCCCTGGCCGCGCCCGCGGCATCGTAGCCGAACACGACTATACCGCCGAGGAGTGGCCGGAAGCGTCGGCGGAACAGCGCCGCGGCATGACGCATCTGCGCCACGCTTTTCGCACCCGGCCGCATTTCGTCGCCTATTGGGTGAATGAGCTGCCCGCAGCCGCGCCTTGGATCGCCCGCAACGTCTTAGGCCTTCCGTTGTTAGCCTGGACCGTGCGCACACCGGAGCAGCGTGCGCAGGCGGCACGCTACGCCGACCAGATGATCTTCGAGGGTTTCCTGCCGGGAACCTGATGCTGTCAGCGCCACCTTGAACTCGCCTGCCGGATGCACGATCTTTGCAGGGCGTTGGTCGCCATGCGCGATGGCTGATCGCATGATGGGACCGGTTTGAATTTCTAGATGGCATCATCCGAAATCACTCTCGAAGCCGTCCCCTCCGTCAGCGACATCAAAGCTGCGGATTGGGACGCCTGCGCAAATCCGGCGGGCGACCCGAACGGCCTCGATAGCCTGGACACGCTGGCTCCGCGGAACGGCTCCTGCGCCGCTGCAAAGCCGGCCTATAACCCCTTCGTTTCTCATGCCTTTTTTGTAGCCGCGGAAGCTTCTGGCTCGGCCTGCGCCCGCACGGGCTGGGGTCCTCGGCATCTGCTGGCACGGCTCAACTGCGAGATCGTCGGCGTCGTGCCCTGCTATCTGAAAGCCCATTCGCAAGGCGAATATGTCTTCGACCGCGGCTGGGCGGATGCTTATGAGCGCGCCGGCGGACGTTATTATCCCAAGCTGCAGGCCTCGGTGCCGTTCACGCCGGCCACCGGCCCCCGACTTCTGATCCGCGACGGCGTCGACCGCGAACAGATCGGCTCAGCGCTGGCGCGCGGGCTAATGGCGCTGTGCAACGCGACCCACGCCTCCTCCGTGCATGTGACCTTTGCCCGCGAGGCGGAAGCGAAGTTATTGGGTCAGCATGGCTTCCTGCAACGGAACGACCAGCAGTTTCACTGGCACAACGAGGGCTATGGTAGTTTTGACGATTTCCTGAACTCGCTGAATTCGCGTCACCGCAAAGCGATCAAGCGCGAGCGACGCGAAGCGGTGGCCGCCGGCGTCACGATCCACCGCTTGACCGGAGCCGATATCACCGAGGACGCGTGGGACGCATTCTTCACGTTCTATATGGAGACCGGCTCGCGCAAATGGGGCCGCCCCTATCTCACGCGAAAATTCTTCTCGCTGATCGGCGAGAGCATGAGCCGCGACGTGCTCCTGGTGATGGCCAAGCGAAACGGCCGCTGGATTGCGGGTGCCATCAATTTCATCGGATCGGACACGCTGTTCGGCCGCAATTGGGGCGCCATCGAGCATCACCCGTTCCTGCATTTCGAGGTCTGCTACTATCAGGCGATCGATTTTGCGATCGAGCGCGGCCTCAAGGTCGTCGAGGCCGGCGCGCAGGGCGAGCACAAGCTGGCCCGCGGTTACCTGCCGCAAACCACCTATTCCGCGCATTTCATCGCCGATCCCGATTTGCGCCGCGCGATCGCCGACTATCTGAAGCGCGAGCGCGCCTATGTGGCCGAGGTCGGACGGGAACTGACCGAGGCCGGCCCGTTCCGCAAGGCCGCCGACGAGACTTGACCGGTTGAGCTGCCGACGTGAGATTTGAGATCAAACCTTGAGGGAAGAAGCCCATGCCCGCCTACGACGCCAACAATCCCTTCGCAAAAATCCTGCGCGGCGAGTTTCCCTGCCACAAGGTTTATGAGGACGACCATGTGCTGGCCTTCCTGGACATCATGCCGCGTTCGCCGGGCCACACGCTGGTGATCCCAAAAGTCCCTGCCCGCAACATCCTCGACATCGCGCCCGACGATTACGCCCACGTCGCGCGCGCCGTCCACAAGATTGCCGCCGCCGCCATGAAGGCGTTCAAGGCCGACGGCATCACCGTGCAGCAATTCAACGAGCCCGCCGGCGGCCAGGTCGTGTTTCATTTGCACATGCATGTCATGCCGCGCCACGATGGCGTGGCGCTGCTGCCGCCCGCGAGCCGCAAGGAAGATGTGAAGGTGCTGGAGGACAACGCGACCAAGCTGATGGCGGCGCTGGGGTAGCTTTCAACCCCCACGACGTCATTGCGAGCGCGTGGAGAAGCCTAATCCCCCTCCACATCCCCGCTCTTCGCCTCCGCCAGCGGCGAGAACTCGCAGCGGTCCGGCTTGACGTCGAGCAGCGGCGTCTCGTCGAGGCAGTCGAGGCCGCGCACTAGGATCGTGTTACCTTCGACGCCGACGAACTTCACGATCGAGGTGCCGATCGGATTGGGCCGCACCGGCGAGCGCAGCGAGAAGGTGCCGCGGGTTTTCCGGTTGTTCCTCGGGCTCTGCAGCACGAGATCGCGGCGCGAGTGATGCAGCCAATAGATCACTTCGAGATTTTCATAGAAGTCGACGCCCTTGATGGCGGGCACCCAGGGCTCGAAAATCTCGAGCCGGCAAACCGGGCCGTCGTGGCGGCCCTGTCGCGGTGTGTCCAGCCGCGACTTCCAGGGCGTGCGGATGCGGCCGATGAAGACCAGCCCGGCATCGCGGGCCGGCGGCATGTCGACGGTAACTTCGCCCTCGCGGAGTTTGGTGTCCTGAACCATTGCCTAATCCAGTGAGATGGGCACCGATCGCGTGCAACTTTTCTTGTCGGGGCAGGACAGTACCGGATTATGGGCCATGCAATCAACCGAGCCACCATTTGCCGGCCAGAAGGATGATCTCGCCAGAGACCACGCCGGCAAAGATCGAGCGCCGCGTCAGCATGAACACCGCAAAGCCGGCCGCGACCGCGCCGTAGCGCAGCCAGTCCGGCACGCCGGCCAGCGCGCCCGGCGGCTGCACCAGGATTTGCGCGATGACCCCGGCGAGAATCGCGGTCGCCACCGCCCTCACCCACACCAGGACTTCCGAGCCCTCGTCGACGCCGGCGCCTAACCAAAGCCCGGCCATGCGCCAGATCTCGTTGGGCAGGAAACCTGCAAGCACCAGGACCAACAGCGCGTGCGGGCTGCCGAAAAATTCGCTCATGCGCGCGCCCTCTCCCGCCACCAGTGCACGCCGTAGGCAATGCTGCCGGCGGTGACGCCGCTGATCAGGATGTCGACGCCGGTATGCAGCATCGACACCAGCGGAAACAACGAAAGCCCCAGCACCAGCGCCAGCACATCCGATATCTGCTTGCAGTTGCGCGCCGTCGAAAGCAGGAACGCCAGCGGCGTCAGCAGCAGGATCGCCGCCGCAAACAGCGGCGGCAGCTTGGCAGCAAGTGCATAACCAAACGTAGTCGCGATCATGCAGACGGTGACCAGCCCACAGCCGAGGCCATGCGTGAACGCAATCCGCCGCTCGCGCGGCACCTTTGGCAGCAGCCGATAGCATTCGACCCAAAGCGTGACGGCAATGAAATGCGTCGCCAGCACGAGGTGGCGGCGCCTGGTCTTGGGTGTCTTCATCAGCGGCAACACCGATACCACCATCGGAAACAGCCGGATCGCGCTCACCGTCACCGCAATCGCCGCCTGCACCGCGGTCGCCCCGGAGCCGAGCGTCGAAATCAGGATGATCTGCGCCGGACCAGCCCATACCAGCAACGTGCTGCCGAGCACCCAGCCGAGGCTGAAATGGCTGTCATGGGCCAGCGCGCCGATGCCGAGATAGGTCGCAAACAGCACCAGCGTCAGCACGGTGGATGCGACCGAACTCATGCCCCATGCGAAGGCGCGAATGGGGCTTTTCCATTGGGGGGACTCGAGTGGAGGTAGCGCCACGGATGACCGGATGGAGGATTGAATCGTCGCGGGGCATAGGGCTGGCGAAAGCCCCTTGCGTCAAGGAATCTAGCTACAGAGCTGTTATGCGTCGGTAAGCCGTTTCCCCGTCATTGCGAGCCACCGGGTCGCGCGTATGCGCGCCCGATGACAGGCTCCGCGAAGCAATCCGTAGCGCGGCATACCTGATAGATGGATTGCTTCGTCGCTAGCGCTTCTCGCAATGACGGGATCAAGCCCCGTAATCTGGTCTCATCACCCCGGCACGCCCCTGTTCCTCAGCACAAAACACGCGCCTCCTGCTTTGCGAATGCGGTTGCAGAGGTCGTCTGCCTCGCGGCGCGTGTCGGCGCCGAAGCGCACCTGGTAGAACGTCGCCGGGCCGCGGCTGCGCAGGCGCGAGGCGAGAATGCTGGGGTCGCGATTGCCGATCGCGCTCGAAAGGCGCGAGACCGCGCGCCCATACATCGCAAGCGCCTTGTCGCGGGAAAAGCCGGCGGCGAGCTGCACGCCCCACACCTTCGCGGCGGCGAGCTTCACGCGCTGCTCCAGCCCGGCGATAAAGGGATTGGGCGCCTGTTTCAAAAGCGCCATCAATTCGCGGCAGCTCGATGTCGGGATTCGTTGGGGCTGCTTGCCGCCCTTTCCCGCCGCGGCCCACTCCTCGACCGTGGAGCCGGTGATGGCGATCACGTAGCTGCGGGTTTCCTGCGGCATCCCACCAGTGCCGGCCAGCCATTCCTGCACCCGCCGCGGGCCGGCATTGTACGCCGCGGCGGCGAGCCCGAGATTGCCGAACTGGTTGCGCAGCTCGTCGAGAAACTCGGCCGACTTCGGCAGCGCCTGCACGGGATTGAAGGGATCGAGCAGGCCGCGCTCGTTCGCCGTTCCCGGCATGAACTGCGCAATGCCCTGCGCCCGCGCGCCGCTGCGCGTCACCGGCCCGACCGCATCGGACTGAAAGCGGCTCTCCTGCCAGATCACGCGCGCGAAGAACTCCAGCGGCAGGTCCGAGGCCCTCGCCGCCGACTCGATCATCAGGCACATCGCCTCGCGCGCCTCGCTCTCGCGCGCGGTGGTCGGCTTTTGGCTAGCCGTCGCGCTCGACCGGGTAGCCTCACCCGCGTCCTCGGCGCGGACGTTCGCAATCGAGGACAAAAGCAACAGCGTGCACCATAGGGCGCGAAGAAGCCGACCTCTTTGCATGGCAGTTCGCAATCCGGGAATGCGTATTGCGGTGGAAACGTTGGTCAAACGATCATGGCTTGCAGGTGGATCCGCCGCCTTTCCGCTGCGCGCCGCCTTTTTTGCGTTGCAATTGCTCCGAAATCCCCGCCATCGGAACCGGCGTTAATTTACGTTAACGCCGCATTTTGCGGCGGCCGGACTTTTACGGGCAACAAAGCGGGGTAAAAGTCTCCTCACTTTTTTGGGAGAACTTTCAATGCAGGACCGGCGCGGGAGCGTGCGCGACAAGGTGATGTATGGCGGCGTCGCCGAGATCGGCGAACACGGCGCGACGCGCGAATGCATCGTCCGCAACATCTCCGATCACGGCGCGACCATCGAGTTCAGCAATGACATCCAGGTGCCGAAAGAGCAGCTCTCGCTGCGCATCGCGCGCAAGGGTCGCTCCTTCCTCGCCAGGGTCATCTGGTGGCGCGACAATTTCGTCGGTGTCGCATTCTATGGTCAAAGCCCGGCCGAGCCGGTCTCCGATCTCGAGGAGCGGCTGCGCCGAAGCGAGATCAAGAAGCGGCAACTCGAGCGGCGGATCGACGAACTGCTCGGCGAGCGCTGAGCGCCGACGGGTCTTGTACGCAACACCATTGACGACTTACGGTGCCGCGGCCCAACCACGGTATTGCTGGAGTTAGCATGTCTCCAAAACCGCCAGACGACCTGCCCGTCTATCGCCTGCTGACCGGCAAGGATGACGCTGCCTTCTGCCGGCGCGTTTCCGAGGCAATTGAGCTCGGATATGTGCTGTATGGCTCGCCTTCCGTGACGTTCAACGGTGAATATGTCGTGGCCGCCCAAGCGTTGGTTTGGCCGGGCAGTTAGGGCATCAAAAAGCCGGCGGTCTTGCGACGCGCCGGCTCTTCGTTTCGGATTGAGGCCGCTTATGCCTTGACCAGCGGTCCCTTGGACGCAGGCCCCTTGGAGCCGCCGCCCCCGTTGGGGCCGCCCGGCTTCGGTTTGCGCTTGCGCGCCCCCGGCAGCTTCTCGGGCTTCGGCGTGACCGGGCCCTCGACGAACTCGAAGCCGATCTTGTCTTTGCCCTCGGCGTCCTTGACCAGCACGACGCGGACATGGCCGCCGCCCTTGAGCTGACCGAACAGCACCTCGTCCGCGAGCGGCTTCTTGATGTACTCCTGGATCACGCGCGCCATCGGCCGCGCACCCATCTGCTCATCGTAGCCATGCTCGATCAGCCAGGCCTTGGCTGGTTCCGACAGCTCGATGGTGACGTCGCGGTCGGCGAGCTGCGCCTCGAGCTGCAGCACGAACTTCTCCACCACCATACCGATGACGTCGGCGTTGAGGTGAGCGAACGAAACGATCGCGTCCAGCCGGTTGCGGAATTCCGGCGCGAACTGGCGGTTGATCGCCTCATGGTCGTCGCCTTCCCGCTTGTTGCGCGTGAAGCCGAAGGCTTGGCGCGCGAGGTCGGCAGCGCCCGCATTCGTGGTCATGATCAGGATCACATTGCGGAAGTTGACCTGCTTGCCGTTGTGATCGGTCAGCCGGCCGTGATCCATGATCTGCAGCAGCACGTTGTAGAGATCCGGATGCGCCTTCTCGATTTCGTCGAGCAGCACCACGCAGTGCGGATGCTGGTCCACGCCATCGGTCAACAGGCCGCCCTGGTCGAAGCCGACATAGCCAGGAGGCGCGCCGATCAGACGCGACACCGTGTGCCGCTCCATATATTCGGACATGTCGAAGCGAAGCAGCTCGACACCGAGCGAGGCCGCAAGCTGTTTTGCAACTTCGGTCTTGCCGACGCCGGTCGGACCGGAGAACAGGTAGGAGCCGATCGGCTTTTCCGGTTCGCGCAGGCCGGCGCGCGCCAGCTTGATCGCGGCGGATAGCGACTCGATCGCCTTGTCCTGGCCGAACACCACGCGCTTCAAGGTCTGCTCAAGGTGCTTCAGCACCTCGGCATCGTTCTTTGACACGCTCTTGGGCGGAATCCGCGCCATGGTCGCGATCGTAGTCTCGATTTCCTTGATGCCGATCGTCTTCTTGCGCCGGTTCTCGGCGACCAGCATCTGCGCCGCGCCGGACTCGTCGATCACGTCGATCGCCTTGTCGGGCAGCTTGCGGTCGTGGATGTAGCGCGAGGAGAGCTGCACGGCCGCCTCGATCGCCTCATTGGTGTATTTCAGCCGATGGTAATCCTCGAAATAAGGCTTGAGGCCCTTCAGGATCGCGATCGCGTCTTCCACCGTCGGCTCGTTGATGTCGATCTTCTGGAAACGGCGCACCAGCGCGCGGTCCTTCTCGAAATGCTGGCGATATTCCTTGTAGGTGGTTGAGCCCATGCAGCGGATGTTGCCCGCGGCGAGCGCCGGCTTGAGCAGGTTGGACGCGTCCATTGCGCCGCCGGAGGTGGCCCCTGCTCCGATCACGGTGTGGATCTCATCGATGAACAGGATGGCGTTCGGATGCGCCTCCAGCTCCTTCAACACCTGCTTCAACCGCTCCTCGAAATCGCCGCGATACCGCGTGCCCGCGAGCAGCGTGCCCATGTCGAGCGAGAATACGGTGGCCGCAGCCAGCACTTCCGGCACCTCGCTGTCGACGATGCGCTTGGCGAGCCCTTCCGCGATCGCAGTCTTGCCAACGCCGGCATCGCCGACGAACAGCGGGTTGTTCTTCTGGCGGCGGCACAGCACCTGGATGGCACGGTTGATCTCGGCATTGCGCCCGATCACCGGATCGATCTTGCCGTCCCGCGCCTTCTTGTTCAGGTTGACGCAATAGGTCTCGAGCGCCTCGCCCTTCTTCTTGGCGTCCTCGTTGCCCTTGGTCTCGGTCTCCTCGTCGACGCCGCGCACCGGGCGCGCTTCGGAGACGCCCGGCCGCTTGGCGATGCCATGGCTGATGTAGTTGACCGCGTCGTACCGCGTCATGTCCTGCTCCTGCAGGAAATAGGCGGCGTGACTTTCGCGCTCCGCGAAAATCGCGATCAGCACGTTGGCGCCGGTGACTTCCTCGCGCCCCGATGACTGGACGTGTATCACCGCGCGCTGGATCACGCGCTGGAAACCGGCCGTCGGCTTGGCGTCATCGGCGCCGTCAGTCACCAGATTTTCGAATTCGGTCTCGAGATAATTGACGAGGCTGGTGCGCAGCTTGTCGAGATCGACGCTGCACGCGCGCATCACCGCAGCCGCATCCGAGTCATCGATCAGCGACAGCAGAAGATGTTCGAGCGTCGCATATTGATGATGGCGCTCGTTTGCAATCGCCAATGCACGATGCAGGGATTGTTCAAGGCTTTGGGAAAAAGTTGGCATTCGCGTCCTCTATGGCCCCCGGTCATCATGATCGCCATTACCCGGTGAGGCAACAACAACCTTCGTCATCCCCTGTCATATAGTTACACACGATCGTGGCGAAAGACCGGTTCCGCAAGCGTGGTTTTCCTCTAAATTCGCCGCACCACGGCGGCGGCACGCGACCTCTCCCCTGAAAAAACTGCCGGGAATACGGTCGGCGTCCATCAACACCGATCCATGCAATCCCGTTCCTTATTTCCGGCCGGATCGCGAGCCACGCGCGGCTATTTTTTTTCCATCACACATTGCAGTGGGTGCTGGTGCTTGCGCGCAAAGTCCATCACCTGCGTGACCTTGGTCTCGGCAATCTCGTAGGTGAAAACGCCGCACTCACCGATCCCGTGGTGATGGACATGGAGCATGATCTTGGTGGCCGCTTCGGCGTCCTTCTGGAAGAACTTCTCCAGCACATGAACGACGAACTCCATCGGCGTGTAGTCGTCGTTCAAAATAAGGACCCGATAGAGGTTCGGACGCTTGGTCTTCGGCTTGACCTTGGTGATGACCGATGTTGACGGCCCGCCGGTTCCGGCGTTGCGGTTCTCGTCATTGCTCATTCGGGGAGCAGAAGGTGACTTTGCCGGCACGGACGGACAAGTTTTGAAGGTTGGCTGCAACATGGCTCAGGCGTTCGAAATTCCAAAAGGGATGACCGGAGAGAGCATCCTGGCCCACACGCGATCGGCTCCGAGGTGAGCCACCGCCTGGTACCCAGTAACGCTTATTCCAGATCGCCGCTCCCGGTCCGACCCGTTGGCCGGATCGGCACCTGGAATATGGGTCCGCCGCCGGATCGCCGCAAGCGCACTGATGTTGCCCTGCCACGTCCCTTGACCGGCCCGATTCCCGGCTCGGCTATCCGGAGCAAGGTTAATCGTTTCTCACGGATTTGACAAAGGACGGCGACGGCCCGTTTAGCCGCCGTTGAGCATACCGGGGTCTTTTGGCGACCGGTCTGGCGGTGCACCGGGTTTCACCCGTTTTTGGCGGAACCGGTTTACCGCCTGTTTAGCGGACCGGGCGGAAATGCCCGCAAGAAATCACATTTGCGGTGAGGCCATGCTCGATACAGTCGCATTCCGTCGCTTTCGCACGGCTGCCAGCCGGTTTGCCGGCGCCAATGACGGCAACATCGCGATCCTGTTTGGGCTCGCGGTAATCCCGATCATCGCTTTCGTCGGCGCAGCGGTTGACTACACCCGCGCCAACACCGCCCGCTCCTCGATGCAGGCAGCCCTCGATTCCACCGCGCTGATGCTGGCGAAGGACCTGACCGAGGGCACCATCAAGACCTCTGAAATCTCGGAGAAGGCAGACGCGTATTTCAAGGCCCTCTATACCACGGACGCCAAGTCGGTCACGATCACGGCAAGCTATACCCCAACCTCCGGCAACGGCGCGACCATCCTGGTCAACGGCTCCGGCGCGGTGGATACCACTCTCATGCGGGTGGCCGGTTTCCCGACCCTGGACTTCAAAACCAGTTCCACTTCCGCCTGGGGCAGCAAGCGCATGCGCGTGGCGCTGGTGCTGGATAATACCGGGTCGATGGATGCGAATGGCAAGATGGGGGCCATGCAAAAAGCCGCCACGGACATGATCACGGACCTGTCCAAATACTGGAAGAAGACCGGCGACGTTTACATCTCCATCATCCCGTTCGCGAAAGACGTCAATGTCGGCACCGCGAATGTCGATGCGTCATGGATCAATTGGGCAGAGTGGGAGGCTGAGCCTCCGATTCTGAACGACAAATCCAAAAGCATTAACAATGCCTTCAGGACGGCCATAGCTGGTTCGGACTGTCCTTTCTCGAAAAGCACGCACGGCTTTGTTTGTATGGACAGGCCCGCAACACAAAGCGGAGCTCAGACCAGAAGCAAAATACCTTCGAACGGCTACATCTGCCCCGGCCTCGATAACGGCCAAAAGGTGTCCGGCAAAGCCAACATTTACTACAATGGGTGCTACACGACCACGACCGGCTCGAGCGCAAGTTGCGGAGCATTCGGCCCGAGCAGATGCACGTGCTTCGGGAGCGGCTCAAGCAAGGTCTGTCACTTTTGGCGTGGTGATGACACCGCGGCGACGGCGCCAGCAAGGCCCGCGCGCAGCACCTGGACCGGCTGCATCAACGATCGCGACCAGGCTTACGACACGACGAACATCGCACCGGGATCAAGTGGCGGCAGCCCATCAACGCAGTTCTATGCGGAACAGTGGTCTCAATGCCTTGACTCAACGGTGACACCGATGAGCGAGAATTTTCAAACTCTCAAGGATCAGATCAACGCCATGGTTGCCAGCGGCAATACCAACCAGGCGGTGGGTCTGGCATGGGGCTGGCAATCCGTCAGTACGGATAATGGCCCTATCAAGGCGCCACCGAAAGAAGCCAACTACGTCTACCAGGACTTCATCGTCCTGCTGTCCGACGGACTGAACACCCAAAACCGCTGGAGTTCATCCACGTCGAGCATTGACGCCCGTCAAAAGATCCTCTGCCAGAACATCAGGGATGATAAGTTGCACCCCGTCACGGTGTTCACGATTCAGGTCAACATCAATAGCGCCGATGCGGAGTCCCAGGTGCTGAAGGAGTGCGCGACTCCCGATGGCAGCTTCCAGATGATCACGAGCGCCACTCAGACTTCGGATGCATTCAAGAACATCCTCACGCAAATCTCCAGGCTCCGCGTCGCGAAATAAGCGCCGCGAAAAGCTCACGAAAAAAAGCCCGGCCGTTACGGCCGGGCTTTTTGTTTTCGAAATAGGGAGCCGCGAATTAGTGCGCGGCCGGGGAGAACTTCGCGACCAGGCCTTCGTAGGGCTTGTAGGCCTGCTTGGCGAGGTCGGTGTAGAGGCCGGCAATCTTCTGCGATTCCGCGACGAAGGTTTCGTAGGAAGAACGCGCAAATTCGGTCTGGGCTTCGAGCGCCTTGTCCAGCGACTTCACGCCGGAGAGCTTTTCGACAAACGACTTGGTGTCTTCGAACGATTTCTTGGCGTAGTCGCCATAAGCGGTGGCGATCGCCTGAACGCCGCTCTGCACGTTGGTTGCGGAAGCGGCAACCGATTCGAGATGCTCTTTGCCGTAGTTCTGAATGTCTTCAATTTTGACCATCATGGAGTCCTTTCCCAGACTGAGCGTTCCTATTGCCGGGAGGTCCCGGCTCCCTGACCACAACGCCCCTATATGTGCACCGCACAATAAAGTCAAGGAATCTTGTGCGACGCACAAATATGGTCAATTAACGAAAATCCCGGGGTCTTACGCAACGGTTAATTAATCTTTTGGAAACTCGCTCCGCCTAACCTGATTCCTGGACTTGTTCGTCTTCCGACAGACAGCCCGAAAGCTGTTTGTGAACAGCATCTTAGCTAGAAAAGCGACCTGATCGGCCACTCCAGCCTCGCACCATGGCCGGACCGGCGCTTCGAACGGGGAACCATCAGCGGCTGGTGGGCACAATTTTGCCTCACGAGCCGGTGATCAAGACAGAAATTGGGACGGGGAAGTAAATGCTTCGTACAACCTTGGCTTCCTCGCGCACATTGCGAATGTGCGCCCTCGGACTGATTACCTTCACGACAGCAATATTGATCTCGAGCGAGAGCGCCGAGGCGCGCCGCTCCAAGCACCGTCGCCACCATCACGTCGCGCGCGAAAGCTACAGCCCGCAATTCTCCTCCATCATCGTCGACGGCAATTCAGGCGCGGTGCTCGCCTCCAACAATCCCGACGGCATCCGGCGCCCGGCGTCGCTGACCAAGATCATGACGCTCTATCTGCTGTTCGAGCGCCTGGAATCCGGCAAGATGAAGCTCGACACCGAAATGGAAGTCTCCGAGCACGCCTCCGAGCAGGCGCCGACCAAGCTCGGCCTGCGCCCGGGCCAGACCCTGAAGGTCGAGGACGCCATCAAGGGCCTTGTGACGCGTTCCGCCAATGACGCCGCCGTCGTGGTCGCCGAAGCGATTGCCGGCGATGAAGCCGAATTCGCCAGGCTGATGACGCGCAAGGCGCGCGCGCTCGGCATGAGCAAAACCACCTATCGCAACGCCTCCGGCCTGCCCAACGACGAGCAACTGACCACCGCGCGCGATCAGGCGACCCTCGGCCGCGCCATCCAGGATCGCTTCCCGCGCTACTACCGCTACTTCGCGACCACGGTGTTCAATTATCGCGGACAGTCGATCCGCAATCACAATCGCCTGCTCGGCAATGTCGAAGGCGTCGATGGCATCAAGACCGGCTACACCCGCGCGTCCGGCTTCAACCTCGTAAGCTCGATGCGCCGTGGCAACCGCCACCTGATCGGCGTGGTGCTGGGCGGCCGCAGCGGCGGTTCGCGCGATGCCACCATGCGCAACCTGCTGGCCGAAAACCTCGAGAAGGGCGCGACCAAGCGCACCGTCGTTGCGATCACCGAGCGCAATCCCGCCGACGGCACCGTCGATGTCGCCGCAGCCGAGACCGTTGCGCGTCCGGCCGAAACGGCCCAGTCCGGCGGCGCCCTCGCCGCCGCCGAGCCGGGGCTCGCCGCCATGCCGGCCACCCGCTCGATCGCGCCGGCCAAGCCGTCGCTGATGGCGGCCGCAGCCGCTGCCCTGCCCCCGCCGCCCGCCAAGGTCGAACAGAGCAAGTTCGAGCAGCAAGCCAGGCCCGAACCCGCACCATTGACCAACGGCGTCATCCAGACCCAGCCGATATCAGCGATCCCCGGTTCGGCCGAGCCGATGAAGCCGGTCAGGGTCAAGACGGTTCAGGTCAAGGCTGGACCGATGAAGCTCGCTTCAGCCGGCCCCTCGCAGCCCGCGGCGCCGCCGATCACCAACACCATTCCGGCCCGCCCTGAAATCGCCGAGACCTCCAGCGCCGTCGTCGCAAAGGTCGCGGAGACCAAGGCCGAAGCCGCCAGGGTCGCGATGCCGCCGCAGCCGGCCAATCACGGTACCGGACAAGGCGTGCTCGGCGTGTTGCCCGCTTCCAGCCTGACACAGCCCCCCTCGCAAGCCCCGCACTCGCAGGCGCTGGCCTATGCCGATCCGGCACCCCACACCCAGCCACCCGCCGTCCAGCAGAACAGCGCCGTCAAGCCGGCCGCGCCGGCCGTGGTCCGCACCGGCTGGATCATTCAGGTTGGTGCGCTCGAAAGCGAAAGCGAGGCCAAGCAGCGGATCGATCTCGTCCGCACCAAGGCCAGCGCGCTGCTCAGCAAGGCCGATCCGTTCACCGAGCCGGTGGTCGCCAAGGACAACCGCACGCTCTATCGGGCCCGCTTCGCCGGTCTCGATCGCGATCAGGCTGAAGCGGTTTGCAAGACCCTCAAGCGCGCCGACATTTCCTGCATGACCGTTCGCAACTGATCTGGACGGTTCTTTGAATTTGGCAAAGCCGGCGACGCAAGCGCCGGCTTTGTTGTTTTCCAAACACAGTCGCAACGGCTCTCGCAAGATCACGCCCAAGGCGGTCCGCGAAAACTTCTCGTCAAGAATTTCCGGTTAGGTTTCCCTGCAATGAACGATCGACCACGCCGGACAACGGCGGGCGATATGGGGCGTCAGTCAGAGAACGGCATGGAAGCAACTCGCGGTTTGTAGCGTCGGTGGCGTGAGCCGGAGTTAGCTAGAATGCGTGCGAAGAAGAGTATCCTTGGCCTCGTTTACGCGGGCAGCGAGGTACGTCGAGCCCCCCTGGTCGGGATGGAGTTTCTTCATCAGGGCGCGGTGCGCCCGGCTGATGTCGTCACGCCCCGCCCCCGGCTGCAAGCCAAGGATCTGATAGGCTTCCTCGTCCGTCATTTTTCCGCTCGCCGCCGTGCGGCGCTGCCCCCCTGCCGCATCGCCTTGCGCGTTCTGACGCCAAGCGGGAAACCGGCGGTCAAGATAGCTTTCAAGTAAGGCGACGCTCTCGGCGTCGAAGGCCGGTATCATCGCGATCAATTGCGGCAGATCGAACTCGCCGAGCGAACGCCCGGCATTCGGCCCGTCCACGATCCGCCCCGACAGTTCGCCGCTGTCGTGATCGAGACTCATGTCAAGAAACTGCGAGCGGACGCGCGAGGCCTGCCCCGACGAACGCTGCGCGCCGCCGCCGAAGATCCCGCCGATATTGCTGAAGCCGCCCGGCCCGAACGGCGACCAGCCGAGCAGGCCGGCGCCGAAGATGCCGAGCGGAATTGCCACCGCAAGCTCGCCGCGCAGCCCGGTGAAAGCTGCGACCGCCAGCGCCACCACGCCGCCCACGATCTTGATCACGCGCGCGAGCACGACCGGGTTGGCTGCACGAAACATCTGCAGCAGCAAGTACAGAACGACAACGGCGATAACGCCGGCAATCAGGGTTGCCATGGCTCCAATATAGCGGCACTGGCGCCGAAAAGCATGGCGCTGGGCCTGGTCGCAACCAAAGTCGTAATCACTTCATCTGGCCGATCAGCGCGGCCGCGCCGCTTGTTGTCTTCGACAGCCGCAGCAGCGCTTCGCGCCCGCCGGCAGCGTAGGCTGCGGCGGCGCGCAGCAGTTCGCGCAACTGCGCCGCGGCGCCAGGGTCGAACCTGCACCATGCGCCGCCGGTGAGCCGCGCAATCTCCCGGAACGCCTGCTCGGCGGTCGGGTCGTGGCCTTCCTGGAACATGAACACGGGTACCTTGAGCAGGCCGAGTTCGCCGGCCTTGGCGCAGAGGTCGTCGACGGATTCCTCCATGGCATCGCCGACGAACACCACGGCGCGCACGCCGGACGCCACCGCCTCGCGGCGCGCCTCCGACAGCACCTTGCCGATTTGAGTGTTGCCGCCCTGGCAACCGATCTTGCTCATCAACCTTGCCAGTTGCGCGGAATCGGAGATCCAGCCCGTGGCGCGGCATTCGTTGAAGCCGCGGTAATAGACCAGCCTTATGTCGAGGCTGCCGAGCGAGGCCGCCTCGCGAAACATGTCGGCCTGCAGCGCGCAGGCCATGTCCCAGGTCGGCTGCCGGCTCATGGTGGCGTCGAGCGCAAACACCAGTTTTCCCCTGGCGCCCGGGCGGTGCGGCGACATCGCGCGCGCTTTCGCCACGAAGGCTGCGATGTCCTCCGACGCCGACGGCTTGGCCTCCGGCAATGGACCGCCTTTACGTGTCTCGGCCTTTGCCGAAGCAACATCGCCTGCCGATTTTGGCTTGATGGGTTCGCCGGCCATGAGCGCTCGCGAGTATGTAGCAAGCTCTATGTGGGACGGTGCACGGCACCGGTCAATGCGCCGGACGGTGGCGCAGCCGCAAACGCACGATAGCGGTCAGTTGCCTAGTTCGTGACGGACTTGTTCTTCGGCGCTGGGTTGCTGGCCAACGGCACGGACAGCGGCACCGGTCCCGGGCTGCTGGTCAGAACGTCCGGTATCTTGGTCGGCACGGGCTTCAACGTGCCGCTCTTGTCGGATTCGTCTAGGAACTTGTCGAGCATCGACTGGATCGAGGATTTGGCTGCGTCAGGGCCGGTGTCCCGCATATCGTTGTGCTGGAAGCCAGTGTTCACGACGGTGATGCCGGCCTGCTCGCATTGCTCGTCGTCAGGCACGACGCCGGGGTCCGCTTTGAAATGCGTGTCCTGGGAGCGGAACGACAGGATCTTGAACTTGCCGTCGGTCAGGAACGGCACGCGCAAATTGTCCAGCGTCACGACTTTCTTGATCTCGTCGGGATACTGCTTGGCGAAATACATCGAGATGTCGCCGCCCATCGAATGGCCGACCATGGTCACCTTTTCATAGTCGGCATTAGGCTGGATCTTCTTCATTTCGTGGACAGCGAAATGGATGTTGGCGACGCCGCGCTGAATCTGCGGCAGACGGCCGACATAGGGTTCACCGATCTTGGTCACCATCGGCGGATCGGTCGGTAGATCGTGCTGCGGGCTGACCGCAAGATAGCCGCGCCAGGCGAACACGGTCGACAGGAATGAATACTCGGTATTCTTGACGGTGTTGCCGTGATTGAGGATCGCAACCGGCAGCTTGATCAAGCCGGCATTGGCCTGCATTTCCTTGTCGCGGCGAACGGCGATGCTGACCGCCACCAGACGATTGTCGCGGACGGGATCATGAAACGCGATTGTCTCGTGCCGGATCGCCCACTTGTTCGCGGTGAAAAACGCGACTGCGACCAGCACGGAGAGTGAAAGCAGAACGAGAATTCCACGTTTCATATTTGTCTTCGTCCTCGCGCCCGCTAGGGGCTCAACCCTGTTTGAGACTCTTTCGGTCCCTTGTTGATGATATATGTCACGATGGCGTGACATAAAGGCCAAATGTTGTGTATTGACCGCCTGATCATTGTGCGGTGCATCCATCAATTATGCAGCCGCTCATTTCCACAAATTCGGCCTCCTTTTTACTTTATGACGTTTCCTTTCAAGCTTCGGTTCGAGCATCCGATAAAAGTCTAATGAAAATGGCGTAGTAACGCCCAAGTAACGGCGTAGTGCCGCCCAAGTTCCCGGGAACCCGCTGCGTCACGGTGCATCACGGTGCAGAAATACCAGTGACTTAAACCGCCGTGTAGATGACAAGCTTCAAGGCCGGGTCGTCATTGGCCTGGAAACTCGCATACTCCAGTTTCAGTCGGCCCTTCTTGGGATGGGTCAAGGATTTTCGTCCTGCCGCGACGCCGCTGACGTCGTGGGCTTCCCACCAGCCAACAAATTCCGGACAGCCTTCGCGCAGGCGCGTCAGCAGGTCGCGAAAGGCTGGATCGCCGGCCCACAGGTCATGCGTCGCCCTGAACTGGGCAACCATGCGCTGGGCCTCATCCGTCCATGACTCACCGAACAGCCGCCTCGTCGCGGGATTGGTCAGTACCGAGAGCAGGCTGTTGCGGTCGGCTTCCGCAAGCCGGCTGAACGCAAAGATTTCGTCGGCGGCTGCATTCCAGGCGAGAATGTCCCAGCGCCGGCCGGTGACATAGGCCGGCAGGTTGAGTTGCTCGACGGTGCGGCGGACGGCGGGCGGAACGGTCTCGCGGACAAAGGCGCGCCGGTCGGCATTTTGCGTCAGCTCTCGCAGATGCCGGTGTTCGGCCCTGGTCAGCCGCAGCGCGCGCGCCAGCGCATCGATCGTTGCTGCCGAAGGGCTGACGGATCGTCCCTGCTCGAGACGGATGTACCAGTCGACGCCGATACCGGCGAGGTCGGCCACTTCCTCCCGCCGCAGGCCGGGCGTGCGCCGCCGACGGCCGCCGGGCAGCAGGCCGGCCGCCTTCGGAGTCAGCTTCTGCCGCCGTGAGCGCAGGAAGTCGCCGAGTTCGCTTTGCCTTGAATTCGTGCCTGGTTCTGCCATGCGCGCCGCGCCCCGAGGAAGGGTTCCTTAGTCCTAGGATAATACCAGGTCTTGTTGGGGCGATGAAGCCTGCGAGAATTCGGCTACATCGAAACGAGGAGGCCCCATGAAGGCTGCCGTTCTGAACGCGTTCGGATCGCCGCTTGCGATCGAGACCCTTCCCGACCCGCTGCTCGGCACCGGCGAGGTTATCGTCAACGTCATGGCGAGCCGCGTGCTGGCCTATGCCAACGAAGTGCTCGGCGGGCAGCGGAAATACCTGATGGAACTACCCATGGTGCCCGGCCCCGGCGCGATCGGCCGTGTCCGGACCACCGGCCCCGACGCGACCCGCCTTCGCCCCGGCGATTGGGTCTATTGCGATCCGACCGTGCGCTCGCGCGACAACGCACTATCGCCCGACATCGCCCTGCAGGGCCTCACCGCCGGCAGCGAGGGCGGGCTGCACCTGCAACGGTATTTCCACAATGGCGCCTGGGCCGAGCAGATGCGCGTGCCGACCGAAAACGCGGTTCCGATCGGCGACATCGATGAGAAGGATGCAGGTCGTTGGTGTGCGCTCGGCACCTTGCTCGTACCCTTCGGCGGCTTCCTTGCCGCACAACTGCAAGCCGGAGAGATCGCGCTGGTCAACGGCGCCACCGGCAGCTTCGGCAGCGCGGCCGTCGCCCTCGCATTGGGGCTGGGCGCGCAATGCGTGGTCGCGACCGGGCGGAACGAGCAGGCGTTGGCTGAGCTAACGCGGCGGTTCGGTAGGCGCGTCCGGACCGTGCCGATGCGTGGCCACGAGGCCGACGATCGCGCCCGCATCCTGCAGGCGGCGCCCGGCCCGATCGACTGCGTGCTCGACATCCTCCCGCCGGCGGCCAACGCCGCGCAGGTGCGAACCGCCATCATGGCGGTGCGGCCTTACGGCCGGGTGGTGCTGATGGGCGGCGTCGGCCTGCTCGGCGGCGTCGGCCTCGATCTGCCCTACCCCTGGATGATGCGAAACTGCATCACCCTGCGGGGGCAATGGATGTACCCACCGCATGCGGCCGCGCTGATGACCGGCCTGATCCGCGCCGGCCTGGTCAATCTCGATCATTTTGAGATCACCGTGTTCGGTCTGGACCACGCCAACGAGGCGGTCGCGCATGCCGCCGCACACGGTGCTCCGTTCAAAATGACGGTCATCCAGCCGCGATAGGCTGAGCCGGCTGCCGATGGAGATCAGGCGCTGATGATGTCGCCAATGATGTCGTGGACTTCGAGCGGCTTGTCGACCTGGGTGAACCATTCAGCGCGGTTGGCGGCGCGGCGGCGGCCGCGCTCGTCGAGCGGCAGCTTGAGCTGGCGCAACAGGCTGGTCACTTCCTCGCGTGCCGTGACATGGCCCATGCTGGGCCGGGTGCCGAGGGTAGCCTCGTCGATGTTGTCCAGGGCCGTCAGTCCGCGCGGGAAGAATTCGCGGTAGACCACCCGCTCGGCGAATCCATCTATGGAACGGAAGCCGAGCCGCAGCGAAAGGTCCTTCAGGCTGTCGGCGACGAGCTGCTTGTTGCGCGATCCGATCATCGACAAGCGGTTGCGCACCACGATCCAGTCGGTGGTGGCGCCGTCGAGCTGGCGGCGCTTGCGCCTGGTGTCGCGCACCATCTCCGCATAATGGCTCTCGCCGGTTACCGTGTAGGTTGCGGGATCGACCGTGCCGAGCACATCGAAATCGAGGAAGCTGTCGTTGATCGGGGTCACCAGCGTGTCGGCCATCGAATGCGCCAGCCGCATCAGGTAGGAGTCCGAACCGGGCGTATCGATGACGATGAAGTCGAAAGCGCGCTCGACCGTGCCGACCGCCGCCGCGAACTGCTGGAACTCGGAGTTTTCGTTGTCGGCGATCTGCATCGTCTCGCCGAGCTTAATGCAATAGTGCACGGGGATTTCGAGATCGAGACCGGTGCGGCGGGCCCACGCGCTCCGGTTGGCGATGTAGCGGGTAAAACTCTGCTGGCGGCAGTCGAGGTCGATGGTGGCGACGCGCTGCCCGGCCTTCAGCAGGGCAACTGCGATATGCAGGGCGGTGGTGGATTTTCCAGAACCGCCCTTCTCGTTGCCGAGCACGACGACATGCGCCGAACCAAATTGACCCTGACTCGCCTGAAGCAACATGATTCAACCCCCGCTCGATATCTTCAAATCACAGCGCGGCTGCGGTCAAGTGAAATGCGTGACGACGCATTCAATTCGCTCGCGGTGTGTCTTAATCATGAATCCGATGGTGCGGATTTCGTTCCGTTGCAGCGATCTGCTCGCAGCCTTTTCGATCAGCGCGGCGGACACATCTAGCTTTCGCGTTTGAGCTGCCGCAGGCTTGCCATTCCCGAGTAACCTTGGCGGCAAGGCTCTGGCCTTATAAGGTCGGCGCGCCCGCCGAAAGTATCGGGGCCACCGGCCCCCTCACCCCGTCACAAGCTGCAAGAGATCGAGGCCAGATGTCGCGAAGTCCCATGGTCGTCCGTACCGTTCCCGCATTGCGCCGCGCCGTCGAGGCCTTGCGCGCCCGCAAGGCCGCCGTCGCGCTGGTGCCGACCATGGGTGCGCTTCATGACGGACACATGTCGCTGGTCCGGCTCGCCAAGCGTCGCGCACAGAAAGTCGTCGTCTCGATCTTCGTTAACCCGACGCAGTTCGCGCCGACGGAGGATTTCGGCTCATACCCGCGCACCTGGAAGGCCGACCTCGCCAAACTCACCGCAGAGAAGGTCGACCTGGTCTGGAATCCGGACGTCAAGGCGATGTACCCGGACGGCTTCGCCACAAGGATCGTGCCCGAAGGTCCGGCCACCGCCGGGCTCGAGGATCGTTTCCGACCGCATTTCTTCGGCGGCGTCGCCACCGTGGTTGGCAAACTGTTCACGCAGGTCCGGCCGGACGTCGCGATCTTCGGCGAGAAGGACTTTCAGCAACTGCGGGTGGTGACGCAGATGGCCGCCGATCTCGACCTCGGCGTCAAGGTGATCGGCTCGCGCACCGTGCGGGAACGCGATGGGCTGGCGATGTCCTCGCGCAACGTCTACCTCTCGGCCGAGGAACGGCAGACGGCACCGACGCTCCATCGCGCCATGAAGGAAAGCGCAAAACGGCTGAAGGCAGGCGAGGATTTCGAGGCCGCGATGGCGGTCGGCCGCGAACTGATCACCGCCGCCGGCTTCGCGCTGGACTATTTCGAGGCCCGCCACGCCGGGACGCTGGCGCCGATCGCATCGATCAAGGACGGACCGGTGCGAATCCTCGTCGCCGCGAAGCTCGGCACGACCCGCTTGATCGATAACATCGGCGTCTAGAGCCTTTTCGGTTCTGATTGAATCAGAACCGGGCTCTAGATTCTTGTTTTGACGCGTTTTCTTGACGCGAACCGGTGTCCACTTCGCTGGAAAACGCTCTAAGACGTAGCCGCAGCCCCGGTCAGAGCAGCCCCAGATCGCGCAATTCGCGCCGCATCGGTTCCGGCATCGCGGCGACGCTTGCGGCGGAGGATTTGGTGAGGTCCGGAGGTGCTGCGTCCTCGGTCAAATAGCGCCAGCCCTGGAACGGGCGCATCGGCCGCGGTGAGACTGCAAACACCTTGGGCTGCATCACCAGGCGGCACCGCCCGATACCGTCCTTGTCGCGGAACGGTTCGATCGCGATGATCTTTTCGCGGGCGGCGATTTCACCCTTGATGACCCAGTAGAGCGAACCACCGGCGAGGATCTCGCCGTCGCGCTTCGGCGTCATCCGCGTGATGTGGACGTGACGAAGCGGCAGGCCCTTTTTCTTGGCGGTTGCCATCCGTTCGGCAACCCACCCTTTGAGTTCTTTGACCGACTCGCAGCCAACGGCGAGCTTGATGAGATGAAGCGGCATGATCCCGCCGATGTAGCGGCCCAAGCGCGCTTTGAAAAGATCACTCCTTGCGGAGATCACTGCTCGTTGTCGGCAGCCCCCGAAGCCGACGGCGCGAGCTGGACCGGCGCCGCAGTGGACGGGGACGGCCGCTTCGGCGCCGGCGGCGGCTTCTTGGCAGCCGCGAGTGCGGGCGAAGGCGCAGGCGACGGCGGTGTCGCCGCGGCCGGTCGCGGCGCGGCTGGCGATGCCGGCGCAGCAGTGGCCGATGGCGACGGCTTCGCCGGCGGCTCGGGCGTCATGATGCTAACCGGCGGAGTAGAGGCCGAGGTCGGGAATTCGGCATTGGTCGGCTTCCCCGTCGGCTGGGACGGCGGTAGCGCCGCCATCATGCCGGCCGCAGTCTGCGGCGGCGCGTTCCACGACGCCGCGTGGCGCATGACCAGGCTTTCGTAGACACGGTCTTCCATGTTGGCCGCGACCTGGCGCGTGTCGGTCAGCGAGCTGAACGCGCGGCAGGCCGCTGGCGTACAGCGGTCGCGCGCGGTCAGCACATAGGCCATCAACCCGTAACGGTCGCGCTCGACGGCGCGGCGCAGCGCCAGCAAATCGGAGCCGGCCCCCTTGTTCGCGGTGGCGACATCGCCCAGCGAGGTCAACAGGGTGATCTGCGAGGCGGCGTAGGCGACCGCCGCCGCCACCGACTCGGCCGAACCGAACAGCGCCTTCTCGCACGCGGCCAGCACGGCATCACCGGCAAGCTCGTCGATACAGGAAAGCTGCGGCAATGCGGCGGTGGCCGTCAGAACCGGCCGAGCCTCCGCCGGCTGAACCGCGTTTGCAGTGCCGAACCCGCGGAAGGTCACGGCTCCCGCGACGCCGATCGCCAGCAGCGTGATGAGCGCCAGCACGCCGTTGGCCACGGATCTCTCCGAGCGCAGCAGCGTGATCAGAACCACAAGCCCGACAAAGCCGGCCGTGGCCAGCGTCAGGTACAGCGGAAGGTTCGCCGAGCGCCAGATCTGATCCAGCGAAGCAGCCCAAGCCCAGTTCATGCGCAGTGTCCCTCAACGCAGCATCAAACGCGATCGAAAGGCGAATGCGTCTTTATCGCATTCGCTTTTCGGCAGAATGGTTCTGCGAACGGGGCCTTTTGACGGCGCTTTGAACGGAACTCCGTCAGCCGGGTGCTTGCGCACAACTGTTTCAGGAAATCGCGAGCTGGCTTTCCTTGGCGACCCGTTCGAAAGCTTCGGTCGAGCTTTTGATGCGATACTGGCAGTCGTCGCCATCAGTCGGCAGCAGCCGGATCACCTCATAGGTGCCGCTGGCGGCCGGACGGGCCACGTTGCTGGCAGTAAAATAGACAGTCTCTCCAACGGAGTACTTATGCTTCAACGCCCTCTCCATTACGCAAGAACGCCGGCCGCGCTCACGGTCCCGCTAGCTTTCGGCCGACTTGAGAACCCTGTGGCAACATAGCACAGGCCATCGCCCAAAAGCCAGCGGCATCGAGGCATGGCAAATGCGCAAATTCTGCATGTTTTTCAGGGCGATAAACGCCAATCCAGGGGGTTCCCGGTCATCCGCCTACCCGGCATCGAAGCCGTCTTTCCCAAAATCGGACAGTCCGGCGGCGGATTGATCGAGGGCCGCAAGCCGCGGGCGGAGCGCAGCACCCGCCGGCTCGCTCCGTCGTCAGACCGTCTCGAACCGATCGATGACAAGCGTTTCGGCAAGGCCGGCGCGGGTCCATTCCTGGAATGCCGGCAACGACATCATCGCATCGAAATAGTGCCTCGCCTCGCCCTCCACTTCGATCGCATAGGTGCGGAAGCGATGCACCACCGGCGCAAACATCGCGTCTGCCCCGCCGAACGCGCCGAACAGGAACGGTCCATCCTTGCCGTAACGGCGATGACAATCGGACCAGATCTCCTGAATGCGCGCCACATTGGCGCGTGCATCGTCCGACAGATCGACGGCGCCGATCGGGCGGTGCAGGTTCATGCCGCATTCGTTGCGCAGCGGCATGAATCCCGAATGCATTTCCGCCGAAATCGAACGCGCATGCGCCCGGCGGGCGCGGTCTTCCGGCCACAGCTTCGCCTGCGGGTATTTCTCGGCGAGATACTCGATGATTGCGAGCGAATCCCACACCGTGACATCGCCATCGATCAACGTCGGCACCTTGCCTGAATCCGAAAAGCTCAGGATCCGGTCCTTGTCCGCCTTGTCGTTGGTGTAGAGCGGGATGAACACCTCCTCAAAGGGGATGTCATTGGCGCGCAGCGCCAGCCATGGCCGCATCGACCATGACGAATAGTTCTTGTTGCCGATGACCAGTTTCAACATTAGCGGGGAAATCCTGTTGGGACGGGCATGTTGCCATAGTGCGCCGCACACGTCCAACCTGTACATCACGATCGCACAAGCCATCATCGGAGATGCCGCCACATGGGCGCCTATTGGGTCGATATCGCCGCCGTCGCCTTCTTCGTCGTCGAGTGGCTGGCCTATGGCTTCACGCTCGAACACACGGCTTACGGCCGCGACAGCCTGTCGGCGCGCATGAATACCTACCGCGAGGTCTGGGTGCGCAACATGCTCGATCGCGAGGCACGCATGGTCGACATGCAGATCATGGCCTCGCTGCAAAACGGCACCGCCTTCTTCGCCTCCACCAGCCTGATCGCGATCGGCGGCGCGCTGGCGCTGCTGCGGGCGACCCACGACGCCTTGGCCGTGCTTCGCGAGCTGCCGGTCGATCTCACCCCCTCGCCGGCGCTGTGGGAGATCAAATGCGTCGGGCTGATCCTGATCTTCATCTACGCCTTCTTCAAATTCGCCTGGTCGTATCGCCTGTTCAACTATGTCGCGATCCTGCTCGGCGCGATGCCGCCCTCGTCGCAGCGCGACACGGCGGAAGCAGAAGCCCATGTCATGCGCACGACGCGCCTGTTCGAGGCGGCGGGACGGCATTTCAACCGCGGCCAGCGCGCGTTCTTCTTTGCGCTCGGCTATCTCGGCTGGTTCGTCAGCCCCTGGCTGTTGCTGATTACGACCGCACTCGTCGTGATCGTGACCTGGCGGCGGCAGTTCGCCTCGAACGCCTGGCGGGCGATGGGGAACTGACGGGCCGGTGGCTTCATTGATACCTCAATAGGCCTGTGCTATTTCTCCGGCCCACCATGATGATGATCCGCATCTTCAATATCGCTTCGGCCTTTTTCCTCAGCCGCTAACGGCTTGCCCGCGCCGGCGGGCGGAAACGAGCGCGTCCGTGCCGCTTTCGGCGCCAGCGCGATTCAAAGGACCGAATGAGCCGACCCATTCTCGCTGCGCGCGATGATGCTGGCTGGCCAAGCGATATGAGGATTTCATGCCTTCGAATACCAAGCGACACGTGCGCGCGCTCAGCGACGCACAACTGAACCAGTTTGTTCAAGACGGGTTTGTCCGACTGGACAACGCTTTCCCCGAGCAGCTTGCCGAGGAAGGCCGCGCCATTCTCTGGCGCGACACCGGATGCGATCCCTTCGACAAGAAGACCTGGACGCGGCCGGTGATCCGGCTCGGCTATTACGGACAGGAGCCGTTTCGGAAAGCGGTGAACACGCCGGTGCTCCACGCAGCCTTCGATCAGCTCGTCGGAAGCGGCCGCTGGCGGCCGCGCGCGGACCTCGGCAGCTTCCCGGTACGCTTCCCGCATGCCGAGGATCCCGGCGATACCGGCTGGCACGTCGACCTCAGCTTCCCCGGCCCGTCGGACGATCCAAACGAGCGCAACGATTTCGCCTCGTGGCGAGTCAACGTGACGTCGCGTGGCCGCGCGCTGCTGATGCTCTTCCTGTTTTCCGATATTGGTGAACTGGATGCGCCGACCCGTATCCGGGTGGGCTCGCACCTCGATATGGCGCGACTGCTCGAACCTGCGGGAGAAGTTGGCATGTCGCACCTGATGCTCGCCGACGTGGCGGCCGATCTGCCGGAAGCGCTGGCCGTCGGAAAGGCCGGCACGGTCTATCTATGTCATCCCTTCCTGATCCACGCCGCGCAACCGCATCGCGGTTCGAGGCCACGCTTCATGGCGCAGCCGCCCCTCCATCCGGCCGAACCTATCCGGCTTGAACGGGAGGACGGCGAATATTCGCCGATTGAAATGGCAATCCGGCGCGCGCTGCAGGAAAACCCGGACTGAGAAGCGAACGATGCCGCCCGGGTCGGGACCCCCGAACCGGGCGGCATTCGCGAAAGTTGCTAGCCGCTCGCAAAATCCTGCGGCGTAAAGCTGAGGTCGAGCACCTTCCATTCGCCGTAGCGGTCTACCGGCAGCATGGCATAGGGCTGGCAGGCCGAAAGGGCGCGGATGGCGCCCTGCATCAGCAACGGTCCCTTCATGGAGGCGCTGGCCTCGATCAGGATCGGTTCCGCGGCGAGCCTGCCGTCGGGCGTCATCAGGACACGCAGCTTGACCCTGACGTCGTCGGAGCCCGACAGCGAGGCCGGCAGTTTCGAGCAGGTCTTGAGGTGCCGCCGGAATTCCGCGATCAACGTGCTCGAGATGTCGGCGGCTTCGGTCGCCGGCCCATCGAAATTGTCGTCGTCCTTGTTGCGGGCTTGCGCCGGAGCTTGCGGCTGCAGCGGGAGGTCGGGCGGTAAACCCAGCAGCACCTGATACTTGATCGAGATATCCGGCTCGGGCGGCGCGTACGCTGGCGCCGCCGGTTGCGATGGTGGCTGTGCCATCGGCTGCGGCGGGACGGGGCGCGGCGCAGCAAGCGCAGCCTGCTTCTGCGGGGACGGCTGTAGCTGCCCTGATGGCGGAGGTGGACTGGCCGCGGCAGGCGTTTCCAGGAGCGAGAAATCGGGCTGCGGGATTGGCGCCGGTTCCGACCTGGTCTCAGCGGCTTGCTGTTCAGCCGGCTTGGGCTGTTCGGGAATTTCCTGCGGCGTAACGATCTCGACCGGGACCTGCTCGGCGGTCACCGAGCCGAACGGATGCACCTCCGAAAACAGCAGGAACAGCGTCAGCAGCGACACATGTGCGACTGCAGACGCCGTGATCTCGGTAGGTATGATCCGCCGCAGCTCCATCGTACCGAAATGAGGTTCGTCTCTTACGGTCGCCAGAATAGCGTTCGGCGACGCGGCTCCTCAATCCCATTTCGGCGCGAAGCCGAAATCCGTGAGCCGGCCGCTGGCGCTTCCCATGGCGGAGATCTCCTGCATGTCCTCGTCCGACAGCTCGAAATCGAAGATCTCGATGTTCTCCGAGAGCCGTTCGAGTTTCGAGGTGCGTGGAATCGCCGCCACGCCCTGCTGCACTAGCCAGCGCAGGCAGATTTGCGCCGCCGTCTTGCGATAGCGGTCACCAATCCGCTGCATCGCGCGATCGCTTTTGATGCGCCCCTTGGCGACCGGGCTATAGGCCACCAGCGCCATGCCGTAACGTGCGCAAGCCTCCGTCACCTTGGTCTGGTCGAGATAGGGATGATACTCGACCTGGTCGCAGACCAGCGGTTCCGGGCATGCCGCCACCGCCTCCTCGATCAAGGCCACGGTGAAATTGGATATGCCGATGTGGCGGGCGAGGCCCTGCTGCCTGACCCGTGCCAGCGCGCCCAGCGTCTCGACCAGCGGCACCTGCGGGTTCGGCCAGTGCAGCAGCAACAGGTCGACCTCGGTCAGGCGCAGCCGCACCAGGCTTTCCTTGGCGGAACGTTCCAGGTCATGGGGCGCGAAATGCGAGGGCCAGACCTTGGTGGTGAGAAAAACCTGATCGCGCTTCACGCCCGCAGCCCGCAGCCCCTCGCCGACCTCGCGTTCATTGTCATACGCTTGGGCAGTGTCGATGTGCCGATAGCCGAGCCGCAATGCCTGCTCGACGATCCGCGCGCAGGTGCGTCCACGCAATTCCCAGGTACCCAGCCCGATCGCCGGGATTTTTGCGCCATTGGCTTCGACAAATAGCATTGGTTGTATCCGCGGACCGTTCCCATTATGGGCTGCGGAAACAGCCGTGCCAACAGATTGCGCTTCGAGCGGAGCGAATTCCGGTACGCGTGACGAAACGCGCCAAATAAGCGCTAGGCGGGCTCCGGCTCCGTGGCCAGCGCGGCGAAAACGGTTTCCGGCGAATGGGCGATCACCGCGAGCAGCGCCCGCGCCGGTCCGCGCGGCACGCGCTTGCCCTGCTCCCAGTTCCGGATGGTTTCGACGGGCACGCCGAGCCGTGCCGCGAATTCGATCTGGGTCAGGCAGGCGCGACGACGAAGGTCGCGCACGGCGGGCAGCGCGGCGGTTTCGCCCGGCGCTGCGTCAGGCATGACGGTTGCGGTCGAAGGCTGCTTCGGCGCGAGGGCGGGCATCGTCGGCGCGAGCGGGAACTCCTGCCCGTCACGCAGTTCGACGATCCGCCCGTCCGCTTTCAGCCGCAACCGCTGCATGTTGACCTCGTGGGCCAACATCATCGGCGAAGCGCCTTAAGGTCCGATTAACGATAAATGAGACCTCGTTTTGCTACTTCAGCCCGAACCACAGCGTGGCGATGCCGAGAAACGAGAAGAAGCCGACCACGTCGGTGATCGTCGTGACGAACGTTCCCGACGCCACCGCCGGATCGGCGCGCACCCGGTCCAGCACCATCGGGATCAGGATGCCGCCGAGCGCGCCGGCCACCAGGTTGCAGATGATGGCGAGGCCGATCACGACGCCCAGGCCGGGGATCTTGAACCATGCCACCGCCGCAACGCCCGTGATGACGGCAAAGGCGAGACCGTTGACGAGGCCGACCATCGCCTCGCGCATGACAACGCGGAGCGCGTTGTTGGAACCGAGTTCGCGGGTCGCCAGCGCCCGCACCGCCACCGTCATGGTCTGGGTCGCGGCATTGCCGCCCTGGCTCGCCACGATCGGCGCGAGCACCGCGAGCGCCACCATCTTCTCGAGCTGGCCCTCGAACAGGCCGAGCACGGAGGACGCCAGAAACGCCGTCGCCAGATTGACCAAGAGCCAATTGAATCGGCCGCGCGCGATGGTCCAGACATTGTCCGACAATTCTTCGTCGCTGGTGACGCCGCCGAGCGCCTTCAGGTCTTCATCAGCCTCTTCCTCGATCACGTCGACGACGTCGTCGATGGTGATGACGCCGACCAGCCGGTTGGTGGTGTCGACGACGGGGGCCGCAACCAGATTGTACTTGCCGAACATCCGCGCGACCTCTTCCTGGTCGTCGAGCACCGAGACGCGGCGGCGGTCTTCCTCGATCAGGTCGACAAGCGGCACCGGGCGGCGTGCCCGCAACAGCGTGTCGAGCGAAACCGCGCCCTGCCAGTGCTGTTCGGAATCGACCGCGTAGATCTCGTAGAAGCGGTCAGGCAGATCGGGGGTGTCGCGCATGTAGTCGATCGCCTGCCCGACCGTCCAATCCGGCGGCACCGAGATAAACGCGGTCTGCATCCGGCGGCCGGCGGAATTTTCCGGATAGAGCAGAACGCGCTCGATCGCGACGCGTTCGGGCGGCGGCAGCTTTTCGAGGATCTCCTCCTGGTCCTCCTCGTCGAGGCCCTGGAGCAACTGGACGGCGTCGTCGGACTCCAATTCGCGAACGCCCTCCGCAACCGTTTCCGGCTCGAGCTCCTCAAGGATCTCCTCGCGGACGGCGTCATCGACCTCGTTAAGCGCCGAGAAGTCGAAATCGGTGCCCGTGATCTCGACCAGGGTGACGCGGTCCTCGGGCTCGAGGGCCGCGATCAAATCGCCGAGATCGGCCTCGTGTAGTTCCGCCACCACCTCGCACAACAACGGCCGGTCGGCAGCATGGATCGCGCGCGCAATCTCCTCGACAAACTCGCGGCGGAGCTGCCCTTCCTCGTCCCGCATCAAAAGATGGTCGAGCACCGATCCCTGGTCCGGTCGCGCTTCGGCGGCTTGGGCAACGTCGATTTTCTCGGCCATGCCGCGCCTCGCCGGTTTGACAGAATGAGGGAACTCGTCTGAGCTACGCTTGACGCATTACCCAATCGGCTGCGCCATGCGCAATGCCAAATATCACCAACGGCAAATGACCCTGAAATTTGGTGCGGCGCTGTGCTCGGCGGTCGCGATATTGATGACCTCGGCTGTGGCAGCGACGGCTGCCGAATGTCCCCGCAAGGACGCGCTCGGCACCTCACGCGTTCTCGCGGTGGATGCCGCTACCTACCCGCGCGTGGGCCTCAAGAGCTTTCCACAGACGCTTCCGCTGGAAGACCGCGAAGTGGTGCTGACCTTCGACGACGGACCGTGGCCGCCGACGGACCAGAAGATACTGGCTGCACTGGCGCAGGAATGCGTGCGCGCCACCTTCTTCCTGCTCGGAAGGCGCGCCTCCGAACATCCCGAACTGGTGCGAAGAATGGCCGCCCAGGGCCATACCATCGCGCACCACACCTGGACCCACCACAATCTCAAATACATGAAGCCGGAGGCTGCCATCGGCGAGATCGACAAGGGCATCGCGGCGGTCGAAACGGCGCTGCACCGCGCGGCCACCACGACCCCGACCACGCCGTTCTTTCGCTTCCCTTATTTTGAAATGACGCCCGCCACGCTGGAGACCTTGCAAAAGCGCGGCATCGCCGTGTTCGGCGCCGATCTATGGGCCAGCGATTGGAATCATATGACGCCGGCGCAACAGTTGAAACTGCTCACCGACCGGCTGCAAATTGCCCGCAAGGGCATCATCCTGCTGCACGATCCGAAAGCGCAGACCGCGGCCATGCTGCCGGCCTTTCTGCGCTACCTCCGCGACAATCACTACCGCGTGGTCCACCTCGTCCCGGCAGATGCCAAAACCGTGTCCGGCAAGGCACATTAGAGCCAAAATCGGCATGAAGTTCAGTCGATTAAAGCACGATTCATCGCGTCTCGTGTAAGCATGGCCCGCCTGAAAGATTGAACCTTGGTGCTGGTCGTCGGAACCAAGGTTGGAATGAAGCCGGTGTTCAATGATTGTTAGCGTATTCGAAGGCCCCCGATCGCGGCCATGGGCCGCTTTGTGCATGGGAGCGCTGGCCTGCCTCACCGTACAAGCAGCTTCCGCCGCCGATTGCCCCGGTCATCCCGACGCCATCGGCACGTCACGCACCATCGTGGTCGATCCGCGCGCCCATCCCATCATCGGCACCATGCAATACCGCAAGACGCTGCCACTCGAAGACCGTGAGGTGGTGCTGACTTTCGACGACGGACCGCTGCCGAAATACAGCGACCAGATTCTCGCTATTCTCGCCGCCCACTGCGCGAAGGCGACCTTCTTCCTGGTCGGGAGCCAGGCCAACGCCAGTCCGGAAGGCGTGCGCAAGGTGCGCGATGCCGGCCACACGGTCGCCACCCACACCCAGAACCATCCAGGCGGCATGGATCGCCTGCCGTTCGACCGCTCCAAACAGGAGATCGAACAAGGCATCGCATCGGTGACCGCGGCGCTCGGCGACGGCACCGCGCCGGCGCCGTTCCTGCGCATTCCCGGACTGCGCCGCACCAACGAGATCGAGGAATTCGCCGCTTCCAAGGGGCTTCAGCTCTGGAGCGCCGATTTCCCGGCCGATGACTGGCGCGATGTGTCCGCCAATCGTGTCTATGAGCTCGCGATGCAGCGGCTTGAGCGAAAGGGCAAGGGCATCCTGCTGCTGCACGACATTCAGCCGCGCACCGTCACGGCGCTGCCGAAGATCCTGAGCGAACTGAAGGCACGCGGCTATCGCATCGTCCATGTGGTGCCGGCGACTCCGGAGCGGCCGGCGACGCCGACCGAGCCGCAGCAATGGCAGTTGCGTCCGCCGTCGGAAGTGGTGGCGATTTCGCGCTGGCCGAAGGTCTCGAAATTCGCTGCTGCCGGCCCCGCCGCGCTGCCCGTCCCGGCCTTGTCCAATCTCGACTGGCACACGGCCGATCTTGGTGCGCACGCCCGGCGACGCGGGCGCGGTGTATCCCTGTCACCGGCAACGCCGTGGCCGCGCCAGACGAGTTTGCCGCCGGTCGGCACGCTGGCCGCGCTGCCGATTCCGGCGGAGAGTATTTTCAATATCCCGGAATTGACGCGCGTAGCCATGCTGGCCTTGTCCGCGCGGCGGACGACGTCGATTGCGCAAGTTCGGTCAACGGAAGTCTCCTCGGCAAGGCTCGCAGGGAAATCCCGTCGCCACGACCGCGCAGCGACCGCTCAGCCGCCGGTACCCGCCGGACAGACCGCGCAGGCCCCGGAGGGCGCCAGCGGGACCGCGCCGAAGCCCGCTGCACAAGCCAAGCGGAATGCGCGGTCGGTTCGCGTTGCGGGCTTGAAAAAGCGCTGATCGGCCGCGGTCCCGCCGATCCGTTTTCCCGACGTTGGGCACTGCTCGCCCGCCATCGCGACAAAGGCTCAACTGGCCACGATCTTGGCAATGCAGAGCAGGATGACGATGGCGAGAAACAGCAGGTCGATATAGGCCTTGATCTCACCGGCTTGGCGAAGCCCGCTGACTTCGGCGATCACCTGCTTGCGCGTAGACGTCGAATTCGGCCCCTCGCCCAGCGCCGCCACCAAACGGCGGGCCTCCAGTTCCAGCCGTTCGATGCGCTGGAAGAAGTGAAACGACCGCAGCGCGGATGCCGCATGCATGCCGGCATAGACCAGCACGAGAACCGCGACGACCACGCGATGCTGGTACTTTTCTAGGAAATTCAGAGCAAAATAGACCAGCGCCAGGAACACGAAGTTGGAGAGGAATCGATAGGCGTAGCTCAGAAACAGCATGAAGATGCTCCGGGTGGTCTTGGTAGTCTCGAACGTCCTGGAAGCGCCGAACCGCGGCAAAGCCGGCGGGAATCAGCAGCCGGCTGGCTCATTCAGTTTACGCGAACGGTGCGACGGCAGGGGTATCACCCGCGCCCCGTCCCACAGGAATTGCTGCGGCGTGTCATTGCGGACACGCACCTGCCTCACCTGAACCGATTGTGCAGGAAAAATCTGCAACTCTTGGTCTGAGCGCAGACCGACCGATCAGGCGTGCGGCCATCGCAGCACTGACGGGTTGCTATCGCTATTGCAGGATACCGCAAAGGAGACCCGCCATTTGCGGCGGGTACAAGTTTAGGGAGGAGACTTCAAAATAAGCTGATTCGTGGCACCAGCCGTGTGCCGTAATTCACACACGCTAATCAAAAACAGGTCTTCCCGTCGGGACGACCAAGCTGATCGATGTTCCGGATGGCTCAACGCGGCTATGGCTTGCCTTCGACCATCTTGAGTTTGACGGTCTCGCAGGTCTTCCGCACCTGTTCTGTGAAGATCGAGCATTCCTCGATGCGCTTGAAGATCTTCTTGGCTTCCTCACGATACGAGGCCGCGGTGTCGCGCATGAAGGCAATGGCATTATGCACTTCGGCAGTCATTGCCTCGCATCTCTTCGCCGCGCTGATCAGCTCTGCTCCCATGGCTTCAATTTCCTTGGCGGCGGCTTCATAGTCACGCACCACGGCCTCGGCCGTGAGCGCACCGACGCGGGTGACGCCCTCTTCATGCTCGACGTAGTCCGGCATCGGCCCCGATGGAGCCGCCCTGATCGCAGGAAGGCTCCCTACGACATCTTCCTCAAGCTTGGCCAAATCCAGCGGCGCAGTCTTGTGAAGTCGTTCGATACTCGCCATCGGTCATTCTCCATCACTCGATGAAAAACCCCAGCGCATGAGCATGGCGACCGATTCGTGGCGAAATCCCGCATGGAAGAAAGCAACGAAAAGGCAGACATGTGAATGCAAGCACCGTGGGATAGTGCCGGGTCGCTTCTGTTGATCCGAAGCGGCACTGGCTCACGCATTAACCATGCCGGCGCATCAGGCTGCGCGTGGCCTACGCTTAATGCGCATTTAACCGTTTTGCATCATTGATTGAGGATCAGCGCAAACTCCTTCAAGCCGCAAGAATTGCGGGCAGCACTCAACCTCTTCAGGAGGATCGATTGAGGACGCTCCTTATTTGCGCGCTGGCTGTCGCCTTGGTCGGTTGCAGCAGCCAACCACCAACACAGCCATCCTGCGTTGGCCTGAACCCGTTAGCCTGTCTGACCGCGGTTCATGTGCCGATCGAACCTGAGTCGTATGAGAGCGATTCTGCCGCAACGAAACCGGTGTCCGCCGTCGCCTCGCGTGGCGACAGGCCGCCCCGATCTCACGCGGACTACGCGGTCCGTCGAACACCCAAGCCAATCAAGGTCGCGGCGAAAGCTACCATTCCCGTTCCGGTTCCTTCTCCGCAAGCGAACCAGCAGACGACGGGCAATGCCGTTGCTTCCCAAGCGCCTCCAGCAAGCGCCACCGATCCGCATCCAACGACTGACGTTCCGCCAACCCGAACGACAGAGGAGCAAGTGGCGGCCGCATCTGCCGTCGCGGAGCGAATGTCGGTCCCGACATTGGATGCGTCGCTGAACGCTCTCGTGGCCGTCCTCGTGACAGGTCCCGACGTCAAGTCGGTCCCCGACCTGGCCGGCAAGACAATTGCGATCGACGATAGATATTCCGAGTCGTCGATCAGCCGCGTCAGGACCGCGATGGCGGCAGCGGGTGCGCCCGACGTCCAACTGACCAAAGGTCAAACCACGGCGATCAGCCGGCTGGTCGGCAAAGAAGTTCCGGCCGCGGTCGTCGGGTTAGTCTCTACCAGAGCCGCGGACAGCTTTCCTGAGATCGCGCGATACAAGACGTTCCAAATCCCGCTCAAACCTCGATCGAGCCGGGCCGAGCCGTGACGGGTTTGCCCCTTGCACCCAAACCGTAAGGTGCCCATCAAAGCCCACCCCGGGAGGAAAGCCTGGACGCAGCTTGATTTTTACGTCAAGGCTAATTATGACTACTGTAGTCACATCCGATCGAGGGTCGTCATGCGTGAAATTCAGCTTCGGGACGCGAAGTCCGGCCTGTCGGCACTGGTTGATAAAGCCGTGGGCGGCGAGCCAGCCGTCATCACGCGGCACGGCAAGCGAGAGGCCGTGATCTTGAGCTATCAGGAATGGCAGCGGCTGTCGCAAGTGCCCTCTTTCGGCCGCCTACTCATGGCGGCGCCACTCGCGCCGGACGATCTGCCGCCGCGCGACACCGAGCCGCTGCGTCAAACCGAGTTCTAGTCGTCTTGTATCTAGTGGACGCCAATGTGATTTCAGCGGGCGCGCCATCGAGATCGGCATCACCGGCGTTGATAACGTGGATGGATGACCATTCCGCTCATCTCTATGTATCGGTGGTGACCATCGCCGAGATCGAGGACGGCATCGCAAAGGCACGGCGCGAGGGCGCGACACACAAAGCGGCCGACCTCGACGCTTGGCTCGAGACGCTGCTGCATCTCTATGGCGAGCGTATTCTCGCCTTCGATACCGCGACCGCTCGACGTGCGGGAGTCCTGTTGGATCGCGCGCGCGGACAAGGGCAAGCGCCGGGTTTCGCCGACATCATCATCGCCGCGACCGCGCTCCAGCACGGACTGACGATCCTGTCGCGGAATCTGAAGCATTTCGCACCGCTCAGCGTGCGCGTGCTCGATCCTTTCGCCGCGCTGCCGCCGGCATCTTGTCCCTGATCAGACAGAGACTTTAGACGCTCTTGGCGATGACGATCCAACGCCAACTGCGCCACGAAGAAACGCCAGACGAAAGCCGCCGAAAATTGATGTACCGGCGGAATTCTCCGATCAGGCGATCGTACATTTTTGAGCATCGTGCGCTCGGAGGGCGGTCGCATGTCCATCGCGCCTTCCTCGGGCGTATTTCGATCGCGGAATCGCCTTGCGGTACTTCTCCGCGCAGCGTAATTTCAACTACACGTAGCTCGTTCGAAAGCAATCAATCGGGTTCGGCCTAGCGGGAGAGAGCGATGGCGGACGTCCCATGGCACCTTTCCGGTGACTACTTCGAGAACTGCAGTTGCAGCATCGTGTGTCCCTGCCTCGTGTCGGCGGCCCCTCCGTTGACCTCGCGACCGACCGAGGGCTTCTGTAACGTCCCGCTGATCTTCCACATCGAAAGCGGCCGCTATGGCGACATCACGCTCGATGGACTCAATGTCCTGATCATCCTCCACGCACCTGGGGTCATGGCAGACGGAGATTGGTCGCTGGCCGCCTATATCGATCAGCGCGCCGACGATCAGCAGACCGAGGCCCTAGCTGCGATCTTTACCGGCGCTGCCGGTGGTCCTATGGCCGCGTTCACACCGCTGATCAGCAAGAACCTGGGACTGCGCAAGGTCCCAATCACATTCAGGATCGACGGCAAGACGCGGTCCGCTGAGATCCCGGGCATTCTGCACATGTCCGTCGATCCGTTGCCGACCATGCATCCGAGCGGGGAAATGTGGGCGAACATCGGCCATCCCGTTAGCCCCGACAACATGGTGTTGGCAGCCGGCGCCTCCGGCAACACGTTCAGCGATCATGGCATGCGCTGGGATAATTCCGGCAAGAACGGCCTCTATGCGCCGATCCGCTGGTCGAACCAAGCGTGATGCAGTTCCTGGTACGGCCCTGTAACAAGGCCAGCAACATCAGTCGCAAATGACCGACAGCACCCTGGAAATCGTGCTGCGGCGCGATCGCTGGGTCGTCGGCGGCGCGATCGGGATCATTGTCGCGCTGGCATGGGGCTATATGCTCTGGCTCGCCAATGACATGGACATGGGCGGCATGGACATGACCGGGTTCCGCATGATCCCGGCCGGAATCGGAATCATGTTGCCGGCCAACGAGCCATGGCGAGCGATCGAGTTCGCGTATGTGTTCCTGATGTGGGCGGTGATGATGGTCGGAATGATGGCACCCTCGGCAGCGCCCATGATCCTCATGTACGCCCGCGTGGGTCGACAGTGGAAAGAGCAGGGCAAGCCGTTCGCCGCGACCGGCTGGTTTGCGGCCGGTTATCTCCTCGTCTGGAGCGGCTTTTCGCTGGCAGCCACCTTTCTCCAATGGGTGATCGAACGGGCAGCCCTGCTGGATTCCCGGATGACGATCGCCAGCAACCTGCTCGGCGCAATCGTGCTGATCGCGGCGGGAGTCTATCAATGGACACCGCTCAAGGACGTCTGTCTCGCCCAATGCCAGTCGCCGTTTCAGTTCCTGATGCGCCACGGCGGCTTTCAGAACCACCTGCGAGGCTGCCTGCTGCTGGGGCTTCGGCACGGAGGCTATTGTGTCGGCTGCTGCTGGGTTTTGATGGCGCTTTTGTTCGTAGGCGGAGTGATGAACGTGCTTTGGATTGCGCTTTTGGCGCTGCTTGTCCTTTTGGAGAAACTTACGCCGGTTGGACGCTGGATCGCGCGTGCTGCCGGCATTGCATGTGTGGCCGCGGGCGCTTGGCTGCTAGTGTCGTAGCCGCCGTGATGAGAACCTGCTTGCTCAGTTCGAATTGCCATCAGCAACACCGCAAGTGCAACTCGACCTTACTGTCCCTCCATTGCTTTCTGTCCGCGCCTACGAGGTGAGAGCATGGCAACGCCTTTCGGAGCGAACCCGCGGTTGCCAACGCAATCGAGATGAAGCTCCAGGTCATTGTCATGCCTGTTGCGGACGTGGATCGCGCCAAGCCGCCGGCTAACCGCTGCGTGTACGAAATCGCGTGGCGCTCGTTGGTGGTGACGCTCGTTGATGAGAGTGCGAACCCGCCGATTTCTACGCTGGGCTACACCACTGCCCTCTCGTGACCAAACAACGGTTTTCCTTGGCGGGGCATTGGTACAAAGAAGGCTGCGACGACTACCAGAGCAAACGCTCGGCCGGGAGATCAAACATGGAAGGTTAGCGGAAGAGCACTCTAGAATTCGCTGCGGGTAACAACGTGGGAATAGAAAGATCACGAAAACATTTTTCGTATCAATGTCTTATTGCCTTGGTGCGCTCGGAGGGACTCGAACCCCCACGATGTTACTCACTGCCACCTCAAGGCAGCGCGTCTACCAATTCCGCCACGAGCGCTTGGGATACCGGCTGGAAGGATTGCAGCCCGCCGGATCAACGGCTGCGATGTAACAAATCAGGGATGGAGGGACAAGGAAGTTTTGCGCCCCGATAACTACCTGACATCAGGGGATTTCGGCAGCATTTGCTTGACTTCGACCGCGATGCGGTTGCGATCGACCAGAACCACGCCGGAGGCAATGGGCAAGTTATTGGCGAGGATCTTGACCTCGTCCGCCTCGGTAGCGTCCAGTTCGATGATGGCGCCGCGGGAAAGCCGCATCACCTGGTGGATGGGCATGGTGGTGGTGCCGAGCACCACCATGAGATCGACGCTGACTTTATCGAGGGTGGCCACTTCTGAACCGCCAAAGGGGACTAAATTGGTGTGGTTCCCACCTGAACACGTTATGGTTAGCCAATGGTTAATGACCGCCAAAGCCTTGATTTAACGACCTTCGCGCAAGCCCAAGGCGGCGGCGGGGTCGAATGGCGGATTTCGGCGGAACCGGTACCCTATCCCGAGGCCGTGGCTGCAATGGAGGCCCGCGCGGCCGAGATCGCCGAGCGGAAGGCGGCCGAACTGGTCTGGCTTCTGGAGCACCCCCCGCTCTATACCTCCGGCACCAGCGGCAGGCAGGACGACCTGCTCGAGCCGCGCTTCCCGTTGTTTACCACCGGCCGCGGCGGACAGCTCACCTATCACGGTCCCGGCCAGCGGGTGGCCTATGTGATGCTCGACCTCAAGCGGCGGCGGCCGGACGTGCGCGCCTATGTTGCCGGCCTCGAAGAGTGGATCATCCGCACGCTCGATGCCTTCAACGTGCGCGGCGAGCGCCGCGAGGATCGTGTCGGTGTCTGGGTCAGGCGGCCGGACAAGGGTGTCGGCCACGAAGACAAGATCGCCGCGATCGGCGTGCGGTTGCGGCGCTGGGTGTCGTTCCACGGCATCGCCATCAATGTCGAGCCGGAGCTTTCGCATTTTTCTGCCATCGTCCCCTGCGGCGTTGTCGATCCGCGTTACGGGGTGACCTCACTCGTGGACCTCGGCCTGCCCGTGACGATGGAAGACGTCGACATCGCGCTCCGGCGGGCGTTCCAGGAAGTGTTCGGAACGACCATGGCAGACCTGCCCGCGACAACGGCCTGAAACTGTCGATCGGTACCGCTTCCATCGCGGCTCTCTCTTGAGGTCTTCCGCCACGGCGAGTGCGGCCACATATCAGAGGCAGGCGGTGAACAGCGGAGGTCGCGGTGATGTCGCACAGGCTTCCCTTCGAGAACCGATGGACCAACAGCACGCACGCCTGGGAATGGAATTGCGCACTTGACCGACTGGGCGTGGCGAACGTGCGCGCCATGTTCGCGGATCACGAACTGCATCATCCGACCAGACTTAGCGTCACGATGAACATTCCCGCCGGATTCGTTCGCGACTGGCTGGCATTCCACGATCGCCGCGCGGCGCGTCAGCAACTGCTTTGGCGAGCCACCGTGATTGCGCTCGCACTTGTCGCAGCAACCGCGGCCGTGCTGGATGTGCTGATCGTGTGAAGCGGAGAGCCGCTCGGCGGACGAACCGCGATGCCGGCGTCGCGCTCGGGCGCATTCGAAGGTCTGTTCGGCGCCACGAGTCGCGCCTGCGCGTGGAAGCGGCTGTCCAACCGCCGTCAAATGCTCGCCTTCAGGAAATCAACGAAAGCCCGAACCCGCGGGATGGTTTGCCGCCCCGGCAGGATCAGGGCCGTGATCGGTTGCGGATCGGGATCATGGCAGTGCGACAGCACCGGAACCAGCCTGCCGTCCTTCACGGCCGCCTCCCCCAGAAAGTCGCCAAACCGCACCAGACCTGCGCCGGCCAGCGCGAGGTCGAGAAGAAAATCGGCGCTATCAGAGCGGATCGATCCTTTCACCGGCACGATGATCCGTTTGCCTTGCTCGAACATCGGCCATTGCGCGAGCCGCGAGAAGCCGCTGAGCTGCAGGCAATTGTGTCGGGCGAGATCGGCGGCTTGTTCGGGAATGCCATAGCGCTCCAGATATCGTGGGCTGCCGGCGATGACGCGCCTGACTTCGCCGAGGCGAACCGCGATCAGCTCGCTATCGCCAAGCGGGCCGACCCGAATCGTGACGTCGACCTGGTCGGCGATCGGATCGATGCGGTGATCGCTCACCGAAAGCTCGACCGCGATTTCGGGAAACTGGTCCATGAACTGCGGCAGCAGTCGCGCAAGCCGGTGCCTTGCGAACGCGGTGCCGCTGTTGATCCGCAGATGGCCGCGCGGACGTCCATGGACGGAGGCGACATCGGCTTCGGCGGCCTCGACCGCAGCCAGGATACTTCTCGCGTGAACCAGGAACGTTTCGCCCTCCTGCGTCAGCACCAGCCGCCGCGTCGTCCGATGCAGCAGTTTGGCCCCGATGCGGCGCTCCAGTCTCGTCACGATCCGGGAGACGCCCGAGGCGGTCAGTTCGATTTCGGCGCCCACGGCCGCAAAACTCCCCAGATCGACCGTTCGGACGAAAACCGCGAGGTCTGACATCGGGTGCATCAGCATATTCATGATTTTTCGGTATCAGTGTCTCGCAAAATCGAGAATTTATCTCTTTTCTTAGCACGAATAGGACGGAACTCCCAACGATTTGGAGGTCTTCCCATGCCCCTCGCCCGCATCGCCGTTCCGGCCCATCTTGCACCGGCCAGAATTCGCGCCCTTGCCGACGCCGTGCACGAGGGTCTCGTCGAGACCTGCGGCGTGCCGCCCAAGGATCGGTTTCAGCTCGTTTCGACCTACGCGCGCGAAATGATGTTCATTGACCCGACATTCCCGGATGTCGCGCGCACATCGGATGCGTCGATCATCGAGATTTTGTTTCTCGCAGGGCGCACGGTCGATCAGAAGAAAAATCTGTTTCGGTGGATTGCGGATCGGGCCGTCGACGCCGGATTTTCCGCAGACGACATCATGATCGCGCTGACTGAAAATGCGCCGGTCGACTGGTCGCTTGGACGCGGACTTGCATTCGGTGACCACCACGCGCCGATGGCAACCAGCCCAGCGGCCGCCCGCTAACAGCAAGCCGTGCGGACGCGCTCGCGCCGTCCGCACGTCGATCTTCACGCCGCAGCCTTCCGCGGCGCGACTTCGAGCTGGCCGGCGATGTAGCGGCGCTCCTGGGTGAGGCCGCCGAAGCCGTAGGCATCGCCCTTCACTTCATCGACATGGGCGTAGCTCTCCTCGTGCAGCGGCCCGAGCAATTCGCCCATGCGCTGGAATAGCGCGGCGAGATAGGCTGCCTTCTCGTCCTTGGTGTTGGTGCCTTCGCTGACGTGAACGTCGAGCCAGAAACTAGCGAGGCTCTGCTCGGCGAGCGATTTGCCGCCGGCGAACCAGTCGGCGGCATCGACTGACTTCACGATGACGGCAGTAACCTTCGGATCCTTGCGCAGGATTCGCGCGGTGAGATCGCTGACAGCAGACGCAATCTCGGCCTGCAGCGACGGGGCCTTACGGACGCTGGAATAGGTGACGGTGATGAGCGGCATGGTCGTTCTCCTTGAGTTGGCGCGCTGGCATTGCGCTTCCCTCTAGCTAGACCCGCGGCCATCATTTTGGTATCTTATCTTTATTCATATCAATGATAAGTCATGTTGATGATGCCGTGAGCACGCTTGATATCGATACAGTGCAGGCGTTCCTGCTGGTCGCCGAACTGCAAGGTTTTACCCGCGCCGCCGAAGCGCTTGGCACGACGCAGGCCGCCGTCAGCATGAAGCTGCAGCGGCTGGAGAGCGTCGTGGGCCGGCGGCTTGTCGAGCGCTCGCCGCGCACCGTCGCGCTGACCGCCGAGGGCGTTGCCTTCCTGCCCCACCCCCGCGCTGATCGCGGCGCATGACCGCGCGCTGTCGGGCGACAAGCCCGCGCGTCCCCAATTGTCGCTCGGCATCTCCGATCACGCCGCAGGGCCCGAACTGGTGCCGCTGCTCGAACGGCTGCATGCGGTGTCGTCGCACCTGGCGCTTTCCGTGACCATCGGCTTCTCGCGCCAGATACTCGACGCCTATGATGCCGGCGAATTCGATGCCGTGGTGGTCCGCCAGGAAGGCAGCCGCCGCGGCGGCGAGAAGCTGACTGAAGACGGCTTCGGCTGGTTTGCCGCCAAAGCTCTGGCCTGGCGCCGCGGCGAGACGCTGCCGCTGGCGATGCTGGCGCCGCCCTGCGGCGTACGCGCGCTTGCCGTCCGCGCCCTCGACAAGGCCGGCATCGCCTGGAGCGAGAGCTTTGTCGGCGGCGGTGTCACTGCCGTGGCCGCCGCGGCATTGGCTGGCCTCGCGGTAGCGCCACTGGCCCACCGGATCGCGCCACCGGGCCTGGTCGATATCGGGCCGGCCGAAGGACTGCCGCGGCTCGCTTCCTCGAAGGTGATGCTGCACTCGAAGGTCAGCGACCCAGCCAAGCTCGCGGCGCTGCGGACGCTGGCGGCGACATTCAGACGCGTGGCCGCAGCGCGGTAACCCACCATTTCGTTAAAAACCCAAACGGCCGTGGAACCAATCGGCAGGACATGCGTTTGCGCCAGTTAAATGGGCAGGTCGGATGTTCAAAAAGGATCAGCAGCAGCAAAGGGATCTATTCGAAAGCGAGCGCAATTTCCGACTCCTGGTTGAAGGCGTTTCCGACTACGCGCTCTACATGCTGGATCCGACCGGCGTGGTGACAAGCTGGAACATCGGCGGCCAGCGGATCAAGGGTTACGCCCCCGCCGAAATCATCGGACAGCATTTTTCCTGCTTTTATACCGACATCGACCGCGCGAATGGCAAGCCGCTTCGCGCCTTGCGCATTGCCCGGGAACAGGGCCGCTACGAGGAGGATGGCTGGCGCGTTCGCAAGGGCGGCACGTTCTTCTGGGCCAGCGTCGTCATCGACCCGATTTACGAGGACGGCAAGCTCGTCGGCTTCGCCAAGATCACCCGCGACATTACCGAACGCCGCGAAGCCCAGCTCAAACTCGAACGGATGCACCAGCAGCTCGCGGAATCGCAGAAGCTCGATGCGCTCGGCCAACTGACCGGCGGCGTGGCGCACGATTTCAATAATCTTCTCATGATCGTCAGCGGCAGCCTTCACACGTTGAAGAAAGCGGTGGGCAACGATCCCAGGTGCCTGCGGGCGCTGTCGGCGATCGAAGGAGCGACCAAACGCGGCGCCTCCCTCACCAGCCAGTTGCTGACATTCGCGCGGCGGCAGAGCGTCAATCCGCAGGCCGTCGACGTCGCCGAGCAGATCGATGCGATGCGCGAGGTGCTCGACAGCGGCGTCGGCAACGCGGTGAGCCTGCAGATCGCCGTCGACCCGGGCGTCTGGCCGGTGATGGTCGACGTCACCGAGTTCGAGACGGCGCTGGTCAACCTCGTCATCAACGCGCGCGACGCCATGACCGGCGGCGGCGTCATCACGATATCGGCGCACAACGACACGCCAGGTGAGGCCGAGACAGAACATGTCGCGATCTCGGTGGAAGATACCGGTATCGGCATCGCACCCGATGTGCTCGGCAAGGTCTTCGATCCCTTCTTCACCACCAAGCCGATCGGAAAGGGCACGGGTCTCGGACTATCGCAGGTTCACGGCTTCGCCCATCAGGCCGGCGGAACGGTCAAGGTGGCGAGCGAGCTCGGCAAGGGCACGAAGATCACAATCCTGCTGCCGCGAAAGGAGCCCGCTGATGCTGCCGGGGATGTCGACGCGGTTGAAACCGGCGGAAGCGGCACCGTGCTGCTGGTGGAGGACAATCCTGATGTCGCAGCCGTCAGCACTGGCCTGCTCGAACAGCTCGGCTACACCGTGCGCAGGGTAGCGAGCGCCGAGGCCGCGTTGCGCGAAATCGAACTCGACGGGATAGACCTCGTCTTCTCCGACATCGTGATGCCCGGCAAGATGGACGGCCTCGGCCTGGCGCACCACTTGAAGGCCGTCAGACCCGGACTGCCGATCCTCCTGACCAGCGGCTATAGCGATTCCGCGCGGAATGTGCGCGGCGACTTTCCGATTCTGCGCAAGCCCTACGAAATCCACGAGCTCAGCCAGGCGATCGCGAAACTGCCGCGGTGATGGCTGGCTGGTGGATCACTGCCCTCCTCACAAGATCGCCTCGAAGGCGCTGCGCAGCGTTTCATGCCGGAACACAAAACCGTTGCTGAGCGCCTTGTTCGGCAACACGCGCTGGCCGCCCAGCAACAATTCATTGGCGAAATCGCCGCCGATACGACGCAACAGCCCGCCGGGGATGCGGAACACCGCAGGCCGGCGCAGGCGACGGCCAAGCTCTTCGGTGAATTTCAGATTGGTGACCGGGATCGGCGCCGTCGCGTTGACCGGTCCTGAGATCTCGGGGCGCGCGATCACATGGGCGATCAGGCGGATCAGGTCGTCGCGCTCGATCCATGACATCCACTGCCGGCCCGAACCGAGTGGCCCGCCGAGGCCGAACTCGAACGGCGTCAGCATTCGCGTGATGAAGCCGCCGTCGGTGCCGATCACGAGGCCGATCCGCAAGTAGACCACCCGCACGCCGTACTCTTCCGCCGGACGCGCTGCCTTTTCCCAGGCGTCGCAGAGTTCATGGCTGAAGCAGGCATGCGACTTGGCCGATTCCGTCAGCACTTGGTCCTGCCAGAGCCCGTACCAGCCGATCGCCGAGCCTGAGACCAGCACCGCCGGCTTGCGCTCGAGCCGCGCGATCAGACGGATGACATCGCCAGTCATGTTGATGCGGGAATCCAAAATTTTGCGGCGCTTGGCTTCGGTCCACAGCCCGTTGCCGATCGGCTCGCCCGCGAGATTGACGATCGCATCGATACGGGTGTCGGCCGGAAGCTGGTCGAGGCTCGTGATCAGCGTGACCGGCGGCGGCAGCATCTCGATCTTGGCGGGGTTGCGCACCAGCGCGATCACCTGATGCCCTGCCTCGCTCAGGCCTGTCACCAGGCGGCTGCCGATGAATCCGGTAGCGCCGGTGACCAGCACCGTCTGCCGGTCGGGCAGTTTTTCGACCAGGTTTGCCGCCGGCGCACTCGTCATTCGCGAAAGGCGCTTTGACGCGGTGAAATCGCGCAGCCCGCACAAGGCGGCGCCGACGGCCGCAGCCGCCGCGATCAGGCTTAGCCATCCTGTGTAAGCCGATTTGACGCCGGTCGGCTGCCCCGCCCAACCGATGAGGACCGGCAGCAGCAGCACCAGAATGGCGCCGTAATTGATCGCGAGCAGCGTGTGATTGATGCGTTCGCTGGCCGGCAATTTCCGGCTCATGTCCTCCTCGACGAAATCCATCAGCGTGATGACGATTTCCGCAACGAGCACCACGATGATCAGCATGGCAAAGACGCCGTGCACTTCCAGCCAGCCCAGCACCAGGAACAAGAGGGCGTAGAGCATGTTGCGCAACGCATGAAGCTGCAGCTCATAGCGCTGCGATGGTCGCCATGCGAGCCGCTCGGTCAGCTCATGGTGGTAGAACGTGTCGAACACGCCCATCACGACCTGAACGGCGATCAGGATCCAAAGCAACGACGTCATGATGCGGCCTCCATGAACACGGCGGACTGACGAATGAGCCTGCCAAGGCGGGGGTGAACGATCTCGAGCGTGAAACGGAACGTGCCGCCGCCGAGGTCGGAATGGGTCACGGTGAGATCGCCGGGCGTAAGCCAGGGTGGAAGCGGCAACCGCAACGGCCCGATCTGCATGGAATAGCCGACGCTGCGAAACACCAGGGCTTCGTGCTCGACCGCTATGCGCAACGCCATGCTGACGCCGTAGCCGACATATTCTTCCAGCCCGGTCGGCCCGGCGAACCGTTTCGCCGAGTGAATGACCTGCGGAAAGCCGTTGCTGCGCGCGCAGATCCGGGTCCAGATCTGGCCGCCGCTCGCCGCATCTTCGGTCACCATCACGGCCATCGAGACGCCGGTCTCAGTGCATAGCGGAAACGGCCCGCCGATCACGCGCGCGAGCTGCGCCAGCCACCAGCCGGCGCGGCTAAAACTCGCCTCCTCCACCGTGCCGACATAGACGACAGTTTCGCCATCGGCGAAGCGCTTGGAAAATCGCCGCCAGATCGCCAACGGCAGTCGGCCCCACTCCTCGTCGGGCAACAGATCGTGGAAGCGGTGGTCGTCGAGCAGGATCGAGGCAGGCGTTGCGGGAAACCCGGGTACTCTCGTGGACACCATCACACGCTCCTGCTCTGCCCCTCTGCCCTATTTGGTTTTCCCCGCCGGCAAGAAGCTGACGATCTTCTCGCCAAGCTTGATCAGCGCGGCCAGCCTCGGCCGCGGCACGTTGAGCATCTGCGCGTACCAGCGGTCGACCAGTTCGGTGAAAGCCAGCATTTCCTTCAGCCGCTTGGCCGCGACTGGGCTGATGGTCGGATCGTCAGCGGCGTCGGAAACGCAGGCACGCAGCGCATCGATGGCCGGATCGATCTCGCGCTCCTTGCGGCGTGCGGCGATCCGCGCCGCCACTTCCCAGATGTCGGTTTCCGCCTCGAAATGATCGCGCCGGTCGCCGAGGATCGGCACCCGCCGGATCAAATTCCAGGCCAGCAGTTCTTTGATGGAATTGGACACGTTGGACCGCGCCATGCCGAGCGTCTCGGCGATATCCTCCGCGGTCATCGGCGCCTCGGCGAGATACAGCAGACCGTGGATCTGGCTGACCGAGCGGTTGACGCCCCACTCGTCCCCCATATCACCCCAGTGCAGGATGAACCGCTCGACCACGGCAGGAAGTTTCTTTTTGTCGGTCTTTTCTGTCATGACAGAAATATCTGACGTTACTGTGCGGCTGTCAAGGCCCCTTGCGGTTTGGAGGACCCTGATCCGCGCATCGAGCTTTCCAAGAGGGTCTTGGTTCCCGAAATGGAACTTGGGTTCGTAGTTCCGTGTTTTCCCGGTCAGCTCGTTAACCGCCCAGTACCGGTCGCGTCTTAGACTCCGCTCGCACGCTGCCAGCAACGAGGTCTGGCGCGGCATCAAGGCACGGAATGCCCCATCGAAATCCCCCAGACCCCGGTGGGCCGCTGCGGCGGGTGACATCGACGTCCCTGGTCATCGCCTTTGCGCTGGTCATGACCGCCTGCATCCTCGGCGTCATGGCCTGGAAGGTGCTCGACGCCAAGAAGGCGGCGCTGGCGAGCGGCCGCTCCGAGATCCAGAACCTCGCGCATTCGCTTTCCGAGCATGCCTCGCACACCATCCAGGCGGTCGATATCGCGATGGGCGGGATGGTCGACTTGCTGAAATACAGGGATCCCGATCCAGACCGGTTCAACAGATACCTCGCTGAAACGGCGAAAACGCTGCCCCAATTGCGGAGCATCGGCGTCACAGATGCCAAGGGCAACTGGACTTATTCGTCATTGGCGGAGACACCGCGCCATACCGTCTCGGATCGCAGCTATTTCGCCTACCATCGTGACAAACCGGACAACACGCTTCGGATCAGCGAACTGATGCAATCCCGTGTGGACGAGCAACCCTCCATGATCGTTCTTTCGAAACGCATTACCAAGCTCGACGGCAGCTTTGGCGGGGTCGTCGCAGCAGCGATCGAAAAGGATTACCTCAATAGCTTTTACCGGACATTCCAGCTCGGCCCCGACGGCGGCATCAGCCTGATACGGAATGATGGTGCGCTCCTGATGCGCTGGCCGCAGTCGGACAAGAGCACGGATCTCTCCAAGACCGACCTGTTCAGGAAGCATCTCAAGCAAAGTTCTGTCGGATACTACAAGATCATCTCGCCGTTCGACGGCATCGTGAAGCACCTTGGCTATGAGGAGACACCGCACTACCCGATGGTGGTCACCGTGGCCATATCGGAAGACTGGCTGCTTTCCGAATGGTGGAAGGGATTGCGGACCGACGCCATCGTCGCCGGCGTTCTGCTCTGCATGATCCTGATGCTGGCGGCGTTGGTTGCCCTTCAATTCCGCTTCCGCAGCAAGACGGAGCGCGCGCTGCGCGAGCGCGAGGCGCATTATCGCCTGCTGGCCAACAACATCGCCGATATCATCATCCTCATCGATGCCAACAGCCTGCTCCGCTATGTTTCCCGATCGGCCGAGCCGGTGCTGGGATTGCGTCCAAAAGATCTGGTCGGCAAGTCATGCTTCGACCTGGTCCATCCCGACGACAGGGACAGCGTCAAAGCGGCGACCATCCGGCTCGACGGCGCCGATAGCGTCAGTACGGTCGTGTTTCGGCACTATCGGGGCGACGGGACGCTGGCGTGGGTGGAAAGCAAGTTCAAGATGGCCTCCGCAACCAGCGACCCGGCGCGGACGGAATTCCTCTGCGTCATCCGCGATGTGACTGAACGGAAGCGGATGGAGGATGAGCTGACCCAGCTCAACCGCCGCCTCACCCAGCTCGCCGCGACCGACGGGCTGACCGGGCTCACCAACCGCCGCACCTTCGATGGCTTCCTGCGGCGCGAATACGGAGCCTGCGAAGAGATTTCGGTGCTGCTGTTGGATATCGACAATTTCAAGGGCTACAACGACACCTACGGGCACCAGGCCGGCGACCGTTGCCTGCAGGCGGTTGCAAAAGCCATCGGCAATGCGACCGACAACACGTCAGGCCTGTCCGCGCGCTATGGCGGCGAGGAATTCGCCGTCGTATTGCCGAACAGCTCGGGAGACGATGCCTTGAAGGTTGCCGAATCCATCCGGCTGACGGTTCGGGCGCTCGGCATTCCGAACACGGCCTCGAGCCGAGGCTACATCACCATCAGCGCAGGCGTTGCCGCAAAAACCCGTTCGACAATCGACGAGGCCGCGCTGGTGGGAGAAGCCGACACCGCCCTCTACGAAGCAAAGCGCCTCGGCCGCAATCGCAGCATCGTGTATTCCTCAGTCGACCTGCAATATGTCGGTAGCGCCTCTATCCAATACGATGGCGAATTCGAGCCGGGCGAACGGACGCATTAGCCAGGGCGCGCAGGTGCTATCTCGCTGTGCAAAAAGCAGCTCGCCGAATATCCGCTTTGCTGGACGCAAAAAGCCAAAACCGGACCTACTCCACGATTTTCCAATAGGAGTCCTTGCGGATCACCTTCCCGTTGCGAAACGTGTAGAAGTCACAACCTCGGACCTCCTTTCTCGTGCCCTCGCGGGTGGTGCCTGTGAGGGTCCATTTTGAGATGCCGGTCTCGGCAGTCGGATCCACAAAATGCTCATCGTTGCCGTAGTGGACGTCAGGCAGGCCTTCGAAGCGTGTTGCCAGCGCTTCCCGTACGTTCCGTTTGCCTTCGAAACGAGTCCCCCAAGGCTCGCTTCCCCGCGGCATCTCCAGCACGCAATCGTCAGAAAAGAACGCCATGATGCGATCAAGATCGTGCGCGTTGAAGGCATCACATAAACCCGTCAGCGTCGATCGAATGTCCATCGCCCGTCTCCGCCCAGTCGGATGGTTGATATTTGCTCTGTGCGTTCGATCTCCGAATAGGCCATTGGCGACTGGGTCGGTCAAGGTCGGAGGCCCCCCGAGAACGGGCCCTGGTTCAAACAGCCACCGACGTTATATCGTCGGGAGCACCGAGAACCGCTCCCCTGCCCGCCGCAGCTTCAGCATCTCGGGATTGCCGGCGTCGTCGTGTACCGCCTCGACCCGGGCCGATGACGGCCCTCGCCGGCAAGCCGAGATCATCGCGGTCACCGGCTCCGCGGGACCTGCGAACAACGCCTCGACACGGCCGTCCCTGCGGTTGCGCACCCAGCCTTCGAGATCGCGCGCCCGTGCCGTGTCGTCGACCCAAGCGCGATAGCCGACGCCCTGCACCCGGCCGCTTATCGTGACATGACGAATTGCATCGCTCATTTGTTCTTCAACCCGAGAAATGCGCCGGCGCGCGACTTTACTTCGGCATCGCGCATGGCCCGGCTGGTCAACTCGGCAGACGCAAGGCCGTTCAAATTTTTCGGCGAGGTTCCCTCACGCAACGCCTTCAGCGTCTGGTAGACGGCCTGCGTCGCGGCGGCGAATGGCGCGTGGCCCTGCAGCGCGATCCGCACGCGCTGACCGGCGAGATAATCCAGCGCCGTCATGTCCTCAGGCGCACCACCGAGCACGATCGGCAATCTCGTCGCGGCGGAAATCGCTTCCAGCTCGCCCCGGCTCTTGATGCCGGTGAAGAACAGCGCATCGACGCCGGTAGCTTCATACGCTTTCGCCCGCGCGATCGCGTCGTCAAGGCCGGTGACAGACACGGCGCCGGTGCGGCCCATGATGACCAGCGAGGAATCGCTGCGGCCATCGAGCGCAGCCTTCATCTTGCCGACGCCTTCCTCCAGCGGAATCAATTGCGTTCCGGCCTGCCCGAACGCCTGCGGCAAGAGCGTATCCTCGATCGTGAGGCCAGCGGCGCCGGCAGCCTCGAGTTCATGCACGGTACGGCGAACATTGAGCGCATTGCCGTAGCCGTGGTCGGCGTCGACCAATACCGGCAGTGTCGAAGCACGCGACATCCGGCGCATCTGCTCCGCGAGCTCGGTCAACGTGATCAGGGCGATGTCGGGATCGCCGAGAACGGCCAGCGAGGCCACCGACCCGCCGAACATGCCGAGCTCGAAGCCGAGGTCTTCCGCAATGCGGATCGAGGTCGCATCATAGACCGATCCCGGGCGGATGCAGGTGAAGCTGCCGAGGATGGAACGCAGAGCTTCGCGGCGTTTGCGGAAAGACATCAGGAGGCTCCTCATTCGTCATTGCGAGGAGCGCAGCGACGAAGCAATCCATACTTCCTTTGCCGCACGATGGATTGCTTCGCTGCGCTCGTAATGACGGGGGTTGCGTCTACGCAAACTCCAAAATCAACGCGTCCACCGCCAGTGTGGCGCCGGCCGCGGCATGGATCTTCTTCACGGTGCCGTCGCGTTCGGCGCGCAACACGTTCTGCATCTTCATCGCCTCGACCACGGCCAATGTCTCGCCGGACTTGACCTCCTGCCCTTCGGCGACCGCAATCGACACCACGAGCCCGGGCATCGGGCACAGCAGCTTCTTGCCGGCGTCGGCGGCTGAGTTCACCGGCATCAGCCGCGCGGCGGCAGCTTCGCTTTCAGTGAAAACGTTGACTGCAACTTCAAAGCCCTGATGCGCGAGGCGGAAGCCGTTCGGGATCGCGCGCACCTGCATCGCGACCAAGTGGCCGTCGATGGTGCCGTGCCAGACCGGCTCGCCCGGCGTCCAGGCCGAGATCAGGTTGTGCGGATTGCCGGGCAGACCGTCGGCGCCGATGAAACGCACCGCGATGCCGTCGGCCTCCCGCGCCACATCGAGCGCGATTTCGTCGCGGTCGAGCCACACCGCGCGGCGGCGTTCACGCTGCACCAGGCGGCCGGTCAACTGACCGGAAATCTGGCGCTTGCGCTCGCCGAGCACGTGATCGATCGCGGCACCCACGGCGGCCAGCCGCCGCGCGATCTCGCCTTCCGGCGGACGCGCCGAAAACCCTTTTGGAAATTCCTCCGATATGAAGCCGGTGGAAAGCTTGCCTTCGCGCCAGCGCGGATGGTTCATCAGCGCCGACAGGAACGGAATGTTGTGACGGATGCCGTCGACGTAGAACGCGTCGAGCGCCGTGGCCTGTGCCTCGATCGCGGCGGCTCGTGACGGCGCGTGCGTCACGAGCTTGGCAATCATCGGATCGTAATGGATCGAGATCTCGCCGCCCTCCTGCACACCGGTGTCGTTGCGGATGGTAACGCCGTCCTGGCTCGCTTCCGCCGGCGGCCGGTATTTCACCAGCCGGCCGATCGACGGCAGGAAGTTGCGGAAGGGATCCTCGGCATAGACGCGCGATTCCACGGCCCAGCCGGTCAGCGTGACGTCCTTCTGAGCGATGGAAAGCTTCTCGCCGGCCGCGACCCTGATCATCTGCTCGACCAGGTCGATGCCCGTGACCAGTTCGGTGACGGGATGCTCGACCTGCAGACGGGTGTTCATCTCCAGGAAGTAAAAGCTCTTATCCTGGCCGGCGACGAACTCGACGGTGCCGGCCGAATCGTAATTCACCGCCTTCGCCAGTGCCACCGCCTGCTCACCCATCCTGCGGCGGGTGGTTTCGTCGAGCAGCGGCGACGGCGCTTCCTCGATGACCTTCTGGTTACGGCGCTGGATCGAGCATTCGCGCTCGCCAAGATGGATCACATTGCCATGCTTGTCGCCGAGCACCTGTATTTCGATGTGGCGGGGATCGACGATGAACTTTTCGATGAAGACGCGGTCGTCGCCGAACGAGGATTTCGCTTCCGCCTTGGCGAGATTGAAGCCCTCGACGACTTCCTTCTTCGAGTACGCGATCCGCATGCCCTTGCCGCCGCCGCCGGCGGAGGCCTTGATCATCACGGGGTAGCCGATCTCGTCGGCGATCTTCACCGCGTGCTTTTCGTCCTCGATCACACCGAGATGTCCCGGCACGGTCGAGACTTTTGCCTTCGCGGCGGCCTTCTTGGATTCGATCTTGTCGCCCATCGCGGCAATGGCGCCGGGATTGGGGCCGATGAAGACGATACCCGCCTTGGCGAGCTCGCGCGGAAACGCCTCGCGCTCGGAAAGAAAGCCATAACCGGGATGCACGGCCTCTGCGCCGGTCTTGCGGCAGGCGTCGATGATCCGTTCGATCAACAGATAGCTCTCGGCCGCCGCCGGCGGGCCGATCAGCACGGCCTTATCCGCCATTTCGACGTGGAGCGCATCGCGGTCCGCTTCGGAATACACCGCGACCGTCTCGATCCCCATTCGGCGCGCAGTCTTGATGACCCGGCAGGCGATCTCGCCGCGATTTGCGATCAGAATTCTCTTGAACATGTTCTTCTTGCTTGAGCTTTGGGCGGGATCCTCCCCCGCAACGAGACATGCGGGACGCGGGTAACACACCCGTCGTACAGCAAAAATCGATGGAGGCAACGGTCTCGTACCGGCTTCGCGGCGCCGCCCGGCGCTAATTCAGCCGGAATAGGAGTTGAAGCGGCCCCGCGCATAGGCATGGGATACCGCTTTCATCAGCTCGCCGACCTCGGATTCCAGATAGTCGTTGGCCACGATCAACGCGCGGATCGTCGCCCTCATATCCCCACCACAGGCAGAAATCGCCTGATCTACAGCGGCTTCCAGCTCGTCGTTCTCTTCGGACTTCGGCTGTGAAGAGGACGACATGGCAATATTCCGTGTTGAGCGAGGGCCCCATGTTCTTATTTTGTTCTTGTGAAGTCAATGGTGCTCTCATCCCCTTTAGTAGGAGCTTCGATATCGAGAGGACGATCAAATGGATTTATCAGCGATCATCAGAAGAGCGATTGAAATTGGCGACCAATACGGGTTCATCACGTTTGACCAAATTGACGAGCTCGTGCCGTCATCTGCCGACAGGCTTGAGCCCGAAATCATCGAAGCTCTCTTCGAGGCCTTGAGCGTCCGAGGAATAAACGTCAGAGAGGCGTAAGGCCGCCGCGCTTGGTTCCTTGACGCCAGCATGTGCTAGAACGCATCGGTGCGAAATCTATTTAAAGTGAAACAGATGCGGTCACGAATTTTTCTGGTTGCGGCGTTGCTGTCGATCGCCCTTCCGGCCAGCCAGAGTTTGGCCGCAACGGCCACCATTCGAGATGGCAGCTCGCTTCAGCTCGGCAACATTACCTACCGGCTCGACGGCATCGATGCGCCCACCGTTGATCAACTCTGCATCGATCAGAATGCCGATAGCTGGACCTGCGGGATTGAGGCGCGCGATCAACTGACCAAGTTGATCGGCGGCAAACAGGTTCGCTGCGACGATCTGGGTCCCGACCCTACTTACAAGAAACGGCGCATCGGCGTGTGCAAGATCGAGGGCGACACGACCAGTTTGAGCCAACTCCTTGTCCGCAACGGCTTTGCACTGAATGTCGAAGTCTCCGCCAGCGGTCGCTTCCAGGTGGACGAGGCCCGCGCCAAGGACGACCGCCAGGGACTCTGGAAAGGCTGCTTCGTCGCGCCGCGCGAGTTCCGCGCCGGGAAGAAAGACGCTCCCCTGCTCGGCGCCGCGTGCCGCGTCGATCGCGACCGCGAAATCCGCGAGGCGCTGTTCCCCGAGGATCTCGTGATGCCGGCGAATTGCAACATCAAGGGGAAGTACGCGGTGCGCGCGCGCGTCACCGGGAACCTTGGCATCTACCACCTGCAGGCATGCCGCTCCTATCCGGGACTGACCAAGCCGGATCGCTGGTTCTGTTCCGAGGAAGATGCGCAGGCCGCCGGGTTCCGCAGGGCCTATAACTGCCGGTCAACCACCAAGAGCAAATGAGGCTGGCTAACGCGCCGGCTCTTGTGTGAAAGTGCCGCCAGAGGTTGCCGGCACGCATGACACCTTCCGACACCACGAACCTCCTGCCTGAAGCTGCCGCCGCCGAGCGCTTGCGGCAATATCTGCAGGAAATCGCAAGCGAGCGCGACAGAGCCCATCGTGCTTTGCAGGAGCGCGAAGCGGAGCTGGCGCGTATCCAGCGCATCGCCGGCGTCGGTGGTCTCGAAATCGATTTCCGTGACGGCGTCAAGAACCGCCGCTCCCCCGAATATCTTATCGTTCACGGGCTGCCGCCCGAGGCGGCCAACGAGACCTATGAGGAATGGGTCAGTCGAATCCATCCCGAGGATCGCGAGCGAACGGTCCAGCACCTGTTCGGCGTATTGAAAAGCCAGAGCGAGGATTACTCGGCCGAATACCGCATCGTGCGGCCGAACGACGGCGCGGTCCGCTGGATCCGCGTCGTCGCCAAGATCGAGCGCGAGGCCGACGGCCGCGCGCTGCGCCTCGTCGGCGCCGATTGCGACGTCACCGATCAGATGCTGGCGCAGGCAACCTTGCGCGAAAGCGAGGAGCGCTTCCGCCTGATCGCCAACAGCGCGCCGGTCCCGATCTGGGTCACCAAGCTCGACCGCACGCGTTCCTTCGCCAACCAGGCCTATGTCGATTTCCTTGGACTGCCGTTCGAGGAAGCCATCGTGTTCGACTGGCGCAAAAGGCTGCATCCGGACGACGCGGCGCGCGTCGTCCAGGAATCCGTCGCAGGCGAAGCATCGCTCAAGCCGTTCGTGCTGGAGGCCCGCTATCAGCGCGCCGACGGCGAATGGCGGTGGCTGCGCTCGGAATCCCAGCCGCGCTGGGATCCGACCGGCAAGCACATCGGCTTCATCGGCGTTGCCCACGACGTCACCTCGGCCAAGCAGGCCGAGCACGATCTGCGCCGGCTGAACGAAATTCTCGAGATGCGGATCACCGAGCGGACGGCGCAGCTCGAATCCAGCGAAGCCCAGATGCGGGCAATCTTCGAGACCAGCCATCAATATCAGGCGTTGCTCAACCAGCACGGCGAGGTGCTCTATGCCAACAGGACGGCGTTGGCCGGCATCCACGCCGACGCCGGCGCGGTGGTCGGCCAGCCGTTCTGGGAAACGCCATGGTTTGCCACGACCCCCGGCATGCGCGACGCCATCCGCGACGCCTTCATCACGGTCATGCAGGGCGAAGAGGTCAAGATTGAAATGCTGCTGCACCTGCCGATCGGCGACCGCTATTTCGATTTCGCGATGCGCCCGCTGCACGACCGGCGCGGCACCGTCATCGGGGCAGTGCCGGAGGCCATCGACGTCACCGAGCGCCGCCAGGGCGAGGAAGCGCTTCGCCAGTCGCAGAAGATGGAAGCGGTCGGACAGTTGACCGGCGGCGTGGCGCACGATTTCAACAACCTGTTGACCATCATCCGCTCCGCAACCGATTTCCTGCGCCGCCGCGAGTTGCCGGAAGAGCGGCGCCGGCGCTACATCGACGCGATCGCCGAGACCGTGGAGCGCGCCTCCAAACTGACCGGACAATTGCTGGCGTTCGCCCGCAGGCAGCCGCTCAAGCCGCAGGTGTTCAACGTCGGCACCCAGGTCGAATCAGTCGCGCAATTGATCCGTCCCCTCGTCGGTGCCCGGATCAGGATCGACGTCGAAATCGCCGATCTCAATTGCTTCGCAATCGCCGACGTCGCGCAATTCGAAACCGCGCTGATGAATCTCGCCGTCAACAGCCGCGATGCCATGGACAGCGAGGGCCGGCTGACCATTCAGGTCCGCAAGGTGGATGCGATTCCGCCGCTGCGTGCCCAGCCCGCCCGCGGCGGCGACTTCGTCGCCATCACCGTGACCGACACCGGCTGCGGCATTGCCCCTGCCCTGCTCGAGACGATCTTCGAGCCGTTCTTCACCACCAAGGAAGTCGGCAAGGGCACCGGCCTCGGGCTGAGCCAAGCGTTCGGTTTTGCCAAGCAATCCGACGGCGATATCGCAGTTGCAAGTGAGCCCGGCCAGGGCGCGACGTTCACGATCTACCTGCCGCAGGCCGCGGTGCCGGCCGATACGAGCGAAGCCGCCGCGACCGCCAGCGAGCCTGCTGCCCGCGGCCGCGGCTACCGCGTCCTCGTCGTCGAGGACAATGACGACGTCGGCCAGTTCTCCACCGAACTGTTGGAAGATCTCGGCTACACCGTGCGCCGCGTCGCCAGCGCGGACGCCGCGCTCGCAATCCTGGCCGAGGACGAGTTTTCCGCCGACCTGGTGTTTTCCGACGTCATCATGCCCGGGATGAACGGCGTCGAGCTCGCCGGCATCGTGCGCGAACGCTATCCCGGCCTGCCCGTGGTCCTGACCAGCGGCTACAGCAACGTGCTGGCGGAGAGCGCCCACCGCGGCTTCGAGCTGATCCAGAAACCCTATTCGGTGGAACTGCTGTCGCGAATTCTCAGGAAGGCGATTTCCGAGGCGCGCCGCTAGGGAAGCTCACGCCGCGGCGTCGACGCCGGCCTCCCCCGATGCCAGGAGCGCGCGGATTTCCTGCGCAGGGCGCGCGGCGCTGAACAGATAGCCCTGCATCTGCGTGCATCCGAGACTCTGCACGGTCTCGCGCTGCTGCAACGTCTCGACGCCTTCGGCAGTCGTGATCATATTGCGGTCGGCGGCGATGCTGACCACCGCGCGGATGATCGAGGCCGACGAGGAATTGCGCGTCACTTCCTTGACGAAGGAGCGGTCGATCTTGATCTTGTCGAACGGGAAGCGCTGCAGATATTGCAGCGATGAATAGCCGGTGCCGAAATCGTCGAGCGCGATGTGAATGCCGAGCGCGCGGAGATGGTTCAGCGCCGCGAGCGCGGCGTCATCGTCCGCCATCAGGACGGCTTCCGTGATCTCCAGCTCCAGCCGGCGCGGATCGAGTCCGGTCTCGGCAAGGACAGCGGCGACTTTCACCGACAGCGTTTCCGACCGGAACTGGATCGGCGAAACGTTGACGGCGATTCGGACATGGGCTGGCCAGGCGGCGGCTTCGGCACAGGCGGTGCGCAACACCCACTGCCCGATCTCCTCGATCAGGCCGGTCTCCTCGGCGACCGGCACGAAATCGGCGGGCGAGATCATGCCGCGCACCGGATGCCGCCAGCGCAATAGCGCCTCGCAGCCGGTGACGCAATCGCCGCGCAGATCGACCTGCGGCTGATAGTGCAGTTCGAACCCGCCCTGCACCAGCGCCTCGCGCAAGTCTGCCTCCAGTTCGCGGCGATGATTGGCCTGCTGCTCCATCTCCGGATCGAAGAAGCGATAGGTCCTGCGGCCGGCGGCCTTCGCCGCATACATCGCGAGATCGGCGTTCTTCAGGAGATCGAAAAGGTCCGAGCCGTCGCGCGGGGCAATCGCGATGCCGATGCTCGCATCGCTGGAAAGCTGATGGCCATGGCAGTCGAACGGGGTACGCAGCGCCTGATAGATCCGCGCGACCAGCGCGTGAACGTCCTCGGCGCTCTCGATGCCGTGCTGAAGGATAGCGAATTCATCCCCGCCCAGGCGGGCGATGAAATCCTCAGCGCCGACCGACTGGCGCAACCGCTCCGCCACGCCCTTCAGGAACTCGTCCCCGATCAGATGTCCCAGCGTGTCGTTGATGCGTTTGAACTCGTCGATGTCGATATAGAGGATCGCGAATTCCTGGCCCTCGGTTTCCAGCAGCAGTCCCTCCGCATGGCGCTGGAACAGGGTGCGGTTCGGCAGATTGGTCAGCGCGTCGTAATGGGCGAGATGTTCGATCCTGGCCTGGTCGCGCCGCCCTTCGGTGACGTCTTCCAGCGTCGCGGCCCAGCCGCCGTCCGCCGAGCGCTTGAAGATCAGCCGGATCGTCCGCCCATCCGGCGTCGAGGTCACGGTGTCCTGAACGAGACTGCCGTTGGGATCGAGGAAGCGGTCGCAATAGGCGTCGACGTCGCCGAGAAAGGAGCCGCGTTCCTGACGGTGCCGGATCAGGTCGCGCAGATGACAGCCGGGTTTGACGACTTCCGCCGAGAGCCCGAACATATCGATATAGCGCCGGTTGCAGATCACGAGACGGCCCGAGGAATCGAACAGCAACAGCCCTTGCGTCATGTTGTTGATGGCGGTGTCGAGATGCTGGCTCTTCTCCGAAAGCTTGCGCTGCGCGGCGGCATGCTGGCGGCGGAGCTGACGCACGATCAGGAAGACCATGCCGATCACGACGATGACCGCCAGCGCCGCCGCGAAAAATTGCAGCCTGGTCTGCGCCCGCCAGTCGGCCAACGCAGCCTCCGTTCGGGTGGTCGCCACGATCAGGATCGGGAAGTGCATGAGCGACTTGACCGCGCCGACCTTGTCTTCCGCCAGCCTCGCGCTGGTGAAGCGCCCGGATATGTTGCCATCCACGGCCAGCGCACGTTGAAAGGCTTCGCTCCCGGCGACATTGAAGCCGATCACGCTGTCGTCCTTCGGATAGCGGGCAATGATGGTGCCGTTGCGGTGAATCATCGAGATCGCGGTATCGCTGTTGAGTTCCAGCGATCCGACGAAGGCCTCGAAATGCGACGGTTCGACGCCGCGGCTGGCAAATCCGATGATCTCGCCGTTGCGGCCGACAATCTTGCGCGCAAATAGCGTGGTCCAGTTCCTCGTCACCTTGCTGACGACCGGCTCGACGATCACATCGGTGGTCGGTTTTCCCGACGTGAACTCCTTGAAGTACTGACGGTCCGCGATGCTGAGATCGGGGACCGGCCACATCTCGGAGGAATTGATCAGCCATCCCTTGACGTTCCACAGGTTCAGCGCGCCGACATGGGGCAGCGCCGAAAGCTTGCCGCGCAGCATCTCGTGCGCGCTCAAGGTCGACATCCTCTGTTCGAATTCTTCCGACGTATCGACCCCGTCGGCCCGCATGCCGGATACGACGTCCTCATGCACATGCTGGAGATCGTTCAGTTGCTGGTCGAAATGCCGTGACAGCAAGAGCGCGCTGTTGTTGAGTTCGCGCTCGGCGACTTCCAGCGCCCGCTCGCGGTATTGCATGGCGAAATAGCCGGTTCCGAGCATGATCGCGATCACGATCCCCGCGGCACTCAGGATCAGCCACTGGATCGCGCCCAGCCTGATCCGCCACGGCATGCCGCGACCGAACAGCGGCTGGCTCTCCGCGATGACGTCGTCCGATGGATTATTCAGCATTTTCGCTGCCCCCACAGGCGCTCGTTGTAGGGACCACAAGCCAAGGGGGCGTTAGCAAAATGAGTTATCGGGAGGTTAAAGCGGCCGCGGAATCAGGCGGATTCCGCCATCTCGTCTTCCTTGAGACTGCACTCGATCAGCGCCCCGTCGATCGTGAATTTCGAAAACAGCGAGCCCGGCGTCGACGCCAGCAGCGCCGCAAAGAACTGCGAGTCTCCGGGACTGCGCAGGAAAAACCGGATGTGGCTCGCCGACATCGTATCCCTCGACAGCCATACGATGCCCGAGAACAGCGCCACCATCGTCTGGGCGTACTGACCGGCATCGGCGATGCCGAGTTCGTAAACCGGCGACACCACGATAAAGCGCGCGCGGAGGATGGGATCCGGAAATTTGCTCATCATCAGGCGGCTGACCTGGCAGGCCGCATGGATGCGCTCGCCATCGGACAGGCAGTACAGGCTGGGGTGATCGCCTTCCTTGGTCAACCCGTCATAGGCCGCATAGCTTCCCGTCGAAAAGGTCGAAAAGTCCTCGCCGACGCTTTCGGCGTCCTTCTTCCACTGGCCCTTGATCGACCGCCAGGACCTGTCCGGCTCTTTCATCGGCAGAAGGCGCATGACTAACCGGAGGTTAATGCAGAAGTTGATGCCGGCATTTTACGGGCAGCGGCTAAACGTTTGCTTACGCTGGCGCCCCGCGCGCAAATAATTTGTGCGACCCGCGAAACGACTACCTCGGCGATCGTTTTGCTGCCGTGTTTCCCTACGGTATCGAACTCCGGCGGGAGCCATGAGGCTCTGGTCCGGAAGTCGAAACAGATTGCCAAGGTGCTCACCTGGACGCCGACGACCCCGTCTGCAGCCTACACCCTTCGAGACGCCCGCTCTGCGGGGCCTCAGGATGACGGTTTGAGCAGCTATGACGCGGTAGAACGAGTGGCCCTATGCCGCGGCCTCGTAATTGACCTCGGTCTCCGCGATCTTGGTCAGGGTTTCGTCTGTCTTTTTCTCTTCGGCGAGCGTCTGATCGATCAGCTTCACGGCTTGCGGATTGTTGAGCTTTTGTGCCCAGGCTTTCAGGGTGCCGTAACGAGAAATCTCGTAATGCTCGACCGATTGGGCGGCGGCCAACAGACCGGCATCGAGCGCGGGCGTGTCGGCATACTGCTCCATGATGTCTTTGCCTTCGTCGATGATGCCCTCGATCGCTTCGCACTTCTTGCCGCGCGCCGGCTTGCCGAGAAGCTCGAATATCTCTTCCAGCCTTTCGACATGCGCCTCGGTCTCTTCGTGGTGCTTTTCGAAGGCGGCCCGCAGATTGTCCGAGGTGGCAGCCTTCGCCATTTTCGGCAGCGCCCTCAGGATCTGCTTCTCGGCGTAGTATATGTCCTTCAGCGTATCCAGGAACAATTCATTTAGGTCCTTGTCAGGCATGGCTTCCTCCATTGATGGGTGCGCCAACAACATGAGACCGAATGAAATGGTTCCTAAAGCGCTCGTCGGATGCGCTACCCGTCCCCCGCCGCAAGATCGATGAGGGCAATTCCGAGGTCGGGCCTCTTCTTGCGTCGAAGCGCTGCCGGCGCTTCGGTCAAGATCACTTCGAGCGTCGGCCTGACGGTTGCTGCCAGCAGATGGCCGCCGCGCGTCGAGCCATCGGCAAGGCCGAGCACGACGTGAACGTGCAGGCTGGGCTTGCCGTCGTCGCCGGCGGCAACATCGCCGATCGCGCTGAGGACTTCGCACTGTTCGTCGACCGCGATCTTCCGGTAGTTCTTTGCGGCGACGTCGAACCAGCCGACCGTCGCCCGTTCGAAGGCGCCGATCGCGGTCAGCGAGGCCGCGAAGACCCCGGATTCGGCTGCGAACCGGGTGAGCGCGGCAAACGCCTCCTCGCCGGTGTCCAGAATGACGACGTGAACCTGCGCCTTGTCGTCGGCGCCGATACGCTTGCTCTTCATGGCGACCTCGCAAATGGCGGTCAGGCTGCGCTGCCGGCTTTTTTCAGCCGATCACGCGGCACTTCGAGTTCCGACTGTTCAAAGCCGTGCGTTACCAGAATTGCGATTTTCTTTCCGTCGAGATCCATCGGGTGCTCCCTGGGAGTGAGCCGTCCCGGTCAATCGGCACTACAGGGCATCGTTCCCGTCGATCCGAATCCGGCGCCTCTGGCCCGAGAAGCGAGCCGGCGCGGGAACTCGCTATTCCCCGAAAAGTTCGCTCGACTGGCGCTGATCCAATCAAGCCAGACGCCGAAGCTTTGACCGGAAGCGCGTCGCGATCGCCTGACTAGATTCTAGATTGACCGACGAACCAGCTCGTACACGGATTGTAATTTCAACTCTTCGGAGCTGCGTGATCAGGCTCGCTATTGCGGTTGTGCCCCAGCAATCGATCGTAATTGTTACGAACTGTCTCATAGCACTCGCAGGCGCTTTCCCGTAGCGCTTCGACGTTTGTGATCTCGATCTTGCCTCGCCGGTATCGGATCATTCCTGCAGCTTGCAGCGTATGCGCCACCGGGGAAACGGTGGTTCGCCGGACACCCAGCATCTCCGCGAGAAACTCCTGCGTGAAAGGGAGCGTATCGTTTCCTGAGAGGTCGCGCGCACGCAGCAGCCAACGGCACAGCCGCGCCGTCGAATCGTGGAGGATGTTGCAGGCGGCGGACTGCTGCGCCTGGCCATAAACCGTCTGCTCGTGACTGATAATCATCGAAAGCATGCCCGGGCGGTCGAGCGCCACGCGCTTGAATGCGTCGGGCTCACACACTACTCCATGTCCGCCGATTTGAACGATCGCGCGATTCAGGGCCAGCTTGCCGTCCAAAGCCGCCGAAGCGCCGACGACACCATCGCGGCCAACCATGGCGGCTTCAACGGTTTCTCCGCCCTCAAGCAGCACCACGAGCGAAATCACCGCATCGAATGGAAAGTAGACCCCGCTAATCTTCTCCCCGGCTTCATGCAGGATCTTGGTGTGCTCCAGCACGACAGGCCTGAGGTGGGGCCGCAATGCCTCGACATCCGGCGGGGCGAAACACGACAGCAGCAGATTACTCGAAAACGACTGCATGAGAACTCCCGGATTGGCGGGAGCACTTGCGTCTCTCAGTCACGCGGCCGCCGGAGGGTTACCGCTGATTTTAAACGCTATCCTTTTCTCGGGAACGGCGTCTGTCCGGCACCCGACATTGCAAGTCGCTCCATGCTGAACCGCAAGGGCCAATCCGATCGTTGCACGCTGGAGAAGGGCCCGACGCAGTCGGCGCGCGGGGGATCATTGAGGATTGTCGTCTCCGGGATCGCCCAGCTCATGACCGCGAGCATTGATGGATTCAGTGCGCGAAAAATGCCCGGCTACCCCGACTGTGAAACCATGGTGCGTTTTGCTGATTGAGCGCCTTGGCAAAACTGGAACTGAAACCTCACATCCGTTTGAAGCGAACCGATCACGATATCGGAACGGTCATAGGCGCCCCCGGTTGGCCCACTGTTGGTACAACGGAGGCAACTCATGAACTTGAAGCTCCTCGCCGCAGCGGCGGTTCTTTCAAGTGCGGTCGCAGCGCCGGCACTGGCGCAGGATGCTCACGGACGGTCGGATGCCATCCGTAAACCGCAGACTCAGGACCGGATCTATCATCGTCACGGCGGATTCTGGCCAGGTGAAATAGCCGCCGGCGTGGTTGGCGGCGCGATCGGCACGGCCGGCGCGATTGCGACGGCGCCGTTCCGAAACGACGTCTACGCCTACAATTATGGCTACGGGCCGCGCTACTACAATAGCGGCTTCGTCTGTCAGCCCGGAACGACATTCATCGGTGCGGACGGCCGGCGCCATATCTGTCAGTAGCTGACAACGGGCATTGGAGAAGAGTCGGTCCAACACCGCCTCTTCTCTTGTTTAGCGATTGCCTGAAGGCTTCTTCCCAGGCGGATCGCCGCCGCGGTCGACCCGGCTCACGCGCTGGGCCCGCTCCTTGTCTTTGGGTTGCTCCTGTCCCCGTTGATCACGGACGATGCCCTGATCATCGCTGCCATCGGATGATCCAGGATCAGCCGGTTCGGGCGCTGTCGCCTGCCGATGTTGCTCCTTACCTTCCCGGACCAGCAGGTCGTCGCCGAGCATTTGCCCGATGATCTGTTTGGTCTGAGCCTCGACCTTCTCATGAAACTTGCTCATGGCGGGCCTCCTTCCATCGAAGAACGATGTCAGGCTGCAATGTTTCCATGTGTTTCCAGGCAGGATTTTGCCCGCCCCGGCCAATGCTCTCCGGCACTGAGGCCGGTTCCGCACAAATGTAAAATCGTGTCGCAGAGCAAAACTAAACGGGACCCCGCCGCATGTTTATCTGGCTACCCGATGAGCCAATGACCCTTGTGGATATCGAACTTCACCAGACCTTCGTCGCGCATCTTCAGAAGCAGCGATTGGCAGGCTTCCTCATTGGGGAGATTGGCACGCCGCATGAGTTGGTAGGCCTTGAGCGGCTTCTCGCGAAGCGCATTCAGGATGTTCTCGCGATCTTTCAGCATGACTGGTCCTGTAGTAATCCAAAATTGACGTTGATCATGAACTGCTCAGGCAGCCATGACGAGTTTGATCTGGCCGTCTTCAAGATTTCCAGCCGCGAGCGCATCGCGCGCCATCTTTTCGATAACAGGCCAATTTGCGAGAAGAAATTTTTGCGCCAGCGCCTTCGTCGGCAACTCGGTTTGCAGAATGCAGCGCTGCCGCGCAGTTCCGTTCGCGATCTGAAAAGACACCGCTTGCGGCCCCTCGATGATCTCTTGTTCGGTGGGCTTGGCAGCTATCCGCATCCGTTATTCCTTTTTGAGCGTCCGATTAGGTCAGGCTATCGGGATCGATAGTAGCCACCGCGCCTAGTGTGTTTCTTGGCTATTGCGAATGAGCGGCTAGCTAGGACTGATCGTCCTCCGCCTCCGGGGCGCGTTTCGGCTTGTGATCCGCGATTGGCTGCGTATTGCGCACTGCCTCGGTCAGCATCAGGCGCAACTCATCCTTTGTCATCGGTGGTTGCCGCGTGGTTGACGATTTCCATTGTGCCATTGAGTTCATATGGGGTGCCCGAGCGAGAATTAAACCCTCGTGACTCGCTGAATCCGCGGACAATGCGGCCAGGACCGGGCGACCCAGTATTCCAGTGATTGAACCGATAGGCCGCGGCGTACTGGATCCCCCGCATGCGCAGAGGATGACACCAGAGGACCGACGCAGGATTTCAAAACAAAAACGGCGGGTACTACCCCGCCGCCTTGAAACCGATGATCGCCAAATGAACCTACAGCAGCCCCATATCCAGCATGCCCGGCAGTTGCGCGAGCGGCAGCGCGGCGGCGCCGACCAGGGTCGCGACCAGCGCGGCAAGCCGACGATTGCTATGGCGCTTGCCACGCATCTGGCTGGCGATCCATTCCAGCACCTTGGTGTCGATGTTGGCGGCCTTCACCGGCGCCCAGCTCTCGATCGGCGTATCCGGCGACAGCGCCACCGTGCGCGGCGGCACCGGCAGGCCGGACTCGGAAGCGGCATGGTGGGCGACCGCCTTGGCCAGCAAATCGTCGAAACGTCCGTCGTCGGTGCGTTCCGCAGCCGCATCGCTGATTTCGAACAACGCTTCGATTTCGGCGCGGCTCACCGGCTCATGCTCAACGGCGCTCACGGTGAGGATGCGTGCGCACCAGGCGGCGTCATCGGCATCGAGCGCGCGGGAGAAATGGATACGGCCCTTGGTCGTCGGGCCCTCGCCGGTGATCACACCGTCGCGCACGATGGTGAGCGCATCAGCGGCGGTCTTGCGGCAGGATGGTTGGAGCGATATTTCAGCAGTCGGGGCAGACATAGTTGCACTTCTCAATTTCAATTCCAGTTAGCATTTCCATACGGGCCATGAACGAGCGGTTAACGATTCGAAACCCGCATTTCGAGATTTTTACATGGTTGCCAATTGGTCGCTGTGAGGTCGGTCACGGTTCAGATCAATGCATTCCCGGGTGCAAAGCGGCCGGCGTGATGCGGGCCATAAAAGGCAATATCGGGGCAGCGACGGCAAGAAAGTGGAACGGTTGTGAAAACAAAAGGATGGCTCCCAAATCTGGCTTCCGCCATCGAATGCAGGCCCGCCGGTTCTTTTCGTCGCAGAGGCGCGGACCAAGAGAAGATGCTAGGAGTTCCGGGCTCGCGGAGAAGGATCTCACCTTTTTCGCTAACCGGTTCACTTAACCGCTTCAGACTCCTATAATGTTAAAGGCAAATTTCCCTGTAACTTGAACAACATGAGGTAAAACCATGGCACTTCCGATAGGCGCTGTCGCCCCCGATTTCGAAGCCGAAACCACTGAGGGAAAAATTAAATTCCACGACTGGATCGGAAATAGCTGGGCGATGCTGTTCTCGCACCCCAAGGATTTCACCCCGGTCTGCACCACCGAGCTCGGCTTGCTCGCCAAGCTGAAACCGGAATTCGACAAGCGCGGCGTCAAGCTGATTGGCCTGAGCGTCGATCCTGTCGAGCGCCATTCCAAATGGTCGGAGGACATCAAGGAGACGCAGGGTGCTGCGCCGAACTATCCGATGATCGGCGATACCGACTACAACGTCTCCAAGCTTTACGAGATGCTGCCGGCTTCGACCTCGGGCGATCCCCTCACCCGCACGCCTGCGGACAACCAGACCGTCCGCAACGCGATCGTGATCGGCCCCGACAAGAAGATCAAGCTGACGATCGTCTATCCGATGACCACCGGCCGCAACTTCCAGGAGATCCTGCGCGCGATCGACTCGCTGCAGCTGACCGCAAAGCATCGCGTCGCCACGCCGGCCGACTGGAAACAGGGCGAAGACGTCATCATCGCGGGCTCGGTGTCTGACGACGAGGCGAAGACGATCTATCCGGCCGGCTGGAAGGCGCCGAAGCCCTATATCCGGATCGTGCCGCAGCCGAAGTGACCCGCAGCGGTCATCCCGGAATGGTTCGAAGGACCATATCCGGGATCTCGAGATTCTCTGGTGCGCAATTGCGCACCAGAGTCTGGTGCTAACGCACCATCCCGGAATGACAAACTAAGTTTTCGGCACCGGCTTCCGGTTTCGCGGGCGGCGTGATGCACCGCCGTGACTGCCTCGTCAGGCGGCGCGGACGCGGTCGAGGAATTTTTCGACCTCGGCCTTCAGGTGCAGGCTTTCGCTCGACAGATTCTGCGCAGAGGCAAACATCCGGCTCGAGGTCTCGCCGGTCTCGTCGGCGCCCTGTGCGGCGTTGCGGATGTTGGCGGCAACATCGGCCGTGCCGCTCGCCGCCGCGCGCACGCTCTGCGCGATGTTCTGGGTCGCGCCACGCTGCTGCTCGACCGCCGCCGAGATCGAGGTGGCGATATCGCTGATGCGCTCGATGGTCTGACCGATCGCCTTGATCGCGCTGACCGACTCTTCGGTCGCAAGCTGCATGCTGCCGATCTGGCTGGAAATCTCTTCCGTCGCCTTCGCGGTCTGGCCGGCGAGGCTCTTGACCTCCTGCGCCACCACGGCAAAGCCGCGGCCGGCATCGCCTGCCCGCGCTGCCTCGATGGTCGCGTTGAGCGCCAAGAGGTTGGTCTGCTCGGCGATCGAGGTGATCAGCTTCACCACGTCGCCGATCCGGGCGCCGGCTTCCGACAATTCGTTGATGCGCTGGTCGGTGGCGGCGGCCTGCTTGACGGCGTCGGCCGCGATGCCGTTCGATTCCTGGACGCGGCGGGTGATTTCGGCGATCGAGCTGGAGAGCTCGTCGGAGGCGGCCGCCGCGGTGCGGACATGCTCGGAGGCGGTCTCAGAAGCGCCGGCCGACTTACCGGACAGGCTTGCGGTAGTCCGCGCGGTGTCGGTGAGCTGCCGCGCGACACGCTCGAACTCGCCGGAGGAGTTCAGCACCTTATCGAGGATGCCGCCGATGCTGGTCTTGAACTCGTCGACGAAGCCGCGCAATTCCGACTTGCGCTGCTCGGCAGCGGCCGCGGCAGCCGCGGTCTGCTCGTCGCGCAAGCGTCGCCGTTCGACCGAATTGTTCTTGAACACCGCAAGCGTACGCGCAATCTCGCCGATCTCATCCGTCCGGTCGTCGCAGTCGATTTCGACGTCGGCGTTGCCGTTGGCGATGGCGGTAAGCGAGGCCGTGACCGACGTCAGCGGCTTGGTCACCTGGCGCACGATCAGCATCGTCAGCATCATCACCAGAAGGGCGGCAATGCCGGCTGCGATCGCCATGTTCTGAATGGCATGCGACAGCATGCTCTCGTAGTGAGCCATGGGAATGCCGACATACAGCAGCCCGATCACCTTGCCGGCCGGATTCAGGATCGGGTAGTAGGCCGTCATGAATGTCTTTCCGAACAGCGTCGCCGGGCCCCGATAGGCCTCTCCGCGCCGCACCACCGCCTGTCCGGGGTGATCGGCCGCGAGCTGGGTGCCGACGGCGCGGTCGCCGTTCTCCTTCTTCACATTGGTGGTGCGGCGGACGTACTGGTTGCTGGCGTCGTCATAGACGAAAAGCGTCGCGTTGCCGCCGGCATAGCCCACCGCGCGATCGACGATCGCGTGGTCCTTGAACTCGGGCATCTTCGGAATTTCGGCCCGGGCGACCGCCCCATCCTTGAGTGTGATCTTGGCGTCGCTGTAGGTCTCGGCAAATGCCAGACCCAGCGTGCGCAGGTTGACCTCGATGTCCCGCAGCGCCCGGTCGCCGAATTCGGAGGTCAGCGACCAATGGGCCGCCCCGACCACCAGCGCGGTATTCACCGCGATCAGGAGGATCGCACAGATGACAGCCTTGGTACCGAGGCGCAGCTTGAGCGCCGGCAGGAACTTTCCAGTGGATTGCGTGGTCATGACGAGAAATTCCCCCAAAATCGCACCCAATCTGACCCGTTTTGCTTACGATCGCCTTAATGGGCACAACCCAGGGAAAATACTGATATGCTTCATGAAATTTATGCGTGCAGGAAAGGCAAACGCTCTACTTCAAACTGAGCGGCGGTTGACCACCAGCACGGCCGCCGCGCAGGCGGCCATGCCGGCGATCGAGACCGCGTCCAGCCGCTCGCCGAACAGCACGTAGGCCATCAGCGACGTCACCGCGGGCACCAGATAGAACAGGCTCGCTACCGACGTCGCGGCCGAGCGCCGGATCAGCCAATAGAGCAGCCCGATCGATCCGATCGACAGCACGACCGCAAGCCAGGCCAGCGCCAGGATGAACTCGGTGGTCCAATGCACCACATTGGTCTCGAACAGCCATGCGCCGAGACCGAACAAGATCGTCACCGCGACGTATTGCACGAGATTGCCGGACCGCCAATCGATCGCGCTGCAGTAGCGGCGCTGGTAAAGTGTGCCGAGCGTGATGCTGATTAGCGAGACAGCCGAGGCGAGCCACCCCCAACCCGCCTCTCCGCTCATCGGCCTGTCGTGCAGGATCAGCACGACGCCGGCGAGCCCGAGCAGCAACCCGCTCCATTGCAGCGGCGTGACGCGCTCGCCGAGCCAGCGGCTCGCAAGCGTCGAGGTGAGGATCGGCTGCAAGCCCGGAATCAAAGCCGAGAGCCCCGCCGGGATCGAGTGCGCAATCGCGATCGCCGTGCCGCCGAGATAGATGCCGTGCACCAGAATGCCGGCGACGGCGCTGTGTGCGATGCCGATGCGATCCGGCCAGCGCGGCCGCGCGACTACGACGATGATCGCCATCAGTCCCACCACGAACGCCATTCGGATCGCGAGATAGGTCAGCGGCTCGGCACTGTTCAAGACATATTTAGTGCCGATGAAGCCCGTGCTCCAGAGCACGACGAAGATCGCGGGCGCCGCGCGCGCGGCAATTTTTTCGAAGTCGCCAGTCATTTGCCGCCCGTGTTGCCCTATCGCATGTTGTGCGGCAAGGTTGGTCACGCGGGACCGCCGGCGCGACTTCAGATATCGAAGAAGGAATTGTAAAGCGCAGCGACCTTATCGCGGCATAGCCACGTTCTAGGGGCTTGCGAAATTGGTAAGGGGGCGATCACCACTCTTCCGGACAGGGATCGACGATCCTCCAGAGCTCGCGGCCGTTCCTGATCTTCTTCATCTCGGTGGTGAGCCCGCCGTTGCGGCGGATCCAGTCCTTCACCGTTTCCGGATAATAGGACATCAGGTCCGACGTCCCTTCAGCACTCGTGACCTTGATGCCGAAAGTGAAGGCCTTGTCGTAATAGGCCTGGTGGAAACCAACGCTCGCCTTCGGCGTGACGCAGATCTTGTTCATCGGCACGATGCCGAATACCAGCGTGCAGGCCGAGTTGCAGATGCCGTCGATGATGACCCGCTCCTTGCGGTCGCGGATGCGCTTGTACTTGGCCTTGTACTCCTCGACATAACCGCCGTGGTCGCGCGTGATATGCAAGTCGGCGCGCGCCGGGCTCGCGACCAGGACCGAGAGGGACAGCAAGGCAAGAGACGTGATGCGCATGGGTCGATCGGGAACCGGATAGCCTTTATTAGACGCGGATTGGTCGGCCCTTGAAGTCGGACCGGACAGAACTCTGGCCGGACTGTGTTGGGAATTCGTTAAGCATCCCTTGAGGCCAAAAATGGGCGCGTTAGGATGGCTTTCCGCAGCATTTCTGCCCGATTCTCCTAGAATGGGACGTTGGATCCGCCAAAATGGGAGGGGTTACGGGCTTCGATCGAATCATAGCTTGGGCTTCTATCTTCTTGTTTTAACGCGCTTTCTTCGCACGAATTTCTGCCCGTTCAGATCGAATCACGACAGTTTCAGTGGGACCTCCGGAGAATCGAAATGACCAAAGCAAAGTTTATCGTTGCCGCCGCCCTCCTCTCCACCGCGGCCCTCGCCCCAAACTTGGCGGACGCCCGCCATAATCGGCACCTGCACAATTGGGGCCTGCCTTACGCCATCAGCTTCCTGCACAATTACGGGCCCGGCCCGCAGCCCGGCACCTTCGCCTATTATGACGGTCCCTCCACCATCCTCTGCCGCCAGGGCGCGGCCGCCTATATCGGCCAGGACCGCCGGCGGCATCCCTGCAACTAACCTCCGCTACTGGCTCTGTCAGGCCAAGTCTGATACGAGCCACCGCAGGCGCTCGTAGCTCAGCTGGATAGAGCATCGGATTTCGATTCCGAGGGTCGGGAGTTCGAATCTCTCCGAGCGCGCCATTTCGGGTACAGAACTGGGCACGCCAAAGCCAGCCGTTTTTGCGCTTGGGGCGGCGACGAGCGTACGCAGAAGTACGCTTTTCGATCCCATGATGCGCAGCTCCTTCTGATCGACTTCGACGCGCTGGGCGAGCACGCGGAGATGATCACGACGATAGCCGCCGTTCTCGGTCCGCATGCGCTTGCGCGCTGTCCTGGCAAACGTCTTAAGGGTCTGCGGCGTGATGGTGGGGCCCGCGCGATCAATCGCGTTCTCGGCCCGCTCTGCGTCAAGGCGGGCCTGGTCGCGCGTGGCCTTGAGCTCGGCGACACGGTCCTTCAGTTGGGGATCAGAAAGATCGGCGACACCATTCTCGATGGCGTCATAAAGCCGCCTGAGTTTGGCATCTGCCTCGGCCGCCCGTTTGCGTAAGTCGGCGACATGCGACTTTCGGCGTTCGGCGCGCTCGGTGCGGCGATCGAGCACGTGTGACAAAAGTCGCTCAAGACGGCTCGGCTGTAACAGACGCTGTTCGATGTACTCCGCAACGAGATTGTCCAGCTTTTCCATGGGAACAGTGCGGCCTTTGCAGCCGGTCTCGCCCTGGGCCTTGGTGCAACAGGTGTAGTAGCGATAACGGCCGCTCTTGCCCGTGCGCAGCGTCATCGCTCCACCGCAAGCAGCACAGAAGCAGATTGGGGCGCGCCGAAGATACGCGAGCGGCTGGCCCGGCTTTATCCGGATGTCCACACCCCGGCGACCCGATGCCGGCGCTCCCCAGCGGCCCAGGCCCGCGCCCGACGCCCACGCCAGCCTGCTGAAGCTGCCACCCCCTCAAATTATTTTATGTGCCGCGACCCCGGCGCCGGGTTTGCGCCCTCTTGTCTGGGTGAATGCGCCATAGCGGCGCGTCACGAACCGGAGCACAGAACCATGTGGTATAGGAAGAACGTTGGCGGGTGGGAGCGCGCGGCCAGGGTGATCGGCGGGGGCTTGATGCTCATCTGCGGCGTGGTTGCGCTGCACGCTTCGCCGCTCGGGCTGCTGCTCAGCGGCGCGGGTGTCGTGACGCTGGTCACCGGCGTGTTCGGCTATTGCCCTGCCTGCGCCATCGCCGGGCGCGAGCCACTGAAAGGGTGACTGCCTTGGCGCGCGTATCAGACGATCTCTTGCTCGCGGCACGGTCGGGTGACCGGCACGCGCTGACACAGCTATTGGTGGCGCTGCAGCCGGACATTCGACGCTACGCCCGGCGCCTTTGCTACCGCACCTCGGTTATCGAAGATGTGGTGCAAGAAGCACTCATCGTCGTGTACCGGCGCGTGGGCACGATCCGCAGTCCAGCCGCACTCGCCGGCTGGCTGCTGACCGTCATCGCGCGCCTTTGCATGCTGCCGGCGCTGATGCTGATGCGCGGAGTCGAGGAGCTGGCCAGCCTGGAAGAGTCACGCGAGCTCGCAAAGGTCCCGCCGGACGAGTTGCGCATAGACTTGGTCAATGCGATCGAGTCGCTTTCGCCGTCCCATCGCGAAGTGCTGCTGCTGCGAGATCTCGAAGATCTGACGATTTGGGAAATCGCCGGGCGGCTCGGCGTGACGCGCGAAGCGGCCAAAAGCCGCCTGCGCCGCGCCCGCACACTGGTGCGCGAATACCTGCTCGGCACAAAGGACAGCGGACGAGAGAGCACATGAATTACTTTCGTGGAGTCGGCATGTTCGGGAGCGCCTTCCTGGGCGCACACCTGATGCGCGGCGCAGTTGCGGCGGCGCTACTCGCTTGGGCCATCGTCCACCAGACCGCGCACCCTTGGCTATCCTTGGGCGCGGGCGTTGCCGCCCTCGTCGCGCTACGCGGATGCCCGATGTGCTGGACAGTGGGTCTGGTCGAGACGCTTTCGCAAGGCCGTCGCGATTCAACCGCTGAACGCGCTGACCGGACATGGCTGCATTAACATTGCGACAGGACGGGAAGGAGGTGCCGTGCGGAAAACGATCGCGGTATTGGGCTCTGCCCTCTTCTTTGCGGTTGCGCCCAGCTCGGTGGCGGGGCTCGTTCCCTGGTGGATTACGCGTTGGGAGTTTCGGCCGCCCTTCTTCGATCTCGACGCGACGCGCGCCGTCGGGATCCTGTTGATCGTCGCCGGTCTACCCGGGCTTGTCGACTCGTTTGCACGCTTTGCGCTGCAAGGATTGGGCACGCCGGCGCCGATCGCACCGACGCAGAACCTCGTGGTGACGGGTCTCTATCGCTATGTGCGCAATCCTATTTGCTAAGCTATTCTTGTCGGGTCGTGGGAGCACGCAATGTCGAAAGCAATTGCCGTCTTGGGCTCCGCTCTGTTCTTCGTCATTGCGCCGTTGGTGCTGGCAGGCTTCGTGCCCTGGTGGGTCACGCAGTGGGAATTTCGGCCAGCTTTTTTCGGCGTCGATCTAACCCGCATCCTCGGCGGTATATTGATCATCGTCGGAGTGCCCGGACTTGTGGATTCATTTGCCCGTTTTGCGCTGGAGGGGCTCGGGACGCCCGCCCCGATCGCGCCGACACAAAAGCTCGTAGTGACTGGCCTTTATCGCTACGTGCGAAATCCGATCTACATCGCGGTCGTCGCAGTCATTTTTGGTCAGGCCCTTTTGTTTGGTGACTGGCGTCTCCTCTGGTACGGCGCGCTACTCTGGCTTTTTTTTCATGTCTTTGTGGTGATGTACGAAGAACCGACGCTCAAGCAAACATTCGGCACGGAGTACGAGAGCTTTCGGACTAATGTGCCGCGCTGGATTCCGCGGTTGACGCCATGGCGAGCCGCATAAAGGAATCGCTGCAAACGGCTCGATGCCGGCTGCAACAAACAGTGCGAGACGGCGAAGCGTAGCAAGCGCGCCTAGCGGCTTCGCCCCGGAGGGCCCACTACCTTAGCCGCCAGGTCGAAATAACGCATGGGCCGGGGCAACTGCTCCGCACGCCGTGTCTTTCCGATCCCGGCCGTCTGCGCCTGCGCATTATGAGGACCGAATCTGGCCTATAGGAGAAGAATCCTGATCGTGGCAAATAGGGCTGCTTATTGGGGTACTTCCGCCATCGCCGTGGGCGCGGGCCCGTGATCGCAGATGCGGCACACCGTGACTGCGTGTGGAGGCCGCAATCGCGGTGATGAAGCGTAGCGCTTAATCGTAGGCCTTCGCTTTTTCAGCTAGGGCGGCGTGTCGTAGGCTCCCACATCATAGCGCGATCGCGAAGGAGTAGTGCCCATCTTCATCGACCGTGGCGCGCCACTCCGATACACGCTATCGCCGCCAACTTCGGCCGGGCCTTCGATTGACTTTGTCAAGTTGTCGAGTTGAGTGCACTGTCACCACCACCGACGCCGATCAACCGCTTGTCCCGCGCAGGACGATGCCGACAACGGCGCCGACGAACAGCAAGGCGCATGCGGTCGATTGGATGAAGAACCCGGGCAGACGCTTCTCCACAGCTTTGATGTAGCCAATGAAGTACAATACACGTCCGCCAATCCAGACGAGTCCGAGCATCGCGGCCGCGATGTCGTTCAGATAAATCGCGCAAAGCCACAGCGGCAACAGGAAGGTCGGCATCCATTCGAGCGTGTTCATGTGCACGCGAAACACGCGCTCGAAGTCGGCATTACCGGTCGTTGCCGGAAGCTTCACGTTGAACTTTCCATGTGCCGCCGCGACGCGCGTGGCCAGGAAGAAATGGAACGCCACAGTGAGCAACGAGACGATCGCAGCGTAGTATGGCATAGCAAATCCTATGCTGAAGCTCCGCCCGGCGACCGCTCGCCGTCGTCGGGCCGGTTCACGGTCCCCGCTCCGAGCCGGTTGACATGCGGCCGTCAGGCCTTGCGGGCCAACAGGTCGGCATACCGCTTGAGGTACAGCGGCCAACCCTGATCGCCGGCAACTCCGTCGCGCTCGCTTTCCCAGCCTTCGCCGTGGCGCTCCAGATTCCGGTGCTCGATCTCGACGCGGGTGCGGTCAGCCGTCTCGGCGGTGAAGCGCACTTCCCACTCGCTGGTCCTGTCCGGATCGGTCTCGATCTGCCATTGCGGGCTGATGTCCCAGCTCAGGAGCACCCGGTCGGGCGGCTCGTAGGCCAGCACGCGCGCCCAGCGGCACTCGCTGCCGTCGACGCCACGATCATAGAGGTAGCCGCCGACCCGAGGCTCGAACACCGTCTCGGCAATCGGGACAGCGAGCATGTTGTGCTCGGGCGGTTTGAAACTGCCGAAGTCCTCGGTGAAGACCTTGAATGCGCGCTCGATCGGCGCCTCGACCACGACGGACTGTTTCACGGACGCAACTGATATATGCGCGTTCATTGTGACTCCTCTGGTGGTTGCTCGACGGCGACCTTGTAGGCCGCCAGCGTTTTGCTCCAAAACCGGTCGAGCCAAGCACGCATCTGGCCAAGCCCGTGTGGATCGATGTGGTAGACGTTGCTCGCACCCTTCGGCTCGGAACGAACCAGGCGCGATTCGCGCAGTACCTTGAGGTGCTGGGAAACAGCCGACTGCGAGACCGAAACCTGCCGGGTAATCTCCGCGACTGAGCGTGGGTGCTCTGCGATTAGCTCGAATATCGCGCGGCGGGTCGGGTCGCCAAGGGAGGCTAACTGGGCATTATCAACAGTCATAGCTTATGATTAGTATAAACTGATGATATTGTCAATCGGAGCCGCTCGCAGCGTGCCGGGGCGCGACGCGCTGGAGCAAACCGCCTCTTGGCGCGGCGGCGTCGGCTAAGGACTGGTTTCGCAGCCGTGCATCGACTTGCGCTGGATCAGGTCCCAACGGTTGCCACAGAGATCCTCGAAAACCGCGACGACTCCATAGGCATCATGCCGTGGCTCCTCAACGAACCGCACGCCGGCTGCGATCATGCGCGCATGATCGCGATCGAAATCATCCGTCTCCAGGAACAAGAAGACTCGCCCTCCGGTCTGGTCACCAATGCGCGCCAGTTGGGCCGGACCGTCAGCCCGCGCCAATAGCAGGCCGGAGCCGGGACCGCCCGGTGGGCGCACGACCACCCAACGCTTGCCGCCGCCGAGCGGCGTGTCCTCACACAGCTCGAAATCCAGGGCGCCGGTGAAGAAGGCGATCGCCTCGTCATAGTCCGCGACCACGAGGCTGACGAGGGAAAGATGCCGATTCATCGCTCATACCAAGCGAGTTCATCGACCGTGGCGCGCCACTTCGAGCCTGACGGGGCACGCCAAGCCCCGCCTGCCCGAACCTCGAAGCCAAGCAACATTCCACGATCAGGAACAGATCCAGATGATCGCAACCGCGATCGGAATACCCAAACCAAGTGCGCCGAAAATCGCCGGGACGAAATCGGACAGCAGGCGTACGCCAGATGATGACATGACGTTGCTCCTTGGAGCCCCGCGAGCCTCTGCTCGCCCCCAAGATGAACGGTCAATCGCGCCCTCGAACTACGGTCGGTGGCGACTCCTTATGGGCGGCAATGTTGGGGCGTTATGGTTAACAAGGGGTTAATTCGGATAAGCGCGCGCGAGTGCTGCTCATCTCGTTCGATCGAAGTTCCGAAAAGCGCGTCGTGCCGTCATCATCAGCCTCGCGCCTCCCGGTTCGGCCCGCCCGCCTTCAGGAGTGGCGCCCATTCGACGCCACTCCCTTCAGCGGCGCAGGCGCCGATCAGAACGAGCAGCCATAGGCCGTGAGCGATGCCTTCGTCGCGTCCAGGGTCTGCTTGCAGGTCGCTTCCATGGTCGCTTTCGTCGACGGATTCTTGGCCATGTCGACCCATGCCTTGCGCGTCTGGTCGATCTGCGTCTTGTACATCGCGCGCTGTGCCTCGGGGACCTTGGAGACGACGCAGGCGTCATACTTGGTCAGGAAGTCGTCGCAGGAGGCGATGCCCGTGCTCTGCGCATGAGCGGTAGTGACGCCCGCGAGCAAGGCGACGCCCGCCGCGAGTGATAGCACCTGTCGATGGTTCGCGCGCGAACCTGCCGCGGCCTTGGATGTTGCTTGACGCATGATTTTTATTCCTCTGTAACAACTGAACAATCTGGATCGCCGGCAAACGCCCGCCGTCGCCCAGATCTCCCCGATCGACTCGCAAAGCATCGCGCGCCGACAACCGGTCGGCGGTGCGGACGTTGAGCAATCAAGCGTTGAGCAGTTCGAGGCGAGACCGGGCACCACCGTGCCGGCACGAATAATTGTTCCGTCAATTTGGCGAGATTATGGGTGACGACACCGTGACGTTGTGATGACCGCTTGTCGGCGATGGACGGGCGCCATCATGTTGCCGTGCGATGCCGTTGCGCCGAAGGCGAGCTCACGCGGCTGAGGTATCGATCGAGCGGCGTATCACCTTCCGTACCTCGGCATTGGATAGAAACAGATCGTGGTTGATGATGCCCCAGCCTGAATCGGACGCATCGATGACGCGCACGCCGAGCTGCTCGATAGTGGCCTTCTCGGCGGCGCCGACCCGCGTCATCCCGCCTGCCAATCGTCCCGACAACGCAAGTGCGCGATCATTCGTCGAGGCGACGACGGTGATCTTGCGGGTGAGCGGTCCGATATTCTGGGTCGCCGAAGAGAACACATCCATATCGATGTCCGGTGAGGCGAACACCACGGCCCCGATCTTGCCGGCAACGCTGTCGCCATATCGCGCATAGAGCTGGCGCAGCCCTTCGAGGGTCAGCATGGTGCCCATGCTGTGCGCGACGATGTGAACGCGGCCGACGCTCGGGGCAGTCGCGAGGGAATGCAGCACGCGCTCGAAGGCATCGCGGGAGTACATCGCACTGTCGCGGTCATAGGCGTAATCGAACAGTCCCGCCTTGGACGGCCAGGAGAACACCATCGTCTGGCCGCGGAATCTGATGCCGTCGGCGAGGTGCGCGGCATCGAGCGCCGCCGTCTCGAACGTCTGCTTGAAACCGTGCACGTAAATCAGCACGTCCGAGCCGCCGCTGGCTTGCCCGAGAAGATCACCGACCTCTCCCGATACTGGCTCGACCGTATCGAGACGCCAATCGCCAAGTCCCGCTGCGGCGAGCGAGAAACGATTCTCGTCGGGCGGCACCAGTTTCGCCCGTGCCACGATCATCTTCGAAGCCCGCTCCGGCCCGAACCACGGTTTCGCACGCCCGCCGCTCACCGGCTTGCGCGTGGTTGCGATGAGCAATGTCGGCTCCACCGAGAGCGACGAAGCGTCGTAACGCGCACCCGTCGCGCCGAGGCTGGCGCATCCGCCGAGCGCAAGCGCGCTGGCCGAAGACACAATTCCGCGCAGGAACGCGCGGCGCGACCTAAGAGTCTCGTTTTGCTGCAAATGTCGGATGATCACGTAGGACCTTTGGGAACATTGCCCCGTAGCACCGCCCCGCACGTCTCCTGAATTAGGATGGCGAGAAAAGGGCGGGCCGATCGCTGACACGGTTTGTTTTAGATGGTTCCGGTTCCGTCGCAATTCTGTGATCGCGAGCCGGCGCGACGAAACCATTCTGCTCCGCCGCGAAGCGCTCCGGAAACAAAGTGCCGCTAGGGTCCCACGATCAAACCAGGGGTTAGATCATGTTGGTATCGGTCCTGAACCTCATCTACCGCGAATTTCTCAAGCGCGCCCTTCTCGGCATGGCAATACAGGGAGGAAGGCTATGACCGAGGTCGTGGCGGCATTCCTCATCTTCGTCAGCATAGGCATATTCCTGGCCCACGCATTTGACGCCTATCGCCTGCGTTAGATCTGCGCCTAACCCCCACTGATGCAATTGCTTGCGAGATCAGGCGACGTTCTCAAGGACGCAAAGGGCGCGCTCGTCCACGGGCCCATCCTTTGCGGCGATAACCACGTCGCGGTCGGGGGAATTTTCCGAATAGTTCCGCCGGCGGCCGAAATTCGTGGCGAGGACATCCTTGGGATTTGCCGCGATCCATTGCGACAGATGGTCTCGTGGATGCCGGATTGAATCCGATCAGGATGCGCGCCGGTCCGCTGCCGACATTCTCGATCGAATGGGCCCACAGCTTGCGGAATGTTGCCGACGTCGCCCTTCTGCGATCGCTCGGTCCGGCAGCCTCGCCATGGACAGCGCCAATGCAGCGTCCGCAGCGCGCGTGCAACACGGATGTCAGTGCCCGGCTGCCCCCTCCAGACCGTCGCAGGCTCAGTTGAATGGCTATTAAATCAACGGGTTAGACAGACGCTCGGGGATGATGCTAGAGAACACAGGCGCCCAGCGGGATTTTCGATTCCGAGGGTCGGGAGTTGTGGTTCTCGCAGCGGCGCTGGTTCAGCTTACGGCTATTCGGACATTTCATATGAGAAAGATCATCCTGACGCTGGCGATCCTGTATCCGGCGGCGGCGCTGGCTCAGGGAACGAGTACCCCGGCCGCCCCGGCCAATCCTCCCACCATCGGCGGCAAACCGCTGGTTGTGGTCGGGTCGAAGAATCCGACAGCGGGCAAGAAAGAAAAACCTTTGTCGGTCGCCCAAAAGTTGCAGGCCTGCCAGGACATCGACGATGCGACCAAGGAACGCCTGAATTGCTACGACGCCATTTATGCGCCACAGCCCAAACCAAAGGCGCCGGCGGCGAAGGGCGTCAATGACTGCCGCTTCGTCAAGGAGGAAGACGAACGGTTGACCTGCTATAATGGTTTTGCGGACAAGATTCCGAAGCTACCGCGCTAAATCAGGCGGGGCGCTTACCAGGTGTTCCAGCTCGGGCCACCGAAGAAGCCAAACTGTGACTGCTGCGCGACCCGCACTTGCGGCGGCTGCGCGAATTGCATCGGCGGCGCCTGACGGCTTCTTGCCACCTTGCGCTTGCGCTGGATCGGCGGCTCCGGCTTCTTCGCCTCCGCCGGGACGTATTGGGCAAACGCCTGAGCGGCGGTGTCGGCCGAGGCAGGGGCTGCGGCAGGCGCGGACGGCGCAACCGCTTGGGCGGTCACGGACGGCGGCGGAACAATGATCGGAAGGTTGGTGTCAAAGACCACCCGCTCCGGCAGCTTCTGGTCGGAACGAATGCGCACCACAGTTTTGTCGACCGAAGAAACGGCCTGGCTGGCCACGACCGCCTGTTCTGGGACAAACGCATCGATCGCCAACAACAGCGCGAGCAGCACTCCGCCGACAAACAGGAAATAACGCGCCACGGGCATTGGTCTTGCTCCCCCGCGCGAACGCGCGGTTTAATCGCCCAACGGGCCATATAGCGTTTAGTTCCTGCTCAACTTGCAAGGTTCAAAGGCGCAGGTCACATTTTGGAGATGAAACGTGAGTTCGGCCGCACAGGGTTAAACGCGGTTGGCTGTCACCAGTGAACATTTTGCCTTATTCGCGTTGACGTTGACGAACCCGACCAGCACTCGTGCGTATCGCTTCCGGCTCTTCATGTTCACGGTATCGGGAATGATCCGCCTGCGTGCGGTCAGATGGCTGCCGTCCCGGCGGATGAAATTGCAGGCGATCTCGATATCCCTCACCGCGTAGTCATTGGTATTGCGAAGCGTGAACGTCACCAGCGCTTTCGAGCCGAGCCCGCCCCTTCGCCATGACTGCGAGACGATTTTCAGGCCGTCGAGCGGCGAATTGGCAGGGGCAATCGTCTCTGGCAGCACGATGTCGAAAGGTACCGTCTGGTTGGGATTGGTAGAAACTGCTGACGGACCCGGACTCGGCGAGGTCGCCTGAGTCGCGGCCGGATCATCCGTGCGGGATATGCCTTGCGTGACGCCGGCAACTTCAGACGGCGTCGCTGCCGAATGGCTTTCGGCATCGCTCGCTTGCGGGAGCATCAACCATATGGCGCATCCAACGATAGCGATGGCCGGCAGCACGGCAAGCCGCGCTTCGAATTTTCCGAACGACCACCCGGCGATTCTCATACCCTCGCCCTCACCCGGCAGCGTCGGCAATTGCCGTGCCGCGCAAGAAAAAAGCCATACGGGCGTTTTCCCGTACGGCTTCTCTCACGACCGCCGCTGTACGGATCCCGCCGCCGTCAACAATCATCCAGGGCAGCAATGGTTTCATGCCACCTCGACAATATTGCGGCGGCGGTGCAAGGCTTGCAGGATAAGGCTTGCAGGATAGAGTTGTGCATTGGCTGGCGGCTTCATTGCCGTCGCGGCGCAACCGACCTTCAGCGCCGCAACAACAATGCCGCAACAACAATAATGGGAGACCGATCGAGATGCCGACCGTTACCTGGGACCATGTGCATTTGCGCAGCCCCGATCCCGAAGCGACTGCCGCCTGGCTGGAAGACATTCTGGGCGGCGAGATCGTCCGCGCCCCGGGGCGGATCGACGTCAAACTCGGCGGCGCCAACGTGTTCATCGCACCGGTTACCGCCGGCGACGGCGTCAGTGCGCCGCCCGTGACGCCTTATCAGGGGCTCGACCATTTCGGCCTGACGGTGAAAGACATCGACGCGGTCGCCGCCGAGATCAAGGCAAAGGGCGTCGAGTTCACGAAGGAACCGACCACCATACGTCCGGGCGTTCGCATCTGCTTCATCCGTGGCCCGCAGGGCATCTCAATCGAACTGCTCGAACGCGACAAGAAATATGCCTGACGCGCCGGTGAGCATGTCTTTCTGAAATTGTCGTCACCCGGCGCCGGGTCTCGCCTTCGGCGAGCCCGATGACAGGCTCCAGCGGGTGACCCAGTATTCCAGGGGCACCAAACAAAACCGAGAGGCCGCAGCGTACTGGATACTCCGCCTTCGCGGAATATGACAGTCGTGGGTCGGGCCAGTGCTCGCGCGTTACGTCATGCTGCCCGGCATGAAGCAGCGAATGCTCAATCCCTGATAGCCGTGGATCGGCCAGACCATGGCTCGCCCTACCCGGTTCGGCTCGGTGATGACGGCATCTTCAGGCACGTCGTGCCACTCGCCGTCGATGCGAACGCGGTAGTGCCCGCCTTTTGATTCCCAATCCACGTCGCTGACGGCGCTGCCGTCTGCGTCGGAACAACACGGTCCCTTTCCGCTCCTTAGACTGTCGAACCACTGCTTCAGCGGTGAGTTGGCATAACGGCCGTCAGGATCGCGGGCTTCGCCCGGAGCCGAGGCCAGCGGCAACATCAGCAACACGCTGCCGATGATCAGCGGCTCTCTCCAGCGGCCCACACGATGGCGGGCCGTAGTTTCACGGGAGTTTTTCTCTGTGCGTCGGCGCGCAACGTGGCCGCCGGAATTGATCCAGTTGGTCACCTGTTTCTCTGCTCCTGCACCCACCGGCCGGTGCCGGAGAGCACTATGCATTTCACGGGCCAACTTGATTCGGTTCACCGCCCGTCACCCTCACGTCACGCCGGGACGGTACGCTCCGTGTTTGCTTCCTGTACGGGAATCGGCAGGCAACCTGACGCGTTGACGCTATGGGCCACGCTTTGGCATAAATGATAACCAGCTTCCGTGGGCGCGGACGCCGGCATCTGGGACGCCATGAAGAACGGGCTCTATTCGATCCACGTCACCCTGCTGGATGGGCGCACCGGCAAGGGCAGCGGCGTTATTCTGTTCCGGGACGGCCAGATTCTCGGCGGCGACGCCTATCTGTTTTATACCGGCAGCTACACCGTGAAGGGCGACACCTTCAAGGGCGAGGTCCTGGTTCAGCGTCACACCACCCCGCGCGACAACGATAATCCGCTGTTCGGCGGCCCCGCCCCGGTCGGCATCGGCGTATCCGGAACCTTCACCGACACCCGCGGCAGCATGAATGGAACCGCGCTCGTCGGCAAAGCGAGCCAAATCTTCGGCGCCACATTGCACAAATTGGCTGATATCAACTAGCGGCCGGGCGCGCCCCTATTCCGCCGCCTGCTCCAGCGGCGCCGTGCGCGGCAGGATCATTTGAATGCGCGTGCCGCCGCCCGGCTCGGAATCAAGGTCGAGCCGGCCGCCGAGGCGGGTCGTCACGATGCTGTAGACGATGTGCAGGCCGAGCCCGGTGCCGCCCTGATCGCGCCGCGTGGTGAAGAACGGATCGAAGGCGCGGCGGCGGACATCGAGGCTCATGCCGATGCCGTTGTCTGAAAAGATGATCTCGACATTGTCCTTGCCGGACTCCCGCACCTGGATATCGACCGTGCCCGGCTTGCCGTCCGGGAAGGCATGCGCCACCGAATTGAGGAACAGGTTGGTAAGCACCTGTCCGTACGGCCCGGGATAGCTGTTCATCATCAGGTTGGGCTGGCACTCGACATTGAGCGTCAGATTGTGCTTGCGCAGGCCCGGCCGCAACGACATCACCACCTGCTCGGTGAGATCGCCGAGGTCGAAGGTGCGCTGGTCCGAGTAATTGCGATCAGCGGCGACCTGCTTGAACGACTGGATCAGCTCGGCGGCGCGGTTGAGATTGGCGACGAGCTGCGAAGACGCCGAGCGGCTTGTATCGAGAAAATCGTTCAGGCTGGAGCGGCGCAACTCGCCGCGGGCGACCTCCGCTGCAAAGTTCGACGTCTTTCGCTCCAACGCGGACGCCACCGTCAGGCTGATGCCGACGGGATTGTTGACCTCGTGGGCTACGCCGGCCACCAGCCGTCCCAACGCGGCGAGCTTTTCCGCCTCGATCAGCGAATTCTGCGTCTCGCGCAGGTTCCGTAGCGCTCCCTCCGCCGCATCCTTGGCCTTGCGCATCTCGGATTCGACGCGCTTGCGCTCCCCGATGTCGAGCGCAACCGTCACGATGTTCTCGATCTCGCCGGCCGCATCCAGGATCGGCAGCTTGTTGACCAGCCATTGCCGCATATGGCCGGACGCGTCCTTGTACTCTTCCTCGTAGAAGCCGAGTTCCTTGCCGACCGCCAGCACCCGCTTGTCGGGCTCGTCGGTCTTTTCCGCGCCGTAGCGCGACATCAACTCGGCGGTGGTGCGGCCGATCGCATATCCCGGCTCGACCCCGAAAATTCCGGCCATATAGCGGTTCATCAGGACGTAGCGGAGCTGCTTATCCTTGACGTTGATGACCGCAGGCACGGTGTCGATCACCATTTGCAGCAGGCGGCGGCCTTCGGCGATCGCATCCTCGGCCCGCTTCTGGTCGGTGATGTCGCGCACCGTTCCTTCGTAGCGGACGACAATGCCGGCCTCGTTGTGCACGGCGCTCGCGCTGTCGGACAGCCACAGCACCGAGCCGTTGCGCGTGCGAACCTGGTACTCGTATTCGCGCACCATGCCGTCGCGCTGCATGAGCCGCTCGTATTCCGCCCGCGCCTCGGGGTGGACGTAAACGGTATCCGCGATGTCGCCGATGCCGTTGATCAGACCCTGCGGCGTGGCATAGCCCATCATCCGCGCCAGCGCCGGGTTGGCGTTCAGCAGCGCGCCGCCGGGCGTCGTGACGTAAATTCCGTCGACCGAGGACTCGAACAGCTTACGGTAACTTTCCTCCGCAAGCCGCTGTTCGGCGAGCGCACGCACCGCCGCCTCGCGTGCGGTGTCGGCATCGACCAGCGTTTGCCGGAATACTTCGGCCGCGCGGGCGATGTCGCCGATCTCGTTGTCCACGTCAGTCGCCGGGATCGAGGCGTTCTTCTCGCCGCCGGCTACCGCGCGGATCGAGCCTGCGATCGCGGCAAGCGGACGCACGGTGCGCCGAACCACCAGCAGCGACGCAAACAGTCCGATCAGGACGCCGGCAGTGCCGAGAACGATGCTCTGCCATTTCGCCTCCGTCAGGGTCCTCGCAAATTCACGCGAGAGGACGCGCCCCCGCCGCTCGCTGACGTCGCGCAACAATTCGGTGACGCGCTGGATCAGGCGACCCTCCGCACCGAGCACTTCCCTGTCTATGTCGGATATCTGCCGTTCGCGGATCGATATGTTGACAATCGCCAGCGCATAATCGTCGACGATCGCGCGCAGCTTTGAGTCCGCGATCGTCATCGAGCGCATGCTTTCCGCAGCCTGTTCGGCTGCCGAAGGGTTATGCGCAAGCAACGCCGAAGCGATCCGGCTCTGGGTCTGAGCCAGGGCCATCGCAAGGTTGGGATCGGATGCCTCGGCGATCGCCGTATCGAATTGCTCGCGCAAGGGCGGCAACGCGACGATCATCTCGGCGCGGCGGTTGATCAGGGCGGAAATCCGCTCGATGCCGGTGCGGTAGGTTGCCAGGCGCTCGGTGACGCCGTCAATCATGTCCTGCTGCTCCGGCGCGAGCTCAAGCCGCGTCTTCTTCAGGATCTCGCCGAGCGCGTTGGCGGCTTCGCCAACCTGAAGCGACTGGTTGCCGCGATCGGTGACGAAATCCCGCGCCGCCAGCCGCAATTCGTTCATGCGGCGATCGATATCCTCGGCCAGATCGCCGACGCTCTGTAGCCGCTGCAACTCGGCAAAGGTCGAATCGATGTGGCGGATGGCGATGACGCTGGCGGTCGAGGTGATGATGATCACCGCCAGCACCAGCATGAAACTGCCGAATGTCAGTTGGCCGATCGAAAGCGAGAACGATCGCGGCGGCGAATTCGGCGGCGTTTCAGCGGTCATGTGGGTCGGGGCCGGGCTCCAATCGGGCGCAATATACGATGTATTTCGGGCCGTAGGGAACATGCCGGAATCGGCCGGATTAGCCATCCGGACCCAAAAGAGGCGGGCCAGCCAAGGCGAATGGCTGTTAACCTTTCCCGATGGGGATGGCCGGCAGGACCGCCCGCGGATACCGAGGCGATTTGGGACCGTCAGCCGACCGAGCCGACCTCGAACACCTCGCCGTCATAGCCGGCCTCGGGGGGAATGCGGAGCTGCCGGCCGCCATTGTTCCGGGTCATCACGGGTGTCACGGTGACGACCGATTTGCCTCTGGAGTCGTCGAGCGCAGCCTTCACGCTGGCCTGCTTGCCGAGCTTGATCAGGTTGCGGGTGGTCGGGAACGGCAGCTTGAAGCGCCCGCTCTCACCGCCCTCCAGCGCCTCGCGCGGCGATACCCAGATCGAGTCGATGGATTCCCGGCCGTCATGGGCGCCGACCTGTTCCGGCGGCGCGGCGGCAAGGAAGAACCAGGTGTCGAACCGCTTGGGCATGCCCTCCGGCGTGATCCAGTGCGCGTAAGGAACGAGTTCGTCGAGCGCCAGCACCATGCGGTTGTCGGCCAGCACCTGGAGGAAACTGATCTTGCTGTCGCACAGGTCGGCGCGATGCGCGGCCTCGATCTCGCTGGCGCGCTTGGCATCCACCAGCGCCGTCGCCCCCTTCGGCCGCACCAGCAGGATGCCGCTTTCCTCAAACGTTTCGCGGATCGCGGCGATGCGGAAACTCAGCGTTGCTTCGTCGAGCCCCTCGCCTCCCGAATAGAGTTCGGGCCGCGCGATGATCTCCTTGTCACCCTTGTCGACACTGCCGCCGGGAAACACCAGCGCGCCGGAATTGAAATCGATCTCATAATGGCGAACCATCATGAAGACCTCGATTTCCTTGGCGTCTGCGCTGTCGCGCAGCAGCAGGATCGTGGATGCAGGACGCGGGGCGACGGCTTCGGCCATATGACTAGCCCGCCGCGCTGGACTGCGGTTGCAGATTGGCGCGGCGGTCGACGCGCGCCACCCGCGACAACAGATAATCGACTTCGGCCTTTGCCGTCGCCGTAATCGTCGCACCGGGCTTGCGTTGCGCGCTGGAGGAGATGATGCCACGCTTCTGCAGCACGTATTTGCGCACCGACAGGCCCGCGCCTGGCTGCTGCTCGTAGCGGATCAGCGGCAGGTGCGCATCGAACAGATCGTGAGCGGCGTCGCGCTTGCCGGCTTTCGACAGCTTCACGACGTCGATCAACAGTTCCGGAAAAGCGTAGCCGGTCATGGCGCCGTCGGCGCCGCGCTCCATTTCGAAGTCGAGGAACAGTCCGCCATTGCCGACCAGGATCGACAGCGGCCGCAGCGAGCCGTCCTTCTGGAAATTACGCAGCGTCGTGATCTTCTCCAGGCCCGGCCAGTCCTCGTGCTTGAGCATCACGCAGGACGGCGAATCCATCACGATCTTGCGGATCACGGCGGGCGTGAAGACGACGTTGAGCGTCAGCGGATAGTCCTGCAGTACCCAGGGAATGTCGTCGCCGATCGCTTCCTGCGCCTGCTTGAAATAGCCCGTGATCTGATCGTCGGTGCGCAGATGCGGCGGCGGCGCGATCATCACGCCGGCTGCTCCCGCATCCATCGACGCCTTCGCCAGCGAACGCATCGAAGCGAAGCCCGGCGCCGAGACGCCGACGATGATCTGCATGTTCTTGGCGCGCTTGACGAAGCGAACCGCCACCTGCTCGGCCTCAGCAGCATCGAGCTTCGGTGCCTCGCCCAAGATGCCGAGCACGGTGACGCCGTCGCAGCCGACTTCGGCGTAGAAGTCGGTCAGGCGATCGATCGATTTCTCGTCGATGCGGCCGTCGTCGTGGAACGGCGTCGGCGCGATTGCGAACGTGCCTGCGGCCTGGGCGGTGAGCTTCATGATTACCTTCTTTGGCAGGGGCTGGACGGAATATTTCTGATCATGGATAGCACCACCGACCTGCCCCTCAAAGCGCCAGATTAAGCCTCGGAATGAGCCTGCCCGGGATCGAGCCCGATGGAACAAGCCCGTCATCGATCGCCCCCATGCAGCGGTAAAATTCGGCCGCATCGGGGTCGGCTTCGATGATGAGTGCGGTGGCGCCAGCCGCGCGGGCGATGGTTTTGGCCCAATCGAGCAGCTTTCGACCTGTTCCGGTCCGCAGCATGGTCGGCTCGATGAACAGCTTTTCGAGCTGCGCCGTATCGCCACTGCATTTCACTTCGGCAAGCCCTACGAGGCGGCCGTCGAGCTCGGCGACCTGCACCTGGGACGCCAGGATGCTCGTCGGCGTCAGCGTAAGCTCCTTGCGGCAGGCCGCCATGAAGGCGTCGTCATACCCCCAGACCGCCTTTGAGCGCAGGCACAGCTCGGTGAGAGCTGCACCTTCCTCCGGACGCGCGGGCCGCAACGCTAGCATGGCACCTCCATCACACCGAAATCAGAACCGTCGCGCGCCCATCTTGATCTGCTCTTCGGAGAAAAAGATCTCCTTGGCGTGGGTCACGATGTCCTCGGCCTTCCAGCCCGTGAACGGCGGCTTCCAGCCTTCCATTTCCATCATCCGCATCTCCCGCACCCCGCGCGGGCCGGAGACGCCGAGCACCTTGCCGGTCTGGTCGCCCGACAAATCGCTGACCATGTATAGCACGGCCGGCGCGATGCCGTCCGGGCCGAGCGCGGCGCCAGGGTTCTCTCTATAGCGCGGCAGATCTGCGGTCATGCGGGTCAACGCGCCCGGCGCCAGGGTCCAGACCCGGATGTTGTACTTGCGGCCCTCGATCGCCAGCACGTTTGACAGTCCCCAGATACCGCCCTTGGCGGCGCCATAGTTGGTCTGGCCGAAATTGCCGATCAGGCCCGAGGTTGAGGAGGTATTGACGATGACGCCGCCGCCATTCTCGCGCATCCATTTGAACACCGGCTGGGTGCAGCAGAAGGTGCCTTTGAGGTGCACCCTGATCACCTTGTCCCAATTGGCCTCCTTGGCCTTGGCGAAGGTTTCGTCGAGCAGGATGCCGGCATTGTTCACCAGGATATCGGCGCGGCCGAAATTCTTGATGGCGTCGTCGAACACCGATTGCCCGCCGGCCATGGTCGAGATGTCGGCGCCATTAGCGACGGCGCGGCCGCCCTCTTCCTTGATGGCGTTGACGACCTTCTGCGCCATGGAGACGTCGGCGCCGGAGCCGTCGCGGGGACCGCCGAGGTCGTTGACCACGACGGCCGCCCCCTCGCGCGCGAACAGTTTGGCATAGGCCTCACCGAGCCCGCCGCCTGCACCGGTGATGATGGCAACTTTGCCGTCGAGCAATCCCATGGTGTTTCTCCCGCCTTGTTTTCCGTTCTCGTGTCCCGGACGCGATGCAGCGTGAAAGGCTGCGTCGCAGAGCCGGGACCCATCGTGGCTCCGTCATGGGCCCCGGCTCAGCAGCGCATCACTACGTGCTGCGCTGCGTCCGGGGAACGAGATCTAACCCAGCACCGTCTTGCCGCTCTTGATCACCGTGACGCCGCGCGACTTCACCTTGGCTTCGAACGAGACGATGTTGCCGTCCTTCCACATCTCCATCGTTACGGTCTCGCCGGGATAGACCGGCGAGGAAAAGCGGGCAACGTGCTGCTTGAAGGCCGATGGATCGTAATCGGCGTAGGTCTGCAGCACGCCGCGGCAGGTGATGCCGTAGGTGCACATGCCGTGCAGGATCGGCCGCGGAAAGCCAGCCTTCTTCGCAAACTCGGGATCTGAGTGCAGCGGATTGCGGTCGCCGCAGAGCCGGTAGACCAGCGCCTGGTCCGGGCGCGTCGTGATATCGACGATCTTGTCGGGCGCGCGGTTCGGAACCTTGTGCGGCTCGGGCTGGCCTTCGGATGGGCCGCCAAAACCGCCGTCGCCGCGGGCGAAACGCGAAGCGACGAGCGTGGCCAGCTTGTCGCCGTTCTCGTCCTTCAACACGGTCTGGTGCCGGATGACGGCGCCCTTGTCCTTGCCCTTGTCGAAGACGTCGAGCACGGTCGAGTCGGCCGTGATCTTGGCCGCGCTCGGCAGCGGCTTGTGGAAGGTGATGTCGCGCTCGCCGTCGACCACCATGACACGGTTGAGGTTCATTTCGCCGGGGCTTGAGCCCCAGGCCGCCACCGAGGCGAAGGTCGGCACGACCTTCAGGGGACGCGGAGTTAAAGTGCCCTCGTTGACGAAGGCGAGTTCGCTCTCGTCCATCGGATCGGCGCCCATGCCGATGCCATAAGCGTAGAGCATCACCTCGCGATCGGTATAGGCGTATTTCTGGCCGAGATTTTTCAGGGCCATGAGCTGTTCGTAGTTGATCGGCATTTCGTTTTCTCCCCGAACCTCCTTTGCCGGCGCCCGTTACAGCGCCCTCTCCCCTTGCGGGAGAGGGCTACACCGGCGTCGAACACAAACTCGCTTGGGAGAGGGGTTGCCTCGGCAAATACATCTCTCTCGTGGAGAGACACCCCTCTTCCGGCAGCTTCGCTGCCACCTTCCCCCGCAAGGGGGGAAGGTACTTTCTAGGGCTAGGCCGCGGTGAAGAACGGCAGTGGGGCGCCGTCGGTTGGCTTCCACACCAGCTTCACCTTCTGGCCGATCTTCAGGCTCGTTAGATCGCAGTCGACGATGTTGGTCTGCAGCGACGGTCCTTCCTTCAGCGTCACATAAGCGATCGCATATGGACCAGTCGGCGACTTCCGCATCAGGCTGTAGGTGTAGACCGTCGCCTCGCCGGAAGCTTCCTCCCACACCGTCTTGTCCGAAAAACAGAACGGGCAGATCGAGCGTGGGAAGTAGTGCGCCTCGCCGCAAGCCGTGCAGCGCTTGATCATGAACTTGCCGGCCTTGGCGGCTTCCCAGAACGGGGCAGTTTCGGGATTGGTCACCGGGGCCGGATATTTCTTTGCTTCAGCCATCACACGCGCTCCAGAATGCAGGTTGAGGCGGCGTGACGCACGCCGAGAAGACCGCCGGTGCCATGGGCGATCGCGAGGTCGCAATTCTTGACCTGCACCTTCGGGTGCGCTTCGCCGCGCAACTGGCGGACGGCCTCGAGGATTTTCGTCATGCCGCCGCGGTTGACCGGGTGATTGCTGCAGAGGCCGCCGCCGTCGGTGTTGAACGGCAGCTTGCCAACGCCCGAAATGAGATTGCCGTCGGCGACGAACTTGCCGCCCTCGCCTTTCTTGCAGAAGCCGAGGTCTTCGAGCTGCATCAGCACCGTGATGGTGAAGCTGTCGTAGATCGAGGCGTACTTGATGTCCTTTGGCGTCACGCCCGCTTCCTCGAAGGCGCGCGGGCCGGACCAGACGCCGGCGGAATACGTAAGATCGAGATCCTTGCCGCCGCGCGGACCCTTCATCGCCTCGCCATGGCCGATCAGCCGCACCAGCGGCTTCTTCAGGCTCTTGGCGATCTCCGGCGTGGTCACGATCATCGCGCCGCCGCCATCGGTGACGACGCAGCAGTCCATGCGGTGCAGCGGGTCCGAAATCATCGGCGAGTTGATGACGTCCTCGACGGTGACGACTTCCTTCAGCATGGCGTGCGGGTTGTACTGGGCGTGATGAGATGCCGCGACCTTGATCCAGGCGAGCTGCTCACTGGTGGTGCCGTAGTCGTGCATGTGGCGCATGGCACACATGCCATAGGCATTGTGGGTGGTGGCGCCATAGGCCGCCTCGAAATCAGCCTCCGCGCCCGCTGCGCGCGGCGGCATCGGGCCCGTGCGCGGCTTGCCCGCGAGCGTAACCAGCGCGATCGAGCATTTGCCCGCCGCGATTGCTTCGGCCGCATGGCCGAGATGGATCAAATAGGAACAGCCGCCGGTCTCGGTGGAATCGACGTGGCGCACCTTCAATCCGAGGTAATCGACCATCGGCCAGGCGCCGCCGGGAGCGTCACCGGCGCAGAAATAGCCATCGATATCGGCTTTGGTGAGCCCGGCATCCTCGATCGCGCCCTTGGCGACCTCGGCGTGCAACTGTGCCGTTGATTTATCGGGTGCGTGCCGGGTGGGATGCTCGTAGATCCCGGCAATGTAGGCTTTGCCTTTGATGGTCAAATCGTTCTCCGTTGGCGTTTCTTCTTTCCGAAAGTTTTTCTGGCCTGTCGCCGCCCCCTTGGCAAGCGCGGAAATATTCCGCCGGGCGAGAGCGTAGCGACTAGACTCAAGTCGGGATGATTATCGGCGACAATCTTATCAGGCCGGAACGCGCGCCCGCCGTTCGGCTCCACGTTTCACAGCGCCGCGTTCTCGCGGCGCGGCGCCCTCATTGATGAGAGGGCGCAGGGAATGCCGGGTGACGGCAGCGGGCTTGTGGATGGTTTTGGATGCGTGCCGCACGGCGGCGCCCGCTGGTTTGCCGACGGGCCAATCAGCAAGCGTCAGCCGGTATTCCTGACCGCATCGACCAGCATCGCGTAGAGCTGGCGCTTGGTGAATTCCTTGGGCTGCGTTGCCGCCGGCTTGCGCTGGGACACGACCTTGTCGGCCGGGCGGGCACAGGCCGACTGCGCTACCTTTCGCTTCGGCACCGACACGATCCTGGGGTTCGCGGTTGGCGGCTTGCGACCGCGCTTCTGGCCCATGCGCTGCAACTTGGCGCTCACGGCATTACGGCTCAGGCCTAGCCGACTTGCGATCTGACCGGCGCTGTGGCCATCGGCCCAGAGCTTTTTGAGCAGTGCTACGTCTTTCGCATCCCAACCCATGGAGATGATTATACATCGACTGCGAGCGACAGGCTAGTCGTTGCTCACGTTGCTTGAGCGAGGAGATGGTCTCGTCGTTAATGCCGCGTCGTTGAGGACCGATACCCCTACTCGGCTTTCCACTTCACTGCCATCTGCCGCGCGGAGACGACCCACTCCTTGATTGCCCAGCAGGCAATCAGTTGTAGCGATCGCGCACGCCGGACCAATTACCGGCGGTCAAATCAGGCTGAGCCTCTCGAAAATCCGCCGACGATCCCGCTGTCCACGGAAACTCTCCGCCTCGATCCGGGAATACCAGTTGGAGACATTCGAAGCTGTCATTTCCATAAAACCATCTGCACCATCCGAGGTGAGATTGATACTGCGCGCGCGACACTGGCAGAAGCACGGCCGCGGCATTGTCGAAGATCTGACCGGTTGGCTCACCAACCGGAAAACGTCGCCCGGCTTCGAGTTCGCGATAGATGTGCCAGAACGTATCCTGGGCGTTCTCCTTCGACATCGAGAACAACAACACCTCTGGAAACCTGAACTTCAGCCAGAAGCCGGTTGTGTAGGAGAAACCAGGCCCTTTATCGTCTGGCATGACGTGCATGCCAAACCAGCCATGTTCGCGAATCCGCCGAACGAAGTTCTGCTCGTGTTGGTCAAGCCGTTCAGGGTCGGCATCAACGGCAGTGAACATGCATGCACATCGGGTGTGATAGGCGTACGGTGGGTTACGCTTCGCTAACCCACCGTACGCAGCCACATCTACATACCTCATCCTGAGGAGACTGCGAAGCGGTCGTCTCGAAGGATTGCCGCAGGTGGGATCGGGGCCGCATGGTTCGAGACGCTCGAAGACGCGCTCCTCACCATGAGGGTTTAGGCTTTGCAAGGCGGGCACGGCGCTTTGCGCCTTTGCCCACCCCACCCGGCTCTCGTGCACCGGACGCAGCGCAGCGCGCTAGCGGTGCGCTGCTGAGCCGGGGCCTATGCGGTGAGATGGGTCCCGGCTCTGCGGCGCAACGCACCGGACGATGCTTCGCATCGCCGGGAGCGTTGCGCCGCGTCCGGGACACGGGGCTTACTCCGCCGCCAACTGCCGCGGCGCGGGGGGCGGGCTGGCGAGATCGGCGGTGAGTTGGGCGTGGCGGGCTTTGGCGTCGTGCACCGCCTTCTCCTTGATCGGGCCGTAGCCGCGGATGCGGTCGGGCAGCGCGAGAATTTCGACCGCGGTGTCGTGGGTGACCGGCGACAACAGGCCGAGCACGGTTTCGACATCCCTCTCGTAAGCCACGATCAGGTCGCGCTCGAGCTTGCGGTCGGCGCTGTAGCCGAAAATGTCGAGCGGCGTGCCGCGCAGGAAGCGCAGCCTTGCCAATGTTCGGAACACCGGCATCATCCACGCGCCGAAGGCGCGCTTCTTCGGCCGCCCCAGCGCATCGAGGCCACCGCCGAGGATCGGCGGCGCCAGATTGAAATTGAACTTGAACTCGCCTTCGAACTGGTCGCGGAGCTGCTTTTCGAAGCGGCCATCGGTGAACAGCCGCGCGACTTCGTACTCGTCCTTGTAGGCGAGCAGCTTGGCGTAGTTGATCGCGACCGCCCGCGGCAAGGCCTCGCCATAGCCGCCGTCGATTGCCGCATCACGGACTCGCTTCACGAGAGCCCGATAACGCTCGGCGAGCGCGGTATTTTGGTAGTCGGCGAGGTGCGCGCTGCGATGGACGATGATCTCGTCCAGCGTCATCACCTCCAGCGTCTTCGCCACCACTGGCTCGTCCTGGCCCTTCATCATGGCGTCGAGCCGCGCCGGATCGGCCGCGGCGAGACGGCCGAGCTGGAAGGCCTGCGTGTTCATCTTGATCGAAACGCCGTTGACCTCGATCGCCTGCAGAATCGCCTTTGCCGACAGCGGCAGCAGGCCCTTCTGATAGGCATAGCCCAGCATCATGATGTTGGTGGCGATGGAGTCGCCAAGCAGCGCTTCGGCAGGCTTGGTGAAATCGTAGAACCACGAATCCTTGCGCAGCTCGGTCTCCAGCACGTGGTTGACCTTGCGGCTCTGGAAATTGAAATCGCGGTTGAGGATGAAGTCGGCAGTCGGGATCACGTGGGTATTGATGACGCCAACGGTACGGCTGGCTTCACAAAGCGTGATGGTATCCTTGGCAGCGGCGACCACCTCGTCGGCGGCCATCACGAGATCGGCGGTACCGGTGACGATCCGCGAACAGGTGACGTCGGCGGTGTGTTCGGAAAGCCGGACGTGGCTCAGCACCGCGCCGCCCTTCTGCGCCAGGCCGGACATGTCGAGGATCATGCTGGCCTTGCCCTCGATATGGGCGGCCATGCCGAGCAGCGCACCGATGGTCAAGACGCCGGTGCCGCCGACGCCGCCGACCGCGATGTTGTAGGGCCGTTCCAACGACGGGAGTGAGGCCGGCTCCGGCAAATCGTCGATATCACCAAGGCTGGCCGGGGCGCGGCGGCGCGGCTTGCCGCCGTCGATGGTGACGAAGGACGGGCAAAAGCCCTTCAGACAGGAGTAATCCTTGTTGCAGGTCGACTGGTTGATGGTGCGCTTGCGGCCCATCTCGGTTTCCAGCGGCTCCACCGAGATGCAGTTCGACTGCACCGAGCAATCGCCGCAGCCTTCGCACACGGCCGGATTGATCATGACGCGGCGCGCCGGGTCTTCCATCAGGCCGCGCTTGCGGCGGCGGCGCTTTTCGGCGGCGCAGGTCTGCACGAACACGATGGCCGAAGTTCCCTTCAGCGTGCGACAGATCTTCATGACGTCCTGAAGCTCGTCGCGATGCGCGGTCTTGACGCCGGGCGCTATCTCGGACGCCGGATAGGCGTCGGGATTTTCCGAGACGAGGTAGATGTTGCGGATGCCTTCCGAATGAAGCTGGAAGGTGATCTGCTGCGGCGACAATTCGCCGTCGACATGCTGGCCGCCGGTCATCGCGGTCGCGTCGTTATAAAGGATCTTGTAGGTGATATTGGCGCCCGAGGCGATCGCCTGGCGGATCGCAAGGCTGCCGGAGTGGAAGTAGGTGCCGTCGCCGAGATTGGCGAACACGTGCTCTTCCTTGGTGAAGGGTGCGACGCCGACCCACGGCACGCCCTCGCCTCCCATATGGGTGTAGGTCTCGGTGTTGCGGTCCATCCACAGCGCCATGAAGTGGCAGCCGATGCCGGCGAAGGCCCGGCTGCCTTCCGGCACCTTGGTCGAGGTGTTGTGCGGGCAGCCCGAGCAGAAATACGGCGTGCGGGTGATGGGTGCCACCGCCTGCATCTGGGTCGCCTGTCGGCCATTGAACCAGTCGGCCTTGGCGCGCAGCATCGCGGCGATTTCGGGGTTGAGATTAAGTCGAAGCAGGCGTTCGGTCAGCGAGCTCGCAAGAGACGCAACGCTGAGCTCAGCGGCGAAGGTGAGAAACCGTTTGTCGTGGTCGTCCATCTTGCCGACGATGCGCGGACGGACGTCGTCGCGCCAGTTGAACAGCTCCTGCTTGACCTGGTTCTCGACGATCTCGCGGCGCTCCTCGACGATGAAGATTTCCTCGAGGCCGATAGCGAAATTGCGCACGCCTTCCGGCTCCAGCGGCCAGGGCATGCCGATCTTGTAAAGCCGCAAGCCGATCTTGGCGGCGACCTCCTCGGTGATCCCGAGCTCGCGCAGCGCCTGACGGATGTCCTCGTAGCTCTTGCCGGATGCCATGATGCCATAGCGGGCATTCGGCGAATCCATGGTGATGCGGTTGATCTTGTTGGCGCGCGCAAACGCGATCGCGGCATAGCCCTTGTAGTCCTGCAGGCGCAGGTCCTGCGCATAGCGGTCGTCGGGCCAGCGCAGGTTGAGGCCGCCCGGCGGCATCTCGAAATCGGTCGGGATCGCGAACGGCGTCATCTCGTCGGTGAGGTCGATCTCGGCGGTGGTTTCCACCGTCTCGGTGATCACCTTCATGCCGACCCAGCAGCCGGAGTAGCGCGACATCGCGATACCCAACAGACCCATCTCGATCATTTCATGGATGCTGGAGGGATAGAGGTACGGCATCAGCGCGGAGATGAAGGCGTGGTCGGACTGATGCGGGACGGTAGAGGATTTGGCGCCGTGATCGTCGCCGGCGAGACACAGCACGCCGCCATGTTTAGCCGAGCCGGCCGTGTTGCCGTGGCGGAACACGTCGCCGCAGCGGTCGACGCCGGGGCCTTTGCCGTACCAGATGCCGACCACGCCGTCGTACGTGGCACCGGGCGAGAGATTGAGCTGCTGCGAGCCCCAGATCGCGGTGGCCGCGAGATCCTCGTTCACGCCGGGCTGGAACTTGATGTTGTACTGTTCGAGATGTTTGCGGGCTGCGAAGAGCTGCTGGTCATAACCGCCCAAGGGGGAGCCGCGGTAACCGGAGATGAAGCCCGCGGTGTTGAGCCCTGCGGCGCGGTCGCGGCGAATTTGCGCCATCGGCAGGCGGACCAGCGCCTGGATGCCGGTCAGGAAGATGTGGCCGGACCCTTGCGTGTACTTCTGATCGAGACTGATCGGACCCTGGTTAATTCCCATTGCAGCCCTCTTTGGCGGTAAGCCTTGATCGTGACGACGCTTTTTTAGCTAAGCATCTGAATTCGTTAGAACCAGTCTATGTCGGTTTTTCCGGGCCGCGCACCACAAATCTCGGCAAGAAAGCCGCGCCCTCAAACTTCGCAATATCGTGCCGGGAAAATCGACGCGGCATTTCGGTTTGTGTCGTCCGGAAGCCTCGGCGCGAAACGGCATGGCGCCCCCGCTGTGCGCACTTTCGCGCCATAACGCTCCAGAAGGTCAATCGGTGCAGGGACGACCATGCCGGCGATTCTCGCGGCGCTGCTTTTGTGCACTGCGTTCATAGCCGGCGAAGGTCATGAACGCCGGCGAACTGATGTCGGAGGTCGTGATCAACTCGACCTCGCAGATGAGCGATGCGGATGTCAGGGCAATCGCGGTTTACCTGCCCGGCAACGCCAATTTGCAATCGGCCGATCCCTCGTTCGAGGGAATCACCGGTTCCAACATTACGGGGTTGCAACATTGGCGCGGAACATCCGCGCACGCCAGCCATTGTCTCCACGCTTACTTGGGATGCCTAACGGAGGAACCCATTCATGGCACACCAACCCGATCCGAACGATCCTTACCGCGCCGGCCTGAGCGATGAAGAAGTCCGCCGTCAGGCCCGCTTCAACAGTCTCGACAATGAGCTGCAGCCCGATCCCGCGCTGTCCGAAGGTCCGCCGAGTGGCGCCAAGGTTGCGATGTTCGCCGTTGCCATCGCGCTCGTACTCGGCGCGCTGTTCTATGGCCTGAACAACACCACCGTGCAGCAGGCCGGTACCTCGTCGACCAACACCGCGCAGCAGACGCAGCCGGCCAACCCGTCGGCGCCTCCGGGCATGCGTGACGTAACGCCGCGCAGCAACACCGATCCTGGCACGACCACCGGCGCCGCGACCAATCGCCCGACGCCGCTATCGCAGGAACCGACCGGCACCGAGGTCGATCGCTCCAAGCAGTAGCCGTTGATCAATCCCAAACGACGTACAGCGGGCAAAATGGCCCGCTGTTTTTTTTGCGTTGTCCAGGCTCAGAACCGATTGATCAAAGCCAGAGGATAACGATCGCGCGATGCACACTGGCCAACCCTGGCCTCGCCCCTCGCGGGCGAGGTCTATCGGCTCTTGAAACGTGCCTCGCCCTCCCTCCACTACGGAGACAAACGTGGCGCAGAATATCTACGACAATCCCGATTTCTTCGCCGGCTACAGCCGATTACCTCGCCAGGTGCAGGGGCTGGACGGCGCGCCGGAATGGCCGGCTGTCCGGGCTATGCTGCCTGCGCTAACCGGCAAGCGCGTGGCCGATCTGGGTTGCGGCTTCGGCTGGGCCTCGCGCTGGATGCGCGCGCAAGGCGCGGTCTCGGTGCTGGGCCTCGATCTGTCGCAGAACATGATCGCACGCGCCAAGGTCGATACCTCGGACCCGGCCATTGAATATCTGCTCGCCGATCTCGAGACATTGGAGTTGCCCGAAGCGGCTTTCGACCTCATCCACAGCGCCCTGACCTTCCACTATGTCGAGGATTTCCGGCGCCTCGCGCGCATGATCCACAAGGCGCTGGTCGGCGGCGGAGATCTGGTCTTCACGATAGAGCATCCGATCTTCATGGCTGCGGCGCATCCGCATTGGATCGCCGATGAAGACGGCCGCAAGACCTGGCCGGTCAACGGCTACTCGGTCGAGGGCGAGCGCCGCGCGGACTGGTTCGCCAAGGGCGTGCTGAAGTATCACCGGACCCTCGGCACGACGCTCAACACGCTGATTGATACGGGCTTCGAGTTGCGCCGGGTCGAGGAATTCGCCCCGACGCACGAACAGATCGAGCGCTTGCCCGAACTGGCCGAAGAGCTGGAGCGGCCGATGATGCTCCTGGTCTCAGCGCGAAAGACAGAAACGCGTTGAGAGTCGAGCCGCCCGCGCCGCATGACACGGGCGGCTCGCGATTGACCACCGCCTTAAAGATCGATGGCCGCTATCCGGGAGAAGCAGCAGTCATCTGACGCCTTCGGCCATTGGGACCTAGCTGAACATCTTGTTGATCTCGCCGCCGGGATAGCCGTTGGCGAATTCGCCGAAGGTGCCCTTCTCCGCCATCTCCTTTGACGCCTTCATGAAGCCGGCCCAGGCCATCCGCGCCAGCGAAGCGCCGACGCTGATGCGGCGCACGCCGAGATCGGAGGCCGCCTGCAGCGATGGGCCGGCCGCGCCGACCAGGAGATTGACCGGCTTTGGATGCACCGCTTTCACGACCGCCGAAATCTCTTCCGGCGTCGCGATGCCGGGCGCATAGAGGCAATCGGCGCCGGCTTCGGCATAGGCGGTGAGCCGGTCGATCACGAGCTTCAAATCCTTCTGCCCGCGCAGGAACGCCTCGCAGCGGCCGGTGAGCAGCACGCCGCTATTGTCGGCATCGATCGCCTGGCGCGCCGCTTTGATGCGATCGACGGCGAGCGCGCGATCGAACAGCGGCTTTGCGTTGTCGCCGGTAAAATCCTCGATCGACAGGCCGGCCACGCCGGTCTTAACCGCCCGCGCGACATTGGCGCCGACCTTGTCCGGCTCGTGCGCAAAGCCGTCCTCGAAATCGGCGTTGACCGGAATATCGACCGCCGCGCAGATCGCTGTGAGATGGGCGCAGACGTCGTCGACGGTGACGTGGTTGTCGGCCTTGCCCAGCGTCCAGGCAAAGCCGGCGCTGGTGGACGCCAGCGCCTTGAAGCCGAGATGCTGCAACGCCTTCGCGCTGCCGACGTCAAACGGATTGGGGATGATGAAGCATCCGCTCTCGTGCAACTTCCTGAATGCGGCGCGTTTGTCAGCAGATGTCAGCATGGGTCGCTCCCCTCGGTTTGTTGGCGCCGCCTACATAGTAACGCTGCATCTTCTCCGCCAGACGTCTCACGCCACGACCTTGCGCAGAAACGTCCGCTCCTCCGCGAGGATGAACTTGTTCTCCTCGGCGAAATCAAAATTGGCCTTGCCTTCGCTGTCCGCGCGCAGCCGTGCGCGGTAGCTTTCGTAAGACGCAAGGCTGTCGAACGAGATCAGCGCGAATGCGATGTTGTTGGTGCCCTCGTGCGGCATCCAGTAGCCGATCAGGTCGCCGCCGCATTTCGGAATGATGGTGAGCCAGTTTTTGGAGTATTCTTCGAACAAGGCGCGCTTGAACGGGTCGAGTTGATAGCGGATGAAGACGGTGACGGTCATGATGCTCTCCAATGTTTCCCCGTCATTGCGAGCCACCCGGTCGGCGCAAAGCGCCGCCGGATGACAGGCTCCGCGAAGCAATCCATAGCTCCACAAGCGGAGGAATGGATTGCTTCCGCCTTCGCTAAAGCTACGGCGGACAAGTCGTCGCTGCGCTCCCTTGCGCAAACGCTTCGCGTTTGTCGCAGGCAATGACGTTCGAGGCGAGACTACCCGCTTGCCCTACCGCGATGCTTCGGCTATCATCGAACTATGAAAGCAGGTCCTGATATCGCCATGGTCGCCTCCCTGGTCGGCGATCCCGCCCGCGCCAACATGCTGACCGCGCTGATGGACGGCCGCGCGCTGACCGCGAGCGAGCTGGCGCACCAGGCCGGCATCACGCCGCAGACCGCCAGTTCGCATCTTTCCAAGCTCGAGACCGGCGGCCTGATCGAGCCGGAGAAGCAGGGCCGTCATCGCTATTACCGTCTCACCGGCCCCGATGTTGCGGGCGTGCTCGAAGGGCTGGCGGGCCTTGCCGAACGCGCCGGGCACACGCGCGTGCGCACCGGGCCGAAGGAGCCGGCGCTGCGCCGCGCCCGGATCTGCTACGATCATCTGGCCGGCGATCTCGGCGTGCAGATGCTCGACAGCATGCGAAAGCAAAAGCTGGTCCGGCAAACCAAACAGGCGATCGAACTCACCGGCGAGGGCAAGCGCTTCATCGCCGAGGCGCTGCAGATCGACGCAGATATGCTCGCCCATCCGCGGCGGCCCGTGTGCAAGGCCTGTCTCGACTGGAGCGAACGGCGGCACCATCTCGCCGGCACGCTGGGCGCTGCAGTAATGAACCGCTTCACCGAATTGAACTGGGCGGCGCGCGATCCCGCGCCCGGCAGCCGCGTCGTGAACTTCACCCGCACCGGCGAAAAGCGGTTCGCAGCGCTGTTTGGGAGCAGCGAAGCTCATTCGTGATGGCTCTTGCGCGCCTTCTCACCATGAGGGTTAATCAACTCGCGCTCTCGCCAAAACGTGAAATGCAAAGTCTTTACACCGCGCGACATCGGCACCAATACGCTCCTGTCTTGGGAACAGGAGTTCTGGGATGCGAGGGATGTGCGTCGGCGCGTTAGCAGCCGCATTGGCCGCGATGCCGTTGTTGTCTGCGGCCGCGGCGGAAACCGAACGACCGGCCACGCGCGAACCCTACGGCATTGCGCTCGAAGGTTTTGCCTATCCCTACCCGGTCCATCTGCTGCCGCTGGTCAACGACGGCGAGCCGGTGCGGATGGCCTATATGGACATAGCTCCCGCGCAGCCGAATGGACGCAGCGTGGTGCTGCTGCACGGCCGCAATTTTCCATCGAGCTACTGGGCGCCGGTCATCAAGACCTTGAGCGATGCGGGGTACCGCGTGGTGGTGCCGGACCAGATCGGCTTTGGAAAATCATCGAAGCCGCAAGGCGATTTGCATTTCGATACGCTGGCGCGCAACACGATCGCGCTGCTCGATCATCTGCAAATCGCCAAGGCCGACATCGTGGCGCATTCGCTCGGCAGCATGCTCGGGGTGCGGATCGCACGCGCCTACCCTGACCGGATCGCGCATCTGGTGCTGACCGCTCCGATCGGACTGGAGGATTACCGGCTCTACGTCCCGCCGACGCCGACCGAAAAGATTTTGGAGAACGAAGATAAACTCACAGCGGACGGCTATCGCAAGCAGCTCGAGACCAATTACGCGCTAAAGCTGCCGCCCGAACAAATCACGCCGTTCATCGATGCGCGTTTCAACATCAAGGGCAGCGCCGAATATTCGCGCTGGCTGCGCGCGTTCGTCAGTTCCGCACAGATGATCTATCGCGAGCCTGTCGTGCACGAGATCCCGCTGATCACGCAGCCGACGCTGTTCGTGATGGCGCCGACGATTACAACGCGCCGGGAAGAGCCAGCGCGCCGGAAGCGCTGCGCGCGAAAATGGGGCAGAACGCCGAGCTGGCCAAAGCGCTCGCCGCCAAGATGGCCCGCGGCAGAGCCGAGGTGATTCCGAACACCGGACACCTGGTCTTTCTGGAAGCGCCGGCGAAATACGGCGAGCTGGTGCTTGGATTTTTGGCCGCCCCATAGCATCAGGGAACATTCATGTTCCATTCAGGTCTCGTGACTAAGTTCCGTTGCGTGCCGCCTTGCGGCCAAGAACGGGAGAAAACATGAAGTACCTTTTCGCAGCAGTTTTGGCCCTGGGCACCATTGCCAGCTTTAGCGCGGCGGAAGCTGCGGGCGGATGCGGCCCCGGCTGGCATCGCGGCCCCTATGGCGGCTGCCAACCCAATCGCCGGGTCGTTGTTCGGCCGGCGGCACCGGTCGTCGTGGTGCGTCCTGCAGCTCCGGCCGTCGTGGTGCGGCCCGGCCGCGTGTGCCCCTACGGCACCGTGTGGCGCTATGGACGCTGCCGCGCTTACTGAGAATTCGCAAGCATGACAAAAGCCCCGCTCGCGCGGGGCTTTTTTTATTACTTCTCCAAACAATCGACGGCGAAGTTTTACCAGTAGCGACGGCGCCAGTAGCGGCGGCGCCAGCGACGGCGGCGATACCAGCCCCAGTGCCGGCGGCGCCAACGGCGGCGGCGCCAGCCCCAGTGCCTTCGGCCCCAACCGCGACGTCGGCCGCGGCCCCATCGTACTTCTTCAGGCGCGAGGCGATCGACCTCGGCGCCGGACGTGACAGCAGGTTGAGCATCCTTGTTGGCGGGCAGCTTCGCGTCATCGGCGAGCGGTGCCGGCATCAGCGGCGCGGCCTCCGCGCTCGCTGCGAGCGCGACACCGCCCGCGGCAAATCCAAAGGCGAGCTTCAGAAAGTGGCGGCGTTCCATCACATCCCTTCCTCCGTTTGCTGTGTGCAAGAAAGAGAGTTTCGATGTGCCGAGATGAACGCGCGGTGAACTGCGTGTTCAGCTTTGCTGCGAACGGAGTCGATCGAGAATTATTTTCACGCGCTGTTTTTTGCAGCGGAACTTTTTGTCGTCTTCGCGGTATTTCTGCGTCGCGCGCATGTGTGACGACGCGTCTTCTCTACGGCGGACACGTCGTCTCGCGTCTTACGCCACGCGCTCCTCGGCAAGCACCAGCACCTCGCGCGTCCGCGTCACGTCCGGCCAGTCGCGGTTGAAGTCTGCGACCAGGCGTTTCATCTCCGGTCCCTCGATCGCGCGATCGAGCGCAGCCTGGTCCGTGAACTGGTACATCGCCTCGTGCAGCGATGGATCGGTCGCACTCCAGTAGCGCCACGCCTTCACCGCGCCGAACGATTTCATCGCATCCGGCAGATGCTCGCGCGAGTACCAGGCGTCGAAGGCCTGACGCCTGGTGGGATCGGACACAGTGGCGCGGACGACGAAAAAGGCTGCGGGCATTTCATTCTCCCTGCTTCGGCTCTACGAAACCTCTTCAACACGCAACTGTCACATGCTCCGTGATATCAAGGCTGCGCGCAATGCGTTATCCGAGGTGCCACCCATGCCCGTCCGCCATCGCTCCGCCCTCCTCTCAGCGCTCTGGCTGTTGACCGCAATCCCTCCCGCCGCGGCCGAGGACATCCCGCTGCCGCGCGAGCCACAGATTGGCCCGCGGCCGTTCTATCTCGTCGACAAGATGAAAGACGGGCCGCTGAAGCAACAACTCAGCCAGTGCACCGGGCCGTTCCGCAAGACCGATTTTTCCATCGGCCACCGCGGCGCCGCGCTGGAATTTCCCGAGCATACCAGGGAGTCCTATATTGCCGCCGCCCGGATGGGCGCCGGCATCATCGAATGCGACGTGACGTTTACGAAAGACCGCCAACTCGTGTGCCGCCATTCGCAGTGCGACCTGCACACCACCACCAACATTCTGGCCGTGCCGGAGCTTGCCGCAAAATGCACGCAAGCCTTCAGCCCGGCAGATTCCGCGACGGGCAAGAAAGCCTCCGCAAAGTGCTGCACGTCAGACATCACGCTCGCCGAATTCCGGCGGCTGCGCGCGAAGATGGACGGCTTCAATCCCGACGCGAAGACGCCTGAGGAATATCAGAACGGCACGCCGCGCTGGCGCACCGACCTCTACGCCAATTCCGGCACACTGATGACGCATGACGAGAGCATCGCGCTGATCAAAAGTCTCGGCGCCAAGTTCACGCCTGAACTCAAGGCGCCCGAGGTGGCGATGCCGTTCGACGGCGATTACACGCAGGAGAAATACGCATCGCAGATGCTGGACGCTTACAAAAAGGCCGGCATTCCGCCGAGCGATGTCTTCGCGCAAAGCTTTAATCTCGCCGACGTGCTCTATTGGGTGAAGACCGAACCGGAATTCGCGAAACAGGCGGTCTATCTCGAAGAGCGCTACGAAAAGCAGGGTCTCGATCCCAACAAGCCGGAGACGTGGAAACCGTCGATGGCGGAATTGAAGTCGCAAGGCGTCGCGATCCTCGGCCCACCGATCTGGACCATGCTGACGCTGAACGACAGACGAGAAATCGTCCCGTCCGAATACGCCAAGGCTGCGAAGGCCGCCGGCCTCGACCTGATCGGCTGGTCGCTGGAACGCGACGGCCCGCTCAACGAGGGCGGCGGCTTCTATCACAAGTCGATCAGGAGCGCGATCGACCACGACGGCGATGCGCTGACGGTGCTGGATATTTTGGTCAAGCAGGTCGGCATCCGCGGCATGTTCTCGGATTGGCCCGCGACGACGACGTTTTATGCGAGCTGCACGGGGATGAAGTGAGAGGCTTGTAGGGTAGAGCGGAGCGAAACCCATGGCGTCTAATTGGCCACTGCTTGCAATGCTGTGAGGGACGCACCAGCGGCAGGGTTCCCTCCCCCCTTGCGGGGGAGGGTTAGGGAGAGGGGTGCCGCACGACGTGCTCTCTCGATGTGGGCGTCACAACGGGCGACCGAGATTGAATTGAGGAGGCGGTGCGCACATCGACTCATCTCGCCCGCGGCTTACCCCTCTCCCCAACCCTCCCCCGCAAGGGGGAGGGAGCCTGACCGATGTGCTCACCTCACACAGGCCCGTAGGCTAACTACCCCTACTTACGCTACGCCGGCTCCAGGCCGAGGGCCTGCGCGGTCTCGATCCAGGTCGGCAATTCGCGCTGATATAGAGCATTGCTTTCCTTGAAGCCGATTGCCGGCTCGAGCACGAACGTCGCGAGAACTTCCTTCACTTTCGGATCGTTGTTGGCGGCCACGCAGAGTTCCGAAAGCCGATCGACGATCGGCTGCGGCGTCGCCTTCGGCAATGCCCAGCCTGTGAAGCCGCTGATGGTGAAGAACTTCGATGTCGCGCCTTGTTCGGGAAGGGTCTTGACGTTCGGGATCGCGGCGACCTTCTTCGAATGCACCGCGAACACCACGCCGTGGTTGCCTTGCAGGACGGGTTGAGCGGCCGTGTAGCTGCCCATCGCGACGTCAAGCGTGCCGTCCATCAGGCCCGTCCACATCGGCGCTTCGCCCCGGTAGTGGATCGGTTCTATTTTGAGGCCGTACTGCTTGTTGAGTTCGTTGATCGTCATGTGCGGGGCGGAGCCCGCGCTATAGGTGCCGAAATTCACCTGGCCCTTCTTGCGCGCGAACGCGACGAAATCGTCCAGCGTTTTGACGCCGGATGCCAGGCTCGCGACCAGCAGCAGCCCGGCACCCGGAATGATGCTGACGAGCGTCAGGTCTCTGTCCATGTCGTAGCCGGGGTTCTTCATCATCACCCGATTCATCACATAGGTGGTCGAAATCGAGCACAGGATGGTGTGGCCATCGGGCGCGGCGCGTGCAACTTCGGCCGCGCCGATCGAGCCGGAAGCGCCCGCCTTGTTTTCGATGACGACGTTCTGCCCCACCTGCCTGGAGATGAAATCGCCGAAGGCGCGCGCGAGCAGATCCGTCTGCCCGCCCGCCGGGTAGCTGCAGACCATGCGGATATTCCGCGACGGCCACGCGGCTTGCGCGGAGGCGCCACGCGACAGCAAGGGCATCGCGGCAGCGGCGGTACCAGCAGCGATGAAATGACGGCGGCTGAATTTTAAGGGCATCTTTTTTCCTCCTTGATTTTTCAAGGAGGGTATCCCATCGCCCGGCTTCTGCCATAACAGAAAGCCGGGACAGATTAGCGCAGTTAACAAAATCCGGATCTTTCGCCACAACTCGCGGGCGTGTTAGCTCGATGATAGCATCTGCAACTGCAATTTTCCGAGAGCTGGAAAATGTGGTGCGGTGATGCTCGGTTGAGGCAACTTGAGCGTTCAGGATGCCGGCCGCAGCATCGGCGTCACCACTGGCGAAGAGCCGCTTTGGATTCTGCCGGTGATCTTGAAGCCGTGGCGTTCATAGAGCGAAATGTTACGCGGGTTCGAGCTTTCGAGGTAGGCCGCGATGCCCTCCTCGTCGCATCGTCGAAGCGCGTGTTTCATCAGCAACGAGCCAAGCCCCTGCCCGATCCATCTCGGATCGGCGGCGATAAGAGGCAGATACCAATGCGGCTCATGCGGATGATGTTCGGCCATTCCTTTCATGATGGCCCCGATATCCCCTGATATCTCCGGGCGCAGGGACTCCTCCATGATTGCGTTCATTTCTGCTTCGTCCGGCTCGACGCCTGGTGGTAGCCATAGAGCGGCAGCGCGAGCCCCTTCGGTGATGTAGGCTGTGCCATGCTCGAAAGCACCGCCGCCGAAAGCATTGACCATCCGCGGCATTATTCCGAGGTATACGGACGGATCGGGCCAAGCAAAACGCGCCATCGGGTCAGCCGCAAAGCCGAGCACAATGGTGCTGATCGCGCTTGCCCGATTGTTCGCGTCTGCGGATATGACTTCCGGCACCGCCGACATCGTGTCGCTCCCTCGGTCACTCACCGTCCATCCAAGGGTCAATCGTACTTTACCTTGGGGAAAAAGTCCCCACGCCCCTCGGGGGTCATGTCGAGCAGACCCCACAAGGGGTCGACCAGATCCCCGGCGCGATGATGTTGATTGGGCTCGGTTGGTGCGAAGCTCATCTCCGATCCCCAGAAGTGACGGATTGCTCCGCCGCTTTTCTTGAACACGTTGAAGATCGTTTCGTCCCAGTTCTCGCCGTCCGGAACGCGATGCTGTGCACGCACGCCCTTGGGAAACTTCGACGTGTCACCAAAATAATCCGCGTCGTAGCTATTGCCCGCCGTAGACACCAGCGGCAGATGGTCCCAGCCGCGCTCGTGAGCCCACGCGGCAAGACGTGCGATTGGGGATTTCGCAACGATGTAAAGTGCAGCTCGCTGGCCGATGTGCCTTGCCGCGCCGTCGATCCCATCGAGCAGGTGCGTGCAGCCTGGACAGGGCAGCTCCCGCTCGGGTCCATACATGAAGCTGTACAGAATGAGCGTGTCATGCGGACCGAACAGCTCGGACATCCTGACCTTCTCCGGCGCGGCATTCTTGCCGATCCGCTCGAATACATAGTCTTCCGGTACTTTGCCGCCGAGCGGCAAGGCGCGGCGCTTCGCTGCAACAGCTTCAATGTGGGCACGAAGCGCGATCTCTTCGTCCAGAAGCGCGTTTCTGGCAGCACGATACTCGGCGGTTTCGTTCGGGTAGCGGAGATGCTCCATGGCTTCCCTCCGGATTGAAGGTCTGTGAACCCATAAACTCATCCGTGAGTAGCGAGTTCCCTATTGCACCCGCTTGCCGCAACACACCCAACGCGCTGCACAAATTTGACCTTCGAAGTCAGTTATCTTTGCGTCACCCCTGATCAATGAATGGCAGCCGTTGGCGTGGCCACTGGCGAAGGCTCTGCCTTTTCGAGAGTGCTGGTAACGTCCTTCGCTCCTGCGACCGGGCGGCTGATGGGAGGTGGCGGCCCGCCGTCCAGCGCCGGCAGGCTAATGGTCGCCTGCAGCCCCTTCTGCTTGTTGGTCAAGACGATATCGCCGCCGTGGTGGCGGACAATGGTCCGGGCAATGGAAAGGCCGAGACCTACGCCTCCTGTTTCGCGGTTCCGCGAATTCTCCATCCGGAAAAACGGCGTAAAAACCTGCTCTTTGGCACTGTCTGGAATACCTGGGCCATCGTCCGAGACGGTGATTTCGACACTATCGGCTTGCCTTTCCACGCTGACGCGCGCTCGCTCGCCATACCGGATGGCGTTTTCGACGAGGTTGCGGCACGCGCGGCGCAGCGCGTCTGGCCGGCAGCTATAGCTGATCTTCTGTCCTTCAGAAAAAGAGATGTCATAGCCGAGTTCAGCGAGATCATCGCAGAGACTTTCCACGAGAGCCGAGAGGTCCACGGTCCGCGTGCTTTCTGCGGTTGCGTCTTCGCGAGCGAATGCGAGAGTCGCCTCCGTCATCGTCTGGATCTCGGAAATGGTGGAGAGCATTTTCTCGCGAACGTCTCCGTCGGGCACGAATTCTGCTCGCAAGCGGAGCGAGGTCAAAGGTGTACGCAGATCATGACCGATGGCGGCCAGCATTCTGGTGCGGTCGTCGACGAAACGATGCAGGCGCGCTTGCATGCGATTGAATGCCTCGGCGGTGCGCCGGATATCGTCGGGGCCGGTTTCCGGCAGCGGCACGATCTCCTGGCCACGGCCGAGGGCCTCGGCCGCTACGGCGAGGCGGCGCAATGGTTGCGCGATGCCGCGTGCGGCGAATACGGCAATGATCGACAACGACAACGCGGAGAGGCCGAGTGCCAAGGTGGATTTGGAGGTCCAGAAGCCATCTTGCGCGGGCTTGGCAAATGCAGTGTTCAGCCATGCTCCGTTAGCCAACTGAACGGCCAATCCCATGCCGGTGGCATCATCGAGATAAAGAAATTTCGCTGGTCGGGACAGCGGCCAAGCTTCCGGCCTTAGGTCGACCCATTGCGAGGAGGCGCCACTGCTGCTGGCAGTGTTTCGGGCGAAATCCGGTCTCACCTCGGCGGGCACGCTGTGGCCGGCAAAGGACATGCGCGGCAATGGCTGCGCCAGGCGCTCCCATGCCTCCTCTCGCCACGCGGAGGCATCCTTCAGTCCGTTGGTCGATATCCAATATCTCGCTGAACTGGTGTTGCTGGCATTAAGGATATCGGTCTGCAGCGACGGAGGCGTCGCCTCCAAAACCCGGGCGAGCGAGGCGCTCCGGCTGAATATCTCGCCCTTGGCGGCCTTCCGAATCGCCTGCCCGTGCTCATCCCAGGAAATGAAGAACACGATGGCTTGCGACAGCATGAGCGACAGCAGCGTGAAACAGATGAAGCGGGCCGCAAGGCTGCGCGTCCACAAGCTCATCATGGTTGCTCGACCTCTGCGACGAGGCTGTATCCACCGCCCCAGTGAGTCTTGATCAAGGCTGGTACTTTCGGGTCGGCCTCGATTTTCTTCCGCAAGCGACTGACCTGATTGTCGATGCTCCGGTCGAACGGATCGGCATCTCGGCCGACCGTCAGGTCGAGGAGCTGATTGCGGCTGAGTACCAGGCCGGGATGGTCGAGAAATGCACACAACAGGCGGAACTCCGCCGTGCTGAGCGGCACAGCAACGCCGTCGTCTCCCGTCAACTCGCGCCGGTTGACGTCAAAGGTCCATCGATCAAAACGTACAACCTTGGTCGCAAGCCGGCCCTTCTGCGGCGGCAGGCTTTGGACTCGCCGAAGCACTGCTTTGATGCGGGCGAGAAGTTCGCGGGGATTGAATGGCTTGCTCACATAGTCATCGGCACCTACTTCCAGGCCGACGATTCGATCGGTCTCCTCAGCCATCGCAGTCAACAGGATAACGGGAAGGTCCGTGGTGCTGCGCAGATGGCGGCAGAGAGACAATCCGTCCTCGCCTGGCATCATGATGTCAAGAACCACCAGGTCCGGAGCATTTCGTTCGAGCAAACGGCGGAATGCAACGGCGTTCTCCGCAAGACTGATGCGGTAGCCATGCTGCATCAAGTATTTGCCGACCAGATCGCGAATATCGCGATGATCATCCACGACGGCGATGTGAGGTGCCGAGTCCATCTAGTTTGCTCCGTCCCGGATCATACTGAAGTCCTGCACCCACCCCATCGAAAAACTGTAACAGAATGTATCGGCCGCGTATGATCGATCGAAATCAAATGCTTGTGGCTGGCTTCACTGACAGCGCCGCGGCATCGGGATCGCAGGATCCCGATGCCGGCCGATCCGAGCGGGAACCGGCCTCAGGTGCATGATTCCCCGATCTGGCTGAAGCAATCTAGGCACAAGCTGTCGCAGAACGTTGTCCTGGTGAGCCATCTTTGTCGCAATTTGTCGCAAACCCGTATGCCTGTTCAGACTTGATACAACTTAAGAAACCGCATTGAGAGCAAGGTCATTCAAGAGCGGATGACAGGAGCGGCCATCACCGATGGCCGCAACTGTCGCGAACTATCCAATGCAGCATTCCTGAGACAGATCGCGACAATTTCCGGCGGTCGTCGGCAAAGTTCTGCGACATCCGGACCCCATCGTGCGCACGCTCAACCAAGCAGGAGCGTTACATGTACGATGCGATGCACGCCGTTTTCCGAGGGGCCGTACCGGAAATCTCGAAAGGCTCATCGGCGGAGAGCGATGAAGACCACACTACACCGAAGGGACTGCTTCTTCGTAGAGCCGCAGTGCGGATAGGTTGGCTGCTCGTTTTCGTGTTGCGGAATACCTCGGCCTCCACCACCCCACCTGATTTGATGTACTGCGGAGATCGTATGGCTGTTTCGCGCCTCGTGACGGAGGACGACTGTTTGACGTCCGAGCAGAATCCTAAGTTCGTGTGCAGAGTGCCCGACTCTACTTCTTACGGGCCACGTCTCCGTATCAGTCACGAAAGCTCATCCTCTGGTCCGATCGGCCTGACTGCCGTCGCATGCAAACAAGATAACGTCTTGCCCGAGCCGGTTTGAAGTCGCGATGCGCCGCATCGTCGCTTCGCCGATACGGCGCCGCTGCTGGGCAGACGCAACGGCCCAGAACCTCCGGAAGCTCGCAAAGCTGATCCCGATCCCTGCGCTCCAGCCCGCTTAGACGCAATCAAGCACCGTGCGCCGGTCGCATTGTCCGATCCCAAATTGCCGGGTTCGCGGACTTCTTCAACACAATCAGCGCAAAGCGGACCTTCGGCGTGTATCGGGTGTCGGAGAAAGGCCAGAGGACTAAACCGCTCGCGCGGTAGGGCGCTGCAGCAGGCAGGGCAGCCAACAGGATAGCGCAACAGGGCGTCCTGTCTTGAGATGAGGGGTTCGCAACCTTCACCCAAGACAGGAGCATTCCCATGACCGACGAGGCAATGAGCCCGTTGCGCCGGCGCATGATCGAAGACATGACGATCCGCAAGTTCGCGCCGAAGACCCAATATGACTACGTGCAAAGGGTCAAGAACTTCGCAGCATTTCTTGGGCGATCACCCGATACGGCCTCCTCTTTCACCAGCATCTCGAGGCGCGCGGTTTTGCAGGCCTCGGGCGAAACGATCGGCGGTGTTTTCATCGGAGTCACCTCCTGCGCGATGTCGCTTTCACTGCATGAAGCCTTCGGCGAGGACCTTCCCGGTCGCCAGGCTCGCGGTCCCCACACCCCAGATCTGCCGCTCATTGACCCAGCCATATTCTTTGGACGCGGTGGAGAGGCGGACGTTTGCGAAGATGTCGAGCACCGGCTCGCCGGGTCGCGGCGCCGCTTGGCCGTCGCCAGACAACGCGATCCGGTGGCCGTCCTCGGTCTCGATGATCAAGTGCAGGTCGAGCTCCATGCGACCATCAGCGCGGACCCGCACATAGTCGACGCCGTGCGCACGGCCCGCGAGGCGTCCCTCGTACCGCCCAGCGACCGCAAGGTCGAATTGGGCTCCGTGTAGCGGAATCGCTTCCTGACCGGAAAGGATGGCGTTCAAGCTCACGCCGTAGTCGGTGACTCCCGTGAGATCGAGTTCCATGTCGTAAATCTTCTCGCCCCTCATCGCAGTATTTCCAGTCATCTTGCTTCTCCTGCTGTAAGGCTTCCTTGTGAGAACTTCGAGAGGGCCAAAACTGAGCATCGATTTATTCTTTTTGCTCTGCGACTTTTGTCAATGAGGTACACCGGTGTTCCTCATTGTGCTTTTGCCGACCGCCGTTGAAAATGACCGGGGCGCTTGCTGATTGAATTGCGTCGGCAATCGAATGGATTAAGAAATCCGCCAAGCACCGATGAATTTCAGTGGTTGCGCCGGTCTCACACACCGGGCTGGGCCGGCTGACGTTGCCGTCTTCCGGATCACGACGCGAGGGCATTCAAAAAAGGATAGCCGGGGAGCTGAGGCAAAATGAAAGACAGATTTGACGTGCATCTGCGTGTCACCCCTACGCTTTTCATCGGCAAATGGACAGTCAGGATCCTTTTCTTGTTGGAGGGGCGGCCCTACCACCATGGGGAGCTGCGGCGCCGCTTGGGAGCCATCTCACAGCGGATGCTGACCCATACGCTTCGCAACCTTGAAACGACCGGGCTTATCTCCAGAGAGGTCACGCGATCAAGATCCCCAAGAGTCAAGTACTCGCTGACCAAGTTGGGCAGAAGCTTCATGGTTCCGCTAAACAGTGTCTGCCGTTGGATTGATCGCAATCGCACGGGCTTAAGCGCGACAATCGATCTTTCAAAGTAGCCGCGCGCGCCCGTCTCTACCGATGCCCACATTAGACGCCGGATGTCCGCAAGGGGTCATAACGCGACCTCACCAAATCGGCGCTATTGGCGCAAAGCGGACGTTCGCCGAAAACACGAGGTGCGATCAGTGCCAACAATGGACTCGCGCACCGCAGCAAATGGCAATTGTTCGACACAGCCTTGCCACCAACTCCCGTTGGCGCGTCGATCAGCCTTACGGATCGATGAGCACTCCAGGGTTGAGCATGCCTTGCGGATCGAGCTCTCTTTTTGCGGCCCGAAGCGCGGCCGCGAAAAGCTCCGGGCGCTGACGATCGTACCAGGGACGATGATCACGGCCAACGGCGTGATGATGCGTGATCGTCCCGCCCGCCTCGATCAGCGCATCGCTGGCCGCATTCTTGATCGCCTGCCACTGTTCCAGAAGCGCACCATGGCGGCCGAGTGCATGGAAAGAAAAATATGGCGCGGGCCCGTCAGGATAGACATGGGTGAAGCGGCATGTGACCTCGCCTTTTACGCCAGTCGTCGCGAGAATCGCACGCTCCGTTGCCGCCTTCACTTTGTCGTGGAAGCTGTCGAACCGATCCCAGGTGATAGCGGTCTCGAAGGTGTCGTTGATGATGCCGGCCGGGGTCAGAAACTCGCGCGCATAGGGCATACGAATGAATGCGTTGCGCCAGATTCCTGCCGCGCCTTCGAGATGTGCATCGCCGGCCTTTGCCGCCTCCGGTATCCCGCCGTGGTCGGCGCAGCATTCGAGCGCGCGTGCCATCCAGGCATCCGGCGAATGGTCGCCCGATTCAAAACCGAGCACCATAATCGCGACGCTGCCGTCGGCAGCCCCGGTGTTGAATGCCTCTTGCGCGTCAAGGATGCGGCAGTTCGACGGATAGAGACCGGCCTGTGCGATCGCGCGCAGCGCGCGCGCCGCACCGAAGAACGAGTCGAAACGAACCGATGCGCCAGAACGGAATTTCGGGCGTGGCTGCAATCGCATCCAGGCGCGCGAAATCACCCCGAGCGTTCCTTCGGAGCCTATGAACATGCGGTCGGGGCTCGGCCCAGCACCCGATCCCGGCAAGCGACGTGTTTCCATTATGCCGCGCGGCGTCACGACGCGCAGGCTTTCGACAAAGTCGTCGATATGCGTGTAGAGACTGGCGAAATGACCGCCCGACCGCGTCGCGATCCAGCCGCCAAGGGTTGAATACTCGAAACTCTGCGGAAAATGACGCAACGTGACGCCATATGGCTTAAGCTGGTTCTCCAGAGATGGACCAAAGGCACCACCCTCGATCAGTGCGGCGCGCGATATCTGATCCACCTCGACCACCTTGCCGAGATTGCGTAAGTCCAGCGTGACGGCCGCCTTGTAGCTGATACCGTCAACGCGCGGTTCGACACCGCCGCAGACGCTCGACCCGCCTCCGAACGGCGTAAGCGAGGCACTGACACCACCGGCCCAGTCCATGACAGCGGCAATCTCTGCTTCGTTTCTTGGATAGGCGACCACGTCGGGCGCGCAATCGTAATCGCCGAGCATGGCTCGCACGTAGTCTGGATAGGATTTGCCGTAGGCGTGCGCGACGCGGTCGTATCGGTCGCTCGTGCAAAAAGCGGCAAGTGAGGCCGGTGGCACCACGCGCGGCGCGCGCAATGCCAGGTCCTCGAGGCGCGGGACAACTTTTGTCTCAAACGCATCGCGTGCAAATTTTTCGCGGTAACGGCCGAGCACAAAGGCCTGCTCCTCAGCAGTCATGCCTTCGTCTTCGCGGCCCCAACCGTAATGTTTTAGCCTTGCACCGCTCACGACCGCCTCCCTGCTTTTTCCATCTGAGCCGCCGCACCGGCTCTTAATCTTTTGAACGCGTAAAGGGCACAAAGCGCACCGGGGCAACGGCCCGCGTCGTCGTCTTGTCGGGAGCCACTTTCTCGACGACCGTAAGTTGCTGACTGGCATAGGCGGATCCCACCGGCATCACGAGCCGGCCACCCACTTTAAGCTGCTCGATCAGCGGCGGCGGCACTTCGCCAAGTGCCGCGGTGACGACGATGCCATCAAATGGACCGCATTCGGGCCAGCCAGCATAGCCATCGCCATGCCTGACGCCCACATTGTCATATGCGAGCTCTTTGAGTGTTCTCGCGGCGGCCTCGGCCAATGACGGGACGATCTCGATGGTGCAGACCTTGCGCGCCAGATGCGCAAGGACGGCGGCCTGATAGCCCGACCCCGTACCGACCTCGAGCACGACATGATCCGGCGTGACCCCGGCCAACTCTGTCATCAAGGCCACGATGAACGGCTGCGATATGGTCTGGCCGTGGCCGATCGAAGCCGGCCTGTCCGCGTATGCGATGGCGCAGGACCGCTCAGGGATGAACAGATGGCGTTTCGTTCGCCCCATGGCCTCGAGAACTCTCTCGGAGAGGCCCTGTTGTCCCAAAACACTGGCGTGGGAACGACGAGCGTAGGCTCTGATAGATTCAACCATGGCCGCGCGTTCGCGGTCGCATTGCACTTCCTGTGCCGCCGCCTCCTGTGCGACGACAACCATGGACAGAACGAGCAGCAGCAAGATCTTCATGATCATGCGGCCATCCAAAATCGAAGGCTCCGTCCGCTATCTAGGATCGAAGCCCCGTGGAACAAGTTGTCTTGTCCCTGGGCAGAGTGAACTTACTCTGCCCGAGTTCCAACTGTCGTTTGTCCCCATCTGGCGGCGGGAGGACAAGCCTTCGGCCAGCGCGGCGAAAACTACTGTTGTCCGGACTGCAACTGCACCGGCGCTCGCGCTTGCACTCTGGTTTGCGTCGGCGGAGGCGTCGACACGGGCTTACGCGAAGAGCCGGCAATTGGCGGTGGCGGATTGGCTGATGTCGTCGCTGGTGCTTTGGGCCGCGGCTGTTGCGCGGAGGCGTTCGCGATCACCTGCGCCATTTGATCCTGGTTTGCCTTGAGCTGCTGGGCGGTGTTGGCATTTTCGCGGACCAATTCTTCCTGGCCAGCCTTGAGCTGCTCGATCTCCTGCTGCACGTTGGCGAGATCACGCGCCATCGTTTGAAGCAACTGTGTCACCTCGGGAGAGACCGGGGCGGCCGCTGCGTCTTGCGGTGCGGTCTGAGCCGGAGGTGGCAATTGCGAAACTGAAGCATCCGCCGCAGCTACCTGAACCATAGGCTCGCTCTGCTGGGCGGCGAGCCTCGGTGTTTCCGATGGCAACGACGAAGCCGGAGCCAGTTGCGGTACCCACGGGGCGATCATCAGCCTCGCCGCCTCGCCATAAGATTGCGAAGCGAAAGCAGCGATACAGATGCCCGCGGTCAACAGCAGGCCGACCAAGCCGCGCAGCGCCGGCCTGCCCCGCGACGACTGAGGAAGCCTGTTAACGGGCTTTTTCTCCAGCCTGGCAATCTGTTCATTGACAAGCGCGAGCTGTTCATCCGCGCGCGCAATCTTTTCATAAGCATGCGCGAGCCGTTCATCGGCGCGCGCCACCAGTTCGATGTCTTGCGTGGACAGTCCCGGATTAACGTCGCGTGGATCGGTTTGCCTGGTATTTACCGCGGTATCCATGAGCGCCTCCTGCCCGGTTTGCGATCACCTGAATGGACGGTAGTCGGATTTTAGACACTTCCCACCGCCGTTTTGACCAAAGCAAGGCTGGAGGATGGAAAGTATAGGACCGATTTTGGGCATTAGACCTTCAGGCACCGCCCGGGTGCTTGGACGATGGACCTGTTGAAGTCGCATCGCGGCGGTCTACCACCTTGAGGCGATATGGCTCTCTTATGACGGCTCAGTTGGCCTTGCTGCCCAGGAAAGCCGGGATATCCAGAACCTTTTCCTCGATCGGAGTGCGTGCGGGAGAGGCGCGACCGTAGGGATCGAGGCGCTGCGATGCCGCATGCCGCGCCTGTTCGGCGATCGGCGGCCGTGCTTCGAGGTGGCGCGGCGGCGGGATCAGCGACGGCGGGCTGGCGAATTGCGGCGACGATACGCCACGCTCGGCGATGCGACGCCGGTCGTTGCTCAGCCTGCCAGCGAGGTCCGTGAGCAGGCCTTCCGCGGCTTTCGTCTGGCCGGTCGCGTCGAGATTGTCGATGCCGGTGGCCACGACCGAAACGCGGACGATGCCTTCCAGGGTGGCATCGAAGGTCGCGCCGACGATGATGTTGGCGTCCGGATCGGCCTCGTCGCGAATGCGCGTGGCGGCTTCGTCCACCTCGAACAGCGTCAGATCCCTGCCGCCGGTGATGGAAACGATCAGGCCGCTGGCGCGCTTGATCGAGGGATTCTCGATCAACGGGTTGGAAATCGCGGCTACCGCAGCGTTGAGCACGCGCTTGTCACCGGAAGCCTCGCCCCTGCCCATCATCGCCTTGCCCTTCTCGCGCATGACCGAGAGGACGTCGGCGAAATCGAGATTGATCAGGCCTTCCTTGACGATGAGGTCGCTGATGCAGGCCACGCCCGAATAAAGCACCTGGTCGGCCATCGCGAAGGCATCGGCAAAGGAGGTCTTCTCGTTGGCCACCCGGAACAGGTTCTGATTCGGGATGATCAGAAGGGTATCCACCGCCTTCAAGAGTTCCGCGATGCCAGCTTCGGCATAGCGCATGCGGCGCTGGCCCTCGAACTGGAACGGCTTGGTGACGACGCCGATGGTGAGAATGCCGAGCTCACGCGCGGTCCTGGCGATGACCGGCGCGGCTCCGGTGCCGGTACCGCCGCCCATGCCGGCGGTGATGAACACCATGTGCGCGCCGGTCAGATGATCGCGGATCTCGTCGATGGCCTCTTCCGCCGCCGCGCGTCCGATATCGGGCTGGGCACCGGCGCCAAGGCCTCCGGTTACCTGCGTACCCATCTGGATGACGCGCCTGGCCTTCGAACTGGTAAGCGCCTGGGCGTCGGTATTGGCGACGATGAATTCGACGCCTTCAAGCCCGGCGTCGATCATGTTGTTGACGGCATTGCCGCCGGCACCGCCCACCCCGAACACGATAATGCGCGCCCTCAGCTCGCGAATATCGGTGCCACCCATTTTTGCCCCACGGTTGCTCCGCCAAACCGCGGAATAGGAAGAGATTTGTTACCCACGACCAGCCTTGCGGTCTGCTTCCACCAAGCTCGCAGCCAGATGCCCCAGCCGGCGCGCAGAATGTCCGTGATTCTCGTTCGGACTGCTAGTTCGGAGAGCGGTCCGAAGCGCTGCCACCTCCCCCTCAAGCCGCGCCGTCGCCTCCCTGGCGGCTTTGGTCTCGGCAGTCGCCTGCAACAGCTCAGCGATCAGGTGATCGGCGCGCTGGCGTTCGTACTCGAAATCTGCGCGATGATAGGCTGCCCTGGCCTCCAACTGCGCGACCTCGGCCTGCAGCGTTGCAACGAGTGCCCTCAACTGAGCGGCCTCGCCCGCCCGGTGACCACCCGGTGGATGTGGCGTATGCCTGATTTCAGCGAGATCAACGCTCACCAGGGCCTTCCCATCCTCGGAAAGCGAGCGCGGCAATCGGAGCCGCCTGGCAAGCGAACGGGCGGCCGCTGCCGAGATGTTCAGGCGCGCGCCCAGGGCTGCATAGGTCAGAATCTCAACGGACATCGGCTGTTCTCCTCGAACGAACCGCACTGGAATCGTCTGATGATGACCGGATAGTCCCCCTAAGTTAGAGGCCTTATGGTTAACAAACGGTTAAAGGACGGCCAGGTGCCGACTTGAGCGTGCCGCGGCCGCCACCTTGCTCGGCCGGGTGGTGAATCCCACCGGGATTGGGGTGATGCAAGCTGTGCGAGATCAACGGGTTGCGGTATATTCCGGCCATCGCGGCTGAGGCGCGATAGCGATGGATGACGAACAGCTTGCTGACCTGCACCGATTCCTGGCCGACTACCACCGAAGACTCGCCAAGGAGGCGGTCCTCGACGTCGTGCAACAATATCACTCCGACCTTGCGCAACGGCTCGCCGACGAGGCCTCGCTGATCCCAAGACGAACGGCGATCGCGCAACGGCTGCGTGAGGGTGAGCAGCGCATAAGGGACGACAAGGAGTGAACAACGGCAGTTCCGTAGGACCTCCCCTGACGGTTTCGCGAACGGCAGAGCAAGGCTATCATTTGCGCGGCATCACCATGCGATGGGGGCGGATGATCCGAAGGAGGCCGTCATGAACCAGCCGCAGCCCATCAAGGACGCCAGTCACCTTTACGAAGTCGAGCGTCGCGCCGAGCACGCCGCGCGCCCCGGCTTCCGCATCATGGAGTTGCAGCTCTCTGCAACCCAGAAAGTGCCGTGGCACACCCACACCAATGTCTCCGATACTTTTTACGTTCTGGAAGGCCAGATGAGGCTGTTCCTGCAGGATCCGAAAGAGGAAGTGAACTTGAGCCCCGGCGAAGTCTATGTCGTCAGGCCCACGCGACCGCATCTGGTGACCAACGGGAGTACGAAGTCGCTCACCTTCCTGGTTCTGCAGGGAGTCGGCGAATACGATTTTGTTCCGCGCCTGCCGGGTTAGGTTCGTAGCGGAACTTGGCAGCGGATACACATTGACGCGACCACCAGTGCGCGGACCGCAGCCGCCACACTTTGCTCAAAGACCGGATCGAACATCCCGGGTAAAACAATAAGCGGGCTGGGCCGTTCTGTATGGATCAAATCCATCAAACCAGAGGAGACAGCCATGGCAACACAGGTGAAGCCGGTTCCCAAGGGATTTCACACCGTCACGCCTTATCTCGTCGTCGATGGGGCGGAGAAGGTCATTCGCTTCATGAAAGATGCCTTCGGAGCCGAACCGGTATTCGAGCCGATGATGCGGCCCGACGGCAAGATCATGCATGCGGAGTTCAAGATCGGAGATTCCATCGTGATGATTTCCGACTCCTCGGAGCGTGCACAAGCAACATCCACCATGCTGTATCTGTACGTACCCAACGTCGATGCAGTTTATCAGAAGGCGCTTAAGGCCGGCGCGACATCGTTGATGGAGCCGGCGGATCAATTTTATGGCGACCGCAGCGGCAGCGTGAAGGACGCGGCCGGCAATAGCTGGCACATCGGCACCCACATCGAGGACGTATCGCCGACTGAACTCAAGAAGCGCGCGACGGAGTTCATGAAGCAGCAGCACAAGGCGGCTTAGGCGAAGCTCGTGAGCTTCGTTAGCGGATTAGCGCTCGCGTAACTCGCGAATGTGCTGGCCCGCAGTCGCGGCGCGTTAGGCGAAAGCGGCTCCGGCCCCGCGGGCAGCACTATTGGCCGGGCAGTTGAGTCTGGGAGGAGAGGCAAGAAGCACTGCGGCAGGCGGCAGCGCCTCTAATTCGGCTGGATCGCTGCGCCGGCATGCTAGACAATAGAGCCCTATGTCCAGGTGGCTCAAAAACCTTCTGTTCGGGATTTGGGGTCTTCTGCTCGTCCCGCTGATCGCGCCTGCCCTCAAAAAATGGTTGGAGGAAAACATCTTCTCCGACCCTGAGGGTATGGCCACGGCGGCCTTTCGTGACGCGACGGCCACGCCCGTTTTCAGTAACTTCCTGGCACTGGGCCAACAGCCTTGGTTCAAACTTGCGCTGGTCTTCCTGACCGGGATTATCGTTGGCGTCTCACTCGAATGGCTGAACCGGAGGTCGGACGGGAAGAAAGCCTCCGAGCTGCGAAGCCTCGGCTGGAAGTTTCGCAGTCTTTCAGAGAGTATCAAGACTCGGACCGCGTCCTCGAGATGGCCGGACAGTGTGCCCGATCTCAAGCCTGCACTGCAGTCTGTACTAAGCTCAGCCAGGAAATTCGAGCTGTGGGTCCCGAACGAGCACGTGTACCAGTTGCCGGATGCGTCATTCCTTTGCGAATACCTCAGATGCGTCGGCAGGCTTTTGGAGGATGGCGATTTTAGCGAAGCCAGAAGGGAAGCGCTCTCCTGGAAGCCATTTCTCGACAACGGGGCGCTGTCCTGAGTTGTCGAACTGATTCAATCAGCCCGGATGCCAGGCCAACAACAATCAATCACGATGGGACGCGCTGGCGGTGCTGGACTTCTCGTGACCGCTGACCTCTCACAACGGCAAATTGTCGTGCTTCTTTGCCGGCATCTCGACCTTCTTGTCCTTCAGCATCGCCAACGCCCTTGCGATCCGCTTCCTGGTCGAATGCGGCATGATGACGTCGTCGATGTAGCCGCGTTCGGCGGCGATGAAGGGGGACAGGAAGCGGTCCTCGTATTCCTTGGTGCGCTTGGCGATCGCCTCGGGATCGTTCATGTCGGCGCGGAAGATGATTTCGACGGCGCCCTTGGCGCCCATCACGGCGATCTGCGCGGTCGGCCAGGCGTAGTTCATGTCGGCGCCGATTTCCTTGGACGCCATCACGTCGAACGCGCCGCCATAGGCTTTGCGGGTGATGACGGTGACGAGCGGCACCGTGCATTGCGAGTACGCAAACAGCAGTTTCGCGCCGTGCTTGATCAGCCCGCCATATTCCTGCGCGGTGCCCGGCAGGAAGCCGGGTACGTCGACAAACGTCACGATCGGGATGTTGAAGGCATCGCAGAAGCGGACGAAGCGCGCGGCTTTGCGCGAGGCGTCGCTGTCGAGCACGCCGGCCAGCACCATCGGCTGGTTGGCGACGAAGCCGACCGTGCGGCCGGCGATGCGGCCGAAGCCGGTGACGATGTTTTTAGCGAACGCTTCCGAGATTTCGAAAAAATCGCCCTCGTCCACGACCTTGAGGATCAACTCCTTCATGTCGTAGGGCTTGTTCGGATTGTCGGGGATCAGCGTATCCAGCGACATGTCCACGCGGCCGATGTCGTCAAAGCTCGGCCACTCCGGCACGCCGTCGGTGTTGTTGGACGGCAGGAAATCGATCAGCCGGCGCATCTGCAACAGCGTCTCGACGTCGTTCTCGAACGCGCCGTCGGCGATCGAGGAGCGCGTCGCGTGCACCGAGGCGCCGCCGAGTTCTTCCGCCGTCACCACCTCGTTGGTGACGGTCTTCACCACGTCAGGGCCGGTGACGAACATATAGCTGGTGTTCTTCACCATGAAGATGAAGTCGGTCATCGCCGGCGAATAGACGTCGCCGCCGGCGCAGGGGCCCATGATCACGGAGATCTGCGGGATCACGCCCGAGGCAATGACGTTGCGGCGGAACACATAGGAATAGCCTGCGAGTGCCGCCACGCCTTCCTGGATGCGCGCGCCGCCGGCGTCATAGAGGCCGATGATCGGCGCCCTCGCCTTCATCGCCATGTCCTGGAGCTTGGTGATCTTCAGCGCGTGGGTCTCGGACAGCGAGCCGCCGAACACGGTAAAATCCTTGGCGAACACAAAGGTCTTGCGGCCGTTGACGGTGCCCCAGCCGGTGACCACGCCGTCGCCCGGCACTTTCGTCTTCTCCATGCCGAATTCGGTGGAGCGGTGCTCGACGAACATGTCGAATTCCTCGAACGAGCCCTTGTCGAGCAGAAGCTCGATGCGCTCCCGCGCGGTCAATTTTCCGCGAGCGTGCTGCGCCTCGATGCGCTTTTCGCCGCCGCCGAGCTTGGCGCCGGCGCGCCGTTCTTCGAGGGTGTCCAGGATATCCTTCATGCTGCTTCCGCCCGCCTTTTGAGTAACGATTTGAAGGCCTTCTAGCACGGCCTTTTCGGAAGCGGAAACACCCCGGCCTCTGGTACCGCCGGCCCACGCCCCCTATATGCGCATCCTGACTATGGGGACCGGAATGACCGATACCGCAAGCGCCGACACCTCGGGCGCCGTTACAGGGGGTGTGCGAACGGTGCTGCGGCTGGAGGGATTAGCGCTTTTTATCGGTATGACGCTGCTTTACTATATCTGGGACGGATCGTGGTGGGTTTACGCCCTGCTGTTCTTCGTGCCGGACCTCAGCTTTGCCGCCTATCTGGGAGGACCGCGAACCGGGGCCTTCATCTACAACGCCGCGCACAGCTACCTCGCGCCGATGGCGATCATGACCACCGGATTTGCCACCGCCGCACCGCTCACGCTCTCGATTGCCATGATCTGGCTGGCCCATATCGGCTTCGACCGCGCGCTCGGCTACGGGCTGAAATACACTACCGGTTTTAGCTTCAGCCATCTGGGGCGGATCGGGAAGTCTCCGAACTGACATTGACTGCATTTGGATCACGCTAAGGCAGCCGCCTGCCCGGCAGGTCCTTGCCGTTCTGATGCAGTGTCAACGACGGCGCCGCGCCGCCTTCGGGCCGCGCGAAGGCGATCTGGGCATCGACCACGCGATAGAAAAATTCCGTCTCGCTCTCGGCGTAAACCTCGAACTCGGGCTGCGCCGTCGCCTGCACGAACAGCCGCGCGCCTTCCGCACGCACCGTCAGGATGAAGTTCGGTGACACCTCGTAACGTCCGGCATAGGTTGCAAGCACGGCCGGATCGACCGGCACCTCACGGCGAATTTTTGCAAGCGGATATGCTGTATTGATGAGATGCGTGCCGAGCGCGATATTCGGGTTATAATCAGCCGCATTGGAGAGCACGATGCAGTTGCGCCGGGTCTTGGTCGAATAACCGAAGAAGGCTGCATAGCCGCCGGTGCCGCCACTCTTCAAAATCAATTCATCGTCGAAGCGCGACGAAACGAACCAACCCAGCGCCACGTCACTCTCCTCCATCATTGGCCTACGCTTGGAAAGCGTCATCTTCAGCGCAGCGGCAACCGGCCCATCGGGATTCATGCACATCCGCACGAACTTCATCAGATCGTTCGCCGTCGAACGGAACGCGCCGGCACCGGCGAGCACTGAAAAATCCCAGTTCGCGACGGGTGTCAGCGCGGCGCTGTGGCCACGCGCCAGCCGTTGCTGCATCGAGCTCGACAGCGTGATGCGCGTATCTTCCATGCCGAGCGGCGCGCAAATCCGCGAGATCACCAACTCCTCGTAGCTCTTGCCGGCGCGCCGTTCGAGGATGTGGCCCAGCAGGCCGAAACCGAGATTGGCGTATTCGTAGTGGCTGCCGGGCTTGTGTGCGAGCTTGTGGTTCGAGAGAAAGTCGTAGAGCCGCTCGAAGGTGTAGTCGATATAGGGATTGCTCCAATCCTTCGGCGCGAAATTCGACGGCATCCGCGGCAGGCCCGACGTATAGGTCGCAAGGTCCATCAGTGTGATCGGCGCCCCCTCGAAATCGGGCATCCTGACGCTGGCAGGCAGATATTTCGCCGCAGGGTCATCAGGTGAGAGCTCGCCGCGCACCACCATGTCGGCAAACACCAGCGCCGTGAACACCTTGGTGATCGAGCCGATCTCGAACACCGTGTCGCCATCGAGCGGCCGATTGTCGGGGGAGCCGGATTGACCATACGCCGTGATGCTGTGCCGGTCCCCGTCGAGGAAAGCGGCAACGAGGCCCATCGTCTCACGCCCGACATCCACCCTCTCCTTGAGGATGGCGGCAACATCCTGCCCCGGTGTCATCTGGGCCCAACCCCAATCCGGCCAAAGCGAAAACGCCAAGCCTCCTAACAGCACCGAGCGACGATGCGGCATGCACGATCCCCCTGGTAGCCATGGCACGCTAGTACAACTTGCTCCCGCGCACCAGTCGATCGGGCGCGGCCGCCAATGCATTGTCCGGATATCGGAGAGGCATCGCTGCAATCTCGGGCACGGAACCTCGCCGCACGCTGTGCCGGTGGAGGAACCGTGAACCCTTTGGGGGCGTTGATTGCCAAACCGAAGGAGGCCATCAAGATGTCTGGATACAATTTTGCGCGAACGGCGTTAGTGGCCACATCGTTATGCCTGACCGGCAGTGCGCTGGCCGCACCCGCCTCGCCCTTCGCCGCCATGGCGGGTACGTGGTCGGGCGGCGGCGTGCTCAGCACCAGTGACGGGCAAAGCGAGCAATTGCGCTGCCGCGCGTCGTACGATGTCCTAGGAAGCGGCGATCAGCTTCAACTCAACCTGAGGTGCGCGAGCCAGAGTTACAATTTCGATCTCGCAAGCGAAGTCGAATACCGTGGCGGCGCGATTTCGGGCTCATGGAGCGAAGCGAGCCGCAACGCTTCCGGGACGCTTACCGGGCGCGCCGCCGGCGATCGTGTCGAGGCTGCCGCACGAGGCGACAACTTTTCGGCCCATCTGTCGCTGACGACCCGTGGCGGCAAGCAGACAGTGTCGATCCAGCCGCAGGGCACCAACGTCACGGCGGTCTCGCTGGCGCTGAACCGGCGTTAGCTGCGGGTTAAATCGCGACGATATCGGCAAGGCATTGCTGCACGACCGTCATGCGCGCGGCGATGTGGCTTTGCTCCTTGCAGTCCATGTTCATGGCGAACACCGTCTGCTGGCTGCCCTTCTCGGCCCAGCCGACCATCCAGCCCAAGGATGGCTTGCCCGCTTCCGCGCCCAGCAGGCCGCTCTTGGCGCGGATGGTGGCGTCGCCGACCTTCGTCACGGGGAGGATATCGCGCGTCAATTCCTGGCTGCGCTTGGAGACCGGCAGCACGCCGCGCCGCAGCCGGTCGACGAAATCGATCTGCTGCACCGGGTCGATGCGCAGATTGCCGGTCAGCCAGAACTGGTCGATGCCGCCGCCGATGTCGCGGTTGCCATAGTCGAACAGGTCGACATATTTCTGCATGCGCTCCTGCCCGATGCGGCGCGCGACCTCCTGATACACCGGCACCACGGAAGCCGCGATCGCCGAACGCAGCGTATGATCCTTATTCCAGGGCTCGATGCTGCGCGTCACGCCATCCCACTTGAAGACGTCCTTGTCGGGGTCCTCGACAACGCCAGTCTCGAGCGCGATGACCGAGTTTGGAATCTTGAAGGTCGAGGCCGGTAGCCTGCCCTCGCCCGAGCGCACCTTGTCGCTGGCGATGATGAGGTAGTCGTCTACCTTGTAGCCAACAAAGGTGCCGGTCGTGCCGAGATCGAAAAACCGCTTGGAAAGATCGTCGCGAAACTCGCTGCGCTGGTAGGAGACATTGGCAAGGGTGCGCGCGGGCAAAACAGTGGTCGCGGCAAGGAGGCCGAGCGCATGACGACGATTGATCACGAGGATATCCGAGCTGGTTGAGGAATGCCGACGATGCGGATGGCATCGTGGAAAAACTATGACAGGCGGGCCTTTAGTTGCCCTGTGTTCCCGGCGCAAGCCGACATCCGCTCGCGCGAAAAAAACGCAGTCACCGTATTCGCCCCGACAGCCGCAGCACGAAGATCAGCACTTCGGCAACTGCCTTGTAGAGCTCCGGCGGAATCTCGTCGCCGATCTCGACATGGGACAGAGCGCCCGCCAGCACCTCGTTCTCTTCGATCGGGATATCGTGTTCCCGGGCCAGCTCGATGATCTTCGCACCGATGACGCCCTTGCCCTTCGCCACGACCCGCGGCGCGCCGGTCTTGTCATAGTGCAGCGCGACTGCAAGCTTGCTCCTGGTCTCGACGCTCATAGCGCGCGATCCAGAAAATGACCGGCACGGGCGGCGGGCGCGGCCTGCGGCGGCGCGCCGTCGCGGATCACGATATCGCCGGACTGCAATTCGGCCCGGCTGAGCGCCTCGCTCAATTGCGATGTCCCGGCGCGCAGTTGCTCTGCGGTTGCGGGCCGCTCCGCCCAGATCCGCACTGAAGTCTTGTCGCCGGTCAGCGATATCAGCGCGTGAACCGGACCGGCCGGCTCGACATCGAGGGAAAATCGCGCACGCCACACCCGCTTGACCGCCTCGACGGCCTCGCTGCCGCCATCGCGGGAAATCTCGAACTGCGCCATCGCGGTGCCCTGCGGCGTCACGAAGGGAATTTCGAAATTCCAGCGTGGCGCCGTGATGTCGGCTTTTGGCCCCGCATCGATGCGATCAGGCAAGGAGGCGACCTGCAGCAGCGTCTGTCGCGCGATAGCGGCATCGGTATCATCGAGCAGATGATGCGCGATCACCTCGAGCGGCGCCTGCGGCGCGATGGTGGGAGAGGCGATCGGCTGTGCGGCCGGCAGTCCGCCCAGGATGGGCGGAGGCGGCGGCGTGTTGGTATGGAAGGTGACGTCGCCGCCCCGAACGTCTTTCGGCGTGGCTGTGGCACTCCTGATTGGAACGCCGAGTTCCTGCAGCGCTTCCTGCAGCAGCTTCAGCGTAGCGCCGGCATCAGGCGGGGCGGCCAGCGGGCTTCGGGCGGCATGGACCGGCAGCGCGTGATTTTCGGCTGCAAGCAATCGCGCCTGCGGCAGCAGGATTTCCGGCACATCGAGGTTGGGCGACAAGGACGGCGCAAGGCTCGCGGCGGCCTGTGGCGGCGCAGCTTGTTGCGCCCCGACCGGTGTCGCCGGCGAGGCGGTCGTCGAATTGACGCCGAGCGCCGACTGCAGTGTCTGACGCAGCACGATCAGCGCGGCCTTGAGATCGGGCACGCCACTTGGGGGGACTGAGCCCGACGCCAAGGAGGCTTCGAGGAATATTCCGGACTTCTGGAACGCCGTCTTGATATCGGCGCCATCAAGGTTCTGATCGAGACTGGTCTGTTGCGCCAGCACCTGCGCGATCGCCGCTTGCAATTTCGGCGGCAGATTGCTGGACGAAATCGCCGCGCCCAGATTGGCAAACAGCGGCGCCAGGCTGTCCTGTTCGGTCGCCGCGGCTTGGGCGGCGGCGGAGACGGCAGCGCGCTCCAGCGGCGTCAGCACGTTCTTCGCCGACACGATGGCCGGCCGATTGACGGCGGCATCGGCCAGCGCATCGGGCGACAAAGTGACGGCGTCGGCGGATGCCCCGGCGGCATCACTGCCCTGCCCGACCACGGCCAGGCGGATGCCGTCCTTGGTCTGCGACACCGCCAGCTGCAGGTTCTGGCCTTGCTGCAGCGGAATTTCCGTGGCCACGTCGATCGAGAGGCTGGCGATCGCAATCCTCACGAGATCGGCGGACAGCACTTTCAGCACCTGAGCGTTGACCACGCTGCCGGGCTGCAGCACCAGTTCGGGCGCCACGCCGCCAGCTTCTTGGGCTGATAGCACCGGGAGAACGGGATTGATGGAAATCGCCATAGTGAGAGGTCTCGGCCAAGCCCGAAGCCTACCCCGGCGCCGTAAACCTCTCCTTAACCGGCAGCAGGCGCTCAGGCCTTCAGGGCGTCCAGAATGGTCACCGCGGCCCGGAAATCGACCAGCCGGGCGGCCCGGCGAGCCGCCACCTCCTCGTCGACGCCCCATTTCTCGGCGTTCCAGTCCTCATCGACATGGGCGGCCGCCCAAACCTGGTCGGAATCGAGGGGCCCGCGCAGCAACGCCAGCGCCAGTAGCGCGGAGCCTGTCAACGTCGTCACCACATGCAGCGCCGCCACGGCCCAGGGGTCGGCCGGAAACACACTACGGGCGGCCTTGATCGCCTGCTCCGGCTGGGTCACATGCACGATCCCCTCGGACAGGATGAAATGAGCCCCGAGCTCGTTCGCGGCCCATGACAGCACCGGGTCCCAATGCGCCGCTTCCCGGGCGACCAGCGCCTCGGGATGGCCGGCACGATAGAACAGCAAGTCGGAGCCGAGGTATTTTGCGACATCGTCGGCGACGGCATCGACGCGATCGGCGACCTCGGCGACAGAATTGGCGAAGCGCGTCAGCGGCATGGTTAGGGGATCGATAGTCTCGCCCTGCGCATTCCATTCGGCGGCGATGTGCTCGGCAATGCTGCTAGCCGGCGCTATGACCTGGCGGCCGGAAGGCGTGCGGATCGGCTTGCCATCCAGCGTCACGGCAAACCCGCCATCGGCCGGCGCGACGCCAACCTCCTTGTAGATGCGCTTGCGCTGGGGCGCGCGCGTGGCGCGGCGCACTGCTTCCGTCGGATCGAGCGGAGACTGTCCGGCAACTTCATCGAATAGTTCACGCATGCGGTGTCCAAAGGTCGGGTGATTATCCAAGCCTGACAATACGATGCCGGTGGATGCAAATAAAGGCGATGAGGAAGTTAGGCCAGCAAGCTGCGATGCTGGTTCTGCCGGCTGAAGTCGGGTTCCGCTCGCCGGAATCGCCCGTTCGCCTAGTCAGCTCACTTCCGATAGATCACCTCTCCCGCCCGGATCGTGTAGGCGACCTTGGCGAGATTGGTGACGTCGGCGAGTGGATCGCCGTCAAGCACCACGAGATCGGCGTCGAAATCCTTCTCGACCCGCCCCTTCTTCGCCGCCTTGAAATATTGCGCGGGATTGATCGTCAGCGACGCCAGGATCTGGCGCTCCGACAGCGCGCGATGCATCAGCTCGTATTCGAGCGTGGTGTCGTAATAGGTGGTGAAGCCGACATCGGTGCCGAACAGGACGGGACCGCCATTGTCGGAGAACGCCTTGACTTGAGCGACGGTCGTCGCGATGAGGCGCGCAGCGATATCGGGCGCAACGGGAAGCTTTGCAAACAGCGAGAGCGTCGGAACCAGGGCAATGCGCTGCTGCTTGAATCGCGCGAGTTGCTCGGGCGAATAGACCGGCTCGCCGGGCACCGTGTGCGCCATGATGTCGACGCCAGCAGTGATGACGGCGTCGACGCCCGCCATGTTTTGCGGATGGGCAAACACCGGCTTGCCCGCAGCATGCGCCACGTCGACTGCCGCTTTGGCAATCGCTGGGTCCATGTTCACGACCGGCTTTCCGGTGCCCTTGAAGGAGCCGGTGAACAGTTTCACACCGTCAAGACCAAAGCCCATATAGGTGCGCGTCAATTGCGCGGCCTCTTCCGGCGTGGAAGCTTCCGGCAGCTTGATTTCGGCGGGCAGATAGGCCGGATGGCCGTCTTTGGGAAAGATGCTGCCTGCCGTATAAATATCCGGGCCCGGTATCTCGCCGGAATTGACCCGGCGGCGCAGCGCCAGCGTATCTCTTCCGTCTGAGCCGATATCCCAGACCGTCGTAAAGCCCCAGCGCGTCAGCATCGCCTGCATGTGCTCGGCCAGCGGTGCGGCAGGAGCTGAGCCGGCGTTCTTCCACACCTCTTCCGTGAAATGGACGTGGCTGTTCCAGAAACCGGCAACCACAGTCTTGCCGGTGCAATCGATGACGCGCGCATCGGAGGGAATTTGCACCTCCCTGCGGGTTCCGACCGCGGCGATGGCGCCATTGGCGATGAGAATGACGGCGTCGGCAAGCGGCGCAGCGTCGGGCGAAGCGTAGACACTGCCGCCGACGAGAGCGAGCATCTGCGCACGGGCGGAACCAGGTACGCTGGACGCTCCTATCACAGCGAAAAAGCAAAACGCGAGTCGGACCAGATTTCCGTTCATGCGCAATCCCCCTGCACCTGACGGCCTGACGTTAGGACCGTCCGGATCGCACAATATCAAATCAGCGTGTTCTTGCGTTTGACAGCTATTGCGCCGGCCAGTGCGTTGCGTGCCCGCTACTCCTCCGGTGCGTTCTCGATCGGATCGAACCGGTCGTGCTCCAGCCCGAGCAGATTCCAGGATTGCAGCATGTGCGGCGGCAGCGGCGCGCTGACATCGATCACGCCGCCGCGCGGATGTGGGATAACGAGCCGCCGCGCCAGCAGATGCAGGCGGTTCTGCAGGCCGCCCGGCAGGTCCCAATTCTCCTTATTGAAATATTTGGGGTCGCCGACGATGGCGTGATCGATATGCGCCATGTGGGCGCGCAACTGGTGGGTTCGCCCGGTGACCGGCTTCAGCGACACCCAGGCGAGCTTCTGCGCCGAGGTCTCTACCACGGCGTAATACGTCACCGCGTGGCTTGCGCCCTCGTCGCCATGTTTTGCGACCCGCATGATGCTGTCCTCCTCGCTCTCCTCCTTGGCGAGATAGGTCGAGATGCGGCCCTGCTTCGGCTTCGGCACGCCCGCCACCAGCGCCCAGTAAATCTTGCGCGCGGAGCGGTGGCGGAACGAGCCGGTCAGTGCGGTGGCAGCGAAGCGCGTCTTGGCGACCAGAAGACAGCCGGACGTTTCCCTGTCGAGCCGATGCACCAGCCGCGGCTTCTGCCCCTTGGCATCGCGCATCACCTCCAGCATCTGGTCGACATTGCGCGTGATGCCGGAGCCGCCTTGCACCGCCAGCCCCGCTGGCTTGTTCAACACCACGACGTCGGCGTCTTCGTAAAGCGTCATCTCCTTCAGGGCCTGCAGCGTCTTGGTCGCGGCTTCAGAGAGCGGACCCGTTCCCTTCGGCGCATCGAGTCGCAGCGGCGGAATACGAACGCTCTGGCCTTCTTCGAGCCGGTCCTTGCTGTCGGCGCGCTTGCCGTTGACGCGCAACTCGCCCTTCCGGACGATGCGCTGGATGTGGGAGAACGACAGGCCGGGAAAGCGCGCCTCGAGGAAGCGGTCGACGCGCATGTTGTTTTCGTCGGCGGTGACGACGACGGTTTGAACCTTGGTCGGCAGCGGCACTTCGGCCTTGGTCTTTTCGGGCTCTGCCACCACGAAAGCCGGCTTCTCCCGGCGCGGCTCGGCAAACCGCGCAGGCTTGCCACCAGGACGGTCGCCCTGCGGCCGGTCGCCAGGATTCTTGCTGCGGAACGGCGTGGCTCCCTTGGGACGGGAGCCTGGCGTGCGCGACTTGGCTAGCGGTTTTCGGTCGCGGCGGCTCATCTGGTTTCGCTCCAAGGGGTAGACCGTTGCCTAGCGCAAATGCAGCGAATCGTCACGGTGAATTCGGTGCCAATCCCGCTCCGGATCGGCCAAAATAGGCCAATTTCGACGATGCGCGGGAAGCCCGGATGGCCCTATCAAGATTGGCTTTGGTCGTTGTGGCCGCAATGTTCGCGAACGCGGCCGAAGCGCAGCGGAGCCCGATGCCGGAGCATATCGCGCAGGCACTGTTGGAACTCGGCCGCGTCATCGATCCGCCCAGGACCTTCGCGCTGTATGCGCCGCTACAGCAAAAAGAGCCATATCAAGGCGTCAAGGTCGAGCGGGACGTCAAATACGGTTCGGCCGATCGCAATCTGCTCGATATCTTCATGCCGGACACGGCTCCATCTCCGCGGCCGGTGCTGATCTATGTACATGCCGGCGCGTATGTAGGCGGCAACAAGCGCACGACGCCGACCAGCCCATTCTATGACAACATCATGCTGTGGGCGGTAAGGAACGGCTTTGTCGGAGTGAACGTCGCGTATCGCCTCGCACCGCAAGCACCCTGGCCGGCGGGCGCCGAGGATCTGGCCACCGCGGTGCAGTGGATTGCAGACAAGATCGACGAGCGCGGCGGCAATAGCGCGCGTATCTTTCTGATGGGGCACTCCGCGGGCGCGGTTCACGTCGCGACCTATGTCTCGCATCCCGAGCTTCACAGGATCAAAGGCGGCGGCCTCGCGGGGGCGATCATGATCTCGGGCATTTATGACCTGACCGCGATGCCGCTCGCCGATACCCAGCGGGCCTATTTTGGTGACGATGCCGCGCGCTATGCCGAACGATCCTCATCGAGAGGTCTGGCAACGACCGACATTCCGCTGATGATGGTTGCCGCCGAACTGGATCCGGAAGGGTTCGTGGTGCAGCTCGATATCGGGAAGCGAGCCACCTGCAAACGAGCCAGCGGATGCGCACGCGCTATCCTGTTGCCGCAGCACAGTCACATGTCGGAGGTGTATTCGATCAACACTGCCGACACACGCCTGACCGATCAGATCCTGGATTTCGTGAAGACAGGGAAATAGCGACAAAGCTCAGGGCGCAATACGGCTCGCGCCCGGAACGCCGCACGGCGAAGCTGCCGCCCACGAATATTTGACTCCAGATTTTATAGCATGTACTATAAAAAATGTAGTACGATGGAGCTGTTCCGATGTCAGCAACGTCCGATGTTGCCCGTCCAACCGGCGCCCGCGGCTTTTGGCTTGGCTTTGCCGCCTACCTGCTTCCCTCGTTTCCGATCGCCTATGTCTGGCACCTCGTCCTGTTCGAGCAGAAGTACCACGCGCTCCAGATCTATCGCGACGAGCCGGTAATCGCGTTCGGACTGGGTTCGATGATCATCCAGGGCGCGATGTTCTCGTGGTTGTTCCCGCGCGTATTTGCACAACGTAGCGGCTCGTTTCTGAAGGACGGGCTCTTGTACGGACTTGGCGCTGGCCTGCTGTCATGGTCATTCACCACGCTCGCGGTCGCAGCCAAGAATGTGATGGTTTCCGTGCCGGACTATGTGCTGCTCGAAACCGCGTTCACGATCCTGCAATTCGCAGTCGTGGGGCCGTTGATCGCCCTCGCCTACTGTCATGATGCGGAGGAACCAAGCTCGACGGCATGAGCAATCTTCACTATCCGCAATTCTGCGCACTCGCCCGCGCGGCGGAGATCATCGGCGAGCGTTGGACTCTCCTGATCATCCGCGAGCTTCTGCTTGGGCCGAAGCGATTTGGCGATCTCCTGGATCATCTTGACGGCATGAGCCCCACCTTGCTGACAACGCGCCTCACCGCCCTGATCGAGTGCAACGTCGTACGGCGAACCGCCTTGCCGCCGCCGGCCAATGCGCAGGTATACGAATTGACCGAGATCGGTCGGGAAGTTCAGCCCGCGATCCGGGAGTTGATCCGCTGGGGCGGCCGCTTCCTGTTCCCACCGGTGCCCGGCGACACGTTCGAGCCGGATTGGGTGCTGCTTGGCCTCGACGCCATTGCAAAGCGTTCACCCGTGCCGGAAATCAGGATCGGCCTTACGGTCACCCATGGCAAGAAATCGGCAGGCTTCACCGTCGCGGGCGGCGGCTTCGGGACGGCTATTGAGAGGGGCATCACCGATTGCAAGGGGACGCTGGAAGCTCCGTTCGACGCGGTGCTCCAGATTGTCGGGACGAGCGTGTCCCTTCAGGACGCGATCGATGCGAAGCGCGCCAGCGTGAGCGGCTCGATCACCCTCGTCCGCAAGCTTCCCCTTCTGTTCGACCTTGCGGAACGCCGGCGCATAGCGCCCGCTGCAAACTGACGGAGGGGCCGGTGGCCTGGACGAAATCACCGCAGTCGCTGATCGACCTGTTCGACCAGTCGGTTCCGCCAGGCGCAAATATCTCGCGCCGCAAGATGTTCGGCTACCCGGCGGCCTTCGCCAACGGAAATCTGTTTATCGGGCTGCACCAGAACGATTTCGTCATGCGGCTCTCGGAGAAAGATCGCGCCCGGTTCACCGCCGAATTTGGCGAACGGACCTTCGAGCCCATGAAGGGCCGGCCGATGCGCGAATATGTGCGATTGCCCGAGGAGCTACTGGCCGACGCGGAGAAGCGCGCATTCTGGATCGATCTTTCGCTGCACTATGCCGAGGCAATCGCGCCGAAGGCGACGTCTCCAAAGAAAAAGCAATTGCCCCGATCGATGAAAAGGAGCCGAGCATGAAGAAGTTCGTTCTGCTGCATTACGGATTTGAAAAGCCCACTCCGGAAATCATGGCCGCCTGGGGCAAATGGTTCGAGGCTACCAAGCCGCATACCGTGGACATGGGCGGCTTCGGCAATGGTCGCGAAATCTCGAAGGGCGGAACGAAGGACCTTCCGCTCGGACCCGACTCCATCACAGGCTTCACAATCGTCAACGCGGCGACGCTCGACGACGCCGAGAAGATGGCGCAAGGTAACCCCTTCATTTCGAGCATTCGAGTCTACGAAGTAAGGTCGGGCTGACGCGGAAGATCACCGGCGCTATTTGCACTGCGCGGCGTTTCTCACCGCGGTCAGGTCGGCCCCGGAATTGTTGGACGGACGCTTCTTGGCGGCTTCCTCCACCGCTGCGCAGGCCGCTGCGTCGCCGTTCTGGAAGCGGGCGATGGCGAGATTGGTCCAGGCGTCGCCGAAATCCGGCGCATCCTTGACCGCCTGCTCCAGCACGAGCTGCGCGTCGCGCGGGCGCTTCGCGATCAGCAACATGCGGCCATAGTCGGCCCTGAGCGCCTTCACCGGATTGGGCTGTTTGAGCGCGATCCTGAACAGTTCATCGGCGGCATCGAGATCATTGAAGCGAAATTGCGCGACCACCGCGAGGCCGTGATAGACGGCGCTCTGCTCCGGTGAAATGAGAAACGCCTGGTTAAACCGCAGCGCGGCCTCACGTATCTTGCCGGTATTTACAGCCCTCCAACCACGCAGGGTTATTTCGTCAAAGGCTTTTTCGCGAGAGCCTGTCGCGCCGATGATGGCGCTTACGAATTTCTCGTCGGCGGTCTTCTCCTCCGAACTCTTGACTGCAAATCCGAAGAACGGCTGCTCGTTGGTCGGCGCTGTATAGCTTCGCTTCGTCACCTGCACGCCCGGCGCCACCTCGGCGCTGTCAGCCGCGGCAGCAAGCGGCGACGCCAGCATCACCACACATGCGACGGCCCGAATAGCCTGCCTCAGATAATTCTCGAAACTGTTCATTCGCGCTGGCCCCGTTCCTTACGCAGCTTGGCCCAGTAATCCAGCCGCTTGCGAATCTCGCGCTCGAAGCCGCGATCGGGCGGATCGTAAAACGTCTGCCGCCCCAGCGCTTCCGGAAAGTAGTCCTGTCCGGAGAAGGCGTCCGGCGCGTCGTGATCGTATTCGTAGCCGGAGCCATAGCCTTCCGACTTCATCAATTTTGTCGGCGAATTGAGAATATGCTTTGGCGGCAGCAGCGAGCCGCCCTCTTTCGCCGTGCGCGTCGCCGCGCCGAAGGCCTTGTAGGCGGCATTCGATTTCGGCGCAGTGGCGAGATAGATCACGGCCTGCGCGATCGCGAGCTCGCCCTCGGGAGACCCAAGAAAATCGAAGGCGTCCTTGGCAGCATTGCAGATCACCAGCGCCTGCGGATCGGCAAGGCCGATATCCTCCACCGCCATGCGCACGACGCGCCGCGCCAGGAATAGCGGGTCCTCGCCCGCGTCCAGCATGCGCGCGAGGTAATACAGCGCGGCGTCGGGGTCGGAGCCGCGCACGGACTTATGCAGGGCCGAGATCAGGTTGTAATGGCCATCGGCCGACTTGTCGTAGATCGGCGCGCGGCGCTGCAGGATCTCCTGCAACTGCGCAGCATTGAAGACTTCGTCCCTGCGCGCGGCGCGCCATACCTCTTCGACGAGTGTCAGCGCGGCACGGCCGTCACCGTCGGCCATCCGCACCAGCACGGCGCGCGCCTCGGCATCGAGCGGCAATTTTCGTCCCTCGACCCTCTCGGCATGCGCAAAGAGTTTTTCGATCGCGGCAGCATCGAGCGAATGAAACACCAGCACACGCGCGCGCGACAGCAGCGCGGCGTTGAGCTCGAATGACGGATTTTCCGTGGTGGCGCCGACCAGCACCACGGTGCCGTCTTCCATGACAGGCAGAAAGGAATCCTGCTGCGCGCGGTTGAAGCGATGCACCTCGTCGACGAACAACAGCGTGCCCTTGCCCATTTCGCGACGGGCGCGCGCGGCGTCGAATACTTTCTTCAAATCGGCGACGCCGGAAAATACCGCCGAAATCTGCTCGAAATGCAGTTCGGTGGCGTCCGCCAACAGCCGCGCCACCGTGGTCTTGCCGGTGCCCGGCGGTCCCCAGAACACCAGCGAGCCCAGCGTACGCGTCTCCAGCATGCGCGTCAGCGCGCCGTCGGGACCGAGAATGTGATCCTGCCCGACGACATCGGCGAGCGAGCGCGGGCGCAGCCGGTCGGGAAGCGGACGCGGCGCATCCTCCTCCATCCCTGCCGCAGCAAAGAGATTGCTCGCCTCGCGGGGTTTCTTCGGACTCATCCGCCGAGCGTCACGTTGATCTGCTGGCCGCCGCGCACCACGACGATGCGCCAGAGCCTGGATGAGGTTTTCGAAGCCTTGTCGAGGTCGCTGGTCTTGCTGATTTTCTGATTGTTGACCGCAAGGATGATGTCGCCTTTCTGGAAGCCGACGCTTGCCGCGGTGCCGCTGTCGGCGAGATCGATCACCACGACGCCCTCGGCCTGGGAATCCAGATGCAGTTCGTCGGCAACCGCCGGCGAAATATTGGCGACCTTGGCGCCCTGGAACGGCGATCGCGCGGTGAGCACGATTTCATCGCGGTTGGTGTCGGGGGCGGTCTCCAGCGGCACCGTGACCTTGACGGTCTTTCCGCCACGCTGCACGTCGATCTGTGCGGCGCCGCCGAGTTGCCTTGTGGCGAAGCGGTAGTCGAACGCGTTGGGTTCGTCGATTGGCTGCCCTTCGATGGCGACGATCAGGTCAGACGGCTTCAGACCGGCGCGTGCGGCCGGACTGTTTGGTGTGACATTGGCGACCAGGGCGCCGTTCGGCAGTTTCAGCCCCAACGTCTCGGCGATTTCAGGCGTCACCGCCTGCAGCTTCGCACCCAACCACGGCCGCTTGACGGCCTTGCCGCCGCTCTTGGCGGAGGCCACGACCACGCGCACCATGTTTGTGGGGATCGCAAAGCCAATGCCCTGCGAGCCGCCGGAGCGCGAGAAGATGGCGGTGTTGATGCCGACCAGCTTGCCGGTCATATCGACCAGCGCGCCGCCGGAATTGCCGGGATTGATCGCCGCATCGGTCTGGATGAAGAACTGGTAATCGGTGATGCCGACCTTGGTGCGGGCCAGCGCCGAGACGATGCCGTGGGTCACGGTCTGGCCGACGCCGAACGGGTTGCCGATCGCGAGCACGACATCGCCGACCAGCAATTCATCGGAATTGGCAAAGTCCAGCGTCGCAAATTTCTCTCGTCCGTCCTTCACGCGCAGCACGGCCAGATCCGTGCGGCTGTCCTTGAGCACGATCTCGGCCTCGAACTCGCGCTTGTCGGCGAGCGAAATCTTGACCTGATCGGCGCCCTCGATAACGTGGTTGTTGGTGACCACGAGCCCCGAGGCGTCGACCATCACGCCCGATCCCAGCGAGCGCTGCATCTGCTCGGGCTGCATCCCCGGGACACCGAAGAAGCGGCGGAAGATCGGGTCATCCAGCAGCGGGTTACGATTCTGTACGGTCTTGGCAGCATAGACGTTCACCACTGCCGGCTGCGCGCGCTGCACGATCGGCGCGTACGACAGCCGCAACTCGGCGCCCGAGGTTGGCACGCGCCGATCCTGCGCCAGCGCCGGCGTTGCAACGACTGCGGAAACCAGCAGCAAGGCGAAAGAGCGGATCGTCAACGTCATGCAAGAATCCCAAAATTGATGGCCTCAGATATAGATGCGAGGCGGCAACGAGAGAAGATAAGGCGGTACACATACTGCCGGTCAGGCCGCGCGATCGGGCACTTTCGCGGCGTCGGAGGCCGGCGCACAGGATAGCCTTTCCTGATGGCCCTCGCCCCATGCCCTGAGCGTCTCGATCACCGGCCGCAGGCTCTCGCCGATCTCCGACAGCGTGTATTCGACCCGCGGCGGCACCTCGGCGTAGACCTTGCGGATCACGAGCTTGTCGTCCTCGAGCGCGCGAAGCTGCTTGGTCAGCATGCGCTGGGTAATCCCCGGCATCCGCCGCCGCAACTCCCCAAAACGCTGGGTGCCGGCCTGCAGGTGAAACAGGATCACGCCTTTCCACTTGCCATCGATCAGATCGAGCGTCGCTTCAACCGCGCAGCCCGGCCGACGGGCAAAATTCCGCCGTTTCATGAGTTTTTCCTGGGGTTTCCCCAATAGTATCCAAACAGGGACTAGTTCCCCAAATTTACAGTACTTGCCAAGCGGATGCTAGAGCGACAGTTAGGCGATCAATCTGTCAAACACGGAGGAGGCACGGACATGAAGGCCGTCGGATACAAAAAATCGCTCCCCATCGAAGATGCGAATGCGCTGATTGATTTTGAGGCCGCCAAGCCGGAACCGACGGGCCGCGACATCCGCGTCGCCGTCAAGGCGATCTCGGCCAACCCGGTCGATTACAAGGTCCGCAAGCGCGCCGCCCCGCCCGAGGGCGAAACGAAAATCCTGGGCTACGACGCTGCCGGTGTCGTCGATGCTGTCGGCCCGGACGTGACGCTGTTCAAGGCAGGTGACGAAGTGTTTTACGCCGGCTCGATCCTGCGCCAGGGCACGAATGCGGAATTTCACCTGGTCGACGAGCGGATCGTCGGCAAGAAGCCGAAATCTTTGTCGTTCGCGCAGGCCGCGGCACTGCCGCTGACCTCGATCACCGCTTGGGAATTGTTGTTCGACCGGCTCGGCGCCGTGCCGGGCAAGAGCCTCGATCCGCGCACGTTGCTGATCACCGGCGGCGCCGGCGGCGTCGGCTCGATCCTGACCCAGCTCGCACGCAGGCTCACTGGGCTGACAGTGGTCGCGACCGCCACGCGGCCGGAATCGCAAAAATGGTGCCTTGAGCTCGGCGCGCATGCGGTGATCGATCATTCCCAGCCGATGAAGGAGCAGATCGAAAAGTTGAAGGTGCCGCCGGTCGCGCTGGTCGCGAGCCTCACCTTCACCGACCAGCACTACAAGGCGATCGCGGATTTCATCGCGCCGCAAGGCAAGTTCGGCCTGATCGACGATCCCCCGGAATTCACCGTCTCCGCCTTCAAGGGCAAGGCGGTCTCGATCCACTGGGAATCAATGTTCACGCGCTCGTCATTCCAGACGCCTGACATGATCGCCCAGCACCACCTCCTGAACGACGTCTCCGACCTCCTGGACAAGGGCGTGCTGCGCACCACACTCGACCAGACCTTTGGAACGATAAACGCCGCCAATCTGAAACGGGCCCATGCGCTTTTGGAAAGCGGCAAGTCGCGCGGCAAGATCGTGCTGGAGGGGTGGTAGCGGCCCAACAACGGGGTTGATCCGGAGGTCGATTCAAGGGAGCCTGTTCCATCGATCCGGGATGGCTGTCGCCGAAAAACCCCGGCGCGAATTGCCGGGGAACACGGAAGACAGGAGACCTGTTCGACATGATACGAATGTTTCTGGCGGCCACGCTGGCGTCGTCCTGCGTGGTGGGTTGCGCGTCGATCGCAACGGCACAAGGCAGTTACCCCGAAAAATCGCTGCAGTTGATTGTGCCCTATCCGGCGGGCGGAGCTGGCGACGTCGTCGGGCGCATCATTGCCGGCGAACTCGAGACGCGTCTGGGCAAGCCCGTGATCGTGCTCAATCGCCCCGGCGGCGGCACGACGATCGCCGCCAAGGAGGTCGCCAACGCGGCAGCGGACGGTTACACCCTGCTCACCAGTTCGAATTCGACCTTCACGTTGCAGCACGCCGTGAAGGAGAACGTGCCGTACGACAGCGCGAGGGATTTCGAGCCGATCGCCCAGACCGGTACCCTGACCATGGTGCTGGTCACCCATCGTGACAGCCCGATCAAGGACGTTGCGGCGCTTGTCGCGGCGGCGAAGGCCAATCCCGACAAGCTGTCGCTGGCGTCCTTCGGCGTGGCCACCATTTCGCATTTCGCCGGCGAGCTGTTCAAATCGAGCGCCGGCATCAAGATGGTGCACCTGCCCTACAAGGGTAGCGCGCCGGCGATGAACGACCTGATAGGCAAGCACATCGAGTACCACGTGGACACCGTGATCGCGATCAGGCCGCAGCTCGAAGCCGGCACGGTTCGCCCGCTGGCAGTGTTCTCCGCCAAGCGCTCGCCGTTCCTTCCCGACGTTCCGACGCTCGCCGAGCTCGGTTATCCCAATATCGACCTCGTCTCCTGGGGTACCGTGGTCGCGCCCAAGGGAATCCCTCCGGCCATACGCGACCGCCTGGCCTCGGTGCTGGAAGAGGCAATCGCAAGTCCTTCGGTGATCGAGCGCTTTACGAAGGTCGGGTACGAAGCCGGCTTCAAGCGCTATCCGGACTGGCCGGGTTTCATCGCCAAGGAAACGGCCGAGATGAAGGAACTGGCCCGCAAGGGCGGCATCAAGGAAGAGTAAGCTTGACATGACCGAGCCGTGCGATCTGCCCGCGGTAACGGCCCGGGCGCTGATCGGCGAGCGCAAGCTTTCGCCGGTCGAACTCATGGACTGTTGCATCCGCCGCATCGAAGAAATCGATCCGGCCGTCAATGCGATCATCGCGCGCTCGTTCGATACGGCGCGCGCGGCAGCGCGGGAAAGCGAAGCTGCCGTGATGCGCGGCGATGCGCTCGGGCCGCTGCACGGGCTCCCGCTCGGGGTCAAGGATCTGATCGACGCCAAGGGACTGCCGACGAGCTTTGGCAGCGTGCTGTTCGCGGACAATGTCGCGGCCGAGGATGAGGCGATCGTCGCGATGCTCAAGCGCGCCGGCGCCATTGTCGTCGGCAAGACCAACGTCCCCGAATGGGGCGCAGGCGGCAACACCCGCAATGCGCTTCATGGCGCCACCGGCAATCCCTTCGATCCCGAGCGCTCCGCCGCCGGCTCGTCCGGCGGATCGGCGGTAGCGCTTGCAACCGGCATGGTACCGCTGGCGACTGGTTCGGACACCGGCGGCTCGGTCAGGAACCCCGCCGCCTTTTGCGGTGTCGTCGGATTCCGCCCCTCCCCCGGGTTGATCGCCAGCAACAGCCGCAACATGGCCTGGCTGCAGATCTCGCAACTCGGGCCGATGGCGAGAAACGTATCGGACGCGTGCCTGATGCTTTCCTGCATGCTGGATCGCGACGCGCGCGATCCGTTGTCGGCCATCCTTCACGCCGGCGGAACGCCCGTGCGCGAGACCTATCGCGATCCGCCACGGACCGATCTCGCAAGCTTGCGCATCGCGGCAACCTGCGATTTCGGGTTTGCGCCGACGGAACGCGTCATCGTCGAGACGTTCAAAACGAAGCTCGCGACATTCGGATCGGCATTCCGCCGCGTCGCATGGACCCATCCGGATTGCAGCCATGCCGACGAGGTGTTCCGGATCTTGCGCGCCGTCGCGTTTCTGGGCCGGCACCGAGAGCTTGCCGAGAAGTATCCGGACAAAGTGGGTCCCAACATTCGCGACAACGTGGCCGAGGGGCTCGGCTATTCTGCCGTCGACGTGGCACGTGCGCTTTCGCTGCAGACCGCGCTTTATCGGAGCTGGCAGAAATTTTTTGGCGAGCACGATTTTATCATCGCGCCGACAGTCACGATCAGCCCGCGGCCCTGGTCCGAGCTTTACCCGGCCACCATCGACGGCACACCGACGAAAAGCTATTTTCACTGGCTGGCGCTGGCCTATGCCGTGACCAATGCCGGACACCCGGCGGTGGCGATACCGGCCGGACGCGACGGCGCCGGATTGCCGTTCGGCATCCAGATCATCGGTCCGCGAGGCGGCGACGTCGCGACGCTTTCAGTGGCCCGCGAGATCGAGGCGCTGCTTGAGGCCAATCCGGAGACGGCCCGTCCCGTACCCGACCTCGCCTGGCTGCGCCGACAGCCTCCGATTTCGAGCCGGCCAGGTTTTCTGGATTTCGATTGATCCGGCTCCGTTTCGAAGCCGTCGCCTGAACATTCGTTCATCAAAGTTAAATCTGACTCCAGAGCGGTCTGAAAGCCGGCACTTGGGCAACGAACTTCACTCGAATGTGTTTAGCGAGTGTCTGTTTTGCGAAAGAGCGAACTTCGCTCGAATGTAAAGTATTGGACGTCTGAATTACGGAAAGGAGTAGTCCATGAGAAAAGCACCTTTGGCTTTAGCCGCAGCGGCGGTCTTGGGCTTGACCGCGGTAACGGCCCCCTCGCCGGCGGAGGCCCACTGGCGCGGAGGAGGATTTTTCCCGGCCGTGGCTGGCGGATTGATCGCGGGCGCGGTGATCGGCGGACTGGCTTCGAACGCCTACGCCTATGGTCCCGGATATTACGGCGGGTACCCGGCCTATTACGGCGGTTATGCGCCGGCCTACTATGGTGGCTATTACGACGAGCCTTACTATCCCGTCGTTCGCTATCGTCGCGTGGTTCGCCCGGCGTTCGCCTACTATGGCGGTCCGCGATTCTATGGCCCGCGGTTTTACCACCGCCGTTACTGGCATCACTGGTGATCTGGAAATGAAAAGGGCCGCCAGACATGGCGGCCCTTTTGCATGGAGCGACGAGAACACCTCAGTCGATCTCATGCACCACCGTGCGCGTGGCGGGGTCGACCAGCATCACGCGATTGTTCGAGTAGACATAGCGATACTTCGTCACTGACGGGCCCCAATCCGAAGGCACTGCCTCGAGTTCGACCTCGGTCGGCACCTTGGCGCCCACCACGATCCTTTCTCGTGTTTCCACCGGCCGGATCTTGTGCTCGGTCACGTAGCTCTTGATCTTCGTGCGATACTCCGGCTCGATCCGAATTGTTGCGCCCGCAGTTCCGGTCGTCGTGTCGGGAGTGATGACCGTGGTTTGAGCGTTGGCCATGGTCGCAATCAGCGACCCTGCCGCCGCCAAAATAAGCAGCTTCTTCATCGGGTCCTCCTCAAGCCGCGTCAGCGCGGCATCAGGAAAAACGGTTTCCGAGCGTCCTTGTTCCGCCGGAACGACCGCCTTCACATCGTTGCTGCCTACACCGGCGCGACGCCTTCGACGAAAACCAGACGGCGATCCAGCGCGGTCTGCCGCACTCTCAATGCCTTGGCATATTCCGGCGAGCCGTACCATTCGCGCAAACGCTCCATCGTCGGAAATTCGACGATGATGATGGTTTTCGGTGGCGGGCCGCCTTCGATCAAAGTTGCGGCGCCGCCACGCACGAGATAGCGGCCGCCATACTGTGCAATCGCCTTGGCCGCCATGCTGCGATAGCTCTCGAAGTCAGTAGCATCGCGCATCTCGACTTCGGAAATAGCGTAGGCTGACATCATCCACCTCGCGCATGGTGTTTGCGCATCACCGGATTTCGACGATCTCCGCTTCGCCTCCGGCGATGACGACGACGTCGCCGACACCCTTGCCGAACAGCGCGCGCGCCAGCGGCGAGCCATGCGAGATCGTGCCGTGTGCGGGCTCGGCCTCGTCTTCGCCGACGATCCGGAACGTCTGTTGCCGGTCGTCCTCGCGCACGATGGTGACGGTGTGGCCGAAGCGCACGACGGAATTGTCTGATGGCTCGGGGGCCACCCTTGCCGTGGCGCGGCGAGCATTCCAATAGCGGAAGTCACGGCGGGCGCTGGCCAGCGCCGCGCGATCGCCGGCGGATTGCGCCGCAGCCTGGGCCGCGGCCAACGCCTGCTCGATCCGGCGGAGACCTTCAGCCGTCACGTCGTTCGGAAGTTCGGAGATTGGCCGGTCAGGCAGATCTTCGACGTCCTCGGTGTCCTTGACGAACGCCCTACTCATAGATGTCAAACGTTTGGCGGCCCGAGACGGTTCCTATGAAAGCCGTGCCGGGAAGAGAGCAGTTCCTTAGCTCTTGGCTCCAGTCAAGACCGCGACATCTCGCTTACCGTCAAAGAGCCCCTCGAGTTCCTGGGCGAACCTATCGACAGCGGCATACTCGGTCGTGAACCGAATAGTAGCCAAATTCTGGAGATCAGCATCAGGCGTTGTCCAGACCTCCGAGGAAAGATCGACGTGCACGAGCAGCGTTCCACGGCTGTCGTATGGCTTAACAGCAATCCTGAGATGGCATTGCTCCAAACTTGCTGGATTCTCCTTGCTCCAGAAGCCACCTTCGATGAGCGCTGGAGTGGTCGCCGTCAGCGGAAAAGATCTGAGGGCGGCAACGAAAGTTCGTATCACGTCGTCTGGATTAAACCACGCTGCCCCCCGAGCCGAGAATTCACCTGATTTCACTGTCGCGATGATCTTGCCAGTCCCATCATCATCGGCCTCATAAGCGATCCGCAATTCCGATGCATTCATTCAGCGAACTCCAATAACGCCTCTGCGATAGTTGCACCGCATTGCATCGGTTCGGAAAAGCGTACACGCTTGGACGGCAAATAAAAAAGCGGCGCTTTTGGCGCCGCTTTTGAAAACTGCGATTTGGAGGAGTTACGCCGCTTCGGCGGACTTCTCCTCCACCGGACCAGAATCCTGGCCCTTGGCGTCGACGTCGCGGTCGACGAATTCGATCACGGCCATCGGGGCGTTGTCGCCGTAGCGGAAGCCGGCCTTGATGATGCGGGTATAGCCGCCTTGGCGGTCCTTGTAGCGAGGCGCCAGCGTGTCGAACAGCTTCTTGACCTGGTCGACGTCGCGCATTTCGGAGATCGCCTGGCGGCGCATGGCCAGCCCGCCCTTCTTGCCGAGGGTAACGAGCTTCTCGACGATCGGGCGCAGTTCCTTGGCCTTCGGCAGCGTGGTGACGATCTGCTCGTGCTTGATCAGCGCGGCGCACATGTTGGCGAACATCGCGCGGCGATGCTCGGCGGTGCGGTTGAGCTTACGATGAACCTTGCCGTGACGCATTGGTGTATTCCTTGATTTGTCTTCGTCGCGACGGTTCGTCGGACTTGTTGCTCAGGTGGGCTGCCTGCGTTCGCCCCAGTGTGGCGAGTAGCGAATTTTCTATTCGCTATTCGCCACTCCCTATTCGCTCAGTAGTGATCCTCGAAGCGCTTGGCGAGCTCGTCGATGTTCTCCGGCGGCCAGCCCGGCACTTCCATGCCGAGATGCAGACCCATCTGGGCCAGCACTTCCTTGATCTCGTTCAGCGACTTGCGGCCGAAGTTCGGGGTGCGGAGCATTTCCGCTTCCGATTTCTGCACGAGGTCGCCGATATAGACGATGTTGTCGTTCTTCAGGCAGTTTGCCGAACGCACCGACAGCTCGAGCTCGTCGACCTTCTTGAGGAACGCCGGGTTGAAGGCGAGATCGGGGATGATCTCCTGCGCGACTTCCTTGCGCGGCTCTTCGAAGTTCACGAACACGTTGAGCTGATCCTGCAGGATGCGCGCGGCATAGGCCACCGCGTCCTCCGGCGAGATCGCGCCGTTGGTCTCGATCGTCATGGTCAGCTTGTCGTAGTCGAGGATCTGGCCCTCGCGGGTGTTCTCGACCTTGTAGGAGACCTTGCGCACGGGCGAGAACAGGCTGTCGACCGGGATCAGGCCGATCGGCGCATCCTCGGGCCGGTTGCGCTCGGCAGCGACGTAGCCCTTGCCGGCGGCGACCGTGAACTCCATGCGGATCTCAGCGCCCTCGTCCAGCGTGCAGATCTGCAGCTCGGGATTGAGCACCACGATGTCGCCGACTGTCTGGATGTCACCGGCGGTGACGACGCCCGGACCCGACTTCTTCACGACCATGCGCTTGGGGCCTTCGCCCTGCATCTTGATCGAGATGTCCTTGATGTTGAGCACGATGTCGGTGACGTCCTCGCGAACGCCCGCGATCGAGGAGAACTCGTGCAGCACGCCGTCGATGTGCACCGACTGCACGGCGGCGCCCTGCAGCGACGACAACAGGATGCGGCGCAGCGCGTTACCGAGTGTCTGGCCGAAACCGCGCTCGAGCGGCTCGGCGACGACGGTCGCAAACCGGGTCGCATCGCCGCCCGGCGTTACCTGCAGCTTGTTCGGTCGAATAAGTTCTTGCCAATTTTTCTGGATCGTCACTTTATCACCCCTTCGGGTCAATAGACCGGCCAGTCGATCTGCCTGCAGATCACTGGCGTTGGAGATCGCGGATCAGTCCGCGGAAAATTCCAAAAGCAATCGCGAGCGGCACAACCGCCCGCGACCAGATATCAAACGCGCCGGCGCTTGCGCGGACGGCAACCATTGTGCGGGATCGTCGTCACGTCGCGGATAGACGTGACGGTGAAGCCCGCGGCCTGCAGCGCGCGAAGCGCCGATTCGCGGCCCGAACCGGGGCCGGCAACTTCCACTTCCAGCGTGCGCATGCCGTGTTCCTGCGCCTTCTTGGAAACGTCTTCGGCCGCGACCTGCGCGGCATAGGGGGTCGACTTGCGCGATCCCTTGAAACCCATCGTGCCGGCCGAGGACCAGGCAATGGTATTGCCTTGCGCGTCGGTGATGGTGATGGTCGTGTTGTTGAAGGACGAATTCACGTGCGCGATGCCGGAGGCGATGTTCTTGCGTTCGCGACGGCGGACGCGGGTGGCTTCCTTGCCCATTACCTTAAAACCTTCCTGTGATCTCAAACGCCGCCGTACTGCCAGCGGCTACACCTAAAAACGCGAGTGGCGAATGGCGAGTAGCGAATAGATTTCTATTCGCCATTCCCTATTCGCAATTCGCCGAATTACTTCTTCTTGCCGGCGATCGACTTGGCCGGGCCCTTGCGCGTGCGCGCGTTGGTGTGGGTGCGCTGACCGCGCACCGGAAGACCGCGGCGATGACGCAGGCCGCGATAGCAGCCGAGATCCATCAGGCGCTTGATGTTGATGCCGGTCTCGCGGCGAAGGTCGCCTTCGACGAGATAGTCGCGGTCGATGACTTCGCGGATCTGCAGGACTTCCTGGTCGCTCAACTGGCTGACGCGACGATCAGCCGGGATCTTGACCTTCTCCATGATCTCGGACGCGTTCTTCTGGCCGATGCCATGGATGTACTGGAGCGCGATCAGAACGCGCTTGTTGGTCGGGATATTCACGCCGGCAATACGGGCCACGGACTTCTCTCCTGTCGCCGATCCCTCATGGATCGGGCTATGTTCTTGCTAACTCGGGCAGGTGTCCGCAAACGCGAACACGACGCCCTCCCCTCATCTCTTTCGGGGCCCGGCATCGTCATAAAACTATCCGACTTGGATGCGGGGCTTATTAAAGGATTCAACTCGGTTTCGTCAACCGCCTCTATCGCTTAGCTCGCTTTTTCGTGACCTTTTTGGCAGCCTTGCGGACGGTCTTTTGGGCCCCCGCGCCCCCTCGCCCTCTGGCCGCCGAAACGGCCTTCCGAGCAGTCTTCTTGTTGCCAGCCGCTTTGGCTCCCCTGGAGGCCGATTTGGCGGCCTTACGCGCCGTTTTGACGGCCTTCTTGGCGGTTTTGGCGGCCTTTTTGGCCGCTGGCCTGGCGGTCTTCCGTGCCTTGGCCTTCCGGGCCGGCGCCACCTTGGGTTCCAGCGCGCCGACAGCGGAGAGGATCCGGTTAACCTCCCGGGTTACCTGCTCGATGGTCATCATCCCGTCGACGGTCGCGAGCTTCCGCCGCTCGGAATAGTAGTGAATCAGCGGCTCGGTCTGCGACCGGTAGGCAGCGAGCCGTTTGGTCAGCACTTCCGGCGTGTCGTCAACACGCACCTCCTCGCCGCGCGCCAGCATCTCGGCGACGCGGGTTTCGACGCGCTGTAGCAGCGCGCTCTCATTGACGCGCAGTTCGACCACCGCGTCGAGCTTGAGATGCTTTTTCTTTAAGAGCTCATCCAGCGCCTCGGCCTGCGGTACGGTACGCGGGAACCCATCGAGGACGAAGCCTTTGGCCGCGTCCGGCTGATCGATTCTGTCAGAAATGATTCCGACTACGACGTCATCAGGCACAAGCTGGCCGTTTGCCATGAGGTCCTTGGCCTTCAACCCGACCGGCGTCTCGGCGGCCACAGCCGCGCGCAGCATCTCGCCGGTCGAGAGCTGCACAATCCCATAGCGCTGCACCAGCCGCTGTGCCTGGGTACCCTTCCCCGACCCCGGCGGTCCCAAAAGGATCAATCTCATGACTGCTCGCCCCCGGCTTGGTGAGCGAAACACCGCACACCTTGTATTGAATTTCAGAGCGCTCCGCTGGTCAGCGGCGGCGGCCCCTCAGCTTGGATTTCCGGATCAGCCCCTCATACTGATGGGCCAACAGATAACCCTGCACCTGCGCCACCGTATCCATGGTCACGCTGACGACGATCAGAAGCGAGGTGCCGCCGAAATAGAACGGCACCGAGGCGTAGGAAATCAGGATTTCGGGAATCAGACACACGATCGCCAGATAGATCGCACCAAGCACCGTGATCCGCGACAGCACATAGTCGATATATTCCGCGGTGCGCTCGCCCGGGCGGATGCCGGGAATGAAACCGCCGTGCTTCTTTAGATTGTCTGCCGTCTCGGTCGGATTGAACACGATCGCGGTGTAGAAGAAGGCGAAGAACACGATCAGCGCCAGATAGAGGAACAGGAACAGCGGACGGCCGTGGCTGAGCTGGGTGTTGAGCCACTGGAACCATTCCGGCCCCTTGCCGGCGTTGAAGTTCGCAACCGTCGCCGGCAGCAGCAACAGCGACGAGGCGAAGATCGGCGGAATGACGCCCGAGGTGTTGAGCTTGAGCGGCAGATGCGAGGACTGCCCCTCGAACATCTTGTTGCCCACCTGGCGCTTCGGATACTGGATCAGAAGCCTGCGCTGCGCGCGCTCCATGAACACGATGAAGGCGATCACGGCGACCGCCATCACGATCACGATCAGGATCAAGCCGGTCGAGAGCGCTCCCTGGCGTCCCAGTTCGAGCATGTTGGCGAGCGCCGAGGGCAACTCGGCAACGATGCCGGCCAGAATGATCAGCGAAATGCCGTTACCGATGCCGCGCGAGGTAATTTGCTCGCCGAGCCACATCAGAAACATGGTGCCGCCGGTCAGCGTGATCGTGGTGGAAATCAGGAAGAACATCCCGGGCTCGCTGACCACGTTGCCGGCGCCCTGAAGTCCGATCGCGATGCCGTAGGCCTGAAACGTGGCGAGGATCACCGTGAGGTAGCGGGTATACTGGTTCAGGGTCTTGCGGCCCGCCTCGCCTTCCTTCTTCAAGGCTTCGAGCTTGGGCGATACCGTCGTCAGAAGCTGAATGATGATCGATGCCGAGATGTACGGCATGATGTTCAGCGCGAAGATCGCCATGCGGTTGATGCCGCCGCCGGCGAACATGTTGAACATGCCGAGAATGCCGCCGGCCTGCGACTTGAACACCTGCTCCCAGGCCGCGGGATCGATGCCGGGCAGCGGGATATAGGTACCGAGCCGATAAACAAGCAGCGCACCCAGCGTAAACCAGATGCGCTTCTTCAGTTCGTCGGCTTTGGCCAAAGCGCCGAAATTGAGGTTTGCCGCAAGTTGTTCTGCTGCTGAGACCATGTTCAGGCTTTCTCCCGCCGCCTCCCAGGCCGACGCCCCTTCCCGGGCAATCGGTAGACGCCGGACATTATTTGGTGCGCGGCTTCGATAAGTCCACCGGTCTATGCCCGCGATCAGGCGGGCATGACGCAGATGTTACGCCGCCTCGCCTTCCTTCTTGGCCGGGGCCAGGATCTTCACCGTGCCGCCGGCCTTCTCGACCGCCGCAACCGCGGACTTCGAGGCGCCGTGCACCTCGATCGCGAGCTTGGCCTTGAGTTCGCCGCGGCCGAGCAGCCGCAGGCCGTCCTTGGCACGGCGAATCACGCCGGCCTTCACCAGCGACTCGACGGTCACGGTTTCCTTGGTGTCGACCAGCTTGGCGTCGATCGCCTCTTGCAGCCGGTCGAGATTGATCTCGGCAAAGTCGAGCCGGAAGATGTTGTTGAAGCCGCGCTTCGGCAGGCGGCGATGCAGCGGCATCTGGCCGCCCTCGAAGCCCTTGATGCGCACGCCCGAACGCGCGGTCTGGCCCTTGCCGCCGCGGCCCGAAGTCTTGCCCTTGCCGGAACCGATGCCACGGCCGACGCGCATGCGCTTCTTGCGCGAGCCGGCGTTGTCGGCGATATCGCTGAGCTTCATCGCCCTGTCTCCTTACTTACTTCTCGCCGACGATGCGGACGAGATGTTGAACCTTGCTGATCATGCCGCGAACTTCAGGGGTGTCCTGCAGCTCGGCAACCCGGCCGATCTTGTTGAGCTTGAGGCCGATCAGCGTCGAACGCTGCGAGTGGTGGCGGCGGATCGCGCTGCCGGTCTGCTCGACCTTGATCGTCTTTGCGGCCTTGGCCATCGTCTTAACTCCAAAGAGCGCTTGAAATTCGCGCCGGTTATTCAGCCACCACTTCGGCGTCGCCGCCGACGCGGCGCGATTGCAGCGTGGACACCTTGATGTTGCGGCGCGCCGCAACCGAACGCGGCGAATCCTGATGCTTCAGCGCGTCGAAGGTCGCGCGAACCATGTTGTAGGGATTCGACGAGCCGATCGACTTCGCCACCACGTCCTGGATGCCGAGCGTCTCGAACACCGCGCGCATCGGGCCGCCGGCGATGATGCCGGTACCGGCCGGAGCGGCGCGCAGGTAGACGCGGCCGGCGCCGTGACGGCCGGCGATGTCGTGATGCAGCGTGCGGCCTTCGCGCAGCGCCACGCGCGTCAGATTGCGCTTGGCCGACTCGGTCGCCTTGCGGATCGCCTCGGGCACTTCGCGCGCCTTGCCGTGGCCGAAACCGACCCGGCCCTTCTGGTCGCCGATTACGACCAGCGCCGCAAAGCCGAAGCGCTTGCCGCCCTTGACGACCTTCGCCACGCGATTGATGTGGACGAGCTTGTCGACGAACTCGCTGTCGCGCTCCTCGCGATCCCTGCTCCGTTCGCGTCCGCCGCGTTCGCGTTCACCTGCCATGGTGTTTTCCAATCTTTAGGGGAAGAAAGCCCCTGTCCTCGTAATTATCCAAAACCGTTTCGTTAGAAGCTCAGTCCGCTCTCGCGGGCGGCGTCCGCGAGCGCTTTGACGCGCCCGTGGTAGAGATAGCTGCCGCGATCGAACACCACTTCCTTGACGCCGTTCTTCACGGCGCGTTCCGCCAGCAGCTTGCCGACGGCTTTGGCCGCATCGATGTTGGCGCCGGTGTTGCCGGCCTCGCGCATGGCCTTTTCCAGCGACGAGGCGGAAGCCAGCGTCTCGCCCTTCAGGTCGTCGATGACCTGGGCGTAGATGTGCTTCGACGAACGGAACACCGACAGACGCGGGCGTCCATTGGCGGACCGGCGCAGCGAGTTGCGCACTCGCTGCTTGCGCCGGGCATTCGTGACCTTGAGTGACATGACCGGCTCCGTTACTTCTTCTTGCCTTCCTTGCGGAAGATGAATTCATTGGCGTACTTCACGCCCTTGCCCTTGTAAGGCTCCGGCGGACGGTAGGCGCGGATCTCGGCGGCGACCTGCCCGACGCGCTGGGAATCGGTGCCCGAAATCGTGATCTCGGTCGGCTTCGGCACCGCGATGGTGATGCCTTCCGGGATCGCATAGACCACGTCGTGGCTGTAGCCGAGCGCGAGTTGCAGGTTCTTGCCCTGCATCGCGGCGCGATAGCCGACGCCGGTGATCTCGAGCTTCTTCTCAAAGCCCTTGGTGACGCCCTCGACCAGGTTCGCCACCTGCGCGCGCGCGGTGCCATACATGGCCTGCGCGCGATTGGTCTTGAACTTCGGCGCGACCTTGACCTCGCCCTTCTCGAACTTCACCTCGACGTCGTCATGCACGACGAACTGAAGCTGGCCCTTCGGCCCCTTCACCTTGACGGTCTGTCCCTCGACGGTCGCCGTCACACCGGACGGGATCGCCACAGGCCGTTTGCCAACACGTGACATGGCTAAAAATCCTTCCTCAGAACACCGTGAAGAGAACTTCGCCGCCCACATTCGCGTCTCGCGCGGCGTGGTCGGCCATGATTCCCTTCGGCGTCGACAACACCGAAATGCCGAGACCGTTGTTCACGCGCGGCAGGTTCTTCACCGAGGCGTAAACCCGGCGGCCCGGCTTCGAGACCCGCTCGATCTCGCGAATGACGGGCTCGCCGTCGAAATACTTCAACTCGATCTCGAGTTCGCTGCGGCCCGAAGCATGCTCCACGCTGGCATAGCCGCGGATATAGCCCTCGGCCTTCAGCACTTCGAGCACGCTGGCGCGCATCTTCGAGCCCGGGGTCGAGACCTTGGACTTCGAACGCATCTGCGCGTTGCGGATGCGGGTGATGAGATCGGAGATCGGATCGTGCGTTGACATCGTGACGACCCTCCTTACCAGCTCGACTTCACGAGCCCGGGAACCAGGCCCTTGGAGCCGAGTTCACGCAGCGCGATGCGGGAAAGTTTGTTCTTGCGGTAGTTCGAGCGCGGACGGCCGGTCAGTTCGCAGCGGTTGCGAATCCGCGTGGTCGACGAGTTGCGCGGCATCTGGGCGAGCTTCAGCGTCGCCGCAAACCGCTCTTCCATCGGCTTGGTCTTGTCGGCGATGATCGCCTTCAGCTTCGCACGCTGCGGGGCGGCGTTCTTGGCCATCCGCTTGCGCCGGTTGTTCTTCTCGATCGAACTCTTCTTTGCCATGCTTGGCTCCTGGGTTTCCGCGTTTGAGAGGCTTAGCTGCGTCTCACTGCCGGAACGGGAAATTGAATGCGGTCAACAAGGCGCGCGCCTCGTCGTCGGTCTTCGCCGTGGTGCAGACCGTGATGTCCATGCCGCGGGCTTCCGAAACCTTGTCGAAATCGATTTCGGGGAAAATGATGTGCTCCTTGAGGCCGAGCGAGTAGTTGCCGCGGCCATCGAAGCTCTTCGGATTGAGGCCACGGAAGTCGCGCACGCGCGGCAACGCCACGTTCACCAGGCGATCGATGAACTCGTACATCCGCGCTTTGCGCAGCGTGACCTTGCAGCCGATCGGCTGGTTCTCGCGCAGCTTGAAGGTCGCGATCGCGATCCGCGAATAGGTCACGATCGCCTTCTGGCCGGCGATCTGCGTCAGTTCGCCAGCCGCGGTTTCGGCCTTTTTGCGGTCGTTGACGGCGTCGCCGACGCCCATGTTGAGCACGACCTTGTCCAGCCGCGGCACCTGCATGACGTTGGCATAGCCGAACTGTTCGGTCAGCTTGCCGCGAATGCTCTTGTCATACTCCGCGCGCAGGCGCGGCACGTAAGCCGTATCAGCCATCGATCTCTGCTCCCGAGCTCTTGGCAACGCGTACCTTCTTGCCATCGGCCTGAATCTTGAATCCTATGCGGGTCGGCTTTCCGTCCTTGCCGACATAGGCGATGTTGGACAGGTGGATCGGCGACTCCTTGGAGATGATGCCGCCTTCCTGGTTCTGGGTCTGCTTCTGGTGACGCTTCACCATGTTGACGCCGCGCACCAACGCCTTGTTCTCGGCGGGGCGGACCTCGAATACTTCGCCGGTGCGACCCTTGTCGCGACCGGTCAGCACCATGACCTTGTCACCTTTCCGGATCTTGGCAGCCATCACAGCACCTCCGGCGCAAGCGAAATGATTTTCATGTGGTTCTTGGCGCGAAGCTCGCGCGGCACCGGCCCGAAGATACGGGTGCCGACCGGCTCCGACTGGTTGTTGATCAAGACGGCGGCGTTGCGGTCGAAGCGGATAACCGAACCGTCGGCGCGGCGGATGTCCTTGCGGACGCGCACCACGACGGCCTTCATCACGTCGCCCTTCTTCACCTTGCCGCGCGGAATCGCTTCCTTGATCGACACGACGATAACGTCGCCCACGGTGGCATAGCGGCGCTTGGAGCCCCCCAGCACCTTGATGCACATGACACGGCGTGCGCCTGAATTGTCGGCCACGTCGAGGTTGGTCTGCATCTGAATCATTGATGCACCTCGTCCTCTTTCTGATGCGCTCGAATTAGCGCCTAAAATTTTCCCGATTACTCATCCGGCCAGGCCGAACGAATCTCAGGCGGTTTTCTTCTGTTCGCCCCGGACCACGGTCCAGCGCTTCAACTTCGAGATCGGCTTGCTCTCCTCGATCCACACCATGTCGCCCGGCTTGAACTCGCTGTTCTCGTCGTGCGCGTGGTAGTTCTTGGAGCGGCGGATCGTCTTCTTGTAGATCGGATGGGTGAAGCGGCGATCGACGCGCACCACCACCGTCTTGGCTTGCTTGTCGCTCACGACCACGCCCTGAAGGGTACGTTTCGGCATAATACGGCCTCTTACTTCTTCTTCGCGCGAACCTGCGCGGCGATGGTCTTGATGCGGGCGATATCGCGGCGGGCTTCGCGCAGCCGCGAGGTGTTTTCCAACTGCCCGGTGGCGCGCTGGAAACGCAGGTTGAAGCGTTCCTTCTTCAGATTGAGGACGGCATCCTCCCTCTGGTCGTCGCTCATCGCGCGGATGTCTTCAACTTTCATCGGGGCCATGAGTGTTACTCCGCAATGCGCGCGACGAAGCGCGTCTTGATCGGCAGCTTGGCGGCGGCGAGCGTGAGCGCTTCCTTCGCGGTCTGCACGTTGACGCCGTCGATCTCGAAAATCACCCGGCCGGGCTTGACCCGCGCCACCCACAATTCCGGCGTGCCCTTGCCGGAACCCATGCGGACTTCGGCGGGCTTCTTCGACACTGGCACGTCCGGGAACACGCGGATCCAGACGCGGCCGGCGCGCTTCATGTGGCGGGTCAGCGCGCGGCGCGCGGCTTCGATCTGGCGGGCAGTGACGCGCTCGGGCGCCATCGCCTTCAGGCCGAACTGGCCGAACGACAACGTCGCACCCGAAGTCGCAACGCCGTGGATACGGCCCTTATGCGCCTTCCGGAACTTCGTTTTCTTTGGTTGCATCATGGCTTTGAGCCCTCAAACCTTCCTAATGTCTCACGCTGCGGCGGTGTCGCGGCGCGGACGCGCGGTATCGCCTTCGGCCATCTTCTTGTCCTGGGCCATCGGATCGTGCTCGAGGATCTCGCCCTTGAAGATCCAGACCTTGACGCCGCAGGTGCCGAACGTGGTGAACGCCGTCGCCACGCCGTAATCGACGTCGGCGCGCAGCGTGTGCAGCGGCACGCGGCCCTCGCGATACCACTCCATGCGCGCGATTTCGGCGCCGCCGAGACGGCCCGAGCAGTTGATGCGGATGCCTTCGGCGCCAAGGCGCATCGCCGACTGCACCGCCCGCTTCATGGCGCGGCGGAAAGCGACGCGGCGCTCGAGCTGCTGGGCGATCGATTCGGCAACCAGGGTGGCATCGAGTTCGGGCTTGCGGATTTCGACGATGTTGATCACGACGTCGGAAGCCGTGATGTCGGCAACCCGCTTGCGCAGCTTGTCGATGTCGGCGCCCTTCTTGCCGATCACGACGCCCGGACGCGCCGAGTGGATCGTCACGCGGCACTTCTTGTGCGGACGCTCGATCACGATGCGGGCGACAGCCGCCTGCTTGAGCTCCTTGTGCAGGATCTCGCGGATCTTGACGTCTTCATGCAAGAGCTTGCCGTACTCGTTCTTGCCGGCGAACCAGCGCGAATCCCACGTGCGGTTGATGCCGAGACGCAGTCCGATTGGATTGATCTTTTGACCCATCGTTTTCTCCCGCGCCGCTTTAAGCGCTTGCCTCGGCCTCGACCTGACGAACCACGATGGTCAGGTGCGAGAACGGTTTATAGATACGGCCCGAACGGCCACGGCCGCGGGGCGAAAAACGCTTCATGACGATGCCGTTGCCGACATGGGCCTCGGCGACGACGAGATCGTCGACTTCGAGGTCATGGTTGTTCTCGGCGTTCGCGATCGCCGATTCCAGGCACTTCTTGACGTCGACCGCGATCCGCTTGCGCGAGAACTGCAGGTCGGCGAGCGCAGCAGACGCCTTCCGGCCGCGGATCAACTGCGCGACAAGATTGAGCTTCTGCGGGCTGACGCGCAGCATCCGGGCGACTGCCTTGGCCTCGTTGTCCGCGAGGCTACGTTCGCGCTTTGGTTTGCTCATCGTCTATTCCTCAAGCCTTCTTGGCTTTCTTGTCGCCAGAGTGGCCATGGAAGGTACGGGTCGGCGAGAACTCGCCGAACTTGTGACCCACCATTTCCTCGTTGACCGAGACCGGCACGTGCTTCTGGCCGTTGTAGACGCCGAACACCAGGCCGACGAACTGCGGCAGGATGGTCGAGCGGCGGCTCCAGATCTTGATGACGTCGTGACGGCCGGACGCGCGCGCAGCATCTGCCTTCTTGAGCAGAGAGGCTTCGACGAACGGGCCTTTCCAGACTGAACGAACCATGTCCGGCGTTCCTTACTTCTTCCGCTTGTGGCGGCTTAGGAGGATGAATCGATTGGTCGACTTATTCGAACGGGTCTTCTTGCCCTTGGTCGGCTTGCCCCACGGGGTAACCGGGTGGCGGCCGCCCGAGGTGCGGCCTTCGCCGCCGCCGTGCGGATGGTCGATCGGGTTCATGACGACGCCGCGGTTATGCGGACGCCAGCCCAGCCAGCGGGTGCGGCCGGCCTTGCCGATCGAAATGTTCATGTGATCGGGGTTCGACACCGCACCGATGGTGCCGCGGCAGCGGCCGTGCACCAGGCGCTGTTCGCCCGAGTTCAGGCGCAGAATGACGTATTCCTGGTCGCGGCCGACGATCTGGGCGTAGGTGCCGGCGGAACGGGCGATCTGGCCGCCCTTCCCGATCTTCATCTCGATGTTGTGGACGATGGTGCCGACCGGCATGTTGCCGAGCGGCATGACGTTGCCGGGCTTCACGTCGACATAGTTGCCGGCAACCACCGTGTCGCCCACGGCCAGCCGCTGCGGCGCCAGGATGTAGGCCTGCTCGCCGTCCTGATACTTGATCAGCGCGATGAACGCGGTGCGGTTCGGATCATATTCCAGCCGCTCGACGATGGCGGGCACGTCGACCTTGTTCCGCTTGAAGTCCACCAGGCGGTAGGCCTTCTTGTGGCCGCCGCCGCGGAAGCGCACGGTGATGCGGCCGGTGTTGTTGCGGCCGCCATTGCCGAGCTTGCCCTCGGTCAGCGCCTTCACCGGCTTGCCCTTGTAGAGCGCCGAACGGTCGACCATCACCAGTTGGCGCTGGCCCGGCGTCGTCGGATTGTATGTTTTCAATGCCATCGCTGTGTCGCCTTATAGTCCGGTGGTGACGTCGATGCGGTGGCCCTCTTCGAGGGTCACGACAGCCCGCTTGACGTCCGACTGCGAACCGAAATTGCCGCGGAACACCTTGGTCTTGCCCTTGCGGACCAGGGTGTTCACGCTCTTCACCTTGACGTCGAACAGCTTCTCGACGGCTTCCTTGATTTGCGGCTTGGTCGCCTTGCTGGCGACCTTGAACACGACCTTGTTGTGCTCGGACGCTACCGTCGCCTTTTCGGTGACGACGGGGGCTACGATCACGTCGTAATGGCGCGGATCGATATTCTTCATTTGAAGCGCGCCTCCAGCGCATCGACTGCCGCCTTCGTCAGCACGAGCTTCTGACGGCGCAGAATGTCGTAGACGTTGATGCCCTGGATCGGCAGCACGTCGATGTTCGGAATGTTGCGGGCCGCGGTCGCGAAACCGTTGTTGAGCTCGGCGCCGTCGATGATCAGCGCGTTGGTGAGCCCAAGGCCGTTGAAATGGCCGACCAGCGCCTTGGTCTTGGCTGCCTTGACCTGCGCGCTGTCGATCACGATCAGGCCGCCATCCTTGGCCTTCGCCGAGAGCGCATGCTTGAGCGCCAGCGCCCGCACCTTCTTCGGCAGGTCGGTCGCGTGGGAGCGAACCACCGGACCGAACGCACGGCCACCGCCGCGGAACTGCGGCACGCGGGCCGAGCCGTGACGGGCGCCGCCGGTGCCCTTCTGCTTGTACATCTTCTTGCCGGTGCGCCAGATTTCGGCGCGCCCCTTCGCCTTGTGCGTGCCGGCCTGGCGCTTGTTGAGCTGCCATTGCACGCAACGCTGGATGATGTCGGCGCGCGGCTCGAGACCGAAGATCGCGTCCGAGAGCTGGACCGATCCGGCTTCCTTACCTTCAAGCGTCGTGACTTTCAGTTCCATCTCACGCGCCCTCCTGCTCGGCCGGCGCAGCAGCAGCCTGCTCACCGCCAGCAACCCTAAACTTGCCGGGCTTCGGAGCTTCCTTCGGCAACGGCTTCTTCACGGCGTCGCGCACCGAGATCCAGCCGCCCTTGGAGCCGGGAACGGCACCCTCGACCAGGATCAGACCGCGCTCGACGTCGGTCTGCACCACACGCAAATTAAGCGTGGTGATGCGGTCGACACCCATGTGACCGGGCATCTTCTTGTTCTTGAAGGTTTTGCCGGGATCCTGACGTCCGCCGGTCGAACCGATCGAACGGTGCGAAACCGACACACCGTGGGTGGCGCGCAGGCCGCCGAAATTCCAGCGCTTCATGCCGCCGGCAAAGCCCTTACCAACCGAGGTGCCGGTGACGTCGACGAACTGGCCGACCACGAAATGGTCCGCCTGGATCTCGGCGCCAACCGGAATCAGCGCATCTTCCGAGACGCGAAATTCGGCGACTTTCCGCTTGGGCTCGACCTTGGCCGCGGCAAACTGGCCGCGCTCCGCCTTCGGCAGATACACGGTCTTGCGGGTACCCGCACCGAGCTGCAGCGCGACGTAACCGTTCTTTTCGGTCGTGCGGTGGCCCAGCACCTGGCAATTGCCCAGCTTCAGCACGGTCACAGGGATGTGTTCGCCGGCCTCCGTAAAGACCCGCGTCATCCCGACCTTTTGTGCGATCACTCCGGAGCGCATCGGCGTGCTTCCTGTTCTTTCTGTCCGCTAAAGTCGGACGAGCTAAAAAATCTCAGAGCTTGATCTCGACGTCGACACCGGCGGCCAGATCGAGCTTCATCAAAGCGTCGACGGTCTGCGGGGTCGGGTCGACAATATCGAGAAGGCGCTTGTGGGTGCGCATCTCGAATTGCTCGCGGCTCTTCTTGTCGACGTGTGGCGAACGGTTGACGGTGAACTTCTCGATGCGGGTGGGCAGCGGAATGGGTCCGCGAACCTGGGCACCGGTACGTTTCGCCGTGTTCACGATCTCGCGGGTCGACGTATCGAGGATTCGATGGTCGAACGCCTTGAGACGGATGCGAATATTTTGGCCGTTCATTGCCGTTTGTCTTTTCTTTGTCGCGTAGGGCGAGTGGTGAGCGGCGAATAGCGAATGGAACTGGTCCACTCGCTACTCGCCATTCCCTATTCGCTTATTCGATGATGGCGGCGACGACGCCGGCGCCGACGGTGCGGCCGCCTTCGCGGATCGCGAAGCGCAGCTTTTCTTCCATCGCGATCGGCACGATCAGGTGCACTTCCATCGCGATGTTGTCGCCCGGCATCACCATCTCGGTGCCTTCGGGCAGGTGCACGACGCCGGTCACGTCGGTGGTGCGGAAGTAGAACTGGGGCCGGTAGTTGGTGAAGAACGGGGTGTGACGACCGCCCTCTTCCTTGGTCAGGATGTAGGCCTCAGCCTTGAACTTGGTGTGCGGCTTGACCGAACCCGGCTTCGCCAGCACCTGGCCACGCTCGACTTCCTCGCGCTTGGTGCCGCGGAGCAGCGCGCCGATGTTGTCGCCGGCCTGGCCCTGATCGAGCAGCTTGCGGAACATTTCGACGCCCGTGACGATGGTCTTCTGGGTGTCGCGCAGGCCTACGATTTCGATTTCCTCGCCGACCTTGATGATGCCGCGCTCGACACGGCCGGTGACGACGGTGCCGCGGCCCGAGATCGAGAACACGTCTTCCACCGGCATCAGGAACGGCTGGTCGACCGGACGCTCCGGCTGCGGAATGTATTCGTCGACATTGCGCATCAGCTCGAGGATGGCGTCGTGGCCGAGCTTCTTGTCCTTGTCTTCGAGGGCGGCGAGCGCCGAGCCCTTGATGATCGGGATCTTGTCGCCCGGGAATTCATACTTCGAGAGCAGTTCGCGAACTTCGAGCTCGACGAGCTCGAGCAGCTCCGGATCGTCGACCATGTCGCACTTGTTCAGGAACACGACGAGCGCGGGGACGCCGACCTGACGGGCGAGCAGGATGTGCTCGCGGGTCTGCGGCATCGGGCCGTCGGCGGCCGACACGACCAGGATGGCGCCGTCCATCTGCGCCGCGCCGGTGATCATGTTCTTCACATAGTCGGCGTGGCCGGGGCAGTCGACGTGGGCATAGTGGCGGTTCTTCGTCTCATACTCGACGTGAGCGGTCGAGATGGTGATGCCGCGCGCCTTCTCTTCCGGCGCCTTGTCGATCTGGTCGTACGCCGTGAACGTCGCACCGCCGGTTTCAGCCAGCACCTTGGTGATCGCTGCGGTCAGCGATGTCTTGCCATGGTCGACGTGACCGATGGTTCCGATGTTGCAGTGCGGTTTAGTACGTTCAAACTTTGCTTTGGCCATTTGACTCTCCGTTCAGTCGTTAGCTTGCAACCAACGACAATCAGGCAAACTTCTTCTGGACTTCTGCCGACACGTTCGCCGGCGCTTCAGCGTAGTGATCGAATTGCATCGTGAAGGTCGCACGCCCCTGGCTCATCGAGCGCAGGTTATTCACGTACCCGAACATGTTCATGAGCGGCACCATCGCGTTGATGACGTTGGCGTTGCCCCGCATGTCCTGGCCCTGGATCTGGCCGCGCCGGGAATTCAGGTCGCCGATGACCGAACCGGTATAGTCTTCCGGGGTCACCACTTCGACCTTCATGATCGGCTCGAGCAGAACAGACTTGCCCTTCTGCAGCGCTTCGCGGAATGCCGCGCGCGATGCGATTTCGAAGGCCAGCGCCGACGAGTCGACGTCGTGGTACTTGCCGTCGACGAGTTGAACCTTGACGTCGACCACCGGGAAGCCGGCGACCACGCCCGAGCCCATCACGCTGTTGAGGCCCTTTTCGACGCCGGGGATGTATTCCTTCGGCACAGCGCCGCCGACGATCTTGGACTCGAACTCGTAGCCCTTGCCGGGCTCGTTCGGCTCCACGATGATCGACACTTCGGCGAACTGACCGGTACCGCCGGTCTGCTTCTTGTGCGTGTACTTGACTTCAGCGCGCTTGGTGACGCGCTCGCGGAACGCCACCTGCGGCGCGCCGATGTTGGCATCGACCTTGTAGGTGCGCTTGAGGATGTCGACCTTGATGTCGAGATGGAGTTCGCCCATGCCCTTCAAAATGGTCTGGCCGGACTCCTGGTCGGTCGACACGCGGAACGACGGATCTTCGGCAGCGAGCTTCGCCAACGCGACGCCGAGCTTTTCCTGGTCGGCCTTCGACTTCGGCTCGATCGCGATTTCGATCACCGGCTCCGGGAATTCCATCTTTTCCAGAATCACCGGCTTGTCGGGATCGCACAGCGTGTCACCGGTGCGCGCTTCCTTCAGGCCAGCCAGCGCGACGATGTCGCCGGCATAGGCTTCCTTGATGTCTTCGCGGTTGTTCGCATGCATCAACAGCATACGGCCGATACGCTCTTTCTTCTCGCGGGTCGAATTGATGACCCCGGTGCCCGACTGCAGGATGCCCGAATAGATGCGGCAGAAGGTGATGGTGCCGACGAACGGGTCGTCCATGATCTTGAACGCGAGCAGAGCCAGCGGCTCCTTGTCGTCGGCCTTGCGCACCACTTCGTTGCCGTCATCGTCGGTACCCTTGATCGCAGGCACGTCGATCGGCGACGGCAGGTAGTCGACGACGGCGTCGAGCAGCGGCTGCACGCCCTTGTTCTTGAACGCCGAGCCGCACAGCACCGGATAGAACGCGCCGGTCAGCACCGCCTTGCGGATCAGGCGCTTCAGCGTCGCCTCGTCCGGCTCCTTGCCGTCGAGGTAAGCGGCCATGGCGTCGTCGTCGAGCTCGACGGCGGCTTCCACCATCTTCTCGCGGTATTCCTTGGCCTGGTCGACGAGGTCGGCCGGGATGTCGACATAGTCGAACTTCGCGCCGAGCGATTCATCGTTCCAGATGATGCCCTGCATCTTCACGAGATCAACGAGACCCTTGAAGTTATTCTCGGCGCCGATCGGGAGCTGGATCGCGATCGGCTTGGCGCCGAGGCGGTCGACGATGTCGGCCAGACACTTGAAGAAGTCGGCGCCGGTCTTGTCCATCTTGTTGGCGAAGACGATGCGCGGAACCTTGTACTTGTCGCCCTGGCGCCACACGGTTTCGGTCTGCGGTTCGACGCCCTGGTTGGAATCGAGCACGCATACCGCGCCGTCGAGCACGCGCAGCGAACGCTCGACTTCAATGGTGAAGTCGACGTGGCCGGGGGTGTCGATGATGTTCAGCCGCTTGCCGTTCCAGAACGCGGTGGTCGCAGCCGAGGTGATCGTGATGCCACGCTCCTGCTCCTGCTCCATCCAGTCCATCGTCGCGGCACCTTCGTGCACTTCGCCGATCTTGTGGCTCTTGCCGGTGTAATAGAGGATGCGCTCGGTGGTCGTGGTCTTGCCGGCGTCGATATGCGCCATGATACCGAAGTTACGGTAGTCCTCGATGGCATGTTGGCGGGGCATGGGCTGTTCCTTAAATCCGGTCTTCGCCGTTACCAGCGATAATGCGAGAAGGCGCGGTTGGCTTCCGCCATCCGGTGCACGTCTTCACGCTTCTTGACGGCGTTTCCCCGGTTGTTCGACGCGTCGAGCAACTCGGCCGAGAGCCGCTCCGTCATCGTCTTTTCGTTGCGCTCGCGTGCGGCCGTGATCAGCCAGCGAATGCCCAGCGCCTGGCGGCGGACCGAACGCACTTCGACCGGCACCTGGTAGGTGGCGCCACCGACGCGGCGCGACCGTACTTCGATGGTCGGCATGACGTTTTCCAGCGCCTGCTCGAACACCGTGAGCGGCCCCTGCTTGGTCTTGGCCTCGATCATGGCGAGCGCGCCATACACGATGTTTTCGGCGGCGGACTTCTTGCCGTCGTACATGATCGAGTTCATGAACTTCGTAATGATGATGTTCCCGAACTTCGGATCCGGGTTGACTTCACGCTTTTCGGCAGAATGGCGACGAGACATCGTGTCAGTTCCCGCTTATTTCGGACGCTTCGCGCCGTACTTCGAACGACGCTGCTTACGGTTCTTGACGCCCTGGGTATCGAGGACGCCGCGGAGGATGTGGTAGCGCACGCCGGGCAAGTCCTTGACGCGGCCGCCGCGGATCATGACCACCGAGTGCTCCTGAAGGTTATGGCCTTCACCCGGGATGTAACCGATCACTTCGAAGCCGTTGGTCAGGCGCACCTTGGCGACCTTACGAAGCGCCGAGTTCGGCTTCTTCGGGGTCGTGGTGTAGACGCGCGTGCAAACGCCGCGCTTCTGCGGCGACTGCTGCAGCGCCGGCACCTTCTTGCGCGACTTCTGTACCGTACGCGGATTTGCGATCAGTTGGTTGATCGTCGGCATGTCAGCCTTCACCCTTTAGTTCACGCGAAAACCTGGAATGGCTTTCGTAAATTCTTCTCGGAACTAGCCGTTCCGTTCGGCCCGCCTCACGCGAAAAAAATCCGCGCAAAGCGAAATCGCGCCAACCACCCATCGCTGGGCGGAAAGCGCTTCGACGCCACAGAGGATCGCGAATTAAGGCCGATCAGCGTTCGCTGTCCGGCCCGCTACCGAGATCATGCACCCGAGTTCACTCTCAAGAGGACGTGCTCAAGAGAACTAAAATCGTCCTGGCATTGCCTAGCTATATGATCGACAGCGTTTGAGCGGCATTCGTCGAGGTTGGTGCCCGTCCAGTACCTTTAGGAATTTCCCATAAGGATTTGAAAGGGTGATCCGTTCCGACGCTGGCGTAGCTCACCGCCTGTCGTTAAGTGGGCGTCTTCTATAAGCGGCGGATAGCTAAGTCAAGCAAAACGAGAACGCTGGAAACGCCTATGGCGTCTGCGGATTCGGCGTTTGCCGCGAAATCGGAAAAGCCGAAATGGCGATGCCCTGCCCTCTTCGGAGCGGATCGAGTCGCATATTTTACCCGGGTAAATACAGCCCGAAACATGATTCCCTGGTTCCAGTTTTCCCCGGCCCGGGCCTCTCTTTGCCATTCCGAGCGCAAAACGTGCGCAACAAGGCCGGAATTCTTCGTGAAGCACACCGATATCGCGATCATCGGCGGCGGCTTCGCCGGTTCGACCGCGGCCGCCATGCTCGGGCGCGTGGGGCATCAGATCTGTCCATTCGACTTCCGCGTTCGGAAAAATCAGCAGCGACGAGCAGTTCGGCCGCTTCTACCAGACCGGAGTCGCCGATTCGGTGCTGCGCTCGGCCACCACGGCGAGAACTGGATCACGCGATTCGGCCACCGAGCGCCAATACGGTATGATGTGTGACGCGCTAATCGGCGCGGTCCGCGCCGAAGGCGGGCTAATCCTGAAGAACGATATCGTCACCCGGGCGAACCAGACCCGCCACCAGCACAGCGGCGTAGACGCCGGCTCTCCCGTCGTGATTCTTTGCTACATACCGCAAAATCTCGGGATTCTCTTCGAGCGACTCCGGATCAATGCTGATCATGCGACAACGGATATCGCGTTCCAGAATGTGGACCGTCAGTTTCGGACCGATCCGCAGTCGCCGGCCGACGAATGCGTCTTCGGCAAAGCTTTCACCGGAATTGAGATCGACATAGAGGTTTTCGCGAAAGCGACGCTTGTCGAGCGTCAAGCCCACCTCGCGGCCAATTCCGTCGATCGTCTGGGTTGCAAGCAACGAAAGCGGGCGACAGTCCGTTAGGGCGCGGTCCGAGCGTATGATGGTCAGGTCGGAAGCGTTGAGCTGATCACCTCCGATCAGACCCAACAGCGCCGGATCGGACGCCGACAGAGTTTTTCCGTTCGGCGCTTCGATCTCAAGCGCCAGATCTTCGCTAGATGGAAACAGCGGTGTCAGGCCAGGACCGCGGGTTTCTGCATCGGTCAGGTTGCCCGGTACAAGCGTCAGCTCGGGACGGCGAAACCTCGGGCGAAATCGTAGCATTTCCTTCCTGCTTCGTGCGGTGAGGAATGGAAAGGCCTTGGGCGCGCCCCCATGATGGACAGCGTAGAGCCGGTCGCCGAGCACGCCGGCAAAGCTGACATAAGCCTCGGGTAGGGATTCTCCCGGCATGCTCTTTACCGGGTAACGCCAAACGCTTTCAAGTCGCCCAACAACCTCATTACAATTCTCGTCTGACATTTCCTGATCGCGGCAGTCTGGACTACTCATCGTCATCATCATCATCGTCGTCTTCGTTGTCGACGTCGGCCTGAGCGGCGGCGTTATACGGCGTGTGGCCCTGGTCGTCCCAGAGCTTGCGATAGACGCCGTTGGCCGCGAGCAACTGCGCATGCGAGCCGCGCTCAATTACCTTGCCGCCTGAAATCACGATGATCTCGTCCATCTCGACCACCGACGTCAGCCGGTGGGTCGACCAGATCATGGTGCGTCCTTCCGCCACCTTCATCAGCGTGCGGTTGATCGCGGCTTCCGTGGTTTGGTCGAGTGCCGAGGTCGCTTCATCGAGCAGCAGCAGCGAGGGATTGCGGATGATGGCGCGCGCGATCGCGATGCGCTGGCGCTGGCCGCCGGACAGCGTGTCGCCGCGCTCGCCGACCGGCGTGTCGTATTTCTGCGGCAGGCTCATGATGTAGCGGTGAATCTCGGCCTTGCGCGCGGCTTCCTCGACCTCCTTGTCGGTGGCGCCTTCCTTGCCAAGCCGGATGTTCTCGCGGATCGACATGTTGAACAGCATGTTGTCCTGGAACACGACGGCCATGCCTCCGCGCAGCGACTCGCGGGTCACGCGGCGGATATCGACGCCGTCGATCGCCACCCGCCCCTCGTCCGGCGTGTAAAGACGCAGGATCAGGTTGAGCAGCGTACTCTTGCCCGAGCCGCTCGGCCCCACGATCGCGATGCGCTTGCCGACATCGAGCTTGAGGCTGAAATTGTCGAGCACCGGCGTCTCGCTGCCTTCGTAGGCAAAGGTGACGCGCTCGAAGGTGATGTCGTTGGTGATCGGCGGCAAATCCGGCGCGCCCGGCCGGTCGGCGCCGCGGGTCGGCTCATCCAGCAGTTCCTGGATGTGCCGCACGGCCGCCGCCGACTGGATCGACACCGGGATGAAATGCATCAAATGGGCGATGTTGTAGGACACCTCCCAGAACGCGCTCTCGAAGGTGACGAAGGTGCCGATGGTGATCTGGCCCTTGGTGGCGAGATAGGCGCCGATCGCCAGCACCACGAGATGCAGCAGCAGCACCGAAATGGTGACGGTGCGCTCCACCATGGTTGACAGGAACACGGCGGACGCCGTCTTGATGCGCACATCCTGGTTGCGCATGGTGAACCAGCCGAGCGTGCGCCGCTGCAGGCTGAACGCCTTGATCACGGCCTGCGCAGCCACGTTTTCCTGCACCGTGCCGAGCAGTGCCGCTTCATTAAGCTTCTGCTCGTAATTCGCCTGCACCGCCTTCGGCGTCAGGATTCGCGGCCCGATCAGCGTGATCGGGAATACCAGGAGGGCGACCGCCGCGAGCTGCCAGTTCAAAAACAGCATCAGGATGATGCCGGCGACCAGTTCCAGGAACGGCAAAGCGGCGCTGTTGGCGAACGTCTTGACCGAGCCCTCAAAGGCCGCGAGGTCGATCGAGAAGCGCGAGAGGATTTCGCCGCGCTTGGTGCGGGCAAAATACGACGCCGGCAGGTTCTGAACGTGCTCGAACAGCCGCGTCCGCACATCGGCAATGACGCACGCTGCCAGCCGCGCATCCCAGCGCTCGTACCAGACCGCGATGATCGAGGTGATGATACCGGCGACCGCGAGCACGCCGAGAATCTTGTAGAGCGCCTGAAAATCCTCTTCGCCCAGCGCATCGTCGATCAGGAATTTCAGGCTCAACGGCATGATGACGTTGAACAGTGTCTCGACGAGAACGCCGAAGGTCACGAAGACGAGCAGCTTCCTGTAATTGCCCAGATACGGCTTGACGAAGCCGTAGAAGGTCGCCAGCGCGCCGGCGGCTTCCTTGGCGGTGAAAACGACGAGGTCCTCGTCATCATCATCGTCGTCGAGCTCGATCTCGTCCTCTTCATCGTCCTTGTCAGCGTCGGGGGGGATGCCGGCCGCCTTACCACCGGCAACGGGCGCAGCGGCAGCCCCGGCCGCGAGCTTCTTCGCCAGCTCGGGATCGTCCGCCGGCGCGGGATTCTGATCATCCGAGGACGGAGGCTTGGGCGCCATGAAACCAACCGATGCTGCACGGCCGGCATGACCGCAAATCGAACGCGGCAGCGGCGGGCGCTACCGCAAGGATTCTATGCGATCGGGATCAATTCGGCAAACATTGGCGTGACCGACCCTGCTTCAGCGGTCACGCTCAATACAACCAGTCGGTGCTCAATCGTCCGATTCGACCTTGTCAAAAAACGAATAGCGCAGGCTGTCGGCGTCGGCATACCACTGCCCCGGCCCCTTGTTGGCAGCCAGCGTCGCTGCCCATACCGCATCGGTGCAGTCGCGCCGGTGCATCGAGAGGTCGAATCCGTTGCCGAAGAATAATTCAGACCACTCCCACCAGGTGCCGAGCTTCTTCACGCCGCGCAACAGATCGTAACGGTCGATCAGTGCAGGGGCCATGTCCGACGTCACCGACCCGAACACCAGGCCGGTCTTCACGACGCGGTTCAGTTCGCGCACCGCCCGCGGGACCTGCTTTTCGGCGACATGACACAGACTGGTCTCGAACACGAAATCGAACTCGTCGTCCTTGAACGGCATGTCGACGATCGAGCCGAGCTTGTTGAACTTCTTCAGCGCCGTCGGCGTCTTGGCGTGAATCGCCCGGTTGTTCTCGATACCCCAGGCATCGATGCCGCGCTCGCGCAGCGCGCCGACCAATTCCCCGCTGGCGGAGCCGGCGACCAGGAGCTTGTAACCCTTGGTCCTGCTCCAGACGATCTTGATCAGTTCCGTCAGATAGGCCGGATCGGTAAACTGGCTCCAGACTTCGCTGTAGGGGCCCAGCCCGCGGTAATTCTCGAAATAGCTGCGATCGATCTTGTCGGGCGATACCTCGCCCTGTTGCGCACGCGCGCGGCGCAACCGCATCATCTCGGTCAAAATGATGTCGGTGGCGGCGTCGGAGGAATCGAGCAGCCCGTTCAGCGTCGAATCGAAAAGATAATCGCCGACCACCACGATTCCCGGATGCTGCTTCGGCTCGGGGCGATGGTTGGTCATGACGTCGCGCACCGGCAGGCCGCCGGGCAGCGCATTCACCGACGACAGCCAGCGGTGAATCTTGCCTTCCAGGAAATGATCGCGGGCGTTGCCGAACGAAGCCGGCAGCGACTTGATGGCGGCATCGATCAGTTCCTGATCGCTGAGATTGGCAAATGCCAGCGCGTCCGAGCCCGCGATCAGCCAGTTGAGCACGCCGTGCCTGCCGACGTCGTGGCGAGCACCCTCGTTGTAGACGCAGCAGCCGCCGAACGCTTCCGACATGAACCAGGCGCCCGGGATCTTCTCGCCCCAGAACGGTTCGTCGAACAGGATCGAGACCCGCAAGTAATGCGCCGGACGGTCGAAATAGGCGACGTGCTTGACCATCGACTTGCGCAATTCCTCGCCGTCCCAGCCCATGGTGGCGAGCCAGGAATGCGGCAGACACATCAAGACCAGATCGAAATCCCGTGTCTCGGGCCCCTTCCCGTTCATCATGTTGAGCTGATAGCGGCCGGCAGCGGTTTTTCCGACCTTCAGCACGCGGTGATTGAGCTGGATGTCAGCATCGACTTCCGAGCGCAGGCATTCGATCAACTGCTCATTGCCGTTCTGGATCGAGTACAGGCCGATGTAGCCGTCGATATCCATCACGAAGTTCTTCAGCGCATTCAGGCCGTTGGTGTTGTGGGCCTCGGTTGCGATATCCGAGCGCGCCATCACCTTGAAGAAGCGTTTGGCCGTGGGATCGTCGACTTCCTTGTCGAGCACTTCCTCGCAGGTCATGTAGGCCCAGGGATGCTCGTTATCGTGGGCGCCGACGCCCTCGTAATATTCGATCGGCGACACCAAATCGGCGCAGCGCTTGCGGAACGCCTCGATCGCAGCCGCGGTCTTCTCGCCATACTTGCGGCGCATGCCCGGCACGTCGTTGAGCAGCACGCCGTCGAGGTGCACCTGCTCGGCGTCCATCGGTATGGTCTGCAATCCGAAATGCTGGATCAGCTCCCGTAAGGGGTCCGGGCCGGTCATCGAATAATCGTAGATTTCGGCGACGCCCGCCTCATACATCGCCGGCGCGGAATCGAATTTGCGCGAGACGATCTTGCCCCCGACCCGGTCGGACGCCTCGTAAATCGTGACGCGGCAGAGATCGCCAAGCTTTTTCTTCAAGTACCAGGCGCTCATCAAGCCGCCTGGGCCGCCCCCAACGATTGCAAGATCCAACATGTAAGTTCCGTCGCCCCTCCGCCGCCCCCTCCCCAAAGGAGGCGCCGGTCTAAACTAAATTACCAAAAGCCCTTTTCACCCTGAAGGGAAGATGAACAAAGCAGGTCCTCGCACCGCAACAAAGAAAGAAAGCAGCAAAAAGGCCGCCTTGCGCCGGCCTTTTGTCTTCGCACCGTATTCTTGCGGGGTCTCATTCTGCCGGCCGTTTCGCCTCCGGAGCTGCACGGCGCGGTTGTCTAACTCCCACGAAACGCCTTGCCGGCGAGCAGGCTGACAAGTTCCTGCTGGCGTGACAGACCGGTCTTCGATAGCACGGCCTTGAGCTGGCTGCGCACCGTCTCCCGATTGACGCCCGTCGCATCCGCAAGCGCATCGATGGTGACAGCCTGGCCAATGCCCCGCGCCACGCGCGCCTCCGCCGGCGTCAGGTCGAACAAGCCTTGCAGGACTTCCGCCGTCGGCACCACGGCGCGATCGACCGGCGTCACCACCAATAGTGCGGTGGCCTGGGTGAAGATATCGCGCGCATCGCCGCGCACGGGGATCATATGTAGCACCATCGGCACGCGGTCTGCCGTCGCAGCGATCGGTATCGATTTGACGGTACGACCATCAGCAAGAGACCGCGGACCGAGCGCTTCCGCAAGCAGCGCGTCCGCCGCGACATCCGTCATCGTGACGCGCTCGATACGATCCTGAAACAGCGAAGGGACCAGCGCTTCGAACAGACCGTTTGCGGCGAACACCTGGCCGCGCCCGCGCAACACCGCGCCCGGCAGGCCAAGCACCTGCAACGCGTCAGCCTGCGCACGGGCGCGCTCGAAGCCGATGCGGTTTGCCGCAAGCGAAGCCCGGGCCAGATGCGGTCGCAGCCCATCCAGCAAGGCGACGACTTCGCGCGGCACCGGGCCATGATCTTGATGCCGCGGCATCACGATCGCGATTGAATCGCCGCTCGGCATCGGAATGATCGTCCCGGCGCGGTAGCCAAGGCCGTGTTTGCGGTAAAAGTTGCAATAGACGTCGTTGGTCGCAATCTCCTCCTCCGAGAGGAGATCATAGTCAGTGACGAAGCCTGCATGATTGAGGGCAATGGCGCGCGGCAGATTTGGATCGCGTTCGCTCCATCCCTCTCCCATGAACACCGGCATGAGCTGGTCATATTCGACAGAATTGACCGCGCTCGTGTAGCCATCGCGCAACGCCGAACAGAAAGCCGCCGTTGCCGCCGATCGCTGCGCTGAGTTCGCCGAGCACAGCCGGCCAAAGCGACGGAATAAGCCCCGCCTCGTAAATGCGGTCGATCAGGGGTTCAGAATGAGCCGAGTCGCTCATGGGGAATTGCAAACATTACCGTTATGGCAGGAGGCCATTTCCTGACTTGATAGCAGCGGTCACCCATCCGGGTGAAGCAATATCGTCGCTCGTAAAAAGAAAAAGCCGGCTTCGCAGCCGGCTTTCCTGTTGATTGGCGTGGAACCCTTACTCCGCCGGCGGCAGCGCCAGCGGTTCGGCTTCCGGAGCGGTCGGTACGATGGCCGCCTGCTTCTCGCGTTCGTCCAGGATCAGCTTGTCGCGCTTGACGGCGACTTCGCGGATCTTGGCCATCGAGGCGCCGGTGCCCGCCGGGATCAGCCGGCCGACAATGACGTTTTCCTTGAGGCCTTCCAGCGGGTCCACCTTGCCGTTGACGGCGGCTTCGGTGAGCACGCGGGTGGTCTCCTGGAACGAGGCCGCCGAGAAGAACGAGCGGGTCTGCAGGCTCGCCTTGGTGATGCCGAGCAGAACCGGCGTTCCCGTGGCGGGCTTCTTGCCCTCTTCTTTGGCCTTCAGGTTGAGCGCGTCGAACTCGATCTTGTCGACCTGCTCGCCCGAGATCATGTCGGTGTCGCCCTGGTCGGTGACCTCGACCTTCTGCAGCATCTGACGGACAATCACCTCGATGTGCTTGTCGTTGATGAGCACGCCCTGCAACCGGTAGACCTCCTGGATTTCGTTGACCAGATAGGCAGCGAGTTCCTCGATGCCCTTGATCGCCAGGATGTCGTGCGGCGCCGGATTGCCTTCGACGATGAAATCGCCCTTTTCGACGATGTCGCCGTCCTGCAGATGGATGTGCTTGCCCTTCGGGATCAGGTACTCGCGCGGCTCCTCGGTCTTGTCCATCGGCTCGATCGAGATGCGGCGCTTGTTCTTGTAGTCGCGGCCGAAACGGATCGTGCCGGCGATTTCCGCGATGATCGCCGCGTCCTTCGGCTTGCGGGCCTCGAACAGTTCGGCCACCCGCGGCAGACCGCCGGTGATGTCGCGGGTCTTGGCGCTTTCGGTCGAGATACGCGCCAGGATGTCGCCGGCCTTGACCTTCGCGCCGGTATCTACCGACAGGATGGCGTCGACCGACAGCATGTAGCGGGCATCGCCGCCGCGCGGCAGCTTGAGCACCTTGCCGTCCTTGCCCTTGACCACGATGGCCGGACGCAGGTCGGCACCACCGCGCGACGCACGCCAATCGATGACGACGCGCTTGGCGATACCGGTGGATTCGTCGAGCGTTTCCGAGATCGACTGACCCTCGACGAGGTCCTCGAACCCGATGGTGCCCTCGACTTCGGTGAGAACCGGACGGGTGTAGGGATCCCACTCCGCGATGCGCTGGCCGCGCTTGACCATGTCGCCTTCGTCGACGTGCATGCGCGCGCCGTACTGAATGCGGTGGGTCGCACGCTCGGTTCCGTCGGCATCGACGATCGCAACGACCATGTTGCGAACCATCGCGATCAAGTGACCTTCGCTGTTTCGGGCGATGGACTTGTTCTTGATGGTGACCTTGCCCTCGAAGTTCGATTCGACGAACGACTGCTCGTTGATCTGCGCCGCGCCGCCGATGTGGAACGTGCGCATCGTGAGCTGCGTGCCGGGCTCACCGATCGACTGGGCGGCGATGACGCCGACCGCCTCGCCGTGATTGACCGGCGTGCCGCGGGCCAGATCGCGGCCGTAGCACTTGCCGCAGATGCCGTTGACGAGTTCGCAGGTCAGCGCCGAGCGAATCTTCACTTCCTGGATGCCGGCCTGCTGGATGGCGTCGACATGCGTCTCCTCCATCAGCGTGCCGCGCTTGACCACGACCTTGTTGGTCGCGGGATCGCGCAGATCCTCGCCCGCGGTGCGGCCGAGAATACGCGAGGCCAGCGAAGCAACGACCGTGCCGGCATCCACGATGGCGCGCATCTTGATGCCGAGCTTGGTGCCGCAATCGTCCTGCGTGATGATGCAGTCCTGCGCGACGTCGACCAGGCGGCGGGTCAGGTAACCGGAGTTCGCGGTCTTCAACGCGGTGTCCGCGAGACCCTTGCGGGCGCCGTGGGTCGAGTTGAAGTATTCGAGCACCGACAGACCTTCCTTGAAGTTGGAAATGATCGGCGTCTCGATGATCTCACCCGACGGCTTCGCCATCAGGCCGCGCATGCCGGCGAGCTGACGCATCTGGGCCGGCGAACCGCGCGCGCCCGAATGCGCCATCATGTAGATCGAGTTGATGTCGGCGTCGGCGCCCTTCGGCGTCTTCTTGGTCGAGGAGATTTCCTTCATCATCTCCTTGGCGATTTCTTCGGTCGCCTTCGACCAGGCGTCGACCACCTTGTTGTACTTCTCGCCATGGGTGATCAGGCCGTCGTTGTACTGCTGCTCGAAATCCTTCGCCAGCGTACGGGTGGTGTCGACGATCTTCCACTTGCTGTGCGGCACGACCATGTCGTCCTTGCCGAAGGAGATGCCGGCCTTGAACGCATTGTAGAAGCCGAGCGCCATGATGCGGTCGCAGAAGATCACGGTCTCCTTCTGACCGCAGTGGCGGTAGACCTGGTCGATCACGCCGGAGATTTCGCGCTTGGTCATCAGCTTGTTGATGATCTCGTACGAAATCCGCGGGTTCTTCGGCAGCACGTTGCCGAGCATGACGCGGCCCGCAGTGGTCTCGATCCAGCGCTTGGTCGCCTTGCCGCTCTCGTCGGTGCCCTCCCACCGGTACTTGATCTTGGTGTGGAGGTGGATGACCTTCGAATGCAGGGCGTGCTCGAGCTCGGCCATGTCGCCGAAGATCTTGCCCTCGCCGGGCAGGCCTTCACGCATGATCGAGAGATAATAGAGGCCGAGCACGATGTCCTGCGACGGCACGATGATCGGCTGACCGTTCGCCGGATGCAGGATGTTGTTGGTCGACATCATCAGGACGCGCGCTTCCAACTGCGCTTCCAGCGACAGCGGAACGTGCACGGCCATCTGGTCGCCGTCGAAGTCGGCGTTGAACGCCGCGCAAACCAGCGGATGGAGCTGGATCGCCTTGCCTTCGATCAACACCGGCTCGAACGCCTGGATGCCGAGGCGGTGCAGCGTCGGCGCGCGGTTGAGCAGCACCGGATGCTCGCGGATCACCTCGTCGAGGATATCCCAGACCTCGGGACGCTCCTTTTCGACCAGCTTCTTTGCCTGCTTCACGGTGGTGGACAGACCCTTGGCGTCGAGCCGCGAGTAGATGAACGGCTTGAACAGTTCGAGCGCCATCTTCTTCGGCAGGCCGCACTGATGCAGCCGCAACTCGGGACCGACCACGATCACCGAACGGCCCGAATAGTCGACGCGCTTGCCGAGCAGGTTCTGCCGGAAACGGCCCTGCTTGCCCTTGAGCATGTCGGCCAGCGACTTCAGCGGGCGCTTGTTGGCGCCGGTGATGACTCGGCCGCGGCGGCCGTTGTCGAACAGCGCGTCGACAGCCTCCTGCAGCATGCGCTTTTCATTGCGGATGATGATGTCGGGCGCGCGCAGCTCCATCAGCCGCTTCAAGCGGTTGTTGCGGTTGATGACGCGGCGGTAGAGGTCGTTGAGATCCGAGGTCGCGAAGCGGCCGCCGTCGAGCGGCACCAGCGGACGCAGGTCCGGCGGAATCACCGGCACCACGGTCAGGATCATCCACTCCGGCTTGTTGCCGGAATAGCGGAACGCTTCGACGATCTTCAGGCGCTTGGCGAGCTTCTTGTGCTTGATGTCGGATTCAGTCTCCTGCATCTCCGCGCGCAGGGACTGCTCGAGCTTTTCGAGCTCAAGACCCTTCAACAGCTCGCGAATCGCTTCCGCCCCGATCATGGCGGTGAACGAATCCTGGCCGTATTCGTCCTGCGCCTTCAGGTACTCGTCTTCCGACAAGAGCTGACGGTCCTTGAGCGCGGTCAGCCCCGGCTCCAGCACGACGTAGTATTCGAAGTACAGGATCCGCTCGAGATCCTTCAGCGTCATGTCAAGCAGAAGGCCGATGCGCGACGGCAGCGACTTCAGGAACCAGATGTGGGCAACAGGTGCCGCCAGTTCGATATGACCCATGCGCTCGCGCCGGACGCGCGACAGCGTCACTTCGACCGAGCACTTTTCGCAGATGATGCCCTTGTACTTCATGCGCTTGTACTTGCCGCACAAGCACTCGTAATCCTTGATCGGCCCGAAGATGCGGGCGCAGAACAGGCCGTCGCGCTCCGGCTTGAAGGTCCGGTAGTTGATGGTCTCCGGCTTTTTGATCTCGCCGTAGGACCAGGACAGAATCTTCTCCGGGGACGCAATCGAGATCCGGATCTGGTCGAAGACCTGGGCCGGAGTCGTCGGATTGAAGAGATTCATAATTTCTTGGTTCATCGTCTTCTCCTCGCGTGCCGGTCGTCACCGGCAGCAAATTCGAAACTTTTATTTGGTGCGCGCCCCACTCAACGTCCGAGAGGAGCGCGAATGCCCGGACCTTTTGCGCGAAGCTTGCCTCGCGCTTTGGGCCGGACATGGAATCTCAAGCGTTACTCAGCCGCCTCGGACGTCGGCGCCGGTCCCATCTTGGAATTGTGCAGGTCGACGTTGAGGCCGAGCGAGCGCATTTCCTTGACCAGCACGTTGAACGATTCCGGAATACCCGCCTCGAACGTGTCGTCGCCACGCACGATCGCCTCGTACACCTTGGTACGGCCGGCAACGTCGTCCGACTTCACGGTCAGCATTTCCTGCAGCGTGTAGGCCGCGCCGTAGGCTTCCAGCGCCCACACCTCCATTTCGCCGAAACGCTGGCCGCCGAACTGCGCCTTGCCGCCCAGCGGCTGCTGGGTGACGAGCGAGTACGGACCGATCGAACGCGCGTGGATCTTGTCGTCGACCAGATGGTGCAGCTTGAGCATGTAGATGTAGCCCACCGTCACCTTGCGATCGAAGGCGTCGCCGGTGCGGCCGTCATAGACGGTCGACTGGCCGGAGGCGTCGAAGCCCGCGAGCTTCAGCATCTCCTCGATGTCCGCTTCCTTGGCGCCGTCGAACACCGGCGTCGCGATCGGCACGCCGTGGCTCAGATTGCGGCCCAGCTCCATCAGCTCGTTGTCGTTCAGCGTCTTGATGGTTTCATCGTCGCCATAGATCTTCTTCAAGGTCTCGCGCAGCGGCTTGAGATCCTGCTTCTGATAATAGCCGTCGATGGTCTGGCCGATGCGCTTGCCGAGGCCGGCGCAGGCCCAACCGAGATGCGTCTCCAGAATCTGGCCGACGTTCATGCGCGAGGGCACGCCGAGCGGATTGAGCACGATATCCGCGTGCGTACCGTCCTCGAGGAACGGCATGTCCTCGATCGGAACGATCTTGGACACCACGCCCTTGTTGCCGTGGCGGCCGGCCATCTTGTCGCCGGGCTGGATCTTGCGCTTCACCGCGACAAAGACCTTGACCATCTTCATCACGCCGGGCGGCAACTCGTCGCCACGCTGCAGCTTTTCGACCTTGTCGAGGAAGCGCTGTTCAAGGCCCTTCTTCGATTCGTCGTACTGCTTCCGCATCGCCTCGATTTCGGCCATCAGCTTGTCGTTCGGTGACGCGAACATCCACCACTGCGACTTCGGATACTCCTCGAGCACGGCGCGCGTGATCTTGGTGTCCTTCTTAAAGCCCTTCGGACCCGCGATGCCCTGGCGGTTTTCCAGCAGCTCGGCGAGGCGGCCGTAGACGTTACGGTCAAGGATCGCCTGCTCGTCGTCACGGTCCTTGGCCAGACGCTCGATCTCTTCCCGCTCGATCGCCAGCGCGCGCTCGTCCTTGTCGACGCCGTGGCGGTTGAACACGCGCACTTCCACGATCGTGCCCTGCACGCCCGGAGGCACGCGCAGCGAGGTGTCGCGGACGTCGGAAGCCTTTTCGCCGAAGATGGCGCGCAAAAGCTTTTCTTCCGGCGTCATCGGGCTTTCGCCCTTCGGCGTGATCTTGCCGACCAGGATGTCGCCGGCGCGGACTTCGGCGCCGATATAGACGATGCCGGCTTCATCTAGGTTTTTCAGCGCTTCTTCCGAAACGTTCGGAATGTCGCGGGTGATTTCCTCAGGTCCGAGCTTGGTGTCGCGGGCCATCACCTCGAACTCCTCGATGTGGATCGAGGTGAAGACGTCGTCCTTCACGATCCGCTCGGAGAGCAGGATCGAGTCTTCGAAGTTGTAGCCATTCCACGGCATGAACGCGACCAGCACGTTGCGGCCGAGCGCGAGCTCGCCGAGATCGGTCGAGGGACCGTCGGCGATGATGTCGCCCTTCTTGACGATGTCTCCGACCTTCACCAGCGGACGCTGGTTGATGCAGGTCGACTGGTTGGAGCGCTGGTACTTCATCAGCCGGTAGATATCGACGCCCGACTTGGTCGGATCGAGATCTTCGGTGGCGCGGATCACGACGCGGGTGGCGTCGATCTGGTCGATCACGCCGGAACGGCGGGCGGCGATCGCGGCACCGGAGTCACGGGCCACCACGCCTTCCATGCCGGTACCGACGAACGGCGCCTCGGCGCGAACCAGCGGCACCGCCTGGCGCTGCATGTTCGAGCCCATCAGCGCGCGGTTGGCGTCGTCGTTCTCGAGGAACGGGATCAGCGCCGCGGCAACAGAGACGAGCTGCTTCGGCGACACGTCCATATAGTCGACCTTGTCCGGCGTGATCGGCAGCACTTCGCCGGCGTGACGGCAGACGATCAGGTCTTCGGTGAAGCGGCCCTTGGCATCGAGCGGCACGTTGGCCTGCGCCACGCGATAACGGCCCTCCTCCATCGCCGAGAGGTACACGACCTCGTCGGTGACGCGACCGTCCTTCACCTTGCGGTAGGGCGTTTCGACGAAGCCGTACTTGTTGACGCGGGCGAACGTCGCCAGCGAGTTGATCAGGCCGATGTTCGGACCTTCCGGCGTCTCGATCGGGCAGATGCGGCCGTAATGCGTCGGATGCACGTCGCGCACCTCGAAGCCGGCGCGCTCGCGGGTCAGACCGCCCGGTCCAAGCGCCGACAGACGGCGCTTGTGGGTGATCTCCGACAGCGGGTTGGTCTGATCCATGAACTGCGAGAGCTGGGACGAGCCGAAGAACTCGCGCACCGCGGCAGCCGCCGGCTTGGCGTTGATCAGGTCCTGCGGCATCACGGTGTCGATATCGACGCTGGACATGCGCTCCTTGATCGCGCGCTCCATGCGCAGGAGACCGATGCGATACTGGTTCTCCATCAGCTCGCCGACCGAACGCACACGGCGGTTACCGAGATGGTCGATGTCGTCGATCTCGCCCTTGCCGTCGCGCAGGTCGACCAGCGTCTTGATGACCGCCAGGATGTCTTCCTTGCGCAGCGTGCGGTGGGTGTCGGGCGCATCGAGTTCGAGGCGCATGTTCATCTTGACGCGGCCGACCGCGGAGAGGTCATAACGCTCGGCGTCGAAGAACAGCGACTGGAACATGGTCTGGGCCGAATCGATCGTCGGCGGCTCGCCCGGACGCATCACGCGGTAGATGTCGAACAGCGCGTCTTCACGCGTCATGTTCTTGTCGGCATGCAGCGTGTTGCGGATGTAGGCACCGACATTGACGTGGTCGATGTCGAGCAGCGGCAGTTCCTTGTAGCCCTGCTCGTTCAATGCCTTCAGCGACTTCTCGGTGAGCTCCTCGCCGGCCTCGGCGTAGATTTCACCGGTCTTCGGGTTGACGAGATCCTCGGCGAGATAGTTGCCGATCAGCTCTTCATCCGACAGGCGCAGGGCTTTCAGGCCCTTTTCCTGCAACTGGCGCGCCGCGCGCACGGTCAGCTTCTTGCCGGCCTCGAGCACCACCTTGCCGGTGTCGGCGTCGATCAGGTCGTTGATGGTCGAGTAGCCGCGGAAACGGGCGGCGTCGAACGGCACGCGCCAGCCGTCCTTGGCGCGCTTGAAATTGATCTTCTTGTAGAAGGTGGACAGAATCGTCTCGCCGTCGAGACCGAGCGCGTACATCAGCGAGGTCACGGGGATCTTGCGGCGGCGGTCAATGCGCGCGAACACGATGTCCTTGGCGTCGAACTCGATGTCGAGCCAGGAACCGCGATACGGAATCACGCGCGCGGCAAACAACAGCTTGCCGGACGAATGAGTCTTGCCCTTGTCGTGGTCGAAGAACACGCCGGGCGAACGGTGCATCTGCGAGACGATGACGCGCTCAGTGCCGTTGACGACGAAGGTGCCGTTCATGGTCATGAGCGGGATGTCGCCCATGTAGACGTCCTGCTCCTTGATGTCCTTGACCGACTTGGCGCCGGTTTCCTCGTCGATATCGAACACGATCAGGCGCAGTGTCACCTTCAGCGGCGCAGCATAGGTCATGCCGCGCTGGCGGCACTCGTCGACGTCGTATTTCGGCGGCTCGAATTCGTAGCGGACGAATTCCAGCATCGAGGTGCCGGAGAAATCCGAGATCGGGAACACTGAGCGGAACACCGCCTGCAGGCCCTCGTCCAGCCGGCCGCCCGGAGGTTCATCGACCATCAGGAACTGGTCGTAAGACGCCTTCTGAACCTCGATCAGGTTCGGCATCTCGGCGACTTCCTTGATGTGTCCGAAGAACTTGCGGACCCGTTTGCGACCGGTGAATGTCTGCTGCGCCATCGTGGCCTCTCATTTTCGTCGCCTTAGTAGGCGAACCTTCCGAAGCGCGACTGCCATCGCCCCCGGGTTGAATTGTCGAATCGCTCAAAAGGAACAAAGCCCACTTTCAGGAATTAAATCCTGAACCCGCACTTTAGACCTTCAAAACGCAAAACGACGCGCGGGCGCATGACTGCACCCGCCCGTCATAACTGGTGGTTTCACGGACTGAAAAAGCCCGAAATCTGACTGTCTCCCAACGGGTTACGCCGGGAACCCTGCCGTCCCCGCCGCCTACCGTCTTTTCCTGCTGCCGCCACGATATGGGGCGGAATAGTGGAGATTCGAGGGGCTAACCCCAAGAATCCCCACACTTTTCTGTGTAGTACGCTTACTTCAGCTCAACCTTGGCGCCAGCCTTTTCGAGCTGGGCCTTGAGTTTGTCGGCCTCTTCCTTGTTCACGCCTTCCTTGACCGGCTTGGGCGCGCCTTCGACGAGGTCCTTAGCTTCCTTGAGGCCCAGGCCGGTAATGGCGCGGACTTCCTTGATGACTTCGATCTTCTTTTCGCCAGCGGAAGCGAGAACGACGGTGAAGTCGGTCTTTTCTTCAGCCGGAGCAGCAGCGGCGCCGCCACCCGCGGGACCGGCAACCGCCACGGCGGCAGCGGCGGAAACGCCCCACTTTTCTTCGAGGAGCTTCGCGAGCTCGGCAGCTTCGAGCACAGTGAGGCTCGAGAGGTCGTCGACGATTTTCTGTAGGTCAGCCATTGATCAGTTCCTTAAAGGTTTGGTTCGAACCAGATTTGATTTGCGAAGGGTCAGGCCGCTTCACTCTTTGAGGCATAGGCCTGGACGACGCGCGCGAGCTTGGCCGCGGGCGCAGTGGAGAGCTGAGCGATCTTGGTCGCCGGCGCCACCAGGAGGCCGACAAGCTTGCCGCGCAATTCGTCCAGCGACGGCAAGGAGGCAAGTGCCTTCACGCCGTTCACATCCAGGACGGTTTTACCCATCGAGCCGCCGAGAATGACGAACTGCTCGTTCGTCTTTGCGAACTCCATGGCAACCTTCGGCGCCGCTACCGGATCGTTTGAAGTCGCGATCACGGTCGGCCCCTTCAAAAGGGAGCCAATGGCAACGACGTCCGTGCCTTCAAGAGCAATTTTGGCGAGACGGTTCTTCGAGACCTTCACCGACGCGCCCGCCTGCTTCATCTGCGTACGCAGCTTCTGCATCTGGGCCACGGTGAGGCCGGAATAATGGGCGACGACTGCAACGCTCGTGGTCTTGAAGACCTCGTTCAGCGCCTCAACCGCGTCCTTTTTTGCCGCTCTTTCCACAGCAAGCTCTCTCCGGTTGGCGGCCTTCGCTTACGAGCGAGACCGCCGGGTTGCACCCATCGTCTCGCCCAAAACCTGACCTCTAGACACCAGTCTCAAGGACACGCCGGGCAGACGACATTTGAAAAGCCTGCCCTCCCGAACCAGATGGCGCGGGGTGTCGAGGTTCGAACCAAATCAGCCATGGCGCCGCGCAAGGCGACGCTAAAGCGAAATCCGGTCTTCACCCGTCTATGCAGGCTATAAGATTAAGCCGTTGAGGAACTTGCGTTTCTTCGCGGGCGCCTGCAGTCTCGGACAGGATCGGGGCCATCCGGCAAGCCGAAGGACCCCTGCCGCATTCCACGAAACGATGAGTTTTCGTTCCTTTCGAGCAATCCATGCGGATGTCCTGAAAGGAATGATCTCCTACCGTAACGGGTTTTCGGAATGCGCGCACAGACGTGCCAGCAGCTACGGCCAGCACGCCTGGAAGCCGTTGTTTAACGAGTCTTGCCCGGCTTGCCAAGAGCAAAATTCACACCAGTTCACGGACCGGCCGGACAACAATTTTTCTTTGATGGTTCCGTCACACCGGCGACGTTTGCCTCGTCTTGGCCGCAGGAGGTTCTCATGCGGCGTCAGTTGGCAGCCATTCTTGCAATACCCACGGTTCTGAACGGGCTGGTCATGCTCGTGGCCGGACCGCTCTGGTATCAAACCGTGCCCGGGGTGCCGGACACCGGCCCGTTCAACCCACATTTTGTTCAGGACATCGGTGCGGCGTTCCTCGTGGCCGGCCTGGCACTGGCCGCGCGGGCATGGCGCCCCCGCTATTGGCCCGCGGCCGCGGCAGGCGCCGGCTTCCTCGCCGCGCACGGTCTGATCCACCTGATGCTGATCGTTAGCGGGCACGCCCACAACGCCTCGTTCGATCTTCTTGCCGTGGTCCTGCCCTCCGCACTCGCCCTCTATTCCGCCTTTCCCAACCAAGGAGAACAATATGCGTAGTTGGATAGCCCGCCGCAGTTTGCGCGCATTCGCCAAACGCTACGGTTACGACGTCAGCTATCTCGAAATGATGCTGATCGAATCGCCTGGCGCCTTTTTCAAGTTCGCGCCCATCATGAAGGCGGCCGCGCACCGCGAGGCGGTCCCGACCGATGCGAGTTTCGCTGCCAAAATCGTCGGCGCGCTGGCGGAGGATTGCGGCCCCTGCACGCAACTGGTCGTCGACATGGCGCTGGAAGCGGGCATGGCCAAGGACCAGATTGAGGCGGTTCTTCGCCGCGATCCGCGCGCAATGAATGATGCGACCATGCTCGGGTTCCGGTTTGCCGACGCCGTGGTGCGCCGCTCCGCCAACGACGACGAGTTTCGCGACGCCGTCCGCGCCCAATGGGGCTCGAAAGGCGTGATAGACCTGACCATGGCGCTGCAGCTCGGCCGCATGTTCCCGATGGTGAAAGCCGGGCTCGGCTATGCCAAGGAGTGCCGCCGCGTCTCGGTGAATGGGCACGATGTCGATGTCGTCAAACAGGCTGCATGACGGCGACCCGCTGGCGCCCCATCGCGGGCGTCTGCTCGGGCTCGCCTATCGCATGCTCGGCAGCCGCAGCGACGCCGAAGACGTCGTGCAGGACGCCTATCTCCGCTTTGCCGGCGCCCAGGATGTCCGCAACGCGGAAGCGTTTCTCGTCACCATCGTGACACGGCTTTGTCTCGATCGCCTGAAGAGCGCGAAGGCGCAGCGGGAGATCTATATCGGGCCTTGGCTTCCGGAGCCGGTGTGCGACGCGGAAAGCCTGTCGGCCGAAGCCGCCACCGAACTGGCCGACGACCTATCGTTCGCCTTGTTGCTGGCGTTGGACCGGCTTTCTCCGATGGAGCGCGCGGCCTTCCTGCTGCACGATGTGTTCGACACGCCGTTTTCCGAAATCGCCGCGATGCTCGACCATAGCGAGGCCGCCTGTCGTCAACTTGCCTCGCGCGCCCGCCGAGCGGTGCGCGACAACCGCCCGCTACCCGCGGCCGCGCCGGACAATCACGCGCGCCTGTTGCGTGCTTTTAGCGAAGCGGTTGCCAGCGGCGACGTCAGCCGGCTGGCCGAATTGCTGCGCGAGGACGCGGTTGCGATCACCGATGGCGGCGGCCGCAAATTCGCGGCACGCAATCCGATTGTTGGGAAAGACAAGGTCGCCCGCTTCTTCGTCGGCATTGCCGGCAAAACCGCCGGCCAGGACGTCCGTATCGAGCCGGCTGTCATCAACGGCGCCATTGGCGCGCTACTCTATCTCGATGGCGAACTCGACCTCACCTTGAGCATGGCGATCGATGGCGAAAGAATCGCCGCGATCTATGTCGTCCGCAATCCCGACAAGCTGCGCCACGTGCCGCGCCCCAGTTGAATGCGGATCGGTCAGCAGGAACCGATCCGCATGGATAGCTCGACGTCCTCGCCGAATGGCGTGGACAGATAGCCGCCGGCCGACGCGCGCACGCGCGCCAGATAGTCGGGGCTGTCATCGGCATTGTCGGCGACGATTAAGGCGCCCGGCCGAAGTCGGCTCTCGATCAGGCTCAGGATTTCCGGATAGAGCGCTTTGGCCCCGTCGAGCAGCAGCAGGTCGAGCGTATCGGGGAGATCGACGCTGAGCGTCTGCAGGGCGTCCCCTTCCCGGATCTCCACGAGGTCGATGAGACCGCCGGAGCTCAAATTATCGCGGGCCCGCGCCACCTTGGATGGCTCGAACTCGCTGGTGATCAAGCGGCCGCCGCCATTGTCCCGCAGCGCCGCAGCGAGATGCAGGGTCGAGATGCCGAACGAGGTCCCGAACTCGACGATCGTCCGCGCGCGAGAGCTTCGCGCCAGCATATAGAGCAGCGCGCCGGTTTCTCGCGAGATGGCGAGCGGCGCATTCTTCAGGCGCCCGTAGAGGTCGCGGTAATCGGTCTTGCTCCGCATCATGCGCGCCCGGGCTTCGTGCGAGAGATCGGCCACGGCAGCCTCGGTCTCTGCTGAGGCCGCGTCGGCCTCTTCGAACAGGCGATCCAACAGCGGCGCAAGCGGGGTGGTGGTCAGGGTGGTCATGCAGGTCTCCGGTCTGGGTGAGCGCGTCGTTGCGCCGGACTAAAAATACGACTAATCATTCGCGTTATCTAATCGCATTCCCGGCGCTCCTGATGACCGACCGTCGAAGCCCTTCAGTTTCCTCGCGAAAACGGCCCCAGCAGGCCCGCTCGACCGAGCTCGTCGCGGCGATCCTGGGTGCTGCTGTTCAGGTTTTGGAGAAGGAAGGCGCACAACGCTTCACGACGGCGCGGGTGGCCGAGAAGGCCGGTGTCAGCGTCGGATCGCTGTATCAATACTTCCCGAACAAGGCGGCGATCCTCTTCCGCCTCCAAAGCGACGAATGGCGCGAGACGACCGAGCTGCTGCGCGGCATCCTTGAGGACGTCCGGAGACCGCCGCTCGAACGGCTGCGTACGCTGGTCCACGCCTTCATCCGCTCGGAATGCGATGAGGCCGCGGTGCGTATCGCACTCGATGACGCTGCCCCGCTCTACCGCGATGCGCCGGAGGCGCACGAAGCGAGGGCGGCGGGAAACCGCACTGCCCAGCTCTTCATGCAGGAAGCGCTGCCCGAAGCCTCGGAGGCGACGCGTGCACTGGCCGGTGAGCTGATCACAACGACGCTCAGCGCGGTGGGAAAGCAGTTTTCGGAAAGTCCTCGAACCCCTGCCGAGATCGAGACCTATGCCGACGCCATGGCGGATATGTTTTGCGCCTACCTCGAAGGGCTCGCGCACCGCGGAGACGATCAGGCGGAGCTTGACGTCACGGGGTGAGCGAGCGGCTTGCCGGCGAAGAACGCCTCAAGATTGGCCAACACGCAGTTCTGCATCGCCACATGCGACTCCAGCGTATGGCCGCCGATATGCGGTGACAGCACGACGTTGGGCAGCGCCGTCAGCGCGTCCGGAGCATGCGGCTCCTTGGCGTAGACGTCGAGGCCGGCGCCGGCGATGGTCTGGTCGGACAGCGCCGCGATCAGGGCCGGCTGGTCGATCACCGAGCCGCGCGAAATGTTGACGACATAACCCTCCCTGCCGAGCTTGCGCAGGATATTGGCGTCAACGGCGTGGTTGGTGTCCGCGCCCGCACGTACCGCGATCATCAGGACACTGCACCATTCGGCCAGCGCATCAAGCGTCGGAAAATATTGATATGGAACGTCGTGCTGGCGACGGCTGAAATAGCCGACCTCGGTCTCGAACGCGGCCACCCGCGCCGCGATCTTGCGGCCGATTTCGCCCATGCCGTAGACGCCGATTTTTCGGCCAAGCATGCCCGCCTGCGGTCGCATCATCGGCGAAGGCTTTGCGGCCGCCCAACTGCCGCCCCGTACGTAATCGTCAGCCACCAGTAACCGCCGCGTAGCCGCCAGCATCAGCGTGACCGCGATGTCCGCGACCGACGCCGCATTGGCGCCTGGGCTGTGACCGACGGCGATCTTCCGTTTCGCCGCCGCCACCAGATCGACGCCGTCATAACCGGTGCCGTAGCAGATGATCGCGCCCAGTTTCGGCATCATGTCCATCGCGTCGCCACGAAGCGGCGTGCCGCCCGCCGTGATCAGCGCTCTGATGTCCGCAAGTTGCTCGGCGGAGAACACCTCATTCGGCGCCTTGCCGGCGGCGTTCAGCAGTTCAAAGCGTTCGCCAAAGCGCTCCATCTGGGCTTTCGGGAAACGCGAATAGATCAGGACTTTCTCGGGCATTGTTCTTCCTTCTTGCCAAGTCCTTGCCAAGTCCGACGGGGCGACGATTACGCAAAAGCGACATCAAACGCAAAGGGCGGAATCGGTCGCCCGATTCCGCCCCTGCAATTCACTAAAACCGCCACGAACTAGCCGAGCAGCGTGCCCGGCTCGACCTTGACGCCCGGGCCCATGGTGGAGGAGACCGCTACGCGCTGGATGTAGGTACCCTTGGCGCCGGCCGGCTTTGCCTTCGCCACAGCATCCGCAAGCGCCTTGACGTTCTGCACCAGCTTTTCCTCGGAGAACGACGCCTTGCCGACACCGGCCTGCACGATGCCGGCCTTCTCGACGCGGAATTCGACCGAGCCGCCCTTGGCGCCCTTCACGGCTGACGTGACGTCCATCGTCACGGTGCCGATCTTCGGGTTCGGCATCATGCCGCGCGGGCCGAGCACCTTACCAAGGCGGCCAACCAGCGGCATCATGTCGGGGGTTGCGATACAACGGTCGAAGTCGATCGTGCCGCCCTGGACCTTCTCGACCAGGTCTTCGGCGCCGACGACGTCAGCACCGGCAGCCTTGGCTTCGTCCGCTTTGGCGCCACGGGCGAACACGCCGACGCGCAGCGTGCGGCCGGTGCCGTTCGGCAGGTTGACGACGCCGCGAACCATCTGGTCGGCGTGGCGCGGGTCGACGCCGAGATTGATCGCGATCTCGATCGTCTCGTCGAACTTCGACGTGGCGCGTTCCTTGACCATCTTGATGGCATCCGCGAGCGGATAGAGCTTCTCGCGGTCGATGCCCTCACGGACCTTCTTCAAACGTTTTCCGATTGCCATGGTCCGTTACCCCGCAACTTCCAGACCCATCGAACGGGCGGAGCCCTCGACCATCTTCATGGCCGACTCGACGGAATCGCAATTGAGATCCTTCATCTTCTTCTCGGCGATCTCGCGCACCTGCGCGCGTGTCACCTGGCCCGCCTTGTCGCGGCCCGGAGCTTTCGAGCCGGACTGGATCTTGGCAGCCTGCTTGAGGAAGTAGGACATCGGCGGCGTCTTCATCTCGAAAGTGAAGGAACGGTCCGCATAGATGGTGATGATCACCGGGATCGGGGTGTTCTTTTCTTCCTTCTGCGTCTGCGCGTTGAACGCCTTGCAGAATTCCATGATGTTGAGGCCGCGCTGACCAAGCGCGGGGCCGATCGGGGGAGACGGATTGGCCGCACCCGCCGGCACCTGAAGCTTCAGGTATCCGGTCACTTTCTTTGCCATGTATCACTCCTGTTGTGCCGGCCGGGGCCGGCGGTTTCAGGGTCCGTGGTTCGGTTGAAGCGCGGTTGGCGACCGCCCTCATCCTCCCACGGCCTTAGTTGACGCGAAGACAAGCTTCGCGCCGCTCCGATCAGACCTTCTCGACCTGACCGAATTCCAGTTCGACGGGCGTGGCGCGGCCGAAGATCGACACCGCGACCTTCACGCGCGAACGCGCTTCGTCAATTTCCTCGACCACGCCGGAGAACGACGCGAACGGACCATCGGCCACGCGGACGTTCTCGCCGATTTCAAACGACACCGTGGCCTTCGGCCGCTCAACACCTTCCTGCACCTGCTGCAGGATGTGCATCGCCTCGGATTCGGAGATTGGCATCGGCTTGTTTTCGGCGCCGAGGAAGCCCGTCACCTTTGGCGTGTTCTTGATGAGATGGAACGCCTCGTCGGTCAGTTTCATCTTCACCAGCACGTAGCCCGGGAAGAACTTGCGCTCCGCATCGATCTTGCGGCCGCGGCGCACCTCGGTGACCTTTTCGGTCGGCACCAGCACCTGGTCGAACAGTTCCTCGAGCCCGCGCTGCTTCGCCTGCTCGCGGATCGATTCCGCCACCTTCTTCTCGAAATTCGAGTAGGCGTGAACGATATACCAGCGCTTGTCCATCGTAAGGGTTCCGGTGCTCATCATTGGACGCCCAGCAGGAAGGTGACGACGTAGCGGATGATCAAATCCGACAGGAAGAAAAAGATCGAAGCCAATGCGACCATCACGAAGACCATGATCGTCGTGATCGTCGTCTCGCGGCGCGTCGGCCAGGTGACCTTGGCGGTCTCCGAGCGCACTTCCTGCAAGAATTTGAACGGGCTGAAAGCCATCGTTGGTTACCGCGTCCTTCGTGAGACGATTGCGATTTAAAGCGAATTCAAACAGCCCTCTAGTGCCCAGCCCTCTCTCGAAGGATGAGCCGCCAAGCGGGCTCGATTGTTCGGGGGAATTCAAAGCCGCGCCGGATATCCGCATCTCAACGGGCCGGCAGCAGGTGGCGGGTATCTACTGCCGCCCGGGCAAAAGGTCAAGGTACGGGGTGCCGCGGCCCCTGGCGGCCGGCTGAACGGGACGGAGCCATTTGGTTAACCCGCCGGTACCGGGTCGGCTCAAATGCACCCAAGGCCGCCACCCTGATTTTAAAAGCTCTTGAGTATCCTGTTTGCTGCACTGGGAAGTGAGACGACCATGGCACTATTGGGCCAAGACTACGAAAGACCTTCGGGCGAGACCGCGTGGACCATTCTCGACGCGGCACACGACCTCGGCGACACCGTTACCGTCGATGCCTGCCGGCGGGTGATCGATGCCGACCTGCGCGGCGACACGCCGGCCACCTCGGACATGGCGGTCCTTTCCGCGTTCTTCGGCTAATTGCCGGGCAGCGCCAGGGAAATCACCGCGGATTGATCGATCCGCGAAGGATCGCCGGCCTGTCGAAAATCAGCGCAAGTATTTGATTTAGCTGGCAGGAGTGGCAGGGCTCGAACCTGCGACCCCCGGTTTTGGAGACCGGTGCTCTACCAATTGAGCTACACTCCTGCAGGGAACCGGCGCTTGCGTCGGTTCGTGCCGTTTCAAGCATAGGGCATGCCCCGATTGCAAGGGCGAAGCAGCCTACCGCCCTATCCAAAGCACGCCTTCTGCGCCAGACTTGGTCACCACAACAACAAGCGCAACGGGAGAGACCATGAACGCGCAGACCGCCGCCCGGCAGACTTCCGCCCCCCAGACCCCTTCGCTCCCGCAGGCCAAGCCCGAAACCATCGGCCTCTCGAGCGTCCGCCTGCAGCGGATGTCGGACGCTTTCAAGCGCGAGGTGGACAAGGGAACCCTGCCCGGCGCCACGGTGATGGTGGCGCGGCGCGGCCAGATCGGCTGGTTCGATGCGATCGGCCGCCAGAGCCCGGTAGCCAGCGCGCCGATGGCGCAGGACAGCATCTTCCGTATCTTCTCGATGACCAAGCCGATCGTCTCGGTCGGCATCATGATGCTGGTCGAGGACGGCCACTTCATCCTTGGCGATCCCGTCGCCAAATTCATTCCGGAGTTTGCCGACCAGAAGGTCGGCGTCGAAAACAACGGCCAGCTCGAGCTGGTGCCGGCGAAGCGGCAGATGACGGTTCAGGACCTGCTGCGGCATACGTCCGGCCTGACCTACGACCACACCGGTAATGGCCTCGTCCAGCAGCTCTATCAGCAGTCGCGGCTGCGCAGTCGCAAGATCACCAACGCCGAGCACGCGACCATGATCGCCGGCATGCCGCTGATCTGCCAGCCCGGCGCCGAATGGAACTACAGCCGCTCGACCGACGTCTTGGGCCGCATCATCGAAGTCGTCTCCGGCAAATCGCTCGGCGCGTTCCTGACCGAACGCGTCCTGGCACCGCTGCAGATGGCCGAGACCGCTTTCCATACCTCAGAAGCCAACGCCGGCCGCCTCGCCGAACCGTTCGCGAATGATCCGTGGAATGGGGACAAGGTGCAGCTCTTCAACATGCTGGAGAAGCCCGCGATGGAATCCGGCGGCGGCGGGCTGGTCTCGACCACCATGGACTATGCGCGGTTCTGCCAGATGCTGCTTAACGGGGGCGCGCTCGATGGCAACAGGATCATCGGCCGCAAGACGCTGGAATTGATGGCATCGGATCATCTCGCCCCAGGCGTGAAGGTCTCTTCGCCACTGATGCCGCCCGGTCATGGTTTTGGCCTCGGCTTCGCGGTTCGCACTCACAGAGGCATCGCGCCGTTCCCGGGATCGCTCGGCCAGTTCTTCTGGAGCGGCATGGCCGGCACGTTCTTCTTCATCGATCCCGCGGAAGACCTGTTCACGGTCTTCATGATGCAGGGGCCCGGCCAGCGCGAATACATCCGCAACATGCTGCGGGATCTGGTGTACGCGGCGGTAGAGTGATTTCTCGTGCCCCGGACGCGATGCGTCGCTGAGCCGGGGCCTACCACCTTCGCCGCGGTTCGCATGGGTCCCGGCTCTGCGGAGCAGCGCTGGCGCTGCACCGCGTCCGGGACACGAGATCAACTGATCGTCGCGCCGCCGTCGATCACGATGGTCTGCCCCGTCATGAAGTCGCCGGCCTTCGACCCCATCAGCACCGCAGCGCCCGCGATTTCGTCCGGCACGCCGATGCGCAAGAGCGGCGAGCGCGCGGTGGAAGCTTTCAGCGTCTCCGGATTGTCCCACAGCGCTTTCGCAAAATCGGTCTTGATCAGGCCGGGCGCGATGCAGTTCACGCGGATATTGTGCTTGCCGTATTCGCAGGCCAGATTGCGCGCGAGTTGCATGTCGGCCGCCTTCGAGATCGCGTAGGCGCCGAGCACGGTCGACCCCTTCAACCCGCCGATCGAGGAGACGATGATGATCGAGCCGTCCTTGCGCTCGATCATCTGCGGCACCACCATGTTGATCAGCCAATTGTTGGCGACGATGTTGTTGTCCAGAATCTTGCGGAACTGTTCATCGGAGATGCCGCCGAGCGGGCCGTAATAGGGATTGGACGCGGCGTTGCAAACCAGCACGTCGATCTTGCCGAAGGCGCGGTTGGACTCGTCGACGAGATTTTGCAGGTTTTCCTTGCTGGAAATGTTCGCGGCGATCGCGACCGCCGTCCCCGTGCCGAACTTGTCGTTGATTTCCTTGGTGACTTGGTCGCAAACATCCTGCTTGCGCGAGGAGATCGCGACCTTCGCGCCGTGCTCGGCCATCCGCTCGGCGATGGCGCGGCCGATGCCGCGCGTCGAGCCGGTGATGACGGCGACTTTCCCGGTCATATCGAACAAGCTCATGTCTCTCTCCCCGATGTTGATCCAGCGCGATGCCGGTTTCGTCTTCAATTCGAACTAAGCAGCCTTTGCGGTCCTCAACAACTTGAGGCTTACGCCAGTTTCGTCGCTGGCGGCTCGACCTCCGGCCCGGCCGGCTGGTGCATCGCGTTGTGCGAGGCATCCGCGATCCACGGCTGCTGGTTCACCATTGGCAGCCGCCAGGCATTGTGGCCCGCGGTTGAAAGATGATCGAGCCGCGTCACCGAGCAATTGTCGATATCGAAGGCGAGACCTTTCTCCGGCTGACCGCCGAGCGCAAACCCGACCGCAGCCCTGATCGTGCCGCCATGCGCAACCACGATGATGTCCCTGCCCGCCTGTTCGGCATTGATGCGTTCGATCGCGTCGCATGTGCGATTGTACAGGTCCATGAAACTCTCGCCGCCGGGCGGGACCTCGTCGATGTCCGCAAACCAGTGACTGCCAACAGGGCGGCTGGCAAGGAACGCCACGCGATTCAGGCCCTGCCACTCACCGAGATGCTGCTCGGCAAAGCCGTTTATGTGCGGCATCTTCGAAGGCTTCGGAAAGCCGGCGGCCCAGATCGCATGCGCAGTCTGATGCGTGCGCTTCAGATTGCTTGCATACCAGACCGCGTTGCGCGGCAGGATTTTTCCGACCGCCTCGAACACGATGCGATCACTGCAGTCGCAGCCGAGATCCTTCTGCCCGTAAATGCAGCCGTTATCTTCGCGAACCGGCGCATGGCGGATCCACCACCATCGCGTCGTGACTGTCGTCGACTTGCCTGGATTGGACATCGCAACGTCCCTTCAATACTGTTCGTTGTCGCTGTACGTCAGAGCACGCATCGTCTCAAGTGACTTGGCGTTTGAAATCTTGTTTGAATTCCGCAACGCGGCACACGCCGACACGCATAACACTACAGGGAGAAGCTCATGGGCCGCCTCGAAGGCAAATCCGTCATCATCACAGGTGCCGGAAGCGGCATCGGACGCGCAGCATCGGTGCTGTTTTCCAAGGAAGGGGCGAAGCTCGTCATCGTCGACCGGACCGAGGGCGTAAAGGAAACCGCCAAGCTCGTCAGCGATGCCGGTGGCACCGTCGAGGCCGTGATGGCGGATGCCGGTTCGGAAGCCGATGTGAAGGCGTTCATCGACAAGGCGGTTTCGAAATACGGCCGGCTCGATGCGATCTGGGCCAATGCCGGTGTCAGCGGCGGGCTGGTGCCGCTGGCCGAGCAGACCGTCGAACACTGGCAGGAAGTTTTGCGCATCAATCTGATCGGGCCATTTCTCGCGATCAAGCATTCGATGCCGCACATGATCAGGCAGCAGTCCGGCTCGATCGTCTGCACCGCTTCCGTTGCAGGGCTTAAGGCCGGCGCCAGCGGTCATCCCTATGGCGCGAGCAAGGCCGGCGTCATCAGCCTGGTGCAGACCACGGCCTATTCGCTGTCCGGCACCGGCGTGCGCATCAACGCGGTCTGCCCCGGCCTGATCGAGACCGGCATGACCAAGCCGGTATTCGACCGCGCCAAGGAGCGCGGCACTTCCGACAAGATCGGCCAGCTCAATCCCCTGAAGCGCGCCGGCCAGCCGCACGAGCTCGCCGCGATGGGCCTGTTCCTCGCCAGCGACGAGGCTTCCTACGTCAACGGCCAGGCGATCCCAGTCGATGGCGGTCTCACCGCGTCGATGCCGTATACGGGGAAGCCAGTCTGATGTTTGTCGCATCATGATCACAACCCGTCGGGCGGCAGGCCCGATGACTCTGCTGCCAGCGCACGGTGACGGATGCGCTCGCGGTAGAAGGCGTAGAGGCCTGACAACACGATGATCGAGGCGCCCAGCACCATCATGGCATCGGGTACATCGCCGAACAGGAGATAGCCGAGCAGCATCGCCCACAGCAGCGCGGAGTAGCGGAACGGCGCCACCGCCGAGATGTCGCCCGAGCGCAGCGCCGAGATGATGCATTGATAGCCGATCAGCAGCAGCACCGCGGCCAGCGCCTGCAGGCCAAGGGCGCTCGCCGATGGCGGCGTCCAGCCGCCGAGCGGAACGAGGATGGCCCCGCCGGCCGCCGTCACCGTGACGGTCGTCAGCAAGGTGATGAACAGCGACGGAATCTTCGCCGGAATTTTCCGCGTTGCGAGGTCGCGCAGTGCGCAGAACGCCACCGACACCAGCGCGAACAGCGAGTACTCGCTGAAGCCTGCCAACCCCGGCCGCACGATGATGAGCACGCCGACGAAGCCTGCAACAATCGCCGACCAGCGCCGCCAGCCGACCGGCTCGCCAAATATCACTGCGGCGCCGAGCGTGATCGCCAGCGGCAGCGCCTGGAAGATCGCCGAGGTGTTGGCGAGCGGCAGATGCACGAGCGCTGCCATGAACGAGATCGTGCCGCCGATCTCGCCGATCACCCTGAGCGCCACCGGTTTTTGCACCAGCGTGCGCAGCGGACGCAACGCACCCTGATGCCAGGCGAACGCTGCGACCAGCACGATCGCGAACAGCCCGCGCACCAGCATCACCTGGCCGAAGTTCATCTCTGACGACACCGCCTTGGTGATGGAGTCGTTCATGGTGAACGCCGCCATGGACACCGCCATGAGCAGGCTGCCGCGGATATTCGGAGAGAGTGCCAATTCCGTTAGGTCGCGCCGGCTTTCTGAGCGTATTCCCAGGAAGACTTCGACAGCGGCACGGTGCGCGCCGCCGACTCCAGCGCCTTGGCGTTCGCAGCGGTGCCATCGCGAATACGTCCGGCGATACCCTGCGTAATGCCGGCGAGGCGGAACATGTTGTAGGCGAAATACCAGTTGAGATCGGGCACTTCCATGCCGGTGACGTTGCAGTAGATCTGCGCCGCCTCCTCCACGCTCGGAATGTTCAGCGCCTTGAGATCGGCTTTTTCCAAGCCCGGCATGGTCCACTGCATCAACAGATAAGTGAAGTCGGCCATGGGATCGCCGAGCGTCGACAGCTCCCAGTCCAGCACCGCCTGCACCCGCGGTTCCGTCGCGTGGAAAATCATGTTGTCGAGGCGGTAGTCGCCGTGAACGATCGAGACGCGCTTCTGTTCAGGTACAGTTCGCGGCAGCCATTCGGCTACTTTTTCGAATTCCGGAATGTGCTGGGTTTCCGAGGCGCGGTATTGCTTGGTCCAGCGGTCGATCTGGCGCGCGAAATAATTGCCCGGCTTGCCGAAATCGCCAAGCCCGATCGCTTCCGGATTGAAGACGTGGAGCTTCGCCAGCGTCTCGATCTTGCTGGTGAAGATCTTGCGCCGGTCGTCCGGCGTCTGGCTCGGCAGTGTCGGGTCCCAAAATACCCGGCCGTCTTCCATCGACATGATGTAGAAGGCGGCCCCGATCACGGCATCGTCGGTGCACAGCGCGTAGGCCTTCGCGACCGGAAAGCCCTGCTTGCCGAGCGCTGCAATGACGCGGAACTCGCGGTCGACCGCATGCGCTGACGGCAGCAATTTGCCGAACGGTTTTCGGCGCATCACGTAGGATCGGGCCGGCGTTTCGAGCTTGTAGGTCGGGTTAGACTGGCCGCCCTTGAACTGCAGGACCTTTAGCGGCCCCTGGTAGCCCTCGACATGCTCGCGCATCCAGCCGTCGAGGCTCGCCTCATTGATGCGATGGCGCTCTTCGACTTCCTTGGTGCCTGAGAACTCTTCGTCTTTCCTGACGCCGTCCGCCACGATGACGCTCCCTTGGATTCTTCTTGGACTTTGGGGAGCGCCATCGATGGCGTCCCGTTAGTGCGTAGCGTTTGCATACTTCCGAAGTTCAAGTCTGGCAATGGCGCGGTTATGCACCTCGTCCGGACCGTCCGCCAGCCGCAGCGTGCGCACATGCGCGTAGTCCACCGCCAGTCCGGCGTCATCGGAGACGCCGCCGCCGCCGAACGCCTGGATCGCGTTGTCAATGATCTTCAGCGCCATGTTCGGCGCCGCCACCTTGATCATGGCGATCTCGAGTTGCGCGGTCTTGTTGCCCACCTTGTCCATCATGTCGGCAGCCTTGAGGCACAGCAAGCGGTTCATCTCGATGTCGATGCGGGCTTCCGCGATGCGCTGCTCCCAGACCGAATGCTCGATGATCTTCTTGCCAAACGCGGTGCGCGACGACAGCCGGCGCACCATCTTCTCCAGCGCTTCCTCAGCCTTGCCGATGGTGCGCATGCAGTGATGGATACGGCCCGGACCGAGACGGCCCTGTGCGATCTCAAAGCCCTTGCCCTCGCCGAGCAGGATGTTCTCCTTGGGAACGCGGACGTTCTCCAGCAGCACCTGGGCGTGGCCGTGCGGCGCATCGTCGAAGCCGAACACCGGCAGCATTTTTTCCACCTTGATGCCGGGCGTGTCGAGCGGAACGATAATCTGCGACTGCTGCTGGTGACGCGCCGCGTTCGGGTCGGTCTTGCCCATCAGGATCGCGACCTTGCAGCGGGGATCGCCGACGCCGGACGACCACCATTTGCGGCCGTTGATGACGTAATGATCGCCATCCTTCTCGATGCGGGTTTCGATGTTGGTGGCGTCCGAGGATGCCACCGCAGGCTCGGTCATCAGGAAGGCGGAGCGGATCTCGCCGTCCATCAACGGACGCAGCCATTTGCGCTTCTGCTCCTTGGTGGCATAGCGCATGAACACTTCCATGTTGCCGGTATCGGGCGCGGAGCAATTGAAGACTTCGGACGCCCAACTGATGCGGCCCATCTCCTCGGAGAGCGGAGCGTATTCCAGATTGGTCAATCCTGCGCCACGGAATTCATCGTCCTCATGCGAGGACGGCGGCATGAACATGTTCCAGAGGCCTTCGGCGCGCGCCTTCTTTTTCAGATCTTCCAGGATCGGGATCACCTTCCAGCGCTCACCCTGCGCGTCCTGTTGCTTATAGATCGGCACCGCGGGGCGGACATGCGTGTTCATGAACGCGCGCACGCGGTTCAGCCATTCCTTTTGCTTGTCTGACATATCGAAATTCATGGGACGCTCCTCGGCTCTCGGCTTCTGAAAATCGCGTTTGGCCGCACTGTCTGCCCGCCACTCACGGCCGGCAAGCCGTTTTGCGAACCTGACAGTCCGGTCGGCTGGAGATGCGACACGTTCGCAAACGTTATTGACATTTCCAGCCCTTCAAACGATAGTTTCATACAACTGTTTGAATTGCAACTCCCCAAACGGGGGCCAGATATGTCGAGCGATCGGACCCGGTCTGCCATCCTTGCCGCCGCGGAAAAGCTTTACGCCGATCGCGGCTTCGGCGACGTAACGCTGCGCGACATCGTCGCGGAAGCCAACGTCAATCTCGCCGCGGTGAACTATCATTTCGGTTCCAAGGACGAACTGATCGCGGAACTGTTCGTCACCCGCAGCCTCGCCACCAACCGCGAGCGGCTCAACGAGTTGAAGCTTGCGGAGGAAAAAGGCGGTGGCCGCGCGCCGATCGACACCATCTTCCACGCGCTGGTCGGCCCTCCCCTGCGCGGCTGCCTCGGGCCCGACCGCGAAGGCTCGACCGCGGCGCGCTTCATGATCCGCGCCTCGATTGAATCGGTGCCGCCGATCCGCCGCATCAAGAACCGCGAGGTCGACCATCTGCGAAAATTCATCGCCGCGATGCGCCGCTCGCTCCCCGGCCGCGACGACGCCGAACTCTATTGGGGACTGCATTTCGCGCTGGCAATGTCGCATCATACCATCCGGGAAAAAGAACGGCTGTCCAGATTGTCGGAAGGACAATGCGACCTCAACGACGTCGATGCCATCATCGACCGCGTCGTTTCGGTCTCCGTGATGGCACTGACCGGCGGCGAGGCGCCGGCGAAAAAAGCGGCGGCGCGACCCGTGGTGCCGCACGGGAGACTGACCCGGCAAGACCTGTGAGTTGGACTCGTCAACGCGCAGCTATATCTCTTTCAAGGGGCAGTTCTGGAGAGTTCCGCAAGCCTTTGTCGGCGAGCGTCTCGCCATTCGACCGCTCGATCGCGACGGCAACTACGGTATCTTCTTTGCCAGCTGGCAAGTCGCATCGATCGACCTGACCAATGGCCAACCTGTCAGTGATGTGTCCGAACAGGTGTCAGCCATGTCTCCGGACTAAACACTTCGCGGACGATGACAACGGAATATGAGGCGACATGCTCGCGACGTACTTACGCGGGCGGCGAATCAGTTCGCCGTCGGTAGCTCCGGTCGTGCGGGATATCCAACCCACGCCAATGCGCGCGAGGTGAAGCTAGCGCACCTCGAATGGCTCGGAACGCTCGGGCTCGCTCGGCAGTTGTAGCGTTGAGGCAAGTGGACGCCTCACTACTGGCGAAGATCACCGAGAGGAATGCCGATGCCAACCCAGCCAACTATCGCCCGCATCTGGCGCGGCCGGACGCGGCCCGAAATTGCGGATAGCTACGAAGCCTATATCAAAGCCGAAGGAATTCCGCCGCTGGAGAAGACCGCGCTTGGCGTCCAGCTATTCCGGGAAGATCGCAAGCATGAGAGCTGGTTTACCACCATCTCGTATTGGCCCGATTTCGAGTCGATGACCGCCTTCACCAAGGGCAAGCCGACGAAGGTGCACCATCTCGACCGCGATCCTGAGTTCTTGATCGAACTCCCCGAGTTCATCCAGATTCACCGGATCCTGGTCGACCGGCAGGGCCTGCGTTGATTGGAACACCCTACATCACGGCGACACAATCAATCTCGATATCGAACGGTGCGAACCATTCGGGAACGCAAACGAAGATGCGCGCCGGGTGATCTTCCGGGAAGTAGCGCGCGTAGATCGCGTTGACCGTGGCGAAATGCGCTACCGAGGTGCAGTAGACGTTGCACTTCATGACATTTTGCAACGATGTGCCCGCGATCTCCAGGCACAGCTTCAATTGCTGAAGGACGAGTTCGGTCTGGCGTTCGATCGGGCCAGCGAAGAGCTCGCCGGTATCGGGATCGAACGGCGGCAGGCCGGAGACGAACACCATGCCGCCGCCGCGCGTGACCGGCGATACCGGCGCGCCCCGCTTTGCAAGCCAGGACGAGATCGGTTCGACGCGAATGACTTCCCGTTTCATCGTTGCACCTCTCGAGCAGACCTGATCGAGGGTGCAAGTTAGCTCAATCCGATGCCACCATGCTTCGATTGAGGTGGAAGTATCGATGTCGAGATCAGACGATCTTCTTCTCCTTCAGCGCTTCCACCTTTGCCTCGTCATAACCAATCGTCGCCAGCACGTCCTTGGTATCCGCGCCGAGCAGCGGCGGCGCGCGATATTCCTTCACCGGCGTCCCGGAGAAAGTGATGGCATTGCGGATCAGCGACAGGTCGGACTGCAGCGGATGGTTGACCTTGACCTGCATGCCGCGCGAGCGGACATGCGGATCGGAAAACACCTGCGAGAAATCGTTGATAGGACCCGAGGGCACGCCGGCCTTCTCCAGTTCTTCCAGCCAGTAGGCGACCGGCTTTTTCAGGAACAGCCCGGCGAAGATCGCCATGATCTCCTTGCCGTGGACGACGCGGTCGTTGTTCTTGACGAAGCGCGGATCGGTGGCGAGTTCGGGCGCGCCGAGCACGGCGCAGGTGCGCTGGAATTGGCCGTCATTGCCGACCACCAGCATCAATTCCCCATCGGTGCATCGGAACACGCCGGCCGGCATGCCGCCATTACCCCAGGTGCCGCGCCGCGGCGGGGTCTGGCCGTTGACGAGAAAGATCTGTGCGTAATGCGACAGCGCGGCGATCACGGTGTCGAACAGGCAGACGTCGACATGCTGCCCCTCCCCGCCATTGACCTTGCGGTGATAGAGCGCGGCCAGAATGCCGATCGATGAGTTCATGCCGGTCATGTAGTCGACGATCGAGGGGCCGACCTTCATCGGGCCGGCGCCGGGCTCGCCGTCGATATGGCCGGTGACGCTCATCAAGCCGCCCATTGCCTGCAGGATCGCGTCGTAACCGGCGCGCGGCGCGTAAGGGCCCGTCTGGCCGAAGCCGGTCACCGAGCAATAGATGATGCCGGGATTGATCGCCTTGATCGATTCGTAATCGAGCCCGTAGCGCTTGAGATCGCCGACCTTGTAATTCTCCATCATCACGTCGCAGCTCTTGGCGAGCTCGCGAATGATCTCCTGGCCCTCCGGGGCCGCGATATTGACGGTAAGGGATTTCTTGTTGCGGTTGGCGCAGAGGTAGAACGAGTTGTTATTGTTCTGCTTGCCCTCGGGATCCTTCAGGTAAGGCGGGCCGAAGGCGCGCGCGTCGTCGCCGCCGCCGGGACGTTCGATCTTGATCACCTCGGCGCCGAGATCGGCGAGCATCTGCGCCGACAAGGGACCAGCGAGCACCCGCGTCAGGTCGAGAATTTTGATGCCCGATAGTGGCAGAGCCGACATGAACGTCCTCCGAATTTTTGGCGTGGTGGCGCGGGAACAGAATCCGGCGCTGCGATGCTTGCCGATACACTATTTTGTGCGGCTGAGCCCTGCATTGTCGGCATGTAGGTATCCATCGCTGACTGGAGCTGCGACGAGGGCTCCGATCGATTGCGCTCCCTCTCGCACGCAACAATTGAATTGGACCACTAATTGGTCTATTCTTCCCAAGCCATCGATAATCGAACAAGACGCCTCATGCGCATCCCCGTCTCCGAAGCCAAAGGACAATTGACCGAGCTGGTGCGACGCGCCGAAGCCGGCGACGAAGTCATCCTGACCCGCCATGGCCTGCCGGCCGTGCGTCTGGTTCCGATCGCGGCAGCGCCGGACCGTAAGGCGCGTCGCGCCTTGCTTGAAGCCGCGCGCGCCAGCGGCGCGACAAAGGCCGCGGCCGGGCCCGACGCCGCCAGGAGTCAGGATTTCCTATACGGCGATGACGGCCTGCCCGGATGATCGCCGTCGATACGTCTGCTCTTATGGCTGTCGTGCTCGGTGAAGCCGAGGCCGACCCCTGCATCGCCACGCTGGAAACAGAAGACGAGCTATTGATCTCGGCGGTAACCATCGCCGAGGCATTGATCGTTGCGGACCACCGAAACGTCGGCGACGAGATGGGAAGCCTGATTGACGGGCTTGGCCTCAACACCATTGCCGTTTCGCTGGCCTCGGCACGAAGGGCCGCGCAGGCCTATGCACGATGGGGAAAAGGCATTCACGCCGCCGGACTCAACCTCGGCGACTGCTTCTCCTATGAGGTCGCGAAACAGCATCGCTGCCCCCTGCTCTTTGTCGGGAGCGATTTCGCGAAAACGGACATCAAAGGTGTTCTATGAACCGGACCATTCCAGTCACCCACCGCTAGCAGCGAAACGGGCGGCCCTGTGGAAGGAGCCGCCCGCTGCGATTGTCCAATCGTTATTGCCGATCGCCTGACTACCTGTTCGCGCCGGCCTTGGCGCGGCTGGCGCGCCATTCCAGGAATTCGCGGTACAGGGGATCGCGCTCCTGCGGGGAGAATGCGGCGGCGGCTGGCGCGGCAACCGGCGCCGGCACGGCACCCGATGCTGCCGATACGGCCGCGCCCGGAGGCATGTTGCGGTCGAGCCATTCCTGCGCCGCCTTGAAGCGGGTCCAGCCGGACACCGTCGCCCGCGGCGCCATTTCCCTCCACTTCGGATGGAACGGCGGACGCTGCAACTGCGCGACCTTGTCGAACATCGTGTCCACCAGCAGCGACAGGCGGCGGTAGCGATCGCTGTTCGGCGCCCAGTTATACGACGCCAGCACCGCTTCTGCCGCAACCGTCTCGACGTAGCCGCCATCCGGCACAAGGCCCGGGTAGTCCGCCGAAGAAAGCTTGGAAGGCAGATATTCCTCCTGCAGCGTCTTGGCGTAGTCGACCGGGACCAGATGCAGGTTGCGATCGTTGACCTGGTTCAGCCATTGCAACGGCTTGCCTTCGATCGCAACGATCGCGTCGACCTCACCCTTGCGCAGCATGTCCACCGCCAGTCGTGGCTCCTGGTAGATCAGATGCGGCCTGATCCCGAGCCGCTCGAACACGTTGATCGCGGTCACGAAGGTCGAACTGTCGGGCAAATCGACCACCACGGTCTTGCCGTCGAGTTCCCGCATGTTGGTGATCGTCCTCGGCGCGAGGACGTGCATTTCCTCGTTGAACATCTTGGCGACGTAGACGAACTGGTTGCGGATGTCCTTGGCGAAATCCTTGCGGTCGAGATAGGCCAGCGTGTCCTTGCGCACGATGCCGGCGTCGACGCCCCGCAGCAGCAAAATGTCCGCCACCGCCTGCACCGATCCGCGGCCCATGACCGGCAGGATCCGCAGCGCCGTGCCATTGTCGAGCACCGAGGCGAGATCGGCGCCCACCTGAGCATAGGTGGAGCCGAACGAGCCCGTCATCAGGCTCACGGTATTGGCGTTGAGCTGGTTGGCCAGATCGCGCTTGGTGGCGGTGCCGTACTTGAAGATCGTCTTGAACGAATCAGAGACGGCGCCCGGATCGATGCCGCTTCGCACCGGGCCGAAGTGCTGCCAATTGCCATTGGTAAAGCGCATCATCCGCATCTGCTCGATCGGCGCATGATCCGAGGGGCTGGTGTTGATCAGGATGCCCTGCACCATCATGGGAAGCTGGATACCCTTGATCGCGCGAGCCTGCTTCATGATGTTTTCGCGTGAGAGATCGTCGCCGCAGTTCTTCAGCACCTCGACCAGAGTCCTGCTGACCAGATAGCCAAGGACGGCCTGGCCGTTGGTCTTGCTCACGCTCGGAACATAGCGCTGCATGAAGGCGCTCCACTCGCGGAACGCCACGTCACCGGCCGCCGCCGCGTCTTCGCCCTCCAGCCTGTATGCTGCCGACAACAGGCCTTCCGCATTTTGCGGGCCCGCCGGCTGAATCACCGCCGAGTACGAATTGGCGATGGACGCCACGAAATGGTTCGGCCGCCAGCCGAGTTCGACGCTTCGCCGGATCGCCATGATGGCGAATTTCGGCGTGGTGAATTCAATGAAGACGTCGGCATTGGACGCCTTCAGCTTGGCCATCTGCGCATCGATATTGGTATCGGTGACCTTGTAGGGAGCCTCGGCAACGATTGCGACCTTGCCGCCCAGACCGTCCTTCAGGCCTTTCAAGTACTCCTTGCCCATGCCATCCTCCTGGTAGAGGACGGCGATCCGGCTGCGGGGATGGTTCTCCAGGATGTACTGCGCAAAAATTTGCGCTTCAGCCGTGTAGGTCGGCAGGAAGCCCATGGTCCAGGGAAATTCGCGCGGCTGGTCCCAGGCTGCTGCGCCCGACAAGGCATAAAGCTGCGGGACTTTTTTTGAGTTCAGATAGGGCTGGATCGCCGCGTTGGTGTTCGTACCGATGGTCCCCAAGGTGAAGAGAACCTGGTCCTCCTCGACGAGCTTGCGGGTCATCTCCATGGTTTTGTTGGGGTCATAGGCGTCGTCATAGGTGATCATATTGACCTTGCGGCCATTGATGCCACCCTCGGCGTTGACCTTGTCCAGATAGGCCGAGATGACCTTGGCGATGACGCCGTAGGCGGAAGCCGGACCGGTATAGGGAGCGGTGTTGCCGATCCGGATTTCATTGCTGCCCGGAGGAGCCGCGTACGCCTGATCGCTCATCATCGAGCCGGCCATCGCGGCCAACACCAGCGCCGCTGCCGCGTTGCGCCGAGGGATGATGTCGAACCGGCGCATGGCGTCGCGGGCCGAAGCCCAGGACAATTGTTCCATTCGCCAGCGAGTGATGCCGATCGTAGCTCCCATTACAGTCCCCCTGTGAGCCCATACTCTGCAAAATAATAAGCGCGTGATGCGAGCGGGCACCGTTTCAACCCTACTCGCCGACATTGTGTCTCAATCGGATTGATTTTGTGGCGAGTCCAGGCGTTCCGTAAGGCATGGTTACTGAGCGCGTATTTTCGCCCAAGAAATGCACGGAATTGCCGCCAACTCGCCACACGCGCAATCAGCGCGTGTCCGTGTAAGCCGCAGATGCCTGCGGCGCATCAACTTGCGGACACGCTGTCAGGGACAATTTTGATTAAATTTTGACCGACGGAGCGGTGAAGGAATCGAACCCGCTAGATGCCGTTCCCATCGGCCATCGCCGGCCGTGAAACGACATAGACGGCACAAGCAAGGAACATGACCGCCACAGCTACGGCAAGCGGCAATGACGGCTCGACGCTGTACCAGAACACGAGAAACCCGATCGTCATTCCCGCGCAAGCCATGGCCTTGGCCGACCGTGGGATGGCTCCGGCAGCGCGCCAATCCCGCAGCGGTTTGCCAAATGTCGGATGGTCCAGCAGCCATGCCTCGAACCGCGGCGACGAGCGCGCAAAACACGCCACTGCAACGATCAGGAAAACCGTGCCCGGCATCAGCGGCATCACCAGGCCGATCACGCCGAGCGCAACCATCACCCAACCGAGGCTGAAGTAGATGATGCGCATCAGACCTGCCGCCTGTCCTTCCCGTCAAACAAAGACCGCTCGCTTCCCGTTCATGCCACGGCTTGCCTAGCCGTAGCTCGCGGCCACGAGCCCGCCTTCGCCCGCTGGGCTTCGGCGCGGCAGCCTTCCCTCGCTTTGCGAGCGAAGGCTGGAGCGGGTGAAGGGAATCGAACCCTCGTATTCAGCTTGGAAGGCTGCTGCTCTACCATTGAGCTACACCCGCGCTGGCGTTGACCTAACACGACGCGCAGGCGGCCTCAACCGCCCCGCCGACCCTGTCCGCATGTCCTGTGCGGACCTTTCGACCAGGTCCGCACCCCTTAACAGGGGCAGATTCGCCGCTTATATTCGGATTTCCATCAACAACGAAAGGAGGTGATCCAGTGTCTTATACCAAGCGCTGTCACCTCGCTGGGATCGCCCGCTAGGCATGTCTTTTGGCCTGGCATCGGGGCGCTCTCAGCCCTGGACCAGCGAGCACAACAGTTGGGGCGCGACGGGAGTTGTCCCGCCGCGCCTTTTTATTTCTTAAACGTCCTATTTCTTAAACGTCCTCGAAAGGCAGCCAGTCCGGGCCGCCATAAAGGAGAAAACGATGCTCTACGCCATGCTGGCCTATCACGTCGAAGCCGAGGTCACATCCTGGACGGCGGAGGAGGACGCGGCCCTGATGAGCGAACTGCTGGCCGTGCATGAGCGGCTCAACGCCAAGAAGGTGCTCGGGCCGGCGGCGCGGCTGGGCGGCACGGCGAAAGCCCGCACCTTGCGCGGACCAGGCGCGGGAATGGTCATCGACGGACCGTTTGCCGAAACCAAGGAGCAGCTATTGGGTCTGTACGTGTTGAATTGCGCCAACGAGGAGGAAGCGATCGCGATTGCCCGCGACCTGCGGCGCGCCAATCCATCCGCCGTCTACGAAATCCGCCCGATCAGGCTCTATCTTCCCGGCGAATCCTTGCCGGAAACCTCGAGCGAACCCGGTCAGGGCTGACGTTCCTCGCTGGCGATGAGGCTGCGGATGCCTAGCGGCACTGCCATACCGCATCGCAACGGACCTTATCATCGCAACGGACCTTATAAACAAACATTATTGACTCGCTATCGGGGCGACCGACCCCCACATTGAATGCATCACCGACACAACCAGTGCTCGTAGGCGTTGGTGACTGAGAGTGTTGTGCTCCCGCCTGCAAAGGAAAGGAGATACGATGCCTCATTCAGCCAATCGTATTCTGTCCCGAGCAAGCCCTGTCGATCTCGAAGATCTCCGGCCGCATCTTCGCGTTATCGAAATGCAACGCGGCAAGGTCGTTGCGGAGAGCCGCGCGCGCGTCAATCAGGTGTACTTCCCGCACGGCGGCATCCTTTCCTGCGTTGTTGAACTGGAAGATGGTTGGACGATCGAAAGCGGCATGATCGGAAACGATGGGGTTTTCGGGGCTGCACAAGCGATCGATAGCAAGGCGTCGCTGCATAAAGTGGTGGTCCAGGTATCCGGCCTGGCGAGCGTCGTGGATGCGGAGCACCTCAAAGCGGTTGCCCTGTCTTCTCCTGACCTGCTCGCACTGCTCATCAAGTACGAACAATTCCTCCTCGGACAGGTGCAGCAGACGGCTGCCTGCAACGCGGTTCACAACGTTGAACAGCGGACCTGTAAGTGGCTGGTCAGGATGTGCGATCTGGTGGGCACCGAACTGCCGGTGACGCAGGAATTTTTGGCGCAGATGATGGGTGTGAGGCGAACCAGCGTCACCGGTGTTGCCAGCCAACTGCAAAAGGAGGGGCTGATCTCGTACAGCAGGGGCAAGCTAAGCATCCTGGACCAGGATCTCCTGCAGCGCCGCGCGTGCGAGTGTCACCAAACTGTTCGGGAGTTGTATGCTGCGGAGTTCGATGACACCGAACGAGCAGCGCTTCGGGCTCGACACAGCGCGTGTCCTTGAATTTCGGGGCTTGGCCTGCTGGCGGCGCGGCAGTCTACCAGAGCCGCTTTCTGGCAAACGCGTGCCCAGAGCCGGATTTCAGATAGCGCTCGAATGTGCGAGCCTTCTGTTCGTTCGAGAACGCAATGTATGTAACCAGCCTCCACGGGAGAAACTTGGAGGTATGTGGAGACTTGCCAGCATTATGGTCCGACAGTCGCCGCTGAACGTCAGACGCCATTCCGACGTAGCGCTGGTCGGAAAAACTTTCGCTTTGTAACAGGTAAACATAATGCATCTGGGGCGGCCCTCCTTCGCCAAGGCTTCGGAGGGCATCCTGCTTCGCGGTCAGCTAGGCTGCAATCCTGCGAAGCGCCTTGGCGCGAAGCAGGATGGTGGGGAAGGAAGGACTCGAACCTTCGAAGCCATACGGCGGCTGATTTACAGTCAGCTCCCTTTGCCACTCGGGACACTTCCCCGTCCGACAGCGTCACCGAACCGACCGCCCGAGTGGCGGAGGACCGGACCCAAGGATGACGCTGAGGCCGAAAGCCCGTTTCGAACCGGCTGCGACCGGCGCGTTTATGGGCGAAGCGGGATGGCAAAGTCAACCAACGCGGACTACCAAAAATAGGTTCGATCAGACCAAATTGCCATATTCGGGCCCCCGTGACACAAGCTCCCCATGAGCGATCGCGACCGAAAACCGCCGTTCCGCCGCGGCGGCGGCAAACCCTTCGAAAAAGGGCGGAAATTCGCCCGTCCGCCGGGCCGGCGCGACCGGGAAACAAGCTCCGACGGGCCGGCGATTCTCTATGGCTGGCACACGGTCTCGGCTGCGCTAGCCAACCCGGAACGGCGGATCCGAAAGCTGTTCCTGACCGAAAACGCCGCCCGGCGGCTGGCAGAGGAAAATATCGATACCCGCGTTGCCCCGGAAATCGTCCGGCCGAACGCGATCGACCAGCGGCTCGGGCCGGACGCCGTGCACCAGGGGCTGTTGGCCGAGGCCGATCCCCTGCCCTCGCCCGATATCGACACGCTGCCGCAGGACGGCATCGTGCTGGTGCTCGACCAGATCACCGATCCGCACAATGTCGGCGCCATCATGCGCTCGGCGGCGGCCTTTGCGGTGAAAGCGATCGTCACCACGGCCCGCCACAGCCCGGAAGCAACCGGCGTGCTGGCCAAATCCGCCTCCGGCGCGCTGGAGCTGGTGCCGCTGGTCACCGTGCAAAATCTCGCCCGCGCGCTCACCGAACTGAACGACCGCGGCTTCTTGACGGTCGGGCTGGACAGCGAGGGGACCGAGGACCTCGCCGCCGTGCCCTTGCAGCAACCGCTGGCGCTGGTGCTGGGCGCCGAGGGCAAGGGCCTGCGGCAACTGACCCGCGAAACCTGCCGCGCGGTGGCCCGGCTCGACATGCCCGGCGAGATCAAGAGCCTGAATGTTTCGAACGCCGCGGTGCTGGCGCTCTATATCGGCGCGAGCAGATTGGGCCTGATGAAATGAACAACGCCCGCTCGCGGAAAGCGAACGGGCGCTGAAGCTTTCAAACTACCGCTGGATCAGTAATAGCGGCGCAGTACGGGCCGACCGTGGTAGTAACGCCCCGTGTAACGGTAACCGTTCCGATGATAGCCGTACGAACGGTTGTAGCCATAGCCGTAACCGGAGATCGCGCCTTCGCGATAGACCGGATAAGGCGCGAAATTGCCCGGACCGGTATAGGTCGGGCCCTGGTTGACATAATAATACTGCTGCTCTGGATCGGGCAGACGCTCGCGGACCCAGCCGCCGCAGGGGCTGCAGCCGGCATAGCCGTAGGTCACGGCCGGGGCGACGTAGACCGGTGCTGCGCACGGGGCGTAACCGCAGGCCATCGCTGGTGCTGCAGCCATGACGGCCACTGCCGCCACTAATCCTTTAAGTATCTGACGCATTACTCTCTCCTGTTCGTATTTGCTTGGTCTTCTTAACGTGGAAGGTGATGCGGCCATCGCCTATCATCGCGCGGTGCGTAGATGATTTCGGGCGGATCGACGGGCACGTTGGACTGCGCCGGCAACGGCGCCGACTGCGCCGACCAGGACTGATGGTAGCTCTCGGCCGGTTGCGGCAACCTTCGATTCGCCGGCGGCTCGATTTCCAGGCGCCCGTAACCGGGCATGCGGCCGGCGCTCGGATAATAATGACCGACGCGCGGGACCGGATCGACATAGCGGCCGCCGTAGACAGTCGGCTCGACATGGGTGCCCTTGCCGAGGCCCCAGTCACCCTCGACCACCGCATAGGATGCATCGACGCCGTTAATGATGACGGGAACGCCGGGACGGCCCGGAATCACGATCTCGAAGCCGCCGCCGGCAAAGGCGGTCGAATTCGTCGCGATGAAAAGTGCCAGTGTGACGCCAATGCGCATCGCTTGAGATCCGGTTTTTCTAACGTCCCAATTTAATCCAACATGCCGGTTCAGGGGTTAAGGCCTTCGGCCAAATTGCCGGTAAGGCTAACGCGCAACCATGGATCGTCATTCAATTGCGAGAAATGCCGCTATCCAAACGTTAACGCCTCCAGGATCGGAAGGCCGACCCGGTGGTTTGGCCGCCCGCTCGATTGTCATTTGCGCTGACATATCGCACCATCCAGCCCCCTCCCAACGCCAGCCGAAATGCCTGAAATGACGACCAAAACGCCTGCAAAGAACGTGCTCTGGATCATGTGCGACCAGCTTCGCTACGATTATCTCGGCTGTACCGGGCACCCTGTGCTGAAGACGCCGAACATCGACGCGATGGCCAAACGCGGCGTATTGTTCTCCAACGCCTATGTGCAGTCGCCGATCTGCGGCCCGTCGCGGATGTCGTTCTATACCGGCCGCTACATGCGCTCGCACGGCTCGCACTGGAACGGCTGGCCGCTGCGCGTCGGCGAACCGACGCTCGGCGATCACTTAAAGAAGATCGGCGTCCGCAACGTGCTGGTCGGCAAGACGCACATGGCGCCCGATCTCGAAGGGCTGAAGAGCCTCGGCATCCCCGCCGACTCGATCATCGGCGTGCATGTGTCGGAATGCGGGTTCGAGCCCTATGAGCGCGACGACGGCCTGCATCCGACGGGACGGCCGCGGCCGGCCTACGACAATTATCTGCGCCAGCATGGCTACGACGCGCCCAATCCGTGGGAGCACTGGGCCAATTCCGGCGCGGCCGAGGACGGTAGCCTGCAGAACGGCTGGCTATTGGTTCACGCCGACAAGGCTGCCCGCGTGCCCGACGAGCACTCCGAGACACCCTACATGACGCGGCGCGCGATGGAGTTCATCGCGGAAGCCGAGGACGACGGCCGGCCCTGGTGCTTGCATTTGTCCTACATCAAGCCGCACTGGCCCTATATCGCGCCGGAGCCCTACGCCAGCATGTACGGGCCGCAGGACGTGCAGCCGGTGATCCGTTCGCAGGAGGAACGCGCCAACGCACATCCGGTGTTCGCCGCCTATATGGACATGCGCTATTCGCGCAACATGTCGCGCAACGAGGCGCGCGAAAAAGTCATTCCGACCTATATGGGCCTGATCAAGCAGATCGACGACCAGATGGGCGTGTTGATGCAGTTCCTCGAAACCCGCGGCCTGCTCGACACCACCATGATCGTATTCACGTCGGACCATGGCGACTATCTCGGCGATCACTGGATGGGCGAGAAGGACCTGTTCCACGAGCAATCGGCGAAAATCCCGCTGATCGTGATCGACCCCTCGCCTGCCGCCGATGCCACGCGTGGCACGGTCAGCGAAGCGCTGGTCGAGGCGATCGACCTGGCGCCGACCTTCATCGACTATTTCGGCGCCACGCCGCCGGATCATATCCTGGAAGGACGCTCGCTGGTGCCGCTGCTGCACGGCGCGCCGCCCGCCGACTGGCGCAAGGTGGTGTTCTCCGAATACGATTACGCCATGCAGGACGTCCGCGTCATGCTGAACCAGCCGATCGAGCGCTGCCGGCTGTTCATGGTGTTCGACGGCCGCTGGAAATACATTCACGCGTCCGGCTTCCGCCCGATGCTCTACGACCTCGAAACCGATCCGCAGGAATTTTGCGATCGCGGCGCCGACCCGGCCTGCGCCGACATCGTGGCGCGGCTGCAGTCAGAGCTATTCGATTGGGCGCTGCACCCGAAGATGCACATCACCACGCCGAGCACGAAGATCGCCGCCTATGCAGCCCAACAGTTGCAGGTCAGGAACGGCGTTTTGATCGGCATCTGGGACGAGGCCGAACTTGGCGCGATCAGAGAGAAGATCGGGATTATCCGCAGTTGAATTTCAAGAGCGATCATCGGCCGCAGAGTCCGAACGACGAGAAATTTGAAAATAAAACCGACACGGGCGAGACGCGGCTTTGACCCAAATGCGGACGCTCGGATCGCTCGAAACAGTGAGTGTCAGACGTCCAACAAAAACGTCTCAACCTCGCCGATGAACTTTGACCAGGCGGGCTCGCCCGGTATGGGGACGTGGTTCTCTGAGTCCAAGATCACGAATTTGGCATTCGGGATGGACGTGGCGATACGACGCCCCTCGTCAAACGGCGCTGCGTTGTCGTGACGGCAGTGAAGGACCACGGTTGGGGCAGATACCTTCGGCAACAGATCGAGAATGTCGATATCGTCAACGGCGTATCGGTTCATGATCGCGTTTTCGATTGATGTCGAGAGGCGCAGCAGGTTTGCGTACCACTTGATCTGCTCGACCGAAGCGCCGGGAAGAAAGACAGAGCTGAATATCCTTAGCAGAGCGGAGTTATCGTCGCCCCATCCCTGTCGCATGATGGCAATCCACGCTCTCGCGATTTCCGCCTCTCTCGCAGAGGAGCGTTTATTGCGGCCTAGCGCGAAGCCGCCGTGAAGGATCAGTTTTGACACACGTTCGGGATAGCGGGCAGCATGAGCGATGGCAGTTGCTGCTCCCTGCGATATGCCCAAGATGGCGTAACGATGCAGATGCAAAGCATCAACGACAGCGTCCAGGTCGCGCTCGAACGTTGTGAAGGAAATGTCGGTGATGTCTCGATCGGACAGCCCAAAACCTCGACCATCGTACCGAACGAGCCGGACTCGGTCGGCGAGGAAACGGCAAAGCGGTCCGCGGATAGGACTCTGCCAGTCGTACTCGACATGGGTGGCCCAGGTGGGAATACACACAAGCGGCATGCCCTGGCCCACACATGCAACGGCGATGTTGACGCCATCTTGTGTTCGGCAGAATGTGAGGTCCTGACTAGGCGAGCCGATGGCCGGAGGTCGCTTGTCCAGTTCCTGGTCGGATAACTCGGCCGCGAACAGGTAGCCCCGGCGCGGGACGGTCTTGACGATCTCATGGGCATCGTCGGACAGCGCTTCGCGGATGTCCCTGATGCACTGGACGAGACAGCCATCGGATACGAACACGTTGGGCCAGGTAGCTCTGATTAGCTCTTCCTTGGAAATGAGCCTGCCAGCGTGCACAGCGAGGTAGCGTAGTACATCGAAGGACTTCGGGCGAAGTTGAAGCTCCCGCCCGCCGCGCATGACCGCGCAGCGCTGCAGGTCGAGGGCATAGCCGCTGAAGCACAGCATCCTGGGAGAGTCGGAATGCATCCTGACCTCCACCGCGACCTTCAAAATACAATCTTACCACCTTCACCGATATTTCGGCGAAATTTCATCGCGCCTTCGCTACGCCAGGTGCTCGCCATGCCAGTGTCGGCGCGGTCGGGTGGGCGCGCCCCGTCGGGTTGCTTCAGACCCGTTGCAAAAGGGGAGCCAGTACGCGTCTCCGGATCACGATACTTGAAGGGAGGCCGCCATGAAACTTCTGCATTCATTGGCTTGGTTTCTTGCGACACTGGTCATATTCGTCACGACGGGGCCAAATGCACTGGCGCTCGATTATCCCGTCCACACGGTTCGAATTGTCGTCGGTTTCGGACCGGGCACGTCTCCAGATATCATTGCGCGCTTGCTCGGCGATAGGCTGTCCCAGGCATGGGGGAAGCCAGTCGTGATCGAGAACACAGTCGGCGCCAACGGCAATATTGCCGGAGAACGCGTCGCAAGGGCTGAGCCGGACGGCCATACGCTGCTGCTCGCGGCCAACCCGGCGATCGTCATCAACCCCAGCCTGTATGAGAAGATGCCGTTCGATCCGGTCCGGGACCTTGTGCCGATCTCTCAGGTGTGTGCTTACGCAAACATCCTCATCGTCAACAACGACGTGCCGGCGAAGAATGTGCAAGAGCTTGTGGCACTCGCACGCGCGCAGCCGGGCGCACTCACCTATGGGTCCGCAGGATTTGGCTCAACGCTGCACCTCGCCGGGGAACTGCTGAAATCGATGGCGAAAGTCGACATCCTGCACGTGCCGTATCGCGGTGCTGTCTTTTCGCAGGAGCTGGTCGCTGGACGGCTCAGCATGGCGTTTGTTCCTCCTACCGGCGCGTTGCCCCTCGCGCGCGAAGGGAAAGTCAGGGCGCTCGCCGTGACGTCGTTGGAGCGCCATGCCGGCGCACCCGATCTCCCGACCATGGCGGAATCAGGCTTCCCGAGCTTCGATTTAACAGTATGGTTTGGCTTGATGGCGCCTGCCAGAACTTCACCGGCGATTGTCGAAAAGCTGCACCGCGAAACCGTGAGGATTCTCGCGATGCCGGAGATGCGCAAGCGGTTCGATGACCTTGGAATCGAGCCGATTGGCAACTCACCCGCGGAATTCGCTGCTGTTATTGACGGCGAGATTCCGAAATGGGCGAAGCTGATTAGAGAAGCGGGTATAAAGCTGCTCGATTAGATTGCGGCCGATCACGGAACCTGTCGCCGGCACCGCCGCCGCCCTTCGAGGAGAGCAATGAAGCCATATCGCGGCGACACCAGATTTGACCGGTGGTCATCCTTTCCCGACCGGGCATCGTGGCGCGGCTGCAGTTAGAGCTATTCGATTGGACGCTGCATCAAAAGATGCACGTCACAACGCCAAACGCAAAGATCGCTGCCTATGCCAACCAGCAACTGCAGGTAAAGAACGGCGTGCTGATCGGCATCTGGGACGAGGCCGAGCTTGGTGCGATCAGGGAGAAGATCGGGATCAAGCCATAAGACCAGTGATGCGCATTGCACGACGGATTAGCCCAGGCAAAAGACGTCTGGCGTTCTGTCTCGGCATCAAGTCAGCGTGAGGCGTGAGGCAGCTCACATTCGAGAACCGCGAGTTGATCTAAGGCCGTCGCAAACCCGGCTTCGGGAGACGAGCCATGCCATTATTCAACAGCCAAATCGATTGGCGGGGAATGGGCACCATAGTGGTGGTCGGGCTTTTCACCCTGTTCGCCCTTACGTTCGCCGTTGTTAGTTACGTGGAATCGTCATCGAATGCCGACCTGGCCGAGTTTACGAGCACGACCGAGTCATCGGCATCTGATCCGAACCATTCCAACGAATCTACAACCGAGAGCCCGTCCGCCAAGGAACGAACGAGCTGCCCCCTCGGTAACAAATCGCCACCAACTCAACTACTGCCCTTGCAGTAGTCTACACTTCAGACCAATTCGGCCTCGAGCGCCTACGACGCATCGTGCGCCACGGGACGATTTCATCCACGGCCGACAAGGTCGACCGGAGTACGGTAGAGCTCGTTACAGTCTCCATCGGTGACACGCACAGCACATCCGGTGGAACGCAGCTCGGGGCGAACGATGCAAAGCTCGCTCGCGAGGCTTTCGGCCTTATCGATCGCGTTTTCTGTGTTTTCGAGATACATGCCGCCCTGGTTTTTGAACTCCGCGCCTATGACGAGATCAAAGTTGAAGTATGGCATCAGTGCCCCCTGCCAAATTCAAGCTGCACGGAATCTAACTGAGTCTGGTGGGTTCCCTCATTTCAATTTCTGCCTTTGACATCTGATTGTAGTCGTCTGTTGCGCTTCGGTACCGCGACCGCACCATCGCGTGCACACCACTCGACGCGGCACCTGCTGGTCCGAGACCTGAGTGGTCGGACCGTCGCAATCGTGATTCTGCTCCGGGCTGCTAGCGCAAACCATTGAGGGGTTGGAAACTAGTGTTGCGGCGGAGACACGTCGGGTTGGTAAATTGCGGCCGCTCACGCCACGTTTATTGCAGTTCCGAGCACGCGGGCGCTACGGTCGCCTGCAAAGCACTTCGCAGCCCTTCGAGGAGCGCAATGAAGCCATATCGCGGCGATATCGGAACTGTCGGCTGGTCATCCTTTCTCTGTCTGGCATCGTTGCGTCGACTGCACGCGATAGCTATCGCGGTCTTGCTGCTCCTGGCGATCGGCGCAAGCCCCACACAGGCACGGAGTTCCGCGTCGGCGGCCTCGACTGCTCATGTCTATCTGCTCCGCGGCGTGCTCAATATCTTTTCTCTGGGGCTCGATGACATTGCGGTAAAGCTGCGGGCGCAGGGCATCCCGGTCACTGTCGCGAACTTTGCCTCTTGGTCGTCGCTCGCCGACGAAGCCGCCGCCGGATACAAGAGTGGCAGGATCAAGACGATCATTCTGGTCGGGCATTCCTCGGGGGCGACCGCGCTTCCCGACATGGTCGCCAAGCTGGATCAGCTTGGCGCTCCCGTTAAGCTCGCCATCGGCCTGGATTCGGTGTTTCGCACCAGCCTCTCGGGACGCGTGGGACGCTATGTAAACTTCTACATCGCCAACGGCGCCGGCACGCCGGTTCAGAAAACCGGACAATTCCAGGGCAAGCTCGAGAATGTGAACGTGCAGAACGTGCCTGGCGTCGGGCACATGTCCATCGAAAAGAACCTGATCATGCAGCAAAAGGTGATAAGCGAGATCGACGCGGTCGTCTTCGGCCGATCTGTACCAGCTTCGGCGGCGCAGAGGCCGCGGCAGCCTGAAGCGGCAAGCACGGCGAGACCTGGCACGGCAAGCACCGCGGCGGTACGTTAGTAGTTCGAATGCCGTCGCCGAAGCGACGAGCGCCGCAAATTCTGCCAATTCCTCGACGATAGATCACCCGCTAGAAGCGCCGGGTGGCGTGGCCCGCCGGCATTCAAGGTTCGTCACTTCTACGCCTAAATCGCGAGCGGAATGTACATGAAAAGTCCGACGCTGGTTGCAGCCGTGGTGATCCGTGCAGCCCTTTCCGTCTGCATCTTGGCGGCCGTTTGTAATCTGGCGGTCGCCGATCCGGTCGCACGCACGACCAATGCTGTCGCAACCGTCGCTCCCGACACGCCGCCAGCCGCGGCCCAGCCGCAGGCGCGCGTCTACCTGTTCCGCGGCGCGCTCGGCCCGATCTTCTCGCGCGGGATGGACCGCCTGACCAATCGTCTCCAGCAAGCCGGTATCCGGGCTGACGTCTATGAATTCACGATTTGCCGGCTGATTGCGGATCAGGCGATCCGCGATTTCCGGGACGATCCTGCGCCGATCGTGCTGATCGGTCATTCGATGGGCGGACTGTGCGCCTTGACGTTCGCCGGGATACTGAAGTCTGAAAACATACAGGTAAGCCTGGTGGTCACCATTGATCCGGCTCAAGCAAGCCCGAAAGTGCCGCTGAACGTCGAGCGTTACATCAACATTTTCCTGTCCGACAGTATACTGGGCGGCGGCGATGTGGTGGCGGAGCAGGGTTACCAGGGTCACTACGCAAGCTTCGATTTGAAGCAGCACGGGGAAGTCACCCACATCAACATCGACAAGATGGATTCCATCCACGAGCAAGTGGTGACGGCAATTGCACAACTTGCGACGACGCCGGCCAAGGGAGAGGCGGTGCCGCTGCGCTACGTCGTTCCTCCTGATGCCCCGCTGGAGCTTTGGGACAGCGGCACGCAGCAACTCGCCCGCTCGGGCGATACCTTGCAGAGGCTAGCGGCACTGAACCATGTACCGCTGTGGTCACTTACCCAGGCCAATCAGCATTCCGACAGTGCACCGCTGTCAGTTGGCCAACGCGTCCTGGTTCCGCGCCGTCTTGCTCCACCTGTCGCGACATCAGCGGCGTCACCCGTCGCTACACCAGCGGCGACGCGACGGAAACGGTAATGGCAGAGCGACGTCAGGTGCGCGGCAGGAACGGAATCAGCATCGGAACGCGACGGCAATACGATCCATAGGCATCCGCACCGAGTTCCGCCGTGAGGAAGCCCTCCTCCATGCGGGCCTTCAACCCCATCCCGAGCGAGATCAGCGCCGCCCCCAGCATCGCGGAAACTGTTCCGACCGCTATACCCGTCACCAGCATCCCGGCGATAAGCCCCGTATAGATCGGGTGGCGCACCAGCCCGTAGGGGCCGGTGTCGATGACCTGATGGCCTTCCTTGTGCGTGATCGCGTTCGACCAGAATCGTCCGAGATGAATTCTCCCCCACCAAGTGAATGAGATCCCCGCAAGAACAAGGCACGCGAGCACATAGATGCCCAGGTTGCCAAACTGCCAGAGCGGCTTTTCCCCCAGGACCTTGCCCGTCAATGGCAAGAAAAGAATGGCCCCTACGAGAATGGGGGAGCGGTATTTGAGCGACTCCCAGGTCATCACGTGTTTCTTCGTTTGACCGGACCAGAACGACGCCAAAACCCAGCTCATGACCCACAAAATCCAGATGATGGCGAGCAACTGTGTGGGCCAGGTAGTGGTCCAGCCACTCAAGGCGAAAGCCAGCCATTGACCAGGATCGTTGAGCATGTCGCGGACCATCTTAAGCGATTGGATCAACCGCCGAACAGGCGCTCGACGTGTAACGAGTGCTCGGCATTGAGTCCCATTCAGGTTGATTGTTGCCGGCATCAAGCAGATGCGCAATGGCTTCACGCAAAACGGGTTCGACGGGACCCGGCGCATAGCCCAGCTCTCGTTGCGCTTTTTCGATCGACAATGCCCCCGCCCGCAATGCGATACGAACGCCTTCGGCCGTACCGGACGGAGGCCGGCGCGTCACGTGATCGGCGATGAACTCCAGCGTTGCAGTGACCATTTCGGCGACCTTGCCGTTGACTTGAATGCAGCGGATGCGACGGCCGCTGATATCAGACATGAGTTCGAGAACCCGTCTTAGCGGCATGCTTTCGCCACCGAGAACGTAGCGATGTCCAGCCTGTCCGCGCTCCATGGCGAAGATCAGCCCTTCGGCGGCGTCGCGCACATCGACGAGGTTCACGACAAAATCAAGGTGCAATTGAAGACGCCGGTTGAGAAAATACCGGAGCATCGCCGTCGGCGGGGTAACGTTGTGGTCATAAGGCCCGACGGGCATGGTGGGACAGCCGATAACCACCGGGTATCCGGATGCGGCCGCCTGCATAGCGAACCGGTCGGCGAGCATTTTCGAGCGCGTGTATGGACCCGGCATGTCGTCCGGCAGGAGCGCATCGTCAGCGACAGGAGCCGCCGATGGCGAGGCTCGGAACAGAATGGATTCCGTCGAGCAGTGCAGGAAGCGCTCTATGCCGCGCTTGCGCGCCGTCTCAATGACGATCTCGGTGCCGCCGAAGTTGACGGTGTGAAAATCGGCCTTCCGCGGCAGCCACATCCCCGGCAAGCCAGCCAGGTGGTAGACCTCGTCGACCCCGTCCATCGCGCGGTCAACCAGGTCCCGATCAAGCACCGATCCCCTGACATACTGAACCTGCGGCAACGCGCGAGGGGGCGGCTGAAGATCGAGCACCCTCACCTGCCGACCTCGCCCGATCAGCGCCGAGACCAGGTGCTTTCCGATGAATCCGCTGCCGCCTGTGACCAGTATGCGCGTCATGCTGCCCATGAACTCAAGCTAAACTATTTGAGATCAAGATGCAGCGCTTTGCGGATGCACTTGGATGATGATGGCGAGATCGCGCCGAAAGCCCAGCGAGATAAACAGTTTTGCCATGACAAACATTGGGCCCAGCAACAGGTGAGTCGGATTGTCGACCAGCGCCGGCTGCTGCCGCTCGAACACGCGGTGCCCAATAATCTGCGATGCGACGCCGACGACAATCAAGATGGCCGTAAGTGTCCACATGCCGGCAATCGTCGCATGACCAACGATCATGCCAGCAGCCGAGAGCAACACAACCGCGGCTCCAAGGATTCCGGCGCCAAGCGCGAAATCGAGCAGGAACCAATAGACGAGCACCGGTATGACAGCGATGGTCGCCGCGCTGGTTTGGAACCCGAACACGGTGATGGACCACAAGCTGAGCGGAAGGATGGCGGCCAGGAACAGGAACACGATGCCGAGCACATGCATTGCGCAGTTCCAGGGGTCGCGATGATACTCGACGTAATCAGCGAGCTGCCGCCGAAAATACGAATTCATGCGGTGCTTATCCCCCTGCTATCGGCAAACGCGGCCAGACGGGTCAACCAAAAACCCAGCCCACCTGCTTCGATGCCCCAACTTCCATCAGAGACAGTAGTTAAACTAGGAAATCATCATCAAGTCAAAACGCGGACGCGGCACGTTTGACACTCCCTCAAGCCCGCTGCCAATGTTGACAAATCATACAGTAGTTCAGACGATTAGCGTCGTACGGGGTCTCGGGAACCGCTGCGCGCAGCGATAATTTTCCGGCAAGTGTTGCAGTTCGGCCAACCAGTCACAATCGTTTCGTGAGCCCTTTACCCCAGGACGCTACGCGCCAGCGCGCGCCTACTCCGGCGACATCTGCGTCTGCCGCCAGGCGGCCGGTGGCGTACCTACCGTTCTGCGAAACGCACGATTGAAGGCGGCTTCGGAATCGTAGCCAACCGCCTCCGCCACGCGGGCGATCGGATCGCTTCCAGACGCCAGCAGACCGGCAGCGAGTTGCATGCGCCAGCGCGTCAGATACTGCATCGGCGGTTGTCCGATCAGGTGGGTGAACCGCTGCGCGAATGTCGATCGCGACAGCCCCACGGCCTTCGCGAGATCATCCAATGTCCAATCCGCCGCTGGCTTGCCATGCAAGAGATTCAGCGCTTGACCGACGTGTCGATCGGCCAAGCCGGCAAACCAGCCGGTCTGTTCGGGGCCAAGCGCTTCGATATGGCATCTGATCGCCTCGACAAAGAGCAGTTCGCCCAGCCGGGCCAGCACGCCCTCCCCGCCGGTACGACGCCCCTCCGATTCAACCCGTGCGGCATTGATCAGGTAACCAAGTCCCGAATTCTCCCGATATGAACTTCCGCGCAGATGAAGGACGGCAGGCAAGGACTCCAAGAGTGGATTGAAAGGACGCGCGTCGCAGCCGAGAAATCCGCACAGGATGCGCGCGTCGGCGGGTCCGCTGTCGCCGAGGCGGACCTTGTGGGGAAGCTGGTCGGCGGTCGGCCGATGATAGTAACTCAGGTCAGGGGCCGCCTGCATGCCGGGCGCACTGGAAAGCACATGCGCAGCGCCTTGCGGAAATGCGATGATATCGCCCGCGTCGAGCCGCACAGATGGCTCATCGATTAGCCCGCCCCAGCAGCAACCATCGACAACGACGTGATATTCGATGACATGCTGCGCCCCCGGCAACACGGCTGAAGCGCAGGTGGACGATGCCGGCGCCGCGGCCACCCATGGTGCGCGAACGTCAAGATGGAAGAACATCGCACTGCAAAGTCGTACGGCGCGCAACACATCGGACAGGGCATCCGCCCCCATAGTCGCAGCTCCAATCGGACGCTCGGGCACGCTTCTCGGACGAATGGCAAAAATAGGAAGGATTCAGACGCACAGTCAAGCCATCCGGCAGTCTGGTCATTTGCCGCACCCTCGCGAGGACCTATGTCCCATCGCGCCAAAGGAGGCAGCAATGAACATTTTGGTCAGAGAATTAAACGAGCAGAAGCTGGAAGCATTTGTTACGCGGATATTGGGCGATCTCGGCGCCGCCATGATTGCACCGCTGGTGCGCATTGGTGACGAGCTCGGACTGTACAGCACACTCGCCGCGTCGGGACCGGTGACGCCGGAAGAACTGGCGCGCCGAACCGGAACAGTCGAGCGCCTTGTGCGCGAATGGCTCAGCGCCCACGCCGCCGCCGGCTATCTGGACTATGACGCTGCGACCAAGCGCTTCTCCATGAATCCCGAGCAGGCCATGGTGTTCGGCAATCCTGACAGCCCGGTCTACATGCTGGGCTCGTTCGAGGTTTGCCAGGCGGTGATGGTTGACCAGCCCAAGGTGAGCAAGGCCTTCCGCAATGGTGGTGGCTCCGGCTACCACGAGCGATGCAATTGCCTGTTCAGCGGCATGTCACGCTTCTTCGGCGTGAGCTACAAGGCCCATCTGGTGCAGGAATGGCTTCCCGCATTGGACGGCGTGGTCGAAAAACTCGGCCGCGGTGCGCGGGTCGCGGATATCGGCTGCGGCCATGGCATCTCAACCATCCTGATGGCGAAAGCATTCGAACGGTCCAGATTTTTCGGGATCGACAACCACGAAGATTCAATCGCCTGCGCCCGCGACGCCGCGAAACGCGACGGCGTAGCAGCCAGGACGGAATTTGATGTCGCCACGGCCAAGAATTTTGTAGGCGGCAATTTCGACCTGATCTGTTGTTTCGACGCGCTGCACGACCTTGGTGATCCCGTCGGCGCGGCGAGCCGCATTCTGCAGGCTCTCGCTCCCGACGGCTCGTTCATGGCCGTGGAGCCGCTAGCAGGAGACCGGCTGGAGGACAATATCAATCCGGTCGGCCGCCTCTACTATGCCGGCTCCACCATGATCTGCACGCCGGTTTCCCTGGCGCAGGAGGTCGGGCTCGCCCTCGGTGGGCAGGCAGGACCAAAACGGTTGGAAGCGGTTCTGCGCGAAGCCGGATTTAGCCGTGTCCGGATCGCAGCCGAGACACCCTTCAACATCGTGCTCGAAGCGCGGCGATAAGACTGACCGCGCTGTCGTTTCTTACGCCACCGGGAGCACTGCTCTCCGGTGGCAAAGGTGCCTAATCATGACGCAGACCTTACAAGCAAAACAAGGCAATCGAGGATTTGGCCAGCAAGGACTTGGCCAGGCCGGCTGGATCCTCGATCATTGGATCGCCTGTTTCCTGGCAGCGGTAGAGCGCGCTGTCCGTCATCGACGCACGAAGCATCGGGACGGGACGCAGCCCGCGATATCTACTGCATCTAGCGTTAGGTCCCTGCCCGAGGCCCGATAACGACAAGCTGCTGTTCGGAATCAGGGATGACCCTTGTTCCGAACTTCTGACATCTCTCATCCAGTGTCTGCTGGATCCATTCGATGTCCTGCCGTGCTGGAATGGAGAGACGAAAGTTCTTGATCTGCAGGGGAACCAGTTTGAGCGCATGGAGGCTTCCGCTGGTCGGATCCAGGTCGGCGAAATACATCAAGGCAAGGTCGTCACGGTAGCGCTCGTAACCACTGATGCCTTCATAGTCGTTCAGGAAATCACCGCAGCCATAGAGAATGAGGCGGTCTCGATAAATTTCGATCGCTCGCGGATGATGCGAAGAATGTCCGTGAACGATCGACACGCCTGCCTTGTCGATGAGGGCCCGGGCCAGAATTCTCTGCTCGTGCGGAATGTGATATCCCCAATTGGATCCCCAATGGATTGAAACGACGACGAGATCGCCGGGCTTCCTGAGCGCCATGACCTGGTCGGCGACCTCTGACGCACTCGCCTCGGAGAGGTCCGGCAGCAAGTTGACGCCCGGAGTGTCTGACGTCGCAGCCCATTCGAGCGGGATGCCGCTCGATGTCGATCCAAACGAACAGATCAAGAGCCGCGCTTTGCCAAGGTTCAGCACCGCGGGTGCGCGCGCTTCATGATCGTTGCGCCCCGCGCCCGTTGTCTTGACGTTGAGTTTTTGCAGAGTAGTCAGCGTCTCCAGCAAGCCGGCGCGGCCCCAATCGAGCACATGATTGTTGGCCAATACGCAGCAGTTGATCTCGGCCGCCGCGAGGCATTCCGCATTCTCCGGGCTCATGCGGTAGTTGATGCCCTTGTTCATGCGGTCGTTGCTGCGAGTCACTGCCGTTTCAAGATTGATGATCCGCGCGTCCGGCCGCATGCGCGCCAACTGGTCCAGCGCAGCGCCCCAAACGTAGGACGGCCCGTTCTGCCGCGGAATGGGTCCGTTCGCCTGCTCGGCGAGCCGCACGTACCCCTCCGCCGATCGCACGTAATGTTCGTAAATCTCAGGGCTGCAAGGGTGCGCCAGCACCTGGTCGATGCCGCGGCCGCACATGACATCTCCGCAGAGAAAGAGCCGTACCAATTTCCGATGCCCAGCCGGCAAACGTCTTTCCTCGAGCATGAAAATACCGCTCAGGTTGTTGCGTCAAATGTGGGCCCCTTGAACGCCGTCATCACCTCGGCCAGCATCCGCTCCTCCTCTCCCGCATAGCGCGGAGAGAAGTGAAACGGCTCGACACGGCGGACATTAGCTTCCCGCGCAATTTCTCCGGCAGCCGTCGTTGTAAGATGGCCCCGCTCCCTCGCCAATGCGGCATCCGTCCCCGCGAATGCCGCCTCGATGAAGAGGATGTCCGCATGCTGAACGAGCGCCACGATGGCGGCGCGATTGGCCGGCGTATCGACAACATCGGTAACATAGGCAATTTTCTGGCCGGCAGTGACCGTCAGGAGGTCACGCAGGCTGCCGAGCGGCTCGAGGCGACCGTCTGAAGCCGCCGCCCCATCGATCCGTATCAAATGATCGTCCGGCCGGCCTTCCACAACCGCCTGCTTGAGCCACTGCAACCACGGACCGACCGGAAGCCCGCGCTCGGATAGTCGATTCTTCCAAATGTTGACATGGGCCGCTTCCTGCAGGGCAAAGCCGAGGCAGGGCGTGCCATGCTCAAGGATGGCGGCTGAAACCCGGCGGGTCCGCTCGTCAGACAGGACGCCGTCAAGAACTGTCTTCGACACCGGCGGTTCCGCGGCAAAGGCGTTCTTCAGCCGGAACTGCCTGGTCGCGATGGAGTTCGGCGTCTCAAATTCGCTGACAACGAAGATCAGATCGGCGCCGTAGCTCTCGACCAGATTCCATCGATAGGCCTGAAGCTTGTGAAAGACGCGCTCGGCAAAACCGGCCGGGCCGTAAAGATGTACAGTTTTCTCCAGTCCTACGTGCAAACGGAGCAGATGATCGAAGCCAACGAAATGATCGATATGCGCATGCGAGACAAAGATCTGATCGACGCGTCGTATCTTCCGCGGTGACAGTGAAGCGATTTCCCCGAGATCGAACAGTACGCTGCGCGTCTTGAACAGCGTCTCCACATAGACCGTCGGGTCGCCGTAGCGACCGTTGACCAGGTTCGGATGGAAGATCGGTCGCATGACAAACTATGCAGCAGGTTTTTCACACGGCGTGTGCGTCACTCTACTTTCACCGCCCAAGGAACCCTCCTTGTTTACCCGGTCAATGCTCCCTGAAACCTCCAGATTTAAGCAGACTTTTGGACTCCGCACCGGCTAGTTCGTGATCTTGTACCCGGTCTCTTTCACGATCGGCTGCCAGAAGGCGTTATTGGCAGCGAGCTCCTTCGTCAGACCTTCGGGCGTCGAACCGACAGGGATCAGGCCGATCGCTGCGAGCTTTTCCTTGACCTCCGGCTTGGCGAGCGCGGTGGCGACTGCCTCGCTCAGCTTTTTCGCAAGATCCGGCGAGGCGCCTGCCGGCAGCCACATGCCGTACCAGGCGTCCGCCACCAGATCGACGCCGCTCTCTCTGAGAGTCGGCGCATCGGGCAGGAACGGCGAGCGCTGCGCGCTGCCGACCGCGAGAATCCGGACGTTGCCCGCGCGATGCTGCGGGATGGCATCAGTCAAGGTGGAAATCGCGAACGGCATGTGGCCGCCGACGAGGTCGTTGATGATCGGCGCGCTGCCGCGATAGGCCACGCGGGTCAGCTTGACGCCCAGCGCCTGCTCGAGCCGCGAGCCGGTAAAATGCGGAATGGTACCGTTGCTCGGCACGCCGAACGTGGCCTGATCCGGATTGGCTTTCAGCCAGGCAACGAACTGCTTGAAGTCCTTGACCTCGGCCGGGACGGCCTTGCCGACAAAGACGCAGAATTCGAACCGCACGAGTTGGCTGACCGGAACGAAATCCTTTGCCGCGTCGAAGCTCGGCGTGGTCTCGACCATCGGCAGCAAATACATCGTCGGTCCCGTCGTCACCAGGATGGTCGTGCCGTCGGGATTGGCGCCCTTCACCGCCTTGATGCCGATCAGCCCGTCGCCACCGGTGCGGTTCTCGACGATGATGTTGCGATCAAGCAAGGGAGCGACGTGCTGCGCCAGCAGCCGGCAAAGTGCGTCCCCGCCACCGCCGGCTGCAAAGGGAAAGATGATTTTGGTCAGCGGCCCGGCCTGCGCGAATGCCTTGCCCGTTATCGCCGCCAGCGAACACGCGGCGCTTCCGGCCAGAAAATCTCGGCGCTTCATTCTGTCTCCTCCCAGCACTTTATAATTGTTCATCGGTCCGCAACGCTAAGGCCACCCGACGTCAGGTCAGCACCGTCTCGACCACCGTCATAATTCCGATCGCGACGGTGGCAAGGCCGACTGCCCCTTGCAGGCTGCGATTGGCCCAGGTGAGCCAGCGCGCGGAGACCGCAAGCGGCACCGCGATCGCCGTCGACAGCGCGCCCATGCCGATCATCGAGCCGACGCCGAACAATGCGACATAGCCGAGCCCGACGGTGGGGCTGGAGGCCTGCGTGACCGCGAGCACCAGAAGTGCGGCCGAGCCCGCCATGCCGTGCATCAGGCCGACGAGCAGGGTCCGCCAGCGGAAACCATGTTCGTGGATGTGAGCGGCGCGGGCGTGCGGCGTGATTTCGCCGGCATGGCTATGGGCGTGGAAATGCACCGTGCCGTCGCCATGACCGTGTTGATGAAAATGCACCCGGTCGCGCCACAGCCGCCACAGCACATGCGCTCCGAGACCGACCAGCATCAGGCCGACGGCGGTCTCGAGCGGCTGGGCAACGCCGTCCGGGATCGCGCGGCCGAGCAGAATGGCGACGCCGGCAAACACGAACAAGGTAAGCGTATGGCCGAGCCCCCAGGTCAGCCCGTGCTTGACAATATCGGCCACATGGCTGCGGCGCGCGGCGATACTGGAGACGGCGGCAATATGATCGGCTTCGAGCGCATGCTGCATGCCCAGCAGAAACCCCAGCCCCAGAATTCCGAACATACGCCCCCTGCTCGCTTGCCTGTTTGATAAAATACCACTTCGGAGCCGTTGTCAGGTCAAGACTTCATCGAACAGGCCCGTTGCCGCCGCCATGGCCCCGATCGGCGGCGACGAATGCGCCCGGCGCAATGGCTTTGTCTGCACCCCCGGGCCCCTGGTTCCGCGGCGATGACGGCCGCAGGCACATTTGCCAGTAGATCAGTGCAAATCGGGTCCAGGAAAGGCGGCTCGAGGCCCGCCTTTTTCATGCCTCGGGTGCGCTGGAGCAGTTCTTGAGGTTCTGGTCCTTTGCGACCAAGTCTGCTATTCGAGCCGCCGAAGAGCGGCCCATGCGGCGGGCATTTTCGTTGTCCACCGATCGCTTCAATTCGCCGGTTTAGCTCAGCGGTAGAGCAGCGGTTTTGTAAACCGAAGGTCGGGAGTTCAATCCTCTCAACCGGCACCACTTAAGAACGTCAGGCGGCCGAAACCGTGCGAACGGGCCAGGACCCGTTCAGGCCTCCGCCATTGCTGGGATTTCCACGGGAAGCTGTTGGGGGAACACCATCTCTGACGATGTCCCGAGCTCTGCCGATTTTCCAAGGCTCCGCGTTGAATAGGGATCGAGCGACGCTTTCCGATTGCTTACCCGCTCTACACGCAACTGCAATCCGAACGCCCCGAGAATCGTCAGGACAGTCGTAAATTCGGGAGAACGATCGCCCATGAACGAGCGGTAGAGACGTGTTCGGCCAATCTGTATTCGTCGCGCGAACTCAGTAACATTCTCCTGGGCTCGGATGATCTCACCAAAGGTAGAACAAATGGCGCGAAAATTGGATGTTGCAAAGGCAGGATTCAAGAGCTCGGCAACTCCCGCCGGAGTGCTGTAACGTAAATGGCCATGCACTGGCTGTTGAGAGCTATATCTTTCGACCGTGGATGCGGACGGTTGCACTGTAACCATCCTCAGGCGTAGTGCCGTAATCACCTTCGTCACCGTGGAAAGCCGCGGCCCCCTCTCCGATGCAAAAGCCCCGTAGAGGTGTGCCCGCTCTATTCCTGATTCGATAGCGATCGTCGTGACATTTTGGGTCCGGACTGCTTCACCGAGAGCCAGGCAAACCTGACGGCTATCGGTGGTTTGAAACGCCTGATTCAAGAATTTTTCAAGCTGAACTGTGCAGGCGTATTGGGAGCGACGCGCCGTCTTGGCCATCTGGTGCCATCCGAGTCTGCACTCACCGGCGCAATCAGAAATAGCCCCCAAGAGGCCGAAAAACCTCTGGCCGGGCATGGCCAGAGGTTTCGGAGGTATTTCTGAAGATGCTGGTGCGCTTCTCCATGAGAGGCCGCCAACCGATTTGACGGCTACGCCTTAAATAATACATGAGTTACTCAGGTTATTACAACATATATTTTAGTTACGCACATCGAGCACGCTCCGGCGGAGACGCTTTGCTCAGGCTTCGACGGTGTGCGGGCGACAGGGCTTCGCTGAAGGCTCGTCGCTCGATGCAGGGTTCAAACGGCGCGACGGAGATCCCGCGAACATTCTGATGACGGGACGCACTTCCGAGTCTTTGAGCGCTTGAGCAAGCTTGCGCGCCGCTTCTGCGCCAGCAGATTTATTCTCAAGAATGTTTCGAGTATTTGGCCGAAGTTTGAGAGAGGTGTCCTGGCCGAGCTTTCCAAAAAGAGACCCCCGGCAGTGAAACTGCCGGGGGTTATTGCGATAGTTCAGTTCGGGATCAGAAGTTACGCTGAGCGCGAATGTTCAGGAACACAGTGCTCTGGTCCCGGAACTCGTAGGTCGCACTCGGCTTCGGGCTGGTCGCGCCCGGAGCTTGTGCCGTGATCGCACCCGTCATCTTCTGGTCAAGGAAGAACGCGCCGACTTCAGCCGAGAACGTCAGGTTCTTGACAGGAGTCCAGCGGGTGACCGCACCCACCATCGCAACATCGAAGTCCGGGTTGCAGGTGAAGTCGCCACTGAAGCTGCGTGCGGATATTACAGGACCGCCCGCAGCGGGGCCCGCAAAGGCCGCACAATAGGCCGCGGTCGCTGTACCATTGTAGCGAACCTGGGCGTAGCTGCCCCAGAGGCTGGTCGACCAGTAGGGATCCCAGTTGTGGTTGAACGCACCACGGACGCCCCAGGCATCCGTAAGCTGGATATCGCCACCCGGGACATAAACGCCGTCACTGGTGTAGCCAACGCCGTAGCTCTGATAGGCTCCCGCACGGCTGGTATCACCGAACATCGCAAAGCTCGGCGACGTGCCGCTGGTGGAGATCACCGACTTGGTGGAGCCCTTGGCGTAGGTGGCGTCGATCTTGAAGTCATCGCCCGCACCGGTCGGCAGATTCTTGATCTGCAAGGCCGCCATCACCGCACCGCCCCACTTGCTTTCGGGGTGACCGGAGATTTCCGACAGAGCGGTCGGCACGCCCGTCGGGCCTAGCACGTTGTACGAAGCGTTCACGAGATGCGCCAGACCGCCGATCTGGAACAGACCCCAAGCCTGGTCGACCCGGATGTTGCCGACGATGTCGGGCGCATGCACGCCGCCATAGGCGTTCGGCGCAATTCCGAGCGTCGAGACCGAGCTGGCCGGATTGGTTGCGAGTGCCGTGGGAGTAGCAGCGGTTGCCGCGAAAGTTGCAAGATATCCGATGCCCGTGCGGCTGTACACGGTCGGTTCGTCCAGACCGATGGTGCCCGACACGCCGTTGCCGAACTGAGCGGTGTACTGGATGTTGTTGACGCCGGTCACGTAGTCCGGACCGCCGATCAGGTTCGAGTTGTTGTTGCCCGGATAGCCGTTCCACGGCGACGCAAAGGCCGAAACCGACTTACCGAAGGTGAAGCCCGCGAACTGCAGGAAGATCTGGTCAATTGACACGTAGCCGTTGCCGGCGGAGTCAAGCAGGTTCGTGTTGTTGCCCAGGCGCGTGTCGAGCGAGTTCGGATTGAAGGTGTTGTTGCCGAGTGTGCTGAACTGGAAGTTGGCCTGACCGAAGGTGCGGACAACGCCGTATTCAGTGGCGGTGCGGGTATCAACCGACAGCGACATACGGGAGCGGGCCGCGAAGTAATTGGCGTAGCGGTTGCCCTGACCGATGTCGCCGTTCCATGCCGGCGAGCCGTAGATGCCGCCGTTGAACGTGGTGTCGACGCGCAGGTAACCACCAATCTTCATGCAGGTGTCGGTGCCGGGGATGTAGTAGAAGCCAGCGCCGTACAGGGAGCAGATCTTCACGTATTCGACCGCTTTGGCCTTGACGGGAAGATCGGCGGCCTGTGCTCCACTCACGGCGATGAGACCCGCCGCTGAGCCGAGAACAAGGCTCTTGATCATAGTCATGTTAAACCTCCAAGTTGCTCTGCCAGGACGAGGACGGACCTGTGGCTGTTCCCCCAGGAAAGATCCGCCCTCGCCTTTGAAAAACCGCTCAGTCGTTTCGCGTCTTCGGACACACCCGCATGAACGCGAGGGACTTAAGCGAACCACCTGCAACGGAACGACCCAGGACCCCCCTCGGCCGTCTTCAGAACTATGCATGCGCAACTTACGTAATCAAAATAGTTTATGAACTCATCTATCTCTATCCTGTTCGACTGTGTCGCTGTGGCAACACCGGCTGCTCGCAAAATCGTGTTCGGGGAACCGCCAGAAAGGCGTCCACTTGGATGATATTGTTAGGTAAATCAGTTAAGTTAGTAAACGCTGGCTCGGATGAGAGAAACTATGGGACAAGAACTCCGCAAGGGATCGGACTCATCGAGCCGCGGCAACCGCGGAGGGCCGAATGAGGTCGGCGGAAAGAATCAGGACATCGCCCGGCAACTCGCCTGGGAGATCGCCGCCATCAACGTGCACCTCCAGGAGATTCGTTACTTCTGGGCAAAAGCCCTCGGCATCAGCGGCCCGCAATGGATGATCCTGATGGCCCTGGCCGATCTGGATAAAGGTGAGGGCGTCCCAGTGAAGGTCGTCTCAAAGATGCTTCACGTAGACCCGTCGTTCGTCACGACTCAGTCGAAAATGCTCGAGAAGAAGGGTTTCATGCGCCGGAGGACGTCGGCAGACGATGCAAGGGTTGTGCAGATGTCGTTGACGGACAAGACTTATAAGCACATTGCGAACCTGGCCTCCGAGCAGGAGGCCCTCAACAACTTCGTCTTCGCGGAATTCAGCGACCGTGAACTCAGCGAGCTCACCGGCAAACTCGCGACCCTGAAGGGCCGTCTCGAGAAGGCGAGCCTGAAGATAGCGATGGGTATATGACCTCTCTGACGGTAACGAGCTAGGCCGGTACCGACTCAAGGCGATCGGCCATCCAATCAAAAATGAACTCGTTGGCGAGCGTGGGATTATCGCAATGCCCATGCGCGGCAGCCGTTTCAGAGCTATCGAAAATTCTTAGTGAAATGTCGGGCTGGCTGGTCTTGAGTCGTTCGAACAGACCGGTCACATGGTTGCTTTCGAGCCAGCCCTGCTCACCCATGGTGATCAGGACCGGGCAGCGAAATTTTCGCTGCGGCCAGCCGCCTTCGCTTCCTTTGCACGCGGAATCCAGCGAGAGGCGGTCCATCAAGAAGGCGCGCTCGTGCATGTCCCAGATTCCGCCGTCACAAACCGCGGCGGCGAAACGATTGTCGAGAGCGACGCCACGCGCCACGAAGGACGATCCCGAACCGTCGCCGAGAATTGCCACCCTGTGTTCGTCGATGTCGCCCCTCGTCGTGAGGTAATCCATCACGTGGCTTACCGCCATTTCGAGATCGGGACGGCCCGCTACCTCATCGAATTTGGCGCCGGTGCCGGATCCAAGCAGATCCACGGCCAGCAGCGACAATCCCCTGTCGCGGGCGTAGCGCGCCACCTTGAAGAGATATTCTTCCTTCCGATGCCCGGGATCGCCCATGCACACCACGACAGGCGTTCGATGCGAAGCGGCCGGGGCAGGCAAAAAGTAGCCTTCCAGCGGATAATCTTCCTGCCAGGGAATCTCGACGACCTCGCCGGCGGGAGTGAGATGCGCAATGTAGCGGCGGGCGCAGGCCCGCATGGTTCTGAGCACACCCTGCTGTTTCTCGTCGGCAGCGTCGAAATCGAACGCTGATGCCTGATAGTAATTGATGGCACGGAGCCAGTTGCTTTGTGCGGTCAGCACGTGACCGCGCTGGAAGGCAGCGTTGGCGCGCTCGTTGCTGATATCAGCCATCCTCAGCCATTCCCGATACCAGGAATCGCCGCCATCCTTTGGGTCAATCCGACTTGCGACAAGGAAGCATTCCGAGATCAGCGAGCCCCCTTCCTGAGCCAGGCCGAGCAGCCTCATGAACTCGATTGAGAACTCTTCGCTGTCTGGCCATTGAACCCAACCCGCCGGACCAAAATGAATCTTCATGCCGGAAGCAAACCTGTGAACCTCAATTGATAAAATTAGTTATAGATTGTAATTTAAATCGTGAGGTCGACATCCTGCAAGCCCTCCAAACGTCCCATGCCGCAGATATGGTTAGCCCGACCGAACGGCTCCCAGCCTTCAATAGCCGGGCGGTTCGGGCCATCGCCTGAGAGGCATCTCGGAAAATGTATTGCACCGGGCGGAACTAGGGGGAAAGTGCTTGTTAGCCCCATCTATCGGGCAACGTGCTGTTTTTTCAGGCGATTCTCGTAGTTCTACGGTGCTGAATGCGCCACCTGGCCCATTATCAGCGCGGCTTCTGGCCTGGATGAGATAGTAGTTCAACGTCCTGGCCGATGCGCCACCCGCGGTTGTGGGATCGGACACTCACTCTCAGACTGATCGGGGAAACCAACCCCCACCTCTCGCGTTCTCCCGGCATGAGAATTCGCGAAGAAAATTGCAACATGGTGCTGCTCGCTATCGTCGCGTGTTTCAGCGTGGCGATTGCTGGTGGCGCTATGCTGCTTGGGTTCGACGACAAGCCGGTCCGGTTCGCCCACCGGACAACCGCTGGCGTCGAGCGTTCGCCGGCAGCCGACCAGCGGATCATCTATGTCGGCGACCAGCCGCCGGTGCGTATGATCGGCGCGCCCTTTGTTCCGAACACCAATCCCCGCGACCGCTAGTCACTCCGCTTCGCGCGATCAGGTACATCATCCTCATGCGCCCGCGCCATGTCCACGTTGGCAGTCACGAACTGTCACCGTTTTGTCACCTCGCGCGCAAAAGAGCGGCAGTTATCCCCAGTTACGTCCCCGCCCGCTTGATTCCACAAAAGCCGTTTGGTGGAATGACTTGGGCCGAGGTGTCTCATGAAATGGATGAGGGAACGCGATCTCCTGATCGCGCAGACGATGGCGTTTGTTCAATCGGTGACCGGCAAGCCGCCGGAGGCCGAGAAGACGGGCACGACGTCGGTCACCGTCCTCTCCGTCCAGGCATCCGAGCCCACCCGTCCAGCCGCGCCGCCTTCTGACATCCAGGCCCTGCTGGCGGAGACGATGCCCATTGCCCAGGCGCCAAAGGAAGCGTCGAGGGAAATTGCGAGGCTGGCCCCTCTCGCGCGTCCTGACCTGCGGGACGACATCCAGTCCGAGATCAAGGCGCGGGTCGCGAGTTTCCGTGCCCATCAAGAGCGGTTCAACCGCGAGCGCGAGGCCTATTGCACCGCGACCATGGCAAAGGTGCACGCGGCGCTCCGAGAAGGCGAGCCGCCGGCGCGGCCGACTAAGTAGATCCCAGACATCTTGCTGCGTTCTCCGCCCCCGCCCCCGATGTTCAGAGCCAGGCATAGACCAGCGCCATGTTGGCTGCGCATGCAGCCAGCAGGCACACGGTCAGCGTGAGTTGGACACGCTCGCAGGAGGTCTGGAGGCTCGTTCTCATGGCCGGAAACATCCGGCGATTCTGGCGACTGAGTCTCGGGGATTCTTTTTTCGGGAGTTTACGGCTCGTTAAAGACTCAGAGACTCCACGAAAATGGGCCGAAGCGAGCCAATTTGCTCCCGAAACAGCCTGTGGAATGGCCGCATGGCAGCCAAGCCTGAAACCCGGCCCCCGCTTCCGCGTTGACCGTTTTTACCGGAGCTAACAATGCCCTACGCGCTGTTCTCAAACGATGCCAAGCTGAGCAAGGCCTATCCAACCGCAGCCGATGTCTGGAAGATCGCCCAGAAGAGCGGTCTCGTCGTCGACGTCATCGCCGGGCGAGACAACACGGGTCCCCGTCCGGTGCTGGACCATGACTACGAGATCAAGCCCTGCCAGCTTGAGCCGCACGAAGACCCCGCCCGCAACAAGGCCGACGCCGAGCGCGACGCGCAGACGGAATTGCAGCTCGCGTCGTAAGGTCGGCCGCAAGCGGCCGACACGCGACAGGTCCCGGCGAATGAACCCATTCGTCGGGACGACATCCGAGACGGAAAATCGGATCCTACGGCGTCGCCGAGACCAGCGATACCTGTTCCGAAGCAAGGGTGACGCAGGCCTTGCGCCGCTGCAGTCCCCTGATCGCACCGGTTACCTTGCGCACCTTGCCGGCCCCGCACGAGGGATCCTGCACGAAGGCGACTTCATAGGGAGCAAGGATAAGCGGTTCGGATTTCAGGACAGTTTGAGCAAGGCACGGAGACGCCGCTGCGGAAAAGATCAGCCCTAACGCAAAAGCACGCATGTTACGATGTCCAACCAGCCGGCTGAGACCATAATAGCGCATCATGACGAAAAGTTGCGTGCAGCGCGAAAAATTTTTTGACGCGCTCTGAGGACGCGCGCGGCGCGGCAGGCCGCACGCGGCCGCTTGGCATTCGCTGACAAAAAGGCCGGCGTAGCGCCGGCCTTTTGTGTCGATACGGAGGGCCGCATCAATATTTGGCGGCCGGACCACCCCAGCCGAACCGGTAGTTCACGCCCACTTTGGCCGTATGCTCGTCGTTGCGGAAGGTGCGGCCGTTGATGTCGGCAGGACCGGACGTGAAGGTCGTGTCGCCGAAATTGTAATACTGGTACTCGGCCTTGGCCGACCAGTTCGGAGCGAACATGTATTCGAGGCCGCCGCCGACCGTGTAGCCGTCCTTGTGGTTGCCGTTGGTGGTGAAGCCTGCGGGCACCCCGGCCACCGATACGCCGAGATTGTTGCTGTCACGCCAGGCGTAACCGCCCTTGGCGTAAAGCAGCGCCGGACCCCAGGTGTAGCCGAGCCGGCCGGTCACCGAGCCGATCTGATCGGTGTTGGAGGTCACGAGCGTCCCGTTCGGAAACAGCACGCCGTTATTATTGTTGCTGGGCAGCCAGCTATACTGGGCTTCGGCGCCCAGCACCCAGTTCGGCGCGAACTGATAGTCGAAGCCACCCTGCACGCCGCCGAGGAAGCGGACGTCGCTGCCCTGCAGGGAGTTGTCACCCGCGAAGGCGCCACCGGCATGGCCGCCGATATAGAACCCGGTCCAGTTATAGACGACCTGAGGCGCCGTATAGGCAGGCGCCTTGGTGTACGGCCGGGGCGGCATGTCGGCCGCAAAGGCTGGAGCCGCCATGACGGCCAGCGCGGCAGCCCCGAGCAGTATCTTCTTCATCCTATTTCCCCGTTACGAACGTCGCGGATACCAATCCAAACAACGTGACTTCATTTAGGTTGCTTTGCGGCAAGCGCCCGCGACCGGATGGCGCGCCACTGTGATGGCACAGCAACAAAGCGGTTTAGTTCCCTCGCACGCCAGGCTTTTTCCCGGGTTAAGAGGTGATTCCCCCGCTTAGCTGGTGTCCGGGATGACTAAGGCAAGGTTCAACCATCGCCGAAAAGTGATCCGATTTCGTTCACGGTTCCTTCCGGGGAATAGTCCCCCGAGCCGGCAGTCGTCGGGACTGCCGGCTGCAAGACCGTCCGTCTTCAAGAGCGAGCCGCTTCGACGACGGCGTCGGCAAATGCCTGCGGCGCCTCCTGCGGCAGATTGTGCCCGATCCCGCCGGCGATGAGACGGTGGGCGTATCTGCCGGAGAACTTCTTGGCGTAAGCCTTCGGGTCCGGATGCGGTGCGCCGTTGGCGTCGCCTTCGAGGGTGATGGTGGGCACGGTAATGACCGGAAATTCGGCCAGCCGTTTTTCCAGCACGTCGTATTTGGTCTCGCCCGAGGCGAGACCAAGCCGCCAGCGATAATTGTGGATCACGATGGCGACATGATCCAGGTTGTCGAAGGACGCCGCGCTGCGTTCGAAGGTCGCGTCGTCGAAATTCCATTTCGGCGAGGCAAGCTGCCAGATCAGCTTGGAAAACTCGCGCCGGTATTTTTCGTAGCCCAGCCGGCCGCGGTCGGTCGCGAAATAATACTGGTACCACCACTGCAGCTCGGCCGATGGCGGCAGCGGTTTTGCGTTGGCTTCCTGGCTGCCGATCAGGTAGCCGCTGACCGAAACCAGCGCCTTGACGCGTTCCGGCCAGGCCGCGGCGACGATGCCGGCGGTTCGGGCGCCCCAGTCGAAGCCAGCCACCACCGCTTTTTCGATCTTCAGCGCATCCATCAGCGCGATGACGTCGGTGGCAAGTGCGCCCTGCTGGCCGTTTCGCGGCGTATCGCCTGAGAGGAAGCGCGTCGTGCCGTAGCCGCGCAGATACGGCACGATGACCCGGAAGCCTGCCGATGCCAGCACGGGAGCCACGTCGACGAAGGCATAGATGTCGTAGGGCCAGCCGTGCAGAAGAAGGGCGACGGGACCATTGGCGGGCCCGACTTCGGCGTAACCGATATTGAGAACGCCGGCTTCGATCTGTTTCAGCGCAGCAAACGAGGCGTGGGCGCCCGGCCTGCCCGCGCCTGCTCCTGCGTCGCCGGACTGTGCGAACAGAGCCCCGCTCGTGGCAAACGGTGTGGCCGCAAGGGTAGCTGCCACGATGCCGAGGAAGCGGCGGCGGTCAGGCGTGATGGAATGGGACATGGTCTTTCTCCGCTCTATATCTCATGCGATTAGATCGCGTGCGATATAAATGATCGGAGATGATATGTATAGGCGCGAAGCATCACACTCTCGTGCGAAGCTCACGGCACGCGCGCGAATCTAGCGCGTCAGTTTCTCCAGTTCCGCAAATGGCGCGTAGGCCAGCCCCGCACAGGGCTCCGCGGCGTTTTCGATGATGCGGTCGAGCCGGCCGTCGACAAAAAGGATGGCGCGTTCACGCGGCTCGCGGTAGCCGCCGTCGGATTCGCGCGGGCTGAACCGGAGACAGACGACATAGCGCAGCCGCCCGCCGACCACGCGCTCGGTCGGCTCGGCCATCACGGCGCCGCGTACGCCGACGGGATCATTGAGATAAGTCTTCAGGAACGCCAGCACTTCCGTGCGGTAATTTTTCGGAAAAGGCTGGCTGGAGACGCCGCGATCGTCGGTAAACGTGATCGGCCTGCTCTCGTCGCTGGCGGCGCAGGCCGACAGCGCGAGCGGCAACAGTATCACCGCCGCAATTTTGACTGAACTTCGCAAGCGAAATGCTTCCCCCGCCCCCGTTGGCCGTCTCTTAGACTGCCCGGCGGCGAAATGGAATTCGCATCTCGGTTACTGGTCCCGAACAGATCGAAGCAGCGCCAGCCCACGGCCATCGGGGAAGCAATGGCACGTGGGCTGGTCCGATATCCGCCGACGCGGGGGCGAAACGCGCCGGCGGATCAGATTCGATCGAGCTGGTTCAACTGCGCTTGGCGGCAGGCGCGGCGGGTTTGACCACGGCACGCTTCTTCGAGAGGCCGACCTGCTTCTTGTGGCTGCTCGCATTCGCGTTCAGCGCCTTCGATTTTCCCTGTTCGGCCTTGGTGGCCGGAGCCTGCGTACTCTTGTTCACCGGAGCTTGCGCGGTTTTGCCCGCAGTGCCGGCAAACACGGGCGCGGCGAGAACGGACACGGCAACGAGCGCTGCAGAAAAGGTCTTGAGCATAGCTGTCTCCTCTTCCATGGGGACCTGCGGGCTCTCCGGTCCGAATGGCCGGGCTCGCCGATCATGCGCGCGACGTTAAGCACGGCGCAGTGAACCCGTCCTGAATCGAACGTGCGGACTTCGTTCATCTCCATGGCAGGTTCGCCATCTTTTGAACGCGAACTGCGGCCGGCAAATCGGCCGAATCCACAATCGGCAGAAACGAAGGCGGATGGCGGGAATGTTCTCAACTGCCGGGTGTTCACATCAACGGCCTTCGGTGTAGGATTGTGGAACCGGTCATCAGGAGAGATGCATGAACAAACTAGCGATCAGGCTTTTGACGCTCGCAATGTTGTCGCTTACGCTCGCGGCAGCTCCTGTCGTCACCGCCGTCTACGCAAATCCCGACAGCGAGCCGCCTCCGCCGCCGAAGAAGAAAAAGAAATCCAGCGAAGCCCGCCCGGCCATTGAACAAACCGCATTCGTCGACGGCTATCGCGCTGCTTACGCCGCGATCTACGAGCGCCACGACTATGCGTCGGCGATCGAGCAGTTGAAGGCGCTCGGCCGTGAGGACTCGGCCGCCGTCGCCAATCTCATCGGCTATTCCTATCGCAAGCTCGGCGACTACAAGGTCTCGCAGATCTGGTACGAGCGCGCGCTGAAGGCCGATCCGAACCACGTCAAGACCTGGCAGTATTACGGCCTGTGGCAGGTCGAACAGGGCAACCGCGATCAGGCGCAATATCACCTGAACCGGATCGCGCAGCTCACCGGCACCTCAAGCGAAGAATATCGCTCGCTCGCCGCCGCGCTCGAAAAGCCGCCGGGCGCGGGATTGGTGTACTGAGGCACGACTTTCTCCGCGTCATTGCAATGACGAAGGAAACACCAGCGTAGTCATCAAGACTGCGCCGGTTTTGTTTGAGCGCTACTTCATCACCTTCTCAACCTCCGCGCGGAATGCCTGGCGCGCGCCGTCGCGCGAATAGAACATGTGGCCGCCGGGATAGACGACGAGTTTGACCCGGTCCGACCGCGCATAGGCCGGCAACTGGTCGAGAATTACCTTCGAGGCAAAATAGGGCGTGGCGAGATCGAAAAGCCCGTGACCGACCAGCAATTTCATTTTCGGGTCGAGCGCGAGAATCTGGCGAAGCTCCGAAACCGACTCGGCCGGACCGCGACCGAAATCCCAGGCCCTGTACACAGCTGAGTTAAGCAGGTGATACGAGCCATCGGGACGCCAGTTGAGTTTGCGCGTGGTGAGGTCGACGGCTGCGCTCGTCAGCGGCGCCGTCAGGGAATCGCCGGAAGGATCGCCGAAATGCGCGTTGTTCGAATCCGGATAGGGATCGAAACCTGAGACCGAGCCGTCATAACGTCCCGTCACACGGCCGTTGCGGCGGTCGAACTCTCTGCGGAACTCGCCGACCTCGAAACGCCCTCCGAGTCTGCGGCTCACCGCTTGATCGATGCCGGTCAGCGCGGCCACCTTGTCGGCAAGTCGCGTCGCGGCCTCGCGGTCCGCCTGCCCCTTGACGAGATCGGTCACAAACTCGCCTTGCGCGTAGCGCTCGACGTCAGCGAGATCGGCGCGCGTCACCGGTCCCTTGGCTTCGCGCGCCACCGCCGCCATGCTTGGCAGTGTGTTCATATACTGCAACAGGCTCGAGCCGGAAAAATCGCGATAGTCGAACAAGGGTGAGACCAGGATCAGCCCGCGCACGCCGACGCCCTGCTGGGTCTGCAGGTTGCGAACGATTTTGGGTCCACGGATGCCGCCATAACTTTCGCCGGTCACGAATTTCGGCGAGAGCAGACGATCATTCTTTTCCAGCCAGCGCCGGATCACGAGTGCGATGGCGCTGACGTCGCCGTCGATGGAGTAGAATCGCTTGCGCGTGTCCTCGCCGGTCGCGACGAAACGGCTGTATCCGGTGCCGACGGGATCGATGAATACGAGATCGGTAAAGTCGAGCCAGGTCTCGGCGTTGGGCAGCAAATCGGGCGTCGCCGACGACACTGCGCCCTCACCCGTGATCGATATGCGCCAGGGTCCGGCGTCGCCGAACTGCAGCCAGGCCGAGGACGCGCCCGGGCCGCCGTTGAACAGAAACGTCACCGGCCGGCTTGCGCGATCGGTGCCGTCGAGCTGGTAGGAGGTATAGGCGATATCGGCCTGCGGCTCGCGCTTGTCGTCGAACAGCCGGATCGAGCCGGCGGTGGCGGTGAAGTTGAGCGTGCGGCCGGGCAGCGTCAGCGTTTGCCGGGTGGTGGAATCCGGCGGCAGGCGATGTTGTTCGGCTGCCGGCGATGGCGTCGCGGCGGGGCCCCGCCCTGCTTCGCCCTTCTGGCCCGACGGAGACGGCGATGGCGTCGCTGCGGCGGGCTGCTGCGAAGTCGGCGAACTCGCCTCCTCGGCGCGTATGCCGGTCGCGCAACACAGGACCAGAATCGCGGCGGCCAGACGCATGGGACGCGTTGCCATAAAACGAGAAGCCATGCCGTTCACTCCCAATCTGCGCCCGACAGCGCTGTTGGTACACAAGGGCAGGAAACCCGCGGAAATCACAATCCCGACAGCATCGCGTGAGAGGGTTGGAATGCCCTGCACTGCGCCCGATGGCTGTCCTCGGCGGCCGTTAGGTGATATCGGTCGGTTCCGCTGGCCTACCGGCCAGATATTTTGATCTATCCATGAAACCATTCGAGCGCTGGCGCGACTAACGAACCTGCGCTTTTTTATGGGGTCTTAGAATGAAACGCTCGATTGCTGTTTGTCTCGGCCTGCTGGCGCTGGCTTCTCCGGCGGCCGCAGATTCGCCGGCCGCGGTGGTCGAAGACATCAAGGGCAAGGTCACCGGTGCGGAATTCATGGACTATGTGACGCCCAAAGCGGTCATCAAGATCGGCGACGGCGGCTCTGTCATTCTGAGCTACCTGAAGTCATGCCGGCGCGAGACGATCAGCGGCACCGGCACCGTTGTCGTCGGCACCGAGGAGAGCGCCGTTCACCTCGCCGAGGTCAAAGCCGAGAAAACCAATTGCGATGCCAACCAAGCCAACGTGACCACGCGCGAAACCAGCGGCGTTGCCGCCACCGTGCTGCGAAGCGTCGACAGCAACAAGGCGGCCTCCCTGCCGCAGCCGCAGCTCACGCTTTACGGCGCCTCCCCGCTGGTGGAAGCCAAGGGACGCGGCAAGCTAATCATCCGGCGTCTCGACGCGGCGGGCGAGCGACAGCAGATCGACCTCGGCGGCACCCAGCTCAAGGGACGCTTCGTCGATTTTGCCAGCGAGAATGTCGCGCTGGTTCCCGGCGGCCTCTACGCCGCTTCGTTCAAGTCATCGCAGATCGTGTTCCGGGTGGACGCAGATGCCAAGCCCGGCGCGACACCGATCGTCGGCCGGCTGCTGCGCCTGGAATAGGCGTGCCGGACCGTCCAGCTTGAGAATAAGACGCAGCACGCGCGACAGAGTGGCGATCGCCGCCATTGCGCTGGTTTGCGCGGCGGCCTCGGTTTCTCCTGCGGCCCGACCGATCCGCGGGCTCTCCATCGATATTCTCACGGCGCTGCGCTGGGAGGTGTTTGGCCGAAGGCAGGATCCCGCCGCTTCGGCGGCGGTCGTCGTCGCGATGGACGAGGAAAGCCTGCGCACCGCCCCTTTCAAAGACGCGCCGATGCTGACCTGGACCGGCGAGATCGGCCGCGTGCTTTCAGCGACGCTCGAAGGCGGCGCCAAGGTGGCGGGCTTCGACGTGGTGATCCCGAAATCGATCGAGCAGTCGGAGATACCTTTCGGCGAGGGCACGCTGGGAGAGAAAGTCCGCGGATTCGACCGCGATTTTCTTCGCGCGCTCGCCGGGGCGACGGCGAACCGCAAGGTGGTGCTGGGAGAAGTCCTGGGCGGCAACCAACCGGTGGGGCCGTCGCCGGGACAGCGCGTCGCGGTGCGCCAGCAGCAGAACATCCGCCCCCTCAACGATCACACCGACAGCGACGATATCCTGCGGCGCATGCCGCTGAGCTTCACCGTCAACGGGGCAAGGGTGCCTTCGATGGCCGTCGAGCTCGCCTCGCGGGCGCTCGGCACTGCACCCGAATTCGACGAGCGCGGCAGGCTGACGCTCGCCGGCTACCGGGTTCCTGGACGGGTGCCGAACACGATGACGCTGAATTTCGAAGGCGGCAGCGACGACATTCCGACCTTCTCCTTTGCCGACCTGCGGGCGTGCGCCGTCAAGAACGACAAGGACTATTTCCGGCGCTGGTTCGGCGGCAAGGTCGTGATCTTCGGCACCGTCCTCGATATCGAGGACCGCCGCTTCACGTCCAAGCGCTTTGCAACCGGCATCGAAGGCGCGCGCACCCCGCGCTGCACGACCGAGAGCACGCCGGTTACCGCAGGCTTCAAGAAGAGCACGATCGCGGGCGTCTATGTCCATGCCACCGCGGTCAATAATCTGATCGCGCGCAATGGCGTGGTCGAACCTGGGCCGCTCCTCCGCTTGCTTATCGCGGCACTGATTGCTGCGCTCGCCGCGGCCGCCGCCTGGCTGTTCCGGCCCGTCATCGCATTCGCTGCCTGGACGGGAATGATCGTGGTCGGCGTGGCCGGCGCGACCGTCGCCTTCAACCACGCGCTGGCGCTGCCGCTCGTCGAGCCGATCCTTGCCAGCCTGACCGCGCTGGCCGCAACCATTGGCTTCCGCTTCGTCATCGCCGACAAGGATCGCCGCCTGCTGCAGAAGAGCTTCGCGCTCTACCTCGCCCCGCACGTCATCAACCGCATGCTGTCGTCGAGCAAATTGCCGGAGCTCGGCGGCGAAACCCGCAACGTGACGGTGTTTTTCTCCGACATCGAAGGATTTTCGCTGATCGCGGAAAAGATGTCGCCCGACGGCCTGATGGAGCTGATGAACGAATATCTTTCGGCGATGACCGACGTCATCGAGCGCCATGGCGGATATGTCGACAAATATATCGGCGACTCCATCGTGGCGGTGTTCGGCGCCCCGGCCGACGATCCCGACCATGCCGCGAACGCAGCGCGCGCTGCGCTGGACTGCTGCACGCAACTGGCGGAACTCAACGCCTCCTCCGCCGTGTTTCGCGACTACAAGCTGGCGCAGCGGATCGGCATCAATTCCGGCGAGGCGCTGGTCGGCAATTTCGGATCGCGGCGGCGCTTCAACTACTCCGTGATGAGCGACGCGGTGAACCTGGCCTCGCGGCTGGAGGGCGCCAACAAATTCTACGGCACCACCGTGATCGCTTCCGAGACGACGGTTGCGCTTACCGGCCAAGCCTTCGCCTGGCGCGAACTGGACGCCATCAGGGTGAAGGGGCGAACCCAGGCGCTGAAAATCTACGAGCTGCTGGCGCTGTCGGCCGGGCTGACGCCCTCGCAGCAGACGGTGATCGCCAACTATGCCGACGGGCTGGCGCACTGGCGGGCCCGCGAGTTCGAGCGCGCCGCAGCATGTTTCGGCCGTTCGGCCGATATCGACCGGCCGGCATCGCTGTTTGCCGCGCGGGCCCGGGAATTGGCCCAAAACCCGCCGGGCGACGACTGGGACCCGATCCGGACGTTGCAGGAAAAATGACGGCCCGATGACCGCCGGTTTAGGTTACCGGCGCGAAAGTGCCTGACGGCCATCTCGACAAGCCTGTCCAAGGTGTATAGACGAGCGCGGCGCAATCCGGCGCCAGGTATGAGTTCGTCGTCCGATGGCCACCCCCAAGCGATACGACCGGATCGCCTTCGTCGCGAGCGCAGGCGCCGAGGCGCAGACCGCGCTGGCGCAGCTCGTCAAGCTCTACGGCAATCATGACGCCGACGACGCCGACGTCGTGGTGGCGCTTGGCGGCGACGGATTGATGCTGCAGACGCTGCACGCCCACATGCGCTCGGGCAAGCCGATCTACGGCATGCATCGCGGCACCGTCGGCTTCCTGATGAACGAATTCACCACGCATGATTTGCATACGCGGCTAGCGGCGGCGCGGGAATCCCTGATCAATCCGCTCTTGATGCGCGCAACCGACGTGCACGGCGTCGTGCATCTGCATCACGCCATCAACGAAGTCGCGCTGTTTCGCCAGACCAACCAGGCCGCGCACCTGCGCATCCTGATCGATGAGCACGAGCGGATGGCCGAATTGATCGCCGACGGCATCCTGGTGGCGACGCCGGCCGGCTCCACCGCCTATAATCTGTCGGCGCAGGGCCCGATTTTGCCGATCAACGCCGCGCTTCTGGCGCTGACCCCGATCAGCCCGTTCCGCCCGCGCCGCTGGCGCGGCGCCCTCCTGCCGAACTCCGCTTTTGTGGTGATCGAGGTGCTCGAGGGCGAGAAGCGTCCGGTCGCGGCCGCCGCCGACCACGACGACGTGCGCGACGTCCGCCGCGTCGAGGTGTTGTCCGATAAGACGATTTCGATGCGGATGCTGTTCGATCCCGGCCACAGCCTCGAGGAACGCATCCTGCGCGAGCAGTTCGGGTACTAGAGCCGTCGTCCCTGCGAACGCAGGGACCCATAACCACAGGCGTTAGTTGTCGCGAAAAGCCGTCAATTGTCACCTCCCTAGACCGAGAAGCCGCGGCGCATTGGTCCCTGCTTTCGCAGGGACGACGAGTTCAGGCGCCGGTTTTGCAACCATTCCTTAACCGGCGCCGCGATATGGTTAACGCCAGTATACCGTTTTGCTGGGCCGGGCCGGACCATGTATCGCATTGACTTCAACAAGTTGCGGTTTCTGATTTGCGACGACAATCCGCATATGCGCCGCATCCTGCGGACGCTGTTGCATTCGTTCGGCGCGCGCGAAGCCTATGAAGCCGAGGACGGCGCCACCGCGCTCGAAATGTACAGCCACTACGTACCCGACATCGTCATCACCGACTGGGCGATGCCGATCTTCGACGGCCTCGAACTGGCGCAGATGATCCGGCAGCCGGAATCGAAGGGTAACCCTTACGCGCCGATCATCATGCTGACCGGACATTCGGAGAAACGGCGCGTCACCGTCGCGCGCGACGCCGGCGTCACCGAGTTTCTGGCCAAGCCGATCTCGGCCAAGGGACTCTATCAGCGCATCCTCAACGTCGTCGCCAATCCGCGCCCCTTCATCAAGACCAAGACCTATTTCGGCCCCGACCGGCGGCGCAACACCAACAACGCCTATATCGGCCCCGAGCGCCGAGTCGGTGGCGAGATGGAAGTGATGCAGCAGCCGTCGTTGCTCGACAAGGCGCGGTCGAACGTTTAGCGCGAGCCTGGAGAGACCATCATGGCGAAAGAAAAGCCGGGGACGATACAGGTCAAATCGTTTGCCGATCATCACGTGATCACGCAGCCCAATCCGTTGCGCAAGGTATTGCTGCGCGTTCCCGAATCCGATCTCGACGATCCTGTCGGGCGCGCGGAGAAGGCGCTTGCAGGACTATCCGGTGAATTCAAGAACTGGATGACGATCGAGGCGGACCGGCTCTCGGCCGCGCACGCGGCCATTCTCCGCGACGGCTTCACCATCGACAACCGCGAAGAGCTGTTTCGCGCCGCCCATGACATCAAGGGCGACGCCGCCACGTTCGGCTTCCCTTCCGCCGGCGCTGCCGCCGAAAGCCTGTGCCGCATCATCGAACACGCACCTGATCTCGACCAGGTCCCATCCGAGCTGATCACCCATCACATCAATGCCATTCAGGCGATCGTGCGCGAACGCACCAAGCTCGACACTGCCATGATGGCGAGCGCGCTCAGCAAGCAGCTCCGCGGCGTCGCGGATGAATTCCTGCTCAAGGTCAACCGCGACCGCCCCGAACATCTCGAAGCGATCCTGGCGCCGAGCATCGTGCCGGCAGAGTAGCCCGCGATATCTCCACACCGTCGTCCCTGCGAACGCAGGGACCCATACGCCGCGGCTTATCGATTAAGAGCACGCTGGTCGATGACCTTCACCCAACCACAAACGACTGTGGTTATGGGTCCCTGCGTTCGCAGGGACGACACCGGTCGTGTTGCAGGAGTTCGCCTACGCCGCGATCAGATCGCGCACGGCTGGCACGAACGCTTCGTCAGCGACCAGCTCCTCGCAGAACAGGCGGGCTTCCTCGCGCGCGGACTCGGTTGCGAACCGCCGCAGCAGGATCAAGAGCGGCTCGGCGGCCTTGCGGTCGGTCTCGCAATGGGTCAGCACACGCTCGACCATGCGGCGGCGCAGCCTCGCGGCGCCGCCGATCGTGTCGACAAAGCCGGTCTCACGGCTGACTTCGAGCGCGATACGGAAGGCTCCGAATGTCGATTCGGGAAGGCCCGCGCGGATCAGGAGCGCCTGCAGGCTGGCGCCGCCGCGGTCGTGCAGCAGCGCGGTGACGCGGGCCAGCGGCAGGTCAGCCAGTTCGGCAAGCGCCGCATCGAACAGTTCGAGGTTGCCCGACAATAGCGCGCGCAGGATCAGGCCGGCGGTCAGTTGCCCGGTGGCGCGCAGGTGCCGCACCAGGCCCAGCATATCATCGCCGCGCGAACACGCCGCAATGTTCACGGCCGAGCGCTCGCGCGCTTCGCTCGCCAGCCGCCCTGCCCGGTCGGCGCTCAGCCAATTCCGCGCGACGACGAATTGCGCCAGCGTCTCGGAGAGTTTCGCGACCAGCGCTGCGCGGGTGGCAGCCGGCAAGCCTTCCAGCACCAGCATCGCTTCCCTGATCGCGGCGAGATGGCCGTGACGTTCGACGATACGGTCCCATGAAAACGGCGCCAATTCCGCGTAGGCATTTTCGATCAGTTCGAGCGCCGCGGCCGCCGAGCCAACTTCGGCAATCGCGGCGGAAACCGAGGGCGGCAGGTTGATGCGGCGGGCGATGGCGCATTGCGTGTCGCTGTTGCCGGTGGCGACGATGTCGACGAGGTCGGCGTCGATCAGAAGCGGCGAATGTTCGAGCACGGGAAGCGCGATCGAGGGTTGGTCGAGCGAGAGCGCCTGCACGATCGCGGCCGGCGCGTCCGAGCTGCGCGCGAAGACTTCCGACATCGCCTGGCGCACCAGCGGCGACGGATCATCGAGCAGCATCAGCAGCGCGCCTTCGGCGGCGATGCGATCGTCCTCGGAAAGATCTGAAATCAACCAGGCCCGCGCCAACGCCCGCGTCGCCTCTGCCCGCTCGCCTGCCGGAGCGGTACGAATCCAACTGATGAACTGCCGAACGATCATGGTCCTGGCTACGCAACCTGAAACGACACCGTGACGCGGTGCCACTATTAGAAAAAATAAACCATGACGCTTAACAAAGGGTTCACCATAAACGGCTGGTTTTATTGACGTTTTGTTAAGGGTGCGAGGACGGTTGCGATGTCTCGTTCCCCGGATGCTGCGCAACACGCAGTGCTGCGCTGCTGATCCGGGGTCCATCCGAGCTCGCCCACCGCGATGGGTCCGGTTCTGCGACGCATCGCTGCGCGCTGCATCGCGGGTCAGCGTCAGCTACTGAACGTGCCGTTGCGGTCGCTGAAGAGGTCGAGTCTTCCGGGTGCGCGGACTTCGGGCGCATGTCCCGACAATGCGGTGCTCGCGGAGGCAACTGACACCGAATTGCTGCCCCACAATTCCTGCACCGCCGGCGAAATCGGCTGCGTGCGTTCGCCGCCCTGGAACAGCGAGCGGAAGATCGGCTCCGTTGACGCCGACGCGGTCTGCGCCGTTGCGGAAACCGGCGTCACCGCGCGAGAATCCGGGAAGCTCGAGAGATAGGCGGCGTTGTCGATCGCCATCGCTGCCGGCGCGGCGCTTGCGACCGTGATGCGCCGTGGCAGATCGCCGCCGGCGGCCGCCATCGCCGTGCGCGTCACCGGCGAACTGGCGGCCGCCGCATAGCGCGTGCTCAGCACCGAATAGACCTGTGAGACGCTGCGCGGCTGCCCGGAGCGATCGTAGAAGATCGATTGATTGGCCGCCGCAGCGTTCGGAAACATCCGCACGGCCGACGCGTTCGGATTGTCCTCGGCGTTCTGGATCAGCTTGCCGGCGCCGCCGACGCCCATGAAATGCGCCATGTAGAGTTCGGCATCGGTCGGGCGGCGCCCGATCTTGCCGGTCAGCCTGAAACTGTTGGATTGCGTCAGCACCGCCGCCATCGAAGAGGCAGCTTCGGGATCGTCGCGCAGCCGCATGATCGCGGCGCGTGCCGCGGGATCCTCGACCGAATAGCTGCCCGACGGATTTTTGGCGATGGCGTCGGCATATTTGCCGTAGCCGAGATGGGCCCCCGCCTCCTTTACCGTGCCGAGCCAGGTCTGGTCGATGAACTGAAACAGGCCGCGTGCCGACGAGGTGGTTGCGGCGGCCTTCGGGTTGAAATTGGATTCCATCTTCGCGGTGGCAAGCAGATATTCGAAGCTGGCGCCGGTCGTGGATGCGGCCTGCTTGATCGAGCCCGCAATCCTCGCGCGCGCGGGATCGACACCTGCCGCAGCCGTGGCGCTTGATGTGTCGACCGCCATATCCGTGGTGCCCCGCTCCTCGCGAAACCTCGCGGGCTCGTGAACGCCGCCAATCCGGCGCCTCACCGACCCAGCCTGCGACATTTATGGTTAATGCCGGGTTAAAATGCCGCATTTCCAACATAAAACAGGAATGAACTTTTCGGTCGTTCGACCGACTGAATATTTGACGTTGGATCTGACCGGCTCGCAAAGAGGAGACGTTCCGGGCAATCACGACCGTCCGCACTGAAAGCAAGGCTTCCGCAGTCTTCCCTGAGAGGATCAAGATCATGACAGACCATGCACTCCACTCCCCTCCCGCAAAGACCATAACCGGCGGCTTGACGGCTATGCTGTACGGCACGCTTACGTACCTGCTGTTTCTCGGTACATTTCTTTATGCGATTGCCTTTGTAGGCAACTTGCCGGTACCGAAGACCATCGACAGCGGCCCCGCCGGGCCGCTCGTTCCTTCGCTGCTCATCAACGTCGTCCTGCTTGGCGTGTTTGCAATCCAGCACAGCGTGATGGCGCGTCCCGCCTTCAAGCGCTGGTGGACAAGAATCGTGCCGCAATCGGTCGAGCGTACGACCTACGTGCTGCTTGCCAGCCTCGCATTGCTCCTGCTCTACTGGCAATGGCGGCCGATGACTGATGTCATCTGGTCGGTGACCGATCCGGTTGCGGCACTTGTCCTTCAGACGATTTCCTGGATGGGCTGGACGGTGGTGCTCGCCAGCACCTTCATGATCAACCATTTCGAGCTGTTCGGCTTGCGCCAGGTGCTGGCGCGGCTTCTTGGGCGCGAGTTGCCCCCGGCCGAGTTCAAAACGCCGATGTTCTACAAGGTGGTCCGGCATCCGATCTATCTCGGCTTCCTGCTTGCGTTCTGGGCGACGCCGGTGATGACGTTCGGTCATCTGGTGTTCGCCATCGCCACCACCGGCTACATCCTGATCGGCATATGGCTGGAGGAGCGCGACCTGATAGCGCTGTTCGGCGACCAGTACCGCCGCTACCGGCAGCAGGTCTCGATGCTGATCCCGCTGCCGCGAAACAAGGCGAAGGTCGGGTGACGTTTGTTTCACGGTGTCCGGCATGGCTCCGGGCATCGGTTTTCCGGCCGGTAGAGGGTTGAAACGGCAAGGCTGGCCTTCTCAGCCGGAATGCATGTAGCGTCTTGACGCTTCCATCACATCATGAGGTACCATGGCGCGCGCGGCAGTGAAGAAGATCGAAACCAGCACGAGCTTGCTCGAAGCTGCCAAGAAGGTGTTGCGCCGCGCCGGCTATGCCGGACTTTCCACTCGCGAAGTCGCTGCAGAAGCGGCCGTGCCCTTAAGCCAGATCCACTACCATTTTGGCTCCAAGCAGAACATGGTTCTGGAGCTGTTCGAATATCTCAATGCTCAACTTCTCGACCGGCAGAACAGGCTGTTCGAAGATCCATCGCTAAAACTGTCCGAGCAGTGGTCCCGCGCCTGTGACTACCTCGATGAGGATATCGCTTCGGGCTACGTGCGGGTGCTGCAGGAGCTGATCGCGGTGAGCTGGCATGACGCGGAAGTAGCAAGGGTGATCCGAGCCGGCCTCATGGGCTGGATCGACCTGATCGTAGGCGTGGCGCGGAGGACCGAACAGACGATCGGCCCGCTCGGCCCGTTCTCGGCAGAAGAGGTCGGCGCGATCGCCGCCTCCAGTTTCATCGGCGGCGAAAGCCTGTTCCTGCTGGGACTGGAGAAAAAAGGCTCGCCGATACGGGCGTCGCTGCGGCGCGTCGGCGACCTCATTCGGATTGCGGAAGGATCTTCACCGGAAAAAGGATGACAGCATGCGAGCAAAGCTGGCGGACAGCGAAGGTTTCATCGCCCGCGACGGCGTGAAACTCGCCTACGAAAGCTACGGCGCGGGCGCGGAAACCATGCTGTTTATTCCGCCATGGAGCATCGTCCACTCCCGGATCTACAAGGCGCAGCTTCCCTACTTCAGCGAACATTTCCGCTGCATCGCCTATGATGGCCGCGGCAATGGCAAATCCGATCGACCAGAAGACGTCACTGCCTACACGCTCGACAACTACCTCGCCGACGCGCTTGCCGTGATGGACGGCCTCGAGGTGGAGCAAGCTATCCTGGTCGGACTTTCGTTTGGCGGGTTGCTCGCCTCCATTCTCGCCGCCTATCACCCGACGCGTGTGCGTGCAGCCATCCTCGCCGGCACGGTCTCGACCATCGGACCTGCGCACCAGGCAAGATTTGCGGCCTCGCATTTTCTCGCCGAGAGAGACAGTTACGACGGCTGGAACAAATTCAACCGTGACTATTGGCTGAAGAGTTACCCTGATTTCGCGGAGTTCTTCGTTCGCAACATCTGCAGCGAGCCGCATTCGACCAAACAGATCGAGGACGGGGTCGGCTGGGCTGCCGAGACGGATGGACCAACCCTGATCAAAACGGTCGAGGCGCGAAACATTCCTCCCCAATTCGATGTCAGCGCGGAAATGTATCGCAGCATCCGCTGCCCGGTTCTGTTCATCCACGGCGACAACGACCAAATTCAGCCCTGCGAACGCGCCCGGGCGGCCCACGCCGCGGTGAGCGGTTCGGAGTTCGTAACGATCAGAGGCGGCGGTCACAATCCTCTCGGCCGGTATCCGGCCAAGGCTAACGCGCTGATCAACGACTTCATCGATCGCCGGCTCGCCATCCGTCAGCCTGCACGTGAGACTTTGCCGCACGGCGCACGCCAGAAGCGCGCCCTCTATCTCTCCTCGCCGATCGGCCTCGGCCATGGCCGCCGCGACATCGCCATCGCGCGCGAGCTGCGCAAGCTTCATCCTGACCTCACGGTGGACTGGCTGGCGCAAGATCCGGTCACGCGTCTGCTGGAGGCCGGCAACGAACATGTCCATCCGCTAAGTGCAAGGTTGGCGAGCGAAACGCGGCATATCGAGCTCGAAAGCGGCGAACACGAATTGCACTGCTTTCAGGCGCTTCGCCGCATGGACGAGGTGCTGATCAAGAACTTCATGATCTTCCAGGACGCCGTCGAGCAAGACGCTTACGACATCGTGATTGCGGACGAGGCCTGGGATATCGATCACTACTGGCACGAGCATCCCGAGCTGAAAAAGGCAAAACTCGTCTGGTTGACCGACTTCGTCGGCTACGTGCCGATGCCGTCCGGCGGCAAACATGAGGCGCTGCTGACGGCGGACTACAATGCCGAGATGATCGAGCATGTCGAGCAGCATCCTGGCGTGCGCGATCGAGCGATCTTCGTGGGCCAACCTGAAGACGTGGTGCCGCTATCGTTCGGTGCGGATCTGCCCCTGATGCGCGATTGGGTACCGAGGCACTTCGATTTCGCCGGCTACGTCATCGGCGAGCATCCGCAAACCTTCGGCAACCGCCAATTTCTTCGTGAAGCGCTAGGCTACGGGAGCGCCGAGCAGATTTGCATCGTCACCGTCGGCGGATCGGGGATCGGGGCTCACCTGATCAAGCGCGTCCTGCAGGCCTATCCCATCGTGAAGGCCAAGCTGCCGGCGTTGCGCATGGTGGTGGTCGCCGGTCCCCGCATTGATCCAGCGTCGCTGCGTGCGCCGGAGGGCGTCGAGATAAGGTCGTTCGTTGCCAATCTCGACCGGCATCTCGCAGCGTGTGACCTGGCGCTGGTTCAGGGCGGGCTCACCACTTGCATGGAACTCGCGGCTGCCGGGACGCCGTTTGTCTATTTTCCGCTGCGAAACCATTTCGAGCAGAACTTTCACGTCGCTCACCGGCTCCGCCGCTATGGCGCAGGCATCCAAATGGACTTCGCTTCGTCGACCCCCGATATGATCGCCGACGCCATGATGTTGGCTATGTCGAGGCCGGACAGACCGAAACCGGTCGAAGCCGATGGCGCAAGACGCGCAGCCGCCATGATCGGTGAGCTGTTGGCATGACCAGCCCGGAACCGACGCCAGTTATTTCCGGTAAACATTGTTCGGATCGAACTGCCGGTCGGCATCGACGAACGTCAGCAGCGCACCGCCCCCGGCGGCGTCGATCTTGCGGTAGAAGCAGGAATGCCGCCCGGTGTGACACGCAGCGCCCTGCTGCTCGACGCGGATCCAGATGGCATCCTGATCGCAATCAATGCGCATCTCGACCACGCGCTGGGTCTGACCTGACGTCTCACCTTTTCGCCACAACGCATTGCGGGACCGGCTGAAGTACCAGGCGTCGCCGCTTTCGATCGTCTTGCGCAGCGCTTCCTCGTTCATGTGCGCGACCATCAGCACGTCGCCGGTCGCAGCATCCGTCGCCACGCAGGTCACGAGACCGGACGCGTCGAACTTGGGCTGGAAGGCCAGCCCCTCTTCACGTTCATTGGTCGTTGCGGAGGTGGACACGACGGGGCCTCGCGGAGAAATTTCGGCGAGGCTACCGGTTGGACCCTCGCACCAGGGACAGGAAACGCTGCTGCTCCGCCGGGTTGTCGCGGAACATGCCGGTGAAGCGGCTGGTGAACGTCATCGCGCCATGCTTGGCGACGCCGCGCACCGACATGCAGGTATGCTCCGCCTCGATCAGCACGGCAACGCCGCGGGGTTTCAGCACCTCGTCGATCGCGGCCGCGATCTGGGCCGTCAGGTGCTCCTGGGTCTGCAGGCGGCGGGCGAAGATATCGGTGAGCCGCGCCAGCTTCGACAATCCGACCACCCGCTCCACCGGCGTATAGGCGATATGCGCCTTGCCGTAGAACGGCATCATGTGATGCTCGCATTGCGAGGTGAACTCGATGTCGCGGACCAGGACAAAGTCGTCATAGCCGGCGGTTTCGCCAAAGGTGCGGTCCAGCACCTCGGCCGGGCACTGATGATAGCCCTGATAGAGCTCGTCGAAGGCTTCGACCACGCGGCGGGGCGTATCCAGCAAACCCTCGCGATCGGGGTTTTCGCCGATATAGCTGAGCAGCGTGTGCACGGCATGTTCGGCCTCGGCGCGCGACGGGCGCGGCAGGTCGGCGCGGACGGCAGCGGCCAGGAACTCGGCCGGATCGAGCTCGGCCGGGCGGGTTTCCGGGGCCACGTCGGGCGATTTCACTTCGGAAGGCTTCAAATCGGAAGGCTTGCCAGGGCGGAGGGATTTGATCAATGCGTCCATGTCTTCTCCGTTCGACCGGCCTGCAGAGACCGGAGTGTCACCGGGCAGACGGGGCGGTTTTGCCGCCGGGCGCCTGAGTCCCATCCACAACACGTTGACGGCCGAACTGGTTTCCATGTCTGGTCCATGTCCGTCCGCCTACGGCAAACGGCCGGGCTGTTTTTCCGCCGTTCCTGTCCATATATAGGACGATGAAACCCAGCCGCCAAGGGCGCTCGGATCGCCGCCCGGGACACCGATTCTCATGCTGAACGACATCTACAACAAGCGGATCATTGAATTGGCGGGCAATATTCCCCGCCTCGGTCGCCTCCCCGACCCCCACGCCAGCGCCACCGCCCACTCCAAGCTGTGCGGCTCGACCGTCAAAGTCGACCTCAAGATGGACGGGCCCGTGGTCAGCGACTTCGCCCATGACGTGAAGGCCTGCGCGCTCGGACAAGCCTCCTCCTCGATCATGGCAAGCCATGTGGTGGGCTCGACAGCCAGCGAGTTACGTGAATTGCGAGAAACCGTGCGCAAGATGCTGAAGGAAAACGGCGGTCCCCCGCAGGGCAAATGGGCCGACATCGCCCTGCTCGAGCCGGTGCGCGACTACAAGGCCCGCCACGCCTCGACCATGCTGACGTTCGACGCCGTGGTCGACGCCATTGGCCAGATCGAAGCCAAGGCCAAGCAGCCGGCGCAGGCGTAAGGGAAGTCCCCGCCTATACCCAATCCTGTCATGCCCGCGAAGGCGGGCATCCAGTACGCCGGGAATTCCCGTTTGATCACAAGCGCCGCGGCGTACTGATCATCCGCTTTCGTTTTCGCGGATGATGACACCGAGTGTTGGGGACGCAGCCTATTTCTGTTGCGGCTGATTCTGTTGCGGCTGAGCCGGCTGCACCGGCGCGGTCGCAGATCCGCCGGTCGGAACCGCGGCTTCGGCAGTCTTGGTCGACTTGCCCGCCTGCGACTGCGCGTCGCCCTCCGTCGAGGAACTGACGAAGCGATCCTGCGGCTTGGAAGGCTTCGCCTCGGCCATCGGCACCGACGCATTGTCCTGCGGGAACACGTCGGCGATCGCATCGGTCGTGACGAGATTGGCCAGGCGCAATTCATCGCGTGACAACTGGTGCAGATCTTCCCACGGCGGAACACTGAGCGCGAGCGACAGCAAATCGCCGGTGCCGCCCATGTCGAAGGTATATTTCGTGAGGCGACCGATGTCGCGTTGCACAATCATCAGGTCCTGCGCGCTGTAACTCGAGGCCTTGGCGTCATCGGCGCGATCACCCATCCAGATCTGGTGCACGCGGACGTGCGCGACCGGCGGCACGTAACGGGTCTTGCCCGCGAGAAGCAGGAACACGCACATCGACTCACAATAGGCTTCCGGCGCCACGCTGACGCGTTCACCACGCGGGGTCTTCGTGCGCACGGTGGCGCCGACCGTGGTCAGCGCGCCGAGACTGCGGAACCGCCGGCCAAGCGCGATGGAATCGTTGACCGAGCCGCCGCTGGAATCCAGCACGATGGTCGCGCCCGCGAGCTGGCGACCCTTGGCGAATTCGTCGAACTCCCGCGGACTATCCGCTGTGACGATGCCGACGGCCGAGACCCAGCCCCTGCAATCCGGCTGGCATGCATTCCACTTGAAATGCATTGGCTGTTTGCGTTCTTCGAGGGTGCCACCGGCATATGCCGAATTACCCAGCATCGTGATCGCGCCCGGCAATGCGAGACAAAAGGCGGTGGCACCGAGAAGGGCCCAACCGCGAAGTTTCAGCGACGTCTCAAACCTCAATTTGGTTCCTTCCCCCAAGTCCCGTTTACGACTAGTGGCAATGGCCCCGTTTTAGCGCGAGATGATTCTGTCATCGATCCGTATGAAAACGGTAACTGTGCTGACGTGTGTCGTCCATAATACCTTGGCTTGGTACGCCGCATTGCAGTGCGATAATTCCTAAGTGTGGCTAAATATCTGCAGGAATTGAGTTCCTTGCTTGGGAACCCCCGCAAGACTACGTACATAGTGCTGCATGGCATCGGCAGGTCCTTCATCGTCACAGCAAAAACAATGCACGGATTGTGCCAGCATCGCCCGTCGTCTGCCGCGCAATGCCGGACGCGCGCTGATATGGATCTATCGGCATTCGCTGTCGCTGCTGGTCGGCTACAACTGCCGGCATCTGCCGACATGCTCGGTGTATGGCGACGAAGCGATCGAACGTTTCGGTTTGTGGGGCGGCGGCTGGATGACGCTTGCGCGGCTGTTGCGCTGCCATCCCTGGGGCACGTCCGGGATCGACAACGTGCCGCTTACGGCGCCCGCGGGTGCGCGATGGTATCTGCCGTGGCGCTACGGACGTTGGCGCGGCGTCAACGCTTCCTGAGTACGACGCTTGCAGCGATTGCGGCTTAGCGCCAGACGAAGAACCCGCCGCCCCATGGCTGTGGTCCGCCCCATTGCTGCGGTCCGATATTCGCAGGCGGCCGCGGCCTGCGCGGGCGCAGTGGTGGCGGCGCCGCCTCCGCCGATGCCGTGGCGTCGATAGCGGGCGATCCATCGTCCGGCAATCTCACCGACAGCAGCACATTCGTTTCCGGCGTGCGCCAGCGATAGCCGATGCCGAAATCGACCGGCTGTGCGCGGCGGAACAGTGCAGCATACGACTCCTGGTAACGCCCCGCGAATTCGTCGATCGGTCCGAGATAGCGGCCGAAGGGGAACAAGCGCCATTTCCTAGTGCTGTAGTAAGCGAGCGGAATTCCGGAATCGTCCTGGATGATGGTGGCGCTGTTGTTGAGCAGGAAGTCGCGCACCGTGGTGAAGTTGCCGGAGTGCAGCAGATAGGACGCGCTCTTGACCAGGCTGTTGCCAGGCGCGAGCGTCGCACAGAATTTCAGGAAACCGCTCGCCTTGACGCCGGAGTTGGAAAGATCGGTCGAGAAATAATACAGCGTCTTTTCCTGACCGTCGGGGTCCACGAAGATGATGCGCACGCCGCGCACGGCATTCGGCCCGGGATTTTCGCCCGCGAAATACGCCGCGCCCTTGTCGTCCAGCGAGATCGGACTGACCTCCCTCACAGTCATGCCCGAGCGCGCCAGGAACACGTAGAGGATCGGCAGCGTGCCGCTGATCTGCCCTGCCTGCAGATCGGTCTTCATCTGCTTGGTGATGAAAAAGCTGAAGCTCAGGATTGAACTGAGCGAACGTTCGACGTTGTAGAGCGCCGACGCGATGCCGCCGCGCGGCAGCCTTGTCAGATCGGGCACCGAGCCGACCGGCTCCAGCGCACTCAGCACATAAGTCGATGCCTTCGAATAGAAGGCATTTGCGTAGAGAAAGTCCGGGCCTGAGAACATGTAGAACATGGTGGGCTTCGGCGCCGCCAGATTGGTATCGGCCCAGGTGCGGATCCGCGATATCTGGCGCTGCTCGAGTTGGCCGAACGCAGTGTCGAAGAATTTGGCGTGCCGTTGCCAGGCAGGATCTTTGGTGAGCGGCGCCAGCGGCGAGTCCGCCGAGGGCATCAGGCCTGCGAGAAATTTCGCGGTGTCGTCCACCGTTGCGGTTTGGGCGCGGACGGCAGCCACGGCCGCCAGCAGCATGACAGCAGCAAGCGTCGCCGTTCTCAGACAGTGCAGCATGCTCATTCGCGACCCGTTGCGGCCACGGCGACTTGATCTGCCCGCTTGCGGAAGACGGCGTAAATCAAGAGACCTGAAAACATGATCAAAAGACCCAGCAGCGACTGCAAGGGACGTTCGGTCAGAAGGTAGTACATCATGAACCCGGTCACGAGCAGGAAAACCACAGGAGTTACCGGGTATCCCCAGGCACGGTAGGGCCGCGGCAGGTCCGGCTGCGTGATGCGCAGCTTGATCACCCCTAGCACGGTAAAGAACGAGCAGAACAGCAGCGCGAACTGGATGAAGTCGAGCACCGCCTCGAAGCTTCGCGTAAGCAGCATCAGGCTCGCGACCGTGAGCTGAAACAGAATGGCGTAGGCCGGCGCACCGCTGGCCGAACGGCCGGCGAACGGCCGCAGCACCGGAATGTCCTCGCCCATCGTCATCATGACGCGCGGCCCGATCCACATCATCGCGCTGATCGAGGAGATCAGCCCGAAGCAGATCATCGCGCCGACGATGCGGCCGCCGAGCTCGCCGAAGATGTAGCTGCCGGAGATGCGGGCGACGTCGAGCTGGCCCGCAAGCTTGTCGATCGGCGCGGTGTGCAAGAACACGGCGTTGAGCGCGACATACAGCACGAGCACGATCAGTGTTCCGAGCAGCATCGCCCGCGGCACGTTGCGCTCCGGCAACCTCACCTCGCCGATAATGTAAGTTGCCGCGTTCCACCCTGAGAACGAATACATCACGAACACCAGGCTGATCGCGAACGGTGCGCTGACGATATGGGTGAAGTCGGACGCCGATGGCGCGAACGAAACCGGCTGTGCGGTGCCGATCACGAAGCCGCAGACCAGGAAGGCGATGATGAGTACCACCTTCAGGATGGTCGCGACCAGTTGAAAGGTCGAGGAGTGCCTGATGCCGGCGAGTTGCACCAGCGACACCAGCCAGACCACGCCGATCGCAAGTGCCAGCGGCGGCGTGTTGGGCAGCACCGACTTGCCGTACTCGCCAAACGCCATGGCGGCGAGCGCCACCGGCGCTGCAAAGCCGACCGTCGCCGACACCCAGCCCGCCACGAAACCGAAGGCCGAGTGATAGGCCCGGCCGAGGAAGTTGTACTCACCGCTCGAGCGCGGAAACATCGCGCCGAGCTCGCCGTAGGAAAACACCCCGCACAACGCGACGATACCGCCGACCGTCCACAGCAACAGGATGGAAAAGCCCGAGGGGATATCCTTGACCTGAAAGCCGAGGCTGGTGAAGACGCCGACACCGACCATATCGGCAACCACGATGGCAACCGCCACTAGGACCGAAACGGTCGAGCCGCTGCCGGAGCGCGAGCCAGGCCAGGACCGGCTTTCCGTTTCTGATGCCGCCATCTCGGACCGTACCTTCAGCGCCCAGCCAGGACCTCATCGTGCAGGCTGACGCCCCTCAATTCAAGCAATGTTAACAAGGGTTTAAATTGAGACATAAAATAGGTTGCATGGTACCTCCAGCTGCCCGTGCCACTACTGGATTGCGAAGACATCGTGGCGGTCCCACAATCGCGACACGATTGCATGGTCTCCTTTGGGCTTCCGGATGCGGGGAGTTTTTCCGGACGCTTAACGTCGCCTAAAGGCGTGCGAGCTTACGCCGGTTGACGGTGGATCTTGGGACATTGGGGTGGATGGTCGGAGCTAATCCGAATTTCCCGACAGTTGATCGCGCCAGCCGGGCGACGTCTCCGGCCATGCCGCGCCGTGCGCTGCCCCTTCGATGGCACTGGGCGGCGATAGCCGCGCTGATCGTGCCGCTATCCTTCGTCCTGGTTCAATGCGGCAAGGCGCCGACCCCGGAAATGCTGGCGGCGAACACGGATGGCGCCAAATCCCGGGCCGCCAAGCCGCAGGCTTCCGCCGACACGTTCGACGACCGTTTCCCCCAGCCGCAATTCGCCGACCGTTTCCCGACCGCGGGTGAAAGCTTGCCGCAAGTCCAGCGCCAGGTCGCACTGGCGCCGCAGCCGCACGCGGTGCGTACCGAGCCAATGCGGGTCGCCTCGCTGACGCCAACGCTGACGCTACCCCGCAATGAGCGTGAAGAACTGACCACGCTGGTCAGCATGAAATCCTCCGCCTTCCCTTATTTCGGCACCAATCCGCGCTCGGAAGAACCGTTCCTCAACATCGTCAAAGGCGACCGCAAGGGCCATCGCAGCTACAGCGGCAAGGTCTACTGGCAGGACGAGACCTACAACGACAGCCGCGTGCTGGTACATGTCCCCGAGACGTTCGATGTCAGGAAGCCGGGCGTGATTGTGGTGTTCTTCCACGGCAACGGCGCGACGCTGGAGCGCGACGTCCGCGACCGCCAATTGGTGCCGCAGCAGATCTCGGATTCGGGCGTCAACGCCGTGCTGCTCGCCCCGCAAATGGCTGTCAACGCCGCCGACTCCTCGGCCGGCAAGTTCTGGCAGCCGGGCGGCTTCAAGCGCTTCATCGAGGAGTCGGCAAGCCACCTCGCCCGCCTCCACGGCGATCCGAAGTCGGCGCAGGCGTTCGCCAACATGCCGATCGTGATCGTCGGCTATAGCGGCGGGTTCCTGCCGACGGCGTGGAGCCTCGAAGTCGGCGGTCTTCCCAACCGGGTCCGCGGTGTGTTCCTGCTCGACGCCGTCTATGGCGAACTCGACAAGTTCGCTTCATGGATCGAGAAGAACCGGACCGGCTTCTTCGTCAGCTCCTATACCCGCTACACCAAGCGGCACGATCTGGAGCTGATGCAGATGCTCCGCGACAGGGGCATCAGCGTCACCGAGAGCATGGACGGGCCGTTGAAGCCCGGCAGCGTCGTGTTCGTGCAGACGCCTGACGGCGTCACCCATCGCGATTACGTCACGCAGGCCTGGACAGAGCATCCGGTCAAGGACGTGCTGGTCAAGATGGCCGCAACGCCCGCTTTGACCCGCGTCGCCGGTGCGCCCGACGCCAATCGCTAACGGCCTCGGCGCGGTATCGCGGCGTGCCTGCCATCATCCCGGATCGAATGGTCATCTTGATTGCGCGTGTCCCATGTCCGAACACGAACGCTTTGCCGGCCTCGGAAACCATGCGCGTCGCAGCCGGCGGAGCACGACGACGCCTGCTGCGAACGAGCATTCCAGGATCTACCTACCACCGCGTACGGAGAGAAAGCTCGAAGGTCCGCGGCGCGCCGAGAATGACGTAGTTCGCATCCGTAGCCCAAGCTGCATAGACCGCGTCGGTGATATTACGAACGCGGAATGTCAGGTCGGCGTTTTGCGCAAAACGGTAGGTGGCAAAAACATCCGCGATGGTGGCCGACGGCAACGTCACGAGGTTGGCATCGTCAGCGTTGATGGAGGCCCTGTGATTGATCCACGCGCCGACCGCCCAGTTTGTAAACGGCTGCCACGTGGCACCAAAGTTCGCCACGACCTGCGGCACATTCGGCGGCGTATTGCCCGTGTAATTCGCGGTCGTACTTGTTCGATATTCGTCATACCGGGCATTCACGTAGGCAAAGTTCGCCTCAAGGCGCAAAGTCTCGATCGGGCGATAACTGCCGGAAATCTCAAAGCCGCGGGATGACTGCTTGCCCACCTGAACCGTAAATCCCGTCAGAGGATCGGTTGAGGGGATATCGGTCTTTTCGATCTGATAGACGGCAGCCAACAGCTCACCTCGTCCGTTCGCGAAGGCGTGTTTGATACCGCCCTCCACCTGGCGCGCATTGGTGAGGCTGAAGGGAGTGTCGGTGACGCCCAATGTGAACAGAGCGAAGCGCGGCTCAACCGCAGTTGCATATTGCGCGTAGAGCGTCGTGTCGGCGCGAATGTCCCACAGTGCACCCATGCGATAGGTGCTGGGTTCGAACGTTTTGCTGTAGAGCTGGTTCGCCGGCCGCCGATTGTAGTCCACCTCCATTTGATCGACTCGAAACCCGCCAACAATTTTGACCCCTTTGAGCACCTCCAGGCGCGCCTCGCCGAAAACCGCCTTCTGCGTCAGATCCGCGCGCACGTTTTGTGTCCGTGCAGTGCCTCGGGTGAAGAAGTCCGTCGGTGCGGGATTATAGGGATCGACGAGTTGAAGCGATGTCACCTCGTTGCGCGGACTGTCCCATCGCGTGCTTGCAACCTCAACGCCCATGACCGTCGACAGCGGCATCGCTCCCAAGCTGCCGTTCCAGTTCACGTCGAAACGATCGCCGATAAAGCGATGGTCGTAGCCGAGATTCTCCCATGTTTGCCGGCAGACTTGGTCTGTACCGGTGTTGTTGAGGAGGTTCTGCCCGCGGAAAGAGCAGGTGCCGCCTGCGGGAATATAGGCAAAGCGGTACGTGTTGATCCAATCGCGATCGGATTGATAGGACCAGAAGCGATTGCGGATCTTTAGCTCCTCGGTGTCATACGTCGTATTCCAGCGCAGCCACAGCACACTGTCGTCGTATTTGTTGTTCGGCAGGTTGTTGTAGTTGACCTCGCGGAGATCGGAGCGGATTTTCCCTCGCACCAGGGGCGTGCCCCAATACGCGTTCTCGATTTTCGATTTCATGTAGTCAAAGTCGACGGTCGATGACAATTGCGGCGTCACATCCCAGCGCAAGGCACCTGCGACATTGCCGTATCTGACCTGGTTGTCATCGACCGGGCCGTTGTATCCGTTGACGACGCCGTCGAGTCGATAAGAGAAGCCATTCCCCAGCGGACCTCCCTTTCCCACGGCCTGGCGGACGCCTTCGCGAGTAGTGAGCGAGGAGATTGTTTCCGACGGCTCGGTGACCCCGCTCGGTTGCTTGCGAACGAGATTGACGGCGCCGCCGATGGCGCCTTCACCGTAAAGGACCGACGCCGGTCCGCGCAGCACGTCTACCCTATCGAAAATGAAGCTGTCGTAGTTGCGCGTGCTGATCGTGGTGTTGGTGACACGGATTCCATCATAGAGCACTGCGATGCCGTTCTCGGTGAACCCCCGCGTCGATGCAACGCCGGCAGCTCCTGGCCGGACGGCGGACGTAAAGCCGGTCAAGCCTTGAAGGGCGTCCACCCAACTAGTCTTGCCTCGCTCCTGCATCGTCGCCTGATTGACGCTCTCCGCGCTGCCCGGGATGTCGCGAGCCGTGCCCGGCAGTCGCGATCCGGTCGTATTGGGCACGTTGAGATCGGTCGTCGAACGGATGTGGTCGCGCGGCAAGCCACCTGGCCATCCGTCGATTGGGCCTTGCGGCGCTCGATCCGCGCCGGTCTGCGCCTGGCGCGCGACGGACGCAGCCCGCATCTGCAAGCGCTTGCTCGTTCGCTGCTTTTGCTTGGTGGCTGGCCGTCCTTCCACCGTAATCGGAGGCAGGACAGCCTGAGGAACGGTTTGAGCAATGGCGGGCCGTGCACCGCCCGCGGCAAAGGATGCTGCGGCCAGAACTGCCAAAAACCGCATTCGGCGTCCGATCCGCCTCCCGACTTCACACCAATTGCCAAACTTTTCCATTACTTACAGCCCCATAGCGCAATGTTATAACATTACATCTATGGAACTCGCGTAAGGATGTCAAAAGTCTTCGGCCAGCATCAGCGCGGTGCGCTTCCCTGGCCCTTTTTCGGCTTGGTTAGAATCACCGTCACCAGCGCCAACGCGACAAAGGTCGCCCCGACATAGCCATTGGCGAAGAGCAAATCGCGCGCGTACAGAAAACCGCCGATGGCCGAACCAATGGCCTGTCCGACGTAGAGCACGGATGTGTTGAGCGACACCGATGCGGACGCCAGCGCAGGCGCGGCGCCGACCAACCTCACCTGCTGCATCGAATTGGTGGAAGCAAATCCAATACCCCAAATCGCGACGGAGACAGCCATCAGCGGATAGATGCCGGCGCTGAGCGCCCATCCGCCCACGCCAGCCAGCAACACCGACGTGAACAGCATCGAAGTCTTCCATGCGCCCCAGGAATCGACGATCCGGGTTCCGATCGCGGTGCCGATGACACCACAGATACCGTAGACGGCGAATACCACGGCGATCGGGTCCGGGCCCGCCGCCGTCAGCCGCGCTAGCAACGGGCCCATATAGGTGAACACCACGAATTGGCCGGACATCTGCGCGGTCGTGATCAGCAGCAACAGCAGGATCATCCGGTTGCGGCCGATGGCCGCCCAGGTCTTGAGGTCGACCGGCGCACCCATCAGCCCGCGGGGCAGACGCCACGCCAGCAGGAGGAAACTCAGGCAGCTCATTGCACCAATGGCGCCATAGACCGCCTGCCAGCCATAGCGGCTGGCGATGAAGGTGATCGCCGGCAGGCCGACGGCTGCAGCCAGCGACCAGCCGAGAAAGATATAGGCGATGGTACTGCCGCGTCTTGCTTCAGGCACGATCAGTGCGGCCGTTCCCGCCGCTTGCGGCGTGTAGAGCGCGCCGATTGCCAGCATGACCAGGCGAATGGCGAGCAGGCTCGCATAGTCAGGCGCAAAGGCGGAGGCAATGTTGGTAAGCGCCAGCACCGCAAGGGTGGCCGTCAGCAGGGTGCGGCGCTCAATCTTGGAAGTCAGCCACGCCGTGACCGGCGAACCGACACACAGCATGATCGCGCCGAAGGTGATCAGAAGACCAGCGGTGCGGATCGAGACGTCAAGACCGGCAGACAGTTCGACCAGCATGCCCGCCGGGGCCAGCACCGAGCAGCCGGTGACGACGTTGCCGAGCATCAGCGCAGTCGGTGCAAAGCGGCGCTCGGCGTGGACGGGCCCGGGCACATGTTTCATGCAGATGCATGTAGACTGTGGGCCGTGCCAAGAAAAGGACGCGATACCGGATTATTTGTCATCGCTCGTTATGAGTTTCATTGATTTGACGGCGCTGATGCCGAGCGGCTCTGCGTACGTCGCCGTGACGGAGAAGCATTCTTTCCCGGACGATGGGGCCAGATGTTTGCCCTGCGGCCCTGCCATCACGGCCTATTTCGCGAAATTGCCCGATTGCAGGGGCCGAATCCCCTGCTATACCGCTGCTTTCCCGCTTACCTGCGCTCGTTCGCAGGAGTGAGCTTTAGGAGACGCCAATGCCTGACAGCAATGCACCCGCATCGGGGTTCCAATTTGGCCTTGCGAATTTGAAACCGGCCGAACCCGTGCAAAAAATCACCCTCACCTTCCCCGACGGCGCGAAGCGCGATTTCGCCAAGGACACCACCGGGCTCGACGTCGCCAAGGGTATATCGCCCTCGCTCGCCAAGCGCACGGTCGCGATGGCGCTGGACGGCGTGGTCGCCGATCTCAACGATCCGATTTCGCACGATGCGAAGATCGAACTCATCAGCCGTGAAGACCCGCGCGCGCTCGAACTGATCCGGCACGACTGCGCGCATGTGCTGGCCGAAGCGGTGCAGTCGCTGTGGCCGGGCACGCAGGTCACGATCGGCCCGGTGATCGAGAGCGGTTTCTATTACGACTTCTTCCGCAACGAGCCGTTCACGCCGGAAGATTTCGCGGCGATCGAAAAGCGGATGCGCGAGATCATCGCGCGCGACAAGCCCTTCACGAAGGAAGTCTGGGATCGCGAAAAGACCAAGCAGGTGTTCCGCGACAAAGGCGAGGCCTTCAAGGTCGAGCTGGTCGACACCATTCCCGGCGACGAGCCCATAAAAATCTATTTCCAGGGCGACTGGTTCGACCTGTGCCGCGGCCCGCATATGAGTTCGACCGGCAAGATCGGCACCGCCTTCAAGCTGATGAAGGTGGCGGGCGCCTATTGGCGCGGCGATGCCAACAACCCGATGCTGACGCGCATCTACGGCACGGCATTCGCCAGGCAGGAAGAGCTCGATACTTACCTCAAGCAGATCGAGGAAGCCGAGAAGCGCGACCACCGCAAGCTCGGCCGCGAGCTCGATCTGTTCCACTTCCAGGAAGAAGGCCCCGGCGTGGTGTTCTGGCACCCGAAGGGCTGGACCATTTTCCAGGCGCTGATTGCCTATATGCGCCGCCGCCTGACCGGCGACTACGACGAGGTCAACGCGCCGCAGATCCTCGACAAGGTGCTGTGGGAAACCTCGGGTCACTGGGACTGGTACCGCGAGAACATGTTCGCGGCCCAATCGGCCGGCGACGAGGCGGAGGATAAGCGCTGGTTTGCGCTGAAGCCGATGAACTGTCCCGGCCATGTGCAGATCTTCAAGCACGGGCTGAAGAGCTATCGCGACCTGCCGCTACGCCTTGCGGAGTTTGGTGTGGTGCATCGCTATGAGCCCTCGGGCGCGATGCACGGCCTGATGCGCGTGCGCGGTTTTACGCAAGACGACGCACATGTCTTCTGCACCGAAGCCCAACTCGCCGAGGAGTGCCTCAAGATCAACGACCTGATCCTGTCGACCTACGCCGATTTCGGCTTCGAAGGCGAGCTCACGGTCAAGCTCTCGACCCGGCCGGAAAAGCGCGTCGGCACCGACGAGATGTGGGATCATGCCGAGCGCGTGATGGCCACCGTGCTGGCGGAAATTCAGGCCGGCGGCAGCAACCGCATCAAGACCGCGATCAACCCCGGCGAAGGCGCGTTCTACGGGCCGAAGTTCGAATATGTGCTGCGCGACGCCATCGGCCGCGACTGGCAATGCGGCACCACGCAGGTCGACTTCAACTTGCCCGAACGGTTCGGCGCGTTCTACATCGATGCCGACGGCTCGAAGAAGGCGCCGGTGATGGTGCATCGCGCGATCTGCGGCTCGATGGAGCGTTTCATCGGCATCCTGATCGAGCACTTTGCCGGCAATTTCCCGCTCTGGCTGGCACCCACCCAAGTTGTGGTGACGACCATCACCTCCGAAGGCGACGAATACGCCAAGGTAGTCGCGGCTGCCGCACGAAGGGCCGGCTTGCGCGTCGAGATCGACCTGCGCAACGAGAAGATCAATTACAAGGTCCGCGAGCATTCGCTGGCGAAGATCCCTGCCCTGCTCGTCGTCGGCAAGAAGGAAGCCGAGACCCATTCGGTCTCGATCCGCCGGCTCGGCAGCGACGGGCAGAAGGTGATGCCGACCGACGAGGCGCTGGCCGCCCTCGTCGAGGAAGCAACGCCGCCGGACGTGACGCGGATGCGGGCGGCCGCCTGATCATAATCGGTCTAAATCGGCTTCCGCTGAAGCGGCTGTGCCACTATCTCTGGCACAGCCATTTCCGACGAAAGAGACCCTTGTGCCCGACGCCCTTGAACTCCTGAAGATCCGCCGCTCGGTAAAGCCCCGCGAGATGAGCGGGCCCGGCCCGACGCCAAGCGAACTCGAGACTATTCTGACCATCGGCGCGCGGGTGCCGGACCACGGCAAGCTGACGCCCTGGCGCTTCATCGTGTTCGAGGGGGACGGGCGCCTTCGCGCAGGCGAGGTCATCGCCACGGTGTTTGAACGTAAAAATCCGTCGGCGCCGGCCGCCGATATCGAGATCGAGAAGCGCCGGCTGATGGACGCGCCGCTGGTGATCGGTGTGGTCAGTTTCACCAGGCCGCATCCAAAAGTACCGCCCCTGGAGCAGGAGCTGTCCGCCGGCGCCAGCGCGATGAACATTGTCAACGCCGCCACCGCGCTCGGTTACGGCGCCTGCTGGCTGACCGGCTGGTTCGCGTTCGACCGCGACGTGCTCGACGGGCTCGGATTGAAGGCGGACGAAAAACTCGCCGGCTTCATCCATATCGGCACACCGTCGAAACCGGTCGAAGATCGCCCTCGCCCGGCGCTGTCCGAAATCGTGACGCGGTTTTAGGCCTAGGCAGCCTTCGAGGCGCGGGCGCCAAAATCGGACAGCAATGCCTCGAGTTCGGATGCCGGCTTCGCCGCACTGAACAGAAAACCCTGCACCTCGTTGCAGCCTTCGGCGCGCAGCCAGTCGAGCTGGTCCATGGTCTCGACGCCTTCCCGCTGTCGTCGTGATGTTCAAGCTGCGCCCGAGGCCGGAGATAGCGCGTACGATCGCGACACAGTCGGTCCGCTGGGCGAGGTCTTTCACGAACGAGCGATCAATCTTGATCTTGTCGAATGGAAAACTCCGCAAGTAGCTCAGGCTCGAATAACCGGTGCCGAAATCGTCCATGGATATGCTGACGCCGAGCTCGCGAAGCTGATGCAGGATCGCAAGATTGGCTTCGGTCTCGGCCAAAAAGACCGACTCGGTGATTTCGAGTTCGAGCCGCCGCGGCGACAGACCTGAATGCGCCAGCGCCGAAATCACCGCCTGAACCAGGTTGCGGCTGCGGAACTGGACCGGCGACAGGTTGACGGCGACCTTGATGTCTTCCGGCCAGTTCGCAGCTTCGGAACAGGCCTCGCGCAGCACCCACTCGCCCAGCGCCACGATCAATCCGATATCTTCGGCGACCGGAATGAAATCGGCCGGCGAGATCATGCCCTTTTCCGGACTGCGCCAGCGCAACAGCGATTCGAAACCGCTGATACGGTTGGCGGCAATATCCACCAGCGGCTGATAGTGCAGTTCGAATTCGCCACTCGCGAAGGCGCGACGCAGGTCGCGCTCCATGTCGCGGCGCTTCTGTGCCTGGCGGTCCATCTCGCGCTCGAAGAAGCGATGAACGTTGCCGCCATCCGATTTCGCCCGATAGAGCGCCATGTCAGCGTTGCGCATCAATTCCTCGCAGCTTGCACCATCGCCGGGCGACAGCGCGATGCCGACGCTGGCACCGATGACGACCTCGATACCATCGAGGTCGTAGGGCGCGCTCAACACACCGATCAGTCGGTCGGCAAAGTCGCTCACCTCGTTCGGCGACACCTCCGAGACCATCACGATGGCGAACTCGTCGCCGCCGAGCCGGGCGACGAGATTGTCGCCACGAACCTCGGACTTCAGCCGCTCGGCTACCGCCTTCAACAGACGATCGCCCATTGGATGGCCGAATGAATCGTTGACGTTCTTGAACAGGTCGAGATCGACGCACAGCACCGCCACGCGCCTGTTGCCGGACGCCGCCCGTTCGAGCGCCCGGCGGAGGCGCTCCTGATAGAAGTCGCGGTTCGGCAGGTTGGTCAGGCCGTCGTGATGGGCCATGTGGGCGATCCGCGCCTCCGCCGCGCGGCGCTCTGTAATATCAACCGCGGCCACCAGATAGCCGTCGTGTCCGTCGAAGGCGACGCGCCGTCCGAACGTCAGCACGTGGATTTCGCTGCCGTCGGCCTTGAGATGCCGCCAGTCGCGGCTCGAATTGTAGATGTCGCCGAGCTGCCGCAGCGCCTGGCTGTGGCTGGCCCATTCGTCCTCCGGCCAGATCTGGCGAAGCTGCATCTGCAGGAACGTCTCGCGCGGGTAGCCGTAATGGCGCACGGCCGCGTCGTTGACATTCAAGAACCGGGTCGTTTCGGCGTCAAACACCCACATCGGCATCGGATTGTTGTCAAACAGCAGGCGGAACGAAACCTCGCGTCGCTTCAGCGCCGTGAAGTCGGAGACCGTCAACGAAAGCATGTCGCCGAACGCCGTCACGCCCAGTCGCAGGCAGCGGTCCCCACCATCGATTTCGATCTGATCGCCATTGCCGCTGACGACGATGTCGCGCAGACGCTCGGTCACCTCCGGCGCGCATAACAGGTTTCCGCCCACGGCAAGCCGTCGCCATAACAACTCCGTCGACGGCTGCCGCAGCAGTCGCGCGGCGCCCTGATTAAGATGGACGATCTGGAAATCGGACGGCTGCCCGTCCGCATCGCGAACAGCCGCCAGCGATAGCACGCCCTCATCGGTCGCTGAGAAGATCGTGTCCAGCAGATTGAATTGCGCATCGCGCTCGTTGACATAGGTCCCGATCAGGGTACCGCCCCAGCGCGACAACGTCGGCAGCGCCAGCACATCATAGGTCCGAACCAGACCGTCGCGCACGCAATGCGCCGTGGCGAGGTACGGGCGGCAGTTCTGCAGCGCGTTGGATGCCGCCTCGCCGAGCGCGGTCGCGCAATCCGGCGGCAATGCACTTAAGGAAATGTCCCAGCGATCATCATTCAGCCATTGCTGGACGTAGCGGCCGGTGTGCGAGACGGAGAGCGTGTCGTTGTCGTTCCGAAGCAGCACGACGTGATCCGCCAGCCGGCCGAGGCTGCCGAGCATGATGTCTTCATAGCGTGGAAGCTTCTCGCCCGGACGCAATGCAGCCTGCCATTTGCGCTTCAGGACCGGGACGTCGGCGAACATCTCGGTGTTGAATTTTTCTGACGACTTTTTCGATGATCTGTTGGCCGCAACCATAACCTGCCCCGCTACGCGCACTCAGTCCCAGGGCATCCAATGCAGCCGGGTTTAAGGCTATGTAAAAATGGCGGCGGCGGTACGCCGATATGGCGATTATGACAGTTCTAAGTTGTGCGATGGTTAGTGCGCATTAGAGACTATGACAGCCAAATGCGCAGGCCTGCTTAACTGCCGCGTTTCTTCACGCGAACCGGAAATACCTTCGGATCAAGTCCGAGGGTATGCTTCGCTCGAAAAGGCTATGGTCTAGCGCGCCACGACCTCGACCTCGCCGTCGACGCCGTTGACGACGTTGAAGGAGCGCTCGAACACCTTGCCCTCGTTCTTGGCAATCGCCCGATACTCGCCTTCGGACAGCACCACGCGCGGAAACGCGCCGATCGATTCCTTGATGACGTCGCCGCCTGGCGTGATCACCGACCATGCGGTGTTGGCGAGAGCCTCGCCGCCCCTGTCGCTGACCAGTTTCAGCGTAATCACCGCTGCGCGGTGGGAGACGGTCACGTCCGTCAGCTTGCTGGCCTGGACGCGGATGTCGGAACGCACCACCGAATTGGCATCGCCATAGTTGGAGATGATGTAGTAGGTGCCCTCCGGCAGCAGCGCGACGTCGCCCGCGGCGACGTTCGGAAGCAATGGGGTGCGTTCGGAGCCTTCGAATTGGCTGCCCTTGTAGATCGCGAACGAGATCTGGTTCGGGGGAATCTTGCTGGTGCCGACGCGGCCTTCGATGCGCAGTCCGCCGGCCGGAAGCACGAAAGCCACCCGGTCCGTCTCTGCTTTCAGGCTCACCGCCCGCACCGCGCTGACCAGGCCGAGAGCCACATGGACGACGTAATTGCCGGGCGGCAGCACGATGTTCGGAGTCGCGCCGCGCTCCTCGCGGATCAGCTTGAACGTGCCGGTATCGTCGGGCTTGTCGGCAAATACCCGCCACACCAGTCCGCCGTTGATGACAGGCAGATCCTTGCCGTAGCGCGCCGTCAGCGATAGCACCCCCTGACCTGCAGTGGCCGCACCCGGCGGCGGTACCACCGGCGGCACGGCGGTGACTTGTGGCTGAACGATGGTCGGCTGGTTCAGCGGAGCGGGAAGCGGTGGAATCGCCCCCGTCCCCGATGGCGGCGCCAGATTCATGGCAGGCCCGGTCTGAGTGTCCGGAACCACGGCGGGCGGCACCGGTGGCGGGCGGTCCGAGAACCACTGGGCCGAAACCGGGGCTGGAAGAAGCAAAGCAACCAGCGTGAAGGCGACGCCCAGCGCCGGAAAAGGCCATCTGCCCCGCCCGTATCCTGCGATACCGTTGCCGCCCGAAATCATCGCCATGCTTTTCACTGAAAACGCGGCAAATTCAAGCCTTCGTGGCCGAAGTTTGGCGAGGCGCTCGCTAGCGGAACCCGCACCGGCACCCGATGTTAATGCAGCGGTCGTGGTCCAGTCACATTCCCTGCCTAGGCCGGCATTCGCCGGGCATAAACCATGCATCCGGAATTGGAATGGACAATTCTGGCGCGGCAGCGCCGCGGCGGTTATCGTTGAAGCCGGAGGGCTTGCGTGTTGGATAGCTGGATGGGCCGCGGCCAAAAAGGCTCCGGTGCCGACGACAAGGTAGGGCTCGGCAGTATCCGCCGGCCGGTGATCGGACTGGCGCTGGGTGGCGGCGCCGCACGCGGCTTTGCCCATATCGGCATCGTCCGGACGCTGGTGGCTCACGGAATCATGCCCAACGTCGTGGTGGGAACGTCGATCGGGGCCGTAGTCGGCGGCGCTTTTGCTGCCGGACATCTAGACACGCTGGAAGAATGGGCACGCAGCCTGCAGCCGCGAACGGTCCTCTCCTATCTCGATATCCGCCTGAACGGTTCGGGCCTGATCGGCGGCGCCAAGCTTGCGGCCCAATTGGAGGCGGCGCTCGGCCAAAGCCTGATCGAGGATCTGCCGGTGAAATTTGCCACCGTCGCGACCGAAGTGCGCACCGGCCACGAAATCTGGCTGACCCATGGCCCAATGGTGGACGCGATGCGTGCCTCCTACGCGCTGCCGGGAATATTCTCGCCGATCCTGGTTGGCGACCGCTGGCTGGTTGACGGTGCCCTGGTCAATCCGGTGCCGGTGTCGGCGGCGCGCGCGCTCGGCGCGGAAATCGTGATCGCTGCCAATCTCTCCAGCGATGTCTTCGCGCACGCCACGACGATCTATTCCCACGGCCAGACGGCTGGCGTTTCGGTATCGGTGATGCCGGAAGCGCTGCCCGAACCCGGGCCGCGCAAACGCGGCATCGGAAAGTTCTTCTCCGCCGAGCGCACGATGAAGCGTGAATTCTTCGGTGGCGGCGGACGGCCGGGCATCTCCTCGGTCATGGTCGATGCTTTCAACATCATGCAGGACCGCATCACCCGCGCTCGGCTTGCCGGCGATCCGCCGGACCTCCTGATCTCGCCCCGCGTCGGCAAGATCGGCTGGTTCGATTTTCATCGCGCTGACGATCTGATCGCCCACGGCGTGAAAGCGGCCGAGCGGGCGATCGATTCGATCCAGGAGGCGATCCATATCCTCGCGCCGCCGCAGATCGAAGCCGAGAAGGCGCTCGAAAAGCCTGACAAGGAATAGCGTAGCGTTCTCAAGCGAAGCTTGCCCGCGGACGTGATCCGAGGGTCACGCCAAGAAAACGCGTCAAAAAAGCTCACGCCGTCTTGATGTAGTCGCGTAGCGCTTCCTGCTCGGCCTCATATTCCTGGACACGGCGCTTGACGATGTCGCCGATCGATATCAGGCCAACCACCTTGCCGTCCTCGATAACGGGCAGATGCCTGAACTTACCGAGCGTCATCATTTCCATGATCCCCGCGACGGTGTCGGACTGCCGGCAACTCACGACCTTGCTCGTCATGACCTCGCTGACCGGCTCCTCGAGCACCCTGGCGCCGCGCTCGCCCAACACGCGGACAATGTCGCGCTCCGAAAGGATCCCCTCCACGCGTCCCTGGTTCATCACCAGCACGGCGCCGATCTTGCGTTCGCCAAGGATCTTGATCGCGGCCGAAAGCTTGGCATCCGGCTCGATGCTCGTGATCTGATGGCCCTTGGTGTCGAGAATTGAACGTACCGTCATTGTCGCCTCCCTGAATCCGTTCGTGCCCAAGGGGCCGGACTTGTCGTGAGTCTTCAATCAACAGTTCCGCGCCGGTTTCGTTTCAGGGCGCAGTTTGCAAGCGCGGCTGTCATCCATGGCAGCGGCATTGGCTTGCGTTACAACCAGTGCGGATGATGAATGAAATCGGCCCTCGCCGCAAGCGGCGATCAGACGCGGCCAGACTCGTCCGGCCATGAAGCATCCGCGGCATGCGGCGTCGCACGCGGTACCGGATCGAACAGCGAAAACAGCATCAAGCCGGCGAGAAATCCGCCGATATGCGCCTGCCAGGCAACGCTGGCGCCTTCGGCGCCGATCGAAATCGACCCAAGGCCGAAGATGATGTTGACGCCGAACCACACCGCCAGGAATCCGAGCACGCGCGCGTTGCGCAACGCCCGGGAAAGCGACAACGCCGGAACCTTCGCGGCGGCGTCCGCATCGCCCCGGTGGAACGAAAGAAAACTTCCCCGCACGAAAGCAAAGCGGATGGCGGCGGCCATCGCGCCGGATACCGAGGCCGAGGCGCCGATCATTGGCGCGATCGTGTGTTCATGGGTGACGAGATGCGCCAGGGCGCCCGCCGCGGCCGTCACCGCCATGAAGACGAAGAACCTGACGGCACCGAACCGGCGCGCCAGCGCGCTGCCGAACGGCAACAGCCACAACAGGTTGAACCCGATATGGCTGAGATTGGCATGCAGCAGCGAATAGGTGACGAAGGTCCATATCTTGGCGCCGGCCCCGCCGGGAAAGGTGATGTTGATGTTGAGTAAGGTGGAATCGTAGCGCTTCGGAATGAAGCCGAAGACGTCGATGGTCCAGTTCTCCAGTTCAACCGGCAGCAGCACCCGCAAATGAATCGCAGCGATCAGCGCGATATAGGCCGTGAGCGCGCCTGGTAGCGTCAAGATCGGCTCGTGCGGGGCGTCCGGCGGCCCGACCGGGGATGAGTAAGACTGGGATTCCAAGGGGTCCAGGACCTTAGCTGGCGGCTTCGAGTCGTATGGGCCCAGATAGGCGGCTTTGCCCGCCCTGTGCAAGTGCACAATCGCAGCTATCCGTGTCCCGGACGCGGCGCGGCGCCCCTCGGAGGTGCGACGCAGAGCCGGGACCCACCATGCAGTCTGTTTGGGTCCTGGCCCTGAGGCGCACCGCTAAAGGGGCGCTGCGTTGCGTCCGGGACACGAGACTGCAAAAAGAAAAAAGGGAGAGCTCTGAGAAAGCTCTCCCTTGTCTTGCTGGCCTTTTCGCGCCTGGAGCCGGGATCACATCCCCCGCCCCTCCCCGCGCGATGACCAAACTGTTTGATGCCACCTGTGTACCAACCGCGCCGAACAGATAAGTCGGCGCCGCCTGATGCGTTCCACATTACGCGCGCCGCAGCGCCACCGCCAACCTCATAGTTAATTTAACGTTAACAACGCAAAGCCGCGCCCCACGCGGCCGAATCGCGTCCCCGGCATGGACGCTGCACAGCCTGTCCTGCACAACGAACAAGGGAAGGCGTGTTGCGCAAAAGCGGGACAGATGTGTCCCGCCAAGGCAAGCCGGGGAAGGTAAGCATGAAACACCCATCGAGCCGCGAGTTCTTCGCCTATTGGGACGCGAAACGCGGCGACGCGCGGGCACCGGACCGTAGCGAGATCGAACCCGGCGCGGTGCGCGAGCTGCTCGGCGATATCTTCGTGCTGTCCTATGACAACGAGGCCGGCTATCCGTTTCGTGTCGCCGGAACACGGGTCTGCGCCCTGCTCGGCCGCGACATGAAGGACACGAGTTTCTCGGCGCTGTTCACTCCGGACAGCCGCCGCGAGATCGAGGACATCATCAGCTACGTCGCCGAAGAAATGCTGGCGGCCATTGCCGGCATCACCGCGACTTCGCAAGATGGTACGACGGCGCATCTGGAGTTGCTGCTACTGCCATTCAACAACCGCGCGCATGCGCCGATCAGCCTGACCGGATTGCTGGCGCCGTTCGAAAGCGATCTCGGCACGATCAGGGATTTCAAGGTGACGTCGTGGCGCTATCTGCATCGGCCGCAAAAATTCGTCCCGCGCGCCTTGCGCAAGCTCGCGATCGCGCGCGGCTTCATGGTGTATGAGGGCCTGCGGTAGTCACGAACCGTTGGGTATGTCGAACGCCGCAGCCCAACGCATGGTCGCGTGATCATGCTCGAAATCGACCCACAAAGAGCCTCCAAAAAAAGCACGGCCAAGCATTGCCTAAATGCGAGGCGTCAGGCAGGGTCGAACCGCGACGTGGAGCCGGGCCACATCCGCTGAATGAGACGCACCGAGAGAAAATCTCGGAGGCGCGTCTTCGCCGTAACCTCGGAGATCCTAAGTATGCTGTTCAAGAGATTGATGCTTGCCGCTGCAATTGCCACTGCCGCGGTGGCGACGCAGGCCCATGCCGACGCTCTCGATTCGATCATGAAGTCCAAGGTGATCAAGATCGCTGTGCCGCAGGATTTTGCGCCGTTCGGCTCCGCCGGGCTCGATCTCAAGCCGCAGGGCTACGACATCGACATGGCCAATCTGATCGGCAAGGAACTCGGGGTGAAGACCGAAATCATTCCGGTGACCAGCGCCAACCGCATTCCATATTTGCAGACCAACAAGGCCGACCTGGTGATTTCCAGCCTCGGCAAGAACGAGGAGCGCGAAAAGGTCATCGACTTCTCGATCGCCTATGCTCCGTTCTTCTCCGGCGTGTTCGGCACCAAGGCGATCGCGGTGACGAGCGCAGCCGACCTCAAGGGCAAGACCATCGGCGCCACCCGCGGCGCGATCGAGGAGCAGGCGCTGACCGCCTCGGCGCCGGATGCGACCGTCAAGCGTTTCGAGGACAACAACGCGACCATCGCGGCCTTCGTGTCCGGCCAGGTCGACCTGATTGCCACCGGCAACACGGTCGCGGCTGCGATCGCCGAGAAGGTCCCTGCCCGCGCACCGACGCTGAAATTCGTGATCAAGGACAGCCCCTGCTACGTCGGGCTCAACAAGAACGAGCCGGCGCTGCTCGCCAAGGTCAACGAGATCATCACCAAGGCGAAAGCATCGGGCGAGATCGGAAAACTGTCGGAGAAGTGGCTGAAGGCACCGCTGCCCCCCGGCTTCTAGGTGTAACGCTGGGACGCCCGCAGTGTCTTACAAGCTGCAATTCGCCGAGCTGCTGCCTTACTGGAACGTGCTTCTGTACGGGCTGGCCTTCACGATCGTACTGACGATCGTGTCGACGGTCGTCGGCATCGCGGTCGGCACCGCGGGCGCCGCGGCGCGCACCTTCGGTCCCGGCTGGCTGGGCCGTATCGTCGCTGTGTACGTGGAATTGATCCGCAACACGCCGTTCATCGTGCAGTTGTTCTTCATCTTCTTCGGCCTGCCGGCGCTCGGGCTGAAACTCAGCGAGACCACCGCCGCCTTCCTCGCCATGGTGATCAATCTCGGCGCCTACTCGACCGAGATCATCCGCGCCGGCATCGAGGCGGTTCCGAAAGGCCATATCGAGGCCGGCCTGAGCCTTGCGATGAGCAAATGGGAGGTGCTGCGCCACATCGTGCTGAACCAGGCGTTCCGAAAAATCTATCCGGCGCTGTCGTCGCAGATCATCATCGTGATGCTTGGCTCGGCGGTGGTGTCGCAGATCTCGGCGGAAGACCTCACCTATGCCGCGAACTACATCGCCTCGCGAAACTTCCGCAACTTTGAAGTCTACCTGTTCGTCGCGCTGGCCTACCTCCTGCTGGCGATGCTGACGCGCTCGCTCTTGCGGGCGCTCGGCCGCGTCATCTTCAAGGCGAGATGAACCATGCTGCAGTTCAGCTTCTGGGACATCCTCTCCAACCTCTTGATCGCCACGCAATGGACCATCGTGCTGTCGCTGATCGCCTTTTTCTGCGGCGGCATCGTCGGACTGGTGCTGCTGTTCATGCGCACCTCGCGGATCGCGCCGCTGGAATGGTTCACCAAGATCTACATCGAGTTTTTCCAGGGCACGCCGCTATTGATGCAGTTGTTCCTGTTCTTCTTCGGCATCGCGCTGTTTGGCGTCGAGGTTTCGCCGTGGATGGCCGCGACGCTGGCGCTGACGTTCTGGACCAGCGCGTTCCTGACCGAGATCTGGCGCGGCTGCGTCGAAGCGATCCCGAAGGGCCAATGGGAGGCTTCCTCCAGCCTCGCCCTCAGCTACATCGAACAGATGCGCTACGTCATCCTGCCACAGGCCTCGCGCATCGCGGTGGCGCCGACGGTCGGGTTTTCGGTACAGGTGATCAAGGGCACCGCGCTCGCTTCGATCATCGGTTTCGTCGAACTGACCAAGGCCGGCACCATGCTCAACAACGCGACCTTCCGGCCGTTCCTGGTCTACTCGCTGGTCGCGCTGATCTATTTCTGTCTGTGTTTCCCGCTGTCCTGGTGGGCGAAGAAAATCGAAGGCCGCCTCAATGTCGCTCGTTAGCATCCGTGACGTCAGGAAGAGTTTTGGCCCGAATGAGGTGCTGAAAGGCGTCTCGCTCGACATCGCCAAGGGTGACGTGGTGGCGATCATCGGCCGCTCCGGTTCCGGCAAGAGCACCCTGCTCCGCTGCATCAACGGCCTGGAGACCTATCAATCCGGCAGCATCGTCGCTGATGGCATCGAGGTCGCCGGCGCCAACACCAACCTGCGCGAACTGCGCCGCCATGTCGGCATGGTGTTCCAGCAGTTCAATCTGTTTCCGCACCTGACGGCCGCCGAGAACGTGATGCTGGCGCCCACCGTCGTCAATAAGGTATCGAAGGCCGAAGCGCGCGCCACCGCCACCGAGGTGCTGGCGAAGGTGGGATTGTCGGAAAAGATGGACGCCTATCCGAGCGAGCTTTCCGGCGGCCAGCAGCAGCGCGTCGCGATCGCGCGATCGCTGGCGATGCGGCCGAAGGTGTTGCTGTGCGATGAGATCACGTCCGCCCTCGACCCCGAACTGGTCAACGAGGTGCTGCGCGTAGTCGAGCAATTGGCGCGCGAGGGTATGACGCTCATTCTGGTGACGCACGAGATGCGCTTCGCCCGCGACGTCGGCACCAAGCTCGTCTTCATGCATCACGGCAAGGTGCATGAGGAAGGCGTGCCGAAAGAGGTCTTCGCCGCCCCGCGAACCCCGGAACTGCAGCAGTTCGTCGGCCAGGTCGGTTGAGTTTCGGCCTCAGCGTCCGGTAAACACCGCCGCACGTTTCTCGAGGAAGGCCTTGCGCCCTTCCACCGCGTCCGCACTCAGGCGAATTTCCGCCTGCGTTTCGATCTCGCGGCGGAACTGGTCGGCATAGCTGGCGTGTTCGCTCTCGTCGATCAGGCGGCGCGTCGCGACCAGCGCCCGCGTCGGGCCATCAGCGAGCCGGCGCGCCAGCTCAAGCGCCCCGTCACGAAGCGCCGCGTCGTCGAACACTTCGCGGACCAATCCCCATTCCTTTGCCAGGTCGGCAGACAGCGGCTCGTTGGTCATCATCAATTCGAGCGCACGTTGCCGGCCGACGAGGCGCGGCAACAGCCAGGTCGAACCGAGATCGGGGACCAGCGCGATGCGGCTGAACACCTGAATGAAGCGAGCTGAACGTGCGGCAACAATCATGTCGCCCGCCATCGCAAGGCTGAATCCGCCGCCCGCCGCCACGCCGTTGACCGCGACCACGACCGGCACGCGGCATTCGCGTAGCGCCTTGAACGCCGGCCAGTAATATTTCATCACGCCGGCCGCGATGTCGTCGCCCAGGATTTCCGCCGCCTTGAGGTTCTGGCCCGAGCAGAAGCCGCGCCCGGCGCCCGTCAGCACCAACGCCCTCACCTGCGGATCATCGTTAGCTTCACCAATGGCAACGGCGAGGTCCCCCAGCAGAGCGGGCGTCATCGCGTTCAGGGTCTCAGGCTCGTCCAGTATCAGCACGTGGACGTTGCCGTCGTGCTCTCGCTTCACTCCGGGCATCTATTCCTCCGCTGCTGACGTTTTGGGCCGGCCCGGCCGGGCGCGACGCGTGCCACAATCCAAACATCACTTTCCGCGCGCGCCAAGCGCGCCGCAGCGCGCCAAATTGTCCGCCCCTAAATCTTGAGCGCTTCATGCAACCGGCGCTAACACATCGTTAACCCTGTCGGCCTTAGGGTCTTCCTGACGCCGAAGGACCGGCTGTCTGGTGGCGAAGATGTCGTTTGCGCAAAAGAAAACTACCACTGTGCCGTCCGCGGAGGAGCGGCGGCGCTTTCAGCGCGTCAAGGTTCACTTGCTCGGCCGCTACATGCTGCCGGATCGCCGCGAATTTCCTTGCCAGATTATTAACATGTCACCGGGGGGACTGGCGCTGCTCGCGCCGGGCATCGGCAATGTCGGCGACCGCGTGATCGCCTATCTCGACCATATCGGCCGGGTCGAGGGCAAGATCACCCGCATCATCGACAACGGCTTTGCCATGACGGTCGGCGCCACCGCGCGCAAGCGCGACAAGCTCGCCGCCCAGCTCACCTGGCTCGCCAACCGCGATATCCTCAATCTGCCCGAAGACCGCCGCCACGACCGCATCGTGCCGCGCAACCCGATCGCGCTACTGACCCTCGAGGACGGCAGCAAGATGACTTGCCGCATCATCGACCTGTCGCTATCGGGCGCGGCGATCGCCGCGGAGAACCGTCCGCCGCTGAAATCGCTGGTCATGCTTGGCAAGGTGCAGTCCCGCGTGGTGCGAAACCTCGAAGAAGGCTTTGCGCTCGAGTTCGTCCACGAGCAAGTCGCCGAGGCGCTCGAAGACGCGGTTACCGCGCGGTAAAGCGCCAGCCGCCAAAAATCCCTGATTTTTCAGCGTCCAAAGGCGGTATCCGGGTTGCCGGATGCCGCCTTTTCGCTGTCCGGCCCCCGCCAAAGTCGGTTAACGGGGGCGCTTTTGCCCGCGCATTCCCCTGCTACTGCAACGCCACAGACGTTAATCCGTACAATTTGAATCAATTGCAGTTGTTTCAAATTTTATTCGAAATCGATTCAAGTATAGATCGAATTCGCCGCTAGCTTTACCAGTATTCGCGTTAAATGTACTTGCCCGACTTAGCGCCGGCGCAAATCCTTCGTGCAAACGTGGTCCCAACAAGAAACGGGGGCCACGATGTTGTTCAGGGGACAGGGGAAGGGACTGGCGGTGATCGCCGTCCTGATAGGGATGAACGCTTCGATGAGCGTCTCGGCGAAAGCCGGCGACGCGCTCTATGCCAGCCTGGGCGATACCGCGCGTTCGCCGATCGGCTGGGTCGAATTCTGCGCTGAAAACGTGGGCGAGTGCCGCGGCGGCGCTTCACAGCCGCGCGACATCGTGATGTCGCAGACGGCGTGGCGGGATCTGCTGCGGGTCAACAAGTGGGTCAACGAGACCGTCAAGCCGATCACCGACATGGATCATTGGGGCGTGATCGAGAAATGGTCGTTGCCGACGGACGGTTACGGTGACTGCGAGGACTATGTGCTTCTGAAGCGCAAGATGTTGATCGACGCCGGATGGCCGCGCGAGGCGCTGCTGATCACGGTGGTGCGCGACAAGAAGGGCGAAGGCCACGCAGTGCTGACGGTGAAGACCGACAAGGGCGAGTTCGTTCTCGACAACCAGAACGAAAACGTCCTGGCCTGGACCGAGACCGGCTACCGCTTCGTCAAGCGTCAGTCGCAGAGCGACGCGAACGTATGGGTCTCGCTCGGTGACAGCCGCCCGGCGGTCGCCACTGCCTCGTCACGCGATCGATAACGAGAGAAGGAATTTACCAACCCGCGACCCGGTCACATCCCCACCCCTCCCCGTCCCAGACCGGTTCGCGCGCGGCCACCCTTCCCCCAAAGGGTGGCCGCAACTTTTTTGCGGCCTTTCACTCGCAGCTTTGCACCCGATTCTAGTACTGGTCGCCGAGCAGCGCGCGATCATGCGAGTTGACGGTGTCGTAGCATTCGCAGGCCGCCTCCCGCAGCGCTTCCAGATCGAGGATATGGATTTTGCCGCGGGTGTATTTGATGATGCCATCCCACCATGGCGGCCTCGACGATCTCTCCGGTGGGCAGCGCGACGACCAGCGAAATGACGGCGCCCGTCGGAAAGTACACGGTGCAGATCGGGTCGCCCGCTCATGCAGGGTTTGCATTTGCTGCAGGCTGACTGGTTTCAACCGAGGCTCAAGCGCGGCAGCGGCGCCGCATGGGTATTTCGATAAGGGATGACCTTAGGCCTGCGGCTGCAAGTTGCGAGCATTTAAATCCCTTATATGACCACTGGCAGACAGACAGGACCGACGGCTTGTCGCTCAAATTGGTCCTCTATTTTCGTCGGCTTGGAGGCCCAAGATGATCCATGTGGACGACCGTACCGCGGCAAATCTGGATGTGGTTCTGGAAGAAGCCTGCAGGGGATTGAAACACGGTGGCGACCACGAAACCCGAAAAAAGATTGCCATGAAACTCATTCAAGCTGCCAGGAAAGGAAATACCACTCTTGGCGGCCTGAAGGCTGTGGCTGATCGCGTGCTGGCGGAGGTGGTCCACCGCAAATCGGCCTGACGGCGATTTCGACGGGGCGCAAATGAACGGCGACGGCCTTTAGGCCGCCGCGCATTGTCGTGTTTGATCTGACGACTACGCCGCCAGCGCCACGCGCGAGGTCGATTTTTGCCGCATCGGCTTGCCGTCGGGCGATCCCGGCGGTTTGCGGTCGAGCATCGAAAGCGCTTCGAGTACGTCATCGATGGTCACGAGGCGCCTCGTGCCCGCCAGCTCGCGCAGCGCGGGATTCGAAGTCAGGGCCGCCACATCCGACGCCCACGAGGCGAGGATCGCGCGCTTTTCGCTCAGCGAAAGTGTCGCGTCGGCGACCACATCGCGCGGATGGTCGAACACGGTCGCCGGATGCAGAACGGCATTCAGGTCAAAGACATTGTCCGTCTCATCGATCATCGGTTCATCCTCCCTAAAGGTAGAAGGCGCTTCTCGCCCGCAATGCTCGGCGGAAGCCTTTCCCTTCGCCGGGCGCGACGGCCTTAGGCCGCCTTCGCCTCGATCTGCTGGATGTTGCTCGGCGCCGCGCCGTTGATGGCGATGCGACGTGGCTTCATCGCTTCCGGGACCTCCCGGAACAGCTCAATCCGAAGCAAACCGTCCTCAAACGATGCGCTCTTCACCTGCACATGATCGGCAAGGCTGAACTGGCGCTTGAAGGGACGCGCGGAGATGCCCTGATAGAGATATTCGCGCTGGTCCTTCTCGGCCTTGCGGCCTTCGATCGTCACCGTGTTCTGCTCGGCGGTCACGGAGATCTCGTCGACTGCGAAGCCGGCGACGGCCAGCGAAATCTGATAGCGGTCTTCGCCCAGCCGCTCGATGTTGTAGGGAGGATAATTATCCTCGCTGGCGCGTTGCGCGGTTTCGACGAGATCGAAGAGGCGGTCGAAGCCGATGGTCGAGCGCCAAAGGGGTGAGAAATCGTATGTGCGCATAGCCAAATCCTCCATGGAGCAAGTTGGATACGAGCGGCACCGGACACGACCGGTGCCCGTCTCAAGGCCGGACCCATCAGGCGCCCGGACCGCCGCCCAGCGGCGGCAGCAAAAAAATTAGAAAACCGCCTTTTGGTTTCAATGCCGCCGACAAAAATTTTTAGGCGGCCTAGCTGCCGGGCCTCCCACCCTCAGCGGCCTTTTGCACCGCGCGACCGATGTGCGATGATGGCTCTGGCAGCGGGGAGAACGCACCTTGGCACACAGCGAGATCCACGTCCTCCGCCCCGGCTCAAACCGATTGGCTGGTCGGCGTACGGGAACGACTGACGTCTCACTTGCCCGCGCCCGTTGCACCGGCCTAGCCCTCCGGCATCCAGAACGCGAGCATGCGTTTGGTTTCGCCGGTCTTTCGACGCCGTTGCCAATTTGGGTTGCGCGAGAGAAATTGAAACGGGTCCCTGTGCTCTCTCGCAGCCTCTTCGAGATAGGCCCGCCAGCGATAGTGACTGTAGGTCTGCATCGCGTTGATCGAATAGTGCATCGCGATCTCGCGATGGCCGCGAATGACCAGAAAATTCTCATCGTTCTTGCCGCTCGCAGCCTTCGAGAAATTGTGCGAGCCCGTGACGACGATGGGATCGTCGCCGAACGGGTCGATCACAATCATCTTTGAATGTGTAATGGCGTGGCCGATATTTGCCCGGAACTCTGCCGCCGTGCCCTCCACCGCCCATTCACCAACCGTCTTGCGGACCCCCGCTGCCTGCGCGGAATCGAGGAAGAAATCCTCGGGGTTCTGTTTCAGCAGCTTGAACTCCTCCGCGCCTGCGCCGGTGAATTGCGTCGCCACACCGCGGACGTACAAATTCTTTTCCTCCTGCATCCGAAGCAGCGTACGTACGGGCTCATTGCCCGGCTGGAACATCACGAAGAGCACACCTTGTTTTGCGTTCGTCACGAGGTCGACGAGTTCCTCGATATCGATCTCTCCGCTCAATTTGGTGAACCAGCTATCGACTGTGGCGTCGCCGAGCGGGATTCCTCGTTTCGGCCGGTTGTTTGAGGCGAGCAGTTCGTCGGACACGACATCGCCCGCTTCTGCCAGTAGCTGGAACTGAGCCTCGAATCGCTCCGCCAGTTCTTCGTGAATCAGCATGATTCCGTTGTTGAGCTGAGTGCAGAGACCGGTCGGCGTCCAATTGGTGCTGCCGGTCCAGACCTTTTCCGGCTTGAACCCGCCCGCTGTTCGGCGGCCCAGAACCACGAATTTGTTGTGCGCCAGGGCTTTCGGGGCGAGGAAACGATCGTGAACCACGACGCCAGCGTCGGTCAGCCGGGTTCGGGCCTCTTCATTCTCGTCCTCCCCCTCCACCTCGACGCTGCCGTTGGCCAGCACGACACGCGCGCGCCCGCCTATCGCGACGAGACCATCCACCAGTTCCTCGTCGCTCAGCTCGTATAATGCGGCATGGAGTTCAAGCCCGTCATCATCCGCCACTTCGGCCATCATCTGCAGCATGGTCTCGCGCAGGGTTCCGCCTAGGAAGGCTCGGGCTTCGCGGTCAACCTCCTGGCTGACAATGACGGCCGTCTCTTTCAGCTCCGCAAGGCTGATGCCCTTGCGCTTCATGTAGCGCGCCATGAACTGCGACAGCACGTAACCACGGTTGAAGTGCACGCTCACGCCGTCGCCGCAGTCCGCGCTGAGGGTCAGCGTTCTCGACCATTCACTCGACGGCCCGTCATGCAGCTTGCCATCGGCGCCCACCACCCTGGCAACCACGCGATATGCGATCACATCGCCCAGATCGGCTGCGTGATCGGTCCAATCATAGCGCTGAAACGGCCAGATCTGAGAAGAGCGTGAGGTAAACTGATTGCCGTCGCCATCGACTGCCACATCGTCTTCGAAGCCGACGCGGTTCGACAGATATTTGGGCTCCGCGTCGCCCCGCCGGCATTCGATGGCGAACCCCAGGCATCCCGGAATGTCATCCGCGTGCGTCCAGACAAGGTGCACGTCGTCGGCATTCGAAAACACTTTGAGATGGATCTCCGACATTCCCGCCCCCATTGAAGCAAATTGGCGCTGAAGGAATTCGCCTGACTTGCGATCCAGCTACATGGATTGGCTACTGTCATTCGCCTCCAGTGCACCTGTATCGCATACGGATACAACCGCTGGATGAAGGTTGTTTTGGAATGTACCACATCGTTTGCGTGTGCTATGCATGAAATAGGGATGCCGCCATTTCGGGGCTTCACGGGCGGCAAGTTCGGCTATCGCCTTTTGCGTCGCTGGGCCGGCGTGCGATGATGGCCGGCGCCCCCGGGAGAACGCACCTTGGCTCACAGCGAGATCGACGCCATCCGCGCATTGCTGGGTTCGAAGCCGCGGCCGGTCGGGTGGTCGGAGCGGCGGCAACGGCTCGACGAAGTTGGATCGACCTGGTCGGTGGCATTCGACGTGGAATGCGAGGCGGTCGATTGCGACGACGTTGCCGGCGAGTGGTCGATCGTGCCCGGCAGCGAGAAGTCACGTGTATTGCTGTACTTCCATGGCGGCGGATACTGCTCCGGCTCGATTGTCAGTCACCGCCGCCTGGTGACGGAAGCCGGGCGCGCCGCGGGCATGCGGACGCTCGCGATCGACTACCGGCTTTCCCCTGAACATCCCTACCCTGCCGCCCATGAAGACGCGCTGACGGCGTGGCGTTTCCTGCGCCGGCAAGGCGTTGCGGTGACGAGCATCGCGGTCGGCGGCGACAGCGCCGGCGGCAACCTGACGCTCGGGCTGATCAACCGGCTGCGCGCGGCAGGAGAACCGCTGCCCGCCTGCGCCTGGCTGCTTTCGCCGTGGACTGATCTCACCATGTCCGGCGAAACGCTGGCCACCAAGGACGCCATCGATCCGCTGATTCACAAGGCCTATCTGGCTGAACTTGCGGACGCCTATGCGCCACCACCCATCGACCGCCGCGATCCACTGATCTCGCCGCTATTCGTCGATCTCACCGGCTTTCCGCCGGTCCTGATTCAGGTTGGATCGGCTGAGACGTTGCTGGCGGACGCCACGCGGCTTGCCGAGGCTGCGGGGGCGGCCGATGTCGATGCGACGCTGCAGATCTGGCCACACATGATCCACGCTTGGCCGGTCTGGAATGCCAAACTCGAAGACGGGCGCCGCGCGCTGGCCTGCGCCGGGCAATTCATCAAGTCGCACATCCGATAGCACTTAACATCCAGCTCCCGCTGGTCGACGCCAGAAGAGCCCGATTCTCAAGGGCTTGGCCGGAATTCCTCACCGGCCCGGCAAATCCCGGGTTTGTACGGCAGCGCGGCTGTGCTATTTGGGGACTTTGAAATCACGTCCGGATTTGGAGTCGCATGCTCGAACTCGCCCCCCGGAGTGCCAGCCCCGTCGCGCGTTTCGGCGGTCAGCCGATTGCGATCGCCGCTGCGGCTCTCGTCATTGTCGTGCTTGGAGTAGGCTTTATCGCCCTGTGGCGCGCCTATACGGGCAGCGCCCCCGAGACCGATCGCGCGGCCGCGACCCGCCAATTACAGGCGCGCGCCGCGCAAGCGTCCGAGCAACTGGTCGAGAAGACCAAGGGCTTGGAAGCGACCCAGCAGGAATCGATCGACCAGTTGCAGGTGGTGCAGGACCAACTGCTCACCGTGCGCCGCCTGCTGGCCGCGCAGCAGGCCGATACCAGAAAGCTTTCCGAGCAGGTCGGAACGCTGACGGATGCGATCGACGGCTTGCGGCAATCCTTTGCCAGCGCGCAGGCCTCCGAACCCACCGCCGCTCCGGCGCCGCGTAAGCGATCAGCCAAGGCCAAGCCCCGCTCGAACAGGACGGCGAACCGCAGCCGCGCCAAAGGGCGCGGCTGATAGGACTGGACGACGGTTGGCGATGATGCCCCGCTCAGGGGGCTGATGCCAGCACGCCCTTGCCGGAACTTTTTTCCACCTTTGTGAACTGGTTCACATATCTCCGGGTGAATCCCGGGCATCCTGTAGCTCACCGGATGGCGTGAGCCGATTTCATATCCGGGGCTGGCAAGGTCGTTGACGGTATACTGCGTCGACGGCCTTGTTTTTTGTGCCCCCTTGAGCGGCCGCGGTTGCAAGCCCTCAATAGCTGACCGAGGCCTGCAATGAGACGCGCCAGGATCCGGCCCGGCTGTGCAGCCCGTCGGTCAGCGCCCTCACCGCCAGCAGCTTGGAGCTGAAGTTCGATCCGGCCGCAAAGTCGAATCCGGCCCCGATTGACGACAGTGTGATGTCGCGCCGGAAAAACAGATCGCGCCCCCAGCCGACATCGGCCAGCAGGAACGGCGCCAGCGTGCCCGGCATCCAGGAGGGCATCCTGGGCATCGAGGCGTAGAGCGAATTGCGCAGGATCAGGGCCTGGTCGACAACGCCGTCTTCGGTCACATAACCGCGCACGGCGCTCATCCCGCCGAGTGCGATGCGTTCGGTATCCGGTAGCGGCTTGGACGAAGCGAGCACGGAGACTTCCGATTTCAGCGACAGGCCCTTCCGCAGCGGCGTCACGCGGCCATACTCGAGGGTCACGCGGCTGGTTTGCACATCGGTGACGCGTCCATTGGTGAAGGCGCTCCAGGCGCCCGAATTGTTGCCGGACAGAATGCCGCCGGGATTGAACTTGAAACGGACATCGAGATTGTTGGTGCCGAGATTGTCCGACCAGCGCCCATTCCATCCCACCACCAATTGCGCGACGTCGACGCTGCCCTCGGCGACCGGTGTCCCATCGAAGATGGTGGTGCGTAGCTGATGTTTGAGCTCGACGCCGCCGAGTAGATCGCCGGTCGTCGGCGGCAGCAGATCGGACAGCGCGGTGCGAACGATCGCCGAGGCCTGGCTGGTTTGAGTCTTGATCCGGAACAGGTTGTTGGGCCGCTCATTGGTCAGCACATGGTCGCCGACAACTTCGAGACTCGTGCGCAACCCGAGCGGCGTGAGCAGCCGCCCCGCCTGGCTGACATACTTGGCATCGTCGGGCCGGTTGAACAGCCCATCATTGACCCAGAAATTGCTGCTGCCGGTGAGCTGATAGGAGGCGAAGATATCGGCGGACGGTGCCCCGCTGGCGCCGACATAGTAGCGATTCCGGTCGGTCAGCAGCGTGCCGCTGTTGGCATAGCCGGCGTAAACCTGCCAGGGCTTGCGATCCGTCACCTGGATGTTGACGTCGGTCATGCCGAGGTCCTTGCCGGGACCGAACACCGCTTCGACCTGCCGAAACGGATTGCGGTTGGCCCAGTCGAGATCGGTCTCGAGTTTGCGCGCATCAACTTCCTGTCCGGGCACGAGCCGGATGCGGCTTGGCGGATAGCTCTCGGGTGCGTCTCCTGTCACCTTGATGCTCGCGACCCTGAAGGCGATCACGCGCAACTGAAGTACGCCGGACGAGACTTCCTGCGGCGGCAGCGTGATCGATACGAACGGCCGCCCGGCCTCGCGATAGACCGTAGCCACTGCCGCTTGCACTTCGGCGATCAGCTTGCGGCTGAGCGGTCGATCGAGAAACGGCGTGAGTGGCTCGCGGACCGCGGCAGCGTCGATGCCGCTGACCTGATCGACATCGACACCCTTCGCGCTGGTCCGCGGCTTCACGCTGGCATTTGGGCCAATCAGGACGATGGCACGAACGTCCACGCCGAGCGGCGTTGCATCATCGGTCCTGAGCAGATCGTTGGTATCGAGCTTGATCGCCGGTGCGCGACGCGGCGGCTCCGGCGGCAGATTGCGCTCGACCACCTGCGCCTGCGCGACGCCGCCAGATGCAATTGCAAGAACGCAGACCATCAGCAGCGCGCAATGCCTGCCCACTCTGTGCTCATGACGCGCGGACGTTCGCACTTGTGTCGTGTGCGACCCGAAATGTTCGGGGAGTGCCAGCTTCATGACGACCGGAGCCTGTCAGAGCTTCGGGATACCGATATGTAAGTTCGCATGAGGTTGCACGTTCCGACGTTCTGTCGCACACGGCGAACAATGAATAAGTCAACCAATATGGTTTATGGATTAAGGACGGCTTAAGGTTGAGTTCTACGTGTGGCAGAACTGCAGCGTGTACGATTGAATCGACCGCGCCATCATCAACTTCCGCGTGTATCGACGCCGTCGAAGATGTGCAGCCGCGTCGGGCCCCACGCGATCAACATCAATTGTCGACGAAGGCTGGCAGGCGATCGCGATCTGGCATCGCGCCGACGAATCTGGCGCGTGCGCCAATCCGCCGGTTGTCGGGATGAGGAAGCTCGAGGCATCGCCTGGATTTGCAGATGATGGCGGGAGATGATGGCTCGGCGCTTACGGGCTCACGCATCTGCTCGGGCGGCTGCGGCGCCGGCAAAGATACGCGTGACTTCACATAGGAGCCGAGCTCTGCGGTCGGCACGCGAGCGGGCGCTGGCGTAGCGGCCGCCGGCGTAATCGTGAGGTTCGCGCTGACGAAGGCGAAGGCGTAGTTCGATGAGGCCGCCAGCGTTCCCTGCGTGATGCCGTAGACGCCAGCAGCGCTGGAAGTCGTCGCCGACGTTGCCAACGCGCCCGCCAGCGTGTCGCCATTGACGAGGCCGGAGCCGCCGACCTGATAAGTGAGAACGGGATTGGCGTCGCCATAGACGCGGCTCTTGGCGTCGGCCGTGACCGTGATCGCGCGCGGCGCGACCGTCAACGTGCCGGGTGCATCGATAAAGCGATAGGCCTGGCCGGAGACGCTCGCGGCGCTGCCGCCACTTGCGCTGATCGCGTAGGTGCCGACACTCGAAGTCGCCGTCGCCGCCGTCGATACCGAGAGGCCGTTGACGATCGCGGCCGTATCGCCGGCATGGAAGCCGTAGATCGAATAGGTGAACGCCGGATTGGCTTCACCATAGACCCGCGACGCATTGGCCGGATCGACACGCAGCACATAGTTGACGCCGTAGAGCTGCGGATAATAGCCGGCGCTTGGCGCCGACCAGACGGTGGCGAAATCCCAGCCCGCGTAGGTCGACGCATAGTTCGTCGGATTCTGCATCTGGCTGGTGGTAAGACCCGCAATGCCGGCGCTGGCGCCGCTGCCGACGCCATTCATCGTACCGGATGTGTCGGTATCCCAGTAGGACGACGTGACGGCCCCGGTGCCGGTGGCCGATCCGATCAGGCCGCCCATCACTGCGGTGCCAGAACCCGAGACGGCGCTCGTCGCAGCGCCGATCGCGTAGGTCTGTGTGATGGTGCCCGAGCCGGCGTGATGGCCGATTAGTCCGCCCGCCATTGCGGTCCCGGCAGCGGCGGTGGCGGTGGCCGCGCCGGTTGCGTAGGACTGTCGAACGGTGGCTGCGCCGACGTTCCTGCCGATCAATCCACCCGCCGTTGACGTGCCGGAAACCGAGATCACGCTAACCGCGGCACCGGTTGCGTAGGACTGTGTGACTGTGCCTGTGCTGGAGTTGGTGCCGATCAACCCGCCGGCCGCTACCGTTGTAGCCGCGAGCGCGGACGTGGCGCTGACGGCCCCGGTCGCATGGGACCTAGTGACGGCTCCGGAGTTGCTGCCGATCAGTCCCCCGGCTGTCGATGCGGTGGCGGCCGCCGTGGCTGTGACCGTTCCAGTCGCGTAGGACTTGCTGACGGAAGCTCCCACGGTGTTGATGCCGACCAGTCCGCCTGCGAAAGCTGTGGCGGTCACGGCTCCGGTTGCATAGGACTCGACGATGGTTGCGGCCGGCGAGCCACTGCTGTTGTAGCCGACCAGGCCGCCGACTCCTTGGCTGCCACCGCTGACTGCCCCAGTGGCATAGCTCCTGAGGATGCTGCCGTTGTTGTTACCGGCGAGGCCGCCGGCGCGCGTGCCTGCGGTGCCCGCTGTCACGTTGCCGGTCGCGTAGCTGTCCTGGATGGTGCCGCCCGCGTTGTTCCATCCGATGAGGCCGCCCATCGACGAACTGGTGGTGGTTGTTCCAGCGACCGTAACGGCCGCCCAGCTACCGGCAACGCTACCCGAGGATTCGCCTGCCAGTCCGCCGCCGTAGCCTCTCGCCGTGACGGCACCGGTCGCCCAGGCATTGCTGATGGTCCCCCTCGACATGCCGGCCAGGATGCCGACGCGATCCTGTCCAATGATGGATGCGGCTTGCAAGCTGACATTGCTCAGCGCGGCTTCGGCTCCGGTATATCCGAAAAGTCCGACATAGTTGGTTGTTGGCAGGTTGATCGCGAGGTTCGAGATTACATGGTTCTGACCGTCGAAGCTTCCGGTGAACTGGCTCGACAAATTGCCGATCGGCGAAAAGCCTGCCGATGACCACATGCCGGGATATTTTCCGCCGACCGCCGCAAGCGCGGGACCAAGGTCGATGTCGCGGGCCAGCGTGTAGTTCGCGCTGAGATCCATCGCCATCAACTGGAGCTGATGCGTGTTGGTAATGGTGGTTTGGTATTCCCAACGGCCGAACGGCCGGGTCCGGCCGTCGACCATGAACCAGCCGGTCGTGCCCGTACCCGGAAAGCTGAAGCTGCCGTAGGCGCTCTGCTTGAAGGCGTAATTGGCCGCGGCGGATAGCGCCGGGTCGCTGGTCACGGCCACTACGCTACCCGAACCGCTGCCGATGCCAAGCGTCTGCCCGCTCGTGTAGCTGTCCCAGTAGGACGCCGTGACAGAGCCGCCGTTGAAGCCGACCAGCCCGCCGACATAGCTCGGGCCGCTTACGGCGCCCGTCGCATAGACCTGTGATATCGAGCCTGCGGTGAAGAGGCCGCCGCCGAGACTGGCGATATTGTTCAGCCCAATGGCACCGCCAACGTAGAGTGGTCCGTTCACGGTGCTGTTCGAATATGCATTCGACACGGTCTGAAAGTTGTAGCCGACGAGACCGCCGGCGCCGGCTTCGATGGCGGTGACCGATCCGCTCGAATAGACATTCGTGACCGCCCCGTAGTTCGAACCGACGACCGCGCCGACAGCCGTCCTGCCGGTTACGGTCGCACCGATGATACCGACGTTGCTCACCGTGGCGCCGGTACCGAGATAGCTGATCAGCCCGACGTTTTGGGTTATTCGATTGATGAAGAGGCCGGAGATCGTGTGGCCCTGGCCGTCCAAGTTTCCGGTGAAGGTGTTGCCGCCCCCGATCGGCTCGAACCCGGCGCCGCTGTTCCAGGTGGACGTGATGCCGGCATCGATGTCGCGGCCGAGCGCATACGTGCCGGCCTTGTTGTTGTTCATGTTCTGCAGGTCATAGACGGTGTTGACCAGCATGTACGTCTTGAGCGTGGCGCCGCCGGTGACGTTGCCGCTGAAATTCGTCTGCGTCGGTGCCGAGTATTTGGTGGTATTGACGGTGGAATTGCTGCCGGTCGGATTGTAGAAGATCGAGACGGCTCCCGCCGTCGATATCTGCCCGCCGCCGAACGTCACGGTGCCGGTGCCTGTGCCGGCATTGTCGGCGCGCAGCACCACACCGCCGCCGCCGGTGCTCGCGATATTGGCGTTGACCGCAATGTTGCGATAGGCGCTGAGCGTCAGCGTCGCATCGCTCGCCCAAGCTATGCCGCTTGCCACGGTGATGTCGCCATAGCCGCCGCTGCCGGACGCGTTCGTCTCCTGGGTAACGTTGCTGCCCGCGTTCAAGGTAGTCGCGATGGTGCCGGCAAGCGTCGCATCGATCGTCAGATCGACGGGATCGAGCAGCCAGGTGCCGCCTCGGCCGGCATTGATGCTGCCGCCGTTGAAGTTGAGCGTATGCCCCGAGGTCTCGATGAAGCCGCCGCGCAGGCCCTGGGTGCTGATGGCGCCGGCAAACGACGTCGTGCCGTCCGACCACACCACCACATTGCCGCCGGCGCCCGATATGCCGTCGGCGGTAATCGTCGCACCTGCCTCGATCGTCGTGGTCTGCGCGTTGGCGATCGCCTGCGGCAGAAACTTCAGCGCGGCGTCCGATCCGCCGGCGCGATCGCCGCCGATCAACGCGGTGCCTCCCGACGTTCCGCTGGCGTCGATCCTTGCACCTGACGTCAGCGTGACGTCCTTTCCAGTCGCCACGACGGTGCCGCCTGCACCGCCGCGGCCTTTTGCAGTGATGGCGCCGCCGATCACGACCTTGTCGGCGCTGACGACGACGTCGCCGCCGGTGAACGAGCGACGTGCGGCGACGCCTGCGCGCGCCTGCGCAGCGTCTGCCTGAATGCGCCGCGCTACAACCTTCTGCGTCAGGTTGACCGATCCGCCCTCGGCCGTAAGAAAGATTCGTCCGCCCTTGCTGGCAAAACCCGTTGCCGAGATCGCTCGCCCGGTGTTGCCCGCGAGCGCATAGATGTTGCCGCCATTGGCGCGCAATTCCACTTCCGCGGCGCGGATCGCGCCGCTGTTGCGGATCTCGCCATTCTGCGCCGGACGCCGCACCAGCACCTTGCCATTGCCGAGCGATCCGTCGCTCAGCACCACCTCGCTGCCGGCCGCCATCGCGGCGGTGCCGTTGCGCGCGGTCAGCGAGCCGTCGTTGCGAACCTGGCGCGCGACCAAAACGACGTCGCCGTTCGAAGCGCCGATCTTGCCGAGATTAACGACCGAGGCGTTGCTGTTGCCGCTGAAGGTCAGCGATCCGCCGGCGCGGAAGTCCGCGTCCCTGACATCGAGCGTCGAGGCGACGAAACTTCCGCCGGTCTTGACCACGCCCGTCGGTCCGACCACGATTCCCGACGGATTGACGAGATAGACCGAGCCGGTCGCAGACACCACGCCGTTGATCGACGACGGCACATTACCGGTCACACGGTTGAGTGTCGCGCCGCTACCGTTGTTGAATTGGACCTGGTTGCCCTGCCCGACCGAAAAGCTTGACCAGTTGACGATGCCGGTGCGGCTCGATTGGGTAACCGTCAGATTGGTCGGCGACGTCGAGCCGATCGCAATGTTCCCACTCACCACCGTTCCGCCGGCGGGCAGCGATTCCGCCATCGACGGCTGCGCGCAACCCAGGCCCCACAACAGTGCGATCGAGCAGGCGGAAGTTCGAAACTCTCTAGTGCACGATTTGATCGCCGGCGAGAGACACGACGTGGATGAGACGATCATCGAACCAAACATCCGCTTACGGCCGGCCACATTTCAAAGCTGCTCGTCTCCACAAATTCTTTGTCAGACATGCGCGGGTTCCACGCGCGGAACCGCAACGTGGCAGGGAACCACCTAAGGGTGTATCAAAGAACAAACGCCATTTTTCCGAAAATTGCGCATAATGACGCTGCCGGCAGATTCCGGCTATTGCGCGGAACATGACCGTGCGCGGGTAGCGGGTCGCCTACCCGAACCAATCGCCCCTGCGATGTGGTCTCGGCATCCGACGCGGCCTGGACTTCATCTGTTCGATCTCCCAGAACATCCAGACGAAAGCTGCACCAAGAGCAGTCACGACAATCAAAAACATCAATGTCAACGCAGGTGCTGTGAGCATGTTCAACATCCCCGATGTGACGCGAACGGCATTCCTCCAAACAGCGATCTCGGTAACATCGCGGCGCAGCATTTCCCGCCGTGGCCTTGGCCTCGACGAAGTCGGCGCATTCGCCGCCGGACCCGCGAGGATCCGGCGTCAAGTCTAGATTGATTTCTCGGAGATGGCTTGACTATTTTGGGCTGTTTGCGCTCTTCCGTGAGCGGGCCGGAAAGCGATGTCAGCAGCCGCGGCAGATGCCCTTGAGCTTGCGGTCGACTTGCTTGTTCTCTTCATCGATCTCGGCGTCGCCGGTCGTCGTTCGTGATCTTCCCATGCCGGTCGTTGCGCCGCCGCCTGACGACTGCGCGGTGCCGGCACTGTTGGTGCCCGGCGGAGGCGGCGACGCGAGCCCGGAGGGGTTCGCCGTGCCACCTGGACCTTGACCGGCATTGGGAGCGGCAGGCCCGGGAACGCCGGTGACACCTTGCGTGCCCGCACCGACCGAACCTGCGCTCGGCGAGCCCGCGGCGGCGCCGCCGCTGCTACCGGCTGATGACCCGCCGCCCGTGGATCCGCCCACGCTCTGAGCAAACGACGCGATCGGGGATACCAGGATTGTGATCGCCGCGACAGCGGCGGCTGCAGACGCCAGCTTCATCGGAAATCTCCTTTTTCAGAAGCAACGACGGCGCCCCGGCCTTGTTCCTGCCGGAACGATTCCACTGCCAGATCATTCATTCACATCCGCTCGACGGCCGGAGTGGCCACGCTTTGCGCAAATTGATCGCCTTCGACGATGACACCTTCGACAAGCTCAAACAGCTTGCACGTGACCGGATGGCGACCTTTCAGGAACTGGCTGACGAAGCCTTTGCGGACCTCTTGAAGAAGCACGGCATCCCCATCGACCTCAAGGACGCGCTGCGGAAAAGCGCAGCCGCTTCCAACGAAGCGACGCCAAAAAGATCGAAAACCCGAAAGGCGGCATCATGAATTCCGACCCCGACCCTTTCGAGCAAGGCCAGCGCGCCGCGCGCCAGCACATTCCGGCGGAAGCCAATCCATATCGGGATGGCAGCGAGGAGCATGCGCTCTGGGCCGCCGGCCATGAAAGGGTCGCCGGTCCGCCTCGCGAGGCGAACGAAAATGAAGGCGGCTGAGCCGCCTGCGATCGTTACGCCGCAGCTTCGGTCGGGGCCGCAACATCGGTCTGATCGGTCCGGTCCTCGACCATGCTCACGAACAAATGGGATTTGCGTTCGGGCCCGCCGATCTGAAGCCGCCGCACCGCAATGGTGCGCCGGCCCTTGACCGGGTTATCGACGGTCGACGATCGCTTCGAGCTGCTGCTTGCGCTCCAGCAACTGCCGATCGCGCCGTTCGATCAATTCGGCAGCCGACTCCGGAAACAGCTCGCGGGGTGTTTTCCCCATGATGAGCGCCCGAGACGAAACCAAAGAAGGCTGCCTTCAGCCGATCTTCTTCAGTCCGTTTTTGAATCGCGGCCCGTTGAGCGCGTAGAATTTCGCAGCACTCCCCATCGCCGTCACCTGCTCGGGCGACAAGGTGCGGACCACGCGCGCGGGCGAGCCGATGATCAGGGAATATTCGGGATATTCCTTGCCTTCTGTGATGACCGACCCCGCACCGACGATGCTGCCGCGTCGTATCTTCGCGCCGTTCATGACGATCGAGCCCATGCCGACCAGCGCGTCGTCTTCGAGCGTGCAGCCATGCAGGATGACATTGTGACCGACGGTGCAGCTCTTGCCGATCGTGAGCGGAAAGCCGCGGTCGGTATGGCAGGTGGAATTGTCCTGCACGTTGGAGCCCTCGCCGATCTCGATCCACTCATTGTCGCCGCGCAGCACCGCGCCGAACCATACGCTGGCCGAATTGAGAAGGCGCACCTTGCCGATCACGACGGCAGTGTCTGCGATGAAATAGTTTCCATTTGTGGGGAGTTCAGGCCCCTGTCCGTCGAGTTCGTAGATCGCCATAACAAAAGATCTCCGTTGGCGGAGACCTTGGCACAGCCCCAGGCAGCGGATCAAGCGAACAGGCCGCCAGCCTCAGGCCAGCACGCCCGCGGCTCGCAGCGTCATCAGGAAGAACGTGCCGGACATCATGCTCCAGAAGCCTGAAAGCACGGTCGCCATCATCACGAATTCGAAGCGACGGCGCTCGATCTTCGCGCCGCGTAACGTGTTGCGCATGATGATGAAGGGCGCGGCGAAAACCAGAAACGGCACGGCCGCAAATGTCTTCGGCGCCACGCCTTCCCCAAGCAGCCCGAATCCCGCCGGCCGCGCTGCCATCGCCTGATAGCCGCTGGCGAGCGCGCCTGCTAGCGCAAAGCCGATGCACAGGGAGAACAGGGAATTCAACGCATCGGGCGACATGACAACTTCTCGTACTCGACGAACCGTGCCCTGCTTTCGCAAAATTGGCCGGCCGCCGCCACAGTGTCCTTAAGGAAGGGTTAACAACGAACCGCAGGGACCTCGTTTGCGCATGGCTGCAGGGCCGGAACTCCCGTGAAATCATGCGGAAATCACGCTGCCCATGGCATATTCGCGGGATGATTCGCCTTAGCTCTCGGGATCGTGCCCGAGCCTTGAAACCCGACCGATGCCTCGTTCATGACCCTGCTTTCGACGGCCCAGCACCTCGCCCGCGACACCCGCAGGGATCCGCGGTCGCACATGATGCTCATCATGGTCGCGGTAACCATCACCGCGGGTGCCATTGCCCTCGTCGCTTATTTGCTGTGGCCAACCTGGGTGGCGCGGCCCGCCAGCGCTCCGGGCCGGTTGCCGGTCAGCGTCGGTGCCACGCTCTTCAACGTGCCGACAGCAGCGATCCGCCGCAAGATCCAGCGCCACTCCGGGCCGCAGGAACGGGTCGATCTCAGTTTCGTCTTCCCGTCGCTTGAACCACCGGATGCGCCGAAGCACGTCAGCGCCGATACGATCGAGGAGAAGGTGCAGCCGATCGACCGGATATTCCTGTCGATATCGGCCCACCACGACTCGCTGCCGCCGGACACGCGGGTGCGTACGATCTATCCGCGCTACCTCGAACAGAAGGCAACACCGATCGACGACGGATTGACGATGCGCGCGTTCCGCGACGGCTCGCCCTACGCCAACGAGGACCTGCTCTCCGCCGGCGCACCGAGCCTCAACGCGCGCTGCACCCGCGACGGCCTGACTCCCGGCATGTGCCTGAGCGAGCGTCGCGTCGACGGCGCCGACCTGACGTTCCGCTTTCCGCGGAGCTGGCTGTCGCAATGGCGCGACGTTGCGAATGCGATGGATAGCCTGACGGCGCAAATGCGCGGACCGAAGACCTAGCGACCGGCACGTAGCCGTCTAGAGTGGGCAAAGCCACCGGGTCGCACGAATGCGCGCCCGATGACAGGCTCCGCGTGCCCACCAATTATCTTTCTTGTATTGTGAGTAGCAATGGTGGGCACGGCGCAATTGCGCCTTTGCCCGCCCTACGACGTCGTGGCACGCGCCTCACCCGACGTCGGCCAGATCTTCCTCGAGGATCGCCATTTGAAACTGGAACGAGCGATCGTCGTCCTCGTCATCGACGAACAGCACACCGATGAACTCCTCGCCGATATAGACTTCGGCGGAGTCGTCTTTTTTCGGCCGCGGCACGACGCGGATCTTTGGATTGCCGAATACGCGCTTGAGATAGGCGTCGAGCTTCCTGACTTCCTGAACGTCCACGGCGGTCTCCAATCGGATTCTTTGAATTTCCGGGAGGTTTTTAGGACGAGACGGCGCAGACTACCAGCCGTAACTTCACAAATGCGGCTGCCAGAAAGTGTGGAAAATCAAAGCCCGATCGCGCCGAGCATCTGATCCATGGTGCGCGATGGCTCCGCGCAGCCCGCCTCGCCGACGATCTTCGCGGGAACGCCGGCGACCGTGACATTGTGCGGCACCGGCTTGACCACCACCGAGCCCGCGGCAATGCGCGCGCAATGGCCGATTTCGATATTGCCGAGAATTTTGGCGCCTGCCCCGATCAGCACGCCGCGCCTGATCTTCGGATGACGATCCTCGTTCTCCTTGCCGGTGCCTCCCAGCGTGACGCCGTGCAGGATCGAAACGTCGTCATCGATCACTGCGGTCTCGCCGCAGACGAAGCCGGTCGCGTGATCGAGGAAAATGCCGCGGCCGATTTTGGCGGCGGGGTTGATATCGGTCTGAAACACCGCCGACGAGCGGCTCTGCAGATAATAGGCAAAATCCTTGCGGCCCTTTTGATAGAGCCAGTGCGCCAGGCGATGGGTTTGCAGCGCGTGAAAACCCTTGAAGTAGAGCAACGGATCAATGAAGCGCGAGGTTGCGGGATCGCGGTCGTAGACCGCGACCAGATCGGCGCGGAACGCATTGCCGAGATCGGGCTCGTCACGCAGCGCCTCGTCATAGGTCTGCCGGATCAAGTCGCCCGATAGCGCCGAGTGATCGAGCCGCTCCGCGAGACGATGCACCACCGATTCCTCCAGGCGCTCGTGATGCAGCACGGTCGAGTAGAGGAAGGAAGCAAGCTCCGCGCTCGCGGCGGACGATGTCCTCCGCCTCGCCCCGGATGCGGTCCCAGATCGGATCGAGTGCGGCGAGCTTCGACGCTTGCGGATTGACCTGATGCACTGCCATGATTGCTCTCGCAAATTCCCTGATTACGTTGCTACTATAGCACGGCGGGCGGACTTCTGTCCCGGGCAGGCGCAGGCTAGCGTAAACCGCCTCCGAATGCCGTGGGGTCAGTTCAAGGTGGTCAGCGAAATCAGGAAATCAAGCCGGCGGGCCTGCGACTATTGGTGAATTTCGGCGGACCTGCCATTCGGCGGATGCTGCCCGGATGGGGGGAAGCCACATAAGCACGCAGATATTGCGGGCGCGTACCGCTGCGAATTCGCGCTCGGCCTGGATCGCCGCCATCGCCATCCCATTGATGTTGCTGGCCCCCGCCCTGTGGAATGGCTATCCCCTGCTCCAGTGGGACACCGGCGGCTATCTGGCCCGGTGGTACGAGGGCTATCTGGTCCCCAGCCGCTCCACCACGTTCGGCCTCTATCTTCATTTCGGCGAGGATTCGAGCTTCTGGATCAACCTCGGGATCAACGCGCTGGCGACGCTGTGGATCCTGCAGCTAACGCTGCGCGTGCTCGGTATCTCCGAGCCGTTGCGGCTCCTGGCCATGAGCTTCGTGCTGGCCCTGACCACCTCGTTGCCTTTTCTTGCCAGCACGCTCCTGACCGACATTTTCGCCGGGTTGTCGGTGCTTTCGCTGTTCATCCTGGTCGTGCTTGGCGAGCGGACTTCGATCCCGGAAAAATGCCTGCTGTTCGGCCTCACCGCTTTCGCCGCGGCGACCCACAGCGCGACGCTCGCGGTGCTGCTCGGACTGTGCTGCATAGGCTGGATCGCGCGTCCCTTTCTGCGCGGGCGGATTTCCATTTCCGGACTGACGCAGGGCAGCCTGACCATCGTCGCGGGAGCTGCGCTGTTGCTGTCGACCAATTTCGCCTTATCCGGGAAGTTGGCGTGGACGCCGGGCGGTTACGGCGTGGCATTCGCACGGATGCTGCAGGACGGCATCGTCGCGCAGTATTTGCGCGATCATTGCCCGAAGCAGAATTTCAAGCTCTGCCCCTATCGAGACAATCTGCCGGCCACTGCCGACCAGTTTCTGTGGAGCAACAGCATGTTCAACACGCTTGGCCGCTTTCAGGGACTGAACGACGAGATGGGCTTTATCGTGTTGCATTCGCTGGCCGAGTATCCGGCCTGGCAGGCCAAGGCGGCGGCCATCGCCACTGCGCAGCAATTCGTCTACGTCGGGACCGGCGAAGGCACCGACGGCTGGCTCGGCCATACCTACGGCATCATCGAGCACTTTCTTCCCGCACAGGTGAAGCCGATGCGTGCGGCGCAACAGCAGCTCTGGCACTTCGACTTCACCGCGATCAACCGGATTCACATTCCCGTTGCGCTGGCGTCGATGCTGCTGGCCGTCATCCTGTTCGGCCGCGGCGTGCTGCGCCGACCGTTCGACGATCTCACCTTGCTCGCCGGCACGGTCTCGTTCGCGCTGCTCGGCAATGCTTTCGTCTGCGCCGTGATATCCGGTCCGCACGATCGCTACGGCGCGCGGCTGGCGTGGCTTGCGACCACGGTGGTGCTGATCGCGGCTATCAGGCAATTCGCCGGTGAAGAAGCGCGCGACCGCTCATTGCCGTCGCGACAGGAAATCGATGACACCGACTTTGTAGACCTTGTCGCCGACCGCGCGCATATGATCGCGGTTCGGAATGTCGAGCACCTCGGCGCCCGGAATGATCCTTCCGAGTGCCGCGGCTGAGCCGGCGATTTCATCCCTGGTGCCGACCGCAATCAGGACCGGCACGCGGATCTCGGCGGCTTCATCCGATGTCATCAGCCGCCGCGAGCCGCGCAGGCAGGCGGCAAGAGCGCGGTGGTCGGATCGGGTCTGATCGGCGAAGGCGCGAAAGGTGCGGCCGACCGGATCGGTGACGTCCTCCAGCGACGGCGCTTCCAGCGCGATCGCCACGTTCTCGCCGGGACCGCCGCCCTCGATCAGTCCGATCCCGATGCCGCCGAGAATCGCCGAGCGCAGCCGCTGCGGCTGCTCGCGCGCCAGGATCGCCGTCATGCGCGATCCCAGCGAATAGCCCATGATGTCGGCGCGCTCGATTCCCAGATGATCCAGCAGCGCAATGACGTCGCTTGCCATGATCGCAATATCGTAAGCAGCGGAATCGTAGAGCTTTTCGGAATCGCCATGGCCGCGATTGTCGAGCGCGATCACGCGGCGGCCGTCTTTCCTCAAATCGGAAACCCAGGTCGGATAAACCCAGTTCACGTTCTTGCTGGAGGCAAAGCCATGCACGAGGACGATCGGATCGCCCTCGCCTTCGTCGAGATAGGCAATTTCGACAGCGCCGTTGTGAAAACTCGGCATCATCAGTTCCATTTTTCGGGGGATCGGAAATGGACGGCCTTGCAAGGACTGCAAGTCTAACCGTGTGCGGCAGCGCCCGCCAGCACCGGGGCGGCCGGCAAGCATGCTGCCGCCGCCTCCTTTCTCAAGCGCCGCGCTTTCTTGCGGCGAAGCCACGCTTCGGTCGCCCGCTCGGTGGTCGCCTTGATCGACGACAGAAATCCGAACAGCGCCAATAGCGCACCGAACACCCACATCGTCAGATTGAAAGCGCCGGTTGCCAGCAGGAGCGCGCCGCGGCCGAGCACCTTCAGGATCGCGCGGGTCTGGCCGCCCTTGGATTCGGCAAGCCGCGCGGCGCGGGCGATGTCCTTCGGGCCTTGTGCGATGCGCAGTGCGTCGAGCGCGCCACGCGTGCCGGCCTTTTCGCCGACGCGTCCGACGTCTTTCGCCAGCCGCACCAGCGCACCGGCTTTCTCGGCGCGGAACGCTGCCTTGATTGCGCTGATGGTCTGGCCGGGCCGCAGCACCGAGCCTTTCGCGACCGCCTGCTGCAGGACCGGTGCATCGACGACCTCGCGCGCCGAGCGGCCTGCCCATTGCGTCAGCCCCTCGCCGAGACGTCCGACCTTGCGGGCACTCTTGACCATGGAAAGACCGGCACGCAGCGGAGCAACACCGCCGACCGAGGCGTAGGTCGCGGCGGTCACCGCGAGCCCGACCGTCGCCAGGCCCAGCACCAGCCGGTCCACGTCCTCGCCCGTCGCGAGGTGCTTGCCTTCGCGAACAACGTCCCTGATATCGCCGTAGACGAAGAGATCGCCGGCAACCGTACCCGACAGGCTTGCGACATCGTCGGCATTGCCGACCACGAAACCCGTGGCAAAGCGCTTGGCAAAATGCGACGCCGAACCTGCGTCGGCAACGGCATCGCTGACGCGCTTCGATAGTTCGTCGCTGACGGCAATGCCTTTGTCGCGGGCGAGTTCGACGAAGCTGTTGGCGAGATCGGAATCGCCCTCCGCGAGCGCTGCCTCGATATGGCTGGCGACCAGCGCCTGGTTGGCCCGCAACGCGGAGTTGATCTGGATGTCGGACAGTGTCGCGGGATCGTCCTGCGCGGCCAGAATGGCGCCGGCCTCGCGGGCGTGCGGCCACAACGCCGCGAACACCGCCGCGCTGAGCGCCAAGCATCCTAGCGCCCCTGCCAGAGCCGAACCGAACCGCAATCGCCTCATCCAAAAAAGTCCAATGTTTTCGTCTTTCTCAAGATGGTATGCCGTTTTTAAGACACAACTGCCCCGACGAAAGAAGGGCTTTTCTCCGACGACAGAATTGTGTCGAATTTGCATGAGCAAATGTGCGGCGGGGACATCCCGAATCGGCTCTAGGAATCATCGGCACCCCCCACTATGGTGCGCGGCATTTCGAAGCTGCCGCGTCGCGTTGATTGCGTGCGCTCATCGTTGAAATCCAAGGTGAAGCTGATGTCCGACCATGTCGTCCCGCATTTCCATAACGACGCCGGAGTCTCGGTAATCGAGATCGGCTCGCAGGAATTCATGTGCGTGGGCGCCAGGCCGCCGTTCGATCATCCCCACGTGTTTCTCGACCTTGGCAACGACAACGAGATCATCTGCCCCTATTGCTCGACGCTGTACCGCTTTGCCCCCGACCTCGCCGCAGGCGAAGCCCGCCCGCCCGAATGCGTCCTGAGGGACAAGGTCGCCTGACCTTTCGGTGGCCGCCGCGCGCACCATCATCGTTGCTGGTGCCGGGATCGGGGGACTGACGGCAGCGCTTTCGCTCGCAGCCAAAGGCTTTCGCGTCATCATTCTGGAAAAGGCCGAGCGGCTGGAGGAAGCCGGCGCCGGCCTGCAGCTTTCGCCCAACGCCAGCCGGATCTTGGTCGACCTCGGCCTGCGGTCACGGCTTGCGCCACGCGCCGTGACACCTGAAGCCATTAGTATCGTGAGCGCGCGTGCGGGCGGCGAGATCGCCCGCCTGCCGCTCGGCGAGGCCGCCGGCCTTCGCGCCGGCGCGCCCTATTGGGTGATGCACCGCGCCGACCTGCAAGGCGCCCTGCAGGCGGCGGTCAACGACCATCCGGACATCGACCTGCGGCTTGGTTGCCAGTTCGAAGACGTGACCTCGCACGCCAAGGGGCTGACTGTCGTGCAGCGCCGCGGCAATGCACGCCAACAGGAGTTGGCGGTGGCGCTGGTCGGCGCCGACGGCATCTGGTCCGCGGTGCGGAACCATTTGTTCCCGGACGTGCAACCGCAATTTTCCGGCCTGATCGCCTGGCGCGGGACCCTCGATGCGACCACGCTCCCGCGCGAATATACCGCTGCCCGGGTGCAGCTCTGGATGGGGCCTGACGCACATCTGGTCGCCTACCCGATCTCGGCCGCGCGGCAGATCAACGTGGTCGCTATCGTGCCGGGAACCTGGAACAGGCCGGGCTGGAGCGCGCCCGGCGATGCCAATGAACTGAAAAACGCATTCGCCTCGCAGCGCTGGCCCGCGACTGCGCGGATGCTGATTGGGGCCGTCGACGAGTGGCGGCGCTGGGCGCTGTTCACCCTACCCGATGTCGGCGAATGGACCGACGGCGCAATCGCGCTGCTCGGCGACGCCGCGCATGCGATGCTGCCGTTTGCCGCCCAAGGTGCAGGGATGGCGATCGAGGACGCCGCCGTGCTCGGCAAATGCTTGAGCGAAAACCCGGGCGATTCTATCGCGGGCATCCCGGCGGCACTGAAGCGCTATGGCCGGCAGCGGCGCGCCCGCGTGCTGCGGGTGCAGCGTGCGGCCCGACAACAGGGACGCATCTATCATCTCACCGGACCGCTGGCGCTGGCGCGCGACCTCGCGATCAAAGCCATGGGCCCGGAGCGGATGCTGGCGCGGCAGGATTGGATTTATAATTGGCGTCTGTAGAGCGAAGTTCGAGGCCGCACCCGACAACGTTCTAATTTGCCGGCCGGCTTGCCTTCGTACGACCCTTGGCAACGGGAGCTGGCGCGATCGATGGCGGGACCGGCGCCGGCCTGGCTTCCGGTTTCGGTTCCTGACACCTGTTCTTCTGCCAGGCTTCATCGGCCAGCTTCGACTGTCCGCGCAACGCGATGTAGTCGTTGCGATAGGCTAGCTCCGCCACCACGGGACCGGCGACGCCAGTTTCGGCCTTGGTCATCAGCCCCTGCAACTCCGCGGTGCGCGTCGCGAGGCTCTTGCGCTCGGTCTCGAGCTGCTTGCAATCGTAGAGATCGTATTTGGCGGGATCGGCAAAGGCCGGCGAAATGGTGTCGCTCATGCCGGCACATCCGGACAGGCCCGCACCGAGCGCAACCAGCGCCAACGCCGCGAGGCTGCGCGAGAGTAACCGGCGATGGGACAGCAAGTTGGGCATCGGACCTTCGTTACGTGGATTATCTTGAGATTGCCTAAAGCTCGCCGCAGGTAAACACCCCAAGTGTCCGCATTGAGGCTTTGCTTCTGCGCCGCGCTCACTTAAAGGTGGGGAGCGTTTGGGCCGGAGATTTATCCCAATTCCACTTCTCCGGAAAACACGCTAAGTATCTGATCTTCTGGTGAAAGCGGGCGTGGCGAAATGGTAGACGCAAGGGACTTAAACGCTTGAGTGCTCTTGGGGAAACCCAAGCTGTAGAACTGCTCAAATTCGGGGAAACCTTTCATATGGCAATCCCGAGCCAAGCGCCCGAACCTAACGGTTAGTGCGAAGGTGTAGAGACTAGACGGGCAGCACCTAAAGGCACGAACGCGCCAATGGTGAAGGTATAGTCCAGACCACAAACGAGCCAGCGCGGATGCCCACGCTGGCGAGGCGGCGAAAGCCGTAGCTGGTAAGAAAATCCCTCGGTTCGAAAGGACTGTGCCGGTTCGAGTCCGGCCGCCCGCACCAGCCTTCGCTCGCGAAGCGAGTGAGGGCTGCCACGCCGAAGCCGACAGGCGAAGGCGGGCTTTGTGTCCGCGAGCTACGGCTTGGCAAGCCACCCTGGCGAGCGAAGCGAAAGCGTGGACCGATCAGGGGAGACTGGGGGATCACATTGCCGCAAATCCATCTGTTCGAAATGCGCCGGCTGGAGATGCTGAGCAACACCATCTTCGGCGTTGCGATGACGCTGCTCGCCTATGATTTGCCGAAGGCCTCCAGTTTCACGCAAGCGCCCGACTGGCACGACGTGCTTCGTGTTTATGCCCAGCCCGTCATTGCGCTGACGATCAGTTTTGTGGTCGCCGGCCTGTTCTGGTTCAGCCATCACCGGCGGCTGGCGGTGGCACCGGAAGCCGGGCGCGGCGTGGTGTTCCTCAATCTGTTCTTTCTGCTGTCGATCATCATCCTGCCGGTGACCAACGGCCTCTACGGCGTCTACCGGCTCGATGGCGTCGTCGCGGTGATCTACGGCTTTCACCTGCTGGTGATCGCGGCACTGAACGCGGTATTGTGGGTTCTGGCGCTGCGGGGCCGCCACGATCCGCAATTGCTGGCGACGGCGCTGTTTCCGGTTTTCGTTTTCGCGCTTGGGATCGTTGCGGCGTTCGCCGCGCCGCGGGTTGCGCAGTTTGTCTGGTGCCTGGCGTTTCTGGCGCCACTCGCGGGCTGGGTTGCCGCGCGTCGCTCCGCCTAGCGCACCTTCGCCTCGCTCAGCGTAAGCAGCCGGCTCGCCTCCTCCGCAATCATCCGCTCCATCTTTTCCTGAAATTCCTTGCGCGGCAGGCCCGGCGCGATCGGCGGCAGGAAGGACAGCGTGACGGTGCCGGAGTGCATGATCAGCGTCTTCTTGCCCCAGAACAGTCCGGAATTGCACGCCGCGGGAACGACTGATACTTCGAGGTTGGTGTAGAGCGCCGAGATGCCAGCGGACTGGAATCTCATCGGTTCATCGATCGCCTGGCGGGTGCCTTGCGGAAACAGCAACACCTGACGGCCCTCGCCGGTCGCGCGCCTGGCTTCATCGACCATCTGGCGCAGCGCATGGCGGCCCGCCGAGCGATCGACCAAAATCATCGGATAGCGCTCCAGGAACCAGCCGACGAACGGCACCTTGCGTAGCTCTTTCTTGGCGACGATGCTGGCGTCCGGGAAAAGCGCGCAGAGCGCCGCGGTTTCCCACAACGACTGATGATTGCAGGCGATGATGCAGGGACCATCGGGCACGTTCTCGCGCCCCTGCACCGTGTAATCGAGGCCTACGACATGCTTCATCAGAAACATGATGCCGTTGACCCAGACCTGCGAAACCGCACGCACCGTCGCGCCGCTGGCATTGAACAGCCACATCAGCGGCACCGTCAGCGACACGGCAAGCGTCAGGATTACCACCGCCGTATCGAAAATGATCGATCTCAAATAGTGCAACGATTGTCCCCTTGGGCATCCGGTCGCGCCTCCCAATACAGCACTTTTCAGCCGTTGCACAATTCCGTCATCGGCCGGCCGGAATTGGCTCGTTAGGTTCGCCGCATGCCGGCGTCAGAGCAAATCACCATCGCCCCGCATCTCATCTTCGACACCATCAGCGCCGGCACGCCCGGCGCGCCGCTGGTGCTGCTGCTGCACGGCTTTGCGGAATCGATGCATTGCTGGCGTGCGCAGGTGACGGCCCTCGGCGACATGGGCTATCGCGCGGTGGCGCCGAGCCAGCGCGGCTACTCGCCGGGCGCACGGCCCGATCCGCGGGAATTTTCGCACTACCTGATCGACCGCCTGATGGACGACGCCATGGCGATTGTGGCGGCTGCCGGCTATGGCAACGCGCGGTTTCATCTGGTCGGCCATGACTGGGGCGGCAGCATCGCCTGGGGCATCGCCGAGCGCCATCCCGAGCGGCTGGCGTCGCTCACCATTCTCTCGCGGCCGCACCCGAACGCGTTCAACCGCGCGCTGGCAACCGACGGCGAGCAGGCGCAGCGCTCAAAGCATCACAAGGCGTTTTTGGAGCCGGATGCCGCCGATATCGTGCTCGCGAACGATGCGAAATGGCTGCGCGAGCGTCTCGCCGCCAATGGCGTTCCCCCTGATGGGATCGAGAGGCATCTTGCCGTGCTTGGCAACAAGGACGCGATGGAAGCGGCGCTCGCCTGGTATCGCGCACGCGGCGCGATCCGCGGCCCGCTCGGTCCGATCCGCGTGCCGACACTCTATATCTGGGGCGACGCTGACGACACCGTCGGTCGCGCCGCCGCCGAAGGCACGGTGGATTTCATCGCTGCGCCCTATCGTTTCGAGGTGCTGTCCGGCGTCGGGCATTTTGCGGCGGATCAGGCGCCGGAACGGGTGGGCGAATTGCTGCTGGAACATCTGGCCGCGCATCCTGCGTGAGGAACGCAACGCCCGCAAAAATGTTGTCGTGCACAAAATGGAGTACGACAATATGACCAGTGAAAAAGATCGGGAAAAGGCTGCAGCCGAGCGCAAGCAAGCGCGGGATCAGCGCTCTCCGTCGCCGCCACCGCCGCAAGTCTCTCCGCCGCTTGAGAATGACGGCCCGGAACTGGTACGCGATACCCACTGCTGACGATGAAAACAAAAACGCGACGGAGGAACAGTCCTCCGTCGCGATTGCTTGATGTTCGACTTAAAGCGAACCGCCTACTCGCTCTTGTCAATATTCCAGAAGACCGGCGTCGCCGGGCCGTCGAGCACACCGTTGAGCGATTTGCGCCAGCCGCTCGCGATCAGATACTGGCCGAGCGGGATGTAGATCACCTGCTCATAGGCCTGCTTCTGGATTTCCGCAGCGATCTTCTTCTGCTCGTCCGGAGAGGCGGAGCGCGCAAACTTGTCGCGGAGCTCTTCGATCTTGGCGTCTTCGGCCCAACCGAACCAGCCGCCATTCTTGCCGCGGCCGCCGACCGAAGCATTGACCACGGGATTGGAGACATCGGCGGCGACCCAGTTGGTGAAGAACATGTTCCAGCCACCTTCCTTCGGCGGCTTCTGGCTGGCGCGGCGGGTCACCACGGTCTGCCAGTCGGTGGCCTGCACATCGACCTTGAATCCGGCTTCACGTAGCAACTGCGCCGCGACGATCGGCTGCGCCTTCAGCGTCACGACATCGCCGGGAGCCATGATCACGACAGGCGTGCCATCATAACCGGACTCGGCGAGCAGCTTCTTCGCCTCCGCCATGCCGTTGCCCTTCACCAAGGTCTCGGCGCCGACATCAGTCTCCAGCGGCGTGTTGCACACAAAGAGCGCGCCACAGATCTTTTGGTACTTGGGATTGCCGACCAGGGCATCGAGCACGTCCTTCTGCTTCATCGCCAGGAAGGCGGCTCGGCGAACCTTAACGTTATCAAATGGCGGATAGAGGAAGTTCATCCGCCCCAGCGTCTGGAAACCGAACTTGTTGAGGACGTCGACCTTGAGTTCCTTGTTCGCCTCCAGCACCGGCAGCAAGTCGAACGGCAGATTTTCCATGAAGTCGATATCGCCCGACTGCAGCGCGTTCACCGCGGTCTGCGCATCCGGCATCGTGATCCATTCGACGCGATCGACCTTCACCACCTTACCGCCTGCGGTCCAGCTCGGCGGCTCCTTGCGCGGCACATAGTCGGCGTTCTTTTCATAGACCGCCTTCACGCCCGGCTGGAATTCAGCTTGCACGAACTTGAAGGGACCGGATCCCACCTGCTCCTTGATCTGCTGGCCAGCGGGCGTTTCCGCGAGCCGCTTCGGCATCATGAACGGCGTGTAGGACGACGGCTTGCCGATCGATTCCAGCACCAGGCCGTAGGGCTCCTTTAGTTTCAGCGCAAAGCTCTTGGCGTCGATCGGCTCGATGCTGGCGGTAAAGTCCATCAGCTTCTGGCCCATATTGTCGTTCTTGCCCCAGCGCTTCAGCGAGGCGACGCAATCCTCCGCCGTCACCGGCGTGCCGTCATGCCACTTCAGGCCGTCGCGCAAGGTGAAGGTGTAAGTCAGCTTGTCGTCTGAGACTTTCCAGTCCGCCATCTGCGGCTGGACCTTGAAATTGGAATCGGTCGCCAGCAGCGTGTCGTAGACCATGTAGCCATGATCGCGCGTGATGTAGGCGGTGGTGAAGCCGGGATCGATGACGCGCAGGTCCGAATGCATCACGGCGGTGATGGTCTTCTTGCTGGCGGCAGCGGCCTGCGAGGTCGGGCCTAGCGACGTCAGCGCCGCCGACAGCGCAAGCACCGACAAAGCAGTCGCTATCGTGGGACGTTTCCAACGCATGATGTGGAACATTCGATCTCTCCTGACGTGAAACTGTTCAATGTCCGCTGATTCATTATGCATGCGGTTCGTTATTTGGGCGAACTAACACGCTGTAAATCCTGACTATTTGAAGACTTGCATCAAGCGCGTGGCACGTCAATCCGCTTTGAGGCGGCTACCGCGCTGCGGATACCGCAGGACGCGCGTTCATGTTTCGCTTTACAAATCCGCGCGAGATCATTCTCGTACGCGGCGGGCCGGTACCCTATCGGTCGAAACCCAAAATTAAGAAAACCAAGAGAAGCCCATGAACCCAGCCAATCTTCCCTTTGATTCCGAGGCCATGCTGCAGGGGTTGCGCGGCTGGGTGGAGTGCGAAAGCCCGACCTGGGACAAGGCTGCGGTGGAACGCATGCTCGACCTCGCCGCGCGCGACATGGCCATTATGGGTGCGACCATCGAGCGCATCGCCGGCCGCCAGGGATTTGCCGGCTGTGTCCGCGCCCGCTTTCCGCATCCGAGGCAAGGCGAGCCCGGCATCCTGATCGCCGGCCACTTGGATACCGTCCATCCCGTCGGCACCATCGAAAAGCTGCGATGGCGGCGCGAAGGCAACAAATGCTTCGGTCCCGGCATCTTCGACATGAAGGGCGGCAATTACCTCTCGCTGGAAGCGATCCGGCAACTGGCCCGCGCCGCGTTCACGACGCCGCTGCCGATTACGGTGCTGTTCACCCCCGACGAGGAAGTCGGTACGCCCTCGACCCGCGACATCATCGAGGCAGAAGCCGCGCGCAACAAATACGTGCTGGTGCCGGAGCCCGGACGGCCCAACAATGGCGTCGTCACCGGACGCTATGCGATTGCGCGCTTCTATCTGGAGGCCGTCGGCAAGCCGAGCCATGCCGGCGCCACGCTTTCTTCCGGCCGTTCCGCGATCCGCGAAATGGCACGCCAGATTATCGCGATCGACGGCATGACGACCGAAGATTGTACGTTCTCGGTCGGCATCGTGCATGGCGGCCAGTGGGTCAATTGCGTCGCCACCACCTGCACCGGCGAAGCGCTGAGCATGGCCAAGCGCCAGGCCGATCTCGACCGCGGCGTCGAGCGCATGCTGGCGCTGTCAGGCACCAGCAACGACGTCACGTTCACGGTAACCCGCGGCGTCACCCGCCCGGTGTGGGAACCAGATGCCGGCACCATGGCGTTATACGAAAAGGCGCGCGGGATTGCCGCGCAGCTGGGCCTCGAACTGCCCCATGGCAGCGCCGGTGGCGGATCCGACGGCAACTTTACCGGCGCCATGGGCATCCCGACGCTGGACGGGCTAGGCGTCCGCGGCGCCGATGCGCATACGCTGAACGAGCATATCGAGGTCGACAGCCTCGCCGAACGCGGCCGCCTGATGGCGGGATTGCTGGCGACGCTGGAGTGATGGCGGCGGTCTCTCCGCCGTCATTGCGAGGAGCGAAGCGACGAAGCAATCCATACTTCCTCGCGGCCCGATGGATTGCTTCGCTTCGCTCGCAATGACGACCACGGCTGCGGCTTTCCGAACCGATTAGCTGCATCGCAAAAAACGCAGGCGCAATGGCACGGGACTTGCTGAAATGCTACGCTGGTGGCGCGGAAACCAAGTCTAAGGGCGACGCTGCCCAGTTCACCTACAACTAACGGATCAAGATGCTCGGATATCTGCTTCGTCGCATTCTCGCCGCCATTCCCGTCATGGGCGTGGTGGCGCTGTTTGTGTTTCTTCTGCTGCGGCTGACGCCCGGCGATCCCGCCGCGATTCTCGCCGGCGACAATGCAACGCCCGAACAACTCGAGCGCATCCGCACGTCGCTCGGCCTCAACGAGCCGCTCTACACCCAATTCTTCACCTGGATCGGCAAGCTGCTGCAAGGCGACCTCGGCGTCTCCTTGATCTCGAACGTGCCCGTCTTGAAGATGATCAGTCAGCGCGTCGAGCCGTCGATCTCGATTGCCCTTTCCACGATCATTCTGGCTATTGTCGTTGCGGTGCCGCTCGGCGTGATTGCGGCGTGGAAGCACGGCACCTGGATCGATCGCTTCGTAATGGGATTGTCGGTGGTCGGCTTCTCCGTGCCGGTATTCGTGATCGGCTACGTCCTGATCCAGATCTTTGCGATCGACCTGCGCTGGGTGCCGGTGCAGGGTTTCCGCAGCATCACGGCCGGCTTCGGTCCGTTCTTCGAGCGCATCATCCTGCCGACCTGCACGCTATCCTTTATCTATGTCGCGCTGATCGCGCGCATGACGCGGGCCGCAATGCTCGATGTGCTCGGCGAGGATTACGTCCGTACCGCGCGCGCCAAAGGCATCAGCGAGACCGGCGTGCTGCTGCGCCATGCCCTGCGCAACGCCGCCGTGCCCGTCATCACCGTGATAGGTACGGGATTCGCGCTGCTGATTTCCGGCGTCGTGGTCACCGAGAGCGTGTTCAACCTGCCCGGCATCGGCCGCCTCACGGTCGATGCGGTGCTGGCGCGCGATTATCCCGTCATCCAGGCGATGATCCTGCTGACGTCGCTGATCTATGTCACCGTCAATCTCCTGATCGACGTCGCCTACACCCTGCTTGATCCCAGAATTCGTTATTGAGGCTGGCTACTGATGGCGATCGAAACCCTTCCCGGACCGTCAATCCCTGTCACCACGCCGTTCCGGCCGCGACTTGGATTCCTCACGGCGACGCCGATCATCGCGACCGCGACCGTCTGCCTCGCACTCGTCATCGCGATGGCGATCGCAGCCCCCCTGCTCGCGCCCCACGATCCGCAATTGCTGGCGCCGGCACAGCGGCTGAAACCATCAAGCGCGCAGTTCCTGCTCGGCACCGACGCGTACGGCCGCGACGTGCTCTCGCGCATCATCTATGGCGGGCGGATTTCGCTCCTGATCGGCCTGGGTGCTGCGGTCTTCTCGATCGGCATCGGCCTCGTGATCGGCCTCGTCTCCGGCTTCTTCAAATGGGTCGACGCCGTGATGATGCGGGTGATGGACGGCTTGATGGCGATCCCTTCCATCCTGCTCGCGATTGCCGTGGTGTCGCTGTCGGGCGCCAGCCTGATGACCGTGCTGGTCGCGATCACGATTCCCGAAATTCCGCGCGTGGCGCGGCTGGTGCGCTCGGTCGTGCTGTCGGCGCGCGAAGAGCCTTATGTGGAGGCCGCGATCTCGGTCGGCACCAGCCTGCCCAAGATCATGTGGCGGCATTTGATGCCGAACACCATTGCACCGCTGATCGTGCAAGGCACCTACGTCTGCGCCTCCGCCATTCTCACCGAGGCGATCCTGTCGTTCCTCGGCGCCGGCATCAGCCCGGAAACGCCGACCTGGGGCAACATCATGGCCGAGGGCCGCGCCTACTTCCAGGTCAAGCCGTCGCTGATCTTCTGGCCGGGGCTATTGCTGTCGATCGCGATCCTCAGCGTCAACCTGATCGGCGACGCCGCCCGCGACGCGCTCGATCCGCGCATGAAACAACGGGAGGCGGGGAAGTGACGAAGACCTCACCCCGTCATTGCGAGCGAAGCGAAGCAATCCATCTCGCCGCGCAAAGAAGGAATGGATTGCTTCGTCGCGGAGCCTGTCATCGGGCGCGCATTCGCGCGGCCCGTTGGCTCCTCGCAATGACGGCTGAAAGACCTGCATGACCAACATCATCCTCGATATCGACAACCTTGTCGTCGGCCTCGGCAAAAATCCTTCCGGCCAGCGCATCATTGACGGCGTCTCGCTGCAGGTGCACGAAGGCGAAACCCTCTGCGTTGTCGGCGAAAGCGGCTCCGGCAAATCGGTGACGTCGCTGACCGTGATGGGGCTGTTGCAGAAAGGCGCGCTGGTGCCCTCCGGCGGCAGCGTCAAGCTGGTCGGCGAGGAACTGCTCACCGCCACCGACAAGCGCCTGCGACAGTTGCGCGCCACGAGGATGGCGATGATCTTTCAGGAGCCGATGACGGCGCTCAATCCGGTGGTGCCGGTCGGCCGCCAGATCGACGAAGTCTTGCGCGCCCACACCGATCTCGACGCCCGCGCCCGCCGCCAGAAGATTTTGGCAATGATGGAGCATGTCCGGTTGCCCGACGTGGAGCGCATCTTTGCCTCCTACCCGCACCGGCTGTCGGGCGGACAGCGCCAGCGCATCATGATCGCGATGGCGCTGGTACTGGAACCGAAACTTCTGATCGCGGATGAGCCGACGACGGCGCTCGATGTCACCACGCAGAAGCAGATCCTCACCCTCATCCGCGACCTGCAGCGCGATCACGGCACCGCCGTGCTGTTCATCACCCATGACATGGGCGTGGTCGCCGAGATCGCTGATCGCGTCGCGGTGATGCGTTACGGCCGGCTCGTCGAGACTGGCACGCTCGACAGCATTTTGCGCACGCCGACCATGGAGTACACCCGCAACCTGCTCTCCTCGGTGCCGAGCCTGGTGCCGCGGGCGCCCCGCGTGGAGACCGACGAACCGGTGGTGCTGGAAGCCAATGAGCTGGGCAAGGTCTATCGCGAGCGTTCCTTCCTCGGAAAGGCGCGCGAAGTCGCCGCCGCCAAGGACGTCACCCTCACTTTGCGCAAGGGCCGCACGCTCGGCATCGTCGGCGAAAGCGGCTCCGGGAAGTCGACGGTGGCGCGCTGCATCGTCCGCCTGATCGATCCGACTTCCGGCGGCGTGCGGCTCGCGGGCCGCGAAATCTCCGAGCTGTCGCGCCGGCTCTTGCAGCCGCACCGCAAGAAGATCCAGATCATCTTCCAGGACCCCTACCGCTCGCTCAATCCGCGCGTGACCGTCGGCGAAACCATTGCCGAGGGCCCGATCAACTACGGCATGCCGCGTGCAGAAGCGCTGGCAAAGGCGCGCGATCTGCTCGAACTGGTCGATCTGCCGGCCGATGCAGTGTCGCGCTATCCGCATCAATTCTCCGGCGGACAGCGTCAGCGCATCGCGATTGCGCGCGCGCTCGCGCTCGACCCCGACGTGCTGGTTGCGGACGAAGCGGTCTCGGCGCTCGACGTCTCCGTACAGGCGCAGGTGCTCGAACTGCTCGACGAAATCCAGAAGCGGCTGGGCATTGCGTTGTTGTTCATCACCCACGATCTTCGCGTCGCGGCGCAAATTTGCGACGACGTCGCTGTGATGCAGCATGGCCGGATCGTGGAACAGGGCCCGGCCGCGCAGGTGCTGACCCACCCGCAGCAGGCCTATACAAGGGCATTGCTCGATGCCGCCCCCGGCCGCGGCTGGGATTTTGCCAATTTCCGGCCTGTCGAAGTGGCGGCGGAGTAGCACGGAGGCCTCTCCCCGTCATTGCGAGGAACAAGCGACGACTTGTCCGCCGTAGCTCGAAGAGCGAAGGCGGAAGCAATCCATGTCTCCGCAAGCGGCAGCATGGATTGCTTCGCCTTGCTCGCAATGACGGTGGGGCGGCATGCAAAACGGAATTGCTTCACTCCTTGCGCTTGCCACGACGTCCCGCTTAACGTCCCCCAACCAAAAACACTGGCGAGGCACTATGACCCGTATCGCCGTCGGCGGCTTCCTGCACGAGACCAACACTTTCGCGCCGACCAAGGCGACCTATGCTGATTTTGTTCATGGCGGCGGTTGGCCGGCGATGGCGCATGGGCCTGATGTCCTCAAGGTCATGCGCAAGATCAATGTCGGCCTTGCCGGCTTCGTCGAGGTGGCCGAAGCCAATGGCTGGGAGCTGGTCCCGACCATCTCCGCAGCCGCCAGCCCGTCGGCGCATGTCACGACCGATGCCTTCGAACGCGTCATGAAGGAGATGGTCGACGGCATCGCCAATGCCGGGCCGATCGATGCCGTCTATCTCGATCTGCACGGCGCCATGGTGACCGAACATTACGACGATGGCGAAGGTGAAATCCTGGCGCGCGTGCGCAAGGCGGTAGGTCCCCGTCTGCCGCTGGTGGCAAGCCTAGATCTCCATGCCAACGTCTCGCCCGAGATGATCGCGCATGCGGATGCGCTGATCGCCTACCGCACCTATCCCCACATCGACATGGCCGACACCGGCCGCGCCTGTGCCAAACACCTCGCGCTGCTGCTGAAGACCGGGCAGCGCCTTGCAAAAGCGTTCCGGCAACTGCCGTTCCTGATCCCGATCTCCTGGCAATGCACCACCGACCAGCCGACCAGAAGCATTTACGAGCAGCTCGCAGCGCTCCAAAGCGACGCGGTGCCGACGCTATCCTTTGCGCCGGGCTTCCCGGCGGCGGATTTTCCCCATTGCGGGCCGAGCGTGTTCGCCTATGGCAGGACGCAGGCCGACGCGGACGCCGCCGCCGACAAGATCGTCGCGCTCGTCGTGGGCCACGAAGACGATTTCGACGGCCGCATCTATTCACCCGATGATGGCGTGCGCCTCGCCATCGAGCTTGCGAAAACGGCGAAGAAGCCGATCATTATCGCCGACACCCAGGACAATCCCGGCGCCGGCGGCGATTCCGACACCACCGGCATGCTGCGCGCCCTGGTGCGCAACAACGCATCCCGCGCCGCCACCGGCGTGATCTACGATCCGGAGTCGGCCAAGGCGGCGCATGCGGCGGGCGTCGGCGCCACCGTGACGCTGGCGCTCGGCGGCAAATCGGGCATCCCGGGCGATGCGCCATACAAGGAAACGTTCGTCATCGAAAAATTGTCGGACGGCAAATTCGTGGCGCCAGGCCCCTATTACGGCGGCCGCGACATGGACATGGGCCCTTCGGCCTGCCTGCGCATCGGTGATGTCAGGGTCGTCGTGGGCTCCTACAAGGCGCAGCTCGCCGATCAAGCGATGTATCGCTATGTCGGCATCGAGCCGACCGAACAGAAAATCCTCGTCAACAAGAGCTCGGTGCATTTCCGCGCCGATTTCGAACCGATCGCCGAAAAGCTTTTGATCTGCGCCGCCCCAGGCGCGATGCCGGCCGATACCGCAGCGCTGCCCTGGACGCGGCTGCGTCCGGGCATCCGCCTCAAGCCGAACGGCCCGGCCTTTGCCCCATTCGCTCCCTCACGCTCAAAATCCTCAGTCACGGGATAATAAAGACATGCCCATCATCGAACGCATCGGCGGCTATGCCGAGGAACTCACCGCCATCCGCCGCGATCTGCATGCCCATCCCGAGATCGGCTTCGAAGAGGTGCGCACTTCCGGCATCGTCGCCGAGAAGCTGAAGGGTTGGGGCATCGAGGTCCATCGCGGCCTCGGCGGCACCGGCGTGATCGGCGTGCTCAAGGGCAAGGGCGATGGCGGCAAGCGCATCGGCCTGCGCGCTGATATGGATGCGCTGCCGATGGAAGAGAATACCAACCTGAAATGGCGCTCGACCATTCCGGGGCGTTTCCACGGCTGCGGTCATGACGGTCATACCACGATACTGCTCGGCACCGCGCGCTATCTGGCCGAGACGAAGAATTTTGACGGCACCGTGCATTTCATCTTCCAGCCCGCCGAGGAAGGCCTCGGCGGCGCGCGCGCCATGATCAAGGATGGGCTGTTCGAAAAGTTTCCCTGCGACGAGGTCTATGGCCTGCACAACGCGCCGGACCTCAATCACGGCGAGATCGCGATCCTGCCCGGACCGGCGATGGCAGGCGCCGATTTCTTCGACATCACGATCCAGGGCTATGGCGCGCATGGCGCGATGCCGGAGCGCTCCAAGGATGCGGTAGTGATCGCGACCACGCTGGCCCAGGCCCTGCAGACCATCGTCAGCCGCAACGTCGATCCCTTGAAGTCTGCGGTGCTGTCGGTCACGCAGATCCATGCCGGCTCCGCCAACAACGTGATCCCCGGCGAGGCGAAGCTCGGCGGCACGGTGCGCGCCTTCGACGACGGCGTGCGCACGCTGATCCGCGATCGCATGCGCAAGATCTGCGCCGGCGTTGCCGCCACGTTCGAGTGCGAGATCACGGTCGACATCCGCGACACGTTCAGCGTCCTCGTCAACGAGGAAGAACAGTCCAGGGTGGTCGAAGCGGTGGCGAAGACCGTGGTCGATCCGTCCAAAGTGCTCACGCGCTCGCAGCCGAAGATGGGGAGCGAGGATTTCGCCGACATGATGCAGGTGGTGCCCGGCGCCTATTTCTGGATCGGCCACGACGGCTCGGTGCCCGTGCACAATTCCGGCTTCGTCCTCGACGACAAGATCCTGCCGATCGGCGCCAGCATGTTCGCCCGCATCATCGAAACCCGGCTCCCGGTAGGTTAGCATGCATAAACCACCCCCCGAGGAACAGGTCACCTCGCTGCATGACCTCTCCGCCACCGACCTGATCGCCGGCTATCGCGCCAAGCAGTTCTCGCCCTCGGAAGTGCTGGAGGAAGTGATCGAGCACGTCGCGGCCTGGGAGCCGCACATCAAGGCGCTCTATCTGTTCGATCCCGATGGCGCACGCGCGGTCGCGAAGGCGTCGACTGACCGCTGGCAGAGGGGCGAGCCTGTGAGCACGCTCGACGGCGTGCCGGTGACGATCAAGGACAATATCGCCACCAAAGGCCAGCCGATACCGCTGGGCGCGGCCAGCGTGAAGCTGGCACCAGCAGAGAAAGACGCGCCGCCCGCCGCACGGCTGCGCGAAGCCGGCGCGATCATCTTCTCCAAGACGACGATGCCGGACTACGGCATGCTGTCATCGGGCCTCTCCAGCTTCCACCCGCTCACGCGCAACCCCTGGGACCTAGCCAAGAACCCCGGCGGCTCTTCTTCCGGCGCAGGCGCGGCGGGCGCGGCCGGCTACGGCCCGCTGCATCTGGGCACCGACATCGGCGGCTCGGTGCGGCTGCCGGCCTGTTGGTGCGGTCTCGTCGCGCTGAAGCCGAGCCTCGGGCGCGTTCCGATCGATCCACCCTATGTCGGCCGGGTCGCAGGTCCCATCACCCGCACTGTCGATGACGCCGCGCTGATGATGTGCGTGTTGTCGAAGCCGGATCGCCGTGACGGCATGAGTCTGCCGGCTGACAGCAGCATCCACTGGAAGACGCTCGACAAGTCGCCGCGCAAGCTGCGCATCGGCCTGATGCTCGATCCCGGCGCCGGCCAGCCGCTTGAGCAGGAGGTGCGTGACGTAGCCGTCAACGCCGCCAAGGCGTTCGAATCCGCCGGCGCGATCGTCACCGAAGTCAACGGCATCCTGACGCGCGAGATGCTCGACGGGCTCGATAATTTCTGGCGGGCCCGGTTGTGGGACGATCTCTCAAAGCTTTCGCCCGAGGATCGCGGCAAGACGCTGCCTTACATCCACAAATGGGCAGAAGCCGGCGCAAAGCTTTCCGGCGTCGACGTCGTCAGGGGTTTTAACGCCACCATGGCGATCCGCGCCGCGGCAGCTAAGCTATTCCACGAACTCGACTACGTGATCTCCCCGGTGTCGCCGGTGGTGAACTTCCCGGCCGAGTTCGCAGCACCGATCAACGACCCCGACAGACCGTTCGAGCACATCTGCTTTACCGTGCCGTGGAATATGGCGGAAAACCCGGCGCTCTCGATCAATGGCGGATATGACGCCAAGGGCTTCCCGATCGGCGTGCAGATCATCGGCCGCCGCTTCGACGATCTCGGCGTGCTCGGCCTGGCCAAGGCATTCGAGGGCCTGCGCGGTGCGCAGCGGCCGTGGCCGTCGCCGCCGGGCAAGTAACTTGCCGCCGCGCGCCGATCGTCATGCGCGGGCCTGACCCGCGCATCCATCTTCTTCAAGAGGATGGATTGCCGGGTCAAGCCCGGCAATGACGAGATGGAATTCAAGAACAAGCATTGCAGGAAGGAACACCCAATGGCGTATGAGACCATCAAGTACGAGGTCGACGATCAGATTCTCACCATCACGCTGAACCGGCCCGACAAGCTCAACGCCTTCAACGGCACCATGCAGCAGGAGCTGGTCGACGCCTTCGACGCCGCCGACAAGGACGACAATGTCCGCGCTATCATCGTCACCGGCGCAGGCCGGGGCTTCTGCGCCGGTGCCGATCTTTCTTCCGGCGCCAACACGTTCGACCGCGACGCGCGGCGTGGCCCGGTGAAGCGGATTGCGAGCGGCGCGGTCGATTACAGCGATCCCATGGTGCGCGATGGTGGCGGCCAGGTGACGCTGCGCATCTTCAAGTGCTTAAAACCGGTGATCGCGGCGGTGAACGGGCCCGCGGTCGGCATCGGCGTCACCATGCAGCTCGCGATGGACATTCGCATCGCGTCGGAGGCCGCGCGCTTCGGCTTTGTGTTCTCCCAACGCGGCATCGTGCCGGAGGCGGCCTCAAGCTGGTTCCTGCCGCGCATCGTCGGCATCTCGCAGGCGCTGGAATGGTGCTACTCGGGACGCGTGTTCCCAGCACAGGAAGCGCTCGCCGGCCGTCTCGTCAGCAAGGTGGTGCCGCCGGACGATCTGCTGCCGACCGCACGCGCGCTCGCCAAGGAGTTCGCCACCAAGACCGCGCCGGTCTCGGTGGCGCTGATCCGGCAGATGATGTGGCGCATGCTGGGCGCCGACGATCCGATGGAAGCCCACAAGGTCGACAGCCGCGGCATCTACGCCCGCGGCCGCTCGGAAGACGTCAAGGAAGGCGTCGTGTCATTCTTGGAAAAGCGCCCAGCGCAATTCAAGAACAAGGTATCGAGCGACATGCCCGACTATTTCCCGTGGTGGCAGGAGCGCGAATATAAGTGAGCGACCGGCCGGCTTCGGTCGACGCGACGCGAGACGGCGTCATCCTGCTGCATGGCATCAGCAGGACGGCGCGATCGTTTCGAAGAATGCAGACGGCAATCGAGGCTGCCGGGCTGACGGCGCTTAACCTGAATTATGCGAGCCGCCGAAGGGCGCTGGACGCGCTGGCGGAGGACATCCATCCTTCCATCCAGCGCTTTGCCGATTGCGTCGCCGGTTCCGTCCATTTCGTCTGCCATTCCATGGGTGGACTGCTGGCACGCGTCTACATCGCCCGTCACCGGCCGCAACGTCTGGGCCGCGTTGTAATGATCGGCACGCCGAACAGCGGCAGCGAGATCGCCGACCGCCTGAAGAATTTCGGACCCTACCGCGCCTTCTTCGGACCGGCAGGACAGCAACTCCGCACCCAGCGCGACGCCGCCATCGAAGCGCTGTTTCCGCCGGTCGATTATCCCGTCGGCATCATTGCCGGAAACCGCTCGATCTATCCGATCGCCTCGGCATTCTTGCCGAAGCCGCATGACGGACGGGTGTCGGTGGCGAATACCAGGCTCGACGGCATGACAGGTCACATCGTGATCGGTGCGCCGCATCCCTGGCTGGTGCGCAATCGCGTTGCGATCGAGCAGACGATTGCGTTTGTTCGAACCGGCAGCTTTCGCGAAATTTAGCTGAGGCGCTCTACGCTAAGTCGGTCGATCGGCGGCGGGCAAACTAACGTCGCACGTCGCTTTTTGATCCATGTTCATTGAGCATGGAGCCGCGCTCCCGTCCCGCTGCAATTGCGACATCGCGCCGCGATATTGTCATCCAATCCAACTACCGGACCGATATCGATGCGCCTTCGCCTGCGGATGCTCATTTTGGCACCCCTCGTCCTCGCCGGCTGTGCCGATCGCGAAGCCGAATGGGCGCGGCGAGGCCGGGAAAGCCTCGTTGGTCTCGACCAATCGGCGATCCGCATGTGTGCCGGTCTGCCCACGGGCACGACAAAGGATGGCCGTGGCGAAATCTGGATGTATGAGCACGCGACCAGTCCTCCCGGCGGGGTACTGCCTCCCACTGTCACAATCCCGCCCGGGCTGAACATCGGCGGCCAGCCTCCAGCAGGCTACTGTCGCGTTCAGCTCCGCTTCGTCGCTGGCAAGGTCGCGCAAGTACAGTATGCCGGTGCGACCGATATCGGCAACGCACAGGATGCAGCCTGCGGTCAGATCGTACGGACGTGCTTACGATATGCCGAAGCGCGGTGAGAAAACCTCCGTTGTCATCCCATGGTGAGCGCCACCCTGCCGATCGCCTTGCGGTCGATCAACAGCCGCATCGCTTTCGCGTACTCCTCCAGCGGCAGCCGATGCGAGACGTTGGGGCGGATTTTTCCGGCCTCCGCCCATTCCGTCAGCGCCTTGATCCTGATCTCGCCAAGCGCAGGATTTCGCCGCACTGCTTCGCCGGCACGGATGCCGAGCACACTCGCGCCCTTGATCATCAACAGATTGGTCTTGGCAAGCCCGATGCCGCCGGTAAAGCCGATGACCAACAGCCGCGCGCCCCAGTTGATGCAGCGCATCGAGTTCTCGAACACCTCGCCGCCGACGGGATCGAACACCACGTCGGCGCCCTGCCCGTCGGTGATGCGCTTGACGGCATCGCGGAACGGCTCCTGGTCGTAGCGCACGAGATGATCGGCGCCCCTCGCTTTGGCGATCGCGAGTTTCTCGTCGCTTGACGCGGTCGCAATCACGGTGGCACCGAGCATCTTGCCGATTTCGACTGCGGCAAGGCCAACGCCGCCGCCGGCGCCGTGCACCAGCAGTACCTCACCCGGTTGAAGCCGGCCGCGATCGATCAGCGCGTGATAGGCAGTACCATGGCCGGCCAGGAACGTCGCGCCTTCGGCGTAGTCGAACGTCGATGGCAGCGGCACGAGCTGCGAGGGTGTGGCGATCGCTTCATCGGAATAAGCACCGTGCCGCATCTTCACGATCACCCGGTCGCCCACCGCAACTCCCGTAGCGCCGTTGATCTCGACGATATCGCCGGCGGCTTCGACGCCCGGCGTGAACGGCAGTGGCGGCTTGAGCTGATATTCGCCCGCCGCCATCAAAATATCCGGGAAATTGATCCCGGCGGCACGAATAGCGACGCGTATCTGTCCCGGCGCCAGCGGTGCGGAGGCAAAGGTTTCCAGGCGCAGCTTCTCGGGCGAGCCGAGTTCGCGGCAGACGACGGCTCTCGGCATCAGGCCGCGCGCGCTTTCAGGCGCTCCAGCGCCTCGCGGATCAGCGGCATCCGGTCGTTGCCGAAATACATGTCGGTCTTGCCGACGAAGATCGTCGGTGAACCGAATCCGCCGCGCGCCATCACCTCGTCCGTGTTGGCCTTGAGCTGTTCCTTGATCGCCTGCTGGCCGATACACTCGAAGAATCTGACGGGATCGACGCCGACGCTCTCGCAGATATCCGTCAGCACCGAATCCTTTGAGATGTCCCTGTCATCGCCCCAATAGGCCTCGAACACGGCGCGCGCGAACGGCACCATGCGTTCGCCAGATTCCTGTGCAACCCAGATACAGCCGCGCATCGCCTTGACGCTGTTCACCGGAAACACCGTCGGCGGCATCTTGATCGCAAGGCCTGCGGAGCGCGCCCAGTCGGCGAGATCCTTCTTCATATAGCGCGCCTTCAACGGCACCGGCGTTTCGCGCTGCGCATAGACGCTCGGATTGACGGTGTTGAAGATGCCGCCGACCAGGATCGGCCGCCAGGTGATCTCGACGCCGAGTTCCTTGGCGAGCGGCTGGATGTTATGAAAGGCGAGATAGGTCCAGGGGCTGGAGCAATCGAAGAAGAATTCGAGCATGGGGTTTCCTTTTGTTGATTCTCGAGCCTCATCCTGAGGAGCGCGGAACGCGCGTCTCGAAGGATGAGGGCGCTGGAGGGGCCTCTACTCAGCGGCGGCTGCCTCGCGGCCGACCGGAAGCCCCAGTTCCTCTCAGTATGATCGAGATTTTCCAGGCAATGGCGACTTTTGTTGTTCTGTACCTCGACCATAAGTCATGGCAGACAGGCGCTCAATCAGAACCCATCGGGAGGCTCCCATGCTGTTTCCAACCACGATCGCAGGCTCCTTGCCGAAGCCGGAATGGCTGGCCGAGCCCAACACACTGTGGGCCCCCTGGAAATCGAGGGGTGACGAGCTCGCCCGCGCCAAGCGCGATGCCACCATGCTGGCGGTGAAGCTGCAGGAGGATGCTGGCGTTGATATCGTCACCGAGGGCGAGCAGGCCCGCCAACACTTCGTCCACGGCTTTTTGGAGAAGGTCGAGGGCATTGATTTCGCCCACAAGGTCGAAATGGGCATCCGCAAGGACCGCTACAAGGCGATGGTGCCGCAGGTGACAGCACCGCTGACGCTCAAGGGGCGTGTCCATGCGGACGAGGCCCGAGTCGCCCGCACCCATACCACGCGCAAGCTGAAATTCACCCTGCCCGGTCCGATGACCATCGCCGACACCGTCGCCGACCGGTATTACGGCGACAAGGTCAAGATGGCGTTCGCCTTTGCCGAGCTGCTCAACAGCGAGGCCAAGGCGTTGCAGGCGGATGGCGTCGACGTGATCCAGTTTGACGAGCCCGCCTTCAACGTCTTCATGGACGAGGTCTCCGACTGGGGCATCAAGGCATTGGAGCGGGCGGCCGAAGGGCTGACCTGCACCACCGCCGTTCACATCTGCTACGGCTATGGCATCAAGGCCAACACCGACTGGAAGCAGACGCTGGGCAGCGAGTGGCGGCAGTACGAGGATATTTTCCCGGCGATCGCCAAGAGCCCGATCCAGCAGGTCGCGATCGAGTGCCGCAACTCGAAAGTGCCGCTGGATCTGCTGGCGCTGCTGCCCGGCAAGGTCATCCAGGCCGGCGTGATCGACGTCGCCAGCGACACGGTGGAGACCGCGGAAGACGTCGTTCAGGTGATCGAGGCGGTGTCGAAATTCGTGCCGCTCAGCAACATCGTCGCTACCACCAATTGCGGCATGGCGCCGATGCGGAGAGATATCGCGGAGGCGAAGCTCGCGGCGCTCGGCGCGGGCGCAAGGCTGGCGCGGGAACGGTTGGGCTAACCCCGTCATTGCGAGCGAAGCGAAGCAATCCACCTCTCTACACGGGGATAGATGGATTGCTTCGTCGCTTCGCTCCTCGCAATGACGGGGATAGTCTTTATCCCATCGCGCTCGGATGCAGCACCGGTCGATATCCGGCGCCGAATGCACGCAACGTCGACGGCGGCGTCAATAGCATCGCGACGTCGAGCGCATCGACCGCCTCGCGATATCCCGCCATCGACCATTGCAGCGCCCTGCCCTGCACGATCAATAAAGACTCTTCGCCCCGCTGCACCATCGCGCCGTCAGGCAACTGCGCCACCGGCACTGGCGGCGGATGCAGCCGCTTTTTGCCGCGCTCCAGCCGCTCACCATGCAGCGCGGCATCGATCTCCCGCGCACGAATGTCCTTCGCACCATTGCCCACTTCCCACGCCGCGCGAAAGCGGTTGGCGTCGTCGCGGCGGCAGAAGAAGCATGGGCGGTGCCCGGCGGCGAAGGCGGTCGCCTCGTCGAGAAAGAACAACTCGGTCCAGCTCCGCCGGCCCATCACGGGCCGCCGCCACCCTCTGAACTCGCAGACGCAGGTGATCCAGGCCGGGCTCGACCAGCGCTTCTTCAATAAAGTTTTGGTCGCGGGATCGTGGATGATGCCGCGGTTACCGGTGAACATGCCGCGATACGGGGTCGCGATGATGTCGCCTGTGGGCGTGACGCGGTTTTGAAGGGGCATGTGACGCTCAAAAGCCTATCACCGTCATTGCGAGCGCAGCGAAGCAATCCATCTCTCCTCGCGCGCGGAAGCATGGATTGCTTCGTCGCTATCGCTCCTCGCAATGACGGCCAGACCACGGCATGCCATCACGGACGGATCGGCGGCTGGAACGACAGCGCAGTGTCCCAGGGAAAATGGATCCAGGTATCCTGCGATACTTCAGTGATGAAAGTATCGACCAGCGGCTTGCCTTTCGGCTTGGCGTAGACGGTGGCGAAATGTGCATCGGGGAGCATCTGGCGCACCAGCCGTCCGGTGGTACCGGTATCGACGAGGTCGTCGACGATCAACAGCCCCTTGCCGGTGCCGCCGCCAAGTTTGGCGACATCGGGCGAGACGCCCTTCAGCACCTGCAGATCGCCCTGCTTGTCGTGGTCGTAGCTCGCGACACAGACCGTATCGATCACCCGCAAGCCCAGCTCGCGGGCCACGATCGCAGCCGGCACCAGGCCGCCGCGGGTGATCGCGATCACGGCGTGAAACGGCCCGACCTCGTTGAGCCGCCAGGTCAGCGCCCGGCAATCCCGGTGAAACTGGTCCCAGGACACCGGAAAGGGCCGGCCGGCCTTCGCCTCGGCGCTCGGTTCGTAATTGTTGTCTGCCACGCTGCTTCGCCTTGTCGCTTCGTCTTGTCGCTTCGTCTTGTCCTGGCCTGTCTGCTACCGGGTGGTGACGTTCAATGCCGCCAGCATCTCCTTCACCGCGGCCATCGCGGCGTTGAGCTTGTCGGGATCGCGCGAGCGAACGACGAGGTTGGTGTTCGGCTTCTTGTCCTCGTCCATGAACGGATAGCTGCCGATGATGGTGTCGGGATGGGCGTTGGCGATCTCCCGCAACGGCCCGCCGATGTCGCCTTCGCGCGCATTGGCGCGTACCGAGTCCGACAGCATCCGCACGCCCGATTTCAGCTTGGGCGCGACGATGTCCATCATCGCCTGCATGATCGAGGGGATGCCGGCCATGACTATTACATTGCCGAGCTTGAAACCGGGCGCCAGGATGGTCGCGCTCTGGATCAGTTCGGCGCCGTCGGGCACACGCGCCATGCGCAGCCGCGCCTCGTTCAGATCCTGCTCGCTCCAGCGCTCGCGAAAGCGCGCCACCACCTCCGGATGATGACCGATCCCGACACTGAAGGCCTTGGCGACGCTGTCAGCGGTGATGTCGTCATGGGTCGGTCCGATGCCGCCGGTGGTGAAGACGTAGGTGTAGCGATTCCGCAGTGCATTAAGGGCGTCGACAATGTCGGTCTCGTCGTCGGCGACGATGCGGACCTCCTTGAGGTCGATCCCGATATTGGTCAGGTATTCGGCGATGAACCCGATATTCTTGTCCTTGGTACGGCCGGACAAGATCTCGTCGCCGATGACCAGAATACCCGCCGTGACGATCTCGCTCATGACTTCTCCCCACCTGCCCCGTACTTTGCGCAAGCAACGCATTGAAGTCACGGGGGTTTGCTGCCGAAATAAGCACCCGGCAGCCTTTTTTTAGGGCAGCGCGGCCGGCTACCCACACGAAATGCCGCAAGCCAATGCATATCGCGCTGGCCCGAGCCTTGCTACCATCCTGTGAACTCATGCACCGTGCCGCATGGCTTCGAGAGATAGTCAGGATTTATGGCAGTTGCCTTCGATGAAATGAACGGGCCCGGCGGCGACCTCCGCCCGGCCTACCAGGAGCTCTCCCGCTGGCTGAAGGAGACGCCTCCGGATGCCCTGGAATATCGCCGTCAGGAGGCGGAACTGTTGTTCCGCCGGATCGGCATCACCTTCGCCGTCTATGGCGACGCCGAGGCGCAGGAGCGGCTGATCCCCTTCGACGTGATCCCGCGAATCATGTCGGCGAAGGAATGGGCCGTTCTGGAGAAGGGCCTGAAGCAGCGGGTTCGCGCGCTCAACATGTTCCTGCGCGATATCTATCACGGCCGCGACATCCTGCGCGCCAACATCATTCCCGACGACCTGATCTTCCAAAACCCGGTCTTCCGCCCCGAGATGAACGGCCAGAGCGTGCCGCATGACGTCTACGTGCACATCGCAGGGATCGATATCGTCCGGGTCGACGCCGACAATTTCATCGTGCTGGAGGATAACGCGCGGACGCCCTCGGGCGTCTCCTACATGCTCGAAAACCGCGAAATCATGATGCGGCTGTTTCCCGACCTGTTCGCCCGCCACCGCGTTGCACCTGTAGAGCGATACCCGGACGAATTGTTGTCGGCGCTGCGCTCGGTGGCGCCGCTCTCCGCCTCGGCCGAGCCGACGGTCGCGCTGATGACGCCGGGCGTCTACAATTCCGCCTATTACGAACACTCTTTCCTCGCCGACAAGCTCGGCATCGAGCTGGTCGAGGGCCGCGACCTCATCGTCAAGAACGACGAGGTGTTCATGCGCACCACCGAGGGGCTGAAACGCGTCGACGTGATCTACCGCCGCGTCGACGACGATTTCCTCGACCCCCTCACCTTCCGGCCGGATTCGGCGCTCGGCGTGCCCGGGCTGATGTCGGCCTATGCGGCCGGCAATATCACGCTGGCGAACGCGGTCGGCACCGGGATTGCCGACGACAAGGCGATCTATTCCTACATGCCGGAGGTGGTAAAGTTCTATCTCGGCGAAGAGCCGATTCTGAAGAACGTGCCGACCTGGCGCTGCCGCGAGCCAAAAGACCTGTCCTATGTGCTCGACAATTTGAGCGAGCTGGTGGTGAAGGAAGTGCACGGCTCCGGCGGCTACGGCATGCTGATCGGCCCGGCCGCGACGAAGGCGACGATCGAGGCGTTCCGCGACAAGCTCAAGCGCGAGCCGGAGGGTTTTATCGCCCAGCCGACGCTGGCGCTCTCGACCTGCCCGACCTGCACCGCCTCCGGCCTCGCCCCGCGCCATGTCGATTTGCGCCCGTTCGTGCTGACCGGCAGCAAGCACGTCACCATCGTGCCGGGCGGACTGACTCGCGTGGCGCTGAAGGAAGGCTCCCTGGTGGTCAATTCCAGCCAGGGCGGCGGCACCAAGGACACCTGGATACTGGACGAATAGAGAGCGAAATCTTCGTATGCTGTCGCGCACTGCCGAAAACCTGTACTGGCTGGCCCGCTATGTCGAGCGCGCCGAATATATCGCGCGCACCATCGATGCGACCTTGCGAGTCACCGCGCTTCCCGCCGCCTATATCGGCAAGACCAATGAGTGGGAATCGGCGCTGCTGACGGCCGGGGTCAGCGCAAGCTTCTACGAGGCCTATCCGGAAGCCACCGAGCAGAACGTCGTCGAATATCTGGCATTCTCGCCTTCCAATCCTTCCTCGATCAAGAACTGCATCGAGGCCGCGCGGCTCAATTCGCGCTCGGTGCGCACCGCGCTGACATCGGAGATGTGGGACACCATCAACTCGGCGTGGATCGAATTGCAGGAAGTCTGGGGCAAGGGCACCTCCAGCCGCGAGGAACTGGCGCGATTCCTCCGCTTCGTGCAGGAGACCTCGCTGCGGTTCGACGGCTCGGCCTACCGGACCATGCTGCGCAACGACGCCTATTGGTTCTCGCGGCTCGGGCTGCACCTGGAGCGCGCCGACAACACCGCGCGCATTCTCGACGTGAAATATCACGTGCTGCTGCCCGAGGAAGAGCACGTCGGTGGTCCCCTGGACTACTACCAGTGGACCTCGATCCTGCGCTCGGTCTCCGCGCTGACCGCCTATCACTGGGTCTACCGCGAGACGCTAAAGCCGTGGCTGATCGCCGACCTCCTGATCCTCAACGACACGCTGCCACGCTCGCTGGCGAGCTGCTACAGCAATCTGGTGCGCAATCTCGACCAGATCGGCGTCGCCTACGGTCGCCAGGGCGCCGCCCAGCGCCACGCCCGCGGCGTCCGCAACCGGCTTGAACACAGCCATATGGACGATATCTTCCAGCACGGCGTCCATGAGTTCATCCAGGAGTTCATCGCGGATAATGCGCGGCTCGGTGAGATCATCACCAAGCAGTATTTGATTTGAGATTTCGGACGAACAAAACCAACCGCCGTCATGGCCGGGCTTGTCCCGGCCATCCACGTCTTGCTATGCCAACCAAAGAACGTGGATGCCCGGGACAAGCCCGGGCATGACGATCCGAACCTGGTCAAGCCATGCGCCTGCGAATTGCCCACTCCACCAGCTATCGCTACGAGCCGCCGGCCACGGGCGTGATCCAGATCCTGCGGATGACGCCCGGCAGCCATGACGGGCAGTATGTCGCCGAATGGCAGATCGATGTCTCGACCGACTCTCGCCTCGACATGCACCAGGATGCATTCGGCAACATCACGCATGTGCTCACCCAGGGGCCGATCGCCGACCTCACGATCCATGTCGAGGGCCTGATCGAGACCCATGACACCGGCGGCGTGCTGCGCGGTACCGACGAGCGCTTTCCGCCGAGCCTGTTCCTGCGCCAGACCGCGCTGACCGAAGTCAATCCGGCGATGGCGATCTTTGCCCGCGAGCTGCGGTCGGAGTCCGATGGCGACGTGCTCGGTTTCCTGCATGCGCTGATGGTGCAGATCAACGAGCACATGACATTCGACGAAGACCCCACCCACTCGGGCACCTCGGCGGCGGAGGCGTTCGCGCTCAGGCGCGGCGTCTGCCAGGACTATGCGCACATCTTCATCGCCTGCGCCCGATCCGGCGGCGTGCCGGCGCGCTTCGTCTCCGGCCATTTCCTGCGCTCCGACGGAATGGTGCACCAGCAGGCGGGCCACGCCTGGGCGGAAGCCTACGTGGCCGATCTCGGCTGGGTCGGCTTCGATGCCGCCAACGGCATCTGCACCACCGACGCCCACGCCCGCGTCGCGATCGGGCTCGACTATCTCGGCGCCGCCCCGGTACGCGGCACCCGCTATGGCGGCGGCACGGAAACGCTAACGGTTGCGGTCAAGGTCGAACAGGCCGCCCGGCCGGGGCAATGGCAAAGCCAATCGCAGTGACGGCCCGGACCTTCCCCACCGTCATTGCGAGCGCAGCGAAGCAATCCATCTCGCCGCTTGCTGAAGCGTGGATTGCTTCGGTCGCTTCGCTCCTCGCAATGACGGTGGAGGGATGTCACTTATCCAACCACACATCCTCGAACCGCAGGTTGTTGTACTGGCTATTATCATGCGGCCGGAAATTCTTCACGTAAGGCTGCCAGCAATTGCCGGCCGAGGAGTGCAGGATGATCGGCCGCGCGGCGTCCTCGACCAGTAGCCGCTCGATATCCCAGACGAGCTTCCTGCGCTTTTCCTTGTCGAGCTCGCGCGATTGCGCCGCCAGCAATCTGTCGACCTCGGCATTGCAGTATTGGGTATAGTTGCGCTCCGATTTGCAGGAATAGTTCTCGACGATATTGCCATCGGGATCGTCGACGCTGACGCCGGTCAAGTTCAGCCCGATCGTGTAGTCCTTCTTCGCCAGCCGCGCGTACCAGCGCGGCGTATCGAGGATGTCGAGCTCGCCCGTGATGTAGATCTTCTTCAACTGGTCGATCAGGATCACGGCGGGATCGCGATAGGTCGGCAGGTTCCTGGTCTGGATCTTGATCTGCAGCGGTTTGGCGTCGCTATAGCCGAGCTTCTGCATGATCGCTTGCGCCTCGGCGATGTCCATCTCGGTATCGGGACCGTAGCCGGTCAGCGACGACACCATGTCCGGCGGCATGCCCCACTCGCCCGCGGGCTTGGCCAGCATTGCCCCGCCCATCCGCGCCAGTCCTTCCATCAGGATCGTGTTGAAGAGTTTTCGGTCCAGCGCCAGCGACATCGCTTTGCGGATCTCCGGATTGTCGAACGGCGCATTGACGCGGTTGACCATCAGGTTGATCTGCACTCCCGTTGTCGTCATCTCGCAGATTGCGTGCGGCGCGCGTGCCTTCACATCCTTCATCAGGGGAATGCTGACGTCGGACGGAAAGGTGATGTCGTAATCGCCGGTGGCAAAGGCCAGCATCCGCGTTGCGCGGCTGTCGATCATCCGGAACGTGATCTCGTCGAGGTATGGACGATCCTTCTTCCAGTAGTCGGGATTGCGTACCAGGCGAATCGACTCACCGCGCCTGAACTCAACGAATTTGAACGGCCCGGTGCCGACCGGCTTGGTGCGCATCACCTGCTGCGATACATGGCAGGGATAGACCGGCGAGAACGCGCTCACCAGCAGCACCGGCAAGCTCGGCTGCGGCTCGCTCAACTCGAAGGTCGCCTCATGATCGCCGTTGATCGAGACGTCCTGCAGCTTCGTGTACCAGACCTTGCGCGGGTTGCGCTTGAAGTCCTGGGTCTCGGCCTTGCCGATCAGCATCCGCCAGGTGCACTGCACGTCCTTGGCCGTAAACGGCTGGCCGTCGTGCCATTTCACGCCCTGCCGTAGCTTGAACGTCAATTTCGTATTGGTGGAATCCCACGACCAGGTTTCGGCGAGTTCCGGAATGACCGTATCGATGCTTTCGTGGACCTTGGCGGGATCAAACACCACGAGGTTGTTGAAGATGGCGGCGAACGGCGTCACCGAGGCGATGGTCGCTTCCTCGTGCAGCGAGGTCGAGGGCGGATTGTCGTTGTGATAGAGCCTGAGCGTGCCGCCCTTTTTCTGCGCTGAGGCGGGAACCGCCGTGAGCAATGCGATGCAAAGCATCGCCACAGAGATGGTGAGTTCGCCCGACAGCCGGCTGGCGCGCATGATGGCCTCCCAATGCTTTTTGTTCTTGTGGGAGAGCCAGCGTGCCGGAGGCCGCGGACATAATCAATATTCGCAGGCTCGATAGTTGGAGGCGGCGCAGGCCTCAGCCAAGCCTCAGTCATGGCTTAGGCCTGCGACATCGTCCCGATCTGGGTTTGCGCCTTCGGATTGCCCGCTTCCGCCAGCGGGCGGATCAGCCGGATCGAATTGGGGTTGGATGGCCCCTCGAAATTGGCTACTAGTTGGCGCCGAAAAATGAGGCGCGTTCGGGGATCTGGAATGACCTATTGCTGCGGAATTCTGGTGCGGGACGGTCTCGTCATGATCGCGGATACGCGCACCAATGCCGGCCTCGACAACGTCTCGACCTTCCGCAAACTCCATATTTTCTCAAAACCCGGCGAGCGCATCATGGCGGTCGCCAGCGCCGGCAATCTGGCGATCAGCCAGTCGGTGCTGTCGACGCTCACCGAGGGCATGGAAGATCCGCACACCGGCGAGCTCGAAACGCTGATCAACGCGCCGACCATGTTCCAGGCCGCGCAACGCATCGGCCGCGCCATCCGCGCCGTGCACGCCACCGAAGGCGAGGCGCTGCGATCCGAAGACGTCTCCTTCGATGTCTCCTTCCTGTTCGGCGGCCAGATCAAGGGCTCGCGGATGCGGCTGTTCATGGTCTACACCGCCGGCAATTTCATCGAATGCACCACCGACACGCCTTACCTGCAGATCGGCGAGCACAAATACGGCAAGCCGGTGCTGGATCGCGCGATGCATTACGACGTCGAACTGTATGAGGCGCTGAAGACCGGCCTGATCTCGATGGATTCAACCATGCGCTCCAATCTCGGCGTCGGCTTGCCGATCGACGTGCTGGTGGTGCGCGCAGATGCTTGCGAGGCCGACCTCAACCACCGCATCGAGGCCGGCGAGCCATATTTCCACGACCTGCGTTCGCGCTGGTCGGCGGCCTTGCGGGCTGCACACCAGAATATTCCGAGACCACCCTACAAATCCGAAACAGAAACCAAGAACTGAAGGCGAGGAAACAATGGCCGAAGCAACCAACAAGATCGCGCTCGTGACCGGTGCCGGCACCGGCGTCGGACGCGCGGCATCGCTGGCGCTGATGAATGCCGGCTTCACCGTGGTGCTCGCCGGGCGTCGCATGGAGATGCTGGAAGAAACCAAGAAGCTCGGCGACAATGTCGGCAAGAGCCTGTGCGTTTCTGCTGACATGACCAAGCCCGAGTCGATTGCGGCCCTGTTTCAAAAGGTCAAGGACACCTACGGCCGGCTCGATGTTCTCTTCAACAACGCCGGCATGGGCGCGCCGCCGGTCAATTTCGAGGATCTCAGCCTCGAGCAGTGGCAGGCGGTGGTGAACACCAACCTCACCGGCCCGTTCCTGTGCACCCAGCATGCCTTCCGCATCATGAAGGACCAGACCCCGCGCGGCGGCCGCATCATCAATAACGGCTCGATCTCGGCGCACGCGCCGCGGCCCTTCTCTGCGGCCTATACGTCGACCAAGCACGCGATCACCGGCCTCACCAAGGCTTCCAACCTCGACGGCCGCATGTACGACATCGCAGTCGGCCAAGTCGACATCGGCAATGCCGCAACCCCAATGACCGACCGCATGGTCGCCGGCCCCGGTGTGATGCAGCCCGATGGCACGATGAAACACGAGCCGCGCATGGACGCGAAGGCGGTCGGCGATGCGGTGGCCTATATGGCGGGCCTGCCGTTAGATGCCAACGTGCTGTTCATGACCGTCATGGCGACCAAGATGCCGTTCGTGGGACGGGGCTGACTTTCGGTGCCCCGGGCGCGGCACACCGCGTCCGGGATACGAGTTGGGCTTTCACAAATCGACAAGGTTGGCATAATCGCTCCCCAGGGGTTCCGGGGGGATTCATGCTGCAACTGCAATCGGCGTTTGGCGTGCTGGCGTTGCTGGCGATCGCATGGGCGTGCGGCGAGAACCGCCGCGCCGTGTCGCTCCGTCAGGTGGCGATCGGGCTGGCCGTCACCATCGTTACCGCGCTGGTGCTGCTCAAGCTGCCGCCGGTGGCAAAAGCCTTTGGCGCCATCAACGACGCCGTCGGCACGATCGCGGCGGCGACGCGCGCCGGCACTTCCTTCGTGTTCGGCTATCTCGGCGGCGGCGCGCTGCCGTTCGATCTCAAGGCGCCGGGCGCGGATTTCATCCTGGCATTTCAGGCGCTGCCGATCGTGCTGGTCATGAGCGTTCTGACCACGCTGCTGTTCTACTGGCGCGTACTGCCCCCGATCGTGCGCGGCATGGCGTGGCTGTTGGAGCGCACGCTCGGCGTCGGCGGCGCGGTCGGGCTATCGGCCGCGGCCAATATCTTTCTCGGCATGGTCGAGGCACCGCTGTTCATCCGCCCCTATTTGGCGCAACTCACGCGCAGCGAGTTGTTCCTGGTGATGACCGGCGGCATGGCCGGCATCGCCGGCACCGTGCTGGTGCTCTACGCCACATTCCTGGCGCCGCTGATCCCGGACGCGGCGGCACATTTTGTCATTGCGTCCGTGTTGGGCGCGCCGGCCGCGATACTGATCAGCCTGATCATGGTGCCGGAGACTTCCGACAAGCGCACTGGCGGTTCGCTCAGTGATCCCGACACGCATGCGTCCTCGACCATGGATGCAATCACCAAGGGCACTGCGGCCGGGCTCGAACTGCTGCTCAACATCGTCGCGATGCTCTTGGTGCTGGTGGCGCTGGTTTATCTCGTCAATGCGATCCTCGGGCTGTTGCCCGAGATCGGCGGCGCCAAAATTTCGCTGCAGCGGCTGCTGGGGCTCGTGATGGCTCCGGTGTGCTGGCTGATGGGCCTGCCCTGGCCGCAAGCCGTCACGGCCGGAAGCCTGATGGGCACCAAGACCGTGCTCAACGAGCTGATCGCCTATCTCGACCTCTCGAAACTCGGCACGGACGCGCTCGATCCGCGCTCGCGGCTGATCATGCTCTACGCGATGTGCGGCTTTGCCAACTTCGCCAGCCTCGGCATCATGATCGGCGGCCTCGGCACCATGGCACCGGATCGGCGCGAGGAGATCAATGCGCTGGGATTGAAGTCGATCGTGTCGGGTACGCTGGCGACGTGTTTGATGGGGGCAGTGGTGGGGGTGATGACCTAGCGGTCATTTCGGGGCGATGCGAAGCATCGAGCCATGATGTGCAATTGCACATCATAGCTCGCGCTACGCGCGCCCGGAATGACGACCGCGAGAGTCAACTCGCTAATTCCACCGTCTTGAACTCCGCCGGTAGGATCACCTCCAGCAACTCGACATCATCGGAATAATCCATGATCAGATGCTTGATGCGCGGCGGCTGGGTCCAGGCGCTGCCTTCCTTCATCAGCGTCTCGCCCTGCCCTTCCATATAGGTCTTCACCCAGCCCTTGAGCACATAGACCATCTGGAACTCGACGTCGTGGTAATGCAGTTTTGAAACTTCCGCCGGGTTGCACGGGCCGACCAAGCGGATGACATGCGCCTGCGCCAGGCCGTGGGTCGCGTCGGCAATCCCGAGGTCGCGGTACTTTGCATAAGTGCGCAGGCCGTCGGCCTTGAAATCTTCTTCGCGGTGATGGCTGATGGCGATGCGCTGCTTCGGCCGGGCTTTGGTCGTCGTGTTTTTCGCAGCGGAAATGCGTCCCTTGGACTTGATGGTCTTGCGCGCGGAGGACTTGGCAGCGCCTTTGTACCCCGCCCATTTCTTCCTGACGGCGGTTTTGGCTGCGGCTCTTGAAGTCGCCTTCTTCGGCTTGGACATTGCCTACCTCCCTCATTCGTTTGATGTCGGAGGCTAACACAAAACTTTTTTGTAGGGTGGGCAAAGCGCAAGCGTGCCCACCATCGCGAGCGGAGTCAGATGGTGGGCACGGCGCAAGCGCGCCTTTGCCCACCCTACGGCGCCGACCACAAAATCAATGCAGCCTGAATACCCCGTCGACTGCACGCAGCTCGGCCGGCTTGATCAGCCTGGAATGCGCCACCGTCACGGAATACAGCGGGCCATCAAGCTTTTCCTGCCAGAACGCGAGGAAGTCCTTCAGCGCCGGGAATTTCGGAAACAGATCGTAGTTCTGCCAGACATAGGTCTGCAGCAATGAAGGATGATCCGGCATCCGATACAGAATTTGCGCCGTCGTCAGCCCGTAACCCAGCACCTGCTTCCGGAAGTCGTCGGAAGCAACTCCAACCCGCGAGACCATGCCAAACCTCCATTGCTGGAAGCGCATTTCACGTGGTGGCCACACACCGAGCCACCCCGGCGGAGATGCGCTCACATGAGAGAAATGTGACGCACGATACCAACCCATCACAAGCCTAAATGTTTAATGAATTGTTGAAAATTCACGCGTTAGCAGCAGCTTACCGCACGTGCTAATACGGGTCCGGAGGCTTCCGCCGCTGCGTTAATCATGCCGAACAAAATTGGCAGACGACATATTTGAGTGCCAATTTTTCTGCTAGAAGCCCTTGTCCCCCGAAGAATACTGGCCTAAATCAGCCGCAGCCGGGTTGGCACTCGCTGGCCCGGACTGCCAAAATTCCAGAATTCTACAACATTCCCAGACGTTTAGGAGGACTGCATGAACTTCCGTCCGCTTCACGACCGCGTCGTCGTCAAACGCATCGACGCCGAAGAGAAGACCGCTGGCGGCATCATCATTCCGGACAGTGCCAAGGAAAAGCCCTCCCAGGGCGAAGTCATCGCCGTCGGCCCGGGTGGCCGTGACGAAGCCGGCAAGCTGATCCCGATCGACCTCAAGGTCGGCGACCGCGTGCTGTTCGGCAAGTGGTCGGGCACCGAGGTCAAGATCGACGGCCAGGAACTCCTGATCATGAAGGAGTCCGACATCATGGGCGTGCTCGACGCCACCTCGGCCAAGAAGAAGGCCGCCTAAGACATCGCCTGCCACGCTCACCCTGAGGAGCGCCCGCAAGGCGCCTCCCCGACAGGGTGAGAAACAAAGACTAACTCAGGGAAACCAAATATGTCAGCCAAAGAAGTCAAATTCGGCGTCGACGCCCGCGACCGCATGCTGCGCGGCGTCGATATTCTCGCCAACGCCGTGAAGGTCACGCTCGGCCCGAAGGGCCGCAACGTCGTGCTCGACAAGTCGTTCGGCGCTCCCCGTATCACCAAGGACGGCGTCACCGTCGCCAAGGAGATCGAGCTCGACGACAAGTTCGAGAACATGGGCGCGCAGATGGTGCGCGAAGTCGCCTCCAAGTCCGCTGACGCGGCCGGCGACGGCACCACCACCGCGACCGTGCTCGCGGCTGCAATCGTCCGTGAAGGCGCCAAGTCGGTTGCCGCCGGCATGAACCCGATGGACCTGAAGCGCGGTATCGACCTGGCGGTGGAAGCCGTGGTCGCCGACCTCGTCAAGAACTCCAAGAAGGTCACCTCGAACGAGGAAATCGCCCAGGTCGGCACCATCTCCGCCAACGGCGACGCCGAAATCGGCAAGTTCCTGGCTGACGCCATGAAGAAGGTCGGCAACGAGGGCGTGATCACGGTTGAGGAAGCCAAGTCGCTCGAAACCGAACTCGACGTCGTCGAAGGCATGCAGTTCGACCGCGGCTACATCTCGCCCTACTTCGTCACCAACGCCGACAAGATGCGCGTTGAAATGGACGACGCCTACATCCTGATCAACGAGAAGAAGCTCTCCTCGCTGAACGAGCTGCTGCCGCTGCTCGAAGCCGTGGTGCAGACCGGCAAGCCGCTGGTCATCGTCGCCGAAGACGTCGAAGGCGAAGCCCTCGCCACCCTCGTCGTCAACCGCCTGCGTGGTGGTCTGAAGGTCGCGGCCGTCAAGGCTCCGGGCTTCGGCGATCGCCGCAAGGCCATGCTGCAGGACATCGCGGTGCTGACCGGAGGTCAGGCGATCTCGGAAGATCTCGGTATCAAGCTCGAGAACGTCACGCTGCAGATGCTCGGCCGCGCCAAGAAGGTGATGATCGACAAGGAAAACACCACGATCGTCAACGGCGCCGGCAAGAAGGCCGACATCGAGGCGCGCGTGCAGCAGATCAAGGCGCAGATCGAGGAAACCACCTCGGACTACGACCGTGAGAAGCTGCAGGAGCGTCTGGCCAAGCTCGCGGGCGGCGTCGCCGTGATCCGCGTCGGCGGCGCGACCGAAGTCGAGGTGAAGGAGCGCAAGGATCGCGTGGATGACGCGATGCATGCGACCCGCGCGGCGGTTGAAGAAGGCATCGTGCCGGGCGGCGGCGTCGCCCTGCTCCGTGCCACCGAGCAGCTCAAGCGCCTCAAGACCCAGAACGACGACCAGAAGACCGGCGTCGAGATCGTGCGCAAGGCGCTCTCCGCGCCGGCCCGCCAGATCGCGATCAACGCCGGCGAAGACGGCTCCGTCATCGTCGGCAAGATCCTCGAGAAGGAGCAGTACAATTACGGCTTCGACTCGCAGACCGGCGAATACGGCAATCTGGTCTCCAAGGGCATCATCGACCCGACCAAGGTGGTCCGTGCGGCGATCCAGAACGCAGCTTCCGTCGCGGCTCTCTTGATCACCACCGAAGCCATGATCGCCGAACTGCCGAAGAAGAACGCCGGCGCCGGCGCCGGCATGCCCCCGGGCGGCGGCATGGGCGGCATGGACTTCTAAGCGACGAAGTCGTCCCGGACGCGGTGCACCGCAGAGCCGGGATCTCGCTCCACAAATGCAAAACCCCGGCAGAAATGCCGGGGTTTTTCGTTTGCGCGGATCCGGACCGCAACGGCGCGGTGTTTCTGCAACGTCACGCTGAAGCAAAACCTTCCCGCCGCTTGAGATATCCCGGTTATGCACAGTGCGGGGTAAAATATACCAGCGTATGCGTTGACAATTTCAAAAAAACTTATCGCGAGAGTCGCAAACCGAACCGACAGTCCCGATACTCCTGGGCAAAGTAAGATCGAGGGCTGGGCAAAATCCTCATCCACAATCTGATCGAACGCGGAGCGCGAGCTCTCGTGACGAAAGCAAACGTCGCGAGGAATGCTTTCGCTTGGGAAAGGTAATGCTGCCGTGAGTGAAAGCGAAATGAAAGTCACCGTGAACGGAACGAATATTCTCGGAATGCCGTGGTTGGACTTCTCCAAGATCGCCGCGCCTGGCGTGGTTAGCGAGCTTACCGAGCAGGGCTTCGCCCGCGCACGTGAAGGCTGCGAGAAAATCAAGGCCGCGTCAGAGGAAATGACGGAAGCGCTACGCGAGAGCTATTCGAGCAATGCGAGGGGCGCGACCGATTACGGGCTCAAGCTGTTCGAAATCTCAAACGCCAATGCCGCCTCCACGCTTGAATACTTAGTCCGTCTGTTCGGCAGCAAGTCAGCCACTGACGTTCTTAGCGTATCCGCGGCGCAAGCGCGCAAGGCGTTCGACACCGCTTCTGACCAGAACAGGGAATTGTGGGTGCTTGCCCAGAAACTTGCGACGGAAACGGGTGAGCCGATCAGGAAGCACTTCACCAAGGTTCTCCACCAGGCCGGCTAAAGACCGGCGTTCAATTCACACCCGAGACTACGTCAAGGAGGAATCCGGCCGGTTGGAACGAGTCCAGGCGATGAGCATGCGGCCCACTACCGATGCTCCATCAGACGCGGTGCGCGATGCCCCCCAAGTAACCCGCACCGACAAGTGACGCACTCCAACCGGCCGGTGCTTTTTCAAGCAAGAAACCAATCTCTAGGGAGGGCGATATGGGAATGGTCATGGTCAAATGTCCGCGAACCGGACATGCGATTCCCACCGGCATCAAGACTGATCGCGAGAGCTTCAGCCGCAGCGCAGTGTTTTTCTCACGGACCCGCTGCGTGATCTGCCACGCCGATCACGCCTGGTTTGCCCGTGAAGCCTGGGTCGACGAGCCGAGCATCCGTGTGCGGAATCGCGGCGCCGGCTCCCCGGCGTAAGCATCGACACAGATCAAGTGATGATCGCGATGGAGGGGCGCCATGCCGCGCATGCAAATCTCAACCGACACATCTACCTGGCTGCTGCAGGCAAAGGAATTTCTTGACGAGGCACGACGGCTGAAGCCGGGCCCTGAGCGCGATGAGCTGCGCCAGACAGCGAAGGTGCTGCGCGAGATTGCGAAGCTCGAGGCGACATCCGAGTCAGCGCTCGAACGTGATCGGCGGCAGAGAACCTGATCTGGCGGAGAAAATCCGCCCTTCGATGTGCGTTCCGGAATGCCGCAGCAGCAAGTCGCGACGCGGAAGGTCGAGCGGTCGCGGAAACGCGCTCAGATGGCTTCGCGCGATTTAATTCCCGGAATCCGCCGATCGTCGGGCAGAACCGCCGCGCGAGATCGGGCCGAATGGAGCGCGAACATCTCCTCGACTCCGAGATGCATGACGTTGTGGCATTCGCACGCGACCGTCGCGAGCCGCGCCGGATCGATCTCGATCAGGCCTCGTCGATCGGACTTGATCGCTCCGCACGCGCGCAACTTGCGCATCAGGAGCGTCACAGTCGTGCGTCGCACACCGACTATTTGTGATAGCGCCTGCTGGGTGAGCGGGAGCACATCATGGTCGACGCGGTCGCGAAGCTGGAGCAACCAGCGAGCCATGCGCGCCTCGACCGGGTGAAGCGCATTGCAGGCTGAACCGAGTTGAAGCTGCATCAGCATAGCCCTGACGTGAATCTGGACCGCGTGCCGGATCGCGGGGCTCCGGTTGAACGCGGCGTGAAATCGCGATGCGGGGATCCGAAAGGCGGTGCCCGCCGCACGAACGATCGCCGTCATATCTGAAGGTGACGGCCCGAGCACCGAAAGCATGCCTACTGCCCCCTCACGCCCGACTGCGGCGGAGGCGACCGTGTGTCCGTCCGCCATGTCGATCATCAGCGAGATGGCGCCGCTATGAGGGAAGTAGACGTACTCGATTGCGTCACCCGCTCGCGAAAGGACCGCGTCCTGATTGAGCGCGATCGTCTCAAGCTCGGGCTCCAGCAGATCGAAGTCCGATGCCGGCAATGCTGCAAGAAGGCGATTTCCCATTCCTCGGCGAGACGTCACCGCGGGGAACCCATGGTGAGGCGTCCGCGACCATCTCCGTCTGGCGCGTCGTGGAACGGGAGCTTTAACATAAGTTTGAAAATGCCTTCCTTACGCATACTCACTCAAACGTGCTCTCAATCTCTAACAACAAATTCCAAACGCTCGGGCGCGAGGCAGGCCGCTCGCGGCATCTCAAGAAGTTAGATGCAAATGGGCTACCGGACGCAACCGTAAAATGCGCATGGGTAACACCGTAAGCTTACGGGGATAGTATGGTTCCATTCCGGCCCACGGCAAGTCGCGGTCAAAAAGACTGTTCCATTTTTGAAACTGCCGATCCGTGCGCTCAGTGAGATCAAACCTCGGGCGCAATGCGTCGCGAGATCGCGAACTCATATTCAGTGTGTCGCCCCTGCGAACGCAGGGACCCATAATCACAAATGCGAATTGGGAAATGAAGCTGGAGCCCGCGATCGCATCAACAACCACGAGCAGTGGTTATGGGTGCCCTGAGTTCGCAGGGACGACACCCGATGTTAGGCTCTTGGGTAATGACGTCAATCCGTCCTCGTCATTGCGAGTAGCAGAGCGACGACTTGTTCGCATCCGCCTATTGGACCTTCACCAGCACGGCGAGCCGGCGGATGCCCTTGTTGCGATAGGCGTCGAGGAAGGCATAGTAGTCCTTGAACGAGACGCAGCCGTTGGACTGGCCGCTCGGCCCGAGCATGTAGCTGTGCGCGAGCAGTCCGTCGCGGCCGTAGATTTTTTCCTCGCCGCCGATCGGCGTCAGCCGCAGCGCCGGCACGCCGTGAAACAGCGCCTCGCGCGGCTTCAGTTCGTAAATGTGCGGCGGCGTCACGCCCTGCATCCGCACATGCGAATATTTGGGATCGTCCATCTTCGAGCCCAGTCCCGAATGCGCCTCGAGCTGGGTACCGTCGGGCAGATAGACCTTGCGCGCGGTGATGTCATAGACGGCAGTCTGGCGATCATAGGGCGGCGAGCCGCCCATCATCGGGTTCTGGCTTCGCGTATCGATGATGCTGCCGGTGACGTTGGCGTCGGCGGATGCGAAAGCGAGCAGCGAGTTCTGCGAAGGCTGCTTGCCCCACAGTTTTTCAACCATGGTCTGCTTGTCGTTGGAAGCAATCGACATCACGGCGGCCTTGGCGCGCTGTGCCATGTCGCGAACGGTGGAGCCGGATGCCTTCGCGGTCTTGGCTTCAGTCTCTGCCGGCGCCGGCGCAGGTGCGTTCAAGGCGAGCTTGGTGGCAGGGGCAGAAATCTTCGGCTTCGCCGCTTCCACGAGCTTCGGAGCTTGAACGGCTTTCGGCGCTTCGGCCGGCGGCGAAGCTTCCGCCAGTTTCGTCGGTTCGACGGGCTTAAATTCGACCGCTCTCGAGGGCTCGCCTTGCGCGGCGGCGGCTGCGAACCTTTCGTTGAACATCAGCGAACTCGCGACGTTCTCCGGGGCGGGCATCACCAGCGACTGTTGCGGCAGCGAGGCGAAAATCTCATTGAAGGCCGGCCGCACGGCATGCACCGCGACGGTGCTCGGGTTGTTGACGGCGGGCGCCTCGAAGCCGGCGTTGTTCACGGATGGATAGATGCTGGCGCCGAGCACGTTGGTGTAGACGGTCCAGGCGCAGCCCAGCACGAGGCCTGCGACCGCGATGCCGCCGACAAAATATTGGGGAATGCCTTTGCGGGAGGATTTCCCGCGGCTGCGGGCCGCAGGACCGAACGCACGCGTACGCTTACTCATTCACACAACGCCCAGAACAACAATTCCACCAAGTCCCCTTTGATGCTGCGTCCGGAGACGTTGCCTGCAGCATCTCGCAGAGGCACAGAGCGTCATTAAGGCGACTTTTAGTTAAATCCGGCTTAAACGCGGGCGGATGTAAGGCGGGCTCAAATCCATGGAACTATTGGAGAAATTTCCCCGCAATGATGCGGGCGCTGGTCCCCATCAGGGACACCCGGCGTGACGTAAACGCCGGATGTCCCATAACGGGCCAAGTTCGGCCTCAATCCTTGAATGGATCGAACTCGTTCTCGCCCGCCATCGCCACGGCGAACGGACGCAGCGTGTGCTGCACCCTGATCGAGCCGGCGTGCTCCGCGATCACCTCCGGCAATCGGCGATAGGCCATCGGGCTTTCATCGAGGTCCGCGCCGATCAACGCCACGCCACGCGATTGCAACCATGCGTCCATCTCGGCCCGCGTGAACCGGCGCTTGGCCTCCCTGCGGCCAAACAAACGGCCCGCGCCGTGCACGGTCGAGTAGAGCGAAGCCTTCGCCTCGTCGCTGTCGACACCTTCGACGATGACAGCGTCGTCGCCCATCGATCCGCCGATGAAGCCACGCTGTCCCGGAAATGCCGGGGTCGCGCCCTTGCGAACCACCCACAAATCCTTGCCGCCATGGTTCTCCCGCCACGCGTAATTGTGGTGGTTGTGAACCATGTCGGTGATCGCGCCGCCGATGATCCGACGCACGCGCTCGACCACCCATTCGCGGCCGGCATAGGAGTAGCGCCCGGCGAGTTGCATCGCCGCGATGTAGCGCCGCCCGATCTCGCTGTCCTCGTCGATGACGGCGGGCGGCACGTTCATGCCGTCCTTACCGCCGGCGGCCTCGAGATAGCGGGTCGCGCTGGTATGGCCGAGGCCACGGCTGCCGAAATGCACGCCGATCCAGACAAAGCCCTCCTCGTCGCGCATCAGGTCGACGTAGTGGTTGCCCGATCCGACGGTGCCGAGTTGCGACACTGCCTTCTGCCGATAGGCGCCCATGTCGGATTCACGCCACGCGTCATCATCGTCGAACAGTTCATGCTCGACCCGCTCGTCGTTGGTGCGACCGACGCCGAACGAAATCACGCTGTGCACGTCCCTGATGATCGTGCCGACATTGCTTTCGATCTGGCTGAACGGCGTATCGAGGCGCACGGCCATGTTGCCGCAGCCGATGTCGAAGCCGACGCCGGAGATGCTGATCTGCTTCTCATAGGCAATCACGCCGCCGACTGGCTGCGCATAACCGAGATGGCCGTCCGCGCAAATGACGCCGGCGACGGCGTTGCCGACTGACATGCAATTGCGCATCTGCGCGATCGTTGCGTCCTCGTGCTTGCCGAAGATCTTGAGCGGGCTGTTCTGGTATTGCGCCGCCTGCGGCTTGCTGGCGATGTCAGTGGCAACAGCCTCCGCATCGCGCACGAGCTTTTCCTTGCGCGCGGCGTCGCGAAACAGGCACTAGGTCGGCATCGGCCGCTGACCGGGCCGGTCGATCTTGGCGTCGGGCTCGAGCCCCGCTTCAATGGCCAAAGCCCTCGCGCGCTCCTGGTAGGGATCGGATCGCATCTCATCCTCCTTCACAACAATACTTCAATCCGAAGGCCGTTCCGGACTCCGGTGCGTCCCGTGTCAGTCGCGACACGGGTCGGTTGGGACAGGGAGGAATTATGAGGTCTAGCTTGCCACGAATGGCACACCGCGGATCGTTCCCTGCCTCGACGGCAGGGGGACACCCGCTGCCGTTTTATGCTGGTAGTTTGCTTTGGTGGTACGATTCACCAATCGAATGCACACCAATTGCGCACGTCAAAGCACGACCGCGCCGGACGACCGGCTGGCCTGCACAACGTGACGGATTGGTGTCTATGCGAAGCATCGTCTTTCCAATGATCGGCGGAAGCGCGCGATCACATACATCAATTTCCGGGTTTGTAAATAGCGCCTACAACGTCCGCGCGTCGCGGGCGCTAGTAGCTCAGCCGCGGATACCAGTCCTTGCCACGCCCTTCGGGCGTGGTGTCGAGAATGGTCCACAGCGGATCGAAGTCGGGCGCGCCGCGGGGGTCCTGTCCGGGATCGGCGGTCGACGGTCCCATTTCAGCGGACCAGAAATGGCAGATGCTGCCGTCACGCCGGGTGAACACGGTGTAGCCGGGCGCATCGGCATCCGCCGCGCTGACATAGTCGCGCGTGTAATCGCCCGACGCATCGGAATAGATCCTGTGCCGTGTCCAGCCGCGCGCCTTCTTCGCCTCGATCAATCGCGCGATCGGCGAGCGCGCCACGAACACGAAGGCGATGCGCTGTTCGACGTCGGGCAGCTTGCCTTCCCAGGTGCTCATGAACGAGGTGCACATCGGGCACAGTTGTTCGCGCTGGGGGCCGAACATGTAGCTGTAGATCACGAGCGTCTGCTTGTCGCCGAACAGGTCCGACAAGGTGGCCTTGCCGCCCTCGCCTTCGAATTGATAGTTTTTCGTCACCGCGCCGCCCGGCGGCAACGCCCGGCGCAATTCGGCGACCCGTTCGATGTGACGGCGCAGTTCAATCTCCTCGGCCAGCAATTGCTCGCGGGCGCGGCGATATTCGGCGCTCTCGTTGGGAAAGCGCACGCTGTTTCCGCGGGCGAGGTCGGCAGCGGGTTTCAGGGCGGAACTGGACATGGCAACACCTCGGTTGTGGTCGAGTGGTTACAAGACGTTTCGCGCCTCTTCGATCCGACACCTGCGCAACGGAAATTTCGCTGTTCCTGCCGCAGTTTCGGTCCATTTTCGAGCCGTTTCTGTGCTGTTTTACCGGATCTTTTTGCCGAACCGCCGGATCGGAAGACTTCGCCGAACCTTACCCGCCGAAGGCCGACATACTATTGGCTTTGCATTGGATCGCGGCTCGATACGGTGCCGTATCATCCTACTCCTCTGTTTCGCCGCACCCCAAAAGGGAGCCGCCATGACAATGCTGGCACGCGCCGGATCGATCGCCTTCGCAGGCATGCTGCTGTTCGCCGGAGCGGCGGCGGCGCAGCCGGCAAAATCAGGCTGCACGTCCGCGTCGACGGCCCAGGGAACGCAAACACTGCAATGCCAGAACGCGATCACGATCGTGGCCGAAAGCGGCGCGAAGTTCGAACTCAGGGATCGCAACCGTGATGGCCAGGTCGATTCCGTCGAACTCAGTAACAAGGCCCTGCTGCTCGAAGTGCCGAAGAAGCCGGGCCGCGTCAGGCTCGAGGTGATGACGCCACAGGCGATTGCCGCGGTGCGCGGTACCAAATGGACGGTGGACGCCGAAGGTGCAAAGACATCGGTCTTCGTCGTCAACGGCCGTGTGCGCGTGGCGCGCCCCGCCGGCCGCGGCAGCGTCGTACTCGGCGCCGGTGATGGCGTCGATGTCGAGCCGTCGGGCGAGTTGATCATCAAGCGCTGGCCGCCTGCGCGCGTCGCGGCCCTGATGGCAAGATTAGGACAATAGAAGCCGAGCGGATGAGCCGTCGACGCCTTCATATTCTGGTTGTGTTGCTTTGCACGGGATTATGGGCAGGCGCGATATGGCTCGGCCATTCGGCCGGCCATTTGCGGTTTCTCGACCGGCTCGAGTCGGCATTGACCGACGTGCGCTCGCTGGTGCGCGGCGTGAAGGCGCCGCCGGACCTCGTCACGATCGTTGCGATCGACGACACCGTCGTCAAACTCGTCGGCACCTATCCCCTGCCGCGCGCAGAGATAGCCAAAATCGTCGAGGCGATCGCGCGGCTGGAGCCCAAAGTCATCGCGATCGACCTCCTGCTGATCGACAAGGGACCGGCCGAGGGCGATGCGGCGCTCGCGAAATCGCTCGCGGCGGGTCCGACGGTGCTTGCAGCGGCTGCGGTATTTTCGAACACCGTTCAGCCTTCCGCGGAGAACGATGGCCCACTGGCCGGCCTGCCGAAGGCCAGCCGCTTCCTGCCGCCGCTGCCGGCATTCGCCGACCGCGCGGAAGTCGGTATCGCCAATGTTGCGACAGGCCAGACCGGCACGCCGCTCTCGGTCCCGATGCTGTTCCGGACACGCGACAAGATCGAGCTGTCGTTTCCGCTCCGTGTCGCATCGATCGCGATCGACCAACCGCTGACGATCGAGCCCGACCGCCTCAGGTTCGGCGATCGGCTGATCCCAACCGCCTCCCACTATGCGCTGCCGATTTCCTATTACGGGCCACGCCAGACCATTCGCACGATCAGTGCCGCCAATCTGGTCGACGGCCAGATCGACAAGGAAGCGATTCAGGGCCGCATCGTCGTGCTCGGCGCGACAGCAACCGGCGCCGGCGACTTCTTTCCGACGCCGTTCGATTCACTGATGCCTGGGGTGGAAATCATTTCCACTGCGATTACGCATCTGGTCGCAGGAGACGGCCTCGTGCGCAACCAAGCGGTTCGTATCGCCGGCGCGATCACGGCGATCCTGCTGCCGATGTTGCTGGTCGGTTTGCTGGTGTGGCGGCGAAACCCGATCGGTCTCGTGGCGGTCAGCGCGGTCGTGCTGGCATGGGCGACCGCTAACACGATTGCTTTCGCGCACGGCATCTGGCTCGACGCCGCGACGACCATTGCGGCAGCAGCGCCGCCGCTCATGCTGTTCGGCGCGGTCCAGCTATGGTCGGGCCGGCGCAGCGCCCAGCATCTCGCCGTGCAAAACAGGCTGCTCGAACAATTCCAGACGCCGGGCCTGCAGGAATGGCTAACACGCGATCCTGACTTCCTGCTGGCGCCGGTCCGGCAGAATGCCGCAGTCGTGTTCGTCGATCTCTCTGGATTTACCTCGCTCAGCGAAACGCTCGATCCGGATGCCACGCGGGGGCTATTGAAGGAATTTCACGCGCTGGTCGACAAGGAAGTGACGCGATGCGGCGGCATGATCACGAGTTTTCTCGGCGACGGCGCCATGATCCTGTTCGGCCTGCCGAAGCCGGCTGAGGATGACGCTACGCGCGCGGCACAATGTTCGATTGCGCTCTGCGTCAAGACCGAACGCTGGATCGAAGCGTTGCCGCCGCCGATCGCCGTGCGGATCGGCTTCAAGATCGGCGCGCATTTCGGGCCGATCGTTGCCTCCCGGCTCGGCGGCCGCAACCATCAGCACATCACCGCGACCGGTGACACCGTCAACGTCGCAAGCCGGTTGATGGAAGTGGCGGCCCGCCACGATGTCCGGCTGGCGCTCAGCGACACGTTGCGCATCGCAGCCAAACGCACCGGCGCGCGGCTGAAAACCGGAAGCCTTGCCGGTCCCGTCGAAGCGCAGATTCGCGGCCGATCAGGCTCGCTCGCGGTCTGGCTGTGGCGGAGCGAACGCCCCACGCTGGACCAACGCACGCATCGCGACGCCGCCGAGTGACTGGCCCACGCGTCCTATCGCAGTTCCGGCGGCGGCGTGCGGTCAAACACGTCGCCCTTCGGGCCATGCATGAGATGAAGCGCATAGGTCTCGATCACGAGCGGGCCGCGCTTACGTTCGACTTCACCGATCTTCTCGACGCGGACGAACTTGTCCTTCAACGGAGCATCGTCTCGGAGGACCTCGCGGACGTAGAGCAACGGACCTGCGAGCTGCGCCGCATCTGGCACGGGCATGTTGACCCAGCGGAAGCGCTGGCTGTGCTGCGTCACGCAGGTGCCCTTCGGCAGGTAGAAAGCGAGCCAGCCGGTGGTGCCATAGTCAGAGGCCAGCACGCATGTGGCTCCCATTCGCGCCCGCGCCGCCTCAATCGCATCGGCCGTCTGGTGCCAGCCGATGCCGATGCTGCGCACGGTGGCATCGCGGCGATAGCCCGACAGCATGCCGGTGTCGGCCTGCACGACCAGCAGCACAAACATAAGGACGCCACTCGGCACCGCCCAACGCCGGCAGAAATCGACCAGGCGCTGCCAGCGCGGCTGCCATTGGACCAGATGCGCGGCGACGGCTGCGGCGACAGCGAATGCAGGATAGACCGGCGCAAACCAGTTGGCCTCGACGCGGGCATGCAGCGAATGCCAGACGAAATAGGCGACGATGATCCAGAACATCGCATTGACGAGTGCGCGCGCCGGCGGCGCACCGGCGCGGCTGCGGAACAGCGCGTAAAGCCCCATCGCGCCGAGGACCCACACCAGGGGCGTCGCAAACGCGATCTGCGTCGGAAGCAGCTCGGCGATGTAGACCGGGCGGAAATCCTCGATGCGCGCCCGCCCCATCTGCTTGATGAAGGACACCCAGTGGTGGTCGGCGTTCCACAGAATGACCGGCGCGAAGAGCGCTAGCGCAACGAGCCCGCCGAGATAAAGCCAGGGCGAGACCAGCCAGTGCCGCAGTTTGGGAACCGCGATCAGCCAGATCAGGATGGCAGGTCCGAAGAACAGTGCGGTGTATTTCGACAGCAGCGCGCAGCCGGCCGCTGCGCCGACCGCCAGCCACCACACGCCGCGGCCGGTCTGCAGCACCTTGGCGAGCGCAAACAGCAGGAGACTGGACGCCACCAGGAGCGGCGCGTCCGGCGTCACGATCATGGTGCCGACGGCGGCCATCAGCGTGATGTTCAAAAGGACCGCAGACGAGGCTGCCACGCGCCGGCTGCCAAACAGGATGGCGCCAGCCTGGTAGATCGCCCAGCTCATCGGCAGCGCCAGCAGGATCGAGACCAGCCGCACGCCGAATTCGGTATCGCCTGCGATCAGGGTGCCGAGCCGGATCACCACGGCGACCATCGGCGGATGATCGTAATAGCCGCCGGCCAGATGCTTCGACCACATCCAGTAATAGGCTTCGTCGAAGGTGATCGGCGTGAACGCGGCAGCGATCAGGCGTAGCGCGATCAGCGCCAGGATCGCCAGACCCGTGTTGAGGGCAACCCGCGCCTCGTTCGAGGTCATCTTCCGATTATCGCCTGCGCCAGACGAACAGACCGGACATGGCGTAATTCCAGACCACGCCCATCAGCGCGCCGGCAAGCCCCGCGAGCCACCAGATCGGTTCCTGCTCGAAGATCGAGAACGCCACCCCGACGTTGGCAAGCAGGCCGACGCCGCACACCAGATAGAACAGCAGCAGGCCGCGCAGGATCGCAAATCCCTTCAGCCGCTGGTCGCGATAGGTGAGGAAATTGTTCAGAATGAAATTGCTGGTCATCGCGACCAGCGCACCAATGGCCTGCGCCTCAGCAAACCGGGCATTGAAGATTTCGTGCGCGATGAACAGCGCCACGAGATGTACGACAAGGCCGGTGCCCCCGACCATCGCGAACAACAGGAAACGCAGTGACACCACGTCATGCGTCAGCTTGGCCAGCACCAGCCCGAGGAAATCCAACGCCACCATGGAGTCGAGTTTGCTCTCGCCATGCTGGCGCGAGCCGAAGGTATAGGGAATTTCGACGGCGCGCAGCTTGCCCTGCGCCGAGGCGACGATATCGAGCAGGATCTTGAAGCCCTGGGTCGAGAGTTGCGGCGCCAGTTGCTCGAAACGATCGCGGCGAATCATGAAGAAGCCGCTCATGGGATCGGCGATCTCGACCTTCAGCGTGCGCTTGGCGACCTCGGTCGCAAGCTGACTGGCGCCTGCCCGCTGCTTGTTGAAGCTGTCGGCGCTGCCGCCCTCGATGTAGCGGCTGCCGACCACCAGTTCCGCCTCGCCGCTCCGCAGCAGCGCGACCATCTTCGGCAGTTGTGCTTCGTCGTGCTGCAGGTCTGCGTCGATCACCGCGGCATAGGGCGCACTCGATGCCAGGATACCCTCGATGCAGGCACCCGACAGTCCGCGTCGCCCGATCCGGCGGATGCAGCGGACGCGGGAGTCCTTCCGCGCGAGCCCGCGCACCACTTCCCAGGTTCCGTCGGGGGAATTGTCGTCGACAAAGACGACTTCCCAGGCGATGCCCGCCAGCGTCGCCTCCAGCCGCCGGTACAGCACCGTCACGTTGTCGCGTTCGTTGAATGTAGGGACGACGACCGAAAGCTCAGGCAAACCGGCCTGCGACGGGGTTTCGGGGCCCGGTTTGATGGCGTCATTCATGGCCGCCAGCGTATATCCGCAGCCGCCTCACATGCCAAGGGTTCCGGAACAGCCACTCAATCGGGGAAAACGGCCTTAAAGAGGAGCCTTAAATGCCAACGACCACGAACAGAGGGCGCGCGTACATCCGGCGCAGCCAAACTATTCATGGTCGTTCCAGCGTCGGAGCCTTGAAGCTTCAACGTCGCCGTTGAATATAACATGGGAACACCGCCCGCGTTCCGCAAGGGGGGATCCGTCTCTCCTAATTCGGCACTTCCCGAATCACCGGGCCGCGCGGCGCTGGCGCAACAGGCGCCGGCTGCACCGGCGCCGGTTGCTGGATGCTGGCCGGTTTGGCGGGCTTTCCATACTGGCCGATCGGCCCGTAGGCGACAGCGACCACCATCACGATCGAGGCGACGATGGCTCCCAAAAGACCGGCGAATGACTGCGAATTCATACTCTACGTTCCCCTACGCCTGACCGGGAACTGATATCATGGAAAAAGCGCGTGGAGGAATAGTCCCTGCGTCGACCGTTGAGAAAACCGGCCATCGAGTCCACCTTTCAAAATCTGACCACGCGAGTGCCGCGCGACCGACAAGCAAGAACCGCGATTAGATCGCAAACATGGCGGAGTCTCGACCTTTGATTTGACAGGGAATAGGGGAAGCAGATGTCGAATACAGATCAGGGCAAGCCGACCGGGAAATCCGGACGGCGCAACCGGAAGGGAGAGCGGGGCAAAAAGGCCGCTCCCCAAGAGAACCCGACGGTGAGCCCAACGGCGAACCCGGCGCCGGTTGAATTGCAAAGCCCGGATCAGGATCCGCCGCTGCAGCCGGAGCCGGCTCACGCGGAAAGCCCGAAGGTCGATCAGCCGGCCGTCGACGAACCAGCCGTCGCCGCATCGCCGGAACCGCAGCCGACCGCGGCGCCCTCGCCGGCCGAGCCCGCGCCGGCTGAGGCCGCGCCAGCCGAGGCCGCATCGATCCAGTCCGCGCCCGCCGAGCCCGCTACGGAGCCTGCGCCGGTCAGCCTGCAGACCATCGCGAACGCCTATCGCGACTACACAAGGAAATCGCTCGAGGATTTCGGGTCCTTTGTCGAACAGCTCAGCGGCGTTCGCTCGCTCGACAAGGCGATGACGGTTCAAAGCGAATTTGTGAAGCGGGCTTATGAGACGTCAGTGGCCGAGTCGCAGAGGATCTGCGAACTCCACACCAAACTCGCCAAGCAATCGCTGCAGCCGTTTCAGGGCCTAGTCGGCAAGGCGCCGGAGAGACATAACAAGCCATAACAAGCCCTGGGCGCGTTGAAACTACGGCTCTTGCGTAGAGCGAAAGAGAGAGGCTCCGGTTATCCGGAGCTTCTTTTTTTGAAAAGCGCTCCACGAGACCGCGCGCTTGTATTCCGAAAGCCTTGCCGTCGCGGCGACAACTGGTCAATCGGAGCCGATTTGGCTAACATCCGTCAGCCCTCCCCCTGTCCGAAGAGTCTTCCAGTGAGCAAGCCCTCGAAGTCGACCGCAACCAGCAGCGGCAGCATCTATATCGGTATCGGCGGCTGGACCTTCGAGCCGTGGCGCGGCGTGTTCTATCCCGAGAAGCTGGCACAGGCAAAGGAGCTGTCCTACGCCGCCTCGAAGCTGACCTCTATCGAGATCAACGGCACCTATTACGGTTCGCAGAAGCCGGAGAGTTTTCGCAAATGGGCGCGTGAGGTGCCCGACGGCTTCGTGTTCTCGTTGAAGGGACCGCGCTTCGCGACCAATCGTCGTGTGCTGGCGGAGGCCGGCGACTCCATAAAGCGCTTCTACGATTCCGGCGTGATGGAGCTTGGCGACCGGCTCGGCCCGGTGCTCTGGCAATTCGCGCCGACCAAAAAATTCGACGAGGCCGATTTCGGCAAATTCCTCGAACTGTTGCCGCGCAAACTCGACGGTCGCGCGCTACGTCACGTCGTCGAGGTGCGGCACGACAGTTTCTGCATGCCGGAGTTCATCGCATTGCTGCGACAATTCGAGACGCCGGTTGTATTCGCCGAGCACGGCAAATATCCCGCCATCGCCGACATCGTCAGCGATTTCGTCTATGCGCGCCTGCAGAAGGGCAATGACGAACTGAAGACCTGCTATCCGCCGAAGCAGCTCGATGCCTGGGCGAAGCGCTTTCAGGCCTGGGCCGCCGGCGGCGAGCCCGACGACCTGCCGCGCGTCGAAAAGGCCAAGCCGAACAAGATGCCGCGCGACGTGTTCGCGTATGTGATCCACGAAGGCAAGGTGCGTGCGCCTGCGGGTGCGATGGAGCTGATCGAGCGCGTCAAATAATCAAACGCTCAGTCGAGCTTGATGCCGGCCTCGCGGATCAGTTTCGTCCAGTTTTCGTATTCGGACGCGACGAACGCATCGAGCTTGTCGTCAGGCAAATCCCACGGCTCGCCGCCGCTCTTCTCGAAGCGCTCCTTGAGTTCGGGCAGCGCGGCACGGATTTCCCGGCGCAGTTTGGCGGTGACGTCCGGCGGCGTCTTTGCCGGCGCGAAAATGCCGAGCCAGGAATCGACGTCGAGGCCGGGCACGCCAGCCTCAGACATGGTCGGCACATCAGGCGCAAGCGGGCTGCGCTTCGACGACAGCACCGCAATGCCCCGCGCCTGCCCGGACTGCACGTAGGGCAGCCCGGCGGCCATCGAATCGAAGAACAGGTCGATGCGGCCCGCGAGCAGGTCGGTGAAGGCTGGCGGAGACCCCTTGTAGGGCACTTCCAGGAATTTGACGCCCGCAGCCTTCATGAAGGCAGCCGCTACCAGTTGCTGACCGGTGCCGACGCCTGCCGTCGCGACCGAGATCGAGCCGGGATTGGCCTTTGCGGCGGCGACGATGTCCGCGAGCTTGCTGTGCGGTAAATCCTTGCGGCCGACCATGACGTAGCCGAATCTGTAGACCAGCGCGACCGGCACGAAATCCTTGCGCGGATCATAGCCGAGCTTGGAATAGAGCGCCGAATTGAATGCCATGTTGGAGAGCCCGCCGACCACCAGCGTGTAGCCGTCCGGCTCGCTCTGGCTTGCGGCCTGCGTGCCGACGACGGTGCCGGCACCGGGCTTGTTCTCGACCACGAAGGCCTGCCCCATCCGCTTCGACAGCGCATCCGCCACATGCCGCCCGACCAGATCGTAACTGCCGCCGGGCCCGATCGGGACGATGATCTTCACCGGGCGATCGGGATAGCTTGTCTGGGCGTGCGCCGTGCCGCTAACGAGAAGCGCGAGCAGCCCTGCCAGCGTCCGGCAAAATCGGTTCATCGTGTCCCCCCGTGCATGCGGCCTTCGACAGGCTCTTTGCAGGGACTATGCGACATGCCGCGCCCGGCGGCAACGCGTCATATGGAAATCATCCGCGCACGACCCTAGCTTTCCCGATGACAGATCAACGCACCGGACATCGACATGGCCCGCAAGACCAAACGCCTCTTCACCATCGGCTATGAGCAAACGCCGGCGAAGGCTGTGCTCGACGAGCTGGAAGCGTCGGGCGTCAAGCTCCTGGTGGACGTGCGCGCCGTTGCTTCCTCGCGGCGGCCGGGCTTCTCCAAAACTCAGCTCGCGGCCGGCCTCGACGAGCGCGGCATCTCCTATCTGCACCTGAAGGGGCTGGGAACGCCGAAGGAGGGCCGCGAGGCGGCGCGCAGCGGCAAGTTCGATCTCCTTCACAGGATCTATTCCAAGCACCTGAAGACCGCTCAGGCCAAGGAGGAGCTCGACGAGCTTTCGGCGCTGGTGAAGCAATCGGGACCCGTCTGCATTCTCTGCTATGAGCGCGACCATTCTCATTGTCACCGCCAATGGATTGCCGAGATCATCGAGGATCGCGACGGCGTGAAGGTGGAAAATCTGGTCGCGCCGCAGGTGTAGTCGAACCGTCATTGCGAGCGAAGCGACGCTTCTATGCTTGCTACGCAAGCTTCGCAGGGCTCAAGTCCGCCGAAGCGCTTCTGCGCGAAGGCGGAAGCAATCCACTTCTCCGCACGGGGATAGATGGATTGCTTCGTCGCTTGCGCTCCTCGCAATGACGGCGCAACCCGCAATCGCACCTTACCCTCGTCCATCCAGCCGGAACGTGCCCTCCATCATCTTCACGCAGCTGCCGCCGACGTGAATGGACGAAATCACGCCATTCTCTTTGCGGACGCGCGTCAGCAACAGGCTCGGCCGGCCCATGTCGATGCCCTGCCCGATCCGCAATTTCAGTTCGCCGTCCTTGGTGGGGTCGAGATCGGCAAGCAGCGCCGCGCAGGCGGCCGTCGCGCTGCCGGTGGCCGGGTCTTCCGACAATCCACTGGCGCCCGGATGAAACATCCGCGCCTGCAAGTCGCACGGCCTTTCACCGGCCGGCACGTCGCGCGTATAGAAATAGACGGCGTCGCTGCCGTCGCACGGGAAGGTTTTTGCGAACGCCGCAGCGTCCGGCCTGGCACGTCGCAGCGCTTCGCGGGAGGCAACTTCCACCGCGAGGAAGGCCAGGCCGACCGAGATGACCTGCGGCGGATGACGGTCGGTCTTGACGTCGCCGGCCGACAGCGAGAGGCAGGCCGCCGCTTGTTCGACACTGACATGGGACATCCGCTTGAGCGGCTGCGGCGCCGTGAATTCGGTGCTGACGACCTTGCCCTGCTCGGTCACGATATCGACCGGCACGAGGCCAGCCTTTTCCTCGAACCACAGCCGCGCCTGCGGCTTTTCTGCCAATGTCGCCAGCACAAAGGCGGTTCCGACATTGGGGTGGCCCGCGAAGGGTATTTCGCGGTTTACGGTGAAGATGCGAACCTGCGCGTCGTTCGCGTTCTCGCGCGGCGGCAGCACGAAGGTCGTCTCCGAATAGTTGAACTCGGTGGTGATCGCCTGCATCTGTTCGGTCGACAGCCCGCCGGCATCGAGCACGACAGCCAGCGGATTACCGCCGAAGGCGCGATCGGTGAAAACGTCCACAGTGATATAACGCCTCTGCATTCTTTCTCTCCCTATGCCAACCGCCACACGGCCATCGGCCGCTCATAGCCCCTGACCTCCACCTCGCCGAGCGAGACCGCATCGCGGCACGCTTCGCCGAGCGCATCGCGAACCGCTTCGGAGATCAGGAATTGCGAGTTGAAGTCCTTGTTGAGCGCTTCGGGCCGCGAGGCGAAGTTCACGGTGTCGCCGATCACGGTGTATTCCTTGCGCCGGGGCGAGCCGATATTGCCGGCGACCACCTCGCCGAGATGAATGCCGATGCCGATGCGCAGCGGCCAGCTAGTCACTTCGTTGAGCCGCTCATTGGCTTCCAGCATCTCGCGCGCCGCGGCGACCGCCCGGTGCGCCGGGTCCGGCGCTTGCAGCGGCGCTCCGAACAACGCCAGGAATCCGTCACCCAAGAACTTGTTCACGATGCCGCCGTGGCGATCGAGAATGTCGACCAGCACGGCAAAGGCGCCGTCGAGCCGGTCCACCACTTCCTGCGGCGTACGTGTGCGCGCGCCAGCGGTGAAGCTGCGGAAATCGACGAACATGACCGCGACGCGGCGGGTGTCGCTGTCGGTCTTGGTGCCCTCGGCCATCAGGCGTTCGACCACCTGTGGCGAGACGTGCTGGCCGAACAAATTGGTGATGCGGTCGCGCGCGGTCGCCGCCTTGATGCTCGCCTCGAACTGCCGCCGCAACTGGTGCCCGACCGCGCCGGCGAGCACGCCGCAGATCAGGATGATCAGGCTGCGCGCAGCGTGATAGTAGATACTGGGCTCGGCCTCTACGCCGGTCGGCGAGTGGTAGAACATCGCCATGCAAAACAATTGAACGGCGGCGACCGCGCCGGTGAAGGTGGAGAGCCAGAAGTCCAGCCGCAGCGTCGAGAGGATGATGAAGATGAAATAGGTCATCGGCACCACGAAGCCCAGCGCCGCGACCGACCCCATGCTGTTGATGTGCAGCGCCAGCGCGACCGTCGGCATCGAGGTCTCGATCAACGCGCCCAGATAGCGCCGGAATATCGGCAGGTCGCGCCCCTGACGCATGTGGCGGGCGATCGCCCCATGCACCCATAACTCGAATAGGATGAACGGCACGATGATCGAATAAAGATAATGCGGCTTGAGATTGCCGTGCCACACGCGGCTCACCGCCTCGGGCGCAACCAGGTAGACGGTCCAGAGAATGAGCGCCAAGAGCGCTGTGGTTGCGATCAGTGCCTTGATGCGCAGCAGCTCGGTCGCCATCACTTCCTGCGTCAGCGCGCGCTGGAAGTCGGCCGACACCGCCGGCTCTTGATCGCTCTTCCCCTTGCCCCAGAACTTCACTGTCTTCTCCGGAATGACGATGCGCATATAATCTCAATCGAGCGTGCGACGGAAGCGTGTCACGGCGATGGTCATCGCCACCAGCATCAGTGCAATGAGTGCAATCGTGTCGTATTGCAGGTTGGAAGGAGCCGCACCCTTCAGCATGATGGCGCGGACGATGCGGATGTAATGGGTCAGTGGCAGTCCCTCGCCGAGATACTGCGCCCAGACCGGCATGCCCGCGAACGGAAACATGAAGCCGGACAACAGAATGCTGGGCAGGAAAAACATCATCGACATCTGCATCGCCTGCAACTGGTTCTGCACGATGGTGGAGAAGGTATAGCCGATCGAGAGGTTGGTGGTGATGAACAGCGTCGTCAGCGCCGCCAGCAGCGCCACGCTGCCGAGAATCGGTACCCCAAACAGCAAGGTCCCGATGCCGACGATGAGCGAGGCCTGGATGAAGCCGACGATCACGTAGGGAATGATCTTTCCGAACATCACCTCCACCGGCCTGATCGGCATCGACAACAGGCTCTCCATGGTGCCGCGCTCGATCTCGCGCGTCACCGACAGCGCGGTGAAGATCAGCATGGTCATGGTCAAGATGGTACCGACAAGGCCCGGCACGATGTTGAGCCGCGATTCCGCGGCCGGATTGTAACGGGCATGCGCCCTGATCTCGAACGGGAGCTGCGGCGGATCGCCGATGTGGAGGTCGTGCGCGAGCGCGCTCTGCACCACTGCACCGAGCGTGCCCAGCGCGGAGCCGGCCGCGACCGGATCGGTCGCATCAGCCGCGACAAGGAGCGCCGGACGGTCGCCGCGCCGCACCGCGCGCTCGAAGCCGCGCGGGATCTCTACCCCAAACAGCACCTTGCCGGACTGCAGCAGATCGTCGAATTCGGCGACGCTGTGTACTTCGCGGGTGAAGCGGAAATATTTGGTATTCTCCAGCGCCTTCAGCACCGAGCGCGCCAGATCGCTGTCCTCCTGGATCAGCACTGCCGTCGGCAGATGGCGCGGCGTGGTGTTGATGGCATAGCCGAACAGCAATAGCTGCATGACCGGGATCATCACGATCATCGCGAACGAGACCCGGTCGCGACGGAGCTGGATGAATTCCTTGACCAGCATCGCAAAGCTGCGCCGCCAGAAGCCGAAAGCAGGCTCCGGCACGCCGCGATTTTGGCTGGCAGCATCGGTTGCACTCATTGGAAATTGTCCTTTGAGCGGTTCATGAGATCGATGAATACGTCTTCCAGCGACGGCTCGCTGTCCTCCCAGCGCCATCCCCTCTTATCGCGATAAGGCGCGATGGTTGTCTGCAACGCGGACTTGTCGCGCCCCGAGACGTGCAGGCTGGTACCGAACGGCGCCACCATGTCGATGCCGGGCTTGCCGGCAAGCTCGGCCGCAAGCCCGTTGAGGTCGTCGCCGGAAACCGTGTAGGTCGACAACGCCGATTTCGCGATCACTTCGTCCACCGTGCCGTGCGCCAAGAGGTGGCCGTAGGCGATGTAGGCGATCTCGTGACAGCGCTCGGCCTCGTCCATGTAATGGGTCGAGACCAGCACCGTCAGCCCTTCGGCGGCGAGCGCATGGATCTCGTTCCAGAAATCGCGCCGCGCCTTGGGGTCGACGCCGGCCGTCGGCTCGTCCAATAGCAGCAGTTGCGGATTGGGCAGCGTGCAGGCGCCGAGCGCCAGGCGTTGCTTCCAGCCGCCGGAAAGTTCGCCGGCAAGCTGCTCCTCGCGGCCGCTCAGGCCGATCCGCCGGATCATGTCACGTGCAGCGCCCCGCGCGTCGCGCATGCCGTAAAGCCGCGCGACGAATTCGAGATTCTCGCGGACCGAGAGATCCTGATACAGGCTGAAGCGCTGCGTCATGTAGCCGACCAGACGCTTGATCTTGTCGGCGTCGCGGCGGATATCATAGCCGAGGCAGGTGCCCTCGCCGGCATCCGGCGTCAATAGCCCGCACAGCATGCGGATGGTGGTAGTCTTGCCGGAGCCGTTCGGCCCGAGGAAGCCGTAGATCGAGCCGCGCCTCACCTGCATCGAGAGGTCATGCACGACCTCGCGGCCGCCGAACGATTTTGATAGGCCCTCGACGTTGATGGCGATGTCGGGGCCTGATGCAGGCACTGTATTCATCGCTTGTCCGCCACCGGCGTCCGGGGATTAAGGAACACGCTGATCGGCTGGCCGACACGCAAGACGTCGGGCCGGCTCGGCCGCGCCTGGATCAGGTAGACCAGCTTGTTGCGCTCATCGAGGCTGTAGATCACCGGCGGGGTGTATTCCGCCGTCGTAGCGATGAAGTAGATTTTTGCGGTGAGATCGGGCGCGCAATTGTCGCAGGTCACCCTCACCTCGTCGCCGATCGCAAGCTTCGGCAGCTCCGTCTCCGGCACGAAGAAGCGAATCTTCATGTTGCCGGGCGGCATGATCGACAGCACGGGCCGTTGCGCCTGCACCATCTCGCCTTCGCGGAAATAGATCTGCTGGATGGTGCCGGCGACCGGCGCAAAGCCGCTCCGCCGCGCGAGGCGAGTCTGCGAAGTATTGACGCGGGCTTCCGCGACGCGCAACGCCGAGGTTGCCGAATCGAGGTTGGCCTGCGTGCCGGAGCCGGTCTTGCTCAGCGACGCCGCGCGATCATAGGTCTGCTGCGCATTGGCGAGCGTCGCCTTGTTCTGATTGAGGTCGGCCTGCTGCAAATCGTCGTCGACGGTGTAGAGCTGCATGCCGGGCTTCACCTCGTCGCCCTCGCGCACGTTGAGTTTTGTCACACGGCCGCTTTCGTCGGGGCTGACAAAGATCATGTCGGCCTCGACCCAACCCTGAAAACCCGGGTCCCTGCGCTCGTTGCAGCCCGAGAGCACGGCGGCGAGCGCCAGCGCGGCCAGGATCGTTATCGTTCGCGACGAAGTCATGCCGTTCTCCGTTCGCCAAAAATCAGATCGAGATGCACCCGAAACATTTCGAGGGCATCCAGTGGCGCATGTCTGCTGAAAAGGCTCTGCCAGATCACGGCAATGAGCGCGGGCGCCACCATGATTTGCGGAAACCGCGCCAGGTTCTTGTGTTGAATCTCGCCGCGCGCGATGCCGAGTTCGATCAGCGCGCGCATGCCCGCAAGGCCTCGCGACACCACTTCGCGGTAATAGAAGTCGGCGACCTCGGGAAATCGCGGGCCTTCGGCAACGATCAGCCGCACAAGGTCGCCGCGTCGCGTGGCGGCCACCTCCTCGATGAAGGTTTTGGCAAAGCCCTCCACCATGTCGCGCACCGATGCTCCGGGCTGCGGCGGCGTCGCCCAGAGGCGGGTGACCAGCGGCACGATCGCGGTCCGGATCAATTCCTCGAACATCGATTCCTTGTCCTTGAAGTGCAGGTAGATCGTGCCCTTGGCGACGCCAGCGCGTTTGGCGATGTCGTCGAGCCGTGTCGCCGCAAAGCCGCGCGCGATGAATTCGTCCATCGCCGCCGCGATGATGGCCCCGCGCCGCTCGGCAGCGCGCTCGGCGCGGTTGGAGGCCGGCTTGGGTTTCGAGGAGGCCGGTGCCCTCGCCGCGGCCCGGCGCTCGGCCGGCTTCGGGGCGGATTTCCTGGCGCTTTTGGTGGCTTCATTTGTCATGCCCTATTTATGACTGACTGGTCAGTCATTGTCAATTTCGAACGGAGCCAAGGCTTTCACATGGACGTGACCCGGGCTGGAGATTCCTCGATCGCGCTGCCTCTTGGAGGATCTTGCGCCTAGCGGAAGGAGCGTCACATCCCATGCATGCGGGATGGGTCCTTGCGAGCGCCACAACGGGTCGTCATGCCCCGCGAATGCGGAGCATCCAGTACGCCGCGGCCTCTCGGTTCAATCATTGGCGTCTCTGGAATACTCGATCGTCCGCCGGAGCCTGTCATCGGGCGCGCATTCGCGCGACCCGTTGGCGGACAATGACAGTGAATGTGCGTCAGCGCTCTCGCGACGCATCGCATCTCTTTGCGCTTATTGCACACGAGACCGCGGGTGCAGCAAGCACCCGGCATTCCCTGCTCCCTCGTTCTCGAGGAGGGACGCCAAATTGGCAAGGCAGCGATCTACGCGACAAGGGGGCAGCCACGCGCTCAGTTCGGGTCGATCGAAGAGCCGCTGCCGTTTTTTAGCACGATGCCTTGGTTTGCATGATTGCTTACAAGGAACTTTCGGTCCTGTGCGGCGTCATAAGTGATGCGGCCAAGGCCTGGCACGGGAGGTGCCATGTCGAAGTTCAGCGTTACAGTGATCGCTGTCGTACTGGTGACCGCGCTATCGAGTGCCGCCACTGCGAAAGGGCGCGGACATTTTGGTCTCGGCCCACTGAGCAGCGTGAAATCCGCATTCGCCCGCGTGCTTGCGCCAGGGCTGCTTCTTGGCCGCCCCAAGCATCATCGCCGGGTACATGTCCGTAGGATCAAAAACGCTCCCGTCGCTTTAAAAAACGCACCGGTCGCTTTACAAAACATCCCGTCCGCGACGAACCAGCCCTCCGGCGAGGAGGGGTTGGTTGTTGGCAGGCTATTCACCGACCCTGCGGCACGAAAGCAGATTGCCGCGACTGCCGCGCTTGCTCACTGGCATGGTGACCGTGACACTACAGACGGGTGGTGGTCGCATGGCCATGGCGGATATGGCTGGGTTGGGCCGCTGTTCTGGCCGTTCGCCTACAATGATATTTATGGTTATGCCATCTTCGGCGATGGCATGGGCTTCTGGGACTACGGCTACCCCGACATTTACGCCGGAATCTTTGGGCCTTACGGCAGTGACGAACTAGCTGCTTACATGACTCCGGATTCTTCCGGCCGAAGAGAACGAAGGATCCCGCCGCTGCAGCAGCTCTGCGGTGATGCCGGCCACGAAATTGCCGGTCTCGCCATTGATCAGATTCAGCGGGCGATTCAACCGACCGAGGCGCAACGGGCCGCTCTGGATCGTCTTGCCGACACATCTAACTCGGCCGCTCAGATCATTCAGGCATCTTGCCCGATGCAGCCCGCATCAACCGCGCCAGCCCGATTGGCCCTGATGCAGCAGCGCACAGCGGCTATTCTCACTGCAGTAATATCCCTGGAGCCGCTGCTAGGGGAGCTTTATGATCTGCTGAATGATGAGCAGAAAACACGGCTCAACGCGCTCGCTGACGATCAGCTCAAGACGGCGTCCGCAAACGGGGCCATGAAAGCGTCGGCCCAAGGCTGCGAAGCGTCCCTGCCGGCCGCGTTGCAATGGCCCGCTGGCGAGATCGAGGCCACGCTACACCCGAACGAAGCCCAACGCGATGCGCTTGAACGGCTGCGGCGTGCCAGCGCCAGAGCTGTCGAGATGCTGAGCTATGAATGTCATCCGAAAGATGCGATCACCCCACGCGCTCGCCTCGCCGCGATGGATGGTCGGCTCAGTACCATGCAACAAGCCATCAATCTGGTGAGCGACGCTCTGGAAGACTTCTATGCCACACTGAGTGATGAGCAGAAGTCTCAATTCGAGCTGATCGGACCAAAACGAGCGCCGTAATCAGACGGCTTCCTGGCGCCAAACCGACCAGCAATTCCAGTTCCCGACCGATCGGCGCGCTCACCCCTTGCGCATTTTTCCGAGCAGGTAGTTGTCGTAATAGTTCTCCGCGATCTGCGTATAGAACAGCACTTCCTTCATGTACGCGTCGTGGCTCTCCTTGGTCTTCTTGAACAGCGGGCTCTTCTCGGCGATCTCGTTCAGATGGTCCTGCGTGGCCTTGTAGCAGGCTTCCAAGACCGGCTGCGGAAATGCGCGCAGCTCCGCTCCATTGGCGACAAGCCGCTTCAGCGACGCAGGATTGACGCTGTCGTATTTTTCGATCATCCACGCGCCGGCTGCTGAAGCGGCCTGGTTGAGGATCGCCTGGTATGGCTTGGGAAGCGCATTCCACTTCTCCTCGTTCACGGCCATGTGCAGCATGGCCCCGCCTTCCCACCAGCCGGGGAAATAGTAATACTTCGCCACCTTATAGAAGCCGAGCTTCTCGTCGTCATAGGGACCGACGAACTCCGCGGCATCGATCGTTCCTCGCTCGAGCGCCGGATATACGTCACCGCCCGCGATCTGCTGCGGCACGACGCCAAGCCTTGCAAGCACATGGCCGCCCATGCCTGCGATGCGGAATTTCAGGCCTTTGAGATCGTCGACCGTCTTGATCTCCTTGCGGAACCAGCCGCCCATTTGCGTACCGGAATTGCCGCACAGAATCGCGTGCGCCTTGAAAGGCTTCAGCGCCTCGTTGCAGAGATCAGCGCCGCCGCCGAACGTCCACCAGGAATGCTGATGGCGATGGTTCATGCCGAAGGGCGCGCCGGTCGCGTAAGTCAGCGCCGGCTCCTTGCCTATGTAGAAATAGAGCGGCGTCTGCGCGATCTCGACGGTCGAGGAGCTCACCGCATCAAGCGCCTGCAAGCCGGGCACGATCTCGCCGGCCGCAAAGGTTTGAATCTGAAACTTGTTGTCGGTGGCATCAGCCACGTATTTCGCGAAAGTCTGCGCCGTGCCGAAGATGGTTTCGAGCGACTTCGGAAAGCTCGAGGTCAAACGCCACTTGATCTCGGGCGCTGCTTGCGCGATCGCAGGTGCCGCAACCAGCGTCGTCGCGCCGACCACGGCGCTGCCTTTGAGGAACGTACGGCGTTTCATGATGTGCTTACTCCCTTAAGGGAAAGCCGATTGGCGTGGGGCAAAGCGCCTTCCGGGTCCGTTTGATCTCATCATAACGGACTTCGAGGCATGCGTGAAAGCACAACCTCGTCAGGCGAATTGTCGCTTGAACCGCCTCAATCGGACCAGCATTATTTGTCCCAGGGGGTGCCGTCTCCAGAGCGCCCTCTCCTGGGAGGTTACTGATGAAAGCATTCACATTGGGTGCGGCGATCTCGTTTGCGTTCTCCGCCGCTGCCTACGCGCAAGCGCCAACCTGGACCGTTCCGTCCGAAAGCCAACGCTGTCCGTCGAAATGGGGCGCGGCCGACGAGCGCGGTTCGGCCAACCACCAGAAGCCCGCGGCCGTGATGAACGCGGCGAAGCTGATCAGGAACGGCGAGGTGATCGAGCTGGCGCACGTGCTCGGTCCCAGCATGGCGTTCTTCGGAACGCGACGCTTCGACATGCATACCAAGCGCACGTTCATGAACCAGTTCTCCAACATGCGCGGCTCGAACGAAGAGATCATCATTACCGAACTCGGCCAGGTCGGCACGCAGTTCGACGGCTTTGCGCACCAGACCCATCTCAATAGCTGGTACAATTGCCAGAAGGTCGACGAGAATAGCGATCGCACCGGATTCAAGAAGTTCGGAATCCATAATGTGGGCACGCTGTTCACGCGCGGCGTGCTGATTGACGTCGCGGGCTTCAAGGGCGTCGACATGCTGGGCGACAATTACGAAATCACTGTGGAAGATCTCGAAGGCGCCCTGAAGAAGCAGAACCTGACGCTGCAGCCCGGCGACGCGGTGATCATTCATACCGGCTGGGGCAAGCTCTACGGCAAGGACAACCCGCGCTACGTGAAATCCTGCCCGGGCATCGGCGTGCCAGCCGCGCTCTGGCTAGCCGCAAAGGACCCGATGCTGCTCGGCGCCGACAACTGGCCGGTCGAAGTGGCGCCCAACCCCGACAAGCAATTGTCGCTTCCGGTGCACCAGATCGCGCTCGTGGTGAACGGCATCCATCTGTTGGAGAATCTCAAGCTCGACGAGCTCGCGCAAAAGGGCGTCGGAGAGTTCGCCTTTGTGATGCAGCCGCTCAAAATTCAGGGCGGGTCCGGCTCCACGGTGTCGCCGATCGCGGTGAGGTAACGAGTAGTGAACAAGTAGCCCGCACGCGCGAACGGGCCGCGCATTCGCGCGACCCGTTGGCTCATGCGGGCTACGCTTGCTACTCCTCGGTCGGGCCCGGAAGGAGGCGGCGAAGGCGCTGAGCTTCGCGCCACGTCGCAAGACCCTCCTTCCCAAGTCGAGCGAGCCTGGTTGCCAACTGCACGAGGATGAGTGTGATCATGGCTGCCGGCCCGCTTTAGCAAGCAGACGCCCGGCCTGATGCTCGGCGTCGTCGGTCGGTTTGAACCCGCGGGCGGCAAGGTACTGCGCAACGACACGGTCAGCCCGCCGCTGACGCGCTTCGATTTGAACGCGCAACAATCGGGTGAAGAACGAGGGCTTTCCGGTCGGGGCAGAAAACCAGGCCCCAGTGGTGAGTACGTTCGCCATGGATGGCTCCTTTATCGGAGTTGTCCCTGGGCGAATTTCCTTCCCTGATGCGAGACATAGGTATTGGTGCCAACAAATGCGAGGCCAAATACCTCGCACCCATGCATCAATTTTGCACCTTGCCGTGCAAAATGCCCGGCGCAATCACATGGCTGTAATATCAAATACGCATGTCCGCCGACCCAGGCGAATCATCTGATCTGCGAAATCACTGGGCGGAGTGCGAGTCGCGAGCGCTCACTTCGCGAACGGGTTCACCCAGCCTCCCCGGCCCGTGGGCGCGCGCGGCGGATAGGCGGTCTCGAGATAGCTCAGGACCTTTTCGCGATCCCCATCGTCGAGTGGCGGCATGTTGTGGCGGCGGATCATCAGGTTGATCGAATCCTCCCACTGCGCGCGCGTCATGCCCTGCTGCGCCACCAGGCGGAAACCGTGGCAGGCGGTGCAGGCGTAGAAGGTCTCGTCGCGGCCGGGACCTGCGGGAAACTGCTCCGGACTTTCCTCGCGTGGCGCAAAGCTTGTCTGCGCCATGGCCGGCACGATCCAGAGCGCGCCGGCCATCGCGAGCCACACCAAGCGCTGCATCATCCGACCAGCACGGCGATTCGGTGCATGGCGTTGCCGCCATAGCCTTGCGGATTCCAGAAGCCGGCCTGATGCGGCTGCATCGCGCCCTTGGAATCGGTGGCGCGCGCCCAGATCTCGAAATAGCCGTCACTCGGCAGTTTCAAGGTCGCGGTCCAGCGCTGCCAGTCATACTTGTTCTTCGGTTTCTCAAGCTTGGCCCGCTGCCAGCTCGCGCCGAAATCGGTCGAGATATCTACCTGCTTGACGGTGAGATCGCCGGCCCAGGACGCGCCGCGCAGCTTCAGCTCCTTGGTGCCGGCCGCGAACTTCGCTCCGTTCGCAGGATTGGTGATGATCGAGCGCACCGGCATCGATTCCAGAATGCGGAAGTTTGCCGGATCGGCCTTGTCGCCGGGCACCATCGGCTTGATGGGGGTGCGGTAGGAAAACTCCGTCATGCCGGGGCCGTCATGCTCGCGGTCGCGGATGGTGATGCGCGTCAGCCATTTCTGCGAGGCCGAGCCTGACCAGCCCGGGACGATCAGGCGTACCGGCCCGCCATGGATGTTCGGCAGCGGCTTGCCGTTCATGGCCCAGACGATCATCGTGTTGGGGTCCATCGCCTTCTCCAGCCGCACGCCGCGCGAGATGGTCGGCTTGCTGGCATCGCCGGACAGATGAAGATCGGCCGCATAATGTGCGGTGTATTTTGCTGATGGCTTCAGGCCCGCCTTCTTGAGCAGATCGGCGAGCGGCACGCCGGTCCATTCCGCGCAGCCGGCGCCGCCATTGGTCCACTGGTTGCCACGCGCCGGCGGTGAGAACTGTGAGCGGCCGTTGCCGCCGCATTCCAGCACCATGCGCCGCGTCACGGCCTTGTATTTCGACTTCAACTCGCCGAGCGTGATCTCTATCCTGTTGTTGACCTCGCCATCGATGGTGATCTTCCAGGCGTCGGGATCCTTCGCCGGCTCGGGGATCTGCCCGTTGTTGCGTATGTAGAATTTCTCTATCGGCGTGGTGTCGTCGTCGAGCAGGCTTTCGGGCGTCTCGGCGACCAGCGGCCGCTCGCCGAGCACGACCAGCCCCTCGCTCTTGCCAGGATATTTCAGGTGTTGCGGTCCCTTGGCCGGCGCGGGCGTGGCGGCCGACGGGGGCGCGGCCGGAGCGGCCTGCGCATGGGCCTGAGGGATTCCGCCGCCGTTGCGCGAGAGCGGCATCGCGCCTCCGATGACGGTGCCGATCGCAGCCAGTCCTGAGCTGCCCAAAAATCTGCGCCGGCTGGTATCGAAATTGTTGCCATTGGGCGCATCGCGCCCGGACTCCCGCGCCATGATATCCTCCCTCGTTGCCCTATGCCGGGCTTTTTGGCCGCAGTTCCCTTCCGGAAACCCGGCTGGCGGGAGTATTCGCGGTTTGCGGCCCTGCCGCAAGATGGCCTGGAGGAGCCGCCGCGCAGGATCGTGGGCTTCGAGGCGTCCGGCATTGGCGTCAATTTGTCGCTCGACAGGGCCCACAAACCTTGCGAGATTCGCAAAATGCGACCGCCGCACGAGGAAGGCGGGACATGCTTGTCGTCAGACTCTTGTCGTCAGACTTGCATTGCTCGCAACTTTTGTACTGGCAGCAATCATCATCACCGGTCGCTGAGGGGCAGTATCGTCGTCTATCGAGGCATCGCCCGATAGCCAAGTCAAAGTTGGAAACAGCGGAGACCTGCCATGACTAGTATCGAAGAAGCTCCGAGCAAGCTCGTTCTGAAAGCGGGCTCGACCACGGTTACGTTCGACAAGGATGCCGGCAAGGCGATACTGCAGAAAAAAATGCTGCTATGGAACAAGAAGCCTGTCGAGTTCCCGCTCTCCGAAATCGACGATATCGCGGTGAAGTCCGAGGTGGACGGTCTTTCAGGCGCACCAATCCACCACAGCGTTATGCACAGGCGTAATGGCGAGATCACCGTCCTGACAACCGAGGAAGCCAAGGACGCCGCCGAGACGGTCAAGAAGCTGCGTGGATTTGTCGGACTGCAGAGTTGAGGCGCAGCAGGACGGTTGCCGCTCGGTATCCGCTCTTGTGCGGACACGACGGCACGCTGTCTGACGGCACCATTTCGGCCATTGGAACAAGCTGACATTGTCACCGCTCCCGATGGGTGTCCGCTGGCGAAGGAACGTGAGTCGGAACGATGTCCGTTCGTCGGGGCTTGTAGCGGCGTGACCGATTGCCCGCCTCTTAGGCTCACACGGTCACATCCAAGGAGCAACAACATGACCCCACACATCTCCGAGGAACCTTCTGCCAGGTTGATCGACTGGAATTCCTTCGTCATCGTGGGCAACACAATGCCGCCTCGAGATCCTGAAGACGAAGACGACGAAGAGGAAGAGGAAGAGGACGAAGAGGAGGAGGAGGGCGCAGACGAAGCGCCGGTCATACGCGAGCCGGACGAAGACTAAGCGAGATGCCTGCGCATCAAAACGAACGCCCGCCGACCGCTCTGAGCTTGTCGGTCGACTGCTCTAGGTATGAAACTTCAGCCCGTCGACTATCTTGTCGATCACCTTGCGCTCGGCACGAACAGCGAACGCCGACCAGGTTGAGTTCGGCGCGGATCACGCCCTTAACCACCCGCGGTTGGCAGCGTCATGCGTCGACCATCGTGGCCGAAGCGCACTTCATCAGAAGCCACGCCCGGCTCAGCCTAGTCGCACGCCTGTTCTCAGCGTGTATCGACCCTGTAAGCCACAACAGTGCCCTCCATCATCATCGGGATCATGACGATGCCATCCGGCCCCATCCCGAGATCGGCGCTTCCCTTCGCAAGCGGAAGGAGGCGCGTCGCTGTGCCATTGCTCGCGATGCGGAACAGCCCGCCGGTCATCCAATCGGTGACAAGAAAGCCGCCCTTGCCATCGGGTTCGACGCCGTCGAGATTGCCGACTGGTGCCGAGCTTCCTAGATCAGACACTTTCTTCGTCGCGAGATCGACCGTCTTCATGTGGCCGGGCACCTTCGTCGAGAAGTCGGGAGCCATCTTGCCCCACGACGCGACCACAAGCCGGCCCTCCTCGACGAGGAGGCCGTTCGGATTTTCGAGCGCGTCATCCTGCATCAGGAGAGACAGCTTGCCGCCGTCGAGCACCCAAATGCTGTTTGACACCATATCGGAAGCGTAAATCCGTCCACTCTTGTCCGCGGCGAGGTCGTTCAAAAACTTGGATCCGGGTGCCTCGAATCGGTTCGTGACTTCGCCCTTGGCGAGGTCGATTTCCGCAATCCGGTCCACATCTGCGACGTAGAGCTTGCCATTGGCAAGCGCGAGCCCGGTCGGACTATCGAGTCCCTTGACCCACTCGATTGTTACGACCTTTCCATCGGGCCCGAGCTTTGAAACGAAGCCGTTGCCATCCTTTTTCATCGGATCGCCGTTGACGTTCGACACATAGATGGCCCCCGCAGTTCGGTCGAAGACCGCCGATTCGGGGTTCTTGAAGCCACTCGCCTCCCACAGTTTCTGAGGTTCCGCGGCGCCGGCGCTGAAGGTAAGAACAGCTAACATTAGTGCGGAGAGCTGAGGTGTCCTCATGGTAGCCTCCTCGTGCTGCCCCGACGAACGAACAAGCCTGTTACGGCAGATGTTCCTCGGCTCTTCTTTGAAATTGCGCAGCCAGGTTAGTCGGGCAGATGCAGCCTGACTTGGTAGGTCAATCGCAGTGGCTGCCCTGAGGTCACTCGTTATTCTATTACCTCTTCAACGAGGCCAGCCTGGCGCAACGCTGGGCCAATAGCTCAGGCTTTCGAAAACGCCTAGCTGTGAAACTTCAGCCCGTCGACGATCTTGTCGATCACCTTGCGCTCGGCGCGCATCGCGAGGCCGACGAGGTTGAGCTCTGCGCGGATCACGTCCTTAACCACCTCGCGGTTGGCGGCATCATGCGTGGTCTTGAACATGTCCTCGGTATAGACCGCGGGCGTGACGTTGCGGGCGAGCGCCCGTTCGAGCGCGCGGGACAGCGCCGGACGATCGGCACCGTAGATCAGGACCGGCTGGCCGATCAGCGACAGATATTTGGTGCCTGAGCCGTCGCCATAGGGCTCACCGATACATTCGGGGAAAGCGGCGGCGATGCCGCCGGCCAGAAAGGACGCGACATTGAGCTTCTGCCAGGCTTCGAGATCGGTCCGGATCACGACCGCGATCTTGGTGTCGAATTGCATTGCTTTCCTCAAATCGTCATTCCGGGCTGCGCCGACAGGCGCAGATCCGGAATCTCGCACTAATTATATCGAGATTCCGGGTTCGATGCTTCGCATCGCCCCGGAATGACGAGATCACCCCTTGGCGTCGCAGGCCCAAGCGCGGATGACGCATTCCTTGCCGCCGAATTCGTAGCACTTCTTTGTCGCGGCGTTGAGCGAGCTCGAAATTTTGGGCTTCACCGCATAGCCGTGGGGACCGCAGGGATTGGTCATGTCGACGGCGAACGCAGCGCAGGCGCGTTTCATGGTGACCGCGGTGCAGGTGCCCTCGCACTGCTTCAGCGCCGCGGTGCGCGCGTCGGCCTCGGCGGCATAATCATAGGCCTTGCCGTAAGCGCCGCACTTGCCGATCGCAACCGCGCCGGCCGCCCATGTCTTGGTGATGTAGCTCGAGACGGCCAGTATCAGTGTCAATGCAACGACAAACAGCGCGCGGCGCTGTGCCGCGACAGTCGAAACAATCAAAATCCCCTCCCCCGAGGTAACGGGTAGAATCTAAGCCGGAGGGAGTTTCCACTTGGTGAACGGTTGATTGAGAATGGAAGCGTCAGTCTATCCACGTCGTCGTCCCGGCGAACGCTGAGGATCCATAACCACAGGATGACGTGTTGGGGCTAGGCTGTGGCCCCAGCTCGTCGCAACAATCGGCAGCGGTGGTTATGGATCCCGGCTCGAAGCCGGGACGACAGCGGTGGTTGCTTTACGACCGCCGCGCCGCCTCCAGCGCCTGCGGCGTGTCGATGTCGAGAAACGCGCTTTGACCCTCGACCGGCACTTCGGCGACGGCCTCCGTGTGCTTGGCGATCAGGTGACGGGCGCCGACGTCGCCGTCCAGCGTCATCAGTTCCTTGAAGAAGCGGCGCGACCACAGCACGGGATTGCCGCGGCGGCCGTCGCTGACGGGGACGGCGATCAGGTGCCCGCGGTCCGGCGCAAACGTCTCGATCAACTGGTCGATCAGTTTTGCCGAGATCAGCGGCATGTCGCCGAGGCAGACGATGGCGCCGTCGGCGCTGTCGGGCACCGCGGCGATGCCGGCCTTCACCGATGAGGCCAGCCCACCGGCGAAATCCGGGTTGCGGACGAACTTTACATTGAGGCCTGCCAAGGCCTGCTCGACCAATTCGGCCTGGTGGCCGGTAACGACGATCACATCCGTTGCCTTCGAGGCCAGCGCCTGCTCGGCGACGATGCGCACCAGCTTCTTGCCGTCGATTTCAGCCAAGAGCTTGTTGGGGCCGCCCATGCGGGTCGAGCGGCCGGCGGCAAGCACGATCGCGGTCACATTGCGGTTGGCTTCGGAATCGGCAACCGTGCGCGGCTGCGGCCTTGTCACGATTTCCATCAACAGGCCGCCGACGCCGAGGCCGGTGATTTCAGCGCGCGTGACCTTCAGCCCGGCGAGAAGCCGCATCAGCACCCAGTCAAAGCCGTTTTCGACCGGCGAACGTGCGCAGCCCGGCGCGCCCAGCACCGGCACGCTGCCGGCGCTGCCGATCAGCAGCAGATTGCCGGGATCGACCGGCATGCCGAAATGCTCGATCGCGCCGCCGATTTCGCTGATCGCGGCCGGAATCACGTCGCGGCGGTCGGCGATGGCGGACGCGCCGAACACGATGACGAGCTCGGCGCCGAGGCCGAGCAATTCCTTGATCGAGGAAGCCAGCGCCGCCTCGTCATGCGGCACGCGCCGTTCGGCAATGATGCTGGCACCGGCCGGCGCCAGCCGCTCCGCCGTCACCCGCAGGGTCTTGTCGATGACTTTTGGCGAGAGCCCTGGCAGTAGCGTCGAGACCACGCCGACCCGCTTGACGACGTAGGGCGCAATCCGCAGCACATCGCGGCCTGCGGCGGCCACGGCCGCATCGCGCAGCTTTGCCTCGACCCCGAACGGAATCAGTTTTACCGTCGCGATCATCTCGCCTTCGACCACCGGCTTGAAGGCCGACAGCGTGGCGAAGGTGATGGCTTCGTCGACGCCGTTGATGCGGTCGACCGCGGCGCGGTCGACCACCAAGACGCCGGCCTGTGCTGCGAACAGATTGGCGCGGCCGGTAAAGGCGCGCTCGACATTGACGCCCTCGCCCGCGACGGCCTGCGCGATGCTGGCGGCGGCTTCGTCTTCGGAGACGTCGCCCTCCTCCAGCCGCACCACGACGATTTCCTTGACACCTGCCTTGTCGAGCGCCTCGACTTCGGCAGGCCCGATCGTGGTGCCTTTCTTCAGCACCAGCGGCCCCTGCCGCAGCGTATGCACGGTGACGCCGCCAATCGCATCGGCCGGACTGGCGGGACCGAACTTCATGCCGCCTGCACCTTCGCGGTTTCTTTCGGCAGCCGCAGCTCGGCGGTGACCTCGGCCATGATCGCGACCGCGATCTCCGAGGGCGACACCGCGCCGATCGAAAGGCCGATCGGCGCATGGATGCGCGCAATGTCAGCGTCGGATGCGCCCTGCGCCTTCAGCCGATCGGCGCGCTTGGCGTGGGTCTTTCGCGAGCCGAGCGCGCCGATATAGAAGCAGTCGCGCTCGAACGCGTGCAGCAGCGCCGGGTCGTCGATCTTCGGATCATGGGTCAGCGCGACGAACGCGGTGTAGTGATCGATGTTGAGCGGCGGCAGCGCCACATCGGGCCATTCCGCGATCAGCGGCACATCGGGAAAGCGCTCGGGGCTTGCAAACGCGGTGCGCGGATCCACCACCGTCACGTCGTAGTCAAGCGAGCGGGCGAGCGGCGCCAGCGCCTGGCTGATATGGACTGCGCCGACAATGACAAGTCGGGCGGTCGGCGCATAAACGTTGAGGAACAGCTTCTTGCCGCCGGTCTCGACCATACCGCTCTTGCCCATGCGGAGCTGTTTTGAAAGCTCGGCGCTCAGCGGATCGGTCGCGATGTCCTTGGCCTTCACGAGCCGCTGATCGCCATTGGCGACATCGGTGACCACGATGACCGGGCGGCGCGCGGCGCGCTCGGCATTGACCTGAGTGAGGGTTTCCAGCTTCACGACTGCCCCACCTTTTCAACGAACACACGGATGGTGCCGCCGCAGGACAACCCGACATTCCAGGCGGTCTCGTCGGCAACGCCGAATTCGAGCATTTTGGGCTTGCCGCTGGCGATCACGTCGAGCGCCTCGGTGACGACGGCGCCTTCGACGCAGCCGCCGGAAACCGAGCCCAAGAACGTGCCATCGTCGTTGATGACGAGGCTGGAGCCGGCCGGCCTCGGGGCCGAGCCCCAGGTCTCGACCACGGTCGCCAGTGCAACACCGTGTCCCGCCTTCTGCCAGTTTTCGGCGGCCTGCAGAATGTCTTCGTCGCGATTGAGCATGGGATGCCCTTTCAAGCTGCTGAGCGGATGCGGCTCATGTGGTGCGGCGGGGGCGGCGCCGAAAGCGCCTCGATCAGCCCTTCCATCGAGGTCAAGTTATGCACCGGGCGGAATTCGTCAACGTGCGGCAGCATCATTTTGATGCCCTGCGCCTTGGCCTCGAATCCGCTGTAGCGCAGCAACGGGTTGAGCCAGATCAGGCGGCGGCAGGACCGGTGCAGCCGGTCCATCTCGAAGGCGAGCTTGGCATCCGCCTCGCGCTCCAGCCCGTCGGAGATCAAGAGCACGATGGCGCCCTGCCCGAGCACGCGGCGACCCCACAATTTGTTGAAGGAGTGCAGCGAGGTAGCGATGCGGGTGCCGCCGGCCCAGTCTTCCACCGAAGACGAACAGCTCGCCAAGGCTTCGTCGGGATCACGCGCCCGCAGCGCCCGCGTCACGTTGGTGAGTCGCGTGCCGAACAGAAACACCGAGACACGCTTGCGCGCGTCGGTGATGGCATGGAGGAAATGCAGAAACAGGCGGGTATATTCGCTCATGGAGCCGGATATATCGAGCAGCGCCACGATCGGCGCCGGCTTCTCGATCCGGCCGAGCTTTCGGATATCGATGATCTCGCCGCCGGTGCGGAGACTGCTGCGCAAGGTTCGGCGCATGTCGAGCCGCAGGCCTTTTGTATCGGGCTGATAGCGGCGGGTGCGAAGCTCGGCCTGCGGCAGCTTCATGTTGGCAATGGCGCGGGTCACTTCCGCGATCTCGGCCGCGCTCATCTGGGCAAAGTCCTTCTTCTGCAGGATCTCCTTGTCGGAGACCGACAGCCGCAGTTCCTGCTCCTGGACCTGCGGTACGTCATCGCGCGCCGACGGCTGCGCCAACGCCTCCTGCACGCGGCGCGAGGCCGGCGGCGGCTTCTTTTTGGCGTGATCGGGCAACGGCACCGAATCCAGCATGTGCTTTACTTCCAGTCCTCGGCGGCGCGGAAGAACAGGTCGAAGGCCTGCGCGAAGATCAGCATATGCTCGTGGCGCTTGACGAAGATCGCTTCCAGCGTGGCGTAGACATCGGCACGGTTGCCGATCTCGATCGCCTGCAGCGCGTCGAGGGCGTCGATCACGGCGCCGGGACCCACGGGAATCCCGGCAGCGCGTAGCGCGCGGCCGAAGCCGACGACGTTGTCGGCCATGTGGCCGGTCGGGGGATTGAGGTGGTCGATGGTGGTCATGGTGCAACTAACCTCTGCCGTCATTCCGGGCTCGCGCCAAGAGGCGCGCCCCGGAATGACTGCTAATCGCTCGTCGCGTCCTTCAAAACCTTTTGCAGCGTATCGCCCTGCATGCGCGCGATGTCGTCCTGGTATTTCAGCAGCGCGCCGAGCGTGTCGCCGACCAGTTGCGGCGTCAGCGAGCGGGCGTCGAGCTCGGTCAGCGCGGTGGCCCAGTCGATGGTCTCGGCAACACCACGGCGACTTGTAAAAATCCTGCTCGCGCAGCGCCTGCACGAAGTGAACGACCTGCTGCGACAGCTTTGCGGAAATGCCCGGCACGCGCGACTTGACGATCGCAAGCTCGCGCTCGGCCTCGGGGTAATCCACCCAGTGATAGAGGCAGCGGCGTTTCAGCGCGTCGTGGATCTCGCGGGTGCGGTTCGAGGTGATGATGACGATCGGCGGATGCGGCGCCCTGATGGTGCCAAACTCGGGGATCGTGACCTGGAAGTCGCTGAGAATTTCGAGGAGATACGCCTCGAACGCCTCGTCGGCGCGGTCGAGTTCGTCGATCAGCAGCACCGGAGCGCCTGCAACGTCAGGTTCCAACGCCTGCAGCAGCGGACGCTTGATCAGGAAACGTTCAGCGAAAATATCCGACGACAATTGCTCGCGATCGGTATCGCCGGCAGCCTCCGCCAGGCGGATTGCGATCATCTGCGCCGCGCTGCTCCACTCGTAGACCGCGGAGGCGACGTCGAGCCCCTCATAGCACTGCAGGCGGATCAGCTTGCGCCCGAGCGCCGCCGACAGGACCTTTGCGATTTCGGTCTTGCCGACGCCGGCTTCGCCTTCGAGAAACAGGGGCCGACCCATGCGCAGCGACAGATAGGCGACCGTCGCCAGCGACCGCTCCGCGAGATAGCCGCGCGAAGTCAATAGCTCCAGCATCCCATCGACGGATTTGGGTAGCGTCGATGCACTCATGCGATGGCCAATCTTGATGCGCCGGAAATCGGCAAAATAACCGGCAAGCCTACTTCGCCGTCGCGGCTTCGACGGCGCGGCGCGTCAGCACGCCGATCAGATGCGCGCGATATTCAGCGCTGCCGTGTAGATCGCTGTTCAGGCCTTCGGGCGATGCCGAAATACCGTCGAGTACCTTGTGCGAGAAACGCTTCTTCAGCGCTTCCTCGAACTGGGTGGCGCGGAATACGCCTTCCGAGCCGGCGCCGGTGACGGCGACGCGCACGTCGGACGGGCGCCTGGCGACGAACACGCCGACCAGCGCATAACGCGAGGCCTGGTTGCGGAATTTGACGTAAGCCGCCTTCTTCGGCAGCGGGAACATTACCTTGGTGATGATCTCGTCGCTTTCCAGCGCCGTCGTGAACAGGCCCTGGAAGAATTCCTCCGCCTTCAGCCGGCGCTTGTTGGTGACGATGGTGGCGCCGAGCGCGAGAACTGCGGCGGGATAATCCGCCGTCGGGTCGTTATTGGCGAGCGAGCCGCCGAGCGTGCCCTTGTGACGCACTGCGGGGTCGCCGATTCCGCCGGCGAGTTCGGCGAGCGCCGGAATGGCTTCGCCGACGATCGGCGACGTCGCGACATCGGCATGCTTGGCGGTCGCGCCGATCACCAGCGAACGGCCCTTCATCTCGATCGCATCGAGCCCTTCGATGTGCGAGAGATCGACCAGATGCGGCGGGCTGGCAAGCCGCTGCTTCATGACCGGCACCAGCGTGTGGCCGCCGGCGATCACCTTGGCGTCTTCGTTCTTCACCAGGAGATTGGCGGCCTGCCGTACGGTCGCCGGCCGATGATATTTGAATTCGTACATGAGAACTTCCTGATCGCTACTCGCGAAGAAATCGATTAGGCGGACTTGTCGATTAAGCGGGCATGTCGGTTAAGCGGATTTGGCCATGGCCTTGGCGCCGGCGGCGATCGAGGTCACGATATTCTGATAGCCGGTGCAGCGGCACAGATTGCCTTCGAGCTCCTCGCGGATGACATGGTCCGAAAGGTCGTGGCCCTTGCGGTTGACCAGATCGACCGCGGTCATGATCATGCCAGGCGTGCAAAAGCCGCACTGCAATCCGTGATGCTCGCGAAAAGCTTCCTGCATCGGGTGCAGCGGCGCGCCGTCGGGCGCCAGGCCCTCGATGGTCTTGACCTCATGGCCGTCAGCCATCACCGCGAGCGTGGTGCAGGACTTGACCGCCTTGCCGTCGAGATGCACGACGCAGGCGCCGCACTGCGAAGTATCGCAGCCGACATGGGTGCCCGTCAGCCGGAGATTTTCCCGCAGAAACTGGACCAGAAGGGTACGGGGATCGACGTTGGCGTTTACGGGATTACCGTTCACGATCAGGGAAATCTTGGCCATCACCACTCTCTTGGGCCGCACTGCCGGAGCGGGCAACGCAGACGTTTATAGTCATTCCAAGGCCCATAATATGGGCCATCCCGATAATGAGCAACCTCAGGAGCCCCAACGAGCCCCTCTTCTGGGGCATGGCCTGAGTGACTTGACGGGGCTATCGGACGGGGCTTGCGGGATTGGACTCGCCAGAATCAGCCTCGTCAGAATCAGCCTTGTACGGCCTTGCCGAAATTGGCGAAGAATTCGTCGGCCAGCTTCTTGGCCGCGCCGTTGATCAGGCGCTGTCCGAGCTGGGCCAGCTTGCCGCCGATCTGCGCTTCGACGTTGTAGCTCAAGAGTGTGCCGCCGTCCTTTTCGGTCAGCGCCACCGTGGCGCCGCCCTTGGCGAAGCCGGCAACGCCGCCCTCGCCTTCGCCGGAGATCTTGTAGCCGTTGGGCGGGTCGAGGTCGCTCAGCATAACCTTGCCCTTGAAGCGGGCGGAGACCGGCCCGACCTTCATTTTGGCGATGGCGCGGAAGCTGGTTTCATCAGTCTTTTCCAGCTCCTCGCAACCGGGAATGCAGGCCTTCAGCACTTCCGGGTCGTTCAGTTTGGCCCACACGGCCTCGCGCGACGCCGCAAGCTGGACTTCGCCGTTCATCGTCATGGCCATGGGGGTGCCCTCCTGGATCGCGTCAATCTGATAGTCCCCAAGTAAAGCACGCCCGGGCCAAAAGGAAGGCCGCCGACGCAATGGGCGATGCATATTCGCAACCGCAGCAGGCGCGAACCCGACAAGGGGCATTGGCATTGACTGGCCGGAATGGTTAGGTCGCGTCAATGAGCACGTCCCTCTCCCCCTTGCTTGCCCCGATGCTGTCGAGCGCGGCGATGCGCGCCGTCTGCGACGACACGGCAAGCCTGCAGAACATGCTGGATTTCGAGGCGGCGCTGGCGCGCGCCGAGGCTGCAGCCGGGGTGATTCCGGCAAGCGCGGCCGACCCGATTACCAGCACGTGCCGTGCCGAATCATTTGACATCGCCGCATTGGCCGACGCGGCGACCAAGGCTGGCAACCTCGCCATCCCCCTCGTCAAGGCGCTGACCGCAAATGTCGCCAAATCGGACGCGGCGGCCGCGCGCTATGTGCACTGGGGCGCGACCAGCCAGGACGTCATCGACACCGCCGCCATGCTCGGTCTTCGTGCCGGCATCGATGCGCTGCTCGCCGACATCGATGGCGCGATCGCAGGCTTTGCCGGACTGGCGCGACGGCACCGCCACACGCCGGTCGTCGCCCGCACCTGGCTGCAGCATGCGCTGCCGATGCCGTTCGGACTGAAGCTCGCCGAATATGCCGCTGCATTGCATCGCTCGAAGCTGCGCCTGCAGCGCGTGCGTAGCGAGGGGCTGGCCCTGCAATTCGGCGGCGCCGCCGGCACACTCGCAGCCCTTGGAGACAAGGGATTAGCAGTCGCGGAAAAGCTGGCCAAGGAACTGAACCTGCCGCTGCCGGACGCGCCCTGGCACACCCACCGCGACCGCATCGCCGAAGCGGCTTCTGTATTGGCCATCGTCGCCGGCACTTGCGGCAAGATCGCGCGCGACGTGTCGCTGATGATGCAGACCGATGTCGGCGAAGCGTTCGAGCCCTCGGGCGAAGGCCGCGGCGGCTCTTCCACCATGCCGCACAAGCGCAATCCGGTGGCGGCAGCCAGCGCGCTCGCGGCCGCCACCGTGGCGCCCAATCTCGCGGCGACCATCCTTGCAGCGCAGGTGCAGGATCACGAGCGCAGCGCCGGCCCCTGGCACGCGGAATGGCCGACGCTGCCGACGCTATTGCTCGTCACATCAGGTGCGCTTGCAGCCATCGTGGACATCGCGGAAGGGCTCGAAGTCGATGCCGCGCGCATGCGCGCCAATCTCGACGCGACCGACGGGCTGATCATGGCCGAAGCGGTGGCCATGGCATTGGCCGAAAAGATCGGCAAGAGCGACGCGCATCACTTGATCGAGACGGCGAGCAAGAAGGCGGTCAACGAGAAGAAGCATCTGCGCGACGTGCTGACGGCGGATTCCAAGATCACCGCACAGCTCGGCGCCGACAGTATTGCAAAACTGTTCGAGCCGATGGCCTATCAGGGCGCTTCGCAAGCCCTGATCGACCGCCTGCTCGCTTCGCTGGACGACAAATAAGAAGCCGGAGAACTGCCATGCCGATGATCAACGCCGACGGTTGCCTGCTCAACGTATCCGTCGAAGGCCGCGACGGCGGACCGACGCTGATGCTGTCGAACTCGCTGGGCTCGACCATGCAGATGTGGGAGCCGCAGATGAAGGCACTCACCCAGGTGTTCCGCGTCATCCGCTACGACCGGCGCGGCCATGGCAAGTCGACCGTGCCGCCCGGGCCCTACTCGCTGGAACGTTTCGGCCGCGACGTGCTGGCGATCCTCGACGATCTCAACATCGCGCGAACGCATTGGTGCGGCTTGTCGATGGGCGGCATGGTCGGGCAATGGCTGGGCGCCAACGCGCCCGACAGGTTCGGCAAGATCATCCTGTCCAATACCACCTGCTATTACCCGGACCCGGCGCGCTGGCACGAACGCATCAAGGCGGTGAAGGAAGGCGGCATCGCCGCGGTGGCCGATACCGTTATTGCCGGCTGGCTGACCGCGGACTTTCGTGAGCGCGAGCCGCAGATCGCCGCCAACATGAAGGCGATGATGCTGACCACGCCGGTCGAGGGCTACATCGCCTGCTGCGAGGCGCTGTCGACGCTAGACCAGCGCGAACTGCTGCCCAAGATCAAGAGCCCGACGCTGGTGATCGCCGGCCGCCACGACATGTCGACGACGGTCGCCGACGCCGAATTCATGCGCAGCCGGATTCCCGGCGCGAGCATGACCATCCTCGATGCCGCGCACATTTCGAATGTCGAGCAACCGCACGCCTTCACCGATGCGGTGATCGGTTTTCTGACGCAACGGTAGCTAACCAGAGACGTCATTGCGAGCGAAGCGAAGCAATCCATTTCACCGCTTGCGGATACGTGGATTGCTTCGTCGCTTCGCTCCTCGCAATGACGGAGAGAGGTCTTACCATGGACGACAACCAACGCCGCGACGACGGCATGGCGCAGCGCCGCAAGGTGCTCGGCGATGAATGGGTCGACAAGTCGATCAAGAACCGCAACGCGTTCAATACCGATTTTCAGGACCTGATCACCCGCTATGCCTGGGGCGACATCTGGACCCGGCCGCATTTCGACCACCGCACCCGCCGCGTGCTCGTGATCGGCACCATGGTGGCGCTGGGACAGTGGGATGAATTCCGCCTGCATGTGCGCGCGGCGCTCACTGAGGGCGGCTTCACGCCGGACGACATCAAGGAAATCCTGCTCCAGCAGGCAATCTATTGCGGCGTGCCGGCAGCCAACCACGCCGTCAAGGAGGCGAACGCGATCATCGCCGAACTCGGTTTGCTGAAGAGCTAGCCCGGCACTATCCCGTGTCCCGGACGCGGCGCGACATGAAGTGGCGCGACGCAGAGCCGGGACCCAAGGCGGCTGCATCTGGGTCCCGGCTCTGCGGCGCACCGCCAAGGGCGCTGCGTCGCGTCCGGGACACGGAAACGCCACGCACAAAAAGAAAAGCCCCACCTCTTCGGTGGGGCCTTTTCTGTCTGCATGTGCCCTTCTACTCTGGCATCTGCCGTGGATCCTGACTGGGTTTCTGGCCCTGACGGCCCGGATCCTGCTGCTGCTGGCCCGGCTTCTGGCCGCCGCCCTGCTGCTGCTGACCGGGCTTCTGACCCGGGTTCTGGTTCTGCTGGCCCGGGTTCTGGTTCATCTTGCTCATCGAGGGATCTCCGTTGTTGAGGCGTAGCCCGAACCAACGGAGAGCCACGGCGTCGGTTGCAGCGGAACAGCGGTTCCGGTGGGATCATCGGACGGCAATGCCGTGTCCGGAGTGTGGCGCCGGAACCGCCTGCGCAAAAACTAGCGCTGTACAAGCCAAATAAGCCGCAGCCGGCGCTGTTGCCGCCCCCAGTTCCCACTGTTAGAAAATGCCACGACGCGTCGTCATGGGCTGCCGGAGCTCTCGCCGCGTCCTCATGCAACAAACGGCAGCGCATGGATTATTTCGCCCAGCAACTAATCAACGGCCTTGTGCTCGGCTCGATCTACGGCCTGATCGCCATCGGCTACACCATGGTCTACGGCATCGTCGGCATGATCAATTTCGCCCACGGCGATATTTTCATGATCGGCGGCTTCATCGCCTTGATCACCTTCCTGATCCTGGTCTCGTTCGGGCTTACCGCCATCCCGCTCATCCTCCTGGTCGTGCTGCTGGTGTCGATGGCGATCACGGCGCTCTATGGCTGGACGGTGGAGCGCATCGCCTACCGGCCGCTGCGGCACTCGTTCCGCCTGGCGCCGATGCTCTCGGCTATCGGCATGTCATTCGTGCTGACCAATTATTCGCAGGTCGCCCAGGGCGCACGCGTCAAACCGGTGCCGCCGATCATCACCGGCGGCTATACCCTGCATGAGGGTTCTGAAGGCTTTGTTGTGCAGCTTTCCAACATCCAGATCATCGTCGTCGTCACCACGATCGTGCTGCTCGCGCTGTTCACCTGGCTGGTGTCGAGCACCCGGCTCGGCCGCGACATGCGCGCCTGCGAACAGGACCAGACCATGGCCTCCCTGCTCGGCGTCGACGTCGACCGCACCATTTCCATGACGTTCGTGATTGGCGCTGCGCTCGCTGCGGTCGCCGGCATGATGTACCTGCTCTATTACGGGCTCGTCGATTTCTTCATGGGCTTCGTCGCCGGCATCAAGGCCTTCACCGCGGCCGTGCTCGGCGGCATCGGCTCGCTGCCCGGGGCGATGCTCGGTGGTCTCCTGATCGGCCTGATCGAGACGCTGTGGTCGGCCTATTTCTCGGTCGAATACAAGGACGTCGCCGCGTTCTCGATCCTGATCGTGGTCCTGATCTTCCTTCCGACCGGCCTGCTCGGCCGGCCTGAAGTCGAAAAAGTCTGATGGGCCGCAGCGTGAGCGCACCCCCCGCCGCCCAAACCTCGCGCACCCCTGGCGCCGCCTTCATCCTCAAGAAAGCGCTGATCAGCGCGTTCGTGGCGCTGGTGCTGTTTTCGCTGATGATCGGCGTGCGCACCGAGGCCGGCCCGCAGGGGCAGTTGGTCTACTGGACGCGCTTCGACGACCTCGCCGTTATGGTCGCAGCCGTGTTCGGCGGCAGCATCCTCGTCGAGCTGCTGCGGCGATGGTGGGGACCGGTCGACGCCGTCAGGGTGGTGCCACCTTCGGTGCAAAGCGCGCTGTCGCTTGCAGGACGCCTGGTCGCGCCGGCGCTGCTGGTGTTCACGTTCCTGGTGCCGGTCCTCTTCTACGATGAGCGCTACATTCTCGACCTCGCCATCCTCGTGCTGACCTATGTGATGCTCGGCTGGGGGCTGAACGTGGTGGTCGGCCTCGCCGGCCTGCTCGACCTGGGCTATGTCGCGTTCTACGCGGTCGGCGCCTATTCCTACGCGCTGCTCGCCACCAATTTCGGGCTGTCGTTCTGGATCTGCCTGCCGCTCGCCGGCATCCTGGCGGCCTTCTGGGGCGTGCTGCTGGGCTTTCCTGTGCTGCGGCTGCGTGGCGATTACCTTGCCATCGTGACGCTGGCCTTCGGCGAGATCATCCGCCTCGTCCTGATCAACTGGCAGACCCTGACCGGCGGGCCGAACGGCGTCACCGGCATTCCCCGCCCGACCCTGTTCGGCATTCCGCTGACGCCGGCCGATGACGGGCTGGCGGCCCTGCTCGGCATCGAATTCTCGCCGACGCACCGCATCGTATTTCTGTTCTACATTATCCTGGCGCTGGCGCTGCTCACCAACTGGGTCACGATCCGCCTGCGCCGCCTGCCCCTCGGCCGCGCTTGGGAAGCGTTGCGCGAAGACGAAGTCGCCTGCCGCGCGCTCGGCATCAACACCACCACGACCAAGCTGACCGCATTTGCAACGGGCGCGTTGTTCGGCGGTCTTGCCGGCGCGTTCTTCGCCACAAGACAAGGCTTCATCAGCCCGGAATCCTTCACCTTCCACGAATCGGCATTGGTGCTGGCGATCGTGGTGCTGGGCGGCATGGGCTCGCAACTCGGCGTGGCACTGGCGGCGCTCACCATGATCGGCGGCTTCGAGCTGTTCCGCGGGCTCGACCAATACCGCATGCTGGTGTTCGGCATGGCGATGGTGCTCTTGATGATCTGGCGGCCGCGTGGCCTGGTCGGCCATCGCGCGCCGACCGTATTCCTCAAGCATAGCCAGGCGATCTCGTCCGACCTCGTCAAGGAGGGACACGGATGAGCGGCGATCCGATTCTCTGCGTTGATCGCCTGTCGATGCGCTTCGGCGGCATCGTCGCCGTCAACGACCTCTCCTTCGACGCCGAGCGGCGCAAGATCACCGCGCTGATCGGGCCGAACGGCGCCGGCAAGACCACCGTCTTCAACTGCATCACCGGCTTCTACAAGCCGACCTCGGGCGCCATCGGCCTTACCCATGATGACGGCCGCGCCATCCGGCTCGAGCGGCTGAACGATTTCCGGATTGCCAAACTGGCCAAGGTCGCGCGCACCTTTCAGAACATCCGCCTGTTTCCCGGGATGACGGCGCTGGAAAACCTGATGGTCGCACAGCACAACGCGTTGATGCGCGCTTCCGGGTTGACGTTCCTCGGCCTGATCGGCGCGCCGTCCTGGCACCACGCCGAACAGGCCGCGATCGATCTGGCGCGGACCTGGCTCGACCGCATCGGTCTTCTGGATCGTGCCGACGATGCCGCCGGCAACCTGCCCTATGGCGACCAGCGGCGCCTGGAGATCGCGCGCGCAATGTGCACCCAGCCTGCGCTACTCTGCCTCGACGAGCCGGCTGCGGGATTGAATGCGCGCGAAAGCGCTGCTTTAAGCGAATTGCTGCTCTCGATCCGCGCCGACCAGGGCGCCTCGATCCTTTTGATCGAGCACGACATGAGCGTGGTGATGCAAATCTCCGACCACGTCGTGGTGATGGACCACGGCATCAAGATCGCCGAAGGCACGCCGCGCCAGATCCGCGACGATCCCAAGGTGATCGCGGCCTATCTCGGCGCCGACGAGGAGGAAGCCATCGCGGTGATGGAGAGCGGAACGTGAGCGAGGCGCTGCACGTTTCCCGGATGCGGTGCAGCGTGCAACGCTGCTCCGCTGTTCCGGGATCCACCTTTGTGCGCGGGAGCATGGGTCCCGGTTCTGCGTCGCACCGCTCCGCGGTGCGACGCGCCCGGGACACGGAGAGCATCGCATGACGACGCCCCTGCTCGCGATCCGCTCGCTGCGGGCGGCCTACGGCAAGATCGAGGCGCTGAAGGGCGTCGATCTCGACATCAGCGCCGGCGAGATCGTCGCCCTGATCGGCGCCAACGGCGCCGGCAAGTCGACGTTGATGATGACGATCTTCGGCCGGCCCCGTGCCCGCGCCGGCCGCATCGAATTCGACGGCCGGGACATTACCGGCGTGCCGACGCATGAGATTGCGCGGCTGCGGATTGCCCAGTCGCCCGAGGGCCGCCGGATTTTTCCGCGCATGAGCGTGGCGGAAAACCTGCAGATGGGCGCCGACGCCACCGACTCAAGCGAGGCCGATCGGGCGAGCGGCCTGGAACGTGTCTTCGCGCTGTTCCCGCGACTCAAGGAACGCATGACCCAGCGCGGCGGCACGTTGTCCGGCGGCGAGCAGCAGATGCTGGCGATCGGCCGGGCCCTGATGAGCCGGCCGCGCCTGTTGATGCTGGACGAGCCGTCGCTGGGGCTGGCCCCACTGATCGCGCGGCAAATTTTCGATGCGATCCGGACCCTGAACCGCCAGGACGGCCTGACCGTGTTGATCGTGGAGCAGAACGCCAACCACGCGCTTAAACTGGCCCATCGCGGCTATGTCATGGTCAACGGCCTGATCACGCTGTCCGGAACCGGCAGCGAATTGCTGCAGCGCCCGGAAATCCGCGCCGCCTATCTGGAGGGCGGCCGCCGGGAGTAGCGAAGTGGGATATCTCCCCGGGTCGTCCCCGCGAACGCGGGGACCCATACGCCGCGGCCCACCCTTTAGGGGGACGGGGTAGCTACCTTCTGCCGCAGTCAGCGCCGGTGGTTATGGGTCCCTGCTTTCGCAGGGACGCTGCGGCAAGATGTTGCGAACCGAACGTCGATTGCCCGAAAATTGCCGATGACTTCGCCGTAAAATCAGCCGACAATAGGCGTGGTTTTGGTACCCGGCCTGCCGGGTGCTTCCTGAAATCGACTGACCTGCGAGGACACCTCATGAAATCACTGAAACTTATCGGCCTGGCATTGGGCGCATCGCTGGCGCTGTCGACAACGGCGCTGGCGCAGGACATCTCCATCGCAGTGGCGGGCCCGATGACGGGCGGCGAATCCGCATTCGGCCGCCAGATGAAGAACGGTGCTGAACAATTCGTGGCCGACATCAACGCCGCCGGCGGCGTGCTCGGCAAGAAGCTGGCGCTGCAGGTCGGCGACGATGCCTGCGACCCGAAGCAGGCGCGCTCGATCGCGGAAAAATTCGCCAGCGCGAAAATCCCGTTCGTCGCCGGTCACTTCTGCTCGTCGTCGTCGATCCCGGCATCGGAAGCCTATGCCGACGGCAACGTGCTGCAGATTACGCCGGCGTCGACCAACCCGCTATTCACCGAGCGCAAGCTCTGGAACGTGGCGCGCGTCTGCGGCCGTGACGATCAGCAGGGCCTGGTTGCCGCCGACTACATCGTCAAGAACTACAAGGGCAAGAACATCGCCATCCTCAACGACAAGACCACTTACGGCAAGGGTCTCGCCGACGAAACCAAGAAGGCGCTCAACAAGGCCGGCGTCACCGAAAAGTTGTTCGAGTCCTACAACAAGGGCGACAAGGACTTTAACGCGATCGTGTCGCGCCTGAAGCGCGACAATATCGATCTGGTCTTTGTCGGCGGCTATCATCAAGAATCCGGCCTCATTCTGCGCCAGATGCGCGACCAGGGCCTCAAGACGGTGTTGATGGCGGGCGACGCGCTGAACGACAAGGAGTTCGCCTCGATCGCCGGTCCGGCCGCGGAGGGCACGCTGTTCACCTTCGGTCCCGATCCGCGCAACAAGGCGACCGCGAAGGCGATCGTCGAGAAGTTCAAGGGCAAGAACATCGATCCCGAAGGCTACACCCTCTACACCTACGCCGCGATGCAGGTGTGGTCGCAGGCGGCGGCGAAGGCCAAGACCACCGATCCGAAGAAGGTCATGGAAACCATCAAGGCCGGCGAATGGGACACCGTGCTCGGCAAGCTGGGCTTCGACGCCAAGGGTGACATCAAGGTGATCGACTACGTCGTCTACAAGTGGGACGCCAAAGGCAACTACGCCGAGATCCATCCGAAGGCCTCCTGATCCCTTCGACGATCAGCGCCGATCACAACATCAAACGCCCCGGCCTACCGGGGCGTTTTTATTTTCGGTTCCGAATAATTTTTAACCGGGCGGAACAATTGGGTTCCCACGGCATTGTGGAGGGTTGGGGCTGAGTTCCATGTCATTGATTTCACGACCTTAACCGTTATTCCAGCTTGATCTGCCGCGGGGCAGCGGGTCTATTTCGTGAAATTGCATCTCAGCCAATGAGATTTTGAGATTTTGCGCGAACTGGCCGAGGAGACACCATGAGTGATCTTTCCCCTGGAGCATCTCCCTCCGCTCGCCGGGTCGCCAAACCCAAACCACCCCACACCAACGGCACGACCGATCCGATGCAGGACCTGCTGCACGCGTTGCAGGCAATGCGCGCCGGCGATTTCTCGGTACGCATGACAGGCGATCATCTCGGCATCGAGGGCAAGATTGCCGACACCTTCAACGAAATCGTCGCCTCCAACCAGCGAATGGCGCAGCAACTGGAGCACGTCGGCCAGGTCGTCGGCCGCGAAGGCAAGACGCGCCAGCGCGTCAAGTTCGACCTCTCGAGCGGCTCGTGGGCGGACATGGAAGGCTCCGTCAACACGCTGATCGACGATCTGCTGTGGCCGACCCGCGAAGTCACGCGCGCGGTCGCCGCGGTGGCACAGGGCGATCTGCTGCAGACCGTGCAACTCAACGTCGACGGCCGCCCGCTGGGCGGCGAATTTCTCCAGTCTGCCACCATCGTCAACACGATGATCAAGCAGCTCGGCGTGTTCACCTCGGAAGTGACGCGCGTGGCGCGCGAAGTCGGCACCGAGGGCAAGCTCGGCGGCCAGGCCCAGGTGCCGGAAGTGACCGGTGTCTGGAAAGACTTGACCGAGAGCGTCAACTCGATGGCCAACAACCTCACCGGCCAGGTCCGCAACATTGCCGAAGTTACCATTGCGGTCGCCAATGGCGACCTGTCGAAGAAGATCACGGTCGACGTCCGCGGCGAGATCCTGCAGCTCAAGGAAGCCATCAACACGATGGTCGACCAGCTCCGCTCCTTCGCTTCCGAAGTGACGCGCGTGGCGCGCGAAGTCGGCACCGACGGCAAGCTCGGCGGTCAGGCGATCGTTCCCGGCGTTGCCGGCACCTGGAAGGACCTGACCGACTCCGTCAACGCAATGTGCGGCAACCTCACCGCACAGGTCCGCAACATCGCCAACGTTACTACCGCTGTCGCCCGTGGCGACCTCTCGCGCAAGATCACGGTCGACGTCCGCGGCGAAATACTCGAGCTCAAGGACACCATCAACACGATGGTCGACCAGCTCAACTCGTTCGCCTCGGAAGTGACGCGCGTGGCGCGCGAGGTCGGCACCGAAGGCAAGCTCGGCGGTCAGGCCCAGGTGCCTGGTGTGGCCGGTACCTGGAAGGACCTCACCGACAACGTCAACTTCATGGCTTCCAACCTGACGGCGCAGGTTCGCAACATCGCCGATGTCGCGACCGCCATTGCCGGCGGCGACCTTTCCAAGAAGATCACGGTGAACGTCTCGGGCGAAATCCTTCAGTTGAAGGAAACGCTCAACACCATGGTCGACCAGCTCAATGCCTTTGCCGGCGAAGTGACGCGCGTGGCCCGCGAAGTCGGCACCGAAGGACGGCTCGGCGGTCAGGCCAACGTGCTCGGCGTCGCCGGCACCTGGAAGGACCTCACCGAGAGCGTCAACTCGATGGCCTCCAACCTGACGGCGCAGGTCCGCAACATCGCCGAGGTGACGACCGCGGTCGCCAATGGCGACCTGTCGAAAAAGATCACGGTGGACGTCCGCGGCGAAATTCTGGAGTTGAAAGACACCATCAACACGATGGTCGACCAGCTTAACGCCTTTGCCGGCGAAGTGACGCGCGTGGCGCGCGAAGTCGGCACCGAAGGCAAGCTCGGCGGCCAGGCCAACGTGCGCGGCGTCGCCGGCACCTGGAAGGACCTCACCGACAACGTCAATTCGATGGCCGGCAACCTCACCGCTCAGGTTCGCAACATCGCCGAAGTCGCGACCGCGGTGGCGAAGGGCGACCTGTCGAAGAAGATCACGGTCAACGTCTCGGGCGAAATCCTTCAGTTGAAGGAAACGCTGAACACGATGGTCGATCAGCTCAACGCCTTTGCATCAGAAGTGACGCGCGTCGCACGCGAGGTCGGCACCGACGGCAAGCTCGGCGGCCAGGCCCAGGTGACCGGCGTCGCCGGCACCTGGAAGGACCTGACCGACTCCGTGAACTCGATGGCCGGCAATCTGACCGCCCAGGTGCGCAACATCGCGGAAGTGGCGACCGCGATTGCCGGCGGCGACCTCTCGCGAAAAATCACCGTCGACGTGCGCGGCGAAATTCTGCAGCTCAAGGAAACGCTGAACACGATGGTCGACCAGCTCAACCGCTTTGCGGGCGAAGTGACCCGCGTGGCGCGCGAGGTCGGCACCGAGGGACGGCTCGGCGGCCAAGCCAACGTGCCCGGCGTCGCCGGCACCTGGAAGGACCTCACCGACAACGTCAACTCGATGGCGGGCAACCTGACCGGCCAGGTCCGCAACATCGCCGAAGTGACCACGGCGGTGGCGAAGGGCGACCTGTCGAAGAAGATCACGGTCGACGTCAAGGGCGAGATTCTCGAACTGAAGAACACCGTCAACACGATGGTGGACCAGCTCAACGCCTTCGCCTCGGAAGTGACGCGCGTGGCGCGCGAGGTCGGCACCGAAGGCAAGCTCGGCGGCCAAGCCCAGGTGCCTGAAGTCGCCGGCACCTGGAAGGACCTGACCGACAACGTCAACTTCATGGCCTCGAACCTGACGGCACAGGTCCGCAACATCGCCGAGGTCGCAACCGCGATCGCCGGCGGCGACCTTTCCAAGAAGATCACGGTGGACGTCCGCGGCGAGATCCTGCTGCTGAAGGACACCCTCAATACGATGGTCGAGCAGCTACGCTCCTTCGCCGCCGAAGTGACGCGCGTGGCGCGCGAGGTCGGTACCGAGGGACGGCTCGGCGGCCAGGCCGTGGTGCCCGGCGTCGGCGGCACCTGGAAGGATCTGACCGACAACGTCAACCTGCTGGCGGCCAACCTCACCACGCAGGTGCGCAACATCGCGGAAGTCACGACCGCCGTGGCGCGCGGCGACCTGTCGCGCAAGATCACCGTGGACGTGAAGGGCGAAATCCTCGAACTGAAGAACACCATCAACACGATGGTCGACCAGCTCAACGCCTTTGCCGGCGAAGTGACCCGCGTGGCGCGCGAGGTCGGCACCGAGGGCAAGCTCGGCGGTCAGGCGCAGGTCCCGGGCGTCGCCGGCACCTGGAAGGACCTCACCGACACCGTCAACTTCATGGCGGCGAATTTGACCGAACAGGTCCGCGGCATCGTCAAGGTGGTGACGGCGGTCGCCAACGGCGACCTGAAGCAGAACCTGACGGTGAAATCGAAGGGCGAAGTCGCAGCCCTTGCCGACACCATCAACAACATGACCGAGACGCTCGCGACCTTTGCCGATCAGGTCACCAGCGTGGCGCGCGAAGTCGGCGTCGAGGGGCGGCTCGGCGGCCAGGCCAACGTGCCCGGCGCGGCCGGCACCTGGAAGGACCTCACCGGCAACGTCAACCTGCTCGCCGCCAACCTGACCTCGCAGGTGCGCTCGATCGCCGAGGTGGCGACCGCCGTGACCAAAGGCGACCTGACCCGCTCGATCCAGGTCGACGCCCGCGGCGAAGTGGCCGAACTCAAAGACAACATCAACACGATGATTGGCAACCTGCGGCTCACCACCCAGGTGAACACCGAGCAGGACTGGCTGAAGACAAACCTCGCAAGATTCACCAACATGTTGCAGGGCCAGCGCGAGCTGTCCACCGTCGGCCGGCTGCTGCTGACCGAACTGGCGCCGCTCGTCAACGCGCATATGGGCGTGATCTACCAGGTCGAGAACGCCGAGAGCCCGCAATTGCACCTGCTCTCGTCCTACGCCGGCGACGGCGCCCATCCGCATCCGCAAGTCGTTCAGTTCGGCGAAGGATTGATCGGCCAATGCGCCATGGACAAGCGCCAGCGGCTGGTGTCGGACATCCCTCGCGATACGGCGCCGGTGAATTCGGCACTGCTACGCGCAATCCCGAAAAACATCGTCGTGCTTCCGGTACTGTTCGAAAACCAGGTGAAGGCCGTGATCGAGCTTTCCTCGATCTCGTCGTTCACGACGTCACAGATGACCTTCCTGGAACAGCTCACCGACAGCATCGGCATCGTGCTCAACTCGATCGAGGCCACGATGCAGACCGAGGGCCTGTTGAAGCAATCCCAGCAGCTCGCCGGTGAACTCCAGACGCAGCAGAAGGAATTGCAGCAGACCAACGAACAGCTCGAACAGAAGGCCCAGCAGCTCGCCGAACGCAACGTCGAGGTGGAACGAAAGAACCAGGAAATCGAACAAGCGCGGCGCGCGCTTGAGGAAAAGGCAACGGAACTTGCGTTGACATCGAAGTACAAGTCCGAATTCCTCGCCAACATGTCGCACGAGCTGCGCACGCCGCTCAACAGCATCCTGATCCTCGGCCAGCAGCTTACCGAAAACCCCGACGGCAATCTGTCGCTGAAGCAGGTCGAGTTCGCCCGCACCATCCACGGCGCCGGCACCGATCTTCTCAACCTGATCAGCGACATCCTCGACCTGTCGAAGATCGAATCCGGCACGGTGACGGTCGATGCCGAGGAAATCCTGACGTCGAGCCTGCTGGAGACCGTCGGACGGCCGTTCAAGCACGAGGCCGAAAATCGCCACCTCTCGTTCAACATCAATGTCGACGAGACCCTTCCCCGCAGCATGGTGACCGACTCCAAGCGCCTCCAGCAGGTGCTGAAGAACCTGCTGTCGAACGCATTCAAGTTCACCGCGGAGGGCGGCGTGAAGTTGAACGTATCGGCCGCCCTTGGCGGCTGGAGCGCCGAGCACCCGATCCTCAATCACGCACCCGCTGTCGTCGCCTTCGACGTGACGGACACTGGCATCGGCATTCCCCTGGAAAAGCAGAAGCTGATCTTCGAGGCGTTCCAGCAGGCGGACGCCGGCACCAGCCGCAAATACGGCGGTACCGGCCTCGGCCTTGCCATCAGCCGCGAACTCGCGAGCCTGCTCGGCGGCGAAATTCATCTTCGCAGCGCGCCCGGCAAGGGCAGCACTTTCGTGCTTTACCTGCCGTTGCATTATTCCGGCCCCACCGTTGCGCCGCGCTCCCCTGCCTCGTCGGCATTCACACCCGCGCCCGCGCTGCAGGCGACACAGGAGCGCGCCGTCGAGCAATTGCCGGACGACCGCCTCGATCTCGCGCCGGGAGACAACATCCTCCTGATCGTCGAGGACGATCCGCATTATGCGCGGGTCCTGATCGATCTGGCCCGCGACAAGGGCTTCAAGGTACTGGTCGCCAGCCGCGGCGCCGAAGCGCTCGAGCTCGCCAAGCAGTTCCAGCCGACAGCGGTTTCGCTCGATGTGTTCCTGCCTGACATGCTGGGCTGGACCGTGCTGAGCCAACTCAAGCACAGTCCGCTGACGCGGCACATTCCGGTGCAGATCATCACGCTTGACGAAGACCGCCAGCATGCGCTGGCGCGCGGCGCGTTTTCCTTCGTCAACAAGCCGACGACGACCGAGGGCGTCAGCGCGGCGCTGTCACAGATCAAGGAATACGCCAAGCCCCGCCGCAAGCGCCTGCTGATCGTGGAGGACAATGCCGCCGAGCAAATGAGCATCACCGAGTTGCTCGGCCATGACGACATCGAGATCCTCACCGCCGACACTGGCGCCGATGCCTTGTCGACGTTGCGGAACCAGCCCTGCGACTGTGTCGTGCTCGATCTGCGATTGCCTGACATGAGCGGCTTCGAGGTGCTTGACCGGCTTCGCAACGACGAAACTCTATCGAACGTACCGGTCGTGGTGTTCACGGGGCGGGAACTTTCGGCCGAGGAAGATGCGGAACTTCACACCATGGCGAGGAGCATCGTGGTGAAAGGCGTCGAGTCGCCGGAACGCCTGCTCGACGAAACGTCGCTGTTTTTGCACCGTGTGATCACGGAATTGCCCGTCGAGAAGCAGAGAATGCTCGAAAAGCTCAATAGCTCCGATGAGGATCTTGTTGGCAAGACCGCGCTTCTGGTTGACGACGACGCCCGCAACATTTTCGCGCTATCAAGCGTTCTCGAACGGCGCGGGATGAAGGTGCTGACCGCGACGACGGGCCATGAGGCCATCGCTCTGGTCGAATCAAATCCAAATATCGCAATCGTGCTGATGGATATCATGATGCCGCAGATGGACGGATATCAGACCATCGGTGTCATCCGCGAAAATCCGTCCTTCAGCCGCCTGCCGATCATTGCGCTGACCGCCAAGGCGATGAAGGGCGACCGCGAGAAATGCCTCGAAGCCGGCGCTTCGGACTATCTCGCCAAACCCGTCAATACCGAGCAGTTGCTGCTCGCCATCCGAATGTGGTTGCACCGCTGACGGGCGTAAGCAGATGATGGATCAAGAGAAGGTAAACATTCTTCTAGTTGACGATCAGCCGGCGAAGCTGCTCGCCTATGAGGTCATCCTGAAAGAACTCGGCGAGAACCTGGTCAAGGCCTCGTCTGGGCGCGAAGCGCTCGAATTCCTGCTCAAGAACGATGTTGCCATCATACTGGTCGATGTCTGCATGCCGGAACTCGACGGGTTCGAGCTCGCCGCCATGATCCGCGAACATCCCCGCTTCCAGAAGACGGCGATGATCTTCATCTCCGCGATCCAGGTCAGCGACATCGACCGGCTGCGCGGCTATGAGATGGGCGCGGTCGACTACGTTCCCGTGCCTGTGGTGCCCGAAGTGTTGCGCGCCAAGATCAAGGTGTTCGCGGAGCTCTATCGCAAAACGCGCCAGCTCGAACGGCTCAACGTCGAACTCGAGGACCGGGTTCGCGCGCGCACCGCCGAACTCGAGGAATCGCACGCCAGGCTTCTGGAAAGCGAACAGCGCCGCAGTCTGGCGATCGCGGCCGGAAAGATGGGCTCCTGGGACTGGGACTGGGTCAATGGCGACTTTATGTGGGACGAAGGCCAGTATCAGATCCTCGGCGTCGATCCCGGCAAGTTCGAACTGACGCCGGCCAATATCCAGGCGCTGCTTCACCCTGACGACGTTCATGAATTGCACGAGGCGTGGGCCAGCTTCGCCCGGGGCGCGAAATCATACGAAGCGGAATTCCGCATCATCCGGCCGAATGGCGAGGTGCGCTGGTGCGCGGGAACGGCGGCGGCAAGCACCGACAAGGGCGGCCGCGTCATCCGCGTCAGCGGCGTCACCGTCGACATCACTGAACGCAAGCAGGCCGAAGAGCGGCAAAGCCTGCTGGCGCGGGAGGTCGACCACCGCGCCAAGAACGCGCTGGCGCTCGCGCAATCCATCGTCCGATTGACGCGCGGCGACAATGTGAAAAGCTACGTCCGTTCCGTCGAAGGACGGATCAATGCGCTTGCGCGCGTGCACACCGTGCTCTCGCTCTCGAGCTGGCAAGGCGCCGAAATACGCAAACTGATCGATGAGGAGCTGGCGCCCTATTCCACCGGCGACCAGATCGACTTGTCCGGGCCGGAGATCCATCTCGAGCCGGCGACGGCCCAGACGGTTGCGCTGGCACTGCACGAGCTCGTAACCAATTCGGCGAAGTACGGCGCGCTGTCTGCGTTGTCGGGCCGGCTGTCGGTGTGTTGGGAAGACCAGGCGGGCCTTCTCAAGATCATATGGTCGGAGACTGGCGGGCCACATGTCGAGAAGCCTGTGTCGCGAGGGTTCGGAACCAGAAGCGTCATCGCCAGCATCGAGTCGCAGCTTGGTGGCCGGGCGGAATTCGACTGGCGCCCGGAAGGCCTCGTGTGCCGCCTGTCGGTTCCGTTATCGCAACGGCAGTTTGGCGTCGATCCGGTTTCGATCCTTGAGGCTGCTGTCGATGGCAATGGTCTGCGACGCGCTGAGCGGTAAGACTGCTAACGTGCTGCTCCCGCAACGGCAGCGCCCGGCGGCCGGGCCGGTCCCATCGCCGATTCGATCGCACGCTTCAAATCCAGCGGACGAAACGGCTTCTGCAGACAGATGACGTCGGAAAGTTCTGGCGTTTCGAACAGAAAGTCCAGCGCGGTCATTCCCGAAATCGCAATGACAGGCAGGTCCGGCACGCGGGCGCGCACCGCTGCAATCAGATCGGAGCCGTTAGTGCCCTGCAAAAAGATGTCGACGATCGCAAGGTCGAAGCTCGCATCTTCGAACAGCTTCAATGCGGATGCGGCGCTGTCTGCCTCGACGATTTCAAAACGATGGATACGCAGCACGATAGAAATCATCGTGCGGACGTCGGCCTGATCGTCAACAACAAGCACGCGGGGCATCGAAGCCTCCCGGGTCGATCGCACGAGCTTACGACGCGAATCCGTGGTTTCGGCGGTTCCGCAGTCTTTATTCGGCCGGTCGGTAAAGAGGTGGTTACCTCAATCGGCTTCCCTGCTGTTTCCTTCAGGTGATACGTGACCTTGGGTTGATTCCCGCCGCGGCGTCGCTAGCGTAGCTTGGCGGTGCGGTTCCTACTGGTATCATGTCCGGCCGCATCGGATGCATTGTTGTTGCGGGTCTTATAGCTTCTGTGATGGCGCGTTCGCTGCCAGTTTGGCCGGAAGACGATATGGGTAACGAGCGCAACATCTTTCTTTCCACGATGAAGGCGACGCGCGGCGATCGCACGGCTGCGCTGGCCGTGGTCGGCTTCTCGGCGGTGCTGTTCGCCTGCGCCGTGCCATTTGCCGGCGTGCCGCTTGCCCCGGTGCCCGCGTTCGTCGCCAGCTACCAGTCCGCATTGGCGATCAACGACCTGATCACCGCTGTCCTGCTGTTTTCGCAGTTCGCGATGACCCGCTCACGGGGGCTGCTGTTGCTGGCGAGCGGATATTTGTTCACGGCGATGGCGGCCATCGTCCATGCCCTCACCTTTCCCGGCCTGTTCGCGCCCGGTGGGCTGCTCGGTGCGGGACCGCAGACCACCGTTTGGCTCTACATGGTCTGGCACGGCGTATTCCCGCTACTGGTGCTGGGTTATGCGCTGCTGAAGGCGACGGACAACGAGGAGATGCGAGGCTCGGCCGGCACGGCCGTCGTTACGAGCATCGTTGCGGTCAGTGTCGCGATGGCCGCATTCACCTGGCTCGTCACCGCCCAGCACGATCGTCTGCCGATCCTTCTGAGCGGCGGTCACTACACGCCCATCATGCTAGGCGTGGTCTCGACCGTATGGTGCCTGAGCTTCGCTGCATTGACGGTGCTGTGGCTTCGCAGGCCGCATTTCGTTCTCGACGTCTGGCTGATGGTCGTGATGAGCGCCTGGTTGTTCGACATCGCCCTGTCGGCGATCCTGAACGTGGCGCGGTTCGATGTCGGCTTCTATCTCGGCCGCATCTACGGCCTCTGCGCCGCGAGTTTCGTGCTCGCCGTGCTGCTCGTCGACAACGTCGGCCTGCAAGCCAAGCTCGCGCGTCTGCTCGGAACATCGCGTACGGAAAGCAAGCGAACGGAGCAGGCGCTCGACCAGGAGATGGAGGAACGGCGGCGCATATTCGAATCTTCGAACGACCTCATCCTGGTAAGCGATTCTGTGGGGAATTTGATCCAGGTCAGCCCGAGCGTCAGCGACATCCTTGGCTATCAGCCCTCGGAAATGGTCGGGCACAACGCGATCAAGTTCATCCACCCCGACGACCTCGAACACACCCGCAGGGAGATGCGGGCGGGGCGACGGGGACAAAGCAAGCGCAACTTCGAGACGCGCTATATCAGCAAGGAGGGGAAGACCGTCGCGCTGAACTGGACCGGCACGTGGTCGGAGCCGGTCCGCCGCCATTTCTTCATCGGCCGCGACCTGACCGAAAAGCAGGCTGCGGAAGCCCAATTGCGGCATGCGCAGAAGATGGATGCGGTCGGCCAGCTCACAGGCGGCGTGGCGCACGACTTCAACAACATCCTGACCGTGATCACCGGCACCATCGGCATTCTAGAAGAAGCGGTCGCCGATCAGCCCCAGCTCGCTGCGGTCACCAAGCTGATCGATGAAGCCGCCGAACGCGGGGCCAATTTGACCAAGCATCTGCTCGCCTTTGCACGCAAGCAGCCGCTGCAGCCCGTCGAAGTCGACGTCAATGCGCTGGTGCTGGAGGCGGCCAAGCTGCTGCACCCCACGCTCGGCGAACACATCGAAATCACGCCGCTACTGGCCGAGGATGCGTGGACCGCGCTGGCCGATCCGAACCAGCTCACCACGGCCGTCCTCAATCTGGCCATCAACGCGCGTGACGCCATGCCCAATGGCGGCAAGCTTGCGCTCGAGACCGGCAATGTCTTTCTCGACGAAACCTATGCGAGCATGCAGAGCGAGGTCACATCAGGCAATTACGTGATGATCGCAGTCAGCGACACTGGCTCCGGAATCCCGCCCGCGCTGCTCGAACGGGTATTCGAACCCTTTTTCACGACCAAGGAAGTCGGCAGGGGCACCGGCCTCGGGCTGAGCATGGTGTTCGGCTTCGTCAAGCAGTCGGGCGGCCACGTCAAGATCTACAGCGAGGAAGGCCACGGCACCTCCGTCAAGATCTATTTGCCGCGGGCAACGGGATTGCAGCAGACCGCGGCGGAAGCTCTGGTCTCGGGAAATATCGAGGGCGGTAACGAAACTGTCCTCGTCGTGGAGGACGATGCGCTGGTGCGGCGCTATGTGATCACCCAGATCGAGAGCCTGGGCTACACCACCCTGGAGGCAGCCAACGCTTCCGATGCGTTGCGCATCATCGACGATGTCCCGAACGTCGACCTGCTGTTTACCGACGTAATCATGCCCGGCATCATGAACGGCCGCCAGCTCGTCGACGAAGCGCTGAAGCGCCGACCTGACCTCAAGACGCTCTACACCTCGGGATATACCGAAAACGCCATCGTCCATCACGGCCGCCTGGATTCCGGCGTGTTGCTGCTGGCAAAGCCCTATCGCAAATCCGAGCTTGCCCGGATGATCCGGCTGGCGCTTGCCAGTTGAAGCAAGCCCGGCGGCTGATATATCCGTGGATGGCACGCCAAAACGGATGCAGCCCCACGGACCGGCGCTTTGAAAAACCTGCTCACCGATATTTCCGGCGTTCGCGTCGGCCACGCCCATGACGCTAGCGTCGCCTCGGGCGTCACCGCGATCCTGTTCGACTCGCCCGCGGTGACCTCGATCGACGTGCGCGGCGGCGGCCCCGGCACCCGCGAGGAAGCGCTGCTCAGCCCTGAGAGCACCGTCGAGGCAATCGACGGCATCGCGCTTGCCGGCGGCTCAGCGCTCGGACTGGATGCCGCCGGCGGCGTGCAGGCCTGGCTTGCCGAACAGGGGCGCGGTTTTCGCATCCGTGACGCGGTCATCCCGATCGTTCCGGGCGCGATCTGCTTCGATCTGCTCAACGGCGGCAACAAAGCATGGGGACGCTTTCCCCCCTATCGCGATCTCGGCTACGCCGCGGCCAATGCAGCGGCTGCCGATTTCGCGCTCGGCAGCGTCGGCGCCGGCCTTGGCGCGACCACTGCCAATTTCAAGGGCGGCCTCGGCTCCGCTTCGGCACAGACCGACGGCGGCGTGACCGTCGGCGCGCTTGCGGTGGTCAATGCGGTGGGCAGCGTGACGATCGGCGACGGCCCGTGGTTCTGGGCGGCGCCGTTCGAGAAGGACAACGAGTTTGGCGGGCGAGGACTGCCGCCCTCGTTCACGCCCGATATGCTGAGAGCCCGCCTCAAGGGCGCGCCGTTAGCTACTCCGTCGCAGAACACCACGCTGGTGGTCGTCGTCACCGATGCGGTGCTGACCAAACCGCAGGCCAGGCGGCTCGCAATGATCGCGCAAACCGGCATGGCGCGCGCCATCTATCCCGTGCATGCGCCGCTGGACGGCGACGTGGTGTTTGCCGCCGCGACCGGCAAGAAGCCGATCGATCCACTGTTCGGCCTCACCGAACTCGGCATGGTGGCTGCCAATACGGTCGCGCGCGCAATCGCGCGCGGCGTCCATGCTGCGACGGCGCTACCCTTTCCGGGTGCGCTCCCGGCATGGAGCGATCGGTTCGGTTAGAGCATGGTCCGCTCAGGCGCTGACCGAGAGCGAGGCGGTGGCCGCGGACGAAATCGCCTTGGCTTCGCGCTGGATCATCTGCTCGATGAAATTGTAGGACGATGTCGCTGATGCGGACGAGCTTCCGGAAGCCGGCGACGTCATCGCCACTTTCGAGCCATCCGCATAGGTCAGCGACGTCGTTACCGAACCGTCGCTGTTGGTGACGGTCGTGGTGGTGGCACCTTGCCGTGTCTGGGAGACTGGATCGGAGCCTGATCCATCACTACCGCCCGCCTCATCGCGATCGCGATGATGGCCCTTGTCGGGCCGGAGCGCCGATGCCAGCTCCTTGATGCTGACCGAGCCGTCGCCGTCCTGATCGAGTTTTCCGAACACGCTATCGGCCTGCCCAATGTTGGTGCCGCCCGCGCCAAGCGCCTCTTCGAATTCCGTCTTGCTGATCTTGCCGTCACCGTCGCCGTCGATCTGCCCGAACAGGTCCTTCAGCGCGGCGTGGCGGGTCTTTAAGGCCGTCCCCGATCCTCCCGAGGACTGGCTTTGCGCGTCAAGCAGCGCGCTCATGGTTTCCGGCGATATCGTCGAAAAGCCGTTGCTTGAGCCTGCCTCTGGACCGATCGAAGCCGGCGCAGTCGGGGACGACTGGCCGAAGCTTGCGAAGTTCTGGCTGAGGCCGGTGGTTGGCGCAGACGATTTCGACGACGTCAGCGCCTTGAGGGCATCGATGGCCGATGACGCGGCGCCCAGAGCAAAGAACATGGCGGAACTCCAACAATGCCGCGCGTAAAGCGGCCCACAGCTCGTGTTCCGTTTTCCTCAGCAAGCGCCATGCCATGAAGAAAAAGCCAATAAAATCGGGCTTTCCTTCACCCCTTTCGGTCCAGCGAAGTCGGCAATAGCTGCCCGCCGCGGCAGATTTTTCCGCCCACAGGAGACGGCGGCGCCGCGCATTGCCCCGGGCCCTCCTGCATGTTACGCGGGGCCGTTCCTCCTTCTCGCAAGCCTTTCGGGAAAACGCACATGTCCCAGCAGTTTGTGTCGCGTCCCCTGGTCATCGCACCGTCGATCCTGGCGGCGGATTTCGCCAAGCTCGGCGAGGAAGTCCGCGCTGTGGACGCGGCGGGCGCTGACTGGATCCATCTCGACGTGATGGACGGACATTTCGTGCCGAACATTTCCTACGGCCCCGATGTCATCAAGGCGATGCGCCCGCATACCAAGAAGATTTTCGACGCGCATCTGATGATCTCGCCCTGCGACCCCTACCTCGAAGCGTTTGCCAAGGCCGGCTGCGATCACATCACCGTCCACGCCGAGGCCGGCCCGCATCTGCACCGCTCGCTGCAGGCAATCCGCGCGCTCGGCAAGAAGGCCGGCGTCTCGCTCAATCCGGGCACGCCGGCGAGCGCGATCGAATATGTTATCGACCTGATCGATCTGGTGCTTGTGATGTCGGTCAATCCCGGCTTCGGCGGCCAGGCCTTCATCAAATCCGCGCTTAGCAAGGTCAGCGACGTCAGGGCTATGGCCGCGGGACGTCCGATCGACATCGAGGTCGATGGCGGCGTCGGTCCTGATGTCGCCGGCCAGTTGGCCGCAGCCGGCGCCAATGCGCTGGTCGCGGGCTCGGCGGTGTTCAAGGGCGGCACTGTGGACAGCTACAAAGCCAACATATCCGCGATCCGCAACGCGGCGGCGCTGGCGCGCGGCGAAGCGGTCTAGCGCCGCAATGTCGTCCCTGCGAACGCAGGGCGACGGCAATAGCCGGCAGGAAAGCCACACTCGGGCGCGCAGTGAGCCATGGAACCCGAAAGTCCACGCTCCGGCCACAAAGCTTCACGCATCTCGCCATAAACGCGGACCAGCATCCCGCCTTCCACGGACGGGACAGAAATATGATCAAGGCGTTCATCACAGCCGCAATGCTCCTGGTACTCGCGCCCTCTGCCGCGCTCGCGCAGCGCGCAGGCGACGCGGCCCTCGGCGCCGTGGCCGGCGCCGTCGTGCTGGGGCCGATCGGGGCTGTCGCCGGCGCCTTCGTCGGCTATACGGCCGGGCCTTCGATATCGCGCTCGTGGGGACTGGAAGCCTCGCGCTCGTCGCGGCACCGCAGACAGGCTTCAAGGGACAGCGTGCGAGGCGCCAGGGCGGAAGCGGTAGGCCCCGCATCCAATTCCGCCGGTCAGGCCGAACGGAGCAGCCGCGTCACCAGCTATCCCGTGCCGAACCCGCCGCGCTCCGGCACAACGCTGCCTCCGGTCCAGACACTCGACTGAACGCACGCGCCGTCTGATCGCGGCGTTACGTCCTAAGCGGCCGTAATCGCATTGACGTTTTCCGGCGCGAAGAACTCAGCGGGCGATATTGTTCCGGCATTCATCCGCGCGAACGCATCCATAGCTTTCTGATTGCCGTGAATCGCGCCAAGGAGGTGCTGCATATCCGGTGGCGGTGGTTCCAGCGTCGCCAGCATGCAGGTGAATTCATACATTGCCGCCACCCGTGTATCGCGCGCGCGATGGTACTCGCTCATCGCCGCGTCGAACGGCTGCGCTCCCGAGAAGGCCCTGTCGAGCGCGACCGCGCAGAGCTCGGCGTCATGGAAGGCGTCCATGATTCCTTGTCCGGTGATGAAGTCCCGGTTGTAGCCCGCGTCGCCCACGAGCACCCAGCCGGGGCCGTAGGGCTTGCGAAAGTAGTTCGGCACCGCCGCACCGACGAAGCGCGCTTCCCGCTTGGCTTCGTGCAGGCGATCGGCGAACGCCGGCGCCAACGCGATGGTCTTCAGGTAATTCCCTTCGATGTCCTTCTTGCAATCGTCGAACCTTGCGTATGGCCAACCGACGATCACCATCGTCAGCCCGTCATGGGTTGGAGCGGCGGCAAATCCGGTCCCGTCACGGATATATTGCTCAAACTTGCCGAACATCGGTAGTCCGCTCCAGTAGGTGTAATACGCGACGAGCAGAATGGGTTTCTCGTCATAGTGCTCTGGCCGGACCGCCTCGGCCACGAACGAGTGTCTGCCGTCGGCGCCGACGACGATTTCAGCGCGCTCGGCGATAGGGCCGCCATGCTTCGAGCGGCCCTTGATGCCGACCGCCCGTCCGTCCTCGATCAAGATTTCATCCACGGCGAAGCCTTCGCGAACTTCCGCGCCGGACTGAGCCGCAGCATCGACGAGCAGCTTGTCGAGTATCGTGCGGCGCGGACAGTACGCAACCGGAGCTTCACTCGTGCCTGGCGCGCCCACAATCGTGAAAGGACCAAAGTCGAAAGCATAGCTGTCGATCGGCGGGCACCCGGTCGCAGTCAGACGATCGAGAAGGCCCCAACTGGACAGGGCACTTACGCCAAGGGGATGCAAGATGTGCGTAGAGACCGTGTCGCTCGGAAAAGTTGCGCGGTCGACCACGAGAACCCGATATCCTTTCCGGACCAGCAGCATTGCGGTCGGCGATCCCGCGCAGCGGGCGCCCACTACGATTGCGTCGAATGCTTTGGTCATCGCGGCTCTCTCCTTGTGCTGACAAATCAGACGCGGGCTCGGCGCATCGCGGATCCGCGGCGTACCATTGCTGTGGTGCTAGAGAGAAACGGGAGCAGGCGCTTCGGGAGAACGCCCCAATCAGGCCCTTGCAATCGTATGGGTGATCTTCCCCATTCGCGGGCGCCGTAGGTATGGCACGATCGCGACGTGTTAAAGCCGGCGGCAAGCCGCCGGGAAGGAGAAACGATATGAGCGATACATTCGAGGGGCGTTGTCTCTGCGGTGCCGTACGCTTCCGTGCGGCTGGGCGCCCGAAATGGGTCCTGTGGTGCCACTGCGAGAGTTGCCGGCGCCATACCGGGGCGCCGGCATCCGTCTTCGTTGCCTTCGACGACTCCGCCGTCACGGTAACAAGCGGAGCGATCAGTAAATACAATTCATCGCCGGGCGTGGAGCGCGGGTTCTGCGCAAGGTGCGGCTCGACCCTGACCTGCGCGAACCAGCGACGGCCCAATGAGACACACTTTCATCTCGGCGCGTTCGAAGAACCCGAGAAGCTCAAGCCCACGGGAGAGGCGTTTGCAGGCGAAAGGCTCCCGTGGTTGCGCCCGGAAGCCGCGTCCGGCTCGCCCGTTTGACCGTGCGAAGCTGATCGAAACCTTCGACCTTAATCTCAGTGTTCAGATCAGCTTGTGTCGGCACGCAAAGGCCGCCGCCGCGGCTCGCGAGGGGACATCAAGCTTGGCGAGGATGTTGCTGACGTGCCGGTCGACGGTCTTCTCGCTTCGGGAGAGCCTGCCAGCAATCGCCTTGTTGGTTTCGCCGGCGGCGACCAGGCGGAGAACATCAAGCTCACGCGGGGTCAGGCGATGCACATTGCTGGAAGCGACGCCCTTCTTCAGCGAGCCGATCTGCGTGAGATCGGGGCCGGCACCTAAACGCTCGAAAATGGTCCGGGCCGCATCGAACTCCAGATCGGCAGCGTCCTCGTCTCCGAGGGCGCGGCAGGCCTGTCCGATCAGCACGCGCACGCGCGCAGCCGCGTAGGGCGCCGGGATCCCCTGCCACACTTCGAAGGCACGGCGCAGCGAACCGAGTGCGGCCCGCGCGTCCCCTTCGGCGAGGTCCACCGCTCCGCAGGCCTGCGCGGCAATTGCATCCGGCACGCTCGTATCGAAGCTGCGCGCAATGTCCTCGAGTTCTCGGCAGGCGTTGCGTGCGTCTTGAACGTCACCGGCGGCCAAGTTGATCTCGATATAGGCGGGCAGCAAATCCATGCGTTTCAGGCGGCTCACCGTCGTGCCTGCGACGCGGCGAATGGCGGTGGCGGCCGCATCGGTGCGTCCCTGCACAAGGCGCAGCAACGCTAAGCCCGGCTGGGGCTCCAGGCCAAGCTGGCTCGCGCCTCGATACGCCTCTTCAGCCGCTGCAAACTCCCCTTTCAGACGATGGACCTCTGCCTGCTGGTAGAGCGCTCCGGCGGCAGCCCGCCGGTCGAAGCCCTGCGACCGCGCGCAGGCGCGCCGCGCTTCCTCGATCGCCTCAGGCCAGGCGCCCTGCAACTGCAGGATCTCCGCGCGATGCACTTGGCAAACCCCGGCGAAGGCGACCATATCGGGCTGGCCCTCGCACCACCGCGCCAGGGCGCCTGTCCATTCGCGGGCTCGGTCGAGTGCGTATACCTGCTGACAGGCCGCGATCACGCTGCAATACATCAAGCCAGTCACCAGCGGCGATAGCTCTCCAGCAGTGACCATGACCATGGTCTCATCCAAGAGCGCGAGTCCGGCTCCGAGCTGCGCCTGCTGCAGTCGTATGCGGCCCTGCTGGTGGCGGGCACAGGCGACGAGGTCCGGGTCGCCACAGCGCTCGCCGACTGCGGCGGCCTCGGCTGCAGCGGCGAACGCGGCCTCGTACTCACCAGATCCGAGGCGTTGCTCGACGACCGGCAGCAGCAAATAGCCCCGCTCGGCGCATTCGCGCGTGTCACGCTCCAGCAAACGTTGAGCACGGGAAAACCAGCCGCTCGCACGGCCCATCTCGCCGCGCATTAGCAGGCGAAAGCCGAGCCAGAACGCGCAACGGACGGCGCGAAGACGCCGGGGAGTATCCCGGTGCGCATTGTAGGCCCGTTCGAGCGCCTTGAGATAATCCTCGTCCCGGCCGACCAAGTATGCGGCCATCGCCAGCAGTTCGAGAGCTTCGGCAGTTAACGAGGTTTGCTGGTCGGCGCGCAAGAACGCCTGGTAAGCGTCGGCCCAGGCGCGCTGTCGATAATATTCACGGGCCAGATCGAGGTCGCCGGATTTACTCGCACCTCCGCGCTTCTGCTGGCCCGGACACTGCTTCATGCGCTTGCTCCAGTCCCCCAAGAGATAAGCGGACCCATGAGATTTGCCAAAGCATCATATGCGGAACAGTCGACAGGCAGGATGCCTTTCGCGCGAGTGGATTTCCGATGGCGGGAAAACGGACTTTGTCTTGCAAGTCGGTTTCAGAAGGATCGTCAGTGCTTGCGCGGTGCTTCCAGCCCCTTGAGCACGAGCGCCAGCAGCGCATCGATCCGTGCCGGGGCACCCGGCTCGTTCCATTCCTCGGCATGGGCGGGATGGTGGAAGCGGCTGGTGGCGTCGAAAATGGCGCGCGCCGAAACCATGATGTCGGCGACCTCGAACTCACCCTGCTTCACGCCGTCGGAGAGGATCCGGGCAATCTGATCGACCAGGCAGTCCTTGTGGCAGCTCACGGATCTGCAGGCCTCCCGCGCCAACGCCAGGTAAGTCGCAAACATCTCGGGATCGTCGCTGAGCCGCTTGTGCTTGATCGAGAACATCGTGCGCAGCCACTTCTCCAGCCGGGCGGGCGCCGGGCCGGAAGCTTCTGCGATCTTCAGGAGCGGCGCGCTGAGACGGTCGAGCCATCGCTTGGCCACCGCCTCGCGCAGCGAAGCCTTGCTGGGAAAATGGCGATAGACGCTGCCGTGGCTGACATCGAGCGCCCGGGCAACGTCCACCACCGTTGCTTTGGCCAGCCCGTAGCGGCGCAGAACGTCCTCGGTAACCTCCAGAATCCGTTCGGGGGTCAGAACCACGACTTCGTTCATGCGCGCACCTGCGAAACGATGTGACGGGTGGTCATTCTAATCCCCTTGCAATCCGCGTTGTAAATCCTTTGGCGGATTAATGTTTCACCGGTTCCAATCGCTCGGCCTGGGCGGCCAGATGGCGGGCGACGCTCTGATTGAGCCAGCGCTGGAGTTGGGCGGTGAGATGAATGAGATGGGCAGTCATGGCGTAGTCCTTTGCAAGTCCCCGGGCTCCGGGCCAACGAGCCGGGTGACGCCCAGTACCGGCGTCGGCAATGGATATAGCATCTCTCGCTGACAGATTTCAATATCTGTCAGTCAATAATCCGTGATTGACTGGCTTCCGGAGACCCCCGCCCCAAGCCTACTGCTCGTCCTTGGGCGGCATCCGCGGCGGGAGCAGCGGCGTAAACGACACTCCGTCGCCGTCGCGGGGAGCCGCGGCCAATCCGCCGCCCGTGGAGGGGTCGCCTCCCGACGTATCTATGATCGCCGTGGGCATGATGTACTCCCGGGCGGCTTCGAGCAGGCGGCCCCCGCCATCGCCAAAATCGGCGGCGCGGCCGCCTTGCGGCCGGCCAGCGGCGATCTCACTGGCCGCCTTGTCGGTCTTCTGCGCGAGTTTGTCGCTATAGGGAATGCGAAAGGCCCTTGGCACACCGCTCGGCCGGTTGCCGTCGTCGAGCGTTTCGACCCAGAGATAGATCGAGCCCGGATCGCCTTCCAGCGAGTGCGGCTCCACGATCCGGGCCTGCAACAGCTTGAAGCTTGCGGGCAGCCTGTCGACGCTGGCCCACCCCAACAGGCCGCGCACGCCCATGAAGCTTGCAATGTAGAACGCGCTCGTCACCACGACGGCTACCGCCTTGGCCGACCAGGGCAAGCGCGCATAGACCAGGACAATCAGCAACAGCGCGCCGATCAGCGCATAGCTGAGAGAGAGCGTGAGGACGACCTCCTGCAGGCTATTCACGTCGCGGCATCCTGACGCCGGTTTTCGGATCGAGATCCGCGCCATTGGCGCGGACGTTGCGGAACGTCTCCATCAGCGACTTATGCCGCTGCTGGACGTCGAGCACCTTGCCTTCGGCATCGAGCCAGAACCGTAGCGCGGTCTTTTCCTCGCCGGTGTGGTCGAGCGTCAGCTTGTTGTCGAAGATCACCTGCGCGGTCGGATTGAGTTTTTGGACTTTCACGCTCACCGTGACGGGCTGCCCGGTCGTCGCCTGGAAGTGCGAGACGTTGACGGTGTATTCGCCGGCGACGATGCCGCGCACGGTGACGATCTCTTCCCTGATCGGCGACGCAATCTTCTTGCCGTTGACGATGATGAAATTGTTGGCGCCGCCGCGGTCGTCGCGATCGAGCGTGAGGAAACCGGCTTCGCGGTGGCGATACCAGGCGATGTTGCCGGCGGGGTCCTGCACGAACAGATCAAGATCGTCGGGATGATTGTCCGGCCAGTCCATCGTGATGATGAACTCGGCCTTGGAATCGATCTTGCCGTCCTTCGCGTCCGGCGAGACCGCAAGCAGCGCCAGGAAGAACAGGAACGCAATCACCTGAAGCGCCTTGAACAGCATGACGCCCAGCGGATCGAAGGCCTCCTCGCGCGGATAGAGACCGAAATCATCCATCATGCCGGCGTTCCAAGATGGCGTTCCAGGGCCGGGGTGACGTGCGTCTCGGTCAGCATGACGGCATCGGAAAATACCCGCTGGGTCGCGGCATCCAGCATGTAGTACTGGATCTTCACGAGGATGGAGCCGATCAGGCCGGCTAGCGTCGTGTACATGGCCACCGCCATGCCGTCGCTCATCAGGCCCATCGATGATTTCATCGCGACCTTGTCGGCCGCATCGAGGGTGGCGATCGGCGCCAGCATGATGATGAAGCCGATGATGGTGCCGAGCAGCCCGAGCTTCATTAGCGTGTCGGACACGAACGCGCCAAATCCGTTGGAGCCACGCAGCCGGTCGGCGAGCGAGCGGAGCAGCAGCGTCTGGTCGATGCGCCCGGCAGCCTGTGCGCTGGCCTTCTGCACCAGGCTGCGGATGTGATCCGTCACCAGCCCGCCCGGCAAGGCGCGTGCATCCTCGTCCAACCCCCTTGCGCCGCCCGGGACCGACAGCATCGCGCGGCAGCGTCGCGTGATCTCGCCTTCGCGCGCGATCGCGCGCGTCCGCCAGAAGCAATGGAAGCAAGTGACGATATAAAGGACGGCAATGACGCTCGAAATGTAGGTGCGGTCTGAAATGATCATCAGATGGAGCAACCCGTATCGCCATAAGACGACCACGGCGAAAACAGAGAGCCCGGTGAAAATCATCCACAACAGGAGAACGCTGCGTTCCGACGTATCCGCGCCGGACGATGCTGTCTCGGCGCCAGCCGTTGCACTCATGCTGCGTCAGCTCCCTGGAATGGCGCGCCGCGGCCGGAAGGCCGCCTGCAAGCACGTCCCTTGGCTTTGATAGACCAGCGGTCACGACCGCGTCCAAAGACATATGCCCACGGTTGGTTGGGAAATTTTCCCGAATTGGAACGCACTGCATTGGCACGGGTTGGCGGTGCTGTTACGCTTATCCGCACCTTCGGGAGTGATCGCATGCGCCTCGTGCTTCAGCTCGTTGCCCGCTTGTTTCTCGTGGTCATCCTGTGCCTGGGAGCGGCGACTATCTGGGCGACGATCGACGCGCATCGCAGCGTCGATCGTGCCACGGCCGCTTCCGCCGAGCGTGTCTCGGTGGCGCTGGAAGCGCTCTACTGGCGCGAATTGACGTTGCGCAGCAACAGGATGCGCGAGCAACTGCTGCCGGTGCCGGAATGGCGCACCATCGAAACGATGGGGCTGATCTCGCCGGGTATCTGCGTCCGGCTCGAGCCGGCGGGCGCGTTCGAGAAGCCGCTTTGCGGACAGAGCAAGGGAATCGGCCAAGCTCCGCCGCGCTGGTTCGCGGCCACCGTGCAGACACTGCTTGGGGATCACGCCGCGTTCGTCCGGCCGATCAGCGCCCGCGCGGCCAACGCAGGCAGCGTCTCGGCCGCTGCCGATCCAAATGCCGCCATAGCACTCGCCTGGCAGCACATCCTCGACAACATCCACGTCGCCCTGCTGATGGCGGTGGCGATCGCGCTGCTTGCCTCGCTGGCAATTGCGCACACGCTTGCGCCGGCGCAGCAGATCGTCGCGGCGCTGCAACGGATGGCGCGCGGACAATACAGCACGTCACTGCCCCGCTTCCGATCGATGGAACTTGCCATGATCGGACAGGCCGTCGGCGATCTCGGCGATCGACTCGCGCAGTCCATGGAGGAACGCGCCGCGCTGACCCGGCGCCTGCTCGAAATCCGCAGCGACGAGCGGCGGGCGCTTGCCCGTGAACTGCATGACGAATTCGGACAGAACCTGACGGCGATCCTCGCTTTCGCCAACACGATCGAAGCAACCAGCGCGCGGGAAAAGGCGAGAAGCGAGGTCGCGCAGGACGCGCGGATGATCTCGCAAGCCACCCATCGCATCGTGGCGTGCCTGCGCGATACGTTGAACCGCTTGCGCCATCCGCCCGCCGAGGAACTCGGGCTTGAGGCCTGCCTTGTCGATCTCGTCGATAGCTGGCGCTCGCGGAATGCGACGCAGCCGATGATCCAGCTCGATCTCAAGGGCGATCTCGCCGACGTCCGCGGCGCCGTCGCTGCGACCGCCTATCGGGTTGCCCAGGAGTGCCTGACCAATTCCTTGCGGCACAGTTCGGCGCGGGTGATCGTGCTGCGGATCGAGCGGCGCACCGGCGCGGAAAACGCGCTGCTGGTCCACGTCGAGGACGACGGTGGCGGCGATGCGGCCAAACTGGCCCGCTCTCCCGGCTTTGGCCTGACCGGCATTCGCGAGAGGGTCGCCGCGCTCGGCGGCTCGCTGTCGATCGCGGATGCGAACCGCGGGGTAAGCGTGGCCGCCACGATCCCGCTTGCAGCCTGATGACCGCGTCGCAGACCAAAGGCATTTCGATCCTGCTCGTAGACGACCATCCCGTGGTCCGGCAAGGCTACCGGCGCGTGCTGGAGCACCAGGACGATTTCCAGGTGGTGGCCGAGGCCGAAAACGCTGCCGACGCCTATCGCGCATTCAAGGCGCATGCGCCTGACGTCGTGGTCATGGACATATCGATGCCGGGCGCCAGCGGGCTCGAGGCGATCAGGAATATTCGCGCCCGCTCCTCCGACACCCGCATTCTCGTCTTCAGCATGCACTGCGAGGCGGCGCAGGTGAAGGCCGCCTTCAATGCCGGCGCGAACGGCTACGTCACGAAGGGCTCCGACCCATCAGCGCTGATCCGGGCGATCCGTTCGCTAGTCCGCGGCGAACAGGCGATGAGCGACGACATCGCCCGCGTGCTGGCGCTGGAAAGCCTCTCCCCCTCGGGATCGCTGCTCGATCAGCTAGGCGAGCGGGAAATCGAGATCCTCAGGCAATTGGCCGCCGGCGCGACCACCGAGCAGATCGCCTCAAATCTCAATCTCAGCATCAAGACCGTGCAGAACTACCATTATTTGATCAAGACCAAGACCGGCATGCGGACGGATGCGCAGCTTGTCCGCCTGGCTGTGGAATGCGGACTGGCCAGCCTGTAGCGGCGGGCCCGGTTTTCGTCCGGCCAGGCCCTTGCAAAGGCCCGGTTTTCCCCGCTCGCGGCCGCCGTACGGGTGGCCTCCCCCGGAACGATTTGCTAAAGCACGGCGTAAAAACAAATCGGCCGGGAGCCGCCTCGCGCGCCTCGCCTGCCCGCCTTGGAGTTGTCGATGATCCCCCGCTATACCCGCCCGGAAATGGCTTCCATCTGGGAGCCGCAGACGCGTTTCAAGATCTGGTTCGAGATCGAGGCGCATGCGGCTGATGCGCTGGCGGAACTCGGCGTGATCCCCAAGGAGGCGGCGAAGACGATCTGGGCCAAGGCCAAGCATGCGACGTTCGACGTGGCACGGATCGACGAGATCGAGCGCGAGACCAAGCACGACGTCATCGCCTTCCTGACCCATCTGGCCGAAATCGTCGGCCCCGAGGCGCGTTTCGTCCACCAGGGCATGACCTCCTCCGACGTGCTCGACACCTGCCTCAACGTGCAGCTCACCCGCGCCGCGGACCTCTTGATATCGGACCTCAACAAGGTGCTGGCCGCGCTGAAGAAGCGCGCCTTCGAGCACAAGATGACGCCGACCATCGGCCGCTCCCATGGCATCCATGCCGAGCCTGTGACGTTCGGGCTCAAGCTCGCTTATGCCCATGCGGAATTCTCCCGCGCCCGCGAGCGGCTGGTCGCCGCCCGCAAGGAAGTTGCGACCTGCGCGATTTCGGGCGCCGTCGGCACTTTTGCGCAGATCGATCCGCGCGTGGAAGAGCATGTCGCCAAGGCGATGGGGCTGGAGCCGGAGCCGATCTCCACGCAAGTGATCCCGCGCGACCGGCATGCGATGTATTTTGCGACGCTTGGCGTGATTGCCTCTTCGGTCGAGCGGCTCGCCATCGAAATCCGGCACCTGCAGCGCACCGAGGTGCTGGAGGCCGAAGAATTCTTCTCCGAGGGCCAGAAGGGCTCGTCGGCCATGCCGCACAAGCGCAACCCGGTGCTGTCGGAAAATCTGACCGGCCTGTCGCGCATGGTGCGCGCCTATGCGATGCCGGCGATGGAAAACGTCGCCCTCTGGCACGAACGCGACATCTCGCATTCTTCCGCCGAACGCATGATCGGACCGGACGCCACCGTGACGCTGGACTTCGCGCTAATGCGGCTTGCCGGCCTGATCGAGAAGCTCCTGATCTATCCCGCCAACATGCAGAAGAACCTCGACCGCCTCGGCGGTCTCGTGCATTCGCAGAGGCTTCTGATCGCGCTGACGCAGAAGGGCGCCAGCCGCGAGGACGCCTACAAATACGTCCAGCGCAACGCCATGCCGGTCTGGCGCGGCGAAGGCGACTTCCAGACGCTGCTGAAAAAGGACCCCGACGTGAAGAAGCACCTGAGCGATGCCGAAATCGAGGAGCAGTTCGACCTCGGCTATCACTTCAAGCACGTCGACACGATCTTCAAGCGCGTGTTCGGCGAGAGCTGACAACGCACGCCGTCCGAACGCTTGACGGTCATCTCTCGGTCTGCAGCAAACCGACCGCGAGATATCGGAAAGCCTCGACAGCCTTTGCAAAGACGGCATGCGGATCGTTGGCTGCGGCAATCCAGAGCGAGGCGTTGAGCGCCGCTCCATTGATCAGCCGCGCGGCAGCTTCCGCATCCATCGGCCTCACCGTTCCTTCGTCGATAAGCGCCTGGATCGTTTGCGTCGTCGAGCGAAGACACGCAGTCTGGTTGGGCCATAGCGATGGATCGCCGAGCACGGCCGGCCCGTCTAGCAGCATGATGCGCTGGATCTCCGGCTCCAGCGCCATTTCGATATAGGCGACGCCCTCGGCGAGAAAGCCGAGCCACCGGGTCTCCGCCTGATTTTGTGCAGCGCGCATTCGCGCCACCATTTCCGCGTCGATCTGCTCGATCACGGCCTGCAGCAGACCCTTCTTGTCGCCGAAGTTGTGATAGAGCGCACCGCGCGTCAGGCCGGCCTCGGCGGTCAAATCGTCCATCGACGCCGCATAGCCTTTGGTCGCGAAAGCCTTACGGGCGGCCTGGATGAGCTTGGCCCGGGTTTCTTCCACCATCTGTGCGCGTCGCCTCGCGGCCACCGCTATCTCCGCAAATTACATACGCCCCGTATGCTAGTTGACATACGCCGCGTATGTAACTTATAGAAAACATACGGAGCGTATGTCAATTTAGGGTGCAAAAACAGCCGGACCCGTGGAGGTCTGGCTTGCCTTTGAACAGGAGTGACGTCATGGCCAAACGCGATGCAATCTTCCCTGCCGGCCGGCAGGCGCTCTACGAGATCAACCGTTATTCGGCGGCGATCCGCTCGGGCGACCTTCTGTTCGTCTCAGGCCAAGTCGGCAGCCGCGATGACGGGTCGCCCGAGCCGGTCTTCGAAAAGCAGGTCCAGCTTGCCTTCGACAATCTCTCGGCCGTGCTGAAGTCTGCCGGTTGCACATTTGACGACGTCGTTGACGTAACCACGTTCCACACCGATCCGGCCACGCAGTGGGAGGCGGTCAATGCAGTTCGCTTGAAGGAGATCGGTGAGCCGCCCTATCCGAACTGGACCGCGGTGGGCGTGAACTGGCTGGCGGGCTTCGATTTTGAAATCAAGGTCATCGCGCGCCTTCCTCAGTCCACCTGACCCAATTGGCGGCGAGTGTCCCCGCTTACAGGAGGTCCTGGGTAGCCACCCCAGCAGTTTTCCGGCCTTGCCAAGCCGATTTAGGTGGTTCCAAGTTGTCACAACCGCCGTGACTCCCGCCGGCACCCTCGAAGCAACCTAACGGTAACCGCAAATCGGCTAAGGTCGCAGCGTGTCATCACCGCCGAAAATCCTCATCTTCGACTCCGGCCTTGGCGGCCTCACGGTCCTGCGCGAGATCGTCCGTGCCCGGCCCGATGCGCACTACGTCTATGTCGCCGACGACGCGTTCTTTCCCTATGGCCATCACGGCGAGGAAGAGATCATCGCCCGCGTGGTGCCGCTGGTCGGCGAGTTGATCACACGCCACGCCCCTGCCCTGGTGGCGATTGCCTGCAACACCGCTTCCACGCTCGTGATGTCGCACCTGCGCAACGCCTATAGCGTGCCGTTCGTCGGCACCGTGCCTGCGATCAAGCCGGCCTGTGCCAGCTCGAAGACCAAGCGCATCTCGGTGCTCGGCACCAAGGGCACCGTCAAGCGCGAATATACCAGGCGCCTGATCGACGACTTCGCGCAGGGCTGCGAAGTGACGCTGGTGGGATCGGCAGAGCTGGCTTCCCTTGCCGAAGCCGCACTCAGCGGCAACGACGTGCGCGACGAGGATATTGCGGCGGAGCTTGCCCCCTGCTTTGTCGGCAGTGGCGAGCATCGCACCGACACCGTCGTGCTGGCCTGCACCCACTTTCCGCTGTTGCTCGACCGGTTGACCAAGCTTGCGCCGTGGCCGGTCGACTGGATCGACCCAGCACCCGCGATCGCCCGGCGCGTGTCCGAACTGCTGGGGTCGCCAGGCCGGCAAAGCGATGACGTCGGAGCTGAGATGATCTTCACGTCCAACCGACCGCACACGCTGAGCCGGGCGCTGATGCCGTTCTTCGGCGGCCGCGTGCCGGCGTAGCGTCACCCGTTGGCGCATATTTTCAAAATCAGTTGAACGAAACCTGGCGCCCGCGGACAATAGCATCCGGGTAAGTGGAGCGTTGCGGCCTTCACAATATCTCCAGCAGTTGCTTGGCGGCTCTGATATCCGCAGTATCCGAGCCCTCCACGAATTTCTCGAGCACGGGTAGCAGCAATAGTCTTGCTTCTTTGCGTCGGTCGCGCGCAGCGAAAAGCTCCGCAAGATCGATCGCGGTCCGCAACTCCCAAGCTACCGCACCCTGACGACGGCTAAGTTCGAGCGATTCCATGAAACAGCTCTCTGCGTCATCGCTTTTCGGCTGCGGCAGGGAAAGCAAGGCCTTCCCTTTCATTCGCAGCAGTTCGGGCATGTAGAAGCGATCTCCGTTTTGGTTGACCAGGTTTATCGCGTCATCGATCAAAACTGCGCTTTGCTCGAATTGGCCGAGTGACAGAAGACCTTGAACCAGCGCAATGTTAAAAGTCGTGGTGAGCAGTTCATAGCCTGCTTCGCGCAGCTCTTGAAGGCAGCCCATTATCGTCTGCACACCGTCCTTGGCATTACCCCGCAGGACAGCCAGTTCGCCTTTCACGCCTTTCCCTACCGCAAGGTAAGGCCCAAGGGATCTCGACCGGGCGAGAGCGATGAATCGATCGATACTCTCTTCCGCGGTTTCGAGATCTCCGGTCCAAAGAAAAATGGAGACCGCCCAGATCAGCGCAATGCATAGCGTTATGGGGTGATCCATCTGTGCGGCCTCGGCGACAGTCTGCCGCGCCAGTTGCAGTGCGTTCGAGGGGTGGCCCTGCAACCAGAGTTCCCTCGCGAGGGTTATGTTGGCACGATTTCCATGATCGAAGCCATAAACCGTGCTGATCCGTTCCGTACCGGGCCCCTCCGACACGACTTCAAGCATCTTCAGCGCTTCGCGATGATGACCAGCCAGATGGAGCGAGACCCCCAACAAGGAATGCGCCAGAGCGACAGCGGCAGGTTCTCTGAGGACTTTGGCCACCACCAGGCTCCGCTGCGCATATCGCAGGGCGGCATCGAACTGGCCCATGCGCTCGTGGAAGATGTGCATCCGGCCGAGCAGTTGGAGTTGGTTCAGGTCGTCACCACGCTCCTCGGCAATCTCGAGGCTCCTGCTCAACGCCGCGCGCGCGGCCTCGCTACTTCCGAGCGTAAACATCAGGGTCAGTCCTAAGGCCGCCTGGATGTGCATTTCGTCGACACTGCCACGTGGGAGATAATCTATCGACAGGAGAGCCCGCTCCGACCAGCGGCGACATTCGACAAGGAGCGACATCGCCAGAAAGATGGGTGCCGCCGCAGCCGTAAGCCCGATGCCAATCTGGATGTCGCCGTCGGCGCCGAAGCACCATTCCAACGCAGCGCGCACATTGTGAAGGGCTGAAAAGTGAATCGCTCGTTCGTCTGGGCTCGGCAATGTCTCCCATTTTTCACCGGCATGCTCCATCCAGCGTCGGTAGTAAGTGGCATGGCGGGCGGCGAGCGTGGCGTCGTTGATCTGCACCTCAAGCAAGTAAGCTCTCGTGGTATCCAGGAGGCGATAGCGCATCATGGCGCCGATGGGACGTGGTGCGACCATCGATTTTGCGACAAGGCTGTCGATGGCGTCAAACAGAACGGATCGGTCAACGCATTCGTCCGGCACAACCTCAAGCGCCGCATCGATCGTGAAATGCCCGGCGAAGATCGCGAGCCTGCGGAGCACGAGGCGCTCAAGATCGGACAAAAGTTCGTAGCTCCAATCCAGCGTGGCTCGCAATGTCCTCTGCCGCGGCAGAGCGGTCCGCTGACCCTGCCATAGCAGGCTCAGGCGCTCATCCAGAAGCTCCGCGGTTTGCTGCAAGCCGTAGGCTTCGACCCTGCCTGCGGCCAACTCGATCGCCAGCGCCATGCCGTCTAGCTTCCTGCAAATGTTAGCGACAATCGCAGCATTGGAATCGTTGAGCTCGATGCGTGCACCACCGGCTGTTGCGCGCTCCAGGAACAGTTGAACCGCGGGATAGTTACGGGTAACAGCGGCAGTCAGGCCGGGGACATCCGGCGGAACGGCAAGAGGCGCCAATCGATAGACCTGCTCGCCCTCAACCCTTAGAGATTCCCGGCTTGTAGCCAGAATGTGAACCAGCGGCGCGGCTTGAAATATTCTCGCAGCCAAGGGCGCGACAGCAGCGATGACGTGCTCGCAATTGTCCAGAACCAGCAGCATCTTTTTGTCGTGCAAATGGGCAAGCAGGGCCGGCACCGGATCGTCGGCCTGAACTGGCAATCCAAGCATGAGCAGGAGCGAGGTGGTCACGAGATCGGGATTGCTGAGAGCGCCAAGATCCACGAAGTGGATGGCATGGGAAAAATTCTCAAGCAAATCGTGAGCGACGGTCACCGCAACGGCGGTCTTCCCCACGCCGCCCGGACCGACGATCGTGACAAAGCGTGAAGCGATGAGCTTCTCTGAAAGCGCGACGACCGCATCTGCCCGCCCAACCATCCGTTGGAGCCGATTTGGCAGCTTGGCGGATGACGTTTCCACTTTCGGCGCCGAGCGCCCAGGCGCCGGGAGCGCCGTTTGCGAGACCGGCGCCACAAAGCAATAGCCTCGTCCCGACAAGGTGGTGATGTAACGCGCGCCGTTCTTGCCATCACCCAATGCCTTTCGGAGCGCAGCGATATGAAAGCGCAGGTTCGCTTCCTCTACGGTGGCGCCAGGCCAAATGCAGGCCATCAGATCCCATTTGCTCACGACTTCATTGGGACGCGACACAAGGGCGATCAGGGCATCGAAAGTTCTGGCCCCCAACGTCAGTGCGACGCCGTCACGTGTCAGAAGTCTCTCATGAGGCCTCACGGTAAATGGCCCGAACGATAGCGCCCCCGGCGCGGGCTCGGTCAACTTGGTCATTGCGCAATCTCTTCGATTTCAACGCATCGGATAGCCAGCGGACCGCGATCGAGCAAGATCGCCTTTGCATCGAGATCAGAACGCACATGCAGACCTACCGCAAGCCGGGTTCCAGCAAGGGGATCGGGTGGTGGATTCTCACGCAGCGCTAATGCTTGTGTGCGTCAGTTCGTCCCGCCGCGAGAAATTTCGTAGCAGCAACGGGTCTCACAACTTCTCACAAACGTAAACGGGCGTCCTGCCGGGACGGCTGCTAGGGCAATTGGGCGCCTCGCCGAAGGTTGCTGTTGTTGTGAAGGAGACCGTCATGCCCCCATCCGGAAAAGTGCTCTACACAGCTCGGACCCATACCACCGGGGGACGGGAGGACGGCGTGTCCCGTAGTTGCGATGGCCGTCTGGATGTGAGGCTCTCGCCTCCCGGTGGCGCAGGTGTCGGCACGAATCCGGAGCAGTTGTTCGCCGCCGGCTGGTCGGCCTGCTTCGAAGGCGCCATGGAAATCGCGGCCCGAAAGAGGAAAATCCCTCTTCCCAAGAAGTGCGCGATCGATGCGGAGATCGACTTGATCCTGGCCGCTGGCGCCTACTCCCTCAGAGCACGTCTCAATGTCAGCCTGCCGGGGCTCGATCGCGACGTTGCACGCGATCTCATCAACGAAGCACACGAGACCTGTCCTTACTCCAAAGCTGTCCGCGGCAATCTCAACGTCACCATCGACCTCCTCTGACAAGTTCTTCACCGATCCGGCCGATGTCGTCAGTCGGACCACCACCAACCATCCAAAAGGCAGAAGCAGCATGAATCATACTACCGACCATCATCGGCGCCAATTTTTGGGCGTCGCAGCAGCAACCGTCGCTGCCGGCCTCGGCGTTATCGGGGCCAGTGCCGAAGCGGATTTTTCACGATCGTCCGGATTGAAGACGGACACGAACACGTCGTTTGGTACGCTCAAGCAGATCAACGCCGGCGTCTTGAATGTCGGTTATGCAGAAATGGGCTCGACTACCGGCCCCGTGGCAATCCTCCTCCACGGCTGGCCTTACGACATTCATAGCTTCGTGAACGTCGCACCCCTGCTCGCCGAGGCGGGCTATCGCGTGATCATTCCCTATTTGCGTGGCTATGGTACGACGCGGTTTCTTTCCGCGGAAACAATGCGCAACGGCGAGCCTGCAGCATTGGCCATCGACGTCATCGACTTGATGGATGCACTCGGCATCAAGCAGGCGGTCATCGCCGGTTTCGACTGGGGCGCGCGAACGGCCGACATCCTCGCGGCGCTGTGGCCTGAGCGCTGCAGGGCGCTGATTTCCGTCAGCGGCTATTTGATCTCAGGCCAGGCTGCTGGAAACGTTCCGTTGTCGCCCAAGGCTGAATTGCAATGGTGGTATCAGTTCTACTTCGCGACCGAGCGCGGCCGTGTCGGATATGACAAGTATCGGCATGATTTCGCAAAACTGATTTGGAGGCTCGCGTCCCCGCAATGGAATTTCGATGATGCTACATTCGATCGAAGCGCCGTGGCCTTTGACAACAGGGACCATGTGGCGATCGTGGTCCACAATTATCGCTGGCGCCTCGGGCTCGCCCGAGGCGAAGGAAAGTATGAGCACATCGAGAACCGGCTAGCGACGGCTCCGATTATTACTGTACCGACGATCACGCTCGAAGGTGATGCCAACGGCGCACCTCACCCCGAGGCAAGTGCTTATGCCGGCAAATTCTCGGGCAGATATGAACATCGCCTCATAAAGGGAGGCATCGGGCACAACCTGCCTCAAGAAGCGCCGAAGGCGTTTGCCAAAGCCGTCATCGATGCAGATGGAGCCTGAAGGTCTTTGAGCGCCTCGGTTCAGCTTGGCTGAACCGAGAATACCCCCTTTTCAGCTTGATGGGACATGATGGAAGTCGACGATGCCCGAAAGAAGAATATTTCCTTCATACCGAACCGTGGTCGTGCTTGCAGTGGCTCTCATCGCCGTTCTGCTCACATGCGTGCCATTCCTTGTGGCAATCGTTGCCGCGGAGGAACCAGTGAAAGAACCGAGTGGTACCGCAGATGCGTCACCGATCTTCGGCGTCACCGTTCCCTCGGGATACAGGCGCTGGGAACTGGTGGCTCCGGCCGAAGAGGCGGCCCCCCTGGATGAACTTCGAGCCGTCGTTGGCAACAAGACCGCAATCGATGCCTATGGTGACGGAAAGCTGCCGTTCCCTGACGGCACCGTTCTCGTCAAGCTGGCTTGGAAGCGTGTTCAGTCCCCCGAGTTTGCATCGGCGTCGATTCCCGGAAGCGCCACGACGGTCCAGATCATGGTGAAAGATTCGCACAAATATGCAGCCACCGGTGGATGGGGATTTGGCCGATTTGTAGACGGCAAGCCGGTGGACGAGGCTCAACACCGCACATGTTTTGCCTGCCATGAAGCCCGCGCGAAGGGCCACGACTTTGTCTTTACGAGGCTTGCTCGCTGATTTGCAGCATGCCGTTCGTCGCCGCTGTTTGGAGCGATGCGTCTACCGGCCGGCACGGGGTACAACAGAACCGTGCCGGCGCTTGTACGCCGGGGTGCAGGATGCAATTCCTTATGTAGTCCCGAGTCCGGCCTTCGCACATTGCTCGTCCTGGTCGCCGGTGACGCCGCTCACTCCCACGCCGCCAGTGACTTTGCCATCGACCATGATCGGCAATCCGCCCGGCGAGGCGAAGACACCGGGAAGCGTGGCCGTGGCCGGCCCGCCCTTGTTGATCGCCTCCATGAAAACGCGTGTCGGGCGCCGATAGGTCGCCGCGGACCTCGCCTTACCGACGGCGATGTCCATGCTGCCCGTCTGCGTGTTGTCCATTCGTTCGAAATACACGAGGAATCCGTGATTATCGACCACAGCGACAGCCACGTTCCACCCGTTCTTCTGGCATTCGGCGAGGACGCCGGCTGCGATCTTCTTCGCACCCGCGGCATTGACCGCTGTGCCGTAGTCAGGGCGCTTGTCCTGAGCGGATGCACCGGTGGCAAGGGCGACGAGTGCAGCGGCGACCAGAATTGTCCTCATCATTGTCTCCTCCCTTAGGTTTATTGTGCAGGGGACTATACCCGGGCGGATGAAAACGTCGATGTGACCTTATGGTCCCTCGCCGAATGATAATTGCGGACATCGCTGCGGAGCTTGCACCCTGCCTCGTCGGAGATGGCGAGGATCGCAACGACACCGCAGATCGCGTTACGCTCACTCAGCCAGATCGCGCATGACCTTGATAAGGTCCGACTTGCCCTCGAACCCGATTCCGGGAAGCTCGGGCATGACGATGTGACCGTTCTCGACTTTCACCCCATCCGGAAAGCCGCCGTACGGCTGGAAGAGGTCAGGATAGCTCTCATTGCCGCCCAACCCCAGTCCTGCTGCGATGTTAAGCGACATCTGATGGCCGCCGTGCGGAATGCAGCGGGACGGCGACCAACCGAATTGATGCAGCACGTCGAGCGTGCGCAGATATTCGACCAAGCCATAAGACAGGGCGCAGTCGAATTGCAGCCAATCGCGGTCCGGGCGCATTCCACCGTAGCGCAGAAGATTGCGCGCATCCTGGTGCGAGAACAAGTTCTCGCCGGTAGCCATCGGGCCGGGATAGAATTCCGAGAGCGCTGCCTGAAGGGCATAGTCGAGGGGGTCACCGACCTCCTCATACCAGAACAGCGGATACTGGCGGAGCATTTTGGCATAAGCGATGCCGGTCTGAAGGTCGAAACGGCCGTTGGCGTCGACAGCCAGTTGAGCCTCGGAGCCGATCTCGGTCAGAACCGCTTCGATGCGGCGCTGATCCTCGTCAATGGATGCGCCACCGATCTTCATCTTCACGATGTTGTAGCCGCGATTGAGATATCCGCGCATTTCTGCCCGCAGCGCCGCATTGTCCTTGCCGGGGTAGTAGTAGCCGCCGGCGGCGTAGACGAAGACGCGAGGGTTGGCCTCGCGCCCCTTTTGCTCAGCGAGCAACCGGAACAGCGGTTTTCCCGCGATTTTGGCCGTCGCGTCCCAGACCGCCATGTCGAGCGTTCCGACCGCAACTGAACGCTCGCCGTGACCGCCGGGCTTCTCGTTGCTCATCATTACCGCCCAGAGCTTGTGCGGATCGAGGTTATCACCGGATGGGTTGAGGACGCTTTTGGGGTCTGCTTCCAGAATGCGGTTGCGAAAGCGCTCGCGGATGAGACCGCCCTGGCCGTACCGGCCGTTCGAGTTGAAGCCGTAGCCAATGACCCTGCGACCATCGCGTTCGACATCAGTCACGACAGCGACGAGGCTCGCGGTCATCTTCGAAAAGTCGATATAGGCGTTGCGGATGGGCGACGAGATCGGCTTGGTGATCTCACAGACGTCGATGATGCGCATGATGTTCTCCTTGGGGCGATCTGCTTCGATGGGTACTTCTGGACAGGGCGGATTGGCCAATGCCATGATCGGTTCGCGTTATGCGCAAACGGCATCGACATGGATCTCGACTGGCTCAAAGACTTCCTGGCGCTGGCAGAACTGAAGAGCTTCTCGCGCGCAGCCGACGCGCGGAACGTAACACAGCCGGCTTTCAGCCGGCGCATACGCGCGCTTGAGGACTGGATCGGCACCCCGCTTTTCGTGCGGGGCGCTCAAGGCGCCAGCTTGACGCCAGCCGGCCAGCACTTTCAGCCGCTGGCTGCCGACATGATCCGTGGTTTGGAAAGGGCGCGACGCGATACCCGATCGGTGGGCGAGCGAAATACGATCGCACTGTCCATCGCAGCAACGCACGCGCTTTCCTTCACGTTTTTCCCCGAATGGATTCGGAACCACCTGCGCTTTGAGGCCCTCGGCGCCCTCAACCTGGTTTCGGACAGCATGGAAGCTTGCGAAGAGATCATGCTCGGCGGAGAGGTGCATTTCCTGCTGTGTCACTATCATCCAGAGGCGCCGACGCGTTTCGAACCCGACCGCTTCCAGAGCGTGCGGGTCGGCGATGATTGTCTGGTCCCGCTCTGCGCGCCCTATTCCGACGGGCGGCCTGCATGGCCGCTCTCCGGCACATCGCCTCGACCGATACGCCTCCTCGCGTATAGCCATGCCTCCGGACTTGGCCGGATCCTCTCCGCCCATCAGATGAGCCGGGATGCGATCGCGCAAATGGAGACCGGCTTTACCTCACATCTCGCCGCGACGCTGATGACGATGGCGCGCGAAGGCCATGGGGTCGCGTGGCTTCCGCGAACATTGGCAAAACACGATCTGGAACAGGGACGGCTCGTTGGCGCGGGGCCACCGCAGTTCGACATACCGATAGAGATCAGATTATTCAGATCGCCCGACTGTCGCAATCACGCAGCAGACGAATTGTGGCATGCGTTGGCCCAATAGAAGCAATGAGCGGCGGTCGTGTCGATACTCGCTCGTTACTTTCGCATCGACCAGAGGATAGCGTTGGTGAGGAGCCGCCGGTAGCGGAAGTCCTGCCAGACTGACGGCTCGTGGCCCAGCGCCGCATAGAATACGCGCCCCTCGCCGTAGAGGCGGGTCCATGCGAGAGGCCAACCATAGAAACGCTGATGCACGCCGCTCTTGCCGAGGTCCACCGAGTTTGGGTCAAGGCGCAGAAGCACACTTGATCCACGATAGTCGAAGTCGCTGATCTGGTAGATCTCGTCCTCGATCTGGAATGAACTCCCGAGAAACGCCACCAGAGGGTCGCTGGGATCAACCACCTTGATGGTCACGGCCTGATGCCAGGGATGACCATTGAAGTAGCCGCCGACCAGATCGAGATAGTCCGGCCACGTGTAGAATGTGTCCGTCGCCGAATGAACACCGATGAACCCACCGCCCGAACTCACAAAGTTGAGAAGAGCCATCCTTTGTGCGTCGCTCATCGGAAGTTCTCCGGATGTGAAGAACATCACCGCGGCGTAGCGCGCGAGGTTTTCGGTCGAAAATTCAGACGGGTCTTCCGTTGCAGTGACCTCAAAGGTACCCGAATTGCTTCCGAGCTGAGTCAGGATTGCCTTGGAAAGCGGCAGGACCTGATGCCGGTAGCCGGCAGAGTGAGTGAAATAGAGGACGCGCGCTTTCGGGCGCTGCGCATGCGCGCCGAGTGGTCGCGCTGCCGCCGCGCCGCCAAGGAGCGCGATGAACTCACGTCGCCTCACAATCCACTCCGCAAAACCATAGGCAATCATGTGCTGAAAAAAGATTAGCACAAATAGGACCAGCGCTGGCGTTGCTCACCTCTGGCGTCTGAAATGATGGCAAGGCGCAGAAACAATGTGGCTCGATAAGCGGTGAATTTGACCTTATGGTCCCTTCGCCCAATGATCAGTCGGTCATTTCAGCAGGGAGTTTCCGCTTGACCACCGCAAAGCCTGCGCCGCTCAACCGCCTCCGCCAGGCGTGGCGGGAGGGGCGTCCGACCTTCGGCACGATTGCGACCATCCCCTCGATCCAGACCGTGCAGATCATGGCGCGTTCGGGGATCGACTTTATCATCGTCGACCTGGAACACGGCCCGATCGATCTCGGATCGGCGCATGCGATGATCACGGCGACTTCTGGCACGCCCTGCGTACCGATGGTGCGGATAGCCGCCAACGAGCCCTGGCTGGCGAAAGCGCCGATGGACCTTGGCGCGCTCGGCATCAACTTTCCGATGATCTGCAGCCGCACTGAGGCCGAAAAAGCCGTGCGCAGCGTGCGCTATCCGCCGAACGGCGACCGGCTGTGGGGCCCGTTCCATGCGCCGTTCCGCTGGGGCGTGTCGATGGCGGATTACATGGCGACCGCGGACGACGACATGATCTGCATGGTCACCATCGAGCATGTCGAAGCGGTCGAGCGCATTGACGAGATCATGGCGACGCCTGGCATCGATGTCGCCGTGATCGGCCCCGGCGATCTCGCCACCTCCATCAATAAGCGCGGCCTGCCCGATGATCCCGAGGTCGTGGCGCTGATGAAGCGGGCCGAGGAAGGCATCCTCAGAAGTCGCGTACCAATCGGCGGCGTCGCGCGCACGGCCGAGCAAGCCAACAAGATGATCGACCGCGGCTACGTCGCGCTGGCGCTCGGCTTCGACTGGTCGCTGTTCCAGCGCGGCATCGCGGCAAGCTTTGAAGGGATCAAGCGATAGGTGCCGAGACGGCGGCAAGCCCTTCAAAGTTCTCGGGGTTCCTCGGGGGCACGGCGCCGCCAACAGGGGCGATCCGGATTCGAACCTTCTGGCGTCAAAACGCCTTGTTCGTGCTAGATGAGGTGCTGGCAGGTTGCGGGGGCGGCCTGCCGGCTTTTTGATTGATCTATTGCGGAAACGCGGGCGGAGCGATGCGCGGAACGGTTCGAAAAATCACACTACCGCGCCGTCTGGTCGCCGACCTCATGCACGCCTCGAACCGCGTGCCCTTTGTTTCGCTCTCGCGGCCCCTCAATATTCGAGCCCTGCAGGAAGCCCGCGCGCAGGCCGCTCAGCGGCCGGGCTGGGCCGCGATTTTCGTCAAGGCCTTCGCGCTGGTGGCCAAGGAACAGCCGATCCTGCGCACCCTCTACGTCAAATGGCCTATGCCGGCCTTCTACGAACTGCCCCGCAGCGTCGCGATGGTGGCGATCGCCCGGGTCGAGAACGGCCAGGATTGCGTACTGCCACAAAAGGTCGCCGCGCCCGACGAAATGCCGCTTGCCGAAGTGGACGCCCTGATCCGGCACGCCAAGGTGGCGCAGATCGACGAGGTGCCGGCGTTCCGGAAGATCCTGCGAACCACGCGGCTGCCGCTGCCGCTGCGGCGGCTGTTCTGGGCGGTCGGGCTGAATTTCGGCCGCCAGCGGGCCAATTATTTCGGTAGTTTTGGGGTCACCTCCGTGGCCGCCTATGGCGCGGGCCAGCTCCATGCCATCAGCCCCGGACCCTTTGTCCTGAGCTATGGGGTGGAAAAGCCCGACCAGACCATCGATATCGTCTTGCGCTGGGATCACCGGATTACCGATGCGGCCCCGATGGCCAAAGCGTTGAACCGGCTGGAACTGGTACTGAACGGCGAAATATCAGCCGAATTGCGGGCCAATCGGCAGCAAACCGAACCCAAACCGGTCCGCGCGGTCGCGACTTGACGGCCCCCGGTCTCCGTGAGGTCCCTTTTCGTTGACAGAACAGCGGTTTCTCCCTAAGAACCCGCTTGCTCGCGGGCCGGTTTCGGCCCGCGATGCGTTTCGCGACCCGTGGTCCTCCCCGAGCTTTCGAGGCGGACCTGTCGGCCCCGGCAACCCCGGTGCACAGGAGGGCGCGTTTCCTCAACACTCAAACTCTTAAGCAGAGGACGCGATGACAAAGCGCAGTGAGGCGAAATACAAGATCGATCGCCGTATGGGCCAGAACATCTGGGGCCGCCCGAAGAGCCCCGTGAACCGCCGGGAATACGGCCCCGGCCAGCACGGCCAGCGCCGCAAGGGCAAGCTGTCCGACTTCGGCGTCCAGCTCCGCGCCAAGCAGAAGCTCAAAGGCTACTACGCCAACATTTCAGAGCGTCAGTTCCACGGCGTCTATGTCGAGGCCGGCCGGATGAAGGGCGACACCGGTGAGAACCTGATCGGCCTCTTGGAGCGCCGTCTCGACACCGTGGTCTATCGCGCCAAGTTCGTCGCGACCATGTTCGCCGCGCGCCAGTTCATCAACCACGGCCACATCAAGGTGAACGGCCGCCGCGTCAACATTCCGAGCTACAAGCTCCGGCCCGGCGACGTCGTCGAGGTCAAGGAATCCTCCAAGCAGCTTACTCCCGTTCTGGAAGCAAGCCAGCTCGGCGAGCGCGATGTGCCCGACTTCATCGAAGCCGATCACTCCAAGATGACGGCGAAGTTCACCCGCATCCCCGCGCTGTCGGACGTGCCGTTCGCAGTTCAGATGGAGCCGCATCTGATCGTCGAATTCTATTCGCGCTGATCGGTTTTCAGTTACGAGATACCAAGGGCCCCGGTTTTGCCGGGGCCTTTTTGTATGCGAGTATGGCGTCGTCTCAACGCGAGCCTCGCCGTGGGCTTGAACCAAGCGGGATCAACATGCGCTTGCGCGACTGCCACAACTTTCATGATTTCCGCAGGCTGGCCCGGCGACGGCTGCCCGGCCCTATCTTCGATTACATCGACGGCGCGGCTGACGACGAGGTGACCCATCGCCGGAACACCGCAAGTTTCGAGCGTTGTGACCTGGTACCCAATGTCCTGCGCGGCGTCGAAAACATCGATATGTCGGTGACGGTGCTGGGCCAGAAGCTCGCGATGCCGATCTATTGCTCTCCGACCGCACTGCAACGGCTGTTCCACCATAGCGGCGAACGCGCCGTCGCCGCTGCTGCGGCGAAGTACGGCACGATGTTCGGCGTATCCTCGCTCGGCACGGTAAGCCTCGAGGAACTGCGTCAGGCGCACGACACGCCGCAGGTCTATCAATTCTATTATCACCGGGATCGCGGTCTCAACCGCGCGATGATGCAACGTGCGAAAGAAGCCGGCGTCCAGGTGATGATGCTCACCGTGGACAGCATCACGGGCGGCAACCGCGAGCGCGACAAGCGCACCGGCTTTTCGATTCCATTTCGGCTGACGCTTGCCGGGATGTATCAGTTCGGGATCAAGCCGGCCTGGGGCATCAATTATCTCACGCATGAGCGGTTCAAGCTTCCGCAACTGGACCAGCACGTCGACATGGGCAGCGACGCGCTGTCGATCTCTAAATATTTCACCGAGATGCTGGATCCTTCGATGAACTGGGACGATGTGGCTGAAATGGTCCGGCTATGGAGCGGGCAATTCTGCCTGAAGGGCGTCATGTCGGTGGCGGACGCCAGGCGCGCCGTCGAGATTGGTTGCACCGGCATCGTGCTGTCCAATCATGGCGGCCGGCAGTTGGACGGTTCCCGCGCGCCATTCGACCAGTTGGCCGAAATCGTGGACGCGGTCGGCGATCGAATTGACGTGATCATGGACGGCGGAATTCAGCGGGGCACCCATGTCTTGAAGGCATTGTCGGTTGGAGCCAAGGCCGTAGGCGTTGGACGCTATTATCTCTATCCTCTCGCGGCGGCCGGCCAGGCCGGCGTCGAGCGGGCTCTCGACCTGATGCGGTCGGAACTCGAGCGGGGAATGAAGCTGATGGGATGCACAGCGATCAATCAGCTCTCTCGCGAAAATCTGCGGTTCAGATAATTTCTGTCCCGCCATCAAGTCAAAAGAGACGAGAAACTGCCATGCACTACACCCCTGCCCCGCGCGATCCCAAGGCCGATCCCATCCGCATCAACCTGCTGTCGGACACCCAGACGCGGCCGACGCCCGCGATGCGCGAGGCTATGGCGCGGGCGGAAGTCGGCGACGAGCAGATCGGCGACGATCCGACGGTGAATTTGCTTTGCGAGCGCGTGGCTGACCTGCTCGGCAAGGAAGCCGCCGTGTTCATGCCGTCAGGTACCATGTGCAACGTCTCGGCCACTCTCGCCCATTGCCGGCCGGGCGATGAAATCCTCGCCCATTCCACCGCGCATATCATTGCCCGCGAAGGCGGCGCGCATGCAGCGCTCGGCGGATTCCAGATCATGCCGCTGCCGGGCGATGACGGGCAATTCACGCCCGAAACGTTCCGCGCCGCGCTGCACCCGCGCTCGCGCTACCAGCCGCCGCAGACCGTCGTCAGCGTCGAGCAAACCGCCAATATCGGCGGTGGCACGATCTGGAAGAAGGCGGCGCTGGATGAAATCGTCGAGATCGCCAAGGCGCATGGGCTGATCACCCATATGGATGGCGCGCGGATGTTGAACGCTTGCGTCGCCACGAAAATATCGGCGCGCGACATGGCCGCGGGATGGGATTCAGCGTGGATCGATTTCTCCAAGGGCCTCGGCGCGCCGATCGGCGGCGTGATTGCGGGGTCGCGCGCCTTCATCGACGACGTCTGGCGCTGGAAGCAGCGCCTTGGCGGCTCGATGCGGCAGGCCGGCATTTGTGCCGCGGCCTGCGTCTACGCGCTCGACCATCACGTCGACCGCCTCGCCGACGATCATGCCAATGCGCGCGCGCTGGCGCGGGGGCTGTCGCAGATCGACGGCATCGAGGTGCAAGAGCCTGAGACCAACCTGGTGTTCTTCAAGCCTGACAGAGCCGGCATCGCCGGCGACAAGATGGTCGAAGCCTTGCGCAAGCGCGGCGTGCTGCTCGCGATGATGGACGGCCGCATTCGCGCCTGTACGCATCTCGACGTCAGTGCTGCGATGATCGAGGAGACTGTCGGGCTGGTCCGCGAGATCGTACGCAGCGCGTAAGAAGCATCAGCCCGAGGGCGTGAACTTAGGCAACGGCTGATGTGCGCGCCCGCCACAATGCGCTGCCAAGCAGCAGATACACCGCGCCCGTCCACATGGCCTGCCAGTTCTGGAAGCCTTCGTTGAGGACGATATAGATCGCCGCCAAAGCGAAGAGTCCGGCAAACACGGCCTCAGAGAGCGGCCGCTCGCCGGATTTCGATCCGTTGAGAAACGCCAATGTCCAGAACGGCACCACGGCCATGGTCAGGGCGGCGAATGGGAAATCGCGCCAGCGCGCGTCGAATATCAGGCTGAGCGCGGTCTGCGCGGCAATCAGCGTCGTCACGATCAGCGTCACGCCCAGTATGTTGCTCATGAACAATGGAGTCAGGCCTTTGCGCGGCCCCAACACTTCAAGAAACGCCGGAAGCCCCCGCCCCGACATCAGCGCATAGGTGGCCAGCAGCGGCGCTGTCACGGCCGCCGTCAGCAGAAAACCCTGAACCAGCCAACCGCCGAGCCCGTAGCTTTCCTGGAGCATCTTGTCGATGCTGATGCCCAGCAAGATCCCGCCAGCGGTCGCGGATGCGGCGACCGCGGCCCACGATGTCAACGGCGCCGCGGCCTGCTGGCGCTTCTGCGTGAACCCGGCAACTGCGAATACACAGAGGCAAAGCAGCAGCCCGCCTGCCATCTGCAGCTTCCAGAACGGGTAATTGCTGATGGCCACGCCGGCCGGATATTTCAGCTTGCGTTCGGCCCCGTCGAACAGTCCCCAATAGCCCCCCACCGTTCCTTCCCAGCGGCGCTTCCACGGCTCGTCATACGCCTCGAACAAATTGACGCGGAAGTTATCGCGCCTTGCCCGTTCGAGAATCTCGGAGATGAAACGCGCCTGGTTGACGCGGGAAGCCAGCGCGCCATCGCGCATCCGCCCGTGGCTTGGCCAACCGGTTTCGCCGATCAAAATCTCCTTGCCGGGAAAGGCTGCCGCCACTTGCTTGCGTATCTCATCTATATGCGCGGCCGCATCCTCGGCGCGCGGGGGAACGTCTTCCCAATAGGGCAGGAAATGGGCGGTAACGAAATCGACATCGGCGCCTACCTCGCGGTAGCGCAGCCAGAATTCCCAGACATCGGCATAGGTCACCGGAATGTCCACGCGCGGCTTGACCGACTGGATCGTTTGGCGAAGGTCGCCGACGGTCATGTCGCCGCGCAGCAGCACTTCGCTGCCGACGATGAGCGCTGCGACCGTACCGGGATGATCCTTCACCAGCGAGACCGCAATGTCGGCGAGTTGCGCGTTCTTCGCGCGATCACGTCCGATCCACAGGCCGAGCAGAACCTTCAATCCGACCCTGGACGCAAGCTCGGGCACCTTGTCCAGCCCGTTGTCGATGGAGTAGGTGCGGATGCATTTGGAGACCTTGGCAAGCTCCTGCAGATCCTCCGCGATCTGCTCCGGCTTGACGATGAGCGTCGGATCGTGCGGCGTCTGATCGTTGCGGAACGGCGCGTAGGAAACGCATTCCAGCTTCGATGCATCATCAATCGGCGCGCGCGTCAGCGCTACCGGCGTGGCCAGCCACCACCACACCGCGACAACGATGCCGAGCGATAGAAACAAAAGCGCCAGCGGCGTGCGAAAGCCGATTGGTCCTGCTCCCCTAATAGGACGAATGGATGTGCCTGTTTAGCCCTGCGCGGCAGGCATGTCGACCCGCTGGTCGCGCCATGTGTACAATTGCGCGAGAGCACGGAAGCGGCGATATTGAGCCCTTCAAGAGTGAGCTTTGTTTGCGCAAAATTGATCGCGCCTGACGAATGAAATGATGGCATTCAACAGATTTTCCCGGCGACAATTTGGCAGACTTGCGGGCTGGTCGGCTCTTGGCATGTCGATACTGTCAGCCAAATCCAGCACTGCGCAATCGGATCGAGCGACCGGAACACAGAATCAGCGCCCCTCGTCGGATTTCCCGAGCGGCTTCCTGTGGGGCACGGCGACCTCGGCCTATCAGGTCGAGGGCGCGGTCAACGAAGACGGCCGCGGGCCGTCGATCTGGGACCGCTTTGCCCACACGCCCGGCACCATTTCCGATCGCAGCAATGGCGACACCGCGACCGACCATTATCGTCTCTACAAGCAAGACATCGAGATCATGAAGTCGCTGGGCGCAAAAGCCTATCGATTCTCGATCGCATGGCCGCGCGTCTTCCCGGATGGGACCGGATCGGCAAATCCAAAGGGCCTCGATTTTTATCACCGCCTTGTCGACGAATTGTTGGCCAACGGCATCGAGCCGTTTGCGACGCTGTACCATTGGGACCTGCCGCAGGCGCTGCAGGATCGCTTCGGCGGCTGGACTTCGCGCGACACCTCGAAGGCATTTGCGGATTATGCCGCCCATGTCACTGCCCGCTTGAGTGATCGCGTGAGGCATTTCTTCACGATCAACGAATGCTCCAGGCTCGTTCATCTCGGCCACGGCCTCGGCGCCGACGCGCCCGGCCTCAAACTGCCTCAATCAGGATTGAACCAGGTCCGTCACCATGTTGCGCTGGGACATGGTCTCGCCGTTCAGGCCATCCGCGCCCATGGCCGAGCCGGAACGAAGGTCGGTCCGGCGGAGAATGCCGTGAGCTGCATCCCTGCCATCGAAACGCCAGCCAACATCCGCGCCGCCGAGATCGCGACGCGCGAGCTCAACGCCGGCTACCTGACCGCGATGCTCGAAGGAAAATATACCGAGGCGTATCTGGCGCGGTCCGGCCAAGACGCGCCGAAATTCACCGCCGAGGATCTCAGCGTCATTTCATCCCCGATCGATTTCGTCGGGCTGAACGTCTATATGCCGGACCACTATGTCGTTGCCGCCGACAACGAGCGCGGCTTCACGCTGGCGCCGTTTCCCGCCTCGTTTCCGCACATGAAAGCGAGCTGGCTCAGGCCCGGCCCCGAAGCCATCTATTGGGTGCCGCGTCATGTCGCAAAACTTTGGAACGTGAAGTCGATCTATATCACCGAGAACGGAACGTCGGGGAGCGACCAGCCGGCGCCGGACGGAACCATCTACGACGTCGACCGCATCATGTATCTGCGCAATTATCTCACGCAGTTGCAGCGCGCGACATCCGCGGGCGTGCCCGTGCTCGGATACTTCCTGTGGAGCCTGATGGACAATTTCGAATGGTCTGATGGCTATGAGCAGCGCTTCGGCATCTACCACGTCGACTTCGATTCCAAGCGTCGTACGCCCAAGCTGAGCGCGTCGTTCTATCGCGAGACGATCGCGAAAAACGCCGTGGCGTAATCAGGCGATTGTCAATCCTTGCGCAGACCTTTCCCAAGCGCCTCGTACATGATCGTCTTCAGCGCCAGTTGAATTCGCCCGCCCTGCGTCGGAGCCTGTACCATGAAGACAACGAGCAAGTCGTCCTGCGGATCGACAAAATAGAAACTTCCGCCTGCGCCATCCCACCGGTATTCGCCGAGCGGCCATGTCGTGTTTGGCGGCGGTGAGGTGCGCACGGCAAAGCCAAGACCGAAGCCGCTGGATGGGCCCGGAAAGTAAAAGGGATCATGAATGATCCTGGTTTCAGGACCGATCTGATCCGAGGTCATCTGCGCGACTGTCTCGGGCTTGAGGTACCGCTTGCCGTCCAGCGTACCTCCATTCAGCAGCATTTGCAGGAATCGGGCATAGTCGGCGGCCGTCGAGACCAGACCCGCGCCACCAGATTCCCACCGCCGCGGCACTGTCGGGTCTCCGATTCCGGCCACCCGAAAACGATCAACGGGAAATGGCTGGGCGATGCGCGGCCACTTCGCGTCATCTGCGACATAGTATGCGGTCTCGGACATGCCTAGCGGATCGAACAGTCTCTGCTTCTCGAATTGAAACAGCGTCTGCCCCGAGATCACCTCGACGACGCGGCCGAGCACGTCGGTCGAGTGGCTGTAGTTCCAACGCGTTGCCGGTTGATCGGCGAGCGGCAGTACCGCAATGCGGTCAGCGAATTCAGCGTTGTCGAAGTCGCCGGCGTATAATCTTGGATTGGCATAGAGTTTCTGCACCGCGGTTTCGCCGAAGAAGCCGTAAGTGATGCCGGACGTATGCCGCAGCAGATCCCTGATCGTGATCGGGCGCTTCAGCGGCTCGAGCTTGAGCGGGTACTGTCCTGCTTCATCGGAAAGATCGACACCGACTTTCGCATCCGCAAAGGCACGAATGTATTTGGACACGGGATCGTCGAGGGCCAGCTTCCCGTCGTCGATCAGCATCATCGCGGCGACCGAGGTGACGGCCTTCGACATCGAATAGATCTGGAAAATGGTGTCCGGCGTCATCGGCTGGCTGGACGCAGGGTCCCGCACGCCGAAACATTCAAGATAGACTGGTTTGCCGTGCTGCTGGATCAGAAGCACCGCACCGGGAATCTTGCCGGCCGTGACCTCGCTGCGAACGTAGTCACCAATCCGGTCAAGGGCCGCTCGCGAAAAAGTTGGCGCGGCTGCCATTTTCGGCTCGGCCCGCGCCTCCTGCGGCTGGCCGCCGACCAGGGAAACCACAAGCACCGCCGCAGCAAGGCAACGCCCTGCCGTGGTGCCATCAGTTCTCCAGCGCTTCATAGACCAACTGCTTCAGCGTCCGCTGGATGCGCTGGCGTTCCGTCGGCGTCTGCTCGAGCAGCACGAAGAACATGTCCTGCTTGCGGTCGATCACGAAATAGCAGCCGCTGGCGCCATCCCATTTCAATTCGCCAAGCGATCCCGGCGGCGGCGGCTTGGCATTGCCCGGATCGGTGCGCACCGCAAGGCCAAGGCCCATTCCGAAGCCGTCCCCGGGGAAATAGAAATAGTCCCGCTCGACCCCAGACCCGGGGCCGACATAGTCGGTCGTCATCAGCCTGAACGTTTCGGGTTTCAGATAGGTCTTACCCTCGAACGTGCCGCCATTGAGCAGCATCTGCGTAAAGCGGCGGTAGTCCGCCATCGTCGAGTACATGCCGCCGCTGGCGAATTCGATCTTCTTGACATTGGTCGGGTTGGTGTCGCGGCCGACGCGAAAGTTGCTGTCGTTGGGTACCGGCAGCGCCATCCGCTTCTGCTTCTCCGGATCGGTGATATAGAAGCCGGTGTCGACCATGCCAAGCGGATCGAGCAGCCTTTCGCGCATGATCGTGAACAGGGATTTTCCCGACGCGACTTCCATCACCCGCGCCAGGATGTCGGTGGAATGTCCGTATTGCCACAGCGCGCCCGGCTGATTGTGCAGCGGCAGTTTGGCGATCCGCTCGGCGAACCCGGCCAGATCGAAATCTCCGTCATAGATATTGGCGGCCGCATAGGCCTTGCGGACCAGGGTGTCGCCGTAGAAGCCGTAGGTGATCCCGGACGTATGCACCATCAGGTCGCGGACGGTCATCGGCCGGCTCACTGGCACCAGCTCGAGCGTCTTGGTGCCGTCCTCGGCCTTCTTCTCGACACCGACCTTCACATTCGCGAAGGACGGAATGTACTTTGAGACGGGATCGTCGAGCTTGATCGTGCCGTCTTCGATCAATTGCATGGCCACGACCGACGTGATCGCTTTCGTCATCGAGAACAGGCGGAAGATGGTCTTGTCAGTGATTGGCTTCTTGGACTCCACGTCCTGAACGCCGAAGGTTTCGTGATAGACCGGCTTGCCATGCTGCTGGATCAGGACGTTCGCACCCGCGATCTTGCCGGTCGCCACCTCGTTCTTGAAGAATTCGGTGATCTTCGTAAGCTTGTCCTTGTTGAAGCGCGCGCCGGCGGGAATGTCGAAGGTGCCTTCGGCGCGGACTTGCGGCGTAACGGCCAGCATCAGCGCGCCGCAGGCAAGCGCGCGCAGCATTTGACGCAAGTTCATTGGAACCCCCTCCAGAATTCGGAGAGGAGTGTAGCTGCGGCGTCAGTCGGCGCAAGGGCTGCCAAAGGCTGCCAGCGCCTCTTCATGCAACCGAGCGCTGTCGCGGGAGAAGCAGCAGAAGATAACCCTTGTCACGGCAAGCGCCGCGGCCAGTCCATCGACGACGGTTGCAACTGCGATGCCCGCCGCACGGTCGGCAGGGAAGCGATAGACGCCCGTAGAGATCGCGGGAAATGCCAGAGAGGAGAGCCCGTTGGCCTGACAGAGCTCGAGGGAGCGCCGATAGCAGGAAGCGAGCAACCCGTCCTCTCCAACATTGCCGCCGTGCCAAACCGGCCCGACGGCGTGGATCACATGCCTGGCCGGCAACCGGTATCCCCGGGTGATCTTGGCGTCGCCGGTCGCGCAGCCGTTTAGCGTGCGGCACTCGGCAAGCAGTTCAGGTCCGGCCGCCCGATGGATCGCGCCATCGACGCCGCCCCCGCCGAGCAGGGACGAGTTCGCGGCGTTGACGATGGCGTCAACGCGGAGCGTGGTGATGTCGGCAACAATGACTTCCAGCCGCGCTTGGCCGACCTGGCGCGCCAGCCCGCTCAGGCGGAAGCCGCCGCGTTGACGGTGACGCCCTTGTCGACAAAGAGCTGCTGCAATTCACCGGCCTGGAACATCTCGCGGATGATATCGCAGCCGCCGACGAATTCGCCCTTGACGTAGAGCTGCGGGATGGTCGGCCAGTTCGAATATTCCTTTATGCCGTTGCGAAGCTCGGCGGATTCCAGGACGTTCAGGCCCTTGTAGCCGACGCCGATGTGATCGAGGATCTGGACCACCTGGCCTGAGAAACCGCACTGCGGAAACTGCGGCGTGCCCTTCATGAACAGCACGACGTCGTTCGACTTCACTTCGTTGTCGATGAATTGTTCGATGCTCATATTTGCTTCCTTTTGGGGCTCAGCCCCCTGCGGCGTCGCGTAACGGGCCGGCTCGTCCATGTAACCCGGATACTTGTCATAAATGTAGCCCAAACCGTTGTTCATCCAAAGTAAAATGGCGAAGAGCTGGCATGCGCGGGGTCGCCTCAGGGCGCCCGGGCAACCGCAGCCCATAGAATGACAGCATTAATGTCATAGCGCGGGCAGGCTTTTTTCCCGCAACGGAACCCCTATCTAGGACGGACTGCCCGTCAGGAACCAGTTTGCCAGCCTAACGTTCTCTCCTTTCACTGGAGATACCTGTGACGAAACCAGTATCCGCCGCCGCGTTCGCCGCTCCTGCCCCGTCACTTTTCTCGGATTCCGGCGCCCTCGCCCAGAATTTGGTGGAAGCTTATCTGGCCGTCCGCGGCGAGACCGAGCGGCGGGCCGCTCCGTTGAGCCCCGAGGACCAGCTCATCCAGTCGATGCCGGACGCCAGCCCGGCCAAATGGCACCGCGCTCATACCACCTGGTTCTTCGAGCAATTTCTGCTCGGCGAGCACTGCGAGGGTTACCAGCCCTTCCACCCTGATTATGCGTTTCTATTCAATTCCTATTATGTCAGCGCCGGACCACGGCACGCCCGTCACCAGCGCGGCCATTTGACCCGCCCGAGCGCCGACGAGATCACCGCCTATCGCCGGCATGTCGATGCCGCCGTGGTCAAATTCTTCCAGACCGCCGGCGAGGAGCGCCTCACAAAACTGGTCCCGCTGGTCGAGGTCGGCCTCAATCACGAGCAGCAGCATCAGGAGTTGATGCTGACCGACATCCTGCACGCCTTTGCCCAGAACCCGATCCCGCCGGCCTACGATCCATCCTGGCGTCTCCCGACAGCGCGCCGTTCGGCAGAGGAGTGGACCCCCCTCAACGAGGGCATCCACACCGTGGGCCACGCCGACGACAGCTTCCATTTCGACAATGAAAAGCCCGCGCACCGCGCCCTGGTCGGCCCGGTGAGGCTCGCCCGCAACCTCGTGACCAATGCGGAATGGCTCGCCTTCATGCAGGACGGCGGCTACGGCACGGCCACGCTGTGGCTGATGGACGGCTTTGCCACGGCGACCAACGAGGGCTGGCAGGCGCCCGGCCACTGGCGCCAGGTCGACGGCGAGTGGCGGATCATGACGCTCGGCGGTTTGCAGCCGATCGATCCGGCTGCCCCGGTCTGCCATGTCAGCTATTACGAGGCGGATGCGTTCGCCCGCTGGGCGGGCTGCCATCTGCCGACCGAAATGGAGTGGGAGGGGGGGGGGGGGGGGAGGTCGCCGCCCGCGCCGGCCAGCTCAACGATGCCTTTGGCATCGTCTGGCAGTGGACTCGCAGTTCCTACTCCCCCTACCCCGGCTACCGCGCCATCGAGGGGGCGCTCGGGGAATACAACGGCAAGTTCATGGTCAACCAGCTCGTGCTGCGCGGCTCCTCGCTTGCAACTCCGGCCGGCCATAGCCGTATCACCTACCGCAACTTCTTCTACCCGCACCACCGCTGGCAATTCACGGGGTTACGCCTCGCCGATTACGCCTGACATTTTCGATCATCGAAGCGCGCCGGAAAGCGCGTTCAGGAGAGTATCATGAATGTGCATGCCGCCGCTTTGGCCCAAACGCACCCGTTCGACGAACAGACCTCCGCCTTTGCCGGCGACGTGATCGGCGACCTCTCGCAGTTCCCTAAGCGGCTGTCGCCGAAATATTTTTACGACGCCACGGGCTCCGAGCTGTTCGAGCAGATCACGGTGCTGCCGGAATACTACCCGACCCGCACCGAACTCGGCATCCTGCGTAGCCGCGGCGATGAAATCGCCGCACTCATTCCGAAAGGTGCGGCCCTGGTCGAATTCGGCGCCGGCGCGACCACCAAGGTCCGCCTGCTGTTGGAGCGCTGCGATTTTTCCGCCTATGTCCCGGTCGATATTTCCGGCGATTTCCTGAATGCGCAGGCCAGCGGCTTGCGCAAGGATTTCCCCGATCTCGGCGTTTATCCGGTTGCCGCCGATTTCACCGCGCCGTTCGAGCTGCCGGCGGAAATCGCAGACCAGCCCAAGGTCGGCTTCTTTCCGGGATCGACACTCGGCAATTTCGAGCCGCACGAGGCGCGCGCCTTCCTGCGCAGCGCACGCGACATTCTGGGCAAAGGCGCACAGATGATCATCGGCGTCGACCTCGAGAAGAACGAGCGGGTGCTTTACGACGCCTATAACGACGCCGCCGGCGTCACCGCGCGGTTCAATCTCAATGTACTGGTCCGCATCAACCGCGAGCTCGGCGGCAATTTCGACGTCTCCGCCTTCATGCACCGCTCGGTCTATAATCGCGAGCGCCATCGCATCGAGATGCACTTGATTTCCAAGAAGGCGCAGAGCGTGCGCATCCTGGGACGGAATTTTTCATTCCGTCCCGGCGAGAGCATCCACACCGAGTCGAGCTACAAATACAGCTTCGACCGCTTCACCGCGTTGGCGCGCGAGTCCGGCTGGTCGGTGCGGGAATCCTGGAACGATCGCGACCAGATGTTCTCCGTTCACGCGCTGGCGGCGTCGGACTGAGGATTAGAGCGTTTTCAAGCGAAAGCCTGCCCCGGACTTGATCCGGGGTGGACACCGGTTCGCGTCAAGAAAGCGCGTCAAAACAGGAATCTAGAGCCCGGTTCTGATTCAATCAGAACCGAAAGGGCTCTAGCCGCGGGTTTTGCAGCTCACGTCTTGCAGACGGACCGCCTGCGGTCCGGTCGCGGCCTGCGTGTCGGCGCAATGCGGGGAGCGACAGATATCCAATCATCGGACAATCGGTCTGCACCCAACAGCCACGCGTGAATGATCCGCCACTTGTCTTGCCCGCGGGACTGGAAATCCAGAAGCGGAGATCCTGCGTCCTGCAGTTCGTGGAAAAATTTCAAAGAATCTTTTCCAGTCGGTCCGTCCGGCTCGATCATCTGCGTCAAGATCCAGCGGTCCCACTCTTCAATAATGCGTACTCTTGCTTCACTCTGTTTCATAGGCGCGTATTCCCAGCCACGGCTCCCCCGTGGGCACTGACTGATCGCGCTGGTCAAGTTTGATGGAAGGTGCCTACGCCGCCGCGCGTCCCCGCACCTTGCCGGGCGCAGTATAACCAAACTTCTTAACAAGTATTCATCTTTATTACCCCGCCCGCAAAACGGTCCATCTGCGCTGTCGTTTCCCCTTCGAAATGTCCAACTTTTGACGCGGACTCAGCCGAGCCTTCGCGGCAGCATGGCTTGGGGTGAGTTCGTGCCAGGGGATTTCAGTCATGGGCAACGCATTTCCAGCGTCAAGCAACCACGGGCAACGTTCGGCATCTTCGTCTGTTCACAGTGATACGGACACGGGCTGGGATGAGGGAGCAGACACCGAGCGGGCAGCGCTTCGCGAGGAAAATGCGAGGCTCCGCGCTCTCGTCGTCCAACTGTCGGATCTCGTCCTCAGAAATGTCGTCGATCATCACAACTCGCCGCAACTGGTGCCGATGAGGCGGCCCAGGCTGGATTAAAGGCACTATTCTGCCGGGTCGGATCGCAGCGAGACCGTTTCCCACACCGCGACCGCGATCATGATCGCGGTGGTCAGGATCGACAGCATCAACGGCGACAGCTCGCTTGCGAACCAGGCGAGCGCGCAAAGCGCGATGATGCCCGCCCCGTGGGAGAGCTGAAGGAAGCCGCGAAAGCTCAGCTTGAACAGGATGGTCCCGAACAGAAACAGCAAGGGGCCGCCGATCGCGCTCGTTACGGTCTTGAGATCGGAATGTCCGCCGGGGTGTTTCAGCACCAGTTCGTCCGCCACTGCCGCGACGATGATGCCGGCCACGATCGGCATGTGCAGATAGGTATAGGCGAGCCGCGCCAGCCTTCCCGGCTCGCTCGATTTTGAAAGCTGTTCGGAGCCGGCTTCGGCGCCGATGTGGAAATAGATCCACCACATCGCGATGCTGCCGAGGAAGGCCGAGATGAACGCCAGAACGTTTTCGGTGGTCCAGGTGAGTTCGGCAAAGGTTGCGCCGATCACCACGACGGATTCGCCGAGCGCGATGATGATGAACAGCGCGCAGCGCTCGGCCATGTGGCCGCCTTCGATCATCCAGTCCGCGACCGAGGACGCGCCGTGGCGGGGAATCCAGAACCGCACCGCCGGCGAGATATATTCGATGACGAGCGCAATGGCCCACAGCATCAAGCGCGGCTGCCCTTCCGCTATCCCTCCGGCGATCCAGAAGACGGCCGACACCGAAAGCCAGGCGGCGATCCGGACGGCATTCATGCGTGCCCGCGGCCGCGACGGCGGCGTCGACAACCACAGAAATATCGTCTTGCCGACCTGCATCGTCGCATAGGCGATGGCAAACCATAAGCCGCGCTCGTCAAATGCCTTTGGGATGGACGTCGATAGCACCAGCCCGCCCAGCATCATCGCGAACAGCAGCAGCCGGACCGGGGTCTTTTCGGGATTGAGCCAGTTGGTGATCCAGGTAGTGAATACCCATACCCACCAGACCGCGAGAAACAGCAGCGTGACCTGCAATGCGCCCAGCGGCGTAAAGTGAGCCAGCAGCGTGTGCGAAATTTGCGTGACCGCAAAGACGAAAACGAGGTCGAAGAACAGCTCCGCGTACGTGACGCGGCTATGCTGGTGCGGCACGATCCGGCGAAACAGCGCGCCGTGTGCGTTGTCTGTCATCGATGCCCCCGCCGTCTGGGGACTACCTCTCCGGTACCCCGGGTCCGCCAGGTACCCCGGTCTGCAGCGCCAGCGCATGCAGCAAGCCGCCCATCTGCCCCTTGAGCGACTGGTAGACGATCTGGTGCTGCTGCACCCGCGACTTGCCACGGAACGACTCCGAGATCACGGTCGCGGCGTAGTGGTCGCCATCGCCTGCGAGATCGCGGATCGTCACCTCGGCATCGGGGATAGCTGCCTTGATCATCGACTCGATATCGTGGGCATCCATCGGCATTCCAGCATGTCTCCGTCAGGTGTTTCGAATCACGGCCGGCTCGCGCGACCGTGACGGCCAAACCTAGCGCGTACGCTCTTCTAGGTCACGCCTGGCGGCACTATATTCCGGGTCGAAGCGTTTGACACCGCGAGATCGCGTCGCGCCCGATCATTTCGGGCTGACCGAAAAAGAGGCTCAAAATCATGAAATTGCCCGGTCCCGACCATCCGATCACGATTACGGCAAACCCCAAGCGCGTCCGGGTCTCGGTGGGCGGCGTGGTCATTGCCGATACCACCCGCGCGCTGACCTTGAAGGAAGCCAGCTATCCGGCGGTGCAATATGTGCCGCGCGAGGACGCCAATATAGCGTTGTTGTCCCGCACCGAGCGGACCACGCACTGCCCCTACAAGGGGGACGCGAACTATTTCAGCATCAACGCCAACGGCAAGAGCCTCGAAAATTCGATCTGGACCTACGAGACGCCCTTCCCGGCCATGGCCGAGATCGCCGGCCGTCTGGCGTTCTATCCGGACAAGGTGACGATCGAGGAAGTGGCGTAGTCAGACGTACTAAGAAGTCATTCCGGGGCGATGCGTAGCATCGAACTATGGTGCGCAATTGCGCCCCTGAGAATCCTATTCCCCGGGGTGCAATTGCACCCCTCGGGTCGGGCGTTTTCGCGCCATCCCGGAACGACGGCGTGGAGCTACACCCTGAATATCGTGAGCCCAAGGATCAGAAGCACCAGGAAGATCACGACGAAGACATAGAACAGGAAGCGGGCGATGTCGGCGGAGGCCTCCGAAATGCCGGTGAAGCCAAGGATGCCGGCGACAACAGACACCAGAAAGAAGATCAGCGCCCATTTGAGAATTGTCATTGCGTGCTCCGCGACCTCTGAGGCCGTACCAGAGGTGGCCCCTCAATTTCACCTGACCTAACGGCCGGTTGCACCGCCGGTTCCGATCAGCCCGGAGATGCGGGTTCGCCAGCGCCGCGATTGGGCCTTGCTGAATCAGGTTCCGGGCGGCAACATTTGGCCACACAGCCTGGCTGGGAGGCGCGCATGACATCGATTTCCACCATGGGGCATGCCGACGTGGGCGCAGTGCCCAGGGCCAAATCGCGAAACCTTTCGCTTGATCGCGCGCGGACCTTCCTGACGCTGGTAGTGCTGCTCCACCACGCCGTCATCCCCTATACCTATTTCGGTCATACCGATCCGACGTCATTCTTCGGCTTCGACATGATCGTGCTCGCCACTGACAGTTTCTTCATGGCGATGTTCTTTTTCCTGTCGGGGCTGTTCGCCTGGTCTGGTATCGCCCGGAAGGGACCGCTGAGCTATTTGGCAGATCGCCTGCTTCGGCTTGGCTTACCTTTCGTGATCTGCGCCTTCACGGTCATTCCGCTCGCCTATTACGCCATCTCCCTGCGGCACCATCCCGAGATCGGCTTTCCGGAATACTGGTGGAATATGATCACGAAGGGCCCGTGGCCGAGCGGGCCGATCTGGTTCCTTTGGGTCCTGCTCAGTTTCGACGTGGTGGCCTGCATCCTGTATCGGCTGTCACCCAACCTGCTCGATCCGATCAACCGCCTCTCGCTGCACGGTCGTCGCCGCCCCGCAGTGTTCTTCGCGGTCATGCTTGCCGTCACCGCTGCGTTCTACATTCCCGGGCTGGTTCACTATGGACATAGCAGTTGGTTCGAGTTCGGGCCGTTCTCGGTCCAGCACGGGCGCGTGATGCTCTATGCGAGCTACTTCTTTTTCGGCGCCGGCATCGGCGCTGCGCAAATGGATCGCGGGCTGCTCGCGGCAGACGGCCGAATGGCGAAGGTGAGCTGGGACTGGATGGTGCTGGCGATCGTTCCGTATTGCCTCTTGTGGGTGCTGATCTTCATCAAGCGCGAAATACTGGGCAACCCGTCGCCGTTGCCGGACTGGTATGAAGCGCTCTACGCCATCTGCTTCACCGTCTTCAGCGTGGCCATCATGTTTCTGATACTGGCCTTTTTCCAGAGGTTCAGGCAATCGGGCTCAGCCAAGCTACTCGATCCGATGCAGGCGGACGCCTACGGCATGTTCCTGGTGCACTACCCGATCGCACTGTGGCTGCAATACTGGCTGTTCGATTATGAGCTGCCGGCGATCGTCAAGGCCACGATCGGGTTCGTACTGACGGTACTGTTGAGCTGGGGGATCACGCGCGCGCTGCGGCAGATCCCGGGCGCGACGAAGGTGCTTTGAGGCGTCATTGCGAGCCACCCGGTCGGCGCGAAGCGCCACCGGATGACAGGCTCCGCGAAGTAATCCATCTCGCAGCAAGCGGCGACATGGATTGCTTCGTCGCTTCGCTCCTCGCAATGACGGGGAGAGAACGCGCCTACGCCGCCTTGCCGCTCATGTAGGCCGGCAGCCAGTGCTCGAACGCCGTTTTCAGCGCATCCACAGCGACCGGCGCTTCACCGGCAACCGCGATCGCATCGCCACCCGTGGTGCCGATCCGCGCACTGGGCACGCCGGCGCCCTTCATCTTCGCCAGCACCAGGCCGGCGTCGGCTGCCGGCACCGTCACGACATAGCGCGCCTGATCCTCGCCGAACCAGTAAGCGTGCGGCACGATCGCGTTCGGCGCCGCCAATAGCTGCGCGCCGATGCCACTGGCAATCGCCATCTCGGCCAGCGCGATCAGCAGGCCACCGTCGGAGACGTCATGCACCGCGGTTGCCGTGCCGGCGTGGATCATGCCGCGGACCACGTCGCCGTTGCGCTTTTCGGCGGCCAGATCGACCGGCGGCGGCGCGCCTTCTTCGCGGCCGCAGATGTCGCGCAGGTAGACGGACTGTCCGAGCCAGCCTTGCGTATCGCCGATCAGGAGGATCGCTTCGCCGGCCGCCTTGAAAGCCAGCGTCGCCGACTTGGTGAAATCGTCGAGCAGACCGACACCGCCGATCGAGGGCGTCGGCAGGATGCCGCGGCCGTTGGTTTCGTTGTAGAGCGAGACGTTGCCCGACACGACAGGGAAATCGAGCGTGCGGCAGGCTTCGGAAATGCCCTTCAGGCAGCCGACGAACTGGCCCATGATTTCGGGCCGTTCGGGATTGCCGAAATTGAGATTGTCGGTGATCGCGAGCGGCCGGCCGCCGACCGCAGTGATGTTGCGCCAGGCTTCGGCGACGGCCTGCTTGCCGCCTTCGAACGGATCGGCCTCGCAATAGCGCGGCGTGACATCGACGGTGAGCGCGAGCCCCTTGGGCCCGTCCTCGACGCGCACCACCGCGGCATCGCCGCCCGGACGCTGCACGGTATTGCCCAGAATGACGTGGTCGTATTGCTCCCAGACCCAGCGCTTCGAACATAGCTCCGACGTGCCGATCAGCTTCTCCAGCGCCGCCGAAATGCCTACTGGGGGCTCCACTTCGCGTGCCTGCACCATCGGCAAGACCGCGGACGGGACGTGCGGGCGGTCATACACCGGCGCCTCGTCGCCCAATTCCTTGATCGGCAGATCGGCCATCACGTCGCCGCCATGCTTGACCACGAAGCGCTTGGTCGGCGTCGTGTAGCCGACCACGGCGAAATCGAGGCCCCACTTCTTGAAGATCGCCTCGGCCTCTTTTTCCTTCTCGGGCTTGAGCACCATGAGCATGCGCTCCTGGCTTTCCGACAGCATCATCTCGTAGGCGCTCATGCCGGTTTCACGGGTCGGCACCGCGTTGAGATCGAGTTCGACGCCGAGATCGCCCTTGGCGCCCATCTCGACCGCTGAGCATGTCAGGCCCGCCGCGCCCATGTCCTGGATCGCGATGACGCAGCCTTTTTCCATGATCTCGAGGCAGGCTTCCAGCAAGAGCTTTTCCGCAAAGGGATCGCCGACCTGCACCGTCGGCCGCTTCTCGGCGGAGTCATCGTCGAATTCGGCCGACGCCATCGAGGCGCCGTGAATGCCGTCGCGGCCGGTCTTGGAGCCGAGATAGACGATCGGCATGTTCACGCCGGAGGCTGCCGCATAGAAAATCTTGTCGGTCTCGGCGAGGCCGACCGCCATCGCGTTGACCAGGATGTTGCCGTCGTAGCGGGTGTGGAAGCGCACTTGGCCACCGACCGTGGGCACGCCGAAGGAATTGCCGTAGCCGCCGACGCCGGCCACCACGCCCGACACCAGATGGCGCGTCTTCGGATGCTCCGGCGCGCCAAAGGAAAGCGCATTGAGGCAGGCAATAGGCCGCGCACCCATCGTGAACACATCGCGCAAAATGCCGCCGACGCCGGTGGTCGCGCCCTGATAGGGCTCGATGTAGCTCGGGTGGTTGTGGCTCTCCATCTTGAAGACCACCGCCTGCCCGTCCCCGATGTCGATCACGCCCGCATTCTCGCCCGGGCCCTGGATCACCCAGGGCGCCTTGGTCGGCAGGCCGCGCAGATGGATGCGCGAGGATTTGTACGAGCAGTGCTCGTTCCACATCGCCGAGAAAATCCCGAGCTCGGTGAACGTCGGCACCCGCCCGATCAGCTTGAGGATGCGCTCATACTCGTCGGGCTTCAGACCATGGCTGGCGACGAGTTCGGGGGTGATCTGGGGCTCGTTCATGGGTGCCTTAATAGGAAGATCGAGGGGGTGCGAAAAGGCCTTTTATGGCGCATTTCCGCCCTGTCCAGAGCTTTGCGCGGGCGCGCTTTCGGGATTGGCGTTTGCACATCGTTCCCGGATCGGATTTAAGGACGGAAACATCCAATTGAAGGCCATTTTTAGTGAACGAGCTGCCCCAAAACGCATTCCGCAACCGCCCAGACCTTTACGTCGAAACCGAGGGCGAATTCGCCGGCTGGCGGACCTGGACCCGCGACAGTTTCGAGACCCATAACGGCCCGTTCTGGCACCGGATGGACGAAAACGGCCGCGTGCAATGCGCGTTCCGGGTCGAGAAGAAGCACCTCAACGGGCAGCGCAACGTCCATGGCGGCTGCTTCATGTCGTTCGCCGATTACTGCTTGTTTGCGATCGCCTCCTCCGTGCTGGAGGGGCCGGGCGTCACGGTTTCGTTCGCGTGCGAGTTTCTCGACGCGGCGAGCGAGGGCGAACTGGTCGAATGCGAGGGCGAAATCACCCGCGCCGGCGGCTCGCTGATTTTCCTGCGCGGCGTGCTGAAATCCGGCGAACGGTCGCTGTTCACCTTCTCCGGCACCATCAAGCGGGTGAAGTGGAAGAAGCCGACTGGCGCCGCCGCCGTTGCCACCTGACGCGCCACAGGCACGTCGCGGCTGGCGCGACTATGCATTACTACTCGCGCTGGCGTGCTGCTGGAGCTCGACCTATCCGCTGACCAAGATTGGCCTCGTCTCGATCCCGCCGGTCACCTTCATCGCGGTGCGGTCGCTGATCGCGGCGGGCTTCCTGCTGGTGATCCTGCGTGCCCGCGGCTTGCGGCTGCCGACGAACGGCAAGGCCTGGAGGCTGTTTGCATTCCAGCAGACCATCAACTCGACCATTCCTTTCCTGATGATCACCTGGGCGCAGCAATATGTGGCGGCGGCGCCGACCGTGGTGCTGGCCTCGACCACGCCGATCTTCGCTTTCCTCATCACTTGGGCCATCACAAGGCATGAGCCGGCGACGCTGCTGAAGCTGATCGGCGCCATTCTGGGGCTGGCCGGAACGGCCGTGACCATCGGCCTCGATACGCTCGGCGGGCTCTCCAGCAACCTCTTTGCCGAAATGGTCATCTTGATCGCCACCATCTCGTTCGCCTGCGCCACGATCTTCGGGCTCAAGCTGACCGATTACGACCCGATGGTGGTCGCAGCGGGCTCGCTGTTGTTCGGCGGCACGGTATTGTTGCCGCTCGCGCTGATCGTCGACCATCCCTGGACCTTGCGGCCGACGCGCGAGGCGCTGATTGCCACCGCCGCGATGGGAATATTCTCCAGCGCCTTCGGGCTGATGCTGTTCTACATGTGCCTGACGCGGCTCGGCACGCTGACCACCAATTCACAGGGATACTTGCGCATCCCGATCGGGGTCGGCCTGTCGGTCCTGCTGCTCGGCGAACCCGTGCCGCCGAACCTGGCGCTCGGCCTCGTGTTGGTGATGGCCGGCGTCGCTGCGATGACCATCCCACGCGACCATTATCGCAAGTGGATCGAGCGCCTGCGCGGGAAGCCGAAAGGTTGATGAGGGCGGTTGGCGGAATATAGCCGATGTTGCTTTTGGGCGATCGAAAGCCACTCCGGCTGAGCCTGCGGAAACGGTAGTGGAACAGCAATCAACCATGATTGACACACCGGAACGCATGCGAGTGCACCGTGTTGCGCCGTTACGCAGCAAGAAAAGGAGCAATCATGAAACTCGCAACAATCGGATTGGCCATGGCACTGGCATTCACGAACACCCTCGCCCTGGCGCAAGCCGGCGGCAGCGGCGCCGGCGGAAGTTCGGGCACGGGTGGCACAGCGGCAGGATCCTCCACCGGCGGAACGACCGCCGGAAGTGGAACGGGCGGTAATGCCACCACCGGCATGAGCAACGATGCAGGCAGTGCAGCAGCCGGCCGAAACAGTACAGTGAACCCGTCAGGGAACACCCACATCAATCCCTCGCCGAGCGGCTCGACGCTGTCGCCGACGGGTCCGGGTTCGACTACCGGTCGATAACAAAAAGCCCCGCTCGGCGGGGCTTTTTTATCACATGATCGCCGGTGCTATTTCTTCTCTTCCGGCAGCTTTTTGTATTTCTCGACGTCGCGTGTCACCAACTGGCCGAGCACTTCGCTCGCGTGCTCGTTGGCGTCGGGCGCAACGGTGGAAAGATCGTGAAAACGCTTCTTCACCGCCTCGCTCTCGACGGCGGTTCTGGCGGCGGCGTTCAGCTTCGCAATGATCGCAGGCGGCGTGCCTTTTGGAGCGAACAGGCCGTTCCAACCCTGCGCCTCGAATTCGGGAAGGCCGGCCTCGGAGGAAGTCGGCAGGCCGGGCAAGGTTGCAAGCCGCACCGTTGAGCCGACGACGAGGCCCCTTACCAGCTTGTCATCGATCGCCTGCGACACTGACGCGGCCGCGTCGCAGACGCCGTCGATCTGGCCGCCGATCGCATCCGTCAGCGCCGGCGCCGCGCCGCGATAGCCGACCAGCGTCACGTCGATGCCGGCCGCCTGCACAAAGCTCTTGCAGATCAGGAAATTCGAGGAGCCGACGCCGGCATGGCCGAGATTGACCTTGCCGGGATTTTTCTTCGCATAGGCGATGAAATCCTGCAGGTTCTTGGCGGGGAAATCCTTGCGCAACGCGACGATACCGAACGTTTTCGCAACGACCGCGATCGGCACGAAGGATTCCGGCGTGAACGGCAGTTTTGGATAGATCGTATAGGTCGCGGCGCTGGTGCCGGCATTGCCGATCGCGATGGTATAGCCGTCTGCTTCCGCCCGCGCGGCACGCGCCAACGCAGTCGAGCCGCCGGCGCCTGCAACATTCTCGATCACGATCGGCTGCCCGAGCGACTTGGCCATCTCCTCGGCAACCACACGCGCGATCACGTCGGAGGTGCCGCCGGCCGCGAACGGCACGATCATGGTGATGGGACGCTTGGGATAATCCTGCGCGTGGGCTGCGACGGCGCATAGTAGCGCCACAACGACAATCGTCAGGCGCGACACCAAGAACCTCACGCGGGTTTTTGCAGATGCGCGGCTAGCCCTGCGAACAGGCCGCGGCCGTCGGTGCAGCCCATGATGTCTTCGACGTGGTTTTCCGGGTGCGGCATCATGCCGAGCACGTTGCCGCGCTCGTTGACGATGCCGGCGATCGACTGCGCCGCGCCGTTGATGTTGGATTCCTCGTCGACCACGCCCTCAGGGGAGCAGTAGCGGTAGAGCACCCGCCCCTCGCCCTCCAGCCGCTTCACCGTCTCCTCGTCGGCCTCGTAATTGCCCTCGCCATGCGCGACCGGCACGCGAATGACCTGGCCGGCATTGTAGCCGCGCGTGAACGGGCTATCGGAGCGCTCGACCCGCAGATGCACATCCTTGCAGATGAACTTCAGCTTCGAATTGCGCATCAACACGCCGGGCAACAGCCCCGCTTCGCACAGGATCTGGAAGCCATTGCAGACGCCGAGCACGAGCCCGCCACCGGCGGCATATTTGCGCACCGCGTCCATGACAGGCGCCCGCGCGGCAATGGCGCCACAGCGCAGATAGTCGCCATAGGAAAACCCGCCGGGCACTACGACCAGATCGGTCCCCTTCGGCAGCGCAGTGTCGGCATGCCACACCATCGCAGCCTCCTGCCCCGAGGCGAGCTTGAGCGCGCGCGCCATGTCGCGCTCGCGATTGATTCCGGGGAAGACGAGGACGGCGGATTTCATGGAGGTTCCCGGTTGGAAACGAGAATCGTCGGCAGAACCGCCGACCCGGCAGAGACATAACCATTTGACGCCGGTTTTTCCAGTGCTAGCGTCGCCAAAACGGCCCGCGCGGCAGCCGTGCTCAACAACAATCGCTCAGGGATGGAAGCCATGAATGTCCCGTCGCTGGCGGCCGCAGAGACCGAACCGATGGCGTCCGAAGGTGTCGTCGCGGCCGGTGTTTACGTCGATGGCCGCCGCGTCGCCAATATCGCCATCGAGGAGGCTTCGAGCTGGCGCAGCAAGCCCGGCCACGTCGTCTGGATCGGCCTGTATGAGCCGGATCTGGCGCTACTGAAAAGTGTGCAGCAGCAGTTCGACCTGCACGACCTCGCGATCGAGGACGCCAACCACGCCCATCAGCGGCCCAAGATCGAGCAATATGGCGACGGCCTGTTCATCGTGGCGCGAACGGCGCAACTGATCCAGGGCAGGATCGCGTTCGGCGAAACTCATTTGTTCGTTGGCGAAGGCTATCTCGTCTCGGTCCGCCACGGCGCATCGACCTCGTATGCAGCAGTGCGCGAACGCTGCGAGAGCTGCCCCCGCGCGCTGGCGCGTGGCGAGGACTATATTCTCTACGCCATCCTCGATTTCATCGTCGACAACTATTCCCCTGTCCTGGAAACCATCCACGACGAGGTCGAGAAGATTGAAGACGACGTCCTCGCCAGCACCATCACGCGGGCCCAGGTCGAACGGCTCTACATGCTGCGCCGGGATCTATTGCGACTGCGCAATGCGATTGGCCCCCTGGTGGAAGTCTGCCGCCGGCTCGAACACGACAACCTTCCGATGGTGCGTTCGACCATGCAGGCGCTGTTTCGCGATGTCACTGACCACGTCAGGACCATACAGGAGCGCACCGATTCAATGCGCGAGGTGCTGGCGTTCGCCTTCGAGGCAAGCCTTCTGGTCGGCCAGGCCCACGAGACGGCGGTCTCCAAGAAGCTGGCCTCGTGGCTCGCCATCATCGCCGTGCCGACGGCGTTGGCCGGAGTCTACGGGATGAATTTCAAGCACATGCCCGAACTGGAATGGGACTACGGATATTTCTTGGTGCTGGGGCTGATGCTCACCGCCTGCACCGGGCTGTACTGGCGTTTCCGCAGCGTGGGATGGCTGTGAGCGGCAAGCCCGCCGCTCACACCCTCATCCCAAAAGCTCGACCCGGTAGTTCTCAATCACCGTGTTCGCCAACAGCTTGTCAGCGGCATCCTTCAATGCCGCCTCTGCCTTGGTCTTGTCCGAGCCTGATAGTTCGATGTCGAACACCTTGCCCTGGCGGACGCTGGCGACGCCATCGACGCCGAGCGATTTCAGCGCGCCTTCGATAGCCTTGCCCTGCGGATCGAGGATGCCGGACTTCAACGTAACGGTAACGCGTGCCTTCACGAGATTTGCCCCAGTTCTTCTTTAGCTCTTCACCAGCACCGGACCCGAACCGGCCGGGCGCTCGTTCTCCATCAGAATGCCCAGGCGTTTCGCCACCTCGGTATAGGCTTCAAGCAAGCCGCCGAGATCGCGGCGGAAACGGTCCTTGTCGAGCTTCTCGTTCGACTTGATATCCCACAGCCGGCATGAGTCGGGCGAGATTTCGTCGGCGACGATGATCCGCATCATTTCGTTCTCAAACAGCCGGCCGCATTCCATCTTGAAATCGACCAGACGGATGCCGATGCCCAGGAAGAGACCGGTGAGGAAGTCGTTGACGCGGATGGCGAGCGCCATGATGTCGTCGATTTCCTGCGGCGTCGCCCAGCCGAACGCCGTGATGTGCTCTTCCGACACCATGGGGTCGTTGAGCTGGTCATTCTTGTAGTAAAATTCGATGATCGAGCGCGGCAGTTGGGTGCCCTCCTCGATACCGAGGCGCTGCGACAGCGAACCGGCGGCGACGTTCCGCACCACCACCTCCAGCGGCACGATCTCGACCTCGCGAATCAACTGCTCGCGCATGTTGAGGCGGCGGATGAAATGGGTCGGCACCCCAATGTCGTTGAGGTGCTGAAACAGGTACTCCGAAATCCGGTTGTTGAGGACGCCCTTGCCCTCGATCACCTGGTGTTTCTTGGCATTGAACGCGGTCGCATCATCCTTGAAGTGCTGGATCAGGGTTCCCGGCTCCGGACCTTCATACAGGACCTTGGCCTTGCCTTCATAAATACGGCGTCGACGGCTCATTGGGATGTACCGTGTTTTGTTGAAATCCATGAAATTGGTGTGCTCCGGATGACAAGGGTTTGCGACCACGACGGAGCTGCCGTGAAGGCCAGGTCCTGAACTTAAGCGACCGGAAACAGAACAAGAACCTCGCCTGATGGCAACCTAACCGATTGGCCCATCCAGCACAATCGACCCGGCCCGATTGGGCCCAACTTATCCCGATTGCCTGCGGCTTAACGGACTGTTGTTTTACCGATTCGCCCCCTCTATCTAGGTAGTCCATCGGGCGGCGACAACGCGGCCTTATTTACCGTTTGCGGGGATTGGAACCGAAGAATGACCACTTTCGACAAGCGCGAGGAAGGTTTTGAGAAGAAATTCGCCCTCGATGAGGAGCAGAAGTTCAAGGCCGAGGTGCGCCGGAACAAGCTGCTCGGTCTTTGGGCAGCGGAGAAGCTCGGGCTGTCGGGCGATGCCGCCACCGCCTATTCCAAGGAAGTGGTCGCGGCCGATTTCGAGCAAGCCGGCGACAAGGACGTCCAGGACAAGGTGGTGAAGGATCTTACCGCCAAGGGCGTCGCCGTCACCGCGCAGGAAGTTCGCGTCAAGATGGACGAACTGATTGCGGTTGCCGCCGCCCAGGTGAAGGCAGGGAACTAAGCGCAGCGAATAGGAAGTGGCGAATGGCGAATAGGAAAATACTATTCGCCACTCGCCATTCGCGCCTTTCTGTATTCTGCACGCACGATCTCCAGCAACCGCCGCGCCGCCGCGCTCAAAAATCCGCCGCGGCGGGTCACTGTGACGACGTCATGGCTTGCCTTGAGATCGCGCACGGCCATCGTCGAAATCGTCTTGTGTCGCAGTTCCTCTGCAGCGTTGCTCTCCGATAATAGCGCGATGCCGAGCCCCGCTTCGACCAGGCGCTTCTGCGCAGTCAGGCTGTCGACTGGCGTCCAGTCGATTTCGCCGAGGCCGTGGGTCTGGAACAGCGCAAAGACATGCGCGGCCGTGATCTCGCGCCGTCCCGGTACGACCGGAAATGCGATCCAGCGCTCGCCGCGCAGATCGGCGAGCTTTGCGATCCGGCGGCCGGCGCGCGGATGATCCAGCGCGCATACCACCTGCAGCCGCTCGGAGAACAGCAATTCGCAGTCGAGGTCGCGCGAGCGATCGCGATCATAACGCAGGCCGATGGTCACCTCGCCGCGGCGGACCATGTCGCTGACCTCCACGCTGGTCGCGGTACGCAGGCTCAATTCGACCTCGGGACGCTCGGCCGCGAAGCGCCTGAGAACCGCCGACAGCCGCCCGCCCGCAAGCGTGCCGACGACGGCGAGCGCGACCGGTCCTAAATCCGGCCGCGCCAGTGCGCGCACCGCATTCTCCGCATCCTGGGCCGCAGCCACCGCGCGCTCGGCATGAGGCACCAGCACTTTTCCGGCGTCACTCAGCGTCGTGCGCCCCGCGATCCGCTCGAACAGCGGCACGCCGAGTTCCTGCTCCAGCAGCGCAATGCGCCGCGAAATCGCCGGCTGCGAGCGGTGCAGCGCTTTTGCGGCATTCGAAATGCCGCCGCGGCGATGGATGGTCAAGAAGGTGAGAAGCGCATCGCTGTCCATGCTTCATCCATGCAAAAAGCTGATGATGCGTAGAGAAATAACAAATTTGGCTGATGGTAGATAGCCCGCTAGTTTCGTCGTCAACCAGACCGGCCAACAAACGAGGCGGAGATTGCCGATGCGAAGTCAGACGGAAAAAGCCGAGGCGTTTCGCGCGCTGCATGCGCGCCCGGGCGCCTTCATCATTCCCAATCCCTGGGACGCCGGCACCGCCAAGCTTCTCGCCGCGATGGGCTTTGAGGCGCTTGCGACCACGAGTCTCGGCCTTGCCAACACGCTCGGCAGCGTAACGGTCAGCCTCGACGCCATCCTCGAGAATTGCCGAGCGATCGCGGAAGCCACCGACCTTCCCGTCAACGCTGACCTTGAAAACTGCGGCGCGGACGATCCGAAGACCGCGGCGAAGGCGATCGCGCGCGCGGCCGAAGCCGGCGCCGTCGGCGGCTCGATCGAAGATTCGACCGGCGATCCGCAGAACCCGATCTACGACTTTTCGCTCGCGGTCGAGCGCGTGCAGGCCGCGGTCGAGGCGGCGCGCGCACTGCCCTTCCCGTTCACGCTGACCGCGCGGGCGGAGAATTTCCTGCACGGCCGCAAGGAACTCGACGATACGATCAAGCGGCTACAGGCGTTCGAGGCCGTTGGCGCTGATGTCCTATATTCACCTGGGCTCTACGACATCGGCACCATTCGCACTGTGGTGTCCTCGATCAGCAAGCCGTTCAACCTGGTGATGGGATTTGCCGATCCGACGCTGACCGTTCCGCAACTCGCCGAGGCAGGCGTCAAGCGCATCAGCGTCGGCGGCGCGATGGAACGCTACGCACTGGCGGCATTCTTGAAGTGCGCGCGTGAGATGAAGGAGCGTGGCGCCTTCACGTTTGTGCGCGACATGGCGCCGATCAAGGAGGTGCGGGCGGCGTTTGTCTGACGGTCTCTCCCGTCATTGCGAGCGCAGCGAAGCAATCCATTTCCTCAACGCGGGGATAGATGGATTGCTTCGTCGCGGAGCCTGTCATCGGGCGCGCATTCGCGCGACCCGTTGGCTCCTCGCAATGACGGTGGAGGCAGACGTCACTCCTCCTTAAATCCATACTCCGGCACATTCCCGCTGGCGCCGTAATATTTATACGGCAGGAATTTGCCGGACATCGTGATCTTGACCCGGTCGCCCTTGGGGTTGGCGACGCGCTCCAATGCCATGTCGAAATCGATCGCCGACATGATGCCGTCGCCGAATTCCTCTTCGATCAGCGCTTTCCAGGCCGGTCCGTTGACCATCACCATTTCGTAGAAGCGGTAGATCAAGGGATCGGTCGGCGGCATCGGCGTGCCGGTGCCGCGCATCGGCACCTCGTTGAGCATCGCAGTTTCCGCTTTCGACAGCCCGAACAATTCGCCGGCATTGGCGGCTTGCGGTTTCGTCAGCTTCATCTGGCCCATGATGGCGCCGACGATCAGCACTTCCGAATAGCCGCCGATCTTTTCGCAGATGTGTTTCCAACTCCAGCCCTTTTCGCGCTTGATGTCGAGCAGCTTCTCTGTGAGGTCTTCGCGCTTCATGCCTTATCTCCTTATGTACTCGTCATGCCCGGGCTTGTCCTGGGCATCCATGTTTTTGCTTCGTATTGCCTAGGCAGACGTGGATGGCCGGGCCACGCTCGGCCATGATGCCTCAATCGAATCCTCCGCCTCCGCAGCCAGCACCAATTCCGGCTTGCCCGGCCGCACGACCGGCACGTTGCGCGGATCATGATCGGTCACGGTGGCGGCAAACGTCTTGCTGCGGCTGACCAGGAAATCGACGATGTGATTGCGCACCGCGTAATAGAGCGGATGGCGGTGCAGATCGATGCGGCCGCGATCCTTCGGCAGCGGATTTTCCACGATCTCGGCCAACACGGCGCCCGGACCATTGGTCATCAGAAAAATCTTGTCGGCGAGATAGATCGCCTCATCGACATCATGGGTAATCATGAACGCGGTCTGCCCGGTCTCGAGGCAAATGCGCCGCACCTCGTCCTGCAGCGTACCCCGCGTCAGCGCATCCAGCGCCGAGAACGGTTCGTCCATCAGCATGATCTTCGGCGTGATCGAGAGCGCCCGCGCAATGCCGACGCGCTGCTTCATGCCGCCCGACAGTTCCGACGGCCGCTTGTGCTCGGAGCCGGTCAGCCCGACCAGATCGATGAACTTCTGCGCATGCGCCTTCACCTTTGCGCGGTCCCAGTTGCGCCACTTCGAGGTCACGGCATAGGCGACGTTGCCGAGCACTGTGCGCCATGGCAGCAGCGCATGGCTCTGGAAGATCACGGCGCGATCGAGGCTCGTCCCCTCGATCGCCTGCCCGTCGACGATAACCGCGCCCCCGCTCGGCTCGTCGAGGCCGGCGAGGATGTTCAAGACCGTGGTCTTGCCGCAGCCGGAATGGCCGATCACGCAGCCGAATTCGCCGCGCTTCATCGACAGCCAGAGATCCTCGAAAATCGTGGTCTCACCGCCACCCGCGCCCGGATAACGCCGCGCGATGCCCTCGATGGAAATGAATTTGTCGGTCATCGCCATCACTCCGGGAAAGTGACCATGCGCGTAAACCGCGCCAGGATCTGGTCGAGCAGCATGCCGACGATGCCGATCATGAGGATGGCGATGATGACGTTGGTGATCGAGAGATTGTTCCACTCGTTCCAGACGAAGTAGCCGATGCCGGTCCCGCCCACCAGCATCTCGGCCGCGACAATCACGAGCCAGGCGATGCCGATCGAAATCCGCATGCCTGTCAGAATCGTCGGTGCCGCCGCGGGCAGGATCACCGTGAAGGCACGCCTGACGGTGCCGACTTCCAGCGTGCGCGCGACGTTGATCCATTCCTTGCGTACCGCGGCGACGCCGAACGCGGTGTTCAAGAGCATCGGCCACACCGAGCAGATGAAGATGACGAAGATCGCCGAGATCGAGGAATCCTTGATGGTGTAGAGCGCAAGCGGCATCCAGGCCAGCGGCGAAATCGGCTTCAGAATTTGGATGAACGGGTCGATCGCCCTACTGATCAAGGGCGACATCCCGATCAAAAATCCGAGCGGAATGGCGGCGATCACCGCGAGCAGATAGCCGAGGCCGACGCGCGCGATGGAATAGCCGAGCTGGATGCCGAGCCCCTTGTCGTTCGGCCCGTTATCGTAGAACGGTTGCCTGAGGTGCTCCCACAATTTCGCGCCGACATCTGATGGACCCGGCATCGCCGATTTGCCCTGGGTCGCCGTCAGCCCCATCAGCTTGGCGTATTCGGGCGACATGGTGGTGGTCGCAGCCGTCGGCCGCGTGGCGAGATGCCAGATGCCGAGGAACGCCGCGAACAGCACGATCGAGACGACGGCGGCACGGAAACGAAGGGATGAGGTCATTGGGGATAGTCCCTCAGCATGTCGTCCCGGCGAACGCCGGGACCCATACGCTGCGCCGACTCTTTTAGGCACGATGTCGGAAACCTTCCTTCATTACTAACGCCGCGGAGTATGGGTCCCGGCGTTCGCCGGGACGACAGCGGCAAATGTGGTTGCGGCCCCTTCATCACGACGCCTTCCTGATCTTGAAGCTGGCGAGATAGTCCTCGGGCTTCGCAGGATCGAACGTCTTGCCCATCACCGAAAAGCTCTTGGTGGTGGCGGCGGGCGGCGTCAGTCCTGCTTCCTTCATCAGCTTGGCTGCGTCGGTGGCGAGATAGACCTGCGCGGCGATACCGGCATAGTCGATGTCGCCCTTGATCTGCCCCCAGCGCTTCATCTGGGTCATGATCCAGACCGCGAACGACTGCCACGGGAACGGATCGAAATCGACGCGGTTCGGCTGCTGGACGATGTTGCCGAGCCCGTCGGCGAAGGTGCCGGTCAAAATCTGCTCCAGCACGATCGGCGGCTGGTTAAGATAGTTCGCCGGCGCGATTGCCGCCGCGATTTCCTTGCGGTTCTCCGCCTTGTGCGCGTACGCAGTGGCTTCAATGATCGATTTGAGCAGCGCGCCATAGGTATTCGGCATCGTGGTGACGAATTCCTTCGACGCGGCGAAGGCGCAGCACGGGTGGCCTTCCCAGATATCCTTGGTCAGGATGTGGATGAAGCCGGCGCCGTCAAACACCGCGCGCTGGTTCATCGGGTCGGGCCCGAGAAAGCCGTCGATGTTGTCTGCCCGCAGATTGGCGACCATTTCCGGCGGCGGCACCGCGCGGATCTGCACGTCGGTATCGGGATCGATGCCGTGCTCGGCGAGGTAATAGCGCAGCAGGTAATTGTGCATCGAATAGTCGAAGGGTACGGCGAACTTGAAGCCCTTCCAGTCCTTCGGATTGCGCTTGTCCTTGTGCTTGATCGACAGCGTGATCGCCTGGCCGTTGATGTTTTCCACGGCCGGCATGGTGTAGGGAATTGGATTAGAGCCGGCGCCCATGGTGATGGCGAGCGGCATCGGCGACAGCATGTGGGCGGCGTCGTATTCCTTGTTGATGGTCTTGTCGCGAATGACCGCCCAGCCGGCGGTCTTGATCACTTCGACGTTCAGGCCGTTCTTGGCATAGAACCCCATCGGCGCGGCCATGATGATCGGCGTGGCGCAGGTGATCGGGATGAAGCCGACCTTAAGGTCTTTCTTTTCCAGCGGCCCGCCTTGCGCGAACGCTTCCGTCGCCGTCTTGAGCGGGAAGAACTGCGATAATGCCGCCGCTGCGGTTGCCGCGCCCACCGACTTCAAAAACGCGCGGCGCGCGACGTCCTGCGGGAAGATCGCGCGCATCACGGCGGAGGCGACCACGCCTTCGTAGCGTTTCTGCTCGCTCTCGATGGCGGACTGGACCTGCAATTGGGCGGCCTGGTGCTCGGCTTCGCTGACATGCTGACCGCAGCTACAGCCACCGGCATGAAGACGGCGGTTGGGATCGAATGGATTGTCGAAGGTAGACATCAGCCCTCCTGCGCGACGTTGCACCCTAATTAAGCAAGGCACATGCCAGCCCCGTTCTGCGGCGATGGCTCTGAGATCACAGGAATTCTGCTGACATTGGCGATTACGAAAATTCGTGATACACGAAATGTCGTAGTTGAATTACGAGATTTCGGAGTATCGACTGGATGGATCTGGCCCTCGGCTCAACCGCCCCGCCGCAGGACGTCGAACTGCGCACCGCCGCGTTCGAGTTCGCGATCGAGCCCGCGCTACTGCTCGATCCCCATGCCGACCAGATCCTCGACGCCAATCCGGCGGCCTGCACCCTGCTCGGCTATGACCGCGCCTTGCTGCGCCAGACCAAGGCCAGCACGCTGCATGCCGGACAATTGCCGGCGCTGATCGTGTTCACGCAGGCCGTGCTCGACAAGGGCGCGTACTGGAGCAACGCGCTCACCCCGCGCCACGCGACGGGGCAAAGCCTGCGCCTGGAATATGCCGGCTCACTGGTGCCGGGCGAAGGCCGCTCGCTGGTACTGCTCACCATGAGCGATCTCGACGCCCGCCGCCGACGCTATGTCGACGCGGCGGCCGAAGACCACATGCGCGGCGGGATCGCGACCTGGCAGCGGGTCGAACGGGTGTTCCAGGATATCGAGCGCGAAAACCAATTGATCCTGCGCGCCGCCGGCGAAGGCATTTACGGCGTGAACGCGGAAGGAAAGACCACCTTCGTCAATCCGGCCGCCGAGCGCATGCTGGGCTGGGCTGCGGAAGAACTGGTCGGCAAGGAAATCCACCCGATCGTTCATCACACCCATCATGACGGGCGGCACTATCCCGATCACGACTGCCCGATTTACGCGGCGTTTCGCGACGGTGCCGTGCACCAGGTTGAGGGCGAGGTGTTCTGGCGCAAGGATGGCACGCCGGTCTGGGTCGAATATACCTCGACGCCGATCCGCGACCGCGGCGTCGTGGTCGGCGCCGTCATCGTGTTTCGCGACGTCAGCCAGCGCCGCGAGGCCGACGAGAAGCTGCATGCGGCGCTTGCCGAAGTCGATCGCCTGCGCGAGCGGCTGGAGCTGGAAAACGCTTACCTCCAGGAAGAAATCCGCATCGAGACCAACCCGCGCGGCATCATCGGCCAGAGCGAGGCGATCCAGAAGACGCTGCGCCAGGTCAAGCTGGTGGCGCCGACCACCGCCGCCGTCATGATCACCGGCGAGTCCGGCACCGGCAAGGAACTGATCGCGCGCGCCATTCATGAAGCGAGTAGCCGCCGCGACCGGCCGCTGATCCGCGTCAACTGCGCGGCGATCCCGCGCGAACTTTTTGAGAGCGAGTTCTTCGGCCATATCAGAGGCGCCTTCACCGGCGCGATGCGCGACCGCATCGGACGGTTCGAGCTCGCCGACGGCGGCACGCTGTTTCTCGACGAGGTCGGCGAAATCCCGCTGGAGCTGCAGGGCAAGCTCTTGCGCGTGCTGCAGGAGGGCAATTTCGAACGCGTCGGCGAGGAGCGCACCCGCGCGGTCGACGTGCGCGTGATCGCCGCCACCAACCGCGACCTCAAGCAGGAAGTGCAGCGCGGCCGCTTTCGCGAGGACCTCTATTTCCGCCTCAACGTATTCCCGGTGGAATCGGTGCCGCTGCGCGAGCGGCGCGAGGACATTCCGCTGCTGGCGCAGCATTTTTTGACGCGCGAGAGCAAGGCGCTGAAATCCGACCTGCGCCTGTCGGAAGGCGATGCCCGCCGGCTTGCGCGCTACGACTGGCCCGGCAATGTCCGCGAACTGCAGAACGTGATCGAGCGCGCGGCGATCCTCGCCCAGAACGGTCGGCTGCGCATCGACCTGCCCGATGTATCGGGCACATCGCCCTCCTCCGGCGCGGCGCGCGAGAAAGCCGACGCCCGTCCTGTGGTGATGACCTCATCGGAAATGCGCGCCCACGAACGCGCCAACATCCTCGCGGCACTTGAAGCCTGCTCCGGAAAAGTGTTCGGCCCCGGCGGCGCGGCCGAGATGCTCGACATCAAGCCCACCACGCTGGCCTCGCGTATCAAGGCGCTGGGAATTGCAAACGGGCGCGGCTTGGCTGGCTGATTAGGGCGTGTACTCATAAACCACGGGCTTCCCACGGCAAGCGGAAGGCACCCGGCTTGACGGTGATCGGCGGCTTGTGACCCTAGGCAGACATTCGCGTCCAATTTTACGCGAGGTAACCGAAGCACCGTCACAAGAATTTCAACGCCGTTACGACCAGGAATACGCAGCAGGCCGGCGCTGGTCAGTCTGACCGCTGCTGCGACCCTCTGCTCCTTTGGGGCCGTTCGCAATATGAGAACGTACTGATCTCAACAAATCATTGTGCCGGTATCGAACCTTGCGCGTTAGCCCAGCACATATTTGCAGTGTTCCGACCAGATTATTCAAACGGATAGGAAAATGCTGCCATGCCTTCTGAAACCAAAGACATGTCTCCTGAAACCAAGGAACTTCTCAAGTCGACCTGGGCAAAGGTGATTCCGATCAGCGATATCGCGGCTGGTTTGTTCTATGAGAGACTGTTCACGCTCGATCCATCGCTGCAGCGATTGTTCAAGGATGCAGATATGAAAGAGCAGCGCCGGAAGCTGGTCCAGGCATTGAGTGCCGTGATCAACAGTGTCGATGACTTGCCGTCGTTGGTACCGACGCTAGAGATCCTCGGGCGAAACCATATTCGGTATGGCGTAGAGGATCGGCATTACGACACGGTTGGTGCAGCCTTGCTATGGACCCTAGAGCGGGGTTTGAAAGAGGCTTGGACGCCAGCGGCGAAGTCGGCCTGGGTGGTGGCATACAGCACCGTGTCCGGCGTCATGCGTGATGCGGCAGCCGCATCGCGAGAGAACGCGACCGCACAGGCAATTTGAATCTGGCATGTCGCCTCTTGGCCCAAAGGCGACATGCATCAATGTTGGTTTGATAATCAATGTTGGTTTGATAATCGCCTTCCGAGAGCAAGCGGACCTGACTGAATTACGAGTACATGCCTAGTAGCGGCGGCCGCCGACGGCGAATGGTGAAGCGCCGGGCAGCGAATTGAATTCGCTGTCGAGGCGGCCCGACTGCTGGACGTAGCCGACGCCGAGCGACAGGCTGAGATTCGAGGTCGCCTGAAATTCGATGCCGGCATTCACGCTGGAGATCGGCAGCGTGCCCGACTTGGAGTCGAACGGCGCGAACGGGCCGCCGATGCCGGTATTGTATTTCAGCGTGTCGAATCCGGCATAGAAGGTGACAGGCAAGCCGCTGTTCTTGAGGCTGTAGCCGAACTGAACGCCTTCGCTATAGAGCGAGCCGAAACCGCCGAACGCACTCTGGCTGAGACCGCTGAGGCCCATGCTGCTGCGCTGGCTGCCGACAAAAAAGCCGTTTGAAAAGTTGTAGCGCGCATAGGACGAGCCGTTTCCGACGTCGCGGAAATCGAAGCTCGGAAAGCTGCCGTATGCGTTCGGGCTCTCGCCCGCTTCCCCGCTGAAACCCATCGGCCAGCCCGGGATCCAGTAATTCACCGGCGAGGCCTGGGCGTGAGCGGCGCGCGCGCCAAGGCACAGCGTCGCCGCGACCAGTACGAGACCGAATTTGCGTGAAAACATCGACATCCGCGACCACCCGACTGCGCCGCGACTATACGCAGCGGATATCGGGAACGCCAGAGCGGCGCGGTGGCGGTTCCATCAGGTCGCAGGCCGCGATGTTGCAGTCCGATTCGTAGACTCAGACTGCAACGTCGAATACCGTCCTCACGCCGCCTTGGTGGTGAGCTTGGCCTCCGTCGGCAGCCCTTCCTCGATCGGCAGCGACGGATCGCGCGACCACTCGTTCCAGGAGCCGAAATACATCCGCACATCCTTCACGCCGGCGTTCTTCAAGGCGAGGAACGTGTTCGAGGCGCGCGCGCCCTTGAAGCAGTAGAGATAGACCGGCGTATTCTGCGTGATGCCGACGGTGGCGCATTCCGCCAAAATCTCGTTCTTGGACTTGAAGCGCGGCCCTTCCGCGGTCGGCTTCATCATGCGGTACCATTCGAGCCAGACGGCGCCGGGGATGCGTCCCTTGCGCGGGCAGAAATCCTTCCCATACGGAGAAGAGCTTTCGCCGATCCATTCGTCGATGTCGCGCACATCGAGCAAGGCGATACCGGGCTTGCCGACGGCGGCCAGCATGGTCTTGGCATCGATCAGGATGTCGCCCGCTTCAGGCAGAACCGAGAACGATGCCTTCACCGGCGACGGCACGTCCGTGGTCACCGGCAGGCCCGCCGCCGCCCAGGCATCAAAGCCGCCATGCAGCACCTTGACCTTGGGATAGCCGAGCATGGTCAGCAGATAGTAGCCGCGGCAGGACTGCCCGAAGCCGGAATTCATCGACTGCTCGTAGATGACCGCGGTCTCTTTGCCCGAAAGCCCGGCGGCGCCGAACGCATCGGCGAATTTCGTCTTCAGTTCGTGAATACCTTCCGGCGTCGAGGTCGCGAGATAGGTGAAGATTTCATGGACGTTGACGGCGTTCGGGACATGCCCCGCGCCGTAAGTTTCGGGATTGCGGGTGTCGATGACGACACACGGCTCTTGCTTGAGGAATTCCGCGAGTTCGCCGGCAGTAATCAGAACGTCCGTCATGGCAGGCCTCTCCTGTTTCGTGGTTGCGGTTGGAGTCGATCGGAAATCCCTTAGTGCTCGTCGCCGGCCAGCATCTTGCGCAACTGCTTGGTGGCGGGCGTGACGATGGCGACGAAATAGGCTTCGCGCAGCCGCCGCTGGGCGCGGTGGCTCTTCAAATAACCGCGCGCGCCGCAATGAAGCATCGCCGCATGCGCAGCCGCGACGCTGGCGTCGCCGGCGCGCAGCCGCAGCGCGATGACGCGGCGCCAGTAGCTATCGTCGGAATTGTAGGGGTCGCGCGCCAGCGCCATCGTCTCCTTCTCGAACTCGGCATGGAGTTCACGGAATTGAGCAGGCTGTTGCGGCAGATAGCGGTTGACATGGCTCAAGGGCGCGTCGACCTCGTCCATGATCTGGATGCAATCCTTGATCAGGCCGAGCGCCATGCCGGCCTGCAGCAGGATGAAACCGGCGCGGATTTTCTTCACGAACGGTCCCGCCGGTTCGGCAAGGATCAGTTCATCCGGCACGAAGACGTCGCGGAACTGCACGGCATAGGTGCCGGTGCCATCCATCGCCAGGAACGGCTTGCACGGCTGCAGCGTGATCGCCGGGTTGGCGCAATCGGCAAGGAACATCACGATGCCGCCGCCCTTGTCCTCGCGCTCGAAGATGGTGCCGAAGAAATGATCGGGACCGAGGTTCGACACCCAGGGCAGCGCGCCGCGCACGATATAGCCGCCCTCGACTCTCCGTCCCTTCAGCTTCAGCTTCTCGATGCCGAAAAAACTCTTCATCGGGTTGGAGAGCCCGGTGCCGCCGAGAATCTCGCCGCTGGCACACTTGCCGGCGAATTTGGCAACGAGTTCTGGATTGTTTGAATTCGAGGCGTACCAGACCAGCGTGTTCTGGCACCACGCCATGAAGGCGGTGGCGCCGCAGACCTCTCCAAGTGCCGCGATCGATTGAATGGCGCAGCGCAGGTCCGCCACGCCATCCGCTGGCCGGTGGCTGCCCCACGCGCCGACGTGCCCGAGACGCCGCAGCAACGCATCCGGATAGACGGTGCCCTCGTCGATGGCCGCGGCCTGGGGTGCGAGTTCTCTACGCGCAATCGCCGCGACCTGATCCACGATCGATGCCGCGGGAAGATTTTCGGCAACTGCGAGCCGCGATACCGCCACCGAACCCATGAGAACCTCCGCACCCCAGTGCTTGCTTGTTGCGACTGCTTATGCGCTGACGTCGAGATTGACCGGCCGCGTAAAGGTGTTGGCGACCGGCGACCATTTCTTGACATGGGCGACCAGCGCATCGATCTCGCTCTTCGGAATGCCCTCGCATTCCATGTCGACCTTGACGCGCACATCGGTGAAGCCGACCGGCTTTTCGCTGACGTCGCCGGTGCCCCACACCGCCGTGATATTGAGGTCGCCTTCGAGCTCGAGTTCGAGCTTGTTGACGATCCAGCCACGATGCACGGCGTTGGCGTGCAGGCCGACCGCAAGGCACGAGCCGAGCGCGCGGCGAGCGAGGCTTCGGAAGGATTCGGCGCGGTGTCGTCGCCGAGCAAGCCCGGCGGTTCGTCGACGATGTAGGGCGCGAGGTTGCGGATGTAGTTGGCGTGACGGAACTTGCCCTCCGCCACCGTCTTGCACTTCAAGGTCTTGATGACCTTCGGATTGGCCTTGCCGTTGGCGATGAGCTGCTCGAGCCCGTTTTTGTCGATCGGGGCCAGGCAGCCCGTGAGCACCGTTTTTTGAGCGACCGCGGTCATCATTTCTCTCCCTAGGGTAGGATACCGAACGTTCTGTTTCCTGCATGAAGCGTGCCAGATCAGGCCGAAATCAAAAGCCGAACGTCTCTCGTCGCTTAGTGTGCCTGCCCGGAAATTGGTCAGCGCTGTGCTGCACAGGCGCGAAGCAATTGCCGCGTGCTTGCGATTATTTTCGCCGCAAAGATGCTGCTTGATGATTGCGCCGCGCTCCGATTAACTGCGGCGCATGGGCAAATCAGTTTCCAAGCGGAAAGCTGTCGCGGCGTCGGCCGCAGGCGACGAGGAGTCCGCGCGCGGCCGCCTGCTCAATGCGGCGACGCATCTGTTCTGCAAGAACGGCATCAACGCCACCGGCATCGACGCGATCATCGACGAGGCCGGCACGGCGAAAACCACGCTCTACAAATTGTTCGGATCGAAGACCAACCTCGTCAACGCCGTGCTGGAAAGCGAAGGCAAGGCCTGGCGTGAATGGTTCATCGGCGCGATGGAGGATGGCGGCGGCGATGCGCAGGCGAAACTGAAGCGGATTTTTCCGGCGCTGAAGCGCTGGTTTGCCGAGGAGCGCTTCTACGGCTGCCCCTTCATCAATGCGGTCGCCGAGCACGACAAGGAAGCCAAACAGTTCCGCAACATCGCGCTGCGCCACAAGAAGGTGGTGCTGGCGCACATCGAAAAGCTCGCCAGTGAGATGGGCGCCGCCGAGCCGCAGATGCTGGCCCATCAACTCGCGCTGTTAATAGACGGCGCCATCGTCGCCGCCATGGTCACGCGCGATCCCGCCGTCGCGGATACCGCGGGGCTTGCGGCGGGCTCGCTGTTTGGGCCGTCGAAGGTGAAGAAGCCGAAGCGCGCGGGTAACCCTGCGGAGCTTGTCGCCGTCTGAGGCAGGCTAGGGCGCTAATCATAGTCCGCTCTTGGAGCTAAAGCACATATGCGTTGGTCATGCCAGAATTGCGCCTTTTGACCCTGAGCAGACCTAGGCCAGATTGAAATCCCGCACCGCAGCGGGCCCTTCTCCCTTTTACCCGCCAATGAAGTGGTCTAGGCTTCTCGGCGAGCTGCCTTGAAGCGGGAGGTGCCGAGTTCTTCGCAGGTAAACGGGCAGCGATAGTGCCGTTCGGCCGGCATATTTCTGCGTGAGCCGGGCTTTTTTAGGGCTCAATCGAACAGCGCGGAGATCACTCATGAATACGAGATACAAGATGGGGTTGGCCATGGTGGCCGGCCTTGCACTCGGTGCCGCGGCGGTCCAGGGGCTGCACGCGCAAGGGAAGCCGCCCGTGTACTTCGTCGCGGAAGTCGACGTGATGGATCAGGAGGCCTATGGCAAGGAATATGCCCCGAAAGCGCAGGCCCTGATCAAGTCACACGGCGGTAAATTTCTTGCCATTGGAGGAATCGGTGGCGCAAACGCGAAACAAATAACTGGATTTGATGGCCAAACACCAAAGCGCGCCGTCGTCCAGGTCTGGGACAGCATGGAAAAACTCCAAGCCTGGCGCAATGATCCGGAGTACAAGAAGCTACGAGAGGTCGGCGACAAATACGCGAAATTCCGCTCCTTCGCCATCGAGGGCACGCCACAATAGCGGACGCCTCATCACCGGAGTCGAGGGGCCGCCAGGCATCGGCGGCCTCTTCGTCATTGGAGAACCCAGGACCGCAAAACGCGGGGCTTGATGTCCCACTGCATATTCAGCAACTCGCCGAGGTGCTGGATCGAGTGAGGATCTTTGCTGCTGTGCAGGAGTTCCGTAGTTGGCACAAAGCAGACTGCTGAAGGCCAGTCTTGGCTGTCCCCTTACCGATGGCAAAGCGACATCGCCAAATCCATTGGCGTCCTGGTTTATGAGTACACGAGCGACGCGGGCGCCGTGACGATCAGGCTGCGCGCCCAAACAATCCCGCCGGCCAGGATCAGGCCCACGCCTGCGGCGCGGCTGAGCCATGGGCTGCGTGCGACCAGTTTCTCGAAGGCGACATAGATCGCCACCGCCGCGATCCACACCAGGTTCATCACGCCCGCAACGAACAGCAGCGCCATCAAAAACCAGCAGCAGCCGACACAGTAGCTGCCGTGCCGAAAGCCCATGCGCAGCGCGCCCATGGCGCCCGGTTGCCAATAGCGGCTGAGGAAGAACACCGGGCTCTGGCAGTAGCGCAGGCACGCGCGCTTGACCGGCGTGAGCTGATAGAGTCCGGCGGCAACCAGGATGATCCCGGCGAGCATGCTGCTGGTGCTCGCCATCATGCCGGACAGCAGCCCGGCCTGGTCGAGTGCCCACTGCACCGCGACCGCGGCCAGGCTAAAGCCGGCCCATATCAGGAGATAGCCGGCGAGAAAGAGCCAGCTTGTGACGACAGGACTATCCGCCGCCTGCCTGCGCTTGATTGCCGTAAACAGCAGCACCATCGGCGCGGCGCTCGGCACCATCATCGCGATCATCATCACCCACCACATCGCGAACATCAGCGCGGCCTGCGAGGGCGACCATGGCTCGGGGTCCATCGGCATGTCGGCCATGCTCATGTCGATGCCGGCGCCGGCGACCAGGTAGCCCCAGGCGAAGGCAACCACGGCAGCCATGCCGAAAGCCACGATCAGGCGATCGTGGCGCAAGGTCTGTTCAAGCGCAGAGGTCCCGGACATGGACTTAACCTCCGCCACGGAAACGGCACGTCGAAAGGTGCCTACAGCGCTAGGCCGCGACACCTTCCGGCGTCTGGACCACGTTGGCCAGCGAGCTGTGTGTGCCTTCGGTGTCGAACCTGATGGCGCCGGTCGAGCGGATGTTGGACGAGGCGACCTCCGCAGCCCTGTGTTCGAAGCCCTCGGGCATTACGACCTGGATGCGGTGGGGTTCTCCGGTCACCGGATTCTTGATCGGCTCGACCTCGGTCTCAAGCACGCCCTTGGCCACCATGCGCGCGACGCGTCCATCCTTGTCGAATGAAAACTCGATCGGCACAAACAACGGCTCATGCATTTTGGTCACGATCAGGCTGAGAATCTGGAACAGCGTGCCTTCGGCGGAGTTCTGGCCCGACATGATCTTGAAAAGCGCGTCGCGTTGTTCGGGTGTGGCGCGCTCGTCGATGATCGGCTGTAGCTGGCCGTTGCCCTCATGCAGCGCACCCGGAAAATGAACGGTCGCCGCGAAAACCAGGCCGTCGAGTTTCGTCTTTTCGAAATGCCCCTTGGTGATCCTCATGCCGACCAGGCCCTTGCAATAGCCGTGGGTCGGCCGCGCGTTGAAATCGCACGGACAGCCAAACGCGCAATTGCAGTTCTTGATCCATTCGCCTTCGAGACGCCAGTCAGATGTAGCCATCGCACACCTCCGATTTGCGTTGTCGATTGGACTGCAGTCGCTTAAGTGCGAGCTTACCTCGTTTGTGCCGCAAGGGACAGTGACCGGGCGGGCAAAGCCACCGGGTCGCGCGAATGTGCGCCCAGCGACGAGGCAAGGGTGCTCGCGGAGTGATGACAGGCTCTGTGCCCACCATTCAGGACAACGGTGCGGGACGGATGGTGGGCACGGCGCTAGCGCGCCTTCGCCCACCCTACCATTTTTTCCAGCCGCTCCAGCTCGGTCGCCAGATCCCGCTCGACATCGGCAACCCGCATCTCGATCACGCGGTAATCCCGTGCCTCCAGCCACGCCTTCCGCCCGGCGCGGTCGGCGACAATTGTTTCCGTCTCGTTCGGGTTGACCAGTTCGATCGCGAGGCGATGCACGAAGGAAACGAAGTCCGGAATGTGGCGCCCGACCGGGGTCTGGCGCTTGAACTGGCCGGCGAAGCGGCGGTCGCGGGTCAAGGCCTGCCATAAGATCCGCTCGGCATCGGTCGGGTTGCGCCGAAGCAGCCGTGCCAGGCCGCGCACGGTAGAGCTGTCGCCAGGCACCGCCGGCCCCTGCCCGTGCTCGGCCAACAGCGCCCGCAGCCGTGTCGCCTGTTCGCCGTCCAGCACGCCGCCCTTGGCCGGTCCCTTGCGTCCCTCCGCGATCGCCATCACCACCCCGTGCAAAGTGTGCATGTCCTGCTTGGTCGGATCCATCCGGGTGAAAATGTTGCGCAGGTTGACCAGCATGGTTTCGCGCTTCTCGCGCGGGCGGAGGAATTCAACCTTGTCGAGTTCCCGAACCAGATTGTCGAAGAAGGCCTGCATCTGGTGCTGCGAGGCCGGCTCGGAGCGTTCCGGCATCGCGAACGGCAGGGTGCCGCCGGTCGACAGCTTGAACCACTCGTAGCCGATCAGCAGCACCGCCTGCGCCAGATTGAGCGAAGCAAAGCCGGGATTGACCGGAAAGGTGATGATCCGGTTGGCGAGCGCGACCTCCTCGTTCTGCAGGCCGTACCGCTCGCGGCCGAACAGGATGCCGGCCCCGCCGCCACTTCCGACATGAGCCACGATCTCGGCCGCCGCTTGCGCCGGCGCGACCACCGGCTTGGCCTGGTCATGCGCGCGGGCGGTGGTCGCGAACAGCAGTGTGAGATCGGCGACCGCCTCCTCCACGGTGTCGAACAACTGCGCCTGTTCCAAAATCTGGTCCGCGCCGGCCGCCGCCCGTTGCGCCGCGATGTTCGGCCAGCCGTCGCGCGGATTGACGATCCGCAGGCGCGACAGCGCAAAATTGCCCATCGCCCGCGCGGCCATGCCGATATTCTCGCCGAGTTGCGGCTCGACGAGGATCACAATGGGTCCAGCTAAGTCCAACCCAGACTTGGTTTTATCGGTGCCCGAACCGGACATTTTGACTTCACTTTCTGATTCAACTTCTGAAGATTTCGGATCGGCGTGCAGAGCGCCTGATCAAAACCTCATGGTTGGCCGCTTTTCACCAAAGCGGCCAGAATTCTCAAGCAAAATAACGAGGTTAGTACGATCGTTTGGCACTCGGTCAAAGCTTCAAAACTCGGTCAAAGCTTCAAAAGCGACTCCTTGCGGTGGAGTACGCTCAAGTTGCCAAATCAGGACGTACCTCTTAATTTTCTTAAATGTCGAGCGAGTACAACAAGGACCAGTCGCTGGAGAACTGGCAGCGCGTTCGCGCGGTGTTGAACGAGCATTGGGATCCCCTCGGCGTCGCGGACCAAGTGGATGATGAATACGACCATTATGTCGGCGCGATTTGCCTCATGCTAGCTAACCAGCAGGTGTCTGAGGATACGGTCAACCACCACCTTTACGTAATCGCGACGGATCAAATGAGCCTAAGGCCCCATCCGAAGTTGGTGGAAGCGTGCGAAAAAGCTGGTGCTATTCTTGTCCGGTTACCACCTCAGTTCCCAACGCATTGACCTCATCCCCGAGGTGCTGGATTTCACGCCTGGACCTCAGATGGCGGACTAGAGGACGGTCAGGACACATAGATGGGGTACTTGGCGGCGGACTGGGTCCAGCCTGCCCGGCTCCCTGATCTGCGGCCTGTTCGTGACCTGGTACGTGGTGGCCGGGACGGCGACGCAGGCGGCGTTCTGATCTAAAGGATGGGCTGAAAGTGCATAACGGCTCGGCTTCCGCCGGCCGATTTGCGGTGCTATAGCCCCGCCTATAATCACCCAACCCGCCCCAAATGCGCGGTTTTCCGAGAAAAGGCCCCCTCCATCATGGCAAAAATCAAGGTGACCAACCCCGTCGTCGAACTCGATGGCGACGAGATGACCCGGATCATCTGGCAGTACATCAAGGACAAGCTGATCACCCCGTTCCTCGATGTCGAACTGCTCTATTTTGACCTCGGAATGGAGTACCGCGACCAGACCAACGACCAAGTCACGATCGACGCCGCCAACGCCATCAAGAAGGTCGGCGTCGGCGTCAAATGCGCCACCATCACCCCTGATGAAGCCCGGGTGAAGGAATTCGGCCTGAAGGAGATGTGGAAGTCGCCGAACGGCACCATCCGCAACATCCTGGGCGGCGTGATCTTCCGCGAGCCGATCATCTGCAAGAACGTGCCGCGCCTGGTTCCCGGCTGGACCAAGCCGATCATCATCGGCCGCCACGCCTATGGCGACCAGTACCGCGCCACCGACATCAAGTTCCCGGGCAAGGGCACGCTGTCGATGAAATTCGTCGGCGAGGACGGCACCGTCATCGAGAAGGAAGTGTTCAAGACCCCGGGCGCCGGCGTCGCGATGGAAATGTACAATCTCGACGATTCTATCATCGATTTCGCCCGCGCCTCCTTCAACTACGGCCTGCTGCGCGGCTACCCGGTCTACCTCTCGACCAAGAACACGATTCTCAAGGTCTATGACGGCCGCTTCAAGGACATCTTCCAGGACATCTACGACCGCGAGTTCAAGAAGGAATTCGAGGCCAAGCGCCTCACCTACGAACACCGCCTGATCGACGACATGGTCGCCTCCGCGCTGAAATGGTCCGGCGGCTACGTCTGGGCCTGCAAGAACTACGATGGCGACGTGCAGTCGGATACGGTCGCGCAGGGCTACGGCTCGCTCGGCCTGATGACCTCGGTGCTGCTGACGCCCGACGGCAAGACGGTGGAAGCCGAAGCCGCGCACGGCACGGTGACCCGGCACTACCGCGAGCATCAGAAGGGCAAGGAGACCTCGACCAATTCGATCGCGTCTATCTTCGCCTGGACCCGTGGCCTCGCCCACCGCGCCAAGCTCGACAACAACCCGCAGCTCGCAAAATTCGCCGACACGCTGGAAAAGGTCTGCGTTGCGACCGTCGAGGAAGGCTACATGACCAAGGACCTCGCGCTGCTGGTCGGCGCCGACCAGCGCTGGCTGTCCACGACCGGTTTCCTCGACAAGGTTGCTGCGAATCTCGAGAAGGCGATGGCGGCATAATCGGCTGACGATGGTGTTGGTCCTTCGGGGCCAACACCATGGATTTGCGATGCCGATTGTCCGAAACACCGCTCTCGCTCTGCTTTTGTCATCGGCGACGCTTTTGAGCGTGCATGCCCAGACACCTCTTCCCGACGCCGTCGCGGCGTCGGGAGAAAAAACCGTGCTCACCCTCCACGCCGAGGGCGCGCAGGTCTACGAATGCAAGGCCGCCGCCGACGGCAAGCTCGCCTGGGCATTCCGAGAGCCGATCGCGACGCTGCTGCTCGACGGCAAGACCGTCGGCCGGCACTACGCCGGTCCGAACTGGGAGCACATCGATTCCAGCGCCGTCGTCGGCAAGGCCGCGGGCAACGCCCCCGGCGCGACGCCGGACGATATTCCCTGGCTGAAGCTGGAAGTGACGTCCGGCCGCGGCACCGGCATTCTCTCCGGCGTCACCACGGTGCAGCGGATCAACACCTCGGGCGGCAAGCTCGAAGGCGCCTGCGACAAGGCCGGCAGCTATCGCAACGTGCCCTACTCCGCGGACTACGTGTTTCTGCGGAAAGGCTGAACGATTCTCCGCCGTAGCCCGCGTAGACCTTTCCACGTCATTGCGAGCGAAGCGAAGCAATCCATTTCGCCACAAGCGGAGACATGGATTGCTTCGTCGCTAGCGCTCCTCGCGATGACGGGGCACGACCAAGCCCGCGGCCATTGCCTGCTAGCCCATCGCCACCTTGTCGCCGCGGTGCTCGCGTTGGTCGAGCCACATCGTGCCGAGCGCGAACGCCAGCCAGCCGAAATTGTAGACAAGGCCAATTATCAGAACGACCCAGCCGGGAATTGGTCCGACTGCGGCGCGATCGACAAATTCCGCCAAGGTTGACGCGGGCGCCGGATGGATTGCGATCTTGCCGTAATAGGCAATCACCTGGACGGCGAGAATCCAGACGTAGTTGCGACGCAGCCGCCGCCCCGCCGCGCGGACAAATGAAATGTGGTGGCGGGGCGCGGTGTAGTCGTGGCCGAGTATCACCTGCCAGCTATCGTCGCGGGCTTCACCGGTGAATATCGGCGCGTAGAAATTCGTCTCCATCCATCGAGCTCGGGCGCGCCAGACATTGAAGTAGCGATAACGTCGCGCCTCCATGCCGAGAAACACGGCAATGAGCAGGCCTACGAGCAGGAGCGGCAGGGGTGAAGCTTCCGGGCTCGAAAAGGTCGTCGACAGGGCGATACCCATTGTGACAATCGCCCAGTTGGTCGTGTTGTCGAGCCGCGTTCTCCAGATTGTCGAACGGTAGACTTCGCCCCGGTAGAGATGAGCGATGGCGCCCATTTCGGCAGAATTGAAGCTGTGTTGGCGCTGTGTTTCGCTGGAAGCCGTAACAGACATGGCGGGACTCCGGTTGTCCGAACCGCGGATCACCGGCGTTGACCGGGAGCGTCCACATCATCAACGCCGATGAACCTATCCGGAATTGTGACGTCGCAACTATGCTCGCCCCGAGGCCGAATTGCCAGCAACAGGTCGAGCAATAGAACGGTGCACCGCAGTATCGCGACCTAGCGTCCGCATTGGGTTGCGTGCGTGACTACAATGACGACGACATCGCGCAACCCGACAGGGCGCTGCTCACGGCGCAACTTCCCACTTGTGCTCGTCTACCTCAGCGGAGAGAAACTATCGTAGTCCCGGCCATGCCAAGTACACGCGCGGCCCCGGTGGACAGGTCTATGCATCGTCCCTTCACGAACGGACCACGGTCATTTATCCGGACGGTGACGCTTCGTCCGGTGGAATGTGAGGTGACTGTGACGTTAGAGCCGAATGGTCTGGCGCGATGCGCTGCGGTCATCGCATTTGGATTCATCCGCTCTCCCGATGCGGTTCGGCCGCCGCCGTAGCCATAGCGCGAAGCAATGCAGGTTTCGGCAAATACAGGCGCAGACAGACAGCTAAGCGCCAAGGCGGCGCATACCGGGCGGATCATCGTCAGCCTTCCAGGACCGAAGCTCAATGGGCCAACTGCCAACTTTTCGCGGGCCTCTGAGTTCCAGCAAGCGCGTCAGAATGACGAAAGCGGCACAGCATCGTTGCGGTAACAGGATCGTCTAAGCGCGTGATGCGCCCGGACAATCGGCGCCCTACCGCTTGGCCCCGAGATACGTCGTCCAGACGGCGCTGGCTAAGGTCTGTGATGTTTTGCGAGCGCATGCCTTTTCGACTTCGGCAACGATCGAAGACACACTGATTCTCGGCTGTGTTTGGCCACTCGCCGCAGCAACGTAATTGAGTCCCGTCCAGAAACCGTGAATCCAGACCGTCCCCTCCAACAGATGCTCTTCCGTAGACCGCCAGTGAGCGCAACTCATGCTCCCTGCTCCGATCATGTCGACTGAAACCTTGGCATCCTGCGCTGACGCTGTGCAGACCGACGCGCCGAGGACGATCGACGCAAATAGAGATGGCCTTATCATCCACCAGGTCATGCTGGCACCTCTCGCTCGAACGCCCAAAGTCGGCTGTCGCGTAAGTCCAGCGATCGGGTTGGCTACCGGAATGCCGCTACCAACGATGCCCGCAAGGTCCCGGCACCATCGAGGGTTCGATCAACGTGGATTCCTGCAGCATCACCAGGAATTAGGCTGCAGCGTGACAAATGCAGATGGCGTTAGCCCATTCTGCTGTTCCGCTTGTAGGCGGGATGGCTGGCGCCTGCTCAGCAAGTTGATCCATCATCAGCCATTGCATCGCAGCGACTGCGTTGGCGATCGCGGCCAAGGCGCCTATGATTGCACGCCTCGGCTTGCCCCTAAGCTCCCGCCATCGCCTGCTCGATCGCCGAGAGCGCCGCATTAGCCTTGGCGCCATCGGGCCCGCCGGCCTGCGCCATGTCGGGCCGGCCGCCGCCGCCCTTGCCGCCGAGCGCTTCCGAGCCCTTGCGCACCAGTTCGACCGCATTGAATCGCGCGGTGAGATCGGCGGTGACGCCAACGACGATGCCGGCTTTGCCGTCCTCGGTGACGCCGACGATCGCGACGACGCCGGAGCCGATCTGCTTCTTGCCGTCGTCGACCAGGCTCTTCAGATCCTTGGTCTCGACGCCCTCGACCGCGCGCGCCAGCAGCTTGACGCCGCCGGCTTCGCGCACGCCGCCCGCTGCCGCGCCGTTGCCGGCGCCGCCGCCCATCGCGAGCTTCTTGCGCGCATCCGAAAGATCGCGCTCGAGCTTCTTGCGCTCTTCCATCAGCGCCGCGATGCGCGAGGGCATGTCGTCGACACTGGTGCGCAGCTCGAACGCCGCCGTCTTCGCAATCGCCATCGTATCGTTGGCGTGCTTGCGCGCATGACGCCCGGTCAACGCCTCGATGCGCCGTACCCCTGAGGCCACCGCGCTTTCGCCGGTCACCGAGATCAGGCCGATGTCGCCGGTACGGCGCACATGGGTGCCGCCGCATAGTTCGACCGACCAGCCGAGCGTGTTCTGGCCGTGGGCGCGGGCCTGCTTGCCCATCGACACCACGCGGACCTCGTCGCCGTATTTCTCGCCGAACAGGGCGCGCGCGCCGGCCTCGCGAGCGTCATCCACCGCCATGATGCGGGTGGTGACCTCGTCATTCTCCAGCACAACCTCGTTGGCGATGTCCTCGACGCGGGCAAGTTCTTCCGCCGTGATCGGCTTTGGATGCACGAAGTCGAAGCGCAGACGATCGGGCGCCACCAGCGAGCCGCGCTGGGCGATGTGATCGCCGAGCACCTGGCGCAGCGCCTCGTGCAGCAGGTGCGTCGCCGAATGATGGGCGCGGATTGACGACCGGCGCGCATGATCGACCTCGAGCTGCAGCGCGGTGCCTACCTTCAGCGTGCCCTCCTCCACCGTGCCCAGATGCACGAACAGATCGCCCGCCTTCTTCTGCGTGTCGGTAACGTGGAACTTGACGCCCTCGCCTGTCAGCAGGCCGATGTCGCCGACCTGGCCGCCGGACTCCGCATAGAACGGCGTCTGGTTCAGCACGATCGCGCCGGTCTCGCCCGGCTTCAGGCTGTCGGCATCCTTGCCGTCCTTGACCAGCGCGGTCACCACGCCCTCGGCGCTTTCAGTGTCGTAGCCGAGGAATTCGGTGGCGCCGAGCTTTTCGCGCAAGGGGAACCAGATGGCCTCGCTGGCAGTATCGCCCGAGCCGGCCCACGATGCGCGCGCCTTCTCGCGCTGCCGCTCCATGGCGTCAGAAAACGCCGCCTGATCGACGCTGATGCCGCGCGACTTCAGCGCGTCCTGCGTCAGGTCGAGCGGGAAGCCGTAGGTGTCGTACAGCGTGAACGCGGTGTCGCCGTCGAACATGTCGCCCTTCTTCAGGCCGGCGCTCTTCTCGTCGAGGATCGCAAGGCCCCGCTCCAGCGTCTTGCGGAAGCGGGTCTCTTCCAGCCGCAGCGTTTCCTCGATCAGCGTTTCGGCGCGCACCAGATCCGGATAGGCCTGGCCCATCTCGCGCACCAGCGCCCACACCAGACGATGCATCAGCGGCTCGCGCGCGCCGAGGAGCTGCGCGTGGCGCATCGCGCGGCGCATGATCCGGCGCAGCACATAGCCGCGGCCCTCATTCGACGGTAGCACGCCGTCGGCCACGAGGAAGGCTGAAGAGCGCAGGTGATCCGCGATGACCCGGAACGACGCGACGTTCTTCTCATCCGGTCCATGCCCGAGCGCCGAAGCGGCGGCGTCGATCAAGTGACGGAAAAGATCGGTCTCGAAGACGCTGTCGACGCCCTGCAGGATGCAGGCCATGCGCTCCAGCCCCATGCCGGTGTCGATCGAGGGGCGCGGCAGCGCGACCCGCTCGTCCTTCGTCACCTGCTCGAATTGCATGAAAACCAGGTTCCAGAATTCAAGGAAGCGATCGCCGTCCTCTTCCGGGCTGCCCGGAGGCCCGCCCCAGATATGCTCGCCGCGGTCGATGAATATCTCGGAGCACGGACCGCACGGGCCGGTATCTCCCATCGCCCAGAAATTGTCCGAAGTCGCGATCCGGATGATGCGGTCGTCCGAGAAGCCGGCGATGTTCTTCCAGTGGCGCGCCGCCTCCTCGTCGTCGTGGTAGACGGTGACGAGCAGCTTGTCCTTCTTCAGCCCGAACTCCTTTGTGATCAGGTTCCAGGCGAGCTCGATCGCACGCTCCTTGAAATAGTCGCCGAACGAGAAATTGCCGAGCATCTCAAAGAATGTGAGATGCCGCGCGGTGTAACCGACATTGTCGAGGTCGTTGTGCTTGCCGCCGGCGCGCACGCATTTTTGCGAGGTGGTAGCGCACTGGTAGCCACGCTTCTCGACGCCGGTGAAGACGTTCTTGAACTGCACCATGCCGGCATTGGTGAACATCAAGGTCGGGTCGTTACGTGGCACGAGCGGCGACGACGGCACGATCTCGTGGCCGTTCTCCGCAAAGAAGTCCAAAAATTTCGACCTGATCTCGTTGACGCCGCTCATGTTCATCCAATCGGAAAAAAGGCCGGGTCAGGCTACAACCAGCCTTTAACCTTCCGGCGGAACGCTTTTAGACAAGGCGGCCTGCGGTGTCCAGAAACTGTGCAAGCGGATCATAGGCTTGCCGCAGCACACAAGATGGCGCGCAAGTCCCGTTGATAATGCTGCGGCTGCGTTGACAGGCTTGGCAGGGCTGTGTTTCCCTCTTATCTGTAAGACGTCACGTCGGGAGAGATCGGCTTAAGCGCCGGCGCCGAAGGAGCAACCGCCCCGGAAACTCTCAGGCAAACGGACCGCGTGACGAAATAGCATCTGGAAAGAGACGCCGGGCGGCATGCGCCCAGGGCGTCCGCCGACGGGATAATACTCTCAGGCACAGCGACAGATGGGGCTTTCTTTGGGTTTTTGGAGACTGGTCTCCGGAACCCATGAGGGCCTTGATGATGCTGGCAAGCGACAAATCCCCCCTCAGACGCACCCCGTTGCACGGGCTCCATGTGGCGCGCGGCGGCAAGATGGTTCCGTTCGCAGGCTATGAGATGCCGGTGCAATTCCCGGCCGGGGTCCTGAAGGAACATCTGCATACGCGAAGCGCCGCCGGCCTGTTCGACGTCTCGCATATGGGCCAGCTCGCGCTGCGGGCGAAATCCGGCAAGGTGGAGGACGCGGCGCTGGCGCTGGAGCGGCTGGTGCCGCAGGACATCTTGGCTGTTGCGCCGGGTCGGCAGCGCTACGCCCAGTTCACCAATAGCGACGGCGGCATTCTCGACGACCTGATGGTGGCGAATTTCGGCGACCACCTGTTTCTGGTCGTCAACGCCGCCTGCAAGGCCGAGGACGAAGCGCATCTGCGCGCGCATCTCTCCGATACCTGCGTCATCGATTCGCTGCCGGACCGCGCGCTGATCGCGCTGCAGGGACCGAAGGCGGAATCAGCGCTGGCGAAACTTTGTGCAGACGTGACTGCAATGCGGTTCATGGATACCGGGCCGCGCAAGGTGGCGGGCTTCGACTGCTTCGTCTCCCGCTCCGGCTATACCGGCGAGGACGGTTTTGAGATTTCGGTGCCGGCCGAACAGGCCGAGGCGCTGGTGACGCTACTCCTGGACAATCCGGACGTGCAGCCGATCGGATTGGGCGCGCGCGACAGCCTGCGGCTGGAAGCCGGGCTTTGCCTCTACGGCCACGACCTCGACACCACGACGACGCCGGTCGAAGGCGCGCTGGAATGGTCGGTGCAGAAAAGCCGTCGCAGCGGCGGCGCCCGCGCCGGCGGCTTTCCGGGCGCAGAAAAAATCCTCTCACAGTTTGAAAAAGGCGCATCGCGTCGCCGCGTTGGCTTGCGCGCGCAAGGCCGCGCGCCGGTGCGCGAAGGCGCGCTGCTTTTCGCAGATAGCGCTTCCAGCGAGCAAGTCGGCAAGGTCACCTCGGGCGGCTTCGGCCCGAGCCTCAATGCGCCGGTTGCGATGGGCTATCTGCCGACATCGCTCTCCGCCAACGGGACGTTAGTTTTCGCCGAAGTGCGCGGCCAGCGCCTGCCGCTGCAGGTCGCAGCCATGCCATTCGTTCCCAACACCTACAAACGCTGAACCTGCAAACGCCAAAGGGAAGTTTTCATGACGACGCTGTTCACATCCGACCACGAATGGCTCCGCATCGAGGGCGATGTCGCCACCATCGGCGTCACCGATTATGCGCAATCGCAGCTCGGCGACGTCGTGTTCGTCGAATTGCCGAAAGTCGGCCGCGCCCTGAAGAAAGCCGAAGCCGCCGCCGTCGTGGAGTCGGTGAAAGCCGCTTCCGATGTCTACGCGCCGATCTCGGGCGAAGTGATCGAGGTCAACGAGGCGCTCGCCGCCGAACCCGCGCTGGTGAATTCCGACGCCGGCGGCAAGGCCTGGTTCTTCAAGCTGAAGATCGCAGACAAGAGCGAACTCGGCGGCCTGATGGATGAGGCGGCTTATAAGGCACACACGGCGTGAGGATGATGAAAACGCTGGGCCACCACACACTCCCCGTCATCGCCCGGCCTTGTGCGCAATTGCGCACAGGGCGGACGATGACACCGAATTTGCAAATTCTAGCGAGGCACCCATGAACGCGCCGCTCAAGACCACCGCCGCAGCCGCCACCGATTTCGTGCGCCGGCATATCGGCCCCTCGCCCCGCGACATCAGTGCAATGCTGGAGAGCGTCGGCGCGAACAGCCTCGCCGAGCTGATGAGCCAGACGCTGCCCTCCTCGATCCGGCAGAAGAAGCCGCTCGATCTCGGCCCCGCGTTGAGCGAGACTGAGGCGCTTTCGCATATGCGCGAGCTCGCCGCGCAGAACCAGGTGTTCACCTCGCTGATCGGGCAAGGCTATTCCGGCACCATTTTGCCCACGGTGATCCAGCGCAATGTTTTGGAGAACCCGGCCTGGTACACGGCCTATACGCCGTATCAGCCGGAAATCAGCCAGGGGCGGTTGGAAGCGCTGTTCAACTTCCAGACCATGATCTGCGACCTCACCGGCCTCGATGTGGCCAACGCTTCGCTGCTCGATGAAGGTACTGCCGCAGCCGAAGCGATGGCGCTCGCCGAGCGCGCCTCGCAAGTGAAGACAAAATCGTTCTTCGTCGATGCGGAAGTGCATCCGCAGACGCTTGCGGTGCTGCGCACCCGCGCCGAGCCGCTGGGCTGGAATCTGGTCGTTGGCGATCCTCTCACCGATCTCGAAGGCGCCGATGTGTTCGGTGGCCTGCTGCAATATCCGGGAACGACGGGCGCGGTGCGCGACCTCCGGCCGGCGATCTCGGCGTTGCGTGCGAAGGGCGCGCTCGCCGTCGTCGCGGCCGATCTTCTGGCGCTGACGCTGATCGCCTCGCCCGGCGAGCTTGGCGCTGACATCGCGATTGGATCGGCGCAGCGGTTCGGCGTGCCGATGGGCTATGGCGGCCCGCACGCGGCCTACATGGCGGTGCGCGACGCGCTAAAACGTTCGCTGCCCGGCCGCATCGTCGGGCTGTCGGTGGATTCGCGGGGGCAGCCCGCCTATCGACTGGCGCTGCAGACCCGCGAGCAGCACATCCGCCGCGAAAAGGCCACCTCCAACATCTGCACCGCGCAGGTGCTTCTGGCGGTGATCGCTTCGATGTACGCGGTCTATCACGGTCCCGAAGGGCTGACGCATATCGCGCGCACCGTGCACCGCCGCGCGGCGGCGCTGGCAGCGGGGCTGACAAAACTCGGCTATGCGCCGGCGTCACCGGCGTTCTTCGATACGATCACCGTCGCCGCGGGCGCGAAGCAGAGTGAAATCGTTGCGCGCGCGCTCGCCGAGAAGATCAATCTGCGCATCGGTGACGGCACGCTCGGCATCGCCGTGGACGAAACGACCACGCCTGCGACTGTGGAAGCGGTGTGGCGCGCCTTCGGCGGCAAGCTGTCCTACGCGGATGTCGAGTTGGGCGCGCGCGAAACGCTGCCCGCCGAATTGAAGCGCGACAGCGCCTTCCTTGTCCATCCCGTGTTCCACACCCACCGCTCCGAGACGGAGCTGCTGCGCTACATGCGCAAGCTCTCAGATCGCGACCTCGCGCTCGACCGCGCCATGATCCCGCTCGGCTCCTGCACCATGAAGCTGAACGCGACCACGGAAATGATCCCGCTGACCTGGCCCGAGTTCGGCTCGCTCCATCCGTTCGCCCCGCGCGAACAGGCGGCCGGCTATCACGCGCTGTTTGCGCGGCTGGAAAAATGGCTGTGCGACATCACCGGCTATGACGCGATCTCGCTGCAGCCGAATTCCGGCGCGCAGGGCGAATATGCCGGGCTGCTCGCGATCCGCGCCTATCATGCCGCGCGCGGCGAGCCGCACCGCAAGGTCTGCCTGATCCCCTCTTCCGCGCACGGCACCAATCCGGCGTCTGCCCACATGGCCGGCATGGAAGTGGTGGTGACGGCCTGCGACGCGCGCGGCGATGTCGATGTCGAGGACCTCCGCGCCAAGGCGGAGAAGCATTCGAAGAATCTTGCCGCCGTGATGATCACCTATCCCTCGACGCATGGCGTGTTCGAGGAGCACATCACCGAGATCTGCGACATCGTGCACAGCCATGGCGGCCAGGTCTATCTCGACGGCGCCAACATGAACGCGCAGGTCGGTCTCTCCCGCCCCGGCGATTACGGCGCCGACGTCTCGCATCTCAATCTGCACAAGACCTTCTGCATTCCCCATGGCGGCGGCGGGCCGGGCATGGGCCCGATCGGTGTCAAGGCTCATCTTGCGCCCTATCTGCCAAGTCATCCTTCAAATTGCCACCCCGCAACCGATGGCGCGGTGCCGCATCCCATCGGCCCCGTGTCGGCGGCGCCGTTCGGCTCGGCATCGATCCTGACCATCTCCTACATCTATATCCTGATGATGGGAGGCGAAGGCCTGACGCGCGCCACCGAAATGGCGATCCTCAACGCCAACTACATCGCCAGCCGGCTCGACCCGCATTTCCCGGTGCTCTACAAGAACGCCAAGGGACGCGTCGCGCATGAATGCATCGTCGATCCCCGCCCGCTGAAGACGACGAGCGGCGTCACCGTCGATGACATAGCAAAGCGCCTGATCGACTACGGCTTCCACGCGCCGACCATGAGTTTTCCGGTGCCGGGCACGCTGATGATCGAGCCGACCGAATCGGAATCGAAGGCGGAGCTGGACCGGTTCTGCGACGCGATGATTGCGATCCGAAGCGAGATCACGGAGATCGAGATCGGCCGCTGGAAGGTCGAAGCCTCGCCCTTGCGCCACGCCCCGCACACCGTGCACGACATTGTCGATGATGCATGGAACCGCCCCTACAGCCGCGCCACGGGTTGTTTCCCCGATGGCATCTCGCGCACCGACAAATATTGGAGCCCGGTCGGTCGCGTCGACAACGTCTATGGCGACCGCAATCTGGTGTGCTCATGCCCGCCGGTTGAGGATTACGCGCAAGCGGCGGAGTGAGGCTCATGTCCCGGACGCGGTGCAGCGCGCTAGCGCTGCTCCGCAGAGCCGGGACCCACACACGCGCAAAACGGATAGACCCGGATCAGCAGCGCACTGCGCCGCTCGAGAAGCGTCGCGCTGCGCAGCATCCGGGGAACGCAAAAAACAAAACGGGCACTGAGGACGTCGGCAACTCAACGTCCGCAGCACCCGTCCGTCACGTTTCAGGCCTTAACCCCTGAAGCGTTTCTCAAAACTTATTCGTCGTCCGCCGGCTCCTCGCCGTCGGCGTCGCGCTTGGCGGGACCTGCCAGAATCTGCTCGGCGATCAGGCCGGAGTTCTGGCGGATCGCCGTCTCGATCTTGGCGACCATGTCGGGATTAGCCTTGAGGAAGGCTTTTGCGTTCTCGCGACCCTGGCCCAGCCGCTGGCTGTCATAGGAGAACCAGGCGCCGGATTTTTCGACGATGCCGGCCTTGACGCCAAGGTCGAGGATCTCGCCCATCTTGGAGACGCCCTCGCCATACATGATGTCGAATTCGACCTGCTTGAAAGGCGGCGCCAGCTTGTTCTTCACCACCTTGACGCGGGTGGTGTTGCCGACGACTTCGTCGCGCTCCTTGATGGCGCCGATGCGGCGGATGTCGAGACGGACGGAGGCGTAAAATTTCAGCGCGTTGCCGCCGGTGGTTGTTTCCGGCGAGCCGTACATCACACCGATCTTCATGCGGATCTGGTTGATGAAGATCACCATGGTGTTGGACTTGTTGATCGAGGCGGTGAGCTTGCGCAGCGCCTGGCTCATCAGCCGCGCCTGCAAGCCGGGCAGCGCATCGCCCATCTCACCTTCGAGTTCGGCCTTCGGCACCAGGGCCGCCACCGAATCGACCACCAGCACGTCGATCGCGCCGGAGCGCACCAGCGTGTCGCAGATTTCCAGCGCCTGCTCGCCGGTATCGGGCTGCGAGATCAGGAGTTCGTCGATGTTGACGCCGAGCTTGCGCGCATAGACCGGATCGAGCGCGTGTTCGGCGTCAATGAAGGCGCAGATGCCGCCCTTCTTCTGTCCTTCCGCCACCGTGTGCAGCGCCAGCGTGGTCTTGCCCGACGATTCCGGCCCGTAGATTTCCACCACCCGCCCCTTCGGCAACCCGCCGACGCCAAGCGCAATGTCGAGGCCGAGCGAGCCCGAGGACACCGTCTCGACGTCCATCGAACGGTCGTTCTTGCCCAGCTTCATCACCGAGCCCTTGCCGAACTGGCGCTCGATCTGGGAGAGCGCGGCAGACAGGGCCTTGGTCTTATCCATGGAGGATCCTTCAACGATACGCAGGGCAGTGGCGGACATAATACGTGCTCCTTATGGCGGGGATTCGCGAGCGGGACAAACGGCGGTGAGCAGCTTTTGGGATTCGATTTCGTCTAGGAACCCTTGTACCACCTTTGTTCTATGTTCGCAATATGTTCTTTTCACCGCGCCGGCAGATATATACCCTTAGGACATGTAATATGACTTGTGGTATGGACTGCCCCTTAGCTACCGGTAGTAGTATGCCGGTTCCGGGATTCGCTCATGGTCAAGCAGACTGCGGTTAAGGCTTTGTTGGGGTTCGCGGGGCTTGGTGTCCTCCTATGGGAATTGCCGCTGGCGCGAAAATTCTTGGCAACCATCACAACATTCGATTTTTTCTACGAGCGCTCTAAAGACCCAAGCTGGGTTGGAGAGGTCATCAACAAGATGATCAACCCTCCCCCAGGTACAGCCCTGTTAGTTGTGCTCGTCGGCCTGGTTCTGATCTATTGGAGCACCAAGCCGCGAGACGTCAAAATGTCCCTACCGATGATCGGAATGCTGGTCAGCGCCATATGCTTCGCAGGCTTTGGCGTCTGGCATTTGGTGAAATCACAATCTACACAGGCAGGCACCCCACAAGCAGACGTGACGCCCGCAAGTGACATTGACACCCACCTCAGCTTGAAATTTGGCGGCGGCCCCCCTCTAGCCAATCATCTATCAAATATTTGGCGCTGGTATGCTCTTGCGAACGTTGTCGTTATAGTTTCCCCCGAAGGGCGAAAAGAAATAAAAACTTGGAACGTTTTTCTCACCTTCGAAAAGCCTGTGAACGCAAGCCAGATTGTTGTTTCGTCTCAATCAGCGCTCCCCGAATTCGAAGTTAAGGACAGAGAATCAAGGAGCGCAATCATCGCTTTCATGGGCGATCTGAAGAACCTTGATCTTGAAATAAAGGTCCTGAACGCCACTCCGGCTAAACCGCAAAAAGAAACCGCGCCGGAGGTTTTAACTACAACTACCCCTGCTGTTGTTCCCCCCGCACCGCCGCCGCCTCCCGCACCCCGACCGCTATCAACCTATGAAGCGGAATTGAAGGTCAGAGCAATCGACAAGTTTCTTAAGGTGTTGTCGGATGACATGCAGCCGGTCATCGACAAATTTCCATTGCAACAAAATTGGTGGAACGCCCTCAAAGACCCAAAGGACAATCCCACATTTCGACCTGATCTGCTGGCCTTCCGTGACGAGTTTAAGGCCGCGTGCCTTAAACTTGATAGTTTGCGCAACAACACGCCAGAATACAAAGATCTTACTGGAATGGTCGAGCAGCCGCAGTTCACCAAGACGCTAAAGGCTATTGAAAAATATCTGGTTCAGTTCATGTACGTTCAAGATACGGTCAAGCAAAACGCCTCCAAGGAGGCGCTGCTGGCATTCATGGACGATTCAATGACGGAATATCACGAAGCAATGAATCTATTCGTGCAATGGAGAAACGAAGCGCGGGCTAAAGTACTTGAGTTGAGAGGAAAGATTTCCCCATGAACAAGAAACAGCCAAACACCACGAGACGCTTCGACCAACTCTTGCAGGCGATGGTTACTCAACCCGTACCCGGGGAAACGCCTGCAACAAAAGCTCGAACATCAAAGCAGGCTGGCGGCGCAGGTTATGGCGATACTCGAACTCGCGCAGGTAAAGCTGCAAGTGCTTCTTCGAAACCCAAACGTAAGTCCCGTTGATACCGCGCTTAACCTGCGACCAGAACGATTCGATTGAGTTGGTGTGAACGTCGTCGCGAACGTGTTCCTTGGCTGAGTGATCGACCATTTCGTGGTCATAGCCGTAACGCTCTTTAAGCAGCTTGAAGTTTGACGCTTCGTCCGTGTGAAGGCGCGAGCCGTCTTTCACGAACCGCACGATATGCGGAATGATGTGATGCTTGGTGCGCGCCTGCACGACGCGAGTGACGACATCGCCGCCACGCTCGATCACGCCAAACACGATTGCCTTATCGTCCTTGCCAAGTTCGTCCTTGCCGCCGATGAAGGTCTCATCAGCCTCCACCGTCTTGCCGAGACCGCCCATCGGATAGTCGCCGTCAACGTAGCCCATATAGAGTCGGATCAGGTGGCACATTCGCCAAGCGGTTTTGTAGGTCACGCCTAGCTGGCGCTGGACCTCTTTCGCGGCCACGCCGTTCCGGGTCTCGCAAAACAGGAACATCACGTAGAACCAGTCCCGCAGGCTGGTACGGGTCTTCTCAAAGGGCGTCCCGGCGGTCGGGTAGACCTGATAGCCGCAATGCTCGCACTCGAACGAGCGGCGCGCCTTGACCCGGTAATAGGTCGCCTCTTTCTGGCACTTGAAGCAGGTGAAACGCTCGCCGAACCGGGTCCGCATCAGGTGCGTCAGGCAGCTATCTTCGTCGGGGAACCGCTTCTGAAACTCGCGAATTTTGCTCGGTTTCTGGGCCATGTCGAACGCCTCCCCTGAGAATATATGTACTGTATCGGGGTTTGTTCTACATGTCTAGAGGGTATATATCCGCGCGCCGGTACTGTCCGTAAGGACAGTACCACCGCGCCGCGCAGGTACTGGCCTATTTCCGGCCAGTACTCAGGCCCTTGATCACGAAAACAGAAAGACCCCGATCAGCAAACCTGCTGCAAATGCCCAGAGGCCTAACGTGCAAGCCGAGACAAGGCGGACGAGATTACGGAGGTCCTGCGGGACCTCATGGGATTGGTCCGTCATTGCAGCCGTCCACCTGAGCAGCAATTGGCTGGGGTCGTCCTTTTTTATGGACGGGCGGCATCCCGGCCGCCTAGGCACGCATTAAACCCCAACTCCGGTGTCGTCTGTCTGGCTTCCGACATTGGTGGTTTTCGGTGACCTGATTTGAATTGGCGAGTGGCCTAATTCGGCCAGTACCGCCGCAGGATCCTGTCCGTATTTGACCCTCACGCCTAAGTTGATTTTGGGAGTGTCCTCGTTTGCCGTAACATCTCCAGCGCGAGCGGCTCATGAGCGCACTCACCACACTTGCCATCTACCTCGGACCCTTCGTCGCGCTTGGCATCGTCACAAGGCTTCTAATGAAGCGAAGGGCGGTTGACCTCACTGACGTTCAATCGCAGGCAGGGCCGAACCGGAGACCGCGCAAGGTGTTCCTCCTCGGAGGATGGCGGACTGAAGATTGAGGCCGCCTCTGTTCTGCAGGCCCAAGTCCCTCCGCCTCGCGCAAATTGAAAGGGCCGCCTTTCGGCGGCCCCCAGCCGGTACAAATTGGTTCGGGATGAAAAGCAGCCCCGGCGACATCAAGCATAGAATTTTCCACACGCACTTTTGGAGTCCGTAACACCACGGTGTTTCCGATTCCGAAACTCAGGAATATCCGACCCAGCTCCCGGTGCGCCCTGACGAAGATAGCCGCTCCCCGCGCCTCGCTTTCGCTGCCCGGACGGTCCCCCCAACTACGCAAACATACGGAGGTGACCCGGCGCCCAGCCTCTGCCTATCTCTCGCCAATGACGGGCCGACACATTCTTTTCACATGCCCACGGCTGGGCACGAAGGTGCAGCATTGGCTTCCGGCGACCGCGCCGGAGGACGAGCCCAATTCGTATGTGTCCGTCGTTTGCCTCGCCTGCACCCGGCTTCACTTCATCCATAAGGAAACCGGGAAGCTTTTGGGCGAGGACACCGCGCCCACTGCCTCGTGAGGTTGCCGCCTTCGGCGCCCAGCCCAACCCAGTCCGAACACACGATCCGGGTGAGCCATCCGACTTAAGTATAGTTTTGCACTTTTCCCCGGAACGGATTTCGCCGCAGTGCGTAATTGCAGCGGGTGCGGCAGGTAGTGACGGGTAGTAACGGGGAACCAGTATTGTGCCGGGCAAGAAATACCTCACGGAACAAGCGGCAACCTTTCTCAAATTTGCAATGGCCACCACGGATCCGGAGATCGCCGCGGGCTTTCTCGATAAGGCCGCCGACCTTCGGGCCAGAAGTGAAGAGGCGCCGGACGCCAGCCCCCGGGCGCCTGATGTAGAGCAGCCGGAAGGCTAGCTCTCGCGATGAGGCCGCCGAACCGGCGGCCTCATCGTTATCCGACCTTGCAAATCGGGACGCGGTGACGTCGCCTACAATTTTAAGCGTGCTTGCGGCTCCATCTGAACCGTCCTTCAAGGCGCTGTACGCTATGCCAGCGGCATGCAGATACGAACGACCGCCCCTGTGACCGTCCTTGACCACGACCCCATCCTGCCGACGCTTCAACACCATGGCGCTCATCTCCTCACGTGGCCGTTGAACCTCAGCCGCACGCCGGAGCCCTCAAGGGTGCCGCAGCCGGTCCGGCCGGACGCGCCATCGAGAACCCATATTCCGCCGCGACAGCCTTATCCATCGCGGCAGAAATAGGGAGCCCGCCCGCCGGGCGGCCGCGCCCTATGCGCGCAAATCGCCCGGCAAATTTGCCGTCGGGCGCGTTGAACCTTTTTCATATCGTCCCCGACAAAATTCTTGCCTGGGACATTGCATCACTCGGGGAATAGGCCTGCGCCGCCAAGCGACCATACTCCGCTTGCGCGGCGCAGTGCTTTTTGCGCGCCGCGGAAATTAGGCTGAGCAAGGGAATTCGGTCACACCGATGGGGTTGAAGCCCCCGGTAGCGGATTTCGGCCGTGCGCGTCGCGGCAAAGGCATTGCCCGCGGCAGGAACAATTACAATTTTAAGTCAGAGGTCCGGTTTGAAGCGGTCGGGAGCCGCAGCGGGATTCTATATGATCCACAAGGGCGTCGAATACAGCGTGACGGCGGTCGCTCCGGGCATCTGGAAATGGCAATTCCGTATCGGCGACAGGGTCGTCACGGGCAAGACCGAAGCCAGACTCAATCTGCTTGCCATCCGGCGGGTCCAGCTTCGGATCGATCGGGAGCTGAAAAAAGCAGAACGGGAGTAACCCGCTCGGCTGCCGCTTCCGCAGGCCTTCCAGCCGGGGAAGTTTCTCTGCAACTGCATCAGATTAGACCCAAGCGATAACCCGGTTTATATGCCCGGCAGCGCGCCTGGACCCGTAAAAACCCGGAGTTGATCTTTCGATATGCGAGGAATCCACTCCCCGCCGGATGGGGGATCTCAGGGCCAACGGCGGCCCCATTTTACATTTGGTCAGCTTGCCATGCCGATCTTTTTCTTCAGCGTTCGACATGGCGAGGATGCATGCGTCTGCAATGACGGTGCGGAATTTGCCGACCACAACGCCGCGTGGAAGGAAATGACCGGGGTCTGCGGCGACATGATCGCGGACGTTTCCCGCAAGCTGCCCGAGAACACTGCGTGGCAGATGGAATTGCTGGATGAATCCAAAAAGCCGGTATTCCGGATTCGCCTGGTGGCCGAGACGTTGCAGGATCCTGACTAAACGAACGGCAATTAGGCGTGGGCCTTCCGGGAAGCGGCATCGGGTTCACCTGGCGGCGCCACGCCGTTGCGCAGCTCCCGGGCCGAGACGAAGCGGACGCCGACCAATTCGCCCCTGCGCCAGATCAGCGTGCATACCCTGCGCACCTCGCCGCCCGCGGTTAGAGAAAGGCCGAACACCTTGGGAACCGCGAGGTCGCCCACATCCAAGCAGGCGCCGTTCTCGGAAATGTCGAGGATGTAGCACTCGATCCATGGCGCATCCGGCGCCGGAATCAGGAATCCCGGCTTGCGCAAGTCGACCCGAACGAACTTGCGGGCACCAAGGTCTTTGCGGTCTCTCGCCATAATTTCTCCTGTCGGGTCGTCCTGTCGCAGTCTGCATCATTCCGGCTGGTGCTCCGCACGCCCGGAATGACGGTAGCAACGGCCGTCCGCCATTCTGGCCCGCTTCTGTCCGGGAACTACTAGGCGGAATACCTCAATACCGGGTTATCGGAATCCGGCAAAAATCGGAGAGTCGATGTTAAATTCCGGCGCCAGTGGAACCGCGTCACCTAATCGGCGCTGGCAAGCCGGCGCATGGTGAATTCGATGTCGCCACTGGGCAGCTCGCGCCAGCTTTCGACCGAGCTCATATAGGCCGCCTTGGGATAGCGGTTGAGGAAGTCGCGCGCCCTCGCCCTCGCCTCGTCACGCGGCAGCGTAAACGTCTCGCGCAGGTAGCCGTCGCCCAGCTTGCGCCGGCCGGCCATCCGGCTCGCGAGATCGCGCGGACGAAAGACCATGTCGTAACTCCAGACACGATAACGACAGGTCAAATATAGGGGTAGCGGCGAGCGAATCCTACCCGCCGCTTTGGCGGGGAAGCTACTGACTGCTGCTGCCGGTCTTGTTCTTCTTGGCGGGCGCCGCGGCCTTGGGCGCCTCGGTGCTGCGCACCGTGCCCCAGGGGTCGGAAGAGGTCTTGGCATCGGGAATCTTCCGCAAGGAATCCTTGTAAGCCTTCTCCTTGATCGCGTCCTGCTCCCTTTCCTCCGGCGATTTAGACTGGAGTTCCGGCATCAGGTTGATATTGGGAGTCATCTGTGCGTGGGCCGGCACCATCAACAACACCACCATTACGGCCGCGCTCAGCATTCTCATGACGCTCTCCTTTGCGATGCTTTCAGCGTTTCGGCAAAGATACCACCGACGTAACCGCCAAGCCAAGCACGCGCGGACAAGCCTTTGGTTCGACGCCTGCAGGGTTTCAGGCGCTTGCGTCCAATCGCTTTGCCGATCGCGCCGGACTGTGGCAGCCCACGCCGCTGTTCCCTTCGCCGCAATGACCACTACAATGCGCCGACAACAAGATCGGACGAGGAAACGGACGTTCATGCAACAACAGCCACAAGCGGGCGAATTCGGCATCGCGGAAGCAGCGCGCGTGCTCGGCGAGGTCTTTGCGCCATGGGTGATGGATCTCAACCTGTCGATCGAGCGCTTTGACTCTGCTCCGCCCGGCGATGCCGCCGACTGGCAGCCGGGCGCGATCCTGCGCCTGCCGTTCTCGGAGCGGCTGTGCCGCAATGGCGGCACGGTCTCGGGCCAGGCGCTGATGGCATTCGCCGATACCGCGATGGTGATCGCCAACCTCGCCGCCAACCGCGGCTACCGCGCGATGACAACGGTCGACCAGACCACGCATTTCATGCGCGCGGTCTCTGCCTCCGACGTGTTGGCCGATGCGCGCGTGGTCCGCCTCGGGCGCACCATGAGCTTCGGCCGGGTCACGCTGCTTTCTGCGACCGATAACAAGCCGGTGGCGATGGTCTCGAGCGCGTTCGCGTTGCTTTAGAAAATTGTAGGAAATTGTAGGAAATTGTAGGGTGGGCAAAGGCGCCCTTGCGCCGTGCCGACCATCAAGCACCCGGTCTTCCCTGCGCCCTCTGATTGGAGAGGGCCAAACGAAGATGCAAAGCTCGGGCGGAACGCGCCGCGAGAACGCGAAACTATATCCACCGTCATTGCGAGCGAGTTGTTTGACGGTCGAATCCAAAATCCATCCTCACGTCGTCCCTGCGAACGCAGGGACCCATAGCCACCGGCCGAAATTGTTTTGTGAGGTCGTAGTTAGCTTGTCGTTTCTAACAAGAACTGCCGCGGAGTATGGGTCCCTGCGTTCGCAGGGACGACGATGGAGTTGTTGCGGAAATCTACACCTTGACCACTCTGCTCCGCCGCCAGCGCCAAAGCACGATCGCCATCACCACGATCGCCAACCCGACCGCAATCGCCCCGCTCATAAATCGCCCACCGGGCCGGTCGATGGTGCGCGACCACAGCGAGGGCGTTTCGCCCGGCCGCGCCAGGCGGAACGCCACCACGCTGTCGCCGATCGTGGTGCCGGACTCGGAATGACCGCCGGCGCCGATCGCGACATATTGCTCGCCCTTCCACATGTAGGTCATGGGATTGGCGACGCCCGGCACCGGCAACCGGCCCTGCCACAGCTCCCGCCCCGACCGGGCGTCGAAGGCGCGCAAATAAGCATCCATCGCGCCGGTGAAGACGAGGCCGCCGGCGGTGATCGCGACGCCGCTGACGAGCGGCGTGCCGAAGGGAAAAGCGATGCCGAGCGGCGCACGATCTTCCGTAGTGCCTACCCTCGATCGCCAGAGAATCTTGCCGGCCTTCAGATCGACCGCGACCATCTCGCCCCAGGGCGGCTTGTTGCACAACAGCCCGAGCGGCGACAGTGCAACCGCCCGCGTCATCGCAAACGGCGTGCCCTGTTGCCGTCCGAAGTCGTGACCGGGCGGCGGCTTGAAGCCATCGGCCATAGCGGCACGTGGAAGCAATTTGATAATGTGAATCGCCCGCGTCGTATTGGCGTAAAGGATCTGGCTGACCGGATCGAATGCGACGCCGCCCCAGTTCACGCCGCCGCCGGTCATTGGAAACACCACGGTGCCCTGCGTGGACGGCGGCGTGTAGAGGCCTTCGTTGCGGGCAGAGGCGACCTGCGCGCGGCAGGCTCCGCTGTCCCAGAACGGAATCAGGCCGAACACGTCGTCGGCCGAGATCTGTTGCGGCAGCAGCGCCGGGACGTGGGTCGGAAACGGCTGCGTCGGCGAGAGCTGCTCGCCTTCGGCACCGCCCTGCGGCACCGCGCGTTCCTCCACCGGCCACACCGGCTCGCCGGTATCGCGGTCGAGCACGAACACGAAACCTTGTTTGGTGGGCTGGATCACGACGTCGCGCAGGCCTTCACCGGTGTCGATGCGCGCCAACGTCGGCTGCGCCGGCAGGTCGAAATCCCAGACGTCGTGATGCACTGTCTGAAACGACCACACCCGCTCGCCGGTCTCCGCGCGCAGCGCCACCACCGAATTGGCGTAGTCGTTGTTGCCGGGCCGCTTGCCGCCCCAGAAATCCGGGCTCGGCGAGGACGTGGGCAAGAATACCAGGCCGCGCTCCTCGTCCACCGACATCGGCGCCCAGACATTGGCGTGGCCGGCAATGATGCCATCATGCACCAGCGGATCGAAGCTCCAGCGCGGCTGCCCGGTTCGCGCATCGAAAGCGTGCACCGTGCCCGGCGGCGCTTCGACGCGGCGATTATCTGCAATTGCGGAGCCGACGATGACGGTGTCGCTGATAATGACGGGCGCCGACGTGATCTGGAATTCGCCGGGCCACTCCAATGGACCGAGTGCGAACTTGATCTCGCCATTGTTGCCGAAATCGGCGCAGGGAACGCCGGTCCTGTGGCGTCGAGCGCGATCAGGCGCACGTCGTTGGTGCCCATGAATATCCGTGCGCGGCAGGCGGCAGTCTCAGCGGCGCGCTCGTCGAGCCAATAGGCAACGCCACGGCAAGTGTAGCGGTTGGCCGGGCGTTGAGCTGTCGAGATACCAGGATCATATCGCCACTTCGGCGCACCACTGCCGGGGTCGAGCGCGATGACCTCGTTGAAAGGCGAGCAGAAGATCAGGCTGTCCTCGACAAGCAGCGGCGTGGCCTGAAACTTGGTCCGCTTCATCGCCTCGACCGGCCGGCGATCGAGGTCGCCGGTGCGAAACTCCCAGGCGCGAACGAGACTGCCGACATTGTCGGGCGTGATCTGCTTGAGCGGCGAAAACCGCGATCCGCCGCGATCGCCGCCCCAATGCTCCCAGGCGCAAGCAGGAAGCGGATTACCCGCGCAGAAGATAGCAACGATCAAAGCGAACAGACAAACCGGATTTCGCATCCTGCCCCCGCAAGCGCAACCCACGCTTGCGGGATCGATTACCCTATTGGCACTTCAGTATCTACCCCGGCCGCCGTGGTCGCCATAGTTGCCGCCGCGTCCGCCGCCGAATCCACCGAGACCGATCCCGATGCCGATGCTGACCGGCGGCGGCGGTGGCGGCTGCTCGTAGACCACGCGCGGGGGCGGACGGCGAACGACCACAACGTCGTCATCCGGCTCACGCACACGCCGCGGCGGCTTGCGATCGACCCGCTTCGGCGGATCGGGCTCGATGCGTTTGACCGGTGCATTGACCTTGATCGGCTGCTGCGGTGGCTGGACGTTGCAGGGGCACATCGGCGCGGCGAGCGCGACGTTCTGCGGCACGGCTGCGTTGGCGGCCGCAACGGCCGGGGTGAAGTCGGGCCGGTTGCGCAGCCGCTCCTCCAGCTTGCGCGCGGTCGCGGCCAGATCGCTGTCGGGGAATCGCGTCAGGAACGAACGATATCCGGACGCGGTGTTGATCAGCACGGCGTTGTTCCACGCCACCATGCGCCGGTGCCGGACCAGCCAGTCCCGCGCCAGCCGTCCGAGCGACGTTTGCGGGTAGAGGCTGGCGAAGGCCTCATAGGCTTCGTCGGTGCCGTCGGCCACCATCAACTCGTTTGCCGCCTCGACCGGCTTGCCCTTCAGATCGCGCGTCCACTCGGCAACCGTCTTCTTCGGAGCTGCGGCAGGTTTGGATCCTGCGACCGACGCGCCAGAAAAGCGGAAATCCTCGGTCAGCGAAGAGCTGTCCCACGGGGTCTGCCGCCCATCGGTGACCTTGTTCACCGCAAGCCGCACCCGCTTGAAGGTCTCCTCGATCGGAATCCCCTGCTCCTTGCCCGCCACCAGCAGCGCGGTCGTATACGGGCTGTTGGAGCCCGAGCCGTCTTCCGCGACCGCGCCGGGCGAGGTCGAGAACGACAGGAACGTGCCGGGCGCACCAACCTTGGCATCGACCAGCGCAAGGCCGCTGCCGGCGGTCTTGAGATCGGGGAACGGATTGTTGCGGCAGGCATCGAGCATCAGGATGCGCATCCTGCTCGGCACCGATGTCAGCGTGTTCAGGATGTCGTTGAGGCGCACCGCCTGGATCGGAATGTCGGCTTCCCGCTTCGGATCGATATCGACCGGGACCAGAAAATTCTCGCCGTCGATCTGCAGCCCATGGCCGGCGTAAAACACCAGGGCGACCGTATCGGCGCCTTTCGCGGCCACCTTGCCGGCGAATTCGCTGACCACCTCCCGCATTTGATTCTGCGAAAGATCGGCCGCGGTCGAAACCTCAAAGCCGGAATCGGTCAGCAATTGCGTGACCGCCTTGGCGTCATTGGCCGGATTGGGCAGCGCGGGCACCGAGCGATAGGCGGATTGGCCGATCACCAGTGCGAGGCGACTTTCGGCGGAGGCCGAATGGGCGCCCAGCAGAACCGCCGCGGGAATCATCAGCTTGAGCAGCGCGTGACGGAACATGATGCCACCTCCCGACAATGCAGGCCTCGGATTGGTCACGGCCTCGAAGCCAAAGGTTCAAGCCGGCCGCGCGATGTGAGGCGCGACGGCGGCCCGATTCAACGGCGATCTTGTCGCCGGCCCGGAATCCCGCGCAGTGATCCAAATCACAGTCGCGAGATCGTTATGTGCACGGCAATCCCCTGTCCGAAATGGCGCCGCCGGGGTAAAACAACCTCCGATGCGGCGGATCGTGGTTCACATAGCGCTGGTAGCGGGCGCAGCGCTGACGCTTGCGGGTTGCGGTTTTGCCGATGTCCGCGCGCCGCTGCCCGACTTCATGCGCGGCAAGGCGCCGGACCCGCCAGCGCTGGGGACACCGCCCGACGTCAAGCTGCTGCTGCGGCAGAAGCTGGATTCGGTGTTCGTGGCGGCGTCGCAACCGACCCAGGTCCGCGTCTCCGAGCCACGCCCCAACCTCCGCGGCCCGGGCTGGACCGCCTGCGTCAAGGCCGAAGTGATTTCGGTGACCGGCAAGCCGCTGGGCACGCAGACCTATCGGATCGAAATTTCCGACGGCGCGATCGCCGATCGCCAAAAGGTCGAAGCCGAGGATACCTGTGCGACCGAGAGCTACGAGCCGGTGTAGCGCTACAGACACCGGGTCGTCGCCCGGACCGGGCAGAGCTTCAGCGCGCTGGTCAGCGAGAACAGCACGCGCGCGCCGCGGGTGGGATTATCAGGCGCGCGATAGCTGAGCGGCGCGGCGGCGCCGATATCGGCCTGCAGGCCTTCGGCGAGGAAGAAGCGAACGCCGACGCCGGCGGAGGTCAGCGAAAGGCCGTCGCTAAGCTGGTAGCCGTCATTCCAGGCGACACCGCTGTCGACGAAGCCGTAGAGCTGGTAGCCGCTCAGATATTGCAGGTTCGTCTTCTGGTCGAAGCGCAGTTCGAGCGAGCCCGCGAAACCGTTGTCGCCGCTGATCTCGGCGCTGCCATAGCCGCGGCCGAACGCAATGCCGCCGAGATAGAATTGCTGCGAAGTGAAGAGCGGGCCGGACGCCGCCTGGCCGGCGGCAGCGAGCTTCACCGACCATGCACCCGTCAGCGTCTGATAGCGCGTGAACCAGAAATTCAGCGCCGAGAATGTGCCGGACGCGCCGACGCGCGACAGGTAGTCGTCGTCGCGGTGCGAGGCGCCGAGAATGTCGAGGCCCTGGCGATAGTTCACCGTCAGATAATTGGTGCCGCCGAAATGGTCCTGCAGGCGGTAGTCCGACGTGAGGCTCGCGGTGCGGATGCGGTCGGCATAGATCGGGCCGAACACATCGTTTTCAGTGGCATTGGTGAATCCGGCAGCCGCGGTCAGCGTCAGGCTGGACTTCTGCGACTGCAACGGAGCGATGCCGCCGCGAATTTCGAACGAATAGGTCTTGATGTTGTCGCTGTAGAAACGGCGGTAATCACCGGGCCAGACTTCGCTGTAATAGCCGGATGTACCGATACGCGCACCGTCAGTGCCGACGGGCACTTCGTAGGACAGACGGCCGAATGCGAGCTGCCTGGGATCGCCCGGCGTGGTCGAAAGGTTGAACACCAGCGAATCGCCGGGCGCCAGATAGGAATTGAACGCGGCCGTCCCATAGCTTTGCCATGGCCCCACCGACGACGATCCGAGATTGTCGATACCGAACGAAGTGAAGACGTGCCAGGTTTTCACGGACAGGATCAGGCGGAAATGGCCGCTTGTCGTGCCGATCTCATCGATCGCCGTGTCAATGATGCGCACGCCTGGGCGGCCATTGATCAACAACAATTGCCGTTCGAGCGTTGCAAGCCGCGAGGGCCGCTCGGCCAATACGGCATCGAGCATAGGCCGGACGCCGAATTCGTCGGCGCCATCCCCCTTCAGCGTCAGCTCCGCGATGCTGCCTTCGACGACCTGAATGCGAAGCTCGCCGCTCTGGACATCCTGCGGCGGGATGATCGCCCGGCTGAGGTGAAAGCCGGCGGCGCGATAGATTTCGCTGACCGCGCTCGCCATCGCCGCCAAATCGGCCTGCGACACCTTTTTCCCAATGTAAGGTTGATACGTCGTGACCAGCCGGTTCTGCGGTATCGCGACGGCGCCGCTGATCGAGACGTGCCGAAGCACGAACAGCGGCTTGGTATCTCCCTGCCCCTCCGTCCCGGCGAATGGCGGCGACGGCAATCGAGGTCGCCCGTTCGCGCCCTGGCTCGATTGCTGGTCCTCGAAACGCTTTTCAGTCTGCCGCGGATCGTAACCGGGCTGATGCGCTTGCTGCGCTTGCGCCGGCAAACAGACGAGCGAAGTCCACAGCCCGAGGCCAATCATCACCGCGCGGGATAAAGCTGAATAGGCCGGTTTCCGTAATTGTACTGATAAGGAACCGGGATCGTGGGTGGATTCTCTAGCCATTTGATTTTTAATAGAAAATTATGGTCAACGAATGGTTAATGGGTCACTCGCAGATGGCGGCTTCCGCTCACTCAATCTTGAAACATTTCCAATATCGTCCGGGACAAAGCGGCAATCGGAGAGAGCTTCATGCGTGCGATCGCTCACGCCTCGAGAACACTCGCGGCGATGTTCTTCCTGGCGACGGCTCCCGCCGCTTACGCGGCCGATGGCGGCGAGTGGACGGTCAGCAAATCCTCCGGTGAGGTCTGGCTCACCGGCAGCGGCGTGCAGCAGGCATCGATCAAGCAGGAAGACGCGGTGAAGCTGGGCGATACGGTTCGCACCGGCCGCACCGGTCGCGTTCTGTTGAAGCGCGGCGAGGAAATGATCATGGTTGGGCCGAATTCCGTGGTCGGCGTTCCCGCCCAGAAGAAGGAAGGGCTGTCGACAACGATCGTGCAGCGGGCCGGCTCGATCCTGCTCGACGTCGAAAAACGCAACGTCAAGCATTTCGAGGTCGAAACGCCTTACCTCGCCGCCGTGGTGAAGGGCACGCAATTCCGCGTCACCGTCAACGCCGGCAAGACCACCGTCGATGTGATCCGCGGTCAGGTCGAAGTCGCCGACTTCAAGTCGGGCCAGATCGCGCAGGTGATGGCCGGGCAGCACGCGACCGCGTTCGCGAACGGCAAGACTGGCCTATCGCTGGGCGGAGCCGGCGCCCTCGCTCCGATCGAGCACGGCAAGCCGCGTGCGCCTTCGATCGAGCGCGTGCCGGTGCCGCGCGGCGGTCTCTCCGCGCCACGCCATGCGGCCAACGGACAAAACAAGCATGCGAACGCCCATCCCGCCAAACATGGCGTCACTCGCATCTCCTCGTCGATCGGCGAAGTTCGGGTGAACTTCCATCGCGTTACCAACGGTCTCGCCCACGGCGGTTCGGCTTCGGTCGGCGCGGCGCGGGGCGCCTCCGAACCCAATACGGTCTGGGGTTCATCAACTCCCGGCACGGACACGGCCGCCGCCAACAATGGTCAGGGAGATAATGGCAACGGATCCGTCGCCAGTGCGGCCGGTCGAGCAAATGCAAGCGCGGTAGCGGCTGTCGCCGGGGGCAACAGCAATAGCGGCAATGGCAACAGCGGCAATGGTAACGGCAATGGCGGCAGCGAAAATGCCGCCAACGGGAATGGCAACGGAGCCAATGGCAGTGGCCGTGGCAACAGTGGACACGGAAGAGGCCGCTAACCGCACAATCAACTGCAAGAGAGCTGAACGACCAGTCAAACCCGAAACACCAGAATGGTGATCAAGTGAAACGATATCGGCCGCATATTTTCGTGACGATTGCGCTGGCAATCGTCCTGGCGGGCGGCTGGCACAGCTCGCTTCGCAACGCCCTGGCCGACCTGCGGTTCGCCTGGCAGTCGCGACAGGTCAGCGGCGACATCGTGGTGATCGCGATCGACGCATCGTCGATCGACAGGATCGGCGTCTGGCCGTGGCCGCGCCTGCTCCACGCCGAACTGATCCGGCAGCTTCAGAAGGCGGACGTCCAGGACATCGCACTCGATGTCGACTTCTCGACACCTTCGGATGCGTCGTCAGACCGAAACTTTGCCGAAGCCCTCGAGGGCGCGGGCGGATCGGTGGTGCTGCCCTCCTTCCAGCAGCCCCGCACCGACAGGACGACGCTTCATATCAATCGCCCGCTGCAGCAATTCGCCGAACATTCGTGGTCGGCGATCGTCAATGTCGAGGTCGGGCCCGATGGCCTCGTCCGGCGTTATCCGTTCGGTGAGAAGCTGGACGGCAAGTTCGTGCCGTCGATGGCTGCCGTGCTCGCCGGCCAGTACGCCGAAAAGCGCACACCCTTTTTGATCGACTTCGGCATCCGAACGGCCGGAATCACCAAAGTGTCCTTTGCCGACGTTCTGAGCGGTGACCCGGCGACACTGCAAAAACTCAGGGGCAAGAAGGTCGTCATCGGCGGCACGGCGCTCGAACTTGGCGACCGCTTCAGCGTGCCGAACGGTGTGATCCTGTCGGGCCCGGTGCTGCAGACGCTGGCTGCGGAATCGCTGCTGCAGAACCGCGCGCTGCAATGGACCTCGGGCGTCGTCACGGCGACCGGCCTGGCGTTGCTCGCCGTGCTGATGCTGTTCTCGTGGCGCCGCCTCACCGCCGGCAAGCGAATCGCGCTGCTCGGCGCAACGGCGTTCACACTCGAGGCAGGCGCGTTCGCCCTGCAGGCGGCGTTCCCGCTCATTCCGGATACGTCGCTGTTTCACACCGCCATCATCGTCTACGTCGCGGCCATCGCCCTCGACGAAATCGACATCAGGGATCTGCTCGGCCGGGTCGCCGAGAGCCGCTTTCAGCGCGTGGCGATGTCGCTCGGCGACGGCCTGATCTGTACCGACTCCAACTATTTGATCACGGTGTGGAATCCGGGCGCGACCGCGATCTTCGGCTATCTGCCCGAAGAGATGATCGGTCGGCCGTTCGACGAGATTTGCGCACGTGACCAAGCCCTGGCCACATCCGCCTTCTCCATCAAGAACGTGGCACATCGGGCTGCCGGATCGGTGGTCGAGTTCGACGGACGCCGCAGCAATGGCGCGGTGTTTCCGGTCGAGGCCTCGTTCTCCGGCTGGCAAGGCACCGACGGATTTCAATTCGGCGCGATCCTCCGCGATATCTCGGTACGCAAGCGCGAAGCCGAGAGAGTCAGATATCTTGCGGAACACGACACCCTGACGGGGCTCATCAACCGCAACACGCTTCACGTCCAGCTCGAGGCCAAAATTTCCGCGGCCGAGACGGACGGCCACAAGGTGGCACTGCTGGTGATCGGCATCGACGGCTTCCAGCAGATCAACGACATGCTCGGCCACACCTGTGGCGATCTTGTGCTTCGCGCCATTTCGCAGCGACTGACGGCGGCCATTCCGACGGCGGGTCTGGTCGCCCGCTTGAGCGGAGACGAATTCGCCATCGCCGTTCCGACCAGCGACATCCGAGAAAACCTCAGCCGCTTCGCCGAACAGATCGGCGACGGCTTCGACGCGCCGCTGCTGGCCGGAAACCGCCACCTCCGCGTCAAGGTCAGCATTGGAGCCGCCGTTTGCCCAGGCGATGGGCGAACGGCGGACGAACTCCTCAGCAACGCCCATCTGGCGCTGAGCCGCGCCAAGGCGACCAACCGCGGCGGCCACGTGCTGTTCGAAGACTCGATCCGCCGCGAACTCGAGGCGCGCCTGACGCTGGAAGCGGAGCTGGCGCTGGCCGCGGAGCGCAATCAATTCGAATTGTTCTACCAACCACAATTTCATCTGGCCGACGGCCGATTGATCGGCGCCGAAGCCCTGATCCGCTGGCGTCATCCCGTGCGGGGCCTGGTTTCGCCGGGCGAATTCATGCCGGTCGTCAACACCTCTCCGATTTCCGAGCGCATCGCCGAATGGGTTCTCCGAACCGCCTGCACCCAGGGAGCCGCCTGGGAACGCGCGGGACACAAGCTCCGCATCGGCGTCAACCTTTCGCCGTCGCAGTTGGAGTCCGGTGACCTCGCGGTCTCGGTTGCGCAGGTTCTGGCCAGCACCGGCTTATGTCCAACCAGCCTTGAGCTCGAGGTCACCGAAGACATCCTGCTCCACGACGAGCAGGGCGCGCTGAATACGTTCCTCGAGATTCAGGAGCTTGGCGTTCGCCTCGTCTTCGACGATTTCGGAACCGGCTTTGCCAGTTTGAGCTATCTGAAGAAATTCCCGCTCGACGGGCTGAAGATCGACCGCTCTTTCGTATTGGGCTTGCTGACCAATCCCGACGACGCGGCGATCGTTAGCTCGACCATTGGACTGAGCAAGCAACTCGGCCTGTCTGTCATCGCCGAAGGCGTCGAGGACCGCGCCACGGCCGACTTCCTGGTCAGGATGGGCTGCGAAGAGGGACAGGGTTACTTCTTCGGCAAGCCGATGCCAACTCGGGATTTTGAGGCCAAATTCCTGACCGCTCCCGCAGCCGCCGAGGTGGCGTGACGCCGAGCGGTTTGATCAGGCTGAACGATCGGTTAACGCGACACCTCAAATCCGAGCGTCGCAGCAACGCTATTTTCCACCTCTTTCCACTAGCGTCGCCCCGTGAACGCGATGAGCCGCCGGCGCCCTCAAGGTGTCGCCGGCATAAAAATCGCGAACGGGGATTCGGGGAAGTGGCCGATATTACCGATACATCGACGGTGCGCCGTGCATCGAGCAAGGACGCGAATGCGCCAGCCATCGGCGAGGCGCTGACGCCGCTTGCCGGCATCTGCGCGCCCCAATGGCGCGCGCTCACCGAACGCACCGCCGAGCCGAACGGCTATTACTTGCCCGAATGGGAATTGGCGGTGAATACTTCGGCGCGGGACCGCTCGAATGCCGTCGCGCTCGGCGCGTGGCGCGATGCATCCACCTTGATCGGCCTTATGCCCGTGATCTCGATGTGGCGCGCCTACAAGATCCCGCTGCCCGCTCTGGTCAGCGCCGATCCCTATGGCACGCTTTGCACGCCGCTGCTCGATCGTGAGATGGCGGAGGAAGCCGTCACAAGCATCCTGCGCCGGGCCAGGCGTGCCGGTGCGCATGCGCTGATTTTCCGTGCCACCCCGCTCGATGGCGCAGCCATGAAGGCCTTCACCAATGTGCTGCATCGCGGCGGCATGCAGCCGCTGGTGCTGCAGTCGCATGTCCGCGCCTGCCTCGATGCCACGGCTGACGCCGATACCGTGCTGCGCGACGCGCTCGGCGCAAAGAAACTGAAAGAACTCCGCCGCCAGCGCAATCGCCTCGCCGAGCACGGCGCCGTCCATTTCGACGTGGCGCGGACGCCCGGCGAGATCGCTGCCGCCGTCGAAACCTTCCTGGTGCTGGAGGCCAGCGGCTGGAAGGGCCAGCGTGGCACGGCCCTCGGCCAGCACGAGGGCGATGCGGCGTTCGTCCGCCGCGCCACTTCGGCGCTGGCAGAGACCGGCCAATGCGAAATCGTGATCTTGCGCGCCGGCGAAACACCGGTGGCGGCAGCGATCGTGCTGCGCCATCAGGATCGCGCCTTCTATTTCAAGCTCGGCGTCGACGAGCGCTTTGCGAAGTTTTCGCCGGGCGTGCAACTGACGCTGGAGCTGACGCAGCATCTTTGCGCCGATCCAGCCATTGCCATGGTGGATTCCACCGCAAATCCCGACCATCCCATGATCAACCCGATCTGGCGCGGACGCCTTGCGATTGGCGACGTGTTGATTCCGCTGCGGCGGAACGATCCGGTAGTGGCGCTGATTCGCGCCGCGCTCCCCTTGCGGTCGGCAATCCGCGAGCCGGCGCGGCGTCTCGTCCATTTCGTCAGAAAGAGCCGGGAGAAATCCTAAATGAATACGCTCACCGCCATAGCGCCCGTCATTGCGGCCGACCATGACGCGCTCCGCCGCGATTTTCCGCTAAAGCCGTTCGCGATCCGCCACAAGCTCGCCGGCCATCCGCTGCTGACGCTGCCACGCATCGCGCAATTGGCTTCCGAGCTGCCACGCGACCTGATCGAGTATAATTCCGGCAAGGTCGCGATCAGCCAGGATCCGGATGCGATTCCCTCCGTCGACCTCGACCCCGTCGAAGTCGTGAAGAGCATTGAGACCGCCGGCGCCTGGATGGTGCTCAAGCGCATCGAGAATTCGCTGGAATATCGCGCGTTGCTGGAGGACACACTGCTGTCCGTCGCCCGCGCCCGCGGCTTCAACAGCTTGGCTGACGCCGGCTTCGAGCAGGTCGAAGGTTTCCTGTTCGTGTCCTCGCCGAACTCGACCACGCCATTTCATCTCGACAGCGAAGACAATTTCTTCGTGCACATCCACGGCGAAAAATTCTTCACGATCTTCGACAATACCGACGGTTCGATCGTCTCCGACGACGAGATCGAGCGCTCGATGACCAAGCATCGCAACCTGAAATACGACGATAGCCTTGCGCCGTTGGGCAAGGAATTCCACCTGTTCGCAGGCGATGGCTGCTATGTGCCGTATCAATGGCCGCACTGGGTGCGCACCGCAGGCTCGTTCTCGATCTCGATGGCGATCACCTGGAAGACGCGCGAGGTGCGGCGGATGAACGATCTGCACTTCTTCAATTCGATGCTGCGCAGCATCGGCCTGCCGCAGCAGCCGCCGGGCAAACAGCCGCTGCTCGACGCGCTCAAGCTGGCGTTCTATCGCACCGTGACGACCGCGATAAAGCCGCTGCGCGCCTCGATGGCGATGCGCCGCGTGCTGCGGCGGATCGCGCTCGGGAAACGCGCTAACTATTATTTGAAGGGGGTGTAACCAGCCTCACTGCAGCGGCGAATGCGGCGCCGGCAGCATGATGGTCGAGTGCATCTCGTCGAGAAATCCGGGACCCTTCCCGAGAAATTCCTGCCAGGCCGGATCCTTCATCGCGTTCCCGCGCGCTTCGGCGCGGGCGTTCAGGCTGGGATAGGCCCAGATGTGGCAGGCTTCGTTCGGCTGCCCCGCTTCGGTGATCCAGAGGCCGACGATCTTTGAATATTTTTCCCGCTCCGGCAGCACGGCGGTGAACGCATCGAGCCATTGCTTGAGGCCGCCCGCCGGCTTGGCGCGGTAGTTGCGCAGTTCGTAGACATTGCCCGTCGATGCCGGGGCCACCGGAGGCCTCACCGCGTTCATCACGCGAACGTCCTGGCGGACCAACAACGGGCGGATCAGCGGAACGTACTCGCCGGTCCAGCGCGGGTTTTTCGCAAGCTCGGCGCGCAACCGGGCGCGCTCGTCAAAACTATTGTAGCTCCACATGTGCAGAACCTGATTGAGCGGGCCGATCTCGGTCGACCAGTAGCCTTCGAGCTTGCCGTAATCGTCCTTGCGGATGTCGCGCGATATCGTACTCGCGGCCTTGATCATGTCGCCGAGCGTGCCGGGTCTTAAGGTGTAGGTGCGCAGTTCGTAGATCATGATTGCCTCCCCAAGCCTATTCTAGTTTCATCGCCGCGTTCCCCGGATGCTGCGCAGCGCGAAGCGGTCTGCTGCTCCGGGGACTTCCCTGCAACCTGGGTCCCGGCTCTGCGGCGCAGCGCTGTGCGCCGCACCGCGTCCGGGACACGCAAGGCTACTCCGCGGCCTGCGCGTTAATTTCGCTGGAAACTTGCCGAATCGCGCGGGCGAGTTGCTCGGCCGGCTGGGCGCCGGACACTGCATATTTCTGCGCGAAGACGAAGGTGGGAACGCCCGAGATGCCTTTGTCGGACGCTTCCTGCGCCTGGCCGGAGATCAGCGCGACGTCCTCATCGGTGGCAAGCCGCTTGCGCACATCGTCGGCGTCGAGGCCGACATCGGCCGCGGCCTGCACCAGCACGTTGACATCGGTCAGATCGCCGCCATCGCGAAAGTACAATTCCATCAGGCGCTGCTTCATTTCGGCTGATTTGCCCTGGGCCTCAGCCCAGTGGATCAGGCGGTGGCAGTCGATGGTATTGGGCTGGCGCTTCACGAGTTCGGGCCGATAGGTCAGCCCTTCCTCGCCCGCAGCCGCCACGACGCGACCGGCGATGCCCTTGTAGGCCTCGACCGAACCGAATTTTGCGGTGAGATATTCGTCGCGGCTGATGCCCTCGCGCGGCACCCAGGAATTGAGGAAGAACGGCCGCCAGCGCACTTCGACGGGAACATCCGGCACCAGCGCCAAGGCGTTCTCGATCCGGCGTTTGCCGATGTAGCACCACGGGCAGACCACGTCGGAGACGATGTCGATCTTGAGGGGTTTTAAGGTGCTCATCGGAACGTCCTCGCTGATTGATGTCCCGGAAGGTAGTCCGATCGGACAAGGAGACAAGGGCGCGGCCTGCATGTCTCGTATCACTTCACCGGCGGGCCGTGGTCACCGATATGCTGCAGGGCAGCGCGACCACGGCCCTGTCGCTAGTGGCGACTCCCCGGCGACCGCACAATGTAGGATGGGTAGAGCAGAGCGAAACCCATCAACACCGTTCATGACATTGATGGGTATCGCTCCGCTCCACCCATCCTACAAGTTACGTCAGACCGGCCGCTATCTGCCGCATCCGATCGGCCGTCAGATCATCAGCGGGAAAGAACGTTTCCAGCGCAAGCTCCTGCAACGTGATGTCGACGGGCGTGCCGAACACCATGGTGGTGGAGATGAAACTCAGCACGTCGCCATTGTGGCGCAGCTTGAACGGGATAGCGACATTGTCGGCCGAGATCGGCCCCGAGCGCGCCGGCATCCGATAGGCCTTCAGCTCCTGATACAGTTTGAGCAGTTCGGGATCGGCCGTCGCCTCGCATTGCCGGTGCAGCCGCTCAAGGAGATGCGCGCTCCATTCGGCAAGGTTGACCGTGCGCGGCGCGAGCCCCTCGGGATGAAAGGCGAGCCGCATAATGTTGATGGGGTGCCCGAGCAAATGCGGCGGCAAACCTTCGAGCAACGGCGCCACCATGCGATTGGCCGTCACCAGATTCCAGTGCCGGTCATAGGCCAGCGCCGGATTGGGCTCATGCGCCTTCAGCACCAGATCGATCGCCTGCCGGGCTGACTTCAGCGCCGGATCATCCAGCGAGCGTTTCGGAAAGGCCGGGGCAAAACCCGCCGCGACCAGGAGCACGTTGCGTTCACGCAAGGGGACCTCCAATCGCTCGGCAAGCTTGAGCACCATTTCCCGCGATGGCGCGGCGCGGCCGGTTTCGACAAAACTGAGGTGACGCGCGGATATTTCGGCATCGCTCGCCAGATCGAGCTGGCTCAGATGGCGGCGCTGGCGCCATTCGCGCAAGTGATCGCCAATGTGTAGGGGTTGGGTTCGTTCGGCTCGCGCCGTGGCAGCATGTGCGTTCATGGTGGAAAACCTACCATGCGAATTTCATCCATTCCATTACGTCCGAGGTAATCGAAACGGGTCGCAGGTCGGGTCATCTTGGCGGCACAGGAGATGACCCATGCTGATGCTTTCGCTGTTCCGCTTCGTCGCCGCCATGATCCCCTGGGTTTGCAATCTGGTCACCTGGCTCGTGGCACGCTCCCTGAACATGCCCGAGCCCCTGGTGCAGGACACCGGTGTGTTCGTGTTCGTGCAGGTGCAGACGATCGAGAACAGGGTCGCCAAGGCGCTCTGCCCGGTGCGGCTGATGCGTCAGCTCCGGTCGCTGCTGCAGCGCTGATTCTGCCCCCCAGTCATTCCCAAGCAAAGGAGAACGTCATGATCCATCCGTCCACCTTCCTGAGCCGCGCCTTGCTCGCCGACGCGATCTTCAGCGGCGTCGCCGCCGTGGCGCTAACGCTCGGCGCCGGCACGCTCGCGCCGTTCCTCAATTTGCCGGAAGCCCTGCTGCGCGAAACCGGCCTGTTCCTGATCGCCTATACGGCGCTGGTCGGCTGGCTGGCGACGAGGTCGACAGTGGCAAAGGCGCTGGTGTTAATCGTGATCGTGGGTAATGCGGCCTGGACGCTTGGCAGCATCGCGCTGCTGTTCTCGGGCACGGTGTCGCCGAACCTGCTCGGTCACGTCTTCATCGTGGCGCAGGCGATTGCAACCGGCGTGTTTGCCGAGCTGCAGTATATCGGGCTGCGGAAGAGTGGTGAGACGGTGGCGGGTTAGGCCGTAGCCGTCATTCCGGGATGGTGCGTAAGCACCAGACCCGGAATCTCGAGATTCTCTGATACGCAATTGCGCACCAGAGTTCGATGCTTCGCATCGCCCCGGAATGACGCGCGTGAGCGCGTCAGCTCAATACCACCGCCGCAATCATTCCGGCAAAAGTCAGCACCAGCCCGATGACCAGCATCGGCAGCAGGCTGCTGCCCGAATACGGATCGGCCTGCTCCTTGTTCGTCACGATATGTGCACGATAAGCCATCACACTGCTCCTGCCTGATTGCGTCGAAATCTTTCGCCGTTTGCGAGCATGACGCCGTTGGCGCCGGCGATACCAAGCTCGAGGCTCGCCGCAATCCGCCGCGCCCGTTCCACGAAATGCGCTTCCGCCTCCAGTGGGCAGACCTCGCGCGCGGTGGCCTCGAACAGCGCGAGCCAGCGATCGAAATGCGCGGCATCGACCGGCAGCGGGAGGTGTTTGGCCATTGGCGTGCCGTGATAGCGGCCGGTCATCAGCGCGACGGACGACCAGAATGCGCACATCTGCTTCAGATGCGGCTCCCAATCCTTGATGCGCGCCTCGAAGATCTGCCCCAGCACCGCGTCGTCGCGGACCTTGGCGTAGAAGCCGCGCACCAGGCGCTCGATCATCGCCTCGTCGATGCCCGTCCGCTCCATGATTTCGCCCGTGAGCCGTTCGCGCCGCTCCGGCCCTGCCACGATTGCTTCCATTTCGCCTGCCCTTAAATAGGTATTTCAAATACCTAATTAGACGGCTATAGTTGATTTGCAAGCAGATCTTTTGAGAGGGGCCCCATGCGCCTGACGTCGTTCACGGATTTTGCGTTGCGCGCCCTGATGCGGTTGGCGGGCGAACCCGGCCGCTCCTTCGCCACCAATGAAATCGCGGCCGAGTTCGGCATTTCCCGCAACCATCTGGCCAAGGTGGTGCGCGACCTCGCCGATAGCGGCTTCATTTCGACCCAGCGCGGTGTCGGCGGCGGCTTCATGCTGGCCCGCCCGGCCCACTCGATCACCATCGGCGAGGTGGTGCGCGCGCTGGAAGGGCCGCCGCTGGTCGAATGTTTTCGTGAGGATGGCGGCAGTTGCGTGCTGAAGCCGCGCTGCCGGCTAAAGGCTAGGCTCGCCGCCGCGCGCGAGGCCTTCATGCGCGAGCTCGATGCCACGACGCTGGCGGAATGCGCCTACCCCGCGCCGGCCAGACGCAGTCCGGTGACCGCGTGAGGCCCGCACCGAAGCTCAGGACTTGAACATGAAACCGATCGAGTTCGAAAATGGCGTCGTGCAGATCGATGCCGCGATCGTCGCCGAAGGCCTCGGCCTTGCGCTGCCGCTCCTTCAGAAGGAGATGCGGGCGGGCAAGATCACGAGCTTTGCCGAGCGCGGCGTCGATGCCGATTTTGGCCGGCATCGACTGACCTTCCTGTCCGCACATCGGCGGTTTCGCGTGGTTGTCGACGAAACAGGTACTATCGTTCAACGGTCGGCGGTCGACTTCGGCGATTCGTCGTTGCCGAAATCGGTGCGCAAGCCCGGCGGATAAACCGCCGCACGCTCAGAAAGCTGTGCAGGAAACAGATGACATCAGCGCAAGTCAGCGGCACGGAAGGATATGCCAGCGAAGCGGAACAGTTGTTCCAGCGCTACGAAAGCATCGGGGCAGCTGAAAATCACCGCCACGTCTTGCATCTGATACCCAAAGCCCCGGCCCGCGTGCTCGATATCAGTTCAGGAACTGGACGGGACGCAGGCTGGTTCGCAAGCTTCGGGCATCGTGTTATCGCCGTCGAGCCTGCCGACGCCCTGCGCATCCCCGCCATGGCGCTGCATCCCTCTCCGCTGATCGAATGGCTCGACGACAGCCTGCCCGATCTGGTCCGCCTGCGGGCACGCGGCGAGACATTTGATCTCGTGATGCTGACTGCGGTGTGGATGCATCTCGACCAAACCCAGCGTCAATATGCGATGCCGAATCTGGCCACGCTGATCGGGTCAGGCGGCACTATCACTATGACGATCCGGCATGGGCCCGTGCCGCCCGCGCGGCGGATGTTTGAAATCCCCGCCGAGGAGACTATCGCGCTCGCGCAGGCGCACGGCTTGCGCTGTGTCTTGAATGTGGCTTCTGAATCCCACCAGAAGAGAAATCGCGCCGCCGGCGTCACTTGGACAAACTTGGCGTTCGTGAAGGCAGACGCTTCGGGCTCATTTTCGCGCTAGCTAAGTGAGCCCCAGCCCTCCTGACGAAGCGCGTCCAAACAAAGGGCGAGAGCCTTGCTCCGATTCAATCAGGGCGAAGCTATGCTTGCAGGGTCGGCGCCGGCGCGGAAACCGGCTGTGTCCTGGCAGCCAATTTCTTGCCGGACGCTCTGACACGGCTGCTGCCGTTCAGTGATGTCCCATTCAGCGACATGCCATTGGCCGAATGGCCGTTCAGCTTGAGCTTCTTCTTCGACGTGCGCTCGGCCTCTGCCTTCAATTTATCCTTCAGCTTCGCGTCGGCCTTGGCCAGTTTTTCCGCCTGCTTCAGCGCCTTCCGCTCGGCCTTCGCCTTCAGCCGCGCCTTCTCCGCCCGCGCTTCGGCACGCTTCTTCTTGCGCTTCTTCTCGCAGGCTGCGCATTTGCAGCCGATCGGCTTCAGATAGGCTTTGAAATAATCGGTACCGTAATCGTAGTTGATCTCCTCGCCCGGCTCGATGTTCTTGATGGCGCGGATGAACACCTTGCGTTTACGGGGCTTGACATCGGATTCGGCGTTCGGCCGGCAGGAATGGTTGATATAGCGGGCGATGTTCTTGCGCACCGAGCCGTCGATGGTCCAGCGGTCGTTCAGTTCGAACAAATATTTGTTCTCGATCGCGTCTTCTTCTTTCTTCTTCGAATCAAGAAGCGGCCCGAAATAGCGGATAATCTTGGTGCCCTTCTTGATCGGCTTGGTGGCGAAAAGGCCAAGTCCGGTGCGGGAGCGGCCGACGCGATAGGGTTTATTTGAAGGAATGGATGGCATGACGATTGGATAACTGCGCGCTCGAAAAACGAGGAATTGAAGCCGCCCTTCTAGGACGATTCCGCGGCGATGTCAGGTGTTTCGCGGCGTTTCCGTGAACCTTCCCCAGATTGCGCATGTCTGATCTTCGAGGTTCCAGAGCAAATGAGTGGCAGGATGAAACGTTCCCCACAATTGATCGCATTGGCCGCAGCTCTGTTGTCCAGTCTGATGTCACCGGCGAACGCCCAAACTTTCAGCAGCAGCTATACATCGACCGCTCCAAAGGACTGCCACACGGTCGGCAAGCCCGAGTCCGACGGCAGCACGACGCAGGTCTGCCCCGGCAAATCGGGGCTGGTGGTACTGATCAGCGAGGGCGATCTGCGTGAAACCGTCTCGGTGGGACGAAACCGCGAGGCCGCCGCCAAGGAGCCGGCCGCGGAGGCCTGGTTCGGCCCCTTCAATTCGACCGGCCACACCGTCGAATGGCGGGCGGTCGACAGCAGGCCGTTCGCGATCATTCAGCGCTGGCTGATCGCCGATAACAACGTCCTGGACAAGACCGGCAACCCGATCACGAAACCGATGCTCGCGGTGACACGGCTGCCGCCCGGACCGGTCTGCCACGTCGCCCATATCGACGGCCAGGCCAACCGCAATGCCAACGAGCTCGCGCGCCAGGCCGCGGACGAATTTGCGCGTGATTTCAAGTGCGGCAAGGACGAAGTGAAGGTGATTGGCGAGCGCGGCCGCGCGGTGGAATTGGCAAAGCGGTGATGGTAGACGCAGTCCGGCGCTTTCTTGCCGCATTAACGTCAAAGCTTCGGGCTTGAGTGCTTGAACCTTGTCAAACCTTATTATTTCACCGCATTACCCGGGGCAGCGATGCACATAAAACTCTTGGCACTCCTCATCGCCGGCATCGCCCTCTCCGGCTGCTGCGCCTCCGGAACTGGCTGCTCGACGCAGACCGCGGGCGCGCCGATTGCCTGGGACGGGTTGGGTGAACCGCCGACCGCAGATGGCGAACAAGCCGGGGTGGCCAAGCCAAAGCGGAGGACGGCGCGCAACCGCGAGATCATTCTGGGCCCGCTGAACGAAGCGTCTTCCAGGGACAGGTCAGCCGGATCGGGCGTCAAAGCGGCATACGAAGACTGGACGCGGCAGCCCAACGAAGACGCGGAAGCCGACGCAAGGCTCGCGCGGCAAACCAAGATTTGCAGGGGCTGCTGAGCGGCACGCCAACCGCAACCCGCCGCGCAGCTCCATCCCGCCTGCGAACTCCCGCAGAGCGGCCACCGTCTTACGCCCCCGGCGGTCGTGGCACTGTCGAGCGCAACATTGCATCCAGAAGCCGGTCGACGCCGGTCCCCTCGGGCAGCCGGTGCAGGATGTCCTTGAGCCTTCCATCAAGCAGCAGCGTGGTGAAGCCGTGCACTAGCGACCACGCGCGGGCAATCGCGGCGGCCTGGTCGAGCGACAAAGCCTCCAGCGCTTCGCCGGTGAGTTTTTCGTTGCGGCTGAGGCTCACCGCGGTGGCCAGTCCTTCGAAGGAGGCGGTCGCCGCCTCGTGCAGCGAGGGCCGTGTCATGTCGAGCCGCTCGGTACGGAACATCAGCCCGTACATGCCGGGGCGCGCCTGTGCATAGGCGACATAAGCCTTGGCGCGCGCCAGCGACTTCATGAGTGGGAGCGTTTCGGTGTTGTCCGCCGCGATCATCGCCGCGTTGAAGCGCCGGAATCCGATGGCGGCAAGCTCGCTCAGGAGTCCGGTGAGATCGCCGAAATGATGGGTCGGTGCCGCATGCGACACGCCGGCCTCGCGCGCAACCGCCCGCAGCGTCAGGCCAGACAGCCCGTCGCGTTCCAGCACCCGCTCCGCCGCGGCGAGCAAGGCGTCGTGCAGATCGCCGTGATGATAGGGCGTCTCGCCGGACGGACGGCGACGCCGGCTGGCCGGCCTTTCGGCTACAGTCTTCGCGGGCCTGCGCTTCGCGGCCGGGCGGTTCGTTTTGGTTGCTCTCGATAATCTTGCCATGCGACTTCTTATAACCGCAATTTTTACACTGTAAAGATTTTGCTTGACGGCGGCTCGCAGTATTCCTACTGATATCTTTACGATGTAAAGATAAAGCCGGAGGAAACGCGATGCTCGACCAGGTAACGACCGAGATGGCCCGGACCAATCTGGCGCCGATCCCGATGGAATGCGACGCGGCACACCTCAAGGTGACCGGCGAATTACCGCGCGAGCTTAACGGCACGCTTTATCGCAACGGCCCCAACCCACAATTCGACGCGCCCGGCGCCCACTGGTTCGTGGGCGACGGCATGCTGCACGCCTTTCATCTCGAGAACGGCCGCGCCAGCTATCGCAATCGCTGGATCCGCACCCCGAAATGGCTGGCCGAGCACGACGCCGGCCGTGCGCTGTTCGGCGGCTTCGGCCGCAGGCTGCCGGGTACGCCTGCTTCGGTTACGCAAGACGGCGGCGTCGCCAATACCAACATCATCTTTCATGGCGGCCGCCTGCTGGCCCTTGAGGAAGGCCATTTGCCGACCGAGATCGAGCCTGGCACCCTCAACCGGCTCGGTTATTGCGATTATGGCAAAGGCATCTCCGGACCGTTCACGGCGCATCCCAAGATCGATCCCGTCACCGGCGAGATGGTGTTCTTCGGCTACAACGCCGCAGGCCCCCTCACCCCCGCCCTCTCCTTCGGCTCCGTCAATGCCGCCGGCGTAGTAACGCGCTTCGATCGCTTCGAGGCCCCCTATGCGAGCATGGTGCACGACTTCATCGTCACCAAAAATCATCTGCTATTTCCGATCCTGCCGCTCACCGGCAGCATCGAGCGCGCCATGACGGGCCGGCCGCCCTATGCTTGGGAGCCGGACAAGGGCGCCTATGTCGGCGTCATGAAGCGCAACGGCTCCGCCAAGGACATCGTCTGGTTTCGCGCCGAGTGCTGCTACGTCTTCCACGTCATGAACGCGTGGGAGGACGGCGACCGCATCATTGCCGACGTCATGCAGTACGAGGAGCCGCCGCTGTTCACCCATCCCGACGGCACGCCCACCAATCCCGCCAAGTCGCGCGCCCGGCTGTGCCGCTGGACCTTCGATCTCGCAGGCAATACCGATCGCTTCACGCAAACCTGGCTCGACGACATTACCGGCGAATTCCCCCGCGTCTGCGATCGAAGCGTCGGTTCAGCCAACCGGCATGGATGGTACGCCTGCGCCAATCCCGACCTGCCGACTTCAGGCGGATTGTCGGGCCTGGTACATGTCGACGGCAATGGATCGCGGCTTGGCCAGTACCTGCTGCCCGCCGGCGATACGATCTCGGAAGCAGTGTTCGTTCCACGCGGCGATGACGCCAGCGAGGGTGACGGCTGGCTGATGTCGGTGGTCTGGCGAGCCCGCGAAAACCGCAGCGACCTCGCGGTATTCAATGCCACCGATGTCGACGCCGGACCGGTGGCACTGGTGAAGCTCGGACATCGTGTCCCCGACGGCATCCACGGCAATTGGGTTGGCACGGCCTAAGCGCGCTATAGCCTCCGCGATGCCGGGGCGCGACGTTGTCGCACCCTACGTTGCAAGCGTCGGCCGAGTCGGCGGCATCAGGATCACGCTCGTTTTGCTGCTCGCCTGTGCCCTCATGTTTCTCTCGGTCGCGATATTGGGCGCCTGAAGCGCCCGCAAACCGTTGCAAAGACAATCACAGATCGTCGCGTCGTCGAATTTAGACAGTGTAAAGATTTCGCTTGACGAGTCCCGGACCGGCTCCTAGTGTATCTTTACGCTGTAAAGATTAGCCCGAGAGGCTGCCATGACAATCTTCCTGATCCTTGCCCCCTTCGGCTCCTTCGCCCTGCTGATGCTGGTGACGTCGGCCCGGGTCAGCCTGTTCGCTTCGGCCGCGATCTGCCTTGCTGTCGTTGCCATCGACGTCGCTCGCGGCCGTTCGATCAAGATGCTCGGCGCGGGTTGCGTCGTCGTTTTCGCCGGGATAGGCGCTTGGGTCACGCTGATCGATCCGAACCTGAGCAACTCGGCCGTCAAGCTGGCAACCGATGTCGGCGTGCTGGCTATCTCGCTGGCATCGCTGATCATCCGCAAGCCGTTCGTGCTGCAATACGCGCTGGAAGCCGTCGACAACGAGACGACCAAGCTGCCCGGCTTCATCAAGGCGATCTATATCATCACCTGGGCCTGGACCGGCGCATTCGTCCTGATGATCGTCGGCAACGTGCTGACGATCTATGTGCCGGGCTTCCCACTCTGGATCGGACTCGCCATCGCATTCGCCGCCCGCAACAGTGCCGCCTATTTCACGACATGGTATCCACAATATCGCAGGGCGAAGCATGGTGTCCCGCCGGCGAACGCCCTACCCGGCGCCAACTAAAGATACGCTTCCAACCGAAACACGATCAGCAGAGAGCAAACCGATGAAGGACGTATTCGCCAGACTGGGCGCCGACTTTTTCTCCACCATCCTATTCATCGCGATCTACCTGACGACTGACAACGTGCTGCTGGCGACTGCCGTCGCGATCGCTGGCGCAATTGCGCAGGTGATCTACTCCCGCATCGAGGGCAAAGAACTCGGTTACATGACATGGGCCAGCCTTGGGCTCGTCATCGTGCTCGGCAGCGCGACGCTTCTGACCCACGACCCGCGCTTCGTGTTGGCGAAACCCGCAATCGGGCATTTCGCGATCGGCGTCATCATGCTCAAGCGCGGCTGGATGTTGCGCTACATGCCCTCCATCGTGACCCAGACCATTCCCGAATACGTCACTTTCGCGGGTTACGCTTGGGCCGCACTGTGCTTCACACTCGCCGCCGGCACGATCGGTGTCGCGATGACCGGCGACATGAAGCTGTGGACGTTCTACGTGACCGTTGTGCTGGTCGGCGCCAAGATTGCCGCCTTCGCAATTCAATACGTCGCGTTTCGTATTTTGGTCGGCAGCCGGCTTCGCGCCGCCGCCCAGCAAGCCTGAAAAACACGCGTCAAAAAGGTGCTTGAGACGATTGGGCTTGTGTGGCGAGATAGGCTATACCGCGCACGAGTTTAGCGGATCTCGCAGGCCATTCCGGCTTGCTGTGGAAATGTCGGGGAGACAAAGATGGCCGTGGACGGAAACTGGAATATCACCATGAGCACGCCGATGGGCGAGCGCAAGGCAACGCTGTCGCTGCAAAGCGCGGGCGGCGCGCTGACGGGCACGCAAGGAGCGGACGGCAATTCCGGCGAAATCTTTGACGGCACCGTCAATGGCGACGACGTCGCCTGGAAGATCTCCATCACCAATCCGATGCCGCTCACGCTTGCCTTCACTGGCAAGGTTTCCGGCGACACGATGTCCGGCGAAATGGGCATCGGCCCGATGGGCAGCTTTCCGTTCACGGGGTCGCGGGCCTGACGGATGAGGAGGCCACAGCGCCTCCTCGCTTTGTCATCCATGTATAGGATCGTTCTGCTTTCGATCGCCGCCCTCGCCTCGCCGACGAGGCCGGCGATCGCGCAAACGCCGGCGCCCGAACCGAGGTGACGAATTGCAGCTAAGGTTGGGTCACGACCAGATCTGCATCGGCAGACCGTAAGCGTCACGTGGCGCTATGCCCTCCGGAAAGCAGCCGGCGGCGTCGCGTGCAGCAATCGCAACAGCACAGGCGTCAAGCACGTCGTCGCATTTTGCACCGGTACCGAAGCGTTCGTCAGTCAGCCACCTGTCGATAGCCCTGATCCCTCCCCGCTTCAGCAGCAGACGACGAAGGCGGATTCCAGCTTCCGACTTCTTCGACGGCAACGGCTTGCAATCGTTCAGGCGCAAGAAGACCAGTTCCGGGTGAGCCTCGCGAATGTCGTGCGAACGATTAGCCCGCACGAACGCATCCGACTCCATGATCTTCGGCCCGAGGTGCCAGAGCTGGCGCGACACCCGCTTCTGGCCGCGCTGGAATGCATCTCGATTGGCTTGGTCGGGATCGGAGAATTCAGTCCATAGCCAGCGCCGCGCCCCGGTGAACACGCGCGATGAATGCGGCCGTAACCTCTCGCGGGCAAGGAGGTCGCAGGTCCGCTCGCCGTCATCGGTCATACCAATGGGGATGTCGATCGCGGCGCGATCAAAGCCGATGGACAGCGCACCGGCAATGTCGCGGCAGAACCTGATCTCACGAAGGTCGCCGTCAAGGAGCACGGCGACCCAGCCCTTGCTGAAACCGTCGAGGCCGAGCGCCCTCACCCCAGGTTCAATTCCCTGAAGAAGTCGTTGCCCTTGTCGTCGATGATGATGAAGGCCGGGAAATCCACCACCTCGATGCGCCAGATCGCTTCCATGCCGAGTTCGGGATATTCCACCACCTCGACCTTCTTGATGCAGTGCTCGGCGAGATTTGCCGCGGCTCCGCCGATCGAACCGAGATAGAAGCCGCCGTGCTTCTTGCAGGCCTCGCGGACCGCGACCGCACGGTTGCCCTTGGCGACCATCACCATCGAGCCGCCCGCCGCCTGGAACTGATCGACGAAGGAGTCCATCCGCCCCGCCGTGGTCGGGCCGAACGCGCCGGACGCGTAACCGTCGGGGGTCTTGGCGGGACCGGCGTAATACACCGGATGGTTCTTGAAGTAATCCGGCAGCGGCTCACCCTTCTCCAGCCGCTCACGCAATTTGGCGTGCGCGGAATCGCGCGCGACGATCATGGTGCCGGTCATCGAGACCCGCGTCTTGATCGGATATTTCGACAGCGTCGCCAAAATCTCCTTCATCGGCTGGTTGAGGTCGATCTTGACGACCTCGCCGCCGAGCGACTGCTCGACCGCGGGCAGATACTGCGCCGGGTTGTGCTCGAGCTCTTCGAGATAGACGCCGTCTTTCGTAATCTTGCCGAGCACCTGGCGGTCCGCCGAACAGGAGACGCCGAGCCCGATCGGGAGCGAGGCGCCGTGGCGCGGCATCCGGATCACGCGCACGTCGTGGCAGAAATACTTGCCGCCGAACTGCGCGCCGACGCCGAGTGACTGCGTCATCTTCAGAATTTCCTGCTCCATCTCCAGATCGCGGAACGCGTTGCCGTCGGCCGAGCCGTGGGTAGGCAGCGCATCGAGATAGCGCGCGGACGCGAGCTTTACTGTCTTCATGCAAAGCTCGGCAGAGGTGCCGCCGATGACGATGGCGAGGTGATACGGCGGACACGCCGCAGTGCCGAGCGTGAGCACCTTCTCCTTCAGAAACGCCAGCAAACGATCCTTGGTCAGAACGGAAGGCGTCGCCTGAAACAGAAAGCTCTTGTTGGCGGAACCGCCGCCCTTGGCCATGAACATGAACTTGTAGGCCGAATTTACTTCTGAAGACCCACCCTCGGCGTAGATCTCGCACTGCGCCGGCATGTTGTTGGCGGTGTTCTTTTCCTCATACATCGACAAGGGTGCAACCTGCGAATAGCGCAGGTTACGGCGCAAGTAAGCGTCACGCGCACCTTCCGACAACGCCGCCTCGTCGTCGCCATCGGTGATGACGTTGCAGCCCTTCTTGCCCATGATGATCGCGGTGCCGGTATCCTGGCACATCGGCAGCACGCCGCCGGCGGCGATGTTGGCGTTCTTCAGGAAATCGAAGGCGACGAACTTGTCGTTGTCGCTGGCCTCCTTGTCTTCCAGGATCGAGCGGAGCTGCTTCAGGTGGCCGGGCCGCAGGTAGTGGTTGATATCGCCGAAGGCAGCCTCCGACAGCGCCCGCAACGCCTCGCGCGACACCACCAGCATGTCCTTGCCAAGCACCTTCTCGACCCGCACGCCCTCGGTCGTGATCTTCTTATAGGGCGTGGTGTCCGGCCCCAACGGAAACAGCGGCGTATGCTTGTAGGGCGGAACGGGTTTCTGGTCGGGAAATGCGGTCGGGGCGTTCATGTCGATATCTCGGGTTGGAGCCGGTGGCAGCCAGAACGGCGCCGCGGCGGTAGACCCGTTCTAAGCATTTTTCGAGCAAAAGGAAGGTTTTGCTGGCCCGGCACACAAGGCCGAAGTCGGGCAATTTTCGGCCGCCAATCGGCGATTGAACCGTTCCCAGCCATCTCCAGACAAACCCGAGACTTTCGATACTCCCCAACCGATTGCGATGGTAATGAACTCCGCCACCACAGTGCCCGACGCAGCTTCCGTTCCGATCCGTCCCCCGCGGCTGCTTGGGCTGTATCTGTTTCTGATCATCATTGCCGCGATCGAAGCTTTCGACGGGCTCTCGCACGCGCCGGTCCTGTTCGGCGACATGTCGCAAGTTCCTGGCCATGGCGTCGGCGGTGCGATCATCAAGACGTATATTGCAAGCCATCCGGTGCTGGCGTTGGCGGCGCTGGGGTTTGCAACCATCGGAAGGCTGCGTTACGCCATCCTCGCGCTTGGCGCGCTCGTGCTCATGACCTGGCTGAATTTCATGCCCTCGGTGGTGCGGCACGGCTTGGATTTCCGTGGCGTCTCCGCCTTCGAGACGCCGGTCCGGATCATCGCGTTTCCGCTGATGGCCGCCTGCGCTATCACGCTTGCCGCACGCGGCGAGCGGCTGGGACTGGCCACTATGCTGGTCAGCATTCCAACGCTGTACGGCGTGGCCTCGGTGATCGCCTTCGGCATCGGCATTTTCCTCTACGGGTTCTGACACTCGCAAGATCGGATTGACTTCCGCCCGCGCTCCTTGCAGGAAATCCGGGCTTCAATGGTGCATGGGGGCATTCATAATGGCTTTGGGACCACAATTTCGCCGATCGACCTTGCTTGCCGCCACGCTGGCGCTGGTCGCCACGGCCGCTGCATCGCCGGCACACGCCGACCGCTGCGACGATATCGCCAAGGAATTGAAGAACCAGATCGACGGCCTCAAGATCAGCGTCAATACCGGCAACATGATCTATCTGACGCATCCGGCGGCGAAAGAGCTGTCGCTCGGCTGCCGCGGCCGCAATTACTCCAACGAGCTCTATGCCAAGACGGACCGCAAGCCGAAGCCACAATTCTTCGAACTGGTCGCCTCGGCCGGCGCCATCATTTTCACGATTCCGAAGCCCGACGTTGCGACCGGCTCCTCGCGCTGCATCAAGCGCATGGGCATCCTGCGCGGCGACAAGGTTTCCATGCGCTTCCGCCGGCTCAACATGGAATGCACGCGCACCAAGACCGAAGCCTCGATCGTGGTGACCCGCGGCAAGGACGAATAGGCCCAAGCCACTCCCGATCCGTCGCATTCTAACGATTCCGCGAGGCGTCTGTTCACCATTGAACGGGATTGACGGCATTGGCGCGGGATTGCCGGGCCGGATTCACCAACCGTTCGTTTCAACCCGGCCAGTGTGGGAGGCAACCAATAGGATGCTTCCGATGAATGTCTCTGCTGTCCCCGCAACGGTGGTGGTCAAAGCGCCCGAAGTCCCCGTGTTCAAGGCTCCCGACAAGACCCCCGACGTGCAGAACGGCGCTGCCGCCGACGGCACCCGCACGCCGCGGCCGACACTGGTCGCTCCCCTACCGCCGGGTCAGGGAACGCGAATCGACCAACTGGCTTGACGGCAGGCGGCCTGCCCGCGGCAACCCAGCGCCGCAAGTTTGCCGAAAAAATGCGCGATCCTGTTGCGCGTGGGGCCAATGGAGCCCGCGCATGATCGCAAAACTTCTGCTGCAGAACACCATCGTCGTCGTCGGCATGGGCGCGCTATTGTTCGCCGCGGCCGGTTCGCTGGACTGGCCGGGGGCGTGGGTGATGTTGATCGTCAGTGCGATCCTCGGGCCTGCCTGCGGATTGTGGCTTGCCAAGACCGATCCCGCGCTGCTCGCCGAGCGCATGCGGCCGAAATTTCAGGCCGACCAGCCCACCGCCGACAAGATATTCATGCTGGTATTTGTCGCGGCGCTGCTGATGTGGCTCGTCGCGATCGGCCTCGACCGGCGGGCCGATGCCTCCGATGTTCCGCTGCTGCTGCAGGCGCTCGGCCTTGCGATGTTTTTACTCTCGATCGCGTTCATCATGTGGGTGTTCCGCGAAAACTCGTTCGCCGCTCCGGTCGTGAAAGTGCAGGCCGCGCGCCACCAACGCGTGATCTCGAGCGGGCCCTACGCCTTCATCCGCCATCCCATGTACAGCGCCGTCATGCTGTACTTCATCGGAATACCGTTGCTCCTCGGATCGTGGTGGGGTGTGGCGTTCGCACCGGTATTCGCCGTACTGTTCGCCATTCGCGCCCGCATCGAGGAACGCGCATTGGTCGAAGGGCTCCCGGGCTATGCTGACTACGCCGCCCGCGTGCGCTATCGTCTGGTGCCTGGAATTTGGTGAGAAGGATGACGGAGAGATGCCCGACAGCAAAACCTATACCGGCGGATGCCATTGCGGGCAGGTACGCTTCGAATGCACCACCGATCTGGCGATGGTGACCGCTTGCAACTGCTCGATCTGCACCAAGAAGGGGCTGCATTTCACCTTCCTCGACCCGAAGAGTTTTCATCTCCGCGCCGGCGAGGAAAATCTGAAAGAGTACCTCTTCAACAAGCACGCGATCCACCACCAGCTCTGCGTCGATTGCGGCGTCGACGTCTTCGCACGCGGCAAGAAGCCCGACGGCACCGACGTGGTGGCGGTCAATGTGAGCTGCTTCGACGGCATCGAACTGTCGAAGTTGAAGATGACGCCGGTGGATGGGAGGAACATGTGACGGCGGTGCGGTCATTCCGGGGCTATGCGTCGCATCAAACTACGGTGCGCAATTGCGCGCCTGAGGTCTGGTGCTAGCGCACCATCCCGGAATGACAGCATCAAGTATCCAGCACCTTGTATCTCCGGAAAATACCGTCCTCGTTGAATGCAATCCTTCGATCGCTCGCCAGATACGCCTTGATGTTCGGCCGGACCGCGACGCGGTCGCGCAGTTCGACGAGACAAGGAATTTCGCTCTCGAAGGCCTTCATCCGTTTTGGAAATGCATAGCGCAGGCCTTCGACGATCTGAAACAGCGACAGGTCGACATAGGTCAGGCGGCGGCCGGTGATATATGTCCCGCCATTGGCCTGCAGCAGATCTTCGAAATAGCCGAGATATTTCGGCACGCGCGCGCTCCAGAATTCATCGGTGCGTTTCTTCGCCGGGACCTTCTGCTCCTCGTAGTAGAGCGAGGGACCGAGCGGATGATGGGTGTCGTGAACTTCCAGCACCAGATCCGCAATCGTGAGCTGTAGTTGGTGCACCCATAATCTGCCGGCTTCCGCCTTCGGCGCCAGCCCATGCCGTGATCCGAGATAGAGCAGGATGTTGGCCGTCTGCCCGATCACGAGCTTCCCGGCTTTCAGGAACGGCGGCGCGAAGGGCGGCGTTCCCTTCCCGACTTCCATCATGCGCGTCATCGCCGCCATGCCGTTGCCGTGGCGCGCCACGTCGGTATAACGGGCGCCCGCCTCTTCCAGCGCGAGACGCACATACTCGCCGCGGCCCTGAATGGTCGGCCAGTAATAAAGCTCGTAATGCATCGAAGGCGCCTCCTGGATCCGGACTGACAGGCCAAACAAATCATGCCGCCATTCGTTCGTCACGCCAGACACTGCGGAACTGGACTGGACCGGAAAGCTTCCGAAAGCCGCGCAAATAGAAAAAGCCGCCTCTAGGGCGGCTTTGATCGACAAACTCTAGAATTGACGGGCTTCAGCGCCGAGCGCCCGGGAAATTTGTCGACCCGAGCTACGCCCTCCTCGTCAGGTACCGGATCGGCCGCAAATGGCTTCAATCATCATCATCGTCACGGTGCCAGCGGCGCATAGGGCCGTAGCCTTCGCGAACGCCGTAGCGCTTGTATGTCGGTCGTCCGCGATCAGCGTCGATGCGGACGCTGCGCCGCTGATAAAATGTCCGTCCGCGGCCGTCGTCGGTAGTGATTGTATCGACGCGGGTGTGCACGCCATTCGACGAGTTAGAGCTGGAGTTCGACGATGTGTTGCCGGCCAGCGCCAGCGGCGTTGCCAAGACGGTAAAAGCCAACGCGACAAGGACCCGTTTCATTGCAGGGCCTCCGAATGCCGATTGGCAACTCGCCAAACACTCAGCAGTTCCGCGATCGACAGCCGGATTGCACGAGCAAGAAAATAGCCTGAACAAGTTCCGCGACATCGAGAGGGCACCGATGTTGCGGAACTGTCATTGGACGTAACCTTCGTGCGAAGGACTCGATTGGTCGATCCTGCTTGTGTCACTCGCCGCGCGAGCGCAAACCGCCGCCCGTCAATTCGCCGCGAAGCAATAGAACAGCCCGTCGCCGCCGGTGCTCTTCAGGTCGGCCTGCGAACAGCCGCCGTCGGACCCGCGCGAGGGATGCGACGAATTCCAGGATTTCGAGGCGTCGTCGTCGCGCAGTCCCACGCGATCGGAATGTCCGACCATTGCGGCGCCTTGCGTCGAACTCGTCCAGTTCCTGCAGGTGCGATCTTCGCCGGCGGTAAACGCAGTGCCGTCCGGCTGCGATCCCGTCAGCACGTCGTGGCGATTGGGCGTATCGCCGCGGCCATTGATGACCTCGCCCTTCTCGCTCAAGGCGGTCTGCTTGGTGAGGCCGTTGGCGCCGTGTAGTTCGGCGACATCCTTGGCAACCACGGCACCCTTGGCGTTCTGCCACGGCCCCTTGCCGATACGGTCGCGGGCGTTCACCGCGGGCGCCCCGTCGGCGCCTTGCGTTGAGAGATAGGCGCGCCAGGTTTTGCCTCCGGCACCGGCGGCCTGCGCCAGCGTCTGGCAATGATTGTCGGCGCCGGCAAGACCGCCGAGATTGCCGCCATTGCCGATGCCGTTGCTGGTCACGAAGAAGCTGGTATTGGCGGATTGCGCATGCGCAGGCTCGCTTGCGAGAATCGACATGGCGGCGAGGGCGAAGCACGCCGGCGAGATGATCCGGGCGAAGCTGTTCATTGAAGACCTCCCTGTTGTGGGCCGTGTCTCATCAACACGCGGCCGCAATCATTATTCCGGCAGGGGAAGCCCGAAATGGAGCATGCATTCCCGCAAAGAAAAAGGCGCTGCGGAACAAACCGCAGCGCCTTCTTCGTGTTGATGCAGGCGATCAGTTCGTCTGCTGGATCGCCGAGAGTTCCCAGTCGCCGCCGCGGCGGCGGGCGAAGGTCCAGACTTCGGTGGCCTCGATCGGGGTTTCGCTGCCCGCGACCAAACGGCCGGTGGTGCGCTCAAGGGTCTTGTCGACCAGCGAGAACCGCATCGCCACGCTAGCGTAGTCGGTTTCGCCTTCGCGCCAGGCTTCCGCGAGGTCACCCTGCAAGAGCTTGACGTCGGACACCTTGTTGACGTCGTTGCGGGCCTTGTTCTCCTCGAGATCCTTGGAGAAGTAGGACACCATCTCCGGCGTCGCCAGCGTATGCAGTTTGGCGACATCCTCGTTCGACCAGGCGGCCTGAACCTCGCCAAGCAGCCGCTCGAACGCTTCATAGTCGGCCGGCTGGATTTCCAGCGCCGGCTGGCTCGAACCCAGCCCAAAGCCACCCAGTCCGGAGCGGAAGCTGGTCTGGGCACCGGGGCCTTCAGCAGGCCCACTGGCGGCAGGCGCGTTGGCATAGGCGGAGGCCGGCGCATTGCGGCGCTGCCACCACAACATGGCCAGACGCACCACGATCACGATCAGCGCGATCTGCAGCAGCAGGCCGATGATCGAGGACAGGCCGCCGAGGCCGGAGAACAATCCGCCACCGAACAGCATGCCGAGCAGGCCGGCGCCGAGGAAGCCGGCGGCAAGGCCGCCGAGCATGCCCATGCCGGGCCGGTTGAAGAAGCCACCCTTGTTAGCCGTGGCCGGCGCGCCCGCTGCAGGGGTGCCTGGCTGCGTAAAGGTGCGGTTCATGGGTTGCGCCGTGCCCGGAGCGGTGGTCGTGCTCGGGGGCGCCGAATAGGTCCGCGATCCCCGCGAACCGGAGCTGCCGCCGCCGCCAACGCGGGCGTCAGCCGCTTCGATTGTGATCGCCAATGGAACCGCCACCGACAGGACGATGGCCATCGCCCGTACAATTCCGCGCGCAGTCTGCGTGAAATTCATGTCTTTTTCCTCATTCCCCTCCATGGGGAAGTGCCCCTAAGATGGGCAGAGCCAGCCAAAAGTGAAGCAAATATCGGGAACGGCGGCTGCGGCCCTCAGTCGCGGGGATGTGACGATTTGGCCGTAAACTCGGCATTCACCATATGCAGCAGGCTTTCGGCGCGGATTTTATGAGGCCGTCATCGTCTGCTTGACCTTCTCGACCAGCGCGGAGAGCGCAAACGGCTTCGGCAGGAAGGCGAATTGTTCGTTCTCCGGCAAGCTCTTGTCGAAAGCCTCTTCAGCGTAACCTGAGACGAAGATGATCTTCAAATTCGGATTGCGCTTGCGCATTTCGCGCAGCAGCGTCGGACCGTCCATTTCCGGCATCACCACGTCGGAAACGACGAGGTCCACCGCACCGTCCTTTTCGTCCAGCGCCTCCATCGCCTCGATGCCGTTGGAGGCCTCGATCACACTATAGCCGCGCGAACGCAGACCGCGCGCATTCAACGACCGCAAGCCGTCCTCGTCTTCCACCAGCAGGATAGTGCCCTGCCCGGTCAGGTCGGGCCGCGGCTTCGGCAGCCCGGCCGCCCCTTCCCTGGCCGCGCCATTGGCGGCGGGCGCCTCCGGCTGCGCTTCCAGCTCGGGCCGATGACGCGGCAGGAAGATGCGGAACGTGGTACCTTCGCCGGGCGTGGAGTCGACATAGACGAAGCCACCGGTCTGCTTGACGATGCCGTACACCGTGGAGAGACCGAGCCCGGTGCCCTTGCCGACCTCCTTGGTCGAGAAGAACGGCTCGAAGATCTTGTCGACGATGTCGGCCGGGATACCGGTGCCGGTATCGGAAATGTCGATCCGCACGTAATCAGCGGCCGGCATGCCCTTGTGCGAAAGCTGCGCGGCTTCGTCCACCGTCACGTTGGCGGTCCTCACCGTCAGTTTGCCGCCATCGGGCATCGCATCGCGCGCATTGACCGCAAGATTGACGACCACCTGTTCGAACTGCGAGACGTCGACCTTGACCGGCCAGAGATCGCGGCCGTGCACGAGGTCGAGCTTGACCTTCTCGCCGATCAGGCGGCGCAGCAGCATGGTGAGGTCGGAAAGCGCATCACCGAGGTCGAGCACCTGCGGCCGCAACGTCTGGCGGCGCGAGAACGCGAGCAGCTGCCGCACCAGCGTCGCCGCGCGGGTCGCGTTCTGCTTGATCTGCATGATGTCCTGGAACGACGGATCGGTCGGCTTATGCGCGTTCAAGAGGAAATCGTTCGCCATCATGATGGCTGACAGCACGTTGTTGAAGTCGTGCGCGATGCCGCCGGCGAGCTGGCCGACCATGTCCATCTTCTGCGACTGATTGATCTGGTTTTCCAGCGTGCGCCGCTCGGTGGTCTCGAGCAGATAGACGATGGCCGCTTCGGTGTCGCGCTCGTCCTCCTCGACGGCGGTAACGAAGAACTGCCCCCAGCGCTCCTTGGCGCCGTCGAGCATGACTTCCACCGGCGCGATGTCGCCCTGCCCTTCGGCCGCCTGGTTGATCGCCGAGATCAGAAGGCTGCGGTCGCGCGCATTTACCGTGCGGAAGATCGACTTGTTGGCCGCGCCGTCCGAGCTCAGGCTTTGCGCGAGCTTGGCAAAGCGGGCGTTGGCGCGCACCACCGTGCCGCCGCGGTCCACCGTCGCAATCGCCATCGGCGTATGGTCGAAGAACCGCATGAAGCGGACTTCGGCGGCACGTTCGGGGTCGGAATGCTCGTCGCGCGTGCGGCTGATCACGAGCGTGCGCGACGAACCCGGCGAGCCGTCGGCGCCGAAGGCGAGCTTGTGGTAGAGCCGCACCGGCATTGTCTTGCCGCCGCGCATGCGCAGGTCGATGTCGAACACTTCGGTTTTGACCTCGCCGGGTACCGCCACGATCGAGGTCAGGAGCGAGGCGCCATCGCCGGAGACGATATCGTTAAGCTTCAACCCGCCGGATCCAATCTCGGCGAGATCGTAATCGAGCCAGTTCGCCAGCGTGGCGTTGACATAGATGACGTCGCCAGCCGGATCGACCGAGAAGAAGCCGCATGGCGCATGATCGAGATATTCGATCGCGTGCTGCAGTTCCCGGAACACATCTTCCTGACGCTCGCGGTCCCGCGTGATGTCGGCGATCGACCACACCGCGTATTTTGCTTCGCGCTTGCTCTGGCCGAGCGGACGAACCCGCATCCGAAGCCAGCGGCCCTGCGCGCCGTCAGAGCCGGCGATGCGGACCTCCTCCTGCTGCCGCTTGCCTTCACGGGCGGCCTTGAGCAGGCGGAACACGGCTTCGGAGACGTCGGGATTGCCGATGAAGACGCGCTCGACCGGCCGCACGTCCTGCGCGGTGGCAGCTCCGGTCAGCGCGAGATAGGCGGCGTTGGAATAGACCACATGGCCTTTGGGGTCGGTCACCGCCAGCCCGTCATAGGCGTGATCAGCGATGCGGCCCATTACCGGATCGTCGGCGCCGCGGTCGGTGAAGCGGATGATACCGGCGGCAAAGGCGAACAGATTGAACAGGCCGACCATGGCCAAAAGTGCCAGCACGCCGAGAATATAAGGCTGAGCCTGGGCACGGCCGATGGTCATCAGGGCCACCGCCACCGCGACGATGCCGGCGGCCACCAGCAACACCAGCACGATGCTACCGCCCCGCCGTGCCGGCTCATGGGCCGCGAAGGGCTCGGTGGGCGGACGGCTGTCGGTTTCGGCGGTCATCTGAAGAGGCACTGCCCGTCGGCAAGGAGGTGACGCGCGGGGTCGCGCGCCGCTCCTGAGTGCCTGAATCGGACCCGCAAGCGCAAGTCCATCAGGCGGTTATTTGACAGGTTGAAGGCATTTCAAGGCGTTTTTCCAGCGGTTCCCCTCACATTCCTCGGTTAGCAAACCCGTTCTTGAGGCGCATGACATAGCCGATGATCTCGGCCACCGCGTGATAGTGCTCGACCGGAATCTCCTCGTCGATATCGACGGTGGCGTAAAGCGCGCGCGCCAACGGCACATTCTCCACGATCGGTATGTCGTGCTTCTTGGCGATCTCCCGGATCTTGAACGCGATGTTATCGACGCCCTTGGCGACGCAAACCGGCGCCGACATGCCGCGATCGTAGGACAGCGCCACCGAATAGTGAGTCGGGTTGGTGATGATCACGCTGGCATTGGGAACGGCGGCCATCATGCGCTTCTTCATCCGCTGCACGCGCAACTGCCTGATACGGCCCTTGATGTGGGGGTCGCCTTCGGACTGCTTGAACTCGTCCTTGATCTCCTGCAGCGACATCTTCTGCCGCGTGTACCATTGCCGGTACTGGAAGAAGTAATCGGCGATCGCGACGGCCGCCAGCATCGCCACCACCGCACCCATCAACTGCAGCGTCAGGTTGGTGGTAACGTCGAGGATCGCCGAAGGATCGAACATCAGGAACGATTCCAGCCGATGACGCTCGGGCCACAGCACCGCCATCATGACGGAGCCGAGCGCGATCAGTTTGAACAGCCCTTTGGCGAAGTTCGCCACCGCCTGTTTGCCGAAGATGCGTTTCAGCCCCGCGCCGGGCGATACTTTACTGAACTTCGGTTTGAGCGATTCCGACGACCACACCAGCCGGTGCTGGATCATGTTGCCGGCGATCGCGGCAAGGGCCAGCATCAGCAGCGGCACGCCAATCGCGCCGAGCACGGCGTAACCCAGCGTGTTGCCGAGCGCGAGCAGCGCCGCGCCGTCGGCGCGAAGCTGGCCTGCATTGGCGATCAGGTTACGCAGCGGCATCAGAATGCCGCCGCCGATCGATCCCGCGAACGTCGACAATATCAGTGTGCCGCCCGCGATGATGAACCAGGTGTTGACCTCCTGGCTCTTGGCAACGTCGCCCTTGGCAAGCGCATCGTCGAGACGTTTTTGCGTAGGGTCTTCTGTTTTGTCGTCGGTATCGTCGGCCATCGTGGCATCCTAGCATTTTGTTTGAGCATGATCTCCGCGCAAACGCGTTCCGCGTTTGTCGCGAGGGAAAACCGGCACCCACTTTTCCGGATCATGCTCTATTTCAGCGGCGTCAATTCGTGCATCACGCCGATGAAGTAGTTGAGATAAGTCGCCATCATTCCGGTGAGGACGAGGGCGAAGATCAGAAAGCCCACCATGATCGACAGCGGCACGCCGACGAAATAGACCTGCATCGCCGGCATCAGCCGCGCCAGCACGCCGAGGCCGATATTGAAGACGAGGCCGAACACCAGAAACGGCGCGGAGAGCTGTATGCCGATCTTGAACGCGGTCGCGAAGGCGCGCGTGGCAAGCGCCGCCACGTCACCGCTCGGCATCAGCTCGCCCGGCGAGAAGATCCGGTAACTCTCGTTCAGCGCCGCGATGACAAGGTGATGGGTGTCGGTGGCAAACAGCAGCGTCATGCCGAGAATGGAGAGGAAGTTGCCGATCAGCACGCCCTGCTGCCCTTGCGTCGGATCGACGGCGGTGACGAAGCCGAGGCCGAGCTGCTGGGCGATTACCGAGCCTGCCACCGCAAGCGCCGCCAGCGTCACGCGCGCCGTGGCGCCGAGCACGATGCCGATGGCGATCTCGTGCACCAGCAGCACCCCGATCGCCGTCATCGAGGTCAGGTCGACCTGGTAAGCGGTGCGGTGCAGCGGCAGGATGATCAGTGTCAACAGCAACGCGATCGCGAGCTTGATGCGCACCGGGATATTGCTCTCGCCAAATCCCGGCAACAGCATCACCATGGCCCCCACGCGGGCGAACACCAGCATGAAGGTGGCGGCAAGGGCCGGCAGCAGCGATATGTCGACACGCATTTATCCACAATGCATCAACCGCCTATGATTCGCGACGATATCCGCATCATGTGACCGTGCAGCGAATCGGCCATGAACGGCAGGGCAAGCAGCAGCGTGACAAAGATTGCGAGGATCTTCGGCACGAAGATCAGCGTCTGTTCCTGAATCTGCGTCAGCGCCTGGAACAGCGACACCACGACGCCGACCACCAGGCCAATCACCATCAAGGGCGACGACACCACCACGATGGTCCAGATCGCATCGCGCGCCACGTCGAGGGTTTCGGCACCGGTCATAGCAAGCTTCCTTGTTCGAACTTTCGACCGTCATTGCGAGGAGCGAAGCGACGAAGCAATCCATCTTTCTGTGGCTCGATGGATTGCTTCGCTACGCTCACAATGACGAAACTATCGCCCCGGGATGACGTCCCAGGGGACGTCAGATCGGCATCTTCATGATGTCTTCGTAGGACTGGATGACCCGGTCGCGCACTGACACCAGCGTCGAGACCGCGACGTCGGTTTCGGCGACCGCCGTCACCACGTCCATGACATTGGCTTTGCCCGCGGTCATCGCCATGGTCTGGGCGTCGGATTTCTTGCCGGCATCCAGCACGCTTCCCACCGCGTCCTTGAGCAGCGCGCTGAAGGACGGGCCGCCGGTGGATTGGCCGCCCTTCTCGGCACCGCCGGATTCCATGATGCGCGAAAGCGCGGCGTAGGCGTTTGCTGCAACGGTCGGTGAAGCCATTTTCTATGGTTCCTGTTCAAGCCTTGAGGATATCGAGGGTGCGTTGAATCATGCGGCGTGTGGCGCTGATGATGTTGAGGTTGGCTTCATAGGACCGCTGCGCCTCGCGCATGTCGGTCATTTCGACCAGCGGATTGACGTTCGGATATTTGACGTTGCCCGCAGCATCCGCCGCCGGATTGCTCGGCTCGTGCTTGACGCGAAACGCCGACTGGTCAGCCCTGACCTTGCCGAGCGTCACCACGCGGGCGTCCAGCGTGCGGTCGAGCGCCGAGGAAAATGTCGGAACCTTGCGGCGATAGGGATCGCCGCCCGCCGATGGCGCGGTGGAGTCCGCATTGGCGATGTTTTCCGAGATCACCCGCATCCGCCCCGCCTGTGCGCGCAGGCCGGAGGTCGCGATGCTCATCGAGCGGGCGAAATCGCTTCCATCATCTGCCATGATCCGGTTCTCCTAATCGCGCCGCGTCAGCGCTTTCCGATGGCGGTTTTGAGCAGGCCGAGGCTGCGGCTGTAGAGCGAAGTGGCGGCCGCGTAATCCATCTGGTTGGCCGAGACCTTCATCATCTGGTCTTCCAGATTGACCGAGTTGCCGGCAGGCTTGGTCAAGAAGCCGCTCCTGCCGCCATCCCCCCTGAAGCTCTGGCGGCCGCCGGAGACGCCGATATGGGTGGCACTGGTGCGCAGCATGGCGAGCGAGCCCATCGCGCCGCCGACATTGGTGCCCTTGTTGTCGAATTTCGGCTCAACCAGGTCGCTCGGCCTGAAATTCGGGGTGTTGGCGTTGGATACGTTTTCGGCGAGCACCCGTTGGCGTTCCTGGTGCCATTGCATCTTGGTGCGCAGCGCCGACAGGATCCGAAGATCGTTGATGGCCATCGAGCCGTTCCCCGTTAACCTCTGGCAGACGCCGCGAGGTAGGCAGAATTTGCCCGGTGTATGGTTAACGGCTGGTTAAAATCGCGCCTGGCGGCCGTGGACGTCGGCCAATGCCCGCTGACAGCGACGAAATGAGCGCATTTTCGCCACGAAAACTGCGTTAACCAGCAGCAACCAACCCGGCGTGGGGCGCTCAGAAGTCGTTTTGGGTCAAACGATTCTTGGTCTATTAATTAACCCGGATGGCGGCGTTCGCCGTGGGGATTAAGAAATAAGGCCGATCTCGGGCATGATTCGCCGGTTGCGGATCGTTCAGGGCATGATCCCGCAAACGGGAACCGCTTTCCCAAAGGGAACATGCTCGGACCGGAAGACCTAAGACCGCACTCGTCGAAGCCAGCAGCAAGAGAACGGCCCGTGGCCGGGGACTAAAGAATGCAGACACTGACATTCCTCTTCGCATTCATCGCCGTTCTGGCGCTGATCGGCGTGGCCGCATGGCTGGTCCGCCGCTTCGCCAACAACCGCCTCGGCGCCAACACCCAGCGCGGGCGGATGCCGCGGCTTGCCGTGATCGACGCCGCCGCCGTGGACGGCCGACGGCGCCTCGTGCTGGTACGGCGCGACAATGTCGAGCATCTCCTGATGATCGGCGGTCCGAGCGACATCGTGGTCGAACCCAACATCGTGCGCGCAATGCCCAATCGCGATCAGATGGCGCCACGCCCGGCGGTCGGCGAGCAGCCGCCGCGGATCGCGCCGCTGCCCGATGCCGCCTGGAGCGAGGAAGCGGCGAGAGCCGATTTGCGACCGACCGACGGCTTCGATCACCACGCCGAACCGCAAATGCCGGAGCCGCCGCCGCGACCCGCACGTCCCTCCTTCGCAGACGATCTCCGCCGGCCCGCGCCGCCGCCGGAGCGTCGTAGCGATCCATTGACGGGCTTTGCGCCGGAATCGATCACCGGTCGTCCCGAAGCGGCTCCGCCGCGCCTGACCCGCAACGAACCGCTAATGCCGCGGCCGCAGCGCGAGTTGCCGCAGCGTGAGTTGCCCAAGGCACCGCCGGTGGTCCGTGAGGCGCCGCCAGCTCGCGAGGCACCGACGGTCCGTGAGGCAGCGTCAGTCCGCGAGGCACCGACAGGCCGTGAGGCGCCGCCTGTCCGCGAGGTACCTGCAGTTCGCGAGGCGCCGGTTCGAGCGCCCGAACGCGCCGCGCCGCCGCCTCCGCCCCCTCCACCCCCCGCGCCGTCGAGCGCCGACCAGAATCTCGCCGAGATGGCGCAGCGGCTGGAAGCCGCCCTGCGCCGGCCGGCCGAACCGGTGGCGCCGCCGGTAGCGCCGGAAACGCCGCCTGCCCGTACCTCCCGCAGCGACCCCCCCGCTCCTCCCACACCCGCTCCGCAGAAGAGCGGCTTCGAGAACCTCGAAGACGAGATGGCGTCATTGCTGGGCCGTCCGAAGAACCCTTCGTGAGGCCGGCGACTTCTCCGCGTAGAGTTTTATTTTTCCTAATCCTGACCGTCGCCGGATCGCTCGCCGATCCGGCGCTGGCGCAGGATATCAGCATCAATCTCGGCCAGGGCGGCGGCGGGGTGACCGAGCGCGCGATCCAGTTGATCGCGCTGTTGACGGTGCTGTCGATCGCGCCCTCGATCCTGATCATGATGACGTCGTTCACACGGATCGTCGTCGTGCTGTCGCTGCTGCGCACGGCGCTGGGCACCGCGACCGCCCCGCCCAACTCCGTGATCATTGCGCTTGCAATGTTCCTGACCGCTTTCGTGATGGGCCCCGTCCTGCAGAGGTCCTATGACGACGGTATCAAGCCGCTGGTCGCCAACGAACTCGGCGTCGAGGAAGCGCTGCAAAAGGCCTCTGTGCCGCTGCGCGGCTTCATGCAGAAGAATGTCCGCGAAAAGGATCTGAAGCTGTTCGTGGACCTCTCGGGCGAGCCGCCGCCGGCGACGCCGGAAGACCTGTCGCTGCGGATTCTGGTCCCGGCCTTCATGATCTCCGAACTGAAACGCGCCTTTGAGATTGGCTTCCTGCTGTTCCTCCCCTTCCTGATCATCGATCTCGTAGTCGCATCCGTGCTGATGTCGATGGGTATGATGATGCTGCCGCCGGTCGTGGTGTCGCTGCCGTTTAAGTTGATCTTTTTCGTGCTGGTGGACGGCTGGTCGCTGGTGGCAGGAAGCCTGGTGCAGAGCTACGGTGGGAGTTAGCGGCGATTTCTGCCGGTTCCGCGGCAAATAGGTCAATATTGATTACGTATTTGCAGCGGAGTTTCGCAGCGAATTTAAGGTGAGATTAGTTCCTTTGTGCACAATGGATGCCAGGAACTGACTTACCAAACGCATCACCGGATTAGAAATGGCAGGCCAGCCGATCGGCGACATGGACGTCGAATACGCCACGACGATAGCCGACCGGGCCATGCGGTTGATGTCGCAGCAGTCGGTCCCTCCCACCCCCACCAATTTCGCCGTCTGGTTCGAATATTCCCTGGGCAGTTCGCTGGCGCTGCGAAAGACCATCGACATTCTGATTGCGGGCAAGCGCAAATTCGACGCGGCAACCAACCACGAACTCTATGTTACCTATGTGGCGCAGGCCGGTGCCGATCCGTTTGGCGACCTTCCCGATCAATTGGGCGGGCTGATCGAGACCGCGCAGCAATTCCTCAACACTGCCGTCACCGACAACCGCAGCCACATCGAGGCGCTCGGTGAAGTGTCTTCCGAGGCCGCTGGTACCGGCGATCCCCGGACGATCATTGCAAAACTGGTTGATGAATTGTCAAAGGCGACGGCCCGGGCCGCCAAGCTGGAGGCGAATTTCGCCGCCACGTCGGAGGAACTGGATAGCATCCGCGACTCGCTCAAAGCGGCCGAGCAACGCTCCAACACCGATGCGCTGACCGGGCTGGCCAACCGCCACTCGATGGATGAATTCCTTCGCCTCGCCCAGATCGCAGCGATGGAAAAGGACGAGCCGCTCAGCGTCTTCCTGATCGACATCGATCACTTCAAGAAGTTCAACGACGATTATGGCCACCAGGTCGGCGATCAGGTGCTTCGGCTGGTCGCCAAGGTCTTGCAGGAAGGCGTTCGCGAAGTCGATCTCGCCGCCCGCTACGGCGGCGAAGAGTTGATCGCGGTGCTGCCGGGCGCCGATCTGCAGGCTTGCACGGCCGTTGCCGAACGCGTTCGCCGGCGCATTGCCGAAGCGAAGCTGACACGCCGTGCGACGGGCAAGGAGATCGGCAGCATTACGGTATCGATAGGCGTGTCACAATTCCGCCTCGCCGAATCCGCGGAAGCCATGATCGAGCGCTGCGACCGCGGGCTTTATCAAGCCAAGCGACTCGGCCGCAACCGCACGGTAACGGAAACCGAGCTCGAGCCCGAGGCCGGCGCGGCCTAAAGGCTTTATCCGTTCTGATTTAACAGAACCGCGCCTTCATCCTGTGTCGCTTGCAGAGTTGCCTTAATTCGTACGGGAGAAAAAGTCGCTATCCCGCTCCGGCGCGGAACTATTGCCGCAATCCCGGCTTATCGTGGACGCCCTACAGCCGGGAGTATTCCATGAAGATCGCAGGGATGATTATGGCTGCCGCCGCGGCCCTCAGCATCGCGGGGACGTCGGCTCTTGCCCAGCAACCGCGTACGGGAATGGTGACGAGAATAGACCGGATCAGCGGCACCATCACCATCAAGGATATGCCTGAAGGCACCACCGGCGCGAATACCGGCGCTGCAGCCGAAGAATTCAAGATCCAGGATGGCGCGCGGCTGAACGCCCTGCACGCCGGCGACAGGGTCACCTTCGCAGTGAACGACACGCCAGGGACCAAGACCATCACGAAAATCGACAAGACGGACGCGGTCACCAAGATCGAGAAGAAGTGAGGCGAAGCAGCATCCCACTTTGTGATGCATTGCTTCGATCAAGGACAGCGAGGCCCGGAGTACCCTAAGGCAAATGACGTTTCCTTCGAAACGTCATTTGCTTGGGGAGTCCGGGCCTCGTCGTCACCTGAGCCGCCCCATCCGGATCAAGGAGCCGCTCGGCATAAACGCACCTCAAAGCAATCGGGCCGGTGTTGCCTTGATCTGCCGCAAATCACCCGCTAGCGCGGCGACCGCCCGAGTGAAGCGCGAATTTCAGCGGCCGCCTCGTCGCAATACTCGTTCAACTTCTGGAATCGTTGCTGCAGCGCCAAGAGTTTGACGGCGCGTTTTGCCGGCCCTTCCCGATCAATATTAAATCTGTCGGCGGGCGATGGACGGGACGTCGCGGCCTCTACAGCCGCCAGCGCTGCCCGTATCGATGTCTCGCGACCGTTGGTGGAAGACATTTTGCACGCCTCACAAATGCGCAATCCGGCCGGACTCGGTCCGGTGGACTTTCCGTGGAGTGACGCGCCAGCGTTGCGAGTTTGCACCCTGCAGTGTGTTGGTTGGATGCCCGGCCGGGGTCGATTTGGTGGCAAAACACGGACGCCCGCGGCGAATGAGTGGCACGACCTCGTAGTCTTACGGACTTTCTGTCCACGATTAGGATGCAATCGGCAACCAGCATTGCTGAATTGAGTCGTTTGTTGCTTCAGCGATAGTTCGATATGCCCGCCCAGCCTTCAGAAACCGGTCTGCCGCCGCGCTGCGAGATCTGCGGCGGTGGTACGGTCCAGATCGGAAAGCTGCCCCGGATCGGACTGCGTCCTCTCGTCTACGTTTATAAGTGCGACACCTGCAACCAGATCACTTCGATCGAGCCCGAGCGGCAGGACAGCCCCACCATCAGCCCTACCGTCACCCCGCCGATGCCGAAGTCGCGCGGCAAGAAGGCTCCGCACAGGGTCCCCCGGCGACAACCACACTGATCGCCGCCTTCAGAGCGCGACTTTCCTAGTTCCTGAAAACGCCGCGATTGCGGCTGGACCGGGTTTCATCTCAGGAATCCCGCATGTATAGCTTCGGCCAAACTCCACATGAAGAAGAGGCAGGGCATGTCCGAGGGCTTCATTGACGAACTGCACAACGCGCTCGGCAAGGGCGCGGTGCTATCAGGCGCTGACATCGACGCGCGCTATCACCACGACCTCACCGGCAATCCGGCGCCCAAACCGCGCGCAGTCGTTCGCCCCAGAACGACGGAGGACGTCTCCGTGCTGCTGCGGCTCTGTCACCGCGAAGGCGTCCCCGTTACGACGCAGGGCGGCATGACCGGGCTGGTGCGCGGCGCGCTGCCGAATGCGAACGAAATCGTGCTCTCGATGGAGCGCATGAACAGCGTCGAAGAGGTCGATGCCTCAGCCGGCGTCGCCATCGCGCAGGCCGGCACGCCACTGCAAAAACTGCAGGAGCGCGTCGAGCAGGACGGCCTGATGTTTCCGCTCGACCTCGGCGCGCGCGGCAGTTGCACCATCGGCGGCAACATCTCGACCAATGCCGGCGGCAACCGCGTCATCCGTTACGGCATGACGCGTGACCTGATTCTCGGCCTTGAGGTCGTTACCGCCGACGGCACCGTTCTGAAGGGCCTGCGCAAATACATCAAGAACAACACCGGCATCGACTTAAAGCAGCTTTTCATCGGCAGCGAAGGCATCCTCGGCGTCGTGACGCGTGCTGCGCTGCGTGTCTTTCCCGCGCCGGCGGAGCGGCAGGTGGCGCTGTGCGCCCTCCCCTCGTTCGGCCAGGTCATGGCATTCCTGAAGCTGGCGCGGCAAAGTCTCGGCGGCGAATTGACCGCATTCGAAGTGATGTGGAATGCCTACTACCGCCAGACCGTCGAGCGTGTGAAGGGGGTGGTTGGCCCGCTGCCGACCCACCATCCCTTCTATGTGCTGCTGGAGGCCTCAGGAAGCGACGCTGAACGCATTCGGGACGGCCTCGAGAAGATGCTGGAGACGGCGATGGGAGATAATTTGATCCTCGACGCCACGCTTTCGACCTCGAACGCGTCCGTGGCTGCGATCTGGCGCATCCGCGATTCCAGCGTCGAACTCGGTCGCAGCTTTCCATTCACGGCACGGATGGGGTTCGATGTCAGTGTGGCCATCGACAGGATGGAGGAATATGCGGATACGCTGGATGCACGCGTCAAAGCGATCGATCCGCAAGCCTTCACCATCGTGATGGGACACGTCGGCGACGGCAATTTGCATCCCAGCGTGTATCACGAACATACGCCTGACAAGCACGATGAGTTCGAGAAGCTGGTCTACGACCTCACGGGCGAGTTCGGCGGCTCGATCTCGGCCGAACACGGCATCGGCATCCTCAGGCGACCCTATCTGAAAATGAGTCGCACCGAAGAAGAGATCGAAACCATGCGCACACTCAAGCGCGCGCTCGACCCGAAGAACATCCTGAATCCTGGGCGAATTTTTACGGTGTGAAAGGCGTTTGGCGATCGCATATCGAGCGTCAGGGCTACGAACTGATGCCGAGATGATCGTCGGCCGCAGAAGCAGGTGGCGGCCCGGGTGGCAAGTTGTCCGGAGCCGGCTGTGTCGGGATATGCTTGGTGAATATCCGGATGACGCGGCCTTTGACGGGCGGCAGTTTGTCGAAGAGATCGGACGCGATCTCCTCCACCGCGTCCCGCAAGGCCACGAACTGCGCCTGCCTTGCGATGCTCTCGGTGCCCCTGACACCTCCGAGTTCATCCATCGCGGCATCGCTGATCTGGCATTCGACCGTCTCGCCGTCGTTCAGCATGGTGAACTTGAACGCAAGGCGTTCTCTGTCATGTCCAACAATTCTGTCCCGGGTCAACGGCATTCGACGATCAGCTTTGAACGGTAGGCGTGGCTAGAATCGGGTGAGAGGGCGCCGAAGCTTTCGTAATGCGCCAACACGTCAAAAATTGGCCGAAGCTGCGGCCAAATCCACTACCTTGCTACGTCCTCGGGCTCATTTGGAATAGGCGTGGTCGTCTGCGCCGCGGTATGGCTGTTGGGGCTCCCCCTCGTGCGCCGACCACCATTCCATCACGGCCCGAGCGACCTGGTCCCACAGCAGCGTCGGAAGATCGGGCACCGCGATCCTGACCACGTGGCGATTGCATGAGGTATCGCGAAACCACTCCGCTGCGCCGAAATCGAAGCCGAAACTCCCCGCATGCCGCAGCGGCAATCCGGCTCTTCGCAGGTCGTCGCACAAATCCGCCGCCACTTGCTTCGTCTGCTTCTCGTCGAGCATTCGCTTCGGCGCCAGTGTGACATAGAGACCGTGCGCGAAATGCAGCTCCGCCGACGAGCCGGCAAGCCCGGATGCAAAACAGCGGGCCGTCCGCCTGCTGTTGCGCAAAATGGCCGCCATCCGCCTGTCAGTCAGAGCCCGATAGGCCTTCGTTCCGACGTAGGGCGGGAAATGCGCAGGGACCGCCGCGCCGCCGAACAGTCGCACGGCATTGCGCGTTTCGTTGGCGAGGTCCTCCAGCCGCTCCTGCTTTGCCGGGGCGACGTGCTTTTCGCAGGCGACGAAAACCGCCGAGCCGAGCCGGCCGTACTCCACCCCGAGGGAATCAAGCTTGGTATGGCTGCGCACCAGCGCGATCGGGACTTTCCAACGCCGTGCCCAGCTCACAACCCGGCGGATTCGCCCCGAGCCCGTCGAGAAGCAGGTCGTGTCGAAAATCACGAGATCGAGGCGCGGCCTTGCGCAACGGAGGGTCGCCTCGAATGCGGCAGCGGGCGTGCATGAATCGAACAGAAGAATTCGCGGTCGATTAGAACAAAAGGCGACCTCGTCCGGAGAGCTTTTCAACGGGACCAGGCGAAACTGACGTGCATGATTTTCGATCAGCTCGAGGGTCTCGCCATAGGCGCCAGGCAAAACCAGGATGTCCGCCTCAGATGCCAAGCGTGCGAAGGCCAGCAGCAGTGCCGATATCGCCGCCATCCCCGAGGACGTATAGATGGTCTGGTTCGCCGATGTCGAATGGTCGTAAAAGGATGGGCCGCGCACTTCGAGGTCTGCGCGCTGATAATCGTAGCTGAACGTGAACGGCCCGGCGCGCAGCCGGCCCGGATGTGCCCAGGCTGTTTCCGTGAACGCCCAATCGTGCAGCGCATGCTGGGCCTTCAGGGCTGCGGCGATGTGAAATTTTTGTTCAATCACCTCGACCACCGAGGTCGGATGCCGCAGCGCCAAAGGAGTGTCGAGGAAACCGTTCAGCAACGTGATTTCCTCGTGTTTCCTGTCGAGATAAGCCTCAAGTGTTTCCATGGCTGGCTTCGACCGACCCTGCCCTGCGATAACGTGCCGGAAGGGCATTGGGTCCACGCCACAGAAAACGCATCGGTGCTCGGGCGAGCAAACCGTCTCCGACTTCAAACTGCGAGCAATTCACCGAGGGAACGAAGTTGGCGCTATCTTGTGGCGCCGATCCGCCTGATGCCGGCAATCGGCGGCAAGGCGCCGGTGTGAACCGGCTCGCCCCGCGAGATTTCCGGCGACAGCGGCGCGCGGGCGGTGGCATCGGGGAAGCGGATCCTCATTTCACGGATGAAGCCGTCGAGCGTGTCGACGCTGGCGGCCATCTTGGCAATCAGAGCGAATTCGGCGCTATTGGAGGCGGCCGGCTTGCTCGCGGTCTCGAATGCGAACCGATCGGCCTCGCCAATCATCAGGGGCGCGTATTTCTCGCGGAAACGGGCCAGGCCGATCGCATCCTCGGCCAGCGCATAGCCGACCACGGCACGGATTATGTCGCTCTTCTCGGCTGCATTCAGCGGTTTGAAATCCCGCCAGCGGTCGGCGTAGTACAATTCGATCTGTTCGGAAGCTTCCCGCCACTGCCGCGACGCCCAATAGATGTCGGAGCGCAGCCGGATCGCTTCGCGGCCGGTGAGGTTGGAGATGATATCGAGCGCGAGGTCGTGGCGACCGACATCGCTCTGGGCCCGCGCCTCCAGGAGGAGCCGCTGCTGACGCAATTCGCCGGACAGATCGGAGATCCGCGTCAGGCGCAGCGCCATGATCGCCCGGTCCGGCTTGCGGTTGGCCAGGTAGACCATGGCAAGCCGGGCCGCCACCTGCGCGCGCGCGGCGCCCTCCAGGCGTTTGTCGACCTGGTACTGCAACAGCTCGCCGGCCTGGTCGAGCAGGTCGACGGCGGCCAGCCGGTCCGCGAGGCGCCGGATCATTTCGTCGCCGCGCCGGCCGATCGGCGTCAATTCGCGATATTCATAGAACATGGCGAGCGCATCGACCGGCTTCATGTCGTCGCCCTTCTGGCCGAGATAGAGGTCCGTGAACAGTGCGGACGCCGCATCCTGGCCCTGCCGCGACAGTTCGGAGTTGGGCTGCAGCTTCGTCGCGGTCTTGGCGGCGGAGAGCGCCTCGGCATAGCGGCCGTTTTCGGCATAGAGCTGCGTCAGCTTGTTCAATGCCTTCAACTCGATCGCGTCGCCGCGCCAGATCACCGACAAGGTCTCTAGTTCGCGTATCAACTCGGCCTGGCCGAGTTCGCCGCGCCGGTGCCGCAGCAGAGCCTGCAGCAGACTCGCCTCTGCCGATGCCTCCCGGTCGCTGGATTGCGCCGCGAACCTGTAGGCGTCGAGCGCGTCCTTGTCGTGCCCCAACGCCTCGGCAAGACGCCCGCGCAGCACGGCGATCTCGGGCTTCATCTCGTTGGGAATGCCGATCACTTCCAACTCGCTGCGCCGCCGCGAGGCCCCGCCATAATCCTTCACCTCGAGCGAGGCCCGCATCGCGTCGGTAATGATGATTCGCTGCAGTTCCAGCGGCAGCGCGGCGATCGAGAATTCGGCGTTCTTGAACTTTTCACGCGCGTCCACCCATTTTTCCTGGCGGGCGAACGCGAACCCTTTCCACAATTGGGAATCGTAGCCGTTGCCGATCGCTGGATTGGCAAGGTCCTTCAGCGCGTGTTCGGGATGGCCAATCAAGATGCTGGCGACCGCATGCACCATCAGCACGGCGCCGTCTTCGTTCCCCGGGTTGGTTTCGGAGAGGATGAGGTTGGTCACCCCTCTCGCCTCCTGATACATGCCGCGCGACATGTAGAAGTTCGCAAGTTCGAGGCGAGCGTGCGTCTTTTGCTCGGGCCTCGCGGCGGCCGCTGCCTTGATCAGCGTATCCAGCCGGGCAAGAAACTTTTCTTCCCGGTTCTTGCGCCATTCATCGGCGTCGAACAGCGGCCTGACCGCCGCGGTGGCGCGTTCGGCCGCGACGTCGGCGGACGACAGCGTCAATCCGCCGGGCCGGCCGAGCATCACCTTGTCGGCGCCGACCTCGGCGTTGATATCATCGGAATTCGGATGAACGACCACACCGTGCACCGATTCCAACAGCGACAGTTCGACGAAATCCTGCCGTTTGATGAGGCCACGGGTCGGTGGCGGCGCGGTCACGACCCACAGCGTATCGCCTGCGTCGGGATCGACCAGCCGGTGCATCGCGCCGGGATTGGCCAGCGGCACGGTGACATTGGCAAGCGCGGGATCAGTAATATTTCGCAGCACCATCAGCGGCAGCGGCGGTGTCTGGCCGCGGTCGGCGAAGGTCAGTGTCCACTCGGCGCCGTTGGCGCGGCCTTCGCTTTCGAGCGAAGGGATCTGCGGCCGGTTGAGGCGGATGCGGACGGCCTGACCCTTTTCCAGCGACAGCCGGCTGACGTCGCCGATGATGGCGCCGCCCTTGCTACGGATCGGCTCGATATCTACCGGCTTGGTCTGGTCGAATACCAGCCATACCGTGTCGGCACGGCGAAACAGCGCAGCCGGGGTCGGCGCGGCAAAGGAGAACGTCACGCGCAGGCCGTCACTGTCACGCCTTGCCTCGACGACGGGGGTCTTGTCCTTGGCACCACTTTCCGGCGGCTCTGCGGAAGACTGAGCCTGCTTGGATGCCACGGGCTTTGGCGCCTCCGCCGCGGCGGCCTGCACCGGTTCGGCGGGCTGCGCCGCTTTCGCGGCTGCCGCCGGAGGCGACGTCTTTTCCGGTGCGGCGGCCATCTTCTCGGTCGGAGGGATAGCGTTGCCATTGGCCGGCGGCGCCTTTTCGAGGCCAGGCATTGCGGCCTCCGCAGCGGCCGGTGCTTCGTTCACCTGCGCGGGCTTGATTTCGATCCTGGCCTGTTCGGCAATCATCTCCGACGTGACGGGCGGAATCTCGGCCGACTGCTGTGGTGGCGGCGATTCCTTCAGGGCCTTGTCGCGCGCGATCCGCGACGCAGGTCCTGGCTTGGCCGGCACGACCGGTTTGGCCGCGGCTTGCGGCTCGGCCAGCGCCGGCTTTTCCGGCTGCTGGAAGGCGACGTCGATCACATAGTTCTTTTCCTCGCGGAAGGAATGCACGTCGACCTCGCCGATCAGCAGAATGTCGACGGCGGAAGAATCAACATCGGCGCGCTGGTTGATCGAAGCGATGTTCGGCGGCGCCGCCACCTTCGCATCCGCCAGGTCGAAATTGAGCACGCTGTTGAACTGCAGCGTCAGCTTCTGATCGTTCAGCACCGACGAGACGTTGACGCCGTCGGGCATCTCGAACACGAAGCGGACGAAAGTCGGCTGCACCGAGGCGCGGACACGCACCGGCGGCTTCTTTTTCGCGGACGCCACCGCAAGCTGCGCGCGGAGCGCGCGCTCGGCGGCCCGCGCCCGCTCCGCCAGTTCGCGAACGACCGCGGCAGGAAGCGGGGGCGGCGGCCCGGTCCAGCTATCGGGCAGGAAGTCGACGAAGATCCGCTCCCCCGCCGTCATGGTGTTGACGGTTGCCCGCCGCGCCAGCGACAGCCGGATCGCGGTGCCGTTGGGATCGCGCCGCGCCGAGCCGACATAATCGGGGACCGCGTCCGACAGTTTGTCGACGGGAATATCCACCGGGCGCTTGAAGTGGATGATAATGATCGAACCCGCGGTCGAAACGTCGGATTCGACGTCCTCGGCCAGTTTCAATACCAGCCGCGCGAAGCCGCCTCCGGCCGTAAAGGTCGCCTCCCCTCGGACCGGATCGTCAGCACGGCTGGGCTGCGAAAGCGTCAGGCCGGCGAATAACAAAGCAACAGCAAGGGGCTGGCCGAGATAGTTGTGAAGGCAACGCCGCGCCGCCCGCGCCAATGCGCGGCCCGGCGACCCAGTTTCAGCGGCAGCCCTTCGCCCCATCCAGAAGATCTCGTGCCTCGATGAATTCTTCGGCGAAGCGCTCTCGCCCGCACGTTGGAATCTTGGATTGGCCGGCTTAAGGCTTTGTTAACGTCAACCAATTGATTTCATTGAAGGGACAATGGGCTACGGCCTCGAGCAATTACACATCGTAATGGGTCGGTATCCGGACCTTTCTCCGGGTCACCGCTCAAACGTCGCGAGCCTCGGGGCCGCAGCGATCACCATCACGCCCGTGCCATGATTGATCTGCATTATTTATCTCACGCAGCGTTGGAACTAACATCGGCGGTTCCGTCTTAGGGAAACAATGGACCCGGGAAGCGGGGCCGGCAGTGGATCAACCAACGCTCCCGGGTCGCTAACCTGCCTCAGGCAGCCAATTCGGAGTGCGTGAAATGGCAACCCACATCGTGATGGATCGTACTGGCGACACCCGGCATACTTTCGACGTCCATGACCGCGCGGAGGTCGAAAAGGCCGAGCGGCGCTTTATGGAATTGACCGGCGCAGGATTTACCGCAGCGGTCCGAACGGGACCCGGCGAGCAACGGGTTATCCGCTCCTTCGATCCGACGGCGGAAGAAACGCTGTTTTATCCGCGTCTCGTTGGCGGCTGACGGCAGTGACCCAGCAGATCGTCCTTGCGATTTGCTCATTTGTGCTGGCTCTACTCGGTACGGTGCTGCTGTCGGCGCTCTCGCTGGCAGTGGCGCGGTCCGGCTCCTGCAGCAAATCGTTTCGCTTCGAGACTGAGGCGCGAGCCCTTACGCTCTTGAAGGATTGGCTATCGCCGAAGCAGCGGGCCTCTTACGAGCGATTCCGGTATTTCGACGTCGTCGGGAGCCACACCGGGACGCGCTACCGGATCCATCATGGGACGCAGACGAACATCGAGGAAATCAACGGCGCCGGCCAACATGTCTGCAAATGGTGCTTTGTTCCCGATGGCGACCTCGTCGCCGGCGATGTCATGCTGGCGCAGAAAATTGCCCTTGAAACCAACGAGCGCGGCGCGCTCGCCGTAGCTCACCGCTCGTTTGTCTCGTCAGGGCCGCGCAGGTTCTGACCGGACGCGTCAGTACCCTTCGCCGGGCAGCCATCCTGCGTCAGTTCGGCCTTTGCTGCAGGATTTTGCCTTCGATTTTTGGCAGCTCGGCTGTGGATGTGGACTTATCAGTGCCGGCGGCGCGGCGGGCCAGTTCGACCGTCAGCCGTTCGGCCGCTTCCGGCTGCATCAGGCCCAGAATGTCCGACATCTTCCGCGGCGCAATCTGGGAGGCGATTTCGTAGAGCACGGACATTTCCAGCCGGTCGAACACCTTGGCGGCGTCCTTCGGCTTCATGCCCTCGTACATCGTGATGATGCCCTTGAAGCGGGCAGCGTCCTGTTCGGCCTTTTGCCCGCTCGCTGTCGAGATCCGTGCCTCGGTGGCCTTCATTTCCTCGACACGGCCCTCGATGCGCTTCTCGGCTGATTTCAGAAGGCTTTCGCGAATTTCGATTTCACGCGCGCGCTGCTCCAGTTCCTGGCGCCGCGCCTGCAGCCGTTCCAGGATGGCGCGCTCCGACGGCGACACCGATTGCGGGTTCTGGTCGGGAAACACCACGACGCCGTCGGGCTTCGGCGCCTCGGTAGCCGGCGCTGCCGGCTTCGGCGCCTCTTCCTTTTTTTCTTCCTTCTTGACCGAACCGGTGATGTCGGCGGTATCCGATATCGCGCCACCGGGGTAGCCCAGATTGTCCTGCGCCCAGGAGCGCTTGGCCGGCTGGCTGACCTGATAATCGAACACGTATCCGCCATCGATCACGAGGCCGGCGACCTTCAGCACTGCAAGGCCGAAGATCGCGACCAGCACGACCGGAATGACACGGATATCGCGAAAAGATTTCATGCGGCGAGGCCACTGGCCTTTCGGCGTTCGGAGAATGCTTCAGCCGCCGCGGCTACCGCCTTGGCTGTTGAAACCCTTGGGGCTGCGGGTTCGGCTTCTTGCGAGGGCCGCGCCGCGATCGCGATCTTGGACAGCCGTCGAATGACGCCGTCGCCTTCGGCAAGCATGCCCTTCAGATGACCCGCCATCTGGGTCGCGGCGGCGAGTTGGCTGCCGAGATTCTCGTTGACGTCGCGCACGGTGTGCTTGAGGCCTCCGATCGCCCGCTCGGCGATTTCGGTTGCCGTGATCAGTTCCGCGATGGTGGCTTTCAGCGAATGCTCGTCCGCTTTCAGCCGCTTCAGCCGCTTGTTGAGCAGCATGCAGTAACCGATCGTGAGCAGTAGCAAAACCGCCACCAGACTCTCGATTACAATGCCAAGGAAATGACTCATTGTGCCTCCATCAGCTTGGTTTGCTCGTCGGCCTTCTCGAACATCGCGAAGGTGGTATTCGGTTTGCGCAATTGCTTGGTGACGCGGATGGCGACGCGGTCGCCGACCCGGCCCATCCGCCCTTCGGTCAGGGTGACGTTGCCGCAGCGGACCGACACCAGCGCATCGGGCCGCATCTCCAGCGGCAGCGTGTCGCCGACCTTCAGCTTCATCAAATGCTTGAGCGGAATGTCGGCTTCATACAGCACGGCATCGACCGATATCTCGGCCTGCGCCACTTCGGTGGCGAAGTGCCCTTCCCAGATCGGATCGCGGCCGAACTTTTCGCCCATGAACATCTGCAACAGAACCGGGCGGATCGGCTCGATGGTCGCATAGGGCAGCAGCAGTTCGATGTTGCCGCCGCGGTCTTCCATGTCGATGCGCAGCCGCACCAGGATCGCGGCGTTGGCAGGCCTGGAGATCGCGGCGAAGCGCGGATTGGTTTCCAGCCGGTCGATCGAGAACGTCACCGGCGACAGCGGGCGGAACGCCTGCTCGGCGTCTGAAAGCACCACCTCGACCAGCCGCTTGACGAGGTTGGTTTCGATCGTGGTGTAGGGCCGGCCCTCGATGCGCAGCGAGGTCTGACCGCGGCGGCCGCCGAGCAGCACGTCGATAATCGAATAGATCAGGCTGGAATCGACCGTCGCAAGGCCGAAATTCTCCCATTCCTCGGCCTTGAACACGCTGAGCACGGCCGGCAAGGGAATTGAGTTCATGTAATCGCCGAAGCGGACCGAGGTGATGCGGTCGAGCGAGACTTCGACGTTGTCGGAGGTGAAGTTGCGCAAGCTCGTGGTCATCAGCCGCACCAGGCGGTCGAACACGATTTCGAGCATCGGCAGACGCTCGTAGGACACCATCGCGGAATCGATGATGGCGCGAATGCCGGAATGGTCGTCGAGATTGACATCGCCGACGGTGAAGCCGAGCAGATTGTCGATTTCTTCCTGCGACAGAACCCGCTCGCCGGAATTCTTGTTGCCGAATTCGCGGCCGCCATCCTCGACCATGGCCGCCCACTGCAGCGCCATGCTCTCGGAGAGTTCATTGGCGGCAGCCTCTTCCGCAGCCGCCGCGGGATCTTCGGAATCCAGCGAGGCTTCCCATTGCGCGGCAATGGCGTCCTGGTCCATCTGGTCTTGATTGCCGGCCATGATGCTAGATCCGCCCCATCACTGCACGACGATTTCCTTGAACAGCACGGCGCTCACCTGCTGCGGCGCCACCGCGTTGTTGACGCGCTTGGTTAGCTCTTCCTTGAGGCGAAACAGGCCCGCCGAACCGTTGATGTCGGAGGGACGCAATTCGCGCAGGTAGGTCTGGAACAGATCGGTGACGCGCGGCAGGTTCGGCTTGATCGCCTCGACCTGCTTCTCTTCCTTGATCTCGAGCACGACCTTGACGCGGAGATATTGCACCCGCTCGCCCGGGGCGCCGACCAGGTTGACCATCATATCGGGCACTTCGACGAAGGACGGCGGCTTCAACGGCGGCGCTTCGGCGTGCTTCTCCTCGCCGTGGCCGCGCATCAGGAAGAACCAGCCGGCGCCGGCGCCAAGGATGGCGACGAATCCGGCGACCGCAATGATCAGCTTGAGCTTGCCCTTTTTCGACGATGCGGCTTCTGCGCCGTCTACGCCTTCCGCCTGCTCGTTGTCAGCCATTGCCCCGCCCGCTTCGATTCAGGAAACGAACGCGGTTGCCACCAGCCTGGGTAACGATGCCCCCACAACGCGAAACAAAAGCCGCCAGCGCACACGCGCCCTCTACACGTGCAACGCTAGGGTAATAATGGTTAACGGAACCTTTCCATTCGCGCCCAACTGGGAAAAATCTGCCGGGCAAACATGGTCAACAAGACCTTTCTGCCGCCCCCTCCGCCCGCAGAAAAATGCCTAACCCCTTAAAAAATCAACCCTTCCGGACTTGGCACGGCTTTCGCTGAGTAAACGGCGTGGACCCGCCGGCTTGGGAGAGCCCAAAGGTTTACGACGGATCCGGATTACGGGCTTGGGAGAGCCTGCTTCGGATCGATCAAGGGGAGAACCACCGATGGAGAATATGCTTCTCGTCGGACTTTCGCGGCAGATGACGCTGGAACGGCAGTTGGATGTCGTTGCCAACAATGTCGCGAACATCAACACGACGGGCTTCAAGGCCGACCGTTCGCTGTTCGAGGAATATCTGCGCTCGCCGGCGCATGAAGACAATTTCGTGCGCGCCGACCGCCGCGTGTCCTTCGTGCACGACCGCGCCACCTTCCACGATTTCTCGGCCGGTCCCTCCGAGCAGACCAAGAATCCGCTCGACGTCGCGATCGACGGCAACGCCTTTCTGGTGGTGCAAACGGCCGCCGGCGAGCGCTACACCCGTGACGGTGGCCTGCAGATCAACAACCAGGGCCAACTCGTGACCGCGAGTGGCGATCCGGTGCTGGGGACCTCCGGTCCGATCGTGTTCCAGCCGACCGACAAGGCGATCAACATCGCCGCCGACGGCAATATCACGGTTCTTGAGGGCACCGGCAGCACCGACTCCATTCGCGGCAAACTGCGGCTGGTCTCCTTTGCCGACCCGCAGAAGCTCGTCAAGGAAGGCGGCAACCTCTACTCGGCGGGCCAGGGCGTCGCCGCCCAGCCCGACACCACTTCGCGGGTGCGCCAGGGCTTCATCGAAAAGTCGAACGTCAATTCGGTCCACGAAATGAGCCGCATGATCGAGATCACGCGCACCTACACGCAGATCTCGGCGATGCTGCAGCAGCAGCACGACCTGCACCGAACCGCAGTCGAGAAACTCGCCGACGTTCCGGCATAACACTTAAGGCATAGATCGATGCGCGCACTTTACACAGCAGCGACCGGCATGGCGGCACAGGAACTCAACGTTCAGGTGATCTCCAACAACATCGCCAATATGCGCACCACCGGCTACAAGAAGCAGCGCGCGGCATTCCAGGACCTGATCTATGACCATGTGCGCCGCGTCGGCGCGCAGGCTTCCGACCAGGGCACCATCCTGCCGGTCGGCGTCGACATCGGCGGCGGCGTCAAGACCGTCGGCACGCCGCGGCTGATGGGCCAGGGCACACTGTCGCCGACCGGCAACGACCTCGACGTCGCGATCCGCGGCGAAGGTTTCTTCAAGATCCAGGTGCCCGACGGCACCTATGCCTATACCCGCGACGGCTCGTTCATGATGGACGCGCAAGGCCGCGTCGTCACCGCCCAGGGCAACCCGGTGCAGCCGACGATCACGATCCCGCAGAATTCCTCGCAGATCACCATCAACGCGCAGGGTCAGCTCACGGTGATGCTGCCGGGCTCGACCACGCCGACGCTCGTCGGCCAGATCGGCCTGACCCGCTTCATCAACAAGGCCGGCCTCAATCCGATCGGCGACAATCTGTTCACGGACACCCCGGCCTCCGGTACGCCACAGGACGGCATCGCCAACACTGACGGCTTTGGCGACATGCAGCAGGGCAACCTCGAACAGGCCAACGTCGAGGTGGTGACCGAAATCTCCGACCTGATCGCCGCCCAGCGCGCCTATGAGATGAACGCCAAGGTCGTCAGCGCGGCCGACCAGATGCTGCAATCCACCTCAAACATGTTCCGCTAAAGGACTGGTCATGATCGCCCGCGCCCTCCTCCTGGCCGCCGCCCTGATCGCCGCATCGAGTACGGCCGCTGTCGCGCAGATCCAGGAAAGCTTCGCGAACCGCAACGTGATCGCCACGCCCGTGCTGCGTGCCGACGTGCAGGTATCAGGCGACCTTGTGCGGATCGGCGACATGATCGACAACGCCGGCAGCGCCGCGCAGATCGCGATCTATCGCGCCCCGGATCTCGGCACCACCGGCTCGCTGCCGGTAGCGCAGGTGCTCAACACCCTTCGTGCCCATCACGTGATCGGCGTCGACACCCGCGACCTCAGGGAAATTTCGGTAACGCGTCTGGCCCGCCTGCTCGAAGGCAAGGACATCGAGCTGCAGGTTGCACGCGCGCTGGAGCGCCGCAATGGTCTCGGCGACGCCGCCAATCTGTCGATGACCTTCGACCGCGATCCCGGCGACGTCAGGCTGGATGCCGGCTTTAGCGGTAGCCTGCAGGCGACCATCGTGCGCTACGACAATCGCAACGGCCGCTTCGACGTCACCTTTGAGATCGCCAACGAGAACGGCGCCGCTGCTGCCAAGCTGCGTTTTACCGGCACGGCGATCGAGACCGTCGAGGCCGCGGTGCTGGCGCGCAACGTCGAGCGCAATGAGGTCTTGAAATCGTCCGACGTGGTGATCGAGCGTCGCCCGAAAGCGGAAGTCGGCCTTGATGCCGCTGCGCGCGATCGCACGGTGGGCATGCAGGCCCGCCGCCAGCTCCGCGCCGGCCAGGCCATCAGGACCGCAGATCTCGCCAAGCCCGATTTGGTACAGCGCGACCAGAACGTCATATTGATCTACGAGACGCCCGGAATCTACCTCACCATGCGCGGCAAGGCGCTGGACAGCGGCACCGAAGGTGACGTCGTTACCGTCATGAACCTGCAGTCGAAGCGCACGGTGTCCGGCACCGTGACTGGCCGTGGGCAGGTCTCGATCTCACCGCCGGCGTCTCGCCTGCCGCAGACCAGCGATGCCACCTCCTCGCTCGGCAAAGCACCCGCACCCGTCGCCGTAGCTACCGTCAATTCGCCAGTCGCTCCAAAAGCCGAGTAATGTAAATGTCAGTCACCCGTCTCAACCGTCTCGCTCTCTCCGGCGCCATGCTGTCGCTGGCCGCCTTCGCGAGCGGTTGCTCCTCGATCGACCGTCTGTCGCAGATCGGCGAAAAGCCGAAGCTGACGGAGATCGAAAACCCGACCACGCAGCCCGGCTACAAGCCGGTGCAGATGCCGATGCCGAAGCCGGAGCAGGCCTCCTATAACGCCAACTCGCTGTGGCGGAATGGCTCGCGTGCCTTTTTCAAGGATCAGCGCGCGGCGCGCGTCGGCGATTTGTTGACGGTGACTGTCAACATCACCGACAAGGCCAACCTGTCCAACGAGACCCAACGCAGCCGCTCCGCCAAGGAAGATTCGGGGATCACCGATTTCATTGGGTCAAGCACGATCACGCAGGCAAACAAGATCCTGCCCGGCAAGATCCTGACCACGGACTCGACGTCATCGAGCGACGGCAAGGGCTCGGTCAACCGCCAGGAAGCGTTGCAGACTAACGTCGCGGCCGTGGTCACGCAGGTGCTGCCGAACGGCAATCTCGTGGTCGAAGGAAAACAGGAAATCCGCGTCAACTTCGAGATCCGCGAACTGATCGTCGCCGGCATCGTCCGCCCCGAAGACATCCAGAGCGACAACACCATCGATTCCACCAAGATCGCGCAGGCCCGCATCGCCTATGGCGGCCGCGGCCAGATCACCGACGTGCAGCAACCCCGTTACGGGCAACAGGTGATGGACGTGCTGCTGCCGTTCTAGTTTCTCCCGAGCTCCCACACTCCATCGCGAACCTAGGCGCGATGAAGTGTATCAACGCGGCCTCCGTCAGTCTCCCCTGGCGGAGGCCGTGGTCGTTTTGTGATCCGAGGAGATGCTTGCTCCAGCGCAAGCCGCCTGCCCCTCGTCGTCTTCCCGTGTTGGAACCGAACCTACCCGCCGGCGTTCCTGACAGCAACCATCTGCACGGAGGCTAATCATGGGCCGCGGAATGCCATCGATGACTGCTCTGCTCGGGCTGCTCGCCATTGCGGGATATCAGAACCGCGACAAACTGGCAGAACTTCTCAAGGGCGTTGGGGGCCAGCCGAACACAGGCGGTGGACAGCAGCCGCTGGGCGGCTTGCTGGGCAATTTGAGCGGAATGTTGGGCGGCGCCGGGGTTGGCGGCCTGCTCAACGGCGGGATCGGCGAGTTGCTCGAAAGTTTCAAGCAAAACGGCCAGGGCGAGAAGGCTGAATCCTGGATCAACCAAGGCCCGAAAAAGGATGTCTCGCCTCCGGAATTGAAGCAAGCGATCGGGTCCGACGTACTGGCACAACTCGAACAGCAGACCGGACTTTCGCAGGAGGAGATCTTGGCGAGATTGTCTCGCGAGCTTCCGGCAGCCGTCGACAAGTACACACCGGACGGCCGTTTGCCCGCAGCATGAGTTAATGGACGTGACATTGGGGCAAACAACAGGGAGCATCGAGATGGGCATACTTTGGACGATCATCATTGGCTTCATTGCTGGCGTGATTGCGAAATTCATTATGCCCGGAGACAATGAGCCCTCGGGCTTCATTCTCACCACCATACTGGGCATCGTCGGCGCTTTCGTGGCGACCTATCTCGGCCAGGCGCTCGGGTGGTACAGCCCCGGAGAAGGCGCGGGCCTGATCGGTGCGATAGTCGGCGCCATCATTGTACTCTTCGTCTACGGCCTCTTCGCCGGCCGGCAACGGCGAGCGATTTAAGAACTAGATCTGATGGTTTCATCGTCGGGCTTGGGTTTGGATCAGCGGAGCGGTCCGTCGTCCCCTAGCGAACTCAGGCACGAGACGATTCAACGCGGTCTCCGTGAGTTCCATTGGGCGGAGACCGCGATTCATCGCCGTGCCGCACCGGCGATTAAGTTGGAGCGACGACGCGGAGGGGTCCTGTCGATCACTAGAGCACTAGCTCGGGCGTCCGACATCATGACGCGGCACGGCCGGGCGGTTCAGGCGACCGATCTGCAAGGCGAACCAGTTCGGATCGGCCTCCTGTCCGATTTCCCAGGCATCTCCGCCTATCTGTACAGGGCATCGTCCATCGCCTTCGTTATCGCCGTCATGTTTTGGACGGTGTCCGCTGTGCGGCGCCGGCGCTCCAGGTTCCTGACACGTGCAGGCATCGTGATCGTGATGTGGACGGCTTCGATCGCGACGGCCGCCGGCGCCCACACCCTCGACGTCTGGCGATACCTGATTCCCGCAGTGCCGATGGTGGGCCTCATGCTGTCCCTTTTCACCGTCGAACTGGCCGAAACGGTCGCATGCCGAGATTGTCGAACTTACGGTCTCCGCCGATCAGGAGTAAAATGAGCCGACGTCCGCGGGCGCTCGTGCCCGGAGGCGGGCCGGCTAGACATCGTGGCAACTCTCCGTCACGCCCGTTGGCAAAAAGCTGAGGTTTGCCCATCGATCCACACGGCGAATTCCATGACCGATCCCGAGCGTTTGGAAGGTATTCCTGGCCGCTACTGGCACCGGCTCGAAGACGGGCGCATCCAGTGCGATGTCTGCCCGCGCTACTGCAGGCTTAACGAAGGCCAGCGTGGCCTGTGCTTCGTGCGTGGCCGGCAGGATAACCGGATCGTGCTCACGACCTACGGCCGCTCCTCCGGATTCTGTGTCGATCCAATAGAGAAGAAGCCACTGAACCACTATCTGCCCGGAACTCCTGTGCTGTCGTTCGGTACCGCCGGGTGCAACCTGACCTGCAAGTTCTGCCAGAACTGGGACATCTCCAAAGCGCGAGAGTTCGACCGGCTCCAGGACACAGCCTCGCCGGAAGATATTGTCGAGGCCGCGATTGCCACGGGCTCGCGCTCCATCGCCTACACCTACAATGACCCCGTCATCTTCCTCGAATATGCCGTGGACGTCGCAAGGGTGGCGCGCCGGCGCGGGATCAAGAACGTGGCGGTTACAGCGGGCTACATCGATGCGGCGGCACGGGAGGAGCTTTACACCTTCATGGACGCCGCCAATGTCGACCTCAAGGCGTTCACCGAGGCGTTCTACAATCGGCTGTGCACCGGGCGTCTCGGCGCCGTCCTCGAAACGCTCGAGTATCTGAGACACAGGACGAAGGTCTGGCTCGAAATCACAACGCTGCTGATCCCGGGTCACAACGACAGCCCGGAGGAGGTGAAAAAGCTGAGCGAATGGGTGATGACAAGGCTAGGACCTGACGTGCCCTTGCATTTCACGGCCTTCCACCCTGATTACAAGATGCTGGATCTGCCCCGTACGCCGGCCCTCACCCTGACGACGGCTCGCGACATCGCGCGCAAGGTCGGGCTGCAGTTCGTCTACACCGGAAATGTCCATGACGAGCGGGGCCAAAGCACGTACTGTCCGGGCTGTGGCGAGCGGATCATCGGCCGAGATTGGTATGACATCACCACTTGGCGACTCACCGGCGACGGCCGTTGCGGCATTTGCTCCACTGCAATCCCCGGCTTGTTCGAGGCACGCCCGGGCAACTGGGGACAGCGGCGCGTCCCGATTCGGATCGGCAGACTGGAACGCTCTTGAGCGAGAAGATGCCGGCGTCGGGGCCCTCACTACCGCGTGTTGAAGGGGGAGCCTGATTAGGAGGTCGCGATGAAGATTGACAGCACGATATTTGGCGCGATTACGATTGACGGAAGGACGTATGAGCACGACGTGGTCGTTCGCCTTTCCGGCGAAGTTGTGAAGCGGAAAAAGAAGCTATCAAAGAAGCTGTATGGTACCTCGCACGTGCTTTCAAAAGACGAGGCAAAGTTTCTCTTCGAGAAGGGGTGCGACCAGGTCGTGATTGGCTCGGGTCAGATGGGTAACGTGCACCTATCGCCGGAAGCTGAAGCTTATTTCGAAAGAAAGGGCTGCGAGGTCGTGTTGAAGCCGACACCCGAGGCAATACGGATGTTCAACCGGTCGCGCGCAAAGAGAATCGGCCTCTTTCACGTGACCTGTTGAAGAAATGCCCTGGTGAAACCGTGAATCCACGTTGGATCAGCCGGATCGGCGCCCCGCTCATCGCTCTTGTTTTGACCGTTGCGTCGTCGGTTTCGACCGTGCACGCCGTTGAGGATGCTCGCAAGATGAGCGTGGTGTCCTTCGGTCTTTTCGGCGATCAAGGCGTGTTTAGAAGCGAGGCGACCGGCGCGGCACGGGTCGTAGCGGGCCGTTTCGGGAACGCCCCGATCAACGTGCAATACAATTCGAAGAAGGGCGGAGGTGCAACGATCGAAGGCCTGGCCATGTCCTTGCAAGCGGCGGCCAACGGGATGGACGCCGACAACGACATTCTGTTTTTGATTCTCACCTCGCACGGTTCCCGCGCCGGCCTTGCAATCAAAGCGGGGCGGGTTACGCAAACGCTCACTCCGTCCAATCTCGCCTACATGCTGGCGCGGACTGGCATGCGATACAAGGTGCTGGTCATCTCGGCCTGCTATTCCGGGGTCTTTATCCCTCGTCTCGCGAACCCTGATACGCTGGTAATCACCGCGGCCGATGCCGACCATCCATCGTTCGGCTGCCGGGACAAAGCCAAGTGGACCTATTTCGGCAACGCCTTTTTCAATATAGCACTCCGGCAGGCTAAGAGCCTGAAGGACGCCTTTGTTGTTGCGCGCTCGCTCGTCAAAAAGCGAGAAGTGCGCGAGCGTTTCGAGCCGTCGAATCCCCTAATGGCAGGCGGCGAAAACGTGCACCCGTTGCTCATTGCGCGTCCTTGAGCGCCGGTCGCCTTCGCGGCCGACGCCTGTCTGCCGAAGAACCTCGTCCGTATTGATCTACTGACCGAAATGCGCCGCATGTCTGGCACTGGCCCCGAGCCGAGATTCTCTCGATTAATGCCTGGTCCGGTGTCGGATGCGCCTTACGCCACTCCTTGAGAAGGAAACGCCTGCTCATCCAGAAGAACTCACGATGCCAGCGCGGTTAGAAGCATCCGCGCGAGATCGGCGCTGAGGTAAGGCTTCGGCAGCAGCAGCACGCCAGCATCGAGACGGCCGTGATGTACAAGGGCATTCTCCGCATAGCCAGAGGTATAAAGCACTTTGAGCCCTGGGCGTCTTTTGACCCCCTCGGTCGCGAGCTGGCGGCCATTCATTCCACCGGGGAGCATTACGTCAGTGAACAGCAGGTCAATGCGTTCGGGTCCATCGATGATTGCCAGCGCCTCGGCAGCATTGCCGGCCGCGAGCGCGTGGAACCCGAAACGGGTGATCTGCGCCACGACGTATTCGCGAACCAGCGGGTCGTCCTCGACAATCAAGATAGACTCATCGCTGTGTTCGCCCGCATACCCGCCAGTCTCGCCGGCTGGTGCCTCCGGGCCACCACCCGTGGCCTGCGGCAGGTACAGCTTCACGGTCGTGCCGTGGCCCTCTTCGCTGTAGATCTTGATGTGTCCATTCGACTGTTTAACGAAGCCATAGACCATGCTGAGGCCGAGCCCTGATCCCTTCCCGGCCTCCTTGGTGGTAAAGAATGGTTCAAACACCTTTTCGAGCAGGCTGCTGGGGATTCCGTCCCCCGTGTCACTTACTGCAATCATGACGTAGTTGCCCGGTCTAACCTCGCTGTTCACGCGAGCGTAGTTCTCGTCGAGCACCACATTCTTGGTTTCTAACGTTAGCTTCCCGCCGTTAGACATGGCGTCACGCGCATTTAGGGCGAGATTCAGGATCGCGGTCGAGAGCTGACTGGGATCAATCAGAGCCGGCGCGGAATCGTGCGCCAGCATCGATTCAATTTCGATGTGTTCGCCGAGGGTCGGCCGTAGCAGACTCGCTGCATCGATCACCAACGCGTTGACGTCGGTATTGCGCGGCTGCAGCGGCTGTCTACGGGAGAAGGCCAACAGATGCTTCGTCAGCTCAGCTCCCCTTGCTGCGGCTCCGCTAATCAGATTGGTGATCTGAGCGAGATGTGGACGATCCTTGACCGCATCGCTGAGGATCTCGATGGTCCCGGTGATCACAGTCAGAATGTTGTTGAAGTCGTGGGCGACGCCACCGGTGAGCTGGCCGATGGCTTCCATCCTCTGCGCTTGCCGGACCTTGGATTCGGTCGCCTCTTTCTCCTCAAAGCGCCTGACCATGGCCTCAGCTTCGCGGCGTTGCCTGACTTCCTCCTCAAGTGCCGCATAGGCACTCGCAAGCTGGATGCGCGTGGGCAGCACCAGGATCCGCGGCAGCAGCAGCAGTAGTGCTGCCGCGATCACGACGGAGATCAGCGCCAGCAAAGCTTTGGTCAGGGCCTCGATTTCATAAGCCGGCACCCACACGGTGTAGATCGACAGCAGGCGGGTCACTCCGCAGACCGCGACGAAGATCGCGAATGTCAAGAATACGCCCCGAAACATCAGCTCATGGTGGCGCCGCCACACGAAGAACGCGAGGACGAACGCCGTAGCAAAGAAGGCGCCGGCGAGTATCGCGTCGGAAATGACATTCAGCCAGATCAGTTCCGGCTTCCACAATAAGCACGCGCCGTGCGCGGTGAGCGTCGACATGTGGATAGCTCCAACAAGCGGCTGCAAGCATGCAACCGCAATCCTCCGATCCGTCCGTCGGAGCGATGGAAATTATTCAGGTTTTTCGCCACCCGCACAAGCGCAGCGCTGACCTCGGCGAATGTTGCTGCGCCCGCACGAGAGCCATCAAACCCGCATGTTGCATTCCCGGGAACAACCAGGCGGAGGTTTCGTCGAGGCTCAACAGATTGGCTTTCGGAACGGCCCTCCGCTGGGCGTGCCGGCCAAGCCTCGGATGTCAGTGGCCTTTAGCGGACATGTCTGCCAGACCAACTGATGCCGATTTCGTGGGCAAACCGACATGCGGCTGGACGCGCCGCATCCACATCGATGCGTCGATGGGTAGCTGCCGCACTCCGGAACGTCTCCTCCCGCCCCTCGTTTTTCGTTCATCCATCTAGCCGGAGGAGAATCCCATGGCACTGGAGGCAAACGAAACCGGCAACCTGATCGGCAGCGACAAGGTCGAGGGAACTGCCGTCTATGGCGCCGATCGCAATAAGATCGGCTCGATCGAGCGCGTCATGATTGACAAGAAGAGCGGCAGAGTGTCCTACGCCGTGCTCTCCTTCGGCGGCTTTCTCGGCATCGGCGACGACCACTATCCGCTACCCTGGCAATCGCTGAAATACGATACCTCGCTCGGCGGCTACGTCACCGGCGTGACGGAAGCGCAGCTCAAGAGCGCGCCGCATTACGGCAGCGACAACGCGTGGAACTGGAGCGATCCGACCCGGACCCGCGCCGTCAACGACTACTACGGGATCGCGATGTAATCGCGGTTACGCCCTAACCTCCGAAAGGCCCGCCTTGATGGCGGGCCTCTTTCGCTTGGCAGGGGCGAACGCGAACGCAGAAGCCAGCGTTCGCCTGTCAGCGGAGAACTATTCCTGCTGCCTTGCGTTGTGATCTGCGAAAGGCGGAGCAATGGGAAAATTCTTCTTGATCGTTATCGCTGTCAGCGTCGCCGTTTTGCTGGCGATGAGCGCGTACGTCATCAGCCTGTGACAACGATACGGCTTGCCAAACAACTCGATCAAACAGCGCTCGGCGTGGAATCGGCCACTGGTCAGCCAAAAAGCAGGCCCCAGCGCCTCTCGGGGGAAGATTGCGCCAGAGCCTGAAGGGTTGCCTCGTGTCCAAAAACACGATTGCATAATTTTCCCGACCAGGAATCGTTCCCCGCCCGAACGTTACTTCTTCATGGTTCCCGCGGGAGAAAGTAGCATCGCCCTTCTTGTCCACGGCGCCTGCGGTCTCCGCGCCCTGCGTACCGGCGTTCTTGGATGAGGGCCTGGAGTTGCTGGTCGTGGTGCCGATTGCGCCGTTCTTCATGGCGGCTCCGCCGGTAGCAGCACCTCGGGGTGCGCAAGTTTGTCGCAGGGCGACATCAACGGAGCGAGCAACCGCGCGGACGAGCGGCGAAGGTTCTTCGAGCCCGGCAAAGTTTTGATTAACCATTAATTAATTCGCCGGCGACGATGGCAATGGATCCATGGCCGGGGAGACGGCCGGGGAAAGCACGATATAAGCCGGGTAGACTCATTGCGCAGGGCAGCGCCGGTGATCGGCACACCCTGCGATGATTACCGTATGCTTACTACCAATACACACGGATGGCGGGTGCTGCGGGCATCTGGCGCTCCCGCTCCCTCTTTCTTTTTTGAGGGAACCCGTTAGCATGACCCGGCAAGCCGCGGGGACGCGAGCACACACCCAATTGTCATTCGCCCGAGAAGCAGGCGATCGAGTATTCCAGAGACCGCAGTGATGGAAACGACAGGTCGCGGCGTACTGGCTACCCCGCAAGTGCGGGGTGTGACCATTTCTTGTGGGGCCATGCTGCTTCTCTTCCTCGTGATCCTGATTCCGGCCTCGCCTGCATTCGCCGAGCCGTGCAGCAAGCCGACGGCGCGCTCCAAGATTGCCGAGACGCTCCGCCTCGCCTCGGAGCAGCGGCCGGTCAATCTCACGTTTCGCACCGGTGCTGACGGCGTGAAACTATCGATCGGCCTCAAGACGAAATATCCCGACGATATGACCATCATCCTGCAGAATGACTTCGAGCAGTTGAACGTAAAGGATGACCGCTTCGATGTCCTGCTACGACTAAGGGGGGCTCGTGAACGGGTCACCGTCCCCTTCAATGCAATCAAATCATTCTGGGATAAGTCCGAGCTGAAGTGCTCCGACGGCTGATGCCTCACTCCGGCGTCGCGCGCCGGATCAGGGCGCAGAGCCCTGTCATCCGTGCGATCGGGTGTTCGACGAACAGGCGGCAGGAAGCGATAGCGCCCTTCAGCGTGTCCGGCGGCGCCGGCGGCTTCAGTTGCTTTGCGAGAGTCGCACCATGCGCGTGCCCGAGCGCGCGAGTCGAAAGCGTCAGCGCGTTCAGTCGCCCTTCCCGCTGCAGTGGCGCCAGCATCGTTCGCACCAGGGCTAGATAGGACGGCCAGTACGCCAGATGCCGGTACATACTCGCAATCAGTTGCGGCTGGGTGTCCTCGCCGAACGTATTCAATTCGGCGACCAGCGTCGCCACCTCGGGGTCCAGCGCCTCCATCGGCGGCAGTTCCGGAATTTTGGTGCCGGGCGCCGTTGGCGCTGTATCGACGGGGCTCACGACATTGGCCGGACACGGCTCATAATGCGCCAGCAACGCCGAGAGCACGACGAGCGCGAGCGCATTGGTATACTGATAGCTGTCGAGCACGTCACGAATCAGCGCGCGCTCGGTCTCGTCCACGCCTACGGCGAGCAAGGTGTCGATGGAGAAGCCGGGCCAATCCGGCAGCGCGATCGTTCGCCTGACAGCTTCGGCATGCAATGGCGCGTCGCCGAGATAGAGCGGTCGCACCGTCGCCCACGTCCATTCCAGCGCGCCCGGCATGGTCGCGAGGTTGCGCCAGATCAGGTTGACCACGCTGGTGCCGAGCACCTTGCGGATGTCGGCATAGATGTCTGCGATTTCGCCTCTCGCCTCGGATTCGAGAACCGACGGAACGCTCTCAGCCATCACTCTCACTCCGACCGCAGGGGGCAAAGCCAACGGGTCGCGCGAACGCGCGCCCGATGACAGGCTCCGCGTACCCACCGACACAAAAAAGGTGGGCACGGCGCAAGCGCGCCTTTGCCCACGCTACGAGATCTACGCAAGAGTCGCGGTTACCGTCCCCAGCCCCTCCAACTCCATCTTCACGGCATCGCCCTGGTCGAGCCACACGGTTTTCAAAAGGCTGCCGGTGAGAACGATCTGCCCGGCATGCAGCCCCGTGCCTTCTTCGGCGAGATGATTGGCAAGCCAGGCCAGCGCGTTGTGGGGATGGCCGAGCACGTCGGCGCCGGTGCCGCGGCCCACCTCCTTGCCGTTGACGAGGGCACGGCCCTTGGCCGTGAGCAGGTCCGGCGCCTTGGTGCGCGCCACCGCCTTGCCAAGCACGCAGCCTGCAGCGAAGAAATCGTCCGCGACCAGCGTCGGCGCGCCCATCGTCTCCCATTTGACGTACCGGTCGTCGACGATCTCGATTGCTGGGTGATACGCCTCGATTGCCTCCATCACCCACTCCGCGGTGAACGGGGCTTCTGACGGCGCGAGACTACGTGCCAGCCGCACCGCGATCTCGCATTCGACGCCGACGCGGACGTAATCGCCGAAGCGCAGCTTGGCACCGGAGTCATGCACGCCCTTGGCGAACACGCCACCGCCGCAAGGATGGGGAATGTCGAGATATTCCTGCATCACCGGGCTGGTGCAGCCGATCTTGTAGCCGACCAGCGCGCCGGTCTGCGGCAGCAGCAGATCGTGGACGGCGCGTTGGATCTGATAGCCTTCGGCTTCATCTGCAGGCGCTAGCTCAGGCGGCAGCGCGGCCAGCGGCGCGCGATTGCGGCGGGCGGTAGCGATGTTCTGTGCGGCCGCGAGAATCTTGTCCATCAGCGGCGGCTTTCATGGTTGCAGCCTGTTGCGCTGACCGCCCCTCGCGGTCAGCCGCCAGGCCCTGCCTATTCGTCCCGATAAACCTTCTCGCGCTTCTCGTGACGTTCCTGCGCTTCCACCGACAGCGTTGCAATGGGACGGGCCTCCAGCCGCTTGAGCGAGATCGGTTCGCCGGTCTCCTCGCAATAGCCGTAGGTGTTGTCCTCGATGCGTTGCAGCGCCGCGTCGATCTTGGAGATCAATTTGCGCTGGCGGTCGCGGGCGCGCAGTTCGATGGCGCGATCGGTTTCGGAAGAGGCGCGATCAGCGAGATCCGGATGATTGACGTTCTCTTCCTGAAGTGTCTGCAGTGTGATCTTCGATTCCCTCAGGATCTCGTCCTTCCACGCCAGCAGCTTGGCGCGAAAATACTCGCGCTGGCGATCGTTCATGAAAGGCTCTTTTTCGGAGGGTCGATAATTCTTCAACTTTTCCAAGGCCAGCCCATCTTCGCGTGCAAGGCGGGGCGGAAAATTGTCCGTCCGCGCGGGCCTTATATAGCGGCAGGTTGTGACAGACAATATGAGCCGTCTCCTTGGGGGTACCTCCCCCAAGGCCTTGCACAGGCAAAGTTATCGGGACCGCCTGGCGCTAGTAGCCGACTGTGAAGCGCTGGCGGATATGGGCGGGACGCTCGATCTCGTCGGCGAGTGCAACTGCGAAATCCTCGAAGGAAATCGAACTTTTGCCGTCGGCAGCGGTCAAAAGCTGGTCGGTCCCGAGGCGGAACTTGCCAGTTCGCTCGCCGGCGGTGAACAGGGCCGAGGGCGACAGGAAGGTCCAGTTGAGTTCCTTTTCGGCCCGGAGCAGATCGAGGAAGGCGGCGCCCTTCTCGGCTTCCGCCTTGTATGCCACGGGAAAACCCGGGGTAGTGACCAGCCGAACGCCCGGAGCCACTTCAAGACTGCCGGCGCCCCCGACCACGAGGTAGCGGCCAACCTTCGAATCCTTGGCAGCGCCGATCAGCTTGGCCGGGTCGCTGGCGAGAAAGTGGATCGAACTGATCGCGGCATCATGACCGGCAAGCAGCCGGGCCAGTTCCGCCTGGTCCATGGCATCGCCTGCGGTGGGCGTGACATTGGCCTGGGCGGCGATCTTTTCGGGATGGCGGGCGATGGCGGTCACGGTGTGGCCGCGGCGGGCGAGTTCGGCGGTGATGCGCGAACCGGCATTGCCGGACGCGCCGATGACGGCGATTTTCATGGAGGTCTCCCTTGCGATACGCGAATGTGGTATCCAATGGTGACTAGATAGCGAAATGACTGTAAGTGTTAAGAGAGCACTTTTGGGTCACCTGATTACGCCGGAGTAACCGCCGTGAAAGCCAGCGCCAAAACCCCGAACGCCTATTCGGCTCAATGCCCGACGCGGCAGATTCTCGATCGCGTCGGTGACAAATGGGCCGTACTCATCTTGCTTCTCATCAGGCACGAGCCGATGCGCTTCAATGCGTTACGCCGCACCATTGAAGGCATCTCGCAGAAGATGCTGAGCCAGGTTCTCAAATCGCTCGAACGCGACGGATTAATCAAACGCCGCGCGATCGCGACCGTGCCGGTCACGGTGGAGTATTCGATCACACCGCTCGGCGCGACGCTCGCCGACGCGGTCGATCCGTTGCGAGACTGGGCGGAGAAGAACCTGAAGGAGGTGCTGAACGCGCAGCGCCGTTATGACGCGGCGCGCAAGGATATGGCGGCGTGAATCAATCCACCGCCGTCATGCCCCGCTTCAAGCGGGGCATCCAGTACGCCGCGGCATTTCGATCGAGCACGAACGCCTCTGGAATACTGGGTTGCCCGGTCCCGGCTACGCCAAGGCTACGCCGAGGCTTTCATGTGTTGGCGCGCCGAAGCTTTAGCGGAGGCGGCAAGCCGGGCAATGACATCAGAGGCTAGAACCGCCCGGCCTTTGCCAGTTCGACTTCAACACGCAGCTCGATCTCGGCCAGCACCGCATCGAGGCCGGGATCGCCGGAGGACGACTTCAGATTGGCAGCGGCATCGCGCAGCCGGTTCACCGTGGAAGCATCGAGATTGCCGGAGAGCAGGCCGATCTTGAGTTCGTCGAGCACGTCGAGCGCGCCCCTGCCCCGTGCCACCGAACGCTTGCGGCGCTCCGTCGGATCCTCGACGCCCTGCAGGGCGAGCAGCGCGTCGATGTTGCCGGCGGCTTTGGGCGCTACAGCCGCGCGCGGCTCCTCGGGCGTGGTCGGCGTCTCCGGCAACGAGAAGCCGGTCGAACTGGTTCGCCGCGTATGACTTGCGGGCGATCCAAGCGTGGTGCCGTTCGGTCCGTAGATGCGCATCGTGGTGATCTCGCCCTGAGAATGGAGCGACCTTCGCCTTCTTATGGTTAATGACGCGTAAACGGCCCGGCAAATTCTGCCGACATGCGGCAGTTTCGCCCATTGTGGTGAAGCCGCCGCAACCTCGCGCCTCCAACGAAGACCCAGCAATATCAATGCATTGCATCGGAAACGGAGTGTGGCATGGCGCTCGCATAGTTAATGCCGGACCGTCGTCATGGGAGTGGCGCCTGCGGTCCGGTGGAAGACCTCGAGGGGAGCACAGGATGCCCGGCATCCGTTCGGCAAGAGTGATTTGGGTGGCCTGCGCCGCGCTGTTGGCGTTCGCGCTGGCGCTAACGCCCTCATCCGCGGGCGCAACGTCGCGGATCAAGGATCTCGCCAATATCGAAGGCGTGCGACAGAATCAGTTGATCGGCTACGGCCTCGTCGTCGGCCTCAACGGCACCGGCGACACGCTGAACAACATCCCGTTCACCAAGCAGTCGCTGCAGGCGATGCTGGAACGCATGGGCGTCAACATCCGCGGCGCCACCATCCGCACCGGCAACGTCGCCGCCGTCATGGTCACCGGCAATCTGCCGGCCTTCGGCACCCAGGGCACGCGGATGGACGTCACGGTCTCCGCGCTCGGCGACGCCAAGAATTTGCAGGGCGGCACCCTGCTCGTCACCCCCCTGCTCGGCGCCGACGGCAACGTCTACGCGGTAGCCCAGGGCTCGCTGGCTATCTCCGGTTTCCAGGCCGAAGGCGAGGCCGCCAAGATCGTGCGCGGCGTGCCCACCGTCGGCCGCATCGCCAACGGCGCCATCATCGAGCGCGAGATCGAGTTCGCGCTCAATCGCCTGCCGAATGTGCGGCTCGCGCTGCGCAACGCCGACTTCACCACCGCCAAACGCATCGCGGCGGCTGTCAACGACTTCCTCGGCGTCAAGACCGCCGAGCCAATCGACCCCTCCACGGTGCAGTTGGCGATCCCCGCCGAATTCAAGGGCAACGTCGTCGCTTTTCTCACCGAGATCGAGCAATTGCAGGTCGATCCCGACCTCGCCGCCAAGATCGTCATCGACGAACGTTCCGGCATCATCGTGATGGGGCGGGACGTTCGCGTCGCCACCGTGGCGGTGGCGCAAGGCAATCTTACCGTGACAATTTCCGAAAGCCCGCAGGTCAGCCAGCCCAATCCGCTGTCGCGCGGCCGAACTGTCGTCACGCCGCGCACCGGCGTCAGCGTCTCCGAGGACGGCAAGAAATTCGCGGTCGTGAAGGACGGCGTCTCGCTGCAGCAACTCGTCGACGGCCTAAATGGTCTCGGCATCGGCCCACGCGACCTGATCGGCATCCTGCAGGCGATCAAGGCCGCCGGCGCGATCCAGGCCGACATCGAGGTGATGTGATGAACGGCATCGCCAATCCCTACGACAAAACCTCGCTGATCAACGGCCGCAAGGACCCGCTGCTTGCCGACGCCCTGACCAAGATTTCGCCGGAAGCGCAGAAAAAGACGCGCGCCAAGGCCGAGGATTTCGAGGCGATGTTCCTCAACTCGATGTTTTCGCAGATGACCACCGGCGTCAAAGGCGAAGGACCGTACGGTGACACGACCGGCACCGGCGTCTGGCGCTCGATGCTGACGGACCAGTATTCGAAATCCTTCGCCAAGTCCGGCGGCATCGGCATCTCCAACGATGTCTTCCGCACCTTGATCCTCCAGCAAGCCAACCGCGTCGGCTGATCCAAAGGAACCCCCCGACATGAATCAGCATCCTCAGGCCAGGCCCGCACCGGCCCCCGCGCCAGCAAGAGCGATCTCCACGCCAACCGAGGCGCGCAAGCTCGCGGAAGAACTGATGGACGTGATGAGCGGGCTGCTCGGCATCATCGAGCGCGAAACCGAACTGGTTCGCGCCGGCAACGTGCGTGAGGCGATACGGCTGGAAGAGCAAAAGGGCGAGCTGTCACGCCGCTACATGGTCGCGGTCGAGAATCTGAAGAACGCGCAAAAATATCTGGCGCAGGTATCGCCGGAATTGCTGACGACGTTGCGCCGCCATCACGACACCTTCCGCGCGATGCTGCAGATCAATCTCACCGTGCTTGCGACCGCGCACGCGGTGTCGGAGGGCATCGTGCGCGGCGTCAACGCCGAGATCCAGCGCAAGAACATTCCGAATACCTATACGGCTTCGGGACAACGGGCCGCGCCGGGACCGCGCAACATCACCCCGCTCTCGGTCAGCCGTTCGCTGTAAGCGATCGCGATCTTCGGTCTGCTACAATTTTCACTAAATTTGCGCGCCCGCATCAAAGCGGGATTCAGCGTATTCCCTAACACCGTGTTGAGAGGTGCCCGGCTATATTGCGATCGATGAGGGGTTGGATTTGACTCGCAGCAAGCCTGGAGGCTGCCATGAGTACAGATTTCAACATCAAACCGGTGGGGGCACCGGTTGCCGCGCCGATCGTTCAGCACGTGAGCGAGGCGGCACAACATGCGGTCGCAACCGAACTGCCGGCGAGCCAGAGCGTCTCGGCAGTCGACTCAAGCGCGCGCGCCAGCATCGATTCCGCCGCGGTCCGCGTCTCTATTTCAAATCCAGCGGTATCGAACCAGGTCGTGATCGACCGCGATGCGCGCGCCGTGGTCTATCAGGTAGTCGACGTCAAGACGAGCCAGGTCGTGAAGCAGTTTCCCGAGGAAGCCGTGCTGCGCCGGCGGGCCTATTTCTACACGCTCGACCTGACCAAGGACGCCCCGACGCGGCTTCTCGTAACCGACCGCAAGGCGTGAGCCGACTTCTTCAGCTGGAGCGTGCGGCGTAGGCCTGGTCGAGATAGGTCTGGCCGCTCGCCGCATCGGTGACGACGTTCTTGATCTCCGCCTTGCCAAGCGCGGTGAGCGTAAACTTGGTGTCACCGATCCGGAACGAAAGATCCTTGATCAGAACTTCCTGGAATTTATTGGTGCCGCCGCTCTGGTACTGCACCTTGGCGCGAAAGCCGGTGACGTTCGAGATCGTGAACTTGAACGTCTTGTTGTCAGGATACTTCCCGGTCCAGGTGCCTTCATAGAGCTTGGGATCGACCGCCACGTACGGAGTCTTGGACGGAACGGTCAGTCCCACCGTCTTGTAGTTGGCCGATATGATGCTCCAGAGGTCAGCCATCTTGGCACACTCGGCCGTTAGCTGCGGCCGGAGAGGCCGGCGGCGAGATTGCAATTGATGTCGATCAGCGACTTCAACTTGGCCGGATCCGGGTTCATTTGCATGTCGACAGTCTGCTTCATCACGAAGACGCCGATGTTCGCGATGTTCTGCCGCACTTCGATCGGTTGAGGGTTCTCGTTCGCTTCCACGGCGCTCATGAAGATCGACCAGAGCCGGCGGTTGAACAGCAACGCGTTGTGCATGGCCTTATCAGGGCCATTCCAGTTGGACTGGACTTCCTGGAGTTGTCGTGCGGCCTTCAGCAGTGCCTGCGCTTCAATTTCACGGGGGGACGTCGTCGTTTGCGATGTACGCGCGTAGGCTTGGGCTGCATTAGACATTCACGAACCTCGATGGGAGCGGTTGACAGCGGGACTGCAGAAAAACTGCCCAACTTTCATACAGGTTGCGCCTTTAAATATGGTTAGCAAGTGTTACCGATTGTGTCGGTAGTCCGGCAGAAATCCACATTTTCGTCAGCATGCCGGCCATCAGGTTCTGATGGAATTAACATCGGAGCCCAAATTCTCACCTTCGGTGCTTTTCTTCATGCCCGGATTTTTCTTCTCGAGCGGAAAAGTTTCGTGACGGATCTGCACGATCGACAGGATCGCACCCAAGACTGACGCCTGCGTGCGAAGCAACGTCGAAGCGCTGGCCGGGTTGGCAACGGCATTGTTAGTCGCCGTGTTGTCGATGAAGTTGGCGAGACCGACACCGGCCGCGTTGAAGCTGACGCCGGTGAAATCAATTCGCCGGGTTGGAATCTGCTCCGTATTCCTACTGGTCAGGGGCAAAAAAGCCCCGCCAAATGGGCACTATTTGCATGTTCACCATTGGTTAACCATCATCGGGAAGGATGCGAATCTGCCGGCGGGCAATCGACAACGCGCGAAAGCGTCAACGGAGAACAGGCATGGCCTTGAAAGTCGAGCTCAAACCGCACGAGCGAATCATCATCGGCGCATGCGTGATCACCAATACCGATCAGCGCGCCAGGCTGTTGATCGACGGCGACAGGATTCCGATCCTGCGCGAGAAAGACATCCTCACACCAGAGACCGCCGACACGCCGGCCAAGCTGGTCTATCTCGCGGTACAGCTCATGTACCTGTCACCGGATCCGATGGCGCACCATCCAACCTATTTCAGCCTGGTACGCGACATCCTCACGACAATGCCGAGCGCATGGCTCTTCATCGAGGGTATCAACAACTGCACTCTGAACGGCGATCTTTACCACGCGCTGAAGGAAGCGAAGAAATTGATCGGCCATGAAGAGCAGATACTGGAAAGTGCCCGGAAAATGCAATCGCTCAATGAGCCGGATCGCAAATCCGCGTAGCCATCGCATCGCTCAAAAGTACAAAGGCCTCCGCGAAGGAGGCCTTTTGCTTTTGAAGCGAACAAGTTTTCTTCAGATCGGCAGGAACTTGGTCAGCGTGGTCTGGTACAGCATCGATGTCGTTTGATACGAGGCCTGCAGACTAGTCTGCAGCGCCAGGATCTTGGTCGCCACTTCGTCCTGGTTGATGCCCTCGATCTGGTCGAGCATGGTCTGCGCCATCCCCTTGAGCTGGGTCTGGCGGTCGGTCGAAGCCTTGATGGCGTTCTGCGCGCCGGCGAACTCCGCCTGCATATCCTGAATCGACTGTTGGCCGGTCTGCGGCGCCAGGTTTGCCGAAATCCGCTGTTGCAGCGCGTTCACCTGCGCCTTCGAATTTGGGTTGGCGGCATTGGTCGTGACCGCTGCATACACCGCGATGTTCTGCAACTCGTAGCGCAGCGCCTGCTCGTTGGCGCGCGCGCCGTATTGCACCGTGATGGACTGGTCGATGCGCGCGATCGCCGTGCCGCGCGGCGGATCGGTGCCGACTTCGCCGGTGTACCACGAGACCGTGTTGGCGGTTGTGCCGCCGATCAGATTGGTGGCGGTGGCAAACGGCGGACCGTTCACACGCAGCGGCGCCGGATTTGCGCTCGCCGTGGCGCTGAAGCCCAGCGCCGCGAAGGCGGCCGCGTTCGAACTGGAAATCGTCAGGCTCGCGCCGTCACCACCATGCAGCGCAATCACGCCACCAGTGACGGTCGACGGGGTACCGGTGCCGGTGATCGAATCGATCTTGGCCAGCAAGGCCTGAACGCTGTCGGTGATGTTGAGCTGGTTGCCGGTCGCTCCCGATGCGACGAAGGTGATCGGCGTGCCGTTGACCGTGATGGTGTCGCCGGCCGCAAAGCTCGCAGCCAGCGAGTCCGTCCCCGCCAGGCCGGACAGCAGCGTGGCACCGGTGATCGGCGCCGGCACCGCGGCCTGGTTGTTGACCGCACTCCCGGTGACGGTTGCGGACGGATTGAAGAAATTGTCCGACGCCGCGATGGCGGACGCGGCAACCAACGCCGTGTCGCCCAGTGTCTGGATCGAAGAAGTCAGCGCCGCCTGCATGTTCGCGGTGGTTGCAACCGTATCGACGCCAATCAGAAACGAGCCGGCAGGCGGCGGATTGGTGGTCGTCGCGGTCAGCGCGATCGACTCCGTGGTGCCGTCGGGCAGGTTGAAGTTGAACGTGATCTTGTCGCCATTGTTCGGATTGACGGCGCCGAGATCGACGGTGGCGGCCGGCGGCGCGCCGGTCGGCTGGGTCACGGTCGCCCCGGTCAGTGATGAGCTGATCGCACCGAGCTTCAACCCGAACGATGAACCGTCCTCGGCGAGGCTGGTCACGGTGGTCGTCAATGGCGGCGACGAGACAGTCAGATGCGCCATGTTGCCGACGCCCTGATCGGCCTGACGGCGCTCGTTGATCAGTTGCTTCAGGCCGGCCTGCGTGCCCACGCCGTCGAGCATGACGTCGGCCGGCACCGTCGCTGATGTGTCGGTGGTGCGGCCGGAAAACAGATAGCGGTCGCCTGACTGGCTGTTGAGCAGCGACACCGCATTCGAGAACGCGGCCTGCGCCGTGATCTGGCCGGAAGTCTGACCGTTGTCGTTGAGCACGATGGTCGATGTGCTGGCAGCGCTCTTCACCGACGTGCCGATGTCGACCAGGCCCTGCAGCGCCAGGTTAACGACGTTGAGCCTTGTATTGACGTTGGTTGCGGTGTCCTTGAACGCGTCGATGCTGCTGACCTGCGCGCGCAGGCTGAGCGCGAAGCCTCGATTGGCCCCCTGCCCGGCGTAGGTCGTCGAGACCCGGCCGCTGGCGAGCTGCTGCGTAAGATCATCGAGCTGCTTGCGGATGTTGAGGATCGAGGTCCCAATATAGGATGTCCTGCCGTTAACGCCATCGATCGACATGATACCCTCACATGGCCTGGATCAGCGTGTCGTACATCTGCTTGATGGACGACATCACGCGCGCGTTGGCGGAATAGGCATTCTGCAGCGCAAGCAGATGCGCCATCTCGTCGTCGATATTGACGCCGGAGGCATCCGTCACCTTCTTCTGCAGGGTGTTCAGCACCACAGACTGACCGTCGGCGAGTTGCTTGGCCGCGGTCGCGGCTTCGCCCTGCTGGCTGATGAACTGCTTGGCGAAATTTGTCAGCGTGCCGGTGAACGGAGCGCCGGTAGTTCCGATACCGGTCTGCGGGGAATAGCGATAATTCCCCGACTGCAGTTGCGTGAGAATGAAGTCGGATCGCGTGGTGTCGCCCGAAGGCGTCAGCGGGCTCGTGGAAAACACAATGGCACGCGAGGGATCGCCGAGCAGCCCGAGATTGACGCTGATGCGGCCGGCGAGACCCGTCTGCTGCGACCCGTTGGCGGTGATCGCCCCGGAAAAGAGGCCGCCATTATCCGTGAACAGCGGAAGCTGTGGGTTGCCGCTGGTGAGCGACGACATTGTCGTGGTGACCGATGCCGCCAGCACGTCCGAACGGTTTGGCGCGCCGTCGTCCAGCACGCGCAGGGTCGAGCCCGACGGATTTGAGAACTGCAGATCGCTCGCCCCGAGCGCAGCGTTGAGCTGGGAGACGACCGACGCCATACCGCCGGAAAAATCGATGCCAAGCACCTCGTCGTTCGGATCGAGCGTTGTGGTATTGCTCAGCGGCAGCACGCTCGGATCGTCGACACGCACGATCGAGAGATTATGCGTGATGCCGGTGGTGTTGTCCTTGTAGGTGACGTGAACGACGTTGCCTGACTGCAATCCCGTGAGATCGAGATCATAGCCGGCCTGCGGCAGGACGGACGCGGGAGCGGCAGTGCCTGCGGTCGTCTTGTCCGACAGCGCGCTCGACATCGCCGCCGCGAACTGGTCGATCTGCGCCTGCGCCTTCACCAGCGTGTTGTCGCGCAGCTCGAGATAGGCAGCGATCTTGCCCGAACGAATCGAATTGGTCGAAACCAGATCGTAGCTGCCGCCGTGCGGGAAGTTGATGGTGATGGTGCCGACGTTGTTCTTGGTCGGGTCGGGATTGTACAGCGTGTTGGGCGTCACCGTGCCCTGGGGATTGAACGAAAGCTGCGCCGCCTCGGTGCCGACCAGTTGCACGCCGGAGTTCGTGAACACCGTCACCTGGTTGAGGTCGTTGACGACCGTTCTGATGTCCATCAGGCTCGACAACTGGGTGATGTATTGATCGCGCTGATCCAGCAGCGATGCCGTCGCCGCGTCCGTTTTGCCGTTGTTCTGGAGCTGATTGTTGATGAACGCGATCTGGGCCATCGCGTTGTTCGCCGTAATGATGGAATCGTTGATGCCCATCTCGGCGTTGGCGCGCAGAGCCTGGATCCCCTGCGTCGCCGCATTGAGCGTTTGCGCCATCGTCTGCGCGGCGCTGACGGCGCCGATCCGCGCCGACTGCGAGTCCGGGCTGGTGGACAGGCCCTGAAATGCGGTCAACAGCTTGTTGAACGCATCTTCGATGGTGCCGGTTTCAGCCGGATTTCCGTAGACGTTCTGCAAATTTTGAAGGTAGGTCGAGCGGATATCGGCGTAGGCTGCGCCGGAGGTTTCCGTGCGCAGTTGCGTCTGCAGATACTGATCGAGCTGCCGGTCGACGCCGTGGAGCAGGACGCTCGAGCCGTAATCGCCGGTCACGCCGGCGGACTGGATGATCGATTTCCTGACGTAACCGGGCGTTTCCGCGTTGGCGACGTTCGATCCGACCAGCGAGATCGCAGCTTGCGTCGCGCGCAGGCCGGACATTGCGGTGGAGAGAGCTTGACTCAAACCCATGACTAATTGCCCATCTCAAATCGCGTCGCGAATGGCGCATCGAACTATCGCAGCACGTTCAGGAGATCCTGCACCATCGTGTTGGAAGTCGTGATGACCTTGGTGTTGGCCGAGTACGCCTGCTGAGTGACGATCAGCTTGGTAAACTCGTCGGCGATGTCGGTGTTGGATCCTTCCAGCGACGAGCCGACGATGGTTCCGGCCTTGCCGAACAGCGCCTGTCCGGATGCGTCGGTGACTTCGAATGCGCCGCCGTTAACGCGCTTGAGGAAATTGGTGCCGTTGAACGTCGCGACCGAGATTTCGGCAAGGTCGAGGTTGCGGCCGTTGGAATAGTTGCCGACGATGCGGCCGTTGGTGCCGACGCCGACGGATTGCAACTGGCCGGCCGGGAAGCCGTCCTGCTGGATCTGGTTGACCTGCACGTTGCCGTTGGCGTCCGCGAACTGGGTGACACCGCCGGTGCCGAAGTTGATGACGGGACTGCCCAGCGCGACGCCGTTGACGACGGCATTGGTGAGCTCGATCGAAGGGATCGCCGGCGTCATCTGGCCTGAGGCAGAGAAGGTGAAATTGGTGTTGACGTTTTGCCACGCGACCTGAGTGCCGGTTGCGTTGGGATTGACCTGGTAGAACAGGTTCCAGGTGTCGGTATGGCCCGCACCGAGCGAGGCGCTGTCGACCTTGGCCCAACGGAACTGCAGGTTCACCGGAGCGCCCGAGACGTCGTAGGTCGTAACCGCACCACCCGCGATCGACTCGGCGAGGAACGTCGAATTGTCGTTGCCGACGACCTGACCGGTGCCGACGCCGCCGCCGCCGCCGCGCGTCGCCGTCACGGTGCCGGTAAAGCCGAGCGCGGCCCAAGCCGTGCTGTTTGAACTTGAGACCGAGAGATTGAAGGAGGTGCCGGAATGCAGCGTGATCGAGCCGCCGCTGATTGTGGATGCGACTGACGTTCCCTGGAGCACGTCGATCTTGCCCAGCAAGGTGCCGATGCTGTCGTCGACGTTGATCTGGTTGGGGCCGGCGGCGGTGCCCGACGCCATGAAGGTGAGGGTTTGGCCGTTGACCGTGATGGTGTCGCCCGCGACGAAGTTGGTGGAGATCGAGTTGGTGCCGGCCGCGCCGCTGAGCAGGGTCGCGGCCGTGTTCGCAACCGACGGCGTCGCTTTGTTGTTCTGGGTGGTGCCACTCCTGGAGGCGTCGGTATAGGGCGCCATAGGCGTGCCGAGCGCCAGCGGATTATGTCCGGCACTGTATGATCCGGGCACGATCAATTCCGATCCGGGAACGGAGACGTCGTGCTTGGTCGTCAGCGGATAGCTGGCGAGGTTGGCGCGATAGTCGATCCTGGTGGTTTGCTGCGCCGGCAAGAAGTCGTTCTGGAATCGGAGAACCTGCGGCGAACTGCCGGACGGGTTGCCGGTGGTCGGGTCGATTGGCACACCCTGCAGGTAATAGCCGGCGCCGTTGACGAGATAGCCGCTTTTGTCGAGCTGGAAGTCGCCGCGGCGGGTATAGCGGTCGACGCCGTCGAACACCGGCGTGCCGTCGGTGAAGTTGCCAGGCTTTTGCACCGCAAAAAAGCCGTTGCCGTTGATCGCCATGAAGGTCGCCACCGAGGCCGTCTGCACGTCGCCCTGCACCGAGTTGGTGGAGCGGGATTGCGTGGTCACGCCGCCCGCGAGTTGTGCGGTCGCTGAGGTCTGCGGAATCAGATCGAGGAAGGAGGTGTCGACGCGCTTGAACGCCGTGGTCTGCGAGTTGGCGATATTGCCCGAGACGTTTTCCAATGCGTAGGAGTTGGCGCGGAGGCCGCCGACCGCGGTGGTGAGAGCGCCGAAGATACCCATGACATTTTCTCCAAATTCGATCCGGGCGGCTCGCCGGTCCACGTAAACCCAGGCCGCGTCGGGAGAAGATGTCGCAAGCGTTGTGCCAAACAACAAAACCAATATAAATCAACGTCTTAAGAAAAAAGCCCCGGTCCAAAGACCGGGGCACATTTGCCGGGCGGGCAACAATTGCCGAGTGGTAGCCGTTACGAAGCCGACGGCCCCGCCGGGTGGAACACCAGAGCAAACCCGTCGATGCAATAGCGCAAGCCGGTCGGTTTTGGCCCGTCATCGAAGACGTGTCCGAGATGGCCGCCGCAGCGGCGGCAATGCACCTCGGTGCGCAGTATGCCGTAAGTGCGGTCCTCGGTCTTGCCCAGGGCATTGTCGAGCGGCTGCCAGAAGCTCGGCCAGCCGGTGCCGCTGTCGTATTTGGTTTCCGAGGAGAACAGCGGCAGATCGCAACCGGCGCAGGCGAAGATGCCCTTGCGCTTTTCCTTCAGAAGCGGGCTCGAGCCCGGCCGCTCGGTGCCGTGCTTGCGCAGGATTTCATACTGCTGTGGCGTGAGCTGGGCACGCCATTCGGCGTCGGTCTTTTCCACCTCGAATTTCCCGGCGGCCTGCGCTGGCGTGGTGCGCAGCCAGCGGAAAGCGGCCAGGCCAAACAGGCCGGCTACGGATGCGAGCAGGAAACGGCGGTCGAACATGGAATTCTCCGTGCGAGGCGGGCCTAACGGTTCGCCATCAAGTACGGCCCGGAAGCGCCGAAGTTACACCGATCCGTCCCGGATCTTCTCACTTTCCTGCGAGGGAACGACCGACATCCCGCCGTCCCGGGCCTCTGCCGGCCGTGGCGGCTGTGGACGCACGGAGCGCGGCGCGACCGGCGGACGGCGCGGCGGCCTGGTTCCGGCCTGCCGGTTGGCCTCCGCCAACCGCGCCTCGCGCACCCGTTCCCGGGCGCGGGCGCCTTCGCGGTAACGGGCCAGCGCGCCCGCCGCCGCGGAATGGCCCCGCCCCCACAGGCCGATCAAATGGCCGGCTACGCGGCCGGTGGCGCCGCCCGCCCAGACCAGTTCGAATGGCGAGAACAGTTTCCAGCGGTCCTCACCCCACAGGATGCTGCGCGCGATGACCTGGCCGGCCATCGCCGAAGTGTTCAGCCCGTGGCGTCCGAAGCCGCTGGCAACCCACAGCCCTTTGCGCAACTGGCCGATCTGCGGCATGCCGTGCACGGTCACCCCGACCGCGCCGCCGAACACGTCTGATATCGGGACTTTGCCGAGCGCAGGGAAGATGGTGGCAATGCGGCGCTGAATGAGGGGGGCAAAGCGGCGCGGCCGCGCCTCCCAGGTGGTTTCCGGACTCGCCCACATCAGCCGGTCGCCGTCGATGATTCGGAAATGATCGATGCCGTCGCTGTCGGCCACCGAGCCCCTGAAGGCGATCACCTCGCCGAGCCGTTCGCCGAGCGGCTCTGTCACGGCGGCATAGCGCCAGACCGGCAGCAGCGTCTCAGACAGGCGTCGTAACGGGGCGCCGAGATGAACGTTGCCGGCCAGCACGATATGAGAGGCGCGCAGCCGCGCCGACGGCGTCACGATGCGCTTGCGAATGCCCGACGGATCGATGCTGACGACCGGGGTATCTTCGAAAATGCGCGCGCCTGCCCGCCTTGCCTGCGCGGCAAGGCCATCGATGTATTTGCGGCCGTCGATCTGGAACGCGCGCGGATAATAGATGCCGTGGAAATAGCGTGCCGTCCCGAGCTGATCGCGAACGCGATCGACCTGCCATCCCTCGACTTCAGTCTCGAAATCCTCGCTCAGCGTCTGCAGCCGGCTGATCAGCGTCTCGCCGGCATCGACGTTGGAAACCTCCAGCGCGCCTTCAGTGAGCGCAATTCCCGGCATCGCCTCTTCGGTTGCGGCGGCGCGAACGTAATCGGCGCCCTCCTTCGACAGCGCCCACAATTCGCGCGCGTCTTCGATGCCCACGCGCTCGATCAGGTCGCCGATCGGAAGACTGTAGCCCGGCATGACCGTACCGAGTTGATGGCCGGACGCGTTCCAGCCGACATGCCGGCCTTCGAGTACGGCCACGCTGGCGCCGCGTCGCGCGGCCTCCAGCGCTACCGTAAGACCGGCAAGTCCGGCTCCCACCACGCAAATGTCGACATCCAGGTCGAACGAAAGACGCGAGCGAAAAGGGCCGTCGTCGGGGCCGTTGGTCGCACTTGAGAAAGTCTCGGGCATGGCGTTTCTTACGGCCGGCTGCAGCGCTTGTCACCTCGTCCCAGACATGAGCTTGTAGATTAGTCCAGACTAAGACCGAATCGAGATCGCGCCAATGCGCCGTTTGATACTGCTGCGTCACGCCAAGACCGAACACGATGCGCCTTCGGGCCATGACCACGACCGCCGACTCGACGAGCGCGGACGGCGGGATGCCGTCGCTATCGGAACCTGGATCGGCCGGCATCCGCCTTTTCCCGACGCAGTTCTGGTTTCGACCGCGGTGCGGGCGCGGCAGACCTGGGAAATCGCACGCGACGCGATTAAGGATGCAGTGCGGGAACGGCCGCCGAAGCCGCAGGTCGAACTGCTCGATGAACTCTACGGCGCTGAGCCGACGCGGCTCCTGCGGATCATCCGCATGGCCGAGGTCACCGACCCCGCGCGCCTGATGCTGGTCGGCCACAATCCCGGCATGCATGAGCTGGCGCTGATGCTCGCCGGCAGCGGCGACGCGGCGGCGAAGAAGGCGCTTGAGGACAATCTGCCGACCGCGGGACTGGCGATCCTCGACTTTGCCACCGAGGACTGGAGCGAGGTGGCGTTCCGCCGCGGCAAGCTGGTGCGCTTCACCAGCCCGAAATTGCTGAAGCAGGCGCTGGACGATTGAGGTGCGCGGACATCCAGGCTCTCCCGTGCTAAACTCGCCACGATGCAGTTTTCGAGCGAGTTAAGAACAAGTTCGCGTAAAAGAAAGCGCGTCAAAACAAAGGGCTGGAGTCGGGTTCTGACAAATCAGAACCGGACGGGTTGCAGCGGGAGGCTCAGATGTTCAAGTCGATTCTCGTGCCGATCGATCTGGCTGATACCGATCTGGCCAAGCCCGCGATCGCGACCGCCGCAACGCTGTCGCAAACCTGGAGCGGCTCGGTACGATTGCTCAATGTGTTGCCGATGACGCCAGTGATGCTGGCGGAATACGTGCCGGCCGATTTTGACGTCCAGCAGCGCGCGACCTCGGAGGAAGCGCTCGCGATCGTGGCGCAGGAATCCGGCATCGAGGCGCCGCGCATTTCCACCGCAGTGCGGAAAGGCGGCATCTATCACGAGATCCTTGAAGAAGCGGCGGCGGTCAAGGCCGACCTGATCGTGATGACCTCGCACCGGCCGGCGATGCGGACCTATTTTCTCGGCTCCAACGCCGGCCATGTGGTGCGCTATGCCAAGTGCTCGGTGCTGGTGGTCCGCCATTAGGCCACCTGAGTACCGCGCGATTCTGGTGACCCTTCCACCCGTGCAGGACCAGCGCGAGAAGGGACGTCAGCGCCAGCACGGTTCCAAGCCCGATGGCCGGGTCGCTGGAGAGGATCGCCGTGAGCGAGGCGCCACATGCCGCCCCAGCCATTTGGGAGAAGCCGAACAAGGCTGCCGCCAGGCCGGCCTTACTACCGAATGGCGACAGCGCGGCCGCACTCGACAGCGGGCTCGCGATCCCCACCCCGAACAGAAAGATGGAAGCGGCGACGAGAAACAGCAGCAGCGAGTTCCTCACGACCATAGCCGCGAGAAGCAGCGCGACACCTCCTATAACGACCGATACCAGGCCGACCAGCGTCGCATGATAGGAACCGAACCGTGCCGAAAGTCTCGGCGCCAGCATACCTGCTCCAAACACCAGGAAAACAACGGCTGCATACAGCAGACCCAGCATAACCGGGGACAAGCCGAAGCCTTCGAGAAATATGCGTGGCGCGCCTGAGACAACGGCGTACAGGCCGGCCATCAAGAGACCTGCAGTCCTGGCAGGCGCAACGAACCGGGCGTCTCGAAGCAGGCCGAGATAGGAACCGGCAATGTCGAGCGGATGCAGGGAACTGTCGGAGGCCATCTTGGTTTCGCCGACGAATATCGTATACGCCGCCCCGGCGCAGATCGTGAAGATCGCGACAAAAGCAAACTCCGAGCGCCAGCCGAGAAGATGATCAAGCGCACTGCCCACGAGCGGTGAGAACCCCGGGGCAGCGGCCGTCGCGATCGTGATCGATGCCATCACCTTTGCCAGCGCCTGGCCATCAAACAGATCCCGGGCGATGGCGCGCGAGAGCACGGCAGCCGTACATGCGCCGCAAGCTTGCAGCGATCGGCCAACCAGGAGGCCCAACAGATCGCCCGCAAACGCGCACCAGATCGTTCCGAGCACGAAAATGCAGAGCCCGATCAGGATAGGCATTTGCCGTCCAAGTCGGTCCGACAACGGGCCCACAATCAACTGTCCGACGGCAAAAATCGCCAGAAAAACCGTAATGGTCGAAGTGACGGCCGCGCTGGAAACGCGCAGATCGGCCGCTATCACCGACAGCGAGGGCAGAAAGATATTCGTCGAAAGAATTCCCGTAGCTGCAAATGCACAAATCACTGCCCTGGACGCTATTGCTGGTCGCTGCCTGGGCGCGGTCGCAGGCAATTTGCTCAGAACGACTTCGATGCTCATGGCTTGCGTGCCTTCCGCCGATCGGGACGCTGGCCACCTTGAACAGTTGATTGTTGGGTGTCGTCCTACGAATGCCGGAGAAACTCGCAAATCAACATCCGGGCCCGACCGAACGTCGCGCTCAGTCGGTCAGCGGCGTCGCATAGCCGGCGACGAGCTTGACGAGATCTGCCTGCCGCGCGGTGCCCGTCTTTTCGAACAGGCGGCTGACATGCGTCCTGATCGTCGTGTCGGCAACGCCAAATGCGATCGCGACTTCCGGGATACCGCCGACTTCGACGATCGCCAGCAACACGCGAAGTTCGGTCGGCGTCAGCTTGAACGCGCTGCCGATGGCTTGAGGCGCGGACGAGACCGCCAAGGCCGCCTTGCGAACGAACAAAGCCGCGGCAGCGGTATAGACAACACCGGCGCGGCGGCGTGCGCCCGAGGTCAGCGGCAGGGCATGGGCGACATAGCGCTCGCCATCGCTTCCGATCAGAGGAACGGCGATCCCCTTGTTGCCGAGCGCCGCATCGCCCTGCCCTGCAGCCGCAAAGACGTCTCGCAAGGCGCGGTCGACCTGCGCATCATTGGCTGCCAGCCGCCCGCCCACCGAGCTCAGAATGTCGCTGGTGCCGAGAATGGCGTTGCCGGCGGCATTGGCGTGAATGAGGCGTCCTGCCGCATCGACGAGATACATGCCCGCACCAAGCCCGTCGAGCGCATCGACGAATGTCGCCACCTCCGCCGCCTTGAACTCGAACAGCCGCCCGATCAACACGGCGCGCCTGATATGCGGGGCGATCAGCCTCATCTGTCGGCGCGCGTAGTCGTCGACCATGCCGTTTCGCTTGTGGCGGAACACTCCGAAGATGGCTGAGCTGATCACCGTCCTGTCGAGGACCGCGCTCAGGAAATCAACCAGGGCCCTGAGGCTCGGCCCATTGTCGATAAAAGTCGGTCTGAGCATAGTCTGCGAAAGGCATCAGATCGGTGGTGGCAATCGGCACTTCGAGATCGCCGAGAAAGTGCCCCTCCGCAGCCGAATAGATCTGTCGAAAGAGGGCAACGGGCAACGGCCGCTCAAAGCCAACGCTGTGCGGTATCGCGGCGTGCGGCACTCCGACGTCCTTGCAGAAAAGTCCGGCGCCGGAGCCGCCGACAAAAAGGGCGACCCTTTCGAGGGTGCGCTGCCAAAGCGATGGATCAATGGCGGCATCATAAACGATGCCAATCAGGTCACTGAGCTGTTGCTGATTATGGAAAGCGCCTTCGGAGACCGACCGCAGATGTGACACTGTGTTCATTCCGAAACGCTTCCCGGTGCAGGCGTCATGATGCGCGCTTGCGTACTTGCGATGATCCGGGCTCATCGTCGCCTCAAATTATATTGATCCGGTCGCCGGGAATAACAGCCATCCTCCGAATGGAGGATGGCTGTTGGGGCTCAGGCCAATCGCGGTGCCGCGGCGCATCATTACGATCGCGCCTTACCGGCGCGGGATGGCCTGCCCCCGTCAGAAGGCGACGCGTATGCCACCCCTGGCAGTCCCGATGCGGCTCTGGTCGGACATCGCAACGCCTTCCACGGCGCCGAACAGAGCGACGTTCTTGGCGGTGTGGTAGTCGAAGCCGGCGCCGAACACCGCGCCCATCGTACTGCCCTTGCCCGGTGTCGCGAACGAAAGCCCCTGCCCGATCAGCACCGTGTTGACGGTGGTGTCGCCGACGCGTTGCTGCGCGATCACGCCGCCATGGACACTGGTCTTCAGGCTGTGATCGCCGCCGAAGAAGCTCGTCGTCTTCGACACTTCGAGTTGGCCGCGCTCCTCGAAATTCTGCAGGGTGCGGCTGCCCACCGTCAGCCCCTGCGCCGAACCCGTCTCGGAGTAGCCATCGAAGAAGCCCGCGACATAGCGCACGCGCGCCGTGGGCGTCAGCACATAGCCGTTGCCTATCTGGTAGCGCATGCCATAGGCCAGTTCCGGACTGATGAACCAGCCGTCGTATCGCGCCTTCGCCGTCTCCGCAGCACCGTTGTTCAACACCAGCCGGTCCGACTTGTTGGAGGAGCTGCCGCCCTGCACCGTGAAATCGAAGAACTGAGCGGCCCATTCGAAGCGGCTGTAGGCGCCGGCGAACAAATAATCGGTATCGACATGCTGCGAGCCGAGATCGACCGACAGCCGTCCCGAGCCGCCGCCGATGAAGGCGCCGACCAGCCAATCCGGCCGCACCCTGCGGTCGATGCCCAAGGCGCTGCTCCAGGCGGTGTTGGTGGCGCGCAAGGTGGCGCTGGTCTCGTCCTGGGTGCGCTGACCGCCGAAACTATTGGCCCATACCGTGATCGGCGCAGCGTTGCTCCAGCCGGCAGCGCTGGGAGCCTTGACGAAGCGCCCGGCATCGGTGCTCTCCGGCGCGTATGCCATCGCCATCATCGATCCGTTCGCCGACGGCGGCGCACCGTTCAGCCGGCCCTGCACCAGCGACGACACGCCGCCGGTGAAATCCATCACCGCGCGATCGGCCAGCGCCAGCGCGGTCGGATCGAGGGTTGCGAGCGTCGTCCCGGCCGAGACCGCCGGATTGTTGTTGCCGGTGGAGAAGCTGGTGTTGAGGACACCCGTGAAATTTATGAAAGTTGGAAGCGCCACTGACGTCAGTGACGACACCCGGGTTTTGGGCGCGCTGATCGCAACGTTAACGATGTCGTCGCCAAAACCCATGTCGACCACGCCGACGATGCGCGAACCGGTCCGCAATGTCAGCGTGTCGGCGGCGGAGGTCAGCTTGATTGCGGTACCGCCAGTGCCGACGATGCTACCGGAATTGTCGATGGTGCTGCCGTTACCAAAGGAAAGGATGCCAACGTCGCCCGACACCGTGCCGGAATTGGCTATCGTGCCCCGGTCAACAAGGATGCCGCTAAGCGCTCCCGAAATGCTGCCGGAATTGGTGATGGTCGCAGCGTGTGCCGCCACACCGAACCTGCCTCCCGCAATCGAGCCGGAATTGATGCCCTTGACGTTGTCGCCGAAAACAGCCGATTCGCCGCCAGACATGGCGCCCGAGTTGACGAGATCGATATTGTTCGCGCTGATCGCTCTATTGCTGCCGGAGATATTGCCGGAATTAGTGAGGTTGACGACGCCGGCCGAGAGCGCGATGTCGCGCGAGATGATGCTACCGGAATTGGTGACGTCGATCCTGCCATTACCGCCGTTTCCGGCGGCGATGCCGAATACGCCACCGGAGATGATGCCGCCGTTGTTCACGGTCGTGCGCGTGAAGGCAGTGATGCCGCTGTTCCCGCCCGAGATGGTGCCGGAATTCACCACGTTGGCGACGTCGCCTCCCCGAATGCCGGTGCCGTCTACAGCCGTGGCCTCGATGGTGCCCGCGTTCTCTACACTGGCGACACGGGCGGAAATGCCGAGCTGCCCACCCGAGATGGTGCCGCGGCCGGCATTGTTCACGCTAGCGGTATCACCCTCGATGGCGGCGCTGCTTGCTCCCGCGATCGTGCCGGAGTTGTTCACGTTCAGGGAACCGAGGGAGACAACGCCTCCACGAGCACCCGCAATGATGCCGGTGTTGCGCGTCACGTTGATGTTGCCGCCATCGCGACTGACACTGACAATGCCAAAATTGTTGCCTGAGATGGTGCCGGCATTCGCTACGTTCGCGAGCGTCGTGACGTCGATGCCAGCGAATCCGCCCGAAATGGTGCCGGCGTTAGCCACATCCGCGAAGGTGAAAGTCCTGATGCCCGCCAGCCCACCCGAAATGGCGCCCGAGTTGTTCACAACGGCGGTGGCAGCCGCGATACCGTCCGCGTTGGCCGAGATTGTGCCCGTATTGACTACCTCGGCATTGGCAGCACCGATCCCGATGCCGACACCGTTTGTGCCCGGCGCCAAGATACTGCCGGCATTGTTCACCCGGGCGGTTTCGGCATTGATCCCAATCGCCCCACCCGAAATCGTGCCGGTAACCCTATTAATGGTATCGGCGAAGGTGGCGCTAATGCCGATACCGCTGACGCCGGTCGCCGTTATCGCGCCAGCATTGTCCACCTTGGCGGTGACAGCGCGGATGCCCTGCACCTCACCCGAGATGGTGCCGGTCGACCTGTTGATCACGTCGCCGAAGGTATTCGCAAGGATGCCGGCGCCGTCTGTGCGCGTCGCCAATATCGAGCCGGCATTATCTACTTTGGCAGTACCGGCGGCGATGCCCGCTTCCTCGGCCAATATGGTACCGGAGTTCGTCACGGTGGCGGGGCCCACGGCAATGATACCGGCTGTAGCGGCAATAGTGCCGAAATTATTAACCGTGCCGTCGTTAAATACCAAGCCAATGTCGGTTCCGGCCACCAGGCCACCAGACAGGACGTTGATGGTGTTGCCGCTATCGGTAAAGCTGCCGTAACCGTCAAAGCCATTTGCATTGGTCGTCGTCCCGGTACAGGTGACGGTGACATTGCTGGCCGGCGATGCCGGATCGCACGCGGCCTCGGCGCGGTCCACCGGTGCGGCCAGGGCAATCAACGGCGCCAGCCCGATTGCGTGTCGCAGCATAGAATGGGGTTGAGCCAACAATTTCATTTCCATCTCCAGATTCGTTCGATTTCGCGCTGATCGTTGGGGTACCGATCGCGCACGAAGTCCGCGTCCTACGAACCTGGGAGATGACGACCCGCTTCCTTTCTATTCGGGGTAGTGAGCTATTTTAGCCACGCTGCGTGATCGCGCGTTGCGCGGTACGCGATCCGACAAACAATTTCGGCCCGGTCGATCGACCGGGCCGTTTGATGTGCAGAGCGATTAATCCGGGCACTTCACATGATGCGCCCGAAATCCGGATCGACGGTGCCGCGCACGGCCGATTCAATCCGGCTGTGTTCGATCCCGATGTCGCGGAGCGCACGGTCGTCCAGTTCGCTCAGGGTTTGGATGGCGTAGCGGCGCGGGAAATTAATAATGATCACACATGGCCGGCGCGGGATGGCCTGCCCCCCGTCAGAAGGCCACACGAATTCCTCCCCTGGCAGTCCCGATGCGGCTCTGGTCGGACATCGCAACGCCTTCCACGGCGCCGAACAGAGCGACGTTCTTGGCGGTGTGGTAGTCGAAGCCGGCGCCGAACACCGCGCCCATCGTACTGCCCTTGCCCGGTGTCGCGAACGAAAGCCCCTGCCCGATCAGCACCGTGTTGACGGTGGTGTCGCCGACGCGTTGCTGCGCGATCACGCCGCCATGGACACTGGTCTTCAGGCTGTGATCGCCGCCGAAGAAGCTCGTCGTCTTCGACACTTCGAGTTGGCCGCGCTCCTCGAAATTCTGCAGGGTGCGGCTGCCCACCGTCAGCCCCTGCGCCGAACCCGTCTCGGAGTAGCCATCGAAGAAGCCCGCGACATAGCGCACGCGCGCCGTGGGCGTCAGCACATAGCCGTTGCCTATCTGGTAGCGCATGCCATAGGCCAGTTCCGGACTGATGAACCAGCCGTCGTATCGCGCCTTCGCCGTCTCCGCAGCACCGTTGTTCAACACCAGCCGGTCCGACTTGTTGGAGGAGCTGCCGCCCTGCACCGTGAAATCGAAGAACTGAGCGGCCCATTCGAAGCGGCTGTAGGCGCCGGCGAACAAATAATCGGTATCGACATGCTGCGAGCCGAGATCGACCGACAGCCGTCCCGAGCCGCCGCCGATGAAGGCGCCGACCAGCCAATCCGGCCGCACCCTGCGGTCGATGCCCAAGGCGCTGCTCCAGGCGGTGTTGGTGGCGCGCAAGGTGGCGCTGGTCTCGTCCTGGGTGCGCTGACCGCCGAAACTATTGGCCCATACCGTGATCGGCGCAGCGTTGCTCCAGCCGGCAGCGCTGGGAGCCTTGACGAAGCGCCCGGCATCGGTGCTCTCCGGCGCGTATGCCATCGCCATCATCGATCCGTTCGCCGACGGCGGCGCACCGTTCAGCCGGCCCTGCACCAGCGACGACACGCCGCCGGTGAAATCCATCACCGCGCGATCGGCCAGCGCCAGCGCGGTCGGATCGAGGGTTGCGAGCGTCGTCCCGGCCGAGACCGCCGGATTGTTGTTGCCGGTGGAGAAGCTGGTGTTGAGGACACCCGTGAAATTTATGAAAGTTGGAAGCGCCACTGACGTCAGTGACGACACCCGGGTTTTGGGCGCGCTGATCGCAACGTTAACGATGTCGTCGCCAAAACCCATGTCGACCACGCCGACGATGCGCGAACCGGTCCGCAATGTCAGCGTGTCGGCGGCGGAGGTCAGCTTGATTGCGGTACCGCCAGTGCCGACGATGCTACCGGAATTGTCGATGGTGCTTCCTTTGGTGAAGGTTGTCCGGACGCCGATATCGCCCGAGATGGTACCGGAATTGGTAATGGCAGCACTAGCCGCAAAGATGCCGGTCTCCGCTCCCGATATGCTGCCGGAGTTGGCGACAATCGAATCTCCCGCGTCCATCCCGAATCTACCTCCGGCGATCCTACCCAAATTCACGATGTTGACGTTACCACCCAGAATGGCGGATTCGCCGCCCGACATGACACCCGAATTGACGAGATTGATATCGTTCGCGCTGATCGCTCTGTTGCTGCCGGAGATATTGCCGGAATTGTTGACGTTGATGGTGCCGGACGCGAGAGCGATGTCGCGCGAGGTGACGCTGCCGGAATTGGTGAGGTCGATCGTGCCATTACCGCCGTTTCCGGCCGCGATGCCGAACACACCGCCGGAGATCATACCGCCGTTTCGCACAGTCGCGCGCGTGAAGGCGGTGATGCCGGCGTTCCCTCCCGAGATGGAGCCGGAATTGATGACATCCGCGGTGGCTTGAGCGCGGATACCTTTGCCGCTCACATTCTCGCCCGATATGTTGCCTGCATTATTTACCCTAGTGGCGCCGGCGCTGACGCCGGCGTCATTTCCTAAAATGATGCCAGAATTGTTCACCGTGGCATCTGCGGCGCTAATCGCGATTCCGCCCGCAATCGTCGCGCGGATCAGGCCGGTGCTTGAATTGGTTACATCGACCGCGCTCCCGCTGCTGATCGCTTGTGTGATACCGAAGAGGTTGCCCGAATTAATCACCTTGTCCGGGCTACCGCCGATGGCCTCCACGCCCGTAATCGTGCCTGTGTTGTTGATGGCACCACCGGAAAATCGCACGGTCTGGCCAAACGATGAGATCAGGCCGTCGTTATTGATAGTGCCGTCGACAACAGCAATCGCAGATGTTCCTCCGAATATCCTGCCTGTCGCGAAGTTGTTGATAGTAGCACTAGTGATGGCATTGATGCCGATACCGGCCGCATCGGTCGCTGCAATGCGGCCCGCATTGTCGATCCTGACGGTGGCGGCTTCGATGCCAGCGTGAAAACCAGAGATGTTGCCGCTAACCCCGTTGGCCACATTGACCTCGGCATCAGACCGAATGCCAAACGCTGCAAGCCCAACAATGTCGCCTGTATTGGCAACGTTAAGAGATTTGAGGCTTGATATACCGTCGATATCGCCCCTGATGGTGCCGGTGTTGGAGATTTCGCCGATTCCGCCGTCCCTAAGAAAACTGACACCGGCACCTCCGCCCGAGATAGTGCCCGCATTAGACACCTTGGCTTGATCGACAATCAGAACACCATCACTACCGGTGATGGTGCCGCTTTGCGCGTTCGTCACCTCGCCGCTTTGCAGTTCAACGCCGACTCGCAGTCCGGAGATAATCCCAGAGTTGTTTACAGCCCCTAACAATGCCCCAAAAATTCCGCTGGAGCCTCCCGCAATGGATCCGGAATTGTTGACGGTTCCGCGGCTAAACGTCAGGCCATGGCGCGTTCCTGTCACCGAGGCGCCGGAAGCGACGTTGATGGTGTTGCCGGTATCGGTATCCGTGCCATAACCGTCGGTACCGTTGGCGTTAGTCGTGGTACCCGCGCAGGTGATGGTGGAATTGTTGACCGGCGACGTCGGATCACATGCCGCCTGAGCGCGATCGAACGCCGCGATCGGCGCGACCAGCGGCGCCAGCGCGATGGCGTGCCGCAACATAAGGTGGCTTGCGCGTAACAAGGTCATTTCCATCTCCAGATTCGCTCGGTTCCGTTGCGTTGATCGTTCACGTACCGATCGCGCACGAAGTCGGCGTCCTACGAACCTAGGAGACGGCCACGGGTCTTCATTCTATTCTGGTAGTGGGATATTTTAGCCACGCATGCGCCATTGAACGCCGCCCGGGAGGCTCGCTCGGTTCAACGGAGCGGCGCACGACGCAAGTCGGCCCGATCGATTGACCGGGCCGTTGGCATTGCAGATCGATGAAGCCGAACGCGTCTCACATCATTCGCCCGTACATCGGATCGATGACGCCGCGCACGGCCGCTTCAATTTGGCTGCGCTCGACCCCGATGTCGCGGAGTGCGCGATCATCCAACTCACCTAGTGTTTTGACGGCCTCGCGGTGCGCAAAATGAGTAACGATGGCGTTCACCCAGCGTCCGAGCAGGCCGAAAAATCCGACCGGGCCCTTCCTGGAAGCAGGCTGACCTGCCGTCTGGGATATCGTCGTCATCGTTCTTCTCCTTGCTTTCGCGCGCAAAGCGCTACCGCCGACGCAAACGCTGTCCGAGCGCTTGCACCTATTGAGCTCTGATTGCTTGCACCTCTCTCAGTGCAATCACGGGCTTGATGGGTTCAAAATGATCCGATACACTTCTCGGTGCAAGGAAAACATTGCTCTCGGTGCAATAATGTCGAAGTTCGAGTATTTGAAGCTTGCCGATACCGTCGCCGCCGAGATCGCCAACGGCGCGCTTAAGCCCGGCGATCGCCTGCCGCCGCAGCGCAGCTTCGCCTATCAGCGCAAGATCGCCGTCTCGACCGCGAGCCGCGTCTACACCGAGCTGTTGCGCCGCGGCCTGGTGGTCGGCGAAGTCGGGCGCGGCACGTTCGTTTCGGGCGAGACGCGCCGCGGTATCGCCATGCCGGCAGAGCCGCGCGGCGCGCGCATCGATCTGGAAGTCAATTATCCAATATTGCCGACGCAATCGGCGATGATCGCGAGAAGCCTTGCAGGGCTGGAACGCCCCGAAGTGCTCGATCTCGCGTTGCGGCACTCGACCACGGCAGGCACGCTGGCGGCGCGGACCATTTCCGCCGAGTTTCTCTCCCGCGAGGACTGGTCTCCCGCCCCCGATCAACTCGTCTTCACGGCGAACGGGCGGCAATGTATTGCCGCGGCGCTAGCGGCGGTGGTGCCGAGCGGCGGCCGCTGCGGCGTCGAGGCGCTGACTTATCCGTTCATCAAGGACATCGCCGTCAGGCTTGGCGTGACGCTGGTGCCGCTTGCGATGGATGAGAACGGCGTTCGCCCGGACGCGGTGCAGAAGGCTCACCGCGAAGCGCATTTGTCGGCGCTGTACGTTCAGCCGACGATTCAAAACCCGCTCGGCATGACCATGCCAGCGGCGCGCCGCGCCGATTTGCGGCGCGTGGTCGAGAAGCTCGGCCTCACCGTCATCGAGGATACGGTCTACGGCTTTCTTGACGAAGAAACCCCGATGGCCGCGCTCGCGCCGGATAGTTGCATCACGCTCGACAGCCTGTCGAAGAAGGTGGCGCCCGGCCTTGCACTCGGCTTCATCGTGTCGCCGCCGCGGCTGCGCGAACGCGTGATGTCCGCGGTTCGATCGGGCGGATGGACGGCTTCGGGATTTGCGTTCGCCGCCGGACAACGATTGATGGCGGACGGCACGGTTGCCGAACTGTCACGCCTGAAACGCATCGATGCGGCACGGCGCCAGCAGATGGCGGCCAAATACCTGGCCGGATTCGAGGTCCAGGCCAACGTCAAATCCTACCATCTCTGGCTGAACTTGCCCCAGCACTGGCGCTCGCAGACATTCGTCGCCGCTGCGGCCCGGCGCGACATCGCGTTGACCCCTTCGACCACCTTCGCGGTAAGTCCAGGCCACGCCCCCAACGCTGTCCGCCTGGCGCTCGGCGCTCCCAGCACCGAACAGCTCGAACTGGCGCTGCGAACGTTGTCGGGAATGCTGACGGCGAAAGAAGACGTCGATACGACCGAGTAGAACTATCGGTCGCCTGCCGGGCCTGCCGGCCATTCCGCGATGAAGCCCCTCGCCTGGTACGGCTCGATCTTGTCCCATTCCTGGAGCATGCGGCGGCTGAATTCGGCGTCGGTGTGCCAGAGCGCCCGCGGCGTTGTGAAACTGTCGACCATGACCAGCATCTTCTCCACTTCCGGCCAGTGTCGGTGCAGCGTCATCGGATAGCGGCGCGCGGTCCATGTATTACCGAGGCAGATCACGCTTCGGATGTTGGCAAGGCCGAGCGCAGCGTCGATGATCGGCAGCGAAAAGATCACGTTTTCGCCGGTGTTCATCGCGCGGTCCTCTCTCAGGATGATATCGGCCGGAACGCCCCGCGCGATCATGGCATCCGCAATGACCTCGCATTCCGACAAATCCGATCCCGGCGTCACGCCGCCGCTTACGATCGCCCAGCGAAAATATCCGTCGCGCCACAGCCTGCAGGCTTCATCAACGCGCTCCTCGACATCCTCGCGCGTTCCGAATACGAACAGCAGATCGGCCGGCCGTAACGGCGTCTCGATCAGATGCCGCGTGTTGATCGCGGCAATCTCGGCCTCAGTTGGCGATCGCCTGTTTCGATCCGTCACGGCAGTTCGTCTGATAGCGAAAACGGTCCGATCATCATGCCGTGCGTCACGCGTCCGGCGAAGTCACATTTCATTTCGCCGGATTGCGAGGCGCCGCCGGCAGCAACGTCTCGGGCAGCTCATCGAACGTGTAGAGCCGGGGCTTGTTGCGCCAGATGAAGCCGCCCATCTGCCATCCGAACAGGGCGGCGAACCCGACCAGAAACAAAGCGCCCGCGAATTCACCCGTAGCGACTGCGCGCGCGAGCAATCCTGCGATCGCGATCGCGACCAACGCCAATAGCAGACAGCCGCCGGCATAGGTCATCGGCCCGATGCCGCCGACCAACGCGACCGTGCCGCGCGCGGCCTTCAGGCGCGCATGCAATTGCTCGATAAAGGCGCGGTAATCGCGGTCCTGCGGCGTCATCAGCACGACCGTGTGCCAGCTTGTCGAAAAAGCGGTGATGCGCTGGCCGCTCTTGTGTTCGATGTCGGCGCGAAACCGGCGCGACTGCATCGACATTGGCCGGTAGGAGAGACGCACAGCCACGATATCGACGTACGGCCAGATCCCGGCCTTTCCCCTCGCCTGCCACGACAGCCCTTCATCCCTGAGTTCGAATTCATGCGCCGATCCGACCAGCGATGCCTTGTAAACATAGCGGGTTCCGGGCGTGCCCTCCCCTGCTGTCGTGGCCTGTTCCGTTAATGAAGGGGGCAATTCAAAAATCCCGTTGTCGGTTGAGTGCGGCCTGCTTGCGCGGCGAGCTGGCTTTACCTTACAAGCGGGCCATGGCCGATACGACTTATTTTCCGCGTCGCCTGATCCTGGCCGGCGCGATTGTTTCCGGAGTGCTGCTGGCGCTGGCCGTGCACATGCTGGGCGCGCGTTACGGGCTCGATCTCGGGGGCCTGTGGCGAACCGACACAAGCGAATTCATGCCCGCGGGCGCGGCAATCGCGTGGTGGCTGATCGCGACAGTGGGCTTTTCCGGCGGCTATTCTACCGCCAACCTGATGCACAGCGCGGCCTCGGGCCAAATTCCGCAGCGGATGCGACAATTCCTGATCGCGGTCGGCGTGCTGATCCTTGCCGGCGCCGGACAGGCCGCCTCGGCGCCGAGCCCGGTCCCGACCGTGTCGGGCGTGCTCGCCGGCCTTGCGGCCTTGTGCCTCGGCGCCGTGATGGCATTCTGCGGCGCGCATTTCGCGCTGCGCAAGGCTTAGAGAAGCAAGACTTGAGAAACTAAGCGACGACCCGCGCCCGTGGCTTCGATAGCATCGTTTCCACTTCGGCAGCGGGGCGCGGCGGGCTGAACAGATAGCCTTGCGCCTGCGTGCAGCCCTCCTGGCGCAAGAGGTCGAACTGCGCGTCGGTCTCGACGCCTTCAGCCGTGGTGATGATACCCAGGCTCTTGCCGAGGCCGGTCACGGCGCGGACGATCGCCATCGAATCATCGCGCGTCGCCAGTTCGGTGATGAACGAGCGATCGATCTTGATCTTGTCGAACGGGAAGCTGCGCAGGTAACTGAGGGACGAATATCCGGTTCCGAAGTCGTCGAGCGAAATCCGGACGCCGAAGGCGCGAAGCTCGTGCAGAACCGAGAGCGTGGCCTCGCTGCTCTGCAGCAGCACCGATTCCGTGATCTCGAGCTCGAGCCGGTGCGCCGGAAGACCCGAGGCTTTCAGCGCCTCCGTCACCGTCGATACCAGATTGGGATTCTTGAACTGCACCGGCGACAGATTGACGGCGACGCCGACCTCCTGCGACCAATGGGCCGCGTCGAGGCAGGCTCGGCGCAACACCCAGTCGCCGATCGGCACGATCAGGCCGGTTTCCTCTGCCAGCGGAATGAAGTTGGCCGGAGAGATCATGCCGCGGAGCGAATGATTCCACCGCACCAGCGCTTCGAAACCGACGACGACATCTTTGGCGACGTCGCGGATCGGCTGGTAATAGACTTCGAATTCTCCGCGCTGCAGCGCGGCGCGCAAGTCGAGCTCCAGGAGCCGCCTTGCCTGCGCGCGGGCGTCCATCCCGGTCTCGAAGAAGCGGTAGGTGCCGCGGCCGTCCTCCTTGGCGCGGTAGAGCGCGAGGTCGGCCTTCTTGAGGAGCTCGTCGGGGTTCTTGCCGTCCTCCGGCGCCAGCGAAATGCCGATGCTGACCCCGATGACGAGTTGATGGCCGGCAATCTCGTAAGGCGCGGAAACCTTCTCGACCACGTGGCTGGCGAGCAAGGAAACGGCGGACGGGTCGCAATCGTTGCAGAACTGCACGATCGCGAATTCGTCCCCACCCAGCCTCGCCACCGTGTCATTCTCGGTGATGCATTCGCCGAGACGGCGGGCGACTTCTTTCAAAAGCGCATCGCCGACTGGATGGCCGAGCGAATCGTTGATGTCCTTGAAGTGGTCGAGGTCGAGACAGAGCACCGCAAGCTGATCGCTGCGTTTGGCGAGCCGCAACGCCTTCTCGAGTTGCTCGCGGAACAACGTCCGGTTCGGCAGATTGGTCAGCGCGTCATGGCGCGCCATGTGGGAAATCTGTTCCTGGGCAGCCTGCCATTCGGTGATGTCCTCGAACGTCGCGACCCATCCGCCGCCCTTCATCGGCTGGTCGACGACGCGGAGCGAACGTCCGTTGCGGCCGATCGACTTGGTCACGGTGTTGCCGGCCTTGGCATCCGCTACCACCGCGGCGAAGAATTCATCGGGATCGCCGTCCCATTCGCCGACCGATTTCAGTTCGCGCAGAACGTCGATCAGCAACCGGCCTTGCAGTGGCATGCCGGACCGGTCCATCAACTCGACGTAGCGTTGGTTGAATAGCAGGATGCGGCCGTCCGCATCGAACATGCAAAGTCCCTGCGACATGTTGTCGAGCGCGGTGTCGAGCAGGACTTTCTGTTGATGCAGCTCGCCCTTGGCGCGGCGATCGATCATGGCCGCCAGCAGCGATAGCCCGAGGATAGCGAACGCCGCCACCGCTGTCAGGAAGGAAAGCGCGGTCGGTGAAATCGACAGCCCGTCGGTCCCGAGCGTCGGGTCGGGAATCAGCGTGACGGCGCCCATCGCCGTGAAATGATGCGAAACGATGGCAACCGTCAGCAGTCCGGTGGCGCCCATGGTATAAACGGGATCATCGCGACGCACGGCAACAAGAAGTGCCATGGCGGCAAACACGCTGCCAAAAACGATCGAGGCCACAACGATGCCGGGCGACCACACAATGAACGCCGGAAGCTCGAGTGCGGCCATGCCGGTATAATGCATCGCGGCGACGCCCGCGCCAATCACGGCACCACCAATCGCAACCACCGGCCACAGTGCGCTCGACAGCGCAATGCACAGACCGACAGCGACGATGCCTATCGCGAAGACCAGCGACAACAGCGTAATGGGAATGCTGTATCCGGCTCCGGCGCCGGGATCGTAGGCCAGCATCGCGACGAAATGGGTGGCCCAGATTCCGCAGCCGCCGACCGCTGCGTCGAGGCCGATCCAGATCGCGCGCGTACGGCCGCGCGAGGCCCTGGCACGATGAAACAGACTGATGGCGACTGCGCTGGCGAGCCAGCAAATGGCACCGGCGAGCACGACCAGACGCCAGTCATGCTCGGCAGTGAGGCAAGTTAGGACGCGGTACATACAGACCCCCGAAGGCCTGTAACAGCACCCTATTGGTATATTTGGCGTAACCGCCGCGACGCAGTTGCGCGGATGGTGAACAAACGCTTTTTGGCATGCCAGGCATGCCGGCACGGAGACGCCGCGCGAGCCACTTGACCGCGCGGCGTTTTGCCTCAATGGCGCGATGAATCAGCTTGCGGCTCGCAGGTTAACCTTGCCTTCCGCCAGCGAGGTCAGCTTCTTGTCGACCGTCTTTTCCTCATCGAGCGTCTTCTGCAGGATGCTGGCGCAATCGTTGCGGCCGAGCTGCCGTGCCCACGCGACCAGGCTGCCGTAACGGGTGATTTCGTAGTGCTCGGCAGCCTGCGCGGCGTTGATCAGGGCCGCGTCCAACACGGCCTTATCAGCGATCTCGCCCGCGACATCATCGGCTTCCTCGATGATGCCGTCGATCGCCGGGCAATCGACCGCCTTCACCTCGGCGCCGTGCATACGGAATATCTCTTCGAGGCGCTGCACATGCGTCTTGGTTTCGTCGAGATGGCTCAGGAATCCTTGCTTGAGCTGCTTGTCGGTGGCCTTTTCGGCCATTTTTGGCAGCGCTTTCACGAGCTGCTTCTCGGCATAGTAGATATCCTGCAATTGATGGACGAACAGGTCGTTCATGGTCTTGATGTCTTTGGTGAACAGTCCCATTGCGGTTCTCCTTCATTTGGGAACACGCAGGGCGCAGGCCTCGTGCTGGCCGGGCGCGCGCTTCATGTTCGGTGCTGTTAGAGGCTAACTTGCTTGCGAAAAGGACGTTCCTGAAAGCCGCGAAAACGCCGCGATGGAACGGACGGAACGGCGCGGCAAAAAGTGCCCGCGGAACGGACCTCGTTGCGACTCAAATTCGTTAACGCCGCGACATATGTATGGCGTATGACAAAGGCGGCGAACGACGCCAAAAGGCATGCTTGTCAAGGGCTGCACAACGGCCCGGTTTTGGCTTATGGGTTTCGCGCACGGTGCCTCTGACCGTCGACTGTCACCCGTCGTGACAGGCCCCATCTTTACGTACTGCCGCCCCGCCGGGAGGATGAATGCATCGGCTGCTGACCGCGCTCAGGCGTGGCTTCAAGGAGAAGGTCGGCTGGAAACGGCTGGGAATTGTCGCGAGTCTTCTCATCATAGCTCTTGCGATCACCCATCTGGTGCGCACCCTCAAGGGCGTCGACACCGGGGTCATTCTGACTGCGCTGACCGAAATCGCACCGCATCGCATCGCGCTGGCTGCGCTGTGCGTGGTGGGAGCGTTTTGCACGCTGACTTTCTATGATTTCTTTGCCTTGCGAACCATTGGCAAGACGCACGTGCCCTATCGCATCGCCGCGCTGTCGAGCTTCACGAGCTACACCATCGGCCACAATATCGGCGCCACCGTGTTTACCGGCGGCGCGATCAGGTTCCGGATCTATTCGGACTACGGTCTGACGGCGATCGATGTCGCAAAAATCTGCTTCCTCTCGGGCCTCACCTTCTGGCTCGGCAATCTGTTCGTGCTCGGCCTGGGCATGGCTTGGCATCCCGAGGCGGCGTCGGCGATGGACCTGTTGCCGCCGGCCATGAACCGCTTGATCGCGATCGGCTGCCTTGCCGGCATCGCCGCCTATTTCGTCTGGCTATTGATGGGCGAGGGCCGCCGCGAACTCGGCCAGAACGGCTGGAAGGTCGTGTTGCCCTCCGCCCGGCTGACGCTGCTGCAGATCCTCATCGGCGTCGTCGATCTCGGCTTCTGCGCGCTGGCGATGTATCTGTTGATGCCGATGGCGCCGCACATCGATTTCGTTTCGCTGGCGGTGGTATTCATCCTGGCGACGCTGCTCGGTTTTGCCAGCCATGCGCCCGGCAGCATCGGCGTGTTCGACGCGGCGATGCTGGTGGCGCTGCCACAGTTCGGCAGGGAAGAATTGCTGGCGACGCTGGTGGTGTTCCGGATCCTCTACTTCCTGATCCCCTTCGGCATCTCGATTTCGATCATGGGGACGCGCGAAGTCTGGCTCAGCGTGGTGCAGCCCTGGCAGGAACGGCGCCGGCTCAGCGAAGCCTGTACGGCCAAGGCCAGGGTGCGGCAACCGATCAAGGGCCGGCAACCCTGAAGCTGGTAACGGCGTCGTTATCTGCGCCGTCTGGTGTTTTGGGCCGGAGCTGCCTCATTCTCTTATTTCTGCCTTACCACTAACGTCAAACGACGCCATGGCTGGAATTCTCCTACGTTCGATGATGTCGGCCGCGCTGCTTGCCGGCGTGCTGACTGGAATAGTCACGTCCGCGGCGGAAGCCCAGACCGCCGGCGGCTACGGGCCGCTGCAGATTTCCTGGGAGGTGCGTAACCGCTTCCGCCTGTTCCGCGAGGAGCGGGATTTCCTGCTGCATGCCGAAACCGGACGCGGCCGCAGCGTGCTGGCTTCGGAGCAGGTGCTGGCGATCCAGAGCGACGGCCGCGGCTGGGCGCGCAACACCGTGAACCGGCTCTGTATCGATCTTGCAGGCCGCGTCAGCGAGCCCTGCACGCGCGACAACACCAAAGAAAGCTATCTGACGCCGATCGATCATCCGGTCGTGATCCGTCTGACGGGCCCGGTGCCGGTCGGCGCGACCTGCGCCTGGACGGTCGACGACGGCGACGGCCCGCAAACTTCCACTTTCGACTGCGCCGAACCGGTCAATCTCCGCGTCCGCTATGGCCGCACCACAGTCGTGACCGCCGACATATCCAGCTCCGAGGGCAGTCAGCGCGCTTTCACCGAGATCGCGGTACGCGACATCTTCATCGCGGGTCTCGGCGACAGCATCGCGTCCGGCGAGGGAAATCCGGACCGTCCCATTGCGCTCGCTGATGAAGGTTTTTGCTTCCGCTCCTATCTCGGAACAGCGGCCTCGCAATATTACCGGCCGAGCCGCGCGGGGTATAAAGGCGGACGGGCCTGCGAGGCGCCCGATTCCCTCGCCGTATTGCAGCGGCAGAGCGCGCTCTGGTTCAACCCTGCCTGCCACCGTTCGCTGTACAGCTATCAGACCCGGACCGCACTGGCCCTTGCCATACGATATCCGCACATCGCGGTGACCTATCTGCCGCTGGCCTGCACGGGCGCCACGATTGCCGATGGGCTGTTCGGCTCGCAGCGCGCCCGCGACTGCTTGCCGTCGAAATCGGGCGGTGCGTGCCAGGGCACCGTCAACGGGCAACTAGCCGAACTGCGTGAAGCCGTGACTGCCGCGAAACGCCGCCAGCCGGACCGCCAGCTCGACTTGGTGCTGCTGTCGATCGGCGCCAACGACATCTACTTTTCCGGCCTTGTCGCTGACGTCATCGTGGACACGACGACCGAACGCGCGCTGTTTCGGCGCAGCGGCGTGATGGCCTCGGTGGACGACGCACGCAGTGCGATGACGCGGGACCTGCCGCAGGGCTTTGCCAAGCTGCGCGAGGCGCTGAAGCCGCTTCTCGGCGGCGACCTGTCGCGGGTGGTCTACACCGCCTACGCCAATCCGACGCTGTCGAATGGCGGCGCGCCCTGCCCCGGCGGACGCGCCGGCTTCGACATTCATCCCTCGTTCAATGCCCAGCCGCAGCGGCTGGCGGCCGTGTCGAACTTCGTCGAAAGCGAATTCCTGCCGCAGTTGCGAGCGCTGGCGCTCTGTGAGGGCGGCATCCTGTGCCGCAATCCGCGCGCCGACCGCATGACCTTCGTCGACAGCCATCAAGCCAGTTTTGCCAATCACGGCTTCTGCGCACGCGCCGAAAACGACCCCGAATTCGACCGGCAATGTTTCTCGGCGACCGGCGACAGCTTCGATCCCGATCTCGTCACCGCCGCCAACCAGCCAATGCTGTGCGGCCGCAGCGCCGGCGAGTACCGCGCCTATCTACCGCGGGCGCGCTGGATCCGCGACGCCAACGACAGCTACTTCGCCGCGATGACCTACCCGCAGGGCCTGCCGGCGTCGCAGCAGCCATCCGATATTCATGATGCGACCTGGGGCGTCTTGTCCGCGGTCTATGGCGGCGCGGTGCATCCGAGCGCCGAGGGCCACGCCGCGATGGCCGATGCCGCCGTGCCGGCGGCCGCGGCCGTGCTGCAGCTCGATGCGGCGGTGCCTGAAGTCACCTCACAACCAATGCAGCCGATACCGGTTTTGCCGGGCGTGCCACGTCCGCCAGGCAGAACCGGATTGAACTAGCGTGCAGGTGCAGTAACTGGCGCCGGCGCCGTGGTCTTCTTGGGCGCTGCCGGGGCCTTTGCCGAACCTGCGGGTTGCTTCGTGACCGCGGCATGCGCCGGCAGATATTTTGCGATGACAGCAGGATCGACCTGCGCCAGCGCCGTATCAGGCAGCCGGGTCCATACTTCATCCTTGCCGAACAGCGAAATGCCGAGATAGCCGCGCATCGTCAGCGTCTGCCCATCGGGACTGAGCGTCATCTTCGCCTTGTAGATCTTGCCATCGCGCGGATCGAGCACGTTGCCATTCTCGTACTTCAATCCCTCGCGCTTCATGTCGCGGATGAAGGAGAGCCCGAGCCACGGCGCATCCTTTCGATCGTCAGTGCATTTCGAGCAGGTCGGATTGGGAGCATCGCCGGGTTCGGAAAAGAGCTTGGCGAACGCGCCTTCGAAGGTGCCGTTGCGATCGACGACGAGAAACCATCCGACCGGCTTGCCCTTCTCGACCTTCTCCCACAGCCCGGCGGCAGAAGGTTCCGCCGGCTGCGCGGCGAGTTCACCGGCGAACGCGAGCCCGATCAGAAGCGGGAGTATCAGTTGAAATCCGGCCAGCTTGCGCATCGTCATCACCTGATCAATTCGCTAGAGGAATGGCCGCAGACTAAGGCCATTTCGCGGACGGTTCCAGCGACGATCGCCGCGCGCCCCGACAAAGCTCCGCGAGCCCAACTGTCATTTTTTGGGAATCAGCTGACCCCGAGTTTCTTCTGCAGGCTCGACGACGAGGTGGTGTACTGGAACACCAGCCGCTTGTCCGGATAGACGTAGCGGTGCGCCTTCTGCGCCATCAGCGCGCCCTCATGAAATCCGCACAGAATCAACTTGAGCTTGCCGGGATAGGTGTTGATGTCGCCGATCGCGAAGATGCCGGGAACATTGGTTTCGAACGCCGCGGTGTCGACCGGCACCAGATTGTTCTCGAGCGCGACGCCCCAGTTCGCAACCGGACCGAGCTTCATCGTCAGCCCGAAGAACGGCAGCATCGTATCGCACTCGATCCTTGAGACCGCGTTGTCGTTGCCCTTCATCATCGCCGCGGACAGCTTGCCGCCCTCGCCTTCGAGCGACGTCACCTGACCGATCTTCAGATCCATCTTGCCGCTCGCGACCAGCGCACGCATCTGCTCGACGCTGTGCGGCGCGGCGCGGAAATCGTCGCGCCGGTGCAACAGCGTCACGCGCTTGGCGATCGGATGCAGATTGAGCGTCCAGTCGAGCGCGGAATCGCCGCCGCCGACGATCAGGATGCTCTTGTCGCGGAACTGCTCCATCTTGCGCACGGCATAGAATACCGAAGTGCCCTCATACGCCTCGATGCCCGGCACCGGAGGACGCTTCGGCTGGAACGAACCGCCGCCCGCGGAAATCACCACCACCTTGCACTCGAACACCTTGCCGGCATCGGTGGTCACGCGGAACAGCCGATCGCCGATCTTCTCGATCGTCTCCACCATCTCGTTGAGATGGAAGGTCGGACCGAACGGTTTGATCTGCTCCAGCAGTGCGTCGGTGAGACCCTGCCCGGTGACGAAGGGAATGCCGGGAATGTCGTAGATCGGTTTCTCCGGGTAGAGTTCGGCACACTGGCCGCCGATCTTGTCGAGGATGTCGACCAGATGCGCCTTCATGTCCAACAGGCCCAATTCGAAGACGGCGAACAGGCCGCACGGACCTGCGCCAATAATCAGCACATCGGTTTTGATCGCTTCGCTCATATCAGCTTCTTTTCGGTTGAACCTGGCGAAATGCCGCATCTGTCTAGCCAAGGCAGCGGCAACAGGAAAGCCAAATATCGCGCTCCTGGCCGCGGCAACCCCTTGCCGTCACTCGACAAGTGGGCTGTAAGGAAACGAGACTTTCGGAGATGGCCCCGTGAATGCCCACTTGCGTCCCGACGCGACCCCGCGTCTGGAGGATTTTCCGTACCGCTTGTCGGACAACGTAAGATTTGCCGACCTCGACCCCAACCAGCACGTCAACAACGCAGTCTACGCGACCTATTTCGAAACCGGCCGCGTCACGCTGATGAAGGACCGCAGCTACGGGCTGATGCCGGACGGCGTCACCTGGATCATGGTCCGGCTCGACATGCATTTCCGCGCTGAATTGCGCTGGCCTGGCACGATCGAAATGGGACTGGGCGTCGTCAAGTTCGGCCGAACTTCGGTCACCTTCGATCAGGTGGTTTTCTCCGAAGGCAAATGCGTTGCATCGGCGCAATCGGTTTCGGTGCTGCTTGACGAAGCTACGCGCAAGCCAACGCCATTGACGCCGGAGATCCTGGCCAATTTTGAGCGCTGGATTCGCCGCGGAGCAAGACCGGCATGATGCGCGCGGTGACGTCTTCCAGAGTTCAGGCCTGCCGTTCCGGCGTCGACACCACGAGGCCGTCGAGGTCGTCGCTCACCTTGATCTGACACGACAGGCGCGAGTTCGGCCGCACGTCGAAGCCGAAATCCAGCATGTCTTCTTCCATCGGAGTCGGCGCGCCGACCTTCTCGCGCCAGGCCTCGTCGACATAGACGTGACAAGTTGCGCAGGCGCAGGCTCCGCCGCATTCGGCTTCAATGCCTGGAATGGCGTTGCGGATCGCGGCTTCCATCACGGTCGCGCCGTTCTCGACTTCAATGGTTCGTTTTTCGCCCGTGTGGTCGATAAAGTGGATTTTGGCCATGATCGCTCGTGCTGCCGGATAGGTAAGGAGTCCCGGCAGTCCTATAACGGGTCGATCCGCGCAGCGCCAGCGGTCGGGAAGAAAACCTGAGGCAGCATTTTACCGGGATTTTGGCCGATCCGGACCGCTTTCCGATCAGGAACGATGCAGAACCGCTTCGATCGCTGCCCGCGCCTGCGCAACGGCCTCGTCCAGTTCGGCGAGCGGCGCTGATGCATTGGAGCCACCAGCGATTGCCGCCTCCAGCCGGGCTGCAGCGTCGGCGACCGCAAAAGCGCCGATCGCACGGGCCGAGCCCTTGAGCGTGTGCGCCAGCGTCCCGGCATCCGCAGGCATGGCGGCGAGCCTGTGCACCAGTCTTGCCGATTGGGCCGAGAACATCGTCAATACCTCCCGCTCGAGGCCAGCATCGCTGAGCGTCATGCGGTCGAGATGTTCGAAATCAATCGGCCCGTCGCCGGGAACCAGCGGTGGCGATGGCATCCATTCTACCCGTTCGAGATGAAGCGGCATGGCAAGGTCCGGATCGCCCTGCCGCGTGATTCCCGGAGGGCATTTTGGTCAGCCAATCACGACAGCAGTTAACGGAACGTTCTCGGAATGCGCCGCAACTTTGCCTTGCTTTTGCCGACAATCCGCCTTGATTCCAGATTCGGTTCCAAAAAATTGTGTATCCTTAGGGCCTTAAGGAACAAAGCTGTTAACGATGATTAAGAATGTCTTAATCACGGCCATTTCATTCGTATCGCTCAACCAATAGGATGTTCGCGGATGAGCGGACAAGCTGCCGGCGGGCATGCTTGCGGTCCGCGGGGGATTATGAATCCGGCTTCGAGCTTGCGGGGGCATTTTTGCCAGAGCGGCCGGATGCGTAAGTTTAAGAGGGCTCGGACTGCACATGGCGAACAATCCCAAGAAGGTCAAAGATCCCACTGAAGTCGCGCTCTCCGCCATTCAGGAAGCGCTCAACATCAGCGATACGACCGTCGACCCCAGCCGAAATTCGATCGGCGGCGAACTCACGCAGCCGATCATGCCCTCCGCCGCGCCGCCCTATTCAGAAACGCAATTCGACACGCGCGCAGGCGCCGAGCGACCGGCGTTTGATTCGATCGAAGAGCCGCGCGGCCCCCGCCGCGCCGCCAACGACGATCGCGAAACCATCGGACAGATTCTGCAGGCGATCCAGAAGAACCATCCTGCCCGCAGCGTCTACACGCTTGCCACCGTGTTTGGCGGCGTCTGGGTGCTCGGTTGCGCCCTTCTGACCGCCAGCTTCCTGCCCTCGCTGCAGGCGGCGATCGGACAGAGCGGCGGCGTGCTGGTACTCGCCGGGCTTGCGGCGTTGTTCTTTGCGCCGGTGCTCTTGTTCTACTTCCTCGCCAGCCTTGCCTGGCGCGGCCAGGAAATGCGGATGATCGCGCAGTCGATGGCGCAGGTCGCGATCCGCTTCTCCGAGCCCGAGGGGGCTGCCGCCGATTCGATGGTGACTGTCGGTCAGGCAATCCGCCGTGAAGTCGCCGCGATGGGCGACGGCGTCGAGCGCGCGATCGCGCGCGCCGGCGAGCTGGAAACGCTGGTCGCCAATGAAGTCGCAGCGCTGGAGCGCGCCTATAGCGACAACGAAGTTCGCATTCGCGCGCTGCTGCAGGACATTGCCCATCAGCGCGACAATCTGGTCGGCCAGGCCGAGCAGGTTCGCAGCGCCATCTCCGGCGTCCAGATCGACTTGCGCCACGACATCGCGCTGATCTCGGACGCGATCGCCTCACGCGTCGACGAGGTCGCAAAAAGCATCACCGGCGCACTGGAAGAGCGCGGCCAGCACATCACGAGCGCCTTGAGCCATGCCGGCGACAACATGATCCTCGCGCTCGGCGAGCGCGGCGGCGACCTGCTTGATCGTCTGGAAGAAGCCAGCGCCGAGACCACGCGTGCCGTGCTCGACGCTTCCGAGCGGCTGACCACCAGCCTCAACTTCAAGACCGGGCACGTCCATGACGAGTTCGTCGATCTGGCCGATCGCGTCCACGAGATGCTGAACGAGCGCCTCGATCGCATCACCAGCGAATTTGAGCAGCGCTCCTCGACCATCGTCGACGGCATCTCGGATCGCACCGAGCAGGTCCACGACTCCCTGAAGAATTCGTCCGACTCGCTCTTGCTCGAACTCGAGTTGCGCTCAGGTGATCTCGTCAGCAAGATCGACGACGCCGGCAACCGCCTCGCGAGCCGCATTCTCACCTCCGGCGACAAGGCCAGTGACGCGCTGGACGTGACCGTGAACACGCTGATTGCCAAGGTGATCAGCCAGACCGAGAACGCGCACGACAGCCTCGCCCTGCAGATGAACGCTTTCGACGAGCTGGTGAAGAACCAGGGCTCGGAACTTTCGGAAAAGTTCGCCCGCGACAGCGGCACGCTGGGCGCGCTGATTACGCGGCACATCTCCGAATTCGACCGCACCGTCAAAACCTTTGGCGGCGAGATCGTTGAGCGTATGGGCCAGCGGACCCAGGAGATATCAGACAACCTGAAGAATTACGTCGACACTTTCGACACCCGCCTGGTCTCGAACAGCGGCGAGATCACCGCTTCGCTCGATCAGCGGCTGCTGCAGTTCGAAACCCAGCTCGGCACCCGGGTCAACAGTCTCGACGCTTCGCTCGACAACAAGATCAAGTCGTTCGACGAGACCATCGACGGTCGCCTGAAATCGCTGGAAACCACTTTCGACACCCGCGCCAAATCCGTCACCGAAACCATCGACGGCCGCCTCGGCACGCTGGCAACCTCGTTGACCGATGGCGCGGCGCAGGCGATCCAATCGATCGACCAGCGGCTCACCCTGCTCACCTCCTCGCTGACCGAGGGCACTGCACAGGCGATTGCCGCGGTCGACCATCGCATTGCCAACGTCACCGAGACCATCGACGGTCGCAGCGCCCATTTGACCGACATCATCCAGGCGCGATTCCAGGAAATTCATCAGGGCATCGAAACCCGCGTCGGCGACATTGCCAACGGCGTCGAGACCAGGGTCGGCGGCATCGCCAGCGACATCGACACCCGCGTGGCGCAATTTGAGGATCTGCTCGGTTCGCGCATCGAGGCTGTGGCCGGCCGGATCGAAAGCAGCGGCCGCCAGGCCAGCGAAGATCTGATGTCGCGCGCCGAAATGCTTTCCTCCGGCATCAAGTCGCATGTCGAGGACGCCGAACGTTCTCTGACCAACCTCGTGGTCAATACCTCCGAGACCATCCAGACCGGTGCACGCAGTGCGCAGCAGGCGCTGCTGACGGTTTCCTCCGATGTCGGCGCGCAGCTCAAGCTGACCTCGGCCGAGGTCGAGGCCGCCCTCACCGCGGTCGGCACCGGCGCGGCCACTTCGATCCTGGCCAGCGCCAAAGATGCCCAGACCACGCTGGTGTCCGCGTCCTCCGAGGCTGCCGCCCAGATCAAATCTCTTGCCGCCGACGTCGAACGCACCCTCTCGGCCGCAGGCGACGCCACCGCCGCATCGGTTCTCGCCGGCGCGCGCGAGGCGCAGACCACGCTGGTGACCGCGTCCGCCGACGCCGCAAGCCACGTCAAGTCGCTCGCCATCGACGTCGAGCGCTCGCTGTCGGTCGCCGGGACGGCAACCGCCGAAGCCGTTACCGCAGGTGCCCGTGAAGCACAGAGCACGTTGGTCGCCGCCTCTACCGAGGCCGCCAATCAGGTCAAGTCGCTTGCAGCCGACGTCGAGCGTTCGCTGTCGGTCGCCGGCACGGCAACCGCCGAGGCCGTCACCGCGGGAGCCCGCGAGGCGCAGAGCACGCTCGTTGCCGCCTCCAACGAGGCCGCCAATCAGGTCAAGTCGCTTGCGGCCGACGTACAGCGTTCGCTCTCGATCGCCGGGACGGCGACCGCCGAGGCGATCACGGCAGGCGCCCGCGCGGCTCAGAATACCCTGATGAACGCGTCCGCCGACGCATCGACCCAGGTCAAGGCGCTCGCCGCCGACATGGAGCGTTCGCTCTCGATGGCCGGCAATGCCACCGCTGAATCGATCACGTCGGGCGCACGCGAAGCCCAGAACGCGTTGATCACGGCATCGACGGAAGCCGCCAACCACGTCAAGTCGCTGGCGATCGACGTCGAACGCACGCTGACTTCCGTCGGCACCGACACTGCGGCCTCCATCCTCGGCACCGCGCGCGAGGCCCAGAACTCGTTCTCTGCGACCTCTGCCGAGGCAGCTAACCAGATCAAGGCGATCGCCGCCGACATGGAGCGTTCGCTCGGCGTCGTCACCGCCAGCACGACCGATACCATCCAGACCACCGCGCAGAACGCGCAGAGCGTGCTGGTTGCCGCAACGAACGAGGTCAGCTCCAAGGTCAAATCGACCTCGGCCGATATCGAACGTTCGGTACTCGCCGCGAGCAGCAATTTCGGCTCGACGATGACCGGCAAGACCGACGAAATCGTCACCTACGTCCAGCAGCAGACCGACCGTCTGGCGCAGATCGTCGACAGCCGCCGCGGTTCGTTGGTCGAGGCGCTCAGCGCCAGGACCACGCAACTGACGACAGACATCGACCGTGTCACCGGCGACGCCCTGAAATCGATCGAAACACGCGGTCAAGCGTTCTCGCAATCGATGTCGACCCACGGTTCGGAAGTCGCGCGCACGATTACCACCGCAGGCGATCTCGCCACCGGCGCGGTAGCCAAGTCGCTGAAGGACCTCGAACAGGCGTCGCGCTCGGCCATCGACCAGTCGCGCCAGGTATCGATCGCCGCCGTCACCGAAATGCAGGAGACCAGCAAGATCCTGCGTACCGACACGGTGGCGCTGTTCGAGCGGCTGCGTGAAGGCAACATCCTGCTGCAGGAAGTGCTCACCGGCGCCCACGACAATCTCAACTCGCTGGAACGCGCGCTGGTGACCCGCGTGGCCGACTTCGTATCCGCGATGAACGATGTCACCGCGCGCAACGGCGTCGCGACCCAAACGCTGGAAGACCAGTTGACCGTGTTCAACTCCAAGACGACGAAGGCGCTGGAGGATCTCGGCGCGCTGTCGAGCGAGTTCGAGAAACACGGCAAGGAACTGGTCGAAGCAGCCGGCGTGGTCGAACAGGCCAACCGCTCCACCTCGACGTCGGTCGCTGACCGCAAGTCGCAGCTCGAATCGCTGGTGACCACCATCGACCTGCGGACAACCGACCTCGACCAGCGGCTGTCGCGCTTCACCGGCCTGCTCGATGAATCGCTCGCGGCGGCGGAAGAACGCGCCCGCGATATCGCGCGTGTCGTGGCGGAAACCGCCGGCGCAGGATCGGCCGCGATTAGCCGCCAGTTCGAAGCCGTGCGCGCTGCGGCCGAAAACGAGCGGCAGCAGACCCTCGACGCCATGAACGATCTGTACCAACAGAGCACGCATGAAACCGATGCGATGTTCAAGCAGTCGACCGAGAAGTTCGCTGCGATGGTACAGTCCATGAAGCAGATGGCCGCCGAAATGCATCAGGAGCTCGAGGCGACGCGCAACGAGTTGCGCCGCGGCGTGCTCGAGATGCCGCAGGAAGCGGCCGACAACACCGCGCAGATGCGCAAGGTGATCGTCGACCAGATCGAGGCGCTTGCCGAGCTCAATCGGATTGTCGCGCATCACGGCCGCGGTCTCGACGTCGTGACTTCGGGCCGCGCCAGCGTGCAACGCCAGGAAGAGCCCGTGATGGCAGCAGCCGCCGGCGGCCGCAACGAAGTGCGGATGCGCGAGGCCGGCAGCGCATCGACGCTGCCCCCGCCGGATCTCGGCATGCCCGCCCCGCGCCGCGCCGAAGCTCCACCGGTCAGTCCGGTGAGCCAGGATGCCGGACGCGGCGACGGATGGCTGTCCGACCTGCTCCACCGCACCGACGCAGGTACAGGACGTGAGGCTCCCCGTGGCCGCTCGCCGCAGACCCCGGTCAATCCGCTGGAGTCGCTGTCGCTCGACATTGGCCGGCTGATGGATCGCAATCTCGCCGCCGAAATGTGGGATCGCTACCAGCGCGGCGAGAGCAAGGCGTTCAGCAAACGCCTCTACACGCCGGCCGGCCAGAAGGCGTTTGATGAGGTCGCTCGCAAATATCGCGCCGACCGCAGCTTCAAGCAGACGGTCGATCGCTATATCGCCGAGTTCGAACGGCTCTTGGACGAAGTTGCACGAGAGGATCGCGGACCGCAGGCGCTGCGCGGCCACCTCACCTCGGAGACCGGGCTGGTCTACACCCTGCTCGCTCACGCAGCGGGACGGCTGGGATAACGGCGGCGAATAGCGCGTGGCGAATAGCGAATGAAAACGGAGGCCTCGGGCCTCCGTTTCTGGTTTGAAGCCCGGTGGTCTGAATGCGCTATCTGACAGCCGATGGAATGCTCTCGGGGACAGGGATCCGGGATTCCCTCATTGGGAAATATCTCGATCCCAAAGAAGTCGGATGTTCTCCTGAACTCGTCCGAAGAATCGAGAAGTGGGTCATCGACTACGAAACTGCCCACTACTGCCAGTTCAATAATGAAGCCGAAAATCAACGATTAGATCAGGAAGGCATCGAAATTGCGCGCCAGGCGCAATCACAGCTGCCTGAAATGAAGGTTGAGTATTTCTCGAACGCACAGATGAAAAAAATCCGCTTCAAATAAGACGTTGGAAGGTAAGGTCGAACAGCTCTTGTCGATGTCGTCATTGCGGGCAGCAAAGCGACGAAACAGTCCATGCCGTCCGCGCGGAAGCCATGGATTGCTTCGCTTCGCTCGCAATGACGCGGTGAAATCGCGGCTGTTAATGACCACTGATGTCGTCATGACGATCTTAGACGCTGTGGCGGACTGGATCGTCCGCCTTCTTCGCGGACGATGACAGTTGCGAACGAGGCGGACCATTTGCCGCCTACTGCCGCTTCTGTCCACTCGGCCCCCTTGGGGCCGCCGCGGCCGCTGGCGGCGGTGGCGGCGGTGCTGCCGCCTGGCTGTTGCTGCTGCTGCCTCCACCAAAGATCACCCGTGTCGGATTGCGGTCGAAATTGTTCACGGCGCGGCTGATGTCGGAGAGGGTGCGGCGGCCATCGGCCATCAGCGCTCCCGACCGCTTGTCGAAATCCTCGGCCAATTCGCGGATCGACTTGACCATGAGATTCAGTTCGCCGCCGGCAGCGCCGCCTGCGATGGTGTTGAGCCCGAGCATGAGACTGTCGGCTTTGCCCATGACGCCATCGACCCTGAGCATGACGTTGTCGATCTTCTCGGAGTTGCGCGCGAGCGCTGCCGTAAAGGTCTCGAGGTTTCGCAGCGAGTTCTTCACCGATTCCTGATTATCGGCGACAAGCCGGTTGACGTTCTGCAACGTGGCGCGGATCGACTCCGTGACATCCTGCAGCGCGCTTGGGTCGGCGGTCAGCATCGGCACTCCATCCTCATCGAGCGGCACAGCAGGAGCGGTCTCCTCGCCGCCCTTCAGCGAGATCGCCGCGACGCCGGTCAGCCCCTGGAATTCGAGACCGACGAGGGTGTCTTTCCGGATCGGGGCATTGTTCTCGACCATCGCCAGTGCGACCACGCGCCGCGGATTGTCGAGTTTGACCGAGACAACCTCCCCTATCTTAATACCGTTAAAGTTGACGCTGCCGCCGTTGCGCAACCCGGACGCCGGGCCTTCGAACACGATGCGGATCGGGCTGCGCTGCTTGGTGGTATGCAGGCTCTGAAACCACAGCACGAAGCCGAATGCGGCGGCGATTACCGCCAGCGTGAAGGCCCCGATCAGGACGTAATTCGCCCGCGTTTCCATAATTCAAGGTACTCCGAAATCAGATCTATCCAGCGTCGGCGATAGACCCGTCATTTATCTCATGTTTGAGCACGATCTGATCCGAAAAACCGATCACACTTTTGGGGGCCCTAGCCCATCACAGCGCGGGCGCGCTTGCCGTGAAAATATTGCCTCAGCCAGGGATGCTGCGAGGCCTGCATGTCGGCAATCGATCCTGCAGCAATGATCTTACCGTTCCCTAAAACCGCGATGCGGTCGCAGGCCGTATAAAGGCTGTCGAGATCATGAGTTACCATGAAAACCGTCAGGCCCAAAGTACGCTGCAGGGTGCGCACCAGCTCGTCAAAATCCCCGGCGCCGATCGGATCGAGCCCTGAGGTCGGCTCGTCCAGGAACACCAGCTCGGGGTCGAGCGCCAGCGCGCGCGCCAGCGCCACGCGCTTGATCATGCCGCCCGACAGTTCCGACGGATAGCGATCGGCGACTTCGGGCCGCAGGCCCACCATGCCGAGCTTGGCCACCATGATCTCGTCGAGCAGCCGCTGCGAGACGTTGAGATATTCGCGCACCGGAAACTGGATGTTCTGCCGCACGGTGAGCGAAGAAAACAGCGCACCTTGCTGAAACAGGATGCCCCAGCGGCGCTCGACGCCGCGGCGCTCGGAGGCGCTCGCCGCATCGAGATCGACGCCGAACACCTCGATGCGTCCACTGAGCTTGGGCACCAAACCGATAATGGTGCGCGTCAGCACCGATTTTCCGGCGCCCGACGGGCCGACAAATCCCAAGATCTCGCCGCGCTTGACGTCGAGATTGAGTCCGTCGAGCACCCGCGTCTTGCCGAACTGCACGGTGATGTCGCGGACCCGGATGATGGCGTCGGAAATCTCACCCACCATGGTCACATTCCGATCGACGCGAAGAAGATGGCGAACACGCCGTCCATCACGATCACGAAGAAGATTCCCTTCACCACCGAAGATGTCGTGTGCTGCCCGAGCGACTCGGCGCTGCCCTGCACGGCCAGTCCCTCGACGCAGGCGACGATGCCGATGACGGCCGCCATCACCGGCGCCTTGATGAGACCAACGACGAAATGGTCGATCGAGATGGCATCGCGCAGCCGCAACAGGAAAGCCTCGGGCTCGACCCCGCCATAGAGCCACGCCACCAGCCCGCCGCCGTAAAGCGCCGCCATCGCGCCGAGGAACGCCAATATCGGCAATGCCAACACCAGCGCCAGCATCCGCGGCAGGATCAAAACCTCGATCGGATCGAAGCCCATGGTGCGCAGCGCGTCGATCTCTTCCCGCATCTTCATCGAGCCGAGTTCGGCGGTGTAGGCCGAGCCCGAGCGGCCGGCTACCATGATCGCCACCAGGAGCACGCCGATCTCGCGCAGCACCAGCACGCCCAGCATGTCCACCACGAAGATGTCGGCGCCGAATTTGCGGAAATGGAAAATGCCCTGTTGCGAAATGATACAACCAATCAGGAACGTGATCAGCACCACGATCGGGACCGCGCGCCAGCACACCTGCTCCAGGTGATGGATGGTCGAGGTCAGGCGGAAGTGGCGGGGACGAATCAGGACACGGGCGGCCGCGGCGAGCACCGCGCCGAGCATATCGATCAACCCGATCAAAGTGCCGCCGATGCCGGCGACCGCGCGGCCGATCTGCTCCAGCATGCCTGATATCGTCAGTCGGTCGGTTTCGACGATTGGCTCGGCCTTCACCCGCCGCACCTCGTCGACCAGGCTGGAATAATTGGCCGAGAGCCCGGCGATCTGGACCTCGATGCCGCCATGGGTCAGGCTGCGGCGCAGCCGCTCGATCAGCCAGGCGCCGAACGTGTCGAGCTTCGACACCTGCGAGACGTCGATGGAGATGTTGGGCCGGGTGCCGCTGAGCTTCTCGGCGTCGGCGACCATTCGTTCCAGCACCGGCGCAAAGCGCGCCGTCCAGGAGCCGGCTGCACACAGCGCCAGCCCGTTGCCCCTGGCTATCCGCTCCAATGTCGGGTCGCCGCTCACCAATACCCACCCCTCGGCCGATACCGATGCGAATCCCTTGGGTTCCGCACGCCGTATTGCCTTGTCGAATCTGTCCCTAACCAGCCATAGTTGGTAGCGGCGGGCAAGCTTGCGGTTCAGAAAATTGCCAGATTTTAAAATGACTTCCGGCCTATCTCGAAAGTTTGCCGTCAGCATCGAACGCTGGCCCATCGCAGGCGCGTTCACGATCAGCCGCGGCGCCAAAACCGAAGCGGTCACCGTCGTCGCTGCCGTGAGCCACGGGGACTGTACCGGGCGCGGCGAATGCGTGCCCTACCCGCGTTACGGCGAGACGGCGGAAGCGACGCTTGAAGCCCTTAATGCGATGCAGGAACCTCTTGCCAAGGGACTGGACCGAGCGGCGCTGCAGGCGGCGATGCCGGCCGGCGCCGCCCGTAACGCGCTGGATTGCGCGCTATTGGACTTCGAAGCCAAGAGCTCCGGCCAACGGGTATGGACTCTGCTCGGACGGCCGGCGCCGCGCCCCTGCACCACCGCCTTCACGATTTCGCTGGGCACGCCGGAGGCGATGGCCTCGGCAACCGCCAAGGCAGCGCATCGGCCGCTCTTAAAGATCAAGCTCGGCGGCGATGGCGATGACGCGCGGATTGCGGCGGTCCGCAAGGCGGCCCCCGAATCCGAATTGATCGTCGATGCCAACGAAGCCTGGACGGCGGACAATCTCGAATACCACCTCGCCGCCTGCGCCAACGCCGGGGTCACGCTGGTCGAGCAGCCGCTGCCGGCCGGGCGCGACGAGGCGTTGGCCAGCATCAAGCGCCCGGTCGCGGTCTGCGCCGACGAAAGCGTGCATGACCGCGCCTCGCTCGAAGGCCTGCGCGCGCGCTATGATGCTGTCAACATCAAGCTCGACAAGACCGGCGGGCTGACGGAGGCGCTCGCGATGGCGGATGCAGCCCAGGCGCTCGGCTTCGAGATCATGATCGGCTGCATGGTCGCGACCTCGCTGGCGATGGCGCCGGCCATGCTGCTCGCGCAGCAGGCGAGATTCGTCGATCTCGATGGCCCCCTGTTGCTGGCGCGCGACCGCGACGGCGGCCTGCGCTACGACGGCAGCCTGGTCTATCCGCCGGAAGCCGCCTTGTGGGGCTGATGCGCGAGCCGGTCCCGCGCCAGCCAGACCACCAGCCCGCCGAGAGCGGCCATCGCCGCCATCACGTAATAGATGCCTTGTCCCCAGGTCTCGTAGATCGTGCCTGACGCGACCGAGGCGAGGCCGGCAACGATGCCGCCGCAGGCGGTCAGATAGCCCTGTGCGCGCGCCATCACGTGGCCGGGCACGTGATGCAGCATCAATCCCATGATGCCGACCTGCGTCAGCCCGAAACTCAGCGCATGCGCGAGCTGGACGATCGCAAGGATAGCGAGCGGCAGGTCCTGCGCCGTCAACACCCAGCGCGCGGCCGCGCTCAGCGCCGCGATCACCACCAGCATCGACGGCGGCAGGGTGAACCGCGGGGACAGCGCGAACAGCACGATCTCGGCGATCACGCCGAGCACCCACAGAACCGCAATGGTCAGCCCGTCGAACCCCGCTTGATGCCAGGCAATCGACGCGAAAATGTAATAGGCGGCATGGCTGCCCTGGATCAGCGCCGACGCCACGATGATCGCGATAAAGCCGCCGTCGCGCAGCAATGCGCTCGCGCCCCCGGTGACCGGGCGGGCGCTCTTGACGTCGTCCAGCGGCTGCAACGCGAGGCTGGCGAGCGCCCCAAGCGCCGCCGAGCCGGCGATGATCCAGATCAGGTTTCGGGCGGCGATAAGGTCGAACAACATTCCGCAGACCAGCGCGCCCAAGACGAAGGCGGCAGAACCCCACAGCCGCAACGGCCCATAGTTGAGGCCGTAGCGCTTCACTCCCCGTAACGCATAGGCATCCGTGAGCGGCACCATAGGTGTCCACAGGCAGCAGGTCAGCGCGTAGATCAGGAACACCAGCACCGGCAAATGCTGGGTGCCCAGCACGAAGAAGCCCAAAGCGGTGGCAAAGGCGGTCAGGATGATGCCGCCGCGCAAGGCCTGCCGCCGTTCCGCAAGGCCCGTCACCACCGGAAGGACGGTAAATCGGCTCACCGGCGGCACGGCCGTGATCAGCCCTATCCAAAACGCATCGATCCCGACCGCCTTCAACCATACCGTGAAAAACGGCAGATGGGTGCCGGTCATGCCGAACAGCGTGCCGTAAAACAGCGCCACCCGGGTCGCGAATCGCTTCGATGCACCTTGAGAAGCGATGGGGATTTGTGATTCGCTTGGCATCAATTCAATTGCGATTCGGTCAATATCGTGTTGTTTCGTTATCGCAATGCGCGCCGATTTGCGCGAAGAGTTTGACATGGCCGACGAAGCATTCGCCCTTTCGCCGATCTCAGCACGCGCCGCGCTGCCGAGCGAGGAGGACTATGCTGCGATCGCCGAAGCCTTCATGGAGACTTCGCGGGGCCGCTGGTTCCTGACCGAATACGCCAAGCGCAACCGCAACGCCGACACCCGCATGGTGCTAGACGCGGTGGCGCGGATCGAGCAAAGCCTCGCCGCCCAACGGGAAGAGACCCTTCAGCGGGAAGCAAACCTCCAGCGGGAGGAAGGCCTTTCGGCGCAGCAGGCGGCCGAGGCCGTCGCTGCGGCTGCCGCGGCGCAAGAGCGCCTGACCGAGGCGCTTGCCGCCATCCGCGGCGCGGTCGAGGCGGCCGAGGAATCGGCGGTCGAGGCGCTCGACAGCCTCGCGCTGGAGCAGCGGCTGGCCCCGGTCCGCAAGGGCGCGCGGGTGCTGCGCGAAATCGCCTGGCGGTTACGGGAAATCGGCAATGACGGGCGAATTTGCGACCTGATCGATTCGCAGGTCACCGTCATCGAAAAGGGCACCGAACAGTTCTCATCCGAGGAGGCGCGAGCAGCGCTGCGTGCGGCCTTCGCCGCCCTCCAGGGCCGGCTTGTGGAATTCGGGGACGACGACCAGTCGCCAGCGCCGGCTGCCGAGTCCGAGGCGGCGGCGCCTTCCCCGACCGCGCAGGAAATGCCGCCGGCAGCGGAGACAGCCTTCGCGCAGGAAGCACCGGAAACTGCCGAGACGCCGTTCGCTTCGATGGCCGCATCCGCAGAAGCCGTGCTGACGCAAGCGGAAACGGCGCTGGCTGCCGAAAGCGCCACGGCTCAAGAGGCCTCGATCCAAGATACCTCTGTGCAAGACGCGACCGTCCAGCACGCGGCCGCCCAAGACGCTGCTGCCCAAGACAACTCCGTCCAGAACGCCGACGCCCAGGCCGCTGATGCGCAAGACGCTGATGCGCAAGACGAGGCGCTCCTCGACATGATCGCGATGGAGATGGGCGCACCGGATCCGATCAGCGACGAGGAGATCGCCGAAGCGATAGCCGAGCAGGTCCGCTTGGCGGAGCCTCCCAAGATCGTCGCCGAAGCGCCCGAACCGGTCGCCACACCGTCGCCGCCGCCGGTCCAACAGACGGTTCAGCCGCCTCCGCCGCCCGCTGCCGCACCGGCACCCGTCGCGGCAGTAGAAGTGTCGCTCGGCTCGACCCTCATCGCGAGCGGCATACTGCGAAAGCCGGTCACGGCGGCCAACGACCCGCTGGCGCCGATCCGGCGCATGAGCCAGGCCGAGAAGATCGCGTTCTTTTCGTAAGAGCTCTGCGCCGCCGCCTGGAAACCGCGCCGGCTTCCATGACGCGTCCGCAGCAAAGTGGGGCACCAGATCGCCCGGACGTCCCTAACAGAAAAAGGAGCGAGATGACGATTCGAAGAAAGGCCATCTCGCTCTAGTAGGCAGGGAGGAGCTACGCGCTTCGGGTGGTAGGCTGCCACGCATAAGCCAACCATCCGATGCCATGGGAAATCAGATCGACGCCGAGCAGCAATCCGAGGACCCACAAGCCGGTGATCGGAAATCCAGTCAGAATGACGAGGCCAGCCACTACGCCGAACGCGCCGGATAGCAGCATGATCCAGCCCGACTCTCGCCAATGGCTGATGCCGATCAGGATGCGGACGAAACCGGAAATCAGCAACACCAGGCCGAGGACGTAGGTGAGAATCAAGGCGCTGGCGACCGGCTGGCCCACCAGCACGACGCCAAAGGCGATGTACAGGATGCCGAGAACCACCTGCCATACGAATCCTCCCCATCCCTTGGTCCAGAATGCATGGACGATCTCGAAGGCGCCGGCGACGATCGAAACCCAGCCGATGAAGATAGTGCTGATCACGGTGACGAGCATGACGTCGCCGAGAACCAGGAAGCCGGCCAGGATCAAGGCGAGTCCAAGCAGAACACAGATCCAGAACGGCGGCGCAGGCAGGTTGGTGACGCCCATCGGCGAGCTGTTGTCAATTGTGGTCATGTCAGTCTCCTCACTTCACGTCTCATCGCACCCTCGAGCAGCGTGGCCATCACCGCCATCGCCAGCCGCAGACGCGACGGCCGCGGTGCCACCAACAGACCCAACGGCGACGCCGACGACGATGCCAGTGATGAGGGGGACGCGACGGCCGCGTGGGCGGCCGTCCAGGCGGTCGTCGCGGTGGCCGTCCAGCCGGTGATCCAGGCGGCCGCGTGCCAGGGCCTTGAGCCTCGAGCTTGAAATCTCCGGCGTTCTTTCCAGGATCCTTCTGCACCGCGAGCGGCGCCGCCTCGGCCGGATTTGCTACCAAGCCTGCGCCCAATCCAGCGGCGACAACACCGCAAAGAAGGCCCCGCAGCGCACTGCGGCGATCAATTGCATCCATCGTTGTTCTTCTCCTTGCCGGGATGTCCCTCTCCTCGCCTTCTTGTCTTCAGTCAGTTCGACCTCACTCGGTCACCCGTCGGCGCATCGCTCGGTATCTCGCCCGGCAGGTAGTTTGGAAGCCGGCCCGCCGGGATGATCGCCAACAGCGCAAGACCGGCCATGATCAGCAGTCCGATCTTCAGGGCACGCAGCCGCGCTTCGGTATTCACGCGCACCGCTTCCTCGACCTGCTGCGGCGTCGCGGTCGTTCCTTCCATCACGCTCCGCAGCCGGTCGTTGCTGACGAAGGTGATGTTGTCGAGATCGACCTGGCTCTGGATCTCCTTCGGCAGCTCGGGGCTGGCCGCGATACTGCTGAGCGCGATCGCACTCAACAGACCGACCAGAAGTGCACCCGCCACCGCCGTTCCAACCGCAGCGGCAAGATTTTGCGTGGTGCCGCGCAGCGACCCGACGTCGCCTGCGAGTTCCTTGGGCGAGGCGGTGACCAGCACGTTGAACAACAGCGTCACCAGCGAACCCTGCCCGATCCCGAACAGAACCAGGCCGATCAGCACAGGAACCTCGCTCCAGTCGTTGCGCACGACGATAGCCAACCACACCAGACCAACCGTACACAGCAGGAAGCCGTAGCGGCCGATCTGCCGCGGCGTCAGCCGGTCGTAGACATTGACGATAAGCATCGCCGTGAAGAACACCGTCAGATTGAACGGCATCATCGCAATCGCAGTCGCAAGCGGCGAGCGGCCCTGCACGATCTGAATGTACAACGGCACTGAGAAATTGAGCGCCGCCTCCAGCGCGACCACGGCAAACAGCGCATAGACCGCACAGCGCTCTTCCGGCGAGTCGATCACCTCGAGCGCCAATAGCGGGGTCTTCCCGGCGGCCTGACGCCGATGCGTCCACATCAGGAATGCCTGCCCGAGCACCACGCCGAGAACCATCATGATCGGCGCCGGCGAAAGGCCAAGCAGGTCGAACGGCGCATTGGCGGTGGCCAGCGCTAGCCCCCATCCGTTCAGATTGTTGAAGCCGAAACTGATGAGCACGATCGCCGATGCCGCCAGAACCACACCGACGAAATCGATATGCACATCCGGGCGGCCATAGTCTCGCTTGAGACGGAAACTCAGGAGGAACACAATCGCGGAAACCGCGATCAGGATACCGAATGCCGGGCGCCAGCCGATATAGGTGCCGAGCACGCCGCCGATGATGAACGCCAGCACGCCGGCCGCCGCGCGCGCGGAGCCGAGCGCACCCACCGCCGTCGCCTGCTGCCTTCCCGTGTAATTCTCGGCAATCAGCGCCACCAGCGACGGTACGATCACGGCGCCGGCCGCACCGCAGAGCGCTTGCGCTGTGATCATCAACGTCGCCGTGGGGCTGAATGTCATCAGTATCTGCGACGCGCAGAACAGGATGACAGCGAAGCGGAACACCTGCAACGCGCCGAACCGCTGCGCGAGCTTTGCGCCGAGCATCACGAAACCGGCCACCAGCATGGAATAGGTCACGATGCCGGTCGCAACCGTCGTCGGCGGGACGCCAAAACTCTTCACCATCCCGCCGAGCGCCACTGGTAGCGAGGCGACGTTGTAGGACATGATCATCTGGCCGAGCGCAATGGCGATCATCGGTACCCATGACTCCCGCGCACCTTCCCGGATTGCTCCGATCGACATCGAGTGCGTCGCCATGGTGTCCTCCCGAGCGGCTCGGTTCCGGATCGATCGAGCTATCGGCTCGATCAATCCACTCTTTGCATCTGCTTCAGTTTTCCGGTTGCGATACGAACAGATCCATTCCCAGCCGCTGCGACAGGAATTTTGCCGCGAACTGCCCCTTCACGCTGTTGCCAGCCGCGTCGAGCGGCGGCGCGAAGGTACCGAAGCCGCCCTTGCCGGGAGAGACCGCGACGATGCCGCCGCCGATCCCGCTCTTGCCCGGCAGGCCGATGTCGTAGAGCCAGTCGCCCGACGTCTCGTATAGGCCAGCAGTGATCATCACGGTGAGCACGTAGTGGCAGACCGCAGCATCCACTACGCGCTGCCGGGTGACTGGATTGACGCCGCCGTCCGCCAGCGTCGCGCCCATGACCGCCAGATCGCGCGCACTCACATTCAGCGAGCATTGTTTGGTATAGAGATCGGTTGCCTGCTTGGCGTCGCAATAGATGCGGTCGTAGCTCTGCAGCAGCCGGGCGATACTGCGGTTGCGATAGTTGGTTTGCGATGCCGAGGCGTACACCTCTTCATTGAGCGCAAGCTTGCGGCCGGCAAACCGTGACAGCCCGTCATGAATGAATTGCCATTGGCCTTCAGCCGTCAGGCCCGGCACCAGGCTGGTGGTCGCGATCGCGCCCGCATTGACCATCGGGTTGGTGCGGCCACCGCCCTGCTCGATCGCCGCGAGAGAGTTGAAGGGCAATCCGGTGGCGTTCGCCCCAAGTCTTCTGCGCGCCTCTTCCGGGCCGATCGTCTCGCAAACAAGCGCGAACACGAACGGCTTCGATACGCTCATGATCGAGAATTCATAGCCGGTGTCGCCGGCCTCGTAGACGCGCCCGCTGGTGCCGACGACGCAGACCCCGAACAGCTCTCGCGGCACCCTGGCGAGCGCCGGATAGACTTGTGAATTCTGTCCGTCTCCGTTCGACTTGAAGCGCCGGTACGCCTCCGACACCAGCTCTTGCACCAGTTCGGGTTCTGGCAGGTGTCCTGTCGAGATGTAGGGGCGTTCTGTGGATTCCGAAATCGAAGGTGAGTCCATCGGACTCCTCCATCCGGCTCGACATGCTGCGCGCAGATGATCGAGCCGTTCGGCAACACGAGTTACATGCTGATAGACAGTCTGCGTCGACCGTCTCAGCTTCGTCTGACTTGCACGCACCGTAACGCTCGAAAGTGCATCGAGTCAATTACACAACCTTAAAGTACGTCTGCGTCGGGTGTGTTCCGCTACACAACTTTGTGACAAATCACGCGAACGCCGATGGCTCCGTATCGACAAACCTCCGCGAATTAGCGACCAATTTGACCGAGCTAATGCGGTATTGAGCAATGACGAAGCCGATCTCCGAGCGACACGTCACCAAAGCCGCAGAGAACATGCTGGTCGATCCGCGCAACGGCGATATCGAGGATGATGCCGCCAGTCCGGGGCAGCGGTCGCTGCTGGCAATCGCCGGAAGCCTGCTGGTCGAAATCAGTTTGCCGAAGCTCTTGTTCGCCTGGACGATCTTGCTGTTGTTGCCGGCGGTGTTGCTCGGTCTGGCGCCGTTGCTGGCTTCGGCCTGGTTCTCCACCTTGTCGGAACAGCTTGCAGCCCTGACCGAAATCGGCGCGGCGCTGGTGCTGGCTGCGATCGTAGCGGCGGGATGGATCGGATGGCGTCCGCTGCTTCGGATCGCCGAGATCAATTTCTGGTCGCTCAATGCACTCGCGGTACAGCCCGGCTATGCGTTTGTGCGCGAAGCCTTGCGTCATCTGGCTGAGCTGATCGCGGGAAAAAACTTCACTCCTGCCGGCCGGGCGCGCTTGCGCAGCGCCAATTCGGTTGGCGCCGGCATCTTGTTGTCGGCATGCGCGGCGATGATCGCGATACTCGCCTGGCCTGCCTCGCGGTGGGCTGGTAACTGGAGCGATCTGCTCTTGCTGCATCGGCTCGCCGTGCCCACGCTTGCGAATGCCGTCGTACTGATGGCGGGCTATCTGGCGGTCGCATCGCTGGTTTGGGGTTTTGCCGATGCCAGCATGCCCCAACCGCTCGACCTTACCAGGTTCGATGCCGCCTCGGCCGAAGGCCGGATCTGGCGCGTCGCGCATCTGTCGGACCTTCACGTGATCGGCGAGCAGTATGGCTTTCGCATCGAAAGCGGACGGGCTGGCCCGCGCGGCAATGGCCGGCTCAATCTAATCCTCGCGCGGCTGGCCGCCATCCATGCCAGCAATCCGCTCGATCACGTTGTGGTCACGGGCGACATGACCGACGCCGGCCGCGCGAGCGAATGGGCGTTAATCCTCGAAGCGCTGGCGCGCCACCCGGAGCTTGCCGCACGCACGATCCTGTTGCCGGGCAATCACGACGTCAACATCGTCGACCGCACCAATCCGGCCAGGCTCGACCTGCCGTTCAGCACCGGCAAGCGGCTGCGGCAAATTCGGACGCTGTCGGCGATGGCGGCCGTGCAAGGTGAACGGGTGCACGTCGTCGATGCCAACGGAAGACCGGCCGCTACGCTGCAGCAGGCGCTGGCGCTGCACCGTGACGCGATCATGGCCGTTGCGGAGTTTGGAGGTTTGCGCCGTGTCGCCGAGCTGCACAGCCTCTTCGACGACCAGTTTCCGATGATCCTGCCGCCGGAACCGGAAGATGGCCTCGGAATAGCCATCCTGAACTCGAATGCAAAGACCCACTTTTCCTTCACCAACGCGCTCGGACTGGTCTCCGTCGAACAGGCGCATCGCCTGGAGGCAGCCATCGGATATTTTCCACGGGCGCGCTGGATCGTCGCATTGCACCACCACCTGGCGGAATATCCCATGCCGGTGAAAGCATTTTCCGAGCGCATCGGAACGGCGCTGATCAACGGCAGTTGGTTCGTCCGCAGATTGGCAGCGCTGGGAGATCGCGCCGTCGTGATGCATGGCCACCGTCATATCGACTGGATCGGCGCATGCGGCGGGTTAAAAATCATCTCCGCTCCGTCGCCCGTGATGGGTGCGACCGACGCTGCGGCGACGTACTTCTATATTCATTCCCTGACGACCGGCCAGGATGGCCGGCTGGGCCTGTTGCCGCCCGAGCGGGTCGAGGTCGCGGGCGAGACAGCCGACTAGGGCTTGCCGGGTTTCTCCGGCTCCGGTCCGCCGAGCAGATCAGCAATCCAGCGGCTCGACGGATGCTGGGCACAGAAGGTGAGTATGGCGAGCGTGATGGGCACGCCGATGAAGGTTCCGAACAGGCCCCACAGGAACGTCCAGAAGAAGATCGCAAACAGCACCACCACCGGCGAGATCGACAACAGGCTGCCGGCCACCCGCGGCTCGATGTAGCTGCCGACCGCGAACTGAATGATGTTCAGGCACACGAATACGCCGAGCACCGCCGGCCAGGTCTCGAACTGCGTCATCGCCAACAGGGTCGGAAACAGTGTCGCGACGAACGGGCCGATGAACGGAATGTAGTTCAGCACGGACGCGATCACGCCCCATTCGAACGCGAATGGCAGCCCGGTAATCCAGGCGAAGCTGCCGACCAGCAGGCCGGTGACCGCGCTCATCTGCGTCCGCACCAAAAGGTACTTTCGGAATTTCGCCGCGGTCGCTTCGCTGCCGTCGAGCAGCACGCGTGCTGCGACACGGTTATCCAGCCGTTCGATGTTTCGCCTGATGCTCTCGACTTCGAGAAGCCCCAGCATGACGTAAACCAGCGCAATCACCCAGAAGCTGAGCGTCGTGTTCACCCGTCCGGTGACATATTGCGTGGCGCGCAGCAGCCAGCTTACGTTGAAATGTTCAGCCCACAGGCCCGCAACCGAGACGCCGTGGCCGTCCAGCCAATCTACGGTCGCCGCATAAAGGGCCTGGTAGCGCGCCAGGTCGGCGAGCAGTGATTGTCCTACCCGACCAAATCCCCAGGCTGCGAGCGAGGCGAAGGCGAGGCAGATTGCCACGGTGGCGATGATGGTGATCGCCAGCGCGGCAAGTTTTGGCATCCAGGACTGCAACTGCTTCTGGATCGGCCACACAATCGCAATGATGAACAATGCGGCCGCAAGCGGCGCGAACACACTGCTCGCCTGAGCCAGCGCCGCCATGACCAGCACGGCTGCGATGATTCCTGTGGTGGTCTTTAGCCCGAAGCCCATTTTGGGTTCCTTCGACCGTTCAGCAACCCGAGATTGTCAGCGGCATCGCGCGTCGGCAAGCGTGGAAGCGCCGCGCGCTGCAACCGTGATCGCGGTCACGTACGACGGCCCGCACCCGGCTTAGCGTCCCAGCAAATCTCGCAACGAGGTCTCGCCTGAGGAGGCAGCCATGTCCCGCTTTAAGTCATCGCTATTGGGTGCCGGCCTGCTTGCAGGCCTGCTCGGCTTCGCTGGTGCGGCGTTGGCTGAAGCCCCGAATGTCGACATCCGCAACGGCGTGCAAACGCCGCCGGCGGACCAGCGCGTTGCGCTGGTGATCGGCAATTCGAATTACCAGATCGCGCCAAAGCTCGCCAATCCCGGCAACGACGCGCAGTCGATGGCGCAGCTTTTGAACTCCGCCGGCTTCGAGGTCACCCAGGCCACCGACCTGACGCGCAGCGACATGGTCAAGGTCGTGCAGGACTTCTCCGCCAGGGTCGCCGAGCGCGGCCCCGGCACCGTCGCCATGATCTATTATGCCGGTCACGGCGTGCAGGTGGCGGGTGAGAACTATCTGCTTCCGGTCGATGCGAAGATCGCTTCGCCGTCCGATCTTGACGGCAATTCGGTCCGGCTGGTCGACGTGATGGGCACGCTGGAATCGATCCCGAGCCGGATGCGCATCGTGGTGCTCGATGCCTGCCGCAACAATCCGTTCCCCGAGATCAACGACGCCGGACGGGGCTTGGCAATCGTCGATGCGCCCCGAGGCTCGATCGTCGGCTACTCGACCGCACCGGGTATGGAAGCGCAGGACGGCGACGGCAACCACAGCCCGTATACGTCAGCTTTCCTGAATGTCGCACGCGAGCCGAACCTGCCGATCGAGCAATTGTTCAAGCGCGTCCGGCTCGAAGTGAACAACACCACGTCCGGAAAGCAGACACCGTGGGAAAGTTCGTCGTTGACCTCCGACTTCTATTTCTTCGGCGATACCGCGGTCGCCGCAGGCCGCGCGCCGGATCGCCGCCCGATCATCCAGGCCGCGTCGAATCTGCCGTCGCGTTCGGTGCGCCAGGCTTACGACTACGTGCTGTCGGAAGGCTCGCCCGAGCACTATGAGGAATTCATCCGCCTTTACCCGCACGATCCGCTGTGCGACCACATCCGCCTGCTGCTCGGCAATTTGCGGATGGCGACGGCGTGGCACAAAGCGGTGGTCGCCAACTCGCCGTTCGCCTACAAGACGTTCCATGACAATTATTCCAACAGCCCCTACGCCAAGTCCGCGCTGAAGCTACAGGGCGCGCCGAAGGCCGTGCCACTGATGCAGTTCACGCATCTGGCGAAGCAGTCGCCGACATTCAAGCCGGGCAACATCGGTAATTCACCCATACTCGGCATCTCCAAGCACAATCTTGGCGCCCATGCCCACATGCCGGTGCCTTCCAAGATCATCACGCTGCCTGCCAAGGGCACGGCAACGAATAGCCCGATCAATGGCGGCATCAACAACGGCAACGCGGGCAAGGTCACGACCCTGCCTGGCAAGCTCACTGGCAATAGTAGTGGTATTGGCGGAAAGGCCACGACCCCGCCCGGCAAGATCAACCCGATCCCTGTCAATGCCGGCAACAACAGCAGCAAGATCGGCAAGGTCACGACCTTGCCGCCCGGGATTCATAACAATCCGATGCGGGTCACCAAACCCATCACGACCAGGCCCATGATGACTAGGCCCATGATGACCACCGCGCCGCGTCGGTTCAGCGGCGGCATGGGCGGCGGAGGAGGTTTCAGCCAGCGCTTCGCCTCGAGCCCGTCCCGCAGCTCGTTCGGCGGGTCATTCGGCGGCGGCTTCAGGCGCTGAATAAGGAGCTCCGGACAACAAAAAGCGGGCAGAGCACATGCTCTGCCCGCTTCCGTTTAAGATGTGATGGTCAGGCGACCAGCTTGGCGAACAGGTCCGCGTCGACATTGCCACCGGAAAGCACGATGACGACGTTCTTTCCCCTGGCATCGATGCGGCCGGCCAACAGTGCGGCGAGGCCGACCGCCCCGCCGGGCTCGACCACCAGCTTCAATTCCCGGTAGGCATAGGCCACCGCCGCGCCGACTTCCTCGTCGGACGCGGTCACGCCGTTTGCGAGCAGCTTGCTGTTGATCGAAAAGGTGAGTTCGCCCGGCATCGCCGCCATCAGCGCATCGCAGATGGTGCGGCCGGCGGCGTGATGGGGCTCGCGGTGGCCGGCGCGGAGGGACAGGCCGTGATCGTCATAGTCCTTGGGCTCGGCGACGATCACCTGCGCTTGCGGAAATTTTGCCTTCACGGCCGTCGCGACGCCGGCGATCAGCCCGCCGCCGGAGGCCGGCGCTACCACGATATCGGGCACGAGCCCGAGCGCTGTCATGTCCTCGGCGATTTCACGGCCCGCAGTGCCCTGCCCTGCAATGACGAAGGGATCGTCATAGGGCCGGACCAGCGTCGCACCGCGTTTGCCGGCGATGCCGTTGGCGATCGCTTCGCGGTCCTCCTTGTCGCGGTCGTAGAGCACCACCTCGGCGCCATAGCCCTTGGTGCGCTCGCGCTTGGTGATAGGCGAGTCCGCCGGCATCACGATGGTGGCCTGCATGTTGAGGATCTGCGCCGCCGCTGCCACGCCCTGGGCGTGGTTGCCGGAAGAGAATGCGACCACCCCGCCGCCGCGCTTATCCTGCGGAATCGAGGCCAGCTTGTTGAAGGCGCCGCGGAACTTGAACGATCCGGTCCGCTGCAGCATTTCGGGCTTCAGAAAGACCTTGGTCCCGACGCGCTCGTTGAGAACGGGGAACGACAACAGCGGCGTCCGCACCGCGAACGGGCCAACCACTCGCGCCGCCGCATCGATATCTGCAGCACCGACCGGTGCCGTTGAGGCTTTTTCCGTCATGCGCACTTTGTATCGCGCAAGCGGACCGGCGGGCAATACAGATTCAGGTGATATCAGGCGGCGAAATGCGGGTCCTCCGCCACGAATTCGGCCAGCTCGCCTTCCGGCCGCAGGGGACCAAGATTGAGGGCATGATGGACGAAAGCCCGTGCCGAGGCTTGCCAGCTATGGGCGGCAGCAAATTCCACGCATTCTTTCCGCGAAATCTGCAGCGCCTCCAGGCAGGCCGCGCGCAAATCCTCGTTCAGCACGCCAACCGGCGCCGAGCCGATCACGTCGCGGGGACCGTTGACTGGAAAAGCCGCAACCGGCAGACCGCTGGCCAGCGCCTCCAGCAGCACCAAGCCAAACGTGTCGGTCTTGCTGGGAAAGACGAAAACATTGGCCGCCGCATAGATTTCGGCCAGTTCCTCGCCATGCCGCGCGCCGAGGAACACGGCGTTAGGATATTTGCGCTCCAGCGCCATCCGGGCCGGCCCATCGCCGACGATGAGCTTGGTGCCGGGCAGATCGAGATCGAGGAAGGCTTCGAGATTCTTCTCTACCGCGACACGGCCGACGCTGAGATATACAGGCATCGGCAGGCAGAGATCGGCGCTGCGCGGATGGAACAGCGAGGTATCGACGCCGCGTGACCACAGTACCACGTTACGAAAGCCACGCAGGCGCAGCTCAGCCGCCAGCGCCGGCGTCGCCGCCATTACCGCCCGGCTCGGCCGGTGGAAGGCACGTAGCGCCCACCAAACCCAGGATTCCGGAATCGGCGAGCGCGCCGACACATATTCCGGAAACCGGGTGTGAAAGCTCGTGGTGAACGGCAAGCCGCGCTTGCGGCAATAGCGCCGCACCAACAGCCCGATTGGCCCCTCGGTCGCGATATGTATGCTGTCGGGCCTTGCCGCTTCGATCAGTTGCGCGATCTTGCCGGGAAGCGGCAGAGCCAGCCGCAGGTCGGGATAGCTCGGCATCGCAAAGGTGCGAAATGATTGCGGCGTCAGAAAGCTCACCTCGACGCCAAGCCCCGTGGCCGCCTCCGTCATCGCGGTCAGCGTGCGTACTACCCCGTTGACCTGGGGATGCCACGCATCGGTCGCGACCAGGATATGCGTCATGCGGCGCGCGCCGCGACGCGGGGAACTGGCGCCGCCCTTCGCTGCGGATCGGTCCAGGTGATGATCTCGAACCGGCCGTCCTCGTGCTCGGCGAGCGCGGTGCAGCTTTCCACCCAGTCGCCGCAATTCATGTAGCGGATGCCGTGCTCGTCGCGGATGGTGGCATAGTGAATGTGGCCGCAGATCACGCCGTCGGCGCCGTGACGTCGCGCCTCGCCGGCCAGCGTCTGTTCAAACGCGCCGATGTAGTTCACGGCGTTCTTGACCTTCAGCTTCGCCCATTGCGACAGCGACCAATACGGCACGCCGAACATGCGGCGGAAGAAGTTGACGAGGCGATTCATCTGAATGGCGAAGTCGTAGGCCTTGTCGCCGAGATGGGCGAGCCAGCGCGCGTTCTGCACCACGAGATCGAAGATATCGCCGTGGATGACGAGATAGCGTTGGCCATCGACGCCGGTATGAATGGTGTTTTCCACCACGTCGATGCCGCCGAAATGCGTGCCGTAATAGTTGCGCAGGAACTCGTCGTGATTGCCCGGCACGTAGATGACCTTGGCGCCCTTGCGCGCCTTGCGCAGCATCTTCTGCACGAAGTCGTTGTGCGATTGCGGCCAGTACCAGCTCGACTTCAGCGCCCAGCCATCGACGATATCGCCGACGAGATAGATGGTGTCGGCGTCGTGGCTTTTGAGGAAGTCCAGCAAACGGTCGGCTTGCGAGCCGCGGGCGCCGAGATGGACGTCGGAGATGAACAAGGTACGAAAGCGCCGTTCGGGGCTCTCTTCACTCAAGGAGTCACTACCCATACCTGTCCCCTGACAGATTTCTGTGACAGGGCGATGACTGTTCACGCCGCGATATTCCCGCGAGAATCAATGCCGTGCCCCACAACTTGCGGATAGCAGCGCGATGCGACAGACAAGCGACATTGGAGAGGCAACTTCTCGACGTTGTCTCTGCCTCGTGCGCAATCGCGCATTAACCCATCATCAACAGGGTCAATTATCGTGGAAGATTAACCATCCCCGTAATTCAACGGATGCGCCGCGGCGCAAAAAGTCCCTGCGCGATTGCGCACCAGACAAGGACGGCAGCTAATAAAACTTATGAAAATGGTGGATCGGGCCGTGACCGCGGCCGACGCTGAAGCGATCTGCCGCCGCAATCGCAGCGCTGACCCACGCCTTGGCGTTACGCACGGCGGTTTCCATGCCCGCGCCCTTCGCGAGTTCCGCTGCAATCGCCGAGGACAATGAGCAGCCGGTGCCATGGGTATTTTTCGTCGCAATGCGCGGCGCGGCCAGCGCGATGGTGCCGCTCGTGCCGATCAGATAGTCGATGCACTCGGCGCCCTCCCCGTGGCCGCCCTTGATCAGCACCGCCTTGCAGCCCATGGCCAGCAATCGCCTGCCTTGGCTTGCGACGGCGGCCTCACCCGCAGCCACCGGTTCGTCGAGCAGCGCGGCGGCCTCAGGCAAATTGGGCGTAATGACCGAAGCTAACGGAATGAGTTTTGTCCGCAGCGCCTCGACCGCTTCGGCAGCCAGCAGCCGGTCGCCGGAGGTTGCGACCATCACGGGATCGAGCACAACATGCTTCGGCGACCAGCGCTTGAGGCCGGCGACGATGGCGTCGATAATCGATGGCTGCGCCACCATGCCGATCTTGACCGCTCCGACGTCGAGATCGGAAAACACCGCATCGATCTGCGCGGTCACGAACTCCGCCGGCATCTGATGGATGCCGCTGACGCCTTCGGTATTCTGTGCCGTCAGCGCCGTGATCACGGAGGCGCCGTAGACGCTGAGCGAGGCAAACGTCTTCAGGTCGGCCTGGATACCGGCGCCGCCAGAGGAATCGGAGCCGGCGATGGTCAGCGCGATCGGCGCCGTCATCGCAAGCCTCGTGCAAGTCGTCGGTTGAAGGCCATGTAATGTCCTACCGCGCCATGGCATGGGCAGCAAGCTGGCTTGCCATTATCGGCGGTTTTTGGCCTATTGGGACCAACTAATTCGGAGACGACAGCGATGGTTCCCTTCTTTGTCCAGTTCAAATGCAAACTCGGCCAATCCTATGCCGTCGCCAATGCGCTCGCGGAGGCCGAGATCGCTTCGGAGATCTATTCCACTGCCGGTGACTACGATCTGCTGGTCAAGTTCTACGTCGATAAGGACACCGACATCGGCCATTTCGTCAACGAGAAGGTGCAGGTGATTCCAGGGATCCAGGACACCCACACCATCATCACCTTCAAGGCGTTCGGCTCGGGTTAGGCATCGGCCTGCCTCCCCAAGGCCGCGTCCCTGGCGCGGCCGATAGGTCCGCCTGTGATGGAGGAGCTGCCAGCCCTGCCCGCCTGCCACGCCAATTGAGCGCCCCACCGCAATGGATGGTTAACGACGTTAACCATGGCATGCTTTTGCCATAAGGGGATCATGCTACCGCCTTGATATTTTTGATTATCTAGGGCGTCGTCAATCGGAAGTTCCGCGGCGGGGACGGTCCGAGGGGGAAACGGTCGCGAGTACCACCATGGGGACGCTGTACGATTTGCTCGGAGCGCTTCCGAGTGATGACGCCGAGGAATTGCGGAAGGCATTCCGCAAGGCCGCGAAGGCGACTCATCCCGATATCAATCCCGACGATCCCGATGCTGCGCTGAGGTTCAGGGAACTCATGCGCGCCTATGACATCCTGACCGACACCGAGCAGCGCGCGACCTACGATCAGTTGCTCGCCATTGCGCTGCAGCCGCCGGCCACCAAGGCAATCCAGACATACGAGACCGTACGAAAGGTCGCCTCCAACACGATGGCGGCAACGGTCATTTCCGCGGTGCTGGTCGGCGGCTACACGGTGTTCGGATTGTTTTCAAAACCGCCGGGCGCCGCAGAAATCGCAGATGGCGTGCAGCAGGTTGCCGCGCTGCAGCCCGACGCTACCGCGCAGGACGGATCCCGTGCCCAGCGCGAAGAAGAACTTTCAACCGGCAGCGTGGCCCCCATCGCTGCCACGGCACCCGCCGCAAAGGAAGCCCGCGCCGCGCCGCTCGGCCGCTTCGAGCCGGTCCCGGCCTTCGCCACGTACAATCTCGGGGTCCAATATTATCCGCGCTTCGCAGCCGCCTATTTCGATCGCGGCGGCGTGCTGTATCGGGTGGGCGATTTCGATCGCACACTCGGTGACGTCGCTTTGACCAAGCGCTCCACGGATTTGAAGCGGACCAAAGCCGCCACGCCGCCCGTGCCGCGTAAGCCGCTGTCGATCGTGCCGACCTTGCCGGAGCGGCGCCAACCGATCACCGCAGCCGTGACGCCCTGACGACGCGCGAACTCGCGTCTCACGTAAGAGCTCTCAGCCTTCTTTCGCTTTCTTCGGCCGCGGCGGTCCCTCAACCGGCGCCAGCGACTTGACATACTCCGCGATGGCATCGCGATCTTCCGGCGGCAATTGCGAGGTGTTCTTGATCACGCGGACCATCGATCCGCCTGCGCTGTCGCCATCGGGCGTTTGCCCGGTTTCGAGGAAGTAGGCGATATCCTTCGCGCTCCACTCCTCCAATCGTTTCTGGGTGATGTTGGGTACCCAGCCCTCTCCTTCCGGATTAGGTCCGCCGGCGAAGCGTTGCGCCTGGACGATACCGCCGAGGAAGTTGCGCGGGCTGTGGCACTCGGCGCAATGACCCATACCGTTGACGAGGTAAGCCCCGCGATTCCACGACGCCGAATGTGAGGCGTCGGCTATGTGAGGCTTTCTGTCCATGAACAACCATTTCCAGACGCCGATGTTGCGGCGGATGTTGAATGGAAACGGAACGTCGTGATCGCGCGTCTTGCCGGCCACCGGCGCAAGCGTCTTCAGATAGGCAAAGAGATCGCGAACGTCATCGACGGAAGCGTTCTGGTACGACGTATATGGAAAGGCCGGAAAATAATGCACGCCGTCCGGCGACGTCCCCCTGAGCACCGCCGCCACGAAATCAGCCTCGCTCCAGCGGCCAATACCATAGGTGGGATCTGACGAGATGTTGGGAACGTAAAACGTCCCGAACGGAGACGGCATTGCGAGCCCGCCGCCCAGTTTCAACCGATCGGGCTGGTTGGGAACGGCATGGCAGGAGGAACAGCCTCCGGCATTGAACGTTGCAACGCCATTGGCAAGGTTCGGCGTGCGGGGAGGAAGCGAGGCTGGGGCAACCACCGCCGGGATCGTGAGCCACCAGAAAACACCGGCGCCGGCGACGCCAGCCAAAATCAAGCCAAGGAGAATTCGTCGCAGCATTCACTGATCCGTTGTCAGGGAGTCCTAAACTCAACAACCAGTATGGACGCACTTTGCGCCATAGGCTTCTGCGAAATTTCGAGCCTTTGTCTGCATCTCGGGAATAAATTCGCAACGGCGTTGTTTTGAGGCTGACATCGCCGTTTTGACGTCCACAGGGAGAAACACCATGTCGAACAAGACCATGCTTGTCACGCTTGCGTTGGGGGCAGCGATTGCTTTTGCCGGATCCGCGTCTGCCGACAAGATGAAGGCGACACTCGACGGCAAGTCCCAGGTGCCGCCCAACACCAGCACCGCCAAGGGCACCGCCGACATCGACTACGATCCCGCCAGCAAGAAGCTGAGCTGGAAGTTGAGCTATTCCGGCCTGTCCGGCCCAGCGACCGCCGCACATTTCCACGGTCCCGCCGAAGCCGGCAAGAATGCCGGTGTTGCGGTCGCCATTCCCAATGCGACGTCGAGCCCGGTCGAAGGCAGCGCGACGCTGACCGATGCGCAGGCCGCAGACCTAGTGGCCGGCAAGTACTACGTCAACATTCACACCGCAGCCAATCCGGGCGGTGAAATCCGCGGCCAGGTGACCAAATAAATCAAGTCACCAAGTAAATTTGGTGACGAAGTAGGTAGGTTCGAACGCGAGTAAACAAGAAACAAGGGTAACACAAAAGGGCGGACGCTTCGCGGCGTCCGCCCTTTTTGAGGTCACAGCCTGATCCGGAAAAATGTGTAGCGGTTCTTCGAGAAGATCATGCTCAAAGTTGGAATGCGATCAGCCCTTCTTGATCCGGTATGTCTCGTGACAGCCGCTGCACTGCTTGCCGATGACAGGCAGTTCCGCCTTTAGCGTGTCGAGATTCTTGATCTTGCCTTTGGCATCGGCGACGACCTTGGCGAAGCTCTTAATTTGGGACTCGAAGCCGGCCTTGTCTGTCCAGATTTTCGGCGAGGGGTCGTAATCACCCTCGAACTTGACGCCTTTCATGCTCTCGGGGAACAGCGTCGGAAGGTTCTTGGCGGTGTCATCGAACTGGGCCAGCGCGGCATTGACAGTCGACTGGTCGTAAGGCTTTTCGCCTTTGACCATCGCCGACAACGCGCCTGCGTTCTTGCCATTGTCCTTCATCATGGCCTGGGTCCGCTTGAGCTGGTCCTGCTGTGCAACGACCGCACCGGCACTGAATGCAAGCACGGCTGCGACGACGACGATCCGCTTCATTGGCAAAATTCCCTTCAATTCGGGTTTGTTCCGGCCCCAAGATGGTGCAGACCGGCTGTTTGCAAACACCGCATTCGGCGCATCATTCCGCATGCGACAAAATATCAGAGATTATGCTGTTTCTGCGCCTCGCGGATTGCGATCCAGACCCGCTCGGCCGTGGCCGGCATGTCGATGTGGTCGATCTTGTACTCGCGCCATAGGCCCTCGATGATCGCGTTGACCACCGCGGGGCAGGAACCGATCGCGCCCGCCTCGCCCGCGCCCTTGACGCCGAGCGGATTGGTCGTGCATGGCACATTGTGCGTTTCGAAATGGAATGACGGGCCGTCGGAAGCGCGCGGCACCGCATAGTCCATGAAGGTGCCGGTGACGAGCTGGCCATCGGTTGCGCTATAGACCGCGTGCTCCATCAAGGCCTGACCGATGCCCTGCATCGCCCCGCCATGCACCTGGCCGGCGAGCAGCAGCGGATTGAGCGTGACGCCGAAATCGTCGACGATGACATAGTTGACGATTCTGATGATGCCGGTTGCCGGATCGATCTCGACTTCGGCGAGATGCGTGCCGTTCGGGTAGGTGCCGTCGGCCTGCGCAAACGTCGCGCTGGCATTCAGTTTCGACGGATCGACGCCTGGCCGTTTCGCGAGGTCGGCGAAGCTGATCGAGCGATCGGTGCCGGCGATGCGCACGACGCCATTGCTGATCTCGAGGTCGCCGGCGCTGGTTTCCAGCGCTTCGGCCGCGATCTCCTTCAGCTTGTTGCCGAGTTCGCGCGTGGCCCGCTCGACGCTGACGCCGCCGGTCGGAATCGACGACGAGCCGCCGGTACCGAGGCCCGTAGGGATCTTGTCGGTATCGCCCTGCAGGACGTGAACGCGCTCCGGAGCTACGCCGAACTGTTCGGCGACGAGCTGCGCATAGGCCGTCTGGTGGCCCTGCCCGCTCGACTGCGTGCCGATCAGGATGTTGATGTCGCCGTTGGGATCGAGCGCGACGTTGGCGGTCTCCTCGCCCATCGTGCCGCATATCTCGACATAGCAGGACATGCCGATGCCGCGCACGAGACCTTGCTTCTTCGCCGCCTTGGCGCGCTTGGGAAATTCCTTCCAGTTGGCGACTTCCATCGCGCGCTTCATATGCGCGGTGAAGTCACCGGAATCGTAGACCTTTCCGGTTGCGGTCTTGTAGGGCATCGCCTTCGGCGGAATGAAGTTCTTGCGCCGGATCGCATCCGGCGTCATCCCGAGCTTGCGTGCCGCTGCATCGACCAGCCGCTCGACCACATACGCCGCTTCGGGGCGCCCGGCGCCGCGATAGGCGTCGACCGGCACGGTATTGGTGAATACGGTGCGGACGCGGCAATGGAAGGCCTGGATATCGTAGAGCCCGGGCAGCATGCCGGCGCCGCCATGCGGGATGTAGGGCCCAAAGGTCGAGAGATAGGCGCCCATGTCGCCCATCAGATCGACGTCCATGCCGAGGAATTTGCCGTCCTCGGCCAACGCCATCTTAGCCGTCGTGACGTTGTCGCGGCCCTGCGCGTCGCCCATGAAGTGATCGGAGCGATCGGCGGTCCATTTGATGGTCTTGCGCAGCTTGCGCGCAGCCACCGAAATCAGCGCATACTCGCGGTAAGGAAAGAGCTTTGTGCCGAAGCCGCCGCCGACGTCGGGGCAGATCACCCGCATCTTTTCCATCGGAATCTTCAGCACCATGCCGCACAGGATTTCGCGCAGGCGATGGCTGCCCTGGCTGCCGATGGTCAGCGTCAGATGATCGCGCTTGGCGTCGTATTCGGCGACCGCGGCGCGCGTCTCCATGAAGTTGGTGATGACGCGCGGGTTGACGATCGATATCTCGGCGATCGCGTGCGCCTTGGCAAAGGCGGCCTCAGCCGCCTTCTTGTCGCCGATCGATACGTCGAACAGCACGTTGCCGGGCTTGTCAGGCCAGACCAGCGGCGCGTCTTTCTTCACGGCGTTGACGACGCCGACCACCGACGGAAGCGGCGTCCAGTTGACGTCGATCGCCTCGATCGCGTCACGGGCCTGATCGATGGTGTCGGCGACCACGAAGGCGACGGCGTCGCCGACATGGCGCACCTCGTCCTTGGGAAGAATCGGATAGGGCGGGCCAGTGAACGGATCGACTTCCAGGTTGAACAGGCACGGCAGGTCGCCGAGATCCCTGACGTCGTCGGCGGTCAGGATCGCAGCCACGCCCGGCATCCCGCGGGCCTTGGTAACGTTGAGGGTGAACTTCGCGTGCGCATGCGGCGAGCGCAGCATCAGCGCGTGCAACGCCGGCTGTGGCGAATGGTCGTCGGTATAGCGGCCCTTGCCGCGAATGAGCGCGTCGTCTTCCTTGCGAAGAACGCTTTGACCGACGCCGAACTTGATGGGAGCTGCCATCGTCTCTCCAATTCCCGGTGTTTCGAGCGGTCGCCATATTGCAGCGGTTGTCGGCTCAGCGCAAACCGCTTTCGCCCGACGAATTCGTGATCGCGGCGCAATGCGGATCACGCGGCGCTGCGTCCGGGCGCGCTCGCCGGAATTTTTCGTTTAACTATAGAGATTTAGCGCGAGGATTGGCGATCGCGGAGGAGCGAAAACAGCCACCCCCTGCCGAACAGCAGCATGATTGCGACCCCGTACACGAACGCGCCGGCTGCAATCAGCAACGCCAACACGGTCTCATCGCGGAACGTGTGCATCTGCGCAAAATAGACGCTCGCGAATCGCGCGGTGGCCCACAACGAGGCACCGAGCACGACACCGGCCGCGGCGAACTTGGCGAGCGACGTCATCCAGGCGCGGTCGAGCTCGAGGTAGCCCGCCCGCACCGCGAAGGCGAGCACCAGCAAGAGATTGACCCAGGCAGCAATGGCGGTGGCGAGCGCCAGGCCGATTTGTGCCAGCGCGCCCATCAGCGCGACCTTCAGTGCGACGTTGACGGCAACGCCGGTCAGTGCCGCCTTGACCGGCGTCGCGGTGTCCTGACGGGCATAGAAGGTCGCTACTGCACTGCGGATGGTCACGAACGGGATGAGTCCGATTGCGTAAGCGGCCAGCGTGGCGCCGGCAGCCACCGCATCCGCGTTCGAGAACGCGCCGCGCGCAAACATCGCGCGCATGATCACGTCAGGCACGGTGAGGAAGGCGGCGACGAAGGGCACCGAAAACAGCAGCGAGAATTCGAACGCCCGCCGCTGCGCGGCGGATGCACCGGTGATATCGTTCGCCGTGAGGCGCCGCGACATTTCCGGCAGCAGCACGGTGCCGATCGCGATCCCGATCACGCCGATCGGCAACTGGTTGAGACGGTCGGCATAATACAGCGCCGAAAGCGCGCCTGCCGGCAGAAAGGTCGCGATGATCGTATCGGCGAACAACGCGATCTGCGTTCCCATCGAGCCGATGGTCGCAGGCCCCAGCGCCCGGAAGAACGCACGCACGTCTTCGTCGAATTTGACGAAAGCGAATTTCGGCAGGATGCCGGTCTTGGCCGCGTCGCCAGCCAGCAGCAGGAATTCAAGGATGCCGGCAAGCAGAACGCCCCATGCGGCGGCGTAGCCAGCGCCCGGAAAGAACGCCGCCAGCGCCAGCGTCGCCATCATCGACAGATTGAGGAAGATCGGCGCGGCGGCAGCGCTGGCGAAGCGATGCATCACATTGAGCATGCCGCCGTACAGCGTCACCAGCGTGATCAGCAGCAAATACGGAAACGTGATCCGCGTCAGCGAAATCGCCAGTTCGCCACGCGCCGGATCGTCCTTGAACCCCGGCGCTAGAATGGCGATCACTTCCGGCATGAACACCCAGGCCACAACCAGCAAAACAACCTGCGCGGCGAACAAGAGCGTGAAGATCCGATCGGCAAACAGTTTTGCCGATGCTTCGCTTTTGCCGTGCAGATGCGCATAGGCCGGCACGAAGGCAGCGTTGAAGGCACCTTCGGCGAAGATCGCGCGAAAATGATTGGGCAGCCGCAGCGCCACGAAAAACGCGTCCGCGACGGGGCCTGCGCCGAGAATCGCGGCGAGCATGATATCGCGCGCGAATCCGGTCAGCCGCGAAAGCAGCGTATAACCGCCGACGGTGAAGATGCGTCCAAGCATGCGCCGCTTCTAGCGCATATTCGCAAAACGGGGAAATCAGTCCGCTAGCAGCTTAGCCTTGATGTTGACCGAAACCGGCCACCACCTTGCTGACGCTGCCCTTCGGGTCGGGTTCACGCCTGAAGCGCGCCGCGTACCGCCTTGATGACCCGCTCCTGCGTCGGCTCTTCGAGATAGGCATGTATCGGCAGGCTGATGACGTCGGCGGACAGGCTCTCGCACGCCGGCAGTCCGCCATCCGCGACCGGGAAATCGCGATAGGCGGTCTGCTGATGCATCGATTTCGCGTAATAGATCGCGGTCGGAATCCCATGCGCTTTGAGGTCGGCAGCGAAGCGGTCACGGTCCGTGCCTTTGGGCAGGCGGATCGTATAGCAGGCCCAGATCGAGCTGCAGCCGCTGGCAAGACGGGGCACCGTCACGACATTGCCGAGCCCCCGCGCATAGCGCTCCGCGACCACATTGCGCGCCGCGATCTCGTCCTCGAAGATTTTTAGCTTCTCGATCAGAATCGCAGCCTGCATGGTGTCGAGCCGCGCGGTAAGCCCGACACGGACGTTGTCGTATTTGTCCGAGCCCTGGCCGTGGACGCGGATGCTGCGCAGCGTTTCGGCCAGCGCATCGTCGTCGGTGAAGATCGCGCCGCCGTCCCCGAAGCAGCCGAGCGGCTTTGCGGGAAAGAAGCTGGTGGTGGTCGCCAGACCGAAGGTGCCGAGCCGGCGGCCCTTGTAGGTGGCGCCAAAGCTCTGGGCGGCGTCGTTGAGCACGAACAGGCCCTCGGCTTCGGCGATGGCGCTGATCGCGTCCTGGTCGGCCGGCTGTCCAAACAGGTCGACCGGAATGACGGCGCGCGGATTCAGGCCACGCTGCCGCGCCGTCGCGATTCCGCGCTTGAGCGAGCCGGGGTCGATGTTGAAGGTCACCTCATCGACATCGACGAAGACGGGCGTGGCACCGGTCAGCACCACCACCTCGCCGGTCGCGCAAAAAGTGAAGGACGGACACAGCACGGCATCGCCTGGGCCGATATTTTTCGCCATCAGCACCATCAGCAGCGCGTCGGTGCCGCTGGCGCAGCTCACCACATGCTTGGCGCCGCAAAATTTTGCCAGCGCGGCTTCCAGCTCAGTGACCTCCGGTCCGTTGATGAACTGGCAGTGATCGAGCACGCGGGCAACGGCCTCATCGATCGATTTGCCGAGCCGGCGGCGCTGCGCAGCGATATCAGCGAAGGGAACGGGTTCTGGGCGCATGTGCTGGTTCATGGAGTCTTGCTCGGTTCTGGAAGGAATTCAGCCGGCGATACGGCGCGGCCCCTTGCGCGCGGCGGAGGCCGCGGGCTTGGCGGGCTGCTCGAGGCAGCGAATGGCGATTTCAAGACTGGCGACGCCCTCGTCGCCGGAAACCGCCGGCATATTGCCCGTGCGGACGGCATCGAGGAATGCGATCAGCTCGGCGCGTAGCGGTTCGTCATGACCGACGGGCAGATGCCGCATCGAGTAGCTGCCGTCGGGCTTGAAACCGAAGCACTCGGTCACCTGCCGTGTCAAAAGATCGCCCATCACATATTTGCCGCGGGTTGCGACCGTAACGCTGCGCGCCTTGAACGGGGTCAGCCAGTTGGTGTTGATATGGGCAAGCACGCCGGAGGCGGTGCGGAACTGCAAGAGCGCGATGTCCTCGCGCTCGGCAACCGCGCTGGAAAGCTGCGGCTGCACCTCGACGATATCGGACTCGGTGAACCAGCGGATCAGGTCGATATCGTGGACGGCGAGATCGATCACGACGCCAACATTGGACATCCGCGGCGGAAACGGCCCGACGCGGGTGATGCCGATCGAAAGAATGTCCTCGCCCGAGATCGCCTGCTTGATCGCGGCGACTGCCGGATTGAAGCGCTCGACATGGCCGACCATCAGCGTCACGCCGGCACTACGCGCCGCATTGACGATGTCCTGCCCTTCCTCGACGGTCGAGGCCACCGGCTTCTCGACCAAGAGGTGGATGTTGCGGGTAATGCAGGCGAGCGCAATCTCGTGATGGAGATGGGTCGGCGCCGCGATCGTCACGGCATCGACGCCCTCGTCAAACAGCTCGTCGAGTTCGGCGAACGCACGGCAGCCGGCGAGCGCGGTGGCGCGCGCGCGGTGTTCGGGTAACGGATCGACAATGCCGACCAGCGTCACGCCGGGTAGACCGGCCAGCACGCGGGCATGGTTGCTGCCCATCACACCCGCGCCGACTACGCCGACGCGCAAGCCGCGTTTTGCGTCGGCCTTCGCGTCGAATGCGGACCCTTTGGAACTCATGTTTTGTCGACCCCAAGCAGATTCTAGGCAGATTCTAGGCAGAACCGCGCCGGTAGTATCCCCGGCGGTTCTCTAGCACGCCATCACAGATGTGGCGAACGCGATCGGCGGTTTTCGGACACGTTTTGATTCAAACAATTACAACCGTCGACTCGGTAGAACTACGGTCTGCTCAACTGCGCTGGTAGTCGTCCTCGATGCGGATGATGTCGTCCTCGCCGAAATAGCTGCCGGTCTGGACCTCGATCAGCTCGAGCTGGATCTTGCCCGGATTTTCCAACCGGTGCACGGCGCCGATCGGGATGTAGATCGATTCGTTCTCGTGCACGGTCTTGACCAGTTCGTTGACCGTCACCTGCGCCGTTCCGCGCACCACGATCCAGTGCTCGGCGCGGTGGTGGTGTTTCTGCAGCGACAGCCGCCCGCCCGGCTTGACGATGATCCGCTTGACCTGATGCCGATCGCCATTGTCGACCGACTGATAGGATCCCCAGGGCCGATGCACCCTGATGTGGTCTTCCGTCACCTGCGGCGCCACTGTCTTCAGTTTCGCGACCAGCCGCTTCAGCCCGTTGGCGTCCTTCTGCCGGCTCACCAGCACGGCGTCCTGGGTTGCGACCACCACGAGGTCGTCGACGCCTTCGAGCGCAACGAGCGCGCGATCGGTCGATACGTTGCAATTGCGCGAATCCTCAAACACGGCTGCGCCGCGCGCCGCGTTGCCCTCGCCGTCCTTGCCGGACAATTCCCACACCGCATGCCAGGAGCCGACATCGGACCAGCCGCACGCGACCGGCACGACCGCGGCACGCGAGGTCTTCTCCATCACCGCATAGTCGATCGAGATCGATTTCGCCGATCCGAACGCGGCCTCGTCAAGCTTGACGAAGCCGAGGTCGGCGCCTGCCTTCGTCACGGCATCAGTGACGGCTTGGACGCTGTCCGCATCGACCTTGCCATACTCATCCGACAGCACGGCAGCGCGGAACATGAAGTTGCCGCTATTCCAGAGATAGCCCGACTTGACGTAATCAGCAGCGGTTGCCGGATCGGGCTTCTCGACGAACTTCGCGACTGCGCGAACCTTGCCGGAAATGAGTTCGCCGGGATTGATGTAGCCATATTCGGTGGCGGCGCGTTCGGGCTGCACGCCGAACGTCACGATGTGCCCGGCTTCCGCGGCAGCCAGCCCTTCGCGGCAGGCGGCGAGGAAAGCGGGCGTGTCGCGCACCACATGGTCGGCGGCGAGCGCCAGCACGATGGCGCCCTTGTCGCGCGCTTGCGCAAAGGCGGCGCCGGCCGCGATCGCAGGCCCGGAATCACGCCGCATCGGTTCGAGAAGCACGTCGGCTTCCCGTCCGATCTCCGCCAGTTGCTCGAGCACCATGAAGCGATAGGCGTTGTTGGTGATGATGACGGGCCGTTCGAACAGACCAGCATCCGAAACCCGCAACAGCGTATCCTGGAACGTCGAACGCGCGCCGAACAGGGACAGGAACTGCTTGGGATGAACCTCGCGCGAGGCCGGCCACAGCCGCGTTCCGGCGCCGCCACACATGATGAGAGGAATAATTCGTCGGTTCATCGGCGCCTCAAATCAAATCCTGTGGTAGTCGCGATACCAGGCAACGAAGTCGCGAAGCCCTTCCTCGATCGAAGTCTGCGGCCTGAAGCCGGTGTCGCGCATCAGTTCGGTTACGTCAGCAAAAGTCTCGGTCACATCTCCGGGCTGCATCGGCAGCATCTCCTTGACCGCCGCGCGGCCCAATTCCCGCTCTAAAACCGCTACCACATGGGTCAGCTCTTCCGGATGATTATTGCCGACATTGTAGACTTTTGCCGGCGCCCCGGCGCCCTGCCCGCCGTCGCGCGGGGCCTGGTCGACCAGCCGCAATACGGCACGCGTCACGTCCTCGATATAGGTAAAGTCGCGTCGCATCCTGCCATGGTTAAAGAGCCTGATCGGGGTACCCTCCACGATCGCCTTGGTAAACAGATAAACCGCCATGTCGGGCCGTCCCCATGGCCCATAGATGGTGAAGAACCGCAGGCCCGTTACCGGAAGACGGTAGAGATGGCTGTAGGAATGCGCGATCAGCTCATTGGCCTTCTTGGTGGCGGCATAGAGGCTGATCGGATGGTCGGTCTTGTCCTCCACCGAAAACGGTAGTTTCGTATTGGCGCCGTAGACCGATGAGGACGAGGCGTAGACCAGATGGCCGCATCCATGATGCCGGCAGCCTTCCAGCACGTTGACGAAGCCCGCTAGATTGGCATCGACATAGGCGTGCGGATGATCGATCGAATAACGCACGCCGGCCTGGGCTGCGAGATGCACCACGCTTGGAAAGCGGTGTTTGGCGAACAGGTGTTCCACTGACGTGCGACTAGCGAGATCGATCTGCTCGAATGTGAAACCCTGCTCCCGGCGCAGAACCTCCAGCCGCGCCCGCTTCAACGCCGGATCGTAATAGTCGTTGAGATTGTCGAGCCCGATCACGGCGCGGCCTTCGGCCAGCAGCCGGCGCGCAACGTGGAAGCCGATGAAACCCGCAGCTCCGGTGACCAATATGGGTTGATCCGGCATCGTATCCTTGGAAGGCGCCGCTCGATGGCTGAAATTTCTGTCGCCAGGCCTCTTTACCTGCGTTGCCGAGGCCACCGCAACACCTACCAGTCCCGCTATTGCCAGATCGGCCCGAAAACCATACCAAGGCGCCCGAATTGCATCGCTTTTTGCACCCCCTTCTCAAACCCGGCACGGGCGAGATGCGCCGAATCCTGCTTTCGACATTGAAGATACTGGTCTCGGCGGCGCTCTTGTATTTCTCGTTGCGCAAGGTCGACCTCGCCGACCTCGCGGCCCGCATCGACGTTTCCAGCCTGGCCTGGATCGGCGTGGCGATTGCCGTGTCGTTCCTCCAGATATTCGTCGGCGTCCTGCGATGGCGCGAGATCGGGGCGGAATGCGGCGCGCCGCTGCCGACCCGGCAGGCGATGCGCTTCAACGTGATCGGGATGTTCTTCAACCAGACGCTACCGTCCTCGATCGGCGGCGATGCGGTCAGGCTATGGCTCGTCGCGCGCAACGGCGCCGGCTGGCGGGCGGCGACCTATTCCATCTTCGTCGACCGTGCCATCGGCCTGATCGCGCTCGCCGTCGTCATCGTTGCGAGCCTGCCGTGGAGCTATCGCCTGATCACCGATCCCCATGGCAGGTCGGCGCTGCTGTTCGTCGATTTCGCGGCGCTTGCCGGTGGCCTCGGATTTCTCCTGCTCGGCAGGCTGCGGTGGCCGTGGCTGAAGCACTGGTGGGGCACCCATCACATCCACGCCTGCTCGGTGATCGCCAATCGCGTGCTGTTCAGCCGCACTCACGGCCCGAAAGTCGCGGTGCTGTCGTTATTGGTGCACGTGCTTGCCGTCGTCATCGCCTGGTGCGTGGTGCAGTCGATCGCCGCCCCCGTTGTGTTCGGCCAGATCTTCCAGCTTGTTCCGCCCGTCATGCTGATCACCATGCTGCCGATCTCGATTGCCGGCTGGGGTGTCCGCGAAGCCACCATGGGGCTGGCGTTCGGGTATGCCGGCCTGATGGCCAACGAGGGCGTCAACATCTCCCTGCTCTATGGCGCGGTATCCTTCATCGTCGGCGCGATCGGCGGCCTGGTCTGGATTTTCAGCGCCGAGAAAGCCGCGCAGGGCGTAACGCCGATCGAAGTTCCCAAATAATTTTCGAACAACATGCCGCGCGGGTAGAATGGCCAATTCGCAACTATTGCTGTCGTTTGCCACAGTAGCGACGGCTGCGCTGTTGTCGGCCGTCCTGACATGGGCGATCCGGCCGCTGATGGTGCGGATAGTGCTGGCAAAACCGAATGCGCGCTCTTCCCATCGGGTTCCGACACCGCAGGGCGCGGGCGTCGCGGTGATCGCGGCCACGCTGATCGCGGCGGCTGCGGTCATCGCGCTTGCCGACGCGGCGGAGATGAGAATTCCCGTCGCCGTGTTCGGCGCGACGCTGTTCATCGCGGCCGTCGGCTTCGCCGATGACGTCAACTCAATTCCCGTGGTGCCGCGGCTGTTGCTGCAGGGACTGACCGTCGCGGCGGTGATCTTGGTCGCCCCCGACAGCTTACGGATCGTTCCTGCCTGCCCGCTCTGGCTCGAGCGCGGCCTCCTGATCCTCGCAGGGCTGTGGTTCGTGAACCTCGTCAACTTCATGGACGGGTTGGACCTGATGACGGTCGCCGAGATCGTGCCCATCACCGGCGCACTCGTTCTGCTCGGCTGGCTCGGCGGACTTCCGGCGTCAACGATGGTCGCCGCCGCAGCACTGTTCGGCGCGATGCTCGGCTTCGCGCCCTTCAACCGGCCGGTAGCAAAAATCTTTCTCGGGGACGTCGGCAGCCTGCCGATCGGCTTGTTGGTGGGCTGGTGTCTCTTGCAACTCGCCTGGCATCAGCAAGTGGCAGCGGCGCTGCTGTTGCCGCTCTATTACCTCGCCGATGCGACCGCCACGCTGCTACGGCGCGTCGCGCGGCGCGAGCCGTTCTGGGCCGCGCATCGCACCCACTTCTATCAGCGCGCCACCGACAACGGCTTTTCGGTATCGCGCGTGGTGAGCGAAGTGTTCGCGCTCAACCTCGTGCTGGCTACGCTGGCGGTCGGCGCGGCCATGACCTCGTCCGCTGCGATAGCCGGCCTGTTACTCGGTGCTGGAGGCGCCGCGACGGCGGTCTTGATGCACCGTTTCTCACGCCGTCAACCGTCTCGCGTCTGATCCAGCTACTTCTGCGCGAGTTCCCGGATTAGCCCGCAATAGTCGTCCATGGCGATCTCAAAATCGAAGCGCTTGGAGATTTCAGCTGCGCGCTCGGCCCGTTGCCGGTCAATGGAAGCGGCGGCACGACCGACCGTTTTCGCCAGTTCATCGGCCTTGCCGGGTTCGACGACCCAGCCGACATCGTGCTCGGTCACCGTCAACGCCGCTTCGGCATCCGCTTCGGAAACCAGGATCACTGGACGGCCGATCGCCAGCAGATTGTAGAACCGGCTCGGCACCGATATGCCGGCAACGTTCTTGCGATACGGAATGATCCAGGCGTCCGCGGCCGAAAGAAAGGCCTCCAACTGCTCGTCCTCGACGCGGTCGACCAGGGTGACGTTGGGAAGTTTTGCCTCGGCCTGCAGGGCCTTCAACTGGTCGAACCCGATCCCCCAGCCCGACAGCAGGAAGTGTATATCCTTGTCGTCGCGCAGCAGGCGCGCCGCTTCGAACACGATGACGGGATCGTGGGTAAAGCCGAGATTGCCAGACAGTCCGACGACGAAGCGGGCGGAAAGCGAGCGGCGGTACGGATTGTCCGGGTCGATCGCGCGAACGCCACGTGCAAGTGTCGCCCAGTTCGGAATGAAGCGGATCTTGTCACTTGTCATTCCGCCATAGCGCAGCAGCAGCTTCTCGGTGTCGCGGCCAATGATGACGACGGCATCGAGCGCGCGAAACATCGGCGCGTTCAAGGCGCGCATCGCTTTCGCCACGATCGACTGCGGCTTCAACAGGCCAGCCATGACGAGGACGTCGGGATAGAGATCGTGCATGATCAGCGCTGATCTCGCGCCTTTCAATCTGGCCGCGGCGGCAAAAGCGTAAGGCAGCATGAAGGGCGCCGGCACGGTCAGCGTGACGTCGCCGCGCCGCAACCTCGCCAGCAGCACGAAAAACATCCGGACCGTGAACAGCAATTCGGCCACGGCGCGCCTTCCCAGCGCGCCCTTGCCCGGCATCCAGTTCTTGACCTCGACGACCTCAGGCTTGCCCGCTTGCGCCGAGATCGCGGAGCCCGCCGTTCCCGACAGCACCGTCACCTCGGCCTCCTGCGCCACGTGGTCGGAAATCGCGGCCATGATCGCCGCCGTCGTGCTCGGATCGGGCGGATAATGCTGGCTGACGACGACGACTTTTCCGGACTTCTGCATCATGGCTTCCGAAGGGGCACGAATGGCCGCGGGGACGGACCAGGCGAGGCAGCAAAATCAGGCGGCGTTCGATCCGAATTCCGGCACGGCATCCTTGAGCACCGCACGGATGGTGGAGCGGTCATCGCGCGCGATTGCATCCTCCAGCGCCGCAAGCCATTTGCACAAGGTCTGCATCGGCGGCTCATTCGGCTTCGCCGCCATGATGCCGGCGACCCCGATCTCGACCGTCGGCTCCTCGGTGGCGAACAGGATCTCGTTCAGCCGCTCGCCCGGCCGTATGCCGGTGAACACCACCTCGATGTCGACGCCCGGTTCGAGGCCGGAAAGGCGGATCATCCGCTCGGCAAGCTCCACGATCTTCACCGGCTGTCCCATGTTGAGGACATAGACGGAGACGTCGGGCCGCGCCGGCGTCAGCGCGTGCGTGGCTGCGGTCAGCACGAGATCGCAGGCTTCGCGGATGGTCATGAAGTACCGGACCATGTCCGGATGCGTCACCGTGACAGGACCGCCGGCCTCGATCTGCGCCTTGAATTTCGGCACCACCGATCCGTTCGAGGCCAGCACGTTGCCGAACCGCACCGAGATCAGCCTCATGTGCGGCTTGCCCTCCGATTGCGTCATCAGGTCGTGGTCGAGCGCCTGACAATACATTTCGGCGAAGCGCTTGGTCAGGCCCAGCATCGAGACCGGCTCGATCGCCTTGTCGGTCGAGATCATCACCATGGCTTCTGCGCCCGCCGCCCGCGCGGCATCGGCGACATTGACCGATCCGAAGATGTTGGTCTTGACGCCCTCGCTCCAATCGCGCTCGAGGATCGGCACGTGCTTCAGCGCGGCGGCATGGAACACGATATCCGGCTTGAACTCCCGCATCAGGTTTATGATCCGGTCGCGATCGCGGATGTCGGCGATTCGGCCTTCGATGGCGGCATTGGCTGCGCGTGCCGTCAGCGCTTCCGTGACTGCGTAAAGCGCCGGCTCCGAGTGCTCGATCACCAACAGCCGCGCAGCGCCAAAGGTCGCGACGCGGTCGCATATCTCCGAACCGATCGAGCCACCGCCGCCGGTGACGATCACTGCCTTGCCCTTCACCAGCGTTTCAAGCCGCGCGTAATCGATCTTCTCGCTTGGCCGCAGCAAAAGGTCTTCGACGGCGACATTGGTCAGCCTCGGCACGTCGCCGCCTTCGAGCGACGGCAGGCGGCTGACAAATAGCCCGAGCCGCTTGGCCCGCATCAGAACCGCCTCGGGATGCGCCTCGGGTTCGAACGCCGACGGCGTCATGACGACCCGCGAAATCGGCTTTCCCCGTCCGGCATAATCGCGGACCACGTCCTCGACATCGTCGATCCCGCCCAGCACCGGCACGTTGCGGATCGACTGCCCGCGGTCCGCGGCCGAAGGCGACAGCACGCCAACCGGCCAAAGCTGCTTGACTGCGCCGCTCTCGATCGCGCGCAACAGCACCTCGGCGTCGGCGGCGCGGCCAATCAACAGCGTTGCCGATGCGCCTTCGGTCCGGGCATGGCGGCGAACCCGCGTGTAACGGAAATAGCGATATCCGAAGCGGAGTGCGCTCAGCGCGAACACTTGCAGGAACCAGTAGAGCACGATGGTGATACGGCCGAACAGCACCGGCGCCTTGCCGTTCGATGCGGCGAAAATGAAGGCGTAGTCCAGCACGATAAGCGCGACCGCCAGAGTGGTCGCCACGCGCAGGATATTCAGTGCATCAGGAAGCGAAATGAAACGCCATTTCGTGGTCGTCAGATTGAAGACGTAGCAGATAACGATGCTGAAGGCGACGAACAGCGGTAGAATCTTCAGCAGCGGCGGCAGCCGGTCATAGAAGGCCTCGCCTCCCTCGAACCGCAGGTAGAAGCTCGCGAGCAGCGCAAGCGCGGTCGCCAACCCATCGTGCGCTGCGATCAGGTAATTGCGACGGGTCAATTGCGAAAGAGGCGTCATTCCATTGGCCGGCTGCGGAGACGATCGGGCTTCGCGGGGCGTTCCTCGCCCGCTGATATCTTATCTGCGGCGTGCATGCCAGCGATCATGGCCGGGCTGTTCCGGAAGATTCCGCCGCCTCTGACCTGGCGCGCAGCACCATGCCTCCGGCAACTCCGACGCCCAGCACATACATCCAGCCTTCATGGAAGTCGAAGATGTGGGAGTTGAATAGCGAGGTGAAGATATTCTGCACTACGACCAAAAGCCCGATCCAATTCGCAAGCCCATCGCCACGGAACAGGAACAGGTGCAACAGCCACATCGCGTACAGCATGACGACACCGACAATGCCCCATTGCACCGCGACGTTGAGCGTCTGGTTATGGGGGTTTCCGATCACTTCGCTGCTGGCCTGGTATGAGCCGTGCGTGGCGACGCGCTCGAACAGGCCGCGCGTCGCGCCCGTGCCATGGCCGATCAGCGGTGCCTCGGCAAAGAAACCGAGAGACTTCCGCCAGAACTCGAGCCGCAGCCCGATCGATGTCGGAATGTTTTGTTCCTTGTAGAGCTGGTATTCCCGGGTAAACGTCTCCGCGGTCCGGCGCAACGCCGGCGAGGTCTGCCAGGCAACGGCGGCGAACGCGGCCGCTACGCACAGGATGATGACGATGCTGCGCCACCTCAGATGCAACAGCGCAAACACCGCGAACATGATCGGCACCGTGACCAATGCCGTGCGCGACACCACCAGGAACGCCATGTTGACGAAGAAGCCGAAGGCGATGGCGGTGAGCAGCACGGCCAGCGCAGTCCGCTTTGCCCGCAGCAGCATGATGACCGGATAGGCCAGCGCAACCGCGCACAGCGTGAATTCCTGACTCTGGGCGATGTAGTTCTTGACAAAGATGCCGCGTGCGGCGAGCTCCGGCGTCCGCAACGAAAGTTCGGGACGCAAAAACACCAGCCAGGACATCAGCATCAAGAGCGTGCACGAAGCGAGGAACGCCACAAACACCCACGACCCGCGCGCCGAGCGCTCGAAATGATAGAGCAGGACCGGAAGTACCAGGAGCTTCGCGGCCGGCCCCACGGCATAGAATCGCGCGCCCCAAGCGGCGTCCGACCACAGGGTTCCAACAAACGCCAGAACGAACAGGGCGATCGGCAGCGCAGAAATCGGGCGCTTCAGCGAGGCAAGAAAGCCCTTCAACTCGACCGTCGGCGCAACCGTGGCCAGAAGCACAGCGCCGAAAATGCCGACCAGCGAAGTCGACCATGGCAGCGACAGCGCAAGCAGGACCGCGACGACGTCGCTCACCTTCATCCATGCGGCCGGATCGCGCCAGATCGGCAGCGCCTTGGCGATCGGCGACGAAGCTGCGTTCGCGTTCACGCCTTGCCTCCCCGGGCGCGGCCGACCAGCGACGTCGTGCTGTGGCCCGGCAGGATATCGACAAGCACGACCTCGCCGCCGGTAGCCTCGACGATCTCGTGGCCGACGACCTGCTCGCGCGTATAATCGCCGCCCTTGACCAGCACGCTCGGCCTCACCCGCGTGATCAGGTCGATCGGCGTGTCCTCCGCGAAGATCGCGACGAGATCGACCGCCTCCAGCGCTGCCAGCACTTCGGCGCGCGCCCGCTCATCCTGCACCGGGCGTCCCTCGCCCTTCAATCGTTTCACCGAGGCATCGCTGTTGAGGCCGACGATCAGGCGGTCGCAGGTGCCGCGCGCCGCCGTCAGCACTTTGACGTGGCCGGGATGCAGAATATCGAAGCAGCCATTGGTGAAGCCGATGCGCAGCCCCTGCCGGCGCCACTCCGCCAGAGGCATCGCGAGATCGCCGCCTGCCGGCACGATCTTCTCTTCGGCCGCCAGCGACGCATGCGGCAGGATTTTCCGCCGCAGCTCCGCGGGCGTGACGGTAGCGGTGCCCTTCTTGCCGACCGCGACCGCGGCCGCCGCGTTCGCCATCCTGAGCGCCGTCTCCCAATCGGCCTGGGCAGCAAGCGTCAACGCCAGCACCGCGGCAACCGTGTCACCCGCGCCCGAGACGTCGCGTACCTTGACCGGAAGCGCCGGCACATGGATCGCCTCGCCGCCGCGAACCACCAGCGTCATGCCGTGTTCGCTTTGCGTTACCAGCATGGCCTCGCAGTCGGCAAGGTACATCGCGTCCTGCGCCGCCTCGGCAATGTTCTGGTCAGTGTCGGCGCGGCTGCGGGTCGCTTCGGCAAACTCCTTGCGGTTGGGAGTCAGCAGCGTGGCGCCGCGATAGATCGCGAAATTTGCGCTCTTGGGATCGACGACCACGCGCTTGCCGAGCTTTTTCGCGGCGTCGATGGTGTTGCGGATGACGCGCGCCGTCAGCACGCCCTTGGCATAGTCGGACAGCAGCACGATGTCGGCGCGGGGCATAAGCGGCAGGATCGCATCGATCAGCCGCTGCTCGACGTCGGCCGAGGCCGGCACGGCCTGCTCCCAATCCGCGCGCAGCATATGGGTGGAAAAATGCTCGGAGACGAAGCGCACCTTGCGCGTGGTCGGACGGGAAGGATCTGATACCAGCACGGCCTCGATCAGGCTTTCCCGCGCCAGATCGGCCTTCAGCTTCGCACCCGCCTCGTCTTCGCCGATCAGGCCGGCAAAGATGCAGCGTGCGCCGAGCGAGGTGATGTTGCGCGCGACGTTGCCGGCACCGCCGACATTGGTCTCGCTACGCTGGACCGCGATAACGGGCGCCGGTGCTTCCGGCGAAACACGGGACACGTCGCCATAGACGAACTCGTCGAGCATGAGATCGCCGACGCAGAGCACGGTCTGATTTGGGATCACCTGGCTCAGGGCTTCAAAATCGAACATCTGTCTACCTGGTGCCCATCAGCGAAAGCGATCGGGACGATTGAGAAAAGCCTTCACGTAGGTCTCGACCGCGTCTTCGAGCGCGGTGAAACCACCATTATACCCGGCATTCAGCAGCTGATCGACTTCGCTCTGGGTGAAGTACTGATAGCTGCCGCGGATCTGCTCGGGCATGTCGATATACTGGATGTTCGGTGTGATGCCGAGCGCGGCATAGGCCGACAGCATCAGATCGCGAAAGCTGCGCGCCGTGCCGGTTCCGACGTTAAAGATGCCGCTGACCGATGGCGTCGAGAGCAGCCACATCGTGACGCGCACGACGTCGTCGACATAGATGAAGTCGCGCCGCTGTTCCCCGTCGGCGATCCCTTCCCGATGCGACTTGAACAATTGCACCGGACGGCCGGCCTTGATGTCGTCGAAGCGCCGCGCCAGCACGCTCATCATCGTGCCCTTGTGATATTCGTTGGGGCCGAACACGTTGAAGAACTTCAATCCCGCCCATTGCGGCGGCAGCCGTTCGCCGCGCGCTGAGCGTTCGGCGACCGCCATGTCGAACAGATGCTTGCTCCAGCCATAGAGGTTCATCGGCCGCAGCCGCTTCAGCGCGTCCATTGACTGGTCGTCGCGAAAGCCACTGCTGCCGTCGCCATAGGTCGCGGCCGAGGACGCGTAGATCAGCGGCGTGGCGTTGGCCGTGCACCAGTCGAGCAACCGCATCGACAAGCGGAAATTGGTCTCGATCACCAGGTCGCCGTCGGTTGCCGTGGTCTCGGAAATGGCGCCGAGATGGACGACCGCCTCCAGCCGGCGGCCCTTCAGCCAGTCCATCAGTTCCGAAGGCGGCACAAAATCGGCCAGCCGGCGTTTGGCCAGATTGCGCCATTTGCCGTCATGGCCGAGCACGTCGCACACGGCAACGTCCCGGCCGACGTCATTCAACGCACCCACGACGTTCGACCCGATAAAACCGGCACCCCCGGTCACCAGCAACATGCCATCCCCTGCCATGATTGTTCGGGCGAAAGCTTTGCCTCACTCCCGCGCGGCAGGCAACTTTGCTTCTCAGCGAATCCAAGACCGAATCGACCGGCTTTACGTGTCGCCTTGGAGCGGTTACCGACGGGCCTGCAATTGGTTAGCGGCGAAACAGTCAAGATATGAACTTAAATTCACTAAATGGGATCGAAATGGAAGATAGCGCTGACACCAGGCCTATCCTGATCGTTCCCTATATGTGGATTGGCGATTTCGTCCGCGGCCATACGGTGGTGCGGGTATTGAAGCAGCGCTGGCCGAACCGCCCGGTCGACCTCCTGGTGACCCCCCTTTGCGCACCGCTGGTTGACTATATGCCCGGCGTCCGGGCGGGCATTGTCTGGAACCTGCCGCGCAGCCGGCTTGCGCTGGCCAAACAGCGGGGGCTCGCCACCGAACTGCGCGCCCGCGGCTATGGAACCGCCCTCGTCCTGCCCCGCACCTGGAAGGCGGCGATTGCGCCCGCGCTGGCCGGGATTCCCGAGCGCGTCGGCTTTTTCGGCGAGGCGCGATTTGGCCTGATCAACCGGATGCGCTGGGGCGAAAAGGCCCTGCCCCGCTTTATCGACAAGAATGCCGCGCTGGCGCTGCCCGATAGCGCACCGCTGCCGCCGGAATGGCCGGTGCCGCAGCTCGTGGTTCCGCTGGAGGAAGCCGCCCGCTGGCGGCAGGCGAGCGGGCTTGGCACGGGTCCCGCCGTAGCGCTCGGCCCGGGCTCCGTCGGCGCCTCAAAGCGATGGACTTATTATCCGGAAGCCGCGCGGCTCCTGATCGAGCGCGGCCTCGACGTCTGGGTGGTCGGCGGTCCCGGCGAAAAGACACTGGCGCAGGAAATCGTCTCCACCACCGGCGGCAAGGCCCGCGACCTCACCGGCACTGATCTGCGCAACGGCATACTGGCGATGGCGGCGGCGAGCGTGGCGATCTCGAACGACTCCGGCCTGATGCACATCGCGGCTGCGATCGGCACGCCGACCATGGGCATTTTCGGCCCCACCAGCCCCTATCTCTGGGCGCCGCTGAACGGCCTTGCCGCCACAGTGTTGCAGACCAAATCAAAGCTATCCTGCCAGCCCTGCCAGCGCACAGTCTGCACCATGAACGACCACCGCTGCATGCGCGACATTGCGGCGGCCGAGGTGGCCGACATCGCGCAGCGCGTGATGGCTCAATCGAGCGTGCGATAGACTGCGGCGATCGCATTAGCCTCCGCCTCAAGACTGAACTTTTCCAGCACGCGCGCACGCGCCCGCTCGCCCATCGCATGTGCCGAGGCCGGATCGCGCATCAAAGGCTCAAGCGCCGCGACCAGCGCCTCAGTATCGCCCGGCGGCGCCAGCACGCCGGTCACGCCGTCCTCGACCACGAACTCCGCTGCGCCTGCCCGCGCCGCCACCAGCGCCGCGCCTGCCGCCATCGCCTCGATCAGCGTCAGGCCAAAGCCTTCATTGCGCGAGGTGAACGCGTAGATCGTCAGCCGCTGATACCAGCGCTGTACTTCCTCGATTTCGAGCTCGCCCGTGATGACGATGCGCGATTGCAGCCCGGCCGCCTCGATCTGTCGTTTCAAGCCATCGGCAAAACCCTGCTGCTCCGGCACGACCGCGCCGACGATGACAGCGGTGAAATCCGGGTAGCGCGGCAGCAACCGGCACATCGCCTCGACGAACACATCCGTGCCCTTTTGCGCGCGCACCCGCCCGAAGCAGCCGATCGCGTAATGTCCCGGCAGTTTCGCCTCGGCAAACGCCGCTGCGCGATCTGCCGGCGGTGTGTAGGCGTTGGTATCGACGCCGTGCATCACCACCGTCGCCTCGCGCTTGAGAAAGGACGCTGACAGCTCGGAGGTCGCGATCACGGCATCCATCTGCCGGATCAGCCAGCGCGTCAGCCAGGTGTGATGCCGCTGCGCCGCCGAGGTGAAGACCAGTTTCAGCGGCCAGCCCAGCGCACGCAGCAAGACGCCGACAATCATCTCGTCGTTGCGCCGCGCGTGCCAGATCACGGAGTTGCGGCGGTGCCAGAGTTTCAACACATCCGCAAAACCCATCCGCGCGATGCCGTCGGGCGCGTGCGGCCCGAGCCATGCTGCGCGGTACATCTGCGCGAGCTTCGGCGCCACCATCCGGTTGGTCGCCGTCACGCCCGAATAGCGCCTGTGCAGATTCGGCACGATCAGCTGCAGATCACTGGCCAAATTGTTCTCGATCGGCACGTCCGGCTCCGTTTCGGCCAGTTCCTATACGCAACATTAAGCATAGTGGCCAGTTCGCCGGCGCCGAAACCCCCTCTTCACCGCACCACAGCTAGCATCGCCTGCAAATAAATCGGGAGAGGTGACCCATGACCGTGCTCGTCACCGGTGGCGCCGGCTATATCGGAAGTCATACGGTTCATGCGCTGGTGGACGCCGGCGAAAGCGTCGTCGTGATCGACAACCTGTCCACCGGATTTTCCTCACTTTTGCCCCGCCCCGTGCCGCTGTTCATCGGCGACGCCGGCGACGAAAACCTCGTCGAGGGCGTGATCGCCCAGCACCGCGTCGAGAGCATCATTCATTTCGCAGGCTCCGTCGTGGTGCCGGATTCGATGCGCGATCCGCTCGGCTATTACCGCAACAACACCATGACGACCCGCAGCCTCTTGAATTCAGCGGTGAAGGCCGGCGTCAGCCGCTTCATCTTTTCGTCAACGGCTGCCGTCTATGGCAATCCGGACCAGGTGCCGGTGCCGGAACATGCGCCGACGCGGCCGATGTCGCCTTACGGCTCATCCAAGCTGATGACTGAAATCATGCTGCATGACGTCGCCGGTGCCCACGACATGAAATACGTCGTGTTGCGCTATTTCAACGTCGCCGGCGCCGATCCGAACGGCCGCTGCGGTCTCTCGACCGTCGGCGCGACGCATCTGCTCAAGATTGCGGTCGAAGCCGCCACCGGACAGCGCGCCAAGGTCGACGTGTACGGAACCGACTACCCGACGCCGGACGGAAGCTGCATTCGCGATTTCATCCATGTCAGCGATCTCGCGGAGGCCCATCGCGCCGCGCTGTCATACCTGCGAGGCGGCGGAAGCTCGATCACGCTGAACTGCGGCTACGGCCGCGGCTATTCGGTGCTGGAAACCGTCGAGGCCGTCCGCCGCGTCTCGATGCGCAATTTCGCGGTTCAATATGCGCCGCGCCGCCCCGGCGACATCGTGACCATGGTTGCCGACACCAGCCGCATTCGTTCGATGCTGGAGTGGACGCCGCAATACGATAATCTCGAAACCATCGCTGGCCACGCGCTGACCTGGGAAAAGAGGCTGTTCAGCGAGCGCGGCGGCCTTCCGCAGCGTGCGGAATCAGCCTGAAATCAAGCGCTTATTTGGCTTGAAAAAGCCCCTCTAAGCAGGCAAGGAGGCATCGCAGCAGCCCTGACGCGCCGGGCTATCCAGGCGCCGTCAATGGAACGCGGATGACCGAACTTCCTACAGAAACTCCGAAGAAAATCACCGACGACCCATATGGTGCGGCGATCCTGATTCGGCGCCTCGTCGCTGAACAGGGGCTCGCCTACTGGCGGCGCTATCTGCTCGCCTTTTCGCTGATGGGATTAGCGGCGGTGACAACCGCGAGTTCCGCCTACCTGCTCGGCGAGGTCATCAACAAGGCCTATGTCGACAAGGATGTGCGCGGGATTGCGCTCTTGTCGCTGATCACCGTCGTCATCTTTACGATCAAGGGTGCGGCGACCTACGGACACACCGTGATCCTGTCGCAGATCGGCAATGCGATCCTCGCAAATAACCAGCGCCGGCTGTTTGCCAAGCTGATGAGCGAAAACATCGCGTTCTTCTCCGAGCGGCATTCATCGGAATTCCTGGCGCGGCTCACCGCTGGCGCTACCGCGGTGACGCAGGTGCTCAATCTCCTGATCAACGCCATCGGCCGCGATCTGCTGTCGCTGATCGCACTCGTCATCGTCATGGTGATGACCGATCCCCTGATGGCGCTGCTTGGTTTTGCGGTGGCACCGCCGGCGATGATCGTACTGCGCAAGCTGGTGAAGCGCATCAAGGGTCTTGCACACAACCAGTTCTCCGGCACCGCCGACATCATGGAGACGATGCAGGAATCGCTGCAGGGCATCCGCACCGTGAAAGCCTTTACGCTCGAACAGGCGATGCGCGAACGGATCGACGCCAGCATCGCCGCGGTCGAGCGCAACGCCAACAAGATGGCGCGCGTTTCCAACCGCTCCAGCCCATTGATGGAAACCCTCGGCGGCTTCGCGATCGCGGGCGGCCTGATGTATGGCGGCTATCGCGTGGTCGCGATGGGCGCTTCGCCCGGCCAGTTCTTTTCATTCCTGACCGCGTTCCTATTGGCCTATGAGCCGGCCAAGCGGCTGGCGCGGCTCAACATCGAGCTCAACAGCAACCTGATCGGCGCGCGCAAGTTGCTCGAAATCGTCGACAGCCCACCGAGCGAGCCTGACGACAGTGACAAGCCGACGCTGAAACTCACTGACGCGCGGGTCGAGTTCCGCGACGTGACCTTCGGCTACCGGCCAGGCGAGCCGGTCCTCAATCGCATGAGCTTCGTCGCCGAGCCTGGCAAGACCACCGCGCTGGTCGGCCCGTCCGGCGCCGGCAAGTCAACGGTACTTGCGCTGCTGCTGCGGCTCTACGAGGTGAACCAAGGCGAAATCCTGGTCGACGGCCAGAACATTTCCGGCGTGTCGCGGCGCTCGCTGCGCCGGCAGACCGCCTATGTCGGGCAGGACGTCTATTTGTTCCGCGACACGATCGGCGCCAACATCGCTTTCGGCAAGGAAGGCGCCAGCCAGGATAAGATCGTGGCGGCCGCGAAGGCGGCCTGCGCGCACGATTTCATCATGGGCTTTCCACTCGGCTATGACACGCCGGTCGGCGAGCACGGCACGCAGCTATCCGGCGGCCAGCGCCAGCGCATCGCAGTGGCCCGGGCGCTGATCAAGAACGCGCCGATCATTCTGCTCGATGAGGCCACCGCGGCGCTCGATTCCGAATCCGAGAAAGCCGTGCAGGAGGCGATCGAGCATCTTTGCCGGAACCGCACCACCATCGTGATCGCCCACCGCCTGCACACCATCATGCATGCCGATGCCATCCTGGTGGTCGAGGCCGGCGAGATCGTCGAACGCGGCCAGCATGACGATTTGCTGCGCCGCGGCGGGCGTTATGCTTCTTTCTTCCGCCTGCAGCAGCGCGAAGCCGGTCCGCCCAGTCTGGCGCCGATCAGCGCAACCGCGTAAAAGCTAGAGCACGATCCGGAAAAGTGGGCACCGGTTTTCCGAAAAGATCATGCCCAACTAGAAGACTCCGGAATTCCACCGTAACCCGAGACCCTTTTCATGACCGCAGCCTCCTACGTCATATCAGCAACCCCGCAGCCCACGCTTCCCGTCGTCGGCGAGACCGGCTCCTATCCGGTTCGCCGCATCTGGTGCGTCGGGCGCAACTATCTCGAGCACATCAGAGAGATGGGCAATGACGAGCGTGCGCCGCCGTTCTTCTTCGCCAAGCACGCCGACATGCTGGTGCCCGACGGCGCCACGATTCCCTATCCGCCGCTGACCAAGGACCTGCATCACGAAGTCGAACTGATCGTCGCGATGAAGAGCGGCGGCCTCAACATCCTGGCCGACAAGGCGCTCGATCATGTCTACGGCTACGCCGTCGGTATCGACCTAACCCGCCGCGACCTGCAGATCGCCTCGCGCAAGAAGGAGCGGCCGTGGGAAGTCGGAAAGTCCTTCGACTATTCCGCGCCCTGCTCCGCTATCCAGCCCGCATCCAAGATCGGCCATCCCGCCAAGGGCAAGATCTGGCTGACGGTCAACGGCAAGGAAACGCAGAAGGGCGACCTCACCGAACTGATCTGGAGCGTACCCGAAATCATCTGGCAGCTCTCGCAGCAGGTGAAACTCGCCGCCGGCGACATCATCATGACCGGCACGCCGGCCGGAGTCTCGCAGCTCAATCCCGGCGACAAGATCGAGTGCGGCGTCGACGGCGTCGGCACGCTGAAGGTGAATATCGGCAAGCCGGAATAGGCCGACGATACTTTCGACATCAAGAAGCCCCGGATACATCCGGGGCTTTTTATTGCAGGAAGGCCTATTTCTGCGTCACTGCGTGCTCGCTGAGATAGGCCTGATAGGCGAGCCGGATGCCGTCCTCGAGCTTCGTGCTGGCGCGCCAGCCGAGTTTTGCCAGGCGGCTGACGTCGAGCAGCTTTCGCGGGGTGCCGTCCGGGCGCGAGGCATCAAAACCGATCTCGCCGCTGTAGCCGACGGTAGAAGCGACCACGCGGGCGAATTCGGCGATCGTGATGTCCTCGCCGGTGCCGATATTGACCAGCTCGCGATCCGAATAGGTCTTCATCAGGTGGATGCAGGCATCCGCCAGATCGTCGACATAGAGGAATTCGCGCCGCGGCGTCCCGGTGCCCCAGACCACGACTTTGTCAGCGCCGGCAACCTTGGCCTCGTGAAAGCGGCGGATCAGGGCGGCGACGACGTGGCTGTATTCGGGATGATAATTGTCGCCGCGCCCATAAAGGTTGGTCGGCATCACGTTGATGAAGTCGGCGCCGTACTGGCTGCGATAGGCCTCCACCATCTTGATCCCGGCGATCTTGGCAATCGCATAGGGCTCGTTGGTCGGCTCCAGCGGGCCCGTCAGCATCGAATCCTCGCGCAAAGGCTGCGGCGCCAGCTTGGGGTAGATGCAGGACGAGCCTAGGAACATCAGCTTCTCGGCGTCGTGGATATGCGCGGCATGGATCACGTTCGAAGCAATCGCCAGATTGTCGTAGAGGAATTCGGCGCGCAGCGTGTTGTTGGCGACGATGCCGCCGACCTTGGCGGCGGCCAGAAACACCACCTGGGGCCGGTTGGCGGCAAACCACGCATTGACCGCGGCCTGATTGCGCAGATCGACCTCATTGCGCGGCGGCGTCAGCAGTTCGACGTCTTCCCGCGCCAGCCGGCGCACCAGCGCGGCGCCGACCATGCCGCGGTGGCCGGCGACGTAGACGGTCTTGCCCGTCAGCTCAAACGGCAGGCTTGCCATTGGCGACCTCCCGCCGCGCGTCTGCGAGATCGTTCGCGACCATTTCCTTGACCATCTGGGCGAACGACGTCTTGGGCTTCCAGCCGAGTTTCTCGCGCGCCTTGCTGGCATCGCCGACCAGAAGATCGACCTCGGTCGGCCGGAAATAGACCGGATCGATGCGGATCACGGTCTTGCCGGATTTGGTGTCGACGCCGGTCTCGTCGACGCCCTGGCCGCGCCACTCGATGCGGCGGCCGACCTCGGCGAACGCCAGTTCGACGAATTCGCGCACCGAACGGGTCTCGCCGGTCGCCAGCACGAAATCGTCGGGCGCATCCGCCTGCAGGATCTTGTGCATGCCCTCGATATAGTCCCGTGCATGGCCCCAGTCGCGCTTGGCCTCGAGGTTGCCGAGATAGAGCGCCTCGTCGAGGCCGGCCTCGATACGGGCGACGCTGCGGGTGATCTTGCGGGTGACGAACGTCTCGCCGCGGATCGGGCTCTCGTGGTTGAACAGGATGCCGTTACTGGCAAACATGCCGTAGGCCTCGCGGTAATTGACCGTGATCCAGTAGCCGTACAGCTTGGCGACGCCGTAAGGCGAGCGCGGGTAGAACGGCGTGGTCTCCTTCTGCGGCACCTCCTGGACCAGGCCGTAGAGCTCCGAGGTCGAGGCCTGATAGAACCGCGTCTCCTTCTCCATGCCGAGGATGCGGATCGCCTCCAGCAGCCGCAGCACGCCGATGGCGTCGGCGTTGGCGGTGTATTCCGGGCTTTCGAAGCTGACGCCGACATGGCTCTGGGCGGCGAGGTTGTAGATCTCGGTCGGCCTGATCTGCTGCATCAGCCGGATCAGGTTGGTGGAGTCGGTCATGTCGCCGTAATGCAGCAGGAACGGCACCTTGCGGGAATGCGGGTCCTGGTAGAGGTGGTCGATCCGCGCGGTGTTGAACGAGGACGACCGCCGCTTGATGCCGTGGACCTCATAGCCGAGGCCGAGCAGATATTCGGCCAAGTAGGCACCGTCCTGACCGGTGACGCCGGTGATCAGCGCCACGCGCCGCTTTAAATCCTGAGCCGCCATATCTTCTCCAAACCCGTCCGTCGCGCAGGCCATAGCACTCGACCTGCGTCAAGTCTATCGCCAAAGCCGTTTGAAATCAGGCTCTTAGGCACCTAATCGCCATGATGCCGCAAGCGTTCGAGTTCGATGATGGTGACGCCGCCATATTCGAGCCGCAGCAAGCCCTCCTTCTCGAGCCGCTTCAGGCACTGGTTGGCGTTTTGCCGCGAAATACCGGAGAGCGCTCCGATTTCCTCCTGCGTGATCTCCAGGTGGCGCGTCATGTCCGGATAGAGAATCGGGTTGAACAGCGAGGCGATGGAACGTGCGACGCGGCTGGTTGCATCGAGCGTGCGGCCATGTTCCACCGCTCCGATGAACTGGCCGAGCCGCTCGTTGAGCTGTCGGACCAGAAAGCGGTTGAACGCGACGCTGTTCTCGAACAGCCAGAAGAAGGTGCTGCGGTCCATCAGCGCCAGCCTGGTGTCGCGCAATGCCACCACGTCGTAACGGCGCGGCTCGCCCTTCAGCACCGAGCCTTCGCCAAACCAGGCACCGGCCGTGAGGCCTGCGAAGGTCGCGGCCTTGCCCCCGCTCGACACGGTACTCATCCGGGCAAGACCTGTGACGATGCCGGTCCAGTAGTCGAAGGGATCGCCGCGCATGAAGATATGCTCGTTGGCGCGATAGGATTTCTCGACGATGCCGGCACGGGCGACCTCGATTTCCCGCTCGTTCAGTTCACGCGACCAGGCCGCGATGCGTTTGAGGTTATCCGCAGCAATCATGATCGCATCGACCGTCGCGCCCCTATGCTTGTTGCACTGCAACAGAAGTGTTGCCTGGCAAAATTTCCCGACGAATTGTCAGGCAAAAGACATTTCAAACTATCGCATTGCCCTAAGGAGGGCCACCTTGGCGGGTGTGCCCCTGGCACCACCGGTTGGGGTGCGGCGTTACCACGCGTGAGGCCGGCCGTGATCGGCATCGTTGGTCGGATGGCCGGAAGGTCACTCCCGGATGTAAGATTGCGGGTGTAGTTGCGAACGATAGATAAAGAGCGCGGCAAGCGCCTTATCTGGAGGGAATGAGTGGCTCATACGTTGGAAGTGCGCGGCGTGTCGCTGCGCTTCGGTGGCGTCCGTGCACTGACCGAGGTCTCGTTCGGCGTGAACGAGGGCGAATTGTTCTCGATCATCGGCCCGAACGGCGCCGGCAAGACCTCCATCGTCAATTGCATTTCCGGCCGCTACAAGCCGACCGAAGGCCGGCTATTCTACCGCGGCAAGGATATCACCGGCCTCAATCCGAACGCGCGGCCACAGCTCGGCATCGGCCGCACTTTCCAGAACCTGGCGCTGTTCCACCACATGAGCGTGCTCGACAACATCATGGTCGGGCGGCACCACCTCTTGAAGAACAATTTTATCACGGGCTCGCTCTACTGGCTGACCGGCGCGCGGCGCGAGGAACTCGAGCACCGCCGCAAGGTGGAGGAGATCATCGATTTCCTTGACCTGCAGTCGGTGCGCAAGGCGACCGCCGGCACCCTGCCCTACGGCCTGCGCAAGCGCGTCGAGCTGGCCCGCGCGATGGCGCTGGAGCCGCAATTGATCCTGCTCGACGAGCCGATGGCCGGCATGAACTTCGAGGAAAAGGAGGACATGGCGCGCTACATCGTCGATCTCAACGAAGAGTTCGGCATGACCGTGATGATGATCGAGCACGACATGGGCGTGGTGATGGATATCTCCCACCGAGTCATGGTGCTGGATTTCGGCCGCAAGATCGCCGAAGGCGATCCCGCCTCTGTCCTCGCTGATCCGCATGTGAAACGTGCCTATCTCGGCGAGGAGGATGAGGTCCTGGTCGACCCCGACGACACTCCGGCGCCTCGGGAGAGCGTGGCATGATGGATTACGCCACGCGCGCCGCCCTAGCCGATACCTTTCCAAAGCTGCTGCGCCTCAACGCGAGGGAGCACGGCGGCGAGATTGCGCTGCGCGAAAAGGATCTCGGGCTGTGGCGCATCTTCACCTGGAGCGATTACCAGACCCGCGTGCACGATTTCGCGCTCGGCTTGGTCGAACTGGGTCTTGGGCGCGGCGACGTCATCGGCATCATCGGCGACAATCGCCCGGACTGGGTGGCCGCTGAAATCGCAACCCATGCCATCGGCGCCATGAGCCTGGGTCTTTATCGCGACGTGCTGGACGAGGAAGCGGCCTATCTGCTCAGCTACGGCGAGGCGAAACTGGTGTTCGCCGAGGACGAGGAGCAGGTCGACAAGCTGCTGGCGCTCGCCGATCGCGCGCCCAACCTCAAGCACATCGTCTATTCCGATCCACGCGGCATGCGGAAATACGACGATCCGCGCCTGATGGAAGCCGGGAAGCTGGCCACGATGGGGCGCGACCGCGCCGCGCGCGAGCCCGGGCTCTACGACCGACTGGTGGATGCGACGCGCGGCGAGGACGTCGCGATCCTCTGCACCACCTCGGGCACCACGGCCAATCCCAAGCTGGCGATGCTGGCGGCTGGCCGCGTCCTCAGACATTGCGCGACCTATCTCGCCTTCGATCCGAAGGGGCCGGACGACGAATACGTTTCGGTGCTGCCGCTGCCCTGGATCATGGAACAGGTCTACGCGCTCGGCAAAGGGCTGCTGTGCCGGATGAAGGTCAACTTCGTCGAAGAGCCCGAGACCATGATGCACGATTTTCGCGAGATCGCGCCGACTTTCGTGCTGTTCGCACCGCGGCTCTGGGAATCGATTGCCGCCGATGTCCGCGCCGGCGTGATGGATTCCTCGCCGTTGAAGCAAAAGCTGTTCGACATCGGCATGAAGACAGGGCTCTCGGCGCTCGCGCAGGGCAAGCATTCGATGTTCGCCAATCAGCTCCTGTTCCGCGCGCTGCGCGACCGCCTGGGCTTCACGCGGTTGCGCTCGGCTGCAACCGGCGGCGCGGCCCTCGGGCCTGACACCTTCAAGTTCTTCCAGGCGATGGGCGTGCCACTGCGCACGCTCTATGGCCAGACCGAATTGCTGGGCGCCTACACGCTGCATCCGACCGGCAAGGTCGATCCGGATACGACCGGCGTGCCGATGGCCGCTGACATCGAGATCCGCGTCGACAACCCCGACGTCAACGGCGTCGGCGAGATCGTCGTGCGCCACCCCAATATGTTCCTCGGCTACTACAAGAATCCGGAAGCCTCGGCCGCCGACATCAAGGACGGCTGGATGCATTCCGGTGACGCCGGCTATTTCAACAATGATGGCCAACTCGTCGTCATCGACCGCATCAAGGATCTCGCCGAGACCGCGCGCGGTGAGCGCTTCTCGCCGCAATATCTGGAAAACAAGCTAAAATTCTCGCCCTACATCGCCGAGACAGTGGTGCTCGGCGCCGGCCGCGACGCGCTGGCGGCGATGATCTGCATCCGCTACTCGATCATCTCGAAATGGGCGGAGAAGAACCGCATCTCGTTCACGACCTATACCGACCTCTCCTCGCGCCCCGAGGTTTATGCGCTGTTGCGCAAGGAGGTGGAAGGCGTCAACGCCACGCTGCCGCCGGCGCAGCGTATCTCCCGCTTCCTGCTGCTCTACAAGGAGCTCGACGCCGACGACGGCGAATTGACCCGTACCCGCAAGGTCCGCCGCAGCGTCATCAACGAGAAATACGCCGATATCATCGACGCGATCTACGCCGGCAAGAGCGACATTCCCGTCGATACCGTGATCCGCTTCCAGGACGGCACCACCCAGCGCATCCGCACCACGCTGCGGGTCGTCGATCTCGGCGGGCCTGCGCCGCTGGCGGAGGCCGCGGAATGAAGCTGATGTTTGCCGGTGGCGCCGCAAAACTGATCGTCATGCGCGGGCTTGACCCGCGCATCCATCCTCTTCGGAAAAAGTGCTTCTTCAGGCGATGGATCGCCGGGTCAAGCCCGGCGATGACAGCTTGCACGTCTGGTGACTTCGCATGAACACCCAGCTCCTGATCCAGCTTCTCGTCAACGGCCTCGTGGTCGGCACGCTCTATGGCGTGGTCGCCATGTCGTTCGTGCTGATCTACAAGGCGACGCAGGTGGTGAACTTCGCGCAGGGCGAACTGCTGCTGGTCGGCGCCTGGGTATGCTGGTGGCTGCTGACCAAATATCAGGTGCCGTTCTACCTGGGCATGCCGATCACGCTGGTGTTCATGTTCATGTTCGGCATCGCGATCCAGATCGTCATCCTGCGCCCCATGATCGGCGAGCCGATCATTTCCGTGATCATGGTGACGATCGCGCTCTCGACCGTGTTTTCGGCACTGATGAAATGGATGTTCGGGGTCAATCTGCAGCCGTTCCCGCGCATCTTCGAGACCCAGAACGTCAACATCCTCGGCCTGAAGGTGCAGACCGTCTACCTGATGAGCCTCGCAGTCTCGGTGGCGATGATGGTGGGCATGGCGTGGTTCTTCCGCCTCTCCAAATATGGTCTGGCGATGCGCGCCACCGCGTTCAACCAGCAGGTGGCGCAGTCACTCGGCATTTCCGTCAAAGGCGTATTCGCGATGGCCTGGGCGATCTCGGCGACCGTCTCTGCCGTCGCCGGCGTGGTGGTGGCCGTCGTCAATGGCGTCTCGGCAGGCCTCTCCGCCTATGGCGTCAAGGTGTTTCCGGCGGCGATCCTCGGCGGCCTCGACAGCGTTGGCGGCGCCGTGCTCGGCGGCATCATCATCGGTCTGCTGGAAAACGTCGCGCACTTTCTCGACAGCGAATATCTGCACTGGGGCAATCTCTACGAGATCGCGCCGTTCTATGCGCTCATCATCATCCTCATGATCAAGCCGTACGGCCTGTTCGGCACCAAAGACATCGAGCGGGTGTAAATCATTATGGCAGGCCAAACCCTCATTCCCGCCGGCGATTTCCGCACCAGCTATGCGGCGGATACCACCGTGTTTCCGACCACGACCAGCCGCAACGCCATGATCGCCGGTATCGCGCTGATTTGCTTTGCGCCACACGTCGTCAACGAATACATCCTCAGCCTGCTGATCCAGATCGGCATATTCGGCATCGCCGCGCTCGGGCTCAACATCGTCGTCGGCTTCACCGGCCAGATCTCGATCGGTCATGCTGCCTTCTTCGGTTTCGGGGCCTTTACCTCGGCCTATCTCTCGAACCGGTTCAGCATTCCCGTCTTCTTCTGCATTCCGCTCGCCGGCGTCGTGACGGCCGCGGTCGGTCTGGTCTTCGGCCTGCCCGCGGCGCGACTGAAAGGGCTTTATCTCGCGATCGCGACGCTGGCGGCGCAATACATCCTGCTCGACTTCTTTGCCCGTGCCGAGTGGTTCACCGGCGGCAGCGTTCCCGCCAGCGCCGAACCCTTCTCGATCTTCGGATACATGCTGCGCGGCGATAAGCAATATTTTTACGTCGTGCTGGCCTATGTCGTCGTCTGTTATCTGCTGGTCACCAACCTGATCCGTTCGCGCGACGGACGCGCGCTGGTCGCCGTGCGCGACCATTATCTGTCCGCCGAGATCATGGGCATCAACCTGACCAAGTACCGGACGCTGTCGTTCGGCCTCGCCGCCTTCTTTGCCGGCGTCGGCGGCGCGCTCTATGCGCATTACAATCAGGTGGTCTCCAACGAAGGCTTTGGCATCGATCGCTCGATCATCTTCCTCGCCATGATCATCATCGGCGGGCTCGGTTCGATCATGGGCACGCTGATGGGCACCGCCTTCATGGTGCTGCTGCCGGAATCGATGGAATGGCTCAGCGTCGCGCTCCGCGACAGCCCGATCGATCAATTTCTGGGACTAAAGAACAATATCGCTTTCTTGCGCGAGATGGCCATCGGCCTGATCATCATCATCTTTCTGGTGTTCGAGCCGGATGGACTTGCGCATCGATGGCGGCAGATCAAGGCATACTGGAAACTCTACCCGTTCTCGCATTGAGGTCGGAACGGGACGAACAACGAGAAGACCTCGAGAAGTAACCGGGAGGACTATGTCCATGACGATGAAGACTCTGTTGAGCACAGCCTCGCTTGCTTTGCTGTTGAGTTCTACCACTGCATCGGCCCAGGCGCCGGTCGCACTGGGACATCTCACCGACTATTCAGGACCAACTTCGGACGTCGGAACGCCGTTCGGACAGGGTGTCGCCGACACCTATGCATGGATCAACAAGAGCGGCGGCATCAACGGCGCCAAGGTCAACCTCGATACCGTCGATTACGGCTATCAGGTGCCGCGCGCCATCGCCCAGTACAAAAAATGGTCGGGCGCCGACAAGGTCGCCGCCATTCTCGGCTGGGGCACCGCCGACACCGAAGCGCTGACGGGTTTCCTGGCCCAGGACAAGATCCCGGATATCTCGGCATCCTATGCCGCAGCACTCTCCGATCCGACCGGCGCCGGCGGAAAGGCCAAGCCGGCGCCCTACAACTTCTTCTATGGACCGAGCTATTCGGACGCACTTCGCGGCATGCTGACCTGGGCCGCCGAGGACTGGAAAGCCAAGGGCAAGCCCGGCAAGCCGAAATACGTCCACATGGGCGCCAACCACCCCTATCCGAACGCGCCGAAGGCGGCTGGCGAAGCGATTGCCACCGACCTCGGGTTCGAAGTGCTGCCGCCGATCGTGTTCGCATTGACGCCCGGCGACTACAGCGCGCAGTGCCTGACGCTGAAGAGCTCTGGCGCCAACTACGCCTATCTCGGCAATACCGCCGGCTCCAATATTTCCGTGCTCAACGCCTGCAAGGCGGCCGGCGTCGACGTGCAGTTCCTCGGCAACGTCTGGGGCATGGATGAGAACGCCGCCAAGGCCGCCGGTACTGCCGCCGACGGCGTGGTGTTTCCGCTGCGCACCGCGATCGCCTGGGGCGGCAACGCGCCCGGCATGAAGGCGTTCACGGAAATCTCCAAGATGTCGGACACAGCCGGTACCGCCTACCGTCCCGTGCATTACCTCGCCGGCGTCTGCACCGCGCTCTACATGAAGGAAGCCGTCGAATGGGCGGCCAAGAACGGCGGCGCCACCGGCGAGAATGTCAAGAAGGGCTTCTACCAGAAGAAGGATTGGGTGCCCGCCGGCGGCGAAGGCATCTGCAACGCCTCGACCTTCACCGAGAAGGATCACCGCGGCACGCTCAAGGTCGATCTGTATCGCATGAAGGTCGCAGGCGCGACCGACGCCCCGCTCAACGAGCTCGTCAAGAACGGCGGCATCAAGATGGAAAAGGTGAAGACGATCGACCTGCCGCGCAAGCCCGAGTGGCTCGGCTGGTGAGGTCGGGAGGCGCCTGTAGTCGCCTCAACACTCAACTGTCATCCCCGCGAAAGCGGGGATCCAGTACGCCGCGGCTTCTCGATTGATCGCAGGTGCCTCTGGAATACTGGATCACCCGCATACGGGTGATGACGGCGGTGGGTGGAGCGGACGACCCGCTCCACTAACAACGCCAGGATCGGAAAAATGACTGAAGCAACCGAACTCAATCGTCCTGCGAAGACTGCCGCGCAAGCCGCCGGCCCGCTGCTCAGCGTCCACAACATCGAGGTGGTCTACGACAAGGTCATCCTGGTGCTGCGCGGCTTGAGCCTTGAAGTGCCGAAGGGCGCGATTGTGGCGCTGCTCGGCGCCAACGGCGCCGGCAAGTCGACGACGCTGAAGGCGATCTCGGGCCTGCTCAAGACTGAGGACGGCGAGGTGATCCGGGGCGAAATCGTCTTCGATGGCGAGCGCATCAACGGCATCGACCCCGACAAGATCGTCCGCCGCGGCATCTTCCAGGTGATGGAAGGCCGCCGTATCATCGCGGACATGACGTCGATCGAAAATCTGAAGCTCGGCGCGTTCACGCGCTCCGACGACGAGATTGCCGCCGACATCGACATGGTGTTCAGATATTTCCCGCGACTCAAGGAGCGTACCGGGCTCGCCGGCTATCTCTCCGGCGGCGAACAGCAGATGCTGGCGATCGGCCGCGCGCTGATGGCGCGCCCCAAGATGATCCTGATGGACGAGCCGTCGATGGGCCTGTCGCCGCTCCTGGTCAAGGAAGTGTTTGGGATCATCAAAGCGATCAACCGCGACCTCGGCGTCACCATCCTGCTGGTGGAGCAGAACGCGCGCGCGGCGCTGTCGGTCGCGAGCCACGGCTACATCATGGAACAGGGCAAGGTGGTGCTCGACGGCACCGCTGACGAGCTGCGCGACAACGAGGACGTCAAGGAGTTCTATCTCGGCGGCGCCGGCGACCAGCGCAAGAGCTTCAAGAACCTCAAAAGCTTCAAGCGGCGAAAGCGGTGGTTGTGAGCGCCGTCCCACGCTTAGCCGAGCACCTGTTCCGCTTCCGCTATCGCGCTGAGAACATGATAGAACGAAGACGCAGGAATGGTGGCGACCAGCGAGTGGCCGTCACGGTCGAATTGGTCGTACCAGCCGCCCGTGACGGGATGGCTGAGATAGTGCCGTTCGAGCCGCGCCAGCGCCGCGCGCGCTTCATCGGCCGCTCCCGCTTCCCCTGCCTCGGCCTGCGCGATCCAAGCCCTGGCAATTTCCGTCTGCGGCCACAACCGGCGCGTATGCCGCCTGATGTTGCCGCGGGCGTCGCCCTCGTCGATCAGGCAGCCGGTCGCCTCGTCGCGATAGCGCAGCGCTGTTGCCAGCAATTCGCCGCGATAGCGCCCGGTCGGACAGCCGGTGATGCGCTCAAAACCTTTCAGCAGCCACGCCCATTCCGCCTGATGTCCGGGCTCGACGCTGACCGGCTCGATCTTCGACCAGTCCTCCTCGAAATATTCGCCAAGCACCTGCTGCTGCTTATCGTAGAGGTTAGCCAGAAACAGGCTGAAGAAATTGCCGGCCCTGTTCTGGAACACGAGGTCATGTGTCGCGTCGAACGCGGCAATCATCGCCTCGAACAGGTGCATCTGCGGGTTCTGCCGCCGCGGCATCGATACCGGCAATCCTTCGTGAACCCCGCCGTGCGGCGAGCGCAGTTGCGTCTCGACGAAGTGGCACAGCGCGTCGATCTCGGCGCGGATCTGCGCATCGCGATCGAGCGCGTAGACGGTTGCCAGTGCCAACAGCACGAAGGCGTGGTCGTAGGAATCTCGCAGTGGATCCAGCACCGCGCCATCAGGCTGCAGCGTGTGCACAAAGCCCGGCTTGCCGTCGGGGGCTTTCGCCTTCGCCAGCAGGTGCTCCAGCCCTTTGAGCGCGATCGCGCTCCCCTGCGGATACCAGCCCATCTGCGCCGCCTTGGCGAAGCAATAAATCTGGCGCGCCTGTACAAAAACCCGGCGCGGCGCCAGGCGGTCTGCACGGCCGTCCGGATCGAGCCGATCGATAAAGCCGCCCGCTCTGTCGTCCCACCCCTCGGTCGACCACAGCGGCAGGCAATGGTCGATCATGCGAAGCTTCAGCTTGGCGACGATATCGGCCGAATCCAGCGTGTATGCCGCCGCAGCGGTATCTCTTTCAGCCATTGCGTTCCCTGGAACATCAACACCGGTAGAAGCCGTCTGATAGCACGTCAGAGGCGGCACGCAATCGGCCCTCACCTGAGGCATCAGCCATGACCGACCACTACGACGCCCTTGAAACGCGCGAGCCGGGCATACGCGAGGCGGAGCTGTTTTCAAAGCTTCCGGACGTCCTGCGCAAGGCGCTCGCCGCGCCGGCCTATGCCGAGCGGCTGAAAGGCATCGATCCCGCCGCCGTGACCAGCCGCGCCGCGCTTGCTGAGTTGCCTGTGCTACGCAAATCGGAACTCCCTGCCCTGCACAAGGCCGCGCCGCCCTTCGGCGGGTTTGTGGCGGGGCCGCTTGGGTCGTTCGGACGGCTGTTTACCTCGCCGGGACCGATCTTCGAGCCCGAGCCCGTTCACGCCGACCCATGGCGTGGCGCGCGGGCGCTGTTCGCGGCGGGCTTTCGGCCCGGCGACGTGGTGCTCAACACCTTCAGTTACCATCTGACGCCGGGCGGCTTCATTTTCGATGCCTCGGCGCGAGCGCTGGGCTGCGCGGTGATTCCGGCCGGCCCCGGCAATACCGAACAGCAGTTTGAACTGATCGAGGCCTATCGGCCGGTCGGCTATAGCGGCACGCCTGATTTCCTCAAGATCCTGCTCGACGCAGCGGCATCCGCCGGGCGCGACGTCTCCTCGATCAAGCGCGCGCTGGTATCAGGCGCGGCGTTTCCGAAATCACTGCAGGACGAAGTCAAGGCACGCGGCATCGACGCCTATCAGGCGTTCGGCACCGCCGACCTCGGCCTGGTCGCTTTCGAAACGCCGGCGCGCGAAGGCATGGTCGTCAACGAGGACCTGATCATGGAGATCGTGCGCCCCGGCACCGGCGATCCCGTCGCACCCGGCGACGTCGGCGAAATCGTCGTCACCTCGCTCGATCCGCAGCATCCCTGGATCCGGCTCGCGCTCGGCGATCTCACGGCGGCACTGCCGGGCGCAAGCCCATGCGGGCGCACCAACATGCGCATCAAGGGCTGGATGGGTCGCGCCGACCAGACCACCAAGGTCAAGGGCATGTTCGTCCGCCCCGAGCAGATCGCCGAGATCGCCAAGCGCCATCAGCAACTCGGAAGACTACGCCTCGTCGTCACGCGGTCCGGCGAGAACGACCTGATGACGCTGAAGGCGGAAACGGCTTCGCCCGGTGAGGCGCTAAAGGGCGAACTCGCGGCAACGCTGCGCGCGGTGACGAAGCTCGGCGGCAATGTCGAGCTGGTTGGCGCAGGCGCGCTGCCGAATGACGGCAAGGTGATCGCCGACGAGCGCTGAGCGCTCAAAACTTGCGAACCAGATCGATCACTTGGTCCTGCTGCGCCCGAGTGATCTCGGCAAACATTGGCAGCGACAGAATACGTTCCTGATCGCCAAACGCATTCGGAAACTGCTCCGGGCGATGGCCGAACCGCTGATACGCGGCCAGGAACGGCAGCGCCGTCGGATAGTTGATCGCCGTCTGCACGCCGTTCGCGTTCAGATGCGCCGCCAGCGCGTCGCGGCGCGGATGCTTGATCGTGTAGAGATGATAGACGTGGGTGCGGTCAGGCGCGACCTGAGGCACGATCACATCCTCGATCTGGTTGAGGCCGGCATCGTAGGCTTTCGCCGCATCCTGACGCGCCTTGGTCCACTGCGAGAGATGCGGCAGTTTCGCCGACAGGATCGCAGCCTGCATGCCGTCGAGCCGGCTGTTGATGCCTTCTATATGATGCTGATGCTTCACCAGGCCGCCGTGCCGTGCCAGCATCGTCATGTGTTCGGCCAATGCATCATCGTTGGTGACGACCGCGCCGGCATCGCCCATCGCGCCGAGATTCTTGCCCGGATAGAACGAATAGGTCGCGGCCGCGCCAAACGTGCCTACCTGCTGGCCCTTGTAACGGGCCAGATGGGCCTGCGCGCAATCCTCGATCACCCAGAGCTTGTGCTTGTGGGCAATCGCCATGATCGCGTCCATGTCCGCCGGCTGCCCGTAGAGGTGTACGGGAATGATACCGACGGTGCGCGGCGTGATCGCGGCCTCGACCGCCGCCGGATCGATTGTGAAGGTCGAGCCATCGGTGTCGCAGAACACCACGGTGGCGCCGGCATGCGTGATCATTGCGGACGTGCTGATCCAGGAATGCGCCGTGGTGATCACCTCGTCGCCCGGCTTGACCTTCAACGCGGCCATGGCGAGATACAGCGCATCGGTGCCGTTGGCGCAGGACACGCAATGCTTGACGTCAACGGCAGCGGCGAACTCCCGTTCGAACGCGTCGACGTAGGACCCGCGAATGAAGGCGTTGTCGCGGATGACTGAGGCAATCGCGCCATCGATCTCGCTCTTGATGGTCTGATACTGCAGTTGCAGATCCGCAAAAGGCACCGGCATCGGTCTTCTTCCTACTTGTCCGCCAGCAGCCGGCGCGCCGGGTTGCCGGCATAGGTCCCCGGCGACGTGATATCTCTGGTCACAACGGAGCCTGCGCCGATCACGACGTCATCGGCGATCCTCACCGGCAAGATGGTGGCGTTGGAGCCGATCGAGACGCGGTTTCCGATCACGGTCTCGCGCCATAAATCCCTGTTGCCGCGCGCCGGGCCGCCGGTCGAGAACGTGTCGTTCACGAACATCACCCCGTGCCCGACAAAACAGTCTTCGCCGATCGTGACCAGTTCGCAAATGAAGGCGTGAGACTGCACCCGCGTGCGGGCGCCGATCACGACGCCTTTCTGGATCTCGGTAAACGGCCCGACAAAGCAATCGTCGCCGATTTTGCAGCCATACAGATTGCACGGATCAACGATCCTGACGCGCGCGCCGAACTCGACGTCGCGCACGCCCGCCTGATGTATCTCCGGCCGGTTCACGACACGACACCGAGCCGGCCCAGCCGAGGCGCGAAGCGAAGCGGCACCTCGGCGCCCGTCTCGATTGATTCGTAGAGCGCCGAAATCAGCTCCAGGCTCTTGCGCCCTTCGAGACCATCAACCAGCGCCGAACGCTGGTTCACCAGACAGTCGATCACGTGCTGATAATATGCCTGATGGCCGAAGCCGTAGACGTTCGGCGGATTGACGGAAAACTTCTCGACCACGTCCTTGTCCGAGGCAAGTTCCTCGACAAAGCGCCAGTGCCGGATCTGGTTGACGGCGAAACCCGCGATCTCGACCGTTCCTCTCTCTCCAAGGATCGACAGTGATCCTTCGAGGTCGGTAGGACGTGCAGCCGTGGTCGCCTCGATGATCCCGAGCGCGCCGTTGCGGAACTTCAGGGTGGCAACCGCGGTGTCCTCGGTCTCGATCTTTGCCAGCGCAGTCACGGCGCGGGCATGAACGCTGATGACGTCGCCGAAGAACCATTCCAGCATGTCGATGTGATGGCTGGCCTGGTTCGAGAGCACGCCACCGTCATAGGCCCAGGTGCCGCGCCAGGCATCCTGGTCGTAATAGGCCTGGTTGCGGCACCAGCGGACGCGCACCGTGCCGAGAATCAGACGGCCGAAGCGCCCGGCCTCCAGCGCCTCGCGCGCCTTCACCACAGGAACGTTGAAGCGATTCTGCTTGACGACGAACAGCTTGACGCCGGCCTCGTCGCAGGCGCGGACCATGTCGTCGGCGTCCTGAAGCCGCAGCGCCATCGGCTTCTCGACGATGGCGTGCTTTCCGGCCTTCGCGCAGGCGATGACGTGGGCGGGATGCATCCCGCTCGGCGTCAGCACCGCCACCGCGTCGATATCGTTCCGGGCGAGGAATTCGTCCGTGTCATAGATCGCCGGGACACCGAACCTCGACGCGATCGCGTCGGCGCGGTTGCGAACGGTGTCACAAACGGCAACGAGCCTGGCTCCGTTGATATGGTTGCCGCCCAAAAGTTCTGAGTGACGTTTGGCAATGCGTCCGCAACCCAGGAGGCCAAACCTGACCATCAATGCTCCCTTTTTTCCATCGAGCAGCAATCCAAGGGGAAGCACAAGGACTATATTGTCTGAGCAACACAAACGCTATTTGGTAAACCACTCATGTCCACATTGCTCTGGCTCAGCCCCCACACTGCCCCTTTCACCTCATTCCAATTCACTTCATTCAACAATTTCTTCGGTCATGGACATCCGAGATGTCAAGATGTTATGAGCCGCAAGCGGGCGCTCCGGACCTGATCGCGGCCCATTTGGAACCGGCAGCGACATCATGCCAAACGCAGGTTGTGTTGGCGGACCTATGGAGAAGTACTGGTGAACGCCTCAAAACGTCGTGTCGCGCTGATCACCGGCGTCACCGGTCAGGACGGTGCCTACTTGGCCGAATATCTGCTCGGCCTCGGCTATGAAGTCCACGGCATCAAGCGGCGGTCGTCCTCGTTCAACACCGCGCGGATCGACCACCTCTACCAGGACCCGCATTCCCGCAAGGTGCCGTTCCTGCTGCATTACGGCGACATGACCGACTCCACCAACCTGATCCGGCTGATGCAGCAGATCAGGCCGACCGAGATCTACAACCTCGCCGCCCAGAGCCATGTCGGCGTCAGCTTCGAAAGCCCGGAATACACCGCCAACGCCGACGCCATCGGCGTGCTGCGGCTGCTGGAGGCGATCCGCATCCTCGGCATGGAGAAGGAGACGCGGTTCTATCAGGCCTCGACCTCGGAGCTCTACGGCCTGGTCCAGGAGGTGCCGCAGAAGGAGACCACGCCGTTCTACCCGCGCTCGCCTTACGGCGTCGCCAAGCTGTACGGCTACTGGATCACGGTCAATTACCGCGAGGCCTACGGCATGTTTGCCTCGAACGGCATCCTGTTCAACCACGAGAGCCCGATCCGCGGCGAGACGTTCGTCACCCGCAAGATCACCCGCAGCGTCGCCCGCATCGAGGCCGGCCTCGACGAGGCGCTCTATCTCGGCAACCTCGAGGCCAAGCGCGACTGGGGCCATGCGCGCGACTACATCGAGGGCATGCACAAGATCCTGCAGGCGGATGCGCCCGACGATTTCGTGCTGGCGACCGGCGAGACCCGTTCGGTGCGCGAATTCGTCGAACTGGCGTTCGCCGAAGTCGGCCGCCGCATCGAGTGGCGCGGCCAGGGCGTCGACGAGACCGGCGTCGACACCAAATCCGGCAAGACCGTGGTCCGCATCGATCCGGTCTATTTCCGGCCGACCGAAGTCGATCTTCTGGTCGGCGATGCCAGCAAGGCGCGCGAGAAACTGGGCTGGAAGCCCAAGACGTCGTTCGCCCAGATGGTCAAGGAAATGGTCGCGAACGATCTCACAGACGCGCGGCGGGAGGTCGCCAATGGCAAGCCTGCCGTTTGAGCTGACGGGCAAGACCGTCTACGTCGCCGGCCACCGCGGCATGGTCGGCGCCGCGCTGGTGCGCCGGCTGGCGCGAGAAGACGTCGAATTGCTGACGCCGCCGCGCAATGAGGTCGATCTGCGCAATCAGGCCGCGGTCAATGCGTGGTTTGCCGCCAACCGGCCCCAGGTGGTGTTTCTGGCGGCCGCCAAGGTCGGCGGCATCGTCGCCAACAACACGCTGCGCGCCGAATTCCTCTACGACAATCTGGCGATTGCTTCGAACGTGATCCATGCCGCGCATGTCCACGACGCCGAGAAGCTGATGTTCCTCGGCTCCTCCTGCATCTACCCCAAGCTGGCGCCGCAGCCGCTGCGCGAGGATTCCATGCTGACGGGGCCGCTGGAGCCGACCAACGAGCCCTATGCGATTGCCAAGATCGCCGGGATCAAGATGGTGGAGGCCTATCGCAGCCAGTACGGCGCCGACTTCATCAACGTGATGCCGACCAACCTTTATGGGCGCGGCGACAATTATCATCCCGAATACAGCCATGTCGTCGCCGCGCTGATCCGCCGCTTTCACGAGGCCAAGGTTGCCGGCGCTGACAAAGTCGTGGTCTGGGGCACCGGGACGCCGCGGCGCGAATTCCTCTATGTCGACGATCTGGCGGATGCCTGCATCCACCTGATGAAGACCTATTCGGATCGCGAGCTGGTCAATATCGGCACCGGCGAGGACATCACGATCGCCGAATTCGCCCGCGTGGTCGCGGCTACCGTCGGCTATACCGGGGCGATCGGCTTTGATACCTCGCGCCCGGACGGCACCCCGCGCAAGCTGCTCGACGTCAGCCGCTTGGCAAAACTCGGCTGGCGCGCCAGCACGAAGCTCGAAGATGGGATCAAGCTCGCCTATCAGGCCTACGTGAGCGAATCGAAATTGACCACGAACTAGTCACTTCTGTGGCGAGAGCCGCATCTCCGCTATCACCAGCTAACTTTAACGGTCCGGAAGAGTGGAGAACTGCTTGCAGAAACCGGAAGTGGAAAAGATTGGTAGTGAGCAGCTAATCTAGTCTCTCCACTTTTGATTTCCTGGTCAGACGCGAGAAGCACCTCTGAGCGCATGTGCCGCAACGATAGCTGCGCGCGCAAGAATCCATCCGCTTCTTTAGTCCCGACCTCTCCGCCCGCGTTATTAGAGGTGTGCATCTTCTGTTGCCGATGCGCGACTAGCAAACGATCTCGCTCAGAAATCGCGCTCAGAGGAACGAGTTAAGGACAGGCGCCCCACCCGCCTAACAAGCGGCACGAGGTCACGCCGAAACCGGCCTGAGATACCTTCCATTTCGGCGCATCAGGTTGGGGGCGCAGCTAGGTTCAAAGAGAATTCAGATTTTCTTGAACGCTCTTCCACCTGAGCATCGTAGAATGGGAAACCGGCTTTAAGCGCTTCCGCTGCATCGGCCGGTTGATTCCCGAGCCGACAGTGGCGACGTCCACTGCCCCTTTGATGACGTGGCCGGCAATCCCGGCAAGGGCAGGAAGGATTTTCCCTTCCCGAAGGCCGTAACGCCATGACGCGCCAATGAGTGCTGCGCGCCCAGGCAACAATTTCCTAAGCGTGAGTCGGTCCTGGCGATACCCGAGTAAGATCGTGTCGAGCCCGGCAAACTTACTGTGCCGGAAGTTTCGTAGCAACAGATCCTGGTCCTCGGCATAGGTAGGCTTGGAATCATATGGATGGCGGCGGAACCAAGCCGTTCGTCCGCACCAAGTTGGGTGAGGAAGAGGAAAACCGACAAACGGTCGCGCGATTATGTCCTTGTGGGTGCGCCCGATCGGCATTTCGCCAATGAGCTCGCCGCTGCTGGTGAACACCACCGCCCCGCACCCGAGAAGATCGATCTGCGGGTCACGCTGCAGTCGCTCAATCTGGTGGACCAATCGGTCCGGGAAGCAAATATCATCCGCATCCATGCGAGCAATAAATTCGCCTCTGCTTAGGGCTACCGCCTGATTGAGCCGCAACGCAAGTCCGGCAGAACAATGCTCGCGAACGATTCGAATGCGCTCATCGCCGAAGCCCTCAACGATCGCACTACTCTGATCACTGGAGCCGTCGTCCACGACGATCATCTCCCAATCCTGCAGTGCCTGCAGTTGAACCGACCGGATCGCGTCTGCTACCGTCGATGCGCTGTTCCGCATCGACATAATGATAGAAACGAGTGGGAGGTGTGCCACAGTGTTGACTTTTGTGTGCACGTGCAAAGCGTACGCGCTGGGGTTTAGAATTCAAAGCGATACCATGCGGCTACCGACAAGAACTCGTCTCAAATGCTCGCAAGCAACGTCATACCTGGCAACCCAAGCCCGGAGTTGATGACCTTGAAGCGGGACGGGTACTTTGCGACGATTTCGTCGATGGCGCGCGCGGGTCCGACGTTATACTTCGACTCTGCCGATTGGAAGAACGTATCGTGCGCAAGAGCGCTGGCGTCCGGCACAGTCGAGAAGATCCGGTCCAGCTCGGTACGAACGGACTCGTAGGCGTGATCGCCATCGACGAAGAATAGCGGCCGCTTCGGTTGCCCGAGTTTCTGCCAAAGGTCGAGTGCAACCTCAACGCCGTTGCCCCGATGCAGATGGACCTTGTCTAGACCGCGAACGAGGAAGCCGTGCTCCTGGCCGGGATGTTCGACGTGAGTGGCGTCCGGCGGCAGATCAATCGAATGAATTTCATATCCGAACTTGAACGCCCGGTCGCATTCGTAAAAAACCCTGGCAGAAACGCCAATATGCGTTCCCCAATCAAATATCACTGACGGCTTCAGCCGGCACGCTGCGGCAGTCATGAGCAGCAACTCGTTAACCGGGTATGGGTGGACACCCACCACAGGCACGACCCTTTCCAGCAGAAAGCCCGACAGACTCCAGAGATCAACCTCGAACTCGGCCGCGCCGGGATTCCGGACAGGATCAGGCCAGGAGCGTGTCAGTTCCGGTGTTGTTGCGTCTGCAATTTTTTTTGCTTTCCGACGTAACAAATGAATGATCGAGCGAGCTGTTAGTGGCACTGCGATACTCTCGTTGCGAGTTGAAAGAGTTATTGTCGCGAATGATCAGACCAAGACCCACCCGGGGGGGTAAAGATCATGTGTATTGAGCTTCTTCAATTCATTCGGCGCAAACCAGGCGCGCGGCGCGATGACGACCTTGTCCGGCGAGCGATTGAGCCAAGCGCCCCACCAGCTAAAGGAACTGTTGGCGATGATATGGTGCCGGCAACGTGCCATCAGTGCCATGTCCTCCCAAGGCCGCTGCGGATCGCCCCGGACATGGACCAGCCGCGATTTCGGCACGAAATTCAGAACCTCCTCCGCCGCGGTCGGATCATCGGAAAACACGAACAATGTCGATTCCTGACCGATCCCCGCCTCGAGCCGATCGAGCGCCTGGCGATAATACCGTTCGCCCAAGATGCCGTGGAATTCTGCGGTTCCGGGATTGAGGTAGTCGCCCCGGCGGACATGCGTCGATACGGATAGCCGGCTGCATTCGATGCGGGCGAGCACTTCCGCGGCCGCGTCGCTCAAGGGTTCTCGGGGAGAAAACCAGTCGCGCAACCTTTCAGCGATGCAGCCAAAGTAACGCTCGCTTTGGAAATAGCCAAACAGCACAGTTCGTGGGCCAAGCGCTTCGAAAGCCGGGTCGTAGTGGAAATGCGGCTCTCGATACTCCTGTGGCGAAGATGCAAGTTTCGGCAGGCCGGCCAAGCCAAGCAGCCTATCGACTCGCCCTTTCCACAGTGCGCGCGCAAATTGCTTTTGATCTTTCTCCGCGGCCTTGGACTGGGCCAGCGAAACGACTGTCTCCGGCACGCGCAGGCGCTCCAACAGGAAGGAGCGGTCCGAATAATTACGGAAACCGCTGAGGTCAAGCGCAAGTCCGACGCCATGGCGTTCGGCGAGCGCCTTGCCGGCTGCGTACTGAAACATCTGATTGCCCAGTCCGCCAATCAGGGACACCGTAATCACGTGGCCGTTCATCCTTGTCCCTGGGACCGGTAATGTGTCGCGACCGCAGCGCGGACACCTTCATCTAGTTCTGTCGAGGGCTGCCAGCCGAGTTCTGAACGAAGCAGATAGGGCGAGCCAACCAGCCAGGGTTCGTCATCCTTCCGCATGTCGATCGCACCGAAGCCAAGCAGCGAAGCATCCGCATGCATTGCCGCTGCGACGCGTTCGGCGAACTCCCGCACTGAATGGCCGCGGCCCGTCGCAACGTTCCAAGTCGCGATACCGCCTTGCTCGCGGCAATGCGCGTCGGCGCGCAACAGCGCTTCGACAACATCGTCAATGTAGACAAAGTCGAGGATTTGCGTTCCGGTCGATATCGCCACACGCTCGCGTTTTATCAATCCGCTGAACAGCGTCGGCAGCAGGCGATGAGGCGCTTCACCCGCACCATAGACTTTGAAGAGCCGCAACAGCCGGAACCCGGTGCCGCTGCCGTTAGCGATCGCGCTTGCCATGAGACCGCCGGCGGCTTTTGACGAACCATAAAGCTTGCCTTGCTCCAGCGGCGAGCTTTCCGTAAGAAGGTCCTGGCTCGAAGGGCGGCCGTATTCCGAAAAGGTACCTGCCATGATCATCCGAGCGTGCCATTCAGCGCATAGCCGGACCAAAATAGCAGGCAACCCGACGTTGATGGCCATCATTTCACCGATGTCGCGGTGGTTCGGTCGGACGCCATAGGCGGCCAAATGGAATATCGTCTCGACAGGCGCGTGAAGCACCCGCCGCAAACCCCGCTCGCTGAAATCATCGGACGTAATGACACTGACACGATCGCGCCACTCCAGCGGCAGTGCGCTGGACGATCTTGCCAGAACGGTCACGCGGCTGCCCTCCGATAGGAGGCGAGCGACGAGATGAGCGCCAATGAAGCCCGTGGCACCAGTGATGAGAGCGCTAGCAGGCGGCATGATTCCTCAGGGCGTTGCGATAGTGTTCAATCTGCCGAACCGTAATGTTCGAGGCCTCCGCCGGATTGGCCGCAAAATCGCGATACCAACCAGCGGTCAGCTCGACGGTGTCCTCAAACAATAAGGGAGGCGTCCAGCCTAGCAGGGTCCGCGCCTTGGTACTGTCGAGATGGAGGAAGCGCGTTTCGGGGAAACTGCCGGATGCATAACTAACTTCCGGTTCAGTCCAGACACCGCCGAGTTGCTCGACCAAATCCCGAACGGTCCGAGCGGCCTCGTCGCGGGGACCGAAGTTCCAATTATCCGCGGCCATGCGATCTCCACTCAACAGACGGGCTGCAAGGACAAGGTAACCGTGAACAAGGGCCATCACATGCTGCCAAGGACGAACCGCTCCCGGATTGCGCAACGAAATCGGCTGGCCTGCGGTCACAGCGCGGACAAAGTCTGGCACGATTCGATCGGCAGACCAGTCTCCGCCGCCGATAATATTGCCGCCCCTCGCGTTCGCGATCAGCACACCGTTGCCCCGCTCGGCCAGCGTCGCACGATAAGAGGCTGCAATCAGCTCGGCGCAGGCCTTGGAAGCGCTATATGGATCCTTCCCGCCGAGCGGATCCTGTTCGCGATATCCCCATGGCCAGTCCTGGTCGTGATAGACCTTGTCAGTTGTGATGCAGACGACCGCCTTGACACTAGACGTGTTCCGCGCCGATTCGAGCACGTGCGCAGTTCCGATCGCGTTGACGGCGAACGTTTCGACCGGGTCAGCAAAGGAACGGGACACCAGCGGCTGTGCTGCCAGATGGATGATCACTGATGGTCGGTGGCGCTCGATCGCTTCACGCACCGTGGTGAGATCCCGGATGTCACCAATGGTCGAGTCGATTCCCTCAGCCACATTTGCTGCAAAAAACAAATTAGGTTCGGTAGCAGGTTCAAGCGCCAGCCCGGCAATCTTGCAACCGATAAGCTTGAGCCAGCTCACAAGCCAGCTGCCCGTAAAGCCGCTGTGCCCCGTTACGAATATCCGCTCTTGTTTCAGCGGTACTTCGAAGTCGAGCAGGTGAGGATCGATCGTCATCGAACGCAACATCTCATGAGAAGAAACAAAGCGAAGCACCAGCGTTGACCGATGGCCCCTCTTGATGGATAGACTTTCTCATCCGTTGACCGCCCTCTCAGCCGCTTCAGGGTACATCGGCGACACTACTGTTTCTCCACGCAAAACGCGTTCATAGGAATGCGCTATCTTCGACCAGGTGAAGCGTTCGCGCCAAGCCCGACGGCCGGCGTCACCGAGTTCGCGCAGACGGTCCGGAGCATGGATACCCTTCTCCATCTCGCGCGCCAAGACCGATGGGGAAACCTTGATATATCCGCGATCGTCGGCATCGGCAGGGCACAGCCATCCACCTCCCGTCCAGCGAACGATTTCACCGGCATTTCCGGCGGGCACGGTGAGAAACGGCGTTCCGGCCGCAGCAGATTCGAACAAGACCAGCGGCGAGTATTCGACTTTTGACGCGAAAACAAAGAGATCAGCCTCGAAGAAAGCGTCAACGACCTTGTGACGTGGCAGATCGAGGCGGAGCACGGTTTTTTTGGCGGGAGCGGAGCGTGGAGCAGAAGGGGTGGGCTGCGGGCTATCCGTACTCGCCGGCAGCGCCGGAGCAACTGTCGCAATCCTGGTCAGCTCATCCGGCGGCTTGGGAAAGAGTCGGTCGATCACGCCTCTCATTCCCGCCTCGCGGAACAGCCGAACACCCTTCCGCATTGAGTTCAGGCTGGCAAAGCGCTGTAAGACAGCCCGGAAGTGATCGCTCCTGAACCGGGTGCCCGGCGGTGGCCAGTTGCCATTGAGAATCAACGTTGCATCTCGACCAGCAGTATCGACCTGCGCAAAGGCCTCTGCGACAGTCTCGTGGCCCTTGGCGTTTATGGGCGCGCCCACGGTCAGGAAAACCAGATCGGTCGTGGGGATGCCAAGCTCTCGCCGCAAGCGGCCGTCTCGGCGCGTTTCGCGTGCGAACTCCACTTCGCTGGCTCCGTTGGGAATGATCGAAAAGCTCGTGATCCCGCTTGCCCGGGCGAAATCGATGTCGCGATAGTGCTCTGCGTAGAAGATGAGATGATCGAACTTTCGCAGAATATCCGGAAGCTGCTGGAAATAGCTCTTGAAGGAGGGCTCATAGAAACTGGAGAAGCCACACGGAACGAACACCTTCCGCGCCTTGATCTGGTCGAGGACAGGCCACAGCGCATCGAAACTCCACTGCTGTGCCGCCTTGATCAAAATGGCATCACCATCGAAGCTGGTGAGTAATTGCCGGTACCGATCAACCTCCCCTCGAATACCGGTTACAAGATTTCCGCTCACCTCAAAGTCGTGGATGTGGACGCCATTGTGATGTTTCGTCTTTCGATCGGGATGGACGCGCGTCGCCACACTCACTTCGTGCCCTGCTGCCGCCATCCGCTCGGCGATCTGGCGCATAACTACCTGCACCCCTCCCTGGTGGGGCCAATAGCTCTCGCAGCAGAAGAGAAGCTTCATCGTTAACTCCCCTCAACGCGCGGCCGGTATCAAACGGCGCAAATGGCCTCGGATATTACGCGCTGCACGCCACACCAGGCCATAGCCCGGCTGCTGCCGAAGCATGAACCGATGGCGGATCTGAGCCTGCGCGTGAAGTATCCGTTGCGCGAGCTCAGGCTTGGGTTGACCTCCACCGATCCTATGTCCCGCCTCCGCCAGGACGGCGCACATGCCTTCAACGTCCGGTTTCGGCGAAACCAGGGCCTCTGCTCCGTGAACGAGCGCGGCAATGTCCACGTGAACCTGTTCAGGCTCCGCAACTCCGGTTGCGTACGCCAGATTCTCCGACGAAATTGTGACGAGCTTCTGCAGAAATGGCTGGGCGCCGGCCCGCGACATGCTGGAGGGAACCTCCCGGTAGATAGTCAACCGCTCGGGCAAATTGGCTACGCGATATTGTCGCGAAATGCGGGACCACAGTTCATAGTCTTCGGGCGGCTGCCGCGCAGGATCAGTTGTGTATACCCCGACACGATCGAGCGCCGATTTTCGTATCATCACCGAAGAGTGCACAAAGGGATTGTTGAAGATAAGATCAAATCGAAGGATCTCGTCTTCCGTAGGGTGGTCATGAAAACGGCCGCTTGGTTTGTCGCCTACCCATATCTCGGCACGCGTGCCGATCAAGGCGTGCTCAGGATGGCTCTCCAGAAACTGGACCTGCTTGGCTATCCGGCTCGGATCCGCGAGATCGTCATGGTCCTGCCTCGCGACATACCGCCCTCGTGCTAGCGAGATACCGCGGTTGAGCGCTCCGGCGAGACCAGCGTCGGTCTGATGGAAAACGCGAACGCGTGGATCGGTAATGCTGTCCAAATAGGGGCCGGTCTCGTCGGTCGAGCCATTATCAATCGCGATTAGCTCGAAGTCGGCGAACGACTGGTCAAGAATCGTCCCGAGCGCCTGCGGTAAATCACGGCCGCCGTTCTTCACCGACAAAACAACGCTGACCGTCGGGTAGCCCCCTTGGCTATTCATCATTTGTGTTGCCCTGGCTGTTCAGGATCAGGGGCTCGGGCACAGGAATGATGAATCGGCCCGTCCAATCGGGGATCTGATTGATTTGCGCTACGATTTCCTCCCGCAGGTTCCACGGCAGAATGAGAACGTAGTCGGGCCGCCGTTTTGCGATCTCATCGGGAGCGAGAACCGGGATTCGTGTTCCCGGCAACAGCAGACCTTGCTTATGGACATTGCGATCGACAGTGAAGCCGATAATGTCGCGACCAACTCCGCAGTAGTTGAGCAGCGTATTGCCCTTCGCAGGCGCGCCATACGCCGCGATCGATTTTCCTTCCTCGATCAGCCCAATCAACAGGCGCAGCAACGACCGCTTCAGCTTCCGAACGCGATGCCCGAAGGCCTCGTACGTGGCGAGGCGGTCCAGTCCCGCCTGGATCTCTTCCTGCTTCAGTTGCTTGATGGCCTCGGACGCGACGACACGACCGGCATGCGCGACATAGAGGCGAAGCGATCCACCATGGGTCGACAAGCGCTCCACATCGATGAGCTGCAATCCATGCCGCCCGAATAAGGGTTCCAGCGCCAGTAGCGACAAATATGAATAGTGCTCGTGGTAAATGGTGTCGAACTCGACGTTGCGGATCATTTCGAGGACATGCGGAAACTCGAACGTCGCTACCCCCTGCTCACTGAGCAGAATTTTGAAACCGGCGACGAAGTCGTTGATGTCGGGCACGTGGGCAAGCACGTTGTTGGCGATGATCAAGTCCGCAGCACCGCCCTCTGCGCGCAACCTCGTGGCCGCCCTCGAACCAAAGAAAGCGACCTCGGTCGGCACACGCCGCAAATCCCGCGCCGCTTTAGCGCAGTTGGCTGCGGGATCCACACCGAGGCAAGGTATGCCTCTCTGAACGAAATACTGCAGCAGATACCCATCATTGCTGCCGACTTCGACGACGCGGGAGCTTGCATCGAGCGCGAAGCGAGCGATTGCCCTTTCGACAAATGCGCGTGCGTGAGCGAGCCAACTGTCCGAAAACGACGAAAAATAAACATATTCGCCGTGAAAGTGCGTCTCCGGCGTCTCGAAGTCCTCAAGCTGCACCAACCAGCAGCGATCACACACAAAGCTCTTCAGTGGATAAAATCGTTCACTAAACGAAGCCTGATCGGCACGAACAAACGCATTCGAGATCGGCGTCATACCGAGGTCGATGAGCACCGCTGTCAGCGGCGCGCCACAAGACCGACATGCCGGCGGGTTTGCAGCCATCCAGTTCAGTTCCACAGCCGCCAAGGCGCGCGACCAGCCTGCCAGAGCTCCTCAAGCATCATCTTGTCGCGAAGCGTGTCCATCGGCTGCCAGAAGCCATAGTGCCGATGAGCGCATAGCTGTTCGTCCCTGGCAAGCGCCTCAAGCGGGGTCGACTCCCACGATGTCTTGTCGCCCTCGATCCGGTCGATCACCGCGGGGTTGAGTACAAAGAAGCCGCCATTGATGTAGGCATTGTCGCCAGGCGGCTTCTCGACGAAGGATTTCACCGTCGATCCGTCGATCTCCAACGCACCATAACGTCCTGGCGGCCGCACAGCAGTCACCGTCGCCTGTTTTCCGTGACTGCGGTGAAAGGCAATGGAAGCCGTGATATCGATATCGGACAGACCGTCACCGTAGGTGAAGCAGAACGGCTCCTGCGGATCGAGATATTTGTGCACCCGCTTGAGGCGCCCGCCGGTCAACGTCGTCTCGCCGGTATCCACGAGCGTGATCCGCCAGGGCTCGACACTGCTCTGATGATAGGTCACGTTATTCTTCGTCGCATCGATGGTGACATCGGAATGATGCAGCACGAAGTTCATGAAGTATTCCTTGATCATGTAGCCCTTGTAGCCGAGGCAGATCACGAAATCCGTGAGTCCGTGATGCGCATACAGCTTCATGATGTGCCACAAGATCGGTCTTCCGCCGATTTCGATCATCGGCTTAGGTCGCACCAAGGTCTCTTCCGAGATTCGGGTGCCCATACCACCTGCGAGAATGACAACTTTCACGATCCACCTGCCTATTCAGTTTGCGCGGCCGCGACTCTTCAAGCTTGAGAATTGACTTGCTTCCGCTTTGCTTCCACGTGGAAGCCAATCGTGAATTCCTTCAACAGAATTTTCTTGTCGAGTTCATAAAAATAGCGCGGCAGAACGTCCCCTATCAGGCGGACAAATTCCTCTTCATACCCCCCGTGATCGAGATTAAGTCGATCAAATTGCCAACTAGATCTGGCACATTCCTGAGCCAAGTGCGCAAAAAATCCGTGGTTCGGCTCGATCGAAACAATCTCGCAACCAAACTCAGTCAGAAACTTGCGATACCAATGGTCAGTATAGCCTCCGTAGAAATGATAAGGCTCCTGATGAAGTCCTGATCCCAGAGGCGCGGTCAGGAATAGTCTCCCACCCGGTTTGGTAATTCTTATCATTTCGCGGAGCGATTCGATCGGGCGTGGAACGTGCTCCAGAACTTCAGTGCACAAGATGACGTCAAAGCTGGCGTCCGGCACTGGAACATCTGTGATGTCCGAAACGTAATCAATGTGAGCGTACTGTCCTTCGGCGCCCTTGTAGCCGTCATACTCCGCAAAATCCTGAGTCTCGTATTTGCAATGCTCGAACAGGTTCCGATAGGGCGCTGTGCCCGCGCCAACGTCCAGAACACGCGATCCTGGCAAGACGGATCTCGCGCGGTCAGCCACCCATTTATCCCGCGAACGCGAATTAAATTCGCGAGCCTCGGCTACCGAGACGGTTGCTCTCTCTTCAAGAAGAGAGAGCATCGCTTGGGCCCTGTATACAGCGCTAAGCTTCCGCAAGAAAGCCCACTTCGAGTCCTTCAGGTCGCTAACGAATTGTCCGATGACGGAGGTGCTGGTCACCCTGCTTATATCCTTAAATGTTGTGCACGCTTCATACGACCACTGGCTCCGATCAGAGCTAACTGACGCGCTTGAGGTACCCGTCCGGTGCCACGGTGATCAGCAGCTTATGCTGTATGCTCTTGTCGATTTCAAATTCCGGGTGAAGCTTGAGAAATTCCCATACTGCGGTTTTCGCATTGTTGCCCCTGCTCCACGGCCTATCGGAGAACGTATCATCGGGCATATCTTCAATTACCGTGTCGAAGACGACACAATAGCTTCCGATCGACGCAAGGCGGGCATAGGCATCAAGTTCGGCAAGCACATGATCGTGGGTATGATTGCTATCGAGAAGAACGAGTACGCTCCTCTTGCCCGCGGCCCTGGCGCTGACCTCGGCCACCACCTCGGGCGCAATACTCGATCCCTCAATCATCGAAATGCGCCGGGCCATCGGATGAGCTTCGATTGCCGAGCGGTTATGCGCGCGAATGTCGATATCGATACCAAGCACTTGCGCATCCTGTGGCCCACCACAGATCGCGCTCAATTCCAGCATTGACGCAGAAAAAATCAAAGATCCACCGTGAGCGATGCCCGTTTCGATGATCAGATCTGGCTTGACCGACCAGATGAGTTCCTGCGTCGCGATGATGTCCTGGGGATATTGGATCACTGGCCGGCCGAGCCATTCGAAGTGATACGGATACCGCGCCGCTTGGGCATGGTTCATCCAGTTGCTCGAGATGCGATGCAACTCCGTATCGTCGGCCATAGCTTCGATCTCACGCTTGCGTTGCCTTGCGAATGCCAGATATTCGTTCACGGCTCGCGCCTTTCGTCTTCGTGAATGGTAACAATCTCAATTTATGGGAACGAGCTCGCCGGAAATGCCTGCGGCAGCTGCCGCATCGGCTATCTCGCCGAGATAGAGCGGATTCATGACGAAAATTGTCGTCGGGTTGAGCGAGCTAGAGGCCGCAGGAGAGATTACGGGCAGTCCGGAAATCGGCAGGAAATGGCCTTGCTTCTCCGGATTGATGTCGACGGCATGATCGATGAGCTCGCCCGCCGGATCGACTAGCAGAGTGAAGGTCACACCCTTTGCACCCGCACCCCAAAGTGCAACCCGACCTGCCGCCCTTGCGGCACTAACGCGATCTCGCCATCTCTCGATGAACGCACTCTTGAGATTGCGAATTTCTGCTAGGCCGCCATCAAGACCCTCGGCATCCGAACTTCCGGCATGTGCTTCAGCCCATAGATATTGCCCCCCAAAGACCCGCTCGACCCGCGGATTTTGAAAGCCCGAGCGACGAAGCGCAAAATCCAGCGCCTGCGGCGTGAAGATCGAGCAGTGCTCGTAGAAGAAATCCTGGATCGCGCCATTCGCGATAATCCACTCCACATCCGGGGTTTCGACGCAGATTGCGGCACTCGAATCGTTGCCTAGCGCGTTGCGTATCGACCGAAGGAAGGTGACCGGATCAGGCACGTGTTCGATGGTGTGACGACTTACCACCACGTTGGGCCGATCCTGCAGCAACCCCGCTGTCGATCGATCAAAGTAATTCTTGTAGAAGCGTGCGGGGGGTGTGACAGGTCCCCGATAGGCAGGATCGAAGCCATTGGCGCTTTGAAGACGTGAGCCTGCCCTTTGCGCAACGCAGGTTAGAAATGTTCCCTGACCACAACCAACTTCCAGATAGCTGACCGGCTCACCTGGCGGCACTGCCTTCAGCACCGCATCGGCACGCGCCAACATATGCTCCCAGAAAACCTTGGAGTGCCCCTGGTTGTTCTCGTAGCTTTCGTCATACTGAAGCTTAGTCGGATCGAAGGCCGCATTCCAGACAAAGCCGCACGAGCGACAGCGGTGAAGGTCAAGTGTAGCTATCTGCGCCCCGCGAGCCTGCTCTGCGGTCGCGTAGAGGCGATGCATCATGACCGGCACGTCTTGCGGATCGAACAACTGCTGATGAATGGAAGACAGGCAGACTGGACATGTGACGGTCATTGAGATGCTCTTCTTTCCTGCCAATAGCTCAATGCATTGCGCAAGCCCTGTTCGAGCGAATGCGCCGGCTCACACCGGACTTCCTGCCGGAGCCGGGCGATGCAGGCCGAGATGCGAGGGGGATCGCCGGGGCGGTCTGGAATTTCGCCGAGTGCAATCAGATCTGGACGCTCCGCAAGCTTGCCGATGGCGAGTACTACGTCCCGAATCAGAACAGCCTCGCCAGAGGCTATATTAACAGGCCCCTCAATGTGTGAGACCGCCAGCCGCGCCAATGCTGCACCGGCATCTCTCACGTCCATGAAATCGCGCATGGCCCATCCGGACGAGCATCGGGCCTTTTCACCGGCGAGCACGGCCCGGCAAACTGAAGCGACAAGCCGCTCAGGATGTTCAGCGGGGCCATACAGGTAAAACAACCTTGCCCATGAAAAGGACACTCCCATCTGGCGCGTGATCTGGGCCAGGACCCGATTGCAAGATGATTTTGCTGCGTCATACAGCGTATGAGTTGCCGTGTTCGTGTGAACCTCGTCGCAATCCCTGTCTTCAGGCCAGTCATACTCGAAGCATGTACCGGCGACACAAACCCGACGTGTTCCGCGTTTCGCCAGCGCGGTCACAAGTTCGACAGTTGCCGACAACCATTCCAGATTGACCAGATCATTCCAGTATAAACCATGACGCGTCGTCCATGCCAAATGGAGCAGCACATCGGCGGATGCGCTATTTGCGATCGCTTCGACCCCACCCGGTGCCAGTAGATCCGCCTTGATCCACTGGCAATCGTCCGACGGGGGACTGCCCCGACCTACGGCGATCACCGAATGACCCAAAGCATGCAGCGCCGCCACCGCCTGCCGTCCGATGAAACCCGAAGCACCCGTGACAATCACACGCATGGCGAGCTCGAGCACATGATCTTTGTCAAAGGCGGATGCCCTTATGGGTTTCCGGGAGCGCCCGATCCCGATCCGAAACCACCATCACTGACGACGGCCACTGGATGGCCAGCGCGGGATCGTCAAATCGAAAGCCCGCGGCGGCGCCGGGCACGTAGGCCGGCGTGATCTCATAGTCGACTTCGGTACCGTCTACCAATGTTTGAAATCCGTGGGCGAAACCCTTCGGGATGTAGAGCATCGTGCGATTGTCGGCACTTAGCCCCTCGCCGTGCCATTGGCCATAGGTTGGCGAGCCGTCCCGTAGATCGACCATCACGTCAAAGATTGCGCCACGCGTGCAGCGCACGAGCTTGGTCTCAAGATGGGGCGGCGCCTGGAAATGCATTCCGCGCACTGTCCCCGCCCGGGCGTTCAATGAGATCGAGCGTTGCACCAAGTCGCTCTCTAGACCTTGAGCGCGAAACGTATCGGCACAAAACCGGCGCGCAAACGCTCCGCGCTCGTCCACAATCGGCTGCGGTTCGATACGATAGGCTCCAGCAAGCTTGAGCGAAGTAAAGATCATAAAAGCTGCAAAGCTCACGATCTCTTGCTACCGGTTTTCCATCGACCGAGATCGACAAAAATCGTGTTAATGTACGTATCGCCGAACGCGAAATAGCCGTTGTCCGACATTAGCTGCGCGATTCGCGTATCCTTCACTTCTTCGCGCGTTTCGCTGTATTGAAGCGTTTCAACACAGATGATCGCCGGTCGGTACTTGTTAAGATTCAGCGTCGACAGCACATCAAAATCGAGACCCTCGACGTCGATCGACACCAATGTAGGCTCCTTGTCAAGAAAGCGATCCGCGAAAATATCGTCGAACGTGATCAATGGAACGGGGAGAACCTTTTCGATACGCTGGGTCCCCATGGCTTCGTATCGCTTGGCCTCCGCTTCCGAGAACGTGTTCAAGGTTCGCGTGCTCATTACAAAGAACTGAGCCACACGCGCCGACGTCACGCCGACGCCTGCTTCTATGCACACGTCGCGCGGCCTTACGCGCTTTATCGAAGCCATCAGTTCAGGATCCGGTTCGACCAGCACTCCCTGAAACCCCCGCCTATAAAACAGATAAGTGTTACTGAACTGGCTAGGATGGTGCGCACCGATATCAAGATACGTCACCTCCTCGATCTGCATCGCTTTGGCAACAAAATCGATAATCAGGTCCTCGCCGGCCTGAGAATAGGAATGCTTCGCGTCGCGCCAGCGCCACGGCTCGAACAGCTCAATCATCGAAAAGCACCGCCAATCGCAAGGACGCGCGCAGTCTCCCCAAATTGGCGCATGTCACGAACTTCGGGTCGCATGATAGCTTCTAAGTGTACGCACCAGCCGCAACAACCTCAAGAGTAGCCTGACTTTTTCCAGGTTCGACAAACGCGAACAGCGCGCAAGAGCGATGGCGGAATGCAAGAAAAATGGCCAAAAGTCTAACCCGTTTTTCTTGGCATCTGCATACTTGACTTCGTACGTGGGTGCATCAACACCGGCACCGTAGAGATTTTGATCGATCGTTCGAAAGTCGTTTTCGAGGATGATGCGAAGGACGACATAACAATCGTAAAAATCAAAATAGCTACCTTTCAGGGTAAAAAGAATCGACCTGCGGGGATGAAGCCCGTAGAAAAGGCTGGGCTGCATGATCGAAAAGTAATTCTCCACGTTCTGGAACACCTTCGCATTTGGCGACAGCTCGGGAATCGGATTCTCTTCGTAAACATTTCGTGCCCTGAAGAGCGTATTGAACTTGGTCATGACAGAGCACGACGGGCTTGCAGCGGCAAGACAGGTTTCGACGAACCTTGCATCCCATTCGTCATCATCGGCCGCCCACATGAAGTATTCTCCCGACGCATTCGCAAGGACGAAGCGGAAGTTAGCAATCGGTCCGATGTTGGCGGGTTGACGGAAATACTTTATCCGCGCATCGACCTCGGAGAATTCTTGAACAGCCCTCTCTGTTTCCGAACCGGGTGAGGCGTTATCCGACACCAGGATTTCGAGATTCGAGTAAGTCTGACCGCAGATGAGCTGCAATGTCCGACGCAGACCCGCCGGCCTATTGAAGGTCGGAATCCCTATGGACACCAGCGGCCTGTTTCCGCCGGACAAATCGACAGCGGAAGAATTTGGGGCCATGACGTAACCCTGCATTCATTTTTCTCGAACGAAATCCCATTCGAGGTCCGGACGAACCACGCCTGGAAATTCCTGAATGTAATCGTTTCTACTTGCGTCAAACAAATCGTCGATGACGTGGAAGCGAAGCGCGTCCCGCTCGAAGAAATGAATAACGACCGGGCTCATTGAGCTCACCGCGACCCCGACAACAAACAGGCCGTTGTTGAGAAAGCGCGGCGGAATCCACATTAGCGATCGATAGATTCCGCGCGAAATTACGTCATTGTTGGGCAGCGAACTCACGAACGCATATTGGTCCTGCAAGAAGATATGGAAATTTGGGACAAGTCGGTGTCCATCTTGCAGGACCTCAAACGTCATCTCGATTCCTACCGGCTCGTCGCGACCTATCGCATCAACCTCATCAAATGTGCTGTTTACAACCCGAGCGCCGCACAGCCGAACAATGTCGTTGCCTGGACGCGCAGTATTTTTCTCGTAACCCAGTGCTGGTCCGCTGCTGGCCCCTTCCGAAAAATACAAGTCGGCAATTTTATGCGAGGGTCCGAGTGCACGGATTTCGCCGTGCTCGAGAAGAATGCACTGACTGCACAAGCTCGTTACCGTAACCATGCTGTGACTGACGAAGACAACTGTTCGCCCATCACTGGTCACATCCCTCATTTTGCCGAGGCATTTCTTCTGAAATTCAGCGTCGCCAACAGCTAGCACTTCGTCAACGATGAGAATTTCAGGATCCAGATGTGCCGCAACCGAGAATGCAAGCCGAGTTTGCATACCGCTGGAGTAACGCTTCACCGGCGTATCGATGAAAGCTTCGACTCCCGAAAAATCGACAATCTCGTCAAACTTGCGAGCGATCTCTGCACGGCTCATGCCGAGAATCGCACCGTTGAGAAACACGTTTTCGCGCCCGCTGAGCTCGGGGTGGAAGCCGGTGCCAACCTCAAGCAGTGTACCGGTGCGGCCGGTTAGTTGCACCTCGCCGGTCGTAGGCGCGGTAATCTGAGCGATGATCTTGAGAAGCGTGCTCTTGCCTGAGCCATTGCGCCCTATAATGCCAACAACCTGTCCTTGCTCGATTGTAAATGAGATATCCTTGAGAGCCCAGAAGGGCTCTACCTCGCGCCTAGCGGGACTGTTTCCCTGCTTTCCGCCGACAAGCCCCCGTCCCCACTCGGTGAGCATCTCGGCGATTCGAGTATGCCCTGCCGAGTGAACACCTCGGAAGTATTCCTTGCTGACGCCGCGCACTTCGATCGCTTTCGTCATGACGTGGAGCCGACCGGTCTCGAAAAGTTAAGTAACGTCCCCTGAGGTCCGGAATCAGATGCGATCAATGAGATTGCCTTCCATTCGTCGAAACAATTCCGAGCCGCCCCAGAGCAACAGGACCGTCAGAGCTCCGAACATTCCAATCCCGATGAGGGATGGAGCATTGGTGCCAAGCACCACCCAACGCATCGTGTTCACCATCACAGCAATTGGATTCAGTTCGTACAGCCAGCGGATGCGTTCCGGAACCAGCGATGCCGGGTAGACGATTGGGCTCATATACATCAAGACCTGCATGATCGATGGTAACGCGATGCCAACGTCGCGATAAACTGCGTTCATCGGAGCGACCCAAAGCGCGATCGCATAACCGAAAAGCCCGACGACAACAATCACGAGAGGTGCGAAGAATACAGTCCAGCTCACATGCGCGCCTACAAGCTTCGCAATTATGACCAGGACCAGGATTGCAATCAGCGCGTCAAGCGCGGCAGCCAATGGCGAGACTAGGGGAATGATCAACCGCGGAAAAGAGACTTTCGTGATCAGCGCGCTGTTCGCGACTAGGCTACCGCCTCCCTCTGCTACAACTCGATTGAAGTATTGCCACACTGCAATGCCCGCAAAGGCGAACAGCGGATATGATTGTTCCTGCACGGGAATACGCACGAACACAACGAATACCGTAGTGAAAATGACCGTGGTCAGCAGCGGCTGCAGCACCACCCACAATAATCCTACGACGGCTTGTCGGTACCGAACCGATATCTCGCGGCGCACCAGCACCATCAAGAGTTCGCGGTGCGCCCAGATGTCAGCCAGATCCTCGGCGAAAGACCGTTCGCTATGCGGCTTGATGACTTTGATTGTCGTAGAGGTCATTGAACTGTCAGCTTCCGTTCCCAGGCGAGCGCATGCCTGACGATTGTGTCGAGATCGTCATAGGCAGGCACCCACGACAACGCCCGCCGGATCAGCGCACTGTCGGCAACAATGGCGGCCGGATCGCCCCCACGCCGTGGCCGCGGGATCGCGGCAAAATCGCTGCCTGACACGCGTTTGACGGCCTCGATGATTTCGCGCACGGAATAGCCGTGCCCGTAGCCGCAATTGATCGTCATGCTTTCGCCTCCGCCGCGCAGATAATCAAGGGCCTTGATATGGGCGCTCACGAGATCGCAGACGTGGATGTAGTCGCGGATGCAGGTGCCGTCGGGCGTCGGATAGTCGGTTCCGAAGATCTCCATTCCGTTCCGGACGCCCAGGGCAGCTTGCACTGCGACCTTGATCAGATGGGTTGCCCCGCGGGTCGACTGGCCGATCCGCAACAATGGATCGGCGCCGGCGACGTTGAAATACCGCAGGATAGCGCAGGTCAAGTGGCTTGTAGACGCCACATCGCCCAGCATTCTCTCCGTCATCAACTTGGATGCGCCATACGGCGACATTGGTTGGGGGATGAGGTCTTCGCCCACCAAGCCCGCCGTGGGACTGCCGTAAACTGCAGCGGTTGATGAGAAAACGAAATGCCGCACGCCACCGCGCACTGCGGAGTCGATCAGCTTAAGCGAATTCACCGTGTTGTTTCTGTAGTAAGCGATCGGATTAGCGATTGACTCAGGTACGACCGAAGACGCAGCGAAATGCATAATCGCGCTGACCCCATGTTCCGCGATGATCGTCGATACGAGACTTTCGTCTCCGACATCGCCGACAATGAGCCGCACCTGCGCCGGAACGGCCTCTCGAAAGCCGGTCGACAGGTTATCGAGTACGACAACCGCGTGCCCCTGCTCGACGAGCCCCTGCACGACGTGGCTGCCGATGTAACCCGCGCCACCCGTTACGAGAATTGTCATTTGCCAAAAAATCCCATGCTACCGCACTCCGGGTGAATCGACTGTCACCCGGATGCTCCGTTAAGGAGCGAAAGACAAACTACGGCGCTCGGGCACCGCCCGATACGCGACCGCTCTTAGAAGGCGGCTACGACCATATCCGCGTCAAGAAGGACGCGGACCTTGCGACCAAGCATCTCGAGCAAAATAGAGACCCGATCACGGTCTGCCATTGCGTTGAACGAGCCAGCACTGTCCAGGAACGCACCGGCCAGCACGCGAACCCTGTCTCCGGGTGCAAAGGCAGGTTGCGATTCCAGCCTAATGAATCCCTGCTCGTCCTCACGCGCCTTGAGCTCAGAGACAACTCCTTCTGGCACCGCTGCCGGGCCGTCGCCATGGCCCACCAGACCTGTCACTCCGTACGTCGACTGAAGCGATCGCCAGCGCTGCGTCGCCATGTCGATCGCGACGAAGAGATAACGCGGAAACAACGGCTTCGCTATGATATCGAGCTTGCGCGCGTGGCGCCGCCGCTTCTGATATCGTGGCAGGTACACGTCAAAGCCCTGACGCAAGATGTGCTGCGCGGCCTTATGTTCACTATTGACCTGCGTCTGAACGACATACCATCGAATCCCGGGCGCCCGGCTCATGCGCGACTCCCCGTTTCAGCGGACGATCGCAGGCCAAGTAGAGCCGGCACCATGACTCGATCCGCGCCACAGGCGGCGACCGCATCGTCGAACGCCGCTTGCGCGTCTGTCAGATCGGTCACCAACACTGCGTCGAATTCTCCCAAGATATCCGCGTAGGAGCGGATCAGATCGACTCCCGCAAACTTGCCGTCCTCGCCGCCCCGATCGACGATAGCGACGACGGTTACGGCAAGCTCCGCGGCACAAAGAATGGCAATTTCGGCAAGATCGGACCTTCCAGCAAGCACAACACGGTTGAAATTATTGGTCCTAGCTGTTGCCAAGGCGCGGGCACAATCCTCTTTGGCAAGGCGAAAGAACGAAAACGAGTCTGAGAGATACTGGATCGTCAGCCGCGACTTCTCGGCAAATCCGGTCGGAGTTAGATAATAGACGTAACGCCTGGCTGGCGCATTGTGCACCTTGACCAGTCCCTTCTTGATGCAGCGCTTCAGGTACACGTTGACGAGGCCGAGCGCGACACCGAGTTCGGCCGCGATGTGACGCTGCGATTGCTCGCCGTTCTGGTGAACGGAGGTTAGAAGATTGAGCAGTATGCGCTTGTTATCTTGTTCGCTGTGCAGCAAGCGGTCCATCGTCGTCTCTATCGGGCCATTGGAGATACTCGTACCCTGTTCACGGCGTGAACGTCAAGGCCCTCGTTCACGGAATGAACACAAGCATCTACTTGTAAATGCTTGGTTTTTGCCTCGAACAGAGGACCTCACCTTTCGCACGAGGCGCGTGAGGCCCGAATGCGTGAGGCCGTGAATGGTGGTCGCGGGCGCCGACTTCGAAATTTGACGAGAGTGACCTTGCCCCAGTCTTATCCAGTCCTGAATTCGTGCTGGCTGTTGGAGTTGCCCGGCTGGGCGGTGGCTGCCTCGGGAGCTGACGCGAAGCCCTCGATATCCGTACAACTGCCACAGCCCACAAATTGCGGCACCGAGACTTGCTGGCGCGACATCCCTCATCAACCTCTTTCAATAGCATTCCTTGCTACGCCGGTACCTACGTGCTGTCCGGACCGCTCTCGAACCATTGCTCGGACGGCCGACAGTGACTAAGAAAGCGACCGACGCCGTCCTTTTCGGTTCCAGTCTCTCGTCAAGCTACCTCGATGCCCCCCGTGTACACATGACCGTTGGCTGCGCCACTGATCCGCGACGTATATTGTACGTTACAAATGAGGACTGGGCTTTCTTGCTGGGCCGACTACTCATGGCTCGTGCGGCGAAGAAAGCTGGCTTCGAAGTTCATGTCGCAACGCGAACTAACGAGCATGGTCCCGCGATTGAGGCAGAGGGCTTCATTTTGCACAGCATTCCATTCAGCCGTGGGCGACTGTCTGCGATTGCTGCAATCCGGACAATCTTGGCACTACGACGCCTTGAAGGCGACATTAGACCGGACATCGTACACCAGTCTGGGTTGCAGTGCTGCTTCTACGGTACGATTGCCGTGATTGGGCGCAGCATCTCACAAGTGAATGCGTTCACTGGACTTGGGTATATCTTTACGTCGACAGCTCGGAGGAAGCGCATTCTAAAGGCCATCATCGGCTGGATGCTGCCTCCGCTCCTGAACCGCCGAACCAGCGTAGTTTTGGTTGAAAATTCGGATGATCGAAAAGTTCTCGCCGATCTAGGAGTGGACGAGAAGCGCCTTGTCGTCATCCCCGGATCGGGCGTAGACACCGATCTCTTTCAGCCGCTGCCCGAGCCTGAAGGACCTATCACCTTCGGCTTCGCAGGACGATTGTTGGCCGATAAAGGCATTCGAGCCTTGGTATCGGCTCACCAAATTCTGAGGGATCAAGGACACGACTTCAGGCTCGTGATTGCCGGCAAGCCAGATCCTGCGAATCCTGCATCAGTCTCTTATGAGGAAGTCGAAGAATGGAGTAGACGTCCTGGGGTCACTTGGCTGGGACACATCGACGACATAGCCTCGCTTTGGAGGCGCTGCCATTTCGCAATACTGCCGTCCCACCGAGAGGGCCTGCCCGTTAGCCTTTTGGAAGCAGCCGCGTGTGGCCGAGCACTGATAGCAACAGATGCACCAGGTTGCCGCGAGATCGTCATTGACGACGATACCGGATTGCAAGTGCCCGTTGAGAATCCTGCAGCGTTAGCGAACGCTATTCTGCGCCTCGCCAACTCGGCACAACTCCGAACACGGTACGCTCGGTCAGCCCGCAATCAAGTAGTATCCAAACATTCGGCAAAAATCGTGGGAGCTTCGATTGTGGAGCTTTACAACGAACTTACACTTCCGGCGCACGGTTGAGCTGCACGGCGTTGCCATTGCCCCACAAAAATCTCGGGTTAACCCAACTGCATCTCGGACCATTTCCGCCAAGGATCGCGCGGGCTCTTCCGGGACGCATGCGATGTTCGGTAGCTCGTACCCTCTTCGTCAACGGATAGATGATCCCGTCTCTTACGTCGAAGTTGTAATGTGGCATCGCTTCATTCCAACTTGCCCTGGCAGGTCGGGATATCTCACGCGGAAGCCCCTGTCACTGGAGATGATTGTTCCGTGAGCCGGGCAGCGTAGCCTAGGAACAGGAACAGCAGGCCGGACGATACCAAACTGCCGTAGGCAAGGTCGTTCACCAGCACAAAAACCAACGCGCTGAAAACAAAGGCGCCTTCACGGTCCATTCTCGCTACCGTCCAGATCCGGCGTAGCGCAAACACAATCATCAGCACAAGCGCCGCTCCACCGAGCCAACCGAACTCGACCGCAGCCTGCAGGACAACATTATGCGGGAACATCTTCAGGCATGACGTGCGCTCGAACGAAGAGAGGCCGTGTCCGAACAAACCAGCATCCGGCATCCTTGAAACCGCGGAGCGCAGCAATGTCTTTCGCATCTCGACCGTGTTATAGGACTCAGCACATTCTTCCGCTTCAGATCGCGTGTGACCGTTGAACGGATCAATCGCGGCGCGAAGGGATCCCATCGAGGTTTGATGCCGTGCGGCAAACCCGATCGTGCCCGCCAAGACAAAGATACCAACGATGACTGAGACGGCCACCCGCTGCCTCGACCGAGCCACCAGTAACGACGCCAGCAACGCAATCAACAGCGCGACGAATACAAATCGAACCTGCGCCGCAGCGAATATCACGATCGGACCGCAGGCAATGGCACATGCGAAAATCGCCCGGTGGATTGTCAGTTTTTCCGACGTGGCAATCACGATCAGCAGGAAACCGAGTGACATCAGAAAGACCGTCGGGGCATGCCCGAAACCGAGTACGACAGGACGCCCGCGCAAGTCTACCGCCGCCCCATAGAGAGACCCCGCGACCACAATCGCCCCAAGCAGAACAATCGAAATCGTTATGGCTGAAAAGGCCCCGAACGGCTTACCTAAGGGCACGGCACGGCAGGCCGGATAGGCGGCAAGTGAGAGCGCAAACAACGCTGCATCCCGCGCCGGCGGCAGACCGTTGAGCGCCACAGAGACCGCAACAGTCGCAACAAAGGCCGCAAACAGAACGTCGATCTCGCGGAGCACAATTCCCCGGTAACGGCCGAACAGCCCGATCACCGCCGTCGAGCCAACCAGCACGGCCGCCGTCAAAACCGGGTTGCTGGTCGAGCCCAGCGCCCCGTTGATCAGGGCGAGGATCGGGCCGCTCGAAATCAGAATCGCAAACGGAATTCGCCACGTCATGCCACAGCCCCGGTTACCCCATCCCGACCCGTCGGCAGTTTTGACAGTCGCCTCATGAGTAATATTGCAGCGCCGCAAAGCAATAAAGGAAAGTGACCAGGCTATCCAGATTTGATTTTGTTCCTCGATCAGGCGCTTTTCGACAAACTGTCACTCGATCTCAGTCAGGTTGGTTTGTAATAGGTTGCGGTAGCGCTGAATGGCGGGGAACATGAAACGCAACAGGGAGGCGCTGGCCGCACATGCTCACCGACTGTGGCGATGATAACAATGGGCGCGAGACTTCGGTCCCACGCCTGATTGTTGGCCGACGCTTGGCCTAGTCCGACCCCATTCTCGACACCGTCCTGGGCAAAGCTTGTGCCGAGTGACGGAGGGGACGATGTGTAACAACGCGGAAGAATATCGCCGGTGGGAGCGCGTTTGTCTGGAGCAGGCCGAGCTTTGCCAACAACCGGAAGCTCGGGCGGCCTACCGGAGCTTGGCCGGCAACTACCGCCTCGCGGCCGCTAAGATCGAGGCCCAAATCGCCAGCCCCATAAGTTTGTGGTCCAAAATTTGGAGAACACCCTATTTCTCAAGATTGGTAGGCCGAAAGGACTACGTGTCCCGCACTCTACCTATGTAGTGGCTGCGCATCGACTTGACCGCTCGCTGCGAAGCGTCACCGCAGAGAGGCCTGCATCGCACGCTGAACCGTATTGCCAAAATCCGCCGCAAAGGCCGCCACGCGGTCGTACTGATACGGAACCAGGTTTCGAATTATTGAAACTTCTGAATCCTGCGATACCCGCATCAGGTGATCGGCGAGGGTCGCGGGATCATCCGTCCCGAAATAGCTCGCCGTGTCGTTGGTCTGTTCGCGGTGGACGTCAAGATCAGACAGTATCATCGGCACGCCAAACGACTTCGCTTCCTCGACGGTTGTGCTCCATCCCTCCGATCGCGACGGATTGATCAGCCCGGTGCACGCCCGAAGCAACGCGTAAACGTGCGAAAGCGGAATCATTCCCAGATGACGGAAGCGTTTTTCGAGCCCCCGACTTCGGACCCCCGCCATGACTTCATCGAAATAGCCTCGCTCGCGCCGATCTTCGGTGCTGCCCGAGGCGCACACGACCGCATCGAACCCTCGCTCCGCCAGGATGGCCAGCGCATCGACGACCACCTGGTGATTCTTGTGCGTGTAGAACTGATTTGGCAGGTAGAAATATTTTTCAGGCAACTGATACTGCGCAACGATCTCAGCCGGATTTGCGCTCAGGAACGCCGGCGACGGCCCGGTCGCGAAACGAACCACACAGACCTCGTTCTTCGCTCCGGGATAGAACTTCCGGAAGTCGCGATGCGAGCTTTCGCTGCTCAGCATGACGGTGCGCCCCGATGCGATCTGCATTCGGAAGCCGGCTTCGCGACGCCACCGCGCCGCCGCCGGAAAAAGCTGCGGCAATCGTCGATGCTGAAAATCGGGAAACCAGGCAATTGCGGGATAAGGCAGTCGCCAACCAAAGAAGCGGGCAGCTTCGAAGATGGCATCGATGCGGTGCGTCCGGAATTCGGCCACCGCCTCCCGGTCCAATCCCCATGCCAGCGCGGCAGCCAAACCGGCACGGCCGTCGAACGCCGCCGATCGCACCACCTCCACACCAGGTATCGCGGCAAGCGGCGCAAGATCGGCGTCATCGCCACCGGCCCCGGCAAACAGGATGGGCGCAAACTCGCCGCTGCGGAACTTGCTCAGCGCCTGAAATAGATTGCTTTGATAGTTGTAACCGCCAGCCCAGAGCCTGCGGGGAATATGCGTAAAGGCGAGACGCAGCGGCGACCCCTCGTTCACCGGCTCTGACCCTTGAACCACGAGACATAGTCCGCAAAGCCCTGTTCAGCCGAGATCGTCCAGTCGAAGGTCAGAGCGCGGAGCGTTGCGTCGTCCGCCAGCAGACTTGACGGATCGCCGGCGCGTACAATGCCTGAAAAGTGTACCGATACGCTTCCGCCCCAGCATTCTGCAAGCACGGCGGCAACCCGTGCCACGGTCGTTCCAAGCCCGGAGCCAGCGTTGATCACTTGAAAGGTCTCCGCCTGCGGCGTTCCGCCGATCACGGCCAACAGCCGGGCGACGTCGCGAACGTCGGTCCAGTCCCGCACCTCCGCACCTGTTCCTCCCAACACCAGGTTTCGCTCACCAGCTTGCAAGCGGGAGCAGATGTCCCATGGCAATTGCTTGCGCAAGTTTGGGCCGTAGACCGAGAACAGCCGCGCCACCGTGCTGCGAATGCCAAAGGTGACGGCATAAGTTCGGCAAAGCTGCTCCATCATCAGCTTGTGCTGCCCATAGGGCGACATCGGAAGCGTTGCGGCATCCACCGCAATCGCTCCCCCATGACCGTCTCCATAGACTGCCGCGCTCGACGCGACAATCAAGCGACAATCCCTGGCGGCCCCGCGGAGCCACTCCAGCAGCCTGGCCGTGCTCGTAACGGTGCGCGAAAAATCCTCAAACGGCTGCGCGATCGACAACCCGACCGACGACCCGCCGGCCAGATGGAAAATCGTCGACGGCATCCCAGAGTGCTCCACAAGCGCGCTGAGATTGGCCGCATCGATCTCGCCGTTCAGCCAATGCCCGAGACCGATGCGACCCCGTTCGGCTTCGCCGATCGCACCGTGACCGATGCCGTGAACGCGATAGCCCCGATCGGCCAGCACTCGAACGAGATGCCGGCCAATGAAGCCATTGGCCCCGGTAACCCAGATGCTCATGATTGTGCCTTGTGACAGACAAATGAGTAGAGCCGGCCGGGCCGATGATCAAAGCGCTCTGCCATCGAAAGCAACGATGTGAAAACGCTCCTGGAAGCGAGCGCGGCGCGCCAAACGGGCTTGACCGGGATCTTGTCCGTCAATCTTTCCACGACGGTCGCCCGCAGCGTCTTGATTGTATGGGGAAACAGATTGATCGGGCTCTTGAGCGGCGAGAGCACCTCGATCGCAGCAAATCCCGCATTCCTCAACGCGCCGGTATATCGATCGAGAAGATACGCGTGCTCGCCGCCATAGAGGTGATGCAGGGGATGTTGATCGAGGAATGCCCCGAGATCGGATTCCCTGCTGATCACGTGTTCGCGCGCGGCAATGAGCATTCCTCCAGGGCGAAGCACGCGGAACATTTCCCGGCAGGCGCCGTCGAGATCGCGCATATGGTGCAGCACGGCCCGCGCGAACACGACATCGAACACGCCGTCAGCGAACGGGAGACGCTCGGAAAACTCCTCGACCACCTCGATCGGCAAGCCAGCCTCGGCCGCAAGCCCGCGGATCGCCGCCGTCCCGACCACGCCGCTGGGGTCAGGCTCGAGCGCAGTGACCGCAAATCCGCTTCGCGCCAGCGCGTAGCTCGCAATTCCGCGCCCGGCGCCGACGTCGAGCGCCTTGCCGGTTCGATTCTCCAAAAACTTAGAAACCGCCTGCCATTCGGCACAGGCAAAGTAACGCTCGGCCGCATCGATCAGAGGGTCGTCATAGAACGCGTCGAGCACAAGCTGACGCTGGTCCGGCTGATTGCGCAGCCAAACCACGGCATCTTCCCATGTCGTGAATGGCTGCTCCACCATAAGTTAGCTAACCCAGCGCGCCATTCAGATCAGATCCTGAAATTTCGCCCATTGCAGTTGTTTGCTATAGCGCTCTTTTACCATGGCGCAACCCGCCTGAGCGATGGATCTGGCCAGGATTTCATCTCTCATGAGCTTGTCGATCAATTCCGGTATTTGTTCGGGCGCGGAATATTGCAGCATGGTTTCGCCATTAACGAAGCCTTCCGGATAGCGCCCCGCGTCGGTCAGAAGGACGGCTCCGCACCCCGTCGCCTCAAAGCATCTCATATTGCCGCGATCCTCTCCCGCCATGTCCACGGCGCCGTTGAAAACGATCCGGCTCTTGGCGATCGCGGCATAGGCATCGCGGCCATACAACGGATCGGCGCGAATCTTCCGAATTTCGTCCGGATGACGATATGAGCGCAGCGCCGGCAGAGGGGGAAGAAAATTTGCCAATCGGGTAAGGCGCGAATCTTCGAGATAAAAGCGTGCCCGCACATCGGGCGCTGCAGCCGCCGCCCGAAGGGCCCGGCTGCGCTTGACGTGATGGCGCGAGAATCCGCCGATGAAGATGAGATCGAGTTCATCACTTCGAGCTGCGCCATAGGCATCCATCACCGGATCGTGCGCCGGGAAAAAATACGCGACTCGACAGCCCTTTTGACGCCAACTCTCGAGAATTGAAGGAAAGTTGCATACGATCAGGTCGTATTTCGACAGGTCTGCGTTTCCGGATGGCGCAGCGCGCCAGCCAACCGATTTCTTCACACAGCCCGGCAATTTCGCGACAAACTCGCTGCCGTAACGGATCGGGTCAAGATTGTAGAACACTTCGGTGCGATGTTGCTCGATCTGCGCGAGCAGAATTTGCTCCAGATTTTCTGTCTGCAGACCGTTCTCTTTCGCCCAGAGCAGTTGCAGGTCCTTGTCGTCTCCGTTGGTATAAAATGCATCCGGGCCGTTAGTCAGTACGGGCAGAAGGATATGGGATGCCGTAAATCTGGTATCCAGAAACTGCGCTCGTCCGGCGGCGAAACTTTGATACGGCAAGCGGCGACGATGGGCCTGGAATCCGCGAGACAAGCCGTTGTTCTGGAAGACACGCATGACACTCAACCCTCGGCACTTGCATCTGGCGGGGAGCTTAATGTCCGGATCACTCTAGCCGGATTCCCGGCAGCCAACGTGTACGGCGGAACATCCCGGGTGACGACCGAACAGGCTCCGATTGCGGCACCCTCTCCAATCGTGACTCCCTTCAGCACACTCACGTTAAATCCGATCCAAGCCCTATTGCTCACCACCACTGGCGCGTGCGCGATCTTCTCCCAATCTTTCCGGCCGGCACTCCATTCGCGAACGTCGTTCCGGCGGTCTATCCAATCGATGCTGTGGGAATCGTGGTCCACAATCGTAATCCCCCATGACATGATGACGTCGTCGCCGATGGAGAGGCTTCGATAGCAGACCAGGTGGCTTCGTCCGATAAATGTGCGGCTTCCGATCTGAATTTTGCCTCCCGTTTCCTCGAAACTGATATCAGCGTGGACGATCGAATCTTCTCCTACCGACAAAGCGTTGCCTGCCGCGCGCCTGATGCGGCGCCACGCGATCGTCGACCCACGTCCGATACTTACGGCCCCGGAAAGCCGGCTCTTCCAGCCAAGGATGGCGTCGATTAGGCCTATCAGGATGCGCCGCATGCTAAGACCTCGCCAGCATCCATTTCATGTTCAGATACGGCCAGATGCGGCCGACCGATTCCCAATCCCACTGTTTCGAGGAGGTCAGATGGCCAACGGTCCGGCGCAAGCGTTCCTCATCCACCAGCTCGGCAAACGCCGGCACCTTCTGGTCGAGCAAACCCGCGGTCCAGCCGGCCAGAGGTCCGTTCAACCATTCGGGCATCGGCGAATTGAATCCGACCTTTCGGCGTCCCATCCGGATGGATTCCGGCATCAGGTTAGCCATCGCCTTTCGTGCAATGACCTTGGTATAGCCATTCGATGACTTGCTGGATTCCGGCAATGCCATCGCATAGGTGACCAGACGCCAGTCCATGAACGGCATGCGGACCTCAATGCCGTGAGCCATTGACAGGCGGTCGAAGTTTCGCAGGATGGTCGGCAGCACGGTGCTGTGAAACATCCGGTAGAGCCGTCGGTTCAATGCACCCCAGTCGCGCGGCAGCACATCGTCTTCTCCGACCAGCGGGAGCTCCGCCGGCACGTCGCGCAGACCGTCACGCAGGAAATAGTTTCCCTGGCGTCGGATCATCAGCGCGCGCAGCAGATCAACACCTCGCCTCGCCAGCGCCGAACTTGAGCCAAGTGCGGCAGCCGCGTTTCGCATCCAGAACGCCCCCGATTGCCCCTCCTGAAGATAGGCCCCCATCAACTCGTCCGCGCCATGGCCGTCGAGCGACACTGTCACGTTGTGACGTCTGAGTTCTCGATAGATCAACCAGGCCGCGCTCGGAAGTCCGATATAGACGTCATCATTGTCGTCGAGGATCTGGTCGAGTTCGGTTAGTGCGTCGGCCCGCCCAATCTCCAGGAATGTCGGCACGACCTCCGCCCACGCCGCCGCCTCCTCAGCCATCGGCCGCTCGTCATTCGAGGCGCCGGGAAAGGTCGCCACAAAAGCGTGGCGCCATGAGGTGCTGTCCCGCGGACCCATACCGGCCTTTTCGTGCGCGGCCATGGTGCTGATCACAGCCGACGAATCGAACCCTCCCGACAGGCAGGTCCCGATCGGCACGTCGCTGCGCATCCGAAGCGCGACCGCGTCCTGGAACAGTTCGCGAAAGCGCTCCACCCGTTCGGCTTCAGTGTTCGGGACCACCGGCAGGTGATCCACCGTCCGCCACCAACGCCGGACCTCCAGTTTGCCCTGGCGCAGCCACATGCAATGTCCGGCCTGAAGGCGGCGCACCTCCCGGCAAAGGGTCCGTTCGCTTCCTTCGACTCCGAAAGCATCAAGCATAAGTCGCCGCGCCACGTCGATATCCAGCGACACGTTGATCAGGCCGCTTCGCGCCAATGCGCGCTGCTCGGATGCAAAGACAAAGCGTTCCGATGTCAGCGCATACAACAGCGGCTTGATGCCGAAGCGGTCGCGCGCCAGAAACAGTTCTTCGGTTTTGGTGTCGAAGATCGCCAGCGCCCACATTCCGTTGAAGCGCGTCAGCATGCCTTCCCGCCACGCTTGCCATGCGGCCAGAATGACCTCGGTATCGGACTGGCTGCGGAAGATTGCCCCCTGCGCCTCAAGCTCGCGCCGCAGTTCGAGGAAGTTGTAGATCTCGCCGTTGAACACGATCACATGGCGGCCGTCGCCGGAGACCATCGGCTGAAAGCCTCCCTCGCTGGGATCGATGATGGCGAGCCTGCGGTGGCCGAACGCCAAGTTGCGGTTCGCGCTGAACCAGCTTCCCTCGCCAAAGGGTCCGCGATGCGCGAGGAGATTCGTCAGTCGTGAGATTTCCGACGGTTCGACCGCGTTGCCGCGAAGGTTTATGATGCCCGCAATTCCGCACATTCGTCAGATCGCCTTGAGGGACAGGAGGCGGCCGGCGATGACGCGGAGATCCCGCCAGCAGGCCGCGCCGTAGGGACCGGCGCGTGCGATCGCGACCGCGACGACGAAGATGATGCCAGCCGCCAGCAGATAACAGCTCCCCACGTACCACCAGCCAATTGCCTGGTCGAGTTGCGCATTACGGAAGCCATATCGCAACGCCAGCGCGGTTGCGATGCCGACGCCAATCGGCATCAACACGAAGTGGGTCAGACGCGACCGCATACCGGCGAGGCCGAAATGCCGGCGCAGCAAGATCACGACGGTGACCATTTGAGCGATCATGCCAATGCAGGCGCTCCAGCCCGCCGCCTGCCATCCGAAATACGGCAAAGCGATCGCACTCGTCGCTACCGTGAACACGCCCGTGAGCAATGAGATCACGGCATTCGAACTCGACCGCCCTTGCGCCAGAAGATAGAAAGCAAAGACATTCGAGCTCGACCCAAGGATGCCGGCGATCGACAGTATCACCAGCACACGCTGGGCCTCGGCAGCCACTTCGGCGTCGGTCCACAGATGAAGCAACGGGCCGGCGACGGGGATAAGGCCGCCAAGCGCACTCGCGGCGAGCACATTGAGTATCCAGGACGAGCGGAACAGGAGATCGGCCTTGCGATCGTCAGTCTCCTTCTGTAGAGCGCTGAAGAACGGGAAGAGGATTTCGCCGACCTTCAGGACGCCGATATACACCGCCTCCTCCAGCCGCTGCGCAATCGTATAAAAGCCGACGAATTGCGGCTGCAGCAAAGCTCCGAGCAGGTAACGATCCGCCTGTGCGGCAATGAGCGCGCCACTCTGTGCGGCCAGTTGCCAGCCACCCAGCTTGACGAGGTTGCCGAGCGACCCGCGATCGATCGTCGGGCGCGCGAGCCACTCGCCTACGACACGTCGGGACCATCCGAGGGCCAGAACAAGGCTCGTTGCAAAACCCAACGCCTGACAGCCGAGAAACGTCGAGGCTTGAGGCCAGCGCGGAATCAACAACAGCATGGAGCTTGTTGCGACCACGGTACTGATGATGCTGATCGAAGCAACCCTTCGATAGTCCTGGCGCGCCGTGAACAAGGCCAGGAAGACAGCGGACAGGCACTGGCACAACCATCCGGCACTGGCCAGCACAAATGCGAGTCCCAGATCATCCGCGGACGGCCCGCTCAGGTGAAATCCAAGCCGCGCAAGCGGTGCCCCGGCCAAGGCGAAGATCATCACAATCGCGCCGCCGGTTGCCAATGCCAGCATCAATGCGGTTGCGAATAAGCGTCGCGCATCGTTGCGCTCGGACGGCTCCAGCCGCAGGGCGAGCTCCCGCGTCGCCGACAATGCAAGCGCGTTGCTGAACGCCAGCGCGGGCGCAACACATGCGGTCACCAGACCAGCGACGCCGAACGCTGCGACACCGAGGCGAAACACCACGAACGGAAGGATCACGAGATTCAGTGCTACGGCCACGACAAAGGCGATCGCGTTCCAGGCAGAATTACTCAGTAGATCGGTCGGACTTTTTCTCAATCCCATATTAGCTATCGGGCCATCGCACTTTGCTTAGCTTGCTCGTCAGATCGACCGCCAACGTCCTCAAGGCATCGCGACATCGATCAGCAAATGAGCTCAGCTACCCGATGACTGAGGAGCTAGGCCGTGCCGCGAAGAACAAGAAGCGCACGTGCTGCCTAGTTGAAGAGCGGACAGAGAGCGATCGCGGAGTGTTTGGTTTACCCTGCCGCTGTCTATCTACAGGAGCTGCTAAGCGGCCGCAATGCAGTCCCCGTAAACCATTGAAATAGCAGGATTTAGCACTATCGCTCATAAAGGCGGTCAAAGTGCCATTCCGATTGAAGGTCAACAGCGCCCGACGTCTGGACGAAATTGATGTTGGCGACCTCGTGGCAGGCGTTCAGCGGCGATCGTGCAAGGAACCGTTCGGCGGCCGAACATCGTGTCGCTCCTGATCGGAGCGTTAAACAGTAGCACTACTTCTGCACATTCTCTTGGAGACGATAATCCAGAGCCGGACGGCTTTTTCGATAGGTCAGTGATCGGGCTCGCGCAATGCCCGTCTCAGCCCCTCATCGAGCGTGATCGGCGGCCGCCAGCCCGTCGCATTGGCCTTGGAAAGGTCAAGCTCCAGGGAACCGAGGAGGCTCTCTTTGACTTCCTTGCGGCCGCTGACCCTGAGCAGCGCGCTCAGCAGCGGTCTCGGGATGTGAAAAAGGCGCGCCGAACCGCCCGCCGCGTGTGCAAGCCGCGTGATGAATTCCGGGGTGGAAACCTGCTCCTCATCCGCTAGGAGGAAAACCTCGAACTTTTGCTCTCGGCGCGGAAGCCGATGTAGGATAAACGACGACAGATTGTCTACGGCCAGGAACGCACGACGATTGTGAATCCCCGCAAACGGAAGCGGGATGCCAAATCCGACCGCCTTCTGCAGCAGCGCGAAATTCCCTTTTGCGCCGGAACCGTAGATCAGCGGCGGTCTGATGATGGTCAAGGACATCTCGACGCCTTGCGCCAACGTCTTCAAGCCGGCTTCGGCGGCTGCTTTCGACATTCCATAAAGGCCGCGCGGCATCAGATCGTCGTCCTCGCGAAACGGGGCGCGACCATCACTGCTGCGGCCGTGCACCAGAATGGTGCTGACAAAGATGAAGTGGCGCACACCGGCGTTCAATGCGCTGCTCGCAAGGTGCAGCGTCCCTTCAATGTTGACATTGCGATAGACTTCGACTGCGCGCTCTTCATGTGGACGGTGGACATGGGCCGCAAGGTGAACCACGGCGTCTACGCCGGCAAGCGCGTGTTGCCAATTGGTCGTGGCGTCGATCGATTCGACCACGACTTCGCCCTCGCGTCCTGATGGCTTGCGAACGCCGCGGCGCACAACCCATCCATCGCGCGCCAGCGCGAGCGCCAGATGCCGGCCCACGAAACCGCTCGCACCGGTTACCAGGACGACGCCTCGCCCATCCGTCATGACATCGACCCTGCTCGTTTCGGATTGCGCAAAGCAGCCCCTAATTCAATATGGCATAGCTCGTCAAGGCGCGATCGAGACTGAGGTTGCCGGCGATCGCAACCGCGCGTTCAGCCGTCGAGACATCTTGCGACAGACACGCAGCGCGTATCGTCTTATCAATTGAATTTGGCATGGCCTGTGGGAGTTCAATAAACGAAGGCCTTAATCCACCTGTCCATGATCAATCGCAAGCACTATCAATCCCGTTTCGGAAACCGATGGCGGATGATGCTGAAGCTTGACCGTGGAAGTGCGTTTGGTTTCCCCAACAAGGGCAACGCCAGAGACCATCATGTTGGCCAGATCGGCATCGATCTCGGTATGATCATCAACGCCACAGACCGGGAGTAAACGTGGCGAAGGTCGCATGTGGAGTCTGACGATCGCTTGCCGTGAATGGACAAAGGCCCAGCTCGTCCAGCTCAGCAGCCAAGCGATCGACACAACAGCTACTACAGTGACCTGCGCTGACTTGCTCAACTTAAAGTTTGCTGATATTGGTCCCACTCGGATCGAGGAAAGGACCTGGCATGAAGTTCTTATCGTCCGCGTTCCAACGCATGTTCGCTCCAGGTGATCCCGATGCGGCGATCAAGGCAAACCCACGTAATATTTCCGCGTGGATCAGATTGATCGACACGCGTGCCCTGTCCGGAAGCTTGAGCCCCCACGCTATGGCCCTGATCAAATCCCATGACCTTTATCCGACTGGGCATGCGGTCAACTATTTCGCAGCAGATATTGCCAAGAAAGGGGGAGAGGCCCTTGAACGCCTGGCGGCCGATCCGACCAAGAATGTGGAGCCTGCGATCGAGGAACTCGTAAAGTGGAAGACGGCCATCCAGTGCGGCCACTCGCACGACGTGTCCAAGGGCTACTTCATCGATGCAGAGCCGGCTATGGAATTGCAGTGGAATCAAATCATCTTCCCCTTGATTAGGGATCTCGATTTTACCACGGTGCTCGACCTCGCCTGCGGACATGGCCGCAATTCCGAGTTTCTACGCCGACACACCAAATTCTTGCACCTCGTCGATATCAACCAAACGTGCATCGACGCCTGCCGCACGCGGTTCGGTGACACCAAAGACGGGACGCGGTTCTATTATCATGTCACCGACGGCAATCATCTCAAGATGATCCCGAACGACGGCATCACTCTCGTCTACACCTGGGATTCGATGGTTCATTTCGACAAGTTGATCGTTCGCGACTATCTGCTCGACATCAAGCGGGTTTTGAAGCCTGGCGGATCGGCGTTCCTACATCATTCGAACTTCGGTGAGATGGCTCCCGACAGCAACTGGGCCACAAACACCGGTACGCGGTCCGACATGTCCGGCAAAATCATGCGGGAGTATGCTGCTGCACTCGGACTTGATGTCGTGCTTCAGAAGATCCAGGGCCGCGCGGAAGGTTGGGGTGAGGACGGACTCGATTGCGTCTCGATCCTGCAAAAGAGGGGCGTTTAGTGACGAGTTAAAATACGGCCAACAGTTGCGACGTAAAGTGTCTCGAAAGATGGCCAGCCTTCGGCATACCGCAGAACGTCTGCGCTTCGCGGCTTCGCAAATTCCGCAACTCCGAATTTTTCGACTCGCCCCCTCCCCGTTTGCCGGATTCCGCCGCGGGCGCATGGTATCCATCTAAATAAACTGAAAATCGGAAGCGTGCAGATTGGAGAGGAGCACGTTGTGCAGCGTCACCAGATTCTGTGCATCTTGTGCTATCATCACGTCAGGCCCGAACTGCTGCATGTGGCTCTGCACAGCACCCATTTCGGCAAAAGCCGCGTGATCGAACTGGATCGAATTCACGCCGGCCGCGAATCCGTTGACGGTGTTTGATCCGAAGTCGGATCGAAAAACGAATATATCGGGGCCACCGCCCGCGTTTAGAATATCGTTGGGGCTGCCGATTAGCGCTGTTGGGCCGACCCCGCTTGAAGTGAGCGCCTGACCGCCGAGGTGCCCGTCCAACACATTGGCAAAATGGCCGGCTACGCCGTCGCCGTTGAGGTCTTGCTGGAAGCTGAGCTCGAGGTTTTGCAAAGCATAGTTCGTGCCGGACACGTGGCTCGTCAGGCCGTCGATATTCGAAACGTAGTTGCCGTTGTTGTCGGTGTTCCAGGCCGTGTACAGACCGGTGCTGGCATCCTTCCAGGCCACCTGATAGCCCGTCGCCGTCTTCTCAGCGCCGATCGGCGCCCAAGCGCCAAATTGCCCGTCCACAAAATCCGCACCGCCATACTTCAGCGAGGGACCCGCGCCGCCGCCGTCATAAAGGAAATAATGATCGGCAGCATGGGTAAGAGCAGTTGAGCCTTGCGTCTCGACCGCTGTCGTTACCAGCCCGATCTGCCCGTCACCGTTGAGATCCTGATGGAGGCTCGTCTCGAGCGACTTAAGGGCATAGTTCGTACCCGACACGTGGCCGGTCAGGCCGCTGACATTGGAAACGTAGTTGCCGTTGTTGTCGGTGTTCCAGGCCGTGTACAGACCGGTGCTGGCCTCCTTCCAGGCCACCTGATAGCCCGTCGCCGTCTTCTCCGCACCGATCGGCGCCCAGGCGCCAAATTGCCCGTCCACAAAATCCGCACCGCCATACTTCAGCGAGGGACCCGCGCCGCCGCCGTCATAAAGGAAATAATGATCGGCAGCATGGGTAAGAGCAGTTGAGCCTTGCGTCTCGACCGCTGTCGTTACCAGCCCGATCTGCCCATCGCCATTGAGATCCTGATGGAGGCTCGTCTCGAGCGACTTAAGGGCATAGTTCGTACCCGACACGTGGCCGGTCAGGCCGCTGACGTTGGAAACGTAGTTGCCGTTATTGTCGGTGTTCCAGGCCGTGTACAGACCGGTGCTGGCATCCTTCCAGGCCACCTGATAGCCCGTCGCCGTCTTCTCAGCACCGATCGGCGCCCAGGCGCCAAATTGACCCGCAGCCACTGCCCCGCCAGCATATTTCAACTCAGAGCCAGTCCCGCTGCTGATGTTATTGAGATAAAAATTACTGCCAACCTCCACCAGGCTGGTCGATCCAATCGCCTCGATCACAGTGGGAGCCGTGACAATTCCATTCAAACTGGCGGCGCTTATAAGGACGTTGCCCGAAAGGTCGATGGCAAAGTCGGCGACACGATCTCCGTTGGTGTCGCCCTGCAGCGTGGTGACCCCGAGCGAGCTGTTATAGAAGTAATTGAGTTCTCCGGCGGCGCCGTCGAAGGCGCCGGTCGCGATAAATCGGAAGAGGTCATATCCGCCCGTGCTGCTTATCGCATCGATCCCGCTGAGATCGATGTGATCCAGGCCAGAGACGAAATCCGTAATGCGGTCATGCTGCCCGCTGGCAGCCGAGCTTTCGCCAAACGCAAACACGAACGTATCGCCGCTGCTGCCCCCTGTCAGATTGTCGATGCCGGCGCCGCCGATCAGCTTGTCGATCCCAGCTCCACCAATCAGCGTATCGCCGCCACCGCCACCGGATAGCGTGCAGCCGAAGCCGCTTGCGATCAGCGTGTCATTGCCGCTGCCGCCGATGGCCTTCTCGATGATCGCGCTGAGCGCGATGCCGATGTTGTTGACGAGGCCGCCAACCGAGGAGAAGGCGCCGGAGTGCAGGTCGATGGTCTGGGCCGACGAATAGCCGGAGCAATCGAGCGTGTCGTTGCCGCCGCTGTCGTAGATCGTCAGTGCCGGCGCCGAAGCGTAGTTGCCGAAACTGAATACCGCGCCCGCATTGCTGCTGAAGCCATAGAAGGTGTCGCCGGTTCTGGTCGAGGTCGCCGCCCCGTAGATCGAAGCCATGGCGTAGATGTCCGCCATCTGCGGCGTGACCACGTAGCGGTACGAGCTCCCGGAATAATTGTGCTCGCCGAAATACGACATGATCGAATATTGCCAGGTGTCGTTGGCATAGATCGCATTGGTCGAATACGACGCGCTGCCGTTGTACGGCCCCTGGTGGCCAAGCCCGAGCGCATGGCCGATTTCGTGGACGTAGGTCTGGTAGGCGTAGCTATCGATGCCAGTCTTGCCGTCGTTGGCGCCGCCGTCGGTGGTGACCCAGTCGGTGCTGATGTTGATGATCTGGTAGGAGATCGCGCCGCTCCCCGACCACTGGCCACTGCTATAGGCCTCCATCGTGCCGTTGTGGGTGAACGTGATGTTCGCGGAGCCGGAGGTTTGGACGAAGCTGATGTTGGCAACGTCGGACCACGCCTGCAGTGCCGATAGCGCGAGGAACTGCTCCGCCGAATTCAGGCCGTTGATGTTGTAGGTGATGATGTTGGAAGCAAAGTGATGGGCGACGTTGTTGTTGTATTGCCAAAAGCCATTGACGAGGTAGTCGGCGAGCGTCGCGATCGACGCGACCGGCTTCGCCGCATACACCTCGCCGCTGGACACGCTGGCGGCATCTAGTGCCAGCGGGTAAGGCTCGCCTTCGTCACCGAACTCCTGGTCCTGCATCTCGTCAGGTTGAAGCGCGCGGTCGCCGGCCCCGGACGCGAACGGCTGGAAGGCCCAGATCTCATCGGAAAGCAGATCATTCTTCTTCATCGATCGGGCCTGTCAGCAGGTCGTTCGCGCGAGAATCGCAAAAGCACACGGAAGGCTAGAGTCGCCTTCATTAACGCTTGTTTACTGGCCGGCTTTGTCGCCTCCCTGCTTTACGCTGCATTACGGCGAAAAGCAGAATCCGCGGTCCCGCCCCCGTAGTCTTCCGGGGGTGGGATTCCGGCTCTTCGCGCCAGCCGTCCCGCCGATCCAATAAAGGAACCTTGCTGCTGCCAACGATTGGCCTCGCCGGGCGCCGAACAAGCAGTTGGAAATCAGCGCGAGATTTGTTTAAGTCGGATCGGGCTGCTCCCTCCCAACGCGAAAACCAAAAAAACAAGGTTTCTCAATGCCTTTCCCACGCGCTTCGCAGGCCCTTTCCCGCTTCACCGTGCTCGATCTGACCCGCGTCCGGTCCGGGCCGACCTGCGTGCGGCAGTTGGCGGACTGGGGCGCCAACGTCATCAAGATCGACGCGCTCTTGGAAGATAGCGGCGGCGAGCAGCCGGGCGGCCCGCGCCATGGCTCGGACTTTCAGAATCTACACCGCAACAAGCGGGCCATGACACTGAACCTGAAGGACCCAAAGGGCCTCGAAGTGTTCAGGCGCCTCGCCGCCAAGGCCGATGTGGTGGTCGAAAATTTCCGCCCCGACGTGAAGGCAAAACTCGGCATCGATTATGAGAGCCTGCGCCAGGTCAACCCGCGCCTCGTCTATGGCAGCATCTCCGGCTTCGGCCAGGATGGCCCCTACCACAAGCGGCCGGGTTTCGATCAGATCGCCCAAGGCATGGGCGGGCTGATGTCGGTCACCGGCGCGCCGGGCCAGGGCCCGATGCGGGTCGGCATCCCCGTCGCCGATCTCACGGCCGGGCTGTTCTGCGCCCTCGGTATCCTCACCGCGCTGCTGGAGCGCGATGTTTCCGGCGAGGGTCAGTGGGTGCAGACCTCGCTGTTGCAGGCCCAGATCTTCATGCTGGATTTCCAGGCCTCGCGCTGGCTGATGGAGAAGGAAGTCGCCAAGCAGGCCGGCAACAACCATCCGACCTCGATCCCGACCGGCGTCTTCAAGACCTCCGACGGCTATATCAACATCGCGACCACAGGCGGGCGGATCTGGGAACGCTGTGCGCAGGCGATCGGCGCCCCCGAACTGATCACCAACCCCGATTACGCCACCGCGCCCGCGCGCTCCAAGAACCGCGACGCGCTGAACGAAGCGATCGGCAAGCTCACCGAAAAGAAGTCGACGGAAGCCTGGGTCAAGGAATTGAACGAAGCCGGCGTGCCCTGCGGCCCGATCTATTCCATTGACCAGATGTTCGAGGACGCCCAGGTCAAGCACCTCGGCATCGCGCAACACGTGCCGAACGACGAGAACCGCCACATCCAGCTCGTCGGCCAGCCGGTGACGCTGTCGCGCACGCCAAGCAGGATGGCCGCGCGCCCGCCGGAATTCGGCGAGCAGACCGAAGAGGTGCTGGCGGAGTTCGGCTTCGGCAAGGACGAGATCGCGGATCTCAGACAGCGCAAGGTGGTGTAATCCGCCCTACTTTTACTTCAGCGTTGCCGTCGCGAGCGCGTGCTCCACGCAATTGTTCACGTGCGCGCGCAGCGTCTCAGTCGCGGTCTCGGCGTCGCGCTTCAGCGCGCTATCGAGCAGCGCCTTGTGCTGGGCGGCGGGCTCGCTGCCGCGGTAACTGAACGCCACCATCTGATAGCGGAAATATTTGTCGAACACCAAGGCGTGCGTCTCCATCAGCGTGCGCGAGCCGCAATTGGAGATCAGCGCCTGATGAAATTCACCGTCATAACGCTTCCACTGCTCGAGCTCGCCCAGGCCGGTTTCCATCAACCGCTCCGTTGATGCCAGCTTGTGATGTGCGGAAACCACGCGCCCTTCCCACTCGACATCGGCATTGGCGAATGACACGCCCATCGCGTGCTGCTCTAGCAGCAGCCGAAGCTCCGCGAGCTCGCGGAGGTTTTCGGCCGAGATCGACGCCACCTCGAAGCCGCGCCTGCCCTCGGCCAGCACAAAACCTTCCGCCGTGAGCCGGTTGAGGATTTCGCGCAGCGTAGAGACGCTGACGCCGTAGTCCTCTTTGAGACCTTCCAACCTGAGCTTCTGCCCCGGACGCAGGCGGCCGAACACGATGTCGGTGCGGATGCGGCGATAGCCGTCATCCCCGACCGCTTCCTGCTCTTCCGTTCGCTCGACCAGTGTCATTGCCAATCCATGCGCCAGGCAGCCAACCGGCAAGTGCCACGTCAGCCGATTCCGCTCAAGTGCTGCGTTCTATCCTATATATCACATTTCATATGATAATTTAGAAATTATACTTTGACATTGTATTTCTCATATGAATACTCCCCATCGCGACGTTCAAAGATCGCGTACCAACGGGGAGAAACCGCCATGCGGATCGGATTGCTGTGCGCTGCTGTCAGCGTTTGCGCGCTCTTGGGGACACCGGCTTCCGCCCAGGTGCTGGAACGCACCATCCGCTGGGGCCATCTCAACAACACCGATCATCCGATCAGCTTTGGCGTGAAAAAATTCGCCGAAGTGCTGGCCGCGAAAAGCGGCGGCAAGCTGAAGATTCGCGAGTTTCCGGCCTCGCAACTTGGCAACGAGATGCAGCAACAGTCGGCGGTGCGCGGCGGCACGCAGGAAATTCTCTCGGCGTCGACCACCTCGCTCGCCGGCGTCGTCAAGGATCTCGGCCTGTTCGACTTCCCCTTCACCGTCAGCACGTTCGAGCAGGCCGAGGCTCTGGCCCAGGGCGCATTCGGAAAGGCGATGCTGGAGTTGCTCCCCGAGAAGGAACTGATCGGGTTGGGCTACTGGGGGCTCGGCTTCCGCAACGCCACCAACAGCAGCCGCCCGATTGCGAAGGTCGAAGATTTCTCAGGGCTCAAGCTGCGCGTGATTCCGAACCCCGTCTATCTCGAAACCTTCAAGGCGCTGAGGGCAAACCCGGTGCCGATGGCGTTCGGCGAATTGTACACCGCGCTGGAAAACAAGACGGTCGACGGCCAGGAGAACCCCTACAGCGTCATCCTGTCGAACAAGTTCTACGAAGTGCAGAAATACGTTTCGGCTACCAACCACACCTTCACCCAGAACGTCATCATCGTCAGCAAGAAGTTCTGGGACGGGCTGTCGGCGGAAGAGCAGAAAATGCTGCGCGACAGCTTTGCCGAGACGCGCGAATATCAGCGCGATCAGACCAAGCTCGCCGCGGAGAAAGCGCTGGATGAACTGAAGGCCAAGGGCATGCAGTTCAACGAGATTGCGCCTGCCGAATACGCCCGCATGCAGGACGCCACCAAACCCGTCGTTGAAAAATTCTCGGCCGAATATGATCCCGCCCGCGTAAAGCTATTCACGAGCGAAGTCGCGCGCATCCGTGGCGCCAAGTAGGCCCGTCATGGGCACCATCGAGCGGCTGATCGACCTTTACTGCCGGCTGCTCAAGCTCGCGATCGCTATCTGCCTCGCTGCGATGGTCGTGCTGGTCTTCACCAACGTGGTGCTGCGCTATCTCTTCAATTCAGGGATAGCGACGTCAGAGGAACTGTCGCGCTGGCTTCTCGTCTGGCTGACCTTCCTCGGCGCCATCATGGCGCTGCGCCTGCATGCCCATCTTGGCGTTGACACGCTGGTCCGTGCGCTCCCGCCGCGCGGCAAGCTCGTTTGCTTCGTGGTGAGCTATCTGTTGATGCTCTACGTGGACGCGCTGCTGACGCTCGGAAGCTGGAAGCAGGCGGCGTTGACCTTCGGCGACAGCGCGCCCGCCTCAGGCATTTCGGTCGGACTGTTCTTTTATTCTTCCGGGCTCGTATTCGGCGTGTCGGCCGCCGTGATCCTGCTGCTCGATCTCGTGCGGGTGATGAGCGGATCCGCGTCGGAACAAGATCTGATCGCTGTGAAGGAAAGCGATGAGCACACCTGATCATCCTTCGATGGCGGGGAGCCGGGCATGACGCTTGCGGTCTTCACGTTCTCTTTGCTCGGCGCGATGGCGCTGGGCATGCCCATCGCCTTCGCGCCGATCGTCTGCGGCGTCGCGCTGATGCATTCGCTCGACATTTTCGACTCGCAGATCGTTGCCCAGAACATCATCAACGGCGCCGACAGCTTTCCCCTGATGGCCGTGCCGTTCTTCATGCTCGCCGGCGAGGTCATGAACCGCGGCGGCCTCGCTAGGCGGATCGTCAATGTCGCGCTCGCGCTGGTCGGGCACGTCAAAGGCGGCCTCGGCTACGTCGCCATCCTCGCCTCCTGCGTGCTGGCGTCGCTGTCGGGCTCGGCTGCGGCCGACGCCGCGGCGCTGGCGGCGCTGCTCGTCCCCATGATGGTCGCGGCCGGTCACCGCAAGATGTATGCGGCGGGCCTCGTCGCCGCCGGCGGCATCATTGCGCCTGTGATCCCGCCGAGCATCGGCTTCGTGCTGTTCGGCGTGGCCGGTGGCGTCTCGATATCGAAACTGTTCCTCGCCGGCATCTTCCCCGGCCTCATGCTCGGTGTCGGATTGTGCCTCGCCTGGTGGTGGGTCGCGCGCGGAGAAAATATCGAAAGCCCGCCGCGCAAGTCGCTCCGCGAGATCGTCTGGGCCTTTGTCGACGGCTTCTGGGCCCTGATGCTGCCCGCGATCATCATCGTGGGCCTGCGGTTCGGCGTGTTCACGCCGACCGAAGCCGCCGTTGTCGTTGCCGTCTACGCGCTGTTTGTCGCGACCTGCATCTACCGCGAGCTCAAGATCGGCGAACTCTACGAAGTCTTCGTCTCGGCTGCACTCAGCACCAGCGTCGTCTTGTTCCTGGTCGCGGCGGCGCTGGTGTCGTCCTGGCTTATCACCGTTTCGGAAATCGCCACCCAGATCGTCGACCTTGTCCGTCCCTTCATGGGTAACCAGACGCTGCTGATGCTGGCGATCATGCTGCTGGTGGTCATCGTCGGCACCGCGCTCGACATGGCCCCGAGCATCCTGATTCTCACCCCGATACTGATGCCGATCGTCAAGCAGGCCGGCATCGACCCGGTCTATTTCGGCGTGCTCTTCATCATCAACAACGCGATCGGCCTGATCACCCCACCCGTCGGCGTCGTCCTCAATGTCGTCTGCGGCGTGTCGCGCATCAGCATGGAGGACATCGTCAAGGGCATCTGGCCATTCATGATCGCCCAACTGATCGTGCTACTCCTGATGGTGCTGTTTCCATCAATCGTCACCGTGCCGGCGAAATGGTTCGCCGGCTGACATGTTGCCGCGATCGGCTACACTGCCCCGTCATTATCCCGTGAAAGGCATTCCATGCGCATCATGATCCTCAATGGCCCGAACCTGAACATGCTCGGCATCCGCGAGCCGCATATCTACGGCTCGACCACGCTCGATGCCATCAAGACCTCCTGCGAGGAGTTCGCCGCCTTCACCGGCACGCAACTGGCGTTTCACCAGTCGAACCACGAGGGCGAGCTGGTCGACCTGATCCAGTCCGCGCGGACCTCGGCCGACGCCCTCATCATCAATCCCGCTGCCTACTCCTTCACTTCGATTGCGATGTTCGACGCCATGAAGATCTTCGAGGGGCCGATCTACGAGGTGCACATCTCCAACATTCATGCCCGCGACGAGCTGCACCGCCACTCCAAGCTTTCGGCAGCCGTGAAAGGCGTGATCGCGGGCCTCGGCCCCTATGGTTACATCGTAGCGATGCAGGCCGCACTGCAGGGGGCCGGCCAACTGCCCGCGGCCCTTCCGGCCGCCATGCGCATCGGACCAAAGTAAGGGAAGCCCGACATGCAGGGATCCGGTTATCTCGCGATCTGGAGCGATCTGACGCCGCAGAACGAAACCGACTGGGCGCACTGGATCACCCGCGAACACGCCGCCGAGCGCGTCGGCATCAACGGCTTCCTGGCCTGCCGCATCTTCCGCGCGCTGGGCGCATCGGTGAACCGCTACTTCATCCTCTACGAACTCGAGGACGAGCGCGTCGTCGGCGGTCCGGACTATCTGGCGCGGCTGAACGCGCCGACGCCATGGTCGCAACGCATCATGCCGCGGCTCGGCAATTTCGCGCGCGGCGGCGGCCGTGTCGCGGCGTCTGCCGGCACGGGCCAGGGCGGCATCGTCGCGCCGCTCCGCCTCGACACCGCGCCATCCTGGGATGCCGCCACGCTTGTCGCTGAGCTCGCTCGCCTCGACAGGATCATTGCCGCACGCGTGCTGCTCACCGACATCGCGCAGACCTCGATCAAGACCCGCGAGAAAGGCATGCGAAGCAACGACGGCTCGTTCGCCGTCCTGCTGCTGATCGAGGGACTGGACGAGGCTGCCGTCCGCGACGCCCTTCATCACCTCCGCAAGAAGCTTCCAGCCGAGGATCACGGTGCAATCGACAGCCTGCCGCTCTACCGGCTGGCGTTCAGCCTGCCGAAGCGGCTCCTGCCGGGTTGAAGAAAAGTGACGAATCGAGCTGACGAACTGCGGGCTGATTTGCCGCTCGCGCAAGCGCAATTCATGCAGCGGCTTGCGACAAGATAACCCGACAGGCAAATCACTTCTGATTTTCCGAAATCGTGTCAAGCCCAGGAATCAAAAATATGCTACGCCTTCGCCGGCCGCAACATGCGCGTGACGCTGCCGAACGCCTTGTCGATGACGGGCCAGAACAGCAACACGATCGCCAGTGTCGTGATCGAGCCGACCAGGCCATTCGACCAGAACACCTTCAAATCGCCGCCGGCGCCGATCATCGACAGGCGAAACGCATCCTCGGCGCGGTTGCCGAGCACCAGCGCCAGCGTGAACGGCGCGAGCGGAATGCCGATCTTCTTGAAGACGTAGCCGACGACGCCGAAGCCCAGCATCAGCCAGATGTCGAAGATCGCGTTCTGGATCGCGTAGGCACCGATCGCGCAGGACACCACGATCATCGGTGCTACGGCGGCGAACGGCACGCGCAGGACGGATGCGAAGATCGGCACCGTCGTCAGCACCAGCACGAGGCCGACGACGTTGCCGAGATACATCGACGCAATCAGGCCCCAGACGAAATCCTTGTGCTCGACGAACAGCAGCGGCCCGGGATTGAGCCCCCACACCATCAAGCCGCCGAGCAGGATCGCCGCGGTGCCCGAGCCCGGGATGCCGAGCGCGAGCATCGGCAGCAGCGCCGCTGTACCGGAGGCGTGCGCCGCGGTCTCCGGCGCGAACACGCCCTCGATGCGGCCCTTGCCAAAGCTGTCCCGGTCCTTGGAGAAGCGCTTGGCGAGGTTGTACCCCATGAAGGACGCCGCAATCGCGCCGCCCGGCGTAATGCCGAGCCAGCAGCCGATGAAGGACGAGCGGAACAGCGTCACCCAGTATTTCGGCAGGTCCTTCCACACCGACAGCACCACGCGCAAGGAGATGCCGGCGGCGTGGCCGCGCAGCGCCAGCCGCTCCTCCATCGTGAGCAGGATCTCGCTGATGCCGAACAGGCCGATCACCGCGACCAGGAAGTTGACGCCGCGTAACAGCTCCGCCGAATCGAAGGTCATGCGCAACTGGCCGGACACGGTGTCCATGCCGATGCCCGCGAGCAAGAGACCGAGCGACATCGAAATGACGGTCTTGTGCTTGGCCTCGCGGCCGAGCCCGACAAAGGAGCAGAAGGTGAGCAGATACACCGCGAAGAATTCGGGCGGTCCGAATCTCAGCGCGAACGAGGAGATCATCGGCGCCAGGAACGTAATCAGCATCACCGCGACCAGCGAGCCGATGAACGACGAAGTGAAGGCCGCGGTCAGCGCTTCCGCCGCCCTGCCCTGCTGCGCCATCGGGTAACCGTCGAAGGTGGTCGCGACCGACCAGGCTTCGCCCGGAATGTTGAACAGGATCGAGGTGATGGCGCCGCCGAACAGCGCACCCCAGTAGATGCAGGACAGCATCACGATCGCCGAGGTCGGGTCCATCGTGAACGTCAGGGGCAGCAGGATCGCGACGCCGTTCGGACCGCCGAGGCCGGGCAGCACGCCGACGAAAATGCCGAGCACCAGCCCGGTCATCATCAGGAGCAGCGTCTTCCAGGTCAGCAGCACGGCGAAGCCGTGCATCAAGAGGCCCAAGGCTTCCATTTACGGGGCTTCCATGGCTTGTGTCCCACCGACCGGTTAGCGGCCGAGCGCCGCTTCGAGCGGGCCCTTTGGCATGATGACGTCGAAGGCGACGTCGAAGGTCACGAACATCGCAGCGGTGAACACGACGGCGGTGAGCAGCGACTTCCACAACGCGATCTTGCCGACCAGACGCATGAAGCAGGAGATCAAAAGGAAGCTTGCGACATAGAGCCCGAGGAATTGCGTGGCGAGGCAGAACAGAACCGTCGGCACGAACACCGCCATCACGCGGCGAAGCTGCGCTTGCGTCACGAAGGATTCGGAGGCTTCCCGGCGCGACAGGAACGCCGCAACCAGGCCGTAGAGACTGGCGCCACCGAGGATAATCGACAGATAGAACGGAAAATAGCCGGGCTGCGGACCGGTGGATTCCCAGCCCGCGCCCGTCCGCCAGTTGTCGTACCCGAGCGTCAGCGCAAGCGCGAGAAGCAGAAGGCAGACGGCCACGTCGACCACCCGAACGCTCGCCCTCTGAGGCGAGTCCGCCTCCGGCGCGGTCGGATCCTCGACGACGATTTCGATGTCGGTATTGGACATGGAGACGGTGCCCCCCGGTACGACAGTCCTAAACGGGGATACGTGCCGATGTCGCCGGCGTCAATGTCCGGCGCTGCGCTCCGGGAATGCGCTCGCAAGTGCAGCACGATCGGGCCGCAGCAGGCCGCGTTCGGTGATCAAGCCCGTCACCAACCGCGCCGGCGTGACGTCGAAGGCGTAATTGGCAACCGGCGAGCCGTCGGGAACCACGCGCACGGTCTCGACGCGCCCGTCAGTGGTGCGGCCGGTCATGGTCGCCACCTCCTCGGTGTTGCGCTGTTCAATCGGAATCTGCCTGATGCCGTCGTCGATGCTGAAATCGATGGTGGGCGACGGCAGTGCAACATAGAACGGCACGCCGTTGTCATGGGCGGCGAGCGCCTTCAGATAGGTGCCGATCTTGTTGCAGACATCGCCACTGGCCGTCACCCGGTCGGTGCCAACGATCGCGAGGTCGACCATGTGGTGCTGCATCAGATGGCCGCCGGTGTTGTCGGGGATCACCGTGTGCGGCACGCCGTGGTGCCCAAGTTCCCAGGCAGTCAGCGAAGCGCCCTGATTGCGCGGCCGGGTCTCGTCAACCCAGACATGGACCTTCAGGCCGCTATCATGGGCGAGGTAGATCGGCGCCGTGGCCGTGCCCCAGTCCACCGTCGCGAGCCAGCCGGCATTGCAATGGGTCAGAATATTGATCGGCTCGCCCGGCTGCTTCGTTGCCGCGATCTGTTCGATCAACGCCAGACCATGCCGGCCGATCCCCTGGTTGATCGCGACGTCCTCATCGGCAATTTCGGCGGCGCGCTGGTAGGCTGCCGCGACGCGTTTCGACGCTGGCAGCGGCCGAAGCAAGCGCGCCATCTCCTCGAGCGCCCATTTCAGGTTGATCGCCGTCGGCCGTGCCGCCAGCAGCGTGGCATAGGCGCGATCGAGCGCCGCATCGGAAGCGTCCGTGCGCATGGCGAGCGCCATGCCGTAAGCCGCAGTCGCGCCGATCAGCGGCGCGCCACGCACCAGCATGGAGCGGATGGCCTCGGTCGCATCGGCGGCGCTCGCGATACGCGCCACCACAAATTCATGCGGCAATCGCCGCTGGTCGATCGCACCGACCGTGCAGCCGTCGTCCTCAAGCCAGATGCTGCGAAAATGCCGGCCATCGACCTTCATGTCCTACGCCCTTCGCGTCGTGCGCTCGCTGGAAGACATCCTCACGACCGTAGCACCCTTCCGGCCACGGCATCGAGCTTGGCGAGCAATTCTGCATCGCGCGCTTCCGGCGCCGTGATCAGGGCGGTGTCCAGCGCCTTGTCCGAGCCGATCGGGCACGGCTCATGCTCACGCGGGAAATCCCGGGCGAGACGCGCGACCAGCGCCTTGGCCTTGCCGGCATTCGAGTTCAGCACGCGAATGATATCTTGCACGGTGACCGCCTCATGATGAGGATGCCAGCAATCGTAATCGGTGACCATCGCCACGCTGGCGTAACAGATCTCGGCCTCGCGGGCGAGTTTTGCCTCGGGCATGTTGGTCATGCCAATCACCGAATGACCCTGCGCCTTGTAAGTCTGGCTCTCCGCGAGGCTGGAGAACTGCGGCCCTTCCATGCAGACATAGGTGCCGCCCCGCACCGCCGCGATCCCCTCAGCCTCGGCCGCCGCCGCCAGATGCACATGCAGCCGCGGCGAAACCGGATGGGCCATCGAGACATGGGCGACGCAACCCTTGCCGAAGAACGAGCTCTCACGGCGATAGGTGCGGTCGACGAACTGATCGACCAGCACAAACGTGCCGGGCGGCAGTTCCTCCTTGAAGGAGCCGCAGGCCGACAGCGAAACCAGGTCGGTAACCCCTGCCCGTTTCAGCACGTCGATATTGGCGCGGTAGTTGATGTCGGAGGGCGAGAGCACATGCCCCTTGCCATGGCGCGGCAGGAACGCGACCGGCAGCCCGGCGATGATGCCGCGCATCAGCGGCGCGGACGGCTCGCCCCACGGGCTGTTGATGGTTTCCTCGCGGACATCCTCCAACCCCGGCAGGTCGTAGATGCCGGATCCGCCGATGATGCCAAGCACGGCACGCGTCATGACTTCTCCCACTTACGATTACACGGAAGATGTTCGACTATACTGCGCCGCAATAATCAAGCATTGTCGCACGGTTGCAAGAGGCCACAAAATGCCGACCAGGAACGACCGGGAAAAACGTCAATCCATCATCGATGCCTGCCTGCGCATGACTGCACTCGGCATCAATCAGGGGACGTCGGGCAATATCAGCCTGCGCCACGGCGATGGCATGCTGATCACCCCGACCAGCACGCCCTACGAGGCAATGAAGCCCGAGCAGATCGTCTACATGCACCTCGACGGCAACCACGATCCCGCCCAGCGGCCATCGAGCGAGTGGCGGTTTCACCGCGACATCCTCAAGGCCCGCCCGGAGGTGCAGGCGATCGTCCATGCCCATCCGCCCTACTCGACCATGCTGGCGATCATGGGCATGGAGATTCCGCCGGTGCACTACATGGTGGCCGTCGCCGGTGGCGACACCATCCGCTGCGCGCCCTATGCGACCTTCGGCACCCAGGAGCTCTCCGAACACGCCGTCCGCGCGCTGGAGGGACGGCTGGCCTGCCTGCTCGAACATCACGGCATGATCGCGATCGGGCCGTCACTGGCAAAGGCGATGTGGCTTGCAGTCGAGGTCGAAACGCTGGCGCGGCAATATCACGGCTGCCTGCAGATCGGCACGCCGCCATTGCTGTCAAGTGCGGAAATCGAGAAAGTCCGCCTCCGCATGGCCGGATACGGCCACGCGGAGGAGTAAGCGCGTTACTTCGCGACGAAGCCCGCTTCCTTCATGAGCGAGGCATTCAGCTTGTCGTCCTCTTCGAGGAATTTCAGCATGTCCTTGCCGGTGAGGAAGATCGGCTTGAGCGCCTGCTTCTCCATATAGTCCTTGTATTCCGGCGTCTGCGTCACCTTCTGGAACAGGTCGACATAGAACGCCTGCTGCTCCGGCGTCACCTTGCCGGGCAGGAACATCGCGCGCAGCATCAGGTACTGCACGTCGAGCCCTTCCTCCTTGCAGGTCGGGACGTCGTTCCAGGACTGCGTCTCCGTGACCTTGGTTTTGTAGGAAATGCGCTCCTTGTCGAACACGCACAGCGCGCGGACCTGTCCGGCGCGCCAGACTTCGAGGTTTTCAGACGGGTTATTGACATTGGCTTCGGTGTGCTTGCCGACAAGCTGCGTCGCCGCCTCGCCACCGGACTTGTAGGGCAGATAGGAGAATTTTGCGCCGGTCTTCTGCTCCATGAAAACCGTCAACACATGGTCCTCGCGCTTGGAGCCGGTGCCGCCCATCTTGAACGGCGAGTTCGCCGCCTTGGCGGCGGCGATGAAATCCTTCACCGTCTTCGGACCCTCGGCATTGTCCCACAGCACGAACTGGTCGAGCGCGACCACCGACACCGGCGTCAGGTCACGCCAGTTGAACGGGATCTTGGCCGACAGCGGCAGCATGTAGATCAGGGAATAGGCGACCAGCACCTTGTTGGGATCGCCGTCGCTGGATTTCATGTACATCAGCGCCTCGGCGCCGGACGCCCCGCCCTTGAGCGACACAACCATCGGCTGCTTCATCAAATTGTTCTTTTGGATCGCCGCCTGCATCATCCGCGCCATCTGGTCGGAGGCACCGCCGGCGCCGGCCGCGACCACGATTTCCACCGGCTTGGTCGGCTCCCAAGCGGCAAACGCAGGGGTGGTTGCGATCAGGGCCGTCAAGGCGGCCGCGGCTTTGAGGATCTGTCCCACGAGTTTCTTCCCTATGTCATTGTTGTATTTAGAAAAATTATCATTGCCCGCCACGCCATTGTGCGGGCGAACCGACGAGAGTTCAAGCTGCACCGCAATGTGCCGCCTATGACTTTTGCATGAGGCGCAAACCCCTCCAGCAGCAGGCTCGTAGCTCGCAGCAGCCGATTCAAGCCCGCGGCTTTTCCGTTGCACGGCTGCGCGTGGGCCCATCTAATGCACGTTACAAGGACAATCAGGAGGAGGAGAGACCGAATGAGAAGGATTTTGATGACCGCCCTCATGGGTGCGGCGCTGACCCTCGCGGGGTGCGGACGGGATCCAGGACCGAAAGGAGATACCGGCCCACAAGGACCGGCCGGGCCACAGGGCGTACAGGGCTTGCAAGGCGTGCCCGGCCCTCAAGGGCAACAGGGTCCCCAAGGGCCACAGGGACCGCAGGGTGTACCCGGTCCGAAAGGCGATCCCGGACCGGCTGGCGCTTCCATCAGGTCGGTTCAGGCCAGCGGCGAGGTCGGCTGCGATGCAAATGAAAACCTGGTGTCGGTGTTCTGTCCGTCAGGCGGTGCCCCCGATGGCGCCAAGTGCGGTACCGGTCCGGCCGTTGGTCTTTGTCTCAAGAAGTAGCGCCCGGTTGCGCTACGATCCGACGAATAATGGTCGGCGAAAAAGCATGAAAGCGTTCGCGATTGGTTTTCTCCTGGCTTGTCTTGCCACCACCGCGGACGCCGGCTCCTCAATAATTGGTGCGGGCTCTCAAACCTGCACGGCTTGGACCAACCGCAAGAAGAATGCGGTCGTCAAAGGAAGCTTTGAATCCTGGCTGGTTGGATTTATCAGCGGCCTGAACATCAGCGGCGAGCGGGACATGGTGGGTGGCGGCGACTTCGATGCGATCATCGCGTGGATGGATCAACGTTGCCTCACCACGCCCTCAGACAGAATAGGTATCGCGGCGCTCGACCTCGGTATGGAACTGGCCAAAAAGGCCGCCAAACCATAGTGCGCGGTTCTGAACGCTTGGTACCCTATTTGCCCTTCCAGTTCGGCGAGCGCTTGTTGAGGAATGCGTCCATTCCCTCGCGGAAGTCTTCGCTCATATAGGCGCGCAGGATCAGGTCCTCGCCCTCGTCACGCGTCAATGTCCGCCGGATGCGGCGCACCGCTTCCTTGGTGACTTCGAGCGTGATCGGCGCATGGCTCGCAACGAGTTTCGCAGTCTCGTCGGCGCGGCGCTGCAACGTTGCGACATCGGGCACCACCTCATTGAGCAGCCCGAGCGCCAACGCTTCCGGCGCCTCGACCAGCCGCGCCTTGAAGATCAGGTCCTTGGTCCGCGCGGGGCCGACCAGCGAAACCAGCCTGGAGATATTGGACATCGACAGGCAATTGCCGAGTGTACGCGCGATCGGAAAGCCGATCCGCGTTGTCGCGGTACCGATGCGGATGTCGCAGCACGCCGCAATCCCGGCCCCGCCGCCAGTGCAGGCGCCGGCAATCGCCGCGATCGTCGGCACCCGGCAGGCCTCCAGCGCACCGAGCACGCGGTCGATCCGCGCCTCATAGTCGAGCGCGTCCTGTGCGGTCTTGAAGGCGCGGAACTGCGAAATGTCGGTGCCCGATGCGAACGCCTTGTCGCCGGCGCCGGTCAAGATCATCGCCTTGATCGAGCGATCGTTGTTGATGGTCTCGCAGATCGCCGCCATCTGCTCGTACATGGCAAAGGTCAGCGCGTTGCGCGCCTGCGGACGGTTGAACGTCAGCCGGGCGATGCCGTCCTCGACGGAATAGATCAGGTCTTCGGTCGAAGCTACCGGAGCGTTCATAGCAGCTCTCTCTATTTTTGTTTCGGTCAAACAGGCTCAGGCAACGGCGGCCTTCGGCATCGCCACGACGTCGCGTCCCTTGAGCACTTCCATCGCCGCCAGCACGCCACCGCCGCGATGCGGCACCTTGGCGAGATCGAGACCCATCTCGACACCCGTCAGCGTGCCCATCAGCATCAGGTCGTTGAAGTGTCCGATATGGCCGATCCGGAACACCTTGCCCTTGATCTTGTTCAGGCCGGTGCCGAGCGACATGTCGAAGTTTTCCAGCACGACCTTGCGGAAGTTGTCGGCGTTATGGCCTTCCGGCATGACGACGCCGGTCAGCGCGGGCGAATGCGCGCCCTGCTCCTGACATTGCGTTTCCAGCCCCCACACCTTGATGGCCGCGCGCGTCGCGGCGCTGTGGCGCTTGTGGCGGGCGAAGACATTCTCGAGGCCCTCCTCCTCGAGCATCTTGACCGCTTCGCGCAGCCCGAACAGCAGGTTCGTTGCCGGCGTGTAGGGCCAGGTGCCCGCCTTGTTGATCGCGATGACTTCCTGCCAGTCCCAATAAGAGCGCATCGCGGGATTGGCCTTCGCCACCGCGAGCGCCTTTTCCGAGATGGCGTTGAAGCCGAGACCCGGCGGCAGCATCAGGCCTTTCTGCGACCCAGCGACCGAGACGTCGATGCCCCAGGCGTCGTGCTCATATTCCAGCGATCCCAGACCAGAGATGGTGTCGACCATCAAGAGCGCGGGATGGTTGACGCGGTCGAGAGCCTTGCGGACGTCCTGTGGATGGGTGACGCAGCCGGTCGAAGTCTCGTTGTGGACCACGCATACGGCCTTGATCTTGTGCGCCTTGTCGGCCGACAGCCGCGCCTCGATCTGCTCGAGGTCTGCGCCATGACGCCAGTCACCGGGAATGAAATCCACGTCGAGCTTGAATTTGTCAGCGATGCCGCGCCACAACACGGCAAACTGCCCAGTCTCCGCCATCAGCACTTTGTCGCCCGGCTGCAGCGTATTGACGAGTGCCGCCTCCCATGCGCCCGTGCCGGACGACGGATAGATGATAACCGGCTGTTTGGTGCGGAACACCCGCTGCATGGCCGCCAGCACGGCATGACCAACCTCGGCGAACTCGGGACCCCGGTGGTCCATGGTCGGCATGTCCATGGCGCGCAGCACCCGGTCCGGCACGTTGGTCGGTCCCGGAATCTGCAGAAAATGCCTTCCAGTATGCACAGTCATGGGCGTCCTTCCCGGTATTGCCTTGGCGTTTCGAGCCGCTCGAATATCACCATTCGGCGGGCTTGTCGCCCGCCGGACGCAGCACGTCAATGCGCAAGGAGCAGGGCTGGAGCGGCGTCGCCGGCAGGCGCGAGGCGCTGGCTAGCTGCCGACGACCTTGAGATGCGCCGGGGAATTGCCTTGGGGACGCTGCTCCAGATACTTCATCGCGGCATCGACCCCGCCGGCCCGGTACGGAATGCCCGCGACCGACAATCCCATCTCCACGCCCGTCAGCGCAGCGAGCAAGGTCAGCTCGTTGCATTCGCCGAGATGACCAATGCGGAATACCTTGCCAGCCACCTTCGACAGTCCGGAGCCGAGCGACATGTTGAAGTTGTCGAGCACCACCTTGCGGAACTGGTCCGCGTCATGCCCCGGCGGCATCAGCACGGCGGTGAGCACTGGGGAAAAGTCCCTTGGCTCCTGGCACAGCACCTCCAGTCCCCAGTGATTGACGGCGGCACGCGTAGCAGCGGCGAGCCGCTGATGGCGCGCGAAGACCTTGTCGAGCCCCTCCTCAAGCAACATCGCAACGGCCTCGCGCAGGCCGTAGAGCAGGTTGGTCGCCGGGGTATAGGGAAAGAAGCCATTCGCATTCGGCTTCAGCATTTCCTCCCAATCCCAATACGACCGCGGCATTTTGTTGGTCTTGGCTGCAGCGCGGGCCTTGTCCGAGATTGCGTTGAAGCCCAAACCAGGCGGCAACATGAACCCTTTCTGCGAGCAGCTCACGCTGACGTCGACCTTCCATTCGTCGTGCCGGTACTCGACCGATCCCAGCGAGGAGATGGTGTCGACCATCAGCAAGGCCGGATGACCGACCCGGTCCATCGCGGCGCGGATTTCGCCGATCCGGCTGGTCGAACCCGTCGACGTTTCGTTGTGGACGACCATCACGGCCTTGAGTGCATGCGATGTGTCGCGCGCCAACCTTTCTTCGATGACCGCCGGATCAGCGCCACGACGCCAGTCGCCGGGCAAGAAGTCGACGTCAATTCCCCAGCGTCCCGCCATCTGGCGCCACAGGGTCGCGAAATGGCCGGTCTCCACCATCAGAACCTTGTCGCCAGGCGACAACGTGTTGACGATGGCGGCTTCCCAGGCCCCTGTCCCCGACGACGGGAAGATCACCACTGGTCCCGAGGTCTGGAAAATCTTCTGGCTGCCGCCGAGCACGGCCCGCCCGAGTTCGGCGAACTGGGCGCTGCGGTGGTCGATCACGGGCATGTCCATCGCGCGAAGAACGCGGTCCGGGACCGGACTGGGCCCTGGAATCTGCAGAAAATGACGTCCTTGCTGCATGAAAACCTCCCACTAGGCCCCGCCTCTTGATAGTGCCGGCCTCATTTTGCATTCATCTTTTATCTTTTCAATGCTAATTTGGCATTCGATCTGAAACGTCGACGCCGCAGATTTGGCAAACTACGGTTATGCAAATGAAATCAATGATTCCCGAAGATGGGGCGCCGATCGCCCAATCCGCGTCCAGCAGCGGCGCCGACCGGCAGGAACCATCACTGCACGGGGAAATTTTGCTGCGCCTTCGCGACCATGTCGTTGAGGGCAACATTCCGGAAGGCGCGCGGGTTCCGGAGCGGCAGCTCTGTGAAATGCTCGGCATTTCAAGAACGCCGCTGCGCGAGGCGCTGAAAGTTCTGGCCGCAGAGGGCCTGATCGAGCTCCTGCCCAACCGCGGCGCGCGGATACGTCAGCTCAGCCAGCGCGACCTGGAGGAGCTTTTCGACGTGATGGCCGGCCTGGAAAGCCTGGCCGGGCGCCTAGCCTGCGAAGCCATCACCGACGAGGAAATCGCGGAAATCGAGCGGCTGCACTACAAAATGTACGGCCATTACCTGCACCGCGACATGCACGGCTATTTTCAGATCAACCAGCGCATCCACGAGAGCATTGTCGCCGCTGCGCGCAACGAGACCCTGCGCACGGCCTACGCCAACTTCGCCGGCCGGATTCGCCGTGTCCGCTACTCCGCCAACTTCGCCCGCAAGCGGCAGCGCTGGGCGGAGGCCATGCGCGAGCACGAAGCGATCCTGGATGCGTTGCGTCGCCGCGCCGGAAGCGAGCTGAGCGACATCCTGTTCGAGCATTTGCGTAACAAGCGGACCGCCGCTATCGAGCACTTGGCTGAAGCACGGGACGCCACCGCAGCCACGGTTGCGGAGGGCTAATCTTGCCGATTATGAATTCATAAGCTAGTTCATTCGATAAAAAAGTGCATAACCGTGTCGAAGGGGTAGCCCCCTCTTGGATCACTTTGGATTTGGGATGAAGAACGCCTCAACGCTCGAGCGACGTTTGCGGTCAAACATGGCGGGCGATGTCCTGTTCGACGCCTTCAACCGCGGCCGCTACGCAACGGACGCCTCCTTCTATCAAATCCTGCCGCTCGGCGTGGTGGTGCCCCGGACCATGGACGAGGCGATGCGGGCACTTGCCATCGCGAAGGATGAGGGCCGGATCGTCACCCCGCGTGGCGGCGGGACGTCGCAGTGCGGCCAGACGGTCAACGACGGGATCGTCGTCGACTTCTCCAAACACCTGAACCGCATCCTGTCGCTCGATGTAGAAAACCGCACCTGCGTGGTCGAGCCCGGCATCGTGCTCGATGATCTCAACCGCCGGCTCAAAAAGCACGGGCTCTGGTTTCCGGTCGACGTCTCGACCGCCTCCCGCGCCACCATCGGCGGTATGGCCGGCAACAATTCCTGCGGCGGCCGTTCGCTGCGCTACGGCACCATGCGCGACAACACGCTGTCGATGGATGCGGCGCTGGCCGACGGCACGCTTTTGCATTTCGGCGAGGTGCCGCGGGATCTGGCGCGGGTGAATTCGCCCCAGAGCGGGCTTGCGCTGTTCCGCGACATGCTCGATCTCGGCGAGCGCGAGGCCGCCGAGATATCCGAGCGATTTCCAAAGGTGCAGCGCCGCGTCGGCGGCTACAACCTCGATGCGCTGGTGCCGCGCAACGCGCGCAACAACATGGCGCACCTGTTGGTCGGCTCCGAAGGCACGCTTGCCTTCACCACGCAGGTTGAGCTCAAGCTATGGCCTGTGATCCGCAACAAGGTGCTCGGCGTCTGCCATTTCGGCAGCTTCTATGAGGCGATGGATGCCGCCCAGCATCTGGTGAAGCTGCGGCCGATTGCGGTGGAACTGGTTGATCGCACCATGATTGCGCTCGGCCGCGAGATCGCGATGTTCCAGCCGATCATTGCCACGGCCGTGCGCGGCGATCCCGATGCGGTGCTGGTTGTCGAATTCGCCGAGGAAGATCAGGCCGAGAATTTGCATCGGCTGAAGCAACTCGGCGAACTGATGGCCGATCTCGGCTTCGGCTGGGACAGGCCACAACGCAAATGGGGCGGCGTGGTCGAGATCACGGAGCCAGGCTTGCAGACCGGCATCGCCGATTTCCGCGCCGCCGGCCTTAACGTGATGATGTCGATGAAGCAGGAGGGCAAGCCGGTCTCCTTCGTCGAGGATTGCGCCGTGCCACTGCCGCACCTCGCCGACTACACCGAGCGGCTCAACGCCATCTTCGCCAAGCACGGCACCCGCGGCACCATGTATGCGCATGCCTCCGAAGGTTGTCTGCATGTGCGGCCCGTCCTCAATTTGAAGCTTGAGAAGGACGTCAAGGCGATGCGCGCCATCGCCGAAGAAACATTCGAGATGGTGCGCGAGTACAAGGGCTCGCACTCCGGCGAGCATGGCGACGGACTGGTTCGCTCCGAATTCCACGAAGCGATGTTCGGCTCGCGCATTGTTGCCGATTTCAGGGAGGTCAAGCAGCGCTTCGATCCGAACAATTTGCTCAACCCCGGCAAGATCGTCGATCCGCCAAAAATGGACGACCGCTCGCTGTTCCGCTATCGGCCGGATTATCGTGTGGCTGAGCTCAAGACCGTGCTCGACTGGTCGGCTTATCCGGGCGCCGGCGGCGGCTTTCAGGGCGCGGTCGAGATGTGCAACAACAACGGCGCCTGCCGGAAGCTCGAGGGCGGCGTGATGTGTCCGTCCTACCGCGCGACCCGCAACGAGAAGGACGTTACGCGAGGCCGCGCCAATACGCTGCGACTGGCGATCTCGGGACAGTTGGGCCCTGACGCGCTGGCCTCCGACGAGATGATGGAGACACTCAAGCTCTGCGTGTCCTGCAAGGCCTGCCGCCATGAATGCCCGACCGGCGTCGACATGGCCAAGATGAAGATCGAGGTGCTGGCTGCACGCGCGGCAAAACATGGTCTTTCGTTGCGCGACCGGCTGGTCGGCTATCTGCCGCGCTACGCGGACCTAGCGTCCCGCTTCGCGTCGGTCGCCAACTGGCGCAACAGCAGTCCGATATTGCGCAAATTGTTCGAAAAATTTGCCGGCATCAGCGCGAAGCGCGCCCTGCCCGCGTTCCGCCGCGACGTGTTCAGGCCGGAAACCGAGATCTTCGGTCCGGCAGATGGCCGCGAGATCGTGCTGTTCGCCGACACGTTTAATCGTGTTTACGAGCGGGAGAATCTCGACGCTGCGCTACGCGTTCTGGTCGAAGCCGGATACCGTGTCCACTTGCCGAGACCGACGGATCGCGCCCGGCCGCTGTGCTGCGGGCGGACCTTCCTTTCGGCGGGTCTGGTCGATCAGGCGCGCAGCGAGTTGAACCGGCTGGTCGCCACCTATGCGCCGTTCGCCGCGCGCGGCGTGCCGATCGTCGGGCTGGAGCCAAGCTGTCTCCTGACGCTGCGCGACGAACTGCTGTCGCTGCGCTCGGACGATGACGCCAAGAGCGTCAGCGCGCATGCATTGCTGTTCGAGGAATTCCTGGTTCGTGAGGCAGAGGCCGGCCGGCTCAAGCTGCCGCTTGGCGCCATGCCGGCGAAAGCGTTGGTGCATGGCCACTGTCACCAAAAATCATTCGGCGCGTTCAAGCCGGTCGAGAAGGTGCTGCGTCTCATTCCCGACCTCGGCGTCGAAACTATCGAGTCCAGTTGCTGCGGCATGGCTGGCGCCTTCGGCTACGGCGCCGACACCTATCAGGCTTCGATGGAGATGGCTGAGCTGTCGCTGCTACCGGCGGTGCGCCGCGCCGATACCGCCACGCTGATCGTTGCCGACGGCACCTCATGCCGCCATCAGATCAAGGATGGCACCAACCGTGCATCACTGCATGTCGCCCGGGTGCTCGCGATGAGCCTCGACAGCGCGCAATCCAACCGCTAATCCTGCCTAATCGCAAAGGAATTCATTTATGGCTGAGCTCACTCTCGACGTCGCCCGCAAGATTCTCGATGCCGCGCTTGCCAAAGGCGTCGAGAAGAAGCTGAAGCCGCTGGTCATCACCATTCTGGACGCCCGCGGCTGCGTGAAGGTCACGGCGGCGCAGGACGGCACCAGCCTGATGCGGGCCGAGATTGCGCACGGCAAGGCCTATGGCGCGCTCGCAATGGGCATGGGATCGCGCGCATTGTTCCAGCGGGCCCAGGAGCAAGCTTATTTCGTCGGCGCGGTGAATGCGCTGGCACAGGGGCGCCTAGTGCCGGTGCCGGGCGGCGTGCTGATCATGGACGGCGCGACGTTGCTCGGCGCAATCGGCGTCAGTGGCGACACGTCCGATAATGACGAGACTTGCGCGATCGCCGGCATCGAGGCCGTCGGACTGAAGGCAAATGCGGGGTAACGGTCGGGCGTCGTCAATTGATCTCATTTAGCTGACGCCTCGCGCGTTGCGAGAACGCTAGCTCACCGCAATCGAAACGACATCGGCTTCCGCCGCACCGTTGCGGATTTCGATCGCGAAAGACCATCCGCACCGGTCATGGGGATTCGGCTTAGCGAGCGAGCGCGGAGTGTCCTCCGCGCCGGCCTCGATCGACACATCTGATGCTACAACGAATGCAGACCCCTGTTTAGCGCCAATATCGATTTCAAAAACTGCGCTAAGTTGTGCCCCGGAAACAAATACCCTTTTATGCCAGCAGCCTGCGCTGCTTCTAGATCGGTGGGCTTGTCGCCTATCAGAATGCTGCGACTGACGTCCACCGGAAAGCGCTCCACGAGATCCTTGATCATCCCTGGTGCAGGCTTGCGTCGCGGACTTACTCGACGGTATCGCTCTATCGCTGCCTCGGGATGGTAAGGGCAGTACTCGAATGCATCTATGTGCGCACCGATCTTGGCCAGGTCATTTTCCATCCACTTATGCAACGCTTCTACGTGAGTTTCCTCGTAAAGACCTCTAGCTACTCCCGACTGGTTAGTAATCACGAACACAAAATATCCAGCACCATTGGCAAGTTTGACCGCTTCGCGCGCTCCCTCAATCCATTTCAGCCGACTAATCTCGAAAACATAGCCGTGGTCCTCATTGAGCACCCCATCTCGATCAAAGAAAATCGCTGGTCTTTTCATTTCATCGCCTAAGAAAAGCAGGAAAGGATTGGTGAAGATCGCTGATGCATTTGTTGATGTTCGAGGACTTTGGCTGTTACCCGAGGGAGCCCCCTCGGGGAATGAGATTTCAAAGCACGATGTCGTTGGAATAGCGAGGTATTATTTCCCATATTCTGAGCGGAACCGGGTCCGGAATTCGACTAATTTCGAGCAAGGAACTTGCGACAATGTTGCATGAGAATCGACACTTAGCCGTCCGCTGCTGCCCCGGTGTTGTCCGTGAGCCGCTATGGAACCGTCCTAATCGCGACAGAAATTCGGCTCAGGTTCCACTTCAATCTGTTCCCGTGCCTACCCTTTCGAGTGCCGACTATGCGTACCCTTGGTATTTCCGCGATCGTCATCGCTGTAGCCCTTGCCACACTTTCGATCATTTTCGTCGGACTGGCTCACGACAATGGGTGGTCGGGTGGCCCCGCCTGCTCGATGGCGGCGAGCCTTTGCCGCCAGCCGTCCCTCTTGGCCATCCCGGTATTGGCGACCATGGCTTGGGGTCTAATGTTGATGACAGAGAAATAAGGCCGCTTCGGTTTGCGGCCTCTTGAGTCCCCTGACGGTCTCAGCCTCCATTCCTTGCGTGCTCGAAGGCGTCAGCTTGCCTTCGCGGACTTACAATCGAGCTATTTGCCGGGCCACGCAGGCTTTCGCTTCTCGCTGAAAGCCCTCAGCCCTTCCTTGGCGTCTTCCGTCATCGCCAATAGCGCAATCTGGCTTTCGGTATAGGCGATGCTTTCGTCGAACGACATCGCGGCGATCGCCCGCATCGCATATTTGCCGCGCCGGATCGCCGTCGGCGACTTGTCGACGATGCGGCTGACCAGCCAGTCGACCTTGGCGTCGAGTTCGGCCGCCGGCACCACGTAGTTCAGGAGCCCGGCAGCCAGTGCCGCGTGCGCATCAAACGGCTCGCCGGTCAGCGACCACTCGCTGACCAGCCGCTTCGGCGCGATGGACTGCAGCAAGCTCAATACCTGCATCGGGAATACGCCGACTTTCACCTCGGGCAACCCGAAGATGACGTGATCGGCAGCGACTGCCATGTCGGTCATGCACAGCAGGCCCATGCCGCCGGCCATGCAGACGCCCCCGACCCGCGCGATCGCGGGCTTGGTGGCATTTTGCGACAGCCTCAGCAAATCAGCGTAATCGACATTCGGCCGCGAATAGTCCATCGCAAAGGCCGCACCACTGTTCTGCAGGTCGGCGCCGGCGCAGAACGCCTTGTCGCCTGCTCCTGTCAGGACGATGACGCGGACGTCCTTGTCGTCATGCGCATCGCGATAGCCGCGGGCGATGCCAGCGACCACATCGGCATTGATGGCATTGCGCTTGTCCGGGCGGTTGATGGTGATCCAGAACGCCTGCCCGCGCTTTTCGTTTATCACACTCGTCATGTCAGTCATTGTCCCGCTCGCCTTTTTGCCGTGGCAAGCATTTGCGGCAGGATGACGGTGGACTGCAAGAGCGATCTAACGCTTGCGCCCACTGGCTGACGTCGCCTTTTTCACCCAGACCTTGTTGTCATGAAACGCCGCGCCGCCGACCGGCGCGACGGCTTCGGCTCCGGTCAGCATGTTGATGCCCTGACCACCGATATGAGCCTTGTTGGGATGAATGGATTCCGCGACCAGCACGCCACGGCGCAGGCCGTCGAATAGCCGCGCGGTCAACGTCGTTTCGCCGCGCGTGTTGCCAAGCATGACGGCATCGCCGTCAGCAATCCCGAGTGACGCCGCATCCTCGGGATGGATCATGACGGTCGGACTGCCCTCGCGCGCGATCGACGACGGGGTTTCGTTGAAGCTGGTATTGAGGAAGCTGCGCGACGGACTGGTGGCGAGCCGGAACGGATGCGCCTCATCCGCCTCCTCGATGACCGTCCAGTGGTCCGGCAGCGACGGCATCTGCTCCCACGGACCGAGGCCAGGCTTGCCGGACGGAGGATTCGCCCAATCGGCCTTGAAGTGGAACTTCTTGTCCGGGTGCGCAAAACCGTCGAGATAATGCGAGGTTCGAAAATCCGGCTGGATATCGCGCCACAGATCCGCTTCCAGCGTCTCGATGTCGCCGTGACCGCTCTTCTTCAGCGTCGCGTCGATCAGTTCGCGCGGCGTCATCTCAAATCCGGGATGCACGGCATTGAGGCGGCGGCCGAGGCCCTGCAGCACCTCATGGTTGGAACGGCACTCGCCGGGCGGATCGATCAGCTTCGCGCCCACCGAAATATGCTGGTGGCCGCCGCCGTAATAGAGGTCATCATGTTCCATGAACATGGTGGCGGGAAGCACGATGTCGGCCATGACGGCCGTTTCGGTCATGAACTGCTCGTGCACCGCGACGAACAGATCCTCGCGCGCAAAGCCCTGCCGCACCAAGGCTTGTTCCGGCGCGACCGTCACGGGATTGGTGTTCTGAATCAGCATTGCCTTGACGGGACCGCCGCCTTTCAAGGCGTCGGCATCGCCGGTGAGGATGCGTCCAATTTTTGATTGGTCGAGCCAGCGGGTCGTGGGATCGATCGCATCGTGGCCTTCGATGATGGATTCGTTGAACTGCCAGATCGAAGCATTGTTGAAGAATGCGCCGCCGCCTTCGTATTGCCAGGCACCCGTCACCGCCGGGATGCACAGCGCCGCATGCATCTGCGTGGCACCGTTGCGGCTGCGGGTGAAGCCATAGCCGAGGCGGAAGAACGCGCGCTTGGTCTGGCCGACCAGGCGCGCAAACGCCTCGATCTCCTCGACCGGTACGCCCGAGATGTTCGAAGCCCATTCCGGCGTGCGCGTCGCCAGATGCGCCTCGAGTTCGTCGGGGCAGTCGGTATAACGATCCATATAGGCGCGATCCGCGTATCCTTCGCGGAACAGCGCGTGCATGACGCCGCAGGCGAACGCGCCGTCGGTCCCCGGCCGAAGCAATATCTTGATATCGGCCTGCTTCATGGTGTCGTTGTTGTAGACGTCGACCGCCGCGATTTTGGCGCCGCGCTCCTTGCGGGCACGTGAGGCATGCGTCATCACGTTGACTTGGGTGTTCACCGGATTGGTGCCCCAGATCACGACGAGATCGGAGACGCCCATCTCGCGCGGATCGACGCCGGCGATCTTGCCGGTGCCGATGGCGAAGCCGACGCGCGCGACGTTGGCGCAAATCGTCGAGTAGAAGCGCGAGTACTTCTTCACATGCGCCAGGCGATTGATGCCGTCGCGCATGACGAGCCCCATGGTACCGGCATAGTAATAGGGCCAGACCGACTCAGCACCGAATTCACGCTCGGCCTGATCGAACCGCGCCGCGACTTCGTCCAGCGCCTCATCCCAGGAAATCCGCGCAAACTGACCGGAGCCCTTCGGTCCGGTGCGGCGCATCGGGTAGAGCAGCCGGCCGGGATGATGAATGCGCTCGGCGTAGCGCGCCACCTTGGCGCAGACGACGCCCGCCGTATAGGTCTGCTGCTTGGAGCCGCGGACCCGGCCGATCGAGCGCCCGTCGATCACTTCGATATCGAGCGCACAGGCCGACGGGCAATCGTGCGGACAGGTGGAATGGCGGATATCGACCTTGGCATGCTGGTTCATGCGTTTCTAGGTAACATCAAACACCTCGGTCGCCGAGAGGGTTTGTCCGACAGTACGTCTGCAAAAACGGCCTTTAGCCATGCATCAGGCGCCCAAATAGGCGCCGCCATTCGTATGGATCGCCTGCCCGTTGATGTAGCGCGCGCCAGGCCCGCACAGGAAACGCACGGTTGCGGCGACGTCTTCCGGCAGTCCCCGATTGCCGCTGATGGTCTGATGGGTCAGGTGATGCGCCGGCTCCGGCTTATCCTTCGGCCGCGGCGTGCCGATCAGGCCGGGAACCACGCAGTTCACGGTGATGCCGTCATCAGCGAGGTCGTGCGCCAGCGCGCGGGTCAAGCCGATGATGCCAGCCTTCGCCGTCACTACATGCGCGCGATTTTTTGCCCCCGTGTGCGCGCTGAGGCCACCGATATTGACGATGGTCCCCGCGCCGGACTTTCGCAACGCCGGCAGGCAGGCCTTCACGCAGTGGAACGCGCCATCGAGTGTCACGTCGAGGATTTCGCGCCACGCCGCATAGCCCATCTCGGCGAATGGCTTTTCGCGCCGCAGCGCGGCGTTGTTGACAAGGATATCGATACGACCGAATTGCTGCACGGCGGCATCCACCATGGCCTGCACTGCGTGAGCATCAGCGACGTCGCCGATATGAACCACCGCCCTGCTGCCGGCGGCCTCGATCTCCTGGGCGACTGCCTCCGCTTCGGTGCGGTTGCTGCGCCCGTTCACCACGACGAACGCGCCGCCTTCGGCCAGCGTCAGCGCGATCGCGCGGCCGATATTGCGGCCTGCGCCGGTGACAATGGCGACTTTGCCGGCGAGTTCTTTGGTCATGAGCCGCTACCCGCGCAATGAGGAAAGATCGATGTGGCCATCATACAGCCCCGCCATCAGCTTCAGCGCCGCGTCGCTTTGCGCGGCGCTCCAGCCGCCATGCTCGGCGTTGAGCAGGAACTTGTCGGTCACGTCCTGCCGCGTCAACGGCTCCTGCGCACCGCCGCGCAGGTACGGCTGCCGCTCTTCCACCACGCTGCCGTCGCGGAGCGTAGCGCGGATGTGGCCGGTGTAGTTGTTCGGATAGGGATTGTCCGGGTCGATCACGAATTTCACCTTGGCGGCGAGCGCCAGCACTTGCTGATCGCGGATCGCGCTTTCGGTGAACGCGGCAAGCCCGACCCCGCCATGCACGAAGCCGGTGGCCAGCAGATAGGGCACGGCAAATTTTGCCGCATAGCCGTTGCGTGGACGCTGCTTGTCGGCCAATGGCTCCCACAGCCGGTGCACCGTGCCTTCCGCCACCTCGCAGACGATCTCGGCCACGTCTTCTGGTTTGATGCCGCGAGCGGCCAATCGGCGCGCGCAATCGATATAGGGCTGCGCCATCGTTCCGCATGGATAGGGCTTGAACGCCAGTGTGTCCGTGACCCAGCGCGTACCGAAATTGCCGGTCAGCGCGCCATAGTCGCCATCGGTGGTGTGTGCGAAGGCATGAAACAAGCCGTGCACACCCTCGAATACCGTGCGCGGCCCGACGAACCCTCCCCGCGCCAACAGCGCCGCGCGGATGCCGGATTGCGCCGCCCATCCGGCATGCAGCCGTTTGGTCCAGGCGCCTTCGGCAAGATATTCGACGATGCCGCCGGCCATGCTGCCGGCAATGCCGAGCGCATCGACGATCTGCCTGGCGTTGAGGCCAAGGACAGCACCGACGCCGGCGGCAGCGCCCATCGCGCCGAAGACCGCAGTCGGGTGAAAGCCCGCCTTGTGAACCGCTTTGGGCACCACGAGACTCAGCCGACACAGCACTTCGGTGCCCACCGCAATCCCGATCAGCGCCATTCGGCCATCCGGGTTGTGCCGCTCGCAGGCGGCAAGCACTGCCGGGACAATCACCGCGCCGGCATGCACCGGACCACCCTCAAAAGTGTCGTCGAAGTCCTCGCCATGCGCGGCGGTGCCGTTGACGAAGGCGGCGCCGGCCGCACTCAGCGTGCGCTTGTGCCCGATCGCCGTGCACGGACCATCATCGTCGCAACCGGCCAGCGCACTTCCGACGTAGTCCTCGTTGCGCGCGGTAACGCACAGGCCGACCACGTCGATCAGCAGGTCCTCGCATTTGCGGACGGCTTCAGCCGGTAACGCGCCAGGCTTCAGTGCGGCGATCCTTTCGGCAAGCGTTTCGGCGACCGAAATCCTGGGCAGTCCGGAGGCCATCCCGGTCAAATGCGAAAGATCTTGGTGTAGCGCGCCTTGATGGCCTCGCTTTCCTTCTCTACTGCCGCGGCGTCGTCCTTCATGGTCTTGATGTCTTTGAGCGGCTTGCGCCCTGCCTTCTCGACGGTTTGAGAATGCACCGAGCGCAGGCCACCGACATCGATGATCAATTGCTGGGCCTCCCGGCTGAGACTGAACGACTGGAACAGTCTTGCCGCGTTGGGATTGGGTGCATCCTTGAAGACACCGTTCGGTCCGATGATCAGCGGCGAGCCCTCCGTGGCATAAATCGGCTCGACCGGACGACCCGCTTCCCTCATCTGGAAGATGTTGTATTCGTTGCCGTCGGCCATCACGGCGCGCTCGCCTAGATCGAGCTTCTTCGGCGGATCGGCCGACGACTGCACCTGCATGATGTTCTGCCTGGCGAGCTTTTCGAAGAAGCTCCAGCCGAGATCGCGCTGCATCTGGTAGGTCGCGGTCATGATGGTGCCGCTATAGCCCGGGTGTGCCTTGACGATCTTGCCTTTCCATTTGGGATCGAGCAGATCGGCAAAGCTCTTCGGCGCGTCCTCCGCTTTCACCAAGTTTGTGTTGTAGGCAATGATGCTGAGCCAGACGCGGAAGCTCGCAAACTGACCGTCCGGATCCTTGTGCTCGGCCGGATAGAATTTTGCGACGTCTTCCGGCACGTAAGGCGCCAGAATGCCGTCACGCTTCCAGACGATGAAATGCGCGGCGTCGGATGAGTTCACGATGTCGACGGCGTGGATGTTGCTGGAATATTCCTGGCCGATACGCTGGAACAAGCGCTCCGCGCCGGTGCGCTCGACACGCACCGCAATATCAGGATATTTCGCCTCGAACGCCTTGGCCAGCTTCTCCGCAACCGGCAAGTCGGTCGAGGTGTAATAGATGACCTTGCCTTCCTTCTTCGCCGCCTCGATCAGCGCGGGTGTGACCGCTTCCGGCGGCGGCGCAGCCGCCATGACGCGCGTGGAAAATGCTGCGCTTGCGAGAACGGCGCCCGTGCCCTTGAGCAGGTTGCGTCGCGAAATCGAATTCATTGGCGCTCCCATCTACATTTTGTCAGGCCTGTTCTGCGGGGCCTTTCCCCGGGCTCGTTCTTGCTGGGTCCGGTACACCGGAGAATACCCTTTATTCCGAAGGCGCGCAGCGACTCTTTCGTCGACAGCTCATTTGCGTTGCAGCTAGACTTGGCGCAACGAACAGAACACAAGTTCGAGGGATGGAGATGACAAGCCCAAGGATTACATTGGCGCTGGCTGCAACTCTGCTCGCAATATCGTCCCCAATCGCGCCAGCGCAATCGCAGGATTATCCGTCGCGGCCGGTGAAGGTGATCGTGCCCTTCGGCGCCGGAGGGCCTGCCGACGTGACCGCCCGGCAGATCGGCAGCATCCTGCAGGAAAGCTTTGGCCAGGCCTTCGTGATCGAGAACCGCACCGGCGCCGGCGGCGTGATCGGCACGCAGGACGTCGTCAAGTCGCCGCCAGACGGCTACACGCTGCTGATGATGTCAAACACCCAAACGGCGAATGAATCGCTGGTGCCGCAACGCAAATACGAATTGATGCGCGACCTCGCGCCGATCGCACCGGTCAACTATTCCGACCTCGTCATCGTGGTTCACCCTTCCGTGCAGGCGAAGACGCTGCAGGAATTCATCGCGCTCGCCAAATCGCAGCCCGGCAAACTGAACTACGCTTCCTCCGGCCAGGGCACGCCGTACCATATGGCAGGCGAGCTGTTCAAAGCCATGGCCGGCATTGACCTCGTGCATGTGCCTTACCGTAACAGCGGCGAGGCGCGCAGCGGCGTGATCGGCGGCCAGGTTCAGATGATGATCGACGCAGTTCCGGCGATGGCCCCGAACGTCGCGGAAAACCAGGTCCGCGCGCTGGCGACGACCGGCAAGACGCGATCGACCGTTCTTCCCAACGCGCCGACGGTGATCGAAGCTGGCATTTCCGGCTACGAGGCCACCATCTGGCTCGGCTTGATGGCGCCCGCAGGCACGCCAAAGCCGATCATAGACAAGCTTGGTACGGCGGTAAACGCGGTGGTGAAACGGCCCGATATCGTCAAGCTCTGGACCCGGCAGGGCGCGGTTCCGATGTCGATGACGCCTGAAGAGTTCGACAAATTCCTGCGCGGCGATATTGTGAAATGGGCGGAAGTGGTCAAGAAATTCGATAAGCCGCCGCAATAGAAGCTGCGAGAGAAGGTTCGATGCCGAGCGTTCGATTTCGCCTCAACGGCGCCGAGACCGAGGTTGACGCCGATCCGGAGCGGTCATTGCTGGACATTCTGCGCGGACAACTCGGTATGACCGGACCGCATTTCGGCTGCGGCGCCGGCGAATGCGGCGCCTGCAACGTCATGGTCGGCGATCGCGCGATATCGGCCTGCGATACGCCGCTCTGGTCGGTGGCGGACAAGGATGTCACGACAATCGAAGGGCTGGGAACGAGCGAGCGGCCGCATCCGTTGCAGCGTGCCTTCATCGCTGAGCAGGCGCTGCAATGCGGCTATTGCGTTTCCGGCATCCTGATGAGCGCGGCGGCGCTGCTAAAGCGAAATCCGTCGCCGACCAGCCGGGAGGTAAAGCAAGCGCTCGACCGCAATCTCTGCCGCTGCGGCTCGCATAATCGCATGGTACGGGCGGTGCTGCGCGCGGCCGAAGAAATGGCGGCCGAATGAACCAGCCAGCGCCCGCTCCCTCCGCGCCCGGCTTGCCGGTAAGCCTTGCGGCGAACCCGAAATTATCGTCGTGGCTGAAGTTCTCGAGCAGCGGAGAGGTGACGGTCTCGCCGGGCAAGGTCGAGATCGGGCAAGGCATCGTGACGGCGCTGGCGCAGATCGCCGCCGACGAACTCGATATCGATCTAGCTCGCGTGCAGATGATCCGGGCGTCGACTGCCGTCAGCCCGAACGAGGGCGTCACATCGGGAAGCCTTTCCATCCAGCAATCGGGCCGTGCGCTGCGTCATGCCTGCGCCGAGGTTCGCTATATCTTCCTTCAGCAGGCAGCCGAACGGTTGGGCGTCGGCATCGACACCCTCCATATCGAGGACGGCATCATTTCGGGCCCCGGCAATGTCAGGACCAGCTATTGGGAACTTGCCGATGAGGTTTCGCTCGATCGCGACGCGACACCCGGCATAGCGCCCAAGATCGCAACGAGCCGTATGCTGGCCGGGCATTCGGTCCAACGGATCGACATTCCGGACAAGGTTCTTGGTCGGCCGCGGTTCATCCACGACCGCGCGTTGGCGGGAATGCTGCACGGACGCGTGCTGCGTCCGGAGCATGCGCGCGCGAAACTCCGGGATTTGAGCGAAGATGGCGCCCGTGCGGTTGCCGGTCTCGTTGCCATCGTGCGCGACGGCAGTTTTGCAGGCGTCGTCAGCGAGACCGAGCATGATGCGGAGGCAGCCCTCAATGCGTTGCGCAAGGGCGCGACCTGGTCCGCCGGCGAGCCGCTGCCAGACGAAAACGACCTCGCAAGCTTTCTCAAAGTGCAACCGTCCGAATCCACTATTATCGGCAAGAAAACTGCCGCAGCACCCGGCACGGTGACGCGGACGATCAGGCGGCAATATACCCGCCCTTATATTGCTCACGCGTCGATCGCACCCTCCTGTGCCATGGCGCAGTGGGACGGCGATCGCGTTCATGTCTGGACGCACAGCCAGGGCGTCTATCTCCTGCGTGCCGATCTAGCGCTGGTTCTCAATCTCCCGGTCGAGAACATCACCGTTGAGCATCTGGAAGGCGCGGGCTGCTACGGCCACAACGCAGCCGACGACGTCGCGCTCGACGCAGTGCTGCTCGCCAAATCCGCCGGCGGCCGGCCGGTCCGGGCCCAATGGTCGCGCCAGGGCGAAATGTCGGATGCGCCGTTTGGCGCAGCGATGGCGATCGAGATCGAGGCCGATCTTGATGCGCAGGGTGAAATTATCGACTGGCGACATTCCATCTGGAGCAACGGCCATGCGGCGCGGCCGGGGCGCGCGGCTCAGCCCGCCTTGCTGGCAGCGTTCGAACTGGAGAACCCGTTTCCACGCATGGTCTCGACCAATCCGCCGCAGGCCAACGGCGGGGGTGGCGATCGCAACTCGGTCCCGCTCTATGATTTTCCATCCTGGCACATCGAAAGCCACCGCCTGACAACCATGCCGATACGCACCTCCGCGCTCCGGACGCTTGGTGGGCAGGGCAATGTGTTTGCGATTGAATCCATCCTCGATGAAATCGCAGCCGAGCGCGGCGAGGACCCGGTCACATTCCGGCTGCGCCACTTGCGGGATGGGCGGGCCAAGGACGTCATCCGCGCCGCGGCCGCGCGCGCCGGGTGGAAGCCCGAGAAGCAGCCCGGCATTGGGCACGGCATAGGCTTTGGCCGCTACAAGAACACCGGCGCCTATTGCGCTGCGATCGCCGAGATCGAGAGCGCCGAGGAGATCAATGTCAGGAAGCTGACGCTGGCGGTCGATGTCGGCGAAGCGATCAATCCGGATGGCGTCATCAACCAGATCGAAGGCGGCGCGATTCAAGCTACGAGCTGGGTGTTGAAAGAGCGCGTGCGCTTTGACCGAGAACGCATCACCAGCACGAGCTGGACGGAGTATCCGATCCTGCGCTTCAGCGAAGTGCCCGACGTCGAGGTGGAGGTCATCCAGCGGCCGGATATGGACCCGGTCGGTGCCGGCGAGGCCGCCCACGGCCCGGTTACAGCGGCCATTGCCAACGCCGTGTTCGACGCACTCGGCGTGCGGGTGCGCGATTTGCCCATCACGCGTGACAGGATCATCGCGGCGATGGAATTGAGCTTATGAGCAGCTTGAACCTCCTGAGCGGCGGCGCCGCACAGGGCCTGGTCGGAAGCCTGGCGCCAACCTTCAAGGCTAACACCGGATTCGATATCGCGGGCGAGTTCGGCGCGGTCGGCGTCATGGCCGACAAATTGCGCAAGGGCACACCGGCCGACATCGTCGTCCTGACCGCGGCACTCCTCGCCAAACTGGCGCAGGAGAAGCTGATTGTTGCCGCTTCGATAGCCGATATCGGCCTGGTCGAAACCGCCCTCGCCGTTCGCGCCGGCGATCCCCAGGCTGTCGCCAAGGACGCTACCAGCTTGCGCGAGGTTTTGCTCGCCTCCGATGCGATCTTCGTGCCGGACACCAAAGCTTCGACAGCCGGAATTCACGTTGCGAATGTTCTTCAGCAGCTCGGCATCGCCGATGAGCTCGCCGCCCGACTCAGGATTTTCCCGAATGGCGCGACGGCGATGCGCGAACTGGCGACGTCCAAGGCACGGCGCCCGATCGGGTGCACACAATCGACCGAGATCATCAGCACCAAAGGCGTAACCCTATCCGGTCCGCTGCCGGCGGGTTGCGAACTTGCAACGATGTACACAGCTGGCATCACGACAGCCGTCGCCCACCCGCAACAAGCCCAGCACCTGATCGACTTGTTGATTGGCGACGGACAATATGAACAGCGCAAACGTGCGGGCTTCATCAGCGGCCCCAATTGGGCCGCCACTGCTCTGACCTCCGGATGAGCCTCTGCGGATCACACCCAACACGAAGAAATAGGTGCGCAGCACGATTTTTGGTTTGTCAAAGCCAATTCATATACTAATATATCAATTGAGAAAGCCGCCATGCCCGCCCGCGTATCAAAAAAGACTGATCCAAAGGTTCGCCGAATTGCTGCCGGCACGCGCCGAAGCGGCAGACCGCGCGCGGCGACGGCAGCATCCAGGATCTATTCCGATCTTCGAGGCGAACTGGTGTCGCTGCAGCGCCGGCCCGGCGAAGCGGTCTCGGAGGCGCAGATCGCGCTCTCCTACGGGGTGAGCCGCACGCCCGTTCGCGAAGCGATCCTCAAATTATCGGATGAAGGGCTCCTGGAAATCTATCCCCAGTCCGGCATCTTCGTTTCGCGCATTCCGGTCGCAGCACTCCCCGAGGCCATCATCATCCGCAAGGCACTGGAGGAGACCACCGCCAGGCTCGCGGCGGAACGTGCGACGTCGAGCCAGAAACTGGCGCTACGGTCGATCCTGGAGCGACAGCGCGAGGCCAGCGCGGCCGGAGACAGCGAGACGTTTCATCAGGCCGATGAAACGTTTCATGCTACAATCGCCGATGTCGCCGGCTATCCCGGAATCTGGAAGTATATCCAGCAGGTGAAGGTTCACGTCGATCGCTATCGTCGGCTAACCCTGCCCCAGCGCGGGAGGATTGCAAAGGTCATCGTCGAACACGAGGCCATCCTGACTGCGATCGAGGCGCATGACGCGGAGGGCGCAAGGCGGGCAATGGAAATCCACCTCGAAAGCCTTCTCGAGAACATCTCGGCTACTCAACATATCAATCCGGAGTACTTCGACGAGCGACTGTAGAGTTCGAAAAGTCCATAAAACGATAAACAAACATCAGGAGGAACAACATGAAACGACGCGACTTCATCAAGTTGAGCGCAGGACTCGGGGCTACCATGGCGACCGCGATGCCGCTTTCATCGGCATTTGCGCAAACGAAAATGGTGCTGAAAGCATCGGACGTTCATCCGCTGGGCTATCCGACGGTCGAAGCCGTGGTCCGGATGGGCAAGAAGCTGGAAGCCGCTACCAATGGCCGGCTGACAATCCAGATGTTCCCATCGATGCAGCTCGGTGGCGAAAAGGAAATGATCGAGCAGGCCCAACTCGGCGCGCTGCAGTTCGCCCGTATTTCGGTCGGTGCCGTCGGCCCTGTCGTGGACGACGTCAACGTCTTCAACATGCCGTTCGTCTTCCGTAACTCCAAGCACATGGAGAAAGTGATCGACGGCGAGATCGGCGACGAATTGTTGGCGAAGATTTCCGCGAACGAAAAGACCGGCCTGATCGCGCTGTGCTGGATGAACGCCGGCTCGCGCAACGTCTATAACAACAAGCGGCCGATCCGGACCATGGCCGACCTCAAGGGCCTCAAGGTCCGCATGATGGGCAATCCGCTGTTTGTCGACACCATGAACGCGCTGGGCGGCAACGGCGTCGCGCTGGGCTTCGATCAGGTTTTCAGCTCGATGCAGACAGGCGTGGTAGACGGCGCGGAGAACAATCCGCCATCGTTCATAGCGCAGAACCATTATCAGGTGGCCAAGTATTTCACGATGACCGAGCACCTGATTATTCCGGAGCTTCTGGTGTTCTCGCGGATCTCCTGGCAGAAGCTTTCACCCGACGATCAGGCGCTGATCAAGAAATTTGCGAAGGAAGCGCAGCAAGAGCAGCGTGTGCTCTGGTATGAAGCGGAGAATGCTGCCATCGAAAAAATGAAAGCGGCGGGCACCGAGATCATCACCGATATCGACAAGAAACCGTTCCAGGATGCGGTCAAGCCGGTCTGGGACAAGTACGGCTCGAAGTACGCCGCGATGGTCAAGCGTATCGAAGCGGTGCAATAGGTACGGCTCGCGAGCGGCGGGTGGCCGGGCGACGTCCGTTCCGGCCACTCCTGCGAGTTACAGAGGTGATTTGAAGCGCCGCTATTCTCCGAGGTCAAAATGTCCAATTCTGCGGCCGGAATTTTCCGACGTGTGAACGATGCGGTTTACTGGACCGGCGCCGTGATCGCGTGCGTGGCGCTCGTGCTGGTCTCGGCTGTCATCCCATGGGCCGTCTATACCCGATATATCCTCAACAGCGCCTCGTCATGGCCCGAGCCGATGGCCGTGCTGCTCACCGTCGGCATCACCTTCATCGGCTCGGCGAACTGCTACCGCCAGCGCATTCACATGAACATGACTGTTGGCACCGACCTGCTGCCGCCACTGCTGCGGCGCGCCTCACTTTTCCTCAGCGAAATATTGATGGGCGTGATTGCAGTCTTCATGGTCATTTGGGGACTGCGGCTGGTCCGTACCACCTGGGACAATTCGGTGGATGAGTTTCCATGGCTCTCGGTCGGGATCACCTATCTTCCTATCGTGGTCAGCGGCGCCATGATGCTCCTGTTCGTCATCGAACGCCTGACAATTGGCCCGCCGCCGCGCGACGGCGCTGACGCCCACGTACCGGTCGAGTAATTGCCATGGATATCGCGGTTCTGCTTCTCAGCATGTGCTTGTTCTTCGCGATCGGCATGCCGATCGCCTACGCGCTGGCGCTGTCTTCGCTCGTCGGTGCGCTCTGGATCGATTTGCCGGTCGGCGCGGTCATGCAGCAATTTGCCAGCGGCGTCGGAAAGGTCTCGATGCTGACCATCCCCTTCTTCGTGCTGGCGGGCGCCATCATGGCCGAGGGCGGCATGGCCAAGCGGCTGGTCGACTTTGCAGCCGTGCTCGTCGGATTCACCCGAATCCGGGGCGGCCTCTCGCAGGTCAACATCCTTGCGACCACGATCATGAGCGGCATCTCCGGATCGTCGGTCGCCGACACCTCCGCGATCGGCTCTGTGATGATTCCCCAGATGGCCGACAAAGGCTATCCGCGGGTCTTCGCGACCAACGTGACCATCAGCGCCTCGCTGCAGGCGATCATCGTCCCGCCGAGCCACAATTCGGTGATTTATTCACTGGCGACCGGCGGCGTGGTGTCGATCACCAGCCTATTCCTGGCCGGCGTGCTCCCTGGCCTACTGCTCGGCTTCTCGCTGATGGTGCTCTGCCTGTTCTACGCTTATCGCGACAAACACCCGAAGGGGGAGCCCGTACCGATCCGCCAAGCCGCCAAGATGCTTGGCGACGCCATGTGGGGGATCGTAACGTTGGCCATCGTGCTCGGCGGCATCCTCACTGGCGTCTTCACACCGATCGAGGCAGGCGCGGTTGCCTGCGTCTGGGCGTTCTTCGTCACGATGTTCATCTATCGCGACTACAAATGGTCGGAGTTGCCGCTATTGGTCTACAAGACGCTGCAAACCGTGGCCATGGTGCTGACGCTGGTGGCAACAGCCTCATGCTTCGGCTATGTCGCCGCGCTGATGCAGATGCCGGCCAAGATGACCGAGTTCTTCGTCGCCATATCGAGCAACAAATACGTGCTGCTGATGTGGCTGAACATCATGCTGCTGGTTCTGGGGACGGCGCTCGATCTCGCGCCCTTGCTGTTGATCTGCACCCCGATTCTGCTGCCGGTCGTGAAAAGCTTCGGCATCGATCCCGTACATTTCGGAATCGTCATGCTGCTCAATCTCGGCATCGGCCTGCTGACGCCGCCGGTAGGGACAACGCTGTTCGTCGGGTGCGCCATCGGCAAGGTTTCGGTCGACGAGGTGATGCGCGGCATCTGGCCGTTCTACTACGTGATGTTTACGGTGCTGATGATCGTGACCTATGTGCCCTGGCTGTCGCTGGCGCTGCCGAGGGCGTTCGGGTTCTAGAACAGACGCAGTTCGCGTCACGGAGACTCCGCGTGAAGATCGTCGACCTCAGCCGAGAGCTCTATCACCGCACGCCGAGCTATCCCGGCCATCCTCCCGTCATGCATGGCGTCTGGAAAACCCACGAAGAATCCTTCGCCGAATCGGGCAATGTGCATGGGCTGGCGTCGATGTTCATTTCCATGGTGGACCACGCCGGCACCCACATCGACGCGCCCCGACATTTCGGCAAGAGCGGCGTATCAATCGATGAATATCCGCTGGAAAAGTGTATCGTGCCCGGCATCTGCGTCGACCTGCGCCACATTGCACCGCGCGCCGAAATTAGGCCTGCCGATCTCGAGGCGGCGGTGGCGAAGGCCGGCGTGCCGGTGCCGAAGGGTGGCACCGTCCTGCTCTGCACCGGTCACCACGAACGGACATTCCCCCGCAAGGAATATTCGACTGACAATTCCGGCGTGAACGTCGCCGCCACCGAATGGCTGGCGCAGCAGGGCGTCGTGCATTTCGGCATCGATTCGATGCGGCCGGGGCCGGAGGGCAAGGTTAATGCCCTCGTCCACAAGGCCTGCCTCGACCTCGACATCACTCACATCGAGAGCCTGTGCAATCTCGAAGCGCTGTTGGGACGCGGCCAGTTCACATTTATCGGCCTGCCGATGAAGTGGCGCGGCGGGACAGCGTCGCCGATCCGCGCGGTTGCGGTGTTCGACCTGTGAAGGAAAACGAGAGGCCTATTCGCCTTCGCTTCCGGATCCGGCATCGGCCAGATCACGAAGCATCTCGGCATTCAACACAACGATGGCGCCATGCTCGAGGCGTACCCAGTCGCGGGTCGCCCAGGCGCGCAACTGCTTGTTGATGCTCTCCCGGGTCATGCCAACCATCTCGCTGATCTCCTGCTGGGTGATCGCGATGGTTCGACCCTGCTGCGCAGGTTTGTGTTTTTCGGACAGGCGCAGCAACGCGCTCGCCAGTCGCGCGGGCAAATTCTGCAGGATAATCTGCTCGACCTGATCGCTGGTCCACCGCAACCGCCCGCAGAGCAATTCGATGAACTTCATCGCCAGCCCCGGCTGCTCCTTCACGAAGGGGATAAACTCCCGCCTATCGATGACGAATAGCTCGCAATTGGAGTTTGCGATCGCGTCGGCCGAGCGAACCCCGCCGTCGAGCAGTGCGATTTCGCCGAAGATTTCTCCAGGCTCGATGATGTTCAGGATCGCGCTGCGGCCATCGGGGGAGGAAATACTCATCTTCACCGTACCCGAAATCACCGCGTACAGGCTGTTGCCGGGGTCCCCCTTGGAGAACAGCGTGGCGCCCCGCTTCAACGTGGAATGTTTGGCATAGCGGCAGAGCTGCTCGAACGCCGCGGGCTCGAGGTCAGCAAAAAACGGGTGCTTGCGCAGCACCGACAGTTTGCCGTTCGAAAATCCGTGAGCTTCACCCGTCCTTTGTTGAGGCACGACAGTCAAACTCCAGGGAACACGGGATTGCCCCCTTCCGTAATCAACGCGGACCGGCTTTTCAACCGGAAAGCGCCTCCGGCCCGGCGATTTGGCGGCGGGAAACAAGACCAATGCCCCTATAAACGGCGGAACCAAGGCCGGATCGCACTGCCGTCGCAACCTAAGGCTGGCCTGCAGCAAAAAAGCCAGCAAGATCTGGCGATCTTGCTGGCTAACCTAGTCAAACCGCTGAAGGGTTATTTCAGCGAAGAATTCGGGCAAAGCATGTGAAGTCCAATATGCATGTGGCCATTGTGGGCAAAGACCCGAACCTTCAGGTCATGCGTGCCATCGACATTCTCGCCAACCTTCAGCACCAGCGGCAGCGGCTTGGGCGATCTCAGATTGGTCGCAATGATTTCAGTAATCTTGTCGCGGATCGCCTTGGGAATTGCGCCGGAATGCTTTTCCCACCTGTCGTGCCCTTCAGTTGATCCTGATTGGTCGGCCCAGTTTTCCTTCTTCGGCACCAGGAATTTGGTAAATTTCCCGAATGAATAGGGGCCGTTCTTCTTTTCGTACTCTTTGAATTTCTTCGCAGTTTTGCTGATATTCTTCGGGCTATACAATTCGTTGATGTGTTCTTCAAATTTTCCGCTGTAAACTAGTCCCGCCATTCCTGTGCTCCTTAAAGGTCGACGATAATCGCCGTGGCCGTAACGTGGCCACAATATGTCAAATATCCGAGAACTTGGAGAGCGCGGCCTTAGCACGTTGTAAATGTACAGTCATTCTTGATTGGTCGAAGAGGCTGATGGCCTGCGCAAGCTCCTCCCTTGCCTCGTCCGTACGGCCGGAGGCCGCCAGGAGCCGGGCGCGCACTCCCTTGGCTGCCCCCAGCAGGGGCAAGGCTTCGAGTTTGGCGGTGAATTCGATAGTGCGTTGCAGGCAGCCCATGGCCTCCTCAAGCATGTGCCCGCCCTGGGACGCGAGAATATTCGCCTCCGCGCTCGCCGCCAGCGCTTCGATACCCACATATCCCTTCTGTCTTGCGCTGGCCTGGCAGGCACGCAGGAGCGATAATCCATGCTGGGTATCGCCGAGCTGACCATAGGCAGCGCCGAGATACGCCGAGATGGCGACCTTGCTGGTTTCATGCCCAAGCTTGTCGGCTTCATCCTTGGCCTGCAAAAGGATCTCCGTCGCGCGCTCGGCAAATCCCTGCTGCGAGTAAAGACTTCCCAGCGCGCTCATGATGAGAGGCCGAAACAAGCGCGCCTCGCTTTCGCGCGAAACGCGCAAAGCTTGATCAAGGGCGCTCTCTGCCTCCTCAAGATCGCCGCGCATCATCTGCACGACGCCGCGACCATAGTCGGCCGCGATCATGTCATAAGGACGGTCGTTCGTTTCCGCCAGAATACCTGCCTCCTCGGAGCAATGCTCGGCCTCGTCAAATTCGCCCAACCATGCGTGAACGATGGCGCTCATCATTCGGCACAGCACCAGTAGGCTGGATCCCGTCGTTCCTGGCGGGACGTTCTCCGGTGCACTCGCAAGCAGTGCAGTTGCCTTTGCAAGATGCCGTCGTGCATCCCGAAATCGTCCGGCGAGAAAATACGATTGGCCAAGGCCGTATTCGACTAGGCAAAGCCAGGGCGTATCGTTCATCCGGTTGGCTAAGGCGACGGCTTCTTCGGCCACCACGATGGCTTCGTAGGGCGTTCCGTAGAAATTCAACGCTGCCGCCCTCATCGCTATCGATGCAAGCCGTCTTTCTTCATCTCGAATTTTTTCGGAGCGCGCTTCAGCATCGCGGCACAGCTCGAACCATCGCTCGATTTCTCCAAGCGCCGCAAACGCCAGCCGGGCTTCAATGCGGAGATCAATTGCTTGCTGTTCGCGCGGGATCGAGGCCGGCTGCTTGTCAATGGCGTCCATCGCAAACTGGAAATACCCGGCAGCGTCACGGAACGCTGATCTGGCAAATGCCTTCCTCGCGGCCAAATGGCCATATCGGTCAACCTTGCTCCAATCCTGGGCCTTGATCGCGTGATGGCAAAGCGCTTCCGCAACGTCTTCCTCGCGCCCAGCCGACGTTGTTTCCATAGCCGTTAGAATCCGGCGATGCAGCACCTCGCGCTGCGAGCGGAGGATCGATTCGTAAGCGACCTCGCGAATAAGATCGTGCGCGAACACATACTCAACCGATGAGGCAGATCGCACCTCCTCCAGGAAGTCCAGGACCTCCAGGGACCAGAGTTTGCTTTGTAATTGCGCCGCCGGCATCTCGGTCACGGCAGCGAGCAGGTTTGGCGATATGCGGGGTCCGAGGACGGAAGCAAGTTGCAGAAGCGCCTTGTCTTCTTTCGGCAGGCGATCAATGCGCGATGCGATCACTCCCTGGACGGTGGGAGGAATTTCGAGAGTGTCCCAGGATGCGCCGGCGCCATCAGCGGCACCGCGACTGGCGAGCTGCCGGGCGACTTCCTCGATGAAGAGCGGTATCTGCCCGGTGTGGCGGAGGATACGGGCCTTGATAGCATCGAGATCGGCAGCAGTGCCTAGCAAATTGTCGAGCAGTACGTTTGCCGAAGCCGCGTCGAGCGACCGAAGCCAGATCCGCAGTACGTCCAGGCCTTCAAGCCAGCTCGGCGCATATTCGGTCCGCCAAGTCAACAGCACCAGCAACGGCCGGGTGGCCGCAAGCGACACCAGAGCTTCAACGACGGCCTCGCTCTGGCCATCGATCCAATGCAAATCCTCCAGCAACAACACCGTCGGCTGGGACGAAACTACTCGCTCCAACGTGTTGCGAACTGCATCGACAATGACACGCCGCCGCAGCAAGGGTTCTAGATCGCGCCAGCGTGGATCCCCGACGGGCTGATCGAGTACAGAATCGAGTGCCGCTGGCCAAAGCTCAGCGTGAGCCGGCCGGAGGTCATCGCTTGAGCCGACTTGCCCCGCGAGGGCGAAATTCTCTCGCTGCAGCGCGCTCTGAACAAGCCTCTTCACCAAGGCGTAAGGAGCTGCTTGTTCGAGCGGATTACACTCGGCTTCGACAACCTGCCAATCAGGTTGCCGCAAGGTGTCCACGAATTCATGGACCACGCGGGACTTTCCTATTCCAGCCGTTCCCACCACGGCAGCGATCTTCCCCGAAGGGCCGACTGCCTGTGCCGCGCGCTCCAGTTGCGAAATCTGCTCGTTCCGGCCGACAAAGGACGAAAGACCGCTCGTCGAACGGGCCCGCCAGCGGCTGAGACCACTGACTTCGACGACCTCGTAACAGGGTACCAGTGCGGGAAATCCCTCCATCCGTTTCGGCGGCAGTGCGTTGAAGGTCACAATTCCGGTCGCCAGATTCTGGCAGGATTCTGAGGCCAGGATCTGTCCGGCGTTCGCCGCGCTTTCGAGCCGCTTGACCAGATGGACGGCGGGCCCGCCTGCTTCATAGATCGAAGAAAAGTCCGCTTCGATGACATGCGCAACGACATAGCCGGAATGAACGCCGACTCGGACGTGAAGCGCCGGATCGTTCAGCAGCTTGATACGCCTGACGAGTTCAATAGCTGCATGACAGGCCAAAACGGCGTGATTATCGTCCGCATGCGGTGCGCCAAACAACGCAATCAGCCCGTCACCACCTTCCTTGCTGACGATACCGCCGCTGCGACGAACTGCCGTGCGCATCGCGACCAAGGCAGGCTCGAGCCGGGAAATCGCTTCTTCAGGATCGAGCTCCGAAATCAGATCGGTCGAACGCTGCAGGTCGGAACAAAGCACGGTGAGGAATTTTCGCTCGCCAGCAATGCGGCCATGCGCTTCGGATACGAACGGGCTCACCGGATGGTTGGGCACCACCGCGCCGCATGCAGAGCAAAACAGATCGCCAGCTCTCAGCGTTGACGAACAGACCTGGCAAGACACCCTCAGCTTCCTCCATCCACCTGTGTCAGACTAGCGAAAGATCGTGGGCGAACAAGCCGTTACGTCGTCAATCCAGATCGGCGGCGTTCTGGCAGGCAAGCCACGATGCGTTGGATTTTCGGGCTGAGAACGATCAGAAGACACTTGAGTTAGCACAACGAGGACTTTCGTAGCAAACAGGCCATCACGCAACTAACAGGTGCAAGCCCGGTCGTGTGGCACAGAGCCTGTCCTCCGATAAACCTTTCCTCGCATGCACGAACTAGCTGTTTGGACGCCAAATCGCGCACAGGCCGCATAGGTTAGACCCGGCGCGCTTAGGCCAGCGCCCGAGGAGAATACCCAAGAAGAATTAGCGTTACTGGGCACGGCAGCTCTCCTTACCGCTGCGGTTGCAGCGCCGGCGGCCGCGCAGGAGGTGATCTACAATCCCGGCTACTGTGCACAATTCTATCCGAATGCAAATTGCCAGAACAAGGGACCTGACAGTCCCTACGCGGGCGACCACCAGCTACGCAGTCAGATTCGCGGAGCTTATGCGTGGGGAGCCGGTCCCTGTGCGATGGGCGCCGACTACTATGTCGGTCGCAACGGCCGCCGTTACGCCTGCTATTGATTACAAAATAGGTTGCCGACCCTGGCGCTGTGGCGCATTGGTCGGCAACTATTCCTTGGCGATTCCCGTTTCCCTGATCACGCGCTCATACTTCGCGAACTGATCGCGCGTCATGGCGCGCAGCTCTTCCGCTGAACTGCCGCGCACGGCGAAACCCAGCTCTTCAAGCCTGCGGCGCACGTCAGGATCGCCAACCGCCTTCAGCACCTCGGCGTTCAGGCGGGCAACAATATGCTTCGGGGTACGGGCGGGAGCAAGAATTGCGAACCATGAATTGAAGAAGAAGCCGGGCAGACCGGATTCCGAGACGGTCGGCACATCGGGAAATTGCGACAATCTCCTCTCGGTGGTTACCCCGATCAGCTTGAGTCGGCCGCCGCGCACGAGCGTTGCGACCGTGCCGAGGCCCTGGAAACCTACGGGAATCTGGCCAGCGGCGATGTCGGTTGCGGCCTGGGTGGCGCCCTTGTAAGGCACATGCGTGAGCGATATGCCGGCGGCCGACGCGAACATCGCCATCGCCAGATGCTGCGGACTGCCCGGCCCGCCCGAACCATAGTCGATCTTGCCGGGCGTCGCCTTCGCGGCCGCGATCAGATCTGCTGCGTTCTTGAAGCTGGCCTGATTGTTGGCCACCAGCCCCCACTCCACCGTCGCGACCAGCGACACCGGCTCGAAGTCCTTCAGGATATCCCAGCGCATCTTGGACTGCAGGTTCGGCACCATCGTCATGATGCTGTCGTTGAACCCGCCAATCGTGTAGCCGTCCGGTTCGGCGCGGGCGACGGCCTCCGCCCCGATCAGGCCTGAAGCGCCCGGCTGGTTCAGGATCACGATCTGCTGGCCCATATTGTCGGCCATCTTCTGGGTGACGATCCGCGCAGCGACGTCGACCGCACTTGCCGCGGCCAGCGGCACGATCATCTTGATGGGCCGGTCCGGATAGCTCCCCAGCGCCATCGCATGATGGCCTAGGAGCAAGGCAAGCGCTGGAATCACCAGATGAAGCGGCTGCATCATTCCCCCCAATATGAGCGGCACCAACCTTAGGAATGCGGCCGCCATTTTGGGAAAGATTGCGCCCGATGTTCGGCTTATGCAATCGGTCCGGCCGGGGAATGCCGCACGGCTACAGCAGCTTCCCATCTGGCCCAAAAAACGGATGTGGGCCGTCGAACGTGCCTATCGGCACTTGATGGGTAACGACCGTGCCGAACCCCTCACCCGGAAACCAGCTATGGAGATGAAAGGCCGGCGGCTCCACCTTGAAGGAAGGTTCGCGCAGTTCGGCCAGATCAAGATCGACGGCATGGTTGGGGGCGGGACAGATCGTGGTCGGTACGCCCGCAAACATGGTCAGTGCCGCGCGGTGCACATGTCCAGTTGCGATCAATTGCACGCGGGGATGACGACGCACGATCGGCGCGAGTTCGCTTGCATTGAGGAGATTCTGACGGTCCATGTGCCAAATTCCGGCCTTGAACGGCGGATGGTGCAGAAACAGCAGCGCCGGCCGGTCTGGCGACGAAGCCAGCATCGCGTCAAGCCATTGCAACGTGGGCCCATCGAGTTCGCCATGCGGCTTTCGGTGTACGCTTGAATCCAGCAACAGCAGATCGAGCCCCGCAACCTCGATCCTCTGATTGAGCGGCCCTGATACGAAGGCATAGGACGCGGAAGGAAACGCGGCACGCATCAATTCGCGCGAGTCGTGATTGCCGGGAATGCCGGCGTACGGAAGCTTGAGCGGCGCCAGCAGCCGATTGAGATATTGATACTCCTCGGCCGTCGGCGTGTCCGCCAGATCGCCGGAGACCACTACAAAATCGGGCGCAGGCCTGAATTCGTTCAGGGCGGCAACGCAACGTTCGAGCGCCTTTGCAGTATCCAGCTTGCCATAGGCAAGTGCTCCCGGCGGCTTGATGTGCAGATCAGAAATCTGGGCAATATGAACCGGCATTGGCGACATCGACTTTCTCAGCTTTCGGGCGGCAACAGACGGACGACGTCCGGCGAAATCGATAATCCGATCCGTTCGCCGGACTTGGCCCGGACCGTATTCGGCGCATCGACGGTGAACGACCTGTTAGACACGCCGCTGACCACCAGCCGTTGCCTGTCACCAATGAAGCTGACGCTGTCGATGATGCCTGAAAGCGGCGCGCTTTCGGCTGCCACCACGCGTATGGTCTCGGGGCGAATCATCGCCACTGCGGCCGGTAAATTCGCATCGCCGTCAATCGGCTGACGTCCGCCCGGCAATACCAAGTGACCATTCTCGACGGCCGCCTCGAGGATATTCGCCGCGCCGATGAATTCGGCGACAAAGCGACTGTTCGGCGTGAAGTAGATCTCGCGCGGCGTGCCGATCTGGGCAATCTTCCCCTTCTGCATGACCACGACACGGTCGCCGAGCTCCATGGCCTCGGACTGATCATGCGTCACGTAAATCGTGGTGATGCCGAGCGCGCGCAGCAGGCGGTTCAGCTCGCCGCGCAGCCGGTCACGCAGGGCGGCATCGAGCGCCGTCAGCGGTTCGTCGAGCAACAGGATGCCCGGCCGGATCGCTACCGCGCGCGCCAGCGCCACCCGCTGCCGCTGGCCGCCTGAAAGCTGGTCGATCCGGCGGTGCTCCAGCCCGGAGATATTGGTCAGCGCCACCAGTTCGGCAACGCGCGCCGCCCGCTCCTTCCTCGGTACGCCGCGGATATTCAATCCATAACCGATATTATCGGATACGGTCATATTGGGGAAAAGCGCATAGGACTGAAACACCATTGCCCACGTTACGCCGCTCTATCGGCACCGCCGTCATGTCTTTGCCGTCGAACAGTACCCTGCCGCCTGCATCGGGCAGTTCGAGGCCGGCGATAATGCGCAGCATGGTGGTCTTGCCGCAACCGGAGGGGCCGAGCAGCACCAGTGTTTCACCACGGGCGATCTCGAGCGTTGCAGGTTCAAGCGCGCGCGTTCCGTCGGCGAAGGTCTTGCCGCAGGCCTCGATACGCACCGAGGCGCCGTGTCCGGCCTGCGCACTCATCTCTTCTGTTCCTTCTCGGCAAACAATTGCATAGCGACCAGCAACGGAATGATCATCACGAAGAAGATCAGCGTATAGGCCGAGGCCACTTCCAGCCGCATCGAGGCATAGCTGTCGGCGAGCCCGATCGGCAATGTCTTGGTCAATGGCGTGTGCAGCATCCAGGTCAGGTTGAATTCACCGAGTGACAGCGTCACCACCATCAGGCTGCCCGCCAATATGCCGGGCAGAGCATTGGGGACGATCACGTCGCGGAAGCGCCGCCACGGCGATGCGCCGAGCGATGCCGCACCCTCGTCCAGCGTTTTGATGTCGACTGTCGCGAACACAGCCATCACGGATCGCACCATGAAGGGCATCGTGAAGATGACATGGCCCGCGAGAATGAACAGCCAGGAGCGGCGAAAGTCGCCGAAACCTCCATAGGTCAGGAGCAATGCCAGTGCGATGGCCAGGCCAGGGATCGCCAACGGCAGGGTGATGATCTCCTCGACGATCCGCGACAGGCGCCCTCCCCGCACATGCAAGGCATAGGCGGCTGGAACGCCTGCGACGAGCGCCACTGCAAGAGTTGCAAATGCAACCACGAATGAAAGCAGGATGGTGCCAGCATAAAGCTCCCATACCTGCACAACCCATTGCAAGGTCACGCCGGATTGGATGCCGCGGAAGTAGTTCACGGTGACGCCGGCGGAGATCGACAGAATCGCGGGCACCACCAGGAATCCGGCTACCAGCAGGGTGAAGATGAACTGGCCGATGAAGATCAGGCGATCACGCATGGTCTCATCCAGCCGCCGCAACGGCACTTCCGCTGAAGGAGCGGGCAAGCGCAAGAATAAGCCAGGTAATGACGCCAAGCCCGACCGACAGCGCGGCCGAGATCGAGAAATTCGCAGCCAGCGTGAATTCGGTATAGATCAGCATCGGCAGTACATCGATGTTCGTCGCCAGCGTAAATGCCGTTCCGAACGCCCCCATTGCGGTCGCAAACGCGATTGCGCCGGAGGCGACGAAGGCCGGCGCCAGGGCCGGCAGGACGACATCACGCTGCACGGCCCAAGGGCTCGCGCCGAGCGAGCGCGCGGCCTCTTCCAAGCCTGTATCAAGCTTCTGCACCGCGGCCATGATGGTGAGGATGACGCGCGGGATGGAGAAATACAGATATCCAAGAAACAATCCGTAGATCGAATAGGCAAAGACAAGCTTCTCGCCAAACACGCGGTTCGAGAAATCGCCGATCAGGCCCTGTCGACCGGCGAGAAGAATGATCATGAAGCCGACCACCACGCCAGGAAACGCCAGAGGAAAGGTCAGCATCGCAATCAGAATGGCGCGGCCGGGGAAACGATGCCGCTGCAGGAACATCCCGGCGACCGTCGCCACGATCAGGGTCACAATGGTGGTCGCGGTAGCTAGCAAGACCGTGTTGAGGAGGGTCGCCCGGTAACGCGGCTCGGTCAGGATCGCGAGATACCCCGCGAGCCCCTGCGGTCCTGCTGCTCCCATTACAACAAGCCGCGCCATCGGCAACAGGAAAAATGCCGCCGTCACTACCGCCAGCGGCAGCAGGCATAACCAGACAAAAGACCTATGCGACATCAGAAAATGGTGCCCCAGCGAGAGGCGCCATATTGCCTCAGCGAACCTCGGCGAGATAGCGATCGACAAAGCCTTTTTGCATGTTTTCCATCTGGCCCCAGTCGACGTTCTTCGCACGCGCATATTCGCTATCAGGCAGGAATTTCTTCTTCACCGCCTCGGGCAGATCGATCGGCCGCGCCGGCCGAAGGTAGGCGTTGGTCCAGATCGCCTGTCCCTTGTCCGACAAGAGATAGTCCAGCACCTTCTTGGCCTTGTCCTTATTGGGCGCGTTCTTGACGAGGCCGGCGACGTAAGGAAACACCACCGACCCCTCGCAGGGGATTACGAATTCAAAACTGCCCTTTTCTGAGTATTTCGCGCGATAGGCGTTGAAATCATAATCGAACAGGATCGGCATCTCTCCGGAGACGACGCGGGCGTAGGAAGTCTGCTTGGGGACAATCGGGTCGTTCTTCCGCAGGTCCTTGAAGAAGTTGATCGCAGGATCGAAGTTCGCTTCGGAACCACCGAGCGCCAGATTGATTGCGACCGCGCCGACATACCCGACGGCGGCCGACGACGGATCGAGATAACCGACCATCCCCTTATAGTCGGGCTTCAGGAGATCCTTCCAGCAGGCTGGCACCGGCTTGCCGCCAAGCGCGTCCTTGTTCACGAACAGGCCAAGCGCGCCTGAATGAATCGTGGTCCAGTAACCGTCGGCATCCTTCAGGCCGGCGGGGACCTGGTCCCATTTCGCCGGCTTGTAAGGCTCAAGCGCATCCTGCGCCTTGGCCTTCATACCAAAGGTAACACCGAAATAGCCGATATCACCCACCGGGTTATTCTTCTCGGCAAGTATCTGAGCAAGCGCTTGGCCGGAATTCTTGTTGTCGTGCGGGATATCGTAGTTGAGGTCGGCTTTGAGGGCCTTGAGCATGGAAGCCCAGTCCGCCCATTCCGGCGGGCAATTGTAGCAAATGACGTCGGCCGCTTTGGCGGATTGCCAGGGCGCGATTGGCAACAGCGCCAGCAAGGCAAGAACAAAACGGGCGGTCCTCATGGGAAACTCCGGGTTAGGGCGGCAATTGACGATCTCATCACCAATCGGTGTGACGTATAGGCCGCGTATGAAGGTTTTGCGACACAGCGTTTTGCGGAGAAGGCCGCAGCGCCGCCCGGCGCGCCATCAACGTCCGCCCTGCCCCCTGATCAAATTTATCGCGGTCGCATTAGATGCGTCCCAAGGCGCTCAGAATAACCTGAGGCGTCAGGGGGATTTCCGTGATGATTGTCCCAAACGGTCTGAGCGCGTCGTTGACCGCATTGGTCACGGCGGCCGCCGCACCTGCCGTGCCGGCTTCCCCTGCACCCTTCGCGCCCAGTTCCGATTCGAGGGTCGGTGAAACCACATGTCCGACGTCGATGTCCGGCATTTCACCGGACATCGGAACGAGATAGTCGGCCATATTTGCGTTGGTGAGTTGGCCACGTTCGTCATACACGCATTTCTCGAATAGCGCGGCGCCAAGCCCCTGCACCACGCCGCCTCTGATCTGCTCATCAACCAGTTGCGGGTTGATGATCGTGCCGCAATCCTCGACCACCCAGTGCTTCAGCAGCTTCACAAAACCCGTATCGGGATCAAGCTCCAGCCATGAGGCCTGAACGCCATTGGTGAAGGCGAAAGGATATTCGCGCGGGACAAAGTGCCTGGTCGCCATCAATTCGGGCTGAATACCCGGCGGCAGCGTGTCGGGGCGGAAATAGACAATTCGCGCGAGATCGCTCAGATCGATCCGCGGCGCGCCATCGACGACATTCACTACCGCGTTGTTGACAATATCGAGTTCGCTTGGCGTCGATTGCAGGACGGCAGCCGCTACGTCGAGGATGTTCTTGCGCAGTATCTTGGCGGCTTGAAGCGCGGCCTCTCCACCGATGCCAGCGCCGCGCGAAGCCCAGGTGCCCCCACCATACGGCGTATTGTCGGTGTCGCCCAGGATTACGCGGACGCGATCCATTGAGACGCCAAGCACGCTTCCGACGATCTGTGCGGTAAGCGATTCCGATCCCTGCCCCTGCTCGGTGATACTTGTTTGGCAGATCACTGACCCCTGCGCATCAAGCCGCACCGCGACACCGTCCTGCGAGGATATCTTCGCACCGCCTACGCCATAAAACGCCGCACTCGGATTGGTAACTTCGATGAAGCTCGCGATGCCGATGCCACGATGGATGTTCCTCACTCGCAGGGCGGCCTGCTCAGCGCGCAAGGCATCGTAGTCCATCATTTGGACGAGCTTGGCGAGCGCCGCATGGTGCGACAACTGCTCGAAGCGCAGACCTGATGGCGAGGCGCAGGGGTAGGCGTCGTCGGCAATCAGATTGCGGCGACGGATTTCAACCGGATCCATGGCAATCTTCATCGCCGCCAGATCGACCAGGCCCTCCGTCACCGAGCAGGCGATCGGATGGCCAACTGCACGGTACTGGCACATCACGTTCTTGTTCTGGAATACGACGCGGGCACGGGCCCGGTAATTTCCGGTCACATAGGGCCCGCCGACGAGATTTGACGACCTGATTGGCCTCGATCGCACTGGTGCGCGGGTACATGGAATAAGGCCCGATGCCCGTAAGATCGTCGATCTCAAATACCATGATGGTGCCATCGCGCTTGACGCCGATCTTTCCCCTGCAGCGATGGTCGCGGGCATGAATATCGGTGTTGAAGCTCTCGACCCGGTCGGCGACGAACTTGACCGGACGCCGCAGGAGTTTGGATAGTGCGTAGGTCGCCATCTCGTCGGCATAGATATGGACCTTGATACCGAAGGAGCCGCCGACGTCCTTGCAGACGACGCGGACCTGTGATTCCTTCAAGCCAAGATGGAGCGCCGCGATATTCTGCACCATATGCGGCGCCTGCGTGCCTTGATAGATGGTCAGCCTGGCTTCCGCGGCGTTCCAGTCTGCCACCACCGCTCGCGGCTCCAGCGTCACGCCGGTGTGCCGTCCGAAAACGAACTCTGCTTCGACCACCTCGTCGGACTCGGCAAAGGCCTGACCGACGGCGCCCGCGTCGTGAATGCGCTCGAACGCCAGATTGTCCCCAAGGGAGGCGTGGATCACAGGCGTTGCCGGATCGAGCGCGGCACGCATATCCGTTACGGCGTGCAGTTCTTCATATTCAACTAAGACATGCTCTGCGGCGTCCTCGGCCTGTGCGCGGCTGGCCGCCACCACGGCAGCGACCGCTTCACCCTGCCAGCACACTCGGTCGACAGCGATCGCACTTTGCGGGGCGGATTTGAGGCCCTTCAGATGCGAAAGCACGCCGACCCACGGCGTGACGACGGTCGATAGCTCCCTGCCTGAAACGACGGCGATGACTCCGGGCATCTGCTTGGCCGCGGTGGTCTCGATGCCAACGATCCTCGCGTGCGCGTGCGGCGACCGTAGGAACACGGCATGCGCCATGCGCGGCAGCTCGATGTCACTGACATAGAGCCCACGTCCCTGCATCAGCCGATCGAGGTTCGGCCGCGGCACTGCCTTCCCGATATACGAGTTCGGCCGATCCAGCACAGAAAGTGTTTGAGGATTTGCCCGCTCCGATGTCATGGCCGGCGTCCCGTGCGCGCCCACGCTGTGCTCTCGATGGCGTCAACGATTGCCTGGTAACCCGTACAGCGACAATAATTGCCGGAAAGATGTTCGCGTATCCGCTCTCGATCCGGACACGGCGATTGCTTCAGCAGATCCTGCGCCGCCATCAGCATTCCCGGCGTGCAGAAACCGCACTGCAGTGCGTTACGCTCCCGGAATGCTGACTGCAAATCGGCAATTTCGCCGCTGTCCGACAGTCCCTCGATCGTCTCGATCGCTGCATTGTGCGTCTGAACCGTGAGCATCAGGCAGGAGCGGACGATGTCGCCGTTGACGCGGACCGTGCATGCCCCACACACGCCATGTTCGCATCCGACATGCGTGCCGGTCAGCTTGAGATGCTCACGAAGAAAATCCGCCAAATTCAGGCGCGGCAGTACATTCGCTGCGACGAGCTCACCATTGACACTCAGCGCAATCGCAACCGCATCAGTCACGCTGATGCTCCCGCACGAAGATCAGGCCGGGCAAGCAGTAACGACACGCAGCGCGTCAACAGAACCTTCGCCAGATGCCGACGCATGGCGGGTGTCGCCTGTTGATCGTCCAGCGGATCGAGTTCATCGTCCAATGCAGAAGCTGCCGCAGACAACACCGCAGGTGTGATGGCGACATCGACCAGCCTGCTGGCAGACTTGGCCAGCAACGGGCGATCGCCGACGGCAAAGAAGCCAAGTCGAAGATCGGCGAAGCGCCTATCCTTGATGGAAGCCTGCGCTGCGAGGCCAACAATGGCGTAATCGCCATGCCGACGGGCGAACTCATGAAAGAAATGGGTCGCGTTCTTTGAAGTCACCGGCAGCTCGACGGCAACCAGCAGTTCCTGCGGAGTAAGCGCGGTTTCGTAGATCCCGATGAAGAACTCGTTTGCCGCAATCCGCCGCTCGCCGCCCGGTCCGCGGGCAATGATGGTAGCGCCAAGCGCAAGCATGCAGGCTGGCAGTTCTGAAGCCGGATCAGCGTGCGCAAGGCTTCCCCCGATCGTGCCGCGATTGCGGATCGCGGGATGGGCGACATGTGCGACCGCATCCTTCAGCAAGGGAGCATGGGCTGCTATTTCGGGGGATTTCAGGAGATCGGCGTGACGTGTCAGCGCACCTACGGTGAGGACGCCTCCCTTAACCGAGAACCCGCGCAACTCGGTCAGCTCGCCAATATCGACAATGAGCTCCGGTGCAACCAGGCGCAGATTCATCGCCGGCACCAGGCTCTGGCCGCCCGACAACACCTTGGCCCGTTCGCCATACGCGGTCAGCAATTCCAGCGCATTGGCGACGCTGGTTGCGCGGGCATAAGCGAAAGCCGAGGCTTTCATTTTTGGCGTGACCTCCCCGGTCAACTATCGGCATTTTCGCGGAATTAGACGGCTGTGATCGCCAAAGGTCAAGTTTGTTGGATGATTATTTCGACTTTGAGCTTGTTTTCGAGCGACGAACGACGCACGTTCTGTGCAAACAAAAAGCCTGCCTTTGGGGAAGAGCGGACCATGAAGCTTGGATTCTTTACGATGCCGATCCATCCTGTCGACAAGGATTGGCGGCTTTCGCTCAAGGAGGATCGAGAGGCTTTCCTGCTGGCCGATGAACTCGGTTTCACCGAAGGCTATGTCGGCGAGCACACTACCGACAGAGCCGAGAACATCACGTCCTGCATCGCATTCATTGCATGGCTCGCCGCGGCAACCAGCAAGATCAAACTTGGCACCGGCACCGTCAACATGCCGAACGCTCATCCGGCAGCGATTGCAGCCTCGATAGCGATGCTCGATCACATGCTCGACGGGCGACTGATCTTCGGCATCAGCCCGGGCGGTCTGCTGTCGGACGCGGAAGTGTTCGGCAATCTCGAGGCGGACAGGAATGCCATGTTCCTGGAGGCGATCAATCAGGTACTTCAGATCTGGGCCAGCGAGCCGCCCTACAATCTGCAAGGTCAATTCTGGAATATATCGGTGCAGAAGACTCTGATCGAAGACATCGGCCAGGGCTTCATTCCGCGCCCACTGCAGCGGCCGCACCCGCCGATCGTGGTCACTGCGGTGGCGCCGTTTTCAAAAGGCGTGACGGAAGCCGCCGCGCGCGGTTGGGAACCAATCTCGGCAAATTTCCTGATGCCGGCCTGGGTGAAGAGCCATTGGCCGAAATATGTGGAGGGATGCGAACGCGCCGGCCGTCCTGCGGATCCAGCGAACTGGCGCGTTGCCAAGAGCGTGTTCGTAGCCAAGGACGCAGCTACCGCAAAGGCTTATGCCACCGATCCAAACGGACCTTATGTCTACTATTATCGCTCGTTGCTTACCAAGCTGAAGCGGAGCGGTCGCATCGAACTGTTCAAGACCCGCCGCGATCAGCCGGACGACGAGGTGACGCTGGAGTCGATCTGCGACAAACTGATCATTCATGGCACGCCGGACAGCGTGACGGATCAACTGCTGGCTTTTCAGGAAGAGACCGGCCCCTTCGGAACGTTGCTGTATGCCGGCAAGGACTGGAGAGATCGCGAACTAGGTCGACAGTCGATGGTCCTGATGGCCGAACAGGTCATGCCGAGGATCAATGCCGGCGCGTCCGGCGATTCCAAAGCCGCCGAATAATCCGCGGGGAGCTTGTCGTGGCACTGAGCGATCGCATTCCCTATCAAGCACAAGTCGACAGGCCGAAGCTCACGCTTCCCGGCGGCAAGAAACTCGCGGTGTGGGTCATCCTCAATGTCGAGGAGTGGCGGATCGAGAACGCGATGCCTCGCACCGTGCTGAGCCCGCCGATGGGCCAGCCGCTATTGCCCGACGTGCCGAACTGGTCCTGGCATGAATACGGGATGCGCGCCGGCTTCTGGCGACAGCTCAAGGCACTGACGGATCGCAAAATACCGGTGACGTTGGCGCTCAATGCCAATGTCTGCAACGCCTACCCACGGGTCGCCTCCGCTGCGCTCGACGCCGGCTTTGAATTCATGGGCCACGGTTTCGTGCAGGGGGCGATGCACAAGGTCGAGAATCAGGCGGATGCCATCAAACGATCGGTCGAGACAATTTCGAAATTTGCAGGCAAGCCGCCGCGATCATGGGAAAGCCCCGGCCTCACCGAGACCGAGGAAACCCTCGATCTGCTGCGCCTCAACGGCATCGAATACGTCGCGGATTGGGTGATCGACGATCTGCCGCAGGACATCGCCACACCCCACGGCACCATCACGACGATCCCCTATTCGGTCGAAACCAACGACATCGTCATCCACGCACTACAGCATCTTTCTTCCGAGCAATTCCTGAAACGCTGCACCGACCAGTTCGATCGGCTGTATCTAGAAGGCGCATCGAACGCGCGGATCATGGCGATCTCAGTTCACCCGTACATCACGGGCGTGCCGCATCGCATCAAGTATCTGGAGGCGTTGCTCGACTATGTTCTGGGTCACGATGGCGTGGCCCTGATGACAGCCAGCGAGATTGGCGACTGGTATCGCGCAGAGATGGCAAAGATCTAGATTTGATGTCTGCCGCAGGATCGTCGAAGGTCCAACGAGCTTCGGCCGTTGCTCATGAGGCCTTACTGTCATCTCCAGCAATGAACCGTCCGAAACTACCGCGCGCAAACAACAAGGGTTCCTGCCGATTATAGGCATAGGCCTCGACGGCGCCGAGGAAGATGATGTGGTCGCCGCCGTAATACCGATTGGCCGCGCGGCATTGGAAATTGGCGACGCAATCGGTCAACACCGGCGCGTTGCCAAGCCCCGGCGTCCAGTTCACGCCGGCGAACTTGTCATCCGACGACTTTGCGAACTGCGACGCCAGCGCCTGCTGGGAAGCTCCGAGAACGTTGACCGCAAAATGGCTGGCGTTCTGGAAGATCGTAAGCCCCTGCGAAAACATCCCGAGACTCCACAACACCAGCGGCGGATTGAGCGATACCGATGCAAAGGAGTTGCAGGTAACGCCATACGGCTTCCCGTCCACGGTCATTGCCGTGACAATGGTGACGCCAGTGGCGAATGTGCCGAGCGCATTGCGAAAATCCCGCGGGTCAATCGCCGAGTTGCCGCTGGCAAGTTCATTGGCCGGATCGGCCGGATGTTTGGGTGCATCAGACATCCGCCGGGCCTCAGAGCGTCAGATTTTCGGACGGCAGGCCAAGCGCCACGCGTCCATAGTTGGTTCCTGCCGCATCAAAATTGAATGCGAGGTGCGAATTCACGGCGTGAGCGTCGCGGAACTGCCGCTGCAACGCGCCTGACGTGAACAGGCTGCGCGCGCCACTTGCAGCGAACAAAAGCGAGACCGCTTCGGTGCAGAGGTTCACTGCGAAGGCGCCATCCCGCCGCAACCTCGTCTTGACCGCAAGACCTGGAATATGGCCGCGCCTCGCGTCGGCCATCGCATCGATGCAGTTCGTACGCATCACGAGGCGAGCCGCATCGATCTTGGCGGACGCCTCCGCGATCTTGATTTGGGTAGTCTGCAGATCGCTGAGTTTGGCCCGATTGTAGGTCGAGGCCCGATGGCGCGCGAATTCGACGTAATCATCGAGACAGGCTTGCGCATTGCCCAAACCCACGCCCGACAATACGTAAGGAAACAGCGAGAATACCGGTAGCGCATAGAGCGCGTTTGGATTGACGGCGCTTCCGGGCGTCGGTCCGCCGGTCAGATCGCTGACTGCGATGGTCATGTTCTCCGCAACGAAGCAATCCTCGACCCATACATCGTTCGACCCGGTACCGCACAGGCCCGTCGCATTCCAGGTGTCGTTGATCCTGTATTCGCTCCGGTTGAGCAGGAATATCCGGTATTCGATACCCTCGGCCTCATCGTCAGAGGACACCACGCCTGCAAGCATGTTCCAGTCGCAGGATTCCACACCCGAGGAGAACGGCCAATGACCGCGCAAGACGTATCCCCCCTCTGCCTTTCTCGCGCGCCCGGCTGGAAAGATGAAGGACGAGGCAATCAACGCATCGGCATTCCTGCTCCAAACCGCGTCCTGCGCATGCTTGTCGAACATGCCCAGCATCCAGTGGTGGCTGGCAAGGTTGGCGAAGTTCCATGCTACTGAAGCATCCGCCTGCGCCAATGCGTCGGAGCAATCGACCAGAGCCACATAGTCAAGCTCGGCACCTCCGACGCGCCTGGGCTGCACGACCCGGAACAAGCCGGCGTCATGCAAATCACGTTCGGTCTCGGGCGGCAGGCGGCGGAGCTCCTCCGTCTTTGAAGCGCGACCGCGCAATTCCGGAATCAAGGCCTTGGCACGTGCAACCATGGCGGCATAGCTGTCCGAGCCCGGCCCCGCGGGTGAACCTGCATCCGGCTTGCGGCCGTGCTCCGCCATGTGTTTCCTCGCCTGCTCCGTTGCGATACGCCGCCCGCGCTTTGCCAGTCTACCGGCTGATGGCCAATGATCAAGGCGGGCGGAGCATGGCTACTCCGCCGCAAGAGGCTGCTCAAAAACGCAAAAAAGCCCGGCGGCCGATGGCCACCGGGCGAGTAGAGGCATTTTGAGGCATGAAAGTGCCAAGCAGCTATTTCATGTCCTTGCGCCAATAAAGCGTGTTCGGCCAGGCCCAGGGATGCGTTGGGCTGAACAGGCGGTAACCCGCGCGGATGAAGTTGTTGGCTGACGAAATGTTATCCGTAGTGTCAGATACGATCGAACACCACCCATTCAGACGTGCACGCGCCTCCATGGCTCGCATCAGGCGCAACTGAAGCCGACGTCCGCAATGCTTGCCCAGCACGCCAACGCGGCAAAAATAGCCCGCTTTGAAAACGTGCGTCGACGGAATGACACCGGCGAAAGCGACAGGCCTGGTTCCGCTAAGCGCAAGCCACCAGTGCCCCTGATCGAATTGCGGAACGGGTGCGGTCTCAAGAAACGTCAACTGATGAAGTTCTGCAAGTGTGTCCGCAATATCGTCCTCGCTCGCGTCAACCTCGCGAATTCGATACATGTCGCACCTGCATCTGAGTTCGTTTATGTGTGCGGCAAGTCAACCGATCATTTTCCGAGCGTCGCCTTGATGCCGAGCCACACGGCACCGACGAATCCCGTTACGATCATCGTGACGACTGCCTTGAAGGTATAGCTCTGCGCCTGCTCGACGCTTCTGCGCCAGCGCCGCAGGTGCTGAAAATCAGCGCGAAGCTCTCTTCGATCGTCCTCGTCGATCCCAAACGAAGTCAGTGTCGTTGCGACGGCTTTGAGAACCACTGCGTCGATATCGTCGTGACGAATCCTTTGCTGTTCGGCCAGCGTCTCGATGACGATGGCCCTGACATCCGCCGCCTGCATCCCGGTCATCGCTTGATAATCCGCGCCACGTTCTCGAAACCTCGCTTGGCGAAATAGACAATGACACGCTCGATCCGGTGGATCAGCTCGAGCGCACCGTCGCCGCTGTTTTCCAGCGGTTGCGTGGCCTTGCCCCAGCCGCGATCGAGGATGGCATTCGCAGCCGAGACACGGGCGGCGGGGGTGGCATCCTTGCTTCGCATGATGCCGACGAGAACGCGGATCGCGGTTCGGGTATGGCTGCGCGCTAAGGATCGGATCTCAAGGAGGGCCCTTGCTTTGCCCATTTAGGCTTCTCGGCTGGCTGGTCCGCCATGCTTGTCTGGAGTTGCATCACAACGGCCGATGGAGGACTCGCGAAGCGCGGTGCGAAAAGCAATCGTCGGAAAATCCGTCTGTACGTCGTCGCGTCGGGGACGCGCGATGAACTGGATGATGTCGGTACTCATGAGAGCTCGTCCGATATTGCGATGACAACGAGACCGACAAGCGCGAGCGATATCAGGCAGGCAGTCATCGGCTTCTCTCCAAAAAGAAATGTGCGGCATGATCGCGGTGTGCAGGCGCAGATCATTTGGGGCGCGAACCTTATCCCGTCGGGGCCGCGTGCGGCGCGCGACGATCCGCGCCGCCGGCCGGCATGTTCGCGCATGCCGGCCAATTGTGATGGAAGGTTCGGACGGCGGCCGCGCTCGTGACGCCCGGGCGGGGCGTTGGGAGTTGCGGGTCGATGTGCGGCCGCCGTCCGATTCGAGAATCCCAAACAAAAAGCCCGCGACGGATTTCTCCGTGCGGGCTTTGCGATTTTCGCGATGATGGCGTTATGCCGGTGATTTGCCCGACATGTCAAATCGATTTCGGCCGGTCAACGAATTGCAGAAAATTCGACAACACGGCCTCGATAGTTTGAAACCGCCCTGGCGGAAACTCGATGAAGCGAAAAGCCCGCCACCGTTTCCGGCGCGGGGGCTCTACGATATTGGCGATGATGTCATCGTGCACCTGATTTGCCCGACACGTCAAGTACCGGAGCCGCGTCAAATCGAACGCAGCAATATCGAAACGAAATCGTTGGCCGTGAATGGTGCAGCCGCGACTCACGCTTTATTGCGGCGCCCGATTAGCCGGGTGAACCGGCTTTGGTACGGGCGGTTCAGGCTCCACCTCAAGCTTCGGTTCGGTTGGCATGACCTGCGCACCGGCCGCCCGTGCAGCTTCGCCGGTCGTGCTGTAATTGGCGATCGTTGGGTGCTGTACTTTCGGCTTGTTCCACGGCCCATGGTCAACGATCAGCATGCCGAGCACGCCGAGAATGGCGACCCCAATCGCAACCTTCAATGGCGCGCCACCGCTTCTGATCAATTGATCTTCAGTCAATTCTTTCGCCATCGGAAAATCCGCGTTGCTTCCCTCTTGCCAAATCAAATCCGGACGATGCCGAAAGTTCCCATCGATCTGCCAGAGGTGATTGGAACAAATGTATTGGCCCCGCATTGTCGGAAACGTCAGCCGTCGGTCGGCGAACGCCAAAGCGATCGAGTGAGTTGCAAATTGTGAATGAAATCTCAGGACCATCCCAGCCCGGCATGGCGGAACGCGCCGTTGATACCGCGACCGATGTGTCACGCACTCTGACAGAAGTGTCCGCCGCGCTGCAGGCCGCGGTCGGCCGGCTAAGCGATGCCGTAACGGCGGCACGGAAGCCGGGAATGCCGCTCTCGACCATCAGCGCGATCACTCGCGAAGCGCCGCTGGCCAGTCTGTTCGTCGCCTTTTTGTTCGGTGTCGCGATCGGACGTCGCCGCTAGCAGGCGCCTCAGAACTTGCCCTTCGTCGAATCCTTTGCGGCGGACATGACGCCGCCGGTTATCTGTCGCATATGTTCGCCGGCGTTGGTGAACTGGCTGCGCAGGAATTCAGACTGGATCTGCATCGCTTCCTGGAGATCGGTCGCATGGACCAGTTTGCGGGCATGCTCGAACGCAGCCTTCATATTCTGTTCGGTAAACGACAGCGCCTGCTTGGAAATTTCCGTACCCGCCCCCGGCATCGACGTCATGGACTTTCCGGCGGCATCGAAGAACATGCCGAACGCCTTTTCTGCCTGATCGATGGTTCTCTCGGCCAGCTCGCGCAGCTCGGCCGGGACTTCGAGTTTCGGTTCGGTCATGGTCGCTTCTCCAATGTCGACATTGGCAGGTTAGCATAATTCCCGGCTGCGTCTGCGCCGTATTAGATCGAGCTCCGATATATGCCAGGGCGGCCGGTGTGGGGCCGGCCCAATTTCAGAGAGACCCCAAGGAATGATTTCCTTCCCTCGCGGCCCGTAGCCGTACGGGTGCGGTGCCCGATTCCAATGGTGGCAACAGTGTGGCATAGTGATTCGGGCTTAGGGATCGGCTGTCGGTGGCGTTGCGTCTCTGGTTTTAAGTCTCTCTTGGGACATGGAGATAAGATGCTGCAAACATTTCGACCGACGCCGACCTGCACGCGCTTTCAAACCAGCATAGAAATGCCGTGCATGAAATGCGGGGCACAGATGCGGCTCGCCGCGATCGAGCCACGCGACCAGAATTACGACGTGCTGACCTACCGCTGCACACCTTGCGATTCCGGCGAGAGCTTCCTGAAGGCGCGCTGATTACGACCTGTTCAGCGCGGCGATTCCCGCCTGCGTTAGCACGATCCCCTCGTCGCGCACTTCGACCAGGCCGAGACCCGTCAATGTTCGCAAGTCTTCGTCGCTGACCGGCGACAGTTTCAGTCGGCGAGCCTGAATGTCCCGCAACGTCCAGCGGAGATCGATAGCCTTCTCGAGGCTAAACTCAGCGAAAGGATCTTCTGCCATTCGCTTCGCTTCCAACTATTGGACCATTGAATCAGATCTGTCGTGGCTGCGGCGCCCCCTGGACGCGCCTGATAATGCGGCAATCGACGTCAGGTTCCCGACGATGCGAAGACAGCATCGACCAAAGGTATTCGCGCTCCGGACCGGCCGCAGCTTTCGGCTCCTCAATAGCGGTAGGGCTCGATGTCCAGCAACGGAAAAGCGCTGAACACGCTGGGTGGATTGGTCGCCGTGGCTGCATGCAGATAGGACTTGTCGAGCTCGCCCAAGCGGGTGACGCCGAGCAGCCCGAGGCAGCGGATCACTTCGTCTTCCAGCAATTCAAGCATCCGCACGATGCCGACCTCGCCTGCGGCCGCGAGTGCCCAGCATTGCAGACGGCCGATGCCGACCAGATCGGCGCCGGAGGCAATCGCCTTTACGATGTCGGTACCGCGGCAGAACGACCCGTCAACCATGATCCTGGCGCGACCGGCAACCGCGTTGACGATTTCCGGCAAGACGTGCATCGCGCCGCGTCCGTGGTCGAGCTGGCGGCCGCCATGGTTCGACACATAGATCCAGTCCACGCCATGATCGAGCGCGATGGCTGCGTCTTCCGCGGTGGCGATGCCCTTGATCACCAGCGGAATTTTATACTTGTCCTTGATCAGCTTCACCGTGCGCCATTCCAGCCCTTTCTGGAAGTCGCCGCCGGTGGCCCGGATACGGCTTTCGCGAACATACCGTTTGGCGATATCGCGCTCGCGCCGGCTGTAATGGGCGGTGTCAACCGTCAGGCAAAAGGCGGCATAACCATTCTCGATAGAACGGCTGACAACGTCTTCGACAAAGGCGTCGTCGCCGCGGACATAGAGCTGATAGATACGCAATGCGCCGGGTGCGGCTTTGGCCGTCGCTTCCAGCCCCGGCTCGGACACCGAGCTCAACATGTGAGCGGCGCCGAACTGCCCTGCTCCGCGCGCGACCGCGGCGCCTGAATCGGGATCGAAAATCTCCAGCGCGCCGACCGGCGCAATCATGACAGGCAAACGCAGACGGCGGCCGAAAACCTCGGTCGAGGGGTCGACTTCCACGACATTGCGCAATACCCGAGGCCGGAACGCAATCTCGTCGAGCGCCATGCGGTTGCGACGCATGGTGGTCTCCGTTTCGGAGGCCCCGACGATATAGTCCCATGCGTTCTGGTTGAGGCGAGCGCGCGCTTTCCGGACGAATTCGTGGAGATTCTGGAATTCTTCGCCGCTGGCGCCGAGCTCGACATTTCTCGCCGACCGTATGGGGGTCCCGTCGTTCATGATGTTTCTCTCCCGCTTTGGCAGCACATTAGCCGCAGAAGAACGGAAAAAGCTACCGCTTTGAATGGGTTAGGCGTGGTGCAAACGCAGAGATGTCATTCGTTTGCGAGATACGTCGGCATAGAACGAGGATCAGCGCCGCTCAAGCCGCGTTACCCGTTTTCCCGAAAGCCCCCGCCTCGGCCAGAGCCGCAATACGTCGCTCATCGTATCCGAGCGTCTTTTGGAGCACCTCTTTGGTATGCTCACCCAGCAGCGGCGCCGCCACGGGATCGACGGTTGGCGTCAAGCTCATCTGCAACGGCGTTTCAATATTGGGGACGACGCCCGCGGTCGGATGCGGGATCCGGCTGAGGCGATGACGGTCGCGCACTTCCGGCGCGTTGAATCCTTCCTCTACAGTGCGCAGATAGCCAACCGGTATGTTGGCCTTCTTCATCTTCGCCATCCAGTTCTCAAGACTGTCTGTCGCAAAGACACCGGCGATGATGGCACGCAACTTTTCTCTGTTGGCAGTTCGGTTTTTCCTGTGCGCGAACTCGGGATCCGTGACGAGATCCGGCCGTTCAAGCACGTCCACTACAAGCCGGCGGTAGAGCCGATCATTGGCGCAGGCCATGTAAAGCGGTCCATCGGATGCCTGATAGACGCCGACGGTGGGCGAGCCGTTCGGCGAATTTCCGAAGCGGCCCGGGTTCGCGCCACTGATGAGATAGGCCATGCCATAGAAACCGGTCATCGACACGGCGGTATCGATCAGCGCGATCTCGACCTGCTGGCCGCGGCCGAGCCGGTCGCGGGCGATCAGCGCCAGCAGGATTGCGTTGCATGCCGACATGCCCGTCGCCATGTCGACGATCGGCGGACCGGTCCGCACCGGTTCCCCATCCGGAAAGCCGTTCAGCGACATGAAGCCGCTTTCGGCCTGCGTGATCGGATCGAAGCCCGGACGCAACGCGAACTCACCCTTGCGGCCATAGGCCGAGATCGAGCAATAGATCAACCGCGGGTTGGTCGGCGCGACGGAGGCATAGTCGAGGCCGAACTTCTTCATCACGCCGCCGGAGAAATTCTCCACCACGACATCCGCTTTCGCGATCAGTTCGCGAGCGACCTCGAGCGCCGCAGGATTGTTGAAATCGAGCGTGATGCCGCGCTTGTTGCGATTGAGGCTGAGGAAGGCCGCGCTCTCGCCGCCGATTTCCGCATGTTCATAGTGGCGGGTATCGTCGCCGCCATCGGGGTTTTCGATCTTGATCACCTCGGCACCGAAATCGGCCAACGTTTGCGTACAGGCCGGACCGGCAACGACCCTGGTGAAGTCGACGACCAGTAGACCGTCCAGTGCGGTCGGTACGCCCTTTGCGCGCGGCGTTCGCTCCGGCAATTGCGGTCTGGCAGTCATTTCCGGCATTTCCTCTTGTTTATTTTGCCTGGCGAAATGAAGGTTTTCGCCTCGACTTCAAGGCTTTCTTACCGGAACCGGATGGGCAACGCCAAACCCCGATTTTGCAGGGCGGGACCTGCCGCTGACATAGCTCTCAGGGCGAAAGACAGACGTGCAGCGTTGCCCGACCGTGACGGGCACCCAAAGGCCGCCGCCCGCCCCCGGATCGGGTCCGGGAGACGGGCGGCGTCTTATCGATGAGAGGCGCAGCGAACAGCGTCCGCGGAGTCGTTACGAAAACGCCGCTTCGCCTACTCGGCAATCATTTCACCAGAGCCGCCAAACTCAGCCGGGAAATCTTTCAGTTTTGGCAACCCATCCCGCATTGGCAGCACCGTCTCGGCGTAGTTGATGTGCACGCCGGGCGTGAAAGGTAGCGTCGGAAGGGTTGCGGCAAAGACATCGACCAGCCCGAGCGTCGGGTGGTTTGTCATCAGATGACCGCCGCATTCCGCACAGTACTTGCGCTGGCTCATCGGCGTCTTCTCGAACGTCGAAACATGTTGCGCACCTGCCGTGATCCGTACTGCATCCGGCTTCCACAGCGTGAACGCATTCACGGGTCCTCCGGACCACGAACGACAGGAACGGCAATGACAATAGCCCATTCCTTCCGGCGCCCCCGTGACCTGGACTTCAACCACACCGCAAAAACAGCTTCCAGTATGCTTCATCATTCTCCGTCTCCTATCCAGCCACTTGAAAAGTGGTTAGGTTGGTTTGTGCCATGGAAACAGCATAGAAACGCGCTCTCGATAACGGCGATATTCGTCGCCGAACATGCCGACGAGGTCGCGTTCCTCAAGCATTATACCAATAAAGATGTAGGCTGTGGTCACCGCTGCGAACAGCAGATGCCCGGCGCTCATCGTCGGGGCCGCCCAGAACGCGATGATGAAGCCGAGATAGATCGGGTGCCGGACAAACCGGTAGAAGAACGGCGTCCGGAAGACTGGTGCCGGCATCTCGCGGCCGACGAGATTGTTGGCGACCTGATGCAATCCGAACAGTTCGAAATGATTGATCAGGAAGGTGCTCGTGAACACGATGATCCAACCCACGAATGACAGCGTCGCGATCACCATGGCCATTTCAGGCTCTTGGACATTCCAGATGACGGCCGGTATCGGACGCCATTGCCAGAACAGCAACAGAAGCGTCAGGCTTGCACACAGCACATAAGTGCTGCGCTCGACAGATCTCGGAATAAACCGCGTCCACCAGTGTTTGAACGATTGACGTGCCATGACGCTATGTTGAATGGCAAATAGCGACATCAGCCCGAGATTGACGACAATTGCCTCGAGTATCCCCGATTTCGCGCCGGTATCGATCGTCTTCGGCACCGCGAGGCCCGACACGAACCCGATGGCGTAGAGAATCGTGAACAGAAATGTGAGATAGGCCACACATCCGTATAGAAATGCAGTGAATCTTAGCACTCGAATACCCGGCATCGCCGGGCCGAGGGTGGTTTGAGTTTCCGTCATGAAATTGGCTCCGCTCCGGGCAATGGGATTGGAACTCCCGATTTTGGCAGGATGCGCGTAGAACGGCGACAGGTCTTTGCCTGACGCTTGATCTCTTCATGAGACGGACTTGATTGTTTCTTGAGAACAGATGCGACGGGCAAGTGAGATTCAACTTCGATAATCACATCCTGGACACTGATCGTCGCGAGCTGCACCGTGGCGGCGATCTGGTTGCGATGCAGCCGCAAGTATTCGACTTGCTGGTTCACCTGCTGAAGCACCGCGATCGCGTGGTCAGCCGGGATGATCTCATTGCACTGGTGTGGGGTGGGCGGATCGTCTCGGACTCCACGCTGGACAGCCGGATCAACGCTGCCCGCAATGCGATCGGCGACAACGGAAAGGAACAGAGACTCATCCGCACCATTCCCCGCAAAGGGGTTCGCTTCGTCGGCGACGTGAATGGGCCGTACAATGCACAGGTCACACTGCCAATAGAGGCAGAACAGCCACCTGCGGGACTCGCGCTGCCCGACCGGCCGGCGATAGCTGTGCTGCCGTTCGATAATATGAGCGGCGACCAGGAGCAGGAGTATTTCTCCGACGGAATTAGCGAGGACATCATCACTGCGTTGTCGAAATTGCGCTGGTTCTTCGTGATCGCGCGCAACTCGTCATTCACCTACAAAGGCAAGCCGGTGCATATGAGGCAGGTCGCTGCCGAGCTTGGCGTGCGCTACGTAGTCGAAGGCAGTGTGCGAAGAAGCGGCGACCGCGTACGCATCACCGCGCAGCTCAACGACACGGCAACCGGCAGCCACATCTGGGCGGAGCATTACGATCGGGACCTGACCGACGTATTCGCGGTACAGGACGAGATCACGGACGCCATTGTCACCGCGATCGAGCCGCAGATTTACGCCGCGGAGAATTTTCGCAGCCGGCGCAAGCCGCCCAACAGCATCGATGCATGGGACCTGGTGATGCGGGCGCTGTCGCATCACTGGCGTGTAACGCAACCCGACAGCCTCGCCGCGCGAGCGCTGCTGGAACGCGCCATTGCGCTCGATCCGGACTATGGCCAGGCGCTGGCGCTGTTCGCGACCAACCATATGTTCGGCGTGCATCTGGGCTGGACGGATCTTGCAACCGCAGCACCCGTCGCCGAGCAGGCAGCATTGGCGGCGATTGCCGCCGACAGCGAGGATGCCTGGGCCCATACGGCCCTCGGCAGCGTGTATTTCTCCACGCGCCGGCTCGACCATTCGCTGGCCGAATTCGAACTGGCGCTCCAGCTCAACCCGAACTTCTCCCTCGCGCAGGGATATTATGCGCTGGGGCTATCCTATACCGGGCGATGGATGGACGCTTATGCGGCGACACAACGCGCCATCCGCCAGAGTCCCCGCGATCCTTCTTCCGCGATTTATTACGGCGTTGCCGCCTACGCCCAGTTCGTGGGACGGAACTATCAGGAAGCCATTGCACTGGCGCGCGAGGCGACGCGTCAGCGTGGCGACCTCACCGGCGCCTATCGGGTGCTGACGGTCGCCGCCGGCATGACCGGCCAGATCGAACTCGCGCGCGCTGCGCTGCAGGAATTGCGCCGGACCCAGCCGAATATCTCGCTCGCCTGGATCGCAACGCAGTTACCCTGGAAGCTCGATGCCGATCGCGAGCACTATCTCGAAGGCTTTCGCCGCGCCGGCTTGGAATGAGCTTCCGCGACCGGCCTCGATTACTGCTGCTTTTCCCAGAACGACAGCAATCCCTGCGAGGCCGAGCCTCCGATCACGCAGGGAATGCCGACTGCGACTTGCCCTAACGCAGCCGCAGAGACGCAACCGAGCGCAACCGCGCCGACGCCGACCTGACCCCAGAAGCTGAGATCGCGGCGGGTATCGGAGCCCTTGGTCTTGAGTTCATCCACGGCGGCCAGGGCATCCTTGCGGAGAGCAGCGATCTGCACTGTGTCCGCCGCCTCAACCACTTCGGTAAGCGGTGCCTTGACTGCCGCCGGTTGCCTTGCAAGTTCACTACGGAGATATTCGCGCAAACTTGCATCACGAATCGCGTAGCTTGCCAGCGTATAGCGCGCCATGCTTCCGACCGTCAGCTTGTCGATCGTGTCGCGGCTTTTGCTCCATGGCAGCATCTGGATAATGCGCTGGATCGGGGCATGCGAGCCGGTTGCAAAATAGTAGCCCCACAGCGTGTCCAGCAAATCCTGGTTGCTTGCCAACGTGAGCGTCGTGTTCAGCTTGCGCTCTTCCTTGGCAAACGGATTCTTGGTGAAGGCGCCGCGCAACTTGTCCATCATGCCGGGCTTTACTTCTTCCAGCGGGATGTCGGTCAAGGTCGGCAGCTTGCCCGCCAGATAGCTGTCGATCATGACCCGCCTGCCCGGCATTCGTGGCGCGACCCGGCGCAAAACGTTTCTCCAGTCGGGCAGCCCCGAATAGGCGATGGCGCGGACGATCACCCATTCGTCTTCCGGCCGAACGGGGAAGAAACTGGCAATGAGTTGCTCGGCCTTGGCGGGGTTGGAGCCAATCGCACCGGCGATAAAGCCCAGGTAAATGCCGGCGTTCTCCGGCTCCTTGAATGTTTGCGAGTGAAACAGCACCCGCACGGCTGCGGGGACATGTGCATAGTCTGGCTTGGCGCGGTAGTTATAGATCCACTGCTGGACTACCCCAAGCGAGGCGCGCGGATCGACCTCCGGCGCCTTCTCTGCGAGCGCGGGCTGAATCAGCATGAGCGCAGCGGCAATGAAGGCGACATATCGCATGTGATGCTCCTGCGAGCGTCGATGCCTGCGCGGTTCCTGCGCGAGCGTCCGAGGCTCTCTCGATGGCGAAGCATGAAGCGTGCATTGCGACAATTCTGAGAAAATCGGCATTAACAGAAGGCGTCTAAATTGTGGCGCATCGCGAAAAACTCGCCCGCAACTCACCTTATCCCAGACATTTTTTCGCCCCGCGCCGGCAATTCGATCTCAGCCGATTAACTGGGAGTCCGGCGGGACGTGGAGATCAGACGCATCACGCAGCGCAACCGACCGCTCCGATCGGGGGTGGCCGTTTGCCGGCTTGCCGGCGCCCTCGGCTTGATTTTCGTGACGCCGGTCGTCACCGAAGCCGCGCCGCCATCGCAAGATACGATAATCGTCGAAGGCACCCGCCGCGTCGACGCCGAGACCGTGCGCTCACACTTTCACGCAAGCCCTGATGGGCATTTCGATGACGCTGCGCGTGATGCGGCGCTGAAAGCACTGATCGCAACCGGCCTGTTCGAGAAAGTTTCCATCGAACGCGCCGGTGATCGGCTTGTCGTGCATGTGTCCGAAGCGCCTGTACTCGACCGCGTCGCATTCGAAGGCAACAGGAAAGTCAAGGACACCGACCTCGCCGCCGCCATCGAATCCAAGCCGCGCGGCTCGCTGCAACGCGCCACGGTGCAGTCGGACGTCGGCCGCATCATCGAGGCCTACCGGCGTGTCGGTCGCGCCGAGGTCAGCGTCGATCCGCAAATCATCGACCGCGGCAACGGCCGGGTCGACCTCATCTATGCCGTAACGGAGGGCGCAAAGACTCCGGTACGGCGGATCGATTTCACGGGCAACAAGGCCTTCGGCAAGCGACAGCTCAGCGCCGTAATCAAGACCTCCGCCACCCATATGCTGAGTTTTCTGACCGGCGGTAACGTCTACGATCCCGACCGAGTCGCGCAAGATCAGGAACAGCTACGGCTTTACTACCGCAGCAAAGGTTACGCCGATGTCAGCGTCTCATCGGCAAAGGCGGAGTATGATCCGGCGGCGAAGGGGTTCACGCTGAACTTCGCAATCGACGAAGGCCCGCTTTATCACTTCCGGGAAGTCAGCGTCGCCTGCAACGTTCCGGGAATGGACTGCGACAAGCTTCGTGGCCTTCCCACCGCCCATCCAGGCGCGGTGTTCGACGGCAACGCCCTGGACAAGACCACGGAGCTGCTGGCGATCGAAATGGCAAAGCTCGGCTATCCCTTTGCCCAGGCGACGCCGCAACTCACCCGTGATTCCGCAGCGCAACGCATCGACGTTACCTTCGTGATCGAACAGGGGCCTCGAGCCTATGTCGAGCGGATCGAAATTCACGGCAACACGCGGACCCGCGACTACGTGATCCGACGCGAATTCGATATCGCCGAAGGCGATCCATACAACAAGACATTGATAGATCGGGCCGAACGGCGCCTGAAAAACTTGAACTACTTCAAGACGGTGAAAATATCGAACCGGCCGGGCTCGGCGCCGGATCATGTCATCCTCGATGTCGAGGCGGTTGACCAGGCAACCGGTGATTTCAACATCGCTGGCGGCTACTCGACTGTCGATGGTGCGCTCGTCGAGGTCAAAGTGGGCGAGCGAAATTTCTACGGCACGGGCAAGAATGTGCAGGCCACCTTCACGTACGGCCAATATGCGCGCGGCATCAACCTGGCCGCGTCCGAACCGTATTTTCTCGGCACCAAGGTCGCCGCGGGAATCGAACTTTTCGGTCGCCAGAACGACGCCAATAGCTACCAATCCTACGGCAGCAACACCTACGGCGCGAGGCTGCAACTGGGCACGCCGATCAACGAGGAGCTCGGCGTACAGTGGCGCTACTCGATCTACAATCAGAACATCACGCTATCGCCGAACAGCTCCGGCCTGACGCCCTCGTTGGCCGTCCGGCAGGCGGCCGCCGCCGGCCCGACCTGGGTCTCCGCCCCCGGCAGTACGACGACCTACAGTACGCTCGACAACACAAAGAGCCCGACCAGCGGAATCAGATCGCAGCTCAGCCAGGATCTGGCCGGACTGGGTGGAGACGTAAAATTCCTGAAGACCACGGAAGACGTGCGCTATTACAAATCGCTCAGTAGCGACCTGGTCGGCATGGTGCGCGCCCAGGGCGGCTACGTTACAGGTTGGGGCGGCCAGCAGGTGCCGCTGATGAACAATTTCTTCGGCGGCCCGACCATGGTGCGAGGCTTTGCCCCGAACGGATTCGGCCCACGCGATCTCACGCCCGGCACCACGATGGATAATGTCGGCGGCAGCGCCTATTGGGCAACGACCGCCGAACTGCAGAGCGCGATTCCCGGCGTACCCAACGAATACGGCCTCCGGGCCACGGCCTTCGTCGACGCCGGCAGCGTATTCCGCTACAGCGGGTCGACGGCATCGCTTCAGGTCGCCAACAAGAATGTCGTACGCTCGTCAGTCGGTGCCGGCCTGACCTGGGCCTCGCCATTCGGCGCCTTGACCGTCGACTATGCCGTACCGTTGACGAAGGCAGCTTATGACGTGGTGCAGCCTCTGCGCTTCAGCGCGGGAGGGTTTTGACCGGAACGGGATGCTCCGTCGCGAACCCGTACAACAGCGCCAACCGGTCGAGGCATTCGCGCAATCGCCTTGAAAAATAGTCATGCCATCGCTTGGTGCGCAGTCCCCTCCGCTCGCCGACCTGTTCCATGGTCATTCCCTGGACCAGGACGTCATGCACCAGCGCCGAGCCGTCCGCCCCAAGTTCGCGCTCGGCACGGTTCAACCGCAGCACGGCCTTGCGTTGACCCTCGGTGATCGGCTCGCGTCGCTGCCCGCCATCGACATGTTCCCGGCTCGGATCGACCGCGCGTGGGCCGCGCTCCGCCTTCTCCCTGGAACGCCCTCCCCGCCTGATACTGCGCCTCGTCGATCTGCCGGTGGGAATGTAACCGAGCGAGAGGGTCGTTGCGAATCGAACGCAAGGCAACGATCTTCTCGCCCGGCTCCAACGCCAGCGGGTTGTCGACCGCGACGGTTGCGACTTCGGCATTGCGCAACAAATCGCGCGACCTTCGGTCATGCGCCTTGGCGGGATTGTACGGCTTTCGGCGTTTAGCTCTCGGCATCTGATATGCTCCTTGAAAACAGTGAATTTCGGTATCGACCCGGAGTTCTATTCGGTTGATGCGCTTGATATCTCGTCGCACAGCAGTTCGGACAATGCATCCCGCCGGCCGCAGCCCTCCGGCTGAAGTCCGATCAGCGCACGCTGGTGAGCGATCCGGTGGCGACGCGGCAGCCGTTTCAACCTGTCGGCCACGCATGTGACTGCAGCGTTCGTCATGCTGTCTCCAACATCCGCAGCAAAGCGCTCACCGCGTGTTCGGACGGCACGACCGGGTTGCGACTCAGATGAAAATGCGGCGTGCAGTAGGCCGAACCCGGGCGGCGCGGATGACCGCAGAAAGTAATGACATCACTCTCCTCATCGTCGCCATAGGGATAACGGCAGTCACCACTCTCCAGCTCGGTCAGGGAGACATGCCGTGGCTCGATCGCCGCGCAACGCAGCTTGAGCGGCTTGATCTCCTTAAACAACGGTACCGGCCAGACAAGGGCAGACACCCTGGACGCGCTGGCACGAGGTTCTCCAATGTCGTGCAGGTCCGCCGGCTTGGTGGGCATAGACGGTTGCAGGCGATCGTCAGCGCCTAGTCCTAGGCGCCGTGCGCGCCCGAGCGCTGCACTGCGAGTGTAGAAGGTACTGAATCGTGAATTGATCGCTCGCGCGGCCTCCGAATAGCTCATGCCTTTGGCAAGAAATTCCCGCAGCGCGTCCGAGTGCTCGGGCGCCCAGTTCGACAGTTCCATCTTGTTGTCCTTGCTCTTGTCAACGCCGCCCGACGCCGGCAATTAATTTCTGATATTCCGAAATGAAAGTCAAGGCTTGATTTCTGATAATCGGAATTGCTATTGTTTCTGAAATTCGGAAAGGTGTGATCATGCTGGACATCAGGTTGATCGAGCGAGGCCTGGAGAAGCCGGGCAAGACCAAGGGCGGATTGGCCGCCGCGATGGGCGTTCGTCCCGGCGCGGTTTCCGAAATCCTGTCCGGGATTCGGCTGATCAAGGCGTCTGAAATCGCGCCGATCATCGAATACCTCGAACTGAATTCGGTGCCGATCATGGGTCGGGTGGGCGCCGGCGCTTCGATCGAGCCGGAACATGAGCAGGTGCCGCCGGAGGGCCTCGGTGAAGTCGAACTGCCCTTTCCGATCGCGGAAGAAACCATTGCCTTCGAGGTGGCCGGCGATTCCATGCTGCCAAAGTACGAAAATGGCGACGTTATCGTCGTCTATCGCCAGCAGCGCCATCCGCTGTCGAGCTTCTACGGCGAGGAAGCCGCGGTCCGCCTGAAGACCGGCGAGCGATATCTGAAGACGATCGAGCGCGGAAAATCCCCAGCGTCGGTCAACCTGACGAGCTTCAATGCCAAGCCGATCACCGGCGTAAAGCTGGAATGGATCGGCGAGATCTGCGTCACCCTGCCGAGGGGCCAGATCGAACGATTGCGCAACAAGGCGGCGGCCCGCTCGCGCAAGGCAGCAAGGGCGACCGGCGGACGCGCGCTGGAAAAGTAATCAAGGCAGCTTGCGACTTCCGAATCAACAAATCCTGCTAAGGTGTGACCGCCTCGCGACCTCGCCCAATTTCTGTTTTTCGGAATTTTTGCTTGACTTATTTCCGATTTTCAGAAATACTCTTTCTCGTAGATTCCGGCGCGCGGGATAAGGTCAGATCGCCAACATGCAATATTTCGTCGTGATGATCGACTACGGCCGCCGCGGTCGCGAGGCCATCGTCGATCCGGAAATCACAAGGCGCGAGGTCATCTCCCGGGTGGCGTCGGGCGAGTATAAGAATATCAGCTTCATCCACGAAATCGCAGATTGCTCGGTCGAGGACATCACGGCCGATATTCTGAGCGAGGCGGCCCTTCCCGACATCGGCGCGACGGGCGCCGATCTGCAGGCCAGCCATTTCGATCACATCCGCGATCTGCGCAAGCACGAGAGAGCGTGATCACGTTCGGTCACGCTATTCCCTCAAAACATTGTGATTACCGGGCGGGCTTTAATCGCCGACAACTTGCTTAATTATTCTTCACGCAAAGTCTATTCCGACGGCGCGGACGATCGCACTAGATTCGCGATTCGATTCCTCCGACATGTAAAGTCTTAGCCAAAAATGCATCCGTCAATGAAGGCCGAGCTCGCCGCGCGCGACCGCGATTTCCGACTCTGTCTCCTGCTTGGTATTGCGGCCTGGTTTCTCTTTCTGGATCATGTCCCGCACAATGCGGTGAGCCTGCTGACCATGCGCAATTTCGGCTTCAGCGGCGCCACCGATCTGTTTGTATTCATCGGCGGCTACACGGCCGCGATCCTCTATGGAAAGATGATGCTGGAGCGCGGTTTCGTGGTGTCGGCGACCCGCATTTTCAAGCGCCTGTGGCAGCTTTACGCCGCTTACGTCGTTTTGTTCGTGATCTATATCGAACTGATCGGATATGTCGCGCGCAGATCCCGCGCCCCCGAACTCATCGGCGAGTTCAATGTTACGGGGATCGTCGACCACGCGATCCGGACGCTGATTCACGGCCTGCTGCTTCAGGCCAAGCCGCTCAATCTCGACGTGCTGCAACTGTTCATCGTGCTGATGGCGTTCTTTCCGATCGTGCTGTTCGGCGTGATGCGGCGACCGAACCTTACGCTCGCCGGATCGATTGGTCTCTACTTCGCATCCCGCCTGCTCGACTGGAATCTGTCTTCGTTTCCGGACGGACGCTGGCATCTCAACCCGTTCTCCTGGCAGCTCCTGTTCGTGCTCGGCGCCTGGTTTGCGCTAGGCGGTGCCAGACAGGTGCACGCCATACGCACCCTTCAGGGCCTCGCAATCCTGCGCACCGCGGCATGGCTGTACCTGCTCTTTGCGCTGGTCGTCACCGTTGCAGGGAAGTTTCCGCAAGCTGGAATTGTGCCGGATTTCCTGCGCGACGCCTTTCCTTCCAACGATGAGGAGAACCTTGCCCCCTATAGGGTGCTTCATTTCCTGGCGCTGGCCTTTCTCTTTACCTACATGGTGCCGCGGAGCTGGCGCGGATTCCGATGGCAGGCGCTACAGCCGATCATGAAGTGCGGCCAGGAATGGCTGGCCGTGTTCTGCGCCGGGGTATTTCTCTCGTTTGCCGCGCATCTCGTCCTGATCACGGGCCCGAATTCGCTTGCCCTGCATGTCCTGGTCAGCTTCGCCGGGATTTCGATCATGACAGCCGTCGCCTACTATGTGTCGTGGTCCAAACAGCAGGATCACAAGCCCGCATTCCGGACCCGGGCAATGACGGAGCTGCCGAAGGAAGGCCGGTTCGCGAAGTAGTTCGCGCCGGCATCTTGCCTTCCGACCCCGCACCGCGGTCCCTCAATCCACAGGGAACGCCCCTTTCAGCCGCGTCTCACTATCGCCCAACATGGCGGCGTCGAGCCTGCCTTCGGCCGACGCCGCCATGGCGCAGGTGAAGATGCGATAGAACTGCGCCCGGTCGAAGGCGACCAGCAGCAGATCGACGCCGGCATTGAGCGCCTCGACCACTGCAGTGCAGACATTGCGTTGATAGATTGCTCCCATCACGAGGTCGTCAGTCATGATGACGCCCTGATAGCTCCATTTTTTGCGAATGATGCCGTCGACGACGCGTTTGGAATGTGACGCGGCGCGGTCCGGGTCGACCGACGTCAGCGTCACATGCCCGATCATCAGTTGCGCTTTCGTGCCGGCCAGCACCTTTCTGAACGGAATCCAGTCCGACGCTTCGAGTTCATCGAGCGGCGTATCCAAGTCGGCGCTGAAATGATGAGTATCGGATCGCACGCGGCCGAGCCCGGGAAAATGCTTGACAGCCGCTCCAACGCCGGACGCTTCGAGGCCGTTCACATAAGCTCGCGCGATCTCGGCGACGACCGCCGGATCATCGGAAATCGCGCGGCGGCCGATCAGCGTGTTGAAGTCGAACCGGCTACGCTTCACTTCAGGTCGCAAATCCAGCACCGGCGCAAGATTCAGGGTGACGCCGAGCGCCGCCAGCTCCTGCCCATGAGTGCGCCCGAACGCCTCTGCTTTCTCGGCGCGCACGTCCGGCGCCAGGCTCGCAAGCGTCGATAGCGCCGGCAGCTTGGTCAAAGGCGGCGCCAGATGCGATACGATGCCGCCTTCCTGGTCGGCCGCCACGATCAAGGGCGGCAGGCCGGCAGCGCGCCGCTTTGCCTGCAGCGCCGAAATCTCCTCTTTCAGATGCGTCGCCGACGATCCCGCGACATTGTGCTTGGTGATGTAGACGCCGGAGATCAGGCCCTTCTCGGCGAGAACTGAAACCTCCGGGAATGACGAATACCCAACGATAAAATGTTTTCCAAGGCTGCGCACCTGTGCAGCATCGGTCCGCAGAACCCGTTGCTTGCGCCATTCAAATGCAGCATGCGCACCAAGCATCGACAGCGATGGCAGGCACCACAGCAGTATGAGCGCCCTTCCCGCGATGCCTCTTCTCCAATAGCCGCGGCGGATGAGCAATACGGCGACAACCACGCTCGCGGTAGCCAGAGCGATGTTTCCCCTTCCCCGCAGCGAAATCAGATAGGGATCGTTTTTGTTCGCAGCAGCGAAAACGAAGGCTATTCCAGCGAGCCAGACCAGGATCAGGCCGATACGTTTGAGACTTTGCATGAGAATGATGGGAGTTTGGACAAGGGGGATCAGACGAGACCATTGCCCGTATCAAACTTGTCTCGCCGGCGCGAGCGCATAACCGCACCTGCACGGAAACTGCAGAAAAATCCTGAACTCTTGCAGACGGCGGTCCAACCAATTGCACAACCACGCCAGATAGTCCGTCTTGCAACTCAGCGGCGGTCTTCGAATGCCTGTTCCCACAAGATTAGCTAGCGACGGGTGGTGGCTATGCGAGCGACCCGCGACGGTGCTGATTTGCAATTCTCCCCTCCAGACAGGTAGCGGACCAATGACCGACCTCTCCACGCCGGCATCCGATGCAGGCTCCGCTCAGGCGAGCCCGATCCCGGTCAAACCCGCGATTGCCGTGGCGCTGGCGGCTCTGGCCGACTGGTTGTTCTACGGCCAACAAATCGGGATTTCTACGATCGTCTTTGCGCTCGCGCTGGCTCTGGGGTCACTCACCGCCAATTTCGCAACGTTGAACAGAAGTCGGATGCTGCTGGCCGGCGTGCTCGTGTTGGCCGGACTTGTACCGGCTGTCGAGGAATTCAACGCGGCTTCTCTGGCCTTCATGATTCTGGCGCTCGGCGTTGGTCTGTTGCTGACCACCAATCTGCAAAGCTACAAGCTCGGTGAACAGGCGGCGGCGCTATGCGATCTATTTCTGGTCGGCCCCTTCAGGTTTTTTCGGGACGCCATCGGCTTGTTCAATCTGCCGACACTGAAGACCGGTCTTACGATTTGGTTCATTCCCGTCGCCTTCGGCGGCATCTTCGTTATTCTGCTCGTCTCGGCAAATCCATTGTTGGAGAAGTGGATCCGGCTGATGAGCCCGGGCGACGCCGCCTCTTATCTGAGCCTGAGTCGGATATTGTTCTGGGCTACGGCTCTGTCGATCATATGGCCCTTCATCCATGTCTGGTGGCGTAGCAAGATGGCGGTTTCGTCCGCCTTGGTCGAACCGGCGGTTCTGGACCAGACGCCACGATCGGACCGAATGGAGCTTTTCGGCGTCGCGACGATCCTGCGTTCGCTGGTCCTGTTCAACGTGTTGTTCGCCGTTCAAACCATCCTCGATGCGATCTATCTCTGGGGCAACGTCGCCTTGCCCGCCGATATCAGCTACGCCACCTACGCCCATCGAGGCGCCTATCCTCTCATTGTCACGGCGCTTCTGGCGGCAGGCTTCGTTCTGGCCGCGATGAGACCAGGTGGGCCGGCCGGGCAGTCGAAAGTGATTCGGCCGCTGGTCTATCTATGGGTGGCGCAGAATGTTCTGCTGGTGATGTCGTCGATCCTGCGCCTCGATCTTTATGTCCAAATCTATCTGCTGACCTGGTGGCGCGTCGCGGCCTTCATCTGGATGGTACTGGTCGCGTTGGGCCTCGTGCTCATCGTCGCCCGCATCGTGCTGAACCGCTCGAATGATTGGCTGATCCGCGCCAACCTCATCACCCTGACGGCGACCCTCTACATCTGTTCACTGGTGAATTTCGCCGCCATCATCGCTGACTATAATGTCAGCCATAGCCGCGAAGCAGGCGGCAAAGGAGTGTGGATCGATATGAACTATCTGCTATCCCTCGGGCCGCAGGCATTGCCTGCCATCGACCGGGCCATCGCCCTTCGCGGGTTCGAACCGGCCCTTGTTTCCCGCCGTAGTTGCCTTGTAGAACAGCAAGCGAAAGAGACCGCTTCCTGGCGCTCCTGGGGTTTTCGGAGTTGGCGCCTCCAGCGTGCCCTGGAAGCCCAACCGAAGAGTTCGACCACAGGTTAGTTCGACTGCAAGCCGATTGCGCCGGGAGAGACGTTTGACGCACCGCATTCTCATCGTTGACGATGACCTTCATATACGCGAGGTCATCCGTGTTGCACTAAAGAAAGCCGGAATGACCGTCTTTGAAGCGCGCGACGGCAAGGAGGCTTTGACCCGCTTTGCTGCCGACAAGCCGGATCTGATCATTCTGGATATCGGCATGCCGGAATTCGACGGCCTGGACGTCTGCCGCGAAATAAGAAAAACCTCAGACGTTCCGATCCTGTTTCTCTCCGCGCGCGACGACGAGATCGATCGCGTACTGGGCCTGGAGATCGGCGGTGACGACTATGTCACCAAGCCCTTCAGCCCGCGCGAACTCGTAGCGAGGGTAAACGTCATCCTGCGCCGCATCACCTCGCGCGGGCAGGACGCAAAGGCGTCCTCGGCCACGCTGTCGCAGGGCAAGTTGCTCGTCGATCCCGGCCAGCACATTGCCGAGTTTGCGGGCAAGCCGCTGCGCCTGACGGCCATCGAGTTTGGAATCCTCAGGGCATTCCTGACACGGCCTACGCTCGTTTTCAGCCGCGAGCAGATCATGAGCGCCGCCTATCAGCTCAACATCCAGGTGTCGGACCGCACCATCGACAGCCATATCCGCAATATCCGCGCCAAGCTGTCCGCCGTGAACTGCGACAACGTCATCGAAACCATTCACGGTGTCGGCTTCAAGCTCGGGCGATGCGAGCTCCAGGCATGATGCCTCACAAGGCTCAAAAATGGCGGCCGTCGGTGGGACAGGTCATTTTTGCCGCGCTCGCCGCTGCGGCGACACTGCCGCTGGTCGGGCTATTCTTCTTCCGCCTCTATGACAATCAGCTCATTCACCAAACCCAGGCCGAACTGATCGCGCAAAGCCGGGTGCTTGCCGCGGTCTATGCCCGGGAAGTGGAAACCCGCCTTAACGCCGGCATTGCGCTCGGCGCCGAAATTCCGCCCGAGGCGCGCCTGGCCCGGGAAGACCAGCTTACGCCGATCCGACCCGCGCTCGATCTCGCTGCCGGCGCAGACCTGCTTCGGCGGCGGCCTGACGCACTTCCAGCAAGCGCGCCCGCATCGCAACCCTATGTCGAGATCGGCTCGCGGCTGACGCCGATTATCCGGGAAACCCAGAAAGTCACGCTGGCCGGCTTCCGCATCCTCGATCCCCAGGGTGTCGTGATTGCCGGCCGCGACGAGGTCGGCCAATCGCTCGCCCATATCGAGGAGATAGCCACAGCGCTCAAGGGACAATACCGGGCAGCCCTGCGGATTCGCAAACCCGACAAGCCTCCTCCTCCGATCTACTCGATCAGCCGCGGCGTCGGCGTCCACGTGTTCTCGGCAATGCCTGTTGTCGTCAATAATCGTGTCGCAGGGGTGATCTATACGTCGAGGACCCCGAGCAACATCTTCGACCACCTCTATCAGGAACGCGGCAAGTTCATTCTGGCGGCGCTTGCGGTTGTTTTCGCGACCATCGTTATCGGCCTGGTATTCTCCCGAACCATCACCCGCCCGATGCGCGAGCTGGTCGATCGTGCCGCGCGCATCAGCCGGGGCGATCGCGATGCATTTCGGCCCCTCGCGCATTACGGCACGCGCGAGTTTGCCCAGTTGTCGCACAGTTTTCTCGACATGGCCGAACAATTGTCGCGGCGGTCGGATTACATCGCGACCTTCTCAGCGCACCTTACCCACGAATTGAAGTCGCCGCTGACATCGATCAAGGGTGCCGCCGAACTACTGCTGGATTCCCTGCAGAGCAAGACAGACACCCTCACCCGGATGGAGCAGAAGAATTTCATATCGAACATTCTGGGGGACACCGGGCGCCTGGAAGCCATGACCCAGCGCTTACGCGAGCTGGCGCGCGCCGAGGCCGCGCCGCAGAATGAGCAGACCGGGCTTTCGCAGGTGATTGGCGGGTTGAAGAGCCGGTTTCCGACACGCGCGATCGACGCAACGGGGTGCCTGGACCGCTCGATCGGCATGTCCAGCGAAAAGGCGCTGATCGTGTTGTCGCATCTGACCGACAACGCCATCCGTCATAACGCCAAGGCCGTGCGGCTCGAAGCGGCCGAGGAAAACGGATCCGTCAGGATGATAGTCAGCAATGATGGCGATCCGATATCCGAAGCGAACCGGGAGAAGATCTTCGACGCTTTCTTCACCACGCGCCGCGACACCGGCGGCACAGGAATGGGACTCTCGATCGTCCAGGCTATCATGACCAGCCACGGCGGATCGATCCTGCTCCTGCCGTCCGACAACGGCGTCGCGTTCGAACTGCAGTTTCCGGCCGCCTGAAGTCCGTCAGACGCGCGAAGCGCGGGGAGAGAGAGGCTACAGCATCGGCAAATCCCGCCGCTTGGGGCCGCGCGGAAAAGCCTTGTCGAGCGCGGCAATATCGGCCTCGCTCAACTTCAAATCCCCCGCCCGCGCATTCTCGGCCGCATGTTCCGCGCTGGAGGCTTTCGGAATCGCGAGCACCGATGCCGTGCGCGTGAGAAACGCCAGCGCGATCTGGCGTGGGGTTGCCTTGTGTGCATCGGCAATCGCCTGCAGCACCTCGCCGCCCTTGCTGCGCGGCGATGGAAAGTCATTGTGGCCGAACGGCGAATAGGCGACGACGGCGACGCCATGCCTCTCGCACCACGGGATCACGGCGTGCTCGATCGCGCGCTGCTGCAGATGATAGAGCACCTGGTTGCAGGCGATCTTGCCCTCGCCTGCGATATCGACGAGTTCATCGAGATCATCTGAATCAAAATTGCTGACGCCCCAAGAACGGATCTTTCCACTCGCCACCAGTTCCTCGAACGCCGCCACCGTCTCCTCGAACGGATAGGAACCGCGCCAGTGCAGCAGGTAGCAGTCGAGATAATCGACCTTCAGCCGCTTCAGCGAGCGCTCGCAGGCGGTGATGGTGCCGCGGCGCGAGGCGTTGCTCGGCAACACCTTTGAGACCAGGAAGATCATTTCCCTCGGCAGCTCCGCGATCGCGTCGGCAATCACCGGCTCAGCATCGCCATACATCTCGGCGGTGTCGATATGGGTCATGCCGGTTGCGATGCCACGGCGCAGGGCGGCAATCGCGGCCTTGCGGTCGCCGTGGTCGAGATACCAGGTGCCCTGCCCGATCACGGAGACGTCGGGGCCGTTGGTGCCGAATTTTCTTGTTTGCAAGGTCGCCTCGCTCGTCAAAAGTCGCAGGCGCGGATCTTAGACGAAACGGGCTATGATGTCTCCACAACGTCGTCCCTGCGAAAGCAGGGATCCATAACCACGAAGGTCAGATATGAAGGAAACTGCGGCCGCAGCGCCGCGCCACAACCCACATTTGTGATTATGGGTCCCGGCTCCTGATGCGCAATTGCGCATGAGGGCCGGGACGACATTCGAATGTGTGGCACGCTGACCGGCTAGTAATTGCTCGCCGTCGCCTCGTTCGGAATCCCCTCGATCGGACATTCGTCGGTGCCGACCGTCGAACGCGTCATCGCCTCGACCATCTCACGCGTCCCTTCGGGGTCGGCGATCCATTTCGCATAGAAATCGTAGGGACAGGCCGCGACGCCGCGCGCGCCTTCGCCGGAATTGATCATGCCGGTATAGCCGCGGTGCAGCAGCTTGAAGAGATGGTTCTGCGACTGGCCGTTGCGGCGCGCGTCGCGGATCAGACTCTTCGACAATCCCGCGTACTGGATGCCGTATTCCTCCTCGCCGGTCTCGCCGAGCGTGCGGCCGTCGAAGCCGATGATCGCGGAGTGGCCGAAATAGGAGTAGACGCCGTCAAAGCCTGCAGCGTTGGCGACCGCCACATAGACATTGTTGGCCCAGGCCATCGCCTTGGAAATCAGGATCTGCTGTTCCTTGGCGGGATACATGTAGCCCTGGCAGCGCACGATCAGTTCGGCGCCCTTCATGGCGCAGTCGCGCCAGATCTCCGGAAAGTTGCCGTCGTCGCAGATGATCAGGCTGACCTTCAGGCCCTTGGGGCCTTCGGAAACATAGGTGCAATTGCCTGGGTACCAGCCTTCGATCGGCACCCACGGCATGATCTTGCGGTATTTCTGGACGATCTCGCCTTTGTCGTTCATCAGGATCAAGGTGTTGTACGGTGCCTTGTGCGGATGCTCCTCGTGGCGCTCGCCGGTCAGCGAGAACACGCCCCAGACTTTTGCCTTGCGGCACGCTTCGGCGAAGATCTCCGTCTCATCACCCGGGACCTGCGAGGCGGTCTCGTACATCTCCTTGGAGTCGTACATGATGCCGTGGGTGGAATATTCCGGGAAGATCACGAGATCCATGCCCGGCAAACCGAGCTTCATGCCGACGATCATGTCGGCGATCTTACGTGCGTTGTCGAGCACCTCGGCCTTGGTGTGCAGACGCGGCATTTTGTAATTGACGACGGCGACGCCGACGGTGTCGTTGCTGGAAGATATGTCACCATGAAGCATTGGGATCGCCTCTTGTTCTGGTTTGAGTTGGAAGGATCGAGCCTCAGTGGCTGATCATCCAGGGGCGCGCGGTTGGAAAGCCCTTGGCGCCGCCTCTGGTCTTGGTCATGAGCCGAGCCGACTTCTTCTTGCCGCTTGAACAGCACCCACAGCCGGGGCCGTGCGAAGCCTTGTATTCCGCCACCGTCTTCGGCGCATGGGCGCTGCGCTCGTTAGTGGCGATCGCCTTGCGCTTTTCTGACGGCATGCAGAAGAACGCCGGTGCGGTCAGGATCACGCGCGGTGATTCATTTTCGCAATTCGGACAGTCCTGCGGGTCGTCGCATTCGGCCATCGGCCGCATGTCCGTGAACGGGCCGCAGTCGTTACAGAGATATTCGTAGACAGGCATCTGGTTTCCTCGCGATGTCTCCTTGCAGCTCCGCGACGGATGCGGGGCGACGTGATACCCGGCGCCGTCCCGCACCCTTCTCGCGCGGGAATCACTTGTCCGGCGAGATCGGCATCTGGATGTCGCCCTTGATGTGTTTGATCGGTCCGGCCGACGACGGCATGATGTCGAAGTCGAATATCTCGGTCGGCAGCCACAGCGTGGCGCAGGCGTTGGGAACGTCGACGACGCCTGAGATGTGGCCCTGGCACGGCGCGGTGCCGAGGATCGAATAGGCCTGCGCGCCGGAATAGCCGAACTTCTTAAGATACTCGATCGCGTTCAAACACGCCTGGCGATAGGCGATGTGGACGTCGAGGTAATGCTGCTTGCCGGCCTCGTCGACCGAGATGCCCTCGAAGATCAGATAATCCTTGTAGTTCGGCGTGATCGGCGATGGCTTGAACACGGGATTCTTGATGCCGTATTTGGCAACGCCATCCTTGATGACATCGACCTTCAGATGCAGCCAGCCGGCCATTTCGATTGCGCCGCAGAAAGTGATCTCACCGTCGCCCTGGCTGAAGTGCAAATCGCCCATCGAGAGTCCACCACCCGGCACATAGACCGGGAAGAAGATCTTCGAGCCGCGCGACAGATCCTTGATGTCGCAATTGCCGCCATGCTCGCGCGGCGGCACGGTGCGGGCGCCTTCGGCGCCGACCTTGGCCTTGGCATCGCCTTTGGCGCGGCCGGCATGCGCGGTCGCGGCGAACGGCGGATTGGCAAGGCCCGGCACGCGCGTCGGATTGGTCGCGATCAGCGCGGTCTCGCGCTCGTTCCAGGTCGCCAGCAATTTCGGATCGGGCAGGCAGCCGATCAGGCCGGGATGGATTAAGCCAGCAAAATTCACGCCGGGCACGTGGCGCGACGAGGTGTAGAGACCCTTGATGTCCCAAATCGATTTCTGCGCCAGCGGGAAATGGTCGGTCAGGAAGCCGCCGCCGTTCTGCTTGGAGAAGAAGCCGTTAAAGCCCCACAGGCTTTCCTTCAACGGACCGACATCGAGCAGGTCGACCACAAGGAGATCGCCAGGCTCGGCGCCCTTGACGCCGATCGGGCCGGACAGGAAGTGCACGATCGAAAGATCGATGTCGCGCACGTCATCGGCGGAATCGTTGTTCTTGATGAAACCGCCGGTCCAGTCATAGGTCTCGATGATGAAATCGTCGCCCGGATTGACCCATGCCACAATCGGAATATCGGGATGCCAGCGGTTGTGGATCATGTCGTTGTCGTAGGCCGATTTCGAAAGATCGACCTTGATCAGTGTCTCTGGCATCGATAGCTCCCCTTTTTTTGACAGCACGGTTTGCGGGTTTACACGGACAGGAATTTCGAGACTTGCGCGGCATCGATGCTGTCGCGCGGCTCGTCGCGGACGATCTCGCCGTTCTCGATGACCAGCACGCGGTCGGCGATGTCGAGCGCAAAGCTCAACACCTGTTCGGAGACGACGATCGACAGGCCGCGCTCGTCGCGAATTCGCTTCAGGGTGCGCGCCATGTCCTTGATGATCGACGGCTGGATACCCTCGGTCGGCTCGTCCAGCAGCAGCACTTTTGGCTTGGTGGCGAGCGCGCGGGCGATCGCGAGCTGCTGCTGCTGTCCGCCGGAAAGATTGCCGCCGCGCCGGCCTTTCATCTCCAGCAGCACGGGGAATAATTCGTAGATGTCCTCGGACACCTCCGCGCCGCCCGATACCACGAGGCCGGTCTCGATGTTCTCCTTCACCGTCATGGTGGAAAAGATCATGCGGCCCTGTGGCACGTAGGCGAGGCCCCTGGCGACGCGCTCGTAGCTCGGCAGCGCGCTGAGCTCGGCGCCATCCATGCTCACCGAACCGCTCTTGGTCGGCACGATGCCCATCAGCGACTTCATCAGCGTGGTCTTTCCCATGCCGTTGCGGCCCATGATCGCGACGATCTCGTTGGGCGCGACCGAGACATTGAGGCCGTGCAGAACTTCGCTCTGGCCGTAGGCGACGTGAAGATCCGAAATAGCCAGCATGAGCGCTCCTTATTTGTTGCGCATGATCTTGTCCGGAAACCGGACGCCACTTTCCGGGATCATGCGCTAGTGCCCGAGATAAACTTCGATCACTTTCGGATCGTTCTTGACCTTCTCCATCGTTCCCTCCGACAGGATCTGGCCCTGGTGCAGCACCGTGACCTTGTGAGCGATGTCCTCGACGAATTTCATGTCGTGCTCGATGACGAGCACTGAGCGGTCCTTGATGATGCGGTTCAACAGTTCGGCGGTCTTCGCGCGCTCGCTGACGCTCATGCCGGCGACGGGCTCGTCGAGCATCAGGAGTTCCGGATCCTGGATCAGCAGCATGCCGATCTCGAGCCATTGCTTCTGGCCATGGCTGAGCTGATCGGCATAAATGTCGAGACGATCCTTCAGGAAGATCATCTCGGCGACTTCCTCGATGCGCTGCTTGACAGCATCATCGCGCTGGAAGACGAGCGAGCCGAACACAGTGCGGCCGCGCGGATAGGAAATCTCCAGATTCTCGAACACGGTCAGATCCTCGAACACCGACGGGGTCTGGAACTTGCGCCCGACGCCGGTCTGTACGATCTGGTTCTCCTTCAGCTTTGTCAGTTCCTTGCCGCGAAACTGGATCGAGCCTGAGGTCGCCTTGGTCTTTCCGCAGATCAGGTCGAGCACGGTGGTCTTGCCGGCGCCGTTGGGGCCGATGATGACGCGGATCTCGTTCTCCTCGACATAAAAGGAAAGATTGTTCACCGCCTTGAAGCCGTCGAACGACACCGTGAGCGCTTCGACCGCGAGCAGGAAGGGTTTAGGCTGGTGACCGATGAGCATGATCTATCTCCTCATTTCGCCCACTGTGGCATCGGCAACCGATATGACCGACGAGCATGATGTCCTCCTCACTCTGCCGGCGCGCCGTCGGCGACCGAATTACTGGTCCAGTCGCCGGACTTCTTCTTGATCGAGCTGATAAGGCGATCGATGCGCGACTGGACGTGATCCGCCCAGATGCCCGACAAGCCGTTCGGGAAGGCCAGCACGACCGCGATGAACAGCGCGCCGAGGCCGAACAACCAGAGCTGCGGGAAGGATTCCGAAAGGCCGGTCTTGGCAAAATTGACCAGCAGCGCCCCCCACACCGCGCCGAAGATCGACGTCCGTCCGCCGACGGCAGTGTAGATCACCATTTCGATCGACGGCACGATGCCTACAAAGGACGGCGACATGAAACCGACATTGAGTGCGAACATGGCGCCCCCTATCGCTGCGAAGATCGCAGCCATGCAGAAGGCGAAGATCTTGAAATTGGCGACGCTGTAGCCGGAGAAGCGGACACGATCTTCCTGCTCGCGCATCGCCACCAGGATGCGGCCAAGCTTTGTCAGCCGGATGAACTGCGCGATGAGGATGCAGCCGAACAGCAGGAACACTTCAAAGAAGTATAAAACGACCTTGGCGTGGTCGGGCCTGATGTCCCATCCCTTCAGTGTACGCAGGTCGGTCATGCCGTTGATGCCGCCGGTATAACCCTGCTGCCCGACGATCAGAATGGTGAGGATGGCGGCGACGGCCTGGGTGATGATCGCGAAATAGGTGCCGCCGACGCGGCGCTTGAACATTGCCGTGCCGATGATCAGGGCGAAGAGGCCTGGGACCAGGATGATGGCGAGAACGGTGAAGGTGAGACTGTGGAACGGCTGCCAGAACAGCGGCAGCGCGGTGATCTGATTCCAATCCATGAAATCCGGAATGCCGGGCGTGGACTGGATCTTGGTGTTCTCGACGCTGGATGCCTCCAGCTTGAGGAACATCGCCATGCAGTAGCCGCCGAGGCCGAAGAACACGCCCTGCCCCAAGCTCAGGATGCCGCCATATCCCCAGCACAGCACGAGGCCGATCGCGACAAAGGCGTAAGTCAAATATTTCGCGACCAGATTGAGACGGAACACATCCAGCGACAGCGGCAGGATCACGAGCAGGACCAGGCCCAGTGCAACGAAGCCAATGAGCTCGGATCGATTGAAGAAGCGCGAGTTGATGATCATGATCGTGCTTTCTTGTTCTTACTTGCGAACTTTGAGGCTGAAGAGACCCTGCGGCCGCAACATCAGGATTCCGACGACGGCGAGCAACGTGAGAACCTTGGCCATCGAGCCCGACATGAAGAATTCGAGCGTCGATTGTGTTTGCGAAATCGAGAAGGCCGACGCGATGGTGCCGAGCAGGCTCGCGGCGCCGCCAAACACGACAACCAGGAACGTGTCGACAATGTAGAGTTGCCCCGAGGTCGGACCGGTCGAGCCGATCATGGTAAAAGCGCTTCCCGCTATCCCGGCGATCCCGCAACCGAGGCCGTAGGTGTAGCGATCGACTCTTTCGGTATTGATGCCGACGGCGCCGGCCATGATCCGGTTCTGCACGACAGCGCGGACCTGCCGGCCCCAGCGCGACTTGTAAATGACGTAGGCAACCGCGCACGTGATCGAAACGGTGAGACCCATCACGAAGATGCCGTTGATCGGCACCTCGATGCTGTCGGTCACCTTGAGCGATCCCAGCATCCACTGCGGCAGGTCGACGCCGACCTCGCGCGCGCCGAAGACGGAGCGATAGGCCTGCTGCAGTATGAGGCTGAGGCCCCATGTGGCGAGTAGCGTGTCGAGCGGGCGCTTGTAGAGGTGCCGAATCAGCCCCCACTCCACCAGCATTCCGAGCGCGCCGGAGGCGAGGAAAGCCAGCATCATCGCGAGAAAGAAATAGCCGCTGAAAAGACCTGGCAGATAGCTCTGGAACAGATTCGACGTCATCCAGGTGACGTAGGCCCCCAAGATCATGAACTCGCCATGCGCCATGTTGATGACGCCCATCTGGCCGAAGATGATGGCAAGGCCGAGCGCCATCAGCACGTAGACGGAGAACAGGATCAGGCCCGCAAAACCCTGCATGACGAAGATGGAGCCCAGATCGCCAATCGAATAGTCGCCGAACATCTGACTTCTCCGCCGGAGGAAGGTCCCGCGTCGCGAGCGAATTCGCGACGCGGGGTCGTGAAGCGCGGATTGACGGTCCACGCCAGGGAGCGGTTGGAACGTTGCGGGAAGGCTCCGGGCTTATTGGTAGCCCTTCGGGAACGGATCGGGCTCGATCAGATCCGCGGTCTCGAAGATCAGCTCGAACTGACCATCGAGCTTGGCGCGCCCGACGCGGGTCTTCGACCAGAGGTGATGGTTTTCGTGGATGCGCACGTAGCCTTCGGGCGCCTCCTTGAATTCCACGCCGGGCGAAGCGGCTGCGATCTTGTCGACGTCGAAGCTACCGGCCTTCTCGCAGGTCAGCTTCCACAGCCACGGGCCGAGATAGCCGGCCTGCGTCACGTCGCCGATCACGGTCTTCTCGCCCCACATCTTCTTGAAGGCGGGAACGAACGTCTTGTTGTTGGCATTGTCGAGCGACTGGAAGTACTTCATGCAGGCATACGCGCCCGCGATGTTCTCGCCGCCGATGCCGTCGATTTCATCTTCGGTCACCGAAATCGTCAGCAGCGCCTGCTTCGACAGGTCGACGCCGGCCGCCTTGAGCTGCTTGTAGAAGGCGACGTTCGAGCCGCCGACCACGTCGGTGAAGATGACGTCGGGCTTGGTCAGCTTGATCTTGTTGATCACCGAATTGAACTGAGTGCTGCCGAGCGCGTAATATTCCTCGCCGACGACCTTGCCCTTCAGTACGTTCTCGACGTGCTTGCGCGCGATCTTGTTCGAGGTGCGCGGCCAGATGTAGTCCGAGCCGATGAAGAAGAACGATTTGGCGCCCTTCTCCTTGGCGATCCAGTTCAGGCCGGCGAGGATCTGCTGGGTCGCTTCCTGACCAGTATAGATGACGTTCTTGGACTGCTCGAGACCTTCATAGAAGGTCGGATAGTACAGCATGCCGTTGTACTGCTCGACGACCGGCAGCACCGCCTTGCGCGATGCCGAGGTCCAGCAACCCATGATCGCTGCGACCTTGTCGTTGACGAGAAGCTTCTTGGCCTTTTCCGCAAAGGTCGGCCAGTCGCTGGCGCCGTCTTCCTGGATGAACCTGATCTTGCGCCCGAGCACGCCGCCGGCGGCGTTGATCTGTTCGATCGCGAGCTTTTCGGCTTGGATTGAGCCCGTCTCCGAGATCGCCATCGTGCCGGTGGCCGAGTGCAGGATGCCGACGGTGACCTCCGTATCGGTGACCGCGAGCCCCGTGGTGTTGACGGTGGCGGTTGCGGGACCTGCCCCGAATGAGGGCCGAGGAAGAATCGAGACGAGCGGCAGTGCCGCCGCGCCCATCAGCAGTTTGCGGCGAAGCGGAGACTGCAAGCCCTTGTTTGGTTCGTCTGACATGAGCACCCCATTTTTGTTCGAAAACGCTTATCGGTCAGGCGAGGATTGCCCAGAATTGTGCACTGCACAGATACGTGGGATTGCGTATATTGCACCGCAAAATAGCGACGTAGTTTTTGGTACGGAGTTTGCTGGGCCAAGCGGGTCGGTCGAACTGGGCAGGAGCAGCAAGTGGCAGGGCGGCAGCGGATAGACCGCGTCAGGCGCCAATATAACCAATGGGTCGCCAACCAAACGCTGGAAGACTACGCGCTGCGCTTCACCGCCAAGAGCGCGCGGCGGTGGTCTGCCGCACGCGTCGCCAATACCGCGCTTGGCGCGATCTCCTTTCTGGCGCTGGAGGCGATCGGCGGCACCATTACGCTTAATTACGGCGCGGCCAACGCCACATCAGCCATTCTTGTCGTCAGCGTCATCATCTTCCTCTGCGGCCTGCCGATCGCCTATCATGCCGCAAAATGCGGCATCGATATCGATCTGCTGACCCGCGGCGCCGGCTTCGGCTATATCGGCTCCACCATCACCTCGCTGATCTACGCCTCCTTCACCTTCATCTTCTTCGCGATCGAGGCTGTTATCATGGCCGCGGCGCTCGAGATGTGCTTCGGCATCCCGCGCCCGATCGGCTATCTCATCAGCGCCGTCGTCATCATTCCCTTGGTGACCTACGGCATCACCCTGATCAGTCGCTTTCAATTGTGGACGCAGCCGCTCTGGATCGTGCTTCACATCCTGCCCTTCGTGGCGATCGCCTACGCCAACCCGCAGTCGTTCACGGAGTGGCGCAAATTCGCGGGCGAACATGGCGACGCCGGCGGCCATCTCGATCTGCTGCTGTTCGGCACCGCCGCGTCGGTGGTGTTTTCGCTGGTTGCGCAGATCGGCGAGCAGGTCGACTTCCTGCGGTTTCTGCCCCGCGATCGTCGCACCTCGCGAACGTCGTGGTGGATCGCGCTGCTCAGCGCCGGCCCCGGCTGGATCATTTTCGGCGCGCTTAAGTTGCTCCTGGGCTCGTTTCTCGCCTACTTCGCGGTGAGCCATGGCGTCTCCAGCGAGCAGGCCGCCGAGCCGGCGCACATGTATCTCGAGGCCTTCCGCTACGTGCTGTCGCAGCCGGACATGGCGCTGGCGCTGACCGGCACCTTCGTCATTCTCTCGCAGATCAAGATCAACGTGACCAACGCCTATGCCGGCTCGATCGCCTGGTCGAACTTCTTCTCGCGGCTTACCCACAGCCATCCCGGCCGTGTGGTGTGGCTCGTCTTCAACGTTCTGGTGGCGCTGCTGTTGATGGAAATCGGCGTCTACAAGGCGCTCGAGCAGACATTGGCGCTTTATTCCAACGTGGCGATTGCCTGGGTCGGCGCGCTGGTTGCCGATCTCATCGTCAACAAGCCGCTCGGCTTGCGCCCGCAGCACATCGAGTTCAAGCGCGCGCATCTCTGCGATATCAACCCGGTCGGCGTCGGCGCGATGACGATCGCGACCATCGTGTCGATCTCTGCCTTTTACGGCCTGTTCGGCCCGACGGCGAAGGCGCTCTCCGCCTTCGTGGCGCTCGCGGTTGCCTTCGTCACCGCGCCCCTGATCGCCTGGGCGACCGACGGCAAATATTACATCGCGCGCAAGCCGAAGCGGAGCTGGCAGAACCTCGAATCGATCCAGTGCTGCATCTGCGAGCACTCGTTCGAGCCGGAGGACATGGCCTCCTGCCCGGCCTATGCCGGCCCGATCTGCTCGCTGTGCTGCTCGCTCGATGCGCGCTGCCATGATCTCTGCAAGCCGCACGCGCGCGCCGGCGCTCAGGTCTCGGACATGCTCGGGAAATTGTTGCCGGAGGCGATCTACGCGCGGATCAATTCGCAGTTCGGGCACTATCTAGGCGTGTTCGCGGTCTCCGCGGGTCTGGTCGGGCTGACGCTGGGGCTGATCTATCTGCAGACCTCGGCGGCAATGCCCGTCGAAAATTTTGCGCTGTCGGACGTGCTGTGGAAGGTGTTCTTCGCGCTTACCATCATCATCGGCGTGGTGGCATGGCTGTTCGTGCTGGCGCAACAGAGCCGCCGCGCGGCGGAAGCGGAGACGCGGCGGCAGACTGCGCTCCTGATCCAGGAAATCGACGCGCATAAGCGCACCGACGCCGAACTGCAGCGCGCCAAGGAAGTCGCGGAATCGGCAAACCTTGCCAAGAGCCGTTACGTGGTGGGATTGAGCCATGAACTGCGCTCGCCGCTGAACGCCATCAGCGGCTATGCGCAATTGCTGGAGCAGGATTTCAACCTCCCCGCAAAGCCTCGCGACCAAGTGCGCGTGGTCCGGCGCAGCGCCGACCATTTGTCGGGACTGATCGACGGCATCCTCGATATCTCCAAAATCGAAGCGGGCCGGCTTTATCTGTCGCGCGACGAGGTCCGCCTGAGCGAGTTTCTCGATCAGCTCGTCGGCATGTTTCGCGTTCAGGCCGCCGCCAAGGGTATCGACTTCATCTTCAAGCGGCCTTCGGTGCTGCCGCTCGTCGTCTATGCCGATGAGAAGCGGCTGCGGCAGGTTCTGATCAACCTGCTGTCGAATGCACTGAAGTTCACGCAGACCGGGAACGTGCAGTTCGTCGTGCACTACCGCAGCCCCGTTGCGGAGTTCGAGGTGATCGATACTGGGCCCGGCATCCAGCCCGACGACCTCGAACGTATCTTCGCACCCTTTGAACGCGGCGCGCTCGGCGTCTCGCAGCCGCAGACCGGCACCGGGCTTGGGCTGACCATCAGCCGCCTCCTGGCGGGCGTCATGGGCGGCGACATCAAGGTGACCAGCCAAGTCGGCAATGGCAGCACGTTTCGAGTAAAAATCCTGCTGTCGGAAGTCACGAATCCGACGCGCATCGCGCCGGTGGAGGCGCCGATCTTCGGCTATCACGGCCCCCGCAAGACGATCCTGATCACCGACGACGACCCGACCCACCGCGATCTTCTGCGCGAGGTGCTGGCGCCGCTTGGCTTCATTCTGCTCAGCGCGCCCGATGGACCCGGCTGCCTCGCGCTGGCGCAGCATTGCCGGCCGGATTTGTTCCTGCTCGACATCTCGATGGCCGGGATGGACGGCTGGACGGTGGCGGAAACGCTGCGCGCAAGCGGCCATCACCAGGCGCGTATCCTGATGGTGTCGGCGAGCGCGCTTGAAGCGCATGGCGCGCCGCTGGCGCAGCCGTTCCACGACGGCTACCTGATGAAGCCGATCGATATTCCCAAGCTGCTCGAAACCATCCGGCAATTGCTGAAGATCGAATGGCAGTATGAGGCAGGCGATGTCCCTGCTCCGCATTGGAGACCGGAGACCGGCTCGCGGCCGCCAGTGAAACATGTCGAGGAACTGATCGGGCTCGGGCAACTGGGCTACATCCGCGCGATCCAGGTCAAGCTCGACGAGATCGGAAATGACTACCCCGAACATGCCGACTTCGTGTCGCAAATGCGCGCCTTGATCGACCGCTTCGATCTCGATCAGTACATGGCGACCCTGAAAGCCCTGCACAGCTATGATCATTGAACCCAAAAAGCGCGACGTCGCCCTCGTCGTCGACGACTCGCCCGAGACGCTGCGGCTACTGACCGATGCGCTCGACGGTGCGGGCATGACCGTCATGGTCGCGCTCGATGGTGCTTCCGCCATGCGGATCGTCGACCAGATCACGCCCGACATCGTGCTGCTCGACGCTGTGATGCCGGGGATGGATGGGTTCGAGACCTGCCGGCGGCTGAAGCGCGATGCCGGGCTCGACCATGTTCCGATCATCTTCATGACGGGGCTGGCCGAAACCGAACACATCGTGCGCGGGCTCGAGGCCGGCGGCGTCGACTATGTGACAAAACCAATCGCGGTCGAGGAGATGCTGGCGCGCATCCGCGTCCATCTCGCCAATGCCCGCTTGACCCAGAGCGCGCGCGCCGCGCTCGATGTCTCCGGCCGCTATCTGCTCGCCGTGAATGCCGCGGGCAAGATCATGTGGGCAACACCGCAGGCGCAGAAGCTGCTCTCCGACTCGCTCGCCGCCGACGGTGACGATGACGTCGTGCTGCCCGAGCCGATTCCGCGATGGCTCGATGAGGCGCGCAAGGGTAAAGCCGCGGCAAAGGCCGCGGCCATGCCGACGCGTCACGGCACCGAGCAGCTTCGCCTGCAATATATGGGGAAGCTCGGCACTAACGAATTCCTGCTGCGGCTGGCGAAAGATTCCGGCACGGAGGCGCCAGTGGAATTCTCCAGCGAGTTGGGGCTGACGACGCGCGAGGGCGAAGTGCTGTCATGGCTGTCCAAGGGCAAGACCAACCGCGACATCGCGCAGATCCTGGGACTCTCCCCGCGCACCGTCGACAAGCACCTCGAGCAGATCTACTCCAAGCTCGGCGTCGAGAACCGCACCGCCGCGGCGGCGATCGCGGTGAATGCGAAGAATAGGAGGGGGTGAAGGGCTGGCTGCCGCTCCCTCTCCCCGCAAGAGCAGGGCGAAGGAGAAGAGCCGGCGCGTCCAATGTCCGTCATTGCGAGCGCAGCGAAGCAATCCATCGCTCCACAAGCGGAGGCATGGATTGCTTCGTCGCTTCCCTCCTCGCAAATGACGCGGAGAAGTCAATGCGTCGCCGCTAGCTTCCGCCGTTCGGCATCGCTCGGCGCCATCTGCGTAATCAACCGCTTCAACTCCGGAATGCAGGAGCCGCAATTGGTGCCGGCTTTCAGCTTCGTCCCGATATCGGCCGCCGAACGCGCACCCGCTGCGATAGTGTCGCAAATTGTGTTGCGGCCGACGCCGAAGCAGGCGCAGACGATCGGGCCGGCGTTGGCGAGGCCGTCGATCGATTTGCCCGACAGCAGCATGCGGCGCTCGTCGTGGTTCAGCGTATCCGCGGCAAACAGGTCCTTGACCACGTTCCAGTCGCCGGCGTCGCGCGCCGGGCCGATGAACAGGCTGGTGTCGATACGGTCGCCGTCAAAGGATGCGGCGCGATAGACGCCGCCGCCAAAGTCCTTGTATTCCGCGAGGTCATCGTGCGCGATGGATTTCAGCCAGGATTGCCAGCCTGCGACATCGGCATTGTCGGCGAACAGGTAGCCATGGCCGCCTTTGACGGCAACGCGCGCCACCCAAGCATGCGCGGGCAGTTCGAGTGGCTTGCGCGACAACGCAAAGCCGCGGAAGACATATTCGTAGGGCACGATCGAGGCCGGCGTCGCCTTGTTCTCGGGCTGGCCCGAGAACGGATCGGTGACGGGCGCCACCAGCGAGCCGACGCGTGCGCCGGTCGCATTGGCCTCGCTCCAGTGGATCGGCGCGAACAGCATGCCGCGCTGCTGGCGTTCGCTGACGATGACGCGGAGCGTGCATTGCCCATAGTCGGTGGTGACGCGTGCGAAGTCGCCGTCGGCGACGCCGTATTTTGCGGCATCGTCAGGATGCACTTCGACGAACGGCTCGGGCAGATGCTGGCCGAGCCGCGGGCTTTCCCCCGTGCGGGTCATGGTGTGCCACTGGTCGCGGATGCGCCCGGTGTTGAGCCGCAACGGCCGCGCCGCGCTGGTCTCGGTCCGCAGCGCCGGAATCTCCGGCGCGATGAAACGGGCTCTGAAATCGTTGGCGAAGAAACCGCCTTCGGCGAAGAAGCGCGCTTGCGGCTCGGTCCCCTGCCGGACCGGCCATTGCACCGGCGCCATTGCGTCGAAATCGCTGTCCGACAGCGACTGCAGCGCGCCGATATCGAAGTCGCGCGCGCCCGCGTTCTCGAAGGCCGAGAGCGCGGCGTGCTCGCGAAAAATATCCGCCGCCGAGGTGAAGCTGAAGGCCGCGCCGAAGCCGAGGCGCCTGGCGACTTCGCCCATGATCCACCAATCGGGCTTGGCCTCTCCTGGCGAGGGAAGAAACGCGCGCTGCCGCGAGATGCGCCGTTCCGAGTTGGTCACCGTGCCGGATTTCTCGCCCCAGGCCTGCGCCGGCAGCAGCACATGCGCGCCCGCGTCCACCGTGTCGTTCGAGATCACGTTCTCGGAAATCACGAACAGCTCGAGCTTCTTGAGGGCTTCGCGAACACCGTCCGCGTTCGGCAGCGACACCGCCGGATTGGTGCCCATCACCCACAACGCCTTGATCTCGCCGCGCGCAATCGCCTCGAACATCTGCACCGCCTTCAGGCCCTCATGGGTGGCGATGCGCGGCGCCTTCCAGAACCGCCGCACGCGATCGATATCCGGCGGCGTGAATCCCATATGGGCGGCGAGCTGGTTGGCGAGCCCGCCGACCTCGCGGCCGCCCATCGCGTTGGGCTGCCCGGTCAGCGAGAACGGCGACGCGCCCGGCAGGCCGATCCGCCCGGTCGCGAGGTGGCAATTGAGGATGGCGTTGACCTTGTCGGTACCCTGCGCCGACTGGTTGACGCCCTGCGAATAGAGGGTGACGACGCGCGGCGTATTGGCAAACATCTGGAAGAATGTTGCGACGTCCTGCTCGGACAGGCCTGTCGCCAGCGCCGTCGCGCCGACGCTGCCGGTGATGCTGCGTGCGCGGGCGATGGCATCGTCGAAACCGGTGGTGTGGAGTTCGATGTAGTCGCGGTCGAGTACGCCGTTGTCCGCGAGGTAAACCAGCAACCCGCTGAACAGCGCCGTATCCGTGCCCGGCCTCAATCCCAGGAACAGATCGTCGTCGCCGACGGTGTCGGTCCGGCGCGGGTCGATCACGACGATGCGCGCGCCGCGCTTCTGCTTGTTGGCGATCATGCGCTGGTACAGCACCGGATGGCACCAGGCCGCGTTGGAGCCGACTAACACCAAGAGGTCGGCCTCGTCGAGGTCCTCGTAACACCCCGGCACGGTGTCGGCGCCAAAAGCGCGGCGGTGGCCGGCGACGGAAGAGGCCATGCACAGCCGCGAATTGGTGTCGACATTGGCGCTGCCGACAAAGCCCTTCATCAGCTTGTTGGCGACGTAGTAGTCCTCCGTCAGCAACTGGCCGGAAAGATAGAACGCGACCGCGCCCGGACCGTCGCGCGCGATGATGTGCTGAAACCTATGCGCGACATGGTCGAGCGCGTCGCTCCAGGCGACCCGCTCCATGGTTCCTTTGCCGCAGCGGATCATCGGATAGAGCAGCCGGTTCGTCAGCCCGAGCGTCTCGCCAAGCGCCGAGCCCTTCGAGCACAGCCGGCCGAAATTGGCGGGATGATCGGGGTCGCCCGAGATCGCGGCCCCGCCCCGCCCGTCCGGCGTCGCCAATATGCCGCAGCCGACGCCGCAATAGGCGCAGGTGGTTTTGACAGCGCGGAGATCGGGATCGACAACCGTCATGCCAGCAATCCAATCATGCCGCCTCGGAACGGATCGCGAGCGAGCGGCCGAACATCATATCGGCGCGAATTCGGGCCGTCGGCTGACGCGTGCGGATCAATTCGAGATACCAGAGCGCGTCGGCGACATCGCCGATCAGCACCGCGCCGGTCAATCGCCCATCCGCGATCACGAGCTTCTTGTAAGTGCCGTGGTTGATGTCGGAGAGCACGATGGCCTCGCTGCCGTCGCCGCCCATAAAATCGCCGGCGGAGAACACGCTGACGCCGGAAACTTTCAGATTGGTTGCAACGATGCTTCCGCTGTACGACGCTACACGCCCGGCGAGATGCCGCGCCAGCACCCGCGCCTGTTCATAGGCCGGCTCAACCAGGCCGTAGCAGACGCCGCGATGCTCGGCGCACTCGCCGATGGCGAATATACCGGAGGCGCCGGTCTGCAGATGATCGTCGACCACGATGCCGCGGTTGACAGGGATACCGGCTTCCCTGGCGAGCGCGATGTTCGGACGAATGCCTGCAGCAAAGATCACGGCGTCGGCCTCAAGCAGGCGTCCGTCCGCCAGTTCGACGCCTTCAACCTGCGTCTCGCCATGAATTCTCGCCGTGTTGGCGTTGAGAAGAATTTCGATGCCCTTGCTCTCGACGAGGGACTTCAATAGCGCCGCCGCAGGCGCGTCGAGCTGTCGCTCCATCAGGCGGTCCATGAGATGCACCAGCGTCACCGGCGCGCCGGCCTTGGCGAGGCCATAGGCCGCCTCAAGGCCCAATAGTCCCCCGCCAACCACCACCACGCGCTTTTTCTGCGCGGCCAGCGTCAGCAGCAAGTCAACGTCGCGGCTGTCGCGGAACGTATGCACGCCGGCGAGATCGGCGCCGGGTACATTCAACCGCAGCGGCGACGAGCCTGTGGTCAGCACCAGTTTCGAGAACGGAATGCTCTCGTCGTTCTCGATCTTGAGCTCGCGGCGACCGACATCAATCTCGGTCGCCACGCAGCCATACTTCAGGGTGACGCCGCGGTCGCGCCACCAGGAGGCCGGCCGCAGCTCGATGTCCTGCGAGGTGGTCTCGCCGGCCAGCACTGACGACAGCAGCACGCGATTGTACGCAAGCCGTGGTTCGTCGCCGATCACGGCGACGGCGTAGCGGCCCAAGGCCACCTTGGCGAGTTCATCGACCAGACGGGCAGCGGCCATGCCGTTGCCGACGATGACAAGCGGTTCGCTCATGGCACGTCCTCACCTAGCCGCTTTCGTACGGACCTACGCCGCCTCGACGAAGCGATGCCGCTCGTAGAGGAATTCGAGCACGCGTTGCCGGCACTTGAGGTAGCCGGGGTTGGTCGCGAGCTCGAGTCGCTTGCGCGGACGAGCCAAAGGCACTTCCAGCACCTCGCCGATCCGCGCGCTCGGGCCGTTGGTCATCATCACGATGCGGTCCGACAGCAGCACGGCCTCGTCGACGTCGTGCGTGATCATCACGATGGTGTTGCCAAGCTTCTGGTGCAGCGCCATCACCGAGTCCTGCAGGTGCGCACGTGTCAACGCGTCAAGCGCGCCGAACGGCTCGTCGAGCAAAAGCACCTTCGGCTCCATCGCCAGCGCACGGGCAATGCCGACGCGCTGCTTCATGCCACCTGAAATTTCCGACGGGCGCTTGTCCTTGGCATGCGCCATCTGCACCAGATTGAGATTGTGCATCACCCAGGCGTCGCGCTCCGTGCGGCTCTTGGTCGACGAAAACACCTTGTCGACGCCGAGCTTGACGTTTTCGTACACCGTCAGCCACGGCAGCAGGCTGTGGTTCTGGAACACCACCGCGCGATCCGGTCCCGGCGAATTGACCTCGCGGTTCTCCAGCAGTACGCCGCCATTAGTGGCGCCGGTGAGGCCGGCGACGATGTTGAGCAGCGTGGACTTGCCGCAGCCGGAATGGCCGATGATCGAAACGTACTCGCCCTTCTCGATCGTCAGGCTGATGTCCTTCAGCACCTCGGTCGTGGCATTACCGCGAGTGAAGGTCTTGTCGATGTGGTCGAGCTTCAAATAGGCCTGCATGACATGTTTTCCTTCAATTCGCCGCGGTACCGTGGGTCACGAACTTGGCTAGTCCCGCGATCATGCGGTCGAGCACGAAGCCGATGATGCCGACATAGAACAGCGCCAGGATGATTTCGCTGATGTGCGAGGAATTCCAGGCGTCCCAGATGAAGAAGCCGATGCCGACGCCGCCGATCAGCATTTCCGCCGCGACGATCGCAAGCCACGACAGGCCGATGCCGATGCGCAGGCCGGTGAAGATGTAAGGCGCCGCCGCCGGGATCATGATCTTCCAGAAAAATTCCAGCGGATTGAGCTGCACCACCGCCGCGACGTTGCGGTAGTCCTGCGGGATGTTGCGGATGCCGACCGCGGTGTTGATGATGATCGGCCAGACCGAGGTGATAAAGATGACGAAGATCGCCGACGGCTGTCCATCACGGAACGCGGCCAGCGACAGCGGCAGCCAGGCCAGTGGCGGAATGGTGCGCAGCACCTGGAACAGCGGATCGAGTCCGCGCATCGCCCACACCGATTGTCCAACCAGCGTACCCAGCGCGATGCCGACGATGGCGGCGATCGAATAGCCATACGCGACGCGCTGCAGCGAGGCGGACAGATGCCAGAACAGGCCCTTGTCGATACCGCCATTATCGAAGAACGGATCGAAGATCAGCTCCTTGGTATCCTTGAAGACGCGCGACGGCGGCGGCAGGGTCGAGCCGGTGCGACGGCAGACCAGCTCCCAGAACAACATCAGGAGCGCTAGCACGATCAGCGGCGGCACGACGCGTACCGCGATCTCCTTGCCCACCTTGACGTATTTTTCGGCACGCGGCGCCGACTTCGGCGTCATCGTCACCACCGGCGCCGCAGAGATCGGCGAAGCGGTCGGAATGGCCACGGCAGTGGCTTCAGCTTTGATCGCAGGCATCGTCATTGAAAATGCATCTCCGTGTTCAATGAGCAGGCCGCCCGCAACCGCGCGCGGCCCAGGCTTGATCAGACTTCAACGCGCTTAATCGAAAGGGACTTCAGGTACGCAGCCGGGTTTTCCGGATCGAACACCTTGCCGTCGAAGAAGGTCTCCTTGCCGCGCGAGGTCGAAGTCGGAATCTCCGCAGCGGGGACGCCCAGCGTCTTGGCAGCTTCTTTCCAGAGATCCTCACGGTTGACCTTGGCCACCAGCGCCTTGCTGTCGAAGCCCGCTTCGTATTTGCCCCAACGGATATCTTCCGTCATGAACCAGAGATCGTGGCTCTGGAACGGATAGGAAGCGAAGTCGCGCCAGTACTTCATGATGTGCGGCGAATTCTCGACGACCTTGCCGGGGATGCCGTAGTCGAACTTGCCCGCCGAACGGTCATAAACGTCGTCGACAGGACAATTCATCCACTGCCGCTTGCCCATGATGGTGGCGAGCTCTTTCTTGTTCTCAGCCTTGTCGGCCCATTGCTGCGCCTCCATCACAGCCATCAGGATCGCCTTGGCGGCCTTTGGATACTTGTCGACCCAGGCTGCGCGCATGCCGAGCGACTTCTCCGGATGCTTGTTCCAGAGCTCGCCGGTGTTGACCGCGGTGTAGCCGATGCCCTGGTTGATGAGCTGCAGATTCCAGGGTTCGCCAACGCAGAAGGCATCCATCGTGCCCACTTTCATGTTGGCAACCATCTGCGGCGGCGGCACCACGATGGTCTCGACGTCCTTGTCGGGATCGATGCCGCCGGCGGCGAGCCAGTAACGGATCCACAGATCGTGCGTGCCGCCCGGGAAGGTCATCGCAATCTTGGCCGACTTGCCGGCGGCCTTCTTCTGCTCGAACACGGCTTTGAGCGGTGAAGAGTCAGTCCCGATCTTGAGGTTGGCATACTCCTTGGCAATCGAGATGCACTGCGCATCGAGATTGAGCCGAGCCAGAATGTACATCGGCGTCGGCACGTTGTTTTGCGTCACCTTGCCGGCCGAAATCAGATAGGGCATCGGCGTCAGGATGTGCGCGCCATCGATGCCGTTGCCTTCCGAGCCGAGCACGAGGTTGTCGCGGGTGGTGCCCCACGATGCCTGCTTGGCGACCTCGACGTCGGGCATGCCGTGCTTGGCGAAGAATCCCTTGTCCTTGGCGACGAACAGCGGCCCGGCGTCGCTGAGCGCAATGAACCCGAGCGTCGCCTTGGTCACTTCCGGACCCGCGCCTTGCGCAAACGCGCCGGCCGGGAAATTCAGCTTCGCCGCGGCGAGTAACGCCGCCGTGCCGCCGGTGGCCTTGAGGAGCTGGCGGCGGCTGAAACCGCGGCGTGAGGTCGGATGGGTAGGCTTCGTCATGGGCGTCGTTGTCCTTTGCGTCGGTGCGTTGAACGGGGCCGTCCGATTGGTGTCACCGCGCCAGGCGCAGAAGGGCGCGTTCCAGGGAGGCCCCGGAATGGCGGCGTCACAATTCGGATGAGTGGTCTCGAGGGACGGCTTCAATGGCGTCGACACAAGCTATTCAAGCTTCGTGCCAAGCCTCCCGCAGCGCAAAAATTATAATTATATCAATGTATTATTCACTTACCGCCGCTAAATCCGGCAACTAAAGAGAAACCGGTTCCGCATCCAAAATTTGCGATTCGCCCAATTCTTGTGCGGCGCACAAGAATTGGGCAGGCACAGAAACAGACAGCTTACGCGTCCTCTGAGGTCTTCGCCATCATCGGTTTCGGCGCGCTTCCCTCGCCTGGCTTCATGCGGAATTCGTAGCTCATCAGGTGCCACGGCTGGCCCGCGGGCTTGCCGTCCGGCATCGTCGGATCGGTACGCTTTTCGATTCTGGCGACCAGTTCGTCCTTGACCCCGAACACCACGTCGGAATCGAGATATTTGTCGCCGTCGATGAAGACGTGGGTGATCAGCGGCTGATAGCCGGGCGCATCGACCAGGAAATGCACGTGCGCCGGCCGCATCGGGTGACGGCCGGTCTGCACGATCATCTCGCCTACCGGACCGTCGGTCGGAATCGGGTAGCTGCACGGCAGGATGGTGCGGAAGAAGAACCTTCCATCGGCATCGGTAATGAAACGCGCCCGCGACGACGGCCCTTCAGTCGCATAGGCCGGCTTCTGGGAATCATAGAAGCCGTCATCGTCGGCATGCCAGATGTCCACCGGCACGCCGGCCACCGGCTTGCCCTCGAGGTCGGTGACGCGGCTCTGCACGAACATCCGTTCGCCGGGTAGCGTCGCCGAGATATCGGTGCCGTGCGGCATCACCTTGTGCTCCCCGACATAGAACGGGCCGAGCACCGTGGTCTCGGTGGCGCCCTCGCGCTCCCGGTGGTTGACGGCATCGACCAGCATCGACACGCCGAGCACGTCGGACAGCAGAATGAACTCCTGCCGGATCGGGGTGCACTTCTGGCCGGTCCGCGTTAGAAAATCGATCGCATATTCCCATTCCTCGAAGGTGAGGTCGGTCTTGCGGACATAGTCGTGGAGTGATTTCACCAGTTCCTGAAGCAGGAATTTGGCGCGCGTATCCGGCGTATTGTCGAAGCTGCGGATGACGGCGGCGGTCAGTTCGGTCTCGCTGAATTGGCGCATTTTTGCTGTCCTGCGGAGATATGCGATGGCTGGAGTCAGCCTATATCACCCTTCCAGCCCACAGAAGCACGGGCCGTTGGAACACGGGACACTTTTCGGCTATCAAGGCCGCAGTCGCCAGCCGGAGATGCCGATGTTAGCCCCCGCCTCGCCCGAATCCGCCGGAATGTCCAAGGCGGCCCTCGATCGCCTCGAAAATCATCTGAAGCAGCGTTACATCGATGCCGGCCGCTTCCCGGGGACTCAGCTCCTGATCTATCGCCGCGGCAAGGTCGTCCATTCGTCCGCGCAGGGCTTTGCCGATCTCGAGCGCAAGGTGCCGGTCAAGGACGACACGATCTTCCGCATCTATTCGATGACCAAGCCGCTCACCTCCGTCGCCTTCATGATGCTGGTCGAGGAAGGCCACGTCGCGCTCGATGAGCCCGTGCACAAATACATTCCGGCATGGAAGAACCTCGGCGTGTTCGTGGCCGGTACGCACCCGGCCTTCCTGACCCGACCGCCGTCACGGCCGATGCTGATCGTGGATCTGTTGCGGCACACCTCCGGCCTGACATACGGCTTCCAACAACGCAGCAACGTCGATGCGGCCTATCGCGAGAACAAGATCGGCGAAGTCATCAAGGCCGGCACGCTGCAAGGCATGATCGACGACCTTGCAAAGATTCCGCTGGAGTTTTCGCCGGGCGAGGCCTGGAATTACTCCGTCGCCACGGACGTGATCGGCTACCTCATTGGTTTGATCAGCGGCAAGCCGTTCGAGCAGTTTCTGAAGGAGCGCATCCTCGATCCGCTCGGGATGAACGATACCGACTTCTTCGTGCCCAAGGACAAGGCGCATCGGTTCGCGGCGTGCTATTCGGCCGACCCGCAGGGCGGCATGACGTTCCACGCCACCGAGCGCAAGGGCACGCTGACGCTGCAGGACGACCCGGCGACGAGTTCATTCCTGTCGCCGCCCTCTTTCATCTCCGGCGGCGGCGGACTGTGCTCGACCACGGCCGATTATCTCACCTTCTGCCGGGCGCTGCTCAATGGCGGCGAGCTCGGCGGTATCAGATTGTTAGGTCCGAAGACGCTGAAGCTGATGACGTCGAACCATCTGCCCGGCGGGGTCGACCTACCTGCGATGTCGCGCTCGCTGTTCTCGGAAGCGGCCTATAACGGCATCGGCTTCGGGCTCGGCTTCGCCGTCACCATGAACCCGGCGCAGACCTTGATTGCCGGCAGTCCCGGCGAGTTCAACTGGGGCGGTGCGGCGACGACGTCGTTCTTCATCGACCCGGTGGAAGAACTGATCACGATCTTCATGACTCAGGTGCTGCCGTCGAGCGCCTATCCCTTGCGGCGCGAGCTGCGCACCATGGTGTATGCCGCGATCACCGACAGTAACCTCTGAGGTCGGCAATCTCTGAGGTCGGCGGCCGAGCCACACGGCGGAACCCGGCCGCTTCTCCAGTCGGCTGAATATCTTACCTTATCCTCTTATTATTCTTGGCGAAGTTCGGCGGCTTCTCCTATGCTTGCCCCGATTGGCGCCGATCCGGGGCTTGCGTTGTCGAAACTCTCACTGCCAGTGCGTCTTGTTCTTCTGGTCGCGGGAACAACGCTGCCGTTGATTATTTTCGCCGCCGGCATCGTCTTCAACCATTACAAGCAGGACCGCCAGAACGCGACGCAACGGGTCCTTGAAACGGTTCGCAGCATTCGCCTCGTGCTCGACTCGGAGATGCAGCGGATCACCGGCGCACTCCAGGTGCTATCGCTGACAAACGCACTGCGCGACGGGGATTTCGAGGCATTCCGCCGCATCTGCCAAGGCTTCCTCGACCAGTATGGCGAAGGCGGCGTCGTGCTGGTGGCGAACCGCGAAGGCCGTCAGGTGTTCTCTTCGCTGACGACTGATACGGCAAACCTGCCGTTGCGCAACAACCTCGCCCTGGTCGGGAGGGTCTTTGCGGAGAAGAAGCCGGTCTATTCCAACCTGTTCTTTGGGTCGGTGAAGAAGCGGCTGATCGTAACGGTCGAAGTGCCCGTCATCGTCGATGGCGAAGTACTCTACGACATTTCCTTCAGTCCACCGATCGAGATTTTCCAGGCGATGGTCGAGCAGCAGCGGCCGAGCAAGGACTGGACGATCTCGATCTTCGACGGCGAAGGCACCAATTTCGCGCGCGTGCCTAACCCACAGGATACTGTCGGCAAGCGTGCATCGCCCTCGCTCTATACGGAGATGTTCAACAATCCGGAAACCACCCTGCCGACGGTATCGCTCGAGGGCGTGCGGCTGATTACGAGCTTTACCCGCTCCTCGCTCACCGGCTGGACCGTTGCCGCCGGCGTGGCCGAAAGCTCGCTGGTCGCGCCGCTCTGGCGCAACCTCGCGATCACGAGCGTAATGGGTGCCATACTGCTGATGGTTGGGCTCGCGTTCGCGGTGCGGATGGCAACCCAGATTGCCCGCGGCGAGATGCTCCACAATCTCCTGATCGAGGAACTCAACCATCGCGTCAAGAATACGCTCGCGGTCCTGCAGTCGATCGCCACCCAGACCTTCCGCAGCGCCAGCCGGGCGGAGCGCGAGAAATTCGAGGGAAGGCTCGGCGCGCTGGCGGAGGCGCACAACTTGCTCAGCCAGGAGAAGTGGCAAGGCGCGGAGCTGCGGGAAGTGATTGCGCGGGTGCTGCAGCCCTACCTGCTCAACAATCCGGAGCGGGTGCGGATGTTCGGACCGCGGGTCCCGCTGTCGCCGCGGCTCGCCGTCGTGCTGTCGATGATCGTGCACGAGATCGCAACCAATGCCGCTAAATACGGCGCGCTATCGAACGACACCGGGACCCTCGCGGTGGACTGGGAAATCCTCGAAGAAAGCGACGGGCGCAAGTTGCGGTTGATCTGGACCGAGGCAGGCGGCCCGCCCGTCACGGCACCGGTGCAGCGTGGCTTCGGCTCGCGGCTGATCGAGCGCAGCGCGCGCGACCAGCTCGGCGGCGAAGCAACCGTCGACTTCCTGCCGCGCGGCGTCGTCTACACCGTAAGCTGCGCGCTCGACAGAGAAGAATAGCTACTTAAGCATCTCCGGCACGATCAGGCGCGGCAGGAACAGCGATACGCTGGGCCAGATAATGACGGCGGCCAATACCAGCAGCATCGGTATCAGCATGATCACCGTGTCTTTCAGCGCGTAGCGCAGCCGCACGCCGGCGATCGAGCACGCGATCATTAAGCACAGGCCATAGGGTGGCGTCACCAGTCCGAACGCCAGCGACACGATCGAGATGATCGCAAACTGAACGGGGTGCAGGTCGACCGACTTCGCCAAGGGTTCCAGCACGGTGCCGACGATCACGATCGCCGGAATGGCGTCGAGGAAACAGCCTACGACCAGGAAGCAGAACGCGATGAAGAAGCCGGCCGCGACCGCGCCCATGCCCCAGGTCGAAACGTTGGCCAAGAGCTCCTGCGGTATCTTGTAATAGGCCAATAGCCAGCCGAACGCGCTCGCGGTGCCGACGCAGAACAGCGCAACGCCTGCCAGGCGCCCGGTGTCGAGTAGCGCCTTGTAGAGTTCGCGCGGTCCGGTTTCGCGGTAAAAGAACGCCGACAGCACCACGGAATAGAGCACGGCGACGCAGGCGGATTCGGTGGCGGTAAACCACCCGAGCAGGATGCCGCCGACGATGATGAACGGCGTCATCAGCGCCGGTATCGATCGCCAGATGGCGTAGCCGATGTCGGCCCAGCTCGATTTCGGGTAGGTCGGATAGCCCCGGCGCACCGCGTAGACATGGACGGTGGCCATCTGCGCGCCCGCGATCAACAGGCCAGGGACGATGCCGGCCAGATACATCGCTGCGATCGAGGTCGAGATCAATCCGCCCCAGACGATCATCAGGATCGAGGGTGGGATGATGACGGCGAGCACCGCCGATACCGCCGTGATGGCGATCGAAAACGAGAGGTCGTAACCTTCCTTGGTCTGGGCATCGATGAATATCTTGGACTGGCTCGCGGCGTCCGCAGTGGAAGAGCCGGAAATGCCGGCAAAGAACACCGACAGCACGACGTTGATCTGCGCCAGCGAGCCCGGCCAATGCCCGACCATCGAGCGCGACAACGCCACCAGGCGGTCGGTGATGCCGCCGATGCCCATCAGGTTGGCGGTCAAGAGGAAGAAGGGCACGGCGAGCAGGATGAACGAGTTGTAGGCGTTGAAGGTCTCCTGCGCGAGCGACATCATCGACAGGCGGGGCTCGATCAGCAGGATCGGTACGCAGGCAAGACCGAGCGCAAACGCCACCGGCACGCGCACGATGAGCAGGCCAACGAAAACGCCAAACAGCACCAGTGCGGCCTCTCCGGCGGAAAGTACATTACCACCGTTCATCGGCTCGCCCCGACCAGAATTTTCAATTCGTCGACGATCTGTTCGCCTGCAAAGACGATCCACGTCACACCCGCGACAGGCCATGCGACATGAATCATCCAGAGCGGTAGATCGGCCAGTTCCGACGTTCGGTTCCAGGCGAAGCGCGTGAATTCGAGGCCAGCCCACACGAATACCAGCGCCATCGCCAACACGCCGAGACGCGCGACGATCCGCACCGCGGCTTCCGCCCGCCGCGACAGGGTGGGCCAGACGTCGACCTCGAAATGCTGCGCCTCCCTGATCCCGACCATGGCGCCGATCATAATGGTCCAGATGAACAGGAAGCGCGCCATCTCCTCGGTCCAGATGTAGGACGGAATGAACGGCGTGTAGCGCGAGATGACCTGCAGGGTGACCGGAACGACCAGAATGCCGACACATGCCGCGAGCAGGATTTCGAGTAATTTCGCATAGACCGCCGTCGCTCGTCGCCATAGCGACGGGTTCGGCGGCATCGACATTTCAGTCATCATGGCTCCGGAAGGTAACGATCACGGAATGGAGCAAGCCGCATGGCTTGCCCCACTTCCTGTCGCTTGGCGCGACAATTATCAGGCGACGTTGATCTTCTCGAAGATGGCTTCGGCGCCGATTTCCTTGGCATAGGTGGCCATCACGGGATCGGCGAGCTTCTTCATGGCATCGCGCTCTTCGAACGGAACGCGCTTGAGCTTGCCGGCCTTTTCCAGCGTATCGAGCTTGACGACCTCCTCGCTCGACTCGAGCTGACGGCCATAATCGCCGGCTTCCTTGCCGGCCTTCATGATCGCGTCCTGCAAGTCCTTCGGCAGGGTCTTCAACGTCTTCACCGAGAAGCAGATCGGCCGGATCGATACTGCGTGCTGTGTCAGATTGAGGTGCGGGGCGACTTCGTAGAACTTCATCGCCTCGACGCCGGCGGCCTCGTTTTCGCCCGCCGAGATCACGCCGTTCTGGATGGCGTTGTAGACCTCGTTGTAGGCGATCACCGTCGGGCTCATGCCGACGGCTGCAAACGTCTTCGACCAGATCGGAGCGCCCTGCACGCGCACCTTGAGGCCTTTGAGATCGGCGAGGTTCTTGAGCGGCTTGTTGGCGAAGATGTTGCGAATGCCGCCGCCCGCATAGCCGATCAGGACGACCTCCGCCTTGGTCGCGATTTCGTCGGCCACAGGTGCCAGAATATTCTTTTCGACTACCTTATTCATGTGCTCGATGCCCTTGAACACAAAGGGTGCATCGATGAAGGGAGCCGCCTTGGCGAAGGTCGACATGTGGGCCGGCGAGACGATGCCGTAATCGACCGCCTTGCCCTGCGACATGTACTCGAAATACTGCTTCTCGAGACCGAGCGACGAATTCTTGTGCAGCGTGAAGTTGACCGGCTTGCCGTAGTACTTCTTTACCAGCTCTTCGAACCTGGTCAGCGCCTTGGTGAAGGCGTGATCGTCGTTGAACTGCACCGCCCCGTTGAGGGTAACGGGCGCCTGTGCCCTGACGATCGATGGCACGCCCAGGACGCCGGCCGCAGCCGTCGCACCAAGGCCCGCAAGTAGGGTTCTTCGTTTCATAGCTTCCTCCCCAGTAACGCCTGTCCCTTGTAAGCGGGACTTTGGCCTGGCCGACGACGCGGCCACTACCGCAAAGCGTATGCAAAACGGTGCGATGGTGGAAGCCAATTTAAGTAGTACCCCAGGCCAATAAGCCGCAGACGGCCCGGCCGGTGATTGCGACCAATTTGGGCAAATCCCGGCTCGAGCCGAACCTTGGGTCCCCCGGCCAGTAGCCGTAAGCGCCCCGACACAGCTTCGCGGGATGCGCGTCGCTGCGCGACATCGGTCTATCCGTGGATGCCGCCGGCACGGTGCAACCGACACGCCGCAAATATTGCGCGATGTCGGATCCGGCCCGTCCCGCGTGCAAGGCGTTCCCGTTCGAATGAGGCTGCGCCATATCGATTTGCAGAATTCCGATAGCGTGGCGAGCGCGCGGCTTGCTGCTATTTCCCAGCACGCCAGATCCGAAAGCGGAGCTGAACTCTGCTGCATTTTATCAGGCATCAGTGTCCGCGGAAACTTTTAGCAACAACCGCCGATGCGCTGCGAACGACTGCACGATCAGCCCGCGCTCCCCGTAGAAATCCGGTACTTGATCCCGACACAGTAAGCATGCCGGCCAAAATCTGTGGCCTTTGAACTCGCGGTGGTTGTGGTTTGTCGAATATTTTGCCAAATGTAATGGGCGGGGTTTTGCCAACACGCCCCGGGCGCCGACAGCTTTAGGTAGTTGGCGGCGCCGGTATCAGGATGCTTCCCATGCGCAAAAGCGTTTGGCTACCATCCCGCAATCTCTCAGGAATTCCGTGGTTCCCTATACCAACTCACGGACCGGACTGACTTTAACGCGGTACATATGGATGAACCCCTGACCTACTTTTGCCAGGGTTTCCCGATCGAAGGACGGTAAAACCAGAATGAACAGATCAGCAGCGAAAAAGATGAAACAGCGCAGCGCCGGCAAACCCGATATCGAATTGGGCAAGCGGATTCGCCTGCGGCGTGTGGAACAGAAAATCTCGCAAGCGGAGCTTGGCGACAAGCTCGGCGTCAGCTTCCAGCAGGTTCAGAAGTACGAGAAGGGCGTCAATCGTGTCGGCGCTGCTCGTCTTCAGCAAATCGCTACCGCGCTCGACGTGCCGGTGACGTTCTTCTACGACGGCGACGGCAAGGCGCGGGAAGTCGAGAGCCTGCTCTTCCTGGACAGCGCGTTCAGCCTGAGGCTGCTTCGTGCCTACAGCAAGATCAAGGACCAGACTGTACAGCGTCAGTTGGTGTCGTTGATGGAATCGATCGCCGCCAACGAGGGCTAGGCATAATCTCGCCTGGATCGCAGCACCGCGGACCCGATCATTCGCGCGAGAAATCGCCGGGTAGCCTGTTGCTGCGCTGGGCCAAATCTTGAGCTGGCCGGGACCATACCCGTGCGACGCCATCAGGATGGGGATGGCGGAGTCCGGACGCACCGCAGCGAAAAGCCGACGCGGCAGGTCTCTGACGACTACCGCCGGTTCGACCATCAACAACGACTGCATCACCGTCACGCCGATATTCCCTCACACGCAATGCGCGTGAGCCCGCTCCTGCCCTCACGACCGCGCCTGACGACCTCCCCCATTGCCCCGCGGCCTCTGCTGGTCGCACGTGCAAAGGCGGCAATTGACCTCGGCGCGACGCTTGTCCGACAATGGACGAAGCCTCACGCGTGAAAGCCGCAACCGATGCTCGACATCGCCAAAACTGCCGAAATGTCCTATGCCGACGGCAAGATCCTGCAAAGCGTCAGCGATGGCGTCGGCGTCATCACCTTCAACAATCCCGACAAGCGCAATGCGATGTCGCTCGAAATGTGGGAAGGCCTGGGCCACGCGCTGACCGAACTGCGCGACGACGCCGACGTGCGCGTCGTGATCCTGGTCGGCGCCGGCGACAAGGCCTTCGTCTCGGGCGCCGACATCAGCCAGTTCGAAAAGACTCGCCATAATGCGGCGGCGTCGGAAGAATATTCCAAGCGGAGCGAGGCGCAACGCGCGCTGCTCGCAAGTTACCCCAAGCCGACGATTGCCTGCATTCGGGGATTTTGCCTCGGCGGCGGCATGCAGGTCGCGATGCTCACGGACATCCGGATCGCCTCCGACAACAGCCAGTTCGGCATTCCAGCCGCCAAGCTCGGCATCGCCTATGGCTATGACGGCCTCAAACATTTGGTCTCGCTGGTCGGGCCGTCCTGGGCGCGGCTCATCATGTACACGGGCATGCGGATCGAGGCCGCCGAAGCCCTGCGGATCGGGCTGGTCGACCGCGTGCTGCCGGACGGCGAATTATGGGACGCCACCATGGAGATCGCGCGCACCATCTCCGGCAATGCGCCGCTGGCGATCAAGGCCGCCAAGATCACCATCGCCGAGGTGCTGAAGGACGAAAGCAAGCGCGATATGGATGCGATCAAAGAGATCGGCCGCGCTTGTATGGATAGCGAAGATTTTCGCGAGGGCCGAACGGCTTTCATGGAAAAGCGCAAGCCGCAGTTCAAGGGGAAGTAACGCTCGCAAAGGGCGAATGAGCGAAATCCTATCCGCGTCATTGCGAGCGAAGCGAAGCAATCTACTTCTCCGCTCCAACGACGGTGGGGCCGCCTTTTACAACGCAGCCAGCACCGCCTTCGTGATATCCGCCGTGCCGTTGTTGCCGCCGAACTCCATCGGCCTGATTCCTCCCGCATAGGCCTTGTCGACCGCGCGTTCGATGCGTTCACCGGCCTCAGTGGCGCTTTCCAGCCCGTGCTTGTCGGCGAGCCAGTCCAGCATCATCGCGGCCGACAAGATCATCGCGGTAGGATTGGCCTTGCCCTGCCCCATGATGTCGGGCGCGGTGCCGTGGCACGGCTGGAACACGGCGTAGCGGTCGCCGATATCGGCCGAGGGCGCCATGCCTAGCCCACCGATCAGGCCGGCGGCGAGGTCGGAGAGAATGTCGCCGAACATGTTCTCGGTCACCATCACGTCGAAATCCCAGGGCCGCTTCACCATCATCAGCGAGCAGGCATCGACATAGAGCCGGTCGGCCTTGACGTCCGGATGGCGCTTGGCGGCTTCATCGAACATCTCGCGAAAGAACGCGAACGCCCTGAACACGTTGGCCTTGTCGACGCAGGTCAGGCCGCCATTTGCCTTCCCGCGCGCCTTGCGGCGTTCGGCGAGGCGGAACGAGAATTCGAACAGCCGCTCCGAGGTCTTGCGGGTGATGACGAGCGTCTCGCGCGCCTCCGCGTCCGTGACGACGCCCTTGCCCATCGAGGCGAACAGGCCTTCGGTCGATTCCCGGATCAGCACGAGGTCGATGCCGCGCTGATCGGCGCCGACGATCGGGCTCGGCACGCCCGGGATCAGCCGCGCCGGGCGCACGCCGGCATAGAGATCGAAATGGAAGCGCAGTTCGATCTGCGGGGCGATCTCGGTGTTGTCAGGGTAGCGTACCGACGGCAGGCCGCAGGCGCCGAGCAGGATGGCGTCCGCCTCTTCGCACAGCCGCACGGTGCTGTCGGGCATGGATTTTCCGGTCGCGAGATAATTGTTGGCGCCGGCCGGTGCCTCGGTGAAGCGAAACTTCAGCTCGCTCGTCGCCTCGATCTTGCGCAGGACTTCCAGCGCCGGCGCCATCACTTCAGGGCCGATGCCATCGCCGCCGAGCACGGCGATGTGGAGTGCGTTATTCGCGGACATGGGGGTTCCTTAGAGTGTTCGGACAGAGGTATTCCCGTCATTGCGAGCGAAGCGAAGCAATCCATCTCGCGGTATCACGGATCGATGGATTGCTTCGTCGCTTCACTCCTCGCAATGGCGGCGGGGCTTCTACGGCGTCAGCACCGCGCGGCCGACCAGCTTGCCCTTCTGCAAATCGGCGAGCGCTTCGTTGGCTTTCGCGAGCGGCATCGTCGTCACTGGAATCGGCGCGATCATCTTGTTTCGAACGAGCTCGAGCAATTCCTTGGTCTCGCGCAGATTGCCGACATAGCTTCCCTGGATCGTGATCGCCTTGATCGGGATCAGCGGCAACGCAAAGGTCGCGCCGCCGCCGAACAGGCCGACGATGACGAGCTTGCCGCCCTTGGTGAGGCAATCGAATCCAAGCTGCGTGGTCTGCGCGTTGCCGACGAGATCGATCACGGCGCGAATGGGTTCGCCGGCCTTTTTCGCGAGCTGCTCCAGCGCGTCCGGCGCCTTGCCGTCGACGGTTGCAAGCGCACCGGCAGCCTCGGCCGCTTCGCGCTTGCGCGCATCGATGTCGACAACGATGGCGCCCTTGCCGCCCATCGCCTTTAGCAGCGACAGCGCCATCAGGCCGAGGCCGCCGGCGCCAAAGATGACGATCGGCGAGTTGAAAGCGAATTCGACCTTCTTCAGCGCGCTATAGGTGGTGACGCCGGAACAGGCATAGGGCGCGGCGGTAACGGGGTCGAGCCCTTTCAAGTTCAGAAGGTATTTCGGGTTCGGAACCGTCATGTGGTCAGCATAGCCGCCGTCGCAATATACGCCGAGCGAGTTTGGCTTGACGATGCACATGTTCTCGTCGCCGCCGACGCAGGTAGGGCATTTGCCGCAGCCGAGCCAGGGATAGACCAGCGCGACGTCGCCGACCTTGAGATCGCCTTTGTCGGCAGCGGTAACGTCGGGCCCGAACGCCACGACCTCGCCGACCGTCTCGTGGCCCATCGTGCGCGGCAGCGACACGCCGCGGTCCTTCAGCGACAGCGGCTTGCGGCCATGGCCGAGATCGTAACCGCCTTCCCAGATGTGGAGATCGCTATGGCAGACGCCGGCGGCCTTCACCTTGATCAGCACCTGCGTACCCGTGGGCTGCGGCGTCTCCTGATCCACCTCTTTCAGCGGTGCGTTGAACTCAGCGACCTGAAAACTCTTCATCGCTTCTCTCCCGTCATTCTTGTTCTTGAGCCATTTCTTGGGCGCTAGATACTTCCTGAGAACGGACATTGCCACGTCTGTCCCATCGAGACAAACGCGCGCGGCGCTCCCCGAGTATTCAGATCAGCGGGTGATGGCAGGCCACGAACTGGCCCGGCGCCACAGCGCGCAGTTCCGGCATCTCGTCGCTGCATCGTTGATCCGCGCGGGGACAGCGGGTACGAAACCGGCAGCCGGACGGCGGCGCGATCGGCGACGGCGGCTCCCCCACGGGCACGGTCTCGGCGGGGCGCACATCCGGGTCCGGCATCGGGATGGCCTCGATCAGGAGCGCGGTATAGGGATGCGCCGGCCTGGCGAAGAGCTGCTCGGAGGGACCAACCTCGCCGAGACGCCCCAGATACATCACCGCGACGCGGTCGCTCACGGCTTTCACCACCGCGAGATCGTGCGCAATGAACAGCAACGTCAGCCCGAACCGGACCTTCATCTCCTCGAGCAGATTGAGGATCTGGGCGCGTATCGATACATCGAGCGCCGAGACCGGCTCGTCGCAGACGATGAACTCGGGATTGAGAATGAGCGCGCGAGCGATGCAGATGCGCTGGCACTGGCCGCCGGAAAATTCATGCGGCAGCCGCCCGACGACGAGCGTCGGGTCAAGCCCGACCGCGCTCAGCACCTCGTAGACAAGCCGCTTGCGCTTCTCCGGATCCTTGACGCCCGCGATCACCAGCGGCTCGGCGACGATATCGCCGATCTTGCGGCGCGGATTGAGCGAGGCGATCGGATCCTGGAAAATCAACTGCACGCGCCGGCGCATCAGCCGCAAGGCATCGCCTTGCATCGTCGTGAGATCGTGGCCATCGAACAGCACACGCCCGGCGGTTGGGCGGCGCAGTTGCAGGACGGCGCGGCCGAGCGTCGATTTCCCGCAACCGGATTCGCCGACCAGACCCAGCGTTTCGCCGCGGGCGATCTGCAAGGAGACGCCGGACACGGCATGAACGATCCTGGAACCGACAGGATATTCGACGACGAGATTGTCGACTTCGAGCAACGCGTCAGACGAAATCGATGGAGCGGATTGCGGCATCATGCGTTGGCATCCGCGTGGGCTTCTATCGGGTGGAAACAGGCGAACTGATGGACCTTCGTCTCTGCCGCCTCGAGCTCTGGTTTCTCGTTCTGGCAGCGGGCCACCGCATAGCGACAGCGCGGCGAGAACGAGCAGCCCTTCAGCGGTCGCGTCGGATCTGGCGGACGTCCCGATATCGCCGGCAACGGTGTGTGAGGCGCGGCATCGAGTTTGGGGAGCGCCGCCAGAAGCGCCTCGGTATAGGGCATCCGCATCTTCTTGAACAAGGCAGGCGTCGGCGCGCGCTCGACCACGCGGCCGGCATACATCACCGCGACCTCGTCGGTACGGCCGGCGACGACGCCGAGATCGTGGGTGATGATGATCATCGCCATGTGCCGGCGGCGCTGCTCCCGCGCCAAGAGATCGAGGATCTGCGCCTGGATCGTGACGTCGAGCGCGGTGGTCGGCTCGTCGGCGATCAGGAGTTTTGGTTCGCACGACAGCGCGATCGCTATCGCAACGCGCTGCCGCATCCCGCCGGAGAGCTGATGCGGATACTGCGCCAGCCCGCTGCTCCGGCGCCGGGATGCCGACCGCCGCGAGTAGTTCGACGCTGCGTCTGGTGGCGGCGGCGTCGTCCAGTTCGAGGTGCTCCTGCAATGTCTCGATCAACTGCGTCCCGATCGTGAGCACCGGGTTGAGCGAGGTCATCGGATCCTGAAATACCACCGCCAGCGACCGGCCGCGCAGCTTGCGCAGTTTCTCCGGCGGAAGCTGCAGCAGGTCCTGCCCGTCGAACATCACGCGGCCGGAGAGCTTTGCCTTCTTCGGCAACAATTGCAGGACCGCCCGCGACAGCATGGTTTTGCCGCAGCCGGATTCGCCGACGATACCGAGGGTGCGCCCGGCGCCGACGGTGAGGTCGACATGATCCACCGCGCGCAGATTGCCGCGCGGGGTCGGAAGGTCGACCACGACATCTTCGACAGAAAGCAAAACGTTGCCCGTCACAGCGCACCCTGCCGTGGATCGGTAAGCGCACGCAGCGCGTCGCCGATGAGATTGAATGACAATACGGTCAGGAACATCGCAATCGCCGGAAAGAAGGCGAGCCGTGGCGCGACTTCGAGGCTCTCGCGCCCCTCCCCGATCATACTGCCCCAGCTCGAGATCGGAGGTGGCACGCCCAGCCCGAGGAAAGACAAGGCGCCTTCGACCACGATGAGGACTGCAACGCCGAGCAGGAAGAAAGCCAACAGCGGCAACATGACATTGGGCAAGAGTTCGCGCAGCAGGATGCGCGCATGTGTTGCCCCCAACGCCTGGGCCGCGATCACGAATTCGCGCCGCGCCAGCGTGAGAGTCGCCGCCCGCGCCACGCGCATAAAGGCGGGAACGCTGAGCACACCGAGAATGCAGGTCAGATAGAAGATCGATTGCCCGAGAAAGGCGGTCACGGCCAGCGCCAGGATCAAAGGCGGAAACGCCAGCAGCACATCCATGCTGCCGACCACCATCGTTTCGAACCGTCCACGGAAGTAGCCTGCGAGCATGCCAAGTGCGCCGCCGATGATGAGCCCAATCACCGACGCGCATATCCCGACCACCAGCGAAATCCGCGCCCCGTAAATCAATCTTGATAGCTCGTCGCGGCCAAGGCCGTCGGTCCCCAACCAATGCTCAGCAGAGATTGGCGCACGCCGCTCCAGCATGTCCATGTCGGTTGGGCTCGGCAGCGGCAGCACGGGCGCAAGGATCGCGACCGCGAACATAAAGACCACCCAGCCGATTGCGATCCAGAACAGCGCTCCCAACCGGCGTCCCCGCTTTGCCGGTTGCGCAGCCACGCCTTCGTCGATCGTGAGTTCAAGCGTGGCCATGGCGAATCCTGGGATCGAGAACGGCGTAGAGCAGATCGACGATGAAGTTCACGATGACGAAGCCGGCAGCGACCATCAGCACCACGCCCTGCAGGATGATGAGGTCGCGGGTATAGATGGCGCCGACCAGCAGCCGGCCAATTCCCGGAAGCGCGAAGATCGTCTCGACGATGACGGCGCCGCCGATCAGCCGCCCGATATTGATGCCGGTGATCGTAACCAGCGTAAGCGACGAAGGTTTCAACGCATGCACAAACAGGATGCGCGAGGCCTTCAATCCCTTGGCCTTCGCCAGCGCGATATAGTCTTCCTGCAGGGTTGCGATCATGTCGGACCGCAGCACGCGCATGATGCCGGGCCATTCGGCGAGCGCCAGCGTCAGCGCGGGCAGCACCATGAAGCGTAGGTTTGCGGCCGGGTCTTCGGCAAACGGCACGTAGCCCGTCGCAGGCAGCCAACGCAGCTCCACCGCAAACAGATAGATCAGCAGGATCGCAGAGAGGAAAGCCGGCACCGAAAGCATGGCAAAGGCGCTGCCGGTCATGAAGCGGTCGAACGCGCTGCCGCTGCGGGCGGCGCACACGATCGCCAGGGGAACGCCGATGACGAGGCCCATGATCTCGGCCAGGATCATCAGTTCGAGCGACACAGGCAATCGTTCGGCGACGGCCTGCAACACGGTTTGCCCGGTGCGGAACGACCGCCCGAAATCGCCCTGCAGGATGTTACCGAGCCAGCCGAAGTAACGTATCCAGATCGGCTGATCGAGTCCCATGTCCTTGCGAAGCGCCGCAACGTTCTCCGGCGTCGCCTGATCGCCGAGGATCGTATAGGCGAGATCCCCCGGCAGCAACGAGGCAATGAAGAACGTCAACAGCGATACAGCGATCAGGACCGGTATTAGGTACAGAAGCCTGCGCGCCACAAAGAGCAGCATGGAAAGATTATTCCAGCCAGGTGTTAGATACGTCGATCACTCCGCTGTACATTTTTGGCAAGCCCTTAAGCTTGGCGCTCGACAGCGCGTAATAGGTGTTCTGGAAGGTCCAGAACCAGATCGCTTCTTTGTTGATGACACGGCTGATAGCGCAATAGTCCTCGATGCGCTTGTTCGTATCGGCCGTGGTGCGCGCGCGCTCGAGCAGTTTGTCGAGTTCTGGATTCGAATAGTTGGCAAGCGCAACCGGGCTGCCGGTGCGGAAATTGGCATACATCTGGATGTCAGGATCGGCGAGATCGATGATTCGCCAAGGAGTCAGTTGAAACTGGCGCATGAACGCACGCGGCGGGATGGTGGCCTGATCGACCTGTTCTATCTCCATGTTCGCGCCAGCCCGCTTCCAGAACTGTTGCAACACCTGGCCAACGGTTCGCCCCCGTGGCGTCGCCGTAACGAGCATCTTGAAATCGACGGGCTTGCCATAGTCCTTGATCAGCGCCTTGGCCTTCTCAAGGTCTTCGGGAAGTGCACCATCCTCTTTGCATTTCACCCAGGAGCCGTCGCCGTAGGGGTTGCTGGCCGGTTTTGCGAGGCCATTGGTGATCGCCTGCGACATCTTCTTGCGGTCGAGCGCCATCACCAGCGCCTGGCGCACGCGCACGTCGTCGAACGGTGCGACCTTGGTGTTGAAGGCGTAGACCTGCGCGCCGGAGCCGACATAGGTGTGCACGGTAAGCTTCGGATCCTTCTGCGCCTTCATGATGTTGTCGGCATCGTATTCGTCGTCCCAGATGATATCAGCTTCGCCGGATTGCAGGCTGGCAAAGCGTGACTGCGCGTCCGGCAGCGGCTTGAGGACGATGCGGTCGAGATAGGGGCGGCCCTTGTTCCAGTAGTCCGGATTTTTCTCAAGCACCATGCGGTCGCCCGCGCTCCATGACTTCAGGATATAAGGACCGGTGCCGACGGGATTGCGGTTGTAGTCATCGCCCTTGGTCTTCCACGCGGTTGGCGATTGCACCGAATTGTTGACGCTGGCAAAGCTCACAAGTGCCGGCATGTTCACCTGTGGGTCGTTCAGATTATAGACCAGCGTCAGCTCATCGGGCGCCTGCACGTTGTTGACGTAGGCGATGTAAAAGGCACAGCGGCACTTGTTGGCAGGGTCTTTCTGCCGATCGAAATTTTCCTTAACCGCTTGGGCGTTGAAGGGTGTGCCGTCGTGGAATTTAACGCCAGGTCGCAGCTTGAAGGTCCAGGTCTTGAAGTCCTCGGAAGGAATCCAGGACAGCGCGAGTTTCGGTTGCACAGCGCCCTTATCGTCCAGAGTCGTTAGCGTGTCGAAAATCGCCGCTGCTGCAGCTCCGGCCGAGGTATCGAATACGCCGACTTTCAGGGGATCGAAACCGGGGATATCAAGCTCGAGGCCGAAGGTAATGCTTCCGCCCTTTTTCTGCGCGCTGGCAGGCATTGCTGACAACGCCACAGCAAATCCCGCCACAAGAAATATTCGCGCGAGCGCGCTCGAACGGATCGCCGCTTTCATGGATGTTCCCTCCGATATGTCGTTCGTCCGGTATTCCGGATCGTCGATGTCTATCGGAGATTGTCCGGAAACGCCGTCGCGGGCAAGGGCGTTTGCAAGCCGCGGATGAAAAGCCGCAGCATCGACACCCTTGCGTCGCGACGCGCGCCGTCAGACGTTCGCAGACACCTGCGCCTTTCCGGCGAAGGATGCGATTTCATCCTCCGACAGACCGGTCTCTTTCAAGTAGGCACGCGTGTGCTCGCCGAGCGTCGACATGCGCTTCGCCGCCGACACGTTGGCGCCCGACATGCGGAACGGCAGATTGAGGACCTTGAAGGTGCCGCCACCGTCCTCGACCTCGGCCAACGCACCGCGATGGGAGATCTGCGGATCGCGCAGCGCCTCGGCGACCGTGCGATAGGCCGACGAAGGCACGCCGTACTCATTGAGCGCAGCAAGGCACTGGTCGGTCGTCACCGTGCGCGACCATGCCTCCACGCCTTCTATCAGGCTCGTCCAGTTTTCCCGGCGGTCGGAATATTTCGCAAAGCGCGGATCGCTCACCCACTCCGGATGACCGATCACCTGCATCAGGCTCTGGAAGGTTTTCTCGCTGGCGATCGCCATCATCACATAGCCGTCGGTCGTCTCGATCGGGCCGAACATCGGCCGTTGCGTCGGCTTCACCTCGAATTGCGACCATTGCAGTTCGTTCAACGTCAGGCTCAGCATGGATTCCAGCATCGAGACGTCGATATGCTGGCCCTGCCCGGTTGCCGTGCGCTGATACAGCGCCGCCGAGACCGCGCCGAATGCGTAGACTCCGGTGAGCACGTCGGCGTGATAGATGCCGCAATAGTCCGGCCGGCTTCGTCCCGGCTGGTAGGCCAGATGCGCCATCTCATAACCTGATGCCGCGTGAATCACCGGCGCATAGGCCGGCAGCTCCGCCGACGGCCCGGTCTGGCCGTATCCGGAGATCGAGCAATAGACCAGTTTCGGGTTGAGGCCGTGCAGCGAGGCATAATCGAGCTTCAATCGCCGCATCACGCCGGGGCGAAAATTCTCCACCAGCACGTCAGCGGTCGCGACCAATCGGCGAACGGCCTCGACGCCCCTGGGCGATTTCAGATCGAGCACCAGGCTGTTCTTTCCGACGTTGAGTTGGCCGAAGGCGGTCGAACAATTATTCCGCACCGGCGGACGAGTCCGCATCGTCTCGCCCTCCTCGGTTTCAATCTTGATGACCTCGGCGCCCATATCGGCTAGCATGCGCGTGCAGTGAGGCCCGGCAATCGTGGTTGAGAAATCGAGGACGCGTAGGCCTGCGAAGCTGCCTGTCATATTCCTCTGCTCGTTACCGGCTATCGTCATTCTCGTGTAGCTCCTTGGGCCTAACGGCACTTGTTGTTGGCGCGGCGTGACCCTAATGGGCGCCGCCGCGGCAGGAAAGCTTTTCGCATCAGGAACCGATAGCGAGGGCCCGGCATTATCTCCAGTAGACTGGACCCTTAGAGTAAACTGGACCCTTTCTTGCATTTCCTCTCATCAGAGGCTGGTAGAGGGCATTCCTTTGAGAGTCTTATTCATCACTACGGAAATGGATGATTTCGTCCGGGTGGGCGGGCTCGCCGCCGTGTCCGCCGCCCTGCCCCGGGCGCTTCGTCGACGAAGCGACGTCCGGGTCATGCTGCCCGGCTATCGGGACGTCGTCGAGCAACTCACCCACATTGATATTGTTGGACAATGTGACGTGCTGGCGGAGATGCCGGCCTGCTCGGTCGGGCGGGCTGCGACCAAGGACGGCTTGCCGGTGTACGTCCTGCTCTGCCCGCAATTATATGACCGGCCCGGCAACCCCTACGGCGATGAAAACGGCCAAGACTGGCCCGACAACGACATCCGCTTCGGGCGTCTTGCATCTGCTGCCGCCGAACTTGCCTTGGGCAAGGTGGACAAGAATTGGGCAGCGGACCTGGTTCACGCCAATGACTGGCAGGCTGCATTGACGCCGGCCTACCTGGCCTGGAAGAACGCAAAAGTTCCTTCGATCCTGACCATCCACAACCTCGCCTATCAGGGACTGTTTCCAGCGGACTCGCTGCGTCGCATCGGGGCGCCCGAAAGCTCCTTCCACATCGACGGACTCGAATTCTACGACCACGTGTCGTTCCTCAAAGGCGGCCTCGTCTATGCCTCGCATCTGACCACCGTCAGCGCGACCTACGCAAAGGAGATCACGACGCGCGAGCTCGGCTGCGGGCTCGAAGGCCTGCTGAAGCGCCGCTCGGACGCCGACCAACTGACCGGCATCCTGAACGGCATCGACGAAAGCTGGGATCCGCGCGCCTGCGCACAATTGGCGCAGACCTTTGGCGCCGGCGATTGGGAGGGCAAGCAGGCGAACGCGAACTATGTCCGCAAGCAGTTTGGCCTGGCGGTGTCACGCGGGCCGATTTTTGCGCTTGTCGCCCGCCTCGTCCACCAGAAGGGCGTCGACCTCGTATTGTCAGCCGCCGACAAAATCATCGATGCCGGCGGCCAGATCGTCGTGACCGGCAGCGGCGAACCCCAGATCGAGAAGGCGCTGGTCGAGGCACATCTGCGCCGGCCGGACGCGATCGGTGTCGTCATCGGCTTCAACGATGGACAGGCGCGGCGGATGTTTGCCGGCAGCGATTTCACGCTGATGCCGTCACGGTTCGAGCCGTGCGGGCTGAGCCAGATGTATGCGCAGCGGTTCGGATCGCTGCCGATCGGTCACCAGACCGGCGGGCTGGCCGAGACCATCAAGGACGGCGAAACCGGATTCCTGTTTGCGAAGCCGTCGCCGGAGTCGTTCCTCGGCGGCGTGCGGCGGGCGTTCGAAGCCTTCCGCGCCAAGGACCGCCTCGACACGATGCGACGCAACGCAATGGCACGATCGTTTAGCTGGGATCTTTCGGCCGCCTGCTACAACGCGCTCTACCACAAGACGGTCGCGCCTTCGATCGCCGCGTAATCCGATCTACTCCGCCGCTTCCGGCATCGCCTCAGTCTGCTCGTGGAGGACGACGCCGGAGAGCGGATCGAACTCGCCGACCCAGGGCTTCTTCTCGAGCACTGCTTTGGTATGGCGGTAACCGGCGTCCCAGCGCTGCATGATGCCGGATGGGCTGAAATCGATGTCCTTGGTGTGGTCCTCCCGGCTGAGCTGCGGCGCAAGCAGCCGCACCACATGCATCCGGGTCGGGCAGCCATAGCCCGTCAGTTCCCTCACCGCCTCGCTGTTGCGCTCGGCCTCCGGCAGGCGCGCGGCGAGCTGGTTGATGACGTGGCGCAGGCGATGGGCCTGCTGCTGTCGCGCGATGTGACTGGCGATCCGGCTTGAATACTGCACGTCCTTGTGCCGGTTCAGCACCTCCGCCATCGTGGTCGGCTCGGCGCCGGACGGATTCCAAAGATGCACGGCGAAGATCAGCGAGTTCTTGCGCGGATTATCGTCGAAGACAGCCTCCGTCGGCGTATTCGATAAGATGCCACCATCCCAGTAAAGCTCGCCGTCGATGCGGATCGCCGGGAATGCCGGCGGCAGCGCGCCCGACGCCATGATGTGCCTGATGCCAAGCTCGCAGTCCCGGCTGTCGAAATAGCGCATCTGGCTGGTGCGGACATGGGCCGCGCCGACCGTCAGGCGTGGCGAGCATTGATTGACCAGCTTGAAATCGACCAGCTCGCTCAAGGTTCGTTCCAGCGGCGCGGTCGAGTAGTAGCCGGCATTGTCGGCGCCGAGCGGATAGGAATCGCCGGCATGGGCCAACGGGTTGGGCCGAAAGAAGCCGGGAATGCCGTTGGTCACGGTCGACCAGTAGGAGAGCTTTTCGTTGAAACCTGGAAAGATGTCGCGAAAGGTCCAGACCGGACTCTGTTCCATCTTCTTCCAGAACTCGCGAAGGCGCGACAATCGGTTCTGCGGCGCGTTGCCGGCGATCAGGCCGGCATTGATCGCGCCGATCGAGGTGCCGATGATCCAGTCCGGTTCGATTCCGGCCTCATGCAGCGCTTGATAGACACCGGCCTGATAAGAGCCAAGTGCGCCGCCGCCCTGCAGCACCAGGACGATCTGACCCGACTCGGACCTGGCCAGCGATCGCAAGTTCGGCGAAGAACCGAAATCCTGAACGTCCTTCATGTCACGCTCCCTCGGATTGTTTGTCGCGCTAGTGCGCGGTCCAGCCGCCGTCGACCGGCAGCGCGATGCCGGTGATCGACGCCGCCGCGTCGCTGGCAAGAAACACCGTCAGCGCGCCGAGCTCTTCGACAGTGGCAAAACGCTTGTTCGGTTGCTGCGCCAGCAACACGTCGTGGATGACCTGCTCGCGAGAAATACCGTGCGCCCTGGCCTGGCCGTCGATCTGCGCCTCGACCAGCGGCGTGTAGACGTAACCCGGGCAGATCGCGTTGCAGGTGATGCCCTCTTCCGCGGTCTCCAGCGCCGCCACCTTGGTCAGGCCGACGATGCCGTGCTTGGCGGCAACATAGGCCGCCTTGAAAGGCGAAGCGACCAGGCCGTGCGCCGAGGCGATGTTGATGATGCGGCCGAACCTGTTCTGGCGCATCGCGGGCAATGCGAGCCGCATGGTGTGAAATGCCGATGACAGATTGATAGACAGGATCGCATCCCACTTCTCAACCGGAAACTGATCGAGCGGCGCGACGTGTTGAATGCCGGCATTGTTGACCAGAATATCGAGCCGGCCGTGACTGGCGATCGTGCCCGCGATCATCTCGGCGATTGCTTCCCGGCTCGTCATATCGGCCGCGGAATAGCTGACTTCGACGCCAAAATCGGCGGTAAGCTGATCGCGGGTCTTGGCGATCTCAGCCGCGGGGCCGAAACCGTTCAGCACCACGTCCGAGCCGGCTTCCGCCAACGCCCGGGCGATCCCGAGCCCGATACCGCTGGTCGAGCCCGTGACCAGCGAGACCTTGCCTGTCAGTGGCCGCAAGGCCGAAGCACCCTGTGTCTTGAGCTGAATATTCATGGGCCGCCCTTTCGTGTGGCTGGTCAACGTCGTAACGAAGCCATTTCCGCCGCAGTCTGCACGCTTGGCACGGCTTCAAGGAAATGCCCTTTGGCTTCCAAAACCATACGCCCGCGCTATGGCGGTTTGGGTAGTCATCGGGGGGCGCCATCGGGTAGCTTTCCTGCACGACAGACCGAGGCACGACCATGGAGATGCATCAGGTTCGCTACTTCCTTGCGGTCGCGCGCGTGCTCAACTTCACGCGCGCCGCCGACGAGTGCAACGTCACGCAGCCGTCGCTGACGCGGGCGATCAAGCAACTCGAAGCCGAACTCGGCGGCGATCTGTTTCGCCGCGAGCGTCCGGCCGCGCAATTGACCGAGCTCGGCCAGCGCATGCATCCGCTGCTCAAGCAATGCTATGAGGCGGCGACCGGTGCGCGCGAACTTGCCTCATCCTTCAAGAGCGGCGAAGTCGGCGCGCTCCGGATCGCGCTGACCCATTCGGTCGATCTGTCGCTGTTGATTCCGCATCTCGACCAGATCAAGCGGATGTTCAACCGTCTGGAGTTTCGTTTCTTGCGTGGCAACGCCCGCGAAGTCGCGGAATATCTCAAGAAGGGCGAAGCCGAACTCGGCATTGCCGCCGAAATCAGCGAAGAGTGGGACCGGCTCGATACCTGGCCGCTGTTTACCGAAAACTTTCAGCTCGTCATCAATCGGAAGCATCCGCTGGCAGACCGCGACAAACTCGACTTCGGCGATCTTCGCGCCGAACAATTGCTATCGCGGAACTACTGCGAGCATGTGGCGCGGGTGAACTCATCGCTTCGCGAACACGGCCTCGACGTCGATCGCAGCCACGAGATCGCATCCGAGCGCGATCTGATCGAGCTGTTGGAGGCCGATATCGGCGTCGCCGTGGTGCCCGATACAGCGTCGATCCCGCCGACGCTGAAGCGCGCCAGCATCGAAGGGCTGGATGCGCGGCGAACGGTAAATCTTTACGGCGTGGCCGGACGTGAACGGACTGCGGTGGCATCCGCCGTGATGCGGATGCTGCGCAGCACCAACTGGCAGCAGCTCATCGACAGGAATGGAACTCCCTGAGAGGCTCCGGCTGGATCGGTTCCCTCGCTTTCCGCCGCATTTGCGCTGAGCACGGATCCCCTTAAAATCCAGGACGGCCGCCCCATATTAAGGATCTGGCTGGGAGTTGGAGGGACCGATGAAATCTCATCCGCGCCCGAACCGCAAAGATTGGGAGCAGATCGCCGAGGATTTACAGGAGACAGCGGATAAGCTGCCGCCCGGCGATGACAAGGAAGCCGCCAAACGCAAGGCGTTGCAAATGAGGAAGGCAGTCGAAATCAGAAATTGGCTGACTTCCCCAGGCATGCAACCACCCCGCTGATGCGGTGCTCCGCCCGGCGGAACCGCGGCGCATGCCTGCTCGGTAGGGGTGAATGTCTGCTCGATAAAGAGCGACCCCGCCATTTGAAATCGCAAAATGACGGGGCCGTCGGAGCATTTCATCTTCCATGAAGAAGATTACTTGCTCCTTGCGCATATAACCTTCGACGCGCGATCACGTTCCGGGTTTCTTCGAGATTTTTCTTTCCCGGAGATTTCTCTTCCCCGAAGTTTCTCCACCGGTTCCACTACCAACGCTTTGCATCCGGTCGGCCGGCCACCGGCCTCGTGCGGCAGCGATCCTGTTCGCGCGAGCTGCACGCCCTCAGGCAACTCTCGGAACCGCTTCCCCTTCCCGGAATTTCTGTAGCTGAGGCGAGGTCGCCATGACTGGACTGCTCGCCGGCGTCGTCGAGCTCGCGGATACCGGCCTGGGCCAGCCACGCTGGGGACCTGCGCCAGGCGCGGCACCACGAAGCTGCGCTGAATTCGGTCTCGATCAAGGGAGATCAGCCATGCCGCAGATCCACGCCGATAAACAACCCGTTACCCAGATCACGATCGTCGAGTCGGAGCCCGAGAAGCAGGCGGAGGCGTTGTCGGTCATGACCGAGCGCGCCCGCTTCATGGCGCGTCAGCCGGGCTTCATATCGATCAGCCTGCATCGCAGTCTGGATGGGCGCCGCATCGTCAACTACGTGCAATGGCAGAACAGCGATCTGCTGCGATCGGCCCATCAATCGCCGGAGTTTCGCAGGCAGTGGGGCCACCTCGACGAAATCACGAGCGAGATCGATCCACATCTGTATGAAGTTTCTGTAGTCATGGACGGAAAAGCGTAAGCCTCGCAAACAACCCGTGGGAGCAGCCCGATGTCGGACTCCCGACCATTGATCACGCCCTCCGGAACGGGAATCTTGGACCCGGGGACCGGCGCTCCCATGCGTGACGAGTACTTTTTTGCTGGATTGAACAATGAACTCAGCGACAAGGGCTTCTTCGTTACCGCGGCCGATGACTTGATCACGTGGGCCCGCGGCGGTTCGTTGATGTGGATGACATTCGGCCTCGCTTGCTGCGCAATCGAAATGATGCAGATGGCGATGCCCCGCTACGACGCCGAACGGTTCGGATTTGCACCGCGTGCCAGTCCACGGCAGGCCGATGTAATGATCGTCTCCGGTACAGTGTGCAACAAGATGGCCCCCGCGCTGCGCAAGGTCTACGATCAGATGCCGGAGCCGCGATATGTGATTTCGATGGGTTCGTGCGCCAACGGCGGCGGCTATTATCACTATTCGTACTCGGTCGTGCGCGGCTGCGACCGCATCATTCCTGTCGACATCTATGTTCCGGGCTGCCCGCCGACCGCCGAAGCGCTGCTGTACGGCGTGATGCTATTGCAGAAGAAGATCCGGCGTTCGGGCACCATTGAACGTTGACGTCGATCGCCCGGAAAACGGGAACCTTGCCAGAATCCTCGTGTTGACAATATGTCGGAACCAACAGTGAGGAGTTCACGATGGCAACGGCAAAGCAAAAGGCCGCAGCGAAGAAGAACATTCGCAAGGCGCGCACAGCATGGCGCGGCATGTCGGCGCAAGCCCATGCGAGGGCTCAGCCCGAGGGGCGCCGCCGCGCCAAGCCCGGAGCCCGCAACAGCGGTGGTTTCTTCCATATCGAAGTGCGGCCGCGGCGCGAATTCAAGACGTTCCGGACCCAGGATATCGGAAAGAAAGGCGGGATCGAACGAGTCGCCGGTAAGCGCGTCAGCGGTTCCTGGGATACTCAGAAATGGCTGATCAGCAAGGAGCATGCCCATCGCGTCGGCGCCCGTCTGGTGCCGGATACCGCGGATGCGCGAAAGATTCTGAAAACGCTCGGCGCACCGCCGCGCCATCTTTCCGGCGACCGCTTCAAGGCGACGGATCGGCCCAACGTACCCGAACGCTCCAAGCCGACGCCGGCCATGCGGCGCGCGCGGACCCGCAATATACGCAAGGCTCAGGCGACGAAGCGCAAAAAAAGCTCCTCCCGCTAGGCGCAATGCGAAGACGGCCAGGATGGGCTCGGGCTATCGCTCCTCGCCTGCACTCCTCAACGCGGCGATCAGGTCGTCGATCTCCATGCGCTTGCGGAAATCGGGATCGACGAAGCGGGCTTTTACCAATCCATCGCGGCCAACCACGAAGGTAGCCGGGATCGGCAGCACCCAGCCGTCATTGCCCTGAAAACTCGCCATATCCTGATACGAAAGCAGCCGCTGGATTTCGGTGCCGAGCCAGATCGCGAGGTTGAGCGACAGCGCGTAGCCGTTGTCGAGATCGGTCAGCACCGGGAACGGCGCTGCGGCTTCGGATTTGAATTTCTCGGCATAGGTCTGCGTCTCCGGCATGATCGCAACTGTCTGCGCGCCCAATGCCCTGATCCGGTCCTGGGCCTGGATCACCGCCCTCACGTTCAGCCGGCAGTAAGGGCACCAATGGCCGCGGTAGAACATCACGGCGACGGGCCCCTGATCGAGGAGCGATTTCAGGCTGACCAGCCGGCCGGTCTCGTCCGGCAACAGGAACGGCGGCATCACCTCGCCCGGCCTCGGTGCGTTTTCGCCGCCGCCGTTCTCATTGAGCCGCGCCACCAGCCGGTCGACCGCTTCGCCATAGGCCGGAAAGAACTCCCGCCCAGCCGCGGCGTAGGCCTCGAGCTGCTCGCGCAAGGTACCCTCCATGTCGCGGCATTGCTGGAACGCCTCCTTGAGGCGTTCGGCGTTCGCTGGCGATAGCGTCGTCATGGCTTGCTCCGGCATATCCGTATTATTTTCCGACTCGGGCCGCCCCGCAAGGGCGGCCCGAACGCTGCAGCGCTCCCGCTTCAGGGCAAGTAGAAATTTCCGGTCGGGTCCAGCATGCCCGAGGTCGAATAGAGCTGGCCCTTGTCCATGAAGAACACGGTGTTAGCAGGCACCTTCTTGGCGTTCTTCATCATCGCGTCGTGATTCTTGGGCGTCGCCGCCATGGCCATCGCCGACATCTTCCCCGGACCGGCATACATGTAGGCCATGCCCGGATTGAATTCCCAGGGAACCTGCGAGAAGGCGGTCGTTGCGACGGCAGCAAAGGCCGCGGCAGCAATCAGGGTCTTGGAAAGGGTGGTCATGGGAAATTCCTCAAGATTGACATCGCGCCCGCCAATCGGACGCTGGCCCATCAGAGGATGGACTTCCCTTGATTTGAAATGCCGTTGCACAATCGGTTCGATAGCCATGGCGTATTGAGGGGCACCGATAGTCCGCCGCTATCGACTTGAGAGCGGATGCGCATTTCATATCGGCCCGCCGAACGTTCATCCTGTCCTCGAAGGCATGCGGAGGGCATGCGCCACCGACAGGAGGTTTTCCATGATACGCCATCTGACGAACCGCTTTGCAAATTTCCTTGCCACACTGCTGCTGGCGGTGCTCGTGCTTTCCGTCGTCTCGGCAGCACGCGCGGACAGCGACGATGGTATCGTTCGCGTCAAGAGCACGGTGCCGATGCCGGAGGCGATCAGCCGCATCAAGGCGGATATCGCAGCCAAGGGCATCCAATTCTTCAGCGAGATCGACCAGTCGAAACTCGCGGCCGACGCCGGCATCAAGCTGCGTCCCTCGACGCTATTGGTGTTCGGTAATCCGCCGCTCGGGACGCAGTTCATCACCTCGAATCCGAACGCCGGGCTTGACTGGCCGGTCCGGCTATTGCTGACGCAGGACGACAATGGCGACGTCTGGGCAGTCTGGACCGATTTCGGATGGATCGCCAGGCGTCACAATATCAGGGACCGTGTAGCGCAGTTCGATATGGCAACCAAGGTGGTGGGCTCGATCGCCTCGACCATCACAACCAAGTAACCGTGTCGCCCCACTTGCCGTAAGCTCATCAGGCTGCGCCGCCGGCGCGGCCTCATCGCATCCGGCGTTGCCAACAGAGGAGTTCATCCGATGACACCGGAGAAATTTGACGTTGTCATTCTCGGCGGCGGCAATGCCGGCATCGGTGTCACCGGACCGGTCCGGCGCGCGGGAATGTCGGTCGCGATGATCGAGGCCGATCTTCTCGGCGGCACCTGCCCGAACCGCGGCTGCACGCCGAAGAAGGTGCTGGTCGCCGCCGGTCACGCGCTGCACGAAATCGAACGCGCACCCATCCATCACATAGCTGTCGGCAAGCCGAAACTCGACTGGGCCGCGCTGATCGACCGCGAGAAGGACATGATCAAGGACATCCCTGCCAATCTCGCCCGCGCGATGGCCAAGCGCAATGTCGAGGTCATCAAGGGCCACGGCGCGTTCACAGGCTCCAATACAATCCGCGTCGGAAGCCGGACACTCGAGGCCAGGCATATCGTGATTGCGGCGGGATCGAAGCCGCGGCCGCTGCCTATTCCGGGAGCCGAACTCATGATCACCTCGGACGAAATGCTGAGCGAGCGCGAACTGCCGGTTTCCGTGATCTTCATCGGTGGCGGCGTCATCTCGCTCGAGTTTGGCCACATCTATGCGCGCGCCGGTGCTGCGGTCACTATTCTCGAAGCGCTGCCGCAGCTATTGCCTGCCATGGACGCCGACGCCGTCGCGCGCTTGCAGGCCGAGAGCGAGCGCATCGGCATTCGCATCAGAACTGCAGTGAGCGTCAAGCAAATTGAAAAGGCGAAGGACCGCCTGCGCGTCGCCTTCAGCCATAACGGCGCCGAGCACGCAGCCGAGGCCGACCGTGTCGTCAACGGCGCCGGACGCGTCGCCAATGTCGATACGCTGGATCTTGCCGCGGGCCAGGTCGAGCAAGCCAATGGCCGCGTCGCGATCGACCGCCATTTGCGATCGACCTCCAATCCCAACGTATTTGTCTGCGGTGACGCGGTTCCGACCTCGCCGCAACTGTCGCCGATCGCGACCTATGAGGGCGACATCGTCGGCCGAAACATCGTCGAAGGCGCCAAATACAGCCCGGACTACGCGAGCATGGCGACATCGGTCTACACGGTGCCGCCACTCGCCTCGGTTGGCCTGACGGAAGCCGCCGCCAGGCAGAACGGTCTTGCGATCGACGTCCACGTCAACGACATGCTCTACTGGTTCTCCGCGAAAACCTATGCCGAAACGGTGGCGTGGTCGAAAGTAATCGTCGATCAGGCCACGGACCGCATCCTTGGTGCTCATTTCGTCGGGCACTCGGGGCAGGAACTGGTGAACATCTTCGGATTGGCAATGCGGTTCGGCATTACCGCGAGCCAGATCCGGGAAAACGTCTACGCCTATCCGACCTTCTCCTCCGACATCAGACACATGCTCGGCCACGGCTAGAGCCCTTTTCGTTTGAGTCAGAACCAGGCTCTTGCTTTGACGCATCTTCGTGACGCGAACCGGTGTCCACCCCGGATCAAGTCCGGGGCAGGCTTTCGCTTGAAAAGGCTCCAGCCGCATAGCAGGGAGCTATCGAGTCAAAAGCCAACCGGCATTTCCTCTCGTGCGCCATTTCCACGATGGTGGTGACGTAGCCGGCCGGACCATCCGGGGCCAAGGCAAAAACCAGAGGAGACCACGACATGTCCAAGTCCAACGTCACGTCGCGCATAGTCTGGCAGAGTCTCGCGCTCGCCGGAATGATCGCAGGTTCGGTTGCGACCGCCTCGAGCGCCGTGGCCGGCGAATGCCCGGCCGGGAAGATGCAGGCAAATGTCCGCCCGATGGTCGACCACAAGCCGGTCGGCGTCACCGACGTCACGCTCGGCTCGATCAACCTCGAAAAGCAGCCGGCCAACATCAGGGATCGCGAGCTGCGCTTCCGCAAGCTGACCATCGAGCCCGGCGGTATCGTGCCCTGGCACAGCCATGACGACCGGCCTGCGCTGATCTACATCCAGCAGGGCGAGATCGTCGAATACGCCAGCAACTGCTCGGAGCCGATCGTGCACAAGGCCGGCGAGATCAGGCCGGAAGTCGCCGGCACCTCGCACTGGTGGAAGAATCTCGGCAAGGAGACCGTCATTCTCTATGTCGGCGACGTCCGCAAGGATCCGCACGACCACAATATGTAAGGAGCTGTAACGAGCGCTACCCGACGTCTCGTTGCCGGATGTGACGGCCTGGGGTCCCCGTGTCGCCCCACACGCCCAGGCGTCACATCCTTCTTTCTCGATAAGACATTGAGAAGCGCCATGACCGGCATGTCCGCGCCGATGAAATCCCAAGCGATGGAAATGCATGGTCACTCACCGGGCGTAGCCCTGCGATCCCTGATCATTGGCCTCACGGCGTTTCTGACCGTGGTGGATCTGTTCGCGACGCAGGCGATCCTTCCCTCGCTGACTCGGCACTACAATGTAACACCGGCCGCCATGGGTATTGCAGTCAATGCCAGCACCATCGGCATGGCCGTTGCCGGCCTCGTTGTCGGCTTCCTGAGCCCGCATATCGATCGCCGGCTCGGCATTCTCGTCAGCCTGGTCGTGCTCGCAGTCCCCACCACGTTGCTGGCGATCGCGCCTGATCTCACGACGTTTACGGCGCTTCGCATCGCCCAGGGCCTTTGCATGGCCTCGGCATTCGCGTTGACGTTGGCCCATCTCGGCGAGCAATGCAGTTCGATGGATGCGGGCGGCGCGTTCGCGGCCTATATCACCGGCAACGTCGCAAGCAATCTGATCGGCCGGCTGGTGTCGGCAGCGGTGGTCGACACGCTCGGGCTGGCCTCGAATTTCTATTTCTTCGCGCTGCTCAATCTCGCCGGTGCGGTGCTGGTTTATTTCACCATCCATCGGGTCAAGCCGATGCACGCGGTGCACGCAGCACGATCGCCGCTCGCGGCAACAATCGAGCATTGGTGTAACCCGGCGCTGCGTTCGGCTTTCGCTATCGGCTTCTGCATCCTGTTTGCCTTTATCGGCACCTTCACCTTTGTCAATTTTGTGCTGGTCCGTGCGCCGCTCTCGCTCGGACGGATGGACCTCGGCCTTGTGTATTTCGTCTTCGCGCCTTCCGTGGTCACGACGCTGTTTGCCGGCAGGGCTGTCGCCCGGTTTGGTACGCGGCAAGCGATCTGGGGAGCGCTGGCGGTGGCAGCCAGTGGATTGCCTTTGATGCTGTCTTCCCACCTGCCGCAAGTATTGGCCGGCATGGTACTGGTCGGCGTCGGCACGTTCTTTGCGCAGGCCTGCGCCACCGGCTTCGTCGGCCAGGCCGCCAGCGACCACCGCGGCATTGCCAGCGGAACCTATCTTGCCTGCTATTTCCTCGGTGGTCTCGTCGGCAGCGCCGTGCTGGGCCAGTTGTTCGACCGCTTCGGATGGAGTGCCTGCATCGCCGGCGTCGGCGCGTCGCTGGCCATCGCGGCGCTATTGACCGTGGGCCTCACGCTTAAACCTCGGTCCGCCGGGTCTCCGGCATGAACGCCCAGATCACCGTCAAGCCAAGGGCTGCGATCCCTGCCAGCCCGATGAACGCGACGCTGCTGCCGAAGATATCGCTGATATAGCCCGCCAATACCGTGCTCAGCGAAGCACCAATGCCGGTCGCGGTTCCGACGATCCCCTGCGCCAGGTTGAAGTGGCCGCTGCCGTAGGCGACATCGGCCACGATCAGCGGCACCATCACGCTGAGCACGGCCGCGGTAATGCCGTCGAACACTTGCACCAGGACCAGAACATAGGGATCGCGAACCACCGCAAACAGCAAACCACGGATCGCCAGCGCAGCGAACGCCAAGAGCAGCAGCGGTCGCCTCCCCCACGCTTGAGCCTTGCGCCCGACCGAGGGTGAGGTCAACGCGACGATCGCTTGAGGCACGATGATGCAGGCCGCAATCAGCACCGGCGCCCATTGAGCCGATCGCGTCGTGACCACGCCGGCCATCAGCGGCAGCATGGCGGCATTGGCGAGTTGAAACAGCAACACTCCGCCGGCGAAGATCAGCAGCGGGCGCTGCCGAAGGAGATGAAGCACACTGGTCGCCTCCTTGTCGGCGGCCTTGGCATCATCGCCGTCCTCGCTCAAGGCACCGTGCGCCTGCGCCACGTTGATTTCCTGGCCACGAATCCGGGCAAGCGCCAACAGGGTCGGGATTGTAAGAAAGAAGGTGACGAAGAAGACCGACTGGCTTGACAACAGATAGCCGGATGCGCCCATCAGTGCCGCCGCTGAACCATTACCCAGGGACGCGAAACGGGCATTGCGCCCGAGCCGCTCCCCGATCGCAAACGGCCCGACCAGGCCGAGGCTGATCGCGGCGATTGCCGGACCCAGCACGCAGCTCGCAAGCGCATGCAAGATGGCGGCCGCAGTCACGACCGGGAAGATCGGCCATAAGGCGTAGGCCAGCGCGGCGCAGCCGATGGTGGCGACAGCGAGCCCCGCCACCAGCCGCTCGGAACGGGCGGCATCGACAACGGCTCCGCCCGGCATCTGCCCGAGCAGGCCGATGATCCCGCCGATCGACAGCACGAAGCCAATCTCAACCTGCGTCCATTTCTGCGTGGTGAGGTAAACCGCGATAAACGGACCGAATCCGGTCTGCACGTCGGCGAGAAAGAAGATGAACCAGTCGAGGCCGCGCTGGCTCTCGCGCGACGGTTTGGGCCGCTTGGTGGGCGCGGGCGGCGCCGGCACAACATTACCCTCGCCGGCGGATCGCCGATGGCGATCGTCGTTCATCGGATCGAGCGACTGGGACGGACGCACGATCAGACCGTTTCTCCTTTATTTGTCGAAATCCCACGGCTGTAAGCGGCCGGCCGCACCGAGCACGATGACCGGCGCGTCCTGCTTGTATTCCGGCGCCGCCGTCACCTGTTCCTTGGTCAGCTCGAGCGTGATGCTGTCACTCTTGTTGGCAACACGGCCAAAATGCAGCGCGCTCCAGTCGACGACGATCTTTCGACTGCCGACACCGAGAAAGCCGCCGAAATCGATAACAGCGGCGCGTACAGCGCCTTCACGGTCTACGATCACGTCGACGATGCGTCCCATATTTTCGTTGGCCGCACTGCGGACCTCTCGGCCCAGAATGCCGAGCGCGTCGCGGGCGCCGATCACAGTGACCGACGGCGGAGGCGCCGGTTCCTTTTTCTGGGCATCTTTCGCGGTATCAGCCGGAGCGGCACGGCCTCCCGGCGGTCCATTATCTTCCGCTGCCGAAACCGGGAGGCTCATCGCTAGCCCGCCGATCAGCGATATGATGACAATACCGGCGCGCATATGGCCTCCTGAGCTCCGAAGACGCATGGATAGGGAATGCACGACCGCTAGTGCGTCAACACGATCGACACCTGAATCTGTCCGCGCGTGCGCAATACTTCGAGCGACACAACCTCGCCGTGGCGGCGGACCCTCAAGTCGACGCTGGAGGGCCCGATCCGCAGATCGCGCAATACCACCTCGTTGAGGAATTCCGGCAGGCGCGGATCACGAAGACGGATCTCGCCGCCCGCTGCATCGAATTCGAGACCGAGCGTCGCCTCCAGCAGGGTAAAGGGCGTCGCGCTGGCCCAGGCCTGCGGCGCACAGGCGACCGGATAAAGCACCGGTCCGCGCCGCTTCTCCCGCCGGAATCCGCAGAACAATTCCGGCAGCCGCCGCAAGTCCATGTAGCTCGCAGCGTCGAACAGGCCCTTGAACAGATGCGCCGCCGAATGCTTCAGGCCGTAGCGCGCAAAACCGAGCGCGATCAGCGCGTTGTCGTGCGGCCAGATCGACCCGTCGTGATAGGACATCGGGTTGTAGCGAACCTCGCCATAGGCAACGGTGCGGATGCCCCATCCCGAAAAGAATTTCTGGCTCATCAGATCGGCCGCGACAAGGCGGGCACGATCGGTCCGAACGATGCCGGTGAAGAGAAGCTGGCCGGCATTGGAAGTTCGGACCTTGCACGGCCGCTTGGCGCCATCAAGCGCCAGCGCATAGGTGCCGAGCTCCTCGCACCAGAACGCCTCCTCGAAGCGCTCGGCCAGCAGCAGGGCGGCGGATTCGAGTTCTGCCGCCTGGTCGATCAATCCCAACCGCCGGGCGCAGCGCGCCGCCAGCCGCTTGGCGGCAAATACATATCCCTGAACTTCCGCCAGCGCGATGTAGCCCTCGGCGAGCTGTCCATCGGCGTGGAAGATCGCGTCGAAGGAATCCTTCCAGCCCTGGTTGGCAAGCCCCTGCTCGGTGGCGCGCTGGTACTCGACGAAGCCGTCGCGATCAGGGTCGCCGGGGCCATCGATCCATTGCAACGCCGCCTCGATCGCGGGCCACAGTTCGGCCAGCGTTTCCTCGTCGCCGGTGCGCTCGACATAGAGGCCGGCCAGCAGCACGAACAACGACGTCGAGTCGACGCTGCCGTAATATTGCGCGAACGGCACTTCGCGCAGCGCCGCCATCTCGCCGCCGCGCATTTCGTGCAGGATCTTGCCAGGTTCCGCATCGGCAAGCGGATCGACCTCCTTGGCCTGAAAATGAGCCAGCCGCCGCAGCACGCCCCTGGCAATGCGCGGATCGACCCACAACATCTGCAGCGCGGTTATCAGCCCGTCACGGCCGAACGTCGTTGAGTACCAGGGGATGCCGGCATAGGGATATCTGCCCTGCGGCGTATCCGTCATCAGCATGTTGAGATCGGCCATCGCCTGGCACAGCACCTCGTTGAAGATATTGTTCGACGTCTCGATGCTGGCTGCGCCGGCCGTCGACCGCCGCATCTCGCGGCGATGCGCCAGCAGGCCGCGATAGAACGGTACCGGCTTCTGCATGGCCGGCTTGTTGCAGGATACCGCGACGAACAATGCGATCACTTGCCTGGGTGCCAGCTCGAAATGATAGGTTGCACAATTGACCGCGAGCCGCGTCGGCCGCGGCTCGAAATGCAACGCTGTAATGCGGGTCTTGCCGTCGAGCCCGCTGTATTCCAGCATGACATCGGCGGGACCGAGCAACCGGCTGGAGCCTATGCCCCTGCGCGACCGGCGCTCGCCACGCACCTCGAACAAATCGGCGAAATCATTGTCGAACAGCAGCGTCAGGTCGAAGCTCGCCGGCCGATCGCCGTGATTTTGCAGCGCGATGCGCTGGTAGGCGGTGCCGCGCCACAGGAAAATCGAGCGAACGATGTGCAGCGTGTCCTTCTGTAACGCCAGCCTGCCGTTGCGGTACACGTCGGAATTGGTGAGATCGACGGTCAGCGCCGAATTATCGTCGCGCAGATTGGAGCCGAGCAACAGCGGCTGGACTTCGTCGAGCACCATCTCCAGCCGGGCGAGGTAACGCGTGTCGGCGTTGAACAGACCGTCGGGCCCGCCGGCGGAGGCGCCGATATCGCCATGGCTGTCCAGCACGATAAAGGTATCATCATGCTTGAGCGAGCAGCGCGGCCGCGTCGCCGGGCCCGTCATCGGAATGTAGAATGGCGATTCCGCTACGTGCTCGGCAGCCTGAACGGTGATCAGTTGGCTGACTTCGGCTGTCATTTTGACCCCTCAAGCGATTTCCTTGCGTTGTGATGGACGCATCGGGACGCAAACGCTACTGCCGCAGATCAGGCCGCGTGGGTCGCGAGACGGCCCATTTCGCGCGCGACCAAGTCGCGGTAAGGGCCCCTTCCCTGCAGAAGAATATCCGGCGGCCCGTCTTCGATGATCCGCCCGCCCTGTAATACCACCACACGATCAAAATTGCGCAAGGTGGCGAGACGGTGGGCGATGGCAATCACGGTGCGCCCTCGCATCAACCGCGACAACGCCTCGCGGATCGCCTCTTCGGATTCGCTGTCGAGCGCAGCGGTTGCCTCGTCCAGCAACAGGATCGGCGCGTCTTTCAGGAAGGCGCGCGCGATAGCGATCCGCTGCCGCTGCCCGCCGGAAACCTTGATGCCGCGATCGCCAACCATCGTCGCCATGCCTTCGGGGAGATTCTCGATGAAATCGCAGCGCGCCGCGATCGCCGCGCGCAGCACCTCGTCGTCGGTCGCGTTCGGACGTCCGTAGCGGATATTTTCCATGATCGAGCGGTGGAACAGCGAGATGTCCTGCGGCACGACCGAGATCGCCTCGCGCAGGCTCTGCTGCGTCACCCGCGAGATGTCCTGGCCGTCGATCATGATGCTGCCGTGCTGGACGTCGTAGAACCGCTGCAACAGCACAAACAGACTGGATTTCCCGCCGCCGGAATGGCCGACCAGCCCGACCCGTTGTCCCGGCTGAATGCGCAAGGAGAACTTCTCGAACACCTGAACGCCGCCGGGATAGTGGAACGAGACGTTGTTGAAGGCGACGGCGGCGCCGCTGCGGATCAACGGCTCGGCCTCGGGATGATCCTTCAATTCGTGCGGCAGCAGCAAGGTGGCGATCGCCTCCGTCAGGCGGGCGACGTGCTGGGTCACGTCGACCAGTGCCACCGCAAGGTCGCGCGTCGCGCTCAGGATCGAGAGCCCGAGCGTACATACCAGAACGACATCGCCGGTGGTCGCCGCGCCCCGCTGCCAGAGCGTGATGACCCACGCCAGCAGCGCGATCGTCAGCAGAATGGTCACAACGGCGTGAAGCAGCCGCAGCTTCTCGAGATAACGGAGGCTGCGCCCACGGGCATCGAGTTCCCGTTCGACAGTGGCGTCGAAGCGGTCGTGTTCGTAGCTGAGGCCACAGAACGCACGGACCAGCGGCAGATTGCTGATGACGTCGACCATCTCGCCGTCCACTGCAGCCGCCTTGTCGGCAAAATCATCATGCAGCGGCTTGCCCGCCGCGGCGAGGTGAAACATCGCCATCAGCATGATACCCGCGATGATGATCAAGCCCGCAGACATCGCAAGACTGACGGTTCCTATGAGGAGTATCGCCGAAACGGTCGCGATGCACGGCGGTAACACGTTCCAGACGAACATGTTTTCGACGGTGAAGACGGCATTGGATGTCGCGGTGATACGACTGGTCAGCATGCCTGGCAATCGGTCAGAGAAATAGCTGGGGGCGTGACCGGTCAGGTGGCGGAACATGTCGCGGCGGAGATCGCCGGTGACGCCGACGAAAGTGAAGCTCGCCGTCCAGCTCGCGACCCGCCATAGCAGATTATCCGCCGCGATCAGCGACATGAGAAAAGCGAATGCCAGCCATACGCTGCTCGCGTGCGACGAACCGGCCGTCAGGCTGTCGACCAGACTCTTCACGCCATATTGCGTGCCCACCGAGCAGGCAACCGCTGCAACGACGGCAGATACGATGACCACATGGGCTCCGCGGCGCCGGCGCAGATAGCGCAAGACAAATGGAAGCGGCCGCCGCACATACCCTGAAAGATTGTCCATGTCGTCTGCAAACCTGTTGAGAGTGAAAGGGAATCCCTAACGCACATCGCGCACGAGGTCGTGAACGGTGCCGCTTCGGATTTGCTGGCGCGCAGCCATCACCACGCAACAATTCTGCAGCATCGAAGTCGCCTTAAATCTGTTGGTGTCAGATGGCATCAGCAAGACAGTCGTGTGGAAGAACCAAGATGCGCCGATGATTGGAACTTCGCAGATGCAAGAACGTTCCAGCTTCCGGCACGCCGGTGCCGATCTGCGGGCTGAGGGATTTATCCAACCAACATTCGAAACAGGAGACGAAAGATGCGCATCGCGCAGGTCGCCCCGCTGACGGAGGCTGTTCCCCCCAAACTGTACGGCGGCACCGAGCGGGTGGTGCACTGGCTGACTGAAGAACTGGTAACGTTAGGGCACGAAGTCACTTTGTTCGCCAGCGGGGATTCCCGCACCTCGGCGAAACTCGATGCGACATGGCCGAAGGCGTTGCGCCTCGACGGCTCCGTCCGCGACCCCAACGCGCTGCACATGGTGATGCTGGAACGCGTTCGGCAGAAATGCGACGATGAGGAGTTCGATTTTCTGCACTTTCATCTCGACTACTATCCGTTCTCGCTGTTCTACCGACAGCCGACGCCGTTCGTGACCACCCTGCACGGCAGGCTCGACCTGCCGGAGCATCAGCCGGTATTCAATACCTTCTCCAAGGTCCCGGTGATCTCGATTTCCAACGCGCAGCGTCGGCCGGTGCCGCAGGCCAATTGGGTGCGCACCATTCACCACGGACTACCGCAGAATCTGCTGACGCCGCAGCCGGTGCAGCCGTCCTATTTGGCGGTGCTCGGGCGGATCGCGCCGGAAAAGGGCGTCGATCGCGCCATCAGCATCGCCACCCGATGCGGCATCCCGCTGAAAATCGCGGCCAAGGTCGATCGCGCCGACCAGGACTACTACGACGAACTGATTTCCCCACTGATCAAGGCCAATCCGCTGGTCGAATACATCGGTGAGATCACCGACCGCGAAAAGCCCGACTTCCTCAGCGGCGCCATCGGGCTGCTGGTGCCGATCGACTGGCCGGAGCCCTTCGGCCTCGTCATGATCGAGGCCATGGCCTGCGGCACACCGGTGGTCGCCTACAACCGTGGCTCGGTGCCGGAGATCATCGACCCTGGTCTCACAGGTTTCGTGGTGGAAGATGAAACCAGCGCAGTGGCCGTGGTCGATCGACTATCCATGCTGGATCGTGGCGCCATCCGCCGGCAGTTCGAAGCCCGATTCACGGCGCGCCGCATGGCGCTCGACTATCTTGCTGCGTATCGCGGCCTGATGGAGGAAGAGCCACGCATCAAGCTCGTGAGCAGCGCAGAATAACGGCATCCACGCGTCATCGTCATTGCGAGGAGCGAAGCGACGAAGCAATCCATGTCACCGCGAGTGGAGAGATGGATTGCTTCGCTTTGCTCGCAATGACGCTAAGAGACCATCGTCCGTTTCGGTTCGACGATCTCGAACATCCGCGGGAATTCGTCCATCAGCATCATCAACTCGACGAGCCGCACCGGATTACCGCTGACCTGGATCTTGCCGGAGCCGACTGCTTCCGGAATTGTCGTCAGCTTTGCGATCACTTCGTCGAGCACGCTGCGCGGCAACGTGAAGCTGGCGTCGGCATCGGCGGCTCGTGCGCCGGCGACATAGGTCAACGCGCAATTCTCCAGATTGAGGATGAAGGTCTCGCCGGTATCGGTGAAATTCCAGTTCAGGACGATGTGCTTGCCTTCGGCCTTGGGACCGTTGAGGCGCACGCCGAGCACGTCCCAGAGCTGTTCGGTGCGGAGCGCAGCCAGCGTTTCACGCGGCATCGCGGCGCGTGGCGGCGTCTTGGGCATGCCCTGCCGCAGTTCCTGCGCGCCGAACAGATAGGCATTGCGCCAGGTCGAACTTTCGGAGGCATAGCCGAGCTGTTCGAACGTATCGGCGAGCAACGCGCGCGCCGCCTGGTTGTCGGGATTGGCGAACACCAGATGGCTCACGGCCTGCGCGACGAAGCGGAATTCGCCCTTGGCGAAATCCTCGCGCGCGCGCGTCAGGACGGCGTCCGCGCCGCCCATATACTCGACATATTTTTTGCCCGATTCGACCGGCGGCAGCGGATCGAGGTTGACGGGATTGGCGTCGTACCAGCCGAGATATTTTTGGTAGATCGCTTTCACGTTATGCCTGATGTGACCGTAATAGCCACGGCCATGCCAGGCGCCCTCAAGGCTCGCCGGCAGACGGATGGTTTCAGCGATTTCCGCCGCGGTTAGCCCATGGTTCATCAGGCGGATGGTCTGGTCATGCGCAAATTTATAGAGATCGCGCTGCTGGCGGATCATGGCGTCGATCCGCTCCTGCCCCCACACCGGCCAATGGTGCTGGCAGCACATCGCATCCGCCTTGCCGGCCCACATCTGCAGGGCCTCGCCGAGATATTTCGACCAGGCCAGTGCGTCGCGTACGTCGGCGCCGCGGAACGGCAGCAGGTTATGAAAATTATGCGTGCAGTTTTCTGCAAGGTTGAGAAGCTTGTAGCGCGGGATGAAGAAGTGCATCTCTGCCGGCGCTTCGCTGTTCGGCGCCATCTGGAATTCGAATTCTACCCCGTCGATGGTGCGCCGGTCGCCGGTCGCCATGATCAGATCGGTCGGACGGACAAGTGCAACCGCCCCGGCCGCCATGGTCTTCCCCAGCCCGCAATCGACCTGCCCGCGCACACCTTTCGCAAGAAACGGCCCGAACTGATATTGCGCGCGCCGCAACATGGCTGGTCCGGCAATGATGTTTTCCGAAACCGCATGCTCCATGAACAGATTGGGCGCAATGATCGGCACGCTGCCGCCGGTAGGTGTTGCGTCATCGAGTACGCCGCGCGCGCCGCCCCAATGGTCGGTGTGGGTATGGGTGAAGATCACGGCCGCAACGGGCCGCTTGCCGCGGTGCTGGAAGTAGAGCTCCATCGCTGCCCGCGCGCCCTCGATCGAGGTCAGCGTATCCACCACGATCACGCCGCTATCGCTCTCGATCAGCGTCATATTGGCGATGTCGAGCCCGCGCACCTGATAGACGCCGGGCACGACCTCGAACAGGCCGTGATGCATGTTGAGGCGCGACTGCCGCCACAGGCTGGGATCGACCGTCGGCGGCGCTTCTTCCGTGGACAGGAAACCGTAAGGCTCCAGGCTCCAGACCACCCTGCCCTGAGGCGAGGTAATCCTCGCATTCTCGATCGTGCCGAGGAAGCCGCGCGCGGCGTCATCGAAATCACGCCTGTCGGAGAAGGGCAGCGCCTTCAGCGTCGCCGCATGCTGCGCGATGACGGAGGCGGACGCTTCCTTTGGAGACTCCTTGCGCGCTTCGATCGTGGCTGGTTGGCTCATTGTTGTGTGCTCCCTTACGCAGAAGAAACAGAGGTCGAAATTCGAACGGCGTCAGCGCGAGACCCTCGAACCGGCCGCCGTTACGTTATATTGCCGCCACTCAGGACGGATGTGCGGACAGATATGGCGAGTTGGCAATCGACCAGGGCGCCATCGGCTCCATGCGAAATATCTGCCGCAGATGGACTTCATCGGGCCCGTCACCGATCCGCAGCAGGCGCCCCAGGCCAGCGCCTGATGGATCGGCGTATCGTCGGAGCCGCCCATGGCGCCGAACACCTGCATGGCGCGGTCGGCGATCTTCTGCAGCATCGCGGGCACCGCAACCTTGATCAAGGACACATCGCGCCAGGCGCCGTGATGGCCGGCCTGATCGAGGCGCCATGCGCAACGATAGGTCAACAGGCGCGCCTGCTCGAGCTCGACGCGGGATTCGGCGATCCAGCGCTGCACGGTGTCGTATTGCATTACGGTACGTCCGAACGCGGACCGCTCGGATGATCGCACCATCATCAATTCGATCAGCAGTTCGCACAGCCCGATCGAGCGCATACAATGATGGATGCGTGCCGGCCCCAAACGAATCTGCGCGACCTTGAAGCCCTCGCCTTCCGCGGCGAGCAGGTTCGCGCGGGGCACGCGCACGTTTTCGAACGAAAGCTCACCGATCGGCGCGACGTGATCTTCGCATCCCATCCAGCGCAGCCGGCGCACCAGCCGAAGGCCTGGCGTATCCATCGGCACAATGATGCAGGAATGGCGCCCCGTCCGGTCGGCGTCGGAATCGGTCACGCCCATCACGATCAGGAAGCTGCATTTCGGATGCGCCGCGCCGGTGATGAACCATTTTCGCCCGTTGATGACGTAGTCATCGCCATCCCTGACCATGCGGGTGGCGATGTTGGTCGCATCGGATGAAGCCACGTCGGGCTCGGTCATGCCGAACGCCGAGCGAGTCCTGGCTTCCAGCAGCGGCCGCAGCCAGCGCGCCTTCTGCTCGGGCGTCGCGCAATTCTGCAACGCGATCATGTTGGGCACGTCGGGCGCCTGGCAATTGAAGACTTCAGGCGCCCAGAACAGCCGGCCCATGATCTCAGCCAATGGCGCATATTCGAGGTTGGAAAGACGCGTGCCGGGCTCCTCTTCCCCGAGTTCAGGAAGCCCGAGATTCCATAGCCCCGCCGCACGCGCCTTGCGCTGCAGGTCCTCCATGAAGGGCGCGGGCTCGCCTTTGGCCGTGTGATCGAGCCAGCCGCGATGGCGCGGCAGTACTTCGCCGTCGAAAAACGCCTGAAGTTTCTCCCGCCACTCTTCCGATCGCCCGGAAAGGTCGAAATCCATGCCGCCTCCCGATTTTTCGGAACCTAAGCGTATATCGACACAATATGCAAATTGATTTCGGTATATTGACAAATTTGGGGAACCATGGCCAATTTTCGACTATGACAGCGATTTCCAATACCGATCGATCGGTACCCCAGGCTGCGGAGGATCAGGCCGATCCCTCCTTCGCGACCACGCTGGCGCATGGGCTCGACATACTGGCGGCATTCCGCAACCGCGCGGGCTCGCTGTCGAACGCGGAGCTTGCGCTCCATACCGGCCTGTCGCGGCCGACGGTGTCGCGGTTGACCTACACGCTGGCGCAACTCGGCTATCTCAAGCGCAACGCGAAGGGACGCTTCCAGCTCGGGCTCGGCATTCTGGCCGCGGCCTACCCGGTGCTGTCGGCGCTAAAGGTGCGGCAGTTGGCACGCCCGCTGATGCGCGATTTCGCGGCCTACACCGGCGGCACGGTCTCGATCGCGATGCCGTTCGGGCTCGACTTCATCTATGTCGAAACGCTGCGCACCACCGACGCCGTGGCGCATCTGCCCGATGTCGGCTTTGCCAGTTCGCTGGCGCCCACCGCCGTCGGCCGCGCGCTGCTCTCGCTCTTCACCGGGGAAGAGCTCGACACATACGTGGCGAAGGTGAAGGCCGAGCGCCCGGAAGAGGCCGATTATGTCGAGAGGCGGACGCTGCCGGACGTCGAGCTCTGCAAGGAGCGCGGCTTTGCGATTTCGCTCGGCGAATGGCGGCGCGAGATTTTTGGCGTCGCCGCGCCGCTGTACCGCACGCCGTCGGGCGATTGCCTGTCGGTCAATTGCGGCATTCCCTCGTTTCGCTTCAACGCCGAACAGATCGAGCGTGAATGCGGGCCGCGCATGCTGGGCTTGGCGCGCAGCATTCGCTCGCTGGTGGCCAACGACTGAATACCCCCGTCAGAGGGGTACGGCGCATCGCGGGAACGATGCGGCAAACATGGGGAGGGAAGAATGAGCCGGATCAAAACCGTGCTGGGCTTTGCCATGAATCCTGCCTTGGGTTTTGCTTTGGGCGCAATCATGCTGCCCGGTAACGCGGCGCACGCGCAGAGCAATTATCCGAACCGTCCGATCCGCGTCATCGTGCCCTACCCCGCCAGCGGCATCGTCGACATCGTCGCGCGCGCGGTGACCGAGCAAGTCGGCCGCGACTGGAAACAGACGGTGGTCATCGAAGCAAGGCCGGGCGGCAACAGCAACATCGGCACCGCGTCAGTGGCGCGCAGCGAACCCGACGGCTACACTTGGCTGGTTACCGGCCCCGCGGCTTTGGTCAATCCGACCCTTTACAAGGACGCCGGCTGGGACGCGCTGAAGGATCTCAAATGCGTCGGTCTTGCGGTCTGGAATCAGAGCGTGGCGCTGGTCCACCCGTCGATGCCGGCCAGCACCATCAAGGAATTCGTCGAGATCGCGCGCAAGAAGCCGGGCGAACTCAATTTCGGCAATCCCGGCACCGGCTCCTCCATCGATCTGAGCGCACAAAAGCTGTTTCAGGTCGCTGATATCAAGCTGACCAATGTCGGCTACAAGGGCCAGCCGCAGGCCTTGATCGACCTGATGACCAATCTGATGCATTTCGAGATCGTCTCGCTCGAGCTGGCGCTGCCGCACATCAGGGCCGGCAGCGTAAAGCCGCTTGCTGTCATGACCGACAAACGTGTCGCCGATCTTCCCGATGTGCCGACGATTGCGGAAGCCGGATTTCCGGAAGCCGCCTACCTGCCCTGGTATGGCATCTACGTCCAGGCGGGAACGCCCGATGCCATCGTCGCGAAAATCAACGAGGCCATCAACAAGGCACTGCAGAACCCGGAAGTGCAGCGCCAGCTCGCGATTGCCAACATCCCAGGCAAGCCGATGCCGCTCGCCGACCTCGCCGCACTGATGAAGGCCGATTACGAGAAGCTGACGAAGGTGATCGCGACGTCAGGCATGGCGCTGCAGTGAGAGACGACGCCTGAACAGCTCCACCGTCATTGCGACGGGGCGAGGGTTGAAGCCCTACTTCTTCACCTTGCTGGCATCCATCTTGATGCCGGTATCCAGCATCTTGACCGAAAACGCAGTATTCACGTCGAACGGCTTTTCCATGCCGAGATAAGTCTGCACCAACTCGTAGTCCTTCTTCATCCGCTCTGGATCGATCCAGCCGAGTGCCTTGGTCGTCGTGAATTCGTCTGTCATCAGGAACTTGATGCGCTCCCACTGCCGCTGCTGGTTTTCCTTGTCGAGACCTGAGGCCTGGTCGAGCAGCGCCTTGAGGCAGGGCGCGACGTCGGCGACGCAGGCGGCGTAGGCCTTCTGGCTGATCTTGACGAACTCCTCGACCAGTTTCGGGTTCTTTTGCAGATAGGCGCCGTTGACGATCAGCGAATTGCCGTAAGGGTTCAGCCCGATATCCTTCCAGTTGACGTAGCCGAGATCGGCGCCGAACTCGATCACCTTCAAATCGTGCTCATTGTAGAAGTCGCTGATGATATCGACGGTATGGCTCTTCAGCGCCGCGATCTTGGCGGTCGGCCCGACATTGACGAAGCTCACTGAATCTGGCGCGATGCCCGCGGCCTTGGCAAAGGCCGGCCACATCACTCGTGACGCGTCGCCCGGCGGATTGCCTATCTTGTGGTTCGGAAAGTCCTTCGGCCCATTCACGCCATAGCTCTTCAGCCAATAGAAGGTCTGTCCGGTGTTGGCGTAGATGCTCATCAGCGCCACCACGTCGGCACCCTTGCTCTTGGCCACCAGCGCGGTTGCGAGATCCGCGATGCCGAACGGCGAGCCGCCGGAGCCGACCTTCAGCGAGGAGACGCCGGAGCCTTTGCCGACCTCGATCGTGAGATCGATGCCGGCCTTCTCGTACCAGCCTTGGGACTTGGCGTAATAGAACGGCGAATGATCGGCCGTCGGCGTCCAGTTCAGGATCAGGTTAACGGACTCGGCGGCCACACAGGGCGAAGCCGGCACGGCAAGCGCAAGCGCCAATCCTGCAATTCGCAAAGCCTTCATTGCACCCTCCTCGTTCTACAACCGATCTTGTCGCCGCGCATCTGTGACGCTACCAATGCAACAAGGGACCGGACGACTTGTCAACTATTTGGTTGGAAATGCCGAAAAAACGTTCTGACGACACCAGGCCGCAGCGGCGCGATCCGGCCGCGACCCGCAAAAAACTGCTGACGGCGGCGCGGCGCGAATTCGCCAGCAGTGGCCTCGCCGGTGCCCGGGTCGACGAGATCGCCGCGCGGGCCGGCGTCAACAAGCAGCTCGTCTATCACTATTTCGGCGACAAGGACGCGCTGTATCTGGCGGTGCTGGAATGGGTCTATGAGGAAATCCGCGCCCAGGAGCGCAAGCTCAATCTTGAGGGACTGCCGCCTGAACAAGCGATCAAGAAGCTGATCGAAAGTTCCTTCGATCACCTTGCCGCGCATCCGGACTTCATCGTGCTGCTGAACGACGAAAACCGCGGCGGCGCCCGGCATGTGCGCGGATCGCGAAAACTGGAAGCGATGCATTCGCCGCTGGTCAGCCTGGTTTCGACCATTCTCGGCGAAGGCGTGAAGGCCGGCATATTCCGTAAAGGTATCAACCCCGTGCACCTCTATATCTCGATCGCCGGGCTCAGCTATTTTTACTTTTCGAACACGCCGACCCTGTCGGCGATCTTCGGCAAGGATCTGTCGAGCCGGGCCGCGCGGCAGGCGCGCCGCAGGCACGTGGTCGACCTTGTGATGCATTCGCTGCGGCCATAATCAACCGGATGGTTGATTAGTGGCAGAGGCCGCGGTAGATTGCCGCCGCGCGGCGTGGAACCGGCCGCGCATCCAAAGGGAGCGCACGGGTGTTCAGCGGTGACGGCGGATCGGCACGGTCTTTAGCGATCATCCTGATTGTGCATCTGGCTGTGATCGTGCTCTGGCAGGTTCTGGTCGACGCCTTCCAGGTGCCGAAATTCATTCTGCCCTCGCCACTCGCGACCGTCGCAACGCTGGGTTCTCCCAGCTATGCTTGGCCCTCCAATCTGGCGGTGACGGCCATCGAAATTCTCGGCGGGTTCTGCCTGGGCGCGCTGGTCGGCATCATGCTGGCCGTGCTGTTCACCTGGTCGCCGCTGGTCAGCCTTCTGCTGCTGCCGCTGTTCGTGACGCTGAACATGATCCCGAAAGTGGCGCTGGGACCGCTGTTCATCGTCTGGTTTTCCTACGGCATCTTTCCGAACATCCTGATCGCGTTTTCCATTTGCTTCTTTCCGATCCTGCTCACCACCGCGCGTGGATTGAGTGAGGTCGAGCCTGATCTCTTGGATCTCGTGAAGTCGCTGCGCGGTTCGCGGTGGACGCTGTTTCGAAAGATCCAGTTGCCGGGTGCGTTGCCTTACGTGTTTTCCGGAATGAAAGTCGGCGCCATCCTGGCGGTTGCCGGCGCGATTGTCGGTGAGTTCATCGCCTCCGAGCGGGGGCTCGGCTACCTCATGATCCAGGTGCAGTCTTCACTCGATACGCCGGCGATGGTGATGGCGGTGGTGCTCCTGACATTGCTCGGTGTGGCGCTGTATGGGCTCGTGCTCGGCTTAGAGCGGATGTTCGTCGTCCGTGACATCCGGCTGCAATAAGACGGGGAATGAAGATGCTGCTGACGCGCGAAAATCTGCCGCAGACGATCGCCGATATCACCGCACTCGATGAGCTGCTGTGCCGCCCGAGTCAGGCATTGATCGACGAACTGCGCAAGGTCGACGGCGACATCATGATCCTGGGTGTTGCCGGCAAGATGGGGCCGACGCTGGCCGGCCTTGCCAAGGCGGCCGCGCCGGAGCGCCGCGTGATCGGCGTGGCCCGGTTCAGCGATCCCGCCGTCAAGGACTGGCTGCAGGCGCGCGGCGTCGAGACCATCAATTGCGACCTGCTCGACGAGACCGCCATCAAGGCGCTCCCGAAGATTCCGAATATCATCTTCATGGCCGGACGCAAGTTCGGCGCCGAGGGCGACCTCTCGCTGACCTGGGCGATGAATTCGCACGTCCCAGCCCTGGTCGCGCAGGCCTTTGCGACGTCGCGTATCGTCGCGTTCTCGACTGGCTGTGTTTATCCGTTCGTGCCGGTCAACGGCAAGGGTTCGGCCGAGGATATGGCACCCGATCCGCCGGGCGAATATGCGCAATCCTGCGTCGGGCGCGAGCGCATGTTCGAGTATTTCTCACGCAAGCATGGAACGCCTGGACGTCTGTTCCGGCTGAACTACGCGATCGACATGCGTTACGGCGTGCTGCACGATATCGCGAGCAAGGTGCTGCAGGGCCAGCCGATCGACGTCAGCCTCGGCCATGTCAATTTCATCTGGCAAGGCGACGCTTCCTCGCAGGCGCTGCGCTGTCTGGCGCATTGCGATACGCCGACCTCGCCGATCAATGTCGGTGGCCACGAGATCCTGGCGGTGCGCGATCTCGCCGCGAAATTCGGCCAGCGCTTCGGCCGCGCGCCCGTGATTGTCGGCAAAGAGGAGCCGACGGCGTGGCTCACCGACACGTCGCAGGCGGTGAAACTATTCGGCTTGCCGATCGTCGATACCGAGCAGCTCATCGGTTGGACCGCCGATTGGGTGTCGCGCTCGATGCCGAGCCTCGGCAAGCCCACCAAATACGAGGTGCGCGATGGCCGCTATTGAGCCCATCGACATCGTCGAACTCGATGTCAGCGATGCGGAGGCCCGGGCTCGTGCTGTCGACCGAAGCCGGCTGGAACCAGAACGAAGCCGACTGGCGCTTCTTCTTGAGCCAAGGGGTCGTATTCGGCGCGCGCGACGGCAACCAGTTGGTGGCGACGGCGGCGCTGCTGCCCTACTCGGCCGGCAATGCCTGGATCAGCATGGTGCTGGTGACCGCCAACTTTCGCCGCCGCGGCCTCGCGACCAGGCTCGTCGATACCTGCCTGGAAGCGGCCGCGCGGCGCCGGCTCACAACCTGGCTTGATGCCACGCCGGCTGGCGCGACCGTCTATGGTCCGCTCGGTTTTGCGCCGACGCTGCAACTGCGGCGGTTGCGGTTGGAAAAGCCGCAAGGCACCACAGCGACAAGGCCGCTCGCGGCCGGCAACCTCGAAGCCCTGGCCGCGCGCGATGCCGGCGCCATGGGATTCGACCGCAGCACATTGCTGTCGGAATTTGCTGCGCGCCCGCGTTCTCGCATCGTGTCGGATGCTCGAGCCATGGCCCTGATCCGCGATGGACGCACCGCACGGCACATCGGTCCAGTCCTGGCCGACCACGCCGATCAGGCGTTGGCATTGGTCGACGCCATCACTAGCTCTGAGACCGGCTCCTGGCTGATCGACGCCGTTCATTCTCAGGACGCGTTTCTGAACGGTCTCGTTCGCTCGGGCTGGAATGTCGAGCGACCATTTCAGCGCATGCGCTTTGGTTCCGCGACTGCCTCACCGGCGCAACCGCCGCTTGCCGTCGCCGGCCCGGAATTCGGATAGGAACAGCCGCCATGCATCATAGCGAAATCAAGGCCGAGGTTCGAAAGCTGATCGCCGACGGCACCGTGCTTCCGGCGCATCCGCTCGCGCTCGACGCCAATCGCGCAGTCGATGTACGGCATCAGCGGGCGCTGACGCGCTATTACCTCGATGCTGGCGCCGGAGGATTGGCCGTGGGCGTGCACACCACGCAATTCGCGATCCGCGACGTCGGAATGTACCGTCCGGTGCTGGAGCTGGCGGCCGAGACCGCCGCTTCATGGACCAAACGGCCGGTCGCGATGGTCGCAGGCCTGGCCGGTCCAACGCAGCAAGCCATCGCAGAAGCGCAGACCGCGCGTAGCATCGGCTATCACGCCGGCCTGCTCAGCCTGGCTGCGATGAAATCGGCATCCGAGGAGGAGATCATCGCGCATTGCGAAGCAGTGGCACGCGAGATCCCGCTGGTCGGCTTCTATTTGCAGCCGGCCGTCGGCGGCGTGATCCTCAGCGCCGATTTCTGGAAGCGCTTTGCGGCCATCGATAACGTCATCGCGATCAAGATCGCTCCGTTCAATCGCTATCGGACGCTGGACGTTCTGCGCGGTGTCGCGGCAGCGAACGCACTTGACCGCGTCGCGCTCTACACCGGCAACGACGATCACATCCTGCTTGACCTCACTTTGCCGTTCGACCTGCGCGACAAGGGCGTCACCACGCGAGCGTACTTCAAGGGCGGCCTGCTCGGGCACTGGTCGGTATGGACCGCGAGCGCGATCAAGCAGTTCGAGATGTGCAAGGCGGCACGCGGCAAGGATACCGTGCCGGCCGACCTGCTGGCGCTCGACGCGCGTGTCACCGACTGCAACAGCGCGTTCTTCGATGTTGCCAACAATTTTCACGGCTGCATCGCAGGTTGCCACGAAATCCTGCGGCGGCAAGGATTGATGCAAGGTCTCTGGTGTCTCGACCCCGCAGAAGGGCTGAGCCTGGGCCAGATGCAGGAGATCGACCGCGTCTGCCGCGAGCATGCCGATCTCTCCGACGACGGCTTCGTGAAGGCGAACCTGCAGAAATGGCTGGCATGACGGCGGACGAGCCCTTCATCAGCCTGCGCAACGTCCGCAAGGTCTACCGGTCGAGGGCTACGGAATTCCTCGCCGTCTCCGACGTCACCATGGACGTGAAGGAGGGAGAACTGGTGTCGCTGGTCGGCCCGTCCGGCTGCGGCAAGACAACCGTGCTCAAGATCCTGGCCGGATTGCATGACGCCGACGGCGGCACGATCAAGATCGGTAACGCGAAGACGCCGTTTGATCCGGCGCGCGACATCGGCATGGTGTTCCAGCAGGCCCTGCTGCTGAAATGGCGAACCATTTTGGACAACGTGCTGCTGCCGGCTGAAATCGTCGGCCTGCCGATGAAGGCTGCGCGAAGCCGCGCCCGCGATCTGCTCAACCTGGTCGGCCTCGCCGGTTACGAAGACAAGTATCCGCAGCAATTGTCCGGCGGCATGCAGCAGCGCACGGCGATTGCGCGCGCCTTCATCCACGATCCCAAGCTGATCCTGATGGACGAGCCGTTCGGCGCGCTAGACGCGCTGACCCGCGAGCAGATGAACCTCGAAATGCTGCGGATCTGGCGCGAAAGCGGCAAGACCATCCTGTTCGTGACGCACTCGATCCAGGAAGCGGTGTTCCTCGCATCGCATTGCGCCGTGCTCACCGCTGGTCCGGCGCGAATGGCGGAATATTTCCCGATCGAGCTGCCGTTTCCCCGCGCATTGCCGATCAAGACCACGGATGAGTTCGGTGCCTATGCGCGGCGAATCTACGCGAGTCTGGGATTGAGCCCGAGCGCATAGCCCTGCAGGCGCCAGGACTTCGGCGGCTCGCCTCGCATACGCATCATGCAACTGAGAGCCTGTGGCCGGCGCCGCGTCCGTAGTACACGCCACCCCAGGGCACGTCCGCCCCGGCGTGGAGAGCCCGACAGAATGTCCGCAGACTTAGCCCCCAAACCATCCCTCACGCCCATCGACGGCTTGCCGCCGGAACTCAGGCGCTGGGCGGTGGCGGCGATCTTCACCGCGCTGGCGCTGGCCTCGCTGGATACCGCGATCGCCAATATCGCACTGCCCGCCATCGCGGCCGACCTCCACGTCAGCCCGGCCGACGTGGTCTGGGTCGTCAATATCTACCAGATCGCCTTGGTCGCGACGCTGCTGCCGCTCGGCGCACTCGGCGAAATCGTCGGTCATCAGCGAATCTATATCGGCGGCCTCGTGCTGTTCACGCTGGCCTCGCTTGGCTGCGCCTTGGCATGGTCGCTGCCGAGCCTGACGGCGGCGCGGGCGCTGCAGGGGCTGGGCGCCAGCGGCATCATGAGCGTGAACGCGGCGCTGGTCCGTTTCGTCTATCCGACCCACATGCTGGGGCGCGGCTTCGGCCATAACGCGCTCGTGGTTGGAACGGCATTCACTTTCGGTCCGACGATTGCGTCCGCGATCCTTGCGATCGGAACGTGGCCGTGGCTGTTCGCGATCAACCTTCCCTTCGGCCTGATCGCAATCTGGATCGGCCTGAAGACGTTGCCCAGAACGCCGCGCGCGAAACACGCGTTCGATTTTGCGAGCGCAGCGCTGACCGCAAGCTGTCTCGGGCTATTCATCATCGGCATCGGAAGCGCGGCACATCAGGCGCCGCCCTTCCTTGTCGGAGTGGCGCTTGGCGCAGCATTGCTGCTCGGCTGGATCATGACCCGACGGGATGCGGATCATCCGGCGCCGATGTTGCCGATCGACCTGTTCCGGAGGCCGATGTTCGCGTTGTCGGCCGCCACGTCGGTCTGCACATTCGCGGTGCAGGGACTGGCCTTCGTTTCGCTGCCCTTCTACTTCGAGGACGTGCTGCACCGGTCCCAGGTCGAAACCGGCTTCTTCATGACGCCCTGGCCATTGGTGGTGGCGATCATGGCGCCGATCGGGGGCCGGCTCTCCGATCGCTATCCCGTCGGCATTCTCGGCGGCCTCGGGCTGGTATTGCTCGGCATCGGCATGGCCCTGCTCGCAACGCTGCCTTCGGACCCTAGCGTTGCCAACATCGTCTGGCGCACGGTGATTTGCGGAATCGGATTCGGCTTCTTTCAAACGCCGAATTTGCGGGCGCTGATGTCGAGCGCGCCGCCGCACCGCAGCGGCAGCGCGAGCGGCATCGTCGCAACCGCTCGTCTGACCGGGCAGACACTCGGCGCCGCGCTCGCGGCCCTTTGCTTTGCGCTGGCCGGTCACGAGGGTGCGACGGTTGCGTTGATGCTCGGGGCCGGATTCGCCACGCTCGGAAGCCTGATGAGTTTCCTGCGTCTGACGGTGGGCACCGAAAAGACATGATGCAACGCAGGGACACGCCCCGTTCGCTGCGCCTCGAACCCGGTTCTGATTGAATCAGAACCGGGCTCTTTTGACGCGTTTTCTTGATGCGAACCGGTGTCGCTTGAAAACGCTCTAGTTGAGCGCCCAAAGATAAGCCAGGGTTGCCGCGATCCCAAGACCCGTTCTGACCGCGTGCAACCCTCCCCACTTCACGATCAGCGCACGTGACTGCGGGCCGGCGTCCTTCTCGTCGATGGCGTTCAGCAGGCGGTTGGTCGGCATGATGCCGATCAGCGTATAGGGCCAGTTGGCGAGAATGAGCACCGCGCCGACGATCCAGCGCCAATCCCGCGTCAGCCAGGCAGCGGTCAGGCCGAGCACGCCGGAAATGACTGCGCAGCTCGCCTGCATCGCAAAGCCGCGCGCGTAGCTTGGTTTCCACTGCCTTAAGAGGCCCCGGTCATCGAGGCCGAGACGCGCCGGCTGTTCGGCGAAATTGATGAAGAAGGCGGCACCGGCGAACGCCGCCGCGACGACCATTGCAAGCTGTCCTGCAAACATTATTCACTCCACACTCGTTTTGCTTATTGACAATATATTGTCATTTTGGATACTATTTGTCAAATGACAACGAAACGACATACGCCCGGCGGTCAGGCCCTGACCGAGCTGGTTCTCGCCGTGTTCCGCCTCAATGGACGCCTGCTCGCGGCCGGTGACCGGCTTGTTTCGGACCTCGGCCTCACCAGCGCGCGCTGGCAGGTGCTGGGCGCAATCGCGCTTGCGCCAAGTCCGCAACCGGTGGCCTGGCTTGCGCGCAGCATGGGACTCAATCGACAGGGAGTTCAGCGCATTGTGAACGAGATGGCAGAGGATGGCCTCGTGGAGCTGCGGCCCAATCCAAATCACCGCCGGGCGCACCTCGTCGCGCTAACCAGGCGTGGGCAGGATGCCTTCGAAACCGCCAGCGCGCTCCAGGTTCCGTGGGCAAATGCCCTTGCGAAGGGGTTTAGTCCCGAAGAGCTCGCCGCGATGACCCGTATCGCGAAGCTGCTGAGCGAGCGCCTTGATAAGTCCGCCTAGCCTCTATCCCCCGAACGAAGGACACCCGATCGGCCAGGTTGCGGAAACCTGGCGTAACACCGGCGAATCGACTTTCTTCCCGTTCGTCAAGTGCGCGTTTTCTTGATTTGAACTGTTCTATTTTCTCGGATCACATCGCGCCCGGTTCAATTGGCGAATTGGACTCAAAAAGGGACATGCGATGGCAAACCTCACAATCAACGGCAAAACAATCAATGTGGACGTCGAAGACGACACGCCACTGCTCTGGGCTATCAGGGAGAATGTCGGGCTGACCGGCACCAAATATGGGTGCGGTATTGCACTGTGCGGCGCCTGCACAGTTCACGTCGACGGGGTCGCGATGCGCTCCTGCGGCATGACGGTCAGCGAGGCCGTCGGCAAGCAGATCACCACGATCGAAGGTCTCGCCTCAGAAGGCGCGTTGCACAAGGTGCAGCAGGCATGGGTAGCTAACGACGTTCCGCAATGCGGCTTTTGCCAGAGCGGCATGATCATGGCGGTCGCGGCCCTTCTCAAGGAAAAACCGAAGCCGACCGACCAGGATATCAACGAGGCCATCACCAATATCTGCCGATGCGGGACCTTCCAGCAGGTCCGCGAGGCGATCCACGCTGCCGCGAACGCTTGAGGGGACGCCATGAACAAGCACGTCATGCCCAAACTCAATCGCCGCAGCTTTGTGATCGGCACGGCTGCCGCCGGCGCCGGCCTCGCACTCGGTCTTGATATTCCCTTTGGCGGACCGAACGTGGTTCGCGCCGCCGACGGCTCGCCCGAGATCAATGCCTGGGTGGTGATCCGTCCCGATGACACCGTCGTGATCCGCATCGCCCGCTCGGAGATGGGACAGGGCTCGCTCACCGGCCTCGCGCAACTCGTCGCGGAAGAGCTTGAATGCGACTGGTCGAAGGTCACCACCGAATATCCCACGCCGGGTCAAAGTGTCGCACGCAAGCGCACCTGGGGCGACTTCTCGACCGGCGGCAGCCGCGGCATCCGCGCCAGTCATGAATATGTCCGCAAGGGCGGCGCCACCGCGCGCATGATGCTGGTGCAGGCCGCCGCGAACGAATGGAAGGTGCCGGCCTCGGAATGCACTGCCGCCAACAGCGTGATCACCCACACGCGGTCAGGCAGAACCACGACCTATGGCAAGGTGGTGGAAGCGGCAGCCAAGCTCGAGCCGCCGGCGGACGTGAAGTTGAAAGATCCCAAGGACTGGAAGCTCGCCGGCAAGTCCCTGAAGCGGCTTGATACGGTGGAGAAGACCACCGGCGCGATGATCTACAGCATCGATGTCAAGCTGCCGGGCATGCTCAACGCCGCGATCAAGGATTGTCCCGTCTTCGGCGGCAAGCTGAAGAGCTACGACGAAGCCAAGGTCGCGGGCATGAAGGGCGTCAAAAAGGTCGTCCGTGTCGGCGACACCGCCGTCGCCGTCATTGCCGATACCTGGTGGCACGCCAAGACCGCGCTGGATGCGTTGCCGGTCGTCTGGGACGAAGGCGAGAACGCCAAAGTCTCCAGTGACTCGATCGCCAAATGGCTGGCCGAAGGCCTCGACAACGCCCAGCCGGCTTACATCGGCAACCAGAACGGCGACGCCAAGGCCACGATTGCCTCGGCCGCCAAGAAGGTCGAGGCGGTCTACAACTATCCCTACCAGAACCACGCCACGATGGAGCCGCTCAATGCCACGGCGATCTATACGCCTGACAAATGCGAGGTCTGGTGCGGTACGCAGAACGGCGAAGCGGCATTAGCCGCTGTGCTGGAAGCATCGGGATTGCCGGCCGAAAAATGCGATGTGCACAAGCATATGGTCGGCGGCGGCTTCGGCCGCCGCGGCATGACCGATTATGTCCGGCAGGCGGTTCTGATCGCCAAGCAGATGCCGGGCACACCGGTCAAGCTGTTGTGGTCGCGCGAAGAGGACATGCTGCACGGGAAATATCATCCGGTCACGCAATGCAAACTCACCGGCGCCTTCGACGCCAATAACAATCTGACGGCGCTGCATGTCAGAATATCAGGACAGTCGATCCTGTCCTCGGCGCGTCCGGCAGCATTGGAAAACGGCAAGGACCCGGTGGTGTTCCAAGGACTCAATGCCACGGGCGAGGCAGCGATCGGCTACAGCGTACCGAATTTGCTGATCGAGCACGCGATGCGCAATCCGCACGTCCCGCCCGGCTTCTGGCGCGGCGTCAACCTCAATCACAACGCGATCTACCTGGAATGCTTCATGGATGAGCTCGCCAATGCAGTGGGCCAGGATCCCCTGGAATTCCGCCGCAAGCTGATGAGCAAGCATCCGAAGCACCTCGCCGTGCTCAATGCGGTGGCCGAGAAGATCGGCTGGGGCAAACCTGCGCCGCAAGGCGTCCATCGCGGCATCGCGCAGGTGATGGGCTTCGGCAGCTATGTCGCAGGTGCCGCGGAAATCTCAGTCACCGACGACGGCAAGATCAAGGTGCATCGCATCGTCGCCTCGACCGATCCGGGCTATATCGTCAACCCGGCGCAGGTCGAGCGGCAGATTGCCGGCTCCTTCGTCTATGGCCTGTCCGCCCTGTTCTATGGCGGCTGCACGGTGAAGGACGGCAAGATCGAGCAGACCAACTTCGACACCTACGATTCAATGCGCATTGCCGCGATGCCGAAGGTGGAAAGCGTCATGCTGCCGAGCGGCGGCTTCTGGGGCGGCGTCGGCGAGCCGACCATCGGCGTCGCCGCACCCGCGGTGCTCAACGCCTACTTCGCCGCAACCGGCAAGCGGATCCGTTCGGTCCCGCTGAAGGACCAGAACATCACGTTTGCCTGACAATAACAGCGGCGGCCTCTCCGGCCGCCGCTCGCTCATCGAGAGATTTCTGATGAATGCCTTGCGTGTCGTCATCGGGCTGGCAACGGTCATGGCGTCGAGCCTGCCGGTGCTTGCGGCTTCCGACCCCCCGCCCGGTGCGGCGTCCTGCTCCGGCTGCCACTCCGGTGGGGTGACCGGTTCGTCCGTTTCGCGGCTGAACGGCCGCGACGCCGGCGAGATCGCGACCGCGATGGCTGGATTTCGCGACGGCTCGCTTCCCGCTACGGTAATGAACCGCATCGCCAAGGGCTTTTCCGACGATGAGTTGCGCGCGATGGCGGCGTGGCTCGCTGCACAAAAGTAAGGGGCCGCCAGCATGGGCGTTAGCCGTCGCATCAGCCGCCGGAAGTTCTGTAGCGCCAGCGCGGCCGCCGCAGTGACGGCCTTGGCGTCTCCACTGCCCGCATTGGCGCAATCCGCGGCGCGCATCATCGTGATCGGTGGCGGTTTCGGCGGTGCGAGTTGTGCGCGCGCGCTGAAACAGATCGATCCGAAATTGCAGGTCACACTGGTCGAGCCGAACCGGACCTTCACCGCCTGCCCGTTCAGCAACAATGTCATCGCCGGACTGCGTTCGATCGAGGAACAAAAATTCGGTTACGACAAGATCGCCGCCAGCGGCATCACCGTGGTGGCGCTGGAAGCAACGACCATCAATGCAGCCGCGCGGACCGTGGGGCTCGCCGACGGCACCTCGCTCGCCTACGACCGGCTGGTGCTGTCTCCCGGAATCGAACTGCGTTTCGACGCCCTGCCGGGCTACGACGAAGCCGCCGCGGCGAAGATGCCGCATGCCTGGAAAGCAGGCGAGCAAACGCTGTTGCTGCGCAAGCAACTCGAGGCCATGGAGGATGGCGGCCTGGTGGTGATCGCAGCTCCCGCCAACCCTTTCCGTTGCCCGCCGGGACCTTACGAACGGGCCTGCCTGATTGCGCACTATCTGAAGACCAAGAAGCCGCGTTCGAAGCTGATCATCCTTGACGCAAAGGACGCGTTCTCCAAGCAGCGCCTGTTTCAGAACGCCTGGAAGGAGCTTTACCCGGGGATGGTCGAATGGATATCGCTATCGCAGGGCGGCAAGGTGAATGCCGTCGATCCGGCGACCAATACTCTGATCACCGATTTCGGCAATCACACCGCCCAGGTGGCCAACGTTATTCCGCCGCAACGGGCCGGCCGCATCGCCGCTATTGCGGGCGCGACCGATAACACTGGTTGGTGCGCGATCGATCCTGTCACTTTCGAATCCAGATCGGCACCGAACATCCATGTCATCGGCGATGCCTGTCTCGCCGGCGCGATGCCAAAATCCGCATTCTCGGCGAATGCGCAGGCCAAGACTTGCGCAAACGCGATTGCCACACTGGTCGCCGGCGGATCGCCAGCCGCGCCGAAGCTGATCAATACGTGCTACAGTCTGGCAGCCCCGGACTATGGCATCTCGATTGCCGGCGTATACCATCCGAAGAATGGATCGCTTGCCGACGTTGAAGGCGCCGGTGGCGTTAGTCCGCTGGAGGCGTCACGTGATTTCCGCGCCCGCGAGGCCGACTATGCGCAATCCTGGTTCGCGACCATTACGGCGGAAGTCTTTGGCTAGACGCACCTATCGCATGTTGGATCCGATTCTTGCTGGAGTTCTCCTCGTGCTGCCCGGCTGCGCCGCCGCAACGGAACTTCGCAGCTATGCCGTCATTGGCGATGCCATTCCGCAGTCACTGACGGGCACGGCCGGCGATGCGACGCGCGGCCGCGCCCTCGTCGTCGAACGTTCCAGCACTTGCATCCTGTGCCACAACGGCCCATTTCCCGAACAGAAATTCCAGGGCGACCTGGCGCCCGATCTTTCCGGTTCCGGCAGCCGCTGGTCCGAAGGTCAGCTTCGGCTTCGGCTGGTGGATGCTTCTCGTCTCAATGCTGAGACGATCATGCCGTCCTATTACCGCGTTGACGGCCTCACTCGCGTCGGGACGCTGTGGCGCGGCAAGCCGATCCTGTCGGCCGAACAGATCGAGGATATCGTGGCGTATCTCGCAAGCTTACGCGAATAGGAAGGTCCGATGCATCCACCACCGAATTCGACACGCCGCCAGTTTCTCGGCCTCGCCGGAGCGGCAGCCGTGCTTGGCACGGCCCCCGTCGTCACGCTTCGGCCTGCCGAGGCGACGCCCGAGATGCTCGCTTCCGCCATCCGCAATGTCACCGGCGGCGCTGCGGTGAAAACCGGCAAGGTCAAGCTCGACGTGCCGCCCTTGGTCGAGAACGGCAACACCGTGCCGCTGACTGTGAGTGTCGCCCACCCTATGGCGCCGGAGGACCACGTCAGCAGCATCCACGTTTTCAACGAGAAGAACCCGCAGCCGAACGTCGCCAACTTCCACCTCGGCCCTCATGCCGGCCGCGCGCAGGTTTCGACCCGCATTCGCCTCACCGACAGCCAGAAGGTCGTCGCGATCGCCAAGCTCTCGGACGGGTCGTTCTGGTCGGCCAGCGTCGACGTCGTGGTGACACTGGCGGCCTGCACCGAGGAGGTGATCTGATGGCTTCCGCGCTAATCAACGTTCCGGCCAAAGCCAAACGCGGCGACATTATCGAGATCAAGACGCTGATGTCGCACATCATGGAGTCAGGCTATCGCCATAAGGCGTCAGGTGAATCTGTGCCGCGCGACATCATCACGAGCTTTACCTGCCGCTTCAACGGCGCTGAAATCTTCCGCGCCGATTTGTTCCCGGCGATTGCTGCCAACCCGTTCTTCTCCTTCTTCACGACCGTGACCGAAAGCGGCAAGTTCGAGTTCGAATGGATCGGCGACAAGGGTTTTTCCGAGACCGCTTCCGCCTCGATCTCGGTCGAATGAGATTTTTGGGCGCCATAGCCGCCGCACTGCTGGTGGTGGGCGCCGTCGGAGCTGCCGAGATCCCGCAAGCCGACCGCCGTTCCGGCTACAGCTTCATGAAGCCGGACACAAAAACGATGCAGGACGACGACACCGCCAATCCCGGCATGCTCTGGGTGCTCAATGGCGAGACATTGTGGAACCGCAAGACAGGCGCCGCCGACAAAGCGTGCGCCGATTGCCATGGCAATGCACGCGCAAGCATGAAGGGCGTGGCCGCCCGCTACCCCGCGTTCGACAAGGCAACCGGCCGCCCGATCGATCTGGAACAGCGCATCAATTCGTGCCGCACCAACCACCAACAGGCGACGCCGCTGCCGTTCGAGAGCCGCGAGTTGCTGGCGCTGACAGCCTTTGTCGCAAGGCAATCACAGGGCGCTCCGATCGAAACCGGAGCCGACCCGCAGCTCGCGCCGTTCGTCGCCAAAGGACGCGAGCTCTACATGCAACGGCAGGGCCAGCTCAATCTCGGCTGTACCCATTGCCATGACGACAATTGGGACAAGCGACTCGCCGGCGCCGCGATCACACAAGGACACCCGACCGGTTACCCGCTCTACCGGCTGGAATGGCAATCGCTGGGCTCGCTGCAGCGACGCCTGCGCGCCTGCATCACCGGCATCCGCGCGCAGGCCTATGATTACGGCGCGCCGGAACTGGTTGAACTGGAATTATACCTGATGTCGCGGGCGCGCGGGATGGCGATGGAAGCGCCGGCGGTGCGGCCTTAGGGAGGTGCGGCGCGGCACCATATGTCCCTCATTCTCGTTACCGCTCCGCGAACGCCTTCTCGACCACGAACTGTGCCGGCTCGCCGTGATTGCCCTCGGCAAAACCCTTGCCGATGAGCAGCGCGCGCGTGTCCGTCACCAGCGCCGGGCTGCCGCAGATCATGACGCGGTCATGCGCTGGATCGAGCGTGGCCAGCCCGATGTCGGCGAACAGTTTTCCTGAAGTGATCAAATCGGTGATGCGGCCGCGGTTGCGGAAGGGATCGCGGGTCACGGTCGGATAATAGATCAGCTGGTTGCGAACATATTCGCCGATCAGCTCGTCGTTCGGCAGCTTTTCGGTGATCATCTCGCCATAGGCGAGTTCGGCGACGCGGCGGCAGCCGTGCAGCAGCACCACCTTCTCGAACCGCTCATAGGTCTCGGGGTCCTTGATCACGGAAAGGAACGGCGCCAGCCCGGTGCCGGTCCCGATCAGATAGAGGTTGCGGCCGTCCTCGAGGTTATCGATGACCAGCGTACCGGTCGCCTTGCGGCTGACGATGATTTCGTCGCCCTGCTTCAGGTGTTGGAGGCGCGAGGTGAGCGGGCCATCCGGCACCTTGATCGAGAAGAATTCGAGCCGGTCCTCGTAATTGGCGCTGGCGACCGAGTAGGCGCGGAGCAGCGGCTTCTCGCCGACCTTCAGGCCGATCATCGTGAACTCGCCATTGCGGAAACGGAACGAGGGATCGCGTGTGGTGGTGAAGCTGAACAGCGTATCGGTCCAGTGATGAACGCTCAGCACGCTTTCCTGGTTGAAATTGCTCATCGCACCGTTCCCTGACTTGCAAGCCGGATTGACCGGTTAAATCATTCGTATACGATCATTCGTATACAAACGAATAATCCAGCTTGATCCGATCGTCAAGCCGGGCAGAATGTCCGGCGAAGGCATTGAAGCAAAAGGAAAAACCATGGCCCACGACGCACCCCAGGCGACCGGTCCGAACAAGCTGGTGATCCGCAATATCGGGCTCGTGCTGTCGGGGGCTTTGGAAAAGCCGATCCTGGATGCCGACACGATCGTGGCCGAGAGCGGCAAGATCACAGCCGTCGGCCGCTTCAAGGACTGCAATACCGAGGGCGCCACCACGACAGTCGACGCCAACGGCACCACCGTCGCGCCCGGATTGATCGACAGCCACGTCCATCCCGTCGCCGGCGACTGGACGCCGCGGCAGAACCAGGTCAACTGGATCGACAGCTATCTCCATGGCGGCGTGACCACCATGATCTCGGCCGGCGAGGTCCACATGCCCGGCCGCCCGCGCGACGTCGTAGGCCTGAAGGCGATGGCGATCTTTGCGCAGCGCGCGTTTTGGACGCTGCGGCCAGGCGGGGTGAAGGTGCATGCCGGCGCGCCGGTGATCGAATGCGAAATGGTGGAGGACGATTTCAAGGAGATGGCCGCGGCCGGCGTCAAGCTGCTCGGCGAGGTCGGCCTCGGCGGCGTCAAGGACGGCCCGACCGCGCGCAAAATGGTCGGCTGGGCGCGCAAATACGGCATCCAAAGCACGATCCATACCGGCGGACCTTCAATTCCCGGCTCCGGCCTGATCGACAAGGATGTGGTGCTGGAAGCCGACACCGACGTGGTCGGGCATATCAATGGCGGCCATACCGCGCTGCCCGACGACCAGATCCGCTGCATCTGCGAGGGCTGCAAACGCGGGTTGGAGCTGGTTCACAACGGCAACGAGCGCTCGGCGCTGTTCACGTTGCGCACCGCGCGCGAGATGGGTGACCTCCATCGCGTCATCCTCGGCACCGACGCGCCGGCCGGCTCCGGCGTGCAGCCGCTCGGCATTTTGCGAATGGTCTCGATGCTGTCGTCACTCGGCGAACTGCCGGCCGAACTCGCCTTCTGCCTTGCGACCGGCAATACCGCGCGCATGCGCGAACTCGACTGCGGAATCATCGAAATCGGCCGCTCCGCGGACTTCGTCCTGATGGACAAGGCCCAGCATTCCCCTGGCAAGAACATTCTGGAGAGCGTGCAGCTCGGCGACCTCCCCGGCATCGGCATGACCATCATCGATGGCATCGTCCGCACCCAGCGCAGCCGCAACACGCCGCCCGCCGGCAAGGTGCCGGAGATCGTAAGCGGACATTGATGCCGCTCGCCCTGCGAGTGCGCCGGGCGACTATACCCTCGGACGTGATGAGCGAACTGCCGGTCAGGCCTCATTTTTTGTGAGATCACTCACACTTAGCCCCTACGAACCGCGTGGAACCCGCGCACGGCTGCTTGCGGCGAACAGCCACCATGGTACGCTGTAGGTGCTGGAAAGATTGCTTGCCTCATACTGTATTTGTATTTGACAGTTGGGAGCCAATCCAAGCCATGGCCCAAATTCGTGACATCAAGTCAGGCCGACCGGGTGAGCGATCGCCCGAGCCAATGCCACGCCGCCTTGCGGCCATCGTGGCAGGCGACATCTCCGGTTACAGCCGCCTGATGCAGATCGACGAGGAAGGGACGCACAATCGCGTCAAGAGGATCGAGCGCGACCTCATCGAACCCAGCATCAGGGAACATCACGGCAGGCTGGTCAAAACCACGGGCGACGGCTTCATCGCCATTTTCGACAGCCCGGTCGAAGCCGTCCGATCGAGCATCGTGATCCAGCAAAATCTGGTTGGCCGCAATGCATCACTGCCCAAGCATCATTGGATCGAATATCGGATTGGCGTCAATCTTGGCGACGTGATTATAGAAACCGACGACGTCTATGGCGACGGCGTCAATATTGCCACGCGGCTTGAGGGCATAGCCCATCCCGGCGAAGTCTATATCTCCGGCGGCATTTATGAGCAGATAAAGCATAAGCTGGTTTGCGGATACGAGTCGCTCGGTGATCGAAAGGTCAAGAACATCACCGATCCCGTTCGGGTCTACCGCGTGCTTCCCGACCCCTCCGCCCTTAACGCATATCGGAACCGGCGCGAACGCGTTCTGATCCTCTTGCTCTGCATTGCGATGCTGACCATTGCGATCGGCACTCTCTGGTACATGTTCGCACCGCCCCGCAAGGCTATAAATCAGGCGTCGGCTCCCGTTTCATCTCCGGCGGAAGCGCCGAAGGCGCCTGCGCCTGCCGCGAAACAACCAGCGCCGGCGCCCCAACCTTCTCCTTCGCCACCTCAACAACAGGCAGCGCCGCTACCGCCGCCGGCGCCTCCCGCCGCACCCGAGACTCCGCCGACGACGCAAGCGGCCGCGCCGGTTCGAGAACCCGAGATGATTTCGCTTCGGGGCGGCAGCTTCGCGATGGGCAGCAACGAAGACGTTTCGGAAAGGCCGGTCCGTCAGGTAACGGTCAAGCCGTTTGCGATGGGGAAATTTCCCGTCACCGTGCAGGAATGGAACGCATGCGCCGCCGCAAAGGCATGCGGATTCACGGCAGCCGGAAAGGACGATGCGCCTGTTACAAACGTGAGTTGGAGCGATGCCAAGCAATATGTCGCATGGCTTGCGGAAACCACCGGAAAACCATATCGACTGCCGAGCGAAGCCGAATGGGAATATGCGGCGCGCGGCGGCACGCAGACCCGCTACTGGTGGGGCGATCAGTTTCAGCCCGGTATGGTCAATTGCAAGAACTGCAGCGACATTCCAGCGACCGACCAGCCGGTGAAGGTCGGCAGCCTCAAGCAAAATCCTTTTGGGCTGTTTGATATGGGCGGCGGCGTCGATCAATGGGTCGAAGATTGCTGGCACAGAAATTATCAGGGCGCGCCAGGAGACGGGTCAGCATGGGTCGAGAATGCATGTTCCTCGCATGTCATCCGCTCCGGCTCCTGGAGGAAGGACTCAGACTATGCCCGCGTATCAAACCGCGGCAGCTATGACACCAACGTGCGATATCCCACCCACGGGTTCCGCATCGCGCTGTCTCCCAAGTAGCCTTAAGAGGGCGGTCATGAAGTTCACGCAGTGGATCGCTCTCTCAGCAGCGCTCACCTGTCTGCCGTTCGCCGCGTATGCTCAAGGGAAGCCCTCACACAAGGATGCCCTTCTCTATTTCGTGTGGCCGCAGGACGGCGCCGTCATCAAGGGCGGATTTTGGTGCCGCTTTGGTCTGCGCAACATGGGCGTAACCCACGCGGGCGACAACTACCCAAACAGCGGCCACCATCACCTTCTGATCAATGTGAACGAGCCGCTCAATCCCAATGAAGAGATTCCGCAGGACAAATCGCACCTTCATTTTGGCGCGGGCCAGACGGAAGCCCGGATCGAGCTTCCGCCCGGCAAGCACACGCTTCAGCTCGTACTGGGCGACGCTGGCCACTATCCGCACAATCCTCCGGTAGTCTCGAAGAAAATTACCATCACGGTCAAATAGAGCGGAGCTCTCTCCGCCGACTTTAATCATTCTTGGAATCCGTCCAGACAAACAGGGAGGAGTACGATGAACATTCGGCCCGATCCCACGTTTCACGCTTCGCCAAAGCTTGCCATGGAAGCTCCGCCGGAGAGCTTCGCCTACACCGTGCTGCTCAGCCCGGATGCTTCAAAGCCGGACGCACTGGCGGTGATCGACGTCAAGCCGGGCTCCTCGAGCTACAGCCAGGTCGTTCACACCGTGACGATGCCCAACAAGGGCGACGAGTTTCACCATTTCGGCTGGAACGCCTGCTCGTCGGCGCTGTCGCCGATGACCGGACATGCCTTCCTCGAGCGCCGCTATCTCATCATCCCCGGCATGCGATCGTCCCGCATCTATATTGTCGACACCAAACCCGACCCCACCAAGGCGGCCATACACAAGATCATCGAGCCTGAAGAGATCTTCAGGAAGACCGGATATTCGCGGCCCCACACCGTTCATTGCGGGCCTGAAGGCATTTACGTCTCTACGCTCGGCGGCAGCGGCAAGGACGGCACCGATGGACCGCCCGGCGTCTTTATCATGGACTGCGAGACCTTCGAGGTGCTCGGACGGTGGGAGATCGATCGTGGCCCCCAGACAATGCACTATGATTTCTGGTGGAATCTGCCACGCGACTACATGGTGACGAGCGAGTGGGGGTTGCCGCCGCAGTTCGAGAACGGAATCGTGCCGGAGGATCTGCTCTCGAACAAGTACGGTCACCATATTCACTTCTGGGATCTGCGGGCCCGGCGAAATGTGCAGACGATCGATCTCGGGGCCAATCACCAGATGGGGCTGGAAGTGCGTCCCGCGCATGATCCAGTTCGCGAATACGGCTTTCTGGGCACCGTGGTCGACACCACTAACCTCGAAGGCTCGATCTGGACCTGGTGGCGCGAGGGCGGCAAGTTTCACGTCGAGAAGACGGCGACGATTCCACCCGAGCCGGCGGCGAAGGAACAATTGCCGCCGCTGCTGCAGGGCTTTGGCGCCGTGCCGCCGCTGGTGACTGACATCGACCTGTCGATGGATGACAAGTTTCTGTACGTCGCCTGCTGGGGCACCGGCGAGATGCGTCAATACGATGTCAGGGAGCCGCGAAAGCCGAAGCTTGCCGGCTCGGTTCACATCGGCGGCATCGCGCGCCGCACGCCGCACCCGAACGGCAAGGCGTTTGCAGGCGGCCCGCAGATGGTCGAGATCAGCCGCGATGGCAAGCGGGTCTACTGGACCAACTCGCTGTACTCGACATGGGACGACCAGTTTTATCCCGATGGCGTCCCGGGAGCCATGGTGATGGCCAACGCGAATCCGGACGGTGGTCTCGAACTGGCGAACAATTACTGGGGCAACTTCCCCGACGGCTACCGCGCGCACCAGATCCGGCTCGACGGCGGCGACTGTTCGACGGATTCGTTCTGCTATCCGTCGGCTTGAGATTTGAGCGCAGCCGACTGGACACCGGCCTGGCTCTGGCTGGCTGTCATCGCGAGCGGCCTTTACCACGGCGTCAACCCGGGCATGGGCTGGCCGCTCGCTGTTTCAGTTGGACTGATGGAGCGGAGCCCGCGTGCCCTGGTGGCCGCGCTTGGGCCGCTCACGGCCGGCCATCTGCTCGCGATGCTGCTCGTACTCCTTCCCTTCGCGCTGCTCGTTGCCATCGTCGAGTGGCAGCGCACGATACAGATCGGCGCCAGCGTCCTCGTTATCGCCTTCGGCCTTTTCAGGCTTGCCAACCGCCGCCATCCAAGAGTTTTGGCACGGATATCACCGGCGCAACTGGGGCTTTGGTCGTTTGCCGTGGCGCTGGCGCATGGCGCCGCGCTGATGCTGGTGCCGATCTACCTCGGGCTCTGCCGGCAAGCCGAGCTCGACGGCAGCCACGCGGCCGCCGGTACTCTCATCAACGCCAATCTCGGAATGGCCGTGCTGGTTGCGGCCGTCCACGCCATCGCGATGGTCGCCGCCGGCGGAGTTTGCGCGTGGCTCGCCTACCGCTATCTCGGCCTCCAGTTCATATCGCAGAGCTGGTTCAACCTGGATACGACCTGGGCGTTCAGCCTCATTCTCGTGGGCGCGATCGCGCTGGTGCTGAACCTGAGCTGACGCCAACTACGCCCTAACGCAGCTTGTCGAGCAGCGCGATCAGCGTCTCGCGCTCTCTTGCGTCGAGCGGCGCCAGCGTCTCGCGGCTGATCGCCAGCGCATTCGGCGCGGCCTTCTCGGCCAGTTGCTGGCCGGCGCGCGTCAGACTCACGAGCAGGCGGCGGCCATCCTCGGGATCCGGGCTGGTCTCGGTCAGGCCACGCGCGGTGAGACGGTCGATCACACCCTTGATGGTGGCGACATCCATCGCCGTCAGCCGCCCGAGCAGGTTCTGCGAGCACGGTCCGGTCTCAGTCAGCTTGGCGAGCGCCGCCCATTGTGTCGGCGTCAGGTTGATGCCGATCTCGCGGGCGAAGATGGTGGCATGGCGCTGCCAGACCTGACGCAGGATGAAGCCGATCTGTTCGTCGAGAATGTAGGACGGGCGCGGCGGCTTGACGCTCCGTTTCGGCGAAACACTCCTTCCCATCTGCGTTACCCGCCCTTCCCCTCGCCGATCACAGCGACAAATGCGCGTCCCGGATATCCGGCCGCGAGTCGAGCTCGACCATCGTGCCGCCGAAACAAATCTTGCCACGCTCGATGATGTAGGCGCGGTCCGAAATCAGCCGCGCGAAATGCAGGTTCTGCTCCGAGACCACGATGCTGACGCCTTCCTTCTTCATCGCCAGGATGGCGTCGACCATCTGTTCGACGATTTTTGGCGATAGCCCTTCCGATGGCTCGTCGAGCAGCACCAGCGAGGGATTTCCCATCAGGGTTCGCGCGATCGTCAGCATCTGCTGCTCGCCGCCGCTCATCCGTCCGCCGGGACGGTTGCGCATCTCGCCGAGATTGGGAAACAGCGTGAACAGTTTTTCGCGCGTCCAGTGCGGCGCGTTCGGCCGTTTTGGCTGGCGGCCGACTTCGAGATTTTCCTCCACCGTCAGGTCGGTGAAGATACGCCGCTCTTCGGGCACGTAGCCGAGCCCGCCGCGCACGATCGCATGCGTCGGCTCGCGGGAGACATCCTTGCCCTCGAAGACGATCCGTCCCGAACGGTTCTCGACCAGACCAACGATGGAGCGGAAGGTAGTCGACTTGCCGGCCCCGTTGCGGCCGAGCAGAGCCACCACTTCGCCCTCGCCGACTTCCAGCGCGATATCGAACAGGATATGCGCGGGGCCGTAGAAGCTGTTGAGATCGGCGACTTGCAGCTTCATGCGCCGGCTCCCTCGCGATGACGCGCATCGTAGACCAGTCCTTCGCCGAGGTAGATCGCGCGCACCTGCGGATTGCCACGGACTTCCTCGGGCGAGCCTTCGGCGATCAGGCTACCGCGATTCAAGACGAGGATGCGGTCGGCATGCTCGAACACCACATCCATGTCGTGCTCGGTGAAGAGCACGCCGATTGCCTGTTCGCGGGCGATGCTTGCGGTCAGCCGCATCAGCTCGATCCGCTCGCGCGGTGCCATGCCTGCGGTGGGCTCATCCATCAGCAACAGCCTGGGCTGGTTGGCGAGCGCGATCGCAAGCTCCAGTCGCTTGAGGTCGCCATAGGCAAGCTCACCGCACGGACGCTCGGCATAGGCGCCCATGCCGACGAGGTCGAGCAGCCGGCCCGTCTCGTCGCGGGCGTAAGCCGCGGTCGAGCCCCAGAGATTGAACAATTGCCTGCCATACGACACCAGTGCGACCTGCACGTTCTCGCGCACGGTCATGGTCGGAAATGTCGCCGTGATCTGGAACGTGCGCCCGACGCCGAGCCGCCAGATCGCGCGCGGCTTTCGGCCGACCGTATCCTCGCCGAGCAGATGGATCCGTCCGCTGTCCGGCATGTTCTGGCCATTGAGCATGTCGAAGCAGGTGCTTTTTCCCGCGCCGTTGGGTCCGATCAGCGCCAGGATTTCGCCCGCACGCAGTTCGAACGACACGCTGCGCACCGCGTGCACGCCGCCATAGGATTTGCTTAAGCCTTCGACCTTCAGCAATGTCGGAACCATGCTCATTCAGCGGCCTCGATCCGGGAGGTGACGAGCGCAGATTTTTTGGCTTCGGCGGAGCGCCGGCGATTCCGGATCGTCTCCAGCGTGCCGACGATGCCCTTGGGGAACGCCACCACCATCAGCACAATGAAGCCGCCCAGCACCAGCTTGGAAAGATCGGTCTGGCTGACCAGCCAGATGTTTGCCGCCTTGAACACGATGGCGCCGATCACCGCGCCGGAAACCGTCTCGACGCCGCCAAGCAGAACCATGACCAGCGCATCCACAGAGAGCGAGATGCCGACGCTGTCCGGGAACACGCTTCCCTTCAGATAGGCGAACAACGCGCCGCCGATGCCCGCCACCGTTCCTGATATGACGAAAGCCGTCCACTGCACGCGCTTGCCATTGATGCCGATCGCCTCGCTACGCAGCGGCGAATCCCGCGTTGCGCGCAGCGCAAAGCCGAACGGCGAGAACACCATCACCCGGAGCACAGTGACCACGAGCGCCGTGATGCCGAGCGACAACCAATAGAAATTAGCGGGGCTCGCCGCCCATCTCTCCGGCCACACACCCAAGATGCCGTTGTCGCCGCCGGTTACCTCGACCCACTGGAACGCGATCGACCAGACGATCTGCGCAAAGGCCAGCGTCAGCATCGCGAAATAGACTCCGGAGAGTTGCACGGCGAAGAAGCCGAACACCGCCGCACCCAAGAGGCCTAGTACCGGGCCGAGCAGCAACGAAACGATCATCGGCAATCCCACCGCCTTGGCGAGGAATGCGACGCCATAGGCGCCAAGCCCGAAATAGGCGGCATGGCCGAACGAGGCGAGCCCGCCGACCGACATCAGGAAGTGCAGGCTGGCGGCGAAGATGACGAAGATCGCGATTTCCGATCCGACGGTGAGCGCGTAGTTGCCGGCAAACAACGGCATCATGGCCGCAAGGACCAGCGCACCCAGTGACATCAACAGTTCACCCGAGGTGAGCGGCCGCCACGGCGTGACGGTCAGGCCCGGCGTGCGGCGTGCGGCAGCTTCCGGCTTGCCGAACAGGCCCCATGGTCGCACGATCAGCACCACTGCCATCACCAGGAACACCAGGATGATGGATATCTTCGGGAAGATGAGAATACCGAAGGCGTTGAGTTCGGACACCAGCACGGCAGCCACAAAGGCACCGATGATGCTGCCGAGCCCGCCGATCACCACGACCACGAACACTTCGACGATGATTCGCAGGTCCAGCGCGTGATGCACCGCATCGCGCGGAATCTGCAGCGCGCCGCCGAGGGCGGCCAAAAAGACGCCGAGCGCGAACACGCTGGTGAACAGCCATTTCTGATTGACGCCCAGCGCCGCCACCATGTCGCGGTCCTGCGTCGCCGCGCGCACCAAGACGCCCCAGCGCGTGCGCTGGAACAGAAGCCAGAGTACGCCGAGCACGATCGGGCTGAGCGCGATCAGGAACAGGTCGTAGCTCGGAATGTTCTGGCCGAAAAAATCGACCGCGCCCTTGAAGCCGGGTGCGCGACGGCCGAGCAGATCGTCCGGGCCCCAGATCATCACGACGATGTCCTGAACCATCAAGGTGAGGCCGAATGTCGCCAGCAACTGGAATAGCTCCGGCGCATGATAGATCCGCCGCAGCAGCACCATCTCGACCAGCACGCCGATGATGGCAACGATCAGCGCTGCAACGACGATGCCGCCCCAGAAGCCGAGCACGCCGGAGAACCGCTCGGTCAGCGTGAACGCGACATAGGCGCCGAGCATATAGAACGCGCCATGGGCAAAGTTCACGATCCGCGTCACGCCGAAGATGATCGACAGCCCCGATGCGACCAGAAACAGCGACGCCGCGCTGGCGAGACCGGTCAGGAACTGAACGAAGTAGAAGGCCATTGGCGGTCCGGGTTGGTGGTCTATTGCGTCGAGGTAGATCGGCGTCGGAGGCTATGGTCACCCCTCCCCGCCTGCGGGGAGAGGTCGGATCGCCCTTGCGATCCGGGTGAGAGGGTACAGGTCCATCGGCTGTCACAACTCGTGGAGAGAGCCCCTCACCCCGACCCTCTCCCCGTAAGAACGGAGAGAGGGAGAGGAGAGAGAATCAATCCTTCGGACGCAGCTTTTCCACTTCCGCGTCGCTCGGCAGATAGTCCGCGCCCTTGCGATAGACCGAGTTCACCATCACGCCCTTGCCGTCCTTCAGCGCGGTCTTGCCGACATAGGCCCCTAACGTCGACTGGTGATCGATCTTGCGGAAGGTGATCTCGCCGAACGGCGACGGCATCGACAGGCCTTCGGTCGCCGCGATCAGCTTCTCCGGATCGGTCGAGTTGGCTTTCGCAAGGATCGCGGCGGCAGCCTTGATGGTCTGGTAGCCGACGATCGAGCCGAGCCGCGGATAGTCCTTGTACTTGGCCTGATAGGCCTTCAGGAACTTGTCATGGTCCGGCGTCTTGATGTCGTACCAGGGATAGCCGGTGACGATCCAGCCCTCCGGCGTTTCATCCTTCAGCGGATCGAGATATTCCGGCTCGCCGGTGAGGAACGAGACCACCGAACGTCCCTTGAACAGGCCGCGGGTATTGCCCTCACGCACCAGCTTCACCAGATCGGCGCCGAAGGTGACGTTGAGGATCGCCTCCGGATTGGCCGCAGCCACTGCCTGCACCACCGGACCTGCATCGATCTTGCCTTGCGGCGGCCACTGCTCGTCGACCCACTGAATGTCCGGACGCTTCTCCGACATCAGCTTCTTGAACACCGCGACCGCCGACTGACCGTATTCATAGTTCGGCGCAATCGTCGCCCAGCGCTTGGCCGGCAGCTTGGCGGCTTCTTCCACCAGCATCGCGGCCTGCATGTAGTTGGAGGGACGCAGGCGGAACGTGTAGCGGTTGCCCTTCGACCAGGTGATGGCGTCGGTCAAGGGTTCTGCCGCGAGGAAGAACACCTTCTTCTGGTTGGCGAAGTCGGAGACGGCGAGACCGATATTGGACAAGAACGTGCCGGCCAGCATCGCGACGTTCTCGCTCGAGACCAGCTCGTTGGCTGCGGTCTGCGCATCCGCCGGCTTGCCGCCGTCGTCCTTGGAAATGACGACCAGCTTCTTGCCATTAATGCCGCCCGCGGCATTGATCTCTTCGACCGCGAGCTGCCAGCCCTTGCGGTAGGGCTCGGTGAAGGCCGGCAACAACGAATAGCTGTTGATCTCGCCGATCTTGATTTCCTTGATTTCGCTCTGCGCCATGGCGCTGCCAGTCATGCCGGCGACCGCGATCGCCAATACCGCTCCCAGCAAATGTCTCCGTCGCATCCCTACCTCCAATGTTGATGTCATTATCTCAAGCCGTCTTCGCCTTTGATTTCCGCAATCGTCAGCCCGCCGACGCGCGGCAACGGCCTGCCGCTATCGGTGACGGCGACCGCCACCATGATCTCGTTGGCGCGGGGTGCATCATTGATCTGCACTTCCATGCCGTCGAAATGGCTGCGCACGAAAGCCGCGTCCTTGTGACCGAGCGGAATGTCCAGCGTTGTGCCCGGGCCGCTGCGCTTTTTCGACGACGGAATCAGTGCTGCGCCCTTGCCCAATACTTTCCGCACCGGTGCGCCCATCTTGGGATGCAAGATCGCCGCCGCATGCTCGAGCTCGCCGTTTTCGCCCACGGCGGCCGCCTTGCCATAGCTGTGGGCCTTGGCGCCCTCGATGCCGAGCGCGGCGACCGCTCTCTTCGAGAGCAATTCGCCAAGCTCCTCGCCGATTTCGATCAAGGGCGAAAGGTCTTCGACATACCGGCCTGCAAACGGATTCTCGATCACAGCGATCGCCGCGGCCCGCCGCGTCGGCGGTGCAATCTTCTGTCCCATCTCAAGATGGGTTTCCTCGACCACCGTGACGATCTTGCGAATGATCGCGCTCATCTTACTCGCCTCGCTCCCGATCAAACATACGCTGTTCTTTCTAGCGCGTTTCCATGCAACGTTGGCAAGGCACCCGCCCTGATCCCTGTTGCACCCACCACGGCCGTCTCGCCTAGTAGACGCAAGGCCGCACCTTCGATCAATCCCGCCGCAAGCAATTGTTGTGCCCGGCTTACCCCTGCCCTTAGCGCATCGTCGATCTCGCTTTCTCGGAGCACGCCGACGTCGCGGGTGACGAGGCGCGTGCCAAGGTCGCTGTCGGGCTGCAATTCATTGGCCGGACAGCGGATGATGGCGGGATGACCGGGCAGGTCGACGGCATTGGCAATGATGGTCGCCGCCGCATCGGCTTGCGATGCCGTTCGAGCCAGCACAGTAACGGCATCGGCAATCCCGAGCGAGAAACTGCGGCCACGCCGTCCACTGGTCGCGATGCCGCGTGCCGGATCATCGACTTCGATATTGATGGTTTGCATCACGCCGTGATGGTCCGGTCGGTCCATCAGCCCGACGGTGAACTGCTCGCCATAGGTCAAATGCAATGCGATGTCGCCGCCATTGTTGACGTAGGCACGATCGAGCCGCGCCGTGCCCAGCATCGCACCAAGAATCTCTTCCGCGACGCTGCCCGCCACCGCCGCCATCGGCGTGATGAAGTGCTCGCCCGCAAACGGCGCGACCGCCGCATGCATGCGACGCGCAACGACACCGTTCAGCGCGCTTCGCGCCGGATCGGCGGCTTTTCGAAGTTCGATCAACTCCTCGCAGAGTTCATCGAGCAGGCCGGTGAAGCGCTGCGCGGCGGCCTCATAAGCGGCGCGCATGTTGCCCTCGCTTCCCTTCGCCTCGATGATCAGGTCGATCGGACCGTCCTGCAAATGCAGCCGCTTGCCATCAGGAAGGAGCGCGATTTGCGGGAGCCGTTTCATGCGCGCCGTCCCGGCATATTGGGCATCGGGCGGAAGCCGCTGTTCTCCCGCAGCGACGCCAGCGGGCGCACATGATCCATGTGACCGCCCAGCGCCGCGTAATCGGACAGTTTCAGCGTGAACTCGATCGGCGCCACCAGCGCCGGCGTCGGCACATAGCCGAACGCGCCGGCCGGCATTTGCGTGACGTCGACCATGAAGGTGATGCCGCCGCCGGGCCAGACATAGACCGGCGCGCCGCCGCTGGTGACCCGCGTCAGCGCGTCCTTGACCGACCGCGTCAACCGCACCGGATTGTCGGTGACGCCGGCGCGCAACGAACCGCCGGCACCGCCCATGAACAGCACCGTGCACAGCGCCGGTTCGCAATTTTCCTGGATGCGCTCGACCGAGAACTGGAGGTCGGCCGGCATCTGCTTTTCGATCGGTCGCAACGCCTCGTCGAGTTGATAATAGGCTGCGTGCTCGCCGGTGGTCGAGACCATCAGCATCGTGAGCCCGGGCCGCGCCTCCTTCGGATTGAACGGTCCCAGCACCGACAGCGGATCGGAAATATTGGTGCCGCCCCAACCGGTGCCGGGATCGGCGACCTGGAAGTAACGGCCGGGCGTCGAGCGCCGGCCCTTCATCTTGATCCCGGTATCGGGAATATCCAGTAGCTTGCCGGCCTGGTGCTCACTGAGGACGCCGGTGATGTGGTCGTCCACGACCACGACTTCATCGACCTTGCCGTGCCATTGCTTGGCGAACATACCGATGGTCGCCGAGCCGCAGCCTACGCGCATGCGCTCTTCGGCAACACCATTGACGATCGGCGGATGGCCGGCCTGCACCACCACCGTGGCGCCACCGTCGATCGTCAGTTCCACCGGCTTGCAATTGGAAAGGTCCATCAGCGCGTCGCAGGTGACGCGGCCCTCCTTCTTGGAACCGCCGGTCAGATGATGCACGCCGCCGAGCGAAAGCATCTGCGAGCCGTATTCGCTGGTCGTCACATGGCCGATCGCCTCGCCTTCCGCGCGGACGGTCGCCGTCTCGGGACCGAGATATCGGTCGGTGTCGATCTTCACCTTGACGCCGCAGTAGCTGAAAATGCCTTCGGTCACGACCGTGACCATGTCGACGCCGTCGATTTCCGATGACACGATGAAGGGCGCCGGCTTGTAATCGGGATAAGTTGTTCCGGCGCCGATCGCGGTGACGAACACGTTGGGCTCGTGGACGAGTTTGCCGTCCCAGTCGCCACCGGCCTGAAACGGCACCAGCCGTCCACCGTGCGACACCGTTCGTTCCAGCACGATATGCGGATCGACGCGCACCAACTCGCCGTTATTGTTGGCATAGCGATCGCACGCGCCCGCCGCGCCCGGCTTGATGTAGCACATCACCGGACAGGCATCGCAGCGGATCTTGTCGCCAGTGGCAACGACGTCGTCAGTCATGAACAAGCCTGCAGTCCGGAAGGCGCCGATCATAGCCGCTTATTCGCGGTTCCGACCATTTGTTCGTATACGAACGATGTTGCGCGCGGACTGGAACACTGTCAAGCCGCTCCCGCTGCGAAACGCGCCGCTTGCCGCATAATACCTCATTTGCCTCGCCGCCCTGTTCATAAAGCGAGCAGCGCGCTGCAGCGCGGGATCGCGCGGCTTGCACGTTTGTACACAAACGGTATCTTTCGAGAAGTATCCAGTGCGGGTTTTGCAGCGCAACGAGGACTTCGGGAGAGCATGATGCGCCTGACCGTCAACGGCAAGGTTCACGACGTTGACGCCGCGCTCGACACTGCATTGCTTTACGTGCTCCGCAACGACCTCGAACTGAACGGACCGAAATACGGCTGCGGGCTCGGCGAATGCGGCGCCTGCGCCGTACTGATCGACGGCGTCGCCGCGCGTTCCTGCGTGATCCCGATCGAGGGCTGCGCCGGGCGCGACATCGTGACGCTCGAAGGCCTCGGCACGCGCGAGCATCCCGATCCCGTGCAGCAAGCGTTTATCAGCGAACAGGCGGCGCAGTGCGGCTATTGCCTCAACGGCATGATCATCACCACCAAGGCGCTGTTGCTGCGCTCCCCTCACCCATCGGAAGACGACGTACTGGAAGCACTGCGCCATCATCTGTGCCGCTGCGGCGCACATGTCGAAATCATGCGCGCGGCGATGCGCGCCGCAGGCCGTCTCGTTGAGGCGCAGACGCGATGACCGTCCCTGACACGGCCGAGAATCGCGAGCGGTTGCAAGGCACGCTGTCCGTCGTGCGTCCGGCATCGCCGGTCGAGGCCGTCAAGTTCGAGACGTTCATCAAGATCACGGCAGATGGATCGGTCACCGCCTATAATGGCCACGTCGATCTCGGCACCGGCATCCGCACCGCGCTCGGGCAGATCGTTGCCGAAGAGCTCGACGTATCGTTTGCCCGCGTTGTGGTCGTGCTCGGCGACACAGCCCTCGTTCCCAATCAAGGTGCGACGATTGCGAGCGAAACAATTCAGATTACGGCCGTACCGCTGCGCAAGGCCGCCGCGCAGGCGCGGCAGTTTCTGGTCGCGCGCGCCGCCGAGCGGCTTGAGCTTTCGGCCGAGGATATCCTCGTTGAAGACGGCCTCGTCCGCGGCAAGGACAATCGCAGCGTCAGCTATGGCGAATTGATTGCGGGCGAGACCATTCGCCTTGAACTCGCCGACGACGTTCCAGTTAAGTCCGTCGACGCCTACAACATCATTGGCCAATCGGTGCCGCGCGTCGATCTTCCGGCGAAAGCGACCGGTGAATTGGCCTATGTGCACGACATGCGAGTATCAGGCATGCTGCATGGCCGTGTCGTTCGCCCGCCCTATGCCGGCGTCGATGTCGGCGATTTCATCGGCAACAGCCTGATCGCGGTCGACGAGGATTCCGTGCGCGACGTCCCTGGACTTGTCGCGGTCGTTCGCATCGGCGACTTCGTCGGCGTCGTCGCAGAGCGCGAGGAGAATGCGATCAAGGCGGCGGCGCAGCTCAAGGTGAGCTGGAAGCCGGTGCCGACGTTGCCCGACCTCAAGGACATTGAAGCGGCGTTGCGAGCCAATCCATCGACGCCACGAACGCTGATCGACAAGGGTGATGTCGATGCGGCGATTGCCGGCGCCGCCAAGCCGATGCCGCGAACCTACATCTGGCCCTATCAGATGCACGCCTCGATCGGCCCGTCCTGCGCGGTTGCGGATTATCAGGAGGATGTGACGCGGGTTTGGTCGGGCACGCAGAACCCGCACCATCTGCGCACCGATCTGGCGCGGCTGATCCACCGGCGCGAAGCCGAGATCGAGGTGATCCGGCTGGAGGCTGCCGGCTGCTATGGCCGCAACTGTGCCGATGATGTTTCCGCCGACGCGGTGCTGCTGTCGCGCGCCGTCGGCCGGCCCGTCCGCGTGCAATTGACGCGCGAGCAGGAGCACGCCTGGGAGCCGAAGGGCACCGCGCAATTGATGGATGTCAACGGCGGATTGAACGCCGATGGCAGCATTGCCGGCTATGATTTTGCGACGCGCTATCCATCGAACGGCGCACCGACGCTAGCCCTGCTGCTGACCGGCGCCGTCCCACATACGCCGGTGGTACTCGAGATGGGTGATCGCACCGCGATCCCGCCCTACGATTACGAAAATCTGCGCGTGGTGGCGAATGACATGCCGCCGATCGTGCGCGCCTCGTGGCTGCGCGGAGTCTCGGCGCTGCCGAACACCTTTGCGCATGAATCCTGGATCGACGAATGCGCCAGCGAGGCCGGTGTCGATCCGATCGAATACCGTCTGCGTTATTTGAAGGATCCACGCGCGATCGATCTCGTCAATGCGGTGGCCGAACGCGCCGGCTGGAAACCGCGGCCGGTACGCGAGGAGAAGCAGGCCGAGGACGATATCGTGCGTGGGCGAGGCTTTGCCTATGCGCTCTATGTGCACAGCAAGTTTCCCGGCTATGGTGCAGCGTGGTCGGCGTGGATCGCCGACGTCGCGGTGAACAAGGCGACCGGCGATGTCAGCGTGACGCGGGTGGTGGCAGGCCAGGACTCCGGCCTGATGATCAATCCGGACGGCGTGCGCCACCAGATCCACGGCAACGTCATCCAGTCGACCAGCCGGGCGCTGATGGAGGAAGTGTCGTTCGATCGTAGCTCCGTGACGGCGCGCGAATGGGGCGCCTACCCTATCATCAAGTTTCCCGAGGTGCCTGAGATCGACGTGCTGATGCTGCCGCGGCAGGATCAGCCGCCGCTCGGTGTCGGCGAGTCCGCCTCCGTCCCCAGCGCAGCCGCCATCGCCAATGCGATCTATGATGCGACCGGCGTGCGCTTTCGCGAGTTGCCATTCACGCCGGAACGCATCTTGCGGGGGCTGCGCGGCGAGGAGCCGGCGGCACCAGGGGCGTTGCCTGCGCCTGCATCCGCACCACAGCCTGATCTCAACCGATGGCCCAGTCCGTTCGCCGGACGACGCGGCGTGCTTGCGACTGCCGCAGCGCTGTGCGCGGCTGCAGTCGGCATCGGCGCCGCAGTGTTGCCGTGGCGAGCGATCGCGCCAATCGCGCGGCCCGATGCCTCGGTCTATTCGGCCGCGACCATCGCCCGCGGCGAGCAACTTGCCGCGCTCGGCGATTGTGCGGTGTGCCACACCGCTGCGAACGGCGTGCTCAACGCCGGCGGCCGGCCGCTGCCGACGCCGTTCGGCACGATCTATTCGACCAACATCACACCCGATGTCGGAACCGGCATCGGCGCCTGGTCCTATCCCGCCTTCGAGCGCGCAATGCGCGAGGGCATCCATCGAGATGGACGGCATCTCTATCCCGCGTTTCCCTATCCGCATTTCGCCAGGACCACTGACGCCGACATGCAGGCGCTCTACGCCTATCTGATGGCGCAGTCGCCGGTGCGAGCGGAGACGCCGGCCAACGCGCTGGCATTCCCGTTCAACCTGCGCCCGCTGATGGCCGGATGGAATGCGCTGTTCCACACACCCGCCGTGTTCCAGCCCGATCCCGCAAAATCAGAGATCTGGAATCGCGGCGCTTATCTCGTCGAAGGTCTCGGCCATTGCGGCGCCTGCCATTCGCCGCGCAATGCGCTCGGCGCGGAGAAGGCGAATGCCTATCTCGCCGGCGGATTTGCGGAAGGTTGGGAAGCACCGGCGCTGACCTCGCAGTCGCAAGCGCCGATACCGTGGAACGAGGGCGAGCTGTACGCCTACTTGCGAACCGGCGAATCGCGCTTTCACGGCGTCGCCGCCGGGCCCATGGCGCCGGTGGTGAAGGAGCTCGCCGCATTGCCGGATTCCGACATCCGCGCCATGGCGGTCTATCTCGCCTCGTTCAACGAGACCGCGATCGATCGCCCGGCGCAGCGAGCGCTTGCCGCCAGGCTCGAAGCCTCGACCGGCACGCGAACGCTTGCGGCCGCTAGCGTCGGCGCGCGGCTCTATCAGGGCGCCTGCGCCGTCTGCCATGAGGTCGGCGGCGCACCGCTGTTCGGCAGTCGGCCATCGCTGGCGCTCAACAGCAATCTGCACAGCACCGTGCCCGACAATCTGATCCAGGTCATCCTGCACGGCATCGCAAAGCCGGCCGTGACCGACCTCGGCTACATGCCGGCGTTCAAGGACAGCCTGAGCGACGGCCAAATCGCCGAACTGGTCGCTTATCTGAGGCAACAATTTGCCCCCGATAAGCCGGTCTGGAAGGATATTCCTGCTGCGATCGGCCGTATCCGGCAGGAATAGCGCGCTGAGCTGCCATGCCGCCGGCAAAACCCACTGGTTGGGCAGCCCGCGGCACGGTAAAGTTCCGCCATGGCAGTTACCGATATTGCATCCCGGACCTATAACCACGGCTGGCGGCTCGACCCGATCGTGCGCAGCCTGCTCGATACCGATTTTTACAAGCTTTTGATGCTGCAGATGATCCGGGGAATTTTACCCGGAGCAGCGCGTAACCTTTTCGGTCATCAACCGCACCCGGCAGGTTCGCCTCGCCGAGATCGTCGATGAGGGCGAACTGCGCGCACAGCTCGACCACGCGCGCACCATCCGCTTCACCAAGAAGGAGCTGATCTGGCTCTCCGGTAACACGTTCTACGGCAAGACCCAGATGTTCTCGCCGGACTTCATCCACTGGCTCGCCAACTTCCGCCTGCCCGAATACGAGCTCAACAAGGTCGACGGCCAGTACGAGCTGCACTTCCACGGGCCGTGGACCCACACCACGATGTGGGAAATCCCGGCGCTCGCGATCATGAATGAGCTGCGCTCACGGCAGGCGACCAAGGGTCAGGGACGCTTCGTGCTCGACGTGCTCTATGCCCGCGCCAAGGCCAAGCTGTGGTCCAAGGTGGAGCGGCTGCGCAAGCTTGAGGGCCTGCGGCTGTCGGACTTCGGCACACGCCGGCGTCACGGCCATCTGTGGCAGCGCTGGTGCGTCGAGGCCGTCAAGGAGGGGCTCGGCCCCTCTTTCACCGGCACCTCCAACGTGCTGCTGGCGATGGATAACGATCTCGAAGCGATCGGCACCAATGCGCATGAATTGCCGATGGTCGCGGCCGCGCTCGCCAATTCCGACGAGGAGCTGCGCTGGGCGCCCTATCGCATCCTCGACCAGTGGCGACACACCTACGGCGGCAATCTCTTGATCGCCCTGCCCGATGCATTCGGCACCAAGACATTCCTGCGCGATGCACCGGACTGGGTCGCCGACTGGACCGGCTTCCGCCCCGACAGCGCGCCGCCGATCACGGCCGGCGAAGACATCATCAAGTGGTGGAAGCAGAAGGGCCGCGAGCCCAAGGAGAAGCTGCTGGTGTTCTCCGACGGCATGGATGTCGATTCGATCGAGGAGACCTATCGTCACTTCGCCGGACGCGTCCGCATCTCGTTCGGCTGGGGCACCAACCTCACCAATGATTTCGTCGGCTGCGCGCCGGACGGATCGGCCGACCTCGATCCGATCTCGCTGGTCTGCAAGGTAACGTCGGTCGATGGGCGGCCGGCGGTCAAGCTGTCGGATAATCCCGAGAAGGCCACCGGCACGCCGTCCGAGATCGAACGTTATTTGCGCGTGTTCGGCAATGCCGGACGCGTCCGCACCGCCGTGCACGTCTGAGCCATCACATACTTTCCCGCCACCACTTGATCTGACGAGCCCCGCATGCCCGCACCCAAGCCGCCTGCTTTCGAAACCCTGACCCTGCATGCCGGCCAGCGCCCGGATCCCGCGACCGGCGCCCGCGCCGTTCCGATTTACCAGACCACCTCCTACGTATTCCAGGACTCCGACCACGCCGCGGCGCTGTTCAACCTGGAGCGCGCCGGACACATCTACACCCGGATTTCCAATCCCACGACCGCCGTGCTCGAGGAGCGGCTGGCGGCGCTGGAAGCCGGCGTCGGCGCGATCTGCACGGCAAGCGGCATGGCCGCGATGCATCTGGCGATCGCGACGATCCTCAACGCCGGCGACCACATCGTCGCCTCCGCCTCGCTCTATGGCGGCACCATCAATTTGCTGGCGCACACGCTGCCGCGCTTCGGCATCACGACGACGTTCGTCAAACCGCGCGCGCTCGATGAATTCCGCGCCGCGATCAAGCCGAATACGCGGCTGGTGATCGGCGAGACCATCGGCAATCCCGGAATGGAAGTGCTGGATATCCCGGCGGTCGCCCAGATCGCGCATGACGCCAAGATTCCGCTGCTGATCGACAACACCTTTGCGACGCCGTTCCTCAGCCGCCCGATCGAGCTCGGCGCCGACATCGTGATGAACTCCGCGACCAAATGGATCGGCGGCCACGGCATCGCCATTGGCGGCGTCATCGTCGATGGCGGCCGGTTCGACTGGCACGCGTCGGGCAAATTCCCGCAGCTCACCGAGCCCTATGCCGGCTATCACGGCATCGTTTTCGACGAACAGTTCGGCCAGGCTGCCTTCATCATGCGCGCCCGCACCGAGGGCCTGCGCGACTTCGGCGCCTGCCTGTCACCGACCAACGCGTTTCAACTGCTGCAGGGCGTCGAGACGCTCGGCGTGCGGATGGAGCGCCACATGAGCAACACGCTTGCGGTGCTCGAAGCGCTGAGCGCCAACAAGGCGGTCGAGTGGGTGCTGCATCCGGCGCTGGAAAATCATCCCGACCATCAGCTCGCGAAGCGGCTGTTGCCGCGCGGCGCCGGATCGATCGTCTCTTTCGGCATCAAGGGTGGCCGCGCGGCGGGCAAAAAATTCATCGAGTCGCTCAGGATGATCAGCCATCTCGCCAATGTCGGCGACGCCAAGACGCTGGTCATTCACCCCGCCAGCACCACGCATCAGCAGATGGATGCAGCGCAGTTGAAGGCCGCCGGGGTCGGCGAGGAGCTGGTGCGGCTGTCGATCGGAATTGAGGCCGTTTCCGACATCATCGATGATCTCGGCCAGGCGCTTCGCGCATCGCAGAAGGTTTGACCCATGCAGCTTTCCGTCAACGGTGCTGATGTCTTCGTCGCGACCGGCGGCCGTCCGTTCGATCCGTCGCTGCCCGCGGTGGTGATGCTACACGGCGCGGGGTTCGATCATTCGACCTGGGCGCTGCACAGCCGCTGGTTCGCCCATCACGGCTACGCCGTGCTGGCGCCCGATTTGCCCGGCCATGGCCGTTCGGGAGGCAGCCCGCTGCCGACTATCGCCGATATGGCCGACTGGACTGCCGCGCTGCTCGACGCTGCGGGTGCGCCGAAGGCGAAGCTCATCGGCCATTCGATGGGCTCGCTGATCGCACTGGAGACGTCCGCGCGTCATCCCGACAAGGTGTCCGGCCTCAGCCTGATCGGCACCGCTGCTGCGATGACGGTAGGCCCCGATCTGCTCAAGGCCGCCGAGGTCAACAACCCTGATGCCATCGACATGGTCTCGATCTGGGGCCTCGGCTTCAAGGCCGAGCTCGGCGGCAGTCTTGCGCCGGGACTGTGGATGCATCAGGGCGCGCAGCGCGTGCTGCAGCAGACGCGGCCGGGCGTGCTCTACAGCGATCTCAATGCCTGCAACTCCTATCAGAACGCACTCGCAGCAGCCGCGCAGGTGAAGGTGCCCGTCACCTTCATTCTCGGCGAGCGCGACATGATGACGCCAGCCAAGGGCGGCAAGGCGCTGGCGGCGGCGACGCCGAATGCGCGGATCGTCATCGTTCCCGGCGCCGGCCACATGATCATGGCCGAAGCGCCCGACGAGTTGCTGGCGGCGTTGCGGCAGTAGCAGCGAACTCCGTTTCTTCCCTCCCCTTGTGGGAGAGGGTGAGCAGCATCACTGCCGCGCCACCTGTTTGCGCTCCACCGGGTGGATGTCGATCGCCCGCAATCTTCCCATGCGCAATACATCCATCGCGAGCGTCCGCCCGATACGGTCGCGATCGAGGGCGCGGATCAGATCGTCGACGCCGTTGATCTCGACGCCGTCGAGCTTGATCACGACATCGCCCGGCAACAGTCCCGCCTTCGCGGCCGGGCTGTCCGGCTCGATCTGCGCCAGCAGCGCCCCCATCTTGTTGTCGACGCCGGCGACCACGGCATGCCGCCGCGGGATCGGCGCGGTCTGGCCCGCAACGCCGATATAGGCGCGGCGGACATAGCCGTGGCGGATGATCTCGGACAGCACGAACTGCGCCGTGTTGCTGGCGACCGCAAAGCAGATGCCCTGCGCGCCGTTGATGATCGCGGTGTTGATGCCGATCACCTCCGATGCCGACGACACCAGCGGCCCGCCGGAATTGCCGGGATTCAGCGCAGCATCGGTCTGGATCACGTCCTCGATGGTCCGGCCGCTCACCGAACGGATCGAGCGGCCGAGCGCCGACACCACGCCGGCGGTCACCGTCGATTCGAAGCCGAGCGGATTGCCGATCGCGACCACGAGTTGGCCGCGACGCAGGCTCTTGGAATTGCCGAGCGAGGCATAACGCAGATCGCGCGCGCCGTCGGCCCGCAACAAGGCAAGGTCAGTATCTGGATCGACGCCGAGCACGTGAGCGTCGGTGACGAATCCTTCGGTGTCGCGCAGCCTGATCTCCTTCGATGATCCGACCACATGGCTGTTGGTCAGCACGAGACCGTCGGGCGAGATGACGATACCGGACCCAAGTCCGCCGCGCTCACGCACGCTGCGCACCTTCGGCCCGGTTTCGACGCGCACGACTGCGGGACCGACCCGCTCGGTCACATCGATCACGGCATTGGAATAGGCATCGAGCAAAACCCGGTCATTGTCCCGGGCAGGCTCAGCCGTTCGCGGCGACAGTCCGTCGTCGGCGATATCTGAGGTATAATCCAACATGGCGAGATTCCTTCGGCCTCATCAGATGGTGGTCGGGAACCGCCTGCGCAAGGTGCCCGCGCATGCAGCGCTGGGCAGGCCTGCTAGGGCGCCCTTCTGAGCTTCGCCGGCCGCGCCTTGACGGGGTCTAGCAGCGACCAGTCCCCCTCTTCCAGCACGTGGCCCTTCGGGAATGGCGCGCGAAGCTCCAGCCCGAGCGAGCGCAGCACGCGATCGTCGCGGTAGTAGCATTGCAGGACGACGCGGACGAGCGTAGCCGCCGCAACGCCGCCGGTGGCGCGGAACTCCGTCGCGATCGCATCGCGCCGCGCCGCTTCAAGCTCAGCCAGCGGCTTGCCGGCCAGACGCGCCAGATGGTCGAGCGCGGCACGCACCATCGCAGTATCGCGGCCGAGCGTCGCCAGCATGTCGACCTGGATTGCGGGATCGTCGGCGCCGGGCACCTTGTACTCGTCGCTGGCGGGAATGATCATCGCAGCAATAGTGCGGAGATCGTCGCGTTGGGCTTTGGTCAGTTCATTGGCTGCGGACATCGCGGTCTCAATCGAAGAGGTTGGCAAGGCGTTGCTTCATCTGATCGGCAACGTAGAGCGCGATCGCCTGGATGGTCGAGGTCGGGTTCACGCCGCCTGACGTGACGAACACGCTGCCGTCGACGATGAAGAGGTTTTTCACGTCGTGCGACCGCCCCCATTCGTTGACCACCGAGCGCGCAGGATCGGTGCCCATCCGCGCGGTACCGAGCAGATGCCAGCCGCCCCAGGGAATCGGGTTGTTGATGCAGATGTCGGTGGCGCCGGCGGTTTCGAGAATTTCACGGCCGCGCGCCAATCCATGCTCCATCATCTTCCGGCTGTTTTCGCTGATCGTGTAGTCGATCTTCGGCGCGGGAATCCCATGGCTGTCCTTCAGCACGGGATCGAGCGTGACGCGGTTGTGCTCCTCGGGCAGATCCTCGCAGATCGCAGATACCGCGAGCCGATGGCCGTTGAGCTTGCGGAACACGCGGTGATGGTCCGCGCCCCATGGCAAAATGCCCTTCTGTTCGCTCGCGACGGCTTCGAACACCGGCCCCGCGCCGCGGCCGAACTGGATGCCGTAGCCGCGCACGAAGCCGCGCGAGAGATCGGTGTCGTAAAACTCCTTGCTCCAGAGGCAAGTCGGCGGCGCGCGGTTGGAATCGGTCGGCTCCTTCACAAAACCGTAGATTTGCGCATAGGGATGGAACATCAGGTTTTTGCCGACCAGGCCGGATGAATTGGCCAGGCCATTCGGGAAGCGGCCGGAGACCGAATTCAAGAGCAGCCGCGGCGTGCCAACGCCGTTGCAGGCGATGATGACGACTTCGGCCGGCTGGAATTGCTCGACGTCATCCCTGTCGTAATAGACGACGCCCGAGGCCATGCCATGCTCGTTGGTCAGAATCTCGCGCACGCGGCAATGGGTCTTGAGCTCGACGCCGGCGCGGATCGCCTGCGGCCAATAGGTGATGTCGGTCGAGGCCTTGGCGCCTTGCGCGCAGGCCGGCGTGCAATGGCCGAGATTGATACAGCGCGCCCGGCCCTCGTAATCCGTCGTCGCGACCGTGGTGTCCGACGGCCACCAATGCCACCCGAGCTTGTTCATGGCCTTGCCGATCAGCGGGCCGGAAAGTCCGAGCGGCTGCGGCGGCATAGGCGGATGCGTGAGCGGCGACAACGGATCGCCCGACAAACCCGAGACCCCCATCATGCGGTCGTTCTCTTCGAAGAACGGTACCAGCGTGTCGTAGTCGATCGGCCAGTCGTCGGCGACGCCGTCGAGCGTTTTCGCCTTGAAATCGGACGGATGCAGCCGCGGCCAATGCGCGGTGTACATCACCGTCGAGCCGCCGACACCGCTGAAGTTCACGACCTTGATCGGCGAGTTGTCGTCGTTGATTGGATAGTCCTCGGGCCGGCCGCGGACGTTCGGGCTGGTCGACCAGTCGCCATAAAATTTCGCCTCCCAGTCGCGCCCCGTGCTCGGATATTCCGAGGGCTTCATCCAGCCGCCCTGGTCGAGGCAGAGGATATGCATTTTGGTTTCAGCCAGGCTCCACGCCACCGCCGCGCCGGACGCGCCGGCGCCGATGATGAGGACGTCAACGGGGTCGTTCATTGCGGTCGCTTCGCTCCCTGAACTAGCGTCGCCTTGAAGGCGATCTGGGCTCCACGATAGGGGCAGATGCTGCCGGCAGTAAAGCCGAGCGAGGCCGACTTGGCGGGACAAACGCGCAACCCAGCCACGCCATGATACAGGTTTGTTTGCGGACGCGAGACGGGGTAGCTTTTGAGCAAACCATACGCATGGAGGCGACGCCGATTCCGGACTACGACGCCATCATCATCGGCGCGGGCATGTCGGGGCTGTACCAGCTCTACCGGCTGCGCGAGCATGGATTTCGCGTGCGCGTGTTCGAAGCCGGTACCGATGTCGGCGGCACGTGGTACTGGAACCGCTATCCCGGCGCGCGCTTCGATTCCGAGAGCTATTCCTATGGCTACTCGTTCTCGAAGGAGTTGCTGGAGGAATGGGAGTGGTCGGAGCATTTTGCGGGCCAGCCGGAGACGTTGCGCTATCTCAATTATGTCGCCGACAAGTTCGACCTGCGCCGGGATATCCAGTTCAGGAGCCGGGTGACGGCGGCTACTTACGGGGAAGATACGCGGAGCTGGACCATTACGCTGGAGGACGGCAGCCGGTTCGACGCGCGCTTCCTGATCACCGCGATCGGGCCGTTGTCGACGCCTACCCTGCCGCGGATCGAGGGCCGCGAGGATTTCAAGGGCGCCTCCTTTCATACCGCGCGATGGCCGAAGGAGCCGGTGAACTTTGCCGGCAAGCGCGTCGCCGTGATCGGCACCGGCGCGACCGGCGTGCAGACCATCCAGACCATTGCGGGACAGGTCGGCCACCTCACCGTATTCCAGCGCACGCCGAACTGGTGCGCGCCGCTGCACAACGGCAAGATCGACGCCGAAACCCAGAAGAAGATCAAGGCCGACTATCCCGAGATCTTCGCCCGTTGCCAGGAAACCTTCGCCTGCTTCCTGCACACGCCGGACCCGCGCGGCGCGTTCGAGGTGTCGGACGAGGAGCGCGAGGCGTTTTATGAGAAGCTCTATGGCGAGCGCGGCTTCGGCATCTGGCAGGGCAATTTTCGCGATATACTGATCGACCGCAAGGCGAACGCCACGATCTCCGATTTCGTCGCGCGCAAGATCCGGCAGCGCGTGAAGAATTCGGCGGTCGCGGAAAAGCTGATTCCGAAAAATCACGGCTTCGGTACGCGACGCCTGCCACTCGAGACCTTCTATTACGAGGTCTACAATCAGGACAATGTCGAGTTGGTCGACATCAACGAGACGCCGATCGAGCGGATCACGCCTGAGGGCATCAGGACAAGCGAACGGGATTACGAGTTCGACATCATCATCTATGCGACCGGTTTCGATGCCATCACCGGCAGTTTCGACAAGATCGATTTTCGCGCGGTTGGCGGCGCGCGGTTGAAAGACAAGTGGCGACAAGGCCCGGAGACCTATCTCGGCATCATGGTGCATCAATTTCCGAACATGCTGATGCTGATGGGACCGCACACCGCGCTCGGCAACATCCCGCGCAGCATCGAGTACAGCGTCGACTGGGTCAGCAGGCTGCTCCTGTTCGCGATGAAAGGGGGGTTGACGCGGCTGGAAGCGACGCCGGAGGGCGTGAAATCCTGGACCGATCACGTCAAGGCGCTCGGCGAGGGATTGCTGTCCAACGAGGTCAACTCCTGGATGACCGGCATCAATTCCAACGTCGAAGGCAAACAGAGGCGCATCGTCGCCCGCTACAGCGGCAGCGCGCCGGCTTATCGCGCGAGGTGCGACGAGGTAGCGGCCAAGGGGTATGACGAGTTGAGGCTGGGGTAGCGTCATCGTCATGCCGGCAATGCCTCCTCCCGTCATTGCGAGCGAAGCGAAGCAATCCACGTCTCGGCTCGGGGATAGATGGATTGCTTCGCTGCGCTCGCAATGACGGGGAAGTAGCGACACAGCATGCCATCGTCATCCCCGCGCCAGGCGGGGATCCAGTACGCCGCGGCCTATCGGTTCAATCACTGCTGTCTCTGGAATACTGGATCCCCGCCTTCGCGGGGATGACGACTGAATATGAGGCGGCCTTCGACGCATTGCGTCCGAGCTTTGCTCTCAACTTCCCGCCCTCTCATTCAGAGGGCGCAGGGAAGACCGGGTGCTTGCCGCACCCGCGGTCTCGTGTGCAAGTGCGCAAAAGGAAACGCACACGAGCATACAGGTACAGCGGGAGCATCCCGGCCTTCCCTGCGCAATGGCTTTACGGCTTACTTCGTGCTCTCCGGCGAACGGCCTTTTTGCCACCGTCGCCCCGGAGAAGCTTTCGCTTCTAAAGGACTTAATGCCAGCACCGCGACATCAGAACCACACGACTTCGCCGTACGCCTCAGCCACACTCGTCAGTCATGGCATCAGCGTCCATCGCATCTCACCGCGCGTCAGGTGACGATGGCCGACGCCCCTCATCTCGCCGTGAGACGGAGCGAGTTATGCCGCTGATTTGGGGAAGAACGGAAGCGGAATATTTTTGATTTGGCGGATTGACATTATTTCTGAAAATCAGAAGTGATTTGCCCCGCACATCACAGGCGCCGTAGGACCTCCTACGCCTTCTCAGACGATCAACTTCAGCAGATAGCTCCTCGTTTCACGAAGGCGAGTATCGACGGCGTTAGCATCGAAGAGATATTCGCCGCCCTCGGGACGATACATCGTCAGTATCTCAACGGTTTGCTGGAGATAGTCGTCGTCGGGAAACGCATCATCCAGGGCGGCTTCGATTTCATTCGCGCTTGCGATACTCGTGTCAGCCCCCGACACAAAACGATCGATCAGCGAGATTATTCGGAGCGCAGTCAAGTGTTTCACCACGCATCGATACACGGCCGCTTGCGACCGCTGCGTAATTCCGGCTTTGGCACCGAACGCAGGCCGGACATGATCCAGTGCCGCGTGTCGGCGGGGTCGATCACTTCGTCGATCTCGAGCACCGAGGCGATCGAGACCGCCTTGCCGTTGGCGTAGAGTTCGGCGACCTTGGCCTTGTAATAGTCCTCGCGCTCGACCGGGTCTTCGATTGCTTCCATCTCCTTGCGGAAACCGAGCCGGACATAGCCTTCCAGCCCCATGCCACCGAACTCGCCGGTCGGCCAGGCCACGGTGAAGAAAGAGGCATGGAAGCCACCGCCGATCATGGACTGCGCGCCCAGCCCATAGCCCTTGCGCAGGACGATGCCGAACAGCGGCACGGAGAGGCTGGCGCCGGTCACGAACATGCGCGCGACATGGCGCACGATCGCGGTTTTCTCCGCTTCGGGTCCGACCATGAAGCCCGGCGTATCGCAGAGCGATATAATCGGAATGTCGAAGGCGTCGCAGAGCTGCATGAAGCGCGCGGCCTTGTCGCCGGCCGGCGCGTCGATCGCGCCGCCGAGATGCTTTGGATTGTTGGCGATCAGGCCGAACGGTTTTCCCTCGATACGGATAAAGGCGGTGATCATGCCGACGCCGAAATCCCGGCGGATCTCCAGCACCGAGCCTTCGTCGGCCAAGAGGTCGATGATGCTGCGGATGTCGTAGACCCGCAGCCGGTTCTCCGGAATGGACCGCCGCAGCAGGCGCTGGTCCGGCGCTTTCCAGTCGGCGACCGCGCCCTGGAAGTAGGACAGATATTTCTGCGCCGCGGATGTCGCCTCCGCTTCATCCTCGACCAGAATGTCGATGACGCCGTTCGGCGACTGGAAGGACACCGGACCTACTTCAGCAGGGTGATAGACGCCGAGCCCGCCGCCCTCGATCATCGCCGGTCCGCCCATGCCGATCGAGGCATTCTCCGTCGCGATGATGACGTCGCAACAGCCGAGCATCGCGGCGTTGCCGGCAAAGCAATAGCCGGAGACGACGCCGATCACCGGCACCAGCCCCGAGAGCTTTGCGAACTGCACGAAGGACGGCCCGTCGAGGCCAGTCATGCCGAGCCTGTCCGCATCGCCGGGGCGGCCGCCGCCGCCTTCGGCATAGAACACCAGCGGCAGCCGCCATTGCTCGGCCAAGCCGAGCATGCGGTCGATCTTCTTGTGATTCATGTGACCTTGCGTGCCGGCGAGCACGGTGTAATCGTAAGCGATCACCATGCAGCGGGCGGCGTCCGCGCCGAATTTTTCTGCGTTCACGGTGGCGACGCCGGAGATCAGGCCGTCGGCCGGCGTGTTGCGGATCAGGTCGTCGACCGTGCGGCGGCGGCGCTGCGCGGCAATGGCGAGCGAGCCATATTCGACGAAGGAGCCTTCATCGACGAGGTGCGCGATGTTCTCGCGCGCCGTGCGCTGGTTGGTTTTCCGCCGTCGTTCGACCGAGGCCGGCCGGTTTTCATCCAGCGTGATGGCATGGCGTTCGATCAACTCGGCGAGGTCGGGGCGGATGTGGTCGAGATCGATATCGTCCTCCTCGGTGACATCATGGGCGTCGATCTCGGCAGGCTCCAGATAGAGGATCGGCTCGTCCTGCATCAGCGTCACGCCGGAGCCGGCAGCGATCTGCGTCACCCGGCCGCCCTGCGGCGCCGTGACCAGATGCTCCATCTTCATGGATTCGAGCACGGCGATCTGCTGGCCGGGGCGAACGAGGTCTCCCTCCTCGACGTCTATCGCGACGATCGTGCCTTGCAGCGGCGCTGGCACCGCGACCGAACCTGCCTGGCCGGTTGCCGATGCCGCGACCGCGATCGCGAGCGTCTCGTCATCGGAAGCGCTGCCGGATTCGACCAGTTCCGTCTCCGCCGTCGTGTTGGTTTCGCCAACCGGATCGGCGACATGCTTGTCGATAAAACCGGTGCTGAGACGGTTCTCGACGAAATCCGGATGCGCCAAAATCGCCGCGAGGAAGGGAACGTTGGTGGCGACACCGCCGATGCGAAATTCACGCAGCGTCCGCGAGGCCTTATGCACCACGTCGGTCCAGTTGCCGCCTGGCGAATGCACGATGACCTTTGCGAGCAGCGAGTCGAAGGCGGCGCTGGTCCGGTAACCCGAATAACCGAACGTATCGACGCGCACGCCGGGGCCGGACGGCAGGTCGAACACGGCCAGCGTCCCGCCGGTCGGCCTGGTGGCGCCGGTCTCGTCCATCACCTCCATGTTGACGCGGAGCTGGATCGCAAAGCCGCGCGGCCTCGGGATATAGCCCTGCGCAAGCCCGAGCGAGCCCAGCGTCGCACCGGCCGCGACCGCAAGCTGCGACTGCACGAGATCGAGGCCGAGCACCTCCTCGGTAACGGTATGCTCCACCTGCAGCCGCGGATTGGCCTCGATAAAGGCAAACGCCTTGTCGCTGGTCCTGGCGTCGTTATCGACGAGGAATTCGAAAGTGCCGAGATTGTCGTAGTTCGCGGCGGCGGCAAGTTCCTTGGCGGCGTCGATGATGCGCGTACGCAAGGCGTCGTTCAGCGACGGGCTTGGCGCGACCTCGATGAGCTTCTGGTTGCGGCGCTGGATCGTGCATTCGCGCTCCCACAAATGGCTGATCGCGCCGTGGTGGTCGCAGATGACCTGCACCTCGATGTGGCGGGCATTGCGAATCAGGCGCTCGACATAGACGCCATCGCTGCCGAAGGCCGCCATCGCCTCGGATTGGCAGCGCGCATAGGCCTCCTCCAGCCTGCCCGCGTCGTCGACGATGCGCATGCCGCGGCCACCGCCGCCGGCGATGGCCTTGATCATGATGGCGCCGCCTGCGCCGAGCGATTCCAGGAAGGCCTTGGCCTCATCGAGGCTGGTCGGCCCGCTGGTGCCCTCGATAACAGGCACGCCGCATTTTTTTGCCAGCACCTTGGCCTGCGCCTTGTCGCCGAACAGATCGAGCGCTTCCGGCGACGGGCCGACGAAGACGATACTTTCCTCGATGCAGCGGCGGGCCAACCCGGCATTCTCGCTGAGGAAGCCATAGCCGGGATGCACGGCGTCGCATTCGGTCGCCTTGGCGGCTGCGATCACCGCCTCGATATCGAGATAGGCCCGCGCGCCGCGCCCGGGGATTTCAAGGGCGGCGTCGGCGGCGCGGACATGCAGCGATTGCGCGTCGTCGGCGGAGTAGATTGCGACCGTCGCAAGGCCAGCGTCGCCCGCGGCGCGCGCGATGCGGATGGCAATCTCGCCGCGGTTGGCAATCAGCAGCTTGTGGAAAGACATGAACGGTTCCGTCTGGACAGCAGAGCGAAATGATGCGGCGATCGGCTCACCTCGCCCCGCTTGCTTCCCATACCCCAATCAGCAGCGCGAGGCGGCTACCGGCAGTTTCTTGTTTACTCGACATGAACCGTTGCCGAGATTCTGCGCAAGTGGAATTTCGTTCCACATGACGGAATTCACACAGCTACTGAGGCGCTTAGCGCTCTACCGGCAATCGAGCTGGGCTTCGAACCAGCCCTGCAGCGACGCTGCGAGCAGCGGCCAGGCGCGTTGAAATGGCGAGAGTTGCCTTGCGTTGGCCCGGTAGATTCCGCGCAACTCCCGTTCGATTGCGGGGAGATCGACACCGGTGCAACGGCCTTCGCTAACGATCAGCCGTCCGTCCACCACGACGTCGCGCAAGAGAGACGCGTTGCCGCGGGCGAACAGGAGATCGATGGGATCGACCGGCATGATCCGGTCGCGGTCAAGCCGATCGAGATCGATGGTGACGAAATCGGCTGGCGCGCCTGATATGAGGGCGCCCGTTCCGGGCGCGCCGGTCGCCTTGCGGCCATTGGCGATCGCGAGCGCGAGGAATCCGGCAGCTGTCCAGGTTCGCTCAAAGCCACGGCCGCCGTGCATCATCTGCACCAGCCGCATTTCGCGCAGCACGTCGTCGTCTTCGTCGAGCGCGAGACCATCGACGCCGACCGCGATGGCGCAGCCACACCGGTGCGCCGCGGCGATCGGCGCGAGACCCGAGCGCAGGTGCAAATTGGAGGAGAAGTTGGTGACGATACGCGCGCCGGAGGCTGCGATCATCTCGATCTCGTCGGGGCGGGCGTGGATGCAATGCGCCAGCGTCAGCCGCTCCGACAGGAAGCCGATGTCGCGGAGATAACGGACGACGCCATCCGGAAAATGCTGGTCAGCCCAGGCGCGCTGATAGATTGTCTCCAGGAGATGCATGTGGATGCGTCGCCCGGTGTGCGCCGAATTCTCGGCTACCGCCTCGAGCAGCGGTTTTGAGCACCATTGCACGCCCGCGGGGCCAAGCTGCACATCGACTTTTGGACCTGCGATGGCCGAGGCGATGGCATCCGTGAGTTCGATATAGGCCTTTGGCGACATCGGCACGCGGACGAACAATTCCTCAATGGCCTTGCGATCGTCGCTTGAGAGCTGCGACAGCACCGGTTCGCTGTCGCCATAGACCACCGGGTTCTGGTCGCGTACCGCGAGCGCAAACGGCATGCGGATGCCGACGTCGGACGCTGCCCGCGCAATCGCCTTTGCCTCTTCGACCAGGGGCATCGTGCCGCTTGGCCGGGTGTAGTGCAACATCATCGCCGCGCAACCCGCCCGCGCCGATCGCGCCAGCGCAGACGCCGCGGTCAGATAGGGATCGACCGGCGTGCCGAGCGCAGAGCGCAGGATCCAGCTTTCCAGCGGCATGCCGAGCGCGCCGAACGAGGACGCGGTCGGCCGCACGTGATCATGGGCGTTGACGAAGGCGGGAAGAATGAGGGAGCGCGGGCCGGTTGTGGACGGCGTCGCTGGCGAGATGGACGTGACGAGGCCGTTGTCGTGTTGAAGCACGACGTTGTCGAGCAGGCCGGAGCCGGGGCCGGAGAATAGGCTGTGCGCCGGAACATCAGTAGCCATGGCGTGCCCTCTCCGTCATTGCGAGGAGCGAAGCGACGAAGCAATCCATCCATCCCCGTGCGGCGACATGGATTGCTTCGCTTCGCTCGCAATGACGAACGGATATACCAGTTGTTAATTCGCCGTATACACCAACTCCCGCTCGGCGCGCGGCGGCAGGAATTCGCGGGAGAAAATCTCCGCAGGCGCCGGCGCGCGGGCGAGCTGGTAGCCTTCGACGATGATACCGATGGCGCGGGCCATGCGGTCGTCCTTGACATCGCCGACGCCGATCTCCTTCATCTCGGGCGACACGATCAGCTTGTCGAAGGAAAACTGCAGGCGACGCTTCTCGACCTCGGCATTGATCAGATTGTCGTAGTTCAACGCGGCCTTCATCCCGGCATTCTGGTCCTTGGCGATCGCGATAACGGCTTTGTTGACGGCGCGGACGAGGCCGGCGACGGCCTTCGGGTTGGACGCCAGCAGCTTGCGCGACACCATCATTCCGTTGGAATAGAGATCGAGGCCGTAATCGCCGAACGAAAACCACCTGTAGTCCTTGTCGGGATCCTGGCGGTTCAGCACCAGGTTGAAGTAGCTCGTGATGTTGAACACGAGCGCCGCGTCGATATCGCCCTTGATCAGCATCGGCTCCTGCAGGTTCGGCGCCATGTTGGAGATCTTGATCTTCTCGCCCTCGAGCTTGTTCTTGTTGGCAAACACCGGCAACAACCGCGTCGTCGGCGTGCCCTGCGCGCCGCCGAGCGTGCGGCCCTCAAAGTCCTTGATGGTGTTGATGCCGCTGGTCTTCTTGGTGACGATGGCGAACGGCGGCTGGTTCCAGATCATGTAGACCATCACAGGCGCGTCCTGCGGCTTGGTCGAGGCGTTCTGGATGATGGCGTTGACGTCGCCGAAGCCGGCGTCGTAGGCGCCCGACATGATGCGCGTCACCGTCGCGCCGGAGCCCTCGCCCTGATCGATCACGACATTGAGGCCCTCTTCCTTGAAGAAGCCGTTGTCCTTGGCGTAGAAGAACGCGGCATCCGAGCCTTGCGTTTTCCAACCCAGCGTGAACTTGATCGTCGTCTCCTGGGCATTGGCGGCGCCGGCAAACAAGACGGCTCCCAACAGCACGGCGCTTACTCTGGCTAACATCGTATTCTCCTCGACGGGGGTTGGATGGCGGTTGGCGAAAACCTTCATGTCGCGATCATGTCGTTCTTGCGGGTGGCCCAGCCGGTGACGCGCCCCTCGATTACCGAGAAGATCACGTAGAGCGCGACGCCGAGGCCGGCGAGCACGAACAGGCCGGCGAATACCAGCGGCACATTGAAATTCGAGGACGCGGTCATCATCACGTTGCCGATGCCGCGGTTCGAGGCGACGGTCTCCGACAATACCGCGCCGACGAAGGCGTAGGAGATCGCGACCTTCAGCGAGGCAAAGAAGAACGGCATGGTGCGGGGCAAGCCGACGTTCCAGAGGATGTCGAACTTGCTGGCGCCGAGTGCTTTCAGCACGTCTTCGAGTTCGGGTTCGGTCGTCGCCAGTCCCGTCGCGATGTTGACCACGATCGGGAAGAAGCAGATCGAGAGCGCGGTCAGCACCGCCGGCACCGAACCGGAGCCGAACCACAGCACGAAGATCGGCACCACGGCGACCTTCGGAATCGAGGAAAATCCAACCAGCAGGGGATAGGCCGTATCATACGCGGTTTTCGAGACGCCGATCACCGCGCCCAATACGACGCCGAGGCCGACGCCAAGAACAAACCCGACCATCGTCGTCGCCAGCGTCTGCAGGATATGCGGCCACAGGATGGGGAATTTCTCGACCAGCGTGACGAATACCTGCGAGGGACGCGGCAGCACCAGGTCGGACATGCCTGATATCAGGCAGAACAATTCCCAGGCGACGAAGAACAGCACGATCAGTGCCGCCGACCAGGCTTTCTGGCGATAATCGAGATCGGGCATGTCAGGCTGCTCCCTGCGCTGACGCGGTACGGGCATCCTCGATGAACGCGCGCAGTTTCTGATTCAGCGCGACGAAATCCGGCTCGAAGGTCATGGCCACGGTGCGTGGCCGGGCGAAGTCGACGCGGCTGTCATCGAGGATGCGGCCCGGACGCGCGCTCATCACGCAGATGCGGCCGCCGAGAAAGGCAGCCTCGCGCAGATCATGCGTCACCAAGAGCACGGTCGGCTTGTGCGCGATCCAGAGGTCCTGCAGGATCGACCACAGCTCTTCCCGCGTGAACTGGTCGAGCGCGCCGAAGGGCTCGTCTAGCAGCAGCATGCGCGGCTCGTGGATCAGCGCGCGGCACAGATTGGCGCGCTGAAGCATGCCCCCGGAGAGTTGCCAGGGGTAGCGGTTGCCGAACCCCTTGAGGCCGACCTGCTCGAGCAGCGCATTGGCCTTGTCGCGGAATTCGGTCTTGCGCAGCTTGCGGAATTGCGAGCGGAACGGCTCGACGATCTTGAGCGGCAGCATGATGTTCCGCTCGATCGTCATCCAGGGCAGCATGGTCGGATTCTGGAACGCCATGCCGACGCGCAAAGCGCGCGCCGCCACCTCGCGGCCGCCGACGATGACCACGCCCGATGTCGGCTGCACCAGGCCGCTCACCAGCCGCAGGATGGTCGACTTGCCGCAGCCGGACGGCCCGACCAGCGCGACGAACTCGCCATCGGCGATCCGCAAGCTTGTCGTGGACAGGGCCGGCACCGCCCGGGCGCCGCGGCCGAAGGTGACGGAAGCCTCCGACAGTTCGATCGCTATCGGAGCTGCGGAGCCCGGAACCGGCGTGCCCTGAAATTCGGAATGTGGTTGCATGCGCATCATGGCTGGAAGTGCATGCAAACCGGATGCCAGCAAAACTTGCCTTTGAAATCAAGGGGGCTGCGATTTGCCGCCCGATCCGGCGGATTCCTTTTGTGCAATTCCGCCCTCAAAGTGCATGCAATTGAGGCGCACAATCAGTCGGCGATTGTGATAAGAGGACCCATTCGAAGCACCCGTCCAGGATTCGCCGATGGCGCCCCGCCCCGCCAGCAAGACTGCTATCCCATCCGACAAGGTCGGCGTGATCTGCCGCGCGCTGCGCCGCGCCATCATCGAGCAGGCGCTGGCGCCCGGCGCGAAATTGCCGGAAGATTCGCTCGGCGAGCGGTTCGGCGTCAGCCGCACCATTGCGCGGCATGCGCTGGGCCAATTGGCAGCGGAAGGTCTCGTCGAACTGCGCCGCAACCGGATCGCCGTGGTGGCGACGCCGAGCTGGCAGGAAGCGCGCGATGCCTTTGATATCCGGATCGAACTCGAGCGTCTGGTGGTGCGGCAACTCGCCGGCAAGCTGACCAAGAGCCAGATTGCCGAACTCAACGCCCATGTCGATGCCGAGGATCGCGCGCGCGACGGCTCGGATGCGGTGTCGATCCGCCTCGCGACGGAATTCCACATCCTGCTCGCCAACATGACGAACAGTCCGATCCTGGTGCGTTACGTCAGCGAGGTCGCCTATCGCTGCTGCCTGACGCTATCGCTCTACAGCCGCCCGCATTCGTCGGAATGCGCGATCAACGAGCACCGCGCAATCATCGCCGCGCTAGTCAAGGGCGACGAGGCCAAGGTGATGAGCCTGATGCACAGCCACCTGGATTCGGTGGCCAGCCGCGCGCTGGTAGCCCCCGCCCCGCCGCGCGGCCGCGATTTGCTGGATATTCTGGCGCCCTATGCCGAGGAAGGCGGAAGCGAGCGGGTGGTGAAGCTGCCGAAGGTGGTAAGGGGGAGGTAGGGCGACGTGTCCCGGACGCGGTGCAGCGAGAAACGCTGCTCCGCAGAGCCGGGACCCACGGCAGCAGCGGGTGGGCCCCGGATCAGCAGCGCACCACGCCGCAAGTGCGGCGCGCTGGCAGCATCCGGGGAACGACCTCACGCCTCAATCCCCATCTGCACCAAAATCCGCTCGGCGCTGTCGTTCCAGACGTCCATCTTCACGATCAGCCCAGCCCTGACCACAAAGCGATCGACATAGCGGTTGCCTTCGAACGGCGTGCCGTCGAGCCATTCGCCGTAGAGCGTGCCGATGCTGTAGACGACGGTCTCTTCGGCGCCCGGGCAGACGTCGAAGCGGTCCATCCTCTTCTTGACCCAGCGATAGCGCCGCGCGTTGAAGCCGGTCGGGCCGCGGGGATGGTCGAACTCACGTCCACCGGTGAAGGTGATGATCGTGCCCGGCTTCATGTAGGCCACGGCCGCATCGGGATCCGGGATCATCGATGCCGTGAGGTAGGCTTTGACCACCTCGGCGTCGGACATTCCCTTCACTTCGGTTTTAGCGGCGACAGACATGGCGGCTTCTCCTGATGCCAGGGATACTACAGTTCAGCCCACGAACTGCATGCACATATTTTGAACAGTTCAGCCTTCCAATTGCACACAATCTGGAGCTGCCCGGCGCCCCCGCTTCCGATAGGTTGAGACCTTCTCCAGCCCGACGCCTGATGAACACCAAAACCGCCTTTGACCTGATCTTCCGCAACGCCAGGACGCGAACCTCGGCGACGCCTGTCGATATCGGCATCGCCGGCGGGCGTATCGTGGCCATCGAACCCCGGCTTGCCTGCGAAGCAGCCGAGATCGAGGTCGGCGGCAAGCTTGCCCTACCCGGCTTCGTCGACGCCCACATCCATCTCGACAAGGCCTGCCTGCTCGGCCGCTGCGCGTACAATCATGGCAGCGTCAGCGAAGCCATCGCCGCGGTCGCCGCGATGAAGCGCGATTTCACGGTGGAAGACGTCTATGCCCGCGGCGCGCGCGTGATCGAGCGCGCCATCGTGCATGGCACCACGCGGATGCGTACCCATGTCGAAATCGATCCGCGGATCGGCTTGCGCGGTTTTGAGGCGGTGAAAGCGCTCAAGCGCGATTATGCCTGGGCGCTCGATCTTTCGATCTGCGTGTTTCCGCAGGAGGGCCTGACCAACGATCCCGGCGCCGAGGAACTGCTCATTGCGGCCCTGCGCGACGGCGGCGAGGTGATCGGCGGCTGCCCCTATATGGACACCGATCCGAACACGCATCTCGAAAAGATCTTCGACCTCGCGCAGCAATTCGATGTCGATATCGACCTGCACCTCGACTTCGATCTCGATCCGTCCTGGTGGCATCTCGACGAGGTCTGCAGGCAGACCGAGCGGCGCAATTACCATGGCCGCGTCGCGATCGGTCACGCCACCAAATTATCGGCGCTGCCGCCGGACCGGCTGAAGGCGGCAACGGCGCGGCTGGCGAAATCCGGCGTCGCCGTCACCGTGCTGCCCGCGACCGATCTCTATCTGATGGGCCGCGACGCCACGCATAACGCGCCGCGCGGGCTGACGGTGGCGCACAAGTTGGTTGAAGATGGCGTTCTCTGTTCGGTGGCGACCAACAATGTGCTCAATCCCTTCACGCCGTTCGGCGACGCCTCGCTGCTACGGATGGCGAATTTCTACGCCAATGTCGCACATGCCGGGATCAGCGATTTCGACGCCTGCCTCGATCTCGTGACCGAGCTGCCGGCACGGCTGATGAACCTGCGCGACTACGGCGTCGCGGTGGGCAATCCGGCGGACCTGATCATTCTCGATACCGACAGCGGGACAAACGCGATTGCGGAATTGCCTGATGTGCTGATGGGCTTCAAGAACGGACGGCAGGTGTTCGAGCGGCGAAAGCCGACGCTATTTGCTCCGTAGGTTGCTGAGCCGGACCTTCGGGCGCGTCTCCGGACGATGCTTCGTATCGCCGGGCGAACCATGCAGGCCATGCCGTGCCTTATGCGCTGCCCTGCAATTGACGATCCCGCCGATCCATTGTTGTTATCAGCCAACCACAACAACAAGCCCGGGGCAGGAAATCATGAAAAAAGCCACCACCGTTAGAAGCGTCGAAACGCTCGCCTGCGACGCCGGATGGCGGAACTACCACTTCGTCAAGATCATGACCGAGGACGGCATCGTCGGCTGGAGCGAGTACGACGAGGGTTTTGGCGCGCCCGGCGTGACGGCGGCGATCGAGCGGCTCGGCGCGCGCGTCGTCGGCAAGAACGCGTTCCAGCACGAGCGGATTTACGCCGAACTGTTCGCCGCGACGCGGCCGGCCGCGGGCGGCGTGGTGGCGCTGGCGCTTGGGGCTCTCGAGAATGCGCTGCTCGACGTCAAGGCCAAGGCGCTCGGCGTGCCCTGCTACGAACTGCTCGGCGGCAAGATCCGCGACCGCATCCGCCTCTACTGGTCGCACTGCGCGACCTGGCGCATCAACCATCCCGACTGGTTCAAGCCGGCCATCACCAGCCTCGATGGCGTCAAATCGATCGGCAACGAGGTGCGCGAAAAAGGCTTTACGGCGATGAAGACCAACATCTTCGTCTACACCGACGGCAAGCCGCAAGGCTGGCGGCCGGGCTTTGGTTCGCCGTTCGAACCCGAGATCAACGTCGATCGCAAAGTGCTGCGCAATCTTTGCATGCATCTGGAGGCAATCCGCGACGGCGCCGGCCCCGATGTCGATCTGCTGCTCGACCTCAACTTCAATGCCAAGACCGAGGGCTACCTCAAGATACTGCGCGCCATCAAGGACATGGACCTGTTCTGGGTGGAGATCGACACCTTCAACCCGCAGGCGCTGGGCTACATCCGCCGCCAGAGCCCGCATCCAGTGTCATCCTGCGAGACGCTCTTGGGCCTGCGCGAGTTCCTGCCCTATTTCAATGAACAGGCGATGGACGTCGCCATTATCGACACGCCGTGGAACGGAGTGTGGCAATCGATGAAGATCGCAGCAGCCGCCGAGCATTTCGAGGTCAACGTCGCCCCGCATAATTTCTACGGCCACCTCTGCACCATGCAGAACGCGCATTTTTCCGCCGCGGTGCCGAACTTGCGCATCATGGAAACCGACATCGATCGCCTGGCGTGGGACCATGAATTGTTCACGCATGTGCCTGAGATCGTCGATGGCCATCTCATCATGCCGGACCGCCCGGGCTGGGGCACCGAGCCCAACGAGGAGGGCCTGCGCGCCCATCCGCCGAAGAGCAAGGGCGGGCTGTTGAATTACGGGCAGAAGAAATAGGCGACGCGATTCTGCAGTAGCGCACACCAGGACGTGTACTCAATCGCGGCGCGCAGACCAGGCGCGTTCGATGTCCGCCATAGTGCTGACAACGACGCAAAAACGGACAGTGCTTATGGGCCGCGTTGGGCCGCGGCAAGGCGCCCAAGGCCGCGCGGCGCGGCTTAGCGAAGCCAAATGGGCCGCCGGTCTACATAAATAAAATCGAACGTTGCGGTTCAGGTGTCTTTGATGTCCCATATACCCCAACAGCGGCGCGAACTCGTCCGAGTTGCGTTAAGGCTGTATGGCGAGGAGGTCGAGGCATGAGGATAACGATCGTAGCTTTGGGAACGGCCCTGGTCCTGTATAACCTGGGCACGTTTGGTACCGCAGCGCATGCGCAGACGGCCCAAGTCGTTCGTGAACCACGGGAAAGGCCCATCATCAGGGTGCCCGTCGTAAGGCCAACTCCCTACTGGGATTACAATATCGTTCCACGATATCGTTATCGCCCTGAGGACGACCGGGTCGATCCTTGCGGCGGGCCCGTAGTGCCGGTGATACGCGAGGGGCCTCAAGAGGCAACGGTTCCGTTGTGGCTGGCGAACGAATTGGGTCTTGGCCGTGTGCATGGTCGAGATTGGCCGTGTAGGGGCCGAAGGCGGTAATGCACCACGCGAGCAGAAAATTTCTGCTTAGCTCCCAACGGCCGACTTCTTCGCCTTCATAGGTACATGCTCTAGCAGACTCGTCATCTAGAGGAGCGCGGAATGCGTGTCTCGAACGATGCACGGCCACCGGCCGAGCCATCGCACCTGGAGACGGCCGCTGCGCGGCCCCCTCAGGGTGGGGACAGAGTGAAATTTCCTACATTCACTTGTCGCCCAGAAACGCGCTCTCGATGACGTCGCCGATCGGCTGCCAGGAATTGCCGTCGAACTGCACCAGCCGCATCTGTTCGATCGGATGGAAGTCCGACGGCCCGGTGTTGATCGCTATTCCCGGAAATGCGACCGTGCTCTGGTAGTTCCGCAAGGATGCGGCTTGCCGCATGATGTTCTCGCGCGACAGGTCGTCGCCACATTGGATCAGTACGCGCGCTAGCGTCTCGGCCGCCGCGTAACCGAAGATGGCATTGCCATCCTCCTTGTCGCCATCAGGATAATACTTATCCATGAACGCCAGCCATTCCTTGATGGCGGGGTCATCTTTCCAGGTGGCGTCGCTGGCGTCCTTCAGGAACGAGGTGGAGATCACGCCGACGGAATTCTGCAGCCCCGCCGGCCGCAGCGCGTTCGCGATCGACGCCGCCGCATTGACCAGCACTAGCACCGGATGCCAACCCAATTCAGCCGCTCTACGGATGGCACGCGCCGAGATCGGCGGTGCGCAGTTGAGCACGAGGACGTCAGCGCCCGAGTTCTTGAGGATGTCGACCTGGGTATCGATCGACATATCAGCCTCGATGGCGATGTCAGCAACGATCATGTTGGCGGTGATGCCGAGCCCCTCCTGCAATCCCCGGAACAGATCGCGACCGAACTGATCGTTCTGCCAGAGCACGGCGATCTTCCGGCTCGGATAGGCGGCCTGGATGTAATTGGCGTAGATGCGGCCTTCGGCCCGGAACGTCGGCTGCCAGCCCATCGTCCACGGAAAGCGCTTGGGATGCGCCCACTCCTCGTCGCCGGAGGCGACGAAGAGCTGTGGGATATTTCTCTCGTTGAGATAGGTTCGCGTCGCCAGGTTGGTCGGTGTGCCAAACGATCCGAACATCAGGTGCACTCGCTCCTGCTCGACCAGCTCACGGGTATGCTCGACCGCCGTTCTCGGATTTGAGCTGTCGTCGCGGGAGATGAACCTGATCTTACGCCCGTTGATGCCGCCGCGCTCGTTGATCATGTCGAAATAGGCGGCCTCCGCCCTGCCGATCGAAGCGAACGCGGCAAGCGGGCCGGTATAGGGCATGATGTTGCCGATGCGGATTTCGGTGTCGGTCACGCCGGCAGCCCGGGCCGGCTGCAGGGCGGCGACTGCCAACATTGCGACGACGGAATACAGCGCCAGTCTGGCTTTTGTTATTATTTGCATCAACATGGCCTCCAAACTACAGGGAGTTTGTGACGCCTAACCCAGCGGCCGCAATGATAGCGCGCATGACGAGATTGTCGAAATCAAATGTTGGCCGCGTGGCCGCGTAGGGTGGGCAAAGCCACCGGGTCGCGCGAAATGCGCGCCCGATGACAGGCTCAGCGTGCCCACCCTTCATCCTCGCGGATCGATGGTGGGCACGGCGCTTGCGCGCCTTTGCCCACCCTACGCTCTCCGCTTCACCGGAGCGTAATATCCAGCCATCCCAGCGTATTCACCGCGACGCGGTCGCCGATATCGACCACAACGGTCGTGGTCTCGGCCTCGATGATGGCGGGTCCGGCCAAAGTGTGGCCGGGCTGCAGGTCATCGAGCGCGTAGACCGGGACTTCGCGCCAGCCGCCGAAGAAGGCCTGCCGCCGGCTGCGTGGCGAACAGGTGCTGGATGCTGCGCTCTCCCGCGCGCCCTCGTCCTGCCGCTGGACTTCACCGACCGCTGCCACGCGCGCGTTGACGAACACGACTTCCTGGCCGCGCGAGGCGTAGGTGTACAATTCCTCGTGCCTGACGTGAAAGCGGTCCTCGATCTGCTCGACGAGATCGGCGGCATTCCAGTCAAGACCGTCGAGCGAGACGTCGATCTCAAAGATCTGCTCGCCGTAGCGCATTTCGGCGGAGCGCTCGATTGCGATCGGCCCATCGAACCATGAGCGCAGCCGGCCGGCGGCCTGCTGTTCCAGTCCGGCAAACAGCCCGCGCACTTCGTCGGCCGAGATGCGCGCGCCGGCGCCATAATGCGTGCGGCTAACTTCATAGCGGAGATCGCTGGTCAGCATGCCCCAGGCCGACAGCACGGACGCCACCGTCGGCACGATGATGCGCTTGATCTCGAGCTCGCGCGCGACCTCCGCCGCGTGCAGGCCCGCCGCGCCGCCGAAGCTCAACAGCGCAAATTTTCGCGGATCGACGCCGCGGCGCAGCGTCATCAGGCGGATGCCGTCGGCCATGTTCAAATTGATCATGCGGTAGATGCCGGCGGCGGCCTCGATGCGCGACAGCTCCATCGCTGCCGCGATGCGGTCGACGGCCGCCTCCGACGCTGCGCGGTCGAGCGGGCGCTTGCCGCCCATGAAGGCTGCGGCGTCGAGATAGCCGAGCACGACATTGGCGTCGGTGACGGTGGCAGCCTCGCCGCCATTGCCGTAACAGGCCGGGCCAGGTACCGAGCCCGCGCTTTCGGGCCCGACCCGCAGGGTTCGGCTGGCATCGACGCTCGCGATCGAGCCGCCGCCCGCGGCGATGCTGGCGATATCGAGGCTGCGCAGCGCGATGCGCTGGCCGGCCAGCATGCCGTCGGCTGAGAGCGAGACCTGTCCCCCAGAAACCAGCGAGATATCGGTGGAGGTGCCGCCCATGTCGAACGGCACCAGATCGGGAATGCCGACCAGATCAGAACAGCGCCGTCCGCCGGACATGCCGCCCGCGGGGCCTGACAGCACCGTGCCCGCGGCAAGGCGCGAAGCTTCCTCGACCGGCGCCATGCCGCCATGCGACAGCACCACGAAGAGACTGCCCTTGAAGCCGGCCTCGCCGAGCCGTGCTTCGAGATTGGTCAGATAGCGCCGCACGATCGGCTCGACGTAGGCGTTCACGATCGTGGTCGAGACGCGTTCATATTCCTTGATCTGCGGCAGCACGTCGCTGGAGCGCGAGATGCTGATATCTGGCAGCGCCTGCTTCAGCCGCTCGACGGCAGCGAGTTCGTGAACCGGGTTGAGATAGGAATGCAGAAAGCACACCGCGACCGAGCTCGCGCGCGATTGCCTGATGCCGGCAATGGCGTCATCGAGCGATTTCGCATCGAGCGGAATCAAAACCTCGCCGTTGGCCCGAAGCCGCTCCCGAACGCCGAACCGCAAGTCGCGCGGCACCAGCGGCGCCGGCGGCGGCGAGCGCAGATCGTAGCGGTCGGGCTTGAGTCCCTCGCGCATCTCGATGACGTCGCGATGACCTTCGGTGGTGATCAGCGCGACTTTGGCGCCTTTGCGCTCCAGCAGCGCATTGGTCGCGACCGTCGTGCCGTGCACGAGGCGATCGGTCGCCGCGAGCATGTCCGCGCGCGTGACGTTGAGCCGTCGCGCCAATTCTTCCAGCCCTGCCATCACGCCGATCGACTGATCCGCCGGAGTAGATGGCGATTTTGCAAATACGGTTCGTCCGGTCTCGTCCGTGGCCACTAGATCGGTGTAGGTCCCGCCGACGTCAACGCCTATCCTGAACATCATGAGGACGCCCGCTCCGTCGGGACTTCGGTGAAGCCCTGCTCGCGGTCGCGCCGCCGCGCATCCGCCGATCGTTTCGCGGGCGGCCCCCAGCCTCCGCCGCCGGAGGAACGGATTTCGAGGCAATCGCCGGGGCGCAGCTCGATACCGACTTCCTTGGTGCGCAGCACGCGCGGCTCGCGCCCCTCGGAGAGTAGACGATAATGGTGCGGCTTGCCGTCCTCACCGCCGAGCATGCCGCACGGACCGTGTCGCGCGCCGTCGCCGGCGGTATTGCCCTTCGCTGGCTTTTCCGTCTCCAGCACCAGATCGAGCGACACGCCGAGGCCGCCACGATGCTGTCCGTCGCCGCCGGAGCCGGGGCGGAATTCATGGTTACGGAAATGCAGCGGAAAGCGCACTTCGGCCACCTCCAGGCTGCCGAACTTCAGCCCGCCGACCGAGTGCCATTCGCCGATCGACGACCAACCGTCGCCGCCCGACGACGCGCCGCCGCCGGGCCGCGCCTGGAACAGGTGCCAGATGAAATTCTTGCCTGTGCGCGGGTCCTCACCCTGGATCGCGATGCGAAAGCGCCGGCTCCAGCCCGCCATTGCGCGCTCCGGGCAGGACGCCGACAGGGCTTTCACGATGGCCTCGACGATTTCATTGGACGGATGACTGGTGCACAGCGTCACCGGCCGGCCCGGATCGGCCCACACCACCGTGCCCTGTTTCGCAATTACCTTCAGCGGCCGCAGCGCGCCGGTGTTCTTGGGGATTTCCGCATCGATCAGATAGGCAAACGCCATCGCCACCGCGGCCTGCATGTTGGCGTGCGAGGAGTTCACAAAGCTGGTCGATTGCGGATCGGAGTCGGTGAGATCGACTTCGACGTCGCTGCCGTTCTTGGTGACCTTGGCGGCTATGCGGATATCGGTACGGCCATGGCCGTCGTCGTCGAGAAACGCCTCGCCGTAAAACACGCCGTCCTTCCAGGTCGAGACCACCGCGCGGGTCTGCTGCTCGGTCGCGTCGAGGATGGCTTCCACCGCGGCTTCGACCACCGGCGCGCCGAACTCGGCGAACAGTCGCGACAACCGCCGCTCGCCGAGATGCGCCGCGCCGAGCATCGCCGCGAGGTCGCCGCGGAACTCTCTGGGGTTGCGAATGTTCAGCGCCAGCAGGTCAAGCAGATCGTCGCGGAGCTTGCCCGCTTCATAGAGCTTGATTGGCGGAACGCGCAGCCCTTCCTGATAGATCTCAGTCGCGGCGGGGTTATAAGCGCCGTGGGTGGCGCCGCCGATGTCGCTCTGGTGTGCGCGCACGATGGTCCAGAGCAGCCGCCGCTCGCCGTCGAACACCGGCACGAAGGCGGTCAAATCAGGCAGATGGCTGCCGCCATAATAGGGATCGTTGAGCAGGATGACATCGCCCCACTTCACATCCTTGAACCGCTCTTCGACCGCGAGCGTCGCCCAGGGCAGCGCGCCGACATGCACAGGTAAGTGATCAGCCTGCGCGATCAGTCGTGCGCTGGTGTCGCAGATCGCCAGCGAGAAATCGCGGCTGGAATTGAGGATCTGCGAATAGGAGGTGCGAAGCATCGCCTCGCCCATCTCCTTCACGATCGAACTGAGGCGATGCTGGACGACGGAACGCGTGATGGGATCGATCTTGGCGGACATTCGGTGCCGTTATTACTTGCCGTTCGATGGGTTTCCCTTCGCTCTACCATCCTACGTGTACATCAAAAACACAATCACCCCGACTATCAAGGCCGCGGCCATGAATAGCAGCACTGCGGGAAGGCCGAAGATCGTTGCCACTACGCCGGTTGTCGATTGCATCAGTGCGGCGCCGAGGAAGAATGCGAGGTTGATCGCAGAGAGCGCCTTGCCGGCGTTCTGCGCGCCCGCCATTTGCCGCGTCATGCCGAAGAGCAGCGGCTGCGTCGATATCGCGATGCCCATCATGACAAATAGCGCGCCATCGATCTGCGCCGGCACGGCCTTTACGCCGAGCAACTCGGACAGTGGATAGTTGGGCGCGCCGGCCGCTGCCAGGGCTAGCAGCAACGCCGCAAGGGAATGCGTCGCGGCCAGCACTTCGCGGCGATGGCCGATGGTGCGATCGAGAATGCCCATCAACAAGGGGCCTACGATCAGCGCCAGCGTGAACAGGCCAAGCACGTTGCCGGCCTCGATGCGGCCGAGCGCCTTGACTTCCATCAACCACGGGCCGCCCCACAAGCCCCGCATCACCAGCGAGGCCGCGAGCGAAACCAGCGCCAGCGCGATCAGGCCGCGCAGTGGTCGCGACAGGCCGATGCGCAGGACATCGGCCATCTGCGACAGCGGCGAGGACGGATCGGCATGCGCGGCCGGCTGTTTCGGAACCAGCAGAAATACAGCCAGCGCAACGGCAGCGCCGAAACCGGCAGAGATCCAAAACCCCGCGCGCCAGCCAAAATGTTCGACGACGAAGGCCAGCGGGCTCGACGACAGCAGCATGCCGATATTGCCGATCGAGAGAATGATGCCGGACCAAAGGCCGAAGCGTGCCGCCGACATCTGCTTCGCCGCCAGCGTCATCGGGCACATCAGCATGCCCGAGGTGGCGACCCCGAGCAGAAATTGGCCGAACAGAAAGCCCTCCGGCCCGGTGGCCAGACCCGACGCCAGCGCGCCGACGATGGTTCCCGCCAGCAGACCGAGCGACACCGGCCGCACGCCAAACCGATCCATCGCTGCGCCGACCGGAATCTGCGAAGCGGCAAAGGCAAAATGATAGATCGAGGTCAGGCTGGCCAGCGTCTGCGAGGGCGTTTTGAAATCGGCCGCCATCACGTCGAGGCTGACGGCCGGAATGGTTCGCAGCAGCGTCGACAACATGTGACCGCAGGCCAGCGCCAGCAGCGCAAAAATCAGGGCGCGGAAATTGACATCCGCACCGTCGGCCTTGCCGTCGTCCATGAGCCGTCTCGCCCCAAAACCGGTTCGGGGCGAGGTAGCACCAATATGTTGAGAACGCGAATCCGCTGCTCGCAGCGATCAGGTCCTGTGGAACACCAGCGTTCGCAGTTCGATGCTCTCGCGTGGCGGCGCATCGGCCGGCGTGGTCGGATCGATGAAGGCGGTATGCGGCCCGAACCGCGTGCGGCCATCGGTTGCGGAATCGTAGCACTTCAACAGCAACGCCTCGTCGGTCCGCATTTCCGGAATGTAGTACCAGCGATGATTCGGATTGTATTTGACCGAATAGGTTTCGCCGCTGCGGTTCGGATAGATCAGGTCGGAAGCGACAAGATCGCCCGGCTCCACCGACTGGCCGTCGCACATCGCAAGCGGCGTATCGCGCAACGGACCCCGGATCGGCCGCCAGACGTTGATGACCTGCACCCGTCCCCTCAGAAGCTCGTCGGCCTCATCCGGCAGATGTTCGCGCACGCGGTTGGCGCCTGATTTGTCGGTCTGGTCGACATGGACGCGTGTGGCCGGCTGGCGTGGGCCAGCCCCCCTGATATCGGCGGCGCCCTCCACGCGCTTGCGTACGGTGTGGTCGAAGATGAAGACGCGGTCGGCCTTGAGCGTCGCCTTCAGGAAGGCTTCCACGGCGGGATAGTAGACGTCCCTCACTTCCTTATCGTCGTAGAAATTCCTGACGATGGTGGGATGGCGGACCAGCGCAAAACCTTCGCGGTCGAGCGAAAGGGTTGCCGCGATCAGGCGCGCGTCGAAGATCGGAACGTTGTGCGGTTCGGGCAGCGCGGTGGATTTGGCTTCGCCCGGCGGCGGATCGAAGGCGTAGGTGCGGGGCTTTCCCGGCGTCGGCGCGAGATAGTTCAGCTCGGCGGTGACGAAGGGAAGCGATTCGAGTTTTGCTTGCTGCAGGCCCATGGTGGTCTCCTGGACTCCATTGTTGTTCTGCTTGATCTTGGCGCGGCCGCCGAACCCCACAAGGCGCGCTCGAAAATAGCAACATTGCCGTTCCCGGTGGCGGCAAACGGGGAAAATCCTTTTCGAAAGTGCCGGCCAACCCGCATGGTATTTCCGCCCCTCACGCGTTCGTCATCGCGCAAGAGCGCGCGTTGACGCTGCGATGAGGCACGGCAACAATGTGGTTCACTCGACCCGTTCCAGCTCAACGCACAGGCAGAACCACATGCAAGTCACGATGAAGGACAGAGTCGCCGTCGTCACCGGCGGCAGCAAGGGCATTGGCCTCGCCGTCGCGCGGCGATTTTGCCGCCTCCGGCGCCAAAGTGGCGATCCTCGCGCGCGGCGCAGCCGACCTGACGGCGGCGCGAAAGCTGCTTGCGAAGGACGGACTGGAGGTCCGCGATTACGTCTGCGACGTCTCGAAGGCGGAAGACATCGGCAATGCGCATGAAAGGATTGTCGCCGACCTCGGCCCGGTCGACATCCTCATCAACAATGCAGGCACCGCGCGGACAATGGCGTTCGAGAACATCTCCGACGAGGCCTGGCAGGAAGACCTCGATCTCAAACTATTCGCTGCGATCCGCTTCAGCCGGCTGGTCTGGCCGGGCATGAAGGCGCGCAAATGGGGCCGCATCATCAACGTGCTCAACACCTACGCCAAGGCGCCGGCGGCCTCCTCGGCGCCGACCTCGGTCTCACGGGCGGCCGGCATGGCGCTGACCAAGGTGATGGCGAGCGAAGGCGGCGAGCACAACATCCTGGTGAACGCCATGCTGGTCGGCCTGATCATGAGCGATCAATGGGTCAAGCGCCACGCCGCGCAGGCACCCGAAATGGATTTCGAGGTGTTTGCCAAGAATCTCGCCAAGGGCACGCCTTTGGGGCGCATCGGCACAGCGGAGGAATTCGCCAATTTGGCCTGTTTCCTCGCTTCCGATCAGGGCTCGTTCATCACCGGCACCGCCATCAATGTCGATGGCGGGCGGTCGCCGGTGGTGTAAGAGCGAGCTGCGCTGCTGCATCTTCTCCCTCGCCCCGCTCTTGCGGGGAGAGGGTTGGGGTGAGGGGCTGTTTCGGCAAATTCGAAAGATCGGAGTACGCGGAGAGCGCGCCCCTCACCCGCCGCGTAAGCGCGGCGACCTCTCCCCGCAAGAGCGGGGCGAGGTAAACAAAACAAAAAGGCCCCCGTCGCCAGGGGCCTTTTCGCTTTTTCTTAAACCGCGTCCTTGGCGGCCTTGACCGGGCGGGCCCGGACGATCTTGCGAGCCGGCTTGGCCTTGAACATCATTTCCTCGCCCGTGAAGGGGTTGGTGCCCTTCCGAGCCTTGGTCGCCGGCTTCTTCACCACGACGAATTTCGCGAAGCCGGGAACGAGGAACACTCCGTTCTTCTTCAGCTCCTTGTGGCCGACGTCAACGAGCGTGTCCATCACGTTCTTGACCTCTTTCTTCGAAACTTCGGTGGTGGTCGCGATCTTCTCGATGAGCTGCGACTTAGACATTTGGGTGGCCATGGTTGCTCCATTGATTCTGGCACAGGCGACGATATGTCGGAAACCGCCTAAAAAACAGGGTTTCCGACATTCTGCACAACTATCTCGCTAGTCGAGTTGCAGTGATTCGTCCAATTTTTCCGGGGTTTTTGGCATCGGAAACCGTCCGGAGCCCTATTTTTATGGGGAATCAGCGCACCCCGGGCCCCCCTTCCGGACAATCTGACCCTGCCCTCGGGTCTTTGCCCCTACCGGGGCGAGCCCTGATTTGCTTTCTGACAGGACAAAATGCGCAGATTGATCGGCCAGTAAGCACGTTGTTTGGTCGGGCTGGATCCTTCCGCCGGCGACCGCTACCCGCACGAATTCTCCGGCGGCCAGCGCCAGCGTATTGGACTTGCGCGGGCGCTGGCGCTGAAGCCGGACGTGCTGGTGGCGGACGAGCCGGTGTCGGCGCTAGACGTTTCCGTGCAGGCGCAGGTGTTAACGCTGCTCGCCGAATTGCGGGCGCGGCTCGGGCTTTCGATCGTCTTCATTACGCATGATTTGCGCGTGGCGGCGCAAATCTGCGACCTCGTCGCGGTGATGAAGGATGGTGAGGTGGTGGAGCACGGACACGCGGCGGAGGTGTTCGGAAATCCGCAGCATCCGTATGCGCGCGCGCTGCTCGACTCGATCCCCGGCGGGGAGTTTGCGCGGGAGCACGCGACGGCGGCGGTGTAGTTGCTCCCTCCCGCCCTTTCGCGGGGGAGAGGGAGAAGATCACGCCATCTCCCTGGCATCTCGCCGGCGGTAGACCAGCAGCATCAGCGGCGCCAGTTTTCGCAAAATGCCGTGGGCGACGATCGGCACTGGCTCGGTGAACGGAAGTGCCAGTTCGTTCTCCGGCACGCCGCGGACGGCCTTTGCGAGCTCGTTGCCAAGCGGAATCGTCAGCGCCACGGCGCGGCCGTTGCAACCGGTCCAGCCGAACGCATTGGGCCCGAGCTTGTGAATGCGCGGCAGGAAATCCGTGGTCATGCCGACATAACCGTTCCAGACATAATCGAACGAGACCTCGGCGATCTGCGGCCACAGCCGCTGCAGGCGTTCGGTGACGCGCGCCTTGATCCGCTCCACCTTGTTGCCGGGGCCAATCACCGCGCCGCCGGTGACCAGGCGGTTTCGCGCGTCGTAGCGCGCGAAATAGAGTTCGCCATGGGTATCCGACATCGCCTGCCGGCCGGGAATGATGATCTTTCGGACGTTGTCCGACAACGGCTGCGTCGCCATCTGCCACGACAGCACCGGCATCACCTCGCGCGTAATCTCAGGCACCAGCGATCTGGAGAACTCGCCGCTATAGGCATTGCTCGCCACGACTAGCGCGCGGCCGGAAATCTCGCCCTTCTCGGTTTTGACGACCCAGCGGCCGCCCCGGCGTTCAAAACTTTCCGCCGGCGAGCGCGCGTAAATGTGCGCGCCGAGGCCGAGCACGGTGCGCGCGAGGCCACGGGCCAGCGCCAGCGGATTGATGTGGCCGCCGGTTTTGTTCCAGAAGCCACCGAACCATGCATCGGAGCCGAGCATTTCGCGTGTCTGCTCGCGCGACAGCAACTCAACGGGCGCGCCGAACTTCAACCACTGCCGCACCCGCCGTTCCGCGATCTTGATGCGGCCGGGCGAATGCACGGGCTGAACCCAGCCGGCCTGTTCCCCCTCGGCGTCGATCCTGTAGCGCCTTGTCACGTCGAAGAGATGAGAAGCGCTGTCGCGCAACATGCCGACGAAACGTTCGCCGGCCGCACCGTGCCTGGCGATGATATCTTCCGGATCGGGCCGCGACAGCGTCGGGATCACCTGGCCATTGTTGCGGCCCGATGCACCCCAGCCCGGCTCCGCGGCTTCGACAATCGCGACATCGACGCCCGCTTCGCGCAGATGCAGCGCGGTGGAAAGTCCGGTGAAGCCTCCGCCGATCACGATCACATCGGCCTGCTGCGAGCCGATCAGTTCCGGCAAATCAGGCCCCGATGGCGTCACGGCCGCCCACAATGAATCGGGCCAGCGGACGTTGCTCGTGTTCATCATGATCCTTTCTTGCAGGCTACTGATCGTTCTGATTAGCTTAGACCGCTAACGAGCCTCAGGGAACAAAAGAGTGGCACTCAAAAACATCATCGGAATCGATCACGCCGTGGTCATGGTGAAAGATCTCGACAAAGCCGCCGAAAACTACAAGCGGCTCGGCTTCACCGTGTCGCCGCGCGGCACCCACAGCGCACATATGGGATCGGGCAACTACACCATCATGTTCGACCCCGACTATATGGAATTGCTCGGCGTGCTGACGCCGACAGAACATAATGCTCCGGCGCGGACATATCTGGAAAAGAACGGCGAAGGCATCGAGCGCATCGCGTTCACGGCGGTGGATTCCGCCGAAGGCGCGGAAGAAATTCGCGCGCGCGGCTATCCGCCGATTGGACCGACCGATTTCGAACGTCCCGTGACGATGCCGGATGGCACGGTATCCGCGGCCAAGTTTCGCATCTTCCAATGGCCGACGGCGGAAGCGCCGGGCGGCGTGCGCATGTTTGCCTGCCAGCACAAGACGCGCGAGACGGTTTGGATTCCCGAATTGATGAAGCACGCCAATGGCGCCAAGCGCCTGAAGCAGGTGCTGATCGTCACGCCGGAGCCGGCGGATGACGCCGCGCAACTTGCGAGCATGATCGATCGTGAGGCACTGGTCGAACCAGACGGCGTCATTGCGGTCCCCTCAGGCGGCGACCGCGCCGACTTCATATTCCTGACAAAGACCCAGCTCGGCACACGCTACCCTGGCGTTCCGCTGACGGGGCTGCCCGAGCGCGGCGGCGCGGGGCTGGTGATCGCGGCCGATCTCGCGGCGGCGGAACAGGCGCTCGGCGCTGTCGGCGTGAAGAGTGCTGATGGCGTTGTGGTGCCGCCGGCAGAGGGCAACGGCACGATGCTGGTGTTCGTTAAGGGGTAAGTCGGAGTGCTCGCGTCCCGGACGCGACGGCCGATTACTCCGCGGGCGCTGCCGCAGGTAGCTCCGGATGTGCGCTGTAATCCACGCTCGGACTCGTCTTCGCCAGCGCAAACAGTCCCGCCGCCATCACGGCATAGGCCAGCGCCACGCCCGGCGTGACACCGAGACCGCCGCCGATGCCGACGGCTTCGCCGTGCATGAAGCCGAAATAGGTCATGATCGCGCCAGCCAGCGCAAAGGCTGACGCTTTCATGAAGTCGCGTTCGATCACGAACACGCCAATTGCGCCCAGCACGAGGCCGGTGAGGATCGAGCCGCCGCCCATCACTTCCAGCCCACGATAGAGCACGCCCTGTTGGGGCAGCGCGCCGATGGCGGCCGTCTTAACCGCATCGACCTTGTCGGCCGCGAGACCGCCGACGGTTTGCGCGGCAGCGATCGTCGAGCCCAGCATGGTGTCGATCTGCAGTTTTGCCCAGGCGGCGAGATGAGGTGTGAAGGCGAGCACGATCGCGGGAGCGTGCTTGAGCGGCGTGGTCTGGAACGCCTGCGCGCCGATCAGCATACCGATATAGAGCAGGATCGGCGAGATCGCGACCACGGGCACCAGCGCCAGCAATACCGAGATGATGCCGAACCACGACAGCAGCACCACCATGACGCCGGTCGCGGCCGAATAGCCGATCCGCCCGCCCATCGCTTTCCAGCCGGGATGGCCGATATAAACAGCGTTGATGAAGGGATTACCCATCAGGCAACCGATCAGGCTGACGGCGCCGTCGGCAGTCAGCACCCGCGTGGTCGGATATTCGTCGCCGGCGGCTTCCGCGCTTTCGACATTGTCCATGGCTTCGACGAGGTCGTAGATGCCGAACGGGATCGCGGTCACCAGGATGATGCCGAGGAATTCGAAGCCGGAGAAGACGTGGCCGAAGGCCGGCAGCGGTACCGAGAAGCCGAAATTGGCAAAGGCATCACTGAGGCCCTTCAGGCTCAACCCGCCGAGCCCGAGGCCGAACAGGTTCGAGCCCCACGCGATCAGCATGCCGGCGGCAATGGCGACAAGGCCTGCCGGAATCCCCTTCGGATATTTCACGCCACCGAACCAGCTCACCAGGATGATGGCGAAGCAGATCAGGCCGATCTGCGGCGTCATGTACATTTCCAGCGCCGGGCGCATCGAGATGAAGGTGACCGAGACGCCGGCGAGCGTGCCGAGCAGCGCCGCGCGCGGGGTGATTTTCCGGATGTAGGGCGCGATGAAACCGCCGATCATCAGGATAAAACTCTGGAAGAACACCCAGACCAGGCCGGCCGACCAGCCCTTCACGGGGTCGCCGGTCTTGAGCGTGATCGGCAGCATGATTACGAAGGTGACGATGAACATGTGCGGTACGCTGACGCCGGAGGGCAGCGCGCAGACGTCGTTGCGGCCGGTCTTCTGCGCCAGTTTGTAGGCGAGATATGCGTAATAGAACGTCGAGAGGCACATCATGAGGCCGAGCGCCGGCAGGATGCGGCCGAACACGATATTGTCCGGCATCTTCAGCACGAAGCGCAGCAAGCCGGTCAGCACCAGCATGTTGACGAGGATGTTGGTGCCGAAGCCGAACAGCGCGTTCCAGTCGCCCGGCGTCCACAGCGCCGGCTTGAAAGTGGATGTACCTGATGTCCCCGTTGCGCTCGTGCTCATCGCAATCCCCCTGCTGCTGCCGTTGTTGGAATCTCCGGTGAAAGTGCGTCCAGCACCGCAGCTGAATCCGAGACCCAGCCGAAGATGCCGCCCTGCGCCTTGATCATCTTCAGGCCCATCTCGTGGAATTCGGGAAAATAGGAGGCGCAGCCATCTGCCAGCACCACGCAGCGATAGCCACGGTCGTTGGCTTCGCGCACCGTGGTGTTGACGCAGACCTCAGTGGTGACGCCGCATACCAAAAGGTTCTCGATGCCGTAGCGCTGCAAGACGTCACCGAGCTCGGTGGCGTAGAAGGCGCCCTTGCCCGGCTTGTCGATCACGATTTCGCTGTCGAGCGGATAGAGTTCGGGAATGATGTCGTGGCCGGGTTCGCCGCGAATGAGAATGCGTCCCATCGGGCCGGGATCGCCGATGCGCAAGGACGGCGCGCCGCGCTCGACCTTGGCCAGCGGCGCGTCGGAAAGGTCGGGCAGATGGCCCTCGCGGGTGTGAATGACCAGCATGCCGGCCGCGCGCGCCGCTTCCAGCACGGCGGCGATCGGCTTCACCGCGCGCGCGAGCTGGCTGACGTCGTTGCCGAGCGTTTCGCCGAAGCCGCCGGGCTCGAGAAAATCGCGCTGCATGTCGATGATGAGAAGCGCGGTCGCTGCCCAGTCGAGCTCGATCGGCTCCGGATCCGCTGCGAGCTTACTTGAGTTCGCCATGACGTACGCGCCCCGAACGAGAGAACCCCTCGGGAGAAATCAAGCAAGGCGCGTGCCATTGTGTACAATGGCGACCGGTGGCCGACAGCGACAAAATTGATCGTTGTTTCAATTCGTTGATTGTCGATGCTGAGGCGGTGCGCTTTCCGTCCAACGCATTCTGGACGGGCATCTGCTCACTATCTAAGCAAACCGCAATTGCGCGTGCTGAACGACAACTTGTCTGTCCTGGCGCCGGGCATCGCCTCGCTATGCAGAGGCCACCTCAAGAGATTGCGAATTCCAGCTCAGCAGCGGCGTCCCGAATGCTCTGCTCCAGACCGTCAGAAAACGCGGAAACCAGGAGTGAGCGACTGCGCTCTGATAGGCCCATGTGCGATATTTCTGACCTTCTTCGGATAGAAGCTCCTGATAGCCGCCGTGCGTTTCGGTCGCGCGACGGATGTCCCTCAATATATCGCGGGCGCAGGACCGGTACTTGTCGGTGCCGGAAAATTCATCGTACTCCAGCATGCGATCGGCGAATTCGACGTTAAACGTCGGCCAGCAGGAACGCCCCTGGTAGGCCGGAGCCGCAATCTTGTGGATCACCTTGTTCTGCGGGTTATCCGTGGACACCAGGAAGTGTGATGTATCCGGGATTCGAAACCGCGGTTCGCCAAGGATCAGATCCGTCGTGGCTGCGAATAGCGCGCGTTCGCTTACCTCGCTCAGATCCCAAAATCCCTGGTGCACATTGACGAAGTCCAGGGCAACGGAAGACGCCCCCGGTTCGCTCGGGGAATCCAGGGAATGCGTGATATAGCCATGCTTGCCGAACAGCCCGAGCAACTGCTTTTTATATTGTGAAAGCGTGCGTCCGAGCAGCCCTTCCAGCTCGATCTGGTCGATCACCCCCAACCGTATTCCGCGCACAAAGGTCGCGTAGACGCATGCATTGGTGACGAACCGCCGGCGCTCGGCCCGGGTATCCGTCGCCGCGGAACGGGGTGCCGTTACGTCGCACAGCAAAGCTGTGAGGCCGTTGTCGTCGAACGGCTGCAACGAGCCGGCAAGTTGAAATATCGCTTTCTCCAGGTCCTTCCGATACTCGCCAAGCAACAAGCGGCCGGCATGCGCGCCTTGCGCCATCGCCAAATACGAAGATGTCCTTTGGTCCGCGCGCATAATCTGCTCCAGACCCGCGAGAATGCCCAGCAGCGTATCCGACGGCAGCGAGAAGTAATTGACGCCGATGTAACGATCGTTGCCTGCGGGAACGATGGTCGTCGTGACGACATCGGAGCGAACGGCCTCCAACATCAGCCGGACGCTTTTGTCCAGCAAGCGAACCCTGCGGACGGCATCCTCGGAATCCAGGATGGTCTCGGGATCGAGTACGTCTGGATAAAACCAGGCAAAGTCCCGGGGATAATAGGCGGATGCGTGCGGCGCCCCCGTGACCAGAAAGTCCTCCGTCGGAGAAAAGGCACTGTTGACCGAGTGCGCGTACAGCTCCTCGATCCCGGCCGATGGGCGATACCTTCTCAGGAAGCGATCACCGAGAAAATTGACGGCCTGAATACCGTTGGCGACACAGGAGGCAAACGGACCCTGATAAAACCGGTATTCGCGATGTGATGAAAATGAAATATGACGATGCATAGGCTTGGATCAACGAGGTCTCGTGGTTTCGACTATCACGTGTTGCTACTCATGACATCGTCGATTCGTCTTTCTGTCAGATGAATTATGATGTCACCTGCTTGTCACAAATGGACGTGGCAGCGGTGCTCAGAACGTAAGGCGACTTAGGCGAGCGGCGGATTACGCTGCGTTAATCCGTCCTAGGTTCGCTCGGCTGGAAATTCTCGATCAGCCGCAGCAATACGCGCGCCCCCGCATCTGCGTCGGCAAGTTCGACATGCTCGGCCGGGTTATGGCTGATGCCACCGCGGCAGCGCACGAACAGCATGGCGACATCTGATATATCGATCATTGCCATGCCGTCATGCCCTGCCCCGCTCGGCAGTTCGAACACGCCATAGCCTTCGGCAGCAACTGCTTCCGCGACCTGCGCTTTCAGCCAGGGCGCGCAGGGCACGGTGCCGTTCTCATGGGTGACGTCGATCTGCAGCGACAGTTCACGGCGCTTTGCGATTGCCTCGATCTGCTGCACGATCTCGGCGACGGCGTGCTTGCGGTGCGGATCGGCCGGCGCGCGGATGTCGAGCGTGAAGGAGACCTGCCCCGGAATGACGTTGGTGGCGCCTGGCAGCGCGGTGATGACGCCGACGGTGCCGACCAGACCGGCGCCATCGGCCTTGCAGAATTGCTCGACCGCGACGATGCATTCGGCAGCGCCCGCCAGCGCGTCGCGCCGCAGCGCCATCGGCACCGTCCCGGCATGGCCGGCCATGCCGGAGAGATTTGCGGCGAGCCGCGTGGCGCCCGCGATCGCCGTCACCACGCCGACAGGAATGTTTTGCTGTTCCAGCACCGGCCCCTGCTCGATGTGCAGCTCGACATAGGCATGCAGCTCGCGGCGGGTGCGCGCCGCCGCACCGATCTGGCCGGGGTCGAGGCCGAATTGCACCATGGCCCCGCGCATCGAGACGCCGTCACGGTCGCGCGCGTCGAGCACGCTTGCGTCGAAGGTTCCCGCGACGGCCCGGCTGCCGAGCAGCGTCGAGGCAAACCGCACGCCCTCCTCGTCGGCGAAACCGACGATCTCGACCGCGAACGGCAGCCGCACGCCGCGCCGGTTCAGATCGGCGACGCAGGCGATCGCGGTGATGACCCCGAGCGGCCCATCCCATTTGCCGGCATCGCGCACGGTATCGTAGTGCGAGCCCAGCATCAGGCAGGGCAGTCCCGGGCGGTCGCCCTCGTAACGGCCGCAGACATTGCCGATGGCGTCGAGATGCGCTTCCATGCCGGCATCCCGCATCCAAGACAGAATGAGATCGGCTGCCGTGCGATGCTCAGGCGAGAGGAAGATCCTCGCCAGATGCTGCGGCGTCTCGGAAATCATTCCGAGCTGATTGATACGGCTTACGATTTCATCGCCGAGCCGGGATCCTGCCGTCCCGCCACTGGCCGTCTGTGTCTCGTTCATGCTGTTCCAGTGAAGCGCGCCGCGAGCGGAGCCTTCCGACATTGTGGGGTGCCTTTTACCCCCTTCCCACTGTGCACTCAATCTGGCCATGGGGCTCGTCGGTCGGCAGGAAAACGTCGTTATTGTTATCCAACCCGAAAGCCGACAGGTTCATCGGGATGAAGTGCATGTTGGGGCAGGCCATGCTGATTTCCGAGATCTCGGGCACCGCCGCCAGCGCCGCCTCGCCCATCCGGTACAGGCTGTCCTGAACGCTCATGCTGTAGGTCGTGCTGAACACTTCGAGCACGGTATCCGTAATCTTCGCATTCGCCGCCGGATAGTTCGACGGCTTGCCCGACCATTTCCAGGACGCGACCATGCTGGTCGCGCACATCCGGTCGGCGGTCTCCGGCAACGTGGTGTAGCGATCCCGCGGATAGTTCTCCCAGCCGGACTGCGTCGACTTCATGAAGGAGAACCCGTCGATGCCGGATTCCAGTGTCGACGGCCCGCCCCGCGCGGCCGCGACCTCGACAAACGGCCTGCCGTTATTGTCGAGCACAAAGCTGTGGGGATGCGGCTTGCCGCCAAAACTCAGGCGGCGCCATTTGGTCTCATGCGCGGTGATGGCAACCGAGGCAATCTGCGGATAGGTGTCGAGATATCGCTTCGCCAGCACCTGGCAGAATTCCTCGGTGCAAAGGCCAGCATTCTCGCGTGCAACGACATTGACGATGTTCTTGATGGTGTCGGTCGCCACCGATGTGGAATTGTCGGCATGGGTATAGGCACGGGCAAAGTCGCCTTCCATCATTGCCTTGATGCTGAGCTGGCTGACCTCATGGCGATCACCGTCCCGATGAATACGCATGACCCGGACGCGGCCCTTTCCGTATCGGTTCTTGATCAACGGCATGCAAAGGGCCTCCCGTTCAGGTGGAGAATTTGCGGCGATTTCGATCGCCCGGTAAGCTCGGATATTGAGCAACCTTCGTGCCACAGAGCAAGGCTTTAGGGACAAGGCTTTAGGGGACAGCTTCTGGCACGAGCCTTGTATCGGTTAAGACGGGCCGAGCGGCCCGCATCAGGGGGAGTCCGAACATGAGCAGCGAAGTCCATCCAGTCGACCAAGTTCTGCCGACGCCGCGCCTGCTGGCGCTCGGCCTGCAGCACGTGCTGGTGATGTATGCCGGCGCGGTTGCCGTGCCGCTGATCATCGGCCGAGCACTGAAGCTGCCGCCGGAAGACGTTGCCTTCCTGATCAGCGCGGATCTGTTCGCCTGCGGGATCGCCACCCTGGTGCAATGCATCGGCTTTCCCGGCGTCGGTATCCGACTGCCGGTCATGATGGGCGTCACCTTTGCTTCCGTCAGCCCGATGCTGGCGATGGCCGCCGCGCCCGACATCGGGTTGCTCGGCATTTATGGCTCGGTGATCGCAGCCGGAATTTTCGCCACACTTGCTGCGCCGTTCATCAGCCGGCTGTTGCCGCTGTTTCCCCCCGTCGTCACCGGGACCATCATCCTGGTGATCGGCATTTCGCTGATGCGGGTCGGCATCAACTGGGCCGGCGGCGGCCTGCCGACCTTGACCAAGATCGTCGATGGCGTGCCGGGCGCGTTCCCCAATCCCGGCTACGGCCAGTTACAAGGCCTCGGCATTGCATTGTTCGTGCTGCTCGTCATCCTCGGCCTGATCAAATGGGGCTCCGGTTTCGTCGCCAATGTCGCAGTGCTGCTCGGCATCGTCGCTGGCGCGATCCTCGCCGCCCTGCTCGGCGTCATGCATTTCGAAAAAGTTGCCGCGGCGCCATGGGCTGCGATCGTGCTGCCGCTGCATTTCGGGCTGCCGAAATTTCAGCTCGTCCCAATCATCACCATGTGCATCGTGATGATTGTGGTGATGATCGAATCGCTCGGCATGTTCCTGGCACTTGCCGAAATCACCGGCAAGACCGTCGACCGCGACGCGCTGACCCGCGGGCTACGTGCCGATGGCGTCGGCACGTTCCTGGGTGGACTGTTCAACACCTTTCCCTACACGTCGTTCTCGCAGAACGTCGGGCTGGTCGGCGTCACCGGGGTGCGCTCGCGCTGGGTGACCATCGCCGGCGGCGGCATTCTGCTGCTGCTGGGGCTGGTGCCAAAGATGGCGGCGCTGGTCGAGGCGGTGCCGCTGGTGGTGCTCGGCGGCGCCGGGCTCGTGATGTTCGGCATGGTGGCGGCCACCGGCGCGCGCATCCTTACCGCGGTCGATTTCAAGAACAACCGCCATAATCTGTTCGTGGTGGCTATCTCGGTCGGGTTCGGCATGATCCCGCTGGTCTCGCCGAATTTCTTCAAGAACCTGCCGCACGACCTGCACCCGCTGCTGGAGTCCGGCATCCTGCTCAGCGCGCTGGTCGCGGTGACGCTGAATGCATTCTTCAACGGCGTCGGCGGCAAGTCTGCAGCGGAAGCGGATGCCGCAGCGGCGGCGGCAACGGCGACGCATTAGTGAGGTAAACTGTAGGGTGGGCACTAGCTCCCGCGGTAGGTCGCATAGCTCCACGGCGTCACGAGCAGCGGCACATGGAGATGGCCTTCGGGATCGCTCACCGAGAAGTGCAAGGGAATTCGATCGAGAAACGGCGGATCGGAGGTCGGCACATTGCGGCCGGCAAAATAGTCACCGACGCGGAACATGAGTTCATAGCGGCCGAGCGGCACTGGCCGGCCGCCGATCAATGGCTGATCGGTGCGGCCGTCGCTGTTGGTCACGGCGCGCGTCACGACGCGACTCTGCCCTAAATCGGACAGTTCGGTGAGCTCGATCGATATCCCCGCCGCGGGCCTGCCGCAGTGCGTATCCAGCACATGGGTCGACAGGCGGCCATGCACCGGCAGCCGATCCCCGGAAGCCACAAGCTGGTCGAGGCGCAGCGCCGCAATCCGGCAAATTTCAGCAATCGACGTCCGCATCTCGGCTTTCGCGTCGTTCGGCAGACGGCGCTTGAAATCGCGAAGAATGGAATCGCGGGTATGGCGGCGGACGCAAACGATATAGGGAAAGCCGAACTTGGCGCGATAGGCGCTGTTGGCGCGCTGGAAGGCTTCATATTCGGCATCCGACAGCCGATCGAGGCCGACGCTGTCCTGCTCAGCGGAGGATTCCGCGGTGAGGCCCGTGGCGCGCTGGGTCTTGTTGGCGAGGTCGGGATGCGCCCGGATCAGCGTCATCAGCGCTTCGTCCGCCGCGCGGTCGACCGCAGCCGTCATTGCCGCAAACAGCGCGCCGATGCCTGCAAACGGCCGCAGCACGGCTGCCGCTTCGGCCACCCACGGCGAATGCTCGAAAATATTGGCGAGCGCCGCGACGAAATCATCCTTGCTGCAATGGTTTAGATCGGAAAGCTTCTTCAACATCGGTGCCGGCCTATCCGATATCGAAAGCGCTATCGGCAAGATGCGACAGATTGGCGTGCCAGTGCTGCGCGATCTGCAGCCGCGTCGGCACCCAGACGCGCTCGTGGCTTCCGATGTAGTCGAGAAACCGCATCAGCGCCGCCGCGCGGCCGGGGCGGCCGACGACCCGGCAATGCAGGCCGACCGACATCATCTTCGGCGCGCGCTCACCTTCCGCATAAAGAACGTCAAAACTGTCCTTGAGGTAGGTGAAGAATTCATCGCCGCCGCCAAAGCCCTGCGCGTTGACAAAGCGCATGTCGTTGGCGTCGAGCGTATAGGGGATGACCAGATGGGGCTTTGAGCCGCGCGACTTGATCCAGTACGGCAGGTCGTCGGCATAGGAGTCGCTGAGATAAACCAGGCCGCCGGCCTCCATCAGCAGCCTTAAGGTGTTGATCGAGGAGCGCCCGGTGTACCAGCCGAGCGGGCGGGCGCCGGTCGCCTCGGTGTGGACGCGGATTGCGGCTGCGATCTCGGTGCGCTCCTCGTTCTCCGACATGTCCTTGTGCTCGATCCATCGCAGGCTGTGGCTGGCGATGTCCCAGCCGGCCTGCTTCATGGCAGCAACCACGTCGGGATTTCGCTGCAACGCCTTCGCAACGCCGAACACGGTGACCGGCAAATTGCGCTCGGTGAAAGCCCGCCACAGCCGCCAGAAGCCGGCGCGCGAGCCATATTCGAACATCGATTCGATGTTGGCATGGCGCTGTCCGGGCCAGGGCTGCGCACCCAGCACGTCGGACAAAAAAGCCTCGGAAGCGCGATCGCCGTCGAGAACATTGTTCTCGCCGCCTTCCTCGAAATTGACCACGAACTGCACCGCAACCCGCGCATTGCCCGGCCACTTCGGATCGGGCGGATTGCGCCCGTAGCCGTGAAAGTCGCGCGGATAAGCCGGCGCCGCCATGATCAGACTTCCTCGAAGCGGATCTTCTGCGCGCCCTTCCACAGCACGGACTTGCCGAACGCGGTCAGGTTCTCGAGCCCCGAAGTCAGGGTGATGAAGTGGTTGCCGGCGAGCTGGCCCATCTTGCTCGCAAAGTGCACGCCGCCATAGGCCAGCAGGATTTCGGTCTCGCTGATGCCGCCGGGATAAAGGATGATCTGGCCGGGCGCGGGATAGCTGGTGTGGTTCTCGTAGGAGACGCCGAAATCGAGATCGCCAAGCGGCATCCAGACACCCTCGCCGCTCCAGCGGACGTGGATCGCCTGGCTCTCGAACGGCATCGCCTTGCGAAAGGCGGCGACCGTCTTCGGCGCCAGTTGCTCCTCGAAGCGGGCCTGGAAAGTAAATTCGCCGGCACGGACAATCAGTTGGCTCATCGATCTCTTCTTCTGGATATAGGTGAGGACATGGTTCAGCCGTATCCATTACAGCCCGAACAAGCGGACGCAAGGCCGATTCCGCCTTGCGGGAGGTTTCAGCGAGCGCCTTGGGTCCACCCTGCGCCTACCTTTGCGCCTACCTTAATTGTGAGCGCAGCAATTCACTGAATGCTCCCGGATTGATTGGGAACTCGGTTTCCGCTCGGCCTTATTCACGCTTCGCCGCGCCAGAATGCAGTCTGCAAGGGAAGCTGGTGTTTGATCATCGCGACGCCATCGACCACCTTCAGGCCGCGCGCGGCGCAGGCTTGCATGAACTCGGTCCGGCGGGCGGCAATGATATCGAATACGGCGCAATCATCCGGCAGCCTCGCGGGATTCATCGGCAGGGCGTCCGTCTCGCGAAGCCCAAGCGAGGTGGCGTTGACCAAGAGGCCAGCGTCATCGAATCTTTCGTCTAGGCGGATCTCAAGATCGGCGAAGCGGCTGCGGAGTTTTTGGGCGAGGATTTCGACCGGGCCTGGCGTTTCGTTCAGGATTTGCAGCCGCCTCACGCCTGCGGCAGCCAGCGCGTGACAGATCGCGCGGCCGGCTCCCCCCGCCCCGATCACGACGCAGCGGCGGTCGGGATCGAATATCCCCTCCTCGCGCGCCGCATTCAGGAAACCGCCGCCATCGAAGGATTCGCCGACCAGCCGTCCACCGGCCTCGATCCGGATCGTGTTGACGACGCCTTCGAACTCTGCGGCCGGCCCGACCGCATCGCACAGCTCGAACGCAGCCGGCTTGTGCGGCATCGTGAGATTGAAGCCGGCGACGCTCGGCGATTTGACGAGCGTGCGGATCGTCTCAGAAAGATGTTCCGGCGCGATGTCGAGCGGCACCATGTGCCAGTCCAGCCCATTGCCCTGGAAGTAAGGCGTGTAGTGGCGGGGCGCGCCGACATGGCCGGCCGGATGGGCAAAGATGAATACAAATCGTGAAGCACCGGTCGGAAGCCGCATCGCTCTCACCCTTTCACGGCGCCCGCCGTCAGCCCGCTCACCAGATAGCGGCGCACGGCGAGCGAGAAAATCAGGACCGGCGCCATCACCAGCGAGCCGCCCGCGGCGATCTTGCCCCACTCCCATCCCTCGTAGTTCATGAAATTGACCACGGCGACCGGCGCGGTGCGCGCGTTGGTCCGCGTCAGGATCAGCGCAAAGAAGAAGTCGTTCCAGGCGTAGAGGAAGCACAGGATCGCGGTGGCGGCGATGCCGGGCGCGACCATCGGCAGCACGATCTGGAGGAAGACGACCCGGGTCGACGCGCCGTCGACCAGCGCCGCCTCTTCCAGCGACGACGGTACGGTTTCAAAAAACGGCTGCATCATCCAGATCACCAGCGGCAGGTTGAAACTGGTGTAGACCAGCACCAGACCGGTGACGGTGTCGAGCAGCCCGATCCAGCGATAGAACAGAAAGAACGGAATCGTGAATGCGATCGGCGGCGCCATCCGCGTTACCAGGATGGCGAAGCTCAGCGCGTGCTTTCCCCGCCCCGCCCATCGCGACAACGCGTAGGCCGCGGGCACCCCGAGAACGAGCGCCAGCGCCGTGGAGAATGACGCGCTCATCAGGCTGTTGACAAAGGAGGCCGCGAACGCGCCTTGCCAGAGCGACGCATAATTTTGCAGCGTCGGCGTGAAGATCAAGGGCGGCGGAAACTGCAGGATCAGGTCGTTGGACTTGAAGCTCATCTGCAAGAGCCAGAGGAACGGCGACAGCAGCATGATGAGCGTCACGCCGATCGCAACGAGCCGGCGCGGGCTGGCCGAACGGCGGACCGGGCCACTCTTGCCTCCACTCATGCCATGGCCTCGCGGCGGCGGCCCATCCACACCACACCGAGGCTGACCGCGACGACGAGCAGCAGCATTACGATCGTGACCGAACTGGAATAGCCGATTTCGTTGAAGTCGAATGCGAGCAGATAGGCATAATAGTTGGTCACCTCGGTGACGCTGCCCGGCCCGCCGCCGGTCAGGAGGAACACCAGCGGAAATGCCTTGACGCTGTCGATCAGGCGAAACATGCCCGATATGACCAGGATCGGCGTGATGAAGGGCAGCGTGATGTAGAAGAAGATCTGCAGCCGGTTGGCGCCATCGACCAGGGCGGCTTCGGAAAATTCCTCCGGAATGGTCTGCAGCGCGGCCAATACCATCAGGAAGGTGAAGGGCATCCATTCCCATGTGTCGGCGATGATGATCGCGGTCAGCGCGAAATCGACGCTCGAAGTCAGCGACGGCATGGTCACGTTAAGCAGGCCTGCAGCGTAATAAAGCGGGCTGATGTCGGGCGTGTAAATCAGCTTCCAGATGATCGCCACGACGATCGGCGGCAGCACCATCGGAATCAGGAACAGGGTGCGGGCGAATTCCACGACGCGCGACTGCGTGTGCAGCAATAGTGCCAACAGCATGCCGAGCAGGACCTGCAACAGCACGCCCCAGAACGACAGCTTGGCCTGCACCCATAGCGAATTGACGAAGCGCGGATCGCCGGGGAGCAGGAGATAGTTCCGCAAGGGCGAAGAGAAATCGGTCGACGATCCCGGATTGACCAGTTGGAACGGCGTCAGGCTGGTCACGACAAGATAGATCGCAGGCAAGCCTGCGATCACGAACAACACGATCAGGCTCGGCGCCAGCGCGATGCGATTGAAGCGGCGGCGCTCGGCGTCGACCAGTCCTTCTCCGCTCAAAGCGCGGTCCCGGCGCGGCGGAGATTGGCGACCGCCTGCTCCTGCGCTGCGTTCATCGCAGCCTGGGCTGCGAGCTGCCCGGTAGCCACCTGTTCGAACGCCTTGTTGAGGACATCGCCAACGATCGGGAACTCCTTCACCGTGCGATAGGCCATGTAGTTCTCGCCCTTGGCCGGCAGCCCCAGCACTTCGAGATAGAGCGCGCCGAGGTCCTGGCCGTTGACCGTGTTCAGCTTGCGGTATTCCTCGCTCTCGATCACGGATCTGCGGCAGACCGAGGAATGGCCGTGCTCCTTGACCAGCCGCATCGAGATTTCGGGGCTGAGCGCCCATTTGATGAATTCCCACGCCGCTTTCTTGTTCTTGGCGTTCTTGGGAATGCCGAGACCCTGGCTGTTGGCGGCCGGGTAGTCGTGCACAGGCCCGGCGGGCATCCTGACGACGCGGGAGGTGTCTTTCACCTTGCTGTCGTTCGAGAGCAGGATCGGCGTAATCCAGGCGCTGGAATGAATGAAGATGTTGGAGCGGCCGGTCATGTGGGATTGCCGCGCCTGATCCTCGGTATAGGTGAGTACGCCCTTCGGCGCGTAGTTCTTCAGAAGGTTCGCGTAATATTCAATGGCCTTGATCGCCTCCGGCGAGTTCAGCGTCGGCATGATGTCGGCAGGCGGCTTGCGGAAGATGTTGCCGCCAAAACCCTGGATATAGGGCGGCAGGCACCAGTGATGGAGCTGGAAGCTGACGATGCCGTTGACGTTCTCGGTGCCGTTGATCTCGGCGCAGACCTGCTGCAATTCGGCAAAGGTCTTCGGAACCTTGAGGCCCTTTTTCTCCATCAGGTCCATGCGCGACAGGCCCATCACCATAGCCCCGCCTTCCCAGGAATAGCCGTAGGTGGCGCCCTTGGCGTCGCGGTACGGCACCTGCGCGCCCTCGACGAAATCCTTCGGATTCCATTCCGCCGGCGTCAGATTTGGATCAGTGGTGAATTCGTCGAGATTGGCGAGCAAGCCGGCCGCCACCCAGCGCGCGGCCAGGATGAAGGTGACGTTGACGAAATCGAACGCCGAGCCGCCCGATGACAATTCGAGATTGGCCTGCTGGTTGTAGACTGGAAACGCCGAGAGTTGCAGATCAACCTTCATGCCGGTCTGCGCCTCGAACTCCGGGATGTAGTTCTGCAGCAGCGTGAAAAAGCGGTGCTGAAAGGACGCGCCGCGCAGCGTGACGCCGGCAAACGGTTTTGTTTGTGCAATGGCCGGCAGCGGAAATGCGGCCGCGCCGAGGGTGGCGGCGCCGGCCTGAATCAGCGCTCGGCGGTTGAAGCCCGCGGATTTATGGCTCGAATTCTTCTTGGTCATGGTACCCTCCCTGACGGTCTTTTTGGACAATATGACCGACATAAAATGTACTGTCAAAAGGAGGCTTCTCTCGCGTACACTATTTTTACGGTATGAATTGACATCGCATCGCAATAAAGCAGACAATATTGTTTCAAAGCTTGAGGGTCCACGATTGCCCAGGGACGTCGAACTCCGTCAGTCCAACACCCACGTCGCGCGGGAAATCGCCAAGCTCATCGTCTCCGGCACGTGGCAGGAGGGAAGCACGCTGCCGCGCGAGATCGAGCTCGCGTCGCAATTCAGCGTCAGCCGCACCTCGATCCGGGAATCGCTGTCCATCCTCAAGGCAAAGGGCTTGATTGCGGCGCGGCAGAAGGCCGGCACCCATGTCCGCGAGCGGATCAATTGGAACATGCTGGATGCAGAGCTTCTGGAATGGACATGGGCGCTGCGTCCGACGGAAGAGTTCGCCCGCCAACTCACTCAGGTGCGCCGGATCGTCGAACCTGAGGCTTGCGCGATCTGCGCCGAGCGCGGCTCGGACGCCGACCTCGCCCGGATCGAACGGGCTTACCGGGAGATGGATGCCGCTGGAATGGACAGCCGCGCCTATTCCGAACCTGATCTACGCTTCCATCGCGGCATCCTGACGGCGACCGGCAACGACTTTCTGGTCGCCTTCGGCGCCACCGTCGAGGCGGCGCTGCGGATGTCGTTCGATCTCTCGACGCTGAACCCGGGCGCGCCGCGCAAGAGCCTGCCCTATCACCGCGTCATCCTCGACGAGATCTGGGCGCGCAATCCCGACGGCGCGCGGCGTGCGATGCATCGCCTGATGGACCTGACCGAGCGCAACATTACCTCGGCGCTGTCACGCCGGCATGGTGAAGCGATGGCGGCAGCGGATGCCAGCCGTGAACACGACGCGTAACGGAACGGTCCTAAACGCTTGCTTTCCCTTGGCCTTGCGCGTTTCATTCCGGTCAAACATCAGCGACCGGGGAAACGTCCATGCCCGCAAGAATCATCGGAATGATCGGCACCCAGCAGGAGGGCGTCGCGATTCACCTGATCAAGGGACAGATTTCCCGCCAATGGGTGATCGACTTCACCCGGCTGCATGAGCAGTGGAACTATGATTCCGTTCTTGTCGGCTATTACGCCTCCGCCGCCGAAGGCTTTGCGATTGCGCTCTATGCAGCCGACCACACCGAGCGGATTAAGTTCCTGATCGCACACCGGCCGGGCTCGGTGGCCCCCGCGCTGGCCGCGCGGCAGGTCGCAACCTTCGACCAGCTCACGCAGGGCCGGATGGCGCTGCATATCATCGCCGGCACCAGCGATGCGGATCAGGCGAGCGAAGGCGATTTCCTGCCCAAGAATGACCGCTATCGCCGCGCCGGCGAATATCTGGAGGTGATGCAAAAACTCTGGACCAGCGACAGCCCGATCGATCACAGGGGCGAGTTCTACCGCGTCGAGGGCGGTTTCTCCGATATCAAGCCCTACCAGCAGCCCTTCCCTCCGCTGTTTTTCGGCGGCTCGTCGGAGGGCGCGCTGGAGATGGGCGCCAAACATTGCGACGTGTTCGCGATTTTCGGCGAGCCGCTGAAAGAAACGCGGGAACGGCTGCAGGATTTCCGCCGCCGAGCAGCCGCCTTTGGGCGCAGCGTCGGCTTCAACATGTCGCTGCGGCCGATCATGGCGGACAGCGAAGGCGCGGCGTGGGACAAGGCGAACGCGCTGCTGGAGGATGTCGAGCGCAAGACCGGTGCCGCGCCGCAGCCGACCAATCATTCCGCCGAACGCCTGCTCGGCTACGCCGCGCGTGGCGACGTCCATGACGAGCGGCTATGGATGGGGATTGCGCGTGCCACCGGCGCGCCCGGCAATACGTCATGCCTGGTTGGAACACCCGAGCAGATCGCGGCAGCAGTGCTGGAATATTACCGGCTCGGCATTCATTCCTTCCTGCTGCGCGGTTTCGAGAATCCGCACGACACGATAGCGATCGGCCGCGACTTGATTCCACTCATCAAGCAAGGCGCGCTGGCGATCGACCGGCAGGCCGAAGCAGCCGAATAGAGTTCACCTCAAGTATCCGCATCACCTCAAGACACCGGCGCAAGGTCTTGGGACATGAAGAGAAAATGCATGAAAGAATTTGCATGAAGGCAGTCGTTGTCGAGAACTACAATTCGATCGACGGTATCTCGATCAAGGAGATCGATACGCCCGGCCTCGCCGCGGGCGAAGTCCGCGTCAGGATCGGCGCCGCGGCAGTCGGCTTCGTCGATGGCTTGAAGGTGCAGGGCCTTTATCAGACGAAGGACCCGCTGCCGTTCGTGCCGGGAATGGAGTTTGCCGGAACGGTTGATGCCGTCGCCGACAATATCGGCGCGTTCAAGCCGGGCATGCCGGTGATCGGCATGGCCCGTTCCGGCGCGCTCGCCGAATATATCTCGGTGCCGTCTGCGGCGCTCCAGCACCTGCCGCCGCAAGTTCCGTTCGAGGCTGGCGCGTCGTTTCAAGCCAACTATCTAACCGGGCTCTACGCGCTGGATGCCCGTGCGTCGCTGCGCGAAGGCGAGATATTACTGGTGCTGGGCGCGGCCGGCGGCGTCGGCATCGCCGCCGTCCAGATCGGCAGACTGATGGGCGCGCGGGTGATTGCCGCGGCCTCAACGCCGGAAAAGCGCGACTTCGCGGTTCGTCACGGCGCCGATCAGACCATCGACTACACCCAGGCGGATTGGCGGGAGACGCTGAAGGGACTGACCGGCGGGCATGGCCCGGATGTCATTTTCGATCCCGTCGGCGGCGAAGTATCGCTGCAGGCGTTCCGCTCGATCGCCTGGCGCGGGCGGCACCTCGTCGTCGGATTCGCCTCCGGCACCATTCCAGCGCTGGCGTTCAACCTGCCGCTGCTCAAGGGCGGCGCGCTGCTCGGCGTCGACCTCGCCCAGATCCAGAAGCGCGAGCCGGAGACGCACACCCGCCTGATAGCGCAATTGTTCGACTGGCTGGCGTCGGGAAAATTGCAGCCCGTGGTCGGCAAGATCGTGCCGTTCGAGAATTTCCGCGAGGCGTTCAAGACCATGCAGTCGCGATCGGCGCTCGGCAAGATGATCGTGAAATTCGACTGAAGCGACGCGTCGAAGCGGGATACGGAATGATGTCTCTGGAGAACGGCAAGCCATCGCGTCGCCTGATGCACACGCGATCGGTCGAATGCGAAGGCTTTCTGCGGAACGACGGGCTCTGGGAAGTCGAGGCCTGGCTGCGCGACACAAAACCCTTCGTCCAGCGCGCCGATCGTTTCCGCGGCGAACTGAAGCCGGGTGATCCCGTGCACGATATTGGCCTGCGGCTGGCGATCGACGAGGACATGACCATCCGCGAGGCAGAAGCGATGATGCGCGCCACGCCCTATCCGACCTGTCTCGAGGTCGAGCCGATCTTGCAGCGCCTGATCGGCGAGCGCATCGGCCCCGGCTGGCGCGAAACGGTGCGGCGCAAGATCAGCCGGCTGGAAACCTGCACGCATCTGGCGGAACTGCTGGGCCCCGCCGTGACCACGCTGTATCAGACCATGTCCTACGGCAAGAATCCGGAAGGCCGCGACACGCTGGAGAACCAGCAGAACTCCGGCAAGCGCCCATTCTTCATCGGCGGCTGCCACTCCTGGCGCACCGACGGCCCCGTCGTCGCGGCGATGTTTCCGCAGTTCGCGACCAAGCCGGCGGCGCAGGATTGAGCGCCTGACGGTTCTCCCTTGAATCAGCCTCCGTGTCCCGGACGCGGTACAGCCCAGGCGATGCGAAGCATCGTCCGGTAGCGCTGCTCCGAAGACGCGGGACCTAACGGGCCGAGCATGGACCCCGGATCAGCCCCACGCCGCCAAGAAGCGGCGCGCTGCGGCTTCGTCCTCGAACACACCCCTCAGAATAGATATCTGAGATATCACTTATTGACATCTGAACATCAATAATTAGGATGCAGGAATGACGTCCATAATTGGCTCGAGCCTTGCCGGCGAGGCAGACTGATGATCACTGCGGCTCAATTGCGGGCTGCCAGGGTGCTTCTCGGCATCGATCAGCGTCGGCTCGCGGCACTATCGGGGCTTTCGGTGCCGACCATCCAGCGCATGGAAGCAAGTGAGACCATGGTTCGGGGCAATGTCGATTCGCTGGTGAAGCTGATCACCGCGCTCGAGGGCGCCGGCATAGAATTGATCGATGCCGGGGCGAGCAGCGCCGACGGCGGGCGCGGCGTGCGGCTGAAGGCCGATTACGGATATTCCAACGCGCGACCGGAAAACAAGGCATCGAGCGGAGCGAGGTCGCGCAAATAATGTCGGCCGTCGCTCTGCAAATGGTCTGTGTCGCCGGGTTGCTTGGGCTGGCCATGCTGGCGATCGCGCTGAGCCGCTCGAAGACCGCCACGGCCGTCATCTACGGCGCGACACTGGCGGTATCCGCGATTGCACTGACCGGCGCGTTACGCAGCCTGCTCGGCGGCGCCACGGACGCCACCACCCTCACTTTGCCGGTCGGATTGCCATGGCTTGGCGCGCATTTTCGTCTCGACGCATTGGCGTCGTTCTTCCTCATCGTCGTCAATCTGGGCGGGGCATCGGCAAGTCTCTATGGCCTCGGTTACGGCCATCATGACCCCGCGCCGCATCGCGTACTGCCGTTCTTTCCCGCCTTTCTGGCCGGCATGAATCTCGTGGTGCTGGCCGACGACGCATTTTCCTATTTGCTGTGCTGGGAATTCATGTCGCTGGCGTCCTGGGCGCTGGTGATGGCGCATCATCGCGAACCGGGCAACGCGAAAGCCGGCTACGTCTATCTCGTGATGGCGAGTTTCGGCACGCTCGCCTTGCTGCTGGCGTTCGGCCTGCTGGCAGGGCCTGCCGGAGACTATGGATTCGCGGCCATTCGCGCCGCGCAGCACACGCCCTATGCGGCGACCCTGGTGCTGATCCTGATGCTGCTCGGCGCCGGTTCGAAGGCCGGCCTGGTGCCGCTGCATGTCTGGCTGCCGCTCGCCCATCCCGCGGCCCCGAGCCATGTTTCGGCGCTGATGAGCGGCGTCATGACCAAGGTCGCGATCTACGGCTTCATTCGCGTCATGTTCGATCTGCAGGGACAGCCGACATGGCCGGCCAGCGCGGTCGTGCTGTTCCTCGGCAGCATCACCGCCGTCATGGGCATTCTTTACGCCATGATGGAAAAGGATCTGAAGCGCCTCCTGGCCTACAGCACCATCGAAAATGTCGGCATCGTCTTCGTCAGCCTCGGCCTGGCGATGGCGTTCGAGGCCAATGGCATGAAGCTCGCCGCCGCGCTCGCCTTCACGGCTGCCCTGTTTCACGTGCTCAACCACTCCTTCTTCAAGAGCCTGCTGTTCTTCGGCGCCGGCGCCGTTCTGACTGCGACGGGCGAGCGCGACATGGACAAACTGGGCGGCCTCATTCACCGCATGCCGTTCACGAGCTTCGTCGTTCTCGTCGGCTGCGTTGCGATCTCGGCGCTTCCGCCGTTCAACGGCTTCGTGTCCGAATGGCTGATCTTCCAGGCGGTGCTGCAAAGCCCGGAGTTGGCGCAATGGGCGCTGAAGATCATGGTGCCCGCGGTCGGCGCGATGCTCGCGCTGGCGGCGGCGCTGGCGGCGGCCTGTTTCGTCAAGGCTTATGGCGTGACCTTTCTCGGTCGCCCCCGCGGCCCGGCGGCAAAGACCGCTGGTGAGGTCGATCGGTTCTCGCTCGCGGCCATGTTCATCCTCGCCGCGCTTTGTCTATTGGCCGGAATCCTGCCGGGACTGGCAATCGACGCCCTTGCACCCGTCGCCACCCAAATTGTCGGCAGCCGCATGCCGGCGCAGGCCAGTCAACCCTGGCTTTCAATCGTGCCGATCGCGGAGGGCCGCAGCTCGTACAATGGATTGCTGGTGATGGTGTTCATCACGGCAACCGCCTCGTTGGCGGTCTATTTCATTCACCGCTTCGCCTCGCGCGCGCTGCGACGGGGGCCGGCCTGGGGATGCGGTTTCTCCGACGCGACACCCGCCGCGCAATATTCAGGCGTCAGCTTTGCGCAACCGATCCGCCGGGTGTTCGGCACGCTGGTCTTCCACGCCCGCGATCACGTCACAATGCCGCCGCCGGGAGATATCGGGCCGGCGCGGCTCAGGATCGAATTGCATGACTTGGTCTGGAGCGGAATGTATGCGCCGATTGCGGATGCCGTCGGCTTCTTGTCCACGCGGCTCAACCGCCTGCAGTTCCTGACCATCCGGCGATATCTCAGCCTAGTCTTTGCCACCCTCGTCACATTGCTGCTGGTGCTCGCGATATGGTCGTGATCTCCGACATCATCGTGCAAGGTGTGCAGATGCTGCTCGTGCTGCTGCTCGCCCCGCTCTTGACCGGCTATGTGCGCAAGATCAAGGCCCGGCTGGTACGCCGCCAGGGCCCTTCCGTCTTTCAGCCATACCGCGACCTGCTGCGGCTGATGCGCAAGGAGGTGGTGCTCGCTGACAACGCGTCGTGGCTGTTCCGCGTCACGCCCTACATCACCTTCGCCGCGATCTGGGTGGCCGCTGCGCTGGTCCCGACCTTCGCGACCGGACTGCTGTTCAACTGGACCGCCGATCTGATCGCCATTGTCGCGCTATTGGGGAGCGCGCGCTTCTTCCTGGCACTCGCCGGAATGGACGTCGGCACCAGTTTTGGCGGCATCGGCTCGAGCCGCGAAGTCATGATCGCCGCGCTTGCCGAGCCCGCGATGCTGCTGATCGTGTTTTGCCTCGCGCTCGTCGCCGGCTCGACCCAGCTTTCGACGGTCGCGCATTTCCTGGCGTCGACCTACGTGGGCTTGCGGGTGTCGCTCGGCATGGCGCTGGTCGCACTGTTCATGGTGGCGATCGCGGAGAACGCGCGCATTCCAGTCGACAATCCGGCGACGCACCTCGAACTCACCATGGTGCACGAGGCGATGATCCTGGAATATTCAGGGCGCCATCTGGCGATGATCGAGCTCGGCGCGTTCCTCAAACTGCTGCTCTATGTCTCGCTGATCGCCTGCGTATTCTTCCCCTGGCAGATCGCGCTGTACGGCAGCGGAGCGCTGTCCTACACGATCGGCACCGGCGCCTACATCGTCAAGCTCGCGCTGGCCGGCTTCCTGCTCGCGCTGTTCGAGACCGCGACCGCAAAGATGCGGGTGTTTCGTGTTCCGCAGTTCCTCGGCGCGGCGCTCATGCTGGGCTTGCTCGGCACCCTGCTCCTGTTCGTCTCGAGGAGTTTCTGATGCAGATGCACAGCCTCGCCTTCGACGTTTCGCACACGCTGGCCGGCGGACTGGTGCTGATCAGCCTGATGATGCTGTATCAGGACCGTCTCTATTCGCTGCTCAACGTTTTCGCGCTCCACGCTTTGGTGCTGTCGCTCTCGGTCGCCTGGCAGGCCTTCATTCAGGATGCGCCCCATCTCTACGTCACCGCGTTCATCGCCTTGGTGTTCAAGGCGATCATCATTCCGGTGGCGCTGCACCGCATCGTCAAGCAGCTCGGAATTCACCGCGACATCGAGTCCGCCGTCGGAATCGGCCCGACCATGCTGGCCGGGATGGGCCTGGTCGCGCTCTCGCTGGTTCTGATGCTGCGGGTGACGAGCGACGCCGACCCGCTGGCGCGCGAGGATCTCGCCTTTGCCTTGTCGGTGGTGCTGCTTGGGCTGCTGGTCATGGTGACGCGCCGCAACGCGGTCAGCCAGGTTGTCGGCTTCATGTCGCTCGAGAACGGACTGGTGCTGGCGGCGACCGGGGCCAAGGGAATGCCGCTGGTGGTCGAGATCAGCGTCGCCTTCTCGATCCTGATCGCGTTCATCGTGGTCGGCATCTTCCTGTTCCGAATCCGCGAGCGCTTCGATTCGGTCGATGTCTCCGCGCTCGACGACTTCCGGGGCGAACGCCGATGACCTTGCCTTTCTTCGACCCGGTCACAGCGGTTCTGCTGATACCGATCTCTTCGGCGGCGCTGCTGGCTGCGCTGCCCGGCTACCGGCTGACGGCGCGGCTGAACGTGCTGGCCAGCCTCGCGACTTTCCTGTCTGCGCTCTGCCTGTTCGTGATGGAACGTTCTTCCCCCGGACCGTACGTGCTGATCGACGATCTGAACATCGTCTTCATCGTGCTCAACACCTTCGTCGGATTCACCACCAGCATCTTCAGCGCGAGCTATATCGCGCATGAACTCGAAACCGGACGGCTGACGCCGGCCTACCTGCGCTTCTACCACGCCATGTATCAGATCATGATGTTCGGCATGAATCTCGCGTTCGTGTCGAACAATATCGGCCTGATGTGGGTGGCGGTCGAACTCGCGACGCTGACGACGGTGCTGATGGTCGGCATCTACCGTACCCATGCGGCGCTCGAAGCCGCCTGGAAGTATTTCATCCTCGGCAGCGTCGGAATTGCGCTCGCTTTGTTCGGCACCATCCTGGTCTACATGGCGGCGCGCCCGGTCATGGGCGAAGGCCAGGACGGCATGGTCTGGACGCTGCTGGTCGAGCGCGCCGCGAACTTCGACGCGGCCCTGCTCAACGTCGCGTTCGTGTTCCTGTTTCTCGGCTACGGCACCAAGGTCGGCCTCGCGCCGCTGCATGCCTGGCTGCCCGATGCGCATGCCGAGGGGCCGACGCCGATATCGGCGGTGTTGTCGGGCCTGCTCCTGAACGTCGCGCTCTACGCGCTGCTGCGCTTCAAGATACTGCTCGCCGCCAACCCGGCGTCGATCGCGCCCGGTCCGCTGATGGTGACGATGGGCCTGGTCTCGCTGATCTTCGCGGCGTTCATGCTGTACCGGCGGCGCGATATCAAACGCCTGTTCGCCTACTCCTCGATCGAACACATGGGCATCATCGTGTTTGCGTTCGGCATGGGCGGCCCGCTCGCCAATTTCGCCGGGCTTCTGCACATGGTGATGCATAGCCTGACCAAGTCGGCGATCTTCTATGCCGTCGGACACATATCGCAAATCAAGGGCACGCAGCGGATATCGCGGATCCGCGGCTTGACCGTGACCCATCCGGCGCTCGGCTGGGGACTGGTGGTAGGCGTCGTCGCAATCGCGGGACTACCGCCGCTCGGCATCTTCATGAGTGAATTCCTGGTCGTGAGCTCGACCTTTGCAAGGCAGCCATTGCTTGCGATCTTGCTGGTGTTCGGGTTGCTATTGGCCTTCGGCGCCTTGACGCTGCGCTTGACCAGCGTCGCCTTCGGCGAACCGCGCGGCAGCACGGCGCCTGCCGACGCATCCTACATTCCGATGTTCGCGCATCTCGCACTGGTATTAGGCGCAGGGATTTATCTTCCCGCCCCGCTGGTGGTCTGGTTCCAGCACGTGGCCCAACTCCTTGGATAGAGGACAGGACTGACATGCCATCGCTGATCGATCTGACGCTGGAAGGCCGCAAGGTCGGGCAACACGGCCCGTGGCCGCGCGTCGTGGTCGATGCTTCGGTCTGGACGTTTGCGGCGAGCGAACTGGCGCATGGACGCTGGAGCCTGCTCGGCCTGTGGGGCGATCCCGCAACGGTTCACATGGCGATCATGGATGGTCAAACCGCTGGTATCGCGGTCATCAGCCTGGATTGCCCCAATCGTCGCTTTCCTTCCGTGGGCCGGCATCACCCGCCGGCCCGGCGGCTGGAGCGCACCATCCACGATCTGTTCGGATTGTCCGCCGAGGACTCATCAGATGCACGGCCCTGGCTCGATCACAATCGCTGGGGCGTGCGCTTCCCGTTGGGCGATCGCATCGACGCGCTGCCGAAGGCGACGCCCTATCGCTTTCTCGCCGCGGAAGGCGACGGCCTGCACCAGATTCCGGTCGGCCCGGTGCATGCCGGGATCATCGAGCCCGGACATTTCCGCTTTACCGCCAGCGGCGAGACCGTGGTCCGGCTGGAGCAGCGGCTGGGATATGTCCACAAGGGCATCGACGGCCTGATGACCGGCGCGAGCCTCGAACGCGGCGTTCGGCTCGCCGGCCGCGCCTCGGGCGACAGCACCGTCGCCTATGCCTACGCTTTTTCGCGCGCCGCCGAAGCCGCACTTGATCTCGGGGTGCCGGAGCGCGCCGTGTTGCTGCGGGCGCTGCTCGCAGAACTCGAGCGGCTCGCCAACCATCTCGGTGACATCGGCGCGATCTGCAACGACGCTTCCTTTGCGCTGATGCATGCACATTGCGGCGTGTTGCGCGAGAGCGTACTGCGCGCAGCCGGCGCGGCCTTCGGCCATCGCCTGATGCGCGACGTCATCGTGCCCGGCGGCGTGGTCCGTGATATCGGCAGTGACGGCGTGGAAGCCATCCAGGCCGCGCTGGACAATATCCGCCTGCGCTTTCCGGCGCTGGTCGAACTCTACGACAACACCGCTTCGCTGCAGGATCGCACCGTCGATACCGGCACGCTGAAAGCTTCACTGGCGAGCCAATATGCCGCCGGCGGCTATGTCGGCCGCGCCTCGGGCCGGTCGTTCGATGCGCGCCGCGCGCTAGCCTATCCGCCGTATGACAGTCTGCGCTTCGACGTTCCCGTCCTGAACGAAGGCGACGTCAACGCCCGTGTCTGGATCAGGATCCGCGAAGTCGAGCAAAGCCTGTCGCTGATCGACCAGATACTGAGCCGGCTTTCTCAGGGGGCGATACGCAAGGAAGTCCCGCTTGGAGGAGAGGTGCGCGAGGGCATGGCGATCGTGGAGGGATTCCGCGGCGACATCCTGGTCTGGCTGCGCTTGCGCAACGGCCTGATCGAGCGATGCCACATGCGCGACCCCTCATGGTTTCAATGGCCGCTGCTGGAAGCCGTGATCGAGAACAACATCGTCGCGGACTTTCCGCTCTGCAACAAGTCGTTCAACTGCTCCTATTCGGGCCACGATCTCTAAAGCATGATCCCGGAAAAGTGGGTACCGGTTTTCCGAGAGGATCATGCTCAAACAAAAAAGGATGGAGCGAGATGACTATTCGAGAAAAAGGCATCTCGCTCTAAGGACACGATGCGATGCGCAAGCTGCTTTTCGAAAGCGTGTTCCGTCAACCGCTCACCGAACCGGCACCATCGGCGGCCGATGCCGCGGTGGCGGAACTTGCGACCGCAGTTGGCCAGACCGCGCGGCGCCGGCTCGGCCGGAGCCTTTCGATACGCGAGGTCGATGCCGGATCCTGCAACGGATGCGAGTTGGAGATTCACGCGCTCAACAATGCCTATTACGACGTGGAGCGGTTCGGCCTGCGGTTCGTCGCCTCGCCGCGCCATGCCGACGTCCTGATGGTGACGGGGCCCGTGACGAAGAACATGCGCGAGGCGCTGGAGCGCACCTATCACGCGACGCCGAACCCGAAATGGGTCGTCGCGGTCGGAGATTGCGCGCGGGACGGCGGATGTTTTGCCGGCAGCTATGCGGTCATCGGCGGCGTCTCCGAAGTCGTCCCGGTCGACCTGCACATTCCGGGCTGCCCGCCTACCCCCGTAGCCATGCTGCGAGGACTGCTGGCGCTGGTCGAACAGGCGGACACGCGCACCATTACGTCATGAGGAACGCTATCGAGCCCGCTCCAGTACTTTCTTGGGTTGGCGCACGGTCTTGACCTTCATCTTCGGATTTGTGACATGTTCGCGAAGGCGCACGCCCCGCCCCCCGGTCGCGCTCGCGGCGCCCGGATTGATCAAGTCGATCCCGGCGCTCTCGAGCGCGGAAACCAGTTTCATGAGGGAATCGACATTGGCGCGGATGACGCCATCGCTGGCTTCCATGCGTTGGATGGTCGGCACGGAAAGATCCGCGAGATCGGCCATCTGCCGCTGATCTATGTTCAGGAGTGCGCGCGCGGCCCTGAGTTGATTGGCGGTAATCATGGGACGGGTTCTCCGATTCCGGATGATTACGGATATACCGTCTAAATTACGGGCTCAAGCATCAATTCAGAGGTGCAGCACATCATCTGTGCCGAGGAACATTCACCCCGCCCGATTGGCATCGGGCATCTTACATGATAAGCGATGTTTCATACATCCTATTTGATGCATGGTGATGTCAGGTGCGGTTGCTGGGGCGTTATCGGGGCAGGAACGGCGCGATCGAGATCGTCGAATGCACCGCGGATGGAACACTGATCTATTTCGAGGAAGACATCAGGCAGAGTCAGGCCACGCCCGACGGCGAGAGCGTTTTCAGCTATGTCAGGCTCATGGACGAGCTCTTGCATCGCGCGACGAACATCCGCGTCCTGGGATGCGGCGGCGGGAATCTCGCGACCAGACTGGCGCGTCTCGGAAAAGAGCTGACGATCGTCGACAACAATCCGATCAGCTTCGTGATCGCCCAGCGCTATTTTGGGCTGCCGGACGGATTGCCGCTGATCGCATCCGATTTCCGGAAGTTCATTCTCGACGACGATCTGCTTTACGACGGGATCGCCATCGATGTCGGAGGTCCGGATTTTCGCTTTGACGATGAATTCGACGTCGAGACCTGCGATGCCATCCGCGCGCGGTTGACGCCCGGCGGCCGCATCGTGATGAACGTGTTGGTCGCGAACGACATCGACCCGGTACCCGATCGCATCGCCGCGCGGCTTGCCGGCGACCGGCTGGCAGCGTGGATCATCGACGAACAGGGCGTCCAGGATCGAAATGCGATCATCGCGTGCGTGCCGGAAAAGCGATTAAGCGCGCATCCGGCGCTTGCCGAGGCGATGCAAAACAGCCTCGAGCGGTGGTCGATCCGGCGAGGCAGATTGCGGGCTCGCGACCTCGGCGCGATGTATTCCGCCGCTGACAGGTAGCGCGCCGCGGCAAATCGTTGCGCGCCGGCGGGGCCGGCCGTGGGATAGGAGTCAACCGGCACTCGGTTCAAGCGCCGTCGCCGCCTCGATCCTTCCGGTAGCTTTTGACTAGATGGACAGCTACAGGGTGCATGGCCAGCATCTCGAACAGCGCGTTAGATTAAATCGACTTCGCGGGCTGGCAAGCGGCTGGCCGACGTCCGCGGCTGAGAGTATAAGCTAGCGCCTAGATGCCGGAACGACAGGAGGTGCCAAGATGAGCAATTACCGCGTCTCCTTCTACAAGGACCTGTTGAATTCCGACGGTCACAGCTTCAAGTGCCTCCAGCGCTGGGTCGATGTACAGTCCGACGATCCCTCTCAGGCGAAGGTGCTTGCGGGGCGGCTGGTCGACAACGACCGCCTGAACGCCGATTGCATCGAGGTAATGCACCTGATGGACGGCTCTCATGAGTTCGAACGTTCATCTGGCCGTGCGTCCAGCAAGCACATCGGAAACGTCGTGCAGTAGATCGCGTTGTGAATCCCAGCGCGTGTGACCGCCGTTTATTCACCACTGGACGCATTCACACTGATTTCGCTCATCGTCGAGATGGGCGCGGTGCCAAGCACGGCCGGCGCGTCAGCGAAAATCCCGTGACACGGATTTTTCGCATCGCAAGAAGTCGTCGCGCCGACGCAAAAGGACGCAGCCCGAAACGAATTGTCAGATTGAGCGTGACGCTGCGTCGGACGCATGTCACTATTCTCCGATAATCAAATGCCGCGCACGTCGGACGAAGTGCGGCTGCCAAGGGAGAGACAATAGCGTCGGCGTGGGCGCGTGAGTTCCTTTTGGCCCAACCGTCCGTTGGCGTCGCATGGGACAACAGATTGTCCATCGCCTGCTGATTTCGTTCCCCGCTCTGCTCGGGGTTCTCTTCCTCTGCTTTTGCCTGTTGCAGGTCGTTCCGGCAGATCCCGCGATGATCATTGCGGGGCCCGATGCCAAGGCTGAGACCATCGCCGCGATCCGACAGGAACTCGGTCTCGACAGATCGATCCCCGTTCAATTCTTCGAATACATCCTGCGTGTGCTGCGCGGCGATCTCGGCCGCTCCATCATTTCCAACCGAATGGTGAGCGAAGAACTGGCGATGACGATCGGACCAACGATCGAGCTGATGCTCGGTGCGATGCTGATCGCCGTGCCGGCCGGGCTCGCGCTCGGGACGCTGGCGGCAGTCCATCGCGGCCGCCTCACCGATCGCATCATCATGGCCTGCTCGGTCGCCGGCGTGTCGATGCCGGTGTTCTTTATCGGCCTGATCCTGATCCAGTTCGTTGGGTTCAAATGGGCGCTGTTGCCCTTCACCGGTCGTGCCGGCCCGGTATGGGACGGCGGATTGCCGAGCCTGATCCTGCCCGCTCTGACGCTCGGCGCGGTGCTGATCGGCCCGATCGCGCGGCTGACGCGCACCGCCGTGCTCGAAGTGCTCGGCGCCGATTTCGTCCGCACGGCCCGCGCCAAGGGATTGCGTGAGCGGGTGGTGATCATTCATCACGCGCTGCGCAACGCCATGATCCCCGTCGTCACCCTGATCGGGCTGCAAGCGGCGTTCCTGCTCGGCGGCGCCGTGGTCACGGAAACCATGTTCTCATGGCCCGGCGTCGGCCGGCTTGCCGTCGGCGCCATCGTCTCCAGCGATTTTCCGACGGCGCAGGGCGCGATCATGATCCTCGCCATCGCGTTTCTCACGATCAACCTCTTGGTCGACGTGCTTTACGTCTATCTCGATCCGAGGGTGCAACGAAGATGAGCGTCGAGGCTCTCGAACAAGGCTTTGCACAGGAGCGCGCAACCGCCGCGTTCGCCCGCGCCGGGGTGCTGCGCCGTCTCGCGAGCGACCGGGCGGCTGCCATGGCCGGGCTGGTGCTGGCGGTAGTCGTGTTCGCAGCGTTGTTCGCGCCCTGGATCGCGCCCTACGATCCCTACTTCACCGACCTGACCAAGGTGATGCGGCCGCCGGACGCCGAGCATTGGTTCGGCACCGACAACACCGGACGCGACGTCCTAAGCCGCGTGATCTTCGGAACCCGCAACACGTTGATACTCGGGCTGGTCGGAGTGATCGTCGGCGGCCTGATCGGCGGCATCATGGGTATCCTCGCCACCTATTATCGCCGGCTGGACGGCTGGATCATGCGGCTGGTCGACATTATGCTGGCCTTCCCGGCAATCCTGATCGGGCTTGCAGTGGCCGCTATCTTCGGCGCCGGGCTCTCGGCTGTTGCTATTGCGCTCGTCGTTGCAACCGTACCCGCTGTCGCGCGGGAGGCGCGAGGCGCGGCGATGGGCGTGATGGGTCAGGATTTCATGGAAGCTGGCCGCGCCGTGGGCGTGTCCGACGGCGCACTGATCTGGCGCTACCTGACGCTCAATTGCATTTCGACGATCTTCGTGTTCCTGACGTTGCGCTTCGGCCAGATCATCCTGACCGGCTCGGCGCTGGGCTTCCTCGGCATGGGCGCGCAGCCGCCGATCGCCGAGCTCGGCATGATGGCAGCGCAGGGCCGCGACTTCCTGTTCATGGCGCCGCATATCGCGACGATCCCGAGCTGTGCCATCTTCGTGATCGTGCTGGCCGCCAACCTTCTGGGCGACGCATTCCGCGACGTCCTCGACCCGAGGCTGCAGACATGATCAGGTTCGCACTGGGAATGTCCTTGGCACTATGCGTCACCGGCCCGGCGACGGCCCAGACGCTCCACCTGATGAAAGGGATCGACGCGCCGCATTACGATGCGCAACGCACCACCTGGACCCCGACCTCCGACATCGTCAACATGTTCCAGGACACGCTGGTCGCGCTCGACTGGGACGGCCGCACGCCGATCCCCTATCTCGCCAAATCATGGACGATCAGCGAGGACGGCCGGACCTATACGTTCAAGCTGCGCGACGACGTGTCGTTCTGCAGCGGCAAGAAGTTTACCGCCGAGGATGTCGTCTACAGCTTCAAGCGCTTGAAGGATCCCGCGATCAAGGCCCCTTACGCGTGGCGGGCCGGCGACATCAAGGAATTGCGCGCGACCGATCCCTGCACCGTCGAGTACGATCTCAAAGAGCCCTTTTCCGAGCTGCTGCTGCAGCTCACCATGTTCACCAACGTCATCCACAACAAGGAGAGCGTGGAAGCACTCGGCAAGGATTACGGCATCAAGGGCGCCGACGGCACCGGCCCCTGGTGTTTTGAGAGCTGGCAGCCGCGCACCGAAATTGTGCTCAAGCGCCATGACGTCTATCGATGGGGCCCCTCGATGTACAAGAACAAGGGGCCGGTGAAGTTCGAGAAGCTCAGCGTCAAGATCATGCCCGAGGAGTCCAGCCGCGTGGCGGCAATGATGGCCGGGCAGTTCGACATCACCAATCAATTCCCGCCGCAGTTCATCGCCCAAGCCAAGTCTGCACCGATGCTGAACGTGACGGAAGCGAAGCCGAATTTCCAATTGCTCTATTTCGGCTTCAAGACGACGCGGCCCATGGTGGAAGACCGACGGGTGCGCGAAGCGATGAGCATCGCCATCAACCGCGTCGAGATCGCCAAGGGCGTGCTGCTCGGCAACGCCGAACCGGCCTTCACCATTGTCGATCCGGACGCGCTCGATCACGACCCCACCACCAAGGGCATCGTGAAAGAGGATATCGAGCGCGCCAAGGCGCTGCTCGATGAGGCCGGCTGGAAAAGCGGCAGCGATGGCGTCCGCGAGAAGGACGGCGTCAAGCTGCAACCGAAGGTCTACTACACCCAGGCCGGCAACACGCCGCGCATTGCCGAGGCGATCCAGGGCTACCTGCGCCGCATCGGCATACAGTGGCAGCTGCAGCCCTGGGATTCGACCATTGCATCCGCGAAGATGGCGGAGCAGGACTACGAAATCTGGTCGGTGACGGTGCCTTATCTGTCGGCCGGCGATCTAATGAACATCTACTTCGATTCCAGGAACATCCCGACGCCCAACCGGATGAACTGGAAAGACGCCGAGACCGATGAATGGCTGAAGCATGGCCGCTCGGCGCTGACGGACACCGACCGGGCCAAATACTACGCGCTGGTGCAGCAGAAGGTGATGCGCGAGCACCTCTGGATGCCGGTGCTCAATATCAACATGTATCAGGTGGCCAACAAGAAGATCACCGATGCCAGGCCGCACATGCTCTACCAGAACACTTTCTATAAGGGCTTGGACGTGTCGCGGCAGAAATAACAGGGAGGGAACACGATGCGCAGCATTTTGACAGGCGCTGTGGCGCTGCTGGGCGTGGCCGGAATGTGCTCGACGGCCGAGGCGCAGACCTTGCGGGTGATGAAGTCACTGGATGCGCCGCACTACGACGGCCAGCGCACCACCTGGTCGCCGACGTCGGATATCGTCAACATGTTCCAGGATACGCTGGTGGCGCTCGACTGGGACGGCAAGACGACGATCCCCTACCTCGCGAAATCGTGGACGATCAGCGAGGACGGCAAGACCTACGTCTTCAAGCTGCGCGATGACGTGACGTTCTGCAGCGGCAAGAAGTTCACCGCCGCCGATGTCGTCTACACGTTCAAGCGATTGAAGGATCCGGAAACCAAAGCGCCCTATGCCTGGCGCGCCGGCGACATCAAGGAAGTGCGCGCGCCCGATCCCTATACTGTCGAATATGAGCTCAACGAGCCCTACTCCGAACTGCTGCTGCAGCTCACCATGTACACCAATGCGATCCACAATCAGGAGAGCGTGGAGACGCTCGGCAAGGATTACGGCATCAAGGGAATCGACGGCACCGGTCCCTGGTGTTTCGAGAGCTGGCAGCCGCGCACGGAAATCGTGCTGAAGCGCCACGACGCCTACAAATGGGGCCCCTCAATGTACCAAAACAAGGGCCCGGTGAAGTTCGAGAAACTCAGCATCAAGATCGTGCCGGAGGACGCCAGCCGCGTCGCCGCCATCATGGGCGGACAGTTCGACCTCACCCATCAGGTCCCGCTGCAATTCATCGAGCAGGTCAAGGCCGCGCCTAATCTGACCGTTCAGGAAGCCAAGCCCAACTTCCAGCTCATGTATTACGGTTACAAGATCACCCGCCCTATGGTCGCCGACAAGCGCGTGCGCGAGGCCATGAACATTGCGATCAACCGCGCCGAGATCGTCAAGGGCATCATGCTGGGCAATGCCGAGCCGGCATTCACCTACGTCGATCCGAAGGCGCTCGATTTCGCCGAGAAGACCAAAAACGTCATCAAGGAAGACGTCGAACGCGCCAAGAAGCTTCTGGACGAGGCCGGCTGGAAAGTCGCCGCCGACGGCATCCGCGAGAAGGACGGCATGAAGCTCTCACCCCGTGTGCTGTTCCCGCAGGTCACCTACTTCCCGCGCGTTTCTGAGGCGATTCAAGGCTACATGCGCAAGATCGGCATCGACTGGAAGATCGTCGGTTTCGACTCCACGATCGCGCCTGCCGAGATGGGCAAGCAGGACTTCGAGCTGTGGACCGTCACCGTGCCCTATCTGTCTGCAGGCGAGTTGATGAACATCTATTTCAACTCCAAGAACATCCCGACGCCCAACCGCATGAACTGGAAAGACGACGAGACCGACGAGTGGCTGCGCGCCGGCCGCGCCGCGCTCACCGACGCAGAGCGTGCGCTCAACTACGCGCGCGTGCAGGAGAAGGTAACGAACGAGCATCTGCTGATGCCCGTGATGAACGTCGCCATGTATACGACCAGTTCGAAGAAGCTGAAGGACGTGCGGCCGCACATGCTCTATCAAAACACCTTCTACAAGGGTCTGGATTACTCGTTCTGATGGATAATCTTCTCGAGGTTCGCGGCCTGAAAACCCACTTCGCGACGGACCGCGGGCTGTTCCGCGCCGTCGACGGCATCAGCTTCAGCGTTCCGCGCGGACGCACCATCGGCCTTGTCGGCGAATCCGGCTGCGGCAAGAGCGTGACCTCGCTTTCGGTGATGGGCCTGGTGCCGAGCCCGCCGGGCAAGGTCGAGGCCGAGGCGGTGCTGTTCGGCAATCGCGACGTGCTGAAGCTCACAGCCGACGAGCGGCGCAGGCTGCGCGGCGGCAAGATGTCGATGATTTTTCAGGAACCGATGACCTCGCTCAATCCGGTCCACACCGTGGGACAGCAAATTGTCGAGGCAATCCTTGCCCATACCGCGATGTCGCCGCGCGCGGCGCGGGCGCGCGCGATCGAGATGCTCGAATTGGTGCGGATTCCGTCAGCGGCGCAGCGCATCGACGACTTTCCGCACAACATGTCGGGCGGCATGCGGCAGCGCGTCATGATCGCGATGGCGCTCTCCTGCGAGCCGGCGCTGCTGATCGCCGACGAGCCGACCACGGCGCTCGACGTCACCATCCAGGCGCAAATTCTTGACCTGTTGAGCGACCTGCAGCGGCGGCTCGGCATGGCGATCCTGATCATCACCCACGATCTCGGCGTCATCGCCGAGGTCGCCGACCAGGTGCTGGTGATGTATGCGGGACGAATCGTCGAGAGCGCCGACGTGAACGACCTGTTCGCCGACCCGCAGCATCCTTACACCATTGGCCTGCTCGGTTCGATTCCGCGCATCGATATCGACCGCAAGCGGCTCGCCACCATCGAGGGCACGGTGCCCAGCCCCAACAACCAGCCGGCGGGCTGCCGCTTTGCGCCGCGCTGCCCGTTTGCGGACCAGCGCTGCCGGCTTGATCCGCCGCCGCTGCGCGACATCGCGCCCGGTCACCAGGTCGCTTGCTGGAAAGCCCCGGTCGAGGTGACATCGTGAGCGACGCCCCCGTTTTGCAGGTCGACGGCCTGGTCAAGCATTTTGCGGTCACCCGCGGGCTGATCCGCCGCAAGACCATTGGGCTCGTGCGCGCCGTCGAAGATGTCAGCTTCGAGATCGCCCGCGGCGAGACGCTGGCGCTGGTCGGCGAGTCCGGCTGCGGCAAGTCGACCACCGGACGGCTGGTCCTGCGTTTGATGGACCCGACCGCCGGCTCGGTACGCTTCAAGGGCAAGGAAATCGCCGATCTCGACAAGAATGCGCTGCGCCGGATGCGGCGGCATATGCAGATCATTTTCCAGGATCCCTACGCCTCGCTCAATCCGCGCATGACGGTCGGCGAAATCCTGGCCGAGCCGCTGCGCGTTCACGAAATCGGCGATGACGCATCGCGCGAGGCACGCGGCCGTGAGCTGCTGGACATCGTCGGCCTGCTGCCCGAACATGCCAGGCGCTATCCGCACCAGTTCTCGGGCGGGCAACGCCAGCGCATCGGTATCGCCCGCGCACTCGCCGCCAATCCCGACTTGATCGTCTGCGACGAGCCGGTATCGGCGTTGGACGTCTCGATCCAGGCGCAGATCGTCAACCTCCTGCAGAATCTGCAGCAGCGTTTTGGCCTCTCCTATCTGTTCATCGCCCATGATCTTGCCGTGGTGAAGCACATCAGCGACCGCGTCGCCGTGATGTATTTGGGCAAGCTGGTCGAGATATCAGACAAGAAGTCGCTCTACGATCGGCCGTTGCACCCGTATACCCAGGCGCTGCTCGCGGCGATCCCGAAGCCCGATCCCGCGCTCCGCACCAAGCGCGTGATGCTGCAGGGCGACGTGCCGAGCCCGTTCAAGCCGCCGAGCGGCTGCCGCTTCCATACCCGCTGCCCGCATGCGCAGGCGCGCTGTTCGGCCGAGGAGCCGGAGCTGCGCGAGGCGGCACCCGGCCATCGCGTGGCCTGTCATTTTTTCGAGACGCTGCCCGCCCCGACCAACCTGGCGCGCGCCGGCCTTGCCAATGGAAAGTTCGCCGCACGGCTGGCGGCCTTCGAGGCGGCGAAGACGGCACGGACATCGGCCTGAGCCAGAGTGGTGTAAGGGCCCAGACACAAAATTGCGAAAACAACCCCATGCAAAGTAGAATGGGGCCCCTCTCGGGGCACTTCCCGCCCTAGCCGGCGTGTTCAATGGCGCGGATAGCACCGCGCAACTCGGCTAGGCCGCGCAGCCGGCCGATCGCGGTGTAGCCGGGATTGGTGCGCTTGGTCGCGGCGAGATCGTCGAGCATGCGGTGGCCGTGATCGGGCCGGAACACGATCTGATTTTCCGGCGAGCGCGTTCGGTTCTCCGCCAGCAAAGCCTTCAACACCGCGATCATGTCGACGTCGCCATCGAGATGATCGGACTCGCAGAACGACAGGCCGTCGGCTTCCCGCTTGGTCGCCCGCAGATGGGCAAAGCCGATCCGCGGCGCGAAGCGTTTGGCCATCGCGGGCAGATCGTTCTCCGGGCGCACGCCGAGCGAGCCGGTGCAGAAGCAGATACCGTTGGCCTTGGATGGCACCGCGTCGAACAGCGCCTGATAATCCTCCGCCGATGAGGCGATGCGCGGCAGGCCAAACAGCGGACGCGGCGGATCGTCCGGATGCAGCGTCAGCGTTACCCCGAGCTGCTCCGCCACCGGCGCGACGCGCGCGAGAAATTCGCTTAAGTGCTGACGCAGCACTTTGGAATCGATGCCGCGGTACTGCTGCAGGCGATCGCGGAATTGCGGAATGGTCAGGGGATCGGTGGTGGATCCCGGCAGCGCGCTGGCAATGTTGGTGATGAGGACGTCGATATCGGCCTGCGTCATCGCTTCATGGACCTGCCTGGCGCGGCGCTGCGCAGCCTCGGAATATTCCGCAGGCGCTTCGGGGCGCTGCAGGATGTGCAGGTCGAACGCCGCGAAACGGTCCTGGTCGAAGCGCATCGCCTTGGCGCCGTTCGGCAGTTCCCATTCGAGATCGGTGCGGCACCAGTCCACGACGGGCATGAAATTGTAGCAGATGATCTTGATACCGGCGGCAGCGACCGCCTCCATGCTCGCGATCCACGCCTCGATCGAGCGCGTCGCCTTGCCCCCCAACCGCTTCACGTCATCAGGAATCGGGATCGATTCCACCACCGACCAGGTCAGCGGCGAGCGGCCCGGTTGCGAGTTCTCGATCAGGCTCCTCCGCTCCTCGACGGCTGAGCGCGTCCAGGCCTCGCCGATCGGAACCTGATGCAGCGCCGTTACCACGTCGGTCGCACCGGCCTGACGGATATCGTCGAGCGATACGGGATCGTTGGGTCCGTACCACCGCCATCCCTGCAGCATCATGCGGAAGCTCCTGAAATGAGAACGGCCATCAAGCGGTCAGCACGACCTTGACGCTTTGCGAACGATCGAGCGCGAGTCGCACCGCATCAGGCGCGACCGCGAGCGGGCGTTGCGCCGTCACCAGCGAAAGCACGTCCACGCTGCCGTCGGCGATCAGTTCGACCGCCGTGAAGAATTCCGTCCCGAAGCGGAACGAGCCGCGAAGGTCGATCTCCTTGGCCATCACCGCGTTCGCCGGCACCGGAATCTGTCCGCCCGGCAGGTTGCCGACCTGAACCACGACGCCGCCGCGCCTGACCGCACTGATCGCGCTGGCCAAGCCCGCCGCGGTGCCCGAGACTTCGAACGCGACATCGAACGGCTGCGCGGCAGCCTGCGCTTTCAGGGCCTCTTCGCCGCCGGAGATATCGACGACATGATTGGCCCCCAATCTCGTGGCGAACGCCAACGGCGCCGCCGCGATATCGACGACGGTTGTCTCTGCGATCCCGGCGCGCTGCGCCGCCAGCATGGTCAACAGACCGATCGGGCCGGCGCCGAACAGCACCGCGCGCTTGGCGGTCACGTCCCCGGCGCGGGCGACGGCATGCAGGCAGACTGCGAGCGGCTCGGCGAGCGCCGCCGCCTGATAGGTCACGTGGTCCGGAATCTTCACGCATTGCGCCGGGATGGCGTCGAAGTAAGAGGCAAAGCCGCCCTGCATATGCGGGGTCTTCGAGGCCGATCCCATGAAGAAGATGTTTTCGCAGAGATTGGGCCGATTCTCGCGGCACGGCTTGCAATGGCCGCACCAGCGCGACGGGTTGACGGCGACGCGATCGCCGACCTTCACGTCGGGCGCCGAGCCTGCGATCTCGACCACCTCACCCGCAATCTCATGGCCGAGCACCAGCGGCGAGGTCACGACAAAATCGCCGGTGCGGGCATGGCGATAGTAATGCATGTCCGAGCCACAGATGCCGCCGGCGCCGAAACGAATGCGCACCATGCCGGAGGGAAGCGGATCGAGCGGCCGCTCGATCATACGCAGATCTTCCGGGCCGAACAGCGTTGCAGCCAAAGCCATCGATGTCATTTTGAGAGTCCCATGTATTTAGGCAGCCAGAGCGTCAGCTCCGGGATGTAGGTGATGGCGACGAGCGCCAACAGGAGCGGCACCAGCCACGGCAGGATCGCCATGGTGGTGCGCTCGACGGACAATTTCGCCACGCGGGCCAGCACGAACAGCACCATGCCGAGCGGCGGGTGCAACAGACCGATCATCAGGTTCAGCGTCATGATCAGGCCGAAATGAATGGGGTCGATGCCAAGCTTGAGCACGATCGGCAAAAGGATCGGCACCAGAATGGTGATGGCGGCGATGGTGTCGATGAAGCAGCCGACGAACAGGATCAGGATGTTCGCCAGCAGCAGGAACACCCACTTGTTCTGGGTGATGCCGAGCATCGCATCCGTCAGCGTCTGCGCCGCCTGCGACACCGTCAAGAGCCAGGCAAAGATCGACGCCGCGGTCACGATGAACAGCACGGATGCCGTGGTCTCGATGGTGTCGAACGTCGCCTTGGCGACGGTCTGCAGCGTCATCGAGCGGTAACGCACGAGCCCGAGGAACAGCGACCAGATCACGGCGGCGACTGCGGCTTCGGTTGGCGTAAACCAGCCGAGCGTCATGCCGCCGATCAGGATCACCGGCGCCATCAGCGCCATCACAGCGGAGAAATCGAAATACCAGTCGAGCGCCAGCAGCGCCACGAGACCGATTCCGACTGCCATGTTCACCGAGAGCCCGGCGACGACCAGCAGCCAAACGACCACCGGGAACGCCAGCACGATGAGGATTTCGATCGCGGCCGAGCCGAGTTGCGGCCAGGAGAACGGCGTATCGCTGCCCCAGCCGTTCTTGTGGGCGAAATAAGCCACGGTCGCCATCATGGCCAACGTCATGAACACGCCCGGAATCACGCCCCCCAGAAACAGCGCGCCGATCGAGACGTTCGCCATCATGCCGTAGATCACGAATGGCAGCGACGGCGGGATGATCGGGCCGAGCGTGGCGGACGCCGCGGTCACGCCGACCGCGAACTCGGTCGAGTAGCCGTGATCCTTCATCGCCTTGATCTCGATGGTGCCGAGCCCCGCGGCGTCCGCAATCGCGGTGCCGGACATGCCGGAAAAGATCACGGAGCCAACGATGTTGACGTGGCCGAGGCCGCCGCGCATCCAGCCCACCAGCGCGACCGCGAATTTGTAGATGCGGCCGGTCACGCCCGCGATGTTCATGAGATTGCCGGCCAGGATGAAGAACGGCACCGCGAGCAGCGGAAAGCTTTCGACACCGGCAATCATGCGCTGCGCCAGCGTGACATCCGGCGTGATGCCTGTGACGAGAATGTAGACCAGCGACGACACCGCCATCGAAAGCGCGACCGGCAGGCCGACCAGCATCAGCAGCAGAAATCCCCCAAGCAGCAGCAGCATGGCGTCAGCCTTCCGTTCCGTCGAATGCGCCGGGTCGCTCCAGGATGGAGTAACCACGCCGCCAGTTCTCGACCGCGATCTGGATCGAGCGCGCGAACATCAGCACGAAGCCGAGCAGCACGGCGTAATACACAAATCCCTTTTGAAACTTGATCGTGGTCATCCGCTCGTCGCCGATGATCTGGATGAACTGCCAGACCAACTTGATCGCATAGCCGAAGAACGCGATCCGGATCAGGTCGATGACCGTCGAGAGCGCGCGCGCCGGCAGATGCGGCAGATAACGAAACAGCAGATCGACCTGGATGTGCCGCGACAGTCGCACGCACATCGCCGAGCCGATAAAGACCACGCCGATCAGGCAATAGGTCGCGATCTCCTCGGTCCAGGCGTAACTGTCGTTGAGCACGTAGCGGGTGAAGAATTGCAGAAACACGGACAGCGCCATGATCCAGAAGATCGCGAGCGCCAGCCAGTCCTCGGCGGCGTATTGGCCGAGATCGGCGCCCTTGGGGACCTCGTCCTCGAAGGTATGGGCGATCTCGTCCGCCGTGATCTGCTTGTGCACTTCAACCATCGACAAGCGCCCTCCCCGAGCTGGCGTATTCGAGGCTTCCGCCGTGCCTGCCGCCGAAATCGCGGCAAGCACGGACGAAGGCCTAGGCGTTTACTTCACCGCTTGGATGCGATCCCAGTCGGACTTGCGGTAGTCGAAGGTCTCGAACTTCGTGGTCTTGATCACGGTGTCGCGGAACTCGTCCTTGTTGACCTCGGTGACCGTCAGCCCCTTCTGCTTGAAGAAGTCGACCAACTTGGCCTCGTTGGCCTTGATCTCCGCCGTAGCCTTTGCCGCCGCTTCCTGGGCGACGTCGGTGAAGATTTTGCGGTCTTCTTCCGAGAGCTTCTTCCAGAGCGCGCCGGCAACAACCGTATTGAGGTGATCGACAATGTGACCAGTCAGCACGATGTGCTTCTGCACCTCGTAGAACTTCTTGGCCTCGATCGTGGTGAGCGGATTTTCCTGGGCTTCCACGGTGCCGTTCTGCAGGGCGAGATAGACCTCGGCAAAGGCGATCGGCGCGGTGTTGGCGCCGCAGGCGCGCGGCATTGCGAGATAGGCCGGCACGTCAGGCACACGCATCTTGAGGCCCTTCATGTCGGCGCAGGCCTTGATCGGCTTGTTCGAAGAGGTGTGACGCACGCCGTAATAGGTCACCGCCACGATGTGATGGCCGCTCTTGTCCTCGTAGCCCTTGGCGAGTTCCTTGAAGACGTCGCTCTTGGTGTAGGCCAGGAGATGATCGGCATCGCGGAAGGTGTAGGGATAATAAGTCACGCCGATCGGGGGAAAGCTCTTGGCCGCAAAGCTCGAGCCGGAAATGATGATGTCGACGGAGCCAAGCGCAAGCCCCTGGTTGATGTCGGTTTCCTTGCCGAGCTGCGAAGCCGGATAGACATCGATCTGGTAGCGCCCGTTGGTCCGCTTGTTGATCTCGCCCGCGGCCCAGACCGACGCGGTGTGGAACGGCTCCGAGGTTTCGTAAACATGGGCCCACTTCAGCTTGGTCTGTGCCAGGCCTGATGTGGTCGCGGCCAGCAGCGCCGCAGCAGACGCCGCGAATGCAATCGTCAATTTTTTCAACACGTGAATTTCCTCCGTCGTTACAATTTGCTTTTGTTACCCAACCGGACCGACATTCTCTCGCCGAACCGTTCGAATTCTCGTTGTTCAGGCGCTGCTTGAGCGGATGCGCGAGGCGGACGAAGCTTCCGCTCCGAAATTTTGCGCAAAGCGGGCCTGCGAACGCGCCAAGTGCTCGCGCATCGCCACGCGGGCAGCATCGGAATCGTGCGCGGCGATGGCATCGCGGATCGCGCGGTGCTCGGCCAGCGCCGCATTCCAGGATTCCGGATTTTCGAAATAATGCGCGAGCTTGGCGAAGTAGGGATTGAGCCGCTGGTCGAACAGCTCGCCTACCACGCGGACCAGCACAGCGTTGTCGAGACAGCCGGCGACCGCGACATGAAACGCGCGGTCATGGATCATCGAGGCTTCGCCGGGATGCTGCACGGTGGCCATCGCCTCCAGCGAAGCGTCGATGCGCGCGATATCTTCGGCTGTCGCCACCCGCGCCGCCTGTTCGGCGATCGCGCCTTCGAGGAATTCGCGAGCGCGCAAGAGTTCGAATGGACCTTCGATCTCGGCCGCCAAGGGCAAAGGCGGTGCGAGCGCCGCCGGCTCACTGACATATATTCCGGAGCCCACGCGAATCCGAACCCTGCCCTCGACTTCCAGAGCAATCAGGGCTTCGCGCACCGTCGGCCGCGACACTTTCAACTGTTCGGCAAGATCGCGTTCGGTCGGAAGCCGGCTGCCCACGCGGTATTCGCCGCTGTCGATCAAGGCGCGAAGCTGATCGGCAACCTGGCGATAAAGGCGTCGTGCTTCCACGGCTTCGAGCGGCACGCTCGGCTCTCCCTGACGATCCCCCGAAGTGAATCGAATTTTTCTTGCTTGGTCGGGATAAGGCCAATAAATCGGGACATTGGCCTTACCAATTGACCAAAGATTGATAGATCGAGCCTTCCATGTCAAGCGACACGGCGAAAATCCCGGTTTTCAGCCCGACAGACGGCAATTTCCGTCTTTCGAACGCCAGCCTTCCTCGGCTTCCCGGCCAGATCCGGCAACCGGCATATGACCGCTCGCTGATCTCACCAGGCATCGTTCACCTCGGAATTGGTGCGTTCCACCGGGCCCACCAGGCGGTGGTGATCGACGACCTCCTGGCAGGCGGCGCTATGGATTGGGGAATCATCGGAGCCAGCTTGCGCAGCCCGGCGACACGCGATGCCCTCGCCCCGCAGGACGGTCTTTACACGCTGGCTGTTCGCTCCGGCGCGGGCACCGATCACCGCATCATCGGCTCGGTGCTCGCTGTCGACGTCGCTGCCGAGAAACCCGGCCAGTTGATTGCGCGCCTGGCCAACCCGGCCACGCGTATCGTCTCGCTGACGGTTACCGAGAAGGGCTATTGCCATACGCCGCAGACCGGCGATCTGGACGAGCGTCATCCCGACATCGTTCATGACCTGCAGAATCCCGGCACGCCGCGTTCGGCCATCGGATACCTGGTGGCCGCGCTCGCGCGCAGGCGGATCGCGGGCGAAGCCCCCTTCACTGTTCTTTCCTGTGACAATCTCTCCGCCAATGGCCAAACAGTTGAACGGATCGTGACGCAGTTCGCCGCCTTGCGATCGCGCAATCTCGCGAAATGGATTGAAGCCGAGGTGGCCTTCCCTTCGACCATGGTGGACCGGATCGTGCCGGAGACCACGGAGCTTGACCGGGCGGAGATTTCTTCAGCGCTCGGCATGATCGACGCATGGCCCATTATCACCGAACCGTTCACGCAATGGATCGTTGAAGACCGCTTTCCGGCCGGACGGCCGGACTTTGCGGCTGCGGGCGTGCAACTGGTCCCGGATGTAACGCCGTTCGAACATATGAAGCTGCAGCTGCTCAACGCCAGCCACTCGGCGCTCGCCTATCTCGGATATCTCGCAGGCTTTGAGACCATCGCCGCAACCATGGCCGACCATCGCTTTGTGGCGTTTGCCCGACAGGTGATGCAAGACGCCGCGCCGACGCTGGCGATGCCTGCAGGAACTGATCTGGCAGCCTATAGCGCATCGCTGCTGCAGCGCTTCTCCAATTCGGCCCTGCATCACCGCACCTGGCAGATTGCGATGGACGGATCGCAGAAGCTGCCGCAACGGCTGCTCGCGACCATGCAGGACCGGCTGCGGCTGGGGCTGCCGATCGATACCCACGCGCTCGCGGTGGCCGGCTGGATGCGTTACGTCACCGGCACCGACGAGCGAGGCCGCGCCATCGACGTGCGCGATCCCCTCGCGCGAGAGTTGGCTGATATCGCCGAGCGTGCCGGTCCGGTCGCAGAGCGGCTTGCTCCCGCGCTGTTGGAGGTAAGCTCCATCTTCGGCACGCTCGGGAACGATCCCCGCATGCGCAGCGCCGTCACCGGGGCGCTCGCAAAACTTTACGCACTCGGTGCACGTCAGGCCGTACAGACGTTTCAAGCAGCATGATTGGCAGGTCAGAGCCACCGGATGGCAAGGCCACACCGCGACCGCCGTTCATTTCACAAATTCAGCAGGCTGCGGCGACAACAAGGCCCTGGTGAGTTGGTGACAGGGATCGGCGAGCCCATCGATGACATCGAAATGATGCCGGCCGGGTTCTTCGATCACGCAGGTTTTCGCGCCGAGCCCGGTCCAGATGTTGGCGAGGAGCGCGTTCTGGCGGACGAATTCCGGGCGCTCGGCGCTGCCTACCCAGCATGTTAGGCCCGCATTCGGCATCGGCTCCAGCAATGCGGGGCTTTCCACGAGCGCCTCGGCCTCGTCGATCCGAAGGTCCGTGTTCATGGCGGCCTTCATCAGCGGACGAAGGTCATGAACGCCGGAAATGGAGACGGTGTGGCTGATGCGCGCCCTGACATCGTCCGGGAGCGGCGACGTCGCCGAGATCATGCGTGTCACCAGATGCCCGCCGGCGGAATGGCCCGTCAGAAAAAGCGGACCTTCGACCATCGCGGCGGCGCGCTCGACGGCCGCAGCAATTTCGCGCGTGATCTCGGAGATGCGCACGGCCGGGCACAACGTGTAGGAGGGCATCGCCACCGCATAGCCGCTTTCAACCGATCCACGCGCGAGATGCGACCAAAAGCTCTTGTCGAGCGCCTTCCAGAACCCGCCATGGACGAAGACGACCAGGCCCTTTGGCCGGCCCTCCGGTTTAAAGAGATCGAAGCGGTTTCGTGCGCGCTCGCCATAGCCGATGTCGAGCGTCGCGCGGCCGCTGCCTTGAAGTGCGTCGCGATAGGCCTGCGCGGGCTGCACCCATGCCGCAGGCCAGCGTTCGCCGCCTGGAATGTTCGGAGCATTCGCATAGGCGTCGTTCCAGTCGGAAATCTGATGAAAAATCACGCGGTTCGGCCTCCATTCGATCTTGTGGGCCGGGCCGATGTCCGATCGATGCCCGCAGGCAACCAGTCTATACCGGGAAGCGCACCTTCCGCCCATAAATTTCAAGCTTGAAATAATTGATATCAGCGCGAATAATTCCAGGGGGCGCGGACCAGGGAATGACATGACCGATTTCACGCGAACAAAATCCCTGTTCGCCATCCCGGATGGCGTGATCTATCTGGACGGCAATTCGCTCGGTCCCCTGCCCGTTGCAGCCGCCGATCGCGTCGGCCGCATGATGTCGGAGGAATGGGGCAAGCACCTTATCAAGGGCTGGAACGTCGCCGGGTGGATGACGCAGCCGCGGCGTGTCGGCGACCGCATCGGCCGGTTGATCGGCGCTGCCGACGGAACGGTGGTGGTGGGCGATACGCTGTCCATCAAAGTCTACCAGGCGCTGGCCTCGGCGCTCGAACTCAATCCGTCGCGGCGCGTGATCTTGTCGGACACCGGCAACTTTCCTTCCGATCTCTACATTGCCAGCGGTCTGCTTGAAACGCTCGGCCGTGGCTACGAGTTGAAAGTCGTGGCCCCCGAAGACGTCGAAGGCGCCATCGACGAGACGGTCGCGGTGCTGATGCTGACCGAGGTCGACTATCGCACCGGCCGGCTGCACGACATGAGCGCGCTGACGCGCAGGGCGCATGCCGCCGGCGCCTTGACGGTCTGGGATCTGGCGCATTCCGCGGGCGCGATTCCGGTCGACTTGGAAGGAACCGAAGCCGATTTCGCCGTCGGCTGCACCTACAAATATCTCAATGCCGGTCCTGGCGCGCCAGCCTTCATCTATGTTGCGCCGAAGCACGCCGATACGGCGCGGCCAGCGCTTTCCGGTTGGATGGGTCATCATGCGCCCTTTGCCTTTGACCTCGACTATCGGGCCGGGCCGGGCATTGAGCGAATGCGAGTGGGTACGCCTCCGATCATTGCGATGGCCGCGCTCGACGCCGCCCTCGACGTCTGGGACGGCGTCAGCATGACCGACGTGCGCGATGCATCGATCGCGCTCGCCGACCTGTTCATCCGCGAAGTCGAACGACGTTGTCCCGAGCTGACGCTGGCTTCGCCGCGGAACGGAAAGCGGCGCGGCAGCCAGGTTTCATTTCGTCACCCGGATGGCTACGCGATCATGCAGGCGCTGATCGCGCGCGACGTGATAGGCGACTTCCGCGCGCCGGACATGATGCGCTTCGGCTTTACGCCGCTCTACATCGGAGAAGCCGAGGTTCGCGCGGCAGTCGACGTCCTCGCCGACGTCTTGACCAATCGCCGCTGGGATACCGCGGACTATCGCAAAAAGGCGCTCGTTACATGACTGGCAAGCCCGACGACTCCTCGCATGAGGCAGCCCAGATGTCGTTCGACGGGCGCATGTCCTACAGCGATTATCTGCATCTGGAACGCGTTCTGGACGCGCAAGAGCCGCTCTCGGACGCGCATGACGAACTGCTGTTCATCATCCAGCACCAGACTTCCGAACTCTGGATGAAGCTGGCCATCCACGAAATCCGTTCCGCCATCAAGGCGATCCGCCACGACCAGTTGCATCCTGCCTTCAAGATGCTGTCGCGCGTCGCCCGGATCTTCGAGCAGCTCAATACCGCCTGGGACGTGTTGCGGACGATGACACCCAGCGAATACACCGAGTTTCGCGATCAGCTCGGGCAGTCCTCGGGTTTTCAGTCGTACCAGTACCGCGCGATCGAGTTTCTCGCCGGCAATCGCAATTTGGCGCTGCTTGGCCCGCATGCCCACCGCGCCGACATCATGGCCAAGCTCGAGGAAATTCTCGCTGAGCCGGGCCTCTATGACGAGGCGTTGCTGCTGCTGGCGCGCAATGGTTTCGACATCGGCGAAGACGCGCGCCGAACCGACTGGCGCGTCACGCGCACGCCAAACGACGAGGTTTTGAAGGCCTGGAAGACTATCTATGCGTCGCCAGCGAAACACTGGATGCTCTACGAGCTTGCGGAAAAGCTGGTCGATTTCGAAGACTATTTCCGCCGCTGGCGCTTCAACCACGTCACGACCGTCGAACGCATCATCGGCCTGAAGCGCGGGACCGGCGGCACGTCGGGCGTCTTCTACTTGCGCAAGATGCTCGAAGTCGAACTTTTTCCGGAACTCTGGAGGCTGAGAACAGAGCTTTAAGACGACACCCGATAAGAAGGTTTCAGCGCGGCACCACCGCCGTCGCTTCGATCTCGACGCGGGCTTCCTTCTCGACCAGGCGCACTACCTGCACCAGCGCCATCGCCGGATAGTGCGCGCCGAAAATCTCGCGGTAGACGCGGCCGAGTTCTTTCAGGCTCGCGAGATACTCCTCGATGTCGACGACATACCAGGTCAGGCGCACCAGATGCTCAGGTCCGGCGCCGCCCTCGGCTAGAATCTCGGCGATGTTGGATAGCGTCTGGCGCACCTGCGCGACGAAATCGGGCTCCAGGCGGCCCTGCGTATCCCAGCCGATCACGCCGCCGGTCACCACGAGCCGGCCGTCGGCCGCTATGCCGTTGGCGTAGCCTTTCGGCATCGGCCAGCCGCTCGGCTGCAGCACTTGCGGGCCCGGCGGCGAGGTGTCGGTCGTGGGATGAGGCACCACGCTCAGTGTGGGGCCTTTGGGGGCGGTCACCGGCTTTTCTCCATCAGGTTAGAAATTATTCCGCGGCAACGCTTGGCGACGCCGGGCCGGCCGCAGCCATCTGCCTCAGCGCAAAGCGCCTCAGCTTGCCGGTCTCGGTCTTCGGCAGTTGCGCGACATATTCGATCGCACGCGGATATTTATAGGGTGCAATCGTCTGCTTGACGTGATCCTGCAAGGCCTGCGTCAGCGCAGCGTCGGCAGCAGCGCCGCCGGCCAGAACCACGTAAGCCTTGACGATCATGCCCCGCGCCTCGTCCGGCGCGCCGACCACGCCGCATTCGGCGACGGCGGGATGCGACAGCAGCGCCGCTTCGACCTCGGGGCCTGCGATGTTGTAGCCGGAGGAGACGATCATGTCGTCCGAGCGGGCGACAAAGGACAATCGGCCATTCGCGTCGCGGACAAAGGTATCGCCCGTCAGATTCCAGCCGTCGCGCACATAGTTCGACTGCCTTGCGTCGGCGAGATAGCGGCAGCCGGTCGGCCCGCGCACCGCGAGCTTGCCGATGGTGCCGGGCGGCAATTCGTTCATGTCGTCGTCGACGATTTTTGCCTCGTAGCCCGTCACGGGATGTCCAGTCGTCCCTGCCACCGCATCGCCGATCCGGTTAGTAATGAAAATGTGCAGCAATTCCGTGGAGCCGATGCCGTCAAGGATGGTCTTGCCGGTCTTGCGGGTCCAGCCTTCGAACACCGGCGCCGGCAATGTCTCGCCGGCGGAAACCGCCAGCCGCAGCGACGACAGGTCGGCGCCATTATCCATCGCCGCCATCATCGCGCGATACGCGGTCGGCGAGGTGAAGCAGATCGTCGCCTTGTAGGTCTCGATGATCTTGACCATCTCGGGCGGCGACGCGTTTTCCAATAGCGTCGCCGTTGCGCCGAAGCGCAGGGGGAAGATTGCCAGCCCTCCGAGCCCGAAGGTAAAGGCCAGCGGCGGCGAGCCGACGAAAACGTCGTCCTCTGTAACGTTGAGCACTTCCCTGGCATAGCCGTCCGCAATGATCATGAGGTCGCGATGGAAATGCATCGTCGCCTTCGGCTCGCCCGTCGTGCCCGAGGTAAATCCCAGCAGGGCGACGTCGTCGCGCCCTGTCTTCACCGCGTTGAACCGGACCGGCTTGTTCAGCGCAACCCTGTCGAGCTCGGCATCGTGGTTCGACGTCCCGTCGAAATTCACCACCTGCTTCAGGAAGCGGCTGGTCTTCGCGCACGCGACCAGTTCATCGGCGATGCGGCTGTCGGTCAGCGCCAGCGCAATCTCCGCCTTGTCGACGATCTTGCTCAATTCACCGGCGCGCAGCATCGGCATGGTGTTGACGACGACGGCGCCTGCTTTTGTGGCCGCGAGCCACGCCGCGACCAACGCCGGGTTGTTGCCGGAGCGGATCAGGACGCGGTTGCCGGGCTTGACGCCGTAGTTCTCCACCAGCGCATGCGCGAGGCGGTTGGACCAGTCAGCCAGTTCCTTGTAGGTGCGCTGGCGGCCGTTGCCGATCAGTGCGATCCGATCGCCCCAGCCCTCTTCGACGATCCGATCGGTCAGTTCGACTGCGGCGTTGAGATATTCGGGATACTGAAATTCCGGCCGATCGAGCAGCAGATCCGGCCATTGCTCTGATGGCGGCAGATTTCGCCGCGTAAAATCGTCGACGTGCCCCGACGGGCCGAGAGACCCGCCAAGGGATCGGATGGGAGTGCTACCTGACATTTTTAATCTCCCCTCGCTTCCATCCATGAAAGGCTCGAGATCAATATCGAGGACGCCCGGCAACGCCGTCTCACAAATCATTTTAGGCTTAAAACAATTTTTCGCAAGGGTGGAATCAAGGGTGGAATCGTGTATTCCCACCTTCAGGGATCAGCGGCGCCGGGAACCCCCTCAGGCGGCCCGGTAGTCCGGCGCCAAGGCGAGGAAGCGGCCGTAGGCGGCGGCATCGGGCGGGGTAAACTTCTCCACCAGCGGATTGCGCCTTCGTCCGGATACGCCGATGTCGGCGAGCAATTCGTCAAAATGCTTGAAGTGATAGGGCGCGACGCACAGCCCGCCATAGACGCCGGCGGCCGGCCGCTCGACGCGCTTGAAACGCAGCATCATCTCGATGTTGTCGCGCATTTCCTTGGGCGTCGGCTGACGGACGAGCTGGCCGTCGGCATAGCGCACGAGCCAGTTCGCGGCGAGGTCTGCGCACAGCACTGTGCAGAAGCTGGAGTTGAAGCCGACGAATCCCATTTCGGGCAGGTCCGGGTTGGCAATCAGCCGATAGAGCCGATACTGCCCGTCGGGATCGACCAGTCTGTCCCGGTAAGCCTGCGGCAGGAACGGCACACCCAGTTTGTAGCCGATCGCGAGCACGGCCACGTCGGCCTGGACGCGCTGCCCGCCGGTCATCACGATCGTATTGCCATCATAGCGCTCAAAACTGCCTCTGATAGCCTTGATGCGCTTGTCCGCGACCATCGCAAAGAATCCCGGCGTCGCGATCGGCACCGAGCAGTTGACGCCGTCTTCGATCCGCTCTTTCGGCACCATGTCGCATTTGCCGAGCTTGAGTTGAATTTTCAGAAGGCTCTCCAGCCCGCGCCAGTTGGCCCAGACGAGCGGCTTTGCCACCGCATGCGCGAACTGTGACATCGCGCCGATGCCCCAGCTCCGGAACATCTCCTCCTGCGCGCGGATGTAGAGAATGCGTTTGAAATTGACCAAGCCGCCGATGAAATAGGGAATCCGCCACACCGGCTCGCGGTACACCAGCGTCACTTCGGCCGCCCCGGAATTGACCGCGTTGACGGCGATATCGGTCGCCGACTTCGAGCCGCCGAGCACGACGATCCTGCGGCCTTTGGCAATCGCCGGGTCGTTGTATTGCGAGGAGTGCAGAATGCGCCCGCCCTGCGCCTTGAAGGCGTCTTCGCCCGGCAGGCTGAGCGTCTGCGGCTCATTGAACTGCCCGGTGCATACCGCGACGAAATCGAAGTCTTCATGACTGACGCCGCCGTCCGGCCCACGCAGATCGAGCCGCCAGCCCGGCGCTGAGTCGGGCCGACGATCCATTTGCACCACGGTCGTGTTGAAGCGGATCGCGCCGAGGAGATCGTTGTCCTTTGCGTATTCGGTCAGGTAGGCGTGGACCTGCGGACCTTTCGGCCATTCCGGATAAGAATCCGGCATCGCCTTGTCGGTGTAGCGGTATAAATCCTTCGGGCTCTGTGTTTGCACCTCGGGATAGGACCGCGCCGGTTCCCAGACGCCGCCAAGATCGCCGCTGCGCTCGACGAGCGTGATCTGATGTCCGCGCGCGGCGAAGGCTTTTGCGGCCGCAAGTCCGGATACGCCGGCGCCAATGACGCAGACTTTCTTTCGGCTGACCATGACGACGTCTCCAACAGGGATGAGTTCAGGGAGCTATTCGTTGGCCTCGGGCGGCAAGAAGTTCACTTCATGCTGCGCCGAGATCCGGACCACCTCTTCGGGGTCGGTCAGATTGTGAAGCTGGTTGAACAGCGCTTCGAGCTTCTGCATCGGCGACACCCAGAACAGCGCGCGGGCCGGCTTGTCTGATTTGTTGAAGTAGCCATGCGGGATGCCGCGTGGCATCCGAACCAGGTCGCCGGCCTTGGCCTGCACCCAGACGCCGTCGAGCTTGAGATCGAGAACGCCCTCCTGCACCAGGATGAATTCATCCTGAGTCGGGTGAACGTGCACCGGCACGAATTGTCCGGGCTCGCTATTGGTCTCGAAGGCAAAGGTTGAATCGGTCACGGCCTTGGGGAAGTAGACCTGACCGAGAATATTCCAGGTCTTGCCGCCGTAGCCGGTGCCGTTCTTGGTGATGCCTTTTTCGAGCGCTGCCATGTCGCCCTCCTCTGTCGCGGTTGGTGTGGTTGCGATGTCCGAAAAATAGTTCGTGCAGGCTGGATCGAGCCGAAGCAGCCGTCTAGCCGGAAAACGAATCCGGCCGGCTTCGCGCGAGATTTTTCAGATTGCTGCGGCGCAGAATGACGAGCAGACCGCGTTGCCTTCCGACGAGGCACCCACGACTACCAAATCGCCTTTCCAACCACGGCTCCGAGAGATATTATAGGCTTCAAATAATGCGGAGGGCCGGGCCGTGGAGACGGGCACGAGCATTGTCAGGCATGACCCGACTGTCCGGCTGGCGGCGTTCAACCGCGTTTCGACCGGCAGCGTCGATGCTGCCGCCGACGCGATTGGACGCATATTCTGCCCGCATGAGCTAAAGCCCGCCCGCGCCTCATCCAAATTTTTCGCGCTGCATAACTGTGCGATCTTTGGCGGATTTTCCATCAACTACGTCGCCTATGGCGGGTCGGTGTTGATCGACCCCGGCTGCCTCGAGCGCTTCTTTCTGTTGCAAATCCCCGTGCACGGTTCAGCGCGGATCCGAACCGCCTCGCGCGACATCGCAACCGCTCCCGGCGCCAGCGCCTCGCTGTTGTCGCCGACGATCCCGACGCGAATGACTTGGCAGAGCAATTGCGCCCAGATCATTCTGCTGGTCGACCGCCGCCTGATAGAGCAACGGGCCGCGGCATTATCGGGGCGGCCGGCAGGCGCGGTCGAGTTTGAGCCCGTGGTCGACCTCTCCTCCGCAGCCGGCTGCGCGCTTCAGTCGCAGGTTTTGGAATTCGTCGATCTTGCCGAATGCCTCGGACCGCAGCAGCAGCCGTCGCCGATAACAGCAGCCAATATACGCGAGACGTTGTTGGGTGCTTTGCTCCACGACCAGCATCACAGCGCCAGCGATGCCATCGAGCGATTTGGCGGCCGGGCCGAAACGCTGCCGCAATCGTTGCGACGGGCGCGCGAGTTCTTATACGCGCACGCGGACGAGCCGCTCGATCTCGTGCGCCTTGCTGCAGCCGCAGGCACGGGCATCCGTGCGCTACAGCTCGGCTTCCGGCGGCATTTCGGCACATCGATTTCCGAGATGCTGCGCGACATCCGCCTCGCGCACCTCAACGTCAGACTGGCCGTCGCCTCCCCTAACGACAGCGTCACCGATATCGCATTCGAGCTGGGATTTACCCATCTGAGCCGTATGGCGAGCGCCTATCGGATCAAGTTCGGTGAAACGCCCTCCGCGACCCTGCGCGGAATGAACTAGCGTCCAGCGAGTTGCTCAACGGATCCTCCGCGGCGTCGGATATCAGTCGCCCCGCGCTCTCGCGGATTTCTGCGCCGAAGTTTTGGTCTTGGCCAACAGGCGCATCAGCTCGCGAACGTCCTTCGGCGTCAGGTCTCCGAAAATGTCGGCGATCCATAATTCGTGCTCTGCCGCCATTTTGCGGAATTCGGCACGACCGGCCTTGGTCAGGCGGATCACCTGCACGCGGCGATCGACCTCCGAGGTGCGGCGGTCGAGATGCCCGGATTCGACCAGGCGCTCGACGAGGCCGGTGACGTTGCCATTCGAAACCATCATCCGCTTGGAGACATCGGACAGCGTCATGCCCTCCGGCACCTTGTCGAGCTGGGCCATCAGGTCGAACCGCGGCAGCGTGACGTCGAAGCGCTCGCGCAAGCGGCTGCGTACCTCGCCCTCGATCAAGGTCGTGCAGGTCAGGAGGCGAAGCCACAGCCTGAGTTCGTCGCCATGATGCTCCGGGAGCTCGACGGCCTTGGTCTCTGAATCGAGAGTCATGATCCTAATCTTGTCTGCGTTTTAACTTTCGGCGAGCTCGAACAGAGCTCAGCTTGGGATCATTGCCCAGATTTCTTTAAGTTTCAAGCAATTGGCGCATGGGCTTGCATGGAGGCGTTGCGCTTGCGGGTGCCGTCGCCGTCAGAATAAGCTGCACCCCGAGCATTTGATGTAGCGCAGGTTTTGGCTGCAGGGCCGCCGAACGGAGGAATAATCATGAAGCAGTCGTTGAAACTGACAGGGCTTGCCGTTTTGCTGGGGTTTGCCGCCGCTCCGGCCGCAGCGCAGGAGAAGATCAAGATCGGCGTGATTACGACCTTGTCCGGCCCGGCGGCCGTACTCGGCCAGCAATCCCGCGACGGCTTCCAGCTCGCAGTCAAGGATCTCGGCGGCAAGATGGCCGGCAAGGACGTCGAGGTGATCGTCGTCGACGACGAACTCAAGCCCGATGGCGCCGTGACCAAGGCCAAGGGCCTGCTCGAGCGCGAGACGGTGGATTTCGTCGTCGGGCCGATCTTCTCCAACATCCTGCAGGCCATTCACCGGCCAGTGACGGGGAACAAGACGTTCCTGATCAGCCCGAACGCGGGGCCGTCGAGCTATGCCGGCAAGGAGTGCAACCCGTTCTTCTACGTGACATCGTACCAGAACGACCAGGTTCACGAGATCCTCGGCAAGGTCGCCCAGGACCGCGGCTACAAGCGCATGTACGTGCTGGTGCCGAACTATCAGGCCGGCAAGGATTCGGCGGCCGGATTCAAGCTCGACTACAAGGGCGAGATCGTCGAGGAGAGCTATACACCGCTCGGCACGCTGGATTTCCAGGTCGAGCTGACCAAGATCGCCTCCTCCAAGGTCGATGCGCTGTTCACCTTCATGCCGGGCGGCATGGGTGTCGGCCTCGTCAAGCAGTACCGGCAGGCCGGCCTCGCCGACAAGATCCCGGTGCTGTCGGCGTTCACGGTCGACGAATCGACCCTGCCCGCGCAGCAGGATGCCGCCGTCGGCATGTTCGGCGGCGCCAACTGGGCGCCGAACATGGACAATCCCCACAGCAAAAAATTCGTCGCTGCTTACGAGGCTGCCTATAACAGCGTGCCCGGCACCTACGCGATGCAGGGCTATGATACGGCCATGCTGATCGACAGCGCGGTGAAGGCGGTGAAGGGCGATCTGAAGAACAAGGACGCGGTCTCGGCCGCGCTGAAGAAGGCCGAGTTCACTTCGCTGCGCGGCGACTTCAAGTTCAACGTGAATGGCTATCCGATCCAGAATTTCTATCTGACCAAGGTCGCCAAGCGTCCGGACGGCAAATTCCAGACCGAGATCGTCGAGAAGGTGTTTTCCAACTACGGCGATCGCTATGCCAAGGATTGCACGGCCGCGAAATAACAATCGAGAGGGAGCGACACTATGAAGACTGAAATCGCCGGCATTACCCGCGCCAACGAGGGAATCCAGGGAATTTCCTGGAGCATTCTCGGTCAGACCTATGTGCCGAAGAGCGTCACCGAGCATTCCTTCTCCTGGCATGCGACGTTGCCGCCCGAGACTTTTGTGCCGCCGCACATCCATCCCGATCAGGACGAGTATCTCTATATCCTGGAAGGGCAGCTCGACTTCTTCCTCGACGGCGCCGAAACGCAGGCGACACCCGGCGATCTGGTTCGCCTGCCGATGGGCAAGCCGCACGGCATCTTCAACAAGTCGGGACGAACCGCGAAGACGCTGTTCTGGGTCTCGCCGACACGGCGGCTCTACGACCTGTTCTGGGCGATCCACAACATGAAGGAGCAGAAGCCGGACGCGGTGGTGGCGCTGGCGGCCGAGCACAACATCCACTTCCTGCCGCCGCCTCCGGGGGCGTGAGTTACGCCCGCACCGCCGCGAGCCCGACCTGCGGCGCGGCGAAGCCGGCCTTCGACGCATAGCCGCGCACGATCGCCTCGCGCTGGGCGTGGCTCAGCACCTTCTCGATGTCGGTAAAGCCGTCCGGCGCCAGTTGCTCGACAGCGTCGATCACGCCTTCGGGACCACCGCGGCGGTTTGCGCGCACGATCTCCGCCGTCATCGGCAGGCGCTTCTTCTCATAGGCGACCAGCGCCTGGCGCGGATGTTCGGCGCGCGCCAATTCATCGGCCAGTGCCCGCGCGTCGAGGATCGCTTGCGAGGCGCCATTCGATCCGACTGGATACATCGGATGCGCGGCGTCGCCGAGCAGCGTCACCCGGCCCCAGGTCCAGTACGGCAAGGGATCGCGGTCGCAGCACGGATATTCGTAAAATTCCGGCGTCGCCGAGATCAGGCTGCGCACGTCGACATATGGCACCTTGAAGCGCTCGACATGCGGCATCAGCTCCTCGCGCTTGCCGGGCCGCGACCAATCCTCGCGGCGCGGCGGCGGCGAATTGCCGTCACCGATCTTCACCAGCACCGCCCAGTTGGTCAGCCGGCTCGATGGACTTGAGCCTTCCGCAATCGGATAGACCACGACCTTGGCATTCAAGCCGCCGGCCACGATCATCGAGCGGCCGGTCAGGAACGCCGGCCAGTCGCGCGCGCCACGCCACAGCATCAAGCCGTTCCAGCACGGCGGTCCCTCGTCCGGAAACAGCATCTCGCGCACGCGCGAATGAATGCCGTCGGCGCCGACCAAAATATCGCCGCGCGCGGTTTTGACGTGGGAGCCGGTGCGGTCGAAGAAGTGCGCGACCACGCCGCCTTCATGCTGGGCAAACGCGCCGAGACGGCAACCGGTGTGGATCGCCTCGTTGCCGAGCCGTTCCTCGACGGCGCGATGAATCACGCTTTGCAGGCGGCCGCGGTGGACCGAGAATTGGGGCACGTCGTGCCCGGCATCGAGGCCGCGCGGCTCGCGCCAGACTTCCTGGCCGTGGCGGCTGAGATAATACAGTTGATCGGTACGAACAGCGGCGGCATCGAGCCGGTCCAACAGGCCGAGGGCGGTTAGTTCTCTGATCGCATGCGGCAGTGTGTTGATGCCGACGCCGAGTTCGCGGATGGTGTCGGACTGCTCGAACACTTCGCAATCGATGCCGCGGGCGCGCAGCATCAGCGCGGTGGTAAGGCCTCCGATGCCGCCTCCGACGATGATCGCCTTCATGCGCGTAACTCCACTCTATTCTTCGACCTCTCCCCGCTGGCGCCGGGCGAGAGAGCGATAGAGCCTGCCATTCGGCCTATTCGGCCGCAAGCGGCTTTGTCGCCTCGGCCTTCAGCTCGGCGCGGGTTTTCGGTTTAGCCTTAACCTTGAGGTCCTCGAAATCCTGCCGGTCGCGTACGCTGTTGCGGAAAATCTGTTCCTTGCCGGGCAGATATTGCGGCGGACAGGCAATGTCGGCGCCATACCAGGCCGCAGCCCGCATCGTGAAGAACGGATCGACCAGATGCGGCCGGGCGAGCGCGACGAGATCGGCGCGACCGGCGGCCAGAATCGTGTTCACCTGGTCTGCGGTGGTGATGTTCCCGACGCACATGGTCGCGACGCGGGCCTCGTTCCGGACCTGATCGGAGAACGGCGTCTGGAACATCCGGCCATAGATCGGCTGCGCGTCGCGCACGGTCTGGCCCGTCGAGACATCGACGAGATCGACGCCGGCTTCGGCGAACGCGCGCGCGATCGCGACCGCGTCATCGCCGGTGATGCCGCCCGCCGCCCAGTCGGTGGCGGAGATGCGAACCGACATCGGCTTGTGCGCCGGCCACGCCGCCCGCATCGCCTCGAACACTTCGAGCGGATAGCGCAGCCGGTTGGCGAGCGGGCCGCCATATTCGTCGGTGCGTTGGTTGGTCAGCGGCGAGATGAAGCTCGCCAGCAGATAGCCATGGGCGCAGTGCAGTTCCAGCATGTCGAAGCCGCAAGCCACCCCGCGCAACGTGGCCGCCACGAACTCTTCCTTGACCCGGCCCATCGCGGCGCGATCCATTTCGCGCGGCACCTGGCTGTCGGGGAAGTAAGGCAATGGTGACGCCGAGATCGTATCCCAGCCGCCCTCTTCCAGCGGCCGGTCCATCCCCTCCCACATCAATTTGGTTGCGCCCTTGCGGCCGGCATGACCGAGCTGCAGGCAGATCTTGGCGGCCGAATTGGCGTGGACGAAATCGACGATGCGCGTCCAGGCGGTCTGCTGCTCGTCGTTCCATAGACCGGTGCAGCCGGGCGTGATGCGCGCGTCGCGGCCGACGCAAGTCATCTCGGTGAAGATCAGTCCCGCGCCGCCGATGGCGCGCGAGCCGTAATGCACCAGGTGGAAATCGCCGGGCACGCCGTCTTTCGCCGAATACATGCACATAGGCGACACCACCGCGCGGTTCCTCACTTCCATCTCCCGCAGCCTGAGCGGCTGGAACATCGGCGCCGTCGGCTTGTCGAGGTCGACATCGAATCCTTTGGCGCGAACCTGCTTCGCAAACGCCTTGTCGACTTCGCGGACGAACTCCGGCGCGCGCAGCGTGAGGTTGTCGTAGGTGATCGCCTTGGCGCGGGTCATGACGCCGAACGCGAACTGCACGGGATCGAAATCCCAGAAGCGGTCGACGTGCTCGAACCAGACCAGCGACACGTCGGCGGCGTGCTGGATCTTCTCGACCTCCTCGCGCCGCCCCTGCTCGTAGGTCTGCAACGCGGCGTCGACGGTCGGCGCCTGCGCCATGGCGTCGGCGAGTGCAATCGCGTCTTCCATCGCGAGCTTGGTGCCCGAACCGATCGAGAAATGCGCGGTCGCCTTGGCGTCGCCGAGCAGCACCATGTTGTCCTTGATCCAGCGCTGGCTGCGGATCATCGGAAAATTGCGCCACATCGAGCGGTTGATCAGCAGCGGATGGCCGTCGAGGAACCAGCCGAAGATTTCGGCCATGCGATCGGCGGACTCACGTTCGCTGAGGCCTTCGAGGCCGGCGCGGTGGAAGGTTTCGGCGTCGGTCTCGAAGATCCACGTCGAGCGGCCGGCTTCATACTGATAGGCGTGCGCGATGAACGGGCCCCACTCTGTCTCCTGGAAGATGAAGGTGAAGGCGTCGAGCGGCCGGGTCGAGCCCATCCATGCGAATTTGTTGGAGCGCAGGTCGGTCTGCGGCTGAAAATGCTCGATGTGCTTGTCGCGGAAGCGGCTGTTGATGCCGTCGGCGAGCACGATGAGATCGGTGTCGGCGAAACGGGCTTCGTCGTCGATATCGGTTTCGAACAGCAATGTGACCCCGAGTTCGCGGGCACGCTCCTGCAGGATCAACAGCAGCGTGCGACGCGAGCAGCCGCAAAAGCCGTTGCCGCCGACGCGGTGGACGGTGCCGCGGAAATGCACGGCGATGTCGTCCCAATAGGCGAATTCCTGAGTGATGCGGCGGTAGCTCGGCGGATCGTATTTTTCGAAATTGTCCAGCGTGGCGTCGGAGAACACGACGCCGAAGCCGAAGGTATCGTCGGCGCGGTTGCGCTCATAGACGGTGATCTCGGCCTGCGGCCGCTGTTTCTTCAAGAGGATCGCGGCATAGAGACCGGCCGGTCCGCCGCCGATTATCGCGATCTTCATCTACCGCCTCCGAAACAGGCTGTCGGGCTAGTTCCAAATTACTTTAAGCCTAAAGTAATTTCGGAGCAAGCCCCTGTTACCACCTCTCCGCCCTCATCCTGAGGAGCGGCCTTTAGGCCGCGTCTCGAAGGATGGGCCACGGGGCTGCATGGTTCGAGACGGCGCTAACGCGCCTCCTCACCATGAGGGGATGAATGGGCCTCAATTCCCCTGAAACACCGGGGTTCGCTTGTTCGAGAACGCCTCGAACGCCCTCGCGAAATCTTCCGTGGTCATGCAGAGCGCTTGCGCCACCGCCTCGGCCTCGATCGCTTCCTCCACCGACATTGCCCATTCCATCGCCAGCATACGCTTGGTCATGGTGTTGGCGAAGGTGGGTCCTTCCGAAATCTGCTTGGCCAGAAGCTGCGCCTGCGGCAGCACCGCGTCCGGCGTAACGATGCGGCTGAAGAAGCCCCAGCGCTCGCCCTCCTCCGCGGTCATGAAGCGGCCGGTGTAGAGCAGTTCCGACGCCCGTGATTGCCCGATGATGCGCGGCAGGATCGCGCAGGCGCCCATGTCGCAACCGGCGAGCCCGACCTTGTTGAACAGGAAGGCGACCTTGGCGCCGGTGGCGGCCAGGCGCAGATCCGAGGCCATGGCCATGATCGCGCCCGCGCCGGCGCAGATGCCCTCGACGGCGGCAACGATCGGCTGCGGGCAGGCCCGCATCGCTTTCACCAGGTCGCCGGTCATGCGGGTAAAGGCGGTCAGTCCCTTGGTGTCCATCTGGATCAAGGGGCCGATGATCTCGAACACGTCGCCGCCGGACGAGAAGTTGCCGCCCGCGCCTGTGACGACGATGGTTTTGACTTCGTCATCCATCGCGCAGGCGCGGAAGAAATCGGTGAGCTCGCGGTAGCTTTCGAAGGTCAGCGGATTCTTTCGCTCAGGACGATTGAGCGTCACCGTGGCGACGCGATCCACGACCGCCAGCACAAAATGTTTCGGCGAATAGTCGGCCAGCGGCAGCGTGACGGGGTTGGCAGGCTTGCTCATGGGATCTCCCTGAATTGCATTGTCGTTGACCGCTTAGACCTCGCCACCGGCAACCGCGATGGCCTGTCCAGTGATGGCGCCTGCGCCCTCGCCACAGAGCCAGAGCACGGTATCAGCCACTTCCGACGGCGCGACGAGACGTCCCTGCGGATTGTGCTTTGACAACTCCGCGATCGCCTGCTCGCGGCTGCGGCCGGTCTTCTTGATGATGTTGTCGATCGAGCCTTCCAGCAGATCGGTCTCGGTGAAGCCGGGACACACGGCATTCACGGTAACGCCGCTCTTGGCCGTCTCCAGCGCCAGCGAACGGACAAGGCCGATCACCGCGTGTTTCGCCGCGCTGTAGGCGCTGACATAAGCGTAGCCCTTGAGGCCCGCGGTGGAAGCCACCGCAACGATCCGGCCGCGGCGGCGCTCGATCATTCCCGGCAATACGGCTTGCGTGGCGTGGACCACGCCCATGAAATTGACGTCAATCATCCGCTGGAACAGCGTCGCGTCGGAGCGGCCGAACGGCGCGGACTCCGCCGCGCCGGCATTGGCAATGAGGATATCGATCGGCTGCCGCGCGGCGGCTTCCGCAACGGCCGACTTGACGGAAGCCTGGTCGGCGACATCAGCGACGGCTGCAAACCGCGCTGCGCCGGACGCAACCGCTTCATCCAATGTCGCGCGGTTGCGCCCGAGCACCGTTACCGTTGCACCAGCTTTCGACAGCGCCGCCGATATCGCAAGGCCGATGCCCCGCCCGCCGCCGGTGACGAGCGCATGGGAGGAACGCGACAATTGGGACATCGGTCAAGCCTCCAGGATCAGGGTTCAGCATATATTTTAAACTTCAAGCTTTTGCAAGGAAGGGGCGCGCATTCGTTGCGGCGGTCCGGTTGTCCCTGCGAACGCAGGGACCCATACTCCGCGGCGGAAATTATTTGGGTGCGCTGGTCGACGGCTTTCTTCAACAACGCAAGCCGGTGGTTATGGGTCCCTGCGTTCGCTGGGACGACGATGGATGATGGGCACGTCGTTGACGCTCCTTTGCCAACCCTACGGCAGCTAAGCGCTATATAATCCCGTCTCTTCGCAGCGTTGCAATCGCGTCCGCGTCGTAGCCGATGTCGGCCAGCACGCTATCGGTGTGCTCGCCGAGCGTCGGCGGGCGCGTGACGATTTCGCCTGGGGTCTCCGAAAGCCGCACCGCGGCGCGCGCCACTGGCGCGGGGTTCGGCAAGCCGGGATAATCGACATCCTGCATGAAACCAGTGGCGCGGATGTGCGGATGCTCCAGCGCCTGTTGCGGGCTCAGCACGGGACCTGCCGGAATCATCGCCTGGCCGAGCGTATCGATGGCTTGCTGCGTGGTGCGCTCGGCGCACCAGCGCGCCATTCGCTCACTGATAATGGGACCGTGATCGCCTCGCTTGATGTCGTCGGCGAAGCGGGGATCGCTGAGCCAATGATCCTCGCCCATCAATCTGGCCCAGCGGATGAACAGCGGATGGCCGGTGACCTGGCACAGCACCCAGCCGTCTTTGGTGCGGTAGATATCGGCGGGCGCCGCGGTCTGGCCGAGATTGCCCGTGGGCACGCGGTTGGCTGATATCACCGCCTGCTCGATCAGCATTGCGTTGGTGAAAGACAGCGCGGTCGCGAGCAGCGCGCCCTCGACGATCTGCCCGCGCCCGGACTTAGCCCGCTCGATCAGCGCGGCGAGCGTGCCGAAGGCGCAATGCAGCGCGGTGCCGAAGTCGACCCAGTTCACCGCGGCCCGGTACGGCGGATCGCCCTTGCCCGTCATGAAGACCGCGCCCGACATCACCTGGCCAACGCCGTCAAAGCCGACGCGATCCGACCATGGTCCCGGCCCGCCGAAAGCGGTCGCGGTCGTCAGGATGATGTCCGGCTTGATCGCCTTCAGCGAGTCATAGTCGAGCTTCATCGCGCGCAGCGTCTGCGGCGGCAGGTTGGCGACGACGACGTCTGATGTCGCAACCAGTCGGCGCATCACCTCCTGGCCTTGCGGCTTCATCGGATCGAGCGTGATGCATTTCTTGTTGCGGTTGACCTGCAGGAACAACGCGCCCTCGCCGCCTTCGCCGACCGGCGCCACGAAACGGTCCTCGCTGCCGTCGCGCTTTTCCACCCGGATGACTTCCGCACCGAACTCCGCCAGCAATGTCGCGCAATACGGCCCCGCGATATAGCGCCCGAAATCGAGGACACGAATGCCCTCCAGAACTCCCCCCATCGGTCTTTTCCTTGTCTGACTGCTCGATTGTCACGAGCCTTCTATCATGTTGATGAATGAATGGGACGGCCATACAATCACTGATCCCTTTCGAACGGAACATCCCTAAATGACCCCGACTGCACAACGGCCCTATCGCGGTGTTTTCCCCGTCGCTCCGACCATCTTCGACGATCAGGGGGAGCTCGATCTCGAAGGCCAGCGGCGCTGCATCGATTTCATGATCGACGCCGGCTCGAACGGCCTGTGCATTCTGGCCAATTTCTCCGAGCAGTTCGTCCTCACCGATGCCGAGCGCGAAAAGGTGATGGTCGCGGTGCTGGAGCACGTCGCCGGCCGCGTGCCGGTGATCGTGACGACGACGCATTTCGGTTCGCGCATCTGCGCCGAGCGCAGCCGCCAGGCCCAGGACGCGGGCGCGGCGATGGTAATGATCATGCCGCCGTACCACGGCGCCACTTTCCGCGTGCCGGAAAAGGCTATTTTCGAGTTCTATCGCACCGTCTCCGACGCCATCGACATTCCCATCATGATCCAGGATGCGCCCGTTGCCGGGACGCCGCTTTCGGTCGACCTGCTGGCGCGCATGGCGCGGGAAATTCCGAATATCCGCTATTTCAAGATCGAGGTGCCGATGGCGGCGGCGAAGCTTCGCGATCTGATCGCGGCCGGCGGCGACCACATCGAAGGTCCCTGGGACGGCGAGGAAGCGATCACGCTGATGGCCGATCTCGATGCCGGGGCGACCGGCGCCATGACGGGGGGCGGCTACCCTGATGGCATCCGGCAGGTCATCGATCCCTATCTCGCAGGCCGACGCGAGGAAGCGATGGCAGCCTATGCGCGCTGGCTGCCGCTGATCAATTACGAGAACCGCCAGTGCGGCTTGCAGGCCGCCAAGATCCTGATGAAGGAAGGCGGCGTGATCGGTTCGGACGCGGTTCGTCATCCCCTGCAAAGGGTTCACCCGGCGGCGCGCGCCGGTCTCATCGAAATCGCCCGCCAGCTCGATCCCGTGGTGTTGCGCTGGGGGCGGTAGATCGCCACCGTCAGCCGGCACCGCTCTTCGGCACTGTATAGCCGCCTGCTCATCACGACTTGATCTAGGAACGTCGCCGCTTCCTGCGCATTGAGGCGTAGAGACGCGGGACGGTTCGTCATGAGCCATGTGAGTAACAGGCACGACACGAAGCCTGAGCCAGCCAACGGACAGCCGGATGCTTCGGGAGCTCCAGGCGATCGGGGCCGCGGCCGCCGTGCGGTGTCTCCGTGGCAGATTCCCTGGAGAGGGTGGAAGGATATCCTGATCAGGACCTATCAGCAGGTCGGCGAAGACCGGCTGCTCGCCGTTGCCGCAGGCGTCGTCTTCTATGGCCTGCTTGCCCTTTTCCCGGCGATCACCGCCCTCGTCTCGTCCTACGCGCTGTTCGCCAAGGCAAGCACGATCAACGATCACATGACGATGCTTGCGGGCATCCTGCCAGAGGGCGCGCTCGGCATCGTCAGAGATCAGGTCAATCGCGTACTGGCCAAGGGCGAGGTCACGCTGGGGCTGGCGTTTCTGTTCTCTTTCCTGCTTGCCGTATGGAGCGCCAATGGCGGCATCAAGGCTATCATCGATGCGCTCAATGTGGTCTATGACGAGGACGAGAAGCGCGGCTTCTTCAAGCTCAATGCGGTTTCCCTCGCACTCACCTTTGGCGGACTGGTGGCGGTGCTTCTCACCATCGGTTCCGTGGTCGCGCTTCCGATCGTTCTGTCCACGATCGGGCTCGGAGCCGTCACCGATGCGCTGTTTCGATTCGGACGCTGGCCTGTCCTGGTCCTGATGATGCTGTTTGGCCTCGCGGTGCTCTACCGGTTCGGACCAAGCCGCCGCTCGCCGCAATGGCGCTGGCTGAGCGTCGGCAGCGTGGTTGCAACGCTGGCATGGCTTGCGGGATCGGCCTTGCTGTCGTTCTACCTTTCCAATTATGCAAACTACGACGCGACGTACGGCTCGCTCGGGGCCGCGATCGGCTTGATGATGTGGATGTGGATGTCCACGATCGTCGTGTTGCTCGGTGCCGAACTCAATGCGGAGATCGAGCATCAGACCGCAGCCGACAGCACGGAGGGCGGAAACAAGCCGTTGGGCCAGCGTGGGGCGAAGATGGCCGACACGGTCGGAGAAGCGAAATCATAAGCGCAGAAGCGCAATGTTCCCGTTTTTCTCGAACAGGCTGGGATGTCTTGGCTCGCTGTTATTTTCGGCTGCAGTGACCGTCGGCCTGCTTTTTGCGTTCTGCGTTTTTGATCGCTAAAATTGCGCAGCGCTGAACTGGAAATCAGAGTTGAAGCCATTACATCAAGTGCCCGCTCACATTGATTCCCGCCGTGAAGAAATACCTCGTCATTTTCCTTCTGCTCATGCTCGTTCCCATGGCTGTTTCCGCCGTGAAATACCTGCTCGGCGACAGGCGCGCGAACTGGCAAACGGCGGACCGTTCAAGCGCCGGGCTTCTTGCCAAAGCTTCCGAACACACCGATGCCGTGATCAGGGTGTTCGCGGCACGAACCGTACGCTGGCGCGGGATATTCGCGGTTCACACCTGGATCGTCGTGAAGGAGCGCGGGGCCAGCCGTTACAGCCGCTACGATTACACGGCCTGGGGTGAACCGATCCGGATCGACGGATTCCAGGCCGACGGGCGCTGGTTTGGCGAGATTCCCGAAACGGTCGTCAGCCTCGATGGTCCGAAAGCGGAAGCGCTGATTCCCAAAATCCGCTCGGTCATCGAGACTTACAAGTTTCGGGCCAATGGAGATTACAGCGCCTGGCCGGGTCCGAACTCCAACACGTTCATCCAGGCGATACTGGATGCCGTTCCGGAGCTTGAAGCGGTGTTGCCGCCGACGGCGATCGGCAAGGATTATCCTTACCATGGCAATTGGGCCGGCTTCACGCCGTCGCGGACCGGCGTGTTTGCTTCGCTCGGAGGTTATCTTGGGCTGACGATCGGATGGATCGAAGGCATCGAACTCAATTTTTTCGGAGGCGTTCTCGGCTTCGACATCCGCCGCCCCGCATTGAAACTGCCGGGTGTCGGCCGGCTCGGGCTGCCGCTTGGCCCGTGACTCAATATTTGTCACTGGACGAGATGGGATTGATTTCAGTCGATAGGGAACCTTCGTTTCGGTCAAACGTCGAAAATCGGGAGGACCGACATGACCGACGAACAGACCTTTGCATCATTGCTCGGCGAGGCCGCGATGGCGGTTTGGGGCGACATGCCCCGGGACATTCAGGAGGCGCTGTTCGAAACCGCGATGCGCAACCGCTCCGAGTTGCGTCACGATCTGGCCGTGCTGCTGCATGAGCGCCACCCCAGAACGCAGCACCCGGCCAAACCCGACTGAGCAAACCCACCTGACGTCACACCTCTATTCCGGAAACGCAACATCCGCGATGACGGGAAGATGGTCCGAATAGGAGCGCGCCTTGCGATCGGTCCAGGCCGAACGGATCACGAGATCGGGCGAGGCGTAGATTCGGTCGAGCCGCATCATCGGCAGGCGCGCTGGAAATGTCCGTAACCGCGTTCGGACCGGGCAAATCCGCGCCAGCACGCCCCGCACCGATTTCACCCAGAACCAGTCATTGAAATCGCCGAGCACGAGCGTCCGCGTCGGCTGCACCAGCTCGGCCAGGGCATGCGCCTGGGCGTGCCTTTCATGGATGCTGAGGCCGAGATGTGTGGCGATGACCCTCACCTCGCCATGATCAGACAAAATGCGTGCGGCAATGGCCCTGCGGGGCTCCCGCTCCTGATACGAGACGTCGGAAATTTTCGGGGGCTCGGCGAACGGCCAGCGACTCAACAGCACCTGTCCGTAGTCGCCGTCCTCGGTGACGATCGATCGCGCATCGACGCTGTGGTCGCCGACGGCTTTCGCCAGAAGGGCAAAGGGATCGTCGGTTCTCCCACGCGAATCGACCTCCTGCAGGGCCACGATATCAGGCGACCAGCGGCGAATGACGGAACAGACGCCATCCAAATCAAACCCGGGATTGAGGTGGAAGATGCCGTGAACGTTCCACGTCATGATGCGAACCGTAGCCATCACGTTCTTCGCCCCGCCAGCCAGGTCACCAGGAACTGCACGCCAAGGCACAGTGCGATCCAGGCGAGGATCGCCAGCGCCAGCAGCAGCACATTGATCCAGGAGGCGTTTCGCGCCAGATCCGCGATCTGCGCGCCGAGCGCGGCCATGACTGCGATTCCCGGCGCCATGCCGAGCACCGTGCCAAGCATAAAATCGCGCAGGCTCAATTTGCTGGCGCCCGCCACCACGTTTACGATCGAGAACGGAGCGATCGGCACCATCCGGATCATGGCGACTGCCACAATCCCCCTGCCGATGATGCGGCTCTGAACCCGGGCGGCCCGTCGCCCGAGCAGCCGCTGCAAGCGCGCCTGGCCCAGCACGCGGCCGATCGAGAACAGCGTGAGCGCGCTGAGCAGCACGCCGGCGCTCGCGCTCAAGAAACCCATCCACGGCCCGAGAGCAGCCGATGTTGCGGCGATCAGTACCAGCACCGGAAAAACCACCAGCCCGCCGACGACGAAGGCGGCAATCGCAAACAGCGGCGCGAATTGCGACCGTGCGGGGTGCGAGATGATCGAGGAGACGAAGCCGACATCGGCGAAATCGCGCAGCGATGTGTACTGCCAGGCCAGCGCCAGGCCGGCGAGCGCCGCAGCGAGGCCGGATACGGCCAAAATGGTTCTTGCCGTCCACATGCGATTGGCGGCGCGGTCGAGGTGAAGCGGTTCCCTGGGATCGGCTACGGGCTGCACCATCACCGCCACGCCGCCGACCGACGCGGCCGGATCGATCGGCTGCAACGATTTCGGGACGTCGTCGTCCGCCAGGCGGTCGAGAAATCCGAACAGGTCGGCTTCGTGGCGTTCGATTTCGCGTTCATCGACGCCGCAGAAATGCCCGATCAGACTACGGCGAAGCCAGGCGAGATATTCACAATGCGCGTCGGAAGTGGCCTCGAAGGCCAGGTCGCATTCGGTGTCCGCCCCCATCGAACGATTGTTGAGGTTGGCCGATCCCACGCGCAGGACGCGATCGTCGACGATCATCACCTTGCTGTGCACCATGACCGCAGCCGCCTGCTCGGCATCGCGCGTCGATGGATAGACAAAGCGGACCCGGTCCATGACGCCTGCCGACACGAACCGGGCGATAAATCCGCCGCGCCCGCTCTGCATGGCCTGCGATTCGAACCAGGACGAATGCATCTTCGGCATGACGATCAGGACGCGAAGCTGCGGCACGTCCAGCAACCGCTGCGCCAGGAGGCGCGCGATGTCGGTGGCGCTGGTGAACTGGTTTTCGATATAGATGAAGCGGTCGGCCGCATTGATGGACGCTTCGAACAGCCGCGCGACTTCGTTCACGCCGCCACTGCGTGCGGTGGCTATCTCGGTCCGGGCGATGCCCACCGTCATTCCCCGGCACTGCACCGGGACCGAGGCCGGCCAGCGCTCGCCCTTGGTCGCTGCGGGTCTTTCGACCGTGCAGCCGGCGGCGTGCCACCTGTTCTCCGCCACTTCCGTCAGACTGGCCGCAGCTTCGCCATCCACCATGCACTGCACGTCGTGAAACGGCGGATAGGGTTTGCCGTCGGGATCGGTACGAAGCGGATGATGCGCCTCATGCGCACTGGTGTCCCAGCGCCGGATCGTCAGGTCGAGACCGCCGACGAAGCCAAGCGCACCGTCAATGACGGCGATCTTCTGATGCTGCGCTGAGCCTAAGGGGAGACTGGAGTCGAAACAAAAGCGCAGCCGGTCCGACGCGTGCGCAGTGAACTTGGCGGCCGAATTCCACTCCCGCTCCGCGGCATAGAGGGCCGGGAAATTCCAGATAAGAATGTTGATCCGCAGATCGGGCTTCGCCTTTAGCAGCGCTTTCAGAAACGCACCGAGCTCTTGCGGATAGCCGTCGTCGGCGTACCCGGAGGGCCCGACAAACCGGGTCTGGCTGTGGATGTCCCAGCCGATGATGTACACCTGCCGGGTTGCGAGCAGCAGCGCTTCCCGCAAAGCGGCGAAATATGCGGCCGCATCATTGAGGATTGTCAGCCGCCCTGCCTTGCACCTTCTCCAGACGGTTTCGCCAGGAATGAGGATGGATGAGCTTTGCAGCAGACGGCACCTCGGCAACAGGATGAGAAAACCGTTCGGGATCACGAACGAATGTTCGCCCGACGCCAATCCAACGATCTGCAGCCGCGGCAGTTCCAGCCAGGCGGAACTTGCCTCCGTCCCGCCGTCTTCGGCGCGCCGTTGAATCACCAGACACGCGCGTTAGCGACGATTTCTCTTATCGGAGATATCCGGGGTCGTAGTGTTCCGGCCCGTGTTGGAGACGCTTTCTTCCTCAACCACCGGTTCGATGTAGGTGCTGTGCAGCGAGATCGGCGACTTGAAGCCGTCGAACATGATGCGGACAGTGCTGCGATAGCGGCCGGAGCCGATGGTCACCCCTTCCCGGCCGGCGAACTTTGGGCATCGCGCCGCCCCGAGTGCGCTCATCCTGACGCGTGTCCGTTCAGGCAACGGAGTCCGGTGATCGGGTGGCTGTTTGGGCAATCGCATCCTTGGGCCAAGCGCCTTCGCCGGTTCATCTATCCGCCGGAGAGGAAATACGTTCGGTCTCGAATGCATGGCGAGAAATCCACCGGCGCACCATGCGCCGGCAGTCGATGATTGCCGGCCGCAAGCCGAGCAATACCCCGGCTGGGCCGGCATCTCGCGCTATTGCGGAGGCCGGCTTGGTCAGAATGACGCCACACGTTCGCCAACAACATGCACGCATGCGATCAGTCGCGGCATCTTGCGATATTCAACCATCGACACAGGCTGTGCTTTGGAGATTTGAAAATGCAGATGAGGCCGGGACGACGGCCCGACGTCGCCGGGTCGAGCCTAGGCGACTTTGGTAGGAAGGCCTTGCGGCTGCGCACCGCCGCAGACATGCGCGAGGCCGACAACGATACCATCGTACCTGCTTCGTCAGGGCAGGCGTACGTATCGAAAGATATATCAGCCAGGTTGCGAGGTACGGCTTTTTGCAGTCGAGGAATGAGAAAACACGCTTTAATGACCAGTTCTTGACGACATTCGGTCACATTCGGGCCGCTTGGCATCCCCCGTTAACGAGGGTAAAGTTTCTTTCGAACAATTAAGATACAGAGTGAACTAATTCACAGTAACTATGAGCGGTTCTGAAGGAATCTAGTATTAAAATCCGGGGGCGCGTTATGTCAGTCCCACGCAAGAAGACTGTATTTATTGTAGACGCAATGGCCTTTCGACGAGCTCGAGCAGAGAGCTTCTTAAGTTCCTGGGCCAGCAACGAACAGGTCGAACTGATTTCGCTCGATCCCGATGAGGCGCACAGAAGGCTTATCGAGCGGAGCGAATGCGAGATGCTGATTTACAGCGTCGGCACCTCCTCTCCCCACGAGGTCTTCACCGAGATACAGGTGTTGCATACCCTTCGCCGGGAAGCGGCACTCGCCATCATCTCCGACGATGAACATCCCGCCACCGTTGTCGCGGCGATCCGTTGCGGAGCCCGGGGCTACTTCAGCAATTCCATGGCACCCGAGCTTGCGTTGCACGCCCTTTCATTCGTCCTCCATGGCGGCACCTACTTTCCGGCGACCGCCATACTGGCCAGCCAGACCTTCAGCCCGCCGGAGCCTGAACAACAGACGCAGGCGCCCCCTCTCGGGCCAGAGGACGGTCCTTACGACCAGCAAGGGCCCCTCTTCGACGGTAAGGCGGTAAGCGTGCAGCGCGACCATGGCCTAAACGGCGCGCGGAACGCGCCCGAGTTTACCGAGCGGCAGTGCGCGGTGCTCGCTTGCCTCTGCCAAGGCGATCCCAACAAGGTGATCGGTCGCAAGCTCGGCATGACCGAAACGACGGTGAAAGTCCATGTCCGCGAAATCATGCGCAAGCTGGGCGTGAGCAACCGGACCCAAGTCGCGATCGCCGGGGCGCGCGTCTCCTTCGACAGTCCCGTCGCACTGATTACTCCGGATTCAGCCATGACGGTCAGGTCATCCATATCTCACTAGCGATTGATTTTCGGCATTGCGCCGGTTGCCATTTCATCGCTCCTGCCGGAACTCGCGGCAATTTCTCGATCTGTCGGCCAGCGCATCCTCGCTACGGGAAGCGGCGGCATCCTATTGCAATGCCACAATATATGATTATCGTCATATAACAGCGATCGAACAGGAGGACCCCGCAATGGCCGCAAGCCCCGATCCCGTCGTCATCCTTTCCGCCGCCCGCACGCCGCTTGGCCGGTTCATGGGCGAATTGTCCCCCTTCAGCGCGCACAGGCTCGGCGCTCACGTGATCGGCGCGGCGCTGGAACGGGCGAAACTCGCGCCGGAGCGGATTGAGGAGGTGTTCATGGGCAACGTGCTGCCGGCCGGACAGGGCCAGGCGCCGGCACGCCAAGCTGCGCGCGGCGCCGGACTGCCTGACGCCACCGGCGCCACCACGGTCAACAAGGTGTGCGGCTCCGGCATGAAGGCGACGATGCTGGCGCACGATATCATCAATGCCGGTTCGGCCTCGATCGTGCTATCCGGCGGCATGGAGAGCATGTCGAACGCGCCCTATCTGCTGGCCAAGGCGCGCGGCGGCTATCGCGCCGGGCATGACCGGATCATCGATCACATGATGATGGACGGGCTGGAAGACGCCTACGAGACCGGCCGCTCGATGGGCGACTTCGGCGAGGCTACCGCGGAGGCCTATCAGTTCACCCGCAAGGACCAGGACGCCTACGCGATGGAGACCTTGACCCGCGCCCGCAAGGCGGTCGAGGGCGGCGCGTTCAGGGCCGAGATCGCGCCGATCACATTGTCCGAGAAGGCGGGTCCGCGCGTCATCGCCAATGACGAGCATCCGCTCAAGGTGGATCCGGCCAAGATTCCCGGATTGAAGCCCGCGTTCCGCAGTAACGGCACCATCACGCCGGCCGCCTCTTCCGCGAATGCCGACGGCGCCGCCGCGCTGGTTCTGGCCAAGCGCTCGCTCGCCGATCGCGACGGGCTACCAGTGCTCGCCGAAATCAAGGGTCACGCGACCCACAGCCAGGAGCCGCAATGGTTCACCACCGCGCCGATCCCGGCGATCCGCAAGCTGCTCGACAAGGTCGGCTGGACCGTCTCCGACGTCGACCTGTTCGAGATCAACGAAGCGTTCGCGGTGGTGGCGATGGCGGCGCAGAAGGATCTCGGCATCGCGAGAGAAAAACTCAACGTCAATGGAGGCGCCTGCGCGCTAGGCCACCCGATCGGCGCCACCGGCGCGCGTCTGATCGTGACGCTGCTGCATGCGCTGGAAGCGCGGAACTTAAAGCGCGGTGTCGCTGCGCTCTGCATCGGCGGCGGAGAAGCGACCGCGATCGCCGTCGAGCGCGCCGCGCGCTGATCGGGCCGTCGGAAGGACTGCGAGCGGCGCGAAGGGTGTCGCTCGCCGTTTTCGGGGCCACCTTCAAGCTGCCAGGGCGGCATGTCTCAAGCGCCTTGTCGCCGCACGCCTGACCTTTTCGAAGGCCAAAGCTTCGATCTGCCGCACGCGCTCGCCGGAAATCGACAGTTCACGCCCGAGCTCTTCCAGGCTCGGCGGATCCTCGCGAAGCCGCCGGGCCTCGAACACGCGGCGCTCCCGCACCGTCAGCACATCAAGGGCCGAATGGAGCGCCCTCGCCCGTTGCCCGCCCTCATCCTGTTCGGCGATCATCGCCTCCGCGTTCGGCGAAGGGTCGACCAGCCTCGCTTCCCATTCGGTAGGCCCGTCTTCATCGACGGATGCATTCAGGGAAAGGTCGCCCGTCAGACGGCTGCTTATCTCGATCACATCGCGAACGGGGACCGCGAGCTCCCGCGCGACGGCCTCGGCCACCTCCGGCGTAAGGCCCGTCCTGTCGCCTCCGAACTTGCGCATGGCGCGCCTGAGGCCAAAGAACAGCTTCCGTTGAGCTGCCGTCGTCCCGATCTTGACCAGCGAGCGCGACCGCAGAATGTAATCGTGGATCGCGGCCTTGATCCACCACAAGGCGTAGGTGGAGAACCTGGCACCACGGCCCGGCTCGAAATGCGAGGCCGCGATGACAAGGCCGAGATTGGCTTCCCCGATCAGATCGGCAAGCGGAAGGTCGTATCGCTGGTAGCGGCGCGCGACCTTGGCCGCGAGCCGGAGATGGCTGGTGACGAGCGCATCGGTAGCGCTTCGGTCTCGGTGCTGCTGCCAGCGCCGGGCAAGCTGCTGCTCGTGCGTCGGTTCAAGCAGAGCGTATCGCTTGATGAGTGCGGCATATTCATCCACGATATCTCGCGATCTGTCTCCAGTCAGCGGCTCGCGCCTGTCTGACAGTATCGTCGTGCTGTGGGCGTTCATGGGTGGCTCCAATCCATCGGGTCCGGCAGAGAGACCCTAGGGGACGGCACCGCGATGCCGCCATTAAATTGGAATTGAGGAATCTAAATTCGCCGTTAGCGTCCGTGCCGCTCTGGTCTCGATTTCAAAATCGCACGATTTCGCTCGAGGCTCGCGAAACCTCGATCGGTGAGCATTCGCGCGCTCGTGCGAATTTCAAACGACCGCTTCCCTGCAAGCGCTTTGCACGACAGCTCAAGACCAGTTGAGCTTTGTAAAAGGCAATTTAGTGGGACGCGGTCGCGCCCGCCCTACATCTCCGTCATGCATCCGCTGCCTGGATGCAGCCTCAAGCGAGCAGTTCGCATCGAAAAGAACACGCGCCCGTTGCGGCATGTGACCGCGCATGCGCGTCCAGCGAACTGCCGCGTAGATGATACGGAGAAAGACAATGACCTCGATCAAGACCATCGCTGTCGCAGGATTGCTGTCCATGATGGCGGCAGCGCCTGCCTTCGCGCAAGAAGCCATCCAGGAGCCGGGCAGTTTTGCATTTTTCTATCCCAATCTGGACGTGCTGAATGGCGGTGCACCCACGCCGGCCTACCGGATGGAAGGGCTGCCGCCCTCGGTGATGCAAGCCTATAACGAAAGGGAAAGCGGCATGGCCGGCCCCAGCGTCTGGCAGCATCGGCGTGTACACCACGCATCCCGCGCCGAGCATGATGACCGCCGGCATGGGTGACGTTGGCGGACCTATGTCCGGCCACCTTGCTCATCGGGGCAAACGATCTCCACCCGGCCTCCCGGGCCGGCGTGGATGATCAGGCGAAAGCCGTGCAGCTTCACGATTGCCGAGACCAGGTTGAGTCCAAGGCCGATGCCCGGCGTGTTACGAATCTTGTCCGAGCGATAGAACCGGCGCAACACGGCTTCGTGCTCCAGCGCGCTGATCCCCGGACCCGTATCTGTCACACGCAAGATGGTTTCGCCCTCACCGCGCAGCAGCGCAAGCTCGACCCTGCCGCTCCGGGGCGTGAACTTGATGGCATTGTCGACGAGATTGGCCACCGCCTCCAGCAGCAGGTCGCGATCGCCGCGTACGGAGAATTTGTCGGCTATGTTCACGCTCAGCGCGATCTGCTTGTCTTCGGCGATCGGCTCGTACATGTCGCAGACCTCGCGCAGCATGTCGCCGAGCGCAACGTCGCCGAAGGCGGACGAGCGGCGGCTGTTCTCGATCTCGGCGAGCCGCAACAGCGCCGTGACGATCGACAGCGACTGGTCGATGCCGGCGATGGCCTTGTCGACAACTTCCTGGAGTTGCTCCAGGGTCGTCGCGTTGGTACGGCCGCGCTCGAGCGTCAGACGAGCGCGCGTCAGCGGCGTTCGCAAATCGTGGGCGATGTCGTTGCCGACGCCGGCCAGCGCGTTGATCGTGGTCTCCAGCTCATCGAGCATGCCGTTGACGATGGCGGCGAGCCGCGAGAACGGTTCATCGACGTTCTTGTGCGGCAGCCGCTCGCGTAGATCTCCGGCGATGATGCGCTGGACCCGGAAGTTGACCTCCTCGACCCGCCTGCGGGCACGCGCGCTCAGCCAGGCGCCGGCCAACAACCAGAGACAGAACGCAGGCAACAGGCCAAGCGCCAGCGCCGCTCCGACGACCCTGAAGACTTCCGCCGTTTCGTCGACGTTTCGCCCGACCACCAATATGTCGCCGTTCTCGAGGCGCCGCGCGACGGTTCTGACGGATGTCGCACCGGCTTCCTTGTCATCAAGGCGCACCAGCGGCATGCTCCGCGCCGGTGCCCCGATGTCGAGCCCGTCCGGCAGGGATGCGACGTTGCCGGCCAGCCGATCCCCGTTCGCGTCGAACACGCCGGAGAACTGAACGCCGCGGGAATCCTGCCCGAGATGATCATTGAGCGCACCGATCAGACGCTCGCGCGGCAATCCGGCAAAGAAGCCGATCTGCGTCGTGATCATGCGATCGGATCGCGCGATCAAATAATCGTCGATCCTGAAGTAGATGAAACCGAACAAAACCGTGACGAAGATCGCGAACAGGCCCGCCAGGATCGTGGTCCAGTGAAACGTCTTCGAGCGAATGAACTGCAACTGAAGCTTCCCGGCCTGCCGTTCGATCACCTTGCCGGCCCAACGGCGCGGGCGCCCGGCAAGGCCGCCAAAAGTCAGTCAAGGCACGGCACGAAGAATGAATCCTGCGCCGCGGACATTTTGAATCATCGGGGCGTCGTCCGGACCGTCGACCTTGTGCCGCACGCGGCCCATATGAACGTCGACCAGGTTGGTGGCGGGGACGAACTTGTAATTCCAGACCTCTTCGAGCAGCATCGCGCGCGTCAAGAGTTGGTCGCTCCGCCGCATCATGTATTCGAGCAGGCGAAACTCGCGCGGCAAGAGATCAATCCTGCGCTCGCCGCGTTTTGCCGTCCGCTCGATCAGGTCGAGCTCGAGTTGCCCCACCCGCAAGTTGGTTTCCCGCGTTTCCGGCGGGCGGCGCAGCAACGCCTCTATGCGCGCGACGAGTTCGACGATCGCAAACGGCTTGGTGAGATAGTCGTCACCCCCCATCCGCAATCCGCGCACGCGGTCATCGACCGCGCCAAGTGCGCTCAGCACCAGCACCGGCGTGCGCACCTGATCTTTCCGCAAGGACTCGATGACGGTGAGGCCATCCATTCCCGGCAGCAGGCGGTCGACGATCATGGCGTCCGGACGCAGGTCGCGCGCCTTGGCAAGGCCATCGAGCCCGTCGGGCGACCATTCCACCTCGAAGCCACGATCGGCCAGTTCGGCCGTGATTTCCCCCGCCGTCTCGCCGTCGTCTTCTATGAGGAGAACCTTCGTCATCTGATCGATCCGATTGCTATCAAGATACCCTCTCGACGCCAGGTGGCAATGATACGCCGGGCAGCCAATAATGCCATGGCGACGCGCACAAGTCTCACGGTTCAGGGGAGCCAGACAGCGCCGCGATCCCTACAATATCCTGCAGGCGCCATCCGCCAGGCGGCCATTCCGCCGCCTCGGTACAAGCACGGCGGGCCCGCCCGAAACAGTTAGCCGCCGGCGGCCCGTTGCGCCAATAAATAGCAATTTAATGAATCGGCGGGCCTGCATTGCCCGATCAGCCGGCACGATGTCGGACAGGTGAGCCCCACGTCACCTTCACGTCGAGTTGAGAGCGCGTGAAGCGATATTCGCTTTGGACGACGGCAGGCCAGCCGCACGTCACAGGAAGAAGCCGGCCTGGCTTCCCCACCTATGGAGAACACCCATGCGCAACCTGAAACTTCTGTCGGCTGTGTTACTCACCACAGCCACCTTCGCCACTCCGGTACTGGCCGCCAACACGCGGCATGTCGTAACCGATGCCAATGGCCGCGTGATGTCGACGATGCATCGCGACGCAGGCGATAGCTGCGTCCGCGCTCCGCGCGTCGGCGCCTATGCCACGGCACCGTGGACCAACCCGCCTTGCGAACCCAACACCGGTTACTGATCCGCTCGCGTTACGACCCAACAACATGCCGGGCTGGCGGAATATCCCGCCGGCCCGTCTTCTTTTGCCCGCACGCCAACGTGTTCTCCTTTGACGCATAGCTGCGGCTGCTCCAGTTCGTGAATGCCAAGGCGGCGAAGACTAACGCCGAATTTAATGGATGCCCTGTGCATCGCACCTACCTGTCACTCATCCGACGTTTCGCTCGCGCGGTCCGTTGAAGTTCGCGCGTCACGGCGCCGAGCATCTGACTGAAAAGGAGTCTCACGATGAAACGAATGCTCACGATACTGGCAACGGCTCTTCTCGCTTCGAGTCTGGTGGTGGGCGCGGCCGAGGCCCGCGGTGGCGGTGGCGGCCACGGCGGAGGTTTTGGTGGCGGCTTCGGTGGCGGCGGCCATATGGGCGGTGGCTTCGGTGGCGGTGGCCACATGGGCGGCTTTGGCGGCGGAGGCCACATCGGAGGCTTTGGCGGTGGGGCCCATATCGGCGGCGTAGGCGTCGGCGAACATGTGGGAGGCATCGGCGGTGACCACATCGGCGGCGACCACATCGGTGCGCACGGTTTCGGACTCCACCAGCACGTCGTGCATCGCTTCGACAGGTACGGGCCGGGATACGGCTACGGGTACTACGGTTATCCCGATTGCTACGACTGGTACTACCGGCACCCCTACAGCCCCTTGCCGCTGAGCTGTAGCTGAACCCGCAGCGCAAGCTGCGCGCAGGCTGTCGGTTCGGAGGACGTTTTCCTGGTTTCTTCAAACGTCCTCCGGACCGATCCCCCAATAGCCCAAAGATATCGCGTGGACTTCGCGCCACGCGTTGTCGTGTCGGTTGAACGGTACTGGAGACCACATGAAACGCTTCCTGATGATCACGGCAGCCTCTGCCTTGCTGTGCGGCCCGGCCTTTGCGCAGCAGGCCGCGGTGATGCCGATACCTTCGCTCTCGGCCACGTCGCCGCTCGGCATGGTGCCAAGCGCGCCAGTCGGCGGCACCGGCATCCCCTTGGGCGCAACGGAAATCGCCTCACCCGGCGTGAGTCCCGCGCCGGCCGACCAGACCGGCACAATCGGCAGCACCGTGTGCTCGACGATCGGCACGGCACCGTCGACGATGTTCGGATCGGCTGCGACCTTCGACGGCGGCGGCGTGGCGGTCGGGACGGTCACACCGCAGAGCACGATGTCCGCGATGCCGATGGCGGGAGCGCCAAATTCGTCAGGAATGTCGTCATCGGGTATTCCGCCGACATCGGCCCTGATCGACACCTCGGGTACATCGAGCATGTGCGGCGCAGGCTCGGGCAATCTTGCAGCGTCATCGACGCCGATGTCTCCGGTGGCGCCGGGCGGCGTGGCGCGCACTGGCATTCCGATGGGCTCGACCGAGCTCGGCAATCTTGGGATTAGCTCCGCCGCGATGGTGCCAACCATCACCGTCGGACCCACCATCAGCACCATCGCGCCGACGGTCCCGACGGTGCCCGCCGTCACGCTGCCGACACCGAACACGACGGCCGTCGCCGCGTCCACCGACGCCATCACAGGGATACCGAACATCACAGGGGCGCCGAACACGATACCAGGCCTATCAACCGCCGCCACGATGTTCCGTTGAGCGGAAACCCACGCGCGAGAAGCAGCCATGAAAATGAAATTTGCAATACCTGCAGTCCTTTTCGGTGCCGTCGCCGCCGGCGGCCTGCTCTATTTCACGCACGCCGACGTGTTCAAAGCCGCTGTCGCGGCCGCGCCGCCACCTCCGGTTCCGGTCGTGGCCGGCGTGGTCGCGCAGCATGACGTACCGATCTACCAGAACGGCGTCGGCACAGTGATCGCGTACAACACCGATGTCGTGCGTGCGCAGATCCAGGGCCAGCTCATCAGCATCAACTTCACCGAAGGGCAGACCGTCCATGCCGGCGACCTGCTCGCGCAAATCGATCCGCGTCCCTATCAGGCCCAGATCGACCAGTTTGAGGGCAATCTGGAGCGCGATCAGGCCCAGCTCACCAATGCCCGCGCCAATCTCGCGCGTTACAACCAACTCGGCGACAAGGGCTGGGCCACGCCGCAACTGATCGAAACCCAGAAGGCGCAGGTCGGCCAGCTCGAGGCCGCGATCAAGACCGACCAGGCGCTGATCGAGGCGGCCAAGGTGCAACTTAGCTACACGCGGCTGACTTCGCCGATCGACGGCGTGGTCGGCATTCGCCAGATCGACGTCGGCAACATCATCAGCCCGACGACGGCCAACGGCCTCGTCGTCGTGACCCAGCTCGATCCCATCTCGCTGATCTTCACGCTGCCGGAAGGCGTGCTGCCGCAGATCCTCAAACAGCAGCAAGCGACCAAGACGCCGCTTCCGGTCCTCGCCTATAATCAGGATGACACCCTGCAGCTAGGCCGGGGCGAGCTCGCGCTGGTCAACAACGAGATCCTGCAGACGACCGGCTCTATCCAGCTCAAGGCAACCTTTCCCAACAAATCTCGTGAGCTGTGGCCGGGTGAGTTGGTGAATGCGCGGCTGCTGATCACGACCCGGCACAACGGGCTGACCGTCCCCGCTTCGGTCGTGCAGCAGGGTCCGAACGGCGCCTATGCCTATGTCATCAAGCCCGACAGCACGGTAGCGATGCGCCCCGTCAAGGTCGCACAGATCACCGACGGCGAGGCGCTGATCGATTCCGGCCTGAAGGCCGGCGAGCAGGTCGTCGTTGACGGACAATACCGGCTGCAGCCGGGCACACATGTCACGCTGCTACACGGCGAAGCAGCCGAGGAAGCAGCGGCACAGCAAGCGCAACAGGCGACGATCCCATGAACATATCCGCGCCCTTCATCCACCGGCCGATCGCAACGGCGCTCCTGATGGTCGGCCTTCTGGTCGGCGGCCTCATCGCCTACCCGCTGCTGCCGGTCGCGGCGTTGCCGAACGTCAATTATCCGACGCTGCAGGTGACGGCGCAGTTGCCGGGCGCGGACCCGCAGACCATGGCGGCGTCGGTAGCGACGCCGCTCGAACTCCAGTTCGGACAGATTCCGGGTCTCCTCCAGATGACGTCGGCGAGCGCCCTCGGCTTCACCCAGATCACGCTACAGTTCGATCTGAACCGCCAGATCGACGGAACGGTCAGCGACACGCTGTCGGCGATCAACGCCGCGAGTCCGTTTCTACCGCCGGGCATCCCCTACCCGCCCACCATCCGCAAGGTCAATCCGGCGGACACGCCAATCCTGGTGCTCGGTCTCACATCGGACAGCCTGCCGCTGACCACAGTGGATGCGTACGCAGAAAACATTCTGCTGCAGAAGATATCGCAGATTCCGGGCGTCGGCCTCGTCGGCATCGGCGGCCAGCAGAAGCCCGCCGTGCGCGTGCAGCTCGATCCGCAGGCGCTTGCCGCGCGCGGCATCAATCTCGAGGACGTCCGCACGGCGCTCGGCCAGGCCAATGTCGATTTGCCGAAAGGCACGCTCAACAGCCCACGCCAGACCTATACGCTGAACACCAACGATCAGCTCTTGAAGGCGGAGGACTACGCCAATCTCGTGATCGCCTACCGGAACGGCTCGCCGGTCCGAATCCGCGACGTCGGTCGCGCCGTCAGCGCGCCGGAAAACGACCTGATCGCCGGCTGGTACAACAACCGGCGCGCGGTCATCCTGGCGATCCAGCGCCAGCCCGGTGCCAACGTCATCGACACCGTCGAGCGGATCAAGGCAGAGATGCCGGTGCTGCAGGCCTCTATCCCGCCCGCGATCAAGATCAACGTCATCTCCGACCGCACCGATACGGTCCGCGCATCCATCCACGACGTTCAGTTCACGCTGATGCTGACGGTTGCGCTGGTGGTGATGGTGATATTCATCTTCCTGAGAAACTTCTGGGCGACGGTCATCCCGGCGGTCACCGTTCCATTGTCGCTGATCGGCACGCTCGCTGTCCTCTACGAGCTCGGCTACAGCCTCGACAACCTGTCGCTGATGGCGCTGTCGATCGCCGTCGGCTTCGTGGTCGACGACGCCGTGGTCGTGATCGAGAACATCGTGCGGCACATGGAAGGTGGCGCCACGCCATTCGAGGCGGCGCTGAAGGGCGCCGGCGAGATCGGATTCACCATCATGTCGATCACGCTGTCACTGATCGCGGTCTTCATTCCGCTGTTCCTGATGGGCGGATATGTCGGGCTGCTGTTCCGCGAATTTGCCGTCACCGTCAGCGTCGCCCTGGTGCTGTCGCTCCTGATCTCGCTGACCTTGACGCCGATGATGTGCGCGCGGCTGCTCAAGCCGGAAAACAGGACGCACGGACGGTTGTTCCGCATCCTCGAAAGTGGCTTCAGTTCACTACTCGGAGCCTACGAGGCCGGTCTCAAGATCGTGCTTCGTCACCGCTTCATCACCCTGTTGACGATGTTTGCGACCATCGGGCTGACCGGCTATCTCTACGTCGTCATTCCCAAAGGCTTCTTTCCGCAGCAGGACACCGGGCTGATCATCGGTCTATCCGAAGCCGCGCAGGATATTTCCTATTCTGCGATGACCGAGCGCCAGCAGGCGCTGCTCAATGCCATCACGCGAGATCCGGCCGTCGCATCCGTCGGCTCGGCGATCGGCGCCGGCGGCGGCAACACCACGGTCAACAATGGCCGCATCTATATTGCGCTCAAGCCCTACAAGCAGCGCGATAGCATGGAAACGGTGCTCGCCCGCCTGCGTACCAACCTGGCCAAGATTCAGGGCATCACGCTCTATATGCAGGCCGCGCAGGACATCACCATCGGCGGACGCGTCTCGAAAACCCAGTATCAGTACACGCTGGGCGATGCCGATCCCGGTGAGCTGAATCACTGGGCTGCGCTGTTCCTCGACAGGATCAAGAAGGTCCCCGGCATCACCGACGTCGCGACCGACCAGCTCAATTCCGGCCCCCTGCTCGACATCTCCATCAAGCGCGAGGTGGCTTCGAGCTACGGCATCCTGCCCTTCACCATCGACAACACGCTCGATGACGCCTTTGGCCAGCGCATCGTATCGACGATGTACACGACCCTGAACCAGTACCACGTCATCATGGAGGTCAATCCGAAATTCCAGTACTCGCCCGAGGCGTTGACTGGAATCTATGTCAAATCCTCAGCCGGCCAAGAGGTGCCGCTATCGACGCTGGTCGACAGTGTGGTCAAGGTCGCCCCGCTCGTGGTCAATCACCAGGGACAGTTTCCGTCGGTGACGATCTCCTTCAACCTGCTCCCCGGCACGGCGATCGGCCAGGCGACAAGCGCCATCCAGAATATCGAGAAGCAGCTCGGCAAACCGCTTTCGCTGCAGACCAGCTTCCAGGGCAACGCACAGGCGTTCGGCGATTCCCTGTCGACAACGCCGATCCTGATCGTGGCGGCGCTGTTCGTGATCTATCTTATCCTCGGCATCTTGTATGAGAGCCTGATCCATCCCATTACCATCATCTCGACGCTGCCGTCGGCGGGGCTCGGAGCACTATTGTTGTTGATGGCGGTTCACCTCGATCTCAGCGTGATCGCGATCGTCGGCATCATCCTGCTGATCGGCATCGTCAAGAAGAACGGCATCATGCTGGTCGATTTCGCCCTGCATGTCGGCCAACAGGAGCGATTGTCGGCGGAAGACGCCATCTATCGCGCCTGCGTCATGCGTTTCCGGCCGATCCTCATGACCACGATGGCAGCCATGCTTGCTGGCGTTCCCATGATGCTCGGCACCGGCGCGGGCTCCGAGATACGTCAGCCGCTTGGCTACGCCATCGTCGGAGGACTGGCCGTGTCGCAACTTCTCACGCTGTATACGACGCCGGTGGTCTACATCTACCTCGACAAGCTGCAGGGCTGGCTGTTCGGCAAGAAGAAGCCGGCGATCGAGGACGGCGCCAAGCCGATGCCGGCCGAGTGACGGGAGTTCCGGCCGTTCACTGAGACGCGATGAGAACGATCAACTGTCAGGCCCTCTTCGGGTGTAAGGTCACAACCGAGCGCGAAGCTGCCTGCGCGCTCATCACCTCCTCGATGGCGGCCAGCAGCGCCGCCTGGTCGAACGGCTTGGAGATGCGAGGCAAGTGAGGCTGCGTCGAGCCGAGCAGTTCGGCATATCCTGTGCAGAGCACCACGGGCGTGCCGGGACGCTCGGCGGCTACTGCCTCGGCAAGCAGCAACCCGTTCATCCCCGGCATGGCGTAGTCGGTCACCACGATGTCAATCTTCGGCATTCGGCGCAGAAGCTGGACTGCCTCCTCGCCGGAGCGTGCCTCGATCACGGCGTGGCCGAGATCGTCGAGCATCGCAGCGACACTGTCGAGGACGAGAAGGTCATCGTCGACGACCAGCACGGAAAGGGGGCGGCTGCCGCGGGACGCGGAACGCGACGGCTCCGCCGCATGGGGCGCCGGCAGCTTTTCGTCCTGAGAGGCGGGCAGCCAGATCTCGGCCGTGGTCCCTTCGCCGATGCGGCTCTTCAGCCGCAACACGCCTCCGGACTGTTCGGCCAACCCTTTCACCATCGAGAGGCCGAGGCCGGTTCCCTTACCGACGCCCTTGGTCGTAAAGAACGGCTCCTGCGCATGCTTGAGCGTCTCCTCGTCCATGCCGCATCCGGTGTCGCTCACCGAGAGCGCGACGTATCGTCCCTCGGCAAGGCCATCGATGGCATGCTCTTCGCGGGCAGCGATGCTGATGACCCCGCCACTGGCCGCGATCGCATCGCGCGCATTGACGGCGAGGTTGAGGATCGCGAGCTCGAGCTGGTTGGCATCGACCTTCACCTTCGAAAGCTCGATCGGAAAACGGGTCTCGACCCGGATGGCTGGATCAAACTTCAGGAGAGCCGCCATTCCGCGCACCAGCTCCGGGACATCCACGACGACGGGCTTGAGGTCCTGCTTGCGTGCGAACGCCAGCATGCGCTGGGTCAGCGAGGCGCCGCGCAGCGCACCTTGAATCGCGTTATCGAGCAGCCGGTGAATCCGGGGATCTTCCGGCTGGAGGCGCTTCTTCGCCAGTTCGAGGCTGCCCAGGATCACGGCGAGTATGTTGTTGAAGTCGTGGGCGACGCCGCCGGTAAGCTGTCCGACAGTCTCCATCTTCTGCGATATCACGAGCGCATCGCGCGTGCGCTCCAGCGCTTCCTGGGCTCGGCGCCGTTCCGTCACGTCGCGCACGATCTTGGCGAAACCGATTGCCTCGCCACGCTCGTTTTGCACCACGCGTATCGTCTCCTCAGCCCAGAAGCGGCTGCCGTCCTTGCGGACGCGCCAGCCCTCGCCTTCTGACTTGCCTTCCCGCTTTGCGTCGTGAAGCTCGGCATCAGGGACTCCGGACGCGCGGTCTTCCTCGGTGTGAAGGATGGCGTAGTGGGTACCTATGATCTCGTCGCCGTAGCCGATCAGCCGGCGCGCGCCGAGATTCCAGTTCGCCACCCGCCCTTCGGGGTCGAGCATGAAAATGGCGTGGTCGGCCACCCCCTCCACCAGCAGGCGAAATTTCTCCTCGCTCCGCCTGAGTGCCTCGGCTTCGCGATCGGCACGTTCTGCCGAGGCGCGGTCGTACACGGCCGCGGCGAGCCCGATGACGAGGACGATGATCGTGGTGCCGGCGACCAGGAACGCGAGCGGCGCTTGCCCAACCGCGCCGTGGACTGCGCGGCCAAGAATGGCATCCGTGGCAACGAAGGAGGAGCCCCGCATGGCCGCGTAGTGCATCCCGGAGATCGCCAGGCCCATGACGGCGCCCGCCGATATGCGCTCGAGCACGCTCGTCGTGCGAAAGGCGAGCCACAGCGCAATGATGGACGCGCCGATCGCAATGGCGATGGAAAGCACAACCCAGAGGGGATCGTAGTGGATCGAAGCCGCCATCCGCATGGCGCCCATGCCGGTGTAATGCATGCCGGAGATCGCGAGCCCCATTCCGATGCCGGAAATGATGAGCGCGTTCGACCGCTGACTAACGACGACGAACGCGGCTGCAGCGACCAAAATGGGAAGGGCAAGCGAGAGGAGCGTGAGGAGCGGATCGTAGGAAATTTCGACGCCGGGCAGGCTGAACGCCAGCATGGCCACGAAATGCATGGACCAGATGCCGCCACCCATGGCGACGGCTGCAGCCCCAAGCCAGCCCAGGCTGGCGGAACCGGAGGCAGCTCGCATGCGAGTCGCGAGATCCAGTGCCGTGTAGGAGGAAAGCGCGGCGATCAGGACTGACAGCGCGACAAGAACGGGGTCATGGGTGCCTGGATGGTGATGCATTCCGTTGATGTCGCAAGGAAAGCATCTCAATAGCACCGTTCTTGCGGCCGTGCATTGTTCCCGCGCCGAATGGCGATTGAGGGTGCCGAACTCGGCGGAGCGCCTGTCCGGGGCGGGAGGGATCGAACTTCCGAACGGCGGAATCGAAATCAGCCAAATTATCCAATGATTTCAAGGCGTTTTGAAAAAAGCTCAAGACGGCCGTAGACTTTCAATAGCGTGGCAGCCGTTTCCAAATAGAAGCAGTCTCCACAGAGGATCGGTCCCGGCAACATCAGGGAGCGACTGCGCTGAATGGCCTGCGCGCGAATCAATGACTCTCGACCTATGGCTCTAGCAACCGCCGAGGCCGACATTCGCTGACAATGGCCGTTTGACGAGTTGGTGCCCCGTGGGGGCGGCCTGGCACCTGGCGATGGATCGTCGTTCAGCCGTGATACGCAAACAGCTCGATTGGGTCGTTGAAGCCGCGCACCGGATATTCCCCGACGCGTTCGAGATCGAAATCGTTTTCGACGAAATCAGCGAACGCGCGGGACAGCAGCACGGTTTTTCCCAACTGTTTGGTGAGGGCTTCGAGACGCGAAGCCATGTTGACCGCAGGACCGATGACCGTGAAGTCGAGCCGGCTGCGCGACCCGATATTGCCGTACATGACATCACCGACGTGGACGCCGATGCCGTAATTCAGCGGCTCACGACCGGTTTCGCCGTTTTTTTCGTTGAGGGCAAGCATGGCCTGACGGGCTTCCGCCACGGCATGCAGCAGATTTGCACAGGCCGATGGCTGGCTCAGCGGAAAAATGGCAAGCAGGCCGTCGCCGATGAATTTCAGTATTTCCCCGCCGTGTCTGGCAATCGGCTCCGACATCGCATCGAAATAGCCGTTCAGGAGATCAATAACGTCATCGCGCGGCCAGTTGTCGGAGATCCTGGTGAAATCACGCAGATCGCAGATCATGATGGCAGCGCGTACCGTCGTCCCGCTGCCCCGCCTGGTGGCGCCGGCTAGAATGAGCTCGCTGGCATGCGACCCGACATAGGTTTCGAGCAGCGTTCGCGCCAACCGGTTCTTGACACGGATTTCGCTGACCAGCGCCAGAACCGGCAACAGTTCTAACAGGCTGGCGATATGCGCATCGTCGAAACCTCCTGGCCGGTCGGTTGCAAAGGTCACGATATGCCGCTTACCGAGCGTATGATACAGCGGCCACGCCACATAATCAGTCAGGCCTTTCGCCCGCATCTCGTCAAAGACGGCATGCTTGCGGCCCAGTGACGGGTCCCGTTCGAGATTTTCGCGCACCTCGGAGGCACCGTCATGGACTTCGTTGGCGGGACTGCCGATGTATTCGGATCGCTCCCTGACGTCGTAGTCGACCCTCGCAATCTCCGCCTCGTGCATCCCGTCGGCCCACATGATCCGTGCGCCAAGCCATTGCGGATGGTGGATCAGGATATGAAGCGACGCCCGCTTGACCGGTATGCCTGCTCGCTGGAGCCGGATACACAGCTCAGCGAAAATATTGTCAATGAAGCGCTCATCACGCGTGCCGTTTGTCAGCCAGTGCAAGACGTCCCGGTCAGAACAGGCGGTAACGGGATCGATTTTTGGCGGCGCGTTCATATCTTGCTCCTGAGCAGTGACCTGGATCGACGGTACAGGATATGTCGTGTCCCCGCGCGACCTCGTCAACGGAGCCCGCCGCAATCTGCTTGTGCGCATCGGGTTGCCGGCGAGTTGTCGCGTATCCGGCGCGAGAGGGCGCCGCGGTCGTGCCGGGCTTGCGCTTTGAGCCCTAACTGGAGCCGGAGGGATCGAACCTCCGAATGGCGGAATCAAAATCCGCTTGATTATTCAACGATCTCAAAGCGCATTTGGAAGAAATTCAAAAAATGCGCCCTAGCAATTTCAATAGCTTGGCACTCGTTTCCAAATGGGAGAAGCAGTCCTTCGTTGGGCAACTCAGCTCCAAGAATGATCATCAAGATCTCTGGTCGCTCAGGCCAAGCTCCTTTCCGGGCACGCGTCCAGACATCAAGACGCGGGTCCCTAATGCTTCCTGCGGAACACGCTGCTTCGAAGTAAACAAGGTATTGCAATATAATCTAGACTGCAGCCGGAGGCCATAAGCGCGTACCGCGTAGCGGTAGGTGCAAATCGTGGCCTGCTGATCGTGCAGGGGCATGTGGGTCCGCGGAGCAAACCACCATTGAGTACGCAAACCGAGATTTTCCGGCGCCTCGTACGCGACCATATGCGACCGCCGCCTGTTCGTGTTGCACCGAGCACGACGGTGGGCGAGGTCGTAAGCCTGATGACGGCGACGCCCGCGTCCTGTGCTGTCGTCATCGATGCTGCGGGCCGCCCCAGGGGCATCGTGACGGAACAGGACGTCGTGCGCCGGATCGCGTGGCGTACGGAGCCCGATCAAGGCGTCGAGTCGGTGATGACGGCGCCGGTCGTCGTGACGGGGGCCGACGACTACCTTTTCCAGGCCGTCGCCTTGATGCGCCGTAGCAAGCTTCGGCATGTCCCCGTCGTGGACTGGAGCGGAGCGATGGTCGGCATGCTCGCCTTGGACGAAGCGCTCGCCTCTTTGTCGAGCGAGAGTATGTCGCTCATCGAGCAGCTCACGCACGAGGAGAGCGTCGAGGGCCTGCACCTCATAAGGAAGGCACAGGCCCAGCTTGCCAGCGCACTGTTGGACAACAACGTTTCGGCGCCGGAGGTGCAGTCGCTGCTCACGGAAATCAACAACGATATCCACCGGCGTGTCTTGAGGCTGGTCGAAGCGGCGATGCGCGACGACGGCTGGGGGGAGCCTCCTGCGCGGTTCGCTCTCATTATCATGGGGTCGGGCGGGCGCGGCGAAAACTTTCTGGCGCCCGACCAGGACAACGGCTTCATCCTCGCTGACGACGTCGTCGGCCAGGGCAAACGTGCGGACGCATATTTTCTGGAGCTTGCCGAGCGCATGACGCGGATGCTTGACGCGGTCGGTTTTCGCCTCTGCGTCGGCGATGTCATGGCCACCAATCCCGTCTGGCGCAGGCGCCTGTCGGATTGGCGCCGGCAGATCGACAACTGGATCAGGCGGCGCGAGTCCGAGATGCTGTTGAACTGCGATATCTTCTTCGATTTCCGTCATGCGTTCGGCGATCCCGCACTCTCAAGCGAGCTCCGCGCCCACGTCACCGCAGTAACGTCGGAGTCCCCTCAGTTCCTCCGACACCTGTTCGCCATCGAAGCCGAGCACAAGGTGGCACTCGGCTGGTTCGGACGCTTGCGCAAGGAGTACCATGGGGAGTATCGGCAGGGTGTGGTGAACCTGAAGCTTCGTGGAACGCTTCCGCTCGTGGAAGGTACGCGGCTGCTTGCGCTTAAAGCCGGCATTCCGGCCACGTCGACTCTCACCCGGCTTGACTGCCTCAAGGAGAAGGGAGCCATCAGCGCTGGAGACCATGAGGATCTTGCCGACGCCTTCAGGCATATGACCCGTCTCTTGCTGCGCCAGCAGCTGAAGGACTTCAAGGCCGGGCGCAAGATCACCAACTATGTCCCTGTGGCTGATCTCTCACAACGCGAAAACAAACATCTCGTGGCGTCTTTCCGCGCCATCGAAAACCTGCGTGCAACACTGAATATGGAATTCGCGGAACGCTCGCTCTAGCTGGCGAGCAACTCGCCACGTTGCGGTCAAGTGACTTCGCGAGCGGCCGTGGCCGGGTGGGAGAGCTCGGCCGAAGAGGCGGCCGAAGGGATGCGGACGAAAAAAGTCGCACCCTTGCCGAGTTCGCTCTCGACCCAGATGGTGCCCCCGAAGCGCTCAAGGATATGCAAACTGATCGGCAGCCCCAGACCGGTGCCCTGCGGCTTGCCGATCAATGTGTCGCCCGCCTGGCGGAACCGCTCGAAAATCTTCTTGTGATCCTCCCTGGCGATGCCGACACCATTGTCATGCACGCTGATCAGGACGGACCCCGCTTCTTCTGCTCGCCCCACAATGGTTATCAAACCATTGTCCTTGTCGCAGAACTTGACCGCATTCGAAATCAGATTGACGAGCACTTGCGTGATCCGATCGGCGTCAACGAGAATCCTCGGCAGATCCTCGGCCACGCGGCACTCAAGCTTGATGCGGGGGTTCTTGGCGAACAGGCCGGCCGTTGCGGCGAGCGCGTTGTCGATCACCTTCCTTGGCTCGATCCTAGCCAGTTGCCAGTCCGTCTGGCCCGCCTGCATCTTGGCGAGATCGAGGATGTCGTTGACAAGTCTGGTCAGCCGCTCGGTTTCCTGAACGATAGTACCGAGAAACATCTTGCGCTGCTCGACGGGAATGTCCGGATTGTCGTGCACGATCTCACTGAAGGAGCGGATCGAGGTGAGCGGTGTCCTGAACTCATGGCTGATCGTCGAGACGAAGTCGTCTTTCATCTTGTCGAGCTCCTTGAGCCGCTCGTTAGCGGCCCTGAGCTCGGCCGTCGCAGCCTCGAGCTGCTGCGACTTCTCCTCCAGTTGACGGCTGTAGACAACGAGTTGAGAAGCCTCATCGAGGATCTGCATGACCTCATCGATGTCGTGCATCTCCTCCCTCAACACTGAGGCGATCATAATCCGCGCGGAGGCCGCGCCAATGGCGCCGGCGAGTTGCCGCTCCGCGTAATGCACGATGTCCGCGTCCGCCGCATGCGCATCGTCGAGCCGGCGCTCTCGGTCGCGCTCGAAGCGCTGGAAGGCTTGATCCGTCAAGGTCTCACCGATGAAGCGATTCGAGAGGCGACGGAGGTCGCCAATAGTGGCCCTGCCGCGCCAAATGCGCGCGCCCTCGGACGGCTGCTTGAAGATGTCCACGAACTGTACGGCCTGGCTGCGCTCGATCATGGTCTGCGTCGTCATAAGCGATACAGCGGCATAAAGTCCGATATTGATCACCATGGTCCAGAACAGGGCGTGCGCGATGGGATCGAGGCCGGAAAGCCCGAGCAACGCATAGGGGCTGAACAGCGCAAGCCCCCATGGGCCGTCCTGCACGAAGCTCTCCGAGATCCACCCCGATCGTGCGAACGAAGGCAGCAGCAGGGTGTAGATCCACACCAGGAACCCGGCGCTCATTCCAGCCATAGCGCCGAGGCGGGTCGCTCCCTTCCACAGGATGCCGCCGAGGATAGCGGGCGCGAACTGTGCGGCAGCGACGAATGACATCAGCCCGATGGAGACGAGCGCGTAGGATTCGCCGATCAACCGGACATACGCATAGCCGAGCAGGATCACGAAGATGATGGCGCTGCGGCGGATGGCGAGCATGAGGCCAGACAGATCCTTGCGCTCCGAGAGATGCAGTCGGCCGAAGTGCAACAGCAGGGGCATGACGAGATCGTTCGACACCATGGTGGCCAGGGCAATGGTTTCGACAATGATCATGCCCGTTGCCGCGGAGAGGCCGCCGATGAATGCGAACAACGCGATGGTCCAAAAATGCTCGGCCATCGGCACGGTCAACACGAAGGTGTCGGTATCGACCGTATTTCCGGGAAAGTGGAGGAGCCCGCCAAAAGCGATCGGCAAGACGAAAATGTTGATGAGCAACATGTAGACCGGGAACAGCCAGATGGCCTTCTTGATGTGGCGCTCATCCACATTCTCGACCACCAGCACCTGAAACTGGCGCGGCAGCAAGACAATGGCTGCCATCGAGACCAGCGTCAGCGAAATCCAGCTCGTGTACCCGCCGGCTGCCTCGAGCGTAAAGAGACGCGCGAGGGCTGGGTCGGTGGCCGCGCGCGAGAACACTTCGCCGAAGCCGCCATAGATGCCGAAGGTGACGAATAGCCCAACCGCCAGGAAAGCGAACAGCTTGACCACCGACTCGAAGGCAATCGCCGCCACCATGCCTTCATGACGCTCGCTGGCGTCAATGTGCCGCGTGCCAAACAGGATGGCAAACGCGGCCATGATCACCGCGACGTAGAGCGCTGTGTCCTGCAGGACCGGAGTCGAGCCAAGCTTGGCCGGCATCACGATGTCCGGGTAGTGCTGGAGCACGGCGAAGCTCGTCGAGATCGCCTTCAGCTGCAGCGAGATGTACGGCATGATGCCGACGACCGCGATGATGGTCACCAGTCCGCCCAGAAAGGAACTCTTGCCATAGCGCGAGGCAACGAAGTCGGCGATCGAGGTAATGCGATTGACCTTGCTGATGCGTATGATCTTGCGGATCAGAAACCAGCCAAGGATGAAGGTCAGCGTCGGGCCAAGATAGATGGGCAGGAAACTGACGCCGGAGGACGCGGCCCGTCCGACGCTGCCGTAGAAGGTCCAGGCTGTGGCGTACACGGCAATGGACAGCGCAAAGATGTAGGGGCTCGCGATAATGCTCCGACCCTGGTCCGCGCGGCGGTCGCCATAGTAGGCGATGGCGAACAGGATCGAGAGATAGAGGAAGGAGACCGTGACTATGACGTACCCGCCCAGCATGGCTCAGGCTCGCGGTCTGCGGTTGGGACCCTGGTCGGAATTCGGGCCAGGCTCGCTTTCGGCAATCTCCTCGTCGGGGTCCGGCCGCTCGACGATCAAGCCCGTGAGGGCGATCAGCGACGCCCATGATAAAAATAAATAGAGGTAAAGCGACGGTATCCCGCCCACTAAGGTGGCCTTGTCGAAGGCGCCGATCAGCGGCGGTGTGAGCAGAAGCAAACCGAACAGGAACAAGCCGATCAAGCGCTCGCCGGTCAATCCTCGCCTTGGCATGGTATCACCTCGATGTGCGCTTCGCTGCGTCCTTGCCGCGACAGCGCGGAATCATATGAGTTGCGCCTGCTGACGGCGATGCTCCATCATCCGGCTGGAAATCCTGGCAGCCTGACCGAGCGTCTCGATCCCGCGGGCTCTCAACAAATCCAGGAGCTTTACGAAGATCGCGGCCGTGGTCATGGCGTCGCCGATTGCGGTGTGCCTGCGAATGACCTCGACACCCAGTCGTTCAGCGGTGGCAGTCAGCGAAAAATCGGACACATCCGGCTGCAGATACACGGACAGAAGCAGAGCATCGAGCACCGGGTTGTCAAATTTGACGCCCGCCTGCTCGGCCCCGTTCTCGAGGAATTTCATGTCGAAGGCGGCGTTGTAAGCGACGAGCACGGATTCACCGATGAAGGACTTGAATTGCGGCAAGACGACTTGTGCTGGGGGCTTGTCGCGTACCATGTCGGTGGTGATGCCGTGAATTCGCGTCGTGCTGGCGGGGATATCGCGACTCGGATTGACCAGTCGCTCGAACGTCTCGCCCGTCAGAATGCGGCCATTAACCACACGAACTGCTCCGATCGAGATCAGCTCATCACCCTCGTCGGGCCTTACGCCGGTGGTCTCGGTGTCGAATACGACCAGGTCGAGCTTGCGCAACGGCGTGTCCCTGATTGCCTCAGTCGGAAGAGCAAACAGGTCGAAGTCGTATAGCTCCGGCATCGGCACAACGCGGTCCCGGCGTTCCCGGGCGGGCGGCTCTACGGTCTTCCTCAGCGGCAATCTGAGGCACGTGCGCCCCTCCGGCAGCACCTGGCTCCACAGCTCGCTGCCATGCTGCTCCACGATCTCGCGGACTGTGCGGTTGCCGATCGTACCCTTCAGCGGCTCGGCCAGCCAGGCTTCGATGATCGCCGAGGCGAGCGGCGCGCCGTCCCAAACCACCTCGACGTAGACGTATATGTCTTGCACCACGGCACCGATATCGAAGGCGGCTTTCGCCGTGTGCCTGGCAACGGCGCGGATCAGATGCTCGAGCGCCAGCACCAGCGAGTGACTGTCGGCATGAATCCAGACCGGCACGCCCACGGGCGTGACCTGGATGCCGTCGGCGTCTGCCAAATGCCTGCGGACGGCGCGGAACAGATCCAGCGAGTAAATGTCGGCCAACTGCCACTGACCCGTCGCAAAGCGTTCGTAACGCTGCGCAACGTCGGTAAAGCTCCGATTGAGCGCTTCGACCTCCTTGCCAACGACGTCTTGAAAGACGCGGCGCTCGCTCGCTTCGAGCTCCCCCGCCAGCATCTCGGTCGCGGCGCGCAAGCTTGCAAGCGGCCGTCGCCATTCCATGGCGACCTCACGCAAAAGCGCATCGCGCTGGGCCACGTTTTCGAGTTCGGCGCCGACATCGGCAAAGGTCAACACGTAGCCTGAGGCACGGCCCGAAGGTTCGCGCACCAGGCTGAGCCTCGCCTGCAGCAAAGTCGCAAGGTCGACCGACGCACAGACGAAGCGGCGCGTCGTGGAATCGAGCGTCGATTCTCCGGTGGACCGGGCTTCATCGCCGGCTGCGTCCTCTGACCGTTGCAGGAGCAGCTCAAGCGTCAATAGCACGGGCTCTCGCGTCAGCACGCCAAACAATGAGCGGGCAAGTCCAAGCGTATCGCGCGCGTTGAGTATCCGGGCGGCGGCTTGGTTGTAGAGGAGTATGCGGTGCTCGAGATTGCAGACGATCACACCTTCGGAGAGATCGAGCAGGATGGCCTCGAGCCGGCTCTTCTGTTCCTCCGCACGCCGCGTGGCAGCATCCACGGCCTCCTGTGTCTCGCCACGCGCGGCTCGGAGCGCGCCGAGTATTTTTTCGACCGCCGTTGCGAGCCCATCGAGCAAGTGGCCGCGATCAACCGCGAGCGGTCGATCGACGCGTATCTGCGACTGCATCAGCAGTTCCCGCTTCAGAGCGGCCAGAGGCTTGAGGAGCTTGACATGCAGCAGCGCCCAAGCCAGTCCAACCAAAGCGGCGACGACGGCAAATGCGATGGACATGTATGCGCCGACCGCTCCGCCACCTTGCACCGCCTGCCACAGCGCAACGCCGGACACAGCGAAGGCGGCAAGCGCCAATGCTGCGAGGAGGATTGGTATCACAACGGCAGCCTGCATCGCACGCCCTTGTTGCCCGGTTACTTGGCCGGCCCGATCCAAGCGGTGACCCGTTCAACGACCTCGCGCGTCGAGAACGGTTTGGTGATGTAGTCGTCGGCGCCCAGCGCCAAGCCCTTTTCGCGTTCGATGTCGCGGCCCTTGGCTGTCAGCAGGATGACACGCACCGCCCGCCACTCTGGATTGGCCCGGATGGCCTCGCACACGTCGAAACCGTTGCGCTTCGGCATCATGACGTCGAGGAGCACGAGATCCGGCCGCGCCTTGGCTATCTCCGCGAGCGCCTCCTCGCCATCGCGGGCGAGGCGAACTTCGTAGCCGGCCTTCTTCATCAGGAACTCGAGGGACAGCAGGATGTTGGCCTCGTCGTCGACCACGAGCACGCTTTGCGGCATTGCATCCTCCAGAGGTCGCCTTGCTCGACCGCGCGAGAGCGCGGCAAGCGAAAAGTGCGCTCTGCCCAATTCCGCGCCACCTACCTAGAGCATGATCCCGAAGAGCTTCCCCTCGACGTGGTCGGGGGGTGGGTACCGGTTTGCCGAAAGGATCATGCTCAATCAAAAACCTGGGGGTGCGATCGCGAGTCCATCTATTCCCGTCCGCTCTAGCGCAGCAGGTACATGGCGACGACAGCCACAGCTGCTCCGATCGCAGCCCATGTGAACTTGGCACCGAGGCCTTCGATGGGATTCCACTCGAAGTAGCGCTCTTTGTTTTCTTGCCAGATATCCCTTTTCATCGGTTCCTCCGTTTTGCTCTCGCCCTCCCAAAACCTCAGCCGAGCCCGCCCGATGACACAGCGACCCGCCGATCGTGCAGCAAGTCAAACTGCTGGCCACCAAGGTCGCGCGAACTGACTTTACATCCTCCGCCCCTTCTTGTCCTTGCCCACTCTTTTTCGAATCCTGGACATCCGGCAGGAATGCTGCGGTGCCGTGCGTGCGAGGCGGCCGCATGGCTTTGACCTTCGTTGGACCGGGCAAGTCGCACCTGCAGGAAGGCTTATTTCCACCGGTTGCTGCACCGCGAGAACGCCTGCGCCTTCGAAACGCGGGCCAGCTGTGCTTCATCTTTGGCAGAGAGCGGCTTCGACAGCCCGATCGTGTCAGGGCCGGCGCCTATGAACACCGTCATGGAGCGAGAAGAAAAATTGGCGCCCCCTAGAGAGCCGCGATAACACAATGAATTCAATGCCTTACGGGATTGTTTGGCTAAGAAATGCCTCATTGCGTTTCAAGGCGTTTTGGAATGGCCGCCCAAACTGAAACGAGGGGAAACTTCGACTCATCTTCGATGGTTAAACATTTGAATGATCAGGTGGCGTCTTTGCTGTCCTTCTCGCGCGGCCATCAAGCCATGCTGCCGATCGTGTTTTCAGATTGAGGACGGCGGTTCGCGCTCGCGGGTCGGCGCGCTAGGGTCTCGTAGCCTGACGCTCCCGCAGTTCGTCCCGACGCGTGCGGTACTCCCGTTCCAGCGCCTCGATATGACCCAGGACATTCTCCAACGCCTCGCGCGCGGAGCCGTCCCGCACCTCGCCCAGCCATTGCGCGAATTCCGAGCGCAAGGTGAAAAGAAGTTCAAGGCAGCCATTCACTTCATGCAGTTCGCGTTCCTGATCCGACACACTCGCGCCTGACATGTGCCACCACCCTATTTCACCGCCCCCACCGTAAAGCCGGCCACGAAGCGGTCGACGAAGAGATTGTAGATGATCGCGATGGGAACGCTTGCGATCAGGCAGGCGCCCATCATCGAGCCCCAGAAATAGACGTCGCCGCGCACCAGGAAGGTCGGCACGCCGACGCTGACGGTGTAGCTCGATGCGGAGGTGATGAAGGTGACGCCGTAGACGAATTCCTGTGTCACCAGCGTGAACGCGAAGATAACCGCGGTCAGCACGCCAGCAAGCGAGATCGGCATCACCACCTTGACGAACGCGCCGAGCCGCGAAAGCCCGTCGATCATCGCCGCATCCTCAAGATCGCGCGGGATCGCCTTGAAGAATCCCATAAGCAGCCAGGTGCAGAACGGCACCGTGAAGCTCGGATAGACGAGTACCAAGGACCAAAGCGAATCCTGCAGGCCAAGCGTCGCGATGATGCGCGCGAACGGGATGAACAAGATGGTCGGCGGCACGAGATAAGTGAGAAAGATAGCGATGCCGAGCGTCTGCGCCCAGGGGCCGGTCATGCGCGCCAGCGCGTAGCCCGCCGGCACCGCCAGTACAAGCGTAATAAGAACGACCGCGATCCCCACCACGCCGGTATTGATCAGCCATTGCAGATACTGGGTGTCCTGAAACAGCACGGCGAGATGCTCGAGCGTCGGCGGCTCGTTGAACAGGAACGGGTTCTTGCTGACGTCGTGCAGATCGATCGTGGTCTTGAACGTCGTCATCAGCATCCAATAGAACGGAAATGCGAGGAACGTGATGAAGAAGACCAGGATGCTGGCATGGCCGCCGGCCCTGGCGATGCGCACCAGCTTGAAAGGGCGGCGCGTCATCACGTCACCTCCGAACGCCGCGCAAGCAACAGGAACACGATCGCCACCGCCATCAATACCGGGAACAGGAACAGCGACACCGCCGCACCTCCCGCAAGATCGCCGCCCTGGATGCCTGTGAAGAAGGCCCAGGTTGCGAGCACTTGGGTCTGGTCGTAGGGGCCGCCGCGGGTGAGCAAGAACACCACGATCATGTCGGTGAAGGTGAAGATGATCCCGAACAGCACGGCGACGAGCGTGATCGGCAGCAGCAGCGGGAATGTGATCTGCAAGGTGCGGCGCCAGAAACCGGCGCCGTCGACAGCGGCGGCGTCATGAATGTCCTGGGGAATCGAGGTGAGCCCTGCAAGCAGGATCACGGTGGCGAGCGGCACGATGCGCCAGATCTGCACAACGATGATCGAGGCCATGGCGAGATTGGGCTGGCCAAGCCAGATCGGCCAATCGTTCGGTCCGAGAATGCGCAAGGCCTGCCCGGTCCAGTTGATCACCGAATAGATCGAATCGTAGATCCATAACCAGCCGATTGCACCAAGCGAAATCGGAGCGACCCAAGGCAACAGGATAAGCAGGCGCCACCAGCCACTTGCCGCGGAAATCGGCACACAGCGCCATCGCAAGGATATTGGCGAAAACAAGCACGAAGAATTGCGAGACGATCGTGAAGATGAGGGTGTTCTTGAGCGCAGTCCAGAACGTGTTGGATACCACCACACGGTGGAAATTCTCGAGGCCCACGAAGTTCATGCTGCGGCTGCCGACGGTGACATCGGAGACGCTGTAGAACAGCGAGAGAAAAAACGGAAAGCCGACCAGCAATACGATGTAGAGGATCGCTGGCGCGAGCATCAGCGGCCACAACAGGCGCTCGTTGTCGGCAAGCCGCGTGCGCCAGCCCGCTTTCGCAGTGAAGGCGTTAGCGGTTGCCGTCGTCATCGCCCGATCCCGTCGATGTGCCGGCCGCTGTTCCGGTCGAAGCGATGGATCTCGCGCCTGCGCACCACGAAATCGTACCACTCGCCTGCGACGACCTCGGCGCGGATGTTGTTCGGCATCTTCGAGATCACATGCGCCGCGGCCGTCCTGCCTTCGAGCACGCCGTAGACCAGCCGATCGGCGCCCAGATATTCGACGCGGGTGACGCGGAAGGGAAAGCCGATGCTGTCGTCCGAATTGCCTACCTCGCGCGGCAGAAACGCCTCCGGCCGAAAGCCGACATAGGAGGCGCCCTCCTCCACCAGATTCATCGGCGGCGAGCCGATGAAGGTGGCGACGAAGGTGTCCATCGGCTTGCCGTAAATCTCCTGCGGCGTGCCGATCTGGATCACCTTGCCCTGGTTCAGCACTGCAATGCGATCGCCGAGCCCCATCGCTTCGGCCTGATCATGGGTGACGTAAATGGTGGTGGTGGCGAGGTCGCGCTGGAACTGCTTGAGCTCGTCGCGGGCGGAATTCCGCAACTTGGCGTCGAGATTGGACAGAGGCTCGTCGAGCAGGAACACCACCGGTTCACGCACCACCGCGCGTGCGAGCGCCACGCGCTGACGTTCGCCGCCGGAGAGCTGGCGTGGCTTGCGATCGAGGAAGCGCTCGATTCCGAACATGCGCGCGGCCCATTCCACCTTCTTGCGGATCGCGTCCCTTTGCATGCCGATCGCACGCAGCGGAAACGAGATGTTCTTCGCGACTGTGAGATGCGGATACAGCGCGTAGCTCTGGAACACCATCGCGACATTGCGCGCGCGCGGCGGCAAGTCAGTGACGACGCGGCCGTCGATGACGATGTCGCCCGCAGTCGGCTGTTCGAGTCCGGCGATGAGCCGCATCAACGTGGTCTTGCCGCAGCCGGAGGGGCCGAGCAGGACGAGGAATTCGCCTTCGCGCGCGAGGAGGTCGATGCCGTCGACCGCGCGCACCTCGTCGAAATGCTTCGATATGTGCCGTGCTTCGACCGTCGCCATGAATGCCTCTCGGCTCTCTCGCGTCGGCGTCAAACGGGGCCGGGCCGCCGCCGGGCCCACCGATCACAATACGCGCGCGATCAGATCATCCCGCGCTCTTTCCACTTTGCCCAGATCGCTTTCATCTTGGTATCGAGCTTCTTCAAGGCGTCTTCGGGCGTCTCCGCGCCAGTCGCCGCCTCGGCGAAGGCGGTGTTGAGCAGCCAGGTCTGGTACGTGTCGGAAATGGGCGCAGTGGAGTAGCCGGGATAGCCAATGTTGGTCGCCCAATCGAGCACGTCCTCGAGCACCGCGTACTTGTCCGGCGGCACCGCCTTCTTATCGTTGGAGATGAGCTGCTTGAGATCTGGCACGGTCTGAGGGAAGCACGGGAAGTTGTAGAACTCGCTAGCCAGGAAGGCTTCCTTGAAGTTGGCAATGTAGTCGACCAGGAATTTCTGCGCGCCTGGGATATTCTCCGCGAACTTCCAGATCACGTAGCAGTCCATCACATGCTCGAGGCCCATGCGGCGCACAGGACCCTTGGCGGCCTTGGCAACGGCGATCTTCTCGTGAATCGCCATCTTCTGATTCTCTCCGGTGCGCGTCACCGAGATGGCGTTGAGCACCAGCGAGGAGCGTCCGGCGAGCATCTGCCGGTTGTTGGAGGAGGCATCCCAAGCCAGAACTTCTGGCGTCATGCAGTCCTCAAAGAGTCCCTTAACGAAGCGCAGGGCCTCCAGCGTGTTCTTGGAATTGATGGTGAGGTTGCCGGCCTCGTCCTGCTCATGCGCGCCGAACGAATACATGATCGCGCGCATGGCCACGCCGGTGTCGATCTCGGCGGAGAGACCGATGCCGACCGGAATACGGGTCTTCTCCTTGATCTTCTTGCCGCCGACACGAATGTCGTCCCAGGTGTCCGGCTTCATGCCAATGTCACCCCAGAGATCGGTGCGGTAGTTCACCGGGTCCGGCACGTAGCTGTCGGAGAAGGCGAAGTATCTCTTGGTCTTTGGGTTGTATGTGCTCTTGATGCCGAGTTCGATCGCCTTGCCATTCGCCTTTTCGCATTCAGCATAGACGTCGTTCATGGGTACAACCTGATCCTCGAACACCGAAGGCGGCATGAGGAGCATGAAGAGGTCGTGGCCCTTCTGGGCGGATACCTCTGCTGCGGCGCGCGATTCGAGAAGAGCAAGATTAATGTTGTCGACGATCACCTCGGTGTCGTTCTTCTTACCCCATTCCTTGGTGTAGGTGTTGTTGAACCACCGGTCGTAACCGGGGACGAAGTGGCTCCATTGCAGGATTTTCAGTGTCTTGGCGGCCCGTGCAGGCGTGACATGGAAGAACGGGCCGATAGTTGCGGCGACGCCCGCGGCAGTCGCCGTCTTGATCGCATCGCGGCGCGATAGCCCACGATGAGGCTTCTGGCGTTCCATGGATGTCCTCCCTATCGGTACGTGAGCGGACTGCCGCTCGAGACCCCTTGGCTTGGGTCATTTTCATTCCGGCGCGTCCCTCGAACGGGACGCGCCTTCAGGCAGTGCCAACCGATAATTCCGGACTTGCTCAAATTAATTACGTGTTGAGGATGCTCCTTTCGCCGGTTGCTGACAAGCAACAGCCGACCGCAGACGCACCTGCTGCGGCGCCGCGAGACACGTCTCAAGACACGTCTATTGTCTCTGATGTGGGCCGCGCCAGGCTGCCCTCCACCGTGTCACGCGCCCCGCCTCGACGATCACTGTCGATCCAGATGGCGTTGCCGGTTTTGGCCGGGCCATTCGGGAATTCATTACCCGCTGGGAGATCCCGTTTTGGAAATCCTAAATTGGGCCGCATCGAGATCGACGTCCACACCGTCCGCGTTATCGGCGACAGATCGGAGCAGCATCGCTGGACCTGGACCAGCCAAGGCAACTACATCGATTCCTCGCGACTCCCTGATGTCGTCCAGGTAAGGGAGCCTGACCTAACGCTGACTGATGCCGTGAAAGGGGCTGGGTAGCTCTCTGTCCGGCGGGATGCCTGCGCCGTACCGTCGCGAACGTGCTCCCGATTGGGCCTATCGTTCGCAAGGCAAACAGTGCCCGGTCGCGAACTCGCGGCACCAGTGCTCCACCAGCCGCGCTAATGCAGCCAAGACCTTAGTCTAAATTGTCGTGGGACCATACGATTAGATTTGACTTGCGGCCGAGAGATTCGAAGAATCAAGCCGCAAATTCAAAGCGGTCAGGTCAAACGGCCGAAAGGCCATCTGTGCATCGACGGATGACGAGAGGAGCGAGGTGTCCAGGCTTCTCGAGATAGACAATTTGCAAACCTACTTCTTCTCGGCGGCAGGTGTGGTCAAGGCCGTCGACGGTATCAGCGTCCACGTCGATCAGGGCGAGACGATCGCCGTCGTGGGCGAATCCGGATGCGGCAAGTCCGTCAGCGCGCTCTCGATCCTGCGGCTTGTCGCCGATCCTCCCGGCAGAATCATCGGTGGCAGTATTCGCTTCCAGAACAGGGACCTTCTCAAGCTGAGCGACGAGGAAATCCGCGAGGTCCGAGGCAAGGAAATTGCCATGGTGTTTCAGGAGCCGATGACCTCACTCAATCCGGTCCTGACGATCGGCCGGCAGCTCACCGAGACCATGGAGCAGCACCTCAACATGACCCACGATCAGGCGATCACGCGCGCGATCGAGTTGTTGGGCATGGTGGGGATATCGGATCCGGAGCGTCGCCTGAGGCAGTACCCGCACCACTTCAGCGGCGGTATGCGCCAACGCGTGATGATCGCCATGGCGTTGTGCTGCGAGCCCAAGCTCATCATCGCCGACGAACCGACAACTGCGCTCGACGTGACGGTTCAGGCACAGATTCTCGAGCTGATGAAGGATCTGACCCAGCGTCTGGGCGTGGCGCTGATCATCATCACCCATAATCTCGGTATCGTCGCGCGCTACGCTGACAGGGTCAATGTCATGTACGCGGGCAGGATCATCGAGAGCGGGACTGCACACGACATCTTTCATCATCCCCATCATCCCTACACGCTGGCGCTGCTGCGTTCGGTGCCGCGCATGGATCGGCCGCGCCAGGCCCGGCTTGATCCGGTGGAAGGACAGCCGCCCGACCTTTCGCGCCTCGGCGCCGGCTGCTCGTTCCACCCGCGCTGCAGCTTTGCCGTGGCGCGCTGCCCAAGCGAGTCGCCTCCGTTCGAGCGGATCGACGGCGGCGATCATCTCGCAGCATGTTGGGAGGCAGCCAAAGTAGCCGGATCGCTGACGAGGCCGTCATGACCCCCATGGAGTCAACCGGCGCGGTATGGCAGAGCGTCCAGGCGGCGGTACAGGTATCGACCGTCGTGGAAGACGTTGCGCTCGAGCATGGGCGGCAATCCAAATGGCGCATCGACCTGGCGCCGGAACTGGTCACGATCCGCAACCTGAAGATGCACTTTTCGGTGACCGAGGGCGCTCTCTTCTCCAGAGAGATCGCGCACGTGAAGGCTGTCGATGGCATCAGCTTCACCATCCGCAAAGGTGAGACGCTCGGATTGGTCGGCGAGTCGGGTTGCGGCAAGACCACCACGGGCCGGTGCATCCTGCGGCTCGAGCATCCGACCGGAGGCGAGATCCTGTTCGACGGCAAGAATCTAGTCGACCTCGATCAGAGATCGATGCGGGCCTTGCGGCAGAAGATCCAGGTCATCTTTCAGGATCCTTACAGCTCCCTCAATCCGCGCATGAAGATCGGGGAGATCATTTCCGAGCCGATGAAGGTGCACCGGACCGAACCGACCAAGGCAGCGCGTGATGCGCGCGTCACGGAATTGCTCCGCCTGTGCGGCCTGGATCCCAGGTTTGCCGACCGCTACCCCCACGAGATGAGCGGCGGCCAGCGCCAGCGCGTCGGCATCGCACGCGCCCTTTCGGTTCGCCCGGAATTCATCGTCTGCGACGAGGCGATCTCGGCTTTGGACGTGTCGATTCAGGCGCAGATCGTCAATCTGCTGGAGGATCTGCGGGACCAGTTCGGACTGACCTATCTGTTCATCGCGCACGATCTCAGCATCGTTCGCCACCTCTGTCATCGCATCGCCGTCATGTATCTCGGCAAGATCGTCGAACTGGCGGATTGCGACGAGTTGTACGGCAATCCTCTGCATCCCTATACTCAGGCGCTTCTCGCGGCCGTGCCGGTGCCGGATCCTGACCTGGAGCGGATGCGCGCCCGCCGAATCGTAAAGGGCGAAGTGCCGAGCTCGATGAATCCGCCGAAGGGATGCGTGTTTCATCCGCGCTGCCCGCTTGCTATCGATAGCTGTGCGAAGAACGTCCCGGAGTTCAGAGAACTGCGGCCCGGCCACTGGGTAGCTTGTTCCGTGATCTGAAAGCCCTCGCAAGAAGGGGCGATCGGCCTGGGCAGAAGACCCGGCCCTTGAAGAACAGGAGGAATGTGTTCCAGAGGGAGGAAAGACTATGAACCCTTTAAAATATCTCAAAGCCGTGTCAATCGTGGGTGTCGGCGCGGCAGTTGCCCTCGGCTTCTCCGGGGTTCCAGCCCAGGCTGCACCGAAGCAGGGCGGGATTCTGAACTTTGTCGTGCCGGACGAGCCGCCGAGCTGGGACGGCCACCGCGAGACGACGTTCGCGCTGATCCATCCCTTTGCGCCGTTCTACAGTCTGCTCATCAAGGTCAACCCGGATAATCCGTCCTCATCGACGGACTTCGTCTGCGACCTATGCACGGAAATGCCGACCCCGACCGACGAGGGCAAGACCTACACGTTCAAGATCAAGCAGGGCGTGAAATTCCACGATGGAACGCTATTGACGGCGCACGACATCGTCGCGTCGTTCAGAAAGATCATCTTCCCGCCGGAGGGCACGACCAGCGCGCGCGTCGCCTATTTCGTCATGGTCGAGAGCGTCAGCGCGGCGGACGACCACACCGTCGTGTTCAAGCTCAAGTATCCATCGGGCGCCTTCATCCCGGCGCTCGCAACGCCGTATAACTTCATCTACTCGAAGGCAAAGCTCGAAAAGGACCTTCGCTGGTACGAGACCAACGTCATGGGATCGGGGCCATTCAAGTTCGTGGCAAGAGAGGCAGGCGCCTACGTGCGCGGCGAGCGCAACAAGGGCTACCACGTTCCCGGGCAGCCTTATCTCGACGGCTTCGAGGCGATCTTCTCCAACAAGCAGGCGGTGCAGGTGCAAGCGGTCCGCGGCGACCGGGCCGCAATCCAGTTCCGCGGCTTCCCGCCGAAAAGCCGTGACGACCTCGTCGCGGCGCTCGGCAACGAGATCACGGTGCAGGAGAGTGACTGGAACTGCGTGCTCCTGTTCACCCCCAATCACAAGAAAAAGCCATTCGATGATGCCCGCGTTCGCCGCGCGCTGACGCTGGCGGTCGACCGCTGGGGCGGATCCCAGAGCCTTTCACGCATCGCGATCGTCAAGGCTGTCGGTGGTGTCGTGTTCCCCGGTCACCCGCTGGCGGCAACGAAGGCGGAGCTCGAACAGATCCCGGGCTTTTGGCGGGACATCAACAAGTCGCGTGCCGAGGCCAAGCGGCTGCTGCAGGAGGCCGGTGTCCCGGACCTGAAGTTCGTGCTGTGGAATCGCGCCGTCGATCAGCCCTACACGATCGTGGGCACCTGGCTCATCGACCAGTGGCGGCAGATCGGCGTGACGGTCGAGCAGAAGATGGAGCCGACGGGCCCATTCTACGCGCGCCTCAGGTCGGCTGAGTTCGACGTGACGGTCGACTTCAACTGCCAGTCGGTCATCAATCCGCTGCTCGACGTCGGCAAGTTCCTGTCGGAGGACATCGGCAACGAAAGCTACGGCGCATACATCGATCGCGACCTCGACAAGATCTTCGAGGCGATGAACCGCACCTCCGACGAGACCGAGCAGCGCAAGCTGATGCGGCAGTTCGAGAAGCGTGTGCTCGATGAGCAGGCACACTCGTTCGTCACGCTCTGGTGGAACCGGATCATCCCTCACCGGTCCTATGTGAAGGGCTGGAAGGTCAGTCCGAGCCACTACCTCAATCAGGATCTCGCGAACGTATGGCTCGACAAGTAGCCGTCCGGTAGGCGGCGGTTTCCCAGTCTTCTGCCTTGCCCAGGCAGTGATCGAGAAGTCCGCAAACGAGTGCAACAGGGATCATGTACCAGTACATCCTGAAGCGGCTCCTGTTGATGATTCCGACGCTGCTCGGCGCGGCGCTGCTCGTGTTCATCCTGCTACGGCTGGTACCGGGCGACGTCTGTATGCTGCGCATGACAGGTGGGGCCGGGTACGTCGATCCCAAGGCGATCGATCTCTGCCGCAGCGAGCTCGGCCTTGATCGCTCCTATGCCGTGCAGTTCCTGACCTTCATCTGGGACTTCGTCCGGTTCGACTTCGGCAAGTCGATGTGGACCGGACGCCCGATTGTGGAGGAGGTCCGACTCCGCTTCGAGCTCTCGCTGCAGATCGCGATCATGGCCACGCTCACCGCCATCCTGCTCGCGATCCCGCTCGGCACGATCTCCGCGGTCAAGCAGAACACCTGGATCGACTACGTGGTTCGGGCCTTCAGTATCGCCGGGATCGCGATGCCTTCCTTCTGGCTTGGCGTCCTGATCATCCTCGGCTTGCTGATCACCACAAAGTCGGTGTTCGGAGCTCCCTGGATGCCACCGATCAAATATGTGCCGATCTGGGTCGACCCCTTGTACAACCTGAGCATGACCATCTTCCCGGCGCTCGCCACCGGCTACCGCTACTCCGCCGTTGCGACACGCATGACGCGCTCGGCGCTGCTCGAAGTGCTGCGCGAGGACTACGTCCGCACGGCCCGCGCCAAGGGACTCGTGCATCAGCTCATCATCCGCCGGCATGCGCTTGGAAACGCGCTTTTGCCGGTGGTCACGATCATCGGCATTGAATTCGCGTTCCTGATGGGCGGACTGGTGGTCACCGAGCAGGTGTTCAACCTCAACGGTCTCGGCAAGCTATTCGTCGCTTCCGTGACCAATCAAGATTACGCCATGACCCAGGCGCTGGTCATGCTGGTGGCGACGATCTTCGTCGTCACCAACTTCGTGGTGGATATCATCTACGCGTGGCTCGACCCGCGGATCCGGTACAAATGATGGCAGGAACCAGAGATCTTGCATGACTGTCGCGACCGACCTCGGAACAAGAATCGAGCTGACGGAAGAGCTCAAGCCACAGAGCAGGCTTGCGGCCATTGCCCGGTTCGCACGCCGCAATCCGCTCGGTGCCGCCGGCGCCGCAGTGATCGTCGTCATGGTGGTAGTTGCGGCGCTTGCCGACTTGATCGCCCCTTACAACCCGGTCGCCAACGCTTTCGACCGCATGCATGAGCCGCCGAGTCTCGAGAACTGGCTCGGCACGGACCAGTTCGGACGCGACGTGTTCTCGCGCATCGTCTACGGCGCGCGCACGGCCCTGCTGGTCGGATTTGCGTCGTCGTTCGTCGGCGCCACCTTCGGCCTGGTGCTCGGCGTCGCGAGCGCCTATTTCGGCGGCAAGATCGATCTGATCTTGCAGCGCATCATCGACATCTTCATGGCGTTCCCGCTGATCATCATGGCGCTCGCCGTGATCGCAATCTTCGGGACGGGTGCACAGAACGTGATCATCGCGATCACCATACCGTTCATTCCGCGCTGCGCCCGCGTCGTGCGTTCGAGTGCGCTGGCGATCCGCGAGCTCCCGTACATCGACGCTGCTCGCGCCAACGGATTTAGCCACAGCCGCATCATTCTGCGGCACATGGTTCCGAATGTCATGGCGCCGTTTCTTATCATGATCACCGCCTTCGTGGGGCAGGCAATCCTGCTTGAAGCATCGCTTTCCTATCTCGGTCTCGGCGTGCAGGAGCCGACGCCGGCCTGGGGCCTGATGCTTCAGGGCGGCGCCGAGGAATACGCTGAGAGCGCCCCCTGGATAGCCATCTTCCCGGGCATCGCCATCAGTCTTGCGGTGTTCGGCTTCAGCCTCTTCGGTGATGCGCTGCGCGACGAGCTCGATCCCAGGCTGCGATCGCAGTAAAATAGGGGTTACGTCTCTGAGCCGCGCAGTGCGCGGCGACGCGCCCAACCCACTACCGGGGAGCGCTGTTTTGCTTTCGCCATGCAGCTTAATCATCGGCGGGCCAGACTGTCGATCCTAACTTGCTAGTCTAGTGGACTGAAATCAGCTCAAAAGCCGTCAGCCGAGAGCGCCCTCAATGCCTGTGGCGGCCCGGGGACGGTTTGACGTCAGTGACTTCTGCCTCTTCGAAGCGCAACATCGCGATCACGCGGTCGCGCACGGCGCCGCGCAGATCGATCTGCACTGCCCAGTCGCCGTGCATCTCGAGCTTGAGGCGGGCCTGATAAGCGCCCTTCTCCGCCTGCTCGGTCGCTTTCACGGGGCGCACGTTGTGCATGCCGGGCATCGAGGGCATGTCCGCTCCAACGGATACGGTCAGCCCCGAGAGCGGTTCGCCGGAGCGCGCGTTCGCAAGCTTGATGGTGCAGTCGTACTCCAGCACCTGCCCGGCCGAGACGCAGGTCACGACGGCCTTGGCGCGCACCTGGCCGTGCGCGGCTTGCGGATAACCGGCCATCAGGGCCGCCACGGCAGCAAGCATGCAAACGATCGTTCTCATCGCGGTCCTCGTCTGGTTCGGGTCGATCCGGATAACGTGTTCCGGAACAATCGGCCAACTCCGTGCACCAGTCGCTCATCAAGCAGGCCGCGTGGACGAACGATCAGCAGCAACGCAACCAGACCGCCGAAAATGATCATGCGGTATCCCGCAAACAGTCGCACCGATTCGAGGAGACCGACGTCGATGAAGACCCCGAGCAACGGCCCGAGCGCAGTGCCGAGCCCGCCGATCAGACCATAGGCAAGGGAATGCACCCCGAGCATGACATCGAAGGTTCGCGGCTCCACATAGGTGGTCAGATGGGCATAGAGGCCGCCGCCGATCGCGGCGAGCGCGCCGGCCATGCCAGCTGCGAGTACCTTGTAGCGGGCGACCGCAATCCCCTGCAGCGAGGCAAGCGTCGCATCCTCACCGATCATGCGGAAGATGACACCAAGCCGCGAGCGTTCGAGCAGCATGAAGCCTCCGAGCGTGATCGCCAGCACCGCATAGATCAGCATCATGAAATCGAAGGGTTCGATGTTGTGATCGAAGATATAGCGGATATTGCGAAAGCCCTCGGTGCCATTGGGCCCGACCGGTTCGCCGTCGATCTCAATCTGATAACGCACCAGCTCGAACAGGATTCGCACCATCTCGGCGAACGCAAGCGTCGCGATCGAGAACTGAAGTCCACGAAGCCGCAACGTCGGGACCCCGAGCGACACGGCGCAAGCTGCGCCCGCCGCTGCGCCCCAGGCAATGCCCAGCGGAAGCGGCCATCCCCACATCGCGGTAGCCACGCCGGCCGAATACGCGCCGATCGCAAAGAACGCCTGCTGGCCGAAGGAGATTTCGCCGGTGAGCAGCAGCAGATAGGCCGACAGCGCGACGAACGAGATGACGCCGATGTTGGACAATACGCTGACCAGATAATCGTCCATCGGTCACACCCTGTGCGACAACTCGACGTCGGCCGTGCGGCCGAGCAGGCCGCCCGGACGCGCCACAAGGAAAGCGAACAGCACGAAATAGGCAAACAAATCGCGCACCTGCGGCCCGAACAGCCAGTGGCTGTGCACCTCGACGACGCCGAGCAGCAGTCCGCCGAGCAGCGCGCCGGGTATCGATCCGAGGCCGCCGATCATCATCGCGATCAGGCCCTTGAGAGTTGCCCACATGCCGAACATCGGCGTCACCTGCTGATCCACCGCCAGCACCAGAAAGCCGGCCACGCCGCCGATGGCTGATGCCGCGGCGAACGCCAGCATGACCGAGCGCTTGACGTCGACGCCGACAAGGTTCGCCGCAATCGGGTTGGCGATCACCGCGCGCAGGCCAAGGCCGAAGCGCGTGCGATAGAGCGCGAGCTGCACGACAGCGGCGAGCAGAAGCGCGCCCGCCAGCATGATCAGGTGGTCGGGGCGAACGAGCAATGGACCGATCTCGAGCGCGAGACCGGTCGCAAGCGGCGGAAACGGGTAGGTGTGACGCGGCAGGACCAGAACCGCCGCCTGCTCCAGTTGCATCCAGATCGCAAAACTCGACACCATCGAGGCGATCCCGGCACCGGCCTTCATCGGTGCGAAGCAGAGCCGCTCCACGTAGATGCCGGAGATCACCGCTCCGGCGACAACGCCGGCGGCGACCACGAGCAGCCCGGCGCCAAAGTCCAGATAGAGCACGGTGCCGAAATAGGCGCCGATCATGACGGTGGGCCCGTAGGACAGGTTGAGACGCCGCATGACGCCGAAGATAACGGTGAAGCCGAGCGCGAGCAGCCCGTATGACGAGCCGATCATCACGCCGTCGATCGTATTCTGGATGAAATCGATCATCGGCTCCTGACCTGCCGGCTCATCCGGCGGCGCGGCGGGTACCGAGATAAGCCCGCTGGATCACCTCGTCCTCCGCCAGCTGACCGGGCGTGCCCCGGAAGGTGACTCGGCCCTGCTCCATCAGGAAAAACTGGTGCGCCACCTTCAGGGCCATGTGCGCATTCTGCTCCACCAGAAGAATGGTGGTGCCATCGCGATTGAGCGAGGCGACAATGTCGAAGATCTCCGCCACGATAAGGGGCGCGAGGCCGAGCGACGGCTCGTCCATCAACAGCACACGCGGGCGCGACATCAATGCGCGAGCAACCGCCAGCATCTGCTGTTCGCCGCCGGACAGCGTGCCAGCTGCCTGTTCCCTCCGCTCCTCCAGTCTCGGAAAGCGTACGTACATGCGTTCGATATCGGCGGCGATCTCGCTCTTGTCCCTGCGCTGGTATGCCCCCGCCAGCAGGTTCTCGCGCACCGACATCTCCGGGAAGACCAGCCGGTTCTCCGGCACCAGCGCGACACCGCGCGAGACAATTTTCGCGGGCGACAGACCGACCAGTTCGGTGCCTTCGAGCTTGATCGAGCCGCGGCGGGGCCTGAGAATTCCGGCGATGGTCATCATCAAGGTCGTCTTGCCGGCGCCGTTCGGTCCGAGCAGGCAGGTGATCTTCCCGCCCTCGGCCTGCAGCGACACGCCCCTGAGCGCTTCGATCTTACCGTAAGTCGTGACCAGGTCCGACACGTTCAGCATGATTTCACCTCACCGCGTGCCGAGATAGGCTTCGCGCACGGCCGCATCGTCTTGCACGGCAGCCGGCGTCCCCTCGGCGATCTTGCGGCCGAAGTTCAGAACGGCGATCCGGTCGGCGACCGACATGACCAGCTCGACGTGATGCTCGATCAACAGGACCGTGAACCCGTCATCGCGCATCTTGCGGATGCGAGCATCGAGCTGATCCACCTCCTCGGCATTCATGCCCGCCGCCGGCTCGTCGAGCAGCAGCAGGCTGGGCCTGGCGGAAATGGCGCGGGCAAATTCCAGCCGCCGCTGCTCGCCAAAGGAAAGATTGGCGGCGAGTTCGTGGCGCTTGTGCGCAAGGTCGAAGAATTCGAGCGTTCGCTCGATTTCCGCCTGCACGCCTGCGGAGCCGCCGAACCAGCGCTTGAAGAACATTTCCTGGCGCTGCAGGCGGGAATTCTGCGCGACCCAGAGGTTCTGCCAGACCGACAGTTGCCCGAATAGCCGGATATTCTGAAAGGTTCGTGCAATGCCAAGGCTCACCCGCGCATGGGACGGCAGGTCCGAGATATCGTCGCCGTTGAAGAGAATCCGGCCCGAGGTCAATGGAAGCAGGCCGGAGACCAGGTTGACGATCGTGCTCTTGCCGGAGCCGTTCGGTCCGATCAGGCCCAGGATCTCACCGCGCTTCACGGTCAGATCGATTCCGTCCACCGCGTGGACGCCGCCGAAGTATTTGGCGATGCCCTGAAGGTCAAGCACCGGAGCCCTCCTTCCCTGCGAACAGCATCCGTTTCAGGGAGGCGACGCCGCCTGCGTCGAGAAAGCCGCGCGGCCGCAGGTTCATTGCCAGCACGATCAGCGCGCCGAACAGCAGATTGCGCCAATCGCCGAGAAAGCGCAGGCCCTCGATCAGGAAGCCCTGGATGAAGATGACGGCAAGCAGCGTGCCGAACACGTTCGAAAGCCCGCCGAGGATCGGATAGGCGATGGCGAATGTCGCGAGAATAACGCCGAACTGCACATGCTCGATATGCGTCGTATAGTGCGCGAAGATGCCGCCGCCGATTCCGGCGATGACGCCGCCGATGGTCATGGCTAATACCTTCACCGCCGTGACGTTGATGCCGGAGCTGTGCGCCGCTACCTCGTCTTCGCCGACCGCGCGCATCACGGCGCCGGCGCGCGATTGATCGAGCCACCATAGGCATGCCATCAAGATCGCTACCATCAGCCAGATAAACATGAGGACGTCGAAGGTGGACCAGCCATGCTCCGGGAAGTAGCGGATCTGGCGAAAACCTTCGGCGCCGTGCGGACCGATCTTCAGCTCGCCCGCCTGGATCTGGTAGGTGAAATTAAAGAAGAACAGACGCACGGCCTCGCCGAAGGCGAGCGTGGCGACCACCAGCATCAATCCTTTCACGCGCAGCGCCGGGAAGCCGACGGCGCAGGCGGTCAGGCCGGAGACAACGGCGGAAACGCCGAGCGCGGCAAACAGATGCCACTTGAAGATGACGGTGAGGATCGCCGCGACATAGGCGCCGACGGCGAAGAAGGCCGCCTGTGCCAGGCTCACCTGGCCGGTGAGCAGGACGCAATAGGCCGAGAGCCCCAGCAGCGTATGGACGCCGATGACCTGCGCAAGACCGAGATAGAAATCCATGCCCGCCCCCTCTCAGTCGCGCCCGGGCGCCCTGGCGAAAATGCCTCCCGGCCGGAACACGAGGAAGGCGAACAGGAGCATCATAATGTAGAGGTCCCGTTCGGTCACACCGCGCAGGAACTGGAACAGGCTCTCCAGCCCGCCCACGATCAGACCGGCGATGATCGCCCCAGATATGCTGCCGAGGCCGCCGATCACGGTGACAATCAGGCCCTTGACCGTGAGCGGCTGAGCCAACAGCGGCGACAGCATGCCGATCGCCGCGCCGCTCATGGCGCCGGCAATGCCGCCCAGCATGCCGGTGACCACGAAGGTCAGGACGTTCACCTGCAGGATGCTGATGCCGCAGAGTTGCGAGGCGATCGGCTGCTGCGAGACGGCGCGCGTGGCGATGCCCAGCCTGGTCCGATAGAGCAGCAGCAGGAACAGCACCATGCAGGCGCAACCAAGCACGAAGACGAACATCAGGTCGCCGCGCAGCATGAACGGGCCGAGCCGCACGACCACGTCCGAGTACAGCGCCGGATAGGCCAGCGGCACGCCTTGGGTCGTGTGCACGATAATCTCGTCAATCAGCAACAACAGGCCGACAGTCGACATCAAGGTGGCCAGCGGATTGGCGACGGGGATGAACTTGAAGCCGATGAAATAGACGAGCGCGCCGATCACCCCGCCGCACAGCGCCGCGGCCATGAAGACGATGATGGCCGGCGCGGCGGTGAAGCCGCCGAGAAGCAACAGGCTTCCGTAGGCAGCGCCGATCGACGCTGCGGCATAGGAAAGGTTGATCTTGTGCATCACACCGAAGATGAGCGTGAAACCAATTCCAAGCAGCGCGTAGGTGGAGCCGAACAGCAACCCGTCGGCGACGGACTGCACGGCATCGATCAGATCAAGCAGGTCCACTGAGGCGCCCCCACACTACAGGGTCAAGGTTGACAGGAGGCGGCGGGCCGGTCGGCCCGCCGCCTCATTGACAGCGATCACGACGAAGGCTTGTGGAGGACTTGCCAGCTCCCGTCCTTCGCATGCACGTAGAGATATGGCTTGATCGCTTCGCGGTCGTTGGTGCGTCCGACGCTGCCGAGCAACCCTTTTGTTTCCTTCAACGCGGCCAGCCCCTGACGCATCTTGGTACGGTCGGCCTGCACGGTATCGGGCTTCGCCATGATCTTCTGGCTTTCGATCACGTCCTTTAGGATGAACATGATCTCGTAGGCCGCCGCGCTGTGCAGATCCATGCTGCCGCCCTGCTTGGAGACGTTCTCGGCCGCGGCTTTCGCCTCCGCGGTGACGGGCGCAAAACTGGTCGGAATGATGATGCCCTCCGCCTGCTTGGCGCAACCCTGCAGCGTCTCGATACTGGAGGAACTGGTCAGGCCGATCAGGAGTTTCGGCTTCACGCCCTGGCGGTCCATCTCGCGCAGCACCCCGCAGGTCGTGAACGGGTGGGCGGAAATAGCGACGATCTCCGGATTGGTACGGCGCATTTCGCGTACCTGCGTCGAGAAGTTCGTGTCATTCAGCAGCCATTCGCCGGTCCCGAGCAGCTGGAAGCCGTTCTCCTCGGCCTGCTTCTTCATGACGCCGTAGGTGGCATTCGAATGCGCAAAGTCCTTTTCGACGCCGCCATAGATCGTCTTCAGATTGGGGTGCTCCCGCTTCAGCCATGCGAACAGCGATTTGTACATTTCGAGCTCGCTCGGGACGTTGCGAAACGCCCACTCGGAAATCGCAGCGAGGCCGCCCTTGGCAGCGACGTCGGCGAACACGGGAAATTGCAGCCCGCTGTCGGAGGTATCGCCCACCTTCTTCTGCAGAATGCCGAAAAGCGACTCGGCAACGTTCGAGCAGGTCGGTCCGACTGCCACAAAGGCATCCGACGAAGCGATGCGGCGGATGACGGAGATCCCCTCTTCGGCATTGCAGCGATCATCGAGGAATTCGACCGAAAGCTTCGCTTTCGCGCCGTCGCCCAGGGTGACGCCGCCCGCCTTGTTGATCTCCTCGGCGGCCGCCTTCATGGCCGCCTCGCTGTTGACGCCGAACACGCGGACGACGCCGGATTTGGCGCCGAAGCCGGTGATCTTGACTGTACGCTCCTGCGCTAAAGCGCCGCCCGAAACACTGGTCATCAGGCCGGCAAGCAGCGCGGCCGCCGCAACATTGACAATTCTCATGGTGCCTCCTCCTGCTGAAAAGCGGGCGGTTTTCCGCCTCGTTGTGGTTGAGAAATTGCAAAGTCGGTCCCGCGCCGCACCCCCTGTGCTTGACCGTCCGCGGACACTGGTGAGCCTGAGGAATGTCACGCCCGTTTGCAAGTCCCTTGTCTTCCAGCCCAGGCTTATGTCGTGCCGCAGCAATCGAATGGCAGGCGAGCCGGCGGCCATCCAACACGACGGGCCGGCCTGTTCGGTGTCGCGAGATTACAGATTGCTGTCGCATCATCTGAAATGGAATGTGGCGAACTCGTCCGGTGCCGCACGTTCGCTTACAAGCGAATTTTCCGGAGCTTGCGGATCGGCAAATCCAAGCGCCATGCCCGAGAGAATGACCTGATCGCCCGGAATCGAAAGTTCGTCATGCACGATCGAACCGTATTCGCACCACGACTGCTGCGGACAGGTTTCGAGGCCGTGCGCCCTCGCGAGGATCATGACGTTCTGCATGAACATTCCACAATCGAGCCAGGAGCCGAGGAGAAGAAAGCGGTCCATGGCAAAGAACAATCCGACGGGGGCGCCGAAGAATTCGAAGTTCCTCAGCATCACCCGTTTGCGGCCCTCCCGGTCATCCCGCGTCAAGCCATGCAGCCTGTAGAGATCAAACCCGATGCGCCGCCGGCGGGATAGATAGGGCTCCTTTAGCGGCGACGGCAGATAGGCATATTCGTCGGAACGAGCACCAACATTTGCTGCTGCGAGAACGGCCCGAGAAAGCCGATCGCGAGCGGCCCCCATAACAACGTAGACTTTCCAGGGCTGGATGTTGGTACCGGACGGTGAGCGCGCCGCATCAGCCAGGATCGTTCGTACAGTCTCCAAGGGCACTGGCGTCGGGAGAAAGCTGCGCACAGACCGACGTCCGGCGACAGCTTCTCTCACCGTCAACTGTCGACGTTGACCCGCATCCCGCATCGCACTGATACTCTCGGTGTTCAGGTGCATGGCGTTCTTCATTACTTCGGATCAGCGCCGCTTCATTGCCGCAAGCTCGTCACGCCGCTTCTGCCTCAACACGAAGCGCTGCACCTTGCCGCTCGGCGTCTTTGGCAGCAACTCGACGAAGTGGATGTTTCGCGGATAGGCATGCGCCGCGTAGCCGACCTTCACCCACTGCTGAAGATCTTGAACGATGTCCGTCGAGGGCTTCACGTCCGAGCGAAGAACCACGAATGCTTCGAGAACCTCGCCGCGAATATCGTCCGGCACCGCAATCACGGCGCACTCGCGTACCACAGGGTGAGTGGCCAACACGGATTCGACCTCAAAGGGGCCAATCCGATACCCGGCCATGATGATCACGTCATCGTCCCGCGACGAGAAGTGAAAATAGCCGCCCTCATCCTTCCAGCCGACGTCGCCGGTCAAATACCAGCGCCCTGCCCCGGCAAACTTTTCGGCGCTTTTTTCCGGATCGTTCAGATATCCCGTGAACCAGGCCAGAGGGCTTCGCGGCACTTCAACGGCAACCCTGCCAAGCTCTCCATCCGGAGCGGGAGCATCCTCATGCTGCTGCAAAACGAGAACTGCCCAACCCGGCATGGGCATTCCCATTGACCCGTCCTTGAGCGGTCTCTTCAAAGCGGGATGGTGGTGGTTGTTGATGAGCATGCCAGCCTCGGTCTGTCCGTAATGGTCATGAACGGGCACACCCAACGCACCGACAGCCCACTCGTTGACCTCTGGCGTAAGCGGTTCTCCCGCGCTCGAAGCACAGCGGAGTTGCAGGGTGCGTGGCGCGGCGACTGGGGTGGCGCGCAACGATCGATAGACGGTCGGAGCTGCAGCAAAGTTCGTTACTTTGTAGCGAGACAGAACTTCGTATGTAGCTTCAGCGTCGAATCCGCCTTGCAGAAGGAGGCTCGGGATGCCCGTCGTGAACGAGGCAAGCACGCCGAAGTACAAGCCGTAGGCCCAGCCTGGATCGGCGGCGCACCAGAAAAAGTCGTCGGAGCGCAGGCCGAGCCCTAACTCGGCGTAAGCCTGAAAGCCGGCGAGCGCCTTGATCGGCACCACCACGCCCTTAGGACGACCGGTCGTACCCGACGTATAGATGTGGATGAGCGGCGCATCGCCGCCGAGAGAGGCGGCTGGCCATCCGGGGGGCTTGGCGGCAAGGAGTTCTGCGAAACGGAGCGCAGCGGGCGGAACGAGGTGCTCTGGAGCCGTGGTAATGATCTGCCATGATGCATCAGCGGGAATTTCGGCGCTGGGCGCCAGTTTGGCCTGTTGGTTCTCATCGCACACGACGACTTTCGCGGCACTCCCCGCCAATCGCAGCGCAATGGCAGAAGGCGCAAAAGCCGTAAACAACGGCACGTGAACAGCTCCGAGGCGCCAGATCGCCATAAGCGTTACGAGATACTCGATGCTCTTCCCCATCAACGTGGCCACCCGATCGCCGGGAGATACACCGAGATCTGCCAATCCTGAGGCCAGACGCTCAGAAGCGGTGCGCAGGTCGCCGTAGGTGAGGTCCGCAGCGTCCAAGTCGGCGCCCACCACGCGATAGGCGAGAGCGCTCGGGGTGGTGGCGATCACAAAGAAGGTAGGCTGCGCTCGCGCGCTCGTCGCTGTAGCGCGAAACGAGCTCGCGAACGCGGTCGAATAGATCCTGGCTTTGCGTTGTCGTTGGCAACGATGCCTCTCCTGAGCGCGCCCTTACACACAATCTCGATGGCGACTGCCGCGGCTTAGGGTCGGGTAACGGACGGTGAGAATTTGCATTCTACCAGTATTATCGTTTCCTTCACCTAATGTTCTAGTTACACGGCGACCATTATTGATTTCATATTTTCATCAAAACTAGAATTGCAATTCTACCATGTCAAGTGGCAAGATGCGTCACTTGCTGCGGATTGCCAAATTCGGTCTTCGAAATGGGAAATTGCGACTCGGGCTCGAACAAGCCAATGATTCTGCGCGTAATCATCGTGTGCCTGATGGAGAAGTGATGGCTCGCACTCGCCCAATCAAGCAGGCCGACAGCGCTCGTTTGCGTGCGCCGTCGCCCGAAAGGCGCGCTGCCATCCTTCGGGCTGCCCGCAACCTAGTGGCCGACGTTGGCTTCCGCGACGCGCAAATGGCTGCGGTGGCCGAAGCAGCCGGTATCGCGCTTGGAACGCTGTACCGTTACTTCTCCTCGAAAGCAGAGCTGATGATCGAGGTGGTGGGCTATGTTTCCCAGCGCGAGGTTGACGCGGCGGCGGGCGTGGCCATGGGCGATGGAAGCGCTGCCGAGCGGCTCGCCTTGTCTGCCTGGACGTTTGCAAGTCGTGCCTTGCGGGGTCGCAAACTTGCCCATGCCCTGGTGGCTGAGCCGGTGGAGCCCGAGATCGAAGCGGCGCGTCTCAAGTATCGAAAGAAGCTCGCGAGAGTCTTCGAAACGGTTATCGAGCAGGGCATCCGGGACAAGGATTTTCCCTTGCAGGACGTTCATGCCGCAGCATCGTGCATCGTCGGTTCCTTGTTTGAAGGATTGGTCGGTCCACTTGCCTCAGACAACCTCACAACCGATCGCGAGCGGCACGACCACGCTGTCGCCATAGTGGGCTTCTGCTTGAGGGGCGTGGCAGGACGAAACGAGACCTTCACGCCACCTCTGCGTGAGGTAGTGTAGCCAGGGCGATGCCGGCAGCATCTGGATCGGCATCATCAACGGCTTGCTCAAGCTGGTCCGCCTTGCCAAGACGCCGCCAGCGATCAACAATGACGCCTTGCCGGCAATGGGGACGCGGTTTGGTATATGCTCGGCGCCCTCGTCTAAGAACCGGATCGGACGGCGCGCGCCGACGCTTCGCCACAGCTCGGGCGCCGCGGGAGGAGCAGCGATGGTACGATCACCGCAAGGCGAGCGTGCGGCACGGCCGAAGCGAACGATCCTCAGGCCCACACGCAGGACGCGTGCGGCGAAATCCAATCGGCGGTCGCACGACGGGGCCGGCAACGGCGTGTTTTCTGGTCTCGGCCGCAGCGAAGCAAACTTCGCCCCGCTCACACCCGTTTCGTTCCTGCCGCGCTCGGCCGAGATCTATCCGGATCGGGTCGCGGTAATCCACGGCGAGCGGCGGTACAGCTATCGCCAGTTCTATGAGCGCGCCCGTCGCCTCGCATCGGCGCTTGCGGGCGCCGGTGTCAAGCGCGGCGATACCGTCTCGGTCATGCTGCCGAACGTACCGGCGATGCTCGAGGCGCATTATGGCGTGCCGATGCTCGGCGCGGTGCTGAACGCCATCAACACCCGTCTCGAGGCCGCAACGATCGCCTATATTCTCCAGCATGCCGAGGCGAAGGTATTGATCACCGACCGCGAGTTCGCGGCGCAGGTTGGTCCTGCGCTTGCGACGCTGAAAAAGCGACCGCTGGTGATCGACGTTGACGACGAGCTCTATACCGGGCCCGGCGAGCGGCTCGGCAAGGTCGAATACGAGGCGTTCATCGCCACGGGCGATCCGAACTTCGCCTGGAGTGCGCCGGCCGACGAGAGCAGTGCGATCGCGCTCAATTACACGTCCGGCACCACCGGCAACCCGAAGGGCGTCGTCTATCATCACCGCGGCACTTTCCTCGAGTCTGTCGGCAACATCATGGCTTGGCCGATGCCTCCGAAGCCGGTCTATCTCTGGACGCTGCCGATGTTCCACTGCAACGGCTGGTGTTTTCCTTGGTCGGTGGTGGCGATGAGCGGCACGCATGTGTGCCTGCGCAAGGTCGATCCGGCGCTGATCTTCCCGATGATCGTCGAGAACGGCGTAACGCACATGTGTGGCGCGCCGACGGTGCTGACGATGCTGACGTCGGCGCCGGCCGAGCAACTTCGCCGATTCAACCATGTGGTGGAAATCCAGACCGGCGGTTCGCCGCCGCCGGCCAAGGTGATCGAAGCGATGGAGCAACTCGGCTTCCGCGTCACGCACATCTACGGCATGACGGAGCTGCAGGGTCCTTCGACCTATTGCGCGCCGCAGGATGACTGGTCGGTGCTGCCGCTCGCAGAACGCGCCGGCTTCGTCGCGCGCCAGGGCGTCCGCTATCCCGTGGTCGAGGGGCAGATGGTGGCCGATACCAGGACGATGAAGCCGGTGCCCCGCGACGGCCGGTCGATCGGCGAGATCATGGTTCGCGGCAACACGGTGATGCTCGGCTACCTGAAGGAGCCGAAGGCGACGTTCGACGCCTTCCGCGGCGGCTGGATGCACACCGGCGACCTCGCGGTCGAGCATCCGAACGGCTACGTGGAGATCAAGGATCGCGCGAAGGACATCATCATCTCGGGCGGCGAGAACATCTCCAGCGTCGAAGTCGAGATCGCACTCTACAAGCACCCGGCGGTGCAGCTCGCCGCCGTCGTCGCGCGGCCGGATTCGAAATGGGGCGAGACGCCCTGCGCCTTCGTGCAGCTCAAGCCCGGCACTCAGGCGACCGAGGACGAGATCATCGCCTTCTGCCGCGACAGGCTCGCGCACTTCAAGGCGCCGAAGTCGGTGGTGTTCGGGCCGCTGCCGACGACTGCAACCGGCAAGGTGCAGAAATTCACGCTGCGGGAGCGCGTGCGAAGCCTATAAGAAGCAGTGGAGGACATGGTCTTTCCACTCGCCAAGGTCTTCTGGCCCCGGATCGGGGTAGCAACTCAGATGAGATACCGCAGCCTTACAAGGGACCGTCAGGTCCATGGGTCCAATCAGACCGACAACGAGGAGGAGGAGGAAACAAATGCGACCATTATCGAGCTTCGGGTTGCGCGCGGCCTTGGCCGCGTTCGTCTTTCTGCTGGCGGCGCCGGCTTCGCTGGCGCAACAGCCCATCAAGGTCGGCATCGTGACATTCCTGTCCGGTCCGGCCGCTGGTCCGTTCGGGATTCCCGCCCGCAACGCGGCCGAGCTGACGGCCGAGTTGCTCAACGCAGGCACCGTACCCGCACCCTATACCCAAAAGGGCTTCGGCGGAACGCCGATCGAGCTCGTCATCATCGACGAGGCGGGTGGCCCGCAGAAGCAGGTGGCCGAGTATCGCAATCTCGTGCCAAGAGTCGACATCGTGATCGGCTATATCTCGAGCGGCGATTGCCTTGCGATTGCGCCCGTTGCCGAGGAGCAGAAGAAGCTCACCGTCCTATTCGACTGCGGCACGCCGCGCATCTTCGAGGACGCAAGCTACAAACATGTATTCCGCACCGGTCCGACCGGCACGATGGATAACGTGTCCGTCGCGCTTTATCTGGTGGAGCGCACCCCCAACGTAAAGTCGATTGCAGGCCTCAATCAGAACTATGCCTGGGGTCAGGACTCCTGGGCGGACTTCGAGAACGCCATGAAGACCCTCAAGCCTGGCATCGAGGTGAAGACCTCGCAGATGCCGAAGCTTTTTGCGGGTCAGTTCGGCGCCGAAATCACCACGCTTCTCGGTAGTGGGGCGGAGGTGATCCATTCCAGCATGTGGGGCGGTGATCTTGAGGGCCTCGTGCTGCAGGGCGCACCGCGTGGCCTGTTCGAGAAGCACAAGGTGGTCCTGTCAGCCGGCGAACCGGCCATCAACAGGCTGGGCACGCGGATTCCGGACGGAACCATTCTGGGGGCGCGTGGTCCGTTCGGGCCGTTCGCACCGGACACTGATCTCGCGCGCTGGCTGAAGACCACCTACCAGGACCGCTACCACGTTCCGCCGAACTATGCGTCCTTCAAGATGACGCAGGCTATCCTCGGCGTGAAGGCGGCCTACGAGAAGGCCAAGGGCAGCGGCAATGGGGCACCCGACCAGGACAAGATCATCGCTGCGCTCGAGAACCTGGCCTTCGAAGGCCCCGGTGGGCCGGTGAAGATGGCGCTCGGCAAGGGCCACCAGGCGATCATGGATGCCGCTGTCGGCACGACCAAGGTCGAGGGCGGTGAGCTCAAGATCGTGGATGTCGCACGCTATTCCGCGGACAAGGTGAATCCACCCGACGGCGTGAAAAGCGAAGCCTGGATCAAGTCTGGCCTCAAGAAATAGCAATCAGGGACGGCAGCTCTGCAGGCTGCCGCCGCTTCGCTTCCAATGAGCACCATCCTGCCTGTTGCCTTCGACGGCATCGCCTACGCATCCTGGCTGTTCCTGATCTCAGCCGGGCTGACACTGATCTATGGCGTCATGCGCATCCTCAACGTGGCCCACGGCAGCCTCTACGCCCTGGGCGCCTATGCGGCCTGCTCGCTTGCCGGCGCATGGCTCGGTGGCGGACTGCCGGCGGCCGGCAGCTTCGCCATGCTGCTGCTCGCGGCCGTCCTCGTCGGCTCCCTCGTCGGTCCGCTGATCGAGCGTGGCCTGCTGCAGTGGATGTACGGAAAGGACGAGGTGGTGCTGGTCCTGATCACCTATGCTGTCTTCCTGATCATGGAGGACGTGATCAAGCTGGTGTGGGGCGTGGACTCGCTGCTGCTGCCCGAGCCCTACGCGTTGCCCGGAAATTTTCAGCTCGGCGGCCTGCCTTACCCCGTCTACAACGTACTGCTGATCGCATTGGCGCTGGCGACCGGGCTCGCCGTTGCCTGGGCGCTCTATCGCACACGCCAGGGCAAGGTGCTGCTCGCCGTCATCCACGACCGTGAGATGAGCATGGCCATGGGCATCAACGTGAGCCGGGTCTATCTCGCCACCTTCGCCATCGGTGCGACGCTGGCGGCGCTCGGCGGAGCATTCACAGCGCCGACGATAGCCGTGACGCCCGGCATCGGCGTGGAGGTGATCGTGCTCGCCTTCGCGGTGGTGGTGATCGGCGGTCTCGGCAGTCTCGGCGGAGCGGCGCTCGGCGCGCTTCTGGTCGGCCTCGTCCGCTCGGCCGCGGTGCACTACTGGCCGGAGGCCGAGCTGTTCTCGATCTACGCGGTGATGGCCATGGTGCTCATTGCGCGCCCGAAGGGACTGTTCGCGGCGCAGGAGGCGCGCAAGATATGAAGGCTGCAATCGTCGCAATCGCTTCTCTCGTCGCGCTGACAGCGTTGGCTCTGCTCTCGCCGCAATGGCTGGTGTTCATGGCCATGCTGGCGCTCGCCAAAGGCGTGGTGGTGCTTGGGCTTCTTGTGCTGATGCGCACCGGGCTCGTGTCGTTTGGGCAGGGGCTGTACTTCGGTATCGGCGCCTATGCGGCTGCGCTGCTCTCGCATCATCTGCATGTTGCCGATGCGGCCGTGATGCTGCTCGCTGGCGCCGCTACCGCTGGGTTGGTAGCCGCTCTGCTGGGACTGCTGCTCGCTGGGTATCGCGACATCTTCTTTGCCATGCTGTCGCTGGCATTTTCGATGATCCTGTACGGCGTGCTGGTGAAGAGCGCCGCGCTCGGCAGCACGGACGGGTTCAACCTGCATGCGCGCACATTCTTCGGAGCTGCCTTGGCGCCCGGCGTGGAGCGGCGGGTGTTTCTCATTGCCGGCGCGGTCTGTGCAGTGGTTGTGGCGCTATTGGTGCACAGGCTGCTGGGCGGACACTGGGGACGGTTGGCCACCGGCGTGCGCGACAACGAGCTGCGGGTGGCCTATCTCGGCGCCTCGCCCTACCGCGTGGTGTACGTCAACTACCTGATCGCGGGTGCCATGGCGGGCCTGGGCGGCGCCCTCGCGGCACTCGCGGTCGGCCATGTCGATCCCGAGATGACGTATTGGACGACCTCAGGCGAGTTCGTGTTCATCGCCATCCTGGGCGGCATCCAGAGCATTCTGGCACCGTTCATGGCGGCCACCATGTTCGAGGCTCTGCGCACGATCGCCAGCCAGTACGCGCCCAACGTGTGGCAGATGTCGCTCGGCCTTGCCATGCTGGCCATCATCATGTTCCTGCCGGCCGGCCTATGGACACTCGCCGAGCGACGGCGGAGGTCCGCATGAGTGCGGTGCTGACTGCAGGAGGGTTGCAGAAGAGCTTCGGCGCCGTGCGGGCGGCAGCCGATATCAGCCTGACGTTCGATCCCGACACCGTCGTCAGCCTGATCGGTGCCAACGGCGCCGGCAAGACGACCTTTCTCAATATGGTGACTGGCTACCTCAGGCCCGACAGCGGGCAAATCCTGTTCGGCGAACGCGACATCGTGGGCCTCAGCCCGCGCCAGATCACCAAGCTCGGCATCTCACGCTCGTTCCAGATACCGCAGCTCTTCAACTCGCTGAGCGTTCGCGAGAATCTGCTGGTCGCCGAGAGTATCGCCGCGACTGACAATCCGCAGGCTGCGACCGATGAGGCGCTGGCGCGGTTCGAGCTGGCTCCCTATGCTGCGCAGAAGGCCGGCCTGTTGCCCGAAGGAATCCGCAAGCTACTCGACGTTTCCATGGCGCTGTCCAGCCGCTCCAAGCTGCTCCTGCTTGACGAGCCGACGAGCGGCGTCTCCGCCGACGAGAAATTCGCCATCATGGACGTCGTGATGAGCGCGGCGCATGTCGCCGGGGTGACGGTGATCTTCGTCGAACACGATATGGACATCGTGGCGCGATTTGCGGGGCGCGTGGTGGCGTTCTACGACGGCAGCATCATCGCGGACGGATCGCCCGACACCGTGCTGCGCGCAGAGAACGTGCGCCGCTACGTGATCGGCGAGGAGATACCCCATGCTGCGGCTTGAGGGTGTCTCCGTGTCAATCGGGGCGGTGGCGATTCTGCGCGACGTCGATCTCGAGGTCAGCGCAGGGGAATTCGCCGGCCTGATCGGGCGCAATGGCGCAGGAAAGACCACCCTGTTGCGCACCATCATGGGGCTGCAGGCGCCAGCGTCCGGACGGCTCGACTTCGAGAGCCGGGAGCTGGCGGACTTGCCAACCTACCGTCGCGCAGGGCTCGGCATCGGCTACATGCCGGAGGACCGGCGGCTTGTGCCGGACCTGTCGGCGGAGGAGAATATCCTGCTGCCTGCCTGGGCCGCGGACGCGGACGACGCAAAGGTGCAACTCGCGCAAATCTACAACACCATCCCGGAGCTGACGACCTTGCGCGCGCGCAAGGCCTTGCAGCTCTCGGGCGGCCAGCAGAAGCTGGTGGCCTTGGGGCGGGCGATGATGGCGGGGCGCAAGCTTCTCTTGCTCGATGAGCCGTTCGAGGGCGTGGCGCCGGTGCTGGCCCGGCGTCTGGCCGAGGTGATCGCGGGGCTGCGCAAATCCGGATTGTCGGTGATTCTCGCCGAATCCAGCATGACGCACGCGCATGGCCTGCTCGATCGCGTGTTCACCATTGACCGCGGATCGGTAGGCGTGAGGAGTTGAAGAGGAACGCGCATGCCGGCAATGCGAGCGGCGCCACAGCCATCGAGCGCCGCCGCACGCGACGGCGCATGGGGAGATCAACTCCCCGGCAGTCGACTCGTGCGGGCGCGGTCGAAAAACTCCAGCGAAATCAACTGGGTCTAGCCGATCTGGTCCAGTCCGGTCTGGAATATCCTAGAGAGGACACTGCTCCGTCGAGCCTCGTCCACATCACTCGGCGCGGCCAAGGTCGTGAATGACCGGTCGAAGGTCGCTTGCGGTTAGCTCCAAAGTAGCCAGTGTGATAGGCAGCTTGAAACGCCGTGGCCCGGCGCTTCCAGGATTCAGATAAAGCACACCGTCAATCGTTTGGACCCGCGGTCGGTGCGAGTGGCCGGAAACGACCACGTCAACTCCGCAAACTGCTGGATCGATCTGCAGTTGCTGAAGGTCGTGCACAATATAGAAGGACCGCTCCCCGAGCCGTACCACCTGAGTGTCGGGATAAAGTTTCGCCCAGTCGCTGGTATCGATGTTTCCTCTAATCGCAGTGACAGGCGCAATCCGACGGAGTTTGACGAGAACGTCCACGCGACCAATATCGCCAGCGTGGATGATATGCGCCACCCCGGCAAGCTCTTGCTCCGCCTCGGGCCGCAGGAGCCCGTGGGTGTCCGAGATGATTCCAATTCTCAGCACTGCGCAGTATCCCTCGATGCGCGCCCGAACGGCGTGCATTGGCCGTCGCAAGATTTTTCTTGATCTCCCGGTGCACACGTCGTGCACACGCTACCTTCTAACCAATTGAAAAACCTAAACTCTCCCTCCAATCCATCATGGGCACGACGGAGAATTTCCAGTCTAAATCATTCATCTCATGAAGCAATATCCGGGCCCTCTGCCAGCACCCAAGATGTAGTCAGCGTGCAATCGCGCTTCTTCGGGTCCTTGTCTTCATCTTGCCGAACCGGCGCTATTTTTCTCGCGTTCATCGGCTGCTGATCTAAAGTGGTTACGAAGTCGTTTTCCAGAGGAGCAACTCGCTGTGACTAACATCTTGGCAACGAAAGATTGGCCTATCGATCCCCGGTCGAACTGGGCTGCGCTTTCCCAAGCCGAACGCGACGCTGCCTATGACAACAATGCCGCGGTGAAGGACAGCGCTGCCCTGATCGCGGAGCGAAACGAGGCCTCCAAAGCGCTGCGGGCCAGCCGCAAATCCTTCCTTGATGTCGCCTATGGCGACCGCGAGAGGACGAAGATCGACCTCTATCCGGCCGCCGACAGCGCGGCCCCCTGCCTGGTTTTCTTGCATGGCGGTTACTGGCAGCGCAATTCGCGCGAAGTCTTTGCCATGCTGGTCGAAGGCGTCGCAGCCCATGGCTGGTCGGTTGCCATTCCCGGATATTCGCTGGCGCCCGACGTTTCGTTGACGGACATCGTAGCGGAGATATCCCAGTCGCTCGATTGGCTGGCCAAAAACGGAGAGGCGCACGACATCTCCGGGCCCGTCGTGCTTTCGGGCTGGTCGGCTGGCGCCCATCTCGTCGCAATGGCACTTGATCACCCGCGCGTCGCCGCAGGACTGGCGATTTCCGGCGTGTACGATCTTGGGCCCATCCGCGATACTGGCCTTAACAATGCGCTGAAGCTAACCAGCGCGGAAGTCGCGGCATTATCGCCGCTTCGCCTGCCCGCCGTCCACAAGCGCCTCGACATCGCCTATGGCACGGCCGAACTACCGGCGCTGGTTTTCGATTCAATCAAGCTTCATGAAATGCGCATCGCCGCTGGCGGGCCCGGCAAGCTCTTCCCGATCGAAGGCGCGGACCATTTCAGCATCCTCGCAGAACTGCGACGCCCCGACGGCGCGCTTGTCGATATCGCCCGCAAGCTCGTCCTATAGCCCTTGCCTAGATTATTGGCGTCTTGATCGCGCCTGCGTCCATCCAGACCTGGTCGTCCCTGATCTGGACCGGGTATAGCCGCAACGGCCGGCTCGGCCAGCCGTAGGAAATCCGGCCATTGCGGAGATCGAACGAAGCCGCGTGACGGGGACAGAACAAGCGCCCTCCCGACAAGTGTCCGAGACTGAGGTCGGCCTGTTCGTGCGGACACATCCGTTCGCAGACGACCGCGCGTCCTTCGCTCCAGACCAGGATCAAATCGACGCCGGTCACGCGGACACAGACGATCGTTTCCGAAATCAGCCGGCCGAACCCGCAGACTGGCATCCATTGCCCGTCGCCTGACAATGCCGCCGTTTCGGGCCGCTCATCCGCCAAGATAGGCCTTTCGCACGTGCTCGTTCTCGATCATCTCCGCACCAGCCCCGGAAAGAACAATACGGCCGCCTTCCAGCAGGTAGGCGTGGTCGCACATCTCGAGCGCCGCAAACGCGTTCTGCTCCACCAGCAGGAGCGTCGTTCCGGCATCGCGGATGCCGCGGATGATCGCAAAAGTCCGCTCGACGATGTTGGGCGCGAGCCCAAGGGAAGGCTCGTCGAACATGATCAGGCGTGGACGTGACATCAGCGCCCGGCCGATCGCCAGCATCTGCTGCTCCCCGCCTGACAAGGTGCCGGCGGCTTGTCGCTTGCGGTCGGCCAGGCGCGGAAATTCGGCATAGATCCGATCGCGGTCCGCCGCGATTTCGGCAGCACTGCTGCGCAGATAGGCCCCCATGTCGAGATTTTCCTCGACCGTCATGTGCGGAAATACCCGCCGTCCTTCCGGACAATGCGCGATCCCGCTCGCCACCACGCGCGGCGGCTTGGCGCCCGCGATGTCCTTGCCCTCGAACAGAATCGAACCCGAGCGCGGCGCAACGAGCCCGGAGATCGCACGCAGCGTGGTGCTCTTGCCGGCGCCGTTGGCGCCGATCAGGGCGACGAGTTGACCGGCCTTGACCTCCAGCGAAATGCCTCGCAGCGCGGTGACCCCGCCATAGCCGCACACCATGTCGAGAATCTCAAGCACGTGTCGCTCCCTGCCCGAGATAGGCCTCGATGACGGCCGGATCGTTCCGGATCACGTCCGGCGGACCTTCGGCGATGATACGGCCGTAGTTCAGCACCACGATTCTATCAGAGACGCTCATCACCATCGGCATATCGTGCTCGACCAGCAGGATGGTGACGCCGTGATCCCTGATACTGCGGACCAACTGCACGAATGTATCGGTTTCCGAGGCATTCATGCCGGAGACCGGCTCATCGAGCAGCAGCATCGAGGGCTCGGCGGCCAGCGCCAACGCCACGCCGACAAGCCGCTGCTCGCCATAAGACAGCGACCCTGCCCTGATAGCCGATAGCGAACGGTTCTCCGACGACGCGGTATTTTCCCGGTTCCTGTTGCTGGGCGTAGGGCAGCGTCTCGCTGCCCTGCACGGCGGCATCGATGCGACCTTGCTTGAGCTGGTTGCGGACATCGATGCTGTTTTCGCCCGGAACATATTGCACGGCGGGGTTTCCGCTGGCTTCGCAGTTCTGCTTGCTCCACTTCTCGATCTCGATCGGGAAACTGGTGCTTCGAGTCGTTCCGACCTTCTTGCCACAGAGATCGATGGCTGACCTCGCCGCGCTGTCAGCCAGAACGAAGAACTGCGGGCCTGTGGTCAGGTAGTCGACGAAATCAGCCGTCTCGCGGCGTGAACTCCGATCCGAAATGCCGCTGATGATGAAATCGGCGCGCTTGGTCTGTAACGAGGGGATCAGTTCGGCGAACGGCGTTTCGCTCCATATGATCTTCACATTCAGCCGTTTCGGGAGCTCGTTGGCGAGATCGATGTCGAGCCCAACGAGCTGGTTGGTCGAGGGATCGCGATACTCCATCGGCGCGTAGGTCGAATTGACCGTGAGCCGCAATGCGCCCGCCTGCTTGATCGCATCAGGCAGTTCGACGGCGTTCGCCGTCGCAACAGCAGTCAGGGCAGCAAGACCGGCGGAGCTCGAGATGCGTTTCATATCAGCTCCCCCGTTGGCGCCGCGACCGGCTGCCTGACGTCCGGCTCGACGACACAGGCGCGCTCCGTGATGACAGCATATTGCTCCGGCCGCCGATGGGCGGCGAAATTGAACATCTTGTCCTTGCCTTGGCGGCAGAGATCGAGATCGAGGTCGGCGACAAGAACTTCATCCGCGAGCGTCTGCGCTTCGGCGACTATTCGGCCATCAGGGTCCACGATGCAGGAGCCGCCGATCAGTCCGGAGCCGTCCTCGTCGCCCGCCTTGGCGACCGCGATTGCCCAGGTCGCGTTCATGTAGGCATTGGCTTGAGTTACGAGCGTCGAATGAAAGGTGCGAAGCACAGCGTCTTCCGTAACCCCGCCGTTTGGATCGTAAGCCGCAGAATTGTAGCCGACGCAGACCAGTTCGACGCCCTGCAGGCCCAGAACCCGCCATGCTTCCGGCCAGCGGCGATCGTTACAGATCATCATGCCCACGATGGCGTGGCACCAGCCGGGTCCCGCCCGAAAAGCGGGAAATCCCAAATTGCCATATTCAAAATATCGCTTTTCAAGCTGCTGGTAGCGCGCGCCGGCACGCACCTCGACCGAGCCGGGCAAGTGCACCTTGCGATAGCGACCGAGAACTTCGCCGTCGCTGTCGACGAGGATCGAACAGTTGTACCGCCGCCCTTCCGAAGTCAGTTCGGCGTAACCGACATAGAAGCCGACACCAAGCGTCCGCGCGCGATCGAACAACGGCTGCACCGCCGGATTCGGCATGCCGTGCTCGTAATATTGATCGAGCGCCCCGCCCTCGATTAGCCATCGCGGGAAGAAAGTCGTGAATGCCAACTCGGGAAACACCACCAGCTTCGCGCCAAGCGCGGCAGCCTGATCGAGGAGCTTTAACATCCGATCGAGCGTGCGCTCTCGCGTATCAGCCTTTTGCGTCGGCCCCATCTGAGCGGCGGCGGCGCGAAGAACACGGACCAACATTGCCTCCAATCTATGCGGATTGCTGCCTCATTAGGCGGATGATCTCAACCGAACTGCGCGCAACAACGCACGCTATTACGCAAACACACGACGCCAATGGCAATCACTCGTGCTATGATATTTTCGCCCAGACTATAATCGGCAGTTATTATGAACTTGCGCCAACTCGAGATCCTGCGTGCAGTCATTCGCCACCGGACGACAGTCGCGGCAGCGGATGATCTGGCATTGTCGCAGCCGGCGATCAGCAACGCGCTGAAAGCCATGGAAGCGCAAGCGGGGTTCGCGTTGTTCGAGCGTGTCAACAACCGCCTGTTCCCAACCACCGAGGCGATGGCGCTGTACAAGGAAAGCGAGGCGATCTTCGCGCTGCATGCAAAACTCGAGAACCGCGTGCGTGACTTAAGGGAGTCTCGCTCGGGGCATCTCTCGATCGTGGCGACGCCGCCCGTCGCCTACAGCATCATTCCACCCGCTATGTCAGGATTCCTGCACCGTCGCCCGCAGACGCGGATGTTCTTCGATGTCCGGCGCTACGAAGGAATCATCGAGGGCGTGCTGAGCAGGGTTGCGGAACTGGGCTTCGCCCTCGGTCTGTCGCCCCACCCGGGCATTGCGCACGAGGTGGTTCACTCGGGCGAAATGGTCTGCGTCTTGCCACCGAAACATCCGCTTGCCGAACGGCCGGTCATTTCCGCCGCCGACCTCGTCGGCTTACCCTTCATCGGGCTGGAGCGCGGCACGCGTTTGGGCGAAGCCGTGCGCGAGAGTTTCGCGCAAGCCGGCGCACCGTTTCAGCCGACCGTCGAGGTGCGATACTGCAACACGGCCTGCGTGCTCGCGGTCGCCGGGGTGGGCGCTGCGGTCGTCGACCCGTTTTCGCCGAGCCAAGGCGGCAGCCACGATCTCATCGTCCGGCCTTTTGCGCCCAAAACACACGCGGTGGCCTACATGCTATGGTCGGAAGCAGAACCGCTATCACGTCTGGCCAAGGCATTTCTGGACGAAGTCCGGCAGGCGAGCCTGCTTTTGGGCCGGGAAGGTTCCTGACTGTGTCCACGAGGTCCGCGCCAGCGAAGCCGACCTCACTGAAATCGGGCGGCATATGGCCGGACATTGATGGTGAGGCCCCATGGTCGATGTTTCAACGCTGAGTCCCCCGGAACTCGATGAGCATTTCCTGCGGCTGTCATTCGCGGTTGCCCGCCGCGCCATCAGCCACGGCAACCACCCCTTCGGGGCGGTTCTGGTCGATCAGGGCCGTAACGTCCTGATCGAGACCGAGAATGGTTACATGCCGTCGCATGACGGCACCGCGCATGCCGAACGGCTACTGGCAACGCAGGCCTGTACCACGGTCGCGCCTGATATCCTGGGCAACGCCACGCTCTACTCGTCGGCCGAACCCTGCGCGATGTGCGCTGGCGCGATCTACTGGGCAGGCATCGGCCGCGTCGTCTACGGCTTGAGCGAACTTCGGCTGCGCCGTCTGACAGGCAACCACCCGGAAAACCCGACCCTCGATCTTCCCTGCCGTGAAGTATTCGGCAGCGGCCAGCGCGCGACGGAGGTGGTTGGGCCGTTGCTGGAAGACGAGGCCGCCGCGGTGCATGACGGCGTCTGGGACAAGTAGCCGCGCTCGGACAGTAATTCTGCAACATGTGGATCGGCGCTATCGCTGGGAGCGCGAGGGGGCGTCTGCTCCCGCGAAGCAGTCCGGAATCGCGCGTCGCCCGTTTGCCGAAGAGTTATGCCGGGGCTGACGCGTTTTCCCCACTTACGCGCGGGTCCAAACTAGCCCAATATCGAGGCATCCTTTCCTCTTATGCGTGACGACGAATGCAGGACTCTACGACTGACTCGCAGCACACCGACGCTAAACCTCTGCTTCAGGCAGTTGGTTTGACCAAGCGCTACGGTGACTTCCTGGCGAACGACCGAATCGACATCGATATCTGGCCGCAACAGATCCACGCCCTGCTCGGCGAGAACGGCGCGGGAAAATCCACCCTGGTGAAGATCATCTACGGATTGATCCGGCCGACCGGTGGCGAAATGCGCTGGCAAGGCGAGGCTATGGTTCTCTCCGGACCATCGGAAGCGCGCGTGCGCGGCATCGGCATGGTGTTCCAGCATTTCTCGCTGTTCGACAATCTCACCGTCGCCGAAAATGTTGCGTTGGGTCTCGACGGCAGAGAATCCTTCAAGGACATGTCGGCGCGCCTTGAGGAAGTATCCCGTGTTTACGGGCTCCCGCTCGATCCCAAGCGCGAGGTCTGGCAATTGTCGGTTGGCGAGCGTCAGCGCATCGAAATCGTTCGAGCACTGATGCAGTATCCGAAATTCCTGATCCTCGATGAGCCGACCGCGGTACTGACTCCGCAGGAGGCCGACCAGCTCTTCACTGTGCTCGAGCGCCTCAAAGCCGAGGGCCGCGCCATCCTCTACATCAGCCACAAGCTCGAAGAGGTGAAGCGGCTATGCGACACCGCCACGATCCTGCGCGGCGGCAAGAAGATCTCGACCTGCAATCCCAGGATGGAAACCGCGGCTTCGCTCGCCCGCATGATGGTTGGCGGCGAGATCAAGGAAGTGAAGCCGGCTGCCAACCGCAAGATCACGGTGCCGCGCCTCGTGGTCAACGACCTCAGCCTCGAGCCCGACGATCCGCACGGCATCCAGCTCCAGCACATCTCCTTCGAACTCAAAGGTGGTGAAATCCTGGGCATTGCCGGCGTCGCCGGCAATGGTCAGGACGAGCTTTTCGCCGCCCTGTCAGGGGAACGGCTGGCGCAGGACCCCGGCACAGTTGTGATCGACGGAACTGCCGCCGGTCACCTTTCGATCACGCGGCGGCGCCGGCTCGGCGCGGCGTTCGTGCCCGAAGAGCGGCTCGGTCACGGCACAGCGCCACGCATGAAATTGTCCGAGAATGCATTGCTGACCGGGCATGCCGCGAGCAACATGGTTCAGCATGGTTTTGTGAAAACCGCCGCAATGCTCCGAACCGTTGATCGCACCACTGAGGCCTTCGACGTGCGCAAGGCCAAGCGCGATCCGGAAGCTGCCACTCTCTCGGGCGGCAATTTGCAAAAATTCATCGTCGGCCGGGAAATCCTGCGTAATCCTGCCGTGCTCGTCGTGAATCAACCGACCTGGGGCGTCGACGCGGGCGCCACCGCCGTAATTCGGCAGGCGCTGCTCGACCTCGCCGCCGGCGGCGCCGCCGTTCTGGTCACGAGCCAGGACCTCGACGAACTCGCCGAAATCACCGACCGCATCGCCGTGATGTTCCATGGCCGTTTGTCGGAGCCGGTGGCCACTCACGATGCCAGCCGCGAGGAACTCGGCTTGTTGATGGGCGGAAGCAGTATCGAGCAAAAGGACGCGGCGCATGCAACTGGTGCTTGAAAGGCGCGCCGAACGATCAAACACGATCGCGCTGGTTTCGCCGTTGATCGCCATTGGCCTCACGCTCGCGACCATGAGCATCCTCTTTGCGATCCTTGGAAAGAATCCGATCTCCGCGCTCGGCGTTTACTTCATCGATCCGCTCACGGACGGATATTCGCTGCAGGAGATCGCGGTGAAGGCTACTCCGCTGGTGATGATCGCGATCGGCCTCTCACTCTGCTATCTCGCCAATGCCTGGAACATCGGCGCCGAAGGCCAATTCCTGATCGGCGCCGTCGCCGGAAGCTGGCTTGCGGTGAAGACGCACGGCACCGACGCCGGCCATTGGGTGCTGCCGGCGATGCTCCTGCTCGGCGCAGCAGGCGGCGCGCTTTATGCGCTGATCCCGGCGATCTGCAAGGTCAGGTTCGGCGCCAGCGAGATCCTGACCAGCCTGATGCTGGTTTATGTCGCCGACCTCCTTCTCGATTATCTCGTGCGCGGTCCGTGGCGGGATCCCGCTGGCTTCAACTTTCCAACCACCGCCGAATTCGATCCGGTCGCGACGGTGCCGGTCCTGATTGAGGGCGGCCGCCTGCACCTCGGCGCGGTCATCGCGCTCATTGTCGTGGCGGCCGGCGTGGTGCTGCTCGGGAAAACCATCAAGGGCTTCGAAATCCGCGTCATCGGCGCCGCCCCGCGCGCCGCGCGTTTCGGCGGTTTCAAGTCCAACCAGTTGGTCCTTCTGACCTTCGCGATGTCAGGCGCGCTGGCAGGTTTGGCCGGAATTATCGAGGTGGCCGGTCCAGTCGGAAATCTCCGGCCCGGCATCTCGCCCGGCTACGGCTTCACCGCGATCATCGTCGCGTTTCTGGGGCGACTGAACCCAGTTGGAATACTAATTGCAGGCCTTTTCCTCGCACTCACCTTCATTGGCGGCGAGCAGGCCCAGATCGCAATGAAAATCCCGCTTGACGTAACCAAGGTATTTCAGGGGATTCTGCTGTTCTACGTGCTCGCCTGCGACTCCCTCATTCTGTATCGGTTCCGATTGATTTTGCCTACGCCAAAGGTGTCCCGTGGGGCTGCTTGAAGCAATCATCCTTGCCGTGCTCGCGGCATCGACGCCGCTGCTGATCGCCGCCACCGGCGAACTGGTGACGGAGCGGGCCGGCGTCCTCAATCTCGGCGTTGAGGGCATGATGATCGTGGGAGCGGCTTGCGGGTTCGGCGGCGCCTGGCTCACCGGCTCAACCATGATTGGCGCCCTTTGCGGGATCGCCGCCGGCACGTTGCTCTCGCTGATCTTCGCGATGATGGCGTTGGGCCTGGCGGTCAACCAGGTGGCGACGGGTCTCGCGCTGACGATCCTTGGCGTCGGGCTGTCCGGCCTGATTGGCGCCCGTTTCGTCGGCGAACGGATAACGACGGCTCCGCATCTTCACATCCCGGGCTTCACCGACATTCCACTGGTCGGGCGGATTCTGTTCGGCGAGGACGCATTCGTCTATTTCTCACTGGCGCTGGTTGTCGGCGTCTGGCTGTTCCTGTACCGGACGCGGGCCGGATTGGTACTGCGGGCCGTCGGCGACAATCATGTTTCGGCGCATGCGCTGGGATATCCGGTGCTTCGGATACGGATGCTGGCCGTTATGTTCGGCGGCGCATGCGCGGGGCTGGCTGGCGCGTATCTTCCCCTCGCCTACACGCCGTTCTTCATCCCGGGCATGACGGCCGGCCGCGGCTGGATAGCGCTCGCGTTGGTCGTGTTTTCGTCATGGCGACCGGCCCGTCTCGTGATCGGCGCGTACCTGTTCGGCGCCGTCACCATCCTGCAGCTTCACGCGCAGGGCTGGGGTGTCGGCATTCCATCGCAATTCATGTCGGCATTGCCGTATCTCGCGACGATCATCGTCCTGGTTCTGATTTCGCGGGCGCGAACCGGGGGCTCGACTGCACCCGCCTCCCTGGGCACGATTTTCGTGCCCGACCGATAGACATATCCGAAGCGCGCGCGACGGGGCGTGCGCGCTTCGGGAGTAACTGGCCACCCCTTACTAACCGGAGAAACCCATGAGAAAAATTCTCATCGCGACCACGGCGGTAATGCTCGCCGCCAGCGCAAGCATGGTCGGTGCTTCCGCCGCCGAGAAGCTCAAAGTCGGCTTCATCTATCTCGGTCCGGTCGGCGATCTAGGCTGGACCTACCAGCACGATTTGGGCCGCCTGGCCATGGTCAAGGAATTCGGCGACAAGGTCGAAACGACCTATCTGGAAAATGTCAGCGAGGGCCCGGACTCGGAACGCTCGATCGAGCAGCTGGCGCGCGCCGGCAACAAGCTGATCTTCACCACGTCATTCGGTTACATGGACCCGACGCTGAAGGTCGCCAGGAAATATCCCAACGTGCATTTTGAGCACGCGACCGGCTACAAGCGCGACAAGAACGTGTCGACCTATTCCGGCCGGTTCTATGAGGGCCGCTATATCCAGGGCATCATCGCCGCCAAGATGTCGAAGGCCGGCGTGCTCGGCTACATCGCTTCGTTCCCGATCCCGGAGGTCATCTCGGGCATCAACGCCACGATGCTGGGCGCGCAAACGATCAACCCCAACATCAAGGTCAAGATCATCTGGGCGAACACCTGGTTCGATCCCGGCAAGGAAGCCGACGCGGCCAAGGCGCTGCTGGATCAGGGCGCCGACATCGTCATGCAGCACACCGACAGCCCGGCACCGATGCAGATCGCGTCGGAACGCGGCAAGCTGGCGTTCGGCCAGGATTCCGAGATGATCAAGTTCGGACCGAAGTCGCAGCTCACCTCGATCATGAACAATTGGGGACCCTATTATATCGCGCGGGTCAGGGCCGAACTCGACGGCACCTGGAAGTCGGAAGACTACTGGGGCGGCCTGAAGACGAAAATGGTCGTTATGGCGCCCTACACCAACATGCCTGACGACGTGAAGAAGCTCGCGATGGAAACCGAAGCCGCTATCACGGAAGGCAAGCTGCACGCTTTCAAGTGTCCGGTGATCGCACAGGACGGCAAGGAGGTGGAGTGCAAAGGCGGCACTCACCTCGATGACGGCCAGATCCTGGGCATGAACTTCTACGTGAAGGGCATCGACGACAAGATTCCCGGCAAGTAAGGCAGGAAAGCCGGCAAACAGAGGGGCCCGGCGGCGCAACGCCGGTCCCTCATCCCGCGTGCATCGCGCGCGCCGCGGCGCTGTGGCGACGGATCAGATCGGGCACATCAAGTCCCGGGACGGTGCCGTCGACCACCACCCAGTTTCCGCCGACCATGACCCGATCGGCGCGATGCGCGCCGCAGAGAACCAGCGCGGCCAAGGGATCGCCATGGCCGGAGAAGCGCAATTCATCGAGCTTGAACAGCGCGAGATCGGCGGCTTTCCCAACTGCGATCTCGCCGAGCTCGGGACGGCCGACGCAGGCCGCCGATCCCTTGGTGGCCCAGCGCAACGCGTCCTTGTGGCTGACGCGCTCGACGCCATAGCGCGCCCGCTGCAACAGGAACGCGGCGCGGACTTCCTGCATCAGGTTGGACTCGTCATTCGATGCCGAACCGTCGACGCCGAGGCCAATCGAAACCCCCGCCTCCTCCATCTCGCAGACCGGACAACAGCCGGATGCCAGGATCTGATTGCTGCAGGCGCAATGGCTGATGGCCGCCTTAGCCAGACCCAGCCGTTTCATCTCGTCCGGATTGAAGAAGATGCCGTGCGCCAGCCAGGTCCGCGCACTGAGCCAGCCACATTGCTCGAGATAGTCCAGCGGACGGCAGCCATGCATCTGCTCGCAGAATCTGTTCTCGTCCTCGGTTTCGGCGAGATGCGTATGCAGGCGAACGTCGAACCTGTCCGCCAGTGCCGCGGTTGCACGCATCAATGAGGTCGTTACCGAGAACGGCGAGCATGGCGCCAGCGCGATCTGCACCATCGCATCCTCGCCGCGCTGGTGATGCTTTGTCACCACGCGTTCACTGTCGGCCAAAATTGTATCTTCGTCCTGCACTACGCTGTCCGGCGGCAGGCCGCCGTTCCGCTGCGACCGGTTCATCGAGCCGCGCGTCAGCAGCACGCGGATGCCCAGCCGCCGGGCGGCGGCGACTTCGATATCGATGGCGTCCTCGAGCCCGGCCGGAAAGACGTAATGATGATCGGTGGTGGTGGTGCATCCCGACAGCAGCAATTCGGACATCGCCACGGTGGCGCCGAGGTGAAGGAATTCCGGTGTCAGCCGCGCCCAGACCGGATATAGCGCCTGCAACCAGGGGAACAGTTCGCGATTGAGCGCCGCCGGCAGCGCCCGGGTCAACGTCTGGTAAAAATGATGATGGGTATTGATCAGGCCCGGCAGCACGACGTGCGCGCCCGCGTCAAACGCGGAAGTATTGGTCGTTGCCGGTTCCCGGCCGCGCGGCACCAACTCGACGATCCTGCCGCCGCGAACCACAATGCCGCGTTCGGCGCCCTCGGCCAGAATGGCGAGAGGGTCCCTGATCCAGCTCGCCTGCGCTTGGTCCATGATCCCACCCTCTTCCAACGAGCGCCTCAGCAAACGCCCGCTTCTACACTGCAAAGTCCGTCCCAATGGCATTGGCAATTGGCGCTGGTCTTGCAAGACTTCATAATCGGAGATGCATCCTCTTGAAAGCGTTAGCGTATCCATGGACCTGAACACCATTACCGCGGTTGCGCATCCTAAGAGGCGGGATCAATTGCCCGTTTGGACGGCAGGCGACGCTTGGCTTGCGGGCGGAACCTGGCTGTTCTCCGAACCGCAGGCCCATCTGCGCCGGCTGATCGATCTCACCGACCTAAAATGGCCGGCGCTGACCGTCAGCGCGGCCGGGCTGTCGATCTCGGCGACCTGCACGGTCGCACAGCTCGATGCGTTGGCCTGCCCACCGGAGTGGGTCGCCTCACCCCTCGTCAGCCAATGCTGCCGGGCGTTTGTCGCCTCCTTCAAGATATGGAAGACTGCGACTGTCGGCGGCAATATCTGCATGTCGCTGCCGGCGGGGCCCATGATCTCGCTGACATCGGCGCTCGACGGCGTCTGCACGATCTGGCTGGCTGACGGTGGCGAACGCAGGATTGCGGTGGCCGATTTCGTCACCGGCGACGGGCGCAATTTGCTCGGGCCCGGCGATCTGCTGCGACAGATCGATATCCCGCTCGCGGCGTTGAGGCGGCGTTCGGCACTTCGCCAGATATCGCTGACGCCGGTTGGCCGGTCAGCGGCGTTGCTGATCGGCAGTGTCAGCAACGAGGGCGCGTTGGCGCTGACGGTCACGGCGTCCACCGCCAGACCCGTCCCGCTTTCCTTTGACCGGATTCCGACAGCGGAAGAGCTGCGCAACAAGATCCTGCAACGCATCCCCGACGACCTCTACCATGCCGACGTTCACGGCAAGCCCGAGTGGCGCAAGCACATGACCCTGCGGCTAGCCGAAGAGATCCGTCGCGAATTGCAGGCATTGCCATGAGTTTCGAGATCAATGGCAAGTCGTTCTCGCAATCCCCGCGGCTCGGACAGTGTCTGCGGACGTTCTTGCGCGAGCTCGGTCATTTCGGCGTCAAGAAGGGCTGCGATGCCGGCGACTGCGGCGCCTGCACCGTGCTGCTCGACGGCGAGCCCGTGCATAGCTGCCTGATCCCAGCCTTCCGTGCCGATGGCCATGCAATCACGACCATCGAGGGCCTTGCGCCGGAAGGTCACGTTCATCCCATGCAGCAAGCATTTCTCGACGCGCAGGGCTTTCAGTGCGGGTTCTGCACCGCGGGCATGATCCTGACCTGCGCATCGCTAAACCAGGCGCAGCGTCAGGATCTCGGTGCTTCGCTGAAAGGAAACATCTGCCGCTGCACCGGCTATCGGCCGATCGAGGATGCGCTCAACGGTAAGATCAATATCGAAGACGCCGCCGCAGGTCACGCATTTGGCCGCAGCCTTCCCGCGCCCGCCGGCCCGCAGATCGTACGCGGCGCGGCGCGCTATACCTTCGACACGCAGATTGAAGGCCTGCTGCACATCAAGATGCTCCGCTCGCCACATCCGCACGCGAAAATCATCTCGATCGACGCGAGCGCGGCGCTCTCCATCCCCGGCGTCCATACGGTGCTGACCTTCGAGGACGCTCCGGATCGCCTGTTCTCTACCGCGCGGCACGAGTGGGACTGGATGGACCCGGACGATACCCGCGTGCTCGACAATGTCGTCCGCTTCATCGGCCAGAAGGTCGCGGCTGTCATCGCCGACACCGAGACCGCCGCCGAGGAAGGATGTCGGCGCTTGAGGGTCGCCTATGAGATCCTGCCCGCGGTAGTCGATCCCGTTGCGGCGATTGCGCCGGGTGCGCCGGTGCTCCATGGCGACAAGACAGCAGAGCATCGCGTCACCAACGCCCAACGCAATATCGTTGCGGAAACCCAAGGAGAATTCGGCGATGTCGCCAAAGCGCTGGCAGAGGCGGCGGTAACTTACGAAGGCACGTTTACCACCCAGCGGGTCCAGCACGCCGCGCTCGAGACCCACGGCGGCCTTGCCTGGATCGATGCCGATGGTGTCCTCACCGTTCGCTCGAGCACGCAGGTGCCGTTCCTGACGCGGCGCACGCTGGCGGACCTCTTCAATCTGCCGTCCGACAAGGTCCGGGTGTTTTGCGAACGCGTCGGCGGAGGCTTTGGCGGCAAGCAGGAAATGTTCGTCGAGGACATTCTGGCGCTGGCGGCGCTCAAGACCGGACGGCCGGTCAAGTTCGAACTCACCCGCGAGGAACAGTTCACCTCGACTTCGACGCGCCATCCGATGCGCGTCACCGTCAAAGCGGGCGCCGACAAGGACGGCAAGCTGACGGCGCTGCAGCTCGACGTGCTTTCCAACACCGGGGCCTATGGCAATCATGCCGGCCCGGTGCTGTTTCATTCCGTCGCTGAGTCGCTGGGCGTCTATAACTGCCCGAACAAGAAGGTCGACGCCGTCGCCGCCTATACCAATACGGTTCCCTCTGGCGCTTTCCGTGGTTACGGCTTGCCGCAGGCTTTGATTGCGGTGGAAGCCGCGATCGACGAACTGGCAAAACAGCTCGGCATCAGTCCTTTCGACATGCGCCGTCGCAATGTGGTCAAACCCGGAGATCCCATGCTGTCGCCGCCGGGCTCGAAATATCACGATGTGATGTATGGCTCTTACGGCCTTGACCAATGCCTTGACCTGGTCGAGCGCGCGATGGCCGCGGAAACGCCGAAACCTGTGCTTCCCGCCGAATGGCTGACCGGTGATGGCATTGCGCTGACCATGATCGATACCGTGCCACCAGCCGGCCATTTCGCCGACTCGACAATGTCGCTGCGCGCAGACGGCGGCTTTGACCTCACGGTCGGAACAGCGGAATTCGGCAACGGCACCTCAACCGTGCATTTGCAGATCGCGGCCACTGCGTTGGCGACGACGCTCGAGCGTATTCACCTCCGACAATCCGACACCGCCCATGGCGGCCACGACACCGGCGCATACGGCAGCGCCGGTACCTTCGTCGCTGGGCGCGCCACGCAGGCGGCGGCCGAGGCGCTGGCCGACCAGCTGAAGAACTTCACAGCATCCCTGATCGGCGAAAAGGCGGATGCGTGTTCGCTCGACGGTGACGCGACAGTCTGCGCTGGCCGCCGCACGTCCTACGCCGAGATAGCCGCTTCAGCCCAGGCGCTCGGCAAGACCTTCACAGCAGTCGGCAGCTCGGCGGGCACACCGCGGTCGGTCACCTTCAATGTCCAAGGCTTCCGTGTCGCAGTAAATAAAGCCACCGGAGAGATCAAAATTCTGAAAAGCGTGCATGCCGCCGATGCCGGCAACGTCGCCAACCCGATGCAGTGCCGCGGACAGATCGAAGGCGGCGTCGCGCAATCGCTTGGGGCGACGCTTTATGAGGAAATGGTAATCGACGAAGGCGGCCGCGTCGTTAATCCCAGGTTCCGCGATTACCACTTGCCGTCCTTTGCCGACATTCCCCGCACCGAAGTGGTGTTTGCGGACACGTCGGACGCGCTGGGACCAATGGGCGCGAAATCGATGAGCGAAAGCCCCTACAATCCGGTGGCAGCCGCACTCGGTAACGCCATTGCCAACGCCACCGGCATTCGCTTTGTCGACGTTCCGTTAAAGCCCGACCGGCTGCATCCGCTCCTGTACGAGAAGTATGGAAGCTAGCCCTCTATCCCGGTCCTACCGTGCATTCGACGATCGGCCACGATCAGTACCGGGAAGTTTGAGCTAGCTACGGCAAGCCACGTCTAACGTGTGAGATACCTTGCCGATGGGAATGAACTCCTCCTAATACACGCGCGCTGGTCTTAACTCTTTAGGGCGGTGACCACCACTTCAATCAAGGCACCGCCGCCGAGATCGGCCACACCTACTGTTGCTCGCGCCGGCAGGTTGTCGGCGAAGAACTCGGTCCAGGCCGCGTCCATTTCCTTTTTCTTCGACAGATCCGTCACGAAGATCGAGGCACTTACAATGCGGGACGAGTCCGTTCCTGCTTCCTTCAAGTAGCCAGCAATCTTGCCAAGGATGTTGCGGGTCTGCTCGCCCATTGAGGCGCTGGTGTCGTCGGCGATTGTCCCGCCGACGAACACAAAACCGTTGGCCTCGATGGCGCGATGCATGATTGGCGTGCGGATGTTGCGGATGATGCTCATAATGTCTCATCTTCGTTTGCGGGATTGAAGGAAAAGAAACGGTCGATGCCCAGTTCGCTGATCCGGGTCTGGGTGCCGCCGTTGACAATCAGCTCGGCCATGACAGCGCCGGCGCCGGGGCCGAGTTGGAAGCCATGCAGCGAGAAACCGAACTGGTGGTAGAGCCCCGTGTGGCGCACGCTCGGACCCAGAACAGGCAGATCGTCGCGCGTCCTTGCCTCGATGCCGGCCCAGGCGCGAACGATCGATGCGCTCCGCATGGCTGGAAAGAGATCGAAGACGGTGCCGGCACTGACCGCAAGACTGCGCCAGTCCAGTACGGTCTCGTTTCGATCCTGGTCCGCCGCTGCCAAATGGCCGCCGCCGATCAGGACTGTGCCGTTGGCAAACTGCTTGAAGGAGAGTTTGCGTCCGCGCAGGATCACCACCGGATCGATGAAATGCGGCACGCGCGAGGTGATCATCAGCATCGGCGCCACGGTCTCCACCGGCACCGGCTCGCCAAGTGCCGCGGCAATACGGCCGGCCCACGCCCCGGCGGCGTTGACGAGCACCGGCGCCGCATAGGTGTCGGTGCCGACATCAACCCGCCACAGGCCGTCCTGCTTTCGGATATTGGTCGCCGCTACGCCTTCGCGGACGGTTGCGCCCTGAGCTGCCGCCTTGCGGCGGAAGACAGTGGTGGTGCGCGCGGGTTCGGCTGCGCCGTCGCGCCGGGACACGACGCCGCCAGGGCAGGTTTCGGCAACGGCCGGCACCAGCCGTCGCAGCTCCGGCCGATCGATAAGTTCCTCGTGGGTGAAGCCGAGCGCGTTCAGCTCGGCGACGCGCGCGCGGCAAGCATCGAATTCGGCGTCGTTCTCGGCGACCAACACCTGGCCGTGGCTTTCGAATCCGCAGCTATCATCAACCAGCTCGCCGATCCCCTCCCATATGCCCATGGAACGGATCGAGAGCGGAATTTCGGCGACATGCCTTGCGAGCTGACGGACGCCGCCGGCATTCACCCCCGACGCGTGGCGGCCAGCATAGTCCTTCTCGATCAGCACCGGCTTCATCCCGGCGAGACTCAGGTGAAGTGCAGTCGAACATCCGTGGATGCCGCCGCCGACGACGATAGCATCCACAAGCCTGGTCATCCCCGCACCACGGCGTTCACGTCGGCCTCTGTCTTCGCCACGGCCGCCAATTCCGACAGCGTGATCGGCTTTACGGGTGCACGCAGCCGATAGTAGCCGATCTCCTGCGGACTCTTGCCGCGGGCCTCGGCCATGAGTTCGGTGACCGTGAGCCCGCAGAGCCGCCCCTGACACGGGCCCATGCCGGTGCGGCGATAGGCCTTGAGCTGATTTGGACCCGTCGCGCCGATTGCGACGGCGTCGAGAATGTCGTTGGCAGTGACTTCCTCGCAGCGGCAGACGATCGTGTCGCCCGAAGGAATACGGAACTGCCGCGCGGGCCTGAACAACGTGTCGAGAAAGACGCGCCCGCGCTCGGCGCGAGCCAGATTGGTCCTGAGCGTAGCCATGGGTGCGAGCTTTGCCGCCTCCTCGGGCGCCAGAGTTTGAACTGCGGCTCTTGCTGCGATACGGCCCCGGAAGACGGCAGCTTCCATGCCAGCGATCCCGGCGCCGTCACCGGCGATGGCGATGCCCTCGACCGACGTGTTACCTTTGTCGTCGAGCACCGGCGACCAGCAGAGCTGCCCGTCATCCCAGCGATGCTCGATTCCGGCTGCCATGGCGAGATTGACGTTGGGTACCACGCCTTGATGCAGCAAAAGCAACCCGGCGGGAATCGTTTCACGTCGGTCGCCTGCCGCATAGGTGACGGTTGCAAGCTGGCCATCCCCCTCAGCAGAAAGTTCGTTGACGCCGGTCACGACGCGCACTTTCGCCCGCACTTCCCTCATCATCGCTAGTCCCTTCGCGAAATAGGGTGAGGTCATGAAGGCGAAGGCATGGGGCAGCGCGGCGAGATAGTTCCGGCGCTCGGTTGTATCGAGGATGCGGTCGATGCGGCCGCCAAGGCGCAGGATCTGCGCCGCGAGCAGCCAAAGCAATGGTCCCTGCCCGGCAATAACCGTGCGCCCGTCAGGCACGAGACCTGAAGACTTCAGCATCGTCTGCGCGGCGCCGGCAGTCATCACCCCCGGGAGCGTCCAGCCCGGAATGGGATACGGCCGCTCCAGCGCGCCCGTCGCCAGGATCACGCGACCCGCCTTTATGAAGGCCGACGCGCCGCCCACGGAGACACCGACTTCGAGGTTGCGGTCAAGGCTCCAGACGGTCGCGCGATGGATGATTTCGGCACCGCTCGACTGCACCGCCTGGACGAGGTCCGCGCCCGCCCAATAGTCTGCGCCCAGTTGCTCGCGCTCCACTACTGGAGTTGATGAGATAGCGCGCCAGACCTGGCCGCCGGGACCGGGGTTCTCATCAAGCAGCAGGGTCGACAGGCCGGCCTCTGCTGCGAACACGGTGGCGGCGAGACCAGCAGGCCCGGCCCCGATCACCACGATGTCGTAGCTATCGCGCTTGGGGGTCGCTCTCATCGCCCGATCTCCCGCTTGCCTTTCTGGATTTCAATCTGCATCCCCTCGGCGACCGGCACTAGGCAGCCTTGGCGGTTGCCGACGCCATCGATCGTGACGAGGCAGTCGAAGCACACGCCCATCATGCAATAGGGTAGCCGCGGCGCGCCGCTGACCGCGGTAGCGCGGCGGGCGTCGCGGCCGGAGGCAAGCAGCGCTGCGGACACCGTGTCGCCCTCTCGCGCCTCGACTGCGGTCCCGTCGACGAAGATCTGCAGGGGTCTTCTGGTGTCCTGATCGGATCGCTTGAACATTGATGTCTCCTGGCCCCTTCGAGCCATGTCGATTTCAGTAATAGCCACTGCCGGTCGCAGCGCGGTCTTCGACGAAGCGCCGGGCCGAGAAGGCGCCGACGAGTTCCGCGTCGAGCGCATCCTCGGCGACCATCCGGGCAATCTCGAACGCGTGATTGGACGCGAGCGTTACGCCGGAATGGCAACAGGCGACGAAAGCGCCCGGCTGGCTCTCCGACTGGTCGTAGATCGGGAAACCGTCCTGCGGCATCACGCGGATACCGGACCAACTCCGCACCACGTTGAGGCGGGCAAGGTGAGGAAACATGCGCTGCGCGCGATCCGCCATGACAGCACTGACGGAATGGTTCAGCACGCGGTCGTCGAGTTGCTCTTCCTTGCTGTCCCCGATCATCACCGTCCCCTCGTCGGTCTGGCGGATCGTAGTCAGCGGATGCGGGAGGAACGGCACTGTGCGCTCGGTGACCACGATCTGACCACGGGTCGGGCCCATCGGCGCTGACAGCCCGACCATCGGCGCCAGTGTCTGGTTGGCGTTGCCGGCGGCGAGCACGACTTTCGCTGCACGGATATCGCCCTGCGGCGTCGACAGGTGGAATTCGCCGCCGGCGCGGGTTATCGCTGCAACCGGTCGCTCGGGAAGATAATCGACACCAAACAGTCTTAGGCCGGTATGGAAAGCGCGGAAGGTGCGCAGCGAATTCACGTGCCCGTCAAGCGGACAGAAACTGCCGCCGGAGACTTCGGGGCCGACGAGAGGCAGCATCTTTTTCACTTCGGACGCCGACAGCATCTCCATCCGGTAATCGGCCGCCCCCACCTGGTTATGCATGCGCGTGACGAGTTGAGCGCGCTGCTCGAATTCGTGCTCACCGAGTGTTAGGTGAAAGCCACCATTCTGCTGCAGGGCAACGTCGAGACCAGTCTGCTCCTTCAATTCAGCGGCAAGCGCTGGCCATGTCTCGGAGGCGCGGACGGTCCAGCCGGTGTAGGCCGGCATGCCGAGGCCTTTGCTCTGCACCCAGATGAGCGCGAAATTGGCCCGCGAGGCACGCTTGGCGATATCGTCCTCGTCGAGGACGGCGACCTTCTTGCCGAGCCGGCCAAGACCCCAAGAGATGGCGGAACCGAGCAGACCGCCGCCGACGACAGCGACGTCGTAATCCTTTGACATGGCTTCTCCTATCGCCCTGCGTCGCTCTTGCCGGCGAGCACACGATCGAGTCCGTAGAAGCGGTCGAGCAGCACCAGAGCTGTCATGGTGATTGCGATGACGCTGGCGGAGACGGAGGTTACCAGCGGATCGATGTTGTCCTGGATGTAAAGGAACATGCGGACCGGCAGCGTCTCGGTGCCGGGCGTGGCAAGGAAGACGGTCATGGTCAGATCATCGAAGGACTGGATGAAGGCGAGCGCCCAGCCGCTGACGACGCCAGGGAGGATCAAGGGCAGAGTCACGCGGCGGAACAGTGTCCAATCGTTCGCGCCGAGCGAGAGCGCCGCCATCTCGACCGAGCGGTCCATGCCGGTCGCCGCAGCCAGCGTCAGCCGGAGCGCGAACGGAAACACCACCAAGACATGGGCAATGATGAGCGCCGCGAAACTGCCGCCGATGCCGATCGACGTGAAGAAGCGGAGGAAGGCGATGCCGAGCACGACATGGGGAATCATCAGCGGTGAAAGGAATAGCGCCGCGAGCGCATCGCGGCCGAGGAAGCGGTAGCGGGCGATGGCGAGCGCCGCCGGCACCGCGAAGAGGAGCGCCACGAACGACGACAGCGCGCCGAGTCCGAGGCTCACCCAGAAGGCGTGAACAAATTCGGGATAGCTGGCGATCGCCCTGAACCAGCGCAGCGAGAAGCCGTTGGTTGGCAGCGACAGGAAGCCATCGGGCGTAAAGGCAACGAGGCAGACCACCACGATCGGCGCCAGCATGAAGACGACGAATACCGTGTGGAACACAAGAGAGATCGGGCCATTTGTCCTCATCGGAATACCTCGGCGTAGCGCCGCTCGATCAGCGCGTTGCTACCGACGACGATCAGCACGAGCGCCATGAGGAGCAGCACGGCGACTGCCGCCCCGAGCGGCCAGTTCAGCGTATTGAGAAACTCGTCATACGCCAGCGTCGCCGCGACCTTGAGCCGACGTCCGCCGATGATCGCCGGCGTGGCAAAGGCACTGGCCGACAGCGAGAACACGATAATCGCCCCCGACAGCACGCCGGGCATGATCTGCGGCAGGACGATGCGGCGGATGATGGTGAGCGGGCTGGCGCCAAGCGACAACGCGGCGTTTTCGATTTGCGGATCGAGGCGCTGCAATGCGGCCCAGACCGACAACACCATGAATGGCATCATCACATGGGCAAGCGCTACGACCATGCCGGTCTCGGTGAACATGAAGGGCAGTGGCGAGCCGATCAGCCCGAGCGACATCAAGAACTTGTTGACGAGGCCGTTGTTGCCGCCGAACAGAAGCGCCCACCCGAGCGTGCGTGCGACCACGGAGATCAATAGCGGGCCGAGGATGACGAGCAGAAAGAAGCTCTTCCAACGTCCGCTCATGCGGTTGAGGATATAGGCTTCCGGCGCGCCGAACACGGCGGTGATCAGCGTCGCGAGCAGCGCGACGCGGAAGGTGCGCCAGAACATTTCCGCATAGTAGGGATCGGTTGCGATCTCGTGCCAGTTTTTCAAGATGAGAACCGGCTCAATGCCCTTGTATTGGCCCCAATCATGGAACGAGAGCATCACGGTCATCGCGAGCGGGATCACAAGGATGCCGATGAACAGCATCAGCGCGGGCGCGGTCAGCGCCCAAGGGGCGCGCGCGGCGCGTTCATCGGTCGATGGTCCTGTGGTCAAGACAGACGTGTCGGGAGCCGTGCTCATTTGGCGCCTCCGGCGGTGCGCAGGCTCATGTCTTCCGGCCGCCAGGCAAGCCGGACGGCCTCGCCCTCGGCGGGTTGCGGTTGACCGTCATTCTGGCGGATCACAATCGCAGGACCAGATTCGGTCTCGCACTGGAACAGCCAGTGATTGCCCTGGAAGATGCGGGTGATGATCTTCGCTGCGAGCCCCGTGTCGCCGAAGCCAATTCGCTCGGGGCGAATGCTGACCGTCACCGAGCCGGCGACACCAGCGGGCGCGGGCGCGCTCCAGGAGCCGGCAACCAGCCGCGCCGGAGCGGCGGTCCGGTCGATCGTCGCGGCGAAATCGTTGGTCTTGCCAAGGAACTGAGACACGAAGGCCGACACGGGCCGCTCATAAGTCTCCTGCGGCGTGCCGATCTGCTCGATGCGGCCCTGGCTCATCACCACAATACGATCGGAGAGCGACATCGCCTCGATCTGGTCGTGGGTGACGAGGATCGTGGTGGTGCCCAGGTTGCGCTGGATCTGGCGCAATTCGATCTGCATCTCCTCGCGCAGCTTGGCGTCGAGATTCGACAGCGGCTCGTCGAGGAGCAACACGCTCGGCCGGATCACCAGCGCGCGGGCGAGCGCCACGCGCTGCTGCTGGCCACCCGACATGCGTCGCGGATAACGATCCTCGAAGCCGGCGAGCCCGACCATCGCGAGGGCGGTGCGGACTCGCTCGCTGCGATCAGCCTTCGGCACGCGTCGCATCTCGAGTCCAAAAGATACGTTCTCTGCCGCGGTCATGTGCGGAAACAGCGCGTAGCTCTGAAATACGATGCCGAGGCCACGCTTGGCCGGATGGACTGCGGTGAGGTCGCGGCCCTCGAGCCGGATCGCGCCGCGCGAGGGATCCAGGAAGCCTGCGATCATCTGCAGCGTGGTGGTCTTTCCGCAACCCGAGGGACCGAGTAGGGAGATGAACTCGCCCTTGCCCACGGCAAGACTGAAGTCGTCCACGACGGTCTGCGGGCCGAACTGCTTCGCGACACGGTCGAGCTCGAGAAAGTACATGGATTCGGATCCTGGTGTGGCCGACGCCGATACGCGGTCAGTGGCGTTCTCGGCTGCTGAAGCGAAATCCCGTCGGCCCGCCTGGTTCAGCGCTCAACCTCGCGATTCCACCGCTTGGTCCATTCCTCGCGTTTCTCGTTGATAATGGTCCAGTCGGGCGTATAGAGCTTCGCCGCGCGCTCGCCGATCGGCGCCATTTTGCCGAGCTCCGGCGGAACGACCAGAGACTTCAGCACCGGGCCGTAGCCGTAGTCCTTCAACAGGACGAGCTGCAGTTTCGGGTCGAGAAGTGTCTTGACGAATGTCGCGGCGAGCGGTGAAGCGTTGGGCTTGGCGACCGGACACGCGCTCGCGAGGAGCGTGGCGGCGCCTTCCTTGGGATACACGAAGTCGACAGGAAAGCCGGTGTTCGCGAAACTTTGGACCCGGCCTGTGCCCCACACGGCCAACACGGCTTGGCCTGACTGGAACAGCTCGGTCATCTTGCCTGGCGAGGGCTCGTAGGCCAGCACATTCGGATTGATGTCATTCTTGAAGATCTTGAACCCATCGTCGACGTTGGCTTCGCTGCCGCCGTTCATCCTGGCGAGCATCAGGAGAGCTTCCAGACCATAGGTGTTGTTGATCGGCGGAATGACCAGTTGCTTCTGGTATTTCGGATCTTTGAGATCGTTCCAGGAGGTAGGCGGCGCCCAGCCCTTCTCGGCGAAGATCTTGGTGTTGTACATCAAACCGGTCGCGACCAGCCCAATGGCAACCGCCTGGTCATCCTTGAAGCGGGCGGCATCATAGAGATCGGCGGGTAGGCCTTCGATCTTGCTGCAGAAGCCAAGCTGAATCGCCTGATACATCGGACCGTCATCGACGATGGCCACGTCGATCTGTTGGTTGCCCTTCTGGGCCTGCAATTTGGCAAGCGTATCCGTCGAGTTGCCGGCAACGTATTCGACCTTCACGCCGTGGGCCTGCTCAAAGGCAGGGACCACGGCGTCCCGGATCGTTTTTTCGAAGGAGCCGCCGTATCCGGCGACATACAGCGTCTTCTGCTGCGCCGAAACCGGCGACGGGACCGAGGCCAGGGCCGCGATGCTGACCGCTGTCAAAAGGCCGAGATGCTTCATGTGGACGAGCTCCGAATTGCGTGGTTGCGACGTGACGTACCGACGACCTGACATCTGGCGCGCATTCTGACTGGCATCCTCCCCGAGACGGATGTGCCCGTTCGTCGGGATCGACGGACCGCCTCGCCTCGGATTGCCCGACCCTGCTCAAAAAATGAGCCGCCTCGAGTCTTGCTGAAAAAGATCGCAATCCCCGCTTTCGCCGTCCAATTAATAATGGCACCATCTTCATACTGGAATGTTATGAATGGAGCGGGGATGGCGCGCATCAACTCGCGGCAGGTCGAGGCCTTCCGAGCGACAATGCTGACGGGCAGCGTCACGGACGCGGCGGCGCTCATGGCTGTGACGCAGCCGGCGGTGAGCCGCCTCTTGCGCGACTTCCAGGCGCTACTCAAAATGAAGCTGTTCGAAAAGCGTGGCACCGGACTTGTGCCGACGGCAGCCGCCACGGCACTCTACATGGAAGTCGAGCGTTCCTTCGTCGGTCTCGAACGGATCACTGCAGCAGCCGAAGAAATCCGCAGCCGCCGAACCGGCACGCTTCGGATCGCCGCCTTGCCGGCGTTGTCCAACGGCTACCTGCCAAGACTCGCCGGGCGGTTTCTGAGGGAGCGGCCGAACCTCAACTTGGCGTTCTTTGGCGTGATCTCACCGATTGTGGTCGACTGGGTATTGAACAACCAATGCGACATCGGCTTCGCAGAGGTACCTATCGCCCATGTGGGCCTGTCGATCGTGCGGTTGCCAGCGCCCCCTCGCGTTGCAGTTCTGCCCGAAGGACACCGACTCGCGGCCAAGGCGATGCTGGAGCCGCGCGATTTCGAGGGCGAGACCTTCGTGTCGCTGACGACCGGGTCGACAGGCCGGCATCTGATCGACCAAGCCTTCAATCGCGACGATGTCCGCCGTGTCCTTCGGGTCGAAACCAGCCTGTCTGAGATCATGTGCGGGTTGGTGTCATCCGGAGTTGGCGTGGCGATCTGCGATCCATTCACGGCGCGAGAATTCGAAAGCCGCGGCGTCATCGCGCGCCGCTTCACGCCGCGGATCGATTTCGAGTTCGCTGCTGTTTTTCCGCCGCAGCGCAGCCCCTCGCCAGTCGCGTTGGATCTGGTGGAGGCCATGCGGCAGGCGCTCGACGATATTGACGGGCCCATGTCCGGCCTCAGCCCTGTTCATCCATGACGCGAAGCTTTTCGACCCGCCGGCGGAAATCCTCGTCCGTTGAGAATTCGGCCGACAGGTACGACGCCTTCGTTCAACCACGCATGTCGGCCGGCAGCTCGATCCCGTGGAATTTCTTGTAGATACGTCGAGTTTACCGTTCTTGACGTTCAGCCAAAATCAGCATGGCAGCCACGTCGGCATTTACGTGATCCGAACCCAGGCGCCATTGCTTGCGGATGAGTTCACCGCAGCTTCGATGAACTTCACGCCGGCGAGGCCATCCGCGACAGTCGGGAAAATCACCGCCGGATCGGGCGGTTTGCCGGCCTGTGCTGCGCGGATAGCGCGCGCTGCCTCAGTATAGATTGTTGCGAACCCCTCAAGGTAACCCTCGGGATGCCCCGATGGCACGCGGGTGAGACGGCCCGCCTCGACCAAGGCGCCGGCACCGCCGCGGGTCAGGAGTTGCTTGGGCTGCCCATAGCGGGTGAACCAGAGATGGTTCGGATTTTCCTGTACCCATTCGAGTCCGCCCTTGGTCCCATAGACGCGCAGCGTCAGGCCGTTCTCATTGCCGACCGCGACCTGGCTTGCCCAAAGCATACCTCTGGCACCTCCCTTCCACTTGAGGAGGATCTGGACGTCGTCATCGAGACGCCGGCCGCCGACGAAGGTCGAGAGCTGAGCGAGCAGTTCGTCGAGCTCAAGTCCAGTGACGAAGCAGGCGAGATTGTAGGCGTGGGTGCCGATGTCGCCGATGCACCCGCCAGCCCCGGATCGGGTCGGGTCCGTGCGCCACGCGGCCTGCTTGTGGCCGCTTGCCTCTAATCGCTCCGTCAGCCAATCCTGCAGATATTCTGCCTGGACGAGCCGGATCTTGCCGAGATCGCCGTTCGCAACCATGGCGCGGGCCTGTCGTACCATTGGATAGCCCGTGTAGTTGTGAGTCACGACGAAGACCTTGCCCGTCTTCCTGACCAGCGCCACCAGTTCCTCGGCCTCGGCGACGGTCGTCGTCAGCGGTTTGTCGCAGATGACGTGGATGCCGGCTTCAAGGAAGGCCCTGGCAACCGGGCTGTGCATGTGGTTGGGGGTTACGATCGAGACCACCTCGATGCCGTCCGGGCGCGCGGCTTCCGCCCTCGCCATCTCTTCGAAAGAGCCATAGGCGCGGTCGTTGGCGATACCGAGCTCCTTCGCCGAGGCCTTGGCTCGGACCGGATCCGACGCCAACGCGCCGGCTGTCAACTCGAACTGGTCGTCGATACGCGCGGCAATGCGGTGGACGGCGCCAATGAAAGATGCCTGGCCGCCGCCAACCATGCCTAGCCGAATACGACCATGGCCGCCAGTTTCGCTGTTTGCCTCAATCGTCATTCTTCTTCCTCGCTCAGGAGATGCCGAGCATCTTGCGGTTCATCTGGTCGTCGGTGCCGGAGCCTGCGAAATCGTCGAAGGCCTTCTCCGTGACCCGAATGATATGTCTTTTGATAAATTCGGCGCCCTCGCGCGCGCCTTGCTCAGGATGCTTCAGCGCGCATTCCCATTCCATCACCGCCCAGCCGCCGTAATCGTACTGCGTGAGCTTCGAGAAGATCGCGCCGAAATCTACTTGGCCATCGCCCAGTGAGCGGAAGCGGCCAGCTCGATCGACCCAGCTCTGGAACCCGCCATAGACACCCTGGCGGCCCGTCGGGTTGAACTCCGCGTCCTTGACGTGGAAGGCCTTGATGCGTTGGTGATAGATATCGATGAAGTCGAGATAGTTGAGCTGCTGTAGCAGGAAGTGCGACGGGTCGTAGAGCAGGTTCGCGTGCGTGTGGCCATTCACCCGCTCGAGAAACATCTCATAGGAGACGCCGTCGTGCAGGTCCTCGCCTGGATGGATCTCATAAGCGACATCAATGCCGTGCTCCTCCGCATAATCAAGGATCGGCCGCCAGCGCCTGGCGAGCTCGTCAAAGGCGGCCTCGACGAGGCCGGCCGGACGCTGCGGCCAGGGATAGACATAGGGCCAGGCCAATGCGCCGGAGAAGGTCGCGTGCGCCGTGAGCCCGAGGCGCCCTGAGGCGCGGATTGCGCGCTTGACCTGGGCAACGGCCCACTCGGTGCGCGCCTTGGGATTGCCGCGCACCTCCGGCACGGCGAAGCCGTCGAATGCTGCGTCATAGGCCGGATGAACGGCGACGAGCTGGCCCTGGAGATGCGTCGAGAGTTCGGTGATGGAAAGGCCGTGACCGGCTGCGATCCCCTTCACCTCATCGGCATAGTCCTGGGACTCTGAGGCCTTGTTGAGGTCGAAGAGTCGTCCATCCCAGCTCGGGATCTGAATTCCCTCGTAGCCGAGCGAGGCGGCCCATCCGCAGATAGATTCGAAGGAGTTGAACGGCGCCGCGTCGGCAGTGAACTGAGCGAGGAATATCGCCGGTCCCTTGATCATCTTCATCAAGCGCTTCCTTCTCCTCTGGACGCCGCAGCAGCGCGTGCCCGCTGAGCCCGATATCCCACCGTAGCTCGTGATCGGCGATGGTTACAGGTCCTTCTCGGCGAGCTTGCGAAACTCGTCGGGCACGGAACGAGAAATACCCAGCGCCGCCGAACCGTACCCGATAGCATCCCGTCCGAAGCGATCGCGGATCTTGTCAACGGCGCAGTCAGCCGCCCAACGTGCCATGCCCATTTTGGTGCCGGGGCGGCGCGCTTCATTTCGAAGTCCAAACGGGAGTTCCAGCTCCAGATCCCAGTGCGCCTCAAGATGCGAAACGGAGATCGCCACCAGAGAGATGGTCTTCTCGTCCGGATGATCTGCAAGGATTGCGCGCACCAGTTCCTCTGCAAGCTCCGCGAGGATCATGGTCGCGGAAATTGGTGCATCGAGCGTTACCGAGCGCGTGACCGAGCTCAGGTCGGCGAAGCGAACGCGGACCGTCACAGTTCGACCAGGCAGGGACTTCGCCCGGAGCCGCGTTGCAATGCAGTCCGCGAGGTGAAGCAGGGTAGATCGAATAATTCGCATTTCGGCCGGCCTCCTGCCAATAGCCGATTGCGCTCCTGCCGATCGGGCCCGGCGGTGAGGCTTGAGTTGCCGCGGATCGCGATTCCACGCCAGCGCTGCGAGTTTCTGCCCTGCCGCGGGACCGAGCAGGTGCTCGAGCGACAATCCCGGCGTGTTTGCCAGCTGCCCGATCGTCAGCACGCCGATCTTGGCAAGCCGCGCCTTCGTGACCGGACCCACGCCCCACATCAGGTCGACGGTCAGTTCGTGAAGGAATTCCAGTTCAGCGTCGGGATCGACAACCACGAGCCCGTCGGGCTTGGCTACTTGCGAGGCAATTTTCGCCAGATGCTTGGTCCGCGCGACGCCCACTGAGATCGGAAGCCCCAGCTCGGCGCGCACGCGCCGACGGATTGCCGTAGCTATGTCGGCAGGCGTACCAAAGAGATGGGTGCAGCCTGCGACGTCGGCAAAGGCCTCGTCGATGGAAATCCGCTCAACGAGGGGTGTGAAATCGCCGATCACCTTGATGGCGGCATCACCCAGCCGTTGGTAGTCCTTGAAATGCCCGCCGACAAAAATGAGTTGCGGACACAGCTCGCGCGCCTGCCGTCCTGGCATGCCGCCGCGGATCCCGAACGCCTTGGCTTCGTAAGAAGCGGCAAGCACAACCCCGCCACCGACGGCTATCGGTTTACCGCGTAACGAAGGGTCGAGGAGCTGCTCAACCGAGGCATAAAAAGCATCCAGGTCTGCATGAAGGATGGTGGATGTAGTTGCCACCCGGCCGTTCACCTGTGACACTTGACCGAAATTTGGTGCCGTCTTTTGTATGGCACATTTGACGTAAGAACAAAATAGGAACATTCTTTTGGTTGGTCAACGGAAGATAAGCAACGTCCGTCCATGAAAGTGGTGATCCGCTGGATGCAGCACCTTGATGGCCAGACTTTCTCCATTGCGCGAGCAGATGGAGGGCCATCATGCCTAGCGGGGATGAAGAAGAGATCGCAGTCCGCGGTGAAGAATTTTTTGGCTTGGTTGATCCTGCTGCTGAGACACCCGGAGTTCGCGTGGCTTCTTTGGCAACATAACGGACCTCCGTATAGATAAGATGCCAGGTCCGATTGAAAAACTTGAACTCTCGCTCCAGTCCATCAGCACCAATGTCCCCTGCGAACCCAAGACGTCAATCAGCGGTATGGTTCGTTTGGGCCCCTCATCCGGCGCTACGCGCCACCTTCTCCCACAAGGGCAGAAGGAATAAGATATGCCCGCTGAGCGTTCGCCCCAAACGCCTTGTCGCGCACGTGCGGACCAAGCTTCATCAGGCACTCCTCGAGCGCGCCCTTGGTCGCGCCATAGCTTCCCGCGAGCAAACACACCGGCCAGTCGGAGCCGAAGATCAGGCGATCCTCGCCAAAGCATTTGGCGGCGTGCGCGACAAACGGAAGCAGACGGTCCGCATCCCAGTCGTCCCACCTTGCCTCGGTGGCGAGACCCGAGATCTTGCACCAGACATTGCCGCAAGCGGCGAGTGCGACGAGAAGATCGGCCCATTCACGGCTGAATCCCTCCGCGATCGGCGGCTTGGCGGCGTGATCGAGGACAAAGCGCCCTTGCGGAAACGCCTGCGCAGTTGCGATCGCGGCCGGCATTTCACGCGTGCGCACCAGGAGATCATAGGCGAGATCGCGCGCGAACACGGCGGTCAGACCGCGCTGCACGTCCTCGCGCAGCAGCCAATCGGGATCGGACTCGTCGTGCACCTGGTGACGAATGCCGACCAGCCTGTCGCCTCCGAGCGAACCACGGAGCCGCTCGAGCGTCTCGTCGACCGCCCCGTCCGTCAGGTCGGCCCAGCCGACCACACCGACGACGAAGGGCGTCGCAGCGGCGACGCGCAAGAATTCCTCGGTCTCCTCGATCGAGGAGCGGCATTGCACCAAAATGCTTACATCGACCCCGTTGGCGAGAAGCAGCGGCGCGAGATCGCTCGGGCCGAAGGCGCGGTGGATCCGCGCGAGTTCGGGCGCCTCCATCCAGGGATAATCGGCGCGCGCGGGATCCCAGAAATGCTGATGACCGTCGATCACCATGGGTCAAGCTCCACCCGGCAGCGGTGCGGACGCATCGACTAACTTGCGCTCGCGCAGCTCCTGCCAGAAGGAGGACGGCACCAGCCGCTCGGACATCGCGATGTTGTCCGAAACCTCCGCAGCGCTACGCGCACCTTGTAGCGCGACCGTTACCGCCGGATGGGCCATACAGAACTGCACTGCGGCGGCCTTGAGCTCTGTGCCATGCTTGCGGCACAGCGCCTCCAGCGCCAGCGCGCGGGCGACGAGCGCCGCATCGGCGTCTTCGTAATTGAACTTCGCGCCGGCGCGCGGGTTGGCGAGGATGCCGCTGTTGTAGATGCCCCCGAGAATGACGCCGATGCTCTTCGCACGGCAGATCGGAAACAACGTCGTCAGCGCGCCCTGGTCGAGCAGCGTGTAGCGGCCCGCCAGCAGGAAGCAATCGACCGGCGCCGCTTCGGCAAAGCGGGCGAGCATCTCGGATTGATTCATACCGGCGCCGATCGCCTTGACCGTACCATCGTCGCGCAAGCGCCGGAGCGCGCGGAAGGCACCGGCAACTGCATCCTCATAGTGGTCATCTGGATCATGGACGAGCAGTAGATCGACGCGGTCGAGCCCGAGACGGGCGAGGCTTTCCTCAACCGATCGCATCACGCCGTCGTAGCTGAAGTCGAATTGCGGCCGCTCGGCGGACGTGCCCTTGTAGTGATCGTCTTCCGCAGCAGCACTGGCTGGGCGCAACAAGCGGCCTACCTTGGTGGAGATTGCAAAGGAGTCCCGCTCCTGCCGGCGCAGAAAACCACCCAAGCGACGTTCGGCCAATCCAAAGCCGTAAAGCGGCGCGGTATCGAAGAAGCGGACGCCGAGCGACCAGGCGCGTTCGATCGTCGCCTCTGCATCCGCATCGCTAACCGGCGCAAACAATCCACCGAGAGGAGCGGTTCCGAGACCAATCGCCGTGACGTCGATCCTATCCGCAAGCCGTGTACGCTTCATTCCAAGCTCCAGGGTCGAACCAGCACTCCCTCTCCCGCAACCGGGAGAGGGAGTGTAGCGCAGGAACGTTGGGGCTGAGAACGTTTCCTACTTCAACAGTTGAGCGACATTGTCCTTGGTCACGAGGTCGAGGCCGGTATAAATGACCTCGGGAACCTTCTGGCCCTTCTTGATTGCCAGCAGAGTGTCCATCGCCTTCTCGCCCATCTCGAACGGGCGCTGTCCCGTAAGCGCGTTGGAGTAGCCGTCACGCAAGAGTTCAAGCTGCATCTTGAGCGTATCGGCGACGACGAGCGTCAGCTTGCCGGCATCGATGTCCTTCTTGTTCTTGTTGACGAAGGCCTTGTAGCCTTCCGGCGCAAACATCGGCCAGCCGCCAACCGGCACGATCGCGCCGAGATCCGGCGTGGCGGTGCGCAGATCCGCCATCTGCTGGACCGCGAGCGCAGGATCGTCATTGCAGAAGGTCGGCGAGCCCGCGACCTCGACCCACTTCGAGCCCTTGAGCGCCTCGCGCACGCCATCGACGCGCTCGGCGAGGTTCTTGGCGCCCGGACCACCGGAGACGACGGCATACTTGCCGCCCTCGGGCTTGAGCTGCAGCAATTGCTTGCCGAGCGCGAGGCCGAAGTCCTTGTTGTTGGTGCCGATATAGGCAATGCGCTTGGAGCCTGGCGCATCCGCATCGAAGGTGATGACAGGAATACCGGCCGCGGTCGCAGCCTCGATCGACTTGGTCATCGCTGCGACATCCGCGACCGAGATCGCAAGACCATCCACCTTTTGCGTAATGAAATCCTGGATGATCTGCGCCTGCGTCGCCGGCTCATGCTCGACCGGCCCCTTGTAAATGCATTCGACGTTACCGAGCTCTTTGGCGCGCTTCAGGCAACCGTCGCGCGCGACGTCGAAGAACGGATTGTTCATCGCCTTGGGCACGATCACGAACTTGTAGGTCTGGGCGAATGCCGGGGTCGCCATCATCGCGATGGCCATTCCGGCGAGAAGTATTTTCCTCATTGGTCCCTCCACATTTGTGTCTATCCTTTTGAATTGAATCTCCAGAAGGCGGATAGACGAAGTGTTCGTTGCTCCCCCGGAGTAACCTCAAGTGATGCGTGAGCGGATGCGGTCGACCAGCACGGCCAGAATGATGATCACGCCCACGAGCGTCTGCTGCCAGTAGGAGCTGACCTGCGCGAGCACGAGGCCATTGCGGATCACCTCAAGCAGCACGCAGCCGACGATGGCCCCGAGCGGGCCGCCGACGCCACCTGCGAGATTGGCACCGCCGATAACCGCCGCTGCGATCACGTTGAGTTCGTAGGATGTCGCCATGTTCGCGGGCGCAGACCCCAGCCAGCCCGAGACGATGATGCCCTGCAGCCCTGCGGCCAGCGCACAAATCACGTAGACTTCGATCTTGACCCGTACGACCGGGATGCCAGTCAATTCCGCCGCCTTCTCGTTGCCGCCGAGCGCGAAGACATGACGGCCGAAGCTCGTGTGGTGCAGCACGATCGCCATTACCGCCGCGAGGATCACGAGATAGATGAATGGCGCCGGTACGCCGAACAGATCGCCCGATGTCAGCGCGTAGAAATAGTCGGCATCCGGTCCGCCCGGAAAGCTGCCGCGCCCGTTGGAGACGACATAGCCGAGACCGCGGACGATGGAGAGCATGCCGAGCGTAGTGACAAAGGGCGACAGCCCGAGCACGGCTATGCAGAAGCCGTTGACGAGGCCGACGATCAGCGCGGTGACAAGTCCCGCCAGGATCGAGACAAGCAGGATCAGCCCCGGTACATTGGCGACCACGGTCTTGCCGTCCGCAGCCAGATGCACGAACAGGGACGCGCCGGGCATGCCCGGCGTCGACAGGCCCGACATCACCATGGACGTGATCATGGCGGAGAAGCACATCATCGATCCCACCGAGAGATCGATGCCGCCGGTGATGATCACGAAGGTGATGCCGAGGGTGGCAATGGCGATGAAGGAAAAGTTCTTCGCCACGTTCTGCATGTTGCCCTGCGTGAAGAAGTAGGGGCTGGCAAAATGCATCGCGATCAGCAACCCCAGCAGCGCCAGCAGAACGTAGCCGGTTTGGGATGCAAAGATGCCGCGCTGCCACCACCTGATACGGCCTACATTGGTGAAGGAGATCGGAGATTCCAGCGGCATGGCCATCACGCAGCCTCCTTCGCACCGGTGATCAGGGCAGTGACTTCCTCGGGACTGGTATCGCGGATCGACTTGTCCGCCCGCTTCTCGCCGCGGCGCATGACGACGACGCGGTCGCAGACCGCGAAGACATCGGGCATGCGGTGGGAAATCAGCATGACGGCGACGCCCTGCTCTTTCAGCCGATGGATCAGGCCCAGGACCTGCTCGACTTGGCGGACCGAGATCGCCGCGGTCGGCTCGTCCATCATCACGAGCCTGGCGTTCGACAGGCGGGTTCGTGCGATCGCAACTGCCTGGCGCTGGCCGCCCGACATCTGCTTGACGAGATCATGCGGTCTTGTCTCGGAGCGCAGCTCGCCGAACAGCTCCAGCGCGCGCGCCGCCATCGCATTGTGATCGAGGAAAGCGAACGGGCCGAATTTGCGCTTGAGCTCGCGGCCGAGGAAGACGTTGGCCGCCGCCGTGAGATTGTCGGCAAGCGCCAGGTCCTGATAGACGACCTCGATCCCGACCGCGCGGGCATCGATGGGACGGTAGAAATGCACCGCGTTGCCGCCGAAGCGGACCTCGCCATGGGTGGGGCGGAAGTTTCCGGCGATGATTTTGACGAGCGTCGACTTGCCCGCGCCGTTGTCGCCCATCAGGCCGACCACCTCGCCGGGGAAGACCTGCATGTCGACGTCGTGCAGCGCGCGGATCGCGCCGAACTCCTTGCCGATCCCTGTCAATTCCAGAACCGGTTGCCCGGCTGCACCTGCGGTTTCCATGCTCGGCCTCGCTCAGACGTACCGGTTGACCAGTGATTCCAGATATTCCTGACGACCCGAGCGCGGCTGCGGATCGAAACCGGGTGCCAGCGCGCGATCAGCAAGATCGGCAAGCGAACGCTGGCCAGCGAGGATCGCGCGTCCCTCGGCATCAGCCCATCCGGCGTAACGTTCCGCAATCGGCATCGTCAGCGCCTCGGCATCGAGCATGTCGGCGGCGGCAACGAACGCCCGCGCGCAGGCGTCCATCGAGCCGACATGGGCGTGGATCAGATCGTCCGGATCGATCGATTGCCGCCTGATCTTGGCGTCGAAATTGAGACCGCCCGTCGTGAAGCCACCGGCCTTCAGGATGTCGTGGAACGCCAGCGCCAGCTCTGGCACGTTCATCGCGAACTGGTCGGTATCCCAGCCGAGCAGATCGTCGCCGCGGTTGATGTCGAGCGAGCCGAACACGCCGAGCGCCTGGGCCAGCGCGATCTCGTGCTGGAACGAATGGCCGGCAAGGATGGCGTGGTTCTGTTCGATGTTGAGCTTGACGTCGTTCAGAAGGTCATAGCGCTGGAGGAACCCGTAGCAGGTGGCGACGTCGAAATCATACTGATGCTTGGTCGGCTCCTTCGGCTTCGGCTCGATCAGGATCGGTCCCTTGAAACCGATCTTGTGCTTGTGCTCGACGACGAGCGAGACGAAGCGGCCGAGCTGGTCGAGCTCGCGCTTGATGTCGGTGTTGAGCAGCGTCTCGTAGCCTTCCCGTCCACCCCAGAGCACATAGTTCTGACCGCCGAGCCGATGCGTTACCTCAAGCGCGGCGCGGACCTGGCCGGCGGCATAGGTGAAAATGTCCGGATCCGGATTGGTCGCGGCGCCGGCCATGTAGCGGCGATGCGTGAACAGATTGGCCGTACCCCAGAGTAGACGCACCTTGGAAGACGCCATCTTCTGTTCGAAGAGATCGGCGATGGCGTTGAGGTTGGCAACGGACTCTGCCAGCGAGGCGCCTTCCGGCGCGGCGTCGACATCGTGGAAGGTGAAGAAGGGCACATCGAGCAGGCGGAACAGCTCGAACGCGACGTCGGCCTTGGCGCGCGCCATTGCCATCGCATCCGCGCCATGATGCCAGGGCCTCATGAACGTCTCGCCCCCGAAGGGATCGCCGCCGGGCCAACAGAACGAGTGCCAGTAGCAGACCGCGAAACGCAGGTGATCCTCGAGCCGCCGTCCGCGCACGACGCGATCCTTGTCGTACCAGCGGAACGCGAGTGGGCTTTTGGCGTCCTTGCCGCCGTAGGCGACCGGCGCACTCGCCCCGAAGAATTCGGGTGACACGTTCACAGGGAGAACTCCTTCAACGCAGGATATAGTTTTCGCCACTGGTGATAGGCTTCACCGTAAGCGGCTTCGGCAGACGCACGCGGCGTGAAGCTCGCAAGCCGCCGCGGACGCGTGCAGACTTGTGCAGGGGTTTCGTTGGTTGCGGCAAGCCGGCCGAGCCGTGCCGCGCCAAGCGCTGCACCGACCTCGCCCTCCTCGACGCGGTGGACGGGAATGCCGAGCACATCAGCGCAGATCTGAGCCCACAGCGCCGAGCGCGAGCCGCCGCCCACAAGGTCGACCTCCGTGATCCCGCTGGCGTTGCCGAGCGCCGCGAGGTTGTCGCGCGCGGCGAAGGCCACGCCTTCGAGCACAGCCTGGACGATCTGATCGCGTCCCGTCGCGCCGCGAAGACCCACGAACGCGCCGCTGGCGGCAGCGTCGTTGTGTGGCGTGCGCTCGCCATCGAGATAGGGAAGGAACTTGACCGGGCTCGGTCCGCGGACGGTCTCGCCAAGCGGCGCCAGCAGCGCGGCGGCAGGCGTCGCCATGACGCCCGAAAGCCAGGCGAGCGAGGCGGCCGCCGCTAGCATCACGCCCATCTGGTGCCAGAGACCCGGAAGCGCATGACAGAAGGCGTGCACAGCCGACGCGGGCGCCGGCGCAAAACTGTCGGTGACGCGAAACACCACGCCCGAAGTTCCCAGCGACAGGAACGCATCGCCGGGCGTGATGGCGCCGAGCCCGATCGCGCTCGCGGCACAGTCTCCCGCACCGCCGGCAACCACGACATCTTTCGCCATGCCCCAGCGCTTCGAAAATTCGGGAGCGAGTGCCGCGCCGATCTCGCTGCCTTCGACCAGGCGCGGCATGTGGTGAAGATCGAGCCCGGTGGCATGCAGCAGCAACGAGGACCAACGGCGCTGACCGACATCGAGCCAGAGCGTGCCGGCGGCGTCCGACATGTCCTCGACCATCTCGCCGGTCAGGCGGTAGCGCACATAGGCTTTTGGCAGCAGCACTCTTGCCACGCGCTCGAAAATCTCGGGCTCATGGCGCGCTACCCAGAGCAGCTTTGGCGCGGTGAAGCCTGGCATCGCGAGATTGCCGGCGATAGCGTGGAGCGAGGGACAGCGCGCCTCCAGCTCCTTGCACTCGGCATAGGAGCGGCCATCATTCCACAAGATGGCCGGACGCAGCGGACGGCCGTCCTCGCCGAGCAGGGTAGCGCCGTGCATCTGGCCGGAGAGACCGATGCCACGCACCTGCGCGACGTCGCTCGGATGAACGGACGCGAGATCGTCGATGGCGCCGATCGCTGCATCAACCCAGGCGTCCGGATCCTGCTCGGACCACAACGGTGCGGGATGCGAGAGCGCAAGCTCGCGCGCGGCTGTCGCGACGATTGCGCCAGTCTCGTTCACGAGCACCGCCTTCACACCGGACGTGCCGATGTCCATCCCGAGATACACGTCGTCATCCTCCCTTCCGGCCCGGTTCGCGATCTCTGTCGCCTTCCCCACATCGGGCCGTCTTGCAAATCAGTTCTGCAGGCTATGGCAGATTGTCCCGCATCACGATGTCGATCCGGATCTTCTCCTGTTCACTCAGGATCGGCTCGCCGCGGGCGAGCGCGAGCAGCACGCGCACGGCGGCGCGGGCCTCATGTCCCGGGTTTTGCGAGATCGCCGCATCCATCACGCCTTGCAACAAGAGCTTGCGCGTGAGCACGGTGACGTCGTGTCCGACGAACACCACCTGCTTCTCGCGATCGGAATCGATCAGGGCCTTGGCAACGCCTTGCGTGCCGGCGCCGACATTGTAGAGGCCGACGATGTCAGGATGTTTGCCGAGCAGCCGCGACATGAGCTGTTCCGAGCGCTCGTCCTCGTCGCGCCCTTCGAGCACGGGCAGCACGTTAAGCCCAGCAAACTCCGACGCCATCACCTGATTGAAGCCGAAGATGCGCTCGGCATGGTCGCGCAGGCCTTGCGAGCCGGCGACGATCGCGACTTTGCCGGATCGCGGCCCAACGAGGCGGCCGACCAGCGCGCCGGCGGTGCGCCCGGCGGCGATATTATCGATGCCAACATAATAATGACGGCGCGACGACGGCACGTCAGAAACCAGCGTCACCACCTTGGCGCCACCATCGACGAGATCATTGATGGCGGCCCGCACGCTCGGATGATCGAGCGCGACAACCGCGACGCCGTCATACTCGCCGACAAGAGCCTCCAGCGAGTTCGCGAGAACGGAGGCATCGAACACGTCGGTCGCGACCATCTCGACCGCGAGCCGGCGGGCCGACAGCCAGCCCGACATCTCGCCGAGATAGGACTGGATCTGCTGCATGAACAGGTTCGGCCCCGACGGCATCACGAAGGCGAAGCGCCGGGCACGGCCACGGGCGAGCTCGGCGCCGGCCACATGCGGCTGGAAGGAGTTGCGCGCGATCGTCTCCTTGACACGGCGGATCGTATCCGGCCGCACGCCGGGGCGGTTGTGCAGGACGCGATCGACCGTCGCGAGGCTGACGCCAGCCTGGCGGGCGATGTCCCTGAGCGTGAGAGGGTTGTCGGCGTCCGGCTCCTTCATGGGCTGAAGGCTAGCAGAGGTTATTTGAGGTACGCAACTCATTTTGAGGAATACGGCCCAGCAGCGGGAAGCTGCTAGAACTCCCGAGGCAAAGCCGATGGTGAATTGCAGCACGGCGCCAATTGCGCACAAGTGGCCCAGCTCACTGAGCAGTACGAGCTCAGAGTTGTCGGATTCTCAGCTCACGAAGCCTTGCTATGTCCCATCGTGCGGACCGTCGGGAGGTTCGAGTCGGGGGAGCGCTACCGTTTTTGCCGACACCAACCGAACCTGCGATATCTCATCGCATGAGGCAGTTCATGCGCGAAGGGCACGAACTGCCGTGGAGCATGTTCGGAGCCACCGCCGTGCAGCGGGGCTGCAGCTGAACTGCGGATCATCAACGTTTCGTCGACTGTTCCTCGAAAACTTTGACGGATACGTTCGCCACCTGTCGCAGTGCTTCCCGATCGGCGCCTGATGACGCCATCACGCCCATGCCGGCGGACACCGCCGAGAGATAGCGCGCCAGCGCGCCAGCGTCGGCGGTCTGCTTCAGATCGCCCTCCTTCTTCGCCCTGACGAAGCGTTCGCGGAGCTGATCCTCGGTCAGCGCACGGCGCGCTGCCAGCTCAAAGGGAACGTTCTCCGAACCGGTACCGCAGGCAAGGCCGCCCTGCACGAGCAGGCAACCGGGCGGATTGTCGGGATCGGTTTGGCTGTCTGCGGTACCCAAGAGCATCCGCTCCGCGACGTCGCGGGCGGTCGGCGCGCTCAAAACCCCCTCCATCCAGGCCGCACGTTTGGCCGTGTACCGGTCGAGCGCAGCCTTCAGGAGACCTTCCTTGTTTCCAAATGCCGCATAAAGGCTCGGCGGGTTAATGCCCATCGCCTCGGTAAGCTGGGCAATGGTCGCGCCCTCATAGCCATGTCGCCAGAAGACTTCCATCGCCTGATCCAGTGCGGCATCGGCGTCGAATTCCCTCGGGCGTCCCATGGCCATTCGCGTTACTCCCTTGAAGCCGACGCCGTTTTCCGCTCGGCGTTCAATCCTCTAACATTCTGATTTGTTGTGGTTCTTTTATTTGATTTCCAGTCTTGCGGCTTCCGACATAAGATTTTCGTAGTGTACAGTACATAAGTATCTTGCGGACCGTCGTCCAGCTCCATATCTGTAGCGATCACTACATTTATGGAGCGCGCAAATGCCCCCATCCGCCAATACCCCCCGTTCCGGCCGATTCCGACACGTTGTCGGCGGCGTTGCCATCATCGGCGTCCTCGCGGCGGCCGGTTCGATCGCGAGCGGCCGCTATTTTCATGCAGCCCAGGCGACCACAGGGACCGCACCCGAGCAGGCCGTCTCCGTCACGATCGCGGTGGTCGAGCCGCGCCGGACCGCGCTGTGGGATGACTTCTCTGGACGTCTCGAAGCCGTCAACCGCGTCGAGCTCCGCCCACGCGTCGCTGGCGCGATCCTGTCGGCCAACTTTGCCGAGGGCGCGTTGGTGAAAGCCGGCGATGTCCTGTTCAAGATCGATCCCGCGCCCTACGCCGCCGAAGTGGATAAGGCGAGCGCGCAGCTCGAGGCAGCAAAAGCGCGTGCGATCTTCACCGCGAGCGAAGTCGAGCGCGGCGCGCAACTCGTCGGCAACGCCGTCGTCACGCGTCGCGATTTCGATCAGCGCGACAACGCCAATCGCGAAGCGATCGCCAATGTGAAGGCGGCCGAGGCGACGCTGCAGACTGCAAAGCTCAACCTAAACTACACCGAGGTCCGCGCACCCGTCGATGGCCGCGTCGGCAAGATCGAGGTGACCGTCGGAAATCTCGTGGCCGCAGGGACTGCTTCCCCGGTCCTAACCTCTCTGGTCGCTGTCAACCCGATCTATGCGAGTTTCGATGCGGACGAAGAGATCGTGCTGCGGGCGCTGAATTCCATTGCAGATAGCTCCGGCAAGCGCGGCAATCTTGATCAAATACCCGTCGAGATGAACACCTCCGGTGGCACATCGGCCAAAGGCCATATCCAGTTGATCGACAACCAGGTCAATGGCCAGAGCGGCACGATACGCGTCCGCGCGGTATTCCAGAACGAGGATGGCCGCCTCATCCCCGGCCAGTTCGCGCGGGTGCGGATGGGCCAGCCGCAGCAACAGACGCTGGTGATGATCGACGAGCGAGCCATCGGCACCGACCAAGATAAGAAGTTCGTCATGGTGGTCAGCGACGACAACCGCGCGGTCTATCGCGGAATAACGCTCGGCGGCGCCGTCGACGGGCTCCGCATCGTGACGGGTGGCCTAAAATCCGGTGACCGCATCGTCGTGAATGGCCTACAGCGGGTACGCCCGGGCGCACTCCTGAAGACCGAAATTGCCCAGATGGGCTCGCGCGGCCCACAGCAAGCATCGAACGACAGCAACCAGCAAATCGTGCAGCGCTAACTACCCGCAGCGCTTGGGGCATAGCAATGAAACTCTCAAAGTTCTTCATCGATCGGCCGATCTTTGCCGGCGTGCTTTCGATCGTGATCTTCCTGGCCGGCCTAATCTCGCTCTTTGCCATGCCGATCTCGGAGTATCCGGACGTCGTGCCGCCCTCCGTGGTGGTGCGCGCGACCTACCCCGGCGCCAATCCGAAGGTGATCGCGGAGACAGTGGCAACGCCGATCGAGGAGCAGATCAACGGCGTCGAGAACATGCTCTACATGAGCAGCCAGGCAACCACCGACGGGGCGATGACACTGACCGTGACGTTCCGCCTCGGCACCGATCCTGACAAGGCGACACAGCTTGTACAGAACCGCGTGCAGCAGGCCGAGCCGCGCCTGCCGGCGGTAGTTCGCCAGCTCGGCATTATCACCAAGAAGAGCTCGCCCGACCTCACCATGGTCGTGCACCTGCTGTCGCCAAACAACCGCTACGACATGACGTATCTTCGCAACTACGCGGTGCTGAACGTCAAGGACCGCCTTGCGCGGATCGACGGCGTCGGTGATGTCCAGCTCTACGGTGCCGGCGACTACTCGATGCGCGTCTGGGCCGACCCGCAGAAGGCCGCCGAGCACGGCCTGACCGCAAGCGATATCGTAAGGGCGATCCAGGCGCAGAACGTCGAGGCCGCCGCCGGCGTGGTCGGCTCCTCGCCGAGCGTCAAGGGCATCGACCTTCAGATGTCGGTCAACGCCGAAGGTCGGCTCGCGAGTGAAGAACAGTTCGGCGACATCGTGGTCAAGACCGGTTCGCGTGGCGAGGTGGTGCGGCTGCGCGATGTCGCGCGCATCGAATTAGGTGCGTCCCAATACGGCCTGCGCTCGCTGCTCGACAACAAACAGGCGGTGGCGATCCCGATCTTCCAGGCGCCGGGCTCCAACGCGCTCCAGATCTCCGACCACGTCCGCGCCACCATGGCCGAGATCAAGAAGAACATGCCCGAGGGCGTATCCTACCAGATCGTCTACGACCCCACACAGTTCGTGCGCTCGTCGATCGAGGCGGTGATCCACACGCTGCTGGAAGCGATCGCGCTGGTGGTACTGGTGGTCATCCTGTTCCTCCAAACCTGGCGGGCTTCCATCATTCCGCTCCTGGCCGTCCCGGTGTCGATCGTCGGCACATTCGCCGTGATGCACGTGTTCGGCTTCTCCATTAATGCGCTCAGCCTGTTCGGCCTGGTGCTCGCGATCGGCATCGTCGTCGACGACGCTATCGTCGTGGTCGAGAACGTCGAGCGCAACATCGAGGCCGGGCTGTCGCCGCGAGACGCCACCTACCAGGCAATGCGGGAGGTCTCCGGCCCCATCATCGCGATCGCACTGGTCTTGATTGCCGTATTCGTTCCCCTCGCCTTCATTTCCGGTCTCACCGGGCAATTCTACAAGCAGTTCGCGCTGACGATCGCAATCTCGACCGTGATCTCCGCGATCAACTCACTGACGCTATCGCCGGCATTGTCGGCGTTGCTGCTCAAGGGCCACAATGAGCCCAAGGACAGGCTGACTCTCATTCTAGAAAAAGGGCTCGGCTGGTTCTTCCGCGGCTTCAACCGCGCCTTCGCGCGCGCCTCGGAGAATTATAGCGGCAGCGTGTCCAAAGTGATCTCCGGCAAGGCCGCGGTGATGGGCGTCTATGTGCTCCTGATTGGCCTGACCGCCCTGCTCTTCCAGCAGGTGCCGAGCGGCTTCGTCCCGGGTCAGGACAAGCAGTACCTCGTCGGCTTCGCACGCCTGCCCGACGGCGCCACGCTCGACCGCACCGAAGAGGTCATCCGCAAGATGAGCGACATTGCGCTGACCCAGCCCGGCGTCGAGAGCTCGGTGGCGTTTCCCGGCCTGTCGATCTCCGGTTTCACCAACTCCTCCAACGCCGGAATCGTGTTCTCTACCTTGAAGCCGTTCGACGAGCGCAAGGATCCCGCGTTGAGTGGCGCCGCGATCGCGGCCGAGCTGAACAAGAAATATGCCGGGATTCAAGAAGCCTTCATCGCCATGTTCCCGCCGCCGCCGGTAAACGGGCTCGGCACCATCGGCGGCTTCAAGCTCCAGATCGAGGACCGCGCCGGCCTCGGCTATGACGCGTTGAACGAGGCGACCAAGGCGTTCATGGCCGCGATGCAGAAGGCACCGGAAATCGCCGGCGTCTTCTCGAGCTTCCAGGTCAACGTGCCACAGTTGTTCGCCGACATTGACCGCACCAAGGCCTTGCAGCTCGGCGTGCCCGTGACAGAGGTCTTCAACACACTGCAGATCTATCTGGGCTCGTACTACGTCAACGACTTCAACAAGTTCGGGCGCACCTATTCGGTCTATGTCCAAGCTGACGCGCCGTTCCGTGCGCGGGCCGACGACATCAGGCAGTTGAAGGTGCGCTCTGCGTCCGGCGACATGATCCCGCTCTCGGCGCTCTTGAGGATTCGCCAGAGCGCCGGGCCTGAACGCGCGATCCGTTACAACGGTTTCCTGTCCTCCGACATCAACGCCGCGGCAGCGCCCGGCTATTCCTCCGGCCAGGCCCAGGAAGCGGCCACCCGCATCGCCGCCGAGGTGCTACCGCCTGGCTTCGCCTTTGAATGGACCGACCTGACGTATCAGGAGTTCATCGCCGGCAACTCCGGCATCTGGGTTTTTCCACTCGCGATCCTCCTGGTGTTCCTGGTGCTGGCTGCGCTCTATGAGAGCCTGACCCTGCCCCTGTCGATCATCATGATTGTGCCAATGGGGTTGCTTGCCGCGATGTTCGGCGTCTGGATGTCGAAGGGCGACAATAACGTCTTCACCCAGATCGGGTTGATCGTGCTGGTGGGATTGTCTGCCAAGAACGCGATCCTTATCGTCGAATTCGCCCGCGAACTGGAATTCGCAGGTCGTTCGCCGATCCAGGCAGCGATCGAGGCAAGCCGCCTGCGGCTGCGTCCGATCCTGATGACCTCGATGGCATTCATCATGGGCGTCTTGCCCCTGGTGCTCTCGACCGGTGCCGGTTCGGAAATGCGCCGAGCTATGGGCGTCGCCGTCTTCTCCGGCATGATCGGCGTCACGGTGTTTGGCCTGTTCCTGACACCCGTATTCTACGTTCTATTGCGCACCGTCACGGGACTGAAGCCACTGACAAACCATTCCGCCAGTGTAGCGACCGGTCATGCGCCGGAGCCCGGTCGCTGATGCGGGGCACTCTGATCGAACGACGGACAGTGGTTGGCCGCGGCCAAACGACGAGCGCCCATAGGCCGCGAAACGCCCGCGAGCCGCGGCCTATGGCGCGGGGCAGAACGAGCCGCGCACGATCGACGAATAGATCAATCTCGACGAGTACGACCGGCGTGTGTGCTTGCAGTACGGCTTGCGACCATGCGGCGAGCTGCCTGCATTGACATTTCGGGGCCGCCAGCGGGCTCCAACCGCTACCGTCAGGAGTACGAAATCGCAGAAGATCGTAGCTTGGCGTAGAAAATCGCGGCCCGTGGTAGCGGGGGGCCGTTACCGCCTTTCCCCACACCAACCGAACCTGCGATATCTTCTTCAATCTTCCGACTCATGGAAGCGACCGAGCAGATCGGGACGTGGAACGCACCGCACACGGCGAGCTTCTCCACGGGCATTGTAGAACTGGGATGGCACCGCTATAGCTGGCGGGGGCCGCTCTAGGATGGTATTGTCTTCAGGAGCTATTGAAGCTCCGAGACCGAGGATTTCCCTTACGCGATCAATCGCGGTCGGGACAATGGCCCTCGAAGAGATGCACTCCAAGGTCAAGCGGACGATCGCGCCTGCGGTCGGATGGCGCGGAAAATGGAGGACGTTATGACGTCCTGGCGTGACGACAGGGTCAGGGCAACCCTGATCCGCGATGCAGCGGGAAGCGTCCAGCCGGGCAAGACCCCCCGGACTTTTGCCGAGCTTCTGTTCGGCCACACCAATAGCGAGGATCTCACCAGCTACGATGCCGCGTCCCTCGCCTTCCTGGCGGAACAGGCTTGGGAGCATGTGCAGCAACGCGCGGCAGGCCGTGCCGATATCCGCGTCATCAATCCAATGATGCCGGACGGGCGCGAGATTTCAGTGCTCGAAGTTCTCAACGACAACATGCCCTTCCTCTTCGATTCGACCATGGCGGAACTCGCCGAGCAGGGCATCGAAGTCACGCTGGTCGCCCATCCGATCATAGCCGTCGAGCGCGACGCGTACGGCAAGCTGCTGCGCTTCTATGGCGAAACACTGCCCGAAGGGTCAGAGGGCGAGCGCGAAAGCCTGATCCATCTGCATATCGCCCGTCTCGACGCCGCTGACGACCGGCAGAAACTGATCGACGGCCTCACCAAGACGCTGAACGACGTGCGCGCTTGCGTGACCGACTGGCGAGCCATGCGCGCCCGCGTCGAAGGGGCGATCAAGACCTTGAGCTCCAATCCGCCGCCGCTGCCGATCGACGAGGTCGCCGAAGCCAACCAGTTCCTGCAATGGCTGTGCGCCGACAATTTCACCTTCCTGGGCCTGCGCGAATATCGCTTCTCGCCCGACAGCGCTGCGTCGGACGAGATCAGCAGCGGCGAAGGTCTCGGCATCCTGCGTGATCCTGATGTGAGGGTGCTGCGCCGCGGCACCGAAATGGTGGTGATGACACAGGAAATCCGCGAGTTTATGCGCGAGCCGACACTCCTCATCGTTGTCAAGGCCAATGTCAGCAGCCGCGTCCATCGCCGCGTCCGGATGGACTACGTAGGCATCAAACTGTACACACCGGACGGCCGGCTCGACGGCGAACTGCGCCTCGTCGGTCTGTTCACCTCGGGCGCCTATACTCGTTCGGTGCGACAAATCCCCTACGTCCGCCACAAGGTGGCGCAGGTGCTCGAGCGCGCCGGCTTCGACCCCAACAGCCATTCCGGCAAGGCGCTGCTGCATATCCTCGAAGAATATCCGCGCGACGAGATCGTCCAGGTCGATATCGAGACGCTCTATAATTTCGTCATGGAAGTCCTGATGCTTTATGAGCGCCCTCGCTTGCGGGCGTTGGCACGAGCTGACAAGTTTGACCGCTTCGTCTCCATTCTCGTGTTCATTCCGCGCGAGAAGTATGACACCGACGTACGGACGCGTGTCGCCGCCTTCCTGGCCCAGGAATACAAGGGGACCTTGGCAGCCTCCTACGTGTCCTTCCCCGAAGGTCCGCTTGCGCGCGTCCATTACATCATCGGGCGCTATGAAGGCAAAACGCCCGTCGTCGAGCGCGCCACGCTTGAAGGCGGGATCAGCGCAATCATCGCAACATGGGGCGACAAGCTGAAAGCTGCGCTTGCGACCACCACTGACGGCATGCGGGCTCGCCTGCTCGCGAACCGTTACGCCCGGGCCTTTACCGGCGGCTATACGGAGATCTTCGACGCCTCACAGGCCATCACTGACATCGCCACCATCGAAAAGCTCAGCGCTGCTCGTCCCGTGGCGCTTTCGGTCTACCGCATCGACGGCGATGATCCGACGCGTTTCGGCCTTAAGGTCTTTTCGCGCGGCACGCCGCTATCACTGTCCTATCGCGTCCCGGTAATCGAAAATCACGGCCTGCGCGTCGTCAACGAGCGCACCTACCAGATTACGCCCAGCGCCACGCCTGCACCCGCACCGGTTTGGCTACACGACATGACGATCGAGGCCAATGACGGCAAGCCGATCATTATTACCGCGGAATTCGGCCGTCGCCTGGAAGCCTCGATCATGGCGGTGGTGGGCGATCGCGCCGAATCCGACGGATACAACGCCCTTATCCTGCGCACGCACTTGAGCTGGCGCGAAGTTTCGGCCATCCGCGCCCTCTCCCGCTACCTGCACCAGATCCGCGCTCCGTTCAGCCAGGACTATATGTGGGGGACGTTGCGCAAGAACAGCGCAATCACCACCAGCATCGTCGCGCTGTTCCAGGCTCGCTTCGACCCGCGGCTCGCCGCCACCAATGCCGAGCGCTCGGCGCGGGAGACGGCGCTCCTCGCCGAGATTGAGGGGCAGCTCAAATCCGTCGCCTTGTTAGACGAAGACCGCATTCTGCGCCGCTTCACCAATCTGGTGCAGGCCATCGTCCGCACCAACCTGTGGCAAATTGGCCCGGACGGACATCCGCGTCCGGTGATTTCCTTCAAGTTCGACGCCCGCAAAATCGATGACCTGCCGGCTCCGCGACCGCTCTACGAGATCTTTGTCTATTCGCCGCGTCTCGAAGGTATCCATCTACGTTTCGGCAAGGTCGCGCGCGGCGGCCTGCGCTGGTCCGACCGGCCGCAGGATTTCCGCACCGAGATCCTCGGCCTTGTCAAGGCACAGCAGGTCAAGAACGCCGTCATCGTACCGGTCGGCGCTAAGGGCGGCTTCGTGCCCAAGCGCCTGCCGCCGCCCTCCAATCGTGAGGCCTGGATGGCGGAAGGCACCGAAGCCTATCGCATCTTCGTTCGCTCGCTGCTCGAACTTACCGACAATCTCAATGGCGATGCGATCGTGCCGCCCGACGACACCGTGCGGCACGACGAGGATGATCCCTATCTCGTCGTCGCGGCCGACAAGGGCACGGCGACTTTCTCCGACACCGCCAACGCGATCTCAGTCGAGAAGGACCATTGGCTCGGTGACGCTTTCGCCTCCGGCGGCAGCCAAGGTTATGACCATAAGAAGATGGGCATCACCGCGCGCGGTGCGTGGGAAGCAGTCAAGCGCCATTTCCGCGAGCTCGGCACCGATATCCAGACCATGCCCTTCACCGTTGCAGGTGTCGGCGATATGTCCGGCGACGTCTTCGGCAATGGCATGCTGCTTTCGCCGGCGACAAGGCTGGTGGCGGCCTTCGACCACCGGGACATCTTCATCGATCCCTCGCCCGACCCTGCCATCAGCCACGCCGAGCGCCTGCGCTTGTTCAACATGCCGCGGTCGAGCTGGCAGGACTACAACAAATCGCTGATCTCGCAGGGCGGCGGCGTGTTCTCGCGTTCGCTCAAAGCGATTCCGCTCGCGCCGGAAGTGCGCACCCTGCTGGATCTCGACAAGCCGCAGGCCACGCCTTTCGAGGTGATGACGGCGATTCTGAAGGCACGCGTCGACCTGCTCTGGTTTGGCGGCATCGGCACCTATGTCCGCGCGTCTACGGAAAGCGACGATCAGGCGGGCGATCGGGCCAATGATCCGATCCGTGTTACCGGTTCTGACATCCGCGCCCGGGTGATCGGCGAAGGTGCCAATCTCGGCGCGACCCAGCGCGGCCGCATCGAAATGGCGCAGAGAGGCGTCAAGCTCAACACCGATGCCATCGACAATTCGGCGGGAGTGAACACTTCCGACGTCGAGGTCAATATCAAGATTGCGCTGGCGCGTCCCGAACGCGAGGGACGCCTCAGTCCGAGTGACCGCAACAGCCTGCTTGCCGCGATGACCGACGAGGTCGGCACGCTGGTGCTTCGCAACAACTACCTTCAGTCGCTGGCGTTGTCGCTGGCCGAACGCAAGGGCGTGGCCGACAATGGCTTCCTTGCCCGCCTGATGCAAGCGCTCGAGCGGAGGGGCCTCCTCGACCGCGCCGTTGAGTTCCTGCCGGACGACGTCGCGATCGCCGCGCGCACCCAGCGCGGCCAGCCCTTTACGCGGCCAGAACTCGCCGTCCTGCTCGCCTATGCCAAGCTTACCCTTTACGATGATCTGCTCGTCACAAGCGTGCCGGACGACCCTTATCTCATCGGCGAATTGTCAAAATATTTCCCGCACGAGATTCGAGACAAGTTCCCCGATTCCATGAAACACCATCGTCTGCGCCGGGAGGTTATCTCCACCAATCTTGCCAATGCCGTAATCAATCGCGGCGGCCCGACCTGCATCGGCCGCCTGATCGATGAGACGGACGCCGACGTATCCACCATCGCCATGGCCTTCGTGGCGGTGGAGGAATCTTATGGTCTCGAGCGGCTGAACAACGCGATTGATGCGCTTGACACGGAGATCAACGGTCAAGTCCAACTCGGCCTCTACGCGGCGATTCAGGATCTCCTGCTCTCCCGCATGATCTGGTATGTGCGCAACGTTGATTTCAAAGCCGGCCTGGATGCGGTCATCTCGCGCTTCGGCCCGAGTATCCGAGAGATCGCCGCCGGGCTCGACAACGCCCTGCCGCAGGACCTGCAGTCTGGCCGCAGCAAGCGGCGACGGGACCTGGTCGATGCCGGCGTCCCCACCGACCTCGCAAACGAACTCGCCGATCTCGACGCCTTGGTCTCCGCACCGGATATCGTGACTGTCGCCGAGCGCACCAGCCGCGCCATCGGCGACGCCGCCACGACCTTCTTCGCTGCCGAGGCCAATTTCCACCTTCATCCCATCATCGTCGCCGCGCGCAGCGTGCCGGCAAACGATCACTTCGAACGTCTCGCCATCGACCGCGCGATTGACCAGATCGCAGCAGCCGAAAGAAGATTGGCCGCGGATATGCTGACAACCGGCCAATGCGGCCAGCAGGCTACCGAGACCTGGCTCGCGGCTCATCCTGAGGCGACGCGCATCCGCCGCTCCGTCGAGGAGATCGCTGTCAGCGGACTGACGCTCGCCAAGCTGACTGTGACGGCGAACCTGCTGGGGGATTTGGTCAAGAGTTGATGGGCGCGCCGCGGCGAGACGAGAGCTGCGATGTCCAGACCATCAACCTGCCGGACCGGATTGCAACAAGTCGCCGGCTTGCGTGCAAAATCGCACGCAATTTCAATAGCTTGACAATCGTTTCCAAATGAAGAGGTAGCCTCTCGCAGGCAGGATCAGTCTTGCAAAATTTGAGGCAACGTGCCGCGCACGTGTCGACCGCGAAGAGCCGGAAACTCGACGCCGATGCGAAAGAACGACAGCGCCGTTGTTGAAAACGAGTTCATATGCGCTGCCGAAAACCCAGGCGCTCCATCCAGTCATGCGCACGTCATGCTTTGCTTATAGCCGGTCATGTTGACAGCAGATTACGCCGCTTGTGGAGTTTACGATGCCCGCCTCGTCCGATCTTCCGGTAGTTGGCGCCGCGTTGACCAGCACGACCCTCGCGTTGCATCGGAACTGGATTCTCGAACGACAACGCGACCTCGAGATCCAGGACTTCTTCGAGGCGGAGACGCTTGACGGCGATTGGCGCGCACAGGTTGAGTCGATCCGCAAGCTTCTCGACGGCTATAAAGGCCGGCTTGGCATTCACGGGCCTTTCTGGGGCTTCAAGATCGACAGCCAGGATCCGCTGATCCGCGCGGTCGTCACCAAGCGTTTGCTTCAGGGGCTCGAGGTTTGCGAAGCCCTTGGCGCAACACAGATGGTCATCCATTCGCCCTACTCGACCTGGGATTACAACAATCTCGATATCAATCCCGGTGCCCGCGCGCGCGTCATCGAGCGCGTCCACGCGACGCTCGGGAATGTCGTGAAGCGCGCCGAAGGCATCGGCTGCGAACTCGTCATTGAAAACATCGAGGACAAGGATCCAATGGACCGTGTGGAACTTGCGAATAGTTTCGCAAGTCCTGCCGTGCGCGTCTCGCTGGATACCGGCCATGCAAACTACGCCCACGGCTCCACCGGCGCTCCGCCCGCCGATTTCTACGTCGATGCCGCTGGCGACGCGCTTGCCCATGTCCACATCCAGGACACCGATGGCTATGCGGACCGGCACTGGCTTCCCGGCGAAGGCAACGTCGGTTGGCCGGCGGTCTTTCGCGCGCTGGGCCGTCTTTCATCCCGTCCGCGCCTGATCATTGAGGTGAAGGACCAGACCAACATCCGCGCAGGCGCGGCGCATCTCGAAGCGCTGGGATTGGTGGTCTGACACGACGGCCGCGCGGCCTGGGCGTGTTGCATCCGGTTCACCTTCGCCGCGATCAGGCAAGGGTCTCGTGCGCGAAATATCGGCTTGCTTTGTCTGAGAAGGAGAAGTCCATGATACGCCCCTCCCGCCGTTCGGTCGTCGGCCTCGGCGCCGCCGCAGCCGGCACGCTGCTGCTGCCACGCTTCGCGATTGGGCAGACTGACAACCGGCCGACGATCACGATCGCGGTGCAGAAGGTCACCAATTCGAACACGCTGGATGTGCTGCGCGAGCAGTCCAACGTCGGAGAGCGCGTGTTCTTCTCCTCGCTGTGGGAGGCGCTGATCGGCAAGAACTGGCGCGGCAGCCTGGAAACAGTCCCCGGTCTCGCCACGGAATGGCGCCGCATCGACGAGCAGACCGTCGAGTTGAAACTGCGTCCGGGCGTGAAGTTTCACAATGGCGACGAGATGACCGCAGAGGACGTCGTGTTCAGCTTCGGCCGTGAGCGCATGTTCGGCAGCACCGAGGCCAAGAACCGCACGACCATCAAGGCGTTCGAACAGATCCCAACGCCCCGCCCCGGCAAGGAACTGCCGCCTGAAGTCTCTGCCACGGCCCGCCGCATCTGGCCGGATCTCCTGCGCGTCGACGCCGTGGACAAATACACGGTGCGCTTCGTCAATGCGACGCCGGACGTAACGCTGGAAGGCCGCCTGTCCCGTTACGGCTCCAACATCTTGAGCCGCCGCGGTTGGGAAGAGGCTGCGAGCTACCTCGACTGGGCGCGCAAGCCGGTCACGACTGGTCCTTACAAGGTCGTCGAGTTCAAACCTGACGTGTCGCTGACGCTGGAGGCCCATGACGAATACTGGGGTGGTCGGCCGCCCCTGAAGCGCATCCGGTTCGTCGAAGTTCCAGAAGTTTCGAGCCGCGTCAACGGACTCATTTCCGGCGACTATCAGTTCGCCTGCGACATTCCGCCGGACCAGATAGCCGGCATCGAGAAGAATGCCGCCTTCGAAGTTCAGGGCGGCACGATCCTCAACCACCGCCTGACCGTGTTCGACAAAAATCATGCGCAGCTCGCCAATCCGCTGGTGCGCCGCGCCTTCACCCATGCGATCGACCGGCAGGCGATCGTCGACAGCCTCTGGTCTGGACGCACGCGCGTACCGCGTGGCCTGCAGTGGGAATATTACGCCGACATGTTCCAGGCCGACTGGACGGTTCCGGAATACAATCCAGCTTTGGCGCAGGATCTCCTCAAGCAGGCGAACTACAAGGGCGATGCAATTCCATACCGGCTGCTCAACAACTACTATACCAACCAGGTGGCGACCGCGCAGATCCTCGTTGAGATGTGGAAGGCCGTCGGCCTCAACGTCCAGATCGAGACCAAGGAAAACTGGACCCAGATCATGGAGCGCTCCAACACCCGCGCGGTGCGTGACTGGTCCAACTCCGCACCGTTCAACGATCCGGTTTCTTCCATCGTCGCGCAGCACGGGCCGAACGGCCAGCAGCAGCAGATCGGCGAATACGCAAATGCCGAAGTCAATACGCTCTCGGAATTTCTGGAAACCTCGACCGACCGCCCCGCGCGCAGGAAGGCCTTTCGCCGCATGCTGGAAATCTGCGAGCGCGAAGACCCCGCCTACACGGTGCTGCACCAGAACGCGGTCTTCACCGCCAAGCCGAAGTCAATCAAATGGAAGGCTGCGCCGGCCTTCGCGATGGATTTCCGCGCCGGCAATTTCGAGGTCTGAAGCCGATGGCGCCGCTGGTCTCGATCGAAAGCCTCACGGTCGCCTTTGATGGGGCAGCGGTGCTGCACGGGATCGATCTGCAGGTCGAGCGCGGCGAAGCGCTCGGCCTAGTCGGCGAGTCCGGATCAGGCAAGTCCGTCACCTGGCTCGCTGCCCTCGGTCTGCTGCCGCCGAAGGCCGCCTCGATTGGCGGCCGCGTCAGGCTGGAAGGAGCCGACATCCTCGGCGCCGCGCCGGTCGAACTCGACCGGGTTCGCGGCGGGCGGATCGCCATGATCTTTCAGGATCCGGCAAGCGCACTCAATCCGGTGTTGTCCATCGGCAAGCAGATCGGTGAAAGCCTCGCACTGCATCGGGGCATCTCCGGCGCGTCGATCCGCTCTGAAGCCCGGCGTCTGCTCGATCTTGTCGGCATTCCCGATCCGGAGCGACGCCTCTCCGCCTATCCGCACGAATTCTCGGGCGGCCAGAACCAGCGCATCATGATTGCCATGGCGCTTGCGGGAGACCCGGACCTGCTGGTCGCCGACGAACCGACGACGGCGCTCGACGCGACAATTCAGTCTCAGATTCTCGAACTGATCGGCAGTGTCCGGCGCGAGATGGGAATGGCGCTAGTGCTCATCAGTCACGACCTCGGCGTCGTTGCGGAAAATTGCGACCGGGTCGCCGTGATGTATGCGGGCCGCATCGTCGAGGAAGCCGCGGCGGACGAGCTATTCGCCGATCCGCGTCATCCTTATACGCGGGGCCTGACGGGCGCGCTGCCGCCGATCGACGGTCCGCGTCGCCGATTGACCGCCATACCCGGCATGGTGCCGAATCCGAAGGCGATGCCGCCAGGCTGCGCGTTCGCGCCGCGCTGCGCTTCGTCCGACCGGCTCTGCGAAAACAAGCCGCCGCTTCTGCGCGCAATCGGCGAACGGCGACGGCTCGCCTGCATGCTGGAGGGCGGTGCTCCGCTGCATTCGCCTGTGCTGGAGGCAGCGGCAGAATGACGGCGCCTGTCGTCAAGGTCGAAGCCGTCGTCCGCAGCTATCGCATGCGAACCGGCATGTTCGGGCGTGTCACAGATGTGCGCGCGGTCGACGGCGTCTCGTTCGACATCCAACGCGGCGAAACACTCGGTCTCGTCGGCGAGTCCGGTTCCGGCAAGTCGACCACTGGGCGGATGGTTCTCGGGCTCGAAGCGCCTGACAGCGGCTCGGTCGCCTTCGAACGGGCGGCAATGACGACGATCGGATCTCCGGCATGGCGCTCTCAACGTGCCCGCATGCAAATGATATTTCAGGACCCCCTCGGAGCACTCGATCGCCGCTGGACGATCGCGAGACAAGTTCGCGAACCGTTCGACATCCACGCTATCGGTGACGATGCCTCCCGCGCAGCGCGCACCGACGAACTGCTCCGTTCGGTCGGCCTCTCGCACGATCAAGGGCTGCGATATCCGCACGAGCTCTCCGGCGGTCAGCGGCAACGGGCGGTAATTGCGCGAGCGCTGGCAACGCGGCCGGACTTCCTGGTCTGCGACGAACCGGTCAGCGCGCTCGATGTATCGATCCAGGCCCAGGTCATCAACCTGCTGATCGACCTGCAGGCGGAACTAGGCCTCACCATGCTGTTCATCAGCCACGACTTGCGCGTCGTGCGACAGATCAGCAAGCGGGTCGCGGTGATGTATCTTGGCCGTATCGTTGAGCTCGGCGACGCGGACCACCTCTTCGCCACCCCGCAGCACCCCTATACACGCGCGCTGGTCTCCGCATCGCCGGCACCAGGGCGACGCAGTAACAAGCGGATCGTTCTGACCGGCGATCCGCCAAATCCCGCCGCCCGTCCGCGCGGCTGCGCCTTTCACCCGCGCTGTTCTCACGCCTTCGCACGCTGCCGCGTGGAATCGCCGACACTCGTTGAGATCTCACCCGACCGCAGCGTTGCCTGCCATTTGATCGATACCGGGACCGTCCCGGCCGCCTCGGAGGCCGCCGCCTGATGCTGCGATTTTTCGCCGTCCGCATTGCCCGCGCAATGCTCACCATCACGCTGGTCGTCACCTTCGCCTTCGTCGTGCTGCGCCTTTCCGGTGATCCGGCGCTGATCATCATGGGACCGGAAGCGCCGCCGGAGGTGATCGCCGCCTTCCGCAAGGCCTGGGGACTCGATGACCCGATCTGGATGCAGTATCTCGACTATTTCGGGGCGATCGCTCGTGGCGAACTCGGCCGCTCGATGCGGGACGGGCGACCGGCGATCGAACTGGTCGCGGAGCGGATTCCGGCGACGCTGGTTCTCACAATTCCGGCGCTGCTCCTCAAGCTTGGCATCGGCATTCCTGCCGGCATCCTTGCCGCGCTCTACCGCGGCCGCATCATCGACCGCGTGGTGATGGCCGCGGCCGTGGCCGGCTTCACCGTCCCGAGCTTCGTTCTCGGCCTCGTGCTCGTCCTCATCTTCGCGGTACAGCTCGGCTGGTTACCCTCTGGTGGTCAGGATAGCTGGCGGCATGCCATCCTGCCCATCATCACGCTCGGTATCGGCGGCGCTGCGGTGCTGGCGCGCTTCACCCGCAGCGCGATGCTGGAGGTGCTTGGTCAACCCTATGTGCGGACGGCATCGGCCAAGGGTCTCGCATGGCGCGCGGTCGTCGCCCGGCATGCGCTGCCAAATGCGGCGATCCCCACCGTGACGATCGTCGGTTTTATGGTGGGGACGCTGATCGCCGGTGCCGTCGTCGTCGAAAGCGTATTTTCCTGGCCGGGCGTTGGCAGGCTGCTGGTGGTCGCGGTAGCCAACCGCGATCTCGCGGTGGTCCAATGTGTCCTGCTGCTGGTAGCTGCGACGATGGTCGCCTCAAATCTGGCCGTCGATTTCCTCTACGGATTCCTCGACCCGCGGCTGCGGACCGGAACACAGGCGGGAGCGCATTGAGATGGTCGACCTGTCGCTTCCGCAGCAGCGCGCCGCCCGTCGACGTCTCTCGCTGCCGAAAATTCCGACTGCGGTGGTGATGGCGATTGTCTGGATTCTAGCAATCCTTGTCGTCGCACTGCTTGCAGACACCATCGCGCCCTACAGCCTGACCCGAATGGACCTGAAGAACCGGCTGTCGATGCCCGGCAATGCGGCGCATTGGCTTGGGACCGACGAACTCGGCCGCGATGTGCTCTCGCGCCTACTATTCTCGATCCGGATTTCGTTGTTGATCGCCTTTGGCGCGACGGCGATCTCCGCCGTGCTTGGCACCTTGCTCGGCTTCCTGGCAGCGCATTTCCGCGGCCTGATCGAACAGATTGTGCTCATGCTGGCTGATTTTCAGGCCAGCATGCCGTTCCTGATCCTGGCGCTCGCCGTGCTGGCCTTCTTTGGCAGTTCGTTGCCGCTCCTCGTATGTCTCATGGGGCTCCATGGCTGGGAGCGCTACGCGCGGATTGCGCGCGGCCTTGCTATCTCGGCCGCGGCACAGGGCTATGCGGGAGCTATCAGGCAACTCGGCGCGACGCCGTCCCGGATCTATGTCCGGCACATTCTTCCCAACATCGCATCTACCCTGATCGTCTCGATGACGCTGGTATTCCCGGAAGTGATCCTGCTCGAATCCGGGCTGTCGTTTCTGGGCCTCGGCGTGCAGCCGCCAATGACCAGCCTCGGCAACATGGTCGGCTATGCCCGCGAATATCTTGGCCGCGCACCGTGGATCATGCTTGCCCCGGCCACGACCATCGTCCTGACGACCCTTGCCGTCTCGATCATCGGCGACTGGCTGCGCGACAAGCTTGATCCAACCCTGAAATAGCCCCTCTGCTTCCGGATATCGTCATGCCCCACCCCATCGTCGTCACCGTCATTTGCGACGGCCACAGGCCGGATTTTGTCTCTGACGAGACGACCCCGCACATGGCTCGCCTAAGGCGTGCAGGAACGTGGTTCGCAAATCACCGGGGAATTTTTCCATCGGCCACTCGCGCCTCCTCTGCCTCGATCGCCACCGGCTCATGGCCACGATCGCATGGCCTGCGCGGCAATACCGTCGCGCTGCCTGTGGTCGACGGGCATGAAGTCCATGACGCCGGCAAACCGGCGTTCTACGATACCTATCGCGATCACTTCGGCCGCCTGTTGGCGCGCCGATCATTGGCCGAACGCGTGGCACCTCTCAACGGCGCCGTCCTGTGCTCCAACGTCTCGCCCGGAGCGGCTTTCTTCCATGATTCGTACGGTCACGGAACCTTGCTGCATCGCGAGCTGTCTTACGCTCCGGGGCGACAGCCTCTCAAGGAGACGATCGATGCGCCGCCTGGAAGCATCGGTGATGCCTTGCTGACAGATCGCTTTCTTGCCGAGCTCGCCTCGAATCCGCCTTCGATCGCCACCTTGTGGTTATCCGAACCGGACAAGACGATGCACGCATTTCCACTTGGCTCGCCGGAGCATCTCCTCGCGCTGCGTGCGGTCGATGATCATGTCGGCGCGGTTGGTGAGGCAGTCGAACGGCTGCGGGATAACGGCCACGATGTTCTCCTTTTGATAGGCTCCGATCACGGACATGAATCCGTGACGGAAACAGTTCCGGTCGAGCGCCGACTGTTCGAGGCTGGATTCAAGAGTTCGCTCGAAAGCTCCGAAATTGCCGTCGCGCCGCAGGGCTCATCTGCTTTCATTCACTTTGGTGGCAGCGCATTGTCGCGCCGCGGCGAGGTCGCCTCCTGGCTCGGCGAACAGCCCTGGGCTGGCCGCATCATATCCGGCGAGGACCTTGCCGAACTGGGCCAGATCCCCGGCGACGATCTGCTGGCCGTCGATATGGCGAAGAGCTCGGGCTCAAACAGCAACGGCGTTCCCGGCCTGACCGCCATGGCAGTGCGGTTTTCCGAACAGGAGGACGCGACCCGTCGAGACCGCGGTATGCATGGCGGTCTGGGCGCTTACGAAACGCAGCCAACGCTGATCGCGGTAGGGCGTGGCTTTTAGGCAGGCGCGTCGTACACGAGAACGAGCCGCATCATCGACATCGCGCCGACGGCACTGGCGCATCTCGAACTTCCTTTGGACGAGTTCGACGGAACTGCGCTGCAGAAGTGGCCGTAGCCCCGTGCACACGCTCCGCCGCCGTCAAGCACGCGCCCCCCAAATTGCGCCAACGCCATGGAGATAAGACGATATGGTCAGCATGACGCGCGACGCCGTTTAGTTCGATTCTCGACCGAGCTTCAGAAGCTCCATTTCCAAACGCGGCCAGAAATTCGGCTGAGAACAGAGCTGTTTATCTAACGAACTCAGGACCTTGAGCCGCTGGCTGGGGCGGGAGGGATCGAACCTCCGAATGGCGGAATCAAAATCCGCTGCCTTACCGCTTGGCTACGCCCCAAAAGGCCTGGCCGGGACACGGGACCGATCGATGCAATCCGTGTCCGGCACCGCCGGTCTATAGAGGGAGCCCCGCCATTTCAACAGGCAGCGGGGGCGAATTTCACCCAAAATCAGCTCCCTCGACGTGACCCTCCATAAAGGGTCACTATAAAGGGTCACTGCTTCGGGTCTCTCGAGCCGGTTTCTCACGCCCGGGCGGGAGCGATACCGCCCACCGGAGAGTTGAGAGAACCCCGGTTTCGTGGGAAGACGGCGGCAGCTCACTACCCAAAAAGCGAGATTTTCGTCATGACTTACCGCGCGCCGATCTCCGACATCCTGCTCGCGCTCAACCACGGCGCCGGCCTCCAGGCGGCCGTGAAGGCCGGCCATTACGGCGATTTCGACGCCGAGATCGCCGCCGCCGTGCTGGAGGAAGCCGGCAAATTCGCCGGCGACGTGCTGGCGCCGCTGAACCGGGTGGGCGACGAACACGGCATCAAGCTTGCCGACAACAAGGTGACGACCGCGCCGGGCTGGCCCGATGCCTACCAGCGCTGGGCCGCCGCCGGGTGGAACGCGGTATCGGGCCCCGAAGCGTTTGGCGGCCAGGGCTTGCCGCTCGCCATCAACGCCGCCTGCACCGAAATCTGGAGCGCGTCGAACATCGCCTTCGGCCTCTGCCCGCTGCTCACGCTCTCGGCGATCGAGGCGCTCGACGCCCATGGCAGCGAGGAACTGAAAAAGATCTATCTGCAAAAACTCGTGTCCGGCGAATGGACCGGCACCATGCAGCTCACCGAGCCGCAGGCCGGCTCCGACGTCGGCGCGCTGCGCACCCGTGCCGAACGCGCCGGCGACGGCACCTACCGCATCAAGGGCAGCAAAATCTTCATCACCTATGGCGACCACGACATGACCGACAACATCGTTCATTTCGTGCTGGCGCGCCTGCCCGATGCGCCCGCGGGTACCAAGGGGATTTCGCTATTCCTGATTCCAAAATTTCTCGTCAATGCCGACGGTTCGCTCGGTGAGCGCAACGACATCTATCCGTCCGGCGTCGAGCACAAGCTCGGCATGCACGCCTCCCCCACCTGCACCATGACGATGGGCGATCGTGGCGGCGCCATAGGCTACCTGATCGGCGAGGAAAACAAGGGCATGCAATGCATGTTCACGATGATGAACCAGGCCCGCCTCGGCGTCGGCCTCGAAGGCGTCGGCATTGCCGACCGCGCCTATCAGCAGGCGCTGGCCTTTGCGCAAGAACGTAAACAGGGCCGCGCGATCGGCAAGAAGGGCGACGGGCTCGATCCGATCATCGTGCATCCCGACGTCAAGCGCATGCTGTTGCAGATGCGCAGCATGACGGCCGCGGCGCGCTCGATCTGTTACGCGACGGCAGTAGCGCTCGATATCTCCGCCCGCGCCAAGGACCCGAAGGTACGCGCCGATGCGGCCGCGCGCGGCGCGCTGCTGACGCCGATCGCAAAGGCATTCTCCACCGATATCGGCAACGAGGTGACGTATCTCGGCGTGCAGATTCATGGCGGCATGGGCTTCATCGAGGAGACCGGCGCCGCGCAGCATTACCGCGACGCGCGCATCACCTCGATCTACGAGGGCACCAACGGCATCCAGTCGATCGACCTCGTCACGCGCAAACTCGCGGCGAATGGCGGCGCATCGGTGTGGGCGCTGCTCGACGAACTCGGCGGCATCGTCAAGCAGGTCGAAACCTCGAACGATCCCGCCTTCGGCACGACCGGCGCGAAGCTGCGCGAGGCGCTCGGCTCGCTCGAGCGCGCCAGCAAGTGGCTCCTGGAGCGCGTGGCGTCTGCGCCGAACGACGCGCTCGCCGGCGCCACGCCTTATCTGCGCCTGTTCGGCTCGACGCTCGGCGGCTGCATGCTGGCCGGCGAAGCGCTGGCCGCGAAGAGCCATGGCGATGCCGGCGATCCGCAGCGCTACGTGACGGTTGCGCGGTTCTTTGCGGAAAATATTACCGTGCAGGCGGGATCGCTGGAGAAGACGGTGACCGACAGTGCCGATGCGGTGAACGGCGCGGACGCGGCATTGCTGGGGTAAGTCCTTGTCGGTACCGCACACAAGTCCCAAAAATACACAATAAGTTCCATTGTGCCGCTCGTGGTTTTGAAGCAACACCCTTAAAAAAACAGATAATCCCGTAGTCTCCGGCCGTTGCGCATTGATTTCGCAATCCGAAGAATGAACCCTGTCGCGTGCTTGTGTAATCAGGCTCATGCGGAGCCTTGGGAGGCCGGATCATGGACCCCTGGCAATTGGCGACGACGGCGCAGCGCCGCATCAACGTTCTCGCGGCCCTGGCTCTCGTGAGCTGGATTCTCGTTTGTCTCGCTGGCTTCGATTCGGCTTCCACCGAACGCGTCAGCGTTTCTGTCGTCCGCGCTTCCACCAAGGATGCTGCTGCTTCCATCGAGAAGGCCGAGGCGCCTTCAGTCGTGGAACGTCAAGAGCCATCTCTCACCGCAACCGCCGCGCCTACGCACACGCCGCCTGTGATCGCCCTGGCAAGCGCCGCCATCGATGCCATCGATGTGCCGATCCCTATCGCATCCGTGATCGAGAAAGCGCCTGACACGACGAAAGCTCCTGATACGTCGAAAGCTCCTGACACGACCGCGAGCTCGGATGAGCCGAAACCTGTTGTCGTGGCCGCGCTGACCGATCCGGCGGAGATACTGCCGCCGGAAGTTTCTTCCGCCGAGGTTGCGACGACGATCACGCCCGATTCCGCACCCGACAATGCCGTGCAGGCTGTGCGCGCCATCGAAATCAACGAGGAATGTCTGGTCGTGGAGCCCTGCATCGATCGCTATTTGTGGGCCCTCTACGAACGCGCGCCCAAGATCGACGCCATCAAGGTGCATGAGCGGAGGAAAGTGACGGTCAAGAGGAAGGGCAAGACGGTGACTGTCACCAAAACCTTTACCAGGCGTGTCGACGAGGATTTTACGTGGAAGGACCCGAAGGCCGCGGAAAGAGCCGGCATGACCATGATGGACTACGTGATCGGCGGCATGGACAAGAGCTTCAAGCTAAAGCTCTTTCATATGCTCCACGCGGCCGAGCAGGCCGGGCTCTCGCCCGGCATCACCAGCGCATTTCGCGATGACTACCGTCAAGCAATCGCCAGCGGCCTGAAGGCGGCAAGCGATCGGTCTTACCATGGCGGGAGTTTGCGTGGCGGCTACGGCCGCGGACTCGCGGCTGACCTGGTGAGCGTCAAGGGCGCAAGCCGGGCGCAGCGATGGGTCTCCACGGAAAAGTTCTGGAAATGGATCGACGAGCACGGCAAGGAATTTGGAATCGGACGTCCCTACCTCGACCGGGATCCGCCGCACGTCGGTCCGATCGACGGCAAGGAGTACGCCTCTCGCCGCGGCGGAACGAAGACGCAAGACGCGCAAGCGAGTGCAAAGAAGCGCGTCCGTGTGACCGCACGGCACGATCACAAGGCAGCAAAACCGGCGAAGACCGCGAAATTGTCGAAAGGCAGGACCATGTAACCGGTCCAAGGGACGCGCTTACCGCCATTGGCACGAAGCGCGTAGCCCGCATGACCTCAGCGACATGCGGGACCGAATGAAGTTGACGTGTACTCCTTAGCGTCGCGAACTGGCCGCAGCGACCGTCAAGGCGATCGCTGCGGGATCGCAGCAGAGCACCATCAACAATATCAGCCAGCGAACCGCGGCTTCGGGTGCGGCACCGACCATCATCGCGAGATACTGGATCGGTCCTGCGGATGCCTCGATGCGCGAACGTTCGCCGGCCAGCGCCGCGCGTTGCGCCTGCAGTCCAACCAGCGTTGCGGTGGCCGTCTGGCGCTGCGTATCCAGCCCGTCCCGCGTCGCGCGCTCCTGTGTTGCGATGTTGATAGCCCGCGTCACCCGGCCGCGCCGTGTCGATTCATCCACGGCACGGTCGATTTGCGCGATGCGGTTGGCCAAATCGGCCACGACAGCCGATTGCGCCGAGACGCGGGCGTCGAGCGATTCGATGCGCTCGGTGACGCCGGAGCGCGCCGTGGCCGCGACGCTGACATGCGCCTCGACCAGCTTGCCGAACACGCCGGCGGCGTTGATCAGCGCAAGCCCGGCAACGAGCGCGACCATGACGAAACGCATTTTCCAGTTGGTCCGGCGCCAATGCGCCGCCAGCCATCCGGCGATCACCAGCTTGCCGGCCTCCATCGTGGCGGCAAGCACCATCACGGCAACCGGATCACCGGGAAATATTTCGGCCATGCCAGCGACTGAAAAATAGGCCGCAACCGTTGCCAGCGCGAGGGCCGCGGCAATGGCAAAGGTCCGGCTGGTGCGCTCGCTCCTTGGTGGGGCGGGAACGGGAGAAACGATCTCAGGCACAGCAGGCGCGGCGGAAACCGGCGGTGGCTCAAGCGGTGCGTTGGGCACCTCCGGCTCGCTACTGATCTCAGTAGCCTTGTCTTCCGTTGCCTGGTCTTCCGTTGCCTTGGCCTTAGTCGCCCTGCCGGTCTTGGCACGCCCTGCCGCTGAAGCGGCGCGGCCACGTTTCTTTGCTGCTGGGGGCGTCTTGCCGGACGGTTCAGTGCTGAACTCTTCCGCCGGTGTCGCCACCAATCTGGGGGCGCGAGGTGAGGCGTTGGCCCAGGCATCAAGCTGATGCCTGATGCGCGCAGCATCATTGTCGCCGTCCGTCAGTTCGGTCGCGGAGATCGCTCGCGTGGTTGCACGGCCTGTCATGGAGCCCCCGGAACCACGGCGACAACTGTCCCTGACTCGTGATCATTGGCAACGTTTTCGACTTGCTCGCCAATCGCAAACTTCGACATCGAAAACTCCTTCTGGATTCGTCGATGCGATTATATCTCCATGAGCGGGCCGTAGCTGCTCAACGATTCGCCCTCCGGAATTTAGGACGCCGGTTGTTGCACGAATGTCTCATCCTGCTCGTCGTGCGAAACCGCTTCACACATTGCGCGCGAGGCGAACATGGCGCGATGTCAGGATTGAGTCCGAAATGTTGTCGAGAAGAAAATCAGTCGGACAATCCAAATCTTCCATGCGGCTGAGCGTCATTACGTTACGAACGACGCCATGCATAACTGTTGCTGCATAATGACAGTCGGGCTAGTCCGCCGCCGAGACCGTAGTTCTACGCTTTGCGAATCGCCCACGCCCGGATTCTACTTTCACCGCAATTGTTTCCCTTGAGCGTTCGACTAGATCGTCCCGCGCCGAAAACGGCGCGGCTTTGCAGTGCGTAGTTTTACGGGCCGATTTCCTTAAAGGCCGGGCGCGCACCCTGCTGGCACGAACCCTGCATGGCGTGAGCGAACCGGGTATTCAGCAACGAAGGTCACCCATGCTCGTTACTCTCGTCGCCGTTCTCTGCAACAGCCAGCTCTGTCTCGAAAAAATCGTCACCACCAGTGACCAGTCCGGCATCACCATGAGCGCCTGCGCGGTCAACGCGCAGATTGGAATCGCCGACTGGCTCGCCAAGGGGCCGTATCGCGAATGGCGATTGCAACGATACAAGTGCGTGCTCGGAAAGTACGTTCCGAAGAACGAAGCCTGAGGCGCCGCAGGCTGCCTCACGCTGGCGCGGCTCTTTGCCTGATAACGAACTTGTTTGCGTCAACGTTCGTAAGCATGATCTCGCCTTCTCGCGGCGCGGCTAGCGCCCGAGGTTTGCATGGACCTTTTCCCTCAGAACAGAGGGAGCAGGGAATGCCGGGTGCTTGCTGCACCCGCGGTCTCGTGTGCAAGAGATGGAGTGAGATGCGCACACGAGCATACAGGTACAGCCGGAGCACTCCGGCATTCCCTGCGCAATGGTTTGACGGCTTATGCCGCGCTCTCCCTGGAGACGAATTCCTCTTGCCTCCATCACTGCCGGCTTGATGGCCAAATCGATCCGGTTGGATCAAATTCGCCACCGGCAGCTTGGCACCAGCCACGGGTGTCAGGACCACACGGTTTTGCCGTACGCTTCAGCGCCGTACGTCTTGCGCGCCGTGTCCGCTCACGGATAACCGCCCTGCGAACAACTTCTCGCGCCTGACGCTGTTGCGTCCACCGCATCCCACCCCGCGTCCGTGACGATCGCGATCCGCCCCTCGTGAGGGATGAGACGGCGAGATTTTTAGTGCTGATTTGGGGTGATCGAAAAGGAAATTGTTTTTTCGGAAGGGACTGGACGGGGCAAATCACGTTGATTTAGCTGGGGAAATTAGTTTTTGCGAGCAACGGCCGGGATAGACTGAAACCGTTGGGTCGAAAGGCAGTGCACGTCCTAGTTTTTCGCCGCCGTGCCGAGCGAACTCAAATAGCTGTCGAGCGGGGCTGACCAAAGGTTCGGACGTCCAACCACGAAGTGGCCCTGGCCGACCGGCATGTCAAACTCCAGGAATTTGCCCTGGCCGCCAGCTTTTTCAAAAGCTGCAAAATTTTCTCGACTGTGAGCAAGGGAATAATTCGAGTCGTGTTGACCGTAGAGCCAGATCGTTGGTCGTCGGTAAGACGCACCTCGCTCGAAAAGCAGGCGGTTCACGATGCTTCCGGTCGAACAACTCTCACTGAGCCAGCCGCCGACAAAATTGATGACGCCGACGACTTGCTCTGGATGTAGCCCGGCATAGGCCACCGACAACACGCCTCCGCGCGAATTTCCACCGACGAGCACCGGTGTCGGGGCAACGTCTTGCCGTCGGCGAAGCCGCGGTAATCGCAGCATCGATGTCGCTCAATGCACGATCCGCGCCACGAAATGTTGTGTAGATGTCGCCGGTGTATCCGCGCATACGGTTCTCGGCCAAGCCTTCGTCGTAGAGCCCGTCGGATTGGCCACGGCCTCGACGCTGCGGAAATGCGACGATCCATCCGCGGTCATTCAGAAAATCAGCAAGGTCGGTGACGAGCCAGGTTTCAGCGAACAGGGCTGGGTTGGTACCCCTCCCGGTCGAGCCGTGATTTATCACGGCAAGTGGAAAGGGTCCCACACCGGAGGGACGAAAAACCACCACCTCAAGACGCACGGGTTTACCGTCTTCGACCAGATCGATTTGCAAGAATTCGGATTTGCCACGCGTCCACGCGATGATGGCATCCGGCCGGATCAGAGAGGCAAAATCGGCCCTGGCCATCGTCGCACCGATGACGCTGTCGCCGCCTTCGAAGCGGGCCTTGAGACCGCCGTCCTCGGTCATCTCGTAAGTTGCGGAAAACCCCTTACCCGTCACCTTGAGCGTGCGCCCTGATGCAACCCCCTCAAGGCGTAACCACCTCCGCTGGCGTCCGGCGCGGAGATTATCGCCAATCGCATACACAACGCGCGCGGCGCCGTCCTCGCCGATGGATTCAACGAGCAGGATATGTTTGGGGCTTCCGAGCCACACGCCAACCCAAACACCGCTCCATTGCTGGAATGCACTCCCTGTCGTCGTCGTCGCAACAGTTGCGCCAGACGGAAGCGGGACGCCGTCGACGACGAGATCGCCGGCGCAGGCGGCCTGTGACAGCGTCAAAAACGCCAGAAGTACGAAGGGCTGAAGCTTACGAAACAAGGCGGCTTTCCTGCAACTACACGGTGAACACCCGCAACAATGGACGCCTGACGCGATCGTGGCAAGCCTTCGAATCAACTGGCTCGTAGACGGGTGGAGCGAAGCGATACACTTAACTGACCGCTGGGTTGTGATGGGTTTCGCTGCGCTCTACGTATCCTACGCACTGCTGCCTTCCATCGTGCCCGTTCGCTGGCGGCGTTCACGCATGGAGCGGCGCAGCAGAGTCTCGACCTCCCGGGCCGCGCGCTCGCTGTCGAGACCCTGCAGCACTTCGCAAAGCATCAAGTCGCCGACAACGATCTCTTCCATGCCGAGCAGCGCGCGCAATCGCCGGACATGCGGCGCATCGCGACCGTTGAGGAAGACGATCCAGACGCTGCCGTCGGCAGCGTTCACCCGGCCGCTCGTCCCTTGCGACTACGGGCGAGGTTGCCGCGCCAGCAATACTTGCCAAAAGCCGTATCGACGTCCTGCTGCCCGCGCAGCTTGATCATCAGGCGCAGCGCATGTTCTACCGTCTGCTTCTTGGTTTGGTGTCCGGAAGCCTTCTGCGCTTCCGCCATCAGCGCGTCGTCGATTTCGATATTGGTGCGCATGACCAGTCTCGATGTGATGTGTATGGATCGAGGATATACACATATAGGCGGACACGGGTTGATGGGTCTCGCTTCCGCCTTCGCTCGTTGAGCTACAGCGGACAAGTCGCTCTACCCATCCCACGAAACTACGAAATCGGCTTCAGCCCCGCCTCGATCGCGGCTCTTCGCGGCTCGAGAAACGGCGGCAGTGCCAGCCTTTCGCCGAGCGTTTCCATCGGCTCGTCGGTCGCAAAACCGGGGCCATCCGTCGCGATCTCGAACAGGATGCCGTTGGGCTCGCGGAAATAGAGGCTGCGGAAATAGAAGCGGTCGATCTCGCCGCTGTTGGGGATGCGAAACTGGTTCAGGCGCTGGGTCCAGGCGTGGTACTGCGCCTCGTCCGGCGTGCGGAATGCGACATGGTGCACGCCGCCGGCGCCCTGCTGCGCGACGGCTAAACCCTTGGCTTCGATCACGTGCAATTCGGCGGCGGGGCTACTCTGTCCCTTTGCCTCGCCCATTTCGAACACATGAATCTCCGCGCCGTGGGCGGCATACTCGCGCACGCGGCGCATGTTCATGACCTCGGTCAGTACGAAGGCGATGCGCGACAGCTCGTGCACGGTCAGCACGATCGGACCGAGCCCGCGGATCTGGTGCTCGACGGGCACTGGGCTGCGCTCCCATGGCGAGGCCGGCCCCACACCGCCATCGTCGACCAGCACCAGCCGCTGCCCCTCGCCGTCCTCGAACGGCAGCGTCAGGCGGCCGTCGACTTCGATGATATCGCGGGCCGCTGCGCCCGCCTTCTTGAGGCGATCCCGCCAGTAACCGAGGGTCTTCTCGCCGGCGACGCGCAGGCCGGTGCGCGAGATCGAATTGGTTCCGCGACGTTCGGGCGCCGCGGGAAAATCGAAGAAGGTGAGATCAGTGCCGGGATTGGCTTTGCCGTCGGCATAGAACAGGTGATAGGCGCTGACGTCGTCCTGGTTGACGGTCTTCTTCACCAGCCGCATGCCGAGCAGGCCGCTGTAAAACGCCAAATTCTCCCGCGGCTTCGCCGAGATCGCGGTCAGGTGATGAATTCCGCCTAGCTGCATTGCGTTGTCCTCGTAGTCACTTCGGTGGGCGGGACAGTTTGGCCTCTTGCTGGATCATGTAGGATGTGGCCACCGTCATTGCGAGCCAAAAAGTCAAGCTACCCACTAATGTCAGTGCCATGAGAAATCTCCTCCGTCCCATCCTTGCATTGTTGATCTTGCTTGCGCCTGCGACGCTATCAGGCGCCCAAACCACCGCGCCGGTGGACCTGCGCATCCTCGCGATCAACGATTTTCACGGCCACCTTCGTCCGTCGCCGGGCGGAATCACGATCGCCGATCCCGAAGACAGGACGAAGAAGATCACCGTCGCCGCCGGCGGCGCAGAGCATATGGCGACGCTGGTGAGTCAGCTTCGCGACGGGCGCAAGAACTCGATCTTCGTTGCGGCCGGCGACCTGATCGGCGCCAGCCCATTCCTGTCGGCGATGTTCCATGACGAGCCGACGATCGAAGCGCTGTCGATGATGGGGCTGGCGCTTTCCTCCGTCGGCAATCACGAGTTCGACGAGGGCAAGGACGAACTCTTGCGCATGCAGAATGGCGGCTGCCATCCGGTCGACAAATGCCAGGGGCCGCATCCGTTTACGGGCGCGAAATTTCGCTATCTCGCCGCCAGCACGATCGAGAAGAGCAGCGGCAAGACGGTGTTTCCTTCTTACGAAATCCGCGCGTTCGACGGCATCCCGGTCGCCTTCATCGGCCTGACCTTGAAGGGCACCCCTGGCCTCGTTGCACCTGTTGGCGTTGCCGACCTGGAATTCCGCGACGAGGCTGATACGGTGAATGCGCTGATCCCGGAACTGAAGGCGCGCGGCGCCGAGGCGATCGTCGTCCTGATCCACGAAGGCGGATTGCCGACCGGCGATTACAACGACTGCCCCGGCGTTTCGGGGCCGATCGTCGATATCGTGAAAAAATTCGACAAGGCGGTGGATGTCGTGGTCTCCGGCCATACTCATCGCGCCTATGTCTGCGAGATCGACGGCCGGCTCGTTACCTCCGGCGACAAATACGGCACGCTCGTCACTGCGATCGATCTCAAGCTCGATCCCGTGACGCGCGACGTCATCAGCGCCAAGGCCGACAACACCATCGTCCGCACCGCAACGCTGGCGAAGGACGCGCAACAGACCGCGCTGATCGAATCCTACGACAGGCTGGCCGCGCCGATCGCCAACCGTCCGGCGGGCTCGGTGACGGCAACGCTGTCGCGCGTGCCCAATGCCGCCGGCGAGAGCCCGCTCGGCGACATCGTCGCCGATGCGCAACTCGCCGCGACCAGCAGCGAGACGAAAGGCGGCGCGGTCATCGCGTTCACCAATCCCGGCGGCGTGCGCGCCGACGTAACACGCAAGGAAGATGGCGCGGTGACCTATGGCGACGTGTTCGCTAGCCAGCCGTTCCGCAATCAACTGGTGACGCTGACGCTGACGGGCAAGCAGATCAAGGACATGCTGGAGCAGCAATGGCTCGATCCGAAGCGCCCGCGGATCCTGCAGGTGTCGAAGGGATTTGCCTATGCGTGGGACGCGACCAAGCCTGACGGTGAACGCGTGCTGCCCGAGCGGATGTTGCTGAACGGGCAGCCGGTCGATCCGGCCGCGAGCTATCGCGTCACCGTCAACAATTTCCTTTTCGTCGGCGGCGACGGTTTCACCGTGCTCACGCAAGGAACCGCGCCGCAGGTCGGCATCTACGACGTCGACGCGCTATACGCCTATTTCAAGGCCAGCAGCCCGGTCAGCCCGACCGCTGCCGATCGCATCACCAGGATCAACTGAGCCGAAAGGCCGGAGGCCTTTCCGAGCGGCTCTTAAGAGCCTAGATTAGCCGCTCCTTACCGGCGCGTTCCTTATACGCCAGGATTTTTGCATGACGCTGCTTCTGACCCATACCGCCTGTCTCGACCATGTTACGCCTCCGGGGCATCCCGAGCGCCCCGACCGGCTGCGCGCGGTCGCCGAGGTGCTGGGGGAAGAGCGTTTCAAGCCGCTCTCGCGCGGCGATGCGCCGGAGGGCGATCTTGATTCCGTCACGCTTTGCCATGGCGAACATTATATCGGCGAACTCCGCCACATCGCCCCTCAAAGCGGGATGATCTATATCGACGGCGATACCTCGATGTCGCCGGGCACCTGGGAAGCGGTGATGCGCGGCGTCGGCGGTGCGGTGGCTGCGACGGATGCAGTGATGTCCGGAACCCACCAGAACGCCTTCGTCGCGGTGCGCCCGCCCGGCCATCATGCCGAGGTCTCGAAGCCGATGGGCTTCTGCTTCTTCGACAATGTCGCCATCGCCGCACGTCACGCCCAGCGCAAATACGGCATCGGCCGCGCCGCGATCGTCGATTTCGACGTCCATCACGGCAACGGCACGCAGGACATCTTCTGGCACGATCCGACCGTGATGTATTGCTCGACGCACCAGATGCCGCTGTTTCCCGGCACCGGCGCCAGCGGCGAGCGCGGCGAGCATGACACCATCGTAAATGCGCCGCTGGCTTCCGAAGACGGCAGCGCAAAATTCCGCGCCGCGTTCGAAAACCTGATCCTGCCGCAATTGCAGAAGTTCTCGCCGGAACTGATCATCATCTCCGCCGGCTTCGACGCGCACTACCGCGATCCGCTGGCCTCGCTCAACCTGAAGGCGGACGATTTCGGCTGGGTCACCCGCAAGCTGATGGATGTGGCGGACCATAGCGCCGGCGGGCGGGTTGTCTCGGTGCTGGAGGGCGGCTACGACCTGCAGGGGCTGAAAGAGTCGGTGGCGGCGCATGTCACGGCGCTGATGGGCGCGTAAATCTCCGCCACAATAGGCCCTCAAAAGCCCTTGTTTCGACGCGTTTTCTTCACGCGAAGCTGGTGCCCACGTGGCTCGAAAAACGCTACACTTTGATTCCGCGCCTCAATGGTGCGCATTCGGGAACTAGGTATGGCCGAAAATAACCAGATGGACGTCAAAAAACTCTCCTTCGAGCGGGCGATCGAGGAGCTTGAATCGATCGTGAAACGGCTCGAGGACGGCAAGGTGCCGCTGGAGGAATCGGTCGCGATCTACGAACGTGGCGAGGCGCTCAAGCGCCGCTGCGAAGAATTGCTGCGGCAGGCAGAGGCCCGCGTCGACAAGATCACGACCGATGCGAACGGCCAGGTCACGGGGACCGAGCCGCTCGACGTGCAGTAAACCTGCCGTCCGGTCTTTCGGGGTTCGCGCAACAATCGGGAATATTGGGCAAATTCCGCCCTCCCGGGCCGTGGGAGGCGGACCAGCCGAATTAGTTCCTTGCCTCCCGCACAGCCTGATATAGTCCGCCGACATTTGGGGACAGTACGTGCGCGTCGAGCACCGCCATATCATCTATATTCAGGGCTACGATCCGCGCGGGCTGGCGCAATATTACCGCATGTTCCGGACCGAGCTGCGCAAGTTCGGCCGGCTTTATCAGCTCCAGGCCACCATCGGCCGGCCAAAGGTGGCGTCCGACGACGAGATCGCGTCCTGGACCATCGATACCACAGCCTCCGACTGGCAGACACGCACGTCCTACGACTTCCTCCGGTTCGAGGATTTCATCCAGCAAGACCTGGCGTCGCCGATCTGGCGCACGGTGTTCAGCGCGGTCTGGATCTACTGGCGTCTCCTCTTCGCCGGCACCATCGCCCGCTTCGGCAAGGCAAACTGGCGTTTTGCAACTTTCATCACCTATCCGCACCTGATGCTGTTGCTGGAAGCCGCGTGTGCTGCGGCGATCGCCTTCGTGTTCGAGAAAGGCCTGAACGCCATCGGCATTCCCGACGCATTCAGTATCGCCATCGCGGCCGCCCTCTTCGTTGCCCTGCTCGGCACGGTGCTGAAATACACCGAGAATGCCACCTACGTGCTTTATCTCCTGTGCGACACGATCTGGACTTGGGAGTTCTCGCACCGCGAGCGCCCGGAATGGGACCAGCGCATCGACCGTTTTGCGCAGCATCTGGTCAATGTCGCCAAGAGCACCGACGCCGACGAGATCGTCATCGTCGGCCATAGTTCCGGGTCGTTCCTGTCGACGGAAATGCTGGCGCGTGCGCTCAAGCTCGATCCCGCGCTCGGCCGTCACGGGCCGCGGATCGTGCTGCTGACGATCGGCGGCAATTTCCCGATCGTCGGCTATCACGCCGTATCGAAAGAATTTCGCGAGCATCTGCGGATGCTGGCGGTCGAGCCGTCGGTCGACTGGATCGACTGCCAGGCCCGCAAGGACGTGATGAACTTCTACCAGTTCGACCCGATCACGAGCCACGGCATCGACGCAGGCGCCGCGCGGCGCAACCCCAAGATCGTGCCGGTCCGCTTCCGTGACATCATCCGGCCCGAGCACTACGAGAAATTCCGCTGGCAGTTCTTCCGCGTGCATTTCCAGTTCGTAATGGCCAACGAACGGCCCAACGCCTACGACTTTTTCATGATCGTCTGCGGGCCGGTCCCGCTCAGCGCGCGCATGGCCGTCCCCGACGCTGCGCTTGATGTCGCCACCGGCGATTCCGGAGCGCGCGATCGGGCCTGGAAGAGGATCGAAGCGGTCACCGCCGCGGCCACAAGTGCCGCCGATTTGAGCAAATTGGAACCAACCGCCCGCCGCAGCGGTTGAAAAATCGAAATTTTTCGGTCCTGCGCCCCGGAACCGAATCGACCCTCCGGGTTGGCTTTGGCGGCGGCTTTGGTGTAAAGCTTGCGGTTCTATGCGCCGGGGAAGGCAGCCTGCTGGGTAACTTTCCACGGCTGCAAGCACCTCAAATAGCTAAAGAAACTGAACCGGGAAGGGTTAGAAGCGACTAAGTGATGCATATCACATGGTTTAAACCGGAGTGCATCTAGGCTTTCAAATCAGGTACCGGCCTGCCGGACTGGCAGGCGGGCCCGGATTTTCGCGGCGCGGTTAACGCGCTTCCCGTCTCGCGTCGGGCCTTTATCCCGACATGCAAAATTGGAATATCGCAGTGACCACATATAGTAAAACGCCGCTTCTCGATACCATCCGAACGCCCGACGATCTTCGCAAGCTCAAGATCGAGCAGGTGCGGCAGGTCGCGGACGAACTCCGCCAGGAAACCATCGACGCCGTCTCGGTGACCGGCGGCCACTTCGGCGCCGGCCTCGGCGTCGTCGAACTGACCACCGCGATCCACTACATCTTCGACACGCCGCGCGACCGCCTGATCTGGGACGTCGGCCACCAGGCCTACCCGCACAAGATCCTGACCGGCCGCCGCGACCGCATCCGCACGCTGCGCACCGGCGGCGGCCTTTCCGGCTTCACCAAGCGCAGCGAGAGCGACTACGACCCGTTCGGCGCGGCGCATTCCTCGACCTCGATCTCGGCCGGCCTCGGCATGGCCGTGGCGCGCGACCTCGCCGGTGGCAAGAACAACGTCATTGCCGTGATCGGCGATGGCGCGATGTCGGCCGGCATGGCCTATGAGGCTATGAACAATGCGGGCGCAATGAATTCGCGCCTGATCGTCATTCTCAACGACAACGACATGTCGATTGCGCCGCCGGTCGGCGCGATGAGCGCGTACCTGTCGCGGCTCTATTCCGGCAAGACCTACCGCTCGCTGCGCGAGGCGGCCAAGCAGATCAACAAGCGTCTGCCCAAGATCCTGGCCAACCGCGCCAACCGCGTCGAGGAATATTCCCGCGGCTTCATGATGGACGGCGGCACGCTGTTCGAGGAGCTCGGCTTCTATTACGTCGGCCCGATCGACGGCCATAACCTCGACCATCTGCTGCCCGTTTTGAAGAACGTCCGCGACATGGAAACCGGCCCGATCCTGGTTCACGTCGTGACCCAAAAGGGCAAGGGCTACGCCCCCGCGGAAGCCTCCGCCGACAAGTATCACGCCGTGGTCAAGTTCGACGTCGCCACCGGCGCGCAGGCCAAGGCCAAGCCGAATGCGCCGGCCTACCAGAACGTGTTCGGCCAGAGCCTGGTCAAGGAAGCCGAGAAGGACGACAAGATCGTCGCCATCACCGCCGCGATGCCGTCGGGTACCGGCGTCGACATCTTCAACAAGTCATTTCCGGAGCGCACCTTCGACGTCGGCATTGCCGAGCAGCATGCGGTGACGTTTGCGGCGGGGCTTGCCACCGAAGGCTACAAGCCGTTCTGCGCGATCTACTCGACCTTCCTGCAGCGCGGCTATGACCAGGTGGTCCATGACGTTGCGATCCAGAGCCTGCCGGTCCGCTTCGCGATCGACCGCGCCGGCCTGGTCGGCGCCGACGGCGCCACCCATGCCGGTTCGTTCGACAACGCCTATCTCGGCTGCCTGCCGAACTTCGTCATCATGGCGGCGTCCGACGAAGCCGAACTGGTGCACATGGTCGCCACGCAAGTCGCGATCAACGACCGCCCGAGCGCGGTGCGTTATCCGCGCGGCGAAGGCCGCGGCGTCGAGATGCCCGAGGTCGGCATCCCCCTCGAGATCGGCAAGGGCCGCATCGTCCGCCAGGGTAGCAAGGTCGCCCTGCTCTCGTTCGGCACGCGAATGGCCGAGTGCGAAAAGGCTGCCGACGAACTCGCCGCCCACGGCCTGTCCACCACCATCGCCGACGCCCGCTTCATGAAGCCGCTCGACGTCGATCTGGTGCTGAAACTGGCGCGCGACCACGAGGTGCTGCTCACCATCGAGGAAGGCGCGATCGGCGGCTTCGGCTCGCATGTCATGCAGACGCTGTCCGACCACGGCATGCTCGACGGCGGCCTAAGGATGCGTGCGATGATCCTGCCCGACGAGTTCATCGACCACGACTCGCCGAACGCGATGTATGCCCACGCCGGCCTCGACGCCAAGGGCATCGTCGCCAAGGTGTTCGACGCGCTCGGCAAGGACTACAAGACCGAGACGGTCAAGCTCGCCTGAGGCACAGCCCCTTCGGTTCTGCCCTGATCAGAACTGAAGGTCTGGCTCTTTCGCAGGTAAACCCATGAAGATCTATCTGGCAGGTCCCGATGTGTTCCTGCCGGACGCCATCGAGATCGGGCGCCGCAAGGTCGCGATCTGCGACCGCCATGGCGTGAGCGGCCTCTACCCCCTCGACAATACGGTCGATCTTGCAGCAGCTGACGCCTCGCTCGCCATTTTCAAGGGCAACGAAGCAATGATGGATGCGGCGGACGCGATCATTGCCAATCTTACGCCGTTTCGCGGCCCCAGTGCCGACGCCGGCACCGTCTATGAACTCGGCTACATGGCCGGTCGCGGTAAGCTGTGCCTGGCCTATAGCAACGACCCCGCGGTTTATGTCGAGCGGGTAAAGCGGAACTACGATGTGACCAAATCCGCCACCGGCCACCTGATCGACGGCGACGGGCTGGCGGTGGAAGATTTCGGCCTGCCCGACAATCTCATGATGATCCACACGCTCGATCTGCATGGTGCTAGACTGGTGACGCCGCGGCAGCGGCCGCAAGATATCTGGCACGATCTCACCTCGTTCGAGGCCTGCGTCGCTGTGGCGGCGGATCGCGCTACCGGCAAATCGGACTGAACTTGGCTGACAAGAGCGACAGCAAAACCTCTCCCCGCACGCGCGTGGACGTGCTGCTGGTCGAGCGCGGCCTGTTCGAAAGCCGCGCCCGCGCACGCGCTGCGATCGACGCCGGTGGCGTGACGGCCGACGGCAGGCCCGTGTTGAAGGCGTCGGAGATGATCGCCGCCAATGCCGAATTGTCCGCCCAGCCCGCGCATCCTTACGTCTCGCGCGGCGGCGTCAAGCTCGCCGGCGCGCTGGAGCAGTACCCGATCGAGATCGAGGACCATGTCTGCCTCGACGTCGGCGCCTCCACCGGCGGCTTTACCGAAGTGCTGCTGCAAAACGGCGCCAGCCTCGTCTTCGCGATAGATGTCGGGCGCGGCCAGTTGCATCCCTCGCTGCAGAGCCATCCCAAAGTCGTGTCGATGGAAGAAACCGACATTCGCCAGTTCGAGGGCAAGCGCCTGCCCGCCCGGCCGGATGTCGTCGTGATCGACGTCAGCTTCATTTCCTTGAAGGCGGTGCTGCCGGTGGCGCTGGAGCTTGCGGCAGCGCCAACGCAGCTCCTGGCGTTGATCAAGCCGCAGTTCGAGGCGGAACGAAAGCACTCCAAGCACGGCATCATCCGCAACGCGATGGTGCATCAGGCGATCTGCGACGACATCTCGGCGTTCGCCGCCTCGCTCGGCTGCACCGATATCCAGGTGTTTCCGTCGTCGATCAAAGGCGGCGACGGCAATATCGAGTTCTTCATGGGCGCGCGCCGTGGCTGAGAGCGAACGCCTCGTCATCGACCATGTCGGCCATCAGGGCGACGGCGTCGCCATATCAGGCGGCGGCAACATCTATGTGCCGTACGCGCTCGGCGGCGAAACAATAGAGGCCGGTCCGGTTCCCGGCCACCATCCCGACCGCCGGCAATTGCTCAAGGTCGAGACAGCGAGCGTCGAGCGCGTCGCACCGTTCTGTCCGCATTTCGGCGTCTGCGGCGGCTGTGCGATCCAGCACTGGGACGCCGAACCCTATCGCGCCTGGAAGCGCGAGTTCGTGGTGACGACGCTTTCGCAGGCAGGAATCGATTGCGACGTCGCAGCCTTAGTCGATGCCCATGGCGCGGGCCGACGGCGCATCACCCTGCACGGCCGAATCGGAACGCATGGCGTGCTCAAGGTCGGCTATGCAGCGGCCGGTTCGCACGACATCATTCCGATCGACCGCTGCCCGATCCTCGATCCCCAATTGAGTGGCGCAATCGAGGCCGCCTGGGCCATCGCCGAGCTGTTGATCGCGATAGGCAAGCCACTCGACATCCAGATCACCGCGACCAATAGCGGCCTCGACGTCGATGTGCGCGGCTCCGGGCCGGTATCTTCAGCCATGATCGCGCGGCTGTCGCGCATCGCCGAACAACACCGGCTGGCGCGGCTGACGCGCCATGGCGAACTGGTGCTGATGCGAACGCCGCCCGTAATCTCTATTGGCGCGGCGCAGGTCACGCTGCCGCCCGGCTCGTTCCTGCAGGCCACGGTGGCGGGCGAGGAGGCGCTGGCTGCGCTCGTCTTCGAGCATTGCAAGCGCGCCAAACATGTCGCCGACCTGTTCTGCGGCGTCGGCCCCTTCGCGCTGCGGCTTGCGGCGAAGTCGCGTGTAACCGCTTTCGACAGCGACACCGGCGCGGTAGCAGCCTTGCAGAAAGCCGCGACGTCCACCTCAGGGCTGAAGCCGGTCAAGGCCGAGCCGCGCGACCTGTTCCGACGCCCGCTGATGCCGCAGGAACTGCGCGACTACGACACCGTCGTGTTCGATCCTCCGCGGCAGGGCGCGCAAGCGCAGGTGACCCAGATTGCAGCAAGCAAGGTGCCGACGGCGGTTGCGGTATCGTGCAACGTCACGACGTTCGCGCGCGATGCGAAGATCTTGATCGACGGCGGCTTTAAGATCGAGGGCGTCACACCCGTCGACCAGTTCCGCCATACGCCGCATGTGGAATTGGTGGCGCGGTTCAAGAGGTAAGCACCCCTTTCTTCACCCTCCTCTGGAGGGGAGCGTGAACAGCTACCTCCCCCACCTGTCCTGCCAGATCTTCTCGCCTATCATGCAATTGACGCGCGGCTCCCTGCCCGCTGCAGGCACTACCGGGCGTTCGGGCGTGCGGCCGGCGATCTCGAGCAGCAGCTTGGTGCGGATGGCTTCCTTGAACTTGTCGCGGTCCTTGATGGTCACCACGAACGAGCCGGGGCCGCCGATGACGCAGTCCTCGTAATACAAATCGAGATTGTCGATATCCATGGTGGAGTAAGACGGCTCCTTCACCATGATTGGCAGGCCATTGATGACGATGCCCTTTTCCAACGCGGCATCGCGCGCGATGAGGACCGGCGCGCCGTTGTTGTTCGGGCCATCGCCCGAGATATCGATCACCCGCCGCAAACCGCGGTGCGGGCTCTCGTCGAACAGCGGCATGGCGAAGTTGATCGCACCCGAAATCGAAGTGCGCGATGCCCGGCGGATCGGGGTCTTGACGATCTCGTTGGCGACGGCATCGGCCGTCTCGGGTCCATCGATCACGCGCCAGGGGATGATGATCTTCTGGTCGGTTGATGCCGCCCACTCGAAATAGGTGATCGCGATCCTGCCGTTCGGCCCGCTCTTGAGCGCCTGCAAAAACTCCTTGGAGACGATCGCCTGCGCGTAGCCCTCCCGCTGCAGCGCCAGTTCATCCATGTCCATCGAATAGGAGACGTCGACGGCGAGGACGAGTTCGAGGTCGACGGTGGGATTGGCGTCCTTGTCGGCCAGTTGGCGGGCAGCGGCGCCCGCCCGGTTCGTTGGGTTCGGCGCGGCAACACCTGCCACGTCGCCGCCAGCGAGCATGCCGGCTACAAGCACGACCCCGATCGAGACATACCAGCGCATTGCGGCCCTCCCGTCGAACGTCAGTGATGGTGACATGCAAAATGGCCGACGCAAAGCGCTGAAATCATTTGTCCTTCACATTCGGGTTAGGATCAGGCTTCGTCCACAGCAGCCTGCTCGGCCGGTTCCGCGCAGCGATTGGCCTGTCCGAGCCGGCGCGATGGCCGCCCTGATCGAGCTGAAACACTCGGCCCCCCCGGTTTCAGGACCGGCCTGGAGCCTGTAAACTGATCGAGACGGCCGTCAGCCGCGGCGATCAGACCTTGGCGCAGCGCCTGGCGGACTGCCGCGCCAACTGAACGCGGCGGGCTCGTCGGATTTCCTTCGCTTCGGGACTACAAATGGCAGATACCGTCGTCACGCCAAAAACCAAGGTCAAAACCAAGGTCGAACGGCCGCGCCTGCACAAGGTCATCCTGATCAATGACGACTACACGCCGCGTGAATTCGTCGTCACGGTGCTGAAGGCCGAATTCCGCATGACCGAGGACCAGGCCCACAAGGTGATGATAACCGCGCACCGCCGCGGCGTCTGCGTGGTCGCCGTGTTCACCAAGGACGTTGCCGAGACCAAGGCGACGCGCGCCACCGACGCCGGCCGCGCCAAGGGCTATCCGCTCTTGTTCACCACCGAGCCGGAGGAATAGCCAGCCCGGTCTGCGCAAGCTGTTTTCTGCCAGTGTTGCGCCGGGCGGCACGCAGCCATCGGCGAACCACCGCCAGAAATTCCGCTGCAGGCGGCGACAGCTCCCGCTCCTGCAAGCGCATGATGCCGATCGGACAAGCGAGCCGCCGGCCGATCAAGGGCCGCGAGATCAAGTTCGGGTCATCCAAGGGCGGACGTTCGCTGGCGGGGACGACGGCGAGGCCCACGCCATTGCGAACCAGGCCGTGAAGCGTCGGCAGCCTGTTCGTCGTCATCAGATACCGGAGGGACAGCCCGGCAGCCGCCGCCGCGTCGTCCAGGATGCGGCGGGTTCGCGACTCCGCCGGGAACGAAACCAGGGGAGCGTCCGCCAACGCCTGCAACTCGATCTTCCGGCGCCGCGCCAGCCCGCTGTTCCTCGGCAGAACGAGATGAAAGGTCTCAATGCCGAGTTCTTCGGCGATGAACGATTTCGGGGCATCGTCGACATAGCCGATCCCGAAATCGGCCAGGCCGCTGCGCACTTCGTCCCTCACCACGCTGTGCAGCCCTTCGCGCAGGTGAATCTCGATCCGTGGAAATCGCCGGCTGTAATCCGCAATCAGCGTCGGAAGAACCGCGTTCGCCAGCGAGACAACACTCGCGACGACAATCTGTCCGCGCGGCTGCCCGGTCAGCTCCCGCATGTTCTCGACGCTGATCTTTAGATCGTTGAGCCAGCGCTCGGCGAACGAGACGAACTCCTGCCCGGCATCGGTGACCGTCACCTGGCGGGTGCTGCGGGAGAACAATGGGACATCCAGCTCAAGTTCGATCTGCTGGATCGCTCGCGTCAGCGCCGGCTGTGAAGTCTTCAGCGCGTTCGCCGCAGCGACAAAGCTCCGATACTCCGCCACCGCCAGAACCGCGCGAAGCTGCCGCGAGTTCAGGTTGGGGAAATTGTCGCGTCTCATGCCGTCCTCTCTCCGACTGCCGGCGATGGCGTTTCTCGATTAATGCAAATATTGGAATTATTCTGCGTATCAGAAAGAAATTGCAACAACTGGTTCGCCGCTGCAGGGTTCGGCCGGGAGAACATCATGACGATTTGTCTATATGGCAGCCCGATCAGCACCTTTGCCCGCAAGGTGGCGATCGGCCTCGAGCTGAAGAAGCTGGACTACGACCTGATCGACGCGCTGACGGCCGATCGCCGCGAGCAATTGCGACAACTGAATCCGAGGCTGGAAGTCCCGGTTCTGACCGACGGCGATCTCGTCATCGTCAATTCCGGCGACATCCTGCAGTATCTGGATTGGCGCTACCCTCAGTATCCGCTTTATCCGACCGCGATCGAGGAGCGCGTCGTCGCCCGGGCATTCGAACGGCTGGCCGACCAGCGTTTCGATCCAATCGTGGTGGATTGCTCGTATTGGCACTGGGCCGAACGGGAAGACGAGCCGCCGCCGGGCCTTCTGAACGCAGCCAGGAAAGATATCGACGTGCTGTTCGAGCGCCTCGAAACCATGCTGCTCTCCCGGCCCAAACCGTGGCCCTTCCAAACTCCCGGCGTTGTCGAGTGCGCCTGGTTTGCCAACCTCGCTGCACTACGGACGTTCGGCCTGGCGATCGATTCCGAACGCTTTCCGGCAGTGAAGAACTGGTTTGGCGCAATGCGCACGCACCCGATCTTTGTCGCCGATGCACAGCGCACCGGCACCTTTCTAAGGGACCTCAAGCACCTGACCCATGAGCGCAAGCGGCTGTTCTGGAGCGGCGATCGGCTGGAATGGCTGATCTCCCGCGGGTTCCATCAATGGCTTGTCGGCGAAATCGATGCCGGACGTGCCGTGTTTCCGGGATAAATCCGCGGCGACTAGGCTGCCGAAGTCTCGTCGGCCAGCCCGTAAACGCGTGCGGCCTTGGAGAAGCCGGCGACAGGAAACTCGCCAAGCTCGCTCCAGCCGCCGCGGCAAATTCCGGCAAAGCCTTCGGAGGCGACGACGGTGCGGCCGAGCTGGCTGGCGATCTTTTCGAGCCGCGCCGCGAGATTGACCGCAGGCCCGATGCAGGTGAAGTCGAGCCGGTTGCCGCCGCCGATATTGCCATAGAGAATGCGTCCGACATGCAGGGCGAGGCCGAAACGAAAACGTTCGACCGCGTCGCCAATCGGGTAATTCAGCTCGGCCACGCTGGCGCGGGATTCGTGGGCGGCCTCCAGCACATGCGAGCAGACCTGTTTCTCGTCGCCGACGTATTCGTCGATCGGGAACACCGCGAGCAGCCCGTCACCCATGTATTTCAACACGTCGCCGCCATGCTTCTTTATCGCGGCGACCTGGCAATCGAAATACTGGTTCAGAATGTCGACGACGGTCTCGGCCGGCAGCCGGTCCGACAGCGCCGTGAAGCCGCGCAAATCGGACAGCCAGATCGCTGCATTCATCGTCTCGGTATGACCACGGCGGATCTGTCCACCCATGATCCGCTCGCCGGCGCTGTTGCCGACATAGGTGTCCAGAAGACTCGCGGCCATGCGGTTCAAACTAAGGATCTCGACCACCCGCGCCAGTGGCTTTGCAAGGCTCCGCAGCGCCGCCAACTGTTCCTCCGTGAAGCCGCCCGGCTGTTTGGTGGTCCAGCTCGATGCGTTCACCGTGCCGCCGATGAAGGGCAGCGGCAGCGCGACATAATCGGTAACGCCTTCGGCGCGAAGGTCGTCGATGATTGGAAAACGCCTGCTCTGGGGATCATCGGGCCGGGCTCGAACTTCCAGCCCCTGTTGGAACACGATGATCAGCGGGCTGGTGTGAAAATCCGGTGACTGCAGGATATTGTAATCGACCGAACCGATCTCGACCTCGGCGCCTGGCTTCCAGATAAAGCTGCGCCCATAGATTTCGGGATGCAGGGTACGAACGAAGACGCCGACGCGCCACAGCGGCAAGCCGGCCGCGACCATTCGCTCGCAGCACTCGGCCATGAACCGGCTCGGGCTGGTCGCGGTTCGCCCGCCGTCGATCAGCCAGTCAGTCAGCTTCTGCACTTCTGCGATATTCATCACGCCGGTATTTGCCGCGCAACTCCGTGAAAGGTCAAGCGCGCTCCCGGCGTGACCCGACGACGGAGCTGCGCTAGCTTTACGATGCAAAAACAAGAGGAAACGTCAGTGCACGACATCATCATCGTCGGCGGCGGATCGGCGGGCTCGGTCTTGGCCCACCGGCTCTCCGCCAGGAGCGCCAACAAGGTCCTGCTCTGCGAAGCAGGCCAGGACACGCCGCCCGGCAACGAGCCGCCCGAGATCCGCGACAGCTATTCGGGGCTGGCATATTTCGATCCGCGCTTCCACTGGACCGAACTCAAGGTCACGACCCAAATCGTCAGCCACAACAACCCCGATGAAAGCCGCCCGCCGCTCCGCAAGTATGAGCAGGCGCGCGTACTGGGCGGCGGGTCCTCCATCAACGGCCAGATGGCCAACCGCGGCGCGCCGACCGACTACGCGGAGTGGGAGGCCCGCGGCGCCACGGGCTGGAACTGGAAGGACGTGCTGCCCTACTTCAAGAAGGTCGAGCGCGATCTCGATTTCGACGGGCCGTTGCACGGCAAAGACGGCCGTATCCCCGTCCGCCGCATTCCGCACCAGCATTGGACAGGGCATTCGCAGGCGATGGGCGAGGCCTGCAAGCTCGCCGGCTATGCGTTCCTGCCCGACCAGAACGGCGAGTTCGTCGACGGCTACTTTCCGGTGACGCACTCCAATCAAGACGAGCAGCGTGTCTCGGCTGCGATGGGCTATCTTGATCGCGAAACACGCAAGCGCGCAACCTGACGATAGCGACCAACACGCAAGTCAAGGAGCTGCTGTTCGAGGGCACGCAATGCGTCGGCGTGAAGGCGCTGGTCGATGGCCGCGAACAGGAGTTTCGCGGTCGCGAGGTCATCCTTTCATGTGGCGCGATCCATTCGCCGGCGCATCTGTTGCGCGCTGGTATCGGACCGGTCGGGCACCTGAAGGAAATTGGCATTCCGGTCCTGATGGGCCTTGCGGGCGTCGGCCAGGGTCTGATGGATCATCCCTCGATCGCGCTGTCGTCTTTTGTCCGCCGTGCTGCGCGCATGAACGCGCACACCAGACGCCACATCCAGATGGGACTGCGCTACTCCTCGGGCCTTCCGGGAACGCCGGCCGGCGACATGTTCGTCGCCGTCCTCACCAAGTCGGCGTGGCATTCGGTCGGCGAGCAGATCGCCTCGCTGCTCACCTTCGTCAACAAGACCTATTCGGAAACCGGGCAGGTGAACCTCGCCTCAACCGACCCGCGCGCAGAACCAATTGTCCAGTTCAACCTGCTGTCCGACAGGCGCGATCTAGATCGCCTGATGAGCGGCTTTCGCAAGATGGCGGCGCTGCAGATGAGCGCGCCGCTCAAGGCCGTCACCGACAAGCCATTCCCGGCCTCGTATTCCGACCGCGTGCGCAAGATCGGTGTGGTCAACACCAAGAACAAGATCCTCACCGCCATTGCCGCAACGCTGATGGACGGGCCGGCCGCGTTGCGTCACGCCATGATCGATAACTTCATCGTCGAAGGTTTTACGTTCGAGCAGGTCATGCGCGACGACGAGGCGCTCGAAGCCTTCGTGCGCAAGGCGGCGATCGGCGTGTGGCACGCCTCCTGCTCATGCCGGATGGGCCGGGCGGACGATCCGATGGCGGTCGTCGACACGCAAGGCCGCGTTAAGGGCGTGCAGGGATTGCGCGTGGTCGACGCCTCGATCTTCCCGGTGGTGCCATGCGCCAACACCAATTTCCCGGTCCTGATGGCGGCGGAAAAGATCGCAGACGCCATGCAGTGAGAGAAAGCCTGGTCCTTACCCGCCGACCTGCCCGCGATGGCGCAGGAAATGATCGGCCAGCACGCAAGCCATCATCGCCTCGCCGACCGGCACGGCGCGGATACCGACGCAGGGGTCGTGGCGGCCCTTGGTCATGATGTCGGTGTCGGCGCCGGCGCGGTCGACCGTCTTGCGCGGCGAGAGGATCGACGAGGTCGGCTTCACCGCAAAACGCACCACAACCGGCTGGCCGGTCGAAATGCCGCCGAGCACGCCGCCGGCATTGTTCGAGAGGAAGCGCGTGCCGTTATTGCCGGTGCGCATCTCGTCGGCGTTTTCCTCGCCCGACAATTCGGCAGCAGCAAAGCCCGCGCCGATCTCGACACCTTTCACCGCATTGATGCTCATCATGGCCGCCGCCAGGTCGGCGTCCAGCTTGGCGTAGATCGGCGCGCCCCATCCTGCTGGCACGCCTTCGGCGATCACTTCGATGACCGCGCCAATCGAGGAACCGCTCTTGCGGATGCCGTCCAGATACTGCTCGAAGAAGGCGGACTTGTCCTTGTCGGGACAAAAGAATGGATTGCGCGCGATCTCGTCCCAGTCCCACTTGTCGCGATCGATCTTGTGCGGGCCCATCTGCACCAGCGCGCCGCGCACTTTTACCTCGGGCAGGATCTTTCGGGCGATGGCGCCGGCCGCGACGCGGGTTGCGGTCTCGCGCGCCGACGAGCGTCCGCCGCCGCGATAGTCGCGCAGGCCGTATTTGGCCTCATAGGTGAAGTCGGCGTGGCCGGGGCGAAACTTGTCCTTGATCTCGGAATAGTCCTTGGAGCGCTGGTCGGTGTTCTCGATCAACAGCGCGATCGGCGTTCCCGTCGTCACCTGCGCGCCGGACTCGGGATCGGGCATCACGCCGGAGAGGATTTTTACCGCGTCCGGCTCCTGGCGCTGGGTGGTGAAGCGCGATTGTCCCGGACGGCGGCGGTCGAGATCGTGCTGGATGTCCTCTGATGTCAGCGGGATCAGCGGCGGACAGCCGTCGACCACACAGCCGATCGCGACCCCATGGCTTTCGCCGAAGGTCGTGACCCGGAACAGATGGCCGAAGGTGTTGAAGGACATGGTGTGTCGTAACGCGGTGCCGCGCGGCGGTCAAACCCGTAGACCGTCATTCCGGGATGGTCCGAAGGACCAGACCCGGAATGACGGCGTTCATAGGTCCGCCCCTAACTATACTTCTTAAGCCCCCCGTCGCGGAACACGTAGACCGCGCCCTGCTCGATCACGAGGTCGGCGGCGCTGGCCGGCGTCTCGATACCGAGCGCCACCATCAACGCCCGCGCGGTGCCGCCATGGGCCACGGCGACGGTATCCGCGCGCACGGAATCGTACCAGTCGCGCATCCGGTGCTGCACCTCGGCATAGGTCTCGCCGCCTTCCGGCGCCATCGTCCACTTCGCTGTCAGCCGCTTGGCATAGAGCACGGGGTCGGCGGCCTGCATCTCGGCCAGCGTCGAGCCCTCCCAGACGCCGTAGCGGATCTCACGCAGGCGGTCGTCGAGCGCGTAGTCTTCCGGCGGAAGTTCTAGGGCGCCACGCACCAATTCCATCGTCGCCCGTGCGCGGCCGAGCGGGCTGGCGACGAACGGTAGCGCGAACTTGTCGCGGCCGTCCCGCTTCAGGAGATCGGCGAGGACATTGCCGGCGTGGGCCGCTTGCTTGCGGCCGAGATCGTTCAGTTGAATGTCCTGCGCGCCCTGCAGCCTGCCTTCCGCGTTCCACGACGTCTCGCCATGGCGGATGTAGTAGATCACGGGCGCAGGCATCGGACTTTACGGCTATTCCTTGGCTACCGAATTGGAGAGCGAGATGTCGGGCGCGTCGGGGCGCTTCATGCCGACGACGTGATAGCCGGAATCGACGTGATGAACCTCGCCGGTGACGCCGCGCGACAGGTCCGACAACAGATACAGCGCGCTGCCGCCGACTTCCTCGATGCTCACGGTGCGGCGCAGCGGCGCGTTGTATTCATTCCACTTCAGAATGTAGCGGAAATCGCCGATGCCGGACGCCGCCAGCGTCTTGATCGGCCCCGCCGAGATCGCGTTGACGCGGATGTTTTTTTCACCAAGGTCAGCGGCTAGATAGCGCACGCTGGCTTCCAGGGCTGCCTTCGCAACCCCCATGACGTTGTAATGCGGCATCCATTTCTCGGCGCCGTAATAGGTCAGCGTCAGGATCGAGCCGCCGTCGGTCATCAGCTTCTCGGCGCGCTGCGTGATCGCAGTTAGCGAATAGCAGGAGATCAGCATGCTCCTGGTGAAATTGTCCTGCGTCGTCTCGAGGTAACGGCCGTCGAGTTGGTCCTTGTCGGCGAAGGCGATGGCGTGGACCACGAAATCGATCTTGCCCCACTTTTCGCGGAGCACATCGAACACCGCATCGATCGTCGCGGCATCGGTGACGTCGCAATGACCCAGCAGGATACCGCCCAGCTCCTTGGCCAGCGGCTCGACCCGCTTCTTCAGCGCATCGCCCTGCCAGGTGAGCGCGATTTCCGCACCCGCGTCGTGGCATGCCTTGGCGATGCCCCAGGCAATCGAGCGGTTGTTGGCGACGCCGAGGATCACCCCGCGCTTGCCCTGCATCAGACCTGATTTTTGCGACATCCGGTTTCCAATCGAGCTTCCCTGTGGGGCTTGGAGGTACACCAGCAGTCCAGCGCGGTCGAGCCTAAATCGGCTCTCGGATTAACGCTGTTCCGGATCGGCCTCAATGGCTGGAATAGACGCGGCGATTGGGTGTTATGCTAGGTAAGGCGTTCGCGCCCGCAACTCTTGCAATCTGGTCCCGATGAGCGCGTTTCGTCAAAGTGTCGAAGCCATGATTCCGGCGCTCCGCCGCTATGCACGCGCACTCGCGCGCGATGCCGACATCGCCGACGACCTGGTGCAAGATACGCTGGTGCGTGCGTTGCGTTCCGAGCGGCTGTTTCTCGGCGGCGACGTCAGGAGCTGGCTCTATACGATCCTGACCAATTTGAACAAGAACCGGCGACGCTCGCTGGCGCGGCGGCCGCAATTCATGCCGCTGCTCGACAACAACCCGGACGCCAGCGGCACCGAGGCGGAGGGCCGCGACATTGCGCGGGCGCTCGCAACGTTGGTGGAAGAACAGCGCTCGGTGCTGCTCCTGGTGATGCTTGAAGGGCTGAGCTACCGCGAGGTCGCCGACATCCAGGGCGTGCCGATCGGTACCGTAATGTCCCGGCTTGCCCGCGCACGCGCGCATGTCAAAGCTTCGCTCGAGGGCGAACGCGCGGCGCTCAGGCGGGTGAAATGACGAAGGTGCACGAAACGCGTTACGCAGCAGATCAGGAATAGACAGAGACGACAATGACCGATCGCAACATTCCCGTCACCGAAGACGAGCTGCATGCTTACGTCGACGACGAGCTGCCGGCAGAACGCCGCGGCGACGTCGAAGCGTGGCTCGCCTCGCATCCCGACGATGCCGCGCGGGTGCGGTCGTGGCGCGCGATGGCGGAAGCGCTGCATACCAGGTACGATTCGGTTGTCGACGAGGCGGTGCCGAGACGGCTCGAGATCGAGCGGCTGGTGCGACAGCCGCGCAGATGGGTGTACGGCGCGGTGGCGGCGACGCTGGCGGCGTTCATCGCCGGCGGCGGCATCGGCTGGTTCGCACGCGGCGCGGCGACTGCACCTTCGGCTTTCCAAAATTTGACGGTGCATGCGATCGAAGCGCACCGGCTTTACGTGGTGGAAGTGCGGCATCCCGTCGAGGTGCCGGGCAGTGAACGCCATCATCTGCAGCAATGGCTGACCAAGCGCTGCGGCTGGGTCGTCCGCGCGCCGGAACTGGCGGGGGCCGGATTGAAACTCGTCGGCGGACGGCTGTTGCCGGGTTCCGGGGGCCCAGCGTCCTTCATGATGTATGAGAGCGCCTCAGGCGAACGCTTCACGATCTACACCGCGAAATCGGACGCCGAGGCGACCCAAATGCGGTACGCGGCGGAAGGCAAGGAGAGCACCCTGTTCTGGGCCGACGACGGCGTCGTCTATGCGGTGGTGTCTACCGGCGCCGACAGGGGACGGCTGACCCAGATCGCCCAGGCCGTCTACGATCAGATGGAAAAGAAGGGCTGACCAGAAGCCCCCCGGGGGAGCTCAGCGGAACCCGGGGATCGTTGCGATCGGATCACGTGTTCCCGGATTGCGCTCCGCTTCGTCCGGGGTGCGGGCGGCGAAAAGCGACGAATTGGCAACACCCGCGCCGCTTGTCCAAATTCTGACATCGAAAATCTGGAATCAAAACACCGGTGCGTCTCATTAATGCACCGGGTGATCACGCGAAAATGAGCAGCGTTCGATCCGCCGATCGGCGCAAGCGGCCTCGATCGGGGTTTGGTACCGCGCTGGTCCCCCTTTCGAGGCCGCCCCTTTTCCGGGAAACCCTTTGTTTCCAGGAAAGAAATGCACTTTTTTGGGAAACTCCCGCTCGGAACCCCGCTATTCAATTCCACGCAAAATTTGCGCCGCGAACCCGGCCGAATCAGCCGAAATCGCTGCGCGGATTGTACGGGTGGCCATCGCGCCACTTCTGCATCAATGCCTCGAGCTCGCTATCGTTCCCGTCGGGCAAAATAATCCGGGTGGTGACGAGCAAGTCCCCGGTTTCCCCGGGCTTGGGCAGGCCCTTGCCCTTGAGGCGGAAGGTGCGGCCGCTCGAGGTATTTTTCGGGATCGAGAGCTCTACCGCGCCACCCAGGGTGGGCACGCGGACCTTGCCGCCCAACACCGCCTCATAAAGCGTGATGGGCAGATCCAGGCGCAAATCGCTGCCGTCGACCTTGAAGAAGGGATGCGGGGCGATGCTGACCGTAATCAGGAGATCGCCCGGCGGGTGGCCCGGCGCGGTTTCGCCCTGCCCCTTTAGCCGGATCTGCTGACCGGCGGTGACGCCTGCGGGGATCTTGACGTTGAGCTCCTTGCCGGTCGGCAAACGGACGCGCTTTTCCCCGCCCTTGACCGACTCTTCGAGCGACACCGTCATAGTGACGTTCAGATCGAGATCGAGGCCGACTCCACCGGTGTCGAATTCAAAGGTTCGGCCGCCGCCGGCACGTCCGCTCCTGGCTGCGCCGCCGAACATGCTGTTGAGGATGTCCTCGAAGCCCGCGCCGCCCATGCCGCCGGGGCCGCCCCCGCTGCGGAAAGTGTAGGATTCGAAACCGCCTCCACCGGCTCGGCCACGCGGGTCGCCGGAAAAGCCGCCACCAGGAAAACCTTGGAAGCGCGGCTTGCCCTCGGCATCGATCTCGCCGCGATCGAACTGCTTGCGCTTGTCCTCGTCGCCGATGATCTCGTTGGCGGCGTTGATCTCGGAAAATCGCGCCGCAGCCTTCGGATCGTTCTTGTTGTTGTCGGGGTGATGCTTCTTGGCGAGCTTGCGGTAGGCACTCTTGATCGCCGTAGCGCTGGCGCCTCGCGGCACCCCCAAGACCTCATAGGGGTCGCGCATCCGTCACGTCTCCTTCACGGAAATTCGGTTCTTGAAGCTTAGGGCAATTCGCCCGCTTTGGCTTCATCTGGGGAGCCAGTTGCATTTTTGCAACTACCATGTCGCTTGAAGTCGATTTGAGGCGTTATCCCCTCGTCCACGGCTTAATTGTATGGATTTCCCATCTACCGTGGCCTGCCTTGCAGGCGGCGCCCTGCAGCCAGCTTTCCGAGCGGCCGTTGACGTAGCTCGCCAGGAAATCCCGGCAGGTGCGCCCATCTTCCGCAGAATAGGCCTGCGACAGCGGCGTCACCGAGCCGCGCGCGCCGGTCTCCGGATTTTCCCAGGGTTGGCTGGAATCCTTGTCGCCCTTGGTCAGCACGTCGGAGGCGGCGGTGCGGGCAAAGGCGAGATCGCTCTCGGTCGGCACCGGCGATTGCTTGCCCAGTGCACCCGTGACGTCGGCACCGTTCATCTTGGCGTAGGCATCCGGGCGCGAGAGGCTGCAGCCGCCTGAGCCGAGACCGATCAAAATCAACGTCATCACAGCGCCCCTCGGCCCGATCGCCGATAGGCCAACGCGTCCCCATGCCCTATATAGGGCGTGCCCGTATCGGGGCTGCAACGCGTTCTGGGACGCGAGGGTACGCAACTGGGACTCCTGACATGACGGACACGACCTCCATCAAACACCCGACACCGTTAACATCGGGTGATTTTACCGCGGCCGAGGAACCATTTGCGCTGTTTGCCGAGTGGTTTGCGGAAGCCGTGAAGTCCGAGCCGAACGATCCCAACGCGATGGCGCTGGCGACCGTCGATGCCGACGGGCTACCCGACGTCCGGATGGTGCTGATGAAGGGCTATGATGCGGATGGTTTCGTGTTCTACAGCCACATCGCCAGCCAGAAGGGCCGCGAACTCGCCGCAAATCCTAAGGCCGCTTTACTATTTCACTGGAAGTCGCTGCGCCGTCAGGTGCGCGTCCGCGGCAGCGTGACGCCGGTGACGGACGAGGAAGCCGATGCGTATTTCGCGACGCGTCCGAAGCAGGCGCAGATCGGCGCCTGGGCCAGCAAGCAGTCGCAGCCGCTGGAGAGCCGCTTCGCCTTCGAGCAGGCAATCGCCAGGGTCGCGGCCAAATACGTCATCGGCGAAGTGCCGCGCCCGCCCGGCTGGAGCGGTTGGCGCATTACGCCCCAGCGTTTCGAATTCTGGCACGACCGACCATACCGCCTGCACGACCGCATCGAATTCCGCCGCGATGCGCCGTCACAGGCCTGGAGCAAGGTGCGGCTCTATCCCTGACGCTAAACGCACGCGACGACGTTCAAAGTTGAAAGACCTGCATGCCCGCTCCATCCAATGCGCCACGGCGCACGCTGCTTCTGACCGGTGCCAGCCGCGGCATCGGCCATGCCACCGCGATCCGGTTCTCCTCGGCCGGCTGGCGCGTCATCACCTGTTCGCGGCACGCCTTCCCGGAAGTCTGCCCGTGGGGCGCCGGCCCGGAGGATCACATCGAGGTCGACCTCGGCAGCCATGACGACACCGTGCGCGCGATTTCCGAGATTCGCAGGCGGCTGGAGAACGACGAGTTGCACGCGCTGGTCAACAACGCGGCGATCTCGCCGAAGGCGCCGGGCGGCGGGCGGCTCGGCACCATGGACACCGATGTCGAAACCTGGAACCACGTCTTTCACGTCAACTTCTTCGCGCCGATCATGATCGCGCGCGGACTGCTCGAGGAGTTGAAACACGCCAGGGGCGCGGTGGTGAACGTCACCTCGATCGCGGGCTCGCGCGTGCACCCGTTCGCGGGCGCGGCCTATGCGACGTCGAAGGCGGCGCTTGCCGCGCTGACGCGCGAGATGGCGTTCGATTTCGGCCGCGTCGGCGTCCGCGTCAACGCGATCGCGCCCGGCGAGATCGACACCTCGATCCTGTCGCCGGGCACCGAGAAGATCGTCGAGCAGCAGATTCCGATGCACCGCCTCGGCACGCCGGACGAGGTGGCGAAGATCATTTACGTGTTGTGCACGGAAACCAGCTCTTACGTGAACGGCGCCGAGATTCACATCAACGGCGGCCAGCACGTTTAGGCTATTCAATCGTCATTCCGGCGTCTACGCGTGGACCCGGAATCTCGAGATTCCTCCGATGCGCAATCGCGCATCGTAGTTCGCGCTTCGCGCGCCCCGGAATGACAGCACGTTACCTACTCCGCGCAAAACTTCCGCTGCGCAGTGCGCAGAGCAGTCGTCGCAGCGACGTTGAACGTGCTCGAACACTCGTCCTCGTTCTCGCCGTCCGCCAGCACAGCACCGCAGTGCCGGCAAAGCCGCGTCGAGAACGCCTGCGCCTTGCCAACGCTGCGGCTCTGCTGATAGCGGGCCAGGTCGATGACGTTGCGTGGCGACATTATAAGTTTCTCAACCATGGGATCCTCGCGGCCTGAGAGACGCGTTATCGCAGACAAGTTTCGACCATTCGTTCAGTCCACTGCTCAAATTTTAGCGGTGGGATTGAGTCGATCTTTCGCACATCGGGAACCGCACGGAACTGTGATCTACAGCCACTTCCTCCATCTGAAGAACAAGTACGGCAGCACTGCTGCCATGAGCATCATGAGCAGCGCCATCGGATAGCCGTGCGCCCATTCGAGTTCCGGCATCACCTTGAAGTTCATGCCGTAGACCGACGCGATCAGGGTCGGCGGCATCAGCACCACCGCCATTACGGAGAACAGCTTGATGATGTTGTTCTGTTCGAGATTGACGACGCCGAGCATGGCATCGAGCGTGAAGGTGATCTTGTTGGAGAGGTAGGAGGCGTGGTCGGTCAGGGAACCGACGTCGCGCTGCATGGTCTTGAGCTGTTCGCGCATATCCTTGGACCATTTGACACCCTCCACCACCGCCGACAGGAAGGTGACGACGCGGCCGATCGAGACCAGGCTCTCGCGGATCTTGGAGACCAGATCCCCCTTGCGCCCGATCGCGATCAGGATCTGCGAGTATCGCTTGGCCTGACCATGGCGTGCGCTTTCGGGCTCGAAGATGTCGTGCGAGACCTGGTCGACCTCGGCGCCAGCGCGCTCCAGAATGTCGGCGCAGCGGTCGATCACCGCGTCGAGCAGTTCCATCAGCACCATCTCGCCCGATATCCCGGGCAGGCAGGAGCGCGCCAGCTTGTGCTCAACGAGCGCAAACGGCTTCGGCTCGTCGTAGCGCACCGTCACCAGACGGTGACCGGCGAGAATGAAGGTGACGGCCGTGGTCCGCGGCATATCGGTGTCGGATTGGCACATCAGCGTAGCGGTCATGTAGCGGGCGGCGTTCTCGATATAGAGCCGGCTGGAAATCTCGATTTCCTGCATGTCCTCCCGGGTCGGTACTGCAATCCCGGTCAGCCGCTCGACCGCGCGGTCCTCCTGCCCCGTCGGGTTCAACAGGTCGATCCAGACCGCATTGTCCGGCAATGCTGCCGGGTCCACATCCGGGAGCTTCTTCAGGGTAGATTCGAAGGGAACAAACACCGAAAACATAGGCAACTCCGGAACCGGTAGACATCCCACCCAGCGGCACTAGACCCGATTCTGGCAAGTGCTTCATGACCCTCGCATTAACCGGCGTCGATATTTATGGCAGCGGGGTGGCGGCGGCGCGGCCGCGATTTGGCCCCTGCGCCATCCCTGCCCAGAAATCAACCGGAAGCCGCAAAACTTGCGGCATAAAAGCCACAGCCAGCCTTCCGCAGCGCAGAATGGACGTGCAAATGCTGGCATGTCAGCCGGCTTTTGCAGATAATGAGATTAATGGAATCGTCGCGTTTGAGGCGCAAGATTGTGGCTTGCGAACGCCTGACTTTCGATTGGAAGTGTACCATGTCGTCGCTGAAAGTAATTTTGGGGCTGCTCGCCGCCGGCCTTGCGTTGTCCGGCTGCATGCCGGCAACCACCTATCAAGCTGCCCCTGAAGCCACCCTCAAGCCGAACGACAAGGCCCAGCTTGCCAAGGCGCGCTATGCCGCGGTCAAGCCCCCGGAACCGTTCCGCCGCGCCATCGTCGACTATCACCGCAAGGAACTGCCCGGTACCATCGTTGTCGATTCCGACAACCATTACCTCTATCTGGTCCAGGACGGCGGCAAGGCGATCCGCTATGGCGTCACCGTCGGCGAGGAAGCCCTCGCATTCTCCGGCATCGCGCGCGTCGGCAACATGGCGGAATGGCCGAAATGGACGCCGACCGCCGACATTCACAAGCGTATCGAAGGCCTGCCGGCTTCAGTGCCCGGCGGCGTCGACAATCCGCTCGGCGCCCGCGCGCTCTACCTGTATCAGGGCAATCGCGACACGCTGTTCCGCATCCACGGCACCAACCAGCCGGAATATATCGGCGCCTCGATCTCGTCGGGCTGCATCCGCATGACCAACGAGGACGTCATCGACCTCTACAGCCGGGTGAAGACGGGCACCGTGGTCGTCGTGCTCGAACCCAAGCAGGGTGACTCGCCATTCAATTCCAAGATGGCGCTGCAGGGCGGCGGCAACAGCAGCTCAATGGCGCAGTAGCTGACGCCGGTTACACTGCAGTGGAAGATCAAGAGCGCCGGTTTTTCCGGCGCTTTTTCGTTGCGGGCTTGTCCTCGCGCGCCGGCTCGGCCTTTTCCGACTTCTCGCCATTCGATTGAGCGTCCGGCTTGGCCGCATCGGGCTTCGCACCAGACTTGTTTGCATCAGGCTTGTCAGACCTGTTCGCGTCGGATTTGGCGTCGTCGGGTTTGGCGGCGACCTCGCGCGGCGGCGCTTCCTCGGGCCGTTCGGCCGGCAATAGCGGCGCTCTCTGCGGCAGCGGGTCCCAGACGTCCCATTGGCAGATCCGGTAATTGCCGCGCCGCTCCATCAGATCGAGATGGATGTGGTCCTCGTGGTACCAGTCCGAACCCGGGCCGAGCACGGTCGAGAACCGCGTGCAGGCGGAGTGCAGCACGGTCTCGCGCAATTTCCGCGGCACGGTCCGGTCGGTTAGCGAGATCGAGGTGCCATCGGTGAGCTTGAAGGCGCGCACGTCGAGCGCGTTGGCGCGGCCGTGCTCGGAGAGTTTGGCGCCGACGATGCGGTTACGGCCACGGCACTCGAACGAATCGAAATTGTCGAGATCGGAGACGGTGCTGCCGAGGCGCTCAGCGAGCGGTACGATATCCTTGCGGATCCACTCTGCCAGCGCAGACGCCATGGGACAACGCAGGATCGCCGCCGGCTTCACCGACACCCGCCGCTTGTCCGGCAGCACGATCGCCTCGAGCCGCACCAAGTCCTCGCCGCCGCAGCCGTTGGCGCCGCGGATATCCGGGATGCTGGGCGCAATGGCGACTTCGTCCGTCAGCGCCAGGCGGCACGCGGAGGGTTGTGGCGTGGGCTGCGGTGCAGGCGCCGCCTGCTCCTTGGCCTTGTCTTTCTCAGGCGACGCCTTCTCGGCCGGCTTCTCTGGCTCGGCAGACGGCGCCTCAGCGGGACGCGGCTTCGGCAGCGGCACAGCCACACGGCGCGCCTTTGCTCGCGGACGTGGTTGTAAATGCCTGAACAGGTTGTCCCACGGCGCGGCGTGCGAAGCCTTTGCCGCCCAGGCCGGCTCGACTGGCATGCCAATCAACAGCGCGGCCGCAGCAGCGGTAACCATTGCCGCTGCAATGCGGCCAAAGGTGCCATTAGCCCATTTTCGGCTTGCTTTCTGCGCGGTAAAGTTCATTTCAATTCCATGAACTTAACCCCGATCCGCCAGCAATGTTCGCGGACCGTGCGGCAATAAAACAACCATCGGAGGAAAGTGCGTATGCTCGGATTGATGCAAGATTGGCCTTTGCTTTGCCATCGGATTATCGAACACGCGGCGAAGTATCACGGCACGCAAGAGGTGGTCACGCGGTCGGTCGAAGGCCCCATTCATCGCACCAATTACGCCGAAATTCATGCACGCGCGCTGAAAGTATCGCAACGGCTCGACCGCGACGGCATCAAGCTCGGTGACCGTGTCGCCACCATCGCCTGGAACACCTGGCGCCATCTCGAATGCTGGTACGGCATCATGGGAATCGGCGCGATTTGCCACACTGTCAATCCGCGGCTGTTCCCCGACCAGATTGCCTGGATCATCAACCACGCGCAGGACCGCGTGGTGATCACCGATACCACCTTCGTGCCGATCCTGGAAAAGATCGCGGCCAACCTGCCGAGCGTCGAGCGCTACATCGTGCTGACCGACAAGGCGCATATGCCGCAGACCACGCTGAAGAACGCGGTCGCCTATGAGGATTGGGTCGCGGAAGCGGACGGCAAGTTCACGTGGAAGGACTTTGACGAGAATACCGCGGCCGCGATGTGCTACACCTCGGGAACCACGGGCGACCCCAAAGGCGTGTTGTATTCGCATCGCTCCAACGTGCTGCACGGGCTGATGGCCAACAACGTCGACGCGCTCGGCACCAGCGCCGCCGAGACCATGCTGCCGGTGGTGCCGTTGTTCCATGCCAATAGCTGGGGCATCGCATTCTCCGCGCCTTCGATGGGCACCAAGCTCGTGATGCCCGGCGCCAAGCTCGACGGTGCTTCGGTCTATGAACTGCTCGACACCGAGAAAGTCACCCATACCGCCGGCGTGCCGACGGTGTGGCTGATGCTGCTGAACCACATGTCGGCCAACAATCTGAAGCTGCCCCACCTGAAGAGCGTGGTATGCGGCGGCTCGGCGATGCCGCGCTCAATGATCAAATCGTTCGTCGACATGGGCGTGCGCGTACGCCACGCCTGGGGCATGACCGAGATGAGCCCGATCGGAACCGTGGCCGCGCTGAAGCCACCGTTTGCCGAACTCACCGGCGAGGAGCGGCTCGACATCCTGCAGACCCAGGGCTACCCGCCGTTCGGCGTCGAGATAAAGATCACCGACGATGCCGGCAAGGAACTGCCGTGGGACGGCAAGACCTTCGGCCGCCTCAAGGTGAGTGGGCCCGCGGTCGCCAAGGGCTATTTCAAGGTCGATACCGACATCCTCGACGAGGAAGGCTATTTCGACACCGGCGACGTCGCCACCATCGACCAGCACGGTTACATGCGGATCACCGACCGCTCCAAGGACGTCATCAAGTCCGGCGGCGAATGGATCTCATCGATCGATCTCGAAAACCTCGCGGTCGGCCACCCGGCGGTCGCGGAAGCCGCTGTCATCGGCGTCTACCATCCCAAATGGGACGAACGTCCGCTGCTGATCGTGCAACTCAAGGCCGGCCAGCAGGCAAGCCGCGAGGACATCCTGAAATTCATGGATGGCAAGATCGCGAAATGGTGGATGCCCGATGACGTCGTCTTTGTCGACGGCATCCCGCACACCGCAACCGGCAAGATCCTGAAGACCGCGCTGCGCGAGCAGTTCAAGAGCTACAGCTTCCCGAACGCGGCGGCGTGACGCGAAGCCTGGGGTCGATTCAAAGAGGCCGCCTTCCGGCAAAGCGGGAGGCGGCCTCTTCCTAAAAAATCTTACTCAAGCGGGGTGCAACACGCCCGCCCAGGATCAGCGCGAGAGCGCCAGCGCGTCGAGCCGTCGCTGCGCGTCGGGTTCGCCCCATTCCTTTGCCCGCTGATACCAGATGCGGGCCTGCGCGACGTCCGCCAGCGGGCCATCGGCACCCATCTGCCTGAGCCGCGCCGGATCGTAGGTCGAGCCGACGAGCAGCGCCGCGCGCGCATCCTGCGCTTCCGCCCCACGCATCAGCACCAGCCGCGCCGACTGCACATCGCCGGCGGCGAGCAGGTCCTGCCCGCGTTTGATCAGGGCAGCGATCTCCTTCGGATCGAGGCTTCGCACGACTTCCGCCTGCTGCCGCACGGCTGGCATCGGCGGCGCGGCCGCGGCCATGGCGACCGGCGGCGGCGGTACAGCGACTGGCGCTACAGCAACCGGCGCGGCAACGACCGGGGCTGGCGCGGCAACCGGCGGCGCAGCGACAGGGGCCTTTGGCACAGGCGCCCAGGTCAGGCGCGTGGAGGTGCCGGTGAGCGCCACGCCATTGCCGTCACGCAGCTCCGCCGTCACCAGCATCTGGCCGGTGAAGCCATCCGGCGGAATGACCGAAACGCCGGAAATCTCCGTCGCCGACACGCGCCACTCGCTCGGACCGACACGCTTGCCGGATGTGAGCCGTGCGCCGGCAGTAAGTCCATTGATGGATACGTAGGCGTCGGGCGGCGGAGAGCCGACGTGGATCCCGAGCGGCACGGGATCGTTGGTGAACCCACTGCCGTCCTGTACGGCCAAGGTCGCCGTACGCCTCGCTGGCTGCGGCTGCGGCGCCGGAAGCACCGACGATTTCACCGACTGCCAGGCGGCCGAGAGCGACGCATTATCCTGGTTGGCCGGGCGCTGCGACGACGGAATGGCCATGACCAGAAGCATCGCGATGCTCGCTGCGATCGCCACGGCGATCGAGAAACGGATGACCTGCTGGAACAGCGCGCGGCGTCCCGACAGGTCGCGGAGCACGGATGGCGCTTCGACCGGCGCGGTCTCCCTCGCCTCCTGCATGGCCTGGGCCACGGCTTTGGTGAACATTTCGGAATCCTGGCGGCGCGCGGGCTTGCTGAAGGGCTGCAAGGGCGGTCCTTCCGTTGGCATTCGCGGACGCCAGCCATCGTCGTTCTGCATCAGCATCGTGCCCGGTTGATCGCTGCTCGTCCGTTCCCTCTGCTCACGCGGCGCATATGCCGGATCGTTCGGGCCGACATATCGTTCGTGCTTTGCATCACTCATACTGAACACTCGCCCTCATGGGGCCTTCCGCCAGCCCCGCGGACGTATGCCGATTGCGCCCTCTGCGATCCTAGAACTCCGGGGGCGCAACCGCAATTTTTTTGCGACTCCGCCCGCAACAAGGACCAAGAGTTGAGATCATCCTGCAGCGCTTCCGGCTGACGCCCACCGTTTCCCCTTGGCTGGCGTTCGCCGGTGTCCCGTGCAGGACAGTCCCGTGTTGCGGCAAATACGACAACCAGGCGGCGAGAGGTAGACGAAAATTGGACCAACTTCAATGTACAACTAATAATCAATTTACAGGGATGGTTACCCATGAGGTTGCTGCACGCAGCGCATTTGCCCGATTAGTATCGCCTGCAAACTTGAAATTCGCGCCACGCCGTGGTCTCAAGCTTGCGAGTTTGCAGCCGGCCCGCCGGCCACACAGATTTCAGAAACCCGGCAGATTCACCGATGGCCCGAAGGTTTTCCTCTCCTTACCAGTCGGAGCCCGTGTCCAGCCTCGCCACCTGGTCGCGCAACCTCGCCATCTTCGCCGTGGTCGCGGTGGTGGTGTCGATCATCATCGTCCGCTTCGGCTTCCTGGAGGTAAAACCCGCGCTGGCGACGTTCTTCGGCGCGCTCGGTTTGGCCGTGCTTTCGATCCTGGTCGGCCTCGCCGCCTTTGCCGCAATCTGGCAGAACGGATCGCGCGGCATGGGCCGGATCGTGCTGGCGTTCCTGATCAGCGCCCTTCTGCTCGCCTACCCGGCCTACCTCGCCCTGCAATATCGCAAGCTGCCGCCGATCCACGACATCACCACCGATCCGATCGATCCGCCGCGCTTCGAGGCGCTGGCGCGGCTGCGCAGCGGCGAAGGCGCCAACTCCGCGGTCTATGCCGGACTCTATTCGGCCGAGCAGCAGCGGATCGCCTATCCCGACATCGAGACCGTGGAACTCGAAGTACCGCCGCAGCGGGCCTATGAGGTGACGCTGGCGCTGGTCAACAAGCGCAAATGGCTCGTGATCGACGAACGGCCGCCGCAGCCGCCACGCCGCATCGGCCGCATCGAGGCGGTGGCGCGAACGCCGATCATGGGATTCCGCGAGGACATCTCGATCCGCATTACCCCCGACGGCGACGATTCACGCGTCGATATCCGCTCCTCCTCGCGCTATTTCGAAAGCGACCTCGGCAGCAACGCCGCCCGCGTCTCAAAGCTGATCGAGGACATCAACGCCGCCGTCGACAACGCCAAGCCGGCGGCGCCGAAGAAGCCGCAGACACCGGCCAAGGCCCAGGCAAAGAATGTAAAAAAATGACGCGTCAGCATCATCCCGGGGCGCGCGAAGCGCGAACCTCAGGTGCGCAATTGCGCACCGGGGGATCTCGAGATTCTCGGGTATGCAATTGCATACCCTAGTTCGACACTTCGTGTCGCCCCGGAATGACGGTGAGAGCTCAAGCCAGCCGATACGTCCCGCCGATCACCGGATCGCCATCGGTCGCCACGATCCCGCGGGCGACCAGATCTTCCAGATGCGCCAGCACGGAATAGCCGGCGGCATTCGTCAGCCGCGGGTCGATACCGATATAGATCGCGCGCACCATGGTCGGGATGTCGGCCTCGCCCTTGGCAAGCCGATGCAGGATCGAGGCCTCGCGGGCCTGGCGGTGCCGGGTCAGGAAACGGACGTAACGCGGCCCTTCCGGAACTTCCGGCCCGTGGCCTGAAAAATACAGATCCTCCTCGCGCGCTTCCAGCCGCGCCAGCGAGGCCATGTAGTCGCTCATCGACCCGTCCGGCGGTGCGACGATCGAGGTCGACCAGCCCATCACGTGGTCGCCGACGAAATTGATCTTTCGCTCGGGCCAGGCGAACGCCAGGTGATTGGCGGTGTGGCCGGGGGTGGCGACCGCCTCCAGCGCCCAGCCCCGCCCTTCGATGACGTCGCCGTTCTTGACCTCGATGTCGGGCCTGAAATCGCGGTCGGCGCCGGATTCCGGATTGTGCTTTTCGCTCTCGAAGCGTGGCCGCGAGGCGCGGTGCGGCCCCTCAGCATAAACGGGCGCGCCGGTGGCTGCCTTGATCCGCGCGGTGTTCGGCGAATGGTCGCGGTGGGTGTGGGTGACGAGAATATGCGTCACCGTCTCGCCGCGCACGGCGTCGAGCAACGCCTTGGCATGCGCATCATCATCGGGACCGGGATCGATGATCGCGACATTGCCCTTGCCCACGATGTAGCTGACCGTGCCGGTGAAGGTGAACGGGCTCGGATTGTTGCAGAGGACACGCCGCACGCCGGGACGCGGCTCATCGACGACGCCGGCTCGAAGCGGAAAGTCGCGGTTGAACGGGATGTCGTCGTTGTCGGCCATGCGGAGTTCCTACCATCACTCCCGTCATACCCCGCGAAGGCGGGGTATCCGGTAATCACTGACGTTCGAGAAGAAACGAACCGCCGCGGCGTACTGGATCGCCCGCCCCAGTGCGCAATTGCGCACAAGGCGGGCGATGGCGGCATAATGTGGGGCTACTTCTGCGCGCCCCTCACACTTTACGAAAACGCCTGTATCCCCGTGATGGCCCGGCCCAGGATCAGGGCGTGGACGTCGTGGGTGCCTTCATAGGTGTTCACGGTTTCCAGGTTCGCGGTATGGCGCATCACGTGGTACTCGATCTGGATGCCGTTGCCGCCGTGCATGTCGCGCGAGACCCGGGCGATGTCGAGCGCCTTGCCGCAATTGTTGCGCTTGACGATCGAGATCATTTCCGGCGCCATCTTGCCCTCGTCCATCAGGCGGCCGACCCGCAATGAGGCCTGAAGGCCGAGCGCAATCTCGGTTTCCATGTCGGCGAGCTTCTTCTGCACGAGCTGCGTTGCCGCTAGCGGCCGGTTGAACTGCTTGCGGTCGAGCGTGTATTGCCGCGCGCGGTGCATGCAGTCTTCCGCCGCACCCATTGCACCCCAGGAGATGCCGTAGCGGGCGCGGTTGAGGCAGCCGAACGGTCCCTTCAGGCCCGATACGTTGGGCAGCAGCGCATTCTCCGGCACCACCACGCCGTCCATCACGATCTCGCCGGTGATCGAGGCGCGCAAGGACAGCTTGCCGCCGACCTTCGGCGCCGACAGGCCCTTCATGCCCTTCTCGAGAATGAAGCCGCGGATCTGGTTGTCATGCGCGGCCGACTTGGCCCAGACGACGAAGACGTCGGCGATCGGGGCATTGGAAATCCACATCTTGCTGCCGCTGATGCGATAGCCATCCGACACCTTCTCGGCACGGGTCTTCATGCCGCCGGGATCGGAGCCGGCATCCGGCTCGGTCAGGCCGAAGCAGCCGACCCACTCGCCGGTGGCAAGCTTCGGCAGGTATTTCTTGCGCTGGTTCTCGTCGCCATAGGCGTAGATCGGGTACATCACCAGCGACGACTGCACCGAGTTCATCGAGCGATAGCCGGAATCGACCCGCTCGATCTCGCGCGCCACCAGGCCATAGGCGACGTAGCTCGCGTTCGCGCAGCCATATTCTTCCGGCAGCGTGACACCGATCAGGCCGAGCTCGCCCATCTCGTTGAAGATCTCGCGGTCGGTCTTCTCTTCCAGATACGCGTTGATGATGCGCGGCAACAGCTTGTCCTGCGCATAGGCACGCGCGGTGTCGCGGATCATGCGCTCGTCTTCGGTGAGTTGGTCGTCGAGCAGGAACGGATCGTCCCACTGGAAGGAGGCCGCCGCCGGCTTGTCCTTGGCTTGAGGGCGCACGCTCATGAAAATCCCTTTCGCATCATTGTCCTCATGTAAATTGTCGACAAATTAATGCGCTATCGGCAGAAGCGCAAATGTTTCACCACGTCATTCCGGGGCATGCGAAGCATGAACTGTGGGGCGCCCCTTGCACCCCTGGGAATCTCGAGATTCCGGATATGGTGCTAGCGCACCATTCCCGAAATGATGACTACTCCAACTTCTCGTTGGAAACGATCTCGATGCCGAAACCGGATAGCCCCTTATAGTCGTGCACCGACGAAGTGAGATTGACGATCGAGGTGATGCCGAGATCGCGCAGGATCTGGGCACCAACGCCGACTTCACGCCATTGCCGGTGCCTGTCCGCCTCTGCTGTTTTCTGTTCACCGACCGGCTCGACGGGAACTCCGGCCGCGCCGTCGCGCAAGTAAACTAGCACGCCGCGGCCGGCCTTCTTGAAATGGTCCAGCACGATTTGCATCCGCGCCTGGCCGGTGAAGAGATCCTTGACGATATTGGGCTTGTGCAAGCGCGTCAGCACGTTCTTGCCGTCGCCGATGCCGTTGTAGACGAAGGCAGCATGCGCGATCTCGTCGAAGGGCGAGCGATAGGCATAGCCCTGCAGCGGACCGATAGGGCTGTCGGTGGTAAACGTTGCGACCCGCTCGATCAACTTTTCGCGCGCCTGACGGTAGGCGATCATGTCAGCGATTGTGACGTGCTTGAGCTTGTGGGCGGCGGCAAATTTCGTCACCTGCTCGCCCTTCATCACGGTGCCGTCGTCGTTCATCAATTCAGAGATGACGCCGACCGGCGGCAGGCCGGAAAGCTTGCAGAGATCGACCGCCGCTTCGGTATGGCCGGAGCGCAGCAGCACGCCACCGTCGCGGGCGATCAGCGGAAAGATATGACCGGGCCGGGCAAAATCATTGGCGCCGGCGTTGGGATTGGCGAGCGCGCGGCAGCAGGAGGCGCGCTCCTCCGCCGAAATGCCGGTGCCGCCATCGGGTTTGTAGTCGATCGAGACGGTAAAGGCGGTGGTGTGATTGGACTCGTTATGCGCCACCATCGGATCGAGCCGCAGCCGCCTGGCGTCGTCTGTGGTGATCGGCGCGCAGACGATACCGGAGGTGTGGCGGATAATGAATGCCATCTTCTCCGCGGTGCAGAGCGAAGCCGCAACGATCAGATCGCCCTCGCCCTCGCGATCGTCATCGTCGGTGACGACGACAAGTTCGCCTTTGGCAAAGGCTTGCAGAACTTCCTGGATGCTATCGGCCATTTCTCAAAATCTCGCCAAATCTAGCTAGCTTCAGCCAGTGCATTAGCCGGACTCCATGGCCGGCGCCAGCGTCAATACGCAGGGCAGAACCTCAGCCGGCGGGCGCGAAGCGGCCATGCTGCGGCGGTGCTGAAGCGGGATAAACTGTCGACGATTTCCGCCCGGTGGCATCGGCCGGTTTCGTCCCGATCAGGCGTAGATATGCCGTCTTGCCGGAGAAGTCAGCCCGCGGCGCCCGTCTTTTGCCGCTAGCATGCTGATTTTTGTTTAGATCGATTTGGCCGCAGACGCGCTTCACCTCTCCCGCTTGCGGGGTCGAGACGAGCGAAGCTCGCTCTTAGGTCGGCGCGAAGCGCCGGGTGGGGGGTCTTTCCACTCAGGCAGTGTCGCCCGCGGAGACACCCCCACCCCAACCCTCCCCCGCAAGCGGGAGAGGGAGCGCACCTTATTCGTGGTCGCAGTCAAACCTATTTTCGTCAGGCTCTACGGCAGCACCTCGCGGCGCTCGCTGAGCAGCGCGTCGGTCTCGGCGCGCTTGTCCTCCAGGAGCCCGGCCTGGGCGGCTTCGATCACCTTGTAGAGTTCGTGGGCGTCGCTGAGCCGCGTCACCGTCACGTAATCTGCGCCGGCCTCGTAGAGGTCGTTGACGTTGGCCAGGATCTCCGCGGTGGCGACGATCTTGGCGGTCGGGTTGAGCGAGCGGACGTGCCGGACCAGCTTTTCGTTGTCGGCGCCCTTCAACAGCGAATCCGGGATGCTGAGGATGATCAGCTCGGCCTTGCCGACGCCGGCATGCACCAGCGTATCGACGTTGCTGATGTCACCATAGACCACGTGCATGCCGCGGTCCGTCAAGGTCCTGAATACCAGCGGATTGAAGTCGATCACGGTGATCTGCTCCAGCACCGCCGGAGTGAGGCGCTCGATCTCGGCAACCAGCGCGCTGGCGGCGCGGAAGAACCCGAGAATGACGATCCGGCGCGCCTCCCCATGCCCGCCCTCGTGCGCTGCGTCGGCCTCATGCTTGTGATCGAGGTCGCGGAGCCCGATCCGCTTCAGCGGACCGATCAGGCCGCGCGTGACCTGGTCGCTGCGGCCCATGACGAAGGTGCTCAGGACCGCCAGCACCACGAAGGCGAACGACGCCGCGCTCGACGTTTCCGGGCTGATATGGTGTGCCAGCACGCCGGTCTGGATCACGACCAGCGAAAATTCCGAAATCTGCGCCAGGTTGATCGCCGGCAGGAGGCTCGCGCGCAGTCCCTGCTTCATCAGATAAAGCGGCGTGAACGTCGTCACCATGCGGCTGACGACGGTGAAGGCCGCGATCGCGAGCGCCAGCCCGATCACCGACGCACCGGGGATCGGGATGGTCATGCCGAGCGAGACGAAAAACAGCGTGATGAAGAAATCGCGCAGCGTCGTCACCTTGGCGGTGACGTCGAGCGCATAGGGGAACGTCGACAGCGATACGCCAGCCACCAGCGAGCCCATCTCGCGCGACAGGTGCAGCCTCTCCGCGATCTCGCCGATCAGGAAGCACCAGGCCAGTGCCCCGAGCAGGATCAGCTCGGGCCGGCGCGCGATCTGGTGGAACAGCCACGGCAGCACATAGCGGCTGAGCACCAGCGCGGTCGCCACCAGCGCGCCGACCCGGGCGATCGACAAGAGGATCACGCTCACTTGCAGATTGTCGAGGCTCGGCTGCACCGCCAGGAACAGGATCGCGAAGATGTCCTGCAGCACCAGCACACCGAGCGTAATCCGCCCAGGCAGCGTGTCGAGCTCGCGCTTCTCGTACAGCACCTTGACGATGATGACCGTGCTCGACAGCGCGCAGGCAATGCAGAGATAGAGCGCGTCGAAATGCCCGCTCCCCATCGACAGGCCGATCCCGATAAAGAACAATATTCCGAGCAGGACGCCGCCGACCAATTGCCCGCCCGCGGCAAACAGAATCACCTTGCCGGCGCGCACGATCTTCTTCAGGTCGATTTCCAGCCCGATCATGAACAGCATGAAGATCAGGCCGAGCTCTGAGATGACGGTGATCGAATCCTGGGATTCGACCCACTTCATGCCGAATGGACCAATGAAGAACCCGGCGATAAGGTAGGCCAAAATCAACGGCTGCCGGGAAAAATGCGCCAACAGGCCGAGCACCCAGGCGAACAGGATGCATAAGGTGATATCGCGAATAAGCTCGTGCATGGTTCCGGACTTCCCCCTTTTGCAACCTAGAGGTCCCGGCGCAAGGGTCAAACAAGCAATGTGTCACAGCCATAGAATGGGGGCTTTTCTCGCGATTCTGGCCGTGTTGTCGATCCCGTACGCCTCCACCGCCAGCGCCCGGACCACAGGCGGAATCGAACAGAATTTCGCAAACTCCCGCCCCCTGATCCCCCAGCGGATCGCCTATTTCGACACATCAGGCAAGATGGCGGGGAGCTACCTCAAGTCCCCGATTGCGTTAAAACCGTTCGCGACCGTCGAGGTCTTCATCGCTGCAGACGACGTTCGCGGCGAAGCGGGAGCCAATTTCGTGGTCGACTGGGCGGCCACGGGCGAGATCACCGAGCCCACGGTCGAGGCGCTGATGGTCGGCGTCGGCACCGGACATCATGCCTTCGTCAGCCAGGCCGATCAGGATCGTCGGCAAGAACCAGGCTGAAACGACGACGAGACGAGAGAGCCGCCCGGTCGGGCCTCTCAACAAGAAACAAGATGGAGTGAACATTCATGTCTACCGCTTCCTTCGATTTTGCGCCCTTGCTGCCCACCGGATTGCCGGCGCCGGCAGCGCGGTGGACCGGCCTTGCCAGATACAGCTTTGTCGGCGGCAACAATGATCCCGAGCAGGTTCCGGTCGATGGGCTGATCGATGCCGTCAATACCGTTCTCCGGCGCGAGGGCAAGACGCTCGCGACCTACGGCCTAGCCAGCGGTCCGCAGGGCTATCGCCCCTTGCGCGAATTCCTCAGCGCGAAACTCAAGCGCGACGCCGGCATCGCCTGCATTGCCGACGATATCATGATCGTCTCCGGTTCGCTGCAGGCGCTCGACCTCGTCAACCAAACCTTGCTGGCGCGCGGCGACACCGTGCTGGTCGAGCAGGAAACCTATCAGGGCGCGCTGACCCGGCTGACGCGGCTTGGTGTCAAGGCGATCGGCATCCCTCTCGACGAGCAGGGCATGCGGATGGATGCGCTGGCGGCAGCCCTTGCCGACCATAAAAGCCGCGGCATCACGCCGAAATACATCTACACTATCCCAACCGTGCAGAACCCGACCGGGAGCATCCTGCCGGAGATGCGGCGCGCCGAGATGCTGAAGCTGTCGCAGCAATATGGCGTGCCGATTTTCGAGGACGATTGCTACGCCGACCTGGTTTGGGCCGGCAAACGTCCGCCCGCGATCTATGCCATGAGCAAGCATGGCGGCGTCATCCACATCGGCTCGTTCTCGAAGTCGATCGCGCCGGCGCTGCGGGTCGGCTTCATCGTGGCACCCTGGGAGATGATGTCGCGGATGCTGGCGCTGAAGACCGACGCTGGAAGCGGCGCGCTGGAGCAGATGGTGCTGGCCGAGTATTGCGCGCCGCATTTTTCGACCCACGTGCCGAAGCTGACACGCGGCCTGCGCGGCAAGCTCGACACGCTGATGGAAGCGCTCAGCGAGCAGTTCGGCACCTCGGCCGAATTCGAGGAGCCCGAGGGCGGCATCTTCCTGTGGGTGAAGCTGCCCGACAATGTCGACACGCTAAAACTCTATCAGGCCGCGCTTGTTGCCGGCGTCGCCATCAATCCGGGGCCTGAATGGTCGACCGACAAGACCTATGCCGGCAGCCGGCTGCGGCTGTGCTTCGCAAGTCCCTCGCATGAACAGATCCGCGAAGGCGTCGCCGTGCTCGCCGAAGTCTGCCGCAAGGAGTTCGGCGTGCCGGCACGGATCGCGAATGTGGAGAAGCGGGCGCGGAGCTGAGCCTGCAAGCCTTGGTCGGTGTCCTATTCAGCCTTGATCCCGGCCTCGGTAATCAGCTTGCCCCATTTCACGCTTTCGCTCTGGATGAATTTTGCAAAAGCCTCGGGCGAGGTGGGCGCGGGTTCGGCGCCGAGAACGCGGATTTTCTCGATCGCCGCGGGATCGCTCAACGCCTTCACGAAGGCGGTATTCAGCGTTTTGACGATGTCGGGCGGCGTGCCGGCGGGCGCGACGATGCCGAACCAGCCGACGGATTCGAATCCGGAGAGGCCCTGCTCCGCCAGCGTCGGAACATCGGGCAGGAAGGCCACGCGTTTCGCGGCGGAGACTCCGAGCGCCTTCAACTTGCCGTCGCCGATCAACTGCTTGGATGCGGGGATATCCAGCACGGCCAGTGGGACGTGGCCGGCAAGAACGTCTGTCGTCGCCGGCGCGGTGCCGCGATAGGCGATCAACTGAATTCCGACACCGGCCTTCTGGTTGAACAAGGCCGAGGTCAGGTGCATCGCCGTGCCGTTGCCGCCATGGCCGATCGACAGCCCCGCCGTTTGAGCCTTGGCCTTGGCAATGAGATCGGCGACAGAGGCAATGGCCGATTGTTGCGAAGACACCAGCACGAACGGGATTTCCGCCAGCAAGGTGACCGGCGCCAGGTCCTTGATCGGATCGAACGCCATCGCCGCGCGGCTGAGATGGGGATTGACGGTCAGCACGCCGGCTGCGGCCACGCCGAGCGTGTAGCCATCAGGCGCTGCCTGCGCCACCGCGCCGATCCCGATATTGCCGCCCGCGCCCGCCCTGTTCTCGATGACAACGGGCTGACGCAGCGTTTCCGATAATAACGGCTGCAGGGCGCGGATGACGATATCGGCACTGCCGCCGGGCGGAAATGTCACGATGATCTTGATGGGTTGATCGGGATATGCGTTTGCTGCTTCAATCGCCGACAACGACAGCGACAAAACAACAACAAGGGCGCGGATCATGCCTTGCCGGATCGACGGAAACATTGATGGTCCCCCGATGATCTCTGTGGCGCTCAGTAATGCATGATCGTCCCAGCGCAGCAAGCGACAAGGCGGCAAGTGACATGGTGAAGACCAGCGTTCTCGTGGTCGGTGGCGGTCCGGTTGGTCTCACCTTGGCAATGGACCTCGCATCGCGGGGAATATCCGTCACTGTCGTGGAAACACGCGCCGCCGGCGAGCCGCCGAGCGTGAAATGCAACCACGTCTCGTCGCGCTCGATGGAGATTTTTCGCAGGTTAGGACTGGCGCAGAAGCTGCGCGACGCCGGATTGCCGGCCGACTATCCGAACGATTGCTCTTACCGCACCACGGCAACGGGGATCGAGCTATCGCGTATCCTCATTCCCTGCCGGCGCGATCGCTATACCGCCACCGGCGGGCCAGACACCGGTTGGCCGACAGCCGAGCCTCCGCACCGCATCAACCAGATCTATATGGAACCCGTGCTGTTCGCCCACGCCGCCGCCATCAACGGGCTGCAGATTCTGAACCGCAGCGCATTCGAGGATTTCAGCGAAGTCGATGAGGGCATCGTTGCAACCGTCCGCAACCTCGATACCGGAGCCGCCTTTCAGATTCACGCCGATTTCATCGTTGGCTGCGACGGGGCGCGGTCGCTGGTTCGCAAGGCGATCGACGCCAATCTGCAGGGAACGCCGATCATCCAGCGCGTGCAATCGACCTACATCCGCGCGCCCGCCCTGCTCGGCCTGATGGACCGGCCCGCCTGGATGACGCTGTCGCTCAATCCGCGGCGCTGTGGCACGGTTGTCGCGATCGACGGCCGCGAGAAGTGGCTGATCCACAATCACCTCAATCGCGAGGATGAGACCTTCGAATCCGTCGATCGCGATGCCTCGATCCGCGCCATCCTCGGCGTCGGCCCCGACTTCGAATACGAGATTCTGAGCAAAGAGGACTGGGTCGGCCGCCGCCTTGTCGCCGACCGGTTTCGCAAGGGACGCGCCTTCATCTGCGGCGATGCCGCGCATCTGTGGATGCCCTATGCCGGCTACGGCATGAACGCCGGGATCGCGGACGCAACGAACCTCGCATGGCTGCTCGCCGCCTATCTGCAGGGTTGGGCCGACATCGCCATCCTCGACGCCTATGAGGCCGAGCGTCTGCCGATCACCGAACAAGTGTCGCGCTTTGCGATGGAGATGGCGGGCAAGGTCTTGAGCCAGCGCCGCACCGTTCCTGATGCAATCGAGCAGCCGGGGCCGGGAGGCGATGCCGTCCGCAAGCAGGTGGGGCAAGCGGCCTATGACCTGAACGTGCAGCAATATTGCTGTGCCGGCCTCAACTTCGGGTATTTCTACGATCGCTCTCCGATCATCGCCTATGATGGCGCCGAGCATCCGGGTTTTACGATGGCGGACTTCACGCCGTCCTCGACGCCGGGCTGCCGGCTTCCGTTCGCGAAATTGCCGGACGGACGGCCGGTCTACGATGCGTTGGGTCCGGGCTACACGCTTTTGCGCTACGATCCGGGTGTTGTGGTTGCGCCCTTGACCGATGCGATGCGCGCCAATGGCGTCCCGTTTGAGATCGTCGATGTACCCGGCGACCAAGCGCCGCCGCCCGGCGGCCACAAACTCATCCTTGCGCGCACCGACCAGCATGTCGCCTGGCGGGGTAACGCGATCCCTGACGATCCCGCGCCGCTCGTCAGCAAGCTGATCGGCCGAAGCCTCACCCCCAGCCCGGATTGATCCCCTGATGACGGAGGCGCGCTCCCAGCATCGCCTAGGCATTGCCCTGGTCGTCGCCGCCGCCATTGCCTGGAGCACGGCGCCGTTCTTTACAAGGCTCCTTCCCTACGACTCCTGGACCATCCTGTTTTGGCGCGGATTGTTCGGCGGCGGCCTGATCGTGGCGATCATGCTGGTGCTGCAAGGCCGCGCCGGACTGCGGGACCTGACAAGGATAGGAAAAAGCGGCTGGCTGGTCGCATCATTATCGACATCCGCCATGATCGCCTTCATCCCATCGCTACAACTGACCAGCGTGTCCAATGTGGCCATCATCATCGCGACAGGCCCCTTCGTCACGGCCGCGCTTGCCTGGGTGTGGTTGCAAGAAGTCCCGCATGCGCGAACTATGGTCGCGAGTGTCGTGGCGCTCTGCGGCGTTGCGGTCATCGTCGGCAACGCGCGCATCGGGTCCGATATCCTGGGAATAGCGCTCGCTTGCTTCACGACGCTGGCGATCGCCGCGATGACCGTCATGGTCCGGCGGCACAAGGATACGTCCATGGTGGCCGCCGCCGCGCTATCCAATTTTCTGGGCAGCATCGTCAGCATTCCCTTTGCCGGCAGCATCGCCGGCATCCCCGGGGCCGATATCCTGATCCTCGCGATGTTCGGATTTTTCCAGGTTGCGCTGGGGTTGACGCTGTTTTTCCTCGGTTCGCGGCTGCTGCCTTCCGGGCAGGCCGCCCTGATCTCCACGCTGGAGACGCCGCTGATGCCGTTCTGGATATGGGTGGGATTTGGCGAGGTGCCCACACTACGGGTCCTCGCCGGCGGCGCTCTGGTGATGGGCGCCGTCATTGCCGACATCGCCGGCGATATCCGCGCGCAGCGGCCATCAAAGTGAATGGGCGGCGGCTCACCGCACCGCGAACGGCGCCTGATAGGGCCGACCGAACGGCACGCCGTTGATCACGGTCTGCACGGGCTTGAGCAACAGCTTGCCCTCGCGCTTGTTGTTGCGGGTGTCGACGAACGAGGTCTGCGCCTCCACCAGATCCATGATCGCGACGTCGCCGGGTGCGCCGATCTGCAGCGTGCCGATCTTGGGCGCGCGGTTGATGATCTTCGCCGGCGTCGAAGTCGCCGCCGCCACCACCTGCTCCAATGTAAGGCCGAGCGTAATGAACTTGCTCATGACGTTCGGCAGATATGGTATGCCCGGCGAGTTGCCGGAGAAGACATGGATGTCGGAGGAAATCGTATCCGGCATGCAGCCACCGGGAAGCGCGACCTCCGCCACCGTGAAATCGAAGCTGCCGCCGCCATGGCCGACGTCGAACATCACCCCGCGCTGCTTGGCTGATAGCGCTGCCGGCAGCAGCTTGCCGTCCTGCACGATGTTGGTGAAGACGCCGCCGATGTTCGGAGCGCCGGAATAGGCGTGCGTCAGCACGTCGCCCGGCCGCATCAGATCGAGAATCTCTGACATCAGCTCCCTGGTCTCGACGCCGCCGATATGCACCATCATCTTGGCCGGCCAGCCGCACATCTCGCAGGCTTTGATGCCGCGCTTCAGCGGCTCCAGCCCGTGCCTGGCGATCACGTTCTCCGACATCCTGACCTTCACGCCGAGCAGGAATTCCGGATTTTCCGCCAGCGCCATCGCGCAGGCATCGACTTGCGCGTAATCGATGTTGTAGAGCTCGGCCACCGGGAAGCCGGACAATCCGTTGTTGGCGATATGGACGAAGGCGTAAATTCGCGCCCGCGATTGCGCCACGATGTAACGCCGCAGCGCCGCGAGATTGTTGACGCCGGCATCGCCCGCCGACACCACCGTGGTGGTGGCCTGGGCCTGCACCAGCTCGTCGGCGGGAATGCCGATCGCCGAACCATAGGGGTAGACGTGCGAATGCAGATCGATCAGGCCGGGCGTCACCAGCTTGCCTGAGGCATCGATGGTCTTGGCGGCGCGCGCGGCCGGAATCTCGTTCTCGACGGCCTCGATCACACCCCAGCGGATACCGATATCGCGCTTGCCCTTGAGCGACTGGCTCGGATCGAGCACGTCGCCGCCCTTGATCACGAGGTCGAATTTGTCATTCGGTCCCATCGTGGCATGGGCGCTTCCGGACATCGCGACGACCGCGGCCGATCCGGTCAGGCTCAGGAAATGACGGCGTGAAACCCCGCTCATGGCAGCCTCCCCAATTTGATTGTTATGGCGCGATGATGCGCCCGCTCCCAGCCTTCCGCAAGCAAGAGTAAAACCTGCCCATCCTCGTCCCACGCTGGATTGAAGCGCGACGTTGCCGGTTTCCAGTGGGCGCTTGCTGTATCGACGTTCGCAGCTTTGCCTCTCGCGGCGCACGCAAGCGCGACGCGGCCACAGAGCAAGAGAAGCGATCGGACGAGTGGTCATCAAGAAGAATGACGCCTCGAATCGCAGCGCGTCGCGCGTTCGGTCCGGATGACCCCAAACGAAAAATGGCCCCTCGCGGGGCCATTCTCTTTGTTTTGCGTGTCGCTGCGTTCGAAAAATATCAGCTATAGATCTCGAACAGGCCGGCGCCGCCCTGACCGCCGCCGATGCACATCGTGACGACGCCCCACTTGGCCTTGCGCCGGCGGCCTTCCTGCAGGATGTGGCCGGTGAGACGCGCACCGGTCATGCCGAAGGGATGGCCGATCGCGATCGAGCCGCCGTTGACGTTGTACTTCTCCGGATCGATGCCGAGCTTGTCGCGGGAATAGAGACACTGGCTGGCGAAGGCTTCGTTGAGCTCCCAGAGATCGATGTCGTCGATCTTCAGGCCATGGCGCTTCAGAAGTTTTGGCACGGCGTAGATCGGACCGATGCCCATCTCGTCCGGCTCGCAACCCGCCGCCGCCCAGGCGACGAAGCGGCCCATCGGGTTGAGACCGCGCTTCTCGGCATCCTTGGCTTCCATCAGAACGACCGCCGCCGCGCCATCCGAGAGCTGGCTGGCGTTGCCGGCGGTGACGTATTTGCCCGGGCCCTTGACCGGCTCGAGCTTGCCAAGGCCTTCCATCGTCGTGTCGGGACGATTGCACTCGTCGCGGTCGACGGTGTAGTCGACGATGCTCTCCGCCTTGGTCTGCTTGTCGACCACCTTCATCTTGGTCTTCATCGGGACGATTTCGTCCTTGAACTTGTTGGCCTGCTGGGCGGCGGCCATGCGGCGCTGCGATTCCAGCGAGTACTCGTCCTGATATTCACGGCTGAGCTTGTAGCGCTCGGCAACGATATCGGCGGTATCGATCATCGCCATGAAGATATCGGGCGCGACCTTGAGCAGGTCCGGATCGATCGATTCCTTGGGCGAGCCGCCGCCGGGGATCGAGATGCTCTCGACGCCGCCGGCCACGATGCAGTCAGCCCCGTCAGAGCGGATCGAGTTGGCGGCCATCGCGATGGTCTGCAGGCCGGAGGAACAGAAGCGGTTCACCGAGACGCCGGCCGTCGATTTCGGCAATCCCGCGAGCAGCGCGGCCTGGCGGCCGATGTTCGGCGCGCCATGCGCGCAATTGCCGAGATAGCAGTCTTCGACATAATCCTTGTCGACGCCGGCGCGTTCGACCGCGTGCTTGATGGCGTGAGCCGCCATCGACATCGGCGGGGTGATGTTGAACCCGCCGCGGCCGGACTTCGCCAGCCCCGTACGTGCATAGGAAACGATGACAGCTTCACGCATTTGAAAGACCTCCCTTTGATGCGATCCAGTATGGACTGGAGCCGCGGCGGTGTGTAGCGAAAACCCGAATTCCGGCGGACGGAACAGAATGAACCGCAGGCCGGCTCAAGGCCGGGATTTGCACAATGCCCGTTCTTGGGCAAGGCCACGTCTTCTGCGGCCGATGCGCGACGAAGGCCGCATGCGCCGGCTGTTTCACTCAGCGAAATTGGCCGCTATTGAGATCGCCCGCAAACAGCGATCCAAGACAGGTCAGGGGTGCGATAGTAAGGACATTGCGCTTTCCGTACCGCTGGCCGTAGCGGCCATCTCACGGTGACGCTCTAAGCCCATTTCATGTGACACACGAGACGCCTCACTTCCCTGTTCCGGCCACGGCGAGAATGGGTGCCCAGCGTGCGATCTCGGATCGAACGAAACGGTCGAATGCCGCCGGATTGCGCTCGTCCTTTGCCGGGATCGAGCCGCCGAGCTGGGCGATCCGCTCGCGCACGACGGGCTCATCGAGCGCCCGGTCGAGCGCATCGGAAAGCCTCGCGATGATTTCGGGCAAAACGCCCTTCGGCGCAAACAGTCCCGCCCAGACGCTCATCTCGTAGTTGATGCCAGCCTCCCCCGCGGTCGGAACATTCGGCAGCGTTTCGAGGCGTTTCGCAGCCGAGACCGCGAAAGCCTTGACCGAACCGGCCAAAACCGACTCCGCCACGCTGACCGATTGCTCGCACATGAAGTCGACGTGACCGCCGACCAGGTCATTCAAGGCCGGGCCTGATCCGCGATAGGCAACGAGCGCCGGCTTCGCGCCGAGCTCCGCGGTGAACAGCAGGCACGCCATATGCGAGGAGGCACCGACGCCGCCATGGGCCTGCTTCACCGCGTCGCCCCGTTGCCGCAGCGCTGCGACGAACTCCTTCAGGTCGTTTGCCGGGAAATCCTTCCGCGCGATCACGACTGCCGGGGAATGCGCGGTGATGCCGATCGGCACGAAGTCGGCAACGGGATCGTATTTGAGGTTCGGCGTCAGCACTGGCGCTGCAACATGCGAGCCCATGGCAGCGGCAAGCAGGGTATAGCCGTCGGGTGCGGCAGCCGCGACGCGGCCGCTACCGACCGTGCCGCCGGCGCCGCTGACATTCTCGATGACGATGGATTGCCCGAGCATCTTCGACATCTGGTTGGTGACGATCCGCGCCACCACGTCGCTGGCGCCTCCGGGAGGGAACGGCACGATCACCGTAATCGCCCTGGAGGGGTAATCCTGCGCACGCACCGATCCTGCGATGCCAGCGAACAGCATCGCAACCAGGCAGGCCTTCCAGAGACACGTGCAAGGTTTCATAACGCGCTCCTGTCCCTTGCTGCTGCGCGGTCACACGTTTCCGTCGTTCAATATTTCCGCGACCTCGACCGAACGCCCCTCACGCGCCGAAAGAATGCCGGCGCGCACCACCGCGAGCGATCGCGTCGCCTCCTCGCCGCCGACTTCGTGCTGGCGCTGCCCGCGCGCCGCCGCGGCAAATTCCTCGAGCTCTTCGACCAGGGTATCGTTGTTGGTGCATGGTACCGCGATCGGCTGGCTTTCACCGCGCTTGAGCAACCGGAGCCCGTTGTGCAAGTCGTAGAACGCCGTCATCTCCTTGCCGTAGACGTTCATCAGGTAGTACTCGGACGCCGAGGCGTAGCTTGCATTCAGCGTCGAGAGCGCGCCGTTCTCATGCTGCAGGATCAGGCTCGCGACATCCGGATTGTCACCGGGCAGCACCAGTTGCGCCGACTGTGCGCGTACCGCCTGGATCGGCCCGATCAGGTGAGTGAGCACGTCGACATAGTGGATGCCGATCTGCAGCATCACGCCGCCCGGCATGCCTGCAGCCTGGTAGCGCCAGGAGGTGAGATCGATCTTGCCAAGGCGGTCGCGGCTGATATTCGCCTCGGCATTGACGAGCCTGCCGAACCGGCCGGCGTCGATCTCTCGCCTGATGTAGCGGAAATGGCTCTCGCGCCGCCGCTGATAGCCGAGCGCCAGCACCACCCCGGCCTTGCGGCAGGCCTCGGTGATGGCGCGGCCGTCCGCGATGGTGTTGGCGATCGGCTTGTCCAGAAAGACGTGCTTGCCGGCGGCCGCGGCAGCGCAGGTCGTCGCGAGATGCACATCGTTCGGCGTCGTATTGATGATCGCCTCGATCTCGGCATCGGCCAGCAGCGCCTCGTAGCTCGCGGCCGGCCGGCAGCGGTATTTTGCCGCGAAATTTTTGCGTTTCTCATCCGACCTTGTGTAGCAGCCGCGGATCTCGAGCTTGCCCGAGCGCTGGATGGCATCCGCCAGCACGTCGGACCACCATCCCATCCCGATACAGGCCACGCGGAGCGGATCGGCACTCATCACTTCGCCCTCCCAAGGACCTTGCTCTCAAAGACCGTGCCCTTCCCAAAGGCCGCCTTGGTCCGGCCGGCTTCGGTCCTTGCTACTTCATTCCCACTTCGCACCGATCGACTCGACGGCCGACCTGGCGATCCGCAAATCGGTCTCCCAATCGCCGCCGCTGACGCCGACACCGCCGATGCATTCGCGGTCGACCAGCACCGGCACGCCCCCTTCCATCGCCGTCCACCGCTCCGGTCCGGCGGCGAGCGCGAGCCCGATCGCATGGCTGACGTCGAGGTCCTGGCCGGCCGCGCCTTTCGCCGTTGTCGGACGCCGGTTCGACGCGGCGCAGACCGCCTTGGTGGTGCAGGAGTGCACGGTATGGAAGCGGCCGCCGTCCATTCGTTCGATCAGGATCACATGGCCACCGGCATCCACGACGGCACAGGAGATCGCGATATTGGCCTGGCCGGCCAATTCCAGCGCCGTCGCCATGATCCTTTTCGCGCCCTGATGCGTCAGGCGTTTGCTCTCGGCAACAAACATGGCAGCACTCCGGTCGGGAGGGACAGGCGAATTGTGCCCCATCGAGAAACGACGTGCAACCTCCGGCTGCCGTTCCGGCAGTACACGCCCCCGAGCGATGAAGCCTAGCCAGACTATGAGGCGCGAACATGGAAGGTCGTCAGGAATTCCGTGCCGACGGCCTGGCGGCCGAACGCCTCAGATATGCTGCGCCATGATCCGGCCGGGCCGCGCATCCGGGCGGGGCTCGATATCGACCGACCACAGGTCGTGGTTGTCGACGTCCTTCAATGTCACGGTCATGACTCCGGTCTTGCCGTCGATGTCGACGCGACCGAAAAACTGTAGGCCGAAACAGGGAGCGAGATTCTCGCCGCTGCACCCCTTCTGGAACATCGCTTTCGGGCCGAACGTATTGTCGAGCGGGGCCGGCGCCCAAGTGCCCGCATGCAGCGGGCCGGAAACGAATTCCCAGAACGGCTCGAAGTCCTGATAGATCGCGCGGTTCGGATCGTAGTGATGCGCGGCCGTGTAGTGCATGTCGGCGGTCAGCCACACAATGTTGCGGATGCCGGCGCGCTTCATGAACGACAGCAAATCGGCGATCTCATGCTCGCGCCGCTCCGGCGGACCGTCGCCGAGCGCAATCGCGTCCTCGCTGAACAGGCCGATCGGCATGTCGGCCGCGATCACCTTCCACGTGGCGTCGGAGGCCACCAGCTCGCGCTTCAGCCAGGCCAGTTGCGCCGCGCCGAGGATGCAGGTGTCGCTGTGGTCGTCGCGCTGGTTCAACGTGGAATCGCGGTAGCTGCGCATGTCGATCATGAAGACATCGAGCAGCGGGCCGTAGGCGATCTTGCGATAGATGCGGCCGTCCTGCGCGGGCGTCGCGCGCATCGGCATGAATTCATGGAACGCGCGGCGCGCCCGCGCCACCAGATGCGAGGTGCCGTCCTCGGCATAGCCACTCGCGTCGGCCGTGCCGACCGGCGCCCAGTCGTTCGTGACCTCGTGATCGTCCCATTGCGCGAACAAGGGCACGGCCGCATGGAAGGCGCGAAAATTTGGATCCAGCCAGTTGTATTTATAGTTGCCGCGGAACTGCGCGAGGGTTTGGGCAACGACAGACTTTTCGTCGGTAACGAGGTTTCGCCAGACCCCGCCGTCGGGCAGCGTCAGTTCCCGCTCCACCGGGCAGTCCGCATAGATGTGGTCGCCGCAATGGATGAAGAAGTCCGGACGGTTGTCGAGCATGGTCCGGTAAGTCCGCATGCCGCCGCGGCTTTCGTCGATGCCCCAGCCCTGCCCCGTCGTATCGCCCGACCAGGCAAATGATACGCTGCTCCGTGTGGTGGGTGCGGTACGAAAATGCCCGACCTGCGCCTCGCCGGCGATCCCCGGCTCGCTTTCAAACCGCACGCGATAGAAAATATCCTGCCCCGGCGGCAGTCCGTCGAGCAGAACTTTCGAAGTGAAGTCGGCATCCGGCAACGCATCGGCGGAAGCCATGCCAATGATGGTCTTGAAATCTTCGCTGGCCGAACACTCGACTTGCATCCGCGCCGCCCGGTCGGCGCGCGCCCAGACCACCGCGGAATTGGCCGAGACGTCGCCCGATTGAATGCCGCTGGTGACGAGCGGCCGAGCCGCGGCGCGGCTGAGGTAGGGTCTGGCGAGGCCGCCGAAACCAGCGACGGCGAATGTCGCGGCAGAGCGGACCAGCCATTGACGCCGCGTCAGAGCGGGCTTGGCCCGAATCGCAATCGGCATCGAACACCCCTCGTCGAATCACGACGAAGGTGTGCCCGAGCAATTTGAATGCTGGCCGAAGGTTTTGCGACAAGTGGATGAAGGTGAAGAGTTGTAGCAACTACCGCTGCCAGTCGCAGATGCCGCCGGACTTGCACGGCCAGGTCTGGATCCGCGTGTCGCGGGCCTGCGCGTCGAGCGGGTTGCTGTGGGGTCGCGCCAATTTGGTGCGGGCAGAGCCGCGCGGTTTCTGCACACGCTCATGCGCCACGTGAGTCTTGGGCGCGACAGTCGTGGGCGCGACAGTCTTGGCGGCAGCAGTTTTGGGCGCAGCAGTCCTAGGCGCAGCAGTCTTGAGCGCAGCCGTTTTGGACGCGGCGGCGGGCTTTGGCACGACCACGCGCTCCGTCTTCACCTGCTTGCGATCGGTTCTGGCCTCGATCCGGACCGGGGCGAATCGCGTCTCCGGGCCGAGTCGCTTCGGTGAGAGCATGGCTTGGGAAGGATCGAGCTCGAGGAGTTCGCCCGCGCGATATTCGTCTGCCAGCGCGGCGCTGCCCGACATCAGGAGCACCGTGCAAAGTGCCGCGGCAATAGCGTTTTTCAGGACCATCGCGGGCCTCCTGAAATCAACCCAAAGAATTAAGAACAGCCGATATGTAGGGCGCCGGCCGGACAATTCCAGCAGTTCCCGCCCTCAGGGCTACCGGTGACTGAGCCAGCCCGTGAAAAACTTCACGTGCCGGATGAACAGCCCCTACTCGGCGGCCTGCGCCACCGGCTGGCCGATCGCCGCTTCCAGCCGCGTGCACTCCGCACGGTATTTCGCGACATTGGCTTCCTTGACATGGCCATAGCCGCGAACGAGTTCCGCTGATTTCGCCAGCGCCACCAGACGCGGCCAGTCATGCGGCTTGGCCATGTCGAGATGGCGGAAGATCATCGCGGAATATTCGCCCGGCAGGGCCCGCTCCATCCGCCGCTCGGCTGAATAGCCGAACGGATCGAACGCGGTGCCGCGGAGGAACTTGAAGCGGGACAGGATGTCGAAGGCGCGGAATATCCAGGAGCCGAATTCGCGCTTGCGCAAATGCCCGGTCAGTCTATGGCGGGATGCCAGCAGCGGCGGCGCGAGGCTGACCTTGACCCCCGGCTCGCCGTCGAACTGCTCTTTCAGCGCTTTTGCAAACTCGCCGTCGGAATAAAGCCGAGCGACCTCGTATTCGTCCTTGTAGGCCATCAGCTTGAACAGGCCCTTGGCAAAAGCCTCGGTCAGTTCATGCGAGCCCGGCGCGGCCTTGGCTTCCGCGGCGCGGACGCGCTCGACCTCGGCGAGGTATCGCTTCGAGTAGGCCTCATTCTGATAGTCCGTCAGGAACTTGGCGCGGAACGCGATGCTTTCGTCGAGCGTGCGGCGGACCGGCGCCGCGCCCGAACTCTTGAAGCGTGCGGCGCTGACGACGCGCGGCAGATCGTGCGCCGCGAGCCGGCCCCAGGAGAACGCGAGCTTGTTCATCTCGATCGCCGCGCCATTGAGGTCGATCGCCTTCATGATCGCTTCCAGCGACAGCGGGATTGCGCCGCGCTGGAACGCAAAGCCGAGCATGAAGGCGTTGGTGGCGATGCTGTCGCCCATCAGCGCGGTGGCAAGCCCGGTGGCATCGAGAATGTCGAGGTCGGATGCGCTGACCGCCTCGTTGAGCGAATCCCGCATCGTTCCCGCCTCGAAATCGAGGTCGGGATTGATGACGAAGCTCGCGGTCGGCAAGAGGTCGGCATTGACGATCGCCCGCGTCACGCCGCGCTCGGCCCGGCTCAGCGCGGGGATGCTGGTGGCGACCACGATGTCGCAGCCGAGGATGAGATTGGCGCCGCCAGGGGCGATGCGGACGGTCGAGAGATCGTCGGCCTGCGGCGCGATGCGGACGTGGCTCATCACAGCGCCGTTCTTCTGCGATAACCCTGTGAAGTCGAGCGTCGAGCACGCCCTGCCCTCGACATGCGCGGCCATGCCGAGCAGCGCGCCGATGGTGATGACGCCGGTGCCGCCGATGCCGGTGACGAGGATGTTGTAGGCGCCATCGAGCGCGGGGCCCGCCGGCGTCGGCAGATCGGCAAACAGCGCCGAGGGATCAGCCGCCGCCCGATCGGCCCTCCGCAAGCGTCCGCCATGCACCGTGACAAAGCTCGGGCAAAAGCCCTCGATGCAGGAAAAGTCCTTGTTGCAGTTCGACTGGTCGATCCGCCGCTTGCGGCCGAATTCGGTTTCCAGCGGCTGCACCGAGACGCAGTTCGAAACGGAAGAGCAGTCGCCGCAGCCTTCGCAGACGCGTTCGTTGATGAAGACGCGCTTCGGCGGATCCGGATAGAGTCCGCGCTTGCGGCGCCGGCGCTTTTCCGCCGCGCAGGTCTGGTCATAGATCAGGACCGTGAGGCCCTTGACCTCGCGCAGCTCTTTCTGCACGGAGTCGAGCTCGCGGCGGTGGTGAACGGTCGCGCCAGAAGGGAAATAACTCGTCGGATATTTCTCGGGATCGTCGGAGACGATGGCAAGCCGCTTGGCGCCCTCCGCCGAAACCTGGTGCGCGATCTGCGATACGGAAAGCCCGCCTTCGGCCGGCTGGCCGCCGGTCATCGCGACCGCATCATTATAGAGGATCTTGTAGGTGATGTTGACGCCGGCAGCCGCCGCCGCGCGGATCGCGAGCAGGCCGGAATGGGTGTAGGTGCCGTCACCGAGATTCTGGAACACATGTGGCTCGCTGGTGAACGGCGCCTGCCCGATCCAGGTGACACCCTCCGCGCCCATATGCGAGATCGTTTGCGTCCGGCGGTTCGGCACCGACAGCGCCATGCCGTGACAGCCGATGCCGGCCATCGCGCGGCTGCCCTCGGGGATCTTGGTCGAGGTGTTGTGCGGACAGCCCGAGCAGAAATACGGTGTCCGCTGCAGCTTTGCGGTCCCGACGCCGTCCACGGGACGGTCGAACGCCTCGAGTTTTGCGAGACGCTGCTCCAGTGCCGGGCTGCGATGACCGAGTTTTCGCAACCGCGCCACGACGGCCGCCGCCACCATGGTCGGCGTCAATTCGCCTTCGCTCGGCAACAGCATGGCGCCGCCCTCGTCAAGCTTGCCGACCACCGAAGGGCGCTTCGCGGCATCCATGTTGTAGAGAATGCGGACAAGCTGGTCCTCGATAAAGCCGCGCTTCTCCTCGACCACGAGCACGTCCTGCAGGCCTTCGGCAAAGGCCCGCGCGCCGGATTGCTCCAGCGGCCAGGTCAGCGCCACCTTGTAGATACGCAATCCCAGTGCCCGCGCTTCCACATCGGTAATGCCGAGATCGGCCAGCGCCTGCCGCAGATCCAGATAGGCCTTGCCGGTCGCCATAATGCCGAGCCGCGCCGGCTTTGAATCCAGCACGATACGGTCGAAGCGATTGACGCGCGCGAATGCGGCGACCGCCTGCATCTTCGGACCGTGCAGCCGCCGCTCCTGCTCCATCGGCGCATCGGGCCAGCGGATCGAAAGCCCGCCCGGCGGCATCTCGAAATCGTCGGGCGTGATGATCTTGATGCGGTCGGAATCACTGACGATCGAGGCCGAGCTTTCGACCGTCTCGGAAATCGCCTTGAACCCGACCCAGCAGCCGGAATAGCGCGATAGCGCAAAGCCCAAAATGCCGAGATCGAGATAATCCTGCAGCGTGGCCGGGTTGACCACCGGCATCAAGGCTGCCGCGAACACCTGCTCGCTCTGGTGGGCGAGCGTCGAGGACTGGCAGCCATGGTCGTCGCCGGCCAGCGCAATCACGCCGCCATTCGGCGAGGTGCCGGCGGAGTTGGCATGCTTCAGCGCATCGACGGAACGGTCGACGCCGGGGCCCTTGCCATACCAGATGCCGAATACGCCATCGACCTTGGCGCCCGGGAACATGCCGACCTGCTGGCTCCCCCATACAGCGGTAGCCGCCAGGTCCTCGTTGAGACCCGGTGAGAACTCGATGTCATGCTGCTTGAGGAAAGTTTTGGCGCGCCACAGCGCGTGATCGTACATGCCGAGCGGCGAGCCGCGGTAGCCGGAGATGAAGCCTGCGGTATTGAGCCCCTGTGCGCGATCGCGTTCGCGCTGCAACATCGGCAACCGGACCAGCGCCTGCGTACCGGACAGAAAAATCCGTTTCGCATCCAGACGGTACTTGTCGTCCAGTCCCACTTCCATCAACGCCATTCGTCCGCTCCCCGTCGCACGTTCCGCCGGTTATTTGAACCGGTCTAATTGCGAACAGCATGCACCGATTTTGCTATGCGTGCCCAGCGTGAATTCATGGCCGCAGGGCATATCTCGCCCGTGTTGTGGATCGGCCGGGCCTCTTGCGGAAGCCTTCCTTCTTTGAAACGCTTAGGAATAAAGGGAGACGCCAGCGATGACAGAACCGGCCTTCAGAACCGAGATATTGGAGAGCGGTAATCTGCTCGTCGGGCCGTGGCGGAGCCCGAGGCAAATGCTCCACGCGCAGGTCTACGATTCGCACGCCTCGATCCACGACGATGCGACCGCGCAGAAGCTCGGCTTTCAGGGCGGCACCATCGAGGGCCCGACCCATTTCAGCCAGTTCGCGCCGCTGTGCGAACGCATCTGGGGCCAGGCCTGGTTCGAAACCGGCTGCCTGTCCGCGCACTACCGCAATCCCGCCTTCGAAGGCGAAGAAGTGCAGGCGAACATCGAGAAACCGAAGCCGGGGCAAACGACTTGTGCGATCGGGATGACCAAGCACGACGGCACCGAGATTTTGCGCGGCACCGCTTCCGTCGGCGACGTAATGGAAACAGCACTTTCCCGGCGACTCGGCGAATTGAAGCCGCTCGCCGATCCCGTCATCCTCGCCGACGTCAAGGTTGGCATGAAGACGCCGCGTCAGGCCGTGAAAATGGATTTCGACCAGCATATGGGCGATCTCTATCCGTTTTCGCTTGAGCAGAAGCTGAAGCTCATCACCGAACCATCCGCGTATTATTCCCAGGAGCTCAATCCCTGGGGCCGCGCGATCATCCCGTTCGAAATGCTGAGCGTGCTGTTTCAGTACCGCGCCCGCGAAGACCGGCTGCCGGTCCGCGGCCCCGCGGTCGGGCTGTTCGCGGATCAGGAGATTCGCCTGCTGCGCGGGCCGCTATTCGTCGGCGAGACCTATGCAACCGAACGCGAGGTCGTCGCGCTCAGCGGCAGCCGCCGCACCGAAAGCGTCTGGGTCCGCACCACCGTGTTCGCAGCCGACGACACACCGGTCGCCACCATGCTGTTGAACATGGCGAGCATCAAGGATTCCTACGCTAACTACGAGCAGGAGCACCAAGCGCTCTACGGCTAGAGCATGATCCGGAAACAGTACCCGATGCGGGGAGTGGAATGAGATGCGCCTAAAAGATCGTGTCGCCATCGTCGTCGGCGCCGGCCAGAGCCCCGGCGAAGGCATCGGCAACGGCCGCGCCACCGCGCTGACCTTTGCGCGCGAGGGCGCCAAAGTGCTGTGCGTCGATCATAATCCAGCCTCGGCGCAGGAGACCGTCGACATGATCGCCGCAAGCGGCGGCACCGCGGCAGCCTTCAGGGCCGATGTCACAAAAAGCGCCGAGTTGAAGGCGATGGTGGCGGATGCGCAAGCACGCTGGGACCGCATAGACGTGCTGCACAACAATGTCGGCGTCAGCCTGGCCGGCGGCGACGCCGAACTGCTCGATATCAGCGAGGAAGCGTTCGACCGCTGCGTCGCGATCAACCTTAAGAGCTGCGTGTGGGCGGCCAGGCACGTCATCCCGATCATGCGGGCGCAACGAAGTGGCGCGATCATCAACATCTCCTCGATGGCCGCGATCACGACTTATCCGTACGTCGCCTACAAGGCGACCAAGTCGGCGATGATCGCCTTCACCGAACAGCTCGCCTACCAGAACGCGCAATACGGCATCCGCGCCAACGTCATCCTGCCCGGACTGATGAACACGCCGATGGCGGTCGACACCCGCGCCCGCGAATTCAAAAAGAGCCGCGCCGAGGTCGAGGCCGAACGCGACAGCAAGGTGCCGCTGCGCCAGAAGATGGGCACCGGCTGGGACGTCGCCAACGCCGCGCTGTTCCTCGCCTCGGACGAAGCGAGTTTTATCACCGGCGTGACACTGCCGGTCGATGGCGGCGCGAGCGTGCGGCGGGGATAGTCGTGATGTGTCCGCGAGAATTGTAGATACAGTGGCGGAACCGTATTACTCCCGCCCCGTGTGTTTACCTTTAATTAGTAACCTTCTCTTAAGGATTGCGGCCGTTGGGCGGTCTTTTTGACGCGCCCCTGCTCACGCGATCTGCGCCGGCGTTGTTTGTTTTTGGTCGCCCCGCGTGATTCGAAAAAAATCGATCGATTCCAATGACACGATGATGTGACAGCAACGTCGTCGCTTGTCGAAATCCCGTCTCGTTGCGGTCGTACGAATTTCATGTGCGCTCGCTATGAGGCGCCACAAGAATTGTGGGAAGCCGAGGCACCATGAACGAAGAATTCGACTACGAGCTGACACCGGCGCAGTGGGAAACGCTGAAGGCATTGCGGACGCCGGAGTCGCGGCTGCCGCGCATGAGCCGCACCACGATCGACGGCCTGATCGCGCTCGAACTCGCCGTGATGCACGGCGATGTGCCGGTTATCACCGCGAAGGGACGCAAGGTGCTGATTCGCGGCTCGTCACTGCTGCTGCAGGATCTTGCGGCGTGATTCTTGGTTCCGTGTCCCGGACGCGGTGCAGCGTGCAACGCTGCGCCGCAGAGCCGGGACCCACCAACAGCGTATGGACCCCGGTTCTGCAGCGCACCGCTAACGCGCTGCGCTGCGCCCGGGAAACGCAGCTCACACCGGTTTCTCCTCATCCGTTACCGGCGAGGTGATCACCAGGAACACCAGATCGACCAACCCCGAATTCGAAATGGCGTGTTCGACGCCGGGCGGCAGGAAGATGACGTCGTGCTTGCGCACCACGTGATTTTTTCCCGCGATCTCCATCAGCCCCTCGCCTTCGAGCACGTGATAGATCTGCTCCTGCACGAGGTGCTTGTGGCGCGCGACATGGGCCATCGGCTGGTACATCGAGATGCGATAGTCGATGTGGCGGGAGCCCGCGGTCTCCGGCATCGCCAGCGGCTTTGATAGGGCGCCGCCAAAGTGATTGGGGAATTCGCGCCACGGCACTTCGGCGATATTGCGGATAAAGGCGCCGTTGTTTTCTGGAGCCATGATTGCCTCCTTTGCCGGTCAGATCACTAGCGCCCCGCCATCGACATAGACGATCGATCCGGTCGCAAAACCGTTCGCCATGAAGCTCAGGATTTGCCGCGCGATGTCCTCAGCCGCACCGACGCGCCCGGCCGGCAGCGCCGCCGCCGTCTTCGCCAGCATGTCGCGCCGCGCCTCTTCCGGCATCGCAGCACGGATCGGGGTGTCGATCACGCCCGGCGAGACCGCATTGACACGCACCGGCGCCAATTCCAGCGCGAGCGCCCTCGCCAGCGACTCCAGCGCGCCGTTGGCGGCGCTGACGATTGCCGAGTTCGGCCGCGGACGGACACTGAGAAAACCCGAGACCAGGGTCAGCGAGCCGCCGGCGCGGATTTCGGCCTCGCGCGCGACCCGCCACGCGCCCCAGAACTTGCCTTCCATGGTGACGCGCACATCTTCCATCGCCACCGTCTTGAACGCCCCGGTGCGAAGCTGCGCCGCCGTGACCACGACATGATCGACCGGACCGCAACGGCGGAACAGCTTTGCCACGCTATCATCGCTGGTGACGTCGGCGGGGATCGCGATGGCGTTCAGCTTCTCCGCCACCTGGTCGAGTTTTTCGACATTGCGGGACGCAATGATGACGTCTGCACCCTCGCGCTTCGCCATCTCCGCGGTCGACATGCCGATGCCGGAGGAACCACCGACGACGACGACTTTCCTGCCTGCTAGCAGCATGTGATTTCCTCGAAGTGAGATCAGGCGGGCTGGTAGCGCGTGCCGATACCGGCCTTGCTCTGCCCGAGCCCGGGCAATTCCCAGACGCCCGCACCGACCGGATTGATGTCGGCGGCGATATCGACGTCGATCAGATAGGGTTTGTTCGCCGCGATGGCTTTGCGGATGGCCTCGCCGAGATCGCCGGCGCGATCGACGCGCACGCCCTCGACGCCGCAGGAACGGGCCATCGCCGCGAAATCCGGATTGTAGCGCTCGCCGGTGTTGGGATCGTGGAAATCGGTCGCGAGCTCGCGGCCACTGAGATAGCCGCGCTGTAGCCCGCGGATCGAGGCGTAGGCGTAGTTGTTCCAGACCACCCAGACCACGGGCAGATTGTATTCGACAGCCGTCCCCAGCACATTGGCGTGCATGAAGAACGCGCCGTCGCCGCACACCGACACGCAGGGACGATCGGGCGCCGCGAACTTCGCGCCCATCACGCCGGCAACGCCAAAGCCCATCGGACCGAACCCCATCGAGCCGATCAGCGAATCCGGCCGCTTCGGCTTGCAGAAGCCGAGCAGCCAGTTGTGATGCACCCCGATGTCGCTGACGAGGATGGCATCTTCCGGCAGCGCCTTGTCGATTTCGAGCGCGGCGCGCTGCGGATTGATCGGCGTGGTGTCGTCGGAAAATCCGGGGGCGACGAACTTGTCCCACTCTCTCCGATAGCCATCGATCTGCGAGAGCCACTTCTTGCGCGCGTCCAGCTTCTTCGCGAGATCGCCGCGGCGATCGAGTTCGGCGTGAACCTGCCGCAGGAAGGTACGGACGTCGGCCATCAGGCCGAGCGCGACCGGATAGTTGCGGCCGATCTCCTCCGGATCGATATCGACATGGATCAGACGCGTCGGCGGAATGGTGAAGGAATAGCCGGGAATCCACGAGCTCGAGGTACGATCGTCGAACCGCATCCCCATTGCCAGCAGCACGTCGGCCTGACGCGTCGCGTGATTGGCTTGGTAGTGGCCGGCCCGCGCGACGAGGCCCAGCGCCAACGGATGGTTGCAGTCGATCGCGCCGAGGCCGCTGGCGGAAGCCGCGACCGGAATCTGCAGCCGCTCGGCGAGCCGCAGCAGTTCCTCCGCTGCGCCGCCGTAGCGCACGCCTTGGCCGACGATGATCGCCGGCCGCTCGGCACCGAGCAGCATGTCGACGGCTTTCACCACGCCCTCCGGATCGGCGCCGCAGCGGCTCGATATGTTGGCGTTCCACTCGATCGCGTTCGGCGCCTCCTCGGCCGCCGATTCCATGAACACGTCGAAGGGCACGTCGAGCACGACAGGCCCGGGGCGGCCCGTTGTCATGGTCTTCCAGGCCTGCCGGACCGCCAGCGGCACCATTTCGCCGCGCGTCGGCTGGAACACCTTCTTGCAGATCGTGCGCACGGTGGAAGGAAAATCGGCCTGGTGATGCCGGTACATCTCCTGGAAGGCGCCCCGGTTGAACTGGCTGGTCGGCACGTTGCCGGTCACCGCCAGGAACGGCACGGAATCGAGAAAGGCATTCGCAAGCGAGATCGGCAGGTTGGCCGAGCCGGGCCCGCAGGAGGTAAACGTCGCCGTCGGCCGGCCCGAGACGCGGTAGTAAACGTCGGCCATGAAGCCGGCGACGCTCTCGTGATGCACCGAGATCGTCTTGATATCGTGGGAACGTTCATACAGCGCGTCGATGAATTGGATGTTGCCGTGGCCACACAGGCCGAACACCTGCGGCACCTTTTCCTGGATCAGATAGTCGACGATGACCTGGGCGCCGTTGAGCATGTTACGCGACATCGATTCACTCTCTCTCCCTAAGCCCAACGAATTCGCCTCCGCGTCTTTACCTCGCGCGGTCGGCTGCCTCGCGAACCTATTTCTCATAATACTGTACGTCAATTGCTATTGTGGTATGCTGAATCGCACCTCCGACCGGAGGTGATGCCGTTGAAGGGCAAGGGCGACCTGCTAGACTTCGCCTCGCCCACCTGGAGAACTGATTCCGTGAAGCCGCGCACCAAGCCGAGGACGAGCGACAAGCCTGCAGGCCCACGCAAGGTTTCGATCGCAAGGCTGATGCCGTCGAGCGAGCCCAACATCGACGACGAAGCCGAGGAGCGCGCACGCGGCGGCGTGCAGTCGCTCGGGCGCGCGTTCTCGATCCTGGAAGAAGTCGCGCGCCACCGCGAAGGCATTGGATTGGCTGATCTCAGCAAGCTGGTCGGCCTGCACAATTCCACCACCTTTCATCTCGCCAAGACGCTGGTGTCGCTCGGCTATCTCAGGCAGGAGCGCGATTCCAAACGTTACCGCGTCGGCCGGCCGCTGTTTGCGCTGGCGGCCAGCGCGCTCGACGAAATCGAGATGGTCAATCTGGCCACGCCAATCCTGGAAGAGCTGTCGCGAGAGACCGGCGAGAGCGGTCATTTTGCCGTGCGCATGGGCGACGCGGTGGTCGTGATCGCCCGCACCAGCGGGGCTGGCGCGTTCCAACTGGCCGACCGCGTCGGCGTGGTGCGGCCGGCGCACTGCACCGCGCTCGGCAAGATCATGCTGGCCTCGCTCCGCCCCGATCAGTTGAAGCGCTTTCTCGAACGCGTCGAGCTGAAGCCCTCGACGAAAAAATCGATCACCGATCCCGCCGTGCTGATGCGCGAGATCGCCGAAATCCGCCGCAACGCGATCGCATTCGACGACGGCGAATACAACGCAGAAGTCCGCTGCGTTGCGGTGCCGGTGTATCATTTCACCGGCGAAGTGATCGGCGCGCTCGGCATCTCCGGCCCGATCTGGCGCATGACCGATCAGGTGGTGCAGAGCCGCGCCAAGCTGGTGCAATCGGCCGCCAGCCGGCTGTCGATCGAATTCGGCGCACGGGGTCTGGCGAAATCCTCCTGATTTCCTGACCTCACTCTTTCTGAATTGCCTCAGTGCGCGGTGCTGCGCGGCCACGACGCATTTGGCGTTGACAGCCGACGCCGCGTCCGGAAATATCCTACAATAATAAAAGAACGTCTCTCACATTGTCGCATAAGCGGGAATCGGAGGGAGAACGTCAAGGCGAACTCTCGGGAGGAGATCAGTCATGACCCGCTTTAGCCGACGCACTCTGTTGAAGGCCGGCGCCGCTTTTGCCGGCGTATCCGCTATCGGATCTCCCGCCATCGTCCGCGCACAGGCCGCGCGGATCAAAATCGGCCATCTGGTGCCGCTGACCGGTTTCCTCGGCGCGATCGGCAGCTACGCCCAGCTAGGGGTGAAGATGGCGGCGGAGGAGATCAACGCGTCCGGCGGCATCATGGGCAAGCCAATCGACCTGATGTCGGAAGACTCCGTCAACCCCGCCACCGCCTCGACCAAGGCGCAGCGCATGATCGAACAGGACGGCGCCGTGCTCTTGTTCGGCGAAATCTCATCCGCCTCGTCGCTGACCATCATGCAAGTCGCCGAACGCAACAAGAAGGTGTTCTTCTCGACCGGCGCGCGCTCGGACGCGCTGCGCGGCAAGGACTGCAACCGCTACTCCTTCCATTGCGACATTCCCAACACGGTGATGGTCAACGCCGTCGGCACCGCGCTCAAGCAGAAGAGCATGGTGAAGGGCAAGAAGTTCGTCACGCTGACGGCGGACTATATTTTCGGCCACGACCTCTTGAAGGCGGCAAAGGCCTTCTTCAGCGCCAACGACGCTACCCTGATCGGCGACGAGCTGATCGCGACCGACGTTACCGACTTCAGCCCGTATCTCCTGAAGGTGCGGCAGGCCAAGCCCGATGTCGTCTGCTGTAACCTCGCCGGCAACCAGGTCACCAATCTCGTCAAGCAATATGCCGAGTTCGGCTTCCCCTACCCGCTCGTCGGCTTCAACCTCAATACCGGCGACGCCTGGGCGATGGGCGAAGGCAATCTTTCCGGCACCTGGCCGACGGTCTGGTACCACACGCTCGACAATCCGGCGTCCAAGGCCTTCGTCGAGGCCTTCAGCAAGAAATACGGCAAGCCGCCGGAGAACCATGCCTGGATCGAATACATCACGCTGAAAATGATCGCGCAGGCGATCACCGAGACCAAGTCGACCGAGAGCGACGCGCTGATCGGCTATTTCGAGAAGCAGACGCAGTTCGACATCATGAAGTCGCGCAAGGCGTATTTCCGATCCTGGGACCATCAGCTCGTTCAGGAGGCCTATCCCTTCACGGTGAAGGCGAAGAACGAGATGAAGGACAAGTGGGACATGCTGGTGCTCGGCGAGGCCGTTCCGGCCGCGGGCGCCGACCTTGAAACGATCTACCCGACGAAGACGCAAAATCCCTGCAACATGAAGGCATAGAAGCCCGAATCCGGGCGTCGGGCACACTGGCGTTAACGGCGCCGGCACAGATCGGCCGGCGCCGTCTCTTTTTCAAGGTGCGGTTAGAGTCGCGGATCGCAGATGCAGTTTGGATTCCTGCTTGAACAGGTGGTGAATGGCCTGGTGCTCGGAGGCTATTACCTCCTGATTGCGCTTGGGCTGTCGCTGATCTTCAGCGTCGGCGGCATCGTCAACCTCGCGCATGGCGCGTTCTATGCGCTCGGCGCCTACATTTCCGTCGAGATCACGAAGTATCTCGGCTTCGGCTCGGCGGTGGTGCTGTCGCCGGTTGCGGTCGCGCTGCTCGGCATTCTCTTCGAGCGCTTCATCCTGCGAAGGTTCTACGACGCCGACCCGATCCTGAGCTTGCTCGTGACGTTCGCCCTCGCCATGGTGACTGAACAGGCGATCCGCATCATCTGGGGCGCGCCGCCGATCTCGGCCGCGATCCCGCAGGCGCTTCGCGGCTCGGTGTTCCTCGGCGATTTCCTGTTCTCGCGCTATCGCTTGCTCATCCTCGCCGTCGTCGCTGCAGTCCTGCTCGGTGTCTGGCTCTTGCTGCACAAGACGTCGTTCGGCCGCGTGGTGCGCGCCGGCATCCAGCGGCCGGACATGGTCGCCGCACTCGGCATTCGCTTGCAGCCCTACATGACCGCGATCGTCATGCTGGGCGTCGGCATGGCCGCGCTCGGCGGCGCCTTCTTTGCACCGATCACGATCGTGCATCCGGCGATGGGCGCCGAGATCATCACGGTTGCCTTTGTCGTCGTCGTGATCGGCGGCCTCGGCAGCTTTTGGGGCGTGGTGATATCAGCCCTTCTGGTCGGTGTCGTCAGGGGCATCACCATCCACTTCGCGCCGGCTGCCGGTGAAGCCTCGATCTATGTGCTGATGTTCCTGGTGCTCATGGTGCGGCCGCGCGGGCTGCTCGGCGAACGTATCGAGAAGTTCGAATGATGACGCCTGCCGCCAAATTTCGTCCGCTGCTGCTGGCCGCGCTTGCCGTCATCGTGCTGCCGTTCGGCCTCTATCTGCTCGGCCTGTCACTCAACACCGGCACGATGGTGGTGGCGCTCGCCATTGCCGCGATGGGGCTCAACCTCTGCATCGGCTATACCGGGCTCGTCTCGTTCGGCCACGGCGCCTGGTTCGGCATCGGCGCCTATGCGGCGGGACTGATCCAGCGCAACTGGTTCGGTGGCGACATCTTCCTGCCGCTGCTACTTGCGGCGATCGTCGTCGCCGTCATCGCGACCTTCGTCGGCTTCGTCATTTTGCGCCGGCGCGGCGTCTATTTCTCGCTGCTGACGCTGGCGCTGTCGGCGCTGACCTATACCATCGCTTTTCGCTGGACCGCGGTAACCGGCGGCGAGGACGGTCTCGGCGGCCTGAAGCGGGGCAGCATTGGCCCGTTCAGCCTCGATAACGCACTCAACTATTACCTCGTCGTCTCCGCACTCTGCCTCGGCGTGCTTTATCTCCTGCTGCGGCTGGTGCGCTCGCCGTTCGGCCATGTGCTGATGGCGATCCGCGAGAACCAGTTGCGCGCCACGTTCCAGGGCTATCCGGTCGAGCGCTACAAGCTCGGGGTCTTCGTGATCTCGGCGGTCGTGACCGGCTTTGCCGGCGGGCTGATCGGCTTCCAGAACTATCTGGTCTCTGCCGAGGCCGTTTCCGTCCCGTTCTCCGGCGAACTGCTCGCCATCGTCGTGATCGGCGGCATGCGCAGCATGCTCGGACCGGCGATCGGCGCGCTGTTCTTCATCCTGTTCCGCGAGTTGTTTTCAATCTGGACGCCGAACTGGCTGCTCTGGTTCGGTCTCGTCTTCGTCGCCTTCGTGCTGTATTCGCCAGGCGGCCTCGTCGGCATCTGGGCGACACTCGCAAAGCGCTGGTGGCCGCCGCCGGAAGAAACCGCCGCGATGAGCAGGCGCAAAATCTACCAAGACCTGCCTTTGCCGGCCTTCCTGCGGCCGAAAGCGCTCGAGGGTATTGTGCTCAACGTGCAAGGCGTCTCGAAGAGCTTTGGCGGCATTCGCGCGGTGACCGATGCGAGCCTCACCGTCGGCGCGGGCGAAATTCACGCCTTGATCGGGCCGAATGGCGCGGGAAAAACCACGCTGTTCAATCTGGTCTCCGGCCTCTATCCGACCGACAGCGGCACCATCAGGCTGAACGGCCGCGAGATCCAGGGCGTGCCGTCGGAGGCGATCTGCCATCAGGGGCTGGCGCGCTCGTTCCAGATCACCAACCTGTTCAAGGGGCTGTCGATCTACGAAAACCTTCGCCTGTCGCTACAGGCGCAAAGCCCGGGGCGTTTCGACCTGTGGCGCGACATCGACCATTACAGGGATATCCACGCCGAGACCGCGGAACTGATCAAGTTTCTCGGCCTCGAAGGCATCGAGACAATCGAAGGCGGCGAACTGTCCTATGGCGGGCAGCGGCTGGTCGATCTCGGCATCGCCCTCGGCTCCAAGCCGCAGGTGCTGCTGCTGGATGAACCACTCGCCGGGCTTGCCGCCGCCGAGCGCGAGCGCGTCTCGAACCTGGTCAAGAACATCGCCGCCAACATTCCGGTCCTGATCGTCGAGCACGACATCGATCGCGTGCTCGGCTTCTCCCGCACCGTCACCGTGATGAACCAGGGTGAAGTGCTCATGACCGGCACGCCCGAGGCCGTGCGCGCCGACCGCAAGGTGCAGGAGATCTATACCGGCACCGGCGTTCCCGAGGTCGAGCATGTCACGAGCGAGCAGGCCCGCGACAGCACAGCCCCCATTCTGCGCTTCGAACGCGTCAACACGTTCTACGGCAAGAGCCATATCCTGCACGACGCCACCCTCGACGTGCGCGAAGGGGAAATCGTTGCGCTGCTCGGCCGCAACGGCGCCGGCAAGTCGACGCTCCTGAAGACGCTCGCAGGCCTCGTGCCGTTGTCGTCAGGCGCGATCGAATATTCCGGCATGGACATCTCCCGCCTGCCTGCGCCCGAGATAGCGCGCGCCGGCATCGGCTATGTGCCGCAGGGCCGCGGCCTGTTCGCCGGGATGACGGTACGGGAAAATCTCTCGCTCGGGCGTCTCGCGCGCAAGACCGACGGCAGCAACGGCGTGGTGTGGGACGAAGCGCAGATCCTCAACTATTTCCCGCGCCTGCGCGAGCGCATGGACGTCGCGGCGGATTATCTTTCCGGCGGCGAGCAGCAGATGGTGGCGGTGGCGCGCGCGATGTCGGGCAACGTCAAACTCCTGCTGCTCGATGAGCCCTTCGAGGGGCTGGCACCGGCCGTGATCCTCGAACTGTTCAAGGTGTTCGACCGGCTGCGACAACACATCTCCATCGTGATCGTCGAGCACAATCTCGATCTGGTGCTCGCGCTCGCCGACCGCGTCTTCGCGCTGGAACGCGGCGCGGTGTTCCATCAGGGTCCGGCGCAACCGCTGCTGACGGATCTCGAGTATCGCAAGAAGATTTTGTGGCTGTAATACTAACCCGTCATTGCGAGCGCAGCGAAGCAATCCATTTCTACGCTTGCGGCTCTATGGATTGCTTCGTCGCGTCGCTCCATCCGGGGAACGCGTCCCTCACGAAAGCAGGGAATCCTCCTGCGGCCGCGTGCGCGCGATAATCTCTGCCGCGCCCTTGTCGAGCAGATCGAGCCCAACGGCGCGACCGAGTTCGCGGGGGCGATCTGCCGGGCCACTCCGCGACACCTCGATAAAGCAGTCGCCGGCTTCATCCAGCACGGCGGCCGTCAGCGTCATCTCACGATCCGCCAACGTCGCATGGCCGGCGATCGGCGAGTTGCAGTGGCCGTTTAAAACCCACAGCACTTCGCGCTCGGCCTCGGCGCAGAGGCGCGACGAGGCGTCCTCGATCTTGGCGAGCCGGCCGCGCGTGACCCAGTCCTTCTCGACGCATTCCACCGCGACGATGCCCTGCCCTACCGCGGGCAGCATTTCGCGAACCAAAAAGTCATGGACGATGCGCGATGCCATTCCGATGCGTTCGAGCCCTGACCTTGCCATCACCAGCGCATCCGCCGGTCCCACCTCGCCGCCATCGGGAAGCCGCTGCTTGTCGCCGCGATCGAGCTTTGCGACACGGGTATCGGCGGCGCCGCGGAAATGGATTACGGTGGCCTCGGGGAACAGCCGGCGCAGATAGGCGGCGCGTCGCACCGCATTGGTGCCGATCTTGAAGCCTTTACCTTTCGATGCGCGAAACGCATCCAGCGAAAGGCCCGGACGCAACACCAGCGCGTCGTTGGCCGGATCGCGCGGCAGGGTCGCCGCGATGATCAGGCCCGGCGTCTCCTCGTTGCCCGGAACGTCCTTGAGCGAATGCATCGCCGCCTGCAATTCTCCGCCGCGCATGGCCTCGCGAATTTCGGCGACGAAGGCACCGCCCTTGCCGCCGTGGCGCAGCAGCTTGCTGGTCTGGTCCTGGTCGCCGCGGGTTTCGAACTTGACGATCTCGACATCGAGCGCGGGATCGGCCGCGCGCAGCAGCCGTGCGATCGCTTCGGTCTGCGCCAGCGCCATCGCGCTCTTGCGCGTGCCAATCTTCAAGGTCTGTCCGGACACAAGGTCTCCGTTCGATCACAACGATTGTCTCGAGCGTAGGGGATAGAGCAAGCGGTCCTCCAGAACAACGTCTTTGGCGGCGGGAAAACCGGCCGCTTGATAGCCGGCCCCTTCGGCCGCTCATCTCGAAGCAACCCATTGTGCAACAAAGCAATTTACCTGCCAGGAGGGCTTCAGCCTCTGCCATCCCCATCTGCCGCGACAACGACGACACCGTCTCCCGCCTTAACTCCGTTCCCTCTCGGCAAGACAAACAAAGGATTGATCTCCGCCTCCAGTAGGTTCTTTCCGATCGACGTCGCCATGCTGGAGAAAGCGAGCATGGCGTCGACGAGAGCATCGACATCCGCAACGGGACGGCCGCGAAAGCCGCGCAGCAGCGGGGCTGACTTCAGCTCGTCGATCATTTCCTCCGCATCCCGCCGCGAAAGCGGCGCCAGTCTCACGGCGGTGTCCTTGTAAAGTTCGGCGGCGATGCCGCCCATGCCGAGCAGGATCGAGGGGCCAAGCTGCTTGTCGTACTTGAAACCGAGGATCATTTCGATGCCACCGGTCACCAGTTCCTGAACCAGAAATCCCTCGGGCTTTCGGCCTGTCGCCGACAAAAAGCCTTCTGCCATACGCATGCAGATGGCTCCGGCCTCACCGGGCGCGATATTAACCGCCACTCCCCCGACATCGGACTTGTGAAGCACCTCGCGCGAGAGAATCTTGATCGCGACGTTGCCGCCGAAATTCAGCGCAGCGGGCGCAGCTTTCTCTGATGTAGCGACACAGACCTCGCGGGTGATCGGAACGCCGAACTTCGCAAACAGCGCCTTGCTCTCATACTCGTTGAGAGGACCTGGCCGCAGCATGCTCTGGACATCGGCTCCAAACGCCGCGGGGACAGTCGGCGCGCTGACTTGCGGAGAACTCTTGTCGCGCATGCGCCACATGGCGGAAAACGCGGTGGCGCAGGCCTCTGGGGTGGCGAAAGTCGGTATGCCCGAGAGATTGAGATGCCTGATCGCCTGCGGCGCGTGGGGACTGGCAAATGTCACAATCGGCTTGTCGGTCCGGGCGAAGCAATCGCGCAAGGGCGCGCCGACAATCTCTGGCTCGGTGATCGAGGACGATCCCAGGATGACGGCAACCGCATCGTAGGAAGGACTTTCGAGCACGCTGTCGAGCACACCTCGAAAGTATTCGGATTTCACGCCCGCCAAGGTAACGTCGATCGGGTTTCGATCCAGCACGGCATCCGGGATGTTCAGCGCCTTCAAGCGCTCGGCCGTCATCTGGTCCGGCGCCAGGGTCTCAAACCCCGCCAGGCCGGCCGCGTCGGCGACCAGGCTCGCCGCGCCGCCGGTTGATGTCACCACGGCGATACGGCGACCTTTCAGTCGCCGCCCGGAGCTTAATGCCTGCGGAATATCGAGCAGATCGGAGAATTGCAGCGCCCTGATGATACCGAGTTGCCTGAACAACGCATCGTAGACGGCATCCGATCCCGCGAGCGCTCCGGTATGCGAGCTTGCGGCATGGGCGCCGGACTCGGATCGCCCGACCTTGAAGGCGACGATCGGCTTGCCGGCTTGCGCCGCCCGCTGCGCCGCCTGGCGAAACTGCATCGGCTTGCGCAGGCCTTCCAGATAGAGCGCAATCACCTGCGTGGCGGGATCGTCGATCAGGTAGTCGACGAGATCGGATACATCGATATCGGCTTCATTGCCCGTCGCGATCAGTTTGGAAAACCCGATCCCCTGGGCCTCGGCTCTCGACAGCAGCGATCCGAGAATGCCCCCGCTCTGCGATACCAGCGCGATCGAGCCGGGCACAGCCTGGCTGTTCTGAAGCGCCGCACTCGCCGACAATGCGATCCCATCGGTGAGATTGACGAGGCCGATCGTATTCGGCCCGAGCAGCCGCATGCCGCCCGCGGCGCTTTTCAACGCCTGCTGTCGCGCCATTCCGTCCGCGCCGCTTTCGCCAAATCCGCCGGCGAGCACGATGGCCGCCCCGGTGCCGATGGCGCCGAGGTCCCTCACCGCTTCCGGAACGCGCGCAGAGCCGACCAGAACGATGGCAACATCGGGCGCATGCGGCAACGACCGGATGTCCGGAAAGCAGGGATGGCCGGAAATCGACGGATAGCGTGGGTTCACGGGAAAGATTTCGTGCCCGTAGCCATGCTTTTGCAGAAAGGCGAGCGGACGGCTGGTCAACTTGCCGGCATCGGCCGACGCGCCGATGATCGCCACGCTCTTCGGTCGGATCAAACGTTCCAGAGCGTCCATATCGGCCTCCTAGCGCCCGGATTTGTCGAGGAATACCGCCACCGATTCCCGGTGCTCGGCAGTCGTGTAGCAGATCGCCTGGGCCTCGCGTCCCAATGCAAAGACCTGCTCTTCCGCCGTTTCAAACGTGCGGTCCATGATCCCCTTGGTCAGAGCGATGGCTGCAAGAGAACCCTTGCTGAGATCGCGCGCCCATGCGGCCGCATCATGCACGAGCGTCCCGGCCGAACGCACGCGATCTGCGAGGCCAATCGCGATGGCTTCGGCCGAACCCACGGGACGGCCGGTGAAGATCATCTCCTTGGCGCGGGACAGCCCGATCCGGCGCGGCAGGAAGTACATGCCTCCGCCATCGGAGACCAGTCCGCGACGAACGAAGCTCATGCTGAACGCCGCATCTTCCGAAGCCACGATGAAATCGCAGGCGAGCGCGAGATCGCATCCGAGACCCGCGGCGGCGCCGTTCACCGCCGCAACCGTCACCTTCCCCATGCCGTGGAGTGCCGCGACACTGCGGTGAGTCTGCTGCTGTCTGCGCCAGCCGTTGAACGCCACCTTTCCGGCCGGCGCCTGCAGCCGATCGCGCATGCCGGAAATATCGCCGCCCGAACAGAACGATTTTCCATTGCCGGTGAGGACCACTGCCCGCACCGCCTCGTCGTTACCGGCGCGGTCGAACACGGCGATGAACTGGGCACGCATCTCATCGTTGATGGCGTTGCGCACATCCGGCCTGTTCAATCGCACGATGGCGACGGAATCCTCAACTGAATACTCGACCAGGCTAGTCATCGTTACCTCTCACCGGATGATGGATCTCATGGATGTCCTGGCGACGTTGCGGACTACTCCACCTTGATGTTCGCGTCCTTGATCAGCTTGCCCCATCGCGCTTCCTCGTCCCGCACATAGCGGTCGAGCTCTTCGGGGGCGCCGCCGACCATGATCAGGCCCTCATTGGTTTCGAGGCGCTTGAAAGCCGAGGATTGAACCGCCTTTGCGACGGCCTTGTTCAGACGCTCGATGATTGGCGCAGGCGTCTTCGCCGGCGCGTACAATCCGTACCAGCTCTCCGCGGCGTAGCCTGGCACCCCGGCCTCGGCGACCGTCGGCAAATCGGGAAATGCAGACGAACGTTCCGCGGTAGTGACGGCCAATGCTCGCAATTGCCCGCCTCCGATGAGCGAGGCGGCGCTTGCCACCGTGGTGAAGATGACATCGATCTGGCCGCCCAAAAGATCGGTGATCGCCGGCGCGGCGCCCCGGTAAGACACCGTGGTCAGGTTCACATTGGCCATCGATTTGAACAGTTCGCCCGCCAGATGGGCCGAAGTCCCCGTGCCGAACGTACCGTAGTTGAGTTTTGCAGGGTTGGCCCTGGCTTCCGCGATCAAGTCGGCGACCGATTTGATCTTCGATGCTGGATTGACGACGACGATATTGAGCGATCGCGCGATCAGCGAGACCGCCGCGAAATCCTTGTGCGGATCAAACGGAAGCTTGTTGTTCAGACTCGGATTGACCGCATGGGCGAAGCTTGCCAGTAGCAGCGTGTAGCCATCGGGCTCGCTGGTCGCGACAAGCTGGGTCCCGATGACGGTGCCGGCGCCCGGCTTGTTCTCGATGATGACCGGCTTACCCAAATCCGTCGAGATCTCCTGTGCCAGCGTTCGCGCGATGATGTCGGTGCCGCCGCCGGAGGAGAAGGGAACGACGATCTTGATGACCTTGGCCGGGTATTCGGCCCGGACCGGGGTGCCGGCCAGCGCCGCCATCAACGACAGAGCGGCAACAATGATCGGCAGGCGCCGGCGCGCCGCGGTTCTTGAAGGACAGATGGCCTTGCTCTTTGGCATGCGTGCCTCCCTTGGGCTGTTTTCGGGCATTTGGAAAATGCGTCTGTCACGGCGGCTTCTTTCCGGGCCGCGCTCCTGCAGCTAGCACGGGCAATTCTGCAGCGCCCGAGGCCATTTCCATCTAGTGGAATTGGCAGAACAGGTGCCGACGCTGCCAAGGTGACGGCATGGGCCGGCCGCTTGCTTCCCGCCGGCGATCTCGCCTATCCCTTGGACAAGCCGAGGGAGGCGGCGCGCCATGAGAGCTGCGGGCGGCAATCGTTCGTTGCAAAGGGGCATCGAGATCCTGCGCGCATTCCGCCAGGGCATCGATGTTCTCGGAAATGGAGAGATCGCGGAACGAACCGGAATTCCCCGCGCAACGGTCAGCCGGCTCACGCGCACGCTTGTGCAATCGGGCATGCTGGACGACGTTCGCAGCGAACGCGCCTACCGGCTCGCCGCAGCGGTGATCAGCTTCGGGCATGCGATGCGCGTGAGCTCGCCGGTGCTCAACGCCTTGGGCCGGATGATGCGTGCCGAATCCATGCGGCGAAGGATAAATGTAGGACTGGCCACCGCGGACCGCTCGATGATGGTCTATCTGGAATCAGTGCGCTTCGACCCGCGCGTGGCGCTACGCAACGTCGTTGCGGGACAGCAGGTGCCGATGGAGTTGACCTCGCTCGGGCGCGCCTATCTGGCGGGCATCACTGAACAGGAAAGAGCCCGCCTGTTCGCAACATTCAAGCGGCGCAGCGCCGGGGCAACGCAAAGCTTGCTCGCCGAGGTGCAACGATCGATCCGGTCGGTCAAGCGCGATGGGTATTGCGCCGTGTCGTGGCAGCGCGGCGTTCTCGCGGTTGCGACACCGATCGTCGTCAAAGGTCTGCCGGTCTATGCGCTGAACATGAGCACACAGAATGTGCAACCAACCGCGCGGCTTTCCGCCGAGATGGGTGCCTATCTCATGGCGTTTGCCAAGCGGTGCAATGAGGCACTCGCCGGCGAATAGGCCAGCCTGGCAGCACTGATCTGCCCGATCGATGTGCGTTCGGCCGATGGTCTGCCATTCGAAAACGCCGATTGTGCATCGCACTAGAATCCATAAGGTGCCGCGCTCAAGAGGGTTTTTCGTTGTCCGATACCAGTGCCGATGCCTTGGCCGCTTCAGGCCACCGCCCGATGGGCTTCCCCGAATTTGTGATCGTGATCGCGTCGATCATGGCGCTGAATCCGCTTGCGATGGACATGATGCTGCCGGCGCTGCCGGACATCGCGTCCGCCTTCCACATCACCTCGGCCAACCGGCCGCAGATGGTGCTGTCGATCTTCCTGGTCGGCTTCGGCGTCGGGCAGTTCGTGATGGGCCCCTTATCCGACCGGTTCGGCCGGCGGCCGGTCCTGCTCGGGGGCATGGCCGTCTATTGCATCGCCAGCCTGCTCGCGATTGCCGCCCCCTCTTTCGAAACGCTGCTGCTGGCTCGCGCACTGCAAGGCCTCTGCACCTCGGCAACCCGCGTGATCGCGACATCGATCGTGCGCGACTGCTATGCCGGCCGGCGCATGGCCAGCGTGATGTCGCTGGCGATGATGATGTTCATCGCGGTGCCCGTGGTCGCCCCGGCCTTCGGCCAGGCCGTGCTGCTGCTGACGCAATGGCGCGGCATCTTCATCGTGCTGATGCTGTATGGCGTGGTGGCGCTGATCTGGAGCGCGCTGCGCATGCCCGAGACGCTGCCGGTCGAAAAGCGCAGGTCGCTCGCCGTCGGCGAGGTGCTTGACGCGTTCCGCCAGACGCTGACCAATCGCCAGACGCTGGGTTATGCGCTGGTCGCCGGCGGCATATTGGGTTCGCTGTTCGCGTTCGTGTTTACGTCGCAGCAGGTGTTCACCGAGATCTACAAGCTCGGATATTATTTTCCGCTTGCGTTTGCCGGCGTCGCGGTCGGAACCGCCATCGCCGGCTTCGTTAATTCCCGCCTCGTCGGCCGCCTCGGCATGCGTGTGATCTCCCACGCTGCTCTGCTAGGCTTCGTGGTCATCGCCGCAACCATGCTGGTCGCGGCGAAAATGCAGATGCTGCCGTTGCCGCTGTTCATGGTGCTCTCGGTATCCATGATGTTTGCGTTCGGGTTGATGATCGCCAATTTCACCGCGCTCGCCATGGAGCCGCAGGGCCATATCGCCGGTACCGCCGCGTCGCTGTACGGCTCGATCACCACCCTGCTCGGCATCGGCATCGGCGCCACCATCGGCCAGGATTACGACGGGACGCTGGTGCCGTTCGCGACCGGCTTCCTGCTCTGCACGCTGGCCGCGCTCGCGGTGGTGCTGGTGGTGGAGAAGGGCCGGCTGTTCAGGCCGCACGTCTTTAAGGTGTGACGAGCATGGCGGATACCTGCCCTGCGCTGGGCGTTATCTCGCGAAGCTGGTAACAATTGCTCACATCGCCTCTAAGTCAGGAATTGGAAGATGGATAACCGCAGTAGCATCTGGCGTGGCGTCGACACCATCAAGCCGCGCTTCATAGACTTGAGCAACCGGGTCTGGGCGATGCCCGAGATCTGCTACACCGAGGCGCGTTCTTGCGCCGAACATCTCGCCGAGCTGCGTCATCAGGGTTTCCGCATCACGGAGCAGGTCGCAGGCATTCCTACCGCCCTGATGGGCGAATGGGGCAAAGGCGGACCCGTGATCGCCTTCCTTGGCGAATATGACGCCCTGCCCGGTCTCAGCCAGGAGGCTGGAGTGGCGGAACCGCGGCCGCTGCAGGCCGGCGGCCATGGCCATGGTTGCGGCCACAATCTGCTCGGCTCCGCCGCCCTGCTCGCGGCCACGGCCGTGAAGGATTGGCTCGCCGAGCACAAGGTGCCGGGGCGCGTGCGCTATTACGGCTGCCCCGCAGAGGAAGGCGGAGCGGCGAAAACCTTCATGGTGCGATCGGGCGCCTTCGACGACGCCGATATCGCGATCACCTGGCATCCCCACAGTTTCTGGGAAGTCGTGGTGACGCCCTCGCTCGCCAACACCCGCGCCGATTTCATTTTCACCGGGCGCACCTCGCATGCCGCGGCCTCGCCGCATCTCGGCCGCAGCGCGCTCGATGCAGTTGAATTGATGAATGTCGGCGTCAACTATATGCGCGAGCACATGCCGAGCGACGCCCGCGTGCATTACGCCCTGCTCGACACCGGCGGCATCGCCCCCAACGTGGTGCAGGCCCATGCCCGCGTGCGCTATTCGATCCGCGCCCGCGATCTGCCCGGCATGAACGAACTGGTGGAGCGCGTCCACAAGATCGCGCAAGGCGCGGCGCTGATGACCGAAACGAGTGTGGAGATGCGGATCATTTCCGCCGTCTCCAATTTGCTGCCCAACACTCCGCTCGAACAGGCCCTTCACGGCATCATGGAGGAACTCGGCCCGCCGCATTTCGACGAAGCCGATAAGGATTTCGCGCAAAAGATCCGCTCAACGCTGACCGAGAAGGATATCGCCACCGTCTATCATGCGATCGGCATGGAGCCGACCGAGCGGCCGCTGGCCGATTTCATCGTGCCGCTGGACGCCAAGCGCAACCCGCTGATCGGATCCACCGATGTAGGCGACGTGAGCTGGGTCGTGCCAACCGTCCAGGTTCATGCCCCGACCATTGCCATCGGCACCCCCTTGCACACCTGGCAGGTGGTGGCGCAGGGCAAGAGCCCGCACGCCCACAAGGCCATGGTGCAGGCCGCCAAGGCCATGGCGGGGCTGGGCGTCAGGGCTCTGACGGAACCGGACCTGATCGCCGCCGCCAAGGCCGACCTGAGCAAGCGCACCGCCCGCACCCCCTATGTCAGCCCGCTGCCGGACAGCGTGGCCCCGCCGCTGGACATGTCGCTGGTCTGACCAAGCGAACAAATTTGGCGCACAGAAACGGCCGGATTGCCGAAGCCGTGTGCGGTGCAAGGACTTTTTGCCCAAACGACGACCATTGAACCGTTTGCGTTCAAACGATGCGCAATCTACCTTCCGTCGGCCGCGGCCCGCGGGCCCGGCCACAACCAAACGAAAACCAGACGGGGACAACGATGCTGGACACTGAACTCAAAGCCATGATCGACGAAGTGAAGGACGGGCGCATGGATCGCCGCGGCTTCGTTCGGCGTATGCTTGCTTTCGGTCTCACCGCACCCATGGCGACGCAGATTCTGGCCATTGGCGGCGTGGCCATGGCCGAAGGCCCCTCCGTCTACAAGCCGACCAAGCGCGGCGGCGGCGGCGCGCTGAAACTGCTCTGGTGGCAAGGACCGACCCTGCTCAATCCGCATTTTGCCACCGGCACCAAGGACCAGGACGGCTCGCGCCTGTTCTATGAGCCGCTCGCCTGCTGGGACCCGGACGGCAACATGAAGCTGGTTCTGGCCGCCGAAATTCCCTCGCTGCAGAACGGTGGCCTCGCCGCCGACGGCAAATCGGTGATCTGGAAACTCAAGCCCGGCGTCAAATGGCACGACGGCAAACCCTTCACCGCCGATGACGTGGTGTTCAACTGGGAATACGCCCGCGATCCCGCCACCGCCACCGTGACCATCGGCTTTCATCGCGACATCACTGTGGAGAAGGTCGACGACCTCACCGTCCGCATCCTCTTCAAGAAGCCGACGCCATTCTGGGCCGATGCCTTTGTCGGCGCCCCCAACTGCATCATCCCAAAACACCTGTTCGCGGACTACAAGGGAGCCAAGTCGCGCGAAGCGCCGAACAACCTCGCCCCCGTCGGCACCGGTCCCTACAAATTCGTCGAGTTCAAGCCGGGCGATGTGATCCGCGGCGTGTTCAATCCAGACTACCATATGCCGAACCGCCCACACTTCGACACCGTCGAGATGAAGGGCGGCGGCGACGCGGTCTCGGCTGCGCGCGCCGTCATCCAGACCGGCGAGTATGATTTCGGCTGGAACATCCAGGTGGAAGACGACGTCCTGCTGCGCCTGGAAAAGGGCGGCAAGGGCAAGACCGTCTATGCGGTCGGTGGCGACACCGAATTTATCGCCCTCAACTTCACCGACCCCAATACCGAGGTCGACGGCGAGCGTTCCTCGATCAAGACCAAGCACCCGCTGCTCTCCGATCCCGCGGTGCGCAAGGCACTCTCGATGCTGGTCGACCGCGAGGCCGTTAAGAAAGTGATCTATGGCCGCGCCGGACGCGTCACTCCCAATTTCCTCAACGGCCCCGAGAAGTTTGTTTCCAAAAACACTAGCTGGGAATTCAGCATCGAGAAGGCGTCCAAGCTGCTGGAGGACGCGGGCTGGAAAGTCGGCGCGGACGGCATTCGCGAGAAGGACGGCAAGAAGCTGAAGCTTCTTTACCAGACCGCGATCAACGGCCCGCGCCAGAAGACCCAGGCGATCGTCAAGCAGGCCTGTCAGAAGTCCGGCATCGACGTCGAGCTGAAATCGGTGGTCGCCTCGGTGTTCTTCTCCTCCGACGTCGCCAACCCCGACACCTACGCCAAGTTCTATGCTGACCTCGAGATGTTCCAGATCCCGATGAGCCAGCCGGATCCGGCCCAGCACATGCGCCGCTATCATTCGCGCAATGTCGCCACCAAGGAGAACAAGTGGCAGGGCGTGAACTTCCCGCGCTGGGTCAACAAGGAATATGACGCGACGATCGACGCCGCCGAGGCCGAGACCGACATGGTGAAGCGCGCCGCTCTCTACATCAAGGCCAACGACATCATGATGCAGGACATCGTGTTCATCCCGGTGATGCACCGCCTGAAAGTGGAAGCTGCCGCCAACACGCTCCGCCCGGTGATCAGCGGCTGGGCCAACGAGACCGACAATCTGTTCGACTGGTATCGGGAGGCGACGGGCTGATCGCGAAGGGATTTTTCCCTCATGAGCCAGTATGTGCTGCGTCGCCTCATGATCGCCGTGCCGAGCCTGCTCGGCATTTCCCTCGTTCTGTTCATCGTGCTGGCGCTCGCGCCCGGCGATCCCTTCAGTGAACTGGCGACCAACCCGAACGTGCCGCCCGAAGTCGGGGCGGCGCTTCGGGCCAAGTTCGGCCTCGACGATCCGATCTACGTCCGCTACCTACGCTGGCTCGCGGCGATGGCGCAAGGCGACTGGGGCTTTTCCTTTGTCAGCCGGATGAATGTCGACACGCTGATCCTGCAGCGCCTGCCGACCACGCTTTACGTGATTGGCTCGGCGCAAATACTGGCGCTCCTGATCGCGATTCCCGTGGGCGTGTTCGCCGCGACCAGGCCCTATTCGATCTTCGATCAGATTGCCAACACATTTGCCTTCATCGGCTTCTCGCTGCCGACTTTCTTCACGGGGCTGCTATTCATCCTGGTCTTCTCGATCACGCTGGACTGGCTACCCTTTGTCTATTCCAGCGACATCAAGGCGACCGGGATACGCTGGCTTTTCGAGCATATCCGCCAGGCCATCATGCCGGTGATGGTGCTCGGCCTGTTCCAGGCAGCTTCGATGACGCGCTTCGTGCGTTCGGCCATGCTGGACGTGATCCGCCTTGACTACGTCACCACCGCCCGCGCCAAGGGCCTCGGGCAATCGAGAGTGATCGTCAAGCACGCGATGCGCAACGCGATGATTCCGGTCGTCACCCTGGTCGCGCTGCAGATGCCCGCCGTGTTCGGCGGCGCCATTGTCACCGAGCAGATATTCCGGATTCCGGGGATCGGCTCACTGCTGATTTCCTCCATCCTCTCCAACGACACGCCGGTTGTGATGGCCGTGACCTTCGTCTTCGCCTGTCTTGTGGTGCTCTTCAACTTGATCGCGGATGTCCTCTATGGCTGGCTTGACCCTCGCATCTCCTTCCGCTGAGCGGCGGCCGGCCTGGTCGCCCTGGCGCGAGACTTGGCGGCGCTATCGCCGCCACAAGCTCGCCGTGGTCAGCGCGTTCCTGCTGCTTGTCCTGATCGCAGCGGTGGTATTCGGTCCCTTCGTCTGGCGCGTCAGCATCAACGACATCGATTTCAATGCGCGCCTTGAGGGCCCCTCGCTCGCCCATCCCTTCGGCACCGATGATCTCGGACAGGATATCCTCGCCCGCATGATCTATGGTGGACGTATCTCGCTCGCGGTTGGGCTTGCCGCCATGGCGGTCGCCGTCCTCGTCGGTACGCTGATCGGTGCGCTCGCCGGCATGTCGCGCGGGGCGCTCGGGCACGCGCTGATGTGGCTGACCGACCTGTTCCTCTCGCTACCGCAACTGCCGCTGCTGCTGCTTCTGATCTATCTGTTTCGCGACGGGCTCAAATCCGTGTTCGGGCCCGAGGGCGGCATCTTCATCCTGATCGTGCTCGTCATCGGCGGCCTGCGCTGGATGCCGGTCGCGCGGCTGGTGCGCGCTCAGTTCCTCTCCTTGCGCGAGAAGGAATTCGTCGAAGCCGCGCGCGCGCTCGGCGCCAGCCCGTTACGGCAGGTGGTGCGGCACATCCTGCCTAACGCAGTCGGCCCCGTGATCATCGCCGGCACCATCGACGTCGCCGCCGCGATCATCGCCGAATCGACGCTGTCGTTTCTCGGCCTCGGCTTTCCGCCGGATACCCCGACCTGGGGGCGGCTATTGTTCGACGCCAAGGATTATCTCGACATCGGTCCGCATTGGGCGTTGTTTCCGGGCGGCGCCATCTTCATCGCGGTCGTGGCCATCAATTTCATCGGCGACGGCATGCGCGATGCGCTCGATGCGAGGCGGGTGATCTGATGGCCCCATTGCTCGAAATCAAGGGCCTGAAAACCCACTTCGCCACCGACGACGGCATGCTGAGGGCGGTCGACGGCGTCGACATCACGCTCAACAAGGGCGAGACGCTCTGCGTGGTCGGCGAGTCCGGCTGCGGCAAGACCGTCACCGCGATGTCGGTCCTGAAACTGATCGCAATGCCGCCCGGCCGCATCGTCCAGGGCCAGATCCTGTTCGAGGGCCGCGACCTCGTGCCGCTCACCAGCAGCGAACTGGATAACATCCGCGCCAAGGATATCGGCTTCATCTTCCAGGAGCCGATGACCTCGCTCAACCCGGTGCTGACTGTCGGCGAACAGGTTGCCGAGAGCCTGCGCCGCCACGAGGCGCTCTCTAACAAGGACGCACTCGCCCGCACGGTCGAGATGTTCAAGCTGGTACAGATCCCCAACGCGGAAGCCCGTGTCCATGATTACCCGCATCAGTTCTCGGGCGGCATGCGCCAGCGCGTCATGATCGCGATGGCGCTGGCCTGCAAGCCCAAGCTTGTCATCGCCGACGAGCCGACCACCGCGCTCGACGTGACCATCCAGGCGCAAATTCTCGACTTGTTGCAGGACATGAAGGAACGCTTCGGCATGGCGGTGATGCTGATCACCCACGCCATGGGCGTGGTGGCCGAAACCGCGCAGCGGGTCGTCGTCATGTATGCCGGCAAGGTGGTCGAAGAAGCCGATGTCGACAGCCTGTTCGAAAGCCCGCGCCATCCCTACACGCAAGGCCTGATCCGCTCGATCCCGCGCATCGACCTTGCTGCCGCGCGCAAGACCCGGCTGGAAGCGATCGGCGGCACGGTGCCGAACCTGATCAATCCCGCACCCGGCTGCCGCTTCGCGCCGCGCTGCCGCTACGCCTTTGGTCGTTGCGCCGAACAGGAACCGGTGCTGCGCGAGGTCGCACCGGGCCATCGCATGGCGTGTCACCTCGAAGACGTGCGCGGAGAGACGGCATGAGCGAACCCCTGCTGCGCGTCACCGATCTGAAAAAGCACTTTCCCGTCAAGGGCGGATTCCTTTCGCGCGAGGTCGGGCGCGTGCATGCGGTGGACGGCGTGTCGTTTGCAGTCAATCGCGGCGAAACGCTCGGGTTGGTCGGCGAGTCCGGCTGCGGCAAGTCCACCACCGCGCGCTGCGTGCTGCGCCTGGTCGAACCCAGCGAAGGCGAGATCGTCTTCGATGGGCGCGACGTGCGAGGCCTTTCCGGCGGCGACCTGCGCGCCATGCGGCGCAACATGCAGATCGTCTTCCAGGACCCCTTTGCCTCGCTCAATCCGCGCATGACGGTCGGCGCGATTCTCGGCGAAGCCTTCACCATCCACGCGCTCGCTTCCTCGGCAAGCGAGCGGGATGACCGCGTGGCGAGCCTGCTCGTCAAGGTCGGGCTGAAGGCCGAGCACATGCGCCGCTACCCGCACGAATTTTCCGGCGGCCAGCGCCAGCGCATCGTGATTGCGCGCGCACTTGCGGTGGAACCCAAGTTCATCGTCTGCGACGAGCCGGTTTCCGCGCTCGACGTCTCCATTCAGGCGCAGGTGATCAATCTGTTGGAAGACCTGCAGGCCGAGCTCAAGCTCACCTATCTGTTCGTCGCCCACGATCTCTCCGTGGTCGAGCACATTTCCGACCGCGTCGCGGTGATGTACCTCGGCCGTATCGTCGAGCTGGCTGACGCGAGCGACCTCTACCGCAATCCCCGGCATCCCTACACGCAGGCGCTGCTTTCCGCCGTGCCGGTGCCGGACCCGAAGGTGAAGCGCAAGCGGATCCGACTGCAGGGCGACGTACCCAGCCCGATGAACCCGCCGCGCGGCTGCCACTTCCACACCCGCTGCCCGATCGCCGAGCCGCGCTGTCGGGAAAGCGCGCCCGAACTGAAGCAAGGCAGCGACGGGCATTTCGTCGCGTGTCATCTGGCCTGACAGCGGCGGCTTATTCCGCCTGGCTATCCGCCGCGTCTCATGGGGCGGCGGCACAGAATTCAATCCTTGAAAACAATACGGCCCCGCCCCGGCAGCGGTCGAACCACTCGTGCCGGGGCGGGGCCGAAATCAGATCGTGGGCGCTAGTCTAGCGCGTGTGGACGCCGTTTTTGCGGATCAGGTCCGAAAGCTGGGACAAAAGCTCCCGAAGCCTGGCATTCTCCTCGATCAGCGCATGGGCTTCGTCGGCCTGTTCGTTTCGACGAAGGGCGGGCTCGTCCCCGCGCAGGGCATTCTCAAGCAGTGAAAGAGCGTCGTCGGTCGGTTCCTCAACCCAAAATGAAGGTTCAGCGCGGCGGTCTCGCTTATTAAGCTGCGGATGGTCTACTCGCATGATTGATACTCCAATTTTAAAAAGCGGAACGTGCCCCCAGTCACCCTGTCTCGCGCGCGGAGAATGAGGTGAGTCGGCAGGCAAATTTGCGACTAAAATTGGAATCGTGCGGAGACGACCCCGGCGCTAAAGCGGCGTGATTGCGGCAAACCGTAAGGCCCGCGCGGGGCAAAGCTGCAGCCTGCGCGTGCGATTTAGAGAAACGTCGACAATTGATAGAGCGCGTAAAGAACCTCAAGCCCCATGAGAACGAGGGCTGCGATCATCAGATAATAGCCAAAATGCATGCGGAATTTGAAACCAATGCCTCTCGCGGCCCGTGCGGAATCGCGCCAGGCCGTAAATCAAACTCGATACGCGTCGGAAGGGACAAGCCTCCGGCGAACCATGCGTCGGGCAACCAGGGACAAAAAGGCCTCCGCCGCCGCGGAAGTGACGCCTTTGCCTCTGCCTTTGTCGCGAGCCTCTTCTTGACCGGAGGTCTCTAGTTCGACGCCAGCTCGCCTGTTCACACACCGTGGAAAATCTTGATTCCCCACAGCACGATGACGATGGCCAATACCAGCGTAGCCGCCGTCAGTACACTTTCTAAGGAAGCGACTCTCATACTAACTCTCCGCTTCCCAGCCCCGCTAACGGTCTAGGTGATTCGTTGATTCGACCGCAATCGCGCGATCACAATGGCTTGAACGTTGCTCGGCGGTTGTGTTTTAGAGGTCACACATCTGGGTATGGCGGCGCATTTCGCCGCGATGACGCAGCCACGCGCCTGCGGAAGCGGAAATGCCCGCCTCTTACGACGGTTTCTCGATTGAAGGGTTTATTCGGGCCGGCTTGCCGGAACGTAGGAACCGGCCGGAACCGGCGCGCTTCGCCGCTGTTCGGCGAGCGCCGCCAAGCGATCGTATTCTTCCGCTACCTTGAGCAGGCGCCCCTGATCCTTGACGGCAACCGCAGCTAGCTCCCTCGTCCGTTCCGCGCGCTTGCGCCAGTGCTCCGCATTGGTCAGGAAATCCGTCATCGGTACGCCCCTAAGGTGGTTTGCTCCCCAGCCCACCCCGAGACGCCAGAAAGGCCGGCGGTACGTCAAAAATTGGGCCTAATCCGATCTGCCGTGTGACTCGAACGACGCATGAACTATCTGGCGAGCCTTTTCGCCGTTGCCTTTCCGACGCAAATTTGCCCCGGACTCAATGGAAAGTTGGTCGCTGAAAAGGCGACTGTGCCACCTTGTGATCAGGAAATTGTCATGAGTACCGAACATTCACCGCGTGCCAGACAGGCCGGCGTCGATGCATTTCGGGACGCCGGACATCGCGACAACGTCGTGCCGCTGCGTCAGGGCAAGTACGAGCTTCAAGCGCGCGACACGCCGCTTCGAGGCGACGCCCTGCTTGCCGCGCTATCGCCCCTGCTCGACGAAGCCGACGGACTTCGCAGAGATGGCGCGCGGCAGCAGGAAAACGGCGATCTCGGGCTGCTGCTCGAGGAGAATGTCCGGCTGCGAAAGCTTGCGGTCAGGCTGTCGAATCTCCTTGGCGACCTTCCCGAACAAGGCAAGTGAGATCGGCATTGCCGCCGCTCGTCACGCATACGTCGCCGTAACGCTCCCGAACGGGCCGAAATCCGCGACATAGGTCTCACCGGGCTTCGGCCGCAACATGCCGGTCAGCGTTCCCGTGCTGACGGTCTGTCCCGCCTTCATTCCGATGCCGGTGCGCGAGAGCTCGTTGGCGAGCCAGGTGAGCGGCACCATGGGATGGTCGAGCGCCTCCCCCGCCGTGCCCTTTCGGCGCAGCATGCCGTTGCAAGTCAACGACACTTCCTGCCCGGCGATGTCGCGCGTCTTCCAATCGGGGATCGCGGCGCCGCAGACGATGATGCCGCTTCCCGCGCCATCGGCGAGGATCGCGGGCAGCGGCGGAAACGCGGCGTCGTGGACGAAGCGGCATTCGGCGAGTTCGATTCCCGTATGCAGCGACACGACCGCCTCGGTGACCTCAGCCAGCGTGTAGGACTTTTCGCGCGGCGGCAGATCGACGCCCAAGCGCGCCTGATACTCGACTTCGGGAATCGGGCTGCAGAGTTTGGCGTGCTCGACACTGGCCGGCGATTCCATGATCGGTGCGAACACGCGGCCATAGATCGGCGAGTCCGTGCGAAGCTGACGCTGCAGCCCCTCCTTCATGCCGGCGATCTTCCAGCCGACGACCTCCCAGCCCAGTTCTTCCGCGACCATGCCGGCGACGCGATAGGCTGTCGCCTTGTCGGGCGGCACCAGCCGTTGATCGAGGCCGCTCTGCGGTCGTCGTTCACGGCGCAGCGTCGCGAGCAGGCGGGCGAGTTCACGTTGGTGAGCGATGTCCATGACCTATCCCTGCACCAGCGCGGCAGCCTCGCGCAGCGAGACCGGCGCATCGCCGAGCAGCAAATCGATCGCTGCGTTCTCCCAATGCTGCGCCTGCAGATTGGTCGACGAATGTTCGGCCAAGCGATGCTCGAGCACAAAACGCGAAAGCAGCAGGCGGCGTGCGTCGCCGCCGTCGTTGCCGAGGCGCGTACCTTGGGACGCCAATAGCGCGGCCGTCGTGGCGTGGTAGAGCTTTCCGGCGGCGATCCTGCAAAAACGCTCGTTCTCGGGATCCGCCCCAACCTCTTCCGCAAACCGCATCGCATCCGTCAGCGCGCCGGAAAGGCGCGTCCGAAACTGACCCGGCATCCCGGCCGTGTCGTCCAACCGGCGGCCGAGATCGTCGCGCAACGCTTCGTGGCCCCGCGCCTTTCCGACCGCGCGCTGGACCGCATCGAGCGCGTTGATGTTGCTGGTGCCCTCCCACAACAGGCCGAGGTGGGCATCGCGAACCAGCCGCGCGTTCGGCCAGTCCTCGATGTAGCCATTGCCGCCACGGGCCTCCATCGCACCCGTGGCGACCGTGACGTTGTCCCGGCACGCCCGGTATTTTGCGATCGGCGTCAGCAGCCGCAGCACCCTGTCGGGCGCGGTTGCCGCGTACAGTAGCGCCGACAGCGCCTGCTCGGTCGGGACCATCAGCTTGAGCAACTGCCGGCGCATCAGCGGATGGTCGATCACCGCGCGCCCGAACGCGCTGCGATGCCGGGCAGCGATCATCGCCTCATTGAGGCATCGCCGCATCATGCCGGCCGCGCGCGCAAGGTGCGACACCCGGCTCGAATTCACCATCACAAGCATGTGCTTGAGGCCCTGATCGAGCTCGCCGAGCTGGTACGCTGTGGCGCCCTCGAACACGATCTCGCCGCTTGCCATGGTGCGGCTGCCGAGCTTGTCCTTCAACCGCAGGATCCGGTACGAATTCCGCCGTCCATCGGGAAGCACTTTTGGCATCAGGAACAGGCCGAGCCCGCGGCCGCCGGCCACCGCGCCCTCGGGCCTGGCCAGCAACACGGCCAATTCAGCGTCGACGTTCGAGCAGAACCACTTTTCGCCCCACAGCTTCCAATCCTGGCCATCGCTGACAGCAGCGAGTTCGCCGGCGCCCACATCGGAGCCGCCGGTTTTCTCGGTCATGAACTGCGCGCACTTGAGCAGCGCGGCAGGATCCTGACTCCACATCCGTTCGAGATATCGCTGGCGCAGCTCATCCGTGCCGAAACGGCGCACCAGCTCCGAAGAGCTGTCGGTGAGGTTGACCGGGCAAAGCAGGCCGAACTCGGCTTGCGCAAACAAATAATGGAATACGTATTTTGCGATCGGCGGCATCGGCGACGGCCAGCCCAAGACGCCACCGCGATTGCACATCGCGTGCATGCCGAATTTTTCGAACGCGATGCTTTCCATCTCGCGATACGCCGGGTGATACTCGACCCACTCCTCGTCGCGGCCATAGCCGTCGCGCGGGTGCAGCACCGGCTGATGGCGCTCGGCCTTATCAGACAGGTCATGCAGCCGGCCTCCGGCGAGTTCGCCGAGTTCCGAAAGGTGCGGCGCGAGATGCGCCAGCAGTGATGCCTCCATGTAATGGGGCAAGAGGTCGCGCAGGCTTTGGTCGAGCGAATAATAGTTCAGCCCGCGACAGGTCGGCGCCAGTGCTCTGGAGCGCCGGGCTGCCGCCTCGCGGCCGGTCAGATCGACATGAATGGTCATGGGCATCTCCCTCGGCTCCGCCCGCCCGGGCCGCACCGGCCTGGACGAAACTTGCGGAAAATATAGGCGTATGAGCCGGGGAGCGTCCGTGCAAACGACTTCTTGGGTCGGGGGCTTGAGCCAGACTCAACGCTGCGGTTCCCCCGTTTGCCGGCCGTTCCTTTTGAACTAAGCTCCCGCGATGGCATCACGACGACTTCCTCCCTTGCATGCGGTGCGGGCGTTCGAGGCCGCTGCACGGCATTTGTCGATCACCCGGGCGGCCGACGAACTGAACGTGACCGTCGGCGCCGTGAGCCGGCACGTGCGCGCCCTGGAAGCGCGAATGGGGACCGCGCTCTTTCTGCGCGGCTCGCGCGGTCTGGTTCTCACCTCCGCAGGCAAGACCTTCGCCGATTCCGCCCGCGAAGCATTGGACCGGATCGCAGATGCCGCCGACGGGCTGCGGTTGCGGCGTTTCAGGCGGCTTTCGGTCGGGGTCTACGGCTTCTTCGTCTCGCGCTTCCTGCTGCCGATCTGGCCCACGCTCAATGCGGCCTATCCCGATCTGGAGGTCGACCTGCACACGAGCTCCAATCCGCTCGACCTTCTCGCCAGCCGTTACGATGCGGTGATCGCCGTCTCGGACGGACAGCCTCGCGCCGGGCTCGTCACCCATCCATTGATGCCGATTGCGACCGTGCCGGTCTGCGCGCCGCAATTCATGACGAGCGGCGCCGTGGATTTCGCAACCGTTCCTCTCCTGCATGCGCGGCCGCGCCCGGACGATTGGCGGCGGTGGCTCGATCACGCGCAATTCGCCGACGTGCCCGTGCAGGGCGGCAGCAGCTTCGAAAGCCTCGGCCTGACCATTGAAGCCGCCGCCGCCGGCATGGGCGTCGCCATCGCCATCGACGGCCTTCTCGCGCCCGACCTCGCACGCGGCAATCTCGTCAAGGCCCATCCAACCGTTCGCCCGACGCGCCGGCAGTTCGTGCTCGAATACGAGCAGCGTATGGCTGACGATCCCGCCCTGACCGCCTTCGTCACCTGGCTGAACAATGCGCGTGGCCAGCAAGCGCCGAAGAAGCCCGCCGCGAAGAAGATTGCGATGAAGGCAGGTTCAGAATACGCGCGTTGAGTTTCACTCAAGGCGCGTTCAAAACGGCTCGAATATTTCGGCTTTGCGGATGAGACGTAGACGGGTAGCGAACGCGCGGCACCCTTGCATCAAGTATCATGGCTCACTGCGATCCGCCGTTCCGGCCGCCGGATATCTTCACACTCGCTGTATGAACCGAACTCGCGCAAGATCTTGTCTCTGTCCTCGGACGAGATGACCGATCTGGGCGCGAACCGGCTGGCCTTTTTCTCGAGCAAAGCGTGCCGAAAGCCAAATCGGCAGATCACGCTATCCAGACTCTCATCGTTACGCCGAAGGCGGCGGCCATGAAAATCCATCCACTTCTCGATCCGCTGCAAGCTCAGGCGCCCAAGGCCAGGCTGCCCAAGGAGTTCGCCCCTGGTATGGAGCGACGCAATCTCGAGAAGGTAGTTGATGCGCGTGGATGGTTCCTTGCTGACGAGCCCCGCGTGGTGACTGCGAACCAGTATGGTTGCAATTCGCTCCGGCAGATAGCCATCGATATGCTGCTCGAGAGGGACGGATTTTATCATGACCGGTTCCACGTTGAATATCTGCCGATGCGATTGAGAATGAATCTATCAGCACCGCAAGCGCACGCGATCTCGGCTTGTCTCAGTTAGATGGATTCTAAGTCAGATCACCTCGACACAGGCCTGTATACACCCGGGGGTTGCGGACGGTTGCACATTGGTCGATAAGCCCGTGGACATGGCCAACTCCCTGAAGGCTCGACAAGGACCATTTGCCGCATCGCTTTCAATGGCGCATGCAAGCGTCTCACTCGCGTGGTCGATCGCCGTGAAATGCGCGACTCCGCAGGATCAATTGCGGGTGCGATGCTTGGGCGATGCGGATATCACGAGGCCGGTCGGGCCGTTGGAACCGGAAGAAATTCTTTTCTGGCTGGCAGCGATACCTCCATCGCAGAAGATCGCTGCCGGCGAACCCGGCATGCTCAGCGTCGAGCGAGCTGCGAAGGTGCTCGATGCCGATGAGACCGATCGCATGGGGCGATTTCTGCACATCGAAGATCGAATGAGCTATCTGGCTGCGCATGCGGGCGTTCGCCTCATGCTTGGAAGGCTTGTCGGTCAACCGGCCGAAGCGCTGCGGTTTCAGCCATCGGAGCATGGCAAGCCCATGCTCGTTGCTGGTCCAGTGGAGATCGACTTCAGCCTGAGCCACGCGAGGGGCTCTGTCGCCGTTGCAGCGGCCCGCATGCCGATCGGCGTCGATATCGAACCGCTGCGGGAAATCGCCGATATGGATTCGGTCGCCGAAATCGTCCTGGCGGCCGAAGAGCGGGAGGTTCTTCGGAACGCTCTCGCGGCGCTTCGGTCCCGGCTCTTTCTTCGCTACTGGACCCTCAAGGAAGCCTTGCTGAAGGCGGCCGCCCTCGGATTCACGATAGCTCCGAACACCGTGATCGTCGACGCGGGCCCGTCACCTGCCGTGCTGTCGGTGCCGGCCGCGCTTGGATCAGCCGCGCAGTGGCGGCTCATCGCGCCCGCCATCTGACGCCCTACGCGATGAGCTCGCGGCGTGAAATCGTCGAAAGCAGCGATTCTGCGATTTCCTGCGAGCGCGTGGCAAGAACGGAGAGCAGCGTGTCGCTCAGGCCGTGAGAGGCCTCCGAATATCCCTGGAGATGGATTTGCGGCCGAAACGCCGGGGTGGTGCCGAGCTTGTAGTTGCGGTCCAAGACGGTGTCGCGAATGTAGCGCTGGATCGGCTCCAGAAACGCGTGCGGCGTCTCCCGGTCATAGCCCGTCGCCAGGATGACGGCATCGTAGGTGGATCGGCGCTTTGCACCGCCGAACTTGTCAACTGTGCCGATCTCGATGCCTTCAGGTGCGGCATCGATACTCACTATTTCGCTACGCGGATGCAACGCGATCCCTGCCGTGCCGCTGACGCGCTGCTGGTAGAGCAATCGATACAACTGGTCCAGGAGGTCGGCATCGACCACCGCATAGTTCGTGTTCCGGAAGTTGCGAACGATCGCGTCCCGCCGCTCGGCGGGCTGCGCATAGATGAAATCGGTGTAATCAGGATTGAAAATCTCGTTGACGAACGGGCTGCTGTCGGACGGCTTCAAGGCATGGCCGCGAAAGATCAGATCAATGCTCGCGTCCGGAAATCGTCCGCGAAGGTCGACCGTCACCTCGGTCGCGCTCTGCCCTCCCCCGACCACGGCCACGCGCGCGGCCTTTCCACTGAGGCCGATGTCATCGACCGTGTCGAGATAGCGGCTGGAATGCAATAATCTCGGATCATCGGCGATCTCTGCAAACACTTGTGGGATATACGGTCGCCCTCCCACTGCGACTACCAGGTTCCTTGCAAGCCGCACCGTTTCCCCGCCGGCGAGTGTCCGTGAATGAACGCGCAAGGACGTCACCGACTGCCCGACCGTCACCGGCTCGATGGCGACGATGGTCTCGCCGTAGGCCGCCTGAGACTTGAACTGCGCTGCTACCCACCGCAGATAGTCGTTGAATTCAATCCGGCTCGGATAGAACGTTCGGCAGTTGATGAAATCCTGCAAACGGCCGCGCTTGTGCAGATAGTTCACGAAGGTGAACGAACTGGTCGGATCACGCAACGAAACGAGGTCCTTGAGAAACGAGATCTGCATGTCGCTGCCTGGAAGCAGCATGCCGCCGTGCCAGGTGAATTGCGGCTGCTTCTCCACGAACAGAGCGGCGCATTTCAGACGTGATCTTCTGGCCGATTCATCCAATGCGATCGCGAGCGCAAGATTGGACGGCCCGAATCCGACGCCGATAACGTCGTGCTCGATCGCAAACTGGTGAGACATGAGCTGCGCTCCGTTCGGGCGTTAGGACGTGGTCGCCGGGCTGGTAGCTGCCGGCAGCCACAGCCGGTCACCAAAGAAGCGTTCGCGCAACAGCATCACGAGCGTGGCCCGCTTGTGCGGAAAATCGAAGTTTTTGATCTTTGCGAATCCCGAGACTTCCAGATTGCGGAGTTGCTGCGCATGCGCCGCCGCCGGCTCGCCGACGATTCGCTGCGTTCGACAATCGTCCAAGAACATGTAGTGCATCAGCGATGGCAGCCAGGCGCTGATATAGCGACGCCCACGATAGGCGTCTTCGCCGACGACGACATGCCAGCCGCGATCGTAATCGTCGGCATCGTAGAACGGCGCGATACGATTCTCCTTGGCCCAGTAGAGCTCGAAATAGCCAAACGGCTCGTCGTCGAAGCAGCCGATGAGCGGCAGCATGTGCGGGTCCGCCAGGATGCCGGAGAGATAGCGCCGATGCTTTTCGAGATCGCCCGCTTCGTTCCAGAACGCGTCGACGCGGGGATCGTTCATCCACCGGTGCAGCAGATGCAGGTCACTGTCCGTGTTGGCGACGCGAAAGGAGATAACTTCGGCGAGCCAGGGTATGAAGCGGGCATAGACCTTCCCCACCGGCTTTGGCGAACGTCGCGGATGGCGCTTGCCGTCCGTCATGACGTGGAGTTGCGGCAATGGTGGCCGTTTGGCATTGACCAGCCAATTGTCCCGCCGCTGCATGATCAGTTCGGGAAGCAGCACGAGGTCTGCCCCCGCCATGAGAGCGAGACCGTGGTTCATCAGCTCGCGCGCAAGCTCCACGCTGGCTGAATCCAGCACAAGCCGGTCGAGACTCGGCCGCCATCCAAACGTGGCTTCAGCCGCCGCCGAAACCGCCGAGATCGCCAGTTGCGGATCGTCGGGAGCGGTCAAGATTTTCAGGTGATCGAGCCGTTCATCGAGACACAGGCGCATCACCGTCGTGATGCCTACGGCAACGCGGATATCTCCACCGCCGTCTTGTACGACGGTCATGGAAAAATCCGGCCCAATCGGGAATGCGCGAGGCCCAGTCGCGGAGCTCGAAGCTTTGTTCATCCGGCCCTCGCATCGCAAACGTGGTTGCTTGAAACAGCACGCGATCTTGACGCGCGCCTTGCGGTGTAAAGCACTCGCGTACAGGATGACAAGAAATGCAGGCACACGCAGTTTAGATTTCTTACAAATCTGACAAAACGGCGTCGCGAAAGACATCGCACGCGTTCCCCGGCGCACCTCTCGAAACAGCCTGAACTTCGACGCAAATCTTCCGGAAGAATAAAATAGCTCTAAAGAGAGGCGTCAGTTGGAACCGATGACGACTTGATGATGTCATGGGTCTTCGCATCGCCCGCGACAATCTTGCCGTGCCGCAGTCGCACCAGATGATCTGCCACGCCGAAATAACGGTCATCATGTGAGATCACGATGATCGTCTTGCCCATACGTTTCAGGTCCGGCAGCAGTTCCGTGTAAAAGATATGCCGGAAGGCAGGGTCCTGATCCGCGGCCCACTCGTCGAACACGAGTACCGGCCTCTCCTCGAGCCAGGCATTCATCAATGCCAGCCGCTTGCGTTGACCGGTCGACAGGTCCGTCGTCGTAAACACGCCGTTCTCGACCGAGACCTTGTGCGCGACCTCCAACCGCTCCAGATAGCGCTCCGCGACGTCAGGCACCATTCCCGCTCCCTGCAGAAGATCTTCGAACAGGTAATAGTCGGAAAAGATGGTCGTGAAGAGCTGCCGGTAATCATCCCGCGTTTCCGTCACGACGGGCATACCGTCGCGAAGCAGCGTACCGCTCTGTGGAGCGTAGAGACCCAGCAGCAATTTGATCAGCGTGGTTTTTCCGCTTCCGTTTTCACCGACAATGAAAACGATGTCCCCTTGCCGGACGTGCAGGTCAATCGGTCCGAGAACGAAGGGGTTGCTGCCGGGCACCGCGCGAAAGCCGTACGATACGCCACGGAGCTCGATCGATTCGATCCTGCCTGATCCATCCGGCGCGGCCGAGGGCGCGGCCAGCAAGCCCTGCTCGGGCGTCGCGAACTGCTCCGACAGCTCGGCGATCCGCTTCATCGCCACCTGCGCGCGGCCCAATGCCGGCAGGATGCCGATCACCTGATCGATGGGTCCCCGCATATAGAGCAGCACTAGGACAAAGCCGCTGGAGACCGCGGCCGGGCTGTCAGGCCAGAGGAACGGACGCAAGGTCAGCGCGACGCCGATCACGACGAAGAACAACATCGTACCCAACGCTCGCGCGGTCACAAAGAGGTTGATTGATTTGATCTGCACCGCGCTGATCCGATCGACGGTGCGCTGTAGCTGGTCGACATAGACGCGCTGACGGCGGGCGCGGTTCAGACGCAGCTCCTTCGCGCCCTCGGCGATCGCGCGGTAGTGCTTCTGCAATTGGTCTTCCGAATCGCGGGCGACGTTGAAGCCCTGAACGCCGCGCGTTCGCGCATAGGCATGCGCGAGCGAGCCGAGGATGATGACCAGCCCCGTGATCAGGAAAAGCGGCCACGATAGCACCGCCAGATAAACCATGCAGCCAAGCGTGATGACGACTGACACGAAGAAGGAGGAGAAAAAGAACGCGAAATCGCTGATGGTGTCGACGTCATGAGTGAGGACCGGAATCAATCGATGCGTCCGGTAGATTTCGAGCTGGTCGATCGGAGCGGCCAAAATTTTCGCGGCGAGCGACTTGCGCAGCTCGGCGATGATCCGCTGCCCAACATAGTTGGCGCTGATATCGGCACCGATCGAGCCGATCAGGATCAAGAGACACAGGCCCGCAAACGCGAACAGCAGCGTTGTGACGTCGTCTTGCGACGCGTAAAGTCCGCGATTGACGACCGCGAGCAGTCCCGCAACGCTGGCGCCACCGACAACGCCGAGAACGGTGCCGCCCAGCACGATCGGCCAGTAGGGCCGCAGGAGATGCAGAATCTGCGCCGTCAGGCCGCTTCGTGGATTCATCATGAGTGCCGCGCTGGAGTAGAGCTGAAGCGAACCTACACGGCCCGTCGTAATACGAATAGCCTTGCGGGAGTGATGCGAATACACGATGGCAGCATCGCTCTTCCAGAGCTTATTTTTCGGCCTCTTTCGATTGATTCTAATTTGTGATCGGCAACGCGTTTAATAAAATGCGAGTAGTAGAGCCTTTGCGTCGCAGCCGGCGAGCGAGTAGGACATCGATCAACCAGGGGACATGGATCTACTAGGGACGTGGATTCGATGTCGGGCTGCGATATCCGGAAATCGAAGCGTGCGCAGGCCAGCATCGGGCAGGCCCGACTGGAGAAAATGACTTTGGATTCGCTTGTTTCCGAAACCCGCATCCCGATTGCTGATGCCGCCGGCCTTGCTGCCCGAATGATCGATCATCTAGCCGAGCATGATATCGCCTTCGAGGACCAAGGCGGCCTGATGGTGGCGAAGCTGCCGTTTGGAACCAGTTCCCTCGCCGTCGAGGCCGAGGCGCTCAAGATTCGCGTCGAGGCCAATGACAAGGGTAATCTGGAGATGCTGCGCTCGGTCGTCGCTTCCCACGTCATCGAGTTTGCCGGCGATGAGCCGCCGACCATCGTCTGGTCCGGCCATGAATCCAACGGCGGCACGCTGGCCAATTTCCGCGAGGTGCGGCTGAAGGCAGCGATCGACCTGACGCCCCGCATGCGTCGGCTGACCTTCACCGGCAACGACATCGCCCGCTTCGTGAACGACGATGACCTGCACGTCCGCCTGTATTTTCCGCCGGAAGGCCTCGCCAAGCCTGAATGGCCGTGGCCCGCCCACGACGGGCGCATCCTGTGGCCGGAACCGGACCGCAGACCCGTCACCCGCTACTACACGATCCGCCGCATCGACCTGCATGCTTGCGAGATCGACATCGATTTCGTGGTCCACGATCATGCCGGACCGGGCTCGGCTTTCGCCCTCAATGCGCAAACCGGCGCCATTTGCGGCATGGCCGGTCCACTCGGACGTGGCATTCGGCCGGCGCGCTGGTTGCTGCTGGCGGGCGACGAGACCGCCCTTCCCGCCATTGCGCGAATTCTTGAGATGCTGCCAGCGACGGCAACCGGCGAAGTCTTCATCGAAGTCGCCGACTGGCTTGAGCAGGTTCCGTTGATCGCGCCAGCCGGCGTATCGATCCAATGGCTGCATCGCGGCGAGCGTCCGGCCGGGACCACGCAGCTATTGGTCGATGCCGTCAAGGCCGTGCGATGGCCGGATCATCGCGAGGTCTTTGCATGGATCGCGTGCGAAGCGCAGGCGTTGAAGGCGCTGCGAAACCATCTGCGTGACGAGCGGAAGCTCGCCCGCGAGCAGCATCTTGCGGTCGCGTATTGGAGCCTGCGGCAGCCATGACGTCCCCGCATCCGCAGGCCGACGGGACGACATTCACCTCGCACCGCATTACCCCCGCAGGCACTTTCTCATGCATGTAGTTCGGCCAACCGAAATCGCGCAAGCCGCGCCCGATGCGGCCGCGCCCTTGTTCGAACTGGACCAGGTGGAGTTCGCTGTGGCGGGGCGCGCGCTGCTCGAACCGCTCACCCTGTCGCTTCCCGCGCGCAGCGTCGTCGGCCTGATCGGGCACAACGGCTCCGGCAAATCGACTTTGCTGAAGTTGCTGGCGCGGCAGCAGCCGAGCTCATCCGGCACGATTCGGTTCGAAGGCCGCGCTTTACGCGAATGGAGCGATCGGGAGTACGCCCGCAAGGTCGCCTATCTGCCGCAGCAGACGCCGCCCGCCGCCGGCATGCTGGTGAAGGAGCTGGTCGCGCTCGGGCGCTATCCCTGGCATGGCGCGCTGGGCCGGTTCGGCGACACCGACCGCGACAAGGTTGCGGAAGCCATGGCGCTGACCCACATCGAGCCGTTTGCGGACCGGCTGGTCGATACATTGTCAGGCGGCGAGCGCCAGCGGGTCTGGATCGCCATGCTGGTTGCGCAGGATGCCGAATGCCTGCTGCTAGACGAGCCGACGTCGGCGCTCGACATTGCCCATCAGATCGAAGTGCTGTCGCTGGTGAAGCGGCTCGCGCGGGAGCGCAATCTCGGCGTGGTCGTCGTGCTCCATGACGTCAACATGGCAGCACGCTTCTGCAACGAGATCATCGCCCTACATTCGGGCAAGCTGATTTCGCGCGGCGCGCCGGACAAGATCATGACGCCTACCGAACTCGAAACCATCTACGGCATTCCGATGGCGGTGATGCCGTCTCCGGATCACAGCCATCTCATCAGCTTCGCACGGTGAGATCGCAAGTCATTCGGCGCTTCACCGTCTCATCCGCGCTGCGGGCGCAACAGCCAGAGCAGATAGGGCCCGGCGAGCATCATCGCGAAAATGCCGGCCGGCATCTGGAACGGAAATATCACCATTCGCCCGGCCCAGTCCGCAAACACCATCAGGATGGCTCCAATCAGCGCGGCCAGCGCCGTCTGATGAAGCGCGCGCTGCGCCCCCATCATCCGCGCCATATGCGGCGCGATGAAACCGACCAGGCTCAGCAACCCAACCATCAGCGTCGCGGTCGCCGTCAACAATGCGGTCAGCAGCATGATGATGATGCGGCTCCTCGCCATCGATATTCCAACCGAACGCGAGGCCGCCGAGCCGAGCGGCAGAATGTCGAGCCAGCGAGATAGCATCGGCACCATGATCAACAAAAGGGCCGCCGCGGCGGCAAGCACCGAGGCCTCGGCCGGACTGATCTGATAGAGCGAGCCGGTCAGCAACGACAGCAGCATGCCGATGCGCGGATCGCCGGTCGCCAGCGCCATGGCGACGATTGCGGCAAAAGCCGCGCTCATGGCGACACCGGCCAGCAGCACACGCTCCGGACTGAATTCGGACCGCCGGCTGAACAGTAGTACCAGCCCGAGCACGATGAAGGCTCCGATCCCGCCGCCCGCAATCTGCGCCACGCGGGTGTGGGAGGGAAGGAGATAGAGAAGAACGATCACGCCCATCGCGGCGCCGTAGCTGATCCCCATCACCTCCGGAGCCGCCATCGGATTTCCGGTCATGCGTTGCAGCAGCGTGCCCGCCACCGCCAGAGTGGCCCCCGCGGCCAACGCCGACACCACGCGCGGCCAGCGCCACGGCAGGAATTCCTGGATGCCGGCGAGACCACTCCAGCTCCAGCCCTCGGCGCCGACCCCAACCGCGAGCGCGACCCAGACCACGAGCAACAGCAAGGCCAGACCAAACAGGATCACCCGCCAGGGATGCTCAAGACGTGGCGGAACGGATGGTGTGAGGTTTCCCACTGGGGCTGCGGACCGTAGCCGCGGCAGCAGCACCAGCAACATGGGCGCGCCGATCAATGCCGTGGCTGCGCCGGCCGGCATCTCGCGATAGCCCGGCGGAATCAGCAGCACAAGCTCGTCTGCCAGCCACAGCAAGCCAGCGCCGCAGAGCGGCGCCCAAATCAGCCGATCGCGGAAACGCCGCGCACCGGCAAGCATGGCGAGAGCCGGCCCGGTCAAACCGACAAAGCCCAATACGCCGACCACGCTGACGACCGAAGCGCTGAGAGCGATCGCAATGCCAAGCGCGCAGACCCGCGCGCCCGTCAATCCGAGGCCGAGGTTGCGCGCGGTCTCGTCGTCGAAACCGAGCAAGGTCAGCGGGCGGACCATCGCCGCGATCAGCACGAACGAAATCAGAAACCGCGGCGCCAGGAACGCCGCATTGCTCCAGTCCTGCTGATTGAGATAGCCCGCGCCCCAGATGAACAGGCCGATCAGGTAGTCATGGTTGAGCAACACCAGGGCCTGGGTCGTCACGGCGCAGTAGTAGCCCACGATCAACCCGGCCAGCACCAGCACGACCGGCGATAGCGCACGTTTCCAGGTGAGGCCGAACACGCACAGGAACGCAGCGAACCCGCCGACCAGCGCAATCCACTCGCGGCCCAAAGCAAGCAGCGACGGCGCCCACAACGTCGTCACCGCCAGCGCAAGATAGGCGCCGTTCGAGACACCGAGCGTGGTCGGTTCGGCCAGCGGATTGCGCAGCACCTGCTGACAAACAGCGCCGGCAAGGCCCAATGCTGCGCCGGCCAATAGCGCCACCGCAATTCGCGGAAAGAAGGTATAATGCACGAGCATCTGCTGCGGATCGTTGATTTCAGGACGCCACAGCACCGGCAACCACGCGTTGACAGGCAGATATCCCGACAGATGCCGAACGGTCAGCGCAGCGGCCGCCGCAAACAATAAGCCGATCAGTATCGCAGGATGCATCTCGATCCCGGATCGGGCGGGCAGCGCGTCAACCTTGCTCATTGTTTTCCTGCGGCAAACGTTCGGCGAGAAGGCGTGCGAAGCGTTCAGCCGCCGGCACGCCGCCATAGAAGAATTGATTTCCCAGCACCGTCAGCCGCCCCGAGCGGAGGAACGGCAAGGTCCGCAGCACCGGGCTTGCGTTGAGCAAGGCTTCGATATCGGCAACCCGCGAACTCATCAGAACCAGCCGCGCATCCGGAACCGCCGCGAGCACTTCAAGGCCAACGCTGGTATGTCCCCACGGACCGCTCTGGCCGGTCCAGGCATTCTTCAACCCGAATTGACTGAGGACTTCCTGGTAAAGGCTGTTCGGCCCGAACACGAGTGCACGGTTACGCGCGATTTCGCTGACGAGGTACAGCGGCTTGTCGTTGCGGCCGCGAAGCTGATCGCGGTAGCCGGTCATGGCGGCATCGAAGCGCGCCAGATAGGCCTCGCATGCGGCCTGCACGCCGAGACGCTGCGCCAGCTCCATCGTCGAACTGCGCGCTGTTTCAAGCGGATGGCGGCCGGGCTTGAAAATCGTAAAGACCTCGACCGGGGCAATCAGCTTGAGCCGGGGTATTGCGGCCGTGATGCTGGGATCGATGATGATAATATCAGGCGCAAAACTCTGCAGCAGTTCGAGATTTGGCTCCGAACGCAGGCCGATCTCCTGAACGCTTGACGGGACAGCCGGCTCGACGACGAGCCGGCTGTAACGCTCGATTTCCGGAATAACCAGCGGAACGACGCCGAGCGCCAGTATCGTCTGCGCGCAGGCCCAGCCGAGCGCGGCGATGCGGGGGCCTCCTTGCGGTGCGGCGGCTTGAGCAAGCGTCATCGGCCAGCCGCCTGCAAGCACCCCGCCGCCGATGCCCGCGCCCGCTGCGAGAAGCGCGCGGCGAGACAGCTTGTAGTCGGAGAGTGAATTCTTGCTCATGGGGTGCGGCTCGGGAACGGCTTGCGGCGAGGCTGCGAGAGACGGGAGTTATGACATACCTTCATATGCCATAGCTTCATATGCTCTGTCTTTCCATGCCCGGCCGCTGCCTTTCGCCTGCGGCTCGAAAGGCGCTGGCCAGCGCCTGCCCGATCGCCGCCCACGCCTGCAGAGCATCGGCCACGACATTGCCCATGCGCAGGAACTCGTGGATCATGCCCGGATAGATCTGCAGATCGACGGGAACGCCGGCGGCGCGGAGCCTTGCCGCGTAGTCGCGCCCTTCGTCCACCAGTGGATCGTATTCGGCAAGCACGATGAGCGCCGGGGGCAGCCCTGAGAGATCTTCCGCGGCCAACGGCGCAAACCGCCAGTCGTCACGGTCTGAATCGTCGCGGAGATACTGCCCGAAGAACCAGTCGACGGTGCTTCGTTCCAGGAGATAGCCGGAGCCGTATCGTTCGTAGGAATTAGACGTTTGCCGGGAGCTCAGGCCGGGATAGGCGAGCACCTGGAGGACGGGCTGCGGCAGGTTTCGGTTCGCCCTTGCTTCGATGGCGAGCGCCGCGGCGAGCGTTCCGCCAGCGCTATCGCCGCCAACGGCGACGCGGCCGGCATCTAGTCCCGCAGCAGGTCCCTCGCGGCCGATCCAGGCCAGCGCATCGAGCGCATCCTCGAACGCGGTCGGAAACTTGTGCTCCGGCGCAAGCCGATAGCCGACCGACAGCACAGCCGCGCCGCTGTCTTCGGCGAGACCGCGGCACAATGGCTGATGTGAGTCCAGGCTTCCGACGACAAAACCGCCGCCGTGCATATAGAGCAGGACCGGTGTTGGATTGCGACGGCTCGGCTCCTGCTTCGCGTAGAGCCGCGCGTCGATCGTGGCTCCATCGCGCGTCGGCAGCGCGAGGTGGCGCTCATACGCAAGCGCCGGCGGATCGACGTCGAGCAACGGCGAGGATGCTTCGAAATCAGCCCGTGCCTGGACGGCCGTCAATTGCGGAAACGGAATGCGTGATCCGCTTTCGGTGCCGGCCTGCACCATCTCGAGCAGTGCGGCGATATCGGGATCAAGGCTCATGCGAATATTCACTCCGCAGGTTCCGGCACCGTGTCCTGCGACGCCGCCGATGCCGTCTCCGGCACGAGCAGGCCGCAGATCTCATCGAGCAAGCCGGCATCTTTGAGGATCGTGAAGTGGTTGTCTCTGACAACGCCGCGGTCAATGGCGTCAGGCAGTTGCGTCTCCAGCCGATCGCGCTGCGTCAGGCGGCCCGACGTCCACCAGCACAATGGCTTGACCGCAAGACGGCGCGGCGGCGCGGCATTCTGCGTCAGGGACTTGAGGTGCCGGCCGACTGCGAAGGCTGCTGACAGGTCGTCGACACCAAGCAGTGTGTCGTCCGTCGATGCTTCCTCCCCCAATATCTGTGCGACCAGACGCCGGACGCTCTCGGATGTCTCCGGCATGCCTGCGGCCTCCGCTTCCTCTACATGCGAGCTGATACGAACGGCCGCGGCGTGCGGAAGAACGGCCGACAGCAATCCCGCGAGATCATCGGTCCAGTGGGCTGCCGTTTCTTGCCGATCTGATCCGCCGTGCTGCCGCAGCACAAAGCTGTCAACCATCAGGAGACAATCGACGCGTTCACCGCACCGTTCGAGCTCGGCTGCAACAAGCGTGACGAGAAGGCCTCCGAGCGACCAGCCGATCAAACTATAGGGACCGTTTGGCTGAACCTGCCTGATCTCGCTCGCATAGTCCGCCGCCATCGCTTCGAGCGACCGATCGCTCCACGAACTGTCGACCAGCATCCTGGACTGCAGCCCGATCACCTGCCGGCGTCCTTCGAGGCGGCGCGCCAGCGGCCCATAATCGAAAACAGTGCCGAAGCCGCCGTGTACAGAGAATACCGGATGCGCGCCATCAACCGCGGCATTCAGCGGCAGCAGCGCTGTCGGCGGCGGCGCAGCGGCGGGCTCCGGGGAAGCGTTATCCGCGAGCAGCGCGCGGATCGTCGGCTTCTGCAGGAGATCGCGCAGCTTGATCTCGATGCCAAACGTCTTGTCCTGCCGCAGCCGGGCCACGACCTTCAGGCTGAGAATCGAATTGCCGCCGAGCTCGAAGAAATTATCTGTCACGCCGACCTGCGGCAGCTTGAGGATGTCGGCCCACAGCCGCGCCATCGCGGTTTCGGCCGGCCCTTGCGGAGCCACGAAGCTTCGCCCAGCCGAGTCGGGGGCCGGCAGCGCGCGCCGGTCAACCTTGCCGCTCGACAACACCGGCAGCCGCTCAAGCACCATGATCCGTGCCGGCACCATATAAACAGGCAAGGTCTGCTTCAGGAACGAGGTCAATCTCTCGACCAGAGCCTCGGCATCATCTCCCGCTGCGTTCTTTGCCGCCTTCGGCGCGACATAGGCAACGAGTTGGTTTCCGGCTGCGCCCGCTAGCGCCACTACGGCGGCCTGTTCTATCTCCTCGTGACGAAGCAGGGAAGTCTGGATCTCGCCAAGCTCGATCCGGAAGCCGTTGACCTTGACCTGATCGTCGCTGCGGCCGAGATATTCGACGGTACCGTCCTCGCGCCAGCGCGCGAGGTCACCGGTCCGGTATAGCCGCGCCCCCGGCACCGCGGAGAATGGATCGGGCACGAAACGCTCGGCGGTCATGCCGGCCTTGCCGTAATAGCCCCGCGCTAGTCCGAAGCCGCCCAGATAGAGCTCGCCGGCGACACCGGCGGGAATGATATTGAGCGAACTATCGAGGATATACCCGCGGCGGTCGCCGACCGGCACCCCTATCGGCGCATACGGCGTCTCGCATTCGGATGCGCCATCGACCTTCCAGACCAGTGGCGTAACGACGGTCTCGGTCGGGCCGTAGCCATTAATCAGAATCCGCGGCTTCAGAACGCGCCTGACCTTGTCGAAGCCAGCTTTCGGCATCGCCTCGCCACCGAATGAGTAGAGCTTGACCGGCGGCGGATTGCCCGCCTGCTCGACCGCCTCCGCGATCTGCTGCAGATAGGCCGGCGGCAATCCGATATGGCTGACACGATGCGCGTGCAGGTTCTCAACCGTCTGCTCCGGCGTCCACAATTCGGCGTCCCGCATCAAGAGACGCGCGCCATGCGACAAGACCGTCAGCCAGCGTTCGTGGGCACCATCGAAGGCAAGCGACAGGAAGTGCAACTCGCACGAGCTCTCGTCGATCTCGTAAAGCCGGCCCGTGACATGACAGTGCATCGCGAGCGGCCCATGGGCGACGGCGACGCCTTTTGGCGTTCCCGTCGAACCGGACGTGTAGATCAGATAAGCGAGATTCTCGGGATGCAGCTCCGGTTGCGGCGCATGCTCCGGGCCGGCATCGAAATCGAACGTCGCAAGGGAGACTCTCTCGACACCATCCACGCCTTCCCGGACATCGAGCTGTCCCGTTAGCAAGAACGAGATCCCGGCATCGCGCATGACAAAGGCGCGCCGCTCGGATGGAATCTCCGGATCGAGTGGAACGTAGGCCCCGCCCGCCTTCAGGACGGCCAGCAGCGCGACCATCGTAGCCTCGGTTCGCTCGACCACGACGCCAACGCGCTGCTCGGGCTTCAGCCCCCGGCCGATCAGGTGATGGGCAAGACGATTGGCCCTGGCGTCGAGCGCACCGAACGAGAGCGTTTTGCCGCCGACGGTAAGCGCCGTCCGTTCCGGATGACGCCGCGCATGGGCGCTGATCGACTCGTGAACCAGCGGCAATGATGCCGTCGACGTCGCGTGGCGATTGCAGTTTTCGGCGAGCGCGGCGTCGACCGCCGTGACCGGATCGATACTGCCAAGCAAGGCCGACGCGTCGCACGTCAGCACTTCAAGCAGACGCTCGAACTGCGCCTTGATCTGCCCCGCCTGTGCCGCGGTGAAATGGCTCGGCATATAGGTGTACTCGACCTGAAGCGTGTCCTCGACGAGCACCGACAGGTCCATCGGATAGTTCGTCACGTCGACATTCCTGAGGCCGCCGAACTGCAGCGAGCCGTCGCCCCGGTGCATGCTGCGCTCGATCGGATAGTTTTCGAACACGATGATGCTGTCGAACATGGCCTGACCGGCGCGGCCGGCCCAGCTCTGGATATCGTAGAGCGGCGTATGCTCGTAATCCCGGATCGCCGAATTGCGATCCTGAAGAGCGCGTAGCCATTCTCCTACCGTGCTGGCGGACGGCGGCGTTTCGATCACGGGCAGCGTGTTGATGAAGAGCCCGAGCATCTGCTGCGATCCGTCAAGACTGGCCGGCCGGCCGGCAACCGTAACGCCGAACGTCACGGTCTGCTGGCCGGTGTAGCGTTGCAGCAGCAACGCCCAGATGCCTTGAACGACGGTATTGAGCGTGATCCGCTCACGCCGCGCGAACGCTTTCAGCTCCGCGGTCGCCGTCTCTCCAAGCCGCGTGTAGCAGCGCTCGTGACCGGATGCATCATGGCGGCGCGAGCCGAAGGCATCGGCCAGTTGCGTCGGCTCTTCGAAGGATTTGAGTTGCTCACGCCAGAAAGCTTCGGCAGCCTTGGCGTCCTGCGCCAGCAGCCAGGCAATGTAGTCGCGGTAACGCGTCGGGTTCGCCGCAGGCGCGCCGCCATAATAGCATTCCAGGACTTCCCCGACGAACCTTGCCGAACTCCACCCATCCATCAGGATGTGATGATAGGTCCAGATCAGCCGATAGAGATCGTCCTCAAGGCGCAACAGCCGCACGCGCTGCAGCGGCGGCATCGATAAATCGAACTCGGCGGCGCGTTCGCCGGCAAGCGCCGCCGCAATCCGGTCCTCATTGATGGTTTGCCCGCGCCAGTCCTCCTGTTCGAACGGCGCGACGGCGTCGCGATAGACGGCTTGCAACGGAGATCCGGCAAGCTCGCGCCACAGGAATCCGGTCCGGAGCATCTGATGGCGTGTGGTCACCTCGCGGCATGCTGTGTCGAGACGCTCCGCATCAAGTCCGCGGATTTCAACGCTGACCTGGTTGACGTAGACGCCGCTGCCGGCATCGCGCAGGCTGTGGAACAGCATGCCCTGCTGCATCGGCGACAGCGGGTAGATGTCCTCGATGCGGCTCCGGTCGAGATCGAGCCGATCGAGCTGTTCGCTGGTCAAACCCGAAAGTGAGCCGCGCGCCGATGCCGGAGTGTCATTGTTCGGGCTGACGTCGCGGGACAACGCGGCCAATGCTTCGATCGTCTGGTGCCGAAAGACATCGCGCGGCTCGATCGATACGCCTTCGCGGCGCGCGCGGCTCACCATCTGCAGCGAGATGATCGAGTCCCCGCCGAGCTCGAAGAAGTTGTCGGTGACGCCGACATTGGGCTGGCGCAGCAGATCGGCCCAGATCGCGGCGAGCGCCACTTCGGCCGGCGTACGCGGTGCGACCCGCTCGGTTGATGTCGCGAGCTGGTCCGGCGCGGGCAGCGCCTTGCGGTCGATCTTGCCGTTCGGCGTCAGCGGCAGCCGGTCCAGCACCACGATCCGTGCCGGCACCATGTAGTCCGGCAGCAGCGACGACAGCGCGGCCTTGAGAGCTGTCCCGTCCAGCGATGTTTCACCGCTGACATAGCCAACGAGCTGGCGGGCAGCGCCGACCTCGCGCGCCACCACCACTGCCGAGCGCACGCCAGCCTGCGCCAACAGCCGCGCCTCGATCTCGCCGAGCTCGATCCGAAAGCCGCGGATCTTCACCTGGTGGTCGGCGCGGCCGATATATTCGATCACGCCGTCGGCGCGCCACCGCGCCACGTCGCCGGTGCGGTAGAGCCGCGCGCCTGATGCGCCGAACGGATCGGGGATGAAGCGCTCCGCCGTCAGCGCACCGCGTCGCCAGTAGCCGCGCGCCAGTCCTACACCGCCGATATAGAGTTCGCCCGCAACGCCAACCGGCGCCAGGTTGAGGTCGTTGTCGAGGATATGCAACGTGGTGTTGCCGATCGGGCCGCCCAGAAACGGACGATCGTCCCTGGCATCGAGGCGGTGGCGGGCCGACCACACCGTGGTCTCGGTCGGGCCATACAGGTTCCAGACCTCGCCGGCCTGCGCCATCAGCCGCCGCGCCAGATCCGGCGGCAAGGCCTCGCCGCCGCACAGCACGCGGCAGCTTGCGGGCAGTGATGGGCCGTCATGGTCAAGCAGCATCCGCCAGGTCGAGGGCGTCGCCTGGATCAGGGTGACGCCGTGCTTCACCACTATCGACTTGAGGCGCGACGGATCATGCGCGGCGGCGCGGTCCGCCAGCACCACGCATGCCCCGAGCGTCAGTGGCAGCCACAGTTCCAGCGCCGCGATGTCGAACGACAGCGAGGTCAGGCCGAGCACGCGATCCTGGGCCGTCACGCCCGGCTGCTCCGCCATGGTCGCCAGAAAGTTTGTCACCGCATCATGGCGGACCATCACGCCCTTGGGCAGGCCGGTCGAGCCGGAAGTGTAGATCACGTAGGCGAGGCTTTCGGGGTGAACGACGACATCAAGATTGCCGCCGTCACCGCCCCCGCCGCTGTCATTCGCATCGAGCAGCCACGCCTCGGCGCCAGTCTCCTTCAGCGCGGGCGCAAACTGCTCCAGCAGCATCCGCTGCGTCAGCACCAGCGCGGCGCCGCTGTCGCGCAGCATGTGCGCCAGCCGCTCCGCCGGGTAATCCGGATCGAGCGGCAGATAAGCCCCGCCCGCCTTCAATACCGCAAGCAGCGCGACCATCATCTCGACGCCGCGGTCGAGCGCTAGCCCCACCACCGCGTCGGTTCCGACGCCGCGATCACGCAGCCGCTGCGCCAGCCGATTGGCGCGCACGTTCAACGCGCGATAACTCAGCTCCTTATCGCCAAACACCAGCGCAACAGCGTCCGGAGATTGATCGACCTGCGCCTCGAACTGTTCGACAATTCCCCGGCGCGGCTCATCGCGGCGCGTGTCGTTCGCCCGGGAGAGCAGCGCATCATCGGCCGGATCGCTGGCCGCGATCATGCCGACGGGCCGGTCGGCATCGATACTCAGCGTCTCCATCAACCGCACAAAGGCGCGCTGCAGCCGCGCGATCTGCGCCTCATCAAAATGCCTGCGCTGATAGTTGAAGACCAGCCGCAACCGGTCATCGAGGCCGATGCTGGCGAACAGCGGATAATTGCTGGTCTCGACGATCCTGGTCTCGCCGACACGGATCTGTCCATCTTTCCCCATCAGCGCGTGGTCGACCGGGTAATTCTCAAACACCAGGATGCTGTCGAACAGCGGCCGCCCGGGACGTCCCGCCAGGCGCTGGATCTCGTAGAGCGGTGTCCAGCCGTATTCGCGCAAGGTCAGATTGCGATCCTGTAAGTGACGCAGCCATGCGCCGACTTTCTGCTGCGGACCGACATCGTCGATAACAGGCAAGGTGTTGATGAACAGGCCCACCATATCCTCTGCGCCGGCCAGTTCCGGCGGCCTGCCTGATACGGTGACGCCGAAGCAAACCGTTCCCTGCCCCGTATATTGCCGTAGCAATTGCGCCCAAGCCGCCTGCACCAGCGTGTTCAGCGTCACACGCTCGCGCGCAGCAAATTGCTGCAGACGTTCAGTCGCCGCAACATCCAGCTCCAGCGCGAGCATGCCGTGACCGGGGCCGGGCGACTCCGCGTCGGCATGTTCGGTCGAACCGCCTGCCAGAAAGCTCGGTTCTTCCAGCTTTGCCATGGCATTGCGCCAGAACACCGCCGATGCATCGCCGTCCCGGCTCTGCAGCCAACCGATGTAGTCGCGATAGCGACGCTGCAATGCAGGCAGCCGGCCGTCGCCATTGTGCTGCATCACCTCGGCGATCAGCCGCGCCGAGCTCCATCCGTCGAGAAGGATGTGATGGTGCGTCCAGATCAGCCAATGACGATTTTCTCCGAGCCGGATCAACCGCACCCGCTGCAGGGGCGGCTTCGACAGGTCGAACCCTTCGACCCGTTCACGCAGCGAAACTTCGCCCAGCGCAGCCTCCAACTGGGACGGCTCGGACGCCGCGGCTCGCGCGCGCCAGTCCTCCTCGACGAACGGCACCTCAGCCCGACGATAGACGATCTGTTGCGGCGAGCCTGCCAGGTCGCGCCAGACGAAGCCCGTTCTCAGCACCGCATGGCGATCGCTGACCGCCTGCCAGGCGCGATGGAGCTTTCCGGCATCGAGGCCGCGCACTTCCGCAGCGACCTGATTGACGTAAAGCCCACTCTCGCCGTCGTGCATGGCATGGAACAGCATGCCCTGCTGCATCGGCGACAACGGATAGATGTCCTCGATCTCTCGCCAATCCAACTCCAGCCTGTCGAGATCGGCCTGGCCAAGTCCTGACAGTGCCACGTCCGACGGCGTCACGCCGCAGGCGCCGCTGGTGCAGTGATCGACCAGTTCGCGCAGCGCCGCTTCGTACAGCCCAGCCAGTCGCTCGATCGTCTCGCGCCGATAGCGCTTGCGACCGAAGCCGAACGAAAGCCGCAACTGGCCTTCGCGCACGGTGCCGTTCACGCTGAGCCAGCGCCGCAACGGGCTCGATGCGTCACGCGAGGGGCCCGCGCTCTCCGATGCCATGGCGAACAATGCCGCGTCTTCAACGCCGCCGTCGATCTGGCCGAGATAGTTGAAGGCAAGCTTCGGCTCGGCAATGTCAGCCAGCGCCGCGCGCTGCTCTTCGGAGCCGAGATAGCGCAATACGCCATAACCGAGTCCCCGGCCGGGAATGCCGCGAAGTTCCTCCTTCACGGTCTTGATGAGTGACGAGGGGTCCTGTGACCCGCCAGCCAGCCGCACGGGAAACGCGGTGGTGAACCAGCCGACGGTGCGCGAGATATCGAGATCGCCGAACAGGTCCTCGCGGCCGTGGCCTTCCAGCTCGACCAGTACATCGTCCTGTCCGCTCCATTGCCGGACAGCACGTGCAAGGCCTGCGAGAAGAAGATCGTTGATCCGCGTACGATAGGCGGACGGCGTGTCCGTCAGCAGGCGCTGCGTCAATTCCCGCTCGAACGTGAGCAAGACTTCATCGGCATCGGCGACATAGTCGGTGCCGCCATGGTCGTCATCGCAGAGAATATCCGCATCCGCACGGCGATCGATCCAATAGGACAGTTCAGTCGCCAGTTCGGGCGATGCTGCATGATCCTGCAGCCGCTTGCCCCACACGGCATAGGCGTGGCTCTTCGCCGGAAGCGCAACCACCGCGCCGACGTTCACCAGCTGGGCATAGGCGGCGGCGACGTCTTCCAGCAGAATCCGCCACGACACGCCGTCGACCACCAGATGATGGATCACGATCAGCAGACGCTGAGTGCCATCGGCGACGTCGATCCCGACCGCCCGCAGCAGCGGTCCCCTCGATATCGAAAGACTTGCCTGCGCCGAGGATGCCAACGCCGTCACGGCTTCCCCGTCGGCTGCGCTTCGTATCCAAAGTAAATCGCCGGCGGCGGGTGCGGCACCATGCGCCGCGCGCCACGTTCCTTCGGCTTCCTCGAAGCGAAGCCGCAGCGCGTCGTGATGATCGATCACGGCCGCCATCGCGCGCCGCATCATTTCCCAATCCAGACGATCCCTCGGCCGCAACAGCACCGCCTGGTTCCAGTGATCGCGCTTTCCTGCGTCCTCTGCAAAGAACCGCGCCTGGATCGGCAGCAATGTGTGCGGGCCAATGACCTGCCCCTGATCGGCGAGCGCCTCGCTGCGCTGCTCGGCACGTGCGGCGAGCGCCAGCGCTTCGAGCGTCTGATGCTGAAACACATCGCGCGGTTCGATCAGGTAACCGGCGCGGCGGGCCCGGCTCACCATCTGCAGCGAGATGATCGAATCGCCGCCGAGCTCGAAGAAATTGTCGGCAAGGCCCACAGCAGGACGGCCGAGCAGTTCGGCCCAGATCGCCGCGAGCGCCAGTTCGGCCGGCGTGCGCGGCGCCTCGTACTGCGCACCCGTGGACTCAACGTCGGGCGCCGGGAGCGCCTGGCGGTCGATCTTGCCGTTCGGCGCCAGCGGCAGCCGCTCCAGCACCACAATCCGCGATGGCACCATGTAATCAGGCAGAACGGCCGACAGCGCCGTCCGCAAAACCTGTTCCTCCAGCTCACTCGCGCCACTGACGTATCCGACGAGCTGGCGGCCTAATCCGACCTCGCGCGCCACCACCACCGCGGCGCGGACACCAGGCTGCTCGAGCAGCCGTGCCTCGATCTCACCAAGCTCGATGCGGAATCCGCGGATCTTGATCTGGTGATCGGACCGCCCGATATACTCGATCGCGCCGTCGGCGCGCCAACGCGCCAAATCACCTGTTCGATATAGCCGCGCGCCAGGGCGGCCGAAGGGATCGGGAAGGAAGTGTTCCGCCGTCAGCGCCTGGCGTCGCCAGTAGCCCCGCGCCAGCCCTGCTCCACCAATGAACAATTCACCGGTCACGCCGGCCGGCACCATGTTCAGGTCGGTATCGAGGATACGAATGACCGTACCCGGGATCGGCCGTCCGATCGGCACCCGCGCCGCGCCATCGTCACGACAGTTCCAGAACGTGGCATTGATCAAGGCTTCGGTCGGACCGTAGCGATTATCGAAACGCAAATTGGGGAAGGCTGCGAGCACACGCGCCTTCAACTCTGACGACAAGGCTTCGCCGCCGGCAAACAGCCGCCTCAGGGTGACGCAGCGTTTCGCTTCGGGCTCGGCAACAAAATGCTCGAGCATCTGCGGCACGAAATGCAACGTCGTCACGTCGTGAGCGACGATGGCATCGACCAGCAGCCGCGGCTCCCGATGCGCTCCCGGCGCTGCGATCGCAAGCCGTGCGCCGGTCGCGAGCGGCCACAGGATCTCCCAGACCGAGACGTCGAAGCTGAACGGCGTCTTCTGCAGCAACGTCTCGCCGGCATCGAGGCGATACTCCGCCTGCATCCAGCCAAGCCGCGCGGCCAGCGCACCGTGCGAGCACGCGACGCCCTTGGGGATGCCGGTCGATCCCGACGTGTACATCACATAGGCCAGGCTGTCGGCATGGACCGCTACGTCGAGATTGCGGACCGGCTCTCCGATCGGCCCCCCCGTCTCTTCATTGATAAGCCAGGCCTCGACGGCAGCGTCCGCGATCACCGGCGCAAGGCGCTCCGCTAACCGGCCTTGCGTCAGCACCAGCGCAGCTCCGCTGTCGCGCAGCATATGCAGAAGACGGTCCGGCGGATAATCGGGATCGAGCGGCAGATAGGCTCCGCCGGCTTTCAGCACGGCGAGAACACCGACGATCAGCTCGACGCTGCGCACCAGTGCGAGCCCGACCAACCGGTCGCGGCTGATGCCATGGGCTTGCAACCGTCGCGCCAGGCGATTGGCGCGAGCGTTCAGATCCTCATAGCTGACCTGCTGGTCGCCAAATACCAACGCAACAGCGGATGGCGAAGCTGCCGCACGAGCCTCGATCTGAGCGACGATACTGTCGCCAACATTCGGAACCCTGGCAAAGCCACCGCTCCAGCCAAGCACCTTCAGCGTCTCATCGGCATCGAGCCCGCTGAGCTCACCCAGCGGTCGGGAAGCATCCGCGACGATCTCGGCAAGGAGCCGCGACAGCGTGAGCTGCAGATATCTGACCTGGCCTTCATCGAATCGGGCTCGGTCGTAGCGGAAGCCGAGATTGATGCCGTCGGTCTTGGCGAATACCGCCACCGTGAGCGCATAGTTGGTAATCGAGACCTGCTCGACCCGCCCGAAGCGGCGACCGCTTTCGTTCTCGCCGCGCAAGGCCTGGTCGATCGGATAGTTCTCGAACACCAGGATATTGTCGAACAATGGCCGACCGGATCGTCCGGCGAGGCGCTGGATCTCGTAGAGCGGCATCCAGCCGTGATCGCGCAAATCGATGTTGCGTTCCTGCAGATCCCGCAGCCACGTACCCAAATCAGTTTGCGGCTTTGCCCGATCCACAACCGGCAGGGTGTTGATGAACAGGCCCACCATGTCCTCGGACCCGCCGATCTCTGCCGGCCTGCCCGATACCGTCGCACCGAAGCAGACCACGCGCTGGCCGGTATGACGGCGCAACAATTGCGCCCATGCGCCCTGCAACAGGGTGTTCAGCGTAACGCGCTCGCGCTTTGAAAATGCGTGCAGCTTTGCCGTCAGATCGGCAGTGAGAAGCAGGTCGAGCGAACCATGGCCGGACGCGCCAGTGGATGCAGGTCCTCCCAGCGTATCCGCCAGGAAACCCGGCTCATCCAGTTCCGCCAATGCCGTGCGCCAGAACGTCCCGGACGCGTCGCGGTCCTGCCGTTGCAGCCAGGCGATGTAGTCGCGGTAGCGGCCCTGCACGGCAGGTAAACGATCGCCGCGTTCATGTTGCAGTATCTCGGCCACCAGCCGCGCCGAACTCCAGCCGTCCAGCAGGATATGATGATGCGTCCAGATCAGCCAGTGACGGCTTTCGTCAAGCCGGATCAGGCGCACGCGCTGCAACGGCGCCTGCGACAGGTCGAATCCCCTAGCGCGCTCGGCCTGCGACGCCTTCGCCAGCGCCGCATCGAGTTCGCCGCAGTCCATGGCTGCGGCCTGCTCGCGCCAGTCTTCTTCCACGAATGGCAGCGTCACATGGCGATATACCACCTGCTGTGCCGCGCCTGACAGCTCGCGCCAGGCAAAGCCGGTTCGCAGCACCGCATGACGCGCGCCCACCTCGTGCCAGGCTGCACGCAACCTGCCGGCATCGAGACCTCGCACCTCGAGACCTACCTGGTTGACGTAATTGCCACTTTCTCCGTCGCGCAGCGCATGGAAAAGCATGCCCTGCTGCATCGGCGACAGCGGATAGACGTCTTCGATATCGCGGCAATCGATCGTCGCGCCCAGGAGATCGAGATCGGCTTGGCTCAAATTCGACAATGCGAAGTCCGATGGCGTGATGCCGTGGGCGCCACTTGTGCAATGGTCGACGAGTTCTCTCAGCGCCGCGGCATAATGCTCCGCGAGGCGTTCGATCGTGGCTCGCCCGTAACGCCTGCGGCCGTAGCTGAACGACAGCCGTAGCTGGCCTTCCCGCACCTGGCCGTTGATGCTCAGCCAGCGGCCAAGCGGCGCGCTGTCGCTGCGCGACGGCCCGGCGCTCTCAGGAGCGATCCTGAACGGTGTGCCCTCACCCACGCTGGAATCGAACTGGCCGAGATAGTTGAAAACGATGCGCGGCTCGGGCAGCGCGGCAAGCGCATGGCGCTGCGCCTCGGTGCCGAGATAGCGCAATACGCCGAAGCCTAACCCGCGGGCGGGAATCGCCCGAAGCTCCTCTTTGACGGATTTGATCAGGGAGGCATCATCGCCGGAGCCGCCCGGCAAGCGCACCGGGAAAGCGGTCGTGAACCAGCCGACTGTGCGGGAAATATCCACCCCGGAGAAGATGTCCTCGCGGCCGTGCCCTTCGAGCTCGACGGCAACGTCCTCAATTCCACTCCAGCGCGATACCGCCCGCGCCAGTGTCGCCAGCAGCAGATCGTTGACCTGAGTCCGGTAGGCGGACGGCGCTTCCTTGAGCAGCCGCGTCGTCAACCCGGCATCGAATGCCAGCAGGATTTCCTCGCCCTCGGCAACCCGGTCGACACCATCATGATCGTCGTCGCACGGCAGATCGGCGCGCGATCCCCGTTCGAGCCAATAGGGCAACTCGGCAGACAGCTCATCTGTGCCGCTATGTGCCTGCAAGCGCACGCCCCAGGATGCATAGGACTGGCTCCTCGCCAGCGCGATCGACGCTGCGCCTTGCTGAAACTGCCCGTAAGCCGCAGCAAAGTCTTCGAGCAGCACGCGCCATGATACGCCGTCGATGACGAGATGGTGCACGACGATGAGAAGCCGCTGGCTACCGTCGGCGAGATCGATGCCGACCACGCGCAACAGCGGTCCTGCCAGCGACAGGCTCACCTGGGCGGCAGAAGCGACGGCCGTCACCTCGGCTGCATCGCGGATGCCGCTCCGAATCCACAACAACTCCGACGCTGCCGGCGCGGCGCCGTGGGTTGCGCGCCAGACACCGTCGATCTCCGCAAAACGAAGACGCAACGCATCGTGATGCGCGACAACGGCGGCGACCGCGCGCTCAACGCTCGTCCAATCCAGCCGCGCCTTCGGCATCAACAGGACGGCCTGATTCCAGTGATGACGCTCGCCGGCATCCTCGCTGAAGAATCGCACCTGGATCGGCAACAGCAGATGTTCGCTGCCCTCGAGGTCTCTCTCGGGAGCCGCCGCTTCCACCGACCGTTCAATGCGCGCGGCCCGCGCCAGCTCCTGCAAGGTCTGGTGCCGGAAAACGTCACGCGGTTCGATCACGAGGCCCGCCTGCCGGGCGCGGCCGACCAGTTGCAGCGAGATGATGGAATCGCCGCCGAGCTCGAAGAAATTGTCGTCAACCCCAATGAGCGGCTGGCCGAGCAGCTCGGCCCAGATCGCGGCAAGTGTCGCCTCGGTCGCGGTGCGCGGCGCGACATGTGCGGCCGTTGCAGAGGGCATCTCGGGCGCCGGCAGCGCTTCGCGGTCCACCTTGCCGTGCGCGGTGAGCGGCAGCCGCTCAAGCTTCACGATACGGGCCGGCACCATGTAATCGGGTAGTTCGTCCGAAAGGGCCGCGCGCATTGCTGCTTCGTCGAACGCGCCCTCGCCGGCGACATAGCCGACCAGTTGGCTGGTTACGCCGGCTTCGCGCGCGACGACCACCGCCGATCGCACGCCCGGCTGGCGCATCAGCCACGCCTCGATCTCGCCGAGCTCGATCCGGAACCCGCGGATTTTCACCTGGTGATCGGAGCGCCCGACATACTCGATCACGCCATCGGGGCGCCATCTCGCCAAATCGCCGGTGCGATACAGCCGCGCGCCGGACGCATCAAAGGGATCGGGGACGAATCTCTCGGCCGTCAATCCGGCGCGCCGCCAATAACCTCGCGCCAGTCCCTCGCCGCCGATGAACAATTCGCCGGTTACGCCAACCGGCACGATGTTCAGGTCCCCATCCAGAATATAAGCCGAGCGGCGTCCCACGGGACGGCCGATGGGCGCATAGTTGCCCTCGATCTCTTCGCTGGCATCGACCTTCCAGACCAGCGGCGTCACGACGGTTTCAGTCGGGCCGTAGCCGTTGATCAATGTCCGCGGCTTGAGCGCGCGCTTGACCTTGTCGAAGCCTGCCTTCGGCATGGCCTCGCCGCCGAACGAGTAAAGCCCGACCGGCGGCGGATCGCCGCGCCACGCCGCAAAGTCGGCGAGCTGCTGCAAATAGGCCGGCGGAAAGCCCGCATTGGTAACGCGCTGCTCGCGCAGAACGTCGAGCGTCTGTTCGGTCGACCACAGATTCTCGTCGCGCATCACGAGCGCCGCGCCGCAAGTCAGCGCGGTCCAGAGCCGCTCATGGGCGCCGTCGAACGTAAAGGACAGGAAGTGCAGTTCGCGCGAGTGCCGGTCCATGTCGTAGAGCCCGGCGGTCACCTCGCAATGCATCGCAAACGGCCCATGCTCGACGGCTACTCCCTTCGGGATGCCGGTGGAGCCCGAGGTGTAGATGACATAGGCAAGGCTTGTTGCTTCGACGGCAATGCTAGGATCGTTCTCCGGCTCCCGGCCGAGATCGCTTGCGTCGAGCGGGACAGCCGCGATCCCTGATGGAAGCGCAGCGAGTGCCGAACCTTCGGCGTCAACCAGCACGAAGCGCACGCCGGCGTCGTGCATGGTTCCGACCTGTCGCTTTGCCGGATGCTCGGGATCGAGCGGCAGATAGGCCGCGCCGATCTTCAATATAGCCAGCAAGGCTGCAACAAGCGACGGCGACCGCCGTGCCGAGATGCCGACCAGATCGGCAGGACTGACGCCCAGGCGGATCAGGCGATGCGCGAGCCGATTGGCGCGACGGTTGAGCTCAGCATAAGAGATCACGTCGTCGCCAAAGATGAGCGCCGGCGCGTCGGGCGTTTCCGCGGCCAGCCGCGCGACCGTTTGATGCACCGGCGTAAACGGCGCGTCCATCCCGGCTCCCGCGCCGTTCCACTTGCGCAGCGTGGCCAGTTCCTGCGCGGAAAGCAGCGCCATGCCGGCGACCGACTGCGCGCCGTCCTGAACCATCGTGTTCAGGATCGTGATCCAATACGACGCAAGGCGTTCGATCGTCGCCGGCTCGAATAGCGCGGTCGCATAGGTAAAGATCGCGCGGATCTCCCCTGCCGGTCCCTCTTCGCTGTCGAGCGCCAGGTCGAACTTGACCGTGTCGACTTCGGCGTCGATCTTCTCGATCTGCAGACCGGTGCGGTCGGGCGGATTGTCCGACACGCGCCGACGCTGATGATTGTAGAGCACCTGAAAGAGTGGGTTCTGGCTCAGGCTGCGCTTGGGTTGCAGGATTTCCAGCAACCGCTCGAACGGAAGGTCCTGGTTCTCCTGGGCTTCGATCGTGGCCGAATGAACGGATGCGATGAAGTCAGCGATCGTCGCGCGACCATCGAGCTGCGTGCGTAGCACCTGGGTGTTGACGAACAGCCCGATCACGCCATGCGTCTCGTCGCGGTGGCGATTGGCGACCGGCACGCCGACGCTGATGTCGGACTGGCCGGTGTAGCGATAGAGCAGCAGTTTGAAGCTCGCCAGCAGGACGACGAACAGCGTGGTCTGATGCCGGCGCGCCACCGCGCGCAAGCCCTCGGCGAGCGCCGGATCGAGCGCCATGCGGAGCGCGGCGCCGGCGAGATCGGGAACCGCCGGCCGCGCCCGATCGATTGGAAGCTGCAGCACCGCCGGATCCTTTAAGCGCGCCGTCCAGTAATTGACCTGGCGCTCGCCATCGACGGCGCTCATCCAGAGCCGCTGCCAACAGGCATAGTCGACATATTCAATATCAGGCTCCGGCAAAGCCGGCGCCTCGCCGCCTGCGAATGCCGCGTACAAGCGCCAGAACTCGTCGACCAGCACGCCCATCGACCAGCCATCGGCCACGATGTGATGCAGGCTGACGACAAGGAGATGGTCGTCTTGTTCCAGCCTCAGCAGCGCGGCGCGCATCAGCGGGCCGGCTTCGAGATCGAACGGCAGCGATCCTTCCTGCCGCGCCAGCAGATACGCCTGTTGCTCGCTGTCATCGCCATCGAGCGATACATGCCGCAACGCGAACGGTTGCGGGTCGAGCACGACCTGCTCGGCTTCCTTGCCCTGCTGCCGGAACACCGTACGAAGCGCGCTGTGACGGGCGACCAGCGCATCGAAGGCCTGCTGCAGGGCCTGCCGCTGGAGCTGCCCTCGCACCCGTACCGTCGCCGATATGTTGTAGGCGGCACTATCCGGATCCATCCGCCACAAGAACCAGAGGCGCGACTGCGCAAAGGAAAGCGGTGCCCGCGTTTGCTCCTGGCGCGCAATCGGCAGCATGGCGAGATTGACGCCCTTCGCCGCGAGCTGCGTCAGGAACGCTTGTTGCTTGCTGGCATCAAGGCGCATCAAGCGTCGTGAGATGTCACGAAGCTGCTGCTTCTGCGTGGCGGCGATATCACTCATCGGAAAGTTCGACTTCCTTCAACATGTCGAGCATCGCGGCGATGTCGTCGCTGCGCTTGTCGACCTGAATCTCCGGGGCAAGCGCAGCAGCCATCGTCTCGATGGTCGTCATTTCAAACAGGCGGTTCAGCGGCAGGTCGTGACCGAGATCGCGCTTGATGCGGCTGACGAGCTGGACGGCGGTGAGAGAGTCGCCGCCGAGCTCGAAGAAATTGTCGGTGACGCCGACATTGGGCTGGCGCAGCAGATCGGCCCAGATCGCGGCGAGCGCCACTTCGGCCGGCGTGCGCGGTGCCACGCGCTCGGTTGATGTCGCGAGCTGGTCCGGGGCGGGCAGCGCCTTGCGGTCGATCTTGCCGTTCGGCGTCAGCGGCAGCCGGTCCAGCACCACGATCCGCGCCGGCACCATGTAGTCCGGCAGCAGCGACGACAGCGCGGTCTTGAGAGCTGTCCCGTCCAGCGACATTTCACCGCTGACATAGCCAACGAGCTGGCGGGCAGCGCCGACCTCGCGCGCCACCACCACCGCCGACCGCACGCCAGCCTGCGCCAACAGCCGCGCCTCGATCTCGCCGAGCTCGATCCGAAAACCGCGGATCTTCACCTGGTGGTCGGCGCGGCCGATATATTCGATCACGCCGTCGGCGCGCCACCGCGCCACGTCGCCGGTGCGGTAGAGCCGCGCGCCTGGCGGGCCGAACGGATCGGGGATGAAGCGCTCCGCGGTCAGCGCGCCGCGCTGCCAGTAGCCGCGCGCCAGGCCCGCGCCGCCGATATAGAGCTCGCCCGCAACGCCAACCGGCGCCAGGTTGAGGTCGTTGTCGAGGATATGCAACGTGGTGTTGCCGATCGGGCCGCCCAGCACCGGACGATCGTCCTTGGCATCGAGGCGGTGGCGGGCCGACCACACCGTGGTCTCGGTCGGGCCGTACAGGTTCCAGACCTCGCCGGCCTGCGCCACCAGCCGCCGCGCCAGATCCGGCGGCAAGGCCTCGCCGCCGCACAGCACGCGGCAGCTTGCAGGTAATGATGGGCCGTCATGATCAAGCAGCATCCGCCAGGTCGACGGCGTCGCCTGGATCATCGTGACGCCGTGCTTCGCCACTATCGCCTTGAGGCGCGAGGGATCATGCGCGGCGGCGCGATCGGCCAGCACCACGCATGCCCCGCGCGTCAGCGGTAGCCACAGTTCCAGCACCGCGATGTCGAACGACAGCGAGGTCAGGCCAAGCACGCGATCCTCGCGCGTAAGGCCCGGCCGCTCCGCCATGGTCGCCAGAAAGTTTGTCACGGCGTCGTGGCAGGCCATCACGCCCTTGGGCAGGCCGGTCGAGCCGGAGGTGTAGATCACATAAGCCAGGCTTTCGGGGTGGACCACGACATCAAGATTGCCGCCGTCACCGCCCCCGCCGCTGTCATTCGCATCGAGCAGCCACGCCTCGGCGCCGGTCTCCCTCAGCACGAGCGCAAACTGTTCCAGCAGCGCCCGCTGCGTCAGCACCAGCGCCGCGCCGCTGTCGCGCAGCATGTGCGCCAGCCGCTCCGCCGGGTAATCCGGATCGAGCGGCAGATAGGCCCCGCCCGCCTTCAATACCGCGAGCAGCGCGACCATGATCTCGACGCCGCGCTCCAGTGCCAGCCCCACCACCGCGTCGGTTCCGACGCCGCGATCGCGCAGCCGCCGCGCCAGCCGATTGGCGCGCACGTTCAACGCGCGATAACTCAGCTCCTTATCGCCAAACACCAGGGCCACCGCATCAGGAGATTGATCGACCTGCGCCTCGAACTGTTCGATAAACGAGCGGTCCCGTGGATATTGTGCCTGCGTCCGATTCCACGTCTCCAGCAAAAGCTGACGCTCTTCGTCAGGCAGAACATCCAGTTGCCGCACCGGAGAGCGAGGCGCGCGCTCCAGCACCTCCGCCATCTGATCGAGCGCCTGCTGCATCAAGGCGCAGATGCGATCGGCCGAGAGCGGATGGACGACTTGAGCGGTCAAGCCGAGCGCATGACCATAATCCTCGACCGCCATCATCAAGGGATAGTTCGTACGCTCTTCGCCGCCGAGCCACTCGATGCCCTTCAGGCCTGCGCCGCCCTGCCCCGTGGACGAAGCCTCCGGGATGGCGTTGTGCCGGTAATTCAGGATCGAACTGAACAGGGGCGCGGGCGCGGCGACACCGCTGCATCGCTGCGCGAGCGCCAGCGAGGCATGTTCATGTGCCATCAGCTCGGCCAACCTTGCGTGAGCATGACGAACGCTGTCTTCAACCGCGGTGTTATCGAGATCAAGCCGCAGCGGCAATGTATTGATGAACAGCCCCATGGTGCGGTCGCCGCCGGCGCCCGCATGCATTCGGCCGAACAGAACCGTGCCGAACACGACGTGCTCACGCGCGCTGCTTCGCGCCACTACCTGACCCCATGCGAGATGGCAGAGGCTGGCAAGGCTAACCCCCAGCCGCCGTGCCAGAGCGCGGAGCCGTGCATTGAGCTGCTCCGGAAGCGTTCGCCGCGCTTCCGCCACGCCGCCACCGTCGCCATGCACGCGATCCAGTCCAAACGGCGTGGTCGGCTCATCGATATCAGACAGCATGCTTCGGAAGAAGCGCGCGTGCTCCGCAATAGCTGCCAATCCACGCGACTGCGCCACCAGATTCCGGAACGGATAGGGAGCCGGAAGCTCATGACCGCGTCCGGACAATATTTGCTGCACTTCCTCGTGCATCACTTCCAGAGTGGAGTGATCGCCGATCATATGATGCAGCAACACCAAAAGCAGCCAGCGCTCCTCGCCGGGATCGCGCGCGACCGCAAATCGCAGCAGCGGCGCCTTGCCAAGATCGATCCGATGGCGGCGCGGATCGAAACGCCGCGCAAGCTGCTCATGCGCCGGGCTCTCGCGGTCCAGCACGACCTCGGTGATGACTACAGAAGCTCGCCGCCAAACCACCTGCGCCGGAGCTGATAGCCCCTCCCATGCAATGGACGTGCGGAGAATATCGTGCCGGTCGATGACCTGCTGAACGGCGGCGAGATAACGGTCGATCAGGTCGCGGCTTGCGAACGCCATCTGGCCGACCAGCAGATACGGGTCGCCCTGCTTCGACAGCAGATGGTGAAACAGGATGCCATCCTGTAGCGGTGACAGGCCGTAGATGTCCTGGATGTTGGCGATGCCGCCGGGCACGTTGGCCACGATGCTGTCGATGTCGGATTGCTTCAACGCGATCAACGGCAGCAGCTCAGGCGTAATCGCCGTCGTCTGCGGCGTGATCAGATTGGCCGGAACAGCCGCGCCGACGCCGCCACTGAGGCTGGCGGCGAAATCGGCGAGCACGGGATTGGCGAACAGCACGCGCACATCGGCGCTCAGCGAATGCCGCTGCAAGCGTTCCAGCATGCGGACCGCGAGCAGCGAGTGGCCTCCCAGCTCAAAGAAGTGATCGTTGCGTCCGATCCGATCGACGCCGAGCAGCTCGGTCCAGATCCTTGCGACGACCTCCTCGATCTCCCCCTGCGGCGGCTCGAAACTGCGCCTTGCAAAGGCATCATCCTCCGGCGCGGGCAGCGCCTTGCGGTCGACCTTGCCGTTCGGCGTGAGCGGCAGTGCATCCAGGCGTACGAACGCCGACGGCACCATGTAGTCCGGCAGGCACGCGCGGAGGTGATTGCGCATCACAGCCGCAAATTCACCGGCATCGAGCTTCAGGCCATCGTCCTTCGCGGCCACATAGGCGACCAGGCGCGGATCACCGCTGTGATCCTGACGGACCAGCACCACCGCGTCGGTCACGCCGGTGTGCTCATTAAGGCGAAACTCGATCTCGCCCAATTCAATGCGGAAGCCGCGGATTTTTACCTGATGATCGTTGCGGCCGAGGAACGCGATGTTGCCATCCGGCAGGTAACGTCCGAGATCGCCGCTGCGATACATCCGCGCGCCAGTATCGCTACTGAAGGGATCGCGCACAAAGCGCTCCGCCGTCAGATCGGCGCGACTGAGATAGCCGCGAGCGACCCCTGCCCCACCGATGTAGATTTCGCCGGTCGCCCCGAGCGGAACGGGCGCAGCGAACCTGTCCAGCAGATAGATTCGCGTATTGGGAAGCGGGCGACCGATCGGGACGACGTCGCCATCGAAGCCCGCCGGGCGCAACCAACTGGTAGCGCAGACCGTTGTTTCCGTCGGCCCGTAGCCATTGAAGACGGCGACGCCAGGCGGCACACCCCTGATCAATTCCGCCTTGGGCATTTCGCCGGCGAGGACGAGCACCCGCAGCGACGCCAGCCTGCCGAGATCATCGCGCCCCTGCAGCATGGCCGGCGGCAAGGTCGCGTGCGTAATGGCGTTGTCCGAGAGAAAATCGAGCAGTTCCGACGTATTGCGGTGCTGCCGCGGACCGACGAGAAACAGCTCGGCCCCCGAGCACAGCGCCATGACAATTTCCCAGGTGCTGGCGTCGAAGCTGAACGAGGCAAACTGCACGATGCGGCTGCGCCGGGAAACGTCAAACAGCGCTCGCTGCGCCAGCGCCAGATTTACCAGGCCGCGATGCTCGACCATCACCCCCTTTGGCCGCCCGGTCGAGCCGGACGTGTAGATGATGTAGGCGAGATGCCGTGACGTAAGTCCCGTGACACGGTCGCCTGGATCTGATGCCGCCAGACTGGCGACGGCCGATGCGCTCGCCTCCAGATCGACAACCTTGCAGGCCGCATCCGCGAAGATTGCGCGTCCGGCATCGTCAACGATCAACAATCCCGGGCTTGCATCCTCGACGATCTGCCGCAGCCGCTCCGCCGGATAGGCCGGATCCAGCGGCAGATAGGCGCCGCCCGCCTTCAGCACGGCCAGCAGGCTGACGACCATGGCGATGCCGCGCTCCAGGCAGATCGCGACCGGCTGATCTGGACCGACGCCCAAAGCGATCAGGTGCCGCGCGAGCCGATTGGTCTTCGCATCAAGTTCGCCATAGCTCAGACGAACGTCCTCGTGAACCAGCGCTGTGGCTTCGGGGGCGGTTCGGACTTGCTCTGCGAACAGTTCGTGGATGCAGCGCTCCGATGGGAACGGCGCAGCCGTTTCGTTCCATGTATCCAGAACGAGCTTGCGTTCCTCTTGGCCGACAACATCGATTTGATCGACGATTTGATCCGCGTCGATGACCATGACCCGCAGCAAGACGAGCAGATAGTCTCGGTAACGCTTGATCGTCGCTTCGTCGAACAGTGCCGTTGCATAGTTCAAGGCGCCGACGATTCGGCCATCCGCCTCCCCCAGATTGAGCTCGAGATCAAACTTGACCTGCTGCAGCGGAATATCGGCTATCTCGGCCTTGAGGCCTGGTAGCTCAACGATTGCCGCCTCGTTGTTCTGCCAGGCGAACACGACCTGAAAGACCGGCGTATGCTCTAGCCGCCGCGGCGGTTGAATGATCTCGACGAGTTGCTCGAACGGCAGATCCTGATGATCCTGAGCTTCGAGCGCCGCAGCGCGCACGCGGCTGAGCAACTCCGCCACATCAGGCTCTCCCGATAAATCGACGCGGAGCGCCAGCATGTTGACGAAGAAGCCGACCAGGCCCTCGATTTCGCGCCTGTTGCGGTTTGCCGTCGGCGTGCCGATCACGAGATCGGTCTGCCCGGAAAGTTTTGACAACACCGCCGCCCAGGCCGCCAGCACCGTCATGAATGCCGTCGCGCGGTGCGACTGGCTGAATATCCTGATGCGATGCGCAAGCTCGGCGTCGATCTCGATCGGCAATGACGCGCCGGCGAGAGACCTGACCGGCGGGCGGGGCCGGTCTGTCGGCAATTCGAGCACCGCGGCAGCGCCCGCGAGCGCCTGCCGCCAATAGTCGACCTGCCGCTGCAATCGCTCGCCCGTCAGCCACTGCCGTTGCCAGGCAGCGTAGTCCGGATACTGAATTGCCAGCGGCGGCAACGGATCATTTTGGCCTGCCGTGAAGGCTCGGTAAAGCGCGCCCAGTTCGCGCACGAGCACGCCCATCGACCAGCCGTCAGATATGATGTGATGCTGGGTGAGCAGGAACAGATACTTCTTCTCCGCTGTCCGTATCAGGCGTCCGCGGATCAATGGTCCTGCGGCGAGATCAAACGGCGTATCGACCTCCTCGCGGCACAAGCGCGCGAGTTCCTGTTCGGCATTCAGGCTTTGCCGCAAATCATGTTCGAGCACCGGCAGGTGCGCATCGGCCGGCAGCGATTCAACGCAAGGCTTTCCTTCGACCACGCGGAAGACACTGCGCAGCGCTTCGTGACGCGCAAACAACCGGTCAAGGCTGCGACGCCATGCATCGACGTCGAGATCACCCGCGAGGCGCAAAGCGCCGCGAATGTGATAGTTGGCGTTGGCGCCATCGACCTGCGCCAGCAACCAAAGCCGCTGCTGTGCAAAAGACAATTCCAGCGGCCGGCCGCGCGGCACCGCCGGAATCGAGGAGATTGCATTCTTGCCGGCAGTTCGACCGCGGTCTCTCGCCAGCGACAGGAGCTTTTTCACCTGTGCGGAATCCAGATCACGCAAATCTGGCATTGATGGTTCAGCCATGTTCACTGCCCCGCCGCGATCAGATCCTGGAGCTCATCGGCATCGAACTCCTGCTCGATCAGCCTGATCGACACGACGCGCGCGAATGACGCGAGGTCGGGATGAACGAACAGATCTGAAACCGGGATCGACACGCCGATCTCCTGCGACACCCGGCTAAGCACCCGCACCGCCAGCAATGAGTGTCCCCCGAGCTCGAAGAAGTGATCGTTGCGTCCGATCTGCTCTACGCCGAGCAGTTCGGTCCAGATCCTCGCCAGCGCGATCTCGATTTCGTCCTCGGGCGCCTCATAGCCGCGGGGCGGCTGGGGATCCTCGTGCGGCGACGGCAATGCGCGGCGGTCGATCTTGCCATTGGGGGTCAGCGGCAATTGCTCGAGCACCATGATCGCCGATGGCACCATGTAGTCGGGCAGAATGGCCGACAGCGCATCGCGCAAGGCGCGGCCGTCAAGCGTCGGCTCGCCGCTGGCATAGGCGATCAACTGACGGCCGGTCCTGCTCTCGCGCGCCACCACGGCGGCGGCGCGCACGCCGCGCTGCTCGAGCAGGCGCGCCTCGATCTCTCCCAATTCGATTCGGAAGCCGCGGATCTTCACTTGCTGGTCCGCGCGGCCGACATAGTCGATCACGCCGTCCACCCGCCAACGCGCAAGATCGCCGGTCCGGTAGAGGCGCGCGCCGCTACCGCCGAACGGATCCGGGATAAACCGCTCCGCCGTCAGCGCGCCCCGGTTCAGATAGCCTCGCGCCAATCCAATACCGCCGATGAACAGCTCGCCGGTAACGCCAACGGGCACGATGTTGAGATCGGCATCGAGAATGTAGGCGGACCTGATGCCAACGGGCCGTCCGATCGGCGCCGGCAGGCCCGGCGTCATCGCAACGTCGTCGACGAGCCACGCCGTCGGCGCGATCACCGTTTCGGTCGGGCCGTAGGCGTTGACCAGAAGGTCGACATCGGCGGCCTGGCGAAGCGCTTTGATTCCGGTATCCGACCAGGCCTCGCCGCCGACAATGCAGGCCCTGATCGAAAGCCGGCGCCCACTCTGCCGCAACGCTGCGCTCAATTGATCCGCATAGGCCGGCGGCAGAAAGATCGACGTTACCGAGTTTCTCGCAATCTCATCGACGAGGTCGTCGATCAATAGACCTGGCCTGGACGGCAGCACGAGCGAGCCACCTGTCATCAGCGGCACCAGCCAGCGCTCGTGCGCAATGTCGAAATTGATCGAGGCCGACTGGAATTCCCGGTCGCGCGAAGTCATGCGGTACAACCGGCCGATCGCTTCGCAATGCATGGCCAGCGGCCCATGCGTTACCGCCACGCCCTTCGGCGTCCCGGTCGAACCCGACGTGTAGATCACGTAGGCCAGACTATCCGGATGAATCTCGACATTCAGATTGGCTGTATCTTCGCTGACGGGCCGCTGCGGCTCGTCGACGCACCAGGCCTCGACCCCGGTCTCGCGCAGCACCGGCGCGAGAGGTTCGAGCAGCGCGCTTTGCGTCAATACCAGTGTCGCCGCGCTGTCGCGCAGCATGTAGGCGAGCCGCTCGGCCGGATAATCCGGATCGAGCGGAAGATAGGCGCCGCCTGCTTTCAGGACGGCCAGCAGCGCGACCATCATTTCAGGGCTGCGCGTCAAAGCGATGCCGGTCAGGCGATCCGGACCGGCCTCGAAATGGCGAAGCCGCCGCGCAAGCTGGTTGGCCCGGGCATTCAACTCGCCATAGCTCAGGCGCTGGCCGCCCCATACAATCGCAACGGCAGAAGGCGCCCGCGCGGCTTGCGCCTCCATATGCGCAACGACGCCGACATAGGAAGCACCTGTCGCCAAATGGCCAGCACCGCTGCATTGCAGAATTCGCCCGGCCTCATCACCGGCGGATAATCCGAGATTGCCGATCGGCCGCTCCGCATTGGCAGCGATCCGCTCCAGCAATCCATGCAGGATGTCCCGGAGGCGCCGGATGGCAAGCTCGTCAAAGCGAGCGCGGTCATAATTGAACTCGAGATCGAGCCGTTCGCTTCCGGCAAACACGGCAACCGCCAGCGCATAATTTGTCGGCGTCACATGTTGCACCCGTCCCAGGCGCGGGCCGCTCTCCCCCGTTCCGCGCAGCGCCTCATCGATCGGATAGTTTTCGAACACCAGAATGCTGTCGAACAGCGCCTGCCCGGCCTGGCCGGCGAGGCGCTGGATTTCGTAGAGCGGCGTCCAGCCATGCTCGCGCAAGGCCAGGTTCTGCTCCTGCAACTGACGCAGCCACTCGCCAGTTCGCGCTTGCGGGCTCGGCGCGTCGACAATCGGCAACGTATTGATGAAGAGGCCCACCATCTCCTCGGAGCCCGGCAGGTCTGCCGGACGGCCCGACACGGTCACCCCGAAACAGACGGCGGCCTGCCCCGAATGCCGCCGCAACAACTGCGCCCACGCCGCCTGAACGAGCGTATTGAGCGTCACGCGCTCGCGCTTCGCAAATGCCTTCAGCCGTTCGGCCAATTCCGGATTCATCGAAAGCGCAATGCTGGCGTGTCCCTCCTCCGATGTTTTGTTGTTCGTAGCCGGCGCATTCGCCAGCAGGGTCGGCGCTTCGAGCCCTGCCAAAGCGTCGCGCCAGAATTTTTCGGCGCCTGCATGATCGCGGCCCTGCAGCCATGCGATGTAGTCGCGATAGCTGCCCTGCACGGCCGGCAGTGTGCCCCCGCTCACATGCCGAAACACCTCCGCAACCAGCCGCGCCGAGCTCCAGCCGTCGACAAAGATGTGATGATGGGTCCAGATCAGCCAGTGGCGCTTGTCGTCGAGCCGGATCAACCGCACCCGCTGCAACGGCGGCTGAGAGACGTCAAAGCCGCTCTCGCGCTCCCGCCGCGACGCGTCCGCCAGCACGGCATCCAGTTCAGCGCGCCCGCCATTGCGTTCCAGCGCTGCCGTCCGGTTGCGCCAATCCTCTTCGACGAATGGCACCGTCACATGACGGTGCACAACCTGCTGGGCCGCGCCTGACATGTGTTGCCAGACAAAGCCGGTCCGCAAGGCGGCGTGCCGGTCACTCACCGCTTGCCACGCGGCTCGAAGCTTGTCGGCCTCGAAGCCGAACAGCTCGAACCCGACCTGGTTGACATAGGCATCCTTGTCACGATCCCGGACCGCGTGGAACAGCATGCCCTGCTGCATCGGCGAAAGCGGATAAATGTCCTCGATGCTGCGGAGATCGAAAGTCGTCGCCAACCGATCGAGATCGGCCTGGTCGAGCCCGGACAACGCAACGTCCGAAGGCGTGAGACCAGATGCTCCGCTGCAGCAATGCGCCACCAGCTCGCGCAGGGCCGTTTCGTAAAGTTTCGCCAGCCGCTCGACCGTCTCTCGCCGATAGCGCTTACGTCCATATCCGAAGGACAGATGCAGACGTCCCTCGCGCACCAGACCGGTGATGTTCAGCCATCCCCGCAAGGGAGCAGTGGCGCTGCGCGACGCACCCGCGCTCTCAGGCGCGAATCCGAACAGCGAGGAAGCCCCCACGCTGCCGTCGAAGCGGCCGAGATAGTTGAAGACGATCTGCGGCTCCGCCAGTTGCGCCAGCGCCTTGCGCTGGTCCTCGGAGCCGAGATAGCGCAACACGCCGTAGCCAAGCCCACGGTTCGGAAGCGCGCGAAGCTTCTCCTTCACCGTCTTGATCAGGGAGGCATGGTCGTCCGACCCGCCTTGCAGCCGCACCGGGAAGGCCGTCGTGAGCCAGCCGACCGTCCGGGAAACATCCGCGCCGGGGAATATGTCCTCGCGGCCGTGGCCCTCGAGCTCGACCGTCACATCGTTGCGCTGGCTCCAGCGCGATACGGCACGCGCCAGGCTCGCCAGCATCAGATCGTTGACCTGGGTCCGATAGGCCGACGGCGCCTCCTGCAGCAGGCTTGACGTCACTTCGGTATCGAACACCAGCGACACCTCTTCGCCGTCACCGACGCGATCGACGCCGCCATGATCATCGTCGCACGGCAGGCTTGGACCCGCCGCACAATCGAGCCAGAACGGCAGTTCGCCAGCAAGCTCCCTGGTCGTCGCATGGGAATGCAACCGCTCGCCCCAGGACGCATAGGACTCGCTCTTCGGCGGCAGCGTCACGACGGCGCCTCTCTTCAACTGGTCGTACGCCAAGGCCATGTCTTCGAGCAGGACCCGCCAGGATACGCCGTCGACAACTAGATGATGGATCACGATCAGCAGCCGCTGGCTGCCGTCCGCCAAGTCCATCGCTACCGCGCGCAGCAAGGGGCCCGAAGACAGCGACAGGCTTTCCTGCGCGGCCGATGCAAGCGCGGTGACCTGCGTCGCATCTCCGACATCGGTATGGATCCACAGCAATTCCGAGGGCGATGGCGGCGTGCCCTGCGTCGCGCGCCACGCGCCGTCGACCTGCGCGAACTGCAGGCGCAACGCATCGTGATGATCGACGATCGTCGCCAGCGCACGCCGCAACGTCTCCCAGTCCATCCGCGTTTGCGGCTCCAGCAGCACCGCCTGGTTCCAATGGTTCCTGTTGCCGATGTCTTCGCTGAAAAAACGCGCCTGAATGGGCAGCAAATGACGCATGCCGGTTGCCGCATCGGTCGAAACCTTTGCGGCCGAACTCTCCTTGCTTGCCGCAGGTGCCGCCGCGACGGCGGCAACGGTTGCCAACCCCGCCACGGTCTGCTGGCCGAAGACCTGCTTCGGCGTCAGGCGAATGCCGCGCTTGCGCAAGCGTGCGATGATCTGCAGGCTGAGAATGGAATCGCCGCCAAGCTCAAAAAAATTGTCGTTGCGGCCGATGCGTTCGCGACCGAGTACCTCACGCCAAACCGCCGCAATCTGTTCCTCAGTGTCTCCCAGCGGCGCGGAATAGTTCGCGGCCACCACATCTCCCGCCGGCTCGGGCAGCGCCTTGCGGTCGACCTTGCCGTTTGGCGTGAGCGGCAGCCGCTGCAGAACAATGATGTCCGACGGCACCATGTACTCCGGGACGACCGCGGCCAATTGCTGCTTGATCACATCCGGCTTCGGCGTGGCGCCCATCGCGGGCACACAATAAGCAACGAGCTCCTGGCGTTCGGCGCTGTCGCCGATTGCGCGTGCGACAACCACCGCATCGTCGATCCCTTGCAGCGCCTTGATCGCGCGCCCGACTTCGCCAAGCTCGATGCGATAGCCGCGGAGCTTGATCTGATCATCGCCTCGGCCGAGGAATATCAGGCGGCCTGCCCGATCGCAGCGAACGCGATCGCCGGTGCGATACAGCCGCGCTCCGGCAGGCCCAAACGGATCCGGAACAAAGCGTTCGGCGGTCAAGCCAGCCTCGCCACGATAGCCCCGCGCAACGCCGGCGCCGCCAATATAGAGTTCGCCGGCTACGCCGATCGGCACCTCGTTCAGCGCATCATCCAGAACGTGCGCGCGCAGATTGGCAAGCGGCAAGCCAATCGGAACCGAACCCGTCCCGCCTTCAGCTTCACATTCGTGCGTGACCGCGCCAACTGTCGTTTCCGTCGGCCCGTAGTGATTCAGAATTCGGCATTGCGGCCGCAACGGCCGGATCTCGTTCAACAGCGCAGAATCACTGGCTTCCCCACCGAGGATCAGCGCATCGCTCGGCAGGAGATCGGCCGAGCGTGACGCCTTCAGCAGCCCTCGCAGATGGCTGGGCACGATCTTGAGAACGCCGACTTCGCCGTCCCGCATGACTTTCGCGAACGCATCCGCATCGAACACCACTTCGGGCGGCAGCAGATGCAGCGTCGCGCCGGAGGCAAGCGCACCGAACAGGACGGTGTGGCCGAGATCCGCCGCCACGGTCGAGACCATCGCCATGTTCGCCAAGTGCTGCGGCTGCAGGCGTTGCAGCAGGGCCTGCACATAATTGGCCAACGCGCCGTGCGAGACGGCGACGCCCTTCGGCGTCCCGGTCGATCCGGAGGTATAGATGACGTAAGCGGTCTGCGCCGGGTGGATCACATTGTCGGGCGGTACGCTCGATGTATCCCCGCGCGCCGCTTCGGCTTCCGCATCGAGCACGAGGCAATCGAGTGCACGCGCTTCCGCCAGCTTATCGCCGGCAGCCAGCACGATTTCGATGCCTCCGTCCTTCAGGATGCGCCTGATGCGCCCCAGCGGCCATTTCGGATCTAGCGGCACATAGGCGCCGCCTGCTTTCAGCACGCCAAGCAGCGCGGCAACAAAGGCCGGCGAGCGCTCGATCCACAGCGCCACCGGCACCTCGCGCGTCACGCTCTTGCTTGCAAGCATATGAGCGATGCGGTTCGATTTCCGCTCCAGCTCGGCGAACGTCAGCGTCTCGCTGCCGCACCGGATGGCAACCGCGGCCTGGCGATCGGCGGTCGACGCGCGATGAAGATTGACCACATCGGTGAATCCGAACACGGCTGCCTCGCTCGGCACGACCTGCCGGTTCGCATCGTCGATGACGAAGTCCGATATCCGCCGCTCCGCATTTTCCGCGATCTGCCGCAGCAATGAACCGAATTGTGCGGCCAGCCGCGCGATCGTCGGGGAATCGAACAGATCGGTGGCGTAGTTGAATGTCGCCTTCATGCCCCCGGCGCCGTCGACGACATCAAGCGCGAGATCGAAATGTGAACCCGCGAGGTCCATGATGTCGATCTCGGCGGTGAGCCCTGCGATGCCGTCGAACCCGCGCGGCGCCGTCATGTAGTTGAACTTGGCCTGGAACAGCGGATTGTGCCCACTGCTTCGTTCAGGGCGCAGCCCGTCGACCAGCATTTCGAAGGGCAGGTCCTGATGGGACAGCGCCTCGATCACCGCGTCCTTGACCTCTCGGAGCAGGTTCGGGAAGGTTGCTTCATCGGCAATCTCGGCGCGCAGCACCAGCGTGTTGACGAAGCAGCCAATCAGCCGCTCGAGCTGGGCGTGACGACGCCCCGCGACCGGCACGCCGACGCGCAAATCGCTCTGCCCCGTGTAGCGATACAGCAGCGCCTGATATGCACCGAGCAGCAGCATGAAGACGCTCACGCGATATTTTGCGGCGATCTCCCGCAAGCGGGCGGCCAGCGCGCTGTCGATGGCAAGGGCGATCGTATCGCCGGCATGGCTTTGCGTTGCGATACGCGGACGGTCATGGGGCAGCGCCAGCATGGGGTGCGCGTCACTCAGCTTTGCGCGCCAATAGGCGAGCTGCCGATCTCCCTCGCCACAAGCGAGCCAGTTTCGTTGCCAGACTGCGAAATCGGCATATTGCATCATCGGCACCGGCGGCCGGCCTGCGTCCTGCCCGGTGCCGTTGCGGTAGAGTCCCGCCAGCTCTTCGAGCATCACGTCGAGCGACCATCCATCGACGACGATGTGGTGAGCAAGCAGCAGCAATTCGTGCGCATCATCTGCGAACTGAAGCAACAGCGCCCGCAATAGCGGCCCATTGACAAGGTCGAACGGCTTTCCGAGTTCGGACCGTCTGACTTCCGCCGCATGCTCGGCGGCAAGCCCCCGGAGATCCTGGTGCCAGATATCGACGCCGAGGGCGTCGTGAATAACCTGCCTTGCGCGACCGTGTGTTGCGACGAATGTGGTGCGCAGCACCTCGTGACGCTGAACGATGTCCGTGATCGCCTGCGACAAGGCGGTATGGTCGAGCTTTCCCTTGAGCCGGATCGTGCTCGCGACCGTATAGGCCGTACCATTGGGGTCCAGATTCCAGAGAAACCACAGCCGCTCCTGCGCATGGGACAAGGTCACGCGGTCGGCCGGCGCTGCCCGCTGGATCGGAGGAAGCGCCCTCTTCGCGCCCTCGCGCAACAGCGCGTCGATATGATCAGCGAATGCGGCAAGCTTCGGCGCGTCGAAAAAGCTGCGCAATTCCAGCTCGACGCCGAAGCGTTCGCGCAGCGCGGCCGCGATCTGGCCCGCCGCGATCGAGTTTCCGCCCAGCACGAAGAAATCGTCCTCGCGATGCGCTGTCTGCACGCCCAGCGCCTCGCACCAGATCGATGCCAGCGCGCGCTCGGTGTCGGTTACGGGCGCCGTCAGCGTCGCGCCATCACGGCGTCGCCCTCGCTCAAATACCATAAAGCTGTCGAGCGTGTTGTTGGCCCAGCCGGCAGCACAGGCGGAACGCTGCAGTTTTCCGCTCGTCGTCAGCGGCATCGCTTGCGGATTCAACAGCACGATCACGGCCGGATATTCCTGCGCCTGCCGCAGCACCGCCTCGCCGATTCCCTGGGCGAGAGCCTCGGGACGCTCGCGCTTGAGAACGGTACGGCTGAACTCTGCCGCGACACCAATGCTTTCCCGTCCATCGATCTCGACCGCAAACGCGGCAACCCGTCCGCTGCGGACGGTTTCGACCTCGGCCTCGACCGCCTGCTCGACGTCAGTCGGATATACATTCTGGCCACGAACGATCAGCAGGTCCTTGAGCCGGCCCGTCACGATCAGCGTGCCGTCCTTGACGAAACCGTGATCTCCGGTACGCAGCCAGCGCATGCCATCGCGCGCGACGAAGGCTTTTTGCGTGGCCTCGGGATTGTTCCAGTATCCGAGCGCGACGCTCGGGCCGGCGACCCAGATCTCGCCGACTTCGTCGGCCGGTGCCGCAGCCGACCCATCGATGCGCATGATGCGCGTGACGTGGCCCGCGACCGTCCGGCCGCACGCCACGAGATCGGTGCCTTGGTCGGCTGTTGCGACGCGGCCCGCCGCAAGCGCCGCCGTATCGAGGGTATAGCTGACAGTTTGGGTCGAGAGGTCACCTGCCGTCACCAGCAGCGTCGCCTCGGCCAGGCCGTAGCAGGCGGTCAACGCGCATCGATTGAACCCCGCCCGCTCGAACCTCTCCCCGAACCTGCGCAGCGTGGTCTGGCGCACAAATTCCGAGCCTGAGAATGCGAACTTCCAGCGGCTAAGGTCGAGCCGGTCGATCGTTTCGTCGGAAATGCGATCGGCACACAGCGCGAAGGCAAAGTCGGGTCCACCACTGATCGTGCCGCCGTGACGATCGATGGCCTCAAGCCAGCGTCGCGGCCGCTCGAGAAAATTGCGCGGCGACATCAGGACGGCGGTAAAGCCGGTAAACAGCGGATTCAGCAGCCCGCCGATCAATCCCATGTCGTGATAGAGCGGCAGCCAGCTTACGAAGACGTCGTCGAGCGCCCCTCGGGCCACGGCCTCGATGGCCTTCTCGTTGGCCGTCAGGTTGGCGTGCGAGACGCAAACGCCTTTCGGCTGCGAGGTCGATCCGGACGTATACTGCAGGAAGGCGACCGCATCTGCCTCCGGCCTCGTCTCGCGCCACTCCGCAGCAAGCGCCGCCGGTATCGCATCTACCGCAACGATCTCTATGTTCGCCCGCTCGGGAAGTGCCGCCTCCACCGCACCAACCAGCGCGGCTTCCGTCAGGATGAAGCGAGGCGTCGCATCGCGCAGAATGCCGTTGAGACGCCCCGCATAGCGTTCGGCGCCGCCCTCCGGCGGATAGGCTGGGACGGCGATCACGCAGGAATACAGGCACGCATAGAACGCCACGGCATAGTCGAGGCCGCTGGGCAGCAGGATAACCGCGCGCTCGCCCGCGCCGCCCAACTGCTGCAGGTAGGCTGCGACGGATCGAATCCGGGCGTCGAGACCGGCAAACGTCAGCTCTTCGGCGACGCTGTCTCCCTCCAGGAAGCGCAACGCGATCCGATCGGAGCGTAACGCGGCGTGGCACCGTAGTCGTTCGACGAGGTTGTCTTTGTACATCTTCTCGAATCCAGTCCGCGCGCGACGACGATTCTCGCCGCCCGAAAATGCCGATCAGCCCTGCCGATGCGCTTCCGCCATCGCGACGATCACCTTGCGCGGCCCCTTGAACGGCGCGCGCGCATGCGCGGTGAGCATGTTGTCAAGCATCACCACATCGCCGGCCTGCCAGGGAAAGCTGATCTTGTGCGTTTCGAGAACGTTGCGGACGGTGGCGAGCGTCTCGTCATCGATCGGCGAACCGTCGCCGTAGAAGACGTTACGCGGCAGTTCAGTCTCGTCGCCGACCACGTCGAGCAGACTCTCGCGAACTTCCGGCTCGAGATTGGAGACGTGAAACAAATGGGCCTGATTGAACCAGACCCACTCTCCCGTCGCCGGATGCCGCGCCGTCCCCTGACAGATCTGGCGCGTGCGAAGCTCGCCGTCGTCCTTCCATTCGCATTCGATATCGTGCCCGGCGCAGTAGGCCTCGACCTCCGCCCTGGACTCCGTGCCGAACACCTGCTGCCAGTCGACGTCGAGCCCGTTGCCGTAGTTCCGCACATACATCACGCCCTTCTCGGCGAAACGCTCCCGAATGGCCGGCGGCATATCGCGATAGATGGCGCGGCTGTCGGCGATCGGCGTTTCGCCGCCCTCCTGCGCCGGCTGCATGCAATAGAACCAGATCTTCATCGGCCAATCGCGCGTATAGGCCTGCTCGTTGTGCAGCGGGATATGCTGGTGCGGCGGGTACTCCGTGGAGGTGTAGACGCCGGAGGTAACCTGCGAGCGCGGCGTCGATCCAAACTCGTAGGTGAGCAGCGGATGACCGAAATCGGCCGCGAACGCCCGGAAGGCATCAGGGCCGTCGAGAGAGAAATCGCGAAACACGATGCCGCCGCAATCGGTCAAATGCCGGTCGATGGTGTCGCGCAGCATGGGAAGCGCCGCGCCGAGCGGCTGCCCGATCTTATCGGCCTTCAGCAACAGCGGAAGGCTTTTGCCTTCAATGAGTGGCTGGACGGAGAATACGCTCATGATCCTCGCTCCGATGCGAACCGATCGATCGCCCCGACCGTCGGGCCAGGGCCGATCCGATCAGGCCGAGCAGTTCGGTTTGCTGCGTGTGAATGAAGAAGTGATGGCCCGGCAGCGTGTGAAGCGTGAATTCCGCCGAGGTCTCCTGTTGCCAAGCTTGTAGCGATTCGCGGCTGGTCTCGTCGTCGGCCCCGCCGAAGACGTGCACGGGACACGACAACGGACGCCGCCGCCGATAGACATAGGCGCCGCACATCAAAAAATCGGCGCGAAGCACCGGCAATGCCGATCGCATCAGCTCCGCATTCGACAACGCCTCGTCCGGCGTGCCCTGCAGATCGCGGAGCTCCTTCAGCAACGCCTCGTCGCTCAATGGCAGGCGCCATTTGCTGCCGTCTCGAACGGCCGGCGCCTCGGCGCCGGAGGCAAAGAGAATAGCCGGCGCGGGCGCGCCGCGATCACGCAGGAAATGCGCGAGTTCGAACGCAATCAGCGCGCCGAGGCTATGTCCAAACAGCGCATAGGGCGCATCGAGCTGCGCGTGAAGTTCTGCAGCGAGCTGCGATGCAAGCGCGTGCGGGTCGGTCGCCAGCGGCTCGTCCATGCGCGCGCCGCGCCCGGGCCACTCCACCGGGTAGACATCGATCCATGACGGCAAAAGCCTGCGCCACCGCGCATAGAACATGGCGCTGCCGCCGGAGTAAGGCAGACAAAGAAGCCGCATCGGAAGACAAGGCTCCGTTGGCTTAAGCTGACTTCTGCGGGACCGTCTCGTCCATGAATTTGCGCAACGTCAGCGGGCGCATGTCGGTCCACACCTGCTCGATGTGTTCAAGGCATTCCTTCTTGCTGCCCGTCTTTCCCACTGCTTTCCAGCCGTTCGGAATTTCCTTGAACGTCGGCCAGATGGAGTATTGCTCTTCGTGATTGATGACGACGGTGAAGGTGACGTCGTCTCTGTCGAACACCATCATGGTTCGGTCCCTTCTTCAGAAAACAAAAGCAATGGCGTGTTGACTAGGTCAGAAGCAAATCATGGTCAAAGCAATATCGACGGCGAAGTTTTTAATAGCTCCAAGTTGGCGATAGCGTGACACGATGCAACCTCCGCGCTTGCGCGGCCGAGCTCATGACCAAGTGACTGATGGGCAATGCGATGCGCAGTTTCTTGCAATTCTAACTCGCCAGGCGGGAACCTTTTCGATTTTCGAAATCGCACATCCAGCGTGCGACGATTTTCATCGCATTGTCATCAATTTCGATGAGTCAGTTCTGCGACACCACCAGATCAAAGAAATGCCGCCGCGGATGAGATCCGCGGCGGCACGAATTGCAGGTGATTGGATTGACGCGGCGTTCAGAAGTTGAACGTCGTCGACAAGAGATAGGTGCGCGGGGCAGCAAGCGTGATAACGCCGCTGTAGGCCGAGGCCCAATAGGCTTCGTTGAAGACGTTCTCGATGTTAGCGCGGACCACGATCGGCTTGCCGTTCCAGGGCGATGTGAAGGTATACCGCGCTCCAATGTCGACCCGCGTCCACTCCGGCAGCGAGAGCGTGTTGGTAATATTGACATATTGCGAACTGGTATAAATGACCCTAGCCGAGAGCGTCAGGTCACGCATGAACGGCGTATCCCACTCCGCTCCGATATTGGCGGTGATTGCCGGAACGCCTACCGCCGTCCTGCCGTCAGTGGCACCATTGGGCGTCTTGATCTGTTTGCCATCTATCAACGCGACACCGCCGAGCAACCGAATCGCAGGCGTGACTTCGCCGAACACATTGAGTTCGACGCCCCGATTGCGCTGCCTTCCGTTAAGCTGCTGGGACGGAGGGATCCCCGTCGCCACCGTGATGATGCTCGGCTGTTCGATATCAAACACGCTCATAGTCGTCGTCAGACGGCCCGCATCGATCTTCACGCCCGCTTCAGCCTGCTGGGTCTGCCCCGGCGGGAATACAGTCCCGGGATTGGAAAACCCCGGACCCACGACATGCGGCGTCTGGAGTCCTTCGATATAATTTGCGTATAGCGAAATGTTCTCGACCGGCTTGACGACAAGGGCGTAAGCCGGGGTCCACACGGTTTCATCTTGAAAAGGATGGCTTAAACTGGGCGCAAGGATATTCGTCACCTCGCTTCCGGCCGTCTGACGACGAACACCGACCGTCAACTGAATGCGGTTATTCAGCATCGACATGGTATCGGAAAAGCCGATGCTTTGGAGATTTACGTTGGTATTTTGTCTTAGAGTCGGGACATTCAAGTTCGGACGGGGGACATTCGTCGGCGGGGTGTAGAGATTCCAGGCAATTAGCCCTGCTGAACTCAGGACACTCTGATCATAGGTCCGGTCATTGATCGAATAGTTCATGTTCAGAGCATGATTTATCGGGCCGGTGTCGATCGACGCGCGCACGCCCGTTTCTCCCGCAAAGGTCTCGAACGTCTCATGCCCAAGTCCCGGACGCCCTACCAAAGAGCCGTTGGCGTTGATAATGCTGGGAGAGGGATAAGTATAGTCGATCTTGCTGTCATGATAGCCAAACGACGCATACGCGGTCATCCAGTCAGTCACGTCCACTTCACCTTTTACGGTGGTGAAGAAGTCCTTCGGCTTATAGTAGGCCCACGGCACCTGGAAGTTCGTCCCGGCCTTCGGCGGCGCAGGAATGGATGTGAGGCCCGGGCCAATTCCAAAGAAGCGTAGCGGAGGAGTCAAATTGTCGGCTTGATAACCGACATCGACTGCCATGCGCGCGTTCTCGCCCCGGTAGTCGAGGCCGAGGACGACGTTGCCGAATTCGTCGGTCTGACGGTCCCACGGTGTATTGCCGTTCGAATAGGTGCTGTTCACCCGAACGCCCCACTCCTTGTGCTCGCCATAGCGCCGGCTGACGTCGATATTGCCGCCAAACTGCGATTTGGAAACGTAGGTGCTCGTCAACCGTGTAATGTCAATGTCGAGAGCGTGTTTGGTAATGAGATTGATGCTGCCGCCGACCGCACCGCCGCTCGCAACACCGGTACCGCCAGTGGTCATGCCGTTAAGCACGGCGCTCGGGCCTTTCAGAACCTCAACCCGCTCGATGAAATTTGCCCCGATGGAGTAGTATGGCGCGATTCCGTACAGGCCGTTCAGCCCGAAATCGCCGCTGTCATAGTAGAAGCCGCGGACGAACAGACTGTCCGCGCCGCCGCCTGCTGCCTGGATGACCCGCACGGACGGATCATTCGCCAGGACGTCACGGATGGTTCGAGCCTGTTGATTCGCGATCAACTCCGCCGTGTAGCTGGTCTGGTTGAACGGCGTATCCATCACGCTGCGGTTGCCGAGAAGTCCGAGGCTCCCGCCCGTCGCCACCTGTCCGCCGGCATATGCAGGCGGCACTGTGCCAACTGTGCCCCTTGAAGGCACCACATACGGCACCGGCTCCACCCGACGCGGCGCCGGCGCAGCGACGCGCCGCTGCACACGCGACGTCGACGTTTGCGTTCTCCGTGCTGCTGCAGGCCGCGCGCGTTGCTGGCTCGGAGCATCGACGGTGACGGGCGGCAAATTCTGCGCGAAGGCGCTCGAGCCGCCGGCAAAATCCAGAGAGAGCGCAAGATAGCTCACCGCTCCCAGCGAAACAGCGCGCACAACATTTCTGGCAGCGACTTGATACGTCATACTTCCACCCCAAAAGCCCACAAGCAGGTTCCGGCTCGTTCTAACTTCTGAGGTGCAAACGGCGAGTAGAAGCCATCTAAGGTAACGAAGCGTGCACATAACGGATTGCGTTAGTGGCGATGAGGCAACACCTCACGCTTTTCGATTCGTTCTAAACCGTATGAAGTTTTTAAGCGTTCTAATTTGTGAGGTGAACGCGAAGTCGAATGCAGCGGTCGGCCGAGTCGTGATGCTTTGTTGTGCAGCGATATCAGGAAATTGATTCGCGCCACATCAACCCAACAGATTGCGCAACGCGCGAATGAAGCCCCGCGAGCCGACTCCGATCAGCTCGTCCGGAAAATCATAGTCCGGCGCGTGCAGGCCGGCATGATCAACACCTGCGCCCAGGAAAAACATCGCAGACTTCGCTTTTCGGTTGAACAGACCGAAATCCTCGGAGCCGCGCAGCGGTAGCCCCCGCGCGGAGTGCGTGATGCCTTCGGCATCGAGCGCGTTCTTCAGATGAAAGACGGCTTCCGGCGCGTTCATGCAGTGAGCGAATACGTCGCGATAGGCGATCTCCACTTTCAGCCGCTCGTCTTCAACGCGTCGAACCAGATTCTCAGCCTGCAAGCGGATGCTTTCCATCTTTGCATCCGTCAGCGTTCTGAGCGTCAACCAAAGCTCGGCATGACCCGGCGAGATGCCAAACGCCGGCTCGCCCAGCCGGGCGTGGGTGATCGTGACCATCGAGAATTCGCTAGCGAGCTCGCCGCCCTGTCCAAGCGCAGGGATTTCGTTCAGCAGCCGGACCATGGCTCGTTGCGGCGAAACGCCGAGCTCCCGATTCGACGCGTGCGCCGTTCGGCCGAACAATGCGATCTGCATGCCGCGCGAGGCGCAATTGACCAGGCCATCTGCGATGGCGACTTCGCCCAGCGGAAGGCCCGGCAGGTTGTGCAAGGAAAACACGAAATCCGGCTGGATCTGCTGAAATTTGTTGTCGGCAAGCACGGAAGCCGCGCCCGACCCGTCCTCTTCAGCGGGTTGGAACAGCAACACGGCCCGTCCGCAGCGCGGACGCGTTCGGCAGAGATCGCGCGCCACGGCCGCGAGGATCGTCATATGACCGTCATGGCCGCAGAGATGCGCTTTTCCCGGCACCTCGGACCGATGCGGAATCGCGGACGTCTCTTGAATCGGCAGTCCATCCAGTTCGGCCCGAAGCATGATCGTCGGGCCCGGCGTACTCCCGTCATAGATCCCGGCCACGCCATGCCCGCCTAATTCCGAAATGATCTTGTCGGCCCCGGCCGCCCTGAGAAACGCCTGTACGGTTCGCGCCGTCTCCTTCTCCTGCCCCGACAATTCCGGCCTGCGATGCAATTCGCGGCGCCAGGCCACCAATTCGGCGAGGTCCTGTTCGCGCAAGAACATGAGCTATCCCAGGTTCGTGACCATCGAGACCATCTGGCGGACGTTGAAAAATTCATCGATCGTACGCAATCTGATTCAACCTCTCCTTCGAGATGTTCCAAACGACCTCGATCCGCCTGCGCGCGAGCTCGAGCAGCCTCGATCCGGCGCCGTCCGAAATGATCGAAGAGGCAACGGTCATCCGCTGTTCGGCGCAGTCATTGAACCCGCTCCATCGCGCCGGAAAGGCGGTTGCGCCAAATCTAATTTCTTGAGCAGATTCAAATTGATTTGGGTCGTCCAGTTCGCGCGGCAAAAATAATTTGCTTCCACCTCACCCCAAATCAGTGGCTATTTCCCGCCGTCCCGTCTCGACAAGAGGGGCGTATCGCGATCGTCACGAACGCGAGGCGGGATGTGGTGGACGCAGGCAGCGTCGGCGCACAAGGTGGCCGCAGGGTGAGTTGAACCTCATGAGCGACCAACGGTGCGCAAGATGAACGGCGCTGAGGCGTACGGCAAAACCGTGTGGTCCTGACACCCGTGGCTGGTGCCAAGCTGCCGGTGGCGAATTCGATCCAACCGGATCGAGGAGCCATCAAGCCGGCGGCGATGGAGGCAAAAGGAATTCGTCTCCGGGAAGCAACTGTGTTTTCGTAGACCTGTGATCGGCCGGGCTCAAGGCTGGCGCTGCACGCCACCGCCGCTGGCGGCTGACGGCCTTGACCCCGCCCGCTCCCAGATCTTCAGGCTGGGCATGCGCTCGGCAGAGGCCGAGCGGGGTCGCTCACTTGGTAGCGGGTAGCGTCCATTTCTGGCGCCGCGCGATCATGGTGTTAAGGATGCAGATGAGCTTGCGCATGCAGGCGGTAAGCGCAACCTTCGGCTCCTTCCCTTTGGCGATCAGGCGATCATAGAAGGCCTTGAGCACGGGGTTGTGCCGTGTCGCAGCCCCGAGACAGGCCATGTAGAAGAGGTTGCGGACCTTGCGGCGCCCGCCCTTGATGTGGCGGTCGCCCCGCCGTTGGCCGCTGTCGTCATCGTCGGGAGCGACGCCGCCCAACAGCGCGGCAGCGACCTCGTTGCTCACCTGGCCGAGTTCCGGCATCGCTGCGATCAGGCCGGCGGACGTGGTCTTGCCAAGCCCCGGCACGCTCTCGATGATCTCGGCGAGCTCGGTAAAATGCGCCTTGACCATGGCTGCGATCGCAACCTCGAGCTTGGCAACTTCGCTGGCGATCTTCTTCAAGAGCCGCGCCTGCATTTTCTGCACGACGTCCGGCGTCGCATGCTCACTTCTGTTGTGCAGGCTGGTCTGCAGGTCGAGCAGACCCTGACGCGCATTCACGATCTGCATGAGCTTCTCGCGTGCCGCATCGCTGGCCTGGCCCGGCGCCTCGACAAAGGTCTCGGCGAACCAGGCGATCATCTGCGCATCGATCGGATCGTTCTTGGCGAGCCGCCCGGCCGATCGGGCGAAGCTGCGCACCCGCTTCGGGTCGACGACTCGGACCTCGAGGCCGGCCTCGCGCAGCGCCTTGGCCCAGTCCCGCTCGTAGCCGCCGGAAGCCTCCATGGTTGCCTTGCCGACCTTCTGCTTGCGAAGCCAGCGGATCAGCGCGCACCGTCCCTCTGCGGTGCTCGGGAACGTGTGCCGTTGCGACAACGCGCGAATGCATGCATCCACCTTGTCCTTGGCGACGTCGATCCCAGCGACAACCAGACCGTTTTGTGCCATCATCCATTCCCTTCCTTGCTCGGTCCGGGCTCGAAGCCCATGCAACTGTTCGGGTTGAGGAAGACACCGGATCAGTCCCTCGCTCCCCGACAGGCTCTCAGGGCCTTTGAGCGCGAACGGGCTCAGATCCAGCAACGGGCGGTTGGTCAGAACCGCCCGTTCGCACATTCTGGCAGATTTTTGCAGACACAAGAGCTCGGCATAAGCCGTCAAACCACTGCGCAGGGAATGCCGGAATGCTCTGGCTGTACCTGTATGCTCGTGTGCGCATCTCTTTGCGCTTATTGCACACGAGACCGCAGGTGCGAGCCGGCACCCGGCATTCCCTGCACCTTCGCTTTTCGAGGGTGAGACTGGCAAGCCCCGGACGCCATGCGCCGCGGGAACGCAGATACGTGATCGGATTTCAATGTCCCGTCGCAAGCCATTTTGCATGATTTTGCATGATTTTTCAATGAAATTTCTTGCATTCAACGAGTTTGAACCTATATTGTGGACATGACGAAGCTCGAAGAACTCAAGCGCCATCTGAAACCGGGCCACGCCTATCGGCGCGCGGACTTGGCCCGCTGGTCGACGTCTGTCGATCGGCATATCAAGCAGTTGGTTGAGAGCGGGGTTCTAAAAAAGCTGTCAGGCGGCCTCTATGCCTATCCGAAGGAAACCGCGTTCGGTCCGGCGCCGGCCGCCGACAAGGATGTCGTTAGCGCATTCTTGAAGGATGACCGGTTTCTGCTGACCTCACCAAACGCCTACAATAGCTTGGGCGTGGGAACGACTCAGCTCTACGACAAGACGGTCGTTTACAATCACAAGCGACACGGTGATTTTCAGCTTGGCAGCCGCAAGTTCGCCTTCCGTGTGAAGCCGCGTTTTCCCAAGTCGCTAACACGAGAATTCCTGCTCGTGGATCTCGCCAACAATCTCGATCAGCTTGCCGAGGCGAAAGATGGAGTTCTGAAGCATCTGATGGAACGCGTTGCTGCGTCGGATACCCCGCGCTTACGTCGCGTCTTGCGTGAATACGGAAACGAACGGACAAAGAAGCTGTTCAAGCGCGCGTTGCACCCTTGCCGAGCTGCGACATGCCGCGTGATTACCTCCATAGCCATCCGCAATTCGCAGACCTGATCCGGATCGTGGCGGAAGAAAAGGGCATCGATCCCGCGCTCGTCGAAAAAGACTACTGGATCATGCATTGCCTCTATGGGCTCCGGCAGTTCGGCTACACATTTCAATTGAAAGGCGGCACATCCCTTTCCAAGGGACATCAGATCATTAATCGTTTTTCGGAGGATATCGATATTCTGATCGAGCCTCCGCCTGACCGGATGATGTTCCAAACTATGGAGGTGCAGGCATCAGGCTGAACTATGACAGCGTGACCGAAGCGCTGGATGGCCTCCGGGAAGGCGTTCTGCTTGAAATCGGCTTCGACACAGTGGCTCCCAACGAGCCGAGGCGACATCAGCTCGTGGATGTACGATTATGCCGCCGGCAAGGTCGAAAGGTTGGAGAATTTAGCTTCGGTTCGCAGTCGTTGTAGCCTCGCTGGCGCGCCACTCAGAGCAAGACTGCGAAAGCTTCTGTGATTGAGATTGCGATGCAATCACTTCCGTCAACCAGATAGGATTCTGCTTCGTTACAAGCCGCTCTCGGCTGTCACCTTCTGAACGACGCTGGCAAACTCCTCCACCAGACGTGAAGCCGGCCGCTTTGTGCCTTTCAGCAGGCGCGCGACGCTTTGCAGGCTCGGTGCGAATGGACGCGTGATGAGATCATGGGCTCGCGCACTGAGCAAGCCGAGGCCGTCCAGGATCGCGATCCCGGCGCCGGCACGCACCAATTCGCAGGCGATATTCGACTGCGAGGCCTCAATGGCGATGCGCAAGCGAAAATTGGCCTCGGCAAAGGCAATCACAATCGCGGCTCCGATCGACAGATGCGGGCCCGGACAGATCACCGGCTCGTCGGCCAGATCGAGCGCGCTCAGGGCAGCCTTGGCCGCAAGCCGGTGACCGGCTGGCAGCACGCAGCCGAGTTCGGTCGTGCAGAGAATGGTGCTGTCGAGGGACGGATGCCCGATCGGGCCGACCGTCAGGCCAAGATCGGCGCGCCCCTGGGCGACACGGGTAACGACCTCCGGCCCCGTCAGTGTTTGAATGATAACAGAGACGTCCGGCCGCTCGGCGCGGAAGCGCTGGACCGCTTGCGGCACAATGGTGTGACCGAACCCGGTCACGGTCGCGACCGTCAGGAGCCCCGCCTGGCCATCGCGAAGCTCGACCGCCAGCCGCTGGGTGTGCTCGATCGCTGCGAACACGTTCACGACTTCCGCGAAAAGCGTCTGCGCCTCGGTCGTCGGCTTCAGCCGTTTCTTCTCGCGCTCGAACAACCTGAATCCGAGACGTTCCTCCGCCTGCTGCAGCATGCGGCTGACCGCCGGTTGGGAAATGTTCAGGGCGGCGGCCGCGTTCGTCACCGAGCCCGACTGCATCACGCATCGGAACACGTCCATCTCCCGCACGCTGATCGGCATATATAACCCCAGAGCATGAACTATGACCAAATTGGCATTTGAAACTATGTTTCGGGCGACGGCAACATCCGGGTGAGACGAATGATGATTGCCCATGTATTTCCTTGACCGACGCCGACCCCGCCCCGTCACCGACGCGCTGCGCGCAACGGTGCTCGAGGATCTCCCGGAACTTGCGCAGATTCGTAGCGACGAACTGCGCCGCAAGGCGATCGAAGCCTGGGCCTATGCGCTGGCGGAAACGGATTTTCCGCGCGTCACCGCCATTCCGGGAGAGGCGACGCCCGGCGTCTTCGCGCTGAAGCGCGGCAGCCAGGCGGTACATCTGCGCAGCGTGGCCCGGATCGCGATAGCGATCGCCGACGAGTTTGCGCAGGAATTCCCTGAAGCCAGGGTCGACCGCGACATCGTGCTGGCAGGTGCGTTGCTGCACGATGTCGGCAAGGCCTGGGAACTCGATCCCACGAACCGCAGGCGATGGGAAGCGGACAAATCGCAGGCCGGTTCGCCCGCGCTGCGCCATCCAGTCTACGGCGCCCACGTTTGCATCGCAGTCGGGCTGCCCGAGGAGATCGCGCACATCGCGCTCGGCCATTCCTACGAGGGCGACCTGATGCAGCGCAGCCTCGAGTGCGTGATCGTCCATCGTGCCGACCACATGTGGTGGTCGATTGCGGGCGGTTTCGGCCTGCTAAGGGCGGAAACGGCGGGCATGCTCGAAAGCCGAAAAATAACGCCGCGCGGCTTGCGAACGGCGAAGAACAGGGAGGGACAGGATGACAACGGCGAAAGGGCTGACGCGGCGAGCTAGCCTTGGCCTGCTCGGCGCACTCGCAACCCCGTGGCTGGCCCGCGCACAGAGCGATTACCCCAACCGCATCATCAAGCTGATCGTGCCCTATGCAGCCGGCGGGAGCAGCGACGTTGTCGCGCGCTTCATCGCGGAGCGCATGCGCGACCGGCTGGGGCAGCCGATCGTCATCGAGAACCGGCCGGGCGCGGGCGCGATTGTTGGATCGCAATTCGTCGCGAAGTCGGCATCCGACGGCTACACGCTGCTGCTCGGCGGCGTATCCACCCATGCGGTGAACCCGCATCTGCGCAAGCTCGCGCCCTATGACGGGATCAACGAGTTCACTTCGCTGGGGCTGATCGGCACCGGACCTCTGGTGGTCTCGGTCAATCCGGGCGTCCCGGTCAACAACCTGCAGGAACTCATCGCCTACGGCAAGGCGAACCCGACCAAGCTCGCCTACGGTTCGGCAACGGGCGTCATTCTGCATCTCGCCGGCGAGCTGTTGAAGAACATGGCGGGCTTCGAGATGCTGCACGTTCCCTATAGCGGCAACGGACCGGCGCTGACCGATGTGCTCGGCGGACGGCTGCAGGTGATGGTCGACGCCGTCAGCAACTCGGCACCCTACATCGCCGACGGAAAATTGCGGCCCCTCGTCGTCCCGTCGCGGCAGCGTACGCCGCTGCTGCCGGACGTGCCGAGTTCGGCCGAGGCAGGCTTGCCCAACTATCAGGTCGAGACGTGGTTCGCGCTCTACGGCCCGGCAGCCATGCCGGACGGCGTCGTCGCCAAGATCAACGCCGCACTCAATGCCGTGCTGCAGGAGCCCGACGCGGTCGGCCAGTTCACCAAAGTCGGCCTCGACCCGCGTCCGACGAGCCCGGCTCAAGCCGCTGCGCTGCTCAAGACGGAATCGGACAAGTGGGGAGATGTCGTCCGCCGGATCGGACTACAGGTGGAGTAGCTCCCAATCGACAGCGGTGTTTGGCGCCGCAGCGAGCAACGCGACGGCGCACAAAAGGAGTGCAGCCTCACGAGCTGCGCCAAAAGGAGAAAGCAGGCAATGAAAGCACTCGCAAGAATCGGCGTCATAGCACTCGTTCTCTGCGCCTCGCCTCATCCGGGCGCGTTGTACGCCACAGCCGGCTCACTTCCCCAGGGGCCTATCGTTGGTGACCAGGACTTGTCGCCGTTCTACCGCTGGACCGGCACTTTGCCCGAGAAGCCGGGTCTCATGCTGCGCGAAGAGCCGATACCCGATCAGCCTGAGATCGTTGCGGCCGCGACGGCCAGAAGAATCCTCTACACTTCGACGGATGCAAGATGGCGGTCCGGCATCATTCCGGTCAGCGGCACGCTCTATCTTCCGAAGCGAACCGCGCCCCAAGGTGGATGGCCGCTCGTCGCCTGGGCGCACGGCACGCTCGGCGTCTCGGACAGGTGCGCCCCATCCTGGAGCAGGCATCGGCCCCGCGACGGCGCCTACATCAACAACTGGCTGGAACAAGGCTTTGCTGTCGTTGCAACCGACTACCAGGGTCTCGGCGGCCCCGGTCCGCATCCCTATCTCAATTGGGAAGCAGAAGGACGCTCGGTGCTCGATGCGGCAAGAGCGGCGCTCGACCATTCGAAAGGGCAGATCGCCAACGCCATTATCATCACTGGTCAGTCGCAAGGCTCCGGCGCCTCGCTCGGCGCAACACGTCTCGCGCCTTCCTATGCGCCCGACCTCAATCTCAAGGCATCGATCGCAACCGGCATTGTTTCCCGCTTTCCTGACAGTGCCAACAAGCCTTCAAGCGAACCGACTTTGGCGCGTTCATCTCCTCCGCAATACACCATTCTCATGATGATCGCCGGCGCTCTCGGGGACGACGCAATAAAGCCGGACGACCTCGTTACTGAGATGGGGAAGCCACTGCTGCAAGCCGCCCGAGAGGGATGTACCGCCGAGCTTGGGCAAATCGTTCGCAGCAACGGTCTGACCATAGCGAACAGCCTGAAAGATCCAGAGATCGCGGATCGTCTAGGCGCTGTCATAGAAATGAGTCCGGTTCGCATGCCGGTGCCGGTCTTTCTCGCTACAGGTCTGGCCGACAAGCTGATCCCGCCGCAACGCCAATATGCTGCGGTTGCAGCACTCTGCGCCGCCAACAGCAATGTGGTTTGGAACACCTATGCCGGCGTGACCCACAACGGAACGGTCCATGCAGCCTACTCCGACGAACTTGCATTCGTTCAGGCCGCCCTGGCTGGAAGCCCGATCCAGTCCAATTGCGATTCGATTTCCGATCCGGGATCGCCGGGAGAGTCCCTACCCGGTTTCAAATTCAACGACTGATGGCCGGCCACGGAGAAGAACAATGCGCTCATTGACGCGAAGAACCATCGTCGGCTCAGGACTGGCGGCTGCGCTCTCTGTTTCGCCGTTGCTGCGGCGAGCCGAAGCACAAAGTTACCCGCAACGGCCCGTAAAGATCATCGTTCCCTATGCTGCGGGAGGCGCCTCCGACATCATTGCGCGCCTGATTGCACCGGAACTCGAGCGTGCCTTGGGCCAGCCCTTCATCGTCGATAATCGTGGCGGTGGCGCGAGCATGGTGGGCACGCAGGCGATCGCGGCCGCCTCTGCCGAGGGCGAGACCATCGGTGTTGTCGATAGCGCGTTCGTCATCAATCCCGGCCTGTTTCGCACCAAGCTTCCCTACAACACCAAAAAGGACTTTGCGCCGATCTCGCTCCTGGCGACCTCCCCTCTCGTTCTCGTCGTGCATCCTTCTGTGGCCGCGAATAGCCTGAAAGAATTTGTCGCGCTCGCCAAGACTCAACCGGGCAAGATCAACTTCGCCTCGGCCGGACTCGGAACCGCGATTCATCTGGCCGGAGAACAACTGCGACAAGCCACCGAGATCGACATTCTTCATGTGCCGTATCGCGGAGGCGGTCCGGCCATCACCGATCTGATTGGTGGCCAAGTACAAATGACGTTCGCCACCGTCGCAGCGATTGCACAGCAGGTGCGTCAGGGCCTGGTTCGCGCGCTGGCAGTTACGGGAGGCGACCGCGTCGCACAGTTGCCCGACGTACCCACAATGGCAGAGGCCGGTTTGCCGGCCGTCGACGCCATGCCGATCTTTGGCATGGTCGGTCCGGCGGCGCTGCCGCCCCCCATCATCGATAAACTTGGCGAGGTCGCCGGCAAGGCCTTCAGGGGCGAGCCACTCCGGTCCAAAGTGACGGAACTTGGTTTTGTTTCTGTTGGCAGTTCGCCGTCGGAGTTTGCGGCGCGCATCGATGACGAAGTCGCAAAATGGGCCCGTATCGTCGAGAAGGGAAATATTCAGCCGGGCTGACCTCTGCCCCTCACATGCCCCCAGTGAGCTGTCATGAAAATTACCGAAATCCGCGGCTTCAATCTTAGCTTCCCGCTAGCCGAGCCGATGGGAAACGCCCTCAACCTGTTTCGGAAGCGGGACGCGTTGCTTGTCCAGATACGCACCGATAGCGGCCTCTTCGGCTGGGGCGAGGCAGGCAATTCCCCGCACGCCGCCGGCGCCTTTATCCGCGCCCGGCTGGCCGGACTCATCCTGGGGAAATCGCCCGCCGAGTATGGCCGCCACTTTCAATCGATGTGCGCTTCCGTGGGGTACGATCGGCGTGGCGCAGCGATGATGGCGATATCGGCGATCGACATCGCCTTGCACGACCTTGTCGCGCAAATGCATGGAATCAGTGTTGCGGCGCTGTTGGGCGGCGCGATACGCAACGAGGTGTTTGCTTATGCAAGCGGACCATTTGTGCGAACGCAGCCCGATCCCTACCGGGAATATCAGCGCGAGGTCGACCAGTATCTTGCTCTGAATTTCAAAGCCATCAAACCCCGGGGCGGCGTTGAGCCGAGAGCCGATGGCATCATGGCAAACGCGCTTCGCAGGCAGGTGGGTCCCGACATCGGCATCATGGTCGATATCAACCAGGGCTATACGGCAGCCGCCGCCATCCGCGCGGCAAAGTTCATGGAGGATGCCGACCTGCTCTGGATTGAAGAGCCGGTTCAGCCGGAAGACATCCCGGGCTATCAATCCTTTGCGCGCGCCACTGCGGTCGCAACGGCTGGAGGAGAAGCGCTCGGAAGCGTGCGTGCCTTTCGCGATTTTCTCGCTGCAGGCACCTTCGATATTCTTCAACCCGACCTTTCGATATGCGGAGGCTACAGCGGCTTTCGCCAAATTTGGGCGCTCGCGCAAGCCTATGACCTGCCCATCATGCCCCACGTGTTCGGCACGACTGTGAACTTCCACGCCTCGCTTCAAATGTCGGCGGTGCTTGAACCGCGCCGCGGCGGAGCTTGCGCCGCGTATCCATTTGTGGAGTGCGACATGATGGACAACCCGCTTCTGCGCCTTGCCGGCACACCGTCCGTCAGCCGGCATGGGATGCTCGCGATACCGGAAGGCTCTGGGACGGGACTGGACTTGCAGCCCGAACGGCTCGAGCCATGGATCACAGGCTGTTGGTCAGAGCATCTTTAGGAAACGATGATCGACCTGGACCTCTATGCGCACAATTGCGAGCAACTCCCGGGAACTGCTCGCATCCAAGATTGGGTGAGGCGAGCGGCGGCGGCTCCGAGGGGACGGCTCAACCGGACCCCATGATCAATTTTGCAGAACTTGACCCACAGAACTGGGGGAAGACCAGGCTATTCATTCTCTGGCAGGACAATCGTGAAGATTGGCCGCATGATGCCAATGGCTGATTATGTCATTCGAGCTGCATAGACCGCCTCTCGTTCTTTAGCAGCTTCGACAGACCTCAGTCCATTCGTGTGGAGCGTAAAACACTTTTGGCCGAAAACATCGACATCGGGTACGGTGAACCTGCGGCGCCTACTCTATGATCTGCGTGCCAGAGCTCTTGATAACGTCTCCCCATTTTTCATTTTCTTGTTTCATGAACCGTCCGAAATCCGGACCGAACACTGTACCTACTTCCGCGCCCGTCACTTCGAAGCTCTTTCGCAAGCTCGGGCTCGACATGACCCGCTCAATGTCAGCGGTCACTTTGGATACGATATCGGTTGGCGTCCTCGCCGGCGCCAACACCCCGAACCAGGAAGATGCCTCGAAACCAACCAATCCCGCCTCCTCAAATGTCGGCACATCCGGAAGTGAGTTCAATCGCTTAGGGCTCGCAACGGCCAACGCGCGCACGGTACCGGCCTGAACCTGTGGGATGACGGTGGGCAAGTTGTCGAACAGAATGGGGACGTGGCCTGCGACAAGATCATTCATGGCCGGCGCCGCGCCACGATACGGCACATGTCTTAGTTTGACGCCTGTCATCTTCTTGAATAATTCGGCTGACAGATGGTGCGTCGATCCAATTCCGGACGAAGCGTAATTGAGCTCTTCGGTTCCGTTTCTCGCCAGCTCCAAAAGCTCGCTCAGCGTTGAAGCCGGCAACTTCGGATTGACTATCAAAACGATTGGAACAGTTGCCAGCAGGGCGACAGGTGTGAAGTCCCTCGCCGGATCAAACGGCAGCTTCTTGTAGAGCGATGGATTTATGACAATTGGACCGGGCGAACTGACGAGATAGGTGTATCCATCTGCCGGCTCGGTCGCTGCCGCCTGGGTTCCGATATTTCCGCCCCCGCCAGGTTTGTTCTCTATAACGACGGGTTGTTGCCATATCTCAGCAAGTGCTTGCGCCAGGATGCGCGCTGCCGCGTCGTTCGAACCGCCCGCAGGATTCGGAACGATGAGTCGGACAGTCCGCGTCGGAAACATCTCGGCTCGAGCGGCGCTCACCTGAAGTACGAGGGCAACGGCAAGCAAACACAGAACCAGTCTTCTCACGGCCATTCCTCCCGTTGCCTGGTCGATTTGCTCCGCGAGTTGAACCCGCCGGGCTCTTTCCGAGAACGCGACTTCGCATCTTCAAGTCAGCCGCCAGGGCAAACCTTCACACTTCCGCAGTGTCCAACGCGTGACATCGCCGAAAACAACAATGCCTATAGTGGTACAACGAGCAGGATATCGACATTTCGCGAATCCAGGACAACGACACGCTCCTTGAACTTGAGCGAACTGCCTTCCTTTTGAATCACATCGAGATACTTTCCGGTGGCATACAGATCCATCCGGCCGGTCTCCATGATGCGAATGACCTGGAAGTTGGAACGCGCCGTCACGCAACCGGTCGCCTTGTCGTACGACATGGTCGGATAGCCGATGATGTGATTGTAGGTATGCGGTTCGAAGATATTGGCGGTATGGAACGCCTTGACCCGATCAATCATCATTCCGCGACCGACACACCGCATGATTCCGATCGGCAGGCCAGCCTCGTGATTTTCTTTGGTCGTGATGAGATAGATGCCGTTCGGCGTGAAGAACTGCGGCCAAAGATCGATGTCGCCATCGTCCATGGCATGGCCGTATGAGGCAATCAGTTCCGCAGCTTCACGGTATTGGTCACCGCCGGATTGCGCGACCGGCTTTTCGATGATGCTGGGCATGGCTTGCTCCTCAGAATCCCATGATGCCGCGGTAACCCTGCCAGAAACCGCGAACGGCAGTTTCAGTCGCACGAGAGTTCTTCTCGGATTCGGCGACCCGGCCCCCCATTTCCATGAAAGATGAGCATTCCGGATCGTTGCGGGTGCCGCGCTGGACGAATTCGTTGATGCAACCGTCCTCGAGCGAGACCAGACCTGCCGCACCCGTCAGATTGCTCTGCATGATGCGCATTTGCGATTGTTCTTCGGTATCGCGATCATAGCCGAGGTAAATCCAGAACAGCTCGGTCTTGTCGACTCCCTTTGGCGCAAAGAAACGGATGGCAAGCGAATTCAGTGTGAACTGAATGCACATGTTGGGAAAGACGGTCTGGATGCTGTGGGTGATGCCATCGTCGAATTCCTCCCAAGCCTCCAGCAGGCCCGGCCCCTCGAGGGCGGATTCATAATTGGCCGAATGGACCTTGGCCTCGGAATACTCGGCCGCCTCTTGCAGCTTGGCGCGGCGCGCGAAGCTCAAATGGTGCCACTTCTCATCGGACAGGATGATACCGCCGTCCATGTCCAGACGGTTCACCTTGAAGGTCGTATAGAAGGTGTGGAGCAGGGTTGCGTGATATGAGTCCCGCAGATTCTCGGCATATAGCTTCCAGTTATTGTGAATCGTCTGGCTGTGCGTGCCGAGGACACGAAGCGGGCGATCAAGATTTCGCTTGATGAACTGCGCCATATCGGGACCGAGATAGGTTTCGACGTCCTCGACCTCGTCGGAAAATGTTCCGAAGATAATTCCGCAGAAGTTTTCGATGCGGATCGGCTGAAGGCGATGCTTGGCGACATCGAAATCGCTCGGCATCCCGCCCTGTCCGCGTATCCCGTTACGAAACGCGACGCCCTTTAACTTGCCATCGAGGCCGTAATTCCAGGCATGATAGACGCAGGTAAGGCTCGCGACATTGTCCTGCTTCTTGAGGCACACCAGCGCGCCCTTATGGGCGCAGCGGTTGACCATCCCATGGACCTCGCCCTCATGATCTCTGGTCACGATGACAGGCGTTTCGCCGATCACTGTTGTGCGATAGTCGCCCGCCTTCGGGATTTCGACGTCGAGACAAAGATAATTCCAGCAACGCCCCCTGAAAATCCTCTCCTGCTCCAGCTTGTAGATTTCCGGATCGGTAAAGAGACGATAGGGCGCGCGCGCGATGCCTTCGGCGGGCCACTTGAAATCCGGTGCTTTGGCGGCAGCAGAACTCGGGTGGGGTGTCGACAGCATCTCGTTATTCTCCCTTGTCTCGCCAGATTTTAGAGGCTTTCAAAAGAGACTACCGAGCCGCGCGACATAATCGCCAATAATCATTTGGGCTAAATAAATAAGTAAATCGTATCAGTGGCGGTTCACGGCGGCGCTGGACGCGCCGACCTCTTCAACTGATCGACAAACGCGATGACCGCCGGCGCCCGCTCTGACTTGCGATAGACCATCGCCAGATCGGAGTGCTGATTGATCTTTGCCAACGGCCGGTAGACCACGTCGGCAATTTGCAGATGCCGAAGCGAGTCCGGCACGAACGCCACGCCGAGACCGCCGGCGACGAGCCCTGCTAAAGCGGTGAATTGTCCCGCGCGCTGCGTTATTTGCGGCGACAATCCGCCAGCGGCACATATCTGGGCAACCTGCGCGTTGAAGCCGCTTCCCTCCTGGATCTGGACCGCAACGAACGGCTCGGACTTCAACGCTTCCAGCGTCACCGTCTTTTGCCGCGCGAGCCGGTGTCCGCGCGGTATCGCCAATATGATCGGCTCACGGTGCAGCGACACGATCGCGACGTCGGGCGGCAGTGATTTCACCGGAAGACGCAGGATGCCGAGATCAAGCCGGCCACTGCTGACGTCGTCCAATTGCTGGACGATCCCGATCTCGTTCAGACGAAACTCCACGAGAGGATTGTCTTCGCGAAACCGGGAAATTGCTTTCGATAAAACACCGGTGAAGATGGCAGAACCCACATATCCAATTTCGATGTGCCCTAGTTCGCCGCGCCCTGCCTGACGCGCCACCAGCGCGGTCTTTTCAGCTTGCTGAAGGGTCCTGATCGCCTCGTTCAGCGTGACCCGGCCAGCGACCGTGAGTTTGACCGACCTTTTCGTCCGGTGGAAGAGTTCGACGCCGAGTTCGCGCTCGAGTGCCCGAATTTGCTGCGTGAGTGCCGGCTGCGCGATCCCGAGACGCTCGGCGGCCTTTCCAAAGTGCAATTCCTCCGCCAGAACGGACATGTACTTCAAGCGACGCAATTCCATTCTCAGCCTCCATGGCAGCCTCGACGCCCGGATGCAGCGTCGACCCGACCATGCCCATTCGTTGCTGAATAACCCATAATCGAATTAGCCGCAGGGCATCGTGATAAGTCTATCTTATTTATTCTCTTGGCGGGCTTATTGGAGCCGCGCCGACCTCCCGTCCTATGATGACTCTAGACCATTGCGGCGGCAGTTCGGGTCAACAACAGGGTGGCTGCAGGGAAACAAATGACGGGGGAATTCCAGGGCTAATGGCGGGCTCGACCTTGTTCCGGGCGGCAAGGCAACTACTGCCGATCCTTCGCTTCTGCGGATTTATGAGGCCCCAAACGGCCGACGCCGAAATTACAAATCGCATCACGAACAACCACGCCCCTTAGGAGAAATAACATGCAGTCACGTCGGAAACTGATGAAGGCCGGCCTTGCCGCGGCCGCCTTGGCCGCCACTAACGTCACGGTGCACGGCGCGCAGGACAAGAAGTCGCGCAGTAGCGCGAGCGGCGAACTACCTCGCCAGCTCACTGTGTTATCGATCCGCCAGGAGGATGGGCAAGAGACCATTGGAGTGAAGACCCAGGCTGGCGTGCTCGACGTGGCCGCCGCGTCGAAGCTCCTCGGGTTTTCGCCACCTCTCACTCTTGAGGACCTCCTCACTAACGGCGGAAATGCGGAGCTAAAGGCTCTGGTGGAAGCCGCCCTCAAGTCGCCAGAGGCAAAAAGCGCCTTCAAAGACGAGTCGAAGATCAAATTCGGGCGTCTACTCACCAATCCGGGAAAAATTATCTGCCTGGGTCTGAACTACCGGGAACACGTGGAGGAAACGGGTCAGAAACTGCCTTCCGAACCTATCCTCTTCAACAAATACAACAATACGCTCGCACCGCATATGACGACGATCAAGCTTTATCCCCGCGACGTCTGCTACAAGTTCGACTACGAAACCGAGCTGGTGGTGGTGATGGGCCGAAGGGCAAGCAATGTCTCTGTCGACGAAGCCCTCTCCTATGTCGCAGGATACGCTGTCGGTCACGATTTTACGTCGAGAGATCTGCAGCTTGAGAAAGCTGGCGGTCAGTGGATGCTCGGCAAAACGCTCGACGGCTTCGCCCCGATTGGCCCCTATTTTGTTTCCGCCGACCAGATCGATCCCAACAATTTAGATCTCGAGACCCGCGTGAACGGTGAGGTACGCCAATTGTCCAATACGAGCAAATTCATTTTCAATCCCCAGAAGGTTATCGCCTACACGTCGCGGCTCTTCGCTCTCGAACCCGGCGACATCATCTTCACCGGCACGCCAGCCGGCTGCATCATAGGGTATCCCAAAGAGAAGCAGGTTTGGTTGAAGGCAGGCGATAGGATCGAAAGCACGATTCAAGGACTTGGGACACTCTCCTTCGATCTCGCTTGAAGCGTAAACCGCAGCGCACGCAAAGAGCCAGGCAATTGCATGGTGCCGCACCATCAATTCGCATTTCCAGTTCCTCCGTCGAGTCCTCATGCATGCGCATCAACAATCGACTCAGTCCGGAACCACAGGCCTGAAGACGATAGGCTGCTTAGTCAGACTTGCCGAGAGCTTTCAGGATAAAGCGAATCTGGTCGCGCAGGCCTGCTTCGGTATCTTCGCCGTGTTGAACGCAGTGCTCGATCAGAATCGGATGGAAGAACGGCATGACGCGGACTTGACCGCTCGCGCGGCTCTCGCGGCATCTTCGACCTCGAACTCGCCCGCTTCGATGCCCTCGCGTATGATCGTCTCGAAGATGGCCACGATCCGTTCGGTGTGCGTCCGAATGATCGCCCAGTTCTCCTGCATGGCGGCGACAATGAGGTCGTGCATGTGCTTTTCCTCGACCAGCGTCATCTTGTTGTGGCGGTGAACGGCGGTCAGCAGCCGGTCGAATTTCTCCATGGCCGGCACGTTGTGCGTGCGATCGCGAAGGCAATGTCAGCAACCTCGTTCAAGACACGCCCGCAGATCGACTCGTTGATCGCATCCCTGGAGGGAAAGAAACGGTAGACATTCGCCGGACTCATGCCGAGTTCAGAGGCGATGTCGGCCATCGACGTCTTGTGGTAACCGATGAGGCGAAAGTGCTCCTCTGCCACCTCCAGGATGCGCGCACGCGCCTCGTGTGGTTCAGTTCCCGTTCGGACCGGACGATTCATGCACGTCTCCAGAACTATAAGATCAAAGCCTTTGCCGAAATCTGACTATCAGTTCTGATTTAGTACTTTACTAATCTCAGGAAAATAGCGATGGCGGAAGCGGCGATCGTGGCCGAGCTGCGGGGCACCCGCTGATGGTCCTCGTTGCGGCCTGGCCCAGAGCCGACGCGGGACAACAGGTAGATTCGGTCAAGTCCATGGAATGGAAATTCCATGGACCGGGCGCCGGAGGGAAAACCGTTTTCGCGGTTGCCCGGCCGCAAGCGGGGAAAGGTCAGGTCGCGGACGCCTCGTTATGCCGCAGCCGCCTTCTTCGGCGGGAAGCGGCCGTAAAACGTCTCGTTCTTAGCGGCCATGTCGATCAAGAGCTTCGGTGGCGTGAACCGCGAACCGTACTTCTTCTCCAGCTTCAGGCACTGTTCGACGAACTTCTTCGTACCCATAAAGTCGATGTAGGACAGCGTGCCGCCGGTGAATGGCGGGAAGCCGAATCCGAGGATCGAGCCGACATCGGCCTCCCGCGGATCGGTGATGACATCATCCTCCACGGTGCGCGCGGCTTCCACCGCCTGAACCACGAGAAACCGCTGCTTCAATTCCTCGACGTCGAGCGTATCCGGATCGAGATGCTTCGGCTGCAGCGTGGTCAGCTCCGGCCATAGCTTCTTCTGCCCCTTGCCTTTCTCGGGATAATCATAAAAGCCCTTGCCGTTCTTGCGGCCGAGACGTCCACGCTTTTCCACCAGTTCGACCAGCAGCTTCTTATGATCCTGATTGATCGCCTGCGCACCGATATCGGCTTCGGTGGCCCTCAAAATCTTCAGCCCCAAATCGAGGGCGGTTTCATCATTGAGCGAGAGCGGCCCGACTGGCATGCCGGCCATCTTCGCGGTGTTCTCGATCATCGCTGGCGGCACGCCTTCCAGCAGCATCTCGTAACCTTCGAAGAGGAAGAGCATCACGCAGCGGTTGGCGAAGAAGCCGCGCGAGTCGTTGACGACTATCGGCGTTTTCTTGATCTGGCGGACGTAGTCGAGCGCGGTGGCCAGCGCCACGTCGCCGGTGTTCTTGCCGACAATGATTTCTGAGAGCATCATCTTCTCGACCGGCGAGAAAAAGTGAATGCCGATGAACTTCGACTGATCCTTCCACTCCTCGGCCAGCGAATTGATCGGCAGCGTTGAGGTGTTGGTCGCAAAGATCGCGCCTTCCTTCAAAAGCGGCTGCGCTTTAGCGTAAGTCTCTGCCTTGACCTTGCGATCCTCGAACACTGCCTCGATCACGAGGTCGCAATCGCTAATCGCATTGTAATCGGCGGTGGCGGTAATGCGCGACAGGATCGCTTCACCGTCGGCCCGTTTCATGCGGCCCTTGGAGACCGCCGCATCGATGTTAGCCTTGGAGTGGCCCTTGCCCTTGTCGGCGGCATCCTGGTCGCGATCGATCAGCACCACGTCAATGCCGGCTTGCGCCGACACGAAACCGACGCTCGCGCCCATGAAGCCCGCGCCGATGACGGCGATCTTCTTGACCTTGATAGGCGGCACATTCGGCGGACGGCGCGCGCCCTTGTTGAGCTCCTGCATCGACATGAAGAGAGAGCGGATCATCGCCGCCGCTTCGTTCGACCGCAGGATCTTCGAGAAGTAGCGCGACTCGACGCGCAACGCCGTATCCATCGGCAACTGCAGGCCTTCATAGACGCATTGCAAGATAGCTCGCGCGCCCGGATAGTTATCGTAAGTCTCGCGGCGCAGCATCGCGGCCGCCGGCTGGAAGAACTGTGCGCCCTCTTTCGAGTAGACCGGACCGCCAGGCAGCTTGAAACCCTTCTCATCCCAGGGCGCGACCGCTTTGCCGCCGACCTTGATCCAGTCTTTAGCTCTCTGAATCAGATCCGCCGCCGGCACCACCTCGCCGATTATACCCCGATCCTGGGCCTTCTTGAGATCGATGGCCTCACCCTTGAACAGCATCTGAACAGCATCCATCGTCGGCATCATGCGCGGCAGCCGCTGCGTGCCGCCGCCGCCGGGGAAAATTCCAACCTTGACCTCAGGCAGGCCAACACGGGTTTTCGGGTTATCGGACGCGATGCGGTAGTGACAGGCAAGCGTCAGCTCGAAACCGCCGCCGAGCGCCGTACCGTTGATCGCAGCAACCCACGGCTTGCCGCCCACCTCGATGTTCCGGAACGATTGGGACAGCTTGCGGGCCTCGTCGAATACATATTTGTTCGCCACTTCCTCGCCTTGCGAACTCAGCATCTCCGCGTAGGTCCGATTCATGCGCTCGAGCATCGTCAAATCCGCGCCCGCGCAGAACGCGTCCTTGCCCGATGTGATGACGACACCTTTGACGGCGGCGTCCGACGTCATCTGCTCGATGATGGCGGCAAGCTCGGCTCCAGACGTCTCATCGATAACGTTCATCGATTTGCCAGGGATATCCCACGTCACCAGTGCGATGCCGTCGGCATCGGTTTCAACATTGAAGTTCTCGTAGGCCATGTGATCGTTCCAATTCCTCGCCGTCCATCCCAATTACCTCGCTGCTCGCGAGGCACTCTAAGGATGGCATGATAAGATTTTTCGCTTGCGTCCCCCTCCCCTTGCGGAGTGCGTTACAACTCAAACCCGTTCGATAATGGTTGCAGTGCCCATGCCGCCACCGATGCACAGCGTGACAAGGGCGGTCGATTTGCCGGTACGCTCCAGTTCGTCGAGCACGGTGCCGAGGATCATCGCGCCGGTCGCGCCGAGCGGATGGCCCATCGCGATCGCGCCGCCGTTGACGTTGATCTTGTCGTTGTCGATCTCGAACGCCTGGATGTAGCGCAGGACCACCGAGGCGAATGCCTCGTTAAGTTCGAATAGATCGATATCCTTGAGCTTCATGCCGGAACGCTCCAGCACTTTCCTTGTGACGTCGACCGGACCTGTCAGCATCATTGCAGGCTCGGAACCGATGTTGGCGAAAGCCCGGATCTTCGCACGCGGCTTGAGGCCGCGCTTCTTTCCGGCTTTCGCACTGCCGACCAGAACAGCGCTCGCCCCGTCGACAATGCCCGACGAGTTTCCGGCGTGGTGGACGTAGTTCACGGCCTCGATTTCAGGATGTGACTGCACGGCCACCGCATCGAAGCCACCCATCGCGCCCATGGCAGCGAACGATGGCTGCAACTGCCCGAGCGACTGCATCGTTGTCGAAGGACGCATATGCTCGTCCTTGTCGAGAATGGTGATGCCGTTGATGTCCTTCACCGGAATCACGGAATTCTTGAAGCGGCCTTCGTCCCAGGCCTTGGCGGCGCGCTGCTGGCTCTGCACGGCGTATGCGTCGACGTCCTCGCGCGAAAAGCCATACTTCGTTGCGATCAAGTCCGCCGCCACGCCCTGCGGCATCGAATAAGTCGGTACCGCCATGGACGGATCCATCGGCCACGCGGCACCAGATGACAAGATGCCGACACGGCTCATGGATTCCGCACCCCCGCCGATGGTGAATTCGTGCTGCCCGGACATGACCTGCGCAGCGGCGAAATTCACGGCATCGAGACCAGATGCGCAGAAGCGATTGATCTGAATACCGGGTACGGACGTATCGAAGCCGGCATTCAGGGCAGCAAAGCGTGTTATATCGCCACCAGCCTCCCCAACGGGATCGACTACGCCGAACACCACATCGTCGATGCCGTTAGCTGCAAGGTTGTTGCGCTCTTTCAGCGCCTTCAGCGGCGCGCTCGCAAGCGCGAGCGCTGTCACTTCGTGCAGCGAGCCGTCGGCCTTGCCGCGCCCGCGCGGCGTGCGCACGTGATCGTAGATAAATGCATCAGCCATTTGGTGTCTCCTTCGATCGCTCCCAGAACATTCGGCATTAGCCATATCGTGGGACGTGAGCCGGTTCTTCCCACGCCACTTCTTTGATGCATGCGGCCGACGTAGACTCTTCGTTGCTCATCAGTTCCAAGTGGACGCGCTTCAAACCCGATACGGTTCATCTCAATTACATTTGTCTAGCGACTATGAATTTACAAGTCTGTTGTGAAACGATTTCAGTTGAGAGGTCCAGCAGTACAATTGGACAAGCGATGCAGCTGGTTTGCGCGTCGGCGTTCAGCGGTACGCTTCGGCTTTGCGCTGGCCCATTCCGGCTATGCTCGGCGCGCAGTTGTGCCAGGAGGCGCCACTGTATTGCACCCGTTGGCTAAACCCGGCTTTCCGTCCCTGCTCACTCCGAGGAGGCATCGAGCACCGCGCTGAAAAGGTCCCAACGCGTGCCGGTCCAGCGCTGTAGCCTCATTTGCGTGTAGTTCATGTTGATCTTGTCGCTGGTATTGATGCTGACGCCAGGCAGCAGCGTTGGCAGTGCCACGTTCTTCAGGCTCTTCGCCTGCTTGATGATGTTCTCGCGGGAGAGATCGTTCCCGCACTGTTTGATCAGATGTTCGAGCAGCATGGCTTGCGTATAACCGAACAGGATATTGGTGTCGGCGATATCGACGCCGGGCATGTACTTGTCGATGAAGGTCCGATAGCTCTTCATCCCCTCGGTATTGGTCCACTGCGTGTCGGTCGGATCCATCATGTTCGTGCCGACCATCACCCCGATCGCCCTTTCAAGGCCTGCCGGCCTCAGGGTCGCGCCAACCGAAAACGACGGGTAGTTCAGCAAGATCGCCGGCTTCCAGCCAATCTCGGCAGCCCTGCGAATGGCTTGCGCCGCGAATTTTGGCGTTCCCGCCAGCAGCAGGGCCTCGGCCCCTGAACTCTTCAAGTTCACGATGTGAGAATCCACTGTCGGATCGCTGATCTCATAGGAGATGGCGGTGACCTTCTTGTCGAAATCGCCTTTAAGCATCGCCTTGAAGGCGTTGACGTAATCTTTGCCGAGATCATCGTTCTGATAGAGGATGGCATACTTGGCATTTGGCAGCGTCTTGGTCAGGAATTTGGCGTAGATCTTTCCCTCGGTATCGAAACTGACCAGGCTGGTCGTCGTCAGCGGAAAATCCGCCACATTCGTGAACTTGTTCGACCCGCTGGCGATAGCTATGGTCGGCACGCGTTTCGACATCAGATACTTTGCCACCGCCGTGTTGCCCGGGGTACCAAGCTGACCAAAGATGAAGGCGACCTCATCACCTTCGACGAGCTTGCGCACCTGCTCCACGGTCTTGGGCGGACTGTAAGCATCGTCGTAGGCAATGTAGTTTATTTTCCGGCCGTTTATTCCGCCGCGGTCGTTGACCGACTGGACATAAGCAAGAATGGCTTGACCGATGACTCCGTACGGCGAGGCAGGTCCGCTGAAAGGAAAGACTCCCCCAACCTTGATCTCAGACGGCGTCACCCCCGGAGCATCAGCGGCATACGCGGTTGACCCCAGCGCCAACAGCATCAGTGCGAAAGCAGGCTTGACAACTTTGAACATGGCGTCATTCCCCTGAAGTGAAACTACCTTTCTTCTGAAACCTCGCGCTGGTGCATGCGGGCCGACAAGCTTGACTAGGAAGCGCGAAGTGCCCGCCTCGACAACTCAAGCCGCTCGCGAACCATCGCTCGAACCAGGTCCTTACGTACCTTGCCGAAGCTGTTGCGGGGCAGCGTCTCGAGGCAGATGACTTCACGCGGCCGCTTGTAGCTCGCCAGCGAGGAGCAGCTTTTTACGATCTCATCAAGGTTGACGACGGCATCCGTAGCCGTGACGATCGCGGCAACAACAATCTCGCCCCACTTTTCGTCGGGGGCCCCGACAACCGCGACTTCCCGGATCGAGGGATGGTCGATCAATACCAACTCAACCTCGGCGCAATAAATGTTCTCGCCGCCGGAAATTATCATGTCCTTCTTGCGGTCCTTGATCGCAAGGTATCCGTCAGTGTCGATAACGCCAACGTCACCGCTTCGATACCAGGCAGTTCCGTTCAAACTGATGATCGCTTCGCGCGTCGCCTGCTCATCATTCAAATAATGAGAGAACCCCGTCGGTCCGCTGATAAGAATTTCCCCTACTTCACCATTCGGAAGAATCCCGCGCTTCTCATCATGAATGACTATCTGCGTACCCGGCGCTGGCAGCCCGGCAGTGCCGGGCTTCTTGGTCAGCATCGCTGGCGGGCATTTTGAAACGAACAACATCTCCGTAATGCCGTAGGCGTTTGTCACCCCATTTGGCAGCTTGAATCGTTCCTGGATGCGTTCCGCAAGCACCGGCGGCAGAGGCGCCGAAGCAGAGATCCAGTGCGTGAGGTGTGGTAAGGTCTTGTTCTCGACGGATTGCTCATGGACAAGCTGCCAGGCCATCGTGGGAACGATGAAAGCGAGCTGGATCCTGTACTTCTCCAAGCTCTCCAAGGTTTGAGCCGCGTCGAACCTCTTGAACAGAAAATTTGTTCCACCGCACATGACAACCGGCAATGCAAAGTTTTCCATCGCTCCGCGATGAAAGAGAGGAGCGACCGCCAGCGATCTCACTTCTTCGGGGAAGCCGCATGTAATGGCGGAGAGCATCGCGGAGGCAACCGCAGATCGATGCTTTACCACTGCACCCTTTGGTCGACCTGTCGTGCCCGAGGTGAACCAGATGCCGCTATCGGCGTCGGCGCTAACGGTCGGGAACTGTAGGATGTCATCAGCATCGCCACGCAACGCGTCGGTGAAAGCAAGCAGGCCAGGCCGAGCCTCTGCCCCGGCCACGATTTGAAGGATCGAGAGGTTGGAGATCGAAATCGCTTTCGATGCCAGCTCGGCGAGATCCCGGTCGACGACGATCGCTTTGCACTCCGCCGCTGCAAGCTGATACGACAGTTCCTCGGGAGTCAGACGGAAGTTCAGAGAAACGGTCAGCGCACCGAGCCGCGCGATCGCGAAGTAGGATAGAAGTAGCTCGCGCTGATTCCAGAGCAAATAAGCCACTCTGTCGCCCGCTGTGATTCCGCGCCTCTGCAGGCCGGCAGCAAGACGATCCACGGTCGCGTCAAATTCGAAATAGCTCAGGGAGCCGACCTCATCGACAATCGCGATCCTTTGTGGCAACGCACGCGACGTCGTGCGAAGAATGTCGGACACGGAAATAGCTCGATCGAGCACGACGACCCTCCCTGTCTGTTCGGTTCATGGCAGCTCGTGCTGCTCTTGGATTTTTTAGCTTTCATTCAGGTGGCCGCTCTGGCTGCCACTTCACCCAGTGAAAGAATGACTTGCATTTCAGGCATCGGAACAACACTTCCGAAACGCTGCCGCCGAATGGCGATTCGATCTCGACCGCACTACTCTCACAGTGCGGGCAAATGACCTTGCTAACATCGAGCGGCAACTCGAAGCTTGGCTCGCCCCGGTTCACGGAAGCGCCAGTTCGCGATTCTTGAAACGAATTTTCTCAAACAGATTCTCCGGGATTCCCGGGTTGCCATTGCGGCGGATGGACCGATGCCACGACTTTGCAGGGCTCGCAATTCCGTCCGGAACATCGAAGGTTGCGCTGACCGCTTCGAGGAAGCGATCGCGGAGGTCTGAGTCCGGCCTATCCCGATAGCCGCCCGAGTAAACTATATCAGGCTGGTCCGCGTCGCCCCACCAATCCAAAGCATCGACCAGGCGGCGACGCGCGTCTTCATCAACCGTGGACGCCGGATCTTTGCGTAGCGCCTTGATCCAACCCACGGAATAGCTGAGATGGAAGCGCGATTCCTTCAGTATCTTGTCAGCGAGACGTGCCAAGGTTCTGTCGGCCAGGATCGTTCTGTAGGCGCTCAGTTGCGTGGAAATGGCCTGCTCGGCCATGAATATCGCCGCGATAAAGTCGGACCACGACTGCGGCGGCCGATCGAGCAGCTTCGGCGAGCGAATGTCCTTCGCACCACGCGTCCACTCCATCTCCTCGCGCGTGACGCCGAAACGACCCAGATGCTGATAAAGCGCGCGGGCATGCCCATACTGCCCCTGCATCATCGCGCAAATGGAGGTGAAGTCCGCGATGGAGCGGCCGTTCTGCAACACCAACATATACCAGCCAGCGAGCACCAGTTTGGCATCTGCAATGCAATACAACTCGTCCCGCAGGCACCGGTCGGTTTCCGAGAGGTTTCCGATTAAATTGACGTCGGCCATCACACCACCTTCACCTTTGATTTGCTGCCGCGTTCGGTAATCGTAACGATTGCCGACAGCGGAACGATGCACATCTCCCGCCAGGTATGGTGGTCGTAGACAAACCAGGCGCGCGCCTCCGCCAGTTCTTCGTTGGGGGCTTCGACCGAACCGATATGAGTGAGCGGTTCTGCGGAATCTCGGCGCGCAAATACCTCGTAGAATTCGGGCTTGTCTCCGCCCAACTCCAATCGTCTGTCGATAACCTTTTTCATCATCGCACCTCTAACTAAACCTGTATTCCAAAGCGGCGCATCAGCTGTCGTGCATTGGACTCAATGGATTGAGTGGTCCAATCGTGATGCCAGCCTTCGAGAACGTTGACCTCGCTGACCCCTTCCAGGCCGCCCACGGCGTCCTTAACCGATTGTTTCAACATCGAGACGCCAGGACAGGCCAGGCACGGAATTGCGAGTTCGACATCGACCACGCCGGTTTCCGATATCGTGACTCCCCGCAACATTCCCATACTCTCGATGCTGACCGGTATATGCGGGTCATTCACCGCGAGGAGCGCCTCCCGGACCGCCTGCTCAGTCACCACAGGTCTTGCCCCCACAGCTCTGTCTGCATCCGGCTCAGGCCCGGCAGCTTCAATGGGCCGCCCTTCTTCCACTGCGCCAACTTTTCGGGCCACGTTACCGTACGAAAATCCCACTTCATGGTTTCCATATTCAGCAGGATCGGCATTTGATAATCGAGGACGTAAATGCCTTTTTCGTTATCGAAGTGAGCCGGCACCTTCAAACCAACCTGCTCGCAGAAGGGAACGAGGCGTTGCAGCCAAATCTGCCTGAGCTGATCGTTGCTGCTGCCGCGTATCTTATAATGGAGTTGGTCGGTCCTTGACTTGACATCGTCCGTGGCGCCGAACCACTCGGCACCCAGGGGAAACCAGAAATCCATGCGTTCCTGGACACGCTTCCGTATCTCGGGGCCCTGCTGCATGTAGTGGCGGACCATGTACTCGCCGCGCTTGACGTGAAAGTTTTCTTCGAAGTTCACCTTCCGCAGCGATCGGCTGTACGGACCGAACGAACAATTTTCCTCGAGATCGCACGTCGTGATATATCCCGCCTGATCGCCGACAAGGTGGCCTAGCCCCACATCGATCGGACTCAAGTTGCCAAACTCAAGCAGGAAGAAAGTCTTGAAATTTTTGGGATCGCGCTCGAACACCTGGTGATAGGAGTCGAAGCCGAAATCCTCGAGCATCCGGAACATAACCTGGGCATGGCCCATCTCGTCCTGCAGTGCAGACGCGATGGCAATTCGATCGTTGATACCGGGTGCAAACGCTATTGCATCGAAGTCGAGAGGCAACGTCATGATTTCGAGATCGGCGGCGATCGCCATGGTCGCGACCAGCACGTCACGATAGCGGGGCGTCATCTCGCTGATATCTTCTAGCGTGGCGCCAGCCTTAACTCGGGTCTGCAGGGCGATCTCAGTTGCCTCTTCCGTGATTTCACGCGCTAACGCTGCTTGAGCCACGATGCAAACCTCCGTCGTTACAATTGCTGACTGGTTATTCGTAGTCCTGAAGATTACCGCGCAAGACATCGATAACGGAGGGACCGTCCGCGACATCAATGTCTCGTGGCGCCCCCGATGCGTGTTGGAGACCGGAAAGCACGACCGCCTGCAGCGCACGAGTGAGACGGTGAACGTGAACGCGGAGATTCTGGCGGAGGCACTCAAGCATCATACCGTCGGCGGCCGCGATCAGGAGCCGGGCCATATCAGCACTGCTCAAATCGGAGCGGAACGCTCCGGAAGCCTGCCCAAGCTCCAGAACCTTCCGGATTTCTTCTGCGACGCGGTTATAGCCAGCACTTACTCTGCGCGCCGCCTCGGATTCGGTCCCGGCAAGCTCGATTGAGACGACGATCGGCAGCAGCATCGAGCCCGGATGTTCAAGGGCGATCTTGCCAGTCCTTTCCAGGAGTCCCGTCATGCGCTCGACCGGAGAGCGGCTGTCGTCCCTCAACAGCTGGACGTAGGGAATCAGAACGTTGGCCCGCACCCGGTTGAGCAACTCAAGGAGAACCCCCTCCTTGGTGCCATAATAGAAATACACGCTACCCTTGGTCAGGCCAGCGAGCTCTCCGATTCTCTCGGTCGTTGTGCCGGTGTAGCCCTGAGTGACGAAGAGAAATTCGGCAGCAGCCAACACTGCCGCCATGCTCAACTCGCGATGTTCAGAATTTGTCAGTCGCTTCTTGCGCTTTTTCATGCGCTCGAAAGTATTATCAGTCGACTCGCAAGGTAAAGCCTCGTGCAATCCCAATGCACCGCTAGACGCACAATCGCTCCTTTCTCCAGAGCCATGGTTCGCGTCGCCAACCCCTGACAATCCGGCTGAAATACTCATGCTCATGGCCCAGCGAAGTCTTGTTCGACGCGGCTATCAGTTGACATTGATAGTCATCTACATTTAACTTACTTACCGGTCAATAACTTTCTTATGAGTCAAAAGGGAAGCCGATTTTTGTATTGGAAACCAATTAGATACAAGAAAGTAAAAGCGCAGCTCGGAAGCCTTTCGACACGATATCGAGCGATCGCGAGCGATCGGAAAGCGAAAAAGGACCAAAGATGACTAGGCAGATTGAATTCTATTTCGACTTCGGTAGCCCCTACAGCTACCTCGCACAGACGCAGCTCAAGAAGCTGGCGGCAGACACGCAGGCCACCATCGTCTACATGCCGATAAACGTGTTGGATTTGATGAAGGCAACCGGCAACACCCCGACGACGATCGAGTGCAAGTCGAAGAGGAAATACGCGAAGAGCGATCTGCAACGTTGGGTCAAAAAGTACGGCGTCGGTTGGGAGCCCAACCAAAACTTCCGGCACATAGACCTCAACTTCCTGCTTCGCGGGGCCATCGCCGCGATCAAGCTCGGGGTGGGTGCCGATTTCGTATCGAAGGTGTTCACTGGCCTCTACGCTCAGGTGCTCGATCTTGGCGACGTCGAAATCCTCAGGGATTTTCTGAAGAAGAACGAGCTTCCTGCGGACGACATCATTGAGCTGATGGCTCGGCAAGATATTTTCGATGAACTGAAGGCCCGCAACAAGGCCGCCGAAGAAGCCGGCCTGTTTGGTACGCCCACGTTTCGGATTGGAGAGGAAATTTATTTCGGAAACGATCGGCTCCCATTCGTCGAAGCCGCAGCAAAAGCGCAGGCATGATCATGACAAAGCCAGTTTGTGTTATTACCGGCGTTGGTCCGGGCACGGGCAGCGCACTCGCACGCCGCTTCTCTCGCGGCGACTATCACGTTGCCCTCCTCGCGCGTTCGGAGAAGCGCATTCCGAAGCTGCAAGCTGAGCTGCCGGACGCCTCCGCCCATATCTGCGATGTCACGCAGGAGGACCAGGTCAGCGAAACCGTCGCCAAAATCACACGCGATCACGGCGCGCCCGAGATCGCCATCCACAATGCTGTGGGCGGAACGTTTGGAAATTTCCTGGAAGTGGATCCCGCGGCTCTTGAAACGAACTTCAAAGTCAACGCGATGGGGCTGCTTTATCTTGCCAAAGCGGTCGCTCCTGCGATGATCAAGGCGCAAAAAGGTGCCATCGTCGCGACAGGCAATACCTCAGCCTATCGCGGAGTCGAGAGCTACGCCGCGTTCGCGCCGACGAAGGCAGCGGAACGCATCCTTGCCGAATCGATGGCGCGACATCTAGGCCCAAAGGGCGTCCATGTCGCCTTTCTGATGATCGACGCAGTCATCAACGTGCCATGGGCTCGCAAGATGTTTCATGACAAGCCGGAAGAGTTTTTTGCTCAGCCGGCAACGATTGCCGATGAAATCTGGCACATCGCGCATCAACCGCGGTCGGCATGGTCTTTCAACTACGAGCTTCGCCCCTACGCGGAGAAGTGGTGAGGTTGCCCGGATCATCGGATCCTCGACCTGCCCCAAGCCAAGCCAACTGGGCCGCCACGCTATCCTGGCGGGTGGCCCCGATTCTCCAAAATTTTCGTCATGCATCCAAACAAGGGGCCGCTTTTGCTGGACACAAGGCGCACGAATGATTTGGGGAAGCCGCGCGAAGCCGGCGATCAAATCTCGGCCATCAAGTCATGGGCCGATCGCACCGCCGTTCTGGCGCCAGGCTTGATTGCCGCCTCCCTGATTGCAGTCCTGGCTGGCTTCTTGCGAACCTTATCGCTCCTGTCCGTCATCAGTCCGATGATGTTGGCAATGCTGATCGGGATGACCCTCACCAATGTCGCGGGTCAGGCGGGCTGGATGAACGACGGCATTCTCTTCAGCCAGCGACGATTACTCCGGCTCGCCATCGTCCTGCTCGGCCTTCAGCTCACCTTTGCCGAGGTCGCGACGTTGGGTGCGATGGGTGTGGTCATTCTGGCCGCAGTGCTGGCGTTCACCTTCGTCTTCACGGTGCACGCCGGACGATTGTTGCGCGTGGAGGAAAAACTCGCCAAGCTCATAGCCGCCGGAACCTCTGTGTGCGGCGCGGTCCGCGGTAGTCGCAGCGAACGCTGTTGTGGGCGGAAAGGAAGAGGACGTGACCTATGCTGTTGCATGCGTCACCATCTTCGGCACCATCGCCATGTTCCTTTTTCCGTTTCTGCCCGGGCTTCTGCATCTGAATGCCGGCCAGTTCGGACTTTGGACCGGCTCTTCCGTTCACGAAATTGCCCAGGTAGTTGCAGCGTCGTTTCAACACGGGCAGGTCGCGGGCGAGATGGGCACGATCGCAAAACTGTCGCGCGTCATGATGCTCGCCCCGCTGGTGCTTGCGATGGATCTGCTGTCCCCAAGACATGCGCGTGGCGGGACGGGCCAAGAAGCGGCAGAAGCGTCAAGGCGCGCGCCTGCGGTACCCTGGTTTGTCCTCGGCTTCATCGCCGCTACCTGCATCAACAGCATCGTCACCATCCCCGTGGGACTGAAATCGAATCTAATGTGGCTGACGATCTTCCTGCTGACGGTCGCGCTTGCCGCAATGGGAATGCATACCGACTTGACGAAACTGCGAAGAAGAGGCTTTCGCCCTGCCCTCCTGGCTGCTCTTGCCTCCCTGTTTATCGGCATCTTTAGCCTGGCCTGCATCAAGCTGCTCGATTGAGGACTTCCGGCGACGCGTCACAGCGCAAGCCAAAGAACAACTTGCAGGACGACTGCACAAGGCAGCCCCAACGTCAGCGCGAGGAGCTGACCTTCTCTTACTTCATCGGCGTTCAGATCGGGAAGGAGTTCGGCAGCGAGCAGCAGCGTCAGACCACATTCCATGAGAACCCCGATTCTGCCGGCCGGCATACGCTTCATTCTCTGGCTAAAAAATCACCCCGCAACTCGAGCTGTTTCAGCCCTCGACTTTGAAGGTGAGCCCGGCGTTCCGAACGAGCCGGGATATCAGCTTCTCGCCCATCGCCGCGCCAGGCGTCCAAATGCCGGCAGCAACGTCACTTGCGTCCTGCAAAAGGCAGAGCGCGCATTCCGTGATCATCTTCGACGTCGATCCATAGCCGGGATCCTTGTCGCCGCGAACCGCGACGGAAATCCTGCCGTGGTCCTTGCTGCGCCCGATGAACAGGATGTCGTAAGAACCGGCCTCGCGCTCGGCCCTGGATGGCCCCTCGCCCGGCTTCGGACTGCTTTCATCGCCAAACGATCTGTTTTCTTCCACAATCCTGGCGGCCGTAACCTCGCCCTGCTTGCCGGCCCCTGCTACGATCATCTCGTCGTAGACGAAGCCGGTCCCGTAGGGATGCCCCATCAGCGCGTTGGATCGATGGATATTGCGCGTGTTGATCGGCGACATGATGAAGGGGGCCACCCAGGCGCCGAGATCCTCGTCGAACTCAATCTTCATTCCATGCGGCTGCTTTGGGCCGGCAAAACCGGGCGTCAGCAAGAACGGGTCCTTGAGCTGGGCGAGCACCTGCGGATTGCTCGTAGCCGCGGCCATCGTCGCCCGCGAACTGGCCGCAGTTCCGCCCGAGAAAGTGCCTTTCATCACACGGACGCGGCCCTTCACGTGGTCAGCCGCTTCTCCCCATGCTTTCTTCGCGGCGCTCTGCAGGAAGAACACGCCAAGCTCGAATGGCACAGAATCGAAGCCGCACGAGAAAACGATGCGCGCCCCACTCGATCGGGCGTCGTTCTCATGGGCGTCGATCATGTTCCTCATCCAGACCGTCTCGCCGCTCAAGTCGAGATAGTCCGTACCCGCACGGGCGCACGCCGCCACCAGTTCCGATCCGTAAAGCTGGAACGGACCCACTGTCGAAATGACGGCGCGCGTCGTCCGGACCAACGCCTGCAAGGAAGTTCGATCGTCTGAGTCAGCCTTGATCAGCAAGGTATTGTCGGGCGCGCCCACCCTGTCGCGGACGGCCGCGAGCTTGTCGAGATCGCGGCCCGCCATTCCCCATTTGATTTTGTTTCCGTAGTTCGTGGCGATATATTCTGCCACGAGCTGCCCGGTAAAGCCGGTCGCACCAAACACAACCAGATCGCACTCTCTATCACGCACCATGTTTAGATCCCGTCAGTCACAAGCAAGACTGGGCTGCCGAAGGATGATCGCCAACTTGGATATCTATCATTTCATCTCGCCGCGCATTTCGTATCCAATGATGCGAGATACGAGTAGGGACGGCGGAAATCGAAATACAAATCGATTGTAGCCATGCAAGCTCCCTTCATCATCTACAGCGGGCAGACGGCAGCAGGGATTTCGATAGGGCGGCGACAGCGCCCGCTCAGGATTGCATAGCTTCCGGCTGTTTCAGAAGAAGCTGCTGCAATTCCCCTGAGCGGAACATCTCCGTCACGATGTCACAGCCGCCCACGAATTCGCCGCGCACGTACAGCTGCGGGATGGTCGGCCAATCCGAGTAATGCTTGATGCCTTGCCGCAGTTCTTCGGACTCGTAAATGTCGTGCGCTTTGAAGGGTACGCCGAGATGGTCGAGTATTCGGACCACCTGCGCCGAGAATCCGCAAGCCGGCGCGGCCGGCGTGCCTTTCATGAATAGGAGAACATCGTTGGCATTCACTTCGCTGCGGATGAAATCAGCAACACTCATAATCTTTCTCTCCATCTGATCGCGAGAGCTTACCTTCACTTACCACTCAACCCAACAATATTAAAGTTCATTTTTAGCACTTATGAAGTCACGCAAGCCCAATCTCTCCCGACGGAAACAGCTTACTGTCAATACGCTGCTCTGTCGTTCTCATGAAAAGGGCCAGCTGCATTGCAGCTGGCCTAAGTCCAAGTTGAGCGGTAGCGATACCGCTTGCCTCGGGGAGATTTCTCATTCGCAACCAAACGACTAATTTCCAAAATTGTCAATTCTAAAATAGAATTTACTGGCGTTAGTTCAGGCTGGCTGTAGCTCGGGAAGGCGCCTTCTTCTTGGGTGGAACCATCACCACTGCATTGCATTCCAGTCCCATAGATGATTATCGTCATACAATAGTCGCGACCAAACAGGAGAACCCGTCATGGCCGCTGCCAACGATCCCGTCGTCATCCTTTCCGCCGCCCGCACGCCGCTCGGCCGGTTCATGGGCGAACTGTCCCCCTTCAGCGCTCACAAGCTGGGTTCGCATGTGATCGGCGCTGCATTGGAGAGAGCGAACCTTGCGCCGGAGCGGATCGATGAGGTGTTCATGGGCAACGTGCTGCCGGCCGGACAGGGTCAGGCGCCGGCGCGGCAGGCCGCACGCGGCGCCAAACTGCCTGACGCCACCGGCGCCACCACTATCAACAAGGTCTGCGGTTCCGGCATGAAGGCCACCATGCTGGCTCACGACATCATTCATGCGGGCTCCGCCAGCATCGTGATATCCGGCGGCATGGAGAGCATGAGCAACGCCCCCTATCTGCTCGCCAAGGCGCGCGGCGGCTATCGCGCCGGCCACGACCGGATCATCGATCACATGCTGATGGACGGGCTGGAAGACGCCTACGAAACCGGCCGTTCAATGGGCGACTTCGGCGAGGCCACCGCGGAGGCCTATCAGTTCACTCGCAACGACCAGGATGCCTATGCGATGGAGACGTTGACCCGCGCACGCAAGGCGGTCGAAGGCGGTGCATTCCAGGCCGAAATCGTGCCAATCACACTGGGCGAGAAAGCCGGGCCGCGAGTCATCGCCAACGACGAACATCCGCTTAAGGTCGACCCGGCCAAGATCCCCGGCCTTAAACCCGCGTTCCGCGCCAACGGCACCATCACGCCGGCCGCTTCCTCGGCAAACGCCGACGGTGCCGCGGCGCTCATTCTGGCTAAACGCTCGCTCACCGATCGCGACGGCCTGCCGGTGCTCGCCGAAATCAAGGGCCATGCCACCCATAGCCAGGAGCCGCAATGGTTCACCACGGCACCGATCCCGGCGATCCGGAAGCTGCTCGACAAGGTCGGCTGGAGCGTCGCGGACGTCGACCTGTTCGAGATCAACGAAGCCTTTGCGGTGGTGGCAATGGCCGCGCAGAAGGATCTCGGCATTCCCCGCGAAAAGCTGAACATGAACGGCGGCGCCTGCGCGCTCGGCCACCCGATCGGCGCCACCGGCGCGCGCCTCATCGTGACGCTGCTGCACGCGCTCGAAGCGCAAAATCTGAAGCGCGGCGTGGCGGCGCTCTGCATCGGCGGTGGTGAGGCCACCGCCATCGCGGTCGAGCGCCTTGTCCGCTGAGGGCGACCAGGCGGAACATCCTCGGCGAGCGGCACGAGTGGTGTCGCCCGACGTCTTGTAGCGCACCCAGAAGCTGGTAGCTCAACGTGACGAAAGTTCTCATGGCCGACCAGAGCGAAGCGGTCGCGACTGCACCGCCACGCGCCCCCGTTTCCGGCGCCTTGCAGATCGCAGTACTTGCCGCTCTGGCGTCAATGGGAACACTCTCGACCAACATCCTGCTACCGTCGCTGCCACAAATGGCGGCATCGTTGAATGTCACAAGCGCGGCAGTCACGTCCGCCATCACAGTTTATCTTGCGGCGTTCGCATTCGGTCAGCTCCTGGTCGGACCGCTTTCAGATCGCTACGGAAGGCGCTGGCCAGTTTTGGTCGGCTTTGCGGTGTTTTTCGCAGGCAGCGTCTGGTGCGGCTTGGCAAGCGACCTGCCGAATCTTCTGATCGGCCGCGTCTTGCAAGCTTCGGGCGCTTGCGCGACATCGGTACTATCGCGTGCCATCGCCCGCGACTTGTTCAGTGGCGCGGCGCTGGCACGCACGATGGCGCTCATCATGATTGCGATGTCGGTCGCTCCTGGCTTCTCACCGCTGCTTGGCGGCGCGCTCGATCACATCTTTGGTTGGCGCTCCGAGTTCGCCCTCGTCGCCATTTTTGCGGTGATTGGTGCCATTGCCCATGGCATCGTGCTTGGCGAAACCCACAACTCGATCCGAATTCCGCTCGATCCGGTCGCCATCACCAGAACCTATCTCAGTCTGATCGGCGATCGCCGTTTCGCGGTCCCCGCAGCAACCGTCAGCCTGACCATAGGCGGCTTGTTCTCGACGTTTTCGGCTGCTCCCCGCTTATTCATCGAAGCACTTCAATTCACCCCGATCCAGCTCGGTCTGTTCTTCGCCGGCACCGTCCTGATCGTATTCGTTGCCGGCATGATGGCGACGAAATTTGCATCACGCTACGGTCTCGAACTCTCGATCCGCGCCGGTTTGTTGACAACGGCCACGGGCAGCGTGGCGATCTTGCTCGTCTCGCTGTTCAGCCCAACTTTCTTGCCATTTCTGTGCGCGATGTGCGTGTTCCTCTTTGGTATGGCCATTGTCAGTCCGCTCGGCACCGCGCAGGCGCTCTCTCCGTTCGGCGAGAAAGCCGGCGCGGCTTCAGCGCTGCTCGGTTTCTGGCAAATGATGAACGCCGCGGCCGGCGTATGGTTGGCCGCTACCCTGTCGCATGAAGCAATGTTTGCGCTAGGCGCGGTGTTGACGATCTTTTCGCTGGCTGCTCTTGGCCTGTACGCGCTGAAGCCGCATCTTGACTAGCTCGGGACAGGGAACAAGCGGCCATCAGAGCGGCTGGAGCGGCACGCGTGCTGCCTTCGGAAGGAAGATGCGGTCGTATTTCGACCTTGATCAGCTTCGAGTCGGGTAGCGGACGCTGTTGTTCTGCCCCTTCCTTCGGGATGGCCCGCCCTGAAGGCGCATCTGACGTAACGCTTGAACAAGAGCGTGCGAGCGCGGCGTTGAAGGGAGCCGGTCGAGGAGCCTGCAGAGGGAAGGCCTGTACGGTGCAAAGGTCTTCGTTGTCTGAACAGAAGAGCGAGTCAGCTGCGTTCGGAGCTGAGGAGCGGCCCGAACAGTTCCCAGCTGCCACCCTGGAATCGCTGCATCTGAAGCTGTTTGATCAAGTTGTAGTCGGTCGGGCTGCTTTTAAGGCGGATGCCGGGAAGTAACGGTCCGACCTCGATATCGAGACTGGTCGCCTGCTTGAGCACGTTCTCGCGGGTGAGATTGTCGCCGCACTTTTTGAGTACTTCGACCATGGTTTTTCCGACGGCGTAGCCGTACACCGTGAAGCCGTCGCCTTTGTCGCCCTCAGGAAAATACTTGTCCATGAAGCCCGACCACTCGTTCATGCCGGGGTCGTTCTTCCACTTCGGATCGTTTGCGTCTTTGAGATAAACGGCACTCAACACACCCAGAGCGTTTTCGAAGCCGGCCGGCTTCATCACGCTGTTCACCGACGACGAAACGTTGCTAACGATGTGAACGGGTCTCCATCCCACCTCGGCGACTTTCCTGATGCTCTGCGCCGCAAATTTCGGCGTTGCGATCGTCAGCAGAACATCGGCATTCGCGGATTTGATCTGAACGATCTGGGAATCGACCGTCGGCGCGGTCACCTCGAATGGAGCCTCCGATACGATCATCGAGGCCTTGGCCCCCAGACCGTCGCGCAAGCCGATGAGGTAGTCTTTGCCGAAGTCATCGTTCTGATAAAGAATGCCGATCTTCGCGTTCGGATGGTTCTTCATGATGTATTGCGCGTAGATGCGGGCTTCGTTCTGGTAGTTGGGAATGAAGGCAATCGTCCAGGGAAAGTTCTGCGGATCAACCCACTTCGAAGCGCCCGTCGCGAGGAAGAGGTGCGGGATCTTCTTCGTGTTGACGTACTTGTGGATCGCGGAGTTGCCCGGCGTTCCGAGTATGCCAAACAGCAACAGCACTTCGTCGTTCTCGACGAGCTTGCGCGTCTGCTCGACGGTTTTCGGTGGACTGTAGCCGTCGTCGTAGCTGATGAAGTTGACTTTGCGGCCGTTGATGCCGCCCTGTTCGTTTACCATTTTGAAATATGCGGAGAACGTCTTGCCGATCACGGAGTAGGCGGACGCCGGTCCGCTGTATGGCATGATGTTGCCGATTTTGATTTCGGTATCGCTCGCGCCAGCGTCATAAGCCTTCTGGGCGATCGCGCCGGTCGCGGTCGCTGCGCCGAGCAGACTGACGGCCAGTAACGAACCCGCAGCCTTCAAGAGGCGATAGTCCATTGGTGTCCCTCCCTAGGGGCAGATGTCGATGTTCGCCTGGCCTTTTATTTTGTGGCTCGTGACGGAGGTCAGTTCCAATATGGTCACCGTAACCCGCGCGCTGCGCTAGATCAAAAAATCGAGATAGCGCTATTCACGTGTGATTAGCGGCACTGCCGCCTAGTCTTGTCTGCTGACTGGCTCTGAAGCCGCGTGGCGTCAGAAGCTTCAGCACTGCTCGGTTTCTGGCAAATATTGAACGCCGCGGTCGGTGTATGGCTGGCCGCCACCGTGTCGCATGAAGCCATGTTCGCGCTAGGCGTCGTATTGACGATCTTTTCGCTGGCTGCTCTTGGCCTGTACGCGTTGAAGCCGGGCGCTGGTTAGCGACAAACCGAAATCATCCTTGGTCGAACTTGGCCAGTCGCCACCTCACCAGGTCGTCGGCGCCTGGGCCAGCCTGCGGCCGGACGTCCCGTAAGCGTACCAATTCTCCCGACTTGTCATCGACAAGCGCGAGCTTCACCGGACGGCCACTGTTCTTATTGATGAATTTGAGCGGCGGCCCGGCATTTCCCGTGATCGCCCACTTGTCCCCCACCTGAGCAAGCGCCTGGATGACCAGGAGGACTTCCCTGCCCTTGCGGGTAAGGAGGTACTCGTAACGATCGGGCCCGGTCTGATACAGCCGCCGTTCGATGAGTTCGTTTTGCTCTAAATGCTTGAGCCGGTCGGACAGCGTGGCGTGAGTAACGCCGGTCGACTTCCTCAGATCCTCGTATTTGCTCAACCCGAGCGACAGATCGCGCAGGATCAGAATGGCCCAGCGGTCACCGACCGCGTCGAGCACGCCGGCAATCGAGCAGGCCATTCCCTCAAAGCTCTTCGAGCGCATCCACGTCGACTCCAAACAACTCTTATTACCAGAGTAATAGGAGCGGCAGTGGGATCCAAGTACTCGTCTCCGGCTCCAAAAAAATCGCTTGCCGCCAGTCACTCTTATTATTAGAGTAACTACGAGTAAAGAAAAAGGGGACGGCCAAACCTGCCGCAATCAGGAGGATGCATGCCCAAGCCCGACAACCGTCACGTCGTGACGCTGGAGATCAACGGCACGCGCAAGACCGTCGCCGTCGAGGCGCGAAGGTTGCTGGTCCATCTGATCAGGGAGGACCTTGGCCTCACCGGCACGCATGTCGGCTGCGATACTTCACAGTGCGGCGCCTGCACCGTGGAGATCGACGGACAAGCGGTGAAGTCGTGCACCGTGCTGGCCGTTATGGCAGACGGTGCGTCGATAACGACGATCGAGGGCGTGACCGATATAGGCGCCGAACTCAGTCCTGTTCAGGCAGCATTCCACGAGCATCACGCCCTGCAATGCGGCTTCTGCACGCCAGGCATGGTGATGAGCGTCCGCCAGCTATTGAAGGATAAGCCCGATCCGAGCGAGGCCGACATCCGCCGCGGCCTTGCCGGCAACATCTGCCGCTGCACCGGCTATCACAACATCGTCCGCGCCGTCGAAAGTCTCGCATCGAAGGGCGACCAGCCATGAACGACACGACCGCTATCCGCCACATCGGCCAGCCGCTCAGGCGACGCGAGGATTTCAAACTACTCGTCGGCAAGGGCCGCTACGTCGATGATGTCAGGTTGCCAGGTATGCTGCATATGGCGGTACTGCGGTCACCGCACGCCCACGCCGAGATCAGAAGCGTCGACCTGTCCGCCGCCAAAATCTCACCGGGCGTTCGCCTCGTCCTGTCCGGCAAGGTGCTCGAGGGCAAAATGGGCCCGATCGTGCCGAACTGGATCATCCCCGGCAGCAAGGTGCCGTTCCGTCCCGTTCTCGCGACCGATCGCGTTCGCTTTGTCGGCGAGTGCGTGGCGCTGGTGGTGGCGGAAACGCTGGCCGAAGCCTACGACGCGATCGGTCTGATCGAGGTCGATTACGAGGTGCTGCCCGCGGTGACCGACGAAGAGGCCGCGATCCGTGAAGACGCGACGCAACTCCATGACAACGTTCCCGGCAACATCACCACGATCTACAAGGTGCGCGGAGGCGACTACCAGCAAGCCGCCCGCGAAGCCGATCAGGTCATCGGACTACGCGTCGTCAACAACCGACTGATCCCGACCTGCATGGAAACGCGCGCGATCGTTGCCTCGCCAGAGCCGGACGGCACACTGACAGTCTATATCGGCAGCCAAGTCCCCCACATGCACCGGCGTTGGATCGCCGAGACGGTCGGCATTCCCGAGCATCAATTGCGGGTGGTTGCGCCTGATATCGGGGGCGGCTTCGGCGCCAAGATGCATCTGTATCCGGAGGACCTGCTCTGCCCCTATCTGGCGCGCGAACTCAACGCACCGGTCAAATGGTGGGAAAGCCGCTCCGAAAGTCATCAATCGACCAGCCATGGTCGTGCTCATACCGAGAACATTGAAATCGCTTTCAAGAACGATGGCACCATCCTCGGCCTTAAGGTGGCAACGCTCGGCAATGTCGGCGCCTATCTCTCCAACATGGCGAGCGGCGGTCCAACGGTAAACACCATCAATTTCGGCACTGGCACCTACAAGATCGACAATTACGAAGCCATTTCTCGCGTCGTCGTCACCAATACCGTACCGGTTGATGCCTATCGCGGTTATGGCCGGACCGAGGGCGCTTACATCGCCGAGCGCGCGATCGACGCGGTGGCGCGCCATCTCAAACTCGACCAGATCGAGGTGCGGCGGAAGAATTTCGTTCAACCGGCGGAATTTCCCTATCGGCCCTACGGCAGCATGGGGGTGATGTATGACAGCGGCAACTATCAGGGACTTCTCGACAAGGCGCTTGCGGCTTTCGACTATGACGGACGCCGCAGCGAATGCGAAGCCCTGCGCGGCAGCGGCATCTATCGCGGCATTGGCGTCGCCGCCTATACACATATGTGCGGCATGGCACCTTCGCGTCGGCTGGCCCCAGGCGGATTTGACCGCGGCGGATGGGAAAGCGCACGGGTCAGCATCGATTCCAGCGGACGGGCCACGATCTATTCGGGCTCGATGAGCCAGGGTCAAGGCCATATCACGTCGTTGTCGCAGATCGCCGCTGACGTGCTGCAGATTCCGATTGAAAACATCGACATCGTGCAAGGCAACACCCGCCAGGTGCAGGCCGGCCACGGTACCTTCAATTCCCGTTCGATGGCTGTCGGCGGATCCAGCGTGCACGTGTCGTCGCAGCGCATTGTGGCCAAGGCCAAGAAGATTGCAGCAGGCATGCTGGAAGTGGACGAGAAGGATGTTTCCTATTCGGCGGGCGCGTTCAGCGTGCCCGGCACCGATATTGCGCCGGTTACCTTCTCCAAGGTCGCCCGCATGGCTTATCTCGGGCACAAACTGCCGGATGACGTCGCACCGGGCCTGGATGAGACGGTGTTTTATGATCCGACCGGCATGGGTTCGCCGTCAGGCATCCACCTCGCTTATGTCGAAGTCGATCCGGAGACCGGGATCGTCGACATTCTCGACTATGTCGCCGTCGACGACGTCGGCACGCTGATCAACCCTCGCCTCGCGGCCGGCCAGATCCATGGCGGCGTCGTGCAGGGCATCGCGCAGGCGCTCTATGAAGAGGTCAGCTACGATCCCGACAATGGGCAACTTCTGACCGGCTCGCTGCTCGACTATGCCGTTCCGCGCGCCGAGCATGTGCCGAATATCCGATCGCTGTTCCAGGAAACGCCGTCGCCGACCAATCCGATCGGCGTCAAGGGTATCGGCGAGAGCGGCTCTATCGCCGCCCCACCCTGCATGGTTCACGCCGTGCTCGATGCCTTGTCACCGTTCGGTATCACCCATCTCGACATGCCGCTGATGCCACCCCGAATCTGGACGGCGGTACAAAAGGCACGCGCGGGAGCCTCCCAATGATCCCCACAGCCTTCGATTATGTCCGCGCGTCTTCGCTCGCCCAGGCGATCGATCTGTTGCGCGACGATCCCGACGGAACGAAGCTTTTGGCCGGTGGCCATACCTTGCTGCCGGCGCTGAAGCTGCGGCTGGCATCGCCCGCGCTCCTGATCGATATTGGAGGCCTCGCCGAGCTCAAGGGAATCGAGATCAGCGAGACCGGCATCAGGATCGGCGCACTGACGACGCATACCGAACTCTTTGCTTCCGAGCCGCTGAACAAGGAGCTGCCGGTTTTTCGCCAGGCGGCCAGCCTCATTGCCGATCCCCAGGTACGTAACCGCGGCACGATCGGCGGCTCGCTCGCGAACGCCGATCCCGCGGCTGACTGGCCGGCGGTTGTGGTGGCGTTGCAGGCAGAGGTCGAGATCGCAGGCCCGAATGGCCTGAGAAGGGTGGCGGCACGGGACTTCTTCGTCGATATCTTTTCTACCGTCCTGGAACCGGACGAAATTCTCGCCAGCATCCATATCCCGCGGCCGAAGCCCGGTACGCGCTTCATCTACCGAAAGATCCGGCACCCCGCGAGCGGCTTTGCCGTCGTGGGAATCGCGGTCGGCGTGCGGCTGCAGGACGATGTCGTCGTCGAGATTTCCATCGGCATTACGGGTGCAGCGAACCACGCGTTCGCCGACCACCACGCCGCCGATTTCCTGACCGGCAAGACGCTTTCGCGGGACAATATCGACCAAGCGGCAAAATTGCTGAGTGAGGCCACAGAGTGCCTCTCGGACCGCTACGCATCGGCCGACTACCGCGCGAATCTGATCCGGGTCGAGATCAGGCGAGCGCTACTTGCGCTTTCGTCGTGAGGCGGGAGCCTTCGCACCGGCCGCTGCACGATCGGCGATATCGCCGCCAAATCGCTTGCGATTGAACGGAACAGCACCTGCGCCGGCGACGATCTCGACATCCTCAAGCCGCAACGGCTTGCCGCTCGTTGTCCGCAATTCCGGAAACTCGATCGGGCGCCCGGCGGCGCGGTCGCGGAACACGACCTGCGGTCCGGCCGGCTCCGCCAGCCAGTCGTCGCCCCATTTCTTCAGTGCGAGATAGGCCGGAAAGAAATCACGTCCCTTCTCGGTCAGAACGTACTCATATCGGCCGGCGTGTTCGGGTAGCGGCACCCGTGTCATGACGCCGGCCTCGACGAACTTCTTCAGCCGGGTGCTCAAGATGTTGGGAGCGATCCCGATATAGTATTCGAATTCGTCGAAGCGCTTCACGCCGTAATAGGCCTCGCGCAGGATCAGGATGGACCAGCGGTCGCCGACAACTTCCATGGCGCGCGCCATGGAACATTCCTTGTTGGCAAGACGGCTTCGCTTCACACTGGACATAGCTCTTTCAACTCCGAATTCAGCTCATACCATATTGAGCGGGATTCGTGTATGTCCCGTGCGCCCTTCGGCGTTTGGCTGATCAGGCGGCCTGCCCCGGCTCGGCTTCGGGCTTGGCAACGATCTCGGGCTGCAGCGCACGCCGATGCGAAACAAGCACGCCCGCTTCGCTTAAGCGTTTCAATTCCGCCTCGCTGACTCCGAGCTCGCTGAAGACCGCGAAATTATGCTCGCCTTGGAAAGCGGGTGCCCCGATCGGTGTCAACTCTTCGGCCGAAAAGCGCCACGGCCGACCCGGCAGTCGATACTCGCCACCGCTGCGGTCAGGAACGTGTTGCACGGCGCCCCAGTAATCGCTCCATTCCGAGGCCGTGAGCTCCTTGATCGAACGGATCTCGCCCATGGCGATCTTGGCCTCGTCGAACTGGGCGTCGAGGGTCGCCATATCCGGAAAGGTCAGGATCCAGGACTGGATGATCTGGTGCAGCACGCCGAAATTCGAGCGGCGCGCGGCAGCAGTGGAGAACCGGGGATCGTCCATCAGATCGACGCGGCGCATGGCGCGCAGCCACGACGGAAAGGTCAGGCTGCCGATGATACTGGTCGCAACCGTGAAGTGCTCGCCTTGCGGTCCCGTGAAAAATGGGCAATCGGTGGCCCCTAGTATCGCGGGCTCCGCCCCGATATCGTCGTCGGAGAGATCGACATGCGCTCGTTCATTGACGGCGAGCAGCGTCGCCGCCATTGCAACGTCGATATACTGGCCCTGCCCCGTCTTCTGGCGGCTGTTGAGCGCTGCGAGAATCGCAATCACGGTCTGCAATCCGGCATAGACGTCTGCATGCGACAGGCTGTCGGTACGCGGCTCCGCCAGCGTGTCGCCGTAGTGACGAACGCTGTTGTCGGTAAAGCCGGCCTCGGCCTGCACCGTTGGTGCATACGCCATCCGGCTGCGCCACGGACCGCCCTGGCCATAGCCGGTTATCGACGCGTAGATCAGGCGCGGGTTGCGTTTGGACAGTGTCTCGTAGTCAAGGCCGAAGAAAGCCAGAGTCCCGGCACGGAAATTTTCGACGACGATATCGGCGGTGTCGCAGAGTTTCAGCACCAACTCATAGGCGCCCGGCATATTGAGATTGATGCTGACATTGCGTTTTCCGGCATTTTGCTGGGCGTAATAGCCCGACATGCCGTCGGTCGATGGAAATGCAAACCGGGAAACGTCGGGGCTTGGCGGTTCGATCTTGATGACCTCGGCACCAAGATCCTGCAGCGTCCGCGCGCACAGCGGACCAGCCAGCACGCGGGAGAAATCGACGACACGGATTCCACTCAAGGGGCCACTCATGTTAGCGCCCCGCGAACTTTGCAAGACCCGGGCCGTTCTTGCGGAATGACGTGAGACCGGTCTTGAGATCTTCCGACGCCCAGATCGGCGCCTGTACTCTTGCCATCGCCTCGTCCGCGGCCACCACGCCCTGGTTGACCGCGATATGCGCGAGTTCCTTGGTCGCGGCATGCGCCACCGTCGGTCCCTGCGCAAACTCCTCCGCGATTGCCATCGTCGCCGTCTCCAGCGACTCTTCCGGAACTGTGAGATTGATCAATCCCCACTTCTCCAGCGTCGACGCATCATAGCGTCGCGCCAGCATCGACATTTCCTTGGCGCGCTGGGCACCAATCCGCTGCACCTGACGCTGGATTCCTCCCAGCAAGGGATGCAGCCCAAGCGTCGCCTCGACCGAGCCGATCTTCGCCGAAGAGGCCGCGATGATGTAATCGCACGATAGCGCAAGCTCGAGGCCGCCCCCCAGGCAAACGCCGTGAACACTGGCGATTAGCGGGATTGGCAGCAGCTCCATGAAGCGCAGGAATTCGACGCCGTTCAGCTGCCGATTTTCACCGGCCTGATCTCCGCTGCCTGCCTCTACCCGCTTCTCGAAGATATCCAGATCGGCGCCGGCGGAGAAATGCCGCAGTCCGCTACGGATGACGATGGCGCGGCTGCCTGCCTTCTGCGCTGCCCCCACCTGATCCACAATCGCGTTGAGGAGTTTGGGGCCGAGCAGGTTGTGCGGCCGATAAACCATGGTCAAAACGGAGATATTGCCGCGCTGCTCACGCGTCACCAATGCATCCTCGGACAAAGCTGCCTCCTGTTTGCCGGCGGCTCTTGCGACCGCATCGTTTGATCTGCGAAATGCAGGTTACACCATGGCTTGCATTTTGCAATCCATCGTTTCGTTAGATATTTTGACGCTCGACCCGATTTTTCAAGACCCCGATCTTCTCGACCTCGAGCTCGATGCTATCCCCGTGCTCGAGATACCAGCCAAGCTCGAGGCCGCAGCCATTGCCCACGGTACCGGAGCCGATGAACTCACCGGGCATCAACGTTTCATCCCGGGTAATGTGGGCGATGATTTCCTCGAACGAAAACAGCATGCCTTCACTCGTGCCCTGCGAACGAACCTCGCCGTTGACGCGGGCTTCCATCTTGAGGTTGTAGGGGTCGCCGATTTCGTCGGGTGTCACGATCCAGGGCCCAAGCACGTTGCCGCCATCGAAGCTCTTGCCTTTGGCGGGTCCCAATCGGCCTTCCATCTCCACCCGCTGGGCATCGCGCGCGGAAAAATCGTTGAAGATCGTGTAGCCGAATATGTGGTCGCGCGCCTTCGCTGCCGGAATGTTCGCGCCCCTGTTCTTGGTGACGATTCCGAATTCCAATTCGTAGTCCATGACCTGGCTGTAACGCGGCCATTTGACCGTCGTGTTGGGGCCCTTCACGCTAAATCGGTTGGTAATGTAGTAGATTGGTTGCTTGCGATACACCTCGGGCAGCTCGGGCAGCGGCGCAGCCTGCAGACGTGCGAGCTCAGCCGTATCGCCTGCCTTCCGCGCCTTTAGTTTGAGATGCCCGATCGGGCCTTGAACGATATGCACCGGGAACGACATGCCGTCGCGCATCTGGCGCGGCTCCGGCAACGGGGCAAGAAGTTCGGATTCCGCAACCGCAGACCATAAGTCCTGATCTTTCCTATAGCGGTCGAAAAGGTTGGATGCTTCGTCCAGCGCGGCGTCGCCATAATCCACAAGGTCAAGCATCGAGTTGAATGCTGGATTTTGCTTACCAGCCCGCTGCGAGGCGGCAGCGAGATCAAACAACAAGCGGCCGCCGGCTTGGACGAGCGCGAGCCTATTTTGACCTGCGGATCGATAGGTAGCTAGTTTCAAGGCGCACCTCCCAAGCCAAATGAGCATTTGACGGCAGCATAGACCATAACTTGCATTTTGCAAGTTATGGGCACCGGAGGCTTATGGACTCGGAAAGACATTAGCGTCCTGATTGCGCAAGGCCTGCCGACCGGCCTCCAGAAGAGCGTCAGACAGCCGCCTGTCGCCGGCCGCACGCGCGAGCACGATGGAGCCGACCATGGTCGCAATTGCGCCGGCTGCGGCCTGCCGCGCATCCGATGACGATCCTCTCGGGATCAAACGGGCGATGACATCGATCATTTTCTCGAGCCTGCCTGCAAAGGTACGCCGCGCCTCCGGGCCTGACCGTCCGATATCCGCGGCTAAAGCCGGAAGCGCACAACCGCGAGCCGGATTATTGCGATGGCGAGGGCTCAGATAGGACTCGACGACTGCGTCGTATCCTTTCTCGGGAGGCAATCCCTGCGTGAGATCCAGCCAATGGGCGATGGTTTGATCCATGGCCAAAGCGATCGCTTCAACGACCAAAGCGTCACGTGACTTGAAGTAGGCGTAGAAGCTGCCATGCGTCAGGTCAGCGAGCTTCATCAGGTCGACCACACTCAGGCCGTCGGCGCCGTTCTGACGCAGGCCGTAGGAAGCATTTTCGACGATCCGCCTGCGGGTCTGCTGCCCATGGTCTTTCGGATAACGCATCGCATGCTCCCGGATGAACTAAGATAGAGAGCCACATTAGATGATTATCATCATATATAACAACCGAATTCCTCAGAATGGCTTTTTGATCTGCGCCTCTACTAGGAAAAGCCGGTCAGCGATGCGGACCTTCAGATTGAACGCACACTAGTTCCCGGCGAATACGGGTTTGCGCTTCTCGATGAAGGCGCGGACCGCTTCCTTGTGATCCGTCGTTCGCGCAGAGCGGACCATGTATGCCGCTTCCTGGTCCATCGAATCCAGAAGGTCCGTGGCCAAGGCATGGTCAAGGTTGTCCTTCATGCCGGCGAACGCTTGCGAGGGGCCCTCGGCCAAGGACCTTGCAAGCGCAAATGCGACATCGCGAAGCTCGGCGTCGGCCACCACCCGGTTGACGAGTCCCAGGGTCTCGCAGCGGCGTGCGTCGATCCGTTCGGACAGAAACATCAACTCGCGTGCCCGGGACGTTCCCACCAGCCGCGTCAGCAGCCAGGCGATGCCGTAGTCCCCCGTCAGCCCGATTCGGGCATATCCCGTGGTCATCACAGCCGATTCAGCGGCGATTCGAATGTCGCAGGCGAGTGCGAGCGCAAGCCCTGCCCCCGCGGCAGGCCCGGGAAGCGCCGCGAGCGTCGGCTTTCGCAGTCCCACCAACGCACCCGTGAGGGTGCGCTGCTTGATGCGCAAGTCGGCGATCCGCTCATGGATCGGCGTATCGGCCTTCGCAGAATTGCTCCCCATACCCTTGACGTCGCCGCCGGCGCAAAAGGCGGCTCCAGCGCCCGTGATGAGCAGTGCGCCGACGCCGGAATCATCGCCGCACTGCCTTATCATGCGCCGCAGCGCAGGGGTCAGTTGGTCGGACAAGGCATTGCGGGCCTCGGGCCGGTTCAGCGTGATGAGCGCGACGCGATGGCGGATTTCACACAGCAACTCACCTGTGCCGGTGTCGAGCTCGATCCGATCTTCTGCCATCCGCCCTGGTTCCCGTTGCTAGGCTTCAGGCGACCATTAAGGCTTCCTTGCTGTCGGCGTCGAGGAATCCCGTAAGCCGTTCCCTGATCAACCGCTCGGCATCTGCCATGATACGGTCGATCAACTCCTTCACCGTCGGAATGTCGTTGATGAGTCCGACGACCATGCCGCAGCTCCAGGCGCCAGCGTCCATGTCACCATCGATCATTATCCTCGGATAGACGCCCGCCACCTGCTCGTGGATGTCGTCGATCTTCAGGCTTGCGCCCCTTTCGCGCTCGATCTCGAGCAGCTCGTCGACGCCCTTGTTCTTCAAGACACGCTCCGTATTGCGCAGCGCGCGCATGACCAGCACGGTGTCGAGTTCGGTCGCCTTGACCAAGGCCTGCTTTACATTGTCGTGGACTGGCGCTTCCTTCGTGGCGATGAAGCGGGTGCCCATGTTCATGCCGGCGGCCCCCATCGACAGCGCCGCGACGAGGCTCCGCGCGTCGGCCATGCCGCCCGACGCCACAAACGGAATCTTCAGCTCGTCCGCCGCACGCGGCAGCAGGATCATGTTCGGGATGTCGTCCTCGCCGGGATGGCCGCCGCATTCGAAGCCATCAACGCTGACAGCGTCGCAGCCGATCTTCTCGGCCTTGAGCGAATGCCGCACCGAGGTGCATTTATGGATCACCTTGATGCCGGCCGCCTTCAGCGCCGGCATGTACTGCTCGGGGCTGCGGCCCGCGGTTTCCACTGCCCTGACGCCACCTTCCTTGATCGCAGCGATGTACTCTGGATAAGGCGGCGCAGTGAAACTCGGCAGGAAGGTCAGGTTCACGCCGAACGGCTTGTCGGTCATGTCGCGGCAGCGCGCGATTTCTTTGGCCAACAGTTCCGGCGTCCTTTGCGTCAGACCGGTGATGATTCCGAGTCCGCCGGCGTTCGACACTGCGGCCGCCAGCTCGGCAAACCCGACATAGTGCATTCCGCCCTGGATGATCGGATGTTCGATGCCGAACATCTCGGTAATTGCTGTCTTCACGCGTGCCTCCGATGTGTTTTTACAGATCTCTGGTCTAGCCGGTTTGTTGGTCGTCAGTGGACAATTTCGAGGAGGCCTGCGGCGCCCATGCCGCCGCCGACGCACATCGTAACAACGGCGTATTTCGCCTTGCGCCGGCGACCCTCGATCATAGCGTGGCCAGTCAGCCGCGCGCCGGTCATGCCGTAGGGATGGCCAACCGCAATCGAGCCCCCGTTGACGTTGAGCCTTTCGGGATCGATCCCAAGCTTGTCGCGGCAATAGATCACCTGCACCGCGAACGCCTCGTTCAACTCCCAGAGATCGATATCATCGACCTTGAGGCCGTGGCGTTTGAGCAGCCGGGGCACGGCATAGACCGGGGCCGACACCCATCTCGTCCGGTTCACACCCGGCGCTGACAAAGCCACGGAAGATGCCCAGCGGCTTCAGACCCTTCTGCGCCGCGAGCTTGTCGCTCATGATGACAGCCGCGCTGGCGCCATCCGAAAGCTGACTGGCATTGCCGCCGGTAACAGTGAAGCCCGGCCCCTTGGCCGGCTTGACGCCGGCAAGACCCTCGGCCGTGGTATCGGGACGCGGCCCCTCGTCGGCCGACAGCGTCACCTGCTGATATGACACGGCGCCGCTCGCCTTGTCAGTCACCGCCATGGTCGTCTTGATCGGTGCGAGTTCGTCGCTGAACCGGCCGCCCTGCTGCGCGGCCGCCGTCCGGCGCTGGCTCTCGAGGCTGTATTCGTCCTGACGTTCGCGCGAGATATTGTAACGTTTCGCAACGATCTCGGCGGTATCCAGCATTGCGATGTAGGCGTCTCCCTTCATCGCGAGAAGTTCAGGATCGACGGCATGAAAATTGTTCATCTGGTTGTTCTGGACCAGGCTGATGGATTCACCGCCGCCGCCGATGGCAACCTCCACGCCATCGAAAATGACCGAGCGCGCAGCCAGCGCAATCGCCTGAAGGCCGGACGCGCATTGGCGATCGATGGTCGTTCCGGCCACGCTCACCGGAAGTCCGGCCCGCAGCAGCGCCTTGCGCGCAATGTTGGTACCCGTGGTGCCCTGCTGCATGGCGCAACCCATCACGACATCCTCGACTTCGGCGCCCTCGAGCTTCGCGCGCGACAGCGCCGAAGAGATGGCATGGCCGAGCAAGGTCGCGCCTTCGGTATTGTTGAGAGCGCCCTTGTACGCCTTGCCAATTGGGGTGCGAGCGGTCGAGACGATTACGGCTTCGGTCATTGTTTACCTCTGGTCGGAGTGCGGAAGTCGACTAGCTGTGTTGGAGGGATTCAGCTTTGCTGCGCGTACCGCATCAGATGATAGGCGGGATCGCCGAACTGGACGTTGATGGAGCTTATTCGCTTGAAGTAGTGGCCGACGTTCAACTCGTCGCTCATGCCCATGCCGCCGTGCAGTTGCACGGCCTGCTCTGCGACAAAGCGTGCGGCGTAGCCGACCTTGGTCTTGGCGCCGGACGCCAGTTTCGATCCGTTCGGTTCCTTCGACGCCAGGGTCAGATTCAAATGCTGAGTGAGCGAAATCGATTCCTCAAGCGCGATGAACATGTCGACCATGCGGTGCTGCAGCACCTGAAACGTTCCCAGCGCAACCCCGAACTGCTTGCGCGTCTTGCTGTATTCGAGCGTCGCCGAGTTCAGCTCCGTCATGGCGCCGACGGCTTCCGCGCAAAGGGCCGCGATGGCGCGATCGCGAGCCGCCTCCAGGGCCGCGACGCCCTCGCCTTCGCTGCCCAGCATCTGGCTGGCCGGCACCTCGACTTTCATCAGCGTGAGTTCAGCGGCGCGCCGGCCGTCGATGGTCTTGAAGCTCTGCAGGTGAAGATTGGCCGCATGGCGATCTACGACAAACAGACTGACGCCGTCGCGATCGCGTTGCTGGCCCGAGGTGCGCGCCGAAACGATCAGCTTGTCGGCCCATGGCGCACCGACTACCGCGGCTTTGGTTCCGCTCAGAACAAACTTGTCCCCTTGGCGGCGTGCCGTGGTGGTGACGTTGTGGAAATCATAACGTGACCGTCCCTCCGCCCACGCCAAGGCCCAGATCGCCTCGCCCTCCATGATCTTCGGCAGGAACGCCTGGCGCTGCTCGGGCGAGCCGGCGTCCTCGATCAGGCCACCGGCGAGGACAACCGTCTCAAAATAGGGCTCGACGACGAGGTTGCGGCCGAACTCCTGCATCACGATCATCGTCGCAAGCGAGCCGCCACCAAGGCCGCCGGAGCTCTCCTGGAACGGCGCGGCGCAGAGCCCCAGTTCGGCAAAGGATTTCCAGTGCCTGCGGCTCCAGCCTTCATCGGTCGCGACGATCTTGCGGCGCTCGTCGAAATCGTATTGCTCGCGCAGGAAGCGTTGAATGCTGGACCGGAGCAGTTCCTGTTCTTCCGTCAACTGAATGTCCATCGGATGCCTCGTGCGACGCAGTCAGAGACCCAGCACCGCTTTCGCGATGATGTTGCGCTGAATTTCGTTCGATCCCCCGTAAATGCTGAGCTTTCGGGAGTTCAGATATTTCTCAGTCGCCGTGTGCCCATAGTCGGGTCCCGGCATGAAGTGGTTGGCGCTTACCGGGTGCTCACGGATGGCCAGACCGTAATTGCCGATCGCCTGGTGCGTCAGATCGGTGATGCGCTGGAATATCTCGGTGCCCCTGATCTTGAACAACGACGCGGCCGGCCCCGGATCGATGCCGCGCGACATCTGCGCGACGATGCGCAGTTCGGTCGCCTCCAGCGCCAGCACATCAAGCTCAACGCGCGCGATCTCCCTGATGAATTCCCCGAACGCTGGATCGTCCTCGCCAACTTCGGTTCTCACAATCTGCTTCAGACGCCCGAGATACCGAGTGGACCGGCCGATCCCGGCCATGCTGGTACGCTCGTTGCCCAACAGGAATTTGGCGTAGGTCCAGCCCTTGTTTTCCTCGCCGATCAGATTCTCCGCAGGCACTCGCACGTCCTCGAGGAACACATCGTTGACTTCATGCGATCCGTCGATGGTGATGATGGGCCGTACGGTGACGCCGGGCGATTTCATGTCGATCAAGAGGAAGGAGATACCCGCCTGGGGCTTTGCCGAAGGATCGGTGCGCACCAGACAGAAGATCCAGTCGGCATGCTGGGCCAGCGTCGTCCAGGTCTTGTGGCCGTTGACGATGTAGTGGTCGCCGTCGCGCACCGCCTTGGTACGAACGGACGCAAGGTCGGAGCCTGAGCCCGGCTCCGAATAGCCCTGGCACCACCAGTCGTCCCCGGAGAGGATCCGTGGCAGAAACTTCTTCTTCTGCGCATCGTTGCCGAAGGTGTAGATGACCGGGCCGACCATGGTGACGCTGAATGCGAGCGGCGGCAACGTCCCGGCGCGTGAGGTTTCCTGTTCAAAGATGAAGCGCTGCGTGATCGACCAGCCTGGGCCGCCATACTCCTTGGGCCAGAGCGGAGCAATCCACCCCTTCTTGTAGAGGATCCGGTGCCAGAGCAGCGACTGCTCCTTCGTCAAATCGGTCTCGGGATTTGGAACGCGCATTTCCTGCGGATAGTTCTCCGCAATGAAAGCGCGCACCTCGTCACGAAACGCTGCGTCCTCGCTGGAAAGTTCGAGCTCCATCGTGCGAGGCCCCGTTACCACTTCTCGCCGAAGGGACGGATCTCCAGCTCGAAGGTCCAGGCGCTCTTGGGCTGCTGATAGAGCAACCAATAGGATTCCGCGACTGATGATGGCGGCATCAAAGCATCGGGGTTATCTAGCGCGTTCGGACCGAGTGCCTCGATCCGTCGCTGGCGCACCCACTCGGTGTCGACGCCGGAATCAATGATGAGATGCGCGACGTGGATGTTCCTGGGCCCCAACTCACGCGCCGCCGCCTGCGCGACAGCTCGCAGGCCGAACTTGGCACTGGCAAAGGCGGCATAGCCGGATCCACCACGGAGACTCGCCGTCGCTCCAGTGAAGAAGATATTGCCTTTGCCGCGGGGCAGCATCAGTCGCGCTGCTTCGCGGCCGGCGAGGAAGCCAGAATAGCAGGCCATTTCCCAGACCTTGCGAAACACGCGCTCGGTGGTTTCCAGAATCGGAAAGTTGACATTGGCGCCGACGTTGAAGATGCAGACTTCAAGCGGCGCATGCTTGTCGGCATCGCCAAGGAACGAGATGATCTCCTCCTCCTTGCGGGCATCGAGCGAGCGCGCGTGAATTTCGCCGCCGGCCTTCTCGATCTCCCTGACGAGCGGTTCAAGTTTGGCCCCGTTACGGCGCCCGGCAAACACCGTGAAGCCCTCTGAGGCAAACTTTTTGGCGATCTCGCCGCCGATGTAGTCCCCGGCGCCGATCACGGCCACGGTTGCGTTTCTCTTTTGCAAAGGTCTTCTCCCGGTCAGGTCAAGTGAGTTCGTCGTTGGAGTTTCGCCGCCTGCTTGGCGGCAGCTTGGTCGCGACGAAAGCGGCGGGCGAGCTCATGTTCGCGGATCTTGCCGGTTGAGCTTCCCGGTAGGACGTCGACGACAATGATTTTCGGCGGCCGAATATAGGAGGAGAGTCGAGGTTTGACGGAATCCATCAGATCGGTCGGCTTGACGCGCGATCCTGGGAACGGCTGCACGAATGCGACAATCACCCCATTGCCGTTGAGGGCTTGGCCAACGACGGCAGATTGCACATCCTTATGTGAATTGAGGATCGCCTCAATCTCGGCTGAGATCGCGCCGGTCATTTCCTTGCTACGGCCGACAATGTGGAGGCAATCGCCTTCGAAGCGCGCGAGATCGCCAGTGTTGAACCAGCGTTCGGTATCCATCACCTTCGCCGTCAGGTCTGGCGCACGATAGTAGCCGCGCATCACGTTGCGTCCGCGCACGTGAAGCTCGCCAACTTCGCCTTTTGACAGCGGTATACCATCCAGCGTTCTGACGCGGGCTTCAACTCCCGGCAGCAGCGCACCGACCGCATCATCGGAACGTGGCGCATCGAAGCGCACGGCAGATACCCCTAACGAACATTCGGTGGTCCCATAGCCGTTCAGCAGAGGCAAACCAAATTCCTTCTCTACGCGAGTTTTCAGATTGAGATCGAGGGATGAGCCAGAAACGGCGATCAAACGCAGTACGCCGCAGTCAACCTGCTTCAGACCTGCGACATTCTTGTATTCGAGAAGGCCTTGATAGGTGGCCGGCCCGCCATCAAGCATCGTGATACCTTCATCGACCAGTGCCTTGGCAAGCGTGGCAGGATCGTATCGGCTGGCCAAGCGCACGGTGCCGCCGACCATCAAGGTCATGGTCAGGAGCGAGATGCCGACGATATGCGAGATCGGCAGCACCAGATAGATCTTGTCATTATGATCCATGTTGCGGAAATGCGCGGTGGCCTTGGCGCTGATCAGCAGGTTATCGTGGGAGAGCATCACCCCCTTCGGCGTTCCGGTCGTTCCCGAGGTGTAGATCAGAACCGCGACTTGTTTTGACGGATCGGCTTCCACCGGTTCGACGGTTGCACCTTCGTCGAGCGGCGCAACGCCGATCTCCTGCAGAGGTCCCAACTGCCGGTTCTCCGCTCCAAGGCGCAACGCATGGGCAGCAGCTTCTTTCGAGACGCTCGACGTAAAGAACATTCGACGAGCGCCGCTATGATCGCGAATCTGGTCTAGTTCGCGCGCCGATAATCGTGGATTGGCGACGATCGCCCAGGCGTCGAGTCGGCTCGCCGCCAGCAGCAAGGCCGCCAGCGAAATGCAATTTTCGCTGACAATAACCATACGATCGCCCGCTCGCACCCCGAGCGAGGAAAGAACGGCGGCAATCTCGGTGACTCGCCTATTCAGCTCACGATAGCTCCAAGCGGAGCCGTCTTCGATCAAGGCGATTCGGCCTGGGGCATCGGCGACATGGTCAGCCGTGACTTCGTGGATGCGGCGAGGCAGCCCTGCAGCAATCTCATCGATACCGATCGCCCCTGACGGACCCGCCACCACCAACCTCCCGAACAACGAACGTCGCCTTTTGCCGCACGAGCTCAATCCAGATTTAACGTTCTTTTTTAGAACTCGTCAATTGCTATTTCGCGGATCCGTGCGAATCGGCGAAGAGGCAGTGTTGCTGCCATTTTTGAGGATGTTCAGAAAGTTCGTTTACAATTCAGCCGATTGGCGTTAGCTATCAGTCCCAAATAAGAACTTACGGGGAAGCGAGAATGGCGGAAAGTCGCGGCGTAGCAATACTGGTGGGCGCGGGCGACGCGATCGGTGCGGCCGTCGCGCGACGTTTTGCCAAGGGCGGCTATACGGTTTGTATCTGCCGGCGTGACGCAGCCAAATCCCAGGGACTGGTGGATGAACTCAGCGCTGCGGGTCACCGTATCCACGCTTTCAGCGTCGATGCTCGTCAGGAAGCCGAAGTTCAAAAGCTTTTTTCCGACGTCGAGAGCAATATCGGGCCGATCGAGGTCTGCCTTTTCAATGCCGGATCGAATGTCAACAAGCCCCTCGTGGAGACCACTGAAAAGCTGTTCTTCAAGGCGTGGGAACTAGCCTGCTACGCCGGATTCCTGGTCGGACGCGAGGCCGCTCGCGTCATGCTGCCACGTGGGCGCGGCACCATCTTCTTTACCGGCGCAACCGCCAGCGTCCGTGGCGGCCAGGGCTTTGCGGCATTTTCATCGGCAAAATTCGGCCTTCGCGCGGTCGCCCAAGCCATGGCGCGCGAACTGGGGCCGAAGAATATCCACGTCGTCCATCTCATCATTGACGCCGGCGTGGATAGCGAAGCCATTCATCAGCGCATGAAAGCGGCAAAGGGGATCGAGGCAAGCGAGATTCCTCCGGATAGCCTGACGAAGACGTCCTCCATCGCCGAGGCATACTGGTTCGCCCATCAGCAGAGCCGAGACGGGTGGACCCATGAACTCGATCTTCGTCCGTCCGTGGAGAAATGGTGATGAGCGCAGCACCCGATCTAACCCTATGGGGCGTTGGGACAAGCCGCACCATTCGCCCGCACTGGGCCATGCATGAGCTTGGCTTGTCCTACAAGATCAGGCCGATCGGGCCGCGGACCGGCGAGACCAAGACGGCCGAATACACCAAGCTCAATCCCCGCCAGAAGATCCCCTTGCTGCAGGACGGCGACTTCTGCATCGGAGAAAGCGCCGCGATCGTAGCCTATCTGTCGCGAACCTATTCGACGCCGGAACGCTCGCTGATCCCCCAAGCCCAGCGCGAGTATGCCGCATGGCTCGAATGGTGCTTCTTTATCGTGGCCGAACTCGATTCCACCAGCCTTTACGTCATGCGCCGCCATCGCGCGGACGCACTGGGACATATCTATGGAATTGCGCCCGACGTCGTCGCGCAGGCGGGTGAGTATTTCCGGCAACAGTTACGACACGTGGAGGTCGCCCTGGCAGACGGGCGGACATTCCTGATGGGTGACCGGTTCACCAGCGCCGACATCCTGCTTACGACGTGCCTCGATTGGGCTATCGCTTACGGCGTCGGTATTTGCGACAATGCGCAACCCTACCTTGAACGCATCCAGAAGCGGGAGGCCTATCAGCGAGCGGTCGCGGCGAATGTCCCGGTGGCACCGATCACGCCGGCAGCGGCGAAGATCTGAGAACCCTTCGCCGATCGCGATAGCCTGACCTAGACGGCCACACGCACGGCACGTTCGGCGATCATCTTCTCGATGGCGCTGTCGTCATAACCCAGTTCGCGCAACACCTCGCGCGAGTGCTCGCCGACCCGGGGCGCCGGTCCACCAATTACCGCCTCATTGATTTCGAAGCGAGCCGCGGGCTTCGGCTGCCGCACTCGGCCGACTTTCGGCTGATCGAATTCCGCGATGATACCGCGCGCCACCACCTGCTCATTGTGGATGATTTCGCTCCGCCGCAGGATCGGCGCGCAAGGCACGTCGGCGGCGTCCAGCCGGTCCAGCCATTCCGCGGTGGTATGCTGGCTGATATACTCAGCCATCTTGTTGATGCGCGCGGTGGCGTTGACCGAACGCGCCGATGGCGTCGCAAAGCGTGGATCGTTGGCAAGCTCGGGATCGCCGGATGCCCGGCAGAAACCCTGCCATTCGGAATCCGAAATCGTGCCGGCGGTGATGTAGCCATCACTGGTTTTGAACACGAGATCCGGCCGATCGTTGGGATCGGCTGCGGCGGCCTCGGCCCCCACAACCGTATATTGCATCATGCCTTCGGGCCACAGGTAGGAAATCATCGCATCCAGCATCGCGACCTGGATATGATCGCCCTGCCCGGTTTTCTCGCGGGCATAGAGCGCTGCCGCCACCGCCTGTGCAGTGAACACTGCAGTGGTCTTGTCGCATACGATCGTGCGGATCATTTGCGGACGGTTCGTTATCGGCTGCGACTGGATATCGGCGAAGCCCGACAAGCCCTGAATGATCGGGTCATAGACGCGCTTCTTTACATACGGGCCGGTATCACCAACGCCGCTGATCGAAACGTAGATCAGGCGCGGATGGCGCTGCCGCAATTCTTCCACGCCTAGACCGAGGCGCTCCATGGTGCCGGGCCGGAAGTTCTGCACCAACACATCGGCCTGCGCGACCAGCCTGGTGAGCACCTCACGGCCACCCGTGCTCTTGACGTCGATCGACAGCGAACGCTTGCCGCGGTTGGAAGAGATGAACAGCGCGGAGAACTCGCCGTCCTTGTCGATGGTGGCCCGGCTGCGGCGCGTAATATCGCCGCCGATCGGCTCGATCTTCAGCACGTCGGCGCCCTGGTCCGCCAGAAACATGGTCGCGAACGGGCCCGACACCACGCCGGTCAGGTCGAGGACACGAACACCATTGAGCGGACCAGGCATGGCACTCCCCTGTACTTTGTTATTCTGGGCCTGAGCCGAACTTAGCTTATCGCCCGGCCCTGGATTAAGATATTCGCGGACCTCGAGGCTCGGTTCTACGCCGTCTTGGGAACAGGCTGACGGGCCTGTTCGACAATGGACTCCTCCACGTCACGAAGCTGGTCCTTGCCGAAGAACATTTCCTTTCCAACGAAGAAAGTCGGCGAGCCAAATGCTCCCCGGCTGACCGCGTCGTTGGTCAGATCGATCAGCCTCTTCTTGACGTCATCCTGTTGTGCGCGGGCGATCAACCTGTCGATATCGATTCCCGACGAAACAAACGCATTCCGGAAGATTTCGAGGTCGTCCATCTTCTTCGGCTCTTCCCACATATGATGGTAGGCGGCACGGAAATAGGGCTCGAATACGCCTTCAAATTGGGCGGCGACGGCACCGCGCATCAGCATCAGCGTGTTGACCGGAAAGAACGGATTCTGGCGGAATTTCGTGATGTTGTGGCGCCGGATGAACCGCTGGGTCTCGAGCGCCTGGTATTCCGGCTTGTTCTTGATGCCGCGAAGCGAGTCGAACGGCGACATGTTGCCGGTCGCCTTGTAGATGCCGCCGAGCAAAACCGGGACATACTCGAACTTCACGCCGGTACGCCGCTCGATTCCCGGAATGGCAACCTCCGCCAGATATGCGTTGGGGCTGCCGAAATCGAACTGGAATTCTACCTTCAGGGGCATGTCGGCTTCTCCCGGAGCGTGCATCGAATGATCAGGTGTGATGTTCAATAGCCGAATTCCGGCTACCACCCATCTTTACAGTTCTAAAAACGAACTGTCAAACTCATACGATTTTCTGCTGATTTGCGCACCGCCAATAGGGGATTGTTTGGAGCTGAGTACCTATCTAGAATGGTAGGTAAAGCTGAGGTTCCCTGGACGATTCGAGCGGAATCGGGTCGTCGGATGACTGGAGAGCAGGAAAATGCGATGGGATGCCCTTGAAGAAGAGCCGTGTTCGATGGCCCGCACCATCGGCGTGATCGGTGACCGTTGGACCCTTCTTATCCTGCGCGAATGCTTCCTTCGCACCCGCCGCTTCGAAGGATTTCAGTCCGCGCTTGGGATCACACGGCATTTGCTCGCGGAGCGACTGAAGAAACTGGTCCGGCTAGGTGTCCTGCGCCGCATTCCCTATCAGGAGTCTCCCAAGCGGCATGAATACATCCTCACTCAGAAGGGACTCGATCTCTATCCAATAATGATGGCGATTGTGCATTGGGGTGACACGCACATGGTCGACGAACGCGGGCGGCCGTTGCTGCACCAGCACCGCAAATGCGGCAAGAACTTCGATCCGGTCATGGTGTGCTCTGAGTGCGGCGAGCCGCTTTCGGCTAAGGAGGTTCATACCCACCCCGGCCCCGGTGCCCGAAGCACGCCAGCGGTAAAGGCGCCAGAGAGCCCGAAGGCAAAGGCGCGCCGCAAAGCAGCCGCTTGAGGTCGCGCGCAGCTGGGATATCACGTCGTAGGCCTCGCTCTAGCAATTTGCAGCCTGGGAATATCCGCAGGCGCCATCTGGCGGACACGACATGCGGCAAGGGTCGCGGACCGCTGAACTCGCCTTTAGACCGGTATCACATCTCGACTTGCTTCATTGCAGTAGAGGCGCTCGACCTGTTCAGAGCGATGCTTCAGCACAGCACGTTGATTGACGTAGGCCTTGTCGGTGATTTCCCCTGCTGCCATTGACGGCGGCTCCTTCAACAGAGAGAACGAACAGATTCTTTCGCTGCTTCCAACGGTTTCATTATATTCCCGAAAACGTTCCTTCAAAAATTCGACCACATCGGCATCGCAGGTCAAATCTGAGCCTGGACTCTTCGAAATCCGCGCTGCCTCGGTCGGATTCAACCAGCAGAGCAGCGCGCACGCTTCACGATTTTCCCCCGCGACGACAATGTCCAGCAATACGCCGCGCGTGGCTGCCAGGATTGCCGCGCGTACATTGCCGATGGAGACCCACGTGCCGTTCGCGAGTTTGAAGTTTTCGGAAATTCTGCCCGTAAAACGCAGCCCAAGCTCCGGCTTCGCGGGATCCAGAAACGAAACAGTGTCGCCGATGCGATAGAAGCCTTCCTCATCAAAGGCCTTTTCCGTCAAATCCGGCCTTCCGAGATAACCTGGGGTAACGTTGGGTCCCTTGACCCTTGCCTCGTAAGTATCTGAAACCGGGATCAGCTTCAATTGCAGACCCGGCGCGGGAAGACCGATCTCTCCCGGCTGGTCGGTTGCCCAATGGGTCGTACTGATTGTCGGTGCCGTTTCGGTGGTGCCATAGCCCGACATGACCGGGATGCGCCGACCGGTGATCGAGGACGTCAATCGATAGAGCTTTTTGAGCGTGCCTTCCGAAATTGCAGCCCCGGCATAGCTCATTCTATCCATCCGCTTGAACACGCTGGCGCCAAGCTCGCGGTCGTTCTCGATCGCATCACACAACAGGTTATAGCCGGCAGGCACGTTGAACATGGCGGTCGGGGAAATTTCCCTGAGGTTGGCGATGGTCTTGTGGAACAGCTGAGGCAGCGGCCGACCGTCGTCGATGTAGAGCGTTCCGCCATTCTTGAGGATGCTATGAAGGATCACGTTGCTTCCCATTGTGTGGTGCCATGGCAGCCACTCGACCTGGACAGGCGTATCCGGAGGAGACACCAGCAGGCTGCCCATTTGCAGTGAGCTCGCCATCATGCGGTGGGTGTTGAGCACGCCTTTCGGGAAACCGGTCGAACCGGACGTGAAGAGAATCTTTGCGACGGCATCGCAAGACACCGCACTTGATGCACGCTCGAATCCGTCGCTCAAGCTTCGGGCGGTCAGAGTCTGGAAAGGCACCGTGTCCGGCGCGCCATCGACGCTGATCCAGGTCGCGGCTGCCAATTCGGCAATGGACCGACCGGCGGAATAGTCGCGTCCGCTCTGAACGAAAACGAAATTCGGACGCAGCGCTTCCGCAACGTCCTTGAGGCGGGCCAGGCCGCCGGGCATCAGCGTGTAGTTTGGCGATATTGGCGCCAGGATTACCCCGATTGACATCGCTGCGAACGAGATCACCGCGTTCTCGATCGAGTTTCCTGAAAGCACCGCCAGCTTGTCAGCCGGCTTTGCACCCATATCGATCAGGCTTTGGCCGACCGCCTGAACCTGCAACCAGGCCTCGCTATAGGTAATCTCGTCCCATCCTCCCCTCGCGTTGCGCTGCGCGAGAAAAATTCGATCCGGAACAGAATTTGCCCAGGTCGGAAGGAAGTCTGTGATGCGCCAATCGCACTCGCCCAACTGAATAGGCGAGCTCAATACGAGCGTGCCGTCGGTTCGACGCGCTATCGAAACCTCTTTTGGCGCAAACGTCAGTGCCTTCGTCGACATCGAGATTGATCTCCTTAATTACGCGTGGAGCCAATCGCGCGCGCTGCACGCGCTTGCCCCCTGATGGCCATTGCCTCTGGTCCACCGCCTGGGTGCGTGATCCGTCAACCGAGCTTCGGGCCAGAACGGTGGGCAGTTCGCATCGAACTGCCGCACTCGTGGCTTCGCTGGTCAGATCACTCCGACCTGGCGTCCAGCACTTCCCCGAAGGCTTGCCAGCTCGTGCCGGCCCATCGCTGCAACCGCATCTGCGTCCAGATCATGTTCTCGGCGCTGGAGGTGTTGACCTTGATGCCGGGCAGCGCAGTTGGAATGACGAAGTCCTTCAGGTTCTTGGCCTGCGCAAGAATATTCTTGCGGGACAAGTCGCTCCCGCATTGTTTTAGAATCTGCTCGAGCACGATGCCTTGCTGATAGCCAGTCAGATAGCTGCCATTGGTGATGTCGGCGCCCGGCAAATACTTGTCAAAGAATGCCCTGTAGGCCTGCATACCCGGGTCGTCTTTCCATGCCGGATCCAGAATGTCCTTGTTGGTCGTGCCGACGATCACGCCGACCGATTTGTCGAGACCGGCCGGTGCGAGCGTGCCTCCGACCGAGCTGGATGGAAAATTGAGGATTACGGTCGCCTTCCAGCCGATCACCGCGGCTTGCCGGATGGCCTGAGCGGCGAACTTCGGCGTGCCGGCGATCACGAGGGCATCCGCACCGGAGCTCTTCAGATTGACCACCTGTGAATCAATCGTCGGTTCGGTAACCTCATAGGACGCGGTTACGACCTTTCGGTCGAAATCCTTACCGAGAAACGCCCTGAAGGCGTTGACATAGTCTTTGCCAAGGTCGTCGTTCTGGTAGAGGATGGCATACTTTGCGTTTGGCAATGCCCTCGTCAAATATTTGGCGTAGATCTTTCCTTCGGTGTCGTAGCTGACAAGACCTGTCGTGGTCAGCGGGTAGTTGGCAACATCCGTGAACTTGGATGACCCGCTCATAATTGCGATGCTGGGCACCCCTTTCGACCTCAGGTATTTAGCCGTAGCGGAGATACCGGGAGTGCCGAGCTGGCCGAACATGAACGACACTTCGTCGCTCTCAACGAGTTTGCGGACATGCTCCACCGCCTTAGGAGGGCTATATGCATCGTCATATGCGATGTAGTTAATCTTGCGACCGTTGATGCCGCCGCGGTCGTTGACCGACTGGATATAGGCCATAACTCCCCTGCCCACGAGACCGATCGACGACGCCGGTCCGCTGAAGGGAAAAACGCCGCCGATCTTGATCTCGGTCGCTGTAATTCCGGGCTCTTCGGCCGCGAATGCCGGGCCGCTCAAAAGCAAAGCCAAAGCCGCCACAATCTTCCATTTCATCGACATTTGATCCCTCCATACCCGTACCCCTGCCGGTACGAGTTCTCTTTTGTCGCGTGCCATTAGTCGCCCCTCATCACTCCGAGGAGGCATCGAGTACTTCGCTGAAAAGGTCCCAGCGCGTGCCGGTCCAGCGCTGAAGCCTCATCTGCGTGTAGTTCATGTTGATCTTGTCACTCGTATTGACGCTGACGCCGGGCAGCAGTGTCGGCAACGCCACATTCTTCAGGCTCTTCGCCTGCCTGATGATGTTCTCGCGGGACAGATCGTTGCCGCACTGCTTGATCAGCTGTTCGAGCAGCATGGCCTGCGTATAACCGAAGAGGTAATTGCCGTCGGCGATATCGACGCCCGGCATGTACCTGTCGATGAATGCCCGATAATTCTTCATCCCTGCGGTGCTATCCCACTGCGCATCCGTCGGATCCATCAGGATGGTCCCGACTATCACCCCCACCGACCTTTCAAGGCCTGCCGGCTTAAGGGTCGCGCCAACCGAACTGGAGGGGTAGTTCAGCAGGATTGTTGGCTTCCAGTCGATCTCGGCTGCCTTTCGGATTGCTTGCGCCGCAAACTTTGGCGTTCCTGCCACCAGCAATGCTTCGGCGCCTGAGCTCTTCAAATTCACGACCTGAGAATCTACTGTCGGATCGCTGATTTCATAAGCGATGGCAGTTACTTTCTTGTCGAAATCGCCCTTCAGACTCGCCTTGAAAGCGTTGACGTAATCTTTGCCGAGGTCATCGTTCTGATAGAGGATGGCATATTTCGCATTCGGCAGCGTCTTGGTCAGGAATTTGGCGTAGATCTTTCCCTCCGTGTCGAAGCTGACCAGGCTGGTCGTCGTCAGCGGAAAGTCCGTCACGTTCGTGAACTTGTTCGACCCCGAGACGATGCCGATAGCCGGCACTCGCTTCGACATCAGATATTTTGCCACTGCCGTATTACCGGGCGTGCCTAGTTGGCTGAAGATGAAGGCAACCTCATCGCTTTCGACGAGCTTGCGAACATGCTCTACGGCCTTGGGCGGGCTGTAGGCGTCATCATAGGCAATGTAATTGATCTTCCGTCCGTTGATGCCGCCGCGGTCGTTGATCGACTGGACATAAGCGAGAATCCCTCGGCCGACCAAACCGATCGACGAAGCGGGTCCGCTGAAAGGAAAGACCCCGCCAATCTTGATCTCAGTCTGTGTTACCCCCGGCGCGTCAGCGGCAAATGCGGACGATCCCAGTGCCAAAAGCATCAGTGCGAAAGCAGCTTTGAACAATTTGAGCATAGCGTCCTCCCTGTGAACAGCGGAGTGCGCGCCCCGGCGGGGCCCGCGATCCTGCAAACCGCGGCCATTGTTCAGCCGTCTTTCCGTTAACCTACAGTTCTTTTTTAGAACTCGTCAAGCCGCTTCGAGAAGAATTGTCCCGCGTATCCGTACGGAAGCAGAGATTGGCGTCTCCCGTTGAGCTCGCGCAAGAACTCCAATTGACCTTTACTGAATGACTCGTCAAAGGGGACGGGAAGTCCGTGCAGCCTTGAAATCGTTCTTATATGGAACCCGGTATCCGGGCCGTCTGAGGACGATAGAGCTACCGCTTCTCGACCTTTTCGGGAGTGATGATCTGGACCTGTACAGGGGCTGCAAAGCACTTCACCGCCACGCGGCCAAATGCTCTCATGTGGTCGCTCTTGGAATGCAGAGGGAGGCAGTCGGCCGACTGCCACTGTTCGACGAACACGAGCTTGTTCGGATCGGTGGTACTTTCGAACAGCTCGTAGGAAATACATCCGTCTTCCTTGTGGGTGGCGGCGATGCAATCCTTCGCGGCGGAAAACAACTCCGCCTTCATTTCTGGCTTCACCGTGAGCGTTGCTATCACGTAGACCATCTCGTCTATAGTCCTCTCTTGACGCGGAGATCCCGCACCTCCTGCATCTACTTGAAAGCCGCGAAGGTTCCGCCCGAGGTAGCGAGGCGATGTAACAGCGGCACCGGCCGCAGTGTTTCGTCCTTGTCCAGTGCGGCCATAAACGCCAACCGCTCAGCCACGACGGGGAGGCCTATCTGGTCCGCAAGAAACATCGGACCGCCGGTCTGGGGCGGCCAGCCGTATCCATGGAGCCAGACCAGATCGATGTCGCTCGCCCGCTCCGCGATCCCTTCCTCGAGAATTCGTGCGCCCTCATTATTCATCGGGTAGATCAGTCGTTCATGAATCTCGGCGTCGCTGATCTGGCGTCGCGTGATGCCCAGCTTGCGACTGGTATCCACGATCAAGGCCTCTACGTCGGCATCCGGAATCGGCGTTCTGGATCCAGCATCGTACCGGTAGTACCCCGCTCCGGTCTTCTGACCGAATCTTCCCGCTTCGCACAACGCATCCTCCATCGGAGATGTCTCGCCACTATCCTTGCGCGATCGCCAGCCGATATCGAGACCTGCCATATCCCCCATGGCAAAAGGCCCCATCATTCCGAACCGCGTCGCGACAGCGTCAACCTGCTGCGGCAGCGCCCCGTCAAGCAACATCTTGCGGGCCTGGAGCAGGCGGACCACGAGCATTCGATTGCCGACAAAGCCGTGGCAGACGCCCACGACGACGGGAATCTTCCCGATGCGCCGCGCGACTGCAGCGGCCGTGGCCAGCACGTCCGGCGACGACTTTTCGCCACGCACGATCTCGCACAGCTTCATGACATTCGCCGGGCTGAAGAAGTGCATCCCGAGTACGTCTTGGGGCCGCTTCGTGACCGCTGCAATCGCGTTGACGTCGAGAAAGGAAGTATTTGTTGCGAGAATCGCCCCCGGCTTCGCAACTGTGTCGAGCTTGGAGAAAATGTCCTTCTTTATCTGCATGGTCTCGAATGCCGCCTCGATGACGAGGTCGGCCTCCGCAGCGTGCTCCAGGCCCACGGCACCGGTTATCAGTCCCAAGCGCTTGGCGACGGTGTCCGAAGACATCGCCGAGCGTGCTGCGGTCGCCTCGTAGTTTTTCCGTATGGTACCAAGGCCACGGTCGAGCGCATCCTTTGCGATTTCGATCAGCTTCACCGGGATGCCGGCGTTGGCAAAGGACATGGCGATGCCGCCACCCATCGTGCCTGCGCCGATGACCGCGACCGAGTTGACTTTCCGCGGGCGTGTGCCGGCCTCGAGACCAGCGATCTTGTTGCTGCTGCGTTCCGCGAAGAACACGTGACGCAGCGCTTTAGACTGATCGCCGCTTCTCAATCGGGTGAACAGCGTCCATTCCCGCCGGATCGCTTCATCGAACGGTACGTCCAGGCACCAAGCAACGGCTTCCACGCAGGCCGCCGGAGCTTCCAGCCCGCGATTGCGCTTCATCGCTTCAGCCGCCGCCTTCGTCAGGATGCTTCTGTCAGCGCGCGCCGCTTGCAGCATGGAATCGTCATCGCGCAGCGAACGCAGGGGACGGCGTTCGGACAGAACTTTCTGCGCAAAGGCAACACCCGCCGCCACTGGTTCCCCTTCGAATATTTGGTGGACCAGCCCAAGCTGCAGCGCCTCTTCCGCGCCGATCGGATCGCCGGTCACGATCATTTGCACAGCTCTCGCCGGTCCGATGGCACGCGGCAGACGTTGCGTACCGCCACCACCCGGGATCAATCCAAGTTTGACTTCCGGTTGCCCGAGCTTGGCGTCGCTCGCCGCGATACGGAAATGGCAGCCCATCGCAACTTCGAGCCCGCCGCCGAACGCGACGCCATGAATTGCGGCGACGACAGGTTTGGACCGGTTCTCGAACAGGCGATTGATTTCGTCGAGACTGGGTCCCTCGATCTTCTGGTCGAACTCGCGAATGTCGGCCCCGCTAATGAACGTGCGGCCGGCGCAGGCAAGCACGACGGCCGCATACTGCGGATTGTCCAGCACCTCCCGCATGGCGTCGCGCAGACCTTGGCGCACCAGCGAACCGAGTGCGTTCACTGGCGGGTTGTCGACCAGAAGAACGGCCACAGTGCCGTGTTTCTCGATAATAACAGGGCTTGTCATCGGCTATCTCCTTTAGGATGGGCGGTGCGCTCGGATCCGCCCAAACCGCTTGCGCGGCACCGGCTGGTTGGCAGCTTGGTAGTTCGGCTTGGTCAGTGCTGCCACAGCGCATCTGGCGAGCGGCTATTCAACATTGAATTGAGTGCGCGCCAGCAAGCGCCGGCGGGCGAGCTGTCAGACAGCCATGATGCCGCCGTCCACTGCCAATATCTGACCGGTAATGTGCTTGCCGGCGTCGCTGGCGAACAGGATGATCGCCCCCTTCAAATCGTCTTCATCACCGATGCGACGCAGCGGAACACCCTCAGTCAGCTTGTCGAGGCCAACCGTCTTAATGGTTCCGGCCGTCATTTTGGACGGGAAGAAGCCGGGAGCGAGCGCATTGACCGTAATGCCGTACTGACCCCAACTGCCCGCCAATGCGCGGGTGAAATTGACAACCGCCCCCTTACTCGTGTTGTAGGCAATCATCTGCGGCTCGCCAACGTGACCCCGCAATCCGGCAATCGACGCCATGTTGATGATGCGCCCGTACTTGTTCGGAATCATCGACCGCTTCGCGACCTGCTGGCTCAACACGAACAGGGAACGAATATTGAGATTCATCACCTTGTCCCATGCTTCGACAGGATGATCCTCTGTCGGAGCTCCCCAGGTGGCGCCGGCATTGTTCAAGAGAACATCGATCCTGCCAAACTTGCCCAAGGCTTGGTCGACCAACCGCATGATATCGTCATCCTTGGAATTGTCGGCCGCGATAGCGTCCGCCTGATATCCGAGCTTTGAAAGATGTGAACACGCCTGCTCGAGATCGGCGGCTTTCCGCGACGACAAAATCACCTTGGCGCCTTGCTCGCCCAATGCCTCGGCGATCTGCAAGCCCAATCCACGTGAGCCGCCCGTTACGAGCGCGATTTTTCCCGTAAGATCGAATGCCTTCTTCACGCTGCCCATGAGCGATTCCTTTTCATAGAGTTCCTCTTCATAGCCGGACACGCACCGCTGTTCCCGCAAGACCAGCCAGGTTTGCTTGCACAATCACCTGGCGCTTTGGATGAACAGCTCAATCAATGCAATGATGGTGTCCGGTGCGTCTTCCTGGCTAAAGTGTCCCGCATGCGGGAGCTTAATGACCGGCGCGTCAGGCCATATTGCTTTGAAATCAGAGATCTGGTTCTCCGGCGCAATCGCTCGATCCTTCATGCCGACCGCAAGCATCGCGGGTTTCGACTTCAGGTTTTGGAGAAGCGGAACGCCCTCCTCGAGGTATGGAATGATCCGACCGAGCAAAGCGTCGAGCGGAAACTCAATTGCCCCGACGCAGTCCTCCTTCGTCGGAAAGGCCGAGCCGAAGGCTGCAAGCCAATTGGAATCCACCGCCGACAAATTCTCCAAACCCTGCGTCTTCATGATGCTGAGGATATTCACGTCCAAGTGCCCCAACACCTCCCCGAGCGTGCCGGCTTTGTGATGCTTCAGGATGAGCTGGAACCAGGGCGTCGACCCCGCGGAGGTCTTTCCATAGCCGGCCAACGTGTTGAGGAGAAACAGGTGCCTGACGCGGTGCGGATGTCGTAGCGTGAACGCTGAGCCGATCAGCCCACCCCAATCCTGCAAAACGAACGTAATGTTCTTGAGATCGAGCGCTTCGATCAGCTTGGTCAGGTTGTCGACATGAGTCCTCAGCGAATATTCTCGATCCCGAGGAGTTTCGCTCTTGCCGAAACCCATGTGGTCAGGAACGACCACTCTGTGCGTGGCGGAAAGCGGAGGGATGAAACGTCGATAGAGGTAACCCCAGGTGGGCTCCCCATGCAAACAAACGATGGGATCGCCGGTCCCCTCGTCGACGTAATGCATCCGAAAGCCGGCTCCCTCAAAAAAGCAGGGTTCGAAAGGCCAAGTTCCACCAAAGGTCTCGCTGGCGGCAATCATGACAAGTCATCGCTCCTTCGCATCTGCTCGAACGCACCTATTCCGCGATGGCAAAACCACCTTTGGCGCGCTCAGTGCCTCGGCAATGTGGCGACCAATCCAACGCGAGCGGTGCAATCTTCGTAAGATCGGACGCCTTGCGTGCTGCCCATAAGTGACTCCTTTTCCTTGCCGAACTGGTCACGGCGCAAGCGACTAACGTCCCTCGAAGACCGCGGCACGGCGTTCGACGAAGGACTGGATGCCTTCCATCATGTCCTGACTGTTGAAGACACGGTCCTTGATTTTGGGGATGTAGTCGATCGCAGCTCGTTCAGCGGCCTCGATGTACTTCAACGCAGCTTCTTTGGTGACCTGGATTCCGATCGGCGCGTTCTTGGCAATGGTTTGCGCCAGCTCCATCGCACGCTCGATTTGCTTTCCCGGATCGACCACTTCCTGCACGAGGCCGATCTTGTGGGCCTGCGCAGCATCGAACTCGTCGCACAGGAACAGGTGGTACATTGCATCCCCCCAACCGGCCCGGGTCAGAAAGCGGAAGTGCGCACCGCCGAGCGGCGCAATACCCCTCTTCGACTCCATCTGGCAGAATCGACTATTTGAGGCAGCGACGACAATGTCTCCGGCAAGCATCATTTCGATGCCGATGGTGTAGACGATGCCCTGCACCGCGGTGATAACCGGCTTGCGGCAACGCCCCTTGAGGGCGAACACGTCGATGTTGTCAGCCGGGATATCGATCCTTTCGGCCTTCGGGCCGAAGAATTTGGGCATGTCGAGGCCGGAGGTAAAGTCGCTGCCCTCGGCGCAGACCACGCCGGCCCAATAATCGTCATTGCGGTCCAGCAAGGTCATCGCATCGGAGATCTGCACCATCATCTGAGGAGTGAACGAATTTTTCTTCGCTGGGTTATCGATGATGATTTTCAGCACCCGCCCGTGAACCTCAGTGCGGATCCGACCCAGCGCGGGCTTCTGCTCGCTCATTTGCTTCCTCCACGCAGTGCTCGACACCTGAGGGGATAATGGCTCACCGCGGTGCGCTCGACCTGGTCACATGACAATTTGTGCTCGACGCCGGCTACAGCATTCTTGTGCCTGCCTTATTCAGGAATGAATTTCACGATGGAGATGCCGACGCTTGATCCGGACCCGCTCTTGATAAAGAACAGCTCTAGCAACTGAGACAGGTTAGGCATTGACTGCACAGCTATCGAGGCACCAGGCTGTGACCCACTCCGCGAGATAGGAAACACTAAGCCATTCCGCGACAAGGCCAGGCTCGTCGGAGTTCCCGATCTCGACGACGACCTCCGACTTTGTCATGAACTCGTTTGTGCCGGGGGCGGTCACTTGCATCAGCTTGAACCTCGCCCGTCCCTGGCTTTCCGAATGCACTGGCGTCGCGAAACGAATTTGCCACTTGATCTCGGGCAAGCCGGCGAAGGCCATCGCGTGGAAACATATGGAAATTCACCCGAAGGCTGCTTATCCTCGCGCGAGATTCTCCTGAATGAAGGCCATCATCCAGAATTCAGGTCTGGCGGCCGACATCCAGATCGTCAATTGCAATTTCCCGGAGCGACACAGGTGGGACACTCACAGGCGGAGAAGGCAAGAAGCCGGGAGCGGATCCTGGATGCGGCGGCCCTGCAGCTCAGGGAACTAGGATTGGCGGGCATCAGTATTAGCGAACTCATGAAGTCCGCGAGACTAACCCATGGTGGCTTCTACGGACATTTCGAGTCGCGTGATGATCTGATCGCCCAAGCGCTCGATCGGGCTCTCGCCGACGGCGACGCATCGGCAATCAACGCCGCGAGCGCCAAAGGGCCGCGTACGCTCAAGTCTTTCCTAAACGCCTACCTTAGCAAGACACATCGCGATGATCCGGCATCCGGATGCGCCGTTGCTGCTCTCGCCGGCGACGTCGCCCGCGCCGATTCGCGGACACGGGACATCATGACGGCGTATCTCGAAAAATCCTTCGACAGCATCGCTACGCTTATTGGGGACGAGGACGCGACCGAGTTCGCTACTTCGGTGATGTGCACGATCGTAGGCGCGATGACTCTTTCCCGCGTGATGAGGGAAGAGGAAGCATCGAAAAAGATTCTGCTGGCGGCGCGACGGTCGATCCTCGACTACGCCGAAATACGCCGTTCTTCCCGCCCGTAACCGGTGCTGGCCCATTTATCGGGTCCTTGCACAGGAGCGGATTGCGCTCAACGCAGCCGGAGTTCCGTGGCGTGGAGAATCGTGCACGCTCCTGATAAGGACAGCTTAATGCGGTCACGCAATGCGCTGCAAAGGCCTTCGAGGCCGTTGCTGCCCCAGAAACCATGCACGAGACGCTGCAAACTCTGTTTCGAGAAGCCGGCGGACCTGCCCTGTCAACTTGCGCAGATCGCTCTCGCGCCGGCGCAACAGCCAGAGATCCATTAACGATGATTCCTGAGGGAGAACACGCACCAATCCCTCTGCGAGAGCGAACGGCACCGCCAGGAATGCCAGCCCCAGTCCCGCCGTAGCGGCAGAAAGATGGTTTGCTATCGACACTTTCAATGAGGCACGGCAATCTCCCGCAGCCTTGAACTGCGTGAGAAGAAGCATTTGTCCGGAACGCTCGCCCTGAAGGCCGGCAAAGTCAGCCGAACTTCCGATAATTTCATGCTTGTCGAGGTCCGCAATGGATCGCGGCGCCGGATGCTCGGCCAGATATGCTTCGGATGCGAACAAGCCGAACGCTACCGTCGCTACCCGCCGACCTACTAGCTCGTTGTCGCCCGGATGCCCCATCCGGATGACAAAATCGAGGTCGCTTGCGGCAAGATTTTGCTTGAGAACAGTGGAGAATATCTCGAGGCTGATCTTGTCGTTGAGTGCGCGCAGCTTGTTCACGCGAGGCAACAACCAGTGCTTGGTCAGGCCTTCGGTAGCAGAGATCTTGATGGAAAAGGACCTGTCGCCGGCACGCGATGACAGATCGCGTTGAAACAACTCGAACGACCGTACGATAGCAGCCGCCGACAGACGGAGTTGTTCGCCTTCCTGTGTCAGCTTGACACCGGAGGACACTCGAAAGAAGAGCGGAGCTCCGATATGGCGTTCCAGCTCCTTCAACCGGCGACTGAGCGTCGGCTGGCTCATACCCAATTCGCGAGCGGCGCGATTGACACTGCCGAACCTCGCGACGGAAGAGAATAATCGGAAGAGATCCCAGTTTGCCTCCGCTACGCGTCCCCTCCGCGACGACTGCTGGTTCTGACGGCTTCCATGTTCGGTAGCCGCCTCGAGGTTCAGGCAAGCGTTGTCTGCGGAAGATTCCGTCAAAACCTCAGCCGTCATCGCCATTCCCTGGAACGCAGCGCACATCTGCTCCATGCCATATGGGCAATGTTGGTTACCGTAGTTGCCGGACCACGGCGCCATTCTGCATGACACGTGTCATCCAAAATAAGAATGCTGTTCATCATGCAAAACGTCAAGACCAATTTCATGAGTTCGGTGGGCTACATCGAGGATTTCGCTGAGCGAAGCGGCTGAACGGGCGCTCACTATCGCGTAGCCTGGCGGCGGGCGCTCTTAACGCCGTTACCGTGATCAGCGACAACGCTGGTGTCGACGGAGAAGCGCGCCTTCGAGAAATTCTTTCATCGCGAGGCGCAGCCGTCCGGCCGAGCACAACGGGAAAGGGTATCGGCCAACAAGATCGGCCCAGTCGCGGACCGAGCTACATGTCACATCATGCTGCCCGGCATGAAGCAGCGGACCCGCGGGTGACCGTCGATATAATACTTCCATACCATGGTCCGCCCGATCTTGTTCGGCTGAGTGACAACGGCGCCGTCAGGCACCATCACCCACTCATGGTCGATGCGCACACGATAGTGCCCGTGATGTGATTCCCAATCGACGTCGGCAACAACGGATCCATCCGCGTCCGAGCAGCATGGCCCGAATTCGCTGTGGAGGCTCTCGAATCATCCTTTCAGCGGTGAATTGGCGTAGCGTCCATCATCACGTGCCGGCGCAGATGTAGCCAGCATGATCAGGCCCAGCGACCACGCAGCGCGCTTCATGGCAAGAATTTCTTGTCTCCCGCCGTATACACATCGGCGTGGCGCAGCACAAAGTCGTAAACGCTGAGCGGCGGCGTGCCAGTGATCTTCTCCACATCCGACGTCAAGCGGTCATATCGATTCTGCTGTTTAAGAAGAGCCATTGTTGCGAGATGGGCAAGCGCATGCGGAGACAACCTGCCGCTATCCTCCAGCTGCTTGCGCCAAGGTTCCCAAGGCACGTTCACGTAAGTGATTGGACGTCCGAGAGCCTTGGAGAACTCTTCGGCAACCCCGTTCATATCCTGGGAACGCGGGCCAGTCAGTTCGTATATCTTGCCGATGTGCCGGGCCGGGTCTTCGATGATTGCGGCGATCACCCGCGCAACATCTTCACTCGCGATCGGCGAGGTCTTTCCATTCCCGAAAGGCAGTCGAATTTGTTGATGCTCGCGGATTGAATTCGCCGATAGCCTGAGGAAGAAGGTATCCAGGAATGAAGTCGGACGGACATGCACGACAGGCACTCCAGACCAACTCAGCGCCTGCTCCGCGAGCCAGTGCAGCTTCTGCTGTGGGCTGTCTGTGGTCGAATTGATTCCCATTTGCGAGACTGTCATTTGTGAGATGTTCACGAATGCACTCACGTTGTGATGTTTCGCGACGGCGGCGGCATTGACTGTCGCCTCGAGATACTGAGCCGACACAGTCATACCGAAGTAAATTCGCTCGCAACCCTCAATGGCGCGATGCATCGCATGCAGATCGAGAAGATCCCCGACGACAACCTCAACACCGCGTTCGGCTAGTTTGGCCGACCGAACATCCTCATTGCGCACTAGCGCCCTCACCTTGGATCCTCGTCCGATCAGTAGCTCGCACACGGCGTGACCAACTGTTCCTGCGGCACCAGTGATTAAGATCGGAGATTCCATCTTTTCCTCCTCGGACGCCCCGCGAGCTGTGCTTGGGCACGCTGGGACGAACCCAGCGCCACTGATCGAATATTGGGGCAGGCCACCTGCGGTCCGCCTACATTCGAGAAATCAAGACGGAAAACATCGACCGAAGGCCTGCAGGAGCCTCGGTGAACCGCGGAAGCGAAGCTTTCTGCGCAGCAGCAGCCAGGGCAACTTCACCTCTTTGCGCAGGAAGCTCAGCCAAGCGTCACTATCGGCTGTCATGGCGAAATCCGCCGCACCCTGACGACCGTTGGTGACCTTTATCGTCTTGTTCCTGATTTCAACGGTCACTTCCGCGGGTTCGCGGCCCACGAACGTGAAATGAAACGTCGCATTAAGGCCGGCAGAACGTCCTCGCTGAAAGACTAATGTAAGCGATCTCAGAAAGGCAAGAATCGAACGTATGTTCGAGAGTCCGTTGCGGACGCGCTTGATCGGCTTGTGCGGGAAGCGGCGGGGCACGTAGGCTTCGGCGTCCGATCCGGCGACGACATAGACTGTCTCAACCTTTTCGCTTAGGGGTTTGGCTACCTCCTCCATGTATTGCTTTCGGTCGGCGAGATAGGGACCGATCACATCTTCGCCTGCAGGACACACCGCCATACAGTAAGCGGCTTTGTAGTTCGCACCAAAGGAAAGGCTTTGCCACATTGAAGCCGTTTCTGCCGGCGTGAACCTGTCTCGATAGGCACGCGAATCCCGACTGTCGGCGATCCCATTCACCCAATCGGTGAAACCGCCTGCGAATTCGCGATAGTTGTGCGTGTAGCAGGCCGCGAAATCAAAATGCCCGTCCGGTGCGATCGCACCGGTGGGACAGGCGGAAACGCACAGCTTGCATTCCAGACAAGGGCTGTAGTCGAGTGGTCGCGAATAAGCACTGATCTCAGCGTCCAGCAAAACGGTCCCGAGAAGAACAAAGTTGCCGAACCTAGGATGGATGACGTTGCGATGAATGCCCATCCTACCAAGGCCGGCCGCTTCGGCAATCGGCTTGTGCGATACCAGCCATTGCTTGCCCGCGCCGAAGCGGTCCATTTCCATGGGAAAACCAACGGCAGCCGCATTGATCGCTCGAACGCCGATGGCCTCCAACCTACTGACGATCTCTCGAACGACGTCGTCGGTCTTGTGAACAACGTGGTGAAACTCGATGTTTGCGATGGACCGCATTGGAGTTCGGATGTTCTCGCGATTCATCCGGCACACAATGCTGATGATCGACTTCGTGCGGGGAAACACGCCGATGATATCTGCGCGGTGCGCGGCGATATCTTCGCGATCGACTTCGACGAAGCCTACGTCGTCCGCCCCAGCCTCCAAACACAATGACCGGAGCCGATCGGCGTCCAATGTGTGCGGCCGCGACGCTTTTGTCTCAGCTCGATGCGCTACAACGGTTGGATGACTCGCTAAATCGACCACACACCAGCTCCCTCATCAGCAGGTCCAAATCGGCTCCGATCTCGCTCAAATCAAAATGTCTGAACAAAACTTAGTCACTTGCAAAAAACTAGTCAAGTCTGGTAATAGACGAGGAACGACTCATAGGGAATGACCGCGCGTTGTCCGCGGGACCTCAACTCTGCCAATAGTGTTGGGAGCTCCTGAAGAGCAGACGGGCGCCATCGTCGTTTTCTCAATCGCTGGAGCATTCGCAATGCAATTGACCGTCAATGGCAAGCGGCACGACTTGGACATCGAACCGGAAATTCCGCTTCTTTGGGTGCTTCGGGATGAACTCGGCATTACGGGACCGAAGTATGGCTGCGGCGCCGGGCTTTGCGGTGCGTGCACCGTGCATGTCGACGGTGCGGCGGTTCGTTCCTGCTCGATCAGTGCTGGCGAGGTTCGCGGCAGCGTCACGACGATCGAGGGTCTCGGAACGCCGGCAAACCCACACGTGGTTCAGCAGGCTTGGATCGAGCACCAAGTTGCGCAGTGCGGCTATTGTCAGTCCGGCCAAATGATGACTGCAGCAGCCTTCCTGTCGAGAACCCCCGATCCGTCTGAGACCGATATTGCCGACGCTATGAGCGGAAATCTTTGCCGATGCGGAACTTATCCTCGCATCCACAGCGCCGTCAAAACTGCAGCCCAGATGATGAAAGGGAAATAGCGTGGCTCGGCTTGGAAAAATTGCACGACGCACGTTTCTGATCGGATCTGCTGCGATCGCCGGTGGCGTAGCGTTCGGCTATTACAACTTGCGCAAGGAACCTCTCAATCCGTTGCTCAAAGGCCTCCCGCCGGGCGAAGCCGCGATCACGCCCTACGTCCGCGTCGATGCGAAGGGCGTCACGCTTATTACTCCGCGGGCCGATAAAGGCCAAGGCTCCTATTCCATCCAAGCTCATCTCATTGCTGAAGAGCTCGATGTGGATCCGCATAAGGTTCGCATCGATCCTGGTCCGCCCAGTCCGGCATACTTCAACAGCCGGATCATGGACGATAGCCTGCCCTTTGCTACAATCGATGATGGCTTCTTGGCCCGGAGCGCGCGTGGTGGCGGCGAAGTGTTAAGCCGTCTGCTAGGTATGCAGATCACCGGTGGTTCCTCCACTGTACCCGATGGATATCATAAACTTCGCGTGGCGGGGGCGGTTGCGCGCGAGACTCTGAAGGAGGCGGCCGCCAGGAGATCGGGAGTGTCCAGATCGCAACTGAAAACCAAGGACGGCCAGGTCATCTTCCCCGATGGCAAGTCCGTTACCTACGCGGAACTAGCCGTCGAGGCAGCGCAGCTTGAGCCCATTACTGATGTCACGCTCCGATCGGAACAGGAGTGGCGTTACATCGGCAAGAGCATGCGCAGGATCGATATCGTTGCGAAGTCTACCGGTACACAGCAGTATGGGATTGATGTTCGTTTGGACCGGATGCTGTACGCAACCGTGCGTGCCAATCCCAGCATGGGAGGCACGATCAAACGATATGATGCTTCTGGCGCGGAAAAGATGAGGGGCGTGAAAAAGATCGTCCCGGTCAAAGACGGTGTAGGCGTCATCGCCGATAACACGTGGAGAGCCTTTCAGGCCGCGGCCGCGATCAAGATCGAATGGAACGATCCTCCCTATCCGGCCAACTCTGCTGGAATGTGGAAGGTATTGGAGAATTCGTTCTCCAAAGACCTGCAGGACAGCCGACTTCGCAACGACGGAGACGTCGAGAAGGCATTGGCCGGCGCATCCAAGTCGATTGAGGCGGAGTATCGAACGCCATATCTGGCTCACGCGCCCCTCGAGCCCATGAATGCGGTTGTGCTCTATACGAAGGAACGGCTCGACATCTGGACGGGAACGCAGATCCCGCTATTTCTCCAGATGCATGCTGCGAAGCTGGCCCAACTGCCGGAAGACAAGGTTCATGTGCACGCTCAGCCGATCGGCGGAAGCTTCGGCGCGCGACTCGACGACACCTATGCGTTGCAGGCCATCGAGCTTGCGATTGCGATGGAAGGCGTTCCGGTCAAAATGACTTGGAGCCGAGAAGAGAACATGGCGCACGACTATCCGCGCCCGATCCAGCTCTCGCGCGCAAGGGGAACGGTTCGCGATGGCAAGGTTGAGAGCATGAGTATCGATATCGCGGGCCAATCGATGGGAGCCTCCTGGTTTAACCGTCTGCAGGCGCCCGTTCCTCCCGGTCCCGACACTACGAGTGTCAATGGTGTTTGGGATCAACCTTTCGCAATACCGAACTACCGGGTGACAGGTTACCGCGCGAAAGAAATGGTGCCCGTCAGCCCCTGGCGATCGGTTGGAGCCTCGGCGAATGGGTTTCATCACGCTTCCTTCCTGGACGAATTGATCCATGCCGCCGGCGCTGATCCGATGTCGGAACTTATTCGTCTATGCAATCATAAGACCTCGAAGGCGGTCCTGGAGACCTTGCGAGATATTTCTGAATGGAAAGGGCCGCGAATAGACAGCAGGCGCGCTCGTGGGGTCGCCCTGACCTTATCATTTGGCGTACCGATGGCCCAAGTCGTTGAAGTGAGCGATACGGCTCAAGGCATCAGAATCGACAGGGTATACGCCGTTTGCGAGGTGGGGCGGGTTCTCGACCCGATCAATTTCGAGGCGCAAATCCAGGGAGGCATTATCTGGGGCTTGGGCCACGCGATGAATTGTGAGCTGACCTACGACAACTTCGCGCCGGTCCAGACCAATTATCACGAGTTCGAGGGAATGAGATTCCATCAGGCACCGGAAATCATCGTCAAGGGATTGCAGCTTGGCAGTGAGGTGCGGGGAATTGGCGAACCCCCCGTTCCGCCTGCGGCACCGGCGCTCGCGAACGCCATCTTTGCTCTCACAGGAAAGCGTGTGCGCGAACTGCCCTTAAGCAAGAGCGTCAACTTCGCGTGACAACATAGCCCGCGTGCGGCGTCCTCCTGGCCAGCTCCGGCTGCACAACATCTGATGTTGGCAACGCTTCATGGCCTGATACAGCTTCACGAGACACCGAAGGTAGTCGGCTTAATCCGGAACCACAGGCCTCAATGCGGCAGACCGTTAGTCAGACTTGCCGAGAGCCTTCAGGATGAAGCGGATCTGGTTGCGCAGGTCTGCTTCGGTATCTTCGCCGTGTCGAACGCAGTGCTCGATCAGAGTCGGATGGAAGAATGGCGTGAAGGCGGATTTGACAGCTCGCGCGGCTTCCGCGGCATCTTCGACCTCGAACTCGCCCGCTTCGATGCCCTCGCATATGATCGCCTCGAAGATCGCCACCATCCGTTCGACGTGCGCCTTGATGATCGTCCAGTTCTCTTGCATGGCGACGACAATCAGGTCGTGCATGTGCTTTTCCTCGACCAGCGTCATCTTGTTGTGGCGGTGAACGGCGGTCAGGAGCCGGTCGAGTTTTTCCATGGCCGGCACGTTCGTGCGTGCGATCGCAGAGGCGATGTCAGCAACCTCGTTCAAGACACGCCCGCAGATCGACTCGTTGATCGCATCCCTGGAGGGAAAGAAACGGTAGACATTCGCCGGACTCATGCCGAGTTCAGAGGCGATGTCGGCCATCGACGTCTTGTGGTAACCGATGCGGCGAAACTGCTCCTCCGCCACCTCCAGGATGCGCGCGCGCGCCTCATCGGGATCAGCTCCCGTTCGGACTGGACGATTCATGGATACAACAAAGCCCTACTCGGCAGCCATTGCTGTTTGCAATTCCGATTCCTCCGTCGAATCCCCATGGATCGCATCTGCGGTCGGCTTGATCCGAAACCACGCGGCATAAAGCGCAGGAAGGAACAGCAGGATCAGCACCGTGCCGACCGCGGTGCCGCCGATCAGCGTATAGGCCATCGATCCCCAGAAGACGGAATGCGTGAGAGGGATGAAGGCGAGCACGGCGGCAAGTGCGGTCAGGATCACCGGCCTCGTGCGTTGCACCGTGGCCTCGATGACGGCGTGATAGTCGTCAAGGCCGGCAGCACGGTTCTCCTTGATTTGTTCGGTCAGGATCAGCGTGTTGCGCATCAGGATGCCGGCCAGTCCTATCAGGCCCAGAATGGCATTGAATCCGAAGGGCTGGTTGAAGGCGAGCAACACGGGCACGACGCCGACGAGGCCAAGCGGTGCCGTCAGCATGACCATGGCCATCGTCGAGAAGGATCGCACCTGCAGCATGATGACGATCAGCATGGCGGCGATCATGGCGGGAAAGACCGTCGCCAACGCGTCATTGGCCTTGGTTGCCTCCTCGATCGATCCGCCCAATTCGATGCGATAGCCGGCCGGAAGCGATGCGATCAGCGGCTGAAGAGCCGTCTTGATCTCCTTGGAGACCTCTGGAGGCTGGGTCGCTTCATTGATATCAGAGCGAATCGTGACCACGGGTGTGCGATCGCGGCGCTTCATGATCGGCTCTTCCAGACGGATTTCCGAATGGCCGATCTGGTCGAGCGGAATCGGGCGGCCGTCCCGGCTCATCAGGGAGAAATCCGCCAGACGCGCCGGATCCAGTCGCTCGCCGCCGGCGCTGCGTGCCACGATGGGGACATTGCGGATGTCCTCGCGGACCTGCGTAACGGGGATGCCAGTGAGGAGGAACTGGAGTTGCCGGCCGACCTCCGCTGGCGAGAGGCCGATGAGGTTCAGTCGATCCTGATCCGGGATGAAACGGAGCACGGGCGTGCGATTGCCCCAATCGCGGTTGGCTTGCCGCACATCGGGAACGCCACGCATGATATCGAGAGCTTTTTCAGAGATAGCGTACAGTTGCGCCGGATCAGGCCCCATGACCCGAAACTCGACCGGGAACGGCGTGTAGGGTCCGAACACAAGCTGCGTGACGCGCACATTGGCCTCAGGTGCAAGCCCCTCTGACACCGCCTGTCGGAGCCGGTGCTTCAAAGCCTCGCGCGCCTCCGCGTCCGGTGTAAGCACGACGATCTTGGCGAAGGCCGGATCAGGCAGCTCCGGCGCCATCGCGAAGAAGAATCGGGGAGCGCCCTGACCGACATAGCTCGTGACGATCTTGGCCTCCGACTGGTGGTTCAGCCAGTGTTCGAGCTTCTCGACCGTAGCGGTCGTGGTCTCAATGCTGGTGCCTTCCGGCAGACGAACCTCCACCAGCACTTCGGGGCGGTCGGATGTCGGGAAGAACTGCTGCTTGACGGCGCCCATGCCGACGACGGACAGCGCGAAAGCGATCGCGACGATGCCGCTGGTTACGAACTTGTGACGCACGGCGAAGGTGATGAGCCCTCGCAGGCGCCGATAGTTCGGTGTGCCGTAAATCGCTTGGTGACCGCCTTCGACCGGCTTGATCGTGGGCAGCATCTTGACGCCAAGATAGGGCGTGAAGACCACCGCGACGACCCAAGAGACGATGAGGGCGAACCCCACGACCCAGAAGATGTTGCCGGCGTATTCGCCGGCCGTCGAGCGCGCGAAGCCCACCGGCAGGAACCCGGCGACCGTCACGAGTGTGCCCGACAACATCGGCGCCGCCGTGTGGCTCCACGCGTAGGCCGCCGCCTTGATGCGGTCCATGCCCTCTTCCATTTTCACCACCATCACCTCGATGGCGATGATGGCGTCGTCCACGAGAAGACCAAGCGCCAGGATGAGGGCGCCGAGCGTGATGCGGTCGAAGAACCGGCCGGTTTCCAGCATGATGAGGAACACGACGGCGAGCGTCAGAGGGACGGCAGCCGCCACGACGATGCCGACGCGCCAGCCGAGGCTGAGCAGGCTCACCAGCAGCACCACGCCGAGCGCCATCGCAAACTTCATCATGAACTCATCGACCGCCGAGGTGATGTTGACGGCCTGGTCGCTGACCTTGGCCAGGGTCATCCCGAGTGGCAGCGTCCGGGCGATAGCGGCGGACCTCTCCTCCAGCGCCTTGCCGAGCGCGAGTCCATCCCAGCCCTCTTGCATAACCGCCGCGAGCATGATCGTGGGCTCACCCTGGTGTCGAATGAGGTAGGTGGGAGGATCCTCGTAGCCGCGGCGCACTTCGGCGATATCGGAGAGCTTCAGCGTCCGCCCCGCCGCGACGATCGGCGTGTCGGCGATCGCCTGGACGCTGTCATAAGCGCCGTCGACCCGGATGAAGACCTGCGGCCCCTTGGTGTCGATCGAGCCTGCCGGTGTGACGGTGTTCTGCCGCTGCAAGGCGGCAACGATATCCTGTGCCGACACGCCAAGCGTTGCCAGTTTGGCATAGGAAAACTCGATGAAGATCTGTTCGGGACGTTCACCGAGGATGTTGATCTTCTTGACGCCGGGCACGTGCAGGAGGTCCTGGCGAATGGTCTCGGCTTGCCTGGCGAGTTCCCGCATCGGCATGCCCTTCGCCTTGAGCGCATAGAGGGCGAAGCTCACGTCCGAATATTCGTCGTTGACGAACGGGCCGAGCACGCCAGACGGCAGCTTGCGTGCTTCATCTCCCAGCTTCTTGCGGGCCTGATAGAACTCCTCCTGCACGCTGGATGGCGGTGTGCTGTCCTTCAGCGTAACCGTCATGTACGCATAACCTGGCCGTGTGGTCGTCTCCACCCGGTCATACCAGGTCAGCTCCTGAATCCGCTTCTCCAAGGGTTCGGCGACCTGGTCCTGCATCTCGCGCGCCGTCGCGCCTGGCCATACCGTCGTGACCGTCAGGGTCTTGATGGTGAAGGAGGGGTCCTCCGCCCGCCCGAGCATGACGAAGGCGTAGGCGCCTGCGGCCGCCAGCAGGACGATGAAGAACAGGGTGACGGCCCGTTCACGAACGGCGATCGCGGAAAGATTGAAATTCATCACTTGGCCACTCCTAATCCTAGACGTTCGTCCTGGCGCTCGCGCCGTCCTGCAACAGGTGGGCGTCGAGTGAACCGCGCTTACCTAAAAAGCGCGGGCCCTCTGACTGCTCTTCTGCTCACTTACAATTGGTTCGGCGACAGCTTCTTGGAGGCCCGCTGCCGCTTGGGCGGCAAGGCCACGGGCCGCTTCCTGTGAATCTTGAAATTCCTCGAGTGCATAGACTCTACCCCACCGCAGGGTGAACACGTGGAGACCGCGGTTGACGTACGACGCATCGCCGTTGAGCAGCGTTGCGGTGCCGTCCCACTCGACAAACACGGTGGTATGCCACGGCCAGCCTTTCACCCAGATGTTGTTGACCGTGATATGGAGAGTGGGCTGGACGCGGCCGAGGCGCTCAAACCAGCGGCGTAGGGCTTCTTTGTCGTGGCGCTCACCAGCAAGCGCGTGGGCGCCGGAAACGCGGTGATGGACATGCGGCGCGACCGCTTTCACCGCGTCATCCCAGCGATGGTTGTTGACGTGGTCGAAGGTCTTTCGGATTTCTTTTTTGACAATGTAGCTGTAAAGCATTTGCCCATCCTCCGACGGTGATCGCGAAAAGATTGAAGCGTTAGTTTCCGTTGTTTTCAGATGCAGTCCTGACGCGAGCGCCCTCCTGGAGAAGGTGAGCGCCGAGGGAAACAATCGGGTCACCAGAGCTCAATCCAGAGATCACGGCGGTTTCGCTGCTCACTCGAACAAGCTTGACTGGACGAAAGCGTACGGTTGAGGTGGCGCTATCCAGGACCCACACACCGGTCTTCCGGCCGTCATCGAGCACGGCTCCCAGCGGCACCTGAACATCCGGCTGACTCTCCTGGCTTGCCAGCCGAATAGTTACCGTCGCGCCAAGCGGTGCTGCCGCCGCCTCACCGTCGAGCACATAACGGGCCTCATAGGTACGGGTTTGAGCATCGGCGGAGTCCGACAACTGCCGCAGATGCGCCGCATAGCGTCGCCCATCGGCGCCATAGATGCTGGCCTCAGCCTCGGAGCCAATCGCTGGCCGGATCGTTTCGGGAAGTGCCACCACAGCTTCGCGGGGACCGGCCTTGGCGATCCGAACGACTGTCTGGCCGGCAGAGACGACCTGCCCGGGCTCGCCAAGCGTTTCGACCACCGTTCCGTCCGCATCCGCTACCAGAACCGAATAGGTCGCCTCGTTCTCGGCGACCCGCGCATCGGCTTCGGCGGTGGCGAGTTGCGCCTCGGCCGTGTCCAGTGCGGCCTTCGCTTGCTCGTAGCGCTGTCGGGAAGCCCATCCGTTGCTCACCAGTTTGGCGTATCGCTGTTCATCCGCTTCGGTCTGAACGACAGATGCACGCGCTGCGGCAACGGCGTTGCGCTTTGCCGTGACCGCAAGGCGAAGGTCGGTTTCGTCGATCCGCATCAGCGGCTCACCGGCTTTGACCTGCTGACCGGTATTCACCAGCCGTTCGACAATCTTGCCGGCGACGCGAAACCCGAGGTTGCTCTGCACCCTCGCCCCGATGATGCCCGTGAAACCGCGTTCGGATCCGTTCACACGCGCGGCCGTGACCAGCCTGACGATCGGGGGTTCCTGCCGGGGGTCGCTCACGGCGGCGGCTTCCTGGGTGCGAAGTGTGACGAACGCAGTCGCAGCTAACGCCGCGATCAGGACGCCCCCTAACACAATGATAGGTCTTCGCTTTTTCATATCCGCCTCCTCATCTAAATTAGATTTCATTCGAACTCTATAAGCTATTTAGATGTCGATCGCAATCTAAATTTGAGCTCTGACGGGAATGTGATCCCCAAAAACCGGCCTCTTGACCCTCAGCGACGCCGAATCCAGCCACGCCATTGATAGATTGCGTTCGAACTCTATCTGAGATATAGATTTCGAGTGAAATCCAAATGGAGGTCCACCATGCGTGTGAGTCGCATTCAAGCCGCGGAGAACCGCCAAACCGTGATTGATGTGGCAAGTCGCCTCTTCAGGGAGCGCGGCTTTGATGGCATCGGCCTAAAAGATCTGATGAAGGCGGCCGGGCTAACACAAGGCGCCTTCTACAAGCAGTTCGCGTCAAAAGGGGATTTGGCGGTAGAGGCGTCCAGGCGCGCATTGGAGGGCGCTTCCCGCCGATGGTCGGATGCGGCAACGAAAAATCCTGACGATCCGCTCGGCGCGGTGATCGCGTTCTACCTCAGTGGCGACCATCGCGAAGAAAAGATGGACGGCTGCCCGATCGTGGCACTCGGCGCGGATGCCGCCAGACAGGGATCCGACGTGAAGGCGACATTCGAAGCGGGAATAAAGGCACATCTCGAAGTGCTCGGCCGCTTCATTGCCGAGGCTGGCGGCGAGGCGTCCAGCGGCAAGGCCATGGCCATTCTCGCGACGATGGTCGGCGCGGTGACGCTATCGCGTGTCGTCAACGATCCGGATTTGGCTCGGGCGATTCTGGATGCAGCAGTCAAACAGGTCCGGGAAGCCGCCGCCGCTTGAAAGATCGCATCCCTCAAAGCACGGGAGAAATCGAAATGCTTAGCGTGACAAAAGGCAAACCAAGTTTGCTCGAAATATCGGATACGCTTAGCCTGCGTTTCCAAAAGATCGGCAGCGGGCCTCCATTACTCCTCATACATACGATCCGGACACAGCTCGAATATTTCCGCAGTCTGGCGCCCCTCCTCGCGACATCGCACACGGTGTACACCATTGACCTCCCAGGCCACGGACACTCTCCAATAGATCCAGGCGCGAGCTTCGACGAACCCTACTTCAGGCAGGCCGTCATTCGTTTCATCGAGGAGCTAAACCTCTCGGCCGTTACGATGGTTGGCGAGTCGATCGGCGGGACATTGGCCCTTACAGTGGCGGCGTCGCTTCCGCAGCGGGTGAAGCGGGTCTATGCGATCAACCCCTACGACTACGAGACCCGCTACGGGGACGGCATTCGACGCGGCAACTGGTTCGCGAACTTTATCATCGGAAGTTTGCAGATCCCGGTGCTCGGCGCGATGAATGCATCGCTCGAAAACAAGATGGTCCTCGGCAAGATCATGGGCGGCGGATATCACGACCCGCGCAAACTGCCGGCCGATTTGCTGGCCGAGTTCGATGAAGTAGCCCACCGCCCGGGATACAAGCGGATCGCACGCAAGGTGCTGGCCGGCTGGCGATCCTGGAGCAAGGCGCGCGATTACTATCGGCAGATCTCGGCGCCTGTGACGCTCATTTATGGCGATAGCGATTGGTCTCGGCCAAATGAACGCGAACGCACACGGTCCCTGATTCCTGCCTCGCAGATGGTGACGCTCAAAAATACCGGCCACTTCTCCGCTGTCGAGAATCCGTCGGAGCTGGCTCGCGTGATATTGGCAACAGAATGACCGCAATGATCACACACAGGAGTGTGCAACTATGTTCAAGCGCCTCTGGGAAAGCTTGAATTACTAGGCGGAGGCTCTGAGCATGGATGATCCGCGCGGCGACTACATGTACGGGCTGGCGGATCGTGTCGGAAAGCTTGAGCGCGAAGTTGAAGGTCTTCGGATCCAGTCCCGAATAACGCCGATTGGGACGCCGGATGACCGTGTCCATCAGTTGCAAAGTCATCTTCCACAGTAAACGCCGCTATTCCGCGAAGACGACTGTCACGAGTTGTTTATTTCTTCGTTACCGCCTGCAGAGCTTCAAAGTTCGTGCGGAGATCCTAGATTGAGATAGAATGATGCTTATCATATCATGACGGGGTTCGCTAACTGCGGATTCGTGCTCTTAGGTTATCTGGAGCAAATATGGGCGAAGTTATTCGATTTGTGCCAAAGTCTGAACGCGAGCGAGACCGTCTCATTCGAGAGGCGCGCGCGATTTATGACAGCATCTTCCCGCCAGCCGATCCGGTCAGCGAGAAGCGGAACAACGCACCGGTGAGTCATACGGTCAGCGGCTCCGATACCTATCGTAGCGACGGGTTTCTCCTGTCTTGATCAAGATCATCGCCGTACTTTGCAGTCTCTCCTCTCCGGCAAATTGCCACGAGCAGATTGTCACCCCCTCGGATTCCCGTTACTATAAATAATATAGTCACTTGCTTTTCGAGTACGGGAGGAACAAAAATGCGTAGGACTGGTGTACACAACTTTCCGGCAATTGACCGTGTCATCTACGGCAAAGCTGCGTCTGACGCTCTGAACGAAGAGGCAGAGCGACTGAACGCAAAGCGCGTCTTCCTTCTCGCCAGTCGAACCCTGAACACCAAGACCGATGAGATCGAGAAGATTCGGCGTACGCTCGGCGACAAACATGCGGCGACCTTTGACGGAATTGCACAGCACACGACGCGCAAGCAAGCTGCCGAGGTTGCCCTTCAAGCTAAAGACGCAAGAGCTGATCTGATCGTGGCTGTCGGTGGGGGTTCTGCGATCGATCTGGCAAAAATAGTCATCATGGCGATGGAACATGACATCCGCGATGAAGCGGGTTTCGATCCATTCCCCATGGGCCCGGGCGTAAACGTCTCTCCGTTCCGTTCGCCCGCAGTCCGCCAGATTGCAGTCCCATCGACGCTGAATGGCGGCGAATACAATGCAGCGGCGCTTGTGACCGATGAGCGTCACAAGTTGAAGCAGATATTCTTCCACCCCCAAATGTCGCCAGTGGCGATTATTCTCGACCCTGCCCTCACCCTTCATACGCCTTCGAGCCTTTGGATGGGATCGGGAACGCGCTCGATGGATCACGGTATCGAAGCGTTGTGCTCGCCCGCCGGCACCCCGTTAGCCGACGAGGTCGTCTTGGCGGGCATCCGCATCCTGCGTGAGGGAATGCTCCGGACCTTGCAGCAACCTGATGATCTGGAGGCGCGGCGACTATCCCAACATGGCTCATGGCTTGCGTCTTTCGGCCTCCAGGCACGCGTCCCGATGGGAGCAAGTCACGGCATTGGCCATGTGCTTGGAGGGACTTTCGACGTTCCTCACTACTATTGCACACCTGTTATCATGCCGAGCCTGCTTCGATACAATAAGCCATTCACCGAGGATGCGCAGAAGCGTTTAGCGGCGGCTCTTGGCGGGCCGGGCATGGAGGCGGCAGACGCCTTTGCTGAATTCACCAAGAGCCTTGGATTACCTGGCCGCCTTGCTGATGTCGGCATTGGCGAAGACAAGTTTGGCAAGATCAGCAAGATTGCAATCAATCATCGCTTCGTACAGGCCAATCCGCGGCCCTTCAAAAGCGAAGCAGACATCGTCGATTTTCTGCGAACGGCCGCCTAGCTGAAGCCGCTTGGCGATTCATATGACTGTGATGCGCGTGATCGGCAGAGGAAGCGGGAGCTAGGCTTGATGCAAGCCAGCTTTGCCGGAGAACGTTTGCATTTGTCTTCAAGCTACTCTTATCGTGACAAAGGATTGAAGATGACCGCTCTCCCTGATTTGTTTCCCGGATTTGCGTCGGTGCATGTTGAAACAAAATCCGGGCGTATCTTTGCGCGTGTTGCCGGTAAGGGGCCGCCGCTTCTCTTGTTGCACGGATATCCTCAAACCCACGTGATGTGGCATCATTTGGCGCCAGCACTCGCCGAACGCTTCTCGCTCGTCATCGCTGACCTTCCGGGATATGGCGCGTCAGACGTTCCCAAGACCGATGCAAGCAATACTCCTTACACGAAACGCGCAATGGCCCAAACGATGGTCGAACTGATGGAAAAGCTCGGCTACTCCCGCTTTTCCTTAGCCGGCCACGATCGGGGAGGACGCGTCGCCTATCGTTTGGCGCTCGATCATCAGGAACGACTCTCGCAACTCGTCGTCCTTGATATACTGCCTACTTACAATTATTGGACGAATCTAAGCCGCCTTTCGGCGCTACGCATCTATCATTGGACGTTTCTCGCTCAGCCTTATCCATTGCCGGAAACACTAATCTCGGCCGACCCAGACGGGTTTTTCAGTCCAGTGTTCGCGCAGAGTTTCGATCCTCGGGCCGTGAACCACTACCTAAGCGCGTTACATGATCCTGAGCGCGTGCATGGCCTATGCGAGGACTACCGCGCTGGTGCTTATGCGGACTTCGAGCACGACAAGAGTGACCTCGATGCGGGAAAAAAGATTGCAGCGCCGGTTCATGTGATCTGGGGGAGCCGGGGTATCGCCGCCGCGGGCGCCAAACCGCTGGATACTTGGAAGAACTGGGCCACGCAAGTTACGGGAGAAGAAGTCGAGGCGGGTCACTTCATGTGCGAGGAGGCTCCGGAGGCTACACAGAGAGCCATCCTGAGGTTCCTAACACCTCCTGCCGGCTAGATTTCAACCCACCGCCATCAGTGACGACGGCTCAAGGTCGGCGATGCGGGCAAAGCCATCGACGGCCATCAGCAAATCAGCTTCAGCGAGAATGCATCGCAACACGTGAACGATACCCTCAACGCCGTCTAGCGCGAGTCCATACGCATACGGCCGGCCGATGCCGACAGCCGTAGCGCCGAGTGCCAAGGCCTTGATAACGTCGGTCCCTGAACGTATCCCGGAGTCAAACAGTACGGGTGTTCTGCCGGAGGCTTTGACGATGCCAGGCAGCAGGTCCACCGCGGCAATGCCGCCGTTTGCCTGACGGCCACCATGATTTGAACAGTAGATGCCATCGACGCCTGCATCGATCGCGCGCCGCGCATCGTCAGGATGGCAAATGCCTTTGAGAACGAGCGGAAGCTTGGTCAGCGAGCGCAACCAGGGAAGATCGTCCCAGGTCAAAGGATTTCCGAAAATCTTCGCCCATTGCATGATCGCCGCTCGAAAATCTTCCTCGGGTGGCTTTTGCAGCCTGCTGCGAAACACCGGATCCGAGAAATAGTTGTAGAGAACATGCCCATGCAGCTGAGGAAAATTGGCCAGGTTAAGATCCCGTGGCCGCCATCCGGTAACCCATGTATCCAGAGTCACCACGATGGCCTTAAATCCCGCTGCCTCGGCCCGGCGGATCAGGCTCTCGGCTACTTCCCGATCGTTGGGAGTGTAGAGCTGGAAGAAGCCCGGCGTTTCGCCAAATTCGGCAGCCACCTGCTCGAGCGGATCGCTGCTGAAGGTCGACGCCATCATCGGGACGCCGATCTTTTGCGCAGCCTTTGCCGTCGCGATGTCGCCATGGAAATCCTGCGCGCATAATCCGATGACGCCGATAGGGCTCATGAAGAGCGGGGTGGGAAGCCGCATTCCGAAAAGGTCGATCGACAGATCCCGCTTGGCGGCGCCGACAAGCATGCGCGGGATCAAACCCCACCGCTCAAATGCAGACACGTTGATATTCTGCGTATGCTCGTTGCCGCAGCCGCCGGCCACGTAAGACACAAGACTCGGCGACATCGCAGCGTGCGCCCGCGCTTCCAATTCGCGGAAATCTACCGGAAGTTTCGGCAGTCGTCCGCTGAGGCCGCCAACATAGATTTCTGTCTGGTAGTCGCCGTAGTGGCCCAATGTGTCCTCCCGCAGTCCTATCCATCGTGATTGCTGGGCGGCGCGAGCACAGCCTATCGCCGTCCGGTCTTTGGCGCAGCGCCTGACGTTTTCGGCTCATTCACGCGCAGGCGGCCAGTGAAGAGGCCAACGCGCTCAACCGCCGGCCTCTAAGCGGCTGAAAGCCGGGTTTGATCCCCCTCGGGTCCGAGACCACCGCGAGAACGCACGAGCTTGATCCCGGCCTTCCAGCTCCGTTCCTACTTGCCGGCTTCTCTGGCGCGACGCGCCTCAAAAGACTTCACATGCGCATAGGCCGCGCTGAGAAGGACAGGAATTTGTCCTGCTTTCGCCCGACCCAATAGGTCGCCCAGAACATGATCGCCTTCTGTCTGCGATCCTTTCTCGATATCGCGCAGCATGGACGCCATCAGCGGCGAGCCTGGCATTGTGAAGATGGATCGCGTGCGTTCCAAAAAGGCCGGACGTGGCTCAAATCCTGCCCCGGCCGCGATCCCGCTGCACTCGTCGAGAAAATTCATCACAAGGCCGGATGCGCCAGCGGCGACGATATCCCCGATCGAGGCGCGCATCAAACAGGTCGAGCCCGCGGCGGTGGCGATGAATACCCATTTCTCCCACATGTCCTGCAGGATATTGTGGCTGGCCTCGGCAATAAAATTGGCACCTGACAATGCAGCGATGATCTCATCGCGGCGCTTCGAGCGCGCCTCGTTTTGCTCGCCAAACCCCAGCGTATGCAAATCGACGAGATGGAGAATCTCACCATTTGCAGACATCGTGGCCGAGATGGCGCATTGACCGCCAAACACCCTCTCCTCCCCGAAGCGGGCGTTCAGTACTTCGATATGACGCAGGCCATTCAAAAAGGGAATGATGACCGTATTGTCTCCCACCGCGGGGGCGAACGATTGAATGGCACCGTCGAGATCATAGGCCTTGCAGCTCAACAATATCAGATCATAGTGGCCTTTCAGCCGTTCGGATGTCACGGTCGGCGGTGATGGCAGATTGAGATTGCCGGCTGGGCTCCTGATGACAAGCCCATTCGTCCTGAGCGCTTCTGCACGGGCCGGCCGCACCAGGAACGTGACATCACGTCCTGCAGCCAGCAGCCGAGCGCCAAAATATCCGCCCAACGCTCCGGCGCCGATTACCAGTATCCGCAAGATTCATCTCCTTCTAGCCTCTCAATTGCGAGACGTCGGCTGCAGCCAACAAGCCGCCGCCGATCAAGCTTAGTCCCTGTAGCGCGATCCTTTTGCATCAAGTGCGCGACGATAAGCTTTGAACGAATCCTGCCCAAAGGAGGTTTTTTCGTCGAAGCCCTTTGCAACCTCGCTCTGCATCTGACGCGTCGTCCGACGCAGAACCTCTTCCGACAAGGGCCGCCAGCTCTTGCCGAACGTTGCAGCTGCGAGTTGCACTTCGCACGCGCGTTGCAGGATCGTCATGCGGAACAGTGCCTCCGCGGCAGTCCTCCCGCATGTCAGAAGACCATGATGTCTCAGGATCAGGTAGTTCTTGTTGCCGAGCGATTTTACGAGGCGCTCGCGCTCACCAAGGTCCGTCGAAATGCCCTCGAAGTCGTGATACGCGATTTGCTCATAAAGCATCGCGCCGTAGAAGCTGTGATGCGACAGCCCCTCGTCCGTGCAAGCAACAGCCACACCGGCCGTCGTGTGCGTGTGGGCGATGAAATGGGCGTCATCGCGCGCGGCATGAACCGAAGAATGGATCGTGAAGCCCGGCGCGTTGACGCGACCCGGAACGTCCACAACCTTGTTACCATCGAGGTCGATCTTGATGAGATTGGAGGCTGTGACTTCGTTGTACGCCAACCCAAACGAATTGATCAAAAAGTGCCGATGAGGACCCGGTACCCGCGCCGTGATATGATTGTAGATGTGCTCGCACCAGCCTAGATCAAAGAAGACATGGTACAGCGCGGCGAGATCCTCCCGGACCAGCCGTTCCTCGGCCGCCAGAACGTCGTGGCTGACATTTCCAGGTGAGGGTTGGATGTTCATGCGCTCCCCTCCGAAACACTTCATCGTTGGTCCGTATGTCAATTGAGCAGATCCGGCTGCTCCTTAACGATCTTCGAATAGAGGGTCTGGAATTGAAACCAGCCTGTCCTGGGTGCGCCGAGAATATTGAATGCCTGCTGCGCTGACTCTTCAGGGATAATCTTGAGAGATTGCCCCGTTCGCGCAGCAGCCGCCTCAGCGAGCAACTGCACTTGGCACGACCGCTCCATCGTGATGAACCACCACACTGCTTCATCAACGGTCTGGCCGACCGTCAGAAGTCCATGGTTCTGCAGAATTGCCGCCTTGTGAGGCCCCAACGCCCGGGCGATCTGCTGACCCTCGTCCAACTCGACTGCGACTCCGCCATAATCCTCGTACAGAGCGTGGTCGTTGTAAAAGGCGCAGGCGTCTTGCGTGATCGCCCCCAACTTTCGACCCAGTGTCGAGAAGGCCCGGCCGTACGTGGAGTGCGAATGCGCCGCGCCGACAGAATCGGGCCGGGCAGCATGAACGCTCGCATGAATCGCGAAAGCAGCCGCATTGACCGGATGATTGCCTTCGACAACCTCGCCTTTGTGGTTGACCCGAATAAGATCAGACGCCTTGATCAAGCCAAAGCTCATACCGAAGCCATTCACCCAGAATGTGTCGGTGAATTCCGGATCGCGTGCCGTGATGTGACCTGCCACGCCTTCATCGAACCCGAACTTGGCGAACAACCGGAAACCGGCTGCGAGGCGTTCTTTGCGATGCTGCCGCTCTTCGGCCAATGTTGAAAAGGCCGGCGGTTGAGGTAACCCGTGCGTCATCTTGGCCGCATGCGCCAGCTGATCGTGTTTGGAGGGGGCATTCATCGCATTCTCCCATTTTCTGTTGTATGTTTCGCGATGCGAAATTGGAGGCATACCACCTTCGCTGGCTTTTCCCGGATGCCAGCCTTACAGTTGGCGCCATTGATCCGTCCGAGCAGAAGGCTGACGGATGGACATCCAAAGCACAATTGAATTCGATTGCGGATTGTTGAAGCAGGCTCAAGCCAGAATATGTCCAGCCCGGCTCTTCCACCTCTCGCGAGTCTGCGCGCCTTCGAAGCGATCGCGAGGTTCGGCAGCGTCAAGCTTGCCTCCGAGAGCCTCAACCTGACGCCGTCAGCTATCAGTCATCAGCTTCGGGCGCTAGAGGCGCACTTCGGGGTGCAACTGGTTGAGCGCAACGGACGCAGCATCGCTCTGACCGAAAGCGGTGCGGTCTACGCCGCCGCCGTCTTGAATGCGTTCAACGAATTGTTTCGCGCGAGCGACATTCTGGGGGTCCGAAAGCGCGATCGTGTTGTACGCGTCAGCGTGACTCCAACGTTTGCAATGCTCGCTGCGTTGCCCCACTTGGAACGATTCCGCAAGGCGTCTTCCAACCTCGATCTCAGACTGGAAGCACGCAACACGACGGTCGACTTCGCAAAGGACGATATCGATGCCGCGGTACAGCTGGGAACGCCGCCCGTGCCGGGCCTGATATTCCATCGGCTTCTTCGCTCCCGCGTTGCTCCATGCGCCGCGCCGAACTTTCTTGAGAGATTTGGGCCCATCAGCACGGTCAAGGACCTCTCTAGGTTGCCCCTGATCGAGTACAGCACTGTGCCGAATAGCTGGCGGTCGTGGCTTCAGGTGAACGACCCTGATCTCTCGTCGGTCGAACCGGAGCTGCTCGGCGACAGCCTGCTTACAGGACTTCAAATGGCCCGGTCCGGCATGGGAGTTATTCTTGCGCCGTTTCCGTTGGTTTCGCCGATGATTACCAGCGGGGCTCTCAAGGCGCTTACCCACTGGCCGTCCTTCAAGCTTGACTCGCGAGACTTCTATTTTACCTATCGAAAAGTGCATGAAACATCGAGCAGGATCAAGGCTGTGCACCGGTGGCTGAAGGTCATAGCGAGGGACCTCGAGGCGGAGTCTGCAATGTTGGGAATTTGAGGCTCGGGGGGTGCCTCTACTTGGCTGCTTCAGATAATGTTTATTGGAGTCCCGGGTGTGTTGAGGAAAGATGATAGCTCAGGAGCGAAGTGGGCTCTCACGCCGGTATCTTCGGCTTGCCACTATTCGAAGCAAACTTCGCGCCGGATGGTTCGCCCCCGCTGAAGAATCTCGTCGGATCCGGCTGGACCGCGACAAGACGGTCCGCAAGATAGCTCTTGTGGCCAATCTGGGGGAGATCGACAAAAACCAATAACGTCACTTCATGTCAAAGCCCTCAAGGGGCTCGCGGATGTTGCGTCACTGGTAGTCGTAAAATCCCTGACCGCTCTTCACGCCAAGGCGGCCTTCGGCGATCATCTTCTTCAGCAAAATCCGCGGCCCTTCAGGCAGGCCGATCCGGTGCTGGGCATAGTTCTCTTCGATGCTCAGCACCACGTCCAGGCCCACCGCATCCATGAGGCGGAAGGGGCCGTGCCGTGAACCGGTGGCCTGGCTGTAGATGGCATCCACCACCTCCGCCGACGCGACACCTTCGGCTACCACGGCCAGTGTCTCGCGTTTGATGGCGGCCCAGACGCGGTTGAAGATGAAGCCCATGCTCTCGCGCTGCACCACGTAGGGCGTCAGGCCATAGCCGGGCAGCACGTCGACCAGCAGCTGGATCACAGCCGGGTCGGTCTGGCCGCACGACATCAACTCAATCGGCGTGATGCCCGGCGGCATTAGGAAGTGCGTGTTCAAGAGGCGCGCCGGGTTCTTCACGCTGTCGGCAAAAGCGCTCGAGGAATAGGATGAGGAGTTGCTGGCCAGGATGGCGTCGGGCTCAGAGCGCGCATCGACCTGCTTGAAGATGTTCTTCTTCAGTTCAAGATCTTCGGGGACTGACTCCACGACGAGCCACGCATTCTTGAGCGCGACTGTCATGTCGTCAACCCCCACGATGGTGCCGGCTTTGCTGCCCGGCAGCGTGGCCAGTACGGCAGGCAACTGCTCTTTTGCAAAGGCGACGCCCGCATCGCGCGTCGCGGCGCTGCGGGCATACAGGCGCACTTCGGCGCCGCGCGTCGCCAACATCAGAGCGATGCGGCGGCCCAGCGTGCCCGCCAAGGACGGCGATGGCGCGTGTGGCGATGTTATCGGGGAGCTTGAACGTCATAGCGATGCCTCGCGATTTTGGACGGGCGTTCCACGCGTAGCGAGACGTGCAAGACTCGATCTCGGGCTGCCTGTCGTGCGGACGCTTATCATAGCCATATCACGGTAGCGGCGATGGTGGCGATGACTCAGCGCGGCCACTCCGTCTCGACGATCAGGATCCCCGGAAGACAACTTTGCCTCGAAAATTCTTGGCTCCATATTCCACCACAGACTGAACCCCGGCTTTGAAATCTTCGCTGTCGAACAGGGGAGGCCCGATGTCCAGGAGCAGCTCGTCGGCTCCTCTAGTGCCGTAGTCCAGAAACCCTCGCAGCAAACGCTCATTCACCGCATACGCTTTTGTTGGACCGTCCGCAAACTTTTGCGCCCACGCCAACGCTTCGGTGTATAGCGATGCGCGCGGCACGACGCGATTGACGATATTCCACCGCTCGAAGACGGCAGCATCGTAGCGTTCGCCTGTCAGGCAAATCTCTCGGGCCCGCGCCGGTCCGCATCGCTCGGCGAGCAGGTAAATCCCACCCAAATAGGTTGCGGCTCCGATATCGCGCTCTACCTGAGCAAATTTGGCTTCTTCAGATGCGATTATTACATCGCAACGCAACGCCAGTTCGAGCGATGCCGCGAAGCAAAACCCTTGAACCGCGCACACGATCGGGATATCCAATTGCTCCAGTCGCAGCACAATCGGAATGGCCCTCGTCAGCATTTTTCGGCCACCCCTACTATTCACTCCCGAAAAGGTGGTCTTGACGTTCACTCCTGGCCCGAAGTGGTCCCCAGTCGCGTGTAGAAGTACTGCTCGAACGCCCGAGCTGTCCACTTCATCGATAGCCTTGCCGAGCTCCAGCAACAGGTCGTCATCGACGAGATTGATCGGAGGATTGTCCAGCGTTATGAGACCAACGTTGCGCAGTTTCTCGAATCTAACGGATGTCACGGTGAGAGCTCCCTCGCCCTAGCCAGGATGATTGGTCATTCAACGGTTGCTGGACGAAGCCGATGCGCTGGGCAGCAGGTGGTTCCTGTAACGCTCACGAAGCTCGGACTTCCTGATCTTTCCCGTCGCCGTGTGGGGGATTGAATCCATGACGACGTCATCGGGCATCCACCATTTCGCGATCTTGCCTTCAAGAAATGAAAGGATATCCGCCTTGGTCGCTTCCATGTTCGGATTGAGCTGAACGATGAGAAGCGGCCTTTCGCCCCATTTCGGGTGTGAAACCGCGATCGCCGCGGCCTCCTGTACGGAAGGATGAGCGATAGCGACATTTTCGACCTCGATGGATGAGATCCATTCGCCGCCCGACTTGATAACGTCCTTAGATCGATCCGTTATACGCATGTAGGCGTGCTCGTCGATCGTCGCGACGTCGCCGGTGTCGAAATAGCCATCCTTGTCCAGGATCTCGTCATTCAGCCCGTAGTAGGCCTTGGCAACGCTTGGACCACGCACCTTTAGCCTGCCATACGCCTTTCCGTCGTGGGGAAGCTTCTCGCCGGAGTCATCGGTGATCTTCATTTCAACGAGGAAAGGTGAAAAACCTTGGCTGGAAAGCTGGGCAATTTTCTCCGCGCCGGTCAAATCTGCGAACGGCGGCTTCAGGCTTCCAATCGAACCGACAGGTCCCATCTCTGTCATACCCCACCCCTGCCGTGCACAGATGCCCATCCGCTCAAAGGCTTCAATCATCGCAGGCGGTGGCGCCGCGCCACCGATGGTCAAGTCCCGAAGCGCTGGCAAACGCAAGTTGTTTGATTCCATATACTGTTGAAGCATGAGCCAGACGGTCGGCACACCGGCCGTAAACGTTACTTTTTCGTCCCAGAGCAACTCGTATACGGACGCGCCATCGAGCCTCGCGCCAGGGAAAACAATCTTGCTCCCTACCATCGGGGCGTGAAACGCGAGCCCCCAGCTGTTGGCATGAAAGAGCGGCACAACCGGTAGGACCGTGTCGTTGCAGCTAAGGCCCAGAACGTCTGCCTGCGCGGTCATCAGCGAATGGAGTACATTTGACCGATGCGAGTACAGGACACCCTTTGGACTCCCCGTCGTGCCTGACGTGTAGCATAGCCCGGCGGCGGTGTTTTCGTCGAAGAGTTTCCAGGCGAAGTCGCCGTCTACGCTATCGATCCAGTCTTCGTACGCGATCGCGCCGCGCAAGGAAGTGTCCGGCATGTGATCGCGATCCGTTAGTATGACGAAGCGCTCGATGAATTCGAGATGCGATGCGAGCTTCTCAAGAAATGGTACGAAGGTGATATCAGTGAAGAGAACTCTGTCACGTGCATGATTGATGATCCATGCGATTTGCTCTGGAAACAAGCGAGGGTTTATGGTGTGGCAGACGGCGCCGATACCCATGATTCCGTACCAGATTTCCAGGTGTCGCCAAGTGTTCCAGGCCAAGGTCGCGACCCGATCGCCAAGCACAATGCCGTCTCGATCCAATCGCTGGGCGACTTTCAGCGCGCGTCTTCGGATCTGGCCGTAGTTGGTTCGATGGATCGGCCCTTCGACAGACCGAGTCACCACCTCACGGTCTGGATGACAAGTCGCGGCATGATCAATGATCCGCTGACACAGCAACGGCCACTCTTGCATTAAGCCCAACACGGGATCCTCCGAAAGTTGCTGACGCGTCCATTTTTATCTTCCCGGACATAGTCGGCATGATTGGATGCAATCGCACCACAAGGCTGTCGTGCCGCAAAACAAAATATTGAAGAACGGCTATTCAGCGATGGATTCGCACAGCGACAGATCGCCATGCGCCCGATCTAATATCGATCATCGGACATGCCGCCTGGCTGCAGTTGCTGCGAGCGTACCCGCCCAGAAACCGACAGCATGCATTGACGGCAGAAGCCTGCTTCCGGCATGCGCCAAGAGCCCGCAAAAGACATGGAGGCTCATTTGCTTGCTTAAAGGAGATGGCGGACCCAGCTATCGCCAACTCGGTACCGCACTTATTCATGGTTGAATTGGCAAATCCGGCATCGCCGTCTTTTAGTCCTGTGTTGGGTGATTATCATCATCCAAGTAATGATAGTGAGGATTGCATAGCCATGCCGGACAGCCCCGCGTCGCCTGCCCTGGACCACATCCGCCAGCGAACGGCGCGCGTGCTTGAGGCGGGAAACGGTCCAATCGGTGGCCATATCCGCAAGCGGACGGTCCGTGCCAACGGGCTCGATTTCCCGATCCTTGAAGCGGGGAGCGGCCCTCTCGTGCTATGCTTGCACGGCTTTCCTGATCATGCGCAGAGCTGGGTTCACTTCCTGGATCGTCTCGCGCAGGAAGGATATTGGGCCGTCGCACCGGCGCTGCGAGGATATTGGGCCGGTGGCGCCGCGCCCGACGGATCCTACCGCGCCTTGGCGACCGGGCAGGACGTACTAGCGCTCATCGAAGCGCTGGGGGCCGAGCAGGCTGATCTCATCGGCCATGACTTCGGAGCACGTGCAGTCTACGCCGCGGCAAGCCTCGATGCGGCCCGCGTCCGCAAGCTTATCGGGTTGGCAGTCCCCTATGGAAAGGGTCTGACGACAGCATTCGTCGCCGATGGTGATCAACAGCGGCGAAGCTGGTATATGTTCTTCTTCCAGACCCGTCTGGCGGAGACGGCTGTTCAGCTCAACGACTTTGCATTCCTCGACCGGCTCTGGCGAGAATGGTCGCCGGGGTACGTGCTGCCGCCTGCGGACCGTTCCGCGCTCAACGAGACGTTTGGCCAACCCGGAGTCTTGACTCAGACCCTGGCCTATTACCGGCAGTTGTTCACGCCGCCGACTGACCCGGCAGCCCTGGCCCTTGAAGCGCGCGCGAGCGGTCCAATTGCTGTCCCGTCGCTCTATCTGCATGGGGAGGATGACGGCTGCATGTCCGCGCAGCTTAGCGAAAGCATGGAGGCGGCGTTCACGAAGGGATTCGAGCGCGTCGTGATGCCTGGCGTCGGTCATTTCCTGCATCTTGAACAACCCGATGCAGTGTTGAGCCACGTCTTGCGCTTCCTGAAATGCTGAGCGGTCTCTGAGAGCGAACGATCGCCCGCCCGTGCCTCGATGGCGCGAGCCGCCTTCGCTTCAACGAACACCCACCCAGTCGCCCAGCCGAAAAGGACACTTCGATGTCGAAACGGAATCCCATTTTGATCACTGGAGCCGGCGGCGAAGTCGGCTCCGTAAGCAAGACGATGATCAACACGCTGCTGGAGCAGCGATATCCGGTGCGTGCCTTCGTGAGGCGAGACGACGAGCGGGCGAAGGCGCTTCGGCAGATCGGAGCCGAAGTATTCGTCGGAGATCTACTCAACGTCGCCGATGTCGCCGCCGCCTTGAAGGGTTGCCGCCGGATCTACTTCAGCATGAGCTTGAACCCGTACTATACCGATGCAAGCATCCTGATGGCCGCCGCTGCGCGCGCGCAAGGGGACATTGAGGTCTTCGTGAACATTTCGGAATTCGAGCAGTCCTTCATGACTTTCGATAAAATGACCGGCGCGCGCGAGGCGCGACTCGGCTGGCTCGGAGGATTTGTCGCCGAATGGTCACCGCAACAGAGAGCCCATTGGGCATCGGAGCAGGCGCTAAAGTGGTCCGGCCTGCCGGTCGTCAATATACGGGCGACCATGTTCGTCGAGAATCCGATCCTTTCCTGGTTTCCGCTAAGACAGTTGCTTGGTGCGGGCGAACTCCACCTGCCTTTTGGCACGCAGAAGATCGCGCCAATCGCCGCTTATGATGTTGCGGAGGTCTGCACGAAGGTCCTGATCGCCCCCTCGGCGCATATATCGAGGTCGTATGAGCTCACCGGACCGGAGTTGAAGGACATGCATGGGTTTGCCGAGGATTACGGCGCTGCGCTCGGACGACGTATCTCGTATGTGCCCCAAGACCTGGATGCCTGGATCGAGACGTACATCAATAGTGCCATCGCGTCGCGCAGTCCGCATATTGCAGACCACTTGGGAACCATCACCCGCCTGGTCGCAGGCGGACGTTATGATGTTGTCAACGATGAGCTTAAAAGTTTACTTGGGCGTGCCCCCAAGGTCGTCCGATGGGCCCTCGAACAATCTCCGCGTATTCGCAAAGCGCTGGAGGCCGCATGATCATGCGACAGTTCAGGAAACGGCTTTGGCACCGGATTTTGCCCGCTGAACCGGCCGGCGGGCGATAGCGTCGGCTGCTTGTTGCAGGTGCCGGAAAGCCTCGTCGTGCCGGAGGCCGCGATTCAACCTGCCGCCGAGGTGCCGGATGCCCCATCGGCCCAGAGCCAGAACGATGACGCCGAGCTCACGGCCAGGGTCGGTAAGGGTATAGGCGGCTCGCGGGGGATGGTCGCTGTAGAATTCGCGACGTACAAGGCCGTGTGCCTCAAGTGTTTTTAGACGATCAGAAAGGACATTAGGCGCCATGCCAGGCAGACGCTCTTGAAGGTCCTGAAATCGCATGGTGCCTGGGAGAAGGTCACGGATAATCAGCAACGTCCAGCGCGCGCCCACAATGTCGAGCGTTCGCGCTACAGGACAAGACGCATCAAGACTGTTCTTTGCCATTCCAGGCCCACCCTACCTTGCCGCAACACCCGGCCCACTGCCTTGCGGATATATAGTCAATATAATTTGGATTGGAACTCCCCTCGCCCGGATCTTGGAATACCAAATTTCTGATGGCCGGACTGCACCGGGGTTCATTCTGATTTGGTACTTTGGCCGAGAACACCGGCGGGAAGGACAGCAGTCCCGCGGTCATCTGATTGGGTTGACGTTTGAGGCTATCGTGAGGGTGCCGACAGGGGCATCCCAACAGGAAATTGCTCCCTCCCCGCTATCGATTGCTCGTGTGATCGCAGCCGGTGTTCGCTTCGGCTTGTGTGCTTGCATATGCCGGTTAGGGTCTCAGCAGGCCTGTCTGCCTGGCGGCCGCGCGCTGGCTTGCCTGGGCTGGTGCCCAGACACTTGATGATGATGTTATCGCCGGACAGATCGTTGCCGCAGTCCGGATCGGCTTTGTGATTTTACAAATCAAACAGTTGCTGTGGCTTTTAGAGTTTCATTCCTCAGTTCTCGGCGCAGAATTTTTCCGACGTTGCTCTTCGGCAGCTCAGACCTAAACTCAACGTGCTTCGGCACCTTGTATGGAGTCAATTGTGTCTTGGCGAAAGCAATAATGTCCTGAGCTCCCAGATTCGGGTCGAGGCGAACTACGAATACCTTGACCGCTTCGATGGATTTCGGATCGGGGACGCCGATCGCGGCGCATTCCAGGACTCCCGGATGGCTGGCGATCACCTCTTCGACTTCGTTTGGATAGACGTTGAAGCCGGAGACAATGATCATGTCCTTCTTACGATCCACGATCTTGGTAAAGCCGTCCGGCAACATCACGCCTATATCACCTGTCCGGAAGAAACCGTCGCTTGTCATCACCCGGGCGGTTTCGTCAGGCCTGTTCCAGTAACCGGCCATCACCTGCGGCCCCTTGCCGCAAATCTCGCCGGCTTCGCCGAATGGCACTTCCCTGCCATCATCATCACGGATAGAAATATAAGTTGATGGGACAGGCAGTCCGATGGTCCCGGAGAACTCTGCAAGATTTGGCGGTGTCACCGTTAAAGTCGGAGCTGTCTCAGAGAGGCCGTAGCCTTCGGAAAGGACACATCCGGTCGCCGCGAGCCATTTGTCTGCAACGGTCTTTTGGGTCGCCATCCCGCCACCGATTGCAGTCTTCAATTCCGAAAAATCCACCTTCTTGAAGTCGGGATGGTGCAGAAGACCATTGAACAACGTGTTGACGGCCGGGAAACTATGGACCTTGTGCTTTCGAAGCTCCTTGATGAATCCTGGAATATCGCGCGGATTTACAATCAGAAGGTTGGTGCCGCCTACTCGCACGGAAAACAGGAAACAGGCCGTGAGCGCGAAGATGTGATAGAGTGGTAGCGCGCAGACTGTCAGGAAGGGTTCGACCAGTGGCGGCTTGCGCAACGCGGGATTGGTCCACGCAACAATTTGAAGCACGTTGGCCACCATATTACGGTGGAGCAACGTTGCACCTTTCGAGACACCCGTGGTGCCGCCGGTATACTGTAGAAACGCAACATCGTCCGGACCAATATTCGGCTTGTCCAGCTTCATCTTGCGGCCGGCTGACAACGCATCCTTGAATGAGATTGCGCCTGGCAGCGAATACGCAGGGACCATTTTCTTGACCTTGCGCACAATAAAATTGACGAAAACGCCCTTGAGACCAAGTAGATCTCCCATCGTGCCGACGATTATGTGCTTGATGCTGGTCCGCGGCAGCACCTTTTCCAGGGTCGTCGCAAAATTTTCTAAAATAACAATGGCCTCTGCGCCAGAATCGTTGAGCTGATGCTCGAGTTCCCGCGGAGTATAAAGAGGATTGACGTTCACAACCGTGTAACCTGCACGCAAGGCAGCAGCTACCGCGACAGGGTTTTGCAGAACGTTTGGCATCATGATCGCAACCCGGGCGCCCTTCGCGAGACCCCTGCTTTGCAGGTAAGCGCCGATACCGGCTGACATCTTGTCAAGCTGGTCGTAGGTGATCGCCTTGTCCATGCAGATCGCAGCTTTGCGATCCGCAAACGTCGTAAAGCTTTCTTCGAATAGTTCGATCAACGAAGAATACTGGTTGACATCGATATCGGCGGGAACTCCCTCCGGATACTGCTGTAGCCAAAAGCGCTTCACGATATTTCCCCCTGCAGAAAAGCCGCTCTTGCGGTCTCGTTCGATTGTTCCCTGCCAGGACGGCCCAATGCAGCCTGGACGGAGAGAACTCATGGCGAGCAGCACAACCAGGCTCGCAGATTGAGCGCCCCACACTTAGTGATGAAGCGTCAGCCCTGACCTCTCGGACCGCTCCCGCCCCGCCGCGGCTTGTTTGAAGTCACCGCGCTTTTCCGGCACCGCTCTGTTGCGTTCGCGAGCAATTCACGGCCAAGGCTGCTCGACGCCGGCATCGCTCTGGCCAGAACCAACGCCCCGAGCATACGACAAACCACATCGACCGCCTCATCACGCGCGTATGGCGTCTTGGGCAACAGATTTTCAACCGACAAGATCATTCGCTCAACGCCATCGGCGAAAACGCTTTTGATGGTATCGGGCTGTCGTGCGACCTCGCCTGCCAGTGCAGCCGCCGGACATGTCGAGCCGGGCGCGTTGCGGGCCTCCTCCGAAAGATACGACGTAACGAATTCGTCCAGGGTCGGCATTCGTTCCCGCACGTCATCCATCTGTCGGAATGCGTGATCGAGTGCCTCGCCCGCTAACGCGCCTTTCGATTCAAAGTGATTATAGAAGCCGCCATGCGTGAAGCCCGCGGCCCTCATCAGGTCGTTTACTGAAATGCCATCGAAACCAGCCTCGCGAAAAAGCCGCGAGGCCTTCGCGACAACCCTTTGCCGATTCTTCTGGGCCTGGTTCTCTGTAATCCGCACGATCAATTCTCCGAACCACCAATCAGCAACAATGATATACATCATCATTAAGGGTTGACAACAGCGTTAATAATGATGATTATCATCATTGATGACACGCAGAGAGACGCCGAATTAAGAGGAAAAATGCCGTTTTGGAAGATATATCATCCTGTTGGCGCCTTCACCGCTGATGACAAGCGCGCCTTGTCACAGCGGATTACCGAGCTTTATCGCGGGCTGCCGAAATTCTACGTCATCGTCGTTTTTCAAGAGGTCGCGCCCGAGTCCTTTTACATGGGCGGCGAGGAGGCGCACAATTTCGTTCGCATCTGGGTAGACCATATCGCGCGGTCATTCCCGCCTGACGCCAAGAAGCTAAAAGCCAAATGGATGGGCTGGGCGGAAAAGGCAATCGCGCCTTACATCAAGGATCGCGGCAGGGATTGGGAAATCCATATCGACGAGACGCCTTTTGATCTCTGGCAGATTCAAGGCATGCCCGCGCCACCGCCAAACTCCGAGCATGAGAAGCGCTGGCTCGAAGAAAACAAGCCTGTGCCGTATCCCATTCAAGAACCGGTCTAGATCCATGCCGATTGTTGGAGGCTTAGATTGAGATGAGCAACCCTCAACGTTTTGCAGTCGTCACCGGTGCGTCGTCCGGGATCGGCGCCGTTTATGCCGAACGAATGGCGGAACGCGGCTACGACTTGATTCTCGTCGCCCGTCGTCGAGACCGACTAGAGGACATTGCCAAGAGAATCAAAGTCAAGACCAACCGAGCGGTCGAGATTGTCACTGCCGACCTCGCTGACGCGAAGGACCTGTTGCGCATTGAGGCGCTGTTAACAAACCGTGAGGAAATCGACGTCCTGATCAACAATGCCGGCCTCGGCGCGCTTGGGTCGGCCTCGAAAGTAGCTGCGGACGCGCTGGAGAACCTGATCAAGATCAATGTCCTGGCGTTGACGCGACTGACTCAGGCCGTCCTACCGGGATTCCTGCGCCGCAATTCCGGAACGATCATCAACATCGCCTCCATGATCGCGGTCATGCCGACGCCTTCCGGCGCAGGTTATTCCGGCTCCAAGGCGTATGTTTTGAATTTCACGCGCTCGCTCCAGATGGAGCTTGCCAAGACTGGCATCATTGTTCAGGCGGTGCTTCCCGGCCCGGTTCGCACCGAGTTCTTTGAAGCATCCGGTCTCACTGCGGCTCCCTTCCCCAACGAACTATTCATGTCCCCGGAGCAATTGGTCGACACCGCCCTGCAGGCATTGGACCAAGGTGAGCTTATCTGCTTTCCCTCGTTGGAGAATGCATCGCTCTGGACGGGCTTTGAAGACGCTCGCATCGCATTGAGCCGTGCGCTCATGCAATCGGGTAGGCCCGCGGCGAGGTATTCAGGAGGCGCGCGGTAGCGAACGCGGTTATCGCAACCACCCAGAGTCGCGACCGGGCGGAACGACGCGATGTTCGTGGGTAACGCAAGAAGGTAACCTCATATGCGTCGGATCGTCGTTACGGGTTTGGGATTGGTATCACCGCTGGGTTGTGGCAGCGAGTTGGCATGGTCCCGCCTGCTCGCGGCCCGTTCAGGGCTCGCCGCCCTTCCCGAATGGGCGGCTGCCCTCCCCGCACGGGTCGCTGGAATCGTGCCGACCAAGGCCGACGATCCGGATGGAGGCTTCGATCCAGATCTGGTTGTTCCTGCCAAGGATCAGCGGAGGATGGACCGCTTCATCCTGTTCGCACTGGCCGCCACGGCCGAGGCCATTGCGCAAGCGGCATGGGCGCCTTCCGACGCACACGCGTTGGAGCGCACCGCGACGGTGATCGCATCGGGTATCGGAGGCTTTCCGGCGATCGTCGAGGCGGTTCGCACCACCGATCAGCGCGGCGTGAGGCGCCTCTCGCCCTTCACCGTGCCGTCCTTTCTCGCCAATCTCGCGGCCGGTCATATCTCCATCCGCTACGGCTTCAAGGGTCCCATCGCAACGCCGGTCACCGCTTGCGCCGCGAGCGTGCAGGCGATTGGTGACGCCGCACGCCTCATCCGAACCGGAGAAGCGGACGTTGCGATCTGCGGTGGCTCGGAAGCCTGCATCGATCTCGTGAGCCTCGGCGGCTTCGCCGCCGCCCGGGCCCTTTCGACCGGCTTTAACGAAACGCCAGCGCGAGCGTCCCGCCCCTTCGACCGCGACCGCGATGGCTTCGTCATGGGCGAAGGCGCCGGTATCCTTGTCATTGAAGAGTTGGAACACGCGCTCCGCCGGGGCGCCCAACCGATCGCCGAAATCGCCGGCTATGGCACAACTGCCGACGCCTACCACATCACGTCGGGACCCGAGGACGGCGACGGCGCGCGCCGCGCTATGGAAGGCGCCTTGCGGCAGGCCGGCCTCAAGCCCGGTGATATCCAGCATCTCAACGCCCATTCCACTTCGACGCCGGTTGGCGACGTTTCCGAACTGGAAGCGATCAAATCCGTGTTCGGCCGCGACGGAAAAATTGCCGTGAGCGCCACCAAATCGGCGACCGGTCATCTGCTCGGCGCAGCCGGGGGAGCGGAAGCGATCTTCACGATCCTCGCGTTACGCGACCAGGTCGCGCCGCCTACTCTTAATCTCGAGAATGGCGACGCGGCCGCTGATGGCGTCGACCTCGTGTCCCGTGAGGCCAGGCGCATGACGATGGAGCACGCGATTTCGAATGGATTCGGCTTCGGGGGCGTCAACGCCAGTGTCATCTTTCGACGTTGGCAATGATCAAGCCTGCCCAGATCGGCAAGTCATCGCCGACTTACCCTTAGCTTGGGACTGAACCAGAATCTTCCTAAAGGAATTCTTCGATCCGAAGCCCGGTTGATTGCATGCCGGCGGCACGTCACCCGGATTATTCATTGGACTCTCCGCATCAGCAGTCATGGTACCCAATTGGTACGATCTAGGCCGAAGAGCGAAGCGTCGAGACTGCAGCGTTTCACTGGTTTGTTACGTGGTTGGGATTTGTCGAGGACTGCGCCACATCCAAGCTTACGGGTAGCACTGCGGAGCTTGCGCGACCGTCCGTTCAGATAATCGGTTCAGGTACCGTAAATTGCAAGAAACTCGCGCGCCGCCTGCTCGGAGAAGAGCTTCACTTCGTCTTCGGCCGGAGGCTTGAGCACTCCCAAAAGAAGCCCCACCTGAAGATCGGACCACAAAAGCCCCACATAGGTCCGGACCATCCGCTTCGTCTCCGCGCGTTTCAGGAGACCGCGACTAACGGCGTGGTCGATCACTTTCGCAAGCGCTTCGCGGCTCGCACGGCGGCCATTTCTGTCGATAATGCGCGCGACCTCCGGGAGATCATCGCTTCTCGCGATCGCGAATCTGAACGCAGCGATAGCGTCGGCGCGAGTGACGTCCTTGAGAAGCCGAAATCCCAATTCCCGGAGTACGTCGAAGAGTTCTCGCGCTGTGCTGGGCGCGGGCAGTTCCGAGAGGCTGCCGCTGATCGCGCTTGCGCGTTCGGCGATGCAGGCGAGGAGGATCTCGTCCTTGCTCGAAAACAATGTGTAGAGCTCGCGTTTCGACACGTGGGCCTTGGTCGCGATTTCAAGGGTGCTCGCGCCTAAAAAGCCGTTTTCATTGAGCGACTGGAAAGCAGCCGACAGGATTCGATCGCGAATAGAACTCTGTGAGCCGCGAGTATTGTCCATGTCCCACATGTGATAAGGTACTGAAAGGTACCGCCCAGTCGGGCTAATTGCAACTACCTATAGTTCTGATTTAGAATTAATGATTGCTTCGCTTCTGACCTGAGGCGGTATAACACGACCGTTACCACTACTTTGTCAGCTCCCAACCCGCGAGTAAGCGACATGTCTCAGTCCAAGGGCGACGCCCAACCTTCCGTCCAGGACGTTGCACTCATTATCGGTGGCGGTCCGGGCATCAGCTCAAGTTGCGCGAGGCTGTTCGCGAAGAACGGTATGCGTGTTGCTGTGGCAGCCAGGAATCCCGGAAAAGCGGTTCTTGAGACACTTGAGGAAATGCATGGGGTGCGTCGATACGCCTGTGATGCCAGCGAACCGGCGGCCGTGGAGCGGTTGTTCAAGAATATCGTGCAGGACATTGGGACGCCGAGACTTGTCGTGCACAACATCGATGGACGGGTCCCCGGCATTTTCCGCAAGAGCGTTATCGAAGCGGACCCAGTCATGGCGCTAGAAACACTTCGAAACGCGGCGTTCAGCGCATTTCTGGTGGGTCAACAGGCAGCTCGACTCATGCTCGGAAACAAACTCGACGCCAACGGGGCGAAGGGAACGATCATCTTCACGAACGCCAGCGCAGCGCTCAAAGGCTTTCCATCAAGCAGCGCCTTTGCGATGGCATGCCATGCCAAGTCGGGACTCGCGCAGAGCATGGCAAGAGAACTGATGCCGCAGGGTATCCACGTCGCGAATGTACCGATCGACGCCGCGATCGGCTGGACTCAGGAGGACGGGACCCGCGCACACCGGCTGGCGGGGATGACTGTCGACGACAACATGGCCGACCCCGACCATATCGCCGAAACATATTTGCAACTGCATCGCCAGCATCGGTCGACGTGGGCGTTCGAAGTCGTGCTTCGGCCATGGGTCGAAAAGTGGTGACTAGCATGCGCCGGCGCGCCTGTATCGTTTCCCGGAATTGTCGGCCCGGTTTTTCGACTGGTTGTCCGATTTGTTCGCCGTAATACCCTATTCTACGATGAGCGCGTAATAGGCCTGCCCGAGTAGCCTCCGCGGTATATGGTGGGATGAAAGCCACGGAGATAAGCCAATATGGTCGATGTGATGCGCGAAGCCGCTCAGTTCGATTCTGGGCCGAGCTTCAGAACTCCATTTCCAAACGCGCCCCAAAAAATCTGGCGGGAAATAGAGCTGCTTGCATAACGAACTCAGCAGCTTAAGTGCTGGCTGGGGCGGGAGGGATCGAACCTCCGAATGGCGGAATCAAAATCAGGTTGATTAATTCAACGATTTCAAGGCGCATTCGGAAAAATACGGCCAAAACACGCTCTAGCAATTCAATGGCTTGTCGGCCATTTCCAAATGAAAACAGTTTCCATGCAGGATCAGTCCCGGCACGATTAAATAGAGCCGCTGATTAAGAGACACGCTGCTAGCGTTGATTTCTCAAGAAAATTTTTCCACCTAAGCCAAAATCCGATCATTACAGATCAATGGCTTATAGCGAAAAGTCCAACCGTCTGCAGACCTGCCGTCCGCGTGCAATTGATCACTGGGATTTAGCTCAAAGTTACGATTTGCCTCCTGCGTCCCGAACGCAGTGAACATCTTCTAAGTTGTTGATTTTTCTTGCTATGGCAGGTGCTTCCGTCCCGTTTTGTTCACGGTCGTTTCACCCAATTCTTTGCGATTTCGTTGCGGCGTTCTTACGGAGGACGATGGTCGCGAAGGGACCGGTTTGTCTCAGAAGCGCGTACCCTTTGGACGCACGACGTACTGGTGACGGTCACAGGTCCTTTTGGACGAGTTCGCGAAGCTCGTCGGGATCGTGTCCCATTGCGAGATCTAACCGTCGGCGGGTCATCGCGTCACCAGCAAGAGCCGGGCAGGTCAGTTGACGATAGCCGGAAGGCTGAGATCATCGCTCAACGGCGCGATGGGTTCCAACGTCATGTAGCTTCCCGAGGCCGCGGCTGCCGCGAGCACAGCTGCCGCATCGGCGAAGACGCCATCCCGAAATTCGAGCACGTCGCTGCCGACCATGAAATCGATAACGGTGTCCTGGCCGAGGTTGGCGCGGAAAACGAAGGTATCGTTGCCCGCTCCTCCTGCCATAGTATCGTTGCCTGCACCGCCAAAGATCGTATCGTCGCCGGACGTTCCCGAAATGCTATCGTTGCCTGACGTACCGCGTAACCATGCGGCGGATCCAATCTGAGCGCGGCGCCAGGTGGAGCCGTCGGCGAACGTAACCTGTTCGAAGCCGGCGCCGCCGGAGAATTTGATTATTGACCTGGACCCGCTCGCCGGTCGCGAGGATCGTGACGTAGAGGTTGTTATCCCAACGCATGAACTCGACGTCCGATGCATTGAGCCCAACCAGTTTGATGTTATCCGTTCCAGCATCCGCCCGCTTTCTGAAATCACATCGTTGCCGGAGCCGACGCCATAGATGTAGGTGTCGCTGCCGTTTCCCCCCTGCAAGGTGTCGTTGCCGCCATGACCGTTCACGAGGTCGGCGTCCGACGTTCCGGTCAGCATTTCCGCACCGTTTGTACCCAACACCGGATTCAATTGCGGCGGCTTTTATCGCGGCCTTGTCCAAGACGGTGCCGTCGGCAAAGGCGACGACTTCGATGCCGCTATCGCCGTCAAACTGATTCTCAACTTTCAACGTTTCGCCACTGGATGCGATCTTGATGTAGAGATCGTTGCCCGAGCGGCTAAACTCGACATCGGCGATGTTGAGGTTGACGAGCTTCACGACGTCGCCGCTGCCATCGGACGCCACACTACCTTCCGCAATGGTATCGTTTCCTGATCCCACCCCGAAAAGATACGTATCGGCGCCGCCATGTCCGATCAGGCGATCGCTGCCGGCACGTCCATCGATCGTGTCGTTGCCCGAGCTGCCATCTATTGTCTCTCCGGCGCTGGTGCCGATGAACCAAGCCGCCGCGAGTATCTGGGCTCGGTCCCAGTTCGTGTTATCGGCGAATCTGATCTGTTCGACGCCATAGCTGGTCGAATCGAAATGATCCTGGACTTTTAGAACCTCGCCGGTGGCGTTGATCGTGATATACAAGTGGTTGTCGAGACGGCTGAGCGCCACATCGGAGGGATTGAGACCGAGGAGACGGATCGCATCTACGTCTGATTCACCGCTGTCCTCGACAATCGTGTCGCTCCCGGAACCGGCGCCCCAGCGATAGGTATCCGAGCCACCACTACCACGCAGAATGTCGTCGCCCGCGCGGCCATCGATCACGTCGATGTCGCTCGTACCGTAGATCGTATCGGAGCCGCCCGTCCCGGAGTGCGTCAGATCGGCACCGTCATTGGCGATCGCGTTTGCTAGCAGCATCTGATCGGTCCAGATCGTTCCATCGTCGAACTGAACGGCAGATATCTTCCCGTCCGAGGTGAACTGCCCTCCGATGATGAGACCGCCATAGATGCCGTCGGTGCCGATCAGCAAAATGGCGTTAGTGGCGTTACGGACGACTGTCACCTCTGACGGTGCAACGCCTTAAAGGATCAGCTTATTTGCACCGCTCCCTTGATCATCGATGAGATCGTTGCCATCGCCGCGGGCAAAAAGATAGGTATGGTTTCCGGCGCCATCCTCGAGGTAGTCATCGCCGGCCCCGCCGGAAAGCGCATCGTCGCCAGCCCCGCCATAGATCGTGTCGTTACCCGCGCCTCCAGACAGCGTATTCGCTGCATAGTCGCCATGGAGGGTGTCGTTGCCGCTGGTCGGCACGGCGGCAAGCGCCAGCAACGTCGCGCGAGTCCAGACCGTGCCGTCGACAAACACGACCTGGTCCACACCTCCGGTTTTTGCGAGCAGCTGATTTTTCAGGATGCCGCGTCGGTACTTCCGGCAATGGAGAGCACCAGGTCGCTGCCGCCATTGGCTGCGGTCACGATGACATCACTGATGGCAATGCCGGAACCGAGCTGCAACGTGTTCACTTCGCCGCTGCTGCCGGTGTCGTTGTCGAGAATCGTGTCGCGGCCATCGCCGCGATTGAACAGATAGGTGTCGTTGCCGGCGCCTCCGATCGTCGTATCGTTGCCGGTACCACCCGACAGGATGTCATCGCCGGCACCGCCGTTGAGCGTATCGTCGCCGGCGCTACCGGACAGCGTATTCGCGGCGTAGTCGCCATGGAACGTGTCGCTGCCACTGGTCGGCGCGGTGGCCAGCGCGAGCAGCGCGGCGCGGTTCCACACGGTGCCGTCGGCGAACACTATCTGATCGACGCCGCCGGAGGCCGACAGCAACTGGCTGCGTAGCGTGATCTTGTCGGTGCTGCCGGTGAAGCTGATGACGAGATCGCTGCCATTGGCCTCAGCCACCGTCACCCCGCCTGGCACGATGCCGGCCCCGAGTTGCAGCGTGTTGAGTTCGCCGCTGGAGGCACCATTGTCGATGATGGTGTCCTGGCCATCGCCGGCATTGAACAGATAGGTATCGTTGCCGGTGCCACCCGACAGCGTGTCATTGCCGGCGCCGCCGTTCAGCGTATTGGCAGCATAATCGCCATAGAAGGTGTCATTGCCGCTGGTCGGCGCGGTCGCCAGCGTCAGCAGCGTGGCACGATTCCACACCGTACCGTCGGCGAATACCACCTGGTCGACACCGCCGGCCGCCGACAGCAACTGACTGCGCAGCGTGATCTTGTCGGTGTGGTGCCGGTGATGCTCAGCACCAGATCGCCGGAGCCCGACTGCTTCACGCTGACCTGGGCAGGCGCGATCGCCGATCCGAACTGCAAAGTGTTGATCTCGCCGCTACCGGCACCGTAGTCCAAGATGGTGTCCTGGCCGTCGCCGAGATTGAACACATAGGTGTCGCTGCCAAGCCCGCCTTGCAGCGTGTAGTTGCCGAGGCCACCGGTCAGTGTGTCTTCGCCGGCCTGGCCGTAGATCGAGTCGTTAGCCGACGTGCCGGTCAGCGTGTCGTTGCCTGATGTGCCGAAGATAGTAGCCATTGTGTTTCCCCAATAGTTCAGTCGAACGATAGATCAACTCGTCCCAACCGCGACGCACTGTGCGGGGTCGAAGCCTTGATTAGGGTTATCGAAAGGCGCGCGGGAGATGGAACCGTAACTCGCAACTCGATGAAAACTTCGTCAGCCTACGCCGGAAGATCACCGAAAGCTTCACGGATGACCTCCGTAACTTCATGATCTGACGGCATCCACTCGCTTGATATCTTTTCTACAAAAGCTCGCTCAGCGGTCGGCCAACGGTGTCTACTCAGTATTTGTGCGTTATCATTCAACACAATCCTTAAGAACTCGGGCCGAAATGCGTAAACGGCGCCAGAGCCAATACAACAGCTGTTTGAGTCAAACACTGCAATCTCGTTTCCGCGTGCTTTGGCAAAACTTACGTATTCATCTACCGTCATGTTGAGTACATTTTGGATAGTCTTTATGGGAAGGTAGCTAACCGATTTTCGTTCGTTCAGTTCTACATGTGTCCGAAGCATTTCTTTGATTAGGTTCTCAGCTTCACTCGTCACCGTGACTACTCCAATGGTTTGATTGGTCCGCGAATTATCTGACCGTTCTCAAGCAGAATCGGCGGTCCGCCGTTTCGCAATCGACCGTTACATGATGGACATAGTGGACCAAATAGACCGCCATGGGGAGCACCACAGTTGACATTCTGACACCAGAAAGTGGGCGATTTTCCTGCCGCAGCGACTTGATATGCTCCGCAGGTTAAGTTCGTTTTCCTAGAAAGGTTATTCTCAGATGAAGACGTCGCTAATCCTTGGTTATCCACCTTGAACGTCGGCGCCGACCTCGCATACGCATACAAGCTAGGCCCGTCGACGAACTCGGGCAGCTCGGATCCAATCTGGCCATTGTAGTCGCCCGCCGAGTTGAAGTGCAATCCAAGCCGCGATCCACCCGAGATGCCGCCGGAGGCGATCAGGAAGGTGCCGTCGAGATCGACCCGCTGTGTCGCCAGCACGTTCCGGATCGGGTCTCCTTGCGTGTAACGTCCGATCGTCGGATCGTAGTGCCGGTGCCAATTGTAGTGCAGTCCCGACTCCAGCAGGAAATACTGTCCCGGAAATCGCAGATTGTTCGATGCGGGTCCAAGGATCACGTCGACCGCGCCGAACGGCATGAAGAACGCATTCCAGACCACGGACTTTGCGCTGTCCGTCATCCGGATCGGGCGGTCGAGATGATCGGCGTGGACGTACCAGAGGTTCGGCGCGGCGGTGTCGAGATCGGCCGCCACCGCGAGCGGCATGTCGTCGAGCCAGACATATTCGCGGGTGACGACGCCGGCAGCGGTGGCCTCGGCGATCAGATGCCCGGCGAGATCGTAGATGTAGTGCATCGTGACCGGCGGAGAAGCGGTCTGCATCGTGCGGATCGCCATCCGCTCGAGCCCATCATAGCTGTAGTCGGCCGTCACCGTCGAACCGATGCTTAATTGGTCGAGCCGGCCGCGATTGTTGTAGCGGTAGGTGTAGGCCGTGCCGGACCGGTTGTCGGTGACGAGATTGCCGGCCGCGTCGTGGCTGAACGTGCGCACGCTGGTTCCGTTGCTAGTGACCTCGACCGGACGGTTCGACGCGGTCTCGTGGTTAGTCACCTGCTCCGTCACCGTGCCGCTGTTGTTGAGGAACTCCAGGGTCCGGTTGCCGACGGCATCATAGGCATAGCCGAGCACGCCCCAGGGCCCGCTGGCATTCTCGAGCCGGCCGCTTGGTGTGTAGAGATAGCTTTCACTGCGGTACGCATCGATATTGTCGACGATGTCGGTGATGTTGACGCCATCGCTGCGGCCATGTGCGCGATTCACCACATCGGTTCCCGATGACGTGTCGGTAACCAGCATCTGGGCGATCAAATAGTCCTGCGTGTAGGTCCTGATCTGAGTCAAGCCGTTGCCATAGCGCAACGACTGCAGCGGTCCCGACGGCATCCAGGTGACGCCGTCGGCCAAGGTCACGGTCCCGGCATTGGTCTGCGACGTCACGCCGGAGATGCGGCCGATCGCGTCTCTGGAATAGTTGACGATGCGACCCGAGGGATAGGTGATCCCTGTGATGTTGCCGTCGAGATCGTAGCCATAGCCGACGGTGTAGACCGCAGCACCCGTCGTCTTCTTTTCCTGGACCATCTGCCCGAGGCTATTGTAGATCCGTTCGACCGTTCCCGTGGCATCCTGGATCCGGGTGACCCGGCCCTTGCCCTTGTTGCCCCCGCCGGTGCCGTCCCACGTGTAGATGACATTTTCCGCAGGCGCCGCCGGGTATTGCTTAGTGAGCAGCCGCCCGGCATTGTCATAGCTCAGGTTGGTGACGACGCCGCGGGCGTCGGTGATCTGCACCGGATTGCCGAGGGTGTTGTAGCTATAGACCGTGATTCCGGAATCGGGGCTGGCGCGCTGGATCACATCGCCGAACCCGTTCCGGACATAGCCGGTGCTGAGGCTCCGCGGATCGGTGTAGTTCGTGATCTCGTCCCTGCCGTTGCGGGTCAGTGTGACCGTATTCGAATCCTCGTCCGTCGTGCTGATCAGCCGGTTCACGGAATCGAAAGTCCAGCCGAAGACGTTCGAGCGCGGGTCGGTCACCGAGACGCGGTTGCTGGTCTTGTCGTAGGCATGGGTCCAGGTCTGGCTGGAAGCACCGACGAATTTGAGCAGCCGTCCGAGCTCGTCGAACACGGCGGTTTGCGATAGCTGCAGCATCCCGCCGGAGTCCTTGATTCGGCGGGCCGTGGCGTTACCCAAATTGTCGCGATCATACTCAGCATAGGCGCCGCTGTTATCCTCGACCTTGGTGATGCGACGGGCGTCGTCGTAGGTGTACTGCAGATAGGCGCCATTGGGACGCGTGATCTTGGTGATGTCGCCAACCACGTTGTAGTCGATTGTCGTCACCGCCGACAGACCCGAGGGATCGACCGTCGTTGTTTTGAGCCGCCTTTCGGAATCATACGTCAGATTGGTCGTAACACCATTCGCATCAACAATCGTGGTGGGTAGACCGCGGCCGTCGACCGCAGAAATGGTCGTGGTCTGCCCGACCTCATTGGTCACAGATGCCAAATACCCTGACGTGTCATACGTGTACGTCACCGTGTCGCCGATGCCGCTGAGCGGCCCGTCGACCGTCAAGAGTGAGCCATAGGTATCGTAGGTGTAGGCCCAGGTCCTCGTCTGGCCATTGGTGGAGTAGGGAACGGTTTGGGACGTCGTGTCGGTCTGCGTCACTTGCGTGAGCTGACCAGAGGTCCACGTGTAATCGGTGGTGAGCTTCGGCTCAACGACTTGAGTTGGCACATTCAGCGTTGAGTGCCAGGTGATCGCGGTCGTGCGTGCACTCGCAGTCCCATAGCCGCCGATGATTTGCGTTGGGAGGCCTCGGCTATTACGAGTGTAATTGGTTACCCGTCCTTCGGCATCTGTCGACGACGCAATGAATTTCGTCGTGGTGGCGAGGGTATAGGTTCGGTCTGTGCTTGCCGGGCAGTTCGCGCTGGCCGCTCCGTCGATCCGCGCCAAACTGACATTGCCGCCGAACCAATTAAATTTATATGTGGTCTGCTTACCAAGGGCGTTCGTCACCGTTCGGGTCAGGGCCGAGCTAGCTATTGTCCCATAGGCAACAGCGACCTTATCGGCATCGTTTGGACCCTTACTGGTAATGGCGCGGCCCCGATTGTCGTACTCGACCGTCCAGCGCCGCGTATCGGATGAATCCTTGACGCCGGTGACGTGGTAGGGGAAATCTGCGTTCTCATGGAGATAGGTGGTCGAGTCCAGCAAGGTGTTGGACCCATCACGATGCTCGACCGAAACCAGGCGATCGTTGATATTGATGATGCTGTTGAGTGAATCGGCAACATATTGAAGCGTTGTTCCATCCGGCAACGTCGCGGATTTGATCCCGATCGGCTCGGGCGCACGGGATCCGCCTAAAGCCGCTGTATCCTGCATGTACCAGGTGAACGTTATGGATTTGCCATAACTGTCGGTAATCGAAATCAGTTCGTGATTGGTGCCGTAGGCAAGGCTCCATTGCAGCCCGTTGCGGAACGTGACGGCTGTCGGCAAAGCAATTACGTACTTGCCCGAGGCAGGATACAAGTACGTTTGGAACGTCCAGACGCGATCCTTGGAATCCCTTACGCGCCATTGCGTGGACGCCGCCAGCACATTGGCCCAGGTCGAGGGGTAGGCGCCGACAAATTCGAGTGTATAGTCCGTTTGGGTGGGGAGGCTATAACCGTGTTGTGAAGCGGTAAACGTACCGGAAGTGCTACCTGTAAATCTCAGTGAACTTCCTTCCGCGGTTTCGAGTTCGACATACGGGCTGCTGCTATCAAAGTGCAATTCGTGCTGAAAACTAAAGCGCCAACCCTGGCCGATCCCCCACGGCGCTCTTGCCGAAGCTGCGAAATTGTTGCCATAGCTCATGCTGTTGTAGACTCGTTCAAGCGACAGCGATCCGTCCGCCGTAGCAAAATCGACGACGCGAAAAAGCTTCGAGCCAGTCATCAGATCGATGGGACGAATTGTGCAGGGAACCTCGTTGCCGCCGTTGTTGGCGGCGGCCATCCCGCAGGATGACGGGCAGTCGGGGCTGCGATTCTCAGCGTTTTCGTCTTGCTTGACACACACTCCCGGGGGTATCGGCCTGTAGCCGTATTCGCATTGGAAATCTACGCCTGCGGGCAGGGGACCTCCCGGAGTTTTCCATGAACAGCCTTTTTGGTTCCAATACTTTCCATCATAATAACCATAAAAAGGCTGACTGGGATTATAGTAATCGTGTTGCACCTTGCATGCCGACATAGGGTCACCCGTGCACACGGTAACGCCAGCCCCTGCGGTTGTGCACCAACCTCTATAGCCAAGTCCAGCTGCGCTTGCTGGTGATGACGTTGCGGCGAGCAGCACGACGGCAAACAAGAATGTAATGGCCTGAATTGTATTTCGCGCCAACATACCGAACCTCACAAAGATTGGACTTTCTTGAAACATTTTCACAAAACTTGTCCGTCCCCAGGACCGACCGATACGAGACCATCTTGCTTCGACGCACGTCATATTCAGCCGCCCCTGATAAGATTCCGCGCATACGTCAGGCCTGGCCGGCCAGCATCGCTGATCAGATTGAGACTCCGCACAATTTCGATGATCAAGCTCGCCCACCCCAGAGTGCAGCTTGCGCGGCGGTGAAACCGCAACGCGCGCTGACGCTACGGTTGCAAACATCACCTCATCGCGAGCCGAACTGGTCAGGGAGCGTCATCGCTCCAGAATGACTGAAGGTTGGGTAGGCTTAAAAAAACGCCGCCAAAACCAACACTGCGGCGGACAGATGCAACCGCCAACCATCGTCGGCAACCATACCCATCGACATTCCCAGCCCCCAATATTAACGTGTGTAAGCAAATCAACACAACGTTAGGAGATATCAACTTCTGCGCGTCGTCAATCGCACCGACACCTTTTTCCAAAAGACATTTCTCAACCATATGCGAAAGAAGATCAGCAACATCGGGCGAAAATTCACCCGAGAGACATGCGAAGTTCACAAACAGCAGTGTGCATAATGCGCATCCCATGACTCTTGCGACCACTTCAGTGAGGTTCAGTCAGGAGGATAAAGACTCAATTCGATTAATCGTCCCGTCTGCTCAAGCTTCACGCCTGTACTCTTGACTGACTTGACCTTCCAGCCTTGAAACGTCTCGCCCTCGCCCGCCCACGCTCCGCCCGGTCCGGCTTTGCTGAACAGATACGCCTTGCTGAGCCCGTTCTTGATCATCACGCCGCCAACAGCGAGACCGGGATCGGCGGCTACCGGCGGCGGCGTCACCGCCACCCTGGGCGGTGCTGGCGGCGGGAGGACGAAGGGTTCGCGTGATTTGAACAATACCGGATGCGCCAGGATTTCCCCGTAGCTTTCGACAGCTCTCCGGTTAGTCGCATTTGCGACCGAGCCCGTCAGATTAACGTTCCAATCAATTTTGTCGGCCACGGCCGAACCATCAGACGCAAGCTGCGTCGCCACGTTGGCCAGCAGGCCGGCATTGACGCACAAGAGGATCAACAGGCCGGCCGCACGGACTGGAGCAATGCGCCATCTCATGGCTGCCCACCCGCCTGCACCGCGCCAAAAATATCCAGTTGTGCCTGGACGGCGGGTTCTTCTGAAGCGCCCTGCCTCGGTGGCGGGGGGCTCCTCAGGGTAGCACCGGCAATGAAGAGATAAGGCTTCGAACTCTCGATCGCATGGACCGTCCTCACGATGGATTGCAGCGAACCGGAGATCTCGATGCGCGACCCGCTATATCTGATCTGGTCAACAGTCTTGACGGGTAGCGCCTGCACCGCGCGCAACTTCGCACCACCCGCCTCGGCCATCGCCTTCAATTTGGTCTGCAGATCGGCGCTGATGACGTTTTCGTTCGAGCCAACAAGAAACTCTCCCCCCTGCATTTGGGCGTTCGTGTCGGATGCGATCGACTGGACATTGGCCGCCTGCGCTGCGATGGCGGCCAGCCTCATGAGCACTTTCCTTTGCTCTTCGATGCGGTTTTCGCGATCCGCGAACAGCGTACATACCGGCAGGACGACGAAGCCGACGATCGCAACGCATAGCGTCAAATTGCCGAGCACAAAGAGCGCCCGGCGGCGGAATTGAGCGTCGCCGAATATCCTCTTCATCGCGCGGCTTCCTTGAGCATCGCGGGCCTTCGCACCTTCGCCTGCAGGGCGAACCGCTCGCGCCCTTCCGCCGCATCGAAGGCAACCGGCGACGTTAGCGCCGCATCGAAGAACAGGCGCGAGCCATCGACGATCCCGACAAGGCTTGGCGCCGCACCCGAAAATCCGACCATGGTTACTTGCTGCTCGCGCATGCCAGAAGTTTCAGCAAGGCGAAACTCGGTCAGCCACGAATGAGGCGGCAGTATCCGTGTCGTTTCCTCCCATAAATCGATCAATCCCGGTGCCTCGCTCCTTTGCACCCGCAGCCGGACCAACGCGTTTCGCTTCTCGTGCAATTGATCGACAAGCGCGCGCACGTGCTGAGCCTTTTTGCCGATCGCCGCAATCTCTTCACCGAGACGGTCCAGCGTGGCTTGCTGATTCAGATACTTCAGGCCCCCCGACAGCAGCGCGAGACCAACTGCACTGCAACATAAGACAGGCACCAGCTTGTGCCTCCACGAACTTCGCGCTTCACCCGTGCGCCGCAAGGAAATCGCGACTGGGGATCGGCCGTCGGTGTAGTCGAACGCGACGAATGCAAGATCTTCGACATCGACACGGATCTGCGACAGGGCTAGATGCACAAAATGACGTCGAACTATCCATTGATGCACCTCAATCCTTTCGCCACTCGCAATCTTGCGCGCCTCGTAGTCGCAATAAATATCGTCAACCTTGAACGGCGTCTTCCGCCTGAGATCCTGGACAACGACATCATCAATAGCATTAGCCGCCTCGGCCGGCAGGAACACCCGCCTCTCAAAGAGGTTTTCCGCCGGCAGCCGAAGTCCTAGATCGACGTCTGCTCGCTTCAGGCCCCGGGGCAGCAGGAAGCGGTCGATCTCCGGCAGGAGATCGCTCCCGGAGGCAGATCGCCCGGAAGCGATTGGCGCGAATGCGTCGCCCAGTAGTTCAAGCGCAATTCCTCCGGGACCGCCGGAGATCATCAGCCGCGGCCGCCCGCGCCCGGTGAAGAATTCGGCGTATCGCTCGGGAATCAGGTCCAAGAACTCGCTTACCCACCATCGCCCGAAGCGATTCAGAAGCTTCGATAGCAACGCAACATCCGGCCGACTCAACGAAAGCTGCATCCGCGCCCCCCGAGTCCATTTCGCTTGCCTACCAAGCAGCCTCCACTGCTATCCCATTCGAGTCGCACGCAACACCTCGTCAATCGTGGTCTCTCCACGCCATACCCGGATCGCCCCCGTCTCATACATGCTGAGCATGCCGCTTGCCCGTGCGGTCTTGCTGATTTGATCGTCAGACGCATTCGAGAGAATGAGACCATGCACGCCAGCATCGATCGGTAACACCTCGGCAATCGTTGAACGGCCGGAAAACCCGACGCCCGCACATTCGCTACAGCCACTCGCCATCAGAATGGTCGGCTTGCCGCATCTTTCGATTCCGGGCACCGTACGCGCCAGTTCCCTTGTCCAATGGTCGGCCTGATCATGCTCACGGGCGCAGTGCCGGCAAAGCTTTCGGACCAGCCGCTGCGCCAACACGCCCTTGACTGTCGATGCCAGCAGGTAGTTCTCGACGCCTATGTCGATTAAGCGCGTAATCGCCGCGGCAGCACTATTGGTATGGAGCGTCGATAGAACCAGATGACCCGTCAAAGAGGACTGGATGGCAATGCGCGCTGTCTCCAGGTCGCGGATTTCGCCGATCATGATGACATCCGGGTCCTGGCGAAGGATCGCGCGCAGCGCATGCGGGAAATCCAGTCCAATTTCCGATTGGACCTGCACCTGGTTGATACCGGTCAATTGATACTCGATTGGATCTTCCACCGTGAAGATATTCCGCTCTGCGCTGTTGAGCGAACTAAGAGCCGTGTAAAGCGTGGTCGTCTTGCCGCTGCCCGTCGGCCCGGTCACCAGAATAATTCCGTTGGGTTCCTGCAACAGGCCTTGGAGTGCGGAAATCTGATCGGTCGAGAAGCCCAACTCGACGAAGTCGAGTGCCACCCGGGTACGATCGAGGATACGCAGGACCACGCTTTCACCGAAAATTGTGGGGATGGTCGACACGCGGAAATCGATGTCAATGCCTCGGATAGCTATTTTGATGCGACCATCCTGCGGCAAGCGTCGTTCGGCGATATCGAGCTTCGCCATGATCTTGAAACGCGATGTAACGGCCGCGCGTAGCGAGGGCTCCAGCACCTGCGCCGTCCGGAGCATTCCGTCGATGCGGTAACGTACGACGACCTGGTCAACGTTGGGCTTAATGTGAATGTCCGAGGCCCGCGCCTCCACCGCACCGGCAATAATCTGATTGACGAGCCCGATAACCGGCGCCTCGCTCGCGATATCGCGCAAGCGCTGGACGTCAAGTTCGCTCGCTTCCCCACCTCCGTGTGAGCGGCTATCGAGATGACCGGCACGAACTGCATACAGGGCGTCAAGCGCCTTCTCGAAATCGGCTGGCGCAAAGATCCTGACATTGACAGTCAAACTGGTCAGATAAGCAAGCGCACGCAACGGCTCGACATTGAGAGGATCCGTTACGCCGACGGTTAGTCCGCCCTCTTCGAGCGCCAATGGCAGAACTCGGTTGCGGCGCACGAAATCCGCCTCGATCACATCGGGGAGAATCCGCTCGAGCGGGAGGTCGCCGGGGCGCGCCATTTCAAGGGACAGGAATTTTGAGAGCGCGGAGGCGAGATTGGTTTCCGAGACCAGCCCAAGCTTGGTCAGGACGCGATCCAGTCGCTCGCCAGTCTTATGCGCTGCGCTCGTAGCACGTTCAAGAACGAGATGGTCGATGATACCTTCTGCGAGGAGAAAGGCAGCGAATCCTTTCTCGAACTGAATATCGTCTGGATTCGCGGCTACTGATAGCGCCACAGGCCGCGCCTGCGTCTCCCTTCTTGCATTTCGATCCCCGAGCATCGCCAATCCTTTTGCGTCAAGAGCTTGTGAGCGCAGCAGCCAGCCAACACACCACGGTACCAAGTCCCAGAAACGGGCCAAATGACACGCGTGCCGTCCTATCCAGCTTCCTTTCCCTTGCCGATCGGATCATGACGAAAATCAGCGCCGTACAGGATGCAATCAGCAACATCGAGGCGATCCCCTCCCATCCGATCCAGAGGCCTGCGGCAGCAACAAACTTCTGGTCGCCCAATCCGAGCCCATCCACGCCTCGAACGTAGGAAAACAGAGCGGCTATCATCGATAGGACGGCGAATCCGAGCACTGCCCCCAGGAGAGCGTCAGTGAGCTCGGGATGGCCGACAAAGATCGCCTGACCGATTCCGCCAGCGGCCAGCATCGCATTGAGACTGTTCGGCAGTCTCATCTGCCGGCAGTCGATCACGGCCATTGTCAAGACGGTCGTAAGCAGCACGCAGCCAAAGGCCACCCTCGAAACGACCAGCGGATCCGACAGGGCAATGCTCATTTGGCCTTCCAGCTCAGCAACCAATAAGGTTGATTTGGATTTTCCGTAAGCCGGACGATGGCCTCATGCACGAACGTTCTGTTTGACCTCTCAAACTCCGTCCGGATTGTGAAGGCGCGCCCCCGTAGCGACGTGGTGACATCGCCGGTTGAGCGCTCCATCGTCGCTTGCCGGCTTGCGCGGGCAGCCAATGCAGATTCAACGCCATCGGGCGTCATGTTCGGGAGCGCGCGCAACGCTTCACGTGGCGCCACCTGCGGATCGAGGAACTGGCGGCCCGAATAAACCGTCAGAGCGGGCTCTATCCGCCTGAACAGCGCGGGCGTCATATCCATCACGAGCATGAGTTCATCGACACTCTGAAAGGGTCCGTTGCGAGGACGGTATCCACTTCCGAGCGCTCGGTAATCCTGCTCCTTCGCACCATTCAGATGTTTGAGAGAATTCGCCGTTCTCCAATCCACGACCTTATCGGCAAGAGCGCTGGCAGGGCTAGGTTCGAGGCCGGCCGACCGCAACAAGTTCGTCAACAGCGAAACTTCTGCCTGATTGAGATCGATCTTACCCAACTCGTCCTGAATCGAGATCCTGATTGTTGTTCCGTCGAACTCGACCTCCTGTGTACTGCCATCGGTCCGCCAGCGGCGGTCGGCACGCACCTCGAGCATCCCGGCGACTGCGCGACTGACACCCGCCTCCGCTATCAAGTTGATGTTCGCCGCCTCCATGCCATTGCGTGCAAGGCTGTAAGCCATATTGCCATTCCATAGCAGCGAGAGGGCAATTGCTGCCAACAGGCCCAATCCCCAGAGCACAGAGACGACAGGCATGCCTTCCTCTCCTACCGTTCCGTTCGGCCTACCTGCCACGGCACCGCATGGTGATTGGATCGTAGATGCAGTTCACGTCTGCAAGAATGCGCGGCGCGACCAGGAGATCTGGCCATAGTCGCGCGTCGCCAGAACGGAATCCCACGCGAAGGCGGACAAGCCTGGGCACATCGCTCTGCTTCGTCCAGCTCTCATGCCATTGAAGCTTTCGTTCCGTCGCGGTCTCTCCGAAGTAGGACAATTCCACCCAATCAATGCCGGAAAGCAGCAATGTCCTTCTTGTCATGGACTGGTCGTCGCGGCTGGCAAGTTCGGGAGTTGAAACCATGACCAGATCGGCATGCTCTTGTGTTCGCTCCACGAGAATATTGAAGCGGAAATGGCCACCCGCACTTAACGCGATCGGAGCATTTCCCAGAAAGCTGATCCTCTCCTTCGTGCCCTCAAAATCAATCTGCGGCTGAACTCCGCTGTTTGCGATCGTCATCGGATAGAGATTGCCGATCGTACGCCGCAGCAGGTCCTGCGAAATCATGCTGCGCTCGACCTGCTCGGTGTTGGCGCTCGTGCTTCGCCAAGCGCGCAAGCCAAATCGCACATTATCGAACAGCAGCCCCGTGAGCAGACTGAACAAGGCCAGCGCAACGAGAAGTTCGACCAGCGTGAAGCCCGTCTCGCCATCATTTCCATGCCCGGTCGGCGCGGAACCTTGACTCATCGGCGCGCGTCCTTTGGTCCAAGACGCAATGTCGTCAAGGCATAGAATCGTCTCTCCGCCCCCTGCTCCCACTCGATCTCCGCCGAAATCCTGTAAAGTCCGACAGGTCTTTCTTCGCTCTCCCTTGCGCTATCATACGGCTGCACTTTCAAGTGCCACCGATATCCATTGGGATACTGGCCGTCGCGCGCTTCTGGCCTGATCGGCAGTACTGTACCGACCTCCTCCATCAAGAACTGCGCCAAGGAACTGGCTTCCGCCATCCTCTCCGCGGACGCTGTCTGGCGCAGGCTGTTCGAAATCAATCCCAGTAGCAGGCCCAGCCCGGCCGAAAGGATGGCCAGTGCGACGATAACTTCGACCAAGGTGAAGCCAGCTTCGCCCGCGGTGCCGTCCATCAAATTGCGCAGAACGCGCGGCCGCTGTGGCGGTAGCGGCTGATAACGACGCAACGAGCCGCGGGACCCTTTTGCCCGCGAAGATCGGCACATCTTCACCACTCGTTGTCCGATGGTCGTCATCTATTGCTGTCTACTGCTAGCGCTTGCCGTTACAACCGAGCTGTCACCCTCGCGCCCTTCCGGTCCCAGCGAAATGATTTCATAGGCGCCCTGCTGGCCCGGAAACTTGTAGACGTACGGCCGCCCCCAAGGGTCCTTAGGCACTGCATTGCCGTTCAGGTATGGCCCGTTCCACGACGCTGCGCCGTCTGGCCGTTGCGTCAAGGCGCCAAGTCCTTCTGCCGCGGTCGGGTACCGACCATTGTCCAGGTAGTAGAGATCGAGAGCTGCGGAGAACCCCTGAATCTGGATACGTGCCGTCTTCACTTTCGAATCTGAAAGGTAGTTCAGAACCCTGGGGCCTACGAGACCCATGAGCAGGCCGATAATGGCGACCACCACCAGGATCTCGACCAGCGTAAATCCAGCCTCGGAGCGGCGTTGCCGGTCACGATGGTTTCCTCGCTTCCGCTCCTGAAGCCGCATCGCCAAACTGGCAAGGCCTGCATGTACCAATTGTGTCAGTCGCATCGCATCGTCCCTCATTTTGCGTTCAGCAAGACGGCCCCTTCCGAACCGTCCCCGTGAGCCAATCGACGCAGAGCTTGGTCTGCTTGCCGCGCAACGACAGTGTCACGTCACCCCCGGTCGAAGAGCCGTCCGGGAAGAATTGAAAGCCGCCATTCGAAGCCGCAGACTGCATTGCCGAAGCGAAGGTCAATTTGGCTTCTATGTTCGGAGCAAAGGGTCGCTCCGAGATCACATTCGATCCGAATGTCCGCCGATCGACATCGATGAAAAGCGCCATTTGCGTATTGCGCGTAATGGCCGCGGAGCGTGTGACACGGAGCGCCGCCGCCAACTCGCTCGACGCCATATCCAGACGCAAGCCCTCTGAACCGCCGGAGAGCAAGGGCACCGCAAACGTCGTCGTGAGCGCAATGATTGCCACCACGACCAGCATTTCCACCAGTGTGAAGCCCTCACAGCGACTCCTGCCTTCACTGACGCTCATCGGCCCACCACGTCGTTGATGCTGAGAACCGCATTCATGACAGGCATGATCAGGGCGCCAACCATCAGCGCAATGCCGACTGTAAGCGCGGGCGTGAGCGCCGACATGAAGCGATCGATGCTGCTCTGCGTCTGCCGCTCCAGCATGATTGCAACCCGCATCAGCGTCCGGTCCAGTTTGCCGGATTCCTCCCCTACGGAAATCATCTGCAAGGCAATTGCCGGCAATATGGCTTCGGCGCGCAGCGCCCGGTGCAGAGCTGTGCCTTGATGAACGGCTTCAATCGCCCGATCCATTCCGGCGGCGATATGACGATTGCCGATAACACTGCATGCCGACTTGGCCGCCTGGATCAGCGGAACACCGGCTTTGAGCATCGTGCCCAGGGTACGCGTCAAACGTGCGGCTTCCTGCTGCAACAGAAACGACCCGACCACCGGCAGGCGCAGCTTGAGACCGTCCAGCCGTTGCCGCACGTCCGGCTTGCGCGCCGCAGCCGAGACGGCGACAAGAAGCAGGGAAAATACAACTGCCAAGCTGGCGGCGATCTCGATCCATCGTTCGTGCAACGCCATCATGACCTGAATGCTCGTCGGCATCGGCTTGCCACTTTGGCTGAAGATCGGCGCAATCGAAGGGATGAGCCCGCCGACAATGATCGCGAGCGTCCCCAGACTGAGGGCGACGAGCATGCAGGGATAAACGAGTGCCGATTGGATACGGGCGCGAAGTTCCGCCCTCCTCTCGAGCAGTTCGGCCAATTCGACAAACACGTCCGCCAGCGTCCCCCCCGTTTCGCCGGCTCGCACGACCGCAATATAGTCCGCGGGAAACACGGCAGAGTGCTTCTGCATGGCATCCGACAGCGGCATACCATTCAGGATCTCGGACAGCAGGCTCTCGACCAACTCGCGAAGCCGCGAGGACGAGGCCTGCTGCTGCAGTATGCGCAAAGCATCGTCGAGCGGGATTTCCGCGGCATTGAGCATCGCGAACTCCCGCGTAAAGGCAAGGAGATCCCCGCGCCGAGAGCCTCCGCCACCGAGCGTGATTTCACGATTCCACCATTTGGTGCCGGACTGATCCGCCGTATGCATCTGGAACGGAGACAGCCCTTGGGACCACAGCGCTTCGTTAGCTGCATCTAGCGATGTCGCATCGACAGTGCCTTCGGCAAAGTGACCATCATGACCATATGCCTGGTAGCGAAACGTCGGCATCACTCAAGTATCCTGCGTCCTGTCTGCTCAACAGTGCGCGATCGCGCCCGGCGATGGGGTCCTTCGACTGCGATATAGCGCCGAAACTCGTCCGTGATGAATCTCGCCTCATCCAGATTGCGGATGACGTGCGGTCTGATGAGGATTACGAGTTCGGTCTTGCCGATCTCATGATCCTTGTAGCGGGCCGCGTTGCCGAATACCGGAATGTCACCGAGGATCGGGATCTGGGTGCGGCCGACGGATTTGCTTTCCTGGATCATTCCGCCCAGCACCAGGGCCTCGCCGTTGTTGACCACCACGCTTGTCTTAATCTTGCGCTGGCGGATCGTCGGCGAATCGATTTTGGAAGAGGTCGTCAGCGCCACGCTGGAAACCTCCTGTTCGACGTCGAGCAGGACGCGGCCACTTTCGTTGATGCGCGGCGTGATCGACAGGATCACGCCGGTGTCCTTATAGCTCACCGAATTGACGATCGGCGCGCCAGGCGTAAGCACCCCGGTCGCCGACTGCGTCGTGATCGGAACCTGATCTCCGATCTGCAAGATGGCCGGCTTGTTGTCCATGACCGTGAGCGACGGCGACGACACGATGTTGACGTCGGTAATCTTGTTCAGCATGTCCAGTGTCACGGCGACATTCGCCGCCGTCAACGCATATGAAAATCCCGGGAACACCGAGCTGACTGCGCCGTTCAAGGCATCGCTGAAGGTGTATTCATCATTCTTCTTCTGCATGTACCAGCGAACGCCGAATTTGAGATCGTCGTTCAGCGTCACTTCAGCAATCGTCGCCTCGATCAGCACCTGGTTGGGCATCAGATCGAGCTGGCTGATCACCTGCTGCACACGTACGTAATCAGCCTTAGTCGCTTCGATCAAAATTGCGTTCTTGGCTTCATCTGCGACGATCTTGACCCTTGGCCCATCGCTCGTGGCGTCGTTGCCGAGCTGAACTGTCGAACCGGAGCTTGGGCCGGAACTTGCCGGAGCACTCGCGACCGCAGGCTGCGCGCGGCCCGCGCTGCCAAATCCGCCGGACGACATACCGATCGATGCCGTCATGCCGGTGGAGCCGGAGCCTATTCCTCCCGATTGTTGCGGCGCGGACTGAAGCTTCGCCTCCTGATAGGCCGGCGAAACGTTGCGGCGCGCCGCCGAACCTACGGTCTCGCTTGCAAACATCGATTGCAGGACGTCCACCAGCTCCTGCGCCCGGCGATTTTGCACCGAATAGGTAAAGAGCTGCTTTTCGCTGCCCTGCGCCTGCGCATCGAGGCGGCGGATCCAGGTCTCGGCACGGCGGAGATATTGCGGTTGCGGCGAAATCACCAAAATGGCTCCGAGCCGCTTGTTCGGCAGAAACTGCACCATGCCGGCCATCGGGCCTTCCCGATCCGAGGAAAACACTGTCTTCAGCTCGCTCGTAATAGCCTCCGGCTGCGAGCTCTTGACCGGCACGATCGCAAACGACATGCCCTTCATGACGTCGATGTCGAACAACGCGATCGACTCCCTCATGTTGGCGATTTCCTCGCGATTTCCGGATAGCGTGATCAGGTTGCGGGTATCGTCGGCCCGGACAATGCCGCCGCGCGGCACGATCGCCTCCAGCAAACGCCGGATTTCGGAGGCAGCGACATATTTGAGCTGCACGACCTGCAGACCGGTCCCGATTAGTTCGCCGTCCTCACCCTCCTCCGTCCTGATCCTGGCGCCAACATTGGCCTGATCGGCGGCGGCGATCCGATAGGTGCCTTTTGAGTTGACGATTACCGCGTTGTTGGAACGCAGCGCCGCCTGGAAGAGATCGATCACGGCCGATCGCGCCACCGGCCTTGGCGTCTGGATCGTGATTTTGCCTTCGATGCCGGGATCGACGGTGTATTTGACCGAGAGAATGTCGCCGAGGATGGTCTTGGCGGCTTGCGATGCCGGCACATTAACAAGGTTTATCGTGACGTCATCGGCGACGTCTTCTGACGCTCGCGCAATCGCGCCCGTCGGCGGCTCGCCAATGAACCGGCCGTTACCTTCGATGATAGTCGAATTGCCGCCGCGCGTATTGGCCAGCAGCGGCGAGCCGCCCATCCGACTGGTCGGCGGCGATGGTTGTGCGTAGGCATGTTCAGCCGCAGGCCGCGGCACCGAACTCCATTCCGACGTAGCGGGCTGACCGTCCATCGTTTGGCAGGCAGACAGGTTCAGTGCAAAACAGACCGCCACAACTCGACGACTGGAAGTCCAGGTACCCAACGCGACCGCTCCTACGGCCACGCAGCGGCGCGCCGATTTTTGCTCTACCTACACTTGTACACATTCAGAGCGGGTGGTTAGTGACAGACGCAATCTTTTCACAGGTAATGCACATGAATCTTCTAGGAGCCGACAAACCGTCGATGAACTCCTGGTGCCATCAACCGAGAACTTCGGGAATGATATGCGGCGCTAAGGGCCTCACGCTCGCCGATCTTCGCCCCATCGCATGATTGAGTGCACTGTTACATCCGCCGGCTCGGTATAATCAGCGCTGACGATCAGGCCGCGCTCCGCAACGCCATCATTGAGACGCTGTGACAAAGGCCATAGCCGCAACCCGGGCTGGATGCACAGGTGTGAGCAATCAAAACGAACTATTCCGGAGGAAAACGACGCAATCCGAATCAGAACGTGATGCACTCTCCGAGAAGAGGCTCTGCAATCTTTCTTACCATTGCATCGAAGTACAGAGCCTCGCAGTAATTGCAGGAAGCCAAGACTTGCTTCTGATTCTAAGCTTGCTGAGAAGTCCCGAAGGATGCGGCGATTACATCGAACAGCGCGATGTTAGCCCGAACTCCCAAGACAAAATCGCTGGCATCCCCTCCTCCCCCGTATAATCGACTTCCGTAGACAAGCTGATCAAATGGCTCATTCCCTCCCAACTCAAACGCAAATTTGGGATCGTCCGCGTGGAATATCCGAAACATCAATGGCATTTGAGTACAATAAGGACTCCCCCCGAGATCAGTGCTGACCTCGAAGACGAGGCCGCAGCTCAGATTTTTATGCCAGAGGTTACGACGGCGCTTGAATGCATGCGCTGAGCAAAACTTATCAATGAAGGGAAGGACGTCCCGCTTCTTTCCTGTCCAACCTCCCGTCTGAATTTCTAAACGCTCGCTCTCCTGCTTCTTCTGCATCCCTACGAAGACTGCTTCGCTATTTCTAAACTCTGCATCAAACCAGGTTTTCTTGAGATGCTCAAACAAGCATCTGATGAGCGGGGGAGCTTGAAAAGGAGGCTCAAGAAAATCCCTGGCCGCGAAGAGCTCATCCAAAAATGCAGAACGGTATTTTGGTTCAATGCCAAAATACCGCATCTCGGAACGCACCTTTCCTGCACACCGCATTGTCTCCAACGCGACTTCGTCCCAATATCGATTGAGCAAGTCCGCCTGGTGTTCACCGCAGAACTCAATCATTCGATTCTGCCATGCCCTGTGGACCAAGAAGCCGCGCGCCTCAAAGGCAAGCTGTATCGAAACACGGCCTGACCAGTTTGCCACCACGTTCAGAAGAGGGTGATCTTCACTCATAACATCTCACCGCAAAAGTTTCCAAGACCGCGGCCCTGGCACAAAAATACCATTTGCACCCGGCTGGCTACTGAAATTGTAGCTGTAGCTTCCGCTATTGGTAAATTCGCTCCAAAGAATAGCCCCCACCCCCCGCGTTCTGATAGATGTAGCTGCCCATGGTTCCAACGAGTGGTCCGCTTGGCATGGGTAAGCCTAACCCGCCCGCTTGATACTGTACCGGGCCTGTGCTTGTCGAAGCGTACCATGCAGCCTCAAGCGGCCCCGTGATTTGACCGTAAATACTATTAGGCTTGATCTCCCAAATTTCTCCCGAAATATTGTTTCCAATATCCACACGCCCTTCAAATGTGTTCATCCGGCCATCAGATGAACTCTCTACAAAGTAGCCAGGTAGCTTCTGGTCACGGAGCCAATCTTGAAAAGTGCGGTGCGCATCACTGCCCATCTGCATGTTTTCTAGCCACCACTTAGACGCACTGGCAGCCGCATTGAACATATACCCGAAGGCGGCAGTGACGGCGCCATTTTCGAACTTGCCGCCGCCTGCCACTGACGCGAGACCACCGACAACGCCGGTAGCCGCGGTGCCCCCAATGAGATCGCCTACACCGCGCCTCGGATCGAACACTTGATTAACCAGCGGGGTTGCGGCCGCGCCGGCAGCACCCGACAACGCACCGCTTTGGCACGAGCCACCGGAGGCTACCGAGGACAGGCAGCCAACAGCCGCGTGACCGCCAATATTGAATGCGTGCGCTGAGGTTCCGAATTCTGGAGACGTGTGGTTGTAGAGGTCGAAGGCTTTGCCCTGGGCCACGTTGGTCGCGCCACCCACGACAGCGAACGCAAACGCTGTTGCGGCAGCTATCGCCCCGGCTCTAAGCATTTGTCCGAGATTGCCGCCGGAGAGGCCTGTGATGATGGCGGCGCCAGCGGCCGCCGCGATGAACGGTCCGACGAACGGTGACAGCACCGCCGTGATCGCGATCTGAACTATGGAGCGCAGAATCGGGATCGAGTTGAACAATGAACTGAAGAAATTACCGACACTGCGGAAGAAGCTCGACAGCCAGGAGAAGCCGGAGGGATCGGTGAAGGCGAGCGGGTCGTTGCCGACATAGGAGTATCGGTTCCAGGCCTGTGCGTTCATCGGATCTGGCACGGTCGGATCGGGACTGATCATCCGTCCGACCAGTGCGTCGTAGACGCGGCCGTTCATGTGGACGAGGCCGACGGAATCGAGTTCCTCGTGGCCAGTGAAGCCGCGGCTGGTCTGGCTGGTGATGCTGCCAGTCGGATCATCGGCGCCGTTGGGATGGCGGCGCTTGCCCCAGGCGTCATAGCTCAGCCGTTCGACCACGACCCCGCTCTCATTGGTGATCACCGAGATCGAGCCGAGATGGTCGGTGTGGAAGTAGCGCAAGGAGACGGTTGCGGCGGTGATGTCCTTGACCCGCATGCCCACCCGCACATTGCCGACCGAGAGATACTCGTTCCAGCGCGGCGAAGCCGAGCCGACGCCGAACAGTTCGGCCGTGACACCGAATGCATGGATGTAAAGCGTGGTGCCGTCGGGGGCGACCTGCTTGATCCGCTGGTGATTGACGTCGTGCTGGAAGCTGACGGTGCGGGTGCCCTGCGTGATGGTCGCGGGCATGTTGTACGAAGTCCAGGTGATGGTGCGGCCGAGCCCCGCGGTCTGGTTGCCGTTCGGGTCGTAGGTAAAAGTCGTGCTGATCGTGGAACCGCTGATGCTCATCACGGCATGCGGCAGCGGCGAGCCGGGCGGCGCATAGCTGTAGGTGCCGACGTCCGACTTCGACATCATGTTGCCGATGCTGTCGTAGGCATAGGCTTTTGGCGGCGCGACGCTGCCGCTGACGGTTGCCGTCAGCAGCCGGTTCAGCGGGTCGTAGGTAAAGCTCTCGGAGAGGTTCTGGGTGTCGTGGGTGCGCGACAGCGGGTTGCCGAGCAAGTCGTAGGTGTAAGCCGAGCTCTGCACGCTGTTACCGGTGCCGGCTGCGATCGATTGCAGACGCCCGGTTGTGGCCGAGAAGGTGCGCGTGGTGACGATGCCATTACCACTGGTCTGCTGGGTCAGATGCTGCTCGGCATCAAGCCCGTTGGCAGTCCAGAAGGTCTGGGCACTGCCGTCGGAGAGCTGGTTGGCGTAGCCGAGGCTATTGTAGCCGTAGCTGGCGACAAAGCCGGAGGGATAGGTGACCTGGCTCAGCCGTCCATTGGCGTCATAGCCGGCCCCCATCGTGTAGGTCGTGCCGTCGATCGTGGTCGCGACCTGGCTTGGGCGGCCGAGCGCGTCGTAGGTCATCGTGCGCTGGTAGCCCGCGGTGGGACCGGCGGTGATGCTGGCGGAAGCGAGCTTGCCGATGCCGTTGGCTGCGGTGTCGTAGACCCAGACCGAGGTCATGTCCGGCTCGACCCGCTGCAGCGGCCGGCCGAGCTTGTCGTAGCTGATGGTAGTGGTCTGGCTCTTGGCGTCGGTCTGGCTCACCGTCTCGCCGAGGACGTTATAGGTATAGGTCCAGGCGCCGAGATTGGGATCGCTGCTGGCGATCTTGCGCCCGCGCGTATCATATGTAGCGGTGACGATGTTGGTCTGGGCGTCGGTGGTCTGGATCAGCTTGCCGAACGCGTCATAGGCATAGAGCATCGTCTGGCCGAGCGCGTCCGTCACCGAAACAACGTCACCCTGGCTGTTCTTGGTCACCGTGCGGGTCTGGCTGAGCGCGTTGGTCTCGGTGGTCGTCAAGCCGTGATAGGCGTTCTGCGTCGTGCTGTTGTCCGGCATCGTCGCCAGCGTCACCCGGCCGAGCGTGTCGTAGGCATAGGTCGTCCATTGCGGCGTGCCGCCGTTGACAAAATACGGCCGGCTGACCTTGAGCACCCGGCCCTGGCTGTCATACTGCTTGGCGCCGCGGACGATGCTGCCGTCGAAGCCTTGGGTGTCGCGCGCGACTTCACGCTCGAGGCTGTCGAAATAGACGATAATGGTGGGGGCGTTCTGCGTCGTCCCGTCGGCAGCAAACGATTTCGCCTGGTTCAGCCGCACCGCACCTGCCGGGCAACTCGCGGTGCCGCCATTGAAGCCGCTGCAGAACGCATAGGTGAACTGGCTTCGTGTGCCGTCGGCCCGCACCTCCAGGATCTTGCGGCCAAAGCCGTCATAGCTCCAGGTCGTGGTCAGCTCGTTCGGCCCGGTGTGGCTGGTCGGCAGGCCGAAGCGCGGATCGTACTGCCAGGTCTCGCTCTGTCCCAGTGCGTTGGTCGCCGACGTCGCGAAACGGCCTTGCGCGTCGTACGTTGTGCTCGCCGCGCGCGTTTCGATGTCGATGCCGCTGACGGTTGCCGAGGTCTTGTTGCCATAGGCATCGTAGACGTAATCGGTCTGCAGCCGCAGCGAAGGCGTGCCGGGCTCGATCACCTCCTGGGTTAGCAGGCCGGAAGCTGGATCATAGGCAAAGCCCGAGCTGCGCGTCCCACTCGACTGGGCAAGCGCCACACCGGACCACGTGGCAGCAAGCGCCATCACGCCAGCATATTGAGCCAACTTCTTCATCGCATCCCCCGCCACGCGAACCACCTCGCGCCCCAGAATTGTCATCGCAGGTGCGCTGGCCGCTTCAGCAGCGCACGATCTCACTCAGTTGAGCGGCCCACGCCGATCGCCCACCGCACTCCATGTGATGAAGGAACTGCCGAGAACCGCGGATCCGGCCGCACCGCCCGAGCCTCCAGCCGTGCCACAGGCCGCGTTGTAGCCTATGCCACCCGTACCACCTGCGAGTCCGGGCCCGCCACCTGCAGCGCCCAATCCCGCGTAGATTTGCCCGCTGCCACCAGCAGCCCCACCGCTCCGGCCGCATTCAAGCCGCTACTTCCTCCTGGGGCTCCCGGATAATTAGCCGAGGCGCCAGCGCCACCGCTGGTCGCTATTAAGCCGGCACCGGCTCCGCCGCCGCCACCGCCGAGCGTAAATCTGGAAGGATAACCCGCGCCGCCGCCGCCGCCGCCGCCGCCCCAGATGCTGCCGTTGTTAGTAAGAGTCGTAGTCACACGGATTTGCATCGCCGGTCCGCCGGCGCCCCCCGCTGATCCGGGGCCGCATTGAGCCGAGCCAGCGCCACCCTCGCCACCACGCCCCGCAATCGTTCCGTTGTTGGTGAACTGCAACGTGCTGCCGGGAGGGAATGTCCCAGTATCAAACGCCGGTGTGCCCGTCGAACCAGAACCAATCACTACGCCACTGGCGATCGACACAAACCAAGTCCCGGGCTGGCCCGAGTTCGACCATCCGTTAGCCACTAGATGATTCCAGAGGTTGATATTGCTCGTGCTGAAAGAGAACGTGACGGTCGTGGGTGAACAGGTTTGGCCGGTAAGAGTGCCGCTCAACGCGCCACTGGCACCACAGGTACGCGTCTGGGCCACCGCGCTGCACAGCTGTCCCGGCGGCACGCTCGCTGCCGAGTAGGCCGTGACGCTCTGCCCCTGACCAATCGTTCCGCCCCAAGGCACCGGGCAAACCGCCGAGCAGGTCTGGTTCGTATAACTGCCGCTTAGCGTCCCGTTCGTACAGGTACGGGTTTGCGCGATCGCGCTGCACGCCTGCCCAACCGGACCGGTCGTCGCCGAATACGCGGTCACGCTCTGGCCGTTGCTGATGGTGCCGCCCCACGGCAAGTTGCAGTATTGGCCAAGCTGTTGCGGCGCCTGGGCCGTAACCGTCGAGCCCGTCAGCCGGCCGAGGAACCAGTTGGTCGTGTCGTTCGTGTAGCTGTTGTTGGTCGTCTTGCTGTAGCCGTCCGATGTCGCCACCGTGACCTGCGTCGCATTGTTGTAGGCATCGTATTGATAGGAAGTGGTCGCGGTCGGCACCGCTGTTCCGTCGAGATCATTCTTGGTGGTCTGGCTCTGAGTCAGGAATACCTGGTAGCGCGTCCCGCCCAACGAGGTCGAACCATATGTGTTGGTCGTCGTGCTAAGCGTGGCACTGGCGAGCGTTTGGGATTCGTTCGCCACTGAAAACAGGAAGGGATAGTCCTGCCGATATGTCGTCGTCTGAACGATATTTGTTTGCAGGTCCGTCGTCTTCATCTGACGAAAGCCAAGAAATCCGCGGCCGTTCAAATCGGTCTTGGCGCCGACATAGGCGTAAGCCGTGGCGAGCGTGCCGCCGATCCCGTTCGAGACATCGATGCGTGCGACCGCCTGCAGCGGCATCTGCACATCGACGATCGGATCGGCCGCCGTGTTGTCCTTGGTATAGACTGCGCTGTCGGTCAAAGACTTGTAGGTAAAAGTGACCGTGGCCCCAACACCGTTGGTGACCGTCCTGATGACATCGGGAGGTACGCCGTCACTCAGCCAAAACACCCGTGTGCCGGTTGAGCCCACTGTGCCGCCACGGCCATCCCACAGCACGTCAGCCTTGCCATCGCCATTGAAGTCGCCGACTATCGATGCATAGCCGACAAGGGTGCCGTCCTGCCCGCCATAGTTGGAGACAACGTTGAAAGTCCCGTCTCCCTTGCTGATCCAGGCGACGCACGCACCAGCAGAAAAGCCGCTTCTGTTATTCACTTGAACCCACAGCACATCGGTCAACCCGTCACCGTTCAGATCGCTGAACTGCGGCACGTACTCCACAAGCGTTCCATTCAGGCCGCCCGCGTTGGTGTTCGTGATGAACGTGCCATCGCCCTTGCTGATCCAGAGGATGCGTGCGCCTGCCGAGCGCCCGTTCCACAGGACGTCTGTCTTGCCATCGCCATTGAAGTCGGCGAAGTACGGGATGTAATTAGTTAAACTGTTGTCGGCGCCCGCGACCTGGGTGAAGGTGCCATTGCCATTGCCGAGCCAAAGCGCGCTTAGGCCCGAGGCTTGCGCCGCCCACAGCACGTCGGCGCGACCATCCCCGTTGAAGTCTATCCCGCCAGGCCGTGCGAACAGATCACCCATGCCCAAGCCGCGGCCGAACGGAGGCGCCGTGGCTGAAGTTGTGGTGACGCTACTGCCATCGGAGTTCGTTACCCATACACTGACCGGCGCGCCTGGGTCATAGTACCAGATCGAATCCGTCCGGCCGTCGCCATTGAGGTCCAGAAGACAGTAGATAACGAGTAATTTGGTCCAAGAGTCGGCGGTCCGTTGGGGTTAACCGCGAACGCACCTCCGCCAACGCTCTTCCAGATCACGACCGGAAAATTGTTTCTCGCCCCGGGAGACCACCACCAAATGTCGGCGCGCCCGTCACGATCAAAATCTCCCACGATTGGTGAGTATACCCCAAGCTGGCCGTCCTGCCCTGCCACGTTATTAGTGACAGCGAAATTCCCCGTTCCAGTATTCGTCCACAGAACGCCGTTTAGCTGTCGCATGGACGTCCGGCAAGCCGTCGCCGTTGAAGTCACCGACCACGGGAAGACCCCCTGCTAGCGCACCGTTCTGTCCAGCGACATTGGTTATCACCGTCGCCGTCAGTGCCCCATTCTGCCAGGTGAAGCTCGTGGCCGGCAGGCAATTGTTTGAGCCGTCGCATAGCGTGAGGCTGGAGAGCTGACTGCGCCCGGTCGCGCTGCCTTGCTGGTAAGCAAGCCGGTAGTCGCCGACGAGATTGGGGCCGGAATAGGTCTGAACGTTGGTAAGCCGCACCGTCGTCTTGATCAGTGAGCCAGCATGATAGATCGGGATGATGTCCGTGCGGTTCGTGTCATAAACGAAGCGAACCGAATTGTAGGCAGCCAGAGAGGTTCTATCGTTCGCCGTATAGTCAATCCGCGACGGATAGGCCTGCCCGTTGACGGTATCGTTCACATAGGTGACGGTGAAGTAGTTGCCCTTGGTGTCGCTAACCTTGTTGACGCCCCAAGAGCGCGCAGTCGTCTTGCCCTGCGCGAGAATGCGGGAATCGGTTGTGTTGCCGAACTGGAGTATCTGCCCCGACTTGCTACGCACCTCGAACCATGCCGGCCCGGTGCCCGCGGTGCCGTGCGAGATGACCTTCGAAAAACTCTCGATCTCGGTGCGATACTCGGTACCGTCAGCGCCATAGCCGCCACTGACGGCTATCAGACGCTGACCATCGAGACAGAACCGGTCATTGGCATCGTAGTTCACGGCGCCGGCAACACCGTCTTGAGCGACAGTGCGCGGGCAGCGCCCAATCGCCGGCAACCCGCTGAGCGACCAGCCAACGCCAGCGACGCCGGCGCCAAGCCATCCGCTGGAGGCGCCACTTTGGCTGTTATAGTCGAGCGACAGTGACGGATTCATACCCGCCGTTCCGGGCGGCACCGAGATCGGGACAGAGTAGGTTGCAGCGCCCGACGCGCTTACACCCGATTTTCCTGGCAACGCTGAAGTTTGCGCGAAGGACTGTTGTGGTGAGATCGCAATTGCGAAGACTGCAGTCGCAGTCAACAGTCTCTTGCTTGCTACGGCCTTCGCATGAAAAGCCACGCAAACCCGCTCAAACCAAGCACGAACCGACGATCCCGCCCCAACCATAGTCCCCTCCAGCCCGGATCGAGCACGCAGCTATCCGGTCCTCGGTCAATGCGATTGACCGGACACGAGTCTTTGCGATTTCGATGAGGGCCTTGAATCCCGTTCCAAGGCACAGAGCACAAGCAGCGCGCTATTCCGGATTTTCCGACCACTACCTCAGATCACACTCGCGCCCCTCAACTACCTTGGAACTTTCGAGCACGGCAACATACAAACATCCGCGCTGAAAAACCTTTCCACAACCTTGTGTTGATTGCAAATATTGATCACCAATCTTGAGCAACGTCATCTATTCGTCGTACGCGGAGTTAGCGGCGCGCTGAAGAACTTCGATCCAAAGTCGTTTTGTTTAAAGAGCGCGGCACCAGCCGTGAGGCCGATGGTTCGGGTTAGGTTAGTTTGCTAGCCTGAAAGGCGGCCGGCCCTAACCTGCAATGAGTTTCGGAATGCAGATCATGTTGCAGGCGATCAGATTGAGGGGAAGTCGGCGACAATGCATAGACGCCGCGACATTTTTCGCATCGTCCCGCACTGACTGGCCCTCAAGAGACATTCGATCGTCGGGCGTAATCGCGCCGTGCCGAAGCCTTGATGGCGCCTGCAGAGAGCTGCATCTCCGGCGGACTTAGGGTGGAGCCGACTATCTATTACGACAACTCGTGCCTGCACGCGTAGCGTCCCTGTGCTCTGACCCTGGAAGTTCTCGCCACCAGTGCCGGAGAAGGGCAACGCCAAAGAAAGACCACAACCGGTCATTGAAGTTACCTGATTCCATATAATGGATGCCTCGCCCGCGTAGAGCATCCGATGGTCGAGAATGGCCCACGAACAAGACCACAGATATTTGTCTCTTCGCAATCAGTCCTCGACTGTCGCTCTCCAGCACCTACGCTACGCCGTACTGTCTGCGGAATATGGAAGCTTCCGGCGCGCCGCCGACGCTTTGTTCATGCAGCAGTCGACGCTGAGCCGCTGCATTCGTCAACTCGAAGAATCTATTGGGGCTGACACTGTTCGAGCGATCGAGCGGAGGCGTATGCGCAACGTCGACCGGCCAGAGTTTTCTTCGCACGGCGCGGTCAATTTTGGAACACATGGATGCGCTGGTTACATCATCACAATGCAACGGGCGCGGCGAAGCTAGCCGGCTGTCAGTGGGATTCTATACGTCGCTGTCGGCCGGCAATTTACGGGCGACCTTTGTTGATTTCAATGTGGAGGGAACGTATCCGGGGTGGCTTTGCCCGAGGAACATCATCTCGCCGCCAAGAAAGCGGTCTACTGTACTGACTTGCGGAGCGAAACAGTTCTTCTCAACCAGTACGATCCTGGACGAGAACTGGAAGATCTTTTGTTGTCCAAGCTCGTCTCGGCCACAGATAGACGTAAAATTGAACGCCGTGATGTCAGTAGAGGCATTATCAAGTCCCTTATCACCTAGGCTTCGGTCAAAGTCTGGTGGCGGAGTCGGACATTGGCCTTAATTTGCGGGCCTCACCTATCACGAAATGCGCGATGGCCTGGGACCGAGCCAGGTCCATTATTCAGCGTACTGGCGTAAGGACAATGACAACCCGGGGGCCTGTGAACTTCGTCAAACTGTTGAGCGAGCGCTATCCCTTGCCCTGCGCAGGCTGACCCTTGCGTCGCGCAAAGGTTCGATCCGTTGCCATGAAGCGCGCCAGCATCGGCGCGACCAATTTTGCTGGATCCGAGACCGATTGCCGGTTTCACCGGCGAGCTCGTCGGAATAGGCGACCAAATCACGATGGACATTTGCCGGCAGCTCCATGGTAAGCTTGACGGGCTTGTCATCAGCAATGGCGCCGAGCTTCAGCTTGACCATTTTCTTTCACCCTCTGTATGGTTCAAGCACCAGGTCGCGATTGACGATTACCCGTACCGGAAAACCGGGCCGGATTGTCAGAGTCGGCTGAATGTTGAGATTGCGCCGAACGATTTGTTGACCGGTTTGGTTCAGGGAATCCCCTGCCCCACGGCGAAGCGCCTGAATCATGGCGCTGGTAGCGTCACCCGCATCCGCTCCGGTTCCGAGCTCGGCTCCTACCCCAAGCAACGTTGAAAGCAGCGCCGCTTTGAACAGCTTATCCCATTGATGGTCGACTTCGTCCTGAAGCCCGGCATTTCCCGCGGTATCCGCGCCCGGCTGTCGCCCTAGGACGATCGAGCGGCCGTTCGGCATGATCAGGCGTGTCCAGACCAGGAGGACGCGTGACTGTCCAAAGGCGACTTGGCTGTCGTAGATTCCGATCAATCGCGCACCCTGGGGCACCAGCAGCGAGCGGCCCGTCCGTGTATCATATACGCTTTCGGTCACCTGCGCGGTGATCTGCCCCGGCAGATCGGAACGGATACCCGTGATGAGGGCTGCCGGAATGGTGCCGCCCGCTTCCGTATACGCCTCGATCCCGACAAAACGCGCGCGGCGGTCGGTGGCGGGAACGTGGGTTTCCGTGAGAAGCTTGCGGATGGTGCTGGCGTCGCGGCTATAGGACAGCCGATCAAAGACGGCCTCTTGGCGAGCGTGGTCGGTGGTGATGGCAAAGGCCATCAACTGCTCAAGCGTCAAGTCACCCTCGCGGTAGACCTGCATCAGCTTAGGCGAAACTGCGCCGAGCCGCAGGCGCTGGCGCACCACATGGGGCGTAACGCCGAAACGGGCTGCGATTTCTTCTGCACCGAACCCGCGTTCATCGGCAAGTTTCTTGAAGGCCTCGAACTGGTCGGCAGGATGCATGTTTTCGCGGGTGACATTTTCGTCCAGACTGATCTCGTGCGGATCGTTAACGGTATCCACGATGCAGCGGATCGGCTCGGTCTTCTTGATTTCCTTCCGCTTGACCCGCAGAAGCTGGGCAAGCCGCCTGCCCTCGCCGATGGTCACGAAGTAAAATCCCGTGGGCGTCCCCTCCCCGTCCAATTCCGGTTCAACGACAAGATCTTGCAGAATGCCTTTGGCGGCGATGCTCGCCGCGTAGGCTTCAATCGCCGCCTCGCTATGCGGCGTCTTGCGCGCGTTCTTCGGCGACTTCTTCAGCTTGTTGAGCGGAATGAAAATCCCGGTTGCGTTCTCGGGGCTGGTTTCAACGTGCTTGGCCGACATGATCGATCTCCTTTGCTGTCATGGGTGCAAGGCGCACTCCGCGCCTGCGCCCCTGCCCGTCGGCGAGACCGGGGGTAGCAAGTGCCAGGGCGACCCGGGCGGAGGGGGATCGCCCGCCCTAACAGGTCGCTCGAAGAGCGGGTCTGCACAAGCGCGTGCCAAGATTTCGGCGTGGGGGAGATCCGAAAAGCGCGGAAGACCGGGGAGACCGCCCGGGTCGGCGCCGGCGCTTGCCGGCGCTTCACCCTGGCGCGCGCGAGGGGCTGCGCCCCTTAGTCTCTCAGTGAAGGATTCGTGCAGTGCTAGCGAATTCGCCTGAGTCCGACGAAACTAAAGAGGCAGCCGCAGGAGCGTCAGCATAGCGCCGACGCGGGAACGCGGCGGGACGCGGGACCGACTGCAGTCGCGAGACCGGTTAAAAAGGCACCCGCAGAGGGGCAGTGATAGCGACGCCGGCATGAAATGACGGCGGGCCCCGAAGGCGAGTGCCTCCGGCGAGCGACTCGATATCGCGCGAGGGATCGACGCCGAATGGCCGAGACGCCGCGCGGCTCGGTTCACGAGAGCCCGGTGCGGCACTTGCCGCCCGCGCAAAGACAACCGATCGGCAATGCCGCTTCTTGCAAATTCGGAAAATCCGAAATTTAAATTGACTGGTCAGGCAAATCAGTGTTCTATGAGGCACCTGGGATGTTTCCAGGGAGAATGTAATGTCCGACCAGTGTTCCGAGCTCGTCGAGATTTCGAAGCTCAATGGCGATTTCAGGAGAAACTACGGCAAGATATTGGGCGCAATTCTCTACCTGCGCTCGATCAGTGCCGCACGCGGACGTTCCTGGTTTTGGGCCGGCTTGATTTCTTTCGCTTGTTCGGTCGCGTTGGCTTGGCTGGCGCGGCATGGCTGGACGAAGTGAATCTCGCTTTGATGTTCCGAATAAGTTCGTTCTCAGTGTCTACGCGAACGGCCTTGTGGCGGGCCAAAGCCCCATCCGAAAGCGTCAGATAAGGCTTCGCAGTGTCTGCTGCAGGCAACAGCACATAGTCTTGAACCACCTTGTTAGCCTCCTTCAGCCGCAAGAAAACACACAGCTTTGTTCGTTCCTTTCTCGGGTGGGCTCTCCACAGAGCAACATGATTTGGGGTCCTCTGCGCCATTCGCCGGACCACCTGAAACGAGATGATCTTGCTGTTTCCGTGCCGTGCAAGCCCTGCACCATCGTCGGTGAGATTCAGCAGAATCCCAAGATCGGTCCTCAGCGCCTCCGCAACCTGCCCTGCCAGCTTTGACAAAAGCTCAGACCAATGATCTCGCACGTCGAACCATTCGCAGTCACGGGATCCTTGATAACCGATGAGCGCGTAGGCTTTCCGTAGCGAGCCAAAATGCTTGATGTAGCATGCGACAGAAGGGAGTCCGGGCGCGTTCTTAATGATGCGGGTCGTGAGTTTTCCTTTGCGACCGAGCGTCAGGCGGAGTCTGCGCAGCATCTGGTCTTCCGGAATCGAGATGTACCGCTCAGCCATGATCTTCTGAGCGCGTGCAAAGAGGTCCTGGTCGATCGCCGGCGCCACCACTCCTGGGCTCCGAATCCACAGATGATGAGGATTGTTTACCTGCGCCTGGCCGAGACGGCGGGACGTTCGGTTGTAGACGAGATTGCCGATATAGTTCTCGTTTCTAAGAATAGAATGGACCATGATGTAGGGCCAGGGACGCCCATGGTGATTGGCAATGTTGGCTCGATTGAGCTGTCGTGCGATTTCGACGTCGGTCTTTCGCTCCACGACGGACTGCTGGAATATCCATCTGACGGCCGCGATCTCTTCGTCAGAACCGAGCCGAAGCCGCACACGGTCCGTTTTCAGGGCCTTGTACTCGCCCTTCGCCAGCCGACCTTTCGAGCGTTGCTGCTCATCGATCATCTCCCTGCCGAGTCCGAACGTGAGCGAACCTCCAACGCGATAGCCGAGGCTCGCTATTCGGCAGTGGCCGGCGTGCACCTTGACGCCAAGCTCCCGCTGAACTCAGCCGCCATTACGCGTTTGATGTTCTTTAGGATGCTCGACAGAAGGCTTCCGTCGTTTTCGAATTGTTCAGCGCAATAGGCGACCTTGACGCCGCTTCGCTTGCAGACAAACTCATAATGCGCACTTTCATCGACATCCTGGAAGCGTCCCCATCGGCTGACGTCGTAGACTAGAACGTGCTCAAAGTCCGTGTTTCCTGATTGAACATCCTTGATGAGTTCGGCGAGGGCCGGCCGCCGGTTGATCCTCACGCCGCTGCGCCCTTCGTCGACATAAGTTCGAACGATGGTAAGATTTCGTTGCTGCGCGTATGCCGCGATGGCGGCCGCCTGGTTCTGGGTCGAATAGCGCTGAAGATCGGTGGACATTCGAACATATTGCGCCGCGCGAAGCGCCTTCTGGGCTTTTGCCAGTTGGGTACTGCGGCGAATGACGAGCGCATTGACCATGGATCAACGCTCCGGGAGGAAAACGTAATGAGGAACGACCGGTTCCTCTAGGAGGCCAGGGACAGCTTTGCTCCGCCCGAAAGCGCTGGATGCGCTAATCGCTTTGTTGGAGAGCAATAGGCGGCGGCGCTCACCGTGCTTCACCAGAGTATCAATCGTATCGAGCAAGTGACGGGTGTCATGGTTATCCACGCACCGGTTGCTTCCAGGTAGTGGCTGCTTACCCTCGCGCCCGTCGCAACGCAGCTTCCAGTCGCGTCCTCTCCTTCTCCCAACGCGCCTCTTCGGCTCGCGACTCGTCCTCGAGAGCCTCTAGCTCGGCTCGAATGCCTGCTGATTTCTCTTCGTGCTTCCGACGGGCTGCATCCAACGTGCCTTGTGCCTTGTCGATGGCATGCTGCCGTCGCTCGCGCTCCTTCTCCCGGGCGGCTTCTTCCTTCGCGCGTTCTCGCTCGCGGCGATTGTGCTCCTTCTCGAAAGCAAGTGCGGCCTTCCGATCGGCCGCCTGGTCGTTGCCTGCCTTCGGGGGCTTCTGTGCGCTGCGGCCCTGCGACTTGCGAGTCTTCGAGCCGCGGTCGCCGGCGAGATCGGTAGGCAGTTCGGCGTGCTCCTTGAAGGGCCCGCCCGACCCGACGGCGCGTTTCAGGACGACGCCCGGCGCCGCCATGGTTGCTGCGATAACGTCGGGATCCTCACTTTGCTTCGCCACACCCTGATGAAAAAGATTGCTGTCCGCACCCCAGGCTTCCAAAGCCGCCTTCATCGAAGGCGCTGCTATCGCTAAATCGAAAAAGCCTAATGATGTCTCGTAGGTCTTCAGCTTTTTCGCCATGCATGTACTCCGCAGCGGCCGCTTAGATCACGATATGATCGAAATCCATGGCAATCCGGCTGTTTGGAAACGTCTTCTTCGCCTCCGCCAGAAGCTCCTCATCGGTATAACGGCCGGAAATGTGAGTCAGGACGAGCTGCTTGACGTCGCACATAGCGGCAAGCGCGGCCGCTTCACCCGCGGTGAGATGTCCGTAGTCGCGCGCAATCGCCGCGTCGCGGTCCAGAAACGTGGCCTCGATCACCAGCACGTCCGCGCCGCGAACCGGTTCGGCCAGTCCCTCGGTGGTTTCGGCATCGCCCACGATGACGAGCTTCCTGCGCCGCTCTGGCGGACCGAGGACGCCTTCGGGATCAATTGTCCTACCATCCGCGAGTGTCGCCGGTCTTCCCTCCGCCAGCTCCTTGCGCACCGCACCATCGGGCACACCGAGGGCGGCGAGGCGGTCCGGCCGAAGATGACGGCGAGCCCGACTTTCAAACGAGAAGCCGAAACTGTCGGTATCGCGGTGGCGGACCGGGAAGCAGGCAATTGTGAACTCGCCTCCGTCAATGACCTGACCTGCCGTCATCGGAACAAACTCGAGTGGAATGGGTGCCCTTCCCTCGCCCCAAAGGCCGGCGAGCATCCCGACGACGACTTCGAGTGTGGCCGGGCTTGCGTGTATCGTCATGGCGTCAGTGCTCTGTCGCAACCGCAGGGTCGAAAAGAGACCGGGAATGCCAAGCACGTGGTCGAAATGGCCGTGGGTCAACAAGAGCCGATCGAGCCTTCGAAAGCCCGCGCCGCTGCGCAGCAGCTGACGCTGCGTCCCCTCTCCGCAATCCACCAGAATGCGGTGACTTCCGGCCTCGACGAGGAGACCGGGATGATTCCGTTCAGCCGACGGAACGCTTGCCGATGTCCCTAGGAATGTGAGCGCGAACATCGTAGGCCGGCTTCCCTCTCTGACCGGTATTGATAGTCGAGAACGCTCACATCCCTGGTTTTCTCCGGTGACACGGGATCCAATCAGGCGGACTTGCGCTGCGGCCTGGCTGCCGGCTTCTTCGCCGCCGCTTCCTTCGGCTTTTTGCCAGCGATCGGCATCAGCATTTCCTTCTGTCCGGCTGCCGCCTTGCGCGGCTTTTTCACCGGCTTCTTCGCGGCCTTCGTTTCGGCCGCAGCCCCGCCGACGCTTCGTCGCAATGCCTCCATCAGATCGACCACGTTCTCACCACGTGGTCGCTCCTTCGGCGTGATCGGCTTGCCGGCACGCTTCTGGTTGATGAGGTCGATCAGGGCCGTTTCGTACTGATCCTCAAATTTCTCCGGCTCGAAGCGTCCGGACTTTTGGTTCACGATATGCTTGGCGAGATCCAACATGTCCTTCGTAATTTTAACGTTCTGGATATCGTCGAAATACTCCTGTTCGGAGCGCACTTCGTAGGGGTACCGCAGGAGCGTCCCGACCAACCCTTTGTCCAGCGGCTCAAGCGCGATGATATGCTCGCGATTGGTCAACACCACACGGCCGATCGCGACCTTGTTCATTTCGCGGATGGTCTCTCGGATGACCGCGAAGGCGTCGTGACCGACCTTTCCATCCGGACGCAGGTAGTAGGGACGGATCAGGTAACGTGGATCGATCTCGGACTTGTCGACGAACTCGTCAATCTCGATGGTACGCGTGGACTCCAGCGCGATCTCTTCGAGCTCTTCCTTGGTCACCTCGATGAACTGGTCTTTCTCGAGCATGTAGCCCTTGACGATGTCCTCGTTCGGCACCTCGTCACCGGTGTCCGCGTCGACCTTGAGGTATTTGATGCGGTGGCCGGTCTGCCGATTGAGTTGGTTGAACGAGATTTTCTCGGACTCGGAGGTGGCTGGATACAGCGCGACCGGGCACGTGACGAGGGACAGACGAAGAAAGCCTTTCCAGTTGGCGCGGGGGCCATGTACGCAGTACTCCGTTTTCGAGCGGCTCGGATTCAAGACGATCGAAAGGGGCTGGTTTCGACACTCCCCGCCCTGTTTTGCGACTCTCAATTTGGATACGCCCCATCGCAACCAGAAAAAATCATTCCCATCCGCCGTTGGTCGGACTCGACATTTGTTCCTGATATGTTCTAGTTATGCCATGAGCGATCGACCCGCGAGTTGGCGGATGCCTACCCCGAAACAAATGGAAAAGCTTGCCGCCTCGATCGGCAGAAAGACGGTGGTGACGCCCTCTCTCGATCCGCAGGACGAGATGCCGGACGAACATTGGCATGCCGTCCTGAACGATGCCCAAGTCGAGACCAGATCTTCGGAACGATCGAGCGCAGGGCAGCGCCTCTCCGAAATCGCGCAGCATGTCCTGCGAGTGTCCTGTCGCAGGTGCGAGCGCATTGTCGAGATCCAGAAGGCCGACGCCATCCGTCTGTACGGGCAGCAAGCCAGCTGGAGGGAGGTCGGTCAGCGACTGCTAAATAACACCTGCCAGAACCGGACTGGCCGCCATGAGGAAGACGGCTGCTGGTCGGCCTTCGAACCCATCTGATCATAGCTCGGCGTCGTTCCGGATGGCCCCTAAACATCGCCCGACGCCTCTGTCTGGCGGAGACCGTAAGGCCTTGAAGAGGGAGCTCGGCGAGGCGCGGGCGATGACAGGCATTTTGGCCGCGCAGTCGGACGAGCTGCGCGCCAAGGGGGACGCACTGATCCGCCAGGCCGATCGGCTCCTGGCTGAAAGCTGGAACGAGCGGATGTGGGCGGACGGAGAACCGATCGATCCGTCTCCGACCGTCGACCAAGCGATAAACGGCGGCTGTCCTTGGCTTCAGATCGAGTGCTCGCGCTGCAAGGCGCCGAGCCAGATCGATCTCGCTGCCCTGCCCCATCCACGGACAACCTTCGTTCATGATCTCGCCGGCAGGCTGCGCTGCCAGAAATGCGCTAAGGCGGGCCGGCACCCCTCGGCGACGCTGCTGCAACTAAGTCAGCGGCCGCGCAACGTGCCTCCGGAGGACTGACCGTGTGCAATCTCTATTCGATGACCAAGAACGTTGACGCGATCCGTCGCCTGTTCAGCGCACTCAACAGTCGCGTTGGCAACCTGCCTTCAATGCCCGGCATCTTTCCGGACTACCCAGCGCCGATCGTTCGTAACGCGCCCCACGGTCGTGAGATCGTCATGGCTCGATGGGGCATGCCGTCCTCCCAGGAGGCGATCCTAGACGCCACCAAGAAGCGAGCCCAGAAGCTCGAGGCTAAGGGCAAGCCAGTCGATTTCAAGGAATTGCTTCGGATGGAGCCCGACGGTGGCACCACCAACATCCGAAATGTGGGCAGCGCACATTGGAAGCAGTGGCTCGGGACCGAGCACCGTTGCCTGGTCCCCTTCACGTCGTTTAGCGAATACGACACGATCGATGGCAAGAAGGTCCCGGTATGGTTCGCTCCGGACGATAGCCGGCCACTGCTGGCATTCGCCGGCCTCTGGACGAACTGGACCAGCGTCCGGAAGGCGAAGGAAGGTGAAGTCACGATCGACATCTATGCCTTCCTGACCTGCAAGCCGAACGCCGAGGTCGAACGCGTCCATCCGAAGGCGATGCCGGTGGTCCTGACGACAACCGAAGAGTACGATGTCTGGCTGCGCGCCCCCTGGGACGAGGCCAAGGCGCTCCAACGGCCGTTGCCAGATGGGGCGCTGAAGATCGTTGCGACCGGCGAAAAGGAAGATCCTGTGCTGGCCGCCTGACATTTGCACAGACGGACAGAACACGTGGAAAAGCAATAGGCCATGCAATTCGGAATCCCTGACCTGTGTTAGCAGCCCGGAACAGACGGCGAGGCGTGACGATTCGCCCCGTAGGAGCGATTTCGAATGCTGATGACGAAGGAGAAGCAACCGGCGATCCGGACGCTCCGTGGCTGGGCGATTTCGGTGCTCAGCGAGGCCGGCGCCATTCGCGAATGCGAGGAGCATGGGTGGATGCAGGACCGCGCCGATCCGCATGCCCGCGACCGCGCATTCCAGATCGCTCGGACGGATCCGCCAGCCGGGGTTTCATCGCAAGTGGCTGCCATCGCGATCGCCGAGGTACTGGACTCGATCGGCGATACCTGCCCTGAATGCCCTTCGGCGGACTATTGGGGCTGACTTGGCCACGACTTGCCTTGGGGTCCCCTGTACAATCCGCCCATGGTCCCTCCCGATCCGGAACACAGCGTTTCGACCGCGCCTCAGCGCAAGATCATCCATATCGACATGGATGCCTTCTACGCGTCGGTCGAACAGCGCGATAATCCGGACTTGCGCGGCAAGCCGGTGGCAGTGGGCGGTTCGGCCGAGCGCGGCGTCGTCGCCGCCGCCAGCTATGAAGCCCGCCAGTACGGCGTTCGCTCGGCCATGCCGTCGGTCACCGCGAAGCGGCAATGTCCGGAACTGGTCTTCGTCAAGCCACGCTTCGAAATCTACAAGGCGATCAGCCGACAGATTCGCGAGATCTTCGCCGAGCACACGCCGATTATCGAGCCGCTTTCGCTCGACGAGGCCTACCTCGATGTCACCGAAAACCTGCAAGGCATCCTGCTTGCCAGAGACATCGCGCTGCGGATCCGAGAGAAGATCAAGGCTGAAACAGGCCTGAGTGCCTCAGCGGGCATCTCCTATAACAGGTTCCTGGCCAAGCTCGCCTCCGATCACCGCAAACCCAATGGGCAGTACGTCATCTCGCCGGAGATGGGACCGACTTTCGTCGAGACGCTGCCAGTCGGGAAGTTTCATGGCATCGGACCGGCAACCGCCGCCAAATTCAACGCCTTCGGGATCTGGACCGGCCTCGACATTCGCAACCAGTCCCTCGCGTTTCTGCAGGAGAACTTCGGCAAGTCCGGCACCTATTACTACTGGATTTCACGCGGCATCGACGAGCGCCCCGTGCGGGCCAATCGTATCCGCAAATCGGTCGGCGCCGAGAACACCTTCTCCACCGATCTCACGGAATTCGACGCCATGCTTGCCGAGCTCCAGCCGCTGATAGAGAAGGTCTGGGGACATTGCGAGTCAGCAGGCACTCGGGGGAGAACGGTGACACTTAAAGTGAAGTTCTCCGACTTCGAGATCATCACGCGCAGCCGGTCCGTGTCTGCGGTTGTCGCGAACCGCGACGATCTCGCGCGTCTGGCGATCGGCCTGCTGGAAGACTCCATGCCCGTTCCAAAAGCGGTGCGCCTCCTGGGAGTGTCGCTGTCTTCCCTGCAAGGCGAGAACGACGCGGAGCCGCAACTGGATTTCGGGATTTGAACTGAATAGGGCACGCGGTATGCATCCAGCCAGTCTACCGCGATGGGCATCAGTCAACCGACGTGATTAGTCTCAAGATACAGCCACTCCTTTTAATCTTGGTTCCAAACCGTTGGAACTGCATGCCAGAGTCGCCGGGGGGTGTCGGCCCTTTCATCAGTGCCCACGTGCGCAAGCATGGTCGTTCCGACGGCGGACACGTCTGTGTCCAAAGCTATCGATAGGAAGTCGCGGCTGGAAGCCGTGGCGAAACGAGGCGGAAAAGCCAGGCAGAATCAGCGCGCGAGGAGCGCGGAATATAGAAAGGGAAAGTAGAAAGGGAGAGTAGTGGTCTATGGATAGGCCGTTGTAGGGCCTGTGTGTCTCACAACTTGATCTGAGAGGCGCGGCGGAGCGCGTCCTCGTCCACATAATGATTGAGCCGCTGGGATTGGCTCGCATCGATATAGGCTGCCATTTCCACAATATGTTTCATCCACTCCCCGGGAGCGAAAGCAAAGACATTGTAAAAATGCCAGCGGTCAACTTGCTTGGAAATGTCGGACGAAATGTCGAGCCCGAGCACCGTCTGATACGAGGCGACAATTTCGAGGGTTGCGTAGGTGTTCATGTCATCGGTGTTCCAAGAAGAAATACCTTTCTCGATGAAAATGACCGAATACGGGACCCGCTGGTAGCGGAAATCGATGGTGGTTCGGTTGTAATCTTTCTCCACCTTGTCCCGCGTGCCGGTTACATCGGTTGCCGGGAAGCCGACCCATTTTTGGAAGTCATCGCGCTTTGACCAGGCATCCCAATGCCGGACGTGGTCCAGAAGGGTGCAGGCCGAATATCCGATACGGCTATCAGCAATGAGCTTATTGGCGCGGGCCACCGTTTGCTTGGCCGCTTCGACGTTGGGGTCTGGTGCTTTGCGGGCGCCCTCATAAAAATGGGTCTGGTAAGCCGATAGCATTTCAGACATGAACTCGTCCGGTGAGCGCTGAGGCTCTTCCGAAGGCATTGGTGGCGGAGGCGGCGCCGCCGATTTTTTACGACCCCATACCATGCGAAATGTCCAAAAAATGGGAGCATAACCGGTTGGTGGCCGGAGGCAATTAGTCTGTTAGGACACCATCTTTGGAGCGAGGCCGATTGGGTCAAGGTAGCCGTTGATGAACTTGGCTGCTTCTGAGAACTGCTTCTCTTTGAACTCGTGGAATTGGGTCATTGGAATACGGGTTAGCTGATAATCTTGTGCCCGTGGTGAGACGGGGCCATAGCCTGTGGTGAGGCTTTGAGAGCAATGGGTGCCTGAATTAATCGGGCGGCCGTCGTCATTTTTTGCAAGGTCAGCGGAAATTCCGTCCACCTCCTAGCGTTCATCACGCCTGTTTTTGTCGTCAGACCGAAATGACCAAAGCAATGGTCTGGTTCTGACGTTCTCGTGCCCTGCGGGTCGACGTACGCCATCACTGTGATGATTTTGATATCGCAGTTGCACCATGTTCGCCTGGCACTGCGCCGGCCGCTAGCCGGGATTGAGATCGAGCTGGAAGTAGCGCCGCGAACATTATGCGGTTATCCCGCGCGGGCTATTTTCTGACCATTGATAGTGCAACGCCGCAATACTTCGCCCCTTCGCTACGCCAAACCGACCTCGAAGCACAACAAAAAAGCCCGCCGGTAAGGGCGAGCTACTGCGTCGAATACTCTGTGCGGCGCGGCAGTTTGGCAACTGACGTTCCGCTCCGCACGCAATATTGGACTGTGTGTCAGTTGCCATATCCATAATCTAGCACGCGCCTGAATTGGGGATGAAGCTGGGTGTGGATAGCGCCCCGCCCCAATCGTGGGTAGAGTGCTTTCTTTTGGGGAAGAAGCCGAAAATGATTATCGCCGAAGTCTACATCCATCTGCGGTCTGAAGCTAACATCCGGGAGGAACAAGAGCGTTTTGGCGCGGCCCTGAATGAATACGCGCTCGATGCAGCGCGCCGGTTTCTCGAAGACTGCACTATCGAGGTAATCGTCGACGAAGGCTCGACGAAGGCAAAGGTGCTGGTCCGGAGGACCTTGAACACTCTCATCCTTATCTATGGTCTGACAGCCGACTTTGACAGCTTTTGTAAGCAAGTTGGAACCGCGTGGTCCAATACGACGTGGTTTATGCAGACTGTCGCGCAGCGGGTGCAGTACGGCGAGGTGCCGGGGACGACGTACGACCGACGAATTGAGAAGCGACATAAAACGACCGGCAAGCTTAAGCAGGTTGCTGAAATGGTGCTTGAGCTCAATGATGTGAAGCACCTGCTGACGGCGGAGCAGTTTCGGGAGAAAACAGACGCGTTAATCTCCAAGCTCGGCGAGATTCAGAGAGAAGTCTCAGAAGACGAAATGCGGCACCTATTGAAGGCGCTATCCCTCGAAACTTTTCACGGCGCTCCCACGAAGGAACCGATCGACCTATTCCGCTCTCCGCATTTGCTGCAGCGGCCGCGTACTGAAGAGGAAGAGTACAACGACATGATTGCTGAACTCGCTCAGGACGACGACCACATTGGCGAGACGCGTATTGCGCCAATTCCTGGACGCATCTATGAGAGGTATACGCACGTCCCAAAAGAAGAACCGGAGACCAAAGCGTCTATCGAGATCAAGCCGCGGCCATCACTTTATCCGCCGACGAGGCAGATAGATTTAGACTAGAGCCAGTCGCGGTAATTGCGAAAGTAATTGAGGATCAAATACAGCCAGTGCGATCCATAGGCGCTGAGTGCTGTGAACAAGCCGAGCTTCACGAGTGCCGTGACACTGTCAACGTCATGTGCCTTGTTTTGATATTTACTCAGTGCACTTGACCGCATCCCGCGCACGCGCAGGTGCAATAGCTCGCTGGCGCTGAGCAACCGGGACATTCACGTATCATTCCGACGTCCCTGCTCGCTTAGGCAACCACAGCCTGCCACATCGGCAGTAGGGCTGTGCCTGTCGCTCAACTTCTATCGGTTCGCGGTCGGTCATAGAAAATGTTGAATGTCCAAAGGTATATCGCTTAGATTGTACCACGGGGCGGGACTACAATGGCAGACGACGAAGACAAGCCAGAAGAAAAGTTCGAGACGATCTTCCGCGTCTTCTCGGATTCAATCCAAACTGATTGGGCGAAGATAGCCGCCAATATTCCAACGGTGATCGTCAAGGTCCCGCATCACGCTGCTCTTAAGATCCCAAAGCTCAATATAGAACAAGACCCTGCCCAATGGGCTGCGATCCAAAAGTCGTTGAGCCAGATCATCGCGATCACTGACCACGACATTCTCACGACTTTCAATTACAACAGGATCCTGAACTCGCTCCTTGATATGCGGCGGAAGGTCGATCTCAGCGTATCGAGCGTCATTGTCCCGGAGAAGAAAGTCGCTGAGGGTGTTCTCATAAAAGCAACCTCCCTTGTTTGGACAACGGTCCTGGAGGAGCTTGAGAAGAAGGACTGGAAAAATGTCCACGAAATCCCGCCGCGCGTCTGGGAAGAAATAATCGCCGGCGCGTTCGTGAAGTCGGGATTTGATGAGGTGATTCTTACTCCTCGATCCGGTGATCACGGCCGCGATATCATAGCTATCCGAAAGGGCGTCGGCAGCATCAGGATTCTCGACTCAGTCAAGGCGTACAAGCCCGGCCACCTGGTCACGAAAGAGGAAGTACACGCGTTGATGGGTGTAGTCGCGGTGGACCCGAACGCCTCAAAGGGCATACTGACGACGACTTCCGACTTCGCGCCCAAGCTCCTTGACGACCCACGGTTAGCGCGGACTGTCCCGCATCGAATCGAGCTCATGAACGGAACGAAGCTCCGGCAATGGCTCAACGATATTGCGAAGAAAAAGTAGCTCACACAGAGGCTTACGCGGCTCAGAAGAATGGCTTTGAGCGCGGGAAAAGAATCGGGTCAAATCCTCCAGTCAGCTTCGATTCGTTTTCGACGCAGTTTATTCACACTCATCATTTGTTTTTACTGGTGAAGGAGCTGGCATGAGGAAAACTGACCTCTTAGATTCTACGTCGCGGCGATACTGAGATTCGCGCCGAAGGCTGGTATGCGGTCACATGCGTTTCGATCATCGGCGGCTTCATGTCCATGATTTGGCCGCTGCGCAACACGGGTAACCTCATTACGCAGTGCTTCTCGGGCGGTCTGCTCACCCATGACGATGATGAGTAGCTACTGCTCGTCCCACTGAGGCGTCCGCATGAACTCTAAGGCGGCTTCGGTCCTGTTCTTGAACGTCCAGGCCGTCGTTTCAGTTCGTCGAAGCGATCTGCGCCAAGTCGCAGGATCATGTACTGCTCGTACTCATACTTCTTACGTCTCTCCCATTCAGTGTGATGAGCGCGACACAGAGCATTGCAGTTGTCGGGGTCAAATCTCGTGCCCGAATGGCCCCGTTCAAAGAAGTGAGAGCAGTCAAGCGGCTCCGTACGAGCGTCGTGGAAGGCTTGGGGTCGCTGAGAAACAAGATCGGTGACGCCCACGGTCAGGGCGGCAAGCCCGTGCGGCCGTCCGCGCGTCATGCCGCGCAGCTTGCCGTGAACCTCGCCGGCGCGATGGCGACGTTCCTCGACACCTGGATCGTCCGGAACACGTAAGAGCACAACGATGGCGAAGAAAAACGAAGGGACAACTCGAGCCCCGCTTCGCCCGCAGTATTCGACCGTTTGAGTCGTCCCCTAGGGATAATCTACCATACCGACTGAAGCGGAAATGAAGAGGTGGGGATAATGAATGACGACAACAGGCGCTTTGTTGAAGATTACGCGAATCCCCACTCTTGGCTGCTGATGGCGGACAACCTGCATGAGCAGGCGACGGCGCTCTACAAGGGTCGGCGTAGCTCCGGCATCATGACGAAGACAAACGCCAACAACATCTCTGCAACAGACCATGGGCGTGGATAAATCGGTCTTTCTGTTGGGCGGGTTCGCCATCGAAAATGCGATCAAAGCTTTCCTTGTGTACGAGAACCCGAACTGGATCTCAGGCGGACAGCTCTACAAGAGCCTGAAGTCGCACAAGCTGACGGCGCTCCAAAAGCTGTCGAAGGAAATTCCGCACCCCAAGGCGCACACTCGCATACTGGAGGAGTTCGAGTCTGGACTGGATTCGTGGTTTCGATACCCATGCGCGCTGACGGTCCAAGCGACGATTAATGAGAGGCATCTCTACCCAGACCTGTGGCAGGGGTACCAGAAGGTGATGAGCTCATACGGCAAAAAGCTCGGCACTTTGCTGAATAACGGCTGGCACGGTCCGCACAAGTTCTACGGCCGCTGGACGCTGCAAGGCGAGTTTCTCGGATATAAACGGCCGTTCTTAAAAAACGAGCCGCACTATCGAGCGCGTCACGAAGACAGCGATACACAAAGGTCGGATCGACGCCAACTCCTAGAAGGGGGATGTCGTCGTCGTCCATATCGCGGCGGCTGACCGATACGATTTTCGTCTCCAGTTCGTTGCGGGCGCTGAGGAGTTGCTACGTTAGAATGTCCCGACTTCAGACCAGATGCCCAACTTCATTGGGGAGTGGTGAGATTTTGGCGCGCCCGAACAGATTCGAACTCCTAACCCCCAGATTCGTAGTTTAACGGTGAGGCAGCGAAGCCGGCGCAGCAAAAAAGATCGAACCGCCACGCGAGCCGTGATCTGACGTGAGTTGCGGCGCTCGCCGTCGACCTGCGATCACAATTGAGTCATCGCTCTCCGCCCGCCCTCGCCGATTTTGCGCTGCGACTTTCGTCCTGCCGCTTCCACGGCGCTTCCACGAGCGAAATTTCCAGCCAAATTGGGAGCAGGGAGCAGCAAAAAGCCCTCGAAAACGATGCGTTCTCAAGGGTTTAAGACTTGGTTGCGGGGATAGGATTTGAACCTATGACCTTCAGGTTATGAGTCCGAACATTTGTTTTGTCGGTAGAGCCCTCGCCCAAATGAGCCATCGCCCTTCGCAGATAGCGTGATTGGGCTGGCGTTTTCGGCTAATTGATATATGATATTGATATCATATATCAGGAGTCCTAACCATGCGAACGCTGGTTGATCTCGGCGATGGCCAAATCCAAGCGCTGGACGAACTGTCGAAGCAGGACAAGCGGTCGCGCGCGGCTCTCATTCGTCAGGCGATCGACGACTATCTCGCGAAGCGGCACAGCAAGCAAGAAGATGATGCCTTTGGCCTCTGGGGCAAACGCAAGGTGGACGGCTTGGCCTATCAAGAGAAAGTGCGTCGCGAATGGTGAAGGCACTGTTCGACACCAATATTCTGGTCGACTACCTCAATGCTGTTCCCGAAGCCCGCACAGAACTTCAGCGCTATACGAAAAAAGCAATCAGTATCATTACATGGATGGAGGTCATGGTTGGCGCCGATCATGATCTGGAAGCCGCGACGCGCAGCTTCCTGAGCGGCTTCAATGTCGTTGCAGTCGATGAACTGGTCGCTGAACGCGCCGTCAATCTTCGTCGAAGCCATCGGATCAAGTTACCAGATGCGGTGATCTGGGCGACAGCACAGGTGCATGGCATGTTGCTCGTCACGCGCAACATCAAGGATTTCCCGGACGGCGATCCCGGTGTCCGCGCACCTTACAAGCTATGAAGATAGCGATCGAGATATCCAATGTTGAGAGTGTCTGCGAAACACGCAAGTAATTCTACTTCGCCACGCTTTGCTGACTCAGGTTTCTCTGCGCGCGGGTTTGCAAGAATACGCTGGCGTGCGACGCGGGTTACTCAATCTGCACCGAGAGCGTCGTTTTCTTTGGTCGCGAGGACGGGCAACATCGCTGGGATGCGCAACTGGCTGCGCAACGTCGACGAAATCCAGCGAGTCTGCGACCATGGGCGCACCAACAAACCGTCGAAGCGAAATTGCTCCCAACGATCCAATTCGACTGTCCACCGCAGCTTCGCTGGCATTTCCCGATGGGTCGATGACGAGTTCTGGGCTTCGCAAGGAAGCTTTGCGCGGTCGCCTCATCATCGAGCGCATCGCCGGTAAGGATTTTACGACGCTGGCACATATCGAGCGCATGAGGGAGCTATGCCGCGTATCAGCAAAGGCCCGAGACTCTACAAACGCAAGGCCAAGAGAAGAAACGGACGTCTCATCGCCAACGCCGTCTGGACCATCCGCGATGGAGACCGCGAGGTTGCCACAGGAGTCTTTGCGAGCGAGGTTGAGCGAAAGCCGCCGAAGGCCGCCGAAGACGCCCTCGTAAGGTATATCACTTCGAAGTACCGTCCCCCGCGTCGCGTTCGCGACATTGAAGACATCGATGTCGCCGATGTGCTTGCAATCTATCACGCCCATCGCGAGGCGATTTACATAGAACGAGGCTCCCCGCAGTCCGAAGTAACCGAGTTCGCCGACCGGATCGGTCGTCTGAACGATTTCTTCGGCGGCAAGATGCTGGCTGAGGTGAATGCGCAGACTTGCGGGCAGTATGTGAAAGCCCGCGGTCGGCCCGGAGGGGCCCGTCGCGATCTGGAAGATCTGCGTGCAGCCATCAATCACCATGCGCGGGAAGGTCTGCACCGCGGGTTGGTTCGCGTCGCGCTTCCTGCAAAAGGACCAGGTCGTGATCGATGGCTGAGTCGCAGCGAAGCGGCAGCATTGTTATGGGCGTGCTGGCGGTACCGCGAAGTCCAGACACGGCATCGCGGACCTCTCAAGAATCAAAAGATTGAAACCGGCAAGCGCCCGCTTCGCCATATCGCGCGCTTTATTCTGATCGGCCTCTATACCGGCACCCGGGCTGGCGCTATCGCGTCAGCGTCGCCCTACCGTGAAACGGGCCGATCGTATGTCGATCTTGAGAACGGCATCTTTTATCGACTCGCCCAGGGACGGCGTCCGACCAAAAAGCGGCAACCGCCAGCGCCAATTCCTGACCGATTGCTCGCCCACATGCGCCGCTGGGCCAGGACGGGCGCCATCGACTCGCACTTTGTCGAGTTCAACGGCGCGGCGGTCAAATCCGTCAAGTCGGGGTTCCGAAGCGCCGTTGGACTCGCCAAGCTATCCACGGAAGCTGGCAAGGTCACTCCGCATACCTTGAGGCACACGGCCGCGACCTGGCTGATGCAGCGTGGCGCAGATCCATGGAAATCGGCTGGTTTTCTTGGGATGTCGGTCGAGGTGTTGCTCGATACCTACGGCCACCACCACCCCGAATTCTTGCGCGAGGCAGCCGCTGCCATCACGACGAAACCAAGCAAGAACATCGTATCTGGGGTTGATCGCGGGGTTGACTTGGCCGCCTATCGTGAAAGAAGACGAAAAGCGTAAGAAAATCATGGTCGGAGTGGCAGGATTCGAACCTGCGACCCCTGCGTCCCGAACGCAGTGCTCTACCGGGCTGAGCCACACTCCGACTTGGAACGCGGCTTATAGCCTTGGGTTTCGGCGACCGCAAGCAGCCGAATTAAGGAAATTAATCACAGTGAATGTTGGCCTGAAAACCCAGATTCTGCCTGCCGGCGAGGCCGCCGTGGCGGCTGCCGCGCGCGCACTTTCAAAAGGCGGGCTGGTGGCGTTCCCGACCGAGACGGTCTACGGCCTCGGCGCCGATGCCACCAATCCGGCCGCGATCGCCCGCCTCTACCAGGCCAAGGGCCGGCCCGCCTTCAACCCGCTGATCGCCCATGTCGGCGATCTCGCCGCCGCGCGGCAGATCGCCCGGTTTGATGCGGCTGCGACGGCGCTGGCCGAAGCGTTCTGGCCCGGCCCGCTGACGCTGGTGCTGCCGAAGACGGAAGGTTGCGCAGTCGCCGATCTCGCCACGGCCGGCCTCGATACGGTCGCGGTCCGCATTCCGGCCCATCCGGTGGCTCGCGACATCCTGCGTGAGTTCGGCGGCCCGGTGGTTGCACCGTCCGCGAACATTTCGGGCCATGTCTCGCCGACGACCGCAGCCCATGTGCAGAGCGACCTAGCGGGGCGGATCGACCTGATCGTCGATGCCGGCGCGGTCGAGGTTGGCGTCGAATCGACCATCGTCGGCTGCCTTGACGCGCCGATGCTGCTGCGCCCCGGCGGCCTGCCCCGCGCCGAGATCGAGCGCGTGCTGGGCCGCGCGCTGGTGCAGCCGCCGGCGGACACCGAGAGCGAAAGCGGCCAGCCGCTGGCGCCGGGCATGCTGGCCTCGCACTACGCGCCGCGCGCGCGCGTGCGGCTCAATGCCGTTGCGCTCGAGCCGGGCGAAGCATTGCTCGCGTTTGGCCTCGGAGCAATTTCGGGAATTGACGCCGCCTCTCACGTGATGAATCTGTCGGAGCGCGGCGATCTCGACGAGGCCGCCGCCAATTTGTTCGGCCATCTTCGCGCGCTCGACAGCAAAGGCGCGCGCACCATCGCGGTGATGCCAATCCCCGACGAAGGATTGGGCGAAGCCATCAACGACCGGCTGCGCCGCGCAGCGGTGGGGCGGGAATGAAAGAGAAGAAAATGAATATCGTTCAGGGTTCCGTGCCACCGCTTCCCGCCGAGCTGATCGCAAAGTTTCGCGCCATCGTCGGCGACAAATATGCGGTGACCGATGCCGCCGATATTGCGCCCTACGTCACCGAGGAACGCGACCTGTTCCACGGCCGCTCGCCGCTGGTGCTGCGACCGGGCTCGACGGCAGAAGTGTCCGCGATCTGCAAGCTTGCCAGCGAACACAAAATCGCGCTGGTGCCGCAGGGTGGCAACACCGGGCTGGTCGGCGGGCAGACCCCGCACAATGGCGAGGTCGTCGTCTCGCTCCGGCGGCTGGACAAAATTCGCGAGATCGATCCTGCCTCCAACACCATGACGTGCGAGGCCGGCGTGGTGCTGCAGATCGCGCAAGCTCGCGCGGCCGAAGTCGATCGCCTGTTCCCGCTCTCGCTCGGTGCGGAAGGAAGCTGCACCATCGGCGGCAATCTCTCCACCAATGCCGGCGGCACGGCGGCGCTCGCGTACGGCGTGGCGCGCGAGATGGCGCTCGGGCTGGAAGTCGTCCTCGCCGACGGCCGGATCCTGAACGGATTGTCCAAACTGAAAAAGGACAATACCGGCTACGATTTGCGCAACCTCTTCATCGGCGCCGAGGGCACGCTCGGCATCATCACCGCGGCGACGCTAAAGCTGTTTCCGAAGCCGCACGCGGTGGAGACCGCCTATATCGGCCTCCAATCGCCGGCGCAGGCATTGAAGCTGTTATCGATCGCGCAGAATGAGGCCGCCGGCAGCCTGACCAGCTTCGAATTGCTGGCCGACATCGCCGTCGATTTCAGCCTGCGTCACGGCATCGACATCCGCGATCCGCTCTCGACCAAGCATCCCTGGTACGTGCTGATGGAATTGTCGTCCTCGCGCGACGACGCGCGTGACGCGCTGGAAGCGATCCTCGCCAAAGGCATGGAGGAAGGCATCGTCGATGATGCCGTGATCGCGGCGAATCTCTCGCAGCGCGCCGCGTTCTGGAAACTGCGCGATGAAATGTCGGCGGCGCAGAAGCCGGAAGGTGGCTCGATCAAGCACGACATCTCGGTGCCGGTCGCGGCGGTGCCCGCCTTCATCGAGGAGGCCAATGCGGCGGTGGTGAAGCTCATTCCGGGCTCACGGCCGGTGCCGTTCGGCCATCTCGGCGACGGCAACATCCACTACAATGTCAGCCAGCCGATCGGCGGCGACACCGCCGACTTCATGTCGCGCTGGCATGAAGTCAACGAGGTGGTGTTCGAAATCGTGTTGCGGATGGGCGGATCGATTTCCGCCGAGCACGGCATCGGCGTGCTCAAGCGCGACGAACTGCCCGACGTCAAGGACAAGGTCGCGATCGAACTGATGCGCGGCATCAAGGCGATGCTCGACCCGCTCGGCATCATGAACCCGGGCAAGGTGTTGTGACCGTATCAGCGACAAAGCCCGTGCCTGCGCTCGCCATCGCCGACATCGTGGATGCCGATGTCGCGGCCGTGATCGCGCTGTGGCAGGCCTGCGGCCTGACGCGGCCCTGGAACGACCCCGCCAGCGATATCGCGCTCGCTCGCCGCGGACCGCACTCCACGGTGCTGATCGGCCGCGACGGTGACGCGATCGTGGCGACCGCGATGGTCGGCCATGACGGCCATCGCGGCTGGGTGTATTACGTTGCCGCCGATCCCAAGCTCCGCGCGCAAGGCTATGGCCGCGCCATCATGAATGCAGCCGAGGACTGGCTGCGCGCAGCCGGCATTCCGAAACTGCAATTGATGGTTCGGCGCGAAAACTTGGACGTCGCCGCATTCTACGAGTCGATCGGCTACGAAGAGGCCCAGACCGTCGTGTTCGCCAAATGGCTCGATGGCCGCGCGCCGCCGCGGTGAGCTGAAGGATTGCCATGAGCCTCGCAGATCGTGTCCGCGTCAAGAACGTCCGCGTGCTCTCCGACCGGCACTATCGGTTGGAGGAAGTCGAGTTCGACTATCGACGCGGCAACGGCGAATGGCAGACGATGAAGCGGGAGGTTTTCGACCGCGGTCACGCCGCCGCGCTGTTGGCGTACAATGTCGCAAGCCGCACCGTCGTGCTGACGCGGCAGTTCCGCCTGCCGCCCTATCGGGCCGGTCACGACGATTTAATGATCGAAGCCGCCGCCGGCATGCTCGACGACGAGACTCCCGAAAATCGGATTCGTGCGGAGGCAGAAGAGGAAATCGGCTATCGATTGCACGATGTGCGCAAGGTGTTCGAGGCCTTCATGAGCCCGGGCTCCGTCACCGAGAAGCTGCACTTCTTCGTCGCCGAATACGAAGCTGCGATGCGGGTCGGCGACGGCGGTGGATTGGCCGACGAAGGCGAGGACATCGAGGTGCTGGAATTGCCGATCGACCAGGCACTCGCGATGATATCGGACGGCCGCATCGTCGACGCCAAGACCATCATGCTGTTGCAATACGCAGCGCTGAGTATTTTTCGGTAGATCACTCTGTCGATTCGTCGTCCCTGCAAACGCAGGGACCCATAACCCCAAATGTTAGTTGTGGGTACGCGAACGTGGCTCCCAGTGTTGTTCAACATCAAGATCAGTGGTTATGGGTCCCTGCGTTCGCAGGGACGACGACGATTGGCTTCAAAACAACGAGCCCTGCCCGTCATCCTCCGGCACCGCTGCGACCTTGCGCGGCGCGGCGCGCTTCGCAGGCTTCGGCTCCTCTGCTGCGCGCTGCTCGTCGGTGATCGGCAGCAACAATTGCGCGTCGTCATTGACGACGCGGTTGACGCGCGTGGAAATCTCGTGCCAGGCGAATTCGCCCTCAATAGGCCCGCGCAGCAGCGGCATGACATCTTCTGCATCGTGGATGCGGCCATCGAGCCAGCGCTCGAATTCGTCGGGCGCGATTGTCACGCGCACGCGGTGATGCAGCGTGGCGAGATCGCGGCTCGCGGGCGCTGTGACGATGGCGACGCCGTCAGTCTCCTCGCCGTTCGGCCCCATCCAGGTCTCCGCCAGCGCAGCAAAGCCAACGGGACGGCCGTCGCGGCGATGGATGAAGAATGGCCGCTTGCGGCCGCCGGCGTCCTGCCATTCGTAGTAGCCGTCCGCCGGGATCAGACAGCGCCGCCGCTTGATGGCGTTTTTGAACGCGGGCTTGTCGAGCACCGTCTCCGAGCGCGCGTTGATCAGGAGCGTAAATTTACGAGGATCTTTCACCCAAGCCGGCACCAGGCCCCAGCGCATCAGCCGGAAATGGCGCCCGCCGTTTTCCAGAATCACCACCGGAATCGGTTGAGTCGGCGCGATATTATACCGCGGCGGGAAATTGGGCTGCTCGATATAGCCGAAGATTTGCCGAAGCGCCTCCGGCGGCGAGGTGATGACGAAGCGTCCGCACATTATCTGACCAACATAAGCTTCCGTTTAATGGGTGTTAACCCCAGATGTTAACAGTGCGATGGATGACCTCCATGGCTGCCACAGAAGTGCGATCCGATCCGCCGATGCCGCCACCGACGGGCCGGATAGACGAGGCCCGCGCGGAGCAGCTGCGCGCCGCCAATATCAATCCTCGCACCGGGCTCGCCACCGACTATTTGAATCATTTCAACGAAGCCGTCATGCTGCTCGAAATGGTTCCGGACATGCCGGAATGCGCCGAGGATTTTCTCACCTGGACGCCGCTGTCCTACGCCGAGCATTTCTGGGCCTCCAACTTCAAGGCCCGCGACCTCGCGATCGAGGCCTATGAATGCGCCGACCCCAAGGTCCGTGCCGATTTCGACAAGCTCACGGCGACCATGACCTCGATTCTGACCGCGGTGGGCAAGGCGATGCGCGAGGCCCAGCAGGATAAAACCCGCGCCACGCTGGCCGAGCAGGCCACCGCCTGGGTCAAGCCGCTGGTGGCCCTGGCCGGCGGCGTCATCAACGGCAATGCCGAGGCCGACTTCGACGCGGTGATGTCGAACTAGCCGCCTCGTCCCCGGCCCACCACATTAGACCTGCGTGGCCCGATCGGGCATGATCGCTTGCGCAGCGAGTTCCTTGGCTACCGGATCACCCCTTGACCTCCCCCATTCAGTCGGACCGCCCCCAGCTCGCCGTCAGCGGCGCGATCTTCCGCGACGGCAAAGTCCTCTTGGTCCGCCGCGCCCGCTCGCCGGGCAAGGGCTTTTACTCGCTCCCCGGCGGCCGGGTCGAATTCGGCGAATCCCTGCATACCGCGCTCCACCGCGAAGTGGACGAGGAGACGGGCTTGCGAATCGAGATTCTGGGCCTGGCCGGCTGGCGCGAGGTGCTGCCTCGGGCCAGCGGCGGCGGGCATTACGTGATCATGTCGTTCGCGGCGCGCTGGACGGCCAGGGAGCCGGTCCTGAACGACGAGCACGACGATTTCAAATGGCTGGCGCCAGACAGGCTCGGCGATCTCAAGGTGACCGGCGGCCTCCTGGAGGTCATCGAGGCCGCCCGGAAGCTGGTCTAGGCCGTCCTACCGGCGCCTCATGCCTTGCCTCGGGCGTATTGAGGGGGCATATCGGCCCTCAAATGTTCAAGCACGCCCTCGCCGCCCTCATTCTCGTTTCGGCATGCCATTTGGCTCCCGCACGCGCCCAGGACGCGGCTGCGCCGTTCGACGGCGACCTGCAGCGGCTGGCCGAGATTCTCGGCACCCTGCATTACCTCCGGGGCATTTGCGGTGCCAATGAAGGGGCGAAATGGCGCAACGAAATGCAGGCGCTGATCGATGCCGAAACCCCTTCCGGGGACCGCCGCGCTCGCATGATCGCGGGCTTCAACCGCGGCTATAACGGCTTTCAGCAGACCTACCGGACCTGCACGCCGGCAGCCTCGGTCGCGATCCGCAGATATATCGAGGAAGGCTCCAAAATCTCGCGCGACCTCACCGCGCGCTATGCGAACTGAGGGTTGCTGTTTGACGCATTTTCTCACCGCGAACCGGTGCCCACCCCGGATCAAGTCCGGGGCAGGCTTTCGCTCGAAAGCGCTATGATGGACACGATCTATTTCGATCTCGACGGAACGCTGACGGACCCCAAGCCCGGCATCACCCGCTCGATCCAGTATGCGCTGCAAAGGCTCGATCATCCCACCATCCCGACCGAGGACGAACTGACCTGGTGCATCGGCCCGCCGCTGCGCTCAAGCTTTGTGAAGTTGCTCGGCGATCACTCCGCGGACCGCGCGGTGACGCTCTACCGCGAGCGATTTTCCGACATCGGCCTCTACGAAAACGGCGTGTACGACGGCATCGACGAGGTGCTGACGGCACTTCGCGCGTCCGGTCACCGGCTGTTCGTCGCTACCAGCAAGGCGCACGTGTTCGCCGAGCGCATCATCGACCATTTCGGCTTGCGCAAGCACTTCGAACGCGTGTTCGGCGCGGAGCTCGACGGCACCCGCGCCGACAAGTCGCATCTGCTCGAATATGCGCTGAAGGAAGTCGCCGTCGATCCGTCCAAAACCCTGATGATCGGCGACCGCAGCCACGACATGGTCGGCGCAAAAAACAACGGCATGAAGGGCATCGGCGTGTTGTACGGCTACGGCAGCCGGGCCGAGCTGATCGAGGCCGGCGCCCACCATGTCTGCGCCACGCCCGGAGCGATCCTCGGTTGCATTCCTTGACGATGGGAACCTCATGGAACCGCCGCCTGAAATTCGAGCAGCGCCGTTAACCTTTCCTAAAGATGTGGCTAGGCGGCCCCGCACCGCGTGCTACAGCTTGTCGCGTTAGGATGCGAACCGCCCTGGTTCGCGCGCAGATTTTCGTTGAGCTTCATGAGCCGCCCAGTCTCCTTCTCGACCGCCCACGACCCGCTTCCGGATCTCGAACAGAAGCAGACTGCCCTTAGCTACCTGAGCGAGGCCTGGGCCGAAGCGCGGCACGATGGCGTCGACGGCGATTGCCTGGCGCAGGCGAGCCTGTTCACGGCGCTCGCCGAACTGGTCTCGACCTATGGCGAGGACGCGGTGGCGAAATTCGCCGAAGGTCTTTCGGCCCGCGTGCGCAACGGCGAATTTTCGCTGACGCTGGCGAAGCAGTAGCGGCTGCATCGTCATTGCGAGGAGCGCAGCGACGAAGCAATCCATCCATCCGTCATGCCGCGCGATGGATTGCTTCGCTGCGCTCGCAATGACGGGAGAGATTCTGCCCTACGCCTTCAACGTCTCCAGGAACCGCACCGGTTCGCCGGTGGACGGCGTCGTTACCTCGCCCTGCCACATCACGCGCCTGCCGCGCACGAACGTGCCGACCGGCCAGCCGGTGACGCGGACGCCGTCATAGGGCGTCCAGCCGGCGCGCGAGGCCACCCATTTGTTGGTGATGGTCTCAGAGCGCTTGAGATCGACGATGGTGAAGTCGGCATCGTAGCCCGCCGCAATGCGGCCTTTGCAGGCGATGTTGTACAGCCGCGCGGGACCTGCGCTCGTGAGATCGACGAAACGCTGTAGCGACAGCCGGCCCGCGTTGACGTGATCGAGCATCAAGGGCACCAGCGTCTGCACGCCGGTCATGCCGGAGGGCGAAGCCGGATAGGTCTTCGCCTTTTCCTCCAGCGTATGCGGCGCGTGGTCCGAGCCGAGCACGTCGATGATACCCTGCTCGATACCATACCAGATTCCCTCGCGGTGATCGGCCGAGCGCACCGGCGGGTTCATCTGTGCAAGCGTGCCGAGCCGCTCGTAGCATTCCGGTGCGGCCATGGTGAGATGATGCGGCGTCGCCTCGCAGGACGCGACATCCTTGTGGTCGCGCAGATAGTCGATCTCCTGCTTGGTCGAGATGTGCAGCACGTGGATGCGCTTGCCGGTCTCGCGCGCAAGATTGACCAGCCGCTGGGTTGCCATCAGCGCTGCAGTCTCGTCACGCCATACCGGATGCGAGCGCGGGTCGCCCTCGATGCGGAGCGACTTGCGGTCGTTGAGGCGATATTCGTCCTCGGCGTGAAAGGCGGCGCGGCGGCGGATTACCTGGAAGATGCGCCGCAGGCTTTCGTCGTCCTCGACCAACAGCGCGCCGGTGGAAGAGCCGATGAACACCTTTACGCCGGCACAACCGGGCGCGCGTTCCAGCTCCGGCAGATGGTTCACGTTCTCGCGGGTGCCGCCGATGAAGAAGGCAAAGTCGCAATGCATGCGGTGACGGCCGGCGTTGATCTTGGCGGTGAACGCCTCCTCGGTGACCGTGAGCGGATTGGTGTTCGGCATCTCGAACACCGCGGTGACGCCGCCCATCACGGCGCTGCGCGAGCCGGTCTCGAGGTCTTCCTTGTGCGTCAGCCCCGGCTCGCGGAAATGCACCTGCGTGTCGATCACGCCGGGCAGGACGTGCAGGCCCTTGCAGTCAATGGTCTCGCCGGCGGAGGCCTGTCCGAGCCCCCCGATCGCAGCGATCCGGCCATTGGAGATGCCGATGTCGCAGATGCCCTCACCGTCCTGATTGACCACGGTGCCGGATTTTAGAATGGTATCAAATCGCTGATTCATCGCTGCTTCATGGTCCTCTGGCGCTCGCTTTAAGGCCTTGTTGACAGCACCTTAGCGCCTTACGTTCTCATGTGATATCCGGCTCCTGCGTTTTCCCGGGAACTTGAAAGCTCACTGCAAGCCGCACTGCAAAAGAGGCCGTTTTACTAATGAAAGCAGCGTTTCTTCCGGACCGGGGCGTGGTCAAGGTCAGCGGCGAGGATGCCCGCAACTTCCTCAACGGCCTCGTCACCACAGACGTCACGCCGCTGCAGCCCGGTCTCGGCCGGTTCGGCGCGCTGCTGACGCCGCAGGGAAAAATCACGGCGGACTTCCTCATTACCGAAGCCCCTGCAGGTCACGGCGGCGCCTTCCTGATCGATGCGCCCCGCGTGCTGGCGCAGAACCTCGCTGACAAACTCGGCTTCTACAAGCTGCGCGCCAAAGTCGCCGTGGAGAACATCTCCGACAGCATGGGCGTGCTGGCCGCCTGGGACGGCGAGCCTTCGACGAAGCCTGATCTGGCCTTTGCCGATCCGCGGCATGAAGCTCTCGGCTGGCGCATTCTTGTCCCTGAAGATCTCAAGCAAAAGGTGGCCGAGCTGATCGGCGCCGACCTGGTGGACAGCGAGGACTACGAGGCGCATCGCATCGCCTTGGGCGTGCCGCGCGGCGGGCTCGACTTCACGTACAGCGACGCATTCCCGCACGAGACGAATATGGACCGCCTGCACGGCGTCGATTTCGACAAGGGCTGCTATGTCGGCCAGGAAGTGGTGTCGCGCATGCAGCATCGCGGCACCGCGCGCACGCGGATCGTGCGCGTCACGCTCGAAGACTTTTCGCCGGAAACCGGCGTCGCCGTTCTCGGTGGCGACAAGCAGGTCGGCACCATGGGATCGACCGCCGGCGGCCACGGCCTCGCACTGGTCCGGATCGACCGCGTTGCGGATGCGCTCGATGCAGGACTTTCGCTGACCGCCGGCGGCCTTGCGATCCGGCTGACCGATCCGAACGACGTCCGCGTCCCACCGAAGCAGACCGTCGCATGAGCAAATCTGCGCGCCTGCACGCCGACGGCAAGACGCGGTGCCCGTGGCCCGGCGAAGACCCGTTCTACATGGCCTATCACGACACAGAATGGGGTGTGCCTGAGTATGACGACCGGGCGCTGTACGAAAAGCTGATCCTCGACGGTTTTCAGGCCGGCCTGTCGTGGATCACGATTTTGCGCAAGCGCGAAAACTTCCGCAAAGCGTTCGACGATTTCCAGCCGGAAAAGATCGCGCGCTACAACGCCAAGAAAATCCACGCGCTGATGAACGACGCCGGCATCGTTCGCAACCGCGCCAAGATCGAAGGCGCCGTCAACAGCGCCAAGGCCTATTTGAAGATCATGGAAGAAGGCGCGGGCTTCTCCAAATTCATGTGGGACTTCGTCGACGGCAAGCCCATCGTCAACCAGTTCAAGACCACGGCCAGCGTACCGGCCTCGACACCGGTCTCGGTCAAGATCTCAAAGGAACTCGGCGCACGCGGCTTCAAATTCGTCGGCCCAACCATCGTCTACGCCTTCATGCAGGCTACCGGCATGGTCAACGACCATCTTGTCACGTGCTTCTGCCACGAGGCCTGCAGCGGCAAACTGCGCAAGCCCCGGCTCAAGGCCAAATGACGGCGCGAAGATCGTCCGGCGTCGCCACGCGCGCCTGGCAGCGGATGCTGTCGGGGCGACGGCTCGATCTGCTCGATCCCTCCCCGCTCGATATCGAAATCGCCGACATCGCCCATGGCCTGGCGCGCGTGGCGCGCTGGAACGGGCAGACCAGCGGCGCGCACATCTTCTCGGTGGCGCAGCACACGCTATTGGTCGAAGCCGTGATGCGTGAGCAGATGCCGCGCGTCGACGCCCGCTTCCGCCTCGCGGCGATGCTGCACGACGCACCGGAATATGTCATCGGCGACATGATCTCGCCGTTCAAGGCAGTGCTCGGCGGCGATTACAAGGCGGTTGAGAAGCGCCTGCTGGCCGCGATCCATGTTCGCTTCGGCCTGCCGCCAAGTCTCGCCGATGAAATCACGAGCGCCATCAAAGCGGCCGACCGCGGTGCGGCCTATCTCGAAGCCACCCATCTGGCGGGATTTTCGGTAAGTGAAGCGAAGCGCCTGTTCGGCAGGGATCCCGGCCTCCCCGAGGCCACCGTGCGGGACTACCTGACGCCGTGGACTGCGGCCCGGGCCGAGAAGCAATTTTTGGCGCGATTCGAGCTATTGCTTGGTTGAATGGGGGCCGTTGTAGGGTGGGCGCCCACCATTATTGCCCCGGAACCAAGATGGTGGGCACGGCGCAAGGGCGCCTTTGCCCACCCTACGACACCGGTTATATTGCTGACCAAAGACTACCCAGGGAACGCCATGCTTCACGTCTGCTCGCTTGCCGCACTTCCCGACACCGTCAGGACGACCGGCGCCAGCCACATTCTCACCGTGATGGCCAATGTCGATCAGGTGCAGCGCCCGGCCTCGGTGCTTGAGGCCAACCATCTGAAAATCTCGATGGACGACATCATCGAGGAGATGGACGGCTTTGTCGCGCCGGCGGATCATCATATCGAAAGAGTGCTGAATTTCGTTCGAAGCTGGGACCGCAGCGCGCCGATGGTGGTGCATTGCTATGCCGGCATCAGCCGCTCGACGGCGAGCGCGTTTGCCGCCGCCTGCGCCCTCAATCCGCAGCGCGCCGAGATCGAGATCGCCCGGCAAATTCGCGCCCGCTCCCCGATCGCGTCGCCGAACCGGTTGATCGTCAGCCTCGCCGACAAGGCGTTGGGCCGGGAGGGGCGAATGCTGCGCGCGCTGGACGAAATGGGTCCGGGCAGCATGATGGTCGAAGGCCGGCCATTCCGACTAGATCTGGAATGACGTGCCGCATCCAGGACACGGATGCGCCAAATGACGCCCGGATCGGCGTGAACTTTTAGCGGACAAAAGCACACACAGGATTGCAACCTGGCTGCCGACATGGCCGGTTAACGCTCTGACGCGCCCGCCTGGAGGCCCGATGTTCGACGACCCCTTCGTTTTCTTTTCGCTTGCGATCGCGATCGTCGCCCTGATCTTGGCGCGGAAGGCCATGAATCAGGTGGCGGAGTTACGCGAGCGCCTGGAGGCGATGCGGGCTACGCCGGCGGCCGCTGCTGCAGCCGTGCCTCCGCCCCTCACGCCATTTGAAGCCTTCGAGCAAAGCCTGCCGCCAGCTCCGAGCGGGGCCACACCGACGCCTCCGCCGATCGTTCCCGAGGCGGAATCCATCGCGTCCGCTGCCAGCCCTGAGGCGGCTGGGCAAGCCACTGGCGGAGCACCGCCGCCGCCTCCATTGCCGCCGGCCGATCGCGGTTTCGAGGAAACCGTCGGCACGCGCTGGGTGGTGTGGATCGGCGGCCTGACGCTGGCGCTCGGCGGATTCTTCATGGTGCGCTATTCGATCGAAGCCGGTTTGCTCGGCCCTGGCGTGCGCACCATCCTCGGCGGCCTGTTCGCTCTGGCCTTGCTGCTTGCGGGCGAATGGACGCGGCGCAAGGAAAGCATTTCCACGATCGACGCGCTACCGATCGCCAATATCCCGGCCATCCTGACCGCCGCCGGAACGGCGGTGGCATTTGCTACGGTTTATGCAGCCTATGCGCTGTACGGCTTCCTGGGGCCGGCGACCGCGTTCATCCTGCTCGGTCTGGTAGCGCTGGGCACGCTGGCCGCGGCGCTGCTGCATGGCCCGGCGCTGGCCGGCCTCGGCGTGGTCGGCGCCTTTGTGACGCCGGTCCTGGTCTCGTCCGACAAACCGGACTTCTGGGCGCTCTACATCTATCTCGCAATCGTCACTGCGGCAGCCTTCGGTCTGGCGCGCGTCAGGCTGTGGCGCTGGCTCGCGGTCACCACGATCGCGTTTGCCCTGCTATGGACATTCCCCTGCCTGCAATGCGGCCCGTCGATGGTCGGCCCGCATGCGTTCCACGTGCTCGCCGGATTCATTCTCGCCGCGCTACTCGTGGTGTGTGGCTTCATGTTCGGCCCGCCCGCGGACGAAGGCCAGGTTGAGCCGATCTCGTCCGGCTCGCTTGCGGCCTATCTGCTCGGCGCGACCTTGATCGTGCTGAATAGTTTTCATGCCGACGCCGCGATGATCGTATTCGGGCTGCTGGTGGCCGGCAGCATCGCGGTTGCCTGGCGCAGCGATGCCGCCGCGGGTGCCGTCGGCGCCGCTGCTGCGTTGGTCTTCGTCGTGTTCGCCGAATGGGCCATTCGGGCCAATCCCGACATGCTGGTGCTGCCCGGCGGGCCGCTGCAAGGCATCGGGCCGGCCGCCACGGACGGATCAGTGTCGCTGCATCTGATCTCGGCCGCGATCTTCGCGGCGGGCTTTGGCGTGGCGGGATTTTTCGCGCAGGGCCGCTTCGCGGGGCCGGTGATACCGGTGATCTGGTCGGCCGCGGCGGTGTTCACGCCGCTGGCGCTGTTGGTCGCACTCTACGCCCGCATTGCGCATCTCGACCGCTCGATTCCGTTTGCGATTCTCGCGGTAATGCTCGCCGCGGCCTATGCCGCTGCGACCGAGATACTCAGCAGGCGCGAGGATCGTCCGGGACTACAAGCCTCGATCGCGCTGTTTGCGACCGGCACCCTCGCAGCGCTGGCGCTGGCGCTGACCTTTGCGCTGGAAAAAGGCTGGCTGACGATCGCCCTGGCGCTGATGTCGGCAGGCACCGCCTGGATATCCACGCAGCGGCCGATTCCGTTCCTGCGTGCCCTCGCTGCCATCCTCGCCGGCATCGTCGTGCTGCGCATCGGCTACGAGCCGCGCATCGTCGGCCAGGCCGTCGGTACCACCCCGATCTTCAACTGGCTGTTGTGGGGCTATGGCATTCCGGCGGCATCATTCTGGGCCGGCAGCATCTTCCTGCGCCGCGGCGGCGATGACGCACCACTGCGCACGGTGGAATCGGCGGCGATCCTGTTCACGGTGCTGCTGGCGTTCATGGAAATCCGCCATGCCGTGAACAATGGCGACGTCTACCATGCGAGCGCCGACCTCACCGAAGTCGCGCTGCAGGTCTGCGTTACGCTCGCGATGGCGATCGGGCTGGAGCGGCTGCGCATCCGCACCGGCAGCATCATTCACAATGCCGGCGCGATCCTGCTGACGGCGTTTGCCGGCCTCGCGACGGTGTTCGGGCTGTTGCTGCTGGAGAACCCGATGCTGCGATGGATCGATGTCGGCGGCATTGTCATCAACCTTTTGCTGCTCGGCTATGCCCTGCCCGCGGTGCTCGCGCTGCTATTGTCCTATGCCGTCGCGGGTCGGCGGCCGGTCGCCTATGGCAACACGATCGCGGCGGCAGCGCTCGTTCTCGCGCTTGCCTATGTGACGTTCGAGATCAGGCGAATCTATCACGGTCCGGCGATTGCGGCCGGCCCGACCAGCGGCGCCGAGCAATATACCTATTCGATCGCATATCTCGCCTTCGGCGTCGTCTTGCTCGGCATCGGTATTCTCTCCAACTCGCAGCGCGCGCGGCTGGCGTCCGCGGTGGTCATCGGACTGACGATCCTGAAAGCATTCCTGATCGACATGTCGGCACTGACCGGCGTCTATCGCGCGCTGTCCTTCATGTGCCTCGGCCTGGTGCTGGTGGCGATCGGGTGGCTGTACCAGCGGATCCTGTTCCGCAGGCAAGCGGCAGCGCCGGCCGCGCCGACGGGAAGCTAGAGGATGATCCTCTAACCGACGGATTCGGCGACGAGGCGAATCCTGAACACGGGCTTTTTGGCTTCGTCCAAAAGCTCCATCTGCCATTCGGCGTTCTGCTTCAGGCTGCGCGAAAGGCTGCCGAGAAGGTTACCGCAGACCTCGGTCATCTCGGCCCAGGCGGCCTCGCGGCTTTCGAATTCGGATCCCTGATCGGACGCGCCTGCGTAGCGACCGTGGCTAATCCGAAAAAAATACAGCGGCATGATTGATCTCATGTGTTGGGCCGCCTCCCGGCCTTCTCTGTCGGCCACTTGGAACGAGATTCGCTACCAGGACATGAATGCGCCAGCCCGTATGACTACGGGTTCCCGTTGGCTGACAATGTGGGATTTGGCGGCGGCCGCAGGCGAAGTTTACGATCAATCAGTCGAGCGGCGCAGCTCCGGGGCGCTCTCGGCCTTTGCGGGTTCGGGCTTCGCCTGCTCCACCTTCGGCTCGGATTTCACCGGCTCGAGTTTGGCGCTCTCGACCGCAGGCGTCTCGACCCGCGTCGTTACTTCGGCCCGTGCATCGACCGGCACACGCGACGGCTCCTCCCGACGATGCAGCGAGCGCGGTCGCGCCACGGAGCGCGCCATCAGCATCTGCGAGGCGCCCTGATGGCGGAAATCGCAATAGGCAAAGCCCATGCCCGAGACCGAGCCGCGGAACGAGCGATCATCACGCTTGTCGAGATTGAAGCACGGCTCGAACGGCAGTCCCTTGATCGAAGCGCAGACGGCCTGGCCGCGAATCTGCAGCGTGTTGCCGGGCAGGCGCACATGACGGATCGGGCCCGAGCCGCTGAATTGGACGGAGCCGGCTGCGCCGAGATCGTCAAGGATGCGTCCAGCGCCGCGAGTGCCGTCAAAGCAGGTAAAGGCGAAAACCTTACCGCTCACGAACCTGCGGGCCTCGTCGGCATTCATCATCCCGGCCAGCGCGGGAACGATCATCGCACTGGCCGTGACGGCCCCCAGAACCAAACGCGCAAGCATGCAGCTACTCCAACTTAACAAGAGCGCGGGCGCCCGCCTTTACCCGCTGCTTACCATACCAACCACCATGGCAACATTGGAGCAGGTTGGTTGGTAAAGTCTGAACACCGTTAGGGGATTTTTACCACGATTCGACCGCGGACCTTCCCTGCGAGGATTTCGGCGCCCGCGCCGATCACCTGGTCCAAACCGATTTCGTGAGTAATATCAGCTAGTTTTCCCTTATCCAGATCGCTGGCAAGGCGATTCCAGGCAAGCTTGCGCTGCTCGATCGGGCACATCACCGAGTCGATGCCGAGAAGGCACACTCCACGCAAAATAAACGGTGCGACCGAGGACGGCAAATCCATACCGGCGGCAAGGCCGCAGGCGGCAATGGCTCCGCCATATTTGGTCATCGACAGCAGGTTGGCGAGCGTGGTCGATCCGACGCTGTCGACGCCACCCGCCCAGCGCTCTTTTGCCAGCGGCTTGGCGGGACCTGCGAGCTCGGCCCGATCGATCACTTCGGCGGCGCCGAGGCCCTTCAGGTAGTCGGCCTCCGACATCCGCCCCGTGGACGCGATGACGTGATAGCCGAGTTTCGAGAGCACGGCTGACGCGACCGAGCCGACGCCGCCGGCGGCGCCGGTCACCACGATGGGACCGCTCTTCGGCGTCAATCCGTGTTTCTCCAGCGCCAGCACCGACAGCATCGCGGTGTAGCCGGCAGTGCCGATCGCCATCGCCTCACGCGTGGAGATGCCATCGGGCAGCCGCACCAGCCAGTCGCCCTTGACGCGCGCCTTTTCGGCATAGGCGCCAAGATGAGTCTCGCCCATGCCCCAGCCGTTGCAGACGACCTTGTCGCCGGTCTTCCACGCCGGATGCGAAGATTGTTCGACGGTGCCTGCGAAGTCGATGCCGGCGATCATCGGGAAACGCCGCACGACGGGAGCCTTGCCGGTGACGGCTAGACCATCCTTGTAGTTCAGCGTCGACCACTCGACGGCGACGGTGACGTCGCCTTCCATCAGCTCGGCTTCGTCGAACTGCGTCAGCGCGGCGGTGGTGCCTTTATCGGCCTTGTCGATCCTGATGGCCTTGAACGTACCCATGGCAAACTCCCCGGACTTTTCTGTGTCGGGAGTGTTTACCGCATCAGGCGGGTTGTGCAACCGGGCGCGCGACCGGCTGCTCGACGATCGGCAGGTTGATCAGCGCCGACAGCACACCGAACAGGATCGAGAGCCACCAGATCGGGGTGTAGGAGCCGAACTGCTCGAACACGATGCCGCCGAGCCAGACGCCGAGGAAACCGCCGACCTGATGGCTGACGAAGGCAAAGCCGTACAGCGTTGCGAACCACTTTGTGCCGAACATCAGCGCCACCAGCGCCGAGGTCGGCGGCACCGTCGAGAGCCAGGTCAGGCCGCTGATGGCACCGAACGCGATTGCCGAGAAGGTGGTGATCGGAAACGAGATGAAGGCGATGATCGAGAGCGCCCGCGTGAAATAGATCAGCGACAGGATATAGCGCTTCGGAAAATAGTTCTGTATCCAACCGACGCTGAGCGAGCCGATGATGTTGAACAGGCCGATCGCCGCAATCACCCAGCCGCCGGTGGATGCAGGAATGCCGCGATCGACGAGATAGGCCGGCAGATGTACGGTGATGAAGGCGAGCTGGAAGCCGCAAGTGAAGAAGCCGAGCACCAGCAGCACGTAGGAGCGATGACCGAACGCTTCCGCCAGCGCGGTCTTGAAGGATTGCTGCTCGGCGGGCGGCGCATCGGCCGCTGTTGCGGCCGGTGGCGTTGCCAGCGCCAGCGACAGCGGCACGATAAGGAGCATCAATGCCGCAAATACAATGAGCGCTGCTTGCCAGCCGAACTGATCGATCACGGCCACGCCGAAGGGAGCGAACAGGAACTGACCGAACGAACCAGCAGCCGTGCCGGCGCCGAGCGCGAAACCGCGCCGTTCCGGCGGCAACAGCTTGCTGAACGCTGACAGCACCAGGTTGAACGACGAGCCTGACAAGCCGAAGCCGATCAAGACACCGGCACTAAGATTGAGCGACAGCGGCGTCGACGAATAGCGCATCAACAGAAGACCGGCGGCATAAAGAAGCGCGCCGATGACAATGACGCGCAGGATGCCGAAGCGATCGGCGATGGCGCCTGCGATCGGCTGCCCTAGCCCCCACAGCAGGTTCTGCAATGCCAGCGCGAGGCCGAACACGTCGCGGCCCCAGGCAAATTCAGCGCTCATCGGTTGAACGAAAAAGCCGAGGCTGGAGCGCGGCCCGAAACTCAACAGCGCAATGATGCAGCCGCAGATCATGATCACCAGCGGCGTGCGCCAGGTGCCGAGGCCGGAGGATGGACGAAGGTCGGTCGTTACAGCCATTTGCTTCCCCTGGACCAATCGGCGCCCGGGACGGCCCGAGCGAAACGTTACGGTGAGTTAATGCAGGTGCATGAAAACCCCAAGAGGGAGGGAGAGAAAAATTTTCCGCTGCAGGGCAGCTCTGCAAAATTGTCGAGGGCAATGAGTGCAATTTATTGAGCGGGGCACCTGGCAGAGATGCCGTCCCTGCGAACGCAGGGACCCATAACCACCAGCCTACATTGTTGAAGCGCAGCCGTCGCTCCGAGTGCCCATTCCGCCCGCCGCGGCGTATGGGCCCCTGCGTTTGCAGGGGCGACAAGTTGAGGGGTCTCGCCTCTATTCCGTCATCCTGCGTTCGCAGGGACGACATTTGTTACCGCTTCGCGCTCGCCTGCTCGGCCGAGCTTTGCGCGGCTTCCGCGAGCTTGGCGGAGATCGCCGCGGTCTCGGCAGGCGTGCCCCAGCTCGGCGCGTCGCTGCCATTGCCCCAGGCGCGTGGCCGGTAGAAGGTGTGCACGCCGAACTTGTGCATCTTCTTCATTTCATTGACCCAGGACGGCCGCACCCAATAGGCGTGGTAGTGCGTCGACTTGTCGACTTCCGGCAGCCAGAGCTGGCCATCGAGCATCGCCTTCGCGATCTTCTTCGCCCGCTCCCACATGTCGGGCTCGCGAATGACATCCTTGTTGTTATCGCAGGCGAAGGTGAACTGGCACGCCAGATGGCGATGCTTGTTCTGGTAGACCACGCCGCACACGGTTTCGGGATATTTGCCGGAGAAGGCGCGGTTCAAAACCACCTGCGCCACCGCGATCTGGCCTCGCACCGCTTCGCCGCGGGCCTCGAAGTAGATCGCTTCAGCCAGGCACTTTTCCGACTTGGCGCGCGACTTCTCGTCAAACAGGCCGAGACGTTCGGCCGGCGTCTTGGCGCGCTGGTTGTCGGCGTTGACCTCGCCCTTCGGCGCGACGCTTTCGCCCATCTCGCCGGCTCGCACCGGACCATCGGCATCGACCGGCAGCGAGGCCATCACCTTCATGTCGGAATCCGGATGCGCTGGTGGCATGACAATGACAGGCTCTTCGCCGGGCTGCCAGCGTTCGATGCTTTCGGGCGAGCCGAGCGAGGAGCCAAAGAACAGGCTCGAGGTCTTGAAGGAGAAACCATCGCGCGGTGGCGTAGCCGCTTGCGGCGCGACCTTGAGATCGTCCTGCGGCTTGCTCTCGAGCGACAGCGACATATCCAGTGGCGGCGCGTTCAGCGCGGCCTGCAGCTCGGGATCGAGCGGTGCACGCTCGACGGGCGGCGGCGTCTCGGCAGTCTTGGCGCCCTTGACCGATGCATTTGATGTCGCCGGATCCTCGATCGCCGGCGCTCGATCGGCAGGGCCAGTGGTCTCCACTGCCGGCGACGGCGGCGCGATGATAAGGCGGTCGCCCTTCAATGTGCGGTCGACCTTGGGGAAATCGGCGGCGTGATAGCGCGGCGATGGAGCGACCAGCGGATTGCGCGTCACCGAACCCGTGATGTCGATGCCCTGAGTGTCGAGGCTTGCGAGACGGTAAGTTGCGGTCTGCGGCGACGAGGTTCCGATCGGGCGGCCGAAGGAGAACGTCGCGACCTGGATGCCGGCGGAGGAGAACACGCGCTTCTGCCAGCGCTCGGCGACGCCCGGCTGGCGCGCCAGCAGCGAGGCGATATCCTGATATCCGATCTCGGTCGGCATCAAAGCGAAGACGCAGAGACCGAGACCGAAGGACGCGAACCGCGCGCCCTTCGGCTGGTTACGCAACACAAACATCGATACGCTCACGCAACGCTTACACGGGTCGAACGTCAGTACATCCGTGCAATTCGACCTTTTTCGTTGGTATCGAATTTAGGTTGCCGGGGAGTTAATCGGCGTGGCGTGCGTGCTACACGCAAGACATCGCGCAATTTTTCCGGATCGCATGAGAAGTGTTGGTAAATGGCCGCTCGATGAAAGTGGTAAACATCCCGTCAACGAAGATGATGAAGAGATTCTTGCGCGGCTCACTCACCTCGCAATGGCGCGAGTTCCAATTCACTGTGTCGCGCTGAAGCGTTTGAGTTCGTCATTGCTGTCGATGAATTGCGACGACCCTCACCTAGGCAGCAAAACGCAAATGCCCGGGACAAAGCCCGGGCATCACGTCGTGTTCGTCATCGTATCGAAGAAGCCCTACGCCTGGCTCTCAATCTTCTTGCCGAGCGCGGCCTGCGCGGCGGCGAGGCGCGCGATCGGCACGCGGTAGGGCGAGCACGAAACGTAGTCGAGCCCGATCTCGTGGCAGAACGCCACCGAGGCGGGATCACCGCCATGCTCACCGCAAATGCCGACCTTCAAATTGGGCCGTGTCTTGCGACCACGGCTGACGCCGATCTTCACCAGCTCGCCCACGCCATCGCGATCGACCGAGATGAACGGATCGATCTCGAGAATTCCCTTGCTGACATAGGTGCCGAGGAAACTCGCGGCGTCGTCGCGGCTGATGCCGTAGGTAGTCTGGGTCAGGTCGTTGGTGCCGAACGAGAAGAACTCCGCGGTCTGGGCGACATCGCCGGCCAGCAGGCACGCACGCGGCAGCTCGATCATCGTACCAACTTGATAAGCGAGCTTCTTGCCGGTCTCCTTCATCACCGCCTGCGCGGTGGCGTCGATCCGCGCCTTGACCAGGTCGAACTCGGCCTTGGTCGCGATCAGCGGCACCATCACCTCGAGGCCGACGGCCTCGCCAGTGCGCTTCTCGGCTTCTACCGCCGCTTCGAAGATCGCGCGCGCCTGCATTTCGGCGATCTCAGGATAGGCGATCGCAAGACGGCAGCCGCGGAAGCCCAGCATCGGGTTGAACTCAGCGAGATCACGGGCGCGATCGGCGAGCTTGCGCGGATCGGTGTTCATCGCGCGCGCGACTTCTTCGATCTCGGCCTGGGTGTGCGGCAGGAATTCATGCAGCGGCGGATCGAGCAGGCGGATCGTGACGGGCAGGCCCTTCATGATCTCGAACAACTCGACAAAATCGGCGCGCTGCATCGGCAACAGTTTTGACAGCGCCGCGCGGCGCGACTGTTCGTCCTCGGAAAGGATCATCTCGCGCACGGTGCGGATGCGGGTTTCCTCGAAGAACATGTGCTCGGTGCGGCACAGCCCGATGCCCTCGCCGCCGAATTTTATCGCGGTGCGCGCATCTTCCGGCGTGTCGGCGTTGACGCGAACTCCGAGCTTGCGAACCTGATCGGCCCAGCCCATCAGCGTGCCGAACTCGCCCGACAGTTTCGGCTCGATCATCGGCATCTTGCCGGCCAGCACCTGGCCGAGCGAGCCGTCGATGGTGATGACGTCGCCGGTCTTGAAGGTGCGCGAGCCGACGCTCATGGTGCCGCGGCCATAGTCGACGCGAATGGCACCGCAGCCGGAAACGCAGGGCTTGCCCATGCCGCGCGCCACCACCGCGGCGTGCGAAGTCATGCCGCCGCGGGTGGTCAAAATACCTTCGGCGGCGTGCATGCCGTGAATGTCTTCCGGACTGGTTTCGACGCGCACCAGAATGACGTTGCGGCCGTCGGCCTGAAGTTTCGCGGCTTCATCGGACGAGAACACGATCTCGCCGGATGCGGCGCCGGGCGAGGCCGGCAGGCCGGTCGCGATCACGTCGCGCTTGGCCTGGGGATCGATGGTCGGATGCAGCAATTGATCCAGCGAAGCCGGATCGATCCGCATCACCGCGTCCTTCTTCGAGATCAGGCCTTCATTGGCGAGCTCGACCGCGATGCGCAGCGCTGCCTTCGCGGTGCGCTTGCCGCCGCGGGTCTGCAGCATCCACAACTTGCCCTGCTCGACCGTGAACTCCATGTCCTGCATGTCGCGATAGTGCTTTTCGAGCAGCGTGTAGAACCGCGTCAGTTCCTTGAAGGCCTCCGGCATCGCGCTTTCCATCGACGGCTTGTCGGAACCGGATTCCTGGCGCGCTTCCTCGGTGATGTCCTGCGGCGTGCGGATGCCCGCCACCACGTCCTCACCCTGCGCGTTGATCAGGAATTCGCCGTACAGCTTGCTCTCGCCGGTCGAAGGATTGCGCGTGAACGCGACGCCGGTCGCGGACGTTTCGCCCATGTTGCCGAACACCATGGCCTGCACGTTGACCGCGGTGCCCCACGATTCCGGGATGTCGTGCAGGCGGCGGTAGGTCACCGCACGCGCATTCATCCAGGATGAGAACACCGCGCCGATCGCGCCCCACAATTGCTCGTGCGGATCCTGCGGGAAATCCCTGCCGGTCTCGCGCGCCACCGCTTCCTTGTACTTGCCGACCAGCTCGACCCAGTCATCGCCGGTCAGATCAGTGTCGAGCGTGTAGCCCTGGCTGTCCTTGAAGGTGTCGAGAATGTCCTCGAAGTGATGATGCTCGAAGCCGAGCACCACGTCCGAATACATCGTGATGAAGCGGCGATAGCTGTCATAGGCAAAGCGGCGATCGCCGGAGAGTTCGGCGAGCGCTTCGACCGTTTTGTCGTTGAGGCCGAGATTGAGCACGGTGTCCATCATGCCCGGCATCGACGCGCGGCCGCCGGAACGAACCGACACCAGCAGCGGATTTTTCGAGTCGCCGAATGCCTTGCCGGTCAGCTTGCCGACATACTCAAGCGCCTTCTCGACCTGCGCCTTCAGCGCGGGCGGATAGGTTTTGTCATGCGCGTAGAAATAGGTGCAGACCGAGGTAGGAATGGTGAAGCCCGGAGGCACCGGCAGGCCCAAATTGGCCATCTCGGCAAGGTTGGCGCCCTTGCCGCCGAGCAAGTCGCGCAGGCCCGCTTTGCCCTCTGCCTTGCCGTCCCCGAAGGTATAGACCCACTTGCCGGATTTTACCGCCTCGGCGGCAGGCTTGCGGACGGCAGCCTTCTTGGCCGCGGCCTTGGCGACCGGCTTGGCCGGGGCCTTCTTCAGCGCCTTGCGGGCCGAGGCCTGCGGCGCGGCCTTCGGCCGGGCGGATGGCTTTGATTTCGCTACAGATTTCACTGCAGCCTTCTTGGACTTCGCGACGGCTTTGGCCATGGATTCCAACTATCCGAAAAAGGGAAGAAGATTGCGCGCCTTACACCATTTTGAGGGGTTCCGCGCAAGCCGCGAAACCCCGCTTTTCAGTGCTAGAACTTGAACATCTTGAGCACGCCAAGACCCACCAGGCCGACGAAGATCAAGTAGATCGCGACGATGTAGTTGAGCAGCCGCGGCATGATCAGGATGAATATCCCGGCGAGCAGAGCAACGATCGCGGGAACATGCGTGGCGGTGATGGTCATTGAAATCTCCAGATGATCGGGGGCGGGAAATCGAATCGAGGGCGGCAACTTAACCGCTGGCGCGGTTCGGGAATAGCAAGACGCTTAACCGCTTCAATGGGTTCCAGCCTCCGCAACAATTCCCCAGAAATGTCGCGGATGAGGCCGCGCTTTTACCGGAACAATGCTGCACGCGATGAATTGGCCCGCATTGTGTGTGCTGGCGAAAGCCGGCACCTCTTCTCGCGAAGGAGTTGACCATGCGGAACAGACTATTTGCCATTGCGGCGATCGCGGGCGCGATGGCCGTCCCGATCGCGGCTCAGGCGCAATCCACGATCGGCACAGGTGGCGGCAGCGCGGTCGTCATCGGTGAACATGTAGAAGGCATCGCGCCCGACGTGCGTCCGGCCTTCCGCGAATACATCGTGCGTGAGCGCGTGCCGAATTACACTATTTCCGAGCGTGTGACGGTTGGCGCCGTGCTGCCGGAAACCGGCGTGACCTACTACGACGTGCCGCAATCGTTCGGGGTGACGCCCTATCGCTACACCGTGGTGAACGGCCAGACGATATTGGTCGAACCGCGTTCGCGCCGCATCGTTCAGGTGGTCGATTGACCTTCAGTAGCCTGAACGATTGGTCCGGGCGCCGCGCAAGCGGATGTGCGCGAGATACGACCGGACAAGAAGCCCCGCCCGGCGTCCCCTCCGGGCGGGGTCTTTCTGTGCGCTCGTTCACTGTCGTGTCCCGGACGCGGTGCAGCGCGGAGCGATGCACCGCAGAGCCGGGACCTATGTATGATTGAGGCGAGATGGGCCCCGGCTTGGCAGCGCACCACTTCGTGCTGCGCTGCCAAGCCGGGGCACGGGCAGCGGTCAGCTATTCCCTGATTTCCAATCCAGGCTTCTTCACCACCAGCCGGTGAATCTTCTTTCCCGATGAGGCGCTGACGATCTCTTCGTCGAGCAATACGGTCGCGGTCGTCAGCTCCGCCTGCACGACCGCCGGATCGAACGCGGCGTAAAGCCGTCCCTGCGCGTCGCGCTGATCGGCGCCCTCGGTGACGCGCCAGCTCAGATAGAGAATGCCGCTGGGCTTGACGATATCGAGCAGGCGGCGGACCGATGCCGCAATCTCCTTGCGGTCGAGATGCATGATCACGGTTTCGCACAGCACGTTATCGAACGTGCCGATACCGCGCAGATCGGGCAATTCGGCATGCGCGAACTTGCACGACGGATAGCGCCGGCGCGCTTCGTTGAGCAGGCCCTCCGAGGCGTCGAAGCCCATCGCCGAAAAGCCGTGGGTGTGAAGCCAGGCGACCTCGCGGCCGCAGCCGCAGCCGATATCAGCCGAATTGCCACCGCGCACGAAAAAGCGTTCGACGACTTCCTGCAGGTCGACGGGCGCCGGCTGACCGAGCCAGTCCTTCGCGCACGCCGCCGCATCCTGGTCATAAGCGGCGAGCGTCTGAGGATCCATGGTCTAGCCTTCGATCTTGGAAAAATCCGCAACCGCGCGGGTCGCCGCGCGGATTTCGTTCAGGAGTTTTAGTCGATTCTCGCGAACATCAGGTTCATCGGCATTGACCTTGACCTTGTCGAAGAACGCATCGACCGCGGGCCTCAGCTTCGCCATTGCGCTCATCGCCGCGGCGAAATCTTCCTTCTGCACTGCGGCTCCGGCCTCGCTCTTGACCTGGTCGATCGCCTTGGCGAGCGCCTTTTCTTCGGCAAGCGCGTAGAGCCCGGCATCTGGCGCACCGTCGAACGTGCGCTTGTCCTTTTTCTCCTCGATCGCGAGGATGTTACTCGCGCGCTTGGTCCCTGCAAGCAGGTTCTTGCCGTCGTCGGTGTCGAGGAACTTGCCGAGCGCCTCGACGCGACGGACGACCAGCAGCAGGTCATCCTGGCCTTCCAACGCAAAGACGGCGTCGACAAGATCATGACGCGCTCCTTGTTCGCGGAGTTGGACTTTCAGGCGATCCGCAAAGAAGGAAAGCAGATCCGTTGCATTCTTGCGAGTAAACCGAATCAAATTGATATCTTCGACTGACCCCGGAGGCTGCCGGGACGGCCAAACGCTGAGATCTTTGTAATCTGAATGAGCAAGATTGAAGTCCGCTAAGGCAACAATCCGCCCGATCAAACTGTTGGCATTACCTAGTGCCTCGCTCGCGGAAGAGACCTTCCAGCCAAACGTGTTGTTGTCCTCCCAGCAAACTTCAACATTCCGTCGCAGCGCCTCAGAATTTGCCAATGAGCCAAAGTTAAACTCACCACCGGGCTGCTTTTCGTCTTCGATCGCTCCGATCACGACTCCAATATACGACGAAAGCAATCCGTCGTGATCAAGATACGCAGTCTCGAATGGAAATTCCTTCAATAACATCGCTATTTGATAATCGACGTCGCGGCCCGAGCTTTCTGTAATGCGCCGCCAAATAAGATACCCGGCACCGAATGCCAACCGCTGCCGAAACAGCCGTGCTAGAAACTCAACTTGATCTATGCGGATTTGATTACTCAGAACGATCCTGATGACGCCCAGCGCCGCCCGCCGCAACGCATAGGGGTCCTTGCTTCCCGTCGGTTTCTCGTCGATCGCCCAGAACCCGACCAGCGTGTCGATCTTGTCGGCCAGCGCCACCGCCACACTCACCGGATCGCTCGGCACGCGATCAGTCGGCCCCTGTGGCTTGTAATGCTCCTCGCTCGCGGCGGCGACGGAGTCGTCTTCACCTTGCGCCTGCGCGTAGTACTTGCCCATCAAGCCCTGCAGCTCGGGGAATTCGCCGACGACCTCGGTCAGCAGATCCGCCTTTGCCAGATGTGCGGCGCGCTTGGCCTTCGCGACGTCGGCGCCGACCAGCGGCGCGATCTCGGCCGCCAGCCGTTCGATCCGTTTGATCCGCTCCGCCTGCGTGCCAAGCTTCTCGTGAAACACGATCTGCTCGAATTTTGGCAGCCGGCTCTCCAGCTTCGTCTTCAGGTCGGTCTCGTAGAAGAATTTTGCATCGCTCAACCGCGCGCGGATCACGCGCTCGTTGCCGGCGACGATCACCTTGCCGCCGTCGGTCGCTTCAATGTTGGCAGTCAGAATAAATTTGTTGGCGAGCTTCCCGGTCTTGGGGTCGCGCACCACAAAGCATTTCTGGTTGTTGCGGATGGTGGCGCGGATCACTTCGCCCGGGATCGGCAGGAATTCCTCATCGAAGGAGCCCATCAGCGCGACCGGCCATTCGACGAGGCCGGCGACCTCGTCCAAGAGCCCCTGGTCCTCGACCAGCTCAAAGCCTTGCGCGAACGCCAATTGCTTGGCGTCGGCGAGGATGATGTCCTTGCGCGCCTGCGGATCGAGTACGACCTTCGCGGCCTTCAGCTTGGCTTCGTAATCCGCGAAGCGCCGCACCGGAATCGCCGACGGCGCCATGAAGCGGTGGCCGAACGTGGTCTGCCCGGCCTCGATGCCGTCGACGGAAAACTTTACCACATCGGGTTCTTCGGTCTCCGGACCGAAGGTCGCGATGATCGAGTGCAGCGGCCGCACCCAGGAGAGCGAACCCGATTTGGTCGAACGAGCGCCCCAGCGCATCGACTTCGGCCACGGGAAGGTTCGGATGATGACCGGCAGAATCTCGGCGAGCACATCGATGGTGGCGCGGCCCGGCTTTTCGATCAGGGCGATGTAGAAGTCGCCCTTCTTCGGGTCGGTCTGGATCTTGGCGTCTTCGATCCTGGCCAGACCGGTCGCCTTCAAGAATCCCTGGATCGCGGCATCGGGGCCGCCGACGCGCGGGCCGCGGCGCTCTTCCTTGAGGTCGGACTGCCGCGCCGGAACGCCGTGCACGGTCAGCGCCAGCCGCCGCGGCGTCGCGAACGCTTTCGCGCCTTCATAGACCAGGCCCTCCGCGACGAGCTTGTCGGTCACCATGCGGCGCAGATCGTCCGCCGCCTTCGCCTGCATGCGCGCGGGGATTTCCTCGGAAAACAATTCCAGCAGAAGATCAGGCATCAGACCGCCCTGCCCGCTTCGGTGTGAACCCAGGCCTCGCCGCAGGCCTTTGCCAATTCGCGCACGCGCATGATGTAGCTCTGCCGCTCCGTCACCGAGATCACGCCGCGCGCATCGAGCAGGTTGAAGACATGGCTCGCCTTGATGCACTGGTCATAGGCCGGCAGCGCCATCAGATGTTCTTTCTGATTACCGCCCTCCTTCCACCCGGCCGTAAGATATTTCTTGCAAGCGTCTTCGGCCATCTTGAACTGCTCGAACAGCATCGCCGTATCGGTGTGCTCGAAATTGTGCCGGGAATATTCCTGCTCGGCCTGCAGGAAGACGTCACCATAGGTGACCTTGTCGGCGCCGTCGCGGCCATTGAAGTTGAGATCGTAGACGCGGTCGACGCCCTGCACATACATCGCAAGACGCTCGAGTCCGTAGGTGAGCTCGCCGGAAACGGGTGCGCATTCGACGCCCGCGACCTGCTGGAAGTAAGTGAACTGGCTGACTTCCATGCCGTCGCACCAGCACTCCCAGCCCAGCCCCCATGCGCCAAGCGTCGGGCTTTCCCAATCGTCCTCGACGAAGCGGATGTCGTGCAGGCTCGAATCGATGCCGATCGCGGCCAGCGACTTCAGGTACAGATCCTGAAGGTTCGGCGGCGACGGCTTCATGATCACCTGAAACTGATAATAGTGCTGCAGCCGGTTGGGGTTCTCGCCGTAGCGTCCGTCCTTCGGCCGGCGCGAGGGCTGCACATAGGCCGCATTCCAGCGCTTCGGCCCCAACGCGCGGAGCGTCGTCGCCGGATGGAAGGTGCCTGCGCCCATTTCCATGTCGTAGGGCTGCAGGATCACGCAGCCCTGCTCCGCCCAGAACCGCTGGAGAGCAAGGATGAAGCCCTGGAACGAACGTTCCGGGCGCATATGGGCAGGCAAAGCGTCCATCGGCAGAATCGGTCTCGCGAAGGGGGGTTTTAAAGTGCGCGGGACCGTATCGGCGTAGGGGCGTGGAATCAAGGCGATGGAGCCCTGTATTCCTCATGGTGAGGAGCGCGGCGGGCCGCGCGTCTCAGGACGATGCCAGCATCGCCGAGCGAGCCATGAGGCCCCGAACGTGTGGGCCATCCTTCGAGACGCGGGCTGTCGCCCGCCCCTCAGCATAAAGGCCGGAGGCTAGCCCGGCCGGTAGGCGCCGGTGACGGGGTCGCGGCGCAGCGTTGGGATGTCGGCCGTCTGTGTGGCCTCGGCGACGCGCGCCAGCCGTGCCTCTTCGAGTTCCCTGTTGATGCGGACGGCGGTCTTGTAGGCCCAGCGGACCACGGCGAGCCCTCCCAGGGCACCCGCGAATGCGATCAGCGGCGGCATCGGTCGATCCTTGTCGTTCACGTGTCAGCCCCCAATGGCTCGCATTCTCGCCGAAGCCGGCCTGCATCGCAATTACGCTTTTGGGACTAAATGGCGCGGGTACCCCCGGCCTAGAACCCGAATTTGGCCCAAATTGCCCGGGTCTCCAGCGCCGAAATCAGGTCATCCGGCAATCCCCCGATACCGTCGGCCAGCGAACCCGCGCCCGGTGATCTCCGGCCCAAGAGCCCGGCCAGCATTCCGCTTGCCGGCGCGATAAGCGGCGTCAGCACTTTGTCACCATAGCGCTCGCGCAGCGTCGAGCGGAGATCGCCGATTTTGTCCGCAAGGCCGAGCGACACCGATCTCTCGCCCGCCCAGTATTCGCCGGTGAACAGGACGTCGTCGGCCCCCTTGAGGCGTGCACCGCGGCTGCCTTTGACCAGCGCGATGAAGATGGCGTGGATCTCGCGCTGAAGCGTCTTCAGGCGGGCGACGTCATCCGGGTCTTCGGGCAAGAAGGGGTCCAGCATCGCCTTGTGCTCGCCTGCCGTGTAAAGCCGCCGCTCGACACCAATCCTCTTGATCAAGTCCTGAAAGCCGAAACTGCCGCCGACCACACCGATCGAGCCGAGGATCGAGGACGGATCGCAGAATATCTCGTCGCCCGCGCAGGCGATCATGTAGCCGCCGGATGCCGCGACGTCCTCGACGAACACCAGCACCGGCAGTTTCTTTTCCGCAGCAAGCTGCCTGATCCGCAAATAGATCTGTCGCGATTGCACCGGCGAGCCGCCGGGCGAATTGATCACCAGCGCCACCGCCTTGGCGTGTCGGGTGGCGAACGCGCGTTCGAGCGTTTTGGCGATGCCGGCCAGCGTCAGGCCCGGCCGCAATGGCGTCACCGCACCGATGACGCCCGACAGGCGAACCACCGGAACGACCGGGACGTCGCGCCGGAATTTTGCCGGAATGAATCGTTTCATCCTGTCAATGAGGCCCGGCAATCCCGTGCGATCACTTAATTGTTCACTCATGCCGTTACCTCGAATTAACCATTTTTTATCACACCAATGTCATTGGAAAGGCCGGAACGCCTTTTGGCAGGACGCCTTTTGCATCGCAGACGAGAGACTGCAATGGCGCAGCGGAGACTGACATGAAAATCTACCTGCTGATAATGCTCATCGGCAGCCTTCTGACCGCGATTCACTTTACGTCGGCGCCCAAACAACAGTCCGAGACGCTTCCGCAATAGCGAGTAATTGGGAGTTGCGGGCCGACTTTACAGGTTCGCCAACGGCAAGGTTCCCTTCCCGGCCAGAATCTCCTGCACCCTTTTATGGGGCTGACCTTGCTCGTCATTGAGCATCAGGGCGGGATGGATTTGCGTCGGCGCCCGCCCACCCTTGATGGCGCGAACCAGGATGCGATTGGCAGGCCCCCGTGCGTCACCGTGAACCGGCAGCACCTGCAGGCTCCCGAAACCGTGATCGAGCGCCGAGAGCACCTCGGCGATTCCATCGGCACGCCAGATCAGCGTCAGCGCCCCCTTCGATTTGAGAATGCGCCGCGCCGCGTGAATCCATTTCGAGAGCGTTGTTGCGGTCGCCATATGCGCGGTCCCGCGTGCCGTGTCCGGCGAGACGCGATGCCGCGCCGGGTCGTTGAACGGCGGATTCATCAGCACCGCATCGACCCTGTCAGGAAGGAGTCCGGCAGCGGCAAAGGCCGTGGCATCGGCCTCCACGTCAAGCACGATCACGTCGGCTCGAATCGCATTCGCCTCCGCATTGGCGCGCGCAAGGCCCGCCAGCACAGCATCGATCTCGACCAGAACCAGATCGATGCCGGCCACGCGCCTGGCGACCGAAAGCCCCGCGACGCCGACGCCGGCGCCGAGATCGGCCACGCGGTCACCCGGACGGGCTGCCGTCGCTGCCGCCAGCAGCACTGCATCGTGACCGGCGCGATGTCCCGATTTCAGTTGCTTCAAACGCAATTGCCCGCCGAGAAACGCATCCTCGGTGAGTTCGAGGTCAGTCATCGGGGCGCAATTCGTGAGCCAGACCCGCCTCGGCCAGCAACTGGCGGGCTGCGCGATTGTCGTCCTCATGAACCAGGATGCGGCGTGGCAGGATGCCGATCGATCCCTCGATGACGCTCATGTTCTGGTCCAGCACCAGATGATGGATATTGGCGCCGTCGAGCAGCGCGCCGATCGCAGAAACCAGCACGATATCGTTGGTCCTGACCAATTCCCGCAAGTGGTGTTCTCCTTTTCGCCCCGATGCGACGCGGCACCAGGTCTGTCAACTGCTACGTGCCCTTGCCGCGATTGCCGGCACTTTCTATTGTAGAATAAGGATAGTGCGAATTGGCCAAAATTGGAGACCCGTGTGGCGGTTATTGTACCCTTCGAAAGCCCGTCGAACGCTTCGATAGATGCGCTGGTCGGGCTGGTCGCCGCCGACATGGAGCGGGTCAACGCCACGATCCTGTCGCGCACGGGATCGGAAGTCACCATGATTCCGGAAGTCGCCAACCACCTGATCTCATCCGGCGGCAAACGTCTGCGCCCGATGCTGACGCTGGCGATGGCCCAGCTCTCCAACTATTCCGGGGACGGCCATATCAAGCTCGCCGCCGCGGTCGAGTTCATGCACACGGCAACCCTGCTGCACGACGACGTAGTCGACGAGAGCGAACTGCGCCGCGGCAAGCTGTCGGCGCGGATGTTGTGGGGCAATGAGGCCAGCGTGCTGGTCGGCGACTTCCTGCTCGGCCAGGCCTTTCGCATGATGGTCGAGGTCGGCTCGCTGCGTGCGCTCGACATTCTCTCCTCGGCTGCGGCCACCATCGCCGAAGGCGAAGTGATGCAGCTTGCGGCGGCCAAGAACACCGCGACCACCGAGGACGAATACCTCGCCGTGATCAGGGGCAAGACCGCCGAATTGTTCGCCGCCGCCTGCGAAGTCGGACCCGTGATCGCCAACCGCCCGAAGGCCGAGCAGACCGCATGCCGCTCGGTCGGCATGAATCTCGGCATCGCATTCCAGCTCGTCGACGACGTGCTGGACTATGGCGGCAAGGCCGCGAAACTCGGCAAGAACATCGGCGACGATTTCCGCGAAGGCAAGATCACGCTGCCGGTGGTGCTGGCGTTCCGCCGCGGCAATGACAGCGAGCGGAAGTTCTGGATCAAGGCATTGGAGCGCGGCGAGATCGGCGACAGCGATCTCGATCACGCCATCGGCCTGATGACCAAGCACCGCGCGCTGGAGGACACGATCAGCCGCGCCCAGCACTACGGCGCAATGGCCGTTGACGCGCTCGCGCTATTCCCGGCCTCGCCGATGAAAACCGCACTCGAACAGGTCGTGGCGTTCTGTCTGGCGAGGTCACATTGATTCCGCTTCCGTCATACCCCGCGAAGGCGGGGTATCCAGTACGCCGCGGCCTATCGATTCAATCACTGATGTCTCTGGAATACTGGATCACCCGCCTTCGCGGGTGATGACAGCGCTCTGCCCATCCTCCGAGAGAGATCGCATTGAACAGCACCAATTTCACGTTGTTCCTCTTGGCCGCACTCGTCATTGCCGCCGTCCCCGGTCCAGGAATCTTTTACGTCGCCGCACGGACGCTGTCGGGCGGCAAGAGCGCCGGTATCGCGTCGACGTTCGGGACTGCGCTCGGCGGCTTGGTGCACGTGGTCGCGGGCGGGCTTGGGGTCTCGGCGCTCATCCTGGCCAGCGCTGAGCTGTTCACCGCGCTCAAATTCGCCGGCGCAATCTATCTCGTGTGGCTCGGCATCAAGACGTTTCGCGAAGCGCGCGATCTGCTGCCGCAACAAGCCGTCGCGGTCGGTACAGAGCGGGCGTTTCGGGAAGGCGTGCTGGTCGAAGCCTTGAACCCGAAGACCGCGGCGTTCTTCCTGGCCTTCATTCCGCAATTCCTCGACCCGGCCGGCAGCTATCCGGCGCTCCAGTTCATGGCGCTGGGCCTGATCTCGGTCGCGCTGAACACGCTTGTCGATATCATCGTGGTAATGATGGCCGCGACGGCGCGCAGTGGTCTCACGCGCAGGCCGAACTTGCTTCAACGATTGCGACAGGGCTCGGGGCTGTTCATCGCGGGCCTCGGTGTTTCGCTGGCGCTGGCGCGGCGGCCTGCGAGCTAACTCAGCGTTCCCGCATACACCCACCATCCGGGGTGATCGCGCCGGATCTGCTCTGCCGCGCGTCCGGCTTCGACGGTGTTCTCGTAGATCGCAAAGCAGGTGGCGCCGGAGCCGGACATCCGCGCCAGCCAGGCGCCGTTGGTCGCGTTGAGCGCTGCGATGACCTCGCCGATCACGGGCTGGACACGCATGGCGGGCGCTTCCAGATCGTTGGAGCTGGCGGCGAGCGCTTCGACCCAATCCTCCAGCGATGCCTTCTCGTCCGGCCAGCGGTCCCGCAGCAGCACGTCGGTGACACCGACAAGCAATTCGCCGCTGCGGAGGCCCAGCGCATTGAAAACGTCGCGGGTCGCGACGGCAACGCCGGGGTTGACCATCACGCACGGCATTTTCGGCAGACTGAGCGGCTGCAGCGTTTCGCCGACGCCGGCCATGACGCAGCCGCGTGAGTTAACGCAGACCGGCACGTCGGCGCCGGTCAGTTGCGCGACCTCGACGATACGGGGATCGTCGAGCGCGAGCCCGTTCAACTGTGCAAGCAACCGCAGCGCCGCCGCGGCATCGGCCGAACCGCCGCCGATTCCGGCCGCGACCGGCAAGACCTTGTCGAGCGTAAAGCTGCCGACTTTCATGTCCGGTACGCGCTCGGCCAACAGGCGCGCGGCCTTGAGCACCAGATTGTCCGAGGTCTCGCCGCAGGCCTGCGCCAGCGGTCCCGACATCTTCAAATCCAGATCCGAACCCGGCGTCAGCGTCAGCCGGTCGGCGCAGTCGGCGAACGCCACCACGCTTTCGAGATCATGGTAACCGTCGGCACGGCGGCCATTCACCCGCAAGGTCAGGTTGACCTTGGCGCGCGCCTTGTCATTCAACAGCGGCATTGCCGAACAGCCCCCAAAGTCCTTGCCTCAGCCACCCCTACCGTCTTCTTTCTTCTTGTCGGCGGAAGCCGCGGAGGAAGTGTCTTCGGGCAGGCCGTTGGCAATCTTGGCTTCGATCTTCGGCAATTCCTCCGCCTCGGGCTTGAGGTCGCGGGCATGGGCCCACTGGAATTTGGCTTCCAGCGTCCGCCCGACGCGCCAATAGGCGTCGCCGAGATGGTCATTGATGGTCGGATCCTCCGGCTTGAGGTCGATCGCACGCTCGAGATGCTTTACCGCGTCTTCAAAATTGCCGATCCGGTAAAACGCCCAGCCCAGCGAATCCACGATGTAGCCATCATCGGGGCGCTGGTCGACGGCGCGCCGGATCATCTTCATGCCTTCGTCGAGGTTGATGCCCTGGTCGATCCAGGAATAGCCGAGATAGTTCAGGACATGCGGTTGCTCGGGCTGCAGCTCCAGCGCCTTGCGCATGTCGGCCTCGGCCTTGCTCCACTGCTTGGAACGTTCCTCGCAAATGCCGCGATAGTAATAAGTGACCCAGGTGTTCTTGTCCGTCACCCCGGGCATCGCGTCGATCGCCAGCGTATAGGTATTGGCGCAATCGCTGAACTTCTTGCGGCCGCGCTCGATGTTGCCGAGCGCCATGATGGCTTCGATGTCCTTCGGCGCGTCCGCGGTGACGCCTTTCAGGATCTTGATCGCCTCTTCGCTGCGGTCGGCGGCGTCGAGATTGGTGGCGAGCTGGATCTGCGCATTGCGCTTGAGCGGCGAACTGGCCGGCATGCGCTCGTAGACCTTGATCGCCATCTGCGGTTTCTTCACGGACTCGTAGAGATCGGCGAGCGACAACAGCGCCAGCGGATGATTGGGCTGCAGGTAGAGCGCGAGCTGCAGATAGACCAGCGCCAGATCCTCGCCGCCGCGGCGTGTCAGCGTGGCGCCGATGCCATACAGCGCCTCGGCCGCGCCGGCCTGCGCCGAATCGACCAGCGCCGACATCTTCTTGCCGGCCCGGGTCTCGCGCAGGCCTTCCTGCACCAGCGGATGCCGCGGCAACTTCTTGTCGAACGCTTCGTAAATGCCGGCCGCCGCCGCGCCATCCTTGTTGCGAGACAGCCAGCGCGCATAGGCGTCGGACACGCGCAGCATTGAATCGTCGAGTTTGTAGGCGCGCTCGAACCGCGTGCCGGCGTCCTTGTCCTTGCCCGAGATCTCCAGGATCATGCCGGTGTGGAGATCCTTGAAGATCGGATACCATTCAGGCCCGGTCAGCTTGTCAATATTGGCAACCGCGGTCTTGGCATCGCCCGCGCCGTAGCTCGCCCATCCCGACAACAGCGTCGCCACCAGGTCGGTGATCGGTCCGCGGATCGACTGGTTGATGTTGAGCTGCGCGGCCGCATATTTCTTCTGCTTGAGGTCGCGGACGCCGACCACCAGCCGCGCGACGCGGTTCGCCTTGTCCATCGTCAGGATGCGATCGGCGAGCTTGACCGCTTCATCGATGTCGCCATCGGCGAGCGAAGAGATGAAGGCGCGATCCAGGAGTTCGTTGTTCTTCGGATCGGTGCGCAGCGCGGAGCGATAGAATGCCGCAGCCGAGGCCGCATCGCGCTCGACGCTGGCATGGCGCGCGGCGAGATAGCTGCCTGCCGTCGTCAGCGACTTCAGATCGGATTTGGTGGGGAATTGCGCGGCGTTGTCGGCCGTATGTTCGGGCGTCTGGGCCCAGGCCACGCCAGGCGCGGCCAGGCTAGCAACAGTAATTGCGGCGATGGTCCAACGATTCATACGAGTGGAAAGCATCACAGTTCGCCTAGCTCCAGGATGTATGGCGGGATCGTTACGATCGGTCTCGAATGCAAACCCAAGCGGCGGCATCTCAGCCTGCGACAATGCCGCTTTTGGCCTTCAACCGCAAGGATACGGGTTGGCGAATCGATTGGCAGATAGGCCCTTAGGGCTCCGATTTAGCCAGCCCAACCCGGAAACGCTTTTACTGTGGCGGTATCGTGGCCGGAGGCGGTATCACCCTCCTCCAACTCACGCAATCGTGGTCTATACGGCCTCTCTACATGCCCTGGTAATTCGGCCCACCGCCGCCTTCCGGCGGAACCCAGGTGATATTGCCGTTCGGGTCCTTCACGTCGCAGGTTTTGCAATGGACGCAGTTCTGGGCGTTGATCTGGAAGCGCGGACCTGAAGCCTCCTCGACCCATTCATAGACGCCGGCCGGGCAATAGCGGTTCGACGGACCGGCATAGACATCGTGCTCGGATGCCTTCTGCAGGTTCATGTCGGCGACCTTGAGATGAACCGGCTGGTCCTCCTCATGGTTGGTGTTGGAGAGGAACACCGAGGACAACTTGTCGAAGGTGAGCTTGCCATCCGGCTTGGGGTAGGCGATCGGCACATGCGCCTTGGCCGGATCCAGCGTCTTGCGGTCGGACTTGGCGTGCGACTGGGTTCCGAACAGCGAGAAGCCCAGCGTGTTGCACCACATGTCGAAGCCGCCGAGCGCCACGCCGATGATGGTGCCGAATTTCGACCATAGTGGCTTGACGTTGCGGACCCGGTGCAGGTCTCGACCTACGGCGGAATCGCGCCAGGCGTTTTCGTATTCCACCAGTTCGTCATTGGCGCGGCCGGCGCCGAGCGCCGCCGCAACATGTTCGGCCGCGAGCATGCCGCTGCCCATCGCGTTGTGCACGCCCTTGATGCGCGGCACGTTGACGAAGCCTGCCGCGCAGCCGATCAGCGCGCCGCCCGGGAAACTTAAGCGCGGCACCGACTGATAGCCGCCTTCGGTGATGGCGCGCGCGCCGTAGGAGATACGCTTGCCGCCTTCGAACACGGTTCGGATGGCGGGATGCGTCTTAAAGCGCTGGAATTCGTCGAATGGCGAGAGATACGGATCGTCGTAATTGAGATGCACGACGAAACCGACCGCCACCTTGTTGTCGTCGTAATGGTAGAGGAACGAGCCGCCGCCGGTCTTGTTGTTGAGCGGCCAACCGAACGAATGCTGGATCAGGCCCTTCTGGTGCTTGGCGGGATCGATCTCCCAGACTTCCTTCAACCCGATGCCGAATTTCGGCGGCTCGCTTTTCGCGTCGAGCGAGAATTTCGCGATCAGTTCCTTGCTCAGGCTGCCGCGCGCGCCTTCGGCGAACAGCGTGTATTTGCCGAGCAGTTCCATGCCGCGGGTATATGAATCCTTGTGGCTGCCGTCCCTGGCGATGCCCATGTCGCCGGTCGCGATGCCGCGCACCGCGCCGTTATCGTCATACAGCACCTCGGCCGCGGCAAAGCCGGGATAGATTTCGACGCCGAGCGCCTCGGCCTTCGGCGCCAGCCAGCGGCAGACATTGCCGAGCGAGCCGATATAGCAGTGATGATTGTTCATCAGCGGCGGCATTGCGAAGTTCGGCAGCCGGATCGCGCTGGTCGCGGTGGTCCAGTAGAAGCGGTCGTCCTTGACCTCCGTCTTCAGCGGGCAATCGGCGTCCTCACGCCAATCCGGAATCAGCTTGTCGAGCGACACCGGGTCGATCACCGCGCCCGACAGGATGTGCGCGCCGACCTCGGAACCCTTCTCCACCACGACGATGCTGAGATCGGCATCGAGCTGCTTCAGCCGGATCGCCGCAGCGAGGCCAGACGGCCCGGCGCCGACGATCACGACGTCGAATTCCATGGATTCGCGGGGAGGAAGCTCTTCTGCACTCATGATCTGATCTCAGCCCAATTGAGAACGGCTCTAAAGGCTCGTTGTTTCCGATTTTTGCGGGGAGGACAACCATGGAAATGCAATGCGAGGCGTTTCACGCCGGCGCGATCCATACTAGATTGGCATCATGGATTTGATCTCCGAACCCGCGCCTAATGTCAGGCAATTGCTGGCTTTTTATCTGGAGGCCGGGGTCGATTGCGCGTTGATGGAGGAACCAGTCGATCGGCTGACCGAGCCCGCCCCCCCTGCTGCCCCCATCGCTGTCCGCGAGACTGCGCCACCCCGCCCCGTCAGGGAAATGCCCGCCGCGATGCCGGCGGTTCCGCGCAGCGAAATAGCGCCCGCGCCGGAGGCGGCCATCGCGCTTGCGCGCGAGGCGGCGCGAACGGCGCCGACGCTGGAAGCGCTGCGCGCGCTCCTGGAAACTTTCGACGGCTGCGCGCTCCGAAACACCGCGACGCGGCTGGTGTTTGCCGACGGCAACCCGCAGGCGCGCATCATGTTCGTCGGCGAAGCACCTGGACGCGACGAGGACATCGAGGGCCTGCCCTTCGTCGGCCGTTCCGGCAAGTTGCTGGACCGGATGATCGCGGCAATCGGACTGGACCGCAGCAAGGCCTACATCGCCAACGTGATTCCCTGGCGGCCGCCCGGCAACCGGACGCCAACGCCGCAGGAGACGCAAATCTGCTTGCCGTTCATCCAGCGGCAGATCGAACTCGTGAACCCCGACATACTGGTGACGCTCGGCAACCCCTCGACGCAAACGCTGCTGTCGACCCGCGATGGCATCATGAAGACCCGCGGAAAATGGTTCGACTACGACACCGGCACCCGCACGATCCGCGCCATGGCGACGTTCCACCCGGCCTATTTGTTGCGCTCGCCGTCCTACAAGCGCATGTCCTGGCAGGACCTGCGCGCGATCGCAACGGCGCTGGAGCAAGCGAATTAGCTCGTGTCCCGGACGCGGTGCAGCGCCTCTACTGCGCCTTCGGCCGTACGATCGCCCAGCCGATCCGCAGCAATGGCTGGCGGCCGTTCACCATCCATTCGAAGGCGCGCGGCACTTCCGGCACCAGGCCGGGAAAGCGTTGCGCGATATCGGGCGGCGGCGCGCCTGAGGTATCGGAGGCGCGCCAGACCACGACACCGCCGGTTTCGTTGAATTTCGCGACCGACAGCCATGGGGTTCGCTCCGGCGTGGCATCGAGCAACAGATGCGGACGTCCGCTGTTCATGGCGATGAAGCTTGCCAATTGCGGATCGCCAGCGACCGCACGCAGGCGCTGGTTGGTCCGGCGCTCGAAGCTGTCGCCGAAGAAATGCGCGATCGCCTTTGCTGGCAGCGAGGTCGACACTTCGCTCGCGGTCCACGGCAAAAACAGCGTGGCCGCGATCGTCACCAAGGCAGGCGCGACGACCGCCGCCGCCCATGCCGTCCGCAACAGGCGCTGGCGCCGCAGATGGATCAGATCGCCGCTCGCCACGATTACGGCGAGCCCCGACATCAACAAGGCGACGCCCTCCCCGCCGACGACATGATCGAGGTTGAAGATGCCCGCGATCAGGCTTCCGAGCAGCGCCGGCGCAAGCGCAAAGAAATAGACGAAGTCGCGCGCCAGCGGATCGACCGGCGGCCGGTAGATAATCGGCGCCTCCCCGGCATGGCGGGCGAACCGGCCGGAGTTGAGGATCGCCAGCAGCACGATGGCAGACATTGCGAGCACGAGGCCAACGAGTAGCCAGCCCCATTGCAGGACGCGCCCGCCCAGATCGTAGATCGCGGGCCACGGCGGCATCGCGAGCGCATCGGCGCGGAGCAACCAAATCAGATAGGGCAAGACCAGGACGGCGATCACGAGCAGCGCATAGAGCGGATCGAGCGACATCAGCACGCGCCGCCCCCGCGCGGTGGCAACGGCAAATCCGGCGAGCAGCAGCAGCAATCCGAGCGCAGCCGGCGTCGTCAGCAACAAAAGCCCGGCCTCGATCGACCAGGCGAACCAGGCGTTGCGCCGGTTCTGGCCGATCAATTGCCAGGAATGCAGCAAAAGCAGCGCCCATAACGGGCGCGCCAGCACCAGCGGGCCGAACTCGACGCCGGGCGAGCTGAAGGCCACCACCGTCATCGACAGCAGCACCGCGAGCACCGCCTGCTGCCCGCCGACAATCGCGCGGCCCAGTTGATAGTAGATCCAGAAAGTGACGACGGCGCAGACCTGCGCCAACAGATAGACGCCGAACATATGGTTGCCGGCGGCACGAAACGCGATATCGGCGAGCCAGAACGCCAGCGGCGGACCGAGCCATGTTCCGACCTGGTATTCCCGGCCGAAGGCCAGCGCGGTCGCAAGATCACCGGGCGGGCTGCGGTACAGCAGCATCGGCAGGATCAGCCAAATTGCGGCCTGCACCAACACCACGAGCCAGACCACCAGCCGCGGCCGGGCGCGGATCAGTTCGACAACGAGCGATGTGAAGCGCATGAAACGTCCGAATGCCGGGCCGGGCAGCCCTGTCCCCCGACGGTTGATAGAGCGCAGGAGCCGTCGAGGCAACCGATCTCAGATCGTGGCCGAAACCTCGGAAGCAATCTCTCCGTCCACGCTGAAGAGGTCGGGTTCGACCGTCTCTTCGACTGTCTCGGGGAAGTGTTTCAGCCGCGCGGCAATGACGGGTGCAAAAAACCGGCGGTGGTGGATGCTTGGACCGAGGCGGTCCAGCGCCTCGCGGTGTTCCGGCACCGCGTAGCCCTTGTGGGTTTCGAAGCCATAGCCCGGGCAATCCAGCGCCAATGCGCTCATCAGGCGGTCGCGCGTCACCTTGGCGATGATCGAGGCGGCTGCGATCGACACGACAAGGCCGTCGCCGCCGATCACGGCGTCACAGTCGCAGGGCGCATCGATCTTGTCGCGGCCGTCGACGAATACATGCTTCGGCATTTCGGGCAGCGCGCGCACGGAACGCGCCAGCGCCCAGAGCGAAGCGCGCAAGATGTTGTCGCGGTCGATCCGCGCGGGCGAGGCAAAGGCGACCGCAAACGACGAGGTGGCGCAGATCTCCTCGAACAGTTCCTCGCGGCGTTCGGGCGTCAGCCGCTTGGAATCGTCGATGCCTTTGGGGATTCGCTTGGGATCGAGGATGACCGCGGCCGCCACCACCGGACCCGCCAGCGGGCCGCGCCCGGCCTCGTCGCAGCCGGCAACCGGCCAGACGCCGCGCTTGATCAGCGCCCGCTCGCGGCGAAAGCTCGGCGGGGCAAGCGTGATCACGCCCTTGAGCAGCTCGGCATCTTCCTTGCCGGCTTTCTTGGCCGATTTCCCGTCAGATTTCTTGGCAGACTTGTCCCGAATCATGGTCGAGATTCGTGCGCCAGCGCGCGGCGGCGCGCAACCGGGAACCCGGCACAATTCCCGTTATTCAGCGTGACCTCGTCGCCACTCCCCGGCCTCGATCACATAAACGCCCCGGCTGCCGCGCTTGGGCTCCGCAATCGTCTGCCGGTAACGCATTCCGAGCTTCTCGAGGGCATGAATGGATGGCACATTTCTCGGGTCGACGAGTCCGAGCAATCTTTCGCATTTGAGTTGGTCGAACCCGAAAGCGAGCTGCGCCTTCCCAATTTCGGTCGCGATCCCCCGGCCCCATACCCGGCGCGCAAGCACAAACCCGATCTCGAAATCGTTAGTTCCCAACGCATCGCATGGGGACAAGCCGGCAAAGCCGATGATTTCACCCGCAGGCTTTTCGGTCAAAACCGCCATCCCCGTGGGGCTGCCACCGAAGGTGAAGAATCGCCGAATGAAATCCTCGGCAGCCTCCCTTGCCAGCGGCGCCCCGGCGAATGCAAAGCGCATTACATCGCTATCGCCAAGAATCAGATCCTGCAGGACCGGTATGTCCCTTTCAGCCGCAGCGCGCAGAATCAGGCGCGGCGTTGTCAGAATGACGAGCGGCTGCTCTTCCGACGCTGGCGCGGGCTGCTGGTTCATCAAACCGCAATACGGCAATTCACCGGCCGGGAGAAGTGGCGCTGCCGCAACGTCGCGCGTTTAATCCGGCAGGTGCACCCGCCGGTCCTCGCCGACCTCGATACCGGGCGCCACCACGACTTCCCAAATGTGGTTGTCGGGATCGCCGAAATAGCCGGAATAACCGCCGTAATCGGTCTTGTGCGCCGGCTTCAACAGCGACGCGCCGCAGGAGATGGCGAAATCGAGCGCAGCGTCCACCTCCTTTGTAGAGCTGCAATTCCAGGCGAGCGTCGTGCCGCGAAACGTCTTCGGCCGCGGCTGATCCGGCAGCTTGGCGTCGCCGGCGAGTTGATCCCACGGGTAGAGCGCAATCACCGTGCCGCCGGTGTCGAAGAAAGCGACGGCCTCACCGGTTGCGCGCATTTTTCTTGCAAAACCGAGCGCTTCATAAAAGGCGATGCTGGCGCGCATGTCGCTGACGCCGAGCGTGATGACCGTGAACCGGGGGATTGGCCTGCCAGTGCTCATGCAAATCTCCATCCGTCATTGCGAGAAGCGGAAGCGGCGACGTGTCCGCCGTAGCCCGGAGAGCGAAGGCGGAACCAATCCATTCTTCCTTGCTTGGCGCGATGGATTGCGTCGCGGAGCCTGTCATCGGGCGCGCATTCGCGCGACCCGTTGGCTCACAATGACGACAACGACCTAGAACAAACTAAGTTGCTGTCCGCTTCGCTTCGGCTTGACGAAATGATCGGTCGTCAGTTTCGAACGCCGCTTGTTGAGGCCGAGCTTCTCGCAGGCAATTTCGAACCGCCGTCCGATCATCCAGGCCATCGGGCCGGTGCCCTTCATCCGCGTACCCCATTGCGAGTCGTAGTCGCGCCCGCCGCGCATGTCGCGGATCAGGGTGAAGACGTGACGGTAGCGGTCGGGATAATTCGCCATCAGCCATTCGCGAAAGAGGTCGCGCACCTCAAGCGGCAGCCGCAGCAGCACGTAGCTCGCCTCCTTGACGCCGGCGTGAGCCGCAGCATCGAGAATCCGTTCGATCTCGGAATCGTTCAGCGCGGGAATAACGGGTGCGACCATCACGGTGGCAGGGATGCCGGCCTGCGACAATTGCCGCAGCGCCTCCAGCCGCTTCGGCGGCGTCGAGGCGCGCGGCTCCATCGTGCGGGCGAGCTTGGGGTCGAGCGTGGTCACGGAAATCGCGACCTTTGCCAAATGACGCTTTGCCATTCGCTGCAGAATATCGATGTCGCGCGTCACCAGCGCCGATTTGGTGACGATGCCGACGGGATGACCGGCCCGATCGAGGACTTCGAGAATGCCGCGCATGATTTTGTGCTCACGCTCGATCGGCTGATAGGGATCGGTGTTGGTGCCGATCGCGATCATGCGCGGCTCGTAACCGGGCGCCGCCAATTCTTTCTCGAGCAATTCCGGCGCATCCGGCTTGGCGAGCAATTTGGATTCGAAATCGAGCCCGGGCGACAGGCCGAGAAAGGCGTGGGTCGGCCGCGCGAAGCAGTAGACGCAACCGTGCTCGCAGCCGCGGTACGGATTGATCGAGCGGTCGAAACCGATGTCGGGCGAGTCGTTGCGGGTGATGACCTTGCGCGAGGTATCGAGCGATACCGTGGTCTTGAACGGCGGCAGCTCGTCCAGACTCTGCCAGCCATCGTCGAAGGCGACCCGCGCCTCGGCTTCGAACCGGCCGCTGTCGTTGGACTGCGCGCCGCGGCCGCGCCGCCGCTGGCGTTCGATGGCGACCGCGAGTTCGGGAAAAGGTGTCGCACCCGCCGGTTCGGAGGGCGGCTTGACCGGCGGGTGCTTGAGGGCATGAGAGGATGCTCGGCTCATGAAGCGAACATAGCACACACCAAGAACAAATCAAGAACATAACCGACAACAATTCACCGGAAGCGCAAACACCGGCGACGGAGCCGGCGCCCGATGCCGCAAAAATCTGCACGCAAGCGGCTGTTTTGATTGTGACAAGATGATAACTGTGCAGCGTTTTTCACTGCTCGAGCCATCGAAAACCTCACTCATGTTGAGCGTGATCATTCCGACCGAAGGAATAGAACAGCCCGCCGTCGCCACGCTGGCAGCGTTGGTGCCGGGAGCCGCAGCCGGCGTCATCCGCGAGGTGCTGCTGGTCGACCGGGCCGGCAACGGCGTGATCGAACGGGTGGCCGACGTGGCCGGTTGCCGCTTTCTTAAATTCGAGGGAACACGCGCCGCGGCATTGGCCGCCGGGGCGCGGGCGGCACGCTCGCCATGGCTGATGTTCCTGCACGCCGGCGCGGTGCTCGACAGCGGCTGGATCGACGAGACCACACAGTTCATCCAGAACGTGTCGCTCAGCGGCCGGCCGCGCGCCGGCGTCTTTCGCTATGCCCGATCGCCCTATGCCGATACGAGCCTGCGCGACGGCTTGAAGTTCATGGCCCGCATGATTGTCGGACCGTCGGCGGAACAGGGGCTGTTGATTGCCCGCGATCATTATGAGCGGCTCGGCGGCCATGGTGTGGATTCCCGCCGTCCCGAGACGCGGCTACTCCGCCAGCTCGGTCGCGCCTCGCGCACCCAGTTGCGCAGCCGGATCATGGTCGTCGCCTAAAGCGATACGCCGCAGGCCCGACACAAAATATCGAAAACAACCCCATGCAAAGTAGAAGCGGAACGAGCCGGTGCCTCCCCCATGAGAATATACTTGCCAAAGTCAAATATCTATTTGACAATGGCAAATATCGAGGTGCCCGAGGTCCCAGATGAATTCCGAACAAGAAGTCGCGGCAGTTCGCGCCTTCAACCGTTTCTATACGCGCAAGCTCGGGATTATCGAGCCGAAGCTGCTGCATAGCCCGTTCACGCTGCAGGAAGCGCGCATCATCTACGAGATTGCGCATCGCCCGGCCTGCACCGCCACCGACCTCACCCGCGACCTCGGGCTCGATCCCGGCTTCCTGAGCCGCACCCTGCAGGCGCTGCAGCGCCGCCAGATCGTGACGCGAAAGCCCTCAAAGGATGACGGCCGCGTCAACGAACTCTCGCTGACCGCCAAAGGCCGCGCCGCCTCTGCCGAGCTCGAGCGCCGCTCGCGCGAGGAGGTCGGAAGCCTGCTCGCTTCGCTCGAAGACAGTCAGCGCGCCGCTGTCGTGCAAGCGATGACGACCATCGAGCAGGCGCTGGAACGGCCCACGGCGAAGCCAGCCGCCTTTCTCCTGCGCAGCCACCGGCCCGGCGACATCGGCTGGGTGATCTCGAGCCAGGCAAAGGCCTATGCCGAGGAGTATGGCTGGGACATCAGCTACGAGGCACTGGTCGCCGAGATCTGCGCGCAATTCATCAAGACCTATGACGCTTCGCGCGAGCATTGCTGGATCGCCGAAGCTGGCGGCGAGCCGGTCGGCTCGATCTTTCTGGTGAAGGGCAGTGATGACGTCGCCAAGCTGCGGCTGTTGCTGGTGGAGAAAAAAGCGCGCGGGCTCGGCGTCGGCCGCGCGCTCGTCGAGCAATGCGTCCGCGCGGCGCGCGAGAAAGGCTACAAGAAAATGACGCTGTGGACCCAAAGCATCCTTGTCGCCGCGCGAGGTATCTATCAGGCCGCGGGCTTCCGTCGCGTCAACGAAGAGCCGCACCACAGCTTCGGCGTCGATCTCGTCGGCGAAACCTGGGAGCTGGAACTGTGAAGCCCGGGCGCCGCGATACCTCGCGGCGCGTCACGCCGGAATTGCTCGCGTTCCATACCAGGCACGCGCATCAATTGCGCGTCGAGGGCCTGGCATAACATGTGGCGTGCGTTATGGGCGTTGCTGGTCAGGCTGAAGCGCCTTGGGCTTTAGGCCGCCGCAGGTGCTCATCCAGCCGCGGCATGATCTCGACGAAATTGCACGGGCGCGTGCGGTAGTCGAGCTGGGCGGCGAGAATGCCGTCCCATGCATCGCGGCAAGCGCCCGGCGATCCTGGCAGGCAGAAGATGAAGGTCGCCCCCGCCACGCCGGCGGTGGCGCGGCTCTGCACCGTCGACGTGCCGATCTTGGCATGGCTCAGCATGTGGAAGGCGATGGAAAATCCATCCATCCGCTTTTCGAACAGCGGCTCGACCGCCTCCGGCGTCACGTCACGGCCGGTGAAACCAGTGCCGCCGGTGGTAATGATCGCATCGACGCCAGGATCGGCGATCCAGCGCTTGACGATGACGCGGATCGCATCGACGTCGTCGACAATGATCTCGCGCGCGGCAAGGTGATGGCCGGCCGCCGTCAGCCGGTCGGCCAGCGTGGCGCCGGATTTGTCATCGGCTAGCGAACGCGTATCCGAAATGGTCAGCACCGCGATGTTGAGCGGCACGAATTGTTTTGATTCATCGATGGAGGACATGTCGCTTTCCCCGTGTCCCGGACGCGGTGCAGCGCGAAGCGGTGCGCCGCAGAGCCGGGACCTATGTGTGTCCAAGTGGTTTGGGCCCCGGATCAGCAGCGCATCGCCGGAGTCGCGCGGAGCGCGATCCCGGACGCGCTGCGCAGCATCCGGGGCACGAGACCATCACAACGCACCCGCCGCAAACGTGTTGCAGGCCTGCACCGTGCCTTGCTGATAGCCGGTCATGAACCACTGCTTGCGCTGCGCTGCCGAGCCGTGGGTGAAGCTGTCGGGCACCACCCTGCCCGTCGACTGCCGCTGCAGCGTGTCGTCGCCGATCGCGGTTGCCGTCTTCAGTGCCGCATCGATATCGCCGGGCTCGATGAAGCCCGGACGCTTCTTCTCTTCGCGATTGACCCAGACGCCGGAAAGACAATCCGCCTGCAGCTCGACCTTGACCTGCAGCGCATTGGCTTCCGCCTTGCTGCCGGCCTGCTGCTGCAGCCGTGTCACGCGCGGCAGGATGCCAAGCAGGTTCTGGATGTGATGTCCCGCTTCATGCGCGATGATGTAGGCGGCCGTGAACTTGCAGGCACTGCCCGAACAGCCGCGGAAGCGCGTTTCGACTTCGCGGAAGAAACTGGTGTCGAGGAAGATCTGCTTGTCCGGCGGGCAGTAGAACGGCCCCATCGCCGACTGCGCCATGCCGCAGCGGCCGCCATTGGTGGCGTTGCGAAACAGCACGATGCGGGGACCGGTGTAATTTTGGCCGCTGGACTGGAAGATCTCGCTCCAGCGGTCGTCGATCTCGCCGAGAATGCCTGCTATCATGCTGCCGACTTCATCCTTCGGCGCGCCGGTCTTGGCCGGCCCGGACCGGCGATCGGTCTGGTAGGTCGGCGCCTGACCGCCGCCGGTCAGGATTTCGGCGCCGCCGATCAGGATGCGTGGATCGATGCCGAAGGCGTAGCCGACGAGGCCGAGCACGATGATGGTGCCGATGCCGAGCCCGCCGCCGCCCATCGGCAGGCCAAAGCCGCCGCCGCCACCCATTCCGCCGCCGCCCTGGTCGCGACGGTCTTCGATGTCGTCGCTGCGGCGGAAATCATCGTAACGCATGGCGCTATTTCCTCATCCCCGGCTGTCGGCCCGAACCTTCAACGCGGCAATCACGTAAAATTTCCATTCCATTAATCAATAACCCGCCCGGCAAAAATTGCCTAGTGCGCAAGCCACCGCAATCTCTGCTGGCAATCTGGCCGATGATCTCTCTTCGCATTCTGCGTCGATAACTTTCTTGGTTAAGTCGATTTTTACTTTGCCCGGTCAATGTATCGCCAGTCGGTTGTTTAGTCCCGCGTCGCCGACAGCGTCGCCTGAGTCAGAGTAATTGAGTCATGGTTGTGTCGCGTCGCGGGGCGTCTGCAAGGGCGCCCCGCACCAAATTTGAGTCTGACTCAAGCGTGCGTATCGTCGTCGGCGATTGCGTCGCCGAGATGTCGAAGCTTCCGGCCGGTTCGGTCGATCTGGTGTTCGCAGATCCCCCGTACAACCTGCAGCTCAAGGGCGATCTGAAGCGTCCCGATGAATCCCATGTCGATGCCGTCAACGACGACTGGGACAAGTTTTCATCGTTCGCCGCTTACGATGATTTCACCCGCGCCTGGCTGCTCGCCTGCCGCCGCGTCATGAAACCGTCGGCAACGCTGTGGGTGATCGGCTCCTACCACAACATTTTCCGTGTCGGCGCGATCATGCAGGACCTCGGCTTCTGGGTCCTCAACGACATCGTCTGGCGCAAGACCAATCCGATGCCGAATTTCCGCGGCCGCCGCTTCACCAATGCCCATGAAACCATGATCTGGGCGGCGCGCGACGAGAAGGCCAAGGGCTATACGTTCAACTATGAGGCCCTGAAGGCCGCCAACGAGGACGTGCAGGCGCGTTCCGACTGGCTGATCCCGCTTTGCACCGGCGAAGAACGCCTCAAGGGCGCTGACGGCAAGAAAGTGCACCCGACCCAGAAGCCGGAAGGGTTGCTGGCGCGCGTGCTGCTGTCCTCGTCAAAGCCCGGCGATCTTGTGATCGATCCCTTCAACGGCACCGGCACGACAGGCGCCGTGGCAAAGCGTCTCGGCCGCCGCTACATCGGCTTCGAGCGCGAAAAGACCTATGCGGCTGCGGCCGAAGAACGGATCGCAGCGGTCGAACCGCTGCCCGAGGCGACGCTGGCGCCGTTCATGACGGCGCGCGACGCCCCGCGCGTGGCATTCTCCGAACTGATCGAGCGCGGCATGATTCCGCCCGGCACCAAACTGGTCGACTCCAAGAAGCGCCACGGCGCGCTGGTCCGCGCCGACGGCGCCATCATGCTCGGCGACAAGGTCGGCTCGATCCACCGCATCGGTGCGGTCGCCCAGGGCTCCGGCGCCTGCAATGGGTGGACCTTCTGGCACGTCGAGACCAAGAACGGCCTCAAGCTGATCGACGAACTGCGCGCCGAAATCCGCTCCGAAATGGCGGCGGGCTAAGGCCTGGTTCACCACATCGCGTCCCGTGCGCGGTCCGATGGCAGGGCCGCGCCAAAGCACCGTAACATGCGTACGGTTTGCGGGCCGACATGGCTCAAAATGCGGCTTGCCCAGACCATGCGCAGCCGGCGTGATTGGCCGGCATGGCAGCCGTGCCACGCTTGCAGGTGGCGTTGTGCCTTTTCGCCCCTATTTGAAGGCAAATAAGCTATATTCATTTTCCCATTGCGAGATTACGCCCATGCGCACACGAGGCTCCGAGTCCTTTATTGTGCTGCCGCTGCTGCCGATCTTCCTGATCGGCCTGTTTCCGATGCTGCTGTTGAGCTTGCTGGGTCCGGCTGGGCTGATCATCCTCGGCATTCTGGTCGCCTGCGCAGGTCTGACCGACATTCTCGACGCCAGCGGCACTTTCAGCGAGCAGATCATCGTCCACGGCTATGCGCGAGGATCGGAACGCGCGGGACAGCGAACGGCGCTGCGTTCGGAAGTGCGCTTCGCATCCGTCATGATCGCTGCCGGTGCGGGCCTGGCCGTCGCCGGCATAGGTGGTCTGGCGCTGTCTTAAGGGTCCGCCCCCGCCGGTCACAAACTCGTCGCTTGCGCATCCCGCAAAATTTGAGCATGGACGTGGCGCCCGGCGGTAATGCGCCGCTTGCCACCCAAGTTTTCCTTGCAAGAAGCAATGGAGGAGAATTCCAAATGCTCAAGTTCTATTTCAACGGCTCGCCCAACCCGACCAAGGTCGCGCTCTTCCTGGAGGAAGCCGGCATCGCGTATCAGCCGGTCGCCATCGACACCCGCAAGGGCGACCAGTTCAAGCCGGAATATCTCGCCATCAATCCGAACGCCAAGGTACCCGCCATCGACGACGACGGCGTCACGGTGTTCGACAGCAACGCCATCCTGCTTTATCTGGCGGAAAAGACCGGCAAGTTTCTGCCCGCGAACACGCCAGCCAACCGCGGTGAACTGCTGTCATGGCTGATGTTCGTCGCCACCGGCGTCGGGCCGTTCTCCGGCCAGGCCGTCCACTTCAAGCATTTTGCGCCGGAAAAGGTCGACTACGCCCACAACCGCTACCAGTTCGAGGCGCAGCGACATTTCGGCATTCTCAACGATCATCTGGCCAAGCGTCGCTACATGGTCGGCGACACCTACACCATTGTAGACATGGACGTGTGGGGCTGGGCACGCATGATCCCCTTCGTTCTCGGCGAAGAAGCGGCCGCAAAATATCCCAACGTCAAGCGGCTGGTCGACGAGATCTCGGCCCGTCCGGCAGCGGCCAAGGCGATCGCGCTGAAGGACAATTTCAAGTTCAAGGCCGAGATGGACGACGAGGCCCGCAGCAACATGTTCAGGCATCTGTCGGTGAAGGCCGCTTGAGCGCAGCACAATAGATGAAACGGCGCCCTCGCGGGCGCCGTTTTTGTTTCAGTCATCACTTTCGCCAGAACGGCTTGGCCGCCTCCGCGGCGACCTCCGACCAGCTCGTGCCGATATCCTGCAACTCGCGATCGCTCATCGCGGCCAATTGATGCCGGACGCGAGCGCGCCTGCGCCAGATCCGCATAACCGCAAGGGCTCTTGTCGCGTACGCTCCGGCCCCCTGCAAGTGCAGTTCGTCGCGCGGCCGACTCTCCGCGCAAACGTGGTTCAATGTCTTAAACCGCGGCAGCAAGCTTCCGCTCTGCCGGGAACGGCCCGAGCACACGCTCGACCAGCGCGGAGTCGCAATATTCCCTGATCTCCTTGATCTTGCCGTCCTCGATGCGCCAGACCATGCAATATTGATTGTCGTAGCGGACGCCGTCCTTGGTGATGTTGTCGCCGCGCGCTTCGACGACAACGTAATCGCCTTCTGCGATGAAGTTGAAGGCCACCGTGCGCGGGCGTGCGGTAGCGAGACGTGAGCGCAAATGGCCCATCAGCCCGTTATTGATCGCATCGCGCCCCCTAAATTCGTGCGACCACGAATACTGGCCGGTAACGATCCAGGTTGCGTCCTCGGCAAGGTTGTCGAGAAATGTCGTCCCGCCGCGGTTGGCGGAATCCGTGTAGACCTGCTGCACTAGCCTCTTGTTCTCTGCTGCACTCATGGCGGCTTCTCCTTTGATCCGATGTCGACATCATCGCGCGCCGCACGCCATTCTTCCAATCAATAGAGACTATGATATATATTCGCTCCATGAATTTGCATTCGCTTGACCTCAATCTGCTGGTGGCGCTCGACGCGCTCTTGAGGGAAACCAGCGTCAGCCGCGCTGCGATGCGGATCGGGCTGTCGCAGCCGGCGGCGAGCCACGCGCTGCAGCGGCTGCGCGACCTGATCGGCGATCCGCTGCTGGTTCGAACCGGCGCGCGCATGGAATTGACGCCGCGGGCGCAAGCCCTGCGCGCGCCGCTGGCGCAGGCGCTCGACCAGGTACGCTCGCTGTTCATCGCCGATGAATTCGACGCCGCACGGAGCGAGCGCCAGTTTCGCTTGATGATGCCGGATCTGGCGGTCGAGCTTCTGATGCCGCCGCTGATGGAGAAGATCACCAAGGCTGCGCCGAACGTCCGGATCGACGTGGTACCATGGCGCGGGCCGGCGATCTTCACCGCGGAATTCGCTCGCACCATCGATCTCGTGATCTCGATCGGCAACGCCTTCACCGGATTTCATCGGCAACGTCTCTACACCGACAGCGACGCGCTTGCCGTCCGGCGCGGTCATCCCGCCGGCGCGCGGCTGAAGCGGATCGAAAGCTTTCTCGACGCGCGCCATGTCGCGGTCGTGATCCGCGGCCAGAGCGAGGACCTGATCGACATATGGTTACGCCCCAAGGGCATCGAGCGACGGATCGCGCTGGTCGTGCCGGGCTATATCGAGGCGCTGCACGTCGCCGCGCGCACCGATCTCGTCGCCTTCGTGCCGCGCCGGCTGATCGGTGCGCTGGCGAAGCGATTGTCGCTTTCAACCGTCGCGCCGCCGCTCGATCCCGGAATCGACGAGCAGTTCATGTTCTACCCGACCCGCGCCCAGATGGACCCCGGCTCGATCTGGCTGCGTAACATCATGCTCGGCATCGGCCGCGAGATGGAGCGCGCCACGATTCGTGCGTCATAACAACTGTCGTCCCTGCGAACGCACTAGGGCATCTACACGCTTGCCGGGCCATATACGAGGAGTTGGAAGCGAGCCATTCCCATGTGGAAGGTGATTGGTCCAGGTGGGCGATGAGAGGCGTAACCGGTCCATCCGCCGAGCTTTGCGATGATCCATGCCGCCCAGGCGACAGTGTTGGGGCGATGGTGGTTCTTCTGGAGCTCGGTGCGGCCTTTCAGGGTTTTGTTGATGGCCTTGAGCGCTTCGATCTCGTCCGGCGTGAACACAAATTCGACCTGCAATTGTTCGCCGCCATTGCGGGCTTGAACGAGCTGGATGACGATACATGCTACTCTGGTGGCGATCGCCACGAGTTTGATCAGGCCTTCAGCGCTGTCGAGCTGACTATCCTCGATGCGCAGACCCTGGCTCTTCAGCGAGCGAAAGAGCTGTTCGATGATCCAGCGCTGCTTGTACCAGGAGACGATCCGCCAGGCATCGGCGGCGGTGACGACCGGATGAGTGGTCAGGAGCAACCAATGAATGGGCTTGGCGCTCTTCGGGGGGTGCAACTCGACGACCTCCACGAAGCTGACTTTGACGCCCTGTGGCAGGTCTTTCACGCCGGGGCGCTGCGGTCGTTTGAGCACAACGGTTCCGAGGCGCATGGAGAGGTGGGCCTGGCGACCGTGGCGATCCATTCGCTTTGGTAGATCGATCACCGCCTTGTCGCAGAAGCGGGCCCGCGCGACCGCCTGATAAAGCGTGCCGCCATCGACCAGCGCATGGTCGTGCATGGCGCGCGACAGGAGGTGGACATTGTCAGCGGGTGTCAGCGACCAGTGAGCAAAGAAATCCCCCTCGCGGTCGTTGACGACGGTGATCATACGAGCAGCGACCAGAACCTCGCAGCCTTGCTTAGCCGTCGTCACCCAGCGCGCCGATTCCTTGTCGGCCAAGGCGCGCTTCTCGTGAGCGATCCTGGCCTTGCGCTTGCGCGTCCACACCTCACCGCCGGTGAGCCCGAGACAGACCCCGCTATCGGCATCGACCGCCATCATGGCATGCAGCAGCACGCCGCGAGCATTGCCTTTGCCGACCTTGCCCAAGTCGCGCCGATGTCCCGGACGAGTGTGGAAGTTGATCTCGCTGGTGTCCTGGATCGACAGCACATGACGCCCGCTGACCGCCATCGACGTCTGCAGGCTCCAGCCTTCAATCAGCTTGTCGATCGTGACTTGCGGATTGTTCACAAACCGCCAGAACGCCATGTTCGCGGCCCAGTTGCCCTGCGCCATCTGGCGCAAACAGACACTGCGCGTGCAAAGCATAGCCCGGAGAAGCACCGCCCCCTTTTATCGAGGCGAACGTCTCCAAACTTACCCAGGGACAAATCCGGTTCCTGCTGCATCTCTGGCGCTCCTTCGAATCAAAGCGCCAGAGAGAGAATCATACAAAACGCTGCGGCGAACGCACATCATGCCGCCCCGAGTCAATCTGTCGCGTCCCCAAGACGTGTAGATGCCCTAGTGCGAACGCAGGGACCCATAACCACAGCGCGATGTTGCTGAAACGAGCTGTGGTCCCAGCGAAGCACAACATTGGCGTTCGTGGTTGGGTCCCGGCTCGCGCTTCGCTTGGCCGGGACGACGGCTTAAGCCTTCTCCTCCGCCAGCACCGTCACTACCGCTGGCCGCTCCTCCATCCGCTTGCGATGCGCGACGACCTTCGGCAGCTTGGATAGATCAACACCGTCGGCCTCCAGCCAGCCTGCGATGGTGTAGAGATAGGGGTCGCAGATCGTGTACTGCTCGCCCATCACCCACGGCCCCTTCAGCATGTCGCGCTCGATCAGCGCAAAGCCGGCGGCCATGGTCTCCGGCACCTTGCGCTTCATATCGGCAAACGAGGACTCCTCGGCCGCCCAGCGATAGCCGCGCATTTTGTGGGCGTGGGACACATGCACGGTGGAACAGAGATAGCTGTTGAAGGACTGCGCCTGCGCGAAGGCGAAGGGATCTTCGGGCGCAAGCTGCGCCTTCGGAAAACTGCTCGCAATGAAGGCGAGGATCGCCGGCGTTTCGGTCAGCGTGCCGCGGTCCGTCACCAGCGCGGGCACGCGGCCCTTCGGGTTGATGGCAAGATATTGCGGGGTGGTCTGCTGGCTGTTCTTGAAGTCGAGCCGCTCTGCCGTGTAGGGGGCGCCGGCCTCTTCCAGAGCGATATGCGATGCGAGTGCGCAGGTGCCGGGGGCGTAGTAGAGCTTGAACATAGCTGTCCTCACGGGAAAGCCGGACGTTAACGGCATGCTCATCCGCCGTCCACACCCAAGTGTGTGGAGCGGCCTTCGCAGTTCAATTCGCCCGCGGCTGAAGCGTTCCCTCGATATAGACGCTGACGATCGTATCGTCGGGGGGATAGTGCTCGGGAGCCACCGCTGTTAGCTGGGCCTGGATGCACTTCCACGCGCCGTTCTCGAACAGATATGTGTCGGTGTACATGGTCATGCCGGTCACTTCGTTGCCGTCGCGGCGGCGGATGTGCTTGTTGGTCGAGCGCACCAGCGCAACGTCGCCGATGATGGTGATGAACTCGTCACGGACGTCCCAGTAGACGATAACGTTAGGATCGAAGGCGGTCGCCCAATAGTTCAAATAGGTCGCGCGATCCCACCGCTGGCCGGTCGGCCAGATATTGATGAAATCAGGGTGCAGTAGTGCATCGTGCGAGGCCACGTCGCGCGTTACGAAATTATGGATGAAGCGGGCGTTCAGGGCACGCAGCTCGTCCATCGTCCCGCCCGATGGATCATTCCGCAGGGCATGCTGCATTTTTGTCTCCCGAACTTTGTGAAAGGGCCATCTGGTGCGCCTTCCTGGCGGTCGCATTATCAGCCGGAAAGAAGCACTCGATCTTGATCTGCTGCAGAGCTGCGTCCATCGGCATCGCCAGCGTCGTGAAGGTGGAGAAGAAGGCGAGACGATAGTCGCCCTTGGCCAGGTGCATCGTCATGACCGGCGAAGACGCCTGCGGATGCCGCGGCAGCCGCCAATCGGCCGACAACCCCGGATAGGCCATGATTTCATCGAGCAGTCGCGCCGCGGCCCGGCTGCCCTGCGCGACGTCGCGGTGCAGGATCTGGATCAACTGTCGCGCGAACTCGTCCCAGTTCAACATGAACTGCCGCAGGCCCTTTGGATGAAAGACGACGTGCATGGCGTTGTCTGCAAGGCGATTTTCCATCTCATACGAATCGCGGAAAGGCTTTAGCAGGCGGGCCGACGCCTGATTACGGATGCGAACGTCCCAATCCCCGTCGATCACAATGGTAGGATACGGCTCCTGCTGCCGGAGAATGAAGTCCAGCGCCTGCCGCACCGGCTGCAAATTCTCGGCCGCCAGCCCCTTGTCGCCGAAAGGCGGCACGAAACCCGCGGCGACGTGCAGGGCATTGCGCTCCTCGAGCGGCAGGTCGAGCGCGCTGCCGAGCAACTGCACCATCTCGCGGCTCGGCTGCGAGCGGCCGGTCTCCAGAAAGCACAAATGCCGGGCCGACACGTTTGCGTCCGCCGCCAGTTCGATCTGGGTCAGCCGACGAACGCTGCGCCAGTGCTTCAGCAGGCGGCTGAAATGTCCAGCCGGGATTTCGTGCGAGTTCGTGTCTGAAGCAGCCATCCCGACAATCTAGAGCATCGCTTCGGAAGGGCAATTACCTCGGATGTAAGTGACGAGCTTCGGAATTCCTTGCAGAGTGAACCCTGTAGAGACCCGAAGTTCAAGGACAGCACGGATGGACAAGAGCGCAATCGCGAAAACCGTAACGCAGTACATGGCGGCATGGAACGAGCCGGACGATGCGGCTAGACGCACCCTGCTCGCGCAATGCTGGAGCGACAACGGCGTTTATCTCGATCCGAACGTCTCGCTGGCCGGATGCGACGCGCTGGTGGAGAAGATCGGCGAGGTGCTGGCCAGCCGGCCCGGCGCGCGGCTGGAGTTCATGAGCGGCATCGATGTCCATCACCATGTGGTCCGCTTCCTCTGGCGCCTGGTGCGTGCGGATGGAACCTGCGGCGACACCTCGATCGATTTCGGCGAGGTCGGTCCCGATGGCCGGCTAATCAGGATCGTCGGCTTCTTCGGCCCGGCCCCGCCGCTTCCGTAAATGACCGGGGCCGTGAGGGACTTCTGCCGGCCCTTCGCAGTTGCCCCCTGCCCTCCCTCATGCCATGACGCCTGGGAAGCAACAGGGGCGTACCATGACTGTTCTCATCGCGGGCGGCGGCATCGGCGGGCTGACGCTGGCGCTCAGCCTGCATCAGATCGGCGTATCGGCTAAAGTTTTCGAAAGCGTGCCCGAACTGCGGCCGCTCGGCGTCGGCATCAACGTGTTGCCGCATGCGGTGCGCGAGCTGATCGAGCTCGGGCTGTATGATGTGCTTGATGCGGCCGCCGTCCGCACCAAGGAGCTCGCGTATTTTTCCAAACACGGCAAGCCGATCTGGAGCGAGCCGCGCGGCATCGAGGCCGGTTACAAATGGCCGCAGTTCTCGATCCATCGCGGCACGCTGCAGCAAATCCTGCTCGACGCCGCAATCGAGCGGTTGGGAAGAGAGAACATCCTGACCAGCCATCACCTCTCCGGCTGGACCGAAACGGAGAATGGCGTCCGCGCCGAATTCATCGACAAGGCGACCGGCAAATCGCAAGGCGCTCACGATGGCGCGCTGTTGGTCGCGGCCGACGGCATCCATTCGGCGGTTCGGGAAAAGCTCTATCCCAACGAAGGCCCGCCGATCTGGAATGGACGCATCCTATGGCGCGGCATCACCGACAGCGACGCCTTCCTGTCCGGCCGCACCATGATCATGGCCGGCCACGAAATTCTGAAATTCGTCTGTTACCCGATTTCGAAGCAGGCCGACAGCGCCGGCAAGTTCCGGATCAATTGGGTGGCCGAGCGGCACATGCCGCCGACCTATCAGTGGCGGCGCGAGGACTACAACCGCACCGCAAAACTCGAAGAGTTTCTGCCCTGGTTCAAGGACTGGAAGTTCGACTGGCTCGACGTGCCCGGCCTGATCGAGAACTGCCCGCACGCCTACGAATATCCGCTGGTAGATCGCGATCCGATCCCGCAATGGACATTCGGCCGGGTTACACTGATGGGCGATGCCGCGCACCCGATGTACCCGATCGGCTCCAACGGTGCGTCGCAGGCAATTCTGGACGCGCGCGTCATCGCCCGCGAGATCCTCGCGAAAGGCACGACCAATTCCGCATTGTCGGCGTATGAAGCCGAGCGCCGGCCCGCCACGACCGACCTCGTGATGCTCAACCGCCGAAACGGCCCCGAGCAGGTGATGCAGATGGTCGAGGAACGCGCGCCTGATGGCTACAACGTCGTGACCGACGTGCTCTCGCTGCAAGAGCTGGAAGACATCGCCGCCAATTACAAGCGCGTCGCCGGCTTCCAGGTCGAAGGCCTCAACGCCAAGCCGCCGATTGTTCAGATTATGCGGGAAGCGTCGCGGGCTGGCGCCGGCTAAAAAACCAAGGCATCGGCATGAGCGACTGGCTGCATAATTTACCGGTGTGGGCCATGGCGCTGGTCGTCTTCGGCTTCACCTATCTGCTCGCCATCGCCGTTTTCCTGGGCGTGACCGCCTTCGCGACGGAGGAGCGGGCAAAGTCGTTCAAGACCATCTCTCCAGGCATGCTGCCGGTACTGGGCATCATGTTCGGCCTGTTCGTTGCATTCACCGCTGCGCAGGTCTGGAATGACGGTGACCGCGCCGCCGCGGCGGTGAGCCGAGAAGCAAGCGCGCTGCGAGCTGCGATGCTTCTCGCCGCCGGCTTGCCCGCGGAGAATGAGGCCAAGTTGCGCGGTCTCGTTCGCGACTATGTCGAACACTCCGCAACGGTGGAATGGCCGATGATGGCGCGCCAGACAGCCTCGCTGCGGGCCGCTCCGCCGGCGCTCGTCGAAGCCCTGCAACTCGTCGTCGCGATCGCGCCACAGGGAGAAGGTCAGCAGAACGCGCAGCGCGAAATCATCTCCGCACTTCAGTCCGCCCTGGATGCGCGAAGGCAACGCATCATTGTCAGCCAGGCTGAGGTGAACCGGGTCAAGTGGTGGTGCCTCTATCTGCAGGCGATATGTGAGCTGCTGGTGATCGCGATCGTTCACTGCGACAATCGGCTGGCGTCGGCCATTGCGTTGGCGCTGTTCGCGACCGGTGTTGCCGCGTCAGTGCTGCTGATCGCCGCACATGACCGACCGTTTACGGGCCAGATATCAATCGGTCCGGAGCCCCTGCTGCAAATCATGCCGAGCGATCTCACCAGCCGGTAAACGGCTTGCGGCCCGCCCGGCCTTATCAAACTATCGAATGGCCTTTGTGCTCTCGACCAGCCGCGCGCTGGTCGTAGCCGTCGCCAGCAGCGTGCCATCCTCGGCCGTCAGCCGTCCCTCGACAAAGGCGACGGTCTTGCCGAGCTGGGTGACATTGGCCTCGCCCGTGATCGGCCCCGGCCTGGCGGGGCTGAGAAAATTCACCGTCATGGTGATGGTTGCGGTGTAGAGCCTTCCCTCGGTCATGGCGAACACCGCAGGCCCCATGGTGTCGTCGAGCATCGCCGAGAGAATGCCGCCCTGCACGAAGCCGGCCGGGTTACAGAACTCCCGCTTGCCGTCGAATCCGATACGGATCCAGCCGTCCTTGGGACGCGCGTCAAGCAGATGCCAGCCGAGCAATTTGGAAGATGGCGGGGCGGTGAAATTGTCGAAGACAGTGCTGATCATGGGAACCTCCGTGAGGCTCCCTCCTAACGCAGCCCTGCTGCCAGCATGGTGTCAGCAGCGAGCAGCCTCGCATTTTCAAATGTCCAGCCCGTGGGCAATCGCCTTGCGCATCACATTGGGCAACGCCTCGTCGGCGAGCGTTGCAATCGGCACCCAGCGCATGCCCGCAGGTGGGCGCGTGCGCGCGGCGACATCGGCGGTGTAGATCACGAGCTCGAGCGGAAAATGCGTGAATACGTGAGTGACGACGCCGGTCTTGCGGTGCCAGCGCGTCACGCCGTTGAGCTCAGGCGCCTGCTTCAGCGCCATCTTGTCGTCCTGCCCGGCGAGCCAGGCCGAGCCGGGTACTTCCGTCATACCGCCGAGCAGGCCTTTCTCCGCCCGGGTGCGAACGAGGAGTTCGTCGCCGCGGGTGACGATGAAGGCGGCTCCGTGGCGCAGCGTTCCCGCTTTCTTCGGCGCCTTGCGCGGAAAGGTCTCTTGATCGCCGCGCAGGCGAGCGGCGCAATCATCATTCAGCGGACACAGCGCGCAAGCCGGCTTCTTCGGAGTACAGATCGAGGAGCCCAAATCCATCAGCGCCTGCGCGCTATCGCCGGGGCGGGAAGGCCCCAGCAACGTCTCCGCCAATTCCCCGATCAGCGGCTTCGCCTGCGGCAATGGCTCCTCGACCGCGTAAAGCCGCGACACCACGCGCTCGATATTGCCGTCGACCGGCATGGTTCTGATATCGAAAGCGATCGCTGCGATGGCCTTTGCCGTGTAAGGCCCGATTCCCGGCAATCGGCGCAGGCCTTCCTCGGTATCGGGAAATATCCCGCCATGGTCACGCAGCACGGCGACCGCGCAGGCATGCAGATTGCGCGCGCGCGAATAGTAGCCGAGCCCGGCCCACATCCGCAGCACGTCATCCAGCGACGCGCGGCCGAGCGCAGCGACATCGGGCCAGCGCGCCAGAAATTTCTCGAAATACGGCCCGACCGTTTTGACGCCGGTCTGCTGCAGCATGATTTCCGACAGCCAGACCCGATACGGATCGGCCCGCTCGCCCGCTGCCGCCCGCCACGGCAAGCGACGGCGATGACGGTCGTACCAGTCGAGCAGCAGCGCGGGGCGGGAGGCGCCGTGTTCCGTAGCGGTCTGTTTCTTGCGGGCAGCGAATGAGGGCACACCCTACCTTAAAATCGGATTCGAGCCATGACCAGAGTTTACAGACTATAACGCAGCACGTTATAGTCGAACATGATTCAAAGCTTCACCGATCCGGAAGCAGAGTTGATCTGGTCCGGCCGGCGGAGCCGAAGACTGCCGGCCGATATTCAGAATGTCGCGCTCAGAAAACTTCGTCTTTTGAACCAAGCGCGGGTACTCGGCGATCTCCGTGTTCCCCCGGGCAACCGACTGGAAGCTTTGAGGGCAGACCGGCAGGGCCAGCATTCGATCCGGATCAACGACCAGTGGCGGATATGCTTTGTCTGGCATGAAGGAGGACCGACGCATGTCGAAATCGTCGACTACCACGACTAAGAGCGGGTTGCTCCAAAATCCACACCCTGGCGAAATTCTGCTGGAAGAGTTCCTCAAGCCGATGGGGCTCAGCCAGAACGGACTGGCGCGCGCAGTGCACGTCGCGCCGCGTCGGATCAACGAGATCGTACTAGGTAAGCGGGATATTACTGCCGATACCGACCTGCGGCTGGCGCGCTATTTCGGTGTGTCGGAAGGATTTTTCCTCGGCTTGCAGATGGATTACGACCTGATGCAGCGGCGACGTGAGATTGACCGCGATCTGAAGACGATTCGTCCGCGTGCGGCGTGACCACGGCGGTTGCCTCGGATAGAGTCGCCCCATGTCCAAACCCCTCCCGATCTCGGCGAAACCTCTCTCCGTCCTGCTCGGCGACGTCTTTTCCGACGCCTATGCCAAGCAGGGATTTGCCGCACGCGAACTGGTGACGCGCTGGGCCGAGATCGCCGGGTCCGAGATCGCCGCCCATTCCGAGCCGCTCAAGATGCAATGGCCACGGCCGGTGGAGGGGCAGCCGCAGGAACCGGCAACCCTGGTGCTGCGGGTGGAGGGCCCGATGGCGCTGGAGATCCAGCATTCCTCCGACGTGATCCTGCAACGGGTCAACCGCTTTTTCGGCTGGAGCGCGGTCGGCCGGCTGGCGCTGCGGCAGGCGCCGCTGTCGCGGCGAAATCGCCCCGCGCCGCCCCGCGCGCCCGACCCGAAATCGGTCGCGAAGGTGGCCGAAACCCTGTCCGCCGTAGAGGATGAGGAACTGCGCGCTGCGCTGGCCCGGCTCGGCGCCTCGATCAAGCGAAATTGAGCCCACAGCGCGGCACGACCGCCACGACCCGCCATTGCCACAACTGGCGTTTCAAGCTAGCGAAGGCTTCTTTTTCGCAGTTCTTTCGGGCGTGAACGCGCCATTCGGGAGCAGACTTTGATGATCACGCGCCGCGCCTTCACCACCGCTCTCTCGCTGACCGGGTTTGGCCTGCTCGCCGGCTTCTCGCCGCTGCGCCTGATCACCGATGCGATGGCGCAGAGCCCCGCTGACGTCGCCAAGCCGCAGTCGCTGCCCGACATGGCGCTCGGGCCCGCCAACGCGACCGTGACCATCACCGAATACGCCTCGATGACCTGCCCGCATTGCGCCGCGTTCGGCGAAAAAGTGTTTCCGAAGATCAAGTCGGAATTCATCGACAGCGGCAAGATACGCTACGTGTTCCGCGAATTCCCGCTCGACATCAAGGCCGCCGCCGGATCGATGCTGGCCCGTTGCATCGCCAAGGATGACGCCCCGAAATATTTCGCCGTCATCGATCTCCTGTTCAAGCAGCAGAACGACTGGGTGGCGAAGAATACCACGGAGACGCTGATCCGGATCGGCAAGCAGGCCGGGCTTACGCAAACGCAGGTCGAGGATTGCCTGAAGGATCAGGCGCTGCTCGACAAGATCGCGGCCGACCAGAAATATGCCGCCGAGGTGCTGAAGGTGCAGTCGACGCCTACCTTCTTCATCAACGGCGAGATGATCAAGGGCGAGCAGAGCTTCGAGGAGTTCGCAAAGCGCATCAATGCAATGTTGAAGAGCTGATTCGCGCGAACCGGATTCATTCGCGCTCTTAAGTCCAGCAAAAGGCGCCACACAAGCGCCTCAAATCCCTTGGGAAAAGCCCGCGGGGGCGTTGCCCTCCGGCCTCGGCCTCGCCATTGTCGCGGCTCATAAGCGCCGCAACGGGCGGCTCATCCACACTGACATTGCCTTCTATGGTATTGTCACGGCAGGGAGATTCGCGCCCGGCCAACAGAGAATTGTGTTCATGAAACTCACGCGCCTCCGCCTCCACGGTTTCAAGTCGTTCGTCGAACCCACTGATTTCATGATCGAACCCGGCCTCACCGGCGTGGTCGGACCGAACGGCTGCGGCAAATCGAATCTGGTCGAAGCCTTGCGCTGGGCGATGGGCGAAACTTCGCACAAATCGCTGCGCGCCGCGGACATGGATGCGGTGATCTTCGCCGGTTCCGGCAACCGTCCGGCGCGCAACCACGCCGAAGTGACGATGACGATCGACAATGCCGATCGCACGGCGCCGGCCGCCGTCAATGACAGCCAGGTGCTGGAAATCTCCCGCCGCATCGAGCGCGAGGCCGGCTCGGTCTATCGCATCAACGGCCGCGACGTACGCGCCCGCGACGTGCAGATCCTGTTTGCCGACGCCGCCACCGGCGCGCGGTCGCCGGCGCTGGTCCACCAGGGCAAGATCGGCGAGATCATTCAGGCCAAGCCCGAGCAGCGCCGCCGCGTGCTGGAAGATGCCGCCGGCGTCGCCGGCCTCCACGCCCGCCGCCACGAGGCCGAGCTGCGGCTGAGGGCTGCCGAAACCAACCTCACCCGCGTCGAGGACGTGATCGGGCAACTCTCCGGCCAGATCGACGGGCTGAAGAAGCAGGCGCGGCAGGCGATCCGGTTCCGCGAAGTTGCGGCCAAGGTGCGCAAGGCGGAGGCCACGCTGTTCCACCTGCGCTGGCTGGAGGCCAATGCCGACGTCGCGGAAGCCGCGCATACGCACGACGTCAACGTGCGCGAGATGGCCGAGCGCACCCGCGAGCAGGCCGAAGCGGCGCGTATCCAGGCGATCCGCGCTTCCGAATTGCCGGCCTTGCGCGAAGGCGAAGCCCGCGCCGCGGCGGGACTGCAGCGCCTCACCAACGCCCGCGAACAGCTCGACCGCGAGGAAGAGCGCGCCAAGGAGCGTGTTGCCGAGCTCGACCGGCGGCTGAATCAGTTCGCCGCCGACATCGCGCGCGAACAGCAGCAGACATCCGATGCCGAAATCGCGCTGCAGCGCCTCGACACCGAGGACGCCGAGCTGAAGGAAGAGATCAAGTCACGCGTCGAAAAGCGTTCTGGCGTCGACGAGCGCGTGTCGGAAGCGGAAGCGACACTGGCCGCGGCCGAGCGCATGTTCGGCGAACTGACCACGGCGCTCGCCGACCTCACGGCCAAGCGCAACCAGTTAGAGGCCGGCGTGCGCACCCATCGCGACCGGCTGGCCCGGCTCGACCAGGAAATTGCCACCGTCCAGGCCGACGAAGAAAAGCTCGCGCAGGAGACCGGCAATCTTGGCGACCTCGACGCGCTCGCCGCCGCCATGGAGACCGCGCAGGAAACGCTGGCCGTATCCGAAGCGGCAGCGCAAGCCAACGAGACCGGCCACATCGCCGCACGGCAAAAGCTCGAAGCTTCCCGCGCCCCGCTCACCGAGGCCGAAAAGCGCGTGCAGCGGCTCGAGACCGAAGCGCGCACGATTTCAAAACTGGTCAATGTCGAGACCAAGAATCTGTGGCCGCCGATCATCGACGGCGTCACCGTCGCCAAGGGCTATGAGAAAGCGCTCGGCGCCGTCCTCGGCGACGATCTTGACGCGCCCGTCGATCCCTCCGCGCCGATGCGCTGGACCAATGCCGGTGCAAGCTTCGACGATCCGGCCCTGCCGGACGGCGTGGAGGCGCTGGCTGCGCATGTCGAGGCGCCGGCCGAACTGGCGCGCCGTCTCGCGCAAATCGGCGTCGTGCCGAAGGAGCGTGGCGCGGAGTTCGTTTCGCAATTGAAGACCGGCCAGCGGCTGGTCTCGCTGGAAGGCGACGTCTGGCGCTGGGACGGCTTTGTCGCCGCCGCGCATGCGCCGACCGGTGCCGCTCGGCGTCTGGCCGAACGCGCCCGCCTGGTTGATATCGAACACGAGCTGGACCAGGCCCGCACTGACGCCGCTGCCAAGCGGCAGGCCCTGGATGACGCCGAGGCGGAACTGAAGATGGCATCCGCTGCCGAAACCGCCGCCCGCGAGGCCTGGCGGGCCGCGCAGCGCGAGGCCGATGCGGCGCGCGAACGCCATGCCGCGACCGAGCGCGAGATCAATCGCCACGCCGCGCGCAAATCGGCGCTGACCGAAGCCCATACCCGTCTTGCCGCCGACCGCAGTGAAGCGGAGGCCGCGCATGAGAGCGCCACTGCCGCGCTGACCGAACTGCCGCCGACGGATGAGACGGAAGCGAAACTGAGCGCCGTTCGCACCGAGATCGACGGACACCGACGCTTTGCCGCGCAGGTGCGGGCCGAAGCCCAGGCGCTGGCGCGCGAAGCTGAATTGGCCGACAAGCGCGTACAGGCGATCACGGCCGAACGCACCGAATGGCAGAACCGCAAGCAAAGCTCGGCCTCACAGGTCGCCACCGTCGAGGCGCGCATCACCGAAGTAACGGCCGAGCGCGCCGAGCTTGAAAATGCACCGGCCGTGTTTGCCGAAAAGCGCCGCGCGCTGATCAACGAAATCGAGTCTGCCGAAGGTGCCCGCCGCGTCGCCGCCGACGCATTGGCCGCCGCCGAAAGCCTGATGGCGGAGACCGATCGCGCGGCCAAGGCATCGCTCGAAGCGCTCTCCTCTTCCCGCGAGGCCTGCGCCCGCGCCGAGGAACGCATGGAGGGCACCAAGCGCCGGCTTTCCGACATCGAGCGCGAAATCCACGACATGCTCGAAGTCGAGCCGCACGCCGTCGCCACGCTCGCCGAGATCGAGCCCGGTGCGGAATTGCCGCCGCTTTCCGAAATCGAGGAAAGCCTCGAAAAGCTGCGCCGCGACCGCGAGCGCCTTGGCGCTGTCAATCTGCGCGCCGAGGAAGAATTGCGCGAGGTCGAGACCCAGCACACGGCGCTGACCACCGAACGCGACGATCTGGTCGAAGCCATCAAGCGGCTGCGCCAGGGCATCCAGAGCCTCAACAAGGAAGCCCGCGAGCGGCTGTTGACCTCGTTCGAGACCGTCAACGAGCACTTCAAGCGGCTGTTCGTCGAACTGTTCGGCGGCGGCGAAGCGGCGCTTCATCTGATCGAGAGCGACGATCCGCTGGAAGCCGGCCTCGAAATCATCGCCAAACCACCCGGCAAGAAGCCGCAGACGCTGTCGCTGCTTTCGGGTGGCGAGCAGGCGCTGACCGCGCTGGCGCTGATCTTCGCGGTGTTCCTCACCAACCCGTCGCCGATTTGTGTGCTGGACGAAGTCGACGCGCCGCTCGACGACCACAATGTGGAGCGGTTCTGCAACCTGCTGCACGAGATGACCTCGTCGACGGAAACCCGCTTCATCATCATCACGCACAACCCGATCACGATGGCGCGGATGAACCGGCTGTTCGGCGTCACCATGGCCGAACGCGGCGTCTCGCAACTGGTCTCGGTCGGCCTCGACGACGCCGTGAAGATTTTGGATCAGAACGTGGCGTGAGGCAGTTCGCCTCCCCAGTTGACGTCATCATCCGCGAAGGCGGATGATCCAGTACACCGCGCTGTCCGTGATCGTCACAGCCGCCTCGGCGTACTGGATGCCCGCCTGAGCCTGTCATCGGGCTCGCCGAAGGCGAGACCCGGTGGCGGGCATGACAGGAAACGATGACCTCACCCGATCTCCCCGCCGAACTGAAAGCCGCGCTCGATGGCAAGCTGCGGGGTTTTTCGCGCAGCGACGCCGCCGGCCGCGCAGCCGTCATCTCGAAAAACTACCGTGAAGGACGCGGCTCCACGACCATCCGCTCAGAGACGGACGCGCTCGCCTATGCGCTGGCGCGGATGCCTGCAACCTATGCCGCGGTCACGGCCAGCCTGAACGCGCTCGTCGAGAACAGACCTGACTTCGCTCCAAAGACCCTGCTCGACGTCGGCGCCGGGCCGGGTACGGCCTCCTGGGCAGCCGCCGAAGCATTCCCGTCGCTAACAGGTTTCACGCTGCTGGATGCCAACGCGGCGTTGCGCACGCTGGCGCTAGATCTGGCGCACGACAGCACCCGGTTACGCGGCATCGGCTACCAGCTCGGCGAGGCCCGCGCCGCGCTTGCCAAAGCGGATACGGCAGACCTTGTCGTGGCGAGCTACATGATCGGCGAGATCGGCGAAGCGCAGCAACGCGCGCTCGCCGAACTGTTGTGGCAGAAGACCCACGACACGCTGCTCGTGGTCGAACCAGGCACGCCCGCCGGCTATGCCCGGATCATTGCGCTGCGCGCGCACCTGATCACGCTGGGCGCACATGTCGCCGCCCCCTGCCCGCACGACAGCCAATGCCCGCTACAAGCACCGGACTGGTGCCATTTCACCCAGCGCCTGCAGCGCTCACGCGCGCACAAGCAGGTCAAGGGCGCAGAGCTGCCATACGAGGACGAAAAATTCTCCTATGTCGCGTTGACGCGCGCGGCGGTGGAACGGCACCCCTCTCGCGTGCTGGCGCAACCGATCGTCACCAAGGTCGAGGTAACGGCTAAGCTTTGCACGCCTGAAGGTCTCAGCTTCGCGAAAATGCCCCGCCGCGCCAAGGCAGATTATGCCCGTGCGCGCCGCTGGCGGTGGGGCGATGCGGTGATCGAGGAGAGCTGATCTATTACCGGTCGCGTGCCCCGGACGCTGCGCAGCGCGCCGCGCTTGCGGCGTGATGCGCAGCAGAGCCGGGGCCCAGCTCTGCTGGCGACAGTGGGTCCCGGCTCTGCGGTGCACCGTCAAGAGACGCTGCACCGCGTCCGGGACACGCAAACCGACACAATCCGGTCTTGAACTTATCCCGCCCCACTTCCGACTAAAGCCATGCCCCACCTCACGGCGGGCTGCCGCACGCCCCGGTTTTCGTCTAGGTTCGCTGTCTTTCGTCCCCTTTAGGAGTTCTCCATCATGTCGACCGGCTGGATCGTTCTCGGCGTCATCGTCATCATCGTGCTGTTTGCCTTCGCTGCGTATAACCGCCTGGTCGCGCTCAGCCAGCGTGTCGGCCAGGCCTTTGCCGATATCGACGTGCAGCTCAAGCAGCGCCACGACCTGATCCCGAACCTGGTCGAGACCGTGAAGGGCTACGCCTCGCACGAACGCGGCACGCTTGACGACGTCATCAAGGCGCGCAATTCCGCGATGTCGGCGCAGGGACCGGCCCAGGTATCGGCGGCGGAGAACCAGTTGAGCGGCGCGCTCGGCCGGCTGATCGCGCTGTCGGAGGCCTATCCGGACCTCAAGGCCAACGCCAATTTCCAGCAACTTGCCAGCGAACTCTCCGACCTCGAAAACAAGATCGCGGCCAGCCGCCGCTTCTTCAACAACGCCGTCCAGGAATACAACACCGGCATCCAGCAGCTTCCGGCGGCGCTGTTTGCCGGCATGTTCGGCTTCACCCGCAAGGAATTCTTCGATCTCGGCACCAGCCGCACCGAAGTCGAGACCGTGCCGAGCGTGAAGTTCTGAACGGATGAGAACTCACTACCGCCGTCATTCCGGGACACGCCAAAGGCGTGAACTATGGTGCGCAATTGCGCACCTGAGAATCTCGAGATTCTCCGATGTGCAATTGCACATCGTAGTTCGCCGCTTCGCGACGCCCCGGAATGACCGTGGTTAGCGAAAGTCCATCATGGCCGCGTATGGTCTCTACACGCATATCGCATCGAACAAGTTTCGTTCGATGCTGCTGCTCGCCGGGCTATTTCTGCTGATCTACGTGCTGGTCTTCGCCGGCGCGCTGGTTGCGGAAGTGGTACTCAACAGCGGTGCTTCACTCAACTATTATCTGACGCGCGCCTCTCGCGACCTGATCTCAGCCCTCCCCTATGCGACAATCATCGCCGCCTTGTGGATCGTGATCGCCTATTTCTTCCACCAGAACATGATCGACGCCGTGACCGGCGGCGAGCGCGTGACGCGGCAACAGCAGCCGCGGCTCTATAATCTCCTGGAAAACCTCTGCATCTCGCGCGGCATCACGATGCCGAAGCTGAAGGTGATGGACAGCCCGGCGCTGAACGCCTTCGCCACCGGGCTCAACCGGCGGCAATATTCCATCACGGTGACCTCGGGCCTTCTGCAGGCGCTCAACGACCAGGAGATCGAGGCCGTGCTCGGCCACGAGCTCACGCATATCCGCAACGGCGACGTGCAGTTGATGGTGATCGCCATGATCATCGCCGGCGTGGTGGGCTTCTTCGGCGAACTGTTCTTTCGCACGTTCACCAACCTGTCGTGGAACTCGACCGGCAGCGATTGGTCTTCATCTTCATCCTCCTCCTCCTCATCATCATCGTCCTCTTCTTCGTCCGACCGCGGCAAGGGAGGCGGCGGCGCCATCATGGCGATCATTATTGCGGTGGTGCTGATCCTGCTGGCCTGGCTGCTGTCGCAAGTCGTCAAGCTGGCGCTGTCGCGGTCGCGCGAACTGTTGGCCGACGCCGGCTCGGTCGAACTGACCAAGAACCCCGACGCGATGATCACGGCGCTGCGCAAGATCGAAAATCGCGGCGAGCTGCCCGGCGCGACGTCTGCGGTCATGGAGCTCTGTGTCGACAATCCGCGCGAAGGCTTTGCCGACCTGTTCGCGACCCATCCGTCAGTCGACCGGCGCGTCAAGGCGCTGGTGCAGTTTGCCGGTGGCCGCGATCCCGGCCCGCTCGCCCTCCCGTCCGATACGGCGGATGAACCCGAGTCGGAGGAATCTTCCACGGAGCAACTCCAGCCGCCGGTTCCCCCCGGCCCGTGGAGCGACGCCAGCGAGCCTGCCGGCGTTCCGGGCGCCCGCTCCGGCCCCCTGGACGGCCCTTGGGGCCCGCATCGCTAAACAGCGCCCGCCGACGCGCGGGATTAACGAATTCCGTGCGGAATAATGGCGACGGCCGTCTAATGAATTGAATTCTCCCTTGTTTCTGCCATGTTCGCGCCCAAAGCAGGGAATGGGGCAAGCCGGCCGCTCCCGCGGTCGGAACTGCTGTTCAAGGGAATTCCATGGCAAAGCCAGTCGTGATTGTGGTGGGCGCGGACAAGGGCGGGGTCGGCAAGACGACCGTGTCGCGGACGCTCCTGGACTATTTTAGCGCCAATAACGTGCCGACCCGGGCATTCGATACCGAATCGCCGCGCGGTACCCTGAAGCGCTTCCACCCCGACATCACCGAGATCGTGGACATGACGACGACATCGGATCAGATGAAGATATTCGACACGCTGAGTGCCGGGCCTTCGGTGACCGTAATCGACGTCCGCGCCGGACTGCTGTCGCCGGCGCTGGCTTCGCTCCGCGACATCGGCTTTCTCGATGCCGCGAAGGCCGGGCAGATCACCTTTGCCGTGTTCCACATCCTGGGCCCCTCGATCGCCTCGCTGGACGAAATCGCCGAGACCGCGAACTTCATGCACGGTGCCAAATATTTCCTGGTGAAGAACTTCATCAACGACACCCAGTTCTTCCAGTGGGATCAGTCGACCTACAACTCCTACTTTCACCGCATCAAGGACGCCACCGACCTCACGATCCCCAAGCTCAATGAGATGGCCTATGAGCAGGTCGAGGTTTCCTCGGTGCCGTTCCTCAAATTCGTCGCCAACAAGGGCAAGGACGACGAGGCCGCGAACTATTCGTTCGTGCTGCGCGGCTATGTCCGGCACTGGCTCGCCAACGTCTGGAGCGAGTTCGACCGCATCAAGCTGACCGATCTCGTCGGTGCCAAGCCTGGCGTGCGCGGCGGCGAAAAATAGTCGGATAGCCGCCGCGACGGGGCTGGATTAGGCGAAAAATTCCTTTGATATAGCGGGTGATGAGCTCCACGCCTGTCTACATCATCTGCTCGCCCCGGCCGCTAGTCGGCAAGACGCTGCTCGCGCGCCTGTTGAGCGAGTTCCTGCTGCTGAAGGATGGGACGGTATCTTCCTTCGACATCAACCTGAAGGAACCATCGCTGCTCGAATATCTGCCGCGCATCACCGAGACCGCCGACGTGATGGACACCTATGGCAAGATGCAGCTCATGGATCGCCTGATCGTCGACGACGGCGTCGCCAAGGTGATCGACCTCGGATTTCATGCGTTCGACGAGTTCTTCAAGATGATCAACGAGATCGGTTTCCTCAAAGAGGCCGCACGGCGTGGCGTGGCGCCGATCATCCTGTTCGTGGCCGATACCGACCGCGTTTCCGCGCGCGCTTATTCGACGTTACGGGAGCAGATTCCGCTGAAAGCGCTGATTACGGTCGACAACGAGTATGTGGTGCGTGGCGAACTGCCCGAGGCGATGGGCCTGGGTCGGGTGCTGCGCATATCAGCGCTGCCCTCGTTCCTGAAAACCTATATCGACCGGCTGACCTTTTCCTTCACCAACTACCTGCGCAACGAGCGGGACTCGTCGACCGAGCTGCATCAGTGGATCCGCAGGAACTACACCTGTTTTCGCGAGCTCGAGTTCAGCCTGCTCCCGCAGCGGCCGTGAAGCCTCCACGACGGCAAATATTACCCGGGTAATATTGACGCTGGGCGGCCAGTCTGTTAGTGCCTCCTCCTACCCCTGACCATTTCCCGCGAGGCATCCCGTGACATCAGCCAGAAAGGCAGCCATTGCCGCCTACAAGGAGCGGAAGACCATCGCGGGGGTCTTCGTCATCCGCTGCAAGGCGACCTCCGAGACATGGGTCGGCCAGACGCCCAATCTGGAGAAAATCCAGAACCGCATCTGGTTTTCGCTGCGCCAAGGGAGCCACCCCTGCCGCAGCCTGCAGGCGGCGTGGGCCGCGCACGGGTCCGACAGCCTGACGTTCGAGACATGCGAGCGGCTGGAAGACGAAGAGACGTCCGATATCCGCGACGCGCTTTTGAAGGAGCGCGCTGCATTGGAGGGTGGAGCTCAAAGCAGAGGCAGTTTGATCTAGTCCGGATAATTGGTGGTCGTCGTCCCTGCGAACGCAGGAACCCTACCGCGTTGCTCTCGCGGTTGAGGCGACATGGCTGACGTTTTTTCTACCAACTAATGACGGTGGCTATGGGTCCCTGCTTTCGCAGGGACGACGCGTGGAGAGTTTCGCGCGCAAAAAAACTTAATGCCCCTCGAACGCCATCAGCGTGCGCACCGGCACTTCCATCGCGCGCAGCTTGGCGGCGCCGCCGAGATCGGGCAGATCGATGATAAAGCAGGCCGCGACCACGTTGGCGCCGATCTGGCGCAGCAATTTCACCGCGCCTTCCGCGGTGCCGCCGGTGGCGATGAGATCATCGACCAGGATGACGCGCTCGCCAGGATGGACCGCGTCGGCATGCATTTCCATTTCATCGAGGCCGTATTCCAGCGAATAGGCGATCCGCACGGTGGTATGCGGCAGCTTGCCTTTTTTCCGGATCGGAACAAAGCCGGCGGAAACCTGATGCGCGACCGCGCCGCCGAGGATGAATCCCCTCGCCTCGATGCCGGCGACCTTGTCGATCTTCAATCCCGCCCAGGGCTGCACCAGCTCATCGACCGCACGCCGAAAGGCACGCGCGTCCGCCAGCAGGGTCGTGATGTCGCGAAACAGGATACCCTTTTTCGGGTAGTCCGGAATGGTGCGGACGGTGGCCTTGATGTCGTGATCGAATGTCATTGGTGCTTATCTCGCTTTCAATTGTCCCCAATGTCATTGCGAGCCACCCGGTCGGCGCAAAGCGCCACCGGATGACAGGCTCCGCGAAGCAATCCACCGTACCACGAAAGGTATGGATTGCTTCGTCGCTTCGCTCCTCGCAATGACGGTCAATCAATTCATCCCACATTCAGCCGAAACGCATTCTCGACGATGCGCAGTCCCACCTCGCCGCCGAGCGACATCAGCGATTCCGGGTGAAACTGCACGCCGCCGACCGGCAAGGTCTTGTGTTCGATCGCCATCGCGACGCCGTCCTCGGTGGTCGCGGTGACTTCGAGAACATCGGGCACGCTGTCGCGCTCGACATAGAGCGAATGATAGCGGCCGATCACGATCTCATTCGGCAGGTTCTGCATCAGCCGTCCGCCGCGGACCTGAACCCGCGACGGCCGTCCATGCGCCGGCTGGGTGAGCTGACCGAGCTGGCCGCCAAAATACTCGCCGATCGCCTGCACGCCGAGGCAGACACCGAAGATCGGCAGTTTTCGGTCCAGCGCCGTTCCAATGGTCTTCGAGATTCCAAAATCTTCAGGGCGACCCGGGCCCGGCGACAAGACCAGGAGATCCCAGCCCTTCCGCTTCAGCATCTCCTGTGCATGCACGTGCCGGACCACGGTTACGCTTGCGCCGACCTGCCGGAAATAATCCGCCAGCATATGAACAAAACTGTCGTCGTGGTCGATCAATAGCACCTTGCGGCCCGAGCCGGTCGCGTCGGGCGCAAAGGTCGAGAGCGGCTTCGGCGCGTCGCCCCGCAGCGCCTGGAACAGCGCAGCCGCCTTCACCTGGCACTCGCGGTCTTCGGCGGCCGGATCGGAATCGAACAGGCAGGTGGCGCCGACGCGCACTTCGGCCAGCCCATCCTTCATGCGGATGGTGCGGATGGTCAGCCCGGTGTTGATGCTGCCGTCGAAATTCACGGCGCCGATGGCGCCGGCGTACCAGCGCCGCGACGAACGCTCATTGTCCTCGACGAACTGCATGGCCCACAATTTCGGCGCACCGGTCACGGTAACCGCCCAGGCGTGCGTCAGGAAGGCATCCAGCGCATCGAAGCCCGGGCGCAGCATGCCTTCGACATGGTCGACGGTGTGGAACAGCTTCGAATAGGTTTCGATCTGCCGCCGCGCCAGCACCTTGATCGTGCCGGGGACGCAGACGCGCGCCTTGTCGTTGCGGTCGACGTCGGTGCACATGTTGAGCTCGAACTCATCCTTCTCCGAGTTCAGCAATTGCCTGATTTGCTCGGCATCGCCGATCGCATCGACGCCACGCGCGATGGTGCCCGAAATCGGGCAGGTCTCGACCCGGCGGCCGTCGGAGCGCACGAACATTTCCGGCGAGGCCGACACCAAAAATTCGCCGTCCCCGAGATTCATCAGCGCGCCATAGGGCGACGGGTTGATGCGGCACAGCCGCTGGAACACCTCCGCCGGCGAACGCTCGCAGGGCTCGGCGAAGAGTTGCCCCGGCACCGCCTCGAACAGGTCGCCGCGCGCAAACGCCGCACGCGCGACTTCGACCGTTGCCTGATATTCGCCGGGCGCATGATCGGCAAATCCCTGCCGCGGCGTTTTGGCGTAAACGCTCTCGGCGGTGTCGCGCGGCAGGCCCTGGGTGGACCTTCCCTTCCAGGAGAAATCGTAGCTCAACACCACGCCACGGCCGGTGGCGCGGTCATAGGCCAGAAGGCGATCCGGCACGTAGAGCACAATATCGCGCTGGTCAGCCTCGCGCGCCCGCTTCTGCACGAGGTCCTCGATCTGGAACACGAGGTCGTAGGCGAAGGCACCGAACAAACCGAGCAGCGGATCGTCGTTTGCGGTGAAGGCGGCGACGAGATCGCGCACCAGCGACATCACGCTGGCACGGCGGGTGCGCTGATCTTCCTCGACCGGCGCGGCGCCGCGGACGATGTGGCCCGCCAATCGCCGCTCGCTCCGCTCCGAAATGACGACGCAGGGCTCGCGCAGCACATCGCCGAGGAAGGCGATCAGCACCTCGCCGCGCGCGTTCAGCGCTTGGAGCGAGAAATTCGAGCCGGCCGTTTCCAGCACCAGCGGCGGATCGGCAAAGCCGAGGTCAAAGCTTTCGTAGCGCCCCGGCACCGTGGTGCCGGAGGACAGCACCACGCCACGGCGGCGATCGAGCAGCTCGATCAGGTCGTCAAGGCGCTTGGCGTTGCCGGTGAACTGCTCGACGACGCGCGAAATCGCCAGACCGCCGCTGGTCCGGTATTCGCTGTGCTCCGGCAGGGAGAAGGCTGTCCTGTTCATGTGATCCTCTTACGAAACCTCGGGAGGGCGCGCCACACAGGACAAACGAAGGAACCGTCGCACTGCGATGGCGACCTTCGACGATTGAAAAAATGAAATCGCACCGGCCACCTCTTAGGAGGTGCGCCACCAGAGACGGCAGGGGGCAACAACGGTGCTCATGGGAACCTAATCACCATCCGGCGGAGGCGATGTCAAGGGAGGGATGGGCCGGGACGCCCGCCCCAAGCCCAACTTTGGGTGGTTCGTGGTCAGAAGTATCGCCCAACAAACCGCGTCGTCCCTGCGAACGCAGGGACCCATAACCACAGGGAGCAGTCGTTGCGCGAAGTCGTCGAACAGCCTTGCTAAAATGAGAGGCCGCGGCGTATGGGTCCCTGCTTTCGCAGGGACGACAGTTGGGTTGCGGCGCTACTCCCGATAACACCCGCTCTCGATCTCCTCGATCAGTCCCCGCGCCTTCGGCTGCCAGCCAAGTTCCTGCCGCGCGCGTTTCGCCCGCACCCTGCTGTTCGACGCCATCGTGTCCTCGGCCGTGCCCTCGCCCCATTCGGCGGCGGCTTCGGCCATCGACATCGCCGTCGGCGGTCCCGCAAAACCGAGCATGCGGTTGATCGCCTCGCACGCTTCACGCATCGAGCTCTCGCCGTTCTCGACGAAATAGAAGCTACCTGCCGGCGCCTTCTCGATGGCAAGCGCGTAGAGCGTCACGAGATCGTCGATATGCACGTTCGACCAGACGTTCTCGCCGGGCCCGGCATGCGCCGCGTTGCCGCGCTTTTTTGCGAGATTGATCAGCAACGGCACCTGCACGCTGTCTCGCCCAGCGCCATGACCGAGGCCATAGATCAGGCTCGGACAGATGATGACCGGCCAACATCCCTTATTGCGATGGGACAGAATGAACTCGTTCAGCGCGACCCGCGCCGCGCGCGCGGGCGATGGCGTAATGGGCGTGTCTTCGTCGAAGATCGCATCCGATCGCTGGCCCTTGGCGCGGGTGCCGACGATGCTCGATCCCGATGTGTGGATGAACGGCTTGCCGCTTCCCACGAGCGCGCCGAGCAGGCTCTCGACCGCGCCTCTGTGGTCGGCGCTCGCCGCATTGACGACAATTTCGGCGGCCTGCGCCGCTTGCGCCAGAACGTCCCTGTCGTCGAGCGTTCCCAGCAAGGGCTGGACGCCGCGCGCGCGAACCGCCTCGGCCTTTTCAGGCGAGCGAACCAATCCGGTCACCTGATGTCCGGCGGCAATGAGATGAGCCGCAACCGACCCGCCGATATAGCCCGATGCGCCCGTGCAGAAGATTTTCATGCGCGGCCAACTCCTTCGCCGAGATACGCTCAACTTAGCCGAGATGCTTCCTGAAAAATTCCGTCGCCCGGCCCCAGGCAAGCTCGGCGGCCTGGCGGTCATGCACGGCCATGCGCTGCTCGTTCACGAAGGCATGTTCGGCATCGTAGCGGAACAGCTCGAGCGACTTGCCAGCATCCTTCATCGCCTTTTCGAAGGCGTCGACCGCGGCCGGCGTGCACCAGTCGTCCTTGTTGGCGAAATGCGCCTGCAGCGGGATTTTCACGTCGGCAGGTTTAGCGGCCTGCTCCGGCGGGATGCCGTAGAATATGACGCCCGCCGTGAGCTCCGGAATTTTGGTGGCGCCGATGATGGTCACGGCGCCGCCGAGGCAAAAGCCGGTGAGCCCCACCTTGGCGCCGTTGCGTGCGAGATATTGCGCGGCGCCACGTACATTTTGGGTAGTGGCGTCCATGAAATCGAGCGAGGTCATCTGCGCGTTGGCCGCGTCCGTATCGTGATACGGCACCACGACGCCCTTGTAGAGATCGGGCGCCAGCGCATCGAAACCGGCCGCCGCAAAGCGGTCGCACAGGCCCTTGATGTTCTCCGACAGGCCCCACCATTCCTGCACCACCACCACGCCCGGTGCGTTGCCGCGCGCGGCATTGGCGAGATAGCCGGCGGTTTCCTTGCCGTCCGGACGCTTGAAGGTGATGTGGGTGCCCATGGGTTCCTCCGGGACTGCTTCTTGAATGTGCGGCCATTTTGGCGGCTGCAAAAGCCGGACGCAATCGCCTGTCGGCGCATTGCTGCACCCAACAAAAAAAGCCCCCGCAGGGGCTTTTCCGAAATCGCGTTAAAGACGTCGTGATCAGTGGGCGTTGGCCCAGACCTTCTTCTTGGTGAAGTACAGCAAGACGGTGAGGAGGATCAGGAACACGAACACCTGCAGGCCGAGCTGCTTGCGCGCCTCCATGTGCGGCTCCGCAGCCCACATCAGGAACGTGGTGACGTCCTTGGCGTATTGCGCAACTGTGGCCGGCGAGCCGTCGTCGTAGGTGACCTGACCGTCGTTCAACGGCTTCGGCATCTTGATGGCATGGCCGGGGAAGTAGGTGTTGTAGTAGGAACCTTCCGGCAGATTGAAGCCAGCCGGCGGCTTGTCCTCATAGCCCTGCAACAGCGCCGTGACGTAATCCGGGCCCTGCTCCTGATACTGGGTAAAGAAGTCGATCAGGAACATCGGGAAGCCGCGGCCGTAGCTGCGCGCCTTGGTGATCAGCGATAGGTCCGGTGGATACGCGCCGCCATTGGCCGCGCGCGCCGCCTGCTCGTTGGGGAACGGCGACGGAAAATAATCGGCGGGCCGGCCCGGCCGCTCGAACATCTCGCCCTGGTCGTTCGGGCCGTCCTTGACCTTGTATTCGGAGGCGAACGCCTGGGCCTGCGCCACCGAGTAACCGGGACCGCCGGTTTCGGCGAGATTGCGGAAGGCGACGAACGACAGGCCATGGCAGGAGGCGCAGACCTCCTTATAGACCTTCAGACCGCGCTGCATGGCGCCGCGGTCGAACTTGCCGAACGGGCCCGAAAACGACCATTTCTGCGCCGGCGGCTTGGTGCTGCCTTCGGCGGCGCGAGCGCTCTCGGCGCCGCCGAGGAGCAGACCGCCGGCCACCATCAGCGCGATCACGGCCGAGACCATCGGCGCAGCCTTGCCGCCCGACTTAGCCAGCACGTCGTCCGCGATCGAGTTCGGCACCGGACGGGGCTTCTCGATCCGCGCCAGCAACGGCAGCAGGATCAGGAAATAGGCGAAGTAGAGGAAGGTCAGGATGCGGCCGACGATGACATAGATGCCCTCCGGCGGCTGCGCGCCGAGATAGCCGAGCCCGATGCAGACGGCGACAAAAACCCAGAAGAACTGCTTGGCCAGCGGGCGATATTTCGACGACCGCGTCTTGGCGCTGTCGAGCCAGGGCAGGAAGGCCAGGATGAGGATCGCACCGAACATTGCAATAACGCCGGCAAGCTTATTCGGGATCGAGCGCAGGATCGCGTAGAACGGCAGGTAGTACCATTCCGGTACGATGTGCGCGGGCGTCACGGCCGGATTGGCCGGAATGTAGTTCTCGGGATCGCCGAGATAGTTCGGCATGTAGAAGATGAACCAAGCGAAGAACAGCAGGAAGCAGGAGACGCCGAACATATCCTTCATGGTAGCGTAAGGCGTGAACGGCACCGTGTCCTTTTCGGTCTTCGCTTCGACGCCGGCCGGATTGTTCTGGCCCGCGACGTGCAGTGCCCAGATGTGCAGCACGACGACGCCGGCGATCACGAACGGCAGCAGGTAGTGCAGCGAGAAGAAGCGGTTGAGCGTCGGATTGCCGACGGAGTAGCCGCCCCACAGCAGCGTCACGATGCTCTCGCCGAAATAGGGTACGGCCGAGAACAGATTGGTGATGACGGTAGCGCCCCAGAAGCTCATCTGGCCCCACGGCAGCACGTAACCCATGAAGCCCGTCGCCATCATCAGGAGATAGATGATGACGCCGAGGATCCACAGCACTTCACGCGGCTCCTTGTACGACCCGTAATAGAGGCCGCGGAACATGTGGATGTAGACCGCAAAGAAGAACATCGACGCGCCGGAGGCGTGGATGTTTCGCAGCAGCCAGCCGTAATTGACGTCGCGGACGATCAGTTCGACCGACTTGAAGGCCATATCGGCATGCGGCGTGTAGTGCATCGCCAGGATCACGCCGGTCAGGATCTGCACGCCCAGCATGAACGAAAGGATGGCGCCGAACGTCCACCAGTAGTTCAGGTTACGCGGCGTCGGATACGCCACGAACGACGAATGCATGAGTCCCATGATCGGGAGGCGCCGTTCGATCCACTTCAAGGCGGGATTGGTCGGCTGGAAATCGGATGGTCCGCTCATTGATGCGATCCTGAGGAAGTAAAACGACGCAACGGCTTAAGGAGAGGTCTCGGACTGGCGTCCGAGCCCTTAGCCGATCTGGATTTTGGTATCGGAAACGAAGGTATAGGGCGGCACGGCCAGGTTGGTCGGCGCGGGTCCCTGCCGAATCCGGCCCGACGTGTCGTACACCGAACCGTGGCACGGACAGAAGAAGCCGTCGTACTGGCCCTCATGGGCGATCGGGATGCAGCCGAGGTGGGTGCAGATGCCGACCACGACCAGCCACTCGTCATGGCCCGGCTTGACCCGCGCCTCGTCGCTCTGCGGATCGGGCAGGCTCGACACCGACACCGCGCGGGCCTCGTCGATCTGCTTTTTGGTCCGGTGGCTGATGTAGATCGGCTTGCCGCGCCAGAACACCTTGATGTCCTGCCCTTCGGCGATCGGGGTCAGGTCGACCTCGATCGGCGCACCGGCCGCGACCGTGGAGGCATCCGGATTCATCTGCGAAACCAGCGGCCACACCGTGGCAGCCGCGCCTACGGCGGCGACGGCTCCCGTTGCAACAAAAAGGAAATCACGGCGTGTCGGATGGTCCGCCGAAGACGCTGTCGTCACGATCTCAAGCCCTTTCTTATCTGCAGCCAGCGGAACCGCCCCGGACCCGCGCAAAAGCGCGCCCCGGAGGAGGCTGCCGGCGCCCGCGGCCCCCGCGGCGGCAGAAAAAACCGCTTTTCCTCCCCCATTCCGGCGGAACAAGCAGTCCAGAATCGTTCTATTGGCACCCTTGCCGTGAGAGCGCAAGCCCGCTATCGGCTCGATAGCGTGCAATGCACTAAATCGGCGCCCGGCCGTGATTTATTCGAAACATTTCATTCGCGCCACCAAAGCCTGACACCATGCAGATTGCGCTTTTCCAGCCCGACATCCCCCAGAACACCGGGACGATTCTGCGCCTGTGTGCCTGCCTGGGCGTGGCCGCCCATATCATTGAGCCGGCGGGATTCCCGACCTCTGATCGGCATTTCCGCCGCGCGGGAATGGACTATCTCGATCATGTCGTCCTTACCCGCCATGACTCATGGCCAAAATTCGAGCAATGGCGTAACGAGGCTGGTTCCCGGCTGGTGCTGTTTACGACCAAGGCGGCCGGTTCCTATCTGGATTTCCGCTATCGAAGTGACGACGTCCTATTATTCGGGCGGGAATCCGCAGGAGTTACCGACGAGGTCGTCTCCGCGGCCGACGCTCGGGTGACGATCCCGATAAGGCCGGGCTTGCGTTCGCTCAATGTGGCGATGGCGGCCGCCATGGCACTAGGCGAGGCGATGCGTCAGACGGGTCATCCGATTGCAGGCGAGATCGGGTCCAAGGAGAAGGTGTGAGCTACGCGGTCAAGGAAATATTTCTGACGTTGCAGGGCGAAGGCGCACATGCCGGCCGCGCGGCAGTGTTTTGCCGTTTTTCCGGCTGCAACCTCTGGAGCGGCCGCGAACAGGACCGCATGAGCGCCACCTGCCAGTTCTGCGATACCGACTTTGTCGGCACCGACGGCACGCTCGGCGGCCGCTATGCCACGGCGGACGAACTCGCCGACACCATCGCCGGGCAATGGACCGGCGAGAATACCAACCGCTACGTGGTCCTGACCGGCGGCGAGCCTCTGCTGCAGGTCGATCCCCCCTTCATCGATGCGCTGCATGCGCGCGGCTTCGCCGTTGGCATCGAGACCAACGGCACGATCGAACCGCCCGAAGGGATCGACTGGGTCTGCGTCAGTCCGAAAGCCGGCGCCGATCTCGTAGTGCACCGCGGCCACGAATTGAAGCTGGTCTATCCGCAAGCAGGCGCAGCGCCGGAAGATTTTGTGAGGCTCGATTTCGAGCGCTTTTCGCTGCAGCCGATGGATGGACCCGACGTGCTCGAAAACACCGCGCGTGCGGTCGACTACTGCCTGCGCCATCCGCAATGGCGGCTCAGCCTGCAGACGCACAAGACACTTGGCATCAGATAACTTGGCATCAGATAGGATTTAGATTTTCAAGATGTGGGAACTGACGAAATCGTTTCGCTTCGAAGCTGCGCATTCCCTGAAGGGAACGACCTTCGGCGCGGCCAGCGAGGAAATTCACGGCCACTCGTTTCGCGCCGAAGTGAGCGTGCGCGGCACGCCCGACCCGGAAACCGGCATGGTGCTCGATCTCGGCCTGCTCGAACGCAGCATGGAAGAAGTTCGCAAAGCACTCGACCACAAGCTCCTCAACAAGGTCGAGGCGCTGGGGACGCCGACGCTGGAAAACATTTCGCGCTACATCTTCGAGCGGGTCCAGCACGCAGGCCAAGTTACTCGCGTCAGCGTTCATCGCGACAGTTGTAACGAGAGCTGCACGTATTTCGGGCCGCAAGGCTAACTTTCACCGTCATTGCGAGGAGCGGAAGCGACGAAGCAATCCAGTACTTTCATGCCACGATGGATTGCTTCGCTTCGCTCGCAATGACGGAAAGGTAACGTTGGGAATTCCTAATGGACGTATCCGTCATCGAGGATCGCAAGACGCGCGCGAGAGCCTGGTTCGAAGCGCTGCGCAACGACATCTGCGCGGCCTTCGAAAAGCTGGAAGACGACGCGCCGCCTGCCCTCTATCCCGGCGAGGCCGGTCGCTTCGTCCGCACGTCCTGGGACCGCACCGACCACACCGGCAAGCCCGGCGGCGGCGGGGTGATGTCGATGATGCGTGGGCGGCTGTTCGAGAAAGTCGGCGTGCACTGCTCGACCGTGCATGGCGAGTTCGCGCCGGAATTCCGCGCGCAGATACCCGGCGCGGCCGACGATCCCAGGTTCTGGGCGTCGGGCATTTCGCTGATCGCGCACATGCGCAACCCGCATGTGCCGGCGGTGCACATGAACACCCGCTTTGTGGTCACCACCAAGGCCTGGTTCGGCGGCGGGGCGGATCTGACGCCGGTGCTCGACCGCCGGCGGACCCAGGATGACCCCGACACGCTCGCTTTCCATCAGGCGATGAAAGAGGCCTGCGGGAGATCGAACGGCGTGGCCGATTACGACAAGTACAAAAAATGGTGCGACGAATATTTCTATCTGCCGCACCGCAAGGAAGCGCGCGGCATCGGCGGCATCTTCTACGACTGGCACGATTCAGGTGACTGGGACGCCGACCTCGCCTTTACGCAGGAGGTCGGCCGCGCCTTCCTGAAAATCTATCCTGAACTGGTCCGCCGCAATTTCGCCCTTCCCTGGAATGCCGCCGACCGCGAGGAACAGTTGATCCGGCGCGGGCGCTACGTCGAGTTCAACCTGCTCTACGACCGCGGCACGATCTTCGGGCTAAAGACTGGCGGCAATGTGGATTCCATCCTCTCGTCGATGCCGCCGGAGGTAAAGTGGCCATGATCGCATGATCGGGTTGTCATGACTGATCGCTATGGTGCGATTCGTGTCATGTCATCCGAGGAGTAGATCATGGATTTGAAACCAGGCGACGTCGTCATTCTGAAGTCCGGCGGCCATCCTCTCAGTGTGGTGGAGGTCAAGGACGGCAACGTTGCGTGCGTATGGATGGGCAATGAAGGCGATCTGTTCCGCGAGACGCTGCCGCTTGCCGTCCTAGAGCTCGCCGAAGCCGATACGTCAGAGGACGACGAAGACGAAGAAGACGACGAAGACGAGGACGAAGAGGAAGCCGAGGACGAGGAAGAGGACGACCGCGCCAACAAGGTTGCGTGAGGCACTTTTTGACGCCGCCGGGCTTCCATGGTCCGGCGGCGTGGTTTCCCGGGATTGGACCCGGTGCGGGTGATCTGATATTCGCGACAAGTGCGCCGCTGCTTCCCGCGGCCGATGACGCTTGAAGTGAGATGGCCGCGAAACAATGATCCACCTGCCCCGCGCGATGCTGATCGATATGGACGACACCATCCTGTCGGCCTATGGACGTCCGGAGATCGCCTGGCACAATGTCACGTCCGAGTTCGCCGCCGAGTTCGAGCCCCTGACCTCGCAGCAGGTTGCCGTCGCCGTTCTGGACTCCGCGCGCAAATTCTGGGCTGTTGCCGAAGCCGAATGGCGGCTGAAGCTCGATGAAGCACGGCGCCTCACCGTCAGAAACGGATTTGCCGCGCTTGCCGAAGACGGCCACGTCCTGCCTGAAGACCTCGCGACACGGTTGGCCGACCGCTTTACCGCCTACCGCGAAGAGGAAATGTTCGTCTTCCCCGGCGCGCATGACGCCATCGACGAATTGAAGGCACGCGGCGTGAAGCTGGCGCTGGTCACGAACGGCGCCGCGGGTACCCAGCGCGCCAAGGTCGAACGCTTCGCGCTATCGCACCGCTTCGATCACATCCAGATCGAAGGCGAGCACGGTTTCGGCAAGCCGGACGAGCGCGCTTATCTGCACGCGATGCAGGCGCTCGGCGTCACCGCGCCCGAGACCTGGATGATCGGCGACAATCTGGAATGGGAGGTGGTGGCGCCGCAGCGGCTCGGCATCTATGCCATCTGGATCGACGTGCATGGCGACGGCCTGCCGCCGGATTCAACCGTGAAGCCCGACCGCATCATCCGCTCGCTGACGGAACTGCTGCCCCGCCAAGGCTGACGGCCCAAGAGCTGACGGCGCCCCTGAAGTCCCTGCCGCTCCCCGCCCATCACACGATCGCGTGTAGTGTGAGTTGTCTCACAGAGCCGAGGCCGACAATCCCAGATTGTGTCGAGATTGGTTCAAGGTTGAAGTCCAAGGGTTGGGGAGTTCACCGATGCCGAACGACGACACGCATGACATCGCACCGAAAGCCGCCCCGCTCAGGTGGCTCTGGAAGTTCAATCACGGGCTCGACATCGTCTAGGCCTGTCGCTGGTTACGGTGCTGAGCAGCCTCTTGGTCGGCTACTTCCAATATCTCAACGCCTATCAGGAGAAGGTGAGCAGCCAGGCCAAGGAAGACATGAACTCGGCCGCCGCAACTTTCACCGAGATCTCACACGCATTCTCCAAAATGCAGGGGCTGCAGCAAACCCTTTACACCGATTTCGTGCGCGCCGTCGGCGAGAAATCCGATGCCAGCGACAAGGCGCTGGCCACCAGCAACGCGCGGGCGATTTCGGAACGTTATGAGAAAGCACGGAACGAACTTCGTGAAAACATCGACCTCCTCACCCGAAAGGCCGAAATCTACATCGACTGGGCCAGCAATACATATCGCGATCCGGCCGAAAAGCGTAACGTTGACGAGGACCCGCTGTCACGACGGGTGTTGCGCGACTACGCCTTCGATTGTTCCGACAAGTTCAATTTTCCGGCCTTCGGAAACGTGCACGCGCCGGATGACGGCACACCACCCAAGGAAGTTGCCGACGACAAATATTGCGCGATGGCCGAAAAACGTGGCGTTGACGATACGACCAGACCGAAAGACGCGTTCATCCGAATCTGCGCCGGCCCTCAAGACAGGGCAGCAAAGCGAATCTACTGGTACAGCGCCAAGCACCATGTCCTGACGATGCATTACTGCTTCGAGGCCGCGCACAACAAGCTGGCGGCAGCGCGGCAATGGGCCGCCGGGAGCGTCGGCGAAGCCGCGAAGGAAAGCGATATTCTGCAGGGAGAAAAGGAGATCAACGCCGAACTGGACGATCTGGCTGGCCGGATCAATGCGTTCAGCAGTCTGGCGCTGTATCAGTTGGAGCAAATTCGGGTGAAATATCGCCCGGCCGGCCTTTGGTGCAACGTGCCCTTTGTCTGGAACATATCAAGCTTGAACTGCTTCCCGATCCGCACGGCGTCGCTCACGCGTTGATCCCGATCAGTGCCGCAGCGCCGCGGTGATCATGACGAGGCCGCCGACAATCACGGCGGCGTCGAGGATCGCAGTATGGATATGCACCGGCATGCGTTCAACGAAGGCCTTGGCAAGGAACGCGCCGGGAATTGCGATGGCGCCGATCAGGAGCGCGAAGGCAAGCACCTGCGCGGTGACGACGCCGGCAAGGCCGAACACCAAAATCTTGATGAGACCGGTCACGACCGAGATCACCGCGTCGGTAGCGATCACGGCAGCTCCCTCGAGGCCGGACGCCATCAGCAGCGACAACAGGATCACGCCCGAACCCGATGTGCCGCCGACCACCACGCCATAACCCACTGCGCTCACGCCAAGGCCGGTATCGCCGATCTTGATATCGCGGTGCTTGGCCAGCCGGCGTAGCGGCACGCTTAGGATCAGCATGCTGCCGATCACGAACGCCGCGCCGGCGCTGGTCAGCCGCGTGTAGCCATAGGCGCCGAGCGCCGTCGTCAGCATGGCGGCGCCGATCACGATCAGGGCGCGACGCCGGTCGGCGTAGCGAAAATACGCCACGAAGCGGCTGATATTGGTGAAGATCGCTGAGATCGCGATGATCGGCACCACGGGCTCGGCGCCGACCAGCGGCACCAGCACCAGCGGCATCAAGGCGCCGGTACCATAGCCAGCAAGCCCGCCGATGACGGAGGCCAATAGCGCCATGCCTCCAACCAGCACGAGTTGACCGAGCGAAACGTCGGCAAACCCGGCCAGAATATTCACAGCCGGTGATCGCGGGTGAAACGGGCGGCGGCCTGGTCGGCGATCGCGGCAAGGGCGGATGGTTCAAGCGGAAAATCCGCGGCCAACCAGGCGTCTTCCGCAAGCGCCAGCACGTGACCGAGACCGGGACCTTCGGCAATGCCGCGGGAGATAAAATCGGCAGCCTTCAGCGGAAATTTCGGCGCGCTCCAGCGCTGCGGCAAGGTTGCAAGCTCATGCCAGCGCGCGTCGCCATTGCCGACGCCGCCTGCCCGCGCCCACGCCAGCATCAGCCGGTCTCGATACGGATCCTCGCCGAGCCGATAGAGAAGCTGTCGCGCACGCGCGTCGTCCTTGCTCGCGAGCCGCCACCAGCGATGGCCCATCGAATCCAGCGCTTTGGTTTCCGCGTTGGAAAGCCGAAGCCGTGCCGAGACGCGCCTGGCGTCCTCGGTGACGGCGACCGTGAGCGCGGCCAGCCGGCGCACGGCGCTTGGCGGCAGGCCCAGCGCCCGTTCGGCCGCGATCATCGCCGCGAATGTCCCCGTATAGGTGACGCCGCCGAAGATCGGTAGCAGCAGGCCGGCATCCGCCATCGCCTGCACCGCAACCGCGGCGCCTTCTGCGATCAACAGCTTCAACATCTCCATGCGCACGCGTTCGGCGGAAAGGCTCGAAAGCCCGGCGCGCCCGTCGATGCAGGCGAGATATCCGGCACGGTCGGGCTCGCCCGCCCCGTAGGCGGCATGCATGCGAAAGAAGCGCAGGATGCGCAAATAATCCTCAGCGATGCGCTGGCCGGCGTCGCCGATGAAACGCACGCGTTTGGCCTGGATATCGGCAAGCCCGCCGACGTGGTCGTGCACGACGCCCTCGGCATCGACCGAAAGCCCGTTGATGGTGAAATCGCGCCGTTCCGCATCGCGAACCCAGTCCCGCCCGAACGCAACCCTGGCCTTGCGGCCAAAGGTCTCGGTATCCTCACGCAAGGTCGTGACCTCGAATGGGTGCGATTCGACGACCAGCGTGACCGTGCCGTGGTCGATGCCGGTCGGGACGCATTTGATGCCGGCCGCCTTGGCGCGGCGGACGACCTCGTCGGGCAAGGCCGTCGTCGCGATATCGATGTCGCCGAGAGGAATTTTCAGAAGCGCATTGCGCACGGCACCACCGATCACGCGGGCTTCCTCGCCATCGCCATTAAGCAACGCGAGCACGCGCGCGGCCGGACCGGATCTGAGCCAGGGCGCGTCCGACAGCACGCGTGCCTCGCTCATTTCTCCCCCCCGTGAACCAGCTTGCCGTCTTCCAGATGCGCGGGAACGTAGGTCGAATTCGGCGGCGCGCCGGAGAATTGGGCGAGCAGCACGAAGCTGATCGCGACCAGCAGCAGCGATCCCAGCGCCAGTTTGGCGACAAGATGTGCCGGCCAGGAGGAGGACGCGAACACGCCGGAACGGGTGGCAATCAGAAACAACGCGTAGGCCACGAACGGGACCAGGAATATTGCGATCTCGGTCAGAACCGGACGGATCATGCGAGATAAATCCGCTCATACAGCACGCGCAGGATTCCCGCGGTCGCACCCCATATGTAACGCTCGGCGAACGGCATGGCGTAATAGGAGCGCTCCATGCCGCGGAATTCCTTGGAATGGATCTGATGGTTCTCGGGATTCATCAGGAACGCCAGCGGCACCTCGAAGGCGTCGACCACCTCGCCTTCGTTGATCGTCAGCTCAAAGCCGGGCTTCACACGCGCCACCGTCGGCAGGATGCGAAACCCGAAGGCGGTTCCATAAAGATCCAGATAGCCGATCGGCTCGATGAACTCGCGCTTGAGGCCGATTTCCTCCTCTGCCTCGCGCAAGGCGGCATCGAGCGGGGAAGCGTCGATTGCGTCGATCTTGCCGCCCGGAAAGGAAATCTGGCCGGCGTGGCTGGAGAGATGCGGCGAGCGCTGCGTCAGCAGCACCGTCGGCTCGCGGTGATCGACCACCGGGATCAGCACCGCCGCCGGGCGCACCGGCTGCTCGCGCGCCACGATCTCGAGCATGCGATCATTGCCCGCATCGCCCGTCTTCGGAATGACATTGGGATCGACCAGGCCGGGCGGCACGTCGAAGTTCAGCCGGGTCTTGCTTCGCGCGAAGAATTCCGTCGAGCTGATCGGAGCCGCCTCCATCTTCGTCAGCATCGGCTCGTTCAAACCGCATCCCTCACCTGCTTCGCGTCCGCCATGGCAAAGAACTCGCCGCCGGACTCGATGCCAAACATCGGCTGACCATCGACCATCCGCTCCTCCCCCATGTCAACCAGATCGTAATAGAGCGCGCGTGTCACCTTCGCCCACAGATCGGCGCGGACGTGCAGATAGGGCGTCAGCCCGCCGTCGGCGGCCATCTCGAAGCGCAGGCGATGGCTGGAATCGCATGGCACCCAGTCGTCAACGTTGGTGCGGAAGCGCAACAGCCGGCCGCGATCGCCGGCATCGTTTTGCATCTCCACTGCCAGGAACGGCGCATCGTCGACGCGGATGCCGACCTTCTCGACCGGGGTAACGAGAAAGTGCTTGCCGTCCTCGCGCTTGAGAATGGTCGAAAACAGCCGCACCAGCGCCGGCCGCCCGATTGGCGTCCCCATGTAGAACCACGTCCCATCGCCGGCGATTCGCATGTCGAGATCGCCGCAGAACGGTGGATTCCACAGATGAACCGGAGGCAGTCCCTTCCCGGTTGGGGCGCGATTGACGGCTTCGGTGGCAGCAACCGTCAGACCTTCAAGACCTTTGCTGTCGTGGCCCTTGCCTTCCTGACGCTGGCCGCTGGTTTGCCCTTGCTTCGCCATTGTTTGCCCTGAGTCTCGGCGCCTCGATTGGCACGATTGGTGCACATATACCGAGATATGTGTTCCCGACGATTTGTGTCCGTACTATTGCGGATCAAGTCGCCATATCGTGATGCCGTTCATACCCCGAAATACCGATAATGTGGGGATAGTTTAATTCAACGAATGCATGGCCTTTACACAGGTCTAGCATGAGGTTCGTGGCATGACGACGCAACCAACGGCGTCATGAAGCGGTTAGGTTGTTGAAGGAGAAAGACATGGCGAGCGCAGACGGTGTCGAGAAACTCGAGGACGCGATCGTCCGGTCGGCCGAGCAGGTCGCCGGCCAGATCCGCGCCGCGAAGGAAGCGATCTCCACCGTCATCTTCGGCCAGGTTCGGGTGATCGAAAACACCCTGGTGACGATCCTGTCCGGCGGCCACGCGCTCTTGATCGGCGTTCCCGGCCTCGCCAAGACCAAGCTTGTCGAAACCTTGGGCATCACGCTCGGGCTGGATGCCAAGCGCATCCAGTTTACGCCTGACCTGATGCCCTCGGACATTCTGGGCGCCGAGGTGCTGGACGAGAGCAATTCCGGCAGGCGGTCGTTCCGTTTCATCTCCGGACCGGTGTTTGCGCAGCTTCTGATGGCCGACGAAATCAACCGCGCCAGCCCGCGGACGCAATCGGCGCTGCTGCAAGCCATGCAGGAACAGCACATCACCGTTGCAGGCGCGCGGCATGATCTCCCCAAGCCGTTCCACGTGCTCGCCACCCAAAACCCGCTGGAGCAGGAAGGCACCTACCCGCTGCCCGAGGCGCAGCTCGACCGCTTCCTGATGGAAATCGACGTCGATTATCCCGATCGCGACGCCGAACGCCGCATCCTGTTCGAGACCACGGGCGCGGAAGAGACGCTTGCCAAGGCCTCGATGGACGCGGAAACCCTGATCGCGGCGCAGCGGCTGGTGCGGCGCCTGCCGGTCGGCGACAGCGTCGTCGAGGCGATCCTGTCGCTGGTGCGCGCCGCACGCCCCAACACCGAAGACGGCGGCGACAAGCTGATCGCCTGGGGGCCTGGCCCGCGCGCCAGCCAGTCGCTGATGCTGGCGGTCCGTGCCCGCGCCTTGCTCGACGGCCGCCTTGCGCCCTCGATCGACGACGTGCTCGATCTCGCCGAACCCGTTCTCAAGCACCGCATGGCGCTGACCTTCTCGGCGCGCGCGGAAGGCCGCACCATTCCCGACGTAATCAGACAATTGAAGACGCGGATTGGTTGATGGCCGCAGAGACCAGCCACGAGAACAGGGAGATTGTTGCGATCCGACGTGCCGATGGCGAAAGCCGAACGCTCGCCGCATCGCTGCCCCGTCTCGTGCTCGATGCCCGCCGCATCGCCGCCAACGTCATCCATGGCCTGCACGGCCGGCGCCGCGCCGGCGCCGGCGAGAGCTTTTGGCAATATCGCCGCTTCGTCTCCGGCGAACCGTCGCAGAACGTCGACTGGCGGCGCTCGGCGCGCGACGATCATCTCTATGTCCGCGAGCAGGAATGGGAGGCGGCGCATACGATCTGGCTGTGGCCCGACCGTTCGCCGTCGATGGCATTTGCTTCCAAGGGGGCCCGCGACTCCAAGCTGGAGCGTGGCCTGATCGTGACCTTTGCGCTCGCCGAACTCCTGGTTTCGGGCGGAGAGCGCGTCGGCATTCCCGGCCTGATGACCCCGACCGCAAGCCGCAACGTGATCGACAAGATGGCGCAGGCGATGCTGCATGACGATGCGGTGCGCGCCAGCCTGCCGCCCTCCTTCGTGCCGTCGGCCCTGGCCGAAATTGTCGTGCTGTCCGACTTCTGGTCGCCGATGAGCGAAATCAGGACGATGCTCGCCGGGCTTTCGGCCTCCGGCGCCCATGGCACGCTGATCCAGGTCGTCGATCCTGCCGAAGAGACCTTTCCTTACGCCGGCCGGATCGAGTTCGTCGAGCCGGAAGGTTTTGGCGTCATCACCGCCGGCCGCGCCGAGAGCTGGGCCAGCGACTATGTCGCGCGCGTCACGCTGCATCGCGATGAGATCCGCAGCGAAACCAACAGGCTCGACTGGCTGTTCTCGACCCACACCACCAGCCGGTCCGCCGCCGAACTGCTGCTGTTCCTGCATTCCGGCATGATGGCAGCCAAGGGAAGCGTGCGCGGCTCAACGGTCAAGGCGGGGCGCAGCGCATGATGGCGGGCATCCCCTTAAGCTTTGCGCAGCCGCTGCTTCTGCTGGGCCTGCTGAGCCTGCCGGTGCTGTGGTGGCTGTTGCGCGTGATGCCGCCGCGGCCGAGACGGATCGAATTTCCGCCGACGCGGCTGTTGTTCGACATCAGGCCCAGGGAAGAAACCCCGTCGCGGACGCCGTGGTGGCTGACGGCGCTGCGTCTCGCCGCCGCGGCGCTGGTCATCCTTGCCGCCGCAGGCCCGATCTGGAATCCGCAGACCGGGGTCGGCGGCAGCAATGCGCCGCTGGTGATTCTGCTCGACGACGGCTGGAGCGCGGCCGCAAGCTGGGACACCCGGATCAAGGCCGCGGACGAATTGATCGCCAACGCCGACAACGACCGCCGCGGGGTCGCGTTGGTTCCGCTCTCCGAACCCGCACGTGACATCACGCTGATGCCAGCCGGTACCGCACGCGTCGCGCTGCGCCAGATTGCACCAAAGCCGCATTCGATCGACCGCGTCGACACGCTAGGCGCGCTCGACCGCTTCCTGAAGGCCACCGGTGATGCCGAGATCGCGTGGCTGTCCGACGGTGTCGATACCGGGCGCGGCGCCGAATTCGTCGAGAATCTCGCCAAGACCATCGGCGACCGCAAGCTGACGGTGTTCGAGGGCGGCGCGGCGCCAGCGCAAGCCTTGGTCGCTGCCGAAAACGCCGCGGCGAAAATGACGGTCAAGGTGCTGCGCACCACCGGCGGCGTCGCAGCCGGCGTGGTCCGCGCGATCGACGCCAAGGGCTCGCCGATCGGCGAGGCGCGCTACGCGTTCGGCATGCAGGACCGCGAAAGCGAAGCGGCATTCGATCTGCCCGTCGAACTGCGCAATGACATTTCGCGGCTGGAAATCTCGGGTGAACGATCGGCCGGTGCGGTGCAATTGCTCGACAAACGATGGCGACGGCGCGCCGTTGGCGTCGTCACCGGCGCGACCAGCGATACCGCCCAACCGCTATTGGCATCGACCTTCTACCTTACCCGCGCCCTGTCGCCATTCGCCGACGTGCGGCTCGGCGACCGCGGCGCGCCGCAACAGGTGATCGCGCAGTTCCTCGATCAGCGGCTGCCGATGATCGTGCTCGCCGATGTCGGCACGCTGTCGCCGGAAATCCGCGAGCGGCTGAACGCATGGATCGATCAGGGCGGCGTGCTGGTGCGTTTCGCAGGTCCCCGCCTGGCGCAGGCCGATGACGATCTGGTGCCGGTGAAACTGCGTCGCGGCGGCCGCGTCCTCGGCGGCAGTCTGACCTGGGAAAAGCCACAACATCTGGCGTCCTTCGCCGCCGACGCTCCGTTCGCGGGCCTCGCGGTGCCCAAGGATGTCACCGTGAACCGGCAGGTGCTGGCCGAGCCCGATGCGGTGCTCGCCACCAAGACCTGGGCGTCGCTGGAAGACGGCACGCCGCTGGTGACCGGCGAGCATCGTGGCAGGGGCATTGTCAGCCTGTTCCATGTCGGCGCCGACTCGCGCTGGTCTGACTTGCCGATGTCCGGCAGCTTCGTCGAGATGCTGCGGCGGCTCGTTGACATGTCCGGCTACACCACGAAGCCCGGTGCTGGCGTTGCGAGCGAGGCGACCAACGTCGAGACGGTTGCGCCACTACGCACCCTCGATGGTTTCGGCGCATTCGGGCCGCCGCCCTCGACCGCCAAGCCGATGCCGGCGGATTATCGTGATCGCGGTACATCGGAACATCCCCCGGGCTTCTACGGCCCGGCCGATGGCCCGATCGCGGTCAATACGCTGGCTGCAGCCGATCGTATCGCGCCGCTCGAAACATCCTCGTTGCGCGCGCAGCGCGCCAGCTACACCAATGCCGAACCGCGCGATTTGCGCGGCATCCTGCTGTCGTCGTCGCTGGTGCTGTTCCTGATCGACGCGGTCGTGGTCGCGATGCTGGGCGCGGGCCTTGCCGCGCTGTGGCGGCGGCGCACGGCGACGGCCGCCGTTCTACTTGCCCTGATTCTGGTCGCGGCCTCGACTGCACCTTCGCCGACGCGCGCCCAGGGCAACGATGAATTCGCCATCAAGTCGGTGTCGCAGACGCGGCTTGCCTATGTCGTCACCGGAAATGCCGACGTCGATTCCATCGTCAAGGCGGGCATGGCCGGACTGACGCTGTTCCTGGCGCAGCGCACGGCGCTGGAGGCCGGCGATCCCGTCGGCATCGATCCCGCAAAGGACGAGCTGGCATTTTTCCCGCTGATCTACTGGCCCGTTGTACCGGGCGCGCCGAAGCCGCCGCAGGACGCCATCAACCGCATCGACGCCTATATGAAACAGGGCGGCACGGTGCTGTTCGATACCCGCGACGCCGTCGAGGCCCCGCCGGGCGAGAACGGCGCGTCGCAGACGTCGGGCATGCGCACCTTGCGCGAGATTCTCTCCTCCCTCGACGTGCCTGAACTGGAGCCGGTGCCGCGCGAGCATGTGTTGACCAAGACGTTTTATCTGCTGCGCGATTTTCCCGGCCGCTTCACCTCGGGCCAGACCTGGGTCGAGACCCTGCCGCGCGAGGATGAAGACGATACGGCCTCGCGCCCGGCACGCGGCGGCGACGGCGTCTCGCCCATCATCATCACCTCGAACGATCTCGCCGGCGCCTGGGCGCATCGCCCGGACGGCCAGCCGATGCTGCCGCTGACGCCGAACGAGCCGCGCCAGCGCGAATTCGCCTTCCGCTCCGGCGTCAACATCGTGATGTATACATTGACCGGCAACTACAAGGCCGACCAGGTCCACGCGCCCGCCCTGATTGAACGGTTGGGGCAATAGGCCATGCAGTACGGCATCGCGTTTACTCCTCTCGTTCCGACACTCGTGCTGTGGATCGCGCTGGCCACGATCGTCGTCATCGCGGCGCTGCTGCTGTTCAGCCGCGCGCGCGGTGCGGCCGTGCGGGTCGCGGCGCTGGCGCTGATCCTGCTGGCGCTCGCCAACCCCTCCTTCACCCGCGAGGACCGCGAGCCGTTGTCATCGGTCGCCGCCGTCGTGATCGACAAGAGCCCGAGCCAGAATTTCGGCACCCGCAACCAGGAGACCGCGAAGGCGCAGGAAGCGCTGGTCGACACGCTGAAGAAGATCAAGGGACTGGAAGTCCGCGTCGTCGAGGCCGGACAGGCCGACGGCGAGACCGACGGCACCAAACTGTTCGGTGCGCTGTCCTCGGCGCTATCGGATGTTCCGGTTGACCGGGTCGCTGGCGCATTCCTGATCACGGACGGCCGGGTGCACGACATCCCCGCAAATGCCGCTGCGGTCGGCTTCCAGGCGCCGGTGCACGCGCTCGTCACCGGCCGGAAGGACGAGCGTGATCGCCGCATCGCAATCACGGCCGCGCCGCGTTTCGGCATCGTCGGGCAGCCGCAGACCATCACCTACCGGCTGGACGACCAGGGGGTCACCGGCCAGCGCGCCAAGATCGTGGTGCGCCGCGACGGCGAGGTGATCAGCGAGCGCAATCTGGTCAGCGGCCAGACCGCCAATGTCGACGTCGATATCAAGCATGCCGGCCCCAACATCGTCGAGATCGAGGCCTCGCCGCTCGAGAACGAATTGACGCCGGTCAACAACCGCGCCGTGGTCGCGATCGACGGCGTCCGCGACAGGCTGCGCGTGCTCCTGGTGTCGGGCGAGCCGCATTCCGGCGAGCGCACCTGGCGCAACCTGCTGAAATCGGACGCCAGCATCGACCTCGTGCATTTCACGATCCTGCGCCCGCCGGAGAAGCAGGACGGCACGCCGATCAACGAGCTATCGCTGATCGCGTTTCCGACCCGCGAACTGTTCCAGCAGAGGATCAACGATTTCCACCTGATCATTTTCGACCGCTACGCCCGCCAGGGGGTGCTGCCGATTGCCTATTTCGACAATATCGCGCGCTATGTCCGCGCCGGCGGCGCGGTGCTGGTGTCGGCTGGTCCCGATTACGCCTCCACCACCAGCATCTGGCGCACGCCGCTCGATACGGTGCTGCCGGCCGAGCCCGTCGGCGTCACCGAAAAGCCGTTCTATGCGCACTTGAGCGACGCCGGTAAGCGCCATCCGGTGACGCGCGGCCTCGAAGGTTCCGCCAGCGAACCGCCGCGCTGGAGCCGTTTCTTCCGCACCGTGGAAACGCGCAACGCGATCGGCGCGCCCGTGATGACCGGTCTCGACGGCAAGCCGCTGCTGCTATTGTCGCGCTTTGGCGAAGGCCGCGTAGCGCTCCTGCTGTCGGACCACATCTGGCTGTGGGCGCGCGGCTATGAAGGCGGCGGGCCGCATCTGGATCTGCTGCGGCGGATGTCGCACTGGCTGATGAAGCAGCCCGATCTCGACGAAGAGGCGCTGCGCCTGCAGATCCAGGGCAAGGACCTCGTGGTGCTGCGCCAGACCATGGCCGACAACGTGCCGCCAGTGACCGTGACCTCGCCGAGCGGCGCCACCAAGGAGCTCACGCTGACCGCGAGCGAGCCCGGCACCTGGCGCGCGACCATTCCCGCCAATGAGCTCGGGCTGTGGCAGGCGACCGATGGCGCGCTGAAAGCCCTGATCAATGTCGGGCCGACCAACCCGAAGGAATTTTCGGAAGTCACCTCCACCACCGAGATGCTGAAACCTCTGGCGCAGGCGACCGGCGGCGACGCGCGACGCGTGGCCGAAGGCGGAAGCATCGACCTGCCCCGCGTGGTGCCGGTGCGCGCCTCCGGTATCTTCCACGGCGACGGCTGGATGGGCGTCAAGATGCGCGAGGCCAGCGTCGTCAAGGGCGTCGGCGTGCTGCCGATGTTTGCCGGCCTGGTCGGGCTGTTGCTGCTGCTCGGCGCCTTCGCCGCGACCTGGGTGCGCGAGGGGCGCTGACGGCACGCCCGCCTCGTCGATGCGCCATCGATCATGATGCGATTTCGTAGAATCGCATCATGATCGCATCTCTTTGTTTGAGCATGATCTTTTCGGAAAACCGCTTCGCACTTTTCCGGATCATGCCCTACGCAGCCTCGTCCGCGCGTCGCCACCTCGGAAATGGATCGGCAAGCCCGGACCATTCCGCAACGCGCATTCCCGGCTTTCCTGAAACAAGGCACGCATCGAGACGCGCTGTAATGGCGTCCTGATCCATATTCGTGCCGATGAAGACGATCTCCTGCCGGCGATCGCCGTACACCTCGCTCCAGTTCTTCTTGAGCGATTGTCGCCAGAACGGATCGTTCGGCCAGCGATCTGCCGGCACATTCGCCCACCAGAAGCCCAGCCCTTCGGTTCGGACGATCGCTCCGGCCTGACTCAATTCACCGAGCCATTGCGGGCGAGTCGCTATCCAGAAATGTCCCTTGGCGCGGATGACGCCAGGCCAGCTTTCTTTCAGGAATTGATGAAATTTCGCAGGCTCGAACGGCCGTCGCGCGCGATAGACGAAGTTCTTGACGCCATATTCCTCCGTCTCGGGCGTATGACCTGCAAAGCCATAAAGCTCCTTGAACCACAGCGGGTGTTGCTGCGCGCGCTCGAAATCGAAGCGGCCGGTATTGAGAATGCGCTCCAGCGGCGCATTGGAGAAGTTGGTCTCGATGATATCGGCCTCGGGATTCAGAGAGCGGATTATCATTCGGGCGGAGTCGCGTTCTCCCTGCGACGCCGCATCGATCTTGTTGAGCACGATCACATCGGCAAATTCGATCTGCTCGACCAAGAGATCCACCAGTGTGCGCTTGTCATCTTCACCGAGCGACTCGCCGCGATCCGCTAGAAAAACGGTAGAGGAATAGTTCTTCAGCAGATTGACGGCATCGACGACCGTGACCATCGTGTCGAGAACTGATACGTCGGACAGGCTTTCTCCGTCTTCGGACCGGAAATCGAAGGTTGCCGCGACCGGCAGCGGTTCCGAGATGCCGGTGGATTCGATCAGCAGGTAGTCGAACCGTTCGCTCTCGGCGAGCGCCCGCACTTCCTTCAACAAATCGTCGCGCAGCGTGCAGCAGATGCAGCCGTTGGTCATCTCGACCAGCTTTTCGTCAGTCCGCGAGAGGTTCGCACCGCCATCGCGGACGAGGTCTGCGTCGATGTTGACCTCGCTCATGTCGTTCACAATCACCGCCACCTTCAGGCCCTGGCGATTGTTGAGCACGTGATTCATCAAAGTTGTCTTTCCAGCCCCGAGGAAGCCGGACAAGACGGTGACGGGGAGTTTTCGCATGGAGATCGAAAAGCCTCTTGAGCTCACGGGGCCCCAACCGGGGAGGACGACGCATGCGAGGGACCCCGTTGGTGCGATGGATCATGTTATGTTATAACATAACAATCCAAAATCGAGAGATTGTCAATTGGCGAAACAGGCGGGGTACGCAGGGCAAAAGCGCCGATGTTGCGCGAATCTCACACTTGGCGGAATTGTCAGGGCTCCGGAAAGACGGCAGCCCGGTGTCGATTGACACTCCGCGGTGTTCGCGACGTTATAATGTTACATTGGGGCGGCGAGATGCCCAGAGCCGCCCAGGGGACAAGGCGTCAATCGTCGTGAACTGGTTCCGAAAGCACCTCAAGCACGGCTCGCGGCTGGCGCTGTTTGCGCTCGCCATCCAGCTTGCGCTGTCGTGCGGGCATTTTCACGCGGCAGCCACGCAGGCCGCACCGGCCGTTCAAAGCGGGCTGACCGACGCCAATCTTGCGATCGCCACATCCGTTGCCGCACAAGATGCGCACCCCGAAGCCGCGCAGCCGCTGCAGCCTGCGGACCACGATGACGACCACCACACGGCCAATGTCTGCGCGGTCTGTGCCGTCCTCTCATTGGCGAACAATTTCCTGTTCATCACGCCGCCCGTACTGGAGTTGCCGGGGGCTGTCGAACTTTTGTACCTGGCCACCGGCGCTGAATTCGCGCATCTCGGCTCGTCCCATCTCGCGTTCCAGTCTCGCGCACCGCCCACCTCCTGACGCCGATTGAATCAATGCACTCCCCAAGGGATTGCCGCGTCAGGCGCGGTTCCTGAGGAGAAATCGGAATCGTCCGTCGCACATCGACGGAGTCAGGATCGGGACAATGACATTCAAGAAGAAGCGTGCGTTCTACATCGGTGGGGCTAGTTGGCTATTGCTATGCGCGATGGCCGACGGGGCGATGGCACAGGCCACGTCACCGGCATCGACGCAACTGCCTGAAATCACCGTGACGGCGCCGAGCCCGATCGTGCGGCGCAAACCCGCGCCCGTACGAACGCCGGCGCGCGTCACCCGCGCAGCGCCCGGCCAGACCCGCGAGCGCGCGCCAGAACCACAACCAGCCCCGGTCATCGCAGCGCCCCAACAAGGCGTGCTGCCGATCGTGACTGATCAATTCGCAACGGTTACCGTGGTGCCGAACGAGGAGATCCGCCGCCAAGGCACCGCCCAGCTTGGCGATCTCCTGTTCTCGAAGCCCGGCATTACCGGCTCGACCTTCGCGCCCGGTGCCGCGAGCCGGCCGATCATCCGGGGTCTCGATGTCAATCGCGTCGGCATCCTCGAGAACGGCACCAACGCTGGCGGCGCCTCCGATCTCGGCGAAGACCATTTCGTGCCGGTCGATCCACTGGCGACAAACCAGGTCGAAGTCATCCGCGGTCCTGCGGCGATGCGCTACGGATCGACATCGATCGGCGGCGTCGTCAGCGCAACCAACAATCGCATCCCTGACGCCTTGCCTTCATGCGCGGCGGCACCCTTCCAGACTTACGGGCTGCCGGCGAAGGCGCCGCTTGCAAACGTGGGGTCACCTTCCTGCGTCACGGTCGAAACCCGAACGGCCGTCAGTTCCGTCGACCGGGGTGTCGATGGCGGCATCCTGATTGATGCCGGCGGCGGCAATTTCGCGTTCCACGCCGACGCCTATGGCCGCAAGGCCAGCGATTACAGCATTCCGAGCTATCCGTACTTGTTCGACCAGACCCGCCCGGTCAACGGCCGGCAGCCCAATTCGGCGATGCAGGCGGCTGGTGCATCGATTGGCGGCTCCTACATCTTCGATGGCGGATTTATCGGCGCGGCGATCACGCAGAACGACACGCTCTATCGGATTCCGGGCATCGACGGCGCCGATCACCAGACCCGCATCGACGCGCGTCAGACCAAATTCACGGCCAAGGGCGAATACAGGCCGGACGCGGCGGCAATCGACGCAGTACGTTTCTGGGCGGGCGCGACCAATTACAAGCACGACGAGATCGGTCTTGCAGATCCCGCCGACTTGTCGTCCGCCGGGGTGCGGCAAACCTTTACCAACAAGGAGCAGGAAGGGCGCGTCGAGGTGCAGATGGCGCCGTTCAACGCGCGCTTTGCCGCTGTTACGACCGCCTTCGGTCTGCAGGCGGGGCATCAGGAACTGACGGCATCAAGCCCGGACGATCCGGGCAGCCCGCTCAACGGGTTGTTTGATCCTAACAAGAATAACAGGGCCGCCGGCTACGTCTTCAACGAGTTGAAGTTCACTGACTCAACCAAGGCGCAGATCGCGGGCCGTATCGAGCATGTCAGTCTCAGCGGAACGACGCCGGCATTTGTTCCGGAGCTGTTCGACCTCAACGTCGACCCTGCTGCCATTGGTCCTGCCACACCGCGCAACCTGAACTTCACGCCGAAAAGTGCGAGCGTCGGTCTGCTCCAGGATTTGCCAGGGGGTCTTGTCGCAAGCATTACCGCCCAATACGTCGAGCGCGCGCCCAAGCCGGCGGAATTGTTTTCGCGCGGACCGCACGATGCGACCGCCACGTTCGATATCGGCAATCCCAATCTCGGCATCGAAACCGCCAAATCGATCGAGATCGGATTACGACGCGCCACCGGCCCCTTCCGATTCGAAGCAACTGCGTACTACACCAAGTTCAATGGCTTCATTTTCCGTCGCCTCACCGGCAACACGTGCGAGGATGTCGCTTGCGTCGGTCCTGCGGACCCGGCTTTTCCCCTTGAACTCAACCAAGCGATCTATTCGCAGCGCGACGCCACCTTCCGTGGCGGCGAATTCCAAAGCCAGTTGGACGTCGGGCCGCTCTACGGCGGCATCTGGGGCATCGAGAACCAGTTCGATGTCGTGCGCGCGACCTTCAACGACGGCACCAATGTCCCGCGCATCCCACCCGTGCGCGTGGGTGGCGGCCTGTTCTGGCGCGATGCCAATTGGCTCACGCGGATCAACCTGCTGCACGCCTTCGCCCAGAACGATATCGCCCCGATCGGCGAGACGCCGACGGCGGGCTATAATCTGTTGAAGGCGGAGGTCAGCTACAGGACGAAGCTCGATCCAACCTGGTTCGGCGCGCGGGAAATGCTGGTTGGGCTCGTCGGCAACAACCTCTTGAACGAGAACATCCGCAATTCGGCGTCCTTCAACAAGGACGAGGTCTTGCTGCCGGGCATTGGCGTGCGGGCGTTTGCCAATCTGAAGTTTTAAGCCGCATGAGCAGACGGGTGGCGTTAGCTGGTGCTACCAGCTAACGTCCAGGTGGGATGACGGGGGACACCAGGCGCAATCCCGCGTCAGATGTCCCCTGCCCACTGAAAGCGGATGCTCGACGAATAGATGACCTCGTCCATCAATGTTCCCGTCTACAGCGACGCGCTCGTTCTGCTCGGCACCGCGGGCGTCGTCATTCCCTTGGTGCGGCGGTTCGGCCTCAATCCCGTTCTCGGCTATCTAGGCGCCGGCGCGATCCTGGGCCCTCTCGGCTTGGGATCGTTCATCGAGAGTTTTCCGCTTCTCTACTGGTTCACCGTTGTCGATCCCAAAAACGTCTCCGGCATTGCGAACCTCGGAGTTGTGTTCCTGCTCTTCCTCATCGGGATGGAGCTATCGTACGATCGATTGAAGGCAATGCGCCGCCTGATATTCGGGCTAGGCAGCTTGCAGATCGTACTCTCCACGGTGGCGATCGGCGTGGTCGTCGCCCTCCTGGGCAACAAAGCTCCGGTGGCCTTCATCCTCGGTGCCTGCCTTGCCTTGTCCTCGACGGCCATTGTCGTCGAGATGCTTTCCAGGCAGCGACGACTTAGTACAAACGCAGGCCGGGCAAGCTTCGCGACGTTGCTGGCGCAAGACCTGGCAGTCGCCCCTCTCCTGCTCTTTATCTCCATTTTTGGCGCAAGCGAGTCCGGTTCGGTCGTTGCGACGCTCCTTCTCGCGCTCACCAACGCAGCCATCGCGCTCGCGGTGATCGTCATCGTCGGCCGCGTCGTGATGCGACCGCTGTTCCGTCTGGTGGCATCAGTGGGCATGAGCGACCTGTTCGTCGCCACGACGCTGTTCGTGATCGTCGCAACCGGCGTGGCTGCCGCCGTGGCTGGCTTTTCCATGGCGCTCGGCGCCTTTGTCGCCGGACTGCTGCTTGCCGAGACGGAATTTCGCAAGGCGATCGAGACCGCCATCGATCCGTTCAAGGGCCTCCTGCTTGGTCTGTTCTTCTTCACGGTCGGCATGAATATCGATTTCCGCGAGCTCGCGCGTGACCCGGTCTGGCTGATCGCGGCTGCGGCCGGGCTGATCGCCGTAAAGTCCGTCATCCTCATCTTCCTGGCGCGGATGTTTCGCCTCTCATGGCCCGCTTCTATCGAAGTCGGGCTGCTGCTGGGTCCCGGCGGCGAGTTCGCTTTCGTCGGGATCGGAATGGCGACGACGCTTGGTCTAATCGATGCCAGCGTATCGAGCTTCACGGTCGCACTGACCTCGCTGACCATGATGCTCACCCCGGCGCTATCTCATGTCGCACGCCGACTGGCGCCGATGATGCGCGAAGACAAGCCGCCTGACCCTGAACTCGCCGTTGCGCCAAGCGGCGGGAGCGGCCATGCCATTGTCGTCGGACATGGCCGGGTGGGACAGGTCGTCTGTACGATGCTGGACCGGCACCAGTTCAAGTACATTGCGGTCGACAATGATGCCGCGGCCGTCCCCGAGCAGCGAAGACAGGGGCGTACCGTCTTTTACGGTGACGCAACAAACCCGGAGTTTCTGAAGAGCTGCGGCCTCATGGACGCCGCCGCTGTCGTCGTCACGATCAATCAACCTGAAAACATCGACGAAATTGTCGCGCAGGTCCGCGCGCTGAGGAAAGACATGCTGGTGGTTTCACGCGCCCGCGACGCCGACCACGCGCGGCATCTCTACCAAATCGGCGTTACCGACGCGGTGCCGGAGACCATCGAGGCTAGCTTGCTGTTATCGGAAGCCGCCCTGATCGGGCTCGGGGTGGCGATGGGTCATGTCGTCGCCAGCATCCACGAAAAGCGCGAGGAGTTCCGGCACGAATTGCAGAAGGCGGCGGGAAGCGCCGCGGTCACGCCGGTTCGGACGACCGGCACCAAAAAGCGGCGATTTTTCTGATGGACTGCGGCGGCGGCACGCCAACGGCCCTATCGCGCCTTGCTCCAGTCCGGCCGGATATTGCCGGACACGCCGTCGAACGCGCCCTCGACCAGTTCTGCCACCAACAGGCGGCTGTAGTCGACGGGTCCCGGCATGGTCACCCGTCCCTTCGGTATCACCCTGAAGCCGACGCGGCTGTAATAGGGTTCGTCGCCGACCAGAATGACCAAACGATGGCCCTTGGCCTTGGCGTCCTGCAGCGAACGATCGAGTAGCATGCGGCCGACGCCGCGCTTCCGGAACGGCGGCTCGACCGTCAACGGCCCGAGCATCAGGGCCGGCGTGTCGCCGATGCAAATCGGCAACTGGCGCACTGAGCCGACCAGCAATGTGCCGATCCGCGCCGTAAACGAGAGGTCGAGCAGATGATCGACATGCTCGCGCAGGCGGTAGGCGCTCAGCACGAAACGGCCGGGACCGAACGTGCGCTCGTGCAGCCGTTCGATCGCCTGGGCGTCCTTCGGTGTTTCGGCCAGGATGGTGACGTCAAGTTCGCTCATGATGGAGCGCGGGATAGCATCTGGCGACGGCGCGGTCCATCGCTGGAAGACGGCAATCCCTGTATTGCCTCAATCCCTGACAGGGGCGGGCTGGGACAAATAGGCCAGGAGCTTCATCTCGCGGCGGCCGCGTGTCACCGTATCCAGCACCAGCCCCGAGCTGACCGACAGCACCGCCACGATCATCAGGCCCATCGATAGCACCGCAGTCGGTAGCCGCGGAACGATGCCTTCCTCGAGATAGGTGACGATCACGGGGATCGCGAGGCCGATCGAGACCAGCATCAGGAAGATGCCGATCACCGTGAAGAACCGCAGTGGCTTTTCCGACCGGTACAGCTTCAGGATGGTGCCGAGGATCCGGAAACCGTCGCGCCAGGTGTTGAGCTTGCTGAACGATCCCTCGGGCCGGGCGTAATATGGCGTCTCGACTTCCGTCACCGGCAGCGCCAGTTCGAGCGCGTGAACGCTGAGCTCGGTTTCGATCTCAAAACCGTCGGACAGCACCGGAAAGGATTTGACGAAGCGACGCGAGAACACGCGATAGCCCGAAAGGATGTCCTTGAATGCCTGACCGAACACCGCGGAGAGGAAGCTCGTCAGCATCCAGTTGCCGGTGCGGTGGCCGGGCCGGTACGCCGCGACCGATTGGTCGACGCGAAAGCCCACCACCATGTCGAGGTGGCCGCTGACCAGCGCGTCGATCATGCGCGGCGCGCTCGGCGCGTCATAGGTGGCGTCGCCATCGACCAGTACATAGATGTCGGCATCGATGTCGGCGAACATGCGCCGCACCACATGCCCCTTGCCCTGGCGGCGCTCGCTGCGCACGATGGCGCCAGCCGTGCGCGCGACCTCGATGGTGCGGTCCCTCGAATTGTTGTCGTAGACGAAAATCTGAGCCGTCGGCAGCGCCTTGCGGAAGTCGGAGACCACGGTAGCGACCGAGGCCTCCTCGTTGAAGCACGGCACCAGAACCGCGATCCGTAGCGCTGGTGCCGTCATCGCGGGCACACAGAATCAAGTCTGTTCATGGAACATCTATACCGCAATCAGGCACTGGCCGGTTGAGGGAAGGCCGACTTATCCGCGGGCAAATCGAGCGTTGCGAACAGCAGGGTCCAGAGCGATAGCATGTCGATCGGAATAATATAATAAGGCGTAAAGATCGGATGGGTCATGAAGAAAATCAGGTTCACGGCGAGGTTTGCAGCGACCAGCAGGGCAACTCCTCTGGCTCGGCCCCGATCGGACCACCACAACCAAGCGGTCCAGCCGACCGATATCGCCAGCAAGGTGAATTGAACGTCAACAAGATAGCTCAAGAGTACGCCCGCATTCAGTTCAGGCGGCACGACATCGACGCTGCCGTAGGTGGTCGAGAACGGGCTCCCCGCATTGATCGCATTCGCGATCAGCGTCGGCACAATCCCGATCAGGAACGAAACACCAAACGCGAGCCCGTGCAGGAAAGTCTCCTTGCTGCGCGCCAGCAGGAACGCGCCGGCAAAACACAGGCAATAGCCTGCCGCCAGAAACAGGTTCGGCAAACGAAAGTTGACGGAAAGACCGATCAGCAGGCCCACCAGCGCAATGATAAGGAGCCGACGCTGTCGCCGGACCGCGAAGAGCTTCGCGGTCAGGAAGCCCGCGGCCGCGCATACCATCATGGTCGGCGCCACCGAATAGCTCGCCTTGCTCGGGTTGATCATCAGGTAAAGCGCCGCAAAGCCGAACACCGCCGCCAGCGCGAGCGATGCCGGTTCGCGTGCGCGGAACAGCGCAAGCAGCGCAAACGCGAAGATCGTGGCATTCGCCAGCACGTAGAGCGGAATCGCCTGAAATCCAGTGGGAAACAGCGAGAGGACGAAGCCGGTCCCCGGCGGATACTGCAGCACATACTTGTCCACTGCGGGAATGAAGGGATGGCAGGGCGCGCGCTTCACGTCATGCCATTCCGCGTAGCCGATCGCCTTCAGGCCGTTCTTGAGATAGTGGTCGTCGTCAAAGGTGACGTTGGTGTCGATGCCTCGGAGGCCGAACCTCTCGAACAGATGCGCCTGCCGCAGATAGCAGATGTCGTCATAGACACCGCGGCTTTCGCTCCAGCGCGAAATGCTCCAGACGTTGCTGGCCAGCACCGCCAGGAAGCCAATGGCGCAAAGTAGCCTCAGGACCCCCATCCTGCCCATGTCGATTCCCGCCCCCGTTTCCCCGCTTCTATGCATTGCGGGGCGGCGAAGCAACCGAGTCTTGCGTCAGCGCCAGGTCGCAGTCCGCGCGGCACCGTCGAGCACTTCGGCGATCCGGAGCCGTGTGCCCCTGGTCGTCTCCGCCGGCAGCGCGCCTGCCGCATAGAACCCGCACTCGACGATCTCGTGGTTGGGCTCGGGCAGGCGGTCCTGCCGAAACTGCCTGACGACATAGACCGCGACATGGTCGCGGCGGGAAACGTGGCCGTTGAAGAACAGGCCGTGCAGGACCGGCTCTCCGGTCAATTCGATCCGCCCCTCTTCCACCAGCTCCCTTCGCAAGGCTTCGAGAAAGGTTTCGCCGACCTCGACCCCGCCGCCCGGCAGGTGCCAGCCCGCGACATAGCTGTGCCTGACCAGGAACACCTTGTCATCGCCATCGACCACGACGCCGCGAACCCCGAGCGTCATGCCGCGGGCCATCCGCCAATAGAGGTGAAATACGCGTCGCAACTGCCGTTCGAAACGTTTTCGCAAGTGCTGCAGCGCCGTCACGCAAACCTCGGATGGACAGTTATCACGTTTGATCCTTATATCGCCGACATGATGGTGCGACGGCTCTATATCACAGAGAATGCGGCGGAGCGCGAATGACCGATACCTTCACGCTGGCGCATCTGTCGGACCCGCATCTGCCACCGCTGCCCGCGGCGCGGCTGCGCGACCTCGCGGGTAAACGTGCGCTCGGCTATTTCAATTGGACCCGCAACCGCCATAAATATCACCGCCGCGAGGTGCTGGACGCATTGGTTGCCGATATGCAGGCGCAGCGGCCGGACCACATCGCGGTGACCGGCGATCTCGTCAACCTGGCGCTGGAGGCGGAATTCATCCCGGCCCAGGCCTGGCTCGAAAGCGTCGGCACGCCGCAACAGGTGACCGTCGTTCCCGGCAATCACGACGCCTATGTGCGGGCGACGCGGCATCATTTCACCGGCGCGTTCGAGCAATATCTGCGCGGCGATGCCGCGGCGGACGGAGCGTCGTTTCCGTTCGTGCGGCGGCGCGGTCCGCTGGTGCTGATCGGAGTCTCCTCGGCGGTGCCGACGCTGCCATTGATGGCAACCGGCCGGCTCGGCCGCGCGCAGCTCGATGCGCTCGACCGCCAGCTTGCCCAGTTGCCGCCGGACGAGGCATTCCGGGTGCTGCTGGTCCATCACCCCCTGCAATCGAGTTCGCGGATGAAGCGACTGACCGACTCGAAGGCGCTGCGCGCCGTGCTGAAGCGGCGCGGCGCGGAACTGGTCCTGCACGGCCATGACCACATCCATTCGACGATGTGGCTTGAAGGCGCCGGCCACCAGATCCCCGCGGTTGGCGTGCCCTCGGCATCGGCGCTGGCGCACCGGCATTATCCGGCCGCTGCCTACAACCTGTTTTCGATCACGCGCGACGGCGGCAAATGGCGCTGCGTACAGACCGTGCGCGCCGTGGATGCCGACTTCCGTGTCAAGCAAATCAAGCAGGCGACGCTGCTTTAAAAGTTCTTCAAGCTTGCATACAGCGCCAATCCGAACAGCGCCACCGCGCCCAGCACGAAGCCGAGCACGAACATGCCCAGGCCGCGGCGGCGCGGTTTCTTTTCCACAACAGGTTCGGCCACGGGCATTGCCACCATCGCATGCTCGCGCTCGATCATGCGGCGCGCGACATAGCCGGTGACGGCATCGACGATGACGGGCACATCATGCGACTCGGCAAGCACGATGCGGCCGAAGCGCGTATCCTGCACGAAGCGGTAGATGCGCTTGTCGCGTCCCATCACGATATGCGCGACCACGTCGATCCACAGCCGCGGCGTTTCGCCCTGACTGACACCGCGATCGAACAAATCGATTTGCTCCGGCACCTCCGCGAACAGCGGATCGAGCGCCTCGTTCAGGATCTCGAGCCGCGCGACCTCGGCATCGCGCAGTTCGACCACGACGCCGGTCCGATCGGCGGCCTCGATCCGGGCCTGGCGGAGCGCATCGCGCAGCCGGGTCGGTCGCATGTCGCGGGCTTCGTTGCCGGTATTTTGCGCGTTTGACATCGGGAGCCGCCTTTATCCTGCAGGGGTTAGCCTAGGCTTAACCTAGCAGTAACCATGCCCTGCGCAATGGTTGTTTGTTTTCAATGAGTTATGCTTCCGGCTTTATCCCCCGTGGCGGCCCCCCACCCGGCCGTCCCTTGCAAGCGGGAGGGTGCTCGCTGAAAAAAGCAAACGGCCCCAGCCGGAATTCCGGATGGGGCCGCCTGTCCTTGGACGTTTCTTCTGATAGGTGGGCAGCAGCCGGTCAGGCCGAGACGCGCGAGGGCTCTTCGACGATCGAGAAGCGTACGCCGGCTTTATGGCGGCTCTCTTCCGAGACCTCCTTCCAGCACTCTTCGGCTTCCTTGCGGGTCTTGAACGGGCCTTTGACCTGGGCCGAGCCTTCGACGAGCTTGTGAAAGTTCATCGAACCGAACTCGCCGCCGATCACCCAGAAATTGCTGCCTTTGGTCATTTTCAGTCTCCTGTTGTCCGAGTAGCGTGATCAGTCTGGAATCCGGCCAGGCCCCAGACTGATCAATTCCACCGTTAGCCGAACTGGTTCATCGTGTTGTGGACGCCGCCCGCCTTCAGAGCGGCTTCACCGGCGAAATACTCCTTGTGATCGTCGCCGATATCGGAGCCGGCCATGTTCTGATGCTTGGCGCAGGCGATACCCTGACGGATCTCCTGGCGCTGAACATTCTTCACATAGCCCAGCATGCCCTGCTCGCCGAAATACTCCTTCGCGAGATTGTCAGTCGACAGAGCTGCCGTGTGATAGGTCGGCAACGTGATCAGATGGTGGAAGATGCCGGCACGCTTTGCTGAATCGGCCTGGAAGGTGCGGATGCGCTCGTCGGCTTCAATGGCCAGCGGCGTATCGTCGTATTCCGGCTTCATCAGCTCGGCTCGATTGTACTTGCTGACATCCTTGCCAGCTTCCTTCATCGCGTCGTACACCTGCCAACGGAAGTTGAGCGTCCAGTTGAACGACGGCGAGTTGTTGTAGGCCAGCTTTGCGTTCGGAATGACCTCGCGAATACGGTCTACCATCTTGGCGATCTGCTCGATATGCGGCTTCTCGGTCTCGATCCACAGCAGGTCGGCACCGTTCTGCAGCGAGGTGATGCAGTCGAGCACGCAGCGATCTTCGCCCGTGCCGGCACGGAACTGATAGAGGTTGCTGGCAAGCCGCTTCGGACGCATCATCTTGCCGTTGCGGTTGATGATGACATCGCCATTCCGGGCCGTGGCGGCTGTCACTTCCTCGCAATCCAGGAAGCTGTTGTACTGATCGCCGAGGTCGCCGGGCTTGTGGCTCACAGCGATCTGCTGCGTGAGACCGGCACCCAACGAGTCGGTGCGGGTCACGATGATGCCGTCTTCGACGCCCAGTTCGAGGAAGGCATGGCGGCAGGCCCGGATCTTCGCCAGGAACACCTCGTGGGGCACGGTCACCTTGCCGTCCTGGTGGCCGCACTGCTTTTCGTCGGAGACCTGATTCTCGATCTGCAGGGCGCACGCACCCGCCTCGATCATCTTCTTGGCGAGCAGGTAGGTTGCCTCGGCATTGCCGAAGCCGGCGTCGATGTCGGCGATGACGGGCACGACATGGGTCTGGAAGTTGTCGATCTTTTCGATCAGCGCCTTTTCCTTCGCCTTGTCGCCTTCCTTGCGGGCCGCGTCGAGCGCGCGGAAGATATCGTTGAGCTCACGGGAATCCGCCTGACGCAGGAAGGTGTAGAGCTCTTCGATCAGCGCCGGCACCGAGGTCTTCTCGTGCATCGACTGATCAGGAAGCGGTCCGAACTCGGAGCGAAGCGCGGCGATCATCCAGCCGGAGAGATACAGATAGCGGCGATCGGTCTTGCCGAAGTGCTTCTTGACCGAAATCAGCTTCTGCTGCGCGATGAAGCCATGCCAGCAACCGAGCGACTGGGTGTACTTGGTGGGATCGGCGTCATAGGCAGCCATATCACTGCGCATCAGCGCCGCGGTGTACCGGGCGACGTCCAGGCCGGTCTTGAAGCGGTTCTGCAGACGCATGCGCGCCACGGCTTCGGCGGTGACGCCATTCCAGGTCGGCTGGGCCTTCAGGAGTGCTTCAGCAGCTCCAATCTCGCTCAGATAGGAAGCCGGTCCCTGGATAGTCCGGTCACTGATTCCACGCGGCTGGTAGTTCATGTGCATGATCCTTGTCTTCCACTGTCTTCAATCGACATTCTTGACAGTGCATTGCGAAACGTCCTGAGAGCTAAACGCGGAAAAGAGAAATTCGTACAGATACCTTGCATTTTATTGGTGATGTCTTGTAACATATGAACTTGTAACAGATGTTATTTTGTAAATTTTGTCACAATCTTAGATCAGGAACCTTGCTATGGCCGCCGAATCCGGAAAGAAGCTTTTTGTCGGGCCGAGGTTCCGGCGGATCCGCCAGCAGCTTGGGCTGTCGCAGACCCAGATCGCCGAGGGGCTCGGGATCTCGCCGAGCTACATCAACCTGATCGAGCGGAACCAGCGGCCGGTGACGGCGCAGATCCTGCTGCGGCTGGCCGAGACCTATGATCTCGACCTGCGGGACCTCGCCACCGCCGATGAGGACCGCTTTTTTGCCGAGCTGAACGAGATTTTTTCCGATCCGCTGTTCCGCCAGATCGACCTGCCGAAGCAGGAACTGCGCGACCTCGCCGAACTCTGCCCGGGCGTGACCCATTCGCTGCAGCGCCTCTACGCCGCCTATACCGAGGCCCGCCGCGGCGAGACGCTGGTGGCGGCCCAGATGGCCGACCGCGATGAGGGCGCCCGCTTCGAGGCCAACCCGATCGAGCGTGTCCGCGACCTGATCGAAGCCAACCGCAATTATTTTCCGGAACTCGAACAGGCCGCGGAAAATTTGCGCGACGAACTCCACGCCTCTGCCGAGGAACTGTTTGCCGCGCTCGTTGCGCGGCTGCGCGAAAAGCATTCGATCGTCACCCGCATCATGCCGGTCGACGTGATGCGAGAGACGCTGCGGCGGTTCGACCGCCATCGCCGGCAGCTTCTGATCTCCGAGCTGGTCGACGGCTCGGGCCGGGCCTTCCAGCTCGCGCTGCAGATTGGCCTCGCCGAATGCGGCGCATCCATCGACGCCATCGTCAACCGCGCCGGCCCGCTCGACGACACGCCGAGGCGGCTCTATCGGATTACGCTGGCGAACTATTTCGCCGCCGCCGTCATGATGCCCTATCAGCCATTCCATAGTGCTGCGGAAAACCTGAACTACGATGTGCACGTGCTGGCGCAGCGCTTCAATGCCGGCTTCGAGCAGGTGTGCCATCGCCTCACCACGCTGCAGCGGCCGAACGCGCGCGGCGTGCCGTTCTTTCTGCTGCGCGTCGACAATGCCGGCAACGTCTCCAAGCGATTCTCGTCTGGCACGTTTCCGTTCTCGAAGTTCGGCGGCACCTGCCCCCTTTGGAACGTGCATTCGACCTTCGACACGCCGGACCGCCTGCTCAAGCAGGTGATCGAGCTGCCCGACGGCACGCGTTATTTTTCCATCGCGCAGATGGTGCGCCGGCCGGTCGCACCGCACCCGCAGCCGCAGCCGCGCTTTGCGATTGGTCTGGGCTGCGAAATCCGTCATGCCTCGAAGCTCGTCTACGCCGCCGGGATGGATCTGGAGAAGGCGGAGGGCACGCCGATCGGCGTCAACTGCCGGCTTTGCGAACGCGAAAACTGCAGCCAGCGCGCCGAGCCGCCGATCACGCGGACGCTGATCCTGGACGAGAACACGCGACGGGTGTCGTCGTTCGCATTTTCGAATGCACGGGAGTTGTGAAGCCCACACGCTCTCCCCACGTCGTCCCTGCGAACGCACTAGGGCATCTACACGTCTTGGGGACGCGACAGATTGACTCGGGGCGGCATGATGTGCGTTCGCCGCAGCGTTTTGTATGATTCTCTCTCTGGCGCTTTGATTCGAAGGAGCGCCAGAGATGCAGCAGGAACCGGATTTGTCCCTGGGTAAGTTTGGAGACGTTCGCCTCGATAAAAGGGGGCGGCGCTTCTCCGGGCTATGCTTTGCACGCGCAGTGTCTGTTTGCGCCAGATGGCGCAGGGCAACTGGGCCGCGAACATGGCGTTCTGGCGGTTTGTGAACAATCCGCAAGTCACGATCGACAAGCTGATTGAAGGCTGGAGCCTGCAGACGTCGATGGCGGTCAGCGGGCGTCATGTGCTGTCGATCCAGGACACCAGCGAGATCAACTTCCACACTCGTCCGGGACATCGGCGCGACTTGGGCAAGGTCGGCAAAGGCAATGCTCGCGGCGTGCTGCTGCATGCCATGATGGCGGTCGATGCCGATAGCGGGGTCTGTCTCGGGCTCACCGGCGGTGAGGTGTGGACGCGCAAGCGCAAGGCCAGGATCGCTCACGAGAAGCGCGCCTTGGCCGACAAGGAATCGGCGCGCTGGGTGACGACGGCTAAGCAAGGCTGCGAGGTTCTGGTCGCTGCTCGTATGATCACCGTCGTCAACGACCGCGAGGGGGATTTCTTTGCTCACTGGTCGCTGACACCCGCTGACAATGTCCACCTCCTGTCGCGCGCCATGCACGACCATGCGCTGGTCGATGGCGGCACGCTTTATCAGGCGGTCGCGCGGGCCCGCTTCTGCGACAAGGCGGTGATCGATCTACCAAAGCGAATGGATCGCCACGGTCGCCAGGCCCACCTCTCCATGCGCCTCGGAACCGTTGTGCTCAAACGACCGCAGCGCCCCGGCGTGAAAGACCTGCCACAGGGCGTCAAAGTCAGCTTCGTGGAGGTCGTCGAGTTGCACCCCCCGAAGAGCGCCAAGCCCATTCATTGGTTGCTCCTGACCACTCATCCGGTCGTCACCGCCGCCGATGCCTGGCGGATCGTCTCCTGGTACAAGCAGCGCTGGATCATCGAACAGCTCTTTCGCTCGCTGAAGAGCCAGGGTCTGCGCATCGAGGATAGTCAGCTCGACAGCGCTGAAGGCCTGATCAAACTCGTGGCGATCGCCACCAGAGTAGCATGTATCGTCATCCAGCTCGTTCAAGCCCGCAATGGCGGCGAACAATTGCAGGTCGAATTTGTGTTCACGCCGGACGAGATCGAAGCGCTCAAGGCCATCAACAAAACCCTGAAAGGCCGCACCGAGCTCCAGAAGAACCACCATCGCCCCAACACTGTCGCCTGGGCGGCATGGATCATCGCAAAGCTCGGCGGATGGACCGGTTACGCCTCTCATCGCCCACCTGGACCAATCACCTTCCACATGGGAATGGCTCGCTTCCAACTCCTCGTATATGGCCCGGCAAGCGTGTAGATGCCCTAGTGCGTTCGCAGGGACCCATAGCCACCGGCGGACGTTGTGAGAGGCGCTGTAGCCACGGCCTGGCAGAACATGAACATTTGTGGTTATGGGTCCCCTGCGTTCGCAGGGACGACGGATAGATATGCGCTCGCATCCTCGCGGCGCGTTGCGCCCGAGTTGTGCTTGAATTCTTCACCCCCCTAAAAATCAGAGGGTGCAGGGAAGGCCGGGTGCTGGCTGGCACCCGCGGTCTCGTGTGCAATAAGCGCTAAAGAAACGCACACGAGCATACAGGTATCAGCCGAAACAACCGGCCTTCCCTGCGCAATGGTTTGACGGCTTATGCCGAGCTCTCCCCGGAGACGAATTCCTCTTGCCTCCGTCGCCGGCGAATTGGCGGCTCGCATCGCCCGGTTGAGCTTTGCAAACCTCCGCCGGCTTGACACCAGCCACGGGTGCCAGGACCACACGGTTTCGCCGTACGCGACCCGCCTTCGCCGATGCTTCGCCAGGCCTGGTACTCGCCCGTCGAGCTCTTAAGCGAAGGCGAAGGAAACGCCGTTCGTCTGGCGCGCTGGCATCGCTCACGGGAAGCCCGCCCTGCGATTCCGATCACGCGCCCGGCGCTTTCGCGTCCAGCGCAGCCCGGCCCAACGTTCGTGACGATGGCCAACGCCCCTCTTGCGGGCCGGGATGGCGGGAGTTGTAGGACTGATTTGGGTCGCGCGAGAACAGGTTTCTTTTTTCGCGCAGGACTGGACCGGGCAAATCAGCTTGAAATGATTGAGAAACTTTTTGTTTGCGCGCAATGCCCGTGGGGTTGATTAGCGGCAGCGTCAGCCACCAAACTAAAAGGCATGCGGCGGATGATGCTGTCGCCAATCCGGCCTGCGACCTGGGCCACCTGAGCACGAAATTTCGGCGCGAAGATGAAGGACTGTTCATCAGCATTACATCGCGGGTCGGTCCATCGGGAAAAACCGGAACATCGCTGCATCCAGGACGTTGCATTTCGTCCAACGACACGAAGGAGAGACCAATGCTGAAACCATTGATTGCCGCGACCGCCGCCCTGCTGGTCGCAACCTCGGCGTTTGCGCAGAGCGACAAGATGAAATCCTCGGATTCCTCTGAGTACTCGTCGGCACAGAAGAAGATGCAGAAGACGTCGGAACAGAAGATGAAGAAGAGCAAGGCTTCGACCGCGAAGGGGGCACCGGAAAGCGCACCCGGCACGACCACCGGAGCGGGTGCGAAGAAGTACTAATTCTCCAACAGCGCGGCCCGGCATCGATGCCGGGCCGTTTCGCGTGCGCATGTCCACAGGTTCGATCTTTCTATAGGTCCTCTCGTGTCTTTGGCGCAGTGCGATACATCAATGGACCGCTTTCTCCCGCCGGCAAGCCGCTTCTGTGTCCCGCTGGTGACGATCACATTTAAAACGTGGGTATTCCGCAATTTTGCGATGGAACGGCCAAGCCGATTCGCTAGTTTAAAAGTAGCGATTCTCAGAACTCGCGGATGGATGCAGGGCCAATGTTGCGACGCGTCAAGCTGATGAACCCGTTCGAAATCGTCCAGGACCGGCTTGCGCCGGAGCGGCCGCAGCCGATCGAGCGTAAGGTCGTCAATCGCGCCGCCCGTTCCACGCCGGTCTGCGACGCCTGCGGTTCCGACGACATCATCTGCCACGCCACGGCGCAATGGAGCAACGAAGCGCAGGAATGGCAGCTCGCCAACACTTTTAACCAGCCGGCGCACTGCAACACCTGCCACCGCGACGTCAATTTGGTGTGGCTGACGCTGAATTAGAGCACTACGCCCTACTCTCTCCATCGTCATGCCCGGGCTTGTCCCGGGCATCCACGTCTTTGCTCGCGATCGAGATAGTCAAATCGTGGATGGCCGGGACAAGCCCGGCCATGACGGAGAGCGCATCAAATCTCCGCATACACCTCCAGCAGGTTTCCATCCGGGTCCCTGAAGAATAGCGTGCGATGGCCGAACGGCTGGTTGGTCGGCGGCTCGAGCAGATCGACGCCGTGCCGCACCAGCTCGTCGGCACAGCGATCGACGTCATGTGCGCCAACCTTGAAAGCGAGCTGCAGCGACGCGCTGCCTGTGGGCGTCGGCGCATCCTTCGCCGTCCGGCTCGGCCGGGCCAGAGCGAGCGTGTTGCCGCCGATCTGGTATTCGATCCAGCCCGCCGACAATTCGCGCGTCAGGGATAAGCGAAGGACGTCCTCATAGAAGCGGCGCATCGCCGCCATGTCGCGCACGAAGATCACGGTGTAGTCGATCGCGCGGATGGATTGGAAGGGAGAAGTGGTGGGTGCGTTCTGATCGGTCATGATGGCTTTCGAATTCGGCGCGCAGCCCGGATCGGTCCGCGACCTAAGCTTTCTCGAAGTGAAAAGCAACCACGCGACCGTTCTGCGGAGGCAGAGAAACATCGCCCGGCAGTTTCCAATTACCCGGTTCACCGCTGATCCAGGTAGTCCCGTCGATTCCCGACGTTACGACTACGTCGGCCAGCGCGGTTAGAAAGACCTCGGCCCGATCGTGGAACATTCCGCCACTTGGCATCGGCACCAAGCGGTGGAACGACTCGAACGACACAATACCGTCCTCGGACATCAGCCAGTCCCTTGCCGCGGATATCAAATACCACGAACCATTTCTCGCGATCTGGACCGGCCCGGAGTCCAGCAGAAGCAGATATTCGACGACACGCGCCGCAAGACGCGCGCCGGTTGGGTCACTGCCAACGAACATCTCTGGCCGTTCTCGGATGCAGGTGACGGCGTTAGCTACGATCTGGATATCCTTCTCGGAGTAGACTGGCTGCTTATCCATTCGCTGATTCTCCCCGATGGTCTGCCGGTCTGGGCCCGCCCCAGATCCGCTCCTCCGTCCAACCCAGCTCCGCGAATTCCGTCGCCCGCAACGGCGCTTCACCTGCCGAGAAGAACTCGTCGAGTTGCGGCGGGCTCACCGAGGTGCCCGAGAGCATGGCGTGGGCCTGGCCGCGATGATGCACCTGGTGCTGGAACAGATGCAGCAGCAAGCGGTCCATCCGTTCGCGCTGGATGGAGGTGCCGCGATGCACGGAGACGATACGCTGCAAGCCCGCGCCGTCCAGCGCTTCGACGACCGTGAGCAAACGTTGATCGACTGCGGCCTGTGCTTCCTTCAGCGTGGCGACCGTTGCGCAAGGTTCCTGATCCGCCCAGGCGGCCGGGCCGAGCGTGCCGCCTTCCATCGCATCGACGTAAAAATGGTCGATGATCAGGATGTGATTGAGCGTGGCGCGCAGGCTTGGGAAGAAGCCGGTTCGCTTCGCGGTGAATTCATCCTGCGACAGCCCGAGGCAGGCTGTGAGCAGCCGATGGTTTGCCCAGGCGTTGTTGTACGCCATGGCGCGATAGGGAAGTACGTCGCTCATTTGCGTTGCCAGCCAGTAGCCCGCATGAGCGCAGCGATATGCGGAGAACGATAGTGAAGGTCCCGGATATTGCTTCGCTCATCCGGGCATCTACGCACGCCCGTCATTGCGAGGAGCGAAGCGACCGAAGCAATCCATATCTCCATTTGCCGCGCTATGGATTGCTTCGCTTCGCTCGCAATGACGGCTCGGCGATACGGCCTCCCTACTCCGCCGCCTGCTGCGTCGGCGCTTCCAGCACCTCCAGCACCTTCGGCGGCGACATCGGCAACGCGTAGAAGCGTTTGCCCAGCGCGTTGTAGATCGCGTTCGCCACCGCGGCCATCACAGGCACCAGCGGCACTTCGCCGACGCCCTTGACGCCTTGCGGGTGTTTCGGGTTCGGGATCTCGACCATGATGCAGTCGATCATCGGCAGGTCGGAGCAGACCGGCATGCGGTAGTCGAGGAAGCCGGGGTTATCGACCTTGCCCTCTTTCGTGTAGATGTATTCCTCGTTCAGCGCCCAGCCGATGCCTTGCGCGACGCCGCCCTGGAGCTGGCCCTCGACATAGCCGGGGTGGATGGCGCGGCCGACATCCTGCACGGCGGTGTAGCGGATCACGCGCGCGATGCCGAGATCGACGTCGACCTCGACGTCGCAGACATGCGTGCCGAAACCGCCGTCGGCGCCTTGGGTGTTGAGCTGCACGCCGGCCCCGATGGGGCCGCCCATCGCAGGTGCTTTCTCGGCGAGCTCTTCCAGCGTCAGCGGCTCGAACTGGCCGGCGTTCGGGCTCGCCGGATGGGCCGCGCCGTTCTCCCACTTCACCGCTTCGGGATCGATCTCCCAGATCTTCGCCGCGCGCTCGCGCAGCGTCTGGATGATCTTCTCCGTCGACTGCGTCACCACCATCGACGAGGCGAACAGCACGCGGCTGCCGCCGGTCAAGTTGGAGAAACCGACCGTCTGCGTGTCGCCGATGATGACGGAGACGCGGCGGTAGTCGATGCCGAGCAACTCGGCGCAGATGTTGGCGATGCCGGCGCGCGAACCGCCAATGTCCGGATGCCCGGTGGTGACGACGACGTTGCCGTCTTCGGTGATGTTGACCTGCGCGGAAGATTCGCCGCCGGCGTTGAACCAGAAGCCGGAAGCGACGCCCCTGCCTCGTAGTTTTCCTTGCAGCTTGCCGTTGCCGTCGCCGAGCGGCGCGGCGTAATGCGGCGAGGCTTTAGCCGCTTCCACCGTCTCGACATAGCCGATGCGCGGGAACACCGGGCCGTGCGCGGCCTTGGTGCCTTCCTTCGCGGCGTTGTTCAGGCGGAAGTCGAGCGGGTCCATCTTCAGCGCTTCGGCGACTTCGTCGAGCACGCATTCCACCGCATAGGCGCCGATCGGCGCGCCCGGCGCGCGATAGGCCGCGACCTTGGAGCGGTTGGAGCAGACGTCGTAGCCTTCCGAGAGCAGGTTCGGAATGTCATAGGGCGTGAAGCTGCAGCCCGCGGCGCCGCGGATCGGCGAACCCGGGAAGGCGCCGGCCTGCAGGTAGAAGGTGCCATGCGCGGCGACGATCTTGCCGTCCTTGGTGGCGCCGATCTTCACCGTGCTTTTCGAGCCTGAGGTCGGGCCGGTCGCGCGCATCACTTCCTCGCGCGTCATCACCATCTTCACCGGGCGGCCGGATTTTTTCGCAAGCAGCGTCGCGAGCGGTTCGAGATAGACGATGGTCTTGCCGCCAAAGCCGCCGCCGATCTCGGCGGGGATGGCGCGGATGTCACTCTGCGGGATGCCGGTGAGATAGGCCGTCATCGCGCGCACCATGAACTGGCCCTGGCTGGAGCTCCAGATCGTGGTCTTGCCGTCTGGCGCCACCGAAATCAGGCAGGCATGCGGCTCGATATAGCCCTGGTGCACCGGGCGCGTGGTGAAGGTGCGCTCGATGACGAGGTCGGCCTTCTTGAAGCCTTCCGCGATGTCGCCCTTCTTGTGCTCGAGGCGGCCGACGATGTTGGAGGGCTTGCCGTCGAACTTGTTGAACTCGTGCAGAACAGGCGCATCGGGCTTGAGCGCATCGTCAATCTCGATCGACCACGGCAACACCTCGTAATCGACCTCGATCAGCTTGCAGGCTTCCTCGGCGATCGCTTCCGTGGTCGCGGCGACGGCGGCGATGGGGTGTCCCGGGAACAGCGCCTTGTCGCGCGCCATCACGTTGCGGCACATCCAGCGCATGTCCTGGATGCCCAGCATGACAGCGCCCTTCTCGATCGGGAAATCGACGATGTCTTTTGAAGTAACGACGGCCTTCACCCCCGGCAGTTTCTCGGCCTTGGAGGTGTCGATCGATTTGATGCGCGCATGCGGATGCGGGCTGCGCAAAACCTTGCCCCAGATCATGCCGGGCATGGTGGTGTCGGCGGCAAACTGGGCGCGGCCGGTGACCTTGTCCATGCCGTCGGGACGGATGGTGCGCTGGCCGATCCATTTGTTGTTGGTGACGAGGTTCATGGGGCTGTCTCCCGAGAATTAGTGCGCGCGCATTTCGGCAGCGGTTTCCATTACCGCGCGGACGATCTTGTCATAGCCGGTGCACCGGCAGAGATTGCCGGCGAGCCAGAAGCGGACTTCCTCTTCACTCGGGTCCGGGTTTTTCTTGAGGAGCGCGTCGGACGCGACCAGCATGCCCGACGTGCATATGCCGCACTGAAGCGCGGCCATTTCGAGAAATTTTTGCTGCAGCGGATGCAATTTCTCGCCCTGCGCCAGGCCCTCGATGGTCCTGATGTCGTGGCCCTCGGATTCGACCGCGAGCATCAGGCAGGAGCAGACCAGCCGATCGTCAATCGTGATCGAGCAGGCGCCGCAATCGCCTGAGGCGCAGCCTTCCTTGGAGCCGGTCAGGGCAAGCGGCCCGCGTAGCGCGTCGAGCATGGTATCGCTGGGCTCGCACAGAAATTCCATCGGCTCGCCGTTGATGGTGGTCGTGACGTGAACTTTAGCCATGAATTACTTTCCTTGCGCGCGTTGGGCGGCGATCGCGGCGGTGCGCTTGAGCAGCACGCCGGCCACCTTGATGCGATAGGCGATGGTGCCGCGCTTGTCGTCGATCGGGCGGCAGGCGGCGGAGCAGGCGCTGGCTGCCTTCGCCAGCGCGGCGTCGTCGAGCTTTGAGCCGATCAGCGCTTTCGCAGCGTCTTCCACCAGCAGCACGGTCGGCGCCACCGCCCCCAAGCCGACGCGGGCTGATGTGACGATGCCGTCCTTCATGGTGAGGCTGACACCGCAGCCGACCACGGCGATGTCCATTTCGGTGCGCGGTATCATGCGCAAGTAAGCATCGCTCGATCCGGGCGGGCGCGGCGGCAGCGTGAAGCTGACGAGGATCTCGCCGGGCTTTAAGTTGGTGCGGCCGGGGCCGGCGGGGACGTCCTCCACCTTCATCTCGCGGCGGCCATCCGGGCCCTGCACGGTGACGGTGGCGCCGGCCGCGACCATCGCGGGCACGCTGTCGCCGGCGGGCGAGCCGTTGCAGAGATTGCCGCCGGCGGAGGCGCGGCCCTGCACCTGCTTGGAACCGATCAGGTTGACCGCTTCGAGCACGCCAGGCCAGACCTTGCCGAAATTCCGGTGTTCGGCGAGCGCCATGCCGGAGACCGCGGCGCCAATGCGAAAGCCGCCATCGGCGGTCTGTTCGATTGCCGTCATCTCGGGGATTTTCTTGATGTCGACGATCACGCCCGGCTTGAGCACGCCCGATCGCATTTGCACCAGAAGATCGGTGCCGCCGGCCAGGATGCGCGCGGCGCTGCCGGCTTTCGCAAATGCACCGACCGCTTCGTCAAGCGTATCAGGCGCCAAATATCGGAGTTCCGTCATGGTCTTCCGCCATCTCCCTCGTTCCGCCCGCCCCGGTGATTGTCGGCTCACCTTCAAAAGTCGGGCAGACCGCAAGCCTACACGGGGAAAAGCGGTTGGAACAGCCTGCGAGATCAGGTTGATACGGCAGGCTCCTATGCGCATGACGGGGCTTGCGCGGCCGATTGCGCCGAGGCGGGGATCGCTTGGGCAGAGTCCCATCCGCCGTCATTGTAATGACGGGGCTGGCACCGTTGGCTAATGCAGTCAGCCGGTCTAAAACCCGGGCTTCGGATTCACGATTTTTGTGGGGGATGGATGCCGCTTTTCAGATTCCTCGTTGCTGCCACGGCGTCCCTGACACTTTCATCCCCCGCCATCGCCCAAACGGCTCCCTCGCCTGTCCGTTCCGCACCGAGACCTGTGGTCGCACCGGCACCCGGTCAGCAGCCGCCGGCCGCCGCTCCGCGCGCACCCCGCGGCGCGGCTTGCCACAACGGCCTGTCGTTCGACCGCTTCCTGGCCGACCTCAAGCAGCAGGCCGCCGCGGAGGGCGTGTCGCAGCGCACGTTGGCCGAAGCGGCGCCCTACCTCGTCTATGACCAGGGCATCGTCAACCGCGACCGCGGCCAGCGCGTGTTTGGCCAAGTGTTCACCGAGTTCGCACGGAACAGGGCGTCCGATGGCGCGGCGAAAAATGCGCAGGCGCGAATCCGGATGCATGCGGCCGCGTTCAACCGCGCCGAGAAGGAATATGGCGTGCCGCCGGCCGTGATCGCTGCGTTCTGGGGGCTGGAGAGCAGTTTTGGCGCCGAGCTAGGCAATCTGCATACGCTGCGCTCGCTGGTGTCGCTGGCCTACGACTGCCGCCGCTCCGAGATGTTCAGCAAGGAAACCATCGCCGCGCTGAGGATCATCGAACGCGGCGATCTGACGGCAAGCGAGATGATCGGCGCATGGGCCGGCGAACTCGGGCAGACGCAGTTCCTGGCGACGCACTACTTCAGCTACGCGGTGGACTATGACGGCGACGGCCGCCGCAACCTGTTGCGCAGCGCGTCCGACGTGATCGGCTCGACCGCGAACTATATCGCCAACGGTTTGAAATGGCGGCGCGGCGAGCCGTGGCTGCAAGAAGTGCGCGCGCCGCAGAACTTTCCGTGGGAGCAGGCTGACCTCACGACAAAGCTGCCGCGCGCAAAATTCGCGCAGCTCGGCGTCACCTATCCCGACGGCCGGCCGCTGCCGAACGACGACCTGCCGGCCTCGCTGCTCTTGCCGATGGGCCGCACCGGACCGGCGTTCCTGGCCTATGCGAATTTCGCCGCCTATACCGAGTGGAACAACTCGCTGATCTATTCGACCACCGCCGCCTATCTCGCCAGCCGCATCGCCGGCGCCCCGCCAATGCGGCAGCCATCGGCGCCGGTCGCACAACTGCCGCTCAACGAACTGAAAGAGCTGCAGCAACTCCTGGTGCGCGCCGGCTACAATGTCGGCAAGGTCGACGGCGTGATGGGACAGTTGAGCCGCACGGCGGTGAAGGCGATGCAGATCAAATACGGCCTGCCGGCGGATTCCTGGCCGACGGCGGAGCTCTTGGCGCGGATGCGCGGCCCCAGCGTCCAGGCGCAGCCCGCCGGCCTGGTGATGCCGGCGGCGCGGTAGCTCTTCTCCCTCTCCCCGCTCTTCGCGGGGAGAGGGTTGGGGTGAGGGGCTCGATCCGCGAGCGAAATCTATCCGAGAGACCTGTACCCCTCACCCGGATCGCATCTGACGATGCGATCCGACCTCTCTCCGCAAGCGGGGCGAGCTTCAGCAGCGTCACGCGCGTTCGGAATATTTCGCTGCATCAGCATCCTGCCCGAGTTGCATTTCCTAGGGCGCTTCCCATCTCGAGCAGCACCTCATCCTCTTGAGATGAATTTCCACATCACGAAAAGAGCATCGCATGTCTTTCCACGACCTAACCGTGCCCGCCTTCCTGCAGATTCTCGGCAGCCTTTCCGGCCTGCTCGGCAAGGCGGAAGCGCATTGCAAGGCAAAGAACATTCAGCCCGAAGTGCTGCTCAATGCCAGGCTTTACCCGGACATGTATCCGCTGACACGCCAGGTGCAGACTGCCTGCGATTTTGCCGCGAAGACCTGCGCCCGGCTGACCGGCAACGAAGTGCCGTCCATACCCGACACCGAAAAGAGCTTTGAGGAATTGCAGCAGCGGATCGCGAAAACGACCGATTATGTGAAGGCATTCAAGCCGGCGCAGTTCGAGGGCGGCGAGACGCGCGAAGTGACCTTCCCGATCGGCCCCAGCAACACCATGACGATGAAGGGCCAGCAATATCTCGTCAATTTCGCATTCCCGAATTTTTACTTCCACGCCGCCACCGCGCACGGCATTTTGCGCCATAACGGCGTCGAGATCGGCAAGCGCGATTTTCTCGGGGTGAGGTAATCGTCAGCGCAAAGCGGCTAGCTCGCGCGCAAGGTTTTCGCGGGCTTGGCCGTCATATCTTGCGGCAAAGGCCGGATCGGGAAAGATCACTGGCCGCGCGGCGAACTGGCCGAGCACATGAGCGCGGCCGGCGCGATAGTCAGCGTCCGGCACGTGGATGAACTCCTGCCGGATCGCGGCAGCGTAAGCGTCGTAGCGCGCGGGCTCCGCGCCGAGAATGCTGAGGTCGATCGAGATCAAAATGGCGCCCAGGCGATCGTCGCCCTGGACGTCGTGTGTCTTTGTCAGGCGGATCAGGCGGGCTACTTCCGCTCCGATGTCCTCGCGGACGTGCTGCTCGGCCAGCCGCGCGCTGAGCTCTTCATTGTCCGAGCGGGTCGGGTCGTAAACGACATCGTGCCACCAGATCGCCTCGGTCAGGATTTCGCGCTCGCGCTCCGAAAGATTGTCAACGCGCGCGAGCGCAGCGAGGCAGTCTTCGATATGCGTGAGGTTGTGGTAGTGGCGGCCCGGCGCGGTGTATGCGGCGATCACCTGTTCGCGGTTCATCGCAAGGCTCCGCGTCTCTGCTGTAGGGTGGGCAAAGTCGCGAAGCGACGTGCCCACCGTACAAGTGCTACCGCATCGTGATCGCTAATCCGCTGAGATCGGCGTTCGCCATCAAGCCGACCTGGTGCCCGGTCAATTCCAGCACCGCGCCCTTCTGGTTGGTGAGCACAATCGCGCGCGCGCCGCGGCCGACCGCCAGGCCCGCGCCGGCGGCGCCGTAGACGCCCGCGACATCGGAGGGGCGCCAGATGTTGCTGACGCGGCCGCGCAGCACGGTCTTCGATCCGCCGAACACCAGGCCGTAGTCGAGCCCGCCGGTCGACAGCGGATAGCGTCGCCCGTGAAAATTCAGAACACCGCTGCCGCCGGAGCCGCCGATGATCCATCCTGCCTTGTAGATCGTGAGCTGCACGAAACCTTCGTCGGCATGCGCGGCGGAGGACAGCGTGACGCCGGCGAAGGCCGCAAACGCGAGCACGGTGGCGCGAACGGCGGATGGCATGTTCATGGATCGTATCTCCGGAGGTCTTGCAAATCGGAAAAGTGTCAGGCGGGGTTTGCGTTGCAGATTGAGTCGCAACTATCGGATTGTAGCCAATCGGCGCAAGGGGCAAAGCATATTCAGGCCCTGCGCGACGCGCTCTGTGCCGACCCGCGCCGTATGCGCGACACAATTTCATCACGATTGCACGAACAAAAAATTGCGGACCTGTGAACTGCATTACTGTCACAGCAAGCGTAACCCGCTATTTCGTGTCGGGTGAATTTCCCAGACGGGCGGGACCGTCAAACCTATCGGCGGGTCGTGAAGCGCGTGCGCCGCTGCCTTTCCAGCGAGGCAGCGGCGCGCTAGGCTTCAAGGCACCGAACCATCCACGAGGTGTCCCATGCCCCCGATCCAGCATTTTGCGCCACCCGCCGGCGTCAAGGCCCCGCCGCTATCCTTTGCCACGCGCACCGGCGACCTGCTGTTCATCTCGGGCATTCCGGGTTTTGACGACAAGGGCGCGCTGGCGGATGGTTTCGAGGCGCAGTTCGGCTTCGTTGTCGCCAATATCAAGCGCGTGCTCGACGAGGCCGGCGCGACGTTTCGCGATCTGGTCAAGGTCAACGTGCTGCTGACGCGCGCATCCGACGTCGCCACGATGAACGTGCTGTATGCGTCGGCGTTCGGGCCGGCGCCCTACCCCGCCCGCACCACCTGCGTGGTGCAGGCGCTGCCCGACCCGAAGATGCTGATCGAGATCGAAGCTGTTGCCTCACTGACGAAGGCGTAGAAAGCGTAGGGCGACTAGCGAAGCGTAATCCGCCATTCACGGCAAGGTCGGCGGATTACGCTACGCCAATCCGCCCTACGGAACATCTCACGGCTTCGGCATGGATTCCTTCAGTGTATTGCCGACGAAATCGGCGGCATGGCGATAGGCGGCATCGTTGTCGCCGCGGAACGTCACCGTTCGCCGCATCAACAGTTTCTCGGCTTCGACGTCGAGCAACTGGATTTCGCCCCATTGCACCAGCGTGCTCATCTTGCGGATGCCGCCATAGACCACGAGTCGCGCGCCGGCCTTGCGCGCGGCGGCGATGAAGACGTCCTGCGACATGCTGGTGGCGGTGCAGGGGTGATCTGGGCATTCGATCGGCACCACGCGATAACCGCCCTGCGCCGCGAGATTATCGCGCAGCAACGCGGCAAACGACGCCACTCGCGCCTGATGCTCAGCGCTCTGGTCCGTGACCTCGCCGGAAGTATCGAAATAATCGAAATCCGCTACCGCGACCGCGATTGGCGCGGCGGCCGGCGATCCGCTCGATGCAAGCGACAATGCGGCCAGCGCGCAGAGCATCGTCAGCACGGCGCTCGCGCCATCGCGCCGGCGTGAGGCGTGCCATCCGGTTGCCGTTTGCGTCATGCCTGGCCTCCTTCAACTCCGACCGTCAGCATCGCCACGCTGCCGACCGGAGCAAATTGTAACCGACATATGTAGGGTGGGCAAAGGCGCGCAGCGCCGTGCCCACCTTTCTTATGTCTTCGCGATGGTGGGCACGCTGTCGCTTTGCCCACCCTACGAAATCGTCCCTCTTGTACAAGCGGGCGCGCTTGCTATCCTCTGGCAAAACCAAGCAAGAGGAAACGCGCCATGCCCCTTCTCCAAAATCACATCGCCGTCATTACCGGCGCAGGTTCCGGTATCGGGCGCGCGATTGCGAGCGGCTATGCACGGGAGGGCGCGCGGGTCGTGCTGCTCGACAGGGACGAGAACGCGGTAGCAGAAGCGGCAAAGGAAATCCGCGACGCCGGCGGCAATGCGGACAGCTTTGCGCTCGACGTCAGCAAACGCGAGGATTGCGTCGCGATGGCGAAGCAGATCGCCGATAAGGTCGGCCAGGTCTCGGTCCTCGTCAACAATGCCGGCATCGTCCGCCGCAACGGCATGCTGGGCGCGGCAGAGGCCGTGATCAGCGACTGGGAAGACATCATCGCGATCAACCTCACCGGCGTCTTCAACGTGACGCATGCCTTTCTCGATCCCTTGCGCGCGAGCAAGGGGCGCATCGTCAACATCGGCTCGATCCAGTCCTTTGTGCATGTGCGCACGCCGAGCTCGCCGGCCTACACCGCCTCCAAGCACGGCGTGCTCGGCTTCACCAAGGCGCTCGCCGCCGAACTCGGCAAGGAAGGCGTCCGCGTCAATGCAATCGGCCCCGGCTTCATCGCAACGCCACTGAACGCCAATGCCCGCGCCAACAATCCGGAACTGGTGAAGACCTTCATGGATCACACGCCGCTGGGACGTGCCGGCACCGCGGAGGACATCGTCGGCCCCGCGATCTTCCTGGCGTCCGATCTGTCGGCTTACGTCTCCGGATCGATCGTGATGGTCGACGGCGGCTATCGGGCGGTGTGAGGTCATCATGTCCAATGCCCCGCATTTCGACATCGACGTCCCCGCCTTCTGGGCCGATCCCTATCCCGCGCTGGCGAAGATGCGGAAAGAGACGCCGATCGCGTTCGTGCCGCAGCTCGGCTCGACCGTGTTCACCCGGCGCGACGACATCTTTACCCAGGAGAAGCGCATCGACGTGTTCTCCTCGCATCAGCCGAACGGGCTGATGAACGTGCTGATGGGCCACAACATGATGCGCAAGGACGGCGAAGCGCACATGACGGAGCGGCAGGCGATGTTTCCCGCCGTCTCGCCGCGCACGGTGCGCGATACCTGGATCCGGCAATTCCAAGCCCATGCCGACCGCATCCTTGATGAGCTCGTGCCGCAAGGCTCCGCCGATCTCTGCAAGGCGTTCGCGCTGCCGCTGTCGGCCGAATGCTTAAAAGACGTCACCGGGCTGACCAACATGCGCTACCAGGACATGGACGCATGGTCGCAGGCGATGATCGATGGCATCGCCAACTATACCGGCAACAAGGAGGTCGAGGCGCGCTGCCATGCCGCGACCGCCGGCATTGATGCTGCGATCGACGACATGATTCCGGTGGTGAAGAAACACCCCAACACCTCGATCCTGAGCGTGCTGCTGGCATCAGGCCAGAACATGGAGAGCATCCGCGCCAACATCAAGCTCGCGATCTCCGGCGGCCAGAACGAGCCGCGCGATGCGATATCAGGCGCGACCTGGGCCTTGCTGACGCATCCCGATCAACTCGCGCTGGTGCGCGAGGGAAAAGCAAAGTGGATCGACGTGTTCGAGGAGTATGCGCGCTGGATCGCGCCGATCCAGATGTCGCCGCGCCGCGTCGCAAAACCGTGGACGTATCACGGCGTCGACTTCGAACCGGAGGACCGCGTGTTCTTCATGTTCGGATCGGCCAACCGCGACGAGGCCTGTTTCAACCACCCCGACCGTTTCGACATCACGCGCGATACGCAAAAAAGCATCGCCTTCGGCGCCGGCCCGCATTATTGCGCCGGCGCGTTCGCCTCGCGCGCCATGGTGGCCGACGTGGCGTTGCCGGGCCTGTTCGCGCGGCTGCAAGGCCTGCGGCTGGACGAGCGCGAACCAGTGCGGATCGGCGGGTGGGCGTTTCGGGGGTTGCTCAATCTTCCGGTGAAGTGGGATGCGAACTAGCGTCTCTCTGCCGCGCAGGCATCAATCGTGCGGCAAGAGCCGCATGCGGCGGAACGACCAATGCATCGCGCGGTACCAGAAATAGCCGGCCAGCGCGCCGCAAACCGAGAGAATGATGATATTGGCGGGATGATACTCGCCGCTCCACCACAACATTCCGCCGACCCAGAAGATCGTGAAGAAGATGGCGCCGAGCTTCAACCGCGTTGCCTGATCCATGATACCCCTCCGATGGCTGGCGATGGATGGCACCATGAGCGCTGCGACCTCGCCGCACCGTGAGCAGCGTCACGCTGCGTCGAGGCTATGAACCCACAAAATCCAGAGTGGTTGGCGGACTTCCGCTTTGATGCGCGCTCCGGACTCACATCGGACATCGCGTGAGGTCCGAAAGGGCCAATAAGCGAACATGCAGTAACCGCATCTACAGGGGTCGGGTCTATAGACGTGCCGCTAAGTGAGGCGAGAGAATGAAAGCAGATAATCGGCTGGCGGTGTTTTGCCTGGTAGTGCTGTCCATCATCATTGCGGGCATCATGGTCGAGAAGTTTTGGGACTGTCGTCTCAAAGGAGGAGCGGAAGAGGCCTGCTTGTTCACGCCTGCTCCTTACACGCCACCATAGGGCGCCAACTGAGGCAGCCTAATCGTAGCCCTTGCCATTAGGTCTGCTGGAGCGAAGACCGCAATGGGTCAAAAGCGTCGTTTTCACCGTCTGACGAAGACTTCCGGTGTACCCCGGTGAACGGACATCGCCAGGGCCGGTCGGCATGTCTCAAAAGGGCCAATTCCAGACCTTGGCACTTGCAGACGAGAAAGTCTCAAAGGCGATCATCCTGAAATCACGCCTTGGGGCCAGGGTAGAAGCACGATCTTACCGCCGAGTCCGCCGGCATCGATGCGGGTGTGGGCCTCGCGCGCGGCCGCGAGAGGCAGACGGTCGATAACTACGGGATGGATAGCGCGGTCGCGAAGTAGGTCGAACAGCGTGACCATGTCAGCTTTGAAATCTTCTGGGTGCGCTGATCGGCGTGAGGTGATGTTGTAGAACACGGCGTGACGGCCGCCAAACAGACCGCTCAATGCGTTCCACAGTTTGAGCCGCGCCAAACCGAGTGCCGCTGACGCCAAGCCTGCGCCGCCAACTGCCATTGTCTGGGCACCGTAGCCGACGAGTAGGCCGCCGGGTGCGAGGCAAGCGAATGACCGCGCGAAATGCGCGCCGCCAATCGCATCGAAGGCTGCATCGACGCCGACCCCGCCCGCACGCCCTGCGGTGAGCCCGCGCACAGCCGCGACGAAGTCGCCGGCGCGATAGTCGATCGCCGTTGCGCCGAAGCGCTCTACCACAGCCATGTTGGTCGCCGAGCAAGTGCCAATCGCCTTCAGGCCGAGATGGCGCGCCAGATCGAGTAGCGCCGTGCCGACCGTGCCAGAGGCACCAATTACGAGGATAGTTGCTCCGCGCGGTAGGCGACCGTATCGGGTGAGCATTTGGTAGGCGGTGAGATAGGCCAGCGGGATGCACACGGCTTCGGCGGGATCGACGCCATCGGGGACCGGCACGAGAAAGCGCGCGGGGCGGATCGCATACTGTGCGTACCCACCGACGACACAGAGATCAGCAACCAACTGTCCGGTGAGCTGGGCAGGCACGCCGGGTCCGGCCTCTTCGACGACGCCGACAAGGTCGTAACCCGGGGTGAACGGCAGTGGCCCCTTGAAGTCTGGGTAACGGCCGCGCCGGATGAAGGTATCGGTGAAGCCGGTGCCGGCAGCGAGCACCTTGATGCGGACCTCGCCATGGCCGGGCTGGGGAATTGTCGGCTGTTCCGCCAGTTCTAGGACCTCGGGGCCGCCGAACCGAGCGATACGAATGTATTGCAACGCCATGCGTCGAATATAGCGACGGGTTGACCGCTTGTCGAACGTACATGTCCGTCATGGGTCAGTTGCGTCGTTCTGACGGCGCGCAGGCCACTTCCGGTCTACCTCAAAAAGCAGACATGTTTAGAGTCCGGAGGCACGTCTCAAAGGGGCCAATTCCAGACGCTCGGATTCAATGCAGGCACTACCGCTACCGCTTATACCGGTGATTAACCGGCGCAGGCCGAAAGCGCAGGTGATTGATTGCGATTCTTGAAAAGCAGAGCCTTGGCCGTGAAGAAAATCGGCGTCTTTCTTGTGTTCCTGCCTGCGGCAGTTGCGGCCGCCGCCTTGTTCGGCATGATACACGATCAGATTAGCTACTCCGTCTCGCCGGAATACTACACGAAGTTCAAGTTTATTCAGTTTCGAGTGATCGATCTTCACGTTCCTGATCGCATTCGCTTTGCAATCGTGGGTTTCCGCGCATCATGGTGGATGGGAATTCCATTGGGCATCCTCTGCGGCTGGCCGGCAAATGAGGCTGTCCGCGCGGCGTTCAGCAGGGCGACGCGACTTCCGAAATGTCATTCGCGTCGATGAGCCCACGCCCCTACCCGAACCGCGCCCGCGACCGCTCCCTCGCCTTCTCGGCCTCGACCTCGCGGTCGCGCGGCGGCGCGTTGGTCTGCAGCGAGGCGAGCAGACGCCGCGCGCTGTCGGAGACTTCGGAAACCGCGCGGTTGAACGCCTCGGCGTTCGCCTGCGAGGGCGAATTGAAGCCGGAGAGCTTGCGCACGAATTGCAGCGCGGAGGCATGGATCTCCGCGTGCGTGGCCGGGGGATCGAAATTGAACAGGGTCTTGATGTTACGGCACATGGTTCTCTCTTCTGCAGAGGTCTTCGATCAAGGACGAACGGCCGGTGCAAAATCCGACGGCTAGGCTTATTCTGTCATGAAACTAGCGGCGTGTTCACCCCTGTCGGCACCTGCAAGCAGCGAGTTCCCGATGCCCCACGTGATCTACAAGATCGTCGAACATGACGGCGGCTGGGCCTACACCGTCAACGGCGTGTTTTCCGAGCCGTTTCCGAACCGCGCCACGGCGCTGGCAGCCGCCCGGCGCGCGGCCGCCGAGCAGCGCGTGCCCGGGCGCACCGAGGTGATCGAATACGAAACCGATGATGGAAAATGGCGGTCGGAGACCGCCGCCGGCAATGACCGGCCGGAAACCGAAGTGGAAGGTTAGTGCATTGTTCGGCGGTCTGGTGTGCTAGGTTCCCCTGTCAAGCGGTCCGCAAAGACGGCCGCAGTTTTTGGGGAGACCATGATGAATTTTTCGCACGCCGCCTTTTCGGCCGCCGCATTGGCCCTGACCTCCATCACCGCCTTCGCCGCCGATTATCCCGCACCCAAGCAGGGCGACTGGATCGCCAAGAATTTCAAATTCCACACTGGCGAGACGATGCCGGAATTGCGGTTGCACTACACCACGATCGGCGAGCCGACCGGTCAGCCCGTGCTGGTGTTGCACGGCTCGGGCGGCTCGGCGGCCAGCATGCTGACGGCCGGATTCGGCGGGGAGTTGTTCGGCCCCGGCCAGCCGCTCGATGCCGCGAAATATTACATCATCATTCCGGATAGCGTCGGCCATGGCAAATCGTCAAAGCCTTCCGACGGCATGAAGACGGCGTTTCCGAAATACAATTACGAGGATATGGTCGACGCGCAGCATCGCCTGGTCACGGAAGGACTCGGCGTGAAGCACGTGCGGCTCGTGATCGGCAATTCGATGGGCGGCATGCACACCTGGATCTGGGGCGGCAAATATCCTGACTTCATGGACGCGCTGGTGCCGATGGCCTCGCAGCCGACCGAGATGGCGGCGCGCAACTGGATGCTGCGGCGGATGATGCTGGAGACCATCAAGAACGATCCCGATTACAATCGCGGCAATTACATCACCCAGCCGCGCATGATGAAGTACGCCATCAACGCCTTCGGCATTGCGACCGGCGGCGGCACGCTGGCCTATCAGGCGCTGGCGCCGACGGCGGCGAAGGCCGACAAGATGGTCGACGACCGGCTGGCAACCGCTGTTACCGCCGATGCCAACGACTTCATCTACCAGTGGGAAGCCTCGCACGATTACAATCCGGCGCCTTCGCTCGAGAAGATCGAGGCCACGCTGCTCTTGATCAATGCCGCCGACGACGAGCGCAATCCGCCGGAAACCGGCGTCACCGAGGCAGCGATGAAGCGCGTCAAGAACGGACGCCTGTTCCTGATCCCGGCCTCCAGCGAGACGCGCGGCCATCTCACCACCGGCAATGCGAAGTTCTACAAGAAGGAGCTGCAGGAGTTGCTGCAGAGCGCGCCGCAACGGGCGATGTAAGCCTGGGCCTTTGGAAAGGGCACAATCCGCGCGCAAGAAGCCATGATTTCGCACCGCATCAAGTCTGCTTCGCTCACATCGCTCATTATTTGAGCGTGCATCGACAAGCGGGCTCCGCTTGAATTGTCCTCAGATTACGAATCGTGAGCGGCATGCGCCGTCGCGAGGAAGAGGCAACGCAGCGGAGGATCGGATGCGAAGGCTTGCGCCATTCGGCTTGCTCGTCTGCCTTTCGGTGCTGGCCGGCGCAGCACTCGCTGTCGACAGGGGCCAGTACGACCACGTGCCGCCGGATATCCGCGCCTGGTTCAAGAGCGTGATCGCGCCGAACGGCGTGCCATGCTGCGATGAGTCGGACGGGCATCGCACCAGCTACGACGTTCGCGACGGGGCCTATTGGGTGCCGATCGAGGGCCAATGGATGCAGGTGCCCGAGCGCGCGGTCATTCGCGACCAGGGCAACCCGGTCGGCGAAGCCGTGGTGTGGTACGTGCACCACCGCGGCAGCATCATCATTAGCTGCTTCGTGCCGGCGGACGCGGTCTAGTCCAAGATGACGGTGGCACCGGCGGATGATAATCTGAAGGAAAATCGAAAGGAGCCGCCCTTGTCCGATCTTGCCCCTGGCGACCTCGCCACGATCTATCCCGCTCCCACGCCGCGCGTGGTCGCCAAGGCGCGGCCGGAGATCGACGCGCATGCGAAAAAATTCATCGGCATGTCGCCGTTCTGTGTGCTCGCCACCTCAGGTTCGGACGGCAGCGTCGATGCATCGCCGCGTGGCGGCAATCCCGGCTTCGTCCATGTCGCGGGACCGAACCTGCTCTTGATGCCGGATCGCTCGGGCAACAACCGCATCGACAGCTTTCGCAACATCGTCGAGGGCTCGGGCTTCGTACAGTTGATCTTCTTCGTGCCCGGGATCGACGAGACGCTGCGCGTCGGCGGCAAGGGCAAGCTATCCGTCGATCCGGAGCTGATGGCGTCGATGATCGAATTCGGCAAGCCGCCGCGCGCGGTGCTGCATATCGACGTGAGGGAAGCCTATTTCCACTGTGGCAAGGCGCTGATGCGCTCGAAACTGTGGGCGGCCACGCAGGTCGAACGCTCGGTGATGCCGAGCATCGGCGAAGTGATCCACGACCAGACCGGACTTGGCGAGCGCGAAAGCCAGGCGGAGATCTACGAGCGCTACAAGACGCAGTTGTAGGATTGTCTCGGCAGGATCCTGATCACCCCCCTGGAGGGGTCCGGACGAGCGAAGCTCGCTCGGGGGTCGGCGCTCATGAAATGAGCGGCGGGGTGGGGTGACGGTCTCTCCGCTCGATCAGCCCCCGAGTGGAGAGACCGTCACCCCGCCCCGTCTTGCATTCGCTTCGCTCATACGAGCCGCCCCTCCCGCTCCAAGGGGAGGGTATGAAAGTCAGTCCCCGTTCTCGAGGCCGCCGACGTGCTTCTGGGTGTAGAGCTCAAGCCCGATGCGCTGGATCAGGTCAAGCTGGGTTTCGAGGAAGTCGATGTGATGTTCCTCGTCCTTCATCACGGTCTCGAACAAGTCGCGCGAGACGTAATCCTTCACGCCATGGCAGTAGGTCGCCGCTTCCTGATAGAGCGTGCGCGCGGTCATCTCAGTTGCGAGATCGCATTCGATGATTTCCCTGACGTTCTGGCCGATCCGGAGCGGATCGAGCACCTGCATGTTGGGAAAGCCGTCGAGGAACAGGATCCGGTCGGTGAACTTGTCTGCGTGCTCCATCTCCTCGATGGATTCCTTGCGCCAGACCTTGGCAAAATCCAAAAGGCCCCAATTGTTCAGGAGCCGGTAGTGCAGCCAGTACTGGTTGATCGCGGTGAGCTCGCTGCGCAGGCCCTTGTTGAGATAGTCGATGACCTTGGGATCGCCCTGCATGGGTCCACTCCAATTTCCTCAGGCCGACACGGCCTGACACTGTATTTAGAACGCTTCTAAATCAGTTTGGAGCCAAGAGCAACTGTTCCGCGCAAAAATGCGGCGGGAACCGGGGAAATCGGGGAAATTCGAAGGGATTTCAGACGGATTTCAGCAGGCCGCGAGGGCGAAGGCCGGAGCGGTTTCCTGCGCCGGCTCGTCGTTGGCGGCCTGGCGCGTGTGTGGGCAACCGGAGCAGCACTCCTTGGCGCAGGCGCCGAGCGCTTCATCGATGATGGTCTTGATGGTGCGCGCGCAGCGGCCGCATTCGGCACTGCAGCCGAGGCACCCGTAAATCTGCTTGGGATTTCGCGGCAGATCCGAAGCTGCAGTCACAGCATTACGGACATCGTGGTCGCTCAGGACGTTGCAGGAACAGACGATCATGAAACCGGTAGAACCCTTGGTGATGCCTGCTCATCGATATGGAAGAGAGCTGCGAGATGCAAAAGGAAAAGCCGCATTTTCAAGCAATTCCAAACTGATGCCGGGGAAATACTGGAATGAATCTAAAAGGCGGTGTTGCGGTAGATCAAATGGGCGCTGATCTCCCGATGTTTCCGGCATCAGTCGCCGCCACTGCTGCCGCCGCCTCCGCTCAGCGCCCGCCAGCATGAATACCGTGATTCCGCTCCTCGTCGCCGTGTCCTGCGTTCAAGGAAAAAGAAGAACATTTCGGTGTCTTCGCACCGTGACCTGCCTCACTTCCCGTTTCGTCGCCCCCGCCCTGCGCGGCCGTTCATTGATCATTCAAGCGAAATGTGGAACTTTTGCCGGGACGGAACTTAACGTCGTTTGCTCCACGAGAAAGGTGAGGCCATGAAGAAGACATTGATGGCGCTCGGCGCCGCCGCCGCGTTGGCCGTTTCGGCCGTGGCTGTTCCCGCTCCCGCCCAGGCGCAGCGCGGCGTTGCGGCAGGCGTCGCCGCCGGATTGATCGGCGGCGCCATTGTCGGCGGCGCGATTGCTTCGCAGAACGGCTACTATTACGGCCCGGGCTACTATGAGCCCGGTTATGGCGGCCCGGCCTATGTCGTCGATCCCGGCTACGGCGAGTCCTGCATCTGGCAGCGACAGCGGTTCTGGGATGGCTATGGCTGGCGGGTCCGCAACGTCAGGGTCTGCGACTAGAGCCGCTTCGCTCGAAAACGCTCGAGCTGCCGTTCATCTTCATTAAATTGCACCCGACACCCCGGAAAAGGCAGTGCTTTTCCGGGGTGTATGCGATTTCCGGCCCGAAAAAGACCGCTTTTTTCGACGACCGTTTGAAGACGTTTACTTTCGATTGACCCATGTGCGCTTTTTTAGCGGAGCGGCAGTTCGAAACAGCGTGTGAGTCATCCCCTAAACCCGGCGCCCGAAGGCGTCACTCCAGGAGAGCCCAGGACATGAAGAAGACATTTGCTGCCTTCGTCGCGGTCGCAACGATTGCCGGTTCGCTTGCCTCGACGCCCGCGAGCGCACAGCGTGGCGTTGCCGCAGGTGTGGCGGCCGGCTTGCTCGGCGGCGCGATCATCGGTGGCGCGATCGCCTCCAGCCGCCCGGCTTACGGCGGTCCGGTGTATGTGGAAGAGGCGCCCTATCCGGCGTGCCGCATGGTTCGCGAGCGCTTCTGGGATGGCTACGACTGGCGCTATCGCCGCGTCGAGGTCTGCCACTGATCTGACATCAGCGCGATCTGCGCGTGTTGATCAAGGCCCGGCCGATATCTCGGCCGGGCCTTTTGTTTTCGCCACAGAAATCCGGATGTTTGCTCACCCTCCCCTGGAGGGGGAGGGTGACTATCGGCCCGCGCTCATCGAACGCAGCACCGCTTCGCTCGGCCAGCAATCGACCTTGAGGCCCGCCGACTTCTGATACGCGCCCAATGCCGCACGGGTCTGCATGCCCGCCTTGCCGTCGAGCTTGTCGTTGTAGAGACCGATGCGCGTCAAATGACGCTGCATGGCCTCGACATCGGCGGAGCGCAACTGCGTCGAGGCCGACCACGGGGTTGCGAACGGTAGCGGGCTCGTCATGCGGTCAGCGAGATGGCCGACGAACAGCACATACAGATCGGAGAAATTGTATTCCTTGATGACGAAATAGTTCTTCGTCGTGAGGAACGACGGGCCGTAGATGCCCTCCACCTGCAATAGCGAGGCCGGCTGCGCCTGTTCGGCCGCACTCAGCCTTTGTCCGCGCACCGGCACAAAGCCGGCGCGCAGCCACTCGGCGATCGGCTTCGTCACCTCGGGCACGCCCATGGTGCAATCGGCATTGGCGGGCGCCTTGACCTCATAGGCCCAGCGCACGCCCGCCTGCCAGCCCTTGTTGACGAGCTGCTGCGCGGCGGACGCCAGCGCGTCCGGCACGGAATTCCAGATGTCGACACGACCGTCGCCGTCGAGATCGATGCCGTGCTTGTAGTATTCGGACGGCAGGAACTGGGTGAGGCCGGTGGCGCCGGCCCAGGACGAGCGGAAATCCTTGCGCGCCACCGCGCCCTCGCCGAGAAGTTTGAGCGCCTGAATGAACTCGGTGCGATACTGATCCTTGCGCCGGCCGACATAAGCCTGCGTCGCGACCACGCGGAGCATATCGTGCGGCAACCGGTAGCGGCCGAAATCAGTCTCGCGGCCCCAGATCGCGAGCACGATGGATGCAGGAACGCCAAAGCGCTTTTCGATCTCGGTGAGAGCGGCGCGATGCTTCTGCATCAGCTTCTGCCCCTCGGCCGCCAGCCGCGCGATCGAGGATTCCTTCACATAGTCGGCCGGCACCTGCACAAATTCGGCCTGCGACGGCGCGCCGGTGGGCGGCCGCCCGGGCAGCAAGAGATCGGGCAGTTTGTAGTCAGGCTCCAGTCCTTGCGTTTCGCGATCGAACGTCGCGCGCGACACGCCGGCCGCCTGCGCCTCCGGCCATAGCGAAGCGACGAACTGGGTGAAGGCGGCGTCGGCGGCGAACGCCGGTTGCGACGCGGCGAGCGTCACCGCAGCCACTATCAGAACTGCGGCAGCCGCCCTCGTTCGCAAAGCTGAAAATCCGATGATCGACAGGCCGCCCATCAATGCGAAGTGGCGCGCTTTGCTTCGTCGATAGCCATGTTCGACACCCGGTCGACATAGGCAATGCCGATGGCCGACAGAATGAAGACCGTGTGAATGATGGTCTGCCACATGACGCCAGTTTCGGTGTAGACGCTTTTTCCCGACGCCAGTGCACCGGCCTCGATGAAGGTCCGCAAGAGATGGATCGAGGAGATGCCGATGATCGCCATCGCCAGCTTGATCTTGAGCACGCTGGCGTTGACGTGACTGAGCCATTCCGGCTCATCGGGATGGCCCTGCAGGTTGAGACGGGAGACGAAGGTCTCATAACCGCCGACGATCACCATCACCAGCAGGTTCGAGATCATGACGACGTCGATCAGGCCCAGCACCGCCAGCATGATCTGCTGCTCGCTGAAATCGAAGGCATGGGCGAACAGATGCCACAGCTCCTTCAGAAACAGCACGACATAGACGCCTTGCGCCACGATCAGGCCGACGTAAAGCGGCAATTGCAGCCACCGCGAGCCGAAGATCAGCATCGGAACAGGGCGCAATGCCTTCCCCTTACCTTTCGGCGGCAAGGGTGTTTCGGGGGTAAGGGACATCAGAGGTGGCTCGCTGGAGGATTGGAACTGCGGAATGAAGCCTATATCTACGCACTGTCACCGCCGTGTGAAGCGACAACTGGCCGCAGCACAAGCAGGACACTAATCATGCAATCGCCCGATTGGTTCACCTCGTCAGCTTCTTGTACTTCACGCGGTGGGGAATGATGCTGTCCTGGCCGAGCCGGCGCATCTTGTCCTTTTCGTAATCCTGGAAGTTGCCTTCGAACCATTCGACATGGCTGTCGCCTTCGAAGGACAGGATGTGGGTGGCGATGCGGTCGAGGAACCAGCGATCGTGGCTGATGATGACGGCACAGCCGGCGAAATCCTCCAGCGCCTCTTCCAGCGCGCGCAGCGTATCGACGTCGAGGTCGTTGGTCGGTTCGTCGAGCAGCAGCACGTTGGCGCCTGATTTGAGCATCTTGGCCAGATGCACGCGGTTGCGCTCACCGCCCGACAGCGCGCCGACCTTCTTCTGCTGGTCGGCGCCCTTGAAATTGAACGACGAGCAATAGCCGCGCGAATTGACCTCGCGCTTGCCGAGCAGGATCAGTTCGTTGCCGCCGGAAATCTCTTCCCACACCGTCTTCTTGCCGTCGAGATCGTCGCGCGACTGGTCGACGTAGCCGAGGTGGACGCTCTCGCCGACGGTGATGGTGCCCTTGTCCGGCTCTTCCTGCCCGGTGATCATGCGGAACAGCGTGGTCTTGCCGGCGCCGTTGGGGCCGATCACGCCGACGATGCCGCCCGGCGGCAGCTTGAAGGTGAGATCGTCGATCAGCACGCGGTCGCCGAACCCCTTGGTGAGCCCTTCGAAATCGACCACGTTCTGGCCGAGGCGCTCGGCCACGGGAATGGTGATCTGCGCGGTCTGAGTCTGCTTCTCGCTCGCCTGCTTGAGCAACTCCTCATAGCGCTGATAGCGCGCCTTGGACTTGGCCTGGCGTGCCTTCGGTGAGGACGCGATCCATTCCTGCTCGCGGGCCAGCGTCTTCTGGTGCGCGGCCTCCTCGCGGCCCTCCTGCTCGAGGCGCTTCTGCTTCTGCACCAGCCAGGACGAATAATTGCCCTCGTAGGGAATGCCGCGGCCGCGGTCGAGCTCGAGGATCCAGCCCGTGACGTTGTCGAGGAAGTAGCGGTCGTGGGTCACGATCAGGATCGCGCCGGGATAATTGCGCAGGTGGCCTTCCAGCCACGACACCGACTCGGCATCGAGGTGGTTGGTCGGCTCGTCCAGCAGCAAGAGGTCCGGCTGATCGAGCAGCAATTTGCACAGCGCGACGCGGCGGCGCTCGCCGCCGGAGAGTTTTGTCACGTCGGAATCGTCGGGCGGGCAGCGCAGCGCGTCCATCGCCTGGTCGACCTTGCTGTCGAGATCCCAGAGACTCGCGGCCTCGATCTCGTCTTGCAATTTGGTCATCTCATCGGCGGTTTCGTCCGAATAGTTCATCGCCAGCTCGTTGTAGCGTTCGAGGATCGCCTTCTTCTTGGCGACGCCCAGCATGACGTTTTCGCGGACGGTAAGCGCAGGGTCCAGGTGCGGCTCCTGCTCGAGGTAGCCGACGCGGGCGCCCTCGGCGACCCAGGCCTCGCCGGTATATTCCTTGTCGAGACCAGCCATAATCTTGAGCAGGGTCGACTTACCGGAACCGTTGACGCCGAGCACGCCGATCTTGGCGTCCGGGTAGAAGCTCAGATGGATGTTATCGAGCACCTTTCGGGTCGGGTAGCTCTTGGTCAGACCCTGCATGAAATAGATGAATTGGCGAGCCATCGCGATCCTTGGAATCGTTGGATTTTACGGAAATTTGCTGCCGCTGATGTAGCGGCGCGGCCCCCAAAGGGCAACCGCGGCGGGGCGTTTTCCATCCGTTCACCACGGATGAATACGGGATCGTCACCATGTCCGCCGAGATCCCGACAATTGAAACTATCTTTTAATAAATCAGGCGAAAACTCGTTTTCAGCGCCGAAAAAGGCGTCTTGAAAACAAGGGCCCGCGTCATGGCTACGATCGCTTCGGCATCCCTTTCCGCCCCGGCTCATGCAAGCGCCGGACTGGCAAAACCGTTGGCAGAACTCCGCGCTTTCTGGCGCCAGTTCGTGGCCAGGGCGTTCAACCCCTACCGCCCGGAACTGCACTATATGCGCGGCCCGGGACCGGCCTGGCGCGCCAAGCATCCCGGCCATTCGAACTGAGATTTCCTGGTTTTTGAGCCTGCCCTGCATTTGAGCCTGCCCTGCGTTTAGTCCGCTTGCGCCGCTACCGATTGCGCGCAACCATGGCGACCTTTCCGACGGCGTTTCCCGCCGTCATCCTCGCCATCAACGGACCTCTCAAATGACGCGGCTGCGCTGTGCAATCCTCGACGACTATCTCAATGTGGCGCTTAAGGTCGCCGACTGGTCCAAGGTCACCGACCGTGTCGACATCACGGTATTCAACCAGCCGTTTGCGAACGCGGAAGCCGCGGCCGCCGCGCTCAAGGATTTCGAGATCATCTGTGCGATGCGCGAGCGCACCCCGTTCCCGCGCACCATGTTTGCAGGCCTGCCCAACCTAAAACTCCTGATCACCTCGGGCTTGCGCAATGCCGCCATCGATATGGAGGCCGCCAAGGACCATAAGGTGGTGCTGTGCGGCACGAAATGGGGCCGCGACCCGACGGCGCCGCTGACCATGGGCCTGATCCTGGAGCTGACCCGCAATATCGGCCGCGAAAACGCCCGCATGCATGCCGGCGAGCCGTTGCAGGCACATGTCGGCATGGAGATCGAGGGTCGCACGCTCGGGGTGATCGGCCTCGGCAAGCTCGGCACCAAAGTATCGAAGCTGGCGCAGGCCTTCGGCATGAACGTTATCGCCTGGAGCCAGAACCTGACTGCTGAAAAGTGCAAGGAAGTCGGCGTCAGTTATGTGAGCAAGGAAGAGCTGTTCTCGACCGCCGACATCGTCACCATCCATGTGGTGCTGAGCCAGCGCACGCGCGGGCTGGTCGGACGCGATGACCTCGCGCGGATGAAACCGACCGCCTATCTCGTCAACACCGCGCGCGGGCCGATCGTCGACGAAGACGCGCTATTGGAAGCGCTGACGCAAAAGATGATCGCGGGCGCCGGCGTCGACGTGTTCTCGGTCGAGCCGCTGCCGGTCGACCATCCCTTCCGCAAGCTCGACAACATGGTGCTGACGCCGCATCTCGGCTACGTCACCGAGGACAGTTTTCGAAACCACTATCAGCAGATGGTGGAAGGCATCGACGCCTGGTTCAACGGCGAGCCGAAGCAGCGGCTCGCCTGAGAATGGCCGATCTCGCTCCCAACCAAAAACATCGAAAACAACCCCATGCAAAGTAGCAGGCAGCCGCTGGCATCGAGACTCCGAGCGTCCGCTTGCGGGGGAGGTCGGCGCGGAGCGCCGGGTGGGGGCTCTCTCCACTCGGGCAGTATCGCCCGCGGAGACACCCCCACCCGAGCCCTCCCCCGCAAGCGGGAGAGGGAGCGCACCTTCTGCGTGGTCGCAGTCAAATCTAATTTCACCAAGCTTTAGTCACGCTTACGCTGCGTGCTGCGTGGTTGCGCCGCTGGCGACCTCTGCAAATCCCTGACGCCACGACGGATGCGCCGGCTGCCAGCCTAGCTCCCGCCTGGCCTTGGCGTTGGAGCTTGCCTGCACCTCGGTCATCATGGAAACCAGGTGCTCGCCGGCGAACAACCGGCCGAGCCAAGCCGGCACGCGAATCGGCGGCCTGGCTCCGACCAGCGTGGCAAGCGCAGGCAGCCACTCGCCGACCGGCGCAGGGTCGTCGTCGACGATGCTGTAGATTTCGCCTGATATGCCGCGCTCGATGGCAGCGACGGTAGCGGACGCCGCATCATCGACATGGATGAACGACCACCTTCCGCCACCGCCGCCGATCAGCGGCACGCGGCGGCGCTGCACCTGTGCGATCATCGCGCGTGAGAGCATGCCGGTGTCGGGGCCATAGAACGATCCATATCGCAGGACGATCCCTTCGAGATTCGCCGAGCTGGTGACGGCGTCCTCCAGATACTGAATCGCGTCCAGCGTGCGGCGCAGTTGTTCCGGCGGATCGAAATCGAGCGGATCGGCCTCCGTCTTGATCGGGTCGCCGCTGCGGCCGTAGGTCCAGCCGCAGAAGCTCTGGGCGATGAGGCGCTTCACGCCGGCCCCACGGGCAGCCGCCAACAGAAAATCGGTGCCCTGCGTGCGCAATCGATTGGTGCTGGCGAACGCACGATCGAAATGTCTGAGATCCGTGACCCCGGCAAGATCGGTCATCTGGTCGATGATGACATCCGGCTTCGCTGCAAGCACTGCGGCGCGAATGGCCGACGCGTCGAGCCCATCGGCGATAGCAGGTTCCGCGCCCATCCGTCTGATGATCGCGGCCTTCGCCGTCGTTCGCGTCGTGCCAACGACGGAATGACCGGCCGCAATCAGGGCGGCAACGAGTGGACGGCCCACAGCGCCAGTGGCGCCTGCAACAAAGATCCGCATGGCAAATCCTCCTGCTGCTGCCCCACAATTATGGCCGGCAGGTAGTCGAAGGAAATGTGAATTCAAGCGCGCGAATGTGGCTGAAGGCCCACCCGGACTTGTTCCGCAAAGGCCAAGCCGCATCGCGCGCGGATCGACAACAAAAAGGCGCGCCGTGGGCGCGCCTTCGAAACGTCGTTGTGACTGAGACTCTTACCGAATCGTGACCGGCGCGGGCAGCGGCGGCACCACCGCCGGCTGCGCACTGGGAGCGGGCGCCAGTTGGGCCTGTGCCGGACGGGGGGCTGCGGCAGCCGGGCCAGCGGCGGGCGGCGGAGCGGCTGACGCGCTAGCGGTATTGGCGGGCGGAGGGCCGCCCGGCATCACCACCACGCGGGTACCGACCTTGGCGCGCTCGAACAGGTCGGAGACGTCCTCGTTCAGCATGCCGATACAGCCCGAGGAGACGAACTTGCCGATCGTCGAAGGCTGGTTGGTGCCGTGGATGCGGTAGATGGTCGAACCCAGATACATTGCACGTGCGCCGAGCGGATTGCCGGGGCCGCCGGCCATGAAGCGCGGCAGATAGGGCTGGCGCTCGATCATCTCGGTCGGCGGATGCCAGTCCGGCCACTCGGCCTTGCGGCTGATCTTCTGCACGCCGTTCCAGGTGAAGCCGTCGCGGCCGACGCGGACGCCGTAGCGAATCGCACGTCCGCCACCGAGCACGTAGTAGAGGTGGGTATTGGCGGTATCGACGACGATGGTGCCCGCGGGCTCCTTGGTCGTGAAGGCCACTTCCTGGCGGCGCAGATGCGGCGGAAGCTGCGCAGGGCCGACTTCCGGCTGCTCTTCCGGCGGCAGCGCGGCGAGTTGCACCGGCTTGCCATCAGCTCCAACGGCGGGTTGCTGCGACTGCGGGAGCGCGCCAGTGGCGGCGGGCGCGGCCGCCGGTGCAGCGCCGATGGCCCCCGGCGGGCGCAGGCCGGCGCGGTCGTCGTTCGGATAGACGATACCGGCGCCGGGAATGCGGCTATCGCCGCGGTCCGAATAGACCGGCTGCTGCGCACCAGGCGGGCGGTCCGCATAGATGACCGGCGGCGGACCGGCCGGGCGGCCGTAACGCGGATCGTCGGGCGAAAGGATCGGGCCCGTCGGCGTCGCGGCGCCACGGTCCGAATAGGCCGGGCCAGCGGCCGGCCGGCCATAGCGCGGGTCGTCCGGAGAAAGGATGGGGCCGGTGGGCACCGGGGCGCCGCGGTCCGAATAGACCGGGGCGGGCGCCGGGCGGCCATAACGGGGATCGCTGGGCGACAGCACCGGGCCGGGCGGCGGCAACGCAGCCGAACTCGGCGCGTTCGGCGCCTCGTCGTCTTCCAGTCCGTCGAAATCAGGGTCGCCGGGGCGGCGATCGTCAACCGCATAGCCACCGGGCACGTACGGTCCCGGAGCTGTCGAATAGGTCTGGCCGGGAGCTGACGGATAGCTCTGCGCATGGGCGAGCGAAGTTCCCGCCATGCCAGCGGCAATGGCGGCACAAATCGTCAAAATGCGGTTGTTCATCATCGCCTTTGTATAGACCCCAAGCCCCACCGGACGGTTAACGGCAGATGACGGAACATCGCGGCGCATTCAAGACAAATCCACGAAATTCGGCCCAAGCCAGCCATTTGTGATCGCGGCCAAGCTGCGGCAAAGATGCCTCAGGACGGCGGAAATCGCCATCGGCGGGTGGTGCGCGACGTCGAACCGCAGATTTTGTAACGAAAAGCCGCCCGGCATTGAGATATTCTCAAATCGGCCTGATTCGCGTGCACCCCCACCCCGCCGCATCCGGCCCGCACAGTGGTCACCGCGTTCCCTTGGCAAGCAATAACCCTTCAGAGATCAAGGAGGGTGGAACCCTGGTCCATGCTTCCCGGCTTTCGTTTTTTGTTCATCGCTATCGTGCTGTCGACGTCGATTCTGGTTTTTGGTCTTGGCGCTGCCGCCCTGTTGCGGGCCGCGCATGAGGAATTTGCCAATCTTCCCTCTCGACGGGCGGCGCCCGAGCCGATGTTCGCCCGCCAGATTGACGAGCAGCCGCCGACGCTGGCGCTGCTGCGCATCGACACGCCAGTCGTGCAGAACCCCACGGAGAGCGTTCCGGCCGCCACCGCTCCGGAAGCAACCGCGGACACCCCGGCACCGCCGACTGCGGACGCCAGTCCGGCTGAGCCCGAGAAACTGGCAGTGCTGAAGCCGGCAGAACCGATGCAAGTCGAAGTCGCCAAGGAAGTTGCAAAGGATGCCGCCAGGCCGGAACCTCTCGCGCGAGAGGCAAGCGCGGAGACCCCGCCCGCTCCCGCAGCCGAAGCTCCCGCTACCAATACGGAACTGAAGCTCGCCGCCATCCTGGAGACGCCCGGACCTTCAGCCGTGGCGACCCCGTCGTCCCCGGCCGAGCCGGCGACGGAGGCAGCTTCACCTGAAGGCAGCCTCGCTGCGACCCGGATCGCGACGCTCGGCGGTCCCGCCGTCCTCATCGATGAAAAGACATCGGCCACGGAAGCGAAGCCGGATCGCAGCGCAATCAAGAAGCAGGCTGCACAGCGGGCCCGGGAAAAGCGGCGAATTGCGGCGGCGCGCCGCGCACGTCTGGCACGTGAGGCAGCGCTGACTCTGCAGCAGCAGCAACCCAATCCGTTCTTTCCGCTCCCGATGACGAGCGCGACGAGGTAACGTCCAAAATTTGAGGATCAGGCCGGGCCGGTCGCAACCGGGGGACCGTCGGCTGCGCCCCACTGCGTCCACGAACCGTCATACAGCGCCGGGTTCTCGACGCCGAGACGATAAAGCGCCAGCGTCAGCACGGCGGCGCTGACGCCGGATCCGCAGCTCGTCACGATCGGTACATCGAGCTTCACGCCGGCGCCTGAGAACGCCGCCCGCAACTCATCGAGCGGCTTCATCGTCCCGGTCGCGGCATCGAACAAATTGTTGTAGGGCAGGCTGAGGCTACCCGGGATGTGCCCGGAGCGAAGTCCTGGCCGCGGCTCGGCAACCTTGCCCTGATAGCGTTCATTGGCGCGCGCATCGATCACCTGCTCGGCGCGGGTCGCGAGGTTTTCGACCAATTGCTGCATGCTGCGCGTGCGCCGCGCATCGAACGTCGCCTTGAACGTCGAAGGCTTCGGCGTCACCTGCCCGCTCTCGACCTTGCGGCCTTCCGCGACCCACTTCTTCAGGCCGCCATCGAGCACGCGCACGTCCTTGCCGAACGACAGAAACATCCACCACACCCGGGGTGCAGCGACCCAGCCGCCGGAATCATAGACCACGACGGTGTCGTCATTGCCGATCCCAAGCGCGCCGACGTCACGGCCGAATTGCTCGGCGGGAGGAAACATGTGCGGCAGCGGATTGGAATGGTCGGACACCGCATCGACGTCAAAGAACACCGCGCCCGGAATATGCGCGGCGAGATAGTCGTCTTTCGGCAACGGCATCACGCCCGGCATCTTGAACGTGGCGTCGACGATTTTGACGTTGGGATCGTTCAGGTGCGCGGCGAGCCATTCGGTGGAGACGAGCGGGTCAGTGGTGGTGGGCATGGAATTGAAGTCTCCGGCATTTGCTGAGATCGTCATTGCCGGGCTTGACCCGGCAATCCATCGTTCTTCGGAACGATTCACTTCAGGGTGGACACGCGGGGTCAAGCCCGCGTGTGACGAGCTGCCCTATTTCTTCTTCGGCTCCCATTTCTCGACCGGACCGCCAGCGTCGCGCCAGGCGGCGAAGCCGCCACCCATATGCGCAACCGGCTTCAGGCCCATGTCCTGCGCGGTCTTGGCCGCGAGCGCCGAGCGCATGCCGCCGGCGCAATGGAAGATGAACTTCTTGTCCTCCTGGAAGATCGGCTTGGCATAGGGGCTTTGCGGATCGATCCAGAATTCCAGCATGCCGCGGGTGCAGGAGAACGCGCCGGGAATCTTGCCTTCGCGTTCGATCTCGCGGGGATCGCGGATATCGACGATCACGACGTTGGGATCCTGCGCCGCCTTGATGGCCTCAGTGGCGCTGACAGTCTCGATCTCGGCATTGGCTTCGTCGATCAGGGATTTGATACCGCGGTGAATGGTCTGGGGCATTTGTTACCTCTTTATGCTTGTACCTGCCCTCGCGTGTCCCGGACGCGGCGCGGCACGGAGTGACGCGACGCAGAGCCGGGACCTACATCGCGGCCAACCGATGGGCCCCGGCTCTGCAGCGCACCGCTGGCGCGCTGCGCTGCGTCCGGGGCGCGAAAGCCGTTACCGCACCAATTCCTTCATCGCGCTTTCGAGGCCTTCGATCGTGATCGGATACATCCGATCCGAAAGCAGCCGGCGGATGATGGTGGTGGATTCCGAATAGTCCCAGTGTTTCTGCGCCACCGGATTGAGCCACACCGTATGCGGATAGGTGCGCGTGATGCGCTCCAGCCAGACCGCCCCGGCTTCCTCGTTCACATGCTCGACCGAGCCGCCCGGCACCATGATCTCATACGGTGACATCGAGGCGTCGCCGACGAACACCACCTTGTAGTCGTGCGGATATTTGTGCAGCACGTCCCAGGTCGGCGTGCGGTCGGTGAAGCGACGCTTGTTCTGCTTCCACACGCCTTCATAGAGGCAGTTGTGGAAGTAAAAATATTCCATGTGCTTGAACTCGGACTTCGCGGCCGAGAACAACTCCTCGACCTGCTCGATATGGGAATCCATCGAGCCGCCGATGTCGAAGAACACCAAAACCTTCACCGCGTTGCGCCGCTCGGGGCGCATGTGCACGTCGAGATAGCCGTGGTTGGCGGTCTCCCTGATCGTGGTGTCCAAATCGAGTTCGTCGGGCGCGCCGGTACGGGCGAATTTGCGCAGACGGCGCAGCGCGATCTTGATGTTGCGGATGCCGAGCTCGACATTGCCGTCGAGGTCTTTGAACTCGCGCTTGTCCCACACCTTCACGGCGCGGTTGTTGCGGTTCTTCTCCTGCCCGATTCTGACGCCTTCGGGATTGTAGCCATGGGCGCCGAACGGCGAGGTGCCGGCGGTGCCGATCCACTTGTTGCCGCCCTGATGGCGGCCCTGCTGTTCCTTCAGGCGTTGGCGAAGCGTCTCCATGAGCTTGTCCCAGCCCATCGCCTCGATCTGCTTCTTCTCTTCCTCGGTGAGGTATTTTTCCGCGAGCTTCTTCAACCATTCGGCGGGAATGTCCGCCTTCTCCATGGCGTCCAGCAGGCTTTCCAGCCCTTTGAACACGGTGCCGAAGACGCGGTCGAACTTGTCGAGGTTGCGCTCGTCCTTCACCAAAGCGGCGCGGGAGAGATAGTAGAAATTCTCCACCGTCTGATCGGCAAGGTCGGCGTCGAGCGCCTCCATCAGCGTCAGATATTCGCGCAGCGTCACCGGGACCTGCGCGTCGCGCAACGATGTGAAGAATTGCAGAAACATAGGTTACAGATTGCCCGCCGGGCGGCACACGTCAAGGGCCAGAGCCTCTCAAAGGCCGGCGCATGGCTGTCAGGCCTAGACCGGGTGGGTTTTTCAATTACAATTGACCTGTAAAAGGCTTATTCCGGCAGGGGAAATTCAATGGGAATCGTAGCGGCGCTGGTCATTGGCGGTATTGCGGGCTGGCTTGCCGGGTTGATCGTGCGCGGCGCAGGCTTCGGGCTGATCGGCAATATCGTGATCGGCATCATCGGCGCGCTGCTGGCGAGCTGGCTGTTGCCGCAGCTCGGCGTCAGCCTCGGCGCAGGCTGGATCCGCGATATCGTCAACGCCACGATCGGCGCGGTGATCATCCTGGTGATCCTGTCACTGATCAGACGCTGACGAAGCCGCAGCAACTCCAATCGCGACCGCCGGACCGGCGGTCGTTTACTGTTCAGGCCGCGAGCGGCTGACGAACGAACCACAAGGCAAACGGATAGATGAAATTTACCGGCACCAAGGACTATGTCGCCACCGACGACCTCAAGGTCGCCGTCAACGCCTCGATCGTGCTCGAGCGCCCGCTGCTGATCAAGGGCGAGCCGGGCACCGGCAAGACCGTACTGGCGGAAGAAGTCGCCAAGGCGCTCGGCGCGCCGCTTCTGACCTGGCACATCAAGTCGACCACCAAGGCGCAGCAGGGCCTTTACGAATACGACGCGGTGTCGCGGCTGCGCGACAGCCAACTCGGCGATAGCAGGGTTTCCGACATCTCCAACTACATCAAGCGCGGCAAATTGTGGGAAGCTTTTACCCACGAGAAGCGCCCGGTGCTTTTGATCGACGAGATCGACAAGGCCGACATCGAGTTTCCGAATGACCTCCTGCTCGAACTCGATCGCATGGAGTTCTTCGTCTACGAGACCGGCGAGAACATCAAGGCGAGCCTGCGCCCGATCGTGATGATCACCTCGAACAACGAAAAGGAACTGCCGGACGCGTTCCTGCGCCGCTGCTTCTTCCACTACATCAAGTTTCCGGACGCCGACACCATGGGCCGGATCGTCGACGTGCACTTCCCCGGCATCAAGAAGCGCCTGGTGGAGGAAGCCTTGCGCATCTTCTTCGAGGTGCGCGAGGTGCCGGGCCTGAAGAAGAAGCCCTCGACCTCGGAGCTGCTCGACTGGCTCAAGCTCTTGCTGAACGAGGACATCACCCCGGAGATGCTGCGGGAGCGCGATCCGCGCAAGCTGATCCCGCCGCTGCACGGCGCGCTCTTGAAGAACGAACAGGACGTGCACCTGTTCGAGCGGCTGGCGTTCCTCAGCCGACGCGAAGTGTAATTCGCTGACGACTGCGACGCCAGAACCTGAGGTTCTGGCGTTTTGCTTTTCAGAACACGACCAACAAAAAAGAACAGGGAAGATGAACGTTCAAAGCCAGATCGACGCAACGTCGCCCCGCACGACGGAGCATTTCGACGTCCTGATCGCGGGCGCCGGCATCTCCGGTGTGGGCGCCGCCTATCATCTAACCACGCAGTGCCCGGGAACGACGTTCGTGGCGCTCGAAGCGCAAAAGACCTTCGGCGGCACCTGGACCACCCACCGCTATCCCGGCATCCGCTCCGACAGCGACCTGCATACCTTCGGCTACCGCTTCAAGCCGTGGACGACAGCGCCGATCGCGAGCGCTGCGGAAATCCTCAAATACATGGGCGAGGTGATCGAGGAAAACGATCTCGCCCGTCACATCCGCTACCGGCACACCATCACCTCGGCCAAATGGTCGAGCGAGGAAAACCTCTGGACCATCGAAGCCACGCGCACCGACACCGGCGAGAGGCTGCGCTTCACCACCAATTTCTTCTGGATGTGCCAAGGCTATTATCGTCACACCGAGGGCTATACGCCGGAGTGGAAAGACATGGCCAAGTTCAAGGGCCCGATCGTCCATCCACAGAAATGGCCTGACGACCTCGACTACAAGAACAAGCGCGTCGTCGTGATCGGCTCGGGCGCTACCGCAGCGACGCTGATCCCGGCGCTGGCTCCCGATTGCGCGCACGTCACCATGCTGCAGCGTTCGCCCACGTATTTTCGCACCGGGCGCAACGCGATCGAAATCGCCGAGGAGCTGCGGAAACTGCAGGTCGACGAGACCTGGATCCACGAGATCACGCGGCGCAAAATCCTGTTCGACCAGGACGCCTTCACCCGCAAGACATTCAATGAGCCGGAAGCGGCTAAGAAGGATTTGTTGTCGGCGGTCGAAGCCTATCTCGGCAAGGACTACGACATTGCAATGCACTTCACGCCAAAATACCGGCCGTGGCGGCAACGCATCGCCTTCATTCCCGATGGAGACCTGTTCCAGGGCATCAAGTCCGGCAAGGCTTCCGTCGTCACCGACGAGATCGAGAGCTTCACAGAGAAGGGAATCCTGCTGAAATCCGGCAAGGAGCTGGAGGCCGACATCATCATCACCGCGACCGGCTTCAATCTCTGCGCCACCGGCGACATCGAGTTTGCCATCGATGGCAAGCCGCTCGACTTCGCCGATACCGTGACCTATCGCGGCATGATGTTCACCGGCGTGCCGAACCTCGTCTGGGTGTTTGGTTATTTCCGCGCGAGCTGGACCCTGCGCGTCGACCTCGTTGCCGACTTCGTCTGCCGGCTGCTCACGCACATGAAAGAGACCGGAGCGAAAAAGGTAACGCCGCAGCTTCGTCCCGAAGACCACAACATGCCGCTACTGCCGTGGATCGATCCGGAAAACTTCAACCCCGGCTACATGATGCGCGGCATGCACTTGCTGCCCAAGCGCGGCGACAAGCCGGAATGGCAGCACAACCAGGACTACTGGGCCGAGAAGGACGAATTCCCGGCGATCGACCTCAAGGACAAGGCGTTTGTTTACGGCTGAGGCCGGTCGGCTGATGATCAGACTGAGTGACGGGGACATCCCGTCACTCGACATCAGCGGGGACGTGCCTCAATCAGATTGAAGCGGCCGGCCGGATGACTCGTGACCAGATCGAAGCCGCTCTGGTCGAGCAATTCGCGGTACTGTCGCTCGGTGCGCTCAAGTCCTCCGGGCCCGCGAAGCATGTTCAGATCGCTCAGCGCCTGCTCTCTGTCCTCGTCCGCCATGGATGGCCTCTCCGGCATCAGCCGTTCCACCAGAAGCAGTTTGCCTTCGCCCGGGAGCGCCTTGCGACAGTTTTGCAGGATCGTGACACTGCGCGCATCATCCCAGTCGTGAATGATGCTCTTGAGGATGATCGCATCAGCGATCGCCGGCACGGTCTTGAAGAAATCGCCGGCCACAAATTCCACGCGGTCATCGACACCGATCTGTCTGAGATGCTTGCTCGCGGCCTCGGCACATCTCGGAAGATCGAAAACAGTTCCGCGCAGTTTGCTGTTTTGCTGCGCGATAACGCCGAGCAATTCGCCGGATCCGCCGCCGACGTCCATCAGGTGGCGTATCCCGCTGAAGTCATAGGACTGAAGGACATTCGGTGTGACAAGACGGGTAAGCTCCACCATCGCCACATTGAACTTGTCCACAATCTCAGGCGTCCGGCCCATCAGCTCGAAGCTGTCATCGACGCCTTGCAGTTGCGCTGCGGTCTTGCCGGTCATGATGGATTCAAGCATTCCGCTCCAGGATTTTGAAATCAGTTCGGTCTCAAGGATTGCCCAGCCCTTGACCGAATGTTTCGCGGAGCTATCGAGGCAGGCACCCATATCCGTCAACGCATAGCGATCTTCGCCGCTGCGCGAACAGATGCCGATGGTGGAAAGCGCGGTAAGCAGGCGTCCGAGCGAACGCTCATCCGCCCCGGTTGCCTTGGCGAGCTTGCCGACCGTCTGCGGTCCGTAGCTCAACAACTCGGCGAGCCCGAGTCTGGCCGCGACATAGATCACCGCCGTAACACGTTGCGACTGGATCAAATCGAAAAGCCTGAGGGCCGATACTTGAGATGACATCGCGCCTCCTGTTGTCGTGATTGTTGATCTCCCTGCGGACTTGCGCGCTTGACCATCAAGCGTGGCGCCTAACCGGGATGAATGAAATGAACCAACTCACAAAACTCATGTATACTATAAAGGTATTTTGATACTTCAAATTCGGTATTATTTGCCAAACGATCGCGATCATTGTATACAGACTGAACCCAAGACGAAGGAGTGCAGCCATGCCGTCCTCATTCCCCCTCAATGCCTGGTACGCCGCTGCCTGGGACGTCGACATCAAGCATGCGCTGTTTCCGCGCACGATCTGCGGCAAGCATGTCGTGATGTACCGCCAGTCCAACGGGCGGGTCTGCGCGCTGGAGGACGCCTGCTGGCACCGCCTGGTGCCGCTCTCGAAGGGACGGCTCGACGGCGATACCGTCGTCTGCGGCTATCACGGGCTGAAATTCAATGCGCAGGGCCGCTGCACCTACATGCCCTCGCAGGAGACCATCAACCCGTCCGCCTGCGTGCGTTCCTATCCCGTGGTTGAGCGCCATCGTTTCATCTGGCTGTGGATGGGCGATCCGGCGCTGGCAGATCCGGCGCTGGTGCCGGATATGCACTGGAACGACGATCCCGCCTGGGCCGGCGACGGCAAGACCATTCACGTCAAATGCGACTACCGCCTCGTCGTCGATAATCTGATGGACCTGACCCACGAAACCTTCGTGCATGGCTCCAGCATCGGCAATGATCACGTGGCCGAAGCCCCGTTCGACGTCACCCATGGCGACAAGACGGTCACCGTGACGCGCTGGATGAAGGGCATCGACGCGCCGCCGTTCTGGGCCGCGCAGTTGCAGAAGCCGGGCCCGGTCGACCGCTGGCAGATCATCCATTTCCAGGCGCCCGGCACCGTCAACATCGACGTCGGCGTGGCGCCCGCCGGCACCGGCGCGCCGGAAGGCGACCGCTCGCAGGGCGTCAACGGCTTTGTGCTCAACACCATGACGCCGGAGACCGACACCACCTGTCATTATTTCTGGGTCTTCGTCCGCAATTACCGGACGACCGAACAGAAACTGACCACCGAAATTCGCGAAGGCGTGTCGAACATCTTCCACGAGGATGAAATCATCCTCGAAGCGCAGCAGCGCGCGATGGACGAGAATCCAGACCGCACGTTCTACAATCTCAACATCGATGCGGGGGCGATGTGGGCGCGGCGCGTGATCGACCGGATGGTGGCGCGCGAGAGCGCACCGCAGGCCATGCAAGCTGCGGAGTGAGGAAATGAGCGAGCGCGACGCCGAACGTTCCGTGTCGCAGACCGTGCGGGCGCAGCTCGCGCTGCGCGACATGATCCTGTCCGGGCGGCTGCGCCCGGGCGAACGCATCTCCGAATTGCAGGCGGTCGACATCACCAGCGTTTCGCGGACCCCGGTGCGGCTGGCGCTGGTCCGGCTGGAGGATGAAGGCCTGCTGCAGGCGATCCCGTCCGGCGGCTTCATGGTGAAAGCGTTCACCGAGCGCGACATTCTGGATTCGATCGAGCTGCGCGGCACGCTGGAGGGCCTCGCCGCGCGCTTTGCGGCCGAGCGCGGCGTCAGCGCGCGTAGCCTTGAGCCGCTCAAGGAGTGCCTTGCCGATCTCGACCAACTGGTTCGGCAGGACCCGATTTCGGTCGAAGCCTTTTCCGCCTATGTGACGATGAACGCGCGGTTTCACGCGCTGCTGAACGAATTGTCCGCCAGCGCGCCGCTGATCCGGGAGATCGACCGCGTATCGGCGCTGCCGTTCGCTTCGCCAAGCGCGTTCGTGATGGCGCAGTCGGCGCTGCCGGAAGCGCACCAGATCCTGCTGATCGGGCAGGATCATCACCGCGTGGTGGTCGATGCGATCGAGAACCGCGAGGGCGCGCGGGCCGAAGCCGTGATGCGCGAACATTCCCGCCTCGCCGCGCGCAACCTGCGGCTCGCGATCCGGAACCGCACGCATCTCGATTTGCTGCCCGCGCTCGCCCTTTTGAAATCGCCAGTCGAATAGAGATAGCCCATGCGTTTTGCCGAGCAATGGAGCTGGTGCACCGTCGAATCGATCCGCGACGTGACGCCGACGATCCGCGAGTTCCGCCTGCGTCCTGAAAGCGGCCGACTAGCGCCCTACCCGGCAGGCAGCCATATCGGCGTCTCCGTGCTGATCGACGGACAGCCGGCGCGGCGCTCCTATTCGCTGGTGGAGAACAGTGACGCCGGCACTTATCGCATCGCGGTGCGGCTGGCGCCGGATAGCCGCGGCGGCTCGCGCGGCATGTGGAATTTGCGAGCTGGCGCGCGGATCGAGATCTGCAACCCGAGCTCGCTGCTGGAGATCGATTGGACGCGGCGAAATTATTGCCTGATCGCTGGCGGCATCGGCATCACGCCGATGACAGGCATCGCAGCCGCACTCCGGCGCAGGCATATCGACGCCCCGCTGCATTATGCCGTGAAATCGCGCGGCGACGCGGCCTTCTTGGACGAACTGACGACGCTGCTCGGCGACCGGCTGAACGTCTACGCCTCCGACGAAGGCGCGCGGCTCGATCTCGACGCCACCTTCCGCGCGTTGCCGGATGACGCCATCGCCGTGATGTGCGGGCCGATGCGGATGCTGGAGGCGGCGCGGCGCGCCTGGAACGAGGCAGGTAGAGCGCCCGCCGATCTCCGCTATGAGACCTTCGGCTCCAGCGGCTTGATGCCGACGGCGGAATTCCGGGTGCGGCTGAAGGATACGGACACCGAACTGGTGGTGCCGCAGAACAGCTCGATGCTCGACGCGCTGAACGGCGCCGGCTTCGAGGTGATATCGGACTGCCAGCGCGGCGAATGCGGCGTCTGCGCGGTCGACGTCGTCGCGGTCGAGGGCGAGATCGACCACCGCGACGTGTTCTTCAGCGATCAGCAGAAGCAGGACAACCGCAAGATCTGCCCGTGCGTGTCACGCGCGATCGGTGTCGTGACCATCGATACGCTGTACCGGGCTGAGGCTGTCTAGTTTAGCGCTCGGACAGGCGGATTATCTGGCGCCCGCTATTCATCGCCTTGAGATTGTTGACGTACTCCTCAGGGCGCTGCCAGCGGTGAGGAACTTTCAATCCCATGAATTCCGCGATGTCACCGATGAACGCAGTGCAATTGGTTGTTTCGGCGTTCCAGACCGGTGAACTCGCCTGCAATTTCTTGATGTAGGCGAAAACCCTTTTTGCGTCCGGCTCATTCAAGTAAACGCGATAACTAGCGGTCAGGTACTGCGGATCAAGATCGCCATAGCTTGCCGTGGTCTCGGACGGCACCCACATCAAATGACCAAGGACATAAGCTGCGTTGTCTCCCGCAGGGGTAAGGCCTGCGACTTCAACTGCTCGCTCGCTTGTCTTCCCAAACCAGACGAAAGCGTGTCCCCAGCTCGCCGCCGTCCTGGCTCTGAAATCAACGTAGTACGGGCCCTTTGCTGATCCCGGCTTTCGAGTCGGCTGTGGCGCCGGTTTGGATTCAGTGGACGCCGCCTCACTGGAAACAAGCGCGCTCGCAGCGGCGGCGCGCTTGTGGACCTCCCGTTTCTGGGGAATGAAACGTTCCGAGCGGGCGCGAGTGTCAATCTCGCGTGCCGAAGCTGATTGGGTTTTGCACTGGAGCAAGACAGCGAGTGCGAATCCCGCAAGCAAGCATATTCCCAACCACTTCGGCCGATTTGCCACGCTTCGCCCTTCAACTGTCGACGATAAAGGTCAGATTCCGCGAGACCTTAAATCAATACCGCGCATAGGGCCGCGGCGGCGCGACAGGCGTCTTGCCGATTGGGGTCTTCCCGATTGGGGTCTTGCCAATCGGCATCTTTCCGACTTGGGCCGTCTGATAGACGGGCTGTCGGCGCGGAATGTCGGCAGCACCAGCGGCAGTCACCACGGCAAGCGTTGCACCGACAACAATCACAGTCTTCATCACGGTACTTTTCCTCCAGGTTAGAAGAAACAAGGCAGCAAACTGCTGCGGCGTTCTCCTCAGACCCGCCGTGAGCATGAGCGTCGGAATACGTCGACAGTGCGGCAGATCAGACACGTTCGAGGGATAGGTCTACAGTGCGGCATATATGAGACATGTTGGAACCTCGACCCTATTCGGTCGATGGTGCGATAGCCGAACGCCATTGTCGCGCCAATCCATCCGATGGCGATGCCAAGGCGATATTGACAACGGGCCTACGTTGTTCGGCTTTGGGCAAACTCGTAAGTCCGGAGGTGATCGGCAATAGACGGAGGCTGCCATGTGGGCAGCCTCTCTCCATGCCTTCTATCTCCACGTCGCCGCCTGCCCCCGTCATGGGGACTCATCCCAACGTGGAGATGAAACGACAGGGCTCACGCCCATCCCGAACTCACGTGTGGGCTTCCGATCGGTCCTCAACAACCGTTGTGCGGCCTCGGCGTTTGTGGCGCAGCGCTCGAGCCAGCGAGCCACGAGAAAATCAACCCGCGCGGCAAATCGCCGTTGAGCCGCTGCCAGCAAAGGCCTCGCGCCCAAGCTCTGATTGGATGGTCTCTTGACGTCGTTGCGGGCGTTCATCTTGCCCTCCTGCCGGTTCGGCGGAGGGAGCGGCCCTGCGCCGAGAGTTACACTCTTGCTTTGCGGATCAGCCCCGCTTCGAGCTGAAAGTTCGGGCCCCACGTCATCACGGACATGCACGACCAATCGGCCAGCCGAATAAGCGGCCGGACGCGGACGGCAGTCTCTGCGATGTGTGTGCGCGCGTTACGCATTGCGGTCCTCTAAGAGTGCAGGCAATTTCACCCGCGAAGAATGTCACGATCTAAACGCAGAGAAAATTCGGCGCGTCAATGTTTTATGCGCACGAGGTGCGGGATTTGTTGCGCGCTAGTAATTTTCGAACGCTAGCGGAGCCGACTGGGTTCGAAAATTTCAGGCTATTGTCCGTTGGGCGGAAGTGGCGGTTTACTTCGCCATGTCCGGTCTAGCCCGGGAAGCACACACCAATCGGACGGATCGGTATGTCCACTTGGGGGTCATTAGCTGAACCTACAGCCCATCTCCGGACCTCCGTTCTGCCCGCGAGAGCAGACGTTGCCCATCGTGATCGTCATGCCGGCGATGGGCCACGAGCGGACAGTTAATGAGGCCTCAGCACCCCTTGTCGCGCCAAGTTTTGTCGTCGATCCGCAGTGGATCGCTGTCAAGTCCGCTCAGCGGCACTAGAAAAGTAGAGAAGCGCCGCAACAGAGCTGATCACCAACGTCGCGCCCGTTAAGCTCAGCATCGTAATACGTTCGCCAAGGATCCATGCTCCTAGCATGAGCGCGACGACTGGATTGACGAAGGTGTAAGTGGCGACAACCGGGGCGGACATGCGATCGAGCAGCCACAGGTAGGCTGTGTTCCCGACGACGCTACCGAGGAGCGCCAGATAGAGCATACCGCCGAGTGATACGATTGAGACCTGGCGCGGCGAGAAGTCGATCCATTCGCCGACCAAATGACTCAGCATCAACAGGCCGACGCTACCACAGATAAGCTGCATGCCAGCAAGATCATGGGGCGGAATATGGGCTGCGCGCCTTTGCACGTACACGCTGCCGAGTGCCCAGGACAGAGAGGATACCAGAAGCAAAAGAATCACACCGATCGGCAGCGAATTGTGCGTATTCGATGTTTCATTCCATGCGATTACTGCAACGCCGGCCAAGCCGGGCACAAGCGCTAAGAGTCTTCTTAAAGCTTCGCTTTGACCAGTTGATACGTTGACAAGCACGATCCAGAACGGAATCGTCGCCAAAAAGATGGCCGATAACCCCGAAGGGACATAACGCTGGGCATATGCGAGGGTCCCGTGACATCCGATGAAGAGGAGCGCGCCACTGATTGCAGCGTGCCACCAATCTTCCCGCGATCGTGGAGTCAATCTCCTCAATTGCGAGAAGCCAAGCAATACAGCGCCACCAAGAATGGAGCGCGCTCCAATCAGAAGCAAAGGGGGGATTGACTGCAAGCCTAGCGCGATTGCTAGATATGTTCCCCCCCATAATAGATAGATGGCGCCGAATGCGCCTATTAATTGGGCTCGGCGTGTGCCTATCGACATAGATGCCCTCTTGCTGTTGACAATCAAGACAACAGCATGCCAACACATCGACAAGCGACGAGGTTTCCGTTGCTGATAAAGGCTCGCCCCGAGGTGAAATGTCTTCTCCGGGTCACGAGCGGCAATCCTCTAACTGATCGTAGGATTTCCGCCTCTCCGTCCGAAGCGAAAATCTGCGCCTTTGTGAGTCCACGCCCCTAGAAGAATTCGTCGAGGAACGCCGCCGCTTCATCCGAGATGCCGGCGATCTTGTTCGTTGCCTGACGATAGAACTTGAAATTGAGCTCGGTCCCGGGTTGGCCGTCATTCCAGTCGGTGAAATGCTCGAGCTCGCTCCGCCCCAGCGGCCGCTTCGCGAGCGCGGTGCGTCGGATGGTGACGCTCACGCGCGGTGTTTGCCTGGTGATGCCGCGCTTCCTGGCGATCGCTTCAGCCGAAACCACAACGCCGCGCGCGATAAGGCCCTGCCCGCCCTCGTTCTCGCTCGCGAACACGAAAACCGTGTCGCCTTCGGCGATATGCTTGCCGCCATACATGGTCTTTTGCGCTGTCAACGCGAACGTCTTCGGCCGCAGATCGGAAACCTCGGCCTTGATCGCGAACGCCATGCTCCTCGTGCCAATGCTAGGCCGACACCGGGAATCTGACGGCTTCCAGCGCGGTTTTGCCGCGGATCATGTCGGAGGCCTTGTCGGCGATCATCAGCGTCGAGGCATTGAGATTGGCCGAGATCATGCGCGGCATGATCGAGGCATCGACCACGCGCAGGCCCTGCAGTCCGTGCACGCGCAACTGGTCGTCGACCACGGCCCATTTGGCATCCGCCGGTCCCATGCGGCAGGTGCAGCCGGGGTGGAATGTGGTCGTGCCGCGCTCGGTGGCGGCCGCCAGGAATTCGTCGTCGCTCTGCACCTTGGGTCCGGGGAAATCCTCATAGGCGTAGTATGGCGCGAGCGGCTTGGACGCGAGCAGCCGGCGCGCCAGTTTCATGCCGGCGACGACGACGCGGCGGTCGATCTCTTCCACCAGATAATTGGTCTGGATGATCGGCGGCGCGAACGGATCGGCGGAGCGGATGCGGACATAGCCGCGGCTCTCCGGGCGCTGCTGCCATGAGGCAACCGTCATGCCGGGCTCGTCCTCGAGCTGGCCCTGCACGCCTTCCTTGTAGCTCGCCGGCGTAAAGGTGAGCTGCAGGTCGGAGCTTTCGGTGGTCTCGCCCGAGTGCCAGAAGCAATAGACCATGGTCGGCGACAGCGACAGCAGGCCGCGCCGCGTCGTGGCCCATTTCAGCGCCTCGACCCAGAGGCTCAAGCCGCGCCGGAGTTCGTTGATAGTCCTGATGTTCTTGACGCGCGCGACCGAGCGCGGCGCGTAATGATCCTGCAGGCCTTCGCCGACGCCCGGCAGCGCGTGACGAACCTCGATCCCGTGCGATTGCAGTAGTTCGGGCGAGCCGACGCCGGACAATTGCAGCACCTGCGGCGAGTTATAGGCGCCGCCGGAAAGAATGACTTCCTTGTTGGCGCGCACCTCGACGGGCGTGCCTCCCTTGCCGCCCCGGAGATAACGCACGCCGACCGCGCGCTTGCCCTCGAAAATGAGGTTGGTGACATGCGCATGCGTCCGCACATCGACATTCGGCCGCTTCCGCGCCGGATGCAAAAACGCCTTGGCGGCGCTCATGCGCAGACCGTTCTGGATGGTGCGCTGGCAGTAGGAGACGCCCTCCTGGATCGCGCCGTTGTAATCGGGATTTTTGGGGATCCCGAGGCTGACGGCACCTTCCATGAAGGCCTCGCACAGCGGATCCTGCCAATCCATGGTGGTGACGGTGAGACTGCCTTCGCGGCCGCGATAGGTCTCGTCGCATTCGCCGACGCGGCACTCCAGCCGCTTGAAATAGGGCAGTATGTCCGGATACCCCCAGCCGCGGTTGCCTAGCTGCGCCCAGGTATCGAAATCCTGGCGCTGGCCGCGGTTGTAGATATGGCCGTTGATCGACGACGAGCCGCCCAGCGTCTTGCCGCGCGGCGCGTAGATGCTGCGCCCGCCGGTCCATGGCCCCGGTTCCTGCTGATAGGCCCAGTTGACGCTCTTCATATGGAACGTCTTGATGAAGCCGGCGGGCAGATGGATGTAGGGATGCCAGTCCTTGCCACCCGCTTCGAGCACGCAGACGCGGCTGGAAGAATCTTCGCTGAGCCGGTTGGCGAGCACGCTGCCTGCGGAGCCCGCGCCGATAATCACATAATCGAACGTTTCCATCGTCTCTTTTCTGGCGCGGCTTAGTTACCGCGGCTTATCGTTGAGTTGATAGGTAAGATGCGCCTTCACCGTCGGCCATTCGCTGGCAATGATGCTGTAAACCACGGTGTCGCGCAATGTCCCGTTCGGCGCGATCTGATGGCTGCGCAGGATGCCGTCCAGCTTGGCGCCCAGGCGCTCGATGCCGCGCCGGCTCTGGTGATTGAAGAAATGGGTACGGAACTCCACGGCAATGCAATTCAACTTCTCGAACGCGTGCGTCAGCAGCAGCAATTTGCACTGCGTATTGAGCGCGCTGCGCTGCACGCGCTTGGCGTACCAGGTCGAGCCGATCTCGACGCGGCGGTTGGCGGCATCGACGTTCATATAGGTCGTCATGCCTGCAATCTTGCCCTCGGCATCAAACACCGTGAACGGCAGCATCGATCCCGCCGCGAACAGGCCGAGCCGGCGATCGATTTCTTTTTTCATGTTTTCGGCGGTCGGAATGGCGGTGTACCAGAGCTTCCACAGCTCGCCGTCCCTCACCGCTTCCACCAGGCCGTCGATGTGATCGTGCGACAACGGCTCCAGCCGCGCGTGCTCGCCGCGAAGGGTTATCGGTTCAAGAAAGGCCATTCTCTAACTCCGCTCTCTCCGTTGTCATTGCGAGGAGCAAATGCGACGAAGCAATCCATCTATCCCCTCGTGGCGCAATGGATTGCTTCGCTGCACTCGCAATGACGTGGATGGTTCACTTGTTCAAAAAATTCAGCGCCAGTCCCGGCCGCGCCCAGTCCATTGCGATCAGTTCGCCTCTGCCCGACAGCGTGATGTAGGCGGTCTTCAACTCCGGCCCGCCGAATGCGATATTGGTGGTGACGCGGTCGCCGGTCGGCACCTGCTCGACCAGCGTGCCGTCAGGCGCGATCACCGAGATGCAGCCCGACACCAGCGTCGCCACGCAGACATTGCCACTTGCCTCCACCGCCATCGAGTCAAACATCTGATAGCCACCGAGCCCCGCGATCGGCTTGCCGCGCTCGCCGCGGTAGATCACGTCGCGCGGCTTGATGGTGCCGGGCTCGGATATCTCATAGGCCCACAACCGCGCGGTCGGCGTCTCCGCGATGTACACCGTCTTCTCATCCGGCGACAGGCCGATGCCGTTGGCGGGCAGCACGCCGTGCACGACCTCCACGACCTCCTTCATGCCCGGCTTGAGATAGTAGAACCCGCCGACATCCATCTCGCGGGCGCGGCGCTTGCCGAGGTCAGAGAACCAGAGGCCGCCGTGCTTGTCGAACACGAGGTCGTTGGGCCCCCGCAGCGCATGCTCGCCGCATTTGTCGACGACGGTCTCGACCTTGCCGCTCTGCAGATCCACGCGCTGGATCGAGCCGCCCTGATAATCATCGGGCTGCGGCCCCGGCATGATCATCTTGCCCGTGGGAATCCAGCTAAAGCCGCCATTGTTGCAGATGTACATCTTGCCGTCGGGGCCAAGCGCTGCGCCATTGGGGCCACCGGGAATTTGCGCGACGACCTCCTTGCGCCCATCAGGATAAACCCGCGTCAGCCGCTTGCCGCGGATTTCGACCAGCACCACCGATCCGTCCGGCATGACAACCGGGCCTTCCGGAAACTCCAGATCGGTGGCGAGAACGCGGATATTGGCCATGAATCCTCCCGGCTTGCTTTTGGCTGCAGGCGGATTTCTGGCTCGGCCCCGCACGCGCAACAACTCGTTGCGGCAGTTATGGCAAAGTCGGTTTGGCTTGCCAAGCAATCACGGGCAATGAAGCGGCGCAGGGCAGCATTGCGGAGACGCTACTCCTTGACCGGCACCCAGATCTCCAGCCCGCCATTGCCGGTGGCGGGATCGAAATTCTCGTCGTAGCGCTCGAAGCTCGGCGCATCTGCCGCCTTCATGCCGGATGCCGGCAGCCAGTGATTCCAGATCGTGTTGACGGTGCGGCGGATCGTCGAGATGTGCTCTGAGTGGGTGAACACCGCATACTTCTGCTCCGGAATCCGCACACGGGCGAACTCGCGCGGCAGATCGGAGAAGTCGGCGACTTCGACGCCGGCGATGTAGTCGAAGCCGGAATCATCGCCATTGCAGCAGACGCCGTAGGCCACCTTGCCGACCCGGTTCGGGATGTCGTCGACTTTCTGGTGAAATTGCTCCCACTGGTTCGGAATGCCGGCGCCGCCGTTCTCATGCGTGCAGCGTTCGCTGATGCCGGCGATGAGCAACGGCTTGGAAGTTTCGAAACGCGGCGGCTTGAGGGTATCGAGCAGGGTTGAATCCATCATGATTGGCTCCTGAAGCTTGAGATGATCAAGGCACGTTGCGGCGCGGACCGCTTCGGGCGTCGTGCCGAAATGGTCGCGGAACGCGCGGGTGAAAGCTTCGTGAGAACTGTAGTCCGCATCCAGCGCGAGGCTGAGAATGTCGGGCGCGCCGGCGGCCAGTGCCTGCGCCGCCTTGGTCAGCCTGCGGGCACGCACATAGCGCATCACCGAAAGGCCGGTCGCAGCGGCAAACGCCCGCACCAGATGGAAACGCGAGACGCCGGCAATGCCCGCGATCTCATCGAGCGTCAGCGGCTCGGCGAGATGGCTTTCGATGTACCAGAGCGCCTTCTGGGCTGGATTCATGACGGACAGCTCTCATGCGAAGCGTTGGCATTATCGGCGGTTCCGCCGCGCTTCATTTGACAGTCCTTGCTCTTCGATCGTGCCACTGACAAGGTAGGGAACGCTCTCGGAGGTACCATGCTGATCACCAATGTCCGGGCGCACCATATCCGTATTCCCTATGACGCCGGTGTCGCGAGCTTCAAGCAAGGCGCATCCGCCATCTCGGCGCTGGAAATCGTCATGGTGGAAGTTTCGACCGACGCCGGCATCACAGGCTGGGGCGATGCCTTTGCCTATGTCTGCCCGCGAACCAGCTACGCCGCCATCGAGGAAATGATTGCGCCGCAAGCACGGGGACTGGAAGTCCCAGATGCGGCCGGCATTCCCGCCTTCATGGAACAGATCCAGCGCAACCTGCATCTGTTCGGCCGCTATGGCATCACCATGTTTGCGATCTCAGCGTTGGATATTGCGCTGTGGGACCTCGCGGCAAAGGTCAAGGGCGTGCCGTTGCACCGCCTGATCGGCGAAGCCAGGCGCACGCGGATTCCTGCCTATGCGAGCCTGCTGCGGATCGGAAAGCCCGAGCTGATCGCAAGCGAATGCGAGACCGCGCTGCGGCAGGGCTACAAGGCGATCAAGCTGCATGAGACCACAACGCCTGCGGTATATGCCGCGCGGCAGGCGATCGGCGCCGGCATTCCGCTGATGGTCGACTTGAACTGTCCGCTGAATGGCGAGGCCGCGATCGCCTTCGCGCATTCCTGCCGCGACGCCGCGCCGCTGTTCCTCGAGGAGCCGGTCTGGCCGCCGGAAGATTTTGCAACGCTAGCTGAAGTGCGAAGCAAGGGCGGGCTCAACGTTGCGGCCGGAGAGAATGCCTGCACGGTTCATCAGTTCAGGCAGATGCTGAAGGCGGGCGCGGTAAGCCATGCGCAACCCTCCGTCATCAAGGTCGGCGGCATCACCGAGTATCTGAAGGTCGTCGACCTCGCCGACGAATTCGGCGTCAGGCTTGCACCGCATTCACCGTATTTCGGCCCGGGCTTCCTGGCGACGCTGCACTTGATGTCGCTGGGCGACGACGCGAGCTTTGTCGAGGTGTTCTCCATGAAACGCGCCGCCTGCTTGTGGCACGGCCGCATCGACGTCGATGCCAATGGCAATGTGGAGGTGCCGCAGGGGCCGGGTCTCGGTTACGAACCGGACAAGGCCATCATGGAGCAATACCGCGTAGCGTAATCCGCGGGGCAGCCCCCTACTTGGTGCCGTCTTTCGGCGTCGCTGCATCCTTCGCAGCAGGCGCTGAATCCTTCGCCGTGGGCGCAGCGGTCTTCTTCGCATCCTCCGCCGCCTTGTTCTGCGCCGCCTGCAACTCGCCGACCAGCTTCTGCAAGCCAATGACCGCGTTCTTCAGCGCCTCGATCTGCCGGTTGGCGGCATCAGTTTTCTGCTGATGGTCGGTGGTGAGTTTTGTGATCGTCTTCTGCAGGAAGTCGACATTGCTCTGCAGGCAAGAGGTGCGCCGCTCCATGGTTTTTTCGACGGTGCAGATCTCGATGCCGGGAACGTCCTGCGCGTGGACGCCCGCCGGCAACAAAGCCATCAGCAGCGCGATGGCGACGATCATGATCCTGGGCATCGCAGCAATCATCAAAATCCTCGTTCCACAAGCATCTCACGCGGGGGAACGTCTATCACGGCAATTTGCGCGAAGCAGGGCCCCGTCCCCAGAGATACCATACTGATACCTCATTCAGGCGTTGTGCTTCATCCCGTTAACAGTGGATGGATTTCGCCGCACCTCAAACCGGTGTGTTTGCCGGCTGCGGCAGTGGAGATTGATTGATGGCAACGCGTGAAAAACGACTGGCGCAGTTCGACGGCAACGGGGAGCCGCCGCCGAACCTGCCGGTGGAAGTTCTTTGCGAGGATCACAGCGGAACCTATCAACTGCCGTTCGCCTGTCGATGGATCGACGGTCAATGGCGCAATGACAGGACCGGCGGCATGGTCGAGGCCACCGTGGTCGGTTGGCGACTGCCGCGGCCGAGATCTGAAAACGCCGCGGAGAGGCCCTGAGCCGTCGCAGATTGCGTCAAAATGCGACGGATGCGCGCGGAACTTTAAGGTTCGGAACAGCTACGGAACGAACCGCGCCCGAATCACTGATTTGGTGCCGTACGCTCCTGTTCACGGCTAGATGTCGGGCGCCATCCCAGGCGGCGCACCACATAAAGGACCACGGCAATCGGCCGCAGCCAGCGGCCGACGACAAAGGTTAATTCCTCGGCGGATGACATGGCGGTCAGCTCCACGGCGTGGGCGGCGGCACCTTGTCGATCGCAGGAGGGACGTCGACGGTCTTGAAGTCGGCGGGGCTGACGATCTCGAGGTACTCCATGTCCTTCGAGTAATCGTACAGGTAATGCGTGATGCCCGGCCGCTGATGCACGACATCGCCGGCCTGCACCAGGGTCGACTTGTCCTCATACATGAAGCGCGCCCAGCCCTTGGTCATGATCACGATCTGGAATTCGCATTCGTGCTTGTGCCAGCCGGTGCCCTCTTCAGGCGGCAAGTCGGGGTTGGCCTTGACCAGGTGGCAAATCACCTGCCCGCCGGTGGCATCGGCAATGCCGAGATCGCGGTACAGGAAGAAGTCGCGCAGACCTCCGCCCTTGAACTCGGTATCGCCGGGTTTGACGTGAGAGAATTTACTGACGATGGCCTGCTGGTTCATGGAAACCTCCACGGTTCGCGTTGACGGGACCGCGACAGGCGAAGAGCGTCCAAATTTTCGGCAGCGTCGCATCGTCGCGTTCACGGCTGCATGTTGCTATGCGAAATCCACGCCAGTCGCGCTGCAATGCAGCGGTCGCCGGCATCGGTGTAGTGAACCGCTTGGCCGGAGGCAGAAATCCGGTTTCAGCAGCTTGCGAAAATGGTGAAGGGATCGGGCCCTGCGCCGGTCACGGGTGGCACGGGGCTTGAGCAAAGGCTGCCCGTTGCCTGAGCCGTCCAAACGGGCCATGGCCGCGCCAGGCCTGCCTAATATTCGACCTCGAGTTCCTCGATATCGGCCGGCTCGGCCTTGGCCGCCTCGATCCATTCCTGCATCTCTGGCATCGCCATGATGGTACTGGCGTAGGCCGCGAGGGCGGGCTCGAGTTTGACGTCATAGGTCATGAAACGGGTCACTACGGGCGCGTACATGGCGTCCGCCATGGTGCGCTCGCCGAACAGGAACGGCCCGCCTGACTCCGCAAGGCATTCGCGCCAGATGGTGCAGACCCGGTCGATATCGGCCTGCGCGCGCGACCAGATCTTGAAGCCGGGGAAATAGCCCTTCAGGTTGACCGGCAGCGAGGCACGCAGGGTGGTGAAGCCGGAATGGATTTCACCGCAGATCGAGCGGCAATGGGCGCGCCGGATCCGGTCGGCCGGCAGCAGGCCAGCGCCGGGCATGGCCTCGTTGAGGTATTCCGCGATCGCCAGCGTATCCCAGATGGTGGCGCCGTCGTGGCGCAGGCACGGCACCAAGATCGACGACGACAGCAGCAGGATTTCGGCCCGCGCCGAGGCATCGTCGGGAGCGGTGATGACCTCCTCGAATTCGAGACCTGAGAATTTCGCGAGCAGCCAGCCGCGCAGCGACCAGGACGAATAATTCTTGCTGGAGATGGTCAGTGTCGTCGTCGCCATATGGCCTTCCCTCGAATCCCCAAAACGCCTTTGCCGGGCAAGGGCGGCCGACCGCGGCGCCGCCCAATGCCTGTGCGCTGGGCATTTGCGCAGCAAACCACGTGCCAGTTTTAGAGGCGGCCGGGCCCGCTGTGGCGTCGATATTGCATGGCGTTATGGGACAGGGGCTGATGTGAATGATGTCAATGATGTACCAAGCCTATCAGAACCACATGGACCTGACGTCGCCATGGCGGACCGGGGCGGCAGCGGCGCTCAGATATCTCAACCTGGTGCCGCAGGGCGTCTCCGACAAATTGTTCGGCCGGCTGGCCGCTTCGCTCGAACTGATCTCGCGCTCCTCCCTCACCTATCACCGGCCAGCCTATGGCATCGACAGGGTACTGGTCGGCAATCAGGAGCTGGAGGTAACCGAGGAAGTCACCTTCGCCACCCCATTCGGCTCGCTGCTGCACTTCAAGAAGGAGCTTGCGCCGGAGCAGCCGCGGCTGTTGCTGGTAGCGCCGATGTCCGGCCATTTCGCGACGCTACTGCGCGGTACCGTGAAGACACTGCTGCAGGACCACGACGTCTACATCACCGACTGGCACAATCCGCGCGACATTCCGCTTCGTGCCGGCCGGTTCGGGCTCGAGGATTACACCGATCACCTGATCACCTTCCTGGACAAGATCGGTCCGCGTGCGCACATGGTGGCGATCTGCCAGCCGTCGGTCTCGGCGCTGGCTGCGGCTGCCGTGATGTCGGAGGATAATCACCCCGCCCGCCCGGCTACACTGACCCTGATGGCCGGGCCGATCGACACGCGGATCCAGCCGACCAAGGTCAATGAATTCGCCAGGAGCAAGCCGATCAACTGGTTTGAAAAGAACCTGATCAATTACGTGCCGGTGCAGTGCAAGGGCGCGTTCCGAAAAGTCTATCCCGGCTTCGTGCAGCTCACCGCCTTCGTATCGATGAATCTGGAACGCCACATCAAGCAGCACATCGACCTCGCCAATCATCTCGCCAGGGGCGAAAAGGAAAAGGCCGCGATCATCAAGACCTTCTACGACGAATATTTTGCGGTCATGGACCTGCCCGCCGAATTCTATATCGAGACTGTTCGCGACGTGTTTCAGGAGCATCTGTTGCCGCAGGGCAAACTGATGCATCGCGGCCGGCCGGTCAGCCCGGCCGCGATCAGGCGCATGGGCCTGATGACGGTCGAGGGCGAAAAGGACGATATCTGTGCGATCGGCCAGACGCTGGCGGCACAAGACCTCTGCACCGGCGTGCGCGCCTATCGCAAGGTGCACCACATGCAGGCCGGCGTCGGCCACTACGGCGTGTTCTCCGGCAAGCGCTGGAACAACGAGATCTATCCGCTGCTGCGGGACTTTGTGCATCTGAATTCGTGAGGGCTGGCGCACCGCTCTCTCCACGTCATTGCGAGGAGCAAAGCGACGAAGCAATCCATTGGCTCCTCGTGCGCCGAGAGATGGATTGCTTCGGTTCGCTCGCAATGACGGAGTGGCGGGTCTAGCCGTCCTCCCTCTCGCGCGCTAGCATTTGCCAAGGTCGACCGCTCAAGAGTCGTCCCAGGAGGATTTCATGATGCGGCTTTCAAAAATACTTCGCACACTCGCGCTCGCCACTCTCAGCGCACTCCTGCTGTCCGTCACAGCCACGGCTGCCGAGGTGCACGTGATGATCTCGGGCGGACTGTCGGCCGCCTACAAGGCGCTAGTTCCGGAATTCGAGCGCAGCACCGGCCACAAGGTGCTGACGGCTTACGGGCCGTCGATGGGAACGACCACGAATGCTATCCCGGTACGGCTGGAGCGCGGCGAACCGGCTGATGTCCTCATCATGGTCGGTTATGCACTCGACGATCTCGCCAAGAAAGGCAAGGTGACTGCCGGCACCAAAGTCGATCTCGTCAGGTCGCCGATCGGGGTTGCCGTCAAGTCAGGCACGCCGAAGCCGGACATCTCTACGGCGGATGCGCTCAAGCGCGCGCTGCTTGCGGTGAAGACGGTCGCCTATTCCGACAGCGCCAGCGGCGTCTACGTCTCGACCGAGATGTTCGACAAGCTCGGCATTGCCGACGAGATGAAAGACAAGGCGAGGAAGATTCCGGCCACACCAGTCGGCGAGATCGTCGCGCGCGGCGATGCCGAGATCGGCTTCCAGCAGATCAGCGAATTGAAGCCGGTGGAAGGCATCGAGATCGTCGGCCCGCTGCCGGACGAATTGCAGAAGATCACGGTGTTCTCCGCAGGGATCGCCAGCGTCTCGAAAGAACCCGAGGCCGGCAAGGCGCTGATCAAGTTCCTCGCCTCACCCGCCGCGCGTTCCGAAATCGTCAAGAGCGGGCTCGACCCGATCGCGCCTTAGTTTGGCGAACTAGCAAACTTTGCGTTCCCCGGATGCTGCGCAGCGCGCCGCCCTTGCGGCGTGGTGCGCTGCTGATCCGGGGTCCACGCTGCGAGATTTGGGTCCCGGCTCAGCGGAGCAGCGCTTTGCGCTGCTCCGCGTCCGGGACATGATGCCTTCACCGATGCATGTGCTGCATGGCGAGCAGCACGATCACGGCGAGCGCCAGCACGACCGTCGTGCTCTTCCAGAACAAGAGCGGATTGCGCTCGATCAGCGGCGTCCGTGACGTCGAGAGATAGTTGGCATTGGGATGGCGCAGGTCGAACAAGAATTCCGAAAAACTGTCGTAACGCTTGTAGGGATTGGAGTGCACCGCCTTTTCCAGCGTGCCGTCGATCCATTGCGGCAACTCGCGGTCGCCATGCGACACCGGGCGGTAGACCAGCTTGTTGAATTGCGACCTGGTCCGCGCCTTTGCGATCTGCGCGCCGTAGGGCAGTTTTCCGGTCAGCATCTGGTAGGTGATGACGCCGAGTGAAAACAGGTCCGAGCGCGTCGTCGCCGGCTCGCCGAGGAAATATTCGGGGGCGGTGTATTGCTGGGTGCCGAGAATGTCATTGCGGATGCCGGAGGGCTCGCCCTCGACGACACCAGTGATTTTCGTCGAACCGAAATCTATGATCTTCACGGTGCCCGTAGCATCGATCATGATGTTGTCGGGCCTGACGTCCTGGTGCAGCATCTCCTTGCGGTGGAAGGCGCGCAAGCCCTTGGCGATCTGCTCGACGATGCCGCGCACGGTCTCCAGGCTCGGCTTCGGATTGTCGATCATCCATTGCGTCAGCGTCTGACCGTCTATGTACTCGGTCGCGACATAGAGGAAGTTGCGCTTGCGCTGCAGCAGGCAGGGTTTCAGCACGTGCGGGCTGTCGATCCGCCGCGCCACCCACTCCTCCATCATGAACCGCTTCAGGTAAGCGGGATCGTCGCGCAAGTCGATCGACGGAATCTTGATGGTGACCACCGCGTCGGTTTCGATATCGACGGCAAGGTAGATGTGGCTGCGGCTGGAGCCGTGCAGTTCGCGGACGATCCGGTAGCCGTCGAACACGGTGCGCGCCTCCAGAAGCGGCGGCAGCGGCAGTTCATGCGGCTGGGCGAACACTTCGCTGGCGGCGCCGTCGGGCACCTCATCGACGCGGACGATCTGGACGGTGAGATTGTCGTTGCTGCCAGCTTCAAAAGCCTGGTCGACAATCCCCTTGGCGGCTGCATCGAGATCGGCGCCGCCTTCATTCACCGCCTTTGCCATGCGACGGGCGCTGAGATGCTCGTAGATGCCGTCGGTCACGAGCACAAAGACGTCGCCCGGCTCGAGCCGCAGCATCTGGTAGTCGATCTCGATTTGCGGATTTACGCCGAGCGCCCGGCCAAGATAGCTCTGCTGCGAGGAGATGACGATGCGGTGGTCGTTGGTCAGTTGCTCCAGCGTGTTGCCGGAGAGGCGATAGATGCGGGAATCGCCGATGTGAAAGAGATGCGCCGTGGTCGACTTGATGACCATGGCGGAGAGCGTACAGACGTAACCACGGTCCTTGTCATAGGCATACTGGCTGCGCGTCTGCGAATGCAGCCAGGAATTGGTCGCCTCCAGCACGCGCTGCGCCGAGGTGCGCACCGACCAGGATTCCGAGGTGCAGTAATAGTCGGTCAAAAACCCCTTCACTGCCGATTCCGCGGCGACCCGGCTGACCTTGCTCGTGCTGATGCCGTCGGCCAGCACGATGGAAATGCCCTTGAGGCTGAGCAGCGGCTCGTCCGGGATCAGGACGCCATGGAAATCCTGGTTGGTTTCCTTGAGGCCCTTATCGGAAAATTGTCCGACCGATATTTTCAGCTCGCGCGGCATTCCCGGCTTTCACGACAATGGGCCTCTCCCGTTACGAGGAGAGGCCCATCCTCGTCTTAAGATCAAGCGGCAATGCGCGAGGACGGCCGCGAAGATGCCGCAGCCGACGCGCTACGCGACGGACCGGTCTTCACGTGAGTGGCGTACAGGGTCAGCCCGGTGAAAGCGAGACCACCGACGAGGTTGCCGACCACGGTCGGGATCTCGTTCCAGACGATGTAGTCCCACCAGGTGAACTTGCCGCCGAGCAGCAGGCCCGACGGGAACAGGAACATGTTCACGATGGAATGCTCGAAGGTCATGAAGAAGAACAGCATGATCGGCATCCACATCGCGATCACCTTGCCGCTGACGTGGGTGGAAATCATCGCGCCGACGACGCCGGCCGAGACCATCCAGTTGCAGAGCATGCCGCGGATGAACAGCGTCAGCATGCCGGCCGCGCCATGGTTGGCATAGCCGACGGTGCGGCTCTCGCCGATCGTGCCGATCACCTGTCCGACCTTGTCCGGCGGCTGCGACCAGCCGAAGGTGAACACGATCGCCATCATCACGGCGACCGTGAAGGCGCCGGCAAAATTGCCGATGAAGACGAGGCCCCAGTTGCGCAGCACGCCGCCGAGCGTCACGCCAGGGCGCTTGTCGATCAGCGCCAACGGCGCCAGCACGAACACGCCGGTGAGCAGGTCGAAGCCGAGCAGATACAGCATGCAGAAGCCGACCGGAAACAGCGCGGCGCCGACGATCGGCACGCCGGTCTGCACGTTGATGGTGATCGCAAACGCCGCGGCAAGCGCAAGGATCGCTCCGGCCATGTAGGCGCGGATGACCGTATCGCGCGTCGACATGAAGATCTTGGATTCTCCGGCGTCGACCATCTTGGTCACGAATTCCGAAGGCGCGAGATAGGCCATTCCAGTTCCCCTTTCGAGACAACGTTGAAGCGCGCCGGATGCTGCGCAGCCGTGCACCGATTGAATGAAAAATCTTGCCGTCCTCGTGCGCGACAGATCCCGCGCCGCCTTTGAGCGGCACAGAACGACGCAGGTCACGCCCGATCAGGAACGGAGGATGCGCGAGCTATCGTGAGGTGGTCCCGAAGACTGCTCGAAGCGCCTCACGCGAGGCCGCTTGATCCCAACGCCTTCAGCCAACGCTGGCCTTGGCAATCCGAACGGACGGCAGTCGTCATTGACTGAGACAGGATTAAGCAATCGATGTGCCAACCCGAAATCGGGCCGCAGGCTCAAAAAGGCGCGTATTTCTACGTGGTTATGGCCCTATCGCGCGGGATCCGGACGAGAACAGATGCCTTGTATTTGTGCAATTGCACAGAAGTTAGCGCCTGCTGTGCAGCGCCTCGTCGTGCCGAAGCGCGCGTAGCACGGCGCTGAATCCGCAAACTCGCTGTCGTCCCGGACAAGCGAGCACGGCGAGCGCCGATCCGGGACCCATAGCCACAGGACAAAGTTTTGCGAACGCTGGCGCCCCTGCATCTTCCAACAACTCAATCCTGTGGCTATGAGTCCCTGCGTTCGCATGCGTTCGCAGGGACGACAGCGGAGCAAGCTTCTACTTCGTCTGCGTCCGGATCGGCCGATCTTTCAGGCCGTTATTGTCGTAGGCCTTGCGCAGCGTGCCGTTGGAGATCGCTTCGTTCAGGAACTTTACCGCAAACGCCAGCGACAGCGGATGATTGGGCGGCACCGCCACTGCCGTCACGGTCTGCTTGAAGGTTTCATCCAGCACGCGCGTGCCCGGAATCCTCTTTGCCATCGCGTTGAGCTGATCGCGCGACAGCGCGAACGCATCGATCTCGCCATTCTTGAGCAGGCCGAAGATTTCGTCATAGGTCTGGTAGCCCGTGACCTCAGCGTTCTTCAAATGCGCGATCGCGCCGCGCATCGTGGTCGTGTTGTTGACCGCCGCGACCTTGATCCCGGGTTGATCGAGTGTCGCGAAATTCGTGACCGTCGAGCCAGGCTTGACGATGTAGGTCGCATCCGACACCTCATAGATCGGTCCGAACGACATCCTGCCCTCACGTTCCGGATCCTTCGGCAGGAAGGTGATGTCCCAGGCGCCCTTCGACGCCGCATCGACGATCTGCCCGGAATTGTTGTGCGCGACATATTCGACGGGGACGCCGAGTTGCTCCGCCATCGCCTTGCCGAGATCGACCGGCACGCCGGCATAACCGGTCTCTGTCCTGGTCGACCAGAACGCGCCGCCGGCCGGACTGATCGCGATCGCCACCCGCAGCTTGCCGGTCGGCGCAATCTCATCCTTCAAGGCATCGGCTGTAGCGGGCATCGTCATCATCACCGTCAATCCCAGCAAGAGACCGGCCGTTGCCGGCGAGAGTTGATTGAACATCGGGTGCTCCTTTCCCAGCCGGCGGCTGGCGTCGCGCTCACCCCTTCACCGATGATCAGCGCTTCTTTTTTGCCGCAGCCGCGCCTTTTGGAGCCGCAGCCGGTGTTGCCGGCTCGGCCGTTTCGAATTTGCCGATCGCCATGATCTGGACGCGCGCATTGGCTGATGACGCCGGACGATTGACATCCTGCAACTGTTCCTCGCCTAAACCAAGCGCCTGAAGCCGTTTCGGCGACACCTTGAAGGTGTTCACCAGAACGTCGCGGATCGATTCGGCGCGCCGCTGGCTCAGGATCAGATTGTGGTCGCGCCTTCCGGCGGATTCGACATGATCGACGATCAGATATCGGTAGGGCCGCGTCTTCGGATCTGTGAGCGCGTCCGCGATGCTGCCGATGGTCTGATAGGAGGCCGGCCGGATCAGGGAGGAATCCTGGTCGAACACGACGTCGACACGGATTTGCGGCAGCTTCGTCAGTTGCGGCGCGATCGGCGGGCGCTTCTGCGGCTGCGCATCCGCTCTTGCCTTGATGCGGTCGGCAGCCTGCTGGCGCAAGGCAGCCAAGTCGATATCCGACTCGGCTTCGACGGCAAGCTTCTCAATGATGTCCCCGCTCGACATGGCGGTTTGCGCCCGGCTCGCCGTTATCGGCAGGGCAAAGGCAGCCATGGCGCCCAGCGCGAGACCGATACCGCACAGCTTTTCTCCCCCAAGCATCAGCGATACCCCGCGGCGCTGATCGCCTTGTTGCAGTTCGGGGTCGCCTTCTGGGTGGATTCCAGCAGGCATTGCAGACCCTTGACAGGATCGGTTCGAACCTCACCGCAGAAGCGGTTCAACTCCCAATTGCAGAGTTTCACAAGGGAGGTGCGCGCGGTAATGCGCTGCTGGATGGCGCCGAGGGCCTGGGGATAATCGGTCTTGCACTTCGCCGACACCACATCCTGATTGCGGCCCAGGCACTCCTTCAGGCGCGTCGCATCGAGATTGACGCCGCGGCAATTGTCATCGATGTCCTTGCCGCAGCTCGCGGCCAACATGGCCGCGGCCTCCTCGAATTTCATGGTCTGCGCCGTCGCCAGCGAAGGTATAAATATCGCAATGATGAACAGGAAAAGCCGGATTCGGGTCATGCGCTCACCTCACACAAGGAGGGTGGCGATGGTCAAGTGTTCTGTTTGAGTTCACGGCCGCACAGCGGAGCTATTGCGCCGCAACAAATCGTCGCGGGTCGCAGGGGCCAGCACCTCCGTTCGTCATGCCGGCCTCGTGCCCGCCTTCCATGACGGAAAGGGTGCATGATCAATTGATTAGTGATGTCACGGCGCGGTTTGCGCGGCCGGTACCTTGATCTCCTGCGGCAGGATGATCGCCGCCACGATCACCAAAAGGCACAGCGCGCCGAACGCCTGCAGCATGGTGACGAAGCCGCCCTTTTCGTAGAGCCACGCCACCAGGCCGACGGAGGCGCCGGCCGCGGTGAAGCCGACGAAGTAGCGCACCGAATAGGCGCGCGAGCGCCATTCCTCGGTGGTGTATTTGCCGACCATGGCGTCGTTGACGGTGACCTGCCCGAACGCACCCATCACGATGCCGATGGACGCGATGATCAGCGGCAGGTTCGACAGCGTCGCCGCGAAGTACATGAACGGCGCCAGCAGGAACGACAGCGGCAGCATCACGGCCTTCAACGAATAATGGTCGATCAGCTTGCCTATGGTATATTGCGTCATCGCGCCGAACACATAGACGCCGGCCGCGATCACCCCGAGCAGGGCCGGACTGTTGGTCAGGCCGGCCAACCGCTCGGCGAACAGTTTCGGCATCGCCACGGTGATGGCGTTAAAGGTCGTGGATATCGCGATCACCACGATCAAAAGCGCCAAAAACACCCGCCACATGTCTTCTTTCGCAACCCGCGCCTGCGCTGCGGCCTGCCTGGTGCCGGTTCGGTCCTCGTGCACTACCATCAGCGCAAAGGCCGCGCCGATCAGGATCGTGACGATTCCCGGCGCGATGAAGGCCCAGCGCCAGCCGAGATACTGCCCGATCACGCCGGTGACCAGCGCCGAGGACGCCACGCCTAGATTGCCCCAGACGCCGTTCAGGCCCATTTCGCGGCCGAGTTTGTCGGCATAGGACACGATCATCGCGGTGCCGACCGGATGATAGATCGAGGCGAACAGGCCGATCGCCAGCAGTGCCGCGCCGAGTTGCAAGGGCGTTTGCACGAAGCCGACGGCGATCATCGACGCGCCGATCCCTGAGAAGAAGATCACCATCATGTGGCGCCGGCTCCAGCGGTCGCCGAGCCAGCCCGTGACCAGCGAGCCTGCGCCGAAGGCGACGAAGCCCGGGGTGGCGTAAGGCAACAGCTCCGAATAGGCCATGCCGAGCGCCGGGCCCATGATGATGACGGCGGCGGCAAAGATCAGCATCGAATAATGGTCGATGAAGTGGGCGGCGTTGACGAAAGTGATCACCCGGCTTGCGCTGTTCTTTGGGCTGTTCATGGTCGATTCCCGAATCCCGCAATTTTCCGAAATAGGTTATACGGGGTTGTCCTGACGGGATGTCGCCAATGAATATCGCCGAAAAGCCAATTGCCGCCATTATCGGGCGCCGCATCTCGACCGGCGACGGCATCCACATGATTGCGAACAGCTACCGGAAGGGCGTCCGGCTCGACACCCACATGCACCGCGAGGCGCAGCTCGTCTATGCGGCGAGGGGCACCATGCAGGTGACGACGCCAAAGGGCCGCTGGCTGGTACCGCCGGACCGTGCGGTGTGGGTGCCCGCGCTATCGGAGCATGCGATCGACGTGCTCGCCGATATCGAGATGCGTACGCTCTATTTCGAACTCGACTGGCTGCAGCGCGAAGTGCGCAGCCACAGCCTGGATGCCGAATTCGTGGTGCGGGTGTCGCCGCTCCTGCATCAGACCATCCTGGCTTTGTTCGACGATCGCGGCGACCGCGAGCGAACCGAGCTTCTGCTGCGACTGGCCATGATGGAGCTCGACCAGGCCGAAGATTCGGCGACGTTCATCCCGCTGCCGCGCGAGCTGCGCTGCCGGCGCGCCGCCGACATCGTGCTCGCGGACCCAACCGGCGACCATGAGATCGAAACGCTGGCGCGCGAGGTCGGCACCTCGGTGCGGACGTTGTCGCGGCTGTTCTCGTCGGAGACGCAATTGAGCTTCAAGAGCTGGTGCCAGCGCGCCCGGATTGCAGCGGCGATCGAGAAGCTGTCGACGGATGCCGGCGTCTCCGTCAAGCAGCTTGCCTCGGATTTGGGCTATGCCAGCGTGCCGGCGTTTTCCCATGCTTTCCGGCAGGTTACCGGCAAAACACCGACGGAATTCGCGGGGAAGGAGTGAGGTAAACGACATTGTATTGACGTCATTACCCGCGAAGGCGGGGTAATCCAGTATTCCAGAGGCGGTGATGATTAACGAACAGGCCGCGGCGTACTGGATACCCCGCAGGAGCCTGTCATCAGGCTCGCCGAGGCGATGGCGGGGCATGACGACCTGGACTTCTTGATTGTGATCGGCACCGACCTAAATCCCATGTAAGATTCCGCAAAACCCCCCGCTGGATTCGACCCGCCACATGGCCAATGCCTTTTTCTCCGATCTTCTCGCGACGATATCAGAACGCGGCCGTACACTGCTGCGGCGGGCCGGACCGTCCGACGACGGCCAGGACGCTTCGGAGCTGATCGAGTTATGTGAAGCGCTGCTGTCGGGCCGCGGCGAAGCCTCCGGCACCGCGATGGCGCGCGAGGTGCTCGATCGCTACCACGATCTCGACGCCGCCGGCCGGCTCACCTTCTTCGAAACGCTGGCCCGCAACTTCGGCCCCGACCGCGAGAAGCTGTCGCAGGCGATCGAGAGCTGGCGCAGCCAGCCGAATGACAGCGATGCCAGCGACCTTCATTTTGCGTCCGAGCCGCGTCGGCAGGAGCTGATCCGCCGGCTCAACCGTGCGCCCGGCGGCACCAGCGAGCTGGTGGCGATGCGCGCCGACCTGCTTTCCTTGATGAAGGGCAACAAGGATCTGGCCGCGCTCGATCGCGACGTGGTGCATTTGCTGTCTTCTTGGTTCAACAGGGGATTTCTCGTGCTGCGAAGGATAGACTGGTCGACGCCGGCCAATATTCTGGAACAGATCATTCGCTATGAAGCCGTGCACGAAATCCGCGACTGGAACGATTTGCGCCGCCGCATAGATCCCGTCGACCGGCGGTGCTACGCCTTCTTCCATCCCCAGCTCAACGACGAACCGCTGATCTTCGTCGAGGTCGCGCTGACCGAGACAATTCCGACCGCGATCGCACCGCTGCTTGCCGCCGAACGGCAACCGGTGCCGATCGAACGCGCGCGCACCGCCGTGTTCTATTCGATCTCGAATACGCAGAAAGGGCTTGGCGGCATTTCCTTCGGCAGCTTCCTGATCAAGCAGGTGGTCGAGGAGTTGCGGCGCGAACTGCCGAAGCTCGACACCTTCATCACGCTGTCGCCGGTGCCGGGCTTCATGCAATGGCTGAAACAGGCCGACGATGTTCCGCTGGGCGATGAGGAGCGGATACTGCTCGAAAGCCTCGACAAGCCGGACTGGTTCGAGAACGACGAACTGACCGCGCAATTGCGCACCGTGCTGGAACCGCTGGCGGCGTACTATTTCCTGAAAGCCCGCACACCGAAGGGCCGACTGGTCGATTCGGTGGCCCGCTTCCACATCGGCAACGGCGCACGGCTGGAGAAGATCGACTGGCTCGGCGACCTCTCGCCCAAGGGCCTGCGGGAATCTGCAGGCATCATGGTCAATTACCTCTACCGGCTCGAGGACATCGAGAAGAACCACGAGGCCTACGCCAACCAGGGCGAGATCGCCGCCTCCAGCACGGTGAAGAAACTGCTGAAGACCGAGGGGCGGCGGTTATTGGACATGCGGCTGTCATAGGACGGCGCGGAGCCCTTCGCGATGACGGTCATTTGGAGCGACAGCCGCGACGGCGTGGACTGGCAGGAACTCGAAGCGCTCTATCGGGCTGCCCCGCTCGGCACCAAGAACGCGGCCGATCTCGAAGTGGTGTTCGGCAACAGCATGTTCTGCTGCTTTGCCCGCGATGGCGACCGCCTCGTCGGCGCCGGTCGCGTCCTGGCTGACGGACGCGATTGCGCGTATCTTTGCGACGTCGCGGTTTTGCCGAGCCATCAAGGAACAGGTCTCGGAAAACAGCTTATCGAAAGACTGCTCGCCAAATCACAAGGACACGCGAAGATAATCCTCTATGCGGTCGCGGGCCGCGAGCCGTTGTATGCGAAGTTCGGCTTCCTGCGGATGAAGACCGCGATGGCCATTTTCAGGAACAGGCAATCAGCCATCGAGAAGGGGTTATTGTCCGAGGGCTGATCTGGGAATCCGTCTCAGGACTTGTACTCATAGAGCAACCGGGCTCGGATGGTGCCTTCCAGCGCCCGGATGTCCGCGAGCACGCGCTGGCCGTCGGCGGCCGAGGCATCGACGTCCAGCACCACGTAGCCGACGTCGTGCGCGGTCTCGTAATATTGCGCGGCGATGTTGACGGCATGACGCGCCAGCACTTCATTCAAACGCCCGAGCATTCCCGGCAGGTTGCGCTGCACCTGAATGAAACGCGTGCCTGACGGCCGCGGCGGCAATTGAACCTGCGGGAAGTTGACGGCGCCCATGGTCGAGCCGGAATCGCTGTAATCGACCAGCTTGCGCGCGACTTCGGCGCCGATACGCTCCTGCGCCTCCTCGGTCGAACCGCCGATATGCGGCGTCAGGATGACGTTCTCCAGGCCCTGCAGCGGCGAGACGAAGCGCTCGGAGTTCGAGCGCGGCTCGACCGGAAAGACGTCGACTGCGGCGCCGCGGAGCCGGTTTTCCCGCAGCGCCTCGGCGAGCGCCTCGAGGTCCACGACAGTGCCGCGGCTGTTGTTGATGAAATACGCGCCATGCTTGATCGCGCGAATCTCCTCGCGCCCGATCATGCCGTTCGTGGCGGGAGTTTCCGGCACATGCAGGCTCACGACATCGCTTTGCGTCAGAAGCTCATGCAGGCTCGCGGTCGGCTCGGTGTTGCCGTGACGAAGCCTGTCGGTGTGATCATAAAAGATCACCCGCATGCCCAGCGCTTCCGCGAGGTTGGAGAGCTGCGAGCCGATATTGCCGTAACCGATGATGCCGAGCGTCTTGCCCCTCACCTCATAGCTGTCGTTGGCCGACTTGTCCCAACGTCCCTCATGGGCGGCGTTGGAGCGCGCGACGATCCGGCGCAGCAGGACGACGATCTCGCCGATTACAAGTTCTGCCACGCTCCGCGTGTTGGAGAACGGCGCGTTGAACACCGGAATCCCGCTCCGGCGCGCGGCCTCAATGTCCACCTGGTTGGTGCCGACGCTGAAACATCCGACCGCGATCAGGCGGTCCGCAGCGTCGAGAACCTCCTTGGTGATTTGCGTGCGCGAGCGGATGCCGAGCAGATGCACCCCCTTGATGGCCTCTTTCAGCGCATCGCCCTCGAGCGCCTTGGACAGGCGTGTCATGTTGGAATAGCCGGCAGTTTCGATTATCTGCACGGCGCTGTCGTTGACACCTTCAAGGAGCAAGACGCGGATCTTGTCCTTCGCAAGCGAGAGTTGGGGAAGCGTGGTGGCCAAGATCGCGGCGTCCTTCAACGATGGATGAGCGGTAAACTGGCGGCCCGGAAATCCATGATCGGCGCCAGAGCGAATGCCCTGTCCAGGCCACCGATTCCAGTCTTTCCTATGGCATCCGGCCCTACGCCGCCAGCGCCTTCATCTCGGCATAGAGATCGGATTTTCCCTCCCGGCCATGGCGTTCGGCGAGTAGCCGGAACAGCGGCTTCCCTGCGATCTTCGCCACCGCGTCCCTTCTGCCGTCATTGCGAGCGAAGCGAAGCAATCCATCGAGCCGCGCATACGGATGGATGGATTGCTTCGTCGCTTCGCTCCTCGCAATGACGGTTGATGCAGATTTGGCTCAAGACTTCGCCTTGTCGCGGAAATACGGCTCGACCGGGCCGTGCACCTTGATGGTCAGCGGATTGCCGTAGCGATCCTTGGCATTGCCTGCGGTGACGCGCACCCAGCCCTCGCTGATGCAATATTCCTCTACATTGGTCTTCTCGACGCCCTTGAAGCGAATGCCGACGTCGCGCGCGAGGATCTCGGCGTTGTAGTACGGGCTGCTCGGATCGACCGAAAGACGGTCGGGGAATTGGTCGCTCATTGCTTTGTTGGTCTCGTTCACAGCAGTGCCTCGATTTCTCTTCTGATTCCCTCGGGCGTCGCGGTTGGGGCGTAGCGCCCGACCACCCTGCCCGAGCGGTCGACCAGGAATTTGGTGAAATTCCATTTGATCGACGGACCCAACAGCCCCGATTTCGCGTTCTTCAGATGGTTGAACAACGGATGCGCATGGCTGCCGTTGACGTCGATCTTGGCGAACATCGGAAACGTTACGTCATATTTGCCTGCGCAAAATTGCTCAATCTGCTTGGCATCGCCCGGTTCCTGCCCGCCGAACTGGTTGCAGGGAAACCCGAGCACCGCAAAGCCGCGTGGCGCCAGTTCACGATGCAACTGCTCCAGGCCCTTGTATTGCGGCGTGAACCCGCAGGCGCTGGCAGTATTGACGATCAGGAGCACCTGATCCTCGAACCGCTTCAGCGGAATGTCTTCGCCGGTAAGCGACTGCGCCGTAAAATCATAAACGCCTGACATCGTCCTCTCTATTGTCACCGGAGCATGATCTTATCCGAAAACCGGTACCCACTTTTCGGGATCATGCTCTAGCTCGCCGGATCGATCGCTGCCGAAGGCGTTCCGCCGGCTTCCACCGCCTCGCCTGCGGCGAGACAGAGATCTTCGCGATAGCGCCCGGAAACCAGTTGCACGCCGACGGGAACGCGTCCGACCAGTCCGGTCGAAACCGTTAGCCCGGGCAGGCCCATGAAGGGAATGGCGATCTGCGGCAATTGCGCATGCCAGACGCGCGCAAACGACGCCTCGTCCTTGCGGTCGAGCTGATCGGGGAACGGCAATTCGCCCGATACCGGCATCAGCAGCACGGCATATTGTTCGAAGAACCCCAGCCATTCGCGGGTCAGCGTCGCACGCCGTGTCAGCGCTTTCGACAGGTCGAAGGGATGCACTTTCGCGCGGTTGCCGCGCAGGCACGCCAGCGCGCCGGGATCGCCTTCGCGCTCGGCGGCTTCCAACTGCGCCTCATAGCCGTCGCCGAGCCAGAGTTTCGTCTGCAGATCGGCGGCCTCGCGCAGCGGCGGCGTGTCGGCGATTTCCTCGACGATCCAGCCCGCGCGCTCGAGCCGCTTGCCGGCGTCCACCACCGCAGCTTTGACTTCAGGTACAGGATCAAGGCCGCCAGGGTTGAGGCACATCGCGACGCGCCTCGGCATTGCCGGCCCTTCGAGCGGCGCCGGCACCCACCAGGGATCGCGATAATCCTGCGCCGACATCGCAGCCAGCGCGATCCTGATATCGCCGATGGTGCGGGCCAGCGGGCCCGACACGGCGCTGATCTGCGGCCCGATCGGCCGTTCGGGGAGCGCCGCGTTGAACGCCGCGATGCGTCCCATGGTCGGCCGCAAGCCGTGCACGCCACAGGCGTAAGCCGGATAGCGGATCGATCCCGCAATGTCGGTGCCGTGCGCGATATGCCCGATGCCCGCTGCGACCGCAGCACCTGCACCGCCGGACGAGCCGCCGGGGGTGATGCCGGGGTCACGGGGATTCTTGGTGTCGCCATGGATGAGGTTGGTGGTGAACCAGCGATAGGAGAACGCAGGGCAATTGGTGCGACCAAGAATGACCGCGCCGGATTTGCGCAAATTGTCGATCACCGGGCTGTTGCTCTTGGCGATCGCGTCGCGCTGCAGCTTCAGCCCGTTGGTGGTGGGAAAACCTTGCTGGTCGATATTGACTTTCACGGTAACAGGCACACCGCCCAGCGGACCGGCATCCTCGCCGCGCCCGATCGCGGCATCGATGGCGGCAGCCTGAGAAAGAACGTCCTCGGGCCTGTGGTCAACGACAGCATTGATTTTGGGATTGACCGCGTCGAGCCGCGCCAGCGCCGCGGTCGCCGCCTCTTTCGCCGAGACTTTTTTCGACCTGATCAGTGAGGCCATTTCCGCAGCCGACAGTCGCCATAGCTCTTGCATGCAAAACTCCATCCAATTGCCGCCCTTGTAGCGCCGCGCGCCGGGCAATGCCAGCGGGGCCGCCGCCCGGATTTAGCGCATATGGGCAATGTAATAGGCGAGATCGGCGATCTGCTCCGGCGAGATCGGCGCCATCACGTCGGCCATGCTGGCGTCGTAGCCGTGGCGGCTATTGTCTTTGTACTCGCCAAGCGTCTTGGCAAGATAATCCTCGCGCTGGTTGGCGATGCGCGGGACGTTTTCCTTGCCGGCGAGGTCGCCGTTATGGCAGCTATCGCAGCGATGCTGCCGCACCAGCGCCTGGCCGCGCTGCATCCGCGCCGGATCGCCATTTTCCCCTGGCGGCTCAGGCTTCGGCATCTTGGCGATGAAGTCCGAGAAAAGGCGGAGATCGTCGTCGGTCAGCGGCTTCGTCATCTCATTCATCGGCTCGAAGACGCGCAACTTCTCGCGGAACATGAAAAGCTGGATCAGCGTATAGGGCGCCTGCTGGCCGCCAAGCGACGGCGTGTTTTCGGTTTCCGATTGGCCTTTCTCGCCATGACAGGCGAGGCACGGCGCGATGCGTTGTTCGATGGTTTCGGCGCTTGCTGATAAGGCGATAGAGGCAAACGCCAGCGCCATTATTGTTTTACGCATCGGCCTTTTCCCGGCACTGTCGTCATTCCGGGGCGATGCGAAGCATCGAACCCGGAATCTCGAAATTCCGGGTCTGGTGCTTACGCACCATCCGGAATGACTGCTACTCGCAATGACGGTTGTTGCTGGACTACGACTTGCCCGCCGTCTTCTGCTTGCCGTAGGTGATGCGATAGACGGCGCCGTTGTAGTCGTCGGAGACCAGCAGCGAACCGTCCTTCATCTGCAGCACGTCGACCGGACGGCCGATATACTTGTTGTCTTCCAGGAAGCCGGTGAGGAACGGCTCCAGCGACTTCATGGTGCCGTCCTTGTTCAGCTTGGCAATGACGACATCGCCGCCAACCTTCTTGGAGCGGTTCCAGGAGCCGTGCCGGGCGATGATCGCCGCGTTCTTGTAGGCTTTCGGGAACATGTTGCCGGTGTAGAAGCGCATGCCGAGCGCTGCGGAATGCGGGCCCAACAGCCCTACCGGCGCGGTGTATTCGTCGCAGGATTTGCCCCAGCCGAACTCGGGATCGACGATGTTGCCCTGCAGGCAGAACGGCGCGCCGAAATGTTCGCCGACTTTGGTGATCCGGTTCAGCTCGTCCTCGGGCACGTCTTCCGACATCCAGTCGCGACCGTTGTCGGTGAAGTAGAGCTGCTTGGTCTCCGGATGCCAATCGAAGCCGACGGTGTGGCGCAGGCCCCGGGCGATCACTTCCGCGCCCGAACCGTCAAAATTCATCCGGCGGAGCAGGCCATGCTCGTCATCGTTGAGCACGTTGTTGCCGGGCTGGCCGACGGGAGCGTAGAGCTTGTTGTCGGGACCGATGGCGATGAACTTCCAGCCATGGGCCTCATCCTTCGGCAGCTTGTCGAAGATCACGGTCGGCTTCGGCGGGTTATCCAGATTGTCTTCGACCTTCTCGATCTTGGAAATCTTGGACAGTTCAGCGATGTAGAGCGTGCCGTCCTTGAAGGCGACGCCGTTCGGCCGGTACAGGCCGGAAGCCAGCACCTTGACCTCGCGCTTGCCGTCCTTGTTGACGATGGCATAGACCTTGTCGACGAGGCGGCTGCCGACGAACACCGTGCCCTTGTCGCCAAGCGCGAGCGAGCGGGCATTCGCCATGCCGGCGGCATAGACCTCGATGTTGAAGCCGGCCGGCACCTTGAGCTTTGCCGTCGGCAGCTTGTCCGGCGCCGCGGGGATCGGCGGCGGCGCGATCGGCGCCAGCTTGGCGGCGGCATCGTTGCCCGCGGGACGTCCGATCAGCGGCGATCCCGGCGGAAGCGAGGGTGATGCCGCGGTACCGGCGGGCGGCGGCGCGCCGGCAGCCGGCGGCGTAGCAGGCTGCTGAGCGGCAGGTGGTTCGGCGGGCTGCTGGGCGGCAGCCGGCGGTTCGGCGGACTGCTGGGCGGCAGCCGGCGGTTCGGCGGGCTGCTGGGCGGCAGCCGGCGGTTCGGCGGACTGCTGGGCAGCCGCGCTTAGTATGAAGGCACTCAGGAATGCGCCGGACAGCAGCACGCTGCGCGGCACCGACAAATAGCTCATCATGGGCGTTCTCCCTGGCGGAAGCCTCTCTCTTCGCGCGGGCTCGCACCGGCGCCGGAGGCTTTCCGGCCGGCACTCTCCAATATTTATCCGCCGGTGCGCAATCGCAAAACTTGCGCCCGGAAGTTGCATCGCAAAACCGAGCGAACACGAAGCTCCGACGCCGGTACAGCGCGCCGTCAGTGCCTGGTGATAGGACCGCCAGGCGCATCTAGAATCGCTTCGGCGAACGGAAACTCCAGCACGATCTCGCCATCGTCGTCGGTGACTTCGATGGTGGCGCTGAGAAGCGCACCGTCGGCGCCATCGGTCTTGAGCAGTTCCCGGATCATGGCACGCGCCATTTCCCAGGCGCGATCGGGATCCCTGAGCACTTCGCCGTCGGGATCGGAAATCAGCTCATCGCCGATACGGGTGTTGAAGTAATATCGCGGCATCGGCGGAAACCTGGCTCCCAGTTGAGCCCCCGCAACCGGAAGGCCCATCTCACACGTTCTTTATCCGGAGCCGGCAGCGCTCCGTCGCACTCAGAATTGCCATTCGCGGTGGTGCGAACAACCGCGAAACGCTTGATCCCACGCTGTTTTGACCAAGGCCCTCCGCACAACTCCGTGACTTGTTCTTTGCGGCGCAGCATAAACAAATAGGGGTTCCAGGCAAAAGATTTAACTGGCGAACTTTTTGATCCGCAGTACTTTAACCAGCGAGGGCGGAAGTCGTCCGGTAGCAAAAGGAGCACCAAATGGCCTGGAAGGCACCGAAAATCGCCGAAGTATCGGTCGGCATGGAAATCAACATGTATATGTGCGCCACCCGCAAGTAAGCGGCAGCGCGTATCAAATCTCACGCAGGTGGACTTCCAGACCTGACGCGTTCCGCGAGTGCGGAATTGTGTCCGAGGCTGGTATCCACCTCGTGGCGTTTTTGGTTTGTATCTTCGAGTTTCGAATCTCCAGGAGACGGATCATGCTTCGCGTCGTCGTCCTGGGCGCCGCGGCTGGCGGCGGAGTTCCGCAGTGGAATTGCGGATGCCCGGTGTGCCGGAAAGCACGAAGCGATCATCCCGAATTGCGGAGCACCCAGGCCTCGATCGCGGTCAGCGCCGACGGGGAGCACTGGTTTCTCGTCAACGCCTCGCCCGACCTTCGCCAGCAGGTGACCGCAACGCCGCCGCTTCATCCCCGGGCTGGACAGCTCAGGCACAGCCCGATCGCCGGCGTGATCCTGACCAATGGCGAAATCGACGCCGTCGCGGGACTGTTGTCGATGCGCGAGGGTTCGCCGTTTACGCTCTATGCGCATGAACGGGTACTTGCGATTCTCAGATCCAACAGCATCTTCAATGTGCTGAACGAGAAAAACGTGAAGCGGCAGCCGATCGAGGTCGACAAGGCGTTCGAGCCGGCGCTGCCCGACGGCAAGCCGTCAGGCATTGAGGTGCTTCCGTTCGCGGTTCCCGGCAAGGGCGCGTGGTATCTCGAAGGCAAGGCGCATCCGGCAGGCGGCGACGGCGCGGGCGACACGCTGGGCTTGCGGATTCTGGACAAAGGAAGCGGCAAGTATTTCTATTTCCTGGCCGCCTGCGCACGCGTGACCGACGATCTCAAATCGCGCCTTTCGGGCGCTGCACTGGTGTTCTTTGACGGCACCGTGTGGCGCGACGATGAATTGATCGCAGCCGGCCTCGGCACCAAGACGGGACAAAGCATGGGCCATATTTCGATGTCGGGCGATCATGGCGCGATCGAGAGCCTCGCCGATCTCGACGTTGGAACGAAGGTGTTCCTGCATATCAACAACTCCAACCCCGCTCTGCTGCGCGGCTCGGACGAGCGCAAGGCCGTGGAGCAGGCAGGCTGGCACATCCCCGCTGACGGAACGGAGATCAAGCTGTGAACGTCGTCGCTGCACCCGCAATGACCGCCCTATCGATCGGCAAGGGCATTACGCTCGATAGCGCCGAGGAACTGGAGGCGACCCTCCGCCATATCGGCGCAACGCGCTATCACAGCTTGCATCCGTTCCATCGGCTGTTGCATGGCGGCAAGCTCAACAAGGGACAGGTGCAGGCCTGGGCACTGAACCGCTATTATTACCAGAGCACGATCCCGCTGAAGGATGCGATGGTGATCTCGCGGTTCCGCGACCGTGCGACCCGGATCGAATGGCGGCACCGCATCGAGGATCACGACGGCGATGTGGGCAGCGAAGGCGGCATCGAGCGCTGGCTCAAACTGACCGAGGGGCTCGGTCTCGACAGCGCCTATGTGGAATCGACCGAAGGCATCCTGCCGGCAACGCGATTTGCGGTGGAGGCCTATGTGCATTTCTGCCGCGACAAGACGCCACTGGAGGCCATCGCTTCCTCGCTTACGGAACTGTTCGCGCCGAACCTGCACGAGGAGCGCATCTCCGGGATGCTGCAGCACTATGATTTCGTCAATCCTGACATCATGAGCTATTTCAGCCGCCGCCTGACCCAGGCGACGCGCGATGCCGGTTTTGCGCTGGAATACGTCAAGGCGAACGCAAAAACGCCGGCCGAGCGCGAGGCGGTCTGCAACGCGCTGATCTTCAAGACCAATGTGCTATGGGTTCAGCTCGACGCGCTGTATCATGCCTATGTCGAGGGCCACATACCGCCCGGGGCATTCGTGCCCCAAGGAAACTAACACGGAAACTAACGAGGAAACCGACAAAGGAACTGGCGATCGATGGCTGCAGGCCGCAACATCAGTGTGAGCGAGGCGAGCCGGCCGAAATTGCCGCGCCACGCTCGCTTGAAGTTCGATGAGACGCGCCAGGTCTGGGTGATCCTGGCGCCGGAGCGGGTGCTGGCGCCGGATGAGATCGCAGTTGAGGTATTGCAACTTTGCGACGGCGTGCGCAGCGTCGCCGACATGGTCGACCAGCTCGCAGCCAAATATGCCGCGCCGCGCGAGGCGATTTTGACCGACGTCGTCGCCATGCTGCAGGACCTCGCCGACAAGGGCTTTCTGACTGAAGCGCGTGAGAAGACGTCATGACCGACATCCTCGCAGACGGCAAAACAGCCAGCGCCGCGCCCAGTGACGGGCTCGCGGTGCTCGAGCAGAAGCGTTCGACCGCGGAGACGTTCGGCATTCCGCTTGCCGTGCTCGCCGAACTGACGCACCGCTGCCCGCTGCAGTGCCCCTATTGCTCCAACCCGGTTGAGCTCGACCGCGGCAGCAGCGAATTGACTACAGAAGAATGGAAGAAGGTCTTGAGCGAGCTCGCCGAAATCGGTGTGCTGCAAATCCATTTCTCCGGCGGCGAGCCGACCGCGCGCAAGGACTTGGTGGAATTGGTGCAGCACGCGACCGATGTCGGGCTGTACAGCAATCTCATCACCTCGGCGGTGCTGCTGAACAGGGAAAAGCTTTCGGCGCTTGCCGATGCCGGGCTCTGCCATGTGCAGATCAGCTTCCAGGGCAACGAGCCGATCGTGGCGGACCGCGTCGCAGGGCTGAAAAATGCGCATGAGAAAAAACTTGAAGTCGCTAAATGGACGCGCGAACTCGACCTGCCGCTGACAGTCAACGCGGTCATGCACCGTCAGAATTTGCACCAGCTCTCCGACATCATCCAGATGGCGGTCGATCTCGACGCCGACCGGCTGGAAGTCGCCAACGTCCAATATTACGGTTGGGCCTTGAAGAACCGCGCGGCGCTGATGCCGACGCTCGAACAGATCGAGGAAACCAGCCGGATCGTCGAGGAAGCCGCGACGCGCCTGAAGGGCATCCTCGCCATCGACTATGTCGTTCCGGATTATTACGCGCTGCGGCCGAAGAAGTGCATGGGCGGCTGGGGCCGGCAGTTTTTCAACATCTCGCCCGCGGGCAAGGTGCTGCCCTGCCACGCCGCGGAAAGCATCACCGGGCTCGAATTCGAATCCGTACGCTCAAACCATTCGATCGCCTGGATCTGGCAGAACTCGGAAGCCTTCAACCGCTATCGCGGCACCGGCTGGATGCCCGAGCCGTGCAAGAGCTGCGAGTTCCGCGAGATCGATTTCGGCGGCTGCCGCTGCCAGGCTTTTGCGCTGACGGGTGACGCCGGCAATACCGATCCGGCCTGCACGCTGTCGCCGATGCACGAGCAGATCTTCAAGGATGCCGAACGCGAGGCCGCCGCGCACCAGGACCGCTTCCTCTACCGCAATTTCGCCGGCGGCACGCTGGAGACGGAAGGCGAGCATGGCGCCTGATGCCGATGCCGGCAAGTCCATCAAACGCGCCGACCCCTTTGCGCCGCTGACGTCGGAGCAGTTCGCGGTCGGTGACGATCACGACATCTACGTCGAGAGCATCGGCCGGCCTGATGGCACTCCAGCGGTCTATCTGCATGGCGGGCCCGGCAGTGGCTGCCAGCCCGATCATCGCCGGCTGTTCGATCCCGAACGTTTTCATGCGGTGCTGTTCGACCAGCGCGGTGCCGGACGCAGCCGCCCCAAGGGTCGTCGCGAAGCCAACACGCTGCCGCATCTGATCACCGACATGGAAATGATCCGCGAGAAGTTCGGCTTTCAGCGCTGGATGGTCGTCGGCGGCTCCTGGGGCGCGACGTTGGCGCTGGCCTATGCGCAGGCCCATCCCGACCGCGTCAGCGGCATCGTGCTTCGCGCTACTTTCCTGGGCACATCAGAGGAAATCGAAAACGGCTTTCTAAAAGTGCTGCCGCGGTTCTATCCTGGGCTTTACGACGACTTCATGAGCGTGTTGCCGGAAGGCGAGCGCGCGCAACCGCTGCAGGCCTATTTCCGCCGCATCCTCGATTCCAATCCCGACGTGCATATTCCTGCCGCGCGGGCATGGGGCGAAACCGAACGCATACTTTCCGAACACACGCCGAACCGCACGCGCCTCGACCGCTCAACGCTGAATTCATCGCGCGGCCTGCCGACAACGCCCTTCATGGAAGCGCATTACTTTGCCAATGACTGCTTCATGCAATCGAACCAGTTGTTGCGGGAAGCGGGTAAGCTCAAAGGCATTCCCGGCATCATCGTGCAGGGCCGTTATGATCTGCTGTGCCCGCCTGCGACCTCGCATGCGGTTGCTGCCGTGTGGCAGGAAGCCGAAATCCGCTTTGTCGAGGGCGCCGGCCACACGCTGTACGATCCGGGCGTCCGCGACACCGTAATGAAGGCAATCGCGGACATGGCGTCCCAAGCCAGCAAATAGGAAGCAAGAAAATGCCGATCGCCGGAAAGGGCATGCTGCTGACGTCGATGAATATCGATGCCGAGCACGAAGCCGAGTTCAATCGCTGGTACGATCGCGAACACCTCGAAGAGCGTGTCGCCATCAACGGCTTCCTCGAAGCCCGCCGCTACGTCGCCCACGACGGCAACCCGAAGTATCTCAGCCTCTATTCCACCGAAACGTTCGAGGTGCTGGACAGCCCGGACTATCGCGCGGCGCTCGCCAACCAGACGGCGTGGTCGAACGCCAATATCGCCCGCTTCCAGAACATGATCCGGGCGGTGGCGCGCATCACGATCAGCCGCGGCACCGGCCGCGGCGCCGCGCTCGGCATCGTCAGGTTGCGGCCCACCGGCGATGGCGAGGAGAAACTGCGCGCCGCGCTGAGCGAACATCTCGATCCCGCAGAGCTTGACGGTATTATTTCCCTGCACCTGATCGAGAGCGACCCGGCGCTGTCGAAGCCGATCACCGATGATCCGTCCGCGCCCAATCCCGGCGCCGGCGACTGGTTCGTGCTGATCGATGCGACCGATGTCGGCGCGGTGCCTGCGGCCATGTTGCGCTTTTCCGGCAATATCGCGTTGAAGCCGCTGATCATCTCGAGCGGAATCTACCGGCTGATGTGGGATCTGGCGAAGAGCGATATCGGCTAGGCTCTTTCCCCGCTGCCGATGGTCGCGCGCAGGTACGTGAACCCGGTTGGCGGCTTGATCGCGGCGTTCCGGAACGGTAACTAGCGATGCCGCTCCGTAAAAACCCGGTGAAGGCGTTGTTAACGCGACGTCGAGTAAACCGGTGGCCAAGATTGCTTTCTGGCATGGATTGCCTAGTCCGGAGCGAGTCCGCACGATTGGTGCTTGCGCCAGGCGGCTTCAATTCTTCTTCTCGTAACGGTCGAATGCCTTGATAAGGCAGGTGAGAATTTCTCCCGAAGTCTCTAATATCGCTTTCAGTTACCCTGATGTTATCTCTCAGATGTGCGATGGGCGCGTGGAAGCGCTCCTTCTTGCAGGTGCTGGCGCGATCGATCGGCTGAAGATGCCACATGCATCTACTTTTCAGCCCACACTGGAGTTGCATTGCATGGCGCAAAAGTCCGCGAACAGTATCGCCGAGATTTTCGCCGCCTTCCTCAAATTGGGCCTCACATCGTTCGGCGGGCCGATCGCGCATCTCGGCTACTTCAGGGCGGAGTTCGTCGAGCGGCGAAAATGGCTGAGCGAAAGCAGCTATGCTGACGTCGTTGCGCTCTGCCAATTCCTGCCGGGCCCGGCGTCCAGCCAGGTCGGCTTCGCCCTCGGCGTCCTGCGCGGCAACGGCCTGCTCGGCGGGTTAGCTGCGTGGTTCGCTTTCACCATGCCATCTGCCATCATTCTCTTCGCTTTCGCGCTCGGTGCGAGCATCCTCACTGGCCCGTTTGCCGAAGGCATTCTCCACGGCCTGAAGCTGGTGGCGGTTGCTGTGGTCGCACAGGCCATCTGGGGTATGGCGAGCAGCCTGACGCCGGACCGCGAACGCGCCGCCATCGCGCTTGCCGCCGTTGCGATCGTGGTTTTCGTCGGTGGGTCGTTCGGACAGATCGGCGCCATCGCGCTTGGAGCCTTGGCCGGACTCTGGCTGTGCCGCGGAGGCGGACCCGCTCCAACCGGCCATCTCGGATTCTCCGTATCGCATCGACACGGCGCGGCGGCGCTCGTGCTTTTCGCGGTCTTGTTCCTGGTCACGCCGCTGGTGACAGCAAAAACCGGCTCGCAAGGGCTTGCCCTGTTCGACGCCTTCTATCGTTCCGGCGCCCTGGTGTTCGGCGGCGGCCATGTCGTGCTGCCGCTGCTGCAGGCGGAAGTCGTAACGCCGGGCTGGGTCAGCAACGAGGATTTCCTCGCCGGTTACGGCATGGCGCAAGCAGTGCCCGGACCGCTGTTCACGTTCGCGGCCTATCTCGGCGCCGTCGCAGAGCCCGCCCCCAACGGGCTCGCCGGCGCTTCGATCGCGCTCATCGCCTTATCCCTGCCGGGACTGCTGCTGGTCTACGGCATGCTGCCGTTCTGGGACGCGCTGCGCCTGCGCCCCAAGGCCCAGGCCGCGATGCGCGGCACCAATGCCGCTGTCGTCGGCATCCTTGGCGCCGCGCTCTACAATCCGGTCTGGACCAGCGCCGTGCTCACGCCACGTGACTTCGGCGTCGCGCTGGCCGGCTTCCTGCTGCTGACGGTCTGGAAGCTGCCGCCATGGATTGTCGTCGTCATTCTTGCGACGGCCGGAGCTGCGCTGCGGCTGACCTGACGTCTGCCCGTTCATTCAGCATTAAATCAAAGCTGCACTGCACATGCTGCAGTGCCACATCAGCGCTGCGACGCTAAATTCACGTCTCCGTACAATTGGAGGGCTGGAGATCGCACAGAATTGCCTTGTGCGCAGCGTCTGGAATGGCTCTAATAAGATAACCCTATGATCCAATTTAAAAACCACAAGAACGCTCGTTAAGCGTTCGCAGGCAAAAATAAGGCCGCGTTTCCTAAGCTTGCGCGGACAAGGTAGGAATGAAACCGACTGATATCTCGGCGCCAGACTACTTTCACAAAGTGGTTGATTGCCAATGGGCCTGCCCCGCACACACCCCGGTTCCCGAGTACATCCGTTTGATTGCCGAGGGGCGTTATAGCGACGCCTACATGATCAACTGGAAATCGAATGTGTTTCCCGGAATTCTGGGACGCACCTGCGATCGTCCATGCGAGCCCGCCTGCCGGCGCGGCCGCGTCGAGGAAAACCCGGTTGCGATCTGCCGCCTGAAGCGCGTTGCCGCCGACTTCAAGGACGACGTCAAGCACCGCATGCCGAAGCCATCATCGGCGAAGAACGGCAAGCGCATAGCGCTGGTCGGCGGCGGGCCTGCGTCGCTTGCGGTGGCGCGGGACCTCGCACCGCTCGGCTATCACTGCACCGTGTTCGATTCCGACCCCAAGGCGGGCGGCATGATGCGGAGCCAGATTCCAAAGTTCCGCCTGCCTGACACCGTCATCGACGAGGAAACGGGCTACATCCTCGACCTCGGCGTCGAGTTCAAGGGCGGCCACCGCGTCGACAGCCTGAAGAAGCTGCTCAACGAGAACTACGACGCGATCTTTATCGGCTCCGGCGCGCCGCGCGGCCGCGAGCTCGACATCCCCGGCCGCAAGGAAGCGGCTGGCAATATCCATATCGGAATCGAATGGCTGGCATCGGTCTCGTTCGGCCATGTCGAGAAGATCGGCCGCCGCGTGATCGTGCTCGGCGGCGGCAACACCGCGATGGATTGTTGCCGCACCGCGCGCCGGCTCGGCGGCGAGGACGTCAAAGTGATCGTGCGCTCCGGCTTCGAGGAGATGAAGGCAAGCCCCTGGGAGAAGGAAGATGCCCTTCACGAGGATATTCCGATCCTCAATTACATGGTGCCGGTGGAATTCAAGCATGTAAGCGGCAAGCTGATCGGCGTCACCTTCCAGAAGGTGAAGGCCGAATACGACGCCAAGGGCCGTCGTAACCTGGTGCCCACGGGCGAGCCTAACCAGACCATCCCTTGCGACGACGTGCTGGTCGCCGTCGGCCAGGAGAACGCGTTCCCCTGGATCGAGCGCGACTGCGGCATCGAATTCGACAAATGGAACATGCCGCAGGTCGATCCCATCACCTTCGTCTCGACCAATCCGAAAGTGTTCTTTGGCGGCGATGCCGCCTTCGGTCCGAAGAACATCATCTGGGCGGTGGCGCACGGCCACGACGCGGCGCTGTCGATCCACAAGATGCTCTCTGGCGAGGACATCAACGAGCGTCCGCTGCCCGAGGTAAACGTCTTCTCGCAGAAGATGGGCATCCACGAGTGGAGCTACGACAACGACATCTCCGGCGACAAGCGCTTCAAGGTGCCGCATCGCGACAAGGTGATCGCGCTAAAGGACATCAAGGCGGAGGTCGAGCTCGGCTATGACGTCAAGCTCGCGCTGGGCGAGGCGCAGCGCTGCCTGAACTGCGACGTGCAGACGATATTCTCGGCGCCCGCCTGCATCGAATGCGACGCCTGCGTCGACATCTGCCCGATGGATTGCATCACGTTCACAGAGAACGGCGAGGAGGACGACCTGCGGCAGCGGCTGAAAGCGCCGTCGCCGCATCACGACCAAGCGCTCTATGTCGCCGAAGGGCTCAAGACCGGCCGCGTCATGGTGAAGGATGAAGACGTCTGCCTGCATTGCGGGCTGTGCGCCGAGCGTTGTCCGACCGGTGCCTGGGACATGCAAAAGTACCTCATCGATATGACTCACGCGGGATCAACATGTCAGTCCAAAGCCCGATCAGCAGCGTAAACGACTTCGTCGTCCGTTTCGCCAACGTCAACGGTTCGGGTTCAGCCAGCGCCAACGAACTGTTCGCGCGCTCGATCCTGCGCCACGGCGTGCCGGTGTCACCGCGCAATATCTTCCCTTCCAACATCCAGGGACTTCCGACCTGGTACGAGGTGCGGGTGACGGAGGCCGGCCATCTCGGCGCCCGCGGCGGCGTCGATTTGATGGTGGCGATGAACCCGCAGACCTGGGACAAGGACGTCGCCTCGATCGAGCCCGGCGGCTATCTGTTCTACGATTCCACCAAGCCGATGCCGTCGTCGAAATTCCGCGCCGACATCACCGTGATCGGCGTGCCGCTGACTGCGATCACCAATTCGACCTATACCGATCCGCGCCAGCGCCAGCTCTTCAAGAACATCATCTATCTCGGCGCGCTCTGCGCCCTGCTCGATCTCGATCCCAAGCTGGTCGAGCAACTGATCGGCGAACAGTACAAGGGCAAGGAAAAACTCCTGTCGTCGAATGTCCACGCGCTGCATCTCGGCCGCGACTGGGCACTGCAGAACCTGAAGTGCCCGATCGGTTTGCAGGTGAAGAAGTCCGACAAGGTCGGCGACCGCATCTTCATGGAAGGCAACAGCGCGGCGGCGCTAGGGGCGGTCTATGGCGGCGCCACCGTCTGCGCCTGGTATCCGATCACGCCTTCGTCGTCGGTGGCGGAAGCCTTCACGAGTCACTGCAAGAAGCTGCGGCACGACCCTGAGACGGGCAAGGCGAAATACGCGATCGTGCAAGGCGAGGATGAGCTCGCATCCATCGGCATCGTGATCGGGGCCTCCTGGAACGGCGCGCGGGCCTTCACCGCAACCTCCGGCCCCGGCATTTCCTTGATGACCGAATTCATCGGCCTGTCCTACTTCGCGGAAATTCCGGCCGTGATCATGAACATCCAGCGCGCCGGCCCCTCGACGGGCATGCCGACGCGCACCCAGCAATGCGACATCATCGCCTGCGCCTATGCCTCGCACGGCGATACCAAGCACGTCCTGCTGTTCCCGGAAGATCCGGCCGAAGCGTTCGAGTTCGCCGCACAATCATTCGACCTCGCCGATCGGCTGCAAACCATGATCTTCCTGATGCTCGACCTCGACATCGGCATGAACCACCGCCTCTGCCGCCCGCTGAAGTGGGACGACGCCAGGCAGTATGACCGCGGCAAGGTGATGACTGCGGAAATGCTCAATGAACCGGGGCGCGATTTCGGCCGCTATCTCGACGTCGACGGCGACGGGATTCCCTACCGCACCTATCCCGGCACGCACCCGACCAAGGGTTCGTTCTTCACCCGCGGCACCTCGCGCGACCGCTACGCGCGCTATTCGGAAGAAGGCGCCATTTACGCCGACAACATGCAGCGGCTCGTGCGCAAATTCGAGACTGCGCAGGACATGGTGCCGCGGCCGTTGCAGGCCAACGCCGCCAGGCCGACCAAATACGGCGTGATCTATTTCGGCTCAACGTCGCCCGCGATGGACGAGGCGATCGGGATCTTGGAAGCGCGCGGGCATCAGCTCGACCGCATGCGCATCCGCGCCTTCCCGTTCCACTCCAGCGTCGCGAGCTTCATCGCCGACCATGATTTCGTTTATGTGGTCGAGCAGAACCGCGACGCCCAGTTGCGGCAGTTGATCGTCAACGAGAACGGCATCGATCCGGTGCGGCTGGTGCCGATCCTGCACTATGACGGCACGCCGATCACCGCACGCTTCATCGCCAATGCGATCGGCGACCACCAGGATCATCTGAAAGTGACCCCTCTCCGCAAGGCCGTGTCATGACCTACATTGCAAAACCGAAATTCCAGCATCCGGGCCTGCCGAAGAACGAACTCGGCTACACCCACCGGGATTACGAGGGGAAAGTTTCGACCCTGTGCGCCGGCTGCGGCCACGACTCGATCACCGCCTCGATCATCGAGGCCTGCTATGAACTCTCGATCGAGCCGCACCGGGTGGCGAAGATTTCCGGCATCGGCTGCTCGTCGAAGACGCCGGACTATTTCCTCGGCAATTCGCACGGCTTCAATTCGGTGCACGGCCGGATGCCGTCGGTCCTTACCGGCGCCAACCTCGCCAATCGCGACCTGATCTATCTCGGTGTCTCCGGCGACGGCGATAGCGCCTCGATCGGCTTCGGCCAGTTCGCGCATTCGATCCGGCGCGCCGTCAACATGACCTACATCGTCGAGAACAACGGCGTCTACGGCCTGACCAAGGGACAATTTTCGGCAACCGCCGATCGCGGCTCGAAGTCGAAAAAGGGTGTGATTAACACCGACAACGCCATCGACCTGGTGGCGATCGCGCTGCAATTGGGCGCGAGCTTCGTGGCGCGCAGCTTCTCCGGCGACAAGAGCCAGCTCGTGCCGCTGATCGCAGCGGCCATCCGGCACAAGGGCGCGGCGTTCATCGACGTCATCAGCCCCTGCATCGCCTTCAACAATCACGCCGGCTCGACCAAGAGCTTTGACTATGTCCGCGAGCATAATGATGCGGTCAACCGCCTCGACGTGCTCACCGGACGCGACCCGATCACCGTCGAATATGCGCCGGGCACGGTGCAGGTGGTCGAGCAGCATGACGGCACGCGACTGGCGCTGCGCAAGATCGACGCCGACTACGACGCCAACGACCGTCTGGCCGCCATGACCTTCCTGCAGAAGCACGCCGCCAAGGGCCAGGTCGTCACCGGACTGCTCTATGTCGATCCGGACGCGGAAGACCTCCACACCCATCTCGACACCGTCGAGACACCGCTCAATACGCTCGAAGCCAAGGACCTGTGCCCCGGCTCGGCGGCGCTGGAAAAGATCAACGCCAGCCTGCGGTAGCTATGCTACCGCGGCGATCTTCCGCGGATTTGCAACGTACTCCTTCAAGACCGTACCGGATGCATCGGCCTCGACGAGAGATACGTCGTAGGTCCAGAGATCGGCAAGGTGCTGCAGCACGCGCTTGGCGTCGGCCTCGATGAGCTGTGCACCCTTCACCACGGTGTGGCGCAACATCAGGCGACGATCGCCGGCAAGGTCGACATCGACGACTTCGATATTCGGGTCGATGAAACCGACATCGTACTGCCGCGCCAGTTCGCGGCGGAGCCGGCGATAGCCGCGCTCGTCGTGGATGGCATCGACCAGGATACCGGCCCGCTCTTCCGGATCGTCATGCAGATGGAACATGCGGAAGCGCCGCATCAGCCGCGGGCTCATGTACTGGCTGATGAAGCTTTCATCGCGATAATTGGCCCAGATGTCGCGCAACACGCCCATCGTGTCGCCGGTCCCGGCGATATCAGGGAACCAATCGCGGTCCTCGGCTTCCGGATTGGTGACGATGCGCTCGATGTCCTGCATCATCGCAAATCCCAGCGCATAGGGATTGAAGCCGGAATAGCGCGGATCGTCGAACTCGGGCTGGAACACGACGTTGGTGTGCGACTGCAGGAATTCGAGGAAATTGCCGTCCGTCAGCCGCCCCTGCTCGTGCAGCCGGCTTATGATGCGATAATGAACGTAGGTCGCCGTGCCCTCGTTCATCACCTTGGTCTGACTCTGTGGATAGAAATACTGCGCGATGTGCCGCACGATCCGCAATATTTCGCGCTGCCAAGGCTTCAGCCGAGGCGCCGTCTTCTCGAGAAAATACAGCAGGTTTTCCTGCGGCAGACCGAGCATCTGGCGACGGCGCTCCACATCCAGTACCGCGCCGCTCTTGGCCGGGCCGGTGGGAACGGTGCGCCACAGATCGTTGAACTCCCTCTCCTCGTGGGCACGGCGCCGGCCCGCCCGCTTTTCCTCCGCGCGTAGGTCGAGGCTCTTCTTGCCGGGATAGCGATCGATGCCGTGCGACATCAAGGCGTGCGCGGCGTCGAGCGTGTGCTCGACCGCCAGCCGGCCATGGCGCTCCTCGCAGTGCGCCACATAGCGCTTGGCGAATTCGAGATAGTCGAGAATGCCGTCGGCATCGGTCCATTGCTTGAACAGATAGTTGTTCTTGAAGAAGTGATTGTGGCCGAAGGCGGCATGCGCGATGACGAGCGTCTGCATCGTCGCGGTGTTTTCCTCCATGAGATAGGATATGCACGGCGAGGAGTTGATGACGATCTCGTAGGCCAGACCCATTAGCCCCTTGCGGTAGGATGCCTCCTGGAAGGCAAAGTGCTTGCCGAACGACCAATGCTTGTAGAACAGGGGCATGCCGACCGACGAATAGGCGTCCAGCATCTGCTCGGCGGTAATGACCTCGATCTGGTTGGGGTAGACGTCGAGCCCCAATTCGTCCCGCGCAATCTGCTCGCAGGCGTCGCAGATCCGCTGCAGCGTCCGAAAATCCCAGTCGGCCCCCTCAAACAGCAACTGGTCGGTCGCGGTCATGACCCGGTCCTTTCCTGCTGGCCACGGCGCTGGAAGAGATCGTGAAACACCGGGAATATCTCGCTGCGTTCGTTGACCTTGCGCATCGACAGCGGCGCACCATTCGCACGCAAGCCCTCGTAAAGGGTCCAGAGCGCCGAATTGGGCATTTCGTAGGACAGGCCGTTTTCCTGGCCGACTTCCAGGTAGGCAAAAAACTGGGTGACCGGCAGGATGTTATCGGTGAGGAGCCGGCTCGCGACTTCGCCGTCCGCGTAGGAATTGTCGCCGTCGGAAGCCTGTGCAGCGTAGATGTTCCAGTCCGCCGGCCGGAACCGCGACCGCACTATGTCATGCATCGCCTGCAACGCGCTTGACACCAGCGTGCCGCCGGAAGCCGGCCCGTAAAAGAACGTCTGCTCGTCGACCTCTTCGGCCCGGTCGGTATGCCGGATGAAAACGATCTCGACGTGGCGATAGCGCCGCTTCAGGAAGACGTAGAGCAGCATATAGAAGCGCTTGGCGAGATCCTTCATATGCTCGGTCATCGAACCGGAGACGTCCATCAGGCAGAACATCACGGCCTGCGCCACCGGCTTCGGTACCGTCTCGAAACGCCGGTACCGGATGTCGATCGGATCGATAAACGGGATGCGGCGCATCTTTGACTTCAGGGCCTCGATCTCGGCCATGAGCTCGGCGCGACGCTCCTCGCTGCAATCCAAAAGCTCCGCTTCGAGCGCCTCCAGCACCTCCCGCCTCGGTCGCCGTAGCGCAACGCGCCGCGCCAGAGCGCGACTTACCGTTCGGCTCACCGAGATGTTGGCGGGCGATCCGGATGTTGTGTAACCGGCCCGGCGAATGCCTTCGCTCTCCACCTCAGCCAGCTTTCGCTTGGCAAGATCAGGCAATTCCAGGTCGTCCAGGAACAGGTCGACAAACTCGTCGCGGCTGAGAACGAAGCGGAACGTATCTTCGCTGTCGCCCTCGCCCGCTCCTCTTCCCCTGCCGCCGCTCTGGTTTGGTCGCGGCAGGATATCGCCTTCGACGAACTTCTTGTTTCCAGGCAGCACCATGTCGCGCGTGCCGCCTTCGCGGCGAAAGCGCGGCTCGTCCATGCCGTCGATCGGGACGCTGACCTCGCCGCCTTCCAGGACATCCTTGATGTCCCGGCTCTGCGACGATTTCTTCACAGCTCCCTGGACCAGCGCCTTGGCCCTGCGCAGAAAGCGCTGGCGATTCTCGAGACTCTTGCTGCCTGGATTCAGGCGCCGGTCGACGATGTGAATAGCCACGTTTTCATCCGCCTCAGCCTGCTTGTTTTACGCGCATATACCACTCGACCAACCGGCGGACTTGCCGCTCGGTGTAGCCGCGCTCGACCATGCGCGCGACAAAGTCGTCATGCTTCTTTTCGGTATCGCCGTCCTTCTTCGAGCCGAAGGATATCACGGGCAGCAGATCCTCGACCTGGGAGAATATCCGCTTCTCTATCACTTCCCGGATCTTCTCGTAGCTGGTCCACGCCGGGTTCTTGCCGCTGTTCTGGGCGCGCGACCGCAGCGAGAACTTGACGACCTCGTTGCGGAAGTCCTTGGGATTGGCAATGCCGGCCGGCTTTTCGATCTTGGTCAGCTCCTGATTGAGCAGGTCGCGATCGAGCAGTTGTCCGGTGTCGGGATCCTTGAAGTCCTGATCCTCGATCCAGGCATCGGCATAATCGACATAGCGATCGAACAGGTTCTGGCCGTAATCCGCATAGGATTCGAGATAGGCCTTCTGGATCTCGTTCCCGATGAACTCGGCGTAGCGCGGCGCCAGTTCGGCCTTGATGAATTCGAGGTAACGCTTCTCGACTTCGTCGGGAAGCTGCTCGCGCCGGATCGCCTGCTCCAGCGTGTACATCAGGTGGACCGCGTCGGCACCGACCTCATTGGTGTCGTGGTTGAAGGTCGCGGCGAGAACCTTGAAGGCGAAGCGGGTCGAGACGCCGTCCATGCCTTCATCGACGCCGGCAGCATCCCTGTATTCCTGGACGCTGCGCGCCTTAGGATCCGACTCCTTGAGGCTTTCACCATCGTAGATCCGCATCTTGGCGAACACGGTCGAATTTTCGTGCTTGCGCAACCGCGACATCACCGAGAAGCGCGCCATGGTTTCCAGCGTGGCCGGAGCGCACGGTGCTGTGGCCAGTTCGGAGCTCTGGATCAGCTTCTCGTAGATCTTCTGTTCTTCGGTGACCCGCAGGACGTACGGCACCTTGATGACGCAGATGCGGTCGATGAACGCCTCATTGTTCTTGTTGGCTTTGAAGCTTGTCCATTCGGCCTCGTTGGAGTGGGCGAGAATGACGCCGCTGAAGGGGATCGCACCGATGTTCTCGGTCCCGATGTAGTTGCCCTCCTGCGTCGCCGTCAGCAGCGGATGCAGCATCTTGATCGGCGCCTTGAACATCTCGACGAATTCGAGAATGCCCTGGTTGGCGCGGTTGAGGCCGCCCGAATAGCTGTAGGCGTCGGGATCGTTCTGGGCGAAGGTCTCCAGCTTACGGATGTCGACCTTGCCGACCAGTGACGAGATATCCTGGTTGTTTTCGTCGCCAGGCTCGGTCTTTGCGATCGCGATCTGCCGCAGCCGCGACGGCTGGATCTTGGCGACGCGGAATTGTGAGATGTCTCCACCGAACGCTTCGAGACGCTTGTAGCACCACGGACTCATCAGTCCGTTGAGGCGACGGCGCGGAATGCCGTACTTCTCCTCGAGCATCGGCCCGAGCGAATCCGGATCGAACAGGCTGAGCGGGCTTTCGAACACGGGGCTGAGTTCGTCGCCGGCCTTCAACACGTAGATGGGGTGAACTTCCATCAACGATTTGAGGCGCTCGGCGAGCGACGACTTTCCGCCGCCGACGGGGCCCAGCAGATAGAGGATCTGCTTGCGCTCTTCGAGACCCTGCGCGGCGTGGCGGAAGAACCCGACGATGCGCTCGATCGTGTCTTCCATGCCGTAGAAGCCCGCGAACGCCGGATAGAGCCGCATCGTGCGATTCAAAAAGATACGGCCAAGGCGAGGGTCCTTGGCCGTGTCAATCATCTGGGGCTCGCCGATCGCAGCTAGTAGTCGTTCGGTCGCATTGGCATATCGCATCGGATCGTTTCGACACGACTCGAGATATTCCGCCATCGACATGTCGGCTTGACTTCGAGCTTCGAAGGACCGGGCGAAAGCATTGAACAGAGAATCGTTGTACATGATCCGTCTCTCCATGGTCACCTGTAAATGCCGGACGCACCACTAGGGTTCCCAGTATCGGAGCGTCACAGCTTCCGTTCGCGAATCACCGTCGTCACATATGACGATTGGACACGCGAGCGACTTCACAATGCAATGCAATACTCATGCTAAGGGCCTCTACCTCGTAAAGATACGGTGCCATTTCGCTCGCGTTGTAGCCGGGCAGCAACATTTTTCACCGGGGAAGTACTGAGCAATATGTAAGGGGTTTTTTAGGGATTGTGAGCAGGTGCGGGGCTCAAATCTGCACCGGGGCCCGGCAAGGCGAAGGCGGCAAACGCTGTAAGCCCCGGGCTCTGAACCGGGGATAAACGCCGTATTTATCACGCATTCAGGCCTTTGGGCGGGCCGCGCTGACGCAAAATGGCCAAATATCCCGTCAGGGCCAGTCGCGAACCTGCGTTTGAACGCACCCGGCGCCACCTGCAACTAAAGTAATATGCCGCGCGTTTAATCCGAGTCTGCCATGAAATATCTCTGGATCGTTGCCACCGTTGCCTCCCTCGTCGGAGCCAATGCCTGCCACGCCCAGGATGGCGTCGATAAAGCCAGGACCGCCGCATTCGACGGGCAAATGTTCGGCAGCCCGCTCAGCCAAAAGACGTATGCCTGCTTTGTGCGTCGTTATGACGCCAACCATCTGGCGCGGCATCCGAAGCAGAAGGTCAGCGCGATGAAGCTTTTGGTGACGGCCGAAGACGTGCCGGAAGACAAGACCGTCAATTATTCCTTCCGCCTCGGTTTCAAATATCGCCACCGCGCGGGCAATTTCGATTCCAGCGGCTATTGCAATCACATTGTCGCCGAAAACACCGGCGGCGAAATTCGTCTCGGCTGCAGCATCGATTGCGAAGGCGGCGGCATTGAAGTGGCGATGAAGGACGATAGACGGCGTGTCGGTCAATTCTCCAAAGCCGGAATCGAGCTCGCCGCCTGTGGCAACACCATGAAAGCCCAAAATGTCGCACTGGAAGATTTGCTGCCGGGCTTCATTGCCGCCGACCGCGGCGGCGTGGTGCGGATCGCCGAGTTGCAATCGCAGGGCTATCTTTACCTGAGGCCGTGAGGCGTTGCTGATTGACGTGAACAATTCACGTCGATCGCGCATTTAGACAATTTGGACGCCGCACTTTCGCCGCTCCATCGCGCTGAATACTTCTTGTGCTCTGATCCAGGCCGCACAAAATCGCGAGACAGCCCGGATGCGAGAAAACGGCGCCATGACGGGCTCCTTCACGACTTCGTGCAATGTGCCCGTCGGTGTCGCCATTCCGAACCCTGGTTCGACCAACCCGCCAGTCTCGCGGCGGGCAAGAACGGACTTTTCCGGGATCGAACCGGAGCCACTGGCGTTATCGTCCCGGACAGCTCCCATTCCATCCGGCTGTATGCCCAACCAAATATTGACTTTCCGGCCCTGCCCCCGAAAGCTGCCGGAAGCCCAAAAATCGACCGATCGAACAGAACAGGCACCATGAATCCCGTCAAAGCACTCGAAAACCATGGCCAGGCAGTCTGGCTGGACTTCCTCGCCCGCGGCTTCGTCGCCAAGGGCGACCTCAAGGCGCTGATCGATACCGACGGTGTCAAGGGCGTGACGTCGAATCCCTCGATCTTCGAAAAGGCGATCGGCAGCTCGGACGAATATGACGGTGCCATCAGCCGCGCTCTGAATGCGGGCGACCGCCCCGTCGCCGAACTGTTCGAGGCGCTCGCCGTTGAAGACATCCAGAACGCCGCCGACGTGCTGCGCCCGGTGTACGACCATTTGAACGGAAATGACGGCTTCGTCAGCCTCGAGGTCTCGCCCTATCTGGCAACGGATACCAAGGGGACCATTGCGGAAGCCCAACGGCTCTGGAAGGACGTCAAGCGTCAGAACTTGATGGTGAAGGTGCCGGCCACGCCGGAAGGCCTGCCCGCGATCGAACACCTGATCGGCGAAGGCGTCAGCATCAACATTACACTGCTGTTCTCGCAACACGTCTATCGCGACGTGGCGGAGGCGTACATCGCGGGCCTGGAAAAATACGTCGCTAACGGCGGCGATCCCTCTCACATCGCCAGCGTCGCATCTTTCTTCGTCAGTCGTATCGATACCGCGGTCGACAAGCAACTCGACGAGAAGATCGCGAGAGCCAATGACCCCGGTGAGAAGGAGCGGCTGAGCGCATTGAAGGGCAAGGTCGCCATCGCCAACGCCAAGCTCGCCTATCAGGACTACAAGCGGCTGTTCGCCGGCCCCCGGTGGGAGAAGCTTGCCGCCAGGGGCGCCAGGCCGCAGCGGCTGTTGTGGGCCTCCACCGGCACCAAGAACAAGGACTACAGCGACGTGCTGTATATCGAGGAGCTGATCGGTCCCAACACCGTCAACACCGTGCCGCCGGCAACGCTCGATGCATTCCGCGATCATGGCAGGCTGAGAGACAGTCTCGAGGAGAATATCGAGGACGCGCGCCACGTGCTCGAAGAGTTCGAAAAATCCGGCATCTCGCTCGACGCCATCACGGCCGAGCTGGTCAAGGACGGCGTCACGCTGTTCGCGGACTCTGCCGACAAGCTCTATGGCGCGGTCGCATACAAGCGTGCGACCTCGCTCGGCGGCGGCATCGACCGGCAGCAATTCGCGTTCGGCGATGGCATCGGCAAGGCCGTCGAGAAGAGCACCGAGGAGTGGCGCGCGTCTGCCAAAATCCGAAGGCTATGGCAAAAGGACAAGTCGGTCTGGACCGACGACGACGAGAACAAATGGCTGGGCTGGCTGAACAGCGCGGCCGCCGCCAACGTCGCCGACTACGAGGATTTTGCCCGCCGCGTGAAGGGGCAGAATTTCAGCGACGCGGTCGTGCTCGGCATGGGCGGATCGAGCCTCGGACCAGAGGTGCTGGCCGAGACGTTTGCCAAGAAATCCGGTTTCCCGAAGCTGCATGTGCTCGATTCCACCGATCCCGCGCAGGTGCAGGCGATGGAGGAGACCGTCGACCTCGCCCACACGCTGTTCATCGTCTCCAGCAAGTCCGGCGGCACCACCGAGCCGAACGTGATGAAGGATTACTTCTTCGATCGCGTCGCCAAGACTATCGGCAAGGACAAGGCCGGCCATCGCTTCATCGCGGTCACCGATCCCGGCTCGTCCCTGGAGAAGGTCGCGATCAGCCAAGGCTTTGCCCGCATCTTCCATGGCGATCCCACAATCGGCGGACGCTATTCCGTGCTGTCGCCGTTCGGACTGGTGCCGGCGGCTGCCGCCGGCATTGACGTCCGCAGCCTGATCACGCACGCGCTCGCGATGGTGCGTTCCTGCGGCGCCGACGTGCCGCCGCACGAAAATCCGGGCGTGCAACTCGGACTGGCGATGGGTCTTGCCGGCCTCGACGGCCGCGACAAGGTGACGATCACCTCGTCGGAGAAGGTCGCGGATTTCGGCGCCTGGGCCGAGCAACTGATCGCCGAATCCACCGGCAAGGAGGGCAAGGGCCTGATCCCGATCGATGGCGAGCCGCTCGGCGACCCCTCGCTTTACGGCGACGACCGCTTCTTCATCGATATCCGGACCGAGGGCGAGGACGACGCCTCGCATGATGATCGGCTCAAGGCGCTCGAGGCGGCCGGACATCCCGTGGTTCGCATCGTCATGAAGTCGATCGACCATATCGGTCAGGAGTTTTTCCGGTTTGAGATGGCGACCGCCGTCGCAGGCGCGATCCTAGGCATCAATCCGTTCAATCAGCCCGACGTAGAAGCGGCCAAGATCAAGACGCGCGAGTTGACGAGTGCGTTCGAGAAGACCGGATCGCTGCCGGCGGAGGAGCCGGTAATTTCAACCGACGAGGCTGATCTTTACACCGACGAGCACAATGCGGCCGAGCTGCGAAAGGCCGGCGCCGACGGCACGCTCGGCTCCTGGGTCAAAGCGCATCTTTCGCGCTCCGACAGCGGCGACTATGTCGCCCTGCTCGCTTATATCGCGCGCAATCCCGGCACGATCGGCTCGCTGCAAAAGATGCGGCTTGCGGTGCGCGACAAGCATCATCTGGCGACCTGTGCCGAATTTGGCCCGCGCTTCCTGCACTCGACCGGCCAAGCCTATAAGGGCGGTCCCGACAGTGGCGTGTTCCTGCAGATCACGGCCGACGATGCCGAGGATTTGCCGGTGCCCGGACAGAAGGCCAGTTTCGGCATCATCAAGGCGGCGCAGGCGCGCGGCGATTTCGACGTGCTCACCGAACGCGGCAGGCGTGCGCTGCGCGTCCATCTCAAGGGCGATCTCGGATCGGGGCTGTCTGCGCTCGATGCCGCGATCGCAGAGGCGCTCAGTTAGGGAAGTCAGGATATGCAACTCGGCATGATCGGCCTCGGCCGGATGGGCGGCAACATCGTCCGCCGGCTGATGAAGAATGGCCACACCGCCGTGGTCTACGACAAGGACGCCAAGGCGGTCGCCGCACTCGCGGCGGAAGGCGCAACCGGCGCTGACACGCTGGAAGATTTCGTGGCGAGACTGGAGAAGCCGCGCACCGCCTGGGTAATGCTCCCGGCAGGCAAGATCACCGAGACGACCATCGAGGCATTGGCAAAGCTGATGCAGCCCGGCGACGTTATCATCGATGGCGGGAATACGTTCTGGCAGGACGACGTCCGCCGCGGCGCGGCGCTGAAGGCAAAAGGCTTGCACTACCTCGACGTCGGCACCAGCGGCGGCGTCTGGGGCATCGAGCGCGGCTATTGCATGATGATCGGCGGCGACAAGATGGTGGTCGACCGGCTTGATCCAATCTTCAAGACGCTGGCGCCGGGCGCGGGCGACATTCCGCGCACACCGGGACGCGAGGGCCGCGACCCGCGCGTCGAGCAAGGCTATATCCATGCCGGGCCGTCCGGCGCCGGACACTTCGTCAAGATGATCCATAACGGCATCGAATACGGCCTGATGCAGGCCTATGCCGAAGGGTTTGATATCCTGAAGAACGCCAACATCGACGCGCTGCCGCCAGAGCATCGTTTCGAGTTCGACGTGGCCGACATTGCCGAGGTGTGGCGGCGCGGCAGCGTGATCCCCTCCTGGCTGCTCGATCTCACCGCTTCCGCGCTTGCGGAAAACCAGACGCTCGACACCTACTCCGGCTTTGTCGAAGATTCCGGCGAAGGCCGCTGGACCGTCAACGCGGCGATCGACGAAGCTGTGCCGGCGGAAGTGCTGACGGCGGCACTCTATGCGCGCTTCCGTTCGCGCAAGGATCACACCTTTGCGGAAAAGATTCTTTCCGCGATGCGGGCCGGTTTCGGCGGCCACAAGGAGCCGCCGAAGAAACCCACTTCGAAGGCGTGAGCGGTCATGGCGGTCGGTCAAACAACACAGAAGAAGCCCGATCCCTGCTCCTTCGTCATTTTCGGCGTCACCGGCGACCTTACGCACCGGCTGGTCGTCCCTGCCCTGTATAATCTCGCCGCCAGCGATCTCCTGCCGGATAGGTTCTGCCTGGTCGGCGTCGCTCGCAAGGGCATGACGAGCGACAGGCTGCGCGAGAGCCTGATGAAGGGCCTGCGCCAGTTCGCGACGCAACCAGTGGAGGATGCGATTTCGCGTCGTCTTTTGGACTGCCTGACCTGCATCGAAGCCGATCCGAAGGATCCGGCTTCATTCGACGCGATGAGCAAGCAGCTCGGCGACCTGGAAGTCGCGCGAAACACTGGCGGCAACCGCCTGTTCTACCTGGCAACGCCGCCGAACGCCTTCCTGCCGATCAGCCGCGAGCTAGGCCGCACCGGCATGCTGGCCGAGAACAGCGCGTGGCGGCGGCTGGTGGTGGAAAAGCCGTTCGGCACCGACCTCGCTTCCGCCAAGGCGCTGAACAGCGAATTGCTAAAGCTCGTCGATGAGCACGAGATCTACCGGATCGATCACTATCTCGGTAAAGAAACGGTGCAGAACATCCTGGTGCTGCGCTTTGCCAACGGCATGTTCGAACCGATCTGGAATCGCAACCATATCGACCATGTCCAGATCACGGTCAACGAACAGCTCGGCGTCGGCCACCGCGGCAGTTTTTACGACCAGACCGGCGCGCTGCGCGACATGGTGCCGAACCATCTGTTTCAACTGCTGTCACTGGTCGCAATGGAGCCGCCGATCCGGTTCGACGCGCATTCGGTCCGCACCGAAAAGGCGGACGTGCTGGCCGCGATCCAGCTCCAGAGCGAGGCCGAGGCGCTGCGGAATTCCGTGCGCGGCCAGTATCTGGCCGGCCGGATCGGAGACAGCGAGATTGCGGACTATCGCAAAATCGAAGACGTCGCGGCCGGCAGTACGACCGAAACATATGTGGCGCTGAAGCTAATCATCGACAATTGGCGCTGGGCGGGTGTTCCCTTCTATCTGCGCACCGGCAAGGCGCTCGGCGTCAAGCGCACCGAAGTCGCCATCAAGTTCAAGCAGGCGCCGTTCGCGATGTTCAACTGCACGCCGGTGGAACGGCTGGCGCAGAATTACCTCGTGATCGGGGTCGCGCCGAACGAAGGCATCGCGCTGCAGTTCAATACCAAGGTGCCCGGCCCCTCGATCCTTATCGACGGCGTCGAGATGAAGTTTCGCTACAAGGACTATTTCAAGGCTGAGCCTTCGACCGGCTACGAGACGCTGATCTATGACTGCATGACCGGCGACAACATCCTGTTCCAGCGCGCCGACAGCGTCGAGGCCGGCTGGAAGGCGGTGCAACCATTCCTCGACGCCTGGAAGAAGGTAGGGGCCGAGGGCTTGCAGACCTACAAGGCCGGCAGCGAAGGTCCGCAGGAAGCGAACGAATTGTTGACCCGCGAAGGCCGAAGCTGGCGAAAGCTCGGGTGAGCGATGACAGCGAACGACAATCGCCGCGTGATCGCGGTCGCCGATCCGGCCGCACTGGCCGAGGCCGCGGCCGATCGCGTGCTCGCCAGGATCGAGGCCAATATTGGCCGCGTGGCGATTTGCCTGACCGGCGGATCGAGCCCCAGACAGCTTTATCAATTGCTCGCAACCGATGCCTATCGCAGCCGGATTCCGTGGCAGCGCGTGCACTGGTTCATTGGCGACGAGCGCTTCGTGCCGGCAGACGATCCGCTCAACAACATGGGCATGGCGCGAGAACTTTTTCTGGATAGCTGCGCGCCGGCGGCAAACATTCATCCGATTCCAACTGCGACCGCCGACCCGACCGATCCGGACCGCTGCGCCGCACTTTACGAACGGGAACTGCAATCGTTCTATGGGGCGGACACGCTCGATCAAGCCAACCCCTTGTTCGATCTCGTGTTGATGGGTGTAGGTCCCGATGGCCACACCGCATCGCTGTTTCCCGGCGATCCCGCGCTCGATGAGACCGCGCGCTGGGTGGTCGGCGTGCCACGCGCGAATGTCGAGCCATTCGTCCCGCGGGTCACCCTCACGCTGCCCACCCTTGCCTCCTGCCGCGAAATGCTGTTCGAGATTGCCGGCACCGAGAAGCATGCGATCTTGACGCGCCTCTTTGCACGCGAGAACCTGCCTGCCAACCGTGCGCGATCCACCGGCGAGACGGTCTGGCTGGTGGACCGGGATGCGTTTCCGGAGGATTTTGGTGGGCGATAGGACTCCCAGCGCGCTGGTGGTGATGGGCGTTTCCGGTTCGGGCAAGAGCACCATCGCCGATCGTCTCGCAAGACGCCTCGGCTGGCGCTACGAGGACGGCGACCGGTTTCACCCGCCAGCCAATGTTGTGAAGATGAGCGCCGGCCACCCGCTGACCGACGAGGACCGCTGGCCGTGGCTGCGGGCAATCGCCGATGAGATCGACCGCCTCTCAGGGTCCGGCGAGCACGCCGTGATCGCCTGCTCGGCATTGAAGCGCGCCTATCGCGACATTCTCGTGCACGGTCGCGACGATGTCCGCATCGTTTTTCTCGACGGAACGCAGGACTTGATCGCGGCCCGGCTTGCCGCCCGCAAGGGACATTTCATGCCGCCGGGCCTGCTCGCCAGCCAATTCAGGACGCTGGAGCCGCCGGGCGCGGGCGAGCGGCCGATCACTGTATCGATCGATGCCCCGGTCGAGAACATCGTGGATGACATCGTCCGTCAATTGAACCTGGTCCCCCAATGACACGTATCGCGCTCGTTGTTTCCGACGTCGACGGCACTCTGTTGACGCACGACAAGATCCTGACCGATGGCGCCAAGGCGGCCGTTCGCAAGCTGCATGCGGCCGGCATCGGTTTCACCATCGTCTCCAGCCGGCCGACCATCGGCATGGGTTTTCTGATCGAGCCGCTTTCGATCGCGCTTCCCGTCGGCACCTTCAACGGCAGCTCGATCGTCGATGCCGGGCTCAAACCGATCGAGCAGCATTTGATCGGGGCAACCGTGGCCCAGCGCAGCCTCGACGTGCTCAATGCTTTCGGCGTGGATATCTGGCTGTTCACCAATCAGCGCTGGTACACGCGCAATCCCGACGGCGAGTACGTCCCGCACGAGAAGCTGGCCATCAAGGCTAATCCTACCATCGTCACCGACTTCACGCCGCATCTCGCGGAGACCTGCAAGATCGTCGGCGCCAGTTCGGATGCTGAGCTGTTGCAGCGTTGCGAGGTGGCAATGCAGCAGGCGCTCGGCCGGGAGGTCGTCGCGGTCCGCTCACAGACCTATTATCTCGATGTCACGCCGCCCGGTCACAACAAGGGCACCTTCGTGGACGCCATGATCAGCCGACTCGGCATTTCGGCGGCAGCGGTCGCGACCATCGGCGACATGGAGAACGATCTTCCGATGTTTGCCCGAAGCGGCGTTTCGTTTGCGATGGGCAATGCGGCCGAAGACGTCAAAAAGCACGCGACGCACGTCACAGACAGCAACGAGCGCGACGGATTTGCGGCGGCGATCGAGACGGTGCTGCGGCTCGGATAGGCAAGAGCCGGCGTATCAAGCCCGCCTGAAGGATAAATCGAGGAACTCTCAAAGTCTTCGCGCGGCGAATCCGTTTCTGTCGGCCGGCACGATCGGCAAGCGCGAGCCGGTGCCCGACCGCCGTCTCCTCCATGAAGGCAGGCTCACCAGCCCTAGCCTGCCGCGGCGAAGATGGGTACCGGCTCGCGCGACCGGCTGGGACCTCGCCCGCTATTTCGAGCGCTGCATCGCCGGCTTCTCCGTCGACTTCTTCGCCACGCTGAGGTTCTGCGCGGTGTTGATCAGCGCGATATGCGTGAGCGCCTGCGGGAAATTTCCGGTCTGGCGACCGGCCACCGTATCGTACTCCTCGGCCAACAGGCCGAGGTCGTTGGCGACTGCGACGACGCGGGCGAACAACTCCTGCGCCGTGCCGAATTCGCCCGCCAGCACATACGCGTCCGCAAGCCAGAGCGTGCAGGCGAGGAACGCGCCTTCGGCCGGTTGTTTCTCCGCCGGGGTTTCCCGCGGGTCGTGCCGCAGCACAAAACCGTCCCGCATCAGATGCCGTTCGACCGCGACAAGCGTACCGCGCACACGGGGATCCTCCGGCGGCAGAAATCCCACTGACGGCAGCAACAGGATGCTCGCGTCGAGCATTTTTGAGCCGTATGACTCGACGAACGCGTTCAACTCGGCGTCAAAGCCCTTCGCGCAGACGTCGGCGTGAATGGCGTCGCGCAGCGCGCGCCATTTCTCGAGCGGCGCCTTGAAGCCAAATGTTTCCGCGCTCTTGATGCCGCGGTCGAACGCGACCCAGGTCATTACTTTCGACGAGACATAATGCCTGCCCGCGCCCCGGCGCTCCCAGATGCCATGATCCGGTTGGTCCCACTGCTCGGCAAGGTGCTGCAGCACGGCGCATTCCAGCGCCCAGCTCGTTTCATCCATTTCGAGCTTGGCCACGCGCCACTGGTGAAAGGCGTCGATCAATTCGCCGTAAACGTCGAGCTGCAGTTGCGCATGCGCGGCGTTGCCGATCCGCACGGGACGTGCGCCTTCATAGCCGGGCAGCCACGTGGCCTCCCATTCCAGGAGACGCCGCTGGCCCATGATGCCGTACATGATCTGCATATTGGCGGGAGAACCCGCCGCTGCCCGCAACAGCCAATGGTGCCAGGCGGAAGCTTCCTCGGTATAGCCCGAGTTCATCAGCGCCAGCAGCGTGAAGGTGGCGTCGCGCAGCCAACAGAAGCGATAATCCCAATTCCTGGCGCCGCCGAGCTTTTCCGGCAGCGAGGTCGTCGGCGCAGCGACGATGCCGCCGGTCGGCGCATAGGTCTGCGCCTTCAGCGTGATCAGCGAGCGCATCACGAGAGCGCGGTATTCGCCCTCATAGGTGCAACGGTTGCTCCACTCGGTCCAGAACGCTTCGGTATCCTGCAATGCATAGGCAGGATCGATCGGCTTGGGCACCGGCAGATGCGAAGGGCCGTAGGTGAGCACGAAGGGGACGGTATCGCCCTCGCCGACCTCGAAATCGGCGACCGTCGTCAGGTCCTCCCCGCGCGTTTCCACCGGGGTGCGCAACACCGTCATGTCCTGCCCGCAAATAGCGAGCAGGGCGGAGCCGTCCTCGGTCTTCTTGACCCAGGGAATATCGGTGCCGAAGCCGAAGCGGATGACAAGCTGCATGTGCATCCTGACCCGGCCGCGAAGGCCGCGTACCAACCGCACCACATCGGAGGCGTTGCCGCGCGGCGGCATGAAGTCGATCAGCTCGACCGCGCCGCCAGCGGTCTCGAACCTCGTCTGCAGGATCAGGGTGTCGCCCCAATAGTTGCGCGAGGTGCCGGTGACTTCCTCCACCGGTGCGATCAGCCAGCGGCCGTGCTTGTGGGTACCTAGAAGGGCTGCAAAGCAGGCGTCGGAATCGAAGGCCGGCCAGCATAGCCAGTCGATCGATCCGTCGCGGCCGACCAGTGCCGCGGTCTCGCAATCGCCGATCAACCCGTAGTCTTCGATCCGGCACGACAAGGTGATTCACCGCCAGAACGGAATGGCATTTCTTCCAACTGTCATCCCGCTCTGCCTTCCTTCTCGAACTCGTCAGATCGCGGCGCGCGACCGCTCATGGGTTGCCGCCTTGAGTGCGGCGATGTCGACCGTGGACGTCATCTCCTCGATCGACACCGGAAGCCGCCGCCGCCAGTTCGGATGCTCGTTGACGGTGCCGGGGATATTAGGCTGGTCGACCAACCCAAGCAGATCCTCCAGCGAGACCGCGAGCAGCCGCGATTTGGTCCGCGCCAGGAAATTCGCGACCGAATAGAGATCGTTGCGGTAGATGGCGTGATGCCGCAGCACGTCATCCAGCATGGCAAGCGCGTGCCAGCGCGCATCGTCGCTCTCGCCCGGATCGATCCCGAGCGAACGCTTCAGCTTGAGATCGCCGAACGAGCGCCAGCCGGCATAGGTCGAGAGATCATGGGTGTTGAAGGTGACGAGCGCGTTGGTCAGGTAATGATCGATGCTGCGGAACGATCCGTGGTCGTCGCGCTCGAACATCATCACGAGATACGACCAGATGCCCCAATCGGCGATCTGGTCGCGAAACCCTTCCGGCACGGTGCCGAGGTCTTCGCCGATCACGACGCAGCGATGCGCGAGGCTTTCCAGCGCGGTTACCGCGAGCAGCGCCTCGAATGGCATCTGTACATAGACGCCGTCGCGTGCGGTGAAGCCCTGCGGCACCAGATAGAGCCGCTTCAGCCCGAGCACATGATCCAGCCGGATCGCGCCGGCGTGCCGCATCGAGGCGCGCAGCATGTCGCGATACGGCGCAAAGGACTGCCGCTCGAGCCCTGCCGCATTGAAGCCGGCAAGACCCCAGGTCTGGCCGGCGGTGTTGAGCGGATCGGGTGGCGCGCCGACGCCGAGATGGCGAGAGATCGCGACCTGTTCGTTCCAGGCATCGAACCCGTCGGCCTGCACGCCGACCGCGACGTCGAGATAGAGCCCGACCTTCATGCCGAGCTTCTTCGCCAGATCGCTGGCCGCGCCGAGCTGCCGGTCCGCGGTCCATTGCACGAATTCGACGAATTCGATTTCACTGGCGTCCGCGCCCTCGCGCAATGCGGCGCATCTGGCGTCGTCCGGCTGCCGCCACTCTTCCGGCCATTCCCACCACGGCTTGCCGAATTTGTGCCGGAGTACCTCGAAGCAAGCAAAATGCGACAGCAAGGTACCGCACTCGGAGCGGAATTTGTCGAAATCCTGTTGGCGGGCCGATTTGGCGCCGGCCTTGAAGGCAGCAAAGGCGGAGCGAAGCGCGCGCCACTTCAAACCGGCGACGCCGACATAATCGACGACGGCGCGTGCCCGCAACGGCGCCAGCGCCTCGCTCGTTTCGGAATCGAGTTGAAATTCGGGAATCTTTTCAACGTCGATATAGAGCGCGTTGAGAAACAACCGGCTGTTTGGCGAATACGGGCTGCAATCGCCCGGGCGATCGTCGAACAGGGCGTGCAAGGGATTGAGGCCGACGCCGTCGGCCCCGAGATGGTCGGCGAGTTCGATCAGGCTTGCGAGGTCGGTGAAGTCGCCCATGCCCCAATTGCGCGCCGAGCGGACGCCGTAAAGCTGGGCCGCGAGCAACCAGCAGCGGTCGAACTCGCCGCCAAACGCCCGTTCCGGCGCCGAAATCAGCGGCACATCCTCGACTCTCGCGGCATCGCTCAACTGCAGCCGGTAGATGCCGAGCGGCAGGTCCCTAGGCCAGTCGATGGCATGATCCGAGCTCTCGCCCTTGGCGATAACTCCTGAATCCGCAACGATTTTCCACTCCGCCGGGAGCGTGGCTGTGGGGATTTCGGTTCGCGACGGCCGTCCGGACCGGACCACGACCGGGTGGCCGACCAGCGGCCCCGGCGCCTGCGGCGGCAGGGCATCCAGGATAATTTTCAGGGCGGCCGCGTCTGTCACACGGCGATTACCCTGACCATCCAGGAATTCGGTTTGAATTCCCAGGGCTTTAGCTTGGGCGAAAAGATCCATTCGGCACGTACTTTGCACGCAAACATCAAACCGATGTCGCGAAATTGTCCAATTACGGGAAGGAGATAGACGGTGTCTAACGTTCGGGCCCGCCAACGGTTCCGCTGGAACCAAAGCAAGCCGAGCGGCTTTCTATCTCTATGTCCGGAACGTCTCCCTTTCTGCAAACGAAACGGGGACGTCATTTCCATGGCAATGGCATCACCGTGAACAAAAAAGCGCAAACCGCCGAGAGCTCCAACGCCGGCGTCTCCCTTCCTATCGACGGCTCCTATCCGCTGAATCCGGATAGCAGCCTTGTGGTCGAAGCAAAGCAGCTGCCCGCCGCCGAGGTCGCCACCGACGAGCTCTGGTACAAGGATGCGATCATCTATCAGTTGCACGTCAAGGCCTTCGCCGACAGCAACAATGACGGCATCGGCGACTTTGCCGGGCTGACGGAGAAACTTGGGTACCTGCAGGACCTTGGCGTCACCACATTGTGGCTGTTGCCGTTCTATCCCTCCCCCGGCCGCGACGACGGCTACGACATCGCCGACTACGGCGACATCAACCCCGATTTCGGGACGATGAAGGATTTCAGGCGCTTCATCCAGGAGGCCAAGAAGCGCGGCCTGCGGGTCATCACCGAGCTCGTCATCAACCACACCTCCGATCAGCACGACTGGTTCAAGCGCGCCCGCCGCTCGGACCCGAATTCCTCTGCCCGCAACTGGTATGTCTGGAGCGATACCGACCAGAAATATTTGGGCACGCGAATCATCTTCACCGATACCGAGAAGTCGAACTGGACCTGGGACCCGGAAGCCGGCCAGTTCTACTGGCACCGCTTCTTCTCGCACCAGCCGGATCTCAATTTCGACAATCCGCGCGTGGTGAGCGCGCTGGTGCAGGTGATGAAGCGGTGGCTCGACACCGGGGTCGACGGTTTCCGGCTCGACGCCATTCCCTATCTCTGCGAGCGCGACGGCACCAACAACGAGAACCTGCCGGAGACGCATGCCGTCATCAAGCGGCTGCGCAGCGAACTCGATGCCTACGCAAAAGGCAAGGTGCTGCTGGCCGAGGCCAACCAATGGCCGGAGGACGTACAGGAATATTTCGGCCGTGGCGACGAATGCCACATGGCCTATCATTTTCCGCTAATGCCACGCATCTACATGGCAATCGCGCAGGAAGACCGTTTTCCGATCACCGACATCCTGCGCCAGACGCCGGATATTCCAGGCAATTGCCAGTGGGCGCTGTTCCTGCGCAACCACGACGAACTGACGCTGGAAATGGTCACCGACGTCGAGCGCGATTACCTGTGGTCGACCTACGCCAACGATCCCCGGGCCCGCATCAATGTCGGCATCCGGCGGCGGCTGGCGCCGCTTATGGACAATGACCGACGCAAGATCGAGTTGATGAATTCGCTGTTGTTCTCGTTCCCGGGCACGCCGATCATCTATTACGGCGACGAGATCGGCATGGGCGACAACATCTATCTCGGCGACCGTAACGGCGTCCGCACCCCGATGCAGTGGACGCCGGATCGCAATGGCGGCTTCTCCCGTTCCGACCCCGCGCGGCTCTACGCGCCGACCATCATGGACCCGGTCTATGGCTATGAGTCCGTCAATGTCGAGGCGCAGTCGCGCAGCCTCTCCTCGCTGCTCTCTGCCACCAAGCGGCTGATCGCGGTCCGCAAATCCACGATCGCCTTCGGCCGCGGCAGCATGACATTCATCCGCCCGGAAAACCGCTCCGTGCTGTGCTACGTGCGCCAGTACGGGGACGAGGTCATTCTGTGCGTCGCCAATCTGTCGCGGTCGGCTCAGGCTACCGAACTGGATCTCTCCGCCTTCAAGGACCGCATCCCGCTGGAAATGCTCGGCCGCACGCGCTTCCCGGCGATCGGCGAGCTGCCCTACATGATCACGCTGTCGCCTTACGGCTTCTACTGGTTCGAACTGCAGGAGCCCGACAAATCGGCGCCGGTGCCGCAGCGCGCGGTGCCCGAATTTGAAACGCTGGTGGTACCGTTGAACGCGACCTGGGTATCGCTGGCGCGCGAGCGCGGCGTGTTCGAACGCGACGTACTTCCGGGACATCTGGCGCGCAGCCGCTGGTACCCGGAACGCTCGGCCAAGGCGATCCATCCGAAACTGACGTCGGCGATTCCATTTTGCGACATCGGCGACAACCGGCCGTGGCTTGCTTTTTTCGAAACGACGCAGCGCGGCGTCACCACGCGCTACGTGTTGCCGATGCAGATCGAATGGGTGCGCTTCGACCGCGAGCGCTACAATCCGCATGCGCTGGCCGCCGTTCGCCAGGGCGCGCGCGAGGGAACGCTGCTCGACGTTGCCACCGACCAGATCTTCGTCGCGCTATTTTTGCGCAATCTGCAGCAATCGCTGACGGTGGACGAGAGCGAACAGGGATTGCGGCTCGAATTCCGCCCGACCGGCCGCTTCGGCGACAAGCCGATCCGGCAGCCCGAGTACATCCGCACCATTGAATCCGAACTGCCGCGCAGCACAGCGCTGGTGGACAATGACTATGTCGTCAAGATCTACCGGACACTTCAGGTCGGTCCCAGTCCTGAAATCGAGATGGGACGCTTCCTGACTGATGTCGCCAACTTTCCCAACGCGCCGGCGCTGCTCGGCAGCGCCGAGCTGGTCGAGGGCAACGAGAAGAGCGCGGTCGGCGTCGTTCACGCCTTCATCGCCAATCAGGGTGACCTCTGGACCGTGAGTGCGGCCTATCTCGATCGCTTCGTCGAGGAGCAGCGCCTGCTCGCAGCGAGCATCCATCCCGGCGAGCGCGAAGAAGAGATCCCTTATCTGCGCTACATCTCGCAAGCCGGACGGCGCGTGGCCGAGCTCCATGTTGCGCTGGCCAGCAACGGCGAGCTTGCCGAATTCGCGCCCGAGCCGACCGGCGGCGACGACGTGCAGCGCTGGGTCGACGACCTAATACGCAGCGCCGGGCACGTCTTCGATGCGCTTCGGCAGCGGCGAGATACGCTGAAGGAAGCCGACCGAGCGTTGGCCGATCAGGTGCTGGCGTTGCAGCCGGCCCTGCCGAATTGGCTGGAAACGCTGCTGCTGCGTGAGGCTCACGTCGCCAACATTCGCGGCCATGGCGACCTCGATCTCACCCAGTTGCTGATCGTCAAGGACGACATCTTCATCGTCGACTTCGAAGGCGCGCCGCGGCGCAGTATCGCCGAACGCCGGCGCAAGATGCCCGCAGCACGCGACATCGCAAGCCTGATCCGCTCGATCGATTATTCGGCGACCGCAGCCCTTGAGCGCGCGCTCAAAGTAGCCCACGATGACCACGGCAAGCTCGGCGCGGCGCTTGGCGAATGGCGGGACCGGGCGACGGCTGCATTTCTCGCCGCCTACCGCGAAGCGATGACCGACCAACGGCTGTGGCCGGCCGATCCGACGTCAGCAGACGGCTTGCTGACCTTCTTCCTGCTCGAGAAGGCCTTGAACGAGATCGAACACGAACTGTCATTCCGGCCGGAATGGCTGCGCGTGCCACTGAGCGGAATTATCAGAATGTTGTCACAACCGTCCTTCGAGGCCTCATGACCAAGCTATCCGCAGAGGCCTACGCAATCATCGAAGGCAAGCATTCGGATCCGTTTCGATATCTCGGCTTGCACAGCGAAGGCGGACACAGCGTGGTGCGCGCTTTCATCCCGGAAGCGTCCAACGTGGAGGCGGTCGGCGAGCAAGGCGAGACGGCGCCGCTTGAGCGCATTCACGATGCCGGGCTGTTTGAAGGCGCGCTGCCGAACGGATCGAAACGCTATCAGCTCCGCGCCCGCTTCGGCGAGAACGTCGTCGATCTCGACGACCCCTACCGCTTTCCGCCCGTGCTCAGCGACTTCGACCTCTATCTCCTGGGCGAAGGCACCCACCGGCGGATCTATGACAAGCTCGGCGCGCATCCGATGACACTCGATGGCGTCGACGGCGTGGCGTTCGTGGTGCTGGCGCCGAACGCCAAGGCAGTCAACGTGGTCGGCGATTTCAATTTCTGGAATGCGCGGCGGCATCCGATGCGGGTGCGCGGCGTCGGCTATTGGGAACTGTTCGTGCCCCATGCCCGCGCCGGCGACCGGTACAAGTTCGACATTACCGGCTCCGACGGACGGCATCTGCCGCTGAAATCCGATCCGGTGGCCTTTGCGGCGGAAGTCCGGCCCTCAACGGCCTCGATCGTCGTCGACGAAAACAGAATTCCGCATCCACGCCCAGCGCCGTCGGGCATCAACGAGCTGGAAGCACCGATCTCGATCTACGAGGTTCATCTCGGCTCCTGGCGGCGCAAGAACGGCAATGAATGGCTGAGCTATCGCGACCTCGCCGAACAGCTTCCGGCTTATGCAAAAGATATGGGCTTTACCCATCTCGAGTTTCTGCCCGTCAGCGAACATCCGTTCGACGGCTCCTGGGGCTATCAGCCGACCGGCCTGTACGCACCGACCAGCCGGTTCGGCCCGCCGGAAGATTTTTCCGCCCTCGTCGATGCCTGTCATCGCGAGGGGCTCGGCGTGTGGCTCGACTGGGTGCCCGGACATTTTCCCGACGATCCGCATGGGCTCGGCTATTTCGACGGTACCGCACTCTACGAGCACGCCCACCCGATGCAGGGCCGCCATCTCGACTGGGGCACGCTGATCTACAATTACGGCCGCACCGAAGTGGTCAATTTCCTGGTCTCCAACGCGCTGTTCTGGCTCGATCGCTACGGCGTCGACGGTCTGCGCGTCGATGCCGTCGCCTCGATGCTCTACCTCGACTACAGCCGGCCCGCCGGCGAGTGGATCCCGAACCGGCTTGGCGGCCGGGAAAACCTCGAAGCCATCGAGTTCCTGCGCCGCTTCAACATCGAACTGTTCGGGCATTTTCCGGAAGCCACCACGGCTGCGGAAGAATCTACCGCGTGGCCGCAGGTCTCGCGGCCGGTCGAATATGGCGGGCTCGGCTTCGGCTTCAAATGGAACATGGGCTGGATGCACGACACGCTGCAGTATATCGGCAAGGATCCGATATACCGGAAGCACCATCACGGCGACGTGCTGTTCGGCCTGCATTACGCATTTTCAGAGAATTTCATTTTGCCGCTGTCGCATGACGAAGTCGTGCACGGCAAGCGATCGATCCTCGGCCGTATGCCCGGCGACGAGTGGCAGCGCTTTGCGAACCTGCGTGCCTATTACAGCTTCATGTTCGGCCATCCCGGCAAGAAGCTCCTGTTCATGGGCTGCGAGTTCGGCCAGGAGCGCGAATGGAACCACGATCATTCGCTCGACTGGCACCTTTTGGCGCAGCACCGCCATAGCGGCATGCAGAACCTGATCCGCGACCTCAACCGGCTCTATCGCAGCGTGCCGGCGCTGCACCAGATGGATTGCAACCAGGCGGGATTTGAATGGGTCATCACCCACGATTCCGGCGGCAACGTCTTTGCCTGGCTGCGCAAGGGTTTCGATGCGCGCGCGCGCTGCCTCGTGGTGGTGAACTTCTCGCCGAACGTCTATCACAATTATCGCGTCCGGGTGCCGTTCGCCGGCAAGTGGAAGGAAGCGCTCAATTCGGACTCTGCGCATTATGGCGGCAGCAATGTCGGCAACGTCGGCGAAGTCCAGACCCTGGAAGGCAGCATCCCCGAACTCAGCCTAACCATTCCGCCTCTGGCTGCGATCTTTCTCGTACCGGAAAGCTGACGCATGCGACTGTCCGCGGGAAGCCCCGCCCGCCTCGGAGCAAGCTGGGACGGCAGGGGCACCAACTTTGCGCTGTTCTCGGCCAATGCGGAGAAGGTCGAGCTTTGCCTGTTCGACGGCCAGGGCCGCCGCGAACTCGAGCGAATCGAACTGCCCGAGCGCAACGAGGACGTCTGGCACGGCTATCTCAACGACGTCTCGCCCGGACAGCTCTACGGCTATCGCGTCCACGGCCCCTATGCGCCGGAGCGGGGACACCGTTTCAACGCCAACAAGCTGTTGCTCGATCCCTATGCCAAGCGGCTCGCCGGCCGGCTGGTGTGGAGCGACGCGCATTTCGGCTATCGAACGGGGAGCGCGCGCGAGGATCTTTCGTTCGACCGCCGCGACAATGCCCGCGGCATGCCGAAGGCGGTCGTGGTCGACGAGACCTTCAACTGGGGCCGCCGCGAGATACGGCCGAACATCGCCTGGGAAGACACCGTCATCTATGAGGCCCACGTCAAAGGCCTGACGCAGAGGCGCGACAACGTGGCACCGGGCTGGCGCGGCACCTATGGCGGGCTGTGCTCGCCGGCGATGATCGACCATCTCAAGCGGCTCGGCGTCACCACCATCGAACTGTTGCCGATCCACGGCCTGATCGATGACCGGGTGCTGGTAGAAAAGAAGCTCTCCAACTACTGGGGCTACAACACGCTGGCGTTCTTCGCACCGGAGCCGCGCTATGCGCAGGACAATGCGCTCGATGCGTTCCGCACCACGGTGGCGCGGCTGCACGACGCCGGCATCGAGGTGATGCTCGACGTAGTCTATAACCACACCGCCGAAGGCAATCATCTCGGCCCGACGCTGTGTTTCCGCGGCATCGATAACGCGTCCTATTACTGGCTCAACAAAGAGCATCCGCGCTACTATGACGACTTCACCGGCTGCGGCAGCTCGGTCAACCTCACCCATCCGCGCGTGCTGCAGATGGTGATGGATTCGCTGCGCTACTGGGTCGAGGTCTGCCACGTCGACGGCTTTCGCTTCGACCTCGCCACCACGCTGGCGCGCGAGCCGAACGGTTTTGACCGCAATTCCGCGTTTCTGACCGCGGTGCGGCAGGACCCGGTGCTGGCAACCGTAAAACTCGTCGCCGAGCCATGGGACCTCGGCCTGGGCGGCTATCAGGTCGGCGCGTTTCCCTCGCAATGGTCGGAATGGAACGACCGTTATCGCAGCGCGCTACGGCGCTACTGGAGCGGCGAAGGCAGCCTGATCGGCGAGGTCTCGCGCCGCATGACCGCCTCATCCGACCTGTTCCACCATGACAACCGCGCAACGCGCGCCAGCATCAATCACATCACCGTCCATGATGGTTTCACGTTGGCCGACCTGTTCAGCTACAACGAGAAGCACAACGAGGCGAACGGCGAGGACAATCGCGACGGCTCCAACGACAACCACAGCAACAATTGCGGCCATGAGGGCCCGACCACGGACGCCGCGATCGTGGCGCTGCGCCGGCAGCTCCGCAGGAACCAGTTCGCCTGCCTGTTCCTCGCGCAGGGGACGCCCTTGATGCTGGCCGGCGACGAGGTCGGCAATTCGCAGAACGGCAACAACAACGCCTATTGCCAGGACAACGAGATCGGCTGGGTCAACTGGGAAAATCTCGGCAAGCCAGGCGAAGACCTCACCGATTTCGTCGGCCACATGACCGCGCTGCGCCGGCGCTTTCCGCAACTGCGTTACCAGCGCTGGCTCTCCGGGCGGCGCAAGGACGGCTCCTACGGCGTGCTGTGGCTGACGCCGGCAGCCGAGGAAATGCAGGAAGCCGACTGGAATTTTCCGGAAGGACGGTTCCTCGCCTATGTGCTGGGGCCTTTGGAACCAGGTCAGCCGCCGATCTTTATCGTGCTGAACGCTGCGCCCGAAGAGATCGCTTTCAAGTTGCCGCAGATGCCCGAATACAAGAGCTGGCAGCAGGTACTGAATACGACCGAGGCCGTGCTGGCCGCCGCTGAATTCGCTTCGGGCGTCGAAACCAGCGCGCCGCCGCGATCGGTGCTTGTCTTTGCGGGCGCCGCATGAATGACAGGCAATTCGGCCCGCTTCTGACAAACTACGGCACGCGGTTTCGGCTGTGGGCGCCGGGGGCCAAACGCGTCGAGGTGATGCTGGAGCAGCCTCACGCGATGAGACGCGGCGAAGACGGCTGGTTCACGGCCGATATTGCCGGTGTCAAGGCTGGCGCACGCTACAAATTCCGCATCGATGGCGAACTCGATGTCCCCGATCCAGCTTCGCTGTTTCAGCCCGAGGACGTTTTCGGCCCGAGCGAAGTGATCGATCATGAAGCGTATCGCTGGCGGGCCGCAAGCTGGCACGGACGGCCGTGGCAGGAGGCGATGATCATCGAGGCGCATGTCGGCACCTTCACTGCTGAAGGCAGCTATCGCGCCATGATCGACAGGCTCGACCATCTCGTAGCCACCGGCATCACCGCATTGGAATTGATGCCGCTGGCGGATTTCGCCGGCTCCCGCAACTGGGGCTATGACGGCGTCTTGTGGTACGCACCCGACAGCTCCTATGGCCGTCCCGAAGATCTCAAGGAGCTGATCGACGAGGCGCACCTGCGCGGGCTGATGGTGATGCTTGATGTCGTCTACAACCATTTCGGCCCCGAGGGAAATTATCTCGGCCGCTATGCGCCCTCCTTCTTCACCGAAGCCCACACGCCATGGGGTAGTGCGATCGACTATCGCGTCAGGCAAGTCCGTGCCTTTGCGATTGAGAACGCGCTCTCCTGGTTGCGCGACTACCGCTTCGACGGACTGCGGCTCGATGCCGTCAACTCGATCGTTGAACCGGGCGGGCTGTCGCTGCTGCACGACATCAGCGCCGCTACCGGCCAATTGGCCGCGGAAACCGGCCGGCACATTCACCTCGTGCTGGAGAACGGCGACAACCGCGCCAGCATCCTGGATTCCGTCCAGGACCCACCACACGGCAAATACCGCGCGCAATGGAACGACGATTACCATCACGCCTGGCGCGTGCTGATGACCGGCGAGAAGCAGGGCTACTATGGCGATTACCAGCGTTCGCCGAGATCGGATATCGCCCGCTCGCTGTCATCAGGTTTCGTCTACCAGGGCGAGCCATCGGCTTTTCGCGGCGTCAGGCGTGGCGAACCGAGCGGCCATCTTGCGCCGACCGCCTTCATCAACTTCCTGCAGAACCACGACCAGATCGGCAATCGTGCGCTGGGTGACCGGCTAGAAGGCAACGCCGACACGCGGATGATCGAAGCGGGGCTTCAGATCCTGCTGATCGCGCCTCACATCCCCATGCTGTTCATGGGCGAGGAATGGGGCTCGACGGTCCCGTTCCCCTTCTTCTGCGATTTCGGCGGCGAACTCGCCGACGCGGTTCGGAAGGGCCGCCGCATCGAATTGGCCTGGGCCTATGCGGAATATGGTGATGAAGTCCCCGACGCGCTCGCCGCTTCGACCCGCGATTCCGCCGTTCTCGACTGGGATGGCCGTGACGCTCCGGCAGGGCGGAAACGCCTGACCATGGTGCGAAACCTACTGCAGGTCCGGCGGCAGGAGATTGTGCCGCGGCTGGCCGGCGCAGCTTTTGGGAAAGCAGACGCGGAAAGCAACGGATTGCTGACCGCCGATTGGCGCATGGGCGATGGCACCGCGCTTCGCCTCACCGCCAACCTGTCGGAAAAGGCCGTCAGCCACGGCGAAGCTGCAGGAACCCTGATCTGGGGTAGCGAGTTGGGCAATAGCGTCCCGCCATGGTCGGTGCACTGGCGCATCGGATAGGAAAATGCCCCCGGCGATCCCGATCGCGACCTACCGCCTGCAACTGTCGGCGGATTTCGATTTCGACGCCGCCGCTTCCGTGGTGCCCTACCTGAAGGCGCTCGGCATCACCCATCTCTATGCATCACCCTTCACGCGCGCCCGCAAGGGCAGCGCGCATGGCTACGACGTCATCGACCACGCCCAGTTCAATCCCGAACTCGGCGGCGAAGCCGGCTTCGAGCGGCTGAGCGCCATGCTGCGGCAACATGATCTCGGGCTGATCCTCGATTTCGTGCCCAACCATGTCGGCGTGCATTTTGACGATAATCCGTGGTGGCTCGACACGCTGGAGTGGGGGCCTGCCTCGCCGCACGCGGCCTCCTTCGACATCGACTGGGAGCAATTGCCATATCGCGCCCGCGGCGGGGTGTTGCTGCCAATCATCGGCTCGTCCTACGGTCAGGCGCTGGAAAACGGCGAGATCGAATTGCGCTACGACGCCGGCGAAGGCAGTTTTTCGGCCTGGTACTTTGAGCATCGGCTGCCGATCGCGCCGGAGCGTTATGGCGAAATCCTGCGTATGATCGTCAAGGAAGCCGGCGCGGAGGAAAGTGCGACCGGCAGGGCCATGCTTGCGCTGGCTTCCCGCTATCAGGGGCCGCGACGCCCCAACCGCAAGGAAGCACCTGCGTTCAAAGCCGAGCTGAAGGGCATCACGGGCGCCGCCGAGATCATCGCGCATGGACTTGCAGCCTATCGGGCCGGGCCGGATCGCGCCGCTGCAACGCTGGCGCTGCATCATCTGCTCGAACGCCAGCACTACAAGCTCGGCCACTGGCGGCTCGCTTCCAGTGACATCAATTACCGGCGCTTCTTCGATATCAACACGCTGGCGGGCCTGCGCGTCGAGGACACCGGGACCTTCGAGGCGATCCATCGCTTGGTCAAACGGCTGATTGCGGAGGACAAGCTTGCGGGGTTGCGGCTCGATCACATCGACGGCCTGCGCGATCCCGTCCAGTATTTCCAGCGCCTGCGCCGGCTGATCCGCGACGGCTTTGGCGGGCGGAACAGGCCCTTCTACGTGGTGGTCGAGAAAATTCTCGGCGAGCACGAAAAGCTGCCGCCGTTCGCCGGCGTTCACGGCACCACCGGCTATGAGTGGCTGAACGCGATCACCCATGTGCTGACCGATGGAAGCGGCCTGGAGCCGCTCGACGAGGTCTGGCGGCAGATCAGCAACCAATCGCCAAGACTCGAACCGATCCTGCGAGATGCAAAACGTCGCGTGCTGGAAACGCTGCTGACCAGCGAGTTCACGGTGCTGATGCGCCTCTTGGCGCGGATTGCCAGCGGACATTATTCCACCCGCGACTATTCCGCCGACAGCCTGCGGCAGGCGCTCGAACTCTACGTGCTGCACTTTCCGGTCTATCGCACCTACCTGACAGCGTCGGGCCCATCCGCGCATGACCGCCAGTTGATAGCAGGGACGATCGAGCGGGCGCGCGCCGACTGGTTTGCCGCCGATGACGGCATCTTCGATTTCCTGCGCGACGCCCTGACAATGGACCTGATCAAGCCTGGACGTACCCACCACAGCGCGCCGCGGGTGCGCCGGTTTGCCTTGAAGATGCAGCAGTTCACCGGACCGATGATGGCAAAGTCGCTGGAGGACACGACGTTCTACCGCTACCACCGCCTGCTTGCCCTCAACGAGGTCGGCGGCGATCCCGCCGCAAGGGCGCTTTCGGCCGGCGAATTTCATGGGATGATGCAGTCCCGCGCCGGCGCATCGCCGCACGGCATGACGGCGACGGCGACGCATGATACCAAGCGCGGCGAGGATGCGCGTGCGCGCATCCTGGCGCTTTCGGAAATTCCGGGCGAATGGACCGGCACGGTAGCCCGATGGAAACTGCTCAACGCGCCGCATCTGCTCGTCGATGGCGATCTGCGCGCGCCCTCGGCGGCGTTCGAATACATGCTATATCAGGCGCTGGTGGGGGCATGGCAGCCGAACGACGCTTCGTTTGTGGACCGGATGCAGGAATATGCGCTGAAGGCTGCGCGCGAAGGCAAGCAGGAAACGAGTTGGCTCAATCCCCACGTGGCCTACGAGACGGGTGTCAAGAGCTTCATCGCGAAGATCCTCGACCCCTCGCTGTCAGGCGAATTCCTGAATTCCCTGCAGACGCTGGCGCAGCGGCTCTCGTTGCTGGGCGGCCTGAACGCGCTCAGCCAGATCACGCTGAAGACGACGATACCGGGCGTGCCGGACTTCTATCAGGGCACGGAACTTTGGGATTTTTCGCTGGTCGATCCCGACAACCGGCGGCCTGTCGACTTTGCCGAACGCGCTGGCCGACTGGGCGCGGTGGAGAATCCGGATTGGGATCGCCTGGTCGAGAAGTGGCCGAGCGGTCATCTGAAGCTGGCCTGGACACGGCATCTGCTCAAGCTTCGAACCGAGCTCGCCGATACGTTCACAAGCGGTGATTACGAGCCCTTGGAAGTTAGCGGACCGCGTCGCGACCATTTCATCGCGTTCGCCCGCCGGCGAGGCCGCGAGGCTGCGATCGTCGTGGTCACACGATGGTTTGCGCCGTTCACCGATGGCGGCAGACATTGGCCCGGTCCGGAGAACTACGACGCCGCGCTGAACGTCGGCGGCTACGCGATTGAAGGTTTTGCAGACGCCGATGCTGCGCAATTGCGCCTGTCAGACCTGTTGACGCATATGCCGGTCGCGGTGCTGAAAGCCAGGTACAATGACGCGACAAAACCCGCGCCAGGGCGCCGTCGCGGCTGATACGTCAGTTTTTCTTGGTCAGCAGCAACTGGCCGCGGCTGCGGATCGCGGCCTGGGCCGCTTCGGCAAAGCGCTGCAACAGCCATGGCAGCACCACTTCCACCTGCACGTGATCGTCGGCGACGTCGACATGGCCTGCCGCGCCTTGCCCGAGGGCGCGCACGTGGAAGATCATGCGGTTGTCTTCCCAGCGCTCCTCGTCGACACTTAGCATCGGTACGCTGGAAGCGGCGCGCGACAGTCCTGTCTTGAGGCGGCGCATCGCCTCCTCGCGGCCCAGACTATGCGGGATGGAAACCACGAGCGGTTTGGTCATCGCTGAAAAATCCTCCCTGATCTATCTACATGTAATTGTACGCGGTTCGAAAGTAAGGGACGACCGTACGATCGCCTCCCACACCGGAACTTTCGTGATTAACGCTTGTTACTCTCCGCGAAGGCAGGATAGACACACGCCCCGCTTTGGGCCGAGGAGAGATTTATGTCTATCGGCACAATCATTCTGATTATTCTCATCATCGCCCTGCTCGGCGGTTTCAGTGGCATCGGTGGCGGCCCGTTCTATGGCACCGGATATTACGGCGGCGGCGGACTGGGTCTGGTGATCGTGATCCTGTTGATCCTGCTGCTGCTCGGAAAGATCTGAGCCACGCGTCGAGAATCGTAGGGTGGGCAAAGGCGGACCTGCGCCGTGCCCACCTTTCTTGTTGAGATAAAGATGGTGGGCACGCTGTCGCTTTGGCCACCCTACATTGAGGCCAATTTCTTCATCGCCGGCTTGATCGACACTGCCGCGTCATCGTAGCCGTCCCACGCTTTCGTCTTCGCCAGTAGCGACGGCACGGTGCGGATCGTATATTTCTTCGGATCGAGATCGCCGCGCACCTGCGTCCAGGTCAATGGCATCGACACGGTAGCACCTTCGCGCGCACGGGGCGACAAGGCAGCGATCGCCGTCGACATCCGGTCGTTGCGAAGATAGTCGAGGAAGATTTTTCCCTTGCGCAGCTTCTTCGACATGTTGAGCAGATAGCGCTCGGGATCATCGCTCGCCATCCACTGGCAGATGCCTTGCGCGAACACCTTGGCCTCCTTCCAAGAAACCTTGTCCCTTGCGCCATAAAGCAGCGGCGTCACCACATGCAGCCCCTTGCCGCCCGTGGTCTTGCAGAAGCTTTCGAGGCCAACAGCGGTCAACCGCTGGCGCATGTCTTTTGCCGCTTCGATGACGTCGGAGAATTCAACATTGGGCGCGGGATCGAGATCGAACACCAGACGTCCCGGCGTGTCGTAAGCGTCCGGTGCACAATTCCAGGGATGCAATTCGAGGCCGCCGATCTGCGCCACCGCAGCCAATCCCTCGACCCGGTCGATCTGCAGATAGGGCTTGCGGTCGCCCGAAACCTTGGCCAGCTCGAACAGGTTGGACGCACCCTGCATGGCGTGGCGTTGAAAGAATTTCTCGCCATGGATGCCGTCGGGCGCGCGAACGATCGAGCATGGACGGCCCTTGAGGTGACCGATCATCCATTCGCCGACGCTCTCGAAATATTGCGCGAGGTCGAACTTTGTAACGCCCTCGCCGTCGCCGGCGTCGGGCCACAACTCCTTGTCCGGCTTTGAGATCACCACGCCCATGACCTCGCCGGCCTTGTTCGTTGTTGCGGGCGTTGCCCGCACCGTCGCACCCTTGCCCTTGCCCGGTTTCGGCTGCGCGACGCCTGCCTTGGACGGTGTTTCCGCCTCCACCTCCTCGGCCGGCTTGTCCTGCCGCAGGCCTTTGAACGCCGCCTGACGAATGTTTCCGTCCGCGGTGAACCCCGCGAATTCGATCTCGGCGACCAACTCCGGTTTCAGCCAGTGCACGTCGCGGGTTTTCTTCGGCGCGTTCTTGCCGCCGAACGGATTCTTGTCGGAGGCTGCTGCCTTCAGCGCCGGCATGATGCGGCGCACCTTGTCCTGCCCGAAACCGGTACCGACCATACCGACAAAGGCGAGATGATCGCCGCGGTAGACGCCGGCCATCAGCGAACGGAATTTGCCGTTGGTGGTCTTCCAGCCGCCCAGCACCACCTCATGCCCGGCGCGGCATTTCGCCTTGGTCCAGCTCTCGGTGCGGCCCGAGCGATAGGGCACATCGAGTTTCTTGGAGACGATGCCTTCGAGTTCGAGCTTGCAGGCCGATCGCAGGACGGCATCGCCGCCGCTTTCAAAATGCTCGACGTAGCGGATCTGCTTGTCCTTGCCCTTCTGCGCCTCCAGCAATTTCTTCAGCCGCGCCTTGCGGTCGCCGAGCGGGAGCTTTCGAAAATCTTCACCATTGGCAAACAGCAGGTCGAACGCATAGAAGATCAGGCTCTCGCTGTCGCCGTCCGACAGCGCCGCCTGCAGGGTCGAGAAGTTGGGCGCGCCGTTATGATCGAGCGCGACGATCTCGCCATCGATCAGCACGTCGGGAAGCGATTTCGCTTCCTCGGCGATCGCCTGGAATTTATCGGTCCAGTCGAGGCCTTTTCGGGTGTAGAGCACCGCATCGCCATCCTCGACCCGCAATTGCACGCGGTAGCCGTCGAACTTGATCTCGTGACACCAGCCTTCGCCGCCGGGCGGCCGCTCGACGACTGTGCAAAGCTGCGGCGCGACGAAATCGGGCATCGCCGCGACCTTCTTCGGCTTGACCATCGGGGCCGGGGCGCGCGTTTTGATCTCCGGCGCGGCGCGCAAGGCGGCCGTCTTCCGCAAGGTCCGCGCCTCGGCGGCATCGCCGCGGTTCGATTGCCAGACCGCGTCGGCCGTTGTCTTCGTGGCTAGCATGAACGGCTTTGGCGCCTTGCCCTTGCCTTGCGCGATCTGCTCCATCGTGCGCCCGGAGGCAACCGAACGGTCCTTGTCGAGAATGTCGTTATCCTCGCCTTCCCTAGCGAATTCGTCACGGTGCTTAATCAGGAGCCAGTTGGTGCGCTTGCCGCCATAGCGGTCGCCCCGCATCCGCACCAGTACCCAGCTTCCATGCAGCTTGCCGCCATGCAGGGTGAATTTCAGGTCGCCCTTCTTAAAACCGCGATCGGGATCATCGGACTCCCAATAGCCCCGGTCCCACAGCATCACCGTGCCGCCGCCGTACTGGTCTTCGGGAATGGTGCCTTCGAAATCGCCGTAATCGAGCGGGTGGTCCTCGACCTCGACCGCGAGCCGCTTGTCGTGAGGGTCGAGTGACGGCCCCTTGGTAACGGCCCAGGATTTGAACACGCCGTCGAATTCCAGCCTGAGATCGTAATGCAGCCGGCTCGCATCATGCTTCTGAATCACGAACCGCCGCTCTCGGGCGGGCGCGACCTCGACATCGCCGGAGGGCTCCGCCGTTTTGCCGAAATCACGCTTCTTGCGGTACGTGCTGAGCTTCTTCAACGCCACGGCCACACCTCAATCAAACCGCCCCGCGGCAACACCCGGAACGAAAACCCATACTAACCGTTGAAGTTCCCAAACCCAAACCGCGCCCGGAGATTGCAATGGCCCCCCGCGCCTACTGGAAAGGCTCGCTTAAGCTCTCTTTGGTGTCATGTCCGGTCGTGCTGTATCCGGCCTCGACATCGGTCGAGAAAACCCGCTTTCACATGATCAACAAGGAGACCGGCAACCGGCTGAAGCAGCAAATGATCGATGCCGAGACCGGCGACGTCGTCGAGAGCGACCAGAAAGGCCGCGGCTATGAGCTGAAAAAGGGCCAGTATGTCGAGATCGAAAAGGAGGAACTGGAAGCCGTCCAGATCGAGAGCAATCATACCATCGAGATCGACAGTTTTGTGCCGCGGGACGAAATCGACAAGCGCTACTACAATCACCCCTACTACATTGCCCCCGACGGCAAGGCCGCGGTGGACGCCTTCGCGGTGATCCGGGACGCCATGAAGGATGAGGAACGGGTGGCGCTGGCGCGCATCGTGCTGACCAACCGCGAGCACGTCATGGCGATCGAGCCGCTCGGCAAGGGCCTGCTCGGCACTACACTGCGGTATCCGTACGAGCTGCGCGACGAGGGCGACTTCTTCGATGACATCAAGACCCCGAAGATCACCAAGGACATGGTCGAACTCGCGGGCCATATCCTGCACAAAATGGCCGCGCATTTCGATCCCTCGAAGTTCAAGGATGAGTATGAGGACGCGCTGAAGGCGCTGGTGCGCCGCAAGGCTTCCGGCAAGCCGATCAAGGTCGCCGAGCCCGAGGAGAGGGCGGACAACGTCATCAACCTGATGGACGCGCTGAAGGCGAGCCTGAAAGGCAAAGCGGCGACGAGACGGCGCGCACAAGCCCCGGCCTCGCGGCGGGCGCCGGCACGCCGGACAGCAAGGAAAGCACACCGGTCGTCGGCGAGGCACCGCAAGGCGAGCTAGGCTTGCGCTGGCCGTCATTGCGAGCGCTTGCATTACCCGAAGCCGGAAGGCATTTTCCTCTTGGAACTGACGCCACCGACAATAGCGGCGCCGGACCGGGGAGGAATGCATGGTATTGACGAAGTCGCACGTCGCAGGACCGACCACGCCTGCGGTACGGGAGATGACATTCGGCGATCTCTTGCGCAAGGCGGCTGAGGCCGCGCCCGATCGCCTCGCCCTGATCGCGGGCGTGCCTGACCCGACGCAGCGGCGGCAATGGACCTACGCACAGTTCTATCGCGAAGCCCAGCGCACTGCCCGCGCGCTGCTGTCGCGCTTCAAGCCCGGCGAGCGCATTGCCGTCTGGGCGCAGAACATCCCGGAATGGATGATGCTCGAATTCGGCGCCGGCATGGCGGGCATGGTGCTCGTCACCGTCAATCCGGCCTTTCGCGCCCGGGAAGTGGAATATGTGCTGAAACAGTCGCGCGCGGCCGGGGTCTTCGTGGTCAACGGCTTCCGCGGCAACCCGATGCTGGAGACCGTGCAGGCAGTGGCGCCGAATTGTCCCGAGCTGCGCGAGATCATCTGCTTCGATGACTGGAATGCCTTCATCGCGGCTGGCGACGACGAGGGCATCAAGCTGCCGGCCGTCAGCCCAGACGATCCCGTCATGATCCAGTATACCTCGGGCACGACCGGCTTTCCGAAAGGCGCCCTGCTCCGCCATCGCGGGCTGCTCAACAACGGTGCCGATACCGCCGACCGGATGGGCGTCGACGACGGCGACGTCTTCGTCACCACGATGCCGTTGTTTCATACCGGCGGCTGCGTCTGCTGCGTGATCGGCGCGGTATCAAAGGCCGCGACCACGGTGCTGGTCGAGGCTTTCGAGCCTGGGCTGGTGCTGGAAATGCTCGGGACCTATCGCGGCAACGCCATGCTCGGCGTGCCCACCATGCTGGTTGCGATGCTGGAGCACCCGACATTCGCGGCGACCGATCTGTCCTCCGTCAAGGCGATCTGCTCCGGCGGCTCGACAGTGCCGGCCTCGCTGGTGCGGCTCCTGGAGGAAAAGCTCGGCGCGCCCTTTACGATTGTTTTCGGCCAGACCGAATGCTCCCCCGTCGCGGCGCAGACCCGCACCCATGACAGCGTCGAGGACAAGGCCAACACGATCGGCCTGCCGCTGCCCAATATGGAAACCAAGATCATCGATCCCAACACCGGCGAGACCGTTCCGATCGGCACGATCGGCGAGTTCTGCACCCGCGGCTATCACGTGATGATCGGTTACTTCGAAATGCCCGATGCGACTGCGGCTGCGATCGACGCCCACGGCTGGCTGCACACCGGCGATCTCTGCGCAATGGACGCGCGCGGCTACTGCACCGTGGAAGGCCGGCTGAAGGACATGATCATCCGCGGCGGCGAAAACATCTATCCGCGCGAGCTGGAAGAGCTGCTGTTCAAGCATCCCAAGGTGGGCGAGGTCGCCGTGATCGGCCTGCCGCACGAGAAATGGGGCGAAGAGGTCGCAGCCTTCATCCGCCCGGCGCCAGGCGCCGCGATCGACAAGGACGAGCTGATCGCCTACATGCGTGCCTCGCTCGCCCCGCACAAAACGCCAAAACAGTGGTACATCGTGGACACATTCCCGCTGACCGGATCGGGCAAGATCCAAAAATTCAAGCTGCGGGACGCCTGCACCAAGGGCGAGATGACGGCGATCTAGGCCGCTTCCGTTCATTTCAAATACTTTCGCCGTCGTCCCTGCGAACGCAGGGACCCATACGCCGCGGCTTATCTGCGGCGCGATGGGGCCAGTTGCCTTCGCTGCAATCTAGGCCGATGGTTATGGGTCCCTGCGCCCCGTGCGCAATTGCGCACTAGGCAGGGACGACGAGGGTGATTTTCGGTGTGGGCTACAATCGCTCCCTACCCCTTGAATGTCGGTTGGCGCGGGTGGATGCAGTCCTTGAAATCCGCAAAGCCTTTCCACGCCGGCTCCGGCGCGTCCTGTCCGGCTTGAGGCACATAGATCGACGGCTCGATCGACCGCATCGCCGGAATATATCGCGGGCAGTTCGGAAAGATCGCACGCGCCGTCACGCGAACGATGAGCTGCGCGCCGACGGTCTCCGACAGCAGCGGGTCGCTGTCGCTCACGCTGGCGCTGCCGTTGACACGCAAACGCCGCGGCTTGCCATGCATGGCGATGAACAGCAGGCCGACATCGGCATTGACGACGATGTTGCCGAGACTCTTGAACATGCCGTTGCCGTCATAGTCGGGAAATGCGAGCTCGGAAGGCCCGGTGATGCGCACAAACCCCGGCGCCCCACCCTTGAATGAGCAATCGGGCCGGCCTTCGGCATCGGCGGTTGCCAGAAAGAAATAGGGTAGGCCTTCGATGAACTGCTTGTCGTCAGCGGTGAATTCCTTGCGCATCAGCTTCTCTTCCAGCCGATCCGAAATCCGGCGGCTGTCGAACCGGTCCTGCAATTGCCTGTTACCTTCGTGATACATGACGCTCTCAGCCATGGTCGTGCTCCGTCCTGCCCTGAGCCTCTTCCGCGCGAGCTCAGTCTGGATCAAACTACACAATTAAGCATACCACTGTACGGTTGCAGCGCATGCGGCAAGCTGACCAGCACGATCGACGGCAAACGGCCATGAGGAGCCGTTGGTTCTGATTACCGCCGCTGGCGGAGAAGTAGTCAGCGATCGAAGATGGCGAGAGGCGGCTGCCTCTCACTCCTTCACTTCGCCGTACAGAGTTGCCTTGGTGCCATCGGTATTTTCGAAGGCGACTTCAACTTTGTTGCCATTGAAAGCGAGAATCCAGAGTTGCGTTTCGCTACGTCCGAGGATTCGGCGCTCCAATGCAAAGGTACGCTCGTCGAGCCAGCGTCCTTTGGATGCATTGATCCCGTAGTTGACTGGAGGGCTCTTTCGAAAAATTCCGTCAAGCCCCAGCAGTCCCGAAAAACGTCCCGCAGGCTGGTCCGCCCTTCCAGCGTAGGTGGTGATTTCCCAGAACGGATCCGGATCGACGAGGTTCAGCGCGAATGTCTTTACTCTGAGAATATTGCTACTCACTTGATAGGTCTTCCCCGATATCTGTTTCGCCAGTTCGGGGGTCTTGCCGAGCGGTGACGGCCGCTCCGTAGCAGCTTCGCGAACTGACGCCGCGAGCAGGGATTGCGCGACGGCGTCAGGCGGCAGCGGCTGGTCCGACTTGACGGCGCTGGCAATATCATCGATCAGCCTGGCCGTTGGATAGAACTGGTCATCCCGCAAAATGCCGGTCATGACCGCAACGATATCCAGCTTCGGAAGCACAAGAATCAATTGCGAATGGCGACCGCGGGCCATGTAGGCGTCCTTTTCAGGCAACGACCACCACAGATTTGCGTAGCGAAACCCGAAAGTCGCCTTAACCCTTCCTTCCCTCGCCCGATCAACCCATGACGCTGGAATGATCTGCTTGCCGTCCCACATCCCATTGCGAAGGTAGAGATAGCCAAACCGGGCCATGTCGTGCGGCGCCAGCGACAGTCCCGCTTCGCCATCGATGACTCCCTGAGCGTCGGCCCGGCCCCAGCGAGCGCTAGTGATACCAAGCGGCCCGAACAGCTCTTTCTCCGCAAAATCCAGCGCATTCTGACCGGTCTTCCTGTTGATGAGCGCGGACAGCACGTACGGATTGCCGCTATTGTAGTAGAATTTGGCGCCTGGAGCATCCGACATCGGCTGGCTTAACACGAAGGCGGTCCGATCCGGCGCCTGATACATCCGCATGAGGGTCTCGTCGGGCGTATAGGATTTCTCCTGCCACTCCAGGCCCGAGGTCATGTCCAGCAGGTGTTGAACGGTCATTGCTTTCTTGGCTTCATCAATGTTGGGAATTTGCTTGTCAGCGAACAAATCCATGATCGGATGATCAACGCTGTCGAGCAGGCCTTGCTTGATTTCGATGGCCGTCAACGTGCTGACAACACTCTTCGTTACCGATCTCAGGTCGTGCGTAATGTTGGGCTGATAGGGGGCATAGTAGGCATCAAGCACGATTTTCCCGTGCCGGACTATCAGCAGGCTGTCCTGCTTGTAGCCTCCGACGGTCTCCACCAGCCGGGCCAGCGTACCGGATTGCATCCCCTGCTCTTCAGGGGTTGAGACCGGCCAAGCCTTGGTGGGCCATACCGCTTCCTGAACCTGATTATCCGCCGTGCCCGCAATCAAGCCGGAGGCGACGAGACATTGAAACCCGGTAAAAAACACTACGGCTGTCGCGTGACGCAGACGCAGCATCGGCGGTTCTCCTATGATTATGTTCTCGAACGGAAAAGCTCCCCAGTAGAGCGCTTCTCTTTGCACTACGCAAGATTGTTTTCGTGCTCAAACGGTATCGCTGCGCTTAATCCGGCGCGCGCAACCGGTAGCCGATGCCGGTCTCGGTCAGCACGAATTGCGGGCGCTCAGGATCGGCTTCGATCTTCTGGCGGAGCTGGCGGACATAGACGCGCAGATATTGCGCATCCGTCAGCTCGTCCCACAGCTCCTTCAACAGGAAGCGATGGGTCAGCACCTTGCCGGCATGCTGCACCAAAACGCGCAGCAATTCGTATTCCTTCGGTGACAACTTTACTTCGCGCTCGCCGACCTTGACGATGCGGCGTACCAGATCGACAGAGAGATCGCCTGCGCGGAATAACGGCCGCTCGCCCTGCACCTGCAACTGGTGCCGGAGCGCTGCGCGCATCCGCGCCAGCAACTCGTCCATACCGAACGGCTTGGTCAGATAGTCGTCGGCGCCGAGGTCGAGCGCCTGGACCTTGCCGGCCTCGTCGCCGCGGCTCGACAGGACCACGATCGGCACGCTCTCGTTGCGGCCGCGGATCATGCGCAGGAGATCATGACCCTGGATGTCGGGCAGGCCAAGATCGAGGATGATCAGCGCCGGGCCTTCCGCGAGCTTCTCCAGCGCAATCTTGCCATTGGAGGCTTCGAGGATGTCGTAGCCCTGCGTGCTCAGCCCCATCCGCAACAATTTGCGGATCGGCGGCTCGTCGTCGATCACCAGAACCTTGATCTGGGCGGCGTTCATGCGGCGGTATCCAGCGCGCTATCGGAGGCCGGGACAGGCAGTCGAATCGTGATGATGGCTCCAGAGCGATCGGTGCGATTGGCGGCCGATATCGTGCCATGCATCGCCTCGACGAAACCGCGCGAGATGGCGAGCCCCAGCCCGGTGCCGGGACGGATGTGGTCGCCCTTTTGAGCGCGATAGAACTTGTCGAACACGCTTTCCACCTCGGCAGGCGGAATACCGCTGCCTTCGTCGAGGATCTGCAGCGACACACTTGCCGGATCGCGCGTTCCCCGGATCGAAATCGTGGTTCCGGCCTGCGCGTATTTGGCCGCGTTATCGAGCAAATTGAACAATACCTGTTCGAACAGAACCGCATCCAGCTCCAGCATCGGCAGATTGGGACTGAGTTCCAGTGACACCTTGTGATGCAGGAGGATCTTGTTCGCGCGGCGCAGCGTGCTGCCGACGATCTCGGAGACGTCATGCCGCGCGGTATTCGGCACGATCGCACCGGATTCCAGCTTGGTCATGTCGAGCAGATTGGCGATGAAGCGATTGAGGCGCTCGGATTCGTCGATCATGGTGGCGAGCAGTTCGTTCTTCTGCGCGTCGTTGAGGCTGGAGCCGAGATCGCGCAGGGCGGAAGCGGCACCGAGCACCGAGGCCAACGGCGTCTTCAGATCGTGCGAGATCGAGGTCAACAGCGCGCCGCGCAGCCGGTCGGATTCCACCGTGCGCTTGACCCGGTCCATGTCTTCCACCAGCAGCACGCGCTCGATCGCCAGCGCGCCCTGATCGACCAGCGCATCGAGCAGGCGGCGCTGATCCGGCGTCAGCAACGGACCGGTGCGGTCGTCGTCGATGCCGATGACGCCGATCGCGCCGCGCCCGGTTCGCATCGGCAGGAACAGCCGTTTGGCGCCCGGCAGCGTATCCGAGCCGCGCCCGGCCGCACGGTCGTTGTCCCAAGCCCATTTGGCGGCGGCAAGGTCGGCCTCGCCCAGTTGATCCTCGGGCGGATAGCCCGACTTCACGGTGAGCACACCGTCCTCCGGCAACAGCAGCACCACCCTCACCTTCAGCATCAGCGCGGTCTGATAGGCGGTCGCCCACAGCACATCGTCCAGCGTCGCGGTGCCCGCGAGCTTGCGGCTGAAGGCGTAGAGCGATTCGGTGGTGCGCACCCGGCCGATCGCGGTGTCGGCCTGAGAGCGCACCCGTGCCGCGAGATTGGAGACCAACAGCGCGATCAGCATGAAGAGGAAGAACGCGGCAATGTTGATCGGGTCGGCGATGGTGAAGGTATGGACCGGCGGCATGAAGAAGAAATTGTAGCACAGCGACGCCGCGACGCTCGCCAACAGCGATGGCAAGAGCCCGTAGCGAACGGCGACGCCGACCACGGCGGTGAGGAGCACCAGATCGACATTCTCGATGCCACCGAACATCGGCTGGATCAGTTTGGCAGCGCCGAGGCTGACCGCGACGAACAATAGCGCCATCATGTAGGGCCGCGGGTTGAACGGCTCCTGTCGCGCCGCAGTCTGCACCGCCGCTTTCGCCACGCCCTGTTCGTCGCCGGGGATGACGTGGACGCTGATATGGCCGGCGCGGCGCACCAGATCGTGCACGACAGAACCGCGCGTCAGCTCGAACCACCAGGAGCGGGTCGACTTGCCGATGACGATCTGCGTGACATTATTGGCGTGCGCGAAATGGATGACGTCGTCGGCGATGCGGCGGCCGACGCCGGGAATGGTCAGCGCCTCACCGCCCAGCGCTTCCGCCAGCCGCATGGTATCGGCCAACCGGTCGCGCTGCTCGTCGGTCAGTTGCAGGCTACGGCGTGTCTCGATGCTAATAGCGGTCCATTGCGCGTGCAGCCGGTCGGCCAGCCGCTTGGTATAGCGCACCAGCCCGGCCGCGCGCGGATCTTCGCTGACGCAAACCAGGATGCGCTCACCTGCCGCCCATGGACCTGCTATGGCGTTGGCCTGCATATGGGTGAGCAACTGCTCGTCGACGCGTTCGGCGGTGCGCCGCAGCGCCAGCTCGCGCAACGCGGTCAGGTTGCCTGGCGAGAAATAATGCTCCAGCGCGCGCTCGGCCTGTTTGGGAACGTAGACCTTGCCCTCCTTCAGCCGCTGGATCAGATCGTCGGGCGTGAGGTCGATCAGCTCGATGGCGTCGGCGCGGTCGAACACGGAATCCGGCACAGTCTCACGGACCCGCACATGCGTGATCTGCGCGACCACGTCGTTGAGGCTCTCGATGTGCTGGATATTGACTGCCGTATAGACGTCGATGCCGTGGGACAGCAATTCCTCGACGTCGAGATAGCGCTTGGGATGACGGCTGCCGGGCGCATTGGTGTGAGCGAGTTCATCGACGAGCGCGATCTGCGGCCGCCGCGCGATCAGCGCATCCAGGTCCATCTCCTCGAGCGTCTGCTCCTTGTAGGCGAGCCGCCTGCGCGGCAGCACCTCGAGACCGTTCAGAAGCACTTCGGTTTCAGCCCGGCCGTGGGTTTCGACGATGCCGACCACGACATCGGCGCCCGCCTTCTTCTTGGCGTGGGCGCTCTGCAGCATCTCATAGGTCTTGCCGACGCCGGGCGCAGCGCCGACAAAGATCTTGAGCTTGCCGGCGCGGCTCTCCTCGCGCCGGGCGGCCTCCAGCAGGGCCTCCGGTGAGGGACGTTGTTCGGGGTCGCGGCGGGCTTGGACCATGCGGTAGTATAGTCCTCACCCTTCGAGGGGCCTAGCATGTCTCATTTTGAAACCTCATCCAGCGCCAGGTTCAACGCCAGTACGTTAATGCGCGGCTCGCCAAGCAATCCAGCCATGCGGCCCTGAATGTGCTCGGTAACCAGTTGCTGGACGCGCGCCTCCGGCAGGTTGCGGGCCTTCGCCACGCGCGGGACCTGGAATAGCGCGCCTTCCGGCGAGATGTCGGGATCGAGCCCGCTGCCGGAGGTGGTGACGAGATCGACCGGTACGGCAGCGGCCGGGTTTTCGGTCTTCAGCTTCGCGAAGTCCTCCTTGATCCGGTCGGCCAGCGCCTTGCTGGTCGGCCCAAGATTGGAGCCACCGGAATTGGCGGCGTTGTAGGGCGCAGGGACCGTCTTGGTCGGATCGGCCGGGTCCGGCGCCGAAGTCGCGGACGGGCGGCCGTGGAAATATTTGTCTTCCTTGAACTCCTGCCCGATCAGAGCGGAGCCGATCACCTTGCCGTCCTTTTCAATCAGGCTGCCGTGCGCCTGCCTCGAAAAGATCGCGCCGGCGATGGCGGTCATGGCGAGGGGATAGGCAAGGCCGGTGATCGCGGTGAGTAGCAGCAGGATGAGGATCGCGGGACGGATTTCTCTGAGCATTTTAGGTCTCCGTAAGTTTTCCGTCATTGCGAGCGAAGCGAAGCAATCCATGGCGCCACAAGTGGATAGATGGATTGCTTCGTCGCTTCGCTCCTCGCAATGACGGTTGTGGTGTTAGGCCAGATGCAAAGCCACAACCGCAAGGTCGATGGCCTTGATGCCGATAAAGGGAACGATGATGCCGCCCAAGCCGTAGATCAGCAGGTTACGGCGCAGAAGCGCCCCTGCACCGACGGCGCGATAGGCGACGCCTTTCAGCGCCAGCGGGATCAGCGCGATGATGATCAGCGCGTTGAAGATGATCGCCGACAGGATGGCGCTCTGCGGGCTTGCGAGGTGCATGACGTTGAGCACCTCGAGCTGCGGGTAGAACGCCAGGAACATCGCCGGGATAATGGCGAAATACTTTGCGACGTCGTTGGCGATCGAGAACGTGGTCAGCGCGCCGCGCGTCATCAGAAGCTGCTTGCCGATCTCGACCACCTCGATCAGCTTGGTCGGGTTGGAATCGAGATCGACCATGTTGCCGGCCTCGCGCGCCGCCTGCGTGCCGGTGTTCATGGCGACGCCGACATCGGCCTGCGCCAGCGCCGGCGCGTCGTTGGTGCCGTCGCCGCACATCGCGACCAGTTTGCCCCTGGCCTGCTCGTCGCGGATCAGTTTCAGCTTGTCCTCCGGCGTTGCCTGGGCAAGGAAATCGTCGACGCCGGCCTCGGCCGCGATGGCGGCTGCGGTCATCGGATTGTCGCCGGTGATCATCACGGTGCGGATGCCCATCCGGCGCAATTCCGCAAAGCGCTCCCGGATGCCGCCCTTGACGATGTCCTTCAGATGCACGACGCCGAGTAGTTTCCCGTCTTTGGCGACCGCCAGCGGCGTGCCGCCGGCTTTCGAGACCTCGTCGGAAACCGTTTGGATCTCACGGGCCGCCTCCGAGAGGACGCCCGACACGGCGCGCGCCGCATTCCCGGAAGCGACCGCGCGGATCGCGCCGCCACCATCGACGTAATTCAGGATCGCATCCACCGCGCCCTTGCGCACCGACGATGACCCGGCGTCGATGCCGCTCATGCGTGTCTGCGCGGTGAAGGGAATGAAGCTCGCGTTGAGCTCCTTCATGTCGCGGCCGCGGATGCCGTATTTCTCTTTCGCCAGCACGACGATCGAGCGACCTTCCGGCGTCTCGTCGGCGAGCGAGGCGAGCTGCGCCGCATCCGCCAGCTCCTGTTCGGTGACACCGCGCAAGGGGCGAAACGCCGTGGCCTGCCGGTTGCCGAGCGTGATGGTGCCGGTCTTGTCCAGCAGCAGCGTGTCGACGTCGCCAGCGGCCTCCACCGCACGGCCGGACATGGCGAGCACGTTGAAGCGCACCAGCCGGTCCATGCCGGCGATGCCGATCGCCGATAGCAGCGCGCCGATGGTGGTCGGAATCAGCGTGACGAACAGTGCCACCAGCACCACTACCGAAATCGAGCCGCCGGCATAGGCCGCATAGCTCGGAATCGTCACGGTGGCGAACACGAAGATGATGGTCAGGCCGGCGAGCAGAATATTGAGCGCGATCTCATTCGGCGTCTTCTGCCGCTCCGCTCCTTCCACCAGCTTGATCATGCGGTCGATGAAGGTCGACCCTTGCGCCGCCGTGATCCGAACGCGGATCCAGTCCGATAGCACTTGCGTGCCGCCGGTCACCGCCGACCGGTCACCACCGGATTCGCGGATTACAGGCGCAGATTCACCCGTTATCGCCGCCTCGTTCACCGAAGCTACACCCTCGATCACTTCGCCATCGGAGGGGATGTTGTCGCCGGCCTCGACCAAGACGATGTCACCCACCTTCAGGCTGGTGCCGGAAACCAGACGATAGTTCTTGCCGGGACCTTCCAGCAATTTTGCCTTGCTCTCGGTGCGGGTCTTCTTCAACGACAGAGCCTGCGCCTTGCCGCGGCCTTCGGCAACGGCCTCGGCGAAATTGGCGAACAGCACGGTGAACCACAGCCACAGGATGATCTGGAACGTGAAGGCGAAGTTCTCGCCGCCGGCCACCAGATTGCGCAGGAATATCACGGTCGTGAGCGTGGCCACGATTTCGACCACGAACATCACGGGGTTCTTCACCATCAGCCGCGGATCGAGTTTTGCAAAGGCCGCCCGGATTGCCGGCAGCACGATGCTCGGATCGAACATCGCCGACGCCGTCGCCTTTTTCTGCAATTTCATGGTTTCCATGGACGTAACTCCTGACGGCTTCGATCAGAACAAGGTGTTGGCGTTCATCGCCAGGTGCTCGACGATCGGCCCCAGCGCCAGCGCCGGGAAGAAGGTCAGCCCGCCGATGATCAGGATGACGCCGACGACGAGGCCGACGAACAGGCCGCCGGTGGTCGGCAGCGTGCCGGCCGAGGGCGGGATCGATTTCTTGGCCGCAAGCGACCCCGCCAGCGCCATTGCCGGCACGATCATGAAGAAGCGGCCGACAAACATCGAACTGGCGAGTGTCAGATTGTAAAAGAAGGTATTGCCGGTCAGGCCGCCGAAGGCCGAGCCGTTATTGCCGGTCGCCGAGGTGAAGGCATAGAGCACCTCGGTAAAGCCGTGCGGACCGGCATTGGCGATCGACGCCACCGCCGGAGGGAAGACGACCGCAACGGCCGTCCAGCCCAAAATCATCAACGGCAGGATCAGGATTGCAAGCATCGCCATTTTGACCTCGCGCGCTTCGATCTTCTTGCCAACAAATTCCGGCGTACGGCCGACCATCAGGCCGGCGACGAAGATCGCCAACACGACGAACAGCAGCATGCCATAAAGGCCCGCGCCGACGCCGCCGACGATGATTTCGCCGAGTTGGATGTTGAGCAGCGGGATCATGCCGCCAAGCGCGGTGAAGGAGTCGTGCATGGCATTGACGGCGCCGCAGGAGGCAGCGGTGGTAATGACTGCGAAGAGTGAGGAGGCGACGATGCCGAAGCGGACTTCCTTGCCTTCCATATTGCCGCCAGAGAACCCCAGCGCGCTCAGCGTCGAGGTGCCGTTGGCTTCGGCCCAATAGGTGACGGCGACGCCGGCAAGGAAGAGAACGCCCATTGCGCCGAGGATCGCCCACCCCTGCCGCTGGTTGCCGACCATCCGGCCGAACACGTTGGTCAGCGCCGCGCCGAGCACAAAGATCGAGATCATCTGCACGAAGTTCGACAGTGCGGTGGGGTTTTCAAAGGGATGTGAGGCATTGGCATTGAAGAAGCCTCCGCCATTGGTGCCGAGCATTTTGATCGCGACCTGCGAAGCGACAGGGCCGACCGCAATCGTCTGCTTGCCGCCTTCCAGCGTGGTCGCCTCGACATAGGCGCCGAGCGTCTGCGGCATGCCCTGCCACACCAGGAACAGCGTATAGACGATGCAGATCGGCAGCAGCACGTAAAGCGTGCAGCGCGTCACATCGACCCAGAAATTGCCGATCGTGCGCATCGAGGAACGGGAAAAGCCGCGGATCAGAGCGACTGCGAGTGCGATACCGGTCGCTGCCGACAGGAAGTTCTGATGCGTCAGGCCCAGCATCTGCGTCAGATATGACAGCGTGCTTTCGCCGCCGTAGTTCTGCCAGTTGGTGTTGGTGATGAAGGAGATCGCGGTATTGAAGGATAAATCCTGGGCGACGGCGGATTGTCCCGTCGGGTTGAACGGCAGCAGCGCCTGCAGCCGCATCAGGCCGTAGATGATGAGGAAGCCGCCGACATGGAACAGCAGCATCGCGACCGTGTAGGTCAGCCAATGCTGCTCGCGTTTCTCGTCGACGCCGCCGATCCGGTACAGCCCAGCCTCGACCGGCCGCAGGATCGGCGTGAGGGGTGTGCGCTCGCCGCTGAAGACGCGCGTCATATACCAGCCGAGCGGCTTTACGAGCGCGACCACGATCGCGCAGTACAGCAAAATCTGAAACCAGCCGACAAGTGTCATGGGTGAGTGTCCTTCGTATTACCTTGCAGGCAGCAACACGCGCAGCAGCACGACGAGCAGCGCGGCGGTCGCAAGAAACGCCAGCACGATGGCGGCGAGCGTGGTCATGACCCGTTCAAAATCGCTCGGGGCGCAGCAGCGCGTAAGTCAGGTAGAACAGCAGGCCAAGCGAAACGAGACCGGCGAGCGAGTAATCGAAGATCATGGCGCTCTCCTCCATAGCGTCTTCGAGCGAAAGCCTGCCCCGGACCTGATCCGGGGTGGTTTTCGGTTCGCGCGAAGAAAACGCGTCAACATTTAAAGCCGCTCGCAGACATAGGCATAACCAATGCCCGCCACGAAGAGGCCGAGAGCGAGCGCCAGCATCACAATGTCCAGCATGGGATGTTCCTCTGCGACGTGAACCGTGCAGCCGAAGATACGGCTATGCGTTCCGGCCTGAGGTGCCACCGGGCGCATAGGTTTTCGAGACGGGAAGGATGGCGACGTTATAGGAATCTCATAAAGACGCCTTCCGTCGTCCCTGCGAACGCAGGGACCCATAACCACAGGCGTCAATTATTTCGCGACCTGTTATCTTTCTTTTCTAAACAACACCGGCCGCGGAGTATGGGTCCCTGCGTTCGCAGGGACGACGGAGATAGCGCTTATGAAATCCCTATATTTACAACCCTCGCCCCCACTCGTTTTCGAATGGCGTTTTCGCCAGTTTGGGAGTGCGGTTGCAGTCGCGGCCGCGCGAATGAACGAGACGACGCCATGTCAATTCTTTTGGAACACCGCGTCACCACCGATCTCGGCGATCGGCTTCGCGACGCCTGCTGCGTGACGGTCGAATTCCTCTCCGACATCGCCGCAGCATGCCGGCGATTTCCGTCCACAGCCCACGGCGCAAAGACCGCCCGCATCGAGCAATTGATCCAATCTCACGCGTGGATCGATGCCGCGCTGGCGCTGATCGATCTGGAATTGCCGCAATGGCAGATTCGACGGATCGCCTATGATGAGGGTGAATGGTACTGCGCACTGTCCCGGCAGCGCGAACTGCCGGACTGGCTCGATCAGTCCGTCGAAGCTCGTCATGCCGATCTGGCGCTGGCAATCCTGAGTGCATTCGTGGAAGCGCAGCACATCAGCACGACATCGCGCCGGACCAGCGTCCCGCCCGTGCCGCAGGATGTCAGCCCACTGTACGAGCCAGTTTGCACCGACAATTTTGCGTGACTTTTGTAGATGGGGTAACGGGCCGCCTACTACTCCGCCGCAGACTGTAGCACCAGCTTTTCAGCGCGCACGGCGCAGAACTTGAACTCGGGGATCTTGCCGAACGGATCAAGCGCTGGGTTGGTCAGCAAGTTGGCCGCCGCCTCCGCGTAGCAGAACGGCATGAAGATCATGTTCTCCGGCACGTCGCGGTCGGAGCGCACCTTGACCTCGACGGCGCCGCGGCGGGTCATCAGGCGGATGAAATCGCCGGGCCAGACGCTGAGCTTGCGCATGTCCTTCGGCGACATGAACGCCATCGCCTCCGGCTCGATCTGGTCGAGTACGCTCGAACGGCGGGTCATCGAGCCGGTGTGCCAGTGTTCGAGCACGCGCCCGGTGGAGAGCACCATCGGATATTCGGCGTCGGGGATCTCGTCCGGCGCGATCACCTTGGCAGGAACGATCTTGCCGCGGCCGCTCGCGGTCGGGAAACCCGTGGTGAAAATGATCTCGTTGCCGGGCTCGTTCGGATCGTCGACCGGATAGGTCACCGCACCCTCGCGCACCAGCCGCTCCCAGGTGATGTTGTTCAGCGACGGCATCACCTGCGTCATTTCGGTGAACACATCGGCCGGTCCGTTGTAGTTCCAGGGCAGGCCCATACGCTTGCCGATCTCCTGGATGATCCAGAGATCCTGCCGCGCGTCGCCCGGCGGCCGGATCACCTCGCGCGCGAGCTGCACGCGGCGATCGGTATTGGTGAAGGTGCCGCTCTTTTCAGCAAATGCCGAGGCCGGCAGGATCACGTCGGCATGGAACGCGGTTTCGGTGACGAAGAGATCCTGCACCACCAGATGGTCGAGCATGGCGAGCGCTTCGCGTGCATGCTGCAGATCGGGGTCCGACATTGCGGGGTTTTCGCCCTCGATATACATGCCGGTGATTTCGCCGGCGTGGATCGCGTTCATGATCTCGACGACGGTGAGACCGCGAACCGGATCGAGATCCTGATGCCAGAGTTTTTCGAACGGCTCGCGCAGATCGGTGCGTCCGACCGGCTGATAATCCGGCAGGAACATCGGGATCAGGCCGGCGTCGGAAGCGCCCTGCACGTTGTTCTGGCCGCGCAGCGGATGCAGGCCGGTGCCGGGGCGGCCGACCTGGCCGGTGGTCAGCGCCAGCGCGATCAGACAGCGCGCATTGTCGGTGCCGTGGATGTGCTGGCTGATGCCCATGCCCCAGAAGATGATCGAGGCCTGCGAGCGCGCGTAAATTCGCGCCACTTCCTTCAGCGTCTCGGCCGGAATTCCGCAGATCGCTTCCATCTTCTCCGGCGGGAATTCCTTGATGCGCTCGGCGAGCTCATCAAAGCCTTCGGTATAGCCCGCAATATATTGCTGGTCGGTCAGCCCTTCGGTGATGATGGTGTGGAGCATCGCGTTCAGCATGGCGACGTCGCTGCCGGGCTTGAAGGCGAGATGCTTCCAGGCGTGGCGCGACAGCGACTGCCTGCGCGGATCCATCACGATCAGCTTGGCGCCGCGCTTGGCCGCGTTCTTCAGGTAGGTCGCCGCGACCGGATGGTTCACGGTCGGATTGGCGCCGATCACGATGATGACCTCGGCATCCATCGCCGCAGCAAACGGCGCCGACACCGCGCCAGAGTTGAGGCCTTCCATCAAGGCCGCGACCGACGAGGCGTGACAGAGCCGCGTGCAGTGGTCGACATTGTTGGAGCCGAAGCCGGTGCGCACCAGTTTCTGGAACAGATACGCCTCTTCGTTCGAACCCTTGGCCGAGCCGAAGCCGGCCAGCGCCTTGACGCCCTTCTCGTCGCGAATTTTCACGAGGCCTTTTGCGGCGATGTCCAGCGCCTCTTCCCACGAAGCTTCGCGGAAATGGGTGAACGGGTTGGCCGGATCGACCTGGTCGTTGGCGTCCTTTTTTGCATTCGGCAGGCGCACCAGCGGCTTTGTCAGCCGATGCGGGTGATGGATGTAGTCAAAACCAAAACGTCCCTTGACGCAGAGCCGGTTGTGGTTGGCCGGGCCGTCGCGGCCTTCTGCGTAGATGACCTTCTCGTCCTTGACCTGATAGGTGACCTGGCAGCCGACGCCGCAGAACGGGCAGAGCGAATCAACTTTCTTGTCAGCGTAAGTGACGCGGGTCTGGTTCTCGTCCAGCATCACCGACGGCATCAAGGCACCGGTCGGACAGGCCTGCACGCACTCGCCGCAGGCGACGCAGGTCGATTCACCCATGGGATCGTCGAAGTCGAACACGATCTTGGCGCCGGCATTGCGATAGGCCATGCCGATGACGTCGTTGACCTGGACCTCGCGGCAGGCACGCACGCACAGGCCGCATTGGATGCAGGCATCGAGATTGACGCTCATCGCGGGATGGCTGGTATCGCCCTGCCACCGCTCGGCCGCCGGGAAACGGCTCTCGGTCACCTCGACCTTTTCGGCCCAGTGCCAGAATTTCGAATCGGGATCGTGCGAGGTCTCGCGCGCGGGCTGGTCGGCGACCAGAAGCTCCATCACCATCTTCTGCGCCGCGACGGCGCGGGCGCTTTCGGTCTTCACCTTCATGCCGACGCTCGGCGTGCGCTTGCAGGACGCGGCCAGCACGCGCTCGCCCTCGATCTCGACCATGCAGGCGCGGCAATTGCCGTCAGGCCGGTAGTCCGGCTCCGGCGAATAACAGAGGTGCGGGATTTCCTTCTCGTGGCGTTTTGCCACCTGCCAGATGGTCTCGCCCGCGTTGGCCTCGACCTGTTGGCCGTCGAGTTCGAACTTGATCTTGGTCATTCCGCTGCCTCTTTCGGCACGAATTCTTCCGGAAAATATTTAATCACTGACGTGAGCGGGTTCGAGGCGGCTTGTCCAAGCCCGCAGATCGAGGCGTCGCGCATCGCCTGGCTCAATTGGTCCAGCAATTCGCGGTCCCAGACCGGCCGCTGCATCAAAAGCGCCGCCTTCTGGGTTCCAACGCGGCACGGCGTGCACTGGCCGCAGCTTTCATCCTCGAAGAATTTCATCAGGTTCAACGCCGCGCCCTTCACACTGTCCTGCTCGGACAGGATGACAACAGCGGCGGAGCCGATGAAGCAGCCGTATTTTTCCAGCGTGCCGAAATCTAGCGGGATATTGTCCATCGAGGCCGGCAGGATACCGCCGGACGCGCCGCCCGGCAGGTAGGCGTGGAAGGTGTGTCCGTCAGCCATGCCGCCGCAGAACTCGTCGATCAGTTCGCGCACGGTGACACCAGCCGGCGCCAGCTTCATGCCGGGATCCTTCACGCGGCCCGAGACCGAGTAGCTGCGCAAGCCGTGGCGGTCGTTGCGGCCATGGCTCTTCCACCAGTCGGCGCCCTTCTCGACGATGTCGCGCACCCACCACAGCGTCTCGATATTGTTGATCAGCGTCGGCAGGCCGAACAGGCCGACCTGGAACGGATAGGGCGGCTTGTGCCTGGGCAGACCACGCTTGCCCTCGATCGATTCGAGCAGTGAGGATTCCTCGCCGCAGATGTAGGCGCCCGCGCCGCGGCGCATATGCAGCGCGGGACCGCCGGGCGGCAAGTTTGCGATTTCACGCGTGAGGATTTCGCGCGACGCCGGATATTCGTCGCGCAGATAGATATAGACGTCGGTCGCCTCGACGACATGCGCGCCGATCAGCATGCCCTCGATGAAGCGATGCGGATCGGTTTCGAGATAGAAGCGGTCCTTGAACGTGCCGGGCTCGCCCTCGTCGCCGTTGATCGCCATCAGCCGCGGGCCGGGCTCACCCAGCACCGCGCGCCATTTGCGCCCGGTCGGAAAGCCCGCGCCGCCGAGCCCGCGCAGCGAAGCGTCGTCGAGCGCCTTCAGCAGGTCTTCTTTCGTCATCGCGCCGGAGCGCAGGCGATTGAGCAGCTTGTAGCCGCCGCCTGCGACATAGGCGTCATAGTCGGTATATTCGGGCAGATGTGCGTGGGTGTCGCCGGCCTTGGCGGCGGCGAGCACATTCGTAACCGTGGCATGATCGACAAAGTGATGGCCGACTTCGGCGGCGGGCGCGGTGTCGCAGCGGCCAACGCAAGGCGCGCGCACCACGCGGATGCCGGGGCCGGCACTGTCCTGCAGTTCGTGCAGCAGCTTTTCCGCGCCCATCATGGCGCAGGTCAGCGAATCGCAGACCCGGATGGTCAGCGGCGCGATATCGGGCGCGCCCTCCTTCACCACGTCGAAATGCGCGTAGAAGGTCGCGGTCTCGAACACTTCGGCAAACGACAGCTTCATCTCGTCGGCAAGCGCCGCCAGATGCGCCGCCGAGATCTGGTGATACTTGTCCTGGATCAGGTGCAGATGCTCGATCAGCAGGTCGCGCCGCCGCGGCCGGTCGCCGAGCAGGAGCTCAATCTCGTGCGCCGCGATAGGGTCGACCTGGCGGCCCTTCGGCGTCGCCTTGGCCCGCTTCCGTCCCGCGCCCGGATGATCGAACGAGCGGACTTTTTGTAGGTCGTGTACGTCGTGATCCATCGAAACGTCTCGTTCCTGCCAGTCTGCCAGCCAACTCTAGTTCAGTGGCATGCCAGATGCCAAGAGATTTATCAGATATTTAGGGCAACACAGGCCGCGAGCTTTCGATCCTGTCCGCGCCCGGAACAACCACGTTTGCTTTGCCTGATCACTGGATGAGAACGCGAATTTGGTCGGGAGATCAATAAAGCCGTCTCATGCTGCGATTGCGAATGCGCATTGATCTGGATTTCCGATTACCCGATTTGAATTCGACATCGCGCCTGAAACGCCGTCGCGGAACGCTCGCCCCGCGACGGCCAGAAGAGTCAGAGGATCTTGACGGCGCTTTCCAGCGTCTTCCACACGCCCCAGGCCAGGGGGATGCCGACGAACGCCCAGAACAGCGCAGCCTTGGCGTCGAGCCCACCGAACCCGATGCCATAGGATCCTGACGGCCCCGAGCTACCCGCGCTCGCCGTCGCCGCCTGCAGCTTGGCAACCTCGGCGTCGCTCATGTGCCACTTCGCGTCGACCGGCTTGATCAGGTAGTTGCAGATCAGGCCCGCGATCAGCATCGCGCACAGGATGTACATCGTCGTGTTGTAGAGCTGGTCGCGCGGCACGCCGGCGGCAAGCTGGAACTCGCGGATGTAATTCACGACTACGGGACCGATGATGCCCGCGGTCGACCACGCCGTCAGCAGACGGCCATGGATGGCGCCGACGAACTGTGTGCCGAACATATCGGCGAGATAGGCCGGCACGGTGGCGAAGCCACCGCCATACATCGACAGGATGATGCCGAAGCCGAGCACGAACAGAAGTTTTGAGCCCATCGCCGCAAATGTCGGCGCCAGCGCATAGAGCACGATGCCCAGGATGAAGAACGTATAATAGGTGTTCTTGCGGCCCATCTTGTCCGACAGCGAGGCCCAGAAGAACCGGCCGCCGATGTTGAACAGCGAGAGCAGCCCGGCAAAGCCGGCCGCAATCCCCGCAATGGTCGCCTTCTGCGTGGCGTCAAGCTGGTTGAAGCCGACGTCGGGCAATCCGATCAGCTTGCCGGCGAAGATTTCCTGCAGCATCGGCGAAGCCATGCCGATCACGCCGATGCCGGCGGAGACGTTGAGGCAGAGCACCCACCAGATCAGCCAGAACTGCGGTGTCTTGTGCGCGTCCTTCAGGTGGACGTGGTTCTGCGAAATCATCGCATTGGCTTTCGCCGGCGGCGTCCAACCCTCGGGCCGCCAGCCCGCCGGCGGAATACGATAGCGGAAGGCGCCGATCATCATGAACACGAAATAGATCGCGCCCATCGCGATGAAAGTTTCCCAGGCGCCGACCGAGGTCGGCGACTTGAAATAATTCATCAACAGGTTCGCCAGCGGCGCGCCGATCATGGCGCCGCCGCCAAAGCCCATGATGGCCATGCCGGTCGCCATGCCGCGGCGGTCCGGAAACCATTTCACCAGCGTCGACACCGGCGAGATGTAGCCGAGGCCGAGTCCGATGCCGCCGATGACGCCGCTTCCTAGCCACAACAGCCACAGTTGATGGGTGATGATGCCGATCGCGCCGAGCACGAGACCACCGCACCAGCACAGCGCCGACACAAAACCCGCCTTGCGCGGTCCGACGCGCTCCAGCCAACCGCCCCAGATCGCGGCCGAGACGCCGAGCAACACGAAGAACAGTGTGTACATCCAGCCCATGCTGGCGACTTTCCAGTCGCAGGTGGTGGTGAACAATTCCTGCACCAGCGTCATGTCGGGGCAGGCCTTCGGCGCGGTCACGCCGATCGCGCGCGACAGCGGCAGCCAGAATACGCTGAAGCCATAGGCCATGCCGATGCACAGGTGAATGCAGAGTGCGGCCGGCGGCACCAACCAGCGATTGAAGCCGGCGGTCGCAATCGTTCGCTCCTTGTCGAGAATCCCGAGCGCACCCGATGGTGCGAGCGTGGCATCGGCTGTCGTCATAGGCATATTCTCCAGGTTCGCTGCCTTACCGGGCACGATTGTTGAGAGGTCGGGGTATTGGATGGGGGGCCACGCAGCGCCGACCGTATGCGCGGACGTGCGATGTCCACGCGACAGATCGGAGTTCAAGTCGAGGCAAAATCGATTTGAAGTGCGGCGTGGGCACGTCATGAAGACGGCAAGCGCGCGCAGTCGCCCAGCTTGCGACCGAATATCCGATCATCGCGCCCTCCCCACTCCAACCCTTGAGTGAGAAGTCAGCAATCCGCGTGCCAAATCGCGCGATGCAGAAAATCAATCACTTAACCAAATGCCTGCCGATGTATCGGACAAAATGTCCTGATAGCCGCTGGACAAAATGTCCGGTCAGCTCGCTTCCGGCAGCCACACCCGGAATGTACTCCCGGAGCCGATCCCGCTTTCCACCGTGATCTGGCCACGCTGGCGCTTCACCAGCGTCTGACTGATGGAAAGGCCAAGGCCTGTCCCCTCCCTGCGTTTCGTGGTGAAGAAGGGATCGAAGACCTTGTCCAGGACGTCAGCGCTCATGCCGATGCCGGTGTCGGTCACGTCGATTGAGATGCCCGGGTTGCCGTCGCGATCGGCGTCGAACGAGCGCAGCGTCAACGTGCCGCCGTCCGGCATGGCGTGGATCGCGTTGACGATGAGGTTGATCACGACCTGCTGCAGCTCGGTGCGGTTCATCAAGACCAGGCGGCTCGCCCGATCTTCCCGCGCAACCCTGATTTCGGTCTTGTTCAGGAGATGCTGCACCAGCGGCAGGCAGTCCGCAACAACGCTTCCGGGCGCATGACGCTCGACATAGCCGGCATACTCTTCCGGCCGCGCAAACTGCAAGAGCTTGGTGACGATCTGGCTGATGCGATGGATCTGTTCATCGACAAGCCGAAACTCGACCTTGGCTTTCTCGGTGTCAGCGCCGATCACGCTGCGGATGACATCGAGATTGCCCTGCATCACCGCGATCGGGTTGTTGATCTCATGCGCAACGCCCGCGGTGATCTCGCCGATGGCAGCGAGCTTCTCGGACATGATGAGCTGCTTGGTGGTCGCCTCCAGCTTCAGATTGGCAAGTTCGAGGTCCCGGGTCCGCTCGCGCACGCGCGTGTTCAACTCCTCGTTCCACTCGCGCAACTGACGATCGCGCTCCTGAATCTGGTCCAGCAAGGTATCGAGATGAACCGCCACGCGGCCGATCTCGTCACCCGATGCCGGCAGTTTGGTGCGGGCAGAGAGGTTACCGCTCTCGACTTCACCGATCGTCGCCGTGACGCGTTCGAGCGGCATGAAGATCGATTGCGCCCAGCGCAGGAAGATCGGCACGCTTGCCGCAGTGATCGCGATGAACGCGAGCGCAATGATGAGAATCGTCTCAAGCTTTGCGTCGTTGAACGGCTTCTGCAGAAATCCGACATAAAGCATGCCGACGCGCTTGCCGTAGGTGTCGACGAGCGGCTCGTAGGCCGAGATGTACCAGTCGTTAACGACGAAGGCGCTGTCCAGCCAGGTGCGCCCCTCTCCCATCACCGCAGAGCGCACCGCCGCCGACACCCGCGTTCCCAGCGCCCGCCGTCCCTCAAACAGGCGGACATTGGTCGAAATCCGCACGTCGTCCAGGAACAGCGTCGCCGTTCCCTGGCTGCCCTCGGGCAGGCTGGCCGCCCGATAGACGAGGTCGTTGATCGTATCGATGAATTCCAAATTCTGGTTCAGCAGAATCCCGCCAACCAGCGCGGCTGGCCCTCCTCCGGGCGCCGTGGCGCGGCTGGCCGCATGCACCACCATGCCATGGGTTTCCGTGCTGCGATCGGTCGGCACCGCGTTTGGCGTCGGCACCAGGTCGAGACGCGCGCGCTGGGCAAGCGCCGGCGAAATCGCCGCAAGCTCGTCGTTGGTGAAGATATCGATCCCCGTCGACGGAGATTCGCCTGACAATACCGACGTAATGATCGGCCAATCGGCCCTTGGCGGTCCCTCAAGCGCAGGTGACGAGGCGATGATTTTTCCACCGGCATCCATCAAATAGAGGAAGTCGAGACCCATCTCCTTGCGGGACTGTTCGAGCAAAGTCTCCACAGCGGAGATCGTTTCCCGCTCTTCGACCTCCCGAAAGCGGAACGAAAGGCTCAGGCCGCGGATCTGAACGCCGGTCTTTTCCAGAATGCGGGCCAGGTATTGGTGGGCGATGGTGAGGTCGCCGTTCACCTTGGAGATCAGCGTAGCGTCAAACCGCGCATTCCAGCGATAGATGGCGACCCCAAGCAGAAGCGGCAGGATCACCAGCATCGGCAGCAGCGCAATCGCGAGCAGCCGGAAGCGGACGGATGCCCCGCGCACCGGCTCCTCGATGCGGCCTGCCCGGTCAGCCATTCCATAACGCGAGTTTGCGGTCGATGGTCTTGCGCGAGATGCCGAGCCGCCGCGCCGCTTCCTCGCGGTTGCCGCCGGTTTCCTTCAGCACCGAAAGAATATGCCGGCGCTCCAGGTCCGCGAGACTGTCGGCGGTGGCGACCTGCCCGTCGTTCCGTGGGCCTGCGAAATCGTCCGGGAACGCGCCGAGGATCAAGGTGCGCTCGATCAAATTGCGCAGCTCGCGCACATTGCCCGGCCAGTCGTAACTCGCGAGCGCGGCACGCACTGCGCTATCGATTGGAACCGGCGGCATACCGAGTTGGATCGAAAGCTTGTTCATGAAGATGGTAGCGAGCTCCTGCACGTCGTCGCCACGGTCCTTCAATAGCGGCAGATGAATCTGCATGACGTTCAGGCGGTAATAGAGATCGGCGCGAAAGCGGCCCTTCTCCACTTGCTTTTGGAGATCGGCATTGGTCGCAAAGATGAAACGAAGATCGACCGGCACTTCACGCTCGGAGCCGACGGGGCGGACGCGGCGGTCCTCGAGAACACGCAGCAGCTTGCTCTGCATCGGCAACGGCAGCTCACCGATTTCATCGAGGAATAGCGTGCCGCCATGCGCATAGAGGAACAGGCCCTCGCGGCCGCTATCCGCGCCCGTAAAGGCACCCTTGATGTGACCGAACAGCTCGGCCTCGATCATCTCGGGCGGAATGGCAGCGCAATTGACGGGCACGAAGGGCTTGTCGGCGCGATCGGAGAGGGAGTGAATCGAGCGCGCCGCGACTTCCTTGCCGGTGCCGGATTCCCCGGTGAGCAGGATCGATGTCGGTAGGCGGGCGACGCGGGCAATGGTTTCGCGCACGCTGCGGGCCGCGGGCGACTCCCCGATCAGATTGTCGCGCAGGAAGGTGCGATCGGATGAAGCGCGCAGCGCATAACGCAAAACGTAGTTCTCGCGCTGCAGCCGGACCCGGTCGAGGCAGCGTGCAACCGCATTGAGGATTTGGTTAGAGCGGAACGGTTTCAGCACGAAGTCGACTGCGCCGGCGCGCAGCGCCTGGATCGCTGTATCGAGATCGGCAAAGGCTGTAATCAGGATGGCATCGGCGAAGAAGCCGACGGCCCGCTGCTCCGCCAGCCAGTCGACGCCGTTCTTGCCCGGCATGATGTTATCGAGAATGACGACGTCGAACCGGCTCTTGTCGAGCTTGCGTGAGGCTTCGTCGGTGTCGGCGGCCTCTTCCACGTGCTTGCAATGCGGCCCCAGCGTGCGCACCAGAAAATTGCGCATTCCGGGCTCGTCATCGACAATCAGGATCGAGGCCTGCGCCAGCGCGCTGAACTCGGGACCGCCGGCCGGCTTGCCTGGTTTGGCCGCCGGTTCATTGACCGTTGCCGGGGATATCGCCGCGCTCGCCTTCGATGTCGGGAAGTTCATGCCGGGATTTGTAGGACCGATTGTCGCACCCGGCAATCGGACGCTGTCGTGAACTCGTCTAATTAACGCGCGAGGGCTTACCCGCGGGATCGCCTAAGCATTCGGCTTTTATATCGTCCCATTTGCTTTTTCTATCAGAAACACGATGCGGCTTGGGCTGCGCTCGGTGATTTCGACCTTGTCGCCGGTCTCCCGAATGAGGTTCGGAATGTCGATCACCGACAGCGGATCGGTGCAGAGCACTTCCAGCCTGTCGCCGGGCGGCAGCGTCTTCAGCGCCTTGCGTGTCTTCAACGCCGGCAGCGGGCATTTCAGGCCAGCGAGATCGAGTTTTGTCGTCGTCATGCGCCGACCATGGCGAAGGGGGCCCGCATCGTCAACGGACATCAGTTGATCAGACTTGCATACGACAGGAACCCGACTGTCTGGCCGGGCGACACCTGCGTGATGTCCTCACCGAGTTCGACGAGGCCATCGGTGTCCGCCAGCGACGACAAGAGCCCTGCGCCTTCGCGCGGAAATTTTACCGCTTCGAGCGCGCCATCGGCACCCTCGCGCAAGCTGACGCGGACATATTCGCGGCGCGAGATTTTCTTCTTGTAGCTGAAGGCGGCGCAAACCGGCATCGGCCGAAGCGGCTCCGGCCGGGCACCGGATAACGCCAGAATGGTCGGCCGCACCACGTGGACGAAAGTGACAAAACTGGCCACCGGATTGCCCGGCAATCCGATGAAGGGCGTGCCGTCGATGATGCCCATTGCGACGGGGCGTCCCGGCTTGATTGCCATCCGCCACAGCACCAGCCTGCCCACGCTTTCGACGCTCGCCTTGACGTGGTCCTCCTCGCCGGTCGAAACGCCGCCCGTCGTGAGGATCAAATCATGACCGCCGGCGACCTCCTGCAGCGCGCGGGCCAGCGAGGCGCGATCATCCCGGATAATACCGAGATCGCTGACCTCGCAGCCGAGCCGCGACAACATCGCCATCAGCATGAAACGGTTGGAATCGAACAGTTGCACCGCGGCGCGCGCCTCGCCCGGCGAGGCCAGTTCGTTGCCGGTGGAAAACACGGCGACGCGAACGCGCCTTGTGACATCGAGTTGTGTCAGGCCAAAGGCTGCGGCAAGCGCAACGTCCTGCGGCCGCAGCCGCTGCCCGGCCTGCAGCGCCGCAAAACCTGAAGCGATGTCTTCGCCTGCGGGGCGTACATTGGCGCCCGGCTTGAGGCCTGCGGGAAGCACGACCTTATCGCCCTCGACGCGCACGTCTTCCTGCATGAACACGGTATCTGCGCCTTCGGGCATCGGCGCTCCGGTGAAGATGCGCATTGCCTGCCCCGGCTTGAGCGGCGCAGATGCGGAACTACCGGCCTGCACGCGACCGGTAACCGGAAACGTCTGCTCTTGCTGCTGCGGGAGGTCGCGGCTCGCAACCGCATAGCCGTCGACCGCGGAATTGGTGAAGGGCGGCAGCGGCAGCGGCGCCAGTATCTCGTGCGCCAGAATGCGGCCATCGGCGCGGGCGAGCGTAACCGTCTCGATATCCACAACCGGCGTCACACGCGTGGCAATGAGACCGACGGCCTCATCGACCGACATCATCGGACCGCCGAAGGCAAAGCAATCGTCGGACAATTGCGCCATGTGCCTGATCAGCCCTCAGCTTCGCATTTCGCCAGCACGTCTTCGAGCGATATCGCAGACCGCAACATCATCGCCGTCACCGCCTCTATGTCGTCGAGATGGGCGGTCGGCAGCGTGGTTTCAACCGCCGTATCGGTCGCGATTCCAACGATGCCGGGGTCGTCAGGGAACAGCAGCGGCTTTTCATTCGCGGCGCGATAGACCTCGATCTTGCGGTGCGGCTCGCGCTTGAAACCCTCGACCACGACGAGATCGACCGGCGACATCTTGGCCAGCAATTCCGGCAATCGCGGCTCATGCGCCCCGCGCAGCTCATGCATCAAGGCCCAGCGCCGCCCCGATGACACCAGAACTTCGGCCGCGCCGGCCTCGCGATGCCGCCAGGAATCCTTGCCGGGTACGTCGACGTCGAAGGCGTGGTGGGCGTGCTTGATCACGGACACCCGCAGGCCCTGTTTTGCGAACTGCGGAATCGCCCGCGTCAGCAAGGTGGTCTTGCCGGCGCCGCTCCATCCCGCGAGGCCTATCACTTTCATCTCATACTCCGACAGCGGTACTAGCATCCCCGCCAAGCCCGGGCAAAAGCGCGAAGCGCGTCTTCACCCTGGAAGTCCCGGGCATCCACGTCTTGACGCTATCGCAGCGAGAAAGGCGTGGATGGCCGGGACAAGCCCGGACATGACGGCTAGACCGTGACTTGTTAACTCCGGTCCTTATATCAGCCCGGAGACAAAGTCATGCTAACCTGCGTCCTATGATGAAGATGGAAAAAGCCCCGGCCCCCCTGATCGTGCCGAACCCCGAGGATCCGCGGCTGACCGAGCGCGTTGCCGGGACCGATCAGACGGGCGCGGCGGTCGAAATCCGGGTGCCGGTGGAGCGGCCGCTGACGCTGTACCTGAACGCGCAGGAGATCGTCACCATGATGACGATCGGCGACTATCCGGAATATCTGGCGCTCGGCTATCTCCTGAACCAGAACATGCTGAAATATGACGACGTCGTCACCGAGGTCGAGTACGACGACGACCTTCAGGTCGTGGTGGTGCGCACCGAGCATCACACCAATTTCGAAGCCAAGCTGAAGAAACGCACGCAGACGTCCGGCTGTGCACAGGGCACCGCGTTCGGCGACCTGCTTGAAGCGGTGGAAAGCGTGGCGCTGCCGAAGGCGGAGCTGCGCACCTCGTGGCTCTACCAGATGACGCGCACGATCAACACCATGCCCTCGCTTTATCTGGAGGCCGGCGCGATCCATGGCTGCGTGCTGTGCAAGGAAGGCACACCCGTCTGCTATACCGAGGATGTCGGCCGTCATAACGCGGTCGACAAGATTGCCGGCTGGATCTATAGGCACGGCGTCGATCCCGCCGACAAGATCCTTTACACCACGGGCCGGCTCACCTCGGAGATGGTGATCAAGACGGTGCGGATGGGCATTCCCATCCTGGTCTCGCGCTCCGGCTTCACCGCATGGGGCGTCGAACTGGCGCGGCAGGTCGGGCTGACGCTGGTTGGCCGCACGCGCGGCAAGCGCTTCATTGCGCTATCAGGACAGGAGCGGATCGTGTTCGACCAGGACCTCGACTATGTCGAGGAAGAATCCGCGCGACACAAGCGCAAGGGCGAAGAGCGTGACGAGTAAAATTCCTGGCGTTCTGCTCGCCGGCGGATTGGCGCGGCGGATGGGTGGCGGCGACAAGCCGATGCGCACGATCGCCGGCCGCACCATCCTCGACCGCGTGATCGCGCGCCTTGCGCCACAATGCGACGGGCTGATCCTCAACGCCAATGGGGACCCAGCGCGTTTCGCAGCGTTCGGCCTTCCCGTCATTGCCGACAGCGTCGCCGATTTTCCTGGCCCGCTCGCCGGCATTCTGGCAGCACTCGACTGGGCTGCGGCCAACCGGCCCGATGTAGAATTTGTTCTCAGCGCCGCCGCAGACTGTCCATTCCTGCCGCGCGATCTGGTCTCCAGGCTATATGACGCGGTGGAAGCGGAGAATGCCGAGTTGGCCGTTGCCGCCTCCGATGGCCAGTCGCATCCGGTGATCGGATTATGGAGCATCGGCTTGCGCGAACAACTTCGCCACGCGCTGGTCGTCGAGGACATCAGGAAGATCGACCGCTGGACCGCGCGCTACAGGCTCGCCACAGTGACATGGCCAGTCGCGCCGCTCGATCCGTTCTTCAATGCCAACACCATGGACGACATCGCGGAAGCAGAACGGCTGGCAGCGCTGGATGGCGGTTAGGCTTCGTGTCCCGGACGCAGCGCAGCATTACACGTTGCGCCGCGTCCGGAACAATCTACGCGCCAGCAGCGCTGTCCCGCCCTTCGCGAAGACGACCGAGAAAAGACTCCCACCAAACTACCTGGACATTGACGAAATCGGTCGTGATTTCAGATTCAGATTAAATGCGATTTAATGTACTTGCCGATAAAGTTGCCGCGGCGGATTCAACGCGAGGCCGTGGCAATGTTCGGACGCAGGACGACTTTCGGCACCAAGCAACCAAGCCTTTCCGAATTTAAGGAGACGATGCGTCCGACACCGGACGCAGATGGTGTGACCCGCGTTTTCCCCAAGGAACTCTGGGACGATCCAAAGATCGGCAGGTTTCTGCAGGAAGTCGGCTTTGCTCCGGATGATGCGCGCAACATCCTGCCCACGGCACAGGACTATATCGCTCTCTTCGCCGCGGCCAAGAAGCGGCTGGATGAGCGCACCGAGGCTTTCAACCGTGAAATGACCACGCGCTACGGCTATTGCCGCGCCGCGCCATTCCTGGTCATCGACCACACAATCTGGGACGGCGAGCATGGTGCGTTTCTATATGCCCAGATGAATCTCATCGGATACGATGACTGGAACGTATTGATGTTGGCGGCGGACGTACGCACCAAGGAGCTCTGTGACATCGCAGGCCATCCCGGCACGGTGCCCGCGGTTACGGAGGTCATGACCAAGCGCGTGATCGAATGGAAGCAGCGCCATGATCTCGCGCTCGAAGCGTTCGGAGTTACCGCGATGGGTGGCCAAGGTATCACGCGAGAGCAATACGAGGCCGAGCAGGACGCGCTGCGCAGGGAGATCATGGACAACGTCGGATGGATGAAGCCACGGATAATAAGCGAGCTGTTGCGGGTTCAGGGCTAGAGCATGATCCGGAAAAGTGGGAGCCGGTTTTCCGAAAAGATCATGCGCAAATCAAAGAGAAACTACGCCGCCAGCGGCACGGTCCAGGCGTCGTAGCAGTACACCCAGTCGGTATCGGTCCTGCCGCTGAGCCAGGTATTCGCGCGCGACGTAGCCTGAATGCGCGTGGTTCGCTCCTTGCGCGTCGCCTCGAAGCGGCGGAATGCGTGGGCGACGCCTTCCCTCTCGACGCCCTCGAGGCAACGCGACAGCACGGCGGCGTCCTCGATCGCCATCGCTGCGCCCTGCGCCATGTAGGGCGTCATCGGATGGCAGGCATCGCCAAGCAACGTCACATTGCGATCCGCCCAATGCTCCTGCGAATTGCGATCGACGATCGCCCATTTGTGCACGTCGGGGCACGCGGCCAGCACCAGCTCGACCTGGCGGTGGAAGCCGGCGAACGCCTTGCGCAATTCCCTGACATCGCCTTTCGCCGACCAGGATTCGATCCGGAAATCCGGCTCCGGCTGACTGGTGACGAGGTAGATCTCGCTGCGGTCCGGCTTGACGTAATAGATGACGATGTGGCGGTCCTCGCCCCACCATTTGGTGCAGTCGTCGATCGTCTCGCCGCCGAGCAGCGCGGCGGGATACGTGGTGCGGTAGGCGATCCGCCCGGTGAAGTTCACCGGTGACGTGCCGAACAGGATATCTCTCACGACCGAGTGGACGCCGTCGGCCCCGATCACGGCATCGGCTGTAACGCTTGCGCCATTGGCAAAGGTGAGCCGAACGCCCTCGCCGGTTTCCTCCAGCCCGACCAGTTTGTGGTTGAGCCTGATGCAGGCATTGGGGACGGCGCTGGCGAGCGCCGCATGAAGGTCGCCGCGATGCGCCAGAAGATAGGGCGCACCGAATTTCTGCTCGGCGCTCTCGCCGAAGATCATGTCGAACTTGATGTCGCCGGTGCGCCAGTCGCGGTTATTCCAGGAACGCGGATAGAAGGATTGCGCGCGCAGCCTCGCCTCCAGCCCCAGGGCGCGCAACACCTTCATCGCATTGCAGCCAATCTGGATGCCGGCCCCGATCCGCGCGAACTGCGTGGCCTGTTCATAGACGGTGACATCGATGCCGACCCGCCCTAGCGCCGCGGCGGTTGCGAGCCCGCCCATGCCGGCGCCGACGATCGCAATCGATAGCGGTCTTGCCATTCCCATCCCTGCCCGAGCCGCTTCTGTTGACGGCTTCTTCAGCTCCGACGGCTTCAGGCCGGCCGGAAACCTGCCTGCTCGAGCGCCGCGCGCGCCCCGTCTGACGCCAGCGCGTCGAGAAAGGCCTGCACGGCCGGTCTCTGCTTGCGCGCCGTCACCAGCGCAAAATCATAATGCTCCTCGGCAAAGGGAATGAAACCCAGATTTGACGCATGCGCGACCGGCGCAATGGTCATGCCCCAGTCGGCACGGTGCTGCGCGACCGCCGCGGCTACCGCGTTGTGCGAGCGCGGCTGATTCCAGTAGCCGTCCGGGCGCGCACCGCCAAGCAGCCGGTCGATCAGGATGCGCGTGCCGGCGCCCTGGTTGCGATTGACCATGATGCAGGCGGGATCGGCCAGCGCGGCACGCACCGCATCCTCCGCGCTCAGGCCTTCGAAGCGCTTGTCGCCTTTGCGGAAGACGATGCCTTGCATGCGACGCCATCCCGGCACCAGTTCGAGCCCGTCGCTGAGATACGGTGTGTTGTAGGTCTCGGTCTTCTCGTCGAACAGATGGATCGGCGCAAAATCGCATTCGCCGCGCTTGGCGGCCGAGAGGCCGCCGAGGCTTCCGACGGCGATCGAGCGCACGGTGAGCCCGGCATGCGCCAGCGGTGCCGTGACGAGATCGAGCCCGGTGCAATGGCTGCCGACGATAACGAGATCGGGCACCCGCACATGCGGCGTGAACAGCGTCACCTCGGCATCGCTGCCGGCCGGCATCTGGTCCGCCAACGCATCGATGCGCAGAAAGCCGTCGGCCTGGGCAAAGGAGGTGATGGCGCCGGAGCCCTTGCCTGTAGGATACGCAATCAGCCCATCCGCGCCTTCAACCAGCGACACCATGACGAATTCGGCGCGGCCGAGTTCGGACGCGATCCGCACGGGAACGCGCGCGGCCACCTTGGCGTCCGAGCGCGGCGGCAGGCCGGCCATCCGCCGCAGCACCGGCACGATCATGTCGTGGAAGGTGAACATCGCCGAGGTCGGAAATCCCGGCAGGATGATGACAGGCTTGCCGTCGCATACCGCAAGGCACAGCGGCTTGCCTGGCTTCAGCGCCACGCCATGGGCGATGATGCCGGGCTTGCCGAGCCGGCCGATAATGCGGTGGGACACGTCGCCCGCGCCCTTGGACGTGCCGCCTGACAGCACCAGCATGTCGCTGCTCGCGAGCGCCTCGCGCATCGCGGATTCGAGTTGAGCCTGATCATCGGCGATGGCGCCGAGAAACTTGGCCTCGCCGCCATTCTCCGTGATCGCCGCCGTGACGATCGCGCCGTTGGTGTCGTAGATCGCGGCCGGCCGCAGGGAATGGCCGGGCTGCACCAGTTCATCGCCGGTGGAAATGATCGCAACGCGCGGCCGACGCGCGACGGTCACTTCCGCGATGCCGCAGGCCGCCAGCATCCCGATCTCGCGCGAGCCGACGATGGTCCCGGCGCGCAGCAGCGCCTCGCCACGGGCGATATCGGAGCCGGCATAGGATACGAATTGCCCGGGCGAAGCGGCGCGGCGGACGTCGATCGCACGATGTCCCGCCGGCTGGCTATGCTCGACCATGACGATGGCGTCCGCGCCGCGCGGCACCGGACCACCGGTCGCGATCGGCGTGGCTGTTCCCGACAGGACCGGCCGCGTCGGCGCGGTGCCGCACGCGATCACTTCGTCGTTCAGCATCACGCGTACCGGTGAAGCTTCGCCGGCCGAAGCGAGGTCGGCGGAACGCACCGCAAAGCCATCGACATTGGAGCGATCGAACGGCGGCACGTCGATCGGCGCCACGACGTCCTCGGCGAGCGCGCAGCCGAGCGCCTCCGCAAGCGAGCGTTTCTCGCTCGCGACCGCACGCGGAAACAGCGCGGCTTCAAACCGCGCCAGCGCATCCTCGCGCGACAGGATGGTCAGGAATTGATCCTGATCGATATTGTCGCGGCCTTTCGGCGAGGGCGTATTCGTCATTCCCGAACCCATGTCACTCCCGCAGCATATAGGCATCGACCCGGGTGCCCGCCGCAAATCCTTCCGATCCGGCGGGCACCACGAGCCAGGCCTCGGCGCGCGCAATCGCATCGAGCGACAATTCGCCCACCGCCAGCGGGACCCAGGCATCCTGCTCTCGTTCCAGCAGCACGATCTCGGCAATGCCGACGCTTGAAGCAATCTTGCGCGCCAGCGGCAGATTGAGCGTGCTGCGCCGCCGCCGGCCCGACAAACGATCGAGCGCGGGAAGCGCCAGCGTCCACCACGCCGCCAGGGCCTGGTCGGACGCGCCTGGCAACACCACGACCGGCGTCTTGCCTGCACGACCAACGGCCGAAGTGCGGCCTGGTTGCAGGGCAATGCCATGTGCGAGAATCTTCCCGCGCGCGCCCAATGCCGTCACCGCGGCGTCGGTGCGGCCGACTCCGGAGCCGCCGACGATCAGCAGCAGATCGCACGCACCGTCATCGATCGCCGCGGCAATCGATGCGGTATCGCGACCTGCAGCCGCGACCAGGACGACCTCACCGCCCGCGGCCCGCGCGCTCTCGGCGACCAGATCCGCGGTTACCGTGCCCCGGGGAATATTGACGATGCGCAGGCGTGGGCGGCGCACGTTCAACCGCGCCATTCCTGCGGCGCGGGCGACCATGAGATGGCGCGGCAGCATGCGCTGGCCGGCTTCAACGGGACGGTTGCCCGCTGCGATATCGCTGCCGGCCCGGCGCACGCCCTGCCCCGGGATCGCGTCCGCCAGCGCCTGCACCAGCGGACCGGACATCTCGACGGAATCGGAATCCAGCACGCAGTCGCAGTTGTCAGGAATGATCTCGCCGGCCTCGACCCACGCCGGCGCCGCCGTTATTGGCAGCGGCGAATAGGAGGATGCGCCGACAAGGTCGCGCGCGCGGAATGCGTAGCCGTCCGCGGCAGCGATATCGCGCGGCGGGTGGGCATCGAGCCCCGGCATATCCGCGGCAATACAGCCCAGCGCTTCCGCCAATGCCAGTTCCACCGGCGCGGCAGGATCCACGCCCTCCAGCAACGCGGCGAGCGCCACATCGAGCGGCGTTAGCGAATTCGGCAAGCGCTGGTTCGAGGTCATTGGCGCGCCTATGCCCTGAATCGGGAGGAAAATAAATAGAACCGGATATGGCGCGCGCGGTTTAGCCCATCGAACCCACATTGACGTCGGCGCGAAATAGTTGCAAATGAGACCAATTGGCGGAACCAACCGCCTGACAACACCAACGGCCAATGTGCTGATTCCTAGGGAGAAGACAGGATGTTCGCCAGGAAACTATCCAGGCTTGCCGTGCTCATGGCCGCGCTGCTGGCGTCAACCGCGGCGCTCGCTCAAATCTCGGACGACGTCGTCAAGCTCGGCGTTCTCACCGACATGAACGGCCCGGCGGCAACGGCGACCGGCCAGGGCTCGGTCACTGCCGCGCAGATGGCGATCGACGATTTCGGCGGCAAGGTCCTGGGCAAGCCGATCAGCATCATCGTCGGCGATCACCAGTTGAAGCCGGATATCGGCGGCGGCATTGCGCGGCGCTGGTATGACGTGGATCAGGTCGACGTGATCCTCGACGTTCCGGTTTCCGCGGTCGGGCTTGCGGTGCAGAACATCACCAACGAGAAGAAGAAGCTGTTGATCGTGCACTCGACCGGCACCGCAGACTTCCACGGCAAGTTCTGCTCGCCACACGCGATACAATGGGTGTTCGATACCCGCGCACTGGCGGTCGGCACCGCGCAGGCGGTGGTGAAGCGCGGCGGCGATAGCTGGTTCTTCATCACCGACGACTATGCGTTCGGTCACTCGCTGGAGCGCGACGCTTCCACCGTGGTCACGGCCAATGGCGGCAAGGTGCTGGGCTCGGTGCGCCCGCCGCTTGCCACGCCTGATCTGTCATCCTTCGTGCTGCAGGCGCAGGCCTCAAAAGCCAAGATCATCGGCATTGCCGCCGGTCCTCCGAACAACATGAACGAGATCAAGACCGGCGCGGAGTTCGGCGTGTTCAAGGGCGGCCAGCAGATGGCCGCGCTGCTCGCATTGATCACCGACATCCATTCGCTTGGGTTACCGGCAGCGCAGGGGCTGTTGCTGACGACGTCGTTCTATTGGGACATGGACGACAAGACCCGCGAATGGTCGAAGCGCTACTTCGCCAAGATGAACCGGATGCCGACGATGTGGCAGGCCGGCGTCTATTCATCGGTCATGAGCTATCTCAACGCCATCAAGGAAGCCGGCACCGACGAGCCGCTGAAGGTAGCGGCGAAGATGCGCGAAAAGCCGATCGAGGATTTCTTCTCCCGCAACGGCAAACTGCGCGAGGACAATCTGATGATCCACGACCTGTGGCTGGTGCAGGTCAAGAAGCCGGATGAATCGAAATATCCATGGGACTACTATCAGATCCTCGCCAGGATTCCCGGCGACGAAGCGTTCGGCCCGCCCGATCCGGCGTGCGCGATGGCGAAGAAGTGATCTCTGGTCGTCCCTGCGAAAGCAGGGACCCATAATCCCAGGGTCGCGTTGTTGCGAAGGCTGGAGCCGCCACCTGACGTAACAACGGGCATTGGTGGTTATGGGTCCCTGCGTTCGCATTGCGTTCGCAGGGACGACGAGTGGAAATAGACGCGCTCTACTTCGCCAGTCCGACTTCGCGAAAATACTTCATCACGCCGGGATGAATCAGTCCCGCGTTCGGCGCCGCCGCAACCGTGTTCGCGGCCGTGGTCTCACAGGCCTGCGGCAGCTTCTTGCAGAGCGCGGCCTCCTGCCCATGAAGCGTGCGCGCCAACCTGTAGGCGACGTCGTCGGGCAGGCTTTCACGCGCCAGCACAAAGCTCCAGGAGCCTATGGAATCGATCGCGGTCGGCTGGTTCGGATAGCTGTTGGCGGGCACCGTCAGCGGTTTGAGGAACGTGTGTTTGGCGCGGACGCGCGCGATCTCGCCGGCGTCGGGTGTGATAAATCGCGCGCCGCCGGGAGCTTGCGCCATCGCCGCAAAGCCGGGCCAGCCGACGCCTGCGCCCCACAGCGCGGCGGCGCGACCGTCCTGGACCATGGCGGGGCCGTCACCGGCGCGGTCGAGATAGATCGACTTGAAGTCCTCGTCCTGCTTCAGCCCGATGCCGTCGAGGATATAGCGCGACAGGATCGGCAGGCCCGAGCCCTTCGCGCCGAACGCGACCGGCTGGCCGACCAGATCCCTGATCGTCTTGTAGGGACTGTCCGCCCTCACCGCGAACATGCCGGGGCTGGAATACATCGCGGTCAGGATTTTCAACTTCGTCGCCGGCCGGCCGATGCCCATGAAAGCTTCGTAGGCGGGCTCCCCCGCCACCAGCGCGATATCGAGCTGGCCGGATTCCAGCAGCGGGATGTTTTCGTTGGAGCCCTTGGTGTTGCGCGGCTCGATCGACAGCGCCGGATCGGCCGCATGCATCACTTCCGCAAATGCATTGCCATAAACCGGAAAGCCGCCGCCCGGCGTTGCGGTTCCCAGGCTGATCGTGGTTCTGGTAATGGCCTTGCCTCCCTCCTGTGCTCCGGCGCTGCCCGCAAGCAGCAGCAGGCCGGCGCAGGCAATCCCAGCGAGTTTCATTGTTGGCCTCAAACGTTCGGTGACGATGATGCACGGAAGGTTGTAGGCAAGCACGAGCGCTTGTGAAAGCGCGTTTTCGGCCCACAAGGTCGGCATTGCCGTATCGCTGTCATGCCTGTAAACGATGGCGGCACCGTTGCCGGCCGCCTCCCCCGCGGCCGCTCCGCGGCGGGGCCTGTAGCTCAATGGTTAGAGCCGGCCGCTCATAACGGTCTGGTTGCAGGTTCGAGTCCTGCCGGGCCCACCATTAGGCAATTTTGGCATTGATTAGTCACGATTCTTTTTCCTGATTGTCTCACTTTTCGTTTTCGTCACCGAAGGTGAGATACTTTTTCGGTTCCGATATTCTTCGAGGCGCGCGAAAGCGTTCGCGCTCATCCTCGTTGCGTTAGCTTCTCGGATGTAAATCTCCGCGGTCTCCAACTTACCCCAGCCGAAAACAGCACAGAGTTCCGGCGCGGTCACGCCGCTTTCCGCCATCGCGACTGCGCTCGCCTTGCGCAGGCCATGCGCAGAGCAATGATGAAGACCAGCGGCATCACACCAGTCGCGCATCTTGTTGCCGAGACCGTTGATTGTGAACGGCTGGCCGCTCTCCGCTACTAAGTAGGTTAGGTCGCCGGTTGACGTGGCAGCTACCGACACAGCCAAGTCTGCGCTGATCGGGATGTCTATCGTCCGTCGAGTTTTCTTCTTCCCACGCCCCTTCCATGCAACAAAGCGCAGGCGTCCATCCACCTCGTGCTGGCGGCCGATCCTCGCCACGTCAGAGATGCGGGCGCCTACGTTCAAAAAAATCTCCAAGGCAAGGCGAGCTTTCGTCCCTACCTCATGATGCTGTCGATATACGGCGATCTCGGCCAGCGACCATGTATGCCAGCCTACGGTTTCATGAATCTTCTCAACGCCGACCGCGGGGTTTGACTTCGCATGCCCGCTCTTGATTGCCCAAGCAAAGAGAGCGCGAAGATATTTGACCAACTTGTCTGCAGCAGCAGGTGTTGCCCTTCGCTTGTCCTGACTGGCTTCGACGTCCTTCGTTCTAAACAGCGCATACGGCAAGTTGCCAGCAGTCTCGCAAAACCGATTAAGGACGCTGCGTTTGTCGGCCTGCGTAGCCGGGTCGAATCCCTTGAACCTGCTTGACTTGTAGTACTGATCAACCAACCAATCGAACGTCTTTTCACGCGGCGGAGGCTGCAGTGGCCGCGGGATACCCGAGAGACTCTCGAGCGCCGCGAAGTAAGCCTTCATAAATTCTGGTCTGATGTTTCCTTCGCGGTCCTCAAAGGCCTCGCGGATTCTGATCTTCTTAGAACCTGGCTTACGAACATAGTAACGGGGATTGCCTCTTCGATCTGGGTCAAACACGCAGTACCGGAGACGGGTCTTGATCACGCGACGACCCCATCGAACGGGTTATTTTCAACGGGCCTGCCGTCCCTCAACCTCTCCCAAGCCTCTCGCACTTCGCCCACATCCCATAGCACAACACCGCCAACCTTGTGCCCAATCGGCATCCTCCCTTCCTTTACCCACTCGTCAAAAGTTGTCGGCGAGACGCCGACCGACGCCGCCGCCTCATTTCGCCTCAAGGCGAAGCGCGGAATGGACACGTCGCGTGCCGACAAGGCTGGGCGGGATGCCGTAAGGGGCACTAGCCAGCCGCCCTATCCCGCCGCTCGCTGTCCATCCTGGCGCGTATGGAGCGGACAATCTCGCTGTTCTGGCTGGCCATGGTGCGGGCCGCCTCGTTCTCGAGCCAGTCCTTAACGTCACGCGGTAGCCTAACGAGGAATTGGTGACGGTCATCACTTTTGGACATGACAGAATCTCTCGCTTCTGGTACGTCCATCTTGGTATCACGGTGCGATGACGTTCGCAAGTGCAATAATCGCACCGTGCGAGGGGAACCAAATGGCCAAGAAAAAGACCGTCAGCAAGACCCGCCCCGGCAGGGGGGCTGATCAGTTTATCGTCCGGCTTCCGGAGGGGATGCGCGCGCATTTAGCCGACATGGCTGCGCGTCATGGCAAGTCGATGAACGCCGAGATCGTCACCGCGCTGGTGATGCATATTATGCGCGACGGTGAGCCTGATGAGAGCACCATCAAAAGCGAGCTCGCCGAACTGAAGGAGGGAATCAAGCTCAGCGAGGAAGGCCTAATCCAAATGTCAAAACGACTCCAAGCTGGCGTGATTGGGCTGGAGAATCTCTTTTTCGACGTTCGAGATGTTGATCTCGATGTCTTCATATCCGATCAGCGCGGCCAAGGTGTCAGCCTGACGCGGACGGAAGCGATCCGCAAGATCCTGCGCTCTTACCTTGATGAGCGCGGTTATGGTCATGCAAATAAGAAAAGGCCCGGCAGTTAGGTCGGGCGCTTAGCAATCGCAATCACAGTCGGTTGAGGCGATCTCGGCCCACGGGCGTCCATGAGACTTTACGGGGCTACGCCGGGCGCGGCTCCGGGCGTGGCGGATCGGGTCTGGACCATTGGCGATTTGCTCGACGCCACGCCCGCTGACGTGTCGCGAGCATGTCCCTCAGGATAGCATCCCCGGTTGCGCAACTTTGTGGGCCCTCAAATGGGTCGGGGTCATAATCGGCTGCACGATCCTGATTATCGTCTGCTTGGGCGGCACGAAGCGGCTGGGTGGGATTCTGCTCGTGGCGGCGATTTTTTTGGCAACTGCTCTCGTGCTGCTGAGTTATGCCCCGCAGCGGTAGTGGGGTCGCGCTCCAAAGAAAAGGCCGGCGCTGAGGCCCGGGCTTTGGTAGTCACCTCAATGGCGCGACTCGAGCATGTCCAGAAGTGCTTTCCAAGCTGCATATCCTTGCGGTGCTTTCCGGGGACACGGACCCATGCCTCCTGTGTCGTGCGCCCGAGCGTCAACGAGCGGCATGCCTTCGCCGGTGCAGAGTAGTTACCGATCGATCAGCAAACGCGGTGAAGCCTGCGCCCGATGTCCGGTTCAAAGATAATGCAAAACCCGGAGTTGATTGCCCTCGCTAAGACCTTCGACGATTGGATCGCTCCGGCGCCAGGCATTCCCGCGGTCTATCTATTTGGAAGCTGCGTGCGAGGCGATCATCGCCCGGACAGCGACGTCGACGTCCGGCTGTTTTTCGACCAATGGAGAGCTGTTGATGAAACCACCACACGATGGTGGCTCGAACAGAACGAATCGGATTTTGCAGCGCTAAAGGCGTTGCTGCCGGGCCCGCTATCGATCCACCGAGAACAATCGGACCAGGTTGACGCTTCTATCCGCCAGGGTATGGCGATCCCTGTGCTTGTTGTTGGTCGAGTATTGTGCGTCTGGACGCCACCAAGGGTGAGGCCATGAGCGTCCCCGTTCGCCCATGCGCTGTGAGCGCGGGACCGAGGCTAGATTTTGGACCGGTGGCTAACAGCCGGTGAACCGAGGATCTTGCCCCTCGTGCAGTTCTGTCAAATAGGCCAAGCCGTATATCGTGAGCTGCTCGGTATCGCGCTCGCCAGCAGACGTCAGGGCCTCAATGTATCGGCTAATTTTTTGCCTGGAGTCAGCAGCTCGCTCGATATCAAGAGGGCGCATTGACTGGTAGGAATTTAAAATGAGTTCAACCACGTCATTCATAAACAAACTCCAAAATGAACGCACTGCAATGGCCGCAATGCACCATTTTGGATTTTGGCCGTCAATCCCCTACAAGTAGCGCGGGACCGACGCCTCACTTGGGTTCGTCCTTATTTAATCAGCCTCAGTTGGCGGCCTCCTTCCTGAAGGCATATAGCGCGATGACTGTCAGCGGCGTTAGTTCGCTTCGCAATTTCGAAATGTCGTCGGGGCCAACAACTAGAAGCTCGCCTTCTGTGATGATCAGCTCTTCGGTCGGTATGTCGTAAGCAATGAAAAGCTCGCCTTTCACACACCCTTCGGATCCGTCCGGATCTGGGCCGTCTAAGCTGAGCAGATGTTGAAATCGTTCGACTGGAACACGGCAACTAATTTCTTCGGCGACCTCTCGCACAACACAGTCGATGAAAGTTTCGTCGCCTTCCCGGTGACCTCCGAACATGCCTACTTTGCCGGGCTGCAAAATGTCGGGCTTGTCATCCCGGCGCTGAAGCAGTAAGCGGCCATCCGTGTCGATCAGGATCGCCGCAGCAATTTCGCGTGTAGGATTTTGCACTAGGTCTCGTCTCCTTAAGCCGGCGTGAGCGAAGCCAGAATGCACGTCCGCTACCTCCGACGATAGTCCTTTGCAGTTGCTCCGATCGTTGTAAACCAGCGCGCCGCCGATTTAGGCCATCTGAGCCGGCAAGAATTAGGAACTGACAGCGGCTAGCCGCATTTGGTGTGCGCGCCAGAGGCCGCCTCATGGCGCATGGGGAATGACGGCCCCAGCCAATGCCCCCGCGGCTGGGGCCGTTTTGAATAACTAGACGATCAACCTACCCTGAGATTCTCGGCGGATTCTTTCCCACGGTTGGCCACGAGTTCGTAGCTTACCTTCGCACCCTCATTCAGACTGCTCAGACCTGCTCTCTCAACGGCGGAAATATGGACGAACACGTCTTTGCCGCCAGCATCGGGCTGAATAAATCCATAGCCCTTTGTTGTGTTGAACCACTTCACTGTACCTATCGCCACGTCGTTTCTCCCCAATCGATTCTAAAACGCGCAATGTTGGTGACAGAAATCCGGCGAAAGATAGGCCCGCCAGGCGTGAACCCGCGGCCCCTCTCGTGCTAACCCGTCAAAGCCAGCCCACCTCATCCTGGTCCAAGAAAAGGTCCGGCGCTAAAGCCGTCTGATGGCTCGCGCACGGCGAGAACGGCGCGGCTAGAGCAAGGTTTGCGCCATTTGCGTCGATTGACTGCGTCGCTGGGTGGACGGCGGGCCGCTTTGACAGGACCATAGAATGGCCGGGAAAGTCCCTGTTGTCGCGGCGGAAACCGCAACCAGCGACAGCGGCGCGGCACCAGCGCGCTAGCGAGGGTGAAAACGCTCGGCCCAACCAGTCAGGTTGGCAGCGCCGGCTCTGTCTGGGCAAGCTTCAAGCTGGCCGCCTCGGGCACATACGACATCGTCCTCACCAGCATTTTTAGCTCGTAGACCTCCGATGCAAGTTTGTCTGTTCGGTGTTGCATGAGTCTAAGCTGTCGGAACTGAAGGGCCACCAGAATGAATGTGCCGGCGAGCAGCAAATCGGCGATGGGATCATCGAATAGCCAAAGGATACCCTGCAACATGACGCGGCTCCCAATGTGCTTAAAAAGCTAAAATTAGCCGCCTGATTTTCACCGGTCCACCATCGCCAGATTGTTTGCCATGATCGATGCACCGGAGCGATCGAAGCCCGTAGGCAGCTGCTCCGCGTTAGCGAGGACGTTGCCCTCCCATCAAAACCAAAGAAGCCCGCCGGGTGGAGTCGGCGGGCCTCCTACGCGGTTACTCCCCGCGGGAGGCCTTGGGGGCTAGGCACCGGGCCGGCGGGGCCGACGTTTCATCACCAATAGCCATTGACCCGGCTAAAGCCGCAGTGCGCCAATGCCTGCGGCTGTTGCTTTAGCCAGAGAGTTGGCTTTCCTCGTTCTCCAAGGAAATCAAAAAGGAAATCAAACGCCGCCGCCCTGACGGCTGGCGGCGTATTTTTCGATCTCTGCATTCCAATGAAGGGCGACGTTCTTCGCTCCCGCAAACTGATTGTTGATCAGAAACGTGCCCACGTCCCGGAGGTAACCGGCAAAGTGCTCGCCATCGTCGCTTAGCTGCATGACCTCTGGCGGTGGAGCGGGTAGCCCAGCGCCATGTGCCCGATTTAGTAAGGCTTGCAGGTCCGGCATGCGGTCACTTATGCAGGTTGGCCACCGTTGGTTAATCTGGCCAGCGCGCTCAACAATGAAGTCTGAAAATTCCCTCAGATCGTATCCCAGCAGTGCAAGCTCCGCTTCTCTTTCGGCGCTTCTGCTGCGAAATAACGCATCAACCCACAAGCCGATCGCCAATCCGATCAGGAAAGTCAAAGCTGGATAAAAGAACCATTGTTCCGTGACTGCAGCAGCCTTGGCGAGCGCCCACTGGAAACCGTTTGAGGGGTCGTCGAGATACCCAATTCGGTCTCCCCATTTTTCAATGGCTTTGGCAATCAATATACCGACGCCGAGGGACCCGAGGATCCATAGGCTTGCCTTCCTTGCCGCAGATCGCCAATTCATGGGACACTCCGCTGCACCGAAGTTAGCTGAACGTCGATAAGTGGCAAGTCAGCCTGAACTGGCGGGCCTTGGTGCGCTCGAAGTCGCTGTTCGCCCAAAAGTGCCGTCGCCGTTGGCGGCCATGAATTCGGCCCGGCCATGAGGCCGGGCCGAACGCATGGCGGCCGGATCAGGCGCGGGCGGAAGTAGCGGAGATTGGTTTGAAACCCTGCTCCCGGCGGGACCTGACGCCGGTTGGTCGAACGAATACGATCCGCCGCCTGCTGATTTGCTCACGAAATCACCTTTCCAGGGGGCAGCCGTCCACGGGCACCGGAACGTTTTGCCCCACTAGCGAGTCATAGAGGGCGATCGATCCCGGTTTTGCTGTTGGATCGAACATGGAAAAAGCGGCCGCCTATGCGATCTCGGCCATCATCGTCGGCTTCGGTCTTTGGATCCTTATTGCCGGCCTAAGCTCCAGTGCACCCGCATTATGGATTTGCGCTGGTCTCATCCCCATAGTGATCGGGCTCATCAGCGCTTTCGGCCCCAACTAAAATCCATCCCCCTTGGGGGCGCTTCGGCGCGTTTGGCGTCCGGTGAATTGCGGGGAAGTCGGTCTTTTCAGAGGCGCCAATCTCCGCCGCTCATGTTCGCCTGTCCAAGAGGGAGTACCCCAACATGAGCATGCCGGCGCCTGAAACTCTGGAACGCGAGAAGGACAAGCTCTTCCTCACCGATGCCGAGTTGATCCGCCGCCTCGGCGTGCCGGAAAAGCATATGCGCAAGATCCTGCCGGGCCTTGAGGCCAACTACGGCTTTCCGCGTAAGCAACGACTTTTCGGGGATAGGCGCTATTGGCCGGCGGTGAAGGCGTGGCTGGCAAACGCAATGGACTCCCGGATCTGACGAAACATCCTCGCATCGGCCGATGAGTAGACGCACCCGATTCACGCAAGCTGACATAGCTCGCGCCATACGGGCCGCAAAACAAACAGGCGCTGGATCAGTACTTATCCTCCCCGACGGCGCAATCCGGATCGAGCTCGATCCATCGCACATCCATTCGTCGGAAGCCGACGAGCTCGCGGCAAAGTGGGATGATCAACCCAAGCCTCCGCGCCGCTTTGGCGAACGCCTGGAACAGCGCGCAAGCGCCCTTCCTAATGACACTTTAGTTGCGGCACTCGATCGCTGGCAAAGGGGGCGAGATCACCATGGAGCAACTGCCACCAGGGCGCTATCCGAACGGCACGCGTGTCTACGCGGACGGCGAATGGGAATCGATCGTGCGCACCAAGCCGCTCGGTAAGCGCGAGATTGCCTCGCTGCGAGCATATTTTGAGGCTGATGGCGCTGCTGACTTTAATAGCGGCGGCATTGAAACGAACGAGCGTCTCGAAATTCGCGGGCTGATCGAGAAATCTTCCCCACCCCGCAAGGGTTACATGCCGTTCTATCGGATTACCGTCGCAGGCAGGGCTGAGTGGTTGAAGCACTGCAAACAGACCGCAATGAAATCGGCGAATGATTGCCCGGGCCAGAGGCCAGTGAAGGCCAAGACCAAAGGTTGACCATCCCCTGGGGAAATCGGGCGATTCGACTCTTGCCCTCCACCATCAGTTGCGCTTGGATACCAGCGGGTCTGGGGGAGATTTCAAACATGCATAAACTGGGAATCGTGGCGCTGGGCGCCGCGCTGGGCGGGTGCGCGTCGTCAGCGGCAGACATCACGCCGACTTATGTGTCGCCCGTTCAGTACTCATCCTATACCTGCCAGCAGTTAGGGATGGAGGCTCAGTCGATATCCGCGCGCGCGGCCGCTCTCTCCGGCGCGCAGGACAGCCAGCGCACCAAGGATACGCTCGCGACTACGGCCGCGGTTGTGATTTTCTGGCCGGCCGCCTTCTTTGTCGGTGGCGACAAGCAAACAGCCGCCGAGCTCGCCAACATGAAAGGCCAAATGGTTGCTGTAGAGCAGGCCTCCATTGCCAAGAAGTGCAACATCCAATTCCAGGGGCAGCGCCCACCGGGCGCATAGGAAAATCACCCACCACGCGGGGCGAGGTGCCAGTGCGAGCGCCGCTTATCCTTATGCTGTCGGTGATATGTTATCAGCCCGTGCTCGCAGCATGCGGCGACAATGGTGGCCCAGGCTATCGCAACAGCTCAGGAAAGTGTGTGGGTTGGGAAGCGCTGGCCCGGCAGTGCGGAAATCCTCCTACGACAAAATGCACACCCGAAAACGTGGCGAGCGGTTCCGAAGACGCTGCATCGAAAGGCGCAGTGATCCGATCATTGATGCAACTGTCGCACGAAACGAAGAAGCAACCCGCAGCGGAACCTGTGCGGCCATGAAGATCTTCGCCCATATCGGGAAACGACCGGGAGCTCACCCATGAGGTTCTTAGTTTTTTGTCTGGCCATCATTGGCCTCGTAGTTTTGTTCGGGCCTTCCCACAAGGGCTCATCCACGTCACCTGCTCAGCCAGTCGTAAGTGCCGAGAATGCGACAGACCCGATTGAATATGTCCGTGCGGTGATCGCTGAACCCCGCGCCGACGTGAAGGGCGAGCTGCACGGCGATTCACTCAAGGTGCAGTTCTCAATGGATCCCTGGGCGCTGACCAAGGGCTGGACCAAGACCCTCTTTCAGAAGCACGTAAAGGATATCGTTCCGGGACTCTTCACCAAATTCCCTAACATCAAAGAAGTGTCGTTCACCGCCATGGGTACCTTCAAGGATATCAAGGGGAATGAGTCAGTCGAGAAGTCGATGATCGTTAAATTTTCGCGGCAGAACGTGAGCACCGTCAACTGGAAGAACATTGACACCGAGAACGTGATGCGCGTGGCGGACTTTCGGTGGCAGCATCCTGCGTATAGTCGAGACTGATCCAAAGGCGGATGGGCGACACTCGCTGCGGGGAATTAGGACACGGACAATTCCAGGGTTGTGGATAGGCGATTCGCCTGTCTAGCTACGTGTATGACCGTCGCCATACACCCCCAGCCCGGGACGATAGTTCGGGTAGACCTAAATGAAGGCTTCCGCCCTCCCGAAATGTGCAAGCGCAGGCCCGCGCTGGTCCTGTCGCCGCCGATTCCCGGGCGTGCTTTCATGTGTACGATTGTGCCGCTGAGCACTACTGCGCCTAATCCAGTTTTGCCCCACCATATGGAACTGACGCTTGATCCGGTCCTGCCGCATCCTTATTCGGAGCCCCGAATGTGGCTCAAGGGCGATATCGTGTTAACTGTTGCGTTTCATAGGCTTAGGCTCTTGTTTTCTGGATGGAACCAAGGGCAACGAGTTTACGATGAGCGCGTTATAGACGCTGGCACCCTCGAAAAAGTCCGTACATGTGTGCGCGCGGGGCTCGGGCTTTAACTTGACGTTAACCCCCGTTACCCCCATATTTCACAGGTCGCCGGTAGCTCCGGCAATTAAGTCCAGCCCTCAAAAAGCTGGCCTCTAAAGCTAGGTGATCGCAAACCTGCTTTGGTGACTAAAAAGCCCCGGTCGAAAGACCGGGGCTTTTGCTTACTGCTTGCCACCCTCAAATACCGTGAAATTCCGTTTCACTCGGACAGGTCGATTCGGCTCAATCGCCAGAGTGGCGTCCAGCAAATCCCCAATGGCGTCGATGCCATCCAGGATCACCAGCGAGGGCACGGAGAGCGAGATAACGTGATCCCGACTGTCTAGGTTCCAGGCACCAGATAGGCGACCCGAAATGGCCCGTTCAGGCTGGGTACGATTCTTGGCAGAATTGCGCATCATGGAGACTGCCGGGGAAGCCGCGATCGAGGAACGATCCGAGCCTGATGACGTAGGAATCTGGTGGCGTCTATAGACGCCACCGCGGCTCCAGCTCTTTGCGCCGTCTTCTCGACTCCCGGGGCTGGAGCCCGTCTCTGTGGGGGCTACGATATAGGAGAGGTCATGGCACATCACCGGCTTTTCGAGCCCCTCCGATGCTGTAGGGCTTATTGAGAAAGTAGTCGCGGTTGCCCAGCGCCTTCTCTGCGTACTGGTCGATCGCCACGGTGATCGCTTGAACGTGCTGATAGCAATGGCCTTCGCGTGCCGCGCGCTGACGCACTTCAGCAAGCGCCCTGATCCATGGCGAGTTGTCCGCGCTCTCGTCGTACCAAGGCAGCACCATCACCAGCTCCGCCCGCCAAGCACCCGCCCCTTCGTCGGCCCACCCTGCTCTTTCCTGAGCCGGTCCCGCTCGGCGCACAGCCCTTCGATCTTCGCCAGCATCCTACCAAGCAAAAGCTCAGCCGCCGCTGTCGCGATGCCGGCGCGCTGAAGCTGCAGGATCTCGCCCCGCTGACGGTGAACCTGCGTCCGCATTCGCTCTATTTCGCCGCGGATGTAGTCAAGATCGCGCATGCTATATCCCTCAGACTTGCTCAATTTTCCCAATAAGAACAAAACTAGAACATTTCGGCAAGCCGCTAGGAATTGCGGTCGTTTACAGCGTCACCCCCATTTATTTGAAAGAAGCCCTTTTTTGCCCTGGTCGACCTCGTTCGAGGACCCAATACAGCTACCGAATGGCCGCCGGCTCCTCACGTTGAAGGACGCCGCCGCCTACATCATGAAGCTGCCGAAGGCCGAGCATTCGGCGCCAGAATGGCAGGCCGCGATGGAAGCGCTGATCCTCGTTGCAGAGCGCGGCGGTCCGACGATGCTGGCTCGGATTGGCGTTATGCGGGCGTTGAACCGTCACCTCGAACGGGTCTTCAATACTGATCGGAAGACCCACTATTGGGGCAAGCGCAAGCTCAAGAGGGACCAATGACCATCTTTGTCTATGTCAACACCGCCAAGCAGGTTGGCGACCCAGAGCACATCAAGGTGTTTGCTAACCAGCACGCGGCGGACGAATGGTTCAAAGAACACGACCCGGAAGGCGTGGCCTTTGGGTACGAACTAAAGGCTCCAGATATGAAGCCCCACGTGGGGCAGGCGTATAAGGACGCTTGCGATAACCTCATCTATCTCAAGAAGGAGCAATTCCAAGTTACTTACTATACTTGGCTTGTGCTCGCCGCCCTCTACATCCTCTCCCGCGCGTTCCCGGTCGCGAAGGAAGTATTGGTCTGGGGCACATGCGCGGTTGGCTTCATTTCCTTCTTCGTGCTCTTGAACTTCCAAAGCTCAATTGAGCGTCATCGCAAGCGACTCGCTAGTATCTATGAGGACTACTTCACGGAACGTGAGCGCAAGCGCCTTGGCCTCGACGCAACAAGTACACATCGGCTCGTCTGCGGGATCCTTAGCCTCGCGGTTTTAGGTGCCACAGCATTTACCGCTTGGGTCGTCTACCAACCACCAGCCCCTGGCGCATTGGAATGACGCCCACCTCCCAGGGCCGTTCGAACGGGCGATAAAGAATGAGCCCGCCAGCGTGAACCGGCGGGGCCCTTGCGCCGAACCCGGTTCGCGGATTGGATGACCTGCGAGCAGACTGATCGGGGGTAAGACCATGGTCAATGCGCTCGTCATCCGACGCAATACGCAACTGGCAAAAGCCCAGAAGGCGCTCCGAGCCGCGCAATATGTTCGAATGTCGACTGACTTTCAGCGATACTCGATCGAGAACCAGGCCGCCGCAATCGCAGCGTACGCTCAGCAACGTAAACTTAATATCGTTCGAACCTACGTCGATGAAGGGCGCAGTGGTCTGAGGATCAAAGGACGTCCGGGCCTGACCGAACTAATTGAGGATGTTCAATCAGGAAACGCGGAATTCGACCACATCCTGGTCTACGACGTCAGCCGTTGGGGACGCTTCCAGGATGTCGACGAGAGTGCGCATTACGAGTTTGTCTGTAAGCGAAACGGCATCAAGGTCGCCTATTGCGCTGAGCAGTTCGACAACGACGGAAGCCTTCTGTCAAGCATCTTCAAGAACATCAAGCGTGTGATGGCGGCTGAGTACAGCCGAGAGCTTGGTGTGAAAGTCCACACTGGTCAGAGTCGAGTCGCGGGCCTCGGATATCGCGTTGGTGGCCCGCTCACGTTCGGGCTCCGCAGGGAGCTAGTAGATGAGAGCGCACGTTCGAAAGGCAGGCTTATCAAAGGAGAGCGCAAGGCCTTGCATACGGACCGCGTGCGGCTTCAGCCCGGCCCCGATGAGGAAACCGCCGTGGTCAGGCGAATATTCCATCAGTTGTCATCGAGCGAAAATCCTACAGCCAAATCACCCGGGAGCTCAATCGGGCGAAGATCACCAATCAAGGGCGACCTTGGACCGGCGCCATGATCCGCATCATTCTTATGAATGAAAACTACATCGGCAATATCGTTTACAACCGCACCACGCGACCCATTGGGCAGAAGCTGATCAACAATCCCAAAGATCGGTGGATTCGAGGTTTGGGGGTCATCGATCCAATCGTCGACCCGAATCTCTTTGCTCGCGCACAAAAAATAATTGCCGAGCGGCGCGTTCAAATCCCAGAAGATCAGATGTTGCTGAGGCTGCGGACGGCTCTCCATCGAAAGGGAAAGTTGAGTTGGACCATCATCAACAACACGCCCGGACTTCCCTCAACCGGGACATACGCCGCGCATTTCGGCACGTTGCGAAAAATCTATGCCCTGCTCGGGTATGAACCGGGGCGCTACTGCGACTGGATCGATATTCGCGTTTTTTGGCCTGACGTTCTGGCAAGGCAGGCCACCCAAGTGGCCGAGGCACTAAAGATCGAGCCGAGAATCAAGGCGGCCATCGAGCAGAGTCGTGCCAGCTTGCTGGTGAACGGAAAGCTCAAGATCACCTTCCTGGTCGCGCGACGACTGCCAAAGAGAGGTGCTAATGAATCCCCGCACTGGAGAGCCTACCGCGGGAAAGTATCCGCCGGGGTTCTTGTCGTACTTCGGCTAAACGAATTCAACAAAGCCGTTAAGGATTATCTGCTGATACCTGCTTCATGGGGAACCGGAACCGGAGCTTGGGTGACGCTTTCGGATAAAGCTTTGGCTCGTGAAACAGCCATGCATCTCGATAGCTTGGACGAGGTGATCCGAGAGATCAAAACCAGATTGATAGCGTCCAACCACGTCGCGCTAACCAAGCCAACGCTAAAGAACAAGCGAAGGAAGCCTGGCCGGCCCAAGACCAAGAACGGCCGCGAGCGGCACTGACGGATCGCAGATATGGAAAGGCGCTGATTAGCTTGCCACAGGGCAGTCTTACGCCCTCGACATCCTCGGCATGCAAGGCGAAGGATCTTCGCCAAGCCACTAAAAGGCGATCGGAAACTGCTCCCAGCCGGGAAAATAGAACCCGCCGTGAACCAGCACCTCGGGAAAGGGCGCTGCTGTCATTTCACCCTTCCAATACCGGTCCGCACTCAACGGCCATTGATCCTGGCTCGTCTCCAACCACATCGCATCACACCGATGGATAATGGCATCCTCCGAAATTCGAAGCTCGAGCAGTTCGCGATCACCCTGCTCTCGACTTGCAAACCATTCACGCTGAGCGCGCTCGGCAAGCTCCCTGCTCTCGAAGCAATAGAAGGCTTTCAACCGCGAAGGCAGCGCGGCAAACGACTTCGTGCGTACATTTTCCCAAAGCGCCTCCTTGATATCATCAAATCGCCCCATGAAGAACGGTGTGACCGCCTTCTCCATTCCCGGTGCCTCGGCAATAAAACTGACGCTGAAAACAACTCCCTTTCCCATCCGAGCATTGTGCTTCAATAGCCCGCCCGACCGAAACAGATGCCAATACGTGCCGGGCCTAAGCCGCACCTCATTCTCGTTCCAATCTCTGACGATGTCGATCATGATCAGCCTACCAGCACGTCGGGGCTCTGCAGACAAGGTTGCGCGCATCGGGAGGCGCGCGCAACCTTGGTTGTGGAAAACTACTGCTGCGTCCCCAAATGGTCCTGATCGGTCCGGCGAAGCTCTCGATCAGTTCGAGCGCGGTGCCCTCGCGCTCATCGAGCAACCATGCCTGGTGCCGAGCGATTTCGCGCAGGTAGTCTACCTTGGCAAACAGGCCGGCAGCCGTCGTAGCTGCCGTTCCGATGAGGCGGCCGAAGGCCTCGTTATCGTCATGGCATGGCTTCTCCGTGATGCAGTCGGACTGCACGCCATAGGCCCTCTCAAGGCGGGCAAATTCGTCGATCGCAGCCAGGTGGATCGCCTGATCGCCTGAGCCCTCCTATGCCGCTCGATCGCAGCATAGACCGGGTCGGCTGCTGCTCCGGCCGACACGGAAACTGCTGTGGGGATTGCTGCGGCAACAGCGCCGACTGCGATTGAAAGGGCTCGGCGGCGTGCAGAATCGACGGGTGAAGGCGAGCGCGGCCGAGACCCCTAAGCTTCCATGTCATCGATGGCCAGGCCTGCTCGGGCTTGACAGCCGATCCGATTTCAATGGGCTGCACAGCCTGCACAGCCGTTAGCAGAATGATGAAGTTAAGCTTTATGTCTGCGACGTGCTCGCAATGCGGTGCGAAGACTTTGTGACAGCTCCCTCCTCATCCTTGAAAGAACAACCAAGCGCGGGTACTGACGCGCCGCGTGGATGGCATTTTCATTTTCGATTTTGGCGAATTGGACCGTATGGAGTCCGCCGCGCATGCCTGATTAGGCTCGACGGCCTGGTGTCGAAGAACCGCGACCGGCCATACAGCGGCGGCCGGTCGCCACACTGGATCAAGGCAGGAACCGCAAGCATCACTCCATCGAACGCGTAAAGGGAGGCACTTTCCTGATGCATGCCTTTGATCGATGGTGCCAATGGGTCGAAAAGCCGCTCGATAGTCTGCTGACTATCCCAGTGGAGATTCACGAGCCGGTAATGCAGTTGGAGCCCGAGGATCGGTGCAACCGGGAAAAGCTCAACGAGGCGGTCCACCGCTGGCAAGATCACGAGTAGGCGTCCTGCCGTACTTTCCCGAAATCAGTTCGCCTGTGACTTGCCAGAAAGCTGCCTCGGAATTTCAACAACCGTCTTGTAATCTTCGAAAAACGCGCGCCTCGCAATTCGCCAAAACGAGCACGCTGGCCCAAGTTGCAACCCTCCTTCAATTTCGGCAATCGAAAGGTAACGATTCATTCCAAGAGCAATATTTATCCGCGGCTCTTTCACGTCGGCTTCACTTACCATAGTCCCAGGGCGGTTTCCTTCTCTCAGAATAAAATCAAGATTTTTGCCTGGCGGGCCCTCAGAGGTGAGTAGCTTTATGTAACGATCGGCTGTTTGATCAGATATGTCGAAACGCGCTGAGATCCTCTGTTGCTGGACTATGAGAGTCCGCAAATTCTGACCATCAAACTCTTTGAAGCTTGCGTAAGCGTCTGATCGCACCGCTCTCTCGAAGTCGATGGCATTGGAAGACTCTAGGAGCGTGAGCATCAATCGCACGCGTCGCCCGAGAAGTTCTTCGGAGAGACGGCGGAAGCTCTCGATGTCTGACTGAGCCGACGCCAAGCACTCCTGTCTAGCGGATAAAGCCGCTCCCCCGACTGTTACAAATATTACTGACAAGAACCATATTCCGAGAGGACTGTTGAAAAATCTCACCGCAGAAGGCGGGGATCTGCGGTTCCGGGCATTTTGGATTTTGGCGTACTTGGGCATTCTCGGCACGGCGAACCTCGCGCATTTGAAGAATGCAATCCACAATGCATACTGTGCTTGCGAAGCAACCTTTTACAAGCGGCTACATCACCGCTGATGATACCAGCAAAGCGGGTCGGTGATGCCAACACATCAAGGTGTTCGCCACCAAGGACGCCGCTGAAACCTGGTTCGAGGAAACGATCCAGAAGTCGTTGCCTTCGAATATCCGGTGCTAAGCCAATGACAGGCCGCGGCCGGACCATTGATGATTCTAACCGACCCGAGCTGGATAATCTCGAGCTATGTCCGTCGTTCTGCCTTTTCTCTGATCGCTGAGGTAGTAGTGTGAAGCCGCAACCGCAAAGAGGAGGACGCGATGAATTTCGCTCCCGTTCTGGCGGCACCACTGCTGTTAATTCTGACTAGCACGAGTTTCACTAGTTCATCAGCGCAGGCGCAGGTTATCAAACCTCTCCGTGAGTGTTGGACAGTTTTCCCGCTTAGTATTTTCGAAGGCAAACCCTGGTTCGAGGCTCCATCGTGCCCGGCCGGGTGGGCTCCCAAATGCGCCAGGCAAACTGGTCTGTGCGTCACCCAGTTAGGTGAACAAGCAGCCGTTTGCAGGGAATGGCAATGCGTGCGCGGGCCTGTGGACATAACAAAAGGCCCTCCCGTGATAAAGAAACCACGGGAAGAACTCCCTCGTCCCCCATTTCCGTGTGAGCCTTTCAAGTGCCCCTTCCCGTGGTAAAGCCAGCACGGGAAGAACTCCCTCGTCCCGTGTGGGCCTTTCAGCTGCCCTCTAGCACCAAAAGCCCCAGCTCCGGGGCGTCGAAGCTGAGACCCCCTGGAGGCTAGCCCTTCACCCACAAAGGGCCACCGCTGAAATCACAGCACCGGACAGCCCGCTCTACAACAAAAGTTAACGCGCTGTGGCTGTCGACTGTACTCACCTGCGCCGCAGATTAGGCGATGAGGTCCGCTGTACCCCTGATAGCGGCGCGATAGCGGACCTCACCGAAGGTCCGAGTTGGGCCAACAGACGACATTTCGAAATGAAGGCGGCCGCCAACTGAAGCCGCCTTACGGAAGTCCGAGTTCTTCGATCGCGCGCGCCGAAATTTGCGCTGGGTCTTTGAGGCCCGTCTGACCGATCTCGATTATTTTCTTGGCAATGAATTCGGCCAGAGGATCGTTGCGGTCTTTAACGGACAGAACGCTCAACGTATGTTCGTAGGCATCGGCAAGCCGCTTTACCTCGTCGGGACCCAACGGAACGTTCTGCAATAGTCGGTAAATGGGCACTTTTGACCTCCTGCCGCACTGTGCGGCCCAGCGCCGCGGGGCAATGGGGGCGCCGCGCTGGGCTTCCCGTCAGTGCTGGCGTCGATCAAATAGATGGGCACCAGCATCGCCGGAATGGTTCAACGCTAGTGCACTACACGAAGAAAATAATAGCTGACGCCACCGAGCACGATGATCGTGGGGACGGCCCAAAGGATGAATACGGGGGGCATGGTGTTCCTCCTCCTCTCAACAAACAAAGAACGGAGGGGAACGGTTGCGTTAACGCATGGTGCACCGGAAAATCTTGAGCGCGCTGTCCCACTAGCGTTACCTAGGCACCTTTCGCATCAGCATCAACCAGTCGAACGTAGGTGATGGCATGATCCTCGTCATATGCGGTGAGCGTTGGACCGGCAGGGGCGAGGTCAGGACTTGCGGATTGAGTTGCGGCTCTTTCATACGCCCCTCGGTTTTTGGCGAAACGCGTCAGAAAGGAAAGCTATTCCCAATGAGGCAGTGAACTCCTTTGTATGTATGCCGCAACCGCGGGCTGATCCTCATATTCAACATGAGTAGGAGACGGCTATCGGTGCTACGCGACGCTTGTGAAGAGAGCACCTTTTGCTGCGTCAGTGCTTCCGCGCGGCAACTTGCATCGATACTGCTATTTGCACTTCTCTCTTCCTTTACTCGCCGCGCGGCCCCCCGCGCTCACATTTATCCGTTCGTACAATGAGGACTTAACGTTGAGCCGACGCACAGTTGGAATGCCCGAGGCCGATGAATTGAAAGACATGACGAGGTTGTTAGCGAGCTTATGGGAAGCCGCGCAACGGCTTCCTGAGGGATCAGAGCGGCAGGATGCGTTCAGACAGATTGGTAGCTTCCATAGGCGGGTGGCGGCATTAATTACACACGCTCTCTAGGCTCTCAGGGCTGTCGTGTCGGGCTCTGCGGTGGCTACCGATCCAACTCGCGCCGGAAGATTGCGTTTTGGAAGTTGTTGATGCACGCCGGCATGGCGCAGCTCGACGCCCGTTTTTCCGAGTGAAGGTGTCTCGTAGTTCAATATCGGTGCGCGTAGAGGATAAACCTATGTTGAGACCGCCATTCCGCGAAGCTCCAAATGGAGCAGGCTGCGGATGCCTCACCGCTGGTTCCCCGCGGTGACGGCTCCCGGCGGAATTTCTAACGGCCTTCTTGCAGCGCTGCCGGCGACGGACCTCGATTTTCTGAGGCCCGAGCTAGCGATGGTCGCGCTCGATCAGGACGCGGTCCTTTCGCGCGCGGGTGAGCCGATAGAGTATGTCTTCTTCCCTCATGGCGGGGCCATCTCGTTGATGATCGACATGGCGGACGGACAAACGGTTGCCACAGCCGCAGTCGGGCGCGAGGGGGCCGTAGGCATGCTCTCGGTGCTCGGGCCGTCACCGTCCGCCGCTACCGCAGTCGTCAGCGCGGCGGGCACCGCCGCGCTGATCTCTGCGTCGCGGTTTCACGCCGCTTTCAACCGCAGCCCGGCGATCCGGCACGCGGTCCAGAAATACACCAGAGCGATGCTGGTACAGTTCCAGCTCGGCTCGGCCTGCAATGCGCTGCACCCGGTCGAAGCCCGCATGGCTCGCTGGCTACTCCAGCTTCGCGACCGCATCGACCACGACATACTCCCGATCACCCAGCAGGCGCTTTCGCAAATACTCGGTGTACGACGAACGACGGTGACGCTCTTAATGCGCAATCTGCGCGCGCGTGGGGCGATCAGGTCTGATCAACGAGGCCGAGTCGAGATCGACCGATTGCGGCTCGCGGCGGCAGCGTGCGAATGCCACGATACCATGCGTCTCGAAGTCGAGGAGATCTTCTCGATCAATATGCCCGATCTCGCGCGGTGGCGCGTCTCAGGAGTTGAATCGGGCGATGCTATATGAGGGCGTTTCGGCCCGACCGACCACTATCCCGCTTGCTGAGGTAAGAGAGCGCGTTAGCGGTCAGCCAATGTCAGTTGCGGGTCAAAAAGCGTCGCTTTGACGGTCTGGCGATCTCTTCCGATCTGGCGCTACAAGCGGACCATTTCCGCGCTTAATGGCATGTCTTAAACGGGCCAGGTGCGGACATCCACCATTATTCGGCGCAGTCGTTACGACCGTCCGTCACGATACTCACCTCTTTCCGTAATCCGTGAAAACGTAGTCGCGGTTCTGCACCACCGAGTGGCACGAGAACCCGCACTTCGCGTCGTTTTCCTGCGGCGGATTGTCCGCTGCAGCGGGCTTAAACGTATCGGACGCCGCGTCATAGTTGAACTCGGCCCATCCCCATCCGCCGCTGTCCGCGAACCTCTTGCTGTCCTTCACCATGAAACCAGCGTCAAGCTGGGTACCTGGCACCGTTGGCTGACCGGGATACGTCTCTTGTATTTTCGGGTTCCAATGAATTTTCGCCATCTTGGCGCCGTCTGGGAAAGGCTTGCCATTACCGGGCACGCCTTCCTTATAGGCGTCGATCATTACCGGATTTCCCACGATCACAGCGATCTTGCCTCCGCTCTCGCTCATCGCGATCACTGGCCAGTCCTCGTATCCCCTAAACTCAGAGAACCCGAGGCCATTCGGTACTTGCACAGTGTATTTGTCCTGCGCGGAAATTGCGACACCAGCCGCCAAAACGGCGATCGATACCGAAACACTGAGACTGATCAGCGTGTTTTTTTCATTGTCGCATCTCCTAACCCCGTTGTTGGAAATTGCGTCGTCGCATTGTTTTCTCCGAGGCTTAGGGCTGCGCCGCCCGTAGCTCACGAAGAACATGATTACAGCATGGATTTGCGCGTTACGAAATGGGGTCCGGTGCCATGGTGCACATCAGCATTTCTGAACTGTCCACGATGGGGTCAAAAGCGGAAGGGTCAATGACATAGTCTTGATGCTGGGCCGTGCCGCATCACATGTCTTTTTGTTACTCGGCTCGCCCGGTTCTCGACCAGGAGAGCCCTATCGAGTCGTCCTGTAACCCGGCGATCGTCCCGCAATCTGAACTCATCCAGAGGCAATTAAAATGACTACGCAATCGTCGCATGCTAGTCCGATCCTGGTGACCGGCGCGGGTGGCGCTGTCGGTTCCATCGGCCGCAATCTCACCGAAATGCTGCTCGCCAAACAGCGCAAGGTGCGCGCCCTCGTGCGCCGCGAGGATGAACGCGCTGAGGCCCTGCGCCAGCTCGGCGCCGAGGTCATGCAAGGCGACCTGACTGACCTCACCGCGATGCACCGCGCGATCGAAGGTTGCGCGAGTGTCTATTTCGGCATGTCGGTTTCGGCCGATTACCTGACGGCCACGGTCAACACCGCCGCCGTGGCGCGCCATCACGGCGTCGAAGCGTTCGTGAACATGTCTCAGATGACCGTTACGCAGATGAGCATCACCGAGAGCACCGACAGCCCGCAGCACAAGCTGCACTGGCTGGCTGAACAGGCTTTGTCCTGGTCGGGCCTCCCGGTCGTCACCATGCGGCCCACGGTCTTCCTCGAAGGGTTCTTCCGCCTTTTCGCTGCCCCGAGCGTGCGGGACGCCGACGAACTGGCGTTGCCAATGGGCGACGGCAAAACCTCACCGATTTCGGCTGTGGACGTGGCGCGCGCCGTATCGGTCGTCCTCGAGGATCCCACGCCGCACATCGGCCAGATCTACAATCTGACCGGCTTTGAATCGGCAGATCTGGAGCACTACGCGCGCGTGTTCTCCGAGGCGCTGGGTCGGACCATCCACTATCGCGACGTGCCACTCTCCGACTGGAGCGAAAAGCTTCTGGGCGCTGGCGTGCCCGCGCACATCGTCAAGCACCTTTCCGTGATGACGGAGCTGAACAAGCAGGGCCGCTACGACCGTATGACCGACGACCTGTTCAAGCTCACCGGCCAGAAGCCGATCAGCATGTACGACTTCATCAAGTTGCATGCCGCTGAATTCACGCGGGATGGAACCGCGGCTTGAGCGGGCCATTCGACGGGGCCTTTTACTTTTACGAGGCGTTTATCTCAGGCCGTGGCACTGCCGCGAACGAGCGTCAGCATTTCGGGATGTCCGATTTGGGTCGATTGTGTTGAAAAACTCGAAAATCGCGGGGCTCCGAAAATCTCGCAAATGTAGCGCATTGGCGATTTCAGCCGCTGCAAGGCTCTGTAGAATCGATACGAGCTCCAGCGATCGTTTTTGCGGCAATTGATGTGGTCCCTCACCTCGCAGCGAGAGAGACGCACCAGCGGTCCTGAGAATTTTCAGTCATCAGCGAAAAAGGACTTTTTCAACACAATCGGTCAAAAGCAGCGGTAAAGGTCGAGCCGCGTCGCGTCCGGTCTCGCTCTGATTGTGTTGCAAAAGTCGAAAGTTGCAGGACTCAAGATTTTTCGCGAAAACACTAAGCAGCGAGCGATCGCTGATTCGTATGACCTCAATCGCGTTACCGAAGTCGCCTGTGAATTTTGCATGAGGCCGTGAGGTCCCTCACATCTTGTACACGAAAGTCGCGTCCACGGCCCGCAGAATTTTGGTCATCGGCGAAAATCGACTTTTGCAACACAATCGCTCTAACAGCGGACGTTGCGGGGTCTCCACTCGATGTGCGGCTATGGGCCAATAGGCGACATCGGATCGTTCGCGAAATGAAAGTGACGCCGCCAGGCGGCCTTACTTCAACGCCTCCGGCAAAATATCCTTTGCCCGGATAGTCATAAGTTCTTTCCCTCTTTCATCCGCGATAATCACGCTCTCCAACGGCAGGCCCGTTGCGTGCTTGATCCCGTCGGCCAAGAGTTCTCGGACAGTAGTAGTCGCCGCCGCTTGGGCCGCTTCCAAGCCGGGCAACTCTTGGCCCTCAACATCCCGGACAATCTCCCCGCCACCTCGTGAATGAATGAAAAATCTGGGCATCCGTCAGACTCCTTTGGAAACCGCGACCGCCGGCCTTGATGAACGTTCCTACTTCGGCGGTTGCAGTCTGGGCGAGGTAGCCACTCGCTGATGTACGAGCCGGTTTCGGCCCGGTTGTTAGAGTTCTCCTTGGCTGAGCAATCGACTTTCGGCCGACTTGGCGCTACGAGATTTCGTTCGACCAATCGCCGCAGGAACGGCTTTCATCGTGTAGCACCTGCCGCACTCGAAGACGCGGTTCTCGAATCCTCTCATGCCAGGGTCTACACGCTGCAAATCCATGCATTCGCGACACGTCGGGCAGCGAGGACGTTCGGTCGGCAACAGTTGAGGTAATCCACTTCCGCGCATGGACACTCTCCCGGTGAGCTATCCCTGCCTCCCAGCGAGCTATCCCCGCGTTAAAAATATACCAAAAACGATGTTGGCGTCTGTAAGGTATCCGACAGGACCAATTCAGGACATAGGACAGTGGCAACGAGCCCGTCGTGGCTCGTGCATGGCCATTTACGGCGGATAGTTCCAAGATCAAAGGGAGTTTGGCTTGAGGGGACCGAGAAGTTCATCGTAGCGCTGCTCTATCCGATCGTAACAATCGCAGGCGACTGCATGGAGGCTTTCGATGTCCAGAATGGAGATGCGCCCCCTGCCGATTTGAATAAGGCCGGCTTGTTGGAGGGTGCGCTCGACCAGATTGATGGTGGTTCGCTGGACGCCAAGCATCTGTCCGAAAAATTCCTGCGTCAGCCGGATGTCATTGCTTCCCAACCGTTTACTGCACTGGAGAAGCCACCTTGCTGCGCGACTCTCAACGTGATGAAGTGCCTGGCAGGCAGTCGATTGCTGCGCTTGTGCGAGCAGGGACAAATCGAACAGCGCAATAATCTTTCGGAAACTTTCGCTGTCTTTCCCGATGCGGTGGATTTCCGACGCCGGGACGCGCACAGTTTCGCCTCTGACTTGAACGACGCACTCGGCAAATGAAGTCATAATGCCGTGGATCGAAGACGAACCGATCATTCCCTCTCGGCCAACGATGGAAGTCTCGGCGCTCCCGCCCTGTTCGGTGCGTGCGAGGACCGAGATGATAGTGGATTGCGGGAAGTAGGCGAATTCGATGTCCGATGAGGAGCCATGAAGCAACTCACCATGCTCGACAGTCATTGTCCTCATGTGAGGTTTCAATAGGGTTAGCGTCGAAGAATCGAGCAAACTTAAAAGATGATTTTCAGCGGCCACATTAGCTCCAGCACAAAAATTCAGGCGGGAGCTTCAACGCTCTCTGTCACCGATACCTGAGGACAATTTCGGCAATAGACCCACCATGGGCGCACAAGCGGCCAATAGCGAATTAATTGTGCGACAATAGTCGGGTATCCGACAGTTCGCCCGATATATTCCCTGCATTGGGCATTCGATGGCCGCTTAGGGTCACGAGCGGTAATACTCTGACTGATCGCAAGATTTCCGCTTGGCCGTCAGAAGCTGACATTTATGCATTTATGAATACACGTCGGCAGCAAGCGCTTTTTCGTCGCCTGGAACGCGAACGCAATGACTGCGCCGACATTGCTTTTCCTTGGCTAGAGCGGGAAATTCGATGCGGTACTGTCCTCGGTGCGACAACACTCGCTGGGTTTGTGAAAATCACCTCGAGCGGCCGTTCTTGGGAGAAAGGGCGTGTGGTTGCGGCGGCGCCGGCGCACCTTGCCCCGACTGCAATAGAAATTCGGCCGATCCCGACGACGTCCCCGCAATGCCGGCGGGCTTCAAGCCCGATCTAAGCTAGCCGCTCAATCTCGAACCACTTCACCGTCTGGACTGGCCCCCGCTCGTCCCGGACTTCGATGCTCATCCGGTGGTCCGCGCCATGTTTGGCCATCGTACCCAAGGCCAGCTCAGCCAGAGACACGGTGGCTTCGCCCTGCGCGGCCGCAAAGGAGGAAAAATCGCGACCTTCATCGTCGGTTTGCAAATTGTCGTCCTCGCGGACGTCGAAATAGTACCGGCGCATCGATTTCCCCTCGGTCACACAGCGCCTTCAGAGCTTTGAGGGATCGATTTTCTGTCCGGGAAAAGACAGGGGTAGACTAACGTTCTGCCGCATCGAAGCCTGGCGGAAGCGCGAATGAAAGAGGCCGACAACTGAGGCGGCCTACACGGCGAACAACAGGATGCTGATCGCGCTGAACGCTAAGGCCAGCGTGGCGGCAATGGACAGAGTATGGGTCCAGTCGATCCGCGTCATCGTGAAAGGGGCGCCGGGTTTTTCGGCCGTCAAGTTGATCTGGATCAAGCATGCGCGCATGCGCGTTCGGCTATTCAACCGCAAAGGGTACGATTGGAGCCACCGCTTCCCGTTCATTGTAGAGGCTGCCCTGCGAAATCGCCTGAACTCGTTTGTGATTGATGGTGAAGCCGTGCTGCTCGGCGTAAATGGCATATCGGATTTCGATGGCCTTCACTCGCGCCGGCACGACGAGGAAGTGCAATTCTACGCCTTCGACATGCTCGTGAGCGACGGTGACGATATCCGGCAGCTGCCACTCAGCATGCGCAAGGCGAGCCTGGCCCGGCTTCTCGCTCGCCGAGTGGATGGCATTTTCCTCTGCGCCTTCGAACAGGGCGAGATCGGTCCTGACTTGTTCAGGCATGCATGCCTGATGGGACTCGCGTGGCTTGTGTCCAAGCGCGCTGACAGCCGTTACCGTGGGGCCGCTCGCCAGATTGGATAAAGGTCAAGAACCGCCAGCATCCGGCGCTGCAACGGGTAATGAACGCAATGTCATGACGGGCTCAGGCAGCTGTTCTGCCTTTTCTCTGATCGCTGCGGTGGTAGTGTGACATTGCCACCGCAAAGAGGAGGACGCGATGAATTTCGGTCCCGTTCTGGCGGCACCACTGCCGTTAATTCTGACTGGCACGAGTTTCGCTAGTTCACCAGCGCAGGCGCAGGTTCCCACCATTGGATATAAAACACCCAATCGTTGTTTTATATTTTTGCTTTCCTGAACCCCGTTCGTTTAGAGCGGCAACGAATGACGCCGACGAGCTGCTCACCCCCGCCGTCAACTAGTTAGTTGCTCGCGGCGCCTATCGGGCGGCAGCACGTATCCCAGGACTAGATCGAGCGGGTGATTGAACAGCGCAAATGAGGCGCCCGGCCACCGAACAGGACCCTCGACTAACGCCGCGGCGATAGCTGAGGTTTTGCGTCACACGCGAATTCGCGTATAGGTGAAGCAGGCAATGCCTAGAGGTCGACCGTATGGCGGCCGCGGTGGAGGCCTGGCCATGAGTCAATCTTCTCTAAGATCTATCCTTTTTCTGGTCATCGTTTTTTGGCCCGTTTCATTGCACGCTCAGCTTCGGTACTCTACTGGCGGGGTCAGCAATTACCCCGCCAGTTGCGGAGGGGCTGACCTCCCCCTCTCAGTCCCGGAAGCGAGGAACTTTCAAGGTTGGTATAACTTGGCCGGTTTCTCCGTTGTCTCAAGATGGGAGAATGGCGACGTTTGGGGTTCTGACTTTCGAGACGGCACCAGCGGCACCAACGATACCGAGCCACAGGGCGGGAGTGACCTTCCGGAGGTTTACTTCTTCAGTGGTCACGGTATCTGCCAGAATCCCCCTACGTCGGGTACTGGAGACTTCATTGCTACTTGCGGAACTTTTGGAAAGCCTGATGTCACCCGCATAGGAACCAGCTCTAGATGGGGTAACACCGGCGGCAGGCTCCAATTCATGTTCATCGATGCCAGCTGTCCGATGGACCTACCCTCTCTCGTCGGCGAATGGTTCGCATCCTTTCGGGGCTTGCACATGGCGACGGGGCACTCTGGAGACGTCAACCACGATACCTTCGATAGTTCCAACCGGGGAAGTCAGTTCGCTGCCTATACCACAGGTGTCAACCTACCAGATCCCCTTGGGACATTCTTCTTCTACCCCCAACTCAGCGTCGGAGACGCGTGGATGACGACTGGACTAATCGATGTCCAGCCTCAGGTATGCGCTGTCGCTCTTGCGTCTGGCAACGACCGCGATGATGCGATCAACAGGCGGGAAAACGAATTCATAACCAGTGGCTTTGGAAACCCTACGCCAAACTGGTTCGCGTGGAGATGGGTTTGCAACTAATCGCGTTTGGGGTGTGCCATGAAACTGTCGAAAGCAAGCTTCTGGCTGGTCGCCGCCGCCTTGATGATTTCAACTTACAGATTGGCAATGTCACAGGATCCAGGAATGGACCAGTATTCGAATGTAGCGGAAGTCGATCGCATCAAGTCCATTGCCAAGAACATTCTTCATTTACAGCCAGAGCCGGATGCGACGATTGGGTCAAACGCCAATGTAGTCGGCCTCCGCTCAAAGAACATTCTTTTCAGCCGGCGCTTGGATAGTCGCACCTACTTTGTGCAGGACATTCGCTTCGGGATAGGCAAACCAGCAGGTGTATTTGAAGGACCAGACGATGAACTGACCAACGTAGTAGGTGCTGTGTTTCAGGGCCTTGATATTCCGTTATCTGAAGTCGCCGAAAAACACGTTTTAAAAGAATCGACTCAAGTAGGGCAGGTTGATCGTTCGACGGGCCGTGTCGTGTTGGAGAAGGAGACGGCTGGAAGAAGAATGGTTACCGCATCCCGCCAAATCGAAGGGATCCCAATCTTTGACTCACGATTGCTAATCGGTTTAACGAAGAACCAGCAAATCGGCTTCATGGAACTCCATTGGCCAGAGATCCCGAAGGATACGCTGTTTGAAGCCCGTAGGCTGGCTTATAAAGTGAAAGAGGGGTGGCGCCCTCCCCAAGTTGAAGGAGCAAGAGTTGAGTCTGTAGAGGCTGGCATAGTGCATTCGCCTGCCATCGCCCTTGTTATGGATATCTATCCAGCCATCCGAGTGATCTATGCTCCGCTCGAGAGCAAATTTGGGAAAAAACCCGCGGTCTATTACGATAGGAACGGTGCTCGAGTTCCGGTTCCGCGTCAATTTTCTGAGGCTGCACCGGAACCTCCCCAAAAGAGATCGCAGCTGCCGGATCGAAAATGAGCGGGCGCGTGCATTGGGGACATCAACCCGCTCGGACGAGGCCCAAGCCTGGCTCAAACCGAAAACGCCGCGGAAGGCGTCGCCTTCAGGCACGAAACGAGCGAGTTGCGTCCTCTAGCGCAGACCAATACGGCGACCACTTGGCAAGACAAAAGTCCCTCCGGCAACCGTCGGTCATCGGCTGTCATTCGGTAGGCGTCTGCAATTCGAGAAAAGACCGCTCGCTTATGTGCGCGGCGGTGTCCTACCTCCTAGACGCGACCCGCGCATGTGTGTGCCTCCTGGTCGCCACGGGGCGTGCCCGTTTACTAAACCCCCGATTCCTCCCAAGCCCCCCACGGCTGGGGGCGGATCCGTGGTTGAAGCGGGCCGCCGGCCCCGATCGTTGGCGCGGGGCCGCGGCCTCCTGGAATCCTTCGGGTAAGCGAAGCGCTCGCTACCCACGCCCACCGTTGCCGCAAAGCGATCTACGGCCCTTGCGCTTTCAGCAGGGCGATCGTGCTGGCGTTGTCGCCAAAGCGCATTGCCTCATCTTGAATGTTACTGGACAACTTCTCGCCGATGACTGGGGCGGCGCCACCGAATCGGGTCGGTGTCGTCGATGGCGGGAAGGATCAGCATGGGCGCGCGGCGCGAGGTGGTGTCGGCGGTGACGGAGCGTTACCGGTCGGCCAATCGAATGGAGAAGGGACGGATCCTCGACGCGCTATGCGCGACGACGGGCTGGCATCGCAAGCATGCGGTGCGCGCACTCCGGCAACACGAGCGGGTTGCGCCAGGCGCGGTCGAGGCACCGCGAGAACGCAGACGCAGATATGGCGCGACGATCAAGGACGCGCTGACGGCGCTGTGGGAGGCGTCGGGTCGGGTGTGTGGCAAGCGGCTCAAGGTGATGATCCCGACCTTGCTCGCGGCACTCGAGCAACATGGCCGATTGCGGCTTGGCCAGGCGGATCGTGATCGCGTTCTGGCCATCAGCGCCGCAACCATCGACCGCCTGCTGATAGACGTAAAGGTCGCGGCGAGCGGAGGTAGGCGGCGACGTGCAGGGTTCTATTGGGCCATCCGGCGCGAGGTCCCGATCCGGACGTTCAATGACTGGAACAGCCCGCCGCCGGGCTTCTGCGAGGTCGACATGGTAGCCCATGGCGGCACGTCAGTTGCTGGCTCGTTCATCCAGACCCTGACGATGGTCGATATCGCCACGGGCTGGACGGAGTGCCTGCCGCTGGTGACGCGGGATGGCTCGCTGGTAGTCGAGGCGATGAAACACGCGCAGAGCCTGTTTCCCTGGCTTTTGCGCGGCGTCGACTTCGACAACGACAGCGCCTTCATGAACGATGTCGTCGTGCCATGGTGTCGCGAACAGAAGCTCGAAGTGACACGCTCGCGTGCGTACAAGAAGAACGATCAAGCGTTTGTCGAGCAGAAGAATGGTGCCGTTGTCCGTCGCCTGATGGGCTACGGCCGCTTCGACGGCCTCGAGACGGCGCGCGCGATGAGCCGCCTCTATGCGGCGGCACGGCTCTACGTCAACTTCTTCCAGCCGTCGTTCAAGCTGAAGGAGAAGCGTCGCGAAGGGGCGAAAGTGATCAAGCGCTACCATGCTCCGTTGACGCCCTACCAGCGCGCGCTGGCGCATCCCAGGGTGACCGCGGCCGTGAAGACGCGGCTGCGCGATCAGTATCGCTCGCTCGATCCTGTCGCGCTCTTGGCCGAGATTCGCGCAACCCAGGAGGAACTCGGCAATCGTGTCGACCGTCGTGCCGGACAGTCGCGCAGCCTACAACGCACCGCACCGACGACCGCAGCGACTTTTGCGAAGACGCTCGGCACGACGATGAAAGTCGGCGAGCCGCGTGCCACGCACCGGCGATCCCGTCGACCTTATAAGACCAGGGTTCGCATGCCGTCCAAGCTCGACCCACATATTGCTATGATCGAGAACTGGTTAGCCGCACAGCCGCAGCTGACGGCACTCGCCATCGTCGGCCGGCTGAGCGAGAAATACCCTGAGGAGTTCGGGACGAGACAGCATTCGATCGTGCAGCGTCTACTGAGGGCGCTTAGACGAAAGGCTGCCGAACAGCTGGTCGCCGAGGCGCCGCTCGGCGGCGCCCCGACCGCTGCCCCATTGCCCGGGGTTGTAGACGGCTCGGGCTATGTAGGGCCCGACCCGCCCACAGCCCCTCTCGTCGAGCAAGCCGGGAAAACCACCTGGCGCGGTCGATCAACCGTCATCGCGTCGTCAGTCGCAATGGCACCATCAGGGTAACGTTCGCAGGTGAGGCAATACGGGGGTCAAATTTGGGAGCCGATTGACAGGCAGGCGTCGTCTCCGTTCGGTCGACCGCTTCGACCCGATCGCCATGATTGGCTCGGTTCAGGATGCGTGGCCCAGCGCATGGCCCACATCGCCCCATTGACACCGACCATGGCCCCGACGAAAACTGGCGACCCGACGGCGAGGTCCGAAAATCCTCTTGCGAGCACTTTTGATCGCATGTCCGCACCGCTGCAGGAGCCGGCAAACGCCAGCACAAGATGGAGGGCCGTGGAGGCAGTCGTGCAATTCGCGATCGACATGGAAGCCGCTCGACGGAGCGCCTCCGGACACTCCCAAATGGGACAACATTCCGCGTAGCTCCCAGGACGCTGCTCCAGCGATTACAAAAAGGCAAGACCATCTTGATGGACTCATTTCGCCAACCTGCTCCTAACACAGATCAACAGGTACTTAGAAAGTTTGGGCACCAAGGTGTCTCACAAGCTCTCCTGAAAAAGCTAGGTGCAATTTGGCTGACCGAATGGCTACGGCTTCTCCTTCTGGTTTGGAACGGCTCGGAGGCGCCCCGCGCACAACTTGTGCGGATTGGGTTAATCGATTTCTTCATCGTAGCCTTAGCTGTTGCGCTTCCCTGGTCGACGACGGTCACAACGGCCCTTGTGGTGGCCATCCTTCTGATGATGTTGATAACGCACGGACCTCGTGCGATGGCCGCGGAACTGAAACGTCCCGCCTGCAGCCTTCCGATCGCACTCGTTGGGCTGGCTGTGGTCGGGACTGCCTGGGCTAGTGGGGTTCCCTGGTCCGACCGACTGCACGCGCTTGAAAAAGTACTGAAACTGCTTTGGCTGTTGCCGTTTTTTTTGCATTTCCAGAAGACGTCTCGCGCAACACTGGTCTTCGTCGCTTTTTGCTTCTAATCTGGTGCTTCTTGCGTTTTCATATTTTGTGTTCCTTTGGCCAGATGTCCGCGCATCAATGGGAGCGAAGTGGCCTGGCGTTCCGCTGAAGAACTATATCGACCAGAGTCAGGCCTTTGCCCTCATAGCCGTAGTCTTCCTCGGACTGGCAGCTGAATCCCTCCGCAGCCGGCAACGAGACAAAGCAATCGCGTTGGTTGCCGTCTCGGCCGCTTTCTTTGCCAACCTTGCCTTCGTCAACATCGCGAGAACAGCATTGCTTTACATACCGGCCATGCTTGGCGTTCTCCTAGTGCGCTATACACGAGGATGGCTGTCATTGTTTCCCATTGCCGGAATCTGCATACTCACAGCTGGGCTCTGGGCGATATCCCCCAACCTTCAGTCAAAGGTATCGCGCCTTTTGAAGGAAACGGACGCCTTTCAAGCCAACGCCATTACCGTCGATGGGTACCCGGCCGGAGGTGCAGAGCGGCTTGAGTTCTGGCGCAAGTCGATTGCCTTTGTCCGCTCCGCGCCAATCCTCGGCCACGGCACAGGTTCGACTAGAGGATTGTTCTCCGCTGAAGCTGCCGGAAAGACTGGTATCATGGCGAAAGTGGTCGACAATCCGCATAACCAGACACTTGCCGTAACGATCCAGTGGGGCATGGTGGGATGCCTTCTGCTCTACGCAATCTGGGGAGCACATTTGTGGCTCTTCCGAGATGGAGTCGGGGTATTGAACGGAAGTCCGTTTGCTTGGATCGGCCTCGTCGCGGTCGTGCAAAATCTTGTGAGCTCGCTGGCTAACTCGCACCTATTTGATTTTTATCAAGGGTGGCTCTACCTTATGGCGGTCGGCATTGCAGGTGGGCAACTGCAGCGCGAGAAAGCCGATGCAGAACGGTCTTATCGAGAGCTTCAAAGGCCCGATACGCGATGAACTGCTCAACCAATCCCTGTTCTTCGTTCTCGATGACCTGTCAAGATCGCAGCCTAGGCCGCTAACCAGCAGCCACTCCGCGCGTTGCAATACCTCACGAGGGCGGGCTGCGTCGCAAGCCTTACCCTAACGGACGATCAGTATTCCGGGACGCCGATGTCTGGGCGCTACTGCACAGTGTGCAAGGTAAAGCAAGATCAGGCAGGCTTGCGTACTCTTTTCTGAGGACTGTTTCGTAGTGGGCACTGACATCAGCGTCCGCGGCCTGAGATTTCATGGCCTGTTTGGCCTCGAAGCTAAACAGAGACTTGTATTGCCGCGTTACAATCGAACTTGTCGCCGTTTGCAAGACTCTTTGACGGCTAGCCTTCCCGAAACTCGTGATCAGATCAGGTTCTTGGAGAAAGCGCTTGATGGCTAATTTGAGGTGTTCGACTGAGTTCGGCTGGATTACGAAACCTTCGATACCGTCTCGGATGAAGTCTTCGCATCCGGGTACACGCGCAACAATTGATGGCCGACCACAAGCCGCCGCCTCCAGCAAAGCACGCGGCAGGCCTTCGCCCCCCCGACTTGGAAAGACTCCAACATGATGCTCGTGCCAAACTCGAGCCACGTCTTTTACGTGCCCCCGATAATGTACACCCGCATTTGAAGTCCACTTAGTTATCGTGGCTTCGCCAATTGACCGCGGATTTGCTAGATCGGGGCCGCCATAGACGTCTAGCGAAACGTTATAACCTGCTTCCACCAGAGCCGACACTGCTTCGACGGCAAGGTCCACTCCCTTTGACCACACGAGACGGCTGACCGTTGCAAGTCGTAGAGCCGAGGGCGGTGGCTGAGGTTTTGGTTGAAATTCGGTGGGATCAACCCCAGCTCCCATGAGTATGACGTGTCGAGCTCTCCTCGTAGCAGGAATACCGATTCGGGTAGCATCAGAGTGGTTTTCGAAAATGAACCAAGCTCTTGAGGATCGGTTAAGACATCTCATCAAGAAATAAAAGATAGATCGACAGACCTTCCCTTTTCTATTTTCGAGGAGTTCGATCAGACCAAGTCCGGTCACAGCAAAAACGAGGCGCTTGGCGCGCAACCTCGGAAACGCTATGGCGAGCGCAATTATTGAGCGCAACGAATATCCGACAATGATATCTGGGTCGACGCGACGCAATGTTGAGACAAGCCAAAGAACCTTGCCCGCTAAAGCCCAGGCAGAATCACCTCTCTGGACCAGCGGCGTGGTTATCACCTCGACGCCGCTAAAGCGTTCGCGCGTATCCGCGTCAGGCGGCTCCGGAAGTAACGCCACTATCCTTGATTGAAGCTCTAACCCCGCTTCTATTGCCGGAACAAAATGCCGAAAAAAGAAGGCTGTATCATTTGCCAGAAAAACGATTCGGGGCGACCGCGTTGACACGCAATCGTTGTTTTGCCGCCTGCCCACCTTCCAAGTACCTCAGCACAACCCTGAATAGGCATAGCTAGGCCGTCAGCTATGCCGCGTCAATCCCTTAGTTGCAATTGCGGGCCCACTTGCGCATGGATCGGCACGAGGAAGCCACTTGACTGTTGCAATTCTGAAACGCGTCCCGTCCGCTCGTTTATCGGATTTCGCGAGACAGCAAGCAGACCTCGAGGATTGCGTTCAAGTTCTCTAGCAACGAGAGCGCTCGAGGAGGAAGCCGTGCAAGTCGCGCGTAGGCACGATAACGCCACCTAATCCAGTGGTTGGCTGCTAGCCGTCTTCTTTCGTCCCGATCGTATTCTTGGAATGCCGTCTTAACGAGCTCAGTTACCTCGGAGCGGTTGCTTTCAGGAGCACGCTCCAAGGATGCAACCCAGCGCTCGAATTGAGTCGATGACTCGACCCATGAAGGCCATCGAGCGGCGGTGGCTTTAGCTCCTTCCTTGAGTGAACGAAGCAGTTTCCCATCGCGGATTATAGAAGATATTGCGTCGAGCGCTGCTGCGTGATCGCGCATGGGCACAACAATCGCATTTTCCATGTGTCGAATATATTCTTCATGGCCAGACACATCTAAGACGATTGCTGTGCCACCGCAGTGGAACATTTCCAAAGGCGGCCCAAACATTCCTTCTACTGTACTCAGCTTCACTAACACGTCGCACGACCGGTAAACCCGCGCTGCTGCATCGATGGGAACCTGCGAAAAAATGCGCCGGACCCCAGGCACCCAGTTTATTGGCGACCCAGTCAACAGCCAGACATCGTTCGCGCCCGCTCTGCGCGCCAGAGAAATGGCAAGAGCAGTATTCTTGAATGAGACGCGAAAGTGCCCCTCAACTAAAATGCGAGGAGAGCCTTCCGTTCGCTCTTCGATGGGCTCTACATCATGCGAATAGATGTCCTTGCGAATGCCGTTCCGGACAAGGGATGCGCTCTGTCCGAAATCGGCCAGGTGATCCTTAATCCAACGCGCTTCGGTCACGAAGTTAATGGGCAAACGATACGTCGCGTCTATCAGGCGACGTAAGGGGCCCTCATCAGTTGGGTAGAATCTCGACTCAATCGATTGAACAAAGTAAGCGTAGCGCGCCGCGTTGAAGCCTGGAAGCGCCAAGGCGGTTTTCCACCAGGTTGCAATGACCACGTCAAATTCGTGCCTGCGCGCCTGTTCGATGCTTATGCAATTCAATGACCGGGCAGCATCATGCCACGATATGGTATCATCAGAGAACGGCTCTTGCGCCGCAATGGTAACGTGATGTCCGCACGCCACAAGATGCGCTGCGTGCTGGAAGATAACATATGTGCCCCCGCTGATTGCCAGCGATCCGGCCAAAAAGCAAATTTTCATGTGATGAATTGATGCAAACGCAACTACTTTCCGAAGCTCATCCGCTGGCTTCTGTAGCAGCGGTATAAGAAACTCATTCCTGGCAGTGCTTGTTGGCGAATGGCGAGCCAAGGCCAGAAGCCTCCCTCGCCAAGCTGGCGGCGACTTACCAGTTGCCAAGTATACTTGAACCTTTCGGCAAGGCCCATTTTTCTATCTCGGACAAATCTCGATTCTTGGAACACTCCAAAGTTCTCGAAATGTGAGACGGTTTCTATCCACTCTATCTCTTCTGCGGTCGGGCGAAAGACAAGGCGTTTGTGGAAGTGAGCTGCCAGCTCCGCGATTTGTGCCAACGACAGTCTTGCATTTTCCTGCAGATTCTGAATGAGCTTGAAGTTTGCCAGTATGGCGCGAGAGATCGGCCAGATAATTTGGTCGATCATCTGACGTTCTCGAAAGCAGTCATACAAGACGCGGCAGGTTCCGTCTGGACCCATCACATATTGGCGCGGGGCGCCGTGATCAGCCGGCAAGGCGACTTCGAAAAGGGAACGGTTCTCGTTGAAGATCCGGAAGCCAGGCGCCGACCGATTCTCGTATGAAAACAATAACCCCTTCTTTTGATTGCGCGGATTGGCATTGCCTGCGGCAATGAGGCCGAGATAGTAACCCGCTATCTTGGCATCTTCGAATTCGTGGTCGAACCAAGCAAAGAAGTTGTCCTGAATCGTACCTTTCCAGCCTATATCGACGACGTGTAGCCGATTCGGAATTTGGCCGGAAAACGTATCGAGGAGATATTTTGAAAAGGCCTTGCCACCTTCCGTCCTGCCATCAGAGTACGCCTGCCGAAATTTTTCCGATCTCAACAACGCCTTGAATCGAGGGTCGGTAGGGAGATCACCCGAGACCTCTTCGAGAGCAGCACGTGGCAGACGGAGATCATCAACCAGCTCTTCGAAGTGCTCTTCCAGAGAAAGGCTCTTGATGAAATCACCAAGTGAGATCTTGCGGTACTGGCGGAATAGATTGAAAAAGTTCTCGGCCTCCAACGGCCCGCATGAGAGCAGAAATGTCGAGCGCCGGGATACCTCGAAATAGTGGGCTCGCGCAGAAGACCGAGACGGCGATGCAGACCTCTGATAGAGATCGAACATCTCCTTGAGCAGCTTCCCCTCTCGAGAGAAGAAAAGAACGTGCTCAGCGCCGGAGTCGGCGAGTTCTGTGTCAAGACGTGAAATAAACAGATAGAGACTCCAGGCAAGATCCTGAAATGGAACCTTGGCCTGTGTCAGTCTAGTGTATTTGTCCGCTACTCTTCGAAGTCTGGACGTCAACATCAAACCCCGCCCCCGTTGCGATTGATGCAGATACAAGCAGATCTAATCGGCTCCCCAAAAAAATCCCTTGCGTTCGTATATCGTTTCAATTCATTGCTCAAGCAGAACCTCCGCTCGTGCGCAGGCGCTGATAGGCTTACTTAGTTGTCGTACAAGCGTGAGTCAGATCAAAAGGCGGCTACGATCGAAGACGCTTAGCAATGCGGAATCTCCGAAATGATCTTGTTAACAGGGGGAACTGGCTACATTGGATCGCATGTCTGTATGGCGCTGCTTGACGCCGGGCATGATGTGGTTGCGGTCGACAATCTCTCCAACAGTAGCAGAGCTTCTCTCGAGAGGGTAAAATCTTTATCCGGTCGAACGGTGTCTTTTTGGCACGCCGATATCCAAAACGAAGAAGCGATTTACGAGATCCTTCGTGCTTGCGGGGTGACAGCGGTTGTTCACCTGGCAGGACTGAAGGCGGTGGCTGAATCTAATGTTGCCCCCTTGACCTACTATGAGAACAACGTCTTGGGAACGATGCGACTTGTTTCGGCCATGAAGCGGGCAAACGTAAAGTCTCTTGTCTTTAGCTCGTCGGCGACCGTTTACGGGATGCCGACGTATCTGCCGCTCGACGAGAAACATCCCCTCAGACCGACGAATCCGTACGGTCGCACAAAGTTCTTCGTCGAGGAAATGTTGAAGGATCTCTATAAATCCGAGAACGATTGGCGGATTGCGATTCTGCGCTATTTCAATCCGGTCGGCGCGCACGAAAGTGGACTTATCGGAGAAGACCCGCGCGGAACCCCCAACAACTTGCTACCGTTTGTGGCGCAAGTAGCAATTGGAAAACGAGAGAAGCTGGTGATTTGGGGCAACGACTATAACACCTCCGATGGCACTGGAATCCGCGACTTTATTCATGTCGTCGACCTTGCATCCGGACATCTATGTGCTTTGAGCCACCTGAAAGAGCCGGGCCTGCTGACCGCCAATCTTGGAACAGGCAAGGGTGCCAGCGTTCTGGAGGTTGTTCGGACATTTGAGGCCGTGAGCGGCAGGTCAATTCCGTATGCAATTGGCGAACGCAGAGTCGGTGATGTGGCCGTCTGTTATGCCGATCCGACGCTGGCGGCAGCAAGGTTTGGTTGGAAAGCGACGCGATCATTGACGCAGATGTGCGCCGACCATTGGCGTTGGCAATTGAAGAACCCAAATGGTTATGGCGGTACCTAGCTCCCTAACTCCATCGATAGCATCCACAATTCTACAGTCACGGCAGAATGTTTAGATCGTCCAATGTATAAGCTCCGAAGCGTCGATATTTGGGATACGCTTCTGAGGCGCACGTGCCACCCGGAAGCAATAAAACTTTCAGTCGCGAAGCATGTCTTTCTCCTATTTAACGACAGGCTCGCCAATGCGACTAGCGATCAGTGGGAGCTTTACCGTAAGCGGCTCGCGGTGGAACGAGAGGTAGGACGACGATCAACACTTGCGGGCCATGACGACGAATATAGCTTACTCGATGTCTGTCGAGAATGGCTAGAATCCGTATTGGCCATTTCGGATTCCGAGGTAGCGGCAGAGCTTGCGGAAGAGCTGGTTGAATTCGAGCTTTCGCTGGAGCTTGAGTGCTCGTATGTCGATCGGGAAATTTCTGAATTCTTAAAGCGCCATCCTGCGGAGAAAACGATCTATCTTTCGGATTTCTACATGCCTGCGTCGATGGTCGCTCGGCTCCTCCAAGCAAAGGGAGTTCGCGAGTTAGTTCCGGACGGATTTGTTTCTTGCGACGTCAAGCAAAACAAGCGATCTGGGGGTCTATTTCTGCACGCCCATAAGAGCTTGGGGGTAAGGCCGGAGCATCATCTGCACGTCGGTGACAACCTGTACTCTGATGTGGAAGTTGCCCGCAGACTCGGTGTCGCTGCGGTGCACTTTTCTCCCCCGCCAGCTGGCGAGCTTCGCTGCCGTCACGAAATCGCGTTTGGTTCACGCGAAGCTTTGTTTGAGCACCTTGCAGCTGAAACTGAAAACCTAGCTATTCGGGAAACGTCAGCCGACTCGCCGAGTCGCTCGGCGGCGTTCCGCGCGGGGGTAAGAGCAGCACCTTTGTTTCTAGGTTTCTGCTTGTTTGTGGCCGAACGCGCCATTCTTGATAAAGTTGACCGGCTCTTTTTCCTCTCGCAGGAAGGCGAGTTCTTCCATCGTGTTTTCGCGACGGTGTTTCCTCAGAATGCTCTCTCCGGCTTGCCGCTGCCCGAATCCAGTGCGTTAGCGGTTAGTCGCTTGTCGACATTTTCGGCTTCCCTCGTCGAGAAGATTGGCGTCGACGAGCTTATGTTGGTCTGGAGACTTCAGTGGCAGCAGCGGGTTTCGACCCTGTTCCAAATCCTCGGTCTGGATGCAAGCGATTTTAGTGAACTGCTATCGTCGCTCAAAATATCAACTAATGAACTCTTAGTTCATCCTGAAGACGACCCTCGGGTTCGACAACTTCTTGATAGCGAGATCTTTCGTCAGGCGGCACTCCGGGAGTGTGGAAAACGGCGCACACTGCTGAGCCTCTACTTGCAAGAGCGAGGTTTCACAGGACAACGGAAAATCGGGGTGGTCGATATCGGATGGAGAGGTACTATCCAAGACAATCTCGCGCGGATTTACCCAAGCACTCAGTTTGCAGGCTACTATCTGGGCCTTCGGAGCTTTCTAAACGCTCAACAGTCAAACGTTGAAAAGCTTGCGTACGGACCAGACGAGCAGAACGGTTCTTTCACGGAACTGTTCGACTCATTTGAGCCGCTTGAGGTAATTTGCAGCTCAGCGACTGGGAGTACCGAGGGCTACGACCTCATCCAGGAAATGGCCGTTCCGGTAAAGTCCATTCACGCCACTGCTGAGAAACCCGGCTTTCCGCAACATTTTCAAGACGGGGTGGTCTTCGCTGCCCAACAATGGGGTCCAGTGCTATTGCAGTACGCTGTAATGTCGAGCGAGATGCGAGCGATTGGCATGAGAATTTGGGAGCACCTCACGCGATCGCCGCCGGAAGGCTTAGTGCAGACCTTTCTAGAAGTGCCTCAGCATGATGTCTTTGGCTTCGGGGGATACTTTGACCGTGGACGGCCGCCGTCTATAAGACAATTACTCGTTGGCGTGTTCAACCGTAAGGTCCGGAATGATGTCATTCTGTACATACGAAAAACTCAATGGGTTCCGGCCATCGAGCACAATGCAAAGGTTTCCAAAATACACAGATTGATCCTGAGGTTGCTGTTCTCTTTGGCGCATGAGTACAAGCTTCGGAAGATCAAACATCAAAAACAGAAGTGAGCTCCCTGGTCGAGCGTTGTTCTCGGAGCTCGATGCAGCAATGTTGGTCTGAGACTGGAAGCTGACCTTTTGTGATCGAATGCCAGACAATGAAGCCGCTGAAGCCCTAGGCTGGCCAAAGGGCTTTGCAAGCATGGAATTTCGACTTGCAAGTATCTGCGTGAAGCCTCTAATCAGCAACGTGCTGCGATTTGGGCGAACCACTCTCCCAGGTGCGGGTCCCGGCGCTACCTTTGGATTGAAGTGATGAGCAAGGCGGTCTGCAGCCGTTCACGTTTTATACTAACCATTGATTGACATTCGATCCCACGCAACATAGGGCTGTCAAGCGGCACCTTCCTATAAGAATAGGGAAGGATATTGGCTCCTTAGTTGAGAGTTATGAGGCATTTCGGCCGAGGAAAACGGCTCCGACGCTTGAGGCGGATGCCACTCAGCAGCGATGGCGGAACAAGCGTTGATAGCGCCCGCGGACAGGAATGACTTGGCGAATTAACAATGTTCTATGACTTCTTATTCGATCGGTACGCGCGTGCGACCGTAAGATTGCTTGCCACGCGCGAGATCCGTACACGCATCGTCGGCACCTACCTCGGGCTGGGCCACTACGTCGTCGTGCCGATCCTGATGCTGGTCATCTACTCGTTCGTCTTTAGCCACATCTTCACTGTGAGCTGGCCAGGCACGACTGGGCGGTATTCCGATTTCGCACTCCGCGTTTTCATCGGGCTTATCGTCTTCCAATTCGTCGCAGAGTTGCTCAATCGCGCGCCAGGTCTGATTCTTGAAAACCCGGCCTACGTAAAAAAGGTGCTGTTCCCGCTTGAGACACTAGTGCCGATTGCGATCGCGGTAGCGCTGTTCGCCGCGACGGTGTCCTTCGGCGTGTTCCTGCTCGGCCTGCTGCTCGCTGCAGGACTGCCCTATGCCACGATCTTCTGGGTGCCCGCGATCTTGCCTCCTCTCGTCATGCTAACGGCTGGGGTGGGCTGGGGCCTTGCCTCGCTCGGGGTGTTTCTGCGCGACCTGCGCCAGATCGTGGGGGTTGTCGTCTCGTTGCTCACGTTCTTGTCCCCGGTATTCTATCCACTTTCAGCTGTTCCTGAAGCGTTCCGCGTCGTAATCGCGCTCAACCCGCTGACACTTATTATCGAGATGATGCGGTCGGCTATCTTCGATGGCCGGCCCCCCTCCGCTCTTATGCTTCTCGTACTCTATGCGGTGGCGGCCAGTGTGGCCCAGCTCGGCTATTGGGGTTTTATGCGCACGAGAAAGGCGTTCGCCGATGTCGTCTGAAATAAAGGCGAGCCCACTCGATGGCACGGATATCGCCATCCGCGTGCGGAACGTCACGAAACGCTATCTGCTGTTTGCTCGGCCCGCCGATCGCCTCAAGCAGATGATTTGGCGGAAGCAGCGCTTCTACCAAGAGATCACCGTCCTTCAGGATGTGAGCTTCGAGGTGAGCGAGGGCGAGACCGTCGGCATCATCGGCCGGAACGGTGCTGGCAAGTCGACGCTGTTGCAGATCTTAGCCGGAACGCTGAGTCCCTCTGAGGGCAGCGTGCAGGTCAAGGGGCGCGTTGCACCATTAATCGAGCTCGGCGCGGGCTTCAATCCGGAGTTCAGCGGTCATGACAACATCATGGTGTACGGCCAGTTGCTCGGCATGAGTCATGCCGAGATCGAGCGTAAATATGATGACATCGTGCGTTTCGCCGACATTGGAGCCTATATCGAGCGACCGGTTAAGACCTATTCGAGCGGCATGTACGCAAGGCTCGCCTTTGCGGTCGCGATCCACGTCGACCCGAAGATACTCATCGTCGACGAGATCCTTGCCGTCGGCGATGCGCCGTTTCAGCAGAAATGCCTCAACCGCTTCTACGAGATCAAGGAGGGAGGTTGCACCATTCTGGTGGTTGCCCACGACCAATATCTCGTCCGTTCCATGTGCGACAGAGCGGCCTATCTCAAGAGCGGACGGCTCGTTGCCTATGGAGCCGCCTCCGAGGTGACAGGCCTATATCTCGAGGACATACAGCCTCCAGCCGAGCAAATAAGTCAGGCGAGTCCGGAACATCCCTCTGAGCCACGCGCTGAGCCCCCTGCCACGTCTGACCCGAAAAATCCGGCCGGCGCGGCTACTACTGATTCAGCATCGAGCGAGTTTGGCGCGCCGGTCGAAGCCCCTCCTGTCAAACTGTTCGAGATCACCGATGTCGCATTACTGGCCAAAGATGGAACTCCCATTGAAATCATGCGCTCACACGATTCAGTCAAGCTCAGGATGCGGTTCCGCGCCTTGACCGAAACCCATGTCGATGGCATCAGTTTCGTGTTCAATCTCTATAGGCACGATGGTCTGTACGTTTGCGGCGCCACGACGCTAATGGAGGGTATCGCCCCTCACAGAAGCGGCCGGCAAGGCGACGTCACGGTGACGTTTCCGAATTTGCCGTTGCTCGCCGGCAAATATATGTGGCGTGTTGCAATTAATGATCATGGCGGAGTGCTGGTGCACACCGATGCTAAGGGTGTTTGCCCGTTTCGTGTCGTTGACACTTTCCGCTCGGTGGGCCTAGTGGACTTGGATCGTACATGGAACGTGACGATCGACGGTAAACCTGGGCAGGAGATTGTGCGGATCCGGCATGAGACGAGCAGGGAGCATCTTGGCCGATGATGGAAAGGCTGAGCCTCGCGCATCACGTACCGTACAGCGCAACTGAGGCGGCGATCCATATCGCCCGCTATCTGCTGGCCAAGCCTCATGTCGTAGGAAAGCGGGTCCTCGATATTGCATGCGGCGAGGGCTACGGCTCCCACTTCATGAAGTCATGGGGCGCCTCCAGCGTGTGCGGGATCGATGTATCGGCAGATGCCATCTCGGCTGCGCGGTTACGGTTCGAAGCACCTGACGTCAGCTTCGAGCATTTTGATGTCTCTGATATTGAGGAGAAAATCCTAGCGTCGACATTCGACGTCATCGTCTCACTGGAAACCATCGAGCACCTCGATGAGCCCCAGAAGTTTCTCATGGCGCTCAAAAAAGTGGCGAAGCCCGACGCCACTTTTATTATCTCCTGCCCGAACGATCATTGGTATTACCCGAATCCGTCGTGCGGCAATCCTTTCCATAAGCGAAAATTCAGCCTTGGAGAGTTTCAAGCGCTGACCAGCACGATCCTCGGCAGCGACGTCCAATGGCTGATCGGCAGCGCAATGCTGGGCTTCGGCGCGGTCGGGCTCCCGGGGGCGGGGTATCCTCGGCTTGGTCAATCCGCGATGATCGACGGAGCTAAGGCTGGTGACGCCGTGATCGTACCTCCAAGAGAGGACGACGGATTCGGCGCTGAGACATGTAGCTATTTCATCGGAATCTGGGGCGCGCATGGACTGCAGCCTTATTCGACAGCGGCCTTCCCAATCTCCATGACCAATTATGCGACGATGATGGGAGTTGACGACCAGCTTGCGAGTGTCAAGTCGGAGCTCGCCGCCATGCGCGCGGAATCGGCAGCGGCGATAAAGCAGCTGCGGGACGTTAGGCAGTTGGAGGAGCAGCTCGCAGACGTCCAGTCGGAGCGAGATCGCTATCGCATAAAGGGCGTCGCGCTGCAACGGGAGCTCGAGATCGTCAGCGAACGACTACAACAAGGCGCTTCAGAGCTTGCCGCCTTGCGCGCCGAATCGGCTTCGGAGCTCGCCGCCATGCGCGCGGAATCGGCAGCGGCGATAAAGCAGTTGCGGGATGTTAGGCAGTTGGAGGAACAGCTCGCAGACGTCCAGTCGGAGCGAGATCGCTATCGCATCAAGAGCGTCGCGCTGCAACGGGAGCTCGAGATCGTCAGCGAACGACTACAACAAGGCGCTTCGGAGCTCGCCGCCCTGCGCGCGGAATCGGCAGCGGCCATTAACGAGTTGGAGCAGCGGCTCGCAAGGCTCGGCCTTAAGGGAAGGGTGCGGCGCATGGCGCGCAGCGCAAAGCCGATCATTCCAAAGGCTGCACTGCCTCTCCTGTTCGCGGTAGCGAAGCGTCTCAAGTTTTGACCGACATGTATAGGTGGATGGCAGTCTAATGACGGTTTTCTCTCCCGGTCTTCAGTCGACTCGCTACTTCTTCGACGAGCGGCATTTCGTTTTGAGCGATGCTGCCGCGGCAACCTATGGCCCCAACATTGGGTCCGATGGCCGCAACCTAACGATATCCTTTTTGTCCCTCAACCGTGCAAGCCTTTCGATCAAACTGCTCAAATCGATTGCGACGCATCTGGTGAATTTCGCCGGCGAGGTTCTTATCGGCGATAACGGCTCAAACTGCGAAGAGCTGTCCCAGCTCAAGGCCTACCTTGCGGATTTTCCCTTCCGTCACCGTCTGCTTGAGTTCGGCAACAATTATGGCGTGGCCGGCGGGCGCAACCGGATCATGGCCAAAGCGCAAACGGAATGGGTTATCAGCCTCGATAACGACATCTTCTTCATCTCGAATCCGATACAGCAGATCCAGCGAGAATTGGCCGTTCTCGGTTGCCACTTCATGAGCTTCCCTCTGCTTAATCCCGACATGAGGACGCTGTTCTCGCACGGCGCTTGCCTCCAGTCCGTGATCCAGAATGGGCATCCGCGGCTAACCATCAATCCCGTCGTCGTGCCGGGCTGTCCGGCGGAGATGGATGGCGGCGCCAGCGCGACAGACACGGCTTTTCTCAGCACTTTTCTATTTGGCGGGGCGTCGATCATCAACCGCGCCTCGTTCCAACGGCTCGGCGGCTTTGACGAGAACATGCTGATCGGCTTCGAGGACATTGATTTCTCGCTACGTATATTCCGCGAGGGGATGAAGATCGGCACGAGTGCCCTGCGATTCTTGGTGCATGATCACCCGAAGGCCGAGACGTCCAACGACGCGGACTATGAGCGCACGCGATTCTCCCGCAAAACACTATATGAGTCGGCGCGTTACCTCGAGGCCAAGACCGGCTTCAGAATCTGGGGTGACGAGGTCGAGAGCTGGATGCGTTCGAACGAGAAAAAGCAAGGCTGGACAGGCCCTGGCGAAACCAATGCTATAGCGGACTTGAAGACAGAGACCCCAGCTGAGCCCGTTCGCCGCCCGCGTATCGCGCTTGTGACCGATACCGACTCCTGGGCATTTGCCAACATCTCGCGGCAGCTGGTACGTCACCTGTCCCATTGCTACGAGTTCGAGATATTCCCACTCGTGACGTTGGGCGAGATCGAGCACAGCCGCTGGCTGGCTGGTAATTCGAAAGGGTTTTACGCAGAGGGCGGCACGAGCGCGCTCGGTCTCGCGCTAGTCGCGGCCGAGGACTTCGATATCATCCACATCTTTTGGCGCGAGTTCCTCACGATCATCGACACGCCGCTGCTGCAGGATTATGCGCGCCGCATTGGATTTAGTTACTCGGAGTTCCGGCGGCGATTCATCGACGGGAAGACGATCTCCATCAGTGTCTACGACCATCTTTTTCTCGAGCCAGAGGGCATGGCAGCTCGCAAGAATATATTCAACGTGATCGCCTCTGGCTACTACGTCTCCTCGGAGCGCCTGCGGCGGCTTTACGAGGGCGTGGACAGTATTCCCCCTCCAGATGCGGTTCTGCCCGATGGCGTTGATCTGTCCGTCTTCGCTCCGAGGAACCTCGAGCGGTTCCACGACATGGGCGACCGCCCAATCCGGCTCGGCTGGGTCGGACATAGCGGCTGGGCATCCTCACTTGAGGACTTCAAGGGCGTCAATACGATTCTAAAGCCCGCTATCGAGGAGCTGCAGCGCGAGGGGCTCCCCGTCACAATGCAGTTTGCCGATCGCAAAGAGCGGTTCATTCCGCACACCCAGATGCCGGACTACTACGCCGGGATCGACGTACTCGTGTGCACCTCGAAGATCGAGGGCACGCCAAATCCCGTGCTGGAGGCAATGGCCTGCGGCGTGCCGGTGGTGACGACCGACGTGGGGATCGTGCCGGAGGCACTTGGCCCGCTTCAGAAAGCCTTCATCCTGCCCGAGCGTTCAATCGCGGCATTGAAGGCGTTGCTTCGCCGACTTGTCGAGAACCGCGCCGAGTTCGCTCGGCTTTCTGAGGAGAACCTCGAGTACATCAAGGCCTGGAACTGGGCCGAGCGCACCAAGCCGTTCGCCGGTTATTTCGATCGTTTGCTCGCGAAGCGACGACTCGCCAGCGGCGAGCTGCGCACCAAGATGTGCATGCTGCCATTCTCAAGTCCCAGCATGGAGCCCGATGGCAGCATCCGGCTCTGCTCAGCTTCGAGCATCTTCGCGTATTACGACGAGACGAACATGGGCAACTGCCAGACAGATGGGCTCGTCTCCGTCTGGCAGGCGGAGCGTTATCAGGCAGTACGTCGCGGCCTGATTACAGGATCTGGACTCAAGCCTTATTGCGAGGCGTGCGAGTATCGCCACGACGGACCGGCGTGGCTGATGCAGCTCCATCTGGCTCTGCACGCCTATCACAGCGGCACGCGTACGCTGTCCATCCTAGAGCTCATCGGGCGGCGCATCGGCCGCTACGAAGAGTACCAACAGAAGGCCCCAGCGGTGGGCCTCAATCCGCTTTCTATCGACGACGATCTTCGTACCGCTGCGGAGACGGCGTTCAAGGAACAAGAAGCGACCTCGAAGCTGCCTATCGAGGCCCAGCTCATTCCGGATCCGTTGGTGAGCGGCGTGGGAATGCCTATCTACATGGATTTCAACACGCTGAACCGCTGCAATGTCTCCTGCACGATGTGCCCGCCCGCGCTGCGCTTTGACGTTCAGGGCAAGAAACGCGATCCCTACTATCGTCTGACGCTCGCCGAGTACAAAAAGATTACCGATGGTGTGCGGATCGAAACCGCACACTTTGTCGGTGCCTACGCCGAGCCGCTGCTCAACAAGGAGATATTCGATCTCGTCGCCTACGCTAAGTCGAAGGGAGCCTTCACTGCGATCACTTCCAACGGCATGGCCTTGAGTGAGGCGTTCGGTAATAAGTTACTGGATGCCGGTCTCGACATGATGACAATCTCGCTGCACGGTGCCACTAAGGATGTCGCCGAGAGCATTATGCACAAGAGCAGCTTCGGCCGTGTTGTCGCCAATATTCGCAATCTGCAAGCGCTGAAGAAGCGACGCGGGCTGACCAAGCCCGAGCTTTATTTCAATTATGTCGGACAACGCGCCAACGTCGGGGATATGCCGGCTTTCATCGACTTGGCGGCCGATCTCGGCGTACGTTTCGTCAATTTCATCCACCTCATCGACGGCGACGCTGCGGTCGATAAGACCGAGAATCTGATCCACTGTCCGGACATACTGGCACCAAATGTCATTGCGGCCAAAAAGAGGGCCCAAGAGCTCGGCATCCACCTATCAGTGAGTCCTGCTTACGACGAGCTCGTTGCGAGCTACTTGGAGCAGTCGACAACGATAGTGGCGGCTTAAGTCTCGGACGTCTGCTCGTAACTGCGATCGGATCCTGACCTGGTTCGATTTGATCTCGAAGCGCGAAGCGGTCGTGGTCTGTGGAGGGTGCACAGTTTGTGCATCCCGGGAATGGTACCGAGCTGGGCTGTCCTGAGCTGGTGCCAGCGGACGCGTGCCGCCCCGATCGGCGCATAGACGCCTGTCCTGTCCGCATCGAATGCAACACCAAGCACGTCTTGTCCGCTGTTGTCAGCTACCATCACACCAGTAATCGTCGTTCCATGCGCGTTCAGACTGCGTTGAGGCATAACAAGAATTGGGCGACAGCCAGCTGGCGTCGGTCGGTGAGCCATTGATATTGACGTGGGCGTAATCGCAGTTGGCCGTGAGGTCTGAAGTCGACGCCATTTCATATACCGCAGCGTGGGCTCCTTTCAGTGCAAACTTGGTCAAAGGAGCCGCGCGCTTTAAGCGCGGCTCCTCCGATTGATTGTGTCACCGACTCACAGCAGGAAATCGCTTTGCGTGAGCTGTCCTGCCATATTGGCGACGGCAATCAGGTTGCCAGCGAAGCTGACGTAGCAGTGACCGTCGGGGGTGTTGGTGAGTGTAATGTCGGAGAAGCTATTTACGCCGGTCACCGCGCTCAGGTCGAGCTTGTCGGTGCTGTGCTCGAAGTCGAACACGAAGTCGGTGCCCCAATTGTCGGCGAATACGAACGTGTCCGTCGCTCCGTCGCCGCCATTTCCAGCATTGCCGTAGAGGTTGTCGGTGCCGGCCCCGCCAGTCAATTGGTCGGCCCCCGCCTCGCCGACCAGCGTGTCGTTGCCGCCGTTGCCGGTGACGGTGTCGTTGCCGGCGCCGCCCCAGAGGAAGTCCGCACCTGAACCACCCGTTACCGTGTCGGTGCCGCCAGCCGCGTAGACCGTCAGGTTCGCACTTGCCCCCGAGCCGTCGAGCGTGTCGTTACCACCCCCAGGGACGAAGTCAGCTACGAACTCGAGGTGCGTGGTTGCCAGATTGAGCGTGATGCCGGAACCCGACGTGATGTAGGCCGCATCGAAGCCGGCACCCCCGTCGATGAAGGTGTCGCTGGCATCAACATACAGGCTGTCGTTGCCGTTCCCGCCCGAGATGCTGTCAACGCCTATGTCTGCGACGATCACGTCATCGCCATCGCCGGCAGTGACAGTATCATTGCCCGATCCCGACCAGATGATGTCATTGAAGGCACTGCCGGTGATCGTGTCGTTGCCGCCGTCCGAGTAGACCTCGATCCCAACCGTCTGAGTCGAGCCGTCGATCACATCATTGCCAAAGTCCGACTGGATCCACTCAATGCCGGTCGTGCCCAGGTTGATGTTGATCGCGTTCGAGTTCACGAGATACACGAAGTCTTGGCCAGCCCCGCCCTGGATGGTGTCGCTCGCTTCGACGTAGAGGGTGTCGTTGCCATTACCACCGTTGAAACTGTCCGACTCGCTTGCGAACACGTCGGCATTGCCGACCAGCACATCATTACCATCCCCGCCGTTGAGCGTGTCATTACCACCCCCGGCAAAGATTGTGTCGTTCCCCGAACCGCCTGTGATCAAGTTGTTGAGTTCGTTGCCGCTCCCGGTGTGCGCGCCGCTATCGGTGAACGTCAGGTTCTCGACATTTGAACCCAGGCCATAGCTGGCCAAAATCGTCTGCACCGTGTCCGTACCCTGGTTGGCGTTCTCGGTCACCACATCGCCAATATTGTCGACGACGTAGGTATCGTTGCCCTTCCCGCCCCACATCTGGTCCGCGCCGGTACCGCCATCCAGCGTGTCATTGCCGCTATCGTAGGCCTGCCCTCCGGTGCCGAAGGCGTTGGCATAAAGGTCCACCCCGTCGTCGCCGACGAGAAAATCATTACCTCCACCGCCGAAGAGCTGGTCATCGCCGTTCTGGCCTATAAGCCGGTTGTCGTTGCCGTCACCGGTGATCACGTCATTGAACTCGGTGCCGACCACGCCTTCGATGTTTGTGAGTGTGTCGGTGTTCCCGTAGCCATCGGTCGCCGAGTGGGTTAGGAGATTTACCGTGACGCCAGCGGGTTCGCCACGATAGACCACTCTGTCAAGAAGGCCGCCGCCACCATCGATATTATCGTTGCCTTCGTCGCCGTAGAACTGCTCCGCCTGCGCGCCGTTGCTACCGATAAGAGTATCGTCGAAATGTGAGCCTAGTACGCCATTCACGCCGCCCGTGATGGTGTCGACGCCAACGCCGGCTGCATCGCCGCCGGCGGTAGACTGCCCGACGCCGGTTTGGAGATTGACCGTCACGGCAGCGAGCGCGTTACTGTACTGCGCCCACGTGTGGCCATTGCCTGTAATGCTGTCGTTGCCACCCCCTCCTTCGAAGAAATTCGAGTTTCCGTACGGCCCATTAAATCCGGCGTTTGCTGTGAAGCTGTCAGCGAGACTGGTTCCTCGCACTCGTTCGATATTGATCAGGGTATCGGTGCCATAGGCGGTGCCTCCCGCCTTGTCTGTTACAGTTGAGATCGTGTCGAGCACCACAACCACGCCAGCATCCACACCGGTCCCAAAAAAATCATAGCGGGCCACGTTGTGATCGAAATTGTTGATTGCTTCGGTCGAGCCCGTGAGGGTATCGTTGCCGCCAAATCCGATGAACTGAAAGAAGCCACGGGCGCCTGCGGCCGTGATGGTGTCGGCAAAATTGGACCCGCGAGCTCCGTTCACGGCATTGATATTGTCGGGCCCGACTACCCCTGCGAACGAGTCGATACCAATACCCGCAGCATCCCCGCCAGCTATGGAATGCGCATTTCCTGCCAGGAGATCGATCGCCACACCGCTCGCCGCCGTGCTGTAGGCGACCCGGGTAACGCCGTTGCCGGTTATGACATCATCACCGCCCATTCCTTCGAACTCGGCGTAAAGACCGGAGTTACCGGAAAAACTCGACGTTGCGGTGAAATTGTCGGCAAAGCCGCTGCCTCTGATTTGTTCGACACTAATGAGCGTATCGGTGCCAACCGAGGAATTGCCGGTCACGCTCGAAGTCGTCGACAACACGGCGGTGATGCCGGCCGTTGCGTTAGCATAATTCGCTGTGTCAATACCTGTTCCACCATCGATGGTGTCGTTGCCACCACCGCCACCCATGAAATCGTTGCCCTTACCACCACTTAACACGTTGATAGAACTGTTTCCGAACAGAAGATCGTTGAAGTCCGAACCGATCAGATTCTGTACGCCGCTATAAGTATCACCAGCAGCATCTCCAGTATTCGTCGCGGGAGTGCCAAGATCGGCGCGCACCTGGGCTAACGCATTATCGTAAGATACCGTGTTCGTGCCCCCGCCGCCGACAAAGCTGTCGGCACCGGCACCGCCTACGAAGTAATCGTTGCCAGCAAATCCGTTGAAGGTGTCGGCATTTTGAAAGATCAATGCGAACATGGACCTATTGCCGTCAGCAGGCGCGCTGGTCAGCGCGACGAGGGACAGACTGAGGCCGGTGACGGTTTCGTAGATCGTCCCCCCGCCGCTGCTGGTGCGGTCGATTTCCGAGATCGTCCCGCCGGTTGGAGTGCTTCCGGAATACGTGAACCCCGTGCCGATGATCCGCGTTTCGGTTCCATCAGAGTTGGGTAGAACCAGCAGGGTGCTGCTTGGGCTACCTACAGGAGCATTTTTATCAATCGTGACGTTGTACCAGGCAATTGCAGATGGAACGGCTGTTGCGGTGTGTGTGTAGGTGGCCATCTTTGGCGCTCCCAGATCGTGATTGCTTCGATTTCGGCTAGTGATCAGTTATCGGAGAGTCGATTATGGCGGCGCACGCACCCGTGTGGACTGCTCCGGCCGAAGCGCTGTCACGCGCCGCGTGATCGATATCGATGGCGTCATCCCCTCCGGCTCCCCCATACGGTCAGCGCCAATCCCGCCGTTAAGCGCCTCGGTACCACCGCTTCAACCGTTGAAGGTGTCATTCCATCGAAGGCGTCGTTGCCAACGTAGTCCTAAGACTATCCGAGCCCGGAATCCTGTGAGAGGGTCGTCGCCGGCCAGTATGAATTGAATGCACCGATAAAGTTGAGGCGTTGAATAGTTTTTTGAAAGACCGTAGTCGAAATAACTTATGCCCGAGATTGAACCATATATATACTCGAACCCATTCGCAGGATGCAGATTATAATTCCGCCTGTCAATCATGTTCGCGGTTGCACTGTCGCCACCCGCACGGGCACAAGTGGCAAAATCCAAGCCGCGGTTGGCGAGCTACTATTACTTCTGCCTGCTTCAGGTGCATTCTGTTTCTCTGCCGGGTGATGAGCCGGAGACGAGCTTTGGGGTGATCTGCCGGTTGCGACGCGAAAAACATGGGAGTCACCCGTTTGGGTGATGACGGTTCTCTCGGCCGGGCCGTTGGTTACATGACCTATCGCCGACGCAAGCAGACCTCTCTTACCGGCGCCATCTGCCGGGTAATCATGCGTCCGGAAGCAAAAGACCTGCAAAGCCTGAGTCGCGGAGACAATGAGTATCCCTCCGCCGCGGCCGCCTTGTGTAGTTTGAGAGGCGGCATTTTTCCGCGGCGCAAAGTGCAGTCAGTCTGACCCGAACTAGGTATTGCGATTGACTCTAAGCTTACCTGGGATCCATACTTAAAACTTGCAATTTTGCTGACTTTATTTTTTGCGAAATGCCGCAAGCACCAATGAAGCTTGTCGGGAAGCTGGGAAGTCGGTGCTCCGACTTAGGGCACCTAGAAAAATTTAAGTCAAAAAAATGAGTACACCTGCGGCTTGGTCGCGGGCGAGATTGATTTGCGACTTCTCGGATCTTGGGGGGAAGCATGAGTGAGTCCACAGCCATATATGGCTCATACAGCCTGACCATCAACAGTGTCCCAAACCCAGACGTGTCTCTGATCAACTGGGGCGACGGTTATTGGGTTGGGACGCCCGCAGATGGCGGTCCGGTTGGCAATCGTGACACGTCGGATGCGAACGCAGTCTTGTATTACTTTATTGCACCACGGTCCTTACCCCTGGCGAACACCTAAGTTTTAACGAGCGCATTTTCAATTTTGGATTATCCGATATGACGACATACTGGGTGTTGTTTGATTACGATATGGCCCGCTCGGGCCAGAACTCCGACCCTTCGCTTCAGACGCCCGTCACATTCCTCGGAGTGCCTTGGTACGACCGCGCCACTCAGACCACAAATTGGACTCCATCTTTCTACGATTCAATTCAGCCGCTCTACTCCACACCCCCGTGGATGCTGCAGTCTCTGCCTTATGCCGCAGTCACAAAGGGGTCGTGGGGACCAAACGGTTTCACTTTTTCAGGAAATGTAGTTTGGAACTACACGATCAACATCGCGTCCTACTACGTTGAAGGGACAGCTCCTGACCCAACGGTCAAGACCGGCACGGTGCTCACAGATACCGAATTTGATGATCTCTATAAATACGACTACACGGTGTCGTGGACAGATTGGGCGTGGGCAACTATCACCATACCCGATTACAGTACTCTATTTACACCTCTATCCGACTCCGTTGACTTCAACTCTCTAACTGCAACGCAGCTCGCAGCAATCGCCGGCGGCGCGAATAAATACGATGCCCTCGGGGCGTCGGATACGGTTATCCTACCGAACATCGCAAACATGGGAGTATCCAACTTCGTTCAAAGCACGCCCTTCTTGGGCGGCGCCGGCAATGACACAATTACGGGCGGAGACGGCAACGACAACATCGTCGGCGGGATCGGTAACGACACTATCAAAGCGTCGCCAGGTTTTGACAACCTGGTAGGCGACGATGGCAACGATACGTTTGACTACCAGAGCGGCCCGTTTGGCGGCTTGTTAGGTTTCTCCCCATCCGTAACTACGCAGACTTTGAACGGAGGCACGGACGATGGAATTGCGCAGGATCTTATCAAGCTGCCGGGAGCCCCGAACGACTACAACTTTCATGTGTTATTGGGCACAAGCTGGGCCCTGACGTCAACTTCCGTTGAGTCTCGACCTGGCAGTGGGCTTCTGCCGGTTTCTCTGACCACCAGGGAAATCGAGCGAGTCAGGTTTCAAGACCAACTCGACAACGTCATAGCGCCTGCAACAAATTCGATTGCCGAAATGGCAAGGCTGATGGTCGAGGTGTATGACGAAATATCCTTCGAAGCTCAAATCCGACAATGGCACCCACTCGCTGGCCTTGAGCTGGGTTTAAGGCCCAGCAACTTCGGAGTCGGCAGCGGCGCTTACACTTTCATTAATGGAATCTACGAGCACGTTGGCGGGCTCACTGCTCAAAACGACGCGGTTGCGTCTGTACTTGCTGGTGTGGTCGGCGGCAAGAAAACCCTGACGATCTCCTTCAAGGGGTCGGACCCGACCGATCTGGCGGACTGGGTGCATGACATCACTCAGATCCGGACTCCTTTCTACGAGAAATACCGGCCACTCGTGGAGAGCTTGAAGAGTTGGCTAGGCGAGAACACGTTCGGTATCGAGCAGATTCTTGTCACGGGTCACAGCCTTGGCGGCGGCATGACCCAGATGTTTGTCGATGAGTTGGTCCGATCTGGGCTCGGTATCCCAATTACCGCGTACACGTTCGGCACAATTGGTGGTGAGAGCGGAACGGTCGCGAACGCCGTGGGGCGTATAACCAATTTCATTCACACTGAGGACATCGCCAATCAACTTAATGGCGGCATTGGCGATCCGATCTTTGATGGACGTGGCGGCTCCCAAGTGTGGATCAATTCGTCGCTTCCAGAGATTGTGAACAGCTGGTTCAAGCGGGCAGCAAATCATTTTAAAGAGAACTATGAAGCTGACGTGCTGCGTTTGATTGATTTAGCGGGTGACGCGGGAAGTCCGTTCCACGAGACCAAATTGGCGGAAGCGCTCCGTGATGGAAAGGCTTGGGTCGGCGGTGACTCATGGGGAACAGAGATTCAGATAGCGCCGGGCACCGGCACAAAAGACGAGATCAAGAGTGAGCGGAATGACAACTTCGTTCTTGCGGGCGGAGGTAATGATAGCGTTTCGTTCGGTGGGCTCTTCGGGCTGCTCAATCAGGACCTTGTCGCGCGCACTGAGCGCATAATTGACGGCGGCACAGGAACAGACAGGCTTCTACTACCCTATTTGGGATCAAGTTTCTTTCAAAAAGCGCAGAAGATAACGGCGTACGGAGTGGCATATGATCTTACATATACACCGATAGGAGGAACGGCAGAAGCTGTCGGCACGCTCTATCGTTTCGAAGAGATTCGTTATCGCAACGGAATAGACTATCTCGATGGTCGAGCAGCAAACGTACAGCTGCCAGCGCCAGGACGGACTCAGCTTAACGTGGACTCCTCCTTTGATTACATGGACGCGGGCGACGGCGATTTGTTAGTCAAGGGAACTAACCTGGACGACACGATCTATTTGGGATCCGGCAACAAGACCGTCGATAGCGGCGACGGCGATGACATGGTCATCGCCAAGTTAGGAGGCGCGGATAATGCGCTTGCTCGTCTCATCTCAGTCGTTGACGGGGTTGTTTTCATCGATAGTGGGTTTGGGAATGACATTTTGGTTGGCGGACTGAACGGCGACACGTTCTTTGCTGGTCCTGGAAACGACTTCGTGTTTGGTGACGCGGGCAACGACGTGCTGGTCGGGAATGCGGATGTTTTCGCGACTGAGTCTGACACTTTCGACGGGGGCGATGGCGATGACACGCTTTATCTCGAAGCGTCCGACATTGTCTCCGGTGGCAGCGGGCGTGATCTCGCTTACGTAATCAATTCCAATTCCTTTTCCATAGACCTCGGCGCAACCGGCATCGAATGGATTCAGTCGGACTTTGGTAACGATACGATTGACGGATCGAGTCAAACGGTCGGAACCGAGATCTATACGGATGGGGGCAGCGACACCATCACCGGAAGTCCCTTCAATGACGTTATCTGGTCTGGCTCTGGCGACGATGTGGTCAATGGCGGCGCCGGCAACGACGTGATCGTGGGGGACATTGGAGCCGACAGTATTTCGGGCGGCAATGGCGACGATCGGCTCTATGTCGACGCGAGCGACATGCTGATCGACGGCGGCACCGGGACGGACGCCGCATACATCAGCGGCGGGCCCGGCATGTCGATCAACATGGCTACCGCTACTCTCGAGTGGATCGCCGATTTCGTCAGTGGCAACGATACCATCGACGGATCGAACACGAGCATTAGCCTGGAAGTCTACGCCGGCGGTGGGACCGATACCGTTATTGGCGGTTCTGGTAACGACCTGCTGTGGGCTGGCGGGGGCAACGATACGTTGATCGGCAATGACGGTAGTGACACTCTCGTCGGCGAGACAGCCTCTGACAAACTTACTGGCGGTGCCGGGACTGACAGTCTCTACGGCAATAGTGGCAATGGCGGTGATGGCGTCGCGGACACCTTCGTGTTCGGTGACGGCTGGGGTACGGACTTCGTGTTCGACTTCGATCACAACGTCGACAAGCTGGACCTTACTTCCGTCACTGGGCTCACTGACTTTTCACAGCTTACGCTGACTAACACGACCGACGGCCACTGCTACGTCACGTTCAGTGGCAATCTGATTGCCGTAGCGAACATGGCCGGGCAGCTAACCACCAACGATTTTTTTCTGTAGCGATTCAAGAGATGACGACGTTGCCCACGTCAACAAGGTTCATCACGTCAGTACCATTAACAGGGTTGCGAAGGACCTCGGTGGAGATAGAGATTGGCTGCGGGACGTCGTTAATGAAATGGAGATCGAGGACGTCGCCATCTGGGTCTATGGCGTTGGCGAAGACGTTGAAGGAAACTGCAAGCAGTCAAATATGGCCGGTAAGACCCCGATCGTGCCGGCTACGCGGCTAAGCTTCTCACGGCAAAATTGACGAGGGAACACAGCAAGTGTTACTTCGTAGCGATCAGCTTCAACCAATCTGCTAGAGTAGAGATGAGTTACGTCATCACTTTCGCTCCACCCACGTGTTACAATAGGCCCGTGATCGCCATGGACAATTACTATTGCTGTTGGGTCTACTGTTTGGATCTGTGAAAGGAGTTCTTCAATCGGCTGCTGAAGTTCTATTAGGGCTCGCATATAGTGTTGTCTGTATCTGCGTTTGCGGCCTTGATCCGAATAGATGAAATCGGCGGCGGTATGTGACGGCGATAGCACATGTGCAAAAGTGAACCAGGGCGTTTCAGAGGCTGCGATGTACGATACGCGTTCCGTAATAGTCCTGAGCTGGAATAATGGATCGCTGTATTTCATGCTCTCAGGAAGTGGCAGCGAGCATAGCCCATAGAAAAATGATAAAGGGCTTCGCACCGACCAACAGTAATCAAGCACCGGTCGCCTTGCGGGAATAGCGAAGTCCCAAAAAGCTCCAAGAAGACCAAAGTATGAGCTACCTTGGATGGATTGAATCTTGTAATCAGCAAGACGCAGACGGCCCAGTATTACGCTCTCGTCTAATCCCTTGAAGAAATCGAAAGTAAAGTTGTTAGCGTCGGTGCGAAGCGTAAACAGCTTATAGAAGGTCTCCAAAGTAGCGCTGCCCGGCGCGCGCGAAGCGCCTACATGGAAACCATGCTTGGCGAGTATTTTGAACAACTGTACACCATCGACCTGCAAGAGCTCCTGAAGCGATCGCTCTGAGCCGAGTGCATCCAGTGACAGATAGTAAATGTTGGGTCTTCGAGGTGCCCGTTGAGTCAGATGTGAAGTGCTCAGTTTGGAAGTCCGATATGCGAAATCCACAGGTGGGACACTTCGAAAGGCTTGCAAGAACATCGAAGAAGCAACCAACAGGCAAAAGGCGAGCATGGCCCTTCGTCCGATTGACGAACCTAAACTTGCGAGCGCGGCTACAAAGATGATCGCAAATACCGAAAGCATTATGCCCGGCGAAGACGAGACGGTGTCCAACTGGAGGAGCGTGACGTAGACATTGCAAAGAAAGATCAACAGTGGAACGCCGTCGGCTAGTAAGACTCCTACATTGACGTGCCTCTTTATTCTACTCGACACCGGGCTTGGCCCGTTCAAAGCAAGGCGCCGCAACATTTGGATAAGGATAAGTTGAGAGCCGAGTATGATTAGATACCAAGCCGAGGTGGCGGCGACCCCGGGCCAACCCATTTCCCTCGAATTGGTAAGAATCACATGAGCACCCAGCATAAAGCTAAGGAATACAAACAGCGCATTCTTTAGATCATCATCGGTTTCGACGCGCAGATTCCTGAGAGCGGCACGAGGACCAGCGAAGACTAGAACCACGAGTGAAATCGTCGCGAGAGCCAACAAGAATACAATCGTTGGACGGAGGGAGCTGTTGTGATCAGAGGCCTGAATAATCAGGGCTGGAATTGAAATCGGTATGGGATTGTTCCCGAACAGATCGTATTCGAACGACCGCCCCTCAATGCCAACCGCAGCGATCCCCGAGAATGGATGGCGATGAAACGTAAGTGGCTTCGTTGAATCGACTGGAATGCTAATCCTTAGGGCCGTGGGCTGGTCTTGGTACGAGACAAAGATTCTATTTCCTCGTGCTTCCCAGCCCTGCATTGGACCAACAATCTGGACATTGTCCCCTAAGATTGTCCAAACCTCTGTTCCCAACGAACTCGGATTTCTCTTTCCAGTCGCAACCACGCTGACTTCCACTCGATCCGGAATGCTGATTGTCGGTCTCGTGGCAAGGGACAACGTAAAACTAAACATCAACACAACCGCCACAAGGAGAGCGGTCTGCCCATTGAAACCAAAACGGGGAAAGCCCCTCAATAGAGATTGGGCAATCGAGCCAATAGTGGATTTCATCTTGTCTCGTAACAGATCAGAACTCGCTGGCTGTCCGGAAGAGGCACCTCGCTTATGATCCTTGCGCGCAGCTCGATTGCCCGGCGAAAGCTTTGGAAATTGTACTCCGGAAAGACGTCCTCTCGGTGGAACAGCATCTTTTGAATTAGGGGATCTGTCTTTGGAATGAACTCGATAAGCCCCTTCGGGGCGAGTTGAATCAAACCACCCACCGCTTCATCAAGTGGGACATTTTGGCCAATGACCAAGTGATGGAGAATGGCTAACGCGAGTAGACCGTCAGCTTGAATTCGGTCGAATACCCGGGCGCGCTCTTCCCCCATCCATCCCTGGGCCGGTGTGGGGTTCGCGATATCCACGTATAGCGGCTGAAAGGAGAGGTGGTCTCTTTCCGCCGCCGTGTAACCGCGATCAAGAGCAGCTGAATCCGTATCGATGCCAACTGCCGACACAGCTCCGTTTCTGAGCGCAGCGAGGGCATGCGATCCATCGTTGCAGCCAATATCAAGGAGAACGCGTGGTCGGACAACGTTGGCAAATCGAGCAACCTCTTCTGCTTTCGCAGCAGCCGCTATTCCGGAATAAGAACTCGTCGTCGTGTACCTGGACCATGATGTTTCTTTACGGTGCGGTTGGAGATTTGCCAGCAGCTTGCGCAGCGAATTGAGCAAGAATTTCAGAGATGATTTGGGAAGAGGCTTGCGAGACAACAGTGGCGCGTCGGCGAATTTGTCCGTCGCTTGAAATTTCGCTGGAAAAAGTACGTTCATAGTCAGTGAGGGCTGCTTAAGCCACGCATACCAGGGGATTATAGGAGTCACGTGGCCGAGCGGCACGCCATGCAGCAACGAGCGGTAGAGCGGCTGAAACGGAACTCCTCCCCACGTTTCCCAGAGCAGAGGGGCTATGAATTGATTGAGGAACTGATTGTGCCCCAGCCAGTATTCACCGTCTTCGTATTCTCGAATCGAAAGCAGATCGATAAATATCGGTTTGGCGCCTCTGAATTGAATGTTGAATGCTGACGCATCCTTTAGAGTTAAACCACTTGAGAGCAACTCAAGGTGCAGGTCTATATGGGCAAGGGCTGCTCGCTTTAAGGCCTGAAAAGGCCACTCGTAGGGATATGAGACGATGTCGAGCTTCGGATGCTCAAGTACATGAGCGAGTTCGCTGCTTGGCGTTATTGCCGGCCAACACGATCGCGGCAGCTCTTCAAAAGGAATCAACGATCCTTCTTTGACAAGAGAAGCGATACAAGAATTTTGACGTAGCAGTGACAGCTGCTCCGCCGCTGACTGGCGGATGGCCCGATAGATGCGCTGGTCGTGGCAGAATACCCAACCCGCTGGGTCCCGATATGAACCTGGAGCTCGCCCCATCCCTCAGCGATTCGTCTGGTCGTCTGATGTATGTGCGACGCAATGAGATATCATACTCTTGTCTGCGAACAGTCTTTGATAGGTTTGCTTCAGTCGCTGCTTTATGGACCATACAGCGGTTAAGATGGCTCCGACGGCGCCGATCAGAACTTGAAGAACAAGACTGCCGGTACCAGCATCGAGATAGGCAAACGCTTCTGAGCACGAAGCGCAGAGAAGAATTAGGCCCAATGCTGCTGAAAACGATCTAATTTCCATAATTTACCAACTTGCAGTCATGTGAGGATCAATTGGGGTGCCGGATATCGGTTACAGTCCATTAATTGGCTACAATGATTCGTAGCTCAGCTTGTGATGTTCGTGGCCATCTGATGAGAATCGTTGCTGGGGCAGGCAAGCATCTGTAGTCCCTCGCGAAGCAACGAAAGAGAGAACAGCATCGTGCGCCAGAAAGGTAGTTTGTTTGCAGCCGCCGCCCCAAGCGATTCTCAACCCGCGCCCCCCGCGATCCTAACCCCATACAAGCTGGAGCTCTCAGGGTCAAGCAATCGGCGGCAGGTGCGCCGGCGCGGCGAATAGAGTGACGCTAGCTCGTCTACTTTGCTCAGCCCACTTTCCCGAGCCCGGCACCCGTGCTGCCCCTTCGAAGGACGATTGTGAAGCTCCTCACCCATACGAGGGCGCGGAGAGCCAAGTGGTGTCGCATGGAAGGACGGCAACGTCGATTGCTGAGGAGCTCGATCCGCGTGACTCAGTGCTGGGCTGCTCGGTGGACAAGTTCCGGCAGGAGCATGCATCGGCGGCGCATCGCCTCAACACGCAGGCGATGCTGATGTTGGCGGATCAGGCTGCGGAGATCGCCCGGTTTGCGCCAGGAGAACGAACTGACGCGCATGGAGCGCGACGTGTTAGAAACCGATCGGGATCGTTGCGGGATCGGACATGAGCTTCCGCTCCATCTAATAAGTTGCCTCCCCCTATCCTTGGTAAAAAAGAGTTCTCGACCGCTCCACTACCGCCGTCTAGCTCATTGGTCATCGCAAGCACGGCCCCTGCGACTAATCCCCCTCCGATCTGCGCCGCACTGACCGAGCCGGTTCATCAACGCGAGAACGTCCTTCTTTGGCAGGCGGGGCCTTCGTCGGAGCGCTTGGGTGACATCGAGACGGTTGGGTGGGCTTGGTCATGCTCGCCAGCTTGCGTTGACGCGGCCGACCTACCTGGCCGCTGCCGCCCAGTCGGCGGGCGCTCTGCCCTCACTATCCGTTTGCGGCGCGCCTGGACGGGCGGTGGACGGCGCGGTTGCTCGTCGATCTCCGCATTCCCGGCTTTCGCGCGTTTTCGCCATACCGTCGATGACAGGGTACCGACGCTGAATGGCTTCTCGCCCGGGCCGGTGACCCCGACCGCGGTCAACACACGGATCGTGTCCCGCCAGCCCGTGCCCCGCTGTTCGGCGGCATCGAACAAATGTCCGGCAATCAGCCGAGCCAGCTTCTTCCGTCCTCCGCCCGCTTTCAGCCCAGCTTCGAGCTGCTTGTTGTCAGCCAGGTGGTCCTCTCAAGCCTTCCTTGTGAGGATAAGTGCACAACTCGCCTTATGCAAATCTATGCAAAAGTCTCGCATTGTAGTGCATAACTATACGTTGAAATTGGGAGCTTCCGCACGCATGGCGACAATTTTGAGCCGCGCCAATTTGGATCCGCCGACGCGTCGGACGCGGAAGCGGAATTTGCCTGGACGGAATCGGCTTGCTGGCGCAGGCAGCCGACCAATCCCCGACCCAACCGCCAGCGCCGCCCTCGGTACGGGGTTTGCAGTGCAGCCGGCTGGCATTCGTCTTCACGACCTGCAGCCGGTCAGCACGGCCAGTCCACGCCCGCCCGCGGTGTCAAAATCCCGGTGTGCGGCGGCTGCGGACGCAACAAGCGTTGAATTGGCGCCCGCACGGGCACTCACCGGGCGTTCGCGCTAGTCATAAAAACGGCTGGCGAAAGCCACGCATCAATCGCACCGGATAGGGATTCCGGTGATCGGTGCGGCGATCTCGGCGTTGCTCATTGGGAGCTGGGCGTCGGGCATTAAATAATCTCTCGCGATCACCGGCGGCGGGATGATGCTTTCACGCGGGCGCGTTTGTTGCCGCGCTTCAGCCCGCCACGCGCCACGCTTTCCGCCGGAATGATCTCGATCAGCTCGCCTTCGTCGGTCCGAAGGTGTGTCTTGCCCATCAGCTTCATCGCGTGCGCAAATAGCGCCCCCAGGGCTTGGCCTTCCTCGCGATCCCAGATTTTCCAAAAAAGCTCGCGCTCGGACTGCGACTTGGACTTAGCGGCTGTTATAAACGACATCAGGACCGTGCTTCGTTGGATCGCGATGCTCGCCGCCTTGATGTCTTCCAGGCCGGCATTGTCTTCATAGGCCCTATCGTTCAACTCCCCGGCCATCCGCGCCAGGTCCTCGGCCTCATCAAAACACTTCTCCCAATCGCGGTCGGTGCCGCTGCTGTATAGCCGGTACCTCTGGCGCGACAGCTCCAAGTCGTGCCCCTCATCGCGTGCCGGCGGCAGGATTCTCTGCTCGACGAGTTGACGGATTCTTCTGTCCGTCAGGCCGAGATCTTTGGCCAGTTCGATTTGAGGGACGAAAACTGGTTCGGAGGATGTCGTAGTCATCGTGATGCTCGTGTGAGGTCAAACCGGAAGCGGAAATGCTGATTTTCCGAATTTTTTATATGGTCGGTATGGGCCGCCCGTGGGCCCGTGCCGTGCAGGCTTGGCGAAAGGTACCTTGTTGATTTTTCCGCGGATTCGCCTCTCCCCGCCCTTGCCCTGCCTCGTGGTGCGTCCGATCGATCCCGGTTGCGAGAACAGCGGCCCGCGGCTGCGCGCGCATGGGCGGCGATTGTAGGAGGCCGACCACCCGTTGATACGGAAGGCGCTGGTGCGGCCTGCCTGATGCGCTATGCCTGACTCTCGGGGGGTGGCCACATCAACGCTGCCCCTAGGCATGCAGCTATTGGCGCTGGCCTTTGTTTTGGGGTCCGGACAGTTGTCGGTATCGTTGACTTTCTGGATATCGATCATCCTGGTCTCGCGTCTCTCTCTGCTTCAGCCATAGCCCGCCTTTCCGCTTGTCCTCCCTCCCGCTCCGGAAGGCACGTCGGGGCAGCGGAGCCCAGACTTGAGAACACCAACTTCCCGTTCGGTTTAGCCACGCTGCCCTTTACGGGGGCCAGCCATTCTCCCTTCCCAATGTCTGGGATCGCGGGGTTCTGCCGGATTTAACCGGCGGCGTGGTTGTCGCTTCGGCATGGCAGCCTAGGCGCGGTCGGAAAGTCCAGGTTGAGGAGTCACCTTCCGGCATCAAAATGAGGCGATGCCGAATTCCCGGAGAAAAATCCCGCCGAACGTGTCGCCCCGATATGCTCGCCCCGGGGCCAGACTATTTGATCTTGGTGATCAAAAACCTGCCGGTGAAAGGCGCCGGCACCGTGCTGTCGTTTATCGGCGGCCGAGCGGCCGGCGACGGGGAAAGTCAGGATCAAAACCCGTCGCTGGCGACGGTTGACCGGAACGGTTGTGTTGAGGCGGGACCACCGAGCGCCACAACATGGCGCCACGGCCGACCGAACGCGTGATTGTTCGGTCAGTGCTGTGGCGCTGACGAATCTTCTCCTTTGTTGAGCCGGAGCTTCTGCTGGGGTGTCAGCGACCCCTTCCATGCGATCCAAGCGGCCTTGGCGGCCTTCCCAAGCCTGTCTCGAGGGAAGCGGATGTTGGCGAATTGCGTGGGCTTACGCTTGTCCGCACGCTCCCATTTCATGCCCGGTCCGCTCATCGCAGCACCGCGCTTGTCAGAAGCGATACGTTAGCGTATCTTGTCGAAGCTGCAGCATCCCAGACGAACGAATAGCGCCCTGCCGTTCCCGCGGCGGGGCGTCGTCTTTTGTCGGGAGGATCATCCGCCGCCCAGGCGGCTTCAGCACGAGAGCAGAATGGCCCCGGCGCATCGTCGACTAGGCCGACTTGGAATAGACCATCGTCGCGTTGGACGATCGGACAGCGATCAAGTGAGACAAGAGAGTGGGACAAACATCGGGAAACATCGGCGCGATCCGATGTCTCACCCCTTGCTAACTGTTTGTTTCCTCTTGAACGAGGCGGGCCTGCCGGGCCCACCACCAGCAAATCAATGGCTATGCGGACACTTTGAAAACGACTCGATTTCCGCTTTAAGAACGACTCGATTTCGTTTTGAAAACGACTCGATCTCAGATCTCCCTGAAACGCCTGTCAAATTTCTCCTCGATTTTTTCGCCGAATTTGCGACCCGAAAGAAGTGAGGGGGTCTTTTCTCGTCGAGGGCTGTCCGCTGCATCTCCAAGGAAGATGGGTGCCGCCGATTGACCGGACGCCCCTTTTCTTCCCAACTGACAAGAGCGGGTGGGCGCGCGGGAATCATCGTGCGGACTGGTATCGCAACCGATAGTTCAACAAGCGTATTTTTCCGCGATCTTGTCGCCAATCGAAAGCTCTTCAGCCTCCATGATTTTCAAACCGGTCTCGGTTATTTTGACAACATCGGTCACGCACGATTCAAATTTTGTTTTTTGACCTTGGGGCAGGCAAATATCCGCCCGCGTGGTCGTTGCCACGGTGCGCGGCGATGAACATGGCGACGGCCGACCGGCAATAGGATTCGATTTCGTTGTCGTCCTCTGCTCTCGCCTCATCGAAGCGTGCGATAATCAGGAGATCGGATCCTTTGAAAAGCGCGGCAAACAAGCGGGCGGACCGGAGAGGATCGGGCACGTTCAGAAGCGCCTTCGCGTGCAACTGACGCAACAGGGCCTCGATTTGGGCGATGACATGGGCGGGGCCGGCTTCGTAATGGAGCTTGCTTAACGAGTTTTGATTCGTCTTGTCGGCCATTACCATGGCTTCGACACTGCGGACGTCTGATCTCAACAGCGTGCGAAGCAGTGATGATCCCACCGCCATGAGCTGATCTTCGACCGAACCGTCGACGCCTTCAAGAAGGGCCTGTGGTGCAAACAACTGATGGCAGCCGGCCGCGATGGCCGCGCTGAACAGCGCCTCCTTGTTCTCGAAGTGCCGATAGATGCTGAGCTTGGATATCTTCGCCCGCTGGGCGACCTTGTCCAATGTCGTCGCTTGAAAACCCAATTCCACAAAGAGTTCGCGCGCGGCGTCGACAATCGTTTGGCCAAGCGCCTGGTTGGCGGGCCGGCCGCGCCGGCCCTGGCTATTTTCGGTCACGACAATTCCAGTACTTGACAGTATCCTAATTCTTGAATTACGATACCATCTAGTCTCTGAAATGTGCAAGCCAATGGGTAGGTTTCACCTGTCCTCCAAACGGAGCCCATCACCATGGATGACGTCATCATCATCGGCGGCAGCTTTGCCGGTCTCGCCGGCGCTCTGCAGCTCGGCCGTGCCCGCCGCAAGGTCACCGTTCTCGATACCGGCCTGCCGCGCAACCGCTTCGCTGGCCACTCGCATGGCCTGCTCGGCCACGATCACAAGCCGCCGCTGGACATCCTGGCCGAGGCGCGGCAGCAGCTGGCGCGTTATCCCACGATCAGGCTGGTCAGTGCCCGGGCCGAAAGTGTCTCCGGCGCCATCGACGATTTCTCGGTCCTCACTGGCGATGGCGAAAGCCTTGGGGCGCGGCGCCTGATCCTGAGCTATGGCGTCGCCGACCAGATGCCTGATATTCCGGGCTTTGCCGAAAGCTGGGGCACGTCCATCGTGCCCTGCCCCTATTGCGACGGTTTTGAAGTCGCCGGCCAGCATTGGGGCCTCGTCTGGTCCGGCCCGCAGTCGCACAATCAGGTCAGGCTGTTCCACGATTGGACCGACAAGCTGACGCTCTTCGCCGATGGTCACGACATTCCACCCGATATCCGGGCCGATCTGGCGCGCCGCAACATACCTGTCGTCGATGGCCGGATCACCGAGATCGCCCATCACGGGGGCCATAACGCCACCATCAAGCTCGATACCGGCCGCAATGTCGCGGTCGACATCCTGTTCGCCAATCCGCGCAACAAGCCGTCCGCAAGTCTGCATGAATCACTGGGCCTCGCCACGGTCGATACGCCCGTCGGCATCGCCCTCAAGGTCGACGAGCGCCGCCAAACCAGCATGCCCGGCATCTACGCCGCCGGCGACCTCACCACGCCCTTCTTGCCCTCGGTCACCCAGGCATCATCGCAGGGCGCGATGGCGGGTATCTTCGCCCAGCAGTCGATGGTGGTTTGAGAGCACAGATTGGAGATGAGCATGGCCGTCGAACCGGACAGCGCGGGTGTGCGCTTCCCTCCGCCCTTCGTCTATCTGGGAGCGCTGCTGTTGGGGCTGGCGGCGGAGCGGTTCGTCACCCTGCGCTCTTTCGGCATCGACTGGCGGTTGCTGGTCGCGACGGGCGCGCTGCTGTTCGTTGCCGGCGCGGCGATGATGCTTGCGGCGGCGGGGCTGTTCCGGCGGCTGGGCACCAACGTTCCGCCGTCGCAGTCAACGACCCTCATCGCAACGACCGGCCCTTATCGGTGGACCCGCAATCCCATGTATCTCGGCATGGCGCTTATCTATGCCGGCCTTGCGATCGGCTTCGACGGGCCGATCGCCTTCGCCTTGCTCCCGTTGGTGCTGATCGCGATCCAGACGCAGGTGATCGCCCGCGAGGAGCGCTATCTCGAAGCGAAGTTCGGCGACGACTACCGCCGCTACAAGGCCGAGGTTCGCCGCTGGCTCTGACTATTCCGCCGCTGCCGCCTGCGGGGCCTTCTGATGCACCGGCTTCCTTGCCGCGAGCTATCACCGGGTAGCTGGAGGCGGGATCGCTGGAGACGATGCTCGCTTTGGCATCGGATAGCTTGGTTAAGAACGAACCAGAACAAGGATATGTCATGGCACAGCACAATGCCGATAGGGTCGCCGACTGGAATGGCCAAAGCGGGGAGCGCTGGGTCGCCCACCAGGCCCGGCTCGACGCCAGGCTGGCGGTGTTCGGCCAGGCCGCGATCGAAGCCGCCGCGCCCGCGGCGGGCGAGCGCGTGCTGGACGTCGGCTGCGGCGCGGGCGCGTCGAGTCTGGCTCTGGCCGCCCGCGTCGGCGCGCGGGGCCAAGTGCTGGGCGTGGACATATCCGAACCGCTGATCGGCCGAGCGCGCGCGCTTGCGCCACAGGATACACCGGTCCTGTTCCGGGTGGCCGACGCCAGCAGCGCCGAGCTGCCCGAGGGGGCGTTCGACATCCTGTTCTCGCGTTTCGGGGTGATGTTCTTCGCCGATCCGACAGGGGCGTTCGCCCATATGCGCCGCGCGCTCCAGCCCGGCGGGCGGGTCGCTTTCGTCTGCTGGCGTGGCGCGGCCGAGAACGATTGGGTGCGCCTGCCGATGGGCGCGATCAAAGGCATCGTCCCGCCGACGGCGCCGCCCGATCCCGAAGCGCCCGGCCCATTCTCGTTCGGCGACCGGGCGCGGGTGGCTCGCATCCTGACGGCGGCCGGCTTCACCGATATCGCTATCGCGCCCTTCGATGCTTCCGTCCCGTTTGGCGAGGGCGCGACGCGGGACGCGGCGATCGACGACGCGGTGCAGATGACGTTCGAGGTTGGCCCGCTGTCGCGCGCGCTCGCTGATCAGCCCGACGACATCCGCGCCCGCGCCTCGGCCGCGGTTCGTGCCGCCTTCGCGGGCCGCCCCGGCGAGCGGTCGGTGATGATCGACAGCGCGACGTGGATCGTCACGGCGCGCAATCCCGCAAGCTGATAGCGATTAGCAGGGGAGACGCCCCGCTCGGTGGAGCGGGGCGTCTTTGGCCGGTCAGCGGGACCAGATGAGGGCGTATTCGCCGGCGGTCTCGGTCTCGGAGAGTAGAGAGTTAGTTAGTTGGCCAATCGGTCAGGGTACGCAGAAGAGATGGGTGCTGACATGAGTCACCGGCTTATCGATGCCGCTCCCTCGAATGCGTCCGAGCTCTCCGCTTATGTGGAGAGTCTCCGCGAGCACTTGCTGGCGCATCCGGAGGAATGGGAGCAGGTTGCGCTGGACCAATATCTCGAAGCTTTCGCAGCTGTGCTGCGAGACCATCAAGGGCCGAGCCCCCTTGGCCAAAGCCGCCTCCTGGACGGGCATGAGCGGGAAAGCATGCCTTACGCCGTCCTTGCTCGACTGCTGCATGCGGCCAGCATCTACGAGTAGCCCTGACGCGCCTTCGGTTGACCCTGGCGAGCCGGAGCGAATTCGATCGAGCGATCGCCGGCAACATCGTGCGAATACGGCTTTCAACTTCGTCCTGAACCAGGACTATCAGCGACTGAGCCCAAGCTGCCGGACCGAGCGCCCGCCGACACAAAAAACGGGGCGAATTCCGCAGCGTCTCGAACGACTTGCAGGATCGAGTCGTTTTCAAAACGAAAGCACCGCTGATCGAGTCGTTCTTAAGGTCAAGATCGAGTCGTTTTCAAAATGCAGGAATCAGCAAACTCAAGCACTTAGCCGAGTCGTTTTCAAAGTGTCCCCACAATCAGTGGTTTGCTGAGTCTGGTTTCGCATGCGCGGGGAAAGACCAGGAAGCCTTCCCGGGCGAGGTACGGGCGCTATCTAGGTCGGGACCGCAGTTGGCAGCGCGGAAACTAAGCCAGTCCCAAGCCGCCATCGACGGCGAGAACCTGGCCCGTCAGCCATTGCGAGGCGGGGCCCGCAAGCTGGATGATCCATTCCGCGATGTCGTCGGGAACGCCGCGCCGACCGAGCGGAATCCGTGCGCGCTCGTCTTCCTTGACGGCTTCTGCCTGTTCCGCAGATAGTCCCATCATCCCGGTCAAGGCACCGGATTCCGTGGGCCCGGCCGCGACCGCATTCACCCTTATTCCGAGCGGCGCGAGTTCGAGCGCCCAGCAGCGGGTCAGGTGCTCCAGCGCCGCCTTGCTGGCGGCGTAGTGGGATAGTCCCGCCGCCGGCCGGTGACCGAAGGTCGAGGAGACGTTGATGATGGTGCCCTGCGTCGCCTTCAGGTGAGGAAGGGCGGCGCGGGCCAGCAGGCTCGGACCGAGCACATTGACGGAAAAGATGTCTATGATCCGATCGGCTGTCGCATCCGATAACGGAAGGATGGCGCCCGCGCCGGCGTTGTTGACGAGCGCATCCACTCGGCCCCAGTTGTCGACCGCCGTGGCGATGGTCCGCTTGGCGTCTTCAGCAGAGGCGGTATTCGCAACGATGCCCGCGATATTCTTGTGCTCCGCCACCGTTTGCTCGACGGGGCCGGCGCGGCGGCCGGTGATGAGGACCTTGTCGCCCTGGTTGGCGAAACGGAGCGCGGCCGCCCGACCGATGCCGGAGCTGCCGCCCGTTATGATCATGACTCTTTCGTTCTGCATGTTCGTTCGACTCATCTGTAAAGTTCGAAGTTGGTCAAAGCGGGCATAAACGACCGCTTCGGTTTCAGCGGCTCAGTGGTTGCGAGGTATTGAACCAGGGCGCGAATTCATACGCGCCCTGGTTCGGCCTTAACCCAACGAGCGGTCAGTAGTCCCAGAAGACCGGTACGAAACGGAAGGCGTCGCCGTCGGCCGCCACCCGGCCGATGGACGGAAACGGCAGGTGAGTGGCCACCAGCATCTCGCCGCTCTTAGCCAGCTCCCGCAAAAGACGGACCCGAACGCGCGCTGCCTCTTCGGGGTCGTGTTCGAAACCGTTGTGCCAGTCGGGCTGCTCGAACCCGACAGTAAACACTGCGTCGCCGGCGAACGTCAGCCCGTCGCCGCCGGACGCCACGCGGACCACGCTGTGCCCGGGGGTGTGACCGCCGGTGCGACGGGCGATCACGCCCGGCGCAATCTCGTGCTCCTCATCGAACGTCCGCAGGTTGCTCCCGTACTCGCTCACGAACCGCTTGGCGGCCGACCGAAGCGCATCCGGGAAACCCTGCGGCATGGAGGTGTGGGAGAAATCGGGCGACTCCCAGAACTTGACCTCGGCGGCCGCCACGTGGATCCGCAGGTCTTTACGCAGTCGCTCCTTCACCCCCTCGACGAGCAGCCCGCCAATGTGGTCCATGTGCATGTGGGTCAGCACCAGGTCGGTCACGGACCCAAGATCGATGCCGGCGGCCTCCAGTCGCTTGATCAACTGGCCGGCCCGCGGCAAGTTCAAGTCCGGATCGGACCCTAGTCCAGCGTCAATGAGGATGGTCTTGCCGCCGCTACGCACCACGACCACATTCAGCGCCCAGTCGAACGCGTCCTGCGGCAGGTTGTCTTTCAGCCAGGCCGCGCGGTCGGCTGGGTCGGCGTTGTGTCCCAACATTTGGGTTGGGAGCGGCAGCACGCCATCGCTGACCACCAGCACGTCAATGTCGCCAACCTTCAGCGCGTAGCGCGACGGAACGAGCTCTTCGGGTCCCGATGTAACGGGGTATGAGGTGTTATGCAGGTTCATGTTCGTCTCCTGTTTCATGGTAAAGGCGCCTGGTTGGTCTTGGTTCTGGCTGGTCTTGGTTGAGCAGGCCGCGCAGCCAGGGGAGCGCGGCCGCCATCGCTTGGGGCGTCTAGAGGTTGGTCACGCGCTCCGGATCGGCCGACGCGAGCGCCGCGGCGCGCTCGGCGCGGGGCGGGTAGATCCAGACAGTATTGATCTCCTGCTTGGTCTTCTTGGCGACGTCGCCGACCATCTCGACCTTGCGCTCCCAGCCGCGCGTGAACAGAGCGCCGGCTTCGCCGAGGTCGAGGCAGGTGACGTAGGCCTTCTGGTGATACGGCCTGGTCGGAACGCCCAGGAGTTCGGCGACGGCATTGTTGCCGGCAAAGGCGCCCATCCGCGTGGCGTGCTGGCACGACATCAGCGCGTAGTTGCCTTCGTCGTCGCATGCGGCACGCGCGGCATCGCCGGTGGCGAAGACGCCGGCGACACCCGGCACGCGCAGATCGCGATCCACCAGCAGCCGGCCGAAATTGTCGCGCGCGGTGGGAATCTGCACCGTCAACGGCGCGGCGCGAATGCCGGCCGCCCAGACCACTGTCTCGGTTTCGATGTGTTCGCCGGTCGATAGGGTGACGCCGGATTTGTCGAGCGAGGCGACGCCGGCCCCGAGCCGGGTCTCTACGCCGAGCTTGCGCAACGCTTCCTCGATCACTGGGCGAGGGCCTTCGCCCATGTCGGGAGCGATCGCACTGTTGCGGTCGACGATGATCACGCGCGTCTTGGCGTCCTTGCCAAGGATTTCGCGCAAGCGCGCGGGCAGCTCGGTTGCTGCCTCGATGCCGGTGAAGCCGCCGCCGGCGACGACGACCGTATCGCGCCCGTTGATGGCCGGCCGGTCGGCCAGGCTGTGTAGATGCTTGTCGAGCGCGATTGCGTCATCGAGCGAGTCAACACTGAAGCCGTGCTCGGCAAGGCCCGGAATGTTGGGGCGGAACAGGCGGCTGCCGGTGGCCACCACGAGACGGTCGTAGGACAGAGTCTTTCGCGGGCCCTTTGGAGTCGTGATCTGCACCGTTCGAGCATCGGTGTTGATCGTCTCGGCGCTGCCCTGGATGTAGTCGACGTCGATCGCCTTGAGGACGTCAAGCAGCGGCGCGGTCAGGGTTTCCGGCTTCGGCTCATAGAGCCGCGGGCGGACCACCAGCGTCGGCTCCGGTGCGATCAGTGCGATTTCGAGATCGTCAGGCGAAACGCCCTGAATGTCGCGCAGCCGGGCGGAGGAAAGGGCGGCGTACATGCCGGCGAAGCCGGCGCCGATGATGACTAGTCGCATGTGATCTACTCCTGTGGTTTTGAGTTACTCTGATGCAAAGACGAAATGCGAAGACGCTAGGTCGCGATGAACGTAAGCAGTTCGGTGTTGACGAGGTCGGCATGGGTCGTGCACAGGCCGTGCGGCAGCTTCTCGTGGATTTTGAGCGTGCTATTCTTAAGCAGTTTCGCCGACAGGGGCGCGGAGTCGGCGACGGGGACGATCTGATCGTCTCCACCATGCATGACGAGCGTAGGCACCACGATGCTCTTCAGGTCCTCGCTGAAATCCGTCTCCGAGAATGCCTTGATGCCGTCGTAGTGCGCCTTGGCGCTGCCCATCATGCCCTGGCGCCACCAGTTCCAGACAACCGCCGGTGACGGCTTGGCGTCCGGGCGGTTGTAGCCGTAGAAAGGACCGCTCGCGAAATCGAGATAGAACTGTGTCCTGTTCGCAGCGAGCTGCTGGCGCAGGCCGTCGAACACTTCGATTGGCAAGCCGCCGGGATTGGCCTCCGTCTTTAGCATCAGCGGCGGCACGGCGCCGATCAGGACCAGCTTGGCCACGCGGCCGCTGCCATGCCGCGCGACGTAGCGCGTGGCCTCGCCGCCGCCGGTGGAATGGCCGACATGAATGGCGTTGCGCAGATCGAGGTGCTCGACGACCGCCGCGGCATCGGCGGCATAGTGGTCCATGTCGTGGCCGTCGCTCACCTGGCTCGAGCGACCGTGGCCGCGGCGATCATGGGCGATGACACGATAACCCTTGCCGGTGAAGAAGAGCATCTGCGTCTCCCAGTCGTCGGAGCTTAGCGGCCAGCCGTGGTGAAAGACGATGGGCTGGGCGGATTTCGGTCCCCAGTCCTTGTAGAAGATCTGTACGCCATCCTTGGTGGTGACGGAGGTCATGGGATCAGTCCTTTGAGCGGGGAATGTCGAAGAGTCTTTTTCCTTGCCGGTCGCCGAAGAGGAGCGGACGGTGAGCGAAGTCGCGTAAATGAGCGCGCTTGCGAGCACTTTCCGGCGCGAAGTAGTTGCAAGCTGGCTGATGGATTTGTTCCTGACCATTTTCTTGTCTTCCCTGGTGTTGGCGAATGCTCCGTGATGTCTTAGCGAACCAGTCCGGCGGCTGCGCCAGCGCGATTGCTGTCATCGCAGAGCGATTGCTGTTACCGAAAGCGTCGTCGCCAATCGCTCGGGGTTTCTCCGGTCAGCCGCCTGAACGCCGCGGCGAAGGCGGTCTGGGAGGCATAACCAAGCGCTGCGGCGACCGACACGACCGACGCGTCGGTGTCGCGCAGCATGTTCATGGCCTGCTCGAGTCGGTGCTGGCGCAGCCAGGCATGCGGTGAGAGCCCGGTGCTTTCCTTGAAGGCACGGCAGAAGTGGAAGCGCGACAGGCCGGCGTCCGCAGCCAGCGTCGCGAGCGAGACATCCGCATCGCTATCCGAGCGCAGGCGTTCGATGGCACGGAGCAGTGCCATCGGCGCAAGGCCGCCCACGACCGGCGGGGACACGATCGGCGAGCCGGCGTGCGCCGCCAGTAGACGGTTGGCCAAAAGATCCGTCAGTTGCTGTCTGAACAGGGCATCCAACGCCGCACTGCCCTCAAGCGCATCCGCCGCACTCATGAGCAATCGGGATGTAATGAGGTCGGTGTGCCCCGTTCTTTCCAGGAGATCGCCGGGAGCAGCCAGGTCGGCTTCGCCGGCAACACGTTCGAGCGTTCTGTGCGGAAGGTAGAGCTGAACGACATGCATGGGCTTGTGAATGTCCCACCGGGAGGTCGAACCGGCCGGAATGATCGTCACACCCCCGGGACGCGCCGTTGCAATCGCGGCTGATCTCCCGGTGCGCCGCTCCAGGCGCTGCGAGCCGGCGGGGTAAGTCATGATGACGTGATCAGCCATGGGCTCGACGACGTCGTGCACGGGCTCATGTTTCCAATAGGCGATTGCGCCGCTGGACGGGTCGGAGGCCATGCGAAGGGGCGCGGTCCTGAGCACGCGCGCCATCTCCACATCGGCAGGGCGCCGGTCGGCATCGGGCGACTGGTGTTGGCGCGCCTCAGACGCCGCCGACGGATCCTCATGCGAGGAATCGCGCAAGATCGGCTTGCTCATGGTTTTGTGCTCGTGTTAGGGGGCCGGGTACGGTATGACGAGCAAGCTCCCGCTAGTCGTCATGATCCGGATGGTCAGGTTCTTTTCGTCGCTATCCACGACGAAACGGCAAGCAGACGCGCGGGCCCTGTCTTGCTCGCGATGCGCCGGGCGTCGTGAGTATCGATTTGCGGGCCTTGGTCGTGCCCGTCACTGGCGGAGCCCGGCCAGCCAGTCCTCGAAACGCACGGCGCCGAGCCGGGGATTCTGGCCCGGCGTGAGAGACCGATCGTCCAGTTTTGCTCCGAAATAGCGAGCATGGATGTCGGCGACGACCTTGCGCGGGTCCTTTGTCGCCGCCAGATATTGCCGGGCGAAGTCATCGAGACTGAACGGTTCCGGTCCGGCCAGCTCAACGATGCCGTTGACCGGAACGCCGAGCGTGACGTCGGCCAGGGCGGCAGCGACGTCGTCCGAAGCCACGGGCTGAAACAGGGCAGGCGACAGCCTGACGATTTGTCCATCAGCAGAAGAATCGACGATCCCGCCGACGAACTCGAAGAACTGGGTCGCGCGCAGGATCGTGTAGGAAATCTTCGAGGCCTTGATCAGGCTTTCTTGCACCAGCTTGGCGCGGAAGTAACCGTTTTCCGAAAGGCGGTCGATCCCGACAACGGACAGCGCTACATGATGGCGTACTGAGGCGGCGGCCTCGGCGGCGAGAAGATTGCGGCCTGAGGTTTCGAAGAATTTCAGAACCGCGCGGTCCTCGAAGGAGGGCGAATTTGCAACATCGACGACAATCTCGGCGCCCGAAAGCGCCCTGTCGAGACCCTCGCCCGTGATCGTGTTGACGCCCGTACGGGGAGATGCCGCGATCACCTCGTGGCCTTTCTGACGGAGCTTGCTCGCGAGCTTCGTTCCGATGAGCCCGGTACCGCCAATAATGACAATCTTCATGACTTTCCCTCGACTTTCGGGCCACCAATGGCCTTGCTTGTGAAAGCGAGGGGAGATTGCGCCCAAGCTGGCCGAAAAGCCTTGCAGCCATGTTGGATTGCGATTGGATTTACCTTGGAAATTTGTCCAAGCGGCGCGCGGAAGCGCCAATTTCATTTGAAGATTATTGTCTGACGCCAGCAGGCGAGAACTCAAAGACGATTCGGACGCATCCCGGTTGGACCGCGGCTTTTCGATCTTCTGATCTTTCGGGGGGTAGAAGCAGGAGCAAGCGGTGCCGTTACTCCGGCAATCCCGCTCTTCGCAGGCCTTCCACCGCTACCGCGAAATCCTTCGGTTGGACCAGCAGCCAGTCATCGAGCTTGCCAATGCGCAGCGTGGGATCGAGCCGACGCACGTGGTGCATGGCTTGTCGCGCTTCGTCCTCCCGGCCTGCCAGCGCATGGCTTGCGGCCATAAAGGCCGCTACCCGCAGGACATTCGGTACCTCCCGCCATGCCATCTCTAAACAGGCGACAGCCGCATCAAATCGCCCGGAATACAAATGCCCCATTGCGATTCCGGTCTGCATTTGAAATGTCTCCGGATCCAGCGGACTGAGGCGCATGGCACGCGTGAAATATTCGATCGCACTATCATGTCTGCCAAGGGAAATTCGTTGGTACCCGCCGAGGTACCAGATCGTCGAGAGATTGGGATTGAGCACCATGGCCCTATCGACATAGGTGACGCAACTTTCGAGGTCACCGCCAAAATGAGGCCATGCGTGCCCGCCTCTGATCAGAGCGACCGCGTCATTCTTTCCCAGCGTCACGGCGTGTCGGCACAATCGCGCAGCCTCGTTGCCGTCTGCCTCGCGATCGTTGAGCCAACGATTCATCTTGCGCCAGTAGTAGCACCACGCCGCCATTCCATACGCGGAGGCGAACTCCGCATCGAGCTCGATCGCCTTGTAGAATAGAGGCAATGCCTCATCGAGGCCGGCCCTGCTCGCAAGGTGAAACTTGGTCAATCCACGCAAGTAATAGTCATAGGCGTGGAGGCTTTCGGTCGGCTTTCGGCTCGCACGCTCGATTTCGGCAAGCTCAAGCTGCGGCGCGATCGCACTAACGACGCCTGCGGCGACCGTGTCCTGCAGTTCAAAGATGTCGTCGAGGGTGCCTTCGAAACGCTCGGCCCAGAGATGCACGCCATTGGTCGCATCAATGAGTTGCCCGGTGATGCGCACCCTTGTTGCCACCTTGCGCACGCTGCCTTCAAGCACATATCGCACGCCCAATTCGCGCCCCACCTGTCGGACATCCACGGCCCTGCCCTTGTATGTGAAGCTCGAATTCCGGGCGATAACGAACAGCCAGCGTATCCGCGACAAGGCCAGGATGATGTCCTCAACAACACCATCGGCGAAGTACTCCTGCTCGGGATCACCGCTCAGGTTCTGAAACGGCAGGACTGCAACCGAGGGCTTGTCAGGAAGAGACGGCTCCTGGCGCTCATTCGAGTTAGCCTGCTCCACGTTTCGGACGATGGCGCTATCGGGGCCTCTTGCCTCAACCTCGCCCACGAATCGGAGGCCCTTGCGGGCAATCGTTCGGATCAGGCGCTGTTCCTGGCCGCTATCGCCGATCGCTTTGCGCACCGCGTTGATATGGCTGGTGAGCGTTGATTCAGAGACGATGCGCCCGCTCCACACGGTGTCCAGCAGTTCATCCCTGGTGACGACGCGGTCGCGGGCTTGCACCAGGTAGACCAGCAGGTCGAACACCCTTGGGCCAATTGCAATTGCGGCCGAGCCGCGGGTGAGCTCCCGCCGATTAAGGTCGAGTACGTAGTCGGCAAACAGGAACTGCACCTTGGGCCCTTTGGTCGCATGCACGGGTGGCGAACACTGCGGCATAGCGCCAAAGCACCACCACCGGCAAGTCAAGGCATTGAGACCACGTTAATAATCGGTAGTATACTTGGATTTCTTGAAGCAGCACGATTCGCTTTCGGTCCTGCGATCGGGCCACAAGGTACACGGGGCGTCTTGTAGACATCGCGCCTCCGAAGCTCGGCCAATTTTGTCCCTTGCGCTCCAGGTCCCTCAAGAGACACGCTCCAGCGGTCATGAGAATTTCCAGTCCTCAGCGAAAAAGGATTGGGCCAATTCGCCGGGATACAACCGCCTAACTACGGTCTCCTCGATAGGAGGCCTTTTTTCCTTTCCGATGTCGCCTGTGACGCGCCTTCTGCGTAATAACCACGCGTTCTACTGCGTAATAACCTGGTAGGCGCCCTCGACGCCCACGCGGCGGTGCGCCAACTGGCCGATAGGCAGAGCAACTATTCAATCCTTTGGAGCACGCGCCTATGCCCAAAAATCCCTTTACCGATGTCTGGCAGTTCCTGACCGCGACCACCGGCGACTATCTTCAGCTCGGCAACTGGCGCTTTCTGATCCTGGCGCTGTTCTGGGCGCTGCTGCTCGCCGGCATTGCGGTGGCCTTCCAGAATTGGCGGGAGGATTCGGCGCAACGCACCGGCCGACATCTTGGAATCTGGCTGGTCCGGGTCCTGATCGGCTGCATGTGGTTCGAGGGCATGTTGTGGAAACTCCCGCTGCCCGTGTCCGGCGGCCTGCAATACTGGACCGAACAGGAAACGACCCGCGCGGCGTTCGAGTTTCACGGCGCCTTCGTGAAGGATATCGTGTTGCCCAACATGAATTTCTTTGGGCCAATTGTTTTTCTTGCCGAGCTTGCGTTCGCCACTTCGATGATCCTCGGGCTTGCGGTACGATTTGTCGGCGTGCTGGCCCTCGCCTATACGCTGCAACTCTGGCTCGGCATTTATCGGCCGGGCGATCCGGCCGAGTGGCCGTGGTCGTACATGTTCCTGGCCATGCTGATGTTCCTGTTTGTGGTCGAGGGCGCCGGCCGCAGTCTCGGCCTTGATGCCTGGTTGCGCCGCAAAATCCCTACCGTGCGCGATGGGAAGGGACCTATTGGCTGGTTCTTCAACATCGCCGGTTAGTCGTTGTCGTTCTACGTGGGGAGACGAGCATGATGGCACTGGCCCGCGCGGTGACGCTTCTTGTGGGCCTAGGCCTAGGCGCAAGTTGCGGACACGCCGCTGACATTGGCTATCTTGCTCCGCCGGGTGTCCCTGCAAAGGAGTTTCCCGCGCCTCAGCGCCCGGTTGCGCAAATCGTCAGCCCAGGCCGGGCCTCCGAGCAACACCGCGATTCCCTGAATGAGGCGGGTGAGATCGCCCGCCTTCTTGAACTCAAGCCAGGCATGACCGTCGCCGACATTGGTGCAGGCAGCGGCTACCACACGGTGCGTCTCTCCGGTCTCGTCGGTCCCACCGGCGCCGTCATCGCCCAGGACGTCACGCGAAGTTACCTCATCGCGCTCGCCAGGCGAACGCAACGCCTGAGGCTGACAAATGTCACATTCGCGCTGGGCAAACCACACGACCCGCGCCTTCCCGGCTCCTCGCTCGACGCTGCCATCCTCGTGCACATGTATCACGAAATAGCTCAGCCCTACGCCTTGCTCTACAATCTGGCGCCCGCCTTGAGGTCGGGCGCGCGGGTCGGAATTGTCGACCTCGAGCGTCCGACGTCGGAGCATGGCACGCCGATCGAGCTGTTGCGTTGCGAACTGACCGCCATTGGCTATCGCGAGGTCGCCACACATCAGCTCGCAGGCGACGGCGGATACCTGGCGGTGTTTTCGCCACCGGAGCCACGGGATCGAAAAGCCCCCCGGGACATCGTTGCTTGTCGGGGTGCCGGCACTCGCTGATCTAGCCGTGCCTCTCTCCCGGATCCCTTTGGTGTCGCAGCTCAATCGCGAGGCGAACAAATGTCGTCGAAATCGACCAAGCTGCCTTGATGCCGGCAATGAGATTGCCGGAGACCTTCGATACCCCACCGATCCGGCGCCGCTGCCCCACGGCGATCTCAAGTGCCGGCAAGCGAGCGGCCGCAACCCGAATCAGCATTTCCAGGTTCCAGCCATATGTCTCCTCCTTCATACCGAGATGTCTGAGCTCATCCCGCCGGATGGCGCGAAACGGCGACAGGTCGGTGAAGCCTACGCCATAGACGAGGTGCAGGAGCAGCCTGGCGACATGGGCCGCGAGGAGCTGCTGCGGCGCCAGGCTGCCGGATTCGCGTGAACCGCGAACGCGCGAGCCGACAACGAAGATGGCCTGCCCAGCCACGATCGGCGATACAAGATCTGAGATGCGCTCTGCCGGATCACTGCCGTCACCGTCGAGAAAGACCAGAATGTCGGCGTCGTCGCGCACAGCGGCGATGCCTGCCTGGATGGCGCGACCGTAGCCACGTCGCGGCTCGGCAATCACGCGAGCTCCGGCGGCCCGTGCCCGCTCGGCCGTGCGGTCCCGCGAGCCGCCGTCGACAACGACGACTTCACTCACGTTCTGTGCCAGCACTGCAGCTACGACCTGGCCGATTGCCGTTTCCTCGTCCAGGCATGGAATGATCGCCGAAACGACTGGCGGTTGACACAACACGGACCGCTTCCCGCCGATCCCGTGGGTCACCTCTTTCACAGGCTCCAGCGCAGGCCGCAATTGGCGCAGCTCTTAGGCGGCTTGTCCGATAGCAGGGCCGCACGAAACTCCCGATACGCGGACCCGTTCCAGATGTCGTGTAAGGACTGCTGCCCTGCATGGCCAAGCGTGTAGTTCTCGTAGCCATGTTGCGAAAATGGCGCGATGCAGCATGGCAAGGCGCGGCCATTGGCCGTGAAATACATCAACGACCACGGCCGTCGGCAGAGCGACCACGGCGAACCGTCACCACTGCCCTTTAGGCTCAGTCCCGGCTCGGTTGCGGCGCCCGACGCGCTGAAGGTCACGCCGAGGGAATGCGCCAGATCCTCCGCTTCTTTCAAGTAGGCCGCTTCTGCCTGCGTCAGGCGCTCGAACAGGGCCTGATCCGGTCGCGCCATGCCAATGGCGGATTCAGTGAAGAATACGAGCCGTTGCAGATAAACCTCTTTGACACCGATCTCCGCCGCAACTTTCACAAATGCAGGCAGTTGCTCGACAGTCTCTTTCAGGCCGGTGAGCCAAACGGAAACTTGCGGCCTTGCGAACCCCTCCCGCTCCTGTAGCTCGCGAAATGCGCGAACATTGCGGACAATCCGACCGAAATAATCCCTGCCACGGATCGCCTTGAAGCTCTCGCGGTTTGACGCGTCGAGCGATACACGCAGCTCATCAAGCCCGGCGTCAATCAGAGCACGGCCGTTGCGCTCACTGAGCACCGTTCCATTGGTGTTGAACAAGACGTAAACGCCGCGCTCTTTCAGGTATTTGACCATTCGCGGCAGGTTCGGGACCAGCATCGGCTCGCCAACGCCGTGCAGAACCACGCGCGCCAGATCGGGAAGCTGGTCGACAATCGACGTGAACAAATCCCAGCTCATGTCTGCCGGCGGCTCGAGCTCCTCGTAGGTGCGAGGACAGGTGGTGCACAGCAGATTGCAGCGGTTGGTGACTTCCAGATAAGCGCAGACCGGCGGACGCTGGGCAACCTCGGTGCGCTCGCCCGTGACCGTCTCGTGATAGCGGCGCGGATCGAACGGCGCGCCAGTGCCCTGCACTTCGCCGGAAATGTTCATTGCGATGCCCCGGAATCTGCAGTCCGCTGCATGCGGGCCCTCCACGCCGTAAAGGCGCAAGCCAGGAAAAGACCTCCGAACAGAATTGATTTGCTCACAATTCTCGGAATGTAGAAATCCCAATCGAGCTGTTCGGACAGCAACAGCGCTCCGATCGAAACGGCCCAGGTAGGCGCCGATCCACACAGGGCGACAAACGGCATTATAATGAGAAAATGCCAGGGATAGTTGGGCGACAACAACAGAAGCGTGAGAAGTAACAGCATGTTGATGTCGGCAAGACGGAATGCGATGCTGTGATGAGAGCTGCGGGCCACGGAGAGCCCCGTGAACCAAAGAGCCAGCGCGGCCAGTGCAACGTAGGCGGCAACATCACCTTCATGATAGCCAAACACAAGGCGCCAAAGTGACAACAGCCAGAGATCGTTGCCGCCACTGATCCCCTGTTCTGTCAGATAGCCTTTGGTCAGGAATCCGAGAACTCCCGAGCCGACCGACAGATAGGGAAGATAGCAAAGCGCGACGGTAGCGATCACGACGAGCGGCATCTTAACGTCCCAAGGGCGCCAGATCCCGGCCAGCACCGGCGCCGCATAGGGCTTCACCAGCACCGAAAACGCGATCACGACGGCTCCGCGGAGAGCGTGGCCGGTCAGGGCAATCCACAGGCCCAGCAGCATCAGCGCAACCATCAGCGCGTCGACATGGCCGTTGTTGGCAATCTCCCACACAGGCAGCGGATGCCAGAGATAGGCAACTACGCGCGTCACCGGGCGGTCCATACGCCGCAGCAGGACCACGATCAGTATCACCGTGACGGACTCGCACGCCAGCAGCGCGAGACGCATCGTCGTCACGCTCTCGCCGATCCGCGTGACAATGAGGAAGAAGAATTGCGCCACGGGAGGATAGATGGTTACGGCGGTATCAGCCCGGTTGATGTGAGGAAAGACCATCCTGTCGCGCAGAAACGCCAGCGACTCATCGGCTGGCATGAAGCGATAAGGATTGATGCCTGCGGCCTGAATCCTGCCATCCCAGACGTAGCGATAGACGTCGCTGGACAGAAGTGGATCGAACAGCAGCACATAAGCTCTCAGCGCGATCCCAAGTCCAACGATAAGCCATAGTGCGCGACCAGTTGGCGAACGTTCCGCCAGACCTGTCGCTACGATCGTCAGCAGACCTGCAAGGATGCTCAGAGCAATGAAGGCATTGTCGCCAGCAGCCTCGAAGGCATAAGGAGTCACCAGGGTAAGACCGCACAAGACAACTCCGATGCCGGCCAACAGGAAAAGTGGAGACATCTTGTGGTCGGAACGCATCAGTCGACCGAATTGACCGGCGATCGCTCCTGGCATGGACTTCATTGGCTTACCTGCGGCGCGTCCTTCAAAAAGGCCCGGCTCGCCGCGGCAAATCCGCCGCCGCGAAAGCGGGTCGAATGCCCGGCCAGCTCGTCCCGCAGCCACCGCAAGGTTTCGATATCGTCGACATCGTACCATTCCGGTAGCAGGGTCGTAGCAAGCCCGATTTCGGCGGCGCGCTCGCAAGTACTGCGAGCCACGGTTTCCGTTCCCCATGCGATCTGCGTAAACAGGTGCTTGTGCGGGTGCTTCAAGCCGATGAGATAGTAGCCACCGTCGCTTGCTGGCCCAAGCACCATCCGGTCTCCGGGCGCGCGCACGGCCTCAATAGCCTGTACCAGCAACTGGATTGGCAGCGTCGGGCTGTCGCCATTGACGAGCAGGACACAGTCATGTCCGGCGCCCAGGAACGCGCGCGTCGCGCCCAACAACACATGCCCCAAATCGTCGCCAGCCTGTAGCAACAGTCCGAACCCTGCCGGAAGCAGTTGCCGCATGACGTCTTCGGTGCCCGCCGGCGCGTAGATGCCATAGCCGCGCCTGCCGAGCGCCTCAGGGACCGCCTCGATTGCCGCGGCCACGTCGCGCAAAAAGCAGGCGGACAGCTCGGAAGCGGCAACGTCGCCAATGACCGTCGCAAGTCGCGTCTTTGAGCGGCCGGGCAGCGGCGCCTTGCATACAATCCCGATCGCCGCGACGCTCATGGCAGCCGTGACCGCAGGCGATCGGCGGCGATCGCGATCAACTGCAGCGCGTCATGGCTGCCGTCTGCTTCGCCCTTTTCAAAATCCCCGTCGACGCGCCCCATTTGATTTGTCACATGTGCGAAGCACAGGACGGGCTTTTGCCTGACTTGTGCGAACGCATAGAGCGCGGCTGCTTCCATTTCGACTGCCATCAGATTCCTTTTGACCATGGCGTCGATCGCCGGCTGGGTCTCGCGGAACGGCGCGTCGGTTGTCCAGGTCGCGCCTGTGAGCACCGGCACGGGAAATCCACCGAATGCGCCGTCGAGCGCCGCGATCAATCCGGCATCCGCATCCGAATAGTCGGACGGCGCCATGTAGTGATAGCTGGTGCCTTCGTCGCGCAGCGCGCGTTCGATGATGATGAAATAAGGCGGCGGGCGCGTCGGCACGATCTGTCCGGAGGACGTGACGCTGATCAGGAGCTTGCAGCCCGATGCGAACAATTCCTCGGCGATCAGCACCGCGTACGAGGCGCCGACGGCGCAGCCGACAATTCCGAACTCAATCCCGTCGCGACTGAAGCTGTAGAGCTGCGTGTGATAGCAGGCCCATCCCGCTTCAAGCCGGGCCTCGCCACGGGCGAGCAGGCTGCGCACGATGTCGCCGTCCGGATCGAGGATGCAGATGTTCGGGATGCCGGCGTCAATAATCCGCTTTTGCCTGCGCGCTTCGCGCAGCAGATTTTCCGGCGTGAAGGCGGACGGCTGCGCATAGTGCTTTTGCGCGAGGATGGGCGGGACCCCGCCCTCATTGACTGCCATCACCAGACAAGCCTCGTCACCCGGTTGCCGGTCATTGGTAGCGTTCTCTCCGACAACGGGCAAGTTCTCCGCAACAGCGGGCAAGCGCCGCCAAGGTTTCGGCGACGTCAAAAAAAGATTTCAGGTGGTGTAACAAGATGGCCTTGAAGAACGTAATAACCGCGGCCCGTACTCGCTGCTGGCACGGCAAGGGCTTGCCATGCCCCAAGCCAGTCGTGTTGATCCGATGGTGCGCGTGGCGTAGCATTGGTCGCAAGGGTAGCGGATGCGATATTTTCGAACTTTGGTACGCAACACCTAAGCGTCGAGGGTCGCCATGAATCACGAGACCGCAGTTTCGAATGCCAAAGAAATCGCCGATCGCATTCTCGCACCGGCGGCCAGGCAAAACGACAAGGAAGCTCGATTTTCGTCCGAGGCAATCGCAGCGCTCGGTTCGGCCGGATTGCTGGGGGTCATGCTGCCCACCGAGGTCGGCGGGTCGGCCCTGGGACCGCGGACGTTCGCTGCCGTCGTTGCGACGCTCGCAGAAGCGGACGCGTCCGCCGCGATGGTTTATTTGATGCACATGAGCGCTACCGCAACGATCGCGGCGGCCCGTCCGGGTGCCACGGTTGCGCAGACGCTAAAGGATATTTCAGCCGGAAAACACCTAACTACCCTGGCATTCAGCGAAGCCGGATCGCGCAGCCACTTCTGGGCGCCCGTTTCGCGAGCGAAGCGCAACGCCGCCAACGTGCACCTCACGGCCAAGAAATCATGGGTGACAAGCGCCGGTCACGCACAAAGCTACGTCGTCTCGGCGATCGCGCCTGAAGGGCAGAGCCCAACGGATTCGACCATTTATCTTGTCGCCAGTGACACGGCCGGACTGTCGGTTGCCGGCCCGTGGGATGGTCTCGGGATGCGCGCCAACGCTTCCGCGCCGATGATGCTCGATGATTGCAAGATTGAAGCCGATCTCCAGCTCACGGACGACGGCGCCGGATTCAAGGCGATGCTGGAGGTCGTGCTTCCGCTATTCAACCTCGGAACATCGGCGGTCGCGCTTGGTCTTTGCCGGGCTGCGGTGTCGGGGACGGCAGCACATCTCAACGGCGCTCGCTTCGAGCATTTGGGCCAGACGCTCGGCGAGAGCCTGCCGACGCTCCGCGCACAGCTTGCAACGATGCAGATCGACACCGATGGGCTTGCAGCGCGCATCGACGATCTCGTTGATCATCTTGAGCGCCCCCGAGACACCACTATGCTGCGTGTGCTGGAGAGCAAGGCGGCGGCGGGTGATGTCGCCATCGCCGTCACCTCGGCGGCGATGCGGGCGTGCGGAGGCGCTGCATTTTCCAAGCATCTGGCCATCGAGCGATTGTTCCGCGATGCACATGCAGGCGCCGTCATGGCGCCGACGGGCGATGTGCTGCGCGAGTTCATCGGCAAAGCCGTTTTGGGAATACCGCTGTTCTAGTGGTCCGATCCCAACATTCGCATTCCATTCGGGACCAGGTTTTCGAACGTTGGGATCAAAGACCACTGGCAAACTATGGTGATCGCATTTGGAATATTGAGCCCGAGAAGCGAGATGCAATCATGAGCCGGACGATCTGGGTAGGCGCCGTCGCATATGACCCGAAGGTGGTTGGCATCTGGGAGGGCATGCGACGCTACTTTCACGAGGAAGCGGGCCTCGCCGTCGAGGTGGTGCTGTTTCAAAGTTACGAGGCGCAGGTCGCTGCCCTCCTGGCCTCGCCGAGCGAACGGCTGCCGCGCATCGACATCGGATGGAATACGAACCTCGCCTATATCCAGGCCGATGCCTGGAGCGACCATCGCTGCCGACCGATCGCGATGCGCGACACGGATGTGGGCTGGATGACCAAGATCGTGGCGGTCACTGGCGGCCCGGTGGCGAGGCTTGCCGATCTCAAGAGCCGCACCCTCGCTCTCGGCAGCCGCGACAGCGGCCATGCGGCAATCCTCCCGGTCTATTTTCTGCACCGTGAGGGACTGGTTGAGGGGAAGGACTACCAAACGCTGCGCTTCAACAGCGACGTCGGCAAGCACGGCGACACGGGTACAAGCGAGTCCGAGGTCGTTCGCGCGGTGCTCGACGGCCGCGCCGATGCGGGCGCAATCGGCAGCCCATTCTGGAACGCGGTGCGTACCGAGCGTCTCGTGCCGCAAGGTGCGCTGACCGAGATCTGGACCTCGCAGCCCTATAACCACTGCATGTTCACGGCGCGATCGGATCTGGACCCCGCGTTGGAGCAGCAGTTTGCCGAAGCATTATTTGGGATGAGCTACGATAACCCGGCCCATCGTCCTGTGCTCGAAGCGGAAGGGTTGCGCCAATGGATAGCACCGCAGCTTGAAGCGTATGCGCAGTTACGGGAAGCGTCGACGCAGCAAGGTTTCCTAACGCGGCCTTTGGCCTAGCAGCCGAGCCAAAGGCCCGATCCAGCGTTGAGTGAGCTCCGCGCCTTGTCAGGCGCAATTGAAAATCATCGCCAACCTGCGCTGATGTTCGGATTCGCGATCGAAGGCGCGGCGCACGGCTGCGAAGGATTCGGCGAGCGGAAAGATTTCACGGCTGACCAGCAGGTCGTCATCCTCGGCTCCGACGGGATGCCAAAACACGCCCTCCGCCGTAATCGTCATCTCGGGAACCAGATCTGCCCTTGCCAAAGCGATGCCCTGCGTGGCGGAGCCTCGCAGCGCAATCCGCCTGATCACCCGGTTCTCCTCGCTAATATGATGAGCGTCAAGGAAGCTGCGGAACTCATCGGCCTCTGCGTCAGTCGACACTGTAGCCGCCAAACGCACCCGGAATCCTTCAGCGCGGGCCCGTTCGATTCCCTTCCAGGCGCGTGCCCATGTCCCCTTTCCTCGATGGCTGTCGTGGCGCTCCGGCGTGGGACTGTCGAGACTAATCTGGAAGGTTACGCGCTCGCGCGGCAACGAGCGCAGCGTTGCGAGCCGACTCCCGGCAAACAGCATGCCGTTGGTGAGAACTGTGGTCGGCGCCGCCGCAGCGCACGCGGCAATGATCTCGCCAATATTCGGCAGCATAAATGGCTCGCCGCCGGTAACAAAAATCTCCCTGACGCCGAGCTCCGGTGCCTCGGCGGCGATCTGTCGCACCCGCTCGATACCGAGGGCCCGCCGCGGAGCTTTGGGTGACGAGCGTACGCAACAATAGTCGCAGCTCAGGTTGCAGTCGAAGTTGGTATAAAGCCACAGGCGAGAGCCGACGAGCCGATCTTCTGCGACGTTCTCGGGAGCCTCTCCGTACCGGAGCACCCAACGGGTGCGACCTTTTTCGACGGCTGTGTCGACCAAACTGTTGCGGGTGAAACGACACCATGCCTCGAGCTCGGGGCCGATGCTCGGATCGCCGCTGATCACGGCCACCAGATCGCCTTTACGGATTCGGCGGAGCGCAGCTATCAAATCCGGCAAGAGACCCGAGGCAAATGTCTTGCTGCCAGCATCGAGTTCAACGTTTGCGTTCGTTCTCATGAACAAACCCATGGTCCTACAGACGTTCCGCGCGGACCGCACCAGCTTCGCACCAGAAACAATCTGGCCAGAACGCAATGAACAGGATCAATCTCCGACGAAAATGCAGGAAAATCAACGATCGCGTTGTTTGTCCTCCCGCTTATACCAGTCCGGTTGCAGGTCGAGTCCTGCCGGGCCCACCAGCGATCCCCGCCGCTTCTCGAAACTATGTTTGCTGGACAAGGGAATGCAACGCCTTGACCGCGGCCTCCCGGTTCTCCACAGGGACAAACAGACTGACCGAATGCGGCGACAACACGTAGTTGTCGGGGACGATCCCGTGATGTCCGAGAACCTGCAACGCCTTGAACGGCAATTCCGACGAAACGCCACCGAAGCAGGTGAGACTCACCGAGCTCGAAGCCTCGCGCAGTTTGCGCAGACCCTTGCTTGCCTCCAGCGTGCGCAGCAGGGCGTCGAGCCACTCCGAATCACAGGCCACGGTCATGCTGGTTTTTCCCGCGGTGAAGTGTGATGCCAGGAGCTGCGGCCAGGACAGGCTGTTTTGCTTGAGATGCTGCGCGAATTTCTCGAATCCGTGATTGAGATCTTTGGAATCGATTTCCACATGCTCAATGCGAGCCATCGAGTTGACGGCCAGAACCCTTCCGTTTTCCATGTCTGCAACCCCTTTCGTCACTTGCGTGCTGTGTTCAACGCCGCCCCACTGCTTGAGAACCAGAGGCACATCCTGACTTTGCGCCAGCTCTACGCTGCGAAAATGCAGGATCTTTGCACCCCAGAAGCACATCTCGGACAGGGATGCGAAGTCCACTCGCCGCAGCGGCCTTGCATCCGGCACGATGCGCGGATCGGCCGAACAAATTCCGTCGACTTCTTTGATGATTTCACAGCGTTCGGCCTTCAACGCCGCAGCCATCGCAACGGCCGTGGTGTCGCTGCCGCCCCGGCCAAGCGTGGTGATTTCCCGGGTCGCCGGGTTCACGCCCTGAAATCCTGCAAGCACTACGACGCGTCCGCGATCAAGCTCCTCACGCACTCGAATGGGCCGTACATCCAGAATGCGTGCGGAGGAATGGGAGCCGTCGGTCATCACGCCGGCCTGGCTGCCGGTGAAGCTGATCGCGGGCACGCCGAGATCGGAAAGCGCCATGCTCATCAGGGACATGCTGATGCGCTCGCCGGTCGTTAGCAGCATGTCGAGTTCACGGCGATTGGGTGTCGGGCTTACCTGATAAGCCATCTGGATCAATTGGTCGGTGGTCTTGCCCATTGCGGAGACGATCGCCACGACACGATGACCACGGCCATGCAGGTCGGCGAGACTGCGCGCAACCGCGCGAATTTTCTCCGGTGTTTCTAGGCAGACACCGCCATATTTTTGCACGATGATGGGATGGTTGCGCATCTAACCTCGGTGAGAAGCCTCGCTCGCCTCGCCCATCGAACCGACACCGCCAATCCATGTGCCGACGACTTCAAAATTCGGATTGAAGGCGACAAGGTCCGCGCGGTATCCGGGCGCGATCCGTCCAAGCTCGGACTCAAGGCCCAGAAATGCCGCTGATGTCCGCGAGGCCATGATGAGGGCATCGACAAGGGAGATTCCGAGCAGCGCAACAGCGTTGCGCACCGCCTCGATCATGGTGAGGTGAGCGCCCGCGAGCGTGCCATCGGGGCCAGTCAGGCGATTTTTGTGCAACGTGATCTGCCTTCCTTGCAGCATGAATTGCCGGTCGTTCGTGCCCGCCAGTGGCATGGCATCGGTGACCAGCATCAATCGATCGCGCCCCTTGCAGCGGAAAGCAATACGCAAACCGGTGCGGTCAACGTGGATGCCGTCGCAGATGATCCCTGCAAACAGCCGGTCATCCCCAAGCGCCGCGCCCACCAAACCCGGCTCCCGGGCGTTCAACTGCGACATGGCATTGAACAGATGGGTGACCCCCGAGATACCGCGATCGACCACCTGCCCGATTTCGGCTGCGGTGGCGTCGCTGTGGCCGGCCGCGATACGCAATCCGGCGCCGATCAATTCATCGATCATGGACGCGGGCACGCATTCCGGGGCCAAGGTCACAATGGAGCGGCCGCGGCCCCCAAAACTTTTGATCGCGGCGAGATCGCGCCGATCGGGCACGCGTATCTCGGCTTCCGGATGAATGCCCTTGCGAGACCTGTTGAGGGCCGGTCCTTCCAGATGAAAGCCGAGAACGCCGGGAATCTTCAGACAAGCCTGGGCGACTGCAGCCAATCGCTCGATGACCTCGCTGCGATCGGTGATGAGGGTCGGCAAGCAGCCCGTGGTCCCCGCCTTGCGGTGCGCCTCGACGATGCGTCGAACGCCAGCCTCCGTCGGCTGGTCGTTGAGAAGAACGCCCCCGCCTCCGTTCACCTGGATGTCGATGAATCCGGGTGCAAGGATCGCGTCTGCGGGAAGACGGATTGAGGCGCGCGCCTCCGCCTCGCCGAAGGTGACGCTTTCAATCCGCCCCTGCGAGATCCTGACCGACCCCGGCCCGCGCATCTCGGCACCATCAAAGATGTGCTGCGCGGCAATGGTGAGAGAGGAAGAACCTGCGTGGCCCATCAGCATTGATCCGACAATGGTAGTCACGGACTCGTGAGACGAGTCCCGTACAAGACTTCATATGTACACCAAGGCGCTTTGGGAGGACCCGGAGCGAAACCTTCGCGTTAACTTTCCATGGGAACAAAGGATACCACGTATCTCGGCATTGATGGCGGCGGAACCCGCTGCCGCGCCCGGATCGAGGACGAAAACGGCAGGGTACTCGGTGCAGCAAGCTCGGGACCTGCCACGACGCGGATTGGCTTCGAGAAGGCCTGGCGGTCCATCATGGAGGCCACTGAAGCGGCAGCCGCACAGGCCGGACTGACGCACGAGGATTTCGCGCGGATGCACGCCGGAATTGGCCTTGCCGGTCTTGGTCGCCGGGGTGCGGAAGCGGCACTCAACAAGATCGCGCATCCCTTTGCCTCCGTCATCTTCATCAGCGACGGCCTGGCGGCCTGTCTCGGCGCCCATAGCGGCGCGGACGGGGCCATCGTGGTAGCCGGCACAGGCTCGGTGGGTGTCGGCCTCATCGATGGCCGCGAAATCCGTATCGCCGGTTACGGCTTTCCCGTGTCGGATGAAGGCAGCGGTGCCGATATCGGCCTGCAGGTTGTTCGACTGGCGTTGCGGGCCGCGGATCGACGCGGCGAGCTGACCCCATTGCTTTCAGAGGTGCTGGGCGCATTCGATCATGATCCTTATCAGGCGGTGGCCTGGTCTGAAGAAGCCAGGGCCACGGACTACGCTGCGTTCGCGCCGATCGTGATGCGGCACGCCAATCAGGGCGATCCGGTCGGCCGACGCATTGTGGAACGCGCGGCCGATGCCATTGGCGATCTGCTCGATCTGTTTCTGGCGAGAGGAATTGACCGGCTCTCGCTGGTGGGCGGGCTCGCGGATGCCATTACGCCGTGGCTGACGCCCGACCTGCGTGCCCGCCTGAGGTGTCCCGACGCCGACGCGGCGGCCGGCGCGTTACTGGTTGCGCGAGGGCGGCTTGACCTGCCCAAGAGAGAACTGCCCGAGAGAGAAGCTGACCAGGAACAGGCTTCAAAGTTCCGCGTTTGATGGCGCATGGATCAACGATATGGCCACCGAAGAAGTCGATCCCCGCTTTGCCGATCTTGATGCATGGCCGCTGACGTCAGCGATGGAAGCGATGTGGGAGGGCCAGCTTGCGGCAGTCGCGGCGATCGGCCATGCCCTTCCCGCGATCACCGCGGCGACCGAAGCGGCCAAGGCGGCGCTGGGCGATCGCGGACGCATTGTGTATGTCGGCGCCGGCACCTCGGGCCGCGTGGCGGTCCAGGACGGTGCCGAGCTGATGCCGACCTTCGCCTGGCCCAACGAGCGCGTCCGCTTCATCGTCGCCGGCGGAGACAGCGCGTTCGTCAGCAGCATCGAGGGCGCGGAGGATGATGTCGATGATGCGGTCACGCAGATCAATGCCGCGCGGCTCACAGCGCACGACGTGGTGATCGCCGTTGCCGCCAGCGGAACGACGCCATTCACGGTCGCGGCGCTGCAGCAGGCAGGCTCTTTCGGTGTAGTGACGATCGGTGTCGCCAACAATCCCGGCACCGTATTGCTGGCATCGGCAAAGTTTCCGATCTTGATCGAGACCGGCCGCGAGCTGATCGCCGGCTCCACGCGGATGAAGGCGGGCACCGCACAGAAGATTGTGCTCAACCTGATCTCCTCAGGGATCATGCTGCGCCTTGGCCGGGTGTATCGTGGCATGATGGTGAACATGCAGCCGACCAATGCCAAACTGAAGCGGCGCGCCGAGGCCATGGTGGCGCAAATCGCGCACTGTGATCCGTCGCACGCGGCACGCTCGCTTGAGCAGGCCGAGGGAGACATCAAGACGGCAGGCCTTCTGGCGTTGGGTCTCGACAGGGTTGATGCCGAGACCATTCTGAAAAGCTGTGACGGCAACCTTCGGCGCGTGTTTGCCGAGCTCGCCAAGGATCACAACAAGGATCGCAACCGGCATCCCAAGGAAGCGGCGCCACGCAAGCAAGGCGGAGCGGTTGAGCCGTGACGACATCCGCGATGGCGAGCGAAATCGGCGAAAGCGCGGACGTTGTCGCCAAAATCGTTCGTAACCGCCCCGCCACCCGCGACATCGCGCAGCGGATCGGGATTAGCTCTGCCCCCCTGTGCGTCGTGTGCGGCCGGGGAAGCTCTGGGCATGCCGGGGTTTTCTTGAGGTACCTTGTCGAGACGCGGCTTCGCCTTGCCGTTTCAGCCAGCGCTCCTTCGGTGATCACGGCATTTCGCACGCCCTTGATGCTGCGCCATGCGCTGTTCATCGTGATCTCCCAATCCGGGCGCAGCCCGGATCTTGTCGCGGCGACGAGGTCGGCGCGCGCCGCGGGCGCCCGCACCATCGCCATCGTCAATGCGACGCCCTCGCCGGTGGCCGACGAAGCGGAGTTCGTCGTTCCGATCGGAGCCGGCCAAGAGCACTCCGTAGCGGCGACCAAGACCGTGATTGGCTCGATGGCTGCTAGCGCCGAACTTGTTGCCGAACTGGCGGAAGATCGTGCGCTGCGGTCGGCCCTCGACAGGCTGCCCGAGCGCCTGCACCGCGCGCTGGCGCTGGACTGGTCCGAGATTGCCGATGATCTAGCCAAGGCATCAGCCGTGTTTGTGGCGGCGCGGGGCTTGGGCCTGGGCTCGGCGCGGGAGATCGCGCTCAAACTTTCGGAAATCCTGCGCCTGCCTTCCATTGGTCTCAGTGCCGCCGAGCTGCAGCATGGGCCGCGCGCCGCGTTATCATCGCGCACGCCGGTCGTCATGATGCGCCTCATGGATGAAACGGCGGCCACGGTGGACGCGCTGGCAGAAGAGTTGCGCGAGCAAAAGATCGCGCTGCATCTATGCGGCGGACCGCATGGCTCGCTGCCCTGGTTGGCCGAGGATGACCCCGCCACCGACCCGATCACTATGCTCGTTCCGGCCTATCGGATGATCGAGCAGGCGGCGCGCGCCTGCGGATTTGATCCCGATCGTCCCCCTCGCCTGAGCAAGATTACCGAGACGTTTTGACCTAACTGGATCGCTGGCTGGCGACCGAAGCCGGGCACCGCCGCACGCTACAGGTGAAGTCGAAGCTGTTACGCCCATCGAGCAGATAGACGATTCGTTCGTAGCTCTATGGACAAGCTCTATCTGACGCAATCGTCCGGAGGTATTTTCCCGGCAAAGCGGTCAGTCATCCAGTTCACCGCCGCCATCGTGCTCGCTTGCGCGGCGCGTCCGTGCCCGATACCGGGCAGGATGACCATCCTGACCTTGCTGCCGGCCTTGCACAGCTTGTCCATGTAGGCCTGGGTAATGGCGGGCCGGATGATCTGGTCATTGGTCCCCTGCGCTAGAAAGATGGGGATCTCAGGAGAGAGCACGCCGGTGCTGTTCTGTTCGAGAAGTGAGCGCCACGGCTCGACCTTGGTCGGATCTTGCACCGTCAAAAAATATTGCTCGAGCGGCCTCCCTGTTCTCTGCCTGACGATCAGGTCGAAAGGCCCTTCGATGCATTCTTGCGCCAGCCTGTCGATCGCGGGCATGGCGCGCGGATCGATGACGTTGTCGATGACCACTCCGTAGACGCGGTGCCACGACCATAGCGTCATCGCCGTGATGTTCTTGCCGCCGATCGAGTTGATATCGTCGCTCATCAGCTTTGCGAGGTCGGTTGCCGGCGCCGCAGCAGCGACGCCGAGAAGCCTCAGCTCAGGGGCGTAAGCCTTTGCCATCATCCCGGCAAAGAGCGCGGCTTGCCCGCCTTGCGAATGTCCCCACACTGTGAAGTCCTTGCCCTCGCCTGCGCGGGGAAGGGAGCGTGCCGCGCGCACGATATCGATCACGGCGCGACCTTCGCTCTCACCTACGAGATAAGGATGCGGGCCCGGCGTGCCGAGCCCCGGGTAATCGGTCGCCGCCACGACGAAGCCACGAGAGATCATCGAGCGAAGGCCCTGGATCTGCTGAAACAGAAAAATGGCAAGCGACGGCGCGCAGCGCGGGACGATACCCGATGTAGGATGTGCCCAAGCAACGATCGGACGACCGCCTGGCGGGGGCGCGCCTTGCGGAACAACGACGACGCCGGACACAAAGAGCGGCCGACCATTCAGCCCCGTCGACCGATAGAGCACGCGATAGGTGGAGGCGCCGAGCGGAGCGCCATCCATCGGATCCTGCCGCACCAAGGTCCCCGGGGCACCGGCGAGCAACGATTCCGGCGCATCATAGAATGCCGTCTGGGCCGACGCTATTCGCGCCAGGCCAAAGATAGCCGCGGCGACGAGCGCCTTCGGCATCCATTTGCCCCGCCAGCGGCCAACGGAATTGAAGCATCGCATGGTCCAACCCACGTGCTCACAGTCCGTAAAGTATCTTCAGACCGCCGCTGGCATGAAGGGCAATCAGGATGCCTTCGCGCAGCAACTGCACCTTTTCGAGCCTTGCCGAGTCGAGGTGGCCCTCCATGCGAAAGCCCTCCTTCAGCGGGCGCGTCAGGCGTTCGTTCGCCGCCATGAGCAGGTTCTGGTAGGAGATGCCGTAGTCGAGATTAGCGACATTCCTCAATTGCGCCGCTAGCCGTTGCACGGCAGATCCAATCTGGCTGTCGTCTGATGAAGTTGTCAGGTCGATTTCGGAGAGGCCGACGGTCTTATTGTTCGTATCGACTTTTGGCGTGGTGGAGAGATAGGTCCATTGGCCCGCGCTAGAATCGGTATCCGAGCTCTTTGCAATACGCAGGCCGATCACAAGTTTACCCGACGACGGATAAACCTGAACCTCGCGCACGGACGTGTCCTGCGCCGGCAAGGCTGTGATCGCCTGGCTTATCTTGTCCTTGAGCGTGTCGTAGTTGATGCGGACGGGAACAATGACATCGAAGGTGCCCGGCTCGGCCACCGCGGTGCCGAGCGGCGGCAGCGCTGTCGCCGCGACAGCCGACGGCTGCTGCCCGATTACGGTTTCGGCGGAACCGGCAAGCTCAAGCGATCCCCATAATAGCTTGGCATTGGCGCGGACACCCGCGAAAGCAGCGCTCTGCGGGGTCACTTGCAGCCAGGCCGGCGGATCGTCCGCGAGCTTGATGGGTTCAAACGCGTGACGCCACGCCGTCTCCGCCTTGCCGTGCAGGTCGAGTGCGCGCGCCGCCGCCAGCGCCCGCGACCGGATGCGGCCCAACTGCGTCCGGATGTTGGGCTCGACGTAGGGTGCAAGGTCAAACTCGCGGCCGAGCACGTGAAGGTAGGGATGTTCGCTCCAGTGGAAGGAGTCACTGATGTTTAGCTGGAGCGACCCGTCCCGCCGCAGCTCGGGGCGCGCTTCAACCTCGATCGTCGCGCGCGCCTCGGTGTCACCGCGAATACGCGCCGTGAAGCGATTGGCTCCCTGGCCCTCGGCGGCGCCATATATAGAGACCGCTCCGAAGACGCGGTCGCCCCGACCATACAGCGAGACCGGGCTAGTCCGGTCGACAAAACCCCAGACGTCGCAATTGGCGTTGATGCGGAAGATGAAAACACGACGATGAACGCAATTGACGCGCTCGTCGATGGTGGCAAGCCGCTTTGGAATATCCCGCTCGATCGCCGCAGCGAGAGCCGGCAGCCCGAACTCGACCGTCGCAGAGATGCGCGAAGTCGTTACGAGTGGCGTTGCTGCGTCCGGGCCCAGCGCCGGCTTTTCGGCTCCGAACGCGATCGACGGGAGCGCCCCAAGAGCGAGCGCGGCCAGGCGGGCTATGCCCATGCGTGATCTATTCGCGATCGAATCGCATTGCGACTGATATGTGCGTGACGGATGAGTCATTTTAGTGCTCCAGTTTCAGGAAAAACCAGAACCACAGTCGAAACTCAGTGCGCTCGCGAGCAACAAGGCCCTATGCGTTAGGGCTTCACGAATGGCGGAAGCTGTTTCGCGATCCGGCTCGGCAAGCTGGCAGCTCCCGCGATCTCCAAGATCGAGCTACCTCCATCCTGTCCGTTTTCGACAAGTGTTGGGCGGATCCGACCCCACCAGCTCGAGAACCTCAAAGCCAACTTCGCATTGAACGCCCGACGTCTCGCAAGAGAAGCAACAAATCATGCAAAACGATGGCCTTGCAACCCCTCCGTGTTACCGCACCAGTTTCGCACCAGAAACGGCCTCGACAAAGCGCAACGAACCCGGCTGAAATCGACCGAAACCACAGGACGGTCAATGAAACTGACCTATATCTTCCCGCTCATGACGGTCTGGCTGCTGGTTCGATCCTGAACGCGCGATCGCGCTTCACGCCGAGCCAGCCACCGGCTTGTCCTTCAGAAAGACCCGGCTGGCGAGCACGTCTGACGCCTCCAGCGACATGATGTCGTCAGCCGTCAGCACGCGATCGAGATCGGCGACGAGACGATTGGCCTGGCGCAGGCGCATGCGGTCGAGCGCGTTTCGGATCGAGCGCGCGTTGGAGAACAGCGGCTGGGTCTTGCGCAGCGCGATGTAGCGGATGAACGCTTCGCGCGCGTCGGCGCTGAATTTGTAGTTCATGTCGCGCAGTATCAGCTCGGCGATGGCAAGCAATTCAGGCTCGGAATAGTCCGGAAAATCGATGTGATGGGCAATGCGGGAGCGGAAGCCGGGATTGCTGGCGAAGAATTTATCCATTCGATCGCCGTAACCGGCGAGAATCACCACGAGATCCTCGCGCTGGGATTCCATCACCTGCAGCAGGATCTCGATCGCCTCCTGACCGTAATCGCGTTCGTTGTCGGGCCGGTGGAGATAATAGGCTTCGTCGATGAAAAGCACGCCGCCCATCGCCTTCTTCAGCACCTCCTTGGTCTTGGGCGCGGTGTGGCCGATATATTGTCCAACCAGCTCATCGCGGGTAACCGACACCACCTGGCCGCGCCGCACGAAACCGAGCCTGTGGAGAATGCTCGCGATCCGCAGCGCCACCGTGGTCTTGCCGGTGCCGGGATTGCCGGTGAACGACATGTGCAATGTCGGCACCTCCGACGTCAGATCAAGCCGCTTGCGGATACGTTCGATCAGCAAGAGCGATGCGATTTCGCGGATACGGGTTTTGACGGGCACTAGCCCGATCAACTCGCGGTCGAGCTGCGTGAGGATTTCCTCAATGCCGACGGCTTCGAGCTCCTCGCGGAGGTTGACCGTGTCTGTCATGTCGGCGGTACCCATGTCCATCTGGCAAACCTCGACGCAATGCATGCGCGGTCGGAAAAAACTCCGTCGCCGCTTCAGAGCGACGGAGCAGTGTATCCGGCAGACGCGGCACGATGAGGGAGAACACTCGTCTGTCGGACCGAACCAGTGACTAACCGTAGCGCCGGCCCTCCGGACGGTCGGCGGCGTATGATTTGGTCGTATAGCGGATGTTGCGGCCGGCAACTTCGTGCCGCTCGAGGCGGAAGCCGGGTTCCTCCTTCGGTCGGTTGACGATGAAGGACAGCCGTACCGATTCCCAGCCGTGACTGGAATCGAATGCCGACAGGCGGATGTAGCTGTTACCATACACCTTGCGACATTGGTTCAGCTCCATCATCACGCCGGCGGCGTCGCGGAGGTCGAACATCGGCAATCCCCACATTTCCCAGAAATTGTTGCGGGGATGCGGATCGTCGGTGAATTCGATGTTCACCGCCCATCCGTTCTCCAGGCAGTATTGCACCTGGCGCGAGATCTGCTCGTCGGTGAGATCGGGCAGAAACGAGAAGCAGCCTTGGGTAATGCGCATGATTTCCGCTCCTTACATCGCAACGCTGGGCGTGGGCACGTAGTCTGGTGTGTCGGTCGATTCGTAGTTGAAGGTGACGTCCTTCCACACCTCCAGCGCCGATTTCAACGGCGTACAGGTCTCTGCTGCCTTGGCGAGAATCTCAGGACCCTCGTGCAGATAGTCGCGGCCTTCATTGCGCGCGAGGATCATGGCTTCCAACGCCACGCGGTTGGCGGTCGCGCCGGCCTGAATGCCCATCGGATGGCCGATCGTGCCGCCACCAAACTGCAGGATCACGTCTTCGCCGAGATGATCGAGCAGTTGATGCATCTGGCCTGCGTGAATGCCGCCGGACGCGACCGGCATCAGCTTGTTGAGGCTGGCCCAATGCTGGTCGAAGAACACGCCGTGCTCCAACCGCATCGGATTGTAGTCCTCGCGGCAGATGTCGTAATAGCCGCGCGTGGTCGCCGGATCGCCCTCGAGCTTGCCGACCACGGTGCCGGCATGGATGTGATCGACGCCCGCAAGCCGCATCCATTTCGCGATCACCCGGAACGAGACCCCGTGATTGCGCTGCCGCGTATAGGTCGAGTGCCCGGCACGATGCAGATGCAGGATCATGTCATTGCGACGCGCCCACTTGGCCATCGACTGGATCGCGGTGTAGCCGATCACGAGATCGATCATGATGATGACCGAGCCGAGTTCCTTGGCAAACTCGGCGCGCTCGTACATGTCTTCCATGGTGCCGGCGGTGACGTTGAGATAGGTGCCCTTGATCTCGCCGGTCGCCGCCTGCGCCTTGTTGACCGCCTCCATGCAATACAGAAACCGCTCGCGCCAATGCATGAACGGCTGCGAGTTGATGTTCTCGTCGTCCTTGGTGAAATCGAGCCCGCCTTTCAGGGCCTCGTACACCACGCGCCCGTAGTTGCGCCCGGATAGGCCGAGCTTCGGCTTCACCGTGGCGCCGAGCAGCGGCCGGCCAAACTTATCCATACGCTCGCGCTCGACCACGATGCCTGTCGCAGGCCCCTGGAACGTCTTCACGTAGGCCACCGGCAGCCGCATGTCCTCGAGCCGCAATGCCTTCAGCGGCTTGAAGCCGAACACGTTGCCGATGATCGAGGCCGAGAGGTTGGCAATCGACCCGGGCTCGAACAGGTCGAGGTCGTAGGCGATATAGGCAAAATACTGTCCCTGCGAATTCGGGACGGGATCGACGCGAAAGCATTTGGCGCGGTATTTCTCCGCCGCCGTCAGCCGGTCGGTCCACACCACGGTCCAGGTCGCGGTCGAGGATTCACCGGCGACTGCCGCCGACGCCTCGATCGGATCGACCCCGTCCTGCGGCGTGACGCGGAACAGCGCGATGATGTCGGTGTCCTTGGGCTCGTAGTCGGGCTCCCAATAGCCCATCTTCTTGTATTCGAGGACGCCGGATTTATAGCGATCCTTGCCGCGGACAGTCATCGAGTGCATGTTCATGTCGCTCTCCTTCGGTGGTGTGCGGCGGTTGGCCGGGATCGAACGCGTCGTCAGCTCATTCGGCGGCATCGGCTATTTCTCCGATTTGTGGATCGAGTGCACCCGAACGGTAGCGTCGCGCCATCTCGGCCAATGGGATGACCTTGATGTGGGACGCATGCCCCGCCGTGCCGAATTGCTCGAAGCGTTCGCGGCAAAGATCGCGCAGGCCATCCATCGCCGGTTTCAGAAATTTGCGCGGGTCGAACTCGTTCCTGCTCTGCGTTGCGACCTTGCGGAACGCCGCGGTCATCGCCAACCGGCAGTCGGTATCGATGTTGACCTTTCGGACACCGTGCTTGATGCCGCGGACGATTTCCTCGACCGGCACGCCCCAGGTCTGCGGCATCTCGCCGCCGAACTGGTTGAATGCGTCCTGCAGCGGCTGCGGCACCGAGGACGAGCCGTGCATCACCAGATGCGTATTGGGCAGCCGGTGATGGATTTCCTCGACCACCCTCATGGCAAGAATGTCACCGTCCGGCTTGCGCGAAAATTTGTAGGCGCCGTGCGAAGTCCCCATCGCAATCGCCAGCGCATCGACCTTGGTAGCGCGAACGAAGTCGACCGCCTGATCCGGATCGGTCAGCAACTGGTCGTGGCTGACCTCGCCTTCGACGCCGTGACCGTCCTCCTGCTCGCCGCCGCCATGCTCCAGTGAGCCGAGCACGCCCAGTTCGCCTTCGACCGAAGCGCCGATCCAGTGCGCCATGTCAACCACGCGGCGGGTGATGTCGACGTTGTACTGATAGCTCGCCGGGGTCTTGGCATCGGCCATCAGCGAGCCGTCCATCATCACCGAAGTGAAGCCGTGCTGCAGCGCGGTGGCGCAGGTCGACTCCTCGTTGCCGTGGTCCTGGTGCAGACAGAGCGGGATCTGCGGATACATCTCTTCCAGCGCCTCGATCATCTTTGCCAGCATGATATCGTTGGCGTAAGAGCGCGCGCCCCGCGAGGCCTGGATGATGACGGGCGCATCGACAGCAGCCGCCGCCTCCATGATGGCAAGGCCCTGCTCCATGTTGTTGATGTTGAATGCCGGCACGCCATAGCCACGCTCGGCGGCATGATCCAGTAATTGCCTCAGCGTTATCAGCGCCATCGCAGCCTCCGTCCCATTGCTCTCGTGTTTTCGTCATGCCCAGGTTGCCGTCATTCTTGACCGCGCGATGCAGCGCATAGCCGCTATGGCGACGGCGTTCGCGGTAATGCCGAATTCGCGATAGAGTGTTTCCGCCGGCGCTGATGCGCCAAAGCCGGTCATACCGACGAATTCGCCACCGTCGCCGAGCCAGCGCGCCCAGTCGCCCTCGACCGCGGCTTCGACCCCGATCCGCGGGGCATCTCCAAGAACCTCCGCCCGGTACTCGTGCGACTGCTGACGGAACAACTCGAAGCACGGGGCCGAGACGACGGCCGCGCGAACATTATCCATTGCGAGCGCTTTCGCAGCCTCGATGGCGATCGAGACTTCCGACCCGGTCGCAATCAGCGAGACATCGCGTCCGCCCTCCGGCTCAACGACGACATAGGCGCCCCGCGCGACCAGATTGTCACCACCGTCCTCGCGGAAGGCAGGCAGCGCTTGCCGCGACAGACACAGCACGGACGGACTGGCCTGCGCCCGCAGCGCGCAGTCCCACGCCTCGGCGGTCTCGATGGCATCACCCGGTCGGAAGACCAGCAGATTGGGGATCGCCCGAAGCGATGCCAGATGTTCGACCGGCTGGTGGGTGGGGCCATCCTCGCCCAGCCCGATGGAGTCGTGCGTCATCACATGGATGACACGAATGTTCATCAGCGCCGCTAGCCGGATCGCCGGACGGCTATAGTCGGCGAAGCTGAGGAACGTACCGCCATAGGGGATGAAGCCGCCATGCAGCGCGATGCCGTTCATCGCCGCCGCCATGGCATGCTCGCGGACGCCATAGTGAATATAGCTGCCTGCAAATGAACCGGGCTGCACCGGCCGCTGGGTCCTGGCCCGCGTCAGGTTGGAATGCGTGAGATCCGCCGAGCCACCGAGCAGATTGGGCAGCGCCTCGGCGATTGCATCAATCACGCGCTGCGACGCCTGCCGGGTGGCAATATTCGGTCGCTCAGTCGCGAAGTCATCGCGCAGCTTTGTCATTGCTTGCGCATAGCTGCACGGCAGGTTGCGATTCAGCGCATCGTGAAATGGCGAACGGGAATCCGAACTCAGACGCTTGGTCCGTTCGATCCAGCAGCGGCGGGCGGCATGCCCGCGGCGGCCTGCCTGACGCCACTGCGCGAGGATGGCTTCCGGGATCTCGAACGGCGCGTGCGGCCAGTTCAGCGCATCGCGGGTTTTGGCGGCTTCTTCGCCACCCAGCGGCGCGCCATGGACTTTCTCGGTTCCCTGACGGTTCGGCGCGCCGAAGCCGATGATCGTGCGGCAGGCAATCAGCGACGGCCGGTCGCTGTTGCGCGCCCGCTCGATCGCGGCCGCGATCGCTTCGGGATCGTGGCCGTCGATTCGGCTGGCCGACCACCCCGCCGCCTTGAACCGTGCGAGCTGATCATCCGAGCATGACAGTGACGTGGCGCCGTCGATCGAGATTTCGTTGTCATCGAACAGCACGATCAGACGATTGAGCCTGAGATGCCCGGCCAGCGAGATCGCCTCGTGGCTGATCCCCTCCATCAGGCAGCCGTCGCTCGCGATTACGTAGGTGAAATGATCGACGCAGTCGTCGCCGAAGCGGGCGTTCATCAGCCGCTCGGCCAGCGCCATACCGACGGCCGTGGCAATGCCCTGCCCGAGAGGTCCGGTGGTCGTCTCAACGCCCTCCGTATGGCCATATTCGGGGTGTCCCGGTGTCTTCGACGCCCACTGGCGGAAGGCCCTGAGTTCGTCCAGCGTCATGCCTTCGTACCCGGTGAGGTGCAGAAGCGCATACAGCAGCATCGAGCCATGGCCGGCCGACAACACGAAGCGGTCGCGATCCGGCCACGCCGGGTCCAAGGGATCGAACTTGAGGAAGCGCGAAAACAGAACGGTCGCGACGTCAGCCATGCCCATCGGCATGCCCGGATGACCGGACTTCGCCTTTTCAACAGCGTCGATCGCCAGGAAGCGTATGGCGTTCGCCATCTCTGCGTGTGACAGATCCGGGCGGCTGGCTATGCGGGACAGAGCGGGAGCGTTCATATCGTGCGCCTCTTGCGTTCCATCAGTTGCAGGATCAGTGGGGTGAGGATGAGCTGCATCGCCAGATCGAGCTTTGCCCCGTGGATCACGATCGAATTGGCGCGCGACATGAAGCTGTGCGGAATCATCGACAGCAGATAGGGAAAATCGATGCCGCGAGGATTCTTGAGACGGATCACCACCATCGATTCGTCGGGCGTCGGAATCCACCGCGCGATGAACGGGTTCGACGTATCGACGGTCGGCACGCGCTGGAAATTGATGTCGGTCTCGGCGAACTGCGGACAGATGTAATTCACATAATCCGGCATTCGCCGCAGGATGGTGTCGGTCACCGCTTCAGCGGTATAGCCGCGATCGCGACGATCGCGATGCAGCTTCTGGATCCATTCCAGGTTGATCACCGGCACGACGCCGATCTTGAGATCGGCATGCTGCGCCACGTTGACCTTTTCGGTCACGACCGCGCCGTGCAACCCTTCGTAAAACAGCAGGTCGGAGCCTGCCGGCAGTTGGTCCCACTCGGTGAATGTTCCCGGTTTGGCGCCATACAGCCTCGCCTCTTCGTCGTCGTGAACGTAATGACGCGTCATTCCGGTGCCGGATTCACCGTAGTCGCGAAACACTTTTTCGAGCTCTTCGAACAAGTTGGTTTCCGGACTGAAATGGCTGAAGTGCTTGTTTCCGCGCTCGGCCTCCTCCAGCATTTTGCTGCGCATCTCGAAACGATTGTAACGATGGAAGGCATCGCCTTCGATGTAGGCCGCGACCACTTTTTCGCGGCGGAAGATCTGCTCGAACGTCTTCTTCACCGACGTGGTGCCGGCGCCCGACGAACCCGTAATCGATATGATGGGATGAGCCCGCGACATCGTGATGCTCCGTCAGCGGAACAGGCCGCGCCGCGCGAACAGCGGCGCATCGCTATTGTCGAACATCGGCTCGATCCTTTCGTGAATGGCAGCGATGTCGCGCACGCCACGCAAAGAACCCATGATCAGCGGCACCCGCTGGTGCGGCGTTCTCGCAGCCACTTCCAGAATTCGCCGCCGTCCGGTCGAGGCCGCGCCGCCCGCCCATTCCATTACCAGCGCCATCGGATGGGCCTCGTACAGCAGGCGAATCCTCCCTTCGCGATAGCTGGGGCGGGCATCGGCCGGATAGAGAAACACGCCGCCGCGCGCCAGAATGCGAAGCGATTCCGCAACCAGCGAACCGATCCAGCGCATGTTGAAATCCGCCTCACCGCCACCGCTGGTACCGGCGAGACATTCATCGATGTAGGCGCGAACGGGACCATGCCAGTGCCGACGATTGGACGCATTGATGGCGAACTCCGGCGTATCGCGTGCGACCTGCACGGCCTGCCGGATCAGCAGAAATTCCCCCGCGCGCCTGTCGAGAATGAAGATATCGACGCGCGCGTTGAGCGCGAGAACGAACGTGGTTTGTGGACCGTAGACGAAAAAGCCTGCCGCGCACTGCGCCGTACCGGGCTCAAAGAAAGTCGAAAGGATGTCGTTGCCTCGCGGGCGGATCGAAAAGATGGTGCCGATCGAGATGTTGTTTTCGAGATTGGCCGATCCGTCGAGCGGATCGATCGCAACACACAGGTGCGCCTCGGGCCGCAAGGTTTCCGGCAGCGCCGCTTCCTCGGAAAGGATTGCCGCCACCGGCGCGTCGCGCAGCGCACGCCGCATCATTTCGTCGGCGACGATGTCGATGTCTTTCTGCCGGTCGCCATCGGAATTGATGCCGCTATCCTGCCCGGTGATATCGGCGAGCGGCCCATTCGCAATCAGCGCGGCGAGTTCGATTGCAGCGGCGGCAATGGCCTCGATCACCGCACCGACCGCCGCGCCATGCGGGATTTGCGCAATAGACTTCTCGAGATGTGAACGCAGCGTCACGCGTTCGTCCATGGCCGTCTCCCGGTGCGCTCTCTCGGCGCTGTCGAAGCGTCCGCCGATTGGCGACCCGCGCTCTTAAGCAAGCGCAGTTTGCCGAATTAGGGAAATTTTGTTATCTTTGGCCTGTGCAAAGTTTTTGTTATAATGGAGGCGTGCCATGGCCGGCCGATTGTTGCGCGAATTGACCATCCGCCAATTGCGCGCGCTGGCTGCCGTGCAGAAGCACCGATCGGTCACCGCCGCGTCGAAGCAGCTATACCTGACACAGCCTGCGGTAACGTTGCAGCTACGCAACCTGCAGGCAGTCGCGGGAATGCCGCTGATCCAGCGCACCGGCGACGGCATGCTGCTGACGGATGCCGGGCGCGAGGTATTGGCGCTCGCCGAGCGGATCGAGGCGGCGATCACCGATTGCGAGACCACGTTGGAGATGATGGCGGGAAAGACCGCGGGCCGCATCTCGATCGGAGCGGTCTCGACCGCGAAATATTTCGTGCCGTTCATGATCTCCGGATTCTCGAAGCTCTATCCGAACGTCGAAATCACGCTCTCGATCGGCAACCGCCAGGAGGTCGGCGAGGCGCTACGCGGCTACGATCTCGACTTCGCGATCATGGGCCGCCCACCCGCCGATATCGACATGAACGTCCACCTGATCGGCGATCATCCCCACGTCATCATCGCGCCGACCGCGCATCGGCTGGCACGAAAATCCCGCATCGCGCCGCGCGAGCTCGCCGGCGAAACCTTCCTGACGCGCGAGCCGGGGTCCGGAACGCGCGGGCTGATGGAGCAATTGTTCGAGACGTCGGGCATCCGCCCCAAGATCGGCCTCGCCATGAGCAGCAACGAGACCATCAAGCAGGCGGTGATCGCAGGGCTCGGCATCGCCTTCCTCTCTGCGCACACCGTCGCGACCGAGCTCGACGAACGGCGCCTGGTCACTCTGGACGTCGATGGCCTGCCGATCGTGCGGCAGTGGTTCGCGCTTGCACGCAAGGACAAGGTCTTGCTGCCGCCGGCGCAGGCGATGCTCGATTTCCTCAGCGCCAAGGGCAAGCAGTTTCTGCCCCGCACCCACCGCAGGCTGCGGCTCACCCGGCCGTCAGGCCGTGCCAGGCGCGGCTGACGCGCTCTGCTTTCAGCCCGCTTTGCACGAGAAAAGGACTAGAGCCAAGGTCCGGCCGCGATCGGAATGGTATCCGCCGAAAGAGTCGCAGGATTTGCCTGCGTCCTGCCTTGACTGTCCGGAGCAACTCCGAAAACCTGTCCCCTTAGAAGGCTGACTTCGGTCGCTTTGGCGGGACGCGGACCGATCGGCCCTTCCAGTAGGAACGACCGAAAATGGTACGTCTATTGCTTCCAGGCAATATGCGTGCGAGGGGTAAGGACTCATTATGATCCGCGTGTTTCTTGATCGGCTCTACCTTTTCTCCGGCTATCTTGCCGGACTTTTCCTCATTGCGATTTTTGTCCTGATGCTGCTGCTGTCGGGTGGCCGGCCGTTTGGCATCAATATTCCGGCGGGCGACGATTTCATCTCCTGGTGCATGGCGGCGACCGCCTTCCTCGGGCTCGCGCATACGTTCAAGCACGGCGAGATGATCCGCGTCGGCCTGTTGATCGACCGCCTCAACGATAATTTGCGCCATTATGTCGAGATCGCAGCCCTCCTGGTCGGCGTCGGCTTCATCGGCTTTTTCGCCTGGCATGCCGCGATCATGACCTGGCAGTCGTGGAAATTTTCCGATATTTCGCAAGGCGTCATCGCGGTGCCGCTGTGGATTCCGCAGCTCGGCTACAGCGGCGGCCTCGCGATTCTTTTCATCGCCTTCGTGGATGAGCTGATCCATGTGCTGCGCGGCTTTGCGCCGCGCTACGAATTGCCGAAGGCGCAGAGCGCCGAGGAAATCGTCGAGCGTGCCATGCAGAGCGGGGTCTGAGATGGAGCTGCTTTCCATCGCCGCCATCCTGCTCGGATTCCTGGCGCTGCTGCTCGGCGCCGGCGTCTGGATCGCCGTCGCCCTGATGGCGACGGGATGGGCCGGCATGCAATTCGCCGCCGGCGGCATTCCGGCCGGCAGCGTGCTGGCGACGACGGTGTGGGGCAACAGCGCATCCTGGTCGCTCGCGGCGTTGCCGCTCTTCATCTGGATGGGCGAGATCCTGTTCCGCACGCGCCTGTCGGAGGAGATGTTCCGCGGGTTTGCGCCGTGGCTGAACTGGCTGCCGGGCCGGCTCATGCACGTCAATGTCCTCGCCTGCGGCGTGTTCGGTTCGGTGTCGGGATCGTCAGCCGCGACCTGCGCCACGGTCGCCAAGATCGCCCTGCCCGAATTGAAGAAGCGCGGCTATGACGAAGGCTTGAGCCTCGGCTCGCTCGCCGGTGCGGGCACGCTCGGCATCCTCATCCCGCCGTCGATCACCATGGTGGTCTACGCCGTGCAGGCGAACGTCTCCATCATTCAGGTCTTTCTCGCCGGCTTTCTGCCGGGCATGTTGGTGATGGCGCTCTATTCCGGCTACATCGCGATCTGGTCGCTCGCCAATCCGAAAAGCACGCCGCCGGCGGAACCGTCCATGAGCTTTCGCAGGCGCATTGCCGAGTCGCTCAATCTCATTCCTTGTCTATTGCTGATCATTTTCGTCTTTCTGTCGCTGCTGATGGGCTGGGCGACGGCGACGGAATGCGCGGCCTGGGGCGTGTTGGGGTCGCTCGCGATTGCATGGTGGCAGGGCGCGCTGACCTGGCAATCGTTCTGGGCGAGCGTCATGGGCGCGACGCGGGTCAATTGCATGATCCTGCTGATCCTGGCGGGCGCCTCCTACATGGGCACGTCGATGGCCTATACCGGCATCCCGATGGCGCTCGCGAACTGGGTGAACGGCCTCCAGCTCAGCCCCTATGCGCTGATCGCGGCGCTGACCGTGATGTACATCGTGCTCGGCACGGCACTCGACGGCATCTCCATGATCGTGCTGACCACCGCCATCGTCATTCCGATGGTGAAGCAGGCCGGCTTCGACCTGGTCTGGTTCGGAATCTTCCTGGTGCTGGTGGTGGAAATGGCGGAGGTCTCTCCGCCCGTCGGCTTCAACCTGTTCGTCCTGCAGACCATGAGCGGCAAGGATTCCAACACGGTCGCCAAGGCGGCCCTGCCGTTCTTCTTCTTGCTCGTTCTGGCGGTTGCCATCATCACGGTCTTTCCTGATATCGTGATGCTGCTGCCGCGGATCGCGTTCCCTGGCTAGAGAAAGGTATTGTCATGTTCAGACTTATAAAGACGTGCGCATTGGCCGCCTGCATCGCGGCGCTTGCCGCCCCCGCAATGGCGCAGACAAAATGGAATCTTCCGGCGGCCTATCCGGCGGACAATCCGCATTCGGTGAATCTGATCGCATTCGCCAAGGACGTTGCCGACGCCACCGGCAACAAGCTGCAGATCACCGTGCATCCCGCCGCGTCGCTGTTCAAGGCGCCGGAAATCAAGCGCGCGGTCGCAACCGGGCAGGCGCAGGCCGGCGAGGTTCTGATTTCGCTGCATGAGAACGAAGATCCGATGTTCGGCATCGACGTGATCCCCTTCCTGGCGACGAGCTATCCGGCAGCCAAGAAGCTGTGGCTCGCCTCGAAACCCGCCATCGAAAAGAAGCTCGCGTCGCAGGGACTTATGCTTCTGTTCGCGGTGCCGTGGGGGCCGCAGGGCATTTATGCCAAGAAGGACCTCAACACGGTCGAGGATATGAAAGGCTTGAAGTGGCGCGCCTATAACGTCGGCACCTCGCGCATCGCCGAACTTGTCGGCGCGCAGCCCGTCACCATCCAGGCGGCGGAACTGCCGCAGGCGCTGGCCACCGGCGTCGTGAACGCGTTCATGACCTCGGGCTCGACCGGCTACGACAGCAAGTCCTGGGAAACCATGACGCATTTTTACGATACGCAGGCCTGGATCCCGAAGAACGTCACCTTCGTGAACAAGGCCGCTTTCGATGCGCTCGACAAGCCGACGCAGGACGCGATCCTCAAGGCAGCGGCGGTCGCCGAAGAGCGCGGCTGGAAGCTCGCGGAAGAAAAGGCGAAGTGGTATCTCGAACAGCTTCAGGCCAACAAGATGAAGGTGCTGCCACCACCTCCGGCGCTGAAGTCCGGCCTCGAGAAAATCGGCGAGCAGTTGACGGCCGATTGGCTCAAGAAGGCGGGTGCTGATGGCGAAGCCGTGATCGCCGCCTACAAGAAGTAAGACCAGCATTATCTTGCGCTCGCAGCGTCCGGCGTTGATTGCCGGACGCTGCCATTTCACGGACGACGCCCGCTTACCCGAAATGATAATGCTGCCGACAAGTATCCTTCGATACATCCTTAGGTAGACGAGTAATTATTTCTTAGGAGCATCGCGATACCGTTCTGGCATCTTCACAGCGTGTCGCCGCTCGCAGAGGGCGGCAACCGGGTTTGGAAATGCCGCCATGAGAGTGCTCTACAATCCTCTTTCCCCATCGTTCCGACCCTGGCAATTGCCGCAGCCGCCGGAGCCGCCGCAGCTTTTAGCCACGCTGGCGTCCAACCATCAGGCTTCATCGAACGAGAAAACGCAAAGCGGGCCTTCAACCCCGTCCACCGGCAGCATCGGGCAATCACCGGTGGTACAGGCGTTCTTGCTGCGGTTGCAGGAACTCGGAATGTCATATCGCCCGGGGACCGACGGCGACGACGCGCTGTCCGGTTGGAGCAGGACTCTCGCCGATGGCGGCGACGGCAACGATACGATCGATGCCTGGTCCGATAGCGTCGTCGATGGTGGCGCAGGTAATGACACGCTCCGTGCCTGGTCGGGATCGGCTGTCTATGGCGGCGCCGGCAACGACCAGATCGACGTCTGGTCCGATAGCGCCGTGGATGCCGGCGATGGCGACGACATGGTGCGCGCATGGTCAAATACCGTGACGATGGGTGGCGCCGGAAGCGACACGATCAGCGCCTGGTCGGAGAGCCTGGTCGATGGTGGCGCAGGGAATGACACGATCTCGGTATGGTCCGACAGCCGCGCCTATGGTGGTGACGGCAACGATTCCATCTCAGCTCTCGTCGGCAGCTATGTCGAGGGCGGTGCCGGCAACGACACCATCGATGCGGACAATGGAACGATCGTTGCCGGCGGTACCGGCGACGATACGATTCGCGCTGACCGGGGCTCCACAATCCTGTTCAACGTCGGCGACGGCAAGGATACCATCTTCACCAACCGCGACGTTACCATCAAACTGGGCGAGGGCTTTTCGGCCGAGAATATGAACGTCACGATATCAGGAAACGTCGCAACAGTGTCCTTCGGAGACGGGTCGGACCAGTTGACGTTGGATATCGGCTTCTATCCGGTAAACCTCTCCTTCGCCGATGGCTCAAGCGCCGAAATCAAGGTCGACGCGTTCAGTGCCTTGCGTGCGCGGTCAGGCGAGGCGAAACCGGCTTGACCGCAGCCAGGCGCGAAATGCTCCTTGAAGACTTGTGCCGGGCGGCGTGAAAGAAGCGCCAACAATTAAAGACAGGTCGTGATGCCGCCGTCGACGTAGAGCGTATGCCCGTTGACGAAGGACGAGGCATCTCCCGACAGAAAGACGGCGGCGCCTATCAGTTCGTCCACGTTGCCCCAGCGCGAGGCCGGCGTCCGCTTTTCAAGCCACGCTGAAAATTGGAGATCGTCGACCAGCGCTTGATTCAGCGGGGTCTTGAAGTAACCCGGCGCGATGGCATTGATCTGCAGTCCGTGCCTGGCCCAATCGGCGCACATGCCGCGCGTGAGGTTCTTGATCGCTCCCTTGGTAGCGGTGTACGGGGCAATGCCCGGGCGGGCCAACTCGCTCTGAACCGACGCGATGTTGATGATCTTGCCCTTTCCGCGCGGGATCATGTGGCGCGCGACGGCCTGGCCGACGTAGAAGGCGCTCGAGACATTGGTCCTGAGCAATTGCTCCCACTTCTCCGCGGGAAAATCCTCAAGCGGCGTGCGAAACTGCATGCCGGCGTTGTTGACGAGAATGTCGATTACCCCGACCGTCCGTTCGATTGTCGCAACTCCTTCGCGGACATCGTCGGCCACGGTGACGTCGAAACCGGCGACCGCAACCTTGTGCCCGGCTGCGGTCAAGCTTGCGGCGGCGGCCTCAAGCTTGCTGCGCTCCCGTCCGTTCAGGACCACGGAGGCGCCATGCTCGGCGAGCCCTCGCGCGATGGCAAGGCCGATCCCCTGGGACGATCCTGTGACGAGCGCTCGTTTGCCGGCCAGATTGAACAGTTCAAATGCCACGGCGGACCTTCTCCATGCGTGCAGGTGGGTCGGATGGACGTAGAAATACCGCACACCGCGGTCAAGCCAAAACGGCAGATCATCCAAGATGGTGAGCGTACCGGCGAAGTTGCCGGCCGCACGAATCTTCTTGACCGCAAAATCCACCCGCCGGCGAAGACAGGCGATTTCACCTGAATTTTGGATAAATGTTTAGAAACCCTGTCGTTGCCGCGTGGGCCCGCCGCGCGATTTCGGCGGCACTCGGGCAATCGGCCACTTGAAGCAGCAGGCCGGTCATCAGGTCGCCCCAGAGCAGCCCCAAGAATTGTTCTGCCATCGCGGCAGGATCGCCATCGCACAGCCCGGCCGACTTGGCGTTCGCCATGATCTCTCGCAATGAATCACGCGTAGGCCGGCGAGCGAGCGAATCCAGCGCTTGTGCAACCTTTGGCGCGTGCACCGTCTCGGATATCGCCAGCCGGAACACAGCAACGACGACCGGATCGGTCGTTTCCGTCAAAAGCCTCGTTCCAAAAGCAGTAAGCACGTTGGCCAGGGTTTCCCTGTCGCGCAACTCGGGCAGATCGGCCGGCGCTTTCAACCGCCGGGCGCGCTCGGTGATGCAGGCGACCAGCATCGCTTCCTTGTTGCCAAACAGCGAATAAAGCTCGCGTTTCGACACGCGTGCGCGCGTCGCAATCTCCAGCGTGCTGGTCTGCGCATAGCCGCCCTCCATGAATGCCGAAAGCGCCGCGCCGAGAATCCGCTTCCGGACTGCGGCTCCATCGGTTTCTTCCTCGCGCGGCTTCATCTTCGGACTCATCGACGTCATTTCCCTCTTGACTTGGTACCTACTGGTACCATACATCGCTCATTGGGTACCAGACAGTACCAAAACTGGTTGTGACGGTAAAGGATCGGCGGCGTTCACCCACTCGCTGCGAGTACGCCGGCTTGGCCTGAGGAAAGACCATGAACAGACGCCAGCTACTAGCGGCGGCCTTGGCACCGCTCGCATTGCGAGTTGCCCCAGGCGCGATCTCGTCAAACGCATCAGCAGCAACTTCGGAGCGGGATGGAAAAATGAGCAAGGCCACGCAACGAATCATCGAATGCAACGGCATCCGCATCAATATTGCCGAACAGGGCGAGGGACCGCTGGTGCTGCTGGTGCACGGCTTTCCTGAATCCTGGTTCTCCTGGCGGCATCAGATCGATGCGCTTGCTGCCGCCGGCTTCCGTGTCGTCGCTCCGGACCTGCGTGGTTACGGCAAGAGCGACGCGCCGCAAGCGATCGATCAATACACGATCCTGCATCTCGTAGGCGACATGGTAGGCATCCTTGACGCCTTGGGTGCGGCGACCGCCGTCATCGCCGGTCATGATTGGGGTGCCAGCATCGCCTGGCAGGCAGCTCTCATGCGGCCCGACCGCTTCCGGGCGGTCGCAGCCCTCAGCGTCCCGTTCCGCCCGCGCGGCAAAGTGGCGCCGACCAGTCTCATGCCGCGCACGGAGACGGCGCAATTCTACCAGCTCTATTTCATGGAGCCCGGACCGGCCGAGGCGGAATTGGGGCGCGATCCGCGCGCGACCATTCGCAACATGCTGTTCGGAGCGTCCGGGGACGGCGTAGCCGCGGCTCGCGCGGCCGTCGCTGCGGGCGAGCCCGCGCCGAACCTTGGCATGGTGCGGAAGGGCGGCGGATTTCTGCAAGGACCCGGCGCCCTCAAAATCCTGCCATCCTGGATCAGCGAAAGCGACATCGACTTTTATGGCGAGGAGTTCAAGCGAACCGGTTTCCGGGGCGCGCTCAATTACTACCGCAACATCGATCGCAACTGGGAAATCACGGGTGCTGTGGCCGGCATGCAAGTGTCTGTACCGGCGCTCTACATCGCGGGCGATTGTGATTTCCTGCTCTCGTTTCCCGGAACGGACCAGTTGCTCGCCAACCAGAAGAACTTCGTTCCCGGCCTGCGCAAGATTCAGATGCTGCCCGGCTGTGGCCACTGGACCCAGCAGGAGCGGCCGAACGAGGTCAGCACCGCGCTGATCGAGTTTATTCGAACCCTGCCGAGCCGATGATGACGACCCTGACGCCGCAATCGTCGTTGCCGCGACCGGTGGCCGTGGCCGGCAGCGTGAAAGAAAACGAAGCGGCGAAGGTCAAGCAGAGGTCGATGCTCGAGGGCCCCGTGCTGCCGACGCTGCTGACGCTCGCTCTGCCGACGCTCGTGGTCATGGTCGTGCAAACCCTGGTCGGGGTCGCGGAGACCTATTTCGTCAGCTTCCTCGGGACGGAAGCGCTGGCGGGCGTCAGCCTGGTGTTTCCCGATGCAGATGATGTCGAACGGCGGCATCGGTGGTGGTGTTGCATCGGCAATCGCGCGTGCGATGGGCGCCGGCAAGGTGGCGGAAGCCGAGGCGCTGGCGCTCAACGCACTCGTTCTCGCCATTGCTTTCGGAGTGATCTTTGCCGCCGCCGAGTGGCTGTTCGGCGAGGCTGTCTACCGCTTGCTCGGCGGTCAGGCAGGAGCCCTCGGCGCAGTTCTCGAATATGGCCACGTTATCTTCTTCGGGGCGATCTTTGTCTGGATCGTCAGCCTTCTGGCGGCGGCTCTTCGTGGCGCAGGCAACACGGTCGCGCCGGCGGCCGTCATTCTGCTGGGCGTGTTCGTGCTGCTTCCGCTTTCGCCGGCCTTGATCTTCGGCTGGGGCCCCTTTCCGCGGCTCGGCGTACCGGGAGCCGGCGTTGCCGTCGTCGTCTACTATCTCGTTGGTGCGCTCGTGTTGATCGTTTACATGCGCTCCGCCCGGGCCTCGTTGCGACTGCCGTTCGACGTGCGCCTCATCAAGTGGCGGCAACTTGGCGATATTCTTGGCGTCGGCGGGTTGTCGGCCATCGGCACCATTCAGTCCAATTTGACTGTCGTCCTGGTCACTGGCGCCGTCGGGCTGTTCGGCACTGACGCCATCGCAGGCTACGGAATTGCATCGCGCCTCGATTACATCCAGATTCCGCTGCTCTTCGCGCTTGGCAGCGCAGCGCTCACGATGGTCGGGGTCAACATCGGAGCGGGCCAGATCAGGCGGGCGGAGCGCATCGCCTGGGTTGCCGCGTTTTTTGCGGCCGGTGTCACCGAACTCCTCGGACTTGTCGTGACGATATTTCCACACGCCTGGCTGACGCTGTCTAGCACGGAGCCTGAGGTTCTGGCCGCCGGTTCGATCTATTTCCGCAATGTAGCCCCCTTCTACGGCGTGGCGGGTCTTGGAATGCTGCTCTACTTCGCGGGCCAAGGCGCCGGCCGCGTGATGTGGCCGGTTTTCGGCGGAACCGTCCGGCTGCTCGTCGCGGCGGGAATTGGCTGGCTCGTCGTTGCCTATCTTGGCGGCGGATTGCGGGAGCTCTTCATTACCGTTGCCGCGGGCTCGATCGTTTCCGGGGGCATCGTCGCATCTGCGCTTTGGCTCCGTGGCTGGGGGCGGACCGGCTAGGCTCCGCTGGCTTCGCCAGCCTCGGCATCTCGTCGCGGCGCAGCATGCAAAATGAGACTACCGGTCAAGTTGCAGCGGGCGAAGCTGCGTGCGCCGCCCCAGTCATCGGCTAGCTTTTCGCCCGGCGGTCCCGGTCGCAATGCACTGTGAAGGGCATGGCGATTTCGGAACGACCTATAGAAAAACTGGCGATACAAGGGAGGGGTTCGATGTTTAGAAGCTGTGCGGGACTGGTCGCGCTGAGCAGCCTGTTGCTTTCCGGCGCCGCCTTAGCTCAAGAGAAGATCAAGGTCGGCGTCACCGCGACCCTCGAAGGCACCTATACGGTGCTCGGCGAGGACGGAATCCGCGGGCATCAAACGGCGATCAACACGCTCAGCAAGAAGGTCGGCGACAAGGAAATCGAATTCATCATCGCTTCGACGGATGCCACGCCAGACTCCGCTGTCCGCGCCGTGCGCAAGCTGATCGAACAGGACAAGGTCCAGATCCTGCTCTCGCCCTTGTCCGGAGACGAAGGCATCGCAGTCAAGAACTTTGCCAAGACGCGCCCCGAGCTGACCTTTGTGAATGCTGCTTCCGGCGCGCAGGAAACCACTTATGTCGATCCGGCGCCGAACTTCTTCCGCTACAACATGGACGGCGCCCAGTGGCAGGTGGGCCTCGGCAAATACGCTTACGAAACCAAGGGTTACCGAAAGATCGCAACGGTGGGCGAAGACTATTCGTTCATCTACACCCAGGTGTTCGGACTTGTGCTCGAGTTCTGCGGGGCCGGCGGACAAGTCACTAACCGGCAATGGGTGCCGCTCGGCACCAAGGACTTTGCCTCCGTCATCGCCGCCCTGCCCGACGACGTTGATGCAATCTATCTCGGCCTTGGCGGCGCGGATGCCGTCAATTTCCTGAACCAATATCAGCAGGCCGGCGGCAAGGCGCATCTGATGGGCGGCTCGATCATGGTCGACCAGACCATCCTCTCCGCCAAGGGCAACGCCAAGAATGCGCTGCTCGGCACCATCGCCGCGAGCGGTCAGGCCGATACCTGGGAGGATGCGGGCTGGCAGAAATTCGTGAAGGCTTATCAGGACGCCTTCCCGCCGAACAAGCGGTTCCCGAGCCCGTCACTGCTCGCCACCAACTACTACAACTCGACGATGGCGCTCATACTCGCGCTGCGCCAGGTCAACGGCGACCTCAGCAACAATCAGGCCAAGCTCAAAGAAGCCCTCGCCAAGATCGAACTCGACGCGCCCAACGGCAAGATCAAGCTCGACTCCAACCGCCAGGCGATCGGAACCAACTTCGTCACCGAAGTGGTGGATGACGGCAAGGGCGCCCTCTTCAGCAAGGTCGTGAAGGTGATTCCGAACGTGAACCAGACGCTCGGCTACGACCCGGCAGTGTTCTCCAAGATCGGGCTGCCGAGCCGGACGGTTCCGGAGTGCAAGAAGTACTGAGTTCTTCGCATCTGCGAACGGGCCCCGGTCACGCCGGGGCCCCGGGCGCGGCCGGGCAGCATGTGATCTTCCCTTGCATTCTCGCGGCGGATGTTGAACGCTGATTGAAAAGACAAGAACATCCCGCGGGAGGGAAGGCATGAGCAAGGCTCTCGCCGTCTTCCACGGCCGGTTCGGTCGCGCGACGGTCTATCAGTTGAACCGCCCCTTCAACATGCATGCGCATCGCGAAGGGCACCTGATTTTTCATGTCGGTGGAACGCCAGCCCGCATTGATGTGTGCGATGAGCGATGGCTGCTTGCGGAAGACTCCATCGTTGCCGTCAACCCCTGGGAACCGCACAATTTTGTTCCGACGGACATGGAGAACGGGGCGATCTTCTTCGTGCTTTACGTTAACGCCGAATGGTTCGCCCCCGACGCGGCCCGCGCCCACAGCCTGCGGTTCGGCCGCACCTGCTTCAAGCGTACGGCCACGCTCGACAGGCATATTCGCCGCTCTGCCGCGCTGGTGTGCGGCGCGCCTTCGCTGAGCAGCCTCGACTGCGAACTCAGGCAGTTGATCGACAGTTGTTATGACGAAAGCTGGCAGACGTCCGAGCCGGTGCAGGAGACGCGCACCGCCACCGCCGTCACCGACTTTCGCGTCCGCAAATCCATCAAGCTGATGTCCGAAAGCCCGGGCGCCGAGATCGAGCTGGATTCGATCGCGCGGGCCTCCGGGCTGTCGCGCCCGCACTTCTACCGGCTGTTCCGCACCCAGACCGGCGTCACGCCAAACCTCTACCTCAATACACTGATCATGGAACAGGCGCTGGACGCCCTGGTCGCGACCGAAGTGCCGATCGCCGATATCGGCTTCGATCTCGGCTTCTCCTCCCAGAGCGGCTTCACCCGCTTCTTCGCGGCCAATGTCGGGATGGCGCCGACTGAATACCGCCGCGCCGCCAAAGTCTTGCGCCCCTGAGCGTATCCGGCGCGAAAAGATACTGACAATCAAGTGCAAGGTCCGCGGCGCCGTTAGGATGCCCCAAAACGCGAGCCGAAACGGCCGCGGCGTCTGGGAGGACGGTATGGCGACGGCCGGGCTGCTACCGTGACAAGATTTATCGAACGCCATCCGGCATGGGCGCTGATCCTGCTGATCGCCGTCGCGGTGCTGTTGTGGCTGATCCTTGCCGTCTGGCCGCCCGGCCTTGAAGAGGCGATCGGCAGGAAGCGGGTCTTTCTCAACGCCCTGTTCAACGGCATCACGCTCGGCAGCCTTTACTTCCTGGTGGCCAGCGGCTTCACGCTCATCTTCGGCCTGATGCGCAACGTCAATCTGGCGCATGGCTCGCTTTATCTGTTCGGCGGCTACATCGGTTACGCCATCAGCGCCTGGACCGGTTCCTGGATCCTCGGCTTCATCATCGCATTTTTCGGTGTGGCGCTGGTCGGCATCGTCCTGCAGATCGGCGTCTTCCGCCGCATGGAAGGGCAGGATCTGCGCCAGACCATGGTCACGATCGGGCTCTCGATCGTGTTTGCCGATCTGATGCTGTGGGCCTTCGGCGGTGACTTCTATCAGATCCAGACGCCGAGCTGGCTGGTCGGCCCGATCGAATTGCCGCTGGTCACCGCGGTCAGATCGTCGGGTGAGGCGGTCTATTTGCGTTATCCGCTGGTGCGGCTCGTGATCCTGGTCGCGGCGATCGTGATCGGCATCGCGATGTGGCTGGCGCTCAACCGAACCCGCGTCGGCATGATGGTGCGCGCCGGCGTCGATGACCGCGACATGCTGGCGGCGACCGGCGTTCCTATCCAGCTCGTCTTCGTTGCCGTGTTCGCGCTTGGCGCCGGCCTTGCCGGCATCGCGGGCGTCGTCGGCGGAACCTTTCAGTCGCTTTCGCCCGGCGAGGATACCCGTTTTCTGCTGGCTTCCCTCGTCGTCGTCATTGTCGGTGGCATGGGATCGATCCCGGGCGCGGCGCTGGGCGCCGTCATCATCGGCCTCGCCGAGCAGCTCGGCTCCGTCTACATCCCGACTTATGCGATTGTCGTGACCTTCCTCATCATGGTGCTGGTGCTGGCGCTGCGGCCGCAGGGCCTGCTTGCGAGGCGCTGACATGTCGCTGCTCCAGGACGCCCATCCTCAGACCAGTCAGCCGGCAGAAGCGCGAGCGGCGTTGTTGGCGTGGCCGGAATTCAACAAGCCGGCTGTCTGGCTGGTGGCCGTGATCCTCTTGATCATGCCGTTCATCGCCAGCGGCTTCTTCCTGATCGAGATCTTTGCCACGACGCTGATCCTCGGGACCGTCGCGCTCAGCCTGATGTTCCTGGCGGGCTATGGCGGCATGGTCAGCCTGATGCAGCTCACCGTCGCCGGCTTTGCCGCTTACATGGTTGCGGTGTTCGGGATGAGCGCCAACACCAATATCAGCCTCGGCTGGCCGTGGTGGCTCGCAACGCCGATGGCGCTCATTCTGGCCACCGCGTTCGGCACGCTCGGTGGCGCGCTCGCGGTGCGCACCGAGGGCATCTACACCATCATGATCACGCTCGCGATCGGCGCGGCCTTCTACTATTTCACCAACCAGAACTGGGCGATCTTCGGCGGCCACACCGGCATCAACACCATCGCCACGCCGCGCTTCTGGGGCATCGACTGGCGCTCCGATATCCCCTTCTATTACGTCACGCTGGGCGTCGCGGCATTTTGCTACTTCGCCGTTCAGTATGTCTCGCGCGCGCCGTTCGGCCTCGCGCTGCAGGGCGTGCGCGACAATCCCCGCCGCATGGCGGCGCTCGGCTTCAATGTTAACGCGCACCGCGTAGCGGCCTACGCCTTCGCGGCCTTCATCGCCGCACTCGGCGGCGTGTTGCAGGTCTGGAACTACCGGCAGATTTCGCCCGGCTCGGTCAGCGTCGGCGCCTGCATCGACATCCTGATCATCGCTGTAGTCGGCGGCATCACCCGCCCCATCGGACCCTTCATCGGCGCCTTCATCTTCGTCATCCTGCGCACCTTCGCGCTCGATCTATTGGTCAAGCTCGGGCTCGACGGCAATCGCTTCCGGCTGCTGATCGGCCTCGGCTTCCTCGCCATCGTGTTCTGGTCGTCGGATGGCGTGATCGGGCTATGGGAGCGGTGGCGCCGTGGCGCAGCCGCCGTCGATAAACGTGCGGGCGGAGGCCACGGCCATGGATAGCGCCGCGCCACGCTTTTCTGCTGTCGGCGCCGGCGCCGCGCTGGAGCTGCGCGGCGTGACCCGGCTGTTCGGCGCGCTCGCGGCGCTGACCGACGTCACCATCACGGTTCGTCCGGGCGAACGCCGCGCCGTTCTCGGCTCCAACGGCGCCGGCAAGACGACACTGTTCAATTGCGTGACCGGCGACTTTCCGCCGTCCTCCGGCACCATCCGCTTCTTCGGCGAGGACATTACCCACTTCCCGCCTTATGAGCGTATCAGGCGCGGCTTGCGCCGCACGTACCAGATATCGGCACTGTTCCCCGGCCTTACGGTGAGGGACAACGTCTACCTCGCCTGCCGCGGCGTTTCTCGCGGGCGATTCTCGCCGCTGCGCCCTGGGGCGAACGATGCCCTCATGCATGCGACAGAGGCACTGATCCAGGCGGTGCACCTGACATCAATCAGCGAGCAACGGGTCGCGGAACTCGCCCATGGCCAGCAGCGGCAGCTCGAGATCGCGCTCGCGCTCGCCGGCGCGCCGCGCTTCATCCTGTTCGACGAACCGGCCGCGGGCCTGTCACCCACCGAGCGGCGCGAATTGATCGATATCCTGACGTCGCTGCCCGCCCATATCGGCTACATCATCATCGAGCACGACATGGATGTCGCGCTTCGCGTCGTCGAAAGCGTCACGATGATGCACAACGGCCGTGTCTTCAAAGAAGGCCTGCCGCACGAGATCGAAGCCGACCCGGAGGTGCAGGAACTCTATCTGGGGGCCGGCCATGAGTGATTTCAGCCGTTCAGCACCTGCACTCGAAGTCCGGGGTCTCGACGTTTACTACGGCCATTCCCATGCATTGCAGGGCGTCGACCTGACTCTCGATTCCGGCGTGTTCTCGGTGGTCGGCCGCAACGGCATGGGCAAGACCACGCTGTGCAAGACCATCATGGGCTTGTTGCGGGCGAGCGGTGGTTCGGTTCGCGTCCGCGGCGAGGACATCACCCGCCTCAGCCCGGCCCGGATCGCGCAAGCAGGCGTCGGTTACGTACCGCAAGGACGACGGCTGTGGCGCTCGCTCAGCGTGGACGAACATCTGCGGCTGGCGGCCGGGATGCGGCGCGGCGTCTGGACCATCGATCGCATCTACGAGACGTTTCCCCGCCTTGCCGAGCGCAAAGATCATGGTGGCGGCCAGCTCTCGGGCGGCGAACAGCAGATGCTGGCGATCTCGCGCGCGCTTCTCACCAATCCGCACCTCCTCATCATGGACGAGCCGACCGAAGGCCTTGCGCCTGTCATCGTCGCCCAGGTCGAGGAAATGCTGGTGCGGCTTGCCGAAGACGGCGAGATGTCGGTGCTGGTGATCGAGCAGAACATCGGCGTTGCCACGGCGATTTCGAAGAACGTCGCGATCATGGTCAATGGCCGCATAAATCGCATCATCGACTCCGCGCGCCTTGCCGCCGACCGCGAGTTGCAACAACGTCTGCTCGGTGTGGGAGTCGTTGGAGTCCACGCCGAGCCGGAAGCGGATATTGAAGCTACCGATGCGAGCGCGGAGAAGGCGCGCCCCTCCCCGCCGCGCGCCCCGGGCACGGCGCCAATCCGCATCTATATCTCCAATCCCACGCTGCCGACGCGCTGGTCGCAGCCGGCACCGATTGCGCGCATTGAGGCTGCAGCGCGCACGCTTTCGACCGGAGTTACGCGTATCGAAGACGCAGCTCGGCAAAAGCGTCAGATAGGCGCGAGCGTCGTATCGGGACCGCCCGTCGTGCTCGTCGTTGGCACTCTCGATACCAAGGGCGAGGAGCTGCGCTTCGTCCGCGACGTGATCGCCGGACACGGTTTGCGGACGCGCCTGGTCGACGTGTCCACCAGCGGCAAGCTCGCCACCTGCGACGTCTCCGCCCAGGAAATCGCGCTCAACCACGGCCGCGGCGGGTCGAGCGTGTTCGGGTCCGACCGCGGCGCGTCGGTGACCGCGATGGCCGATGCCTTCGCCAATTGGCTGCGCCGTCAGAACAGTGTCGCAGGCATCATTTCGGCCGGCGGCTCCGGCGGCGCCTCGCTGGTCGCGCCGGGCATGCGCGGCCTTCCCGTCGGCGTGCCGAAACTCATCATCTCATCCGTCGCATCGGGAGACGTCGGCCCTTATGTCGGACCTGCCGATATCGCGATGATGTATTCGGTCACCGACGTGCAGGGGCTCAACTCGATCTCGCGTGCCGTGCTCGCCAACGGCGCCAACGCCATCGCCGGCATGGTGAAGGCGCGTCTCGAAAATCAAAGCGCGGCCGAGCGTAACGCGCGGGTTGCGTTGCCCGCTGTCGGCATCACCATGTTTGGCGTGACAACACCAGCCGTGCAGAAGATCGCCGCCGATCTCCGCAGTGATTTCGAGTGTCTCGTCTTCCACGCCACCGGCGTCGGCGGCCGCTCGATGGAAAAGCTGGTCGATTCCGGAATGCTCGCGGCCGTCGTCGACCTCACGACGACGGAAGTCTGCGATCTCCTGATGGGTGGCGTGTTCCCGGCAACCGCCGACCGCTTTGGCGCGATCATCCGCAGCCGCGTCCCCTTCATCGGTTCGGTCGGCGCGCTCGACATGGTCAATTTCGGTGCGCCCGACACCATCCCCGAACGCTACCGCCAGCGCAAATTCCACGTTCACAATCCGCAGGTGACCTTGATGCGCACCACGCCGGAAGAGAACGACCGCATCGGCCGCTGGATCGGCGAAAAACTCAACCGGATGGACGGGCCGGTGCGCTTCTTCCTGCCGGAAGGCGGCGTTTCCGCGCTCGACGCCCCTAGCCAGCCGTTCTGGGATCCGGAAGCCGACGCGGCGCTGTTTACAGCGCTGGAACGCAGCGTGCGCCAGACCGGCAACCGCCAGCTCATCCGCATCAGGCGCCACATCAACGAACCCGAATTTGCATCCGCCATCGTCAACGCGCTCCGTCCTCTGATCGGACGCCCGGGGACACGTCGGAAAGTCGCGAGGTGACCATGGCGAAGTTCGAACGTTCAACCATCCTGAAGAAGTTTCGCAACATGGCCGCCAAGGGCGAGCCGATCGTGGGCGGCGGCGCGGGCACCGGCCTATCGGCCAAATGCGAGGAAGCCGGCGGTGTCGACCTGATCGTGATCTACAATTCCGGCCGCTACCGCATGGCAGGACGCGGCTCCCTCGCCGGACTGATGCCCTATGGCGACGCCAACGCGATCGTGCTGGAGATGGCTGGCGAAGTGCTCCCCGTCGTCACCCGGACGCCGGTACTGGCGGGCGTCAACGGCACCGACCCGTTCCGCGACATGGACAGTTTTCTCGATCAGTTGAAGGCGCTCGGCTTTGCCGGCGTGCAGAACTTTCCGACCGTCGGCCTGATCGACGGCGTATTCCGTGCCAACCTCGAGGAAACCGGAATGTCCTATGCGCTGGAGATCGACATGATCGCCAAAGCACGCGACAAGGACATGCTCACGACACCCTATGTGTTCAGCGAGAGCGAAGCCGCGGCAATGGCGATCGCGGGCGCCGACATCATCGTCTGCCATCTCGGCCTGACCACCGGCGGCGCGATCGGTGCGCATACCGCGCCGAAGCTCGAAGACTGTCCGGAACAGATCGACACCTGGGCAGCAGCCGCGCTCAGCGTCAATCCGGACATTTTGGTTCTGGCCCATGGCGGCCCGATCGCCGAGCCCGCCGACGCCGACTTCATCATGAAACATACGCGCAAGTGCCACGGCTTCTACGGCGCCTCCTCGATGGAGCGCCTGCCGGTGGAGCGGGCGCTCACCGAACAGGTTCGTAAATTCAAGGCGATCGGCGCGCGATAACGCCGAGACCAAAGGGAGGAAGAGATGTCGGGGACTCTGGTTGGCGAATTGATCCTCTGGCTCATCGTCGCGATCATCGTGATCGCCATTGTCGTTTATATCGTGAACTGGCTCTACCACCGATCGTCGAAGGAAGTGTCCTTCGTCCGCACCGGTCTCCTGGGCGAGCGCGTGGTGATCAACGGCGGCGCCTTCGTGCTGCCGTTCATTCACGACTACACGCCCGTCAACATGAACGTGCTGCCGATGGGCATCGTGCGGGCCAAGCATGATGCGGTGATTACCCGCGACCGCATGCGGATCGACATCGAGGCCGATTTTTACGTGCGCGTGCAGCCGACCCGTGAAGCCGTCGCGATCGCCGCCGCCACGCTCGGGCGGCGCACTCTCGAGCCGGAGCAGTTGCACGCCCTGCTTTCCGGCAAGTTCGTCTCCGCCATACGTTCAGTGGCCGCCGAAATGACCATGGAGCAGATGCACGAGCAGCGCGGCGAATATGTCGCGCGAGTGAAAGCTGCCGCTGCCGAAGCGCTGGCCCAGAACGGACTTGAACTCGAATCGGTTGCCATCACCGATCTCGACCAGACGGACCTCGAATATTTCAATCCGTCGAACCGCTTCGACGCCGAGGGCCTCACCCGGCTGATGGAGGACATCGAGGCCAAGCGCAAGCTGCGCAACGACATCGAACAGGATTCGATGATCAAGATCCGAGCCCGCAACCTCGATGCCGAGCGGCAGGCATTGGAGATCGAGCGCGAGAGCGAGACCGCCCGCCTCGAACAGGAACGCGACATCGAGATGCGCCGGGCGCTGCAGCGCACCGAAGTAGCTCGCGAGCGCGCGTTGCGCGAGACCGAAGCCGAGCAGGCGCAGATCGCCGCCCGCGAGGCGATCGAAAAGGCGCGCATCGCCAACGAACTCGCCATTGCCGAAGCGCGGATCGCCTCCGAGCGCGAAACAAGGCACCGCGAGATCGAGCGCACGCGCGCCGTCGAGGAGAAGGAGCTGCTGGCGCGCGAGGAAATCGAAAAGGCCAAGATCGCCAATCAGCGCGCGGTCGATACCGCCCGCATCGCTTCCGAGCGAGAGGTGCGGCAGCGCGACATCGAGCGCACGCGGACCGTCGAGGAGGCCGAGATCACGGCACGCGAAGCAATCGAGAAGGCGCGCATCCAGCAGGACCGCGCCGTCACCGACGCGCGGATCGCCAACGAGGAAGAAACCCGCCGGCGCGAGATCGAGCGCACCCGCGCGGTCGAAGAAGCCGAGATCGCGGCGCGCGAGGCGACCGAAAAAGCACGCATCGCCCAGACCACGATCGTCAACGTCGAACGCATTGCGTCCGACGAGCGCACCCGCGCGCTGGAAATCCAGCAGGTCCGCACGATCCAGGAAGCGGAGATCGAGGCGCAGAAGGCCGTGGAAGCCGCACGGATCGCACGCGAACGGACACTCGCAGCCGAGCGGATCGCCGCCGAGCACACCACGCGCAAGCTGGAAATCGAGCGCAACCAGGCGCTCGAGGTCGCAAGTATCTCGGCGCGAGAGGCGACCGAAGCCTCCCGCATCGCCCAGGAAGAACGCGTTCGCTCGCTCGAAATCGCGCGCAACCGCGCCGTCGAGGAGGCCGATATCGCCTCGCGCGAAGCGATCGAGGCCGCCCGCATCTCCCAGGAGAAGGTCGTCGCCGCGCAGCGTATTCGGGCCGAACGAGAAACAAGGGGACTCGAGATCGAGCGTACCGAAGCCATCGAGGCCGCCGAACTCAAGCGGCGTGACGCGATCGAGCGGCGCCGCGTCGAGGTCGAGCTGGCGCTCGAAGCCGAGCGTATTGCCTCGTCGAAAACCCGCGAGGTGCTCAATATCGATCAGAAGAAGGCGGTCGAGATCGCCGACGAGGAGCGCGTGATTGCGCTCGCCGCCAAGCGCTCCGAGCGCATCGACGCCGATCGCCAGGTCAAGCAGGCCGAGATCAACGCGCGCAAGGAAGTCGAGACCACGGACGTCTCGCGTGAACAGGCACTGGAGGCCGCCCGGCTGGCACGCCGGCGCGCGATCGAGCAGCTTGAAGTCGGCCGTGTCCAGGCGCTGCAGGAAGCCGAGATTGCTTCCCGCGAGGAAGTCGAGCGGGCGCGCATCGCCGCCGATCGCGGCCTCGACGAAGCCCGTATCGGCCGCGAGCGAGACTTGCGGAAACTCGAGGTCAATCGCGAGAAGGACGTCGAAACGGCGCTGATGGAGAAGGCGATCGCCCTTTATCAGAAATCGCTGGAGGAGTCTGCCGCCAAGGTGGCCGCCGAGGATGCGCGGGTGCGGGCGACCGAAGCGGCCGAGCGCGTCGTCACCGCCCGCGAAAGCGAGATCGCCAAACGACAAAAGACCGTCGAGGTGCTGCTGGCGGAGAAGCGGGCCGAGGAGACCCGTATCGCTGCCGACGCCGAACGCGTGCGCGCCGCGGTCGAAGCCGAGGCGCAGCGGCTGCTCAACGAGGCCGAGAACGTGCTCACCGACCAGGCGCGCTACTCGCTGTTCCGTCGCAAGCTGCTCGACCGTATCGAGGGCATCGTGCGCGAGAGCGTCAAGCCGATGGAGAAGATCGAGGGCATCCGCATCCTTCAGGTCGACGGCCTCAATGGAGCCGGCGGCGGTGGCAATGGCGGTCGCAGCGCCACCGACGAGGTGATCGACTCGGCGCTGCGCTACCGGGTGCAGGCGCCGCTGATCGACTCGATCCTTTCCGATATCGGCGTCGAGGGCGGAAGCCTTGCCAAGATGCCCGGCCTCATTCGCGAAGCGCGCGATATGCAGGGCATCAGGGACTCCGCGCGTAAGGGCGGCCAAGGGAAGCTTGAAGGCAAGTCCGAGGCGCCTCCTGCGGTCCCCGGCCCCGGCGAACCCGCCCCTGAACGCGGACCGCGCAAGAAAGGGTGAGCACGCGTCATGGCCCGGGTGTACGTTTCCACCGTCGTCAACGCCCGCAACGACCGCGTCTGGGCGCGCGTGCGCGACTTCAACGGGTTGCCGAACTGGCATCCCGCGATTGCGGAGAGCCGCATCGAGGGCGGCGAGCCCGCGGACAAGATCGGATGCGTGCGGGATTTTCGCCTGCGCAACGGCGATCGTATCCGCGAAAAGCTGCTCGGGCTCTCCGACTATGACATGTTCTGCACCTACTCCATCCTGGAGTCCCCGATGGGCGTGGAGAACTACGTCGCGACGCTGCGGCTGACGCCCGTGACCGACGGCGACCAGACCTTTCTGGAATGGACGGCCGAGTTCGACTGCGCTCCCGAGCGTGAGAACGAACTCGTCAGCAACATCGGGACCGGCGTGTTCCAGGGCGGCTTTGATGCGCTCAAGCGTGCCTTCGGAGGCTAGCGTGCCGCATATCGTCAAAAGCACGATCCTCGACGCGCCGACAATCGCGGTCTGGAATGTGCTGCGCGATTTCAACGGGCACGACCGCTGGCATCCTGAGGTCGCCACCAGCACGATCGAGCGCGCACAGGCCGCCGACAAGATCGGCTGCGTGCGGCGCTTCAAGCTGCAGGACGGCTCGGAGCTGCGCGAACAACTGCTCGCCCTATCCGACCTCGAACAGACCTTCAGCTATTGCCTGCTCGATACGCCGATCCCGATGTTCAATTATGTCGCCCATGTCCGCCTGCTGCCGGTCACCGACGGTGACCGCACGTTTTGGCATTGGGAATCCAGGTTCACCACGCGGCCTGCCGATGCCGAGCGGCTGACGCAGATGGTCGCGGAACAGATCTATCAAGCCGGCTTCGACGCCATTCGCCGGCACCTGAAGGAGGCCGCATGAAAGCGGAGGTGAAGCCATGCCCGTCACGGTGAAGACATTCGCGAATTTTGGCGAGGCGGCGTCGGCGTTGTCGTCCGACCGCAGCGCGCGCTATCTCGGCGGCGGCACCCTCGTCATGCGCGCCCTCAACGAGGGCGATGTCTCGATCTCCACCGTCGTGCGCGCGACCGACCTGGCGCTGACCCGCATCGACGTCGCAAGCTCGCGCGTCACGATCGGCGCCGGCGTCACTTTTGCGAGAATTCTGGCCGAGCGCGAACTCGCCTTTCTGCACGCGCCTGCGCGCTCGATCGGCGGGCCGGCCGTGCGCAACATGGGCACCGTAGGCGGCAATCTGTTCGCGCCCAGCCCCTACGGCGACTTCACCGTCGCCCTGCTGGCGCTCGACGCGACAGTCTCCGTCCAGGGCGGTCTTGGCGCCCGCGACATGCCAATCGAAGAGTTCCTGCAATCCCGCGAACGGCAGAGCGGCGCGCTGGTGCTGGCGGTCGCGTGTCAGCGGCCTGCAAGCGCCGACGCCTTCCGCTATCGCAAGATCGCCCGCATCAAGCCGAAGGGCGGCTCGGTGATTACGCTGGCGGCGCACCTGCCTTCGAGCGGCGGCCGCGTCTCAGGTGCGCGCATCGCGCTCGGCTCGATGGCCGCAACGCAAATTCGCGCAAGGGCCGCCGAGCGGGCGCTGGAGGGCCGCGCGCTTGACGACGCGGCGATCAACGCCGCTGCGGCGGTAGCCGCCGAAGGCGTGTCACCCTCAGATAATGCCCTTGGCAGCGCCTGGTATCGCCGCGAGATCGTCGGCGTTCATCTTCGCCGCCTGTTGTCCGGCCTGGAGTAAGCCTTCATGACCAAGACCGCCCTGCAATTTCGTCACAATGGCCGCGACGTCGCGCTATTCGTCGACGGCGGCGTCAATCTGCTGGTCGCGCTCCGCGAAGGAATCGGCGACATGACGCCGAAGTTCGGCTGCGGCCAGGGCGGCTGCGGCGCCTGCAGCGTGCTGATCGACGGCGAGTTGCATCTTTCCTGCCTGACGCTGGCGGAGACCGTGAACGGCCGCTCGATCGAAACGCTCGACGGGCTGAAGGACGGACCCAACCTGCATCCGCTGCAGCGCGCCTTCATGGAGCAGTTCGCGGCCCAGTGCGGCTACTGCACGCCGGGCATGCTGATGGCCGCCAAATCGCTGCTCGATCGCAATCCGTCGCCAACCCGCGCCGAGGTCATCGAGGCGATCTCCGGCAATATCTGCCGCTGCACGGGCTACGAGCCGATCATCAATGCCGTGCTCGCCGCCGCCACGAGCGGACGCGCCCGCGCCTGAGGGAACCGCCATGCTGGAACTGCGCAAGGACATCTTCGCCGACGAGCGCGACGATAACCTGAAGGAGATCGGGAAAGGTACGCAGCGCCAGGACATGCTCGGCCATGTCACGGGCACTTCGACCTATTTCGACGACCATAAGCTGCAGGGCATGCTGCATCTCAAAGTGCTGCGCAGCCCGCACGCGCATGCCCGCTTGCGCCGCATCGATACGATGGAAGCGGAACGATCCCCCGGCGTGCGGCGCATCATTCGCGGGGCCGACGTGCCGCGCAACCTCAACACCCTGCTCAGCCTGATCAATTTCGGCAAGGACGACGAGCCGTCGCTCGCGGTCGACAAGGTGCGCTACAAAGGCGAGCCGATCGTCGCCATCGTTGCCGACAGCCCGCGCGAAGCTTACGAGGCGATGGCGAAAGTGCGCGTCGACTACGAGCCGCTGCCGACGGTGTTCGACGTCGAGGAGGCGCTGAAGCCGGGCGCGCCCGTCGTCAACGAGACCTACCCAAAAAACACCTTCATCTATCACGACGTCTACGATCATCAGAAGCTGCGCTTCGGCGACGTCGAGCGCGGCTTTGCCGAGGCCGATCATGTGCTCGAACAGCGCTATCAGATGTCGCCGATCGAGCATGCGCCGACCGAGACCAACGGCTCGATCGCAGCCCCCGACACCAACGGCCGCTATGTCGTCTATACCTCGACGCAGGCGCTGTTCTTCTCGCTCGACACCTGCGCCAAAATCCTCGACGTCCCCTCCAACACCTTCCACTTCATCGGCGGAACCGTCGGCGGCGGCTTCGGCGGCAAGGTGGACACGCTCACCGAACCACTCGCCATTCTCGGCGCGATGCTGACCGGACGCCCGGTGCGCTATCAGCTCGGCCGCGAAGAAGAGATGCAGTTCGGCTCGCCGCGCGGAGCCGAGCGCATCTACATCAAGGACGGCGTGATGCGCGACGGCCGCATCGTCGCTCGCAAGATCCGCGCCTATTTCGACAGCGGTGCCTATACAAGGCTTTCAAGCTACGCCGTCGTCAAATGCGTGGCCCACCTGCCCGGCCCCTATACGATCCCGAACGTCCACGGCGACGTCTACTGCGTGTTCACCAACCGGACGCCTGCTACCGCCATGCGCGGCTTCGGCGTCACGGCAATGGACTTTGCGCTCGAATGCCAGATGGACAAGCTCGCGCATCTCGTCGGCATCGATCCGATGGAGTTCCGCATCCTCAACGCCTATCGCGACGGCGACATGAAGGCGCACCGGCGCGAGGCCAAGAACACCGCGCTGATCGAATGCGTCCAGGTCGCCGCCGAGAAAGCAAAATGGCCGCTGCGCGAAGAGGTCAAGCAGATGTCGTCGCGCAAGGATGGCGGCGGCATCCGGGCGGCGATTTCGCCGACGCCGCTTGAACCTGTTCTCCAACGCGCCGCGGCTGTGCAGCAGCGAACCACCTACGATCGCGCGCCTCCTGCAACGACCCAGCAACCGCCGCCCCCCACGCCGGCGCCGCCTCCCCCGCGGCCACCGGCGCCGTCGCATGGCGCCACCCGCTTTTCTACCGTCTTCGGCACCAGGAGGCGCTGACCATGGCAAAGCATCGTGGACGCGGCATCGCTTCGGTCAACTATCCAATCGGCATGAACCTTGGCGGCGACCCCAGCCAGGCGTTGGTGCATTCCAACCCCAGCGGCAAGTTCACGGTGTCGCTGTCATCAATCGACCTCGGCCAGGGCATGAAATCGGTGACGCGGCAGATTTGCGCCGAGACGCTCGGCGTGCCGGTCGAGGACGTCTATGTCGACACCGCCGATTCCGACACCGGACCGCACTGCATGGGCTCGTTCGCCTCGCGCGGCACGCATCGGGTCGGCAATGCGGTGATGGCGGCGGCGAAAGAGGCGCGTGGCGTCATGATGGAAGCCGCTGCGGAGGAATTGGAGGTCAACGCCGCCGACCTCGAAACCGACGGTCGCGGCAACATCCATGTCAAGGGCGCGCCGCATCGCTCGATCTCCACCAAGGATGTCGCGATCGCCGCGCAGTTCAAGCAAGGCAAGACGATCTCAGGCCGCGGCATCTTTCTGGTGCCGCTGTCCGAGGTGAACCCCGAGACCGGCGAGATGTCACCTGCGACTTGCTATGCGCACGCTTGCCTGGTCGCCGAGGTCGAGGTTGACGACGAGACCGGCGAGGTCGGGATGGTGCGCATGGACAGTGCATACGAACTCGGCCGCGCGCTCAATCCGCGGCTGGTGGAGCAGCAGCTCGTCGGCGGCGCCTGGATGGGAATCAGCCACGCGCTCTTTGAAACACCCGAACCCTATTATCCCGACCCGGCGCATGGTCCGCGCGATTTCGTCGAATATCTGATGCCCGGCCCCGGCGACACCTGTCCGCACGATATTGCGGTGCTGGAACGCCCTGCGGCCGACGGCCCGTTCGGCGCCAAGGGCCCTGGCGAGATGTGCGCAAACCCGGTGCTGCCTGCGGTCGCCAACGCCATCTTCAACGCGGTCGGCGTGCGGATGGATGAATTGCCGATCACGCCTGAAAAAGTCTTGCGGGCCATCAGGGCACAGGGCGGCGCGCGGCCGCAAGCGAGGCGCTGAGGTCAGGCATGACGGTCCGCGGCAATATCGTCGGCATCGACAGCCCGGAGGCGCTCGAAAGGGCGCTGCGGACGGCGTACTACCTCGCCGACGATGGCTTGGCGACGGCGGCCTATCTTGCACTCGCGCTCGGCAAGCCGCTCCTGCTCGAAGGCGCGCCGGGTGTCGGCAAGACCGAAGCTGCAAAAGCCATCGCCGCCGTGCTCGGCCGCCGCCTGATCCGGCTGCAATGCTACGAGGGCATCGACGCATCAGCCGCGCTTTACGAATGGAACTACCCGCGCCAGATGCTCGCGATCCGCCAGGCCGGCGAAGAGAGCATCGACATCTATGGCGAGACTTTTCTGATCGAGCGGCCGATGCTGGCCGCCTTGCGCGCGCCCGACTCCACCGTGCTGCTGATCGATGAAATCGACCGCGCCGACCAGGAATTCGAGGCGTTTCTGCTGGAATTCCTCTCCGACTTCCAGATTTCGATTCCCGAACGCGGCACCGTCCGCGCCGCCGAGCGCCCCGTCGTCGTGCTGACCTCGAACCGCACCCGCGATCTGCACGAGGCGTTGCGCCGCCGCTGCGTCTACCACTGGATCGAATATCCCACCGCCGAGCGCGAGGCGCGGATCGTCATGATGCGGGCTTCCAGTGTCGCCGAGGCGACCGCGCGCGCGGTCGTCGCCGCCGTCGGCCGGTTGCGACGCGAACCATTGAGCAAGGCGCCAGGCATTGCCGAAGCTGTGGACTGGGCCGAAGCCGCCACACTACTGCACGCGCGCGGCGCCCGCTGGCCGGACGCGTTCAAGCGCTCGATCGGGGTTGCACTGAAGGACGAGGAGGACCTCACCTTCATCTCCGGCCGGCTCGACGCCCTTATTGCGGAGGCTGCCGCGTGAGCGACGAACCTCAATTGCCACGTGCTGCCGGCGTCTTCGTGTCCTTTGTCGCTCTATTGCGCGCCAACGGTTTTGCCGTGGCGCCGGAACAGACGACGACGTTCCTGGCCGCCATCGAGTTGCTGGGTCCGCGCAGCCTCGAAGCCATCCGGCAGGCCGGATTGGCAACGCTCGCGCCGCCACCCGAGCGGCGCGCGACCTACGACCGGCTGTTCGACATCCATTTCCTCGGCAGCGAGGCGATCGACCATGCCGGCGCCGAAGATGAGGAAGTGGTTCGCCTGCACGAGGAAGGACGCGGCGAGGATGAAACGTTGCTCGCCGATGACGCTAACGAGTCAGGGCTTGCTGCGGCCCGCGCGGAGGCGCTGGTCGAACGCCGCTTCGCGCCAAGCCAAATTGGCGAGGCCTTGCGTCGGCTGTCACGCGAAGCCCCTGCCCGACTACCGCGACGCCGCGGCCACCGGCGCAGGCGCGCCCGGCGCGGGCCCTGGGCCGATCTGCGGCGAACCTTGCGCGACAGCGTGCGCGACGATGGCGAGGTGCTGCGGCTCGGCCGTCTCAAGCGGCGCACCCGTCCGCGCAAGGTGCTGCTCTTGATCGACGTCTCGGGTTCGATGAAAGGGCGCACGGACGACAATATGAAGCTCGCCCATGCCGTGGTGCATGCGGCTCCCAACGTCGAGGTATTCACCTTCGGCACAAGGCTCACCCGCGTGACGCGCGCCCTCCGTCTCAAGCGCCGCGAGCAGGCGCTGTTCGCCGCAGCGCATCTGGTCAGCGATTGGGACGGCGGCACCCGCATCGGCGATGCGCTGCAGGCGTTCCTGGCGGTACCGCGGTTCGGCAGCTATGCGCGCGGCGCCGCCGTCGTCATCCTCTCCGACGGCCTCGAACGTGGCGATCCCTCGGCGCTACGCGACGCGGTGGCAAAACTATCGCGGCGCGCCTGGCGCCTGAGCTGGCTGACGCCGCTAGCGTCAGGCCCCGGCTTTCAGCCGCAGACCGAAGCCCTGATCGCGATTCGCCGTTTTGTGGACGATCTGGTCGATGGCGGATCCACGGCCGCGATCGTTTCGCATGTACTCTCGCTTGGACAAAGGAAGGCCGCGTGACCGATATCGTCGATGCCCATCACCACGTCTGGCGTCAGGCCGACCTGCCGTGGCTGGTTGGCCCGATGCAGCCGCGCATCTTCGGCCCCTACGAGCCGATCCGACGCGACTATCCGATCCAGGAATATCTCGCTGACCTCGCAGGTTCCGGCGTAACGCGTTCGGTCTATGTGCAGACCAACTGGGCCAACGACCGTTTCGAGGATGAAACGGCCTGGGTGCAAGAGACCGCAAAGGACCATGGCTGGCCGCACGCCATCGTCTCCTATGCCAATTTCAACGTCGACGATGTCCGCCCGCAACTCGACCGTTTGGCCCGCTATCCCCTCGTGCGGGGCGTGCGCATGCAACTGCACTGGCACGACAACCCGCTTTATCGTTTTGCGGCGCGGCCCGACCTCTGCGCCGATCCAAAGATCCGGCGCAACATCACGCATCTCGCCCACTATGGTTTCAGCTTCGATCTGCAGGTGTTTGCGCCGCAGATGGCCGATGCCGCGGGTCTCGCCGAAGCGTGTCCCGATGTGACCTTCATCCTGCAGCACGCCGGCATGCCGGAAGACCTCTCGCCGCAAGGCCGATCCGCGTGGCGCGCCGGGATGACCCGACTTGCGGCCTGTCCGAACGTCGTCTCAAAACTGTCCGGCCTCGGCACGTTCATCCACCGCAACGACCCTGCGCATGTAGCCGGTGTTCTCACCGAGACGGTCGCGATCTTCGGTGCCGACCGCTGCCTGTTCGGCTCCAATTTTCCGATCGAAAAACTCTGGACAACTTATCGTGAACTGATCGACGCCTATCTCGCCGCGACGGCTTCGCTTCGCGCCGATCAAAGCGATGCCATTCTGAGAACGACGGCCGCGCGCGTCTATCGGCTGGGAGCGTGAGCGATGACGGCGCACGCGCAGACCGCCAATTAAAAGAACGTGGGAGGGAACATATGCCGCTTGAAATCAAAATCCTCGACTATGGGGATATCGAACTGGAATCGAGCTTTCTCGTGCTCGGCCGCGATTGCGGCCGGACCCGCCGCGTCCTGACGCTGGGCTTCCTGATCGTCGGCGGGCCCTATCCGGTGGTGGTCGACACCGGCTACCGCTCCAACCAGATCATGGAAACGCTGGGCATGCGCGGTCTGCAATACCACGAGAACATGATCGAGAATCAGCTCGCGCGCCACGGCGTGCGCATGGGCGACGTCCGCTTCGTCTGCCACACCCATCTGCACATCGATCATGCCGGCAAGGACGATCTGTTTCCGATGAACACCACCGTCGTGCTCAACCGCAAGGAGCTGGAATATTCCGTCTCCGGGTTGATGCATCCGCAATATCCGGCGCCCGATATCAAGCACCTGATCGACCGCCTGCACACCAGGAGCGCGCTGCGTTTCCTCGATCTCGAAGTGACCGGCCCAATCGAACTGATGCCGGGCGTCTATTGCGATGCCGCCAACGCCCACACCGAAGGTTCGATGAACATTCATGTTCATACCGCTGACGGCATCGCCACCATCTGCGGCGATGTAATCTACGACTTCAACGACCAGATCGTCACGCCCTTCAACGAGATTCACGATTGGGAACCGCGCACGACAGGCAATCACGGTACCAGCAAGCGGGCGGAGAAGGCGGCCATCAAAAAACTCCTGAGCAACTCGCGCTATCTGCTCCCGGTCCACGACCGGCCGGCCAAGATCGAAGGCGGCATGGTGGTCGGCCGGCTCCATGACCAGGTGCCAGGCCCCGTGGTGCAGAGCCTGCCGCAACGCAATTGGTTTCCGGCCTGAGCGCTGAAAGGACGGACCGATGACGCACGTCACGCTGCGCCCGGAATTCGAAACGTTGATCGACCCCTATGCGCCGGTCGGCCAGGTCGGCACCGGTTTCGAATTCACGGAAGGGCCGATCTGGCATCCGATTCATCAGTATCTGCTGTTTTCGGACATGCCCGCCGACGTGCGCCGGCGATGGGACGCCAAGCGCGGTGTCGTCGAGGTCAAGCGCCCCTCCAACAAATGCAACGGCATGACCTATGACGCCGGGCTCAATTTGATCGTCTGCGAGCACGCCACCTCGTCATTGATCCGCGAACGTCCCGACGGAAGGCGCGAGGTGATTGCCTCGCATTTCGAGAATCAGGAGCTCAACAGCCCGAACGACGTCTGCGTGCATTCGAGCGGCGCGATCTATTTCAGCGATCCCTGGTACGGTCGCATGCCGGTCTATGGCGTCGAGCGGCCGCGCCAGCTCGGCTTCCAGGGCGTTTTTCGCGTGCCGCCCGGCGGGGGCCCACCGAAACTCGTGGTCGATCGGCACATGTTCGATCAGCCGAACGGCCTTTGTTTCGCGCCCGACGAGCGCCTGCTTTACGTCAACGACACCACGCAGGCCCTGATCCGCGTCTTCGACGTCGAAACTGATGGCGCGCTCGCCAACGCGCGCGTCTTCGCCAGCGGCATTCATTCCGAGTTCGAGCCCGGCCTGCCCGACGGCATGAAGTGCGACCAGCGCGGCAATGTCTGGGTCACGGCGCCCGGCGGTGTCTGGGTCTATTCGCCATCAGGCGAGTTGCTCGGCAAGGTGCGCGTTCCCGAACTCGTCGCCAATCTCACCTGGGGCGGACCCGAGTTTCGCACGCTCTATCTGACCGCCACGCATTCGGTCTATGCGATTCCGGTCAAAGCCGGGCCGCGCCATGAGCCCTATATGAGCGGGCGGATTTCGACCGGCCCCGATATCGGTGCCGCGCAGCCCGCCTCACCACAACTTACCAGCGGCGACATGCAACTCGATCCGCGCCGCTGCGCCATGATCATTCAGGATTTGCAGAACGACGTGATCATGGAGGGCGGCGCGTTCGCCGATTCCGGATCGCCCGTCCATGCGCGGCAGCAGCGGGTGGTCGACAATGTCCGCCGCCTTGCCGAGGCCGCACGGGCCCGCGGCGTCGTCATCATCCATGTCTGGTTCATCGTCGAACCGGGCGCGCCCGGCGTCACGCTCAACGCTCCCTTGTTCGAGGGGCTGGTCGATAGCGGCGCGATGGTGCGCGGAAGCTGGGGCGCCGCGCCGGTTCCGGGGCTTGAGCCGCGCGCCGGCGATTTCGTGGTCGAGAAGATGCGCATGAGCGCCTGGGAAGGCACGCGGCTGGAAACCATCCTGAAGGCGACCGGCCGCGACATGATCATCAACACCGGCGCCTGGACCAACATGTCGGTCGAGCACACCGCCCGCACCGGCGCAGACAAGGGCTACTTTATGGTCGTGCCGGAAGACTGCTGCTCGACCATGAACGCCGACTGGCACAACGCCTCCATCAATTTTGCCATGCAGAACGTCGCCGTCGTCACCAACGCCGATGCGGTTATCAGGGGATTAGGATGACCAGAGCGCGGCCATGCCAAAACTCTTTCACCTGAGCTGCTCGCCGCGCGCGGACTCGGAATCTTCGGCCGGCGCGCACGTTTTTATCGACCGCTTCCGCCAGGCGCGGCCGGACTGGGACATCGACGTGATGAACCTGTGGCGGGATCACCTGCCGGAATTCGAGGGTTATGTACTGGAGGCCAAATATGCCCGCATCAATGGGCGGGCCTTCACCGATTCACAGCGCGACGCCTTTGCGGTCGCCGAGCGCATCGCGCTGCGGTTCGCGCTCGCCGACCGCGTGCTGATTTCGACGCCGATGTGGAATTTTGGGATTCCTTACAAGCTGAAACAATGGATTGACGTGATCACGCAGCCTGGGCTTACGTTCCGGTTCGATCCCGCGCAGGGATATCTGCCCTTGGTCGCAGACAGACCGACGGTGGTGATCCTGGCAAGCGGCAGCGACTTCGTCACCGGCATGAATCGCGGCCGCATCGACATGGCGACGCCCTACCTGCGTGAGGCGCTGCGCTTCATCGGCGTCAGCGATGTGCGTTTCGTGCCGATCGGACCAACGACGGGGCCGCTCGAACCGATCCGGGCGGCTCGCGAAGGCGCGCATCGGCGGCTGGCCGAGATGGCCGCGCGATTCTGACTCGCAAGGTTGGCGGAACCGGAACATTTGCGGCAATATAGCGCTCACCGGACCGCGTCGAAGGAGATCTCCGTTGAAGTGCTACGAACTACAGGGACCGAGCGGAATCGATGGACTTGCCCTCGTGGACAAGCCTGTGCCGGAGCCCGGCGACGGCCAGGTGCTGGTTCGGCTCAGGGCGGCAACGCTGAACTATCGCGATCTCATTACGGTCAAGGGCGGTTACGGCTCGCGTCAGAAATTTCCACTCGTGCCGGTTTCGGACGGCGCAGGCGTCATCGAGCGGGTCGGCCCGGGCGTGCGGGAATTCGCAGCCGGCGACCGCGTCATCGGCAGCTTCTTCGAAAGCTGGATCGGCGGCGAACCGAGCGAAGCAAAAATGCGCTCAGCCCTCGGCGGCGCGGTCGACGGCGTCCTTAGCGAGTATCGGGTCTTTCCGAAGCACGCGCTGGTCCGAACGCCGGAGCACCTCAGCGACATCGAAGCCGCCGCGCTTCCCTGCGCCGGGCTCACGGCCTGGAGCGCGGTCGTCAAGCTCGGTGGCGTGAAGCCTGGTCAAACCGTTCTGACGCAGGGGACCGGCGGCGTATCCCTGTTCGCAGTTCAGTTCGCCAAAATGTGCGGCGCGCGCGTCATCGCGACCTCATCCAGCGACGCGAAGATCGAACGCCTCAAGCAGCTCGGTGCCGACTATACCTTGAACTACAAGACGACACCCGACTGGGGGAAGAAAGCCCGCGAATGGAGCGGTCACGGCGTCGACCTGGTCGTGGAGGTCGGCGGGGTCGGCACGTTGAATGAATCGATCCGGGCGACCAGGATCGGCGGCACGATCGCGTTTATCGGCGTGCTCGCCGGGCCGCCACCGTCCGACCTGCGGCTCCCCCTGATGGTCATGCAGCAGCAGCGGCTGCAGGGCGTCACCGTCGGATCGGTCGAGGATCTCCAGGCGATGGTGGACGCGATCACCACCAATGGCATGAAGCCAGTGATCGACAGAGCGTTCCGTTTCGATCAGGTCAGAGACGCTTTTGCGCACATGGAGAGCGGCGCGCATTTCGGCAAAGTGGCGATCCAGATCGGGTGAGCCCATAAGATCCTGCCAAATCTGCGGCCAATTCCGTCAGCGTCGGTCGCGGCCGCCCGGATCGCCGTTATCTGATAGAATCTGAGCCGCGCCGCCGACGCCACGTCGGAAAGCCTCGTCGAAAGTCACGCCGCGGATTTGCCAGCGGTGCGTCCGGCCTTGCCAGTCCATTCGCCAACGCGTGATCCACCCAAGCTCGCGATCATTCCAGACCAGATGTCCGACCAACGCGAGTTCCCCGCCCTGCTCGGTCGCGAGCGGCCCCAGAGTCGACGATGGCGCAGTCTCGAGCTTCGCGCCTTCTAGGTTCGATTTCGCCAACGCAGCCATGCGGGGCAGCACGACGTTCATCCCGCGCCGGTCGGCGGCTGCGAGCAACGCGTCGCGCTGCAAATCGGACTGAGCTCCATCCGCCGTGACGATAAAGTTCCTCGGGCCGTTCTCCATCTCGACAAAGACGGCAAGGCGCGGGCGATGTGAAAGCCACGGCTTCAAACCAAGCGCCTTGAGAATGTCGTCGATTTTCTTTTCCTCGAAGTCGACGGTCAGATCGTAGGGCCGATCTCGGGTGCCCTGCTCGTCACGAATTGGCTTACCCAAAAATTGGTCGCGATAACTGAATGCTCTGACGAAACTTTTCGCGTTCGATTTGTACGCCGCCAATCGACGGTCACCTGCAAGTTTCTGTGCGCCGGACACCTTGATCAGGACGTCCTCCAGACAGGAGGCAAAGCCGATGATGCGGTTGGCCTCGTCCTGTCCCGTGACGACGGTCTGCACCCGATACAGATCAGCTCCCGCCGCCGCCATCGCGCTCGCGCACCAAACCAGGGTTACTGCTAGGAGTATCCTGACGATGGCGCTGATAGCACCAAGCCACATCAAAACAGGCTGGCGTCTCGTCATAGGCAGATCAACCATGATGAGGCTTCCGCGATTCCTCAAGCTCTTGTCTTGGAACATTTGTAAATGCGAGCGCCAGAAATATGGTCTTAAGAAAGCCCTGCCGGCTGGTGGGCTTTCAACCCTAGCATTATGTATCTTTGCGCCGAAAATCATACGCGCGGGTCCAATGACAGGGTTCCGATTGCAAGATTTTTGCCGGGTTTTGAGGTCATTTCACGATCATAGGCGTCTACGCAGGGATCCGCGATGCTTAGCTTGGCAATTGGCGGTGCGACGCATACAACTCTTGCTGGTTCCAAGAATTGCTTCTATCGCCATTAGGCTTTAGATTTCCGCAATTCGCTCGTCGAAAATGGGCGCCGCCTGGCGCGCGCGAGAGCTGAACGTGATCTACAACCGAGCCGGGGTCGCCGCCTCACGAAAAAGCTGAGGGCTCGACCGCTGCTATGGCGAGACGTGCAGATCGGCTGTAAGAGAGACCGCCCGCGCGAGGACGACGTCGCCCGCGCGGAAGCTGCAGCGAGCAGCCGGATGGAAATGAACGATGCGCGAAGACAAGAGCAAATTGCTGAGATCGCTGACCATCGATCGCAGCGCCAGCAAGGTGGAGCGACCGAAGAGCCGCTGGCTGCCGATCTCGGCGGCCGTTGCCGCCTGCGTCGTCGTCGCATTTGCGGCCTTTGCCGCCTTCGAATTGCGCAGGCAGGACCAGCCCAAAGAGACGACATCGCAAACCGCACCGCAGCCTGCCTCACAGCCGCAAGCGCAGCAGCCTCAGCAGCCCGCAACGAATGGCAAGGCGGCCGGCAGCCTGGCGGCCTCCGGCTATGTGGTGGCGCGCCGCAAGGCAACCGTTGCGGCCGAAATTACCGGCAAGGTGGTCGAGGTCTTCACCGACGAAGGCAGGACGGTGACCGAAGGGCAAGTCGTCGCGCGGCTCGACAGCGTGCTGGCTGAAAGGGACTATGAGCTGGCGCGCTCGCGTGTCGAGACCGCCGACGCCGCCGTGGCCGCGATCAGCGCCGATCTTGAGGATGCGACCCGGATCATGTCGCGGGTACAGACCTTGTCGCAGAAGAACTTTGCCACCGAGGCCGATCTGACCAAGGCGCAGGCTCGGGTCGGCGTGCTCAGTGCGCAATTGCGCCAGGCGCAGTCGCAACTCGAGACCGCCAAGATCGACGCCAAGCGCAGCGGCTCGATGCTCGACAAGCACCAAATCCGCGCACCGTTTGCCGGCGTCGTCATCGACCGCAGCGCTCAACCCGGCGAGATGATTTCACCGATGTCGGTCGGCGGCTACACCCGCACCGGCATCTGCACGATCGTCGACATGGATTCGATCGAAATCGAGGTCGACGTCAACGAGGCCTTCATCGGCCGCGTCACCCCCGGCGGTCCCGTGAATGCGGTGCTGGATGCCTATCCGGACTGGACCATTCCCGCCTCCGTCATCGCGATCGTGCCGACTGCAAACCGCGAGAAGGCCACGGTGAAGGTCCGCATTCGCTTCGAAAAGAAGGACCCTCGCATTCTGCCCGACATGGCCGTGAAGGTGAATTTTATGCGCGAGGCCAAGGCGAACGGCTCCGCCGACGCCAGCGCCGCGAACTAGCTCCCGACCGATTCAAAGAGGAGACAAACGTGACAGCCGAACACCCGATGGTCCGCCTTACCGGCGTAAGCAAGCGCTTCACCAAGGGCAAGGAAACCATCTCGATTTTCGACCATCTCGATCTTGCGATTCCCCGCGGCGATTTCGTCGCCATGATGGGGCCATCGGGTTCGGGCAAGACGACGCTACTTAACCTGCTGGGCGGCATCGATCGCGTCGACGCGGGCGAGATTGCGGTGGCGGACCATCGCATCGACGGCCTCTCCGAGGGCGAACTGGCGGCCTGGCGGGCCGCCAATATCGGCTTCATTTTCCAGTTCTATAATCTGATGCCGATGCTGACGGCCGCGCAGAATGTCGAACTGCCGCTGTTGCTCACCAAATTGCGGAGCAAAGAACGCGCCGAGCGTGTTCACACCGCGCTTTCCGTGGTCGGGCTCGCCGATCGCGTCAAGCACCGTCCGCGCGAAATGTCGGGCGGCCAGCAGCAGCGCGTGGCGATTGCGCGCGCCATCGTCTCGGACCCGAACCTGTTGCTGTGCGACGAACCGACCGGCGATCTCGACCGTCAATCCGCCGACGAAATCTTGTCGATCCTGCAACTGCTCAACGGCGAGCTCGGCAAGACTATCGTGATGGTCACCCACGATCCCGCGGCGGCAAACTATGCCAAGCGCGTCTTGCATCTCGACAAGGGCCGCTTCGTCGAACGGGAGCTTGCCGCGTGAACGACTTCGATCTGGTAAGGAAAAACCTGTTCCGCCGCAAATTGCGCGCGAGCTTGATGATCGTGTCGATCCTGATCGCCTTCATGATCTTCGGCGTGCTCGCCGGATTTTACCGTGCCTTCACCGCCGGCGAGGATGCCGCCGCCGCTGATCGGATGATCACGGTCAACAAGATCAACTTCACCCAGCCGATGCCGATCGCCTATTTCAACCGCGTAAAAGCGGTGGAAGGGGTGCGGCAGGTGACATTCGCCAACTGGTTCGGCGGTTACTATCAGGACCCCAAGAACTTCATCATGGCGCTCGCGATCGAGCCAAACACCTACTTCGACGTCTATCGCAGCGAAATCGACGTTCCTCCCGAGCAGCTTCAGGCCTTCATCCGCGACCGCGGCAGCGCGGTGGTCGGTGAAACGCTGGCGCAGAAGTGGGGCTGGAAGATCGGCGATCGGATTCCTCTCAATAGCAACATCTTCAGCCAGAAGAGCGGTGGTCATACCTGGGATCTCACCATTGTCGCCATCGCCAAGGGCAAGGCCCAGCACGTCGATACCAACTTCCTCCTGTTCCAGTATCCCTATTTCGACGAGACCCGCAGCTTCGGAAAGGACACCATCGGCTGGATGATCCTGCAGACCACCTCGCCGGAAAACAACGACCGCGTGGCCAAGACCATCGACGCGATGTTCGCCAACTCCACCGCCGAGACCTCGACCGACACCGAAAAAGCATTCGGCAAGGCGTTCGCGGCGCAGTTCGGCAATATCGCCCTGATCGTGCTATTGGTGGTCGGCGCGGCCTTCATCACCATCCTGATGATCGTCGGCAACACGATGGCGCTCTCGATCCGCGAGCGCACCCGCGAGATCGGCGTGCTGAAGACGCTCGGCTTCTCAGGTCCGCGGATCCTGACGATGGTGCTCGGCGAATCCGTGCTGCTGGCGCTGCTCGGCGGCATTCCGGGCCTTGCGATTGCAGCGCTGATTGCGATGGCGCTCCGCACCAGCCTCGCCAACATCGCGCCCGCGTTTGCAGTATCGCCGACGATAGCGCTGCAGGGATTGGCGCTGATGATCGCGCTTGGATTGATCACCGGGATCATCCCGGCGCTCAATGCCATGCGGCTCAAAATTGCAACCGCGCTCGGACGGGGATAGGCATGCGTTCGCTTTGGCTTCAAGTGGCGGCGGTCACCGCCATCAATCTCAAGAGCATTTCGCAGCGCCGCTGGCTTTCGCTCTCGACGGTGATCGCAATCGCACTGGTAGTGATCGTGCTGCTCGCATTCCTGGCGATGGCGAACGGCTTCCAGCGCACCATTGCGGGATCCGGTGCCGACGACATTGCCATCGTGCTGCGGGCCGGCTCGCAGGCCGAGATCAACAGCACCGTGAGCCGCGATCAGGTGCGGCTGATCGAGGATGGACCTGGGATTGCGCGCGGTAGCGACGGCAAGCCGCTGATCTCGCCGGAACTCTATCTTGTGGTCGACGGCATCAAGCGCACGACCAAGACCAAGGCCAATCTGCCGCTGCGCGGGATCGGCGAACAGGGCTCCGAGTTGCGCAAGGACGTTCGCATCACCGCAGGCCGCATGTTCAGTCGCGGCAGCAACGAAGTGGTGGTCGGCAAGGCATTGCTGCGGGAATTTGAGGGGCTGGACCTCGGCTCCACAGTATCGTTTGGCGCCACGCGCTGGACCGTCGTCGGCGTGTTCGAGGCCGGCGGCAGCGTGTTCGAATCAGAGATCTGGGCCGATCTTTCCGTGGTCCAGAGCCTGTTCAACCGCAACAACATCGTCCAGACCGTGCGCGCGCGGCTCACCGGACCGGCTGCACTGAATGAGCTCAAAAGCTACAGCGACAACGATCCGCGGCTGAAGCTCGATGTCAAATCCGAAGCGAGTTACTTTGCCGAGCAGGCCTCGCAAACCTCCGACCTGATTCAGAAACTCGGCTGGCCGCTGGCGATCGCGATGGCGCTCGGAGCGGTCGCCGGAGCGCTCAACACCATGTATTCGTCGGTCGCCGCGCGCGCGACGGAAATCGCAACGCTACGCGCCATCGGGTTCGGCGGTTTCCCGGCTTTTGTCGGAACATTGGCCGAATCGCTGTTGCTCGCCGTCATCGGCGGCCTGTTAGGCGCGGCCGCGACTTACCTGATATTCGATGGCGTCACGGCGTCGACGCTTGGCGGCAACTTCACCCAGGTGGTGTTCGACTTCAAGCTGAGCCCCTGGCTGATCGCCGAGGGCGTGGCACTCGCGCTGATCGTGGGCCTGATCGGCGGACTGTTTCCGGCGCTGCGCGCCGCGCGATTGCCGATCGTCGAAGGCCTGTATGCGAACTGAACGCCCTATTCGCCTTTGAGGCCTGCGGCGCGGATCACCTCGCTCCATTTCCGTGTCTCGTTGTCGATGAACCTGCCGAATTCGGCGGCCGAGCCGGCGCGGGCTTCCAGCCCCTGGGCCAGCAGCTTCTGTTTCACCTCGGCGTCGGCGAGCGCGCGATTGATCTCTTGCTGCATCCGCTCGACGATCGGCTGCGGCGTCCCTGCCGGCGACATGAAGCCGAACCATCCCGAGGCCACCACGTTGGGAAAGCCTTGCTCGCGCAAGGTCGGAGCCTGCGGGTAGATCGCGCTGCGCTCGGCGGAGGCGACACCGAGCACGCGGAAATCGCCGTTCTGGATGTGCGGTAACGCCGTGCTGATTGCAGTCAGGGTGGCATCGACGCGGCCGGCGAGCAACTCCGTGTAGGCCATCGCATCGCCGCGGTACTGCACGTTGAGACCCTTAACGCCGGCGTCTCTCAGCAGCAACTCGGCCGCCAGATGCGGTTGAGAGCCCGCGCCCGGCGAGGCGAAGGTCAGGCCGTCCGGCTGCGACTTGCCGTAGGCGATCATCTCCTGCAAATTCTTGAAGCTCGCCTTGGCGTTGACGATCAGGAACAGTGGCGCCATGACAGTCATCGCAACCGGCTGCAGATCCTTGCGCTCGTATTTCAGTTTTCCGAACAGCGCTTCGGCGGTGGCATAGGGCGCGGCGGCATAGAGGAAGGTGTATCCGTCCGCTGCTGCGCGCGCGACCAGCTCGTTGGCAATGCGCGTGCCCGCCCCCGGCTTGTTCTCGACGATGAACTGTTGGTTAAGGCTGCGCCCAAGCTGCTCGGCCAGAATACGCAGCGAGATGTCGTTGGCTCCGCCGGCGCCGTAGGGCGACACCAGCCGCACCAGCCGTGACGGCCAATCGCCTTGGGCAAATGCCTCGAAGCTGGGGCTTGCCGAGAGGCAGGCGGCGATGGTCCCGAGCAAGGTTCGGCGTGTGACTTTCATGAATGCCTCTTTTTGAGCCGCCTGAAAATGCGGGGCAGCTCGTCGCGTCCATCCCATTTTTATTCGAGCCACATTGGCGCGATCGCACGGCTGGATCGCCGGGCCCTTCATCCTATAGAGGATGCAACGATAGATACGCGCCTTCTATCGAACAATGTGTATTTTTTGACCAATTGATAAGCTCGCCCTATGAATACAGAAACGACGATGCCGGGGGACGCGGTATGGCGATGGATGTGACAGTGCGGCAGTTGCGCGCCTATGTGGCCGTGCTGGAGACCGCGAGCTTCTCGGAAGCCGCCAAGGCCATGCACTTGTCGCAGGCGGCGCTGTCCGGCCTGATCAAGGAACTCGAGAGCCGCGTCGGCGTCCGCCTCTTGGACCGCACCACCCGCAAGGTTTCTGCGTCTATCGTCGGCGAGATCTTCGCCCCGATGGCGCGGCGCGTGCTGTCGAACCTCGACGAGGCGCTGGAGAGCCTGACCAACCTGAAGGAGCTCCGCCGCGGACTGGTGCGCGTAGCCGCGCCCGAGACCTTATCGTGCACGCTGCTGCCGGAGCTGATCGCTGAATACAACAACAGCCATCCCGGCGTGGACGTCCGCTTTGACGACGTGCCGATCCAGGAGGTGCTGGCTGGCCTGCAGAACGGCTCGACCGACATCGGCTTCGGGCCGGCAGGCGTCGTTCCCGATCAATCGATGGAGGTGCACATGATTTGCGCCGACCCGCTCTGGGTGGCGCTGCGTAGCGATGATCCGCTGGCAAAGGGCAAGTCGGTCAGTTGGAAGGATCTCCGCGAGCGGCCCCTGCTCAACTACATGCCCAACATCGCCGTCAATGTGTTGAGCAACGTGCCGCCTAGGCATCACCCGAAGGAGCTGGTTCCGGTGCACCGGGTGAACACCGCGCTATCGATGCTGCGGGTGAGACAGGGCGCCGTGATCTGCCCCTCGATGGCGGAGCCGCTGGTGCGCGGCTTCGGACTGGCGTTCCTGCCGCTCACACAACCCACGGTCAAATGGAAGATCGCGATGTTCGTCCGGAACAGCGCATCGCTGTCACCCGCCGTGGAAAGTTTTCGTGACTTCACACTCGATTTCAGCCTGAATTGGGCGCCCCGCGGAATAGAGCGCCGGCGCACGAATGAGCGACGCAAGCGCGTCTAGCGAACGAGCGCGCGGCATACTCGATGTCGTCCCTGCGAACGCAGGGACCCCTAACCACCGGCGGACGTTTTGCGAAAGACGCCTGCGACGCTGCCTTATCGAGAGATCACGCGGTATGGGTCCCTGCGTTCGCAGGGACGACATCGGGGATGCAGTCCGGTAGAAGATGTAGAGCGAAAAGCGTTGCGGTTAAGTCGCTGCCACTCGCGGAGAAATTCGCGAAATCGCGGACTCGGAGCCGCCGCAGCGCGCGTCTGCAGCAAACACTCAACGATTGCATATGTCCTGATGACAAACTGAACACGCAGCAGTAGCCTCCTCCCAACCATAAAACATACGGGAGGAGTGGCATGCCAGACGCAGCGGTCGCAGCACGTTCTTCTGAAGCGACAAACAGCGGTACGACACAACAGGTCGATGTCGCGGTCGTCGGCGCCGGGTTTGCCGGCCTCTATCTCCTGCATCGCTTGCGCAAGGCCGGCTTCTCGGCGGTCGTGATCGAGGAGGCCGGCGATGTCGGCGGCACCTGGTACTGGAACCGCTATCCCGGCGCACGCTGCGACATCCAGACCATCGACTACAGCTACACCTTCGATCCCGAGCTGGAAAGCGCGTGGCAATGGTCAGAGAAATACGCAACGCAACCCGAGATCCTGCGCTATCTCGGTTTCGTCGCCGACAGATACGATCTGCGGCGCGACATCCGCTTCGGTACCAAGGTCACGGCGGCAAATTGGGATGAGGCGGCCGAACGCTGGCGGCTCACGACCAGCAATGGCGCTGATGTTTCCTCTCACTATTACATCATGGCGACCGGCTGCCTCTCTGCGCCCAAGCCGCCGGAGATCGACGGCGTCAAGGACTTCAAGGGCGAGATCTATTTCACCGGCCGCTGGCCGCACGAAGAGGTCAAGCTCGCCGGCAAGCGCATCGCCGTCATCGGCACGGGATCATCGGGCATCCAGTCGATCCCGCTGCTCGCCGAGCAGGCCGCGCATCTCAGCGTTTTCCAGCGCACGCCGAATTTCGCCCTTCCCGCCCACAACGGTTCCGCGCCGGCGGACCGGCTCGCACTGCTGCAGGGCGACCGCGCCGGCTATCGCGAGCAGGCGCGGTGGTCGCTCGCAGGCGTCCCCTATCCGCAGCAGATGGCGGTGAGCTGGCAGTTGAGCGATGCCGAGCGCCGCGAGCGGTTCGAGCAGGCGTGGGCCGCCGGCGATCTCGTCTACATCCTGACTCAGCTCTGGGCCGACCAGGGCGTCGACGTCGACGGCAATGCGCTGCTCGCCGACCTGATCCGCGAGAAGATCCGCGAGATCGTCAAGGACGCCGAGACGGCGGAAGCGTTGACCCCGCGCGACCATCCGTTCGGCGCCAAGCGTCCCTGCCTCGATACCAACTACTACGCTACGTTCAACCGCCCCAACGTCACGCTGGTGAACTTGCGAAAGGAGCCGATCACAGAGATCACGGCTTCGGGCATCACGACCGGCAAGCGCACGTTCGACGTCGATGTGATCGTGTTCGCCACGGGTTTTGACGCCATGACTGGCGCCATCAAGGCCGTTCATCCGATCACAGGCCGCGATGGCAAATCGCTGTCCGACGTCTGGGCCAACGGTCCGCAGACCTATCTCGGGCTCACGGTCTCAGGCTTCCCCAATCTGTTCCTGATCACGGGCCCGGGCAGCCCGTCGGTGCTGTCGAACATGGCGGTCTCGATCGAGCAGCATGTCGACTGGGTAGTTGACCGGCTGGCGGCGATGCGCGAGGCCGGCTTCACGACCATCGACGCGACCGAGACGGCGCAGGCCGGCTGGGCGCAGCACATGGCCGACTGTTCGACGCTGACGCTGCATCGGCTCGCCAACACCTGGTATACGGGCGCCAACGTGCCCGGCAAGGCGCAAGGCGTGATGCCCTATACCGGCGGCGTCGGCCCCTATCGCAGCATTTGCAACGAGGTCGTCGCCCGCGGCATGCTCGGCTTCAAACTCACCGGCCCGAACGTTGCGGAGCAATGCAATGACGGCCAGGTCGTGCGCCTGCAGCCGGACGTGCGGCTGGTGCTGGGCATGCTGGCGGAGATGAACCTGCCGGCGATCGAGTCGCTCGGCGCACAGGGCGCGCGCGACTTCCTCACCGAGTTCAACAAGGGACGGCCTGCCGGGCGGCCGGTCGGCGAGGTCGGCGACGGCGTGCTGCACGGCGCCGATGGCCTGCTGCAGTATCGTCTTTATCGGCCGGCAACGCCTGGGCCGCATCCGATCGTGGTCTATTTCCACGGCGGCGGCTGGGTGTTGGGCGATGAGCAATCCGACGATCCGTTCTGCCGCGACATCTGTCGCCGCAGCGGCATGATCGTCGCCAGTGTCGGCTACCGCCACGCGCCCGAGCATCGCTTCCCCGCCGCGGCCGAGGATGGCTATGCGGCAACGCGCTGGATCGCCGAGCATGCCACCGAACTCGGCGGCCGGCCGGGACCCGTGCTGGTCGCGGGCTGGAGCGCCGGCGCCAATATCGCCGCCGTCACCTGCCAGCTCGCACGCGACCGCGGCGGCCCGCAGATCGCAGGCCAGCTCCTGGTGTGCCCGGTCACCGATTGCCAGTTCGACCGTCCATCCTACACCGACAATGCGATCGGCTATTTCCTGACGCGCGCGCTGATGTTCTGGTTCTGGGATATCTATTGTTCGCCCGCGGACCGCACCGACCCGCGCGCCTCGCCGCTGCGCGGCAATCTGGCGAACCTGCCGCCGGCGTTCGTGGCGACCTGCGAGTTCGATCCGCTGCGTGACGAGGGGATCGAATATGCCGAGGCGATGGCCGCCGCAGGCGTGCCCGTCGAGCAACTGCAGGCGCGTGGCCACATCCACACGTCCCTGATGATGGTGGATGTGGTGATCACCGGCGTCAGCCCGCGTGCCAGGATGGCCGAAGCGTTGCGCAGTTTTGCGGGGTTGCCGCGAAAGCTGGAAGAGAGCGGCGAAGGCGCTTCGCCGATCGCGGTCAACGCGGCTGCGGGATAGGCACGAGGCAACGGCCGCTCGGCTTCATCCGAGCGGCCAAAAGATTTGAACCGCTTACGACGGGCGTTTGCGCGGCCTTGGCGCTTTGCGTGTCATGCATCAGATTTTCTAAGTCAATCGTTCAATTTATCTCGGTTGCGCTCGCCTCGCCGGCAGCCGAATCTCGCTGAAGGTCGGGAAACCAAAGGATACTGCGATGAACGTGCTCGACGATTATATGGTCGATCCTCGCCTGTCGCTGTTGGACAAAACGCGGATCCAGGCGCAGGTGCTGGTGCCGATGCTGCGGGCGCTGCGCGCGGAACTGGGCCAGGAAAAGGCTGACGCGATTGCGCGACAAGCCTTGCGCGACTGGTCGAAGGCGCTGTTCGCCGCCATCGGCGAGAACGTCGAGGGCAGCGCGCGGCGCAAATGGGCCACCATGCATACCGCGCTTGCCGAAGTTACCGAGCGGGAAGTAACGGTCGAGATGCGCCGGCACGATGAGGCGGCGCTGGAATTCGACGTCACGCATTGCCGGTTCGCGGAATTCTTCCGCGCGCTGGGCGAGCCGGAACTCGGCGCTCTGCTGGTCTGCGCCACCGATTTCGATATCGCGGCAGCCGGCGGCAACGAGGTCAGCCTCAGGCGCGACCAAACGCTGATGCAGGGCGCGCCGAGCTGCACGTTCCGCTACGCATTCGCACCGCGATCATGATCTGCGCCACCGTCGACGCTGCAGAAATCTCGTGAAAAACGCCTTTAGTTGCGTATGATATGCCGCAAGAGGCCTGGCTTGACCGGGCTCACGAGGGAGAGCGCAGATGGCAGCGGCAGCGAAGCAGGTTTTGCCCTGGCTCGGGGCACGCTCATTCGCCTCCTTAAAGGAAGAGTTCGACCGCAGCGGTTACCTGATCTTCGAACGTGTTCTTGCGCCCGACCGCGTGGCCGAAATCCGCGCGGCGCTGGCGCCGCATCTGGCGCGCGATCTGTTCGGCCGCAACGATTTCGAAGGTACCAGAACCAACCGCGTGTATGCTCTGCTGGCGAAAGCGCCTGTCTTCGCCGAGCTCGCGATCCATCCGCTCGCGATGGCCTTTGTGGAAGCCGAACTCGGCGAGAGCTGCCTGTTGTCTGCTCTGCTCGCGATCAATCTCCATCCCGGCGAGACCGTCCAGCCCTGGCATTTCGACGACAGCGGCGTGAAGATTCCGCGCCCCCGCCCCGCCCTTGGCATCAGCACGTTCTGGGCGATCGATGATACGACCGAGCAAAATGGCGCCACCGAAATCATTCCCGGAAGCCATCTGTGGGACGGGCAATATATCGAGGGCGCGGTGAAGCCAACTCATTTCACTAACGAAGCCGGTCACGAGGAAGGCGACAGGCCTGACGCCGTGAAGCTGATCATGCCATCCGGCTCGCTGGCCATCACCAAGGGAACGCTATGGCACCGTGGTGGCGCCAACCGGTCGGACCAGCCGCGCCTGATCATCACGCCGCAATATTGCGTGGGCTGGGTGCGGCAACTCGAGAACATGGCGCTCGCGGTCCCTGCCGAGGTCGCCAGCAAATTGCCCGAGCGCGCTCGCGAATTGATCGGTTATTCGATCCATCCGCCGTTCATGGGCTATGTCGATGGCGTTCATCCCAGGCGGCTGCTGCGGGCGCAGTGACGTGATGCAAGCAAAGGCGCGAGCGCGACGATCGAACTCGAACTCGTAGGATGGGTTGAGCTCTTGCGAAACCCATCGCCTTTCCAAAGACGATGGGTTTCGCGGAGTCCTTCACCGGGCCGGCCGAAGGCGGACCTGTAGGCTCAACCCATCCTACGCTCAGCCTTTATGCGTATTTTACTCCGCGGCGGCCGCGGACCTCGCCGCTGCCCGTGCGCCCGCATCGAACACGATTCCCTCATACCCGCTATCGGCAACTTCGGTGATCGCCGCGACATATTTCGGCGTGCCGCCATTATAAACGAGATACCGAGTCTTGCCGTGCTCGTGGCCGGGGATATTGGAATTGTAGCCGGTGAACCACGACTTGGCTTTGCGCATCAGCATGATGGCGTACATCTTGGTCACGTGCGCGGTCCAGCGCGCCTGCGCTTCGGCCGTTGGCTCGGCCCGCGTGTAGCCGCGGTCCCACATGTGGCCGAGCAGGCCCATGCACCAGCCGACGCCGTTCTCGATGCCGCGCGGAAAATTCGTCGAAGCCGAACCGCTTTGCGGCCCGGTCGGCATCAGCAAGTTCGGAAAGCCATGCGCCATCATGCCGAGAAAGGTCGAGGGTCCCTCGCGCCATTCGTCGGCGAGCTTCACTCCGCCGACGCCGGCGATGTCGATCGCGTCGAATGCACCGGTGATGGCATCGAAGCCGGTGGAGTAAACGATGATATCGAGCTCGTAATCGCGCGCGCTGGTGCGCAGGCCCGTTTCGGTGACTCGCAGAATCGGCGTCTCGCTGATGTCGACGAGATGCACATTGTCACGGTTGTAGGCCTCGAGATAATTGGTCTCCAGCGGCACCCGCTGCACGCCAAAACCGTGATCCTTCGGAATCAGCTTTTCCGCCGTCACCGGGTCCTTCACGCGGCTTCGGATGCGATCGGCGACGTAAGCGGAAAACTCGGCATTGGCCGCCTCGTCGGTAAAAATCTCGCGAAAATTGCTGAGCCAGATCCCGAAGCCGGGCTCGTCATAGAGCTTGTTCCACAGCGCGATCCGCTCCTCGCGGGTGGCTTCATAGAAGCCGCGCCGGTCCGGCTCGTGCTCGAAGCCGCCGGGCGTGCGCTTGCAGGCGGCAAAGATTTCATCGTAGCGCGAACGGATGTCGGCCATTTCCTCGTCCGAGATCGGACTATTGTTCAGCGGCGCGCTCCAGTTCGGACGCCGCTGAAACACAGTGAGTTCGCCGACCTTGTCGGCGATCTCGCCGATCACCTGGATCGCGGTGGCGCCGGTGCCGATGATGCCGACCTTCTTGCCGGAGAGTTCAACCGGCTCGTGCGGCCAATAGAAGGTATGGAACGAACGCCCCTTGAACGTCTCCATGCCCTCAAGCCGCGGCAGCGTCGGTACCGAGAGCAACCCGACCGCAAGAATGAGGAATCGGCAGCTCAGTTCACGCCCATCGTCGAGCCGGAGCCGCCACAGATGACAGCCCTCGTCGAACGCCGCCGCTTCCACCTTGCGGTTGAACCGCATGTATTTGCGCAAATCGAACTTGTCGGCGACATAGTTGAGGTAGCGAAGATTCTCCGGCTGGCTCGAAAACCGCTCCTGCCAGTGCCACTCGTTGAGCAGCTCTTTCGAGAACGAATAGCCGTAGGTGTAGCTCTCGGAATCGAAGCGCGCGCCGGGATAGCGGTTCCAGTACCAGGTTCCCCCGAGATCGGGGGCGGCATCGAGCACGAGGGCATCCACGTCGAGATCGGCCAGCCGCTTGATCTGGTAAATGCCCGACACGCCCGCGCCGACGACAACGACCTCGTAGTGCGACTTGATCTCCCCAGTCATGCGCGCCCTCTCCATTGATTATTTCGGCGTCGATTGTCTCCGCGCGGCGGCTCTTATGATGCCAACTATCCGCGTCCAGCACTTGCGTCAGGATGCCGGATTGTGCGGGAAAATCAGCCTGAAACATTGTTTGAAAGTAGACTCGGCAGGCCGCCGTGAGGTGACCGCCTCAAGCACCGGGAGCGCCGCCGATCTGCGCATGCAACTGCGCGACATACGGATCCTCGATCTCCAACGCCTGCAACTGCGTCGCCAGTTGCAGGAGGTATTCGCGGTTGGTGCCGAGAACGCCCTTCCCGGTCGCGATCATCGCGGCGGTCTCGGCGAGCGGCAGTTCGCCGACATAACTCGGGTGCGACCGGTTGGAGGTGAAGGCGAGTGCGGTGATTGGTCCCTGCGGCGTCGTCATCGGCACCATCGCCGGCGCATAGCCGCCGCGCAGCATTTCGCGGCGCCACAGGATCGCGGTCTCGGCATGGACGGAATCGGCCGCAATGCGGAACGCCAGCCCGCGGCAACATCCCAATTGCGGCTCGAGCGAGAGCATCAGCGCCGGATAGTCGTGCGATCCCCGACCGAGATTGATCTTCAGCGTGAAGCGGCGCTGATAATTTTCGACGTCGGCGAGCCGGACTTCGGCGAAGTGAAAGCCGGGGTCCCACATCAGCGAACCGTAGGAGTAGACCCAGAGGTCGTCGCCATCAGGATGATCGCCGAGCACCGCAAGCCGCGACGCCTCGATCGCTTCGTCCGACAGCCGCCAGCCTGCCGGCCATCCCGCGGCCCGCGCCCGCTGCTCCCACATCGAAAACATCTTTGGCGTCAGGCGCAGCAGCGACTTTTCCGGGTGCGTTACCCGGGCCCGCAGCTCCGGCAGATGAATAAATGCGTCGGCGGTCAAGCCAGTATGCTCCTTTGTGGATACGGTCATCGTTCGCAATGTGCCATTGTCCGACGCAAGACGCCAACACGAAGACGGGCGATGCGAATTCCCAGCATGTCATTCTGTCATGGCTGGCCTGAGATTTTTAGGGTGTAATGACGTCGACGAGATCTTCTGCCCGACCGGCAACCAGACACGTTACAGGGAATCAAAGGCAATCCGATGCGCGACCAGTTCTCCAATACCCAAGCGGTACGCAAGCCGGCCGTCACTTCCAGAGGCGGCATCGTCGCTGCGCAATCAAGCAGGGCGGCGCAGGTGGGGGCCGAGGTGCTGGCCGCGGGCGGCGACTGCATCGATGCCGTGATCGCGACGACGTTTGCGCTTGGCGTTCTGGAGCCCTGGATGAGCGGGGTCGGCGGCGGCGGCGCGATGGTGCTCTACCGGGCGGGCGAACGCCGCTATGAGGTGATCGACTACGGCATGCGGGCGCCGCTGAGCCTGCGGGTGGAAGATTATCCGCTGACCGGCGGTGGCGCGGCTTCCGACATCTTCCCCTGGCCGCGGGTAAAGGACGACCGCAACATTCATGGCCCCAGTTCGATCGCCGTGCCCGGCGTGGTCGCCGGCATGGAAGAGGCGCACCGCCGCTACGCCAAACTGCCGTGGAAGGAGTTGCTGGCGCCGAGCATTGCACTCGCCGGCGAAGGGCTTGCGGTCGACTGGTGGACCACGGTGATGATTTCGAGCGCGGCAGCAGACTTGCGGCGTTACCCCGCGAGCGCCGCCGCCTATCTCCAGGACGGCCTGCCACCGAATCCGCAATGGGGCATCAGGTCCAAGGTCCGCATGCCGCAGGATCGGCTCAAGGCCACGATGGCGCAACTCGCCAGCGCCGGCCCGCGCGACTTCTACGAAGGCGATCTGGCGCAAAGCCTCGCCGCCGACATTCAGGCCGCCGGCGGCGCGCTGTCGGCCGAGGATCTCAAGCCATTTCGCGGCATTGTGCGCGAGCCGCTGGCGATCCCTTATCGCGGCGGCGAGGTGTTCGCGACGCCCGAACTCACCGCCGGGCCGACGCTGACGCGCACGCTTCGTCTGCTGCAGGAAAATCTCGAGCCTGCGCGCAGCGGACCGGACGCCGCGGCCTACATCGCCTATGCATCGGCGCTGCAAAAAGCGTATCGCGAACGCCTCAAGGACATGGGCGATGAAGACGGCAGGCGCGCGCTCGGCGCCGAAGCGCTGGCGCCTGCCTGCACCACGCATTTTTCCGCCGTCGACCGCGACGGCAACATGGCCGCGGTGACGCAAACCTTGCTGTCCACTTTCGGCTCCAAATTCGTGACGAACCAGACCGGCATCACCATGAACAACGGCATCATGTGGTTCGACCCGACCCCGGGCACGCCAAATTCGCTGGCGCCGGGCAAACGCTGCCTCACCAACTACACGCCCGTGCTGGCGCAGGCGGCGGATGGAAGACGCATCGCGGTCGGCGCCTCGGGTGGCCGGCGCATTCTGCCGGCGGTAAGTCAGCTTCTGTCCTTCGTGATGGACTACGGCATGGATCTCGATGCCGCAATCCATCAGCCACGCATCGACGCCAGCGAAGGCGCGATCGTGATCGGCGACGTCCGCCTGCCGCAGGCCGCGCGCGAAGCGCTGGGCTCGCGTTTCGATTACGAGGAGGCACGCATTCAGAACCTGCCGATGAAGTTCGCCTGCCCCAGCGCGGTGCTGCGCGATGGCGAAACCAACAGCGGCGCCACCGAGCCGTTCCACGCCTGGAGCGAGGCAGTGGCGGAGGGATAGAAAGCGGACAGGCCGCCGGGGAGCGGCGCGGCAATGACAAAAATGCCGCTCAACCGGAAAAGTGCGGCAGATCGGATGCCGCACTTTCCATTTCTAACCGGCTGACGTGGCGGCCTCTTGCGAGACCAGACGCACCCGCTTACCGCGCCTGTGGCTCAAGCGTAACCGTGCACTCGCCGCCTTGCATGGTGACCACGATCTGTCCTTCCGAGGCGCCCAGTGCAATCGGGTTCGTCGATCCCCCGCCGCCCGGCGCACGAACGCTTACGCTGATCGAATCCTGCGGTGCGGTCGAACCAACCGTCGTGGGCGAGACCTCAGTAAGATTGCCCGCGGTATCCCGCCGCATGATACGGCAGGGCGCACCGCCGGCCTGAGCCATCGCGTCGGCCGCACGTCCACTGCCGGCGGCCTCGCCGCCTGCAGCGCGAATGCGCGACGTGTCACGGGGGATATGGCTCACGATCCGCTGCGTGCGGGGTTCGACGATCACGATTTCCTCCTCGGTCGTGAAGTAATCGTAGCCGCGGTACTGCGGCTCGATCGACACGATCGTAAGTGGCAGCCGTTGCACCCGCACATGGCGCGGGAGCCGCTCGCCGACCCGGATCGAGATGTTGAGATTGCGCTGCGGCGGCGCGAGACGTTCGCGGGTCAGCGTCTCGGAGATGCGCACCTGCTTCTCGGTCGAGATCTGCTGGCGGTCCTGCGTCTGGCTGGTCTGGGTCTGTGTGCGCGTGGCGTCAGTCGCGGTCGCCGGCCGGTCCTTGCTCTGTTCAGCCGCATCCTTCGAGGTTCTGTCCTGTTGATCGCGGCTCGGCTCCTTCTGCGTGGTGGTTGTGCCCTCGCGCTCCTTCTGGGATGTCGTTGTTCCGCTCTTGGTCCTCTCGGACTCGGCGGTGCCCTTGGTTCTGTCTTTGGCACTATCCTTAGCGCTCTCCTTGGCATCGCGGCCGCGATCGGCCTCCCGATCGCCCGGGCGGGCGCCCTTAGTTTGCTCCGTGGCCCTCTTCGCGTCATCGCCGCGGCCACGCTTGCTGTCTTCGCTCGCAGCCGTTGGACGCTCGGCCCCAGGTGCAGCTTTGCCCTTCTCTCCTGCCTGCCGGGAACCGGGTCCTCTTTCCTCACGACCCGCCGCGCCTTGAGCCTTCTGTTCCGCACCCTTCTCGGCGCCCTTGGCGCGTTCCTGCGCTCGCTCGGCGCCGCGTTCTTGCGATGCAGCACCCTTGCCACGATCGCTCGGCTGCATCTGCTTCGGTTCCTCGCTTCTCCCGCCCGGGGCCTGGCCATACGACAGCCCCGGTGCCAGCATCAGGCAGATAATCCCAGTCGATAACAGTAACTGCTTGCGCATCTTGACCTCCTCGAAATCGGCCCTGCGCTAGCGAACGTTCGCGGGGGATGGAAGGTTCCGTCGAAGGCGGGCGATGTCTCGGTTTGGCTGTTTGAGGGCTGCGCGGCCGCGGCGTCAGATTCCCAGCCGGTCCCGCACCCGCCCGGCCAGTACGGCCGCGGTGACGCCGAGCGGCCAGAACGCGTGCATCGCCATCGGCTTGATGCCTGAGATCGGCATATCGATCACAGCATCTCTTCCGCCAACGAGACGGCGCGCGAGCTGTGCACCCATCGCGGTCGAGAGCGCGACGCCGCGGCCGTTGCAGCCGAGCGAGATCAGAAGATTCTCCGCCGGCTCATGCACATGGGGATAATGATCGGGCGTGATCGCGAGCCGACTATTCCAGCCGTGCGTCCAGGTCACGCCTTTCAGCCGCGGCCACAGCCGTTCGGCATAGCGGATGAGATAGGCGACATCGCCAGGCTTGCTGATCCAGCGCATCGGCCCACGTCCGCCCATCAGCAAACGATTATGCGCATCGATCCGGTAATACACCGTGATGTAGCCGCTCTCGTACAACACCGAGCGCGTCGGCATGATTTCGCGCGCGACCTCCTCGGATAGAGGCGCGGTGGCCGCAATCGATGAAAACACCGGCACGATAGTGCGGCGGAGGCCCGGCCACAGATCGTCCGTGAATCCGTTGGTTGCCAGCAGCACTTTTTCGGCGCGCACGATCCCGCGCGGCGTCTCGACGCGCCAATGCGCGCCTTCACGCGACAACGAAAGCGCCGGCGTCTCGCCATGGACGGCTGCGCCGGCCGCGATCGCGGCGCGCGCCAACCCGCGCGCATAGCTCAGCGGATGCAGGTCGCCACCGCGATTGTCCAGCATGGCGCAGAGATAGCGGTCGGTACCGGTCACCTCCCGCATCTGCTCGCGATTCAAGAGCGTCACCGGCATGCCGCGCCGGATGCACTGCTTTGCCGTGGTTTCGATTCCCCCGGCGCTCGCCTCGTTATAGGCCGCGCGCAGCGTGCCGTTCTGCCTTGCTTCGCAGGGAATCTGGTAGCGGCGGATCAGGTCGAACGTGTAGTTGGTGGTGCCGTAAGCGAACGCGATCATGCGGCCGCCCAGCTCGGCGCCGAAATCGGCCTCGATCTGGTCGGGATCGTGCTTGAGGCCCGGATTGACTTGGCCGCCATTGTTGCCCGAAGCGCCCCAGCCCGGCTGTTGCGCTTCCAGCACGAGCGCATTCACGCCCTGCTCGGCCAGATGCAATGCGGTGGACAGCCCGGTGAAACCGCCGCCGATGATTACGACCGCAACGTCCTTGTCTCCATCGAGCGGCGGCGTCCGTGCCGGCGCGACCGCCGTATCGGCGTAGAGACTTGGCGGCAGCGGTAGTCGGATGGGCGCATTCATGCTGGCGAACTCAGAGCGGGTGCAGAACGCGCCGCAAAAAATCCTGCGTGCGCGCATGCTGCGGTTGATTGAGCACGGACTTCGCCGGCCCCTGTTCGACGATCACGCCGCCGTCGATGAACAGTACGCGGTCGGCGACATCTCCGGCAAATCCCATCTCGTGGGTGACGACGACCATGGTCATGCCGTCGTCGGCGAGCTTGCGCATCACCGAGAGCACGTCGCCGACCAGTTCGGGATCGAGCGCCGAAGTCGGCTCGTCGAACAGGATCGCCTTCGGCTGCATCGCAAGTGCGCGGGCAATCGCAACACGCTGTTGCTGACCGCCGGAGAGTTGCGGCGGATAGCTGTCGGCCTTTTCGGCGAGCCCCACCTGCGCCAGCAGCGCGCGGCCACGCTCCAGCGCCTCGGCGCGCGGCTCCTTCTTCACATAGAGCGGCCCCTCGATGACGTTTTCCAGCGCGGTACGGTGCGGAAACAGGTTGAAGCGCTGGAACACCATCGAGACTTGCGTCCGGATCGCTACGATCGAGGGCGCGCTCCGATCGACCCGCGCGCCTTCGACGAGGATGTCGCCGCTGTCATAGCTCTCCAGCCCGTTGATGCATCGCAGGATGGTGGATTTGCCGGAGCCTGACGGGCCGATGACGCAGACAACCTCGCCCTTCTCGACGGAAGCCGTGATGCCCTTGAGCACCTCGACCTTGCCAAAACTCTTGTGAACGTTGGTGAGCTCGATCATTTGTGGCCCGCGCGCTTCTCGAAGTGACGGACCAGAAGAATGAGCGGGATGCTCATGGTGAGATACATCAGCGCCACAAGTGTGAACACGCTGGTGTTCTTGAAGGTGGAGGACGCGATCAGCTTGCCCTGCAGTGCGAGCTCGGCGACCGTGATGGTCGACGCCTGCGAAGAATCCTTCAGCATCATGATCATGATGTTGCCGTAGGGCGGCAACACGATCTTGACCGCCTGCGGCAGCACCACGCGGCGCATGGTCTGCCACCAGCCCATGCCGATCGCCTGCGCCGCCTCGATCTGCCCCTTGTCGATGGCCTCGATGCCGGCGCGGAAATTCTCCGCCTGGTAGGCCGAATAGGCGATGCCGAGGCCTAAGATCGCCGCCTGCAGCGCCGTCAGCGTGAGGCCGAGTTCGGGCATCACGAAATAGAGATAGAACAGGAGCACGATGATCGGGATGCCGCGGATCACGTTGATCAGCCCGGCGCTGAACCCCGAGAAAATGCCGATGCCGGATACCCGCATCAAGGCCCAGACCAGGCCGAGCGCGGTCGACAGCAAGAGCGAGCCGATGGTGACGATGACCGTCAACGCCACGCCGCTCATCAGGATCGGCAGGAACTCGGTCGCGTCGCGCCAGAACGCCTGCATCAGGCACCCTGCGCCTTGAGGCCCCATTTATCGAGGATCTTTTCGACCGTGCCGTTCGCCTTCAGCTTCGCCAGCGAGGCATTGATCTTGGCGAGCAGCTCGCTATCGCCCTTGCGCACGCCGATGCCGACAGAACCGACGGTCGCGGGCTTGTAGCTCTCGACAATGCGCGCCTCGGGGAAGCCGCCTTGCTTCAGGTTGTAGGCGAGGATCGGATAATCGGCGAAGCCGGCCTTCAGCCGGCCGGCGTTCACGTCGCGCAGAATATCGGGAATGGTGTCGTAGGCCTTCACCTCGCTGAACAGTCCCGACTTCTTCAGCGCATCGACGAACGCCGTACCGACCTGCGCGCCGACCACTTCGCCTTTCAGATCGTCCTGCTTGGTGTAGGTCTTCGTATCGCTCTTCGGCACCAGGAGGCCCTCGCCATAGCTGTAGAACGGTTCGGAGAAATCGATCACTTCCTTGCGCGCGGGGGTAACGAACATCGCCGCCGAGATGATGTCGATCTTGTTCGAGGTAAGCGAGGCAATCAGGGTCGAGAACTGCATCGGCTCGATCTGAACCTGGAAGCCGGCGTCCTTGCCGATCTCGGTGATGAGATCGACCATGATGCCCTGAATGCTGTTGGTCTTGGTGTCGAGGAAAGTGAAGGGCACGCCGGTCGGCGTCGAGCCCACCTTCAGTACTTTTTGCGCGGATGCCGGCATTGCGGCTGTGAGAACCAAGGCCGCCACCGCGGCCTGAACGAGACGCTTCAGAGCCATCGCACCACCTCCTGAAACTGCACGCCGCCCGGGCCCGCCCGCCTTAGACCAAAGAGTTGCGGGCAACGCCGTTCAGGCCTATTTTCACCAATATGAAATTGTGGTCACACTTCTCCAGGGTTTGCAAGCGATTTTCATGCACATGAAGGAAGCGGTCTGACGTGAGCGGCGGCAAGCGAATAAAGAAACCGGCGTTCAAGGCCAAGGCAAGGGCCAAGAAAAAGGCCGCCGGAAAGGCAACGGTCCGGCCGAAGGCGAAGACCGCCGTCAGGCCGGCCGAGCCGGCGATGGACCTTGCGGTCGGCCGCCGCATCCGCGACCTGCGCCGCGAGCACAAGCTCTCGCTGGAGACGATTGCGGCGAAGACCGATCTGTCGATCGGCTTTCTCAGCCAGATCGAGCGCGGGCTGTCGTCGCCTTCGCTCCGCGTGCTGGCGACGCTGGCCGACGTGCTTGGCGTCGGCATCGCCGCGCTGTTCGGCTCGCAGCCGAACGACGAGGCGGCATCCGGCGGTGTGGTGACGCGCGAAATGCAGCGCGCCGAACTGAAACTGTGGCGGACCGGCATCTCCAAGCAATTGCTGAGTCCGGCGGGTACTGAGAACCGCCTCAATCTGTTTCTCGTGCACATGGAGCCCGGCGGCAACACCGGCGATGAGCTTTACACGCATGACGGCGAGGAAGCGGGGCTGGTGCTGGAAGGCGAGATGACGCTGACCGTCGACGCCGAGTCCTGGTCGCTCAAGCGAGGCGACAGTTTTCGCTTTGCCAGCCGCCGCCCGCACCGCTTCTCAAATCCCGCGAAAGATGCGAAAGCGGTCGTGCTGTGGGTGAATTGCGTGACGCAGGCGTCATGAACAGTCTGGAACAAGGAATGGATCAAGCCCGAGAGGATTGGAGCCCACACAGCGCGCATTGGGGCGCCTTCGCGGCGCGGTGGAACGGCGCGACGCTGGATATCAAGCCGTACGAGCACGATCCGGCGCCCTCCCCGATGTTGCAGAATTTCAGCACGGCGATGCGCCACAAGGCCCGCATCCTGCGGCCGATGGTGCGCAAGGCGTGGCTGGAGCGAAGCGCACCCGCTCCGCGCACCTTCGACCAGAAATTTGTCGCGTGCCCCTGGGACGAAGTGCTCGACCTGCTCGCAGGCGAATTGGCGCGGATCCGAACCGAATATGGCGCCGCCGCGGCCTATGGCGGCTCCTATGGCTGGGCCAGCGCCGGACGTTTCCACCACGCGCAGAGCCAGGTTCATCGCTTCCTGAACACCGCGTTCGGCGGCTATGTGCGTTCGGTGAACAGCTATAGCGCCGGTGCCTCGGCCGTGATCCTGCCGCATGTCCTCGGCGGCTTCGAAGCCATCTCGCGCCACAACGTGACGTGGGATCAGATCGCCGAGCACACCGATACGGTGCTGGCCTTCGGCGGCATGGCGCTGAAGAACTCGGATGTCGCAAGCGGCGGCATCAGCCGGCACATCGAGCGCGACGCGATGCAGAGGGCCGCGCGCCGCGGCGCCGTCTTCTACGGCATCGCTCCCTTGCGCGACGATATGCCGGAAGCGGCCGGCGCCCGGTGGATGCCGATCAAGGTCGGGACCGACGTCGCCCTGATGCTGGCACTCGCGCACACGCTCCTCGTCGAGAATCTGTGGGACAGCGGCTTTGTCGCACGCTATTGTACCGGCTTCGACATCTTCGAACGCTATCTGCTCGGCCGCGACGACCAAACGCCAAAGGACGCGGCATGGGCCGCCGACATTACCGGCATTCCGGCCGGCACCATCGTCGACATCGCCCGCCGGCTGCCGCGCGGACGCACCTTGATCACGGTCTCGCATTCCCTGCAGCGGGCGCAATATGGCGAGCAACCGGTATGGATGGGCGCGGTGCTCGCGGCCATGCTGGGCCAGATCGGCCTGCCCGGCGGCGGATATAATTACGCGCTCGGTGCGCTCGGTCATACCGGACGCCGTCTCAACGCGGTTCCGATCCCGACGCTGTCGCAAGGCAAGAATGCTACCGCCGACTTCATCCCGGTCGCGCGTGTCGCCGACATGCTCCTCAATCCGGGACAAATGTTCGAATACAACGGCCGCACGATGCGGTATCCCGACATCAAGCTGGTCTACTGGGCGGGCGGCAACCCTTTCCATCATCACCAGGATATCAATCGGCTGCGGCAGGCCTTCAATGTCCCGCAAACCATTGTCGTGCACGAGAGCGCCTGGACGCCGATGGCTAAGTTTGCCGACATCGTGCTGCCGGCGACCATGACGCTGGAGCGCGACGATATCGGCGCCGCCGGCACCGATCCGAGGCTGGTCGCGATGCGCAAGGCCGTGGACCCGATTGGCGAAGCCCGCGACGATTTCGATATTTTTGCCGCGCTGTCGCGGCGATTGGGCGTCGAACAGGCCTTCACGGAAGGACGCGATACCAGGCAATGGCTGGCCCATCTTTACGAGCCGACGCGACGGGCGCTTGCCGATGCCGGTTGGGATGCGCCGGATTTCGACGAGTTCTGGCGGCGTGGCGAACTCGCGCTGCCATCGGCCCCTGATGACGGCGGCTTTCTGCGCGCCTTCCGCAACGATCCCGTCAAGAACAAGCTGCCCACGCCAAGCGGCAAGATCGAGATCTATTCGAAAACCATCGCAGGCTTCGATTACGACGATTGCCCGCCCCACCCAGCATGGCTGCCGTCAACCGAACCGCCAGATTCGCGCCACCCATTGACGATGATCGCCAACCAGCCAGCGACCCGGCTGCACAGCCAGCTCGACTTCGGTGCGTACAGCCAGTCCAAGAAAATTGCCGGCCGGGAAGCCGTCCGTCTCAACCCCGTCGATGCGACGCGCCGCGGCATCGCCAACGGCGATATCGTCCGCCTGTTCAATGATCGGGGCGCGTGTCTGGCCGCCGCCGCCGTTTCAGACGACGTCATGCCCGGCGTAGTGCAATTGTCCACCGGCGCCTGGTATGATCCGCAAGCCGGCACGGCAGAACATCCGCTCTGCGTTCACGGCAATCCGAACGTGCTCACCCGCGACATCGGCACATCGCGGCTCGCGCAAGGTTGCTGCGGTCAGGTGACGGTGGTCGAGTGCGAGAAGTATTCGGGCACGCTGCCTCCGATTCGAGCCTTTGATCCTCCCGATCAGGAGTGATGAAGGCAACGACACCCCGCATTGCGTGACGAGAGCTAGTCCGCTAATCCCGCCGTCATTGCGAGCGAAGCGAAGCAATCCATCGCCACTTACGGAGACATGGATTGCTTCGTCGCTACGCTCCTCGCAATGACGGGTTGGCTATCGTGCGTTACTACCCAAACCGCTGATCGTAACGGCTCACGCTGAGCTCGCTCACATCGATATCCGGCTTCCGTCCCGAAATCATATCGGCCAGCACCCTCCCCGAACCGCACGCCATGGTCCAGCCGAGCGTGCCGTGGCCGGTGTTGAGGTGCAGATTGCCGTAGCGCGTCGCGCCGATCACCGGCGGGCCGTCCGGCGTCATCGGGCGCAGGCCGCACCAGAAGCTCGCTTTGCTCAAATCGCCGCCGCGCGGAAACATGTCGGTCAGCGAATGATCGAGCGTCGCCCGCCGCGCCGCATCGAGCGAGTTCGAATAGCCGGAAATTTCCGCGGTGCCGCCGACGCGGATGCGATCCCCCAGCCGCGTGATCGCGACCTTGTAGCTCTCGTCCATCACGGTCGATACCGGCGCGCCGTCGGGATCGATGACGGGGACCGTGATCGAGTAGCCCTTCACCGGATAGACCGGAACAAAAACACCCAAAGGTTTGAGCAAGCGCGGCGACCAGCTTCCGAGTGCCGCGACATAGGCATCGGCCTGCAACAACCCGGCGCTGGTGACGACGCCGGTGATCTTGCCGCCATCCGCGACCAGCCGCTCGATCGTGGTATTGAACCTGAACTCGACGCCGAGCTTTTCAGCTTCCCGAGCGAGCGCCTGCGTGAACATGTGGCAATCGCCGGTCTCGTCCTGCGGCAATCGCAACCCGCCGACGAATTTTTCCTTCACGGCCGCGAGCGCCGGTTCCGCGCCGATGCAGCCGGTGCGATCCAAAAGCTCGTACGGCACGCCATATTGCTTGAGCACTGCGATATCGTCGCCGGTCGAGTCGAGCTGCTTCTGCTTGCGGAAGAGCTGCAGCGTGCCGCGGCTGCGCTCGTCATACGTGATGCCGATCTCGGCGCGCAGCGCGCGCAAGGAATCGCGGCTGTATTCGGCGATCGGGATCATCCGGCTCTTGTTGATCGCGTAGCGCTCTGCCGTGCAGTTGCGCAGCATCTTCAGCCCCCAGATCCACATCACGGGATCGAGCTTCGGCCAGATCACCAGCGGTCCGTGCCGCATCAATAGCCACTTGATCGCTTTGACCGGCACGCCGGGGCCGGCCCAGGGCGACGAATAGCCGGGCGAGACCTCGCCGGCATTGGCAAAACTGGTTTCCTGTGCGGGCTCCGCCTGACGGTCGACGACGACAACTTGGTGGCCGGAACGTGCCAGATAATAGGCTGTGGTGACGCCGATCACGCCACTGCCGAGAACGATGACTTTCACGATTCCTCACGCATCCGCCGCGGCACAATTGCCGCGGCCTCTGTCTTTCCCTGCGAGCAAGGATCAGGCCACACGCTTGATCGCGTCGCCGAGGATCGAAACCATGTCGTCGATATGGCTCTTCTCGACGATCAGGGGCGGCGACAGCGCAAAGGAATCGCCGCTCATGCGCAAATAAAGCCCGCGATTGAAGCAATCCACCATCACGTCATAGCCACGCGCGCCAACGCCGTCTTTGCGCGGCGCGACTTCGACCGCGCCCATCAGGCCGACATTGCGGATGTCGATCACGTTCGGCAGACCTTTCAGCGAATGCAGCGCATCGCGCCAGTATTCGGCCAGCGACGCGCCGCGCGTCAAAAGCCCCTCGTCCTTGTAGATGTCGAGCGTCGCGAGGCCCGCGGCGCAGGCGGTCGGGTGCGCCGAATAGGTGTAGCCGTGGAACAGCTCGATGGTGCCCTCGGGGCCGGTCATCAACCCGTCATGAATCTTGCGGTTGGCAAACACCGCGCCGCAGGGGACGGTGCCATTGGTGATGCCCTTGGCGGTCGTCATCATATCGGGCGTGACGCCGAAATAATCTGCCGCGAACGGCGCGCCAAGGCGGCCGAACCCAGTGATGACCTCGTCGAAGATGAGCAGGATGCCGTGCTTGTCTGCGATCTCGCGCAGCCGCTTCAAATAGCCCTTCGGCGGCGGCAGCACGGCGGTCGAACCCGGCACCGGCTCGACGATGACGGCGGCGATGGTGTCGGCGCCATGCAGCGCCACCATCCGCTCGAGATCGTCGGCGAGCTCGGCGCCATGCTCGGGCTGATCCTTCGCAAAGGCGTTGCGGGCGAGATCATGGGTGTGACGGATGTGATCGACTCCGGGCAGATGGGTGGCGAACGCGCGGCGGTTGGCCACCATGCCGCCGACCGACATGCCGCCGAAGCCGACGCCGTGATAGCCGCGCTCGCGGCCGATCAGGCGCGTCCGCGTCCCCTGCCCGATGGCGCGCTGATAGGCCAGCGCGATCTTCAGCGCGGTATCGACCGACTCTGAGCCCGAATTGGTGAAGAAGACGCGATCCAGCCCCGTCGGCGCGATCTCGGTGAGCCGCTCGGCAAAATCGAACGCCAGCGGATGGCCCATGTTGAACGAGGGCGCGAAGTCGAGGTTCATCAATTGCCGTTCGACGGCAGCCGCAATCTGGCGCCGGCCATGGCCGGCGTTGACGCACCAGAGGCCGGCGGAGCCGTCGATCACCTTGCGGCCGTCGACGGTGGTGTAGTGCATGCCCTCGGCGGAGGCGAACAGGCGCGGCGTTTTCTTGAACTGCCGGTTGGCCGTGAAAGGCATCCAGAACGAGTCAGTCTGCAGGGTGTTCGGCTTCTGATGAAGGGTCACGGTCTAGCTCCTATGCTGGCAGCTCAAGGGACCACCGGGCCACGCTCGGGAAGCCACAACAAGTCCTTTTCTGCACTCCTGCAACCCATTGATTTTGCTAACCCGATCAGGGCATATTTGTTCGATCCGAAACACCTGCAACAGGGATTTTCGATGAGCGTCGATATCGGTGGGCGACTCCGCTTCGTCCGGGCCCGCCACAAGCTGTCGCAGCGTGAGCTGGCAAAGCGCTCCGGCGTGACCAATTCGACGATCTCGCTGATCGAATCGAACCAGATGAACCCGTCCGTCGGCGCGCTGAAGCGCATCCTCGACGGGCTGCCGATGGGGCTTGCCGAGTTCTTCGCGATCGAGCCGGAGCGGCCGCGCAAGGCGTTCTATCGCTCCGACGAGCTGACCGAAATCGGCAAGCAGCCGATCTCCTACCGCCAGGTCGGCGACAATCTGTTCGGCCGCGCGTTGCAGATCCTCAAAGAACGCTACGAGCCGGGCAGCGACACCGGCCGGGTGCCGCTGACCCATGACGGCGAGGAAGGCGGCATCGTGGTGAGCGGCCGACTGGAAGTGACCGTCGACGACGAGCGCCGCATCCTCGACCCCGGCGATGCCTATTATTTCGAAAGCCGCCGCCCGCACCGCTTCCGCTGCGTCGGAGGCAAACCGTGCGAGGTGATAAGCGCCTGCACGCCGCCGACGTTTTGAGAAGCGAGGACGTGCTGAATGGTGGCCATCTCCGGCTTTGCCTCGGCGGCAGACATCGGAACCGCCTGCCGGCATGTCTGGGTTGGGCCATCTGCCGAAGGCCGTTTATTTCCGGAATGCTCGACAAGCCGTCTCTCATGTCATGTCGGCAGGCGAAACGCTTCGCTTTGCACAGCGTTGATGACTGCGTTCAGAGTGTCCTTCGGAGTATGCCCGTCGGTTGACAAGACATGCCGCTCAAGCGGTCCCAGCGATGAGAGCTGGTGATAGAGCTGCGTGATGGGACCGGGATCTGCCAACGTGTCCCCGCCCCGCTCCTGACACCGCCGGATGGCTACATCGAGGGATGGACGTAGAACGACGTAGTGGAGTGGCGCGGCAATTTTCTTGAATGGACGCAAGAACCACGGCCCAACAATGCCGTCTACGATGACAAAATAGCCTCCGCCGGCATAGCCTGCGGCTACCTTCGTCAACACATCGACAACAACGATGTTCTGATCATGAGCTTCAGGCAGATAGGGCGGGAGCGCTCCGTTCTTGATGAAATGCCAGAAGTCGTCGGAATGAAGATGGACCTTCGCTGATCCGGGCTCCCTTGCGAGCGCCTGCGCTGTCGTGGTTTTTCCAGAGCCCGGCGGCCCGGTCAGGATGAGAACTTCGCCTGCACGATTCATAGCGCCGCCATTTAGCATGAAGCAGCACAATAGTCAGCTTGGGGTCAGTTACGAGCATCCGCCAGAGCCCAAAGGTGTGTCTGCCATGAGTACACGCGGCAGGCACTGGCAGCAATCGCCTGAAGCATTGCGATCCGCGCCTTCTACTTCGGCAGCGCGCTCAACAACACCAGTTCCAGTTCCTGCCTGACATCATCAAGCGGCTGGGCGCTGCGCGCGGCGCGGCACATCGCGACCGTTCCCTCCGTCGATGCGATGACGAGCGCCGCCAGCCGCCGCGCGCGCGCAGGCGCCACGCCCTCGCGGCGCAACGCCGTGAGCATGATGCGCTGCCAGTCGGCAAACACGCCGTCGGCGAGATCGAGCAGATGGCGTTGGGCGGCTTCGTCAGGTTCGCCGCCCTTCTCGGTCGCATCGTTGACATATTGCTCGACCGCGACTGCGAGCACTGGACAACCGGCCTGGAATTTCGACTTCTCCAGCGTCTGACGCCACAGCGCGATGAAGGTGCGCAGACCCGCAATCGCGCCGCGCGACTGCGTCAGTTGCTCCAGCGGCCCGCTGACCTGCTTGCCCGCAAATACCAGCGCGTCCTCGATTAACTGCTGCTTGCCCCGCGGAAAGTGATGACCAATCGAACCGCGCGGCGTGCCGGTGTGGCGGACCACCTCACGCATGCTAGTGGCGTTGACGCCGCGGCGGCTCATCAGGTTGGCGGCCCCTGCCACCATTTTTGCGCGGGTATCCGACGTCATCGCGAATCTTCCTTCGTCTGCATGACCGCATGCTAGATTATGACGATTGACATAGCCAGCTCAATGTGAAGTTATGACGTCCGTCATAGTCAGAAGAATGCCGACGCGAGGAGACGCGCAATGACGTTTATCCATGTGATGACGCCGCAGGGACGGTTGAACGCCGATCAGCGGCGGGTGCTGGCAAAAACGCTGACGGACGCCGTCCTCGTGCCGGAGGTCGGCAAGCTGACGCCCGAAGCGCGCCGCGGCTATCAGGTCCATTTCGTCGAGCGCCCGCTCGACATGATCGCGCACGGCGGGGAATTGCTCTCGGACAAGCCCAGCGACGTGATGGTACTCGACGTCGTGGTGATGGACTGCTGCTGGACGCGCGAGGATCGCGCCACCGTCATCCGCAATATACACGCCGCGCTTGCGGACGCCTGCGGGATGAAGACGCCCTCGCCGGGCTGGTGGATCAATTTCCGTATCATCGAGGAAGGAAGCTGGGGTTCGCGCGGCGGCGTGCTGTCGTTCCTCGACCTGCTCGACCATGGCGCATCGCACTTTTCGCCGGAACGCGCCGCGTCAATCCGCACCGCACTCGCCGTCAAATACGAGCGATAGACACGCGCGGCTTGCACTGCATTTTTAGAACAATCAGGACGGAGGAGATCATGAGCGCCGAAGGAACAATCCGCACCGAAATCCACGATCGCATCTTCAAGATCATCATCGACAACCCCGCCAAGAAGAACGCGTTCTCGCCCGCCATGATGGAGCAGTTGTCGGACGCGCTGACGGAGCTCCACAACAACGACAGCTATTGGGTCGGCGTCATCTGCGCCGAAGGCAGGGACTTCACCGCCGGCCTCGACATGCCGAAATTCTTCGGCCCCAACGCCGAGAAGCGGAATTTTAGGGAAGGCAATGTCGACGTCTTCGGCCTGCAGAAGCGCTGCAAGAAGCCGATCGTGTCAGCGGTGCAGGGCATCGTGTTCACCATCGGCATCGAGCTGATGCTGGCCGGCGACATCGTCGTCGCCGCCGACGACGCCCGCTTCTGCCAGATGGAATCCAAACGCGGCATCGCCCCGCTTGGAGGTGCGCATTTCCGCTTCCTGTCGCGCACCGGCTGGGGCAACGCGATGTATCATCTGTTCCTGTGTGATGAATTCACCGCAGCGCGCGCCCGCGAGATCGGGCTGGTCCAGGAAGTCGTGCCGGCCGGCCAGCAAATCGAGCGGGCGATGGCACTCGCCAAGATCATTGCCGGCAATGCGCCGCTCGGCATTCAGGTCACCAAGGAGGCGGCGCTTAAATATGTCGAGCACGGCGAGGAGGCCGCCATCGCCTACATTCCAAAAGTCCGCGAGCGCGTGCTCAACAGCGCCGATGCGAGCGAGGGCATTCAATCCTTCATCGAGCGGCGCGCTGCGGTGTTTCAGGGCAGGTAGGCGCGGGGCTGCCCGCCTCTCATCCTGTCAGGATCGATTTCAACGAGTCGCGTTCTTCCACGATGAAGTCGAAGAACGCCGCGATGCGCGGGACGCGCCTGATATCCGGGTGGGCCAGGAGCCGCCAGCTTCGGGTCAATTCAGGAATGGGCCCGAGCACGCGAACCAGATCCGGCTCCGCATCGCCGAGCGGGTCATGCGATAGACGATCGGCTCGGGACAGGTGACGCGGATCACGCCCTTTAGTTCCTGCTCGACGTCGGTTGCCCGCCTTTGGAAATCATCGACCGCCGCCTCGATGCGCTCGGCATATTTCAAGAGCGTGTTGCCGTATTCGGTCAGGCGATAGCCGGTGTTCTGCCGCGTCACCAGGGCGCGCCCTAGTCTGCGTTCGAGTTCTTCGAGGCGGCGGTGCACCGTCGACTGGCTGGTGCCGAGCGCCTTGCCGGCCGCGATCGTGCTGCCGTGACGCGCCACCGCGAGAAAGTATTTCAGATCGTTCCAGTCGAACATTCGCCCATTATGCACTTCTGCGGCGGGGTTTCGCAATCTTGCGGCTCCCGCGGCAGGGCGGCGGCCCGTAGGCTTCTTCGCGCCGAAACACCGCGCGGTACCTGACCGACACAAGGAGCGAAAACATGCGCAGCCATTTCATCCCGGCCATTTTCCTTCTCACCGGCCTCGGCGCTGGCCTCGACAATCCCGCATCGGCGCAGCAGCAAGGAGCGCCTGCGCCGAATATCGCCAAGCCGAATATGGTGTTGCAACAGGTCGTCGAGGGATTGCCAAAGGATGACAAGCAAACCGTGCGGGTGATGACCGCAACGTTCAAGCCGGGCGACAAGACCGTGTATCACACCCATCGCTTTCCAGTGACGGTCTACGTCCTCGAAGGCGCCTTCACGCTCGAACTCGAAGGCCGTCCACCGCTTAACGTCAAGGCCGGCGAAGCGATGGTCGAACCGCCGAACGTGCCCATGACCGGCTATAACCGCAGCGCCACCGAGCCGACCAAGGTGGTTATCTTCTATGTCAGCGCGAATGACACGCCGTTCCTGGACTTGCATTCGCACTAGGCGGCCAGCCATCGCGGCGACGACATTGCCTGAAGCAGGTCGGCAACAGAGCTAGCTGCGAAAATCGATGCTGCGCAGGATGATGCCGGGCGGGGTCCCCTCGAACTCCCCCGCTTCGAACTTGCGCGACGCGCATTGTTCGATGCGGTCGCGCAACCGAAGGAATTGTTCTTCGCGCTGGCTGGTCGCCGTACGCGAGGCATGCTCAAGAGCATCCATCGCGGAGGCGCTGACCGCGCAGGGTATTTCCCTCGGGCCGTCCATCATGGAAAACAGCAGCACCATGCGGTCGAACTCGTAACCGCCAATGTTTCCGCGTGCGAGTGTCATCGGATGTTCCTCCCCGAGAGAAACGATACTTGAAAAACGATAAGTGCCTTGGCTTGTTCCTTATCTCGCCTGACGCTTACGCGAATGGTACTTCCGCCCGCGTGCCGGCGGGTATAAATTTCCGCGTGTCTGCACCGCGGCAAGCACCGCCAGTTCGGGGGCATTTTGCATGCGCGCTCTTGCTCTGGTTCTCGCTTTCCTGATCGGGTTGGGCACCCCTGCCCTCGCCGACGACGTCGCTACTGCCCAGAGCGTGATCCGCGCGCAGGAGCAGGCGTTCATCCGCGACGACGCCGCGGCCGCCTATTCCCATGCCGCGCCCGAGATCAGGCAGATATTTCCTCAGGCCGATATCTTCATGCAGATGGTCCGGCAGGGCTACGCGCCCGTCTATCGCCACAAGAGTTTCGAATTCGGCGAGGCGCGTTCAGCCAATGGCCGGATCGCGCAGCGCGTCCATATCGTCGACGACAATGGTGAGGCCTGGGAGGCGATGTACACGCTGGAGCAGCAGCCGGACGGCAGCCTGAAGATCACGGGCTGTTCGCTGCTGAAAGCGGGACAGGCGGTATGACGCTCACGCCATCGCCAGCCGTTGCCGTGCCCGCATCAGCAGCAGCACCATGATCCCGATGTTGAGCGCGTTCCACGCCAGCCCATTGGCGAACGCGGCGCCGTAGGAGCCGGTGGCGTCGAAGATCGCGCCCGAGATCCAGCCGCCGAACGACATGCCGAACACGGAAGCAAAGATCACGATGCCGACGCGGGTCGCCGCTTCGGAGGCCGGCATCGCCTCGCGCACGATGATCGCATAACTCGGCACGATGCCGCCCTGGAACAGGCCGAACATCGCCGAGATAATATAGAGTGAGGTCAGGCTGTCGAAGAACAGGTAGAACAACAGCGCCGTGCCCTGCGCGAACGACCCGATCAAAAGCGTGCGGATGCCGCCGATCTTGTCGGCGAGAAAGCCGCTTCCGATCCGGCTGATGATGCCGAAGCCCAGCATCAGCGACAGCATTTCCGCGCCGCGCGCCACGCCATAGCCGAGGTCGCCGCAATAGGCGACGATGTGCACCTGCGGCATCGACATCGCCACGCAGCAGGCAATCGCGGCGAGCGACAGAATCGCCGTCAGCGCGTTGGTGGAGAGTTTTAGATCGACGCGCGGCGGCGCCGCGTTGTCGTGGTCGCGCTGGCCTCCCGCGCCCATCAGCATCCGCAAGCCGATCAGCGCCAGCGTCATCGCTACCGCCGTGAAGATGCCGATCGCGATATGACTGGTGCGCCAGCCGAGCTGCTCGATGCCGAAATTCACCAGCGGCGGCCAGATCGTGCCGCCGATGTAATTGCCACTAGCGGCAATCGCGACCGCGAGCCCCCGATAGCGGTCGAACCAGTGCGAGGCCTCCGCCATCAGCGGGCCGAAGGTGGCGGACGAGGACAGCCCGATCGCGAAATGCACCAGGATAAAGTGCCAGATCGAGGTCGACATTCCCGCGACGACATAGCCGAGGCCCAAAATGCCGATGCCGAGCCCGATCGCGGTGACGATGCCGTAGCGGTCGGTGATCTTGCCGGTCAGCACCCCGCCGGAACCGAACCCGAGCATCACCATGGTAAAGGCCAGCGACGCGGTGCCGCGGCTCGCGGCAAACTCCGTCTGCACCACCGGCAGCGCGACCACCACCGACCACATGCCGACGCTGCCGAGCGAGCCGATCAGCACGGCCACGGCAAGCCGGATCCACGCCCGGCGCGAATCGAGAACGAACAGGTCGGAATCTCGGGAAAGCTCAGAAGAAATCACCACGGCAGGCGGAGCTTCGGGGTCAAATCGCCCAAGGTCAAGCCACAATGCCGCGATGTTAGGCATGCAGTTGTGGGGGGCAACGCCCCTTCATTGCCTTGGCGGAATCGTCCGTCGGTCCTACCTTCCCATCATGTTCGTCCGCCTGACGAGACCTGCGCGTGTCAAAGCGGGGTGGTTCGCCGCCGTGCTCTACCTGTTTTGCGTGCTCGCGCCGGGCGTGGCGCTGGCGCTCGGCGATGCCGCATCCTGCCTTATGCACCAGCCCGGAACGGCGGGTGCCGCTCATTTCCATGACGGTGCGCAGCCGGAGCATGTCGCCGCGCATCAGCATCACGAGATGCAGACCGATCAGCACGCGATGGATCACGCCGATGCCGGCGACGTGATGCCCGTGCCTGCCAAGCATCAGCATGACGGCAAGGGCTCTGCGGGACCGTGCTGCGCCATGCTCTGCGTGTGCGCGATCGCGGCCGATCCGCCCGCCGTCGCAAAGCCCTCGCAGCCGATGTCGATCTGCGCCTCCAAGAACGTCCAGCGCCTGCCCGGTGAGGCGCCGCCGCGACACTTCCGTCCCCCCATCGCCTGATCTCTGACGTCACGACATGGGCAGCCGCGCGAGTGAAGCGCGCATGCCCATGGCTTATTGCAAGATCATGGATTCAGCCTGGCGGCCCGCGCCTCGCGGCCGCGCTTCGCTGACAAGGAAACAGGAAAGAACAGAGATGAAGAACATCATGACGGCCGGCCTCGCATTGATCGCCGTTTCGGCATGGACGCCACTGGCATTCGGCCATGACAAGCACGCCCACGAAACCTATTCGGCGGGCGAGCCCGGCGACCCCAAAAAACCCGCGCGCACCGTCGAGGTCGACATGAGCGAGATGAAATATGCGCCCTCGAGCATCGAGGTGAAGCGCGGCGAGCAGATCCGCTTCGTGATCCGCAATGTCGGCGAGGATGACCACGAATTCCTGCTCGCCACCACGGAAGAAAACCTCAAGCATGCCGAGGACATGCAGAAGCATCCGCATATGGAGCACGAGGAGCCGAACGCGGTGCGGCTCACGCCGAAAAAATCGGCCGAGATCGTCTGGAAGTTCACCAAACCGGGCACGTTCGAATATTCGTGCCTGATCCCCGGCCACCGCGAGAACGGCATGATCGGCAGGGTGACAGTGAAGTAGCGGCGACGAGACGGACACCGCTAATCAGAGGATGGGCACTGCGCCATGCGCTTTGCTCATCCTCCAATTCCTGCCAGACCTCATCCTAAGGAGCGCGCCTTCGCGCGTCTCGAAGGATGAATGGCACCCCAGCCGGGCCACATGGTTCGAGACGACGCTTTCGCGCCTCCTCACCATGAGGGTTCAATGGTTGCTGCATTTCCTTTTCATCGTGGCCGTGCGACAAGCACCGAACGGCCGCGCGGCCATATGGAAGGAACCAGCGAGACGCCCGTGCGACGAATTGACGAACAGGTTTTCCGCCTCCTGCTGCTTGCCGTTACGCTGGCTTTCGCCTGGGTGGTTCTGCAGCCGTTTTACGGCGCCGTGCTGTGGGCGATCATTATCGCCGTCATCTTTGCGCCGGTTAACCGCGCGCTCCTGCGGTCGATGCCCGGCAGGCCGAACCTCGCGGCGCTGGTGACCGTCCTGCTCATCATCGCGATGGTGATCCTGCCGCTCGCCATCGTTGCGGCCTCGCTGGTCCGCGAAGCCACCAGCCTGTTCGGCAAAATCCAGTCGGGCGAATATGATCTCGCCGGCTACGTCCAGCGCATCTTCGATGCGCTGCCGGCCTGGGTGATCGGCTGGCTCGAGCGGCTTAACCTGACCAACCTTTCAGGGCTTCGCGAGACCTTGTCGTCCAGCCTGATGAAGGGCGGCCAGATCCTGGCGCCGCAGGCGCTCAGCATCGGCGTGAACACGTTCGAGTTCGTGATCGGCCTCGGCATCATGCTGTACCTGATGTTCTTCCTGATGCGTGACGGGCGAGTGCTGGCTGATCGGATCAAGGAGGCCGTTCCGCTCGGCGCCGACCACAAGACCGCGCTGTTCAGCCGCTTTGCCGACGTCGTTCGCGCCACCGTCAAGGGCGGTGTTCTGGTAGCCATTGCGCAAGGCGCGCTCGGCGGCCTGGCGTTCTGGTTCCTCGGCGTTCACGCGCCGCTGTTGTGGGCGGTGCTGATGGCGTTCCTGTCGCTGGTGCCGGCGATCGGGGCCGGCCTGGTGTGGCTCCCCGTCGCGATTTACTTTCTCGCCACCGGCGCGATCTGGCAGGGCCTCGGGTTGATCGCGTATGGCGTGCTGGTCATCGGCCTCGTGGATAATGTGCTGCGCCCCTTCCTGGTCGGCAAGGACACCAAGCTACCGGACTATGTCGTGCTGATCTCGACGCTCGGCGGCATCGACGTCTTCGGCCTCAACGGTTTCGTCATCGGTCCGCTGATCGCCGCGATCTTCATGGTGAGCTGGGAGATTTTTTCGGCGTCCCGGCGCGCGTCACGGGATGAGCGGGTGAGCGACCGGTAGTATTCGCTTCAAGGCGATGCGTACTCCATCGTCATTGCGAGCGAAGCGAAGCAATCCATTTCTCCGCACGGGGATAGATGGATTGCTTCGTCGCTCCGCTCCTCGCAATGACGGTTGTGTTGTGTCCCCTATCCCAGCTCAAAGCTGGTCACCCCGAACACCCGCTCCAGCCGCAGCGGCGGGATTGCGCCGGTATACATACGCGCCGTCTCGAACACCGGCGCGAGCCCAAAACCTTCCGCCAGCGCGACCGCGTCGCCGTTGATGCTGGGCACGTCCAGAAAAATCTCGCCGCCGCCCACCTTGGCGAGCAAGGCGGACAATACCGCTTCGGCCGTAGCGCGGTCGTCGGCCACCAGCGGCCCGATCTTAAAACCCTTCCGGCACGGCCGGATCACACCCCAACCCACAAGCCGTCCATCGCGCACGACCGCGCACCCGACATGTCCGGGCGAGCCAATCCAGGTCCGCAGGAACGCCGGCCGTCGCGCGGGAAACACCGTTGCGTCGTCTGCTTCCACGTCAGCCAGCGGAACTTCGCTCAGGTCAATCACCCCGGCCTGCGGCACACTCCGCGCCGCGACCATGCCGCCATAGCGGACGTTGGCGTAAGCAAGCTGAAAGCCGGACTTCCTGTAATTGTCCTGCTGCGCCGTCACGCCATCGAGTCCGATCACGCGCGCGCCGGCATGCGCGATGGCCGCATTCCACATCCGCAAGCCGTAACCTTTGCCGCGCAAATCTGCCCGCACGATGTAAAAGCCGAGAAAGGAAAAGCTCGCTTCATAATTGACGCAGGAAATGGTCGCGACAGGCGCACCATCGATCTCGCCGATGATAAAGCCGTGCGGATCAACGGACGAAAAACAGGTCGCATCCGCAAGCCCCGGATTCCAGCCTTCGGCGGCGGCCCAGTCTATGGCGAGTGAGATTTCGTCCGGCCGCATCGTGCGGATGGTGAAGTCGCTCATGATGACGATCCTTTGGATGTGTCTCCAGCCGTCATTGCAATGACGCGCCACGCTGAGGCATTCACAATTACGACAATCGCCGACACGCGAATGTGTGCGCAGTCCAGAAATGGCACACTTCTTCGCGCAAAATATCATTGCGCAGCTCGAATTGTTTAGCGAAAATTAACCACGCTGGCTGGCGCGGCTTGAGTAGTTGGAGGCTTCACACATGTACCGATCATCGCTCACGCTGGCTTTCGTCGTCCTGTGTTCCGGGGTTGCCGCGGCCAGCGATCTGTCGTCATCCGTCTACGTCGCGCCAGGCGGAATCTACGCGCCTTCCGCAAACATCAATGTGCGCCCGCGACCGGCTTATCGGCCGTACGCGGAACCCGGTTACCGATATCCGGACCCTGCCTACCGCGCACCGGCAGCGGTCTATGGCGAGTACGGAACGCCCTACCCCGCGCAGCCCGTCTACGTCGAACGTGCGCCAGTCTATCGCGAACGCTACTACGCGCAGGAATACGACTATGCGGGCGAATACGCGCCGCGGCCGCCGCTGCCTGTGCCGTATCGTGCGCGAGCGCGATGCGACGACGGCTATGGCGGGTGGAGCTACTGCGATTGAGCCGCCCGCTCGCGCGGGTTCCTAGTGCGGTGGTTTGCCTACATTCCTGTTGCGCAACGTATCGGCTAACGCACGGCTGACATTTGCCATGACCGGGTGGGACGCGCGCAGCATCCCGGCGTCAGCCCGGTGTGAGCGTCAGGCTGTATCTGCTGCAGCAAGGGCCTTAGCTCCGTCAGGAGTTGAGGCCCTTATTTTCAATGCATGTGGACGAATGCCGGCGAAGTGCTTCCGGTAACTTCCGGCCAGTCGTCGGACACGCGCCAAGCCGCCACTCCGACGCACACGGTGAGCATCAGGGACATCACGAGCAGAAGCATAAAGGAAAACTGGCTCAACTTCCTTGCCCCGCAAACCAGACTCAAATTTCGAGGAAGCCAGCACGGACTGCCGAGTCGCACAATGCAGTTCGCTGACCTAAGCGGAGTTTTCCCCACGCAGGATTTCTTGGCGCACATCCGAGTTCAGAAGACAGTCACTCACGGCCGGAGGCGGTCCGATCTTTCCATCTCGCCGCAAGATAGCGGCTTGAAAGATCGCAACCACAACCATCACGGCCGCAATCCGTCTGCGCCCAGTAGACAAGTTCCATCCACATAGTTCGGCAGGGTTCCTGCCAAACATTGAAATAAAAATTGATGGAACTCTGAAGAAAAAACGTGGAGAAACCCAAATGGGGTCTTGATTTGCCTTCTTTCTTTTAGCGGGGCGCTGTGAGTAACGAGTAACGCGTATGACTGATCAACAATTGGCTATTCGGGCGATTGGCGAGGCGCAACTCATACTGGAAGAATACCTGCAACCCCGGCCGCAGAACAGTGAGCGTATCCTCGACAAATTGGTAGAAGTTCTCGAACGTCCCGATGTGATGGCTGCTGTGAGCCGCTTGCAGCAACGTAGTTGCTTCGAGCCACGCAAATGAGCAAGCAGCCCTCATCAATGGCTCTGACGGCTTTCGTTGCTGCGCTGTTGTTGTTGGGGATTCCAGGTGCGGAAGCGAAACAGGAATGCAGCGCCGCGGCGCCGTCAAATCCGAATGGAAAATGGTGGTCGTATCGTCTCATCGACGGACGAAAATGCTGGTACGAAGGCAAGCCGGGGCTTTCGAAAGCCTTGCTGGAGTGGCCCAAGGGCGTGGCCGCGCAACCGTCGCTCAAGGACGTTATGACCATACTCCCTGAAAAGCGCTTCAATCCACAAGACGCGCAAGCGTGGGTACCGAAAGAAGCCGTGCAAGCGTGGGCACCGGAGGAAGCCGTGCAAGCCCGGGCGCCGAATTACGTTCCTGACACTTTTGATGAGTTATGGAGCGGAAGGATCTGGCTTTTAGATTAGAAAATTGACGGTGCGCTTGGTTCTTGGCTTCGGCTTTTGTGCTCACTGATGTCTGTTGTCGAGTTAACGCGGATTTCAGCCGGTCGCCTGCCGTTCTCACGACAACTCGCGCTTGTTTTGATCGAAGGCCGACCCGGACACGTTCTTGGAACCAGTGTGCGCTTCGTCTTGCGTGAGTCGCCCTTAGAGGAGGGTGCGGTGAGTAACGTACGAGATGCGAGCGACGCCGGGCGGTGCCAACCGCCTCAACATCCAACTTGCAATCATTGCGGCGGCATAGCGCGGCCCGTGGTGATCCTCGACAGTCGCCAGGGCAAGAGCCTTCGCCTCCTCCGCTGCCTTAGCTGCGAGAAAACGGATTGGGCTGAAGAGCAGTAGCCGTTGCAATCGAGAGCACGGTCGTGGCTACCAGTAGTCGGACATCGACTAGAAGCATCCAGGCTCATGCGCGATGCTATAGGGAGCTGAAAGTCAGGGAGATTACTTGGCCACTGCCCGCATAGGACAGCCACTGCTCCCGCATTAATCGCGCAACAGCACGGCCTCCCGAAGGGTCCGGCTCGAGGCCAAGACGGAGGCGAGCCCCAGCGCCATCAGCAGCGCGCCAAGCCAGGTTGCCATCCAGCCCCAGCCGTCATCAGCCGCCTCGGCGATCGGAGAGGCGACCGGCGCGGCCGGAGGCACGGAGACCGCAACCGTGTCGCTTGGCGCCGGTGCGGCTGCCAGAAGTGTCTCCGCGTCGAGCCGGCGCGGCGTGGGGTGGTCAGGCGTGAGCTGATCGGTCGCGCGGCTGGCGACGGTTGCCGGCGGCACGAAGGCTGCGGCCCCCGTAGCCGGGACGGAAGCGGCATCGACCACCTCGAGCTCGGGCGCGGGTTGCGTCGGCTGAGACGTTTCCGCCGGTGCGGAGCGCAGCAGCTCTGCACGCGCATCCATGACCGCCTTCTGCTTGGTCCGCGCGGCCTCATTCTCCTCGGCAGTGGCGACACGAGGCTTCGCGACGCGATGACGAACCTGCTTCACCGTCGCGGTCCCCTCGGCAGCCTGGAACCAGCATTTGCGGCGCCCCTCAGTACGATAAACCCAGCGCTGACCTTCCGCCGTCGACGTACCGGGTCGTGGCAAGCACTCGCTTTCTTTTTCCGCGGGAGCAGGTGCAGGGGCTGTCTGCGGAGGAGAGACATTGAACAAGTCTGCAAGCGGATTCGAAGATGCAGGCGAAGTCGGGAGACTTGCGAGAAGGACAATAGCGGCGGTGCAAGATCGCAAATGACCGGACATAGGAACCCCGAAGTTGCGCCCCCTCGGAAACGACCTTTGGCCGTGACCTGGGTCACAATAGGGCTCAAATCCGGCAAGGCGGTGGATTCATTCTGGCCTGGAAAACGAGATCGGGGCGCGAGTGCCGGGCAGCCGCACGAACGTCCGAGGCCGCTTCTTACTCATCTCGAACTCGATGGGTCGGTCGAAACTCAGCAAGTCATGTTGCTGACAGCATCGATGTGGCAGGGACTACCCCCATGCACTGCTGCACCTCGTTCGGCACGTTGTAGTCGCGCATGACAGGGCGGCTGTCGCGCAAGCCACACGCCTCTCGCTGCACCACGAACATCCAGAGCGCGTGGCCTGCCTCCGTCACCAGCAGGCGCCGTGCCTGCTGCGCTGACGCCGGCGCGCCCGAGCGTGGTTGGGTGGCATCGAACTCCCGCAGCCTGGCGAGGGCCGCTTCCAGCGCTCGCCCCATCCGTCCGAGCGCAACGGCCTGGTCCTGGGCGATCTCATAGTTGAGAACGTCGACGGGAGTGCGATCAAGGCGAAAATCGCGGGACATGGGGAATGTATAGCGCCACATGGATCGCATGTGCAACGATGCGCGTTACTGTTGCGATCGCTGCCTGGGTTTGATGCTGATCGAGCTTAGCAGTGTTGCGGTCACGATCATCGCTGCGATGCCAGCGAAACTCAATGCTATCTGCATCGCAAGTCCGTCTGAAATGTTGAGCAGCGCCGCGTAGCTGGCGAACGTCAAGAGAACGCCGACGCAATAGATTGGCAGCGAGTTCTGGCCACAGAGGATCGCGCCGCGCATCACCGGCGTCGTCAGCCCTCGCCACTTGCGGGGCACGAGCCATGACGCCAAAACCGCAAGGGCCAAAAAATGCAGCAGTCGCAATGGATCGAGATTCGATTTGTCCAATGGGTAAAGCAGTTTCGCCAGCGCCTGCGGGATCAGTGCTTCCAGCGGTTTGATACGCCAGCTCAATACGATGACCAGGCTGAAGAGCAGATACAGGATGGCAAGCACAAGTGTCGTGCGTGACGTCACCCACGGCTGGTGTCTCTTGACATCGATCATCCACCACGCGCCAAGCACGAACAGCAACTGCCAGGCCAGCGGATTGAAGGCCCAGTGGCCGTTTGGCCAGGCCGGGACGGTCCAGCCAAAGACATGCACCAGCACATAAAGCGCCAGCGAGGCGCCAAGCGTTGCATTCGGCGCTCGCAGCAGCAGCCACAGCAGCGGCGCGAACAGGAGGTGAAGAAGTACGAAGACCGACAACACGTCGGTATTGACCGGACGGTATTGCAGGATCGCCGCGCGCGCGAACGTTGCGCCCGGATGGTCCAACAAGATACGCGTATTGCTCTCGTCAGCAATACGGCTCGTGCCTGCGAGGTGAACCAGGATGGCGCAGGCGAGCGTGAGCAGCAGAAATGCGACATAAATGTCCCAGCTTCGCCGCAGCGTTCGGCTGATCACTCCGGTCCAGCCCTCGCAGCGCCATGCTTTGCCGTAAGCCAGCGCGCAGGTTACGCCCGAGACGAACATGAACACTTCCGCGGCATCGCTGAAGCCGTAGTTCCGCAGCGTCAGCCAAGCTCCGATGTTGTTGGGAACATGGTCAAGAAAGATGAACCACAGCGCGATGCCTCGGCAGGCATCTATTCGCAGGTCGCGGCCGTGGTCTCTCAGCTCCGGCAGCTCGCCGACCACGAACTTGGGGATGGTAATTCGGTCGTGCATCTGGGTCGTCCCGAAGCCAGCAAAATGCACCTGCCGCTCGAGCTCCTGGTGTGAGCTCGTTCACCATTAAAGGCTTATTTTTTCAGGCGAATCTGCGCGCGAGCGTTGAGCCTTGCCGGCTTTGCACGTGATCATTTGAGCCACGTGATTTAAGGCCGCCCGTCCACGCGATCGTCAGCAAACGTTGCCCGGATGAGCGAAGCGACATCCGGGTCATGCCGAGTCCCGCATATTGCGGAGCCTGTCATCGGGCGCGCGTTCGCGCGACCCGTTGGCTCATGCGGGCCACTTGCTGCACCACGAACATCCAGAGCGCGTGGCCGGCCTCCGTCACTAGGACTTGCCACGCCTCCGTTCTTGCCTCGAGCGCGAACCGGTGCTCGTACTTATGCAGCTCGCCAACGTCTCGAACAGCCAAGCGAGGCCGGCATCGGCCATCGCGGCCTGCGATGCGACGAGGCGTATCGGATCGGGCCGCCAGGGCAACGGCACCGGGCGCACTACCAGATTGAACCGCGCGGCGTGGTACTCGACCAGCCTTCGCGGCAAGGTCGCAACCAGATCGCTTTCGGCGAGTTGAACCAGCGCCATCATGAAATTCGGAACCGTCAGCGCCACGCGCCGCGAATGCCCCCGCTCGGCAAGCATGGCATCGACGACTCCCTGCGCATCGCCGATGGCCGAAACCAGCATGTGCCGTGCCTTCAGGTATGCTGCCAGGTTTGGTGCGCGCGCCAGTGGATGACCTTTTCGCATCGCGACGACGAAGTCTTCCTCGAACAGCAACCGCTCGGCGAAACGGGGCGGCAACTGGCCGATCGGGAGTATTGCAAGATCGAGCCGGTGGGAGTCGAGCTCCGTGAGTGTGGTTTGCCAGACTTGGCTCGTCGGCTTGCCGTGATGTTGCGGCATGAGCTGCAGCAACCGGATGTCGACACCTGGCGCCTCGCGGGCCAAGCGGGAAACGAGAGGGCCGAGGAAGATGGCCGCCAATGCATCAGGCGCACCGATGGTAAAGCATCGCCGCGTGCCTCCGGGGTCGAACGGCCCGGCCATCGACATGATTCCATCGACACGCGCGAGAGCCTCGGCAACTGGACCGGCAAGGGCGAGGGCACGGTCCGTAGGCTTCACGCCACCGGGTGTCTTGAGGAACAGCGGATCATGCAGGAGATGCCGCAGCCGGCGCAGCCCATGGCTGACGGCCGAGGGTGTGAGATTGAGTCTTTCCGCCGCGCGCGCGACATGACCCTCCTCGAGCACGGTGCTGAACAACACCAGGAGACTGAGATCGATGCGCAGGAGCTGAGCCGGCTTCAGCATGGTGCTGAGACTTTATCACTGGCTTCACGATACCCAAAGGGTCATCTAGCGCCTCGCTCATCACACGAGTTCGTTCAACACTGGGGTGCTTACATGTCGAAGAAATCACCGATGACGACCGGCGCGGGCTCGCCTCCGGCGTTATCCCGGCGTCGCGCCATCCCGGCGATGGCGGGTCTGCCGCTCGCAGCAGCGCAGCCGGCCGCGGCGGAAGATGCGGTCGCCAAGCTGATCAAGCATTCCGAGGTGTCGAACGCGGCGCTGATGCGGGGAGACGCAGAGACTTACCGAGCGATGATCGCCATCACCGACGATTTCACATTGATGTCTCCGTTCGGCGGGCCACCCTCGCACGGCTCGCAGTATACGTCCGAGACCTGGGACAAGGTGGGACGGTTCTTCAAGAACGGCACCCACAAGCAGGAGGTCGTCCAATCCTATGGCTCGGCCGACATGGTGGTTCTCGCGCTGATCGAACGGGACCATGTCGAGGTCGGGGGGCTGCCCGCACAGGAATGGGCGCTGCGCGTTACGCTCGTCTATCGGCGGGACGGGACCGAGTGGCACCTGGTGCATCGCCACGCCGACCCGCTCGCCCATGGCATCAGCCTGCAGCAATCGGCGGCACTCGCGCGCGGCCCTGGCATGAAGAAATGACTTCAATCGGCTGGCGCGAAGCGTAGCTCCGAGGACGCAAATGCTGTTCGGTTTTCGTTTCGGCTCCCCCACGCATCGTTTTCCGTGAGGCCGCGTAGCGCCCCCTCGTCTCCTGCCGTGCGGCAGCCAAAATCATTTGACTGCATTCCAACGAATGGAACTCAACCGAAGGTGTGCTGGTTAGGCGGTGGACCCGTTTGGCAGCAAGGCTTGAGCTGCGGCTACTCGAACGAGGTCAGCCGCCTCGTCCGATCCATTCTGGCGCCTGAAGACAGCCGGTAGCAAAGGCTCGTTGTTCGCGCTGTCGAGAAGCTCTCTTTATGGATCGAACAAACCAGCGGCGCGCAGCGCAAAATCTTTAGGGAGAAGCGAACATGGCGGTCCATTTCAACCACACGATCCTGTCGGCGCGCGACAGCAAGGCTTCCGCGAAGTTCCTGACCGATATATTGAACCTTCCAGCCCCGAAGCACTGGGGGCCGTTTGAGATGGTCGCTACCGAAAACGGAGCCTTTCTCGATTACATGGACACCGACGAAATCGCGCCGCAGCACTACGCCTTTCTGGTCAGCGAAGCCGAGTTCGACGAGATTTTCGGTCGGGTTCGGGAACGCAAGCTTGCCTACTGGGCCGATCCGGCGCGCAAGCAGCCCGGCGAGATCAATCGTCACGACGGCGGACGCGGGGTCTACTTCGAGGATCTCAACGGTCACCTCCTCGAAATCATCACCCGCCCCTATGGCAGCGGCGGATGGAATCCATGACGGGCGGCGGCGAGAAGTGGCTCGTTAGAAGCAGCTTCAAGCCGTTCCGATAATCAGATTTCGCAGTCGACTGAATTCAAAGCCTTGCGCAAGCCACCAAACGCGCTTAGCCGACAGGGCTCGGTGTCGCTGGCGGTCTTTCGCCGCTCGGAAATGGTAGTTCGCCTGATATCGGTTGTCTTTGGCTTCGGCTTAGGAGCGGCGGCGGTCGTGACCTTCTTTGATTTGCGATCGTGCCGATGGCGGTTGATTATCCTCGGGGGCTCCGAAGAACCGACACTGATGCCTTGCGGCGGAGAAATGCGTTCGTCGACCAGAGCATGATGACTTTTCTTCGAATCGTCATCCTGCCCTATCTCTTTGATTTGAGCATGATCTTCGCGCAAACGCGTTCCGCGTTTGTCGCGAGGGAAAACCGGTACCGACTTTTCGCGAACACGGCCCTCTGGGTCCGGATCATGCTCTAGAGCATGCTGCGCTGGCGTCTCGCTGCTCGCAGCGGCAAATTCAAGTCGATCAGCCTTCGCCAACGCAGCATGTGAATCGGAAATATGTGAATCGGAAACGCCTACGGTTGTCTCGGCAAGGGGCTGGACGACCACTAGTGCATTACGCGCAGGAGTTCTGAGTTCCATTGCCGCGAGCACGCCAACACCCAATGGGATGAGGAGGCCCAACAACATCATTCTCAGCATGATGCTCCTCCACTTTGTTCAGTGGCAGTGAAAATTCTCCGGTCCAATGCGGCAACTTGGCGGCGGCTCGCGTAACAAACCGACCCACGTACAGTCTGTTTGCCAACAAGGTTAACCCGCCGGCCTAGATGTTCCTGAACGTTAAATGGAGGAACAGGATCGCTGCTCGGTGATTTCCCGGACGGTGCGGCAAGGATTGCCTGCAGCAAACACGCCCTCAGGAATGTCCCGCGTCACAATGCTTCCCGCGCCGATCACTGCCCGCGATCCGATCCGGACGGCAGAATGATCGCTCCGCCGCCGACCCATACGTCCGATCCGATTTCGATTGGCTTGCCGAACTCTTCCTTTCGGCGCTGTTCGGCGTTCCAGGGGTGCATCGGCGTCAGAATTTGCACGGCCGGGCCGAACAGCGTGAAGTCGCCGATCCTTACCGGGCATACGTCGAGCACCACGCAATTGAAGTTGAAGAAGACGCGCTCGCCGAGTTCGATGTTCGAGCCGTAATCGCAGAAGAACGGCGGCTGCATCCACACCGTCTCTCCGCCGGCGCCGAACAATTCGGTCAGTGTGCCCTTCGCGGGTATGACAGGAAAATGTGGAGCGACTTACGGCGGCAAAGCCATCGGCGTCGGAATAACCGGGCCAAACCTCCCCCGTTAACCCTTTGCTAACCATACACCGGGCAAAAATTGCCGGGTGAAGTCGAGTGTCGTCGGCCGCGTAAAACGGGAGGAACCCCGTGGACGCCAGTGCGGTGCCTCACTTTCGGAACGGCGGCCCTTCGGCCGCCGCCAAGACGTCTGGCGCCCGATGGCGGCAGACGCGGGGGGAAGCGGCTACCATGGTCGATGTCACGGCGGGTCAGGGCGGCGCAGGCACGGGCGGCAAGTTTCCGTCCTTGAGCGAAATCGGCGATATCCTGAAGCGCGGCGATCTGGCGCTGGCGCTCGGCGTCCTCGTCATCCTCGTAGTGCTGATCCTGCCGCTGCCGGCGATCGTGCTCGACCTGTTCCTGGCGATCTCGATCACGGTATCGATCCTGATCCTGATGACGTCGCTGTTCATCCAGGCGCCGCTGGAATTCTCGGCATTCCCGACCGTGCTTCTGATCTCGACCATGCTGCGGCTGTCGCTGAACATGGCCTCCACCCGCCTGATCCTGTCGCACGGCCATGAGGGCACGGCCGCCGCCGGCCATGTCATCGAAGCGTTCGGCAATTTCGTGATGAGCGGCAATTTCGTGATCGGAATTATCGTGTTCGCGATCCTCGTGATCGTGAACTTCGTCGTCATCACCAAGGGTTCGGGGCGCATCGCCGAAGTCGCCGCCCGCTTCCAACTGGATTCCATGCCGGGCAAGCAGATGGCGATCGACGCCGATCTCTCCGCCGGCCTGATCGACGAGAAGACCGCCAAGGAGCGCCGCAAGGCACTCGAGGACGAAAGCGGCTTCTTCGGCGCCATGGACGGCGCCTCGAAATTCGTCCGCGGCGACGCGATCGCGGGCCTCTTGATCGTCTTCATCAACGTGATCGGCGGCATCATCATCGGCGTCGCCCAGCAGGGCATGAGCTTTGGCGACGCCGCCCGTACCTACACCATTCTGACGGTCGGCGACGGCCTGGTGACGCAGGTGCCGGCACTGATCGTCTCCACCGCCGCGGGCCTCCTGGTGTCGAAGGCCGGCATCACCGGTGCGGCCGACAAGGCGCTGATGAAGCAGCTCTCGGGTTACCCGCAGGCGCTCGGCATGTCGGCCGGCGTGATGCTGGTGCTGGCGCTGTTGCCGGGCATCCCGATGCTGCCGTTCCTGGCGCTCGGCGGCGGCGCCGCGGCGCTGGCCTGGAAAGCGCGAAACCACAACAACGTCACCAAGGCTGCCGAGGCCGCCGCGGCCGCTGCACCCGATCTCGCGGCGGCTGCCGCCAACGCCGCGGCCGAAGAGCCGATCGCCACCGCGCTCAAGATCGACGACCTCAAGATCGAGCTTGGCTATGCGCTGCTGCCGCTGGTCAACGGCCCTGACGGCACCGACCGCCTGACCGAGCAGATCAAGGCGTTGCGCCGCTCGCTCGCGATCGAAATGGGGTTTGTGATGCCCGCCGTGCGCATCCTCGACAACGTCCAGCTCGAGGCCAACACCTACGTCATCAAGATCAAGGAAGTGGACGCCGGCACCGGCAAAATCTGGCCGAACCAGTTCATGGTGATGGACCCCGCCGGCAACCAGGTCGGCGTGCCCGGCATCCACACCGTCGAGCCGACGTTCGGTCTGCCGGCCACCTGGGTCGATGCCGCACTGAAGGAAGAGGCCTCGCTGAAAGGCTACACGGTGGTCGATGCCGCGACCGTGCTGTCGACGCACCTCACCGAGCTGCTCAAGAACAACATGAGCGACTTGCTGTCCTATGGCGAGGTGCAGAAGCTCTTGAAGGACCTGCCGAAGGAACAGGGCGAACTGGTCAAGGACATCGTGCCGAGCCAGGTCACGGTGTCGGGCATCCAGCGCGTTCTGCAGCTTCTCCTGGCCGAGCGGATCTCGATCCGCGACCTCTCCACCATCCTCGAAGGCATCGCCGACGCGCTCGCCTTCTCGCGCAACCCCGCCACCATGGTCGAGCACGTCCGCGCCCGCCTCGCCCGCCAGATCTGCGCACAGAATACCACATACAACGGTTATCTGCCGCTGATCGCGCTGTCGTCGCGATGGGAACAGGCGTTTGCGGAATCGATCGTGGGTCAGGGCGAAGAGCGCAGCCTCGCAATGCAGCCCTCAAAGCTGTCGGAGTTCATGGCCAGTGTTCGCAACGCCTTCGAGCAGGCAGCGCGCGAGGGCGAGGCGCCGGTGCTGGTCACCTCCGCTGCAATCCGCCCGTTCGTGCGCTCGCTGGTCGAGCGGTTCCGCTCGCAAACCACCGTGCTGTCGCAGGCGGAAATTCACCCGCGCGCGCGGCTGAAGACGGTCGGTAGCGTCTAGTTTGGCGGCGGGCGCGGCGCAAATCACCGGCGAAAATGGCGAAGCCTTTTCGCCACAGGCAACTGGTTTATCGAAAATGGCCGATACGGCACCATTCGGCCTTGAGAAGCGGTGATCTCCCCATAAGCTATTACAGAAACTGAATATTTATTCATTTCCGGCGATCGCCGCAGGCGTTCCGATCGCGGCCGTTCAAGTCTTTTCACCGCCTTGTGATCGCTCCTTTGGAAACGGATCCCGGAGTCCTACGTTTCCTGACGCGAGACGTTGAACCAGCCTGCGGACGCATCCAACAAATCCGTTAGGCCGGAGGCGGCAGGAGACTTCCATGAACCATTCGATCTACAGCGCGGATCGCACGACCCATCTCAAGATCGTGGTCGTGGCCCTCGTGGCAGGTGTCGTGGTCGCCGGGTTCAGCATCTCCGCGCGCAACAGCTCGGATGAAGGTCTCACCCAGACCGCGAGCACGCGCGTGATGAAGGCCGGCAAGCCGGTGGCGATCACCAGTTCCGGTAACTCAGTCGTACGTTAACGGAGGAATCCGAAAACAGGAATTCACGGAATTCACGCGGCTCTTTACAGCCCCCCAAAGTCGCCACGTGGATATATAAGACCCCAACTACCCCCAAGTTGACTGCGAAAACGCCCGCTCCCCACGGGCGTTTTCTTTTTTGTTGGCGTGCTGCTCCGCCCCAGCAGGCGCTAGCGAGCAGCCGGTACCGTCTCGATCAGCTTGCCGCTAAAGACCGGCGCCGAGGTCGGCTGGCCGCTCGGCGAGCCGCCGGCCTGCTCGACCGTCACCGCAAAGAGAGCGGTGTTGATCGTACTGGCGTCGTAGGTGGCGAGCGCCGGGCGCGCGGTGAATTCGCTGCCGCCGATCACGCCGAGCGAGCGCGGTTGCGGCAGGCGGTCGGAAATCAGCCAGAGCTCAAAGCTCTTGCCCGGCTCGGCATCGGCCCCGACCTTGCGGACGGTGAAATTTTTCGTCGCCGCATCGACTGTCAAGATGAACGCGGGCGAACCGCCGTCACGCTGCAGCAGCGCGACATATTGCGCCGAGGGTGTCGGCTGTGGCGCCGGCGTCTTCACCTCGACGGTCTGGATGCGCGGCTTGGGCCGCAGCGCCTCCGGTAACAGTTCCGGCCGATAGACCTGCACCGCCAGCATCGCGATAAGCGATGCGGCAATTGCGGTGGCAAAGGAAGCCACATTGCGCCAGCGCTTCGCGCGGCCCGTCAACTGGATGACGTTCGAACTGTCCGCAACCGCATTGTCTGCCACGCCCGGCGCCGTGACGGCTGGCGGTGCCTCGGCCACCACGGGCTCGGCCGGAGGCGCAGGCTGCGGCGCCTGAGGCAGCGTCAGCGGCGCCTGCGCTTCCGTGGAACTTCCAATCGCGGCCTTGATGTTTTCCCACACGATCGGCCGCGGCTCGACCGAACCGACCATCTGGTTCAAGACGCCAAGGCGGTATTCCCAGGCGTGAACGAGCGCGCTGTATTCGGCATCGACGGCCATCATGGTCTCGACCTGCGCGCGCTCGTCGGCATCGAGGGTGCCGAGCGCATATTCCGCAGCGAGTGCGATATGGTCTTCGCTATAGGCCATCGTTCAAGACCCGGACCCTAGTCCGAGACACTCCCTTATCTCCATCATGCTGCGGCGCAGCCACGTCTTCACCGTATTCACCGGTGTCTCGAACTTGGCGGCGAGCTGTTCGCGGCTCCAGCCGTTGTAGTAGGCGAGCAGCACGAGCTTCTGCCGATCCGGCTCCAGGCGGCCGACGCATTCCAGCAACCGCTTCAACTCTTCTGTCATCTCGCGCCGCGCCAGCGGATCGGGCGACTCGGCCGCCACTTCCATGGCGGTCGGCTCCTCCTCGATCGAGCTTTCGCTCTTCTTGCGCACCACATCGATCGCCCGGTTGCGCGCGATCGACGCCATCCACGTGATCGGCGAAGCGAGCGCCGGGTTGAACTGTCCCGCGCTGTTCCAGATCTTGACGTAAGCCTCCTGAATGACCTCCTCCGCAAGGTCCTGACGCCGCAAGATACGGAGCACGACGCCGAAGAGTTTCGCGCGCGTGGCGGCGTAAAGGCGCTCAAAAGCGGCCTCATCCCCCTTCGCCACCGCGGCAATCAGCCAGACCAGCTCCGCTGGCGTCAGCATTCAACGACCCCCAAGATCGATCTCGGTCCTCCATCGCGTCGTACGCTGGAAGCAATCGAGAAGTTTCGTAGCATACCCTGCGTCAAACTGGGCACCAAGTCGCCGATTCCGGGCAATCCGCCAAGAAAACCACCAAGAAAAAACCCGGGCCTTGTGGCCCGGGTTTTCGATTCCTTCAACCGATGAGTGTGAGAAGCGTCAGGCGACGCCAAGCCGGGCGCGCATCAGGCCGATACTGTCCATGTCGGCCTGTTCGCGGGCGCTCTCCTCGGCGCGCTCGCGCGCCTGGTCGCGCTCGTCGAGCAGTTCGACCTTTTTCAATTCCTCGAACGCCTCGCTCAACAGGCTTTTGGCATCCTCGAGCTGGATGCGCAGTTCGTCGGCGGAGCGGGTCAGGTTTTCCCGGCGCTGGATCGCGGCCTTGGCGTAGGTCGGATAGGCGAAGTGGGAGGGGTCGTTGATACCGGCCCGCTCCTGCTCGGTCTGGATTTCGCGCTCGAGATCGACCGACATGCGCTGGAAGTCGGCGATCATGCCTTCGATCTGGGTAACCCTTCGGCGCTTCTCGTCGACCTGAAATTTCTTCAGGCGGATCAGCGTTTCTCGTGACTTCATCGACTCATACTCCCCAGAAGTCCCAATCTGAACGCGGGACGGAGCCGGCTCCCTCGGGGGACCCCACCGGCGTCATTAATCATGTGCCGGGGATGATGGCCTGACAAAGTTAGCGTTCCGTTTCCAAATTGGCGAGGATCTGCGCCAATTGGCGGTAGCCGTCATCGAGGCTCGAGTTTTCGTCCTTGGCCTGGCGCAGAAAGGCTTCCAGCGGCTCGTGCAACCGGATCGCCTCGTCGACCTCCGGGCTCGAGCCTGCCCGATAGGCGCCAAGCCGGATCAGTTCCTCCATGTCGGCGTAGGTCGCCATCACCTGGCGGCCCCGCATGATTATGGGAAGATAGTCGGGATTGGCCGATCTCGGCATGGTGCGCGAGACCGATTTGAGAATATTGATCGCGGGAAACCGTCCGCGCTCTGCAATCGAGCGCTGCATAACGATGTGACCGTCCAGAATGCCACGCACCGCATCCGCGATTGGTTCGTTGTGGTCGTCACCATCGACCAAGACCGTGAAAATGGCAGTGATGGTGCCGACGCCGGTGCCCGGCCCTGCCCGTTCCAAGAGTTTTGGCAGCTCCGTAAACACCGTCGGCGTATAGCCTTTCGCGGTCGGCGGCTCGCCGGCCGACAGCCCGATCTCGCGCTGCGCCATCGCAAAGCGCGTGACCGAATCCATCAGGCACAGCACGTCCTTGTCCTCGTCGCGGAAATATTCTGATATCGCCAGCGTCAGGTAGGCGGCCTGCCGCCGCATCAAGGCGGGCTCATCCGATGTCGCCACCACCACCACCGAGCGCGCCAGGCCTTCGTCGCCAAGATCCTCCTGCAGAAATTCCTGCACCTCGCGGCCGCGTTCCCCGATCAGGCCGATGACGGCGATATCGGCATCGACATTGCGCGCCAGCATCGACAGCAGCACCGATTTGCCGACACCGGAGCCGGCGAAGATGCCGAGCCGCTGGCCGCGGCAGCAGGTCAGGAACGTGTTGAGCGCCCGCACGCCGAGATCGAGCGGCGCCCCGACGCGCTTGCGCGAATGCGCCGGCGGCGGCGCATTGCGATAGGGCATGGGCGACGGGCCCTGCACCAGCGGCCCCTTGCCGTCGATCGGCTCCCCCATGGCGTTGATGACCCGGCCGAGCCAGGCCGGCGACGGCCGCACCTGGCTTGCCGCCGTCGCAATGACCGCGCGGCAACCACGCCGGACGCCGTCGAGTCCACCGAACGGCATCACGACAGCATTGCTGCCGGAAAAGCCGATTACCTCGGCCGGGATGAAGCGGCTTCCGCCGGTCTCGATGACGATGCGGGCGCCGACCGACATGGCATGAATGGGCCCTGCGATCTCGACCATCAGGCCGCGCACGCCCACAACGCGGCCATATATATTGACGCCGTCGATATCGCCGATTTGCTCCGCGAGCGCCTTCATTGCGAAAACCTTAAGTTTCCGCACTTTAAGAAACCGCGCTTAACCTCGTGTTTACCCGCATCATTAATCATTGCGTCACTGTCTTTGGTGACTGAGAGCGCTTGCCCGTCAGAAGAAGGGCTAAACGCGGGAGTCGGTTAGGCCCGCCTCTTAATCTGGAACCTGAGTGGGCACTATGGAGAAAAGCTGCTTCCGAGCAACATCTTAGGGCGATTCGTTAGAAATTGCACTTAAAGAGCTTGCGAACCGGAATCAGATTTTGTTAACCATGTGTCTGTCAGGATCCGAATCAGTTGTTAAAGGCGTTTTGAGTGCCGCAAGTGCGGCCGACCTGACGCCCGGAGCGGCGGACTAAAGGGGACTGGCATGCGCGTTTTGCTGATAGAAGATGACAGCGCCGTCGCGCAGTCGATCGAATTGATGCTGAAATCCGAGAGTTTCAACGTCTACACGACGGATCTCGGAGAAGAAGGCGTCGATCTAGGTAAGCTTTACGACTACGATATTATCCTTCTCGACCTCAACCTGCCCGACATGTCCGGCTACGACGTGCTCAAGCAGCTCCGGGTATCGAAAATCAAGACTCCCATTCTGATCCTCTCCGGCCTCGCCGGCATCGAGGACAAGGTCAAAGGTCTCGGCGTCGGCGCCGACGACTACATGACCAAACCGTTCCACAAGGACGAACTGGTTGCCCGCATCCACGCGATCGTGCGCCGTTCCAAGGGTCACGCCCAGTCGGTCATCCAGACCGGAGATCTCGTGGTCAATCTCGATACCAAGACGGTCGAGGTCGGTGGCCAGCGCGTGCACCTGACCGGCAAGGAATACCAGATGCTGGAGCTGCTCTCGCTCCGCAAGGGCACCACGCTGACCAAGGAAATGTTCCTCAACCACCTCTATGGCGGCATGGACGAGCCCGAGCTGAAGATCATCGACGTCTTCATCTGCAAGCTGCGGAAGAAGCTCGCGAACGCCTCCGAAGGCCGCAACTTCATCGAAACCGTGTGGGGCCGCGGCTACGTGCTGCGCGAGCCGCACGAGGCAGACGAACGCATCCCCGCCTGATCAGGGCTTACGGCGAGCCGCAAGGCTCGCTACCCCCGACTGGACCCCGTCCGAAATGGCGGGGTTTTTGTTTGGGCCACTGCCACGCGACAAATTCGCCTCCCCGGATTGAAACCCGCTTCGCGGTGTCTCGTACTTGACGGAGTCATCCGCAAACGAGGGGGAAGTCATGAAAAACGTCAGGCTGGCTGCCGCTGTCGCGCTCGGATCGGCATCGGGCGCACTCATCGGCTATTCGGCGCTCGCCGGCGGCGACAAGGTCGCCTTCCCGGAGAATTTCGACAAGGGCACGCTCTACGCGACGGTCGATCGCTACGACAACAAGCAGTATCGCGAGCTCTATGCGACGCCGGCAGCCGTCGATGCGGTACGCAAGGGGCAGCCGATCCCGAGCGGCACGGTGCTGACGCTGGTGCAGTACAAGGCGCAGTTCGATGCGGCCGGCGAGCCTCTCAAGGATGCCAACGGTCGTTTCCAGAAGGGCGACCTCGTTGCTTACACGGTGATGGAAAAGCGCGACGGCTGGGGCACCGAGTACAAGGACGACATTCGGAACGGCGAATGGGAGTATCAGGCGTTTGGCCCGGACAAGAAAGTCAACGACAAGGCCAATTTGACGGCCTGCTTCACCTGCCACAAACCGCATGCCGGGCAGGATTTTGTTATCTCGCTGGCAGGCCTGAAGGGCACACCCGAAGGCGCCATGGCAAAGCCGGCGGCGGGGCCCGGCGTGGTCTCAATCTCCGACTTCAAGTTCGGGCCGGAGACCGTCATCGTCAGCAAGGGCCAGACCATCACCTGGCACAACACCGATTCCTCGCCGCACCAGGTGACGATCACCGGCCCCAAGCCGCAGCGCTCGCCGATCGCGCTGAAAGGCCAGACCACCCAGCTCACCCTCACTGACGCCGGAATCTACGATTACATCTGCGGCCTGCACCCGGCCATGAAGGGCAAGATCGAGGTCAGGGAATAGCCGGCTGAATCAAGGCCGCCATGGAAGTTTTGCGAACCCCGCCCGAAATGGCGGGGTTTTTGTTCGGGATTGAACCGCCTGCCCCGATGCGTCGACTGACAGATCGTGCGAACCTGCCGGAACGCACGAGTTGGGGCGAAATTCAATGATCCTGCAATCCCTCGCCGGGCTGCCGGCGTTTCTGGTGTATTTCTGCACGGCGATCGTTGCCGTGGTTGCCTACCTCTTCGTCTATACCCGCATCACCGCGCACAACGAGTTCGATCTGATCCGCGCCAATGAGCCGGCCGCCGCGATTGCGCTGGGCCTGAGCCTGCTCGGCTTCGTGCTGCCGCTGGTCAGCGCCATCACCCATTCGGCCAATGTCTGGGATTGCCTGATCTGGGCCGCGATCGCGCTGATCGTGCAGATCATCGTCTATTACCTCGTCAGGGTTCCGGTGCCGAACCTGTCGAAGCGGATCGCATCGGGCGAACTCGCCGCCGCGATCTGGCTCGGGCTGTCCTCGCTGGCCGCCGGCGCGATCAACGCCGCTTGCATGACCTACTGACCATGGCGAACAATTCAGAGCCTGAATTCGGCAAGCGCAAGCCGGTCTCGGTGCCGGCGGCGCCGCGTCCCGTTCCGCCGCCGGCCAAGCGTTCGGGCCATGTCGCACTCCTGCTGATGGGCACGTTTGCCGTCGGCGCCACCGCCTACACGCTGATGCCAAACCGCACTTGCGAGCAACCAAACCCGCACTTGGCATCGCCGACGCAAAACACCGCCGAGTGCTCCTCCCGCAGCTCTTCCTCGGGCCATGGCGGCGGCTCCGGCGGCGGCTCGTCGCGCAGCGGTTACTATAGCAGCGACTACTCCTCCTCGAGCCATTCCTCCTCCGATTCCGGTTCGCATTCGGTGCAGCGCGGCGGCTTCGGCTCGTTCGGGCATGCCATCGGCTTTTCAGGCGGTTGAATTTCATGCAGCGGATCGTCTGCCCCGAACGCGATGACTGGCGTGCCACCGCCGAAGGCGTCGGGTTTACTTTTCACACCATCAATGGCGAACGCTATTGGGATGAACGGGCCTATTACGCGTTCACGCTGCAGGAAATCGAACGGCGGATCGAGGCGCCCACCGCCGAGATCGATGCGATGTGCCTTGAGCTGGTCGGCCGCGCGATCAACGACGAAAAGTATTTGCGCCGTTTGAAAATACCCGAAGCGTTCTGGCCGCTGATGTCCGAAAGCTGGCGCCGCCGTGACGCCAGCCTCTACGGCCGGCTGGACCTGAGCTACGACGGCTGGAGCCCGGCGAAACTGCTGGAATACAACGCCGATACGCCGACCTCGATTTTCGAAGCAGCGGTTTTTCAGTGGACCTGGCTCGAACAGGCGATGGAGCGCAACATCATCCCGAAACGCGCCGACCAGTTCAATTCAATCCACGAGCGTCTGATCGACGCCTGGAAGAAATATTGCGGCGCCAAGCATCTTCATCTCACAGGAATGACCGACAATGCCGAGGATGCCGGTACGCTGGCCTATCTGCAGGACACTGCGAGCCAAGCCGGATTGAAGACGACATTGATGGACATCAAGGAAATCGGGTTGGATGGCAATGGCCGCTTCGTCGATCTCGACGACCGCGCCATCGAACTCGCCTTCAAGCTCTATCCCTGGGAATGGATGTTCCGTGACACGTTCGGCGAAAAACTCGCAACCGCGCCGACCCGCTGGATCGAACCACCATGGAAGGCGATCCTCTCCAACAAGGGCATCCTTCCCCTGCTGTGGGAGATGTTTCCGAAGCATCCCAATTTGCTGCCGGCCTATTTCGAGGACGATCCGAAGGCGGCCATGCTCGGCTCCTCGTTCGTGCGCAAGCCGCTCTATTCGCGTGAAGGCGCCAATGTTGCGCTCGTCAGTGCCGGCACCACGCTGGCGGAGCAGCAGGGCCCCTATGGCGCGGAAGGATTCATCCGGCAGGCTTTCGCGCCGCTGCCGAGCTTCACCGACCTGTACCCGGTGCTCGGAAGCTGGCTGGTCGATCACACGCCATGCGGCCTGTCGATCCGCGAGGACGAGAACCCAATCACCGGCAACTCATCGCGTTTCCTGCCGCACGCGATCTTGTAGCGCGGCAGCAGAGGCGGTGTGTCGCGCTCCCTCGCCCCGCTCTTCGCGGGGTCGAGACGACCGAAGCTCGCTCTTAGAGGGTTGGTGGGGTGAGGGTGAGGTCGCATCCCTCGTTGAAGGGGGCACGCCTAATGGGCTTCGATTTTTAACCTTTAGACTAACAGACATCACTAAATGATGCCGTTATTGAGTCAGCGCTCGCTGGGGGATCGAATCCGAAACAATGCGAATTAGATCAGCCGTGATTTCAACTTGTGCTTGGCAATATACGAATTGCAACGCGGTCATTTCTGATAGCTCACTCGCGAGCGCAAGCTTTCGAGCGTAATCTAACTTCACGGCCACAACCCGCTTTAGAAGAGCGATTGTTTCCTTGGAAGCTGGTGCAGCCGACTTTGTCCCGGCGTCGAAAAAGAACGCAAAAGCCTTTTCAGCGTTATCGAGGCCAGTGGCGACCAGGAGACGAAGTTCTGTCGGTACATCGAGTCCGGTTTCCATCACCGGCTCTCGGACCAATCAATCGGGTTGAACCTAAGAGCGTGCCCGACGCGGAAAAACACTCCCACCGGCATTTGGGTAGCACACACTTCAGGAACCGGAAGCTGGCGCACCAGCGGCTTTAAGCTGCTCCAGCAATCCAGGCACTTCGGCTGGTGGTACCGGTTTGCTGAGCAGGTATCCCTGAACTTCGATACAGCCCTCCTGGTTAAGGCAGCGCATTTGCTCTTCCGTCTCGACTCCCTCGGCGGTTGTCGTGATGCCGAAGCTCACACCCAGCCCGGCGATCGCCCGAACGATTGCCAGGCTACCCTCATCAACGAGCACATCCCGGACGAAGGATTGATCTATCTTGATCTTGTCAAAGGGAAAGCTGCGCAGGTAACCGATGCTAGAATAGCCCGTGCCAAAATCGTCCATGGATATCCGGACGCCCAGTGCGCGCAAATGGTTCAAGATCCCGATGTTTCTTTCGGATTTTTCGAGCAACACCGATTCCGTGATTTCCAACTCGAGGCGGTTTGCTGGCAGTCCCGACGAAGCCAACGCGCTCATGACGGTTGAAACAAGGTTCCCCTTGGCGAACTGCAAAGGAGACAGATTGACCGAGAGGTTGATTTCGTCCGGCCAGTGGACCGCCTCCATACATGCTTGTCTCAACGCCCACTCGCCCAGCGGCAGGATCAGGCCCATTTCCTCGGCGACCGGAATGAATTCCGACGGCGCCACCGAGCCCCGCTCGGGATGATGCCAGCGCATCAACGCTTCAAAGGCGGTTACCTTCTTGGTCTGCAGGTTAACCAGCGGTTGATAGAACAGGCTGAAGTCGCCCTGGGCCAACGCGTTGCGCATATCCCGCTCCAGCGACCGCCTGGTCTGGACGATGGCATCCATCTGCGGATCGAACATGCGAAATGTGCCGCGACCGCCGGACTTCGCGCTGTACATCGCGAGATCCGCGCATTTAAGGACGGTTTCCGCATTCATTTCACCAGGATGCACAATCGCAATTCCGACGCTCGCGCCCACAGTCACGTCGTTTCCCTCGATAGTCTGCGGATGAGCCGCGACCTCGATGACTCGCTCCGCAAGAGCGAGCGACGCTGATGGTTGGATACCCGATATCTGCAGGATCGCGAACTCGTCGCCGCCAAGCCGCGCAATGCGGTCCGTTGGCGGCAGCAGATCGCGAAGCTTGGCAGAAAGGGACTTCAGAAGCAGATCGCCGACCGAGTGGCCCCCGGTGTCGTTGACCGCCTTGAATCCATCGAGATCTACGAACAGGACCGCAAGCGGATGCGGTGTCACCGTTTCGTCTGTAAGCGCCTGCTCGAGTTGTTCCTTGAACAGCATCCGATTGCCGAGCCCCGTCAGCGAATCATGATAAGCTAGATATTGGGATCTCGCCTGCAGTTCCTCACGATCCGCGATCTCTTCCTTGAGCCTTTGATTGGCGTCGGCGAGGCGCTTGGTGCGCTCTTCCACGCGCGCCTCCAATGCTTCATTTGTCCTGCGAAGCTGCTCATTCGCAAACTCCACCTGCTGCTCGGCGCGCCTGCGGCTGATCTGCGTATTAACCCGCGCCAATGCGACCGAAAAATCCACCGGCTTCGTGACGTAGTCATTGGCGCCGCACTCGAGGGCGTCGACAATGTTGGTGCTTTCCGACTTGGCGGTAACCATGATGACGGGAAGTGCGGACGCCGATTTTCGATCGCGGATCCGCTTCAAGGTTTCTATGCCGTCAATTCCAGGCATCATGACGTCGAGAAGGACGAGATCGAACGTCTCTCTCTCGATCAGTTCAATGGCGGCAAGCCCGGATTCCGCCTCCGTGACGGCAAAGCCGCGCCGTTCAAAGCGCCGCGAAAGGATCGCGCGATTGTCGCTGATGTCGTCGACAATCAGCAAATGGGGACGCACCTCAGCATCGCTGGCGGTGGTACTCGTGGACTCCTGTGACGCAAAGTCCTCGAGACGAGTTACATTTGTGTTCTGGATGGACATCTTTACACCGCCGATGAACTGGCGACCGCAAACGCGGGCATGATGGACGGTTCATCGGCCGGCTGCTGCTCGGCCATCCAGGCCAGCACACGTATGGTGAAGCAGGATCCTCGTCCAGGCTCGCTGGTTGCCGAGATGCCTCCGCCCATCAGCGCACAAAGCTTCTGGCTTAGTGCAAGACCGAGTCCCGTTCCGCCATACTTGCTGGATGTCGCTTGGCTCGCCTGACCAAAATTCTGGAAGAGTCTCCCGATTTCGGACTCGCTGATGCCTATTCCGGTGTCCTGAACCTGGATCTCGATCCAGTCGCCCGCCTGATGCTTGCGGCGCTGCGCCGAGAGGACGATCGTGCCCGCTTCCGTGAACTTCGCGGCATTGCTCAACAGATTGAGCGCGGCCTGTCGCAGCTTGGTCTGGTCCGTCGACACGATGCCCAGGTTGGATGGGCACCTGACGACAAGCTTGTTCTTCTTTTCGGCCACCGTCGGCTGAACCGTGGCGACAACCTCGCGAACCATGTCATTCAGATCGAACTGTTCGATCTTCAGCTCGACATGGTTGGACTCGATCTTCGACAGATCGAGAACGTCGGTCACCAACGACAGCAGATGCTTTCCTGCGGAATTGATCCGTTCGAGATCCGGCTTCTTTCGGCTGTTCTTGCCCTCGAATTCCACACCCTCGAGCAAAATCTCGCTGAATCCGATCACGGCATTCAGCGGCGTTCGAAGCTCGTGGCTCATCTTGGCCAGGAAGATCGACTTCGCGCGGTTCGCCTCATCGGCCCTGTCCTTGGCTTCGCGTAGGCGCACCGCCGTCTCCCGATGCCGTTCGGCTTCGCGCTCGAGCTCGGATCCCACGGTGATCATGTTGGCGTAGTAGATCGCCATCCACGACATGTAGATCGTGGCGGAGAGGATCGAGATCCAGCCGACCGTCGAAAGTTGTTCGTGCGACAGTAGCGTCGGAAAACCCCACAGCAGGTAGGCAAGAATGAAGCCAAGAATGTTGAACGTGAACAGGCCGACGACGAGGATTGGCCGTTCCGACAGATAGAAGAAGCCAAGCAGCAGGCTGACGATCAACCACGGCAGAAATGGCGAGCTGACGCCGCCGTAGAAGTAGGCGCCGAACAACGAGGTGAAAGCAAGCAACTCAACGGAGATCAGCGCCGATAGCTGCAGGTTGCCGCTCGTCTTGTAGACGAACGGAAGAGTCCAGAACAGCCAGATGCAAGTGACGACGGTCCAGCAGGCAAAACCCTGGTGCGGGTCGCTGAGATAGAGAAACAGACTGATGGACTGCGAAAGTGCAGGCCCGAACAGATGAGTGAATATGAAGTTCTGCGCGAGTTCCCGCTCGGAGCGCTCGAGCTTGGCCTCCGCCGGAACAAACCAATCAATAAACTTAACGACTTCTTGCCAAACGGGCATATTGAGCCCCCACTGAAGTTTTATGGCAGGCAAGCTAGCGCACCGCCTTTTAAGAATCGGTTTAGTCGGGGGTGACTGTCGATTAACGCGGTTTTAAGCGAGCTGTGAAACTGTTAGCTGCCGGAAACTGTACTTATTTTACTTGCAAAGTCGCAAGGGCAACGGATCGGAATATCGGAACACTAACTCGCAGGGAGCGGGCCCAATTTCATGAACGCCAAGTTTGCAACGGCACTTGCTGCCCTCGACAATCTGGTCAATTACTTCATTCCGCCCAGCATCGCCTCCGACCGCGATACGAGAAACCGTGCTCACGTGTTTCTTGTCAGTCACATCCTGGGTCCGTTCATCGGAAACGTCGTCCCGATTTCGATCTATCTGCTAGATCCTGCGCCCGGATATGACGTGGCGGTGTTGGCGGCGTCGATCACGTTGTTCTGGGTATTTCCGTTCATTCTGCGCGCCGGCGCGCCCTACGACACGCTTGCGCTCGTCTCGATCGAGAACCTGATCTTCTGCATTCTCTGGAGCTGCTTCTTCTATGGCGGCGTGACCTCCCCCACGCTTGCCTGGGTACTCGTCATACCGTTACTGGCATTTTTCTATCTGGGCTCGTCGAGCAAGCTGCGCCTGATCGTAATGATCATGTTCGTTGCCAACGTGGCGGTATTCACCTTCTTCTACTCGCGTGGGTTCGAAATCAACAGCAAGCTGCCGGTTGCTGCGATGCAGGGGCTTGGTCTCGTCTCGACGACGGCGGCGTCGATCTATGTGGCGATGATGGCGCTCTATTATGCGAAGATCCAGGCCTCGCAGGGCGAGCTAGAAAGCGAGATGCGGCAGCACATGGCGACGGCATCGGCGTTGCGTGCGGCTACCGAGGAAGCCGAGCGCGCGGGAGCCGCGAAATCCGAATTTCTGGCCAAGATGAGTCACGAGCTGCGCACACCGCTCAACGCAGTGATCGGCTACAGCCAGATGCTGCTCGAAGACGCCGAGATAGAAGGCGACAGGGAGGGCATTGCTGACCTGACCAAGATACACACGGCCGGACAGCACCTGCTGAAGCTCGTCAACGAGGTGCTCGATCTTTCCAAGATCGAAGCAGGAAAAATGGAGCTGCATCTGGAAGAAATAGATTTCAGCGAATTGCTTCGGGATGTTGCCGAGCGGGCGAGGACCGCAGTTGAGGCAAACGGAAGCGAGTTCGCATGTTCGATCTCCCCCGATCTGGGGACCGCGCTCTGCGATGCTGGAAGGTTTCGCAATTTGGTTGGGCAGCTGACTGATAACGCAGCGAAATTCACCCACAACGGTAGGGTAGAAATCGCCGCGCGACGCCTCAAGAGCGTGGCGGGCGATCAACTCATCGTTGACGTCATCGATACGGGAATCGGTATCGCATCGGATCAAATGCCGAATCTCTTCGAGAAATTCACTGTCGCCGACGACTCCAGCACCAGCAAGTATGGCGGTACGGGACTTGGATTGGCGCTCAGCCAAAGGCTCTGCAAGTTGATGGGCGGCCAGATCTCCGTGGAAAGCGAACCCGGAAAGGGCAGCCGCTTCACCATCCGAATGCCACTCGTCGAAGGTCGGCGGAAAACCGACCGCTACGCCGCGGCCACGCTCGTTCCCGACGTCACCGATACTGCTCTGCCTGCTCCCGCCGGAATTGCCAATGCATAGAATTCTGCTTGTTGAAGACAATGAGATGAACAGGGACATGCTTACGCGCCGTCTCGAGCGCAACGGCTTTTCTGTCTGCTCCGCTTGCGACGGTCCGACGGGCGTGGATATGGCAGCGAGCGAATTGCCCGATCTGATCCTGATGGATGTAGCGCTCGGCGAAATGGACGGTTGGGAAGCAACACAGCGGATCAAGGCCAATCCGGCAACATCGGCCATTCCCATCATTGCACTGACAGCCCATGCGCTTGCCAGCGATCGCGACAAGAGCGTCGAAGTCGGATGCTCCGATTTTGATACGAAGCCTGTCGACATGCAGCGGCTGCTCGGCAAGATGCGGTCGCATCTGCCTTCGGTCGCTCGCGAGAGTCCGGCCGCCTAGGCCCACGCCGTCGAACTTCAGCGCGGTCAGTATTTCGCGACCACGGGGCCACCAAACCTGTAGTTCACGCGGGCCGTGACGAGATCAACATCCTGACGGGTGGCAACCGTGCCGGCGTAAGCACCAGCCGGGCTGGTAAAGTCAAACGTACGATCCTGCATGAACAGATGATCGTACTCCACACCGACCGACCAGTTCGAAGCGAAGCCGAATTCGAGGCCGACGCCTACCGCGGCTCCCCATCGCGTGTCGTTCGCAGCGCCGAGAACGATGCCGGTCGCATTGTCGGTGTAGCGGAAGCGGCTATCGGTGACGGCGCCGCCGCCCTTGACGTAAAACAGTGTATTTTCGACGGCCCAGCCGATCTGGCCGGTGAACAGGCCGAACGCTTCGATCCGTGACCGGTTGGTCGTGGCAGGGAACGGCGGGCTGATCTTGCTGCCGTTGAGGTCAGCCCAGTTACCCTGCGCTTCCAGACCAAAGACTGCGGCGCCTGCCTGCCAGCGATAGCCGATCTGGCCGCCGGCTACGGCGCCTGTCGCATCGTGGCAGCCTTCGGGGCCGAGCAGCGCAGGGGGTACCGGCGTGGGCGGAACAAGATCCCAGCAGTTGCGACTCGAGCCCCAGCCGCCGTTCGCGCCGATATAAAAGCCGGTCCATGAGAATACCGGAACAGGCGGGATGGGCGGGGCCGCCTTCACAGGCAGTCGCAAATCCGCAGCGAATGCGGGCGCGGAAAGCGCACAGACAACCATCGCTGCCGCCGCGACCCGGCTTGAAATTTTGTGGAATGGCTGGCCTTTCAGGACGCCGATCATGAATTCCTCGCTTGCTCCGGATGGGCCTTGAAACGTGAAAGACACATTGCGCCATCTATGGTTAACGCCGCCTTTACGCGCGCGGGCGCCCAAGACCCCCGCGGCCCTTCCTGGCGTCCGCCATGACTTTCTGTGCAGCTCTTAAGGTACAGAAAACCAAACACAAATTTCGCCGGAAAAGGCCGGAAAACTTCCCAATATCCAACCAGGAATTAATCTCGTCCCGGGCATCCTGCACGCTCAACAGAATAACCAAAAAATACGAGTTCGGGATGGCTTCAAACGATTCATACACCGGTATTGCGCCGGCCGCCTTGACGGGCAGCATGAGGGACTTCCGCGTCCCCGGTGGGGCAGACCTTTTGGGACGCACCGAAGGTTTCTTCCGCTGGCAGGATCTGCGCCGGCATCACGGCCTCTGGCCCTTCTCTCGTGCCACGGAGGACGGTCCCAAGACCGTTTGCTCTGCTCAGGACGACCGGGGCAACAGGATGCTCGGCGTAAACTTTGCTTCGCAGGACTATCTCAGCCTGGCATCGCATCCGGCCATCAAAGCAACGGCGATCGAGACTATCGAGCGCTGTGGGGTACATAGCGCTGGCTCTCCTGCGCTTGTCGGCAACACTTCGTACTCGGTAGCGCTCGAGCGCAAGATCGCCGAATTCCTGGCGATGGACCACGTCGTGTTGTACCCGACAGGTTGGGCCGCGGGCTTCGGCGTCGTGAAGGGCCTCGTCAGGTCGGCCGACCATATCGTGATGGACATGCTGGCACACTCCTGCCTGCAGGAGGGCGCTCACGCCGCAAGCACCAACCTTCATCTGTTCCGGCACCTCGACAACGAATATTGCCGGAACATCCTCGCGAAAATCCGAGCCAAGGACAAAGAGAACGGAATCCTCGTGATCACGGAGGGATTGTTCTCGATGGACTCTGACACCCCCGATCTCGCTGTCCTGCAAGCTCTCTGCCACGAATTCAATGCGACTCTTGTCGTCGACGTCGCACATGATCTTGGCTGCTTGGGCGAGGACGGCCGCGGCCACATCGGCTTGCAGAACATGCTCGGCAAGGTCGACATAGTGATGGGGAGCTTTTCCAAGACGTTTGCGTCAAACGGCGGGTTCGTCGCCTGCAAGAGCCGAGCGGTGCAGGAATATCTACGCTTTTACAGCGCCCCTGCCACTTTCTCCAATGCCCTTTCGCCGGCGCAGGCCGCGACGATCCTGAAGGCATTCGAGATCGTCGCTTCCGCCGAAGGGCACGCGCTACGGCGCAAGATGCTCGCCAACGTCCTGTCGCTTCGTCGCGAGTTGAAGCAGGCCGGCCTCGACTATTATGGCGACCCATCCGCGATCGTTTGCGTCAAAATGGGTTCGGAAGGCCTTGCACGTCTTGTTTCAAGACGCCTTATCGAACTCGGATTGGTCGCCAACCTAGTGGAATTTCCCGCCGTTCCCAAGGGCGCGGCCCGAATTCGCATGCAGCTGATGGCCAATCACTCCGAGGAAAACATCGCCTACGCTGTGCGAATACTGGCCACTGCAAAGGCGGAAGCGGAACTGGAACTCGATGAGCTGCGGCGGATCAAACCCGTAAAGGGCGTCGCAGCTTGATGCCGCGGCCCCCTGTCGAATGGCGAGTACGCCGTCACTCGCGCTGAGAAGATCGAAGTACTGTTGCACACCTGAAGTGCATCCTCCGCCTCGACCGGCTGAGGCTGAGAGGCCCCTACGGAGGGGCTCTACCCGCGAAATCCAATGACAACCGGAGCGCGCCGAGCGACCCCTCACCTGGCGCTACGCGCCGACCTCTCCCCGCGAAGAGCGGGGCGAGGTAAAGAAGATCAGCGCGCCGCGGCAACCGCCCGCAGGGTTTGCGGCACCAGGGTCGACGCCCCCACCCGTATCACCGGTGCGATGTTCGGACGATAAAGTCCGCGTCGCTCCGGATAGGGCTTGAAGCTGTTGGTGATGCCGACCACCGATTCGGCTGCGCCCAGTGCCAGCACGCCATCGGGCTCCAGCATCCGGGAGAGCCGCTCGAAGATGTTAGCCTTGGTATTCTGATCGAAATAGATCAGCACGTTGCGGCAGAAGATGACGTCGAACACGCCGAGATGGGAGAAGTCCTGCAGCAAATTGAGCTGACGGTGCTGCACCATGCCGCGGATCTCGGCATTGATCTGCCAGAGTTCGCCGTTCTGGGTGAAATACTTCACCAGCAACCCAATCGGCAATCCGCGCTGCACCTCGAACTGGCTGAAGATACCGGCCTTCGATTTTTCCAGCACCGCCTGCGACAGGTCGGTCGCGACGATCTCGGTACGCCAACCGGACAGCAGGGGTCCCGCCTCCTTCAGGCACATCGCGATCGAATACGGTTCCTGCCCGGTGGAGGAAGCCGCGCACCAGATGCGCAACGACCGGCGGGCCGCGCGCGCCTGCACCAGCGCCGGAATGACCCCTTCCCGCAAATGATCGAACGGAATCTTGTCGCGGAAGAAAAACGTCTCGTTGGTGGTCATCGCCTCGACCACCTCCGCCGTCAGCGTGTTGGCCCCGCCCTTCATCTTCTCGACGAGTTGGGAAATGCCCGGCAGGCTGGACTTGCGGGCCAACGGCAGCAGCCGGCTTTCGACCAGATATTGCTTGTCGGCCGAAAGATCGAGCCCGGAGCGCTCTTTCAGAAGCTTACGCAGATACTCATAGTCTGAAGGCGTCACGAACGATCTCCCGAAAACAACCGAACCAGTTTTGGCGCGATCTGATTGAGCGGCAGAACCGCCGCGCAAATACCTGCATTGGCGGCCGCGCCCGGCATGCCCCACACCACGCTGGTCGCTTCGTCCTGGGCAATCACGCTGCCGCCGGCGGCGACGATCTCCTTGCCGCCACGCATGCCGTCGGAGCCCATGCCGGTCAGAATCACCGACATGATGCCGCCCTGCCAGACGTCGATGGCGGAGTTGAACAGCGGGTCCACCGCAGGCTTGCAGAAATTCACCGGCGGCCCGTCGTCAAGCGCGATCGTGGCGTCCGCGCCATGGCGCACGACGCGCATGTGGCGGCCGCCCGGCGCAAGATAGATCCGGCCGGGCTTGACGATCTCGCCGTCAACGGCCTCATGCGCCGTCCGGCGGCTCGCTCGTGCCAGATGCTCGGCGAGAATTGTGGTGAAGGTTGGCGGCATGTGCTGGGTGATCAGCACCGGAAAACGATCGATCACCGGGCCGATGTCGGCGACCAGCGTCATCAGCGCCTGCGGGCCGCCGGTCGACGAGCCGATCAGAAGCACACGCGGCGCCAGCATGCTGAAGGGCCGGCGCGCCAATGGCAGTTGCGGAACCGGTGCGGCGACCGGATGAACGGATACCTCGCGCACCCGCTCGGCTGGTGCCGGAGCCGGGCTCGCGCCCGGCGACGCACGGCGGCGGGCCCTGGCGCCCAGATGGCGAATCTTCTGGATCAGATCGTGGTGGAACGTCTCGGCAGCGGTGGCCTCGCGCGTGCTCTCCGGCTTTGGAATGTAGTCGGCGGCGCCGAGCGAGAGCGCCTTGAAGCTGATCTCCGCATTGCGGCGGGTCAGCGTCGACGCCATGATGATGACGAGGTCGCGCTTTTTCGCAAGCAACTGGGGCAGCGCCGAAATGCCGTCGAGCTCCGGCATTTCGATATCGAGCACGGCGACATCGGGTTTGATGCGATCGATCTGGTTGACGGCGTCGAGGCCAGTGCGCAGGGAGGCGGAGACCTCCATGTCCGGCTCGGCGCCGATCCAGCGCGAGATCATCCCGCGGATCACCACGGAGTCGTCGACCACCATCACGCGCAGCTTGTCTTGCCTTGTCGAGATTGGCGGCGGAGACTTCGTTAACGCAACACTCATTACTTCACCCGACCCAACTCAAGCGGCACACTTGCAAAACCAACGCCGATGGCCGTCGAGCCGCCGGGATCACATAGAGATCAGATCAAGCCGACTTCCTGGAACTTCGCGGTGACGATGTCCTTGTCGAACGGCTTCATGATGTATTCATTGGCGCCGGCATGCAGCGCACGCGCAATGTGTGCGACGTCGTTTTCGGTAGTGCAGAACACCACCTTGGGCGCGTCGCCACCGGGCATACGGCGCAGATTGCCGAGGAACTCGTAGCCGTCCATGACCGGCATGTTCCAGTCGAGCAGAACCGCCTCGGGCATCGCGCGCTTGCAGACTTCAAGCGCCTTCTCGCCGTCCTCGGCCTCGACGATCTGAAAGTCGAGACCTTCGAGGATACGTCGCGCGACCTTTCGGATGACGCTCGAGTCATCAACGACCAGACATGTTTTCATTTTAGGCCTCCACTTACATCAATTCCCAAGAGGGATGTTTCCGTACCGGGTTGGATTTTCATGCCGCCATCAGGTCAGGCATGATTTCGAGAACGCGATCGACGTCGAGGACGACCATGAGCTGGCCGTCGAGGCGGTGCACGCCGCCGGCGAGCTTGGCGAAGCGGGGGTCGAGGTTGACGGGGTTTTCCTCGCGGCCATTGTCGGGCAGCCGCAGCACCTCGCCGATCTGGTCGATCAACAGGCCGTAGGACTCGCCGCGCAAGTCGACGCCGACCGCCATCGGCGGCTTGCCGTCGTCGTTCTTCGGCAAGCCGAGCCGGGCGCGCATGTCGACCACGGTGACGATGCGGCCGCGCAGATTGAGCACGCCGGCGATCTCGGCGGAGGACAGCGGCACCCGCGTCAGCCGTTCCGGCATGAACACGTCCTGGACGCGGGAGATCGGCAGGCCGAACAATTGCCCGCCGATCACGGCGGTGACGTATTCGGCCACGGTGCCCTCGATGGTCTCGGTCTTGGTTGTCATGGTCTAACTTCCTTAATGCCCCGGCCAGGCTTGCTTAGGCTGCGCGCCGGGTCTCGGCGGTCTGTTCCTTCAGCGCCGCGATCAGGCCGGGGCGGTCGAACTTGGCGACGTAGTCGTGGAAGCCGGCCTGCCGCCCGCGCTCGATCGCCGCCGGCGACACCAGCGAGGACAGCGCGATGATCGGCAGCGCGCCCAGATTGTTGTCGGCGCGGATGACTTCCGCGAACTCGAAGCCGTTCATGTCGGGCATCTCGATGTCGGTCAGCACCACGTCGAAGGTCTGGCCCGAGCGCAGCGCCGAGAGCCCCTCCTGGGCGTTGACGGCGACCCGCACCTTGTAGCCGGCGGCTTTCAAGACCGGCGCCAGCATGTTGCGGAAGAAGGCGGAGTCGTCGACCAAGAGCACCGATTGCGCGGTCGAGGAGGCCCGCATCTCCTTGCGCGAGAACCAGTCGGCAAACGCCATCGGCAGGAAGTGGCCGACGTCGATCACCTCGGTGGCCTGGCCCTTGATCACGGCGGAACCCAGAATGCCGTCCTGCTGGCCGGCGACCTCGATGTGCAGCCGCTCCTCGACGATGTCGATGATCTCGTCGACCACGAGCCCCATCGAGCGGCCGTCGTCGGCGAACACCAGGATCGGCTGCGCGCCGGTGCGCTGGACCGTGACGCCGGCCATCTGCACCAAGGGCATGAGCTGGTCGCGGTACTGCACCATATAGCGGCCGTTGGAGAGCTCGATCTTGTCGGTGGCGATCTCTTCCAGCCGGGTGACGAGGCCGAGCGGCACCGCCTTGGGCTGCGAGGAGCCGGCGCGGAACACGAGCAGCGAGGTGAGCTGCTCGCCGGACATGGCATGCGCCGCGGAGGCCTCGTCGGCCATCTCATGGGCCGAGGCGCCGGAGGCGCCGAGCGCCTTGGCAATCCCGTTGGGGTCGATGATCATGATCACGGCGCCATCGCCCAGAATGGTGTTGCCGGAGAACATGTCGATGTGCCGCAGCTTGGTCGACATCGGCTTGACCACGATTTCTTCGGTGTGAAACACGCCGTCGACCACGATGCCGAAGGTCTGGCTGCCGACCTGCGTCACCACGATGAAGCCGTTCTCGGGGTCGCTGGACGAGCCGTCGTCGATCTTCAACAGCTTCTTCAGGTGCATCAGCGGCAACAGCTTGTTGCGCAACCGCAAGACCGCGGTGTCCTTGATGCGCTCGATGCGGTGTTCGGAGTTGGCGCGGGCGCGCACCAGCTCGACCACCGACAATTGCGGGATCGCAAAGCGGTCGCCGGCGGCTTCCACGATCAGGGCCGAGACGATCGCCAGGGTCAGCGGGATCTTGATGGTGACGGAAGAGCCTTCGCCGGCCACGCTCTTGATGTCGATGGTGCCGCCGATCTGGTCGATATTGGTGCGCACCACGTCCATGCCGACCCCGCGGCCGGAGACCGAGGTGACGGCGGCGGCGGTGGAGAAGCCCGGCGCGAAGATGAACTTGTGGATCTGGGCTTCGGTCATCTTCTCCAGTTCGGCCTCGGTGACGAGACCGTTCTGCAGCGCTTTGGCCTTGATCCGCTCGGTGTTCAGCCCGCGGCCATTGTCGGCGATGCAGATGATGATGTGGCCGCCCTCGTGATAGGCGGAGAGCCGAATGGTGCCCTGCTCGCCCTTGCCGGCCGCGAGCCGCTCGGCCGGGGTCTCCAGGCCGTGGTCGGCGGAGTTGCGCACCATGTGCGTCAACGGATCCTTGATCAAATCGAGCACCTGGCGGTCGAGCTCGGTGTCGGCGCCGTGCATCTCCAGTTCGATCTGCTTGCCGAGTTCGCCGGAGAGGTCGCGCACGATGCGCGGCAGCTTCTGCCAGGCATTGCCGATCGGCTGCATCCGCGTCTTCATGACGCCTTCCTGCAGCTCGGCGGTGACGTTGGAGAGCCGCTGCAGCGGCACCTTGAACTCGGTGTCCTCGTTGCGGCGGGAGATTTCCAGGAGCTGGTTGCGGGTCAAGACCAGCTCGGAAACCATCGTCATCAGATGTTCGAGGGTGTCGACGTTGACGCGGATCGACTGGTTGGCGATCTTGTCGGCGACCTCGCCGTCGACTTCGACGGCGGCGGCGCGCTTGGCCGGCTTTGCCTTCGCCGTTTCCTTGGCGGTTTCCTTGGCTTCCTTAACCTCCGGCGCCGGCGCAGCCTTGGCGACGGGTGCCGGCGCGGCTTCGGTCGCGGTCTCGCGGAAGGCGCGCTCGAGGTCGTCGAGCGAGACTTCGCCCGGACGCAACGGGCGTTCCAGCACCTGCTCGACCAGCGTGCCCTTGGTCATCGCGGGTGGAGCCGGCGGCGCCGCCACGACGGGCGCGGGCACGGGCTCGGGCGGCGCTGCCGCCGCATGGTGACCACCTTCGGCCATCGCATGCAGCTTCTCGATCAGATCTTCGTCGGTGCCCTCGGGCTCGGTCTCGGTCGCTTCCAGACCTGCGAGGATCTCCTTGATGCGGTCGATGCTCGACAGGATCAGCGTCACGGCTTCGGCCTTGACCGGCATGCCGTCGCGGAATTTGCCCATCAAGGTCTCGCCGGCATGGGCCAGGGCTTCCAGTCGCGGCAGGCCCAGGAAACCGCAGGTGCCCTTGATGGTGTGGACCAGGCGGAAGATGTTATCCAGAATCTTCGCGTCGCTCGGGTCCTGCTCGAACCGCACCAACTGATTGTCGACCGTATCCAGGCTCTCGCTGGTCTCGGTCAGGAACTCCCGCAACAAATCATCCATGAAACTGGCCTTCGTACGCACCGGCACGCGACATCGACGCGCCTTACGGAACAGGGCCAGCTTCTATGCAAAGCGTTTAATATTGGTTGAGCAAATGGAAAAGAACGGGATCAACAAAGAGATAAGACGGCAGAAATGAATTCTGCCGCCTGTTTTCAACCGTTGGTTAACCGTGTCGGCGCTGCGCCGCGCTCAGGAAGCAGTAACGAGCACTTTTTCCCCGTCGGGTGCAAGCGTCACGCTCAGCCCGCAGGCCTGCGCCAACAGCCGCGTATAGTAAGGCTGCACCGCATGCGCGTCGACGGTCGCCGTCGAACTCGCGCTCACGAGATTGGCGATGTTCTGCGGCACGCGCGCGTTGAGGCCCGAAGACGTGACGCGAAAACCCATCGTCTCGCCGTCGCCGATCGGATCGATCGTCAGCGTGCCGCCGCGCGGGATCGTTTGCTGCGCGATGATCAGCATGTTCAACAGCAGCTTGACGCGGTTCTTCGGCAGCAACAGCCGCGGCAGATTCCAGGTGATGGCGATCTTGCCGTCCTCGATGTGGCCGCGTGCCATGGTCTGGGCATCGCCGAGATCGATCTGCGCGCCCGCCGATCCGGCAGCGCCGAACGCCAGGCGGCAGAACTGCAACCGTGCGGAGGCGGTCTTGGCGCTCTTGCGGATCAGATCAAGCGCGAAATCGCGGTCTTCGGGCTTCGGGTTGTCGTCAAGCACCTCAAGCCCATTGACGATCGCGCCAACCGGGCTGATGAGATCGTGACAGACTCGCGAACACAACAGCGCCGCAAGTTCGAGGGTATCGGGAGCCGGACCGGGAGATGAAGTGCCAGACATCATGGGTTCCTGGAAAGCCGCCGGGTCACAAATTGCTGGCGGACCGTTACGAATCACGCGTGCTTATCGGTTTGATACACTGCGCAGCCCCGTGCTGCCAGCAGGGGGCGGCAATGGTAAGGCAGGACGAACAGCAAATGGGCCGAGCTCATGAATGAGGCACGTCCGCCCGCGCTCGATCGCGAGGCCGCAGCAGTGCTGATCGAACCGCTGACCGAGATCGTGATCCGGGCCGGCGCCGCCATCCTTGCGGTCAACCGTTCCGCCATGAAGGTCGACGGCAAGGCCGACGGCTCGCCGGTAACGGAGGCCGATCTGGCGGCCGACCGAATCATCGCTCAGGGCCTTGCCCAGGTAGTGCCCGAAATACCTGCGCTCTCGGAGGAGCGCGTCCAAACGTCCGCGTTTCCCTATATGGAAAGCTTCTTCCTGATCGATCCGCTCGACGGCACCAAGGAATTCGTCGCCGGCCGCAACGAATTCACCGTCAACCTGGCGCTGGTGACCCGGAGGACGCCGCTGCTTGGCATTATCAGCGCACCTGCGCTCGGGCTGATCTGGCGCGGCATTGTCGGACGCGGCGCGGAGCGGCTGACGCTCCGCAAGGGCAAGCCGCTCGTCGAGCCTATACGTACCCGCCCCTGCCCGCCGCGCGGTCAGCCATGGACCGTGGCGGTCAGCCGCTCGCATGGCGACGCCAGGACCGAAGCCTTTATTGCCGCAAGACCGGGGGCCGTGCGGTGCGAGCTTGGCTCGGCGGTCAAATTGGGCCGGGTGGCCGAAGGCTCCGTCGATATCTATCCCCGGCTGTCGCCGGTCTCGGAATGGGACGTGGCCGCGGGCCATGCCGTCGTCGCGGCCGCCGGCGGCAAGATCACGGATTCAACCGGCGCCGCCCTGCAATTTGGCACGGGACGGACGGGCTTCATCGTTCCCGAATTCATCGCCTGGGGCGATCCGAAGGCGACGCCCTGAACGCGGGGCCTGTAACCCGGGCGAGCGCAGCGACCGCGGGAACAGTGCCGGCCAAATGGAAGCTACTGCGCTAGCCCTCGCTCGAGCGCCGGCCAACGTGCGGTGGCTTCCTCGACGAAACGCGCCGGTTCGGCGGCGAACGCATCGCGGTTGTCCTCGCGGCCGAACAAATAGAGCCGCTGGCCCGCAACCACCCAAAAGCGCGGGTTGCCTGCATAGGTAACCCCTCGCCCCAGGTCGACCGGATCATAGCCGCCGAACTGAGGCCCGTAGATATCCGGATGCGCGACGAAAGAAGCGCGATTGCCCTGGTTGCGGAAACGCCAGACGGCGCCGGCTTCGCGAGCCTCGAAATCGGGTAAGCCCTCGATGGCCATGGATTCCGTAAAGTAGGCGACGGGATCGAAGCCTCCGATGGCGAGTCCGGAATAGCGGTTCACCACCACCCGCTCGGTGGTCGCGGCGCGCGCGGCGAAATCAAGGCTGGCTACGCAAAAAAAACTTGCCAATAAGGCAAAAGCGGCCATTTGGGGGCGCGAACCGTATCTTTCCTGCCGTTGTGCCGTCATAGTTGGTGCCGATAACATGCGAGTCGAGGGGACACTGGGCGCAACCTAGAGCCATGCTTGTTGGCGTCAGGTTAAGGCGGCGGCCAGAATTCGATGCCAGGGGTTCTTTCATGACGTTTGCTTCACGCCTTGCCGCGGTGACGTTCGCCGCGCTGATGTGCTGGACCGTGCCAGCTTCTGCGCAGCAGCCGCCGCCGGGAGGGCCTTATCCGCCCCCACCGGGCGGACCTTACCCGCCACCACAGCGGCAGCCGGGTCCCGAGACTTTCGGGCCCGAGGAGTTGGTGTCGGCCGGGCACAAGTTCTTCGGCAACGTCTCGCGCGGCCTCGCTTCGGTCATCGAACGGGCGGTGAGCCAATGGGGCTTGCCCAATGGCTATGTGCTCGGCGAGGAAGGCTCAGGCGCCTTTGTGGCGGGCCTGCGCTACGGCGAAGGCACGCTCTACACCAAGAATGCCGGCGACTTGCGTGTCTACTGGCAGGGGCCGTCGGTCGGCTTCGACTGGGGCGGCGACGGCGCGCGCACCATGACGCTGGTCTACAACCTGCCCGCCACCAATGCGATCTATCAGCGCTTCGTCGGCATCGACGGCTCCGCCTATATCGTCGGTGGCTTCGGAATGACCGCGCTGACCGCCAACAACATCGTGCTGGTGCCGATCCGTTCCGGCATCGGCTTAAGGCTCGGCGCCAATGTCGGGTATCTCAAATATACCCCACGGGCGACCTGGAACCCATTCTAAGCCCAGCTTCAAGCACAGACGCCAAGTCTCCCCGGATCTCCCCGGATGGATTCAGGTTAACGCGGCATCGGGCTGGCGCAGGGTCGGGCTGGCGTGGCAATGTGATTAACGATTCCCTGTCTGTGTGGAGTAACCATCCATGATCGAGCCGATCATGTATCTGGCGATCGGTTTTCTGGTCTCGATGTTGTTCGGCCTGATGATCGTGCCGCTGGTGCATAACCGCGCGGTGCGGCTGACGACCCGGCGGCTGGAGGCGGCGACGCCGCTGTCGATGGCCGAAATCCAGGCCGACAAGGATCAGTTGCGCGCGGAATTCGCCATGTCGGCGCGGCGGCTCGAAATGAGCGTCGAGCAGCTCAAGAACAAGACCACCAGCCAACTCGCCGAACTCGGCAAGAAGAGCGATGCGATCAATCGCATGAAGATCGAGCTCGGCGAAAAGAACGCCACGATCTTTGCGCTCGAAGCGCGCGAGAAGGCGATGAAGGAGCAGCTACGCGCCACCGAAGAGGAATTCGCGGCCAAGACCGAGCTGTTGCGCAACGCCGAGCAGGCGCTGACCGACAAGCAGGCCGAACTCGCCAGGATCAATCACGAATTGAACGACCGTTCGATGATGGCGGACAGCCGCCAGGTCGAGCTGGTCACGGTGCGCACGCAGATCGAGGAACTGAAGGGCCGCGTCGGCGACGCTGAAAAGGAATTTTCGGCAACCCAGACCCGCCTCGCGCAGGAGCGCGCCGAGTCCGAGCATGCGACGCGCGAATTGACGGAAGCGCGCAGCCGTGTCGAAAATTTGAGCCAGCGCGTCACCGATCTCGACCGGCAATTGATCGTCCAGGTCAAGGAAGCCGAGATGCTCGGCAACCGCGTCAACGACCTCGAAGCGCGGCTGGCGACGCAAGGCAAGATCCTGGCTGAGCGCGAATACGAGAACAATCAGCTCCGGCAGGCGAACGAAAACGCTGAACGCACCGCGCGCGAACTGCGCGAGGAGATCGCAGGCATGAGCGGCGGCAAGTCGCCGACCGTGGAAAAATTGCGCACCGAGAAGGCGGCTCTGGAAGAGCAGCTTCGCATCGCCCGCGACGAGCGCGCCAAACTGCAGCGCGACATCAACGCGATCCAGCAGCAGGCCGAAAGCTCCTGGGCGACCGAGCGCATGGAGAACGCGCTGCTCCGCGAGCGCATCAACGACATCGCGGCCGAAGTTGCAAAACTCGCGATGCAGCTCGAGGGACCGAATTCGGCGATCGAGGCCATGCTGGCGGCGGAACCGGCCGTGCCGAAAGTGCCGGCCAAACCCGCCAACGACGTCGCCGGTGCCGCCCCCGCCATGTCGGAAGGCGGCGGGACGCTGGCCGAGCGCATCCGCGCGCTGCAGTCGCACGCTTCGCGGGCCCGCCAGCAGGGGGCGTAATTCCCCGTCCCCGCGCGAAAACGCGAGGTCACGGCCCGACTGATCGCTTGACACTATGGGCTCGTCCTTCGTAAATCGCGGGCTCTGACCGGGCTCATTCTTCGCCCACATTTCCCGGACGCATAGCTCAGCGGGAGAGCGTTCCCTTCACACGGGAGAGGTCCAAGGTTCGATCCCTTGTGCGTCCACCATTCCAAAGCCCCGTAAATCGGGGCTTTTGTCTTTTGGTACCCGCCTATTCGGCGGATAGCCGCGTCACCAGCGTGACGCGTGTAGGCGCATCGAAATCGGCTTACCTATTCGATGTGGGCTTTTTCCTTCAGGTCGCGGATGCGAATTTCGGCCTCTTCCTTCGAGGTCACGATTTCGGACTGATCGGGAACGCGGGCCTCCCGGCTGAGCCTCTTCAATTCCTCGAGCTGTTCATGCGTGGGCTTTTCGGTCATGGGCACCTCCTCTGACGGGGCAACCGTGTCAAGAACGTCCTGTTCCCCTTGAGACGTCCGTTGCAGCCGCCACAGGAAGAGAGAGGCGCAGCCCAGGCGGCCTTACTCCGGCGCCCTCATGCCGGGCGAGCGGAGCCATTCGTTTAGCCGAGATGCGGCTTCCATCTGTCGCGCCCGCCGCAAGAGCAGTTCCCGGGCCATGCCGGGCTGTGCCTCCCTTGCCGCCTCTCTGAAGCGCTTGGCCTCTTCCGCCAGCCGCTCTTCGAAGGTCTTCTCATGCTTGATGCGTCGTCGTGTTGGCATGCCCGTGGTCCTCGTTCACGAGGGCCATTGAAATCCCGTGCCGGATCGCCGTCTGCCCGGCAGCAGACTCATCGAGCAGGCTGCTTGCTTTCGCCAATAAGCCGCGGCCCGTAGTTTGCCCGTCTTGCCGGAACTCGATTCTCGGGGCGTCGTGGTGGCGGCACTTTCCGGGAGCGAACCATGCTTACAACCCTTCTTGTGATGGCGGCCATCACCATCATCGCGGGCGCCGCGCTGATCGCTATTTCCGAGCTCACCCGTGCGCGCCACCCGCAAGCCGGTCCGCCGCCGCGGCGCCGGGCGTTTTAAAGGCGCGTCCCGCGTTCGCAGCGGAGCCCTTGTTGCAGGCCATCAGCAGAAAGGGCCCCAGCGGCGGCGCTGAGGTCCTTTCAGTTAATGTCGCATCGGGGATGTGCGACACACGGTCCAATGCGGCTCGCAGATTTTCGTTCCTATCGCGCTATGGCGCCGCGGGATCCAGTGCAGCCGCATTTAGCGTGGCGACGATCGCGTCGATATCAAGTTCGGCCAAATGCCAATCCCAATGAATTAAATGGCGCCGATTACTCGTTCCAGGACCTTTTCGTTTTAGCCAGCGCGGCTGCGCCAATTCTGGCACAACCGCGCTATCGGATTTCACAGGGGATTGAACCACTATTCAAGCAGCATGCGGGTTAACAACCGTGTACCCCCGTAACGAGCGTGCATGGATTCTCGTTGCGCGGCCGCCCGAGTTTGCATCGTATGCCATCCACGTATCACCTTCGACATGTCGCTCTAGAACGAAAACGTGCCCACGCCGCGCAGCGACCATTCCGGGTGCTGGCGATGTTCGTGGAAAGCGCAGCCAGTTGGATGCGAGATTTAGACCAGGCACGATCCGGCCGAAAACACGTATAGACGCGCCGCAGCCGCAGAACGAGCGGGGACAACCGGCCGGACGACCGCCGACCGTTTGACCGCGATCGACACTCACGCCCGCCAATTCGCGACGGTAACTCTGTGCGGTCGCTTGATGTGTGTAAGAACTAATCCGCTCACGACGGGGTTGCGAAAACGAGAAGTCGCAAGGCATCGTCACATTGCATTCGGGTATTTGAGCGGTACGGGAAGGACGGGCTTCCGAAGCGATCGACCCGGTTACAACAAGGACAGACGCAACAAGAATTTGTTTGAGCATGCAGAACTCCGATTTAACGGTCCTGCCCCGCAGTCAGAAGCCGATAACAGTTTGGCGAAAATGCGTTTAGGAGCGGCCGATGCTTCGGTGTGCGGAACCCCCAACCGCATCTGAACGCCTGGTTCACAACGTGTTCATTTGCTTTGCCGTTAATTATTCGAAGGAGGATCTGACATGACAAATGCGAATAATCGCTTCGATGCGATCGATGTTGTCGTTGGCTGGATCGACGCCTGTAAGCAGCGACGCCTCGATGCGCTATTGGACTTGTATGACGATGCCGCCACCGTCGAATGCTGTGAGGACGGCCGATTCAATGGCCGATCGGACATGGAGCGATATTGGCGGCCACGACTCGCCAAGGCGGGAAACAACGCGTTCGCCATTGACGTGTTGATCCCGGAGGTGGACGGCATTGCACTGGATTATCGCGGTTACGACGGAAGGATCATGAGAACGCATTTCCGATTCACGCAATCCGGCAAGATCCGGCACACGGCGTGCGAACCAGTAAAATCCGCCGCGTGGCGACGAACGATCGGCCATTGATGTGAAGCCGCTCGGCAGTCAGATCGAGCACGTCTCTCGGTATTTGAACCGTCGACCTGGATGATGATGATCGTTGCCTTGGCGGGCATCGGGGTCTGCGCCTATCGACGGCGTAATCCATTTGCTCGGGCATGACCCGCCAGCCCTTCTCTCAGAACAACGAAAAAAAGACCGCCCAAGGGGCGGTCTTTTTTTCGTTCTGGTTCAGGAGATCAACTACGTGATGCTGCAGCGCCGACGATGGTGCGTCCTGTTAACCGGACAAGGCAGGCTTCCTCGTGACCGGCAGCACGCGGGTCGCACAGAGATAGCCTAAGTCAGATCCCGAGCACCCATATCGCCACGATGGTGCCCAGCGTCGCTAGTCCGCTGATGGTCCATCCGGTTGCGTAAGAGAACTCATTATCGCTGGTGCCGCGCATCTCGTCGGCGCCTGTGGATGCAGACCGCCACCGCATGGCATTGCTCCAAAAAGCCTGCCCGCAGGTGTAACGTCGGCCCGGGTTCCCGGTTCCACTCAATTTGTAGGCCGTCGGAGAGACGGCCACGAATCTTCGATCAGACGAAGGAAAGCCGGCGCGCGTCGGCCGGTGCGACCTCGTTTTCGTCGCCGACGATGATGGTGACCTTCCATCCCTCGCTGGCCCAGACCCGCGCTTTGGCGACCGCCACCAGCATGCTGCTTCGGTCCATCCTGACGGTCTCGTCCTTGCGTTCCGCCACGATCCTGTACGCCATGCCACATCCCCTACGCACGTAGAACTACTGGGGAACGATGTTCCGTTACCGCTTTGGCCGCAATTGGCCGACAATTTGTCCAATCGGGGGCATGGTTAACGGTGCTGGGGACAGTTCGGCCGCTATTTCACAGCGTTTCGCACTGCAAGCGCCGGTTTGGTCACGCCGTCGAGCCCGGTCAGTATCAGGACGGTCAACAGGGCGTTCTGCGGGCCGTACCAGGCGTTGGTTGGCTTGTACCATTCGTTGCGCGAGTGCCAGTTGCCGCCCTCGCCGCCGCCGCCAATGGTGACGGCAGGGATGCCGAGCGACATCGCGATGTTGGAATCGGTGGACGAGCCGGCAAAGGTCGGCCGCGGCCCCTTGGTGACCGCGGAGACCGCGCGCTGGGTCGCCTGCACGATCGGCGAATCCATCGCGACAATGCCCGCCGGCCGGTCGCCGATCAGTTTTGCCTCGACCGTCATCTTGTCGGACTTCCAGCGCGCGTTCTCATCCGCCACCGCTTCCTTCACGAGTTCGAGCAGCCGGGCCTCGAGCTTGAGCAGTTCCTCGGTCGAATTCGAGCGCATGTCGACGGCCATCCGCGCTTCTGCGGCGATGGCGTTGACCGAGGTACCTCCGGTCACGGTGCCGACGGTAAACGTGGTCTTGGGATCTGACGGCGGCTGCAGCTCGGAAATTTTCGCGATCGCCCGGCCCATCGCATGCGTCGCGCTCGGCAGTCCGAACTCCTGGAACGAGTGCCCGCCCGGGCCCTTGAAGATGAACTCGTAGCGATGGCTGCCGGTCGCCTGGTTGACGACGCGGGTGATGCCGAGCCCGTCGATCGAGATGAAGCCGTCGATATCGGCGTGATCGCGGAACAGCGCCTTCACGCCGCGCAGATTGCCGAGCTCTTCCTCGCCGACGGTGCCGACGAACAGGATGTCGCCGACGGTCGCGATCGCGTTTTCGTTCATCACCTTGATCAACGACAGCAATGTCGCAAGACCGCGTGAATCGTCGCCGATGCCTGGCGCTACGATCGCGCCGTCCTTTTCCTTCACCGTGACGTCGGTGCCTTCGGGAAACACCGTGTCGAGATGCGCGGAAACCACGAGCTTGGGCCGGCCACCGCCACTGCCCTTGCGTAGCGCGATCACATTGCCTTCGGCGTCGATCGACGCATTCTTGAAGCCGAGCTCCTGCATCCGGTTCTGAAAATATTCGGCACGGACTTTTTCCTTGAACGGCGGCGCCGGAATTTCGGTGATGCGCTTCTGCTCGGTGAAGGTCCGCTCGTCGTCAGCCTTGATGTCGTCGAGCGTCTTGGCGATTTTGGGATGGGCCAGAATGGCTTCCAGATCGGGCGCGGAAGCTTGCGCAGCGGCCTGCTGCACCAGAGCGTGCTGTGCGACGGCGACAAATGCGATGGTCAGGATCGATCGACTGAGCGTCATCAAAAATCTCCCTTCGCGGACTTCAACCTGCGCTTAGCCCTGCATCCTTCAGTCGCTGCGCGAACCAGCCGGACAGGGCCTGGTCGAGAACGCCGCTGGTATAGACCTCCGACATCGCGACGTGGGTCTTGCCCAGCGTCAGCAGCACGCCGATCCAGTAGGCGAACCACAAGTGCGGATCGGTCAGCGCGCGCAGCTTGTGCTGGTCATGTTCGAGCGGCTGGTGATTGGCCGATTTGCGCACCTCGACCGCGAGCAGATTGTTGGGAATGACGCGCTGGTGCACCACGATGTCGGGATAGATGGATTTTGCGAGGTGATCGTCGGTCGAGACGGTGGATCCGTGCGGCAGCCGCAGCGTACGGTCGCCGAGCCGGTCGTATTCGCAATCGACCTCCCAGCCCGGGAAGTGCTTTTCGAACTGCACCGCCAGCCGGTGCGTCAGCGCGCGCTCGCCGACATCCCGTTCGAGCAGGAAGGTTTCGCATGCATAAAACTCGCGAAGTGCGGTGACGACCTTCTCCAGTTCAGTCTGCATCTGGCCTCCGCACCGTCATTGCGAGGAGCGAAGCGACGAAGCAATCCAGTCTTGTTTCCTGGCTTTCTGGATTGCTTCGCTACGCTCGCAATGACGATTTCATAATTGCGGCATTCCGGCTAGCTCAAAACTTTCGATGGTCGTTCCCTACATCTGCACTTCGATCAGCCGCGGCCCCGGTTCGGCCACGGCTTCCGCCAGCGCCTTGTTGAAGTCGTCGGCATTGGCGACCGCGCGGCCCGGCACGCCCATGCCCTTGGCAAGCGCCACGAAGTCGAGGTCGGGACGATCGATCTTGAGCATATCCTGCGCGCGCTGCCCCGGCTCGCCGGCGCCGACGCCGTCGAATTCGCCGCGAAGAATCTGGTAGATCTTATTGGCGAATACGATCGTGACGACGTTGAGGCCTTCGCGCGCCTGCGTCCACAGCGATTGCAGCGTGTACATCGCGCTGCCGTCGCCGACCATGCAGATCACCTTGCGATCCGGGCATGCCACCGCGGCACCGGTCGCGACCGGGGTCGAGAAGCCGATCGAGCCACCCATGTTCTGCAGCCAGTCGTGCGGGGCGGCAGCGGCCGTCGGCGGAAAGAAGCCGCGGCCGGTGGTGATGGATTCATCGACCACGATGGCGTTTTCCGGGATCGCCATCGCAATCGCCTGCGCGATCGAGGCGTGCGTCAGCGCACCGGTCGGTTTGGCGATTTCGACCATCTTTTGCGGCTGCCGGTCCTGCGGGTGCGCGTGCAGTGCGCCAGCCAGCGCTTCCAGCGCGGCAACGGAATTTTCCGCGCCGGTGGTCATGCGGTGGACCTCGCAGCCCTGCGGCTTCAGCATGCTCGGCTTGTTCGGATAGGCGAAGAACGCCACGGGGTCGTTGGCCTCGACCAGTACGATGTTCTTGAAATCCTTCAGTATCGGCAGCGCCTGCTCGATCACGTAAGGGATGCGGTCGATCGCGAACCGGCCCCGACCGCGCGCCATGCGCGGATTGTAGGTCTGGCCCATCACCTTGCAGCCGGTCTTGCCCGCGATCTGGGCAGCCAGCGCCAACCCCTGCTCGGTCAGCGCGCTGCCGGTCATCAGCAACAGCGTCGACGCGCCGCCGTTGCGCAAAACCTTGGCGGCATTGTCGACGGCCTGTGCGGAATAATTGGCGCGCTGGCTTTCCGCCGGCGCCAGCGCGATGCCGTCGGCCTCGTTCCAGGCAGTGTCGGCGGGCAGGATCAGCGTGGCAATCTGCGGCGGCGAACTCCTGGCGGCGGCGATCGCGGCCGCGCCATCGGCGGCAACGGATTTGGCATCCGGCGAGGTCCGCACCCAGGACGACATCGGCCGCGCCAACCCTTCGATGTCTGACGTCAGCGGGGCGTTGTAGCCGATGTGGTAGGTCGCGTGCTGGCCGACGATGTTGACGATGCCGGAATTGGCCTTCTTGGCGTTGTGCAAATTGGCAAGACCGTTGGCAAGACCGGGCCCGAGATGCAACAGCGTCGAGGCCGGCGTGCCCTTCATGCGGTAATAGCCGTCGGCAGCTCCCGTCACCACGCCCTCGAACAGGCCGAGCACGCAGCGCATCCCCTCGACCCGGTCCAGTGCGGCGACGAAATGCATCTCCGAGGTGCCGGGATTGGTGAAGCAGACGTCCACCCCGCCCGCGACCAATGTCCGCACCAGACTTTCCGCACCGTTCATGGTCTCATTCCCCTTCGCGCTTTGTTCTTAAGAACCGCTAACGATCAAACATTGTTCGCACGTTTCGTCAAAGGTTTAGCGGAACAATGCAGCCATCGATTCCAGCGTGTTGCCTTTTTTAACCGCGGCGTCTGAAAATGGCTGTGGTCACAGGCTCGTTGCTTGCACGACCGCCGCAATTATGGCCTGTCTCAACCTGCATATTCAGATTTTTTCGCGAGGGAGAAAAATGATCCGGGCTTTTGCTTTGCTGTTTGCAGCAATCACGATGCTGGTGGGGACCGGTCACGCGCAGGCCCAAAATCTCTTTTTCTTTGAAGACTCGCGCGACATCATGGGCGGCGGCCCCGGTTTCTTCCGACCCGGCATGCCCAGCGGAGCGAGCCCGATCCCGCGCACGACCGTGTATTTTCCCGGCGGTTACGCGCCCGGCACGATCTACATCAACACCGCCGAGCGCCGGCTCTATCTCATTCTCGGCAACGGCCAGGCGATCCGCTACGGCATTGGCGTCGGCCGGGACGGCTTCCGCTGGGGCGGAACCCACCGCATCAGCGCGAAGAAGGAATGGCCGAGCTGGACGCCGCCGGCTCAGATGCTCCGGCGCCGGCCGGATCTGCCGCGCCACATGGCCGGCGGCATCGACAATCCGCTCGGCGCCCGGGCGATGTATCTGGGATCGACGCTGTACCGCATCCACGGCTCCAACGAGCCCGAGACGATCGGACAGGCGGTCTCGTCCGGCTGCTTCCGCATGACCAATGAGGACGTGACCGACCTCTATAGCCGCGTCCGCATCGGCACGCCGGTTATCGTGAGAAATTAGGCTATCGCCATCCCGGAATTGGGTGTCATGCGCGCAAGCGTGTGATCGAGCCTTTCAAGCCTTGCACGCGCGCGCCAATTGCTGCAGCGTTGTTGGAATGCGCACGCCCCGCCGATTCCTGTATGTACGGATGCTAGCGGCTGCTCTGTGCGCCGCGTCACTCGGCGAAACCTTCATGCCGTGCACGGCCTTCGCCGATATTCCCGCCATCGCGCAGCGTCAGCGCACCGAGAAAAAGATCTTCACCGACAGCGAGATCGTCGAGGGCTTTCTGAAGATCGCCTTCGGCGCCGAATATCATCTCGCCGGCCGCGTCGACCGCATCCGCAAATATGACAGGCCGGTGCGGGTGTTCGCCGACGGCACGCGCGCCGACCGCAAGGCGCAGCTTGCGAAGATCGTTGCCGACATCGCCGCGCATGTTCAGCACCTCAACATCGCCATGGTCGAAACCAGCGAAGACGCCAACGTGCAGGTCAAGCTGGTGCGCGACCGCGATCTCCAGCGCACTATCGCGACCTTCTACGGCAGCGAGCGGGCGCGCCAGATTCGCTCTTCGCTCGACCCGCAATGCCTGTCCGGCTTTCGCAAGAACGAGAAATTCGAAATCGAGCATTCCGACGTGATCCTCACCGTCGACAATGGCGACTTCGTCTTCTTCGACTGCGCCTATGAGGAATTGCTGCAGTCGCTCGGGCCGATCAACGATACCTCGACCGTGCCCTGGACCATGTTCAACGACAATGTGTCGAGGGGCTATTTCGATATCTACGACCAATACCTCCTCAACCTTCTCTACGATCCCCGGATCAAGCCCGGCATGACCGTTCAGGAGGTCAAGGCGCTGCTGCCGGACGTGCTGGCCGACGTGCGCACCTGGGTACGAAAGGTCAACAACTTGCCGCAGTGACCGGCCGCGCTCCGATTCCGTCTCGGCCCCCAAATCGGGGCTATCCACCTTTTTTCCAATGACAACGCCAAGTTTTATTGATGAAAGGTTGTGACTTCCAAGAGCAAATCCTGTCTAATGGGGGTCATGGGTGCTTGCTATAAGTCTCTCAAATGAACGACCTGCCGCGGATCCAGGCTCTGCGCTGCTTCATCACCGTGGCCCGCGAAGGCACGGTTTCGCGTGCGGCCACCCTCCTGCACCTGACCCAGCCTGCCGTCAGCCTGCAATTGAAGGGCCTGGAGGAGAGCACCGGCTTGCAGCTTTTCAACCGGACGCCGGGCGGCTTTACCCTGACGGAGGCGGGTGCCGCCCTGCTGCCGCTGGCACATCGGACGGTCTCGGCGTCGGCCGATTTCAGGACCGCGGCGGATTCCTTGCGCGAATCGCTGCGGGGCACGCTGCGCGTCGGCACGATCCTCGACCCCGAGTCGATCCGGCTCGGTCCGTTCGTGCGAAGCCTCGCCATCTCCTCGAAGAAGACCGAAGTCTTCTTGCGCTACGGCATGGCCGAGGACGTGCTGGCGCAGATCGGCAGAGGCGAGCTCGACGTGGGATACTACATCGACACCACACCAGCCGGATTGCTTACGTCAGGGATGCTGTCCGAACGCACCATCGACGATGGCAAGTTCCAGCTCATGGCGCTGACGCGCTTCGACTACCGCGTGATCGCCCCTCGCCAATGGAGCGGCAAGGTCCTAGGCAAGGGCTGGGCCGATCTCGTCGACCTGCCCTGGATCGGAACGCCGCATGACTCGGCGCAGCGGAGGCTGCTCGACGACGTGTTCCGGCCGATCGGCTCATCGCCGAAGCGCATCGGCTTCGCCGATCAGGAAGAAGCCATGATCGATCTTGTCGAAGGTGGCAATGGCCTCGGTCTCGCCCGCGACAGCGTGCTCGACCGCGTCATGAGCAAACGGAATTTCGTGATTGCCGACAAGGTGGCGCTGACCTGCGATCTCGGTTTCGCCTGCCTGACGTCGCGGCGCCACGAGCCGATGATCTCGCAGGCCTTCTCGGCCATGCAGGCGGTATGGGACTTGAAGCCGGCCGGTGCGGCGCCCGCACCGATCGAAGCGGCGAGATCACGGAAGAGCGCCCGCAGGTAGGCCAGAGCGGGTCAGGATTTGCCGTCGCAGATCGATTTCAGCGATCGCCATTCCTCTGATGTCAACAGTGGCGGGCCGCTGGCCGGCGGGTCTTGCCGGCTCATCCGTGCCAGCCGGTCCTCGCTCAAGGGATGGGTGGAGATGATGGAGAGGCCCTTGCCTTCCTTTCCAGTGACCCGAAGCAGCAATTCCCCGGTCGGCTTCGCCGGCCGGCCGAGCCGGTGCATGACGTCGATCGCAAAACTGTCGGCGTCGTTCTCGGCTTCGCGTGAATGCGACGACGTCACCAGCGTGCGCGAGCCGAAGATGAGCGCGCTGGATCCCGTGATATCGCCGAACAACAATCCGATCAGGAACGACGTGCCGCCGTTGTGAATCATTGCGCGCATGCTGTCGCGATGCTTGAGATGGCCAAGCTCATGGGCCAGCACGCCCGCAATCTCGTCGGCGTTCTCGGCCTTCGCCAACAATCCGTTGAACAGATAGACCTTGCCGCCCGGCAGCGCGAAGGCATTCGGCAACGAGCTCGACAGCACGCCCGACTGCACCGAGGTGTCAAGGCCCGCGGATTCGCGAAGCGCGGTGACGAGTTTTGTGAAGGCCTTCTGCCCGGCGGCATTGTCGCACACCTTGGCATCGAACATCGTCTTGACCTGGCTGTCTGCGACATCGCCGAGCCGCCGTTCGAACGCTTCGGGCACCAGCGGCGTGAGGCGATCGGCCGCGAGTGGAAGTCCGAACAGCACCACGGCGACGATCGACGCCGCGGCCGCGAGCGACCAGCCGACGATGGCGGCAACGCCGCGGCGGCCGATCATGTGGTCATCGATGTTGGTGCAGCGCGACACCAGCTCGTTGGCAAGCTCCTTGTCGCGAAGTTCAAGTCGCGCCAGCGCGGGCGCGGTCAAGCAGCTCAGGCGCAGCACACCGGCCGGACTGTCGGCGCGGCGGATGTCGGCGTAGGCCCACGCCGCCAACGCTTGTTCGCCCTCGTCGATTGCGAGCCGGTCGGCAAGGCGGAGCGTCACCATGCGCCGCCGGCTCGACGTTCCGTCGAAATAGGTCGCCGAACCGAGCGTGGTCGATTTTGCAGGCGTTGGTGTATCGCTATCCATGACCATCAGGACTCTGAAGCCTTAGAAGCCGCCGACATCGAGGCCGTCGGCGAATCCTTCGCCCAGCGCGTTGGCCATTCCGCCGCGCGCCGAAACGTTGGCGGCTGTCTCGATACCGCTGACATTGATCGATCCGAGCACCCTGACCCAGAGATCACGCAACAGATAGACCCGGATCACGATATTCATCGCCAGCGCGAAGGCAAGATAGCCGATACCGGCGAGCGCCAGAAGCGGAATGCTGCTCGCGAATTCCTGCGACTTGAAAAATTCGCTGAATGAATCGGCGCTCATGCTGGCGACCAATACCGCCGCCAGCGCCAGGTAGGCCGAGAACACCAATCCGAGCACCACGATCCAGCCGATGACTTTCCAGTACAGGCCGATCAGCGCGCTCTTGGGCAACGACGATTCCACACGCACGCCGCCGAACCGGATGCCCGACAGCCACCAGCGCCATTCGATCGCCTTGAAGGCCCCGTAGATAAACGGCGCGAGCGGATACACCATCATGGCGACGGGCGCCAGCAGCCACAGCCACCAGCCGCGCTTGAAAAACTCCCAGCCGCGCCCCTCAAAACTGCCCTGCAGGTCGCCGTAGAAGGTGTGGCGCATCTTGTAGCGTTCGAGCGCGGCCGAGCGCCACGGCAGCGCCAGCCCGAGCGTCACCGCCGACAACAGGCCCCACAGTGTCGCCTGCAAGGCATAGATCCAGCCCGAGCCGGTCATCCAGAACCGCAGGCCGCGCCACACCGTGCGCGTCAGCCGGTAACGGCGCGCGCGGTAGATCGCAAACTGCCCGAACACATAGAAGAACGCGACCAGCGGAATACTGGCAAACGCCTGGATATGCTCGGCCTCGAGGCCGACCAGAAAATAGCCGAGATAGACCGGCACCAGGATCGCGAGCGCGACCAGAAATCCGATCAGCAATTCCTTGCCGCGGCCGGTATATTCTGCGGCGTCGCCATCGACATGGGTGTTGGCCCAGAGATGGCGGCGGATGTCGGTGAGCAGCCAAAACCGGTAGAAGCCGAGGGTGACGAATTCCAGCCCGGCGCCGCGTTTGACCAGATCAAAGAATTCGCCGCGGCTGCCGGAAAACGCCACCGGCATTGGCGGCGGCACGGGCAAGGGCTGCGGTGGCGGCACCTGCGGCGGCCAGCTCATCTGGTTCATGGTTCAACTCCAACGCGAACGGTAGCGGATCAAACCACAGATTTGCCGGTTGTTGTGTGACCCAGCTCCCACACATGCATTGAAGCTTGCGGGGTTTGAGGCTGGGCGGAGCCGTCGCGCCACACTGGGACCACGTGCGTTGAGAGAGCTCCTCATCCCAACCTTCTCCCCGCAAGAGCGGGGAGAAGGAGCAAGAGCTACGCCGTCTTTTCGAACAGCTCCCGCCCGATCAGCATGCGGCGGATTTCGCTGGTGCCGGCGCCGATCTCATAAAGTTTGGCGTCGCGCAACAGCCGCCCGGTCGGATAGTCGTTGATATAGCCGTTGCCGCCAAGGAGCTGGATGGCGTCGAGCGCGCACTGCGTCGCCTTCTCCGCGGCGTAGAGGATCGCACCGGCGGCGTCCTCGCGCGTGGTCTCGCCGCGGTCGCAGGCTTTGGCCACCGCATAGACATAGGCACGCGAGGCGTTCATCGTGGTGTACATGTCGGCTATCTTGCCCTGCACCAGTTGGAAGCTGCCGATCGGCTCGCCGAACTGCTTGCGCTCGTGCACGTAAGGCAGCACCACGTCCATGCAGGCCTGCATGATGCCGATCGGGCCCGCCGCCAGCACCGCGCGCTCATAGTCGAGGCCGCTCATCAAGACGTTGGCGCCGCGGCCGACCTCGCTGAGTACATTCTCCTCCGGCACCTCGCAATCCTCGAACAAGAGTTCGCAGGTATCGGAGCCGCGCATGCCGAGCTTGTCGAGTTTCTGCGCGGTGGAAAATCCCTTCATGCCCTTTTCGATGATGAAGGCGGTGATGCCGCGCGGGCCGGCGCTGGCGTCGGTCTTGGCGTAGACCACCAGCGTGTCCGCCTCGGGGCCGTTGGTGATCCACATCTTGTTGCCGTTCAGCACAAAGCGGTCGCCCTTCTTTTCGGCGCGGGTCTTCATCGAGACCACGTCCGAGCCCGCGCCCGGCTCCGACATCGCGAGCGAGCCGACATGTTCGCCCGAGATCAGTTTCGGCAGATACTTCCGCTTCTGCGCCTCATTGCCGTTGCGGCGGATCTGGTTGACGCAGAGGTTGGAATGGGCGCCATAGGACAGGCCGACGGAGGCGGACGCCCGCGACATTTCTTCCAGTGCGATGCAGTGCTCAAGATAACCGAGACCGGCGCCGCCATATTCCTCTTCCACCGTGATGCCGTGCAGGCCGAGCGCGCCGATCCTGGGCCAGAGATCGCGCGGGAACTGATTGCTGCGGTCGATCTCGGCGGCGCGCGGGGCGATCTCGTTTTGCGAAAACGCATGCACGGTCTCGCGAATGGCGTCCGCAGTCTCGCCAAGATCGAAGTTGAACATCCGATGGGCGTTGGGAATCATTGCCGCCTCCCGGCGAATTAAATGTTGTTTCAAACAGACTTAGTACCCGGACCTACACTTGTCACGCGGCGAAATACGCGCGCGCCGCCCAAGATCGGCCGGCACTGCGATGCGGCCAAATGCGCCCAACTCGCCCTTGCGCCGGGGCAAGGCTCGGGATGTAATAGGGTAAAACATCACCCGTTCGGCATGCTTGGCACGGGGAATCAGGGAGAGCGGCTCATGCACGGAACCATCGATCTCGCCGGAGATTCTCATCTGCGCGCCGCGCGCGATGCGGCTCAATCCATGCCGCTGGCGGATTTCGATGTCGGCAATCCCGAACTGTTTCAAAACGATTCATTCTGGCCGTATTTCGACCGGCTGCGCCGGGACGACCCGGTGCATTACTGCAGGGACAGCATGTTCGGGCCGTACTGGTCGATAACCAAGTACAACGACATCATGGACGTCGAGACCAACCACGCGGTGTTCTCCTCGGCGTCGTCGCTGGGCGGCATCACCATTCGCGACATCGCACCGGACCTGCGCCGCGAAAGCTTCATCGCGATGGACCAGCCGCGCCACTCAGCGCAGCGCAAGACGGTGGCGCCGATGTTCACGCCGACGCATCTGGACCAGCTCGCGATCAACATCCGCAAGCGCTCCGCCGAATGCCTCGACAACCTTCCGAAGAACGAAACCTTCGACTGGGTCGATCAGGTCTCGATCGAGCTCACCACGCAGATGCTCGCCGTGCTGTTCGACTTCCCCTGGGAAGACCGCCGCAAGTTGACGCGCTGGTCCGATATCGCAACCACGATTCCGCATCATGGCGGCCTGGTCGAGACCGAGGACCAGCGGCAGGCCGAGCTGTTGGAATGCGCGACCTATTTCGCAAGACTGTGGAAGGAGCGCATCAACCAGCCGCCGAAGAGCGACCTGTTGTCGATGATGGCGCATAGCGATGCTACGCGCGACATGGACCCGAAGAATTTTCTCGGCAATCTGATCCTGCTGATCGTCGGCGGCAACGACACCACGCGCAACACGCTCTCGGGGAGCGTCTATGCGCTGAACAAGAATCCGGATCAGTACCGGAAGCTCCGCGACAACCCCGAGCTGATCGACAGCTTCGTCCCCGAAGTAATCCGCTGGCAGACGCCGCTGGCGCACATGCGGCGCACCGCGCTCGAAGACATCGAATTCCGCGGGCGTCAGATCAGGAAAGGCGACAAGGTCGTGATGTGGTACGTCTCGGGCAACCGCGACGATGAGGTGATCGAGCGTCCCTACGAGTTCATCATCGACCGCGCCCGCCCCCGCACCCACCTTTCCTTCGGTTTCGGCATCCACCGTTGCGTCGGAATCAGGCTGGCGGAATTGCAACTGAAGATTATCTGGGAAGAAATCCTCAAGCGGTACGATAATATTGAGGTGATCGGCGAACCGAAGCGGGTATATTCGAGTTTCGTCAAGGGCTACGAGACCCTGCCGGTCCGCATCGCCGCCTAGCCGCGCTCACGCTCACCCGGGATGATCGAACCATGAACGTTCAAACTGCCATCAGAGCCGACAAAAAAGAGCTGCTGCGCGCCGCGCGCGAGGAGGCCTATTCGACGCCGCTGAAGGACTTTCATCCCGGTGCGCCAAAACTTTTCCAGAACGACACGCTGTGGCCGTGGTTCGAGCGGCTGCGCAAGGAAGAGCCGGTGCACTACTGCGAGAATTCGCCGATCGAGCCCTATTGGTCGGTGACCAAGTACAACGACATCATGCATGTCGACACCAATCACGGCATCTTCTCCTCCGACTCCACGCTCGGCGGCATCTCGATCCGCGACGTGCCGCCCGGCTACGACTATCCGAGCTTCATCGCGATGGACCAGCCCAGGCACTCGGCGCAGCGCAAGACGGTGTCGCCGATGTTCACGCCGACGCATCTGGATGAATTGGCAAAATTGATCCGCGAGCGCTCGCAAAAGGTGCTGGACAATTTGCCGCGCAACGAGACCTTCAACTTCGTCGAGCGCGTCTCGATCGAGCTGACGACGCAGATGCTGGCGACGCTGTTCGATTTCCCCTGGGAGGAGCGGCGCAAGCTGACGCGCTGGTCCGACGTCTCGACCGCGCTGCCCAAGAGCGGCGTGGTGGAATCGCCCGAGCAGCGGCGCCGCGAGATGGACGAATGCTACGCCTATTTCTCGAAGCTGTGGAACGAGCGCGTCAACGCGCCGCCGAAGAACGATCTCTTGTCGATGATGGCGCACAGCGACGCGACGCGGCACATGGACCCCGACAATCTGATGGGCAACATCATCCTCTTGATCGTCGGCGGCAACGACACCACCCGCAACACCATGAGCGGCTCGGTGCTGGCGCTGAACGAGCACCCCGACCAGTATCAGAAGCTGCGCGACAACCCCGCGCTGATCGATTCCATGGTGCCGGAAGTGATCCGCTGGCAGACGCCGCTCGCCCATATGCGCCGCACCGCGTTGGTCGACACCGAGATCGGCGGCAAGAAGATCAAAAAGGGCGACCGCGTCGTGATGTGGTACGTCTCCGGCAACCGTGACGAAGAAGGCATCGAGCGGCCCGACGAATTCATCATCGACCGCGCCCGTCCCCGCACCCATCTGTCGTTCGGCTTCGGCATCCACCGCTGCGTTGGCATGCGCCTTGCCGAGCTGCAGCTCAAGATCGTGTGGGAAGAAATGCTGAGGCGTTTCGATCGCATCGAAGTGGTCGGCGAGCCGAAGCGGGTCTATTCGAGCTTCGTGCGCGGCATCGAGCAGTTGCCGGTGCGCATTCCGGGGTGAGCGGCGCGCGCAATCTCGTCTGATCACTACAGGCCGCAAAAGAAAAAGCCGCCCAAAGGCGGCGTCCACATTCGAACCTGATGATCGTGGATCAGGCAGAGATCACTGCTGGCTGTGTCTTCCGGAAATATCCGGAAAGCAGAACACCCGTCTTCCCCCACTTCAATATGTAGCGCACAAGGGGCTTGCTTCAAGACCCCGGTAATCCCGTAGAACCGCCGACCGAAGCCACAACCTACGGGGGTCACGAAATGAGTGCATTTGCTGTCGGCGCGCCGATCGCGCAGGGCCGGGTTGATCGCAGCTGCGGGAACGGCCGGCGTTTGGCGATGAGCGAGCATGCAGTGGTCATCGTCGGCGGAGGCCCGACAGGGCTGGTGTTGGCCGGCGAGTTGGCGTTGGCTGATATCGACGTTGCCATCGTCGAGCGGCGCCCTAACCAGGAGCTCGTCGGCTCGCGCGCGGGCGGTCTGCACGCACGCACCATCGAGGTTCTCGATCAGCGCGGCATCGCCGACCGGTTCTTGTCGCAGGGACAGGTGGCCCAGGTCGCAGGCTTCGCCTTGATCCGTTTGGACATCAGCGACTTTCCCACCCGGCACAATTACGGGCTCGCGCTGTGGCAAAACCACATCGAGCGCATCCTCGCCAGCTGGGTCGAGGAGCTGGCGGTGCCGATCTACCGCGGACGTGAGGTGACTGATATCGCGCAAGACGACACTGGCGTCGACGTCGTGCTGTCCGATGGCCAATCATTGCGGGCGAAGTATCTCGTCGGCTGCGATGGCGGACGCAGTCTGATCCGCAAAGCAGCCGGCATCGACTTCCCCGGCTGGGATCCGACGACGAGCCACCTGATCGCCGAGGTCGAGATCGCCGAGCAGCCGGAATGGGGCATCCGCCACGACGCCCGCGGCCTCCATGGCCTGAGCAGGATGGAGGATGGCGGGCCGGTGCGAGTCATGGTGACCGAGCAGCACCTGGGATCCACCGGCGAACCCACCTTGCGCGATCTCAGCGAGGCGCTCATTGCCGCCTTCGGGACCGACTATGGCATCCACAGTCCGACCTCGATCTCCAGATTCACCGATATGACCCGGCAGGCGGCGTTCTACCGCAAGGGACGCGTGCTGCTGGCCGGCGATGCCGCGCATGTGCACTATCCCGCGGGAGGACAGGGCCTCAACATCGGCGTGCAGGATGCCGTGAACCTGGGATGGAAGCTGGCGCAGGTGGTCAAGCAGACGTCGCCGGAAAGCCTGCTGGATACCTATCACGCCGAGCGCCACCCGGTCGGTGCCCGCGTGCTGCGCAACACGATGGCGCAAGTCGCGCTGATGCGTCGCCCGGACGACCGCGTGAAGGCGTTGCAGGACACCATGTCCGAACTCCTCGGCATGGACGAGCCCCGCAAACGCTTCGCCGCGATGATGTCCGGTCTGGACGTCCATTACGACCTCGGCGAGGGACATCCCCTGCTCGGACGCCGCATGCCCGATCTCGACCTGGTCACCGCCAATGGTCCGCTGCGAGTGTTCACTCTGTTGCACGGTGCCCGCCCCGTGCTACTCGACCTCGGTCATCCCGGCCGCATCGATATCACGCCGTGGGCGGATCGAGTCCAACTGATCAGCGCTGAATATGCTGGTGCGTGGGAGCTGCCGGCCATCGGCATGGTTGCCGCGCCCACCGCCGTGTTGATCAGGCCCGACGGATATGTCGCCTGGGTTGGAGAGCAAACTGAGCTCGGGCTCGCTGACGCGCTAACGACGTGGTTCGGACCGCCTGCCGCAACGTAGCTGCATCGGTTTTGCCGCGACCTCTCGCTGATCGGGCGGCCCGCCCATGTCCGCCCCTGTGAAGGGTTTCGGATGCCGGCCGCTTGAGAGACGGCGCGGCGTATTCGGCGGCCGACGTCCGAAAGCCTTCACACAACCAGACATCGACAGCTTCCTCCACGAACCGTATTGTGAACTCGAATCCGTGTCTGGCGCGTTGGCAACCTGTCCCTAGCCAGACTTCTCTATCCAGCACCGGGATCTTTTTGGGAATCAGCGATGATCAGCCTTTCGACTGCTGTGGCTTTCGGTGTGCTGGCGTTTTCTATGGCGCTATCGCCGGGTCCCAATCTTATGTATCTCGCTTCGCGTGCGATCTGCCAGGGTTATAGAGCGGGATTCTCATCTCTCGCCGGTGTGTGCACGGGGATGATGGCCTATGTGGTTGTTACGGCGCTTGGGCTTTCAGCTATTTTTGACACCGTTCCGCTTGCATACGACGTCGTGCGGACGCTTGGAGCGCTCTATCTCGTTTGGTTAGCTATCAAGGCCTTTCGTACTCCCTCAAGGCAACTCGCTACCTCAGAAGTTGCGCCGGAGCCATTTGCTGTTCTTTTTCGTCGAGGGCTCTTCACCTGTATCCTGAATCCCAAGTTGGTCCTGATGTACGGGGCTCTGTTGCCGCAATTCGTCCAAGTCGAGCAAGGAAATGTTTTGTGCCAGACGGTGCAGCTAGGCCTTCTTCAGGTGATTGCAGCAGCGTGCGCACACAGCTGCGTGATCCTCGGGGCCTCGCGGGTTGCCGCAATCTTTCGGAAAGCCTCCAATTTCGCTCAGCTGCAGCGCTACATTCTCGGATTCTCGTTGCTGGCGGTTGCTGCCAAGCTCGGCCTGGAGCGTCGTCCAGCCTAGTGATGGATGTCACCTCGGTTGGGTGTACTAGTCCGCTTTGGGTCTCGAATGCGGACATCGCCGCCGGCGTTCGATTCCCCTTGTGCCAGGAAAAGCATCGCCATCTCGCTTGCGCAGGCTCGACAACTCCATTCGGATGAGAGTGCACAGTCTCGTCGGGTGGACTGCGACCGAAGGCAACTGCCGCGGCGCCTTGACAAAAAAATTTGTCAACGTACGTTACCGCCATGATCGATATCGAAGTGATCAGCGAACCGGCGGTTGCGGTTGCCGCTCTTGACCCTATCCGAAGCGCGTTGCTGGCCGAACTTGCAGAGCCCGCGTCGGCAGCGATCATGGCGACGCGCCTGGGACTGCCTCGTCAGAAGGTGAACTATCATTTGCGCGCGCTCGAAGCCTGCAGGTTGGTCGAGGTCGCGGACGAACGGCAGTGGGGCGGATTGACCGAGCGGCTATTGGTGTTGTCGGCCAAGTCGTTCGTTGTTTCGCCGGCGGCGTTAGGCGCGGTCGCAGCCGATCCGAAGCGGAGCAAAGATCAACTCGCGGCCAGCTATCTGATCGCACTCGGCGCCCGGATCGTTCGCGAGGTCGGCGATCTCTGGAAACGTGCGCGGAAAGCCGACAAGCAGCTTGCGACCCTGTCGATCGACGCAGAGATTCGCTTCGCCTCCCCCGCCGCCCGCGCTGCGTTCACGCGCGAGCTGACGCAAGCCATCACGGAGCTGGTCGGCCGCTACCACGATGCGAGCGCTTCGGGAGGCCGTAACCATCGATTGGTGATCGTGTCTCATCCCTTGCCTCAAACGTCTCACTGAAAGGACAGACCATGCCCGTGAAGAAGGAACCGTCTGGCCGTCGCAGCGTCGAAGCCAAGGTTGAGGTCCCCGGCACACCCGAAGAGGTGTGGCAGGCGATCGCGACAGGTCCCGGCATCTCGTCGTGGTTTGTGCCGACGACGTTGGACGAGAAAGTCGGCGGCAATACCAAATCGAGCTTTGGCCCGGGAATGGATTCCGAGGCCAAGATCACCGCTTGGGAGCCGGCCAAGCGTTTCGTCGCCGAAGCAGAGGGAGGACCTGGCACGGTGGCCACCGAGTGGACCGTCGAAGCCAAGGACGGCGGCACCTGTGTGGTCCGGGTCGTTCATAGCTGGTTCGCCAATACGGACGATTGGGATGACCAGTTCGAGGGACACACCTACGGCTGGATCGCGTTCTTCCAGAACCTGCGGCTCTATCTGGAGCAATTCCGTGGGCAACAGTCGACGACAGTGGCGCTTTCCGCGATGTCGAACGACAGCGATGCCTGGAGCCGCCTGGTCGGTCCGCTCGGGTTGGCTGACGCAAGCGCCGGCACACGCTTCGCGACACCGACTGGGGTGCCCGAGCTACGCGGCATCGTGGAAATCGTCAATCCTCCGCAGTGGCCAGGGCTGCAATTGCTGCTCGAACACCCCGCACCCGGCATCGCACATCTGTTTGCCATGCCGATCGGAGGGCCGATTCTGCTGACGGTCCGTCTCTACCTCTACGGAGACGCCGGGCGCGCCGTGGCCAATCACGTCGAGGCCGATTGGCGGCGTTGGCTTGATCGTCAATTCCCACCACAGACGTAGCGGCTGACGGTGACGGTTATTCCTGCAAGCCACTAAGCGGCGTTAGCGAGTTGGCGCGACATCGACACGATGGCGAGCATGGTCTCGGCCGGCTCCAGTGTCGGGTGAAGATGCGTGCCTTGCAGTCTTATTACCGGCCATCCGCGGCGCTGCGCTTCCAACGTTGCGTGATCGTAAATGGGCGAGCATTGAATGAACCCGGCCGGAACGTGGTCCCAGCCGGCGCGCGTTCCAATTACGAAATTCGATAAACGAGACATGAAGTTCAAAGATCTGCTTACCGGGTTCATCAGACGGCGCATTCTGCATCACGCAGCGGAACATGAGATCTACGGTCAATGGATCATCGATGAACTCGCCCGTTGAGTAGCGGGTAAAGCGTGCCGGGACTGAGCGCGCACCCGGCCGAACCATTTCCGACTCGAAGGAGGCGGCAAGAATCGTGGGCGCTTGCTACTTGTCCGTGCTGGCAAACGCGGTTTCGAGGACGTCGCCGATCGGCTGCCAGGTGCGGCCGTCGAACTGAACGAGCCGCATATGCTTGATCGGCCGGAAATTCCAGGGACCGGTGCTGATCTTGATGCCGGGCAGCAGAACGGAGCCCTGATAATCCTTCAGCGCCGCGGCCTGTTTCATGACGTTCTCGCGCGATAGATCATCGCCGCACTGCCTGAGCACCTGCGCCAGAGTCTCGGCGGCTGCGTAGCCGAACATGGCGGCGCTTTCGTCATGGCCGCCGGCGCGACGATAGTTTTCCAGGAACGACTGCCAGTCGGCGCCAGACTGGTCGTCCTTCCAGGCCGGATCGTTGGCGTCCTTCAGATAGGCAGCGGTAGTCACGCCCACCGCGTTCTCGAGACCCGCGGGTTTCAGCCCTGTCCCGATTGAGGAGGCCATCTGATTCATGATGAACACGGGACGCCAGTCGAGGCTCGCCGCCAGGCGGATAACTTTTGCGGCGTTTTCGGGTACGCCCGCGAACACGAGAATTTCGGCGCCCGATCGCTTCAGGATCGATACATGCGTATCCAGATGTTCATCCCTGAGATCATAGGCGATACCGACCCTGATCATCCGCGCGACGGGACCGAGGCCGTCCTCCATCCCCTTGATGACCTCCCGGCCGAAATGATCGTTCTGCCAGAGAACGACGATCCGCTTGCCCGGATAGAACGCCTGAATGTAGTTGGCGTAGATGCGTCCCTCCTCCCGGAACGAGGGCTGCCAGCCCATGGTCCATGGAAACAGCGAGGGATCGCTGAGATGATCGTCTCCGGAAGCAACGAACAATTGGGGAAGCTGGCGTTCGTTGAGATATTTGCGGACCGCAAAATTGCCCGGCGTTCCGAACGAGCCGAACATTAGAAGCACGTTGTCTTCCTCGACGAGCTTGCGCGTCAGGCTAAGGGCGGAAGCAGGATCGGATTTGTCGTCGTAGGAGATGAACCGCACCTTGCGGCCGTTGATGCCACCGCGCGCGTTGAGCATCTCGAAATAGGCTGCTTCGGCCTTGCCGATCGCCCCGAAGATCTCGAGGCTCCCGCTATAGGGCATGAGATTGCCGATGCGGATTTCGTCATCGGTCACCCCCTCCAGCCGCAGCCGCTCCGAAATTGCGCCCAGCGAGGCAACGGCTACAACGATCGCCAGCAGGATCCGGAGGAGCGTGTTCATGGCAGGAACTCCACCTGAGACAGGGGCGTCAGATTTCAAGTCTGCTGAGTTAATCGCTTGATCTGAATCCATGACCAGCCACTTCCCGGTGGGGGATCGGCTGCTCGGGCATCTTATGAGGCTCCGCGAGGGCTGCAATTGCCAGAAGCGGTCATTTCGATCAATTGCCTGCGAACAAAGCGGTGACAGGAACAATGGCGTCAGGCTGACTGCTCGGCAAAAGCCGTCGTGTGGTTGCGATGCATCAGCCGAAAAAAGCCCTTTGCGACGGTTAGTGCCAGCAGGCTGCCCCGCCGCCCCTATACAATTGCGGCATGACAGAAGTAGCCAGATGGGAATGCCGCACCCGGCTGTTTTGTTCTAAGCCACTACGCAGGCCCTCGCATCGGCTCAGGCGAGCTTGATGTCCCAGAGGCCCTCTTCGCGGCAGGCGATCAGTTCGTCGCGGAGCAATTCGGTGACTAGCGCAATCGCAGTCGAGCCGGGATGATCGATGGGAGACGCAAGGGTCAGTTCGCGCATCGGCGACGGTTTTGCTATCGCCGCGGTTTCCAGCCGGCCGCCGGCTACTTCCTGGCGCACCGAGGACGGCGGCAGCAGCGTGTATCCCAGCCCTTCCTCGACGAGGCTGGTCAGCACGCGGAAGGAATCGGCCTCCAGCTTGACGTCGAGCTTGATTTTCTTCTTCGCCGCCGCCTGCTCGATCAGCGCACGGAGCCCATGCGAATGACTGGGCAGCACGAGGCGCTGCCGCAGCAGCCAGCCGATATCGACCTGCTTTCTCTCGGACAGCCCGCTGCCGCACGGTCCGACGGCGACAATGGGATCGCGGCCGAGGCTTTGTACGGAAAGATGCAGGTCGCTCGACGGCCCGTAGATCAGCGCCAGGTCCATTTCGCCGCGGTGCAGCCATTCGGTCAGATGGCCGCTGTAGCTTTCGACAATGCAGAGCGAGATGCCCGGATACTTGTCGACCGTGCGCCGCGCGAGCCGCGCCGAAATCACGTAGCTCACGGTCGGCACCAGCCCAAGCACCACCCGGCCCGAGGGCGGGCCGCCGGCGGACTGGATCTCATCGCGCACCTGGTCGATCTGCCGGACGATGCCGGCGGTGCGCGCCAGCAGCAGCCGGCCCGCGTCCGTCAGCACCATGCCCCGACCGTTCCGCGTGAACAGCTCGGCCCGCAGTTCATGCTCGAGCAGCTTGATCTGGCGGCTCAGCGCCGGCTGCGCCACCCGCAGCGTATCGGAGGCCTTGCTGAGGCTGCCGAGCTCCGCCACGCAACTGAAGGTCCTGAGCTGCCGGATATCCATTGCTTGCTTGCCAATCTTCGAAGACAGGTTCATACGCTATAACAATTCAGCATAGGTGCCTTGCCGTCGTTTCACAACGGCCCGCATCCTTAAGCAATTGACATCAACCCGCATCCATCGCCAGAAAACCCAATGACCGCACAAGAACAACAAGACGAATTCCACGACATCCGCGACGCCGTCGCAAAACTCTGCGCCCAGTTCCCCGGCGAATACTGGCGCAAGCTCGATCGCCAGATGGCGTATCCGAAGGAGTTCGTCGATGCGCTCACCGAGGCCGGGTACCTCTCGGTGCTGATCCCCGAGGAATATGGCGGCTCCGGGCTGAAGCTGTCGGCCGCGGCCGCGATCCTGGAAGAGATCCAGCGTGCTGGCTGCAACGGCGGCGGCTGCCACGCCCAGATGTACACGATGGGCACCGTGCTGCGGCACGGCAGCGATGCGCAGAAGGCGAAATACCTGCCCGGGATCGCCAGCGGCAAATTGCGGCTGCAGGCGTTCGGCGTCACCGAGCCGACCAGCGGCACCGACACCTCCTCGCTGAAGACTGTCGCCAGGCGCGACGGCGACCACTACATCGTCAACGGCCAGAAGATCTGGACCAGCCGCGCCGAGCATTCCGACCTGATGATCCTGCTCGCGCGCACCACGCCGAAGGAGCAGGCCAAGAAGCGCACCGACGGGCTTTCGGTGTTCATCGTCGACATGCGCGAGGTGAAGGGCAAGGGGCTGGAGATCCGCCCGATCCGCACCATGATGAACCACGCCACGACCGAAGTGTTCTTCACGGACATGCGGGTGCCGGCCGAAAACCTGATCGGCGACGAGGGCAAGGGTTTTCGCTACATCCTCTCCGGCATGAACGCCGAGCGCATTCTCATTGCGGCCGAATGCATTGGCGACGCCAAATGGTTCATTGCAAAAGCCACCACCTATGCCAAGGAGCGCGCCGTGTTCGGCCGTCCGATCGGCCAGAACCAAGGTATCCAGTTTCCGATTGCAAAAGCCTACGCCGCGATGCGTGCGGCGGAGCTGATGGTGAAGGAAGCCACCCGCAAATACGAGGCCGGGCTCGATTGCGGCGCCGAGGCCAACATGGCCAAGATGCTGGCGGCGGATGCGTCGTGGGAGGCGGCGAACGCATGCGTGCAGACCCATGGCGGGTTCGGCTTTGCGGAAGAATACGACGTCGAGCGCAAGTTCCGCGAAACGCGGCTCTATCAAGTCGCGCCGATCTCGACCAATCTGATCCTGTCCTACGTCGCCGAGCACGTGCTCGGCATGCCCCGCTCCTACTGAGAACAGAAGATGCTGCCGTTAGAGGGATTGATCGTCGTCTCCGTCGAACAGGCGGTTGCAGCCCCGTTCTGCAGCTCCAGGCTTGCGGACGCCGGCGCGCATGTCGTCAAGGTCGAACGCCCCGAGGGCGATTTCGCCCGCGGTTATGACGCCGCCGCCAAGGGCCAGAGCAGCTATTTCGTCTGGCTCAACCGCGGCAAGAATTCGCAAGTGATCGACCTCGCCACTAAAGAGGGCCGCGCTGAACTCGAAGAGCTGATCGCATGCGCCGACGTGCTGCTGCAGAACCTCAAGCCCGGATCGATGGACAAGCTCGGCTTCTCGCTGGATCGCCTGAAGAAGGATTATCCCGCGCTGATCTGCTGCACCATCTCCGGCTATGGCGACGAAGGCCCCTACGCCGACCGCAAGGCCTATGATCTGCTGATCCAGGCCGAGAGCGGACTTGCCTCGATCACCGGCGGCCCCGAGGGCCCGTCGCGCGTCGGCATCTCCGTCGTCGATATCGCCACCGGCGCCACCGCGCATGCCGCGATCCTCGAGGCGCTGATCGCGCGGGGCCGCACCGGCAGGGGCGCCGATATCCGGATCTCGATGTTCGACGTGATGGCGGACTGGATGGCGGTGCCGCTGATCAATTCGGAAGCCGGCAATCCGCCAAAGCGGATGGCGCTGGCCCACCCCTCGATCGCGCCCTATGGCGTGTTCAATTCCAGGGACGGCAAGGGCATTCTGATTTCGATCCAAAGCGAGCGCGAGTGGAAGAAGCTCTGCGCGGAAGTCCTGGATCAGCCCGACCTGCCCAATGATCCGCGCTTTGCCAACATGGTCGAGCGCGTGCGCAACCGCCAGCTCACCGACAAGGTGGTCGCCGACAGTTTTGCCGCGATGATGCGCGCCGAACTCTTAAAGCGCCTCGACGAGGCCGACATCGCCTTCGCCGAGGTCAACAGCATGGCTGACCTCTCGGTGCATCCACATCTGCGCCGCATCGAGGTCGACACGCCGAACGGCAAGGTGAGTTACGCCGCCCCCGCCGCGATCTTTGTCGGCGAGGAACGGCACTATGGCGCGGTGCCCGCCATCGGCGATCACGTCGAACTTCCCAAAGCTCCCCGTAACAAGAGCCGCCAGTCATGACCGAAGCCCTCAACCTCGATCATTTGCGCCAATGGATCGGCCGCAGCGCGGAAGCGTCAGACATCGTCACCGCGCAACTCGTGAAGGGCCTGCGCGCGACGCTATTTCAGGACATCGGCGACCCGAAGCCCGGCGATGCCGCGCCGTGGACCACGCATTGGTGCCTGGCGCAGCCGGTATTTCCGATATCGCAGCTCGGTCCCGACGGCCACCCGACCCGCGGCGGCTTCCTGCCGCCGGTGCCGCTGCCGCGCCGGATGTGGGCCGGCGGCGAAATCGAATTCCTCCAACCGTTGCGCGTCGGCGATGAATCGACGCGCACATCGCGCATTTCAGACGTGACAATGAAGACCGGCTCGACAGGCGTGCTGTGCTTCGTTTCCGTCGAACACACCATCACGACGCCGCGCGGGGTTGCGATCCGCGAACGGCAGGACATCGTCTATCGCGACATGGGGAGCGCTGCCCCCGCTTCGCCGCCGAAAGCCGCTCCGCCACCGGTCGCACGGCATCGCGAAACCCATGTCAGCGATCCCGTGCTGCTGTTTCGCTATTCGGCGCTGACCTTCAACGGCCACCGCATTCATTACGATCGTGACTACGCTACCAAGGTCGAGGGCTATCCCGGCCTGATCTTCCACGGCCCGCTGCAGGCCGCCCTGCTCGTCGAGTTCGCCGCCAAGCTGCACGGCGATTCGGCGCCGAAGAAGTTCAGCTATCGCGGCGTGCAGCCGCTGTTCGAAGGCGGCGAGTTCTCGATCAACGCCAATGAAACCCACGCCGGTATGGAGCTGTGGATCGCGAACGCGGAGGGACAGCCGACGATGAAGGGCACGGCTGTGTGGTGATAAATCACCGTCATTGCGAGGAGCGCAGCGACGAAGCAATCCATCTGTCCCCGCGTTGAAGCATGGATTGCTTCGCTTCGCTCGCAATGACGGAAAGCTAGATACAATGGGAATCACCTGATGTCGTCTCGCAAACCAGCCAAAGCCGCCGCCGTAACCGTCAAGGACGCCACCTTCGGCCTGCTGCGCGCGTTCGGCATCAAGCGCGTGTTCGGCAATCCCGGCTCCACCGAACTGCCCTTCCTCAGCGACTGGCCCGACGACATCGACTACGTGCTCGGCCTGCAGGAGGCTTCCGTCGTCGGCATGGCCGATGGTTATGCGCAGGCGACCCGCAATGCCGGTTTCGTCAATTTGCATTCCGGCGCCGGCGTCGGCAATGCGCTCGGCAATATCTACACCGCCCATCGCAACCAGACGCCGCTGGTCATCACCGCAGGCCAGCAGGCGCGCTCGATCCTGCCGCTGCAGGCTTTCCTCTATGCCGAGCGCGCCTCCGAATTCCCGCGCCCCTACGTCAAATACAGCGTCGAGCCGGCGCGCGCCGAAGATGTGCCGGCCGCGATCGCGCGCGCCTATTACGTCGCGATGCAGCCGCCCTGCGGGCCGACCTTCGTTTCGATCCCGATCGACGACTGGACACGCCCGACTCAGCCGGTCGAGGCCCGCCACGTCAGCCGCGAGCTCGGCCCCGACCCGCAAGCGATGAGAGCGCTGGTCGCAGCGCTCGCAGCCAGCAAACGCCCCGCCTTCGTCGTCGGCCCGGCCGTCGACCGCGCCGAGGCCGTCGATCTGATGGTGTCGGTGGCGGAGAAGGCGAAGGCTGCCGTGTGGGTCAGCCCGTTCTCGGCGCGCTGCGCCTTTCCGGAACGTCATCCGCAATTTGCGGGCTTCCTGCACGCCTCGCCGGGACAGCTATCGGACGCGCTGCGCGAGCATGACCTCGTGGTCGTCATCGGCGCGCCGGTGTTCACCTTCCATGTCGAGGGCCATGCTCCGATCTTCGACGGCGCCACCACGATCTTCCAGATCACCGATGATCCGGATGCCGCCGCGGTCACGCCGGCGGGCGCCAGCATCATCGCGACCATGAAGCCGGCGCTTTCGATGCTGCTCGACCTCTTGCCCGAAACCGCGCGCGCGATGCCGGCGGGCCGCGTGCTGCCGCCGGCGCCAGCGGCGGCCGATCCGCTCCCGGTCGAATTCCTGCTGCATCAGCTCTCGCAAGCCATGCCCGACAATGCAGCACTGGTGGAGGAAGCGCCCTCGCACCGCCCGGCGATGCAAAAGTTCATGCCGATGCGCGGCCAGGACAGTTTTTACACCATGGCAAGCGGCGGCCTCGGCTACAGCCTGCCTGCCGCGGTCGGCATCGCGCTCGGACGCCCCGGCGTCCGCACCGTCTGCCTGATCGGCGACGGCTCGGCGATGTATTCGATCCAGGCGCTGTGGACCGCGGCGCAGCGCAGGCTGCCGCTCACCGTGGTAGTCATCAACAACGCCGGCTACGGCGCGATGCGCTCGTTCAGCCAGGTCATGCAGGTGCGCAATGTGCCGGGGCTCGAGCTACCCGGCATCGATTTCGTGAAACTCGCGGAAGGCATGGGCTGCCACGCCGTGCGGGTGACGAAATCATCCGAACTCGCGGGCGCGCTCAAGCACGGGCTCTCGCATGCCGGCACCAGTCTGATCGAAGTGATGGTCGATTCCGCGGTCCCCCTGCTCTACGCGCAGAAGGGGTGAGGCACGCCTTTCGCCACGTCATTGCGAGGAGCAATGCGACGAAGCAATCCATCTCTCCTCGTGCGGTGAGATGGATTGCTTCGCTTCGCTCGCAATGACGTGGATGGACCATTGCGGCCGCGCGGAAGAGCTAGGCCCGACGCGCCGCAGCGATCAGCGCATCGGGCGATCCTGCGTCGCTGGGGCCCGTCCGAATGGCCTGGCATACCAGCTCATGACCCCATAAGGCTCGTCTATTGGACCGCGAGTTCCATACGCGGCATTTACTTGACGTTGTTCTACGTTCGCACGAGAATTCGGTATGGGGCAACCATGGAGTGAACGCCATGAAACAGCCAAGCCTCAGAAAAGCTGCCCTCGCTATCTCCGTCTTTACATGCGCGACCATGCTCTCGTTTGATTGGAGCGAACAAAGGAACGTTTCGCTATCTGTCGAGCGCGCGCAAGCACAGACGGTTGATCCGTTGACCCCGGCGCCGGGCGTTACCCGGCGGCAGGCGCGGCGGGCCGCGGCCGGCGCGGCTGCCGTGGGTGCCGGTGCTGTCGCAGCCGGAGCGACTGCCGCCTACTACGGCAGCGGTCCCTACGCTTACGACCGCGGCAACGGACCCTACGCCTACTACGGCGGCAACAGTCCCAACGCCTATTACGGCGGCCCGGGCGTATGGAGCCAGGACTACGCGGCGCGCAACGGCATAATCTGCCAGCCCGGCACAATGGTCCGCCTGGACGACGGCTTGATGCACAGGTGTCAGTAGCAAAGGAGTAATGCGAAATTCTCTCCTCCGTCATTGCGAGGAGCAACGCGACGAAGCAATCCATGCCTCCGCGTGTTGAGCCATGGATTGCTTCGCTTCGCTCGCAATGACGGGGGAGAGGTCCGTGTGCCCCTCAGCTCATTTCCCGTAAGCTTCCCGCATCTTCGCCTGGATCTTGGCCATGCCCGCGATCCAGCGGTCGTAATTCTCGGTCTTCTTGCGCATGTAGCCGAGCACCTGCGGGTGCGGCAGGATCACAAAGGTTTCCTCTTCCAGCCCCTTCAGCACGTCCTGTGCTACCTGCTCCGGCGAGAGATCGCCGTCGCCCGATTGCGGGCCCTTCGGGATCGAGCGCAGCATGTTGGTGTCGACGCCCTGCGGGCACAGGATCGAAACCTTGATGTTGTCGGCCTTGTGCGAGATCGCGAGATTCTCTGCAAAGCCGACTGCGGCATGCTTGGTGGTCGAGTAGGCCGGGCTGCCGACCTGCGACAATAGTCCCGCCGCCGAGATCGTGTTGAGGAAATAGCCGCCGCCGCGCGCCTTCATGCGCGGGATCAAATGCCGCGCCGCATAGACATGGGCCATCACATGAACGGCCCAGCTTCGCTGCCACGGTTCGTCGGAGTTTCCGCCGGCATTCACCGACAGTGGATCGAAACCGCCGCCGATGCCGGCATTGGAGCAGAACAGCGCAATCGGGCCGAATTGATGCTCGGTCTCCTCGATGACGTGAAGGACGTCCTTCTCTTTTCCGACATCGCATTTGAAGGCCGCCCCACTGATCGGAGTGGCGACGGCTCGCGCGCCATCGGGATCGATATCGGCAACAACGATCTTGGCGGCGCCTTCACGATGAAAGGCCTCGCACATCGCCTTGCCGATGCCATTGGCGCCACCGGTGACGACCACGACTTTGCCTGTCACCTGCATGGTCGCTCTCTCCCGTTTGTTATGATCCTACGTCAGGACCACCATATCGAGAATAGCCGTATAATGGCAGGCGGCGCCGAGCAAGACGAAGCCGTGCCAGATCGCGTTCTGGAAGCGCAACCGCTGCCAGGCATGGAAGATCACCCCAAGGCTATAGAGCACGCCGCCCGCCACCAAAAAGCCCAGCGCCAGCGGCGGCACCGCCTTCACCACGGCGTCGTAGAGCGTGACGCCGCTCCAGCCCAAGGCGAGATAGAGGCCGACCGCCAAACGATCGTATCGCCCCGGCAGCGCCAGTTTCAGCACGACACCGGCAATCGCGATGCACCACACCCCGGTCAGCAGCGCGATCGCGAGATAGCTGTCCCTCAGCTCCACGATGAACGGGGTATAGGTCGCGGCGATCAAGAGATAGATCGCCGAATGATCGAAGCGGCGCAGCACCCATTTGGCGCGCGACACCGGCCAGAGATTATAGACCGCCGACAATGTCAGCATCGCGAGCAGGCCTGTGACGTAAACGGACACCACGGTAATTTCGAACGCACCGGCATAGACCGCCGTCAGCACGATGAGGGCGGTGGCGGCGATGAGCCCGAAACAGACGCCGACAATATGCACGACGCCATCGGCGATCAGCTCGGCGCGGTCGTAATTCCAGTGCATGGCGCCAGCCGCCGCATGGATGGATGTCGAGGCGATTTGTTTCAGTCTGAAGATGGTCATGCAGGTCCGCAGTACGTGGTGAGGGAGCGATTATATATGGGTCTTCCGAGGTCAACGAACCGTTCACGCCGCCGGCTCCAGGGCCGTCGCCATGCGCTTTCGCTGACGATGCCAGTATCCCGTCGCCGTGGCATTTTCGTGCAGCCGGTAACCGCCGGATATCCCGAGCGGATTCGCTCGTCAGACGATCACAAGCGCTTGATTTCGGTCCGCCAATCGCCACTTCTCCGGTAATTGCACACCAACGCCCCTCTCGAGCTTTCCGCCCCGCATGGCCCCCAGTTTTTCAGATATCGTCGAGGAAGCGCGCCTGTCGGCGCGGGCGCTGCTGGACTACGGCGACAGCTTTTTCAATCCCACCGTGCGGCTCGGCGTCACCGGCCTGTCGCGCGCCGGCAAGACCGTGTTCATCACGGCGCTGATCCACGGCCTGACCCGCGGCGGCCGGTTTCCGGTGTTCGAACCCTACGCCTCGGGCCGGATCGCAGGCGCCCGGCTCGCGCCGCAGCCGGACGACGCGGTGCCGCGCTTCGACTATGAAAACCACGTCCGCACCCTCATCGAGCAGCGGCGCTGGCCGAACTCGACCACTGACATCTCTGAATTGCGCCTCGTCATCGATTACCAGCGGCAGAACGGCGCGGACCGCACGCTCACCATCGACATCGTCGATTACCCCGGCGAATGGCTGCTCGATTTACCGCTGCTCAACAGGAGTTTCGAGCAATGGTCGGCCGAGAGTCTTGCGCTGTCGCGCGAAGGCCCGCGGGCAACACTCGCCGCGCCCTGGCACGCGCATCTGAAGGCGCTTCAACCCGAGAGCCGCGAGAACGAGCAGGCGACGCTCGCCGCTGCAAGACTTTTCACCGATTATTTGCGCGCCTGCCGCGACGAACGGTTTGCCATGAGCCTGCTGCCGCCCGGACGTTTCCTGATGCCGGGCAACCTCGCAGGATCGCCGGCGCTGACCTTCGCCCCGCTCGACGTGCCCATCGATGGCGCCGCGCCCGACGGTTCGCTGTGGGCGATGATGCGGCGGCGCTATGAAGCCTACAAGGACGTCGTGGTGCGCCCGTTCTTCCGCGATCATTTTGCGCGGCTCGACCGCCAGATCGTGCTGGTCGATGCGCTCGCGGCCTTCAATGCCGGGCCCGAGGCGCTGCACGATCTCGAAGCCGCGCTTGCCGGGATTCTCGATTGCTTCCGGATCGGTCGCAGCACCATCCTCAGCAGCTTGTTTCGTCCGCGGATCGACCGGATTCTGTTTGCCGCCACCAAGGCCGATCATCTGCACCATTCCAGCCACGACCGGCTCGAAGCCGTGCTACGGCGGGCCGCCGCCAAGGCAGCCGACCGCGCCGAATATGCCGGCGCCGCCATCGATGTGGTCGCGCTATCAGCGGTACGCGCCACGCGCGAGGCAATGGTTACGCGCGGCCGGGAGAAGCTGCCGTCGATCCTCGGCACGCCCGCGCCCGGCGAGGCCGCCAATGGCGAGGCCTTCGATGGCGAGACCGAAGTGGCGACCTTTCCGGGTGATCTCCCCGCCGATCCCGAAGAGCTGTTCAAGGGCGGCTTTCGCGGCCTTTCCAGCATGCCGTCCGACAGCGCCGATTTCCGCTTCCTGCGCTTCCGGCCGCCGCTGCTGGAGCGCACCGGCAAGGACGAGCCCGCGCTGCCTCACATCCGCCTCGACCGCGCCCTTCAGTTCCTGATCGGAGACCGACTGCAATGAGCGAGAAAACGCCGCATCGGCGACCGGCGACGTTCAAGCTCGGCGATCCCGGCGTCATCGTGATAGACCCGGACGACACCGGCCGCCCTGCCCGCGGCACGGTGCAGATCACACCGGAGGCGGATCCGGCGCTGTTGCCCGTTCCACTCGATGCACCGAGGGTCCCGATGCGCCGCGGCTTTCGCTGGGGCGCGCTGTTCTGGTCGGCTATCGGCGGGCTGGTGCTGCTCGGCACAGGGCTCGGCGTCGTCAACCTGATCGAGGACCTGTTCGCGCGCAGCCAGACATTGGGCTACGTCGCGCTGGCATTTGCGGCGGCGGCCGGACTGGCGCTGACCGTCGTCATCGCGCGCGAGGCGTTCGGGCTGGCGCGGCTGGCGGCGATCGAAAAGCTGCACCAGCGCGCCACTGAAGTGCTGCGCAGCGACGACCGCGCCGAGAGCCGCGCCGTCGTCAACGAACTCCTCAAGCTCGCGCATCAAAACCCGCAACTGGCGCGCGCCCGCGCCACGCTTGCCAGCCACGCCGACGACATCATCGATGGCGCCGACATGATCAAGCTTGCCGAGCGCGAACTGATGGCGCCGCTGGATGAGGAGGCGCGCCGGCTGGTTTCAACGGCCGCGCAGCGCGTTTCGGTCGTGACCGCGGTGAGCCCACGCGCGCTGATCGACGTGCTGTTCGTGTTCGTCGCCGCGATGCGCTTGATCCGGCAACTGGCGCGGCTCTATGGCGGCCGCCCCGGCACGCTCGGCATGATCAGCCTGTTGCGCCAAATCATCGGCCATCTCGCCATCACCGGCGGCATGGCGGTGGGCGACAGCCTGGTGCAGCAGATGCTCGGCCACGGTATCGCGGCAAAGCTCTCGCAACGGCTCGGCGAGGGCGTGCTCAACGGCCTGCTGACGGCAAGGCTGGGATTGGCCGCGATCGATGTGACGCGCCCGCTGCCGTTCACGGCATTACCGCGGCCTGCGCTCTCCGATCTCGCCAAGGACCTTTTGAGCAAGCGCGAAGATGAGGCGTAAGCTAATCGCCACGGCATCTGCTCTCACCGTCATTCCGGGCGCGACGAGCGGTGTCTGACGCGGGGGTCCGTACCATCAGATCGATGTCACCTATGAATACCGCGAGCCCCGCGGCAGTTACTTTCTATCCGTCCTATATCGAGCAACGCAATTTTCGGAAGTGGCTTGGTCGCGCGTCCAGTTCCTTGACGCTATTTTCGTTGCTCCCACTGGATGAATTTCTCAAGCAGAGCTTCGGATTTTTCGGGTGCTTTAGCCGTTCCAGCGGAGGCGGGTTCGGAAACAGCACGTTCCGCGCTATTGCTTTCTTGTGATTGTTGAAACTGCATGAAGCCGTGCAGCAGCTCTTGGGAGTCTTTGGGCGTCGTTTGAGCCGGTGTAGCCAATGCGGGAGTGGAAATGGAAACAGCGAGCTCCGAGCGATCGCGTTCTAGCTTTGGAACTACGTTAGAAAAGATGAGCGCCACGACCACAGCGACACCGATTGCTGCGGCAACTCCACCCGCAATGGCAAACAGCGCGGGTCGTGGACGGCGTTCCTGAGCGAACTGCAACTCCAGCGGATGCCGGTTGGATTTGGCGAAGGCTTCCTCACGCATCTCATCAAAACGAGACCGAGAGGAAGTGGGAGGCAAATGGTCCGATCTCGTCTGTGTCGCGTTAGATCGATGGGCCGCTTCACTGCGCACCGCGCGCGGCGCGTAGTACAAAGGATCGTCTGGACTATGGGGCGCGGAATGTTCGTCCGAACGGATGAAACTCATTTGCACTGCTCCTCACGACGCCAAAATTGCTACTCCGGTGCTTTGGTATAGGCGAGATTGTCGTCCACGAAATCCTAGCGAGTCAGTTGCGTTGAGTCATCTCTAAATCACTATCGTACACCCAACGCCCCAAGACGGTTAGGTGAAGGTTCCCCGTCGGCTTTCCAGGCCCTGGGCTTCCGCCCATGCCGGCATAACCGTTCCGGTTTTGGTACCTATCGGACATGACCGGCTAGCCTGCGAGTCCGTACTTAGGGGCAAAGCAGGCCATATTGCTGCGCGCGTCGATGCCCGAAAGTGGCCCGAAGCAGACGTCAAACGCGGGCGGCTTCATGCCACGACTGAAAATCGGCGAGATCCCGTGCAGGCGACCTGGCCTAAAGACCTGCCATGCCCGTATGCCGCCATTCACTGCTGGTGTTTGGGATCCATCTTCTCGGAGCTGGCAGTCGTCTCTCGAAGTATTGCGCTGGCAGCCTGCAGATCAGGTGTCCCAAAGCCCTCAGTGAACTGGCTGTAGAGCCGGGAGAGCAAGTCGTGAGCCTCACCGCGCCGACCCTGTTCTCTCCACAATCGTGCAAGGCATGTCGCCGCGCGCAACTCCCACAGCTTGGCGCCTTGCCGGCGCGCGGTTGCCGCCGCATGCCCGAACCGTGCTTCCGCGGAGATCGGATCGGGCTTCGGCAACCGCAGCATCAGCTCACCCATGATCCGATGGAGTTCGGCCTCGAACCACCCCTCGGCGGTTTCTTCCGCGCGCTCCAGCGCCTTTGCGACCAGATCCAAACCTTCCTCCGTTGCGCCGGAACGGCCGTGCGCCTCGGCCTGCAGGCCAAGGAAATACGGCTCGTAGAGCCCGGCCCCGGTAGCACGCCAGGCGGGAATGCCCTGCCGAATCTGCGTGAGCCCTGTCTGCACCTCTCCTGACTGAGTCAGAGCCCAGCCCCGGATCACTATCGCCGGCGCGAGAAAATGCGGGAAGCCCTGGTCCGTCGAAAGTTCCACTAATGCCTCCGCTCGGTCCTTTGCCTCGCGCCACGCTCCGCGATATTGCTCGAAGAAACACGCATACAAGAGGGCGTATGCGAGTGTATTGAGGTGAGCGAGCTCGCGGGCGGCACCGAGCGCCTCTTGGCTGTGTGCGCGTGCCTGCTCCGGACAGCCTAGCGCAAACAACGTCCATGATAGCGCCGACAGCGCCGCCACCCGCGGATCCTGCACGTAGAGGAAGGCGAGCGAGCGATGCTGCTCCGGGTCATAGAGGGCGAGCGTCCGCTCCAGATGGATACGGGCAGCCGTCACCTCGCCGCGCCAAAAGGCACCGGTCCCACTGACGCGGTGGGCCATCACGGTTGCGGAAGTTTCCTGATGGTCCTGCGCCCGACGCAAAAACTCGTCTGCCACGTCGCGTGCCGCTTTGTGCTCGGCGCGCACGCCGTGGAACACCCATTGACCGTAGAGTAGGGGCCACAGCTGGGCGGTGGCTCCGATCTGCTCACAGAGCTCGCGAGCACGCGCGTTGGCCCGTCCGGCGTCGGGCGCCGACCAGCCTTGCGTAGCCATCAGCGCCACGCCCAACGCCACCTGCAGGTCGAGTTCTCGCCGCTTCCGATCCGCCTCAGGCAGGCCCGCCAGCAGGTCCAAGCCGCTCCGCAACTGTGCAAGCGCTTCGGTCATAGCCGAGCGGGCGATGGCTCGCTGTCCTGCCCTCAGCCAATAGTCGATCGCCGGTTCGGCCAGCCCGGCCGCAGTGAAATGGTGGGCCAGGAGCTCGGGCTGCGCCTGCACGGTCTCCGGAAAATGCTGCTCGATCGCGGCGGCGATCCGGGCCTGCAAGCGCTGCCGCTTCGCGCGCACCAGGGTCGCATAGGCCGCGTCCTGCACCAGCGCGTGTTTGAAACTGTAGGTCGCCTGAGGCGGCGTCCCGCGCCGGAACACCAAGCCCGAGCCGACGAGGTCGTCTAACGCCATGTGCAGTTCGCTCTCCGGCAGCGCCGCCGTGATCGCAAGCAGTTCGTGCGAGAATTCCCGGCCAATCGCGGCCGCGACCTGGGCCACCTCACGGGCGGGGGCCAGCCGGTCGAGCCGGGCCAGCAGCGACTCCTGGAGCGTGGTCGGGATCGCCATCGGCGGCAGCGGCCCCGCGAGCGCATAGTGGTCCCCTTCATCCCGGAGCAGATTGGCCTCCAGCACGGTCCGCGTCAGCTCCTCGACGAATAGCGGCACGCCGTCCGTCTTGGCGACGATCTGGTCGAGCACAGCAGGCGGTAGCGCCTTGCCGCCGCTCAGCCGCGCGACCATGGCCGCACCCTGCCGGCGGCTTAACCGGCTGAGGGCCAGCGCGGTGACATGGGCATAGCGCATCCAGGGCGGCTCGAACTCGGGCCGGAAGGTGATGAGGACGAGCACGGGGGCACCTTGCACCCGGTCGACCATGAGATCGAGCAGCTCGAGCGAGGTGGGATCGGCCCAGTGCACGTCCTCATACAGGGCGAGGACCGGCCGGCGCGTGGCGAGGCCGAGCACCTGATTGACCAGCTCCTCGAGCGTTCGCTCCTTCTGCCGATGCGGGCTCATGTCGAGCGGTGGGTAGCGCGCGGCCGTCTCGACCGACAGCAATGCCGCGAGCAGTGGGGCTACCGCGGCGACATGATCGGTCGAGAGCGCAAGCAGCGCCTCGAGCTTGTCGAGCCTCGTTGCGGCGGGATCGTCCGCGGCGAAGCCCGCCGCCCGCTCCAAATGCCCGATCACCGGATAAAGCGGGCTGGTCTGATGGTGCGGTGAGCAGTAGTGGCTCAGGGGCGTATGCGGCTCATTTTCAAGTCGCCCGCGCAGCGCCCGCACGAGGCGCGACTTGCCGATGCCAGGCTCGCCCCCGAGCAGCACCACCTGGCCCTCACCCTCCTTGGCCCGTTCCCAGTGCTCGAGCAGCAGGCCGATCTCATTCTCGCGACCGACCAGCGGCGTCAGGTCGGCCCCATGCAACGCCTCGAACCGGCTCTCGGCGGCGCCTTCCCCGACCACGCGCCACGCCCGCACCGGAACAGGAAATCCCTTCAAGATTTGCGGGCCGAGCTCGGCGAGCTCGAACAGCCCGCCAATGAGCTCCCGGGTGCGGGCGGAGATCGCGACCGTGTCCGGCTCGGCCAGGGTTTGCAGGCGTGCCGCGAGGTTGGGCGTGTCGCCGACCACGGTCTCCTCGCGGGCCGCACCTTCGCCGATCAACTCGCCAACAACCACCGGGCCGGTCGCGATGCCGACACGGGACGCCAGCATCTCGCCATGCACCGATACCAGGCTGTGCACTGCTGCGACCGCGGCAAGACCGGCCCGCACCGCGCGTTCGGCCTCATTCTCGTGGGCGCGCGGATAGCCGAAATAGGCCAGCACACCATCCCCCATGTACTTCGCCACGTGCCCTTCGAACCGCGCGATCGCGCCCGCCACTGCGCTCTGATAGGTCCGCAGGACTTCGGCCATCTCCTCCGGATCAAGCCGCGCCGCGAGCGCGGTCGAGTCGACCAGGTCGACAAACATTACGGTGAGCTGGCGGCGCTCGGCCTCGGGTACAAGCAAGGCCTTCCCGGAGACAGTGGCAGGCGGGGCCGTGGCAGGGGTGGTCGCCGAAATCGACCCGGCGCGCAGGTTGGCAATGGCGGCGAGCAGCTTACGGCGATGGCCGATCGAAGCGACGCCGAGCCCGATCAGATCCTCGGCCGTGAGGTCCATGAGGACCTCGGCGTCGATGTCGTTCTCCCGGAACGCCTGTTCGTACTGTCCCAGCCCCAAACCACACAGCCAGGCCGCGACGTCCATGGGCGCCTCCCGGCTCTCGACTTCAGAGCACCAGGTATCTTAAGCCTACTGCAAAATGGCCGGGAGGGCACGGGGAAATACCACGAGCTGATTGCAGCGAAGGGCAGCTTCTGGCCCCTAGCCCAACAGCCCTTAAGCCGTGGTGAGGTTGGTTGTCAGCGCTAAACCGGACATCGGTCCGCGCTCGCCTCCATCGCTGCTTACGACCCGGAGCGGACTTCGAATCTCAATGCTGAGCAGGTGCAAGCCGCACTCGACACAGCGACCGCCTGATTAGGCCTAGTATCCATCCGGCAGTGGGATACCTGGGAAGAGCCTGCCCGGACCTCGAACCGTGCGCGCCGCGGATTGTACGCGCCAGCTTGTCCAAAGCTTCTCGTCCGATGTGCAGTACAAGAGATACTCGCCGGGATTTCGCGACGATTCGCGTCCCGCGGCCTGACTGCAGGCAGAGACTTTGTTTAGTGTGAGAACATCCCGGATCTCTTGCGTAACCTCTAGCCAAGGACCGGAAAATTGCTCCGATACCAACAGCGGACGAGCATCGGCCGTGCTAAGCAAACACGTCAGACCCAAAAGCGCTAAGCTGCAATGATAAGCCGCTCTGAGTGGCTTACGCAGAAATGATTCCATGATCGCTATCCTTTTCCCATGTCGGCTGGCGCTCGGTCGCACATTTTTGTATTTGACGCCTCGAGTTAGAAACTATTCGCCCGACGCGTTCGGTTTCAGGAACTGAGTGGTGGCGAGCGCTGCGGCCTCATTGACTCCCATGGACCGCCTTCGCCAACGCAGCTTCATTGGAAACAAAAAGCGGGACGCCACAGGTATTTCTGCGTCGGCGCTACCATCTCGGCCGATGAGGACTAATCCCGCTCCGCCATTAGCCACGGTTAGAATGACAGGTTCGCCCGTCCACGTTTTGATCGGCTCCATTCCGATGACAAACTCCCCCATCGGCTGGTCAAAATATTGGAGCCTTAGTTGCGGAGCGACCTCTGTCGCCGCAAGTCCGAAACCTAATTGCTGAGCGCGCGCATAAATGTCTGCCAGCGGTGCAGTATCGGTCTGAAAGCCGAGTTCGGCCGCCGACACCGCAAAAAGCTCCACGTTTGTTTTCGTAGTGCCGACGGTAAAGGCCGGTCGAGCGAGAATTTCCCCAGCCAAGCCTCCGATGCCACAGCCTGCTGCATCCAATGCGTTAAGGAGGGCAAACGAATTTGCAAACGTCCCTATCGTGATCGTTTTCCACACAGGAGCGGCGAAGGCGGATTTGACTAGAACTGGCGGAGTTTTAGCTGAGGGAGCTGGCTTGAGCGTCAAGCGGTTCTGAAGGACGTCTCGCGCCGTACATCGAGCACTGGCTTCGCTCGCGAAGAGGACGATGCACGCGGTGCAAAGCATAGCAATAATGAGGATACCGCCACTTTGTGTAGCCTGGTAACCGCTTTCCTTGCCAGCAGTTCGGTCCATAGCGACCTACTTGCGCATGCTATTATGCGCGGCAATGCAATCTTACAATTCCTTCAGTATCGTCCGCGCGAAGTGGTTCGCAGCGGGGGCAAGCTTGCTATGCAAAAGCGAAGCGTTTGGGTCTCACTGCAATCTGAGTTCTCGAACGGCTATGTTGAGAACAGCGCGCTGCTTCAAAGCGGCTGCGGAACCGACGCGATATCGGCTCAAAGAATACTGCAGTGACGCTTTGCGGTATGTGAACTGGTTTACATCCGCTCAAAACGTTTCCTTGCCGGTAGGTCGCCTGTTAGCCCACCTTCTTGTCCCTGCGAAAGCAGGGTCCCGTAGCCACAGGGTTGCGTGGTCCGTAGGGGGCAAAGGCGCGATAGCGCCGTGCCCACCATCTGTCATCGAGCACGCTTCGTGATGGTGGCCACGCTTGCGTTTTGCCACCCTACGATCCGCGAGCTGATTTGCGGCGCGCCCAAGCGAAAATTCAATGCGCGGCTGCGACCAATTGGCACGACAGGCAAATCACTTCTGATTTTCAGAAATCGTGTCAAGCCCAGGAATCAAAAATATTCCGCTTAACATCACGGGCAAATCATCTGCATAACTGCGCCCGTCTCACCCATTGAGGGGCGCTCGCGATCGTCACGAACGTGCGGTGAGATGCGATGGACGCGGAATGCGCAAGACGTAGGCGCAGGAAGCGTACGGCGAAGTCGTGTGGTTCGGGCGCCGCGGTGCTGGCGTTAAGTCTGCGGGAAGTGTCCCGCCGACGACGGAGGCAAAAGAGCCGTTCTCCGGGAAGAGCGCGAAGTAAGCCGTAAAGCCATTGCGCAGGGAAGGCCGGGATGCTCCCGCTGTACCTGTATGCTCGTGTGCGTTTTTGCTTTGCGCACTTGCACACGAGACCGCGGGTGCGGCAAGCACCCGGTCTTCCCTGCGCCCTCTGAATGAGAGGGCGGGAAAAGAAGATGCAAACCTCGGGCTAAACATGTCGCGAGAATGCGAAACTGTAGCCACACGTCATTGCGAGCGAAGCGAAGCAATCCATTGCCACCTCATACGCGGAAAGATGGATTGCTTCGCTTCGCTCGCAATGACGTGGAAAGGCCACGGCGTACTGGCCCCCCGCATGCGCGGGGGATGACGACCTCACGAAAGGCGATTGTCATGCGCCTCGCGCCCCGCCAGCACACGCCAGCGGAACAGCGGCGAATCCGGCGGCGGCGAGAGTTCGGGGGTCCAGCCCGTCAATTTTTCCAGCGCGTAGGTATCCATCACCATCCCGCGCCAGACGCGCTCGACCCGCTCCAGCGGCTGCCGCTTCGCGGTGGTGAGATTCCAGAGCGGCAGGCGATGGTCCGGCTCACGGGCGACGTAGAGGCCGGGATGATCCTTGATCAGGTTCATGCCGGGATCGCGAAAGCCTTGAAACCGTCCGCGCTCGTTGATCTGGATGACCGGCACCTGCCCTTTGAAATACCAGCGCAACATTGCATAGGTGCGATAATCCGACGTCGCGATCCAGCTCGCACCGGTCTCTCGCAACTGGTCCCGCGCGCGCGCCGCGACCTGCTCATAGCCGGCCTCGCCACCGATCGGATCGGTCCTGCCGATAAAATTCCAGGGCGCCGCGATATAATAGAAGAACACGCCTACCACGAAAGCGATGCCGGAGATCACCGCCACCCTCGCCCACCGGAACGTCGATTGGACCATCCACTCCGAAAAGCCCTCGCGCGGCAGCATGACGAGGTTGATGGCGGTCGCGGCAAAGCCGGCGGGCCACAGGAACATCGGCCAGGTGTCGCCGACGCGGAGCATCAGCGACTTCCAGAGGAAATAGAGGAACGGCACCAGCACGGCGGTCGACAGCAGGATCGCGACCGGCTCGCGCGTGCGGTAACCGCGCCAGGCCGTCAGCGTGACGCCGGACAGCACCACCGGCAGCAGCACGAAGCCGACGAGCCCGAACTGCAGGCCGATGAATTCGCCGACGGTGCGCAGCGACAATTGATGGGTCGCGACCGCGCGCACGAACTGGAAGCGGAACGAGGCCCAGTCGTGCTGCGCGTTCCAGATCAAGACCGGCGAAAACACGATCACCGCAATCAGCGCCGCTGCCCAAGGATATGGGCTGAGCAGCCAGCGGCGGCGCCAGTCCGGTACCAGTGCGAACGCAGCGATCGCCGGCAGCAGCATGATCGCGGTGAATTTCGACAGCAGCGCAAACCCTGCGAACAGTCCCGCGGCAAGCCACCAGCGCGGGTTGCCGCTCTCGTTGAGCCGCACCAGCGCCCACAGCATGGCGACCGCAAACGGGATCATCGCGGTGTCGGGCGCGACCTTCGCCATCAGCAGCCCGTAATACAGCGCTGCTTCCGGCAACAGCATGGCGAAGATCACGGCGCGAACATCATGCGTCACGCGCCGGACGATGTCGGCGAGCAGGAGCTGCGTGACCAGCATCGCGACGATGCCGCCGAAACGCACGCCGAGATTGGTGTCGCCGAAGATCGCGGTGCCGAACCGGATCAGCCAGGCGATGCCGGGCGGATGATCGAGAAAAGCGAGCGCGCTCTCCTTCGACCAGGTCCAGTAATAGGCCTCGTCGGTGCGCAGATCGAGCACACTCGCGTAGACCAGCCGCATCGCCGTCAACGCGGCGATCAGCAACGCCACGGCAAGCCAGGGCGGCGTGGAAGGACGGTCCGGTTTGGCTTGGCTGTTATTGGGCGGGGCGATGGTCACGGCGCGCTTTTCCTCGACTGTGCCGGGAGTGTCAACGAGCCGCGGCGGAAAAAAGTTGATCGTCGTCCCTGCGAACGCAGGGACCCATAACCACCGATCATGATAAGGAAAACCGCATGGGCCACAGCCCCACCGAAAGGCCGCGGAGTATGGGTTCCTGCGTGCCGCCTTCGCTAAAGCTTCGGCGAGCCCAACGTCAAACCCCGGCGAAGCCTTGGCGAAGACGGGTCGCAGGGACGACGGCGAGTGGTATTCACCGTATGAATTAGTCGCTACCATTGCCCAATATTGACCCCTATGGATCGCATGGCCGCCTTCTCCCGAGACCAGATAACGACCTTCCTCCGCGGCATCAGCCTGCGGCAGGTCCGCCTTGTCACCGGGGTGATTTTGTTCGCCTATCTGGTCAGCCATTTCCTCAACCATGCGCTCGGCAACATCTCGCTCGAGGCGCTGGCGACCGGCGTCTATCTCCACACGTCGTTCTGGCAGTTCCTGCCGGTCACGGTCCTGTTCTACGCGGCATGCCTGGTGCACACCGCGCTCGGCATCTGGGCATTGTATGAACGCCGGCAATTCCGCTGGAAGGCGATCGAGCCGCTGCAGCTTGCACTCGGCCTCAGCGTGCCGATGCTGATCATCGCCCATATCATCGGCGTCCGGCTCGGCCAGACGCTCTACGGACATGAGAAACTCTATCCGCAGATCCTGTTCCTGTACTGGATCTGGGCGCCGTGGCGGATCTGGATGATGCTCGCGGTCATGACCATCGCTTGGGTGCATGGCTGCATCGGGCTGTGTCTGTGGCTGCGGATGCGGGCGTTCTACAAGCGCGCAGCCCCGTTGCTGCTCGCCGCGGCGGTACTTATTCCGACGCTTTCCATGCTCGGCTTCTATCAGAGCGGGCGCATGGTGATTGACAATGACAGCGTGGAATGGCGGGCGGAAACCCAGTCGGAGCGCCAGATCGGCACGCGGGCCGAGGCGCAGGCGCTCGATCGCATCACCGACTATTTCCTGTTCGGCTATTTCGGCCTGATCGGCATCGCGCTGGTGGCGAGAGGCGTGCGCGCCATCAACGAGCGCCGCCGCGGCATGATCAGCCTGTCCTACGGCAACGGGCGCACCGTCCGCGTGCCGAAGGGCCTGAGCGTACTCGAGGCGAGCCTGCGCAACAACGTGCCGCATGCCAGCGTCTGCGGCGGCCGCGCCCGCTGCTCGACCTGCCGCATCCGCATCATCGGCGACTGCTCTGCGCTGCCAGAGCCGTCGCAGCGCGAGGCGTTCGTGCTTGGCCGGGTCGGCACCTCGGATCCATCCATCCGCCTCGCCTGTCAGTTGCGGCCGCCATCCGATCTCTCATTCTTTCAACTCTTCCTGCCGCACACCTCCGCCGACGGTCACGAGTCGCACCCGACGCGGATTGGTCAGGAGCGCTATCTCGTCAGCCTGTTCGTGGACATGCGCGGCTCGACCAAGCTTGCGGAAAAGCGCCTGCCGTTCGACACCGTCTTTATCGTCAACCGGTTTCTCGGCGCGGTTTCGCAGGCGGTGATCGCGAGTGGCGGCATGCCGAACCAGTTCGTCGGCGACGGCATGCTGGCGCTGTTCGGGCTTTCGACCAGCCGGCAAGAAGCCTGCCGCCAGGCGTTGCACGCGGCGGCGATGATCGCCGCCAACATCGACGAATTGAATAAATTTCTCGAACATGATTTGCGCGAACCGATCCGCTTCGGCATCGGCATCAACGGCGGCGAAGTGATCGTCGGTGATATCGGCTACCGCGATCACATGGTGTTCACCGCGCTCGGCGACGCCGTCAACGTCGCGGCGCGCCTGCAGGACATGACCAAGAGCCTTGCATGCGAAGTCGTCATCTCGGACGAAGTTCGCGCTACCGCTGGCCTCGCCGCCGATGCATTGCCGCAGCATGAAGTCGAGATCCGCGGACGCAACGAGCCGATGATCGTACGCAGCGTGACAGATGCGCGGATGCTGCCGGCGCTGGCTAACGAAGAGCAAAGCGCCGCCGCGTGAAATCACGCCGGCAATGGTGGTTCGAGGCGCATGAATAATCGTTCAGAAAAGTGTCGGCGAACGCGGCGCGGCTATGCCCAAGCGCGGCGCGGCCATGCTGAAGGCTCGCCGCCGCCACCCTCCAGGCGAAAGAATGGCGTCAACGCAGCGGATCGATCCACCCGCCAAAAATTGGAATTGCCGGCCGCCCGGCCGCGTCAAATGGACCGGAAACCCTCAAAACGGCCGGAATCGGCTGGGAATGGGGGCATTTTTGCCGAAACGGCCGGTCCGTTTACGCTACCCAGCCTGCCCCAACCCGCGTATCCTCATGCCTCGGGCATGCCGGTTAGTGCGGGGACCGGCAGCTCGTTTATTTTTTTGATTCCGCGGAGACGACGTGAATGGCTAAAGGTACGGTGAAGTGGTTCAACCCGACCAAGGGATACGGGTTTATCCAACCCTCAAGCGGCGGCAAGGACGTGTTCGTTCATATTTCGGCAGTTGAGAAAGCTGGTCTTTCGACACTCAATGAAGGGCAGACCGTCGAGTACGAAGAGATCGCCAACCGCGGCAAAACTTCGGCCGAGAACCTCAAGGTTTAGCGCGACCGCGCAATCGGCAACGGCGCACTCTCGGACCTAAATCCGGGAGTAGGGCTTAAGAAACTTCTCGAAAACTGTGAGCGTTCGGCGGAGCGGGCACCGCTTCTGCACGCACGATGGCTAGATCGTTGCGCGAAAAACCGGCCGCTCAATCTTCCGTGACCCACTTCTGAACCGTCATCACGTCCGGTGGCTGCAGGTAGCCGCGCGGCCAGAGATCGACGACCCATTCGACCCTGGTGGCGCGATCGACCAGCACCGCGGTGTTGTGCGGTGTCTGCAATACCAGCGTATTACCGCGATAGCGCGGATCGCCGATCGCGTGATGCTTCAACAGGCCCCACTCCTGCAGCACCAGCAAAAGACTGGTGGTGTTGCGCGTGGTGTCCCAGCAATCGTAATTGTGCTTGTCGTCGAAGTAGCGGAAGTCAGCTTTCGCCACGCGCTTGTTGGTGCCGATGATCGGCCCCATGCGGCGATCGAACCACACCACCGCCCTCTGCACTGCCGCGCGTTCGGCCGCGGCCGAGGCGCGGCCCGCTTGCATGATCTGTGTCAACGCGCTGCGGTCGCCGGCCGTGAAATCGAGGATCTCGCGGCGCCGGCAGACGAAGCCGTAGCATACGGTCATGGATTTGGCTGAAGGCGGATAGATCGAAACCGAGCTGTAGAGATTGGCGACCTCGGCGCTCATCTCGACCGCTCTCGCCGGCGGCGCTCCAAACAGCGCGGCCAGAATCACGCCAAGCGCGGCCGCGAAGCTATTCCGCGCTCGGCTTCCCTGTATCGGCTGAGCGGCACCTCTCATGATCCCTGCTGTTCCCAAGCGACGGCGTGCCTGACGATTAGCGCGGCTCCCGCTCGCTGCCAACCAGCAAGCCCGCGATCTGTGGATCAGGCCGGCGAAATTCCGGCCGCTGTGTTTTCCATGCGCCAGTCGGTTCCGCCGGCGCCGCCATCCCCAGCGCAATTGAGGGGACTTGCGGGCCTGTTCCGCCCATCCCGGCCCCGTTAGACTGGCCGAAGCCAAGAGAAATCCCATGCTAGAAATCCCATGCTGATTCCTCCGTCGCCGCTTCCACCCTTCCGCGCGCCCTACGCGCCCGATGACCGCGCAATGGCCACCCGCCTGCTCCAGGCCGCGCGGCTGGACGCGGCGCAGGAGCGGCGCATCGATCGCGCAGCGACTGCGCTGATCAAAGCCATCAGGGCCAACGACGATCCTCTCGGCGGGGTCGAGGACATGCTGCGCGAGTTCGCGCTGTCGACCAAGGAGGGGCTGGCGCTGATGGTGCTGGCGGAAGCGCTGTTGCGGGTCCCGGACGCCCGCACCGCCGACCAGTTCATCGAGGACAAACTCGGCCAGGGCGACTTCATCCATCATGAAACCAGGTCGAGCGCCTTCCTGGTCAACGCCTCGGCGTGGGCGCTCGGCATGTCGGCCCGCGTGATCCAGCCCGGCGAGACCCCGCAGGGCACCATCGGGCGGCTGACCAAGCGGCTGGGCGCGCCCGCGGTGCGGGCGGCAACGCGGCAGGCGATGCGACTGATGGGCAATCATTTCGTGCTCGGCGAGACCATCGAGGCGGCGCTGTCGCGGGCGCAACCGCATTCCGCGCGCCAGCAACGCTACTCCTTCGACATGCTCGGCGAAGGCGCCCGCACCGACGACGACGCCGCGCGCTACTTCACTTCCTATGCCAGTGCCATCGAGGCGATCGGCCGCACGGCCGATGACCGTCCCCTGCCCGACCGGCCCGGCATCTCGGTCAAGCTCTCCGCGTTGCATCCCCGCTTCGAGGCCGTGAGCCAAGCGCGGGTGATGGACGAACTGGTTCCGCGGCTGATCGATCTCGCCCGGCAAGCCAAAGCCTATGATCTCAATTTCACGGTTGATGCCGAGGAAGCGGACCGGCTGGAATTGTCGCTCGACGTGATCGCGGCAGCCTTCGCTGATCCCTCGCTTGCGGGCTGGGACGGATTTGGGCTAGCGATCCAGGCCTATCAGAAACGGGCCAGTGACGTGATCGATTACGTCGATCGTCTCGCACGCAGCCTCGACCGCAACATGATGGTGCGGCTGGTCAAGGGCGCCTACTGGGACACCGAGATCAAGCGCGCACAGGAACGCGGGCTCGACGGCTATCCCGTATTCACCCGCAAGGCGATGACGGACCTGAACTACGTTGCCTGCGCAAAACAATTGCTGGCGCTGCGACCACGGATATTTCCGCAGTTCGCCACCCACAATGCGCTCACCGTCGCGACCATCCTCGAACTGGCAACGGAGCAGAGCGGATTCGAATTCCAGCGCCTGCACGGCATGGGCGAGGCCCTCTACGCAAAGCTAGGCGAAGACCGTCCCGATATCGCTCATCGCACCTACGCGCCGGTCGGCAGCCACCGCGACCTCCTCGCCTATCTGGTGCGGCGATTGCTGGAGAACGGCGCCAATTCATCCTTTGTCGCGCTCGCCGCCGACGAGGCGGTGCCGGTCTCGCAATTGCTGCGGCGCCCTGCTGATATCGTCGGCAGCGCCGATAATGCCAGACATCCGAATATCCCGCTGCCGCGCGACCTCTATGGGCCGCAACGAAAAAACTCCCGCGGAATCGAATTCGGTGAACGCGCGGCGTTGAGCAAACTCGTCTCGACCATCGCCGCGGAACGACTGCCCGCATCCGGAAGCATTGCGGATGCGACGGAGATGGAGGCGAATGCGGCGGTATCGGCCGCACGCGCCGGCTTCACGAATTGGAGCAGAACACCGGCCAAGACACGCGCAGCCGCGCTGAAAACGGCCGCTGACCTGTTGGAATCCCGCGCGGCGCATTTCATCGCACTGTTGCAACGAGAGGGCCGCAAGACGCTGGACGATTCGGTATCGGAGGTCCGCGAAGCCGTGGACTTCTGCCGCTACTATGCGGCGCAGGGACGCGAGCTGTTTGGCGAAGGCAAGCCGCTGCCCGGGCCGACCGGCGAGAGCAATATGCTCCGTCTGCGCGGCCGCGGCGTCTTCGTCGCGATCTCGCCGTGGAATTTTCCGCTGGCGATATTCCTTGGACAGGTCGCGGCGGCATTGATGGCGGGCAACGCGGTCGTCGCGAAGCCGGCCGAGCAGACGCCGCTGATTGCGGCTGAAGCCATCAGGCTGTTGCACGAAGCCGGCGTGCCGGCATCAGCGCTGCATCTGATCGCCGGCGACGGCCGGATCGGCGGCGCGCTGGTGGCACATCCCGAGATCGCCGGCGTCGTCTTTACCGGCTCGACCGAGGTGGCGCGCACGATCAACCGCGCGCTCGCTGCCAAGGATGGGCCGATCGTGCCGCTGATCGCCGAGACCGGCGGCATCAATGCGATGATCGTCGATGCCACCGCCCTGCCCGAACAGGTCGCCGACGACGTCGTGACCTCGGCATTCCGCTCCGCCGGCCAGCGCTGCTCGGCACTGCGGCTGTTGTTCCTGCAGGACGACGTCGCCGACCGCGTGATCGAGATGATTGCGGGCGCGGCGCGCGAACTCGTCATCGGCGACCCCTGCGATCCGGCCACGCATATCGGACCGGTGATCGACGCCGAGGCCAAGCAGCGGCTGGACGCACATATCGAACGGATGAAGAAAGAAGCCCGGGTGCACTTTGCGGGTCACGCACCACAGGGCAATTACGTCGCACCGCATATTTTTGAACTGTCCGATGCCGGCCAGCTCACGGAAGAAGTGTTCGGCCCAGTGCTGCATGTGGTGCGCTATCGCGCTGACCGGTTCGACGAGGTGCTGCAATCGGTCGAGCGCTCCGGCTACGGACTGACGCTCGGCATCCATTCCCGGATCGACGATACGGTGGAAGACACCATCGAGCGCCTGCAGGTCGGCAATATCTACGTCAACCGCAACATGATCGGCGCCGTCGTCGGCGTGCAGCCGTTCGGCGGCCACGGGCTATCCGGCACCGGGCCCAAGGCCGGCGGGCCGCATTATCTGGCGCGTTTTGCAACTGAGCAGACGGTGACCATCAACACGGCGGCTGCCGGCGGAAATGCAGCGCTGATGTCTGGCGGCGAGTAGTTGCATCGCCCACCCCACATGGGCCAAATGGCATCCGAGTTCCAGATTTTCGCTAGCGGTAATTCCGACTTGCGAAAAAAATCAACAAGCCACACGGAGCGGCGGCACTATGGAAAAGGGTATCTTCGACGGCCTCAAGGTTCTGGATTGCGCGAGCTTCATCGCCGCGCCCGCGGCCGCCACCGTGCTGTCGGATTTCGGCGCCGACGTGATCAAGATCGAGCCGCCCGGCGCCGGCGATCCCTATCGCAACCTGCCGAATTTGCCGGGCTACCCGCATAGCGAGTACAATTTTGCGTGGATGCTGGAGGCGCGCAACAAGCGGAGCCTTGCGCTCGATCTCTCCAAGCCCGAGGGACAGGCGGTGCTGCATCGCCTCGCCGCCCAGGCCGACGTTTTCATCACCAACTACCCGCCGCAGGTGCGCCAACGGCTCGGCATCACCCACGAGCATCTGGCACCCCATAACGAGCGCCTGATCTACGCCTCGTTCACCGGCTATGGCGAGAAGGGCGAGGAAGCCAACAAGCCCGGCTTCGACTCCAATGCCTATTGGGCGCGCTCCGGCCTGATGGACTTGGTACGGGCGGACGAACATACGACGCCGGCGCGCTCGATCGCCGGCATGGGCGACCACCCCTGCGCGATGGCATTTTACGGCGCGATCGTCACAGCGCTCTACAAGCGCGAGCGCACCGGCAAGGGATCGCATGTCAGCTCCAACCTGATGGCCAACGGCGTCTGGGCCGCTTCGGTGCTGGCGCAAGCAAAACTGGTCGGCGCGAAATTCGGCGAACGCCGTCCGCGCGAGCGCGCGCTGAACGCGGTGACCAACCACTACCAGTGCAAGGACGGACGCTGGCTGATCCTCTCCCTGCTCAACGAGGACCGGCAATGGCCGACGCTAGCGCGCTGCCTTGGCCGCGAGGATCTCGTCACCGATCCCCGCTTCGAGACCAAGAAGGACCGTCATGCGCGGTCGATCGAGCTGATCAAGATTTTCGACGAGACCTTTGTGACCAAGGACCTTGCGGAATGGCGCAAGATCCTCGACGGCAACGGCCTGGTATTCGGCGTGGTCGGCATCCTCGACGATATTCCGAATGACAGGCAGATGATCGAGAACGAGGTACTGGTGCCGTTCGAAAATGACACCATGCTCACGATCAACAGTCCGATCTGGGTCGACGGCAGCCGCAAGGTCCAGCCGCGCAAGCCGCCCGGCATCGGCGAGCACAGCGACGAAATTTTGCGTGACGCCGGCTATGATGAGGCAGCAATCAAATCGCTGCGCTCGGCCGGCGCAGTGGCGTAGGTCGAAAAGCCATGCCCAGATATCGACTGCATTACTTCCCGGAGTCGGGAAACAGCTACAAGCTCGCGCTGATGCTCACTCTGTGTGGGCAGACATTCGAGCCGGTATGGACCGATTTCGGCGGCGGCATCACGCGCACGCCGGAATGGCGGCGCGACGTCAATCCGATGGGCGAAATTCCCGTGCTCGAGGTCGACGGCGAGCGTCTCACCCAGACAGCGCCGATCCTACTCAAGCTGGCAAAGCAATTCGGCCGGTTCGACGGCGAGACCGAGCAGGAACAGTTCGAATTGCTGCGCTGGCTGTTCTGGGACAACCACAAGCTCACCGGTTACATGGCGACGTACCGCTATTTCCGAACCTTCACGCCGTCGCCGGACGAGCACGTGCTGAAACATTTCCGCAGGCGCCTCGACGATTTCCTGTCGATTCTCGAACAACACATGCAGAAGAATGCATTCGCCATCGGCGAACGGCCGACGGTGGCCGACATTTCCATGATGGCCTATCTGCATTATCCCGCAGACGAGACCGGGTATGATTGGGCGGTGAGCCATCCCGCGATCAACGCCTGGCTCGCGCGGATGGCGCAACTGCCCGGCTGGAAATCAGCGTATGATCTGCTACCCGGCAAGCGCCTGACGCACTACGCCAAATAGTCGTGCGTCAAGCGACCTTGCGTATCGCTACCGGCTTTTGACGAAGCACATGCCGATGCGCGAGATCTTGCCGGCGGCTTGACAGGTCAGGCCTTCGGCGCAGGTCCAGTCGCGAAAACTTCCGTCATCGTTGGCGGCTGACTTGCCTCGCACATAACAATGCGCGCCCCAGCCGTCGTAGTAGTTGCTGCCGGCAAGTTCGGTGCTGCCGCGCAACTGCGGACGGCTGGCAAATCCGCGCGAATAGTCCGGCGGCTCGCCGTCGCGCAGCGCCGCGAGAATATCGCGGCGGCGGATCTGGTCGCCGAAGAAGTGCGGCGACGCCGGCACCACGGTTGTATTCGAAGGCTTGTCAGCCATCCAGTCGACGCCTGGGAAATGAAAGCCACCGATGCCGCGCGTCTGATGGCAGCCGGAACAGGTCACGTCGTTGAGCCGCCGCTCGAACCCGGCACGCGAGCGGATATTCTGCAGCTTCGCGCCGCCTTCCGTGGCCTTCCTTAACGCCGTCACCACGTCAGCATCGCTGAACACGGCGCCCTCTCCATGCACCAGCCCGAATTCCGGCTCCAGATCCGACGGATCGAATCCGACCGGCGTTGGCGCAATCGCGCCGCTCGCGAGGAATTTTTCCGGGATCAGCACGGTGCCACGATCGAACGCGACGAGATTGACGGGATCGAGCAGCCATGCCCTGAACTCGCGCTTGAGGCCATCGTCCGCCAGAAGGCGCGCACGGTCGATCTGGTTCTCCATCGGCGATTCCACGAACGCGCGCGCTTGCCGGTCGTAGCGAAACACCTTCAGGAGATAATCAGTACGGAAGTCGCGAACCGAGGATTTCGGCGCGTGCGCGATCTGGAGATTGGTCTCGATGCGATCGATATTCTGATAGTCGATCAGATCGAGCGGGCCATCGCTCGCCGACGGCTCTCCGCCGAGCCAGCGCCTGGCAATTTCGGAGCATGCGATCGCCGCCCCCTCGCCTCTTGCCTTCAGCACGAGGTTCAGCGTCATCGGCAGCCGCGGCGGCGACGCATCGTCGCCCGCCGCCTTGTTGACCCGCGTCAGGCGGTAAATCAGGCGTATCTCGCCGCAGCTTGCTTCTGCGGCGTAGGTGCGGTCCATACGATTGACGATGCCGGCCAGCACGAACCGCGTCTCTTGTGAATAAAGCAGCGTGCGGTCGAACAATTGGAAATCGAAGCCCTCGCCGATGCCGATCGTTTCCTTTGAAAGGCTCGCGTGATGCCGCGCGATGTAGCGATCGAACTCGCCGTCGATCGCATGCCGGACTGTCGCCATCGATGGCAAAGCGAATAATTCGCTATTGGCAAGCGGGATATCCGCCGACCGCTCCGGCACGAGCATGCGGTCGAGGCGAAGTTTTCCACCATCAAGCCCGCGTAACGTCACGGGATCGGTGATAGCGGCACCGCGCCCAAGCGCCGCACCCTGTGCCGCACGCGCCGACAAAGCACCACACAGCAGAGCAAACAAAATGGCGAGAAATCGTGGCGCGCGGCTCATGTCGCAACTAACACCGCGCGAAGAGGTCTATTCAAGAAAAAAGGCGCTTCACATCGCCGTGAAACGCCTTGCTGTTGGTTTGTCGTGCGTTATCGCGCGGCGATCAGGCCTTTGCTGGTCACGACCACCCAACGGCCGTCCTGCTTGCGAATGGCGTCGACACGGCCGAGGCCGGGCACGGGATCGCCGGCATAGACCTCATACATGCCGCGGCGGCTCTCGATCAGCGCGCTGCCGTTGCCGACATCGCGCAATACCCAGCCTTCGACGGTCGGCAGGCGGGCGACTTCAGGCTTGGGCGGAACCGCGGGTGCTGGCGCGGGCGCGGCGGCAGCAACCTGCTGCGGCACCGAGCCGGTCACTTCCTTCGCAGGGGCCGGCGCGGCAGCAGCGGTCGTTGCGGAGGCCTGGGCGGCGCGGAGCTTGTCGACGGTCTCGCTGAGCTTGGCAAGTTTCGCCGCGGGCTCGGCCTGGGCCTTCTCGACCTTGTCGAGGCGATCACTGGCCTTGTTGAGCTGGCCTGTCGTCGTCTTGGACGTCTGCTCCAGGCTCGCCTTCAGTGCACCGATCTCGGCATCGAGCCGCGCCACCGAGGCTTCGAGGGCGCTGTCCTTTGCCGACGCCTGGGTCGAATCTCCGGCCATCAACTTTCCAATGCCTGTGGTCGCCAACGCGCCACCGAGCGCACCGGCCACGGTCGCCAGCGCCACGACGGCGGCCATGGCGCCGATCCTGCGCTTGCCGGACGATGGCTCCGCCGGCGCAGCCTTCGTCTCAGTGCCGACGCGGTCGCCAGGCGACATGATCGTCACATTGCCGGGGAAGCGCGGCGCTTCCGGCTTTACGGCGTCGATTTTGGGAGCATCAAGCTTGGGAGCGTCAACCTTTGGTGCCTCGACCTTTGGCGCTTCCATGTTGACGGCGTCCACCTTGGGCGCGTCTGGCTTCGGGGCGGTCTCTTCCTGCTCGGGCGCCAGTCTCACGGGCTCGACCTCAGCCGCGGCGGCCGCCGGCTCGCTCGGCGCCGGCTTGTCCGGTGCGGCTGGCCCGGCCCCAAGGGTTCCGGTCTCACCGCTGGTGGGCTGGGATTGTTGATCGCTCACGTTGGATTCTCCAGAATTGATTGACCATTTGGTAACTTTTATTGCTTGCCAAATCGTTACCGGCCCGGGCCTTACCGAAATTTTAGGAACTGATCCGGTCCGGTTTTGGCCTGATACACGTCAGCCATCCCGGTCCAGCCTCTCCTATGCTGCCCTGCGGCATCCGTGGTTCCGTTTGCGCCGGCTCTTTTCCCGACTAACATGGGCGCAACCGACCAGCCAGAAAGGCAGGGGGCCACCATGACCATCGAGAAATGCATCAACGAGTTTGATGTAGATGACGTCATTTTTGAGGAAGGCTCGACCGGCCGGGAACTGTTCGTCGTGCTCGACGGCAAGGTCGAGATCGCCAAGATGAACGGTGCCAGCAAGACCGTGATCGTCACGCTCGGCAAGGGTGAGTTCTTCGGCGAGATGGCGGTAATCGACGGCTCGGCGCGTTCGGCGACGGCCATTGCGGCCACCCCACACACCCGCGTGATGCGCATAAATCACGCCCGCTTCGTCTACCTGGTGAGCCAGCAGCCTGCCTTTGCGCTGATGATCATGGATGCGCTCAGCAAGCGCCTGCGGGCCTCCAACACGGTCGCCTTCAGAGCCGCGGGCGGTTCATGAGCGAGCGCAGACCAAGCCCGTTCAAGACGCTGCTCGAAAGCGACTTCTGTACGCTGATCCAGGCCGCCGAAGACGTCTACCAGGTCCGCTTCAAGAACCGTGCGGCGAACGCCTATCTGGTGCGAGGGAGCTCGCGCACCATCCTGATCGATGTCGGGCTATCCTCGAACTATCCGCACCTGTTGACGTCTCTCAATCACATCGGGGTGAAGCCCGACGATATCGATATGGTGGTGCTGAGCCATGAGCATCTCGACCATATCGGCGCGGCCTATCATTTCCACGGCCGCGCCTTCATCGCCGCGCACAGGCTCGCCGCCAACAAGATCATGCTGCGCGACGACTTCTCAATGCTGCGCAAGATGTTCAACGAGCCGAACGTGCCGATCAACATCGATCTCTGGCTGGAAGAAGGCAATCTGATCGACCTCGGCAACTTCCGCCTCAACGTGATGCACACGCCCGGCCATACCTCGGCCTGCATCACGCTGTTCGACCAGGACAAGGGACTGCTGTTCGCCTCCGATACGTTGATGCCCGGTGGCGTGATGGGCGGCGTGTTCGGCTCCGGCAGCATCGCCGACTACATCCAGTCGCTGGAGCGGCTGAAGGGCCTGAACTCGAAAATCCTGCTGTCGGGCCACGGACGGCTGTCCGACACGCCGCAGGAGGATGTGCGGATCGCGATCCAGCGCTCGCATGGATTATTGTCGGATACCGCGCAATTATTCGACGCGCTGGATGCGCGAGCGAATTTCGAGCCGATCATGCAGTCGGTGCGCGACCTCAACAAGCTCGACGACAGCTAGGCCTGCCGGCCCGCAGGATACAATGTCGAGCAGTTCGCTGTCCGCTTGATCAAGAAAAAGGCCGGCGGGCGTTACGCCGCCGACCTTGTCTTGCAACTGCCGGCTCGCGGGTCCGGTTCCGTTGCTTTGCATTCCGCTTACTGCATTATCGGTAACACCCAGCATCGGCTGATGCCATTGCATGCAGGTATGGCCAATCCGTCCAGAGGTAGGCTCACACTATGGAAACGGATGGAGCCGACTATCCATTGGTTTAGGGCATTGGGCGTGGGTTACATCACCACAGGTGCATCCGGGAGTTCATTCGCCCCGTCGCCCGCCTTCGGAAAATGCGTCGCCAATTCCCGCGACACAGCCTGGACGCCAGTGATCACGCCCCGCTCGAAATGCCCGGCGCGGAAATCGGCTTCCATCTGCCGGCAGATTTTCTCCCACCCCTCAGCACCGACCTTAGCATCGATCCCGCGGTCGGCGACGATCTCGACGTCGTGATCGGCGAGCAAGAGATAGATCAGCACGCCGTTATTGTCGGCGGTATCCCATATCCGCAAATGCGAAAAGACGTCCAGCGCCCGTTCTCGCGCGGGCTGGTTGCGAAACAGCGGTGCGCCGTCGAGCGCGCCTTCGACCACGAAACGGACCTGCCCGGAATGAGTTGCCTCGCCCGCTTTGATCGCCTGTTCGATCCCTGCCAAGACGGCTGGCGGGAAATCGCGGCGGCGACGCCAGTGATGCTGGAGAAGATGCCTGATGATACGTCCGATGCTCATGTCTACCAGTTCCCCGATGCACCGCCGCCGCCAAAGCTGCCACCGCCACCGCGGAACCCGCTGTCGCTGGAGCTGCCACCGCCGGACCAGGAGCCCGCGCTGCCACCGACCCATCCACTGTCCCTGCCGCGGCGTCCCACGCTTGGGCCCATCGAGCCCATGTTCTGGACGAGGAAACTTACGACGAACGCGATAAAGCCGATGAGGATCGCCACTGCGAACGATCCCGCAACGAACCAGCCGAAGACGCCTGCGATGCCGCCGGTCGCCGCCGCGCCGATGAATCGGCCGAGCACCGCCCTCAGCACCCCACCGACAATGAAAACGAAGACGAGGATAAATGGATTGAACGGATCGACATAGTTGGACAAGCCGGGACTTTGCCAGTGTGGCGGTTCCGGCTCCGGCAGTTTCTCGCCGTTGGCGACCGCGATCATCCGGTTGACGCCTGCCGAAACACCGCCGGCGAAATCGCCGCTCTTGAATTTTGGCGTGATGTCCTCGTCGATGATGCGCTTGGTGGTGGCATCCGTCAGCGCGCCCTCGAGGCCGTAACCGACCTCGATCCGCAAGCGGCGATCGTTCTTGGCGATCACGAGAAGCGCGCCGTCGTCGATCTTCTTGCGGCCGATCTTCCAGGCTTCCGCGACGCGGAGCGCGAATTGCTCGATGGCCTCGCCGTCCGTCGTCGGCACAATCAGCACCGCGATCTGGCTGCCTTTTCGCGCCTCGAGATCCCCAAGCTGCTGCGTCAGCGCGGCGACGTCGCCGGCGGTGAGCGTGCCGGTCTGGTCAACGATCCGCCCGCTCAAGGGCGGCACCGCGACGAGCGCCAGGGCTGACGCAGTCCAGCACAGCAGTAGCGCAAGAAGGGACGCTCTCGCAGCGTTCATCGCAGTGGCCTTTTCAGCCGCTACTTGGTAGGCGCCGGCGTCGGGTTGAAGTCCACCTTCGGCGCCGTCGAGATCGCCTTCTCGTTCTCGACCGCAAAATTCGGCTTTTCCTGGTAGCCGAACGCCATCGCCGTGAGATTGTTCGGGAAGGTGCGGATGCCGACATTGTAATCCTGCACCGCCTTGATGTAGCGGTTGCGCGCCACCGTGATGCGGTTCTCGGTGCCCTCGAGCTGCGCCATCAAATCGCGAAACAGCGCATCCGATTTGAGCTGCGGATAATTCTCGGTGACGACCAGCAGCCGCGACAGCGCGCTCGTGAGTTCACTTTGGGCGGACTGGAATTTCTGGAACGCAGCGGGATCGTTCAGCACCTCTGGAGTGGCCTGGACGCTGCCGACCTTGGCGCGGGCATTGGTGACGCCGAGCAGCACGTCCTTTTCCTGTTGCGCAAAGCCTTTTACGGAATTGACGAGGTTGGGCACCAGATCGGCGCGGCGCTGGTACTGGTTGACCACCTCCGACCACCCCGACTTGACCCGCTCGTCATTGGTCTGGATGGCGTTGTAGCCGCAATTGGTCAGACTCAGCGTCGCCAGCGCCGCCAGTACAGTCCAAACTCTGCGCATCGAACTCTCCCAAAGGAAAGTTCAACGCCAACAGGTTTGATTGGTTGCGTCTGGCATGCAAGGCGCAAGCCTGCTTCAGGTTCATTTTGCAGCCCGATGGCCCTTGCCTATCATTCGCCGAAATAACAACATGGCCCGATAACAATAATTGAGGGAGGGCCGATTGACCGCTTTCGAAACCATCGTCGTGGAGCGGCCGGAGCCGCGCATCGCGCGGATCGTGATGAACCGGCCCGAGGCGCGCAACGCGCAGAACCTGCAGATGACCTACGACCTCAACACCGCCTTTGATCAGGCGGTGCAGGACGACGCAGTCAAGGTCATCGTTCTCGCCGGCAACGGCCCGCATTTTTCGTCAGGGCATGACCTGCGCCCCGGGCCTAAGAATACTGCCGGCGTGGATTTTCCGTCGGTCGGAAATTGGGGCGGGTTCGCCGAACCCAACGCCCACGGCCGCTTTGCGCGCGAGCAGGAAATCTATCTGCAGATCACGCGGCGCTGGCGCAACCTCGCAAAGCCGACGATTGCCGAAGTGCATGGCAAATGCATCGCCGGCGGATTGATGCTGGCCTGGGCCTGCGACCTCATCGTCGCAAGCGATGATGCCGAGTTCTGCGATCCCGTGGTCACCATGGGCGTCTGCGGCGTCGAATGGTTCGTGCATCCCTGGGAGTTGGGCCCGCGCAAGGCCAAGGAATTGCTGTTTACCGCCGACGTCTGGAGTGCGCAGGAAGCCCACCGGCTCGGCATGGTCAATCACGTGGTGCCGCGAGACGAGCTTTCCCCCTTCGTGATGAAGCTTGCTGAAAGGATCGCGGCAAAACCTTCCTTCGCGCTGAAGCTGACCAAGGAGGCCGTCAACCGCTCGGTCGATGTAACGGGACAGCCTGCGGCGATCGAGCAGGCATTCGCGCTGCATCAGCTCTGCCACGCGCACAATCTTCAGGAATTCGGAATGATCGTGGATCCCGCGGGCCTTCACCCGTCCGTCCGAAAGCCGGCGCAGGCCAGCTAAGAAAAAGGCAAAAGCAAATCAGATGGACCTCAATCTGAGCGACGAGCAGCGATTGCTGCGCGAAAGTGCCGACCGCTTCGTCAATGAGACTTACACCGCCGATCACCGCCGCAGGATCGGGAACGATCCGCTCGGCTTCAGCATGGATATCTGGAAGCAGTTCGGCGATCTCGGCTGGCTGGCACTGCCGATTGCCGAGGCACGTGGCGGGCTCGGCGGTGGCGCTATCGAGATCAGTATCCTGATGGAAGCGTTCGGACGCGGCCTCGTTACCGAACCTTATCTCTCCACCGTCGTCATCGGCGCTTCGCTGATCTCGGAGTGCGGCACGGAAACGCAGAAGCAGGCGCTATTGCCGAAAATTGCCGATGGTTCACTGATTCTAGCCTTCGCGCATTCGGAACGTCAGGCGCACTACGATCTTGCCAAGGTGGCTACGACAGCGAAGAGAACGCCTGACGGCTGGCGTATCGATGGACAGAAGATCGCCGTACTCGACGGCAACGCCGCCGCGCAGATCATCGTCTCGGCGCGCATCGATGACGGCAAGATCGGTCTGTTCATGGCGCCGCAAGGCGCGGCCGGCCTCACCTCACATGATTTCCCGCGGCTTGGTGGCGGCCGGGCCTGCAACCTCGAACTCAGGGATGTGCAGCTTCCCGCCGATGCCCTGCTCGGCGACGGCAGCGACGCGCTGCCGGCGATCGAAGTCGTGGTCGACCGCGCCATGGCCGCGCTCGGTGCCGAAGCCGTCGGTATCATGCAGACCCTGCTCGACCAGACGCTGGAATACACCAAAATCCGAAAGCAGTTCGGCCGGCCGCTCTCTGCCAACCAGGTGATCCGCCATCGCCTCGCCGATATGGCGATGCAATGCGACGAGGCGCGCTCGATGGCTCTGCGCGCGGCACTGATGGTCGATGCCGAACCGGTCGCGCGCAGCCGCGCCGCCTCGGGCGCCAAAGCCAAGATCGGTAAATGCGCGCGCTTCGTCGCCGAACAATCCGTCCAGCTTCACGGCGCGATGGGCGTTACCGAAGAGCTCGACATCGGCTCCTACTTCAAGCGCCTGCTCGCCTTCGAGACGCTGTTCGGCGGCAGCGCCCATCATTATCGCCGTCATGCCGCCCTCGGCGGACGAGCCGTTGAGGCTTGAAAGGAACATACCCATGGATCTCACTTTCAGCGCCGAGGAACGCGCCTTCGAACAGGAAGTGCGCGACTTCATCGCGGTCAACCTGACGCCGGAGATGAAACGCGCCACCGCGCTGACGCCCTCGGTATTCTCCGATCCCGATATCGGCATGGCCTGGCAGCGCGCACTGCACAAGAAGGGCTGGGGCGCGCCGGGCTGGCCGGTGGAATATGGCGGGCCCGACTGGACCCCGGCGCAACGCTGGATTTTTGAGGCCGAATGCGCCCGCGCCGGCGTGCCCAATGTGAACGTGATGGGCGTCAAGATGGTCGGCCCAGTCATCATCGGCTTCGGCTCGCCCGAGCAGAAGAACTTTTATCTGCCGCGGATTCTCTCGGGCGAGGATTATTGGTGCCAGGGCTATTCCGAGCCGGGCTCCGGCTCCGACCTCGCCTCGCTGAAAACCCGAGCCGCGCGCGACGGCGACGACTACATCATCAACGGCACCAAGATCTGGACCACGCACGCCCACCACGCCAACCGGATGTTCGCGCTGGTGCGCACCAACGAGACCGAGCGGCAGCAGGACGGCATCTCCTTCATCCTGATCGACATGAAGACCCCGGGCATTACCACGCGGCCGATCCTGACCATCGGCGGCGACCACGAGGTCAACCAGGTGTTTTTCGACGACGTACGGGTGCCCATCGCCAACCGCGTCGGCGAGGAAGGCAAGGGCTGGACCTACGGCAAGTATCTGCTCGAGTTCGAGCGCGGCTCCGGCATCGCCTCGGCCAAGCTGCGCGATGCGCTGAAGACGATTTCGGAGCTTGCCGAATCTGACGCGACCGGCCGGGCCATCGGCGATCCCGATATCGCGGTGCGGATGTCGGAGATCGAGGTCGATATCGACGCGCTCGAGATGACCGAACTGCGCGTGCTGTCGGCGCTGCAGACCGGGCAAAATCCCGGCGCGGTGTCGTCGCTCTTAAAACTGCGCGTCAGCGAAATCCGCCAGGCGGTGACACGGCTCGGCGTCGACGTGATCGGCAATGACGGGCTCTATGTCGAGCCAATGCGGCCGCTCTACCGGCTCAACGAGGCGCCGGGAATCCCCGAGGAGTTGCTTCCCGTCGTGCCGGAGTATCTCAACGGCAGGGCCTACACGATTTTCGGCGGCTCGTCGGAGATCCAGCGCGATATCGTCGCAAAGATGGTGTTGGGGCTGTAGGCACGAATACCCTCCCTGGAGGGGGAGGGTCGACTCACATTGAGCAAAGCGAAATGTGAGACGGGGTGGGGTGATCTCTCCACTCGGGCACTGTTCGGGAGGAGAGACTGTCACCCCACCCCGCCACGCATCTTCGATGCGCGCCGACCCTCCCCTCCAGGGGAGGGTAAGAAGAGCGCGCGATCTTTACCCCGCCGCCCTCGCATCCCTTATCGCCTGCCAGACCTTCGCCGGCGTCAGCGGCGTGTTGAGTTGCTTGATGCCGAGCTCGCTCAACGCGTCCATCACGCCGTTGGTGACGCAGGGCGGGCCGCCGATGGCGCCGGATTCGCCGCAGCCTTTGGCGCCGAGCGGATTAGTGCGGCACGGCGCGGAATCGTCCAGCGCCACCGCGATCGGCGGAATGTCGTCGGCGCGCGGCACGCAGTAGTCCTGGTAACTCGCGGTCAATAGCTGCCCTTCCTCGCTGTAGGCGACGCCCTCATAGAGCGCCTGCCCAATGCCTTGGGCGACGCCGCCGTGCACCTGGCCGGTCACCAGCATCGGGTTGACGGCAATACCGACGTCGTCAACCGTGGTGTAGCGCACCACCTTGCTGACGCCGGTTTCCGGGTCGATTTCGACCTCGCAGATATGCGTGCCGTTCGGCCAGCTCGGGCCGTCGACTTCGCCTTCGGAATCGACGGAGAGCCGCGCGCCATCTTCGTTCTTCGCGATCTCGAACAGGCTGATGCGCTTGTCGGTGCCGACCACCGTCAGCCAGCCGTCGCGGTATTCGATATCCTCGATGGACGTTTCCAGCACGTTCGAGGCCTTCTCGCGCGCCTTCTGGATCATGTCGTTGCTCGAAACCGCAACTGCCGTGCCGCCGACAAACAGCGAGCGCGAACCGACGCTGCCAAAGCCGGTGGCGAGATCAGTGTCGCCCTGCACGACATTGATCTTGTCCATGGGAATTCCGAGCGTATCGGATACCATTTGCGTGTAAGTGGTCTGCAGGCCCTGCCCCATCGCCATGGTGCCGGAATGCAGGATAATGCGGCCTTCCGCGGTCGCGTGCAGGCTGACCTTTTCGGTATGCGCGCGCCCGCCGGTCCATTCGATATAGCTGGTAAGGCCGCGACCGTAGAGCAGGCCCTTCTTCTTCGCCGCCTTCTTGCGCGCGTTAAAACCATCCCAATCCGAAAGCTCGGAGGCGCGCGACAGCATGTGCGCGAAGGCGCCGGAATCGTACACCTGCCCGACCGCATTGGTGTAGGGCAGTTGCGCCGGCTTGATGTAGTTCAGCTTGCGGATGGTACGCGGGTCGATTCCGATCTGACGCGCGGCGGCATCCATCAGCCGCTCGACGATGAACACGGCTTCGGGCCGCCCGGCGCCGCGATAGGCGCCGACCGGTGCGGTGTGGGTCATCACCGATTTCACCTCAAAATGCACCAGCGGCAGATCGTAGACGCCGGTCTGCACGAAGGGCCCGAGCACCAGCGGAATGATATTCGCGGTCCCCGACGAGTACGCGCCGGTGCCTCCGATCGAACGCACGCGGTAAGCGAGCACGCGGCCCTTGGCGTCGAGCGCGAATTCGCCGGTCGAGGTAAGATCTCGGCCATGGGTGCCGCCGACGAACTCGTCGGTGCGGTCGCCGCGCCAGCGGATCTTCTTGTTCAGCTTGGTCGCGGCGTAGGCAACGATGCCGTCTTCGGGATAGAGGCTGGTCTTCTGGCCGAAGCCGCCGCCGATGTCGCCGACCAGCACGCGGACGCTATCCTTCGGCCGCTTCAGAATGGATTCCGCCAGCAGGTCCCGGGTCGAGCCGGGCGTTTGCGACTGTACGTGCAGGATCAACCGGCCGGTCTTCTTCTCGATCTCGGCAATCGTCGAGCGAGGCTCCATGGCGGAGGGCACCAGCCGCTGGCTGACCAGGTCGAGCGAGACCACATGCGCAGCCTTGGCAAAGGCCTCCTCGACCTTGGCGGCGTCGCCGTAGCTCATGGCAGCCACGATGTTGTCGGGCGCCTCGGGCCATACGACGGGTGCGCCGGGCTTCACCGCCTCGACAGGGTCGACCACCGAGGGCAGCACCTCGTAATCGACCACGATCGCTTCGGCCGCGGTCTGCGCCAGCACGCGCGACGTTGCGACTACGGCGGCCACAGCTTCGCCGGCATACCGCACGATTTCATGCGCAAGCAGACGTCGCGGCGGCACCGTCATCGGCGATCCATCGGGCCGCTTGAAGATCGCAAGCGTCGGGATGGTGCCGATATCGTCCTTGACCAGCTCGGCGCCGGTATAGATCGCGTGGACGCCCGGCATCCCGGCGGCATCAGTCGTGTCGATCGAGACGATTTTGGCGTGGGCATGGGGCGAGCGCAGCAAGTAAAGCCACAGCGCGCCCTCCTCGGGCTTGTCGTCGATGAACTGCCCCTTCCCGGTGAGCAGTCTCTGGTCTTCCAAACGCTTGACCGGCTGGCCCGCACCGAAACGCATATTGCCGGGAAGAATGTTCATCAGTTTGTCCTTAGCTTGTTCGGATTGAGCGGGGTTTTAGCGGTTTTTCGCCGCGAGACAACTATTCAGCCCGCTGCAACAAGAGAGCCAGCGCTGCGGGCGCGAGCACCGCAGCGGGGCACGATTCTGCCTTCAGAGGGGACTATTAGCCGCGGCCGATATCCACGATATCGACGTTGACATCGCGCGTTTCCGAACCGCGTTTCAGTGTGATGCGGACGCTCTTGCCGGCGCCGACCTGCTCGATCTGGTCGGTCAGGTCGGAGAGCCGGTGAACCGGCTTACCATCGGCTTGAACGATCACGTCGCCGAGCGCGCCCGAGTTGAAATCGACGCCACGGATGCCAGCCCGTTCGGCCGGACCTCCGGGCGCGGTACGCACGACGATCACCCCTTCGACGCCCATGCGCGTCGCAACGGCTTCGCCGGCGGCGACGATCCCGATTCCAGGGGTCGGCACCCGACCATTCTTGATGAGTTCGGGCACGATACGATTGACGATATCGGCCGGAATGGCGAAGCCGATGCCGGCGCTGGAGCCGGAGGGCGAGATGATGGCCGTGTTGACGCCGATCAACCGTCCCGCCGAGTCCAAAAGGGGGCCACCGGAATTGCCGGGATTGATCGCGGTGTCGGTCTGGATCACGTTGGCGATCTCGCGACCGCTGCTGGTCGGTAGCCGCCGCTTGAGCGCGCTGATGATTCCGCTCGTCAGCGATTGATCTAGTCCGAATGGGTTACCGATCGCAAATGCAATTTGGCCTACCTTGAGGTCGTTAGAACTGCCAAGCGCCACCGGCGGCGGCAACTGGCGCGGATTCCTGATCCGCAGCACCGCCAGATCGTAGTTCGGTGCAACGCCGACGATTGAAGCCTGGGCCACCTCGCCTGAGGCGAAGCGAACGGCTACCTCGCGGCCATTTTGCACGACGTGATTGTTGGTGACCACATGACCGCTACTGTCCCAGACAAAGCCCGTGCCGGAGGCTGCCGGGCCCGAGGTTGCCGGGCTTTCGTCTTCGGCGAAGGGATTGGCCACGGCGGATCGTGCCGCGACCTGCACGACAGACGGCGAGACCCGCTCGAAAAGCTCGATGTTTGCGCGCTCGGCGTCAGACAGTGGGCCCCGCTGGTCGACGCTGCGGGCGACTGTATTGGTCCACGGGCTGTAGCGGATATTGGAGACGGTCAACGCCACCAGTACGGCTGCGATGGCGGCTAATGAAAGCGCGAAGCGACGATTCATCGATCACTCATTTGATATCGCGCAAAGCGCGATGCGGAAGATTAAGCAGGCCGGGCATCATCACCCACCAAACGTCCTGGCCGGACTAAAGTTTCTGAACTTTCAGAGACTTAATCATACGGCAAAATCGGGCCGGTTGACGTGATTTATGCATGACGGCTCGTCGCGCAAGCGGCGCGGCCTTGAAACCAAATCCTGCCATTCTAATTGTTCTAAAGCCGCAGTCCGTCATTGCGCCGCCGGTCCTGATCGGGCGCCTGGCATGGCCATCAGGCAAAGGTCCCGATGCGGCTTCCTGCGACAGGGCGTCCGGAGTTGCGAGATGAACAACAAGACGCGTTTCAATATCGGATATGCGATCGCCGCGATCTTTGCCGTCTTCATCATCCAATATTTCGTTTCCACGGCGAGCCAGATCGCCATCATTCCCTACAGCGAATATCAGCAATTGCTGAAGCAGGGAAAGGTCGCGACCGTCGGCATCTCCGACCGCACCGTGCAGGGCACCTTGAAGGAGCCGCTGTCCGGCGGACAAAAGCAGTTCGTCACCACGCGCGTCGATCAGGAGACCGCACAAGAGCTCGAGAAATACAACGTAAAATTCACCGGCCAGATCGAGAGCACTTTCCTGCGTGACCTGCTGTCTTGGGTCATGCCGGTGCTCCTGTTCTTCGGTCTGTGGTGGTACATCGCCAGACGCGCTGCAGAAGGCGGCGGCCTTGGCGGCGGGCTGATGGCGATCGGCAAGAGCAAGGCCAAGATCTATGTCGAGTCCAATACCGGCGTGAATTTTTCCGATGTCGCCGGTGTCGACGAAGCCAAGGACGAACTGCGCGAGGTCGTCGACTTCCTGAAAAATCCGACCGACTACGGACGGCTCGGAGGGCGCATGCCCAAGGGCGTGCTGCTGGTCGGTCCGCCCGGCACCGGCAAGACGCTGCTGGCCAAGGCGGTGGCCGGCGAGGCCAAGGTGCCGTTCTTCTCGATTTCAGGTTCGGAATTCGTCGAGATGTTCGTCGGCGTCGGCGCAGCGCGGGTGCGCGACCTGTTTCAGCAGGCACATCAGAAAGCGCCTGCCATCATCTTCATCGACGAACTCGACGCGCTCGGCCGCGCCCGCGGCATCGGGCCGTTTGCGGGCGGCCACGACGAGAAGGAGCAAACGCTCAATCAGCTTCTCGTCGAACTCGACGGCTTCGACTCGCGCTCCGGCCTCGTCATCCTCGCCGCCACCAACCGGCCGGAAATCCTGGATCCGGCGCTTCTGCGCGCCGGTCGCTTCGACCGCCAGGTGCTGGTCGACCGCCCCGACAAGAAGGGCCGCACCGAAATTCTCAAAGTTCATATGAAGAAGGTGCAGCTCGACTCCGGCGTTGATGCCGAGGCGGTCGCTGCACTGACGCCCGGTTTCACCGGCGCCGACCTTGCCAATCTGGTCAACGAAGCCGCGCTGCTGGCGACACGGCGCGGCGCCACTGCCGTCGCAATGACCGATTTCAACAACGCGGTCGAGCGCATGGTCGCGGGGCTGGAGAAACGAAACCGGCTGCTGAATCCGAAGGAGCGCGAGATCGTTGCCTATCACGAGATGGGGCACGCCTTGATCGCGCTGTCGCTGCCGGGCGTCGATCCCGTGCACAAGGTGTCGATCATCCCGCGCGGCGTCGGCGCGCTCGGCTATACCATCCAGCGCCCGATCGAGGATCGCTTCCTGATGACCAAGGAGGAACTGGAGAACAAGATGGCGGTGCTGCTCGGCGGCCGGGCGGCGGAGTTGATCGTGTTCAGCCACCTGTCCACCGGCGCCGCCGACGATCTTCGCCGCGTCACCGACATCGCCCGCAGCATGGTGACGCGCTACGGCATGTCCGAAAGACTCGGCGGCGTCGCCTACGAGCGCGATCCCGGCAGTTTCCTGGCCGGCGCCGATCGGCCCTTCCCCACGCGCGAGCGCGATTATGCCGACGAAACCGCTGCGGCAGTCGACGAGGAGGTTCGCGCGATCGTCGATCGGGTGTTCGACCGCGCGCAGGGCATCCTGCAGGCGCGCCGTGCGATCCTGGATCGCGCGGCGAAAAAACTTCTGGAGAAGGAAACCCTGGAGCAGAGCGACCTCGAAGCGCTGATGCGCGAAACGCCGAAGGAGGCGCTGCGGGCGATCTAGCCATGCTCGCAAGCTGCTGCGCTTATCCGAGATCGCGCAGCGCCGCCTCGACCACCTTGCGCTGCTCGGCCGTCAGCGCCACCTGCGGCGGGATGGGATCGCCGACCGCGTAACCCTGGATGTCGAGTCCGGCCTTGATGCAGGCGGCGAGGTTGAACCGCGCAAAAGCCTCGTTGATGCGCCACAGTTTGCGCTGCAGCGCCATCGCCTCATCCCAGCGCGCCGCCTTGCAGAGTTTGTAGAGCTCGACGCTCTGCCGCGGGATGATGCAGGCAGGACCGGCCATCCAGCCCACCCCACCGATCAGCATCACCGCCGCGGGGATATGGGCGGATGCGGAGAACACGCGGATCGCCTCGCCACAGCGGTTCATGATCGACAGTAGCCGGCCGGTATTGGTGGAGGCGTCCTTGATGTGGCCGATGCGCGGATGGGTCGCGAGCCGCGCAATCACGTCGAGCGTGAGGTCGGAGCGCTGGAATTGCGGATTGGTGTAGATCACGACGGGAATGTCGACCGCGTCGGCGATGGCGCGGAAATAGGATTCGACCTGCGCGTCGGCGACCGGGAAGTAAGCCTCCATGATCGCGAGAATGCCGTCGGCGCCGAGCTTCTGATACGCCTTCGCCTGCGCCACCGCATCTGCCGTCGATGTCGAGGCGACGCCAGCGATCACCGGCACGCGGCCGTTCGCGGCTTCGATCGTAGTCTGCACGAGGCTGGCACGCTGCGCCTGGTTGAGATAGGCGAACTCGCCGGTCGATCCCAGCGGCGTCAGCCCGTGCACGCCCGCCTTGATGAGGTCGTCGCACAATCGGCCCAGCACCTCGGTGCGAATTTCGCCGGAAGCATCGATCGGTGACACGAGATAGGGAAAGACGCCGTGGAAGTCAGCCATGGAAGGAAAGCGCCTCAAGCGGGAAGTATATGCCATGGCTATCCGGAATGCCGGTCCAAGGCAATGTTTCGCAAACATCACGCCGGGTTTGCCTTCACTTGCGTGCCTTGATGCAGGTATCGAGCGCGGCAGCGCACACCGCTCCTGATACGACAATTATCACCGCGAGCATTGGCCGAAATGGCGCGCCAAGGGTGCTGCCTCAATCAGCTTCACACGCGCTTCTATGCCAGCCGCCACTGGTCATGCCGCCGCGTCACCAATCGTGAAACAGGCGTGAGCGGCCCGCAGAATGACCAAAAGATGTCCACATATGTCCACAGGTTCTAACGATTTAACTCACGATTATTTCACGACTTTCTTTCCAATCTCGCCGCATTGATCAAGCGAGAGCAGTTCTGATGGCTGTGCAGAAGGTCGCCGACGCATCCTCGTTCCGAACTTCAGAACTCGATACGCGCGCCCCTATTTCGTCGGCAACGACTCCCGGCTTTCGTCATTTCTTCGGCACGCCCGCTCCGTCGCAGCGCTTCCGCGCCTTCGGTATCGATCCGCTCGAGTCGCCGTCACACCATGCAAAGCTTCGCGGATTGATGCATCGCCTGTCGCGGCGAATGGATGCTGCCATAAAATGGCCGTCACATCAGGTTCGATCACTGGAATATTGGGAAAATCCCTGCATCCCCTCGGGCTATACCTATCTGCTGCAGTTCATTGCGCATGATCTGGTTCACTCGGCGATTCCGCTTTCGGTTGCGGGAGGGCTCGGCCGAGGGACGACCAACGCCCGCCGCACCCCGCTTCGGCTGGAGACGCTGTACGGCAGCGGCCCGGTCGGATCTCCGCACATCTATGCACTCGACGCGCCGAATGACGACCGTCGCACCAAGCTGCGGCTCGGGCGAATGCGCTGGAAGGAAAAGCAGTCGGCGACCGGCTGCCCATTTCGCGATATCGCACGGACCCCCGCCGAGAACGTGACGGGCATTGATCGCAGTATCAAGGGTGTCCGCGTTGCACTCACTGAAGCGCTAGTCGCCGATCCGCGCAATGACGATCACGCCGTGATGTCCCAGCTCACCGCGTTGTTTGCGCTGCTGCACAACGGGCTCGTCGATATCATTCGCCGCCGCGAAGGCGAAGCGGGGCCAAACGGCCAGTTCGGCGCCGCCTACAAGCGCTTCCTGTGCGCCCGCGGCGCATTGACGGCCATCTATCACAACATCATCCGCAACGACCTGATGCGACGGGTGATTCATCCGGCGATCTACGCGAGCTACTGCGGGCCTGCCCCACACTTCATCGACCGTCTCGCATCAGGCGAAGGTCTTGCGATCGGAGATTGGGAAATTCCGTTCGAGTTTTCGCACGGCGCATTCCGCTTCGGTCACGCCATGGTGCGACCCGAATACCAGATCAACGACCTGTCGCTCCATGATCTCAACAATACGCTTGAAAAGAGCTCGGTAAACGACCCGGCAAACATGCCGCTCGACGAGACCTGGATGGTGCAATGGTCGCGCTTTTTCGAGATCAACGGCTCGACGCCAAATTTGAGCCGCCGCATCGGACCACATCTCAGCGATGGGCTCGGCAATGACCAGATCTTTCCGGCGTTCGACGAGACGGAACGGGTCGGCCTGCTCTATCGCGACCTGCTCGGCGCCGGCCTCGCCGGCATGTGGTCGGTAGATGCACTGATTGCCGAGATCAGCTGCAGGCGGCCGCAGTTCATCGCCACGTCGCGCCTGCTTGCCGACCGCGCCCACCGTGTCAATCAGCTTCGCGAATGGCTCGTTTCGACACCGGCCTACGGCGCGCTCACGGACGAGGACATTGAAACCCTTTCGAACGATCCGCCGCTGCCGTTTTTCATCCTGTTCGAGGCGATGCAGCAGACGGAGGGCCTGCAACTCGGGCTGCTCGGTTCGATCATCGTATCGGAAGTGATATTCGGGGCGCTCGCGAGCGTCCCGCAATCGACCGGCGGAGGCGGCGCGCTCGTCGATCAACTGGATCTCGTTTCCCGCGAATTTTACCTGACGAACGTACTTCAGGACATTCCAGAGATCTCAAACATGGCGCAGTTGGTGGAGTTGACTACCGAAATTGCTGAGCTGCAGCAGGCCGTGCCTGCATTTTTGTGAGCGGAATTGTCCGTCTCGCGCAACCCGGAGGAGTAGAAACTATGGCCCTCGAAAGAATGCAAGTGACCAACCATGAGCGCTGGGGCAACCTCGTAAAGACCTGGTCGACGGGCAAGAACTATCTTGACGACGATAACGAATACCCGATCCCGACCACCGTCGAGGAGTTCAAGGAGCAACTCGCCAAGGCGCAGGTGTTCATGACGGTGCCGGATCGCTATACGAAGGTGAAGTTCGTTGAGCAGCAGATGGACACAATCGTGGTGCGCTTGCCGCCCGCCGTGGCGATCGCGGATTCCGAAGAGAAGCTCAGCAAGCCAGGCGCAACCTACCCGCTTCCGCCGTTCTACAAGCGGCTGTTCAACGGGATGGATCCGGTGATTCCGGAAGCCGACAAATTCAAGGTGCATGCCGAGCGTATCGGCGACTACACGATCAGCTTCTGCGCCTAGTCAGAGCTGGCCGATCTCCCCGACAGGAAGCCCTGCGCCGAGCAAGCCTCGACGAAGGGTTTCCTGTCGCTCTCGCACGCTAATCGGGTGAGCCTGCATGACCCACCGCACGACAGCCTCGTCGGTCGGGGTCGATGTACCGATCCAAAATGAACGTAATCCATTCACGAAGCGCTGGGCTTCTTCGCGCGCCTTCCCCAACTCCCCAAGATAGAACAGCGCAGCGGTCCGCCATGCGGGTAATGTCCGCCCGACGCTATTGGCGCGATCGCAGGCCTCGACGGCGCCTGCGTAGTCGCCGCACAGAAAACGAATAGTGCAATGATAGGCCCATTCAAGATAGGAAGGCGCAGGTGAGAGCGTCAGCGCTTGATCGGCCCTGAGCCGGGCCTGCTCGATTGATCCGCAGAAGACCTCATAGTGAGCGCTCGACAGCAACGTCCACGGGTCATTGTCATTGAGCTCGCAGGCAAGCGCCATGTGCGGCGCAGCTTCGGCTTCCCGAAGCGCCATCACATAGGACCAGCCGCAGCACAGATGCGCCCTGGAATCGACCGGATCCAGTTGAACGGCGGTCTTCGCCAGTTCAACAGTGGCCTTGGCCTTTTCGAGATCGCGAAAGATCCCGGGATGCACCAGATGCTCGATGTTGTTCATCTGCACGAGGCTGCTGTAGCAGGGCGAGAAGCTCGGATTGTCGCGGATCGCATCGCGAAAAATGGCGACTGCCCGCCGCCAGCTTTCGGGATCGAACTTCGACATGAGGTTCTGTCCGCGCAGCCAGCGGTCATGCAGGTCGAGCGATACGTCGGGCTCACCGGCCAACCGCATCAACCGTTCGGTCGAGAGCTGCACGTTCAGGGAGGTGGCGATCCGGCGGATGATGCGCTGCTGTGTTTCGAACCAGTTGCCGAGGCCGAGTCGGAAGCTTTCGCTCCAGACGTAAATCCCGGTGGTATCGTCCCGAAGCACCATCACGATGTTGATTTCGGCACCCGCCTGGTAGGCGGTGGTCTCGATACAGTATTGCGGAGACGTACCCGCCGGAAGCACGAGGGCCGCCGGAGGACGATCGACGACGCTCCATTCCCGGAAGCGCACGAGACAGGCAGCGAGATGCTGGGAGAAGCCCTGCACCAGATGGCTGTGGTCCTCGTCGACACCGTGCATCGCAAAGGGCCGCAGCACCAGGCGCGTCTTGGCAGGTGCATTGACCGGTGGCGCCATCGGGACTACCGGCTGGGGGGCGGTCCCTCTGACCATCCTGACAGCGAATTCATCATTCGCTGCCGATGCGGCCCGATCGGCCGGCGCGCGCTCCAGAATGCCGAGCTTGATGTTCGCGACGAGTTCTTCGGTAGCCGACGACGGCTCCATGGCGTAGTCGCGATCGAGCAGGTCCCACAGCGCCTTGTAGATGCGCAGCGCGCCGGCAATATCGCCTTCCTCCGCATGCGCCCGCATCAGATAGCGGCAGGCGTATTCATGGGTCGGATCGAGATTGACGATCGCGGCCGCAATCCTCTTTTTGGACTCGGCGGCTACGCTTGCGGAGGTCAAGCCCTCGTCGAGATTGCGCATCAGCCGTTCATGGATGGTCTGCCGCTTCGCCAGCACCCAGACCCGGAACGACGGGTCGAGATCGTCCATTCCTTCGAGCAAGCGCCCGTCGAGCTGCGGGGTATCGAGCAGCAGCGGGTGAACGCGTCCGCCTTCGGCGAGTTGAATCACGCTTTCGATATCGACTTCGATTCGTCCAACGTCGAGGCCGATCAGGAGCCGCTCCGCGACAAAGCCGTCATAGCCGGCCTCCTCGAACATCGCCCGCAGTTCGCGGACGACCTGCCGCAACGAGGCACGCGCCTTTTCCTCGTCGGAACGGCTCCACAGCAGGCCGACCAGCCGCTCGCGGCTCTCCTGCTTGGTCTCCAATAGCGCAAGATAACTAAGGACCGCCCCGGCCTTGCGGGTTCGCAGTTCGATCGGACGGCCGTTGAACCGCACGCCGAGCCGGCCGACCAGCGATACCGACAGACGCGGAGCGCTTTCGGGCGCCGCCGCGGCATTGTCTGATGTCATGGCGTTGGCACTGGCCGGCATGAAACGGTTTCCGGAACCGGTTGGTTAATTCCCGCCACTCTATATCAAAGGGACACCCCCGGTATAGGTTGCGCCGCCTCCACTCCCCGCCATCGCATCCTGCAGCCTGGCCGTGACGATTTCGGATGGCTCGAGTTGCAGGCCCGGGGCGATCACGCGGACCACTGGAATGGCGAAACGCTGGCGCGTGAGTTCGAGGTAGAATGTTTCGATTCCGAGCTTTTCCAAACGCTGTACGATCAATCCAAATATGACGCTCGCTTCAGTTGCGGCAAGGGACAGGTGGGCCGCGCACTCTGCGACCGGCTGCAGCAATCTGCACTCGTCGGCGTTGATCGCTGCGCGCTGCAGGTGGATGCGATCCTGTGCGTTGAGCGCGTCATCGCCGCGTTCCCTGCGTTTGGTTGCGACGACGATGTCGGCCAGTTCGAGCTGGCACATTTCGAGAATCGCCGAGCGAACTGCGGCCTCGAGGGACGGCCGCGCGGCGAGGCCGAAGGCGAAACCGGAACCGTCCGCCCGGCAGGAGACCGCCGCGACGCAGGGCACGCCGATATCCGTCGTAATATCGAGCAGCCATGTCCGGCGCAGCATCGGTGCGCCATCCCGAAGCTGCCGCAACAAGCCCTCCGCTGCGATGCCCGCTTCATGCTGCGGCGGAATCGATCGCGGCAACTGACCGCCTCGCCACCACAGGCTGGCAGCATCGCGCTCGATCAACTCCAAGAGGCCATGCAGCGCTGCGGCGTCTCGTGACGGACCGGCGGCCGATCCGATGCTCAGCGGGAACGGCGGCGCAAACTCGCGTTGCGCTGGCGGCCGCCGCAGGCAGATGTCCGCCGGAAGCAACACCTCGCCGCCGTCGGTCAGTCGCGTTGCGCGACACCAGGAAAGCGCTCGCTCCGGTTGCATGCGGCGTTCCGAAACGGCAGCGACCAACTCCAGCGCCTTCGGCCCGAGCTTTCCGGCCCAATCGTCGACGCCGGGTTTGAGCAACAGGTCGGTTCCGGTCTGCAATTGAGAGAGGTACTCGATGCCCTCGCCGATGCAGCCCTGAAACGCTTCCCGCAACGTCAGACCGACGCCGGAAACGCCGACTATCGGGCTTTCCTCATGCAAGGGATCGGCAAGCGCTGGATCGAATTGTGCGCCAAAGCTGATCAGGCCTGGCGCATCGGGCGAGGCCATTTCGAACACGCGCGCAAATCGGGAAGCAGCGATCAGCAAATGAGCGCGATTCGCGAGCTGCGAATCAATCCCGTTGCTGGATTCTTCGGCATATTCCAGCGCCTCAAGGATGAGTCTGGCATCGTGATCGCCGGCTGCGTCCACATCGTTGCCAAGAAGCAACGATGCAGCGCGCGCGAACAATTTCTGCATCGAATTTTCGGTACCGCTCACGGTGACCTCACGACTTGACGTGCAGACTCCGGACGTGAGGCCAGTCCGCCCTCGCCCTGGAGGAACTTATGCTCGCGAAAGCCTTCGTCATAGCCATGGCAGCAGATATTGCTCGATCGGATTACGCCAAGCCGACCTTGATTCGCAGCCGCAGCCGCGAGTGGCTGATCGCCTGCCGTTGGGGACCGGAGGGTGAATATCTTTCGATTGCGACAGCCGGCCCGATCACGGAGCCTCTCGCATTGGTTGCACCGCAGGCGATCGCGCCAATCCACAGCCTGGTCGGCTTGCTGGTTTCCGAATCGGAGACGCAATCCACCAGCACATTCCTGCTGGTGCGCCAGTTGCCTGCTGCGATCGAGCTTGCCGGCACGTTTTTTCCGGCCGACGGATACGTGCTGCTGCAGGATCACGGCGATGTCCATCTCGTCTGCAAGACGCGCTATTCGCATAGCTGCGGCTGGCTCGACGGCAAGGAGATCCGCAAGGACATTCCCGATCCGGCACCCTATTCGGCTGAGGCGATGTCCTGGCATATCGAAGCAACGCGCCGTGACTGGATCGGCGAGTTCATTCCCGGCAGCAGGCCGCCGGAGCGGTTTGCGATTCGCGCGACCGGCTGAAGCCGCGAGCGGACTAGAGCCTTTCGGTTCTGATTTAATCAGAACCGGGCTCTCGATTCTTGTTTTGACGCGTTTTCTTAACGTGAACCGGTATCCACCCCGGATCAAAATCCGGGGCAGGCTTTCGCTGGAAAACGCTCCAGCGGCAGAAACGGGGCGGCACGAGGTTGCCGCACGTCTTCTACGAAAGACTATCCTCGCGAGGGAAACCTCCGTCGATCGCCGCGATCGACAGTATTCAGCCGCGCAACCGTGGCCTTCGCCCCCGCCGTTCGATCGCCGATGCTTTCAACCAGCTTGGCGACGCAACGCCGCACGCGTGGGGGCGTTCGTGCATAGGCCTTGAGAACGCGCAAGGCGCCCGGCTCGGCGAGCAAATGAACCGGTGAATTCAAGCCGGGAGATCCGGGCCGGGAAGATTCGAACAACTCACCGACCGAAACGTCGAGCACGGAAGCGATTTGCGCCAACCGGCTGGCACCAACCCGGGTGGCGCCCCGCTCGTATTTCTGCACCTGTTGAAAAGTGACGCCGATGCGTTCCGCAAGCATGGCTTGGCTGATGCCACGGTTGACGCGAAACAGGCGAATCCTGACGCCCACCATCGCATCGAGCGGGCCTGACTTCCTCGTCGCCATCGGCAGGCTCCCCAACTATTCAAGCTGGGAGATTCTAGCACAACCTCAGGGAGACGCAGGTGCTAATTTGCGATCCTGGGAAGCAATTTTATCCGCTTCTCCTCGGTGACATGCTCGATGGTCAACCGGCCTTTCGGGTCGATCGCCGCCTTCATGGCCGGCGGGTGACCGGTTTCAAGGAAATGTTGCAGGGCGGCACGGCTCTCATCCGGGAGCGCAAACAGCCCGCGCATTAATTCAAAGAAGCCAGGTTCTTCCGCGACATAGAGCAGTTCCCGCAATTCCGCGCCGGTATACTGCCCCAACGCCGTTACAAGCCATTCGGTTTGGTCGTTCGGATCGCTCTCCGGCACGCGATTCAGATAGTAGACAACCGATTCCGCACTCATTTCATCCCCCGGTACCTCGCGATAGCTCACAGGCCGCCCGTTCGGTACGGCTTTCTGGCAGCTAACTCCCGAGCCTAACACTGCGTGGGCTCTCGTGATTTCAGCGTGATCGCAAGCGCAACGGTGACCTGAAATTCCGTTGCCAGGTTCCAGGCTGTGCCGAACTGGTGCAGCTTTGGGCAGCCAGGCGCAATATGCAATACTCTGCCGCCGTTCGGCGGCGGTCTGGCATTTACCCGTTACACATCTTCCAACCGCCTCGCGGCGTGGCAGTCAGAAAGCCTTTGCTATGGCCCGCTGGGCATCCTGCTGAATCGTCTTCAGGTGATTCTGGTCCCGAAAACTCTCGGCATAGATCTTGTAGACGTCTTCGGTGCCCGATGGCCGCGCGGCGAACCATCCCACCTCGGACTCCACCTTGATGCCACCGAACGATTGATCGTTACCCGGCGCCCGGGTCCGAATCGCGCTGACCGGTTCACCGGCAAGCTGGTGCATGTTGAGCTGCTCCGGCCCAAGTGCCTTTAGCGCGCTCTTCTGTTTGGGCGTCGCCGGCACGTCGATCCGCTCATAGAAGGACACGCCGAGCTCGGCGGTCAGGGCGGCAAACTGCTGGCTCGGATCGCGGCCGGTGCGACCGAGCATTTCGGCGGCGAGCAGCCCCATCACCATGCCGTCCTTGTCGGTCGTCCAGACCGAGCCATCGCGCTTGAGGAACGATGCGCCGGCGCTTTCCTCGCCCGCGAATCCGAAGCCGCCGGTGCCAAGGCCATCGACGAACCATTTGAAACCGACCGGGGTTTCGACCAGCTTGCGGTTCAGCTTTTTCGCGACACGGTCGATGATCGAACTGGAGACGATGGTCTTGCCGATCGCGGCCTCGCTGCCCCATTGCGGCCGATGCGCGAACAGGTACGCGATCGCCGCCGCGAGAAAATGGTTCGGATTCATCAGCCCGCCGGTGCGGGTCACGATGCCGTGCCGATCGGCATCGGTGTCGTTGGCGAAGGCGACGTCGAACTTGTCGCGCATCTGGATCAGGCTTGCCATCGCGAACGGCGAGGAACAATCCATCCGGATCTTTCCATCCCAGTCCGCCGTCATGAAGCGAAACGTCTGGTCGACGGCGTCGTTCACGACAGTTGCGTTGATTCCGTAGTGCTCGATCAGCGGCTGCCAGTAGTGAACGGCGGCGCCGCCCAGCGGATCGATCCCGATTCTCACGCCGGACGATTTGATCAGCGCCATGTCTACGGCATTGCCGAGATCGGCGACATAGGGACGGATGTAGTCGTGCAGATGCGTCGATGGCGCCTTGCGCGCACGCTCATACGGCATCCGCGCAACGCCCTTCATGTCGGCTTCGATGTAGGTATTGGCAGCCCTCTCAACCTTGGCCGTTACGTCGGTATCGGCCGGGCCGCCATGCGGCGGGTTATATTTGTACCCGCCATCCTCTGGCGGATTGTGCGACGGCGAGATGACAACGCCATCGGCAAGTCCGCTCGTTCGCCCCTTGTTGTAACTCAGGATTGCATGCGAGATGACGGGCGTCGGCGTATAACCGCCGCCCTCGTCGATCATGATGTTGACGCCGTTGGCGGCAAACACTTCTACCGCGCTCGCCAGCGCCGGCTCGGCCAGCGCATGGGTATCGATGCCGATGAACAGCGGACCGGTCAGTCCCGTCTCGCGGCGGTGATCGCAGATCGCCTGCGTCGTTGCCAGGATATGATTTTCGTTGAACGAGTTCTTCAACGACGTCCCGCGATGGCCCGAGGTGCCGAACGCAACACGCTGGGTGGGATCGGACGGATCCGGCTTCGACGCAAAATAGGCCGTTATCAACCGCGGTACGTTGACGAGGGAGGCGGAATCGACCGGTTTGCCGGCAGCGGGATTGGGGGCAGTCACATGACCTCACGGGATGATGGTTTCGCCGGATTATAGGTGCAAGCCTTGGCTTGGGCAAAATCGGGCGTCACGTCTGCGACGCCAGCCGATGCCACCTTTAGTAAACGCCGCGCTGCCGGGGCGGTTTCCTGACGCCTTGCGCAAAGTACGGATTGTTCAAACATTGGGCCGCGCGGCCCGAAGCAGACGCGGCGCACTGCTCCAGCGAAGCAAAGCTGCAGTCGATATGGCCGCCACCGATGGCATAGGTTTGCAGGCAAACCGGGTAGTTTGGATCATAGGCCTGGGCGCATGCGAGCGCGGGCGCCAAGACCGCTCCAAGCGTCAGAATCGTCCAAGCCAATACGCGCATTGGGAGCTCCTTCGGGACAACCGATCTGAAGAACGCCGTGAAGCAAGCGACGCACCAAGGCCGCGCCTGATTTTAACGACGCAATTTGTATCCGGCGGCATCGCGGTCCCAGGTGTCCGGAGTCTTCCCAGCCTCGCGCAGCGCGGCCTTGCGTATCTTGCCGTTCTCGGTCAACGGCATCTCGGTGACGATCCGGACAAAGCGCGGAATCGCGAAATAGGCCATCTTGCCCTCGCAATGACTGATGATCTCGACAGGATCAAGCGTCTGGCCGGTTTCGAGCTGGACCGCCGCCGCAACCTCGTCCTCGCCGAGCTCGGACGGCAGCGGATAGATCGCGCAGGCAGCGATCGCCGGATGCTTCAGCAACACCTGCTCCACCTCCCAGGACGAAACATTCTCGCCGCGCCGGCGGATCGAGTCTTTCATTCGGTCGACGAAGCGATAGTGGCCATCCGCATCGCGCACGACCCGGTCGCCGGTGTGAAACCACCGATTCCGCCAGGCTTCGGCCGTCTTGTCGGGCATTGCGAAATATCCCGTCGCAAACGCGAGCGGTTCGCGCGCGCGTAACAACAGCTCGCCGGCTTCACCGTCAGGCAGGGGTTCGTCCTCGGAGCTGACGATACAAGCCTCCACGCCTTCGACGAGATAGCCCATGGTGCCGGGGCGATCGGATGGGATCGTGCCCGCGAACACGAAATTCGTCTCGGTCGAACCGTAACCGTCGAGCAGCGGCACGCCAAAACGCTCGAGGAACGGACCGTGAAATTGGCCGGGCACGCCGCCACCGAGCGCTACACGCACGAAATGCGCGGTGTCGTTCGCTGACGAGGGCTGTGCCAGCAACATCACGGCCATCGCGCCAAGGAGATAACCGACCGTTGCCTGATGTCGGCGCGCCGCGGCCCAGAAACCGGAGGCGGAGAATTTCGGCTCGAGCACGTAGGTGCAGCCGTTGAGGAGCGCCTGATAGAACGCGTTCAGCGCGTTGGTGTGGAACAGCGGCAGCGTCGTGAACAGGACGTCGCCGTCGCGAATGTCGAGCGCACGCGCCGAATAGACGCCCCACCAGAACATCTGCGCCTGCGGGCAGCAAACGCCCTTGGAAGGACCTGTGGTGCCCGACGTGTAGAGGATCGCGACCGTGTCGCTTGGCTGCACTGGCGCGGGCGGCGCTCCTTCGCCGAGCGCCGGCAGCGGCGAGATCGATCCGGGCGCGAGTGGAGACGCGACACCTTCGTCGATTGTCCAGACAGTATCCGGCGGCGCGACGTCGCTTTCCAGCGTGTCGATGGCGGGCATGAAGCACGACTCGATCACCAGCAGATTCGGCGTGGAGTTGCGCAGGATGTGGCTGAGCTGGATACCGCGCAGCGCGGTGTTGATCGGCACCGTGACGGCGCCCATCCAGGCGCAGCCGAGATAGATTTCCAGGAATTCCGGTCGATTCGAGCACATCAGCGCGACGCGGTCGCCGGCGCGAATTCCGGCCTGCATCAGGCGCGCGGCCGACGCAGCGGCGATTGCAGCCGTTTCAGCATAGCTCCATCGTGTTTCGCCAAAGACAAACAGGGTGCGGTCACGGTACCGCGCGGCTTGCCGTGTCAAAATGGTCGAGAGAATTCGATCCGCCGGCGGAAAACGCTCAGCCGCCTGCGGCCAGATCGACCCACCCCGCCGCTGCCCGGCCGCGCCACTATCACCTGCCTGCATACGCACCTCCAAGGCCCAACTCCAAGGCCACTTCCAAGACCACTTCCAAGCTTCGCCGGGCTGGTCTGCGATAGATCGCTATTGGCCAGCAATATAGTTTAGGCTTAAAGTATTCGACGAAGACCGCTGCAGCAAGCGCTGCATGCGGACTTCCGCCTACCTGCGTCCGGCGGCAGGACATGAATGGGAGCGACGCTCGCAATGAGTCTCAACATTCCGTATCGATCGCCATCCGATGCTTTCGCCGCCACGGCTGCAAGGCGGCCGGACGCACCATTCCTGCTGGCGCCTGCGAGTGCGCAACTGCCCTACGCACCAGAAGGTTTCAAGATCGAATACGGCGCCTTTAGGTCCGAGGTCGAGCGTCTGCGTGCCGAATACGCGACCGCCGGCTACGGACGCGGGGCGCGGGTCGCCTTGCTGCTCGAAAATCGTCCGGTCTTCTTTCTCCATTGGCTCGCGCTCAATGCGCTCGGGGTTTCGATCGTTCCGATCAACCCCGACGTCCGCTCCGATGAACTGTCCTTCCAGCTTGAGTTGTCGGAGGCCGACCTGCTCGTGGCGACGCTCGATCGCATCCATGTGACTAAAGATGCGGTGCTCGGCCGCGCCCGCCTGATCGATACCGATAGCCGCATTCCACCGTGCCAGACGAACGTCAGCGCCCAAAGCCCCGAGTACAATGATGAATGCGCGCTGCTGTTCACTTCAGGCAGCACCGGCAAGCCAAAGGGCTGCATGCTCTCGAACCGCTATTTTCTGCAGGTCGCCGACTGGTACCTCGCGCAAGGCGGCGTGGCAGAGCTAAGGCCGGACCGCGAGATCAACCTGACGCCGTTGCCGATGTTTCACATGAACGCGCTCGGCTGCAGCGCCGTCGGCATGATGGTGCTCGGCGGCGCTGTGGTGCCGCTCGACCGCTTCCACGCCACTCGCTGGTGGCAGTGCGTGGCCGATAGTGGCGCCACCGTCGTGCATTGTCTGGGCGTCATCCCGGCCATCCTGCTGCAATTGCCTGTAACTGAAGTGGAACGGCAGCATCGCGTGCGCTTCGCCTTCGCGCCCGGCGTCGATGTCCGCCACCGCGCCACCTTCGAGGAGCGCTACCGCATCCCGATCGTCGAGGCCTGGGCCATGACCGAGACCGGGGGTGGGGCGGCGACGACCACCGCCCGTGAGCCCGCGGGGTTTGGCGCGCGCTGCGTCGGCCGGCCATCATCAGATATGACGTATCGCCTCGTTGACGATCAGGGCTCCGATGTCGCGCCTGGAAAGCCTGGCGAATTGCTGGTCCGCGCAAAGGGCGACAATGCCCGAGCCGGGTTCTTCAGCGGTTACCTGAAGGACGAGGAAGCCACCGAAGCGGCCTGGCAGGACGGCTGGTTCCACACCGGCGATCTGGTTTTCGCCGACGAGGACGGGCTTCTGTATTTCTTCGATCGCAAGAAGACCATCGTGCGCCGCAGCGGTGAGAACATCGGCGTGCTCGAAGTCGAAAGCGCGCTTTACATGGACACGCGCATCGGCGGCTGCGCGGTGACGCCCGTTCCTGACGATATCCGCGGCGAAGAGGTCTTTGCTTTCATTGTGCCGAACATGGAGGTTGATGATGGTGCCGCGCTGGCGGCTTCGATCGTCGAAACCTGCGCCGAGCGCCTCGCCTATCACAAGGTGCCCGGCTACGTCGCCATCCTCGACGAGTTGCCGCTGTCGTCAACGCGCAAGCTCGCCCGGGGCGAGATCAAGACGTTGGCGGCTGCCGCCGTCAGCGCCAATCGCGCGATCGACATGCGCGCGCTGAAGGCGAAGCTACGACACGCCTGAGCCGCGGGTACCGGCCCGGCAACTACGGCAGCAGCTTGTATTTCCCGTTTTCGATCTGGACCAGTATCCGCGCGCGGCCATCGACGCCGTGACGATCGGCCGGCGTATAGGTATAGATGCCGTGCGCACCGACGACATCCTTGGTCGTGAACAGGGCTTCGCGTAACGCGTTACGGAACGCCGGCGTTCCGGGCGTCGCGCCGGTCGCCTTGGCACGTTTGGCGGCATCCATGAACACCAGCCAGCCATCGAAGGCATAGGGCGAAAAAGCATCGGCCGGCGCCTCGCCATTGGCCTTCTCATAGGCCGCGCGGAATGCGAGCGCGACCTTGCGGATAGGATTGCTCTCGGGAAGCTGTTCGCCTGCCGTGACCAGCCCGGTCGGGCAGATGATGCCCTCGGCCGATTTGCCGGCAAGCCGCAGAAAATCCGCGCTGATCATGCCGTGATTGCCGTAGAGCGGCCCCTTGTAACCGCGCTCGGATAGCGCGATCACGGGCAGCGCGCCGGGCGTTCCAGTGCCGCCCAGCATGATCGCGTCGGGACGCAGGGAAACTGCACGCAGCACCTGCGCAGTGACCGAGTTGTCGGAGCGCGCATAGCGTTCGTTGGCGATCACCTTGATGTCGGCCTTCTCGGCGCTTTGCAGCAACGAGTTATACATCAGGTCGCCAAAGGCGTCGGAGAAGCCGATGAAGGCCACGCTCTTCACGTTGCGGTTCTTCATGTGATCGACGATGCCCTGGACGAGCAGCGGCGTCGGCTGCGGGGTTTGCACCACCCACGGCCCGCCCTCTCCGGCCGACACTGGCGCGATCGGTGAGACCGCTATCATCGGCACTTTCATCTCGATCGCGGCGGTCGCCATCGCCAGCGTCTGCGGCGCGCCTGACGTGCCGATCAGGAAATCAACCTTTTCCTGCTCGACCAGCTTACGCGCGTTGCGCGTCGAGGCGGCCGGGTCCGAGCCGTCATCGAGCTGGATGACGCGGACTTTTTCACCATCGATCTCGCCGACATAGGCCTGACCCGCGGCCAACCCCTTGGCGTTCGGCACGCCGATCGAGGACACCGGTCCGCTCAGGCCGGTAACAAAACCGACGAGGATTTCGGCATGCGCCGGTGCCACGGCGGCGAGCAAGAGCGCAGCGCCGATCAACAAAGTCTTTTTCTTGTTCATGATGTCACTCGATGTCGACGAAAAGGTTCAGCCCTGCCCGGGTACCAACGCAAGCACGCGCAACGGACTGCCGGAGCCATTCTGGATTTTGAGTGGCGCAGCCACGATCACCGCGCCGGTTGGCGGAAGCTGATCGAGATTGCACAGGCACTGCAGGCCGTAACGCCCGCCGCCGTGAAGGAAATGATGCGCCGGATAGGGCGGATCGAGATGCCCGGCCTGGCCGGCATCCGTCCCGATCGTCTCGGTGCCAAAGCCGATGACGCCGCGCTCCTCGACGAGCCAGCGCATCACGGCGGCGTTCGGTCCGGGCGTGTGGGCGCCGTCGTCCTTCAGATTGGCGTAGTCGCGCCAGCCTTTCTTCGACCAGTCGGTGCGCAGCAGCACCCAGTGCCGCTCCGGAATCCGCCCGTGGCTTTTTTCCCAGGCCTCCACGACCGGTATCGTCAAAAGGAAATCCGCATCCTTTGCGGCCTGCGCCGAGCAATCGATCACGCAGGCCGGCGCGATCATGTCGCGCACCGGCAGCGTGTCGACTGCGTTGTTCGGCAGATCCTTGCCGGTGAACCAGTGAACCGGCGCATCGAAATGCGTGCCGGTGTGCTCGCCGAAGCTGAGATTGTTCCAGTACCACGCAGGACCATTCGCGTCGTAGCGCGAAATCTGCTGGATGCGGACCGGCGCGGCCTGACCAAATTCCGGCGGCAGCACGATGACCGGAAAATCGGGACTGAGGGTGAAAGTCAGATCGACGACACGCACCGCGCCGGATGCAACCGCGCCGGCAAACTGCATGAGACTGTTGCTTCCCATTGCGCTTCTCCCGTCCTCACAAGCCGCCTACGCCCCCAGCTCTCGCTCGACCGCCTTGGGGTTGGCGGCCAGGCGCTGGCGAACGTCTTCGGCGACATCGCCCACGAACACATCTTCAAGCCCGCGCTTGAGCGCCGACACGATCGCGGTCGCGACCGCGCGGGGCGCGACCTTCGGTGGCGGCACTGTCTGGAACCACTCGATATCGAGCGGACCCGTGAACACGTTCACCACCTTGACGCCGCCGGGCCGAAGCTCCGCCCGCAGGCAGTGCGACAGCGACAGACAGGCGGCCTGCGACGCAGAATAGGCGCCGAACACCGGCCAGTTCGCCAGCGCATAGACCGACAGGATATTGACCCAGGCCGCAGCACTGTTGACGCCATCCGAGCCGCGCATCCGCATCGCCGGCCCGAACGCCTGCGCCAGATGCACGAATCCGAGATAGCTCTGGTCGATCTCGTCGCGCACGACGCTGGTGCCTTGACGATCGAGCAGCCCGCCGGCACGGACATGCTCGGTGGTGTTGACGAGAATATCGACCTTGCCGCCAATATCGGCCGCCAGATCGGCGACCGACTTCTCGTCGCCGATATCGAGCGGCACGATCTCGACGCCCTCCATGCCGCGCAACGCCTCCTCGCCGCGGAACGGCTTCCACGGCTCGGCGACGCCGACGAACACGATCGACGCGCCGGCTGTCTTCAGCGCAGCCACCGCTTCCTGACCGACGATGCTGCGTCCGTTGGTCACCAGAACGCGCCGGAATTTTGGATCGGCGGTCATCTCACGCCACTGCCTGTCGTCCGTCATGTTGGGAGTCTCACGTTCGGGGTGTGCGAAGGCCACGGCCTGCCCGCTCTTGTCCAGTTGGAACGACATCACGACCGGCCCGCCCTCTTCGCAATCGGCGTGCAGGTGCGTCACGAGGGTTGGCCCGCATTCCATCGCAACCAGGCCGATGCGCCATGGCGCGCGCTCGCGGAAGTGCACGTCCGCCGTGACATGCAGCGTCGTTTCGGACAAAAGCGTCCCTCGCTGCGGCGCGTCCGTGAAGGCGAGATCGGCGGAAAGGCATGCAGGGCACGCATCGCGCGCCGGATAACAGAACGTTCCGCAGGCGCCGCAGCGCTGCAGCATGAAGCGGCCCTCGGCGGCGGCCCGCGTAAACCCGTGCGAGGCGCGGCTGCGTGCGCGTGGCGGCGACGTCGGCAGCCGCGTCCGCTGCAAAGGGTTCTTCCGGCGCGGTTTGACGATCGGTTCGATCATGCGCCTGATCCCGCGAGGATCGCCGCGCCCGAAGCGAGGCCGCGATCATAGTTGATCATTCCAAAACCCGAAGCCAACCCGAGGCGTGCATCCCTAACCTGCGTCGGACCGGCCTGCCCGAGAACCTGACGCAGCGCCTCGACCACGCCGAGATAGGCGCCGCCCGCACCGGCCTGCCCGACCGAGAGCTGACCGCCGGACGTGTTGTGCGGGAAGCTGCCGTCGATCGTGAGATCGTGCTGCCGAACGAAGTCCGGTCCCTCCCCCTTCCGGCAGAAGCCGAGGTCCTCGAACTGCATCATCGAGATCACCGGATAATCGTCGTAGGTCTCGACAAAGTCGAGATCGTCAGGCTTGACGCCTGCCATTGCGTAGAGTTCATCGACATCAACGGCCCATCCGCCGCGCACCTGAACGGGGTCGTCGCCGAACGCATTGTGGCGCTCGATCGTGGCGAGAATTTTGGCGGCGGGCAGGTTCAGGGACGCGGCGACATCTTCGCCCATCACCAGGAAGGCCTCCGCGCCCGCGCACGGCATCACGCAGTCGAACAAATGGATCGGATCGGCGATCGGCCGCGCCGACATGTATTGCTCGATGGTCAGCGGCGCTTTCATCAAAGCGTTGGGGTTGCGGAGCGCATTGCTGCGCTGGGCGACGGCGATCTTGCCAAAATCCTCGCGCTTGGCGCCGAACGTTCGCATGTAGTTGCGCGCGATCAGTGCAAAGCTCGCATTGGCGCCACCGGCGCCATAGGGATAGACGGCATCCTGGTTGAAGCGCGAGAAGTTTTCCAGTGTGTAGCGGAAGGAATCGACGTGGTTGGTATCTCCAGCCACGCAGGCCACGATGCGGGCGTCGCCCGCCTGCACCGCCCGCGCCGCGCGGCGCAGCGCGGCTATTGCGCTCGCGCCCCCGAGCGGAATGGTGTCGATCCATCGCACGCAGAGGCCGAAATGCTGGGTGAGCCCGATCCCGCTGTCGAGCCCCGCCGTGAAACTCGAAACACAGAAGCCGTCGATGTCGCGCGGCGTGATTCCGGCGCCATCGACCAGCCCCTTCAGCGCGCGGCCGATCCACCACTGCGCGCTCTCGATCGAGTAGCGCACGTACGGGATCGTCACCGGAACTGCCATCACGACCCGATCGTAAGGTGTTCGGATGGAGCTCTGCATCGGACCGCCGGATTCCTGTGAGCCGTTCAGAGTACGGTCAATTTGACGTCGACGCTCGCCGCCTTGCCGTCGCGCCCGCCGGTCGCCGTCACCTCGGCTTCATACAAGATCTTGTCGGGCTGCAGCATGTCTTGTCCTCAAGCGCCATTCGGTTTGTCGGGCGTGCGCGCCACAGTGGTGCGGAAATCCCGGCGGGCACGGTCATTGGCCAGCGCAAAACTCGGCCCGCGGCTCGGCTCGGTGCCATTGAGACGCTGCAACTGCACCCACATCTCGGCGCTCTTCAGCGCGACCGCTGCGCAGTTCACCACGGGCGCATAGCCGATCTTGAAGCCACGCTCGCTCGCAATCAGGAGACCGGGCAGCACGCCGGCCGGAATGATGACATCGGCGCCGCGATCGACCAGCGGCTGCGCGCAGGCTGCGAAGTCGCTCAGCATGCGTGCCTTCGCCGCCGCATCGCCCGAAAACGCGGCGCTGAAATCTTCCGGACGACAGCCCATGCCGGTGACATGCACCACGCGGCCGGAAAGCCCGTAACGATCGGCCTGCTCATAATGCCAAACTTCGAAAGCTGAATCGAGTGTGACAAGGCCGAGCCGACGGCCAAGCTGCGAGGCCGCGAGCAGCGTGGCTTCGCCGGCGCCGACCACCGGGATCGTCAGCGCCGAACGCAGTTCGTACAATCCCGGATCCTGGAAGTGGCCCATGACGTAGGCGTCGAAGCCGTTTTCCTGCGCTGCGAGTCCGTTGTCGACCGCCTGGATCGCACAACGGAATTCGCTCAAGCGGCCGAAGTCGCGATCAGCGGGCGTGATGCCCTCGACGTGGACGCTGGTGCCGGGCGCAGCGATCTCGTTCAGATAGGTGGCAAGCCGTGCCATATAGGGCGCGCTCGTAGCCTGGTCGACGAAGCTCTGCCAGAAGATGCGCACAGCGGATATCCCGTTCACAGGCGGCGCGTGCCAATTACCAAACCTCCGCAGCGAGGCTCATGACACATAAGCCGATCGTTGAAGGCGCGTCGTAGCCCGGTCGCCCATTCCATCGACCGAAATATTTCAACCACAAAATAATTTTGGCGTCAATTGAACGGCGCGTCGATGCTTCTGCGCATGACAAGATCGTTTTGCCGAAACGACAGGCAGCTAACGCCTCACGCTTTTGCACAAGCGAATTCTGCTTTCGCGCCTGCACGCACCGCGGCAAACTTTTTTCCGCAAGGCGCGAAACTGGCGTATTGACCTTCTGCGGATAAATACTTTAGGCTTTAAACAATTGGGACAGGCACCGGCGCCTGTGCAGGTGCATGTCGCATTGGTAGTTGCGTTGATAGAGGCTCATCAATCGTGGCTGAGATTATCGACCTCGGAACAACAGGTGTTGCAGACGGGTTCGCATCCGCCGCGGTTGGACTCGGCGCTTCAGGTGCCGTTCCCGCTCTTGGCCACCTCGGTGGCGACGAACTCGCGGACCAAGCCGGCAAAGGCCTCCGGCATCTGATCGGGAAGCGGCACCATGCCTCCTGAGAGCTCGCGCAAGATACTACCCTCGATAGCTCCGGCAACTCTTGGAGCCACGGGATGAACGTGAGGATCGGCTGTCGGAGCAATGACCAGCGTGGGACACTGGATGCTTCCCAGACGATCCTCCATCCGATAGCGATTCACCACCCGATGGCCTTCCGCCGCCATCTCGCCAGCCCGCAACGCATCGACCATAAAGCGCTGCAGCAAATCGATATCATCAGCGGGATAGAACGGCTGCCGGCGCGCCCAGAGCTCAGTGAGATGGGAGCCGTCGGTACGCGCCTCGACCTCGTCGATCACACGCATGCCGTCATGCCTGGCCCGGCGCGCCGCATCGACGAAAGGACAGGCCGAGAGCACCAGTGCGCTCACCCGCGCAGGCGCCGAGGCGGCCATTTCGACCGCAATCACCGCGCCGGTGTGATGACCGGCGATCGCGGCCCGCGGCTCTTCCAGCGCATCGAGCAGCGCGAACGCCCCTTCGGCCCACAGTTCAATCGAAGGATCAGCGGCAGGCCGCTCGGAATCTCCGAAGCCGAGCGTATCCATTGCGATCGCGCGAAAATCGCGGCCGAGCAGCGGCAGCACATCACGGTATTCGTCCCACGAGCGTGGCGTCTGGTGCAGCAGGAGAACGGGAAACCCGGTTCCGGCCATCGCGACATGGATGCGGCCAAGACGCGTCGTGACGAAGCGGCGCTCGAGATTGGAACCGACTTTGCTGACGCTCATTTCATAACTCCCATCCGGAGGCGGGGACCGGACCCGCGCCGGGTTTCGGCGACAATCACGGCATCGATCGTGCTGGTCCGACCCGATCCATGCTGACATCTCGCTCAGGTCGCGGCTGTTTTCAACCAAGGGGAATGCAATGCGCAAGATGTTGAGTTTGACTGCCCTCATCGGCGGCCTCGTTGCGGCATCGACCGCACAGGCCGACATCACGATCGGCTTCGTGACGTCGCTCAGTGGGCCCGGCTCCTCGATCGGCATCCCATATGGACGCGGCATCCAGGCTGCGATGGAGTACAAGAACGAGGTCAACGGCGAGAAGATCAAGCTGATCCAGCTCGATGACGGCTCCGATCCCTCCGCCGCAACCCGAAATGCGCGCAAGCTGATCGAGGAAGAGAAGGTCGATCTCCTGATCGGCACCGCAACCGCTCCATCGACCATCGCCATGATGGCAGTTGCGACCGAACTGAAAGTGCCGATGATCGCCGTCTCTCCGGTGATCGGACAACCGAATCCGGCGGACCAATGGGGTATCTCCGTTCCGCAACCCGCTTCGCTGCTGGTCAAGGTCGTCGCCGATCGCATGAAGCGCGACGCGATGAAGAACATCGGCTATATCGGCTTTTCCGATGCCTGGGGCGATCTCGTCTACAACGGCGCCAAGGCCGTGGAAGCCGAAGAAGGCATCAAGGTATTGACCAACGAGCGCTATGCACGCGTCGATACGTCGGTCACCGGCCAGATCCTTAAAGTTCTTGCCGTGCGTCCGGATGCCGTTCTGATCGGCGGATCGGGCACGCAGGGCGCGCTGCCGCTGCTCGCGCTCGGCGAACGTGGCTTCAAGGGCAAGACCTACGGCACGGTCGCGCTGGTCAATCCCGATTTCGTGCGCGTCGGCGGCAAGGCCGCGGAAGGCATTCAGGTCTCGGCCGGTCCGGTCATCGTGGCCGAGCAGCTTCCGGACAGCCATTTCGCCAAGAAGCTCGCGCTCGAATTCCGCGCCGCCTACCAGAAGGCCAACAATCTCGCGAGCACGGACGGCTTCTCGGCCTATTCCTTCGACGGCTGGATGATCTTCACGTCAGCCGCGGCGCGCGCGCTGAAGACCGCTAAACCCGGCACCATCGAATTCCGCAAGGCCCTGCGCGACGAGATCCTCAACACCAAGGAGCTCTCGGGCGTGCACGCGGTCTACAACTTCAAACCCGGTGCCTATCACGGCGTGGACGAGCGCGCGCTGGTGATCGTTCGCCTGGTCAACGGCGCCTGGACCTACCAGCCCTGAGCGATGCCGAGGCGTAACACGGAAGGACGACTGAGGGCATGACGGCAGACATCGCAGCGATCCTTGCGATCGACGGAATAGCCACCGGGGCGGTCTACGCCCTGGTGGCGATCGGCACCGTGCTGATCTTCACCGTTACGCGGGTGATCTTCATTCCGTTCGGCGACATCGCAGCCTTCACGGCCCTGACGCTGGCGGCGCTGGATGCCAAGCAGCTTCCCGGAACAGTCGGATTGGTTGTCGTGTTGGCGTGCATGGCCTGCGCGATGGAAGTCGTCTCGCTGGCGCGGTCCGGCGAGCTTCGCGCGGTGCCGAAGGCCGTCCTGTTCTATCTCGTCCTGCCCCTGATCGTCGTCGGGACCGTCTGGCTGACGATGCGCTTCACCCCGCCTATGCCGGTCAGGATCGTACTGGCACTGCTCTTGATCATGCCGATCTCGCCGCTACTGGACCGGATCGTGTTTCGCCCAATCGCGGATGCCTCTGTTCTCCTCTTGCTGACCGTCTCGGTCGCGCTCCACTTCGCGCTGGTCGGACTTGGCTTGCTGTTCTTCGGCCCCGAAGGCGTCCGGACCGAGCCGCTGACGTCGATGGCGATGGAGATCGCCGGGGTGCACGTCTCCGGACAGACCGTGCTGATCCTGGCCGCCGCGCTGGTGTTCAGCGGCCTGCTGTTTCTGTTCTTCGACTTCACGCTGATCGGCAAGGCGCTGCGCGCGACCGCCCTGAATCGGACCGGCGCCCGGCTGATGGGTATCAGGCCGGCGCGTGCCGGGACCATCGCTTACCTGCTGGGATCACTGATGGCGGGCGTCTCCGGCATCCTCATCGCGCCGGTGAACACGATCTTCTATGACTCCGGATTCCTGCTCGGCCTGAAGGCCTTTGTCGGCGCCATCGTGGGCGGCATGACGAGCTATCCGGGGGCTGCGCTCGGCGCGTTCGGCGTCGGCCTTCTCGAAAGCTTCGCCTCGTTCCAGAGCAGCACCCTGAAGGACGTCATCGTCTTCTCGCTACTGATTCCCGTGCTGCTCTGGCGCTCGCTCGCCTCGCAACATTCCGAAGAGGAAGTCGAGGAATGACGCCGCAGCAGATTCGTCTCATCATTGCCGCGGCGATCGCCTGCCTCGTGGCGGCACCCTTTGTGCTCAATCCGTTCAGCATCACCTTGCTGAACTATATCGGCATCTACTCGCTTGCGGCCATCGGCTTGGCGCTATTGACCGGCGTCGGCGGCATCGTCTCGTTCGGCCAGGCCGCTTTCGTTGGCGTCGCCGCTTATGCGACAGCGTGGGTCACAGCGCTGAACGGCTATTCGCCCTGGCTCGGACTGGTGCTGGCCGTCATTCTGACCTGCAGCATCGCGGCGATCCTGGGCTTCGTGACGCTGCGCCTGGGCGGCCACTTCCTGTCGCTGAGCACGGTCGCGTGGGGACTGGCAATCGCGTTCTTGTTCGGCAACATCCAGGGGCTCGGCCAACATAACGGCATCTCGGGCATTCCGCCGATCTCGATCGGCCCGTTCGCGCTGGTGGAGAGCCGGCAGATCTATTTCTTGATCTGGGCGATCGTCGTCGCAGTCCTCCTCCTCTGCTACAACCTTCTCGACTCCCGCATCGGCCGCGCGATGCGCGCGCTGCGCGGCGGCAATACCTTGGTCGAAAGCCTCGGCATCAGCGCCTTCCAGATCAAACTGGTGACGTTTGTGATCGCCGCATTCCTCGGCGCGCTGTCGGGCTGGCTTTATGCCCATCTCGGCCGTTTCGTCAGCCCCGGGCCATTCGAGGCCGGCATGGGCATCGAATATCTGATGATGGCGATGGTCGGTGGCGCCGGCAGCATTTTGGGCGGCGTAGTTGGTGCTGCGATCGTCACGCTGCTGAAGAACACCGTGCAGGATTACCTGCCGCTGATTGCGAAGGGCGCCTCCGGCCAGCTCGAGATCGTGGCGTTCTCGGCACTGTTCATTCTGTTCCTGCAGCGGGCCCGGCAAGGCATCGTTCCGTTTCTGTTAGGTTTCCTCCCGGACCTCAAGCAGTCCCGTCCGCAACCGGCCAGCCCGCTGCCGCGCCGCGAGCAGCCGGCGCCCGGCACGCTTCTTCTTAAGGTGAGCGGCGCGCAGCGGCGATTTGGCGGCCTCGTCGCCGTCAACAATGTCAGCTTCGAAGTGAGGTCCGGCGAAATCCTCGGGCTGATCGGGCCGAATGGCGCCGGCAAGACCACGATGTTCAACCTGCTCACGGGAGCTCTGCGCGCGAACAGCGGCGAGATCGCTTTCGCGGGACACTCCATCACCCACGATCAGCAATTCCACATCGCTCGCTCCGGCATCTCCCGCACCTTCCAGCACGTCAAGCTGCGCCCGCGCATGACGCTGCTCGACAACGTGCTGCTCGGCACCTATTCGCGCACCAAGACCGGCCTGCTCGCCGGCGCGCTCCGCCTGAATCAGGCGGAAGAGGCCAGCGCACGCTACGAGGCGTTGCAGCAGCTCGAGCGGGTCGGGCTCGGCGACAAGCCGTTCGAGCTCGCCGGCAACCTGCCGCTCGGCAATCAGCGCGTGCTCGAGATCGCCCGCGCGCTCGCAGCCGACCCGACACTGCTCGTTCTCGACGAGCCCGCGGCCGGCTTGCGCCGCCAGGAAAAGCTAAAATTGGCCGAACTGCTGCGGTCGCTTCGCGCCGACCATCTGACGATCCTCCTCGTCGAGCACGACATGGAGTTCGTGATGTCGCTGGTCGACCGCATCGTCGTGCTCGATTTCGGCTCAAAACTCTGCGAAGGCGAGCCGGCGGCAATACGCAACGATGCCCGCGTCCAGGAAGCCTATCTTGGAGGTGTCGCGTGACACAGATGTTCTCGATCGAGAATGTGTCGGTCGCCTACGGCAAGGTGGAGGCGGTGCGGAACGTCTCGCTTTCGGTCGAGCAAGGGCAGATCGTGACCGTGATCGGGCCGAACGGCGCCGGCAAGACGACGCTGCTGATGGCCGCCATCGGTCTGCTGAAGTCCACCGGACGAATGGTCTTTCAAGGCAATGATCTTGCGCGGATCGATGTCGAAGGACGTGTCGAACGTGGTCTCTGCCTCGTGCCCGAGAAACGCGAGCTGTTCGCCGATCTGTCGGTCGCCGACAATCTGTTGCTCGGCACCTACAGCCTGCGCGATCGCTCGACGACGCGCAAAAGCCTCGACGATGTGTTCGACCGCTTTCCGCGACTGAAGGAGCGCAGCAAGCAAGCCGCCGGCACGCTGTCGGGCGGCGAGCGGCAAATGCTGGCGCTCGGCCGTGCGCTGATGGCGAAGCCGAAGCTCCTGGTGCTCGACGAACCCAGTCTCGGCCTTGCGCCGCTCATCGTCCGGGAAATCTTCCGCACCATCGCCTCGCTGCGGAGCCTCGGCGTGTCGGTCCTGCTCGTCGAGCAGAACGCCCGCGCCGCGCTTGAGACCGCGGACTACGGCTATGTGCTGGAAACCGGCGAGATCATCCAGTCGGGGCCGGCGGACACTCTGATCCACGACCCGAAGCTGATCGCGGCCTATCTCGGCGGGCATTAGAGCAACTAAGAGCGGGACCAAAAATTGCGAAAACAACCCCATGCAAAGTAGAAATGGGGCCTCGCATCATCTGAGCACACTAGATCTAGCTAGCTAGGGCAGCGCTCGCGTTACGCGACGGGTTCGCGCGCAAGCCCCATCGCCCGCAGCGCCGAGGCAAAAGCGGCTAGGCGCTGCTCGCGATAGGCGTCTTGATCAATGCCTTCGTAGTTCATGAATCCCTGTCCGGTCTTCATGCCGATGCGGCCCTCGCGCATATTGGCGGCAATGATCGGCGGCGCGGCGTAGCGGCTGTCGCCGAGCGCCTCGACCAGATAGCGGCTGGCATGATGCAGGATGTCGCCGCCGCCCCAGTCGATGAACTCGAGCAGGCCGAGCACCGCGAAGCGGAATCCGAAGCCATAGATCACGGCCTTGTCGATATCTTCCGCGGAGGCGACACCCTCCTCGACCATCCGGGCGGCTTCGTTCATCGCCAGCGCCTGGATTCGGGGAACGATGAAGCCCGGCCGTGCCGCGCAGACGACCGGCACCTTCCCGATGCCTTCGAGCAGCGTCTTCATCCGCGCTGTCGTCTCCGGCGCGGTGAGCCGACCGGGAGACAGTTCGATCAGCGGCACGAGGTAGGCGGGATTGAGCCAGTGCGCATTGAGGAAGCGGCCGGGATGTTCGATCGATCCGGCGAGGTCGTCGACCAGGATCGTCGAGGTGGTCGAGGCGATGATCAGGCCTTCGCCCGCCAGCCGCGAGGCCTCGGCCAGCGCCGCCTGCTTTAAGCTGAGGATCTCCGGCATTCCCTCGAAGATGACATCGCAGCGCGGCAACGCCGTGGCCGCCTCGTCCCGGGACACGACCGTGATCCGCTCGGCAATTGTGGGCACAAGTTCCGGCGGGAGAAGGCCGATGCGCGAGAGGATCTCGAGCGTTGAGCGAATTTCCACTTTAGCTTCGGCCGCCAACGCCTCGAAGGCCGACGCCTCCCGTTCCTTGAAATCGATGACGACAACCTGATGACCGGCGAAAGCGAACACGACGGCAATGCCGCGGCCCATTCGTCCAGCGCCGAGGCATCCGATCACCGGTTTCATCGGAAACCCTCCGCTAGAAGATTTTGCAACGCGGCCCGGTCGAGATCGCCGAGGCCGAGCGAGGACAAGCTCCGGCCCGTCACCGCGAAATCCTCGCCGGTGATGGCAGAGCCGATCGCGAGGAACGCCTTCACGAGCGGGGTGTGCACGCCAGCAAGACCGGCCACCGATGCGAGGAACGACAGGCCGAGACGCAAATCCTCTAGCATGTAGCGGTGCTCGACAAGAATGAGGCGTTCGGACCAATCGCCGGAATCGGTGAGTTGCTCGTGCGCGTCGCGCGCATACATCCAGGGCTCACCATCCCGCGAATAGTGATCGGCCAGGGGAAAATGCGGCTTTCCATAGCCGAGCGCTTCGCGAACGGCGATGCGCTCAGCATCGAGGGCGTCCGTGACACGGCGTATGGCCGGCTGCGTTCCTTCCTTATGAATATCCCATTTGTCGAAATGCTCGATCGGACCGGCGTTCATGGTGATCAGCGGCGGATGAATGATCGGACCGGCATTCATCAGCGCCGCCGAGAGCGCATCGCCGCATGGCTCGATGGCATTCGGAAACGCGCGCTCGATCACATCAAGCGCGTGCGGGGCAAGGCGCTGCGGAAACACACCGGTTGGCAATCGAGCGCCCCTGCCCGAGATGCGGACCGCATGAGGGCCCTGCTTGCGCGCCAACCACGGCAGGGTCCCGGTCTCCGCCGTTGCAATCTCCGCGCGGTTGCCCGCGTCCCGCGCGGCGCGCGCAAAGATGTAGGAGCCGAATGTGCCGGGCGGCAAATACACGACCTGGCCGTCGCGCAAATGCGGCGCGGCCAATTCGGCGATCGCGCCTTGCGCAAAAGCCGGCGCCGGACACAGGATGAGATCGGCAGCGTCGATCGCTTCCGCGATCGAAGATGTGATCGCAGCCAGCCGGACTTCACGGCGGCCTGATCGATCGATGACCGTTATCGTATCGCCCTGCGCATGGTGTGCGTCGACATCTCCGGGATTTCGCCGCCACAGCCGGATTTCGTGACCGGCCAACGCGAGGTCGCCGGCGGCCGCGAACGAACCGTTTCCTCCACCCAACACTGCGATCTTCAAGATGTCCTCCGCTTCGTCGCCTCGCGTATCGGCAATCCTGTCACGCAGGCTCCGCCTTGACGTTCTTTTCCTGCCACGTCGCCCAGGTTGGTCGATCGATCTGGAACAGGTCGGTGGAGCGCGCATACCAGCCGCTGCCATGCATGCGGGCGATCAGCCGCAGCGCCTGCGTATCGATGTGGCAGCGCTCCCTGTCTAGGATCACTGCGTCGTCGATATGGGCGCGAACGATACGACCGATCACGGCCGTTTGTCGCGGTCCTGTCACCAGCGACGTGAGCACCCGGCACTCGAATGACACCGGCGATTCCGCGATACGCGGCGGGCGCACTGCCTGCGAAGCAGCCGGGGTCAGTCTGGCCAGCACCAGTTCATCGATTTCGGGCGGCGCGTCGATACACGTGATGTTCATGGCCTCGGCGTTGCGCTCGGCGACGAGATTGACGACGAATTCCCCGGTATCGAGGATATTCGCCGCCGTGTCCTTGAATCGCTGCGAACCCGCCAGCAGTCCGATCGCGACAGTGGGCGGCTCATGCCCCATCACGTTGAAGAAGCTGAACGGCGCGGCATTGATCACGCCGCTCGCCGAGAGCGTGGTGATCCAGGCGATCGGCCGCGGCGTCACCGTGGCCGTCAATATCTTGTAGCGGTTTTGCGCTTCCAGCGTCTCCATGTTGAAGATCATGCCGGCCTCTCAGATCGCCACCACCGGATGACGCAACCGGCCGATGCCCGTTACTTCGGCTTCCACCACATCGCCCGGCCACAGCCATTCCTGCGGAGCGCGGCCGGCGCCGACGCCCTCGGGCGTGCCCGTCGCGATGATGTCTCCCGGCTCCAGAGTCATGGCGGCCGAAATGTCGGCGATCAGGAGCGGCACCTTGAACAGCATGTGACGCGTGTTGGAGCGCTGCTTCTCGACGCCGTTCACCGTGAGCCACAGATCGAGTGCATGCGGGTCGGTGATTTCATCTGCCGTGACGATGCACGGCCCGAACGGCGCGTAGGTGTCCTGCCCCTTGGAGTAGATCCACTGGCCGGCACGGCGGTTGTCGCGGGCGCTGACGTCGATCATCACGCTGTAGCCGAACACGAAGCCGAGCGCGTCAGCTTCCGACACGCGCCGTGCGGTTCGCCCCATCACGACGGCGAGTTCAACTTCCCAGTCGAGCTGCTGCGTGATCGCCTTGTTGTGATGAATGGCCTCGTCCGGTCCGATGACGCTGGTCGGTGGCTTCGAAAAGATGATCGGCTGCTTGGGCAGATCTTTTGCGGTGTCGAGCGCGCGCGAGGATTCCGCGACGTGCTCGACATAATTCAGGCCGATGCCAAAAATGTTCTTCCGGGGACGCGGTATCGGCGCGAGCAGCCTGACGTTTGCGAGCGGCAACGCAGCGCCGACTGGCCAGTTATCCCTGCCTTCGTTCAGCATCTTCTTGAGCGCCGCCAAGGCCGGCGGTCCGAGATCGATGAAGTCGAGCATCGATGAGGGAAGAGAAACCCCGGTATGCTGGCCCAATTTCTCCACGTCCACGACGAGATCGCCGACAACCGCGCCGAGACGGGCGGCAGCTTCAACGGTGCTGCGATAGGTAACAAGACGCACGATGCCCTCCTATAGCGTTTTCAAGCGAAGTGGATACCGGTTCGCGTGAAGAAAACGCGTCAAACAAAAATCGAGAGCTTCGGTTCTGATTGATCAGAACCGAAGCTCTAGGGTACGAGCGGCTGGCGGCCGCCATTGTCGCCAAAAGCCTCTTCGCGATAGAGCCCGAGCGCGTGCATGACCGGCAGGTCGTTGAAGGTGAAGAGGCAGGCGTCCTCGCTGGCGGATGCGTTCACATGCTCATGCCAGGCCCAGGACGGAACGCAGAAGATATCCCGCTCCTTCCAGTCGAAGCGCTTGCCGTCGATGATCGAATGACCGCGCCCCTTGGCGACCTGATAGATAAAGCTGCCGGTGTGACGATGCGCGCGCGTGCTTTCGCCCGGCCGCAGCATCTGCATCGACGCGCCGATCGTCTGCATCACCGGACCGCCGGTCACCGGGTTGACGTAGTTCATGAGAACGCCGTCATAGGGCGAGCCGTCGGTCGCCTTGGCGTAACGCTCCAGCGCCTCGTAGGTCGGACCCCACTCATACTTCAGCAGCGGCGAATATCCCTTGGACCATTCGGCGCCCGCCGGGCGCAGGCCGGCATTGCCCCAGGTATGCGTCATGTCGTCGACGGGATAACCGACGCTCTGCTGCAGGTCGGGGTGGACCACATAGAAGTTGGCTTCGAGCGTGTTGACGAGGGGAATGTCGAGGCCGTCCTGCCAGATGCAGGGCGTGCCGTCGCTGGAGACGCCGTGCTCGTGCCAGGTGCCGTTCGGCGTCAGCACAAAGTCGTTGGCACCGAGCGTCATCTTGTGACCATCGACGATGGTATAGGCGCCCTCGCCTTCCATGATGAAGCGGAGCGCAGAGGCCGAATGGGCGTGGGCGGATGCGACCTCGCCCGGGTGCATCACCTGCAGGCCGGAATAGAGCCAGCCCACCGCGGCGGCGTGCTCGCGGCGTCCGGGATTGTTCAGATAGATGACGCGGCGCCCGGCCTTTTCGGGCGACACCAGTTCAACGGAACGCAGCACGTGCGCGCGGAGGTCCTCATAGCGCCACAGCACCGGAATGGAGGACGATTTGGGCTGCCACGGCTCGATCTTGTTCGCGACTGTCCAGAGTGCGCCCGCCTCCAGCCGTTCGAGCTCGTCATAGTAGGCGAGCAATTCAGGGGTGTCTTCGACATTGGCCCGCCCGGCCACATCTTCCCGGTGGTTTTCACGCGCTTTCGTTGCCATGTCGCCCTCCTGTGGGGTTGGCGCCGCTTCCGGCGTCGCGTTGTCAATTCATCTAGTCAGGTATCATTGCGATCGCCTGGATTTCGACCTTGGCACGATCCTCGACCAACCCAGATACCTGCAGCGCGGTCATGGCCGGAAAGTGCCGGCCCATGACGTCGCGATAGACGACGCCGATTTCCTTCAGGCGCGCCGAGTATTCCTTGCGATCGAGCAGGAACCAGGTCATCGACACTACATGCCCCGGCGCCGCGCCGCCGGCGCGCAAGACCGCGTCGACGTTCTTCAGGGTCTGGCCGATCTGATCCACCAGATCATCGGACTCGAACTTGCATTGCTCGTTCCAGCCGATCTGGCCAGCGACGAAGATCATCTTGCCGCGCGCGGCGATGCCGTTCGTGTACCCCCTCGGCTTGGCCCAACCGGGTGGTTGCAAGACCTCGAACATTTCATACTCCGTAGCAGGACGCGACTGAACGGCCGTTCGGCTAGACCGCCTTCAAGACGTCACGTCCGATGATGAGTTTCTGTACTTCGGTCGCGCCTTCATAGATGCGCAACGCGCGTATCTCGCGATAGAGTTGCTCAACGACTTCGCCGGAGCGCACGCCGCGGCCGCCGAACATCTGTACGGCGCGGTCGATCACCGCTTGCGCGGTTTCGGTGGCGACCATTTTGGCCATTGCCGCTTCACGGGTCGTGGAAGCTTTCTGCACGTCGCGCCGCCACGCCGCGCGGTAGGTGAGAAGCGCGCTGGCGTCGACGCCTGCGGCCATGTCGCCAAGGGCAGCCTGCGTCAATTGCTGGTCGCCCAGCACGCCGCCGAACATCCGCCGTGACAGTGCATGCGCCACCGCCTCATCGAGCGCGCGGCGGGCAAAACCCAACGCCGCGGCCGCCACCGATGCGCGGAAGATATCGAGGGTGCGCATCGCGATCTTGAAACCTCCGCCCGGCGCACCCAACAGCCGCGCCGCTGGAATCCGGCAAGAATCAAAACGCAACGTCGCCAGCGGGTGCGGCGCCATCACATCGATGCGATCGGCAATCGAAAACCCGGGATCGTCCGGCAGCACCACGAAGGCCGAAATGCCGCGCGCGCCCGGCGCCTCACCGGTTCGCGCAAACAGCGTGTAGACGTCGGCAATGCCGCCGTTGGAAATCCAGGTCTTCTCACCATCGAGGATGTAGTGGTCGCCTTCGCGGCGGGCGCTGCAGCCCATGGCAGCGACGTCGGAACCGGCCTCCTTCTCCGACAAGGCAAAGGCGGCAATCCATTCGCCACGCCGCGCCTTCGGCAGCACCAGCGCGCGCAATTCGGGCGATCCGGCAATCGCCACCGCACCGGTTCCAAGTCCCTGCATGCCAAATGCGAAATCGGCGAGCCCGCTGTGCCAGGCAAGCGTTTCGCGGGCGAGACAGATCAGCCGCGAATCGATCACCGCATCGGACCGATCGCCCGCGACCGATGCCTCCAGCAATCCGGCGGCGCCAAGCTGGCGTACCAGCGAACGGCAGGTTTCGTCGACGTCATGGCCATGCGTATCGCCAAGATCGGCTGCAAATGCGTCGAGCGCGGCGACGTATTCGCTGTGGCGGGAATCGAAGAACGGCCACGCGAGGTGTTCGCGCGACGGCCCGCGTAATGGCGAAACCGGAGTCATGTCAGTCTCCCGCAAAGGCCGGTTTTGCGCGCGCCCGCCAAGTGCAACGCGCGCCTCAATAATGTTTCATGGCTAAAATATCCTGTCAAGCGAACCGGCCGCCGATCGGAAGCCCGGCGCGTGTGCATGAAGCCTATGAAACAGGCTAGAAACTGCGCTCAAATGCGCGTGAAGCGTTTTGCGGCTTCAGAACTCGCGGGTTCGATTGACATCATTTTTGTTTGATGTCTAAAATTATATTCGGTCATCCGGAGTTCCGGGCGAGCCCTCAGGAGGCGAGCATGGCAGAACGCTCTTTCGCGCGCGAGGTGGAAGACCTGAAGCTCGGCGCCGGCCAGGAATTTCGCGGCGAAGGCATCCTCGCCATTACCAAGGCACTGCTGGAATGCGGCGTCAGCTATGTCGCCGGTTACCAGGGCGCGCCGATCTCGCATCTCATGGACGTGCTGTCGGACGCGCAGGACATTCTTTCCGACCTCGGTGTGCATTTCGAATCCAGCGCCAGCGAGGCCACCGCCGCGGCAACGCTGGCTGCCTCGGTGATGTATCCGGTGCGTGGCGCGGTCACCTTCAAGGCGCCGGTCGGCATCAATGTCGCGTCGGACGCGCTCGCCAACCTCTCCTCGGGCGGCGTGACCGGCGGCGCGCTGATCATCATCGGCGAGGATTACGGCGAAGGTTCCTCCATCATGCAGGAGCGTTCGCATGCGTTCGCGATGAAGTCGCAGCTCTGGCTGGTCGATCCGCGGCCCAACGTGGCGTCGATCGTCAAGGCCGTGCACGATTCCTTCGAGCTGTCGGAGGCGTCGAATACGCCTGTCATGCTGGAGGTACGGATACGCGCCTGCCATGTGCATGGCCGCTTCGCCACCCGCGACAACGTCCGTCCCGCCCTTCCGCTGGCCCGCGCGCTCGAACAGCCGTCGCGCGACACCAACCGTATCGTGCTGCCGCCGGCCTCGTTCCTGCACGAGAAGGAGAAGGTCGAGCACCGCTGGCCCGCCGCGGTCGAATTCATCCACGCCCGCGGCATGAACGAGACCTTCGACGGCGACATCGACGATATCGGCATCATCATGCAGGGCGGCATGTACAACGGCGTCGTCACCGCGCTGCGCGAGGCCGGGCTTGCCGACATCTGGGGCGAGACGCGCGTGCCGCTCTATGTGATGAACGTGACCTACCCGATCGTCGATCGCGAGGTGATCGACTTCTGCCGGGCTAAGAAGGCAGTGCTGATGGTCGAGGAGGGACAGCCCGAGTTCATCGAGCAGGCGTTGCACAAGATTCTGCGCAACGCGGACATTCCGGCCAAGCTGCACGGCAAGGACCTGTTCCCGATGGCCGGCGAATATACCGCACAAGTCATGGGCGAAGCGATCGGCGCTTTCATCCGCCGCTGGCGCCCGGATGCCTTGTCGGATGCCGCGCGCGCACCGAACATCGACCGCACCGAAGTCGATGAGAAAATCCGCGTGCTCGCCGACGTGGTGCCGCCGCGCCCGCCTGGCTTCTGCACCGGCTGTCCGGAGCGGCCGATCTTTTCCGCAATGAAACTGGTGGAGAAGGAACTCGGACCGCATCACATCGCCGCCGATATCGGCTGTCATTTGTTCTCGATCCTGCCGCCCTTCAATATCGGAGCCACCACGATGGGGTACGGGCTAGGCCCGGCCTCGGCCTCCGCCTTCAACGTACCTGCAGGCAAGCGGTCGATCTCGATGATGGGCGACGGCGGCTTCTGGCACAACGGGTTGACCAGCGGCGTCGGCAACGCCGTCTTCAACCAGCACGACGGCGTAATCGTCGTGGTTGACAATTACTATTCCGCCGCGACCGGCGGCCAGGACATCCCGTCCTCGCGCGCCGACAACCGATCGCGTTCGACCAAGCACCCGATCGTCGAGGCGGTGAAGGGCGTCGGCGCCAAATGGGTGCGCCAGATCGACCGCACTTACGATGTCACGCGCATGCGCGACACGCTGCGCGAGGCGCTGACAACGGAGGAGAAGGGTCCGAAGATTATCGTCGCTTCGTCGGAGTGCATGCTGAACAAGCAGCGCCGCGTGAAACCGCTGGTGGCCGCTGCCGCCAAGCGCGGCGAGCGCATCGTGCGCGAGCGCTTCGGCGTCGATGAGGACGTATGTTCCGGCGACCACGCGTGCATCCGCCTCTCCGGCTGCCCCTCGCTGTCGGTGAAGCCGACCAGCGATCCCCTCAAGGACAATCCGGTCGCCGCCGTCGACAATAGTTGCGTCGGCTGCGGCCATTGCGGCGAGGTCGCGGACGCGGCCGTCTTGTGTCCTCATTCTACCGCGCCGACATCGTATCCAATCCGACCCCGTTCGAAACGCGGCTCGACCGCCTCTGGCAACGAATGATCGGCGCTTTGCAGCGCTGGCGCGCCGGACGCCGCATCACGTTTGAGCAGGAGGCGGCATGAACGTCTCGGTCGCGCCCTCCTCCATCGCGCTTAGTCAGGCCCGCCCGATCACCGTTGCGGTGCTGGCGATGGGCGGCCAGGGCGGCGGCGTGCTGGTGGACTGGATCGTGGCAGTGGCCGAGCGGCGCGGCTGGTTCGCGCAATCCACCTCGGTGCCCGGCGTCGCCCAGCGCACCGGCGCCACGATCTATTACATCGAGATGATCGCGCCCGACACGAGCAAGCCCGACCGCCACCCCGTGCTGTCGTTGATGCCCGCGCCCGGCAAGGTCGACATCGTGATCGGCGCCGAATTGATGGAAGCTGGCCGCGCCATCCTGCGCGGGCTGGTCTCGCCTGATCGCACGCTGTTGATAGGTTCGTCCCACCGCTCATTGGCCGTGATCGAAAAGACCGCGCCCGGCGACGGTACCGCAGACGCGGCACAGGTTTACGAGGCGGCGAATGTCGCCGCCAACCGTTTTATCGCCTTCGATATGGCTGAAATCGCCGATGCCACCGGCAGCGTGGTGTCCTCGGTGCTGTTCGGCGCGCTCGCGGGCTCCGGCGCTCTGCCCTTTGCCACCGAGGATTTTGAAGCCACGATCCGGGCCGCGGGGGTCGGTGTCGATGCCAGCCTGCGCGCCTTCGCCGCCGGCCGCGAACGGGCCGTGGCCATGGTCAAGCAGGATCCCAAGATCAAGCCTGTGGCGAAGCCGCCGCTCGCAAAGCATTTTCCGCGCCTCGACGCAATCGGCCACGCCGGCTATGACGCGCTGGTCGCGCGAGCGCGGCAGTTGCCGCCGGAGGTGCATGGCATCGTCGCCGCCGGCTTGCAGCGCGTGGTAGACTATCAGGACGTCGCATACGGCAGTGAATATCTCGACCGGCTCGAAGCGATGCCGCGCGAGGCGACCGGCCTGCTGCAGGCTTTTGCAAAGTATCTCGCGGTCGCAATGGCCTATGACGACGTGATTCGTGTGGCCGATCTGAAGACACGAGCGGGACGATTCGACCGGGTCCGCCGCGAGGTCCGCGCCGGCGACGACCAGATTGTCGCGATCACCGAGTTCTTCCATCCGCGGATCGAGGAAATGGCGGGGCTCCTGCCACCAGTTCTCGGCGAAAAAGTCGAGCGTAGCCAGTGGCTGGCCCGGCTGATCGATCGTGGACGTAAACTGCGCACGACCGCGCCGTCGTCGTTCCTGTTGCTGTACGGCGTGGCCGGACTGCGGCGCTTGCGACGGCGCACGCTGCGGCACGCGCGCGAGATGCGCCATCTCGAGGAGTGGGTGCAGCGCGTCCGAAAATTCGCCGGGACCGATCCCGCGCTTGCGACCGCCGTGTGTGAGGCTCGCCGTCTCGTCGGCGGCTACTCGGACACACATTCGCGCGGTGAATCGAAGTTCGACAAGGTCATGCTTGCGTCCGAGCGCCTGGCGGGCCGGCTGGATGCCGCCGAATGGGTGCAGCGGCTGACCAAGGTGGCGCTGAAGGACGCCGATGGCGGCGAACTCGACGGCGCCTTGCGCACCGTCGAGACACTGTTCGAAGGCGCCTAGGATGGATCAATTCGAAGTCGTAGTGTCGAAGACCGAGGCGCTCACGTCGCGCATTCGCGAATTCGTGCTGACGCGCGTCAACGGTGCGCCGATGCCGGGCTGGTCCGCCGGCGCCCATATCGACATCCACCTGCCTGATGTTGGCCGTCGCTCCTATTCGCTGATCGAAACGGCGTCGCCGCGCGCGGCCGAACATCCGACCGCCTATCGCATCGCCGTGCTGCAGGAAAGCAAGAGCCACGGCGGCTCCAGCTTTATGCACGGCCTCAAGACCGGCGATCGCCTGACGATCTCGCCGCCGGCGAACAATTTTCCGCTTCGAGCCGGTGCGGGAGAAGTGGCACTTGTCGCGGGCGGCATCGGCGTAACGCCGCTGCTCGCGATGGCCTGCGAATTGAACGCGGCGAAGCGGCCGTTCTCGTTCTACTATGCCGGCCGCAGCCGCGGCGAACTCGCCTTTCTCGGCGACATCGAGCGGCTGGCTAGCGCCGGAGCGACCATCCACGCCGACGACGAAGCCGGTCGCTTCTTCGACCTCGAGGGCTTGATGAGCCGGCTCGCCCCCGATGTGCCGCTTTACCTCTGCGGACCGCTGCCGATGATCGAGGCAGCCATCGCGCTGGCGAAGCGGATGAACTGGTCGCAAGGGCGGCTGCATTTCGAAATTTTCACCGCGCCCGAAGAGAAGTCCGGGGACTCCGCCTTCGAGGTCGAACTCAGGAACAGCGGACGCGTCTATGAGATTCCCGCCGGCAAGACCATCCTCGACGTGCTGATCGAGGCCGGCGAAGACCCAATGCATGACTGTAAGCGCGGCGATTGCGGCATCTGCCAGACCACGGTGATCGCGGGCATTCCCGATCATCGCGACTACATCTTGAGCGACAGCGAGAAGGCCTCGAACAAGGTGATGCAGATCTGTATTTCGCGCGCGAAGACCAAGCGACTCGTGCTCGACCTGTGATGGAGAAACGCATGACCCGATATGCCGGCAATGTCGCGGCCATTCGCGACCTGGTCCGCGACCAGGAGGTTCACCGCGACGTCTATGTCAGCGAGGAAGTGTTCCAGCTCGAGATGGAGCACATGTTCCCGAATAGCTGGGTCTATGTCGGCCATGACAGTCAGGTCCCCAATCCCGGCGATTATTTTGGCACCACGATCGGCACGCAGCCGATCCTGCTGGTCCGCCACACTGACGGGACGGTAAAGGTGCTGCACAACCGCTGCCCGCATAAGGGCACGCGCATCACGTCCGAGACCTGCGGTAATGCCGGAAAGTTCTTCCGCTGCCCCTATCATGCCTGGAGCTTCAGGACCGACGGCTCGCTGCTCGCGATTCCCCTGAAGAAGGGCTACGAGAATACCGGCTTCGAACAGAGCCATGCGGCGAGCGGAATGGCTCCGGTGCGCCATGTCCGCAACTACCGCGGCTTCGTATTCGCCAAGATCAATAACGGCGGCCTCGATTTCGAGGAGTTCTTCGGTGAAAGCCTATCGAGCTTCGACAACATGATCGACCGTTCGCCGGTGGGCCAGCTCAAGGTCGCCGGCGGCGTGCTGCGTTATATGCACAATTGCAATTGGAAGATGCTGGTGGAAAACCAGACCGACACCTGCCATCCGATGGTCGCGCATGAGTCCTCCGCCGGGACCGTGGTCGAAGTCTGGAAGAAGGCGCCGCCCGGCACCAAGAAGCCGATGGCGGTCGAGATCATCGCTCCCTTCATGAGTCCGTACGAGTTCTTCGAAAATATGGGCATCCGGATCTGGGACAATGGCCACGGCCACACCGGCGTGCACCACTCGATCCATTCCGACTATTCGGCGGTGCCTGGCTATTTCGACAAGATGAAAGCGGCCTATGGCGAAGAACGCGCCAAGGCGATCCTCGGCGAGAACCGGCACAACACGGTCTATTTCCCCAACATCATGATCAAGGGGCCGATCCAGTTATTGCGGCACTTCAAGCCGATCGCGGCCAACAAGACGCTGGTCGAATCCTGGACGTTCCAGCTCGTCGATGCGCCCGACATGCTGCTCGAGCGCACGCTGATGTACAACCGGCTGATCAACGCGCCGACCTCGATCGTCGGCCATGATGATCTCGAAATGTATGAACGCGCGCAGGAGGGCCTGCACTCGAACGGCAATGAGTGGGTGAACCTCCAGCGCCTCTACAGCCCCGACGAAGCCGGGCAGACCAACGTAGCAGTCAACGGCACCAGCGAGTGGCCGATGCGCCACCAGTTCCGTGCGTGGACCAAGTTCATGACGATGGGGATGTAACATGAGCATGGTCACTGAGGCTCAAGTGAAGAATGCGATTCCCACCGATCAAGAACTGATCGACTTCGTGGTTCGCGAGGCGCGGCTGATCGATCAGCAGCGTTTCGACGAATGGCTCGATCTCTACGCCGACGACGCATTCTACTGGATGCCACTGGAATGGAATCAAACCGATCCGCGGCTGACATGCTCGCTGATGTATGAGGACAAGCTGTTGCTCTCGATCCGGGTCGAACGGCTCAAGGGCGCACGGACGTTCAGCCAGAAGCCGAAAAGCCGCTGCCATCACGTGCTGCAGACGCCGCAGGTGGATTCGCGCGATCCTGCCGCCAACAACTATGTCACCTGGACCCCGATGCATTACATCGAGACCCGCATGGACGAGCAGACGCTCTATGCGGCCTGGGCCACCCATCATCTTAGCGTCGATAACGGCAGGCTGAAGATCAAGCTCAAGCGTGTCGACCTTATCAATTGCGATGCTGCCTTCGGCAACATCCAGCTCTTCATGTGAGGGAGGATGAACGTGGTCCACCACACGGCGATCGTGAGCGGCGGTAATACCGGCATTGGCGCTGCGATCGCGCGCGGCCTGCTCGCCGAGGGCTATGACGTGATCTCGCTGTCGCGACGCAAGCCTGACTGGAGCCATCCCAAACTCTCCTCGCGCGAGGTCGACCTGCTCGATGCGACGGCAACGCGCCAGGCGGCGACGGAAATCGCGGCGAGTTTTGCGATCACCCATGTCGTGCACAATGCCGGCGCTATTCGGCCTAAGCCGCTGGAAGAGGTTGACGACGAGGACGTCGGCGCCTTGGCGCAGCTCCATTTCGGCGCCGGGATTGCGCTGGCGCAAGCGGCGCTACCGAACATGAAGCAGGCGCGCTTCGGCCGCATCGTGCTATTGTCCTCCCGCGCCGCGCTCGGCGCCGCCACGCGCACGGTCTATTCGGCCACCAAGGCCGGCATCATCGGCATGGCGCGGACCTGGGCGCTGGAGCTCGCCCCGTTCGGGATCACCGTCAATGTCGTCGCGCCGGGCCCGATCGTAGATACCGAGATGTTCGAGAGCGTGATGTCGCCGGAATCCGAACGCGCGAAAAGGCTCGCGCAATCGATCCCGCTTGGCCGACTCGGCAAATCCACCGACGTCGCCCGCGCGGTCAGTTTCTTCAGTTCACCGGATGCCGACTTCATCACCGGGCAGACGCTCTATGTCTGCGGCGGAGCCAGCATCGGGTCGATTTCCATCTAGCTTAGAGTGAGTTCCAGCCATGGACGCCACGGTCAAACGAAAGGCTCGATTCGCCAAGGGCGCGCGCATGCAACCGCTGCGCCCAGGCGAGCCAGCGCACGAATCCGACGGCGCGCATCTCGAATTGCGCATCTGGCTGCGGCTGCTTTCCTGCTCCACCCGGATCGAGAAGGCGCTGAACGCACGGCTGCGCAAGGAGTTCAACACCACGCTGGCCCGCTTCGACCTTTTGGCGCAGCTCGCGCGCAAGCCGGCGGGCGCGACCATGTCCGAAGTCTCCGAGCTCCTGATGGTCTCGAACGGCGCCATCACCGCGCTCGTGCAGAAGCTGGAAGCCGACGGCTTTATCCATCGGGAAGTCGATTCCGAAGACCGCCGCACTTTCCGCCTGCGCCTGTCACAGGACGGCGCAAAGGAATTCACCCGAATGGCGCGCCGGCACGAGGAATGGGTGATAGCCCTGATCGGCGAGTTGTCGCCGGTCGCACAGTCGGACCTGCTGCAACATTTGACCCTGCTCAAGCGCCGCCTCGACAAGCACGCCTGACGCAGATATCGGGCGGCGTCGCCGCAAGCGACTTGAAGCGCTATGAGCCGCGACCGCTTCGCGAAGGCACGAGCCGATGCCTGAAGAACGCCAGGATTTCGTCGCGGGCGGCGATCGTCGGCTGGCCGGCCTCGTCGATCAGGTGCGCGGTGACGACGCTGTGCGGGGTCGTCACGTGACGCGCGAAGAACGGCGCAAGATCGGTATTCGCCGCGCTATCCGGCAGCACCCGCCCGATGAATCTGTCGCCGAGCGCTTCCACATAGGCCGCGAAGCGTTGCTCCATGCAGAACTTGTCGCCTGCGAAGCGATAGGCCATCACCGTAAGATCTTCCCGCTCCATCCGTTCGCGAACGGCCCTGACTTCGTCCGGGGCGATTTCGATGCCTGCCGGATCGTTCAGCGGCAGCGACGGCTGCGAAAGCACCGGCGCCAGCATCGACGGTTCGAGCATCATGGTCAGCGCAAAGTTTCCCGTAAAGCACATCCCAATGGCGCCGACGCCGGGACCGCCGCACTCGCCATGCGCCAAACGCGCCAGCGACCGCAGCCACTTTGTCACCGGGCTGGACTGGTTTGAGGACAAGGCGCGAAACTCGGCGCTTACACAGGCGCGCTGAAAGATCGCGGCGCCCTCCTCCGCGCCTGGAACGGCACCGTCGCGGCCGAACAGCGACGGCATGTAGACGGTGAAGCCGGCGTCGCGAACCCAGCGCGCAAATCGCGCGACATGCGGGCTGATCCCCGGCATCTCCGTCATCACGATGACAGCCGGCCCTGTGCCGGCCACGTAGACGATCTTGGTAACGCCGTCGATCGCGATGTCGCGGCGCGCGAAGTCCTCCAGTGGATCGTCCTGCTTCATGGACCGTTTCGGCATTGGCGCAACTCCCTTTGTCGATCAATGGACGCTCAGGCAGGAGCCGCGGCGCAGCGGCCGAAGATTCCTACAAACGCCCTTCTCGTGACTATCGTTGCGATTTCGGAGCGATCGGGCTAGTGTCAGAAATGACATTTATCGGGCATTTTTTGACATGACCAAAGTCGCGGTTGTCGAGATCGAGGGGTGCATGGCCTCGAGCGCGGCCATCACGCACGACGTATTGGCGACCGCGAATCGGATCAGCGCGGCGAAACGCGTTCTGCCATTCAAGGTGACGACGGTGCGTTGCGGGTCCCGCCGAAGCAGCGCCGATCTGCGCGGAATCGAGCTTGTCATCGTTCCGGGGCTTGGCACTGCGTCGGCAGACGAGCTGGAGACGAAGTTGAAGAGCCCCGCGTGCCGGCGCGCGGGCGACATGATGACCCGGGCGCACGCGACCGGAGCCATGCTAGCTGCGTCCTGCGCCAGCACCTTTCTGTTGGCAGAGGCGGGCCTGCTCGACGGTCGGCGGGCGACCACGACATGGTGGCTCGCGCCGCTGTTCCGGCAGCGCTATCCCCAAGTCGAGCTCATGACGGAGCAGATGGTCGTCGCCGATTGGCCGATCGCGACCGCTGGCGCGGCCATGGCGCAGATGGACCTGATGCTCGCGATCGTCAGCCGATTTGCCGGACCAGGCCTGGCGAAAGCCTGCGCCAACTATCTCCTGCTGGATGAGCGTCGCTCCCAGGCGCCATTCATGGCGATTGCTTATCTGGCAGGCCAGGATCCCAGGATTGCCAAGGCCGAGAAGTGGGTGCGCGACAACATCGCGCGTGACTTTGCGATCGAGGAGCTGGCCGCAGCCGTCGCGCTGGCACCGCGGACATTTGCCCGGCGAATTGCGGCGACCTGCGGCATATCACCGATTCAGTTCGTGCAGCGGATCAGGCTGGAGACAGCGCGCTTCCTGCTTGAGACCACGCGCCTGTCGGTCGAGCAGATCGCGCGGCAGGTCGGATATGCGGAGCCTTCCACGCTTCGCCGGCTGATCCGGCGCGATACGAAACATCCGCCCGGACATTTCCGCCCTGTCGCTTGAGCATCTCCCTCGCCCGCGACTCGCCAGTCTCAGTGGCCCAGTATCGCCTTCACCTCGAGATATTCTTCAAATCCGAAGATACCGAATTCGCGCCCATTGCCGGACTGCTTGTAGCCGCCAAACGGCAGGCTGCGGTCGAACGGAGCACCGTTGAGGTAGACGCGCCCTGCGCGGATGCGGTTGGCGATGGTGCGAGCGCGGTCCGCATTCCTGGACTGCACGAAGCCCGCCAAGCCGAACGGCGTGTCATTGGCGATTTCGATCGCCTCCTCCTCGCTATCATAACTCATGATCGACAGCACCGGGCCGAAGATCTCCTCACGTGCAATCTTCATCTGCGGCGTCACGTCGCCGAAGACGGTCGGACGAACATAGTATCCGCGGTTGATTTCGGCAGGCCGACCAGTTCCGCCCGCCACCAGCGTCGCCCCCTGATCAACGCCGGACTGAATAAGATCCTGAACTTTCTGAAACTGCGCCTGGCTCACCAGCGGCCCCATCGTGGATGCGGGATCGAGCGGGTCTCCCAGGCGAATGCTGTCGACCGCCTCGCGCGCCGCCTCGAATGCCGCATCCCGCTGCGCGCGTGGAATCAGCAAGCGCGTGGGAGATTGGCAGTTCTGGCCGGCATTGGTGTAACAGGCGTGAACGCCCTGGATCACGGCCGCTTTCAGATCAGCATCGGCAAGGATGATGTTGGCGGACTTGCCACCCAGCTCCTGCGCGACGCGCTTGACCGTATCCGCCGCAAGCTTGGCCACCCTTACGCCAGCCGCCGTCGATCCGGTGAACGACACCATGTCGATTTCGGGATGGGCGGCGATCGCCTCGCCCACTGTGGGACCGTCGCCGTTGACGAGATTGAAGACGCCCGCCGGCACGCCAGCGGCGTCGACGATCTCGGCGAACAGCATCGCGCTGAGCGGCGCGATCTCGCTTGGTTTCAGGACGACCGTGCAGCCGGCTGCGAGCGCGGGTGCGACCTTGGACGCGACCTGGTTCAGCGGCCAATTCCACGGCGTGATCAGTCCACAGACGCCGATCGGTTCACGGCGGATGATCCCGTTCCCCATCCGCTCCTCAAACCGGTAGCGTGCAAGCACGCGCGCCGCTTCCTCGAAATGAAACAGCGCGACGGTTGCCTGACGCTCCGTCGCAAACGTGATCGGCGCGCCCATTTCGAGGGTCATCATCCGCGCCAGTTCCGGCAGGCGCGTTCTAAAACCCTCGATGACCTTCTGAAGCCAGGACAGACGTTCTTCGACGCTGGTTTTGGAATAGGTGGCAAAAGCGCGGCGGGCTGCCTTGGCGGCCCGATCCACATCCGGACGGGAGCCCAGGCTGATCTGCGCGAAGATCTCTTCGGTTGCAGGATTGACGATTCCAAGCGTTGACGGCGCGGCCGGATCCACCCAGGCGCCTTCGATATAGAATTTCAGTTTTTCCATTGTTCTCTTTTCATGATGTCCGCACAGCGGCGGAGTTGCTCCGTCAGAGGTGCCTGCCCTCATCCACCGGCACCACAATTCCCGTCGAACTGGTGAGGTTGACGATGCAGGCAACTACCGCCCTTGCGACATCGTCAGGCGTGGTGAGGTGAGCCAACGGCAGTTTCACGGCGGTCTTCTGCAACTGTTCACGGGTCCGGCCGGCGACAAAATCCGTGTCCACGCCGGCTGGCGAGACGGAGAAGACGCGGATCCGCGGCGCAAGCACTTTCGCGAGCGCGATCGTCAGCGCGTCGACACCCGCCTTTGCAGCCAGATAGGCCAGGCTGCTGCCCAGACCCGTGCGAGCCGCGATGGACGAGATGTTCACGATCACTGACCCGCTGCCGCGCTCCAGCAAGGGACGGAAGGCGCGAACCATGGCGAATGGCCCCCGCAGATTGAGCGTAACGGTCCGGTCGAAGATATCGTTCGTCAACGCTTCCAGATCAGCGGCGGGCACGGGCGTCGTGGCGCCCCCACAATTGACCAACGCATCGAGCCGCCCGTACTGCTTGTCCACGGCCGCCGCGGCCTCGGAGATGGAAGTCGGATCGTCGATCGCGATCCGCATGGCGACGTGTCGGCTGCCTTGCAGCCCATCGATCACTTCTTCGGCCAGTGAACGGCGGCTGTTGTAGCCGACCACGACAGCAGACCCCATGGCGGCAAGGCGCGCCGCCGTCGCCTTGCCGATGCCGCTGTTACCGCCTGTGACGAGGACAACCTTCGGGATCGACAGCGCAGGAATTTCAATAGCAGTCATCTATGGCGATCTCGCTTTACTGCATCGCGATCTTTGCCGCCTCGATCACGGGCCGCCATTTGTCGCGTTCGCCATCGATGAACGCCTTGAGGTCTTGCGGCGCGCCTCCGACGCCTTGCAGCGAATTTTGTTCGAGGATGGTCTTGCCCTTGTCGCTCTTCAGAAAGGCATTCACCGCCTTATTAACCTTCATCACGATCTCAGGCGGTGTACCGGTTGGAGCCACGATCGCGTACCATGCGGTCGCCTCGAAGCCCTTGAATCCCGCTTCCTGCACGGTAGGTACATCGGGCAGTTGCGCGACGCGCTGGCTCGTCGTCACTGCAAGCGCGCGGATCTTGCGGTCGGCTAGCAGCGGCAGATAGGTCGGCATGAAATCCATGGCGACGTTGACTTGCCCGCCCAAGAGGTCCGTGATCAGCGGGGCGGACCCGCGATAGGGTACATGTGTCATCTCGACGCCGGCAAACTGCTGGATCAGCGCCGAGGTAATGTGTCCGAGCGTGCCGTTGCCGGGATGGCCGACATTGACCTTGCCCGGGTTCTGTTTGGCATAGGCGATCAGGTCGGGAAGCGTCTTCGCTGGAAAGTCTGACGTCGCCGTGATGATCATTGGAGACTTGGCGACGAGCACAACCGGCGTGAAATCTCGCTCGGAGTCGTAAGCCAGGCCCTTGTACATGAGCTTGTTGAGTGCGATCGGCGCCGGCGTCCCGAACAGCCAGGTATGGCCATCTGCAGCCGCTTTGGCGACAGCCGCCCCACCGAGATTACCGCCTGCCCCCGCACGGTTTTCGACGATGAACTGCTTGCCGAAGTCTTCGCTCAGCGCATGGGCAACGGCGCGCGCCAACGAGTCAACGGCGGCGCCAGCCGGGAACGGCACGATCATGGTGACAGGCCGGCTCGGCCACTCCTGGGCTGCGGCGCGGTGACATGGTGCAATCGCAAGCGCAAGACCTATGAGGCCGAATGAGAGCAGGCGCATGTTTCCTCCCGAGCTGTGCGCAGGTCCTGCGTGGGCACCAGCGCTTATTCTTCGGCAAACTTGTCCAGGCCCTTGCGGCCCAGCCATTTGGACAGTTCGTCCGCAACGGCTTCATTGTTGAGATCGGCAAAGGCGATATGCGTGTTGCCGCGCAGACCCGCATCGGGAAGCAGCAGAACTTCGCAATCTCCGCCGTGACGATTGACGATATCGCAGAAGGTCCGTGCCACCTTGACCGAGGCGGCCCAGATCGGACGTGTCTCGGTGTAGTCGCCGAATACTATCTGGATCGGAAACTTGGTCAGCTTCTTGAACTCGACGAGCGGCACGGAATTGGGACCGTACGGCGCATCCGGCTTCGGCTCGGGCCCCTCGCCCACCGGGAAGACGAAGCCAGGCGTTTCGTAAGCGACGATGCCCTTCATGTTGTCGCTCTTTGCCTTGAGTGCCGACAACAGCGCGCGCCAGCCGCCCGCGGAATTGGTGACGGCAATCACGGGACCGATCTTGTCGATCGCCTGGCCGCCGGCCTCCGCCTGCAACAGTGCATTCTCGAGCGTATCGAACTCGTCGTAACGGGCGCGCGTCGCCTGATTCCAAGCTTCCTTGTCGGCCGTCGGAAACTGCAGGCCCCGATGCCAATTGAGATAGGTCAGGCCGAAACGCCAGGCGGCAAAGTTGCGCTGATCGAAATAATCCGGCGTGTAGGTGATCGGCTCGCAACTCCAGTTCGCGCGACCGACGCGCGGGCCGTCCCACAGGTAAACAGGATAGCCCTTGCGCAAAAAAATACTCTTGTAGCCTTCGCCGCCGTCCCAGCGGTTCTCCCACACCTTGGTGCTGGAGCTGTGCCACATGATCAGGCCGACGCTGCGCCTTTTCGCGGGAATGAAGTATTCGACATAACCATGGTCGCAGGAGAGTGTCTGGCTGGGATCGCCGGGCTTGGCAACGACCTTGCCGCCCACTTCATACGCGCCCGTCGATTCCAGGATGATCGGCGGCTTCGGCGGCTTGCGCTGCTCTTCCGCGGCTGCGGTATGGCTTGTTCCCATGAACAGCAATGCCGCCACGAATGGCATGGCTCGCGGCCCGATGCGGTCTATCAGCGCGTCACCGTCGCGATCTACCCATTCCATGCTGACTTCCTCCCCTTAAGCGCACGCCGCTTTTCGCGGTCTTTGGGCTTGTCCTGCTAAGCGGCGTCTTGCGCGGTCGACTGCATCACCGGAAGGTTCAGAAACCGTGCCGCGTTGCCGCTGATGAGTTTTTTGATCGCAGGCCGCGGCATCTGCAGATCGAGCAGTATCTGGGTGATGCTGCGGAAGCCGTCGACCGGACGCTGCGACCCCTGCAGTCCGAGATCGGACGACAGAATCGTGTTGTCGACGCCAGCCACCTCGATCAAGTGCGCGAGATTATCCGCGCTGTACTTTAAGGATTTGCCTTCGATGAACATGCAGATCGAATGCTCCATCTTGACACCGCGCGCGACGAGCTGGCGGATATCGGTGTCATTGCAGCCGACGATGTAGGTCGGATGGTTGACCATCATCTTCTTGACGCCGCGTCGCGCCGCCTCATCGAACAGGATATGCAATTCGCTGGCCGGCAGGTGGCCGCCGGCCAGGATGATGTCCGCCTCGGCAATGAGATCGATGACCTTCCTGGTGTCGTCCGTGAGCTTTCCATTGGCGTCGAGCGCGGAAAGCGGGATCGGATCGAGCATTTTTTGCGAGGTCTTCGGAAATGTCGAGTTTCCAGCCGCCATCGCCTTGATATGGTTTGCCGCCGACAGCGTCGGCATCCAGACGATCTTGCCGCCGAGCTTGATCGTATGGTCGACCGCATGCGGGTTGATACCACCCGAGGCATTGTTCAGCACGATGCCGGAGAACAGTTTTACATTGGTTTCGGGAAACAGCTTCTCCAGCAGGATCGCATGCGCCATGCCGGCATAGAAGTGATCCTTGTAGAGCACGGCACGGAACTTCGCTTCCGCCGCATCGAGCAGCTCCTCGTGATGATCGAGGATGCGCGGCATGGCTGCCGGGCCGCTATGGCAGTGCAGATCGATCGCGCCGACCAGAAGCTCGGCGACTTCCGCCGCCCGCGACAGCGGCGGTAGCGGCACGGTGTGCGGGTAGGACACTTGCTTGTCGGCCATGGTCGAAGGCCCTTTCAGATGGAGATGTGTCAGGCCGCGGATTGTCCGGCGGCGGTTTGCGCGGGCATCGGATAATCGTCCTCGTTCAACACCCAGCCCGGCTTGGCCGAGAAATCCAGGCGCGGCGGGCAGAAGATGTCGACGAGAACGTTGAGCTTGGGATCGACGGCTTGCGACGTGTGAATGGCCGGCGGTGGAATCACGGCAATGGAGGGCGATCCGCAGCGTTCGTGATCGTCGTCGCGCCACTGGGCCATGTCGGTCGTCCACGGCCACCGCAAGTGATGAACAAAGGTGCCGGCCAGCGCCAGCGAGCATTGCTCGAAATCTTCATGGTGATGCGGCGACATCTTGCTTGGATCGCGCGGGCCGTTTCGCGGCTCGAGGAAATTCACCATGAAGGTCGAGCAGCGGAAGATGCGCCCGAACCGGCCCGGCGTCGCTGCAACGTCGAGACTGTAGGTGTGGATCTTCGCGCCCGCAGCCGCCTCCGGCCACGGCTCGAACGGCGGTAGATTGGGATGTGGCGTCGCGTAGGACGCGGCGTTCGAGCAGAGTTTTGCGAGATCTTCCGATCGCGTCGTCACCAAGCGCACCACCTTGGCAGCACCCAGCAGCGTGACGGAGCTTGCACCCGCCGGCACGAAACTGATGGAATGACCGTTGACGACCTTGCGCTCGTTGCCCCAGACGATCTCGGCGCCAGCGCCGGGCTCCGGAAGCAGCACGACGTATTCGTCGGGCTGGTTGGTCCGGCTCAGCACCGCGCCCTCGTCGGCCTCGCTATAGGCAATGATGAAGTTTTGGCCGCGGGCATACCAGGTGCGCGCGCCGTTCCGATTTTCGGCCGGCGGCGTTTCGTAGAATTTGGCGTACTCGGCGCCTGCAAAGTGGGTGGCGGCGGGCTTTGCGCCGACGGGCGTGGCGGCGAGCGCAGCGCGCGGATCAGTGCTGTGATACATGTGAGCCATCCGTGGTTCGAACGAGCGTTTTGAAATCGGTGAGCGTTTGCGCCGCGGCCCGGCGCATCAGCCCCTGATCCGACGAGATGATGAAGGCGCTGGCGCCGAGGTCGGCGAAATCCTTGGCTTCCGCCGAGCTCGCGACCATCACGCAGACCGGCTTGGCGACCTTCTTCGCCGCTGCAATGATCCTGATCACCGCGTCCTTGACGGATACGTCGGCCGACGATTTGGCGCCAAGGGCAACCGTGAGATCGCCGCGGCCGATGAAGAAGCCGTGGATTCCGTCGACCGCGGCGATGGCGTCGATGTGATCCAGCGCTTCCGGGTCCTCGATCATCGCAATCGCGCAAACCGATTCATCCTGTTCATCGACCAGAGTCCACATCGGCGTGCCGCCATAGGCGCCGGCGCGGGACGAGCCGGAGTAGCCGCGCCGTCCACCGCGATAGCGGGCGGCAGCCGCAATTGCGCGTGCCTTCTCGACCGTCGCGACGTGCGGCACCAGCACACCGGCTGCGCCGCAATCCAGGCAGGACAGGATCTTGGCCGGGTCATCCGACGACACCCGCACGATGCCGGCGAGGTTGCTGGCGCGCGCGGCCAGCAGCATCACATCGGTCATCGCGCGATCGATCGGCGCGTGCTCCTCGTCGATCACGACGAAATCGTAGCCGAGCGCGCCGAATATCTCGGTCGCATGCGTGGTCGGCGTCTTGATGAACGAGCCGACGACTACCTGCCGCGCGGCGAAGCGGCGGCGGAATGACGAAAAATGCGGCCTGACGACGTCTCCGGACACGGTTGCTCCTCCCCGGCCATCTGCACAGGCTTCCCTCGGAAGACAGGCCCGGCGTGGCGCTTGGCGAAAACCATTGCAGGGACGACGCCGGTCGGCCATAGCTATTCTGTCACGTTCCACCAGGTGGAATTTCAGGATGCCGCTCAAATCCGACACCGTCGAAGCCGCCTCGCGCACGCTCCTCTTGCTGGAGGAGCTCAACCGCCACCGCGTCACCTCGATCGATCGCCTGCACAGGGCGACGGGGCTGCCGAAATCGACTGTGGTGCGGTTGATGAAGTCGCTCTGCGCGCTGGGCTATGCCGCCAACGACCGGCGGCAGGGCGGCTACGCGGTCGCCTCGCGGGTCAAATCGCTGAGCAACGGCTTTCACGGCGATCCGCTGGTGGTGGAGGCTGCGCGCCCGTGGGCGCTCGCCTTCACGCGGCAATATCACTGGCCGATCGCCATCGCCGTCCTCGACCGGAGTTCAGTCGTGGTCCGCTTTAGCACCATTCCCGACAGCCCGGTCTCGCCCTTTCACGGTACGCTCAACATGCAACTCAGCCTGCTCGGGCGGGCGCTGGGGCGCGCCTATCTGGCGTTCTGTCCGGTCAGCGAGCGATCGATGCTGCTCGACATGCTGGCCCGCTCGCAGGAGGCCGAAGACAAGCTCGCCACCGAACGAAAGCGGGCATTGGCTTTGCTGGCCACGATCCGCAAGCAAGGTTTTGCCGAACGCGACCCGATGGTCGAACCGCGCTCGTCGAACACGATCGCGCTCCCCGTCATGGTCAACCGCCGCGTGCTCGCCACTGTCGGCATGACCTATTTCACCTCAGCGCTCGATCGGGCAGACGTCGTCGAGCGCTACGTGCCGCTGGTGAAAGCCCTGGCGGACAATATTGCCGCAAGTGTCTCGTCGTTGCAGGAGTAGAGGCTAGCGGCGAGCACAATGATGGGCATCCTGTGTATTCGCGATGGAGCAGCGACATCCCCAACGCTTGACAGAGGGGATGCTACCTATTTAGTAGCGAAAATGCCTATGAGCCAAACACCAAAACCTGGGAGACCTGTCCGAGGCTCGCGGACAGGCGTCCCTGTCATGGCGCTCCTGGACCTGTTGGGGCGCCGCTGGACATTGGGCGTTCTGTGGAATCTCAGCAATGGCGGACCCTGCACATTCCGCGAACTGCAAGAACGTTGCGAATCGATCTCGCCTACCGTTCTCAATTCGCGCCTGAAAGAACTGCGTGAAGCAGGCTTGGTCGAGCATTCGCACGAGGGTTATCGCGCTACACCGATCGGACATGAACTTTATGCCCTTCTTGTTCCTCTTGGTGTTTGGGCGAAGAAGTGGGCAGCGAAGTTACCGGCGTAAGTTACGATAGCGCGAAATGAAAGCACTGCTCTATCCGAACGAGATGCATGCTGCGCCGTCGGATCAAGCGGTCCGGTACTGCTCGATCGGGCTCAGATCCGGCTCGATTCCCAATCCCGGCTCTTCGCCCAGGGTCACGGTTCCGTTCGTCACGTTGATGAGCGGTCCGCAAAGTCGGTCGCGCAGCACATTGTCGTTTGAATCGACTTCCAGCAGACCATCGCCACCAATCCCGGCGAGCAGATGCGCCGATGCGAGCAGACCAATTCCGCCGCCGAGATAGTGCGGGCAGAAGGTCTTGCCCGACGCCAGGATGTCGCGCGCGATACCTGCGCACATGGTCAGGCCACCCCATTTGGCGATGTCGGGCTGCACAACGCGCAACACGTTGTCACCGAGGGCTTGCTCAAAGCCCGCGCGGCTCGCGATGTTCTCTCCGGCCGCCAGCGGGATGCCGACGTTTTCACGCAACTCTTGCCATTCCCGCCACGGCCGATCGGCACGGATCGGCTCTTCCAGCCAAGCAAGATCGAACTCGCGCAGATGCGGCGCAATCTCCAGCGCACGGGCCAACGACCAGCCCTGATTGGCATCCGCTGCGAGCACGCCGTCGCCCACCAGATCGCGTAGCGACGCCAGATTGGCGCGATCTGTCGCCAGTTCGAAGCCGATCTTCAGTTTCAGTGCGCGATGCCCACGCTTGATGGCCGATTCCGCCACTTGCCGCGAGCCGGTCGGATTAATTCCGCTGGCGTAGACCCTTATCGTCTTGCCGTTGCCACCAAGCAACCGCCACAGTGGCAGCTTCCGCCGCCGCGCGAACAGATCCCAAATTGCAAGATCAATTCCGGCTATCGCCTGCGCGAACGGACCGGGCTCGCCGGATTGCAGCGCCAGCACGGCGGTGCCCTGTGTCAGGGCCTCGAAGATTTCCTGGGGCGCGCCGACTGTGCGCCCGCATGTCGCGGGCGCCAGGACCTCGTTGACAAGCCGCGTTCGATGTTCGGCTCCGACCGATGGAAAGTTTGACCAAATCTCGCCCCAGCCGGCATTGCCGTCAGTGTCTTCCACACGAACGAATACTGCCGGCCTGTCAAGCATCTTGCCGAAGGAGGTAACAACCGGCGTCGACAATGGGTAACGATAGCAGAAGGCCTGCACGCTACGGACGGTGAATGGTTGCGACGTCATGTCAGGCCTCGGAAAATCAATACGCTCGCGCGAAATCACCTTCCTGCCTGATTTCGCTGAAGGCGGGAAAGCGCGCTGTCCAGGCCTTTGCCTTGGCCTTGGTCAGCGTGTTGAGCCGTTCGAGCACGCCGACCCCGTCTTTGCGAAGGCTGGCGGCGACTGCCGCGCGATCAGGGAAATGGCTGCGCACGGCATCCAGCCAAATCGTTCGGCCGGCCAGAAAGCCGCCGGCGCCGGCGGCGTAGGCGAAGTCCAGCACGCGCTCGAACTTTTCCGGTGCCGCACCGCCTGACAGCAGCACCCAGGGGATGTTGCGTTGGCGACAGATGTCGCCGATTGCATCGAACTCCTTCTGCGCGGCTTTGGACGCAGCGCTTCCATCGCGCGGCGGCAGGCTGTTGGCCGCAAGCGGACTTTCGAGCTTCAGCAGATCGACGCCATATTCTGGCTTCGCAAACTCCTGCACGCTGTCGATGACAAGCTTTGGCAGCTTGCCCGGCGATTCGACATAGTCGGCGGTGTGGTTGGCACTCCCGAGGAAGGGGTATACCAGCAGTTCGAGCACATAGGGGATGTCGTGATGGGCGCAGTCCTCGCCGACCGACCGCACGAAGCGCTTCTGATGTTCGTTGACGGCAGGATCGGCATCTGGCCGGTACCAGGCGAGCACCTTCACCGCATCGCCGCCGATCGCGCGGATCTTCTCCACGCTCCAATCGGTGATGGCCCGCGACTTGCGGCCACCCGGAGTTTCCTCGACGCGATGCTCCTCGAGCGTCATGATGAGGCCGCAGCGGGCCGGCAATAGGTCGATGGCCGCGGGCACCGCAAAATTCGGATCAAACAGCATCGAGCTGCAGTGCGGCGCCAGCGCCTCCACCAGAAGCCGCTTGGCCGCAGTTACATCGGCATACTCGACCTGGTCCCTGGTGATGCCTTTCGCCTGGGCTATGGCATCAAACAGCGGCGGCCGCTGGTCGAGCGCGACCATGCGAAAATGCCCTTCCGCATCGGCCAGACGCGCAAGCCCGCGGTTCTTTCCAATTGTTCTCATTGGTTCGTCCTCATGAATTCAAGACAATTTTCGATCGAGGGAATTCCGGCGCGTCCGCCCGAATGCTCACATTTCAACGCTGCCGTGGCGGCAGCGAACTCCATCGCATCGCGCACGGCGAGACCCATACCGACCGCAAAGGCATAGGCGCCGTGAAAGACGTCGCCCGCACCCGTCGTGTCCACGACCCTGACGCGGAATGCGGCCTGCTTTTGCAAGGTCCCATTTTCGTACCAACTCACCCCTTCATGTCCGCGGGTGACCGCGACGATGCGGCAATTGAAGCGCGCAATCTTGGCCAGCGCCGCGTCGTCGGCCGACCCCATGAAGGCTGTCAGTGCGGGTTCGGAGAATACCGCGTGATCGGTGAGCGGAAGCAGGCGCTCGAATATGGCGGCTTCTGCGACATCGCCGTCGAGGATAGTCGGAATGCCCAGTGCACGCGCCTTGCCGAACAGCGCAACAGCTCCCTCCGGCCAGCGCGGATCGGCAAGCACGGCGGAAGCGCCTGCGACGGCATCGAGCGGTAGCCAATCGGCTCGCTCGGGATACGACCCTCGAAAATTCACGATCTGCCGTTCGCCGGACTTGTCGACGATGACGCCAGAGACCGACGAGCGGCCTTCGGGAAACAACTTGAAATTCGCAACATCGATGCCTTCGGCTGATAGCGCTGACCGCATCTCATGCCCGGCGGCGTCATCGCCGCCACGGCCCCAGAAAGCAGCAGACCCGCCGAGGCGCGCGATGGCGACCGCAGCGTTTGCGGCCATGCCACCGCCCAGTGTGGAATAGTCGAGACTCCTGATCTTTTCGCTTTCGCCTGAAAACCTTTGGTCGACGCGCCAGATCTGATCAAGCGCCGAGAGGCCGAGGCAGATCACACGCGCGCGCTTTGCTTTGGAGGCCATGTCTTTGGAGGCCATGTCGGCCAACCTCGTCCGCGTCGCGGGATTGGCGTGCTCGTTCACCGCAGCACCTGGCCATTGCTGCCATCGAACAGATGCGCCCTGCCGGGCTGCGGACGCAGGTTAAGACGATCGCCGACCTTCGGCCGCAGCGAGGGATCGACCCGCGCGATCGCCGATGCGCCGGCCAGATCGAAATGAATCAGCGTGTCCGAGCCAAGCGGCTCGACCAGCCTCACCGTCACCGCCACGGCTCCGGCAGCATCTGCCGTCACCGAAAAATGCTCGGGACGGATTCCGAATACGCCATGGCCGGCCTTGCGCAATAGATCGCAGCTCTTCGCGTCGAGCGGCGCGTCAGCGCCATCCTGCGAAAAGACGATCTGCTCTCCGCGTAGTTCGACCGGAAAGAAATTCATCGCCGGCGAACCAATGAAGCCGGCGACGAACTGATTGGACGGCCGCTCATAGACCGCTTCCGGGGTGTCATATTGCTGAACCGTGCCGCTCTGCATCACCACGATCCGGTCAGCCATGGTCATGGCTTCGATCTGGTCGTGCGTGACGAAGACCATCGTGGTCTTAAGCTGTTGCGACAGCGCCTTGATTTCGGCGCGCACCTGCCCGCGCAATTTGGCGTCGAGGTTGGATAGCGGCTCGTCGAACAGAAAGGCCTTTGGATTGCGCACGATCGCGCGACCCATCGCCACACGTTGCCGCTGGCCGCCAGACAATTCCTTCGGCTTGCGGTCGAGATAGGGCTCGATGTGCAGCAAGGCCGCCGCGCGCTTGACCCGCGCATCGATCTCGGCCTTCGGCGTACCGCGCAGCTCGAGCGCAAAGGACATGTTCTCGTAAACCCGCATGTGCGGATAGAGCGCGTAATCCTGGAACACCATGGCGATATCGCGCTGGGCGGCCGGAACGCCGTTGACGCGATTGTCTCCGATAAAGAGCTCGCCGGAGCTGATCGGTTCAAGACCGGCGATGATCCGCAGCAAGGTCGACTTGCCGCATCCGGACGGGCCGACGAAAACGACAAACTCGTGGTCCGCAATCTCGAGATTGAGATCGGGAATGACGGTGAAGTTGCCGTAGCGCTTGACGAGATTGCGGATCGAAATCGAGGCCATGACCGCTAGCCCAGCGCCAGCACGGGCTTGATCAATTCACCCTGGGCGAATCGCGCAAAATTCTCCGGCAGTGCCGAGAGGCCGAATTCGCCGTCGACCAGGACGCGATATTCCTCCTTGTATTGGCGCAGCAAGGCCACGTTAGGCTCGAAATCGCTGATCGGGAAGTAGAACGTGCGGATCATGTAGAAATCCTTGCGCCGGAACACCTTGCCTTCCTCGATCGTCCAGGGCGCGGCGTTCTCACCGACCAGCACCAGTGCTCCGCGCGGCAAGACGAGCTCGATGCCGAGATTACGGGCCGCGTGCGCGCCCGAACATTCCATGATCAGCGCGAAGCGCCTCGACGTATCACCGACCGGGTGCGCCTTTGCGTCGAAGGACTGCGCGATCTTGAGGCGCGCCGCATTGGGATCGGCGACATGAATGTCGCGATAGCCGAGACTGCGGAGCGCCAGCACCACGCCGAGCCCAACCGGCCCGGCGCCCATCACCAGAACCGGCCCCGCCTCTTGCGGCGGCACAATACGGCTGACGAAACGCACGGCATGACCGGACGTGCCGATCACGTCGAGCAGAAGCGGCGCCAGGCTGTCTTCGATGTCGTCAGGTACCGGCAGCAGGCAATTTTCCGGGACCGGCACGTATTCGGCATAACCGCCCGGTCTGTTCCAGCCGATCAGGCTCGATATCTCCAGGCACATCTGCGTATCGCCGCGTTGGCAGGCCGCACAGCGGTCGCAATGCAGCGGGATGTAGACGGCGCAACGTTTGCCGTGCATGGGATGGCCGGGCTGCTCGACCACACCGAAGATCTCATGGCCGGCGGTAAACTCGGCGCCCTTGTGCCAGAGCTTGAAATCGGAGCCGCACAGCGCGGTTCGCGAGACTCGCACCAGCACCTCGCCGATCGCCACCTCCGGCATTGCGATGCGCTCGATGGTGATGCGGCCGCCGCCGTGGAACACGGCAGCCTGCATGATCGAATTCGGTAGCGGAACGACGTTCATCCAATCCCTAGCCTTTCACTGCGCCAAGCGTCAGTCCGGATACCAGCCAGCGCTGAACCAGCGCGGCCAGAATCAGCGGCGGTAGCGCGATCAGCGTCGCGGCGGCCATCAACGCGCCCCATTGCGTCGATCCCTCGCCGATGAAATTGAATGCGGCTGCAATCAGCGTCTTGCTGTCGCCGTTCGAGAGCACCAGCGCAAACAGGAAGTAGTTCCAGGAAAACACGAAGGCCAGGATGGATGCCACCGCGACGCCAGAGGCGACCAGCGGCAGCGCGATCCGCCAGAGGATGCGCGTGACGCTGCAACCATCGACCTGTGCTGCCTCAAAGACGCTGCGCGGGATGCCGTCGAACGACGGTAGCAGCACCCATATGACGATCGGAAGCGTGATGACGGCATGGCTCAGGATGAGCGCGGTGTAGGAGCCGATCATGCCGACCTGGCGGAACATCACGTACCATGGCAGCAGGAACAGCGTTCCGGGCGCCATACGCGCCGCCAGCGTCAGTATCGCCGGCCATGAAATGCGCGTCCACGATACGGCAAACGCTGCGGGAATTCCGAACAACAGGCCAAGGGCGGTTGAGCCGATGGTGACGATCAGGCTGTTGATCGCGTAGCTCAGGAAGGGTGTGGTCTTCGTAAGCTGCGAATAGTTCTCGAGCGTCGGCGCGAATATCAGGGTCGGCGGATAGGCCGTCACCTCGAATGACGGCTTCAGCGAGGACAGCACCATCCAGAGCGTCGGCGTCAGCACGATGATGCCCGCGACCACGAGCTGAAGCAGGTTGAGGCGACGGATCCAGGCATCGGTGATCGGTGCATCGGTCATGACTTCACCTCACCAGGCCACCGCGCCACGCAGGCGGTTGAATGCCAGCACCGCGCCGAACACGATCGCGGTCAACGTCAACATCAGCGCGCTCGCATAGCCAATGTTGAAGAACTCGAAGCCGACCCGGAAGCCGTAGATGTTGAGCGTGTTCGACGTGTTGCCGGGGCCCCCTTGGGTCGTGATGTAGATGATGTCGAAGAAGCGCAGCAGATCGACGCTGCGCAGGATCGTTGCTGTGACGATCGTCGGCAACAGCAGCGGCAACGTGATACGCTGGAACGTCTTGAACGCCGAGGCGCCATCGATTTGCGCCGCCTCGTAAACGCTCGGCGGCAGCGACTGCAGACCGCCGAGCACGATCAGCGCGACATAGGGCGTCCACTGCCAGGTGTCGATCAGCGCAACCGTCGGGATCACCCAGACCGGCGATGCCAGCCACTCCGACGGCGGCAAACCCAGGGATTGCAGGACGTAGTTGGCGGCGCCGAGCGACGGATCAAGGATGACCAGCCACATCATGCCGGCGACCACCGGCGGCATCATGAACGGCGAGATGAAGAGCGAGCGTACGATGCCCGGAAGGCGTTTGGCGTGAAAAAGAACCAGCGCCAGCCATACACCGAACACGAGTTGCAGCACCAGCGAGAGGACATAGAGCGCAATCGTCACCCATAGTCCGTGCCAGAATTCGGCATCGGCGAGCAGCCTTGAGTAGTTCGCCAGCCCAACAAACGACTGCTTGCCGGTGGAGGAAAAGCTGTGCAGCCCGAGCCAGACCGTATAGACGACCGGGAACGCAATCATCGCAACGGTGAAGATCACCGCCGGCGCCGAAAGTGCGGCCAGCTCTAACCTCTGCCGATCTTCAGTAAATGTAGCGGCAGCCTCGGACATGCCTGCATGTTTTCCCGGATTAAACCTGGAACGGAAAGGCGTCGACCGCGGCAATGCCGTCGACGCTTCATGCACTACTTCTGTGCGATCAGGACATCGAGCGCCTTGTCGGCGTCGGCGCAGGCCTGATCGACGGTCTTTTGCTTGAGGATCAGATCCTGCACGGCCTGACCAATGAATTCGCGCGACTCCGGATTGGCAACAATGGGATAGCCGACCTCAGACGAGCCTTTCGCAGCCAGGACATCGAGGGCGGCCTGCCATTGCTTGCGCACCGGCTCTTCCTCAATCCACTTGCGATACGCGGGATCGTTGGCAACAGCAGAGCGCGGTGGCGCAATCCCCTGCAGCGCCATGCGCTTTTGAATTTCCGGGCTCGTTGCCCATTGTACGAAATACCAGGCAGCCTCGGGCTGTTTGCTGTGGGCGGAGACGGCCATGCCCCAGCCGATCGCTGTCGGGACCTGGCCCGCATCGCCGGCCGGGAACGGAACAAGCGCCGTGTCCTTAAGCCGCTCGCCGCCATCCATCACGGTGCGCAGCTCGTTCGAGGATTCGAACGACATCGCCGCGCGGCCGCTGCGATAGAGCGCCGAGATCTGCTGGAAGCTGTAATTGACGACGCCGGGCGGTCCGTAATCCCTGAGCAGGCCGCTATAGGTCTCGAGCGCTTCCTTGCCCTTGGCCGAGCAGAGGTTGGATTTGCCGTTGGCGATGTAGTTGCCGCCGATGTTGTGCAGCATGTTGCTGAAGGTATAGGCGATCGCAGGCTTCAGGCCGCGCGAGACGAATGGCGTGATATTGGCGTCGCACGCCTTCAGCTTCTTCGCCGCCGGCTCGATGTCCTTGATGGTTGCGGGCGGTTCGACGCCGCATTTCTTCAGAATGTCAGTCCGATAATAGAGGATCGGCCCTTCGATATTCATCGGCATGCTGGTGAGCTTGCCGTCGAAGGTCCCCGCCTTCAATAGAGCCTGGCTGAGGCCTGCATAGTCGTAGTCGCCGGCAACCGCGCCCTTGGTCATGGGCGTCAGATCGGCGTACCAGCCGGCAGCAGCGAATTGCGGGCCTTCGCGCGACGGCAAGGACATGAACACGTCGACCTCGTCGCTGCGTGCGTTCATCACGGTCACCAGGCGCTGGCGCATCTGCTGCTCCTGGTAGGCGTCGACCTTCAGCGTGATGCCGGTGAGCTTCTCGAAGTCGGCCTTGTGCGTCAGCAGCGCCTGCGCCACCGGATTGTTGTTGGCGAGGAAGGTAACGGTCTTGCCCTGGAATTTCTTCCAGTCGAAATCAGCGGCGCAGGCCACCGAGGCAGCATTACCGGCCGCGACAAGAGCAAGCGCAAGGCGCGCCGCAAAGGCTTTGGCTTTCATCGATCTCCTCCCTGATGGGGCTGACGCCCTCGTTTCCGGCTCAACCGGATTTCTTGAAAACGGTTACATACTAGGCCGATGAAATTGGCTGTCAAGTTTGCGCAAAATACAACTTGTAAGGCAAATACCGGTGGACTTCCCATCTACTATCCGCCATCCTTGCATTTGTAACGTTACATTCTGCCGACTGACGTGGTGATGGAAAGATCCGCAAAGCAGGGAATTCGCGCGGTGGCGGCCGAGGCTGGCGTGTCGACTGCCTCGGTATCGCGCGCCCTCAACAACCCGGACTCGGTCAGCGCGCCGCTGCGGGCGCGCATCGCGCGCGCCGTCGAGACGGTCGGCTATATTCCGCACGCACCGGCACGCGAGTTGTCGTCGCGCCGGTCGCGCACGCTCGGCGCGATCGTCCCGACGATCGACAACACCATGTTCGCGCGCGGCATCGCCTCCCTGCAGAAATATCTCTCTTCCGTCGGCTACATGCTGTTCCTGACTACGAGCGGCTACGACCTCGACGCTGAACTGGAGCAGGCGCGCAACCTCGTCAGCCGCGGCGTCGACGGCCTCGTGCTGCGCGGCGACTGCCATCACGACGGCTTGCGCAAGATGCTTGCCGACTATTCCGTGCCCTTCATCAATGTCGGCATCTATCGTCCCGACCGGCCCTATCCCTGTGTCGGCACCGACAATGAAGCCGCCGCGCACCGTGCGGCCTTGCATGTGATCGAACTCGGCCATCGGCGAATCGGAATCGTCTCCGCACTCCAGCGCAACAACGATCGGGCGAGCGCCCGCGTCGCCGGCTTTCGCCGCGCGATGGCCGAACACGGCATCAAGATGCCCCCGCAATGGCATGTCGAGGTGCCCTATACGCTGGACGATGCGCGCGAAGCCGCCCGCTACCTGCTTGGCCTCAAGGACCGACCGACGGCGGTGGTCTGCGGCAATGACGTTATCGCCTATGGCGTGCTGCTGGAGGCCGAACGCAGCGGATTTTCGGTGCCCGACGATCTGTCGGTGGTCGGCTTCGACGATCTCGACTGGAGCCGGCATTTGCGCCCCAGCCTCACGACCATCCATGTACCGACCGGAGATACCTGGCAGCGCGCCGGCGAGTATCTCGTGCGTCATCTCGCGGGCGAGCAGACCATCATGCATCACGAAGTCGACTATTCGCTGATCGTCCGGGAGTCCACTGCATCGCCGACGCGATCATCCAAATAGCAAGGAACAATCCGATGAACGCACCCTTCGCGCTGGCTCCTGGATTCCACGCCGTTGTGATTGGCGGCGCGGGCGACATCGGCGCTGCCATTGCCAATCTGTTCTGCGATCTCGGCGCGACGGTAACCGCCACCGGCGTCGACGAGGCCGATATCGCGCGCACCGTGCTACGGCCCCGGCCGGGATTGCAGTTGGCTCCCCTCGATATCACCAATGATGAAGCAGTCGCATCGTTTGCAGGCCGACAGGCACGCGTCGATGCGCTGGTCAACTGCGCCGGTATATTGGCGCGCGACAAGGAATTTGAGATCGAGACCTTTACAAAGGTGCTCGATGTCAACCTCGTCGGCACGTTCCGCACCTGCATGGCCTTTCGGGCCGCGCTTGCCGGCACCAAAGGCTCGATCGTGAACATCGCATCGATGAACGCAACGCTCGCGCTGCCGCGCATTCCCGCCTACTGCGCCAGCAAGGGCGGCGTCGTCATGCTGACCAAGGCGCTGGCACTGGCCTGGGCGGAAGAAGGCATCCGCGTCAACGCGGTCGCGCCGGGCTACATCGAGACGGCGATCAATGCAGCAGGACGATCCGATCGCGCGCACTACCAGCGCATTGCCGATCGTACGGCGTTCAAAAGGTGGGGACAGCCGGAGGACATCGCCGGTGCGGTTGCATTTCTTTGCATGCCGGCGTCGCAATATGCGACCGGCACGGTTGTCGCCGTTGATGGCGGATTTCTCGCGGGCTGAGGGCGATAGAAGAAAACCCTAGCCCGGGGCTGCAGCGGAAAACGAGCTTCCACGCCGCTGCCACAAAAGGCATTCCTCTACCCTTGCTTCCGCGGAGCTATTGGCGACATTAGCCTTAGCGAAACGGAAGCTACCATGAGCCAGCCCGCATTCGATCCCTTTGGAGAGCCGGTCCCGGCGGTCGATCCTTCGACCGCGCCGGTCGGCGCGTCCAAATGGCTGAAGTCAGCCGGCATAGGCCTATTCTGGGGGCTTGTCGGCGTCATCGTGCTGGCGCGCGCGGTCTATTTCGAACCGGGCGATCTCAGCTTCGAGCGCGCCGTCGCGTGGGCGCAGGGCTTGCTCGCCTCGCTTTAATATCTTGCCGGCATGCGCTGTTGGGTTGCCCCGACGTCCCGATCCAATGATCCGTTCGAACGCGACCGCGGCAGGATTACCTCGAACCGCCCAAATTGATCTGATCGCCGTTGGTCGCCACCGGGACGATGGCCACGCCGACGCCTGCAAATGCAGGTTGAGGGATATAACCTCTCTGTATGGGCACAATCCGAAAATGTACTAGCGAGCCCGCGTGGTCCGGCGCATAAATTATTCTCCAAGGAGGATAAGTGCCGCCACCCCAAAGCAGTTCTGACGACGCAAGGCCACGACCCGGCATGCTCGGCCGCGGCATGGCCCTCGTTCCAGGGGTCGCGCTCTGCGGCATCATCACCGCCGTTTCGCTGGGCGCGCAACGCCTCGAAGAGCACGTCTTCGTCCATCCTTACGTCGAGGCACTGGTCATCGCGATCTTGCTCGGAATGGCGATTCGCACCGTCTGGCAACCATCCCAACGCTGGCGTTCCGGCATAGCCTTCAGCGCCAAGCAACTGCTCGAGGTCGCGGTCATGCTGCTCGGTGCGTCCGTCAGCTTTGGCGCGATCGCGGCCTCCGGCTATCTCTTGATCGGCGCAATCGTCGCCACCGTCGCGGTGATGCTCGCGGTGAGCTTCAGCCTCAGCCGCATGCTCGGGCTTCCTACGAAAATGTCGATCCTGATCGCCTGCGGCAATTCGATATGCGGCAACTCGGCAATCGCCGCCGTCGCGCCGGTGATCGGAGCCAATAGCGACGATGTCGCCTCCTCGATCTCCTTCACCGCCATTCTCGGCGTGTTGATGGTGCTGGGCCTGCCGCTCCTGATCCCCTTGCTGGGCCTGTCGGCGACACAATACGGCATCCTGGCGGGCCTCACCGTCTATGCCGTCCCGCAGGTTTTGGCGGCGACGGTGCCCGCGGGCATCATCAGCACGCAAATTGGTACGCTGGTCAAGCTTGTGCGCGTGCTAATGCTGGGGCCGATCGTGGTTGCTCTCTCGCTGGTCGCGGCGCGCCGCCGCAAGCTCCACGCCGATCAAACGAAGGTCGCCGCCATCAGCCCATTCAAGCTGGTGCCCTGGTTTATCATCGGCTTTCTGGTGCTCGCGGCCCTGCGCTCGCTCCAGCTCGTGCCGGATCTTATGGTCGCACCGGTGACGAAGACGGCGGCTGTCCTGACCGTGCTCTCGATGGCTGCGCTTGGCCTTGGCGTCGACGTGCGCGTGCTCTCGACCGTGGGCGGAAGGGTCACCGCCGCCGTTACGCTGTCGCTGCTTCTCTTGCTGGGCCTGAGCATCGGGCTCGTCCATCTATTCCCGTGACCATGTGGCGCGCAGCCCGTCGAAGCCTCAATCGTGGGATTTCCATTTCGGATTGAAACGCAGCGCGCGGCACCGCGGCGTACACGCGACACACGGCAAGTGGCTTGCGAACGATCCCCTCGCCGCCCCGCTGATTCAATCAGAACCGGAAAGGCTCTAGGCAGCCGTCTTAAAACCGAAACCGTCACTGCCAAGATGCTTCTGCAGATGCTCGACCCGGCGCCGAACGAGGGCCGAGTGCCCTTACAGGGAAAGCCGGTGATCCGGGAGCGGAACTCTCCGGAGCTCGATCACGCCATCGTGCTTGCCGATCCCTTCGACTTCCGCGAGGATGTCGAAGCTTGGTCGACAAGCGAACCCGATACCGGGTTGTGAAAGGCCTCCCGGATCAAGGCATCAGCTTGCCCGACCATGAAGCGTTTCACCAGTTTGCTTTTGCGCGAGGTGACACGATGACCTCACCTGTTTCGCAAACCTTGATCGACGCTGCGAGGACCTACGAGGCACTGTTCGTTCCGGCACTCTTTCAGCAATGGGCGCCGATGGTGGCAGATGCTGCCAGAATTGAGCGCGGCGATCGCGTTCTGGACATTGCCTGCGGCACCGGGGTTCTGGCGCGCGAGGCGGCAAGGCGGACCGAAAGCTCAGCTCGTGTCGCCGGACTCGATCCAAACGCAGGAATGCTGGCCGTGGCGCGAAGCCTCGCGCCCGGCATCGACTGGCGCGATGGAGCGGCCGAGGCGCTGCCGTTTCCGGACCGTTCGTTCGATGTCGTTGTGTGTCAATTCGGCCTGATGTTCTTTTCGGATCGCGACAAAGCAGTCCGGGAGATGCTGCGCGTGATGGTGCCTGGCGGCAGGTGCGCGGTCGCAGTTTGGGATGTCATCGAGCACGCCTCCGCATTCGCTGCCCTCGTGGACCTGCTCGATCGCATCGCCGGAAAGCCCGCCGGTGACGCGCTTCGCGCACCGTTTGTGCTGGGTGACAGGCAGGGGCTCACCGTGTTGTTCAAGGGCGCCGGAGCCGGCTTGGTGGATCTCACGACCTGTAACGGCACAGCACGGTTCCCCAACATACGCGAATTCGTAGAGACGGAACTCAGGGGGTGGCTGCCCGTCATGGGAGTTGTGCTGCCGGAGCCGCAGATCGATCGCATCCTGGCAGAGGCGGAAACAATCTTCGCTCGCTATCTCACGGCCGATGGGCTTGCTTTCGGCATATCGGCGCATCTCGCGACCTGCAGACGACCTTAGGTGGCGGAGGTTCGCGACTTGCTTCGATCCCGAGGAAGCAGACCACGTCAGACCAACTCAAGCCAAGTGCAAAACTTCACTCGTCCAATTTCTTGCTCACTTCAGGATCGAGCTTGCTCCGATCGATAGATTGATAGAACGTGATGGGTCTGCATTTTCCCTCGAAATCCGCGAGGACAATGGCTGTCCACGGGCTTGTGTTCTCGCCCGAACCCTCGCGGAGGTCCGGCATGACCTTGCGAGCAGCGATCACATACCACGCGCGACCGGCTGCCGCGGCCTTCGCAGCCGCCGCGAACTCATCCAATATTCCGCGCAGGTTTTTGCGCATTTCTTCTTCACTGTCCCCGCGCAGATATTTTCGAGACGACCTTCCCGCCTCTCCGTATTCATGATGAATGTTCAACTGCAGTCGGGCATCATCCACTTCGATCTTGGTGACCCGTATCACGGCTCCGCCTTCGCGAAGATAGTCTCGCACCCGAACGTCGCAGGCCAAAAATCTATCCGTGGGTGGCTGAGCGACGCTAGCTGAAGGGGCGACCGCGGTCTTCTTTTTTCGAGGAGCAGCATCCGCAGGCATCGTGGCGATGGTGGCGCTGAGGAGCGCCGCGGCAAGCACGACCGGAAAAAAGGCATTAAAAAAGGCATTCATGAGTACGCTGCCAATGCTGAGCTTCTAAAACGCATTGGCTGCAGCGTTGGTTCCGCGGCCCGGAGCGATGCTGAACGGCCGGAGAAGCGGCGGGGCACGCCATCGCATGCTGCGCTCAGCCGTAGATGATCTCTTCGTTGCCGATGCAATCGGCGGCAATGGCTTGGGCCGACCGGATGTTGTCGAGGTAGCTCGAAGGACTAATCCCGACATGCGTATCGCGTGACCGGCGGTACCAGAGGTCCCACTGCTTTTCCTGAATGACCGGCATCTCACCGCGGCCAAAGCGAGCTAGCGGGAACTTTTTCCGCAAAACAGCCTTTGTTTAGTACTGTCCTACAAAAAGGGACCTTACGGAGGCGGTGTTTTTGACCGTCGGCAGGTCATGGACTCGATTCTCATCAAGATCTTCGCCACGGCGCTTGCCTTCAGTCAGGTCACCACCCGGCCGGATGGGGTCAAGACGGAGTTCGATGCGGTGCGCGACCGCTCCGAGGTGGCGCAGCTTTTGAGTGCCGGCTGCGCCCACATGCGCAAGGCTTTCGACATCGAGGACATCAACCTGGACGACCTGATTGCCACTGCCATGGATGACAAGGAGGCGCTGAGCGGCGAGATCAAGGCGCTCAAAGGACTGAATCTGGCCGACCTCCACGTGGCCTACCGGGAGTTCTGCAAAGTCGAAAAAGTGAAAGGATCTCCGGTCGATCTCGGTCAGGTCATCGCTTTCTACAACAGCGCGGCCAGGGATCTGCCCGACGCCGAGCAGCTTAAACAGCTCAGGCTTCCCGGCACCAGCGTAATCCTCGATAACAAGAGCGAGCGCGTCGCCGAGATTTACGCGCCGAACAATCGCCGCATCTGGGTCAAGCTTGCGGATATCCCGGAAGCGGTGCGCAACGCATTCATCGCCGCCGAGGACAAGCGCTTCTTCCAACACAGAGGCCTTGACGAGCGCGGACTGGTCCGCGCCTTCATCGGCAACTTCACGAAGCCGGGCCGGCCGCAGGGCGGCTCGACCATTACGCAGCAGGTCGCCAAGAACCTGCTGGTGGGCAACGACGTCACTTACGAAAGAAAATTGCGGGAAATGATCGTTGCCTCGCGGATGGAGCGCGCCCTGACCAAGGAGGAAATCCTCGAGCTCTATCTCAACTCGATTTATCTCGGTCGCGGAGCCTGGGGCATCGAGATGGCGGCGCGCAGCTATTTCGGCAAACCGGCCAAGGCGCTCTCCGCAGTCGAGGGCGCGCTGCTCGCCGGGCTCGCCAAGGGGCCGAACTACTTCAATCCCGACCACCACCCTGAGCGTGCGCGCGAGCGCCTTACCTACGTGCTGGGCCGCATGCAGGACGACGCCATGATCGACGCCGCCGCGGCGCAAGCGGTATTGCCGCAGCTCGTCGAGTACCGGCCGACGCGGCGGGACTTCGGCTTTCACTTCGTCGATCACGTCGCCCGCGAGGCTAAGGCGGTCGCGGGCCTCGATAATCTCACCAATTCCTCCTACACAGTGCGCTCGACCGTCAACTCGGCCCTGCAGCGCGTAGTCGAAGCGACCTTGCAGGAGGGCCTTGCGCGCTACGAGCTGAACACCGGTCGTTACAAATTTGAGGGACCCGAGGCGAACATTTCCGATGCTGTCCGTCTGAGAGCGGCTGACGTGAGGACCACGGAGCCAGCTTGGCTCGTGGCGTTGAAGACGACGCGACTGCCTCTCTATGACGTTCACTGGCAATCGGCGGTCGTCCTGGAGAATACGCGCGGCAAGCGCGGCCATGCGATCAACATCGGTCTGACTGACGGAAGCATCCTGCCGCTGAACACCTGGAGCGCCGCGATCGGGCGCGGTCTCAAGCCGTACGACGTGGTCTATGTGCAGGTGCGCGAAGCCAAGGGTAAGCAAGCGGCGCGTGCCGATCTGCGCATTCGACCGACCGTACAGGGAGCGGCGCTCGTACTCGGGAACGAAACCGGCCGCATTCTCGCAATGGCGGGCGGCTTTTCGTATCCGGCAAGCCAGCTCAACCGCGTCGTCCAGAGCCTGCGGCAACCCGGCTCGACCCTGAAGCCGCTGACCTACCTCGCCGCCCTCCGGAAGGGATTGCAGCCCAACACGCTGGTGATGGACGAACCTATTACGCTGCCACCGATCGGCGCGACGGGCTACGCGCGCCAGCGCGGTTTCTGGTCGCCGAAGAACTACGAGGGCGGCGCTTCGGGCGCCATTACACTGCGGCGTGCTCTGGAAAACTCCCGGAATCTCGCCACCGCGCAACTGCTCGCGACCGGTCTCGACGACAGCGCCGAGCGAGGCCTCGACCGGGTCTGCGAGATCGCGATGGAGGCGCAGCTTTACAAGGAATGCATGCGCTACTACCCGTTCGTGCTCGGTGCCCAAACTGTGCGGCTCATCGACCTTGCGGCGTTCTATGCAGCGATCGCCAACGAAGGCGCACGGCCCCGGCCCCATGCGATCGAAGCGATCGAACAGGACGGCCGCCCAATCTACCGGCACGATCCGCATGCGGTGGACTGGATCGGCTCCGCCGACCGCGCATCGTTTTACCAGTTGAAATCAATGCTGCAGGGCGTGCTCGCGCGCGGAACCGCGCGCGCGGTGAAGCATCTCTCGCCCTATGTCGGCGGCAAGACTGGTACCACCGATAATTCGGCCGATGCCTGGTTCGTCGGTTTCACAAACGACGTCACCGTCGCCATCTGGGTCGGCTACGACAACAGCGACGGCGGGCGCCGCACCCTTGGGAGCGGCCAGACCGGGGGGAAAGTGGCGCTGCCGATGTTCGAGCCGATCGTGCAGGCAGCCTGGGAGCTACACGCTCCCAAGACGGCGTTGAACGGCCCTTCGCGCGAAGCCATGCGTCAGCTCGCTACTTTGTCGATCGATCCTTATACCGGCGATCCTGCACCGGCCGGCTCCGGGCGCGCTTTCACCGAGTACCTCAAGAGAGATCCGGCGGGCAGAATTGATGATACGCAATTTCGCATCGTCTCGCGTGCAGAAAGCTACACCTATCGCGGCGGTCGTGACGAAGACGACGGGCCATTCCAGCAGTGGTCCTACGGCAACCGCCTTTACGGCGATAACCGGCTACCCTTTCCATTCCCGAACTGGCGTCTTGGTCCGCGCGAATATCCCTCCTGGCGCGGATATCCCGATGACGAGGACCGCCTCCCGCGACCGCCGCTCCGAGTCGATCCCGATTACTTCTGGCGGCGGCTGAATTGAGCATTGACATGAGCCTCCACCGTGCCGCTGTCCTCATCGCCGCCTGCGTGGCCACTTGCACGGGCGCGGCAGCGCAGGAATTCCAGGTGGAGGACGTGCCCGCAGCCGCCAGCGTTCCGATCGCACAGATCAAACCGCGCACGGTCATCTTCGCCGACCAACGCAACGACAAGCTCGCCGATTCCTCGACCGGGCTGATTGCTTTCGACGATTGGGCCCGCTCACGTCCGGTTCAGCGGCGCTTCCTTTCGCTCTTCCCTGGCTTCGTTGAGCCCACGCTCAAGCAACAAACGAAGCTGAAGCTCTCGATCTACCAGGCGGAGGCGCGGTTTCGACTTCCAAAACCGGCAGCGGCATTGGATCTGTCGCGGTATGCGAATGTCGCGTTCCTCGAGCAGATCGATCCGGCAGTCAAGCACCGGCCGATTACGGCAAGCGATGCTGTTCCCAACAAGGACGCAGGCGCCGCGCACAACCGTCCGCCAAATCGCCGCTGGTGCGAGGACGCCAACGCGGTCTGCGTGCAGTCCCGCTACATGTTCGAAGGAAAAATTCCGGCAGGGATTCAGCTTGCCAACAAGCTGCGCGAGGAGGGCAAAAAGCCCATCCCGGATTTCATCGAGTTCCAGAGTGAGATCATGCTGGTCGCGCAGCCGCACCTTGCCGAGCTGCCGAGCCTCACCGGGCTCGACTCCGCAGTCACCAGCGCGCTCGAGCAGAACATCTTTTGGGTCAACCAGGTCATCCAGTTCGGCAAGCTGCTTGCGGTTCTGCAACAGCATCCGACCGAGCGGGAAGCCGCCATCGCGACGGTCTACATCCTGATTGCGGTCAGGAACGACGTGCTGAACAAGCAAAAGGAATACAGCAATACACCGATGCTGCGAAACCTCGTGCCCGCGCAACTGCTCATGGGCAACAGCTCCTTCAACAGCGGCGATTCGCTGAGCGCCGGCCTGCCGAAATACGCCAAAGGCCGCATCAAGGCGATCGCCGAGATCATGGAGCGGGAATGAGCAGATCGCGTGCGCGAACTAGACTGGCGCCTCACGCGCATCCTGCGCGATCAAGCCTGCCTCAGGTTTGTTCTTGCAATATCGCGGCGCCGAGTTCGTCGAAGCGAAACAGTTGAAAGATCCGCTGGCCATTGTAATCGAGCATCCTCAGATCGTCTGTTTCGTGCAAATCGCTCTCGACCGCGTGGAAATGTCCGCCATAGCGCGCCTTCGCGAGATCAAGCGGCACATCGAAGGCGACAAACTTGCCGATTCCCTTGGCTTTTAGCCTGCTCAGGAACTTCGGATCGTGCAGCGTTTCGTGGGACGTGAGGACCAGCAACGGACCACCGGCCGTAAGCAGCAGAAAGGACCTCATCGATCAACTCCCTGGTCGTTGGTTTCACCAGCATCGCTGGTCCCCGCGAACAATGTCGCGGTTGCCGTCGGGCTGGTGCTTGTCGATCGATACATATGACCGAGAATGACTGAGAATAGGAGCGCGCAGGACGGGTCGAGCTTTTGTGAAGCCCATCGCTGCGGGCGACGTTGGAGGACTCCCCTTCGAAGGTGCGCGCTCGCGAAAAATATCGAAAACAACCCCATGCAAAGTAGCAGGCGGCCGCCGGCGTTCGACAGAGCAACTTGACACGTCGGGCAAATCAGGGGCATTTTTCGATTATTCCGAAATCCTGTGCGCGCCCGTCGCCCCGCAATAGCGGGCGCGTCCGTCGCGATTGCGGCCGAAAAATCCTCACCCACAATTGAAATTGCAGGGATCACCGCGGCGAGCGATCGCCTGCGCGTGGCCGAACCGCGCGCGCGGCAAGCGCGCCGCCCCAGGGAATCTCGACATGACCACTGCTCCCGACCTCGCTATGTCAACGGCGATCGCCGCAAATGACCAGGCCAAAGCTGCCGCCGCCCCGCGGATAAAGCTGCTGTCGCACGGATTCTCCATCGACCATCCAGATTCCGAGCTCGGCGAACAGCTCATGGTGAATGCGCTAGGGGTCGCCGATCGCGAAGCGATGCATGGCATCCTGCGGCAATTGGTCAAGGCCAGCGTGAGCGGCGAGAGTCCTGACGAGGTCAACCTCTCCTTCATGATTTCGATGGTGAAGAGCATTCGCCCCCGGGATTCGGTCGAGGCCATGCTGGTGGCGCAGATGGTTTCGGTTCATGTGATGGCGATGCGGTGCGCCCATCACCTTGCGAATGCGGACGATCTCGCGCAGCACGACAGCGCCGCGCGCGCATTGGGCAGGCTCGCCCGCACGTTTCCCGCCCAGATCGAGGCGCTGAACCGCTATCGAAGCCATGGCGAGCCTGCCATCACCGTGCAGAACGTGTCTGTCGGGGACGGCGGCAATGCCATTGTCGGCAACGTCACTCAGCACGCGCGCGTGATCGTATCGGACAAGAGCCCGGCAACCGCGGCGCGGAATGCGCCGAAGGCCGCGGGCTCCAGGCGAAGGCGCGATTCCGCCGACGCCAAGCGGGAAGCCCAGTCATGAGCGATCACATCAGAACTACCGGCCCGATGCTGGCGAGCCCACGTTGTGACGCCAAAACCCGTTGCGGCGGCGCGTGCCGCTCGCCGGCGGTGCACGGCAAGAAGCGCTGCCGCATGCACGGCGGTGCACCGGGATCCGGCGCGCCAAGGGCAAACCAGAACGCGCGCAAGCACGGCCTGTTCACCAGGGATGCGATCGCCGAGCGAAGGCAGATACGGGCGTTGCTGGGTGACGCGCGGAAGCTGCTGGAAAAGATGAAGTGATACCGCTTTGCCCATTTAGTCACGAAGGATCATCGGCGATCCGGCGCTGCCGTTGTCGTTGTTTTTCGACTGGTTGCATCTTCCCAGATTGATCGGCGCGCCGCATTAACCAGTCCAGCGAAAGGATGGCAACCTTCGGTAGCGATTGTGATACGGTGCCCTGATTGGAGGGGATCGTGGCGCAGAACGCAATCGACCCGGCGGACGGCTTATTAGCCGATGTTGTCGGCCCATGGGCTTTAGAAAAGCATGAGCGTCTCCGAAAGTACGTAGATTCCTATCGGAGCGCGCGAGCGATGTTTCTGCCACCGCGAGGTACAGGCGGCGCGGCGTACATCGAACTATTCTCGGGTCCTGGCCGGTCGCAGGTTGAGGGCATCGGAAATTACATTGATGGCAGTCCAATCGTCGCGCTGAGGGCAGCTAAGAAAAGCGGAACAAAGTTCTCCGAGCTTCATTTCAATGATTTGAACCCAGAAAATGTTAACGCCCTCCGTCAGCGCATAACGCGATTGGGGTCCGCCGGGACGTTCTACAACGAACCCGCGGCTACAGCCGTAGACCGTGTCATATATGCGCTCAATCCGCTCGGCCTGCACTTCGCTTTTCTTGATCCATACAACTTAGAGAGCCTTCCGTTTTCGATCATCCAGAAGCTTGCAACGCTTAATCGCATGGACATGCTGATCCATGTCAGCATCTTCGATTTACAACGAAACCTTCGCCGCTATCTATCCGACGGTAGAATTTTAGACTCATTCATGCCTGGTTGGCGTGATGCAGTGGACGTAAATCGCGGCGATCAGGCAGTACGTACCGCGCTTCTCCGCCATTGGCTCGGCTTGATCAAAGGCTTGGGAACGACTCCGGCGGATGGTATTGAACTTGTGTCGGCCACCGGCGGGCAGCGCCTCTATTGGCTGGTTTTCGTCAGCGCACATCCGCTGGGCCGCAAACTCTGGAGTGACATCAGCAACGTGAACGATCAGGGAAGACTGTTGTGAGGGCACATGGCTGAAACCTCGATAGAGTGGACCGATGCGACTTGGAATCCGGTAGCGGGCTGCACAGTGCTTTCGCCCGGCTGTACCAATTGTTATGCGATGAGGATGGCGGCGCGCCTCGACGCGATGGGTGTAGAAAAATATAGAGGTCTGACGCGCAAGAGTGGCCGACGATCGGTGTGGACAGGCCGCGTGCGCCTCGATCGGGCGTCGCTTGCCGTACCGCAACGGTGGAAGAAGCCGCGCCGTATCTTCGTCAATTCTATGTCCGATCTGTTCCACGATGCCGTGCCGACAGATTTCGTTGGCGCGGTTTGGTCGGTGATGTCGGCCACTCCATGGCACACGTATCAGATACTAACGAAGAGGCCGGATCGCATGGCCGATGTCACGGCTGCGCTCCCGACGCTCCCTAATGTATGGCTGGGAACCAGCGTCGAAAGTGCTGACTACCTTGAGCGGATTAAACACCTGCGCAAAGTCCGCGCCACCGTTCGCTTCATTTCGTTTGAGCCTCTGCTTGGCTCTGTCGCTGCGGCGAATCTAAGCGGCATTCATTGGGCGATCGTAGGGGGCGAAAGCGGCCCGCGCGCGAGACCGATGCTTAAGGAATGGGTCGATGAGATAGAAGTAGTCTGCCGAAAATCGAAGACAGCTTTTTTCTTCAAACAGTGGGGCGGGGTCCGGAAGAAAGAAGCCGGTCGCACCTATCGCGATACGACCTTCGACGAAATGCCCGACATCGCACGCGTCTGAGCGCAGCGAGTAGCCCGCATGAGCGCAGCGATATGCGGCGATGGCCCCCCGGATGTCGCTGCGCTCATGCGGGCTACTCTTACTAATCGAACGCGCTCTAGATAAGAGCGACCAACGTCTTTTGCGGTTGATGACAATGCGAGTCGGAGTCGCCCTGCGGGGCCAGCGGCAGAACGGCCTAGTACGGTGCGATCAGGGACCGGGGCAGTACATGCTTTGGGAAATAGCCCGTTAGAGGTTGTGGGTTTTGGGGAAAATCCAAAAAGTTCTTCGCAATCGGAAAAACGCTATCTCCTTCCAACCATGAGACAATTTCCGCGCACCAAGCGAGGAACGCCAGTCATTTCAAAGTGTTATCGGCATAAGTATAGACTTCTTAACCGCGAATCACTATGTGTGATGCACACAGGGGTTTCTTTCGATGCCAGCGCCATACGACTCACGCGCAGTTGCGAATGAGATACTGCGCTACGCTCACGAGAAGGGCCGAAATCTCACTATCATGCAGTTGATCAAGTTGGTTTATGTTGCCAACGGTTGGTCGCTGGCCCTTCTTAATCACCGGTTGATCGATGAGCCAATTCAAGCTTGGCAATATGGCCCTGTCATCCCGACGGTCTATCAGGCATTCAATAAGTTCGGCTCTCGACCGATCAATGAATACGCGGTTCAGGCGTTTTCAAATTTGGCCTATCGAGCCGATTTCGACCCGGAAGACTTACGCCTAATCCATACGGTGGTTGATTCCTACGGCCACATGCACGCCTTCCAGCTCTCCAATTCAATGCATCAGCCGGGCACGCCTTGGACGATCACGCGCGAGTCGAAGGGTGCTTATGCGACTATTGATCCAGAATTGATTAAGAGTCATTTCCTTGATTTGAAGAAGCAGCGGAATGTCGCTTACCGATGAAGAAGACCTAAGTGCGATTTCAGCGCATGGGAAAACGCTTGAAACACCTGCCGTCCCCAAGGAAATAGAAGAGCGCCTTGATGCACTTGAACTTGCCATCGAGCAGGCTGGCCGCTCTGCGGCCCTGGTTGTAAAGGTAGACCATTACGTCTCCGACCTACAGGCAGATTTACGCGCCCTCCGCACAACGCGATTCTTCCTAGTTCTCCTAACGTTGTTGTTTGTAGGCGCCGTCAACGGCACTGTTTTCTATTTGCTCTTCCATCACGGCGCTTGGTTTTGGCTGCAGGATGTCTACTTCAAAACCGCATTAGTGGTGGGCTCCCTCACGTCCTCCGTCGTGCTGCTATCGATAATGCTCAAAGGCGCATTTCATTCCCTATCTGAGCGGACCAAGGATGATAGTGTTCCACCTAACTTGAAAGAGATTTTCGACGCGATCAAAACGCTGACTGACGCAAAATAGATCGTCATCGTTCCGACCGCTGCCAATAGCCCTTCCACTGCCGAGAAACCGTAAGGGCCGCACTGGTCGTCCTCAAATACTGTTCGCCGTTGCTCACACGGCGATTGTTCTCCCGCCAAGCCATTTCGCTCGCATAGGCTGATAGGTACGGACCGGCAACCTGGTGATGAATGCCGATTTCGGCGCGGCGCAACCGGGAGAAAAAGACTCCGCCTGATTGGTGCAGGATTCACCCTCTGAATAGGCTTCGCTGTGATTGATCCGCTTCGTCAGAAAGCGGGCATGTAGCGCATCCCAATGCGTAGCTTCGTCGGCATGAACGATGCTGCCGGGCGCTATGGTGCGAGGAATCGTAACGACCGAAGCGTCTTCCGACTTGAAAACGAAGGGCAGCGTGCGCCCGCCGCGCTCCCGCATGATGACGGCGACGCGGGGCTTGCCGGTCTGGTTCTGCACTAGGCGACGTCGCGGCGACTGGCCTTGTTGTTGGCCGGGCGAACATGGCCGCCGAAGTAAGCGCCATCCACTTCGACCTCACCCGAAACGGTCGCGCCCGTTGGCTTCAAGGCGTCAAATTCTGCTGAATTCATGAGCCAGTTTCGTCGAATGGCGCTCCCTAGGGGAATCGAACCCCTGTTTCAGCCTTGAGAGAGTGTTCGGGCGCATCTCCGTGAACGTCGGTGAACATCCGTGGACGCTTTAACCCATTGAAGTTGCTAGTCTTTGCATTCTGCGGTACGAGTGCGTACGGGGAAGTTCAACCCCGGATATTGGACTCATATTGGACTCGCGAGCCTCAATTTCTAATCGTCGGAATACCTCGATGCCCCGTACCGTGCGTGATTCAAGCCTTGAAACCCGCTCCGCCCGAAGCCGCCTGAAGGCGACGGCGAAGCCCTACTTCCGGATGATCGAACCGGGACTGCACATCGGTTACCGCAAGCGCAAGACGGGTCCCGGATCGTGGGTTGTGCGGCGCTACGCGGCCAAGGGATACACGGTCCTCAATCTCACAACAGAGGATGGCACGAAGGTCATCGCCGACGACTTCGCTGACGCAGATGGCGGGCTCGTTCTCAATTTTGCACAAGCGCAGCGCGCGGCGCGCGGCGCCTACGCTCTCGGCTCCTACACGGTCAAAGACGCGCTGGATGGCTATTTCACTGCCCGCGAGCACGAAGGCCGCGACGTGGCGACCGCGCGCCAGCGGGCAAATGCTTGGATTTATCCGGAGCTTGGGGACATCAAGTGCGACGCCCTCAAAGCTGAGAAAATCCGTGGCTGGCTGCAAACGATGGCCAGTTCTGCACGTCGGCAACGGACCAAGAAGGGGCAACAACTACCCATCAAGACGGCCGCCGCGGATGAAGAGACCAAGCGGCGGCGGCGATCCAGCGCAAATCGCGTTTACACGACCCTACGTGCGGCGCTGAATCATGCCTTCAGGGCGGGCAAGATCGCCAGCGACAAGGAATGGCGACAGGTCAAGGCGTTCGGCGATGTGGACGAAGCGCGGCCCCGCTATTTGGCGTTGGAAGAAGCCACGCGGCTGATGAACGCTTGCCCTTCAGATTTTCGGCTGTTGGTGCAGGCCGCCTTGCTCAGCGGCGCACGCTATGGCCAGCTTTGCCGAATTGTTGTGCGCGACTTCAACTCGGATGCGGGCACCCTCACCTTGCGCAGCAAGAAAGGTAAGACTGGCAAGGTGAAGACCTATCACGCGATGCTGGATGATGATGGGTTTTCGTTTTTCAAAGCGTTGAGCGCCGGGCGCGCTTCGGATGCGTTATTCCTCGCCAAGAGCGATGGGAGCGCTTGGAGCACAGCGGAGCAGATTCGTCGGATGGGCGACGCTTGCCGAGCCGCGAAGATCACCCCACCGATGGGATTCCACGGCTTGCGGCACACGTGGGCTTCCCACGCAGTGATGAACGGCATTCCGCTGCTAGTGGTCGCGCAGAACCTTGGGCATGCTGACACGCGCATGGTGGAGAAGCACTACGGGCACCTTGCTCCATCGTATCGGCGCGATGTGATCCGAGCGAACGCTCCGCGCTTTGGTATTGAGATTGATCCCAAGATTGTGCGTCCGGATTTCGCGCGTCGTACGATGCAACAACGCGCAGCGAAACGTTAGTGGCGCGAACACCCCTGCCCCTGGTAGGACTCCGCTGTACTGGGGTGACCTTCGTTACAGCGACAAGCACCCTTTCTGTGCTAGATAACTCTTAGCGGGACGCAACATTCCCGCCCCGCTCCCAAATCGCCGCCCTGCGGCGCGCGGGCACAGGACGGCTTACCGTGTCGGGGACCGTCCGGAGATTTTTGGGCTCTTGAATTCCGCGTGGCGCAGCCTTTGAGGCCGGTAACCCCACGGACACTCCCAGGTGTTCAACGCCTTTTGGCGTGTGGAGTTGCCCATGTCTGAAGTTCCATTCGAAGACCGTGTGTTCACCTTCATTGAGGCGTGCCGCGACCAGATGCGGGTTTCGCGCGGTCACGGCTACAAGCTGGTCAAGGAAGGTCGGTTGGAGATCGTGAAACTGGGGCGGCGGACCGTGGTCACCGGTCGCGCGATCCGCAAATGCCTCGGTGAAGAGGTGTAGCCATGCCGCCGAAACACCCGGACCCGCGCACGCGGGCGATGTTTAAGAAAAATCCGAAGCTTCGTACACCAACTGCCGCCAGTCCCGACGCGATCTTCGGGACCGTTAAGGCACGCGCGATTGAGCTTTTGCGCAATGGTGACATCAACGATTACTTGCCGTCAGGTCTGATAGCTGAGCGGTGGCGTCTCCAAAGCCAGATCAAGCTGGCCGTTTGCATTGCACGGGACGCGCTGATTCCACCCGGAATGTGCATTGGGCGGCGTCTGGCCTTCAACAAGGCCGATCACGCCAGTGTGGCGAATGAGATCAAACGCGAGTTGCTGGCTGGCCAGCACGCCGAAGACGAACCAAAGTTCTCCGACTTCATGCGGTCATCTTGTTGGCCTGATTTCGTGGCGTCCAACGAGCAGCTTTACCGACTTCTTCTGGATCGCGGCGTGGAGCGCGGGGCCGCCAGCGAGCTGGCCGATCATCTGTGGAAGACGTTTCTCGCGTTCCGGCGCGAGCAACTGGCGTTGACGCGGCAGTATGATGCGGAAATCGCACCATGAAGTTACGTGGAAATCCGGAAAAGGCCGTTGAAGAACTGCATTCGTTTCGCAAGCACGGCCCTTGGAATTTGGCAGCTATAGCGCCCGATGGTGGCTCAGTCGAGTTCGCGTCTTTCAAGGGCGCGATCCAAATTGCAACCATGCGCAACTGGATTGCCGCTCGCGACGGCGAAATGAACCTTTATTGGACTCCGAATCCGACGCGCAAGCCAATGACGCGGAAACCCAAAAAGGAAGACATCGGCCGCGCCGACTTTGCGTTCGTTGATCTTGATCCGAAGCCCGGCGAGGCGCCCGCAGAAGCGAAGCGGCGGCACCGTGAGGCGTTGGAAGACATGGCACAGCCACCGACCTTCACATACGATACGGGTGGCGGATTGTGCGCCATGTGGAAGCTTGCGGACCCTAAGAAGATCGCTCCCGGCGATACGGAGGGAATCGCTGCCTACGAAGCCGCCAACATCGGTTTGCGGAACGCTTTGGGCGGCAAGGAAGCGGGAGCGGATGCGTGCCAAAGCATCGATCACCTGATGCGCGTTCCCCACACTGTCAACATGCCCAACGCCATCAAACGCGCCAAGGGCCGCGTTCCCGTGGTTGCTGGCGACGTGGAGCGCTTCGTTGGTCGGGTTTATCCGTTGGGCGATCTTCCGAAGGGTGGCGTCTCCAACGTCGCCAGCGGGCCACTTGCGCCCATCGGAACACCAGAAGCGGTGGACGTGGAAGACCTGCCGGTGTCCGACGACATCAAGGATTTGATCCAAGATGGCGCGCCAAAGGGCGAGCGGTCCGACGCCGTTTATCGCGTCGTACTCGCCTTGCACAAGGCCCATGTTTCTCCGGAAGAGATTTTGGGCGTGCTGACCGATGATCGGTACGGTATTGGCGAGAAATTCCGGGAGCGCGACGAAGCCGCACGGAAGGAAGTTGAACGCATCATAAGAAAGGCCAAGGCCGAAGTCGCGGCGGAGTTTGATGACGATCCCGAGACGGATCACCTGTCCGGGACGGAAGCGCCGAAGACGAAACTGATCACGCCTACACCATACTTGTGGACCGATCCGACGAAGATTCCGCCGCGCCAGTGGGTCTATAAGCCGTACTACATCCGCAAGTTCGCCGGTTCGACGGTGGCGACGGGCGGCGCAGGCAAGTCGTCGCTGCTCCTTGTGGAAACGGTTGCCATGGCGAGCGGAAAGAACCTGCTTAGCATCGATCCAGAGCCGGGTTTGAAGGTCTGGTATTGGAATGGCGAGGACCCGCAAGACGAGCTTCAGCGGCGCATTCAAGCAATCCTAAAGCACTACAAGATCACGGCGGCGGACATCGAAGGGCGGTTGTTCGTGGACTCTGGTCGCGACACCGCGATCCGCATCGCGGAGCTTCACGAGGGCAAAACCAAAATTGCCGTTCCCGTCGTTGACCGCATGATCGAAGTCATCCGTTGCTTGAAGATCGATGTAGTCACCATCGACCCTTTTGTGTCGAGCCACGGCGTGCCGGAGAACGACAACAACGCCATCGATCAGGTGGCCAAGAAATGGGCGGACATCGCCGACAAGACCAACACCCACATCCACATTTCGCACCATACGCGGAAGACGAATGGCTTGGGCGTGACGGCGGAGGATTCACGCGGCGCGAGCTCCTTACACAACGCGATGCGGACGCGGCGGGCCATCGGAACAATGACCGCCTCCGAAGCCGAAAAGGCGGGGATCATCGGCAACGCCCGGCTTTCCTACTTCAAGGCGGACACGGCCGGTTCATCCATGACCAAGCCTGCCGACGCTATGGAATGGTATCGGTTCGAGTCGGTCGGGCTAGGCAACGGCAAGGATTTCGGAGCGCTGGACGGTGATGAAGTCGGCGTCGTGGTCAGGTGGGACTACAAGCTGCCGGGGGTCGAAGACCTTATGGAAGCGGACGCCGACGTGGCGATTGCGGCGCTTGATATCGGTGGCCCATGGCGCGCCAGCGAACAGGCGGACGGTTGGGCGGGCGAAGCGGTGGCGAAGGCGCTGGACCTTGACCACACAGACCCCGCCGACCGGAAGCGGATCAAGCGCTACTTAAAGGGATGGCTGGATAGCGGGCGGCTTGAACAATACGAAGCAACGGATAATCAGCGCAAGAAGAAGGCGTTTATCCGGCCCATTAGCTTCGGCTGATCACTTTGCGCCACCTTTGCGCCAGTGGCGCAGTGAGTAGCGCGTGCCGCAAGACTACTGCGCCACCACCCCACCCCCCTTATAGGGGGTGGTGGTGGTGGCGCGCGGCGCAGACAGAGCGACCAACCTATATTTGGCCATGTGAAGATAGAGATATGCGAATCGATTGGATGATTTAAAAATATATTTCGAAACATCGTGCCGTCGCGGCTCAATGCATCAAATTCAGAATATATTTTCAATTGGCGGGTCCCTCTGACCCGAAAACGCAAGACGGGCAGAACGGAGGCGCCTACTGCCTGCAGCGACAAAATATTTTGAAACTGGGCAGCTGATACCAAAGGCAGCCAAGGCAAGTATTGTTTTTCTTCGATGCGGCTCCTTCGCGGAGACGAGAGCTCACTCCTCTCAAGGTCAGGGCGAGCGCAGATAGTTGTTGAATTGAGGTCCAAATTGCCATTTGAGTTTGTATGGGGGAGCATCAGGGGAGCGGACAGAAAAGCTGTGGGAGACCCGAGCAATATAGCCGTTTGCGGTTTGGCTTCGTCGGGCCCGGCGGCGGCACCGGCACCAGCAACTGGAGCGCACGTCGGGGCGGTCACCTAGAGAATGTTCAAATGTGTTCCGACTAAGCATTTGACGAAAGCACGCTCTGGGCGCGGCGAACTCTGACAAAACGACGCGAGTTTTTGCCCTGACCAGGCGAGATCCGCGATTTCCAGGCGCAAAAAGAGCGCTAGACGCCAGCTCTAACGAATCGATTCGGAGTTTGATTCAGCGGGCTGGAGCAGACGCGCCTGGTTGTACTCGCCCGGATTCGCCGAAACGAGCGGTTTGGTCATATCCTCGCCAAGAGAGTTTCCATTTCTGGCCACGAATCGGGCTCACGAAAACCTGACCAAGCAGGGGAACGCATCATGTCAGCGCAGCGTGTTTGGAAGCCTATCGGTTCGGTGAATAGTAACGCGGAGATCGAACGCCTTCGCCTGGAGCTCAACTCATTCAACGAGCGGATCGAGGAACTTGAAAGGCAGCATCCCGAAGCATCGAAGATCGAGGCACTAAGGGTAAGCGCACTCGTGCTAGCGCGGCAGATTGATGAACTTCGCTGTTCGGATGCAAATGACTTGACCGATTTGCTCGCGAAGTAAGCCGCCACTGACCGCGGCCATCGATGATGGTTGCCGGGTTTGGGAGTCCATTTCCAGACCTCCGGGCGTGCAACCGCGATGTCTGCTTTGCCCCGAAAATCCGACATCGTGAGCTTGACCGCTTACGTCCGAAAAGGGCCAATAACGGAAATACCCTTCTCCCTCGACCACAGCGGGAGAAGCTCGTCAGTGAGATCGTGAGGGTGAGCGTCGTTCGCTGGGAGTCCTCACGGGTTCGCTCCAGGGTTGGTTCGCGGGTTCCAGCGTTTCACGGGCCAAAAAAACGTGTCTCCCCCCATGGGGTGGGGTAAACTGGCGATCTCATTCTGGTGCGACGGTCTGATCCGCGAGCGGCTCGACCGACGGCGCACGGCTAACGTAGCAGCCGACGTGGTGTTAGCCAGTGGATGAGTGCGGCCAAGTGTGCGGTGAATGGCATGGATATCTCTGCCTGGCTGCGCGGCCTCGGCCTGGAACGCTACGAGCAGGCATTCCGGGAAAACGCGATCGACGAGGCAATCCTGCCCAAGCTGAGCGCCGAGGATCTCAGAGACCTCGGCGTGACGGCTGTTGGCCATCGCCGTATTCTCCTTGATGCGATCGCCGCGTTGCGAGCCGAGACGTTTGGCGACACGACGAAACATCCGGTCGAGCTCGACCGCTTCGGCGGCAAGGCTCCCGAAGCCGAACGGCGCCAGCTCACGGTCATGTTCGCCGATCTCGTCGGTTCCACGGCATTGTCAGCGCGGCTCGATCCGGAGGAGCTGCGCGACATTATCGGCGCGTATCACCGCCGTTGCGCCGACGTAATCACAAGGTCCGGCGGCTTTGTTGCCAAGTACCTGGGTGATGGCGTCCTCGCCTATTTCGGTTGGCCAAGGGCTCACGAGGACGCAGCGGATCGAGCCGTGCGCGCTAGCCTTAACATGGTCAAGGCAGTAGCGAGTTTGAAAATCCCGGTGGGCCAGCCGCTAGCGGTAAGGGTTGGCATCGCGACGGGCGTTGTGGTTGTGGGCGATCTCCTTGGCGAGGGCGCGGCGCGAGAGCAGGCGGTCATCGGCGATGTCCCGAACGTGGCGGCGCGCCTGCAGCAGCTCGCCGAGCCTGGCACGGTTGTCATTGCCGAGACCACTAGGCGCCTGCTCGCGGCCGGGTTCGACCTCAAGGATCTTGGCCCAGCATCGTTGCGCGGCTTTGCCGATCCGATTCGCGCATGGCTGGTGACCGGCGAGGGCAACCTGAGAGCTCGGTTTGAGGTCCGGCAGACCGCTGGCCTGACGCCACTCGTTGGACGCGAGCACGAAGTCGCACTCCTCCTTGCGCGTTGGAACCTGGCTCGCGAAGGTGAAGGGCACGTCGTGCTGCTGGCGGGAGAGCCGGGCGTCGGTAAGTCGCGGATCGTCTCGGCTCTACTGGAACAGCTTGGCGATGATACGCACATTCCTCTGCTATACCAGTGCTCGCCACAGCATGTGGGCAGCGCGCTGCATCCAGTCATTGTCCGTTTTGAGTACGCGGCCGGGTTCCAGCGCGAGGACAGTGGCGAAGTGCGGCTCGACAAACTGGAAAATCTGCTCGAACGAGAAGGTGGAGATTCGGCTGCAAGCCTGCCAATCATTGCAGCCCTGCTTGGCATTGCGACGAATGGCCGCTACCCGCCTCTGGCTCTCACACCGCAGCAGCGCAAGGAGACGACACTCGAGACCCTTCTCGAATATCTTGGAGAGGCAACGACACGCAAGCCAGTGCTGCTAATCTTTGAGGACTTGCACTGGATTGACCCAAGCTCGCTCGAACTTCTCGAGCTGCTGGTGGACCGGATATCGAGTCTCCCAATGCTGGTGATCCTCACCGCCCGGCCCGAGTTCACGCTGCCCTGGAACTCCCGCGCACCTACCATGGTGCTGACCATCAGCCGTCTGACTCGCTATGAGGCAGCCGCACTGGCCGAACGGATCAGCGGCAAAACCATGCCTCCCGAGGTCCTTTCTCAGATCGTCGACAGGACGGATGGTGTGCCCCTGTTTGTCGAAGAACTGACGCGAACGATGGTCGAATCCGGTCTGCTCAAGGATGCGGGCCACCAATACGCCTTGCGCGGACCGCTGCCGCCGCTCGCCATTCCAGCGACGCTGCAGGACTCGCTTATGGCACGGCTCGATCGACTGGCCGGGATCAAAGAGGTCGCGCAGGTCGCTGCATGCTTGGGACGCGAGTTTACGCACGAGATGCTCGATGCCCTCGCCCTATGGGATGAGAATAGACTCGGTGCGGCACTCGACCAGCTGGCCGACAGCGACCTCATCTTGAGGCACAGAAACCCGCCATCGGCCGCCTATTCATTCCGACATGCGCTGGTTCAAGAAGCCGCCTATCAGTCGCTGCTGAAAAGCAAACGACAAGAGCTACATGCACATATCGCGAAAACGGTGGCGACTAGTTTCCTTGAGATGACTGAATCGCAACCCGAGTGGATTGCTCATCACTACATGGAAGCCGGCATGACCGAGCCCGCAGCCGAGCATTGGCTGAGGGCGGCACAACATGCAAAGGATGCCTATGCCAACCGCGAAGCTGTTGCTCATCTTCGGACGTGCCTGGAGATGATCGACGCACGGTCAGGCGATGATAGCAGTGCAGCCAGCGTAGTGGACTACAAACTGCAAGCGTGGGCACTGCTCGGCGATCTAGCGAGCCTTGCTGGCGACCTCGCGCAAGCGAATCAACACTATGAAGAGGCACTGGCGCTCGCTCACACCTCAGCCGACCGCGCGCGGATCGAGAGTAAGCGGCACCGGCCTCGTACGGCAGAACGCGCCGGTGCCAAGATTGCTTTCTACGAGCATGGTGCTGGACCGCAGACGCTCGTGTTCGTCGCTCCGCTCGCCTATGGGCTGGCTGTCTTCCAGCCGATTGTCGAGCGGCTGGGCCAGGAGTTTCGGATTGTGACGGTCGATGCGAGAGGAGTCGGTGCTTCTGATCCCCTTATCCGTCCCTATCCACTCAGTGAACACGTGAAGGACGTTCGTGCTGTCATTGAAGCGCTTGGTTGCAGGCCGGTTGTCGGGATTGGGCTATCGCGCGGCTCCAACCTCCTATTCAAGCTCGCCCACGCCGAGCCGCGCCTGATCGCAAAGCTCATAACGATTGGCGGGTTACCGGGACCGCTCGGTCCCCCTTTGTTGTCGGACGAGTATCTGAGCTTACACAATTCGTTGGTTGAAAAAGGAGATCTCGAGGGCATTGTCAGAGCCCATACCTCATTTGTGTTCTCTGAACCCGCGACCCGAGAACTTCGAGAGCTCTTTATCCAAAACCGACTTAAGCTGCCGCGCGAGACGATGCTTAGCTTCTTCGATCCCGACCCGACGATTGATGTGACGCCGATCCTCGGCGAGGTGACTCTTCCCGTGCTGGTCACGCATGGCCGCGAGGATCGGCTCATCAAGTTTGAAGCCGCAGAATGGATCACGGCGTTGCTCCCTGATGCAAGAATTTACGCGTTTGAGGGCAAGGGACATCTGCCGCTGTTCACGGCGCCTGACGAGTTCTGCGAGGTGGTGCGCCAGTTCGTGCACACGGGAATCGTCTCGAAATTGGTTGCGGGCATTTGATGTGAGCAATGGTCGCGGTAGGGACGAGGATTTCTCCTCGCCCCCCGCACAGATCCCGGCGTGCGCTGCTAACGCACCGGGCTCCTCCCTCGGGTCAGACGTCGTATGATGAGCGATTTAGTGTCGCTCGTCGTCCGACGTGCAGCCATTATTCGGATCGACGCGGCATTTCGGCTCAGTGTCCGAACCGCGGCCGCCTAACGGCTGTTCCCCTTGGGTGAGGCCCTTCCCTCCACGACTTCCGCCGGGAGTTGCCTCCCGTTGTTCAGTCGCTTCGCAAGTACTATGGCCTCATCCGACTTCTCATCCACGTACATGCTCGGCGTGCGGCTTGTCGCCTTCCCGAGCCGGCCCGGCACACGAGTGCCGGGCATGGATGAGACCTCCCAGGTTCCGCGCAAAGAACTTCTCCACGTGCACAAGGTCTCCGACTGCGCGAGGTTCTTCCCATGCAAGCCATTCGCCATGGGACGATGTTGGCTTCTCTTCAACGGAATGAGATCGGCACCTCGGAATTAGACCCGTTTCGCAGCTCAATACTTGGCCCGTGGCCTCCCCTGTGAACGCTTCACGGCGGCCCTCGCGGGACGCCGCGCATCACTCGGGGTCGGGGCGGATGGCTAGTCCTTACCCCATGGGGGACTTTCACCTCCTATTCTTTGCCAGCTTTCCTGGCGCACTCCGATTTGGGTCAAACTTAGAAGGACTGAGTGCGAGCAAATATTTCCGCTTTGCCTTCGAACTCGGACATTGCCAGCTGAAGTCGGCACTTCGCATTTGGGGCAAGACCGGAATCGGTCAGCTCGTGGCCGTTTGCGGCGGGACGATACCGAGCAAAAATGATACTGAGCGATCAGGCGCGCGCCATCGCATCAGACCTATTTCAAACGGACCGTTACGCGGCCCACGGCAGCCGACACTTCAGCGCCGACCTTTGGGCGCTGAGCTGCAAGATCACGCCATTGGCATTCTGCAATTGAACGCCTCCAGCCCCAGCCGCACCACCGGCTCTGATCGCTGAAATTGCCATCAAACGAAGCCGGGCTACTCAGATTGAGGGCCCGTCCGACCAGCTTAGTTGTCGAGGCTCCGATCGTGAACCGACGCTCATGCCCGATACGGTGAATGGACAGCGCTTGCCTCGGAAGGTCAGCTCGCCTCGCCGCCGCCACGATCTCAGCCGCGACGATCTGAGGTCGTCCGCAACCTCATGGACGGTGGCTCGCGTGGTACCGTCGCCTGATCAGTTCGCGGAGCCGACATGGGCGGAGAAGTACCCACGGGACGCGGGGTTCCGTCCACCCACCTCGGACAATCGGCTCAACGTTCGGTACTGGAGGTGCTCGATCGAGGGCGCAACGTCGGGGGCCCTCGCAGGCAAGAAAATCGCCAGCAAAGAGAATGTGTGCGTCGCCGGCATTCCGATGATGAAGGGTTCCAATGTGCTCGAGGGCTACGTCCCCGACGTGGACGCGACCATTGTGACCCGCATCCTCGATGCCGGTGGGAGATCGTCGGCACCAGGCCTATTGCTCGTAACGCCGGCGGCGCCGCCCAGCTTCTCGAGGTGCTCGCCGGAGACCGACGGCCTCGACCCGCGCCAACCGGCAGGACTACGTACGGAGGCCTATACAAGCAGCTCACCGGAGACAAATGCCTTGACCACCCGCAGCACGCCCTACAGAATGAGAAAAGCCCAGCTCGTTAGGCAAATGAGCAATGGCCCGCTCAAGCTCAAAGCCTAGGCAAGCTATTCTGGCCGCCGCGGGAGTGCTTGGCGCTGTCGTGGCGACCACGTTATGTCTTTTCTCCGTTGGCGATGGGGAGCGGGCCGTTGTCACGTCGTTCGGAAGGCCGGTGCAGGTAGTCACCACGCCGGGTCTCGGCGTGAAGCTGCCCTACGAAAGCGTGACCAAGTTCGACGGCCGGCTTTTTGTTTACCAGCCCCCACTGGGCGAATTCCTGACGCTTGAGAAGACTGCCGTGACGGCAGCGGGCGCCGTCATGTGGCGCATAGCCGAGCCGAAACGTTTCTTTGAGACGGTTCTCAACAAGGCGGGTGCGGAATCGCGCTTGGGCGACATCCTCTCTGCTGAGCTTGGCGCCGCCATCGGCCGAAGTCCGCTCGCTGACTTTGTCTCAGCTGAAGCCTATCGAGCAGAGGCCTTGCTCGCCGAGGTCGCGGCAAAGTGCCGGAATGTTGCGCTTCGAGACTACGGCATCGAAGTCCTTGACGTGCAGCTGTTGCGCTTTGATTTCCCTAAGCGCAACCGGCTCACGGTCTACGCTCGCATGCGCTCCGAGCGCGCCGCAATCAGCATGCGCTACCGCTCTGAGGGCGAGGAAGAAGGCCTCAAGATCCGTTCCGCGGCTCAGGGCGAGAAGACGAGCATTCTAGCCGAGGCCTTCAAGGTCGCCCAGCGGCACCGCGGCGCTGGCGAAGCAGAGGCCGCCCGCATCTACGCCGACTCGCTCCGCGAGGCACCGCAGTTCTACGCGCTGCGGCGGACGCTCGACGCATCGCGCAAGTTCGTCAAGGAGGGCACGACGATGGTGTTGCCGGCGAACTCCGATCTCTTCGGCCTGCTGTACGACAGCGGCTTCTATGAGCGCGCCAAGCGGCCGGCAACCTTGCCCGAGAGTGCGAAAGGAAACGCCCATGAGATGACCAGCGGAAATCTTACGCCGCCTCCATAGCAACAATCTACGCTGCCAACACAGGAGGAATTTCTATGATTCGAATGAACGAGCAGTCGGCACGAGCGGCCATCGTGGCTCTATCTTCGGCACTCGTAGTTATTGGGGTCGCGCCTGCCTCGGCCGCGGAAGTCCGCTATGACCCGGGAGACACAGTTTACTTCACCTATTGCCATGCGCATCCGCCGGCGATCCGCATCAGGCCAGGCGACACGGTGATCACAAGGACCAAGGACGCGGCGAACGACGTCTTCCAGCCGGCCGACAAGACGGTGTTTCCGAGACTCGACCTTACCAGAGTCAACCCGCAGACCGGGCCATTCTTCATCGAGGGCGCCGAGCCCGGCGATACGCTCGTCGTGCGTATCGACAGGATCGGCCTCAACAGAGACTGGGGCTGGGGAGCTTCGATCCCCTACTTCGGAGCATTGGCGCCCGAATACAAGACGGCGATGATAACCGACCCGGTGCCGGACCGGCTCTTTATCTGGCGGCTCGACAGATCGAGAATGGTCGGTGTGCTCGACCTGCCCAACAGCAAGATCGGCAAAGTCGAGGTCCCGTTGCGGCCATTCTTCGGGACAATCGGCACCGCACCTGCTGGCAAGGAATGCATCAGCTCGCTGATACCCGGCCCTCATGGCGCGAACATGGACTTCAATGAGGTCGTTGAGGGTGTGACGATGTCTTTCCCGGTGTTCGAGCCGGGTGCGCTCTTCATGCTGGGCGACGGGCACGCCGCGCAGGGTGACGGCGAGGTGGACGGCGCCGCTATCGAGACCTCGTTTGACGTCACCTTCACGGTGAATCTCATCAAGGGAAAAAAGATCAACTGGCCCCGGCTCGAGAACGACAGAATGATCATGTCGATCGGCAGCACGCGGCCGTTGATCGATGCGCTGCGGATCGCCTGCGTCGATCTCGTCAACTGGCTGGTGCAGGATTACGGCTACGACAAGATCGAGGCGGTTCAGCTTCTAGGCCAAGCAGCGCAGCTCGAGATCGCCAACGTTGTCGATCCACAGTACTCCGTGGCTTGTCAACTCGACAAGCGCTACCTGCCGCGGTGAGGTTGCACTAAATGGAGACTTCAGGAAGCGTAGGGCTCTGAACATGGGCGTAGCCTGTTGCGGAGAAGGCGCCACCTTCGAAGGCTTGTCGGCTGATTACAAGCGGCGGCTTTGGATCGTCATTGCGATCAACGCCGCGATGTTCCTGGTGGAAATAGGCGCCGGCGCACTCGCCGGCTCGCAAGCGCTGCAGGCCGATGCTCTCGACTTTCTGGGCGACGCGGCGACCTACGGTATCAGCCTCGCGGTCATTGGTGCATCCGTTCGGGTCCGGGCGCGTGCGGCCTTTGTGAAAGGCGTCAGCCTCACGCTGGTGGGCTTGTGGGTGTTTGGGGCGACCGCTTATCACGTGCTTGTGCTCGGTGTGCCCCGCGCCGAGATCATGGGCGCCATCGGCTTCCTGGCTCTCGCTGCCAACGTGGCTAGCGTCGTCATCCTCGTGCGCTACAAGGATGGCGACGCCAACGTGCGGTCCGTGTGGCTTTGCTCGCGTAACGATGCGATCGGCAACGTCGCCGTGATGCTCGCTGCGCTCGGCGTTTGGGCAACCGCGACCAAGTGGCCCGACCTGATCGTGGCCGCCATCATGGCGGGATTGTTCCTGTGGTCATCCGCTCAAATCCTGCGACAGGCGGTGCGTGAGCTCCGGACCGGGGAAATCTCGCTCCACACGCACGTGCCGCATACGCACGCGCCGCCGGAGTGGGTCCGGCTGCGCGACAGGTTTGCGGCCGCGACCCGCGTGTTTGTTACTGACACCCGCGTTAAGATCGCGGCATTGGCAAGCCTGGTCCTCCTCTGGCTCGCAAGCGGCTTCTTTACCATCCAGTCCGGGGAGATCGGCCTGCGCCTCCGGTTTGCTCGCATCATCGCGGCCGACCTCGGCCCAGGCCTACACTACCGCCTGCCCTGGCCGATCGAGACGCACCGTCTCGTCGAAACCGAACGCACGCGGAGTGCAGAGCTCGGTTTCCGCAGTCAGGCGGACGAGAGCTTGACGGCGCGCTCACTCGCCCGCGAGCGGCTCACAGTGGGCGGGCCCTCGAATCCAGTGCCGGAGGCGATCAAGGCCAAGGGGCCCTGGTTTCAGCGCGAGGTGCTGGAGGGCGAGTCCTTTCTCCTGACCGGTGATGCCAACCTCATCGATCTTCGGTCAACCGTGCAGTACCGCGTCAAGGATCCGGTGGCCTACGTCACAAACCTGGCGGAGCCTGAGGCGCTCGTCCGGAGCGTTGCTCGAGCAGCGCTGCGTAGCGCTATTGCCACTCAGCGAATCGATGCGTTGCTAACAAAAGCCAGAGCCGAGGTCGAGGCGCGACTGCATGAGTTCGTTCAGGCGCGCCTAGACGGTCTGAACGCCGGCATCGCGCTCGTCTCGGTGCGCTTGGTTTACGTGCATTCGCCCCAGGAGGCACACGACGCCGAGCGGGACGTGGCTAGTGCACAGGAGGACAAGCTGCGCACGATTAACCGGGCCAAGGGGTTCGCCGCCGAGGAGGTAAACGAGGCGAAAGGGGAAGCCGCGGCGACGGTCGAGGGTGCCCTCGCCGTCCAGGAGGAACACGTCCGCCGCGCTCGCGGCGAGGCGCTAGCGTTCAGTCTACAGGTCGAGGCGTTTCGGCAAGCGCCCGAATTGGCCGCATTCCGCTTGCAGATGGAGACGATCGAGGACGTGTTGCCGAAGGTGCACAAGCTTGTCCGGCCGAAGGCGAGTGCTATCAAAGACTTCGACCTTTGGCTCCTTGAGCCTCCGATCAGCGCCGGCGGCAACCGATGAAGACAGCTCACCCTGGAGTTGGCAGATGAGCCGCGCGGATGGCAGACGAAGGGTAGCGCTCCGGGTGCTGACGCCTGCCGCTATCGCCGTGCTGGTGCTGTCGGTCCTTGCGAGCCTCTTCACGTTAGATATCACTGAGCACGGGATGGTTACGCGTTTCGGCCGGATCGTGCAACTCGTTGAAGAGCCGGGCCTAGGCTTCAAATTGCCCTTCGAGCGCGTGCAGCGGTTCGACAAGCGCCTCCTATACTTGAGCACTCGGCCCGTTGAGTACGTCACGGCGGACAGGAAGAACGTGTCCGTTGCCACGCTCGCTACCTGGCGCATCGCCGAACCGACGCGCTTCCTCGCGACGCTTGCCACGCGCGGCGATGCCGAGCAGCGGCTTACGGAGGCTATCGTCGGTGAAGTCGGCGCAGTGCTCGGCCGCCATAGCTTCGCCTCCCTCATCGCGCCGCATCCTTCGGAGAGCCGGTTCGAGGCGATAGTCGCGGAGGTACGTGCCGGCGTTCAGGCTCTTGTCGCGCCCGCCTACGGTATCGATGTGATCGATCTCGGTGTGCGAGAACTCGCCCTGCCTCAGCAGAACCGGCAGAGCGTCTTCGAGCGGATGAAAGCGGAGCGGGCCCGCATCACCATGCAACTGCGCTCCGACGGGAAGGCCGAGTCGAGGCGGATCATCGCCGAAGCTGATCGGCAGAAGGCACGCATCCTCGCCGAGGCCAACGAACATGCAAGGCGACTCGACGGCGAGGGGGAGGCTGAGGCGATGCGTGTCTACGCGCGCGAGTTTGGCGCCGATCTACCCTTCTTCAAGCTCGTCCGCACGCTGGAGGCCTATGATCGTATCCTCGACGACAAGACGACCCTGTTCCTGCCGGCCGAGTCCGAACTCCTGCAGATGCTGCAACCTAGCGCATCGGTCGCGCGGGATCTTAACGCGCCGCCCAAGGCTCGTCCCAGGAATGGCGAGACCGTGGGCGTTGGTGTCGAAGGTCAGCAGCCATCCGCACGCGGGGAATCGCCATGATGGCCGGCCACGAAGACATGGTGCCGCAGGACCACGCGGAAAGCGCCCCCAGACGTCCGCGCTGGCGCTCTCACGCGCTCCGGGGCGGTATCGTCTTCTTGCTCCTGCTGATCGCGGCCTACTTCGCCACGGGCTTCCATCTCGTCGCAACGGACGAGCAAGCTTTGGCGCGCCGCCTCGGCGCGCCCCATGCCCGCCTGGGCCCCGGCATGCACTGGCGTTTCCCCTGGCCCGTCGACCGGGTCGACGTGCTTAAGACCACAAGTGTCTCGAAAGTCGGCGTGGGCTTCGCTTTGCACGAGGGCGAGCAGGAGACCGTGGTTGGGATGGAGCTGCTGACTGGTGACACGAACATCCTAAGCATCGCGCTCGTGCTACAATACGTGATACGCGATCCTGCCGACTTCCTGCTGCATGTCGAGGACACAAGAGCGCTGATCGGCGGGCTTGCCGAAAGTGTGCTCACCGAGGTTTTGGCCGGCATGTCAGTTGACGAGGTCTTGACCACAGGCCGGCCTGCCATCCAGGACAGGGTGAAGATACAGACTCAGGAGCTCCTCGATCGCTACCGAAGCGGCGTTCAGATCACCGCTTCCAGCATCATGGCTGTGACGCTTGACGCGGCGGTGGCACAGGCTTTTCAAGACGTGGCGGACGCCATGGCCGATCGCGAGCGCTCACGCAACGAGGCGCGGGTCTATGCGGCCAACCTCCTGCCTAGGGCTCGCGGGGAGGCGCACACATTGGTCCAGGCAGCACAGAGCCGGCGTGAGCAGCGCATCGCACAAGCCATAGGCACGACCACCCGCCTCAAAGCTTTACAGCAAGAGTACGCGAAGGCCCCCGAGCTCACGCGCACCCGCCTCTATCTTGAAGCCATGGAGAAGACTGTGCCCAGAGTGAAAGCCTACATCCTAGACACGGAGGATGGACAGGCTCCGGTCAACCTGCGAGTGAGAGGGCGGTAGATTCTGTCCAGGTACTGCGGAGATTGTGCTCGGTGGTGTCGAACCGCCGCGCGTGGCGATGCCGCTGTGCCGCCCTGGCTGGCGGGGATCAAATGCAATTCGACCAATTGAAACGACGCCAGTCATAACAGGTTTGTAAAATCGTTCCAGTACCTCCTGACTGATCTCCACCAATTCGATATCCTGCAATCCGGGTCAGCCGTTGGCGGGGTGGTCCCATGGTCGCGGTAGGGACGAGAATTTCTCCTCGCCCCCCGCACAGATCCCGGCGTGCGCTGCTAACGCACCGGGCTCCTCCCTCGGGTCGGACGTCGTGCGATGAACGATTGGTCGCGCTCATCGGTCGACGCGCAGCCATTATTCGGATCGACGCGGCATTTCGGCTCAGTGTCCGAACCGCGGCCGCCTAACGGCTGTTCCCCTTGGGTGAGGCCCTTCCCTCCACGACTTCCGCCGAGAGTTGCCTCCCGTTGTTCAGTCGCTTCGCAGGTACTATGGCCTCATCCGACTTCTCATCCACGTACATGCTCGGCGTGCGGCTTGTCGCCTTCCCGAGCCGGCCCGGCCCACGAGGCCGGGCATGGATGAGACCTCCCAGGTTCCGCGCAAAGAACTTCTCCACGTGCACAAGGTCTCCGACTGCGCGAGGTTCTTCCCATGCGAGCCATTCGCCATGGGACGATGTTGCCTTCTCTTTCTCAGAATAAGATCGGCACCTCGGAATTAGACCCGTTTCGCAGCTCAATACTTGGCCCGTGGTCTCCCCTGTGAACGCTTCACGTCGGCCCTCGCGGGACGCCGCGCATCACTCGGGGTCGGGGTGGTTGGCTAGACCTTCCCCGTGGGGGACTCTCACCTCCTATTCTTTGCCAGCTTTCCTGGCGCACTCCGAGTTTGGGTCAATGGCGCCGTTCTGACGCTCGGCCGAACACTTCCGGTCTGCCCCGATGAGCGGACTTCTTCGGAGGGCCTTGGCAGGTCTCAGAAGGGCCAACTCCGGACTCATGCACCGCTGCAAACTACGCCCTCATTGGATCATGTCGTCGGCGCGGCTAACGCATGCGACGGGAGGCTCTGGGTGGAGCGCTGACAGTGTCTCCAAAATTATGAAGCGTCCAGGTCGAGTTACCTCGACCACCTTGTCGGTGAGCCGTAGGTCGCGGCAGTGGCGGCCTTGATGTGGGTCAATTGACAAATGCCGAAACGGCAATGAAAGTCGAACCTCGTTTGTCACATCAACGACGATAGGCAGTATTGGCATGGTCGAGGGATGGACCGGTACTATCGACGTCGCCGTGACGGAAGGCTATGTCAGTTACGTTGCCACGGGCGACGATCCCGACGCTCACGGCGTTGCAGAAATTTCGGGTAACGCGTCCTTGTTACGCCTTTCCGACGCAGAACCATCAAAATTCCAGATATCGCTAGCAATCCATGGCATGTCGGCATCGCAAACAAAGCGCGAAGCGGATCAGAACGAAAGGCCATGGCCGGATGTGATGAACGAAATAACAAACAATGACGACGTCATCGGCATTCTGTTCAAGACCGGGGTCAAGGAATTTGAGTTGCGCCGGGGGTATCTGTATCTACACCCCGCTCAATTTGACAAACTCATGGGCAATCTGACGACCGGCATGGAAATAAGGTTCTATACTCGACAGGGCGTCCAGTCCGAGTGCGACCTGATATTCAAGGTTGAGGTTTACACACAGAGAATTGAGAGCCCGGCCCTCACTGCACGCTGATGCAGCCGCCTGGCCGAGGGCTAGCTTCCACCATAAAAGATTATTGCGGTCGCACGGACGGTCGGTCGAGTTGGCCCTTGGGCCAATAGGTAGGTCTCCTACTTCGTAAGATTGAGTTTCCCGACCATCCGAACGAGATCGGCTACGGTGCGAACGCCCAGTTTCTGCATCATTCGGCTGCGGTGAACCTTGATCGTCTTCTCGACGGTGCCCAAGTCGCCGGCAATCTGCTTGTTCATGCGTCCCGCGATGACATGCGCTAGAACTTCGCGCTCGCGCGGGGTCAGGGTCCCGATTTTCGCCCGCAGCGATGTCAGGTCGGATTGAAATCTACGCGACTTGGCATCCTCGTCCTCGGCACGCGATAAGGCAGCGAACATATCCTCGTCCCTCACAGGCTTGGTCAGAAAATCGATTGCCCCAGTTTTCATGGCACGCACGCTCATGGGAATGTCTGCTTTTCCGGTGATGAACACGACGGGGCGATGAGAGCCGACCAAAGCCAGCGCGCTTTGAAGCTCGAAACCGTCAAGACCCGGCATCGAAACATCCAGAACGACACAGCCAGGCACCGCCACATCATGCTCTTCGAGGAAAATATGCGGCGAAGAATAAGGCTTCACATCATAGCTCCTAGCGCGGAGCAATCGTGACAGCGCCTTGAGCACTGCGGGATCGTCATCGACAAGATAGACTGTAAATTTCTTCGTCACACGCACATCCAGTCGCACGCGTTTGAAATTGGTAATTCTGCAAATTTGCGCCGCGCCGCCCTAACTTTTTGCTTAAGCGGTTTGCACAATTTCGTGAACAGCGCACGTAAGATGGCGGCCGGCTAGTGCACCGCCATGGCGGTTCATCGGACGAGGCGACTTCCGATATGGGGTCATTCCCGTCATTCTGACCGCCGGCGGATCACTTCCGGTCTACCCTAGGAAACAGACATTCTGGTCGTCCGTCGGCATGTCTCAAAGGGGCCATAACCGGACTTATGCGCCGCAGCAGAGTGCCGCCATTTGATCACCTCTCGGGATGGAGAGCTACTCGGGCAACCCCGCTTTCCGAAGACCCTCAATATACAGCTTCGCCCTTGATCGTTCGCCTGCGAACCGGGCGATCCACGCCGATATGGTAAAGGCGGGATCGAGCTGAAGCAGACGGGCCGCCGCCTCACGGGCCTCCGCATCACGTTCGAGATGGGCGAAAGCGGACGCGAGACAGCGGTGGGCTGGCGCAAAGGAGGGGTTCTGACGTAGGGCTTTCTTCCCTACAGCGATGGCCTCGTCAAACCGACGAAGCTCAATAAAGGCTACCCCAATGCCATGAAGCCTTGAATGTAGATCCTGATCTACCGGGCTCATGCGAATGGCGCGTTCAAAGCTCCGGATCGCTTCCTCCGGCTGCCCCGCTTTTCGGTAGACCCAGCCTCTGCAGTTCCATGCGAGAGATGAATTTGGGTTGAGCGCAACCGCCCGGTCAGCCATTTCGATCTCAGCTTCACTATCGCCGACCATGAATGCCGAAGTTACCGAAGCATCTGCTAGTATTTCCGGGTCACCATCGTCGATGCTTAATGCAAACCGAGAAAGTCGAACTGCTTCCTTCCGGTCGAATTGAGGATCGGCGGAATAGCCGGAAAGGACGTTTTGCCTGTGACAGGCGCCTGCAAGGGCAGCGGCCAAAGCAAACCCCGGGTCTAACTCTAAGGCGCGATGAACCAGCCGGAGCGACTCGGCGACCCCTTCGCGGGTCGTCAGGTAGTTCTGCTGCCTAGCTCGGAGATATAAATCATAGGCCGTTAGGTTTTCCGGTCGCCGCCGCGCCGCCATTGCAATTTCTGTTTGAAACACCTTTGGCTCAACGGCCGAGACAACGGCGACCGTCAATTCGTCCTGTAGAGCAAAAACGTCTGTCAGGTCGCGCTCGAACCTGTCCGCCCAGATGTTTGCCCCTGTAATCGCATCGATCAACTGCCCGGTGATGCGGACTTTCCCTGCTGCCTTGCGCACCGACCCTTCAAGGACATAGCGCACGCCCAGCTCGCGTCCGACCTGCTTCACGTTCACCGCCTTGCCCTTGTAGGTAAAGCTGGAATTGCGGGCGATAACGAAGAGCCATTTGAACCGCGACAGCGCCGCAGTAATCTCCTCAACCATTCCATCGGCGAAGTATTCTTGCTCGGGATCGCCGCTCATGTTTTCGAACGGCAATACCGCGATGGAGGGCTTGTCTGGGAGCGCAAGAGCGCTCTCGGGCGCTTCGTCCGGATTTGGACCCGCAACTTCTCGCGTCTCCCGCACCTGTCCCACGAAACGGAAGCCCTTGCGCGGAAGCGTCTTGATGAGGCGCTGCTCCTCGCCAGTATCGCCGATGGCAGCACGGACAGCATTCAGGCGGGTCGTAAGCGCAGCATCGGACACAATGCGACCATTCCAAACGGCGTTGATAAGGTTGTCCTTGCTGACGACGCGCTCCCTATTTCGGATCAGGTATTCGAGCAGATCGAACACCTGTGGTGTAATGGAAACGACCTCTGCCCCGCGATGCAGTTCGCGCCGGTCGATGTCAAATGCGAACTCCTCGAAGCGATAGCGCAAGTTGCCAACCCCTCAGGGTGTCCTCCCTTCGCAGGAAGGCATCTTCACACCCAAAGAATAAGCCGCTGGTATGAAAAATGTAAACCGATGGTTGGGCGGAATTTGAGCCGTGCCATCTTATTTGACGCAGCGGAGCCGCACTTCCGGTTTGGGTCATTAGCGCCGTTTTGAGTGCCCGCCGGTCACTTCCGGTGTACGCCCGACTCCGGACATGTCGCTACACAGCAATAACTGATGCTTTGTGCCATCAACGGACATGAATTATAAGCAGAACGCGCTCAGGCGGTAGTTGGTCTCGTTATCGTATGATCGCATTTCGCGAAGGGCCGCGAAGAAACGGCGAGGAGGACGTCGCCGGCCGAGCCACAATAAGCGGCGCGGCCCGCTCGGTTGATCGCCGCCGCAGTATGTGTCTGCACATCGGTTTTGAGCGAAGCGCAAGGCCGGCAGGCAACGTGAGCGACCGGCCCCTCCAGCAAAGCAGCCCGAAATCAAGCTCCGAGGGCCAGCCACGACAATTACACTTACACTCGCGACTCCTCCATCCGGATTAAAACTACTTCGGCTGCTGGCTGATCGACATGACGTAGGCGGTAGCCTTCCAAATCTCTTCGTCGCTCAGCACATCGCGCGACGCTGGCATCCGGAGACCGCTCCCCATTCGGCCGTCGGCGATCGATTGGAACACATCTTTAGGGTCAAGGGCGCGGCGGGCGAGGTTGACCCCGCCTTTGCCGTCCTCCCCATGGCAACGTGAACACTGCTTTTGCAAAAACAGATCATGGCCCGCCGCAATCATTGTCGGGTCTTTCAGGTCCGGAACGTTTTCTTGCGGATAGGCGGCGTCACCAAGGAAAATGCAGGCAATCGCTATCGGCACCAGATTGTACATCATGGAACTAGTCCGCGACGAAAGCGCGAGAGGGGCGGCTGCCCAGCCGCCCCTTGTTTAGTTCGCTATTTCGGCAGCTTGAACGCGATAAGGGTCGAAGCCGCAGGCATCTTCTCGAGTTGAGGGAACAGCGCGGGAAGCAGGATTGCAGCGTAGGAGCCCCACCCGCTTGGCACCAAAATGTACTGCTCGCCAGCGACGGCGTAGCTGATGATGCCGCTGCGCATTCCCGATCCGGTATTGAAGCTCCACAGCACCTTTCCGGTATCGGCATCGAAGGCCCGCAGAATGCCGGTCGGGTCGCCGTTGAACACGAGCCCACCGCCGGTGGTCAGGACGCTGGCGAAGCCAGGGACATCCATCTCATACGTCCATTTGCGCTCGCCGGTAAATGGATCACGTGCATCGAGCCGGCCGGGCTTGCGCCCATCGGGTGCCATCACCAGCCGTCCAAAATCGCTGGCGCCGATATGACCGGTGCCGTAATCCATGGGATCGTCCTTCTGGGCCACCGGTTTGAGGTAGCCGCAGAAATCCAGCACGTTGTTGTACCAAAGTCCGGTGTTGGGGTTGTAGGCGCCGGCATTCCAGCTACGTCCACCGAAGGTGGACGGACAGATCAGCGTCTCCTTATTCATCGGCAGTTCGACGCGGCCGATCAACTCGCCGGTCTTCTTGTCGATGTCTTTGACGAAGTTTTTGAGATCGCTGACTGGCCAAATGTTCTCGATGCTTCCATCATTCTTGTTCAGCACGAAAACGTAGCCGCTCTTGTTCATGTGGACGATCAAGTCCTTGCCGTCCTTCTTGAACAGGAGCACCTCATACGCCGAATCATAGTCCCATACGTCTTGCTTAATCTCCTGCCGGTACCATTTCAGATTGCCGGTCTTGGGATCGAGAGCGACAATCGAATCGGTGTAGAGGTTGTCACCCTGCCGGTCCTCATTGATGAAATCCTTTCCCGGATTGCCAGTACCGTAAAAGACCGTGTTCGTCTCCGCATCGTAGGTGCCCGGCATCCAGGCACCGCCACCGCCGTATTTGCCGCTCGTGCCAGGCCAACTCTTCGGGTCGTCTTTGATGGTGTTGAACTCCCAGACCTTCTTGCCGCTTTTGGCTTCGACACCGAAGATTTTCCCTTGCGTCGCCAATTCGCCTGCAGTCGATCCGAAAGTCAGCATATCGCCAGCAACGACGGGCGGCGAAGTGAAATTGCAACCGTGGCAGTTCGCAAAATCGGTCAACTGGACTTGCCATATCTCCTTGCCCGTTTTCTGATCGAGGGCAATGCCGCGCCCATCCACTGTTCCGATAAAGACCTTGCCGTCGCCGACCGCGACGCCACGGCTATACGGTGAGAACAACACCTTCTTGGTGAGCGGATCGAGCTTCGGCTGATAGTTCCAGACCTCCTGCCCGGTCTTCGCGTCCAGCGCCGCCACCCGGTTCCCAGAGGTTATCGAATAGATCACGCCGTCTATCGCCAAAGGCGTCTCTTGGATGCCCATGGTGATATCGCCGCCCTGAGCGATCCATGCCACAGAAAGTTTGCTGACGTTGTCTTTGTTGATTTGATCGAGCGGGCTGTAACGCCACGCGTTGCTGGTCCGATTGTATTGCGGCCAATTGTTGGGGTCTTCGGTGCCCCGGCTCTCAGCGAGGGCGACTGTTGCGGTGCTGAGCAAGCAAGTCAGACCCAAACTTGCCGCTAAAATCAATCTACCCATTGTCATTCCTCCCTCTGATGGTTTCGATGCCTCCCCTCTGATGGTTTCGATGTTCCACTTTCGCCGCGGCTTCCGCCTGGATGCCGCAAACCTTTCAGTTCGCTGCACGGAATAGGCGCCACTCATTGGGCACACCTTTAAGCGTATAAGTGCCGTATTCCTCCAGGACCAAGCCGGAGCCAGCCACTAGATCGCGCACCGTCTGCGAGACCAGCACTTCGCTTGGAGGCGCGATGGAGGCAACGCGCGCCCCGGTGTGCACTGCAATTCCAGCAATGTCGTTACCTACGAGCTCGCATTCACCAGTATGAACGCCGCACCGTACTTCGAGATGAAGCGAGCGTACCGTATCGCGGATGGCACTGGCGCAGCGCACCGCTCGCGCCGGCCCGTCGAAGGTGGCGAGCAAGCCGTCACCTGATGTGTTGATTTCACGCCCGCGGTACTGCTGCAGGACCTCACGCACCCTGGCATAAAACGTCTCAAGCAACTCCCGCCAGGAGTTGTCGCCAAGTGTCGCCGCCAGTGCTGTCGAACCTGCGATATCCACAAACAGCACGGTTGCGAGCACCCGCTCCGGTTCGTGAGCATGGCGTCTGCCTGTCAGAAACTGTTCGACCTCATCAAGAATCGAATCTTGATCGCCAAACCAAGCCATATGATCCTCGCCTGGAAGCTCGACTAGCTTTGCACCTGGGATACGCTGCGCCATGTAGCGTGCATGCTCCACGTCGATCACGCGCTCTGCGGTACGGTGTAGAACAAGCGTCGGCACGCGGGTCGCGGGCAAGATATGGCGCACGTCGATCTCACGGTTCATTTTCATGATAGCCGCCGCCGCGCCAGGACTTGCCGATGCCCTGAAATATGAAGCCAAGCCCTCCGCGGCGCGAGGGTCACTGGCAATGCTGGGCGCCCACATCGTGACGCTTATTCCTTGCGGGGTCCCCCAATAGTGTTCGATGTTGTCAAGCACATTGTTCCACGTCGCGTCCTTCCAGCCAAACGGATAATCGGTCGACCAGGAACGCTTGGCGTAAGCGCCGTACAGAACGAGAGCCGAGGTTCGTTCCGGATAGGTGGCGGCATACAGCAAGGACATCGGGCCGCCCTCGGAAATGCCAAACAGCGCCGCACGCTCGGACCCGACTTCGTTCAAGATGCTCTGCACATCGTGCATACGTTGTTCGAGCGTGAAAATCTGAGAGCTTCGATCGGACATTCCAGTGCCGCGTTTGTCGAAAATGATGACGCGACAGAACGAGGCGAGACGCCGAAAGAATCTGCTTCGATTCGGCGACTGCCACATGGCCTCGATGTTCGATACGAAGCCCGGCACGAAAATCAGATCAAGCGAGCCCTCGCCAAACACTTGATAGGCGATGTATACGTCATCGCTCTTGACGTAGTGGGTTGAGGGAACCTCAGCCATTGCTCCTGTCCTTGACAGGCTACGCCGTGCTCGTCTCTCCGACGATGCAATGCTATCACATACAGCAAGGCAGAGAGTGAGACACAGGGGCGCATCCCTTTGGAGCCGGATGGTCGGCCTCCTTGGTCTATCGAGCATGTCTGGTACGGGTCAAACAGCGAAGAACTCACATCGAGCAAAACGCGTCCGCATTACCCCCTCTAAGCGGACGCGAACGCACACATCCCACATCTCGGCTTTGGGCCATTCTCGGAAATCGTCCTTTCCAAGACTCCGATCCTAGACAGCACTTCGACGAAAACGGTCATACGTGAACGGCCATATGATCGCCGACCTCAGAGGTCCCAACGCCAATGCTCAGGTATCCAACGGTAGGCGGAGCCGTCGCGCGCCACGTTGCCCACGCCTGGGAAGGGCAGGTGATAAGCCAGCAATAGGATACGGTCGGCCGTCGCCTGATCGAGCAGCCGCCGCCGCGCCACTACAGCCTGGTCCATATCGCCGTCGTAGCTCGGTTTCCAGTCAGGATGGGCGAAGCTGATAAGCTGGTTCGTGATGGCATCGCCAATGACCAAGGCCTGCTCACCGTTTGAGGCAATCAGAATGGACATGTGCCCGGGCGTGTGACCGCGGCTCTCAACCGTTCCAATTCCCGGCACGATTTCGGCGCCGGGCTTGATCCGCGTCGTTCGGTCGGTGATCAGTCTGAAGGCGGCCTGCGTGCCCGGATCATGCCGCGCCAGCGTTCCGGGAAGGAGCCGTGGCGTTCTGGATCGCTCCAGAAGTCCCATTCCATATCCGAAAGGACATACCGCGCGCTTGGAAAATGCATCGTGCCGGTCTTGGCATCCACCGCACCCCACAGATGGTCGGGATGGGCGTGCGTGAGGACGATGAGGTCGATGGCGTTCGGCTCGATGCCGGCGGCCTGAAGACTGGCGGCGAGACGGCCCGTAGTGGGTTGCGGAGAGCCGCCGCGTCCGGAGTCGATCAGCACGCGCCGATCGCCGGTGTTCACGAGAACGACATTCATCTGGGCGCGGACGGTGTCGGTACCGAGATGGTTCGCCTTCACGAACTCCTTCAACTCCGCTTCCGCGAGGTTGGTAGCGAGCATTGCGCTGGGCAATGTGAAGAAGCCGTCGTTGAGCACGGTAACTTCAAAAGCGCCAACCTCTAATCGGTACATGCCGGGGTTCTGGGCTTGCGGCTTGGACGCGGCGGTCTCGGCCTTTGCGATTTTCGGGGCCAGCACGGCGCCGCTGAGGGCGAAGGTGCTGTTGCGGAGGGCCTGACGTCTCGTGATAAGCATGGTCTTCCTCCCTGCTTTGGGAATGCCGGTGCCCGGCCAGCCGGAGGTCGCGCCAGGTACACCCGGCGAGCCGTATTCTACTCCTTCTCACCCTCACCAGTGAGGAAAATCCAGCCCGCGGCGTTGTGTCTGCCCTGGGCAGGCATTCCAGCGATCGTTCGTCAAAAAGATTCAATGTGCCTTGGCGCCCGAGAGAGTCCGCAGCGGGTCACAAGCGGCGGTCCGACCGCCCAGCTCGTCGGGTCCGCTTCTCCTTCGAAAGCGGCCCTTGCGGCCGCTAATAGGCAGTTCGGCTAAGGGTTCGGACTTTGGCACCGGCAATTGCGATGTCAGTTTTACACTCAAAAGCTGACGTTGAATTCGGCAAACGCGGCCGGTAGCCACGCGTACCAGCGATAAGCACCGGCATGCGAAATCATACGGGTCCGTCAAACATAAACGCTGGTTTGCTTTTTAAGCGTCTACCGCCCAAAATCATTCACGAGTGAGGAGTAAACACTTGCGCGCCTGAAGACCTCAACCTTCTCAAGGTCTGGGCGAGCGCAGATAGATGTTGAATCGACGTCCGAATTACCATTTGAGTTTGTATGGGGGAGCGCGAGGGGAGCGGACAGAAAAGCTATGGGAGACCTCGCGCACAAACTGGTTCGTTCCCACGCCACGAAGAGCGTTCTGCCGCGCGCAATTCAACTAGCCATCGCGGTTGGCCGGCGGAGGACCAGTCCCATAACAAACCGAAAGATGCGACGCCACTTCTTGTCGGCACGAGCAGGCCCAACTGGGCGATCTCATGCTCAATGAGGGAAAGGACGAACTCGTCGTTGATCGAACACGACATCATTTGATAGGGCTCCGGACCTACCGTCCAAGTCTTGGCACCTATCACAACGGGCGATTCGGATTCCGCACGTCTGTTCTCGCGGCGCTAATGATAAGGCGCAAAACGTTATCTGAGTGGTGCTGATCAGTTCCAGTGATTGCCGAAACAACGTCTTGGTCAGCGCATGTCATGCGTGACGCTACCGTCTTGCTAAGGAAGTGATGATCAATCGAGATCAACGAACTGCTTTTCCGCTGTCGGGCAATCGGTCGAGCCATTAGGAGTTGTTCCGTTTTTAGCACCAAATGTGGAAACGGGAAGACAACCGACAATCAGTTTGCGAACTGATTTCCGCCCGCCGGCAGGTATGCTGTGTGTGCGTAAAATAGCCTCTACACGGCGCAGCGCGGCAGCTGCTGCTCATTCCCGCTTCATGTTAGCCGCCAAAATCACCCTGCTCCACTTTCTGACCTCGTCGGAGATCAGTTTGGCGAAGTCGGCAGGCGACCCGCCAAGAGCCGTGCCGCCGAGGTTGGCAAGCCGGGCTTGGAGTTTCGGATCGGCGATGCTGACGTTGACTTCCTTGTTCAGTTTTTCGATGACTTCCTCCGGCGTGCGCTTCGGACCGCCAATCCCGTACCATGCACTTGCCTCGTAACCGGGCAAGGTTTCGCCCAGAGCTGGAATGTCCGGCAATATTGGCGAGCGCGCCACCGTCGTTATTGCCAGGGCACGGAAACTGCCGGCCCTGACGTATTCGATCGATGAGAGGAGCGGGCCAAAATAGACCTGCGCCTCGCCGGTGAGAAGAGCGGGAAATACCTGCGCGCCGCGATAAGGCACGTGAAAGAGATCGACGCCGGCCACGATTTTAAACATTTCGCCGGCCATGTGGGGCAGAGATCCGATCCCTGCTGACGCCATATTGACCTTGCCGGGATTGGCTTTCGCGTAGGCGATGAACTCCGCGACCGTCTTGGCGGGAATCGACGGGTGGACCTCCATGACCAAGGGCACACGCACGATACCTGCGATCGGCGCGATATCACGGATGAAGTCGAAGTTGAGCTTGAGCAGGGTCGCATTTATCGCATTTGCTGCGGTAACCAACAGCAGCGCGTAGCCGTCCGGGGATGCCCGCACGACTGCCTCAGTGGCGATGTTGCCGGTAGCGCCACTGCGATTCTCGATGACAAATGACTGTCCAAGTCGCTCCGACAGCGATTGACCGATCAATCGCGCGACGATGTCAGGTGCACCGCCGGCGCCAAAGCCTTCGAGCAGGTGCACCGGTCGCGTCGGGTAGCTCTGCGCGCTTGCGAATCGGGATAATGTCGGAAGCGTGGCAGCGGCCGCTGCCAGATGCAGGAACTGACGGCGGGGAACTTGCATGGCGGACCTCCACAAGCTGCTGGCATGCGGAGCCCCTGCGGAGCCGCACGGGAGCCCGCAAACACAGACGTCGGTTTGATTTCGATGCGCGCCTGCCGACGGCATGAGCGCTGCGGCTAAGATAAAAGGGACTTCGGCACGTCCCGCTCGGCAGCTCAAGATCAGGCTACCTCAGTTGCAGGTCTGGTGGAAGGCATGAATTGAGAGACATCTTGCACCGCGAGAGTCAGCAACTAGGCCCAACGGCGACGTTGGACCAGGTCGCCTAGAGTCCGAGATGTGCCCCATAACAAACGTCCATCCCGAACAGCCAGGCCGCCGACTTAACATTCTCTAATGGTGCGGAGACTGCGACGAACGTCGTTTATTGAGCGTCCGCTGCCACCAACGTTTGATTGTCTCTTCAAGCTTCGGGATGATTCACAGTCCAAAGAACCTTCAGAATCAAGGATAGATCATTGGTGCTACCATTTCGCCAACTCGCTCTGCTGAGGATCAAATGAGAACCGTCCAAACTTGGCCAGCGGCGACGGACGGATGGAACGGTCCCCTCCAACTTACGGCAGATCGTGTCGATTGCTGGTTCGTTTCACTGGCGGCCTTCCGATGGTGAAAGTCTCGCGGTCGCGATCCTCTCGAAAGACGAGAGAAAGCGTGCGGCAGGCTTCTACTTCGAGCGTCAAAGGCAATGCTACATAACGCAGTCACGCGGCTTTGCGTCTTTTGCTCGGACGTTATGTGATGACCGCGCCGGACGCCATCGCAATCGTCGCCGATACCTACGCCCGACCGATGCTGGCGGCACGTGCCGGGGACCTGACTTGGACGCGCAAGAAGGCTCTCCTGAAGCACTCGGTTTGGGATTGTCGTTTCCCCTCGACGCCTTTTGCACCGGTCGCCAGGACCGTCCACGATTGACGCAAGTCGGAGGTGCTGTCTGGTCCGATTGGACGATCGCCGACCTTGCGCCCGTGCCGAGGTACAAGGCCGCGATGGTTGTACGTCAACCGAATGTGGCGCTGCACTGTCGGGAAGTCAGTTGGCCGTGACTGCTTGCGCGACGCGGAGACACGGCCAACGATTATTGCACCCCCCGAAATCGCTCGGTGGCGCGAAGAACGAGAATTAGGTTTCGGCGTCCGAAGAGTAGTGACTGGCGTGGTTTTTGGAGCTCCATTGTACACACGACAGAACGAGAGCGTGGCGATCCACCTTAGCCCGGAGGGAAGTGCCCTCTCTGAGATCACCGTGGGATCTACTGCGACCGACCGGCACACAGCGCGGTAAGGTCATGAGGTTGGCCCGGCGCCGACGATACAATAACACTGTAGGTTTGTCCCGGCGAACGTCTTGGTGTGCTGGGTCGCGCGCACCTTTGTTTGCGACGCTCCAAGCGCCGCAGCTTCGGTCAAACTTTTTGAGCTTGACGAATATTATCCACCACTTCACCTTTCACCTCGACCCCTTTGCAGAGTGTCCGAGTACTGGTGGCACAGTAGCCGCATTTATCGTACAAAGTATAGCACGAAGGGTTTGCACGCGATGGTGCCAGACCAGCCAAACAGGGTCGAACGCAGATTATCGGCGATATTGGCCGCAGACGTGGCCGGCTACTCGCGGCTCATGCACGATGACGAAGAGGCAACCCACGCGCGTTTCACCGCGCTCCTCGCGGGCGCTATCATGCCGGCAATCGCGGAACACGGCGGCCGCATTGTCAAGAACACTGGCGACGGGTTCCTGGCCGAGTTTGCGAGCGCTGTCGAGGCGGTTCGAGCTGCGACGCAGTTCCAGACCCAAATTCACGAGCTTTCAAGCAGCGATGCAGAAGACGGGCGCCTCGTTTTTCGGGTGGGCATTAACATCGGCGACGTGATCGTCGAGCCGCATGACATTTTTGGGGATGACGTCAACATAGCGGCACGGCTGGAAAGCATTGCCGAACCCGGCGGCATCTGCATCTCGTCTTCCGCCTACGATCGGGTCCGCGGCAAAATCGCGAATGAGTTTGCCGATCTGGGCGAGCAGAATCTCAAGAATATCGCACGACCGGTGCACGTCTATCGCGTGCAGATTGAAGGAGCAACGAAGTCGGCGCCGCCACTGGCGCTCCCCGATAGGCCATCTATTGCGGTTCTACCTTTCCAGAACCTAAGCGGCGACTCGAAGCAGGACTATTTTGCCGATGGCATGGTCGAAGAGATTACCACGGCCCTTTCGCGTATTCGTCAGTTGTTTGTGATCGCGCGCAATTCGACCCTCGCCTACAAAGGCCGGACGGTGGATGTGAAGCAGATCAGTCGCGAACTTGGCGTGCGCTACGTCCTCGAAGGCAGCGTTCGAAGGGCGAAAAGTCATGTCCGCGTCACCGCGCAACTTATCGACGCAGGTGCCGGCCATAATGTGTGGGTTGAACGCTATGACCGGGAGTTCGCCGATGTCTTCGCGCTACAGGACGAGATCACTGAGCGGATAGCCGCATCGATAGAACCTCAACTCTATGTTGCCGAATACCTAAGGTCTAAGCGCAAATCTCCCGAAAGCCTGGATGCGTGGGAGTGCGCCATGCGGGCGCTCTCCTATGTCAACACTCGATCAATGCGCGATTATGCGGCCGCCCTTGAGCTGCTGAAGAAGGCAATCCAAATTGACGCCACGTATGCACTGCCTCACGCGCTAATCGCGTACTTCACCGCATTAGAGGCTTTGTACGGATGGATGCCGGAAGAAATTGCAATTCCGGCGGCGCGGAATGCTGCAGAAAAGGGTCTCCTTCTGGATACCGATGACCCATGGGTACATTTGGCGCTGGGTTATGTGCATCAGCAGAGTCGAAGGAGCGAAGATGCTGTCCAGGAGTATAGAAAGGCACTCTCGCTCAATCCGAACTTCGCCCTCGCCCACACCTATCTTGCGACGGCCCTATGCTATCTGGGACAAATTGATGAAGCATTGGCACACATCGCCACGTCTGAGCGCCTCAGCCCGCGTGGCCTGTTCCATGGAATCAATAGTCTTATGCGCGCTGTCGCGTACTTCTTTGCGGGAAAGCATAAGGAAGCGAGTGCGTTCGCCCGGAAGTCCATTCTAGAGAGTCCGGGCATCGTCACTGGCTATCGGCAACTCGTCGTGAACTGCGCTTTGGCGGGCGAGATCGACGAGGCGAGAGCGGCACTTCAGATCCTGAAAGGTCTTCAACCCGAACTCTCGTTAAAGTGGATAGAGGAATGGCTGCCGTACAGGCGCGAAAGAGATCGGCAAAAGTTTATTGAGGGCTTTCGTTTGGCTGGCCTCGAGTGAGTGCTGTGGATCGAGCATTGGGACCTATTTGAATTGAGTTAGTCGGCAACAATCTGCGATTGGTCTGAGTACGGGTGCCAACGAGCGCCACACTCCTTTGCCTGCGGTCAACGCATGGTAACGAGTTACAACCAAGGGGGCGGGCTTGTCGAAGGTCATCAAGCAATTGCGGAACGAACCGGCAGGCGAAAAGACCGGAAGCCGCGTCTTTTTGCATCTCGCCGATCTTCTCGAGCATTACGGGCGAATCGCGCCGGCCCGCAAGGCAATCCTGGCACCCGGCTACTCCCCCATAACATACGGCACGCTCCGGGGCCGAACGAACGAAATGGTTCGCGGATTGCGGAGCCTCGGCGTGCGTCGAAGTGACCGCGTAGCGGTGGTATTGCCGGACGGACCGGAGACCGTGGTGGCGATAATCGCGGTCGCAGCCAGTGCCGTGTGTGTGCCGCTTAACCCCGCCTTCACAGCCGACGAATTGCACCGTTACTTTGCCGATTTGCGAATAGCGGCTCTGTTAACGCGTGGCGATATAGGCTCCGCGAGCCGAGGCGTGGCACATGCCCTCGGCATACCGGTCATCGATCTATCGCGGGGCATGGACAAGGGGCCCGGCGGGCTCGGCCTTACAGGCCCGGCGACGCAGCGCGCCGGCGACTTCGATCCGGCGCGCCGCGACGATGACGCGTTTATTCTGGTGACGTCGGGCACTACGTCGCGGCCCAAGATGGTCCCGCTGACCCACGTGAGCGTCTGCCTGTCGGCCTATAACGTGGGCGTTGCTTTGGCGCTTGGACCTCGAGACCGATTGCTGAGCGTGCTGCCCCTGTTTCATGGGCACGGCCTAATCTCCGGAGTTCTAGCCTCGTTGGCGGCCGGATCGAGTGTCATCTGTGCACCCGCCTTCGATGCCGCGGCCTTTTTTAGTTGGCTAACGGAGTTTCGACCAAGCTGGTACACGGCGGTTCCGGCAATCCATCGAGCGGTGCTATCAGCGGCAGGTAGCCACAACGTCAGGACCCAGCGGTCTTCCCTACGTCTCATCCGCTCGGCCTCTTCGTCTCTGCCACTCGCCGTCCTCAGCGGGTTGGAGGATCTATTTGGTGTTCCCGTGATCGACACCTACGGCATGACGGAAGCAGCCACGCAGATTGCCGCGAACCCTTTGGGGCGACGAAAGCCAGGTTCCGTCGGCAAGCCCGCCGGCCCCGACGTCGCGATCATGGACGTCAACGGCCGACGCGTACCAACAGGCAAACGTGGAGAGATCGTGCTGCGGGGTCCTACGATCACGCGGGGGTACGACAATAATGCCGCAGCAACCGCATCGGCTTTTCGGGATGGCTGGTTCCGAACAGGCGACATTGGATACCTGGATCAGGAGGGATATCTTTTCATTGTCGGCCGGATCAAAGACGTCATTAATCGCGGAGGGCAGGAGGTCGCGCCCGCCGAGGTCGAAGAGACGTTGCTTAGGCATCCGGACGTCGTCGATGCCGTCGCTTTCTCGATCCCTCATAGGCGACTTGGCGCGGACGTCGCCGCCGCCGTTGTGCTGCGTCCGGACGCTAAGGTCAGCGAACACAAACTCCGAGCCTTCACCCGCGAACGCCTGGCTGGGTTCAAGGTGCCTGGTCTGATCCGGATTGTGCCGGAGATCCCGCGCGGCCCCGGCGGAAAGATCAAGCGAAGCGGAATCGCCGACGCGCTTTCAATGACTCCGCCAGTAGCGCAAGTGGAGCGCGGCGGGAAGGCGGCTCCGCCCCGTTCGGAATTGGAGCGGCAACTGGCCGAGACCTGGGGGGACCTCCTAGAGGTCGATCAGATCGATGTTGACCAGGACGTCTTCGCGCTTGGTGCGGATTCCCTCACGGTGACGCAGATGCTGTCGCGTCTGCGGACAAACTTTGGCATCAAACTTTCGTTTAAGGAAATCTTCGATGCGCCGACCGTTACGGCGTTGGCCGATCTGCTTCAATCATTTGAAAGGGAAGCCGCTGCCGGATCTATTGGCTTGGATGATACGCCGACGGACGCATGTAGCGGCTGCCTGTCATTCCAGCAGCAAAGAATTTACGTTCTGAGCGGGCTCGATCCGACAGGATATAACTACCACGTCGTCGACGTGGCCCGTCTGTCCGGGCCGCTCGATCTCGACGCCTTGGAGGCGAGCATCGGGATGATCTGCGAGCGCCACGAAGTGCTGAGATCTGTTTTCTTCGAACGGCAGGGCGAACCGATGCAAGCGGTGAGAGCAGCTCGGCCGCGCCTCGAACGCCTTGATCTCCGATCGTGCGCCGAGAGCGGAAGAGCCGTGTCGATTCAACGACAGGCACAGGAATTGCTGCGCCACCGTTTCGAAATCGAAAAGGAGCTGCCGCTGCGAGCCCAGCTACTGCAATTGGACGAGGATGACCATGCGTTGGCGATCAAGATTCATCACCTCGTCACGGATGGATGGTCGCAGCGGCTGTTCTGGGAAGAGCTTGAGGCGTTCTATGCGGCTGCCCTGAATGGGGCTTCCGCAAAACTGCCTGAGCTTCCCATCCAGTACCGGCATTTCGCTGAGTGGCAGCGAGCGTGGCTGCGGACGCGGGCTGCCGAGGAGCAGCTGGGCTACTGGCGTGCGCAGCTCGAAGGGCTGACCGAGCTACCCCTGCGAACAGACCGGTCGCGCCCACGAATGTGGACCGGGCGGGGCACCCGGCATCCAGTGGAGCTCTCGATCAGATTGTCGCGTCGTATCAAATCTCTGAGCCGCGCCCACGGCGCCACCCTGTTCATGACGCTGCTCGCGGCATTTCAGTGCCTTCTGTACCGGTATACGCAGCACGAAGATATCGCGGTCGGGTCATTGATCGCCAACCGCAACCAGATCCAGCTCGAACGGCTGATGGGGATGTTCGCGAATACGATCGTTTTGCGGACTGACCTAACGGGCAATCCTAGTTTTAGCGAGGTTCTGCGGCGCGTCCGCCAAGTGACACTCGACGCCTACCGAAACCAGGATCTCCCGATCGAGGAGATCCTGAAAGCCCTCCGAGTTTCGCGCAATACGGATCGAAACACTATGTTTCAGGTGATGTTCATTCTACAAAACGCGTCGCCCAGAGTTCCAAAACTCCCGGAACTTTCCGTGCAGTTTGTAGATGTGGACCCCGGCACTGCCCGTTTCGATTTGTTGCTCGAGTTGATTGATGCCGATGAGCGTCTGGCTGGTTGGCTTGAATACAGCACTGACCTCTTTGAGGCTCCAACTATCGCCCGAATGGCGGCGCATTTTCGGACACTGCTGGAGGCAATCGTCGCGAATCCCGAGGAGCGAATCTCGCGGCTGTCCCTGCTGTCGGAGGGAGAAAGCAAGCGGATCCTGATCGATTGGAATCAGACCCGGACCGAGTTCGGCCGCTTCCATACTTTTTTCGAACGGTTCGCGCGGCAGGCCAAGCGCACCCCAAGCGCCACGGCGGTCTCCACCACGCAGGTTCGGCTCAGCTATCGGGAGGTTGCCCGTCGAGCCTCGGCGATCGCCGATCGGCTCGCCCTGGAAGAAGTTGGGCCTGACGTCGTCGTCATTTTGCTCGTCGAACGAGACGTCGACTTCCTGGCGGCGATGATCGCGGTGCACCAGGCCGGCGGGGCGTTTCTTCCCTTGGATCCAGCGTTTCCCGCGGCTCGGCTGGCACAGATCGTCCAGCACAGCCGCGCACCGCTTGTTCTCGCGGGAGAAGACATCGCCATGACGCTCAAAGAGGCGTTATCCGGTATGCATGCCCAACGGCGCCCGCGCATCCTGAGCCTCGAACAACTAGCTCAGACCATGCCGCGTCGACCCGCCCGCCAGGTCCCGCCGGGGCCTTCGAGCTTGGCCTACGTCATCTACACATCGGGCTCCACGGGCGTTCCGAAAGGCGCCATGGTCGAGCAACGGGGCCTTTTCAACCACCTCTGTTCCCAGATTTTCGACCTCCAGCTGTCCGCCTCGGACGTGGTCGCCCAGACGGCGCCGCAGAGCTTTGTGATCGCCGTCTGGCAGTTCCTCGCACCTTTGATGATAGGGGGCGCGCGCCCACATCTGTGACGACGAAGTCGTGCGCGACCCGGTGTTGCTTGCGCAGGAGATAGGGCGCGAGGGAGTGACGGTGCTGCAGATTGTGCCGGCGCTGTTGCGCAGCATTCTCGAGCGGACACCAAACGAGCCCGCCCTTCGCATGCTGAGCCGACTTCGCTGGCTGATGTGCTGCGGCGAGTCCCTCGCACCTGATCTCCTTCAAGATTGGTTCCGTCACTTTCCAAACGTTCCCGTGATTAACGCCTATGGTTCAACAGAGGTGTCCGACGACGTGGCCACGCATCACCTTTGGGCCCCAACGAAATCGCTCGCGACCGTGCCGATCGGCCGTCCTATAGCAAATACACGCTTGTATGTGCTGGACGCCCACCTGCAGCCGATGCCAATCGGGGTCGCGGGGGAACTCTTCGTCGGCGGTATCGGCGTGGGCCGTGGGTACCTCGGTGACCCGGAACAGACCCGGCGCCACTTCATTCGTGACCCGTTTTCAAAGTCTCGGACAGCCCGCTTGTACAGGACCGGGGATGCGGCCCGTTGGCGCGGAGATCGGACACTAGAGTTTCTTGGCCGCTTAGACCACCAGGTGAAAGTCCGAGGATGCCGGATTGAGCTCGGGGAGATCGAGCATGTTCTTTCGGGGCACCCGGATATCCAAGCCGCCATCGTGCTGTTGCGGGATGACCTCGCCGGCGAGGAGAGGCTGGTTGCGCATATTGTAGCTGTGGCCGGCCGGCAGCCGGAGGTCAATGAGCTCCGTGATTTCCTCAAGACGAAGCTTCCGCACTACATGATCCCTGCAGGCTTCGTCTTCCTGGAGCGCATGCCACTGACGACTCACGGCAAGGTCGATCGCCGAGCGCTAGTGGCGATCAGCCGGCAGCTTACGGTGGCGGCCGCGGAGTTCGTGGCGCCGCGCAACACCGTCGAGCAAATCCTGGCCGACATATGGGCCCTTTTGCTCGGAATCGATCAAGTTAGCGTCTTCGACAACTTCTTCGACTTAGGCGGTCACTCCCTCTTAGCGGGCCAGGTATTGTCCCGTGTCGCAAATGCCCTTGGAGTGTCGTTGCCGATAAAGGCGCTTTTCGAAGCACCTACGGTGGAGGCGTTGGCCCGGCAAGTGGAGAAGGCCCGCGAGACACAGCCGAACGACACGTCACTCGAGATCGCTCCATTTGAGCGAGGCGGTCCCCCTCTGGTATCGATCGTGCAGGAGCAATTGCTGAGGATTGAACGGGAAGTCCCTGGACTGCCTCAGTTCACCCTACCCTTTGCCTATCGGCTCCAGGGTGCGCTGGACATCCCGGCACTCGCGAGAAGCCTGACCGAGGTAGTGCGCCGGCACGACTCCTTGCGCACGCGATTTGCCTGGGTGGACGAACGGCCCGTCGCGCTCGTGGCGCAGCCATCCGAGATCGGTCCATTCCTCGTCGTCGAAGACCTTGCCGCTGGTACAAAAAACAATCACGCCGAGGCGCTACTGCTCAAGAAGGCCAAGTTGCGAGCCGAGCAAGAAGCCTGGACACCATTCGATCTGACGCGTGCGCCGTTGTTCCGGACGCGCCTCCTGCGGCTCGATGCCGACGACCACATTTTGCTTCTGATCCTGCACCACATCATCGTCGACGGTTGGTCGATCGGAATCTTCCTTGATGAGGTCTCGGAGCTCTATTCAGCTTTTGTAGGCGGTCAGCAAGCCCAGTTGTCAGAAGCAGTACTTCAATTTTCTGATTTCGCGCGCTGGCAGAGTTGGTGGTGCACTACCGATGGGCCGGCCCGGGAACTCGCCTATTGGAAGGAGTGCTTGCGACAAGCCTCAGCAATCTTTCCGCCCAACGGTGACCGTCGAGGCGCGCAGCTGAGCTGGCGCGTTGCTCATGAACCAGTTGATCTGCCGAATGACTTGGTCGCACGATTAAGCGCGTTGAGCCGCAGGCAAGATGGGACCCTGTTCATGACGCTACTGGCCGGCTTCAAGGCGCTCCTGATGGCTCGAAGTGGCCGCAATGACATTTGCGTCGCCACGCCAATGGCGAACCGCACTCAATTGAGGACGGAGTGCGTGATAGGCCCTCTGGCGAATACAACGCTGATCCGTACAAAAATCAATGCAGATATGTCGTTTGAAGAGGCGCTGCTTTGTGTGCGCGACTCGGTCTTGAATGCCTACGCTAGGCAAAGACTCCCTTTTGATATCCTTGCCGGCCGACTAGAAGAAGAAGCTCTGGATGCAGCATCGCTCACCCAAGTGTTTTTCGACCTTCGGAACGCATTTCGTCGGCCATTCAAACTGCCGGATGTGGCGGTCAGGTCGTTCGGAGACATTCATCGGGAGGGGCAACCGCGCCTCCCGATCGATCACACTTGGCTTACAGTGACACTCAAGGAGGCACCGTCGGGCATCACAGGATCGTGGAGCTACAAGACGGATTTGTTGGAGGCCAACAACCAAAAGCATTGGATAGCGGACTACAAAATGATATTGACCAAAGCAGCCGCAAACCCCGAGACGACAGTCGGCCAGTTGATCGGACGTTGAGCGTAAGTCGCGAGTCGGACTGCGCAGGTCATCAAGAAATTACCTGTGAGTAAAAGGGCCGAGGAGGAAGCAATGGCAATCCATCTTTTTCTAAGACAGATCGACCTCGATACGTTGACCGATCCCCAAAAGAGGGCCCTTAGAAAGATATTGTCTGATCGGCAGCGAGTGTTTGAATCGGACATAAAGCGTGTCGACCGCGCGCTCGGGAAGAAGCGGAAAACGAAGCGGCCTGCGAAACGGTAAACCACGAAGCACCCCAGCGATAGCTGATTGGTGCTGCAGGTTCGATTCTATTGCAGCGAAGCGCTGTGCGGCTTCCGGCGCCAAAGCTGCATCAGGACGCGGAGCTTTTCGAGTAAGCCTACAGATATCTAAGAGTATTATCGGACGGCGACTCGAATAGCTTTGTTTCTGGATGTCTAAGGTTTTGGGAGAAACAGCACAGGTATCGGCCGCATCGGCGCGGCCGCATTTATGGCGAGAGGCAGTTTGAAAGTCTTCTGCGATAATCGCGTCCCGAGATTGACGCCGCTGTTTTTTGCTGCGGTTCTGACGCTCTCTAGTCCCGCGCTGCCGGATGTGGGCCAGATCAGGTTGGTCGTGGGATTTGCCGCCGGCGGAACTTCTTCAACCGCGGCCAGAATCTTTGCTGAATCAGTAGAACACATTACGCGAAGTTCAACGATCGTGGAAAATCGACCTGGTGCGGGAGGAGCAGTAGCGGCGGATTGGGTACTGCGACAAAAGGGGACTCAGACGCTCTTACTCATGTCCTCCACGTCGGCGCTCAAAACAGCCCCTCAGAGCGGACTCGTCCCTATCGGAATTTTCGCGACCTTCCCATACGTTGCTGTCACGAGAAAGGATTCTCCCGCACATCTTTCTGAATACATGAACGAGGCGTCGCGCGAAGAGAAGTATCGCACCGTAGCGACCGCAGGCGCTGGAAGCATTTCCCACCTAATAGGTACAAAGCTTTTCAACGAGTACGGAGTGCCGATGGTGCATGTGCCGTATCAAGGATCGGCGCCAGCGATCCTCAGTGTCGCTGGGGGGCACGTAGCGCTTGCGATTATTCCTTTTCCGGATTTTCTCCCATTTCAAGACACGCTTCGCATTCTTGCGCGAACCGGCAGTGGGATTGAGACGGAAGGATGGGTCGGCATCTTCGCTCCGCCCGAAACAGTATCAGAGGAAGCCGCCCGACTCTCGGAGATTTTCCGGCAAGCATCCCAACGGTCCCGACAAAAATTCCAAAATCTCGGATTTGAGCAGGCATGGCGATCCGGCACTGAGGCGCGCGCGATGCATGAGAAAGATTACGCACAGTGGCTATCACTAATTGAAGTGCTCGGCCTTCAACCCTGACACAAAGGCGGCCGGCCATAAGTGACTACGGCCTGACATCATGCGTACGCATCCGGCGGCGGCCGCCTTGCCGGGTAAGACGGGGTGTTTAGAACTGCCCCTACGAACAGTGATGAGTTCAGTGCCCAGGTCGCTAATCGGCGTGGAGTCCGGACGCCGATCGGCGTATTAAGCATTGATCGGCCTAGCGATGGAGGGACGCTATCTGACACTTTTCACACCTGGTGCGATTGGGAACTACTCGTTTGCGTTAGGTGGTGAGCCAATCCAGCCAAAGGTACAACGATTGGCATTGGCGCCGCATCCGAATTGGTAACAGCGAAGCACCACTCGCGGTCGATCTGTGGTATCATTTCTCTTATGGGGCTCCGACAAAGGGAGGCCTGCTATGAAGACACGCGAGCAGAAGCGAAGCAACGCTATTCGCGAAGGCTTCGACTTAGTTTCCGAATTGCTGTCCAGGGACGTCCTACTGGAAATTCAGAACGGCTTGGTAAACGCCGACACCCGCAGTGCTGTGCGCTCGGACGTTCATGCGTATTTGGCATCTAAAGGTGTCTCCATCCCAGAAGGCATTCTTGTAACAATTGTGCAATCGCCGCCGGCTCAGGCCATGATTGCGCCTCCAGGCCTGGAACATCTCATCACACTGCCTCCCATAACTTGCCCGCCTGGCATGATACCAACATTGGTCACCGGCACCGTGCGGGTTTGCGCGGACTATGGGTATATTAAAATCTCAAATCCAAATCCGGACCGCCTGGAAGGCGAAGACCCCTATATTCTGAATGTATTTGGGTGTCTCCGCTTTGAAGACCGCGAGGAAGAGCGGTGGTATTGCAGGTGGCCAAATTTGACGCCGGCGATACCAATCAATTAGCCCAGTGTGGCTACACCCACGTGACAATGGTAACAACGTTGCGGCCGGCGGGAGTCACTTCCGACCGACCGCTCGTTCGCTTTGATGGCCCCGGACCGCTGATCTGAACGGTGCTGAGCCGCGTAAACTCCGGTAATGTCGGCTTGTTGGACAGGGACATCTCCGCCATCCCGCTCGGGTCGAGACTAGTGATCTGGGGGCGATATCCCGGCGGCCGCGTGTGAGCACAGTCGTGTCGAGCTGAAGGTGATTCGCTTCATGCAGCACCGCGCGCTTACTCATCCCCTCGCTGCGCCTTGACAGTCTTCCTGCTAACATATGTTGAGGATCTCGACCTTCGCCGCCCGCTTACCTCTGAGGCGCGCCCCAGATTTTGAGCCAGCCTTGTGTGTCGGTTGCTTGCAAGCACAGAGCACTCGGACGCGCACCGGGCGTGCTTTTTGCTTTCAAGGATAGAATCCGACCGACCGTGCCATTTTGATGTCCCGCAGAGGGGCTCGCTTTAACTAAAACTTTAGACAAACAGGTTGGCATTGTTGGACTGAGCCGACCAAGCGATTTTCTGGAAGCCGCCCCATGGATCGCGCTCTATCGCTCGATCTATTGCATTCTGGACTGACCCATGAAGTCCCATTTTTCGATTGGCGATCGTGTTCAAATGAGCGCCCTCGGCGCATCACGCTGCCCGCGGCATGCTGACAAGACAGGCACTGTTGTCGGGCGCAGCATCTAGGTTAATTGCGCCCGCGTCCTGCTTGACGGAAACAAGTCACCAATTTCCGTTCATTGCGACTATCTTGACGCGATTCCGCCGGCCAATGCAGCGATGCAATCTCGTTGATGTCGTGCCGCAATTCGTTGAACGCGATGGCGCTTGCTGGTCAGATCACCATACCACCGCCCACCTGTTCACGAAGGCAGCGGCATGTATGGCGGTAAAGATATGGGCTGAGAACAGGCAGGTAGGGGAGCTGCATCCAATTCGTGGAAGAGCGCGTGCGGACCTTCATCGCTTCGCATTCCTTCATAGCGTCCCTCAGGACCTCAACCTCCGCAGGGTTAAACTCCCGGGCAAAGCGTCGTGTGTTTTGAGCAATTCTGCGCGAAAAGCGCAGTAAGGGGGAGCTGTCGGGGAGCGAGCAGTTTTTCCATTTACTCCTCGGATACTAAAGCTAGATCGGAGGAAGCAGTTTCTCACTATCCGAACTCAATCTTCATCGAAAGACCCAGGTGCGTCGGTAATACGGCGAGGAGCGCTGCGGTGCAGAGTGATAACACAGCCAAACTCAGATGTGGTTGCGCCCCGCCCCACAATTAGATGAAGGTGCGGGCCGCGGATCTTCACCGTCGTCAGGGCGTGTGAGACTCAATCTCGAAGACTACTTGCGTCGGCGACGCCTGAGGGCAGGCCGGCCGGAGTTGAGCTTGCTGAGCCGCTTGGCATTTGCCGCGACGCGCCTTCGATACATGCGAATTATTTCGTCCGACGACGCACCTTCCAACATGCGCACGTTAGCCTTAAAGGCAGCCTCTAACTTTTCGGCAACCATCAACCTGGCTTCGCGTCGGGCGCCTCTATCGCCGCGCATCAATTTCATCAACCGCAAGCCGATCACCCGGTTGGCCTCGACACCCAACATTATCCACGGATGGAACATCGTTTTTCCCAGAACTAAACTGAGTGCTGACTGCCGCTCTACCGCACGCTCAAGCGGTGATTGGCCAAGAATTCGGAGCGCCGATAATTACCATCTCACGCAGGGTCCGCGGAATGCTGTCGCCGCCAACATCAAGTGTCATGCGCCAATTCTGTTCCTTGGTTACAAAGTCCGAGCTGCGGCGCGCTTGCATCAGCGCAGCGGGCGCGGCGCACTCCATCGGCGTAAGCTGGTGACGCGCTCTCGATGTTCATGGTGCAGCGAAAGGCGTGTGGCTTGCGCTGTAGCCGCTCTGTCATGCGCGAATATATATATATATATATATATATATATATATATATATATATATATAACGTACAGAACGAGCTGCAGCACTGCATCGGGGGACCCCCGTTATCCCGATGCGGGCCGTAACATGACTCTTGCATGAGCGGCTCTGGGACTCAGATCTGGCTTTCCAGGTCCAAATGAATCCACGCCGTCGCCAGATTTGAGCCGCATTGTGACCCAGGTCGCGGCCAACGGTCGTGCGGGGCGCAACACCGGAGTTTCCCATGTCCGGTCATTTGCGATTTTGCTTCCCGGCTTTTGTACTTTTCGCAGGTCTCTCGCCATCGCCTGCGTATTCGAATGCTTTGGCGAACTTTTTCAGTTTCAATTCCGCGCCCCAGCAAGCCACAGCGCCCGCTGCCGCGAAAGAAGAGTGCTTTCCGCTGCCGGGCACGCCCACCGCCGGCCTGCGCTGGGTATATCGTCTGGATGGCCACCGCAAATGCTGGTTCCAAACCTCTGAGGACATCGCGGTGAAAAAGCAGGTTCGATATCGCAGGGCGAAGCCTCCTGTCGCCGCTCCCGGTGAGACAGAGAGCACGCAACGCAAGCGCAAGGCCGTGGTGGATGCGCGTGCGGAGCTGCTGCGCTCCGCGCCGGCGGAAACATCTCTACCGATGCGAACCGCGCCCGAGCTCAAGGTGGTTGATGCTGCTCCGGTGCTAGCTACGGGGGCTGCAGCCTTCGTGCCACCGGCACCAATCGAAAAGCTAGAGATCGATCGGATCACGCCTGACCACCGCACGAGACGTCAAGTCGACGTGGAGACACTTCTGGCGGCTACACCGGCGACTAGAGACGCCGCCGCCTCCGTGTCTGCCGTGCCGGTCGCCTATCCCACCGCCGAGGAAGTTGATGACGGGCGGAGCTGGACGACAACTTGGCTTGGCGTGCTGCTGATGGCGCTCGGGCTCGTCTCCGTCTTAGGCTCGAGCCGGACCGTCCGGGCAAGCCTTGCTGTTGCGCGGTTGCGTTAGGCGGACCTGGCGGTCCTTAGGCGTGCTCCAAGGCGGAAAGTACCCCGCGAGCAGTGTTTTCCGCGTCACACCTGAAGGCTGACACCACTACCCTTGGAGCCTAACAGCCTAACCTGCGCAGGATCAAGCTCGGACTCAAGAACTCACACGGCGAGTGGCAGGTTTAGCCTCAATCATTCGGTTCACCGGCACCTCACGACAGATCAATCGCTATGAAACCTGTAGAACAGTTGACCTTGGTCACTCTTCACGGGGCCCATCATGGATCGACCTCGCCGAGAATCGCGTCAACACGACGGAATTACGCTTCGCGGTCTGTCTCAACTGACTTTCGCAACAGAATCTGCCAGCCACGGACTTCTGGATATCAGCCACTCCGCCCGCTTAAGGGCATAAGCATCCATTTTAGTTCGAAGCTTGCTCAAGCCCGTCGTGATGTGGAGGCATTTTGGTGCCCAAACCCTCAAGCAAACCGATCAGCGCAGATTGAACCTGTGTCCAAGGCCTTCTTAAGTCGATTGCGGCAACAGCTATCTCGTGTCCGTCCATGCGATACCTGTGCAAACATCCATCACCTGGCGAGGCATATACGAGAGCACCCCGAACAGGCAGCCCCGGGGCTCTATCTGACGCATGCTTCATGTAGGCGAAGAGCTGATATAGATGAGTAGATCGGATCTTCGGTGTCCCAGACGACCGCGGGAACGGATCAGCGTAGAACTTCGCGTCCATGACCACAGTACTGCGCGGAGATCGCAATACTATGTCGGTGCGCATAATCGGCACGAGGGTCGGATCGCCGCCTGGGCCGGAGTCGAGCCGCCATCGCATGTCCTCGCGGCGGACCGTGAAGGCGCTCTGTTCATAGAAGTAGAAGTTCCTCAGGAAATCCTCAAATACGCGCGACATCCGCTCCTCATCACGCAAGATATCGGAAAATCGACTGCCGGAACCAACCTCGTCCGGCAGCATCGCGCGGCAAACGAACTCGCAAAGTCTCATGAGCGCAGAATATTGAGCGTTGTTGCGCGAAAGTTGGACGCTACGGAAAAGGCCAGGCCTCAGTCTAAGCACTGACACCCCTCCCATTCTCCCGCAAATCAAACGCAGCTCGTGCGCAAGTGAAGGTTTGATCAGATGATGGTTGGCCAGTACGACAGCTGTCGACTTGATGATCTGGTTGTGTAGAACATCCTGACGAAGTTCATCGACCTGGCAGGAGATTGCGCCCCTTTGAAGCGTTTGCTCTTTGATTGTCCGATCAATGAGGAGGCGTCCGCGAGGCGATCTGAGTTCTTCCTCGAAGCTGATATAACCTCTGTCTAGGCCTCTCCGGAGGAGGCGACGAGCTCCATTGATCAATACCCGAGCAAAAAGATTCGGAAGATCCGGGCAATCATCGACCCCGGCTTCTGTAGATCCACCCTCCGGAAATCGTTCCCAAGCGTAGCAAAAAAGGTAGTAGATATTACGAATGGGGATTGTCACGGGTCAGCCTTGAGCAGACGTTCTCGCCAATCGGCCGCTTTCTTCGGTTCATCAAACCAGTACTCTTCGAGAAGAGGTCGTATCTCAGTTTCAATGATGCGTTCGTACCAATCGTGGGAGTATGAGCTCTCGTCGTAGGGTACAAAGAAGCTATGTCCAATTTGAAATCCTGGCCCAAGATTGATGGTGTCACTAGCAATCGCTTCATTCAACTCAATCATCCGCGACGTGATACGATCTAAAACGGCCTCCGGAATTTCCATAGCTGACAAATGTTCTCTGAATCGCGGAGATGAGAACTGCGGCTCGAGGGTTACAAACGCGAATCGGCGACGGAGGGCATAGTCAACCATGGAAAGGGATCGGTCCGCCGTGTTCATCATACCGATAATGAAGAGGTTATCTGGCACATAAAATTTCTTGTCATCGGACCGGGCATAAGTCAGCCGAGTTGCCCACCCCAAATCCCGCTTGTCCTGTTCGATGAGGAGCATCAACTCCCCAAAAATTTTCGAGAGGTTGCCACGATTAATCTCATCGATAATGAGTACGTAATCGCGACTCGGATCAGCGATTGCTGCCTGACAAAACCGCAGGAAGACGCCATCTCTGAGGTCAAAGCCCCCTGTGGCAGTGGGCCGATAGCCTTGGACAAAATCCTCATAGGCATAGGCCTGGTGAAACTGCACAGCTTCTATTCGGCTTGGAGCGTTGTGCCCCATCAGGGCAAACGCGAGTCGCTTGGCAACGAAGGACTTCCCGACACCGGGAGCTCCTTGGAGAATGATATTTTTCTTGGATCGCCAGACCGCAAGGATCCTCTCAACCTCTTCTTGCGACATAAACAGGCCTGACATGGCGTCGTGGATTGAATAGATCTCCTCCTCAATGGGAAGCGGGGCCGGATCCGGTGGTGACGTGAGATCTTGCGCGGCAGATCCTAGCTGGGTACCGACGATCTGATCATACGCTTTCAAGAGCACTTCCAGAACTTGTTCGAACTGCTCGTCAGACGGAAACTCGCGTACATCAAAACGCGCGTTCGCTATAGTGCCGGCCTTGTACTGTCGAACCCTCCACTTGTCCGACTTTAGATCGATATCGCTGCCGAGCTTGAGGCTACTTTCTGTCACCCAGCCGATCTGTGCCTGATAACCTTCAGATCGTTCGCTTAACGTCCGAACGGCGGCGCTTCGACCGAGCTCATTGGCAAGGGAGGTCATACCCTGCATGAGGGTTGCATAGATGATGGAGAGGTCTTCAGATACGAGAAGTGCAACATAGATTCCCGACTGGGTACTGGTCGTCACCTCTCGATTTAGAAGGGCAATCCACGGTACGGCAGCCCATACGCCTTTCCCAAGACTCCACTGCGTGGTGACGTGCGGACGTTTCGCAACACTGGCCAAATTATCTAATCGAGTTTGGATTTCCTCCATAAGATCCCAGAGATCTGGAACCTGGGAAAAGGGCTGCTGTCGAGCGACGTCGAGCTTTTGGCCCATCTCGCCGAATAGTGATGCGAAGGACCGTCCCACCGTAGCTGACTCATCGCGCTCCAGAATAGGCTGGCGACCAGGCTCCGCTCGTATCGAAGATATGAGCGGCCGGAAGGTGTGCGCCATGCCACGCACGACAGCTGAGAGGTCCGCTGCATCAAGCTCCTCGCCAACGAACCACCGTGTTACTCCCCCTCCACCTTCCTGAGCGCCTGCAGGAGATTTGAAGTAGCGGAGCCATGCTGAAAAATCGTCGAACTCACGTCGACCCGGTTCCAGCCGAGACTTTCGCCGGAAATCCCACCGGTTGCCGAGCGAGCGTTCGAATTCAACCGCGGCTGCACTGCCGGGATCCGGCAATTGCCGATAAATGGCAGGTGCTGCTGCCCGAAGCCTAGCTTTAAGCTTCGCATCAGAGAAATCCGATGGATGCGTTGACACGTAGAAACCTAGTTCAACGCCTTTGCCGGACACAATTGCGAATAGCTGAGGGTTGCCTAAAAATTCCGCAGCGTTCTCTCGACGATAAACGCCAAACCAAAGGTCCTTGGGAATCGCGCCTCGAACACCGCTCTTCAGGTGAAACCCGGAGGTGAGACGTACGTCATAATCAGCACTTCCTAGCTCCTCCTGGACCGCGCGCCCCAGTCGGCCCAACGCAGCATGTACCCTCTCGTAAGCAGCTCGCTCTTCTGAAGACAGGTCGGCGTATCTGGCGCGATCACGACTCAACCGCAGAAGTTCGACATCCCCAGATTGGATTTGAATGCGTTGAGGCTCGGAGGGACCTCTTACTTTGAATCCCAAGCTCTCGAGCTTAGTTCGCACCGTAGCGTCGCCCCCACTGAATTGATCAGACCGGAGCGGCCCCTCTGTTGGGAATTGCTTACCGACAGCGACACCTACAATGGCTTTGCTGTCATACTCCCTTCCCTCGTGCTCCAAATAGTAGGTTCGAGTGGGGCCGTAGCCGTAACGTGCGAGAAATGCCTCACGGCCAAGTTCATCGTATTCAGCGATGGCGCTGAGTACAGCGGACCTTTCGGTTAGTGCGGACAGCGACACGACTTGCCCCCAAATCAGTTCCTACGATCACTCTTGAGCAAAATCGAGCGTTCAGATCAAGTTTACGGTGTCTCAAAACGGTCTTAGGGCGGTTCTTGATGGAGCAGCGAAAGCCCACCAGCGTCCTAGGGTATTGGATGTCCGGGTATGCGCCACAACCGGACCTGAGCGGTCGGCTCGTTCATTCCCGATTATACCTCACAAGAAGACCGCGGCATCTCCGCAGCGAAAGTCACGAATGCTCGGAAGTGCGACGCCAAAGGCACCACGTGGCCTTAGCCGCCATTGGCAGTTCGGCTATGCAAGCGTCCCGGCAGGAGTTATCCGTTCGGCCTGTGGAGCACACTTCGGTAAGCTTGAATACTATGCTACAATCTTAAGTTAATTTCATAAATGAGGGCTAAGCGTCATGAGATCGAACCGATCAAAGCGCATCATTAAACCTCTCCACTCCGTCACAGTAACACCGCCTGAATCAGTACGGACGGAAGCTCCCCGCAGTGAGAGGAGAGTTAGCTTTCAGCCTGAGGAAATTGCGAATGAGCGTTGGGGCGAACGCAAACAATAACGATGGCTTACTTGCGGTTGCCACGCGAAAACGATTTTCGAGGTCCTTTTCAATCCGTTCGCTGGAGTTTCAAGCGCGGGCAATGGGCTTAAAAGCCTAAACTGTTATTTCGTTATACTCTGTAGCCCCGGCCCCAGGGCGTACCCAAGGCGATTCGAGGCCGGCTTCGTTAATGAGGGACATCGATGAAAGGGAATGACTTTTATGAGGCCCTGACGCCGTTCGTCTCGTTGACGCTGGGACGACCAAAGCCGGCCTTCAAGGAAGCGGCTCTGGCAAAAGCCGCTATAGATGGCGTCAAGGCATTGCTCGCATCAGCTGTGTCCGAAAAGATCGTACGCGATATTGTTGAAGCGTCCTCAATGGTTGATCCTAGGAGTGGGGCGGCTGTCAGCTCATTTCGATACAAGCGGCATACTTCGCCTGGATGGACATCGGATGCACGGATTGTCGACGTAGAAAATCACCTTGCCGTCGCGATAGCACTAAACGGACTTGTTGCGCTTCACTTTTCTGATGCGCGTCTTCGCGGCTCTGTACGACTCAATCTAATCGCTGACGTACATAAAGACCTGCCACTATCCTGGCTCTTTGCGGTCCCCCGAGGCATCATGAGCGCCGCCTTCCTCCAAGACGGTGAAGCTCGAACAATGTGGCTGTCGGGCACCCATCGGCGCAACGCCTTGAAGGCGGACACGAAGATCCTCTCAGGCCTTGACCTCGATTATGCGCTCGACCCCTTTGATGATCAAAGTTTCTTTTGGTCTGCGGCGCGCTCGCGAAACGCAAAATTGAACGCGATTATTGGCGTATCGCCTGGTAGTTCGCGAGTGTGGACTAGGAAAACAGCGAGCTTCGATGACTTCGTCAGTGTCACCGCGTCAGTTCTTGTTCAACTGAGAACCGCTAAAAACCCTCTTGACACGCCGTTTCGCTATTTGGCCTCGCCACTCACGACCATCGATCCGAAGGAGGTGCATTCCGCATTTGATGTCAGTCTGGTGCCGGACGAACTTTCGCCCGAGCGTGAAGATGATGAGTCTGAGAGCTCGGCATCTTCAGCCTTCGTTTACGAAACCAATTTAGTCATTGATCAAGGCCAACCATCTTCTCCCTCTTTTTCGATGGAAGCTAAGCGCAACGGTCAATCGCTTGGCACGCTCAGTGTCGAAGTTAAGCTGGATCCAGCTGGCAAGGTGAGATTTGCGGTCAAGTCGATCAAGACTGATCAGCCAGAGCTTCTCGACGCGATTGCGCACCATATCGTGGCTGGCGAGCGGGTAAACGTTCGATATGATTCAGGGCACAGCATTTCCGCAGGACACGTATTCACGTTACGGAATCGCCGCGTGCCGTTTCATGGGTTTGAGGGGCGCGATTTTTCACACTTTGATATCTCGAAGGAGAAGCCATCCAGCCTCGACCGAATCGGCAAAGAAGATAGCCTGTTCTGCTGGGTCCAACGGAACTTTGGTGGATGGCTGGCCTGCGATGACGGGTCGATGGAGAAGGCCGATTTCATCCACCTGGATAATCGCGCCAAACCAAACGTTCTATCACTGATCCATGTCAAAGGTGCGAACAGCACGGCTGCCCGCCGCGGCATTTCCGTCTCGGCGTACGAGGTTGTGACAGGCCAGGCGGTCAAGAACCTACTTTGGCTCGATCAAAAAAGGTTGGCTGAAGGCCTAGCTTCGTCCGTTCGCGCATCCAACTACTTTTGGCGAGATAAGAAGGGCATCAACAAGCGCGACTTTGTTCGACAGCTCGATGGCGTTGGCAGCAATTATGAGACGCGGGTAATCGTGTTGCAGCCTCACGTTTCCGCGGCCCGCCACCTGAACTCTTCTTCGGGCGCAGCTGCGCAGCGATTGCGCATGGATCAGCTGAATGTGCTGCTCGCAAGCGCTGAGAGAACCTGCGGCGCGTTGGGCGCGAAGTTTAGTGTCATTTGCGACGTCTAAAACGAAGCCGATCACTAGCCGTTAAGCCGCCCCTGATCTCCCATACCGAACCGAGAACCGAGCTATCGGCAGAACTCCTCGCCGCGCCTTCCGACGATACAGTTCGCGGGTCCCAACTTTTGCGTCGTCGATGCAGGCAATTCGGAGCCGCACCTCCTTTCGGCATTAGATTTATTAAGGGTCACGAACCACAACGCCCTTTCGTGGGCCTGGGGAATCACTCTGCGCGCTCATTTCGAAAGGGGTCCCGATCCCACACCATCGGACTTTCAAGCAATCGATAATTATCCCTTGAGAACACAATCGATGCGTGTATCTTAACCAAAAAGGGGGCGCGGATGGGGTTCATAAAGATCGTGCTCGCGGTCGTACTAACGGTGGTTTCTAGCTCTGCGATTTGGGCTCAAGACGCTTGCCGGTCTGGTCAGTTCTGCAGTTGGTGCCGGGTCAACGGAGGGAATTGCGCCGTAGGCGGAGCACCGCCCGATTGTGTCTGCAACTGTTTCCGGAAAGGTTTTGTGGAGCCGTTTACTCGAACGAGTTGCGACTTTACTCCGCGGCGTTCGTTTCAAGAGAAGATGAAAGCGCCCGCGCCTGGGGCAGAAAAATGAATGGGCGACCAACAACGCTACTGTTGCCATTGGTTTTAGCGACCACCCTGTCTGCTTGTGGCACCTACGTCCCGCAACTTCATGAAGCTTGGGAGCCCGCCGACGTCAGTGATCCTAGTTTGGTTCAGCGGATAAAGCAAAGCATCTACTGCGAACTGCGGACGGCTGTCTACAACCAGAAAGGCCAAGCCGCGACCGCCAACCCTGGAGGTGAAGCAATCCCAAATGACTGGGGCGCGCAGATTACACTTACCCTGCAAGTCGACGAATCCGGATCAATCAGTCCGGGTGCTACGTGGAACAGAAGTTTGGGAGGAACAGACCTATTCACACTTGGGGGAGGCGCCACAATTTCCTCCGATGCATCTCGCATAGACAAGTACTATTCGTACTTCAGCGCGATTCAGCTGAAGCAAAATTTGGGATCGCCAGATACATCCTGTATGGAATTTGATGAGAGCGGCCACCTTGTGGCTCTCGATAGGCGCGGTTCTACGCCTTTGATATCAGGAAAGCTTGGCATTGAGGCATGGCTTAAGGGCGCGCTTATCCAGCAGAACGCCATTCCGTCCTCACCAGAGCTTAAGGGATCGTTCAAAAAACTGGAGGTTCTCTCGTATGACGTCAAATTTACAATAGTAACTTCAGCCTCAATAACGCCGACGTGGAAGTTCGTGACCTTTACCGCTGGCGCATCCGGAGGGACTTTCGCGTCCGCGGGCCGAACACGCACGCATGAACTCCTTCTAACGCTCGGACCGGCCGACATTGCCGTAGTACCTGAAAAGGGGAAAAAGAAACTTGTCAGCGCACCTTCTGGCGCGGCACAGAATGTCCACTTTGCTAGTGAAATAGGACAGGCCGTAGCTGGCGCGCTGCGTGCGACGACGCCCGCGCGTTGAACTTATGATCACCATAGGGATCGCGCTTGGCAGAACATCTATTCTGACGGCTGATCGCGCGGCCTGCTGAAAAGCCAAATTGGTGAAGCTTTAGAAGAGCCTTTCAGTGCGCGTTTTGGGTCATGGACAATTTCGCGTTAGTCAGTATTTCGGTGATAGTCGAGCGGATTACAGATCGCGCTGGCGTCCTACCGAGCCGCTATGCGTCAAGAAGTGCGATCCGGCTATAGCGAGGCTGTCTCATAACGTGGTTTCAAGCTTAGCTTCCGTAGCCTTTACGTTCTGCTCAATAACGGCATTATGCTCCTTTGCGTCCCGGCCGTGAGTGACACGCTGATGGCAGTTCGGGCAAACAGCCGCCACGTTTAGCGGATGATCCGCACCTCCTTCCCTTGAGGACGATGTAATAATCTTCAGGTGGGCGCGGAACGATCGAGGGCATCCGTTCACGCATATACGCAAACTCCCGCAATGTGGCCGGAGACTACCGCGCGGGCGGAATTTTGGGACTCGTACTTTTTGCATGCAGGGCTATCTGCAACTTATATCGAAAGCATCAAGGCGGCAGGCCTGCCGATGACGGCGCGGCACCTCGACAGGATGCGCGTGCTGCTTGAAGACTAGCGCCAGCATCGCTGAGGACTGAGACGCGATCCTCGCTGAGCTGCTTCAAACGCCCGATAAATTCGATATATGTATTAGGCAAGTTGTCCGGTTCATCGACACGTCAGGGAACTCAAATGACCGAGCCGTCACAATATCCCGTCGTGATCTGGCCGCTCGATCCCGAGGACGGCGCCGGCTTCGGCGCGGTCGCTCCCGACCTTCCTGGCTGCACCTCCGATGGCGCACCGCCACAGGAAGCGCTCGCCAACGTGCAGGACGCCATTGTTTGTTGGATCGAAGCGGCGACCGACATGGGTCGCCCGATCCTACCGCCCAGCGCTTACTGGCCCTGGCAAGCACAAAGCAATTGCCTACCAGACCAAATTTGCGACCAAGGGAGACCATGATGTTTAAAGTCTATATTTCAGTCGTACTTGCCATGCTCGTTTGTATTTCGCCGTCTCTGGCCAGAGGTGTGATTATTATGGACGAAATATGGGATGCGGGCATCTATTGTCCCACTTCTAGCCCTGCGATTGATGGTTTTTACTCGATGGTTGAAAAGAAATGTAAGGGCAAGAGTTCCTGCCGGGTTAGAGCAACCATGGTCACGACAAAACAGGATTTGCTTCGGCATCGCTGCACGGGGTTTTTCGTGGCGCCACTTTGCCGCGGAACACCAGTGAACGTCGAGAGCCGCTACGACGTGTTCAAAACGCTACTGGTTTCTTGTAAGTAAGCACCGGCTGGCATGATCACCGCCGCGGCCTCTTTATATTTTCTTCGCAGGAGTATGTCGAAGCAGTCCGATCAAACTTGCACGTGAGACCGGCGCAACATTTGAGCGTTTGGTCAGTGGGAGAGCACCTGTCGTATTGGTCAACGCACTTTAGGTCCGCAGCAGGAATAACACGGTCCCACGGAGTGTAGAACTTCGGAGCGTAGCCCCTTGGAGAGAATTGTTGTGCGCCAGCCGGAAGCGTCGAAGCGACAACTACCGCGCAGATTGCTAATAGCGCCAATCTCATCGCTGACCTCCATCATTAGTCGTTCGAAGGTCGCATATTAATAAATTCGGGTCACTGGGTCACGGCCATCTTTGGCGGCTGGAACTTGAGCCGGATATCGGCACAACGCTTGCCGCAGCGCGAACAGGTGAGCTTGTCCTCGATGTCGGATCCCTCCGCCCAGCCGATCTCGCCCGCAATATCCCGAACTTTATAAGGTCGATCGATTATTTCATGCAGGGCCAGGCTTCAGCCAACGCCTTGGAAAAAAGGGCCGAGGCAGGTGGATGCCGCTCGCCGGCTTGTCGCGCAGGTACTTGCAGAATAGGTCGATAGACTGCCCAAATTTAACATTCGGCGGGCAGTAAGCCTCTACCGTAAACATCAAGGGTCGCGGCTAGTTTAGCGGCGGCGTCATATCACCTAGCGTATATGCTTGATCACGCAACTCCAAAATGCTCGGTGCCGACGCTTGATCCGTCGCGACCAATTCATACTCGTGCGCGCGGCCACTTATCGCTCCCGGCTTTGGCACAGCCATGACTTTTGGTTCGGGCGTGTAGGTAGTATCCCGGACGATAGATGACGGTCTGGCTACGAGATACCGCGGCCCCTTCGGAGTACCGTCACTCCAGTGTTTTTGACCGACCGTTACATCCGCGCGAAAGCGCGTAGCCATTGCATTCCGCTCGCGCAAGCCACGAGGGAATTCAACCCGCATTGATCTTGCAAAATACTCCAAAGGTCTTACGCGTGGTCTAGTAACTGATTTGTTTTCATCTCGGCAGGTTTCAAGCAGAACGCCTTCGTAATGGTCGCCTATCGAGAAATCCTGATCGTCGTCACCCAACAATCGTCTCCTTAGATCAGCGGCCGGAATCGATTGGCCGACATCTATGCAATGCCGCGTGCCAACAATTGTAGCTCAAACGGACTCAGCGAATTTCGAACTGGATTGCTTGGTACCTCCAGCGCTTTCCTAGAGGCACCCACATCGTCGACTGGAAGGTGGCGCGAAAGGCGCTGCACAAGCGGCAAAGGAACGCCGAATTCATCTAATGCCCGCAGTTCCCCTGGCAAAAAGAGATTTTGGAGTTGCGAAGCGTACACGCGATAATTTGCAATATCCTCACCGAGAACCGCGTCCACAACATCGTTCAGCGCTCGAAGGACTTGCGGAAATGTATACTCTGCTCCTCGCATAAAATTGAAACAGCGATCAATCTCTGGCTGGGCTTCTAGTCCTTTTTTGCTAACCAACCCGTCGAAATAGCTGCGAATCGAGCCGCTGGTACGCAATCGATTGGCGAACATAGCCAGTTGGCGGGGCGAACGGATATCATGCTTCTGGAATTCCAGAATGTTCCACGGGGCATTGAAAGTCGCTTCGATTTGATCAAACGTCGGCAGCCCCTTCCAAAATAACAACGAGTTGGAGTCGTCGGCTTCATCTCGGATACGATCTGCGAGTGCATTTAACCCGTCAATTCCAAACTCGGCCCACGTTGAAAGAACTCTTGTCGGAAGGGCGCTTGCTTCGGAGATTGCGCGCTTTCGTCGCCTCGCAACAGGCGTCAATGCATCATCTTGTAACTGGAGCAGCAATTCAGGAGCCATTAGTTCATCGGCATTGAATAGCGGAACGCGGACGTCAAATTGGGTTTGATCAGGAGGGACATTGTAGAGAAAAACTTTTCCAATATTGTGTTTAAACATTCGGCCTGCGCGTCCTTTGATGTTATCAAAGGTGAAGCGATCTAGCTTGCTCGTGCTAATATTGCGATCATATATAAATACGTTTTCAGCTGCGGTGTTAATGCCTTCGATCATCGAAGATGTGCAGATTATCGCGGCGATGTCAGTTTGGTTGAAAAGCGAAATCATCAGATGAGCGATTGAGCGAGGAATTCGACCGTGATGTATTCCTATGCCTTTAGCGACTGCGCCCGCCAATATCCATTCAGGGTGAAAGTTTTCACGCAGCCATTCGGACAGACTCACGCAAAATTCCGAATGGCGGATCAATTTCGACTTGATTAGATGATCTGCGAGACGTGCGGCCGCTGGCGGTGATTGCACGTAGATTAGAGAGCTGGCGCGTCCGACGGAGACAAGGTCCTCGACCAGCTTTTCAGGGCTTGGACCAACGTCCGTTCTGTCGATGATATCCGCCGTTACGGGGCTGTACCTTGTTTTGATGAACTCCACGCCCGGACGGAAGTTCGCGGCGTTTGGGACATCGTCTATCGACGGTCCGAGGAAGTAAATCTGCTTTGCTCGTTTTCCGTACCGGGCAAGGATTGTATTTAGCGCTAGTGATCGTTTGTCGTTACGATCCAAGTCAAGTTTGTAAAATTCATCGATGATGAAGAGATCGATCCGATCTAGGTCTTCCCGTTCTAATAATCGCTCTTGAGTTCCTATGAAAATTGCCTGTTTAGTCGAACGCTGTTCAGCGCTCCGAGTAATAACTTGATAGTCAGGAAACCGTTGCTCCATTCTGCGACGAAACTCATCTAGAAGTGCTATTGTCGGCACGACGGCAACAACAGTCGTCGGAGCGCGATAGGCCACCAACGCATCGATTAGAAGGCTTTTCCCGAAGCTAGTTGGAGCCGAGAGAATGACGCTTCGTCCCTCTGCGAGTTTATGAAAAACTACTGCCTGTTCGATATGGAAAACGATATCGGGAAGCCCCGGCGCTCGCATAGTTTCGATAGCAAGCTCATCGCGCCAGTTTGCACTACGCCCGACGATATATGGATATAGACCGGCTTCACGCGCAATTGCGTCAATCATACTGCCAACGCCGGGCAGCTTCTTATCGAACTCCGCTCGACGGTCAAGAAGGCGAATTATTAAGTCTAAAGCATCCGCCCGATTGCTGTCGGACCTCTGAAAGAAATACGCCACTGAGCGGGCTAGCGAGAAGATGTCATCGCTTGTGTAGTCCGTTTTAGCGAATCGAAGCAGCAACTCGTTATGGGTCATAGGAAGGATTGAACTCGACGGTTGACGGCTGACTCGAGTTTGCCCTTGCAATCGAGCGGGATGAAGATCACGACAAAATTAACTTCTGCCGGAATGCGCTCGGCAAAATATTTTTTAGCGGCGTTCAGTTCATCTGTTACTGACGATAAGTATTCCTTGCTCCGTTCGCTAGATAGCTTTGTAGCGTCGAAATCAGCCGCGATGCAGATCGGGACCACGATGCGCTTTATGATTTGGTCAAGTGAGGTTTCTTCCTCGAAGAGCCAAGCAAGTTCTCTTTCATAAGGAGCATGTTCATCAATCTTCGGCCCGATCAGAGCCTTCATTTCCGTGAGGAAATCAGGACTCCAGAGGGGCTCGACGGAAGCGAGCGCTTTGTACCGGGCAGCTTGAACGTCATCGTACAGCTTTGCCTCTCCGAGCCAAAGCTCAAGCTGCCCCTCTTCGTTCATTAGTACGTGCACAACGTCAACGCTTGTTACACTGTCGTTTGTACGCATCTTGTAGAAAAGGCGCGCAACGAAGGGCGCTGTGCCGAACTCCTGCCGACATGCTGCATGGAGCAGAATTTCACCGACCTCGCCGCGCTTTGAGGGATCATCAGTATCGAACAAGCGTCGGCAAGAACGCGCGAGCGTTTTACTTGGTTCGAACAAGAATGCTTCCCGTTCTTTCGGCCTAAGTGCGACATCTGGCAACCAATCGAACAAATGCTCTGCAAGCTGCCGGTAGCGCCACGTCCCCATTTCGAAATCGGGACACAGTACGATGCTATCGCGCTCTCCCGGAATTTCGGCAATCCGCTTGAGCAGCTTGGCAGGCAACGGAAAGCTGACCATTCGCTAACAATTCCGGGCTTTTAAAATCTGCAGACTTGCAATGTTATTGGGATACTACCCGCTGTTGCAGTTTCGGCAACTCCTGCTAGTGGAATACTTGTAGATGAGCTGCCTCGTTGCGCCGCAAAATGGCGACGCGTTCGCTCCTACCTTTGGGTCAAACCTCTGAAGGGTATGGCAGCGGCGATCGCGCTCTCGGTCTGCGCGGCACGGCTCCGTGCTGCGATAGAGATGTCTTGGGACATACCACATCGCTTACGCAGGGTTCTGCCCTGCGAATTCTGCTGCCGTTTGATCGTTAAACGAGCGCACGGGTGCGTACTCTTGAGTAGTATTCTCGGCGCCGCTCATAATATTCGCCGCTGCTGCCGACGGACTGAATCCAGATTGCCTCGGCATCGCAGGCAACGCAGCCCTTCGGCGGGACGCGGTGCGCGTTCTTCACGAAAGGATCGAATACGTGGTCGGGAATATAGACATTCAGATGGGCGTCAGGCCGAGGCGTCGCTGTGGTAGGACGCTCGCGCACCCATGTGCAGGTTAGGCCACGCGCGCCTCGTTCTCTCAAAAAGCGGCCAGCTGGCTTTCGTTACTCCCTCAGCGGGTCCCCGTGAATTTCGTCGCGTCCAGGGTGCGGGGCCAATTGATGTCCACGGCTGTGTTTAGCGGAGTTGATGCGGCGAAGTCCTGTGGCGCGAAGATTGGGGACACTCACCCCGAATGCAGTCCGACCACCCCTTCCGTGATCCGTATGGCATTCGGCACGCCAATTGCTCGCGCACGGTGCGCGAATCACGCCGGTCCAGTATGGGGGTAAGAAGTCTTTTAGGATCGAGAGGGGCTGCCGCTGGAGAACTAGGCGCGAACGGGTTAACCATTAAAATCTCACTCGGAATCCCCAATATGCGAACACAAACTTGGCAGGTTCCAGCTTGTGTTGGTTAGTTTGTTCTCGGTACTTTGTTGCGGGAATACCTCGCCGAGGTAATTTTTTGATGTCCCACGCGCCTTACCCCCAGCCTGCCCCCGCCGTAGATTGGGTTCACCGAATTTTCAGCTAAGTGCTGGGGCCGCAAACAAGGACTCGAACCTGTGACCCCTGAAAGGCTCGCGTATGCTCCAGACCCTTCGGTGGCTACTAAGCCGGCTACCTTCGGCTTCCTTGCAAATCCCGTAAAAGGCCAATAATTCTTGCACGGTAAGTAGTAGCTAAGTGTTGGCGCGCCCGAAAGGATTCGAACCTCTGACCCCCAGATTCGTAGTCAGGGGCTAATGGGATTGGCTCACTCTGCTCAATTTGGGCAATAGCGCTTGGATGCGCCGATGCAGAGGTTTCAGAAAGCCATATGAGACGCGGCCGCGACCCGGCGGGCTTCTTCGCGCACAGATCGGGTGCCCCTTCAGCGACCTTCCAAAGGCTCTCGGGGAGCACCACTTCGGATTTTGTGCGATGGATGCGCGCGTTGCGCAGCGTCTTCCGAGCGCCTGCCCGGATATTGGACTCGCGTTGGACTCGCGCGGTGAAGATCTTGCTAAGTCATTGAAATCATGGCGCTCCCTAGGGGAATCGAACCCCTGTTTCAGCCTTGAGAGGGCCGCGTCCTAACCGCTAGACGAAGGGAGCGTGTGCTTCAGGGAATAGCCTCGAAATGTGCGGTCGGCAAGGCAAGTCTGAAGCCTTCGCACGGGTGGTTAACCCTGTTGCTTCGGGTCCTCGTGCCGACCCGGCGCACACCCGATCCGCCCGGCCTCAGGGTTCATTGACGAATTTGAGCTTTCCGGCGGGTTTCAGCGTCTTGGCGTCGAAAGTGCGGATTTCGGTCGCCCCGCTTATATCCAGCGTCAGCACCAGCCGCTCGCCGGCCACCGCCGTCGAGACGATGCGGGCGCCCCTGGGCAGGGTTTCCGTGATGTCCGTCGTGCCAGGGGTGGGGCTTCCCTCGCCGCGGTAAAGACGGTACCCGACGGCGATCAGGACCACGGCCACCGCGAGCGCCGAGGTCAGGCCCGCGATCAGCATCATCCGCCGCACCCGCGCGATCAGCGCGGCCTGTTCGGGGGTCGGTTCGGGCGCAACGGTATCGGTCATGCAAGGCTCTTTAGAGCATGATCCGGAAAAGTGGAAACCGGTTTTCCGAGAGGATCATGCGTCAAACATGATGGAACAGAGATCATCGAACGGCGGTCAAAGGCTGGAGGTCACCGTCGGCGGCGACGAGGGATCGCCCCGCCTCGACCGCGTGCTCGCGGTGCTCCGCCCGGAACTGTCGCGCTCGCGGTTGAAGGCGCTGATCCTGGCCGGTTCCGTCACCGTCAAGGGCGCCCCCATCCGCGACCCCGCTTATCATGTCGCGCGAGGCGATACGATCACAATCGATGTCCCCGAAGCCGCTCCGCCGGAGCCTTTGGGCGAGGATATCGCGCTCGATATCGTCTATGAGGACGACGACATCATCGTCATCGACAAGCCCAAGGGGCTGGTCGTGCATCCGGCCGCCGGCCACGAAAGCGGCACGCTGGTAAATGCATTGATCGCGCATTGCGGCGCCAGCCTTTCCGGCATCGGCGGCGTACGGCGGCCGGGCATCGTGCACCGGCTCGACAAGGACACGACGGGCCTGATGGTGGTTGCCAAGAACGACCACGCCCATCAATCGCTGACCGTGCAATTCGCCGATCACGGCCGCACCGGTCCGATGCAGCGCGGCTACATGGCCTTCATCTGGGGCGTGCCCAACCGCCAGCGCGGCACGGTCACCGCCCCGATCGACCGGCATCCGTACGCCCGCGAAAAAATGGCGGTGCGCCCGGGCGGACGCGAGGCCGTCACCCATTGGGTATTGCAGGCGGCCTATCAGGGGCGCGACGGCAAACCGGTCGCTTCCCTCCTCGCCTGCCAGCTCGAGACCGGGCGGACCCATCAGATCCGGGTGCACCTTGCCCATATCGGCCACCCCCTGATGGGCGATGCCGTCTATGGCCCACACTTCAAGACCAAGGCGCGCCACCTCGGCCCCGAGGGCCAGGCGGCGCTGGCCGCCCTCGGCCGGCAGGCGTTGCACGCTTATCTGCTTGCCCTGGAACACCCCCGAACCGGAGAACTTTTGCATTGGGAGGCGCCCCTGCCGGAGGATCTCATCCTTCTGCAAAACGCCCTGGAAGCGGCCCTATGACGCAGGCCTTTCAGGAAACTTAAGCTATGCCAATAGCTTATGGCTGCCACACGGGGACGTGACGTCAGCATTCCTTCCCTATTTGTTCGTTTTTTGCTATGTTGCATATGCGTTGAATATCCAACGCGGAACATCGCAGCCTGATTGGCTTTAACACAGCGATCACCTGCCGGGCCCGCCGCTATCGGGGGCCTGAACCACTGGAGGGCGCTCAAATGGCCCGTACAGCTACGTTACCGGTTCTCAATGGAGAATCCGGTCTCTCTAGATACCTCGCCGAGATCCGCAAATTTCCGATGCTGGAACCCCAGCAGGAATACATGCTCGCCAAACGCTGGCGCGAGCATGACGATCGCGACGCGGCACATCACCTTGTCACCAGCCATCTCCGGCTCGTGGCCAAGATCGCCATGGGCTATCGCGGCTACGGCTTGCCGATCTCTGAAGTCGTTTCAGAGGGCAATGTCGGCCTGATGCAGGCGGTCAAGCGGTTCGAGCCCGAGAAGGGTTTTCGTCTCGCCACCTACGCCATGTGGTGGATCAAGGCCTCGATTCAAGAGTACATTCTGCGTTCATGGTCGCTCGTGAAAATGGGAACCACCGCGAACCAGAAGAAGCTCTTCTTCAACCTGCGCAAGGCGAAGAGCAAGATCTCTGCGCTGGACGAGGGTGATCTCCGCCCCGATCAGGTAAAGCTGATTGCCAAGCGTCTCGGCGTGACGGATCAGGACGTGATCGACATGAACCGCCGTCTCGGCGGCGACGCGTCGCTCAACGCGCCGATCCGCGACGACGGCGAAGCCGGCGAATGGCAGGACTGGCTGGTCGACAACTCGCCCAACCAGGAAGCCGTGATGGCCGAGCACGAGGAGTTCGATCATCGCCGTCAGGCGTTGAACGGCGCCATCGGCGTGCTCAACCCGCGCGAACGCCGCATCTTCGAGGCGCGGCGCCTGGCGGAAGAGCCGATGACGCTGGAAGACCTCGCCGCCGAATTCGGCGTCTCGCGCGAACGCGTGCGGCAGATCGAGGTCCGCGCTTTCGAAAAGGTGCAGTCGGCCGTCAAGGGCACGATTGCCCGGCAGGAAGCCGAACTCGAAGCCGCGCACTAATTCGCGGCAGAGGTATCAAGTAACGAAAGCCGGCGGCAACGCCGGCTTTTTGTTTTTGGGGGTGCTGCTCCACCACGCTGTCGTCCCTGCCTCCGTGCGCAATCGCGCACTTGGCGCAGGGACCCATACGCCGCGGCCCGCGGAAATGGCACATGCGGAGAAGGCTTTGCTTCAACGACGAAGTGCAGTGGTTATGGGCCCCTGCGTTCGCAGGGGCGACAAGCTTGATGCAGCCCGCCTACTCCTCCCACTCCCGCGCCATCTTGGCCAGGGCACAGCCTTCGCAATAGCGCGCGTCCTTGAAGTCGATCCAGTTGTGCGCATAGACGCGATCGATGGGAATGCCGTAACGGGCGCGCAGCACCTTCACCAGGATTCGCCACGCCGCTACTTGCGCATCCGTCGGGCCCCGCGTCACATCAGGATAATTGCCGGCGAATTCGACGCCGACTGAATTGCTGCCGACCACCTGGCGATAGGTCGGGCCGTTGTCGATGTACTTGTTGTCGTTGCGGTTGGCGCCGTCGCCATGCGTCGGAACGAGATGTTCGCCGACCGCCCAGTACACCGTGCCGTCGGTTTCGACCCATACCATGACGCCGCGCCGCGTCGGGTCCTTCGATTGCGCCAGCGCGCCACCGCGCGCGGAGCCAGCCGGCCCCTCGGTCTGATGCACGATGATGTTGCGCCAGGGATGGGCCTTTGCGAGATCGCCCCATGGCGCCAGCCAGACCATCTTCAAGCCGGGAATATCCGGCGTGCCCGACGAACGCGCGATCGCGGCGAGGTCGGGCGATTGCGCGCAGGCGCAAGCAGGAAGCGACAGAGCGAACAATACCGCCGCGACGACGCGAAAATTCATGACCGAGGTCCAGTGACGAACCTTAGTAGCACGCCTCAGGCCCGCTTGCGGAGGGCCACGTCCGCGGCCGTTTCGGCTTCAGGCACCAGCGGCGGCGCCGGATCGTAGACAGCAAAGCCGTTTCGGCCGGCCTTCTTGACGTCGTACAGCGCGTGGTCGGCGGCAGCGATCAGGCGATCGGGGAAGCCGCCCATCTCGCGGGTCCATTGGGCGACGCCGATCGAGACGGCGATCGGAATGTCGTTGCCGGTGCATTGTTCGGCGTCCGCGCGGCAGACCTCCAGTACGCGGCGCGCGATCATCGCGCCCTCGCGCAGCGTCGAGGACGGCAACACGATGCAGAACTCGTCGCCGCCGGTGCGTGCCAGCATGTCGCCGGGCCGCAGCCGGGTTTGCGCCATCAGGGTGAAATGCTGCAGGCAGGCGTCGCCCGCGGCGTGACCGTAGGTATCGTTGATGCCCTTGAAGCCGTCGAGATCGATCACCAACAGCGCGAAGGGCTGACCGCTGCGTTCGGAGCGCGCGCACTCTTCCGTGAGCCGCTGCACCAGATAACGGCGATTGCCGACGCCGGTAAGGTCATCGAGCAGCGCCAGATCCGCGACCTCGTTGCGCAACCGGTCCATCGCCATCAGCAGGAAGCCGAAATTCAGCGACATCGACAGGAACACCAGCACCAGGATGACGACCGACTGCGCCGGGGTGAAATGCATGTAGGAGAAGCCGGGCCCCATGCCGGTGACCGCGCCGGTCAACCGAGCCGCGAGAATGATCATGATGATGATGGTGACGACGCCGGCCAGCCGGGCGCCCGGATTGGCGCGCCCTTCGTGCGGAGTCAGCAACAGCTTCAGGCCCATCGCCATCGGCAGTACTTGGGCGATCGTAAAGACGGTCATCCGCGCTGGCACGCTGTCGTAGACAAAAATGAAAAAGGACAGACCGACAAAGGCAAAGCCGGTGGTCAACGCGGTGCGAAGCCACGAAACGGGCCGGGTGAAGAATTTCTGAATTCCCATCGTGGCAAGGCAGATCGCCAGTACCAGCGTGGTGCCGGCGAACAGCAACGGCACGAGAGAATCCGGGAAGACTACGCGCAGCATCGCCATCGCAGCGCCCGCCGCCGCCGTGAACGCCGAGCCGGTCCAGAACCGCGCGGCCTCGAACGACGGATAGCATCGCATGACGTAGGCCCAGATCAGGCCCAGCGCGAGAAAATTGATGACGAACACCGTCCACAGCGTAGGAACGCTCAGCATCGCGAACTCAGGACGCGCGCGCGTCCCGTCTCCCCTGTTATCTCACGACCGCCTGGGACTTTCGCGCGCCAGCCTTCTCCCACGACAATCCCCGTCGTCTTACGGACAAAATGCATCTGCGCCGCTTAACGGACCCTGAGGGCCGCCGGCCAATCCAAACCGTGGTTTTGAATTGATGAAGATCGCGCGCGTTCGGACATCGTTAAGCATGATGCGCGCGCATGCGAGCGGCAGCGGCGATGCTCGTTTCGGCAAAAATCGCATCAAAATGCATAACAACTGTGGATAACGTGATGACACCGCCATGACGGCACGCGGCAGCAGCCTGCGAATCTGCTGGGATCGTGTGCGAGGATGTTGCGAGGCTGGCCCTCCGCCAAGCATGCCTCGGTGTCGCGTTTCAATCCATGAAAACCTTGAGAGGATACTATGGCTAAGAAAGCGAAGAAGGCGAAAAAGGCGAAGGCCAAGAAGGCCAAGAAGTCGAAGAAGAAGTGAATTTCGGCCCGGGTGGAGTGCTCAGCTCCGCCCGGGCTCCCAACTCCGGGTTAGTTTTGGAGAATGGCGGGCCGCGGGTCCGCCTTTTTGATTCCGAATCTATTCGCCGTCGTCCCTGCGGACGCAGGGACCCATAACCACAATCCTTCGTAATAGATGAAGATGTCCGCCGCGGTGCCCGAAGAGAAGCCGCGGCGTATGGGTCCCTGCGTTCGCAGGGACGACGGAAGGGCAATGTTCGGATTGTCGCCGCGCGCGGCGCAGGCGTCACCGCTCCGCAAGCGCCAGCTTCGCCCCGAGCGCGGCAAATCCCGCCGCAAAGCTGCGGCGCAGCCATGCCATCACCTTCGGCCGGGTGATGACGCGGTCGCGCATCGCGGCCGCAAAGAGGCCGTAGAGCGCGAACACCGCAAACGTCATCGCCATGAACGCTGCGCTCAATTCCAGCATCCGCGCCAGCGGATGCGGCTCGTCGAGCGCAACGAATTGCGGCAGGAAGGCCAGGAAGAAGATCGAGAGCTTTGGATTGAGGATGTTGACCAGGACGGCGGTCACGATGACGCGCCGGCTGGAGCGCGCCTTCGCGGCCGGGCGCGTGTCGATGGCAAGCGCGCCCGTCTCGCGCAACGCCTGCCAGGCCATGTAGAGCAGATACGCCACGCCGCACCATTTCAGCGCGGCAAAAGCCAGAGCACTGGTGTGCAGCACGGCGGCGAGCCCGAGCATGGCGGCCAGCATATGCGGCACGATGCCGAGGGTGCAGCCGAAGGCCGCCGCGGTACCGGGCCGCGCGCCCAGCGTCAGCGCCACCGCCAGCGTGTACAGCACGCCGGTGCCGGGGGAAGCGACCACGATCAGCGAGGTCAACAGGAACGACAGGGTCATGCCCTGCTATTAACACGACGACATTTGGCGCGAAAGCAGGGCGGCGGCGCTCACGGGCGCGGTCCGCCGCCGTGCTCTCGTTGATAGACCATGCGCTCCGCCTCGCGGATCACGTCGAGCGGCGCCCAGGGCTTGGCCCAGAACTGCACGCCGTCGGGCAATTCCTGATGCAGCGGCTTGCCCGAGGTGACGATCACGCCCATCTCGGGATTGTACTTCCTTGCGATGTGCGCGAGTTCGACACCGTCCATGTTGCCGGCAAGCTGCACGTCGGTCATCATCAAGACCAGACTGCCGGCAGCGCGCTCCAGCACCAGTTCAGCGGCCTCGGCGCTCTCGCATTCGATGACATCGACCTCACTCTCCTCCAGCAGCAGGCAGATCATGTTCCGCTGCATCGGGTCGTCCTCGACAATGAGGGCCGTTGCGCGATGGGGTTTGGATTGTCCCATGTGAGCCTCCTCTCAGGATCGCGTCGGCTGGCGATGCCGCCCCTCTGTCGGGTATTCGACACTAAGCGCGGAAACCGCTTTATGGTTCGGTTCCAATTTGCGAAAGTTTGCGGGAACCTACCTGTTTTCGACCTGCAAGGAGTTCGATCCGACATGACTGCGATATCTGGAAGCACGGCCGCCGTGACCGGCGCCGCCAGCGGCATCGGCCGCGCGCTGGCGCTGGAACTGGCCGCGCGCGGCTGCGATCTCGCGCTCGCCGACCGCGACGAGGCCGGGTTGCAGCAGGTGGCTGCCGAGATCGGAAAAGCGAACAAGCGCAAGGTAACGATCCACCGCGTCGACGTCGGCGAGCCCGCCCAGATCCGGGAGTTTGCCGACGCGGCAATCGCCGCGCATCCGGAGCTGAACATCGTCATCAACAATGCCGGCGTCGCGCTGCTCGGTGCCTTCAACGAGGTCGACCAGGCGCAGATGGAATGGCTGATCAACATCAACTTCTGGGGCGTGGTGCACGGAACGCGCGCTTTCCTGCCGCATCTATCGAAGCAGCCCGAGGCGCATATCGTCAACCTCTCCTCGATCTTCGGCATCGTCGCCCCGCCCGGCCAGACCGCCTATTGCGCCGCCAAGTTCGCGGTGCGCGGATTTTCGGAAAGCCTGCGGCATGAGCTCGCGATGGCGAACAGCCCGGTGAAGCTCTCGGTGGTGCATCCCGGCGGGGTCCTGACCAACATCGTGCGCAACTCCCGCACCGGCAACGGCATCGCCGACAATGCGCGCCGCGCCGAATCGATCGAACGTTTCGACGCGATCGCCAGGACCACGCCGCCGGCCGCGGCGCAACGCATCATTCTCGGCATCGAGAAAAACCAGCCGCGCATTCTGATCGGCAACGACGCGAAGTTCATGGACCTCTTGCAGCGGTTTCGCCCGGCGACCTATTGGGCGGTGTTGGCGAAGCGGATCGGGAGGGTGGCGGAGGAGAAGGGGAAGTGAGCTTGAGGTGGCGCGCGATCTATCAAATGTCGTCCCTGCGAACGCAGGGACCCATACGCCGCGGCAGTTCTTGTTACAAAAGACAAGTTAACTACGACCTCGCAAAACAACTTCGGCCGGTGGCTATGGGTCCCTGCGTTCGCAGGGACGACGGAAGATTTTCATGTTTGAGATCGACGAGCTGACATACATCCGCGTTCTCGCGACGCATCTCGCCCGAGGCTTGCATCTTCGTCACCGCCCCGCCAGACGATCCGCAAAATACCCAATCGTCTTGCGGTAGATCGTCGCCCTGTTCCACTCCCGCATGGCTTCGAAATTCGCGGTGCCTTCGCCGTATGGCGCGCCGGGCTTGAAGCCCGACACGTGCAGCAGGTTCGCGGTGGAGGCGAGCACGTCGGGCACGCTGTGGCGCAGGTCGACATGGCCGTTGCCGTCGAAATCGACACCGTATTTGATGTAGGACGACGGCAAAAATTGCGTCTGGCCGATCTCGCCGGCGAAGGCGCCGATCAGGTCGCGCAGCGGGAGATCGCCGCGCTGCACGATCTTCAGCGCGGCCAGCAATTCGCCCTGAAACAGTTCGGTGCGGCGGCAATCATGGGCCATGGTCATCAGCGTGCGGACCACCGGCATCTTGCCGATGTCGCCCTTGCCGTAATCGCTCTCCAGCCCCCAGATCGCGACGATGATCTGCGGCGGCACACCGAACTTCTGCTCGATGCGGGCCAGCAGTGACGCGTGCCTCAGCAGCATCTGCCGCCCGATGTTGATGCGTCCGGGGCCGACGCGGGTCGAGACATATTGCTCGAACGTCTTGTTGAAGGTGCCGCGCTGGCGGCGGTCGAAAGCGAGCACCGCCGGATCCTGCGTGATGCCCGCGAACGCCTGACTGATCACCGCCTGCGACACTCCGGCCGCCTGCGCCTCCGCCGCCATCGCCGATACGAAGGTGTTGAAATCGCCGCCACAGCGGGCGGCGTAAGTGGGGGTGGAGAAGATGACGGCGCCGAGAAAAATGGCCCAACGAAATATGCGCATGCGAATCCCTTGTTGCGTCTCGGGCTAATCATGCCACGGGAAAGCGGCACACGAAACCTCGTCGTCCCCGCGCACGCGGGGACCCATACGCCGCGGCCGATATTGTTAAAGCGGACTGGTTGACGGCTTGGCTTCAACAATCGCCGCCTGTGGTTATGGGTCCCTGCGAACGCACTAGGGCATCTACACGCTTGCCGGGCCATATACGAGGAGTTGGAAGCGAGCCATTCCCATGTGGAAGGTGATTGGTCCAGGTGGGCGATGAGAGGCGTAACCGGTCCATCCGCCGAGCTTTGCGATGATCCATGCCGCCCAGGCGACAGTGTTGGGGCGATGGTGGTTCTTCTGGAGCTCGGTGCGGCCTTTCAGGGTTTTGTTGATGGCCTTGAGCGCTTCGATCTCGTCCGGCGTGAACACAAATTCGACCTGCAATTGTTCGCCGCCATTGCGGGCTTGAACGAGCTGGATGACGATACATGCTACTCTGGTGGCGATCGCCACGAGTTTGATCAGGCCTTCAGCGCTGTCGAGCTGACTATCCTCGATGCGCAGACCCTGGCTCTTCAGCGAGCGAAAGAGCTGTTCGATGATCCAGCGCTGCTTGTACCAGGAGACGATCCGCCAGGCATCGGCGGCGGTGACGACCGGATGAGTGGTCAGGAGCAACCAATGAATGGGCTTGGCGCTCTTCGGGGGGTGCAACTCGACGACCTCCACGAAGCTGACTTTGACGCCCTGTGGCAGGTCTTTCACGCCGGGGCGCTGCGGTCGTTTGAGCACAACGGTTCCCAGGCGCATGGAGAGGTGGGCCTGGCGACCGTGGCGATCCATTCGCTTTGGTAGATCGATCACCGCCTTGTCGCAGAAGCGGGCCCGCGCGACCGCCTGATAAAGCGTGCCGCCATCGACCAGCGCATGGTCGTGCATGGCGCGCGACAGGAGGTGGACATTGTCAGCGGGTGTCAGCGACCAGTGAGCAAAGAAATCCCCCTCGCGGTCGTTGACGACGGTGATCATACGAGCAGCGACCAGAACCTCGCAGCCTTGCTTAGCCGTCGTCACCCAGCGCGCCGATTCCTTGTCGGCCAAGGCGCGCTTCTCGTGAGCGATCCTGGCCTTGCGCTTGCGCGTCCACACCTCACCGCCGGTGAGCCCGAGACAGACCCCGCTATCGGCATCGACCGCCATCATGGCATGCAGCAGCACGCCGCGAGCATTGCCTTTGCCGACCTTGCCCAAGTCGCGCCGATGTCCCGGACGAGTGTGGAAGTTGATCTCGCTGGTGTCCTGGATCGACAGCACATGACGCCCGCTGACCGCCATCGACGTCTGCAGGCTCCAGCCTTCAATCAGCTTGTCGATCGTGACTTGCGGATTGTTCACAAACCGCCAGAACGCCATGTTCGCGGCCCAGTTGCCCTGCGCCATCTGGCGCAAACAGACACTGCGCGTGCAAAGCATAGCCCGGAGAAGCGCCGCCCCCTTTTATCGAGGCGAACGTCTCCAAACTTACCCAGGGACAAATCCGGTTCCTGCTGCATCTCTGGCGCTCCTTCGAATCAAAGCGCCAGAGAGAGAATCATACAAAACGCTGCGGCGAACGCACATCATGCCGCCCCGAGTCAATCTGTCGCGTCCCCAAGACGTGTAGATGCCCTAGTGCGTGCGCAGGGACGCCGCAACTGGCCGCTACTCCCCACCATCAATCTGGCGGCCCATCAGCGCGATCGCCTTCTGATAGACGCCCGCGGCATTCCAGGCCTGGATGGCCGCAAAATTCGGCTCGCCCGGCTGATAGCCGGCGCCCGCGCGCCAGCCATGCGCCTTCAAAAAGTTCGCGGTCGACATCAGCGCGTTGGCCGAGTTTTCGAGATTGCCGGTACCGTAAGCCAAAATGGCCTTTGGCATGAACTGCGTCTGGCCGACCTCGCCATGCATCGAGCCGCGCTGGCTGGCAGAGAGCGCGCCGCGATCGATCAATTGCAGCGCCGCGTAGAGGTGCTCGGTGAAATAGGCCGAGCGCCGGCAGTCATAGGCGAGCGTCGCGATCGAGGCGAGCATGTTCTGATTGCCGCGCTGGCTGCCGAACCCGGTCTCCATCCCCCAGATCGCAAGCAGCGGCCCCGGCGGCACGCCATAGCGGCTCTGAATGGAGGCAAACAGCGCGGCCTGCGATTGCTTGAGCTGCCTCCCCCTCGCGACGATGGTGGTGGCCCCGCGCTTCGCCAGAAACTGATCGAGCGAGAGATTGAAACTGCGCTGGCCGCGGTCGGCATTGATGGTCGCTTGCGCATAGTTCGTCGCCATCAGGGCGGAGATTGTGGAGGCGCCGATGCCCTTGGCCTGCGCTTCGGCGGCGAATTGCTGCTTCCAGGCGGCGTAGCCAGCGGACGAGCTGCCGCATTGGGCGGCGTGGGCGTGGGGGCTTAAGGACGCGAACAATGCGACGGTGGCGCTGAAAGCAAATGCGATACGAAGCATGGAAAGACCATTCCTGAGAGAGCACTGCAAGTACGCATCGGTTTCTAGCACGTCCTCAGCCGCGCTTCGAGAGTTGCGGCAGATGCATGGGCAGAATCTGCTAGCCCTTGGCCATCTCGAAAACGGCCATGATTGCGACTAATTTGAATCGATCGATATGCCGGCCGTTCGTTGAACCGCCGCGTCGAATTGGTGGCGCTGTAACGCCAACGCGTGGGCCGACGCCCGCCTTGGCGCTTCCCAGGGACAATGGCCATGCCCAGGTCCAGTGGTTTAAAAGTCGGAATGGCAATTGTGATCGCCGCGCTCTTGGCAAGCCAGAATGCGGCCGCCCAGGCGCCAACGCTTTCCATCGACCCTTCACGATTGCCCCGTCTCGGCACCATCGACGAACGCTTTCAATCGTACAATGTAGAAATGGTCGAGGTCACCGGCGGACGGTTCTGGAAACCCTACAGGACGAGTGCCTCGGCGCCATCTGCTCGGGGCGCCGGTAACGCCGAAAATGTCCCGGCGGGCGTGAACCCCGATCACTACGCGTATCGGGCGCCGATCGACCTGTCGAACCGCCGGCTGCGTATCTTGGCGGCCGCGCTGGCCCCCGCCTACCTGCGCGTCAGCGGCACCTGGGCCAATAGCACCTACTTTGCAGAAAGCGATGCGACGCCTGCGACGCCGCCTGACGGCTTCCGCGCGGTGCTGAGCCGCGAGCGCTGGAAAAGCGTGATCGACTTTGCCCGCGCCGTCAGCGCAGAAATCGTGACGTCGATGGCCATAAGCCCCGGTGTCCGGGACGCAGCAGGCCGATGGCGGAGCGATCAGGCGCGTCGGTTGTTCGCCTACACCAGATCTATCGGCGGCAGAATTGCCGCCACCGAGTTCATGAACGAGCCGACGCTGGCCGCCATGGGGCGCGCGCCGAAAGGATACGATGCGGCGGCCTACGGGCGGGACTTTAAAGCCTTTGTTGCTTTCATCAGGGCCAGCGAACCGGATGTGATCGTTCTGGGCCCCGGTTCGATCGGCGAGACAACGGCGTCACAATCGCCCCCGCAATCCAGCTCCGATTTTCTTGGTACGCGGGATCTGCTTGCTGCATCCGGTCCCGGCATCGATGCTTTTTCCTATCATCACTACGGCGCCCTCTCGCAACGATGCTCCGGGATTCCGGGCCAGACCACACCAGAGGCCGCACTTTCGGAAAGCTGGCTTAAGAGCACGGAGCAAACGCTCTCGTTCTACCGATCGCTCCGGGACGAGTTTGCGCCTGACAAGCCGATGTGGCTGACCGAAACCGCCGAGGCCGCCTGCGGCGGCAATCCCTGGGCTTCCACTTTCCTCGATACGTTCCGATATCTCGATCAACTTGGCCGGCTTGCCAGGGCCGGCGTCCAGATGGTGGCGCACAACACGCTGGCGGCCAGCGACTACGGCCTGCTTGACGAGACGACGTTGCGACCGCGACCAGACTACTGGGCGGCGCTGCTTTGGCGCAGACTGATGGGCACGACCGTTCTCGACGCCGGCGTGCACGCTGGCGTGCACCTCTACGCGCATTGCCGACGAGGCATGCGTGGCGCCGTCACACTGCTCGCCATCAATACGGACAAGACGAGCGCCGCAAAGCTGCGATTGCCCGCGGCCAGCGAGCGTTACACGCTGTCGGCGGATCATCTACAAAGCGCCGGCGTGAAGCTGAATGGAACGGTTTTGGAGCTCGGCCCAAATGACGATCTTCCGCCGCTTGCCGCGGTGACATCGCCGTCGGGTTCGATCGAGATTCGGCCGGCCACGATTGTTTTCCTCACGGTCGGGGATGCCAAGAATCCGGCATGCGCTTGAATTTCCTGCGGATGCCGGTCGCACGCTTGCGCGGCGGATTGATCAGGCTCACCAGCGTGTAGCTGATGATCAGCAGCAAAAACCATGATCCGAGCTTGCCGACGGACACCATCGACCAGCCGTGCCGCTGTGACGGATAGAGCCAGATTCTGGTGAACGTGCCGATGTTCTCCGAAAGCCAGATGAAGAGCGAGACCAGCACGAGCCCGAGCAGCAGCGGCATCGAACGGTGATCATGCCAAACCTTGAAGTAGACGCGAGTGTGCAAGAGCAGCCAGGCGGCCCAGGCGAACAGCAGCCAGCGCAGGTCGATCATGTAGTGGTGGCTGAAGAAGTTGACGTAGATCGCGATGCTGAGCACGACCATCGCGAGGCGCTGCGGATGACCGGTGAACTCGAAATCGAATAGCCGCCACGCGCGGCAGAGATAACTGCCGATGCAGGAATACATGAAGCCGGAGAACAGCGGCACGCCGCCGATCCGGAAGAAATTGGGCTCCGGATAGATCCAGGAGCCAACAGAGGTCTTGAAGATTTCCATCGCCGTTCCGACGACGTGATAGATCAGGATCACCTTCGCTTCCTCAAGAGTCTCGAGCCGGCCCGCGAGCAGCGCGGCCTGAACGGCGATCATGCAGAGAAACAGAAGGTCGTAGCGGGCAAGCGGCGCGCTTGCCGGATAGAAGAGCCAGGTTGCGACCATCAGGAAAACGGCGATGCCGCCGAACAGGCAGGCCCATGCCTGCTTCACGCCAAAGCGGAGGAATTCGTAAAGCGCTGAAGTCCAGCGACGGCGGGCCATGAAGCGGCCGAGCCGACGCTCGCCCGCGATGAAAGGGCGCAGCGGCGGCCAGATCGCGGCGGCGCTTGGGTTGGGATGCGGGGAAACGGCAGGCGCTTTTGCGAGGTCATGCACGCGGCGGAGCGTGGCTAGGGATCACGATCAAAGCTGGGCAAAGATTTGCAGATTTCGCCGAGATAAAGTGCAGTTTCATTCTGCGTTCAGCCGAAGGCAGAGCATGGCGCTCGCCAGCGCTGAAATGCCTAGCAGCACCAGCACGCCGGGAAATCCGGTCAGCGCGAAGACGATACCGCCAAAGGTCACCCCGACCGTGCCGCCGAGAAAGCTGCACGAATTGAGCATGCCGGAGCCCTTTCCCGCCTGCAGTGGTGGCAGTGTCGCAAGTCCGAGTCGCGGCGCCGATGCGTAGACAAGTGCTATCCCTGCGCCGGCGACAAACAGGCCGGGCATCAGCAGCGCGAACGTTGCGTTCGTCTGAAACGACAACCAGATGATGGCGCAGCCGACGGCGAGGAGGAGCGATCCGCCTGTCAGCATGCGCCGCATACCGATCCTCGTTGCAATCAAGGGAGCCGCGCGCGCGAAGGCAAACAGCGCAATCGAGAGCGGCACAAGGGAAAGGCCCGCCGCTACGGCGGACATGCCAAGCCCATCAACGGCCTGCGCAAAGAGGTTGTAGTAAAGCAGCAGCGTCATGATGTCGAACATCACGAGAAACAAGAGGCCGGCGGCAATCGCGAAATTCCGGTTCGCGAACAGGCCGAAGTCGACCAGCGGCTGAGGGCGCCGCGTCTCCGTCCGCAGCAATAGAGGAAACGCGATCACCGCCAGCGCAAGCGGGACGATGGCAGACAGCGGGTTGGTGCGGACATGTGCCAACGCCTGCAATCCCGATATCAGCGTCACCATGAAGAGTGCGAGAAGGCCAAGTCCGCCCCAGTCCATCGAAATCGCGCGCCGGCCGCCGGCGCCGGGATGCCGCAGCAGCATCAGGCCGGCGGGCACCATCGCAATGACGTTCAGCCAGAAGATGAAGCGCCAGCCCGCGTAATGCGTCACGGCTCCGCCGACGAGCGGCCCGATGCTGAAGCCGAGCATCAGAAAACCGGTCCAGGCGCCGATCGCCTCCGGGCGCCGCTCGTCAGGTGCGGCTTCGGTCACCGCCGCAAGCGTGCCGGCCACGGCAAACGCGGCTCCCAGCCCTTGCAGCGCCCGCGCGCCGACCACCACGAAGCCGGCCGGCGCCAGCGCGATGAGCAGCGACGCAAGTGCGAACACGGCGATGCCGGCAATCGAGGACCTTTGCGCGCCGAGCTGATCCGCCGCGCCGCCGCCGACAATGATGAAGATGGCGGCGGTCAGGAGATAGGCATTGACCACCCATTCGAGCTCCGCCGGACCAAGCTGCAGGCTGCCCTTCATGTCGGGAAGCGCCGCCATGATCGCCGTGCTGTTGTCGCCCACCCCCAGCATGGCAAGGCAGCAGGCCATCAGCACCGGTCCGAGGTCGCTCTTGGTGTTGGAGGCTGCCGGCATCACCAATGCCCTTTCCGCTTGTTCCAGGCGAACAGTATGCCGGCAAGGCGGTTATAGACAAATCGCCTCACCGGCGTGGCCGCGGGGCAGATCGGCGCGCAGCGAGGGTGATTTGCTTTGACAGCGGCGGCTCTATCGAGGACAAGCCCGCATGGCCAAGAAACCCGGGACCAATCCCAAAGGCGAGTTCGCCTTTTTCAATGTCGTCTATGAAGACGACTCGCAACGCTCCAACCGGCGCGTGCCTTCAGAGCTGCTCGGCGGGCTCGACGGCGACGAGCCGGCGCGCGGATACATCATGGAGCAGGACCGCGAAATCGCCGAGAAATCCGGCCGCGCGCCCCTGGCGATCAAGAGCATCAGCCGGGTTGGGGCGAAGAAGAAGTAGGCTCGCAGGCAAGGCCCGATTGCATCAACCAACGTCGCGATCGTCGGAGAGCGGTGTTGTCCACGTGCTCAACTACCAGCGGAGCAAGCGGCACCCCCTCCCTAACCCTCTCCCGCAAGGGGAGAGGGAACCCTACCGCCGATGCGTCCCTGACTCGTGCCAATCACATCAGGGATAGCCAAGATGTGAGGTGAGCAGACTGGTACGGCTCCCTCCCCCTTGCGGGGCAGGGTGGGGAGAGGGGTGGCCCCGGGCGCTGGCGTGAGAATTTGGCGCGACCTCAGCAAACAAAAACGGCGGGCTTTCGCCCGCCGTTCTTTGTCGATGGATCCCCCGGGATCCTGTCTTCGCCGAGGCTTCGCCGAGCAAGCAAGTCCGGCAATGACAGGCAGTACTAGTTATCGAGGAAGCTCCGCAGCTTCCGGCTTCTTGACGGATGCTTCAGCTTGCGCAGCGCCTTGGCTTCGATCTGGCGGATGCGCTCTCTCGTGACCGAGAACTGCTGGCCGACTTCTTCCAGCGTGTGGTCGGTGTTCATGCCGATACCGAAGCGCATGCGGAGCACGCGTTCTTCGCGCGGGGTGAGCGAGGCCAGGACCCGCGTGGTGGTTTCGCGCAGGTTGGACTGGATCGCCGCATCGATGGGCAGGATCGCGTTCTTGTCCTCGATGAAATCGCCGAGGTGTGAGTCTTCCTCGTCGCCGACAGGCGTCTCCAGCGAGAGCGGCTCTTTTGCGATCTTCAGGACCTTGCGGACCTTCTCCAGGGGCATGCCGAGCTTTTCGGCGAGCTCTTCCGGCGTCGGCTCGCGGCCGATCTCGTTGAGCATCTGGCGGCTCGTGCGCACGATCTTGTTGATGGTCTCGATCATGTGCACGGGGATGCGGATGGTGCGGGCCTGGTCGGCGATCGAGCGCGTGATCGCCTGCCGGATCCACCACGTGGCGTAGGTCGAGAACTTGTAGCCGCGGCGATACTCGAACTTGTCGACCGCCTTCATCAACCCGATGTTGCCTTCCTGGATCAGGTCGAGGAACTGCAGGCCGCGGTTGGTGTACTTCTTGGCGATCGAGATCACGAGACGCAGGTTGGCCTCGACCATTTCCTTCTTGGCCTGGCGCGCCTCGCGCTCGCCCTTCTGCACGCCGTGCACGATCTTGCGGAATTCGCCGATCTCAAGACCCGTCAGCGCCGCCAGCGACTGGATCTCGTGGCGCAGCTCCTTGATGCGGTCCTTCTCGTGATGGACGAAATTCTTCCAGCCCTTGGCCGACAATTTCGAGACGCGGTTGAGCCAGCGCGGATCGAGCTCCGAGCCCTGGTAGTTGCGCAAAAAGTCTTCGCGTGCGACGCCGTGGCTGTCGCCGAGGCGCAAGAGGCGGCCTTCGAACGAGACCAGCTTCTTGTTGATGTCGTAGAGCTGCTCGACGAGGCTGTCGATGCGGGCCTGGTTCAGGCGAAGCGACTTCACCTCGACGATGATCTCGTCCTTCAGCTTCTTGTACTTGCGCTCCTGCGAGGGCGAGAGCGACTCGCTCTGAAGCTGGTTGGCGATGTCCTGCTCCTGAAGACGCCGCAGCTTCTTGTATTCGGAGGCGATCTTGTCGAAGGTCTCGACTACCTTCGGCTTCAGCTCGGCCTCGATCGCGGCCAGCGACATCTGGTTTTCGAACTCGTCGTCATCCATGTCGCCTTCGGCGGCGGCTTCCGCCGGATCCTTCTCTTCCGTCTCCACATCGCCCGCGGGCGCTGCGCGGAACGGGGTCGCCGACGGGGGAGCAGCCGGCGGCGCGACATGCGCGGGCGCGGCCTCGCCGTTGGCGGCCTGGCCGTCGCCCGCGGGGGCGGCGATCATTGCCGGGTTCATGTTGTTCTTGGCGTCGGGGCCAGCATAGGTGGCTTCGAGATCGATGATGTCGCGAAGGAAGATCTTTCCTTCGTTGAGCTCATCGCGCCAGATGATGATGGCCTGGAAGGTCAAGGGGCTTTCGCAGAGACCCGCGATCATCGCCTCGCGGCCGGCCTCGATGCGTTTCGCAATCGCGATTTCGCCTTCGCGCGACAGCAATTCCACCGTGCCCATCTCGCGCAGATACATGCGGACGGGATCGTCGGTGCGCTCGCCGGGTTCGGATTTCTTGACCTCGGTGACAGCCTTCGCCGTGACCTCGACAAGCTCGTTGTCGGTGTCGTCGTCGGCCTCTTCCTTCTCGGCCTCTTCATCGGCCTCTTCGGCCTCGGAGACGTTGATGCCCATGTCCGAGAGCATCGACATGATGTCCTCGATCTGCTCCGGCGAGGTGGTGTCGGAGGGCAAGACTTCGTTGAGCTGATCGAAGGTCACGAAGCCGCGCTTCTTGGCCTGCTTGATCATCTTCTTGACCGCGGCATCCGTCAGGTCGAGCAACGGCGACGGCGCGTCGGGGCTATCCTTCTCAGGGGCGTCCGCTGCCTTGTCGTCTTTTTCCTTGTCCTTAACCTGCAGCGTCTTTGCCTTGGTGGCCATTCATCAAGCTCCCGAAACGCGCTTCATGCGGGCGTGCGTCGCCGCCCGCGCTCTTCAACTCAATTCGTTCGAGATGACGTCGTTCGATCGTCACCTTGCTCTGTTCATTCGCCTTCGCATGATCGGTCGAAAGCGGCACCCGCTTTTCCGCACCATGGTTACGACGCGCAAAGGGCGGCGCAGACCATCGCCACCCCTGCCTTCCGCATCACCGGTTCTGTCTTTCGTAGCCCGAAGGCCCTTAAGCTTTGCTTAACCCTGTTTTTGCCGCCAAATCATGGATTTGGCGAGTCTTTTCGCGGGCTCGGCCAAGGCCTTCCGCATCATTTTTTAACCGTCAAACGCTTTTGCGGAACCGGCCCGAAAGCTCGCCAAAACCCTCAATCAGGGCCTCGGTGCCATCGAGGGAGTCCAGCCGGGCGCCGACATCCTTCAGCCACGCCAGATTGGCCTCGCTGGTCTCCTCGGCCAATGCCAGTTCGGCATCTTTCTTCTCCCTAAGTAGGGCGTGCGTTTTCTGATGCAAGACAACGAGTTGCTGCCAAGTGGCCAAAACGTCCTCGCGCGCCGCGCCGGGGCGGGCGGCCCACACCGCCACCGTCGTGATCGCTCGCTCAACCCGTTGAAGAACCTCGCCTAATCCACGCGCTTCGAGATCCGCGCGCATTTTCTCGGCCTGCTCCTCGACGTCGGGAGAATGATGATGGTCGTTGGCGAAGGCCGTAATAATACCGGCGCGGAGCTTGGTGGCCTCGGGATGCGCCAGTTCCAGCATAGCCACCTCCTCCAGATGGTCGTGCAGCAGCCAAGGGTGGTTAATCAGGGATTGCAGGATCAAGGCCTCGCGGCGGGACATCGCGCTGCGCTGGCCGCGCATGATCGGGCTGGTCGCAAGCTGGGGGCTCGCCGCCTGGTAGGGGCCGGGGGCGATTCCTGAAGTTATCCCCAGCGGGCGGCCGCGGGGGGCGAATCGGCCGGCCGGGCTCGCTCCGCGCGGGGCAAACGCGCGGGGTGATTCGGGGCGGCCGGGCCGGTAATTACCGCGGCCGTAACCGCCGCGGCCGGCATCGGGCGCAAAGGTGCGCTGCAGGCGCTCGGCGAGATCCTGGCGATAGTAGCGACGCACGACCTCGTCGCGGATGCCGTTAGAGAGTTCGTTGATCCGCGCTTCCAGCGCGGCGCGCCGTTCGGGAGTCGCAAACGTGCCGCCTTCGATCTCGCGCGACCAGATCATGTCGGCGAGCCCGCGCGCGGCGCCGATCACCTCCTCGATCGCAACCCGGCCCCCGGTGCGGGCGAGGTCATCGGGGTCCTGTCCCTCCGGCAGCAGCGCGAAGCGCAGGCTTTTGCCGGGCGCGAGATTGGGCAGCGCCAAGTCGGCGGCGCGGTACGCTGCTTTTCGCCCGGCGCGATCGCCGTCGAAGCAGAGGATCGGCTCGTCCGCCATCTTCCAGAGCAGTGCGAGCTGGTTTTCGGTGAGCGCGGTGCCGAGCGGGGCGACGGCGCCGGCAAAGCCTGCGGTGACCATGGCGATGACATCGACATAGCCTTCGACCACGATCAGTGGCGAGCCGTCATGCGCCGCCTGTCGCGCGGGGCCAAGGTTGTAGAGATTGTCGCCCTTGTGAAACAGCGGGGTTTCCGGCGAGTTCAAATATTTTGCCGAAACGTCCTTTTCCAGCGCGCGGCCGCCGAAGGCGATGACGCGGCCTCTGGCGTCGGCGATCGGAAACATCACGCGGTCGCGGAAGCGGTCGTAAGGAACGGGAATATCGTCGCCGCCGACGAGCAGCCCCGCTTCCACCATGTCCTCGGTGGAAATGCCCTGCGCGCCCAGATGCTCCTTCAGCGCAAAACGCTCGCCCGGGGCATAGCCGAGGCGAAACTGCAATTGCGTCGCCGACGAAATGCCACGGTCGCCGAGATAGCCGCGCGCCTTGGCGCCGTTGCGTGAGGCCAGCGTATCGGCAAAGAATTTTGCCGCGAGTTCCATCACGTCATGCAGCGTCTTGCGGCGCTGCTCGTGGCGCGCGGCATCTGGCGTTGCCGCCGGCAACGGCAGGCCGGCCATGGCGGCGAGGCGCTCGACAGCCTCCGGAAACGAGACGCCTTCCGTCTCCATGACGAAGTCGAAAATATTGCCGTGCTTTCCGGTCGAGAAGCAGTGATAAAACTGCTTCTGGTCGTTGACCGTGAAAGAGGGTGTCTTCTCCTGTTGGAACGGCGACAGCCCCTTAAACTCCCGCCCCGCTCTCTTCAGCTTGACGCGCCGGCCCACGACTTCCGAAACTGAAAGCCGGGCGCGCAGTTCGTCGAGAAATTGGGGCGTGAAGCGCATGGGTGGAGTTTTGCCGAGTCGTAGGGCCGTGCCAACCGACCATGGATATAGGGCCGGGCCGCTAAAAGGCGAAGTCGGCCGGATTTCTCGCCGCTATTCACAGCCCCATCCGTCATTCTGGGGCGTCCGAAGGACGAACGCGGAATGACGGAGACAGCTTGAATCGCCGCCGGTTCCGCGCTTCCATAGCCGCATGTTCGCGATCTTCCGGGGTGGCAGGAGCGGGGCGTGGCGGGTGACGCGGTTTGCGCCGGTCAAGGGCGCGTCGCTTTCGCCGACGCCTTCGCTGTCGGTCGTGCATTCCCTGTCGATCACGCTGCCGATCCTGCCCTCGCCGACCTCGTGGCGGCTCGCCGGCTTCGCCAGCCATCTGCGCTATACCGAGCGCGCCGAGAAGACGCAGCTTGACGCCGTGCGGGCCGAGATCGGCCGACCTGAGGCAACCTTTGCGGCGCTGATCCCGATCAAGAAATCGGCGGCGTGGTGGGAGCTGACGCAGGAGGAGCGGCGGCAGATCTTTGAGGATAGATCCCACCACATCGCCGACAGCCTGAAATACCTGCCGGCGATCGCCCGCCAGCTTTATCACAGCCGGGACCTCGGCGAGCCCTTCGACTTCCTGACCTGGTTCGAATACGCGCCCGCACATGCGGAGGCATTCGAGGAGCTGGTTCGCACGCTGCGCGCGACCGAGGAATGGCGCTATGTCGAGCGCGAGGTGGATATCCGGCTGGAGCGCGAGCGGCTGGATGCGGGCTGACTCGTCCTACATCTCCAGAAACTTCCCCGAGGCGATGCGCGGCAAGCCGGCGACCGGCCAGTTGTAGACATAGGTCCACGCCTCGCCGGCGGTGCCGTCTTGCAGCGACAGCGGCAGCATGCGGCGGATGTATTCGGTCGGTTCCGGAAACCCGGCGCCACAGGCCTCATACATGTCGAACTCGGCCAGCAACGCGTCGCGATCGCGCAAACGATAGAGCTCACCGAACACGACGTCGTTGGCGTCATCCGACAGCACCAGCCCCGGATAATGCTTGATGAGATAAAGCCGGCCGCGGCAGGTGGCGGTGCCCAAAAAATCCGCACTACGCGACAATAGCTGCGCCATCGGATGGTCGAAGCCGCGCATCAGCGTGCCGTAGACGAACAGTCGATCTGAAATCATGGAATTTCTATGTCATTGCGCGCGAAGCGATGCAATCCGCCGGGCGGCCTGTCGCCGAAACGGCGTTGTGGGGAAGCATCCGGAGCGCATCGTCAACGATCATCGATTCTGATACGTCTCATCGAGCAGCAACGCTCTCCCGAGGGAACTACGTTGAACGACGCCGCCGGCCCCGCCCTGCTCCTCAGCGCCGAGGATGTTCCTCCGGTCCACGAATACAACACCGCAGGCCGCTCGCCCTTTCTGCTCACATGCGACCATTATGGAAGACTCATTCCGCGCGTGCTCGGCGACCTCGGCCTGCCCGAGAGCGAACTGACACGCCATATCGCCTGGGACATCGGAATTGCCGGCGTCGCGGAAGCGCTCTCAAAGCATCTCGATGCCCATCTGATCGTGCAGCGTTACTCACGGCTCGTCGTCGACTGCAACCGCCCGCCGCACGTCGCAAGCTCGATCCCACGCATCAGCGAGGCGACCACGATCCCCGGCAATGAAGGCATTTCGCGCGAGGCCGCCGCGATACGGCGGGCGCAGATCTTCGATCCCTACCACCGGCGCATCGACGAGATCATCGACCAGCGCGGAAACGCTGCCATGCCGACGGTGCTGGTATCGCTGCACAGTTTCACGCCGGTCTATGCCGGGATTGCACGACCCTGGCATATCGGCACGCTCTACCACCGCGACAAGCATCTGCCGCCGCGCTTGCTGCAAGCGTTGCGCGCCGAGGGCGATCTGGTGGTTGGCGACAACGAGCCTTATGCGGTCAGCGACGAGACCGACTACACGATCCCCGTGCATGGCGAGGCGCGCGGGCTGATGAATACAGGGATCGAAATCCGTCAGGATTTGATCTCGGATCCCGCCGGCGAGAAAGCCTGGGCGGATCGCCTGGCGCGGATACTTGGGGAAATTGGGGAGATGTTGCGCAAGCAGCAATTGATCGCGTCTCGCCAAGGCGAAGGTCGCGTTCCCTTGCAACTCGCGGCCGATCGGGACTAGCTACATCGCTTGGACCGCGAGCTCACCGCGCCCGCGTCAGTGCCAGCCAGATGCCGCCGCCGATCATGAAGCCGCCGGAGACGCGCGACACCAGCCGCGTCCGCTGCTTGGAGAAGAACATTCGCGCGCGTCCGGCCAGCAGCGCGTAGACCGCGTCGGTCGATGCCGCGATCATCATGAAGGTGACGCCGAGCAGCGCTACCTGCGGGAAGTGGTCCTTCTCCATATCCATGAACTGCGGAATGAACGCGCCGAAGAACACCAGCACCTTCGGATTGGAGAGCAGGACCAGCAGCCCCTGCAGAAAGAAGCCGCCGCGCGGCGGCGGTGGCGGCTCGTCGGCGTTGACGCCTTCGGCAGGCTGCCAGATCAGCTTGATGCCGAGCCATATCAGATAGGCAGCGCCGGCAAAGCGCACCCAGTCGAACCAGTAGCCCATCGTCGCCATCAGCGACGTCAGCCCGACCGCGACGATGCCGATCACGATGGCGAGGCCAGTTTGCGCGCCGGCGCAATTGATCAGCGCCGCGCGGGTGCCGTGCCGCAGGCCGTTCGCGATCAGCAGCGTGACGACGGGACCCGGCAACAGCGCGAGCGCAATGCAGGCGGCGACAAAGGCGAGATAGACCTGAAGGGACATGCGAGAACTCGGTGGGAGAGCGGGTACGTCATTATGCATGCGGGGGCGAAAGATGGAAGCCGCGCTTCCTGCTCCCTCTCCCCGTCTCAACCGTCATCGCCCCTCCATCGCGGCCATCATCCAGCGCGTCATTTCGCGGGTCGCCAGCAACGCCAGCGCCGCGCGCCGCGTTTCCCACGCGTCACCGTTACCGTGCGCGACGGCAACGAGGAGGTCGCAGCGGCGCGAGACGGCAATGCCGATGGCAGCGCGCCGCGAACCATCGGATGGTTTGAGATCATAGGCCCTGGTCCGCCCGGCCATATCGGCGACCTGCACGACCTCGCCCGGCGCGAGCGGCACGAAATATTGGCTGATCAAATCAACATCCGCGACGCGGTCGACTTCGTCGTCGTCGGCGACGCCGCGGTCGCAGTTGCAGAAGCCGATTTTCGGCCGAACGTATACCTCGATGCCGTCACCACACGACGCGCCGCGGCAACGAAAGGCGCGTCCCGCGGGCCAGCCATCGCGCGGGAACGACCAGGCGATCTCCTGCCACGAGCCTTTCTGTTCGCCTTGCTGTTCGTCTTTCTGTTCACCTTGGCGCGGCACGATGTGCTGGTAGGCCGCGGCGCCCGACAACGCACCGAGCGCCACGGCCGCAACAACGATGACCGGCCATCGGCGCATCACCGCCTCATCACGGCAGGCCGGCGACGGCGCGCGCCGGGCCGGTCAGTTCCAGGATGTGCAGACCGGTATTGGCGCGATCGACGATGTAGATGTAGCCGCGTTCGTCGGTTTCGACATTGTTGGTCTGGATCGCGACCTTGCAGCGATCCTTGCCGTCGATCTTGACGCAGCGCTTGTCGGTCGCGGCCGTGATCGACGGGATGAAATAGCCGACTTCCCTGGGATGATAGGGATCGCGAATGTCGAGCGCGCGGACGCCGGCATTGAAGAAGGCGATGAACGCCATCTTCTTGTAGAAGACCCGTGCCATGCTCTCGTTGGAAGAATGCGCGCCGAACCGCCCGCCCCGTTCGCAGAACGTTCCGCTCGCTTCCGGCACGGTGTAGCTCGAGATCATCATCGGCGCCTTCTCGACCGTGACGTCAGCGAACCACACCATCTGCCGCGGCTCGTTGCATTCGTTCAAAATCGCCTCATCGACGATCATCACGATATCGCGGGTTTTGCCGTCCTTGTCGCGCGCGAACTCCGCAATTTGCATGCCCGGCATCGGGAACGTCGTATGCGCACCGTTGAACGGCGACATGGTCAGCCGCGCAATTTCCGGGATCCGCAGATTGTCCGGGGTTGGCTCCTTGGGCCCGTTAAGCAGTTTCTCGCGATCGACGATCTGCAAGATTCCGCCCTTGTTGGTGCCGTAGCCGAAATAGACCCGGTTGCCGGAAGGTCCCGTCGAGATCGGCCCGTGCAATTCGGTCGGCACTGCACCGGTCGAGCCCGGCTCCTGGCCGGGCAGACCGAAATCGCGGATCTTTTGCGGGTGCGCGGGATCGGAGAGATCATAGACCTGCGTCATGCGGCGCGTGCGCCAGTCCGGCGCGCCCGACACCAGGAAGGCAATGCCGGTGTCGCATTCCCACCAGCTCTTGTGCGTGTCCTTTAATCCCGCAATCCGCCTGATCAATACGGGACTGGCGGGATCGGCAACGTTCCAGATTTCATGCGCCTCGCCGCCGTAGGTGCGCAGCATATAGACCGCGTTGCGATCGCCCTTCGGCAGCGCCTTGCCGTCGCAAATTCGCACCATCTGCGCGCCGCCGCCTTCATATTTGCCCTCCTGGCCCGGCAGGTGACGCAGATATTTCGGCTGCGAGGGATCGGTGACGTCGACGATCGACGTGCCGTTCGGCTCAGTCTTGCCGGTCTGCGGATTGAGCGGCGCGGGAATCTCGTCGCTGCCGCCGTGATGGCCGATATAGGCGATCCAGCGGTCGCCCTGATGATGGATGGTGGGCTGGTAGGCGCTGCGCGCCTGCAGGTCGCTGGTTCCAACCAGCTTCATGTTGAGCGCTTCAGGCGGCGCCCCGATCACTTGTTGCTGCGCAAAAGCGATGCCTGACGATGCAAGGAAACAGATCGCGAAAGAGGCTGCGAGTTTGAGGCGACCACTCATGTTCCACCCCGACTGTTTAAGGCCAGTCTGCGCTGGCTGACCGCACGATAACACAGGCTGTGGACCGCGCCCAACACACGCCCTTGACATGCAACCTTTTGGTTGCCTAATATCTGCCCCATGGATGAGGTCTTCAAAGCGCTTGCCGACGCGTCGCGGCGCTCGCTGTTGGACAGGCTTCACGCCAGAAACGGACAGACGCTGAACGAACTTTGCGACGGCCTCGACATGACGCGGCAGGCCGTCACCAAGCACCTTGGGATTCTCGAGGCGGCCAACCTCGTCACGACACTGAGACATGGCCGCGAGAAGCTGCACTACCTCAATCCGGTTCCGATCCATCAGATCGGCGAACGCTGGATCAAGAAATTCGAGCGCGGGAAACTCTCCGCGCTCTCTGAGTTGAAACGACGGTTGGAGAAGCGTGATGAGTAAGCCGGAATTCGTCTACGTCATCTATATCGAGACCACGCCGGAGAAATTGTGGGAGGCACTGACGTCCAGCGCGTTCTCCAAACGCTACTGGTTCGGCACCGAGCTGAAGTCCGACTGGAAGGTTGGTTCGCCGCTGGCGCTGGTCATGAACGGCACCACGACCGATACCGGGGAGATTCTCGAGGCCGATCGGCCGCGGCGGCTCTCCTACACTTTCAAGCACGTGACCAACGAGGCATACCGCAACGAGAAGGCTACGAAGGTGGTCTTCACCATCGAGCAGCACGGCAGATTAGTGAAGCTCACGCTCACGCATGAAGGTTTTGCGGAGGGCAGCAAGCTGTTGGACGGCATCTCCAAGGGATGGCCGGCCATTATGTCCAGCCTCAAGAGCCTGTTGGAATCCGGCACTGCGCTCGAAATTCCGGTTTCCGCTCTCGGCATCGAAGGTGTGTCATGAACATCAAAGACTTCAAACCCGCCATCGTCTACACCATCTACATCGCCTCGACGCCGGAGAAAGTGTGGGAGGCACTGACGCAAGCGGAGTTTTCCAGGCAGTATTTCTCCGGTCAGGCGGTCGAGGTCGATCTCAGGGTCGGCGGCGCCTTCATCATGCGCACCCCGGACGGCGCCCTGCATATCTCGGGCGAGGTGATCGAGTGCGAACCGCTGAGGAAGCTCACCGTCACCTTCAACGTCAACTGGCCGGCACTGCTCGAAAAGCTCGGGCCGACGCTCGTCACCTACGAGATCGAGCAGGCCGGCGATGTAGTCAAACTGACGATGCTGCAATCGCATGACCGGGAAATCAGCGACGACATCCTGTCCGGCGGACGTACAGGCTGGCCCGCAATCCTGTCGAGCCTGAAGAGCCTGCTGGAGACCGGCACCGCGCTGACAATCAAGATGCAGCCGCCGGAGCGGATGCTGGCCGCGCTGAAGGAACTGGGGATCGGGACACCGTAGGTCTCGCTGTCGTCAGCTGTTCGTCGTCCCTGCGAACGCAGGGACCATACTCCGCGGCCGTTGTTGTTGGAAAAGTTGGAACTACCGGCGTGCAAGTTATTGCCGCCAGTGGTTATGGGTCCCTGCGTTCGCAGGGACGACGGTGACCGGGATACAGTTCTCCGCGAGTGGACTCATGCCCGCCTAAGGGATATTGCAGCACGAGTCTAAGATGGCACGCAGATTCAACGTTATTCTATCGCAACACGAACCGCTGATTTAAGCGCGGAACGACGCACCGATGAGCCTGCGCACACGGTTATTGATACTGGTTATCGCCGCGATGCTGGTGCCGGCCATCCTTGTGGGACTGCGCTTCGTGCAGAATCGCGCAAGCGAAATCGAAGCCGCACGCGCCAGCCTGTCGGCGACCGCCAACGATATCTCAAGCGATCTCGATGAGAAAATTCAGGGCACGGCCCAGCTTCACTATGGTCTGGCCCGCGCCCGCGACCTCGATACGCGCGACAAGGCGGCTTGCTCCGCCTTCCTGTCCGCCGTGCGCGAAGAGTATCCGCGGTACACCGGCATCTTGACCATCAATCCGGACGGCAGCCTGTTCTGCGACTCGTTGCGAACCGACCAGACGCTCGATCTCAGGGATCGCGAATATTTCAAGCGGGCGCTGGTTGCACACGGCATCGTCACACTCCAGCCTGTGTTCGGCCGGTTGACGGGGACCTCCGTGTTGCAGATCGCCTATCCCGTTCGCTCGGAAACAGCAGAGCTGAAATTCATCCTGCTCGCCTCGTTCAATCTGAAGAAATTCGCCGATGACCACGACAAGCGGCTGTCGAACGACAATCAGATTCTGCTCGTCGACAGGAACGGCACGATCCTCGTCGCGCCCGAGGGCAAGGACTGGACCGAACCGCCCGGCACATCGATGGCAACTTCGGAGCTGTTCCGGTTTGCGACCTCACCGAATCATGAGTCGTTTCGCGAAGTAGCCGGGCGGCACGGCCGAACCCATGTCTGGACCGCCGCGCGCTCCCCCTCGGTGCGCGATGCCGGACTTTACCTTATGGTCGGGCGGGCCAAGGACGGTCTGGTGGCCGCAGCCAATCGCCGCCTCTACGAGGACCTGGCGATACTTGCGGTGGCCTCGCTGCTGTTGCTCGCAGGCGTATGGGTTCTGGCGACGATGAGCATCGGCCGTCAGATCGGACGCCTGGCTGCGATGGCGACGAAGCTCGGCGTTGGCGATCTGAGCGCGCGGATTGCTCCACCCCATCCGCGCGGCGAGCTCGGCGGGCTGATGACATTGCTCAACGGCACCGCTGAATCGCTCCAGCATCAGCGCGCCGCCATCGACGAGCTCAACCAGAAGCTCACCCAATCCCAGAAAATGGAGGCGATGGGTCAGCTCACCGGCGGCGTGGCGCATGATTTCAACAACCTGTTGACCGTCATTCTCGGCAATGCGGAGCACCTTGCCGAGAAGCTTGCGACACACAAGGAATTGCAAAAGATCGCCGAGAGCATCGCGACCGCCGCCGAACGCGGCTCGGACCTGACGCGCAGCCTGCTCGCGTTTGCGCGCAAGCAGCCCTTGATGCCGAAGCACATCGACATTGGCCAGAAGATCGTCGGCATGGAGCAGTTGCTGCGCCGGACGCTCGGAGAGCATATCGAATGTGAATTCCGGCTTGATCAAGAGCTGTGGCAGGCCAGCGTCGATCCCGGCCAACTGGCGTCGGCACTGCTCAACCTGGTGCTGAATGCGCGCGACGCCATGCCGCTCGGCGGCAAGCTGACGGTCGAGGTGCAAAATACGTCACTCGGTGAATCCGACGTGGACGTCAACGGTGAGGCGCGTCCCGGCTATTATGTCATGATCGCCGTGACGGATACCGGCACCGGCATGACGGCCGAAGTCGCCAGCCGCGCCTTCGAGCCGTTCTTCACCACCAAGGAGGTGGGCAAAGGCACGGGTCTCGGCCTGAGCATGGTTTACGGATTTGCGCAGCAATCCGGCGGGTCGATGCAGATACGCTCCGAACCGGGACATGGCACCGCCGTCAAGCTGTTCTTCCCCCGCGTTGGGGCAATTCAGACGACCGCCGCGCCGTCCGCCGGTCAGCCGGCCGCGCCCATAGGCAGCGAGACCATTCTCGTCGTCGAGGACGACGACATGGTGCGCCGCTATGTTGAAGGTGAATTGAAGGCGCTCGGCTATCGCGCCATCGTCACACGCAACGCGGCTGCGGCGCTCGAAATATTGCGCGGCCCGGACAGCATCCATCTCCTGTTCACGGATGTCGTGATGCCCGGCGGCATGTTCGGAACCGAGCTTGCGAAGCAAGCAGCCCGCCTGCGGCCTCAGTTGAAGATCCTCCTGACTTCCGGCCATAGCGAACATCCCGTCGAGGCGATCGATGGGGCCGGCCGCGACGTACGGATTTTGAACAAGCCCTACCGTCGGCACGATCTGGCATCGATGCTGCGTTCGGTCCTGAAGGCGAGTTGACCTCACTGTCGTCCCTGCGAACGCAGGGACCCATACTCCGCGGCCTTTGTTGCTGGAAAGGACAGATAACGACCGGCGTACAAAACAACTTCCGCTGGTGGTTATGGGTCCCTGCGTTCGCGGGGACGACGAAATAGAGGCGAGAATCCCTCAACTTGTCGCCCCTGCGAAGGCAGGGGGCCCATAACCACCGGCTTTCGTTGTGTGATAAGGTGTCTGCTACCGCGCTCTCGATAGATCACGCGGTATCGGCCCCTGCGTTCGCGGGGACGACGAAACTAACCCAGCGCCCGCAACTCGCGCCGCAACACCTTTCCGGTTGCGGTCATCGGCAGCGTGTCGGCGAACTGCACGAAGCGCGGGTATTCGTGGGCGGCGAGCTGCACTTTCACGAACTCCTGGATTTCGCGCGCCAGCGCATCGCTCGCGGCAAAGCCCGGGCGCAGCACGATCCAGGCCTTGATGGATTCGGTGCGGATCGGATCGGGTATGCCGACCACCGCCGACATCGCCACCGCCGGATGCTTCATCAGCGTATGTTCGATCTCGGAGGGGCCGACGCGATAGCCGGCGGTGGTAATCACGTCGTCCTCGCGGCTGACGTACCAGAAATAGCCGTCCTCGTCCTGCACGCCGAGATCGCCGGTCAGCAAAAATTCGCCGGCATATTTCTTCGCGGTCGCTTCCGGGTTCTTCCAATATTCGATCATGGTGCAGGGACAGGGCTGGCGCACGCCGATGATGCCGCGCTCCCCCCTGGGCAATTCCTCGCCGCGATCATTGACGATGCGGACGTCGAAGCCGGGTGTCGCCTTGCCCATCGAACCGGGGCGGATCGGAAACAGGTTCGAATTGCTGCCGATCACGAGGTTGCATTCAGTCTGGCCGAACACTTCATGCGCGTCGATGCCGAAGGTTTCGCGCACCCAGCCGAGCAATTCGCCGCCGAGCGATTCACCGCCGGTAAAAATGCTGCGCAGCTTTACGCCGGAATTCCTCACGCCGGCCTGCCGCATCAGTTTCAGCGCGGTCGGCGGCAGGAACGTGTTGCGGATGCTTAAGTCCGCCATCATCGCCATCGCTGCCTGCGGCTCGAACTTGCGCGCGCGATGGCCGACCAGGGGAATGCCGTGATACCAGAACGCCAGCAGGCCGTTGATCAGCCCGCCGATCCAGGCCCAGTCGGCCGGTGTCCACATCAGGTCGCCGGGCCGCGGCAGGAAGTTGTGGCACATCTCGACATTCGGCAGATGGCCGAGCACCACGCGATGCGCGTGCAGCGCGCCCTTCGGATTGCCTGTGGTGCCGGAGGTGTAGATGATCAAGGCGGGATCGTCGGCTGCGGTGTCGACGGTCGCAAAATCCGGCGACGCGGCCTTCAGCGAGGACCAGAACGGCTTTGTGCCGGGAGGCGCGCGGTCGCCGATGACGTAAACGTTCTTTAGCTCAGGAAGACGATTGCGTATTTTCGCAAGCTTCTCCCAACCGGCCTCGTCGGTAACGACAGCCTTGGCCTCGGAATTCGACAGGCGGAACTCCAGCGCGTCCTCGCCGAACAGCGCGAACAGCGGGATCGAGATCATGCCGGAACGAAACGCGGCGAAATGCGCGATCGGCAGTTCAAGAGATTGCGACAGGAACACCGCCACGCGGTCGCCGCGCGACAGGCCGTCGGCTTTCAGGACGTTGGCAAAACGGCGCGACTGCTCCGCGACGTCGTCGAAGGACGTGCGCGTCGTGGCGCCGCCCTCGTCGACATAGATCAGCGCCAGCCGGCCTGAGCCATCCCCATGCCGGTCGCAGCACGCGGTTGCCATGTTGAAGCGAGCGGGAATGTCCCAGCGGAAGTTGCGGTAGAGTTCGTCGTAGGTTGAGGCTTCGGTGAGCATGTTGGGCGACCCATCCCTAACGTCCGTCATGGCCCGGCTTGTTGCCGGCCATCAACGTTCTTGTTGCTTACCGCGAGTTTAAAGACGTGGATGCCCGGGACAAGCCCGGGCATGACGCGGAGCGAGGTTTTGCAGCCCTGACTTAAGGCGCCCGCGCCTTCTCCATCGCAAGCTCTGCCTCGAGGCTTGCGAGGTCCCGATAGATCGAGGCGACGGCGAGCACGCGGCCGTTGCGCTTGTACTGCAGCAGGCAATCCTTGCCGGCGATGTCGCCGTCGACGGTGATTTCGTCCCATTTCTCGGCGTAGCCGACATAATTGATCGGCACATCGTAGTGCTGGCTCCAGAAAAACGGCACCGCATGGAACGGCTCGCGTTGCCCAAGCATGTTTCGCGCGGCGGTCTGGCCCTGACGCTCGGCCACCACCCAATGTTCGACACGAATGGTCTCAAGGGAATGCGGATCGGGCCAGCGCGCAATATCGCCCGCGGCATAGATGCCAGGGACGCTGGTTTCCAGATAGGCATTGACCGTGACGCCGCGATCGATCGCCAGCCCGGCCTGCTCGGCCAATTCAAGGCGCGGACGCACGCCGACGCCGACCACCACGATATCGGCGTCGATCGCGCCGCCGCTTTTCAGCGTCGCGCGTTTGCCGTCGATCCCGGTTACGGTGTCGCCGAGATGGAAGATGACGCCGTGCTCTTCATGCAGGGCACGAACGAAGTCGCCCATCTCAGACCCCAGCACGCGCTCCATCGGCCGCTGCTCCAGGCCTACGACATGGACCTCGATATTTCTGGCGCGCAGCGACGCCGCGACTTCGAGGCCGATGAAGCTCGCGCCGATCACGACCGCGCGTTGCGCGCCGCCGGCCAATGCAATGATGGCGCGGGAATCGGCCAGTGAGCGCAGCACGTGGACGTGTGGCTGATCTGCGCCCGGTATCGGCAGGCGCACCGGCTCCGCGCCGGTCGCCAGCAGCAAGCGGTCATAGGGGATGGTCTCGCCGCCTGACGTGACGACATGGCGCGCGTTGGGATCGATTGACGTGACCTCGGTGTTGAGCCGCAGGTCGATCTTTGCCTCGGCGTAGAAATCATCCGGCCGCAACGGCACCCAGTCCTCCGGCGCGCTGCCGGCGAGATAGTCTTTTGACAGGTTCGGCCGGTCTACCGGTGCCGCTGCCTCATGGCTCAGCATCACGATGCTGCCGCGATAATCCTGCCGCCGCAGCATCTCGGCGGCGGCAAAACCTGCCGCGCCACCGCCTATGATCACGATTTGGCCGGGCGCATCGGTGACGCCCTTCACCTGCGGCTTGGGCTGTTCACGCTTCTCCCGTACAAAGATGCGACCGTTTTGCTGCTCGACCTTCCAGACCGCAACCGGGCTAAGCGCCGGCGCCCGGATCGCCTCGCCGGTGCGCAGGTCAAAACAGGCATGATGCCAGGGACAGCGGATTCCCTGGCCAGTCACGAGTCCTTCGGCGAGCGGCCCGTGATAATGGGTGCAATGCGCACCGACCGCGAAGAGCTCCGAGCCCGAACGCACCAGCAGCACTTCATCGTCGCCGACATGGCCGAGCAACATCTCCCCTGCGAATTCGGACGGGGCTATGCCCTTTGACAGATCGGGACCGGCGGGCAGAGCTTGCTGGTCAGCCATGCCTTCCTCCGCTCGCGTTGCGCTACGTCATCGCTCCGAGTTTGACTCAAACGATGCTTCATCCGCGCGAAGGTTCCCGAGCGTAGAAAATTTATCCAGTCAGCGCCGCCTTCACGAGGCCGCTGGCCTTGCCGAAATCCATCTGCCCGGCGAATTTCGCACGCAGCACGCCGATCACCTTGCCCATGTCCTTCATGCCGGCGGCGCCGGTCTCGGCGATGGCGGCCGAGATCGCGGCCTTCACCTCGTCGTCCGACATCTGCTTCGGCAGATAGGCGGAGATCACCGCGATCTCCTCGCGCTCCTGCGCGGCAAGCTCGGCGCGGCCGCCCTTGTCGTAGAGCTCGACCGATTCCTGGCGCTGCTTGATCATCTTCTGCAGCACGCCGAGCACGTCGGCATCCGACAGTGGTGGCTTGCCCTGCCCGCGCGCGTCGATGTCGGCGTTCTTGATGGTCGAATTGACCATGCGCAGCGTGGAGAGCTTGCGCTCGTCCTTCGCCCTCATGGCGTCCTTGACCGCATTGTTGATGTCGTCGCGCAGCATGGGTGCCTCACTGAGAAAGAATGGTGCCGCCGGAAAGATGCCGGGTTATGTAACGATTCCACCTATATAGGACGGGAACGACCAGGATCGGCAGTCGAATTGCCCTACCGGTTCCAGATTCGACCGGATTTGGTGAAAAACCGGAAAACCCGGCTCAAGGTCCATAGAACCGGCTGTCAAATATGCGGCAAACGCATGTGAATAGCCGGTTTTCTTTGGCTTTTCTTGGCCTTCCGGCTTTGACGCGCGGGGGTGCTTGCGACTATGAAGTGCGCTCATGACAACATCTGAAAACGCTTCAGCCTGGCCGGACCATAAACCGACCGCGCTCCTCGTGCTTGCCGATGGTACCGTGCTGGAGGGATTTGGCCTCGGCGCAGAAGGCCACGCCGTCGGCGAAGTCTGCTTCAACACCGCGATGACCGGTTATGAGGAGATACTCACCGATCCCTCCTATGCCGGGCAGCTCATCACCTTCACCTTCCCGCATATCGGCAATGTCGGCACCAACGACGAGGATATCGAGACGGTGAACATGGCGGCGACGCCGGGCGCGCGCGGCGTTATCCTGCGCACGGCCATCACCGATCCCTCGAACTACCGCGCCACGCGGCACCTCGATCAGTGGCTGCGCGCCCGCGGCATCATCGGGCTGTCGGGCATCGATACGAGGGCGCTGACTGCGCTGATCCGCTCCAAGGGCATGCCGAACGCGGTGATTGCGCATGCCAAGAACGGCGTGTTCGACCTGCACGGCCTGAAGGAAGAGGCGCGCGAATGGCCCGGCCTGGAAGGCATGGATCTGGTGCCGATGGTAACTTCCGGCCAGCGCTTTACCTGGGACGAGACGCCGTGGGCCTGGCAGAACGGCTTTGGCCGGCAGAGCGAACCTGAGTTCAACGTGGTCGCGATCGACTACGGCATCAAGCGCAACATTTTGCGGCTCCTGGCCGGTGAAGGCTGCAAGGTCACGGTGGTGCCGGCGACGACCTCGGCCGAAGACATTCTGGCGATGAAGCCGGACGGCGTGTTTCTTTCCAACGGCCCGGGCGACCCGGCCGCGACCGGCAAATATGCGGTGCCCGTGATTCAGCAGGTGATCCAGTCCGGCACGCCGACTTTCGGTATTTGCCTGGGTCATCAGATGCTGGGCCTGGCCGTCGGCGCCAAGACCATAAAGATGCATCAGGGCCATCACGGCGCCAATCATCCGGTCAAGGACGAAACCACCGGCAAGGTGGAGATTACCTCGATGAACCACGGTTTTGCCGTCGACCAGGCGACCCTGCCCGAGGGCGCGATGCAGACCCACATCTCGCTGTTCGACGGCTCCAATTGCGGCATCGAGCTCAAGGGCAAGCCGGTATTCTCGGTGCAGTATCATCCGGAAGCCTCGCCGGGGCCGCGTGACTCGCATTACCTGTTCAAGCGGTTTGCGGATCTGATGCGAGAGAAGAAGCGGGCGTAAGCCGCTCACTTGTCATTGCCGGGCTTGACCCGGCAATCCATCTTCTTGAAGAGCGATGGATGCCCGGGTCGAGCCCGGGCATGACGGCTGGTATGTGCCGAAAAGCGCTATGACTTCCTGCGCGGTTTATTATGATGGCCACAGGACGCATTCCCATGGATGACAAACCCGCCGCCACCAACGTCGAATACGGCGTAGCGCCGACCGACGTCATGGCCTCGATGTCCGGCCTCGACTTCGTGCGCGCCATCTTCGACGGCAAGTTGCCAGCGCCGCCGATCATGCAGAACGTCGAGCCGTTCGATTCCACCGCCGAGAAGGGACATGTGGTGTTCTACAGCGTGCCCGGCTTCCGGCATTACAATCCGATCGGCTCGGTGCATGGCGGCTATGCCGCGATCCTCTTGGATTCCGCGATGGGCCTTGCGGTGCATTCCGCCCTTCCCGCCGGCACCGGCTACACCACGCTGGAGTTCAAGATCTCTTTCATCAGGGGCATGACAAAGGATACCGGCCCTGTCCGCACCGAGGGCAAGACGCTCAATGTCGGCCGCCGCGCCGCCACCGCCGAGGCGCGGATCACCGACGCCAACGGCCGCCTGCTCGCGCATGCGACGACGACGTGTCTGGTTTTCGAGATTCCGAAGGGAACGTGAAGCGCGGAGGGCGGTTTTGAATTGTAGGGTGAGCAAAGGCGCACTTGCGCCGTGCCTACCATTCACGTCCCTGCTCGGATGGTGGGCACGTCGCTAGCGCTCCTTTGCCCACCCTACGATTTGCTGCGATTTGTGGAGAACACCCATGTCCATCGTCAGCGCCGATATCGAGCCGCTCACCTTCGTGTTCGAGGATGACGGCCTCGTGCCCAACAATCCCCTGCCGCTGCTGGTTTACAAAGGCGCGGTCTATGTCGCCAACGATCACCCGGAAAAGACCATCGAGGCGCTGTTCGGCGGCAATGGCTGGGGCGCGATGTGGCGCAACGGCGTCTACGACTATGTGCACTACCACGCCACCGTACATGAGGCGCTCGGCGTCGCCCGCGGCCGGGCCCGCGTCCGCTTCGGCGGTATCCGCGGCAAGGAGTTCGAGATCACGCCCGGCGATGTCGCGATCCTTCCCGCCGGCACCGGGCATCAATGCGTGTTCGCCAGCCCCGATTTCTGCGTGGTCGGCGCCTATCCGCCGGGACCGCCGATGCAGATCACGCGGCCGACGCCGGAGAACCACGCCAAGGCGCTGAAGACAATCCCGGAAGTGAAGCTGCCGAAGACCGATCCGGTGCTGGGCGAAGACGGGCCGCTGGTCCGGCTGTGGAAGCGCGGCACGCGATGAGGCGGGGCGCCGTCATCCGCGCCTGGCAATCGGGACATTAGGTTCGGAAAAAGCCTCCGGCATCGGTTCGCTCGACGAAACCCGCATCGCCGCGATCCGCGCGACAAAAAGCCCGATCACGAGATTTGTTCGTTCGATCTCCAGCTTGTCGCGGATCGGCCCATGCGGCTCGGTCGCGCACAACGTCTTGATGCATTCGAGGGTGCGGGACAATGAATCGACCACCGCCCAGATCGGCTCGATCGACGGCACCGCCGATTGTGAGCCCGGCGTGTGTCCGGCCGGCTGGCCGGAGGGGCTGACCCGATGGCCGGACGATGCCACGTCACGGAATTCGATAATTTTCTGCATCGCTTAATTTTTCCAAACCTGAGGAGCCGCGGCACACGACCAAGCTGTACCCGCATCATTCTGCTTGGGGTCGTTGGCCACCACCGATCATATTGGCGCCTCCCACACGCTCGCTTAAATTGATTATCGGAATCTTGCAGGCGACCATTTGTGCGCGCGGCTTTTTTTGCGCATCGCCAGCACTTGGCGCCGTCGTTCGACGGCTAGAGGTATGCCATGTAGGAGCTCACCCACACCAGAATTGACGCCAGCAGCCCGATCACCCCGGCGTTGTTGGCAAAGGCTGTGGCGTTGCCGGACATGCCCAAGCGCAGCGTATCACGATTTATCCCCTCGGGAATCGATATCTCCGCCGGAAACACCGTCGCGCCGCCGAGCGCATTGGTGCGAGCGAGCGTGCCCGACGCGGCGATCTGTCCCTGTCCGATGCCCTTTGGAATGCCGATGATTTTGGCGTGATAGATCCGGCCCGGCACGTTGTCGAACACGATGTCGACCGCGGTGCCTTCCTTGATGGTCTGGAAGCCGTTCTGCGAGAACATGCCGACCAGCGTGATCTCCTTTTCGACAATGAAGGACATTGCCGATCGCAACTGAAATGCGCGATCGCCGACGGTCAGGGCGACCACGGTGACATAGCCGTCGGCGGGCGCACGGATGGCCGTCTGCGACAATTCCCAGTTGGCGTGGTCGAGCTGCGCCTGAAGTTGCGCGACCGTGGTGTTGACGCCGCCGATCTCGGAGTCGAGCGCGAGCTTGGCGCTCTGCTGCGCCGCCTTGGCAGCGGTGAGCTGCGCCGACACGGTCTCGTACTGAACCTGCTTGTCCTGCGCCTGAAATTGCGTGTTGGCATCGTCGGCGGCGAGCGTCTCGATGTCGGCGAGACGCTTCTTGTTGTAGGCGGCCTGTGCGGCAAGTCCCTCCACATTCGCGGTTGCCTGTTCGTAATTTGCTTTGAGGATTTCGGTCTGCTGCTTCGCTGCCGCGAGCGAAGCCTGAAGCTGCTTGACCTTGTACTCAAACGGCGCCGGGTCGATCTGAAACAGCACGTCGTCCTTTTTCACCGGCACGTTCGGCTTGACCGGGATTGCAACAATTTGTCCGGTCACATTCGGCGTCACTTCCACGACGCGGCCAGTCACCGTCACACGCCCCGAGGGCGTGAGATAATTAAAAAGCGCCAAAAATGTCGCGAGGATAAATCCGCCGACGAGCAGCGAAATTGTCCCCGACACCCAGCCCCACCGCACGAGCTTGAATTTCGAGAACACGAGCCACATCGCAAGGATGTAGAGGCAAAAAATGATAACCATGGCTGGCGTCCCTTTGCCGGTTGTGCTAATATTTCCCGTGGAGGTAGCCGAAGCATCACTCTTCTAAAGTCAACCTTAGACTGCAAGAGACGGCAAGCTTAAGACCTTTAATTCCAGCGCGTTTTTGATTCTGCAGACGCCACACAGCGTAAACTGCAGCCGGAATTGTATTTCTTCATTGCCGACCTCTCGCTTGGAGCGAGAGCGCCGATCGAACTTCTTCGCGCAATTAGTAAGGAGTCGATGTCATGCGCACAAAAATGAATCAGATTTTCGGATTGCTGGCTCTGGCCACCACCCTATGCGGTACGGACGCAGCGCTTGCCCAGAACGCTGCAACACCGCCCTCCATGAAAACCATCGGCGCGCCGGCCAAGCCCGAGATCGTGCCCTCGCTGTTCGTGCTCAACTCCCGCGGCGCGACGCTGCTGGGCGACACCCTCACTCTGACCGGCGTGTCACCCAGTTCGATCATCTTTGCAGACCGTCCGGTGCGGGGCGCGGGCCATCAACCCACCGCCGACGTGATCGCGGAATGGGGATCGGGCGAGGACAGTTTTGCAAAGAATCCGCCGAACGCGACGGTCTCCGTGCTCGGCAAGGATGGTTCGGTGAAGGACGCCGTCGTGGTCCTGAAGAATCCGAAGCTCGAGGGCGACAAGCTCACCTTCAATGTCCAGACCCTTGAAGGCGATCTTGCCGGCGCCGACGGCGGGGCCGCGCTCTTCATCGACATCATCGGCCGTCCGTTCACGCCGCTGTCGTTTGCCGGTTTCGCCCGGCGCAGCGCATTCCGCGGCGCGATGTATGCCGGCGCGCTCGGTGCGGCAGCGTATGGTGCGGCTGCGTACTACCACCCCTACGCGTACGCCCGTCCGGCCTGCGGCTATTATCCGTATCCGCCCTGCTATTGAAACGAATGAAGACACGGGGAAGCACGCGCTTTCCCGTGCTCAATCGACTGGTCCGCCTTCGACCCGTGATTGAACGTATCAGTGCTTGAAAGGAATGCCGCCGTGAAACAGCTTGTCGAACTGATGACAGCAGCCGTCGTCTGCGCAACACTGGCGCTGCCTCACTTGGCCGTGGCCCAGACTGCCGCCGCAATCCCTCCTTCGCTCGTGACGCCGGACAAGGTCGAAACACGGATCGGCACGCTCGAGTTCAAGGACGGCGCGCCCACCATCGAAACCGCAGAGAAGGTCCGCGACACGCTGGACTTCACACGCGCCCTGAACGTGTACAACAACAGCTTCCGCGGCGCATCGGCGTATGCCCTGGGAAAGGGCTTCCAGAGTATCGGCGCCGAGGACAACACCCCGATCATCTTCTCCGATTTGATGGACGCAAAGTCGCTGTTTCTCACCGCCAACGCTGACACCATCTACTACATGGCGGTAGTGAACCTGTCGAAGGGCCCGATGGTAGTCGAGCAGCCCCCGTTGGGACTAGGCACCATCAATGACATGTGGTTCTCCTGGATCATCGACATCGGCTTCCCGGGGCCGGATCGCGGCGAGGGCGGCAAGTACCTCATCATACCGCCCGGCTACGACGGGCCGCTGCCCGAAGGTGGCTTCTACATCGCGCGTTCGAAGACCAACCGCGTGCTGTACGCAGCGCGATCGTTCCTGACCAATAATGATCCCAAGCCAACCGCTGAACTGATCAAGAAGCATCTCAAGATCTATCCCTACACGCCGGGCGGCGTGGGTACGAGCATCGCGACAGCCCTGGAAGGCAAGGTGCGGCTCGCCAAGAACCCGCCTGCTCCCGAGACCAAGTTTATCGAGGCCAGCGGCAAGTCGTTCAACACGATTCCGCCCGGCGATTACGGCTTCTTCGAAATGATCAATGAGAACGTCCAGCAGGAACCGGCCACCAGTTACGACGTAGAACTCGCCGGGCAAATGGCCGCCATCGGTATCGTGAAGGGCAAGCCGTTCAAACCTGATGCGCGGATGAAGAAAATACTCACCGATGCTGCCGCCGTGGGGAACGCGGCCGGTCGCCTGCTGAACTGGCGCTACGCCGTGTCCCATCCGGAATGGGCGTACTATCCCAACTCGATGTGGGGAAGCATGCTGTGGGAAGGTGGAGCCAACTTCGAGACACCGCCGCCGGAGTTCACCAGGGAGGGCATGTTCAAGCCGCTCCCGCCGACCGGCGCACGGACTCTGGATTCGAGGACGGCGTTCTATTACGGCTACACGCTCGATTCACCGGGCATGATCATGCGCATTCCCGACGTCGGCTCGCAATATCTCATGGGCTTTGTCGATTCCGCCAACAACCCCTTTGACGGCGGCAAAACCTACAAGGTGACGCTGCCCAAGGGCATCCCCGCGCGGGCATTCTGGTCGTTCACGCTTTACGACAACCAAACGCGATCGCTGCTCGACACGCCGCAGCGCTATCCGCGCGCCGGCAGCCAGACCTATCCATCGCCAGCCGCCGAAGCCAGTGCCGACGGCTCAACGACCGTCTATTTCGGCCCGACGCAGCCGCAAGGAGTGCCGCGCGGCAACTGGATTCAGACCATGCCCAACAAGGGCTGGTTTACGATCCTTCGTCTCTACAGCCCGCTTGAGCCCTTCTTCACCAAGGAATGGCGGCCGAGCGAGATCGGGTTGGTCCAGTGAGTCGTCTCCAATCCACGACCGCAAGTAACAACTGAATCAAATCGCTGAGTGGGAGGATTCGACATTGGAGGAATTGTGACGCTGACATTGTCTCTCTGCCTCGCACCGCTTTCGAAAGGATGATTCGAGAGACGAATATCAGCGCTTGATGGCGAGCTGCGCGCCAACATCGCGAACAGCCATTGATTTAGATCAAAGAATGCCCCGTTGCCGGTTTCATTCGGCAGGAATGAAAATCGTGCCAGACCTCTGCAAGAATTGTTGAAGGCCTGGAAGACAATCCATCGATCAGCACTGCTTCCACACGCTATTGTAACGGAGACGTCCCATGAAATTCACCCGTCGCAACGTCACGATTGGCGGCATGAGCCTGCTCGCCGGGGCCTCCATGAGCACCATGAGCCGGGCCGAGCTCGGTGAACTCCTCGGTATCGGTGAGGGACTTGAGGACTTCGCGCTCGCTACCGACGCCTACATCTTCGGCTATCCGCTAGTGACGATGGAGATGACACGCAGGGTTATCACCAACGTCGCGGCACCGGCGGGAACGCGAGCGCCGATGGGTCAGATCATCAAGCTGCGTCAATATCCCAACGCGGCATTCCGTGACGTAACAGCGCCGAACGCGGACACGCTTTACACCAGTGCGTTCTTCGACGTCGGCAAGGAGCCGTGGGTACTCAGCATCCCGGACATGAAAGGTCGTTACGCACTGTTTCCGATGCTGGACGGGTGGACCACCGTGTTTCAGGTGCCGGGCAAGCGGACTACCGGCACGGGCGCGCAGACCTACGCGATCACGGGTCCCGGATGGAAAGGCACGCTGCCCTCCGGCGTGAAGGAATATGAATCGCCGACCAGCATCGTGTGGCTGCTTGGCCGTATCTATTGCACGGGTACGCCCGAAGACTACGCCGAGGTGCACAAGCTGCAGGACGAATGCAAGCTGGTGCCGTTGAGCTCCTATGGCAAACCCTACACACCGCCGCCGGGCACCGTAGATGCGTCTCAAGACATGAAGTCGGCCGTGCGCGATCAGGTCAACCGCATGGACGCGGTGGCCTATTTCACGCTGCTCTGCAAGCTCATGAAGGATAACCCGCCTGCCGCCGCGGATGCGCCGGAGCTTGGAAAGTTCGCCAGGATCGGAATCGTGCCGGGGCAGGATTTCGATCCGAGCAAGCTCAAGGCGGATTTTGTCAAGCGCATTCCGGAAATCGCCAATGACCGGATCATGCTCCAGTTCAAGATCAACAAGGACATGAAGGACGAGAACGGCTGGGGCTTCACGACCAAGACCGGAATCTACGGCACCGACTATCTGATGCGCGCGCTGATCACTGCCATTGGCCTCGGTGCCAACCGCCCGCAGGATGCCGTCTATCCGACATCGCAGAAGGATGCCGAAGGGCGGAAATACAACGGCGCCAACAAATACGTGATGCGTTTCCCGAAGGGGCAGTTACCGCCGGCAGAAGGCTTCTGGTCGCTGACGATGTACGATTCCGGCTATTTCTTCGTCAACAATCCGATCAACCGCTACTCGATCAGCGCGCGGGAGAGCCTGAAATCCAATCCCGACGGCTCCACCGAGATCTACATCCAGAAGGATTCGCCGGGTAAGGATAAGGAATCCAACTGGCTTCCGGCACCAGCGGGCGATTTCGTCCTGATGATGCGGCTGTACTGGCCGAGCGAGAAGGACCCCTCGATCATCAATGGGTCGTGGAAGATTCCGGAAGTGAAGAAAGCCGAAGCCTGAAGCTGGCCGGCATCGGGGCGCGCGAAATGCGCGCCCCCTGTCGATCTGGAATTGAGACATGTGAACAGAGGCATGACATGAAGAGTTTCAATCATAGCAGCCGGATCGCATTGTTCGCTTTTGCAGCCTGCACAGCGTTGACATCGCCGGCCTCCGCGCAAACCACCCCGGAGCGAAACGCGTATTTCGGGGAGACCCACGTCCATACGGGCTGGTCATTCGACGCCTACATCTTCGGCAACACCAAGACCGGGCCGGAGGAAGCCTACAAATATGCGACGGGACAGATCATCCAACACCCAATGGGTTATCCGATCAAGATCACGACCCCGCTGGACTGGATGGGCGTGACCGATCACTCCGAATATGTCGGGACGGTGAAGCTGGCGAATACTCCTGGCTCGGCCCTGAGCAAGCTGCCGATCGCCGAGAAGCTGAAGGTTCGCACCCCTGCCGATATTCAGAGAATATATCTTTGGCTCGGCTATACGATCGTCGACAAGAAGCCGATCAAGGAATTGATCAGCCCGGAAGTAGCCGGCAACATCTGGAAAGAGAACAATGCGATCGCCGATCGCTTCAACAAGCCCGGCAAATTTACCGCGTTCTGTTCCTACGAATGGACGTCGACGCCCGACAACCGGAACATGCACCGTAACGTGTTTTTCAAAGACTGCGCCAAGGTGCCGGAGCTGCCGTTCAGCGCCATCGACTCGTCGGCTCCGGAAGACCTGTGGGACTGGATGGACGTCCAGCGCAAGGCCGGCAGCGAACTGCTAGCGATCTCGCACAACGCCAACCTCTCCGACGGAATCATGTTCCCGACGGAGGTGGATTTCAAGGGACGGCCGATCGACAAGGCCTGGGCCGAGTCGCGCGAACGCAATGAGAAACTGTCCGAGATCAAGCAGATCAAGGGGCAGTCGGAGACGCATCCCAGCCTGTCGCCCAACGATGAGTTCGCGAATTTCGAGGTGCTGACTTATCTGCTCGGCGATCCGGCGGGACGCTTCCCGACTATCCCGGGCAGCTACATTCGCGACGCCTACAAGACCGGCATCGCGATGCAGGATTCGAAGGGTTACAACCCCTACAAATTCGGTATCGTCGGCGGCTCCGACTCGCACAATACCGGCGTCCCCTATCGCCAGGATAACTTCTATGGCGGCCACGCCCGCAACGACGGGGATGAAAAGCAGCGCATGTCGGGTCACGTGTTCGCCGGCCTCGACGTTCGTCTCGAAAATCCCGCCGGCCTCACCGGCCTGTGGGCCGAGGAGAACACGCGTGCTTCGCTGTTCAATGCCATGCAGCGCAAGGAAACCTTTGCCACCAGCGGACCGCGTATCCAGCTACGCTTCTTTGGTGGATGGGATTACAGCCAGGACGCAAAGGACGTAAAGAACAGGGAAATCTGGAACATCGTTCCGGATTGGCTGAAGGACCGGCTGTGGGTCCGTACCGCCTATGCGCAAGGCGTGCCGATGGGCGGCGACCTGCCGTCGAAGCCGACCGACAAACAGGCACCGTCCTTTGCGGTCTGGGCGGTGAAGGACCCGACATCGGGCAATCTTGACCGCATTCAAATCGTCAAGGGATGGACCAAGGACGGCCAATCTTTCGAAAAGGTCTTTGATGTGGTGTGGGCAGGCAAACGCACGCCCGATCCGGTCACCGGCAAAGTCCCGCCGATCGGCAGTACCGTCAACATTCAGGAAGCGACCTACAAGAACACGATCGGCGCGGTCGAACTCAAGGGCGTATGGAGTGATCCGGAATTCGACCCCGGTCTCAACGCGTTCTATTACGCCCGAGCACTTGAAATCCCGACGCCGCGGTGGACCACGATTCAGGCCAAGAACCTCGGGATCAGACCTCCAGACATCGTGGCGGCCACGGTACAGGAGCGCGCGTGGGCTTCGCCGATCTGGTACACGCCAACCGAGCAGGCGCGCTTGGCCGCGAAACCGGGCACGACCATCGCGAGCCTTCAACAGCAGTCTGGTACGACCACGCTGAATGATGACCAACTCAAGGATCTGATCGTCGGCAAGTCGACATGGATTCGCAACAATGCGACCGGGAGCGTCTTCCAGGTCATCTGGAGTTCGGCCGGCCGGCGCCTGATCACCAATGTTGACGGAACGCTGCCGCAGCCGGGGCAAGTCGGCGACGTGCTGCATAGCGGTGAACTTGGCTCGCCATCGTCCTATTCAATCAAGGACGGCAAAATCGTCACCGCGTTCGGAAACCTGCCTTACGAGGTCACCGTCTATAAGGTGGGCGACAAATACTTCGGCGCGCGCAGCAATGAATACGGCTATGCCAATTATGAGATCGTTCCGACACCGGTAAATCTGGAGAATCTCAGTCTGGGTCAGGCTGAGCGTTCTCCGTTCTAATGGTACAGGTTGTCAGCAAGGGCCTGTGAGTGTTGCCAAATCGTCCAACGGATGGGGATGCTGCGTCCGGTAAGAATCCGGACGCAGCCGCGGCGGATCAGCCATCGCTGTTGCGACGATGGTCGCGTGAACCGCTGGTTCATTTTCTTCTGATCGGCCTGGCACTGTTTGTTGGCTACAGCGTCTTGCATCCCAAATCAGAAGCCACATCCGAATCCAACCGGATCGTTCTAACGCAAGACGATTTCATTCAGATGAGTGTGGCCTGGCTGGCGCAGGGCCGGCCTCCGCCAACTCCGGCGCAGATGCAAAACCTAATTGAACTCAAAGTTCGCGAGGAGGTGCTGTTTCGGGAAGCAATGGCGCTCGGGTTGGACAAGGACGACACGATCGTGAAGCGGCGCCTGGCGCAGAAAATGGAATTTCTGGCCGAGGGCGCTGCAATCGATAACGACCCTTCGACCGATACGCTCAGGGCCTGGTTCAAGGACAATCAGCAGCGATTTGCCCTGTTGCCACGCGTCTCGTTCCGTCATCTTTATTTTTCTTCCGATCGACACGGTGAACGTGCTCAGGAAGCCGCCGCGAAAGCCCTGGAGCAAATCTCGGGGAAGTCGGGCGATTCGAAGGATGCTGCGACGCTTGGTGATCCCTTCATGTACCAGGATTACTACGGCGATCGGTCATTCGACGATATGGCCAAGCTATTCGGGCTGAATTTTGCCCGAGCGCTCGCGAACATCAAGCCTGGCTCGTGGCAAGGACCGGTGGAATCCGGGTACGGCTGGCACCTGATTTTTGCCGACTCTTCCGCGCCGAGCAGGGTGCCCGCCTTCGAGGAAATCGAGTCGGACATCAAGGCAGGTTGGATCGCCGACCAGCGCGCTCAGGCGAAAGCAAAGGCCTACGAGACGATGCGGGCACGCTACGAGGTCGTGCTGCCCGAGAAGCCGCCAAACTAGACCACAACGGTTGCCCGATCCTGCGGAGAAAGTTCTTGAACTTGCGATCGGCATCTCTCGGCATTTTTTTCGCGATGCTCGCACTTCTGAGCAGCGCGTCCGCGCACGAATCTCGTCCAGCATACATGGAAGTGACCGAGATTGCGCCGCACCGCTATCAGATTGTCTGGCGCACGCCGCTGTTATCAGGCATGCGGCTTCCCGTAGCGCTCCGATTCCCGGAAAAAACCCGCAACGTCACCGAGCCGACGCTTCGCGAACTCCAGGATTCGCTGATCGAGCGCAGGCTGATCGAACTCGACAACGGGCTGACCGGCGCCCGCATCGAAATCGTCGGCCTGCAGGCGACCATCACGGATGCGCTGGTGCGCGTGCAGTTGCTCGACGGCACCTACTCCACGACCCTGGTGCGCCCGTCCAAACCGTGGATCGAGATCGCAACCTCGCGCAGTTCGCTTGAGGTCGCCACCACCTATCTGATGCACGGTGTGGAGCACATCCTGTTGGGCTACGACCATTTGCTGTTCGTACTGGCCCTGATCCTGATCGTGCGTCGCGGCCGGGTGCTTCTGATCACGGTCACTGCCTTTACTGTTGCACATTCGATCACTCTGAGCCTTGCCACATTGGGGGTTGTGCACATACCCGGTCCGCCGGTCGAAGCAACGATTGCGTTGAGTATTCTCCTTCTTGCCTGCGAGATCATTCGATCCGACCGGGGACAAGCCAGCCTGACCGCGCAATAGCCCTGGCTGGTCGCGTTCTCGTTTGGCCTGCTGCATGGATTTGGCTTCGCCGGCGCGCTGACTGAAATCGGCCTGCCCCAGGGAGATATTCCGCTTGCGCTGCTTGCGTTCAATGTCGGCGTGGAGGCCGGACAACTGGTCTTCATCGCAGCCGTCCTGGGCGCCCTGGCATGCGCCAAATGGATCAGATTACCGGCTTTCCTCGAACGTCATGCGAGGCCGGTGACGACCTATGCGATCGGGATCATGGCCGCATACTGGTTTATTGCGCGATTAGCTGGATTCGCCGCCTGAGCGGGCGAGCGATCACATACCGGACCTCGGACGTGGGTTCGTCCGCGAAACCCCCGTTGAGGTGCATAGCAGGCGATTGCCTCGTGACCTCAACGCAACAGTCGCGATGGATTTTCGATGTAGACCGTTTCGCAGAGCGATACCTTACGACGGGACATTCAATCTATGCCAATCTAGGGTTGATCACTGTGATCTCGAGCCATTAGGGGCAAACAGATGGCGCACAACATTCCTCAACGAGATTCAGGCCGTCGGCACATTTGGCGCGGCATCGGCGTGGTTCTGCTGATATTCGGCGCCATGCCGGAAGCCGCCTACGCCGACGAGAGCGGAATTTCCTACTGGCTTCCCGGACGCTTCTCGAGCTTTGCTGCGACACCGGCGGTGCCGGGCTGGTCCATGGCCGCGGTGTATTATCACACCTCGGTCGAAGCATCGGGCGCCGTCGCCGCGGCACGGCAGATTCAGATCGGCAGATTTCCGGCAACGGTGAACGTCGATTTCAATGCCAGCCTGAACGCACAAGGCGATCTTATTCTGCTCAATCCCACCTACACTTTCGCCACACCTGTGCTGGGCGGCCAACTGGCCATCGGCGTCACCGGCATATTCGGCCGGGCAAGCACCGGCATTGACGGAACGCTCACCGCGGCAGTCGGACCGATCGTGACGACCCGCACGGGAAGCATCTCGGATTCACTCACTTCCGTCGGCGACCTGTATCCGCAGGCCACGCTGAAGTGGAATGCCGGCGTGCACAACTTCATGACCTATCTGACCGGAGACATTCCGGTGGGCGCCTACAACCCAGCGCGCCTCTCTAACCTCGGCATCGGTCACGCCGCGATCGACGCTGGCGGCGGCTACACCTACTTCAATCAGGCCGCCGGGCACGAATTCTCCGCCGTCGCGGGTTTCACCTACAACTTCAAGAATCCCGACACGCAATACCAGAACGGGATCGACTTCCATGTCGATTGGGGAATCTCGCAGTTCCTCTCCAAGCAGTTCTTCGTTGGTTTCGTCGGCTACGGATACCAGCAGATCACTGACGACTTCGGCCAGCATCCGCAGCTCGGCGGTTTCCGGTCCCGCGTCTTCGGCATCGGCCCGCAGTTCGGATATCTGTTTCCCGTCGGCGACATGCAGGGATATCTGAATCTAAAAGGCTATGGCGAATTCGCCGCCGAGAACCGGCCGGCGGGATGGAATATCTGGCTGACATTCGCGATCTCGCCAATGGCTCCGACCAGCACCGTGACGCCAACGCGCCGGGTGGTAACGAAGTAAGGCATCAATCGCGCGCAGAAAGCGGCAACCGATGCTACCCGATACGCCGACCGTCAGTCAGCTATCCCATGTCATTTCGCAGGCGGCGGCGCCTGCGTTTCTTCTCGGCGCTTTGGCAGCTTTCATAGCCGTCCTGATTTCCCGCCTGAACAGAGTGATCGATCGAACGATTGTCCTCAACGGCATCTCCGAGGATGACACCGTCAGATGTCGGCTCAAGGCTGATCTTCCACGTTTGATGCGACGTGCGGTCATGCTGAATCGGGCAATCTTCTGGGCGGTGATCGGAAGTATTTCGGCAACGCTCGTTGTCATCGTCGCGTTCGCAAGTGCGTTCCTCCAGATTCAGCATGAGCGCGGGGTGGCCATCCTGTTCATGGTGGCCCTCGGTGCCTTCACGGTATCGCTTGTCGATTTTGCCCGGGAGGTGCGCATTGCGTTGAGCGAGTTCGATCATCACGCCTGACGCAGTGACGCTCTCGCCTCGCCATCACCCCATTAGCCGGCGGCAGCCAGCGCCAAGCGCGCTCGTGAAACCAGCGCAGCTAACGCGCCCACTGCCCCATCTGCAGGCACGTCTGCAAACTGACGTAACTTGGCGTACCGCCGATGCCCTCTTGCGAGATGCAGCTTGCCCGGCTTGGCGCGGGGAATTTCGACCATTGGCTTGCGAGCTGCCGCTTCGCCTTCTGTTCATCGTTCACGCAGCTCTTTATCGACTGATCAACGGTGAGGCCGGCAGTCGCGGCGACGTCGAGCTTGCAACTCCGGGCAATGTCGAATTTCGGCACGCCGTCTGCGACCGCAACAACCATCTGCGAGCTCAAAACGATCATCGAGAAAGAAATAGGCATGTCCAGCCCCCTTCCGATCGCAACCAAAGCTTCCGGGCGCAGCCGCTTCTATTTAGAGCTGCAGCGCCAGTCTATGCCAAAATCGGCCGGAACGCGACGGGAATGTCAAATTGGAAGGCAATCGCCGCAGAACGCAGGGACGGCAAAGCCCGCCCTGCGGATCTGCGAATCGCATCCGTGGTTAGGCCACGTTGGCGCCTTCCTGGCGGCTGGCCTCGAACAGGAACCAGGTGCGGCGCTCGGTCTCGTCGATGAAGGTTTCGAGCAGGCCCGCCGTGCCGGAATCCTCGTGCTCGTCGGCGAGCTTGTGCGCCTTGCGCATCGCCGCCGCCACATGCTTGTTGTCTTCCATCAGCTCGCGCAGCATTTCGCGCGGCGGCACGTAGTCCTCGTTATTGTCCTTGATGGTCTGCAGCTTGGCGACCTGCCCGATCGAGCGCAGCGTGGTGCCGCCAAGTTTGCGGACCCGTTCGGCGAGTTGGTCGGTGGTGGCGAAGATCGCTTCCGACTGCTCGTCCAGCATAAGGTGATAGTCGCGGAAATGACGACCGCTGACGTGCCAGTGGAAATTCTTGGTCTTCAGATAGAGCGCAAATGCGTCCGCCAGCAGCGTATTGAGCGAGGCCGATATCTTGTCCACGGCGGCCGGCGGCAGGTCGGTCGGCGTATCGAGGTCGGCGGATACCTTGTCGGATTTATTGCTGGTTTTGCTCACGTTGAACCTTCCTGTTAGGAAATGGGCACGACGGCATTGGCAGGGAGCGCCGGACCGTCTAACGCCCCACCTAGGTACCGGTTCCGTTACCGGAACCCCCAGTTTTGCCGGACCCGACTGCGATGGACGAATGGATCGACTACTACGACTCCACGCATACGATTTATGTGAGCAGGCTGCATCGCGACCTGCATTTCCAGGTCATCGCGCGCGATATCATCGGCTATATCGCTTCGCCCGACGCGGTCGTGCTGGACTATGCCTGCGGCGAAGCGCTGTCGGCTGCCAAGGTGGCGGACGCCTGCGCAAAACTCTATCTGGCCGAACCGGCGCCCGGCGTCCGCGGCCGGCTGATCGCGCGTTTTGCGCCGAACACCAAGATCCGCGTCCGCTCGCTCGAGGATCTCACGCGAATGGCGGAAAGCTCGGTCGACCTCGTCGTCATGAATTCGGTCGCGCAATACATGACGCCAGGGGAGTTGGATTCGGCGCTTGCCGTCATTCGCCGGTTGTTGAAGCCCAACGGTCGCTTGGTGCTCGGCGATATCCTGCGGCCAGAAGTCGGCATGGCCAAAGACGTGCTGGCGCTCTTGAAATTCGCCGCCGCGCACGGCTTCCTGAAAGACGCGCTTTATGGCCTTGCGAGTACGGCGCTGTCGGACTACCGCCAACTGCGCACGCGCGTCGGGCTGCAACGCTACCGTGAAGACGAGATGATCGAGAAGCTCGCCGCCTCAGGCTTCACCGCCTCCCGCGCGCATCAGAACATCGGCCACAACCCGTGGCGGATGACATTCGTCGCGCGGCACGCATTCCAGCGCCATTGAGCGCGACGCGCGTTGAGGTTGTTTTAACCCTAAAGCACGGTAAGGATGGTTCACCGCGCCGTGATGGGCAATGATTGCTACGGCCCGGTGGCGGAAGCGTCGACGCGGGAGCAGTGCAATGCTCTTTATCCTGGTTCAAATCCAGGCCGGGCCTCCAGCCTTCGCTGGCTTCGCCAGCTACGGCTCGGCAAGCCCGCCCAATACCCCTCCCCCTCCGAGGCACCCCTGCCGCTCCGCAGCTCGAAGAGCGAAGGCGGGAAAATCGCGGTTGATGAGGGGGTTTGGGGGTTTCGCGGGTGCGGAATCTGGTCTAAAGACCACCCGCGCGCGAGGGTGACCCGCGCTCTTGGCTTAGGGGACGCGCGGCTGCGCGCCCTTTTTTTGTGCCCAAAATCCAGTCTGAGAGCTGATGCCCAAAAGAACAGATATCTCCACCATCCTGATCATCGGCGCCGGTCCCATCGTGATCGGCCAGGCCTGCGAGTTCGATTATTCCGGCACCCAGGCGGTGAAGACGCTGAAGGAAGAGGGCTACCGCATCGTCCTCGTCAATTCCAATCCGGCCACCATCATGACCGATCCGGAATTGGCGGATGCGACCTATATCGAGCCGATCACGCCCGAAATCGTCGCCAAGATCATCGAGAAGGAGCGCTACGTCATCCCCGGCGGCTTTGCGCTGTTGCCGACCATGGGCGGGCAGACCGCGCTGAACTGTGCGCTGTCGCTGCGCCGTCAGGGCACGCTCGACAAATTCGACGTCGAGATGATCGGCGCCACCGCTGACGCGATCGACAAGGCCGAAGACCGCCAGCTCTTCCGCAACGCGATGGAGAAGATCGGTCTTCAGACGCCGAAATCGCGGCTCGCCAATGCCTCAGCGCTGAAAAAGTCCTATCGCGACAAATACCTCGCCGAACGCGAGAAGCTAACGGGCGACGCGCTGGATGAGCTCGAACGGCAATGGACGATCGGCGAAAACGAGCGCCGCAAGCGCTACCAGGAGCACGCGCTCGGCGAGGCGCTGATGGCGCTGTCCGAGATCGGGCTGCCGGCGATCATCCGCCCCTCCTTTACCATGGGCGGCACCGGCGGCGGCATCGCCTACAACAAGGAGGAATTCCTCGACATCATCGAACGCGGCCTCGACGCCTCCCCGACAAACGAAGTGTTGATCGAGGAATCCGTGCTCGGCTGGAAAGAGTTCGAGATGGAGGTGGTGCGCGACAAGAAGGACAATTGCATCATCATCTGCTCGATCGAGAACCTCGATCCGATGGGCGTGCACACCGGCGATTCCATCACCGTGGCGCCGGCGCTGACGCTGACCGACAAAGAATACCAGATCATGCGCGATGCCTCGATCGCGGTGCTGCGCGAAATCGGCGTGGAGACCGGCGGATCCAACGTGCAGTTCGGCGTCAACCCCGACGACGGCCGCATGGTGGTGATCGAGATGAACCCGCGCGTGTCGCGCTCCTCGGCGCTCGCATCAAAAGCCACCGGCTTTCCGATCGCAAAAGTCGCCGCCAAGCTCGCGGTCGGCTACACGCTCGATGAAATCGCCAACGACATCACCGGCGGCGCCACGCCCGCCTCGTTCGAGCCGACCATCGACTATGTCGTGACCAAGGTCCCCCGCTTTGCGTTCGAAAAGTTTCCCGGCGCCTCCACCACGCTGACGACCTCGATGAAGTCGGTCGGCGAAGTCATGGCGATCGGCCGCACGTTCCAGGAGAGCCTGCAGAAGGCGTTGCGCGGGCTCGAGACCGGACTGACCGGGCTCGACGAGATCGAGATCGAGGGGCTCGGCCGCGGCGACGACAAGAACGCGATCCGCGCCGCGTTGGGCACGCCGACGCCGAACCGCATCCTGCAGGTGGCGCAGGCGATGCGGCTCGGCTGGTCGAACGAAGACATCTTCAATTCCTGCAAGATCGATCCGTGGTTCCTCGCCGAGATGCGCGGCATCATCGACATGGAAACGAAGATCAGGACGCACGGCCTGCCGCCGAACGGCTATGGCATGCGCATGCTGAAGGCGATGGGCTTTTCCGACGCACGGCTTGCCGTGCTGTCCGAGTCCACCGAAGCCGAGATCACCGCGAAGCGTCACGCGCTCGGCGTACGCCCCGCTTTCAAGCGCATCGACACCTGCGCCGCCGAGTTCGCCTCCCCCACCGCCTACATGTATTCGAGCTATGAAGCGCCGTTTGCGGGCGCGCTGGCCGACGAGAGCGCGCCCTCCGACCGCAAGAAGGTCATCATTCTCGGCGGCGGCCCGAACCGGATCGGCCAGGGCATCGAATTCGACTATTGCTGCTGCCACGCCTGCTTCGCGCTCGACGATGCCGGGTATGAAACCATCATGATCAACTGCAATCCGGAGACGGTGTCGACCGACTACGACACCGCCGACCGGCTGTATTTCGAGCCGCTCACTGCCGAGGACGTGCTGGAAATCGTCGCCACCGAGCGGCAGAACGGCACGCTGCACGGCGTGATCGTGCAGTTCGGCGGCCAGACCCCACTGAAGTTGGCGCGCGCGCTGGAAGCCGCCGACGTGCCGATCCTCGGCACCTCGCCCGACGCCATCGACCTCGCCGAGGACCGCGACCGTTTCAAGCGCGTTCTCGACAAACTGAAGCTAAAGCAGCCGAAGAACGGCATCGCCTATTCAGTCGAGCAGGCGCGGCTGGTGTCGGCCGATCTCGGCCTGCCGCTGGTGGTGCGTCCGTCCTACGTGCTGGGCGGCCGCGCGATGCAGATCATCCGCGAGGAAACCCAGCTCGACGATTACCTGCTCGGGACGCTACCCGAGCTGGTACCGGCCGACGTCAAGGCGCGCTACCCCAACGACAAGACCGGGCAGATCAATACCGTGCTCGGCAAGAACCCGCTGCTGTTCGACCGCTATTTGTCTGATGCCACCGAGATCGACGTCGATTGCCTCTGCGACGGCAACGACACCTTCATCGTCGGCATCATGGAACATATCGAGGAAGCCGGCATTCACTCCGGCGATTCCGCCTGCTCGCTGCCGCCGCATTCGCTGGACGGAAAGATGATCGAGGAGCTCGAGCGGCAAACCCGCGAGCTCGCACTCGGCCTCGACGTGGTCGGCCTGATGAACGTGCAGTATGCGATCAAGGACGACGAGATCTACGTGCTCGAGGTCAATCCGCGGGCGTCGCGCACCGTTCCGTTCGTCGCCAAGGTCGTCGGCACGCCGGTGGCGAAGATCGCTGCACGGATCATGGCCGGCGAGAAGCTCGCCGATTTCAAGCTGAAGAAGAAGCAGCTCGGCCATGTCGGCGTCAAAGAGTCGGTCTTCCCCTTCGCGCGCTTCCCCGGCGTCGATACCGTGCTCGGTCCGGAGATGCGCTCGACCGGCGAGGTGATGGGCATCGACCGCTCGTTCGAGGTGGCGTTCGCAAAAAGCCAACTCGGCGGCGGCACCCGCGTGCCGCGCAAGGGCACCGTCTTCGTCTCGGTGCGCGAGATCGACAAGACCCGTATCGCCGAGGCGGTCCGGCTCTTGCACTCGCTCGGCTTCAAGGTGATGGGCACCTCGGGCACCCAGCGCTTCCTCGCCGACAAGGGCATTCCGACCGAGAAGGTTAACAAGGTGCTGGAAGGGCGGCCGCACATCGTCGATGCCATCACCAATGGCGACATTCAGCTCGTTTTCAACACCACCGAAGGGCCGCAGGCACTGGCCGACAGCCGTTCGCTGCGGCGGGCTGCCCTCTTGCATAAAGTGCCGTATTACACCACTCTTTCGGGTGCTGTTGCGGCCGCCCAGGGCATCCGCGCCTATCTGGGCGGGGACCTTGAGGTCCGCACGCTACAGAGTTATTTTTCCGAAAACTGATCGTTTGCCGGGCGAAAATGCCCGCGAAACGATTGGCAATAAGCCGGCATGGCTGGAACCCACCGCCCTTTGGATGTTGTAAGGCCCCTGACGGGGCCTAAAATCAACGGGCTGGCGGGTTCGTGTGTCGAGTTCCTGATCGAAATCGAAAGCGTGGCTCGTGCGCGCAACTTCTGGCGGCTCGCACGAGGGAAGGACGGAAAGAGATGATGGACAAGGTTCCGATGACTGCTAGCGGGTATGCCGCCCTGGAGGTCGAATTGAAGCAGCGCCAGTCGGTGGAGCGTCCGCGCATCATCGAGCATATCGCCGAGGCGCGCTCGCATGGCGATCTCTCCGAGAACGCGGAATATCACGCGGCCAAGGAAGAGCAGTCGCACAACGAAGGCCGCATCGCCGAGCTCGAGGACAAGCTCGCGCGCGCCGACATCATCGACATCTCGAAGCTGTCCGGCGACACCGTCAAGTTCGGCGCGACCGTCACGCTGGTCGACGAGGACACCGAAAAGAAAGCGGTGTGGCAGATCGTCGGCGAACCGGAAGCCGACGCCAAGAAGGGCCGCATCTCGATCACCTCGCCGCTGGCGCGCGCCCTGATCGGCAAGAAGAAGGGCTCGACCGTGGAGGTCGTGGCTCCCGGCGGCGCCAAGGCCTACGAGATCACCAAGGTTGAGTGGCGCTAGAGCGCTATGACGTTCTTCGAATCGTCATCACGCTCTATCTCGTTTATTTGAGCATGATCTGTTCGGAAAACCGGTATCCACTTTGCGCTGACGCGGCCCTCCGGGTCCGGATCATGCTGTAGTCACCTGCAAGTTACTGTTGCGACAAAGCCGCGTTTTTCACGCGGCTTTTTTGTTGCCGCGGTGGTGACAGGAATGTGAGTAGTGGTGCGGCGGATTTCAGAATATCCGAATCCCGGACGATGTTTATAGACTATAACTAACTGGAGCGGGGCGTGCCGGCGTTGCGAAACATCGGCATTTTGCGGCGATGAGCTGCAGGCTGCTGCCGAGGCGGCATCGTGCTGCGCTGCAATCGCAACAATGTCGCGAAGCTGTGCGGTGAAGGGGAATGATTCAATCTCAGGGGTGTTGTGTCGGCATCACACGCGATCCGACAAGACCGTGTAATCTCGTGGCGCTAAGTTTTAGCGCGTCAAACAAAGGGGGACTAGGACATGGAACAAATCGACAAGATGCTCGCGAAATGGCAACCGCCGGCGCTGAGCCTGTTTCGCTTCATCACCGGGCTGTTGCTGTTTCAGTACGGTGTCGCGAAGATTCTGAAGTTTCCGACTATTCCGGAGGGTAACGCTGCCGCGTTCCTCAACAAGGTGCAGTTGATGTCGCTACCGGGAGCCGCCGGTATGATCGAGTTGATTCTAGGCGGGCTTTTGCTGCTCGGACTGTTCACGCAGCCCGTGGCTTTCATTCTCGCCGGCGAGATGGCCTTTGCCTATTTCATCGGTCATGCGCCGAGGGGCTTCTTTCCGCTCATCAACGGCGGCACGCTCGCGATCCTGTTCTGCTTCGCCTGCCTTTATCTTTCGACTGCAGGCGGCGGTCCATACAGCATCGACGCGATGCGGAAGAAGTAAAGCTGAGGTCTCACCTCGTCATTGCGAGCCACCCGGTCGGCGCGAAGCGCCGCCGGATGACAGGCTCCGCGAAGCAATCCATCTCTCCGCGTGGGAAGAATGGATTGCTTCGTCGCTTTCGCTCCTCGCAATGACGGGGATAGGCTGGAGCACCTCACCCCGCCACCTTCATATCGAGCGGCACCGCCGCTTCATATTTCGAATTGTGCAGCACCAGCGACGTCCTGACGTTGCGCACATGCGGCGCGGCCGTCAGGTGCGTGACGAAATCCTGAAACGTCGCCATGTCGGGCGCGACGCATTTGAGGATGAAGTCGATCTCGCCCGACAGCATCCAGCATTCCCGCACCAGGGGCTCGGCGCGGACGAAATCCTCGAACGCACGCAAATCCGCATCCGCTTGGCTGGACAAATGGACCGAAGCAAACACGGTGACGTCGAAGCCTAGCCGACGCGGATCCAACAGGCCCCGATAGCCCTGGATGTAGCCTTCTTCCTCCAACGTGCGGACCCGGCGCAGGCAGGGCGGCGGCGAGATACCGACGCGCTTGGCCAGTTCCACGTTGGTGATTCGGCCGTCGGCCTGGATTTCGGCAAGAATTCGAAGGTCGATTTCGTCAAGATTCTTCGACACGCGCGTCGGGTTCCCTAATTCTGGCCGCGTGGGCTGGCCTTACTGGCAACTCTCTTAGCGCACGCCGTGCAGCTTGCGCAATTTTATTGCGCGCATGACGCCATATTTCGCGATTGTTACTTCAGTTCCGGGGAAAATTCGCTGGGATGAATTGCAATTCTTGCATAGCTACCCAGATATCTTAGACTTGGATTTGACACTTTCAGCGCCGTCGACCTCCTTCCGGGCGCTTTCTACTCAAGTCAAAACAAACCCCCGAATAAGAGAGGGATCCGCCGATGCCTGCGCCTATCCATGCCAAGGTCGTCATTATCGGTTCCGGCCCCGCCGGCTACACCGCGGCGATCTACGCGGCGCGCGCGATGCTGGAGCCGGTGCTGATCCAGGGCATCCAGCCCGGCGGACAACTCACCATCACCACCGACGTGGAAAACTATCCGGGCTTTGCCGACGTGATCCAGGGCCCCTGGCTGATGGAGCAGATGGAGAAGCAGGCGGCCCATGTCGGCACCAAAATCGTCACCGATTTCGTCAACAAACTCGAACTGGCGCAGCGGCCGTTCCGCCTGACCTGCGATAGCGGCGACGTCTATCTGGCGGAAACCGTGGTCCTCGCCACCGGCGCGCAGGCGCGCTGGCTCGGCATTCCCTCGGAAGAAAAGTTCAAGGGTTTTGGCGTCTCGGCCTGCGCGACCTGCGACGGCTTCTTCTACCGCGGCAAGGAGGTGATCGTGGTCGGCGGCGGCAATACCGCGGTCGAGGAAGCGATGTTCCTGACCAACTTCGCCTCGCAGGTCACCATCGTGCATCGCCGCGATCATTTCCGCGCCGAGCGCATCCTGCAGGACCGGCTGTTCAAGAATCCGAAGATCAAGGTGGTGTGGGACTCGGCGATCGACGAAATCTGCGGCACCGAGAACCCGAGCAAGGTCACCCATGTGCGCCTGAAGAATGTCAGGACCGGTGCACTCACGAGTGTTGCGGCCGACGGCGTCTTCATCGCCATCGGGCATGCGCCGGCCACCGACCTCGTCAAAGGCCAGATCAAGCTGAAGCCATCGGGCTATGTCGAGGTGGCGCCGAACTCGACCGCAACCTCGATACCCGGCCTGTTCGCCGCCGGCGACGTGGCCGACGAAACCTACCGCCAGGCGGTTACGGCCGCCGGCCTCGGCTGCATGGCGGCCCTTGAGGCCGAACGCTTCCTGGCTTTGCGCGCGAGCGATCGCGCAGCGGCTGAATAGTCATGCCTAGAACACGAGACGGATTTGACATGGACTGGGACAAGCTGAAGGTCTTTCACGCGGCGGCGGAAGCGGGAAGCTTTACCCATGCCGGCGAGCAATTGGGGCTCTCGCAATCCGCGGTATCGCGGCAGGTCAGCGCGCTAGAGCAGGAGCTTGCGGTGTCGCTGTTCCACCGCCACGCGCGCGGGCTCATCCTCACCGAGCAGGGCGATCTTTTGTTCCGCACGGCGCATGACGTCTTCATGCAGTTGCAGGCGGCGCGCGCCAAACTCACCGACAGCCGCGAGCGGCCGAGCGGCGACCTCAAGATCACGACGCCGCCCGCGCTCGGCATCAACTGGCTGATCCCGCGGCTCGACGAGTTCACCGCGCTTTATCCGGATATCCGTATCTCGCTGATCGTCACCGACGAGGATCTCGACCTGTCGATGCGCGAGGCCGACGTCGCGATCCGGACCCGCAAGCCGACCCAGCCCGACCTGATCCAGCGCAAGCTGTTCTCGATCGGCTTCCATGCCTATTGCTCGCCGGAATACATCAAGCGCTTCGGCACGCCGCGGACGCTGGACGACCTCGACTCGCACCGCATCATCATGCTCGGCGATGCGCAGGTGCCGCCGCATCTGCAGAACCGGAGCTGGCTGATCGATGCCGGCCGCAACGGCTCGGGCCCGCGCGAGGCCTACTTCAAGGTGAACAACATCTTGGGGCTCGTTCGGGCCTGCCAGCAGGGGCTCGGCATCGCCGCCCTGCCCGACTATCTGGTCGAGGAGAACAACCGCCTGGTGCAGTTGTTCGGCGAAACCGATTCGATCGCGGTGGACACGTATTTCGTTTACCCCGAGGAACTGAAGACGGTCGCACGCGTGCAGGTATTCCGCGACTTCGTGGTGAGCAAGGCGCAGCGCTGGCCCTCCTAGAGCATGATCCGGAAAAGTGGGGACCGGTTTTCCTCGGGGACAAACGCGAAGCGTTTGCCCGGAGATCATGCTCCAAAATAAGAGCTAGAACGGTGGCGCTTCGTCTTTCGCTTTCCGGATTAGCCTATTTTATGGAGGCCCCGCTCTTCGCATGACTGACATGCGGCTCGGACGGTTGCTGCAGGGCACTGATGAGGATCATAGTGCTCAAATGCTGAGCGGTCGCGTCGCGCATATGTCCCCCTCCTCCAGTGACGCGGCGGTTCAGTAATCCCTCTTGGAAGGTGATTGTGTCGGCCTCACGTGGCCAATACCTCAAGCCGGGCTCTTTCGGGCCCGGCTTTTTTTCGCGTCAATGTCATGTTCCCGCACAGATTGACATTGAGGTTCTCGGCCTCCATCATCTGCACATGATCACGAGTTCGTGCGCAGCACTGTCGTCGAAAAAAGGTCCCCATCCGGGGACCCGAGATCGACGCGCGCGCTAGTCTGTCGCGAACCCACGATCCCGAACCCCGCCGTCTGGACGGGGTTTTTTGTTGGTCCCGTCTCCGGCGCTTACCCCCAAAGGAGATGGAACGATGACTGCCCCTTCGACCAACGACCTGGCAAGCCGGCTGCAGGGCCTGTGGCTGCCGCTGATCACGCCGTTTCGCGACGGCGAACTCGACGAGGCGTCGCTGCGCCGGCTCGTCCGACACTATGCGGCTGGCCCCGTCGACGGCTTCGTTCTCGCGGCGACGTCGGGCGAAGGCATGTCGCTCCGCGCAGACGAACTCGAGCGGCTGGTGACGCTGACGCAGAGCGAACTCTCCGCCACCCGGCGTCACTTGCCGATCCTGCTCGGCCTATCCGGCGCCTCCACCGCGAAGATGCTCGATGCGCTGGATGAGACGGCGACCTGGCCGATCGACGGCTATCTGATCGCGAGCCCCTATTATATCCGGCCGTCGCAGCGCGGCCTCGTGCAGCACTTCACCGCGCTCGCCGATCACGCCTCATGGCCGATCGTGCTCTACAACATTCCCTACCGGACAGGCGTCAGCCTCACCAATGAGACGTTGCTGCAACTTGCCTTGCATCCAAACATTGTCGGCATGAAGGATTGCGGCGCCGACCGCGCGCAGTCGATTGACTTTCTGGCGAGACGGCCAGCAGGCTTTCGCGTGCTGACCGGCGAAGACGCGGAGTATCACGACGCGCTCGCCGACGGCGCCGATGGCGCAATTCTGTTGTCGGCGCATCTGGAGACCGAGGCCTTCGCATCGCTGCGGACGCTGCTCACGCAGGGCGACCGCGACGGCGCGCGGGCGTGCTGGAAGGAGCTCTCCCGGCTGTCCCGGCTGTTGTTCGCCGAGCCGAGCCCGGCGCCCGCAAAATACTGGCTGGCGCGCAACGGACTGATCGACAGCGCCGAGGTTCGCCTGCCAATGGTGGAGATAAGCGCAGAGTTGGCGGCATTGCTCGACGAGGAAGTCGAACAGCGGAGGCCACAGCTTTTGCGGCGGGCTTAAGCATGGCATCGGCTCCCTCTCGCCCGATGGCGAGAGGGAGAAATGGAATTAGCTCACCAGCAGGCGATAGGCCATCACGGGTGCGAAGCCGAGCAGCATCGCCCAGGCGGCGAATGACGACACCAGAAGAACGTCGTGCATGCTCTGGGCGTACTCGGCAATCGGAAATTTCTTGTCGTAAGTGCTCATCGTTTTTCCCCCGTCGTTTTTCTGAGCGGGAGATCCATACGCCTAAAATTCTAACGTTACGGGGGAGGCTTCGATCGACTTTGACGGCATGCGGTCACGGAAAGTTAACCAGACATGGCGGTGGTTAATCGGCGGTAGCAGGTGCGGTCAAATGCAAGCAAAATCGCAACCGGCTTTTTAAAACCGTTGGCGTATCAACATCCCCATATACAACAGAAAAACGCGGGGGCGCGTCGTGCATTTCGAGAACAACAGCATTCCTGGACAACAGGGCTTTTCAACCGAGGACATTCTGTGGGCTGTCGGCGTCTGGTCGGTGATCCTGACGCTGTCGCCGGTGGTCGTGTTCTACGTGCTGATGGTGGCGTAACAAAAAGAAAAACGCGCGGGGCCCGCGCGTTCTTTATCAGTCCGGCAGATCGAGAGCGGCGTTGTTACGCCGCCTGCTTGTGCATGGCGCCCGATGCCGACGCCGTTCCGCGGATCGCCTTGATCGAACGCTCGATCGCGCCCCACAGCCTGCTGATCTCCGCGGCCGCCCGGCCTTCCGCGTAATATTCGCGGGCGCCTTCGCCCTGGCTCAGCGCCATGATCAGATCGGCGCGGTTGGTGATCTGGCCGCTCCACACCGGCGCGCGGAATTTCGCCAGCGCTTCACGTGCGATGCTGACGATGCGGCTCTCGGCGCCGTCGCGTTCGGCAGGCGCACCGTTGATCACGACCGCGTAGGGCTTGCGCGCCGAACGGCAGGTCTGAATGGTTTCCTGCACCGCGTTGACGTCGAACACGCCGGGCCGCGCCGGAATGATCACCATGGTGGCGTTGCGGATCGCATCGTCGACGACGGCCGACAAATTCGGCGGCGTGTCGATGAACACCCATTCGATGCCATCGCGCTTGGCGGCAGCGACGATGCCGCTGACGGAATTCACCGCGGCCTTGATCGGCGGCTCGTTGGTGCCGCGCAATTTGTGCCAGAGCGTAAGCGAGCCCTGCGGATCGGCATCGACGAGCAGGATGGGCTTCGTTGCCTTGTGAACATGGGCAGCGAGGTGAGCAGCCAGGGTACTCTTTCCCGAGCCCCCCTTACGTGATGCGAAAACAATTACGTTCATATCTTGGCCTCCAGTTGACCCCAGAAGCCGAAAATGAATCAGCGCGGTGATTCGTGAAAGAAAAATTTATCACCCGCCGTGATGAAGCCACTTAATTGCCAATAAGGCTGGTTTTTGAGTCACACCGTGCAACCCCGGTGACCTTGAGAAGGAATCGAAAGCTCACCTTGCCTGGCTCACTGCGCGCCTTTTGTGCGCTCGCGTTCGAGCTTTGCGCGCTGGCGTTCGAGCCATTTGCGTTCGATCCATCCAAGCCCCAGCGACAACGGCTTCTGCAGTGGCGGGATGTCCTGCGCGAACAAAAGGAGTCCGAGCGGCAGCATCCAGAGCCCGAGCACAGGCAGGAAGCTGAGAAAGCCGCCGGCGACCAGCAGTATGGCAAGCGGTACTCGGACGTAGATCGACGACGGCTTGCGCACCCAGCCGACGAACTTCGCCGGCCCCGATGGCAGCTTCCTCTCGAACCAGGCAAAATGCCGGTCGAGCTCTTTACTGTGATCTATCAATGAACCCTCTCCTCTTCTCCATGGGAGATGTTCACTGAATCGGCCGCTGGCAAGCGTCAGTCTGTCGCGAAAAGCGACCTTGAAACGGGCGCGCTGCCGTCAGGTCGCAGGCTTTTTCGGCTTTTTTCGCGGCTTGGCCGCAGCGGCTTTGCGCGGGGCTGCCGGCCGGATGATGGTCGGCCGGCCCACCGGCCGGGCCGTGATTTCATCGGGCTCGGGACGGAAGTGCGCCCGGCAAGCCGGCGAGAGCTGCGACTTGTTGCGCACCATGCAGGCGGTGACGCGGCTGATGTCAGGGATATCGGAGCTGCAGAGGCGGAACGCGTCCCCGGTGCAGGCCTGCTCCTGTTCGGGTGTATAGGTCTGACTGACGGCGGGCGAGATCGAAACGGCTAGTGCGCCGGCAAGCAACAATCCGAGCTGAAAATTTTCGATCCGAAAAATCGCCATGAATTCCCCCAAGCCGCAATGATTCCCGGAATTGTGGGTGAACGAGTGGGGCTTGGCAAGCACGGCTGGACAACGCGCCACAGCACAAGTGTCACGACAGGTCGGGAGATAATTCAGCGACTGAAGGATTGGTACAGTTGGGTGGGCTCGAACCACCGACCTCCTGTTCCACAGACAGGCGCTCTAACCAACTGAGCTACAACTGCATCCCTCACGCGGGGCCCCAAAAGGGGGTCGCGAATGGGCCGGAAACTAGGTGCAACGCCGGCCTTTGGCAAGGCCGGGAAGCATCTGATTATAGTCGTTTCGGGCGCGTGTTGCGTTCAAACGCGGATCGCGCCGGGGCCCGCAAAATGGTCCCGTAACAGCAAAAAGCCCGGGCCGCTTCGCCCGGGCTTTTCGTTGGCGATGCGAGCCCGATCAGGCGGCGGGCTTGTAGTACTTCGAGGCGGAGGCCTTGATCGGCTCGACGGTCTCGGTCGCAACCTTCTGGCCAAGCTCGGCAAGCTCCTTGGCCTGCGCGGTGAAGGCCTCGTACTGCTTCTTGGCGTGCGCAGTCCACAGTTCGAGCGCTGCCGCCGGCGTCTTCACGCCGAGCAGCTCCTGCGCGAAATCGAGCGAGGACGAGGTGTTGGCCTTGAAGAACTCGATCAGCTTGGCGTTGTACTCGCTGGCGCCCTTGCTGGCGGTAGTGAACACGGCCTCGATGGTGCCATTGTGGGTTTCGGCTGCATCCTTGAACTTGGCGTAGTTGTCGCGGGCCTGCGAAACGCCTTTTTCGGCGAGTGCGCGCATCTGCTCGGGAACTTCGAAGGGAATGATGGAGGCGGAGAAGGGATCGGTGGAGCTGGTCACAGGTTGCATCCTTCACAATGGGGTTAATCGATGTTCCCCTGGCGGGTGCCGGGCGGACGACCGGAAGGAACGCCAAAAGGGATCACGTACACACACGCACTCACGGAAGTTTGCCCATCCACGGGCTCGCCCAATAAGCACCCATATCGTGTCAAATTTGTGCAACGCACTGCAATTTCTGGTGCGACGCCGCATAGGGAACCCGCACCGGATGCGCCTTCCAGCCGGTCCATTTGGCGGTTGCAGTACTGCCCGCTGCGGGCGGGGTCAGGCTTTCGGCTTCGCCGCATCCATGGCGGCCTTGCCGACGATCTGGCTCATCTCGCTGGCCTGCTCCGCCAGCACACGCATTTGCCCCTGCACATATTCGCTGTGCAGCCGCGTCACCTCGGCCAGGTCCTTGGCCTTCAGAAGTGACTGCGCGTAATCGAGCGACCCCTGCACGTTCTTCTCGGCATAGGCGACAGCCTTCTGCCGGACATCCTTGGCACCCTCGCGCATCGAGGCATTACGCTCCTCGATGGTATCCGCGGTGGTCTGCGCGGCGGCGACAAATTTCTCAAACGTCTTGCGGGCCTGCTCCAGGCTCGCTTCCGCCATCGATCGCATTTCCTTGGGTATCTCGAAACGGTCTCGCACTTCGCCACTCATGGTGCGTTCCTTTGCATTGGCTGGGATTGCGTCCGGATACTGTCAGGGGGCCGCTCCGGGGACGGATGCGGCGCCGGGAGGTTCCCCGTTGAACCCTTGACTGCCGTTTGCAACCACCCAACGCGGCGGCCAGCCAAAGGGTCCAGCCGGGGTTAAGGTTATCCGCCGCTTAAACCACGGCCGGACGGCCGGGCCGTGGACCTGCTGCCGCCGGCTTGCGATAGTAACGATCCCTTAAGGTTATCGGCATTTTGGTGCCGATCGTGGCGCCGGACGGTCATGTAGTTGCGATGAAGGACGCGGAATTTCAGTGGCGGATGCAGAGCGATCCGCGATTGGCGGCCTATGCGGCGAGCCGCCTGCCGGCATGGCTGTGGACGGCCGACGGCAGGCGGATCCTGTGGGCCAATCCGGCCGGCGCCCGCATGTTCGGCGCCGCCAGCGCCGCAGCCCTTGCTGAGAAGACCTTCGGACCGGCCGACCGGCACCGGCGGCAGATCGCGCGGCTCGCAGGACGGCTGCTCGCCAACGGCGCCATCCGCCTGGAGCGGTTACAGGGGTTTGGCGCAGCGCCCGGCATGCTTGCGACCTGCGGCTGTTCGCGGTTCGACTTTCCCAATGGCAGCCATGGTGTCTTGATCGCGGCCGGCGACATCGCGCTGATCGCGCCGCGGCCGGCGCGGGCGCATGAGCAGCCCGAGAACGAGATGCGGCCCGAGGCCACAGCGTCAAAACCAGCCCCGCAGCCGAGCGCGCCCGTCATGGAGCAAGTGGCCGTGCCGCAGCCGGCTCCCGATTACGAACAGCCCGCGCAATCGGGCGAAGCGCCCGCCGAGTTTGCATTGTTCGATGCGTTTGCCGAGCCAGCCGCCGCGGAGGAGCCGGCCGCGACTGAGCCCGCTCCACCCACCCCATTCCCGGCGATCGAAGCATTCGCCAGGCAGCCGACCCGCCGCCTGCCGCTGCGCTTCACCTGGCAGATGGATCGGGAAGGCCGCTTCACGCTCGGCACCGACGAATTCACCGGCCTGATCGGCCCGCGCACCACGGCCGGCTTCGGGCGGCCATGGCGCGAGATCGCCGAGAACTTTGCGCTCGATCCCGACGGGCGGATGATGAAGGCGTTCGCCACATGTGCTACCTGGAGCGGCATCGTGCTGAACTGGCCGGTCGATGGCGGCGGCACTCTGCCGGTTGAACTGTCCGGCTTGCCGATTTTCGATGGGCAGCGGAATTTCACCGGCTATCGCGGCTTTGGCGTCTGCCGCGATTTCGACGCCCTCGCCCTGCTCGCCGCCCTGCGCCTGGCGGAATTGACCGGCGAGATGGCAATGCCGCAAGAGCCGCCCGCCCCGGAATTTCCCAGCCCGACAGGCGTTGCACCGCCTTTGGTCGACGATTTGCCCGAACCGATTGCTGCCGAGACTTCACATCAAAACGATTTGGAAACGCCCGTGGAACCTCCCAAGGAAAGCGTGAAGGAAAGCGTCGAGCAAAGCGTCAAGGAAAGCGCCAACGAAGCCTTGAAGGACACCGTGACGGAATTGCCCACAGATGCTCCCAACGTGGTGCCATTCCGCGTCCCCGGCGAGGCGAAGCCGCTATCGCTGACGCCGGTCGAAAACAGCGCCTTCGACGAACTCGCGCGGCAATTGTCGGCGCGGCTCGTCACCGAGAATGGTAACGAGGCGGTGCCGAACGTCACCGGTGAAACGATCTTTGAACCAACCGTCGCATCGTTCGCGCGCGAACCAGCCGGCGGGCCGCCCGAATGGTTGGCCTCGCCCGAACCGCCCGCGCATGGCGAAGCCGCGCGCGACAAGGCGCTGCTCGATCTCTTACCCGTCGGCATCCTGATCTACCGCCTCGACCGCCTGCTGTATGCCAACCCCGCCTTCCTGACGCAGATGGGCTATGCCAGCCTGCATGCGCTGGAAGAGGCCGGCGGCCTCGACGCGCTCTATGTCGAACCCGGCACGTCGAATGCGTCCTCGACATCGGACACCGGGAGGCCGGTGACGATTTCCGCAAGCGGGCCTGCGGATGCAAACGCGCCGTCATCGGCCGCCGAGGCCCGCCTCCACACGATTTCATGGGACGGCGATTCGGCGCTGGCCCTGATCTTCTCGACCACGCGCCATGAGGGCGCGGCGATCGCCGCCGCCATCTCGCAAGCCGAGCCGGTAGCGGAGCTGGACATCCCCGAACCGTCCGATGTCGGCCATGCCAACGCCGAAGAACTCGCCGCCATCCTCGACACCACAGCCGAAGGCATCCTGATGTTCGATGCCGAAGGCAACATCCATGCAGCCAACCGCAGCGCCGAAGCGCTGTTCGGCTATGACGGCGACGAACTGGTCCAACGCAATCTCGCCGATCTCTTTGCGCCCGAAAGCCAGCACGGCGTGTTCGAATATCTCGCCGGCATCAAGGCCTCCGGTGTCGAAAGCCTGCTCGATCACGGCCGCGAGGTGCTCGGCCGCGAAAGTAAGGGCGGCATCATTCCGCTGTCGATGACCATCGGCCGCACCCGCCCAGACGGCCCGAATTTCTTCGCGGTGTTCCGCGATCTCTCGCAGGCCAAGAAGACCGAGAGCGAGTTGCGCGAGGCGCGACGGCTGGCGGAACGCGCCGCCAACGCCAAGGCCGACGTGCTGGCCCGGATCAGCCACGAGGTGCGAATGCCGCTCAACGCCATCATCGGCTTTGCCGAAGTGATGATCGGGGAGCGTTTCGGCGCGCTCGGTAACGAGCGTTACCGCGAATACATGAAGGACATCCGCGCCGCCGGCGAACACGTGATCGCCATCGTCAACGACCTGCTCGATCTCTCTCGGATCGAAACCGGCAAGCTCGATCTCGCCTTCACCAACCAGAATCTCAACAAGATGGTCGAGAGCTGCGTGGCGGTCATGCAGCCGCAGGCCAACCGCGAGCGCATCATCATCCGCACTTCGCTCGCGCACACGCTGCCGCCTGTGATCGCAGACGCGCAGGCGTTGCGCCAGATCACGCTAAACCTGATCGGCAATTCGATCCATCTCGCCAATGCCGGCGGCCAGGTCATCGTCTCGACCGCGCTGTCCGATTTCGGCGAGGTGATGCTGCGGGTCCGCGACACCGGCCACGGCCTCAACGACAACGAGGTTGCCGCAGCCCTCGAGCCGTTCCGCACGCGGGCGCCGTCAGATCAGTCCGAGAGTGCGGCCGTCAGCCTGTCGCTCACCAAGGCGCTCGTCGAAGCCAACCGCGCCAAATTCCAGATCAAGACCGGCGGCCGCTCCGGCACCCTGATCGAGATCGTGTTTCCGCCCGCGGTGGTGCGGGCGTAGCCGGAGACGAACGGGCGTGGGTAGCCGCAGCGTCGATCACGTCGCTATTGGCGAGAGAAACGCTGGAACGCTGCGGCCATCGCTGCGCAAATAGTCGGCCATCGGTCGAACGACCTTGATGACGGCCGGTCTCGTCGTCATGCGCTGCCGCCATTGCAGAAGTCTCGGCGTTTCGCCGGTCATGTCGGCACCCATGCGGGCACCGAAGAGCTGGGCCATATAGAACGCGATATCGGCAAAGGAGTATTCGCCGGCGAGAAACTCGCGGTCACCAAGGACACGCTCCATGGTTCGATAATAGGCAGCAGCGGCCTCGCGCGCGGGCGTCCCGGCGGGATCGCCTGGCCTATTCCAGAGCGGCATCAATTTGATGATATGCGGGAAATAGACCTCGTCCGATTCATGCTCCAATCGGCGAGCCCAGGCTCGCGCGGCAGGGGTCGCAGGCCACAGCGCAGGGCTCGGCTTGATGTCTTCGAGATACTCGAAGATCTGGGTGGAATCGAAAATCTCGAGATCGCCATCGATCAGCACCGGGACCTGGCGCTTCGGATTGATGCGCAGGACTTCCGGATGCTTCGGCGCATAACCCTCCTTCTGGGTGAAGGGGACCATGACCAGTTCGAAATCGATGTCCTTCTCGTGTGCAGCGATCTGAACCTTTGCGCCGAACATGCTCAGGGCGGCGGAGAACAGCCGCATCTTGGGGCCGCTGCTTCGATCGGCTTCTCGACCGGATTGAGCATTCTCGTGCATCGATTTCGCCTCAATCATCAGCGGCGCGTTCGCCTCCGAGGCCGTGGCCCCTTCGTCATCGCGTCTTATTCAGGCGCCACAGCCAGGCCAAGGCAACGCAAAGCACGCTGCCTGTTCGGACGTGTGCCGAGCAATTGGCGTTTCACTTTCGGTCAGGCAAGTGCCGAAGGCCAAAAACGCACGAGCTTCAAAGCCCTGACGAAATCTGAAAGATCCGGTCCGCCCCCACAAAGGTCCTTCTGGACAGCGGCGGGTTTTCCGGCTGATATGCGACGAATTGACACACAGCGGCTCCGCGTGAGCCTGGAGGAAATCCCATGATGCCGTTTCATACGCGCCTGTTCGGCGCGGTCGTCGCGTTGACGCTTGCAGCCACAGCACCTGCCCTCTCGCAGCAGCTCGAGCTCAAGATCATGGCGCCCGCAGCCCCCGGCGGCGGCTGGGATCAGACCGCCCGCGCGATGCAGCAGGCTTTGGTCGCCGCCAAGATCGCCCGTAGCGTCCAGGTCACGAACGTTGCCGGCGCCGGCGGCAGCATCGGCATCGCGCAGTTCGTCAATGGCGCCAAGGGTGACGGCAACCAGATGATGGTGAACGGCTTCGTCATGGTTGGCGCGCTCGCCATGAACAAGTCGCCGGTGACGCTCGAACAGGTGACGCCGATTGCGCGCCTCACCGAGGAAATCCAGGTGATCGTGGTGCCGGCGAATTCGCCGCTCAAGACAGCGCAGGATCTTGCCGCGGCCGTGAAAGCCGATATCGCCAAGGTAACCTTTGCCGGCGGCTCGGCCGGCGGCGTTGATCATGTGATGGCAGCGTTGTTTGCGGGAACGATCGGCGCCGACGCCAAGAAGATCAACTACATTCCATTTTCCGGCGGCGGCGAGTCGCTGGCGGCCATTCTCGGCGGCAAGGTCACCGCAGGCATTTCGGGCCTGAGCGAATACGAAGGACAGATCAAATCCGGCAAATTGCGCGCACTCGGCGTGACCTCAGAGAAGCGTATCGCCGGGATCGATATTCCGACCTTCAAGGAACAAGGGATCGACCTCGTGCTCGCCAATTGGCGCTCGGTCGTCGCGCCTCCCGGCATCACGCCGGAGCAGCGCAAGACGTTGAGCGAAACGGTCGAGAAGATGGTCCAGTCGGATGCCTGGAAGGACATCCTCAAGCAGAAGGGCTGGGATGACGCCTATCTTTCCGGCGATGCGTTCGCCGACTTCCTGAAGAAGGAAACCGCGCGTGTCACCGACGTCTTGAAGTCGGTCGGCCTCGTCAAATCATGACGGACCTTCCGCAGGCCCCGGCGGCGCGGCGCATCGATCGTGCGGGCCTGGTCGTTGCCGCGGCGCTCGCAGCGCTTGCCGCGGTGCTGGTATGGGACTCCAGGCAACTGCCGGCTACCACCATGTACGGCATGGGGCCCGAGGTGATGCCGGTCGTCGTCGCGATCGGGCTCGGCCTGCTCGCGATCGGCAATCTGATCGATGCGTTGCGCAGCAACCTGCCGCCGCGCGAGAGCGCCGATCCCAAGCCCGTGCTGCTGATCCTCGGCGGACTTGCGCTGCTGATCGCCATCATCGGGCTCGGCGGCGGCTTCATCCTGGCGACATCGGCGCTGTTCGTCACCACCTCGGCGGCGTTCGGGCGCCGCGCCATCCTCGCCGACCTCGTCATCGCGCTCGTGATGACCACGCTGATCTATCTCGCCTTCGATCGGCTGCTGACGTTGAGCCTGCCTGCCGGCCCTCTGGAAAGACTGCTGTAATGGAAACCTTCGCTGCGCTTGCGCATGGCATGGCCGTCGCCGTCCAGCCGATGAACCTGCTTTATGCGCTGATCGGCGTGTTCCTCGGCACTGCCGTAGGCGTGCTGCCCGGCATCGGACCGGCGCTCACCGTCGCGTTACTGTTGCCGGTGACCTACAAGCTCGATCCCGGCGGCTCGCTGATCATGTTCGCCGGAATTTATTACGGCGGCATGTATGGCGGATCGACCACCGCCATCCTCATCAACACGCCCGGCGAGAGCGCGTCGATGGCAACCGCGCTCGAGGGCAACAAGATGGCCAAGGCCGGCCGCGGCGGTCCGGCGCTGGCGACGTCGGCGATCGGCTCATTCGTCGCGGGCACCATTGCCACCATCGGCCTGGCTTTTCTCGCACCGTGGCTGGTGGATTTTGCCGTGCGCTTCGGGCCTGAAGATTATTTCGCGCTGATGTGCGTGGCCTTCGTGACGGTGTCTGCGACCTTCGGCGATTCGCCGATCCGCGGGCTGACCAGCCTGTTCATCGGGCTGACGCTCGGGCTGATCGGCATCGACAAGCTCACCGGCCAGGCCCGGCTCGCATTCGGCACGCCCGAACTGCTCGACGGCGTCGAGGTGACGACGCTGGCCGTCGGCCTGTTCGCCGTCGGCGAAGCGCTTTACGTCGCTTCGCGCCGCCATCACGCCGAGGAAAAGATCGAGCCGGTGCGCGGCTCGCTGTGGATGACGAAGCAGGACTGGATGCGGTCGTGGAAGCCGTGGCTGCGCGGGACGATGTTCGGCTTTCCGATTGGCGCGCTTCCCGCGGGTGGCGCGGAAATTCCGACATTCCTGTCCTACTCGACCGAGAAGCGGCTGTCGAAACATCCGGAGGAATTCGGCAAGGGCGCGATCGAAGGCGTCGCGGGGCCGGAAGCTGCCAACAACGCCTCCGCCGCCGGCACGCTAGTGCCGCTATTGACGCTCGGGCTTCCGACCTCGGCGACGGCTGCGATGATGCTGGCGGGCTTTCAGCAATACGGGCTGAACCCGGGACCGCTGCTGTTCGCCGAGCGGCCCGATCTGGTGTGGGGGCTGATTGCGAGCCTCTTCATCGCCAACGTGATGCTGCTGGTACTCAACCTGCCGCTGGTCGGGCTATGGGTAAAACTGCTCGCGATCCCGCAGCCGTGGCTGTACGCCGGCATTCTCGTGTTCGCGACCATGGGCACCATCGCTGCAAAGCCGTCGGTGGTCGAGCTGTCGATGCTGGCAGCCTTCGGCGTGTTGGGCTTTCTGATGCGCCGGTTCGACTTCCCGATCGCACCTGTCGTCGTCGGTCTCATCCTGGGGCCGATCGCCGAAAGCCAGTTGCGCCGGGCGCTCGCCATCAGCCTCGGCGATCCCATCGTGCTGCTGCAGAGTCCGATGTCGGCGACGCTGCTCGGCATTGCGCTGATTGCGCTAGTAGCGCCGTTCGTGCTGAAGGGGCTCGGCCGGTTCAAGGCGAGCGAGGACTAGGCTCAGTATTCATCAATCCAGATTCGTGAGCGCGGCTTGATCGATGTCCGCTATCCAGCGCTTTGCGGACTCGAATCAGACGTCGCCTGAAGTCCGAAAAGGGCCACTAGCGGACATGCTCATCTTGTTAATAGGTCCCTACCTCGTCGTGTGCGAAAAACTTTCGGACAGCGCTTGACTTGGGACGAGAGGACAATTCTCTGGCGCTCGATCATCGGGAGGGCGAGTGTCGAACGCAGGGTAGTTCACGTTAAAACGAATATCCCCGACGACTGAGGGAACCGGCCCGCGGTAGAAATCTCCCGGCCCAGTCAAAAGTGCCGAGATATACGTCGTCCGCCGAAAAATTAATAAGGGATTGAAGAGCCCAACGCCAAGCCGGTTGATGTCCAAATAATAGCTGAAACTTACAAATCCGCCCTTTCTTGCAACCGTCTCGTACGGGTCCGGGCGCACGTTGGTGTTTCGATATTGAGCCCCAAACGAACGAAGCAATGCGTGCGAGGCTGCAACCCTCTCGTAGACAGAGGGCTTTCCATCGATCAGCCTTTCGAACAGCTCATCGAAACGAGCCCTAGCTTCCTGGTCATTCGACGTAAAACTACCCGGCGTGTTTGACGATAGCTCCTTCGCACGCCGCAAATAGTCGCGATATTGGACGTTCGATACCGGACCAAAGGAGCACTCATCCTGTTCACCGTTCGTAATATAGGTAAGCAACAGCGGCCCGCCGTAGGCGGCCGCAAGAACCAGCATGATCGCCAAAGGTAGCCATTTCCGCACTCTCAATGTTCGTCGGCTAATCCAAACCCCGAGAAGTGCAGCCACCAAAAATGGCGGAAGATATAGGTAAGAGCCGGGCAAACCCTTCTGAATGGCGAAAATCGTCGCGCCGATCGAGATCATAACGGAAACTATAATGCCGCGCCTGTAGCCCAGCATCGCGCTAGCTACCCAGCCAATGACTACTCCCGGAATAGCGGCGAATAGGAAAACTATTATCCATACCCAAACGATAAAGATGACGGTCCCCGTCATGACGACCTCTCGCCTGTTGTCGCCGCCACTCGTAGATCAGAACCGTCGCTCATACGTCCATTGAAACGGTAAAACTTGAATCAAACGACTGCTTTGGGTCAAAATGCGACATCGCCGGCCTAAGAATGCGCATCCGCTTTTCCCCCAAGATCGGACTTTACAGGTCGATGCAGCCACTTCTGCCCAGGGCCAGAAGCCGAACCGAGACGGCGTCTTTTCAGCAAGGGCCCCATGACAAACCATCGGGCTTACAGGTAAACTCCCCTCCCAATGCCGCCCAGCCCTTTATTCCCTTGTCCGTGCTGTGGATTTCCCACTCTTTCCGAGAGGAGTGCATGGGAAATCTGCTGCGTTTGCTGGTGGGAAGATGATGGTCAGGGCGATGTAAGCGTCAATGAGGTTTGGGGAGGACCGAACGGGAGCTACTCGCTCGCCGCAACGCGCGCGAATTTTTTCTCGCATGGCCACATGTACGACCGGGGAAAAGGAATCCAGATCGTTGAGCGACCCTCAATAGAGCGAAGCGCATTGCTATCCTACGTTCGCGGCGTGCTTGACTCTCATGAGGCTCTCGACCCAGGCAAGCTTCAAAAGTTGATCAATGCTGATCGAGAGGCGCGCAATTGATTGGCCCTTTTTGGGGCGCACGCGAGTCCGTTCAGGGTCATTCGCGTCGATTTGCCATATCTACGATATGTCCGATATCCGGCCCATTTCGGACCTGCCAGTAATCTTTCTATCGGGGGACCGGTCCTGTCTGAACATCAGGGTCGGCACAAATCTTGCTCGAATCCCCTCTGCCTGAATGCATCCGACTGCGGATCGCCTGTTTCCCGGGCATATTTGGATTTGATCATCATGCGCTGCCTCGTTGTTGCCGATCTGCATTATTCGTTGCCGCAATTTGACTGGCTGCTCGCGGCGGCTCGTGAATTCGACGTGGTCATCTTTGCCGGCGACGCGCTCGATATCTCCTCGTTCGTCGACTTCCGCGCGCAGATTCTGGTGGTGAAAAAATACCTGTCGCTGCTGTCCCAAGAGACACGCGTCATTCTCTGCTCCGGCAATCACGATCTCGACGACCGCAGCGCCGAAGGCGAGAAGATCGCGCGCTGGATCGGTGACGTCCGCGAGCTCGGCATCGCCTGCGACGGCGACAGCCTCACCGTCGGCGATACGCGCTTCACGGTGTGTCCGTGGTGGGATGGGCCGCTGGTCAAGAGCCGCATCGAAACCCAGCTTCGTGATGCTGCGCTCGAGCGGGTGGATCGCTGGATCTGGGTGCATCACGCGCCGCCTGCGAATTCGCCAACGAGCTGGGGCGGCAAGCGGTTCTTCGGCGACGTCGAACTGGTGCAATGGATCGCGCAATACCAGCCGTCGATGGTGATATCGGGCCATGTGCATCAGTCGCCCTTCATCCCCGACGGCGCGTGGTTCGACCGCCTCGACACAACCTGGGTCTTCAACACCGGCCTGCAGCATGGCCGTCCGCCGGTCTATATCGTGATCGATCTCGACGAGAGCGCAGCATTCTGGATTGCCGCCGGTGAAGCGCAGCGCATCGATTTGCGCGCGCCCTTGCGGCGGCCGGCGAAAACGATCGAGACGCCGCCGCCTTGGCTTATATCCTTGGGTCGGATCGCCGATCCGCTTTTCTCCTCATCGACAAGCGCCGGAGAAGTTCGAAAAAGGCCCGTGTGACAGCGCAGGACTGCATCCATATCGTTCGTTGGACGCTCGTGGGTCCTGCGCTACGAAGTACGAGGCCCACCACTCGGCCACCGCGCGACCATGCACGGAGCAGCACATTGAAGCTGGCTTGTGTGATGGCTGTTCTGGTAAGCAGCAGCCGATTACCGCATGCCGAAGCCGAGCTACGCGGTTTTGGCTTCCGCGCACCGCGGCAAGCTGGTAAGATTTAGATCGCACCTGCTCACCGGAAGCCGATCACGCCACGTTATGTGAAGTGATGTGCAATGGTTCCGAAAACGCAATACGCAAAGAGCGGTGATGTTCGCATCGCCTATCAGGTTGTCGGCGAAGGGCCGTTCGACCTCGTGTTCGTTCCCGGTTTCATTTCCAACCTCGATGTCGCTTGGGAAGAACCCTATCGTGCGCGAGTCTGGACCCGCTTGGCGGCCTTCGCCCGCCTGATCATGTTCGACAAGCGCGGCACCGGGCTTTCTGACAGGACGGTTGGCGTGCCAACCCTGGAAGAGCGCATGGATGACGTTCGCGCCGTCATGGATGCCGTGGGCTCGGAGCAGGCCGCCCTGTTCGGCATCTCCGAAGGCGGCGCGATGTCAGTCCTGTTCGCGGCCACCTACCCGGAACGCACCCGAGCACTGGTCCTGTATGGCGCCTATGGCCACTTCCGCTCGTGGGTTTTGGCGCCGGACGAAATCGAAGGCGCCCTGGAACGCATGGAGAAGAATTGGGGGACCGGCGAGAGCCTCCGTTTGTTCGCGCCCAGCGTGGCATCAGATGAGACGTTCAAGCTGGCATGGGCCCGCTTTGAACGTCTCGGTGCAAGTCCCTCTGCGGTCGTCGCACTTATGAGAATGAACAGCGAAATCGATGTCCGTCCAGTCCTACCGTCGATCCAGGTGCCAACGTTAATCATTCATCGACAAGGGGACGTTCGCGTCAACGTTGAAGCCGGCCGGTTCATGGCCCGGCAAATCCCCAACGCAAAATATCTTGAACTGCCCGGCAGCGATCACCTGTTGTGGACTGGCGAAACAGAACGGGCATTGGATGAGGTTGAGGAGTTTCTGACAGGATCGCGGTGCGCAATCGAATCTGATCGCGTGCTCGCCACGGTTCTGTTCACTGACATTGTGAACTCAACCAAGCGTGCCGAGACGATCGGGGATCGCGCATGGCACGATGTGCTTGACCGGCACAACGCTCTCGTGCGGCGGGAGATCTCGCGACATAGAGGGCATGAAGTAAGGACAATGGGAGACGGCTTCCTGGCAACCTTTGACGGGCCGGCTCGATCAATCCGGTGCGCGCTGGCGATCAATGAGGGCGTTGAAGCGCTTGGGCTGCAGGTGAGGGCCGGCCTTCACACCGGCGAGATCGAAATCACCGATACTGATCTGAGCGGCATCGCGGTCCACATTGCATCACGCGTTGCGACGATGGCAAAGCCCGGGCAGGTTCTGGTGTCGAATACCGTCCGTGATCTTGTCGCAGGCTCGAACATCCGGTTTCACGATGAAGGCAGTCATTCCCTCAAGGGCATCACAGAAAGCGTCAGATTGTTCGCAGCCGAACGTTAGTGGCGCAACGCGCGTGTTGCGCAACGAGTTGTCGTGTTGCTTTGAAGACAGATGCTGCGCGAATTTTTGTCGCCGGCTCCCGTTCAATTTGCCGGCGTCGTCGATCATATCAGCCTGGTTGTTGCACGTGATTTTTCGATGAGCCCGCAGCCCAATACCGCATCCCGCAAATATTGAATGGCATTTTTTTAGCAGTAGTCCAAAATCCGGCCAGCCGCCAGCCAGAACAGTTCGGTGGAGCCAATGCAGCAGATTGCAGACTGGCTCGAGAAGCTTGGGCTTGGACAATACGCGTTGCGTTTTGCCGAGAATGGAATCGATATCGGTGTCCTTCCCGAGCTAACGGATCAGGACTTCGACAGACTCGGAGTCCTGCTCGGCCATCGCCGCAAGATGCTGCGCGCGATCGCCGAACTCAAGCAAGTCGAATTAGTCGACGAGCCGGCTCGTCAGCATAATGCCGAGCGACGCCACCTCACCGTGATGTTCTGCGATCTGGTCGGCTCGACTGAGCTGTCTGCTCGCCTTGATCCAGAGGACATGTGGGAGGTGATCCGCGCCTATCGGACGGCCTGCGCCAGAGTTATTACCACCTACGACGGCAGCATCGCCAGGTTTGTCGGCGACGGAGTGCTCGCCTATTTTGGTTACCCCCGCGCGCACGAGGATGACGCCGAGCGCGCCGTGCGAGCCGGGCTCGACATGATCGCCGCAATAAGGCCGCTCGAAACGCGCGCGGAACAGGTTGAGGTGCGGATCGCGATCGCGACTGGACTTGTCGTGGTGGGCGACCTCATCAGCGGAGGCGCGTCGGAGCAGCAGGCGATGGTCGGCGATACGCCGAACATCGCCGCCCGGCTCCAGGGCCTGGCTGAGCCGGGGGCGGTTATCGTCGCTGCTTCGACGCGCGAGCTGCTTGGAGAATTGTTCAATTTCCGTGGCCTCGGCATGCGCCAGGTCAAGGGCATCTCCGAACCCATCGCGGTCTGGGCGGTCGAAGGTGGGGCGGCGTCGGAGAGCCGCTTCGAGGCGGTGCGCACGGCGCGCTCGCTGGGCTTTGTCGGCCGTAAGGCAGAAATCGAATTCGCGCTCTCGCGCCAGCAGTTGGCGTGGCAGGGGCAAGGTCAGGTGGTGTTGATTTCCGGCGAGGCCGGGATCGGCAAATCGCGCCTGGTCGCAATGCTCTGCGAGAACCCTGTGTTGGGGGCACACTGCCGGGTGCGGTATCAGTGCTCGCCTTACCACATCAACAGTGCGCTTCATCCCTTTGTCGCTCAACTCGAGCGCGGCGCCGGTATCAGGTCACAGGACACGCCCGAGCAAAAGCTCGACAAGCTTGAGGCAATGCTTGCACTTGGAACGCAGCAGGTGGCCAACGCGGCACCGCTGATCGCAGCACTGCTTTCGATCGCAACGGGCGAGCGCTATCCGCCGATCGGCTTGAATCCGGTGCAGCAGCGGCGACAGACGTTCGCCGCCCTCCTCGATCAGCTCGAGGGTTTGGCCCGGCAGCAACCTGTGCTGATCGTCTGCGAGGATATGCATTGGGCCGACGCCACGACACTTGAGCTGTTCGATCTCGCGGTCGACCGGATCAGGGGCTTGCCGATCCTCGCGCTCATGACTTTCCGGCCCGAGTTCGAGCCGCCTTGGGCGGGTCTCGCCAATGTCAGCCTGCTGCGGCTCGACCGACTTGACCGGCAGGACGCGCGCACTCTGATCGAGCAGGTGACCGTCGGTCGACAGCTGCCAGGCGAAATGATGACGCGGATTATCGACAGGACGGATGGCATCCCGCTGTTTATCGAGGAACTGACCAAGACAATACTGGAATCCGGACTGCTGGTGGAAGATGCCGGGCGCTATCGCCTTGATCGTCCGCTACCGCCACTCGCCATTCCCGCGACGCTGCAAGACTCGCTGATGGCGCGCCTTGACCGACTGGCGCCGGTCAAGGAAGTGGCACAGATAGGCGCCGCCATTGGCCGCGACTTCTCATACACATTGCTGCGGTGTGTGGCAGGGCGCGATGATCTGACGCTGAACACCGCGTTGAGGCAACTGGAAGAGGCCGAACTGCTATTGCGCCGCGGGACGCCGCCGGATGCGAGCTACAGCTTCAAGCACGCGCTGGTCCAGGAAGCGGCGTATGAGAGCCTGCTCAAGAGCCGCCGGCAACTGCTGCACAAACATATTGGCGATGTGCTGCGCGATCAGTTTCCGGCCATCGCCGAGACCGAGCCCGAAGTCGTGGCCTATCACTTCACCGAAGCGGGACTCGACGGGGTTGCTCTCGATTGGTGGCTCAAGGCAGGCCAGCAGGCGCTCAAGCGCTCCGCCTATACCGAGGCAATCGCGCATCTCGGCAAGGCAATTGCAATTGCCGACGGGCTGCCGGATGACCCGGGCCGAACCATGAGCCGGCTTCATCTTCAAATCATCTACAGCCGCGCACTGCGGGGCAGCCTCGGGCACAGCGCGCCCCAAACCGTCGCCGCATGGACGCGCGCCCGGCAGTTCGCGGCTGATATCAATGATCCGGTTGAGCTGGCGCCGATCTATTCGGGATTGTTCAATGCCTGTCTGACGCATGGCGAGATCGCGCCGATGTGGGAGTTGGCGGATGCAACCATGCACGCCGCCAATAGACATCCGGACTCCCCAGTGGCCGCAGTTGTCGCGCATTGGACAAACGGGGCGACCTGCTGGTTCGGCGGCGACTATATGAACGCGAGAACGCATCTTGAGCAGGCGCTTGCGGCCTATGGTGCGGAACCGAATCTGGAGACCTTCAGGGCTTCAACGCTGGACCTGCCGTTCGTCATCATGAGATTTCTTGCTCTGGTGCTTTGGCCGATCGGACAGGTTGATCGCGCCCGCCGGCTCGCCGCGGAAGCGGTGCGTTCCTCGGGAGAAAAGCGAGCGCTCTCCCAAGCCAATGCGCTCGTCCATAAGGCGGTTTTCGACGGACTGTGCGGCGGGCCGTTACAGCAAACAGAGACAATCCTTGCGCTCGCCCTCGCTCGCGACCATACGATGCCGTTGTATGTAGCCGCGGGCACATACCTCACTGGCCTTGCAAAGTGGCGCGCCGGCGACCGAGAGGCCGGGCTTGCGGAAATGCGTCGAGGTTGGACCTTGCTGCATGAGAATGACTGTTACCTTTGCGAACCCTTTTGGGGAATGCAGGTTGCGATGGCGAATGCAGCGGCAGGACAAACGGACGCTGGGTTGGAGATACTGCGCGAGTTGATCGACGTGACAGAACAGTCTGGTCAGCATTGGCTCGATGCCGAACTGCATCGTGCTCGGGGTGAGCTTCTGTTGCGTCGCGACCCGACGAACCTCTACGGGGCCGAAGGCGCCTTTAACCGGGCGCTTGAGATAGCCCGAAGCCAGCAGACGAAAGCTTTCGAATTGCGCAGCGCAATTGGACTTGCGCGTCTTTGCATCAACAACGGCCGGGAAGCGGCCGGATCCGAGGTGGTCGCGCGAGCGCTCGTCGATTTTGAAACGGGGCAAGACTTCCCCGAAATCGAACAGGCGAAGAAACTGCTCAGGACAAGGCGCTAGCCGATGCTTCTGCCAATGCGGCTAGAGTCTGGAGTCGGATTGCCGATCCGAGCCTGGCGAAACCTGCGTCGGCGGCAGGTTGATCATGCTCTGCAGGAGTTCGCCGACCATCGAGAGATGGTTACCGTGGTCACCATACTGATGCATGAGATCGGCGAGATAGGTGGTCGCGACATTGAGGCGCTGCGCAAGCAACCGCGCGATCAACAGCGCCACCGCCGGCTGGTCGCGCAGGAACGCCGCGGCGTCGTCGAACTCGTAGACCACCGAATCGGAAGCGGCGCGCACGGTCGCTGTATGGGGCTGCTCGAGCAGCACCGACATTTCGCCCAGCATCGCCCCCGGCTCGCTGAGGACGGCCACGACGCTGTCGCCCTTGATGACCTCAAGCCGCCCTCGGATCAGGACAAAGAGATGCCCGGTCTTGCCGCCCTCGTCAATGAGAACGGTGCTGGCCGGCACCTCCCGTTCCACTCCTCCGGTGCAATAGTCCAGTACCGCGCGCATTGGCATCATCTCCGCTCTAGCCAAGACTAGGCACTGATGATGCCAACGTCGAACGGATAACGTGCGCTTCGCTGCTCAAAATGTCGGCACGGAGCGCCCAGCGTCGGCGCGCGCTGGCGCAGCCCACGACCGAACATCAGATCTTTTCGAGCATGGCGGCTTTCAGCTTGGCGATGCGCGCTTCGTCGCGCTTGTAGAACGTCCACTGCTTGACGCGCTTGGCGCTCACCAGTCCCGCCTGCGACAATATCTTCAGATGCTCGCTCACGGTGGGTTGGCTGACGCCGAGCTTTTCGGCAATCAAGACCCCGCACACGCCGTCCTTGACGAGGTCGCCGTCGACCTGCGGGCGAAAATGCGCCCGGGGGCGTTTCAGCCATTCCAGGATCAACAGCCGCCGATCGCTGGCGAGCGCGCGAAAAGCAGACTCGACGTCATCCTCGAAAGAAGCCATATTGCTAATTAGCTAAATGACTAATTCATGTCAATCGAGCCTTGATCGACAAAGCCTTGGGAGTCGTTGCAATGGATGCCTCAGCGGATGTCGTAACGTCGGAATTGATCGTCCAATGCGAGCGGCTGATCCGGCCCTTTATCCGGCGGACGCCGGTCGTCGAGGTCGATGGCGCCGAGTTTGGGCTTCCCGGCCGTCCGCTGACGCTCAAGCTCGAGCTTCTGCAGCACTCCGGCTCGTTCAAGGCACGCGGCGCTTTTGCCAATCTATTGACCCGCGATGTGCCGCAGGCCGGCGTCGTCGCGGCGTCGGGCGGCAACCATGGCGCGGCAGTCGCCTATGCCGCGATGAAGCTCGGCAAGCCGGCCAAGATTTTCGTTCCGAGCGTCGCTTCGCCGGCGAAGGTGCAACGCATCCGCGACTATGGCGCCGACCTCGCGATCGAAGGCGACCGCTATGCCGATGCGCTCGCGGCAAGCGAGATATGGGCGCAGCAAACCGGCGCATTGCCGGTGCCGGCCTTCGACCAGAAGGAAACCATGACGGGACAGGGAACGATCGGCCTTGAGCTCTCGGAGCAGGCACCGGACATCGATACCCTGCTTGTAGCGGTGGGCGGCGGCGGGCTGATCGCCGGGATCGCGGCCTGGTATGCCGGCCGCATCAAGGTGGTCGGCGTCGAGCCGCTTGCATCGCCCACGTTGACCAGGGCCCTTGAAGCCGGCCATCCAATCGATGCCGAGGCCGGCGGGCTGGCTGCGGATTCGCTTGCGCCGCGGCGCGTCGGCGAACAGGTCTTCCCGATCGTCCAGAAATATGCGCGACAATCCGTACTGGTTTCCGACGCCGCGATCGCCGACGCACAGGCGACGCTTTGGCGCGCCTTGCGCATCGTTGCAGAGCCGGGCGGCGCAGCAGCGTTCTCCGCGATCCTGTCGGGCACCTACAAGCCCGCCGCCGGCGAACGCGTTGGTGTCATCATCAGCGGCGGCAACACCGCCGCTGTCGATTTCGACCTCGCTGCTGACAGCCGATAGGTCGTGCCCCGGTTATCTGCGCCCCCGCCGTGCTTCACGGGTTGCATGGTGCGACAGCTCGCCATGTTTGGAATCGCTCTAAACTATAGCGTGGAATCCTTCTAAATCGAGCCGTTCGCGACATCCGGTCGCTGACGGCACCATGGCCGCTGCGCTACTGAGACGGGCATCTTCATCAGCTTAGTCGGGCAGCCCCATGATCAATATTCGCGCTACCGCCGCAACCGCAGCGTTGCTTTGTCTTACCGCGTTCGGAGCCTCGACGGCGTTCGCCGACGGCGAGGTCAACGTCTACACCTACCGCGAAACCAAGCTGATCCAGCCGCTGTTCGATGCCTTCACCAACGACACCGGCATCAAGGTCAATGTCGTCTCCGCGAGTTCTGGTCTCGAGCAGCGCATGAAGGCGGAAGGCGCCAACAGTCCCGCCGACGTACTGCTGACGGTAGACATCGGCCGCATCGACGAGGCCGTGCAGGCCGGCGTCACCCAGCCGATCAAGTCGGTGGTGATCGACGAGATCGTGCCGGCGCAATATCGCGATCCGGACGGCCACTGGGCCGGCATTTCGATGCGCGCGCGGGTGATCTACGCCTCGAAGGACCGCGTCAAGCAGGACAAGATCACCTATGAAGAGCTCGCCGATCCCAAATGGAAGGGCAAGATCTGCATCCGCTCCGGCCAGCACATCTACAACAACGGGCTGTTCGCGGCGTATACCGCCAAATACGGCGAGGCCAAAGCCGAGGAATGGCTGCGCGGCGTCAAGGCCAACCTGGCGCAGAAGCCCTCCGGCGGCGACCGCGAAGTCGCGCGCGATATCGCGGCCGGCAAATGCGACATCGGTGTCGCCAACACCTACTATTGGGCGCTGATGATGAACAACGATCCCGAGAAGAAGCCGTGGGCGGAAGCAACGAAAGTGGTCCTGCCGACCTTCGAAGGCGGCGGCACCCATGTCAACCTCTCCGGCGTGCTGCTGGCCAAGCAGGCGCCCAACAAGGCCAACGGCGTCAAGCTGATCGAATGGCTGGTCGGTGAAAACGCGCAAAAGATCTACGCCGACTCAAACTACGAGTATCCGGTTCGCGCCGGCGTCGCCGTCAATCCGACGATTGCAGGCTACGGCAAGCTCAATGCCGACCCGCTGCCGATCGCCAAGATCGCCGCCAACCGCAAGGCGGCCTCGACGTTGGTGGACAAGGTCGGATTCGATAATTGAACGGCTGCTATCTTCTTTGAAGTAGAACCGTGAGCACGCACCACGCACCGCTGCGTTCCCTCCCCCCTTGCGGGGGAGGGTTAGGGAGAGGGGTAAGCCACACGGGCAGCATCGCTCGCGGCCAGCCCTCTCCCCCGCCCTCCCCCGCAAGGGGGCAGGGAGCCCACCTGCACAAGCGGAGAGGCCTTAGCCCGCTTCGTGTGTCGACGTGAGTCCCGTCACGCGCCCGGGCCGCATCGCGGCAGCGATTGCGGTTGCGACCGCCATCCTCGTCGCAGCCCCCGTCATCTCGATCATTGCGCTCGCGCTGCAGCCGGCGCCTGACGTCTGGCAGCACCTGATCGACTACGTGCTACCGGCCACCATCCTCGACACCGCGCTCCTGCTCGGCGGCGTCGCTGTCCTGTCGCTTGCGATCGGCACCGGCACCGCGTGGACGGTTTCGCTGCATGAATTCCGCGGCCGGAAAATGCTGCTATGGCTGCTGCCGCTGCCGCTTTCGATCCCGACCTATCTCGCGGCTTACGTCTATGTCGACCTGTTCGAGCCGCTGGGCCTGGTGCACAAGACACTCGCGCACTGGCTTCCACTGCAGGACGCCGTGCGCATGCTTCCGAATTTGCGCTCGCTGCCGGGCGCGGTCGTTGTGATCGCGCTGGTGCTTTACCCCTACGTCTATCTTTCGGCGCGCACGATGTTCCAGTGCCAGAGCGCGGAGTTCGCCGAGGCCGCGAAGACGCTCGGCGCCAGCCGCTGGACCACCTTCTGGCGTATCTCGCTGCCGATGGCACGTCCCGCGCTGGCGGTCGGCGTCGCGCTGGTATCGCTGGAAACGCTGAACGACATCGGCGCCAGCGAGTATCTGGGTGTCCGTACCCTCACGGTGTCGGTGTTCACGACCTGGCTCAACCGCGGCAGCCTCGCCGGCGCCGCGCAGTTGTCCTGCTTCATGCTGGCGATCGTGGCCGGTCTGATCGCAGTCGAACGTTACGGACGCCGCAATGTCACGACGGAGTTTTCCGCCGAAAGCCCGCGGCTCACGCCGCGGACCCGACTCGCCGGCATCAAGGGCGGATGTGCATTCGCGGCCTGCCTGCTGCCGGTGGTGCTGGGATTCCTTGTGCCGCTATTGTACCTCGCGCAGCAGAGTTTCAAGCGCGGGCTTTTTGCCAATTTCGACGCAGCGCTGTGGCGCGATGCATTCAACTCGGTCGCCTTCGCAAGCATTGCCACGTTGACTGCGCTGCTGCTCGGCTTTGCGACCATTCTCGCGTGGCGCTGGCGGCCGAATGGGTTGCGCTTGGTCGCAATGAACATCGCGCAGACCGGCTACACGCTGCCGGGGCTGGTGCTGGCGCTCGGCCTGCTCGCACCGGTGCTCGCCATCGACAACGGACTGAACGCACTCGCCGGATGGCTTGGACGATCGCTGCCGGGATTGATCGTGGTCGGCTCAGGTGCTGCCGTGGTGATCGCCTATGTGATCCGGTTTCTGGCGGTGCCGACCGGATTCATCAAGGCAGGGTTCGAGCGGATCCCGCACGACTACGACGACAGCGCACGCGCCGCCGGCGCCGGCCAGACCACGACGATGCGGCTGATCCATCTGCCGCTCTTGCGCCCCGCCATGCTCGGCGCGGTCATCGTCGTATTCGTGGATTGCCTGAAAGAGTTGCCGGCGACGCTGCTGTTGCGGCCACTCAACGTCGAAACGCTGGCGACCTCGATCTACCAGTACGCCAGCCGCGGCAGTTTCGAGGAAGGCGCGCTTGCCGCGCTCCTGATCGTTGCCGCCAGTATCGGCCCGGTGGCGTGGCTGACGCGATTTTCGGACGTACCGGCCGGGCCGGCGTGAAGTTGAGATTTCCGTCGTCCCCGCGAACGCACTAGTGGATGCACACATGTTGCAGTGCGATTCAGGCTTCATATGCAATTTTAGAATCGAAGATGCGAGCTCATCGAAATTTTGGAATCGAGGCTGGCGTTTTCGCGCAAGATCGGAGTCCAGCGCTTCGGTGGGGTGGAGAGCGCGCGCAGCAAAACTACGTCGCAACACTTGAGAAGTGCAAAAACCCTTGGCTTTTCATGAGTATTTGCGGCGCAACAAGTGTGCATGCCCTAGTGCGAACGCAGGGACCCATAACCACCGGCCGTTGTTGTTACGAAGGCAACTGGCCCCAGCGCCAAAAACGAGAGGCCGCGGAGTATGGGTCCCTGCGTTCGCAGGGACGACACGCGTCTAAATTCCGCGCACAAATCGCCGGAAGCCCGGCGAACCGGTCAACGCTTCGAACGCCGGATCGCGTTTTTCTTCGGCGAATGCAAAACCCGCCTTCGCATAACACCGTTCCGCCGCCTCGTTGCCGATCAGAAACGAGATCGATGCGTGATTGAAGCCCGCAGTCTTTCCGGCAGCCAGAGCATGCCCGATCAGCGCCTGCACCAGCCCCCGCCCGCGATATTCCGCCAGTGTGGCGACATGTTCGATCAGCCAGTCGCCCTCGCCGCCCTGCACCCAGCAATTCGCTCCATAGGCGCCGCGCCGGAAGATCGCCTTCAGATCGACGGCGCTCAGCCCTATCGCGGTCGCCACCTCCTGGATCGCCGCCCGCGCGGCGGTCTCGGTGCCTTTAGCGGGCAGCGCGCAGAGCGATGCCGCCGGCTCACCCTCGACTTCAGCGACGATGAATTGGGTGATGTGCCACCACGATTGCGTTGGCGCGATCGCGATGCATTCGACGAACGCAAGGCATTGCGGCTCGTCCCAGCCAAGCGCGATGTCGAACCAGCCGCGCGGGAACGGGCCGCGCTGCGAGGACAGGATGTTGCGGGCAATGAAGCTTGCGTCTTCGGGACGCGCGGGACGGATCGCAAGTTGCGACCGCCCCGCCATCACGTTAAGCGTTCTTCAGCGCGACGCGGAACTCGGCTTCGGTCTTTGCCTTTACCTCATCCAGCGTCACGCCATCGGCGAGCTCGATCAGCGCCATGCCGTCCTTGCCGTGCTTGTCGATGGTGAAGACCGCAAGGTCGGTCACCACCATGTCGACCACGCGCTCGCCGGTCAGCGGCAGGTCGCATTTCTTCAAGAGCTTCGGGCCGTCCTTGGCGGAATGCTCCATCACCACGACGACGCGCTTGACGCCGGCGACGAGGTCCATCGCGCCGCCCATGCCCTTCACCATCTTGCCGGGGATCATCCAATTGGCGAGGTCGCCGTTCTGCGCCACCTGCATCGCGCCGAGGATCGAGAGATCGATATGCCCGCCGCGCACCATGCCGAACGAATCCGCCGACGAGAAATAGCTGGTCGACGGCAATTCGCTGACCGTCTGCTTGCCGGCGTTGATCAGGTCGGCGTCCACCTCGTCCTCATAGGGGAACGGGCCCATGCCGAGCATGCCGTTCTCGCTCTGCAGGCTGACGTCGATGCCTGCAGGGATGTAGTTCGAAACCAGCGTCGGAATGCCGATGCCGAGATTGACGTAATAGCCGTCGCGCAGTTCCTTCGCGGCGCGCGCCGCCATCTGTTCGCGGGTCCAGGCCATCAGATTTCTACTCCCGTTGCCGCCGCGGACGCGCTCGATGGGCGCGGGCGGGTGTTGCGGAACTCAATGCGCTTCTTGGCCGTGCCGACCTCGATGATGCGTTTGACGAAAATGCCGGGCGTGTGGATGTGGTCGGGATTGAGTTCGCCGGCCGGAACCAGGTGCTCGACCTCCGCCACCGTGATCTTGGCGGCGGTCGCCATCATCGGGTTAAAATTGCGCGCGGTCTTGCGGTAGATCAGGTTGCCGGCGGTGTCGCCCTTCCAGGCGTGGACGATGGCGAGATCGGCGAACAGGCCGCGCTCCATGATGTATTTATCGCCGTCGAACTCCTTCACTTCCTTGCCCTCGGCGATCAACGTGCCGACGCCGGTCTTGGTGTAGAACGCCGGGATACCGGCGCCGCCGGCGCGGATGCGTTCGGCCAGCGTGCCCTGCGGATTGAACTCGAGTTCCAGTTCACCGGCGAGGTATTGCTGCGCGAACAGCTTGTTTTCGCCGACATAGGACGAGATCATCTTTTTGATCTGGCGCGTCTCCAGCAGCCGGCTCAGCCCGATGCCGTCGACGCCGGCATTGTTGGAAACCACCGTCAGATTCTTGACGCCGGAATCGCGGATCGCGTCCGACAGGGTTTCGGCGATACCGCACAGACCGAAGCCGCCGGACATGATCATCATGCCGTCCTTGAGAACGCCGTCGAGTGCCGATTTGGCGTCGGGATAAACCTTGTTCATGCAAATAAGACCTGATGGAGGGAACGGCCGAAGGCCGGCATGAGCGGATTATTAGGCGAATTTTTCGCGGTGCGTCAATGCGCTCAGCCGCCAATAACGCCCTTCAGACCGGCATACAGGGACCCGGCCGCGGTCCCCAAGATACCCACCATGGGCCCGGCCGCCGTCATCAGATCCTGAATGATCCGAGCGCGGCGGCGCAGGTGCTCCGCGCCGACATGCCGACCGACGAGCAGGCCTGCGGCCTTGTAGGCAAGCGGGTTGGGCTTGCCGCCGCCCTGCGTCACCGTTTTCGGCAGCACATCGACAATCAGGAAGCCGAGAATGTTGCCGGTCGCGAAAGCGAGCGCGATGCTGGCGGTATATTCGATCACCTCTCGCCATTCGATCCAAGGTCCGGGCACGATCGGAACGTTGTCGTTGATGCCGGTTACGGTGAGCATGCATGTCACGGCGATCGCCGCCGTCAAAAGCCCGACCGCAATAGCGCCGCGCCATCCGATTTTCAGATGCGAATGCATCAGGAAGCCAAACGGCAGCGGAATGACCACCGAAGCAAGCCGGAGATAGAGCGGGGTAATGTCCAAGATGATAGTGATGAGGGTGTGAGCGGCCACCAGCAGGATGACCGGGATCAGGACATAGGCGAGCGAATGAACGCCGTAGTATCGCAAAGGGGACCGAATCCGCTCGATGCGGGCATTGGTCCGATCGAGTTCACGCTGCAGGGCGTCGAGTTCGATGACGATTTTCTCGATCTCGATGATGACAGGGCGTACGATCCGCAGATCCCGCGAGCAATGTTTGCAGACGACTGCCTCATCCTTGATCGTTTCGGCGCAGAACGGGCATTCCATCAGGCTGACCGATTTTTTCTGCGGCGCCTGAGCGCCTCGAGTTCGCTCTTCGCGCGCTCCAGTTCGAGGCGCAACGTGTCGCGCTTGCGCGCCAGTTCGTCACGCTCCACCATCAGCGATTGCGGCACCGCGATCTCCCGCGAGCAGGAGCCGCACACCAGCGCCTCGGGTGGATTTTCCCTCGCGCAGTATGGACAGGCGGCGCTCAGGGGACGACCTTCAGGATGAAGCTCGTAGTCCCGACACGCCCGTCGGTGTCCTTGATGTCGACCCGCACCATGTGCTCGCCAGCCGGCAGTTCGACCTCCGGCATATCAATCCCGCGCGGCCCAACGAAGGATTTGACCCGCGACGTGAGATCGACGTTCGGGGTCCGGAGATAGGTCATCTTGACCGAATCCGGATCGATCTTGGCCCCGCCATAGGGTTCGAATTTGAGCTGAAGCCGCATCGGAGACCGGAGCTGCCCGCCGCCGGTCAGGAGATCGACCTTGGGTCCCCGCGTGATTCCGCGCCGCTCGGCCGCGACCGCGCCTTTCGGCGGCGGCAGCGCGGCTTCCTCGGCCGTGATCAAAACCTGCGCCGCTTTCGCCGGCAGCGCTCCGGCGGCGATAATCGCAATACTTCCCAGCAAAAACCGCAAGCCGCAGATACGCACGATCGTTCTCCCCCTGCCCTTCAACATTATCTCACGCCGCCATCGCCGATGATGGTGTACGGCGCCCAAAACAACGGATGTGCATAAGCGAATTCGGTCTTGCCGTCGGCACCAGTGTAGCCGGGGCCGTCCACCAGAGCCATCATCGCCAGCCGCAGCGCTTCACCGCGCGTCAATTTGGGATCCTGCGCCTGGCGCCTGAACAGATCGGTCACCAGTTCACGCGCCGACTGCGAGTGAACCGACCAGTTGGTCACCAGCAGCGCGCGGGTGCCGGCGTAGAAAAACGCGCGGCCGAGGCCTGAAGCGGCCTCGGCACCGGCGCCTGCTCCGGCGCCGGTGTTGCACGCCGACAGCACGACCCAGTCGGCGTCGAGCTTCAGCCCAAGGATTTCCTCCATCGTCAGCAGGCCGTCGCCATCGCCTCCGGTAACAGTGGGCGATGACAGCGCCAGCGCCGGCTGCGACAAGCCGTTCAGCTCGCCGGGTACGAGACCGTGGGTGGCGAACGCCAGCACCTTGAACCCCGAAAGATCCATCGTCTTCACCGCCTGCTCGCTGGCCTGCTTGCCGAGGTTGAGGACTTTCGACGGATCGGCCTGCAGCGCCAGCGCGATCGACTTCAACTCGTCCGACGTATCGGGCAGCCGCGGCAACATCGCCAGTTCGGCGCTGTCGACGCCATCGAGTTTCGGGCTGTTGCGCCGCTTCAGTGGACCGCCTCGCGTCGTGTTGCCGGAGGCATCGGCGACCCTCACCTTGTCGGCGTTGTCAGCCTCAGCTTCCTGTTCCTTGCTGAAGTAAGGATCGCCGAACGCGATCAGTTCGCCGCGGTTGGGCTTGCCGGGCGGCAATTGACGCAAGGTACGCAGCGCCGCGGCCGATGGAACGGTCGTGACCGCGTGCGTCCGCGCCAGCCACGGCACATCCTTGTAGCTTGCAAACAGCGGATCGTCGTCGCCGCGGATCTCGGTCGGCGCCGTTGGCAACAGCGACAATGGCAACAGGCCGAGCGCGCCATTGGTCACCAGGATCAGATTCTTGGCTGGCCTCCATCCGCTCTCGACCGGCTGCAGCAGCAGCGAATAGAGCTCATGCGCGAGCTTGAGATCGAACGGCGGAATGTCCGAGATCATCGCCGCCTGCGGCTCCAGCGCCTCGCGCAGCTTGCGCACCTTGCTCTCGATGTCGCCGCTACTCGCCTTGATCGCAGCGAACGCGACCGGGCCGTTCTTCGGAACCGCCCAGACGAAACTGCTGCTCTGTCCGAAGTAGAACGACAGCATTGCTTCGCCATCGGCCAGTGTCTCCCTGATCTGCTCCACGGATGGCGATTTCGGCGCGACCAGGTCTGCATAAACCGGGAATCGCCGGCTGATCTCCTGGCGCGCTTTCAACCGTTCGGCGCGCAGTGCATTGATCGAGGCGTTGATCGCGTGAACGCCCTTGTCGTCGCGCTCGTGCGACGGCAGCGACAGCACGTTGTTCAGCGTTCCCAGTTGCGCATTCACCTGCTTGCCGAGGTCCTGTTCCTTGCGGACCAGTTCGGCCAGCGCCGGATCCTTGGCGGCGGCGCGCGCACTTGACGCCGCCAACGCCTGCTGCACCGAACGGCCGCGAATGGCGTCGGCTAGGCTGAAGGTTTCGACGCCGACATCGCCGGACAGGTTCTTCTCCTGCGCCAGCATGTTGAGATAGGCTTCGACGATGCCCTGCAGGCGCTGATTGCGCGCCGCCACCGCCGTGGTGTCGTCGTCATCGGCGTTCTCGCGCGACGACGCCATCAGGATCGGGATCGCCGTCCTGAGCTCGCGGATCGCATCCTGGTCGCGTCCGGCCCGCATCAAGCCGATCGCCAGCGTGCCGCGCGCCGAGGCGGTATCGAGATGATTTTCGCCGACCCGGGAAATCTGCTTCTTCAGGAGCTGTTCAGCCGCGGCAATGCCGGCTTCGATTTGGCCGGAGGCATAGAGCGAGTAAATGCGCCCGCCGTTGAGTTCAAAAGCCTCTCGCCGCGCCGGCTCCCATTTCGCGATCGCCTTGTCGATCTGCGCAAAGACCGCGATCGCATCCTTTCCCTTGCGCTGCAGATTCAAGATGTTGCCGAGCTGCGACAACAACTGCACAGTCGAAAGAGAATCTTCAGCGACGCCAACCGTCCGGGTAATGTCTAGGCTCACCCTGGCCAGTTGCTCCGCTTCGGCGTAACGGCCTTGCTCGACGAGAATGCCGGCCAATCCCGCGATAAAGCGCGGCGTGGTGGGATTGTATTTGCCTTGGTTTTTCAACTGCGACAGCAGCCCCCGGCGAGCATCGACCTCGGCTTCCGCAAAGCGTCCTTGCCGCGCTTTCATTCGGGCCTGGTTCAGGATGTTGAGATCGACGGCGAGCACCATGCTGGACTCGGAAGGCGGATTCTCCGCACCCGACAATATTGGCTTGATCGCAGCGCGCTTGCGCAGCTCGGCGAGCTTGTAGGAGGCCTCGGCATCGCGGAATTGCCCCCGCGCTTCGAACAGCATGGCGCGGCCGATTTCGACTTCGGCTTCCCAGTTCTGACCGTAGGTATTGTAGGTCGACCGCATGATCGGATGGCCGCTGGTTCGCGCTTCCTGGAGCAGCGGCTGGCTGCGGCGCAGGTAGGCCTCCGCCTGCGCGATATCGCCCATCTGGATCAGGATGCCGGCGATCGCGCGGTTCGCACCGACCAGGTACCCCCTGGCCCCCTTCTGATTGGATGTCTCGCGAAGCAGCCGCTGAAACAGTTCAAAAGCCTTCTTGGGATCGCCGGCGGCCATGTACTGTTGGGCGGCAAGCGAAATCAACCTTCCCATCATGTTGGCCGAAACCGCGCCGCGGCCGACTTCGATGGCCTTGTTGGCGTCGGCGATAGTATCGGCGAGCCGGCCGAGCTGGGCCCTGGCGTTGCCGCGATCGAAGTAGAACTGCGCCAGATCTTCGCGCGATTCCTTGCCGGTCGGCTTGGTATCGGCCTCGGCCTTCAGTTTCTCGATGGTCTTGAGATCGGGCTTCTCGCTGTCCAGGATCGCGGTGATGTCGGTGATGGTTCGCGGCGGAGCGACGAATCCAGCGGGCAGCGCGCTGCCGGGCGCAACTTTCGGTGCGGCTTCGGTTGGAATAGCGACGGCGACATTGGCGCGACCATTAGCCTTGTCGAGGGCGGCCATCACGCAGGCGCGGACTTGCGGCGTCGCCTTCTGGCGACAGGCTTCGATGTTTCCCGCTCCGCCGGAGGCTCGCATGCAAGCCTGAACGATGGGCCTGCCGACCGTCATGCGGCAGCTTTCCCGGGCGGTCTCGACGCTGAGCGCCTGCGCCGCCGGCGCGGTTACCGCAAGCACCGCCGTCGCGATGGCGCATCTTGACGTAGCGGCTTGGATTGCAAGGAAATTGGCAGCCCTAAAACGCAGGTGAGAATTAGTATGCGAGGACATTTAATGACCCCCAATAATAAAACATTAACGATGTGCAATAAGGAAATACTAGCAAGCCGGCCCAAGGCTGTCATGGAATTCCAAAGCCGGGCATGCAGGGACTTCTGGTCGCACCCGGAATCGTACGGGCTTTTGGGCGGAGCGGGCTGTAAAGGCCTGTGATCACGACCCAGGAACCGGCGTTGTCGGCCTTGAAAGCGTCAAGAAAACCCTTCAAGTTGCGAGGGTTGGCACAGGGTTACCATGCGTCGCCTGCCCTGATCGGCAGGACACTAATCAACAAGACCTTAAACACAGAAACCCGACTTCGGTTTAGCCAGATCCGGATATGTCACTGACGATGGCCCAAGGAATGAAGCGCCTCGGGATGCCGGTTGCGGCGCTGTTCGGCATGGCCGTGCTCGCCCTGATCGGAACCTCCTGGTTCATCAACCGCGACGCGTTGCGACAGGCGGTCGAGGCACAGATTCGCGCGGTTACCGGGCTCGATCTGGTCGTCACCGGCGCGATCGACGTATCGGTGTTTCCGGGCAGCTATGTCTCGTTCCACAATGTCGGGCTGAAGGGCGGCGGCACCACCGACCCCGCGCTGCAGGTCGATGTATTGACCGCAAATCTGCGCCTGCTGCCATTGCTGCTCCGCCGCTTCGAAATCGCAGACGTCATGATGTTGCGGCCGCATATCCGCGTCGTCAGAGAGGCCGGCGGCCAGAGCAACTGGACGCCGTTCGTCGAACGCATCGCGCGCACGATGAAGCCCGGCGCCGAAAACCAGGTGTCGTTCTCGGAAATCAGGATTCAGGACGGCGTGCTCAAATACGAGGATGCCGCCAACCGCGCCACCGAACAGCTCAGTGACATCGATCTCTCGCTGGCCTGGCCGTCGATCTCGCGCTCGTTCGCGGCGACCGGACAATTCGACTGGCGCGGCGAACGCGTCGACGGCTCGATCTCGGCCAGCGACTTCGTCGCGATGCTCTCGGGCGACCGCTCGGGTCTGAAGGCGCGGCTGGTCAGCGCGCCGCTGAAGCTGGCCTTCGACGGCTCCTTGGCCAACCGCACCAGCCTGATGATGGACGGCACGGTTACCGTCGACAGCGTGTCGCTGCGCAACGCGTTGCGCTGGATGGGACAGCCGGTGCCTGGCAGCGGCGGGTTCGGCCGCTTCGCGCTGAGGGCCCGCGCCAATGTCGTTGGAGCCTCGGTTGCGCTGACGAATGTGAATGTCGAACTCGACGGCAATGTCGCCGAGGGCGTGATGACGGTTGCCAATAACGGCCGCCAGACGCTGCAGGCGACGCTCGCCGCGGGCAACCTGGATTTCACGCCCTATATCTCGACCGTCCGCCTGCTTGCGAGCGGCGCGCGCGACTGGAACCGGCAATTGTTCGACCTCACCTCGCTCTCCGCCACCGACCTCGACATGCGCCTGTCGGCAGCGAGGGTGACGGTCGGCCCGACGAGACTCGGTCGCACCGCGTTCGGCGCCAATCTGCGCGGCGGCGCGCTGGCGCTCTCGGTCGGCGAAGCGCAGATGTATGGCGGCATCGCCAAGGGCTCGTTCGGCATCGCGCGTTCGGACGCGATCGCCGACGTCAAGGCGCAGTTCCAGTTCACCGATGTCGATCTGCAGACCTGCGCCAGCGAATTGTTCGGCATCACCAAGCTTTCCGGCCGCGGCAATCTCGGCGTCTCGTTGATGGCATCCGGCTCAAGCCCGTTCGGCCTCGCCTCCTCGCTCGACGGCACCGCCACGCTCACCGGTCATGACGGCGCGATCGCCGGCTTCAATGTCGAGCAGTTGCTGAAGCGGCTGGAGCGCCGCCCGCTATCCGGCGGCGGCAATTTCCGCTCCGGCACGACCCCCTACGACAACCTCATCGTTTCGGTGCACTTCAACGACGGCATCGCCACCATCGAGGATATCCGCGTGGACGGACCGACCACGCGCCTGACGCTGACCGGCACCGCTTCGGTGCCGAGCCGCGAATACGACCTCAAGGGCGTCGCCAGCCTGACCTCGGCCGCCGCCGGCGACAAGGGCTTCGAACTGCCCTTCGTGGTGCAGGGCCCGTGGGACGATCCGCTGGTGTTTCCCGATCCGGAAAGCCTGATCCGCCGCTCGCCGGGCGCAGCGCCCCTGCTCGATGCGGTGAAGGATCGCAAGACGCGCGATGCGGTGCGCTCGGTGATCGAACGGTTTACTGGTGGAGGATCGCGGCAGGCGGTACCGGAGGCGGCGGCGGACGCGCCGGCCAATGCACCGGCGAAGGCGAATTAACGTAGGGCGGGACTAGCGTCAGCGTAATCTGCCTTAACGCCCCGAGTTGGCGGATTGCGCCTGAGCCTGTCATCGGGCCGCGCCGTGCGCGGACCCGTTGGGCTCATCCGCCCGTCTACCGTACTGGCCTTGGTAGCTAGAAAACATAGCGACGACATCGACCAATGCGGCAGCTCCCGCCGCAATGACGATCGCCAACGTGAACGCGTGAAGGAGATACTTCTTATACGCAGGCCGCTTTTCGCGCTCGGCCGCAAATTCTTTTGCGAACGGTTTTGAGAAAACGAGGATCAATGCGGCAGCCAGACTCAGAACTCCCATTGTCGCGCCCCAGATGACGCCGACATGCACCCGGCCAGCAAAGCCCCAAAATGCAAAGGCGGCAGATCCCACAGCAAGAAAGTAAAATGCCGCACCTGCGTATCGCGCAATTTTGCTGAACAACCAGAGGCCCACCAAAATAACCAGCGCTGCCACCGCGTGGACCGCAAGACCAGAGCTAAAGCGTGGCAGATACCACTGCGAATAGATGAAAACGCTGCAATTCACCGCCGCGATCAAAGCCAAAAGGTAAAGCGCCGCCCTATAGCCGCATCGCTCGAACATCCAACCTCCTCCAAATTATTACGCTCAATTCCATCGCAAGCGATCTTCAGGGAATGTTGTTGCTGCGGCCACCGATGCTATGCGGCCTGTTGAGGAAGTAATCCCGATTGCCCAGCGCCGCCTCGGCATATTGATCGATTGCGACAACGATCGCCTGGACATGGGCATGGCACCATCCTTCCCGCGTCGCCCTGATCCGAACCTCCGCCAGGGCTTTTAGCCACGGCGGGTTATCTGCGTTGGGGTCGTACCATCTGAGCGGTCCTGACATCGCCTGCCTCTGTTGATGAAATCTTCCAACTCCGCCCGCTTGCGCGCGAGCAGGAGCTGCGCCTGCGCGTTATCCAGGCCGGATTGATTGAGCTGACGAGCAAGCTGATCCAGTTCGGCAATCTGCCGGCGCAGGGCCTGAATGGCATCATCGCTCACGGCGGCCTCGAGCCTTCTCCGTTCCGATTGAATCGGAACGGGGCTCTGGATTTTTTATTTGACGCGTTTTCTTGCCGCGAACCGGTTCCCATTTCGCTGGAAAACGCTCTGGCGCCCCGATCGCAGGCTTCCTGCTGACCGCACGGACATCGAGCTTCAGCAGCTCATCGACATTGAGCAGCCGCTCTTCGCCGCCGAGCCGGTTCCGCTCGCCGATGAGGCCGACCATGGTGACCCGCATGGCCATCAGACGCGTTGCTGTTTCCGAACAGTCCTCATCGCGGTTGAGCTGTTTGCGGATGTTATCCTCCACGCTCAGCATCTCCGATCGTAAGAACCTGATTTTCCTGCGAATTTCATTCAATTTGTTGTCCATGGGGCCACCTCGCTGCGGTAGAACCCCATAAGAACAAATAAAGAACAAATTTCAAGTTAAGAGTTCGCATCGAATCGAAGATTCTTTGGGGTTTCAGATGTCCCGGCTATCGGACCAGATGGATGCGCCGATGACGCCGCGCCAATTGGCTGCGCTGCGCACGCTCAGCGCCGAGGCCTACCAGCCAAAACTGCTCGAGAAAAACCTGACGGCCAGGGAAGCCGAGCGGCGGATTGCCGCGCTGAAGGCGGAGATCGAATTGGCGAATTCGTTCTGAGCCGCCTGCCCGGTCCCCGTGACCGGAACGAAGGGACATGGAGCGCCGCCATAGCCCAAACCGATGCGCCACCTTCAATCCAAAACCGACCTGAGCCCGGTTTGATCCAGGAACATTGCTCTTCGCTGCGTGCTTATCCCTGAATGAAGGAAAGCCGTCATGCGGTGCCGCGTGCAGGCCTGGAGGAATTCGTTCGGGGCGTACGTTCTCGGAAGCAGGTGTGACTTCTCGGCGCGGAGCCGGTCATGAAAATTGCCGTTGTAGGGGGGACCGGATTGATCGGATCGGCAATCGTGGCTCACCTGTTCTCGCGTGGTCATTCCGTCGTTTCAATGAGCAGAAGCGACCATTCCGGCCCTGGAGCTCACAGGGTCGATATCTCCGAGGCGAAGTCGCCCGCATACTGGCTGCCGCATCTCGATGGCATCGAGGCGGTTGTGAATTGCGCAGGCGTACTTCAGGACAGCCCCGGCGATTCCACCTCAATGGTGCATCATCACGGCATCGCAAATCTCTTTGCCGCTTGCGAGCAGCTCCAGATCCGTCGCGTCATCCATTTTTCCGCCATCGGCGTCGACCGCGAAACCCCGAGCGATTTTTCCCGATCCAAATTGGCCGGCGACAAAGCGCTGATGGAGCGCGATCTCGATTGGGTCATCTTGCGGCCTTCCGTGGTGATCGGCCGCGCGGCCTATGGCGCCAGCGCGCTGATGCGAGGCCTGGCGGCGCTGCCCGCCATTCCCGTGATGCCGAACACGGGACAGCTCCAGATCGTACTGCTTGAGGACGTGGTACGGACCGTGGAGCACTTTCTTGACCCCGCCGCGCCCGCGCGGCAGATTATCGAGCTGGTCGGCTCGCATCGCTATTCCTTCGGCGCGGTCGTTGCGCTGTTCCGCCGCTGGTGCCGTTGGCCGCCGGCGCGGGAGCTGCACCTGCCGCGGTTCGCTTCCAGCCTCATGTACAAGTTCGGCGACATGGTTTCATATCTCGGCTGGCGGCCTCCCGTGCGCAGCACCGCCGAACGGGAGATTGGCCGCGGCGCCGTCGGCAATCTTGAAGACATGCAGCGGCTCGGGCTGCATCCCAAAAGCCTTCCGGAATTCTTCGCATCCGAACCGGCTTCCGTGCAGGAACGCTGGTTTGCCGGCATGTACCTGGTCAAGCCCGCGATCTTTGTCGTTCTATCCCTGTTCTGGCTCTCGACCGCGTTTGTCTCGCTGGGGCCCGGCTGGGGTTATGGCATGGGCCTGATGGGCGAAGGCGGCGTGGAAGGAACGGCCGCCACGCTCACGATCATCGCGGGCGCCCTGGCCGATCTGGTCATTGGACTTGCGATCGCCTACAGGCCGACCAGCCGCTACGGCCTCTATGCGGCCATCGCGATTTCCTTCGCCTACGCGATCATCGGCACCATCCTGGTGCCGCGGCTCTGGGCCGATCCGCTGGGGCCGATGCTGAAGATCTGGCCGATCATCGTGTTGCATTTCGCGGCGCTGGCCGTGCTCGAGGACCGGTGATGCTGTATTTCGTCCTCAAATATCTCCATGTCGTCGGTGCCGCCGTGCTGCTCGGCACGGGCGCGGGCATCGCCTTCTTCATGCTGGCGGCTCACCTCGGCGGCAAGCCGGCCGTGATCGCAGGCGTCGCCCGCATCGTCGTGATTGCCGACTTCATCTTCACGGCGACCGCCGTCGTCGTGCAGCCCATCACCGGCACGCTGCTCGTGCTGAACGTCGGCTATTCGTTCTGGGACGGATGGATCGTCTGGTCGATCGTGCTGTACGTCATCACCGGCGCGCTGTGGCTGCCGGTGGTGTGGATGCAAATGCGCCTGCGCGACCTCGCCGTGATCGCAGCGGCGGAAGGCAAGCCGCTGCCGATAGAATATCACCGGATTTTTTGGCTATGGTTCGCGTTTGGCATTCCGGCGTTCACTGCGGTGGCGATCATAATGTGGCTGATGATCGCCAAACCGCAGATCGGGGTTTTCTGAAATGCGCCGGCAATCGACGAGGACATTGAGCGAAGCGATAGCCGCGGCTTTCATCTCCGCATCTTGGCTCGCTCCTGCGGGCGCTGAACCTAGCTAGCGCCTTCGACGCCAGGCGCTGAGCCAAACTCCCCGGCTTCCGGCATCCGAGGACGCAAAAATGATTGAACCAAAATGGTTGAACCAAAACGCCCCCGCGTGCGCAGACATCTTTGCCGCATTTGCGCCCTGAATATCCCCCTACAGAAGTTTGCATCGCCCCATCTGGATCGCGCCGCGCGCATGGGCTAGTCTTTTATCCAACCGGTTAACAAGCCGGCGTTTTCAGGGAGAACATCGTGATATCCAAAAAACTAGGTGGGCTTTCACTTGCGGTCGCTGCGGTCGGGCTGTTTTACGCCACTGCACCCGCACTGGCCCAGCAAAAGACCATCACCGTCTGGTTCGGCAAGGGCTTTTACAAGTCCGAGGACGACGCGCTCTTGGAGGCGATCAAGAAATTCGAGGCCAAGACCGGCATCAAGGTCGAACTGTCGCAATACGCCATTCAGGATATGATCCCGAAGACGGTGGCGGCGCTGGATTCGGGCACTGTGCCTGATGTCGCCTATTCCGACAGCTATGACGTGCAGGCGCAGGGCAAGTGGGCCTATGAGGGTAAGCTCGAGGATCTCTCCGATATCCTGCTGCCGATGAAGTCGGCGTTCGCGCCGAACACGCTGGAAACCGCGCTGCTCTATAACGACGTCGCCAAGAAGAAGGGCTATTACGGCTTTCCGCTGAAGCAGCAGAGCATGCACGTCCAGATCTGGAAGGACATGCTGGAACAGGCCGGCTTCAAGGAAAGCGACATCCCGACCAAATGGGAAGACTATTGGTCCTTCTGGTGCAACAAGGTGCAAGCCGCCAGCCGCAAGGCCACCGGTCAGCGCGTCTATGCCGTCGGCCAGCCGATGGGCGTGGAATCCACCGACTCGTTCCAGTCGTTCTACACCTTCATGGACGCCTACGACGTCAAGCTGGTCGATGACGACGGCAAGCTCCTGGTCGACGATCCTAAGGTGCGGGAAAACCTGATCAAGGCGATGAAGGATTACACCGACACGTACATCAAGGGCTGCACGCCGCCCTCCTCCACCACCTGGAAGGATCCGGACAACAACGTCGCCTTCCACAACAAGACGATCGTGATGACGCACAACTTCACGATCTCGATCGCGGCGAAATGGCTCGACGACGCCAACAACCCGGCGCTGACGCCGGAGCAGCGCGCGCTCGGCAAGAAGAACTACGATGAGACCATCATCACCGCGTCCTTCCCCAACAAGCCGGACGGCACGCCGATCAAGTATCGCTCCGACGTCAAGACCGGCCTGATGTTCACGGTCGCCAAGAACAAGGCGGAGGGCAAGGAGTTCATCAAGTTTCTGCTGCAGGAGGAGAACGTCCGGCCCTATATCGAAGGCGCGCTCGGCCGCTGGTTCCCGGTAACGACAGCCAGCCAGCAGAGCCCGTTCTGGCAGGCTGACCGGCATCGCAAGGCGGTGTACAATCAGTTCACGGGCGGCACCACGCCGTTCGACTTCACCAAGAACTGGAAGTTCACGATCTTGAACAACGAGAACGTCTGGGCCAAGGCGATGAACCGCGTGGTGAGCGAGAAGGTGCCGGTCGACAAGGCCGTCGACGAACTGATCGCCCGCCTCAAGCAGGTCGCGGGTTAGCGTAAGCAATGCCGGCCGCCGCGAACGTATGGTGCTTGTCGTCCCTGCGAAAGCAGGGACCCCCGCGTGAGCGCTTGCGCTCATCGCGAGGCCGCGGCGGTCGTTTTGCAAAATGCCGGTCGACGACCTTGCGCAATAACAACGACCTGTGGTTATGGGTCCCTGCGTTCGCAGGGACGACGGCGTAGCTGCGGCCGGCATCTCGTTCCAAGAGTATACGTATGGCAATCACGCTTTCGGGCGATCAGGCAATTCCAAGCCCGCCTTTGTCAGCCCGGCTGACCACACCGCAGGTCTGGGGCATCGTGCTGCTCGCCCCCTATCTGCTGGTGTTCCTGGCCTTCGTGGTCTATCCGGTCGGCTACGGGCTGTGGCTGGCGCGGCATCCGGCGAGCTATGTCGCGCTCTATCACGACCCGATCTTCGCGCGCGCCGCCGTCAATACGCTGATCTTCCTCCTGGTCGGCATCAATCTGAAAATGGCGATCGCGCTGTTCCTGTCCGGCTTCTTCGCCCAGCAGCGCACCTGGATCAAATGGCTGTCGGTGCTGTTCATCCTGCCCTGGGCGGTGCCGTCGATCCCGACAATCCTTTCCGTGCGCTTCATGCTCAATCCGGAATGGGGCGTCATCAACCAACTGATCTTCAAATTCACCGCCGAGGACGGCCCGAACTGGTTGAACGATCCGAGCGTCGCGCTCGCCATGGCGATCGGCGTGCACATCTGGAAATCGCTGCCGTTCTGGACGCTGATCCTGATGACCGGACGACTAGCGATCTCGCACGATCTCTACGAAGCCGCCGAGGTCGACGGCGCAAGCTGGTCGCAGAAATTCCGCTACATCACCTGGCCGTCGATGCAGACGCTCTACATTACCTGTACGCTGCTCTCGATGATCTGGACGCTGGGCGACTTCAACAGCGTGTATCTGCTCACCGGCGGCGGCCCCGCCGACCTCACCCATGTACTGGCCACGCTCGGCATCCGCTATCTCCGGCTCGACCAGCTCTCGCTCGCGATGGCCTCCATCGTCTGCGCGCTGCCGTTCGTGTTGCCGCTGGTCTATTTCATGATGAAACGGTTGTCGCGATGAAGCTGCCAACACTCCGCGAGATCGGCACCGAAGCAAAATTGCTGCTGATCGGCATCCCCGTGCTCATCTGGACGCTCGTGCCGATCTACCACATGTTCCTGTTCGCGATCTCGCCGAAGGAAGACGCGTTTTCCGGCAAGCTTTGGCCCACGCATCCGACGCTGAACAATTTCAAGATCGTGTTCTACCAGGAGCACTACTTCCTGCGCGATTTTTGGATCCAGTTCTTCAATTCGGTGGTGATCGCCCTTTCGGCGGGCGCGCTGACGCTCTTGATCGCGACCGCCGCGGCGTTCTCGATCTCGCGGCTGCGCGTTCCCGGCGGGCGCTGGGTGATGAATCTGGCGCTGTTCACCTATTTCATCCCGGCGGCATTCCTCGCCGTGCCGATGTATCGCACCATGGGCAATTACGGCCTCCTCAACAATCACTGGTCGCTGATTCTCGCGATGGTGACGATCGCGTCCCCTTACGCGATCTGGGTTTTGAAGCAGGCGTCCGACAAGCTGCCGGTCGAACTTGATGAAGCCGCCACCATGGACGGCGCTACCACCCTGCAACTGTTCCGGCTGGTGTATGTGCCGCTGATGATGCCCTCGCTGGTGGCGATCGGCACCTACGCGATCCTGCTCGCCTGGAACGAATATCTCTACGCGTTCCTGCTGCTGTCGAAGGATACCGAGATCACGCTCCCCGTGGCGCTTGGCAACTTCCTGGCCGCCGACGACTCGCCCTGGGAATTGCTGATGACCACCGGCTTCATCTACGCGCTGCCGCCGGCCGCGATCTATTACGCGTTCAAGCGCTACATGGTAGGCGGACTGACGGCCGGCGCGGTGAAGTCGTGACTACAGCGGCGCCGCGCTCTTAGCCTCCGAGCTCGACAGCTTCGCAGCGAGCGAAGCGAGCACGATGAGCACCGCGATCAGCGCGATCACCATGGTGCAGATCGCGTTGATCTCCGGCTTTACCCCCAGCCGCACCTCGGAATAGATCCGGATCGGCAGCGTTGCCGAGCCGGGGCCGATGGTGAAGCTTGCGATCACGACATCGTCGAGCGAGAGCGTGAAGGCCAGCATCCAGCCTGCGGCAATGGCAGGCACGATCAGCGGTAGCGTCACCCGAATAAACGCCTGCACCGGATCGCAACCGAGATCCATAGCGGCCTCTTCCAGGCTGCGATCGAGCGAAGCGAGGCGCGACTGCACCACCACGGTGACGAAGCACATCGTCAGCGTGGTGTGCGCGATCGTCACGGTCCAGAAGCCGCGCTCGGCGTTGAGCGCCACGAACAACAACAGCAGCGACAGCCCTGAGATCACCTCGGGCATCACCAGCGGCGCGTAGAGCATGCCGGAAAACAGCGTCCGCCCCCTGAAGCGCTCGCCGCGAACCAGCCCGACTGCCGCGAGCGTGCCGAGCAGCGTTGCGATCGTGGCCGATACCGCGGCGACGCGAAGGCTCATCCATGCCGCATCCAGCATCGCGCGGTCGTTGAAGAATTCATGATACCAGCGCAGCGACCAGCCGCCCCACACCGTGACCAGCCGCGAGGCGTTGAAGGAATAGATGACGAGGATCACGATCGGCAGATACAGAAACGCCATCCCCAGCGCGAGCGCGGTGATGTTGAATGGCGAGATCCTGCCGATACGTTGCGCCATCATCGATCGCCCTCCAATGTGCGGCGCTGCAGCCGGTCGTAGAGCAGTAGCGGCGGCACCAGCAGCACCAGCAAGGCGACCGCGGCGGCGGCGGCGACTGGCCAGTCCTTGTTGGTGAAGAATTCGAGCCACAGCGTCTGGCCGATCATCATCGAACCGGAGCCGGCCAAAAGATCGGGGATCACGAATTCGCCGATGATCGGAATGAAGCACAGCAGCGCGCCGGCGCCGACCCCAGGCAAGGACAACGGGAACGTCACCAGCCAGAACGCCTGAAGCGGCGACGAACCGAGATCGCTTGCGGCTTCCAAAAGCGAGGGGTCCATCTTCGAAAGCGTCGCGTACAGCGGGAGGATCATGAACGGCAGATAGGAATAGACGATGCCGAGATACATCGCAGTATCGGTCGAGAGCCACACCACCGGCGACGAGACCAGATGCAGCGCGAGTAGAATTTTATTGAGCAGCCCGTCATGCTGCAAAATATTGATCCAGGCATAGATGCGGATCAGGAACGAGGTCCAGAACGGCACGATCACCAGCATCATCGCGATCGGCTGCCAGCGCTGCGGTAGCCGCGCCATGCCATAGGCGATCGGATAGCCAATCAAGAGCAGGATCAATGTCGAGGTTACGGCAACAACGACGCTGCGCAAATAGGAGCTGATGTAGAGGCTGTCCGAGATCAGCAGCCTGAAATTATCGAAGGACAACTGCGCGAAGGCCGCGCTGATCGCAGCCCATCCTTCGGAGAAATCGAACACGGGCACATAGGGCGGCTGCGCGATCGCGGTCTGCGACAGGCTGATCTTCACTACGAACCCGAACGGCACCAGGAAGAACAGGACCATCCACAGGTAGGGCGCGATGGCGGCATACCGCGCCGGCTGCGCGAAGATGCGGCGCGTGCTCATCGCTCCAGCACCACGCAATCGTCGGGCGTGAACCACGCCACCACGCGCTGACCGGCGCTCAAAGTGTCGATATCAAGCCGCGCAGTATTGGCGATCGACGAGCGTACCACCGCGCCGGAATCGAGCTTGATCTTGTAGACGGTCGAGCCGCCGAGATAGCTGACATCGGCAACAACGCCCTCGAGCCGGTTGATTGCCTGCAAGGTGCCCGTATCCGATGCCGGGCCGCGGCGCGACAGCTTGACCTTCTCGGGGCGTATCGCGACCGAGACCACCGTCTTGCCGACGAGATCGCGCGGCTCGGCGACCACGATGCTTCCGCCGTCGCGGGTCGCAATCGTCAGGCGATGGTCTTCCTGCGAGGTGACCTCGCCGTCGAACACATTGACGTCGCCGACGAACTGGGCGACCCAGCGCGAGGCGGGCGCCTCGTAGAGATCGCGCGGGGTAGCGACCTGTTCGAGCCGGCCGGCATCCATGACGCCGATCCGATTCGCCATCGTCATCGCCTCTTCCTGGTCGTGGGTGACGACAATGAAGGTCATGCCGAGGCGGCGCTGCAGTTCCATCAATTCGAGCTGCGTGCTTTCACGCAGCTTCTTGTCGAGCGCCGCCAACGGCTCGTCAAGCAGCAGGACCTTGGGCCGCCGGGCCAGCGAGCGCGCCAGCGCCACGCGCTGCTTCTGGCCGCCGGAAAGCTGATCCGGCCTGCGCTTCTCCATGCCCTCGAGCTTGACCAGCGCGGCCATCTCGCCCACGCGGGTATCAATGGCGGCGCGCGCCATCCCGGCGCGCTTCAGGCCGAACGCGATGTTGTCCCAGACCGAGAGATGCGGAAACAGCGCGTAGTTCTGGAACATCATGTTGACGGGCCGCTCATGCGGCAGCACCGGCGCGATATCGCGGCCACCGAGCAGGATGCGGCCCTCGTCCGGGGTTTCGAAACCGGCAAGCATCCTGAGCAGCGTGGTCTTGCCGCAGCCGCTCGGGCCCAATAGCGCAAAGAACTCGCCTGCGTTGACGTCGAGCGAGAGCCGGTCCACGGCGCGGAAACTGCCGAATTTCTTGGATACGCCTTCGATGCGGAGCAGCGGCGTGTCGCCGGCCGGCGCCATCGGCGTCGCCTGCGCTACAGCCGTGTTGATTTTCGCTGTGTCGATCTCAGGCGATTGCCCGCTCATGTCATTTGCCTGCGCCATCATGGCCGCACGCTAGCGGCGGATCGCCATCCGCTCAACCGGCCCGGAACAAGCAGCCACAATATTCTGGATGCAGCTCCCGTCTCTGGTAAGGTTCGGAATTCGCAGAAAGCCGGCCGCCGCGCGCGATGGGAATGATCGGGAGAGATTGATGACCGTTCGAAATTTGGTGGCAGCGACGGCGATCTCTTGCCTGCTCGCCAGCTCGGCCGCCGCCCAGGAAGCCATCGTCACCTACAAATCGCTGAGCCCCGAGGTGGCGCTCGATCTGGCGCGCGCGACGCTGGCGGATTGCCGCAAACGCGGCTTTCAGGTGTCGGTCGCCGTGGTCGATCGCTTCGGCGTGACGCAAGTATTGCTGCGCGACCGCTTTGCAGGCGCACATACGGTTTCGACCGCTTCGGGCAAGGCATGGACGGCGGTGAGCTTTCGCACCAGCACGGCCGAACTCGTCGCCAACAGCCAGCCCGGAACGATGCAGTCCGGAATCCGCGATCTGCCGGGCGTCGTCATCATCGGCGGCGGGCTGACGGTCGAAGCGGCAGGTTCGCTGCTGGGCGCTGTCGGCGTCTCCGGGGCTCCTGGCGGCGACGCGGACGAAGCCTGCGCCAAAGCAGGCATCGATGCCATACGCGACAAGCTCGACTTCTAGACCTGACGATGTCATCGCACGCCCCTAGGACAAGAACGATGAACCGCGACAGATATGACCTCCAGCTGACAACCGCCTCGGATCGCGCCGCGGCGCATTATCGCGAAGGCGTCGACTGCATACTGTCGGCCTGGCACGGTGCCGAGGACGCCTTCGACAAGGCGATAGCGGAAGATCCCGGCTTTGCGCTGGCGCATATCGGCCGCGCCCGGCTGCATCAGCTCAACATGGAGGGCAGCAAGGCGCGTGCCGTGGCGGCGCAGGCCCGTGAACTGGCCGCCGGCGCGAGCCCGCGCGAAAAAAGCCATGTCGAGATCATGGCCGCCGTGATCGAGAGTAAGCCGAAGGTCGCGGTGACCGGCGCCGAGGCGCATCTCGAAGAGTATCCGCGCGACGCGCAGGTGCTGTCGATCCTGCTCGGCGCGTTCGGTCTCTACGCGTTCTCGGGCCGTCCCGATCACGATGCGGCCAAGCTCGCGATCTGCGAACGCCACGCACGCCATTATGGCGAGGACTGGTGGTTTGTCAGCTACCTCGGCTGGTCGCACACCGAGGCGGGAAATCTCTCCACTGGCCGGACGCTGTCCGAGCGCGCGATGGGGCTGCGATCGGCCAACGCCAACGCGGCACATGGTCTCTCGCATGCGATGTTCGAGCAGGGCGACATGGAGGCCAGCCGCGGCTTCCTTTCGCAATGGATGCCGGCGCATGAGCGCCAGAGCTTTCTGCATGGGCACCTGGCCTGGCACGGCGCGTTGACATTGCTCGACGCCGGCGATCCCGACGGCGCGCTTGCGATCTACGAACAGCATATCAAGCCGGCGGGCCGGCCATATCCGCCGCTGAACATCTTCACCGACGGCGCCTCGCTGCTGTGGCGGCTTGCGCTGGCCGGCCAGACCGGGCTGGAGGCGCATTGGCAGGATATCGCCGCCTATGGCGAAAAGTACTTTCCGCAAGCCGGTGCACATTTTGCCGACGTTCATTTTGTGCTGGCCACCGCAATGACCGGCAGCGATGCGCTGGAGACGCGATTGGCGCAGGTCGAAGCACGCGCAGCCGACGGCAAGCTGTTGCCGGGGCAGGCTGCCATCGACCTCTGTCGCGGCATCCGGGCGTTTGCGGAAGGCGACAATGCGGAAGCGATCCGCCTGCTCGAACCGGCCCTTGCCGACTTGACGCGGATCGGCGGCAGCCACGCCCAGCGCGAATTGTGGGAGGACACGCTGATCGTGGCGTACCTGCGCGCCGGTCGCGGCGAAGCGGCCGCGAGCCGCATCTCGGCCCGGCTTGACCGTAGGCCTTCGGCGCGTGACGAGGCCTGGTCGCGGCAAGCGCAGCGAAACTAGGCGAGGTCAAGCAGGTCGCGACGATCAGCCACGTCGCTCGACGGCAAACACCTCGATTGCCGCCGCCCGTCCCCGCAAGCGAACTTCGCCGAGCGCTTCGACGGCGAAAACCGGCTTCAGCTTCATGTGGCGCAGCAGGTCGGAAGACACCAGCAAGTTCCGGCCAACCTCCTTGCAGTGCTCCTGCAGCCGCGCCGTCACGTTCACGGTATCACCGAAATAGGCAAGCTGGCGGCGTGAGCTGCCGCACTCGCTGATCACCACGTAACCGGCATGCAGGCCAGCGCGGAAGCTCGGCACCATGCCGAACTCTTGCCGATAAGAGTCAGCTTTGTTCGCTATACTGTCGGCAATCGCGAAGAAGCATTCGATGCAGCGCGCCCCCGACATCCTGTCATCGAGCGGCCACGTCACGATGACCTCATCGCCGACATAGGCGTGAACCTCGCCGCCATGCGCGACGATCGCACCATCGATGTCGAAGAAGAAGCGGGTGAGCAGGCCCTGCACGCGCAGTTCGCCCATCGTCTCCGCGAGCGAGGTCGAACCTGCGAGATCGAGAAACATCAGCACGCGCGCTTCCCGCACCGGGCTTCGGTATCGCCCGAGCGCTACGTTGAACAGCACGCGGCTGCCGACCAGCCGTGTCAGTTCGAAGGTTGACAGGACGATCAGGGATGCGAAGAAGCTAAACGCAACGACAATGGGAAACTTCTCCATCAGCCACTTCGTCTCGATCCATTCCCAGTACAGCGTTACCTGCAAGACCAGCGCCGCGCTCGCGACCACGATGGCCATAGTCGCTGAGCGCACCGCCAGATCCATCAGTAACGGCCATTTGCTGATCCACGCACTTCGTCGCGACGTGAAGTAGAGATGAACACCCCAGGCGGCCAGCGTGATGCCCATCCCATGCAACATGCTCCGGAGATAGTACGGCAACGTTGCTTCGATCGGATCGTCAATGAAATAGCGATAGGCTATTCCCCCGAGCAAGCCGATGATCGCCAGGAAGACGGTTGGCCTGATCACGCCCCGCATGTCGCACCCATTCGTCAGACGGCCGCTGCCATGAACGCCGCCAGCGCGTCGCGGTCCTCCGGCAGCATGGTGAGGCCAAGCTTCGAGCGCCGCCACAAGACATCGTCCGGAAAGCGCGCCCATTCCCGCTGCATGAGATAGCGGACCTCTGCGCCCGTCAATTCCGGTCCGAAAGCAAGGCCGAGTTCGTCGCGCTCCTTGGCGTCGCCCAGGATCGCCTTGACGTTCGAGCCGTAGGCCGCGACCAGGCGCCGCGCTTGATCCTCGCCGAGAAATCGCCAGCGCTCGCGCACTTCGTCGACTTCGTTGTCGAAGCGGTCCCAGGCAAAATCACCGCCGGGCAGCGGCGCCGTCGCGGTCCAGCGCGGCGACATCGGATAGAACGGCGTCAGCTTCGAGACCGCCTGCTCTGCGCGCAGCCGCGACGTCGTGACGTCGCCGCCGAACACCGTGAGCAGCGGCGCTCTTCCGCGGCCGTGGTCGAGCGTCATCGCCCCGTCGCGTCCGCTCGCGGCGTTCCGCACCATGTTGGCCCCGGAAAGCGTACGCACCACATCGACCGTCTCGATCCGCTCGCGGAAATAGCGGTTCGCCGCATCGCAGAGATAGGCGACGTCACCGGCCGCCATCGCAACGATGGCTGGATCGCCCTTGAAAGCATGGTTGACGGTGCCGATCAGGGTAAAATCGCGCTCATAGGGGCTTGCGAAAATCAGTCGTCCATCGCTGTTCTGGAATACATAGATATTGTCGCTGTCGAACAGACGACGGACCACGATCTGGTCCATCTGCTCGGCGGCAACCTTCGGCGGCGGCACGCGCAACACCGTCTCGGCGACGGACGACGTCCAGGCGCCGCTGGCGTTGACGATCGCCCTTGCCGTGATCACCTGGCGAAAACCGCGATCGATCGTCACCAGCCGCCATTCCCTGCCCCGTTCGGCCCGGGTGCAGCGCGCGCCGGTGCGAATCACCGCGCCGCGCGCCGCGGCATCGACGGCCGTGAGCACCACCAGCCGGGAGTCGTCCACGACACAGTCGGAATACTCGAAGGCGGTGCCGAACGGGCGCTTCAGCGCGTTGCCGATCGGATGATGCGTGACGTCGACAGTCGCCGAGGCCGGCAGACCGCTGCGCGAGGCCAGCCGGTCGTACAACAGCAGCCATGAGCGCAACTGCCAGTCCGGGCGTTCATCCGAATGGGCGGGAATCGCAAAGCGCATCGGGCGGACCAGATGCGGCGCGATCCTGAGCCAGATGTCGCGCTCGGCGAGCGCCGTCCGAACCCGCAAGAAATGCCGGCGCTCAAGGCTTGCCAGATCGCCGTGAATCAGCCGAGGCGAGGCCGACGAGGCGCCCGCGGCGAGATCGCCCTGCTCCAGCAGGATGACGCGCAGGCCGCGGCCTGCGGCGTCCCGCGCGATGCTGACGCCGTTCAACCCGCCGCCAATGATCGCGAGATCGTAGTCCGCCATACGCTATGGGTGACTGGAGAGAAGCTGACTTCACTACACTAGGTCATGATGGCCAAAAGTGGATGGCGCTCCTGGAAATGAATCAAGCGCCGCTCAGCCGGTTGCGCCGATCGATGCGAAAAAGCGCTCCGGTCCTTCCAGTTCCACCAGCTTCTTTTTTTCGATCAGCCAGAACCGGTTTCCTACCGTTCGCATGAAGTTGCGATCATGTGAAACCAGCAGGCAGCTTGCCTGATGCTCCAGCAATTCGTCCTCCAGCACTTCCTGCCCCTCGATGTCCAGGTGATTGGTAGGCTCGTCGAGCAGATAGAAGTTTGGCTGGGCAAGCCGCAGCAAGAGCATGCCGAGACGCGCCTTCTGTCCGCCGGAAAGCCGGCAGATCGGACGGCGCTGCATCGCAACCGACAGGCCTGCTCCGGCGAGCAATGCGCGCGCACGCTGATCGCCGACATCGAATCCGCTGACGATCGTGTGCATCGGCGTGTCGGCATCGGCAAGATCCTGTCCGCAATAGCCGAGAGCAAGCGACTGCGTAACCTTGATACAGGCCCGCATGGCTTCCGGGTTTTCGATCGCTTGGCGCAGCATCGCCACGAACCGGGTCTTGCCCGCCCCGTTCGGTCCCAGGAGCACGATCCGGTCTCCCTTGCAGATGAACTGCTTGCCGGTCTTGAACAGCAATCTGCCGTCCGGGGCAGAGACGGCGGCATCGTTCAGCGCAATCAGAACCTTGGCGTGTGTTCCGCGATTGGCCAGCTTGATCATCCCCGCGGGTCGCTCCAGATGCGCGGGTTTTGCCGCATCTTCCAGCCTCTCCGCCCGCTGCTTTAATTGCTTGGTTTTTTGCAACAGAAGGTCGCTGCCGGAATTGATGCCGATATTGTTGAGCTTTGCGGCGCGTTGGCGAAGCTGCGCGGCCGCCTTTACGTCACGTTGGTAGCGCCGTTCGTCCGATGCATCGATCTCGCTAAGCGCGACGCGAGCCCGCGTGTAGGGCAGGGAAAATATTTGCGACTGCTCGGGTCTCAAGAATACCGTGCGGTTCGTGGTTGCGTCGAGAAAGGCCCTGTCATGGCTCGAAATGACGACCGGCATATCGCGCGGCAGCGCGTTCAGCCAATCTTCAAGCTGACGGATCCGGGCGAGGTCCAGATGGTTGGTTGGCTCGTCGAGCAACAACACGTCGGCCTCGGTCACCACGACGCGGGCAAGCAAGGCAAGCCGCTGCCAACCGCCGCTCAGTTGCTTCAGCGGCCTCTGCCGCAGCGCCTCGGGCACCTCCAGCGATTCCAGAGCAATTTCGACTCTCCAGCTCTCGCTTTGCCGTCGTTCGACGGGTAGCGCCTCGAGCACCGCCGCCTCAAACGGCGTATCCATCAGCACCGACGGCACGTCCTGCTCGACATAGCCGATGGTCAGTCCGCGCGATCTGGTGATCTCGCCTTCTCCTGGCTCCATCAGGCAGGCAATGCAGCGCAGCAGCGTGGATTTGCCGCGCCCATTGGCCGCGACGAGCCCGATACGGTCACCGGCATTGACGACAAGGTTCAGTCGGGAAAACAGCGGAGCATTCAGCGTCACGCCGAGATTGCGGATAGTGATAAGGGTCATGATCGTTTTCTGGTCTTGCCGGCGACCACGGCATCCGGGCATGCAGCCATCAGCGGATGTCCGTGTCGAAGCGCGGCGAGGTACTGAAATGCGGGCGTGAACGAGCAACCGTTCGACGCCGCAATTGCAACGAGGGCAGACCAGGAAGAGATTTGCGAAAGGTCTCTGGTCAGCCCTGCAAACGCATTTGCAGGGCGTTGACGGGGCCACGCTGGCGATAGTGCCGGAAAAATGTCGTCACCGCGCAGCCCTCCTTTCTCGATCAGATAGGCCGTCAAAGTAGCCGGGCAGGCAAAGGAAGGCAAGCAAAGGCATCGTCGAGCTCAAATCCGAAAAGCCCGAAAGGTTACGCGCTCAATGGCATCATTGGGTCGTGAGACATCGGTGACGCAGTTTGGCGAAATCAGGCGCTGGCGAGCTTGCGCGCAGCCTCGATGGCATTTGCGACGCTGCGGCCGACCAGCGCGGCGTAGTGCCCGATAGGTTGGGGCTTGCCGAGGAAATAGCCCTGCACCGCGTCGCAGCCCTCGTCGGCGAGGAAGCCGAGCTGTTCCTGGGTCTCCACGCCTTCGGCAACAATCGACATTTCGAGGCCGTGGCCGAGATCGATGACGGCGCGCACGATCGCCGCCGATTGCGGATTGCGCCCGAGATTCATGACGAAGGCGCGGTCGATCTTGATCTTGTCGAACGGGAAGGCCTGCAGATAGCTCAGCGAGGAATAGCCGGAACCGAAATCGTCCATCGAGATGCGCACGCCGAGCGCCTTCAGCCGCCGTAGCAGTGCCAGACCGCGGTCAAAATCCTCGATCAGCACGCCTTCGGTGATTTCGAGCTCGAGCCGGTCGGGCGCGAGGCCAGTCTCGAGCAGGATCGAATGCACCAGGCTGACCAAATCGCCGTGCATGAATTGCGCCGGCGACAGGTTGACGGCGATCTGCATCGGCACCGGCCAGGAGGCAGCCTCCCGGCAGGCTTCACGCAGGATCCAGACGCCCATTTCGACGATCAGGCCGCTTTCTTCGGCAAGTGGAATGAAATCGCCGGGCGACACGAAGCCGCGCACCGGATGTATCCAGCGCGCCAACGCCTCGAAGCCGATGACCTTGCTGTTAGCGATCGTCGGGCCCGCCGCGGCCTGCGGCTGGTAGTACAGCGACAATTCGCCGTTCCTGATCGCCATCGAAAGATCCTGGTGCAGCACGCGGCGATCGCGAATCTGCTGGTCCATCTCGGGCTCGAAAACATTGATCGAGCCGCGCGACTTCTGCTTGGCGCGGAACAACGCCGCGCCGGCATTGGCCAGCAACGAAGCGGCATCCGGACCGTTATGCGGAAAAACCGAGATGCCGGTCGTCATACCAGTCCGCACCGATTTGCCGTCGATCACGAACTCGTCTGACAGCGCCTGCGCGAGTTTTTCGGCAAGCGCCTTGCCCGCCTCCGGCTGCTTGCCGTCGATGATCAGGCCGAACTCGTCGCCGGAGAGGCGGGCCACCACGCCGCCGCGGGCACAAGCCTGGATGCGGCCGGCAACCTCGATCAACAGCTTGTCGCCGGTGGCGTGGCCGAATACGTCGTTGATTTCCTTCAGGCCGTCGAGGTCGACGCACAACACCGCGAATTCCTCGTCCGTGCCGGCACAGGCCTCGATCATCTGGGCCAGCGCCTGCAGGAAAGCGGCGCGGTTCGGCAGATCCGTCAGGCCGTCATGGTAGGCCATGTGCGCCATCCGCGACTCGGTCTGGCGGCGATCGGTGACGTCCTCATGGGTCTTGATCAGATATTGCGGCTCGCCGGCCTCGTCGAGCACCGTCATGCGGCGGGTCAGGAACAGCCGCAAGCCATCCTTGGTCGAGATCGGGTGCTCTTCGGTGAGCAGGCCACGCTTCTTGATCGCGGCCTCGTCGCGGGCGATGATCAATTTGGCTTCGCGCGGATTGAAGATGTCGGCGGCGGTCAGGCCGGTAGCATCCTCACGGCGGCGATTGAGAATGGTCTCGGCGCTGCGGTTGGCGAGCAAATACCGGCCGTCGCTGACACGCTCGACGATCAGCGACACCGGGATGTTGTCGACCACCAGTTCGAGGAATTTCTTGGTGTTTTCGAGTTCGCGCGACAGCGACCGGCGGTCGGTGACGTCGTCGAACAGCGTAATCAGGAATTCCGGCTTGTTGTTCTCGTTGCGCGCGACGACGCGGTTTGCGGAGACAACGCGCTTTTCGTCACCCCGTTCGACGACGTATTCGCTGCGGTGATAGCCTTCCGGCGCGGTCAGCGCCGCCTGGTCCGCCGCTTCGATGCTTTTCGCGGTTTCGGGCCGGGAGATCTCGTCGGCGCGCCTGCCGATGATGTGATCGCGGGAGAAACGCGAGAATCGCTCGAACGCTCGGTTGGCGAAGATATAGCGGCCGTCCTCGATGTTCTTGGCGGCGACGCAGACCGGAACGTTGTCGAGCACCGATTCCAGAAACTTGGTGGTCGATGCCAGCTTGCGCGACAATTGGCGCTGCTCGGTGCAATCCTCATGCGTTCCGATCGTCCCGCCATTGGGCAGGCGGAAGATCTTCGACAACACCGATCGACCGTTCGGCAGTTCGGTGACGACACCTTCCGGGCGGCGGGCAAGCTTGCCGAACTCTTCGGCGGTGTGATTGAGCAGTCCCCGCTCGCGCCGCAGTTCGAGCAGTTCGCGGCCGGTCATGCTGCTCGAAATCTCGGTGCGGCTCAGCCCGTACATTTCGAGGAAACGCTCGTTGCAGAAGACCACGCGGTTTTGCGCGTTGGTCATCATCACGCCCTGGTTGAGATTGTTGAGCGCCGAACTGATGAACGCGCTGCGCTGCAATTGCGCGCGCTTCGCCCCGCGCAGCGCCGACAAAATCCAGATGCCGATCGCGGCCAGGAAGGAGGTGACGACGATCCCGCCGAGCAGGAACTCCCAGGCCATAGTGGAATCGAATTCCCCGATATGGCTCGCCGGCGCAAAGCCGCTCGAGGATGCGGCCCCCCAAGCCAGCCCGCACGGCGCGGCAATGGCGAGCAGACAGACGAGGACCTGCGCCGGAATCCAATTCTTCCGTCCTGCCTGCCGGTTGCTGTCAGCCATTACCCACCCGAGGTTTGCGGGTGGAGTGTCTGGCTTGACGGGTTTGGATCGGGTAAACGACTACCCGCACAATTCTAAAATATGACCCAAATTACGGCAATTGGCCCGACATGATTAATGCTTCGTTAATGGGACTGCGTTTACTGCGTATTTCGAGGCAAACCAACGGGTTGTTCGACAGCTCCACCGAACCCAACGATGATTGCCGAGCGTGGCAAGCGCCGATTTCGGCGCCAGATTTCCGGGCCTGAAGCTGACATGGACAAGGTCGATTGCGTCGTCATCGGAGCGGGGGTGATCGGGCTCGCGATCGCACGGCGCCTGGCCCAGGCGGGCCGCGAAGTGATCGTGCTCGAGGCCGCCGAGGGTATCGGCACCGTCACCTCCTCGCGCAACAGCGAGGTGATTCATGCGGGCATCTATTACCGTGCCGGCAGCCTGATGGCGCAGATGTGCGTCAGCGGCAAGCGCGCGCTCTACCGGTATTGCAGCGACCACGGCATTCCGCATCGCAATTGCGGCAAGCTGATCGTGGCGACGACGCCGAAGGAAACCGAGAAGCTGCAATCGATCCGCGCGCATGCCGAGGCCAACGGCGTCGACGACATGCAGTTGCTGACGGGCGAAGCGGCGCGCGAACTGGAGCCGGCGTTGAATTGCGATGCGGCGCTGTTGTCGCCATCCACCGGCATCATCGACAGCCACGCCTACATGCTGGCGCTGCGGGGCGATGCGGAAGAAGCCGGCGCGGCTTTCGCATTCCACACCCCGCTGTTGCACGCGCGAACCAACGCCGGTCATATCGAAATCGAAGCCGGCGGCGATGCGCCGATGACCCTTGCGTGCAACCTGCTCGTCAATTCGGCCGGATTGGGCGCGCCCGCGGTGGCGCGCAGCATCGAGGGCATGCCGATCGAAATGATTCCCTGCGCTTATCTCGCCAAGGGCAATTATTTTAGCTGCAGTGCGAGGGCTCCATTTTCGCGCCTGATCTACCCGGTGCCGGAGCCCGGTGGGCTGGGCGTGCACCTCACGCTCGACATGGCCGGACAGGCCCGGTTCGGCCCCGACGTCGAATGGGTCGAGAGTATCGACTATGCGGTAGACCCTGCTCGCGCCGAACGATTCTATCCCGCGATCCGGCGCTATTGGCCGACGCTGCCGGACGGCGCGCTGATGCCGAGCTATTCCGGAATCCGGCCGAAAATCGTGCCGCCGGCCGTCGCCACGCAGGATTTTCTCATCCAGGGTCCTGCCGATCACGGCATCGCCGGACTGATCAACCTGTTCGGCATCGAATCGCCGGGACTGACTTCATCGCTCGCGATCGCCGATCACGTCGGCGCGCTGGCGGAGCTGTGACGGAGGCCGAAGCATCACCGACAGGCGGACGAGCGCATCGGCGCCCATCCGGCCGTGTGGGGATTTTCGATACTTTGCTGGACTACTTAGTGGAGGGTTTCGTCGGCGGTTTGCTTCAACCGCTCGATCTGATCCTTGACCATCAACTTGCGGCGCTTCAACTCGACAATTTGCAGGTCGTCTGTGGAAAGGTGCACGAGCGCTTCGTGCAATTCATTCTCGAGAATCTTGTGCTTACGTTCAAGCTCAACAAGATGCGCCTGTAGTGCCATACGAAATCTCCTCGGTGGGTGAAACCTCAGATTCGATCCGGACGTGCGAGTGTACACCAGCCGCCGAATCTGTCGATGGGTATCCAGAATCGGGGCCTCTCATATTTTCGGATTTATCTGTAACCAATCGTGACTATGGAACCCGATCAGCTTGCGGAGCGGCCTCGCAGGGACGATATTCACCGCCAGCTTCCGAAGAATCCGTTCGCAACCTGATCGCGCTTTCAGCTAACGTACGCCATGACCGACGATGATGAGCGCGAGCTTGAAACCGAGCTCGCCAGGCTGCAGCAGGAGCATCGCGATCTCGATGCGGCGATCGATGCGCTGCATCAGTCGCCGGCGCCGGACTTGTTGCGGCTGCAGCGGCTGAAGAAGCGCAAGCTGCAGTTGCGCGACCGCATCGCCTTCATCGAAGACCAGATCACGCCCGACATCATTGCCTGATCGTTGCGCTTGCCGCGCCGCGCTGGTTCGGCGCGCAAAACCGTGCGCCTTTCGGCAGATCCTTTTCCCCGACATCCACACCGCGGCGGCTTGTGGGCTTGGCGGACGGCCAAAAAACAGGCCTCCGGCTGGCGGATGCGGCTTGACTCGACTAGAACAAAAAGAGAACATATCTTCGTGCCAGCCTCGGGAGTCCAGCCATGTCCACACACCGCCCCTGTCCGACAACAACCGTTACGAGCAGGCCTGCGATCAGGCGATCGCGATGTGGGACGGCAATCTGCGCTCGACCATCAAGGCGCTGATCATGGCGAACGAGTATCTGGAAATCGAACTGGAGGAGCTGCAGGCCGCGATAGCAGCCGGCTGTGTGCCGGCGAAAGCATTTTCGAGCGAAGTGGATACCGGTTCGCGTGAAGAAAACGCGTCAAAACAAAGACCACGTGCGAGTAGCAACGCGGCCTGATCCGGAGCGATCACACTGGAGCGATACAATGGCCGATGTCACCTATTACGTCGCAATGCCATTCCTGCAGGACGATAGCGGCTCGCCGGTGGCGGGCGCCGCGGAAGAGTGTCAGAGCCCGACCACCGCGTTGCGGCGCGCCGAGACGATGTCGCGGATGGCCGGCAGCATCGGCGCCGTTGCCTTCAGCCGCAGTGGCGATCCCATGATGGGTGAATTCGGCGATGCGAAACTGCTGCGCAAGTTCGGCAACGTGCCGGACGATCTCAGCGGGCTTTAGCCAGATCGTTGATCGGAATTTGTAGGGTGGGCAAAGCGCAAGCGTGCCCACCAACTTTTCTTCCATGCTCGTCTGATGGTGGGCACGGCGCGAAGCGCGCCTTTGACTCAGTAGGATTGGCCCACACTACGCCTTCGCCTCATGCCGCCGCAGCGCCTTGCGCACATACATGGCGCTGTCGGCCGCTTCCAGCGCACGACCGGCTTCGGAGTGGGTATCGAGCACTGAGACGCCCGCGGAGGCGCCCGCGGTAATGGTGCGGCCATCGAACACGAAGCTGAGGCGATCGATCGCCTCCTCCAGCGCGGCCGCCTTGGCCCTGGCGTCGGTCTCGCTGAGATTCCACAACAGCAGCGCAAACTCGTCGCCGCCGAGCCGGCCCACCATGTCGGAAGAGCGCACCTGCGCCAGCAGCGCCGCGGCAACGGCCTTGAGCACCTGGTCGCCCGCGGCATGTCCGAAGGCGTCGTTGATCGGCTTCAGCCGATCAACATCGAGCACGACCAGGGCACCGGAGGCGCGATAGCGCTTCATATAGGCGATCGCGCGATTGAGCTCGCGCTCGAAACCGCGCCGGTTCGGGATGCCCAACAGGAAGTCGGTATCGGCGGAGGCCTGAAGTTCCTCGATCTGCGCCTGCGTCCGGGCCAGTTCGGCCTTGAGACGGCGAATCGTTGCCTTGGTGCCGTTGGATACCGCTGGCGGCCGGGACGCCTGGCCGGACGCCCGTCTTGGAGCGGTTTCTCGCCCGGAAGCCGCGCTTTTGGGGCGTTTTCCGGCCCTGGAGGCGGTCGCCCTGGTTTTCTTCTTCATGGCCTTCCCTGTGCAGGCACGCTTATGAAGGCTTGCCGGGATTCACCAAGACAGGATAGTCCATTCCTGATCCCTTGCCACGCCTTGGATGAGCCCCGGGCCGACCCTATAATCGGCCTATGTTTCTGGATTCCCGAACAGAATTGACGAGATGACCGCACCGATCGCCATCATTATGGGCAGCCAGTCCGACTGGGAGACCATGCGCCACGCCGCCGAGACGTTGGCGGCGCTCGGGATCGATTGCGAAAAGCGCATCGTCTCGGCCCACCGGACCCCGGACCGGCTGTTCGCCTTCGCCAAGGGCGCCAAGGCTCTGGGTTTCAAGGTCATCATTGCCGGCGCCGGTGGCGCGGCGCACCTGCCCGGCATGGCGGCGGCGCTGACGGAACTCCCCGTGTTCGGCGTTCCCGTCGAATCCAAGGCGCTGTTGGGGATCGATTCGCTGTACTCGATCGTGCAGATGCCGGCCGGCGTTCCCGTCGGCACGCTGGCGATCGGCAAGGCCGGCGCCATCAACGCCGCGCTGCTCGCGGCAAGCGTGCTCGCGCTGAATGACCCGGCGCTGGCGACGCGATTGGTCGCCTGGCGCAAGCAGCAGACGGATGCGGTCAAGGAGCGCCCGGAGGGTTCGGCGTGACGGTTTCAGACAAGGTGAAGCTGAAGCCGGGCGACACCATCGGAATTCTCGGCGGCGGACAATTGGGCCGGATGCTGGCCATGGCGGCGGCGCGCCTCGGCCTTAAATGCCAGGTGTTTTCGCCGGACCCGGACTCGCCCGCGTTCGACGTGGTGCTGAACGCAACCTGCGCCGAATATGCCGACGTCGAGGCGCTCGAATTGTTCGCCAATGATGTCGACGTCATCACCTATGAATTCGAGAACGTGCCGGCCGCCACCGCCATGGTGCTGGCTGCGCGCCGTCCGGTGTTGCCGGCGCAGAAAATCCTCGAAACCACGCAGGACCGGCTGATCGAGAAGGATTTCATCAAGCGGCTCGGCATCGATACCGCCGACTATGCCGACGTGTCGTCGGCGGAAACCCTGCAGAGCGCCATTGCCCGCATCGGCCTTCCCGCCGTGATCAAGACCCGCCGCTTCGGCTATGACGGCAAGGGCCAGGCGATCATTCGTGAGGGTGACGACCCCGACCGCGTTTGGGAAGAACTCGGCACCAAATCCGCGATCCTCGAAGCCTTCATTCCCTTCGAGCGCGAGATCTCCGTGATCGCCGCGCGATCGGCGGATGGCCATGTTGAATGCTACGACGTCACCGAAAACGAGCATCGCGATCACATCCTGAAATTCTCGCGCGTGCCGGCCGCGATATCGGATGAGTTGGCCGCACAGGCGCGAGCCGTTGCCGAGAAGATCGCTCATGCGCTCGACTATGTCGGCGTGCTCGCGGTCGAGCTGTTCGTCGTTGCCGGAAACGGCGGACCGCACGTGTTGGTCAACGAGATCGCGCCGCGGGTGCATAATTCCGGGCACTGGACGCTGGACGGCGCCTCGATCTCCCAGTTCGAGCAGCACATTCGGGCGATTGCCGGCTGGCCGCTCGGCAAGCCGGTTCGTCACGGCCAGGTCACCATGACCAACCTGATCGGCGACGATATCCTCGACTGTGAGCAATGGCTGACGGTTCCCGGCGCCACGGTTCATCTTTACGGCAAGGGCACACCGCGGCCGGGCCGCAAGATGGGCCATGTCACTGAGGTGGCTCCGGCAAGCAAGAAGTAGTTCGCCCGTCGGGCGCGTTTGCAGATCAGGCGGTCTTCAAGCCTTCCACGACGCCGGCCGGCTCCTCGCTGAGCCAGCGATAGATCGCGCCGCCGAGCGCACCGCCGATCAAGGGCGCAACCCAGAACAGCCAAAGCTGCGCCAGTGCCCAGCCGCCGACGAACAGCGCGGGCCCGGTGCTGCGCGCGGGATTTACCGACGTGTTGGTGACGGGGATACTCACGAGATGGATCATCACCAGCGCCAATCCGATGGCGAGCGGCGCAAAGCCCGCAGGCGCCTTGCCGTGGGTGGCGCCCATGATGATGAACAGGAACGTCATGGTCATCACCACTTCGGTGATGAAGCAGGCCACCATGCTGTACTGACCGGGCGAATGCGCGTCATAGCCATTGGAGGCAAAGCCCTTGGCCAGATCGAAGCCGGGCGCGCCGCTTGCGATCACATAGAGCAATGCCGCAGCAGCAACAGCACCGATCACCTGCGCGATCACGTAAGGAACGATCTGCTGCGCCGGAAACCGTCCGCCGGCCGCGAGGCCGATCGTGACGGCGGGATTGAGATGACAGCCGGAGATGTGGCCGATCGCATAGGCCATGGTCACGACGCTCAGGCCGAATGCCAGGGACACACCGACCAGGCCTATACCGACCTCCGGAAAACCGGCGGCGATGACCGCGCTGCCGCATCCCGCAAAAGTGAGCCAAAACGTGCCGATCGCTTCGGCGGTATATTTTTTGGTATTCATACTCGCCTCCCGCATGTTTTTGCGCTGCTGGATGTTAGGGAGGGGCCCGTGAAGGGCTCGTTATTTGAGGAAACGGGCCCGTATCAGCCGATTTTCGCAGCTTTCCGGGGCCGGAAACCGCCTTCTCAGGTGGACATCTGCGGTTTTGTCTGCTACATGCCCGCGCTCAGGGTTGAGGACCAGGCCTTTCGCCGGCCCTTCGCTTTACCAGAATTCCTATCCGATCAATTGAAAGAGGATGCCGCGTGCAGGTTCTCGTCCGCGATAACAATGTCGATCAAGCCCTCAAGGCGCTGAAGAAGAAGATGCAGCGCGAGGGTATCTTCCGCGAGATGAAGCTCCGCGGCCACTACGAAAAGCCGTCCGAGAAGAAGGCCCGTGAAAAGGCCGAAGCCGTGCGCCGCGCGCGCAAGCTGGCCCGCAAGAAGCTGCAGCGCGAAGGCTTGCTGCCGATGAAGCCCAAGCCGGTGTTCGGCGCCGGTCCCGGTGGCGACCGTGGTGGCGCCGGCGGCCGTGGCCCGGGCGCAGGTCCGCGCGGACCGCGCTAAGCAGTTCGCTAGGTTTGAATGAAAAACGCGGGCCCTTGGGTCCGCGTTTTGTTTTTCGCGCTTCTGTTCCACAGAATTCGGGCGCGCCCGAAAATCAGCGCTCTCGCGCGCGGCCTGCTCGATCACTCACATCGCCGTCGACGCCGTTGCGGCCATTTTGACCGATGCATTTTGCGAGCCTTCGGGTTACCTATGCCATGTTCGACGCGCGAGAATTCCGCCGCATGGCCGTTACCGATTGCAATACACTTCCCTGCGCTTCGCGCTTCACGGCCGCATCCATCGTGCTGCTCGCGATCGTTCTCGGCCTGCCCCTCGGCGGCTGTTCGTTCGACCTGGGATCGTGGGGATCGGACAAGGAAAAGCCACAGGCCGTCGAGCAGAAGCCGACCGGCACGATCAGCGGACAAAGCGTCAGCGATGCCCAGGGCCACGCAACGCGCGGCCAGACGCTCGCCAAATCCGGCAAGGCCGAGGAAGCGCTCGCGGAATTCGAGCGCGCGCTCGCACTCGATCCCTACAACGTGCAGGCGCTGTACGGCCGCGGCCTGATCTATCAAGCCGACAAGCAGCATGAGCAGGCGATCGCCGATTTCACAGCGGCCAATGGCCTGACGCCGCAACGGGTCGAGCCGCTGCTGGCGCGGGCGAGCAGCTACCTTGCCATCGACAAGGCAAAGGAAGCCGCTTCCGATCTGGACGAAGCGGTGCAGGCCGATCCCAACAGCGCGCCAGCTTGGTCGGCACGTGGCGTCACCTATGAGCGCCTGGGCGAAAAGGCCAAGGCGTTCACATCCTACGGCCGTGCGCTCGCGCTCCGCCCCAAGGACGAAGCCGCACGAAACGGGCTCGCCCGTACGGGCGGTTAGCGGCTTTCTGTCGAAGACCGCAGACTATTTCTCGGGAGCACCGCGTGGAAGATCGACTTCGCAGTCGACAGCGCGTCCTCGGCAGCCGCCGTGGCGCGTTCGCGGACGGAAGGCTCCGCAACTTCGGCACGCAGATCGAGCGGGCGCGAGACCGGAATTTCGGCGGGCGGGACTGGGCGGTTCGGGTCCGTGGCCTCAGCATAAGGCGGCCGTGCCTGCGGCGAAACCTGACCATTGGGTTCGCCAGCGGGTGAGCCCGAGACCATGACCGGCGGCGGCAGCGGACGAAGCGCGGGCGCATTCACGGCAGCAGGCGCACTTGCGACCCTGGGTGCTTCGGAAGCACGGGGTGCTTCGGGAGCACGGGCCGTCTCGGGGGCGCGCGGAGACGTTTCGCCATTGGCGCGCAGGCGTTCGATCGCGGCGCGCGCCAGATCGTTGGCGTCGCGCCGTTCATCCGGAGTAACCGCAGTCTCGACCGGGGCGGCCGGCGCAGCCGCCACAACCGGAGTGGCCTGGGACGCCGCCGGCTGCACGGGCGACGGCAGCACGACCCTGATCTTTTCCTTTTCGCGCGGCGCCGCTGCATGACGGCGCTGATCGGCCGGATTGCTGGTGGCGTCGGCCGGGTTCTCGGCCGATTTCACGTCGGACTTAGGATCGGAAGGCTTGGAATCGGAGGATTTAGCATCGGCTTTGGCGTCAGCCTTCGCTTCGGACTTTTCTTCGGCTTTCGCTTGGGCCTTTTCAGCCACCGCCGGTCGTTCGGCAGCGGTCTTCTCCATGATGGCCTTCTCGGAGATACCCCTCGCCTTGACGCCTGCGGCCGGAAGATTGCTGACGCTGGCCGTGGTCTCAGACGTCTTCGCATCGGACGTCTTGGCACCGGATTTGGCTTCAGCCTTGCCGGGATTGGCGGCCGACGCCGCCGCCGCGGGAGCGTCCGCGCTGGGCTTGGCCACGATGTAGTGGTTGACGATGTACGCCCCGATGACCGTCGCGGCCACCGAGGGGAAGATGTCCACCGCAAATTTCTTCACGTAATTCAGCATTCCGGCCACTCCCCGCGGCCCTTTAATTGCTGGAACTTTGAGGCACATTGAGGGATCAACTGCGACGGATCGGTGGCAATTCAGCAGTTCTCGTGCAGGTCGGACGACACCGGCTTGGGTCGGCTAAAGTTACCTAGCTGGTCCGGGTCACAGGGCGAGGCCCGGAAACAGCCTAGAACCCGCGGCTAGGTGGTCAGGGCTTCAGCTCGACCTCCAGGAACACAATCTCGCTTGCGGTCTCGTTCAGCACGTCGTGCTGGACCCCAGCTTTCCGGAAATAGGATTTGCCGGAGGCGAGCTGCGCCTTGGTGCGTTCGCCGTTGGGCGCCACGATCGTCATCTCGCCCGACGTCACCGGCACTATCACGTAATCCATTTCATGGGTGTGGTGGCCGGTGGCACTGCCCGGAGCCAGCCGCCATTCGGTGACGCGGACTTCTGATGTGTCGACCTGAACGTCGGATTTGGCGGCAAGCATTTCATTCTTCTCCGATTACGGCACGAACACCATAAACACGAACACGGCAAACACTACCATGTGCACCAGCCCGAACAGGATGTTGGTACGGCCGGTGCCGAAGGTGAGCATGCTCAGGAAGAACGTGAGCAGCAGCAACACCATGCCCTGACCATTGAGCCCGAGCACGAGTTCCTTGTCGAGCGCGTAGGTGGCCACGCCGACCGCGGGAATAGTCAGCCCGATGGTTGCCAGCGACGATCCGAGCGCGAGATTGATACTCTTCTGCAGATCATTGTTGCGCGCCGCTGCAATAGCGGTGACCCCCTCCGGAAGCAGGATGAGGACCGCGACCAGAACGCCCGCGAACGCCGGCGGGGCACCGATCATCGCGGTTACGACGTCGACCACGAGCGAAAATTTCTTCGCCAGAAGCACCACGGCAAGCAGGGAGATAAGCAGCAGCGCGACGCTGAGCGCCAGCATCCGGTTCGACAGGGATGATGCTTCGGTGGCAGCACCGTCGCCTCCCTTGATGAAATAATCACTATGCCGGATAGTCTGGGTATAAAGGAACACGCCGTAGAGCATGAGCGTGACCAGGTCCACAAAGCCAAGCTGCGCCGACGAATAGATCGGCCCGGGCGCCGTCAGCGTATAATTGGGCATGATCAGCGTAATGGTCGCCAGCACGAACAGCACGCTGAGATAAAGGTTGGCGCCCGAGACCTGAAAATCCTGCTCGCGGTAGCGCAAGCCGCCAATGAAGATGCAGAGGCCGACCAAGCCGTTGCACACGATCATCACCACCGCAAACACGGTGTCGCGCGCCAGCGCCGGCTGCGGCTTTTCGCCGAGCATGATGGTGGCGATCAGCGCGACCTCGATGATGGTGACGGCGAGCGTCAACAGCAGCGTGCCATAGGGTTCGCCGATCCGCTCGGCAATCACCTCGGCATGGTGCACGGCTGCGAATACGGTGCCGAACAGGATCGCCAGCAGCGTGGCCGCGAACAAAGACCCGCCAACTGACGGCGTAAAGTTGAGCCCGAGACCCGTGGCCGCGGCAAACAGCACCATCGCCAGCGCGGGGAATATCCAGGCCGATCGCGGCATCGGTTTATGTGCGCTCATGCGGTCAAGTTCCCCGGTTCGTGGACGGAAGATACGCCCGTCCATGCTGCGACCATCCCTGCGCAAGGTTGATAAAATTCCGCGCGATTTCAATCGCGCCGAAATTGTCCAGATCGTTGTGACCTCCCCGGGCAAGGCGGACAAACCGTTTCGGCTCGTTCGCCAGCGCGAACAGCCGTTCGCCAAAGGTAACGGGTATCGTGGGATCGAGCGCGCCATGCATCATGAGCAGCGGAACCCTGATCCGGGCGATGTGCCGGTCGGAGTGAAATCGATCGCGCATAAATAGCCGCACCGGCGCGAACCAGAACGCGGACGCGGCGACGTCCACAATGGAAGTATAGGACGATTCCAGGATCAGCTTTCCGACGGGCTGCTCGCCCGCCAGCGCAACTGCGACGCCGGTGCCAAGCGAGAATCCCCACGCAACGATTCTGTCCGCGCTGTATCGCGCTGCCGTGAAAGCATAGGCCGCCGCGGCATCCTGCAGCAATCCCTGCTCGCTCGGCTGCCCGCTCGAGCCGGCATAGCCGCGATAGGAGAGCGCGACGATTCCTATCCCGTCGGCGACCAGGCCGCGAAAACGGCCGAAGAAGCCGGCGAGATAATCGCCATTGCCGTGGAAGTAGAGGACGACCGGACGCCCCGGCTTGGCCGGAACATGCCAGACGATGACCTTCTCACCGTCGGTCGTGGTCAGGACATGTTCTTCTGCTTCGGGAAAGCCCGCCGCTTGCGGCGGCGTGCGCACGCTTGTCGGAGCAGGAAACAGCACGGCGCGCTGCGCGAAGAACAGCGCGAGCAGACCACAGATATAACCCGCCGAAGCGATGATGAGCAGCCATTTCAAGGTGGTCATGACTCTGCGATGCTTACAGGCAACATTGCCTATCGGCCAGTGTGATCTCCCAGGCTATTACAACACGCTCGCTAGCACGACTTCACGGATCACCCGGATCGGCGGCATCCACTGATTCCCGTCATTGTAGTTACCAGCCGTAATAGCTACCGAAATGTCGAGTTCAGGAAACACGAATAGTCTCTGACCTCCGTAACCGAATGCCCCAATCCAGTGAGCGATCGGGCGGTTCGGCGGTTTACCGTACTGGAGATCGCCAATGTACCAGAAATAGCCATAGCGACGCGCTTCATCGACAGCGACATAACTCTTGAATGATTGCTCGAGCCAACCCGCCGCCACGACCTGACGGCCTTCCCATTCTCCGCGATTGAGAATGAACTGGCCGACGCGCGCGAGATCGCGCGGCGTCATGCGCAGGCCCGAAGAGGGCGCGGGCTCGCCGTTGAAACCTTTGGTCCATTCGATCCGTCCAACGCCGATCGGGTCGAACAACGCGGTCCGGACAAAATCGGGCAGCGATTCCAGCGAGTGCCGGGCTTGGCCATGAACGGTCGACTGAAGATATAGCGATAACAATCTGGCGAGGCTTCCATCAATACCTCGCTGTTGTTCGGGTCTTCGTAGGGAATGTCCTCGTTCCAATCCAATCCGAGCGTCATCGTCAGGGCATGCGCCACTGTCATGCGCCCATGCCGCGGGTCGGTAGCGAGATCCGCGCATTCGGGGAACGACGCCAATATCGGCTGATCGAGAGTCGGGACCTTTCCGGCCGCTAGTGCTACGCCGTAGAGCAGGCCGAGAACGCTCTTGGTGACGGAGCGCAGGTCGTGCAGCGTGTCCGGCCCGAACGCGACGCGGCCGATGGAGCGACCCCAGTTTTCGTCTTCGCCGTCGAAATAGCGCTCGAACACCAGCTTGCCGCGACGCGCGACAACAACACTATGCAAGCCCCAAATGCGCCGGTCGGCAATCAGTCCATCGAGGCGCGATTCGATATCGGGAGCAAAGCCTGTTTCAGTTCGCGGTACTTTGCGCCACTCGAATGCCACTGCCGAGAGTGGACAGATGACGGCACTGCCGACCGTCGCCGCGGCGCCAATGATCATCTGACGACGCGCGAACATGGTGCCCCGATCGGTTACATCCCCTTGACGATGTTCTCGGTGACCTTCTTGGCGTCACCGAGCAGCATCATGGTGTTGTCGCGATAGAACAGCGGATTGTCGATGCCGGCATAGCCCGATGCCAGCGAGCGCTTGATGAACATCACGGTGCCGGCCTTCCAGACCTGCAGCACCGGCATGCCGTAGATCGGCGAGGTCTTGTCCTCTTCCGCGGCCGGATTGGTGACGTCGTTGGCGCCGATCACGAAGGCGATGTCGGCCTGGGCGAATTCGGAGTTGATGTCCTCGAGTTCGAACACCTCGTCATAGGGCACGTTGGCTTCGGCGAGCAGCACGTTCATGTGGCCGGGCATGCGGCCTGCGACCGGGTGAATCGCGTACTTCACCTCGACACCTTCCTTCTTCAGCATGTCGGCCATTTCGCGCAGCGCGTGCTGGGCCTGCGCCACCGCCATGCCGTAGCCGGGCACGATGATGACCTTGGAGGCGTTCTTCATGATGAAAGCGGCGTCGTCAGCCGAGCCGAGCTTGGCGGGCTTCTGTTCGCCGGAGCCGCCGCCCGCGGCCGCCGTTTCGCCGCCGAAGCCGCCAAGGATGACCGAGATGAACGAGCGATTCATCGCGTGGCACATGATGTAGGATAGGATCGCGCCCGAGGAGCCGACCAGCGCGCCGGTGATGATCAACGCGGAATTGCCGAGCGTGAAACCGATGCCGGCCGCGGCCCACCCCGAATAGGAGTTCAGCATCGAGATTACGACCGGCATGTCGGCGCCGCCGATCGGGATGATCATGAGCACGCCGAGCACCAGCGCGATGATGGTGATCAGCCAGAAGTCGAGCGCGCTGCCTGAGCGGACCAGGCCAAAAATGAAGAACACCAGTGCAAGCGCGAGCGCGATGTTGATGATGTGGCGGCCGGGCAGGATAATCGGCGCCCCGCTCATGCGCGCGGAAAGCTTCAGGAACGCGATCACCGAGCCGGTGAAGGTCAGCGCGCCGATGGCGACGCCGAGCGACATTTCAACCAGGCTGGATGCGTGAATCGCGCCGGGCTTGCCGATATCGAAGGCTTCCGGTGCGTAAAAGGCGCCGGCGGCGACCAGCACCGCGGCCATGCCGACCAGCGAGTGGAAGGCCGCGACCAGTTCCGGCATCGACGTCATCGGCACCCGCCGCGCGATGACAGCGCCGATGCCGCCGCCAATGGCGATGCCGAGCACGACCAGCAGCCAGGCCACGCCGTCCGCCGGCGGATGGCTCGCGAGCGTCGTGCCGATCGCGATCGCCATGCCGATCATGCCGAACAGATTGCCCTGGCGTGACGTTGCGGGGCTGGACAGTCCGCGCAGCGACAGGATGAAGAGCACGCCCGCCACGAGATACAGCAATGCAGCCAGATTGGCGTTCATCTCAGGTCCCCATTGTCTTTGTCACCCGCGAGGTGCACGCCGTCATTTCACTTGGCCTTCTTCTTGTACATCGCCAGCATGCGCTGGGTGACAAGGAAGCCGCCGAAGATATTCACACAGGCAAAGATCAGCGCGACGAAGCCGAAGCCGCGCGCCCAGCCCGAGCCGCTCGAGATCATCGGCACGCCGACCGCGAGCAGCGCACCGACCACGATCACCGAGGAGATCGCATTCGTCACCGACATCAAAGGCGTATGCAGCGCCGGCGTCACCGACCAGACCACGAAGTAGCCGACGAAGACCGCGAGGACGAAAATCGACAGCCGAAATACGAAGGGGTCGACGACTTGGGCGACATGCTCCATGGCTTCTCTCCTTAGGCTTTCGGCTGGAAGTTCGGATGGATGACGGCGCCATCCTTGGTCAGCGCGGTGGCTTTCACCAGTTCGTCTTCCCAATTGACCGCGAGCGCCTTGTTCGCCTTGTCGACCAGCGTCTCGATGAACGAGAACAGGTTGCGGGCGTAAAGGCTCGAGGCCGATTGCGCCACGCGGCCGGCGACATTGGTGTAGCCGACGATCTTGATGCCATCGAGATCGACGACTTCGCCGGCCTTCGCGCCCTCGACGTTGCCACCGCGCTCGACGGCGAGATCGACCAGCACCGAACCCGGCTTCATCGATTTGACCATCTCGGCGCTGACGAGCCTTGGCGCGGGGCGGCCCGGGATCAGCGCGGTCGTGATCACGATGTCCTGCTTCTTGACGTGCTCGGCGGTGAGCGCGGCCTGCTTTGCCTGATACTCTTTCGACATTTCCTTGGCGTAGCCGCCGGCGGTCTGGGCGTTTTTGAACTCTTCGTCCTCGACCGCGAGGAATTTGGCGCCAAGCGATTCGACCTGCTCTTTGGTGGCCGGACGCACGTCGGTTGCGGTAACGACGGCACCGAGCCGGCGCGCGGTCGCGATTGCCTGCAGGCCGGCAACGCCGACGCCCATCACGAACACCTTCGCCGCCGGCACGGTGCCGGCCGCCGTCATCATCATCGGGAACGCGCGGCCAAAGGACTCGGCCGCCTCGATCACCGCGCGATAGCCGGCGAGATTTGCCTGCGAGGACAGTACGTCCATAACTTGTGCGCGGGTAATGCGCGGCATCAGTTCCATCGCAAACGCCGAGACGCCGGCATCTGCGATCGTCTTCAGCGCCGCCTCATTGCCGTAAGGGTCCATGATGGCGATGACCAGCGCGCCGCGCTTGTACTTGGCGAGTTCTGAGGCCTCCGGCCGTTTCACCTTGATGATGATGTCGGCGTCCTTCAACGCGTCCGCGCTGACTGTGGCGCCGACGGCGGTGAATTCGGAATCCGGCAGGCCCGACTTGATGCCCGCACCCGGTTCGATCGCAACTTCAGCGCCCAGCGCCTTGAATTTCTTGATTGTGTCCGGGGAAGCGGCAACCCGCGGTTCGGACGGATCGATTTCCTTGGCAACGGCAATTTTCATGAGGCCTCCCCGGCGCGGCGGGCGCGCGCAAGCAAACTAGCGTCTTTTTCGCTTAGTTGGATACCGGTTTCGCAACCGGCATGCGTGCGAATTTTCTTGCCACCGCCGGGGCCCGGCGGTGCAGGCAGCGACGCGTCAGGTCAGGAAATAGCCCATCAGGGCGACAATGATTACGACGGCGGCGGTGCCGTATTTGACCAACATGATGAACCCTTCATAGGTCTGCTCATGGGCCGCGTAGTCGTTGCCGTCAGCGGTCGTGTAGGCCACTTCGTTATGGTCTGCCATCGGTATCCCCAGTCAAAATCCGCGTTTCTCGCGTGCAATTACCGCAAAGCGTTTGGGAGGGCAACGGCCCCCTGCCTATCGGGTCATTCGGAAGGCCAATTATCCCGGATCCAGCGGGCCAGGCTTTCTTCGCTGACCTCGCCCGCGGCGAGGGAGAGGATGATGGCGGTGGCGTGCGCCGGATCGGGCGCAAAGGGTATGTCGTTGACGCGCAAGAAGACCATCATGGCGTGGAACGCGATCCGCTTGTTGCCGTCCACGAACGCGTGATTACGGGCAAGACCGAACGCATAGGCTGCGGCGAGCGCTGCCATATCGGTCTGCCCGTAATTCCATTGGTTCACTGGCCGCAAAATCGCCGACTCAAGAAGGCCACGGTCTCGAATGCCTTCCGGTCCACCGAATATCGCCAGTTGCTCGGCATGCATGTCGATGACTTCATCGACGTCGAGCCAAATTGGCTCACTCATTTTGCAAGCGCTGCAAACGTATCGCGATATTCGTGCATGACCTTGCGGGCGATTTCCATGGTCCGCGCGTGCTTCGGATTGAAAGGTGAGAGCCGCAGACTGCCATCCGGTTGCTCGACCGGATAGAACTTGTCTCCCTCCTTGAGATTGAGCCGGGCAAGAAGCTCTTTTGGCAGGATCACGCCGACCGAGTTACCGATCTTCCGGATTTGAAGGGCGGTGTCCTCCAGCCTGTATTCGCGAGAGGCTTCTTCCATTCCGCGAGGGGTTTTGCTCATGACACCAGCTCCGTGTTGTACAATATGTATAACACGGCTCTACGGTCCGTTCAACGAATGTTTTACTCTGGGTTCTCCACTCGGTCGCTCGGCCGGAAAGCGAGCCGCCCCTAAGCCACCACGAAATCGAAACGCCCGGCGAGCCAGCCGGCGTTCTTGGCCGTGCGTACCAGCAACTCCTTGCGAAACAGGCCGTCAGTGCGGTTCAGCGCTTCGCCCGGGAAATAGAGCTGAGTGGTCAGCATGCGGCCGCCGCGCGGCTGCACCTTCACGTGGATATGGCGTGTGCGGCCGACATAGGCGCCGGGCACGATGCTGCGCAACCTGTAGCGCCCTTCCGCATCGGAGAACTGGTGACCGCGCAAGCGAAAACCGGAATTGTCATATCGGCCCTTGTCGTCGGCCTGCCAGAAATCCAGCAAGGCTCCGGCGACCGGCTTGCAGGCGCGGGTAAGAACGAAGCCGACCAGCTCGATCGGCTGTCCCGCCATGCCTTCTTCAATCAGCTCGACGCGCTCGGGCGAAGAGGGCTTGAAGAACGGCCCTTCGGTCTGCGCCACTGTTGCGGCGTCGCCGTCGTGGCATGCGGGGGTGAGGGCTAGCGGGGCCTCAGCAATGCTGGCGTCAATCGTGAGCAGCGAACCGGCGGCGAAGACGCCCGCTCCAAGCACCGCGCGCCGTGTTGGGGTGTCGATCATGGGGCACTCCCCTCTTGTCGCCCCTATCATGTAGGGTGACAGCGGCGGAAATTGTATCCGTGCCCATCACAATTCCGTTTCGTGCCAGCGGCCGAACCCGTCAGCCCATCGCTTCCAGCTCGTCAATCATGCCTGCGATGACCGACAGCCCGCCGTCCCAGAATTTGGGATCCTTGGCATCGAGCCCGAATGGCTTGAGCAGCTCGGAATAATGCTTGGTGCCGCCGGCGGCGAGCATGGCGAGATAGCGCTCGGCGAAACCCTCGGCGGCGTTTTCGTAGACGGCGTAAAGCGAGTTCACCAGGCAATCGCCGAACGCATAGGCGTAGACGTAGAACGGCGAATGGATGAAGTGCGGAATGTACATCCAGAAATTCTCGTAGCCCGGACGGATATCGATGGCCGGCCCGAGGCTTTCACCCTGCACGCTGAGCCAGATCTGGCCGATGCGCTCGGCGGTCAGTTCGCCGTTCTTGCGCTCGGTGTGCACGGCGCGCTCGAACGAATAGAACGCGATCTGCCGCACCACGGTGTTGATCATGTCCTCGACCTTGCCGGCCAGCAGCGCCTGGCGCTGCTTGGCGTTTTTGGTCTGCGACAGGAGCCTCTTGAAGGTCAGCATTTCGCCGAACACGCTTGCCGTCTCCGCAAGCGTCAGCGGCGTCGGCGCCATCAGCGCGCCGTTCTTCGCGGCCAGCACCTGGTGCACGCCATGGCCGAGCTCATGCGCCAGCGTCATCACGTCGCGCGGCTTGCCCTGGTAATTCATCAGCACATAGGGGTGCGCCGAGGGCGTGGTCGGGTGCGAGAACGCGCCTGGCACCTTGCCCGGCCGCACCGGTGCATCGATCCAGCGGTCGGTGAAGAAACGTTCCGCGATATCAGCCATCTCGGCGGAGAAGCCGCGATAGGCCGTCAGCACCATCTTCTGCGCCTCGGGCCAGGCGATCGTGCCGGCCGCCGCGAACGGCAGCGGCGCGTTGCGGTCCCAATGCGCCAGCTTCTTCTTTTTGAACCAGCCGGCTTTCAGATTGTAGTAGCGGTGCGACAGCCGCGGATAGGCCGCACGAACCGAGCCGACCAGCGCATCGACGACCTCGCGTTCGACGCGGTTATTCAGGTGGCGCGAATCCGCAACGTCCTGGAAGCCACGCCAGCGATCGGAAATTTCCTTGTCCTTGGCGAGCGTGTTGGTGACGAGGGCAAAGGTCCGCTCATTATCCTTGAACGTTTTCGCCAGCGCCTGCGCGGCGGCCTTGCGCTTTTCCGGCGCACGGTCCTGCAGCAGATTGAGTGTCGGCTCGATCGCGAGCTCCTTGGTCCCGACCTTGAAGCGCAGGCCGGAGATGGTCTGGTCGAACAGCCGGTTCCAGGCGGCATAGCCGCTCTGGGATTTTTCGTGAAACAACTGCTCGACGCGATCTTCGAGCTGATACGGCTTGTCCTTGCGCAGATCCTCGATCCACGGCCGGTAATGCGCGAGCTCGGGCGTTTGCATCGCGCGCTCGATCGCGGCGTCTTCGATGCGGTTGAGTTCGAGCGCGAAGAACAGCAGATGCAGCGAGGCCGCCGTCAGCCGCTCGGAGACGTCGCCGTAGAACTTGGAAATCACGGGATCGACGCTGTCGCCGGCATGAACGAGGCCTGCATAGGAGCCGAGCCGGCCGGCCAAATCGTCGATCGCCTCGTAGCGCCCGACCGCCTCCGCCAGCCAAAGACCGCCCTCGTCGCGGGCAACGCCTTCCGCCAGCTTGCCCTTGTAGTCCGTTTCAAACGCGACGCAGTCGGTATCCATCTTCTGCAGATCGCGAGCGATTTCAGGCGCGTCGATGCCGGAGTAAAGATCGGCGAGATTCCATTCCGGCAATTTGCCGGTTTTGGGTTTGGCTGCGCTCCCCTTGCTGCCCTTGACGGGCTTACGGGACGTATTGACGGCTCGGGAGGTCGCAGATTTTGCGCTCATGACACTTTCAAAATTGAGAGGTGATCAGGAAATTGGGCGAGATCAGGCGAAAGCCGAAAGCTGCGGTGCCAATTGGACAAGCAGTTCCTCGCTTTCGGCGAGCATCGGCTCGACCCTTTCATTCATCACGCTACGGATCGCGCACCACAACACGATCGCGCGCACCATAAGCCACGCCGTGCTCGGGACTGCCGCCCGCGCGTGCAACGCGACGAGATCGAGGTTTCGGTGCTCGAAGAGCAACCGTCCAAAACCATCCTCAAGGATATAACGTCCGCCGATCCGCGACACACACAACTCGCAAGCCTGATCCGGAAGCGGTCCCAGCAGGTAGAACTGGGCATCGCGCTTCTCCGTCATGCCGGTTTCCCATTCGCGTCCGGTGCCCGGCGCAAGCGCTGCGCTCAGAGCCGCGACAATGGTGCTGAGTTCTCGCTCACTCCACTCACCCGCGTCCTGTTTGCGCTCGAACGCAACCACGCTCATGTGCTTTCCGCTCCGAACAGCAGCCGGTGCAATTCCGGCTCGTAGTACCTTAACAGATGCCTAGCGAAGGCGGCCGGTTCAAGACCCAATTCGCCGGCCCAAGCTCCCATAATTTCAGTTGGAACTCGACTGAACCCGTTCTCGACCTGGGAGATGAACGTGTAATATTTCAGGCCGAGGCGAGCAGCGAGATCCGCCTGCGACAATTCGGCATCCGCCCTCCGCTGCTTCAGCCAATCCCCGGCCAGTTTCCGCAACTGCTTGGCGTCCGGCGCGGCCTTGGCCGGCTGACGTTCAGCGGAACCATCTTGATGTTTTACTCGTTTCATGATTACTAAACTATCTGGAATGAATGACCGGGTAGGTAATGTTCCCTACCACAATCTCAGCTCGCGAATAAGAATCCGATGGCATTCTTGGACCGCAGTCAGATTGTTGAAACGACCGCCCGCACCCCTGCGGCTCGCGGCAAGGAGTTGTTCGCCGGCATCCTGCTCGTGGCGCTGATTGCGACCGTGGGAATCCGGAACGTGGTGCCGGCGGAGGCGCTGGCGCCCGCGATCGTCACCCTGCTCTTCGGCGTTGCCGCATTGACGGCCGGCTTCGCGCTGCTCTGCCGGCGCGACCGATTCCGCATCATGTGGTTCGACCTCGCCGGAAGCCTGACGTTCATCGGCGTCGTTCTGTCCGTTCTGATCGAACCGGATCAACTCGTCGAGCTCTTCGCCCTTTCCGACCAACCTGAGTAACGGAAGCAGTTTTTCGCAGCCTGACTGCGCCCTTTTACATGTGTTCGTCCAAGCCCGGGCCCCTCTGGCAGTTCACGCAAACTGCGATGTCGGATTGGACACTTCAACGGAGTGGCCCAAATGCTAGAGTTGATCTCCTCTCAATCCCTGACAGCGCTTTTCCAGGTCGTGATGATCGATCTGGTGCTCGCCGGCGACAATGCGATTGTCATCGGCCTTGCGGCCGCGGGGCTACCCTATGATCAGCGCAGAAAAGCGATAGTGGTGGGCATTCTGGCGGCAACGGCGCTGCGCATCGGCTTCGCCTCCGTAACGGTCCAGTTGCTGCAGATCATCGGACTGCTGCTCGCCGGCGGCGTCCTGCTGCTTTGGGTGTGCTGGAAGATGTGGCGCGAGTTGCGTACGTCGCATCATGACGAACCGAAATTGCAGAGTCTCTCAGCTGCAAGCACGATCGATGCGTCCGCCCCTGAACGTCATCGGAAAACGCTTGGCCAGGCCGTCTGGCAGATCACGCTGGCCGACGTCTCGATGTCGCTCGACAACGTGCTCGCCGTCGCGGGCGCAGCGCGCGAGCATCCGATGGTTCTGATTTTCGGCTTGGCGCTCTCCATCGCGCTGATGGGGCTTGCCGCCAACTTCATCGCCCGCCTGCTGGAGAAGCAGCGCTGGATCGCCTATGTCGGCCTCGCCATCATACTCTATGTGGCTCTCGACATGTGCTATCGCGGCGCGCTTGAAGTGTGGCCGCACCTCAGCGTCTAGCCGCTTCTCAACAACGCCGTTTTTCAACGTTTAAGAGAACGTTAATCGGCATCGGCGAAATTGCCCCGATTCGGTACAATACAGTAGCGTGCGGGGAGAGCCATGGCTGCCACCATTTTGATTGCCGACGACGACGCCGTGCAGCGCCGTTTGGTTGAAAACATGGTGCAGAAGTGCGGCTATGAGCCCCTGGTCGTCGACAGCGGCGATGCGGCCGTGGCCTTGCTGACCCCACCGGACGCGCAAGCGATCGACGCGGTCGTGCTCGACCTCGTAATGCCCGGCCTCGACGGGCTCGGCGTGCTCGCAAAAATGCGTGAAGCAGGCCTGAGCATCCCCGTCATCGTGCAGACCGCGCATGGCGGCATCGACAACGTAGTTTCGGCAATGCGCGCCGGCGCGCAGGATTTCGTGGTCAAGCCGGTCGGCTTCGAACGGCTACAGGTGTCGCTGCGCAACGCGCTCAACACCTCAGCGCTCAAGGGCGAATTGCAGCGCATCCGCCACAGCCGCGAGGGACGGCTGACCTTTGCCGACATCATCACGCGCAGCGAGACTATGGCAGCCGTGCTGCGCACCGCGCAGAAGGCGGCGGCATCAAGCATTCCTGTTCTGATCGAGGGCGAATCCGGTGTCGGCAAGGAATTGTTTGCCCGCGCCATTCACGGTTCCGGCGAACGCAAGGCAAAACCCTTCGTCGCGGTCAATTGCGGCGCCATTCCCGACAATCTCGTGGAGTCGATCCTGTTCGGCCATGAGAAGGGCGCCTTCACCGGTGCCACCGAACGGCACATGGGCAAGTTCGTCGAAGCTTCCGGCGGCACGCTGTTTCTCGACGAGGTCGGCGAGCTCCCGCTTGCGGCGCAAGTAAAGCTTTTGCGCGCGCTGCAGGAAGGAACCGTCGAGGCGGTCGGGGGTCGCAAGCCGGTGAAGGTCGACGTCCGCATCATTTCCGCGACCAACCGCAAGCTGCTCGATCTCGTGAAGAGCGGCGCGTTCCGCGAGGACCTGTTCTACCGGCTGCACGTGCTGCCGCTGACCATCCCGCCGCTGCGGATGCGGCGCGAAGACATCCCGCATCTGTTGCGGCATTTCCTGGCGCGCGTTGCCGCCGAGGAGAACCGCACCATCACCGGCATCAGCGGCGAGGCCGTGACCCATCTCGCGCAGCTCGATTGGCCCGGCAACATCCGCCAACTCGAAAACACGGTGTACCGCGCCGTCGTCATGAGCGAGAGCGATCAGCTCGGCCTGTCTGATTTCCCGCAAGTCCTCGGCCAGGGCGTACCGGACGGCCAGATAACGCACAGCGAGCCGTTGGTCGTCGCGCCGTCGACGGCGCCTGCCATGGTTTCGGGTAGCGAAATACCAATTGCCCCGCTCGCCACTGCCGGCAGCCTTTCGATGCTAACGACCACCGGCGAGGTGCGGCCGCTCGAAGACATGGAAAACGAGATCATCCGTTTCGCGATCTCGCATTATCGTGGCCAGATGTCGGAAGTCGCGCGCCGGCTCAAGATCGGTCGTTCCACGCTCTATCGTAAGCTCGATGAAGCTGCCGCCAACGACCCGGCCGAAGGCGGCGCGCAGGACGCTAGTTGAGACGCGAGCAACGGGCGCTTACGCGATTACGGCGCCCGCGTGGCAAAGATCGTGGCAAACCAAGGACATCGGTCGTTCGGAAGCTTTTGAACCGTGGCTTGGCGGTGACAGACAAATGGCGGGTGGCGTGGCAAAAACTGCGTGACCCGAATGCAAACGGGTAGTTTGAGGTCAGTTTGTCGTGAGTTGTCCCGCATGGCGCTGGCTGCATGAGAGGGGCACATGTATCGTCTGCGTTTGAATCGCGACTGCAGGCGTACGACTGAGAAACCGACCGAAGCCAGCGCTTTCCCGCGCAAGCTATGAACCATTCCAACGACTGTTCCATGTCGGGGCAGTTTCGCCCAAGGGGGTGTGACGATGCGTGACTGTTCGAATCGTGCAGGATTTGACCGCGTGCTGATGGCCGTCGCGGCAACCTTCCTCACGGTATCAGCGACCTCAGCACTGGCGGCTCCGTCGGATACGCCGCGCGCCAGTGCTGCCGAACTCGCGATCGACGCAGCCATTCCCCGTCCCGAGCCCGCCAACGTTCCGCCTCCCACCATCGGCGATTTCAAGATGGACTCGACCGGCGCGGTGCCCGATGCGGCCAAGGCCACAGAGAAGCCGGTCGAACCGGGGACGGCTCCGAAGGCGGCTGAACCCAAGACGGATATCAAGCCGACGGAGAACGTCACCGCGCCGGCGGCCAAGCCGAGCGACGCCGCCACAACCACGCCTCCGGCTGCGACAGCCATCGCGCCCGCCCCCGAACCTGCCAAGGAGCCGGTGAAGGTCAGCACCGTCGCGCCGGCCGACCAGCCGGTCGCCGACCGGTTGCGCGACATGCTCGGCGCCAAATCGCTGCGCTATTTCGACCGCAAGAACGAGCGCGCTGCCGTCGAGAAGTTCTACTCGGCACGGGACTATGCGCCGCAATGGACGCAAGCCGGCAAATTGACCGACAGCGGCAAGGGCGTTATCGCCCGCCTGAAGGACGCCGCCGCCGAAGGCCTCAATCCGGCGGATTATCCGGTGCCGGATTTTGCCGCCACTTCGCCGGACCAGCTCGCCGAAGCCGAACTGAAACTGACCGCGAGCATGCTCGACTATGCGCGACAGGCCCAGAGCGGCCGGATGCACTGGTCGCAGGTCGCTGGCGACATCCTCTACCCCGAGCACCCGACCGACCCGGCGGAAGTGCTCGCCAACATCTCGACCGCCAAGGACGCTTCGGCGGCGCTCGACGGCTACAACCCGCCGCACAAGCTCTACAAGGATCTGAAGGCCAAGCTCGCCGAGCTGCGCGGCCAGGGCGACGGACCGATGATCCACATCGCCGAGGGTCCGGCGCTGGCGTACAAGGCCGCCACCAAGAAGCAGGGCGAGGTCGCGCCGGAAGACCCGCGCGTGCCGCAACTGCGCGCCAAGCTCGGCGTCACCGAAAATCCCGACGGCACGTATTACGACGCCAAGGTTGCTGCCGCCGTCCGCAAATTCCAGGAGAGCGCCGATCTCAAGCCGACCGGTGTGCTCGACGACCGCACGGTCAAGGCGATCAACAGCCCGAAGCGCGACCGGCAGATCGATACGGTCCTCGTCAATCTGGAGCGCTTGCGCTGGTTGCCGCGCCAACTCGGCGCTGCCTCGCTCGGCAACGCCTATGTCATTCTCAATGTGCCCGACTTCACGCTGAAGGTGATGCAGAACGGTCACCCGGTCTGGACCACCCGCGTGGTGACCGGTAAGCCGGGCAAGCACGCCACGCCGATGCTGACGGAAACGATGAAGTTCATCACCGTCAACCCGACATGGAACGTACCGCCGTCGATCATCTACAACGAATATCTGCCTGCCCTGCAGCAGGATCCGACCGTGCTGGATCGCATGGGTCTGCGGCTCGAGCGCAACCGCGACGGCAGCATCCACATTTCGCAGCCGCCCGGTGAAGCCAATGCGCTCGGCCGCATTCGCTTCAACTTCCCGAACAAGTTCCTGGTCTATCAGCATGACACCCCGGACAAGCACCTGTTCGCGAAGGAAGAACGCGCGTTCAGCCATGGCTGCATGCGCGTGCAGAATCCGGATCAATACGCCTCGACCCTGCTCAATATCGTGATGCCGAACGAGCGCTACACGCCGGAAAAGATCCGCAGCATGTACGGCCGCAGCGAGATCGACCTGAAATTCCCGACGCCGATTCCGGTCAACATCACCTACCAGACCGCTTTCGTGGACGACGCCGGCAAGCTGCAGATTCGCAAGGACATCTATGGCCGCGACGCCACGATGATCGCCCTGCTCAGGAACGGTCGCAGCAAGGATTTGGAAGCCATGGTTGCCCATTCGCAACCGAGCTATTCGCGCCCGTCCGGCTCAAGCCTGCCGGCCGGCGTCAACTTCGCCAGCGACAACACCTTCTCCTCCGGCCCGTCATTCTTCGAGCGCCTGTTCGGCGGTCCGTCGCCCATGACGCCGCCGGCCCCGATTGGTCGCCGGCCGCAACCGCGTTTCACCCGGTAATCCGGAGGACTACGGTCAGTAGCGCGGAATTGCCGAATGAAATCAACAATCTCTCTTCGGCGGAGAGATTGATTGGTTAACCATTAGCCATCCCGGATTCGGCAGGGCACGTTTTCGCCACAGTCCACGCGTTAGGTTAAGGCTTGCTTGGGGGCAGGACGGTAAACCTCGGTTAACCCTCCTGCTTTAAGAAAGCGTTCATCGTCTTTTGCCGGGGGTCTGCAAAAGAACACAGTGAACGCTCGTCGACTGGGTGGGCTCATACGTGCTGGCTGGTTTCGCGCGCCAATTCAATCCGCTTGCTCTGCCAAAAGCCGGATATCGGATCGGCTTGACGTCGCTTTTGCTGCTGGCTGGCGCGGGCACGGTGCATGATGCGACGGCGCTGAACGAAACCCGCACCCTCTCCTTCCACCATACCCATTCCGGCGAAGATCTCACCGTCACCTTCAAACGCGACGGGCGCTACGACGAAGAGGCGCTGAAGAAGCTCAATCACTTCCTTCGCGACTGGCGCAGCCAGGACTCCACCACGATGGATCGGCACCTGTTCGATATCATCTGGGAAGTCTATCGCGACGTCGACGGCAAGAAGCCTATCCAGGTCATCTCCGCCTATCGCTCCCCCGCCACCAACTCCATGCTCCGCCGCCGCTCCTCCGGTGTGGCGCGTTTCAGCCAGCATATGCTCGGCCACGCCATGGACTTCTACATTCCGGACGTGCCGCTGGAGCAGATCCGCGCCGCCGGCCTCCGCTTGCAGCGCGGCGGCGTCGGCTTCTACCCGACCTCCGGATCGCCTTTCGTCCACCTCGATACCGGCAGCGTTCGTCACTGGCCGCGCATGACCCACGATCAGCTTGCCAGGGTATTCCCGGACGGACGCACGGTGCACCTGCCGTCCAATGGCGGTCCGATGAAGGGCTATGAACTGGCCCGCGCCGACATCGAACGCCGCGGCAATGGCGACAGTGCCGCAACCATCAAGATGCCGAACCTGTTCGCAGCGCTGTTCAGGGGCGGCAAGACGACTGAAGAGGATGACGAGGCCGCCAGCGCCCCCGTCAAGAACGAGAAGCCTGCACCGAACAGTGTGGCTGCTGTGAAATCCGCCGAACCGGTCCCGACCCCGCGCGCAAAGCCGGTCGGCGCGACGATCCAGCTCGCCTCGGCCGACGCCCAGATCGTGTCGGCGCCCAAAGCTCGAGCCGAGCCCAAGCCTGAGACGAACAAGCCTGAGACGAAACAGGTTGCGCAGGCGTCCGCCGACAAGGCCGAGCCGAGGCCGCAAACGCCGGCCGATATCATCAATTCCCGCGGTTTCTGGGACGACGTACCGACCGCGGCGAACCAGGCAACCCCGGCGCAGGTTGCGGCCCTGCGCGCCCGCCAGGCGCTCGCCGCCGCCACCGATCCGCGGCCGACCGCCAGCGTCAGCGACGCGTTCAACAAGGCGATGGCCTATGCGCCGGCCGCTTCTTCGCCGCTCGATCGCTCCAACATCGTCGCCGCCTCCGCAGCTATCCCGCGCCCCGCCCGCCCGGTGCGCAACTCCGGCGCCGCTGCGACCGAAATCAACACCGTTGTCGCCAAAGGCACCCAGGGTCAGGACAGCGTGGTCGCCACCTCGACCCGCCTTGCCGCCGCACAGGGCAACAATGTCTGGATGAGGGTGGTGATGCTGGCGCCGAGCGCCAGCAGCGCGATGTCGACGACCGTGCTCGGCGACACCGAGATGACCCAGATGCGCGCCCACTTCGTCAAGCCGCAGGCCGCGGTCTCCATGACTTTCTCGGAAGATCCGATGATGGGCATGACCTGCGACCGTTTCACGGGATCGGCAACCGCGCAACTGCCGACGCAGTCGTTCGTGCTGCGCACCGCCGCGCTGCGCTAGGTTCCGGTCGTACTGCTTCCACAAGCTCCCTGTCGTCCTCGCGGACCCCATAACCACGAACGTACGCGTTGGAGCCGGCTGTAGCCTCGGCTTTGCTCAACATCACCATTTGTGGTTATGGCCCCGGCTCGCGCTCACTTCGTTCGCTTGGCCAGGACGACGGAAACCTCACAGCATCCCGAGCGCCTGCATGTAGGTTTCCAAAATGGTTTCCTGCTCGGCGCGCTCGTTGGCATCCTGCTTGCGCATCCGCACGATGGTGCGCAGCGCCTTGGTGTCGAAGCCGTTGCCCTTGGCTTCGGCATAGACGTCACGGATGTCGTCGGAGATCGTCTTCTTCTCTTCTTCCAGACGCTCGATGCGCTCGATGATGGCCTTGAGCTGGTCTTTGGCAAATCTTGTCGCGGGCTCGTCCTGGACGGCTGCAGCGGCGGAGGTGGCCATCGGATACTCCTGAATGGAACTGACGGTGATGCTGAAAGATCAAGCGCCGCACGCGTTACCGCACGGCGCTTTTTTCGCAGATGACCCTCAAGATCGGGGGGCCTCGCGTCAAGGCAGCATCGCGCTCATCCACAGCGCGCCCACAGGAAGGTAGGAATCGTAGCCCGGAAGAATCTCACCGACGGCCAATCAATGCCCGGGATGAACCTTCTTCATCGCGGCTAGCTGCTCGGGCGTGGCGGTGCCCTGATATTTCGCCTTCCACTCCTCATAGGGCATGCCGTAGACCGCCTCGCGGCTCTCGTCCTTGCTGACGGCGACACCTTTGGCGTCGGCCTCTTCCTTCATCCAGTTGGAGAGGCAGTTGCGGCAGAAGCCGGCCAGATTCATCAGATCGATGTTCTGGACGTCGGTGCGGGCACGCAGGTGGCCGACCAGGCGCCGGAAAACGGCGGCTTCCAGTTCTGTTCTGGTTTTGTCGTCGATCGTCATGGTCTTGGACCCCGCGTCACATTGATATCAGGTGGGAATCGTCACAGATTTTGCCATATCTGCGCGCAAAATTGGCTACCTCACAAGGGAGTCCCGGTTTCCCATAGCGCGGGAAAGGCGTTCCCGGCCGTTGACAGGGCCCGCCGGGTCACGCGAAATCGTCAATGATTTGATATAGCTTCGCCGCATGATCGGAAAAGATTCGCGCTGCTTGCCTTCCCTCCCCGCTCGCGTGACCGCCGCCGGCCTTGCGCCGCTGCTTGCACTGGCGGTGGCGTGTCTGTGGAGCAGTCCAGCGGCGGCCGATTTCCGGCTCTGCAACAACACGTCCAGCCGGGTCGGCATCGCGCTGGGCTACAAGGATGCCGAGGGCTGGACCACTGAAGGGTGGTGGAACGTGTCGTCACGCAGTTGCGAGACACTGCTGCGCGGAACTCTTGTTGCGCGCTACTATTACATCTACGCGCTTGACTATGATCGCGGCGGCGAATGGTCGGGGCAGGCCTTCATGTGTTCGCGTGATAAGGAATTCACCATCAAGGGTACCGAGAACTGCCTGGCGCGTGGCTATGACCGCACCGGGTTCTTCGAGGTCGATACAGGCGAACAGCGAGCGTGGACAGTGCAATTGACAGAAGCCAACGAGCAGCCCGCGCAGCGCGTGCCGGGAATTCCAGGAACAATGGGACCGGGAGGCCCCGGCGGGGTTCCCGGCCTGTCCAATCCGCCGGCCGGACCGGGTCTGCCGCCAGCCCCGGCGCCCAAGCAATGAGACGGCTTCGTCGTATCAAGATTCTCGCAACCCTCGGCCCGGCATCGTCCGACAGCGCGATGATCCGGAAGCTGTTCGAGGCGGGTGCGGACGTGTTCCGCATCAACATGAGCCACACGCCGCACGACAAGATGCGCGAGCTGGTCAATACCATCCGCAATGTCGAGAGCAGCTACGGCCGTCCGATCGGCATCCTCGTCGACCTGCAGGGACCGAAGCTGCGGCTCGGCGCGTTCACCGAAGGTTCGATCCAGTTGAAGAACGGCCAGAGTTTTGTACTCGATTCCGACAAAGCGCCGGGAGACAACAACCGCGTGCAGTTGCCGCATCCGGAAATCCTCGCAGCACTTCGGCCGGGCCATGCGCTGCTGCTCGACGACGGCAAGGTGCGGCTGATCGCCGAGGAAACCACGTCCGAACGCGCGGTAACGCGCGTGGTGATCGGCGGCAAGATGTCGGACCGCAAGGGCGTCAGCCTGCCCGATACCGACCTGCCGGTGTCGGCGATGACGCCGAAGGATCGGGCCGATCTCGAAGCAGCCCTGGTGACCGGTGTCGACTGGATCGCGCTCTCCTTCGTGCAGCGCGCCGAGGACGTCCATGAAGCCAAGCGGATGATCCGCGGCCGCGCCGCTGTCATGGCCAAGATCGAAAAGCCGCAGGCGATCGACCGGCTCGCCGAGATCATCGATGCTTCCGACGCGCTGATGGTGGCGCGCGGCGACCTCGGCGTCGAGCTGCCGCTGGAGCGGGTGCCGAGCCTGCAGAAACAGATGACGCGGATGGCGCGCCGCGCCGGCAAGCCGGTGGTGATCGCAACCCAGATGCTGGAATCGATGATCCAGGCGCCGGTGCCGACGCGCGCCGAAGTCTCCGACGTCGCGACCGCGGTTTATGAAGGTGCCGACGCCATCATGCTGTCGGCTGAGTCGGCCGCCGGCAAATTCCCGGTCGAGGCGGTTTCGACCATGAATCGCATCGGCGAAGAGGTGGAGCGCGATCCGACCTATCGCTCGGTGCTGTCGGCGCAGCGGGCCGAACCGGAGAATACGGTCGGCGACGCCATCGCGGACGCCGCGCGGCAGATCGCCGAGACGCTGGAATTATCCGCGGTCATCTGCTGGACCTCATCGGGCTCCACGGCGATCCGCGTGGCCCGCGAGCGGCCGAAGCTGCCGGTGGTGGCGATCACGCCGAACCTTGCGACCGGCCGCAAATTGTCGGTCGTCTGGGGCGTGCATTGCGTGGTGGCGGAAGATGCGCACGACCAGGACGACATGGTCGACCGCGCCGGCTCGATCGCGTTTCGTGACGGCTTCGCCAACGCAGGCCAGCGCGTGATCATCGTCGCCGGCGTGCCGCTTCGCATCCCCGGCACCACCAACATGGTACGCATCGCCACTGTCGGTGGGGAAGGCAAGCCGGAGAAGTGATGGCGCGTAGGTGATGGCGCGGCCGTCAGCTCCCGCCGTCCTTCCGGGGCGCGCGCACGCGCGAACCCGAAAATCCAGAGCTTGTGGCGCGAGAGATTCTCAGGTGCGCAATTGCGCACCATAGTTCGCCGCTTCGCGCCGCCCCGGAATAACGGAGAACTACTGCAGCTTCGCGTCCAGCGTGATCTTCGTGTTCAGAAGTTTCGAGATCGGGCAGCCCTCTTTGGCCTTACCCGCCAGCTCCTGAAATTTCGTGTCCTCAGCGCCCGGAATCTTCGCATTCAGCGTCAGATGAATCGAGGTGACGGCGAAACCATCGCCCTGTTTTTCCAGCGTCACGTCTGCCTTGGTTTCCATGTGCTCGGCGGTGAGCTTGGCTTCGCCTAGAATCAGCGACAGCGCCATGGTGAAGCACGCGGCGTGCGCCGCGCCGACCAGCTCTTCCGGATTCGAGCCGGCTTTGCCCTCGAAGCGGCTCGAAAAGCCGTAAGGATAATCATTCAGCGCGCCGCTCTTGGTCGAGATCGCGCCCTTGCCGTCCTTGATGCCGCCCTGCCATTTGGCGGACCCTGATGTCGTGCTCATCGCATGCTCCTGATCGCGGGTTGGACCGTCGATAAGCCGCAGCGTGGCAAATGGTTGCGACACAAATGGTTGCGGCAAAGGGCGTGTCGCAAAGGGGGAGGGTTTCTAGGCCCCGACCAGCGCCTTTGCCGGCAGCACCGCCTGCACCACGAGGCCGCGGGCGCGGGCATCCATCACGCCGACGGCGCGTAGCGCCAAAAGTGTGACCGTCTGCACGGCGTCGCGCAGCTTCGCGGGGTCATCCAGATTCTCGGGCGCCAGCGGGCCAACCAGCGATTCATGCAGCGCACCGAGCAGCGCGGTGGCGGCGAGCGCGGTATCCTGCGCCGGCAAATGGCCGGCGCGCACCGCGGCGTCAATTCTGGCAGCGATCTCGCCGGAGATTTCGCGGCGGCTGGCAAGCCGCGACACCGAGACGTCGACATCAACGGGTTCGGCCAGAATGCCCCAGGCGAGCTTGCGCTGCGACAGCACATGTACGGCAACCGTGGTGACGGCGGCGGCGAGCGCCGACGACGGTCCCGGCGCCGCATCCGCCGCGCGGCGGATCGCGGCCAGTTCATCCCGCGAGACCTCGGCGATCAGTTCGGAAATCAGTTCGGCCTTGGAGGGGAAGTAACGATAGACGGTGCCGGCCGCGACATTGGCGCGGACCGCAACCGGGGCGATCTGCACCGCCGCCATGCCGCCTTCGGCCGCAGCATCCCGCGCCGCCGCCAGTATGGCGCTACGCCGCGCCGCCAGTCGCTTTACGACCTGATGGGTTCGCCGATAGACCATGGCGCGTTTTCCGTCCCCGGCGCGCCCTCGAGCCCCGCGGAGCCTGCCAGAACGCGCACACCTTCAATGTCTTGAGCGATAAGAAGCGCTATCGCTTTGAAGAAGTGAACAACTATTCACGGCTGATGACAAGACGGTTTTGCAACGCGGATCTGCAGAGGTTTTGCCGGCGGGGCTTGCGAGCTATTTGCCTCAACACTGGCCGGTTTGGCATGCGCCGGGTTCCCCGCGTTCGCGGGGACGGCGTGTTGGGAGGGTATGGCTTCCCCTACTCCCAGCTCAGCGCACCGCCGTTCTGGTACTCGATCACCCGCGTCTCGAAGAAATTCTTCTCCTTCTTCAGGTCCATCGCTTCCGACATCCAGGGAAACGGATTCTCGGTCTCGTCGAACACCCGCTGCAGCCCGAGTTGCGCGCAGCGGCGATTGGCGACGAAGTGCATGTAGCTCTCGCACAGCGCCGCATTCAGCCCGAGAAACCCGCGCGGCATGGTGTCTCGCCCGTAGGCCGCTTCCAGTTCGGCCGCCTCGCGCACCATGGCGCGGACTTCGTCCTGGAACGCCTTGGTCCATAGATGCGGGTTTTCGATCTTGATCTGGTTGATGACATCGATGCCGAAATTCAGGTGAATGGACTCATCGCGCAGGATGTACTGGTACTGCTCGGCGATGCCGACCATCTTGTTGCGGCGGCCGAGCGAGAGAATCTGCGCGAAGCCCGTATAGAACCACATGCCTTCGAATATGACGTAGAAGGCGACGAGATCGCGCAGGAACGCCTGGTCGGCTTGCGGCGTGCCGGTCCTGAAATCCGGATCGTCGAGATGCTGCGTGTGCTTCAGTGCCCAGGCCGCTTTGTCGGTAATCGACGGCACCTCGCGATACATGTTGAACAGCTCGCCCTCGTCCAACCCCAAGCTTTCGACGATGTATTGGAAGGTGTGGGTGTGCACCGCCTCCTCGAACGACTGCCGCAGCAGATATTGCCGGCACTCCGGATTGGTCAGATGGCGGTAGATCGCCAGCACGATATTGTTGGCGACCAGGCTTTCGGAAGCGGCGAAGAAGCCGAGGTTACGCTTGATGGCGCGGCGCTCGTCTTCCGTCAGCCCGTCGCGCGATTTCCACAGCGCGATGTCGGCCTGCATGGAAACTTCTGTAGGCATCCAGTGATTGTTGCAGCCGGCGAGATATTTCTCCCAGGCCCATTTGTACTTCAGCGGCAGCAATTGATTGACGTCGGCGCGGCAGTTGATCATCCGCTTGTCGTCGACAGATACGCGTCCGCCGCGACGATCTATCATGCCGAGGCCGGTTTGTTCGGCCTGGGTAACGGATTGCACCACGACGGGCGGCGGCGTCTGACGCGGGGATGCGGATGGTTCGGACCAGTCGAGCATTGTGATTTCCTCTTGTTCTTGCTGCTTACTGGCAGGCTTCGCATTCGGGATTATCGATCGAGCACGCCACCGCACCGGTCAAATCCGGCGCGGTGGCGGCCGGCGCGACGATGAAGGGGGCTGGAGCCATCATCGCCGCGGACGCGACGCTGTTGAGCTTGCCGTCGGTCCCCCGGAGCGTGGACTTTTCGACATGCGTCGCGCTGCGCGAGCGCAGGTAATAGGTCGTCTTCAACCCGCGCGCCCACGCCAGCCGATAGAGCGCATCGAGCTTCTTGCCGCTAGGGTTGGCGATATAGAGGTTGAGCGACTGCGACTGGTCGATCCATTTCTGCCGGCGCGATGCTGCCTCGATCAGCCAGGCGCTGTCGATCTCGAACGCGGTGGCATAGAGCGCCTTGAGGTCGTCGGGAATGCGATCGATGGCCCCTAAGCTGCCGTCGAAATATTTGAGGTCGTTGACCATCACTTCGTCCCACAACCCGCGCGCCTTGAGGTCGCGCACCAGAAATTCGTTCACCACGGTGAAGTCGCCGGACATATTCGACTTGACGTAGAGATTCTGGTAGGCGGGCTCGATCGACTGCGCGACGCCGCAGATATTGGAAATCGTCGCGGTCGGCGCGATCGCCATCACGTTCGAATTCCGCATGCCGGTCGCCTTGACGCGCTCGCGCAAGCTATCCCAGTCGAGTGTCATCCCGCGGTTCATCGCGAGACTGCCGCGGGCTTCCGCCAATAGTTCGATCGAATCGATCGGCAAGATGCCCCGGCTCCACAGCGAGCCATCGAACGACGGATACCGCCCGCGCTCGGCCGCCAGATCGACGGAGGCCGAAATGGCGTAATAAGAAATCATCTCCATGCTGGTATCGGCGAACGTTACCGCCGCATCTGAAGCCATCGCAATCCGCATCGCCTGCAGCGCGTCCTGGAATCCCATCAGCCCGAGACCGACCGGGCGGTGCCGCAGGTTCGAACGCCGCGCTTCGGGGATGGTGTAGAAATTGATGTCGATGACATTGTCGAGCATCCGCATTGCCGTCGTCACACTGCGTTGCAGTCGCGCCTCCTCCAGCCGGCCTTCCCGCACATGATTGAGCAGGTTGATCGAGCCGAGATTGCAGACGGCGGTCTCGTCATCCGACGTATTGAGCGTGATTTCCGTGCAGAGATTCGAGGAATGAATCACGCCGGCATGGCGCTGCGGCGAGCGCAGATTGCAGGGATCCTTGAACGTGATCCAGGGATGCCCGGTCTCGAACAGCATGGTCAGCATCCTGCGCCAGAGATCGGTGGCGCGGATCTGCTTGAACACGCGGATCTCACCCCGCGCCGCCTTTGCTTCGTAAGCTGCATAACGCTGGGCGAACGCCTCGCCGTAGAGGTCATGCAGATCGGGCGCCTCGTCCGGCGAGAACAGCGTCCATTCGCCGTCGGCCTCGACGCGCTGCATGAACAGGTCCGGCACCCAGTTCGCGGTGTTCATGTCATGGGTGCGGCGGCGATCGTCGCCGGTGTTCTTGCGCAGGTCCAAAAATTCCTCGATGTCGATGTGCCAGGTTTCGAGATAGGCGCAGACCGCGCCTTTGCGCTTGCCGCCCTGGTTGACGGCGATCGCGGTGTCGTTGGCCACTTTCAGAAACGGCACCACGCCCTGGCTTTCGCCATTGGTGCCCTTGATGTGCGCGCCGAGCCCACGCACCCGGGTCCAGTCGTTGCCGAGCCCGCCGGAGTATTTTGCGAGCAGCGCATTGTCCTTGACCGACTTGAAGATGCCGTCGAGATCGTCGGCGATGGTGGTGAGGAAGCAGGACGACAATTGCGGCCGCAGCGTGCCGGAATTGAACAGCGTCGGGGTCGAGGCCATGAAGTCGAACGACGATAGGAGATCGTAGAACTCGATGGCGCGCGCCTCGCGGTCGATCTCACGGATCGCCAGTCCCATCGCGACGCGCATGAAGAACGCCTGCGGCAGCTCGATGCGATTGCCGTGCACATGCAGAAAGTACCGGTCGTACAGCGTCTGCAGACCCAGAAACTGGAACGCCAGGTCGCGTTCCGGCTTCAGCGCGACTGCAAGCTTTTTCAGGTCGAAGCGGGCCAGATCGGGATCGAGCAGTTCGGCCTTGATGCCTGCCTTGATATAGGCTGGAAAGTACTCGCCGTAGCGCTCGGCCATCTCGGCCTGCGACGCGCTGGTCGGCGCATCATGCACGAAAGACAGCACCTCGGTGCGCAGCTTGTCGAGCAAGAGCCGCGCGCTGACATAGGCGTAGTTCGGCTCCTGCTCCACCAGCGTGCGCGCGGCCATCACCGCCGCCAGCGCCAGTTCGTCCTCGCTGATGCCGTCATAGAGATTGCGCTGCGTCTCGGCGAGCACCGCCGTGGCGCCGACTCCCTCGAGACCGGCGCAGGCTTCTTCGATGATCAGCGTCAGCCGCGCGATGTCGAGCGGGACCTGCGCGCCGCTGGCCAGCGTGACACGTAACGAGGGCTTCCCCGATGGCTGGGCGGCCTTGGCCACGTCCTGTCCGGCGCGCTGGCGCGTGCGTTCCTCGCGATAGAGCACATAAGCGCGCGCGACCTTGTGGTGCTCGCTGCGCATCAGGGCGAGTTCGACCTGGTCCTGCACGTCCTCGATATGGAAGGTGCGGCCCTCGCTCATCCGGCGCGACAGCGCGCCGACGACGTCCGAGGTCAGTTGCTCGACGATTTCATGCACCCGGCGGGAGGCCGCCGCGCCATGTCCCTCGACCGCCAGAAACGCCTTGGTCATCGCGACCGAAATCTTGCTCGCGTCGAATTTCGAAACCGTGCCGTTGCGGCGAATCACCTGCATCGGCGGCTGCGCTTCCGAGGCGGCAAGCGATTCGGGGCGCAGTCGGATGAATGGAGCGACGTTGGCTTCGCGATCGGGAGAGAGTGACATCAAGAGACCCCGTGATGGTGTTGGGGCCGGATGTCGGAGAAGACGCTGCTTCAAATGCGCGGCGAGAAACGCCGGCATGAGTCCGCAAGCGCCGCCGGGACACCCCGCCCGTGGACGTTTTTTTCGGTGTCGCGGCAGGTCTCCTGGCTCGCAGGTCGCCGTCGTTCCCGTGTCTTCCCAATGCGATGCCGCATCAGTGACGTAAGATTCGGAAACAACTCACTGCTTACAGTTGCGGGGGCAGCGCCGGATTTTCGCGGCAAATACGCGATACACCGGCTTCCCTCTTAGCCACCATGTGTTGGGTCATGGCGGACCGTGACTGCTATATTTGGTGCGATTTGAACGAACGTGTCAATGGGGGAGCGGGCGATGTGCAAGAATTTCGGCGACGGAACCCCGCGGCTGTGAACAACGATGACAACGCGCCGGTGAATGTCGCCGAGTTGACGCGCCTGCCGCGTTGCCGATAAGTGGACCCGTCGTGGTTCTTCGGGAGACGTTCTTCCGAAGCTAAGAGGGAAGCCGGTGCGGCCGAAAAGCCAAAGCCGGAGCTGCCCCCGCAACTGTAAGCGGCGAGCCGCTGTCCAACAAAGTCACTGAGACCTCGCAAGGTTTCGGGAAGGCCGGACAGCAGCACTGACCCGCGAGCCAGGAGACCTGCCTCGACAACATACACGTCCTCGGGCGGGGTGTCCCGGTGGTGCGGTTGCGATTTTCCGCGCGCGCTCTGCCGTTCGCGAAAATCCAGACGTGTCACTTCGGCCTTTGCCCCCAACTTTTGGGGTTAAGCCAATGTCTACTTCCAATGCTACTTCTTCCAAAGCTACGTCTACTTCCACCATCTCCACTTCTTCGCTTCCCGTTGCCTCCCTCGGCGCGCCGCGCATCGGTCCGCGCCGCGAGCTGAAATTCGCTTTGGAAAGTTTCTGGTCGGGCGCAACCGACGAGAAGGCGCTGATCGAAACCGGCGTGGGGCTTCGTGCCGCCAACTGGGCGCGCCAGAAAAAACTCGGCGTTAGCGTGATCCCGTCGAACGATTTCTCGTTCTACGACCACGTGCTCGACACATCAGTGATGGTCGGCGCAATCCCGGAGATCTATCGCTGGAACGGCGGGCCGGTCTCGCTTGCGACTTACTTCGCGATGGCCCGCGGCGCGCAAGGCAAGCCGCATGAGGCGAGTTGCGGGCATGCCGGTCACGGACATGACGATGCGCACGGCGTGCCGGCGCTCGAGATGACAAAATGGTTCGATACCAACTACCACTACATGGTGCCCGAACTGACGAAGGATCAGAAATTTATCCTCGCCTCGCGCAAGCCGATCGAGGAATACGAGGAAGCCAAGGCGCTGGGCTATCAAACCCGCCCCGTGCTGGTCGGCCCCGTCACGTTTCTCAAACTCGCCAAGAGCAAGGATGCCGGCTTCAATCCGCTGTCCCTGCTTGATCGCTTGCTGCCGGTTTACATCGAGGTGCTGCGCGAACTTGCCTACCGGGGCGCGGAATGGGTGCAGATCGACGAGCCGTGTCTCGTGCTCGATCTCGATATCGTCGCCCAGCAGGCGTTGCATCATGCCTATGCGGAGATCGCGAGCGGCGTGCCGCAGCTCAAGATCATGCTGACGACCTATTTCGGCGCACTCGGCGCCAACCGCGACACCGCGATATCCCTGCCCGTCGCCGGCCTGCATCTCGACCTCGTGCGCGCGCCGGAGCAGATCGACGACCTCGCCGGAGTTCCTGATAACCGCGTGCTGTCGCTCGGAATCATCGATGGCCGTAACATCTGGCGCGCGGATTTGAGCCGGCTTCTCGACCGGCTCGAGCCCGCAATCGCCAAACTCGGCAAGCATCGTGTGCAGATCGCCCCCTCCTGCTCGCTGCTGCACGTCCCGATCGATCTGGCGCTGGAGACCGGGCTCGATCCCGAAATCAAGAGCTGGCTCGCGTTTTCGGTGCAGAAGCTCGAGGAACTGGCTACGCTCGGAACAGTGCTGGCCAGTGGGCGCGCAGCGGTCGAGGCCACGCTGAAAGCCTCGGACCAGGCGGCGACCTCCCGCAAGGTCTCGCCGCGCATTCACGATGCGAAGGTAACGGCACGCGTTGCCGGCATCAATGAACCGATGCGCTTCCGCTCCAGCATCTTCGCTGAACGCGCCACCGTTCAGCGCGAGCGCTTCAATCTGCCGGCGTTCCCGACCACCACCATCGGCTCGTTCCCGCAAACCGCCGACGTCAGGAATGCTCGCTCCGCTCACGCCAGGGGTGCCCTCACGGACGAAGCCTATAAGCTCTATCTGCAGAATCAGACCGCCCGCGCCGTGCGCTGGCAGGAAAATATCGGGCTCGACGTTCTCGTGCATGGCGAGTTCGAGCGCAACGACATGGTGCAGTATTTCGGCGAACAGCTCGCAGGCTTTGCCTTCACTACGCACGGCTGGGTGCAATCCTACGGATCGCGCTACGTTCGCCCGCCTGTGCTATTCGGCGACGTCTCGCGCCCAAAGCCGATGACGGTCGAGTGGTGGCAATATGCCCAGTCGCTGACGAAAAAGCCGATGAAGGCGATGCTCACGGGGCCCGTCACCATTCTGAACTGGTCGTTTGTCCGCGACGACATTCCGCGCAGCGAAGCCTGCCGGCAGATCGCGCTCGCGATCCGCGACGAGGTCGCCGATCTCGAAGCCGCCGGCGCTGGCATGATCCAGATCGACGAGGCTGCGCTGCGGGAGGGCCTGCCGCTGCGCAAGTCCGAATGGAAGGTTTATCTCGACTGGGCCGTCGACGCCTTCCGCCTCTGTTCGTCCGGCGTGCGCGACGAAACGCAGATCCACACCCACATGTGCTACTCGGAGTTCAACGACATTATCGGCGCGATCGGCGCGATGGACGCCGACGTGATCTCGATCGAGACCTCGCGCTCGAAGATGGAACTGCTCGATGCATTCAGGGATTACCGCTATCCGAACGAAATCGGCCCCGGCGTCTACGACATCCATTCGCCGCGCGTCCCCGAGATCGGCGAGATGACCGGCCTGCTGAAGCTGGCGCGAGAGCGGCTCCAGGATACCCAGATCTGGATCAATCCGGATTGCGGATTGAAGACCCGCAAATGGGAGGAGGTCCGACCCGCGCTCGCCAACATGGTTGCCGCGGCACGCGAATTGCGGGCGATGGCGTAACCTGCCCGCCCCGTCTCTCATCAAGGCAAATCAAGGAGGACGTCATGCGCTTCTGGATCGAATGTACGCGATTTGAGACGGGGCAATCTACCCACATCAACATTGCCCTCGTCGGCAGCATGTGGCGCGACGGCGAGCGCACGGTGCTCGCCTTTGTCGGCGGCGATGGGCAAAAGGTCGAAGTGGTCGAGACGCCGGAACACATTCTGGCCGTACACCTCGGGGCGCCGGCCGCGGCGCCATGAAGGTTCGAAGTCAATCCCGGTCTGCACCAGATGCTATTGGCCCGCGTCTATTCGCGACAAAGGGGCCGATCACAAGCACAAAAAAACGCGGCGTCACCGCCGCGTTTTCGTCGTTCAGAACTGACCGCCGCTTACGCCTGGGGCTGCGGCTCCAGACCCGGGTCCGGATCGGGACGCGGGCGCGGCTTGCCGGCCGGGGGTACGGCAGAAGCGCGCGGCGCGCTCGGCTCCAAGACCGATTCGCGGTTGGGCTTCTTGCCCTTCAACAGATCGATGATCTCGTCGCCGCTCAGCGTCTCGAATTCGAGCAGGCCCTTGGCCAGTGTCTCGAGATCCTCGCGCTTCTCGGTGAGGATCTTGGTGGCCTCGTTGTAGCCTTCCTCGACCAGCCGCTTGATCTCCTTGTCGATCTTCTGGACGGTCGCTTCCGAGGCGTTCTGCGTGCGCGACACCGACATGCCCAAAAACACCTCGTCCTGGTTTTCGCCGTAGGACACGGTGCCGAGCTCTTCCGACAGGCCCCAGCGCGTCACCATCATGCGCGCCAGCCGCGTCGCCTGCTCGATGTCGGAGGCCGCGCCCGAGGTGACCTTCTCGCGACCGAAGATCAGTTCTTCCGCGACGCGGCCGCCCATCATGATGGCGAGGCGCGAGGTCATCTGCTCGAGCGACATCGACAGCTTGTCGCGCTCGGGAAGCTGCATCACCATGCCCAGCGCGCGGCCGCGCGGGATGATCGTCGCCTTGTGGATCGGATCGGTCGCGACGACGTTCAGGCCGACGATGGCGTGGCCGCCCTCGTGATAGGCCGTCAAGAGCTTCTCTTCCTCGGTCATGACGAGCGACTTGCGCTCGGCACCCATCATCACCTTGTCCTTGGCCTCTTCGAACTCGGCCTGCGTCACCATACGCTTGTTGCGGCGGGCAGCCGTCAGCGCCGCCTCGTTGACGAGGTTCATCAAGTCGGCGCCGGAGAAGCCCGGGGTGCCGCGCGCGATGGTCTTGAGGTTGATATCGGGCGCCAGCGGCACCTTGCGAACGTGAACTTTCAGGATCTGCTCGCGACCGACGACGTCCGGGTTCGGCACCACAACCTGGCGGTCGAAACGGCCGGGACGCAGCAGCGCGGGATCCAGCACGTCAGGCCGGTTGGTCGCGGCGATCAGGATCACGCCTTCATTGGCTTCAAAACCGTCCATCTCGACCAGCAACTGGTTGAGCGTCTGTTCGCGCTCGTCATTGCCGCCGCCGAGGCCCGCGCCGCGATGACGGCCGACCGCGTCGATTTCATCGATGAAGATGATGCAGGGTGCATTCTTCTTGGCCTGCTCGAACATGTCACGGACACGAGAGGCGCCGACGCCGACGAACATTTCGACGAAGTCAGAACCGGAAATGGTGAAGAACGGCACGTTGGCTTCGCCCGCGACCGCCCGCGCGATGAGCGTCTTGCCGGTGCCGGGAGGACCGACCAGCAGCACGCCGCGCGGAATCCGTCCGCCGAGGCGCTGGAATTTTCCGGGGTCGCGCAGGAATTCGACGATCTCCTGCAGGTCCTGCTTGGCTTCGTCGACACCCGCGACATCTTCGAAAGTGACGCGGCCATGGGCCTCCGTCAGCATCTTGGCGCGCGACTTGCCAAAGCCCATCGCCTTGCCGGCGCCGCCCTGCATCTGGCGGGACAGGAAGATCCAGACGCCGATCAGCGCGATGAAGGGCAGCCACGAAACGAGCAGCGACACGAACCAGGGCACGTTGTCGCCGGGCGGCTTGGCGGTGATCGAGACCTTGCCGTCATAGAGACGCTTCACCAGCGTCGGATCATTCGGTGCATAGGTCTGGAACGAGGAGCCGTTGGTAAAGGTGCCGTGGATTTCCGGCCCCTGGATCACGACGTCGCGCACGCGGTTCTGATCGACCTCGCTCAACAACTGCGAAAACGTGATGTCCTGCGAGGACGTACGCTGACCCGGATTCTGGAAAAGCGTGAACAATGCCAACAGCAGCAAGACAATGATGACCCAGAGGGCGAAGTTGCGCAGATTGGCGTTCATTGATCTTCCTTCGTGGTCGCGCGGATCGCGGCCCTATGTCCTTGGTAGTAACCCTAGAATATTCCTTGGGTAGTGAGGCGAGAATCCCCGGTCCACTGCACCCAATCTAGGTGGCGCCCGGGTCAATGCCAAGGGAACCACACGGGACTATTTAACGCATCTTAACGCGATTCCCGGTCAAAAAATGGCGCAAAAGGCCAGTGTTTTTCCGGGGTGGTTAAGGCTCTCCGTCCCGACATTGCGGATATATTGGGAGATAGGAACGCTTCTCACGCCCGGCTACCCCGCGGCGGCGCTGCATCGACATAAATTCGGCCTCCGGTAAGGCTGATCGCGGCCCCGGCAAGCGTCTGCTTCAGTCTTGATTGCTTTTGGCCGTTCGCAATGGCGTTGTCCAGCACTGCCAGCAGCGCCTCGACCTTGCCGAGTTCCGCAGGTCCTTCGTGACCGGCCCGGTCAATCGCGCGCTTGAGCAGCCGAAGCCGGATTTCCTCGGGCAGACCGGCAAACGCCTGGGCATCGAACCCGAAGCGCGTGGCATCATCGCGATCTCTCACCGCGAGATAGCGCTCGGCGCCGTCGGCCAGCACTTCAATCGCGGCATTCGCCCGCGCCAGCCTTGATGCCAGCCGCGCCAGATTTCGGCTGTCACCGCCCTCCTCTGCCAAAGCCGGCATCAATGCACGCAGCCGCGGCCGCGTGAAACTCACGTCGCGATTGGTGGGATCATCGGCAAAGGCGATCTTTGCCTTGTCCAACGTCGCAACGAGCCGGGACTTCGGGATGTCCAGCAACGGCCGCGCCAGCCACACGCCCTCTCGCTCGCTCTCGCGCGCCATCGCCGCGAGACCGGCGATGCCGCTGCCGCGCAGCATCCGCATCAGCAGTGTCTCGGCCTGGTCGTCGCGGGTATGCGCGGTCAGGATGTGCGTCGCGCCGCTCGCCCGCGCAGCTTTCGCCAGCAGGCGATAGCGCGCCTCCCGCGCTGCGGCCGGCAAGCCGGTCTTCGGCTTGGCGCCGGTCCAGCGCAGCGTGCGATGGGGCAGATCGAGCGAGCGGGCGAGACGCTTGACCTCGCGCGCCTCGCGGGCGGCCTCCGGCCGCAAGCCATGATCGACTGTGACGGCGATCAACCGCGGCCCGCGCAACAGCGCACGGCGCCAGCGAGCGGCAAGCCACATCAGGGCAAGGGAATCGGGCCCGCCGGACACCGCCAGCACGAGCGCGGGCGCGGCCTTCCAGTGCGCGAACAGCTCTTTCGCTTGCTGTACCGAGATCGGCGCGTGGTCGTCATCAGGCATGGCATCGCCAGTCTATTCGAGACCGATGGCGGCCTCGACCGGCTTATGCTTTAGCACTTAACCCGCTTTTGCTCACGATCGACGGCGGCTTTGACGCCGGCAGATGCGCGCGGATATTTCCGCGTCACCTCGCCGAGCGCTGCGCAGGCGGCTTCCTTTTCCTTCAGCGCCGCCAGCGACTGCCCGAGCCGCAAGAGCGCGTCCGGCGCCTTGCCTGATTTGTCGAACTTGGTGGTCACGCCGAGGAACGCTTCGGCGGCGTCGCGATATTGCTGGCGCTGGAAATAGCTTTCGCCGAGCCAGTATTGCGCATCCCCAATCAGCGGATCGCTCGGATATTTCTGCGCAAAGTTCTTCATGGTCTCTTCGGCCAGCGCATAATCCTTGCGCTGCATGTAGCCGATGCCGAGATCGAACTCGTCCTTCGACGTGGCCGAGGGCGGCAACGGGGTCAGCGCGGCGCTGGCGCCGGGCCCCGGGCCGCGCGGCGGCGGTGCGGCTGCAGCGGGGGGCGGCAAGGCGCCACCGGGATCGCGCGGACCGCCCAGATTGAGCGGCTCACCGGGTCCGCGTCCGCCCGGCGCGCCGACCGAAGCTTCATTTCCGATCGGCAATTGGCCGCCGCCGAGTGCACGCGGCGCACCGGGAGCGTTGGGATTCTGGCTGGGGTCGAACGCGTCGCCGCGGCGGCGGCCGCCGACCGCCGGGGCTGCCGGCTCCTGCACGATGGGCGCCGGCGAGGCGATCTGCGGTTGCCGGTCATAGCCGGGTTGGGCCTGCGGATAGCCCTGCGGCTGACGAGCCCCCTGCTGCGGATAGGCTTGCTGGGGATAGCCCTGTTGCTGCGGCGGGCCGGGTTGAATTGGAGGCGGTGCGGCAGCCATGCTGGGCTGCGCCGCCGGAGGCTGGCCGCCCGGTGCCGGCGGCGCGGCGCCGAGCTGGCGCAGCCGCTCTTCGAGCTGGCGGTTGCGGTACTGCAGTTCCTCGTTCTGGCCGGTCAGTTGCCGGAGCTGGTTTTCCAGCCGCTGGATCCGCATCTCCAGATCGGCGTCGTCGGACTGCGCCTGGACTTGCGGGGAGCCTTGCGGAGAACGCTCCCACGGGAACGTGATCTGTGCGGCCGAGGGCTGCACAGACAAAGCCAGCATCGCGGCAATCGCCGCGGCGCCGGCAGCATTGAGGAATCTGAGTGACATTTTGCCCTGACGACGAAAATCACGTGTCAAACGAAAGCAGAACACATTGAGAGAGGGAGTACGCCAGAATTGTGACTGGCGTTTCCGAATCGGTTCGCTGCAGCCCGGTATGGTTTAGTATCCCCTTCAAGACAAGCCGCCCGACGCGGCCGACCGTTCACAAATCGAGGGAGACCCGCCGATGCACGTGTCCGTGAACGGGGTGCGGCTGTTCTTTGATGTCGAGGGCGCGAAACTCGTGCCCGACGGCCCGGTGATGCGGGAAAAACCGGTGCTGCTGATGCTTCACGGCGGTCCGGGTTTCGACCATTCGATCTACCGGCCGGCCTACTCCGCCTTGGCCGATATCGCCCAGATCGTCTACCTCGACCACCGCGGCAACGGCCGCAGCGAGGACGGCCCGCGCGAGCGCTGGACCTTGGCGCAATGGGGCGACGACGTGCACGCGTTCTGCGAGGCCCTTGGCATCGTCGATCCGATCGTCCTCGGCGCGTCGTTCGGCGGCATGGTCGCACTCGCCTATGCCACGCGCCATCCGGATCACCCGTCCAGACTGATCCTCATCAGCACCGAGGCCGCCGGTGGTTCCTATCGGGAACGGCGCGTAGCGCTGTTTGAGCGCTTCGGTGGGCCGGAAGTGGGTGCGCTGGCTCGGCGCCGGTTTCTGGAGCCTGAAGGCCCCCTGGATCAGGCAGAGCGCGACGCCTGGCTGAGGCTGGCCATGCCGGTCTATACGCGAATGCCGCGCGATCCGGACATGGCAAGGCGTGCGGTCAGCCGTCGAGAGGTGGCGCTGCACTGGTTCGCAAGACCCGACGGCGAGAGCGACAAGTTCAACCTGTTTCCGGATCTCGGTCGCATCCGCTGCCCAACACTCGTGCTCGGCGGCGAGGACGACCCGATACATCCGATCGAGAGCCAGGCGGATATCGCCGCCGCGCTGCCGCCGCATCTCGTGCAGTTCGAGCGCTTTGCCGGTTGCGGCCACGGCGTGGTCAATGATGACCCCGAACGCACGCTGGCAGTCATCCGCGATTTCATCCTGCGCCCAAAAATAAAGCCGGCGCCCGAAGGCGCCGGCTTTGAAACTCTGCGAAAGGCCTGACGGCTCAGGCGCCGGCGTTCAGCACCGTGACGGCGCGGCGGTTCTGCGACCAGCAGGAGATGTCGTTACAGACCGCCACCGGGCGCTCCTTGCCGTAGGAGATCGTGCGCATGCGGTTCGGGTCGATGCCGCGCGAGGCGAGATAGCTGCGCACCGATTGGGCGCGGCGTGCGCCGAGCGCGATGTTGTACTCGCGGGTGCCGCGCTCGTCGGCATGGCCTTCGATGGTGAAGGAGTAGCGGTTGTAGGTCTGCAGCCACTGCGCCTGCTTCTCCAGCGTGGCGATCGCCTGCGGGCTCAGATCGGTCTGGTCGCTCTCGAAGAACACGCGGTCGCCGACATTAACCACGAAGTCCTGCTGGCTACCCGGGGTTGCCGCGCTGGCCATCGCGCCATCGGCGCCGACGTTGTTCTTGGCGCAGGCGCCCATCGACAGCGCCACAGCGACCACAGCCGCCAGCTTCCATCCCTGGAGGATACGCATCTGGTATTTCATTCCGGAGCCTCCAACGCTCACGTTTTTCGACTGTTGTCTGGTCTACAGGTCGATGGTTAAGCAAACATTCCGTCAACCTTGATGGAACCTTGCCAGACCCGATCAAATGCCGACAAACCGTGAAAAGCGACTGCGATAGTTAATGGTTTGTAAATGTGGCGCGAGGGTGAAGGCAAGTGCGCAGGGGCCGAAATCACCGGATTTGCGGCGTTTGGGCCACGGTGACCCAGGAATGACAAGTCGCGGAATTCGGATAGGTCCCTAGGGGGCCGGATGGTCCGGTCCGTCGTTGTTCGGCCGGTTCAGGAAATCGGAACGATCGAGGCCTGCTCGAAAGATCTGACGACCCCGCGCGGCGTGGAATGGCGCTCACCGGCGCGCTGGAACAGCATCCGCCGCTCGACGGACGTCGAACGCATGATGGGAAAACGGGTCATGACCTTTTCCCGCACGGCCCGGTAATCGGACGCCATCAATGCCACCTTGGGCAAGAAGCCCGGAAACGAACGCGGTTCGGCGATGACCTCGGACATGAAGACCCGGCGATAGAACGCCTGGTGCTCGGCACGAACTAGCGCGAGCCCGGTATCAGCGTTGAAATGCTCGCATGCCATGTAGGCCAGCCTCACCGTCAGGTAGGGAAGGTCAGGGAACCGCCTCGCTTTTTCGGGGAGCGCAGCAAGACGAAGCGGATCGATGAGAACTTCACCTTGATCGAGGCGCGGGTGAAGAACATCGCCGAACAAGTCGGCTGAACCGGAAATCCGACATTCTGACGTCACGACGTTGAGGCGGATAGAACTACAGAGTTCTCCGTCGACATAGATTCCGAAAATCCAGGCGTTGGGCGCATCGTCGTAGTGATCGCTGACGCGCTGAGACTCTGACGGTGCGGTTACTCCGCCATGCAGATAGGCTTTGTACCGCATCAAATAGATGCAATCTTTTTCCTCGGGAGTTTCCATGAGTCGGTAATCGACTCGATCAGACAACCCTGACTCCGGCCCAAAGAGCGAAGTGCGCGGTTCGGCTCCGGCCTTCATCTGTACTCCTAACCTTCCACAACAACTTCCACGAGTGCGAAAGATTAACGGCTCCTTAACAAAATTGCAAAGGCTTAGACACGTTAGGGTTAACCTTGCAGCCCGCAAAAACCCGGAGTAGCCGTGTCGAGAGCACGAACATATTGGGACTGATTACGCTGACGCGATCGATCGCGAAGAAACAGCGATGAGCTGGTCGTCAGGCATGCGGCGACCGTGCGACGCATTGAGCAACTGCCGGACGCGCACGGCCGGGACCGGCGGGCTGAACAGATAGCCCTGCGCTTCGGTTACCGCCCCGTCGGCGCTGATCAATTCGAGTTGCTCGTTGGTCTCGATGCCCTCGACCACGACCGACATTCCAAGATCGGCTGACAGCCGCGCCACGCCGCGCAGGAGCGTCAGCGGACGGTCGCTATCGATCCCTTCCAGGAAGGAGCGGTCGATCTTCACCTTCTGCAATGGGAAGTTGTGCAGATAGCTAAGGCTCGAATAGCCGGTGCCGAAGTCGTCGAGCGAGATCCGCACGCCGAGCGAATGCAATTGCGACAGCACGTCGTGGGTCAACTGCGTGTTACGCAGCAGCGAGGATTCGGTGATTTCGATTTCGAGCCGGTTCGCCGGCAGGCCAGAGACCTCGAGTGCATAGCGGACTTCGCTGAGCACGTCGCGCTGATGGAACTGCTGCGGCGAGAAGTTGACGGCAACGCTGACGGCTTCGGGCCATTTCATGCATTCCATGCAGGCCTTGCGCAAAATCCAGCGGCCGAGATCGACGATCAGGCCCATATCCTCGGCGATTGGAATGATATCGGTCGGCGAAACCGTGCCGCGGACTGGATGATTCCAGCGTATCAGAGCCTCGCAGGTCGATATACGGCCCGACTTGAGGTTGACCAGTGGTTGGAAGAACAGCTCGAACTCCTCGTTGGCCAGCGCCTTGCGCAGGTCCAGTTCGAGGATACGGCGGGACTCGACGATTTGCGCCATCTCCTCCCGGAAGAAGCAGAAGGTGCCGCGGCCGTCGGCCTTGGCGCGATAGAGCGCCATGTCGGCATTCTTGAGCAGTGTGTCGGCGCTGACGCCGCGCGAGGTCATGGCAATGCCGACGCTGGCGCCGATCTCGACCAGATGGTTGTCGATCTTGTAGCGCTCGCTCAGGCGATCGACGATGCGCCGCGCGAGACCGGCGGCGTCGTCGGGAGACTGGATGTTCTGCTGGAACACCACGAACTCGTCGCCGCCGAAGCGCGCCACGAAATCCTCGGGCCGCAGCATCTCGCGCAGGCGAGCGGCCACCGCGCACAGCAACTGGTCGCCGCAGGGATGGCCGAGCGTGTCATTGACCTGCTTGAACTGGTCGAGGTCGACGAACAGCAGCGCTGACAATTGTTCGGCGCCCTGCTGGGCTGCCAGAAGATGTCCGATCTCGTCGCGGAAATTGACCCGGTTGGGGAGCTCGGTGAGCTCGTCGTAGCGGGCCAGATGGCTGATCTTGGCTTCGGAGTTGCGCCGCTCCGTAATGTCTTCCAGGAGCACCACCGCGCCGCCGCCGGCCATTGGCTGGAAGGTCCACGATAGCGAACGGTTTCTGGTGATGTCGGGGTCGGCGGTGATGACGTCCTTGGCCTGTGAATTCTCGATTTCGGCGAGGATCATTTGTCCACTCGCCGCCGAGATCGATCCGGCAATCACGCAGGCGGCGATGATGTCGGGCGCGCTCGCACCCTGCTGCACGAGATCTTCGGACAGATCCATCATTTCGCAGAAGCGGTGATTCATCACGGCAAGCTGTCCGTCGCCGCGGAACATGCACAGACCGTGGGGCATGTTGTTCAAGGCGGTATCGAACTGTCCGGCGAGCGCCGCCTCGCGCTCGCGCGCCAAGAGCGCCCGCAAGAATATGCCGTGCAAATTGGCCGACATCTGCATGACAACGATAAGGAATGCCGCGGTGATAACCGACATCGCGACGTAATAGGGCGTGCCACGCAGCGCCAGCGCGATCACGGTTGGACCGAAGGCAAGTACAGCCTGCAACTGGAATGTCCATTGCCGTCCATAGGCCCGGCCTGCGCCTCCCGATAAGACCCCCGTAATGACGGACAAACAGATCATATGGGCGACGGCATCGTCGCTGCTCAGCATGGTGACGGCGCCCCATATGCCGATTGCAGCGGCCTGGATAATCGCCCCGATCTGATATCGCTTTTTCCACCGCTCAGCTTCATCGGCCGTCAGGTTCGCTTTGCACGCTTGGTAGCGTTGCAAATCGAAAGCCCGGATCGCACCAGCCAACAGCAGAAGCCCGACGCACACCCAGATCAGATTTTCGCCGGTCTTCAGCGCCGTCAGGCTCGACGCGACGGCCAGGAAGAAGATGCCGACGTGCACCGGACCTTGAGTTTCGAACAGCGAATCGATCAGCGCCGCCGCAATCTTCGGCGATATCTGTCGCTGATCGGGCTCTCCGCTCTGATTTGCGAGCTGCATAGGGGGTGTACTGGCGTCCTGGTCGGATGCGTAGTTTTACCCTCTGGAGATGAAGTCTTTCTGAGGGAACATCGTTACCGAGACGTTGCCTTCGATGGACAAGCAACAAAATTGCCTGAAAAATCAGCAGGCTAGGCAATGCTTGCCGATCAATGACAGGTCGTCCGCGCGGCCCGGTTCCATTATGACAGCAGCGGAGACCACGCCGGGTCGGAGGCGAAACCGGGCGTTGGTACGCGCAATTCGTTGCGACCGGAGATATCGACCGTGTACAGCGACGGCCCGCCGCTGCCACCGGGATCGCGGAAGAACATGACGACCCGGCCATTCGGCGAAAAGGTCGGACCTTCGTTGTGGAAGCCGGAGGTAAGAATGCGTTCGCCCGAGCCGTCGGTCTTCATGATGCCGATGGCAAACGCGCCGCCGCCCTGCTTGGTGAAGGCGATGTAGTCGCCGCGCGGCGACCACACCGGCGTCGAATAGCTGCCCTCGCCAAACGAAATGCGCTGCGCCCCACCGCCGGTGGCCGGCATCACGTAGATCTGCGGCTTGCCGCCGCGATCGGATTCGAAGCAGATCCGGCTGCCGTCAGGCGAATAGGACGGCGAGGTGTCGATCGCCGGCGTATCGGTCAGACGCGTCGTCGATTTCGAACGCAAATCCATCACGAAGAGATTGGAGTTGCCGCCCTGCTGCAGGCTCATGATGATGCGCTGGCCGTCCGGCGAGAACCGCGGCGAGAACGACATGCCGGGGAAATTGCCGACGATCTCGCGCTGCCCGGTCTCGACGTTGAACAAATAGACGCGCGGATCGCCCTGGCCGAACTCCATGTAGGTGATCTCTTGCGTAGACGGCGAGAAGCGCGGCGTCAGCACCAGGTCGGAGCCCCTGGTGAGATATCGGACATTGGCGCCGTCCTGATCCATCAGTGCCAGCCGCTTGACGCGGCGCTCTTTCGATCCGGTCTCGTCGACGAAGACGACGCGGCTGTCGAAATAGCCCTTCTCGCCGGTCATGCGTTCGTAGATCTGGTCGGAGATGATGTGCGCGATCCGCCGCCAGTATTCCGGCGAGGTGAAGTATTGCTGGCCGGTGAGCTGCTGGTTGGTGTTGATGTCCCAGAGGCGAAATTCCGCTTTCAGGCGGCCATCGCCCTGCCGCGTCATCCGGCCCGTCACCAGCGCCTGCGCGTTGATCTGCTTCCAGCTCTGGAATTGCGGCGCAGTGTCGATGTTGGTGATGCGCTCGATATGAGCAGCCTGATCGATCGGCGCGAACAGCCCGCTGCGCTTGAGATTGTTGGTGATGACCTGCGCCACGCCGACGCCAACCTCGGCATCGCCGGGCGTGCCCGCCACGAAATTCGGAATCGCGATCGGCAGCGGAACGAACTCACCTTCAGGGATGGGGATCCGCTTCGGCGCCTGTGCGAAGGCATTGCGACCGCCGGCGACCGCGCCAAGCGCAGCCATTCCGGTAATGATCTGCCGGCGGTTCAGGCGGAACGGCATTTTTGGCAATCCATCTTTGTCAGTCATCGCTTCGATCTTGCTCATGTGTGATCGCCAACGGGCGAGCGCAATCAGACTTTTTCTTTGAACACCGGCGCGAAGTATTTCCATTCCTCATAAAACGCCGCCGGCAGCTTGTACGGCTGGCATTCGATGATCGCGCGTAACGCGCTCTCCTGATAGACCCGCAGGAACGGCGTCGCCGGAACGCCTTCCGGAACCGGCGCGCCCTCAAGCGTGCCGTCGCGCTTCAGACGGATAGCAAACGCGACTTCAGGCTTCTGCGATTCTATCCCGCCATAGGGCTTCTTCCAGCAGCGCTCGACCTGCCGCTGGAACATCGAACCCCAGGTTGCGGAATTATCCGCAGCTGCGCCCTTGGCCGTGCCGAGGGCCGCATTGGAATTCAACGTGTCGCCGGTCGTGGCCTGACGCGACGGATCACGCTTGTCGAGCAGGGCCGCGATCTGGTTCTGATCGAAGTGCCGTTCCACGATTCTCTGCTTCTGCGGCTCCGGCGGCTTGGCGGCCTGCACCGGCTTGGGCGGCGGCTTCTTCTCTTCCTTCTTGAGGGTGTCGCCGATCGGATCGACCTTCGGCGGATCGGGCTTTTTCTCGACCTGCTTCGGCTCTTCCTTCGGCTTCTCGACGACCTTTGGCGGATCGGGTTTCTTCTCGACCGGCTTCTCCTCGACCTTCGGCTGCGGAGGCGCCGCGGTCTCGGTCACGACAGGCGCTTTCTCGGTGACCTTGCCGACGGCGTCATCGACCGGCTTGGCTTCGGCGACCTTCTCGACCAGCGGCTTCGGGTTTTCCTTCTTGCCGGTCTTCATGCCCGCCATCACCTTGGCAAGCTGGTCGGACGAAACGACATCGACAGCCACCGACTCTTCCGGCGGCATTTCGAGCGCTTTGGTCGAGAACGACAGCATCACCCACCCCAGCACGAGGACGTGCAGGGCAACCGACGCCATCACCGTCTTGTCGACCTTGATCTTCACCTGCGCTTTTCCGCTCCGCCGTCAATCACCGCGCGCCGCTGCATGGCTCAGGAGCCCTGCTCCGGCACGATGACGATATTCGCCTTGAACCCTGCCGTCCGAATATACCCCAATAATTTCATCATATCCGTGTAACAGACGTCCTTGTCCCCCCGCAGGTATACCACCCTCTCGGCCTCCGACCGGGTCTCCTTGATCGCCGTTATCTTGGGCAGGAGCTCATTGGCCGGAATCAGCGTGTCCCCGAGATAAAGCTCGACGTTGGAATTGCAGGCACCGCCGGTGCGCTTGACCGACAGCGTCAGCGGCGGCGCGTTGGCCTGCAGTTGCTTGCCGCCGCCGGCGACGGGCAGATCGATATCGATGGTCGAGGTCATCAACGGCGCCGCCACCATGAAGATGATGAGCAGCACCAGCATCACGTCGACCATCGGCGTGACGTTGATCTCCGCCATCACCGCGGCACGACGCCGGCCGCGACGGCCACCACCGCCTCCGGCCGAACCTGCCATGTTCATCGCCATGATCTTGATCTCACGATGCGCTCGTCATTGGCCGCCCTCACGCCCGCTCGTCGATCTGGCGGGACAGGATGGCTGAAAACTCGTCGGCAAAACCTTCCAGCCGCTGCGCCTGCCGGTTCACCTCGGACGTGAACTTATTGTAGAAAATCGTCGCCGGGATGGCGGCGATAAGACCGATAGCGGTCGCAAACAGCGCCTCCGCGATGCCGGGCGCAACGACCGCGAGCGAGGTGTTTTTCGAGGCCGCGATCGACTGGAAGCTTGACATGATGCCCCAGACGGTTCCGAACAGGCCGACGAACGGGCCGGCGGAGCCGACCGTTGCCAGCACCAGAAGCCGCCGCTCCAGCCGCTCGACCTCGCGGGCGATCGAGACGTTCATCACCTTCTCGATCCGCATCTGCAATCCGGCAAAGGAGCGCGACTGGCTCTCGAACGAGCGCTTCCACTCGCGCATGGCGGCGACGAAGCACGCCGCCATCGATTGCGTCGGTTTCGCCGAAAGCGCGCGATAGAGCTCCTCGATCGACTGTCCCGACCAGAACGCCTGTTCGAAGCGGTCCATCGCGCGCTTGGTGCGCGAATAGAGGAAAATCTTGTCGATCGCGATCGCCCAGACCCAGACCGAGCAGGCGAGCAGGCCCAGCATGACCGACTTCACGACCCAGTGGGCCTGCCAGAATAACGCGATCAGCGACACGTCGGCCGAGACGAGCGGCAGAGCTGACGGAGCCACGTCGGCGGGATTCATGAGCAGTATCCTCTCAACGCAAGTGTCCCTAATTCCTCCGGGAGCAAATGGCCGCCGGTTTCACAGCCGCGCGTCGGGCGCGGCGATTTGCGCCAGCGCGAGAGCCTGTTTCCTGTCGCATGGGGGGCCCGCCGAAAGCCGGGCATTGCTTCCCCTGCCAACATGTCAAAACGAGGGCTGCCAGCGCGTCATTCCGTCCCTAACCAGACGCTAAGCTTAGTTAACTTTCGGTTACCAATAGGGAATTCCACTGCCGGAAGTCCAGTGCGGCCGGGCGGTTACGGGGCTCTGGGGTCCGAGTTCCAGGCCCGGATAGGTCGTGCCGGCCGGTGGCTTCGCTCTTCGAGACGGCCGCTCCGCGGCTCCTTCAGGGCGAGAGAACAAGGAATTTGCCGTCGTCCCTGCGAACGCATGCGAACGCAGGGACCCATACTCCGCGGCCGCTATTATTGGAAAGGACCAGATGACAAAGACCTCGCAAAACCAATTGCCGCCGGTGGTTATGGGTCCCTGCGTTCGCAGGGACGACGGAAGAGCTTTCGGACTCAATTTCAAAGAGATCAGAAGTGATTTGCCCATGGCGCATTCGCGCCTTTGTCCACTCTTGCATGCACAGGCCAAGCATGGCTCAGCGGCCTCACGACGTCGTGCCTGCCTGGTTTCGAGCTCGCTTGGAACGCGACCTGCCGCCTAACGTTGTACCGCCCCAGCACTGGCTGGGTACCGAGGTCGCGCCATGAGCGCCCTCAATAGCGCTGAACAGCGAGTGGCGCGGCCCCTCGATCCAGAACGGAGGAGGCTACGCCATGGATGCATTGCGCATTTCCCGCCGGCAATCGATCGCCGGCCTATCCGTCGCAGGACTCGCAGGACTGCTTATTCCACCTGCCTATGCCCAGCAGAAGCGCGAGACCACGGGCGTTGGGATCGGCAAGAAGGGAGCAGCGATCGACGACGAGGACATTTTCACCTTCGCGCTGAACCTCGAATATATGGAAGCCGAGTTCTATCTGCGTGCAACGACCGGCAAGGGCATCAGCGATACCGATGCCGGTATGGATGCCGGCAGGGTGGTGGGCGGCCACGAGGCCCAATTCAAAGAGAAAGCGATCCGCGAGTTCATTGAAGAGACGGCGGAGAACGAACTGGCCCACGTTCGCTTCTATCGCAAGACGCTTGGTCGAAGCGCCATTTCAAGACCAGCGATCGACTTCGACGCCGGCTTCAAGGCTGCTGCTCAGGCAGCCGGATTGCCTGCCGATTTCGATCCCTTTGCCGATGACATGTCGGTCCTGCTCGGCGGCATGCTGTTCGAGGACGTCGGCGTGACTGCCTATACGGGCGCGGCTCCCCTGCTCAAGAAAAAGGAATTCGTGGAGGCTGCGGCGGGGATACTTGCTGTTGAGGCCTACCACATGGGAATGGCGCGCTCCCAGCTCTACATGATGGGCGAGAAGGCATGGGACGCCGCCAACGCAATCTCGGATGCACGGGATAAGATTGACGGGACACCCGAAAAAGAAGACGAGGGGATCAGGGTCGACGGCAAAGCCAACTTCGTGCCTTCGAACCCCGACGCGATCGCCTTCCATCGCACGCCGCAGGAGGTGCTGCGTATCGTCTATCTGACCGACAAGGCCGGCGTCAGCAAGGGCGGGTTCTATCCCAATGGAATGAACGGAGAGCTCAGGAGCACCTGACGGTTCGCAGGTTGGCAAAGCAACGGGTCGCAACTACGGAAAACCAGGCGTCAGCACCTGCCGTTCGTCATGGCCGGGCAAGCAAGCCCAGCCATGACCGGCAAACGAGATTAGTCGAAACGCGCGTTCGTCGTTTTTCCGTCCGGCCCGGTGAGCTGAACCGCGCCCTTGACGGTTTGCTGAAGTGGCGAACCGGCCTTTCCTGCAAGCGCGCCCGACTCGCCCGGCCGTAGTTCGATCCTTTCCGCCCTGCCGCCAACCTGAAAGATGGCGACGCCTTTGAAGCCGGCGGCATTCATCGGCTTTTCGTCGGCGTCGCTGATGAAGATTTCAATACTATCGCCCTTGGTCACGAGTTCGGCGTGATAAGGTTTTGCTTCAGCAAGGCGCCCGCCATGCGGCCCCTTCGATGAGTGAGCCGCGGCTGGCGAGGCCATCAAGGCAATCAGAAGCGCAAAACGAACGACAACGCTTGTGTGTCTCATGTGAATTCTTCCTTTTCCGCGTTGCGTCAGTAGGAGTGAGCCGGAGCGGTTCGTTTGCCCGTGTCGTCGGCCTGCCGCTGCAACAAACGCGCAAGCGGCTTTTTCCCGAACCACAGGAACAGCACCGGCGTCACGACGGTATCGAGCAGTGTCGCGCTGACGAGGCCCCCGAAGATCGTCACCGCAACGGGATGGAGAATCTCCTTGCCCGATTCATCGGCGCCGATCAGGAGCGGCACCAGCGCCACCCCCGCCGACAGCGCCGTCATCAGGACCGGTGTCATCCGTTCGAGGCTTCCCCGGACGACCAGCTCCTTCCCGAACGCCATGCCGTCGTGCAGCGCCAGATTGATATAGTGGCTGATCTTGAGGATGCCGTTGCGCGCGGCGATGCCGGTGAGCGTGACAAAGCCGACCAGGCTCGCAACCGAGAGCGGCTGATCCGTGATGGCCAACGCGGCAACCGATCCGATCAAGGCGAGCGGAATGCCGCCCATGATGATCAGCGCCAGCACCGCGGACCGATAGCGGCTGTACAGGATCGAGAAGATCAGAGAGAGCGAGATGAGCGCGAGAATGCCGATGGTCCGGCTCGCTTCTTCCTGCGCCTGGAAGGTTCCTTCGAGGCTTGCGGTCACGCCCGATGGCAGTTTCGCCGCTTGCAGCTCGCCGCGAATTCCCTCGACCAGCTTGGCCATGTCGGCCTTGGCGTCGGAATTTGCGAGGATGACGATGCGCCGCCGTCCGTTTTCCCGCAAAATCTGATTGGGTCCGTCGGTCTCCGTGATATCGGCGATCTGCCGCGCCGGTATCCATCCGGTCGGCGTCTTGATCAGGAGATCGCCGAGCTTTTCCGTGGTTCGCAGACGGTCCGGCAGGCGCATGACAACGTCGAAGCGGCGATAGCCGTCGACGACGCGCGATATCACGCGGCCGCTTGACAGCCGCGACAATTGCTCGACAACCGCGCCCGGCTGAACCCCGTAAAGCGCGGCGCGGGTATAGTTGACGCGGATTTCAAGCTGCGGAATTCGCACCTGCTTTTCGACCTGGAGGTCCTTGATACCGGGCAGACCGGCGATCCGGCTCCGGATTTCCTCGGCGGTACCGCGCAGGGTGTCGAGATCCTCGCCGAACAGTTTCAAGGCGATCTCTGCCCGGACACCGGAGAGCAGGTGATCGAGCCGGTGCGAGATCGGCTGTCCGACGTTGGCGGATAGCGGCAGGACAGCGAGGCGCGAACGTATGTCGGCAACGATGTCCGCCTTCGCACGATCCGAATGCTTCAACGCGACCTCAAGGTCGGAGGAATGCACGCCTTCCGCATGCTCGTCCAGCTCAGCGCGGCCAGTCCTCCGGCCCACGCTGATCACCTCCGGGACGTCCAGCAGCAGCCGTTCGGCGATTGCGCCGACGCGGTTGGATTCTGCCAGCGAAACGCCGGGATTGAAGGCGAGGTTGATGGTGAACGTGCCTTCGTTGAATGCCGGCAGAAAGGCGCGCTTGAGCTGGAACGCGCCCCATCCCGCCGCCGCTACCGCGATCAAGGTCAGCGCCAGCAGAAGCTTCCCGCGGACGAAGGCCGCATCAAGTGCGGCGCGGTTGATGCGCTTGAGCTGTCGCACCAGCCAGCCTTCGCCCTCCGCCATGCGTTTGGCACCCGGCAGCAGGTAATAGGCCATGACCGGCGTGAGCGTGATCGACACCACAAGGCTTGCGAGAATGGAAATGATGTAGGCTTGGCCGAGCGGGGCGAACAGCCGCCCTTCGACGCCGGAGAGCGCGAACAACGGCACGAACACCAGCACGATGATCGTCGTCGCATAAACGATGCCGGAACGGACTTCGCTGGAGGCGGCAACGACGACGTCGAACACGCTCCGCGAATTGCCCTGCTCCCTGTTTTCCCGCAGCCGCCGAAAGATATTTTCGACATCGACCACCGCGTCGTCGACAAGCTCGCCGATGGCAATCGCAAGTCCGCCGAGCGTCATCGTATTGATCGACAGACCAAGAAGCTTGAAAACGATCGCCGTGGTCAGGATCGATACGGGGATGGCCGTGAGCGAGATGGCCGTGGTGCGCCAATTGAGAAGGAATGCGAACAGGATCACCGAAACGACGATGGCCGCCTCAATCAGAACCCGGCCGACATTACCGAGCGAATTCTCGATGAAGTCCGCCTGGCGAAAGACGACCTCGTCGGCCTTGATGCCGAACGGAAGCGACGGCGCGAGTTCGGAAAGCGCCTGCTCGATCTGACCCGTCAACCGCACGGTATCGATGCCGGGTTGCTTTTCGACCGAGACAATGACGGCGGGCTTGCTCATATACCCGGCATCGCCGCGCTTTATCTTGGGCGCGAAGTCGACATCCGCGACCTGACGCATGTAGACCGGCCTGCCGTCGATGGTGGCCACGACGATGCTTCGCAGATCCTCCAGGCTTGTCGTCCGTCCGATATTCCGGATCAGGTACTCGCGGGTGTTCTGGTCGGTGAAGCCGCCGCCGGTATTGGTTCCGAACTGGGCGAGCGCAAGCTCAAGCTGTTCATAGCTCACCGAAAGCGCTCGCAACGCCGAAGGCTGCGGCGCAATCCGGTATTGCCTGACTTCCCCGCCGATCGGGATCACCTGTGCGACGCCGGGGATGGCGAGCAGGCGCGGACGGATCGTGAAGTCGGCGACCTCGCGCACTTCCATGGGCGATGCCGTATTCGAGGTCACGGCCACGAGAAGGATCTGCCCCATGATCGAGCTGATCGGGGCGATCTGCGAGGTGACATTGAGGGGAAGCTGACTTTGAACCCGTGCCAGACGCTCGGCCACGAGCTGCCGGTTGCGGTAGATATCCGTTCCCCAGTCGAACTCGACGTAGACGATCGAAAGCCCGATTCCCGAAACCGAACGAACGCGGCTGACGCCGGGAACGCCGTTCATCTGGGTTTCGATCGGAAATGTGATGAGCTGCTCGACCTCGGGCGGCGCATAGCCTTCGGACTCCGTCATGATCGTGACCGTCGGGCGGTTAAGATCAGGAAATACGTCCACGGGGAGTTGTCGGGCGGTGTGGGCGCCGAGAACCACGAGCAGGCCGGCCAAGGCGAGCACGAAAAGCCGGTTGCGGAGCGAGGCGCTGACGAGAAGCGAAAACATCAAGACGCCTCCCTTCAGCGTACGTGTTCAAGGAGCTCGGCTCCTTGCGAGACGATTCGCTTGCCGGCGGCAACGCCCGACATGATCAGCACGTTCTCGCCGTCGAGCGGCTCCGCGCGCACGCTCCTCGGCGCGAACCGCTCGGGCCCGACATGCTCATAGACGAAGTCCTGGCCGTTCGAGCCGCGGACAAGGCTGGTACGCGGGACCGCGATTCCTTCTTTCTCTTCCCGCGTCGGGACAAGAACGGTCAGGAACTGCCCCGCCCTCAAGCCGGCGGTATCGCCGACGATGGAAAAATGCACCGGTACCGACTGGCTGCGGTCGGCAAAGCCGGCGCCGCGATATTCAAGGTCGAGGCTCCGGCCCGAATAGGTCGTGGCGCGCGCGCTCGTTGCGCCTTCGATGGTCTCAAAGCTCAATGCTTCGACCCACAGGCGCGACGGATCGACGATGTTGAAGACGATCGAACTCGGCTGCACGATCTGTCCGGCGACCGCAGTGCCTTCCGCGATCACGCCGGCCACCGGAGCGACGAGCGCTTCGGGTTCGCGACGGGCCTTCTCGATCGAGGCGCGGCGGTCGCGCAACCCTTCGAGTTCAAGGCGGGCCTCTTCGAGCTGTGTTCGGGACACGGCACCGCCCGCCGCGAGCTGCTCGTAGCGCGCCACGCGCCGCTCGACGATCGAGATTTGCTGATCCAGTTCACCCTGCCGCTGGCGCATGTCGGACAGATCGATGGCTTGCAAAGGCGGCGTGACGTAGCCCAGAATATCCCCCTGCTTCACGCGGGTGCCGAGCCGGGGAAAGCCGCCCGTCGACGCCGACAGCCGACCACCGACGGAAGACTGCACGTAACCGCTGGCGGCGGGGTCCGGAATGATACGACCGGGAAGCTCGGCGACCTTGGGATGACGCGCCTTCTCCGTCACCAGCGAGCGCAGGGCAAAGATGCGCTGGACGGACTTCGGAACGAACACCGTGCCATCCGAAAGACGTTGGGCACGTTCCTCCGAATTTGCCCTGATCGCGACCTGCCCCTTTTCCTCCTCGTGACCGTGGCCTTCATGCGCCCGGCCTTGCTGCACGCTGCCGGCGAGTGCCATGCAAGCCAGGGCGACAATGGCCGCGCGGCGGCGGCGCAGGGCAACCGCCGCGACAAGAAGACCCGCAACAAATCCGCCACCGACATGCAGAGCCGTGCGCAGGTCGGCTGACGATCCGGCCTGCGCAACCCGCGATGCAGATGTCTGCGGTGGCGTTTCGATGCTTACCGGCAGGATGTCGGTCAGGTCCCTGGCCGAGATCGAAACGACAAGATCGGTTCGGCCGCCCTTGGCGAGCCAGGGCGCCGCCAGCCGATAGGCGCCATCCGGCTGCTCGCTCGGCGTGGCAGGCCCGGCAGGCGTCTCAACGACCAGGCTGGCGCCGGTGACCGGCTCATTGGTCGCGAAACGGTCCACATAGATATCGATGGCGTCGCCGCGAGCGACCGCAACCAGCTCAAATTCTGCGGAGGCGGCTTCGCCGCGCGGCGCCGCACTGACGCTCGCCGGCGGCTCATCGGCGTGGTCATGGCCTTCATGGGCCGGTGCAGCCGTTGGCGTGGCGCAGGTCGCAACAACGGCAAAGGCGATGGCGCGCGAGATGCGCCGAAACTTTCGAAACATGGCAGTCGTCCTCACTCGAGATTCGTGCCGCGAGAAGCGCCACACGCGGGCGCGCTCACGCGGATTCAGCACTCAGAGGGACGTTCTGGGAGGACGCTCGAAAGATTCCGGGGTGCGGCGTACCCCCGCCTGCGACGGCGGAAAACCTAAGCGCGAGATTTTCTGCAGATAAGGAATGAACAGCGATGCACTGGGAAGTCCCGAAGGGCAACACGAGCCGAAGGCCGAGGAGCAGCACCCGCCCATGCAGGGTCTTTCCGGGGACGCTTGATCTCCATCCTGGTCCAGCTTCGCCTCCGCCGCGGCGGAGAGAGTGGCCTGGTGATGGGTGCTTGCCGTCGCAATGGATGCAACACTCGCGTGATGCGCGGCATGATGTTGATGACCAGAATGGGCCTTGGCTGCAGACGGAACGAACGAAAGCACGGCCAAGACGACCGCCATTCCGAGCATTCGCTGCATCATTCCAAGGAACATCATTTGCCGATTATAGGACGAACGCCGCCGCAGTTACAGCGTTTCAAGGTTGCCGTCCATGCAAAACAAACCGCCCACCTGCTTCTCGCAGATGGGCGGTTGTATCCGCCGTCAGGCGTCATGGGGGCATCACGCCCGCGGCTGAATGCGCATTTCGAGCTCAGCCCTGCTGCGGCTGGTCGTTCGGCGGGGTCGGGCGCTGCTTGTGCTGCGCCATGAAGGCGTCGAACTCTTCCTTGTCCTTGGCGTGGCGCAGACGCTCGAGGAAATTCTTGAATTCGACTTGCTCTTCCTCGAGCCGGCGCAGGGTTTCCATGCGGTACTCGTCGAAGGCGCGGTTGCCGCTGGACGGCGGGCCGAAGCCGAAGCCGCCAAAGCCGCGGCGCTCCATGCGGTCGCGCATCCGGTCCATCTTGTACTGCATCCGCTCCATCTTGTTCTGCCAGCGGTCTCCGTGGCTCCAGCAACCCATTTTTCTGCTCCCTAGTGTGAAAAAGAGAAGGGCAAGCCCGATCGGCCACCAGATGATGAAGCCGAGGATAGTCACCACGATCCAGCCGGGGTGCCAGGGGCTCTCAAGCATATGCGGTCGATAGGTCTGTTCCGTCGGACCGCGCCATCGATTGACATCTGCGGTGTAGGCCATTTCCCTCTCCATGACGGCGATCACGCCGTTGTGAATGTAAATAACATTTACATACCTAAACCATCCCGCGTTTTTGTCAAGCGCGCGGCTGGACGCACCTTCGAAAAATTATTTGCGGGTTCCCCAAGGGCCTGAGGGCGCGCCACCTTCCGGCGGCACCGGCGGCGGGCCGGACGGTTTCTGGTCTGACGGCCGGCGGTCGGTCGGGAAGCCGAGGCCGCGCAGATAAATCAGCACTTCCGCTTCCAACAGTTCTTCCGGCGACATCGGCAATTTGCGGCGCGCGGCGTCGCCGCGGCCGAACAGCGAGGCTATGCCGTGCGACATCGACCAGATATGCAGCGCCATCATCATCGCCGGCGGCCGCGGCGTTCCGGGCGGCGTCATCGCCGCCAGCCGCTCGGCGGCAGCGCGGATAATGGCGAATGCGCGCTCGCTCGCAGCCATCAATGTCGGGTTGGAATCGACTGGAATCCCGGATTCGAACATCGCCGAATAGAACGCCGGCTCGTTGCGCGCGAAGGCGAGATAGGCCTTGCCGACCCGCTCGAACGCCGTGACCGTGTCGGGGCGGCCGTCGTCCCAGGCCTGCGTCAGCAGCGCCTCAAACTGCTCGAAGCCGCGCTGCGCGATCGAGGACAGCAATTCGTCGCGGTCGCGAAAATGGCGGTAGGGCGCGGCCGGACTGACGCCGGCCATGCGTGCGGCGTCCGCAAAGGTGAAGCCGGCCGGGCCCTTTTGCGTAATCAGGTCGAGCGCCGCCTGCAGCAATGCCTCTTTCAGATTGCCGTGATGGTAGCCACGCTCGCCGCGGCGGTCCTTTTGCCAGCTCATGTTAAAGGCTTTTACATGAGGTGGCCGTAAAGGTCACTTAATTTGAGGCCGTTAACTGGTGTTCATCAAGATTAACGGCGTACGGGCGGCGCAAATTCCGACGATTCCAGCCGCCCCGGTCTAACCGCCCGGGATCGGAAGGACCGGCATGATCTCCACGCGCTCGCCGGGAAAGATCGTAAAGTGCGGGTGGTTCTCGAACATCTTTGCGGCGTCCTCATGCGAGCCGGCGCACACCACCGTGAAGGCGCCCATCTCGTTGGCGACGTCGGCAATACCGTTTGAATCGACCTTCTTGGTCTTGCCGAGCGGGCCGCCCATGGCGACGAGCGCCGCCTGGTGCTTTTCGACCCAGGCCTTCCATGCCGCTATTCCCTGCTGCTCCCTGGCGCGCCGCTCAGCCTCCGGCAGCGCATTCCAGGCCGCCATTTTCGCACTGGTCTTGCTGCCGAGGAAGACGGCGAGGAACGTATCGTTGGTGCTCATGAGGTTTCTCCTCCCTTGCGGTTGACGGATTGCGATAGGCCTGTCGACTTGACGGCGCGCGGAGCCCAGTTACTCCAGGTTCACCGCGCCTTGTGCGCATTTCCCTTCTGCAGCTCCTCGAAGCCTTTGGCGGCCTGCTGCACTTCCTCCGAGAAATCACCGATTTCCTGCACCTGGCGGATTTCGATGATCTCGTTTTCGGACGCCGGGCACTTCTTCGCCCACTCGATCGCCTCCTCGCGCGACTTCACGTTGATCATCCAGTAGCCGCCGAGCACTTCCTTGGCCTCCGTGAACGGGCCGTCGGTAACGACGGGCTTGCCGGTGGCGAAGGAGACCCGCGCACCCATCGAGGGCGGATGCAACCCGTCGAGCGCGATCAGCACGCCGGCCTCCTTCAGCGCCTCGTTGTATTTCATCATCGCCTTGACCCGTTCAGGGTCGAGCTGAACGTCCGGCGGCGCGGTCTCATAGCCCAAGGGGATCATCAGCATCATGAATCGCATGGTGGGTGTCCTTGTTCGGGTGTGGTCATTCCGGGATGGTCCGAAGGACCAGACCTCAGATGTGCAATTGCAGATCGGGGAATCCTTGGATTCTCAGGTGCGCAATGGCGCACCATAGTTCGATGGTTCGCATCGCCCGGAATGACGGGAGAATTATTTCTTCGCAGTCTGCGCCCGCAGCCGCTCTTCCTGCTCGCGAAGTTCAGGCGTGAGGGCTTCGCCGAAATCCTCGGTCGAAAACACCTGGCGGATCTCGACCTCGTCTCCATCGCCGAACGGCGCGCGCTTCATCCAGCCGATCGCTTCATCGAGCGATTTGGCGTTGATCAGCCAGAAGCCGGCGACGAGATCACCCGAGTGCGGGAACGGACCGCGGCTGGCACTGCCCTGCCCGCCTGCATACCTGATCCGCGCACCATTCGAGGTCGGATGCAGGCCCTCGCCCGCTTCCATCATGCCCGCCTGGACCAACTCCTCGTTGAATTTGCCCATCGCCGCCAGTTGTTCCGTAGTCGGCATCACGCCTGCTTCCGAATCCTTGTTTGCCTTCACAATCACCATGAATCGCATCGTCATTCTCCGTATTGATCTTCTTGGGCCAGCCACTTGCCGCGTCGGCCTTCGTCAACAAGACGAGCGGGCTTTTACGCCGCCGACATGTCCTGCAAAATTATTTCGGAAGTAATTTGACCAGCCGGCCGGTCAATCGTCGATCGCCTGATAGGCCGAGGTCCAGAAGTCGGTCATTACCCGCGGCGGCTGCGGCGATTCCAGCATTCGCTGGGTCAGGACGATCCCGGTGAGGCCTTCGCTGGGGTCGGAATACCAGGACGTGCCGTAGCCGCCGTACCAGCCGAAACGGCCGGGCGTATGAGCGAGATCGTCACGCCGGGTGAAGACCGAGACGCCAAAACCCCAGCCGCTGTTGTCGCCGAAAAAGAGTTCGGAACCCTGCTTTTGCTCGGAGGTGAGTTGATCGCTCGTCATCAGTTCAACCGACGGACGCGACAGAATGCGTTCCCTGCCGAGCCGGCCACCATTCAGCAGCATCTGGGCAAACGCGTTGAAATCGTCGGCAGTCGACACCAATCCGGCGGCGCCATTCTCGAACACCGGCGGGCTTGCATATTTGCCGGTGGCAGGATCATCGAACACTTTCAATTCGCCGCTCGCTTGATCGCGCGCATAGGCGGTCGTGAGCCGGGCGCGCTTTTCCTCGGGCACGTGGAAGCCGGTGTCTTTCATGCCGAGCGGCGCGAAGATGCGATCGCCCAGGAAATTTGCAAGGCTCATGCCCGCGACGCGCGCGATCAGCACGGAGAGGATTTCGCTGCCGCTGTTGTAGAGCCAGCGCTCGCCGGGCTGATAGATCAGCGGCAGCGTGCCGTAGCGGCGCATCAATTCGTCCGGTGGAAACGAGGGAAACACCGGCCCAGGCGCAAAGCCCGCTTCCGCAATCGCCTTCTGGATCGGATAGCGATCGGGAAATATCGGGATCATGCCAAGGCCGAGCCGGAAGGTCAGGAGATCGCGCAGCGTGATGGCGCGCTTCGCCGGCATCGTATCGTCGATGGCTGCGTCGATCGCACGCAGCACCTTGCGGTCGGCCAATTCCGGCAGAAAGGCATCGACCGGGTCATCGAGCCGCAATTTGCATTCCTCGACCAGGATCATCGCGGCCGCCGCCGTCACCGGCTTTGTCATGGAAGCGATGCGAAAGATGCTGTCGCGCTGCATCGGCGTGCCGCCGATCGCCATGCTTCCCATGGCATCGACATGAATTTCGCCGCGGCGGCTGACCAGCGCCACCAGGCCGGGAACACCGCCGTGCTCGACATGCCCCGAGAGGACCTCATGCAAACGGCCGAGCCGCGATCTCGACAGTCCACCGGCATTTGAATTTGTCGGCATGGCTTATGCTCCTCTCGGAATTGCAACCGGCCTCTCCGCCACGACGATCCGGCCTGCCATCCTGGTAGGCCGCGCCGAAATAGACATCGATGCGCTTTACCTTGTCGCCGTCGAACACGAAGAATTCGGTATTGCGGAAGCTCTTTCCGCCCTTGGCCGTGCAGCGGTAGGTCACAAAGGCTTGATCGCCGTCGACGAGAATCCGCTCCAGCTCGTGCCGTTCGATCCAGTCGCTGTTCTGCCAGCAGCGCGCGAAATAGGTCGCCTTATCGACGTTGTCATCGAACGGACTGGTGAAGCGGAAATCCTCGCTGAAGGCATTCTCGACGAATTGGCGATCGTTGGACAGATAAGCTGCGAAGATCTTGCGGATCGTCTCCGCCTTGTTTGCTTCGGCCATTCAGCGCTCCTTTAGGGCTCTTTGGGCACCATCTGGAAATACGGCTCGGCCTCCTTCAACACACGCGCGACGGAGGGGCGCACTTTCAGCCGTTCGAGATAGGCGCTGAGGTTTTTCTGCGCTTCGCCGAACGGCACCGCCATGTTGCCGTAGAACAATGACGGCACTGCCGCGCAATCGGCGAGGCTGAAATCCTGGCCCATCGCCCAGCCGCCGTTCTCCATCTGCTGCTCGATCATGGCATAGGAAATGTGCAACTGCGCCCGCGCCTCCTCGACGCCGTACGGGTCCCGCTTGCCCTCGGGCCGCAGCCGGTCCGTCACGATCTTCTGCATCGGCAGATGCACATAGAGATCGTAGAAGCGGTCGCGCAGCCGGGTCTGCAAGGCGCGGACGGGATCGTCGGGAATAAGCCGGGCGCGGCCGCGATAGTATGAATCGAGATATTCGACGATGATGCTGGATTCCGGCACGGTCTGATCCCGTGCATCGTCGCGCAGCACCGGGAACTTGCCGATCCCCCACAGCTTCAGCAGCGCGGCGCGCTCGGCCGGATTGCCGAGATCGACGAGATTCGGCCGGAACGGAATGTCGTTCTCGTAGAGCGCGATCAGCGCCTTCCAGCAGAACGAGGCCAGCGGGTGGAAGTGCAGCGTCAGCGACATGGAAAACTCCGGTTTGCCGTTTGCAAGACGATCCGCGTCTGGTGATGCCGACATTTATGGCGCCGGCACGTAGCGCAGGATCACGATGCCGGTCGACAACGGCCGGCTGTCGAGCAGCTTCAGCTTGACCTTTTCGCCCGGCTTGAACAGCGGCGTTCCGCCGCCGAGGATGACAGGGCTTACCGCGATACGGAACTCGTCGATCAGCCCATGCGGGATCAGGCTGCTGGCGAGATCGGCGCTGCCGAACAGAAAAATGTCCTTGGCGCTGTCGCGCTTCAGCCGTGCGACGGTCTCCGGCACATCGGCGCTGAACACCTGGGTGTTGTTCCAATCGGATTTCTTCACCGTGCGCGAGAAGACATATTTCGGCGCGGCATTCATGAAGTCGGCAACCTTGCCTGTCGCGCTCGGCCAGTGGCCCGCCATCAGCTCATAGGTGACGCGGCCGAACAGCAATCCGCCGGCGGCGGTCATCTGCTCGATCGACAATTGCTCCAGCTCCTCGCCCCAGACGTCGGAATGCCAGGAAATGTCGCGGTTCGGGCCTTCAACGAAGCCGTCCAGCGTCATCAGGTTCCACATGATCAAGTTCGCCATTGCGATCTCTCCCTAAACTGATTGCGAATTGCAACTGGTTGCAGGATGACCGAACTGGTGCAATATTGCAAGCAGTTTTTTGAGGGTGCCTTGGTGCCCGCCTTTGGAGACGACCATGACCGATGCCCAGCGCTCCGGCTGCCCGATCAATCTTTCGCTGGAAGTGCTCGGCGACAAATGGAGCCTTTTGATCATCCGCGACATGATGTTCGGCAACCGGCGGCATTTTCGCGAGCTTCTGACCAAATCGGAGGAAGGCATCTCCTCCAACATCCTCGCCGACCGGCTGAAGACCCTGCTTGAGCAGGGCATCATCACCCGCGAGGACGATCCCACGCACAAGCAGAAGGGAATCTATTCGCTGACGGAGCAAGGCATCGAGCTCTTGCCCGTTCTCGCGCAGATGGCGGCCTGGGGTTACAAATATCTACCCGTCACCGAGGAACTCGGCATCCGCGCACGGCTGCTCAGCGAGGGCGGACCGAAAATGTGGGCCGAATTCATGGACGAGTTGCGCGAGAGCCATCTCGGCGCCAAACGGCGCAGGCGTAGCGGTCCTTCGGTCGGTGAGCGACTGCAGGCAGCGTATGAAAGCGTCGTGAACGGAAGATAGCCAAGGGTCCCCGGCCGCATGCTCCTCGGCGCGGGCGTCGCGCGGGGGAACATTCCCTAAGATCAGCATTACGTCGCGATGCTATCCGTCATCTTACGGAGAATATCGTTAACGCATTCTTTTTTCATTTGATCAAACGTGGCTCGGACAAGGGGGCTCGGCGGCATTAACCAGCAGCCTCGTCATTTACCCATGCAATGAGGCCTACGGTGTTTCAATTTCTCAAGAGCTCCTCGACAGACAAAGCGCTTGCCGACGCTCTCGGCCGCTCGCAGGCCGTTATCGAGTTCGGCATGGACGGCACGATTCTCACCGCCAACAACAATTTCCTCAAGGCCCTCGGCTACTCGCTCGGCGAAATCAAGGGCAAGCATCACAGCATGTTCGTCGATCCGTCGCAGCGCGACAGCCAAGCGTATCGCGACTTCTGGACAGCGCTCAAGCGCGGCGAATACCAGGCCGCCGAATACAGGCGGATCGGCAAGGGCGGTAAGGAAGTCTGGATCCAGGCGACCTACAACCCCGTGCTCGACGGCAGCGGCAAACCCTGCAAGATCGTGAAATTCGCGACCGACATCACTGCCCGCAAGATCAAGAGCATGGAGGATGCCAGCCAGGTCGCCGCGATAAACCGTACGCAGGCGGTCATTGCGTTCGAGATGGACGGCACCGTCATCACCGCCAATGACAACTTCCTGAAAGCGATGGGCTACGCGCTCGCCGAAATCAAGGGCAAGCATCACAGCATGTTCGTCGGTCCGTCGGAGCGCGACAGCGCCGCCTACCGGCAGTTCTGGGCGGGCCTCAACCGCGGCGAAAGCCAACAGGCCGAGTACAAGCGGATCGGCAAGGGCGGGAAGGAAGTCTGGATTCTCGCCTCCTACAACCCCGTGCTCGATGAGAAGGGCAAGCCGTTCCGGGTGGTGAAATTCGCCACCGATATCACCAGCCAGAAACTTTCGACCGCCGATCTCGCCGGCCAGATTGCCGCCATCGGCAAGGCGCAGGCCGTGATCGAGTTCAAGATGGACGGTACCATCATCGGCGCCAACCAGAACTTCCTCCGGACAGTCGGTTACGCGCTGGACGAGATCCGCGGCCGGCACCACAGCATGTTCGTCGAGCAGACGGAGCGCGACAGCGCGGCCTATCGTGAATTCTGGGCGGCGCTCAACCGCGGGGAATATCAGGCGGCCGAATACAAGCGGATCGGCAAGAACGGCAAGGAGGTCTGGATCCAGGCGTCCTACAATCCGATCCTCGACCTCAACGGCAAGCCGTTCAAGGTGGTGAAATACGCCACCGACACCACCGCGCAGGTGCTGGTCCGGATGGGCAACGAGCGCGTGCGCGGCATGATGGAATCGGTGGCGGCAGGCGCCGAGGAACTGAACGCCTCGGTCCGGGAAATCTCCGAAGCCATGACCAAGTCGCGCGAGACGGCGGCGACCGCGGTCGGGCGGGTCGAGGCGGCCGACGCCCAGGCGCAGCGGCTGAACGAAGCGGCGCAGGCGATGAGCGGCATCGTGGAGCTGATCGGCAACATCACCGGCCAGATCAACCTCTTGGCGCTCAATGCGACGATCGAATCGGCGCGCGCCGGCGAGGCCGGACGCGGCTTTGCCGTGGTGGCTTCCGAGGTCAAGAACCTCGCCACCCAGGCCAAGCAGGCGACCGACAAGATCGGCCAGGAGATCAGCAATCTCAACGGCATCTCCGGCGACGTCGTCGGCGCGCTCGACAGCATCAAGAGTGCGATCCAGGGCGTCAGCGAATATGTCACCGCCACCGCGGCCGCAGTCGAGGAGCAGAGCACGGTGACCGGCGAGATGTCGGCCAACATGCAGCGCGCCGCCGCGGAAGCGAAGGCGATCGCGCAGCGCGCGGGCGGCTAGATACCATCATCGAATGCGTCAGGTACGGGACAGCCGCCCGTACCGGATTGCTATGCCGGGCTCAGCCGGCAGCGCTGAAGTCTGCATCACTGTCGCCGGGACATGCGACGGGGGCTGGGTTATAGGAGCGGGAAATCTTCTCTCTCGCAAACGGACCCGCCCATGCCCCCCTCCCCGCAAAAAGTTGCTCTCGTCACCGGCGCCGCGCGCGGCATCGGGCTTGCGACGGCGAAACGCTTTCTCGCCGAGGGCTGGCAGGTAGCGCTGCTCGACATCGAAGGCGAATTGCTGCGCGGCGCGGTCGAAGGCCTCGCCGACCCCGACAATACGCTGGCGCTGCATTGCGACGTCTCCGACGGCAAGGCGGTGGCGAACGCTGTGGCGGCGGTGAGCGAGCGTTTCGGCCGGCTCGACGCGCTGGTCAACAATGCCGGGATCGCGGTGTTCGCGCCGCTGCTCGACACCTCGGATGACGACTGGAACCGCATCCTGCAGGTCAACCTCACCGGCCCATTCCTGTGCACCAAGGCGGCGGCGTCCTTGATGCGCGAACATGGCGGCGGCGCGATCGTCAACGTCACGTCAATCTCGGCAGTGCGCGCCTCCACGCTGCGCTCGGCCTACGGCACCAGCAAGGCGGGGCTCGCGCATCTGACAAAGCAGCTAGCCGTAGAACTCGCTTCACTCGGCATTCGCGTCAACGCCGTAGCGCCCGGCCCGGTCGAGACCGCGATGGCAAAGCAGGTCCACACGCCGGAAATCCGCGCCGACTATCACGACGCCATTCCGCTCAACCGGTATGGCCTCGAAGAGGAACTGGCGGAAGCGATCTTTTTCTTGTGCAGCGATCGCGCGAGCTACATCACCGGGCAGATCCTCGCAGTCGATGGCGGTTTTGATGCCGCCGGCATCGGTCTGCCGACGCTGCGGGGCCAGCGGCGGAACGGGTAGTTCCTCGGTGGCTGTGTTGCTTGGAGTGCGGATCAGAGCCCAGTACGAATGACCTTGGCTGGCGGCCCGTCATTGCTGGATCGAGGAGGCAGATCATTGTTCAGCGCGCCGCGATGCAGCAACACCGTCCTTTCCAGTGGAACATCCGCTCGCATACTCGGCGTTCCCAGTGCGAACGCCGTCACGAGCAATAAAATGCCCGCACAGATAATGCTGAGAAAGAAATGATCCATGCGGTCCACAACGAAGGGCTGCACAGTTCGTTCCGCTGGGCTGCGCGGCAATTTCGATAAGCAGCGCTGCGCTTCTCGGCGACCGTAAGCCCGGTTCCGCGTGGCTCGTGAAGCTACGGTGGACACCGCCGCCTTGTTACCATGGATCCTGCTGGCGCGCGCCGCACTCACCTGCCACGCCGGGGTTGGCAACCTTACCGGGCCCGGGGGTCTCCGACGCGGACGCTTGACCAAACCTTGCCACATGTCCCAGCGTAACTGGGCCGGGGGCAGTGCTGACGGAGGAGCTGCACATGGGAATGGCGGTCATCAAGCTCATCGTTGTCGCCGCCGCGCTGTTGGCGGCAATTATGCCGGTGCGGGCCGAGATTCGCATTCTCGCCAGTCCCGGCGGACAGGTCGGGCCGTTTCTCGAACTGTTCGATCGCGTGCGCGAGACCGGGGAGCGGGTGGTGATCGACGGGCCATGCCTGTCCGCCTGCACGCTGGTGCTGATGACGGTGCCGGCCGAGCGCATCTGCGTGACGCGCCGGGCAGTCCTCGGATTCCACGCCGCGCGCTCGATCGACGGCCGCGGCCGGATCTATGCCGAGCCGGAAGCCTCGCGCGCGGTGCAGGCAGCCTATCCCGACCAGGTGCGGGATTGGATCAGCCGGCACGGTGGACTGACGTCGCGGATGTTGCTGCTGCGCGGGCGTGACCTGGCGGCGATCTATCCAAGGTGCAGATAGGATTCGTCGCTGTGTAGGGTGGGCTAAGGCGCACTTCGCGCCGTGCCCACCATCTTCCTTGTGGCGCGAATGGTGGGCACGCGGAGCCTGTCATCACTCCGCGAGCGCCCTTGCGCTCGTCGCTGGGCGCGCGTTCGCGCGACCCGTTGGCTTTGCCCACCCTACGGCTACGAATTTGCGCTCACATATCTTCCTTGGGGCAGTTCACCATCCAGGGAATGCCGAACTTGTCGACACACATGCCGAAGCCGTTGGAGAAGAAGGTCTTGCCGAACGGCATCCTGATCGTGCCGCCCTCGGCGAGCGCATTGAAGCGGCGTTCGGCGTCGGCGGGATCTTCGACCGCCAGCGCAACCGACATGCCCTGCGGCTGATGGTAATCGCCGGGCGTCGCGTCGGAGGCCATCAGCACTTCGCCGTCGATGGTGATGCGGGCATGCATGATCTTGGTTTTCCAGTCCGCCGGGACCGGCATGTCGGCGGGCCCCTCGCCATACGGCATCTTCGCTTCGATCCGAGCGCCCAACACCTTCTGATAATAGTTCAGCGCTTCCTCGCAATTGCCGTTGTAAAACAGATAGGGATTGACCTGCATCGGTGGCTCCTTTGGTTGTCGATCAGTCGCGTCCGCGGCGTTCCCCGGATGAAGTGCAGCGCGTTGGCGATGCGCTGCTGTTCCGGGGTCCATCAATTGGGTCCCGGCTCTGCAGCGCACCACTTCGCGGTGCGCCGCGTCCGGGACACGAGCGCGGCAACACTCATTTTTCGGTGAGCGTCTTCAGATTGGCGAGACCAGCTTCGAAATCCCTGCCGATCATGCGATCCAGGTTCATGAACACCTGGATCAGCCTCGACATGAAGTTCGCCGGACCATGCATCAGCCATGTGACATGGGTGCCATCGCCCTGCGGCAGCATTGTGAACTCGGCGGTGTTGTGGCCTTCGAACGGCTTGAAGAAATCGAGCTTGATGACGATTTTCTGCGGCGCCGCGGCCTCGAGAATTTCCATGCGGCCGGAACCGACATTCTTGTCGCCGTCCCAGGCATAGACGGCACCCTTGCCGCGCTCCGCACCGCTATAGGTGCGCTTCATCGCCGGGTCCTTCTGCTCGTAGGGCGACCAGCTCCGCCACTGCTGAAAGTCGGAGATCAGCGGAAATATCCTTTCCGCCGGCGCCTTGATGCTGATCGCGCGCTGTACCCGTAACGTATTCGGCTTGGTCGCGGCGAGAATGAGCACGATGGCGACGGCAATCGCCAATATGGCGGCGATAACGGTAATGACTTCCAGCATGTCGAGCTCCGTGAACAATCGGTTGAAGCTAATCAGCGGCGAAGGGGGATCAAGCTGCGCAGGTTCTTGTCGCGCAGCCACAGCCCGCCCCACAGCATCAGGCCGAGATAGAGCCCGAACAGCGTGTGCGTAAGCAGGGGGCTATCGATCCGCACATGCGAAGCGATCGCGCCGCCGAGATAGCCGGTGAGCAGGATGGCCCCTAGGATCGAGGTCGGCGGAATGGCGTAGAGCACGGTGCAGACGATGGTGATGGCGCCGAGGCCGCGCATCAGCGCGTCGCTCGAACCGTAACCCATTCGGTCCATGGTTTCGGTGACGACCGGCCACGGCACCAGCTTGATGGCGCCGTCGATCAGAAGGAACAGGATGACGAGGCCGGAGAGGATGCGGCCCGTCCAGCGTGCCGGGTTTGAGACAGGCGCGGTCTCGGCGATGACGGTCATGATCGGTCCCCGTTGTCTTGAATGGCTGCTCGGATTCAAGACGAACGGGGGTAGCGGAAACCGACAGGGTGAGCGAAATTTTTCGACAAGGACGCCGTAATGCCCCGGGCTAGTCCCGGCATGATCATTGCTCGCGGTGTGCATCACCCTCCCCTGGAAGGGTAGGGTCGGTTCGCATGTAGCGCAGCGAAATGCGAAACGGGGTGGGGTGATCTCTCAACTCGGGCTCTGTTGGATGCGGAGAGACCGTCACCCCACCTCGGTTCGCATTTCATGCGAACCGATCCTCCCCCTCCAGGGGAGGATAAGAGGAAGAGCTTACTTCCCGGCCTTCTTGCCGCGGGGCTGGCTGTCGCGCTGCAGGCGGTCGAGGTGCATGCGGATGTGGGCGGCTTCGGCCGAGGTGTTGGCGAGCGCGATGGCGCGGTCGAAGGCCACGCGGGCCTCGTCGTTGCGGCCGAGCTGCATCAGGAAGGCGCCGCGCACGCCGAAGAAATGAAAATAGTTCGACAGTCGCGCCGCCAAGGGCTCGATCATGTCGAGCGCGGCTTCCGGCCCTTTCACCTTGGACACCGCGACCGCGCGGTTCAAGGTCACCACCGGCGACGGCTGCATGATCTCCAGCGCGCCATAGAGCAGGTCGATCTGGGTCCAGTCGGTATCCTCGGGCTTCTCGGCGCGGGCATGCAGGGCGGCGATCGCGGCCTGGACCTGATAGGGGCCACTGCGGCGATGGCGCATCGCCTTGTCGATCAGCGCCAGCCCCTCGGCGATCAGAGCCTTGTTCCATTTCGAACGGTCCTGGTCGTCGAGCAGGATCACGGCGCCATCGGCATCGAACCGCGCATCTGCCCGCGCATGCTGCAGCAGCAACAGCGCGGTCAACCCCATGATCTCGGGCTCGCTCTGGAACAACCGCAGCAGCAGCCGCGCCAGGCGAATGGCCTCCTCGCACAAAGGTGCGCGAATCTCGGCGGTGTCGCCAGAGGCCGAGTAGCCCTCGTTGAAAATCAGGTAGATCATGGCGGCGACGGAGGCGAGGCGCTCGGAGCGCTCCGCTGCGCCCGGCGTTTCGAACGGCACGTTGGCATCGGCGACGCGCGCCTTCGCCCGCGTGATGCGCTGCTCCATCGCGGCTTCCGAGACCAGGAAGGCGCGCGCGATCTGCTTCACCGTGAGACCCGAGACGATGCGCAGCGCGAGCGCGATCTGCTGCGTCGCCGGCAGGTCCGGATGGCAGCAGATGAACAACAGCCGCAGGATGTCGTCGCGGTAATGCGAGCCGTCGAGCCGCTCGGCAAGCTCCTCCTCGGCGTCGTCGAGGTCGGAGATCGCCTCATCCTCGGGCAGCGCCGTCTGCTTCCTGCCGCGCCTGATGTCGTCGATCGCGACATTGCGCCCGACCATGATCAGCCACGCCGCCGGATCGCGCGGCGGGCCGTTTTGCGGCCAGCTCTTCAGCGCGCGCAGGCAGGCGTTCTGAAAAGCTTCCTCGGCGGTATCGAGGTTACGGAAATAGCGCAGCAGCGCGCCGACCGCCTGGGGGCGAGCCGAAGTCAGTGCGGCATCGATCCAGGCAGTATCGGTCATGGCTGCACGCTCCCCGCCGTGAAGTGGCCGACGGGACGGATCTCGTAGGCGCCGCCGGGATTGGCCGCGCCGAGATCGCGGGCGACGCCGAGCGCCTCGTCGAGGTCCTTGCAGTCGACGAGATAGAAGCCGAGCAACTGTTCCTTGGTTTCGGCATAGGGGCCGTCCAGCACCAGCGGCGGATCGTCCTTGCGCAGCGTGGTCGCCGCCGTGGTCGGCAACAGACGCGCGACCGGGCCGAGCCGGCCCTGTTTGGTCAATTTGTCCTGCACAACGGACAATTTCTTCATGACCGCGGCGTCCTGTTCCTTGGTCCAGGAACCGACGGTGTCTTCATCGTGATAGCAAAGAATGGCGTACAGCATGAGGCTCAAGCATCTCCGTTGTCTTGATGACGAACGATTATGCCCGGAGCCGACAGGCGCGTCGAAGAAATTTTGAAAATGCCCTGCCTGCCGTCAGGGACCTACAATCGGCGGCGGTGGTGGATTGAAATGCCTGTAGGCATGAATGGCCGCCTTGGAACAAAGGCTGCACACACCGAGAATGAGAACGATGCACCTGAGCGTTTTCATCCGACGGCCCCGACTCTGATTGACCATGCAAGGTCTCCCTTGTCGGATGAAAGGAGGCTAGAGAAACACCTCGGTCCGCGATGTGAGGCGGGTCACGCCGGGTTGGCGACGCGAAAGGAATGGCAATGACGAAGGGTGCGCTTGCGCTGCTGGTGCATGGCGGGACCGAAAACTGGTCGCCGCAGCGCTGGAAGAGCCGGTTCGACGAGGTTTGCGCTGGGCGGTCCGTGCTACTGTTGCCGGATGCGTCGTTCGATCCAGCGGAGGTGCATTACGCGGCGGTGTGGAAGCCGCATCCGGGCGAGCTTGCCGCCTTCCCCAACCTGCGTGTCATCTTCAATCTCGGCGCGGGCGTCGATGCGCTGATGGCCGATCGCTCATTGCCTGACGTGCCGCTGGTGCGCGTCGCGGTCGGCGACCTCACCGCGCGGATGACCGAATATGTCGTGCTGCATGTCCTGATGCACCACCGGCAGGAGCCGTACTTGCGGGAATCGCAGCGCGAAAAGCGTTGGGCGCCGAAATCGCAATGGGCGGCGGGCGCAATTACGGTCGGTATCATGGGGCTGGGTACGCTCGGCACTGACGCCGCCGACGTGCTGCGGCGGCTGGGCTTTCGTGTCGCAGGCTGGAGCCGCAGCCCGCGAACGATCGAGGGCATCGAATGCTTTCACGGCGAAGCGCAGCTCGAGGCATTCCTGCGGCGCACCGACATTCTGGTATGCCTCCTGCCGCTGACGCCGGAGACGCGGCACATTCTCAATCGCGGGCTGTTTGAGAAACTGAATCGCACGAGCCCGCTCGGCGCGCCGGTCGTGATCAACGCCGGCCGCGGCGGCCTGCAGAACGAGGCCGACATTTTGCAATGCCTCGATGACGGCACGCTCGGCGGCGCCTCGCTCGACGTCTATGCCACCGAGCCGCTGCCCGCCGACAGCCGGTTCTGGACCCATCCAAAGGTGGTGCTGACCCCGCACAATGCCGCCGATACCGATCCCGACGAGATATCGAAATACGTCGCGCAGCAGATCGCGCGGTTTGAGGAAGGCGGCGCGCTGGAGAATGTGGTGGATCGAAAGCGGGGCTATTGACGATGTCGTCGTCCCTGCGAACGCAGGGACCCATACGCCGCGGCCCGCGGAAATGGCACAAGGCGAGACGGCTTTGCTTCAACGACGAAGCGCAGTGGTTATGGGCCCCTGCGTCCGCAGGGGCGACGGATAGAGTGTCGGCCGATCTCAAACAATCAGGTCGCTAAGATCGCGCCACTCAAAAGTCCCTGCGTTCGCAGGGACGACGGAGAGAGTTATTTCGCCGCCCCGACCATCACGTCGATCGCACCGTTGACGATCGCCTCCAGTTCCTTGCGCGGCACCTGAGCGCGGGCGCGGATGGCGATGGTGTGAATGGTGGCGGAGGCAAGTTGCGCCAGCACGGTCGCGTCGGCGCTCACCGGTAGCTCGCCCTTTTCCTGGGCGAGCCGGAAACAGGTGGCAAATGCCTTGTCGAGTTCGGCAAAGCCTTCCAGCACCATCGCGCGGATATCGGGGTCGTGCACGGCCTCGGAGGCTGCGGTCATCACGGTGAAGCACCCGCGCGGACCGGATTCGCCGGACAGATAGATGTCGAGCGCCACCGCGTAGATGCGTTCGAGGCGTTTTCGGATCGGCAGTTCGTTCCGGAAGATGTCCCCCATCGCGACCCGCGCGTCGTCGCGATAGCGACGGTAGCTCTTGATGAAGAGTTCGCGCTTGTCGCCGAACGCGCCATAGAGGCTCGGCCGGTTCATGCCGGTGGCGGCGGAGAGATCGTCGAGCGAGGTGGCCGCAAAACCGTCCTTCCGAAACAGGTCAAGCGCCTTGCCGAGCGCCACGGCCGGCTCATAGGCGCGCGGGCGGCCCCGCCGCTTGGGCTGGACGGGAGCGTCGATCCGGGGGACCGAAGGCTTCTTCCTTTTTTGTACCATTTCGCAAATAATTCCTTGACCGGATCTATATTATGCGGAACAGTATAAAAATCAATCCTGCCCGCCTTGAACGCCGGCCGATTGATCAACCGCCAAGGAGGCAAATCATGGACCTGTATTTCTCGCCGCTCGCCTGCTCGCTGGCGACCCGGATCGCGCTGTATGAAGCCGGCGTCGATGCCAACTATCTCGAAGTCGATCCCAAGACCAAGGTGGTGCAGAAGGACGGCTCGGATTTCCGCACCGTCAACCCGCTCGGGCTGGTGCCGACGCTGCGCACCGACGACGGGACCCTGCTGACGGAGAACGCGGCGATCCTGCAATATGTCGCCGACCGCTTTCCGGGCGCCGGCATCTCGGCCAACTCCGCTGAGGAGCGCAGCCGCCTGCATCAATGGCTGTGCTTCATCGGCACCGAACTGCACAAGGCGCTGTTCGTGCCGCTGCTCGACAAAACGGCGCCGCAGGACGCAAAGACTTATGCACTGAACAAGAATATGTCGCGGCTCGACTATCTCGAGAACTACCTGAAGGGCCGCGAATTCCTGCTCGATCACTTCAGCGTCGCGGATGCCTATCTCGTCACCATCATCAACTGGACGATGGCGACGCCGCCGATCGAACTGGCGAAGTGGCCGGCAGTGAAGGCCTATCACGAGCGGCTGCGCGCCCGCCCGAGCATTGCAAAGGCGGTCGCCGAGGAGTTCGAACTCTACAAGGCCGAGCTGGCGCGGCATAAGGCAGCGGCGTAGGGCGCCGTCGTGTCCCGGACGCGGTGCAGCACCCCCTTGGTGATGCACCGCAGAGCCGGGACCTATTTCACGGCATGCAGTGGACCCCGGAACAGCAGCGCACCGCCGGAGTCGCGCGAAGCGCGATCCCGAGCGCGCTGCGCAGCATCCGGGGAACGCAGACGATAAGCCGTCACGCCGGCGGCGCCAGCAGCCGCTTCGTCAGATCGCTCAACGCGCGACGAAAAACTTTGGCGTCGCCCCGCGCCCGTGCCAGCACGAGCGCGCCCTGAATGGTGAGCAACGCATCCTCGGCGCGCCGCTGCGCCTGGCTGTTCGTGAGCCCGGATCGCCGCAAGAGCTGCGCCAGCGCCGTTTGCCAGCGCGCGAAATAGCCATCGACCGCTTCGGCAAAACTGTCGCGCGCCGAGCCGAGCGCCACCATGCCGACCAGGCAGACGCGATCGCCCGAGTGGAAATATTGATCGACGCCAGCGATCATCGCAGCGATGGCGCGCGCGGGATCGTCGGCGGTGCGCAAGGGGGCGAAGATATGAAGTTCGAACCAGCCATCGATCTCGGCCAGCACCTCGGCGGCCATCTGCTCCTTGCCGCCGGGGAACAGATGATAGAGGCTGCCCTTGCCGAGCCCGGTAGCCTCCGTGATCAGCGTCAGCGAGGCGCCCTCGTAGCCATGCGCGCGAAACACCTCGCCGAGCGCGCGCAGTACCTCTCCACGTTCGACACCTCTTTTCAGCATCTGATCATAGCGGGTTCTCGCTCAGTCCCGCGACATCCGCCGGGCGCGGACCCGGGGCCGGCCAATGGAAGCGACGCTCGCTTTCCTTGATGGCGATATCGTTGATGCTGGCCTCGCGCCGCCGCATCAGGCCGTGTTCGTCGAACTCCCACTGCTCGTTGCCGTAGGAGCGATGCCACTGCCCGGCATCGTCGTGCCACTCATACTGGAAGCGCACGGCAATGCGGTTCTGATCGAACGCCCAGAGATCCTTGATCAGGCGGTAGTCATGCTCCTTCGCCCATTTGCGGGTGAGGAATTCGACGATCGCCTCGCGGCCCTGGAAGAATTCGGCGCGGTTACGCCAGCGGCTGTCCTCGGTATAGGCCAGCGATACCCGGACCGGATCGCGCGAATTCCAGGCGTCCTCGGCCATGCGCGCCTTCTGGGCTGCGGTTTCGCGGGTGAAGGGCGGCAGCGGCGGACGCGACATGAGGTTTTCTCCGGGTTGGCGCCGGAAGATTGTACCGATCGGTACAGAGAGTCAATATCCATAGCGTTTTCGAGCGAAGTGGACGCCGGTTCGCGTAAAGAAAACGCGTCAAAACTAAGGTTTACTCCGGCGCCAGATCGGCCTTCATCAACAACCGCAGCGATTTCGGGATCGGCTTCGCCCGTCCCTCGCTGATGAAGGCAACGCGCACCGCGGCCTTGATGAGGACATCCTCACCTCGCCGCACCTCCTGTGCCAGCGTGATGGAAGCGCCCTTCACAGCAACTGGCCATGTCACCACGTCGAGGACGTCATCCATCCGCGCCGGCCGCAGGAAGTCGAGCTGCATCGAGCGCACCACGAACGCAAAGCCCGGTGTCTCCTCCTGCGCCTGCTCGAACAGCGCATGCTGCGAGGCGCCCATCAGCCGCAGATGATTGGTGCGGCCGCGCTCCATGAAACGCAGGTAATTGGCGTGGTAGACGATGCCGGAAAAATCAGTGTCCTCGTAATAGACACGGACCTGCATGTGATGGCGGCCGTCGCGGATCTCGCCGTCGAGGGAGGGAATCATTTCAAATGATTTACTTGCTCGCGAGCCAGCCTGAGAAACTCTTTCAGATCCCAAGGCACAACACGCCCCGCCTCCACGTCAGCCATACCCTCTTCGATAAGGCTCTTGAGCACAGCGAACTTCCTAGCTTGTTCAGCGGATGAATCCATAAGGTCCAAAGTAACAGCTTTGGTACCGAATGCACAGATGGCGCAACTGTTACGTTGAGCAGCAAAACTACGCCACCGCCGGCCGCCCCGCCCCCAGCGTCACCAGCACGATTTCCGGGGGCACCCCAAGGCGGAACGGCATGATGCTGCAGCCGAGGCCGCCGGAGACGACGACGTCGCAGTTCATCTTGATGTGGCCGTAGGCGAGCTGCTGGCCGGACGGCGAGATCGGCGACCAGCCCAGCATTCGCACCTGGCCGCCATGGGTGTGTCCGGAGAGCTGCAGCGCAACGCGCGAGGGCACGCGCCGCGCGACGTCAGGCTCATGCGCCATCAGAACCACGGGCGCGTCGTCGGTGATCTTCGCCAGCGTCGCGCCGAGATCGTCGACGCCGATCCGCTTGAGCGGCCTGAAGCGGCGCGCCGGCACATAGGCGAGCTGGTCACCGAGACCGGCGAGCCAGAACGAGTGACCATTCTTGCTGAGCTTCTTCGCGTCGTTTTCGTACACCGGGATACCGACCGCTTCCAGCGCACGGCCCGCGCTCGGCAGCCCCTGCCCGTTGCGCTGCACTTCCTTGTCTTCCCACCAGTCGTGATTGCCGAGCACCGCATGCACGCCGAGCGACGCCTTCAGTCCGGCCAACGCTCCCGCCCATTCGGCGTCGGGAATGAAGCGCGTCACCTTGCGATGTCCGGCCACGTAGTCGCCGAGCATGACAACGATGTCAGGCTTGAGCGCATTGGTGCGTTCGACGATCTCACCGATATGATCGAGCGACATCCAGGGATCGCAGGCGTGGAGGTCGGCGATGGCGGCGATCCTGAGCTCGAGACCTTCAGGCCATTGCGGCGGCGAGATATTGTACCGCTCGACGCGAAGCCGGACGACCGGCGCGCTGAAACCGTAGGCGGTGGTTGAGGCGCCCAGCGCGCCCAGGCCACCCATGGACTTCAAGAAATGACGGCGTGTTAACATGTGATCCAATCGTGATGCAGCGCCAACATGGTGGCGGATTGGGCCCGAATTGGGGTGCGTTTGTGCAGAACGTTAGCAGACCTCCAGCAGCTTCTCACCAGCGATTCTGCCCCGCCAGCGCGTCCAGCCACGCCTTCAGTTCATCGGGGGCGCACGGGCTATTTTGCCCTTCGTGCACCGCTGGAAGGATTGGATTCGAACGCTCAGTCGTCGCTATCGCCATTGCCGAACAGGCCGAACTGGGCGGGATCGCGTGCGGGCTCTGCAAGCCCCAGGTGGCGGAAGGCGTGCGAGGTCAGGAGCCTGCCGCGCGGGGTGCGCTGCAAATAGCCGCACTGGATCAGGAACGGCTCGATGATGTCCTCGATTGCATCGCGTGGTTCGGACAACGCGGCCGCCATGGTCTCGACGCCGACCGGGCCGCCGCCGTAGTTCAGCGCAATGGTCGTGAGATAGCGCCGGTCCATGGCGTCCAGGCCGGCGGCATCGACTTCCAGTGCGCTCAGCGCGTGGTCGGCGATGGCGCGGTCGACCGAGCTGGCGTCGGCTGCGGATGCAAAATCGCGTACGCGGCGCAGCAGGCGGCCGGCGATACGCGGCGTGCCGCGGGCGCGGCGCGCGATCTCGTTGGCCCCGTCAGGCGTCATGCCGATGTTGAGCACGCGGGCGCCGCGGCTGACGATCTTCTCCAGCTCTTCCTCGGTGTAGAAGTTCAGCCGGATCGGAATGCCGAAGCGGTCGCGCAGCGGATTGGTCAACAGCCCTGCGCGCGTCGTGGCGCCGACAAGAGTGAACTTTGCGAGATCGATCTTCACCGAACGCGCCGCCGGCCCCTCGCCGATGATGAGGTCGAGCTGAAAATCCTCCATCGCAGGGTACAGCACCTCCTCGACGGCCGGGCTGAGGCGATGGATTTCGTCGATGAACAGCACGTCGCGCTCTTCGAGATTGGTGAGCAGTGCGGCGAGATCGCCGGCCTTGGCGATGACGGGACCGGAAGTGGCACGAAATCCTACGCCGAGCTCGCGCGCGACGATCTGCGCCAGCGTGGTCTTGCCGAGGCCGGGAGGCCCGACGAACAGCACGTGGTCCAGCGCCTCGCCACGCTTTCGCGCGGCCTCGATGAAGATTGAGAGATTCTTGCGCGCCTGCGCCTGGCCGACGAACTCGGACAGCAATTGCGGACGCAGCGCGGTGTCGCCGACATCGTCGGACCGGCGCTCGGGCGTGACGATGCGGGAGGGGGTGTTCACCCGTTGCCCCTCCGGTACTTGTTGGGCAAAAGCTCGCCGATGGTGACGACCTTCGGCTCGCGACCATTGTCGGGAACGATGACCCGCGCCTTTGCATCGTAATCGTGGATCAGCTCGCGACAGATGCCGCAGGGCGATACCACGGCGATACTGCCGGGCTCGTCCGGCTTCGGATGGCGCACGGCGACGATGGTCTCGATGCCGCGATCGCCGGTTTCGGTGATGGCGCGCCCAATGGCGATCGCCTCCGCGCAGACGGCGATCCGACCAATATAGGCATCGATATTCACACCGGTGACGATGCGGCCGTCGCGGGTGCGCATCGCAGCGCCGACCTCCTGCCACTTGTTGCGATAACGCGGCCTGATTGCGTCAATCGCGGCGGCAATTAGTTCCTGGTCTTTCTCGCTCAACATGGCAGCAACGCATTCCTTCGACAGTCAGTGGCGAACATAGCCTATTTCGCCAGTTCCTTCAGGCCCAGCCGGATCAGTTGGGCCGTCTCGGCATTCTCGCCCGCGCTGCGCGAGGCGGCGGCGATGGCGGCGGCGGCCTGCGGCTGGCCGTAGCCGAGATTGACCAAAGCCGAGATCGCGTCGGTGACCGGGCGCGGCGCGCGGTGGCTGTCGATGGCGCCGGCGAGATGCACCACGGCGGGATCGACATTGGCGAACGCGGGCGCCTTGTCCTTCAATTCAGAGACGATGCGCTCGGCGACCTTTGGCCCGACGCCGGGGGGTGTGCGCGACACCGCGGCCTTGTCGCGCAGCGCAATCGCATTGGCGAGTTCAGCCGGCGGCAGCGTCGACAGCACGGCGAGCGCGACCTTGGCGCCGACGCCCTGCACGGTCTGCAGCAGGCGAAACCACTCGCGCTCGGTATCGGTGCGGAAGCCGAACAGTTTTATCTGATCCTCGCGGACATAGGTCTCGATCGACAGCACCGCAGCCTCACCGGGCGACGGCAGCGCCTGCAGCGTGCGCGAGGAACAATGCACCTGATAGCCGACGCCGCCGACATCGAGGATCACGTAATCCTCGCCGTAAGAATCGATCAGGCCTTTGAGTTTGCCGATCATTGGGGCAACTCGCTCGCGATGGTGGACCCAACGTTAGCGAGGGGCGCACTAGCGGACGGGTTCCCTCCCCCCTTGCGGGGGAGGGTTAGGGAGAGGGGTGCCGCTTGCTCAGTTGTCTGAGGCGAAGCACTCGCATCCTCACTCATCATCTTGCGGCGTTCGTTGATGGATTGTCGCCGCACGACTTTGATCGGAGCCCGGGGCTTACCCCTCTCCCCAACCCTCCCCCGCAAGGGGGGAGGGAGCCTGATGAGTGTGCTCTCCTCACTTGGCATTACATGGCCACGGCTCATCATGCGCTCGCCACTTTCATCCGCAGCGCCGCGCTCTGGCGGTGGTGGGCATGGGTGATGGCGATCGCCAGCGCGTCGGCGGCGTCGGCGGATTTCGGTTCGGCCTTCGGCAGCAATATCTTCAGCATCACCGCGATCTGGTTCTTGTCGGCGTGGCCGGCGCCGACCACGGTTTTCTTGACCTGGTTGGGCGCATATTCCGCAACCGATATGCCGAACATCGCGGGCGCCAACATGGCGACGCCGCGGGCCTGGCCGAGCTTCAGCGTCGCCACGCCGTCCTTGTTGACAAAAGTCTGCTCCACCGCGGCTTCCGCCGGCCTGAAATCGCCGAGCACGGCGGCGAGCCCCTCATGGATCGCGAGCAGGCGGCTCGCTATGGGCAGGTTGTCCGGCGGCTCCACCGAGCCGCAGCCGACGAAGACGAGCCGGTTGCCCTCGGTCTCGATCACGCCCCAGCCGGTGCGGCGCAGGCCGGGGTCGATGCCGATAATCCGGACGGGGTGGCGAATCGGTGGGGATGTCATGGCGTAGTGATAACGCCAGAGCCGGATGAACGAAACATAAAGAGAACGGAAATCCCCTGGATGCGGGCTGTCGTGCCGGAGGGTTAATGCGCCTTAATCGTCGAACCATCGTCGTCCCTGCGAACGCAGGGACCCATAGCCACCGGCTTTGATTGTTTCACGAAGTAACTATCCCATCACGCTACGGAGAAGCCGCGGCGTATGGGTCCCTGCGTTCGCAGGGACGACAGCCTACCCGCCCATCTTGGCGACCAGCGCGTCGGAGACTTCGAAATTGGCGTAGACGTTCTGCACGTCGTCGTGCTCGTTCAAGAGATCCATCAGCTTCAACAGCTTCTCGCCGGTCTCATCGTCGACAGCGACCGTGTTCTGCGGCTTCCAGGTCAGCGCTGCCTTGCGGGCTTCGCCGAACTTGGCTTCCAGCGCTTTCGCAACCTCGCGAAAGGTTTCCTGCGAGGCGTAGATCTCGTGGCCGCTTTCGCTGGATACGACGTCGTCGGCGCCGGCCTCGATCGCGGCTTCCAGCATCGCGTCGTCGGAGGCCTTGCTGGCATCGTATTCGATGATGCCGGTGCGGTCGAACATGAAAGCGACCGAGCCGGTTTCACCGAGATTGCCGCCGGACTTGGTGAAGTAGGAGCGGATGTCGGAGGCGGCGCGGTTGCGGTTGTCCGTCAGCGCCTCGACGATGATGGCGACGCCGCCAGGGCCGTAGCCTTCGTAGCGGATCTCGTCATAGCTCTCGCTCTCACCGCCGATCGCCTTCTTGATGGCGCGCTCGATATTGTCCTTCGGCATGTTTTCCTGGCGCGCCGCGATCACGGCCGCGCGCAACCGGGGGTTCATCGCCGGGTCCGGCGTTCCAAGCTTGGCGGCGACCGTGATTTCGCGGGCCAGCTTGCTGAACAGCTTGGACTTCTGCGCATCCTGCCGGCCCTTGCGGTGCATGATGTTCTTGAATTGGGAATGACCGGCCATGCGGAGTCTCTTGGATTCGTCCCGGGGATGTAGGGGGTGAAGCGCGGCCTTATAGGCCGACAATTGGCCGAAATCAAAGATTTACAGCCCATCCGGGTATGCCGGTACTGCCGCGCGCCGAAATATCAGGCAGTTGTTAACCATGATTTCATGCTCGGATGAGAGGATTTCGCACCGATGCTCAACTTTTAAGAGACGTCATGGCCTTCGGTTTGTTCAAAAAGCGGGTGCCGGAACCGGTCTTGCCTGCCGTCCGGCCCAAGGCTCAGACGGCGGCTCAGCCAGCCGCCGCCGTGACGGAGGCCGGCTCTGGCGATGGCGAGTCGGCCAGGGCGATCCTCGAACTTCTGGAACTCGAACTCGGCGCGATGATCCGCCAGCTCGAGCGCGCGGCCAATTCGGTCGCCGGCGGCGCCGAGGCGACCGCTGCGACGCTCACCACCATTCGCCAGCGCACCGGCGCCCTGACGAGCCGCACCAGCGCTGCACAGGACACGGCGACGACATTTTCGCACGCCGCCGATAAGTTCACCCAATCGGCGCAAGGGATCGGCTCCCAAGTGCGCGACGCCGGCAAGCTCGCCGACCAGGCCAGCGAGGCCGCCCGCGAAGCCGGCGCCAATGTCGACCGCCTGAGGGAATCATCGGCAGCGATCGGCAACGTGGTCAACCTGATCGCGCAGATCGCGCGGCAGACCACACTCTTGGCGCTCAATTCCACCATCGAGGCCGCACGCGCCGGCGAAGCCGGACGCGGTTTTGCCGTGGTCGCCACCGAAGTAAAGGCGCTCGCGGTACAGACCCAGAACGCGACAGAGGAAATCACCAAGAAGATCGAGGCGCTGCAGCGGGATGCCGCGGGCTCCGTCGATGCCGTGCATCGCATCACGCAGGCGATCGAGGCGATCCGCCCGGTGTTCGAGACCGTCAACGGCGCGGTCGCCGAGCAGAGCGCGACCACCGGCGAGATGGCCGACAATGCGGCCTCCGCTTCGAGCTTCATCGCTTCCGTCGGCGCCAGCGCCGCCGAAATCGACAGCGCCACCAAGGAAGCCGAGGCCCATGGCGAAAGCGTCGCCAAGGCCGGACGCGCCGTCACCACCTTTGCGCAGAAGCTCAAGGCGCGTTGCGCGGTGCTGTTGCGGCAAGGCGAGCGCCCAGAGCGCCGCGAACAGCAAAAGCTACCTTGCAGCCTCAAGATCGAAATAAAGACCCCGCATGGCGTGATATCGGCGCCGGTCTACGAGATTTCGATCGACGGCATCCTGGTCAGCGGACCGGACGCCGAAAGGCTCGTGCAGGGCCAGAGTTTTGAGGCGACGCTGCAGGATATCGGCGCTTGTCGCATTCGCGTCAGTGAGCGCTCGAAGGCCGGCACGCAGGCCCGGTTCGAGCGGTCGAATGCCGCGCTGACCGAGAAGATCGAAGACAAGCTGTGGTCGATTCAGGACGACAACACCGAAGCGGTCACCCGCGCGATGGAAGCCGGCGCAGCACTGAAGAAGATTTTCGAGAACGGTATCGATAGCGGCGCCATCTCGATGGAAGACATGTTCGACACCAACTATGTCGAGATAGCCGGCAGCAACCCGGTGCAATACCGCACCAAAATCCTGGACTGGGCCGATCGCGCGCTGCCGCCGTTCCAGGAAGCGTTCCTTGCCAGGGACAAACGGATGGCGTTCTGCGCGATGATCGACACCAACGGCTATTTGCCGGTGCACAACAAGATCTATTCGCACCCGCAGCGGCCGGGCGACGTCACCTGGAATACCGCCAACAGCCGCAACCGCCGCATCTTCAACGATCCGGCCGGGCTCGCCGCCGGGCGCAATCAGCGCGCCTATCTGATCCAGAGCTACGCCCGCGACATGGGCAACGGCAACACCGTGATGATGCGCGAGATCGACGTGCCGATCCGCGTCAAGGGCCGCCACTGGGGCGGCTTCCGCACGGCCTACCGGCTGTAACCACACTCGCCCTCACCGCGCATATTGCATCAAATTGCATGCGCCGTTTCGCGCCATTGCGCCGATGGCTGCCTGAAAAGCGTGCCGTGAAGCGGATGCGCCTATCGCGCTTTCGCCCTGAACCTTCCTTGTTCGAACTCGTTGATAGCCAGGGTTGGAACCGCGGCTGACGGCTCCCCCAGTCCCGCGCGACCCCACGCGCACCAGCCAAGGCAGGCGGAGATAGGCAGGCGGAGATCAAGCAGGCGGAGGTCAAAAATGGCCCGATCTGGCACAGCAAAGCGTGTAACGCGGATGGCCACCGTGCCGGAGAAAATTCCGATCAGGCTGACCGTCAACGGCAACCGTATGGAACTGACGGCCGCCCCGTGGACGACGTTACTCGACGCGCTACGCGATCATCTCGACCTGACGGGCACCAAGAAGGGTTGCGACCACGGACAATGCGGCGCGTGCACCGTTCTGGTCGACGGGCGACGGATCAATTCCTGCCTGACGCTGGCGGTGATGAAGCAAGGCGCCGAAATAGTCACCATCGAGGGCCTTGCACACGACGGCGAGTTGCATCCGCTGCAGCAGGCCTTCATCGATCACGATGCATTTCAGTGCGGCTACTGCACGTCGGGACAGATCTGCTCGGCCGCCGGGCTGATCGCCGAGGGCAAGGCCAAAACGGCCGACGAGATTCGCGAACTCATGAGCGGCAACATCTGCCGCTGCGGCGCCTATCCGCACATCGTGGCGGCGATCCAGCAGGCGATGGAGCGATCATGACCCCGTTTCAATATGCGCGCGCAAACGACGTCGCCGACGCCATCAAGCAGATTGCCACCGACCCTTCCGCAAAATTCATCGCGGGCGGCACCAACCTGATCGACCTGATCAAATATGATGTCGAGGGACCAAGCCGGCTGATCGATATTTCGCACTTGCCGCTCAGGGGCGTCGAACCAACCTCCGCCGGCGGCGTTCTGATCGGCGCGATGGTGCCGAACACCGACCTCGCCTACCACCCCCTGATCGAAGGGCGCTATCCACTGCTCTCGCGCGCGATACTATCAGGCGCGTCGCAGCAGTTGCGCAACATGGCCTCGACCGGCGGCAACCTGCTGCAGCGGACGCGCTGCTTCTACTATTACGACACGGCGACGCCGTGCAACAAACGTGAGCCGGGTAGCGGCTGCTCGGCGATCGATGGCGTCAACCGCATCAATGCGATCCTCGGAACGAGCGAGGCCTGCATCGCCACGCATCCTTCCGACATGTGCGTGGCACTCGCGGCGCTCGAAGCCACCGTGCATGTCACAGGTCCGGCCGGGAAGCGCACCATTGCGTTTGCGGATTTCCATCGCCTGCCCGGCAACACGCCGCAGCGCGACACCAATCTGGAGCCCGATGAGATCATCACGGCCATCGAGCTTCCGCCGAAAGGGTTTAGCGCGAACTATTCCTACCTGAAGATTCGCGATCGTCTGTCGTACGCGTTCGCGCTGGTATCGGTGGCAGCAGCGCTCGAACTCGACGGCGACACGATTAAGGAAGCCCGCCTGGCGCTCGGCGGCGTTGCACACAAGCCATGGCGCAGTACCGCGGCCGAAGCGGCCCTGCTCGGACAACGCACTGACGCGACCGCATTTGCGAAGGCCGCGGATTGGTTGCTGCACGGCGCCAAAGGCTACGGACACAACAACTTCAAGATCGGCCTGGCGCGGCGCGCCATCATACGAACGCTCGGCCAGGCCGCGCAGGGCACGCCGCAGTCGACCTCCGACAAGAAAATACGGTGAGTGCCATGGCAGCCTATATCGGATCGGCGACATCCCGCGTCGACGGCAGGGCCAAGGTCACCGGCGAAGCCAAATATGCCGGCGAGTTCAACGTCCCCGGCCTCGTCCGTGGCTATGTTGTCGAATCGACGATTCCGAAGGGGCGGATCGTGCGCATCGACACCAGCGGGGCGCTGGAGGTTGACGGCGTGATCGACGTGCTGACCCATCGGAATCGGCCGCAGATGGCCGACAAGGACGACGCGTACAAGGACGAAGTAGCGACGGAAAAAGGCTCACCCTATCGCCCGCTCTATGACGACATCGTCCTTTTCAGCGGACAACCGCTCGCGCTGGTACTGGCCGAGGATTGGGAAACCGCGCGCGTCGCCGCCTCAATGGTGAAAGTCGAGTACCAGAAGGAGCCGCACGTCACCGACTTGCACGCAGAGCGCAGCAGGGCGTTTGCCATCGACGCGCCGGAGAAGCCGCGCGGCGATGCCGAAAAGGCATTCGCGTCCGCCGCCCTGCGTCACGCGGCCGAATATTTCATTCCGACCGAGCATCACAACCCGATGGAGCTGTTTGCCTCGACCGCGATCTGGGAAGACGGCCGGCTCACCGTCTACGACAAGACGCAGGGCGTGCAGAACGTGCAGCAATATCTCTGCGGCGTGTTCAAGATGAAGCCGGACGCGGTTCGCGTCATGTCGCCGTATATGGGCGGTGGCTTCGGCTCCGGCCTGCGCCCGCAATATCAGGTTGTTCTGGCTGTGCTGGCGGCGCGCGCGCTCAAACGTCCGGTTCGCGTCATGCTCAGCCGGGCACAGATGTACGCCCTCGGCCACCGGCCCGCGACCATCGAGCGCCTTGCGCTCGGCGCCAACAGCGACGGCACGCTCGACGCGATGACGCACGAGGCCATCGCCGTGACCTCGCAGTTCGAGGAATTCGCGCGCAACGATACCGGCTGGGGCAATCTGCTTTACAAGAGTCCCAACGCGAAATTCGAGCACAAGCTCGTGATGCTCGACGTGCCGACGTCCTGCGACATGCGCGCACCGGGGGCTGCGACCGGCGTCTACGCGCTCGAATGCGCGATGGACGAACTCGCCGTCGCGCTCAAGATGGACCCGGTGCAGTTGCGGCTGCAATGCTATTCCGACCGCGATCAAGGTACGGATATTCCCTATACCAGCAAGCAACTGCGTGAGTGTTACCGGCAGGGCGCGGCGGCGTTCGGCTGGGACAAGCGCGAAGCGGAGCCGCGCTCCATGCGCGAGGGCAACGACCTGGTCGGCTGGGGCATGGCATCAGGCGTGTGGGAAGCGCTGCAGATGCCGGCCACGGTGCGCATCGTGCTGACGGCGAACGGCCATGCGGAAGTCGCGACCGCGGCCTCCGATATCGGCACCGGAACATATACGATCATGGCGCAGGTCGCGGCCGACATGCTCGGCCTGCCGATCGACAATATCAGCGTCAAGCTCGGCGATTCCACGCTGCCGCAATGTCCGCTCGAAGGCGGCTCGTGGATCGCGTCCTCGGTGTGCAACGCGATTGCCAATACCGCCCGTGCGGTTCGCGGCGACTTGCTGAAGCTTGCAATCGGCATGAAGGATTCGCCGCTGGCAGGCACCGGCGAGGCCGACGTCGCGGTGATCGACGGCAAGATCGTCAGCAAGCGGGATGCGACCCGCGCGGTCTCGATTGCCAGCGCGATGCAGTCCGGCAACGCCGATCGCATCACGCGCGAGGAAGCCAACAAGGTTGCCGAAGACAAGTCTCACGCGCGCAACGTCCACTCGGCCATCTTCGCGGAGGTCAAGGTGGACGAACAGCTTGGCGCGATCCGCGTGACCCGTGTGGTCAATGCCGTCGCCGCGGGCCGCATCCTCAACCCGAAGACCGCCTACAGCCAGGTCATGGGTGGCGTGGTCTGGGGAATCGGCATGGCGCTGCACGAGGAAACGCTGTTCGACCATCGCTTCGGACGCGTCATGAACGCCAATATCGCCGAATACCATGTGCCCGTGAATGCCGACGTGCACGACATCAAGGTGATCTTCGTCGACGAGCCGGACGAGATCGTCAACCCGCTCGGTATCAAGGGCCTCGGCGAGATCGGCATTGTCGGCGTGGCGGCGGCGATCGCCAACGCGGTCTATCATGCGACGGGAAAGCGCGTGCGCGACCTGCCGATTACGCTCGACAAGGTGGTTCAATTCAATTGAACGCCGCGCGGCCTCACGCCCAAAAAGCCGGCACAGCCGGCTCGAGTCTGCCGCCGGCACGCACCGGCGCAACACGCAGCGCGAGACCGGTTAAATCATCGGTCTCGACCGCAACACCGCTGAGTGTCGCCGCGCCTGCGGCCGGCTCGAAACGGGCTGATGGAATACCCGTCGTAAAGCGCCGCAGCGGCTCTTCCTTCTGCATGCCGATGATGGAATCATAATCGCCGGTCATGCCGGCGTCTGTCATGTAGGCGGTGCCGCCGGCGAGGATCTGATGGTCGGCGGTCGGCACATGGGTGTGCGTGCCGACGACAAGGCTGGCGCGGCCATCGCAGAAATAGCCGATGCCTTGTTTCTCGCTCGTCGCCTCGCCATGGAAATCGACCACGATCGCATCCGCGGCTTCGCGCAGCGGACAGGCCTCGAGTTCCTGATTGAGCACCGCGAAGGGATCGTCGAACGGCGTCATGAAGATGCGGCCGATCGCGTTGATAACGAGCGCGCGCTTGCCGTTCTTGGTATCGACCAGCGCCGCTCCACGGCCCGGCGTGCCCTTTGGATAGTTCGCGGGCCGGACCAGTTTCGGCGCGCGCTCGATGAACACCAGCGCCTCGCGCTGATCCCAGGCGTGATTGCCGAGCGTGATGGCATCCGCCCCGGCGTCGAGCAATTCCTGATAGACTGCCTCGGTGATGCCGAACCCGCCGGCGGAATTCTCGCCATTGACGACGACGAGGTCGAGCGCCCAGTCCCTGATCATGCCGGGTAGATATGCCGCGACCGCGGTGCGCCCTGCTCGGCCGACCACGTCACCAACGAAGAGAATACGCAAAGTTCAGCTCCGGAAATCGAACACTTTCTTGTCCGTTAGCACATAATCCAGCGCCACGTCGTGCGGAGCTGCGGGAACGGCTTTTATTTCCTGCACGGAAAAGGCGGTGCCGACAGCCGTAATGGCCTTCGCCTTGCGCAAGTGGGCGAGCGTGAAATCGTAATGTCCGGCGCCATAGCCGATGCGGTGGCCGGCGCGATCGAACGCCGCCAGCGGCACCAGCATGATATCGGGCACGAGTTCGGCCGCCGCTGGCGACGGTTCGAGAATGCCGAGCGGCCCCATCATCAGCCTATCGTCGGGCGACCACGCGCGAAACGCCAGCGATTTGCCGCGCGACAGCACCGCCGGCAGTGCGAGCTTTGCGCCCTGCTCGGCGAGCTTGCGCATCAGGGGCGCGGGATCGATCTCGCTGCGGATCGGCGAATATCCTGATACGACGAGCCCTGGATCGATTTCGAACGGCAGGCCGCGCTTCGCCATCGCCTGCGCCGCAGCCGCGCGCTGTTCGTCGTTCAACGCATCGCGTTTCGCCAGAGCTGCGGCGCGGAGGTCGGCTTTCGAAAGGGTTGCCGTCATGCAGTATCTTTCCGCTGTCATCACCCGCGACCTGTCCGCCGAAGCTCAACGAGCGAAGGCGAAAGGCGGGTGATCCAGTATTCCAGAGACTTCAGTGATTCAACCGAGACGCCGCGGCGTACTGGATACCCCGCATGCGCGGGGTATGACGGGACGTGCGCGGGTAGGACGAGGTCGCAAGCAACAAAACGAAAGTGCGAGGCCGCGAACGCCGTTGAAGCACTCGATCCCGGAGTTCCCTACGAAAGTAGGTGGGCACCATATGTCCGGATCCACGGACCCGGCCAGGGACAGTTCCCTAAAGGATCGATAAGGCCCCGGGGATATATGGCTCCTGACGCACGACGCAGCTTCGCGAAGCCAATGTAGGCGTTACGGACCGAATCCGCCAGCGGTAATGGGTACAGTTGCGATCGCCCTTAGATTGCGCTTCACTTCACCCTCCCCTGGAGGGCCCTCCAGGGGAGGGAAAAAGAAACCAGCGCCAACGCTCGGTCTTACCCGATCGCGACGCCGCTGCCGATGGTGCGGTTGATGACCTGCGTGGTTTTTTCGATGCGGTCGGCGGCGGCGTTGAGCGCGTTGGCGACGGCGACCTGGGTGGCCTTGGCGCGGTCGGCGGCGGCGGTGCGGACGTTGCGCAGGGTTTCGAGTTCGCCCTCCAGCGCGCGGATGCGCGCGTTGGCATCCAGCAGTTCGTCGCACACGGTGAGCGCGGCCATCACGGTGAGACGCGCATCGCCGATTTCGCCGAACTTGCCGCGCAACTCTCCGACCCGCGATTCCAGGCTCTCGGCGAGCTTCAACAGCCGCACCTCCTGCCCTTCCTCGCAGGCCATGCGGTACTGCCGGCCGTTGATGGTGACGTTGATGTGACTCATTCACTCTCCCCGGCGTCGGCATCGAGCACCGCACGGATGGTGCCGATTGCGGCATCCAGCTTTTCCGATATCTCGCGGTTGGCGCGCTCCAGCCGCCGCGTCTTCACCAGCGAACCGTCGAGTTCGTCGGCGAGCCGCGAGCGATCGGCGCCGAGCGCCTGGATCCGGCTCGCCAGCTCGTTCTCGTCGCGGTCGGCGTCGCGCCGCCGCTCGGCCGCAGCCTCGAGCGCATCGAGCGCCATCATCAGGCGCCGTGTGGCGGCGTCGATGTCGGCATAGACCGGCTCGGCATTGCCGGCCCCGTTGGTGTGACGATCGCTCATGAGAGACAGCGCGCACCCTCGCGGTAGGCCCGCCGCGCGGCAGCAAAATCCGCGGTTCGGCAAGCGGTTAGAGCACGAAATTTACGTGGCAAGCGAGCCAAGCGCAACGCCCGCGCGAAGCTATGCACTGCTAAGCAACTTTTCGCATGGCAAGGGCGTTTCCACGCCTTGGACTCCCGGGGATTGAGGTGCTATCCAGCCCGCACTTTCCCTCAAACACGCCCGTATTGCGGCCTTCGCCCGGTACATACCCTAACCAAGCACCTCATTTCAGGCGGATTTCCATCATGACGCAGGTCGATCATACCCGTATGGCCAATGCGATTCGCGGGCTTGCCATGGATGCCGTCGAAAAGGCGAAATCCGGCCATCCCGGCCTGCCAATGGGCGCCGCCGACATCGCGACCGTACTGTTCACGCAGTTCCTCAAATTCGATGCGGCGGCTCCGACCTGGCCCGACCGCGACCGCTTCGTGCTCTCGGCCGGCCACGGCTCGATGCTGCTCTATGCGCTTTTGTACCTGACCGGCAACAAGGACATGACGCTCGATCAGATCCGGAATTTCCGTCAGCTCGGCTCCAAGACGCCGGGACATCCGGAGAATTTCGAGACCAGCGGCGTCGAGACCACCACCGGCCCGCTCGGCCAGGGCATCGCAACCTCGATCGGCATGGCGCTGGCGGAAAAGATGCTGGCCGCCGAGTTCGGCAAGAAGGTGGTGAGCCACCACACCTACGTGCTCGCCTCCGACGGCGACCTGATGGAAGGCGTATCGCAGGAAGCGATCGCGATGGCCGGGCACTGGAAGCTGAACAAGCTGATCGTGCTGTATGACAACAACGGCATCTCGATCGATGGCCCGACCTCGCTCGCCGATTCGGTCGACCAGGTTAAGCGCTTCAAGTCCGCGGGCTGGGCGGCCGAACTGATCGATGGCCAGGACCCGAAGGCGATTGCCGCCGCGATCGCCCGCGCGCAAAAATCCAACAAGCCGTCGCTGATCTCCTGCAAGACCACGATCGGTTACGGCGCGCCGACGCGGGCCGGCACGGCGAAGGCCCATGGCGAGGCGCTCGGCGCCGACGAGCTCAAGGGCGCCAAGGAAAAGCTCGGCATTTCGCTCGACGCCTTCTCGGTGCCTGACGATGTGCTGAAGGCATGGCGTGCCGCCGGTAGCCGCGGCGCTGCCGCGCGCGAGGAATGGGAAAGCGTTTTCGCCGAGCTCGGCCCGCGCAAGCGCGCCGAGTTCGAGCGGCGGATGCGGCACGAGCGGCCGGCCGCGCTCTCGAAGGCGCTGCGGGCGCACAAGAAGGCGCTATTGGAATCGCCGCTGAATGTTGCCACGCGGAAATCTTCGGAAGCCGCGATCGAGGCGATCGCCGCTGCGATGCCGATGGAATTCCTCGCCGGCTCCGCCGACCTCACCGGCTCCAACAACAACAAGGCGAAGTCGGCCGTGGCGTTCTCGGCCAAGGCGCCGAAGGGCCGCTTCATCCATTACGGGATCCGCGAGCACGGCATGGCCGCGGCGATGAACGGCATCTTCCTGCATGGCGGCTTCGCGCCGAACGGCGCGACCTTCCTGGTGTTCACGGACTATGCAAGGCCTGCGATGCGGATCGCCGCGCTGATGGGCGCGGGCGTCGTCTACGTGATGACCCATGATTCGATCGGGCTCGGCGAGGACGGGCCGACGCATCAGCCGGTCGAGCATCTCGCGGCGCTTCGCGCCATTCCCAACATGCGCGTGTTCCGCCCGTGCGACGCCGTCGAGGTCGCGGAATGCTGGGAACTGGCGCTCAACCGGGTCGATGGCCCGACGGTACTGGCGCTGACCCGCCAGAACCTGCCGCAGCTTCGCACCAGTGCCCCCAACGATAATCCTTGCGCGCATGGCGCCTATGAGCTGGTCGCGGCGCAGGGCGAGGCAAAAGTGTCGCTGTTCGCCTCGGGCTCCGAGGTCGAGATCGCGGTGGCAGCCCAAAAGCAACTGAGCGAGCGTGGCATCGCGTCGCGGGTGGTCTCGGTACCCTCGCTCGAGCTCCTGCTGGCGCAGCCGGCGGACCGAAAGAAAGCCATTATCGGCAATGCGCCGATCAAGGTCGCCATCGAGGCCGCGGTACGCTGGGGCTGGGACGCCGTGATCGGCCAGGATGGTGAATTCATCGGCATGCACGGTTTCGGGGCCAGCGCTCCGGCCAAGGACCTTTTCAAGCACTTCGGAATTACAGCCGAGGCTGCGGTTAACGCTGTCCTGAAGCGCGTGGGCTGACGGTTGAGCTGTGGGGGAAAAAGGACTACCTAAACCCCCATATTGACCGTTCCCGCCCGGCCGAACCGGGCGTTCCGCCGTCAGCACCTCCGTGGAACGTCTTCGCGGGGCGGGCACCGGCTATCAGAGGAGAAACCAGCATGGCAGTCCGCATCGGGATCAACGGATTTGGCCGCATCGGCCGCAATATCTTGCGCGCCATCGCAGAATCCGGCCGCAAGGATATCGAAGTGGTCGGCATCAACGATCTCGGCCCGGTCGAGACCAACGCCCACCTGCTGCGTTTCGATTCCGTGCATGGCCGTTTCCCCGGCACCGTGACCGTCGACGGCGACTCGATCAGCCTCGGCAACGGCAAGATCAAGGTTTCCGCCGAGCGCGACCCGTCGAAGCTGCCGTGGAAGGCGCTCGGCGTCGACATTGCGCTGGAATGCACCGGCATCTTCACGGCCAAGGACAAGGCCTCCGCACACCTGACCGCCGGCGCCAAGCGCGTGCTGGTCTCGGCGCCCGCCGACAACGCCGACGCCACCATCGTCTACGGCGTCAACCATGACACGCTGACCAAGGATCACCTGGTCGTCTCCAACGGCTCCTGCACCACCAACTGCCTGGCGCCGCTCGCCAAGGTCTTGAACGACACCGTCGGCATCGAGACCGGCTTCATGACCACGATCCACGCTTACACCGGCGACCAGCCGACGCTCGACACCCTGCACAAGGATCTCTATCGCGGCCGTGCGGCGGCGATGTCAATGATCCCGACCTCGACCGGTGCGGCGAAGGCGATCGGCCTCGTGCTCCCCGAACTGAAGGGCAAGCTCGACGGCGTCGCGATCCGCGTGCCGACCCCAAACGTCTCGGTGGTCGATCTCAAGATCGTCGCCAAGCGCGCAACCGATGCCAAGGAAATCAACGCGGCGATGAAGCGCGCCTCCGAGCAGCAGCTCAAGGGCATCCTTGGCTACACCACCGCGCCGAATGTCTCGATCGACTTCAACCACGATCCCCACTCGTCGACGTTGCACGAGGACCAGACCAAGGTGCAGAACGGCACGCTGGTGCGCGTGATGTCCTGGTACGACAATGAATGGGGTTTCTCCAACCGCATGGCGGACACCGCCGTGGCGATGGGGAAGCTGCTGTAAGTCTCGTGTCCCGGACGCGGCGCGGCACGAAGTGGTGCGACGCAGAGCCGGGACCCACTCCAGCGTAGAGGTCCCGGTTCTGCACAGCGGCGCTTGGCGCCGCAGTGCGCCCGGGACAAGAGAGCGCAAATGCCGAAAACATTCCGCACCCTCGATGACGTCGACGTGAAGGGCAAGCGCGTGCTGCTGCGCGTCGACCTCAACGTGCCCATGGAGAACGGCCGCGTCACCGACGCGACCAGGCTCGAGCGCGTCGCGCCGACCATCACCGAAATTTCCGACAAGGGCGGCAAGGTGATCCTGCTCGCCCATTTCGGCCGCCCGAAGGGGCGCGACGCCAAGGATTCGCTGAAACCCGTCGCGGCAGCGCTCAGCCACGTCATCAAGAAGCCGGTTGCGTTTGCCGACGACTGCATCGGCGAGGCTGCCGCCAAGGCCGTCGGCGCCATGAAGGACGGCGATATCCTCTGCCTGGAAAACACCCGTTTCCATAAAGAGGAAGAGAAAAACGATCCGGCGTTCGTAGCCGAACTGGCAAAGCTCGGCGACATCTGGGTCAACGACGCCTTTTCGGCGGCGCACCGCGCGCACGCTACGACCGAAGGTCTTGGCCACAAGCTGCCCGCCTACGCCGGCCGCACCATGCAGGCCGAACTCGACGCGCTGGGCAAAGCACTGGAAGCGCCGACCAAGCCGGTTATCGCGATCATTGGCGGCGCAAAAGTCTCCACCAAGATCGACCTGCTCGAAAATCTCGTTACCAAAGTCGATGCGCTGGTGATCGGCGGCGGCATGGCCAACACCTTCCTGCACGCGCAGGGCGTCGGCGTCGGCAAGTCGCTGGCGGAAAAAGACCTCGCCGCAACCGCGCTGCGTATCCTGGAAAAAGCCACCGCTGCGAACTGCGCCATCATCCTCCCCGTCGATGCCGTGGTCGCCTATCACTTCGCCGCCAACTCGCCCTCGCACGCCTATGGTCTCGACGCTATCCCGGCCGACGGCATGATCCTCGACGTCGGGCCGCAATCGATCGCGCGGATTCACGCCGCGATCGACGACGCCGCGACGCTGGTCTGGAACGGCCCGCTCGGCGCGTTCGAAATGACACCGTTCGACCGCGGCACGGTGGTTGCGGCCAAGCACGCAGCGGAGCGCACCAAGGCGAAGAAACTGATCTCGGTCGCCGGCGGCGGCGACACGGTCGCGGCGCTGAATCAGGCCGGCGTGGCCGATGATTTTTCCTACGTCTCGACGGCCGGCGGCGCGTTTCTCGAATGGATGGAAGGCAAACCGCTTCCTGGCGTCGAAGTTCTCAAACTGCGTTAGACCTGGACTCAATGAAGCGCCGAAGGCGCGGCAAATACAGGAGAATTTGAATGGCTCGCATTACCTTGCGTCAACTGCTCGATCATGCGGCAGAGCACGATTACGGTGTGCCGGCGTTCAACATCAACAACATGGAGCAGGCGCTCGCCATCATGGAGGCTGCCTCCTCGGTCGACGCGCCCGTCATCATCCAGGCCTCGCGCGGCGCGCGCTCCTATGCCAATGACGTGATGCTCAGGCACATGATGGACGCGGTCACCGAAATCTATCCGCAGATCCCGGTCTGCGTGCATCTCGACCACGGTAACGAGCCCGCGACCTGCATGACCGCGATCCAGGCCGGCTTCACCTCGGTCATGATGGACGGCTCGCTCAAGGCCGACGGCAAGACCCCCGGGGATTGGGACTACAATGTCGGCGTGACCAAGACGGTCACCGACATGGCCCATCTCGGCGGCATCTCGGTGGAAGGCGAGCTCGGCGTGCTCGGCTCGCTGGAGACCGGCATGGGCGACAAGGAGGACGGCCATGGCGCCGAGGGCAAGCTCTCGCACGACCAGTTGCTCACCAACCCCGACGAAGCCGTGAAGTTCGTCAAGGAGACCAAGGTCGACGCGCTGGCGATCGCGATGGGCACGTCGCACGGCGCCTACAAGTTCACGCGCAAGCCGGACGGCGACATCCTCGCCATGAACGTGATCGAGGAAATCCATCGCAAGCTGCCGAACACGCATCTGGTGATGCACGGCTCGTCCTCGGTACCGCAGGACCTGCAGGAAATCATCAATGCCAATGGCGGCAAGATGAAGCCGACCTGGGGTGTGCCGGTATCCGAGATTCAGCGCGGCATCAAGAACGGCGTGCGCAAGATCAACATCGATACCGACAACCGCATGGCGATGACCGGGCAGATCCGCAAAGTCTTCAAGGAGAATCCTGAAGAGTTCGACCCGCGCAAATATCTCAAGCCCGCGATGGAAGCGATGGCCAAGCTGTGCAAGCAGCGGCTGCAGGAATTCAATACCGCAGGCCAGGCCAGCAAGATCAAGAAGGTACTGACGACGGCCGAAATGGCCAAGCGGTACGGCAAGGGTGAACTGGACCCGCGGGTCGCCTGAGCCGGCGCCCCGCGCCTTGCAAACACCCGGGGTGCGACGAACGTTTTCTAGGCAATTGCCCGAGAACCGCCTATTTTGGTGCGCAAGGGCATGATGTTTTCGGAGAACGTTCCCATGAATCTTGCTGACCTCAACAAGGTTGCCCTCGCCATGGTCACCCCAGGCAAGGGCATTCTCGCCGCCGACGAATCCTCGGGCACGATCAAGAAGCGTTTTGACGCCATCAAGGTCGAATCCACGGAGGAGAACCGCCGCGACTACCGTGAAATGCTGTTCCGCTCCACCGAGGCGATGAGCAAGTACGTCTCGGGCGTCATCCTCTACGACGAAACCATCTGGCAGAACGCCAAGGACGGCACGCCGCTGGTCAAGCTGATCGAGCAGTCCGGCGCCATCCCCGGCATCAAGGTCGATGAAGGAACGCAAGCGCTGCCGCACTGTCCGGGCGAACTGGTGACCGTCGGCCTCGACAAGCTCGCCGAGCGCCTGAAGAAATATTACGAGCGCGGCGCGCGCTTCGCCAAGTGGCGTGCAGTGATCGATATCGGCAGCGGCATCCCCACGCAGACGGCGATCCAGGTCAACGCGCATGCGATGGCGCGCTACGCCGCGCTGTGCCAGACGGCGCAGATCGTGCCGATCGTCGAACCGGAAGTGCTGATGGACGGCGATCACGATATCGACCGCTGCTACGACGTGACCCAGCGTGTGCTGAACAAGACATTCCAGGAATTGCGGGTCCAGCGTGTCGAGCTCGAGGGCATGGTGCTGAAGCCCAACATGGCCATTTCAGGCAAGAAGTGCGGAAAGCAGGCTTCCGTCGAGGAAGTTGCGGAGAAAACCGTCCGTCTCCTGAAGGCGTGCGTTCCCGCGGCCGTGCCCGGCATCGCCTTCCTCTCTGGCGGACAATCCGATGAGGAAGCGACCGCGCATCTGAATGCCATGAACCGGATCGGCGGCCTGCCCTGGCGGCTGACCTTCTCCTATGGCCGGGCGCTGCAGGCGGCGCCGCAGAAGGCGTGGTCGGGTAAGGCCGAGAACGTCGCCGCAGGCCAGCGCGCGTTCACACACCGTGCGCGGATGAACGCGCTGGCGAGCAAGGGCGAGTGGGACACCGGCCAGGAAAAGAAGGTCGCCTAGACTTGTCCAACAAACCCGTTCCGCCGCGCCCGGCGCCGCGCCTCTATCTCGCGACGCCCGAGGTGGACGATCCATCGCAGCTCGCAAACCAGCTTCCGGAGCTGTTGGCCGCGGCCGACGTCGCGGCGGTGCTGCTGCGGCTGAAGCAGACCGACCAGCGCACGATGATCGCGCGCGTGAAAGCACTCGCGCCCGCGATCCAGAATGGCGGCGCGGCGCTGTTGCTCGACGGCCATGTCGAGTTGGTGGCGCGTGCTGGCGCCGACGGTGCGCATCTGACCGGCCTCGCCGCGCTGGAAGACGCCTGGCCGTCGCTGAAGCCGGACCGCATCGCCGGCATCGGCGGCCTTGCCACGCGGCACGATTCGATGGCCGCGGGCGAAGCGGGCGCCGACTACGTGCTGTTCGGCGAGCCCGATGCCAAGGGCCAGCGGCCATCGACTGAAGCGATTGCCGAACGCCTGCAATGGTGGGATGAACTGTTCGAGCCGCCCTGCGTCGGCTTTGCCGCCTCGCGCGAGGAGCTTTTCGAATTTGCGGCTGCCGGCGCCGATTTCGTGCTGGTCGGCGATTTCATCTGGGCCGACCCGCGCGGCGCCAAGGCGGCGCTGATCGACGCCGCGCAGGTAATCGCGCAAGCGTACGAAGCGGCGTTCGGAAAAGCCAGAGCTGGTACCGATAAGTCCGGCACGGATAAGGCCGGGCACGGATAACGCCGGATAATGAAACTCCTGCGTCCCATATCGCTGCTTGCGGGCCTCTTGATGACGATGGCCGGCGCCTCCGCGCAGGTCTCGCTGACGCCGCCTGCCGCGCAGCCGCCCGCCAGCCCGCCGCCGGCGAAAAAGGAAGCGCCGCCCAAGCCAAAAGCTCCGCCTGCGGCGAAGCAGCCCGCCGCGCCGCCGAAGCCAGCGGCAGCACCCAAACCGGCGGCAACGCCCACGCCCGCCCCCTCGCCCACGGCGGCCTTCGAGGATCCCAACGTCGATCTCGTCTACGGCGCCTACCAGCGCGGCATGTACAAGACGGCGTTCGATCTCGCGACGACGCGCGCGCAATATAACGGCGACCCAAAGGCGATGACGATGCTGGGCGAGCTCTACGCCAACGGGCTCGGCATCAAGCGCGACTATGCGAAGGCCGCTGATTGGTACCAGCGTGCGGCCGATGCCGGCGACCGCGAGGGCATGTTCGCGCTCGCTATGATGCGGCTGTCCGGCCGCGGCGGGTCTACCAATCGGGAGCAGGCCGTCAAGCTCCTGGCCTCCGCGGCCAAGCTCGGCAACCCGAAGGCGGCCTACAATCTGGCGCTGCTCTACCTCGACGGCAACACGCTGCCGCAGGATGTCCGGCGCGCTGCCGAACTGCTGCGCGTTGCAGCCGACGCAGGCAGTCCGGAAGCACAATACGCGTTAGCTACCTTCTACAAGGAGGGCACCGGCGTGCCGAAGGACATCGACAAGGCGGTGCGGCTGCTGCAGGCGGCATCGCTAGCCGACAATGTCGACGCCGAGGTCGAGTACGCGATCGCGCTGTTCAACGGCACCGGCACGCCGAGGAACCAGGTTGCGGCGGTCGCGCTGTTGCGGAAGGCAGCGCGGCAGAACTCGCCGATCGCGCAGAACCGCCTCGCCCGCGTGCTCGTGAGCGGCTTGGGGGTGCAGATGGACAAGATCGAAGGCCTGAAGTGGCACCTTGTCGCCAAGACCGCCGGCAAGGGCGATCCCGAACTGGATGAGAGGCTCTCGGAGCTCAATCCCGAGGATCGCGCCAAGGTAGAGGCGGCGGCGCGGAAATGGACCGGTACCGCCGACAAATCACGCCTTGACGGCGGCATATCAGCAGGGCACCCAGTCCCTAAACCCTGACGGCATTGCGCCGTTCCCTCTCACTATAAGCGCTCGCATCATGCTGTATTCAGCCCTTATCAACGTCATGGTGAAAGCCGCGCGTCGCGCCGGCCGCAGCCTCAAGCGCGACCTCGGCGAGATCGAGCATCTGCAGGTGTCGCTGAAGGGGCCGGCGAACTTCGTCACCAAGGCCGACAAGCGCGCCGAGGAAATGCTGTACGAGGACCTCGCCAAGGCACGGCCCGGCTACGGCTTCATCGGCGAGGAAGGCGGCACGCGCGAGGGCGCCGACAAGACCCACACCTGGATCGTCGATCCGCTCGACGGCACCACCAACTTCCTGCACGGCATTCCGCAGTTCGCGATCTCGATCGGCCTGCGGCGCGAAGACACCGTCATTGCCGGCGTGATCTACAACCCGGCCAATGACGAGTTGTACATCGCGGAGCGCGGCAAGGGCGCGTTCCTCAACGACCAGCGGCTGCGCGTCGCCGGCCGCCGCCAGCTCAACGAATGCGTCGTCGCCTGCGGCCTGCCGCATATCGGCCGCGGCGACCATGCGCTGGCGCTGAAGGAAATGGCCGCGCTGCAGAACAAGGTCGCCGGCTTCCGCCGCTTCGGCGCCGCCTCGCTCGACCTCGCCTTCGTCGCCGCTGGCCGCCTCGACGGCTACTGGGAACGCAACCTGTCGCCGTGGGATGTCGCAGCAGGGCAGATCATGGTGCGGGAAGCAGGCGGCACGATCTCTGATATCGGCGGCAATGACGATGCGCTGAAGACCGGGCACGTGGTCTGCGGCAACGAGTTCGTGCACGGCGAATTGGTGAAGATACTCGGGCCGCTGGGAAAATAGGGCGACGGTTCCAAGCCGCGCGCCGTCGCTTCATCCGCGATCGGGTGATGCAGCCTTCCGGAGGCGGCGGAAGCACACGGAGGAGCCTCGGCGCTCCCAGCCAAAAATATTGAAAACAACCCCATGCACAGTAGCCGGCACTCGTCGAGTGCCGAAGTAGCATTTGACACGTCGGGCAAATCAGCGAGACAAGACCATCATCCACCGATGGTAGCGATTATAACAAGTCGTGCGGGGGCCATAGGTCGCGGGCATGTCGCGCCATGGCGCACCTGAACGCAGGACCCAACGATGCCATCGAGCACGCGGCGGCCATCTACTCGCCGAACGCCGCGCGGCTTGTTCGGCAATATCGGCTTAATGGCGGTCCACTCATGTTCGCTGAATTCGTAGCGCATGATTCGAGGCTTCGGTTTCGAAGCTTGAATGACGTCCAAGGTAGCGCCATCAATCCGCCCCGGCCCCTAGCGAAACCGCCAATGCTCTGAATTTACTTCCGCTTTCGGAGGCATAGCCGACATGGCCGGACTTGCCGCTGGGTCGCCCGTGTTGCGATCGACCCGTTGCGGACATCAGGAGTCGCTCAACGAACGGTAGCTGAGGCCATCCCCTGGCCCTTACAGTGTGCTACCTTGAGCCGGCACGATCCCCTGTCTTCGGCCCGGAGCCGTTGCACCGTGACCCATGATCATAACCTGGCATGGACCGAGGAAGGCCGCTTCCGCGGTGCCCTCGACGATGTGATAATCATCCCACTTGTTTTTGTCGCGCTCGCTGCAAACAAAATCCTGCGTTTCATTCTTTCGATCTTGATGCGGCTGCTCGACTACGCCTTCCCTTTAGCAATGCAGATTGTTTGGCTTCCGCTCTTCGCGGCCAGGGTTCTTGGCAATGTCATCGTTACTGTCATAAACGGCGCGTTGCGCTTCCTTCCCCTTTCCGAGACGAAACGTCGACAGTGGAGTCTATCGATCCGCCGGAACTGGTGGTGGCTCCGGCGGAAAATCAGCTATCGGGCGTTCGAACATGCTGTGTACATTGCCTTTGAAAGCGGCATGGCATGGGTGTTCCGAAAATGCCGACATCTCACTCCGAACACCGCATTGCTCGTGATCCTGGGTGCGGTACTTTGGCTCCCGATCTCTTTCGGGGCTGCAACGGCAATGCACGCGATATTGTTTGCCAAGGTCACGTCCTGGCCGGCTTGGATGCAACTCTTGCATCCGCTGGCAACGGTCATCGCCAAGAGCAAGCTTTTGGTGCTGCCGGTGTACCCGGCCGCCTGGCCACAGGCCAAGAAACATCCGTTCGTTCAGCGCGTATTCAAGAGCTATGAAACCATCAAGCGCCTGTATGTGATCAAAAAGGTCGGTTTTCGCTATCGGCAGGCAGATACCGCCGGCGTCGCGGCGGTTGAAAGGCTCGAGCGCACCGCCGGCCTCGCATCGGCGGTAAGGTGGCTGGGCAACGCGCATGTCGCCGAACATTTCGGCGTCGAAAGGCCCACTCAGAAATTGCGTTCGTTCTTCTCGAGATGGTCAATTCAGTTCTCTGCCGAATACTACGAAGCGAAGGAACGGCAAGCCTCAGGAGCAAGCGACGAACGCTGAGATGATCATTGGGCTGAACCGGACTCCGCGTGGCCATCGCGGAATCGACGCGAATGACCCGAACCGGAAATTGTTGCCTCGCGAGACCCGCACTGCGTCGGGATGTCCTGTTACCAAAAGTGCGGGACATCAAGAGCCAAAGGTTAAGCTATGTCATCCGTAGCTAGAGTCTGCCGCGCGGCTTTCTCTTGTGCGATAATTCCTTCGAGCCGCGAGATGTTTTCCAGCAGGCGCTGGCTGGTCAGGACGAGAAAGTAATAGCCGAATTGCGGATTTTGAAAGTAGATTTCGAGCAGCCTTTCATAAGTTATGGTCAGGACTTGTCCGTCTTCTATGCATTCGACGGTCGCGGTTCGCCGTTTATTGGGAGTAAGGAAGCCAAGTTCGCCCATGAGACGTCCCGGCGGAATTTCGACGCTGATCTCCGTGACCAGGAACTTTCCAGTGACCGTCAGGAACATCTCGGTGGCCGCATCATCTTTCTTGAACAATTTATCGCCGCTGCGATATTTGCGCTCGGTCATGAACGGTTTGAGCCATTCCAACGAGGTATCGCCCTCCGTCGCGATGCGTGCCCTCTTGATCAGATTGAGCATCTGGCGGAGGCGAATTGCATTGATCGGCAGCAACAGCAGATACAGGATAAAAGTCCCGACGTTTCCGGAGAGCGCGCCAAAGGCGACGAAGAATGTACAGCCGGCCATGTTCGCGACGCGCAGCGGCACCATTGTATGCATCAGCAAGGTAGCGACAAGAAAGATGGCGCCAACCAGGGCGAACATATTGGCAAGCGTGATGTTGGCCAGCACAATTTCCAGCAGCCGGTTGAATAGTGCGTCGTAGGTGATGTTGTTCGGATCGAGACCCATCTGAACCAGAATCTTTGCGATCCTGAGATTGTCCGCCGCCGCATCAAGAATGCGGTCTAGTATCGTTGAAGAATCCGCACTGCTGGACTCCATCGGATCATCCTCCGCGCAAAGCCGTCGGTATTCGTCGGATATCCCGGATACTGATAATTGAAGTCGGATAACGACCGTTTGAGTAAGATTACCAGCGGTCTCGGTGCAATCGATCGATTTTACCTCGGGCGGTGAATTCGGCAATTGCCCGCTCTCTAGTTCGCTTTGCCGTTGCATCTGCCCTGAGCTGAAGAGAGGTAATGCCGGCTCCCAGGCGGCTTTCGCAAGTGCAGGGCAATAGTGTCGCAAAAATCGGGAACTTCCGAGTCTGGCACTTTTCGGACCTGACAGGGTTTGGCTGACGATGCCCGTTGTTGAGGGCAAAGCGGGCTTCCCAGTTGCGCACTCAGACTTCTGAGTTTGACCCATATCGGAAGTCAGCGTCTGCGCCACGACGCCTCGGTAGTGACCATTCCGACCGTCCACCGCTGCCAGATATCGACATTCATTTACCGGATAGGATGCCTCGCGGATCGCAATCTCGGTGCGAGGCGACGTAGTCGATTTCGCCGCGCGTAATACCGATATCCATAAGCTCCCTGTCACTTAAGTCGCACAAGTTGGCCAGTAATCTCCGGCGTTTGCGCCACTCCTGAAATGCATTCCAATATGTTTCGAGAGGACTGTACGCCTGCCGCCTTGCGGTTACCGGCCCCAGCTCAGTGGTCTCGCGGATCGTGCTCATTAGCATGTGTCCTGTCTGGACTGTTCACTAGGCAGAAGTTGCCGCAAGATGCGCGGGCGGGCTTAACTGGTGGCTTACATTTCTCTTACCGGCGGCTTACTCTTCATGCGCTAGTACAGAGGCGCCACCGAGAAGGAATGGCAGCTTGCGCTATCTTTTCGAGGAATGCGCATTCGACACCGACCGGCGCGAGCTGCATCGGGGGACCGATGCGGTGTCGATCACACCGCAGGTTTTTGACCTGCTCGCTTACCTGATCCGCAACAGGGAGCGGGTTGTCAGCAAGGACGACCTCATCAAAGCCATTTGGAATGGGCGCAGCGTCTCTGACGCGGCGCTGACGACCCGCCTGAATGCCGCCCGGGGTGCAATCGGCGATTCCGGCGAGGAACAGCGCTTCATCAAAACACTACCGCGCAAGGGCTTCCGCTTCGTCGGACAGGTGCGGGAGGCGCGAGAAGTTGCGGGCCCAAATCCGGGCGATGCGCCCGAGAGCGCTCTTGTTCCCGACAGGCCCTCCATCGCCGTGCTGCCGTTCGCGAACATGTCTGGCGATCCCGAGCAGGAGTACTTTGCGGACGGGATGGTTGAGGAGATCACTACCGCGCTTTCGCGGTTCAAATGGTTGTTCGTGATCGCTCGAAATTCGAGTTTCACCTTCAAGGGCAAAGCCGTCGACATCAAGGAAGTCGGGCGCAGGCTTGGCGTGCGCTATGTCCTTCAGGGGGCGGTGCGCAAGGCGTCGGGGAAAGTTCGCATCACGGGCCAGTTGATTGAAGCGGCTACGGGCGCACACATTTGGGCGGACAAGTTCGAGCGTGACATGACAGAAATTTTCGCGCTGCAGGACGACATCACGGTCGCCGTTGTCTCAGCTATTCAGCCAAAGTTGTTTCAAACAGAAATTGCAATGGCGACGCGGCGGCGACCGGAAGACCTCACCGCGTATGATCTTTTGCTCCGGGCTATACAGCAAGCCGTCCCATTGACTCGCGAAGGGTTGGCCGAGGCACTCCGACTGGTCCAGCGTGCCTTGGAGCTTGACCCTGGGCTTGCTGGTGCTGCCGCTCTGGCAGGCGCCTGTCACGCGGAAAACGTGGTTAGGAACTACGCCATCGATCTTCAATTCGAACGCAAGGAAGCCGTTCGGCTCATGCGCTTGGCATTGAGCCTCGACGATGGTGATCCAGACACGTTGGCAAGTGCTGCCTTGATCTCGGCACTTCTGGTCGGCGATTGTGAGACTGAGATCGAGATGTCCGACCGGGCGGTTAAGCTCAACCCAAATTCATATCGCGCGTGGCACTGCAGAGGCTGGGTCTATAAGATTGCGGGGCAGCCAGAGGAAGCGATCCGGAGCTTTGAACGTGCCATGCGCATGAGCCCAGTAGACCCGCAACTATACACAGCGTTTACCGGGATGGGATTTGCCTTTATTGAGCTTCGTCGCTTTGACGAGGACATCGTTGCAGGGAAGAAAGCCCTGCGGCAGAACCCTGGCTATCCAGGACCGTACCGCTGCCTCGCGTCCGCTTTCGCCCATCTCGGACGCGACGCTGAGGCCCGTGAGGCGGCGGCTCGTGCGGTTGAGATCGACCCCGCTTTCACAATATCGGCGTGGATCGCTCGGAGCCGGATATCAACAAATGCGAAGCTGATGATTGAGGGTTTTCGCAAAGCGGGGTTGCCCGAGTAGTTCTCCAATGTCCACGAGGTGATTGAATAGCGGCACTCTTCTGCGGCGCACGAGTCCGGTTATGGCCCCGATTCGGACATTGAGGACGTCGGCTTCGGCCGCAACCATCTGCGCTTCGATATGGGTGTTGACTCGCAGGCACGCGCACCATGCATGGGGCCTTGGCGCGGAACCGCCGCGCGCAGTAGGCGTTGTTGTCGCGGCCGCACCGACGGGAGAACGCGATGAAAATGTCCTTGTGCACGGTACTATGTGCGGCCGCATTGATGTTCGCGGCCGGTGCTGCCTCCGCTGATCCCTGGAAGGACGAGAGTGGTAAGGGCCGCTGGCGCGGTGATACCGGGTGGGGCGACTCGGAGCGCAAATCCAAGTTTCGCACCGCCGGCGGCTGCGAGGTCGAGTGGAAAAAGGGCGAATACGAAGAGAAGGTGAAGTGCAAGCCCGGCCGCTACGGCTACCGATACTGATCCGCATTGCCCACTCTACCTGCAAGGAGTAGTGCCGCGCAATGCACGGGCGCCATCGTGTCAATCCGCAATGGCAGCTTTTGGCCCACACCGACGAAATCCCGCGCTCGTCCAAATGTCGGCTGTTAAGGGTCGACCGGAAATGCCTGACGTATGGCCAAAACGACGCGACTGGCGAGCAGGCTTTGGAAACTGTGCCCCCCGTCAGCATATATTTGGGCACAAGGAGGTGCGATATGGCGACAACAGCTACTCAAGTCGTTCTTGATACGCCTGCGGCGGAGTTTCGGCTTCCGGCCACCGACGGCAAGACTTACGCACTGGACGACGTTGCGGGCGAAAAAGGCACGGTCGTCGTCTTCATCTGCAACCATTGTCCCTATGTTAAAGCGGTGATCGACCGCATGGTTTCGGACGCCCGCGTGCTGATGACGGAGAGCATAGGCTTTGTGGCGATTTGCTCGAACGATGCGGCGAGCTATCCCGAAGACTCATTTGAGAATATGAAGCGTTTCGCGAAGGCTCATGATTTCCCGTTTCCATATCTCCACGACGAGACCCAGACAGTCGCTCGGGCGTATGGAGCGGTCTGTACGCCGGACTTCTTCGGTTACAATGCCGACCGCAAGCTCAAGTATCGCGGCCGGCTCGACGAAGGCCGCACAACTCCGCCTCGCGCGGGGGCGCCCCGAGAGCTTGTCGAGGCCATGCGCGCGATTGCGACCACCGGTCTGGCGCCGGCTGACCAAAAGGCGTCTATTGGCTGCTCGATCAAATGGAAGGACGAGTAAAGCCGAGCCCTGTCACCATGTTTCGTATCTAAGACCGCCGCGTGCGGCAGCATTTGCTGCACATGTGCGATTTTGACTAGCGGCATCACGAGGGCCCAACGGCGGCTGCCGGAGTCGCATTTCGCCCCTTCTGCTTCAGGTCTGCTTCCAGGGCAACACGGACATCAACCGGTGAGATACCCGGCTAAGTCGGTCGGAAAATGGACCCATCTCCGACATAACGCTCCGGCCCCTAGCCACGCGCATGCCCTGAGTTCGCCCTAGGCGATTCGATCGTCACAGCCGTCCTACAAAGTGCTAGGCTGCTTAGGACGTATTTCCAACTATCTTGAGGCTGGGCGAGTCACCTGCGGAATAGTCCGCCCACCACACCCCCCACAACGCCGTGCACCGCGCCGCCGAGCGCGCCGATTGGACCGCCGACACCACGCGAATGGCGAGTATGGCTCCCAGCGCGACGACGGTCTTGACGGCCGGATTTGCTAGCCTCTGCCGCGGCGTCCGTTAGTACCCTGTGCTGGGCGGCGTTGAGGAAGCCAGTGGTAGGGTAGCCGTGCTCCTCCTGCCAGCGCGCGATGACGGCACGAGTCGATTCGTCGAACTTCCCATTGACCTTGGTCTTGAACCCGAGCTTGGTTAGCCCACGTTGCACTCCACGACGCTTTGCCTTGGTGAGGCCGATCTGTTCCTCGGTCTCCTGAGTCGCTTCGTCGGTAGCGATTGCCGTTTCGGCGGGGGCCAACGCTTCGCGAGGCGTGCTGCTCAGACCAGCCTTAGCAAAGTGCGCGCTGTCGACGATCGCTAGGATGCACAATGCCAGGATCAAGGCGCGCATGGCCTTCCTTCGCCCCCAAGTCTGCCGATGGTTCGGTCTAGAAAGTAAAGATACACCGCGCCGTCCTGAACTATCAACGTCCGACGGCGCCACTCCGCTTCGTCGCAGAGGTAACTGTTGCCCGCGGCACACGGTTCCCTAGCCTCGCGCCGATTGTTACGCCGCATTGCACGCGGGGGGCATGGGATCGGCGCATCGCCCTTGCAGCTTAGAGACGTCTAGAGCAAGCGCCGCCGAAGTCAGCTTCTGGCCCCAAGCCGCCGGTAAAGGCCGATTAACTGAGTGACCCACTTTGATTTTGCGAGCATTTTTTGCGAGATCGATGCGCGAATGAACACTGCATGAACGCCGGTTTCAGCCAATGAACAACCGCACGGCGCTAAGCGTAACCAGATCAGACGCCAGAGGAGGATGGGCAATGAAATACGCACTCGCCGCGCTCTGCGCACTCACAATGCTGGCGGCTCCGGCCGCTGCCGATCCATGGAAAGACGAGAGCGGCAAAGGCCGCTGGGGCTACTATGATCGCGGGCACCGCGCCTACGGTTATGACCGCGAATACAAGCAGGAATTCCGCCAAGGAAACTGTAAGATCGAACGCAAGTGGGAGCGCGGCGGCGAGTATAAGGAAGAGATCAAGTGCAAAGGCGGATACCGCTACTAGCTACACTACCGCAGAGCGTTGTCGTCCTGCTCGCCTTCGGTGTCATCTGGCTAGCAGTGGTAGCCGCAATCATCGGTACATTCGCCTTGTTCAAGTAAGGCCGCCTCAGTTGGCGGCCTCTTTCGTTTCGAATGTCACCTGTTGGCCCATAGCGTCGTTTCGCTGCTATGCAGCGGCACGTCGGCTATCGGGGCCTAGCGGACTCTGGCGCGGCGTCAGCCCGGCAAATTTATGGGTGCACGGACTGGATGCATCGGCCGCCGCCTGCGCCAAGACTTCTCGACGGCCCGAGACCGCAAGTCCCTGCCAAGCCCTGCGCGTCGCGGGGTCACGGAGCATAACAGCGTCTCTTCAGAGGAAAAAGTCATGAAAAAGCTTGGCATAAACATCGCCCTGGTTGCCAAACACCAGCGTAAGTCGGCATAGAGCGGCTCCGCCACAGCAACGACGCCGATTTGCGTTCTCAGCCGAGAGGTCGGCTTTGCCTGAAATGGAAATTGTTCGGAGTGAACCTCCTGGCCACGGCGCGCGCCTGGCCCTCGCATGTCTCCAGCGCGATCTTCTGGGCAAGCATGACGTCTCCGATCGGCAGAGCGCCGATCGGCATGAAACACAGCCCCTCCTGCAGGCGACCTCTTTTGTCGATCTCGCACACATTCACCGAGGCCCCGGCGTGGATCCTGTACCGCTTTCCGCTGTCGCTTCCGACGACCTCGAAGTAGCCCTTTCTGGCGAACTGCTCTCGCTGTGCCGGCGACAACCATTCTCGCAAGAGCCGCAGCGAGCGGCCCTCCGCCGTGCCCTCGGCGCCGTGCCTGATGAAGAGGGCTCGCGTCGCGCTTATGCGCGAGCGGCCGCCCGGCGGCCACGGTCGAAAGCCGAACATGGCCGGGCCGGTTACCCGCCGACCAGCCTGGGGAAGAAGACAGTTTCTTCCGCAGTGGGGTCGAACGATCGTAGGTGCGAGGTCTGACCCGGACCCGTCCTAACTGCCGCGGTGAAGCCGGCATTGGTGAGCTCGTAGAACCGCTGCTCCGCTTTCGCCAGTTCTTGTGCGTCATCCGAATTGAAGGGGTGACGGCGGTCGCCGCTGCGGTCCATCACGATCTGGATCGGCATGATCGTCCTCCTGGGATTGCTGGTGGCAAGGACCTGCTCCAGTATCCGACCGACCTCACGGACTTTCAAGAAGAACATTCCATCGCAATCGCCGGTCGTCTGCCGATCGCAGCAAGCGCAATCAGGCTGGCAGACACTCCGGGCAGGTGTCGCCGAGCGAGTCCAGGACGTCCCGAACTTCAGCGACGGCCGCCTCCGGAGAGACGCCGGACGGCGGATCCTGACGGGCGATGACGAGAGCGCGCTCTTGGGCATGGGGGATCAGCGCGGGCCTGCATCCAGCCATGCTCCTCGCATCGCGGATCGCTCCGGCTTCCTGCAACACGGAGACGGCCCAGCCCCGCAGCGTCCTCATGGCGGGCTGCCGTTCCTTCGTCATCCGCATCGAAATGGCTCCTGCCGAAGACCAATCTGACCGAACCGTCTTCCGTTCCGGGGACCGGTTCTGACCAAGCGCGTGATCCATCGCGATCCGAATTCCGCTGGCGCCATTCAACGGTGGAAGCTGGCGAACGCGTCATCCGGATGCTGGCCGACATGCGCCGCTAAGGCGGCGATCGCGCGCGGCGATGCATGGTCCGGCTGCTCGCCGGGATGGGATCGGTGCCGCCTTCGCAGCTGCAAAATCCCCGTCTCACCCCAAAGTTCTGACTTAGAACTGCAAGCGTCAGAACCTTTCCGGTGTTCACGGTGTTGACTTTGTGAGTTCCGCGCGCTGGACGGGGACGAAGCCGTCCGCGCCCTCACCGGGAGGAAGTCACCATGAATACGACGTTTACGAGCATTCGGGATTGGAGCGAGGCTTTGCTCACATCCCTTGCGGCCGCGATGGCCGTATTCTTCGCCGCCATTCCCAAGATCCTTGCATTTGCCGCGATCCTAATTATCGGCTGGTTCGTCGCGGCCTTAGTGGCAAGCGCAATCGCGGCGGTGCTTCGGCGAGTCCGCTTCAACGAACTATCCACGCAATCGGGGTTCACCGGCTTCGTTCATAACATGGGGCTGGAGACTGATGCCTCGGGAGCGATTGCCCTCACGACGAAATGGTTCATCAGGCTGATCGCGCTTGTGGTTGCGTTCGACGCTTTGGGTCTACCGGCTGTTTCGGACGTGTTGCGACAACTCCTGTTGTGGATTCCCAACCTTATCGTCGGAATCGTCGTTCTCGTCATCGGTGGCTTGGCGGCGAATGCCCTGGCTAACTTGGTCCGAGGCGCCACGGCACAGGCCGACCTGGGCAATCCCGACCTCCTCGCCAAGATTGCAAAGGTCATGGTGTGGGCCTTCGCCATCGTCATAGCCGTGAACCAGATCGGTGTTGCACAGACGTTGGCCAACACGCTGTTCACGGCTGTCGTCGGCGCAGCAGCTCTCGCGCTCGGTCTGGCCTTCGGGCTCGGTGGACGAGAGACTGCAGCCGAGATTGTCCGTCGATGGTACGACTCGTCGCGAGGTGTCGCGTCGAAGCTCGACGAAGCTGCTGAAGCCGGCCGTCGCTTGGGCGAACACGCGGCAGGTACTTCCCAACCGCCGCGCCAGTCCAGCAGGTGAACATGATGATACCGGAAGACGCGAAGGCGACGATTGAGCATGTTCCGCAGAACACTGGACGCGATGGTGCCGTCGACCTTGTTGCCAAGATGCACGAGTTCGGCGTCTTCTCGCATTCTGCCGCCGCCAGGGAGCTATACTGCAGCTCGAACGGGGCACGCTGGTACCTAGCCTGTGACGCTGACAGAGTTTCTGTTGTGCACGTGCCCAACGTCTCTTCCGGCGGACGCACGGAGAAGTTAGAGATCAGGGAATTCTTAGCGCGAGGCGGAGACGGACCGGAGCATCAAGAGTTGTTGCGTCTCATTGGGACGCTGGTGGAGGCTATTTAGCCCGAGGGCGCTGCTGTCTTGATCTCGCTGCTGCGCCATAGGCCTAGCCTCCAATCACAGGGCCAATGGTGTGAGGTGGCCCGGCCTTGGCTCTCAAACCTCGTACAGGGGCAGCTACGCACGCATTCATGAGTACAAGCGAAGCGGACGTTGTTTCGATATGCTGTCCTCAAAGGGACTGAAGACAACCGCTCGGTGAGTTCGCGGCCATCATTGCGCGCATTGGAGGCCTCATGCGATTCATTTTCCGTGTTCTCGCCGCATCCGCGGTTCTCGTCTTCTATCTCCCCGTGATCTCGGGAGTCATGCTTGCGACTGCTGATGCGACTGGTGGGTTGCCGGGCACTCTCACCGGCTGGTGGAAGTATATCGGCGATGTGATCGCCGAAGGCGCTGGCTTTTCTGCAAGCTACAAAGAGAACATGTTCACTATATGGGGCATCGCCGCGCTCCTCAGCGTCATCGGTCACACACTGCTTTCGATTTCGAGGGCGTGGATGCATCGATGAGGAATTTCGGAAACCCCGCTATTTGCCTTAACGCAACCCGAAGGGAATGACTGCGCGGTCGTGCACCAGATCGCTCGCGGCCTGCGCGGCTGTCCGCTTCCGGCACATAGCGTCGTTTCGCTGCTATGCAGCGGCACGTCGGCTATCGGGGCATGGCGGGGTCTGGCGCGGCGTCAGCCCGGCAAATTTATGGGTTCACGGACTGGATGCATCGCCGCCGCCTGCGCCAAGGCTCCTCGACGGCCCGACGCCGCAAGTCGCGGCGAAGCCCTGGCGTCGCGGGGTCACGGAGCATGACAGCGTCTATGACTTCACCGGCGCCGGCGGGCCAGCCACCTCGGCTGCCGCCGCTTCCTCCACCTTCTCCCGGTCCCCCGCCAGCACGCGCTGCACAGAGACGAAGAACACCGGCACCATCAACAGCGCCAGGATCACCACCGCGATCATGCCGCCCATCACGCTGGTGCCGAGCGCCTGCTGGCTGGCGCCGCCGGCTCCCGTCGCAATCGCCATTGGCAGCACGCCGCAGACGAAGGCTAGGCCGGTCATCAAAATCGGGCGGAAGCGCAACGAACAGGCTTCGACCGTCGCTTCAATCAGCGGCTTGCCCTGCGCGCGCAAATCCTTGGCGAATTCGATGATGAGGATGGCGTCTTTCGCCGCCAGGCCGATGATGGTGATCAGGCCGACGGTGAAGTAGACGTCGTTCGGCAGCCCCCGCATGGTCGCGGCAATCACCGCGCCGCAGATGCCGAGCGGCACCGTCAGCAAGACCGCAAGCGGAATGGTCCAGCTCTCATAGAGCGCGGCAAGCAGCAGGAACACCACCAGCACCGAGAGGCCGAGCAGGAACGGCGCCTGCGAGCCCGACAGCTTTTCCTGCAGCGATTGGCCGGTCCATTCGAAACCGAAGCCGCGCGGCAGCTTGTTGGCCAGCCGCTCCATCTCGGCGATGGCATCGCCGGAGGTGAAGCCGGGCTTGGCTTCGCCTGAGATGCGCACGGCGGGATAGTAGTTGAAGCCCGCGATCTGGGTCGGGCCCTTCGACCACTGGACCGTGGCGAAAGCGGAGAACGGCACCAACTGACCGCGGCTGTTCTTGACGTTGTAGTTGAGGATGTCGTCGGCGTTCATGCGGCTGGCGCGGTCGGCCTGCACGATCACGCGCTGCATCCTGCCGCGGTTCGGAAAGTCGTTGATATAGTTCGAGCCGAGATTGGTCGAAATCGTCTGATTGATGTCCTCGAAGGTGACGCCGAATGCGCCGGCTTTTTCGCGGTCGATCATCAGATTGACCTGTGGCGCCGGCGGCAGGCCCTCGACATAGACCTTCTGCAGGATGGGGCTGGCGTTGGCTTCCGCGATCAGCCGGTCGGATGCGGCAACCAGCGCCGGATAGCCCTTCTGGCCGCGGTCCTGCAGGCGGAATGAGAAGCCGGAGGAATTGCCGAGGTTGTCGATCGGCGGCGGCTGCAGCGCCGAGATCCTGGCGTCGCGGATCGACGAAAGCTCGCGGTTGATGTCGGCGACGATCGCGGCGGCGGAATCCTTTTTGCCCCGTTCCGACCAGTCTTTCAACGTGATGAAGGCCTGCGCGGTGTTCATGCCCTGGCCGAGGAAGCTGAAGCCGGTGAGGAACGTGACGTCCTCGACGCCGGCGCGATTGAGCAGATACTTCTCCACGGCCCCGACCGCCGCTTCGGTGCGGGCGTAGGAGGAGTCGGACGGCGTCTGCACGTCTGTCGTGATGAAGCCCTGGTCGTCGACCGGCAGGAAGCCGCCGGGCAGCCGGACGAAGGCCCAGCCGAGGCCGATGAGCAGCGCAGCGTAGATCAGCATCAAACGCCCGGTGCGCTTCAGCGAGCCCTGCACCGTGCGCGAATAGCCGCCACGGCTCGTCTCGAGCACGCGGTTGAACCAGCCGAACACGCCCTTGCGCGCATGGCCGTGGCCGGCCTCGACCGGCTTCAACAGCGTCGCGCACAGCGCCGGCGTCAGCGAAAGCGCCAGCAGCGCGGAGAAAGCGATGGCCGAGATCATGGTGACCGAGAACTGGCGATAGATGATGCCGACCGAACCCGGGAAGAACGCCATCGGCACGAACACGGCCATCAGCACCAGCGTGATGCCGATGATGGCGCTGGTGATCTGCGACATCGCCTTGCGGGTCGCTTCCTTCGGCGGCAGGCCCTCTTCCGCCATGATCCGCTCGACGTTCTCGACCACGACGATGGCGTCGTCGACGAGAATGCCGACCGCCAGCACCATGCCGAACATGGTCAGCATGTTGATGGAATAGCCGGCCGCCATCAGCATCGCACAGGTGCCGAGCAGCGCCACCGGCACCACGATGGTCGGAATGATGGTGTAGCGGATGTTCTGCAGGAACAGGAACATCACGATGAAGACCAGCACCACCGCTTCCACCAGCGTCATCAACACCTTGTTGATCGAGGCCTTGACGACGGGCGTGATGTTGTACGGGATTTCGTAACCGATATTGGCCGGAAAGAATTTTGACAATTCCTTCATCTTGGCTTCGACGGCGCTGGCGGTGGCAAGCGCGTTGCCGGTCGGCGACAGCAGCACCGAAAGGCCCGCCGTCGGCTTGCCGTTGAGCCGCGTGTTGAACTGGTAGCTCAGGCCGCCAATCTCGATGCGGGCGACGTCGCGCAGCCGCACCGTCGATCCATCCGGATTGGCGCGCAGCGTGATGGCGCCGAATTCATCCGGCGATGAGAGCTGACCCTTGACCAGCACCAGCGCGGAAATCCTCTGCTCCGGCGTGCTCGGCTCGGCGCCGACGCTGCCCGAGGCGACCTGGGCGTTCTGCGCCGAGATCGCCTTGTTGACGTCGTCGGCGGTAAGGCCGTAGCCGACCAGCTTGGCCGGATCGACCCAGATCCGCAGCGAACGTTCGGTGGAATAGAGCGTGGCGCGGCCAACGCCGGGAATGCGCCTGATCTCGCCGAGCACGTTGCGGATCATGAAGTCGCCGAGGCCGATTTCGTCGAGCGAGCCGTCGGCCGAATTCAGCGTAATGATCTGCAGCACGGCAGAGGAGGCCTCCTCGACCAGGATGCCCTGCTGGATCACCGCGCGCGGAAGCCGAGCCTCGACGCGCTTGAGTCGGTTCTGCACTTCGACCGACGCCGCACCCGTCTCCGTGCCGGGCACGAAGTTGGCGATGATTTCGACCTGTCCCAGCGAGTCAGAGGTAGATTCGAAATTGAGGATGCCGGAGGCGCCGTTGAGTTCCTCCTCGATCAGCCGCGTGACGCTGTTGTAGAGGTTCTCCGGCGACGCGCCGGGATAGCTGGTCGAGATCGAGATCGAGGGCGGTGCGATGATCGGATATTGCGCGACCGCCAGCAACGGGATCGAGATCGCGCCGATCAGGCAGATGAAAAGCGCGACCACCCAGGCGAAGATCGGCCGGTCGATGAAGAAGCTGGGCATGTCCCGGTCTCAGCGGGACGCTTGCGCTGCCGGTGCTGGCGGTATCGAACCAACCGAGGCATCCGCATCGATCCACGCCTCCGCCTTGACCTTGTCGCCGGCAACAAACTTCTGGAACCCGTCGACGATGACGCGGTCGCCCTCCTTGAGGCCCTCGCTGATCAGCCACACGCCGTCCTGCATCGGGCCGGTGCGGACCGGCTGCGTCGCGACGCGGCCGTCGTCCTTGACCACGAAGACTTCGCTGCCGCCGCCGGCATCGCGCTGGATCGCCTGCTGCGGCACGGCCATGGCATCGGAATCGATGCCCTGTTCGATCAGGACGCGGACATACATGCCGGGCAGTAGTTCGCGATTCGGATTCGGAAACTGTCCGCGCAGCGTGACCTGCCCGGTATAGGCGTCGACCTTGGCATCAGAGAACAGAAGCTTGCCGGGAATCGAATAGGCCGGACCATCGTCGAGCACGAGGCGGACCTTGGCCACGTCGGGCGCGATCCGGTCGAGGTCGCCGCTTTCGAGCGCACGGCGCAGCTTGTTCATCTCCGCGATCGATTGGGTGAAATCGGCGTAGATCGGGTCGAGCTGTTGGATCGTGGCAAGGCTGGTGGTCTCGTTCTGCACCACCAGCGCGCCTTCGCTGACCAGTGCGGCGCCAACGACGCCGCTGATTGGCGCACGAATCGTCGCATAATCGAGATTGAGCTTCGCGCGGGCGACATCGGCCCTGCGGCTTCCAACTTCGGCTTCAGCCTGGCGTTGGGCTGCGATGGCCTTTTCGTTCTCTGCCTCGGGCGCCGCGCGCTGGCTGGTCAGCGTCGCAATGCGCCGGGCGTGCTGGGTGGCGAGATCGAGCGCAGCTTCCGCCTTGTCCAGCGCGGCTTCGCTCGCCTGCAGTTCCACCTCGAACGGTTTGGGGTCGATCCGGTAGAGCGGATCGCCGGCCTTCACCTCGGTGCCCTGCTGGAACAGGCGCTCGACGACGATGCCCGAAACCCGCGCACGGACTTCCGAGACCCGGGTGGGTGCGATTCGGCCGGGCAATTCACGAACGATGGCGCGGGGCTGAGATCTGACGGTGAAAGTGCCTACTTCAGGCTCGGGCGGCTTTGCCGCTGCGGTCGCGGCGATCGGTTCATTGCAGCCAGCCAAAAGCGGCGCCATCGCAGTCAACATCACAATGATGCATGCCGATTGCGTTCGTAGTCCGGACATTGAAAGCATTGCCCCAGTTCAGGTTGGAAGGCGCGAGTTGAGCATTCGCGACGTTGTCGTACGAGTCTTGGGAACTCACGGTTGGTGGAAGATAGGATAGGGACAGGCTGCTGCGACGCAATACGATTTCGCGGCGGCCCAATGTCACACAACGCTATCACACTGAACTACCGCTCATTTTTCCAGATTCACTTGATTGTGAGACGGTTCCATTGCGTTTGGCCGGAAACAGACGGCCGGGAACCCGCCGTTTCGCTGCAGCAGATGACCGCGCGGGAGGCATCCGGCACGAATCGGTTAACTTCGGGCTAAGGCGCCTTGAGCCGGTAATGGCTGATGCCCCACTCGCTGCCACCGGCGTAACCGAACAGGCCTGCGGTGGCGAGCAGGAACCAGCGCCAGCGCCGCATCCACAGCGCAGTCTCGCCGCCATAGACCTTGCGAAGCACGCGCTCGATTTCGTCGCGATGTCGGTCGAAGTTCGCCAGCCGGTCCTGCACGTTGCGCTGACAATGCATGCCGCTCCAGCGCCATTCCTTTTCGACCCCGAACAGATCGGCATATTGCCGGATCAGATGCAACCGGCAGTCGCGATACCGCCACTGCTCCTGCACCACCCAGGCGCCCGCCATCAGAACCGGGAAAGATGCGGCAATGGCCAACCACGCCTCGGGATATAAGAACGTCATGAAAAATCTCGGTTGGACATCGAACCGTTCCAAAATACGCTGATGTCAAAGCCGGGTTTCGGGAAGATGTTCCACCACCGTCGGCCCGAAATCGCGGCTTGCCAGCTTTTTTCTCCAGCCCGCTGTGCCATATTGGCGCCAGCGCGGCTTTTCGTAACCGGATGACACCCCGCAAATGCCTTCAGGCCCCTCCTCCCGCTCCGAAATGGAGATCGAGCTGAGCAAACTGTCCTCGCCACGGATTTTCCTGGTGCGGATGCTCGTGTTCCTGGTGCTCTGCGCGCTGGTCACGGTCGTGCTCTACAAGCAGATCACCGTGGCGTTCTTTGCCAACCCTGGCCTTAACGCGCTGATCGGCGGGGTGCTCCTGATCGGCATCATCCTGTCATTCCGGCAGGTGGTTCGGCTCTATCCGGAGGTGGCCTGGGTCAACAGTTTCCGCATCGCCGATCCGGGGCTCGCAATCGACCGGCGCCCGACCCTGCTGGCGCCGATGGCGGCAATTCTCGGCGGCGAGCGTACCGGGCGCATGACGATATCGCAGCAGACCATGCGGCACTTGCTGGATTCGATTGCGACGCGGCTGGACGAAGCCCGTGATATTTCCCGCTACATGACAGGCTTGCTGGTCTTCCTCGGCCTGCTTGGCACCTTCTGGGGCCTGATCGAAACCGTCGGTTCCGTCGGCAAGGTGATCGACGGCCTGAAAGTCGGCGGCGATGCCGGCTCGCTGTTCGACACCCTCAAAGAGGGCTTGGCCGCGCCGCTCGGCGGCATGGGCATTTCGTTCTCGTCCTCGCTGTTCGGCCTCGCGGGCTCCCTGATCCTGGGCTTTCTCGACCTGCAGTCGAGCCAGGCGCAGAACCGCTTCTATACCGACCTTGAAGACTGGCTCGCCTCCACCGTGCGCGAATATGGCGATGGCAGTTCCGGGATCGGCGGTGAACTGCAGCATGCAATGGAACGTATCCGCGCGGTGGTGGAAGAGAGCGGCGGCAGCCGCAACACCACGGCGGCGATGGCCAATCTGGCCGAGGCGATCCAGGGCCTGGTTGCGCATATGCGCACCGAGCAGCAGATGATCCGCGAATGGGCCGACGGTCAGGGCGAACAAAACCGCGAGATCAAGAAGCTCCTGGAACGGATCGCCAGACAGCCCGAGAAGAGCTGAAGTGGAAAGTTCGTGTCCCGGACGCGGCGCAGCAGGCAAAAGCGCGTTTACGCGCGTCTTCGACACGCTATGGTGATGCGACGCAGAGCCGGGACCCAGCACGAATAGGTCCCGGCTCTGCGGCGCAGCGTTTCCACGCCGCGCCGCGTCCGGGACACGAGATTGGAGACGACAAATGGCCCTCGCCCGTGCACGCCGCAGTGAATCCGGTTTCAACTATTGGCCGGGCTTCGTCGATGCGCTGTCGACGCTGGTGCTGTCGATCGTGTTCCTGCTGTCAGTGTTTTTGGTGGTGCAATTCTTCCTGTCGCAGGAGGTCACCGGCAAGGACAAGGCGCTCGAACAACTCAACGCCAAGATCGCGCAGTTGAACGACCTGCTGTCGCTGGAAAAGCTCGGCAAGATCACGCTCGACGACCAGCTCGCGCAATTGCGCGCCGGCCTCGCCGCCGCGGAAGGCGAACGTGACCGCATCAAGGGGCTTTACGAGGGGTTGAGTGGTGCCGGCGACGCCCAGGGCCGCGCCAATGAGCTCAACAAGGCGCTCGAATCCGAAAAGGCGGTGAGCTCGCGCGCGCTCGCCCAGATCGAGGTGCTGAACCAGCAGATCAGCGCGCTGCGTCGCCAGCTTGCGGCGCTTGAGGAAGCACTGGAAGCCTCCGAAAAGCGTGACAAGGAATCGCAGGGACGGATTGCCGATCTCGGCCAGCGCCTGAACGTCGCGCTGGCGCAACGCGTGCAGGAACTGTCGCGCTACCGTTCGGAGTTCTTCGGCCGTCTGCGCGCCATTCTGGGCAATCGCCCCGATATCCGCATCGTCGGCGACCGCTTCGTATTCCAGTCGGAAGTGTTCTTCGATACCGGCCAGGCGGTGCTGCTTCCCGAGGGCCGCTCCGAACTCGACAAACTCGCCACCGCGCTGATCGATCTGGACAAGCAGATACCGAGCGAGATCGGCTGGGTGCTGCGGGTCGACGGCCACACCGACATGCGCCCGATCAACTCGCCGCTGTTCAAGTCGAACTGGGAATTGTCGTCGGCGCGCGCCATCTCCGTGGTGCAATATCTGGTTTTCCTCGGCGTTCCCGCGCAACGGCTGGTCGCCGCCGGTTTTGCCGAATTCCAGCCGCTCGATTCAGCACCCAACGAAGACGCCTACAAGCGCAACCGCCGCATCGAGCTGAAGCTGACGGAGCGTTGAGGTGATCGAGCCCGTCATTGCCGGGCTTGACCCGGCAATCCATCAAGAGAAGGGTTTCTCTAGTAGATGGATGCCCGGATCAAGTCCGGGCATGACGAGTATGTAGTATGAGCACCTCCTTCAATCTCCGCTTCTATCGCGCAGAGGATGAAGCTGCGGCAATCGCGCTGTGGCATCGCAGTTGGCAAGAAGCCTATCCCCAGATCGACTTCGCCTCGCGGCTGAAATGGTGGCGTGAGCGCTGGCGCAAGGATATCGTACCGAAGGCCGAGATTATGGTCGCGGAACAAGACGGCGCGCTAATCGGCTTTGTCACCGTCGACCGCGATGGCTATCTCGACCAGCTTGTGGTTGCACCGGAGCACTGGGGCACCGGCGTTGCGTACATGTTGGTCGACGAGGCCAAAGACCTCTCGCCGAAGGGCATCACGCTTCTGGTCAACAAGGACAACGCCCGCGCGATCCGCTTCTACGAGCGCAACGGCTTTGAACATGCCGGCGAGGATGTAAACCCGACGTCAGGCAGGCCGGTGTTGAAGATGGAATGGAAGGCGTAACACCCTCACCCAGATCGGCTACACGCCCTCGAACTGCAGCCGCGCCAATCGCGCGTACAGTCCGTTCGCCGCGACCAGCTCGGCATGCGTGCCCTGCTCGACGATCCTGCCCTGGTCCATCACCATGATGCGGTCGCAGGAGAGCACGGTGGCGAGGCGATGCGCGATGACGAGCGTGGTGCGGTGGCGCATCAGCTCTTCCAGCGCGGTCTGCACCAGCGTCTCGCTTTCGGCATCGAGCGCTGACGTCGCTTCGTCGAGCAGCAGTAGCGGCGCGTCACGCAGGATCGCACGCGCAATCGCGATGCGCTGGCGCTGGCCGCCGGACAGCGTCACGCCGCGCTCGCCGAGTTGCGCCTCGAAGCCGCCGGGCAGCTTGCGCAGGAATTCGGTGGCGTGCGCGAGATCGGCGGCGCGCTCGACCTCGGCGTCGGTGGCATCGGGCCGGCCGAAACGGATGTTTTCGCGCGCCGTGGCCGCAAACACCACCGAGTCCTGTGGCACCAGCGCAATCCGCGAGCGCACGTCAAGCGGATCCGCCGATTTGATCGGCACGCCGTCAAGCGAGATCGTGCCCTTGGCCGGATCGTAGAACCGCAGCAGGAGATGAAACAGCGTGCTCTTGCCCGCACCCGAGGGACCTACGATCGCGACCTTCTCGCCGGCCTTGACCGAGAGCGAAACCTGATCGATCGCGAGCACATCCGGCCGCGCCGGATAGGCAAAGCTGACGTTCTCGAACCCGACGTCGCCGCGCGCAGGCTGCGGCAGCGCGACGGGCTGCGGCGGGGCCGTGATCTGCGACTTGACCCGAAGAATCTCGAACAGCCGCTCGGCGGCGCCGGAGGCGGCCGAGACTTCGCCCCATACCTCGCTAAGCTGTCCGAGACCGGCGGCGGCGAACGCCGCATACAGTACGAACTGACCGAGCCGGCCCGGCGTGATCTGGCCGGTCAGCACGTCGTGCGAGCCGACCCAGAGAATCGCCACCACGCTGGAGAACACGATGAAGATGATGATCAGCGTCAGCACCGCGCGCGCCCGTGTCGAGCTGCGCGCCGCCTCATAGGCCTGTTCGACATCGCCGCCGAAGCGGGCGGTGGCCATCCGTTCGCTGGTATAGGCCTGCACGGTCCTGATCGCGCCGACCAGTTCGGAAGCGTACGCGCTGGCATCCGCCAGCGTATCCTGCGCGTTGCGCGACAGCCGCCGCACCCAGCGCCCGAAGGCGACCAGCGGGATCACGATCACGGGGATCGCCAGCAGCACGAAGCCTGAAAGCTTGGGGCTCGTGATCACCATCATGGTGGCGGCGCCGATGAACAGCATCATGTTGCGCAGCGCGATGGATACCGAGGCGCCGACCGCGGACTTGATCTGGGTGGTATCGGCCGTCAGCCGCGACACCAACTCGCCCGAACGCGCGGAATCGAAAAATGCGGGCGAGAGTGAGATCAGATGCGCGAACACGTCGCGCCTGACGTCGGCAACGATGCGCTCGCCGATCGTCATGACGAGGTAGTAACGCGACGCGCTGGCGGCGGCGAGCACCGCGACGACCGCGATCATGACGCTGAAATAGCTGTTGATCAGGGCGATGCCTTCGGGACTGAAGCCGAAATCGATCATGCGCCGGATGGCGATCGGCACGACCAGCGTGGTGATCGCCGCGACCGTCAACGAAATGAAAGCGAGCGCCGCACGCCCGCGGTAGCGCGCAACATAGGGCGCGAGCGCCAGCAGCGGGCGCAGCCTGGCGCCGGTCCTGGCCGGCGATTGCGTCAACTGGCGCTCGATGAAGGCCTCTTCCTCGAGCAGGGCGTCACGCGGCGGCGTGCCGCGGGGGGCTTCAATCTGTTCCACTGCGCTCATGAAATCCGACCCGTCTTTTCTGCCCCCAGATAGGCCTCCGCGCCCCCCTCTGGCAAATCGGGAGATTCCCAATCAGGACATATACGTAGCTTGTTTTGACAGGCTTCCTGAGCTATAGAGCCGGCAAATCCCGTATCCCCTGACAGTTGAGACGGGCGCCGGCGCGCCGAAGGATATGCCATGAAAGCCGAAATTCATCCGAATTATCATACGATTACGGTCGTGATGACCGACGGGACAGAGTACCAGACCCGCTCCACCTGGGGCAAGGAAGGCGACAAGCTGAACCTCGATATCGATCCCAAGTCGCACCCGGCCTGGACCGGCGGCTCGCAGCAGATCCTCGACCGCGGCGGCCGAGTGTCGCGCTTCCAGAAGAAGTTTTCGGGCTTCCTCAAGAAGGACTGAGGCCGTCCGGTCCTGCTTTCTTTGGGTTCAGAAATGCGAAACGCCCCGGTCAGCCCGGGGCGTTTTTATTTTGGTGCTGCGGCCTATCCTCATCATCGCGAGGAGCAAAGCGACGAAGCAATCCATCGCTCCGCATGCGCTGAGAGATGGATTGCTTCGCTACGCTCGCAATGACGGCGGAGAGAACCTTACTGCTCGAACGCCGCTTTCAACCTGTTGAGCTGCGGCACCAGCGGATTGCCGATCGGCCCGCGTTCCGCGGGCGCCGCGTGGATCGAGATATCGAGGCGACGGACCCGCGTCTGCAGGCTCATCGATCGCGCAATCAGATCCTGCAATTGCTGCGGGAGCTTCTCGATCATGTCCTGCGGCCCGGGATCGGCGGCCGTGAGCTTGACCTTGGTCTTTTCCCGATTGGCCTGGGTCAGCGTCATCTCGCCTTCCTTGACCGCGCGATGCAGCAACAGCCATGACGCAAGCTGCATCAAGCGGGTGGTCAGGCGCATGCTTTCGGTTGCGTAAGTAAGGCTGACAGAACGTTCGAGCGCCTTGGCTTCGGTGCGGCCGTCGCCATCGAGATAGGCGGCGGTTTCCTCGACCAGATCCATGCCTTCCCGGAAGAGAGTTCCGAACGCCACCGAATTAGTCAGCCGCTCGCTGAACAGAACGAGCGCGGATTCGCTTTGCGAACGGTCCGCCATGGTTAACGCCCTCACGCCACTATTTGCCCCAACCGGCTGTGAACCACCGGCTTATGATGAACAAATCATTGCTCGGGCGAAGTCGAGAGTCCAGCGGCAACCGGATTTATGGTTTCCAGCTCGTGGGGGCACAAAATAGCCGTGGAAAGCACAAAAAAGAGCCGCCGTTTCCGGCGGCTTTTGAAGTTGATAACAGGGAGGCGTCAAACAGAGTGGACAGGAGCCACTCGGTGTCCAAACGAGGACGATGACAGTCATAATCGAGAAAGCTTAACGGACCGTAAACGAACGATTTTCTTTAGAGATTGTTTGCCATGTCGGCCATTGGCCGAGTTTGTGATTGACTTCATCCACGGGTCGTCCCTGCGAACGCAGGAACCCATAACCACCGGCAGATGAAATTGAGGGAAAGTCGGCCAGCGGCCCTGCCACAAGATGGGGCCGCGGCGTATGGGTCCCTGCGTTCGCAGGACGACCAGGAATGAGCGCGCGTTCTAAAAATCCTACGATTTGAAGAAACTGTTCGCGGCGTCCTTTGACGCGCGCTTTTTGGTGACGGCCTCTTGCAGCCGCGCGATTTCCGAATTCAAGAGCGCGATGCGCTCCGTCAGTTCCTCGACCGAGAGCAGCGACAGGTCCTGGCCGATCTCATGGCTGATTTTCTTCCGTGGCTTGTCGTCGTCTTCGATGGCCATGCGTTTCCTCCTTTCGGCATTTCCCTGCAGATCTGGCCGTCCCTTCTCGCGGTTGCCAGCCGCAGCCGGGCTGGCTAATCAGAGGCTGCCTTCAATTCTCAGCCTTTCGCAAGGACAAATCATGGAAAAGCTGCCCGCGCAAATGACCGTCATCGGCATCAGCAAGCCAGGCGGCCCCGAAGTGCTGTTGCCCGAAACCCGCAGCGTTCCAGCGCCCGGCCCAGGCGAGATCCTGGTCAAGGTGATGGCGGCGGGTGTCAACCGCCCCGACGTTGCGCAGCGGTCGGGCGCTTACCCGCCGCCGCCCGGCGCCAGCGACCTGCCCGGCCTTGAAATCGCGGGCGAAGTGGTGGCGCTTGGCGAAGGCGCCAAAAAGCACAAGCTCGGCGACAAGGTGATGTCGCTGGTCGCGGGCGGTGGCTACGCCCAGTATTGCATTGCGCAAGACGCGCAGGCGATGGCGGTGCCGCCGTCGCTGTCGATCCAGGAAGCCGGCGCGATCCCGGAAACGCTGATGACCGTCTGGCACAATGTGTTCGAGCGCGGCGCGCTCAAGCCCGGCGAAACGCTTCTGATCCACGGCGGCTCGTCCGGCATCGGCACCATGGCGATCCAGCTTGCGAAAGCGTTCGGCTCCAAGGTGATCGTGACCGTCGGCTCTCAGGACAAGATCGACGCCTGCCTCAAGCTCGGCGCCGACCGCGCGATCAATTACAAGACCGAAGACTTCGTCGCCGTGGTCAAGGCGGAGACCAACAATGTCGGCGCCAACCTGATCCTCGACATGGTCGCCGGCGACTATGTCGATCGCAACTATGACGCTGCCGCGGTCGATGGCCGTATCGTGCAGATCGCGACGCTCAACGGCCCCAAGGTCACCGTCAACATTGCCAAGGTGATGGTGAAGCGACTGACCCATACCGGCTCCACGCTGCGCCCCCGTACTAATGCGGATAAGGCAGCGATGGTCGCCGCGATCGAGGCCAAGGTGATGCCGCTATTGCGCGAAGGACGTGTAAAACCGCTGATGGACAGCTCATTCCCGCTGGAAAAAGCGGCCGACGCGCACCGGCGGATGGAGACCTCCGCACATATTGGCAAAATTGTGTTGTCGGTCTAGCCGATCGCGAGCGAAGCGCGGGTGGAAACCCTTTGATTTGCTTCGCTTTCATGTCATTTATCGCGGCAACGCCGACCCCGTTCGCTGGGCCGGGAGAATCGTTGGTCGCGGAGTACTGACATTGCGTCTGATCAGGTGCCTTGCGCTATTCGCGCTGGGCCTCATGATTGTTATGGCCGCGCCTGCGGCGCATGCCATCGACGCGGTCAGCGTCCGCAGCGACGCGCCTGCCATCGATCTCACCGCAGTGCTCGACCATCAGCGCAGCGAAACCGATCGTATCCAGGTTTCGACAGCGCCGGGAACCGATGGCATCGTCCGCCGTATCGAAGTGCGCGCCCGCGAGGGCGGACAGAACTGGGTGGTGTTCGCGCTTGCCAACAATACCGACGACCAGCTCGATCGTCTGATCGTCGCGCCGCACTATCGGATCGTGTCATCGGGTCTGTTGTGGCCCGACCTCGGCCTGTCGCGCATCGCAACCATCACGCCATCGACCGGCGATCGTCCCGAGCGCCAGGAAAGCGCAACGGCCGACATCTTCCGCATCACGCTCGACCCCGGCGCCGTCATCACCTTCGTGGCGGAGCTGCGCACCGACAAGCTGCCGCAGCTCTATCTCTGGGAACCCGACGCCTACAAGGACAAGGTCAACTCGTTCACGCTCTACCAGGGCATCGTGATCGGCATTTCCGGCCTGCTGGCGCTGGTGCTGACGATCCTGTTCGTGGTCAAGGGCAGCATCATGTTCCCCGCCGCAGCCGCGCTGGCCTGGGCGGTGCTGGTCTATATCGGCGTCGATTTCGGCTTTTGGGGCAAGGTGCTCGACATGTCGAACAATGCCGAGCGCGTCTGGCGCGCGGCCGGCGAAGCGATCCTCGCAGCGACGCTGCTGGTGTTTCTGTTCGCCTATCTCAACTTGAGCCGCTGGCATGTGCGCTATTCCCACATCACCGTCGGCTGGCTGGCCTTCCTGGGATCGCTGGTAGCGCTGGCGCTGTTCGATCCCGCGGTCGCCTCGGGCATTGCGCGCATCTCGCTGGTCTTGATCGCCTTCGCCGGCTTTGCGCTGATCGTCTATCTCTCGACGCATGGTTTCGACCGCGCGGTGTTGTTGATCCCGACCTGGTTCCTGCTGGTGGTCTGGGTGATCGCCGCCGGCATGACGGTGGCGGGAAGCGTCACCAACGACATCGTAGGTCCGGCGCTGCTCGGCGGCCTCGTGCTGATCGTGATGCTGATCGGATTTACGGTGATGCAGCACGCGTTCGCCGGTGGCGGCGCGACAACCGGCATCGTCTCCGACATCGAGCGCCGCGCGCTGGCGCTGACCGGCTCTGGCGACCTGATCTGGGACTGGGACGTCTCAGCCGACAAGGTGTTCACCAGCCCGGAGACCGAAAGCCTGCTCGGGCTGAAGCGCGGCACGCTGGAAGGTCCGGCCGCAAAATGGCTGGAGGTGCTGCACCCGCTCGACCAGGATCGCTTCCGTGCCGCGCTGGACAGCGTGCTCGACCAGCGCCGCGGCCGGCTGGTGCAGGATTTCCGCCTGCGCACGCCTGACGGCCACTTCATGTGGTTCGCGCTGAAGGCGCGCCCGGTGGTCGGCTCCGACGGTGAAGTCTCGCGCGTGGTTGGAACGCTGACCGACGTCACCGAAATCAAGAACGCCGAAGAGCGCATGCTGCACGACTCCGTGCATGACAACCTCACCGGCCTGCCCAACCGCAAACTGTTCATGGATCGCCTCGGCGCGGTGGCGAATTTCGCCAAGAGCATGCCGAACCTGCGGCCGACGCTGATGGTGATCGACCTCGATCGCTTCAAGCAGGTCAACGATTCCGTCGGCATTGCGGTCGGCGACTCCATCCTGCTGACGCTGGCGCGTCGGCTGACGCGCATCCTGAAACCGCAGGATACGCTGGCGCGGCTGGCCGGCGACCAGTTCGGCCTGATCCTGATGTCGGAACAGGACCCGGCACGTATCACCGCCTTCGCCGAAACCATCCGCAAGACCATCCGCGCGCCGATCGCCTTCAACGACCGCGAGATCTTCCTGACCGCGTCCATCGGGCTCGCGCTGTCGGATCCGCAGACGCAATTGTCCGACGAGATCATCAAGGACGCCGAGCTTGCGATGTATCACTCCAAGCGCATCGGCGGCGACCGCATCGACGTCTACAAGCCGGCGATGCGCGCGCGAAAGACCGACCGCCTGACGCTGGAAAGCGAATTGCGCCGGGCCATCGAGCGGCAGGAAATCACCATTCTCTACCAGCCGATCGTACGGCTGGAAGATCGCTCGATCGCCGGCTTCGAGGCCCTGGCGCGCTGGGATCATCCCAAGCTCGGCCGGATGTCGCCGTCGGAATTCATCACGATTGCCGAGGAGATCGGCCTGATCGTCGATCTCGGCATGTTCGTGCTGGACCAGACGGCGCGGCAGCTCTCGGTATGGCAGCGCGCGATGCGCTCGCGCGAACCGATCTTCGCCTCCGTCAACGTTTCCTCGCGGCAGTTGCTGCGCCATGACTTGATCCACGATATCCGCACCGTACTGTCGCGCTCGTCGGTGGCGCGCGGCACGCTTAAGCTGGAGCTCACCGAGTCGCTTGTGATGGAGAATCCGGAGCATGCCGCGCAGATGCTGGCGCGCATTCGCGAACTCGGCACCGGACTATCGCTGGACGATTTCGGCACCGGCCATTCCTCGCTGGCATACCTGCAGCGCTTCCCCTTCGACACCATCAAGATCGACCAGTCCTTCGTGCGCACCACCAGCCGCGGCACGCGGCCGGTGATCCTCAAATCGATCATTGCGCTGGCGCATGACCTCGGCATGGACGTGGTGGCTGAAGGCGCGGAGACGGATTCGGATGCGGTCGAGCTCTATCAGTTGGGCTGCGAATACGCGCAAGGCTTTGCCTTCGGCGAGCCGATGGACGCCGACGCAGCGATGCGGCTATTGACCGAAGAACGGCTGGAAGCGGCGAGCTAATGTCTTCGTCGCCCCTGCGAAAGCAGGGGCCCATACGCCGCGGCTTTTCCGTGAAACGATGGGGCTAATTGCCTTCTACAACAACGCCCGGTGGTTATGGGTCCCCACGTTCGCGGGGACGACGGCGGTCTTGAGGCATTCTCTTGAACTTCACGCTCGTTCCATCCGCCTGCCGCGTTGCGATGTAGCCGGCTTCGAGGCAGGCCTCGCGCTGCGGCATCTTCTCCTGCGGGCTCCGCAACGTCTCCCACCATGACGCACGGTGCGCGGCGCGCGGCAGCGCCGCATCGATGATCTCCTCGATCTCTTCGAAGCTCAACACGAATTCGGTGCGCGTCTGCGCCTTCAGATAGTCCCGCAACGGATCGTAAACGTTCACGCGTGTCCTCTTAAGCGAATTGCACAAAACCGTCGGCGCCGGCAACTGAATGTTAACTGTCTACCATATCGCCGTCGCCGCTTAAGACCGCAACAATTTATCCGGCGCATACCGGAAGGCTTGGAGCGGATGAATGCTATTCGAGCGGCAAAGCGACGTAGCCAGAAAGGGTTGGTTCAGGAAAGACTTCGGCCGCCGCCCCTGGCGATTGTCCGTAAAGCTGTTGATCGCGTCGTCGGTCGCGGCCGTGATCGGCTTCTCCGCGATTTGCACCAGCGTCATGTTCGACATGCGCCGCGGCGAGGAAGAGCTGGCGCGGCAGACGCTGGAAAATCTGGCCTCGAGCATCGACGCCGATATCAGCCGGAATATCGAACTCTACGATCTGTCGCTGCGTAACGTCGCCACCAATCTGGTGATGCCGGAGATCGAAAAGGTCAGCAAGGAGATTCGCCATCTGATTCTGTTCGATCATGCCGCGACTGCCAGGCATTTCGGCGCGATCCAGGTGTTCGACGCGCAGGGCAAGCTGACCATCGATGCGGCAAGCCTCGACCCCGTGCCGGAGGATCGCAGCGATGAGGAATACTTCTTCGTCCATCGCGACAAGCCCGACGTGGGCTTGTACATGAGCCGTCCGATGCTGCATCGCAGCGCCTATTCGATCGTGCTCAGCCGACGCGTCACCGACGCCGATGGTGGTTTTCTCGGTGTGGTCGTGGGCTCGATCCGCTTCAGCTATTTCCACGATTTGTTCGGGCGGCTGACACTCGATCCCACCGATACGATCACGGTATTGCGCCGTGACCGGACGATCATCATGCGCAAGCCGTTCGACCTCGACATCGTCGGCAAAAATCTGGCAGAGCGAAAAAACTGGAATCCGGCAAATCTGACGCAAGGCGGGTCCTACGCCGGGGTCGGACCGGTGGACCCGACACCGCGGCTTTACGTTCGAAGCGCCAATACGAGCCTGTTCTTTGTCGTAGTTGGAAAACCGCTGGCGAGCATCCTGAGCCTCTGGCACCGGGAGGTGATCCGGATCGGCGCGGTCATGGTGGCCCTGATCCTGTTCGTGTTCGGCACCACATTGTTCCTCGCACGCGAGATCGGCCGCCGCGCCGAGGCTGAGGAAAAGCTGGAAGAGCTTGCGACCACCGACGCGCTCACCGGCCTGAAGAACCGGCGCAAATTCGATTCCGAGATCGACCTGGAATGGCGGCGGGCGACGCGCAACCAGACCCCCGTCGCGGTGCTGATGATCGATGCCGATCATTTCAAATCGTACAATGACACGTTTGGACATCAGGCCGGCGACCAGGTGCTGGTCGGCATTGCGATCTGCATTTCGGATTCGGTGGGGCGAGCCGGCGACTGTCCGGCCAGATACGGCGGCGAGGAATTCGCGGTACTGCTGCCCGGCCTCTCGGCGGTGGAAGCGCTCACCGTCGCCGAAACCATCCGCCTCAAAGTCGAACAATGGGCCGAAGACCCCAGCGTGACGACGGTGAGTATCGGCGTGGCGAGTATGACGCCCACGGCAGCGATCGATTGGTCCTATCTGATCGAAGCGGCCGACAAGGCCCTCTACGCGGCCAAGGCCAACGGCCGCAACCAGTCGGTGGTCGCCGCCATCCCGCAGCTCGCGCTGGTGGCTTAAGGCACAGTCTCGTCATGCCCGCCACCCGGTCCGGCCGCTGGCCGACCGGATGACAGCGGAGAAATGCGGAATGCGTCCTCGCCCCTATTCCACCAGATACTTCTTCATCTCCGCGCGCAGGCCTTCGCGCAGCTCGGCGCGGGCCATGCCGTAGGCGATGTTGGCGCGAAGGAAACCGGATTTCGAACCGCAGTCGTGCCGCTCGCCCTCGAATTCCACGCCGTAGAACTTTTGCGTCTTGGCGAGAGTTTTCATCGCATCGGTGAGCTGGATCTCGTTGCCTGCGCCGCGCTCCTGGGTTTCGAGGATCTTGAAGATTTCCGGCTGCAGGATGTAACGCCCGGTGATCGAAAGGTTTGACGGCGCGGTGCCCTTCGGCGGTTTCTCCACCATGCCGTCGACCTCGAACATGTTTTTGGCCAGGCGCTTGCCGACGCCGCAGATGCCATACTGGTGGGTGAATTCGTCGGGCACCGCCTCCACCGCGAGCAGATTGGATTTGGCGCCGAGTTTCGCTGCGGCCTCGATCATCTGCTTCAGGCAACCCGGGCTGTTGAGCACCAGTTCGTCCGGCAGCACCACGGCGAACGGCTCATCGCCAACAATATCGCGTGCGCACCAGACCGCGTGGCCGAGGCCGAGCGGCGCCTGCTGGCGGGTGAAACTCATGGCGCCGGCTTCGGGCTGGTCGCGCGCCAGGATGTCCTGCTCGGCCTTCTTGCCGCGCTGAGCCAGCGTGGTGTCGAGTTCGAACATCCGGTCGAAATGGTCCTCGATCACCCCCTTGTTGCGCCCGGTGACGAAGACGAAATGCTCGATGCCGGCCTCCCTGGCCTCGTCGACCACGTATTGAATCAGCGGCTTGTCGACGATGGTCAGCATTTCCTTCGGCATCGCCTTGGTGGCGGGCAGGACGCGGGTGCCGAGGCCGGCGACCGGGAAGACGGCTTTACGGATTTTCATGGGATGTCGGGCGCCTTGATATTGAGATTTGGAAATGAGGAAAGTGCTTTGATTGCACGTTGATAGCCGGTTTGCACCCTTGAACAAAGGCGGATGTATGGTGGCGTTCCCGCCCGACTTGCGCCTCCCCTTGCGCGCGCCGGGCGGGACAACAAAATGCCCTCTGTTAAGCTATTGGAAACCGTGTCAGGGCCTTCTGGCACGGGGTTGGTTTCGACGGACGGGTACGGCATGGGCCTCTTGGAACGAGTGACGAGTAATCGAACCGGCGCGATCTTAATCGCCGCAGCGCTGTTGTGTTCCAGCGGCCAGTCCCAGGCCCAATCTCAAGCCCAATCCTCCGGCAACGGGGTTTCGAACTTTTTCGGCAACATCTTCTCAGGTCAGAAGGCCGTGGCGCAGCAGGCTACGCCCGGCCCGGACGGCAGTCCGCCGCCCTGGAGCGGCGAAGACGGCGCCTCCGGCCATCCGCTGATGACGGCATCCGCGATCCGGCAGGCGGCGGCGAATTTTCAAAATTGCATCGCCTCGATGTGGCCGGATGCTGCGCGCCGCAACATCACCCAGCAAAATTTCGAGCGCTTCACCGCCGGCCTCGAGCCTGATTTGCGTATCATGGACCTGATGGACTCGCAGCCCGAATTCACCAAGGCGATCTGGGACTATCTCGACATCCTCGTCAACGACAACCGCCTTGCCAAAGGCAGCGAGATCCTCGCCCAATACAAGCCGCAATTCGACGCGGTGGAGAAAGCCTATGGCGTCGACCGCTACATCATCGCATCGATCTGGGGCATCGAATCGAACTACTCGACGCAAGTGGGCGACCGCAACGTGGTCCGATCGACCGCGACACTGGCCTGCATCGGCCGCCGCCAAGCCTATTTCAAGGATGAATTCCTCACCGCGATCGAGATCCTCAACCGCGGCGATCTCAGACCCGAACAGATGCGCGGCTCCTGGGCCGGCGCGTTCGGGCCGACGCAGTTCATGCCGACCGCCTTCAAGCGCTATGCCGTCGACGCCGACGGCGACGGCCGCCGCGACGTCGTCGACAACGTCGCCGATCTGATCGCCTCCACCGCCAACAACCTCAAGAAAGACGGCTGGCAGACCAGCCGGAGCTGGGGTTACGAGGTAGTGCTGCCGGAGGGTTTTAATTTCATGCTGGCGGACAAGTCCAAGGCGATGACGATTGCGCAGTGGCAGAGCCAGGGACTGAAGCGGGCCGATGGCAAGCCGTTTCCCGACACAACCGAGAGGGCCTATCTGCTGGCGCCGGCCGGCATGCAGGGGCCCGGCTTCCTGATGCTGCAGAATTTCCGGGTGATCATGAAGTACAACCCGGCCGAGGCCTATGCGCTGGCGATCGGCCATTTTGCCGACCGCCTGCGCGGCGGGCCGCCGTTCGTGCAACCCTGGCCGCGGCAGGAACGGGTGCTGTCGCGGGCGGAGCGACTGGAACTGCAGCAGCTCCTGGCGCAGCGCGGCTTCTACAAGGGCACGCCGGATGGCCAGTTCGGTGGCCAGACGCGGGAGGCGCTCCGCAGCTTCCAGGCTTCGATCGGAGCGCCAGCGGACGGATTTGCCTCTTCCGACGTGCTGGAGCGGCTGCGGGGCCGTTAAGACCTGTTTTCAGCGCCTAAATGACCCTGAAAACCACGATTCGGCAGGAGCCTTGACGCTGGGCCTGGAACCTCGGTTTATGGGATGTGAAATCTGCCCGCTTGCGGCCCGATTCCGCTGCTATATTTGACGCTTCACGATCCATTTGCGACCGAGCCGGATGCGAAAGCCAACGTCCTTCTTGCGCGTGTTTACCGAGACCGGGCCACTGGTGGCGCTGGCGGTTGCGATCGCGCTTCTGATCGGGATCGTGGGACCCGCGTCGGCGCAGTTTTTCAATTTCGGCGGCTTTGGCGGGCCGCCGCAGCGGCAAGCGCCGCAGCGCGGCTGGTTCGGCGGCGATATCTTTTCGCCATTCCAGCAGCAGGCCCCGCAGGCGCCGCGCCAGGATTTCTCACGCGCGCCCGCGCCTGCCAAGCGAGACACGGTGCCGGAACGTAACGTTCTGGTGCTCGGCGACGCCATGGCCGACTGGCTCGCCTATGGCCTGGAAGACGCCTATTCCGAGCAGCCCGACATGGGCGTGATCCGAAAGCACAAGACCGTCTCCGGCCTGATCAAGTATCAGCCGCGCGGCGAGCCCGCCGATTGGACCGCGGCCGCCAAGGGCATCCTCGCCACCGAAAAGCCCGATGCCATCGTCGTCATGCTCGGCCTCCACGACCGCCAGGCCATCCGCGAGGCGGTCACCGAGAAGAAGACCGACAAGAAGGAAGACAAGAAGGACGCGCGCGGCAAGACAGATACCAAGACAGATACCAAGCCGGCGGAGGCAAAGAAGCCGGAAGGCTTGGCTGACACGGCAAAGCGCGACGATAAGCCGGCCGATGCCGAATTGTCGCCTGACGATGCAGCCGATAACGACACGCCACAAAACGCCGCACCCGCGCGATCTGGCGGCGGACTTTACGAATTCCGCGACGAGCACTGGGTCGAGCTCTACACCAAGAAGATCGAAGAACTGATCGGCGTGCTGAAATCCAAGGGCGTCCCGGTGTTGTGGGTTGGCCTGCCGGCGATCCGCGGGCAAAAGGGAACGGCCGACATGCTGTTCCTCGATGCGCTGTATCGCGACGGCGCCGGCAAGGCTGGCATCACCTATGTCGATATCTGGGATGGCTTTGTCGATGAAGCCGGCCGGTTCCTGCAGAAGGGTCCCGACTTCGAAGGCCAGATCCGCCAGCTCCGCACAGCCGATGGCGTCTTCTTCACCAAGCCCGGCGCCCGCAAGCTCGCGCATTATGTCGAGCGCGAGGTGACGCGCCTGCTGGCTGCCCGCTCCGGGCCGATCGCGGTGCCGATCGAACCGGCAACGCCGGAGGCCAATGTCGCGCCCGGCCAGCCGGCGCCGCGTCCGCTTGCCGGACCGGTCATGCCGCTGGTGGCCTCTTCCGTCGGCACCGATCAACTGCTCGGCGGTCCCGGCTCGCGTCCGGCAGCAGTCGACGCGCTCGCCGCGCGCACGCTGGTGAAGGGTGAAGCGTTGGCCGCGCCGGCCGGCCGCGCCGACGACTACGCATGGCCTCGTCGCGAGATCGGCCGCGAGCCGGCGAAGGGCGATACGCCGATGGCGGCCACCTCACCGAGCGGAACCGCGGCAGCCGCCCCGCCACAGAAGCAGCTTTTACTGCCGCCGCCGCAGCAAACGCTGCAGCAACAGAAGAGACCACTGCCGCCGCCGATGCAGATCCGCCCGGCGCAAAACAACGGGCCATCGCTACGTGACTTCTTCGGCGGCTTCGGTGCGGCGCCGCGGCCGCCTGCACCACCCGCGGCTGCACCGCCGCGTGGACCCGCTGCTCTTCCGGGCGCGCCGCGGCCGCCGGGCAATGTCGGGCGCTCGGCAGAGGTTCCGCCGGGCAATTTCACGCGATGATTTAGATGGTCCTCACCATGGTGAGGAGCGCGTCTTCGCGCGTCGGCGGACGATGCTTCACATCGCCGCGCGAACCATGAAGCCGCGATGCCGCCATCCTTCGAGACGCGGCCAAGAGGCCGCTCCTCTCAGGACGAAGTTAGCCGTAATAGCGCCAGCGCGGCGGCGGGCGGCGCGGCGGGCGGGTCATCAACAGCGCCAGCGCAAAGCCAATTCCGGCTGCGACCAACAGCGCACCGAGCGGATTTTCCTGCACAGTTTTCGCTACCGTCTGCTGGCCGCTACGAATGGTTTCGCCGCTGTGCTCAATGGCGTCCTTGGCATAGCTGACGGCGGTGTCAGTGGCGTCGCGAGCGGCGTCCTTGGCCTGGCCGTAGAGATTTTGCACGGTGCCCGCCGCTTCGCGCACGCGGCCCTCGGCTTGCGTCTTCGCATCGCCAGCCATGTCGCCGACGGTGCTTTCGACCTTACCCGCAAAATCCTCGGCCGAGCCTGCAATCCGATCCTTGTCCATCGCGGTCACTCCTGTTTTCCGAGGACGTAACCGGAGAGACCCCGTTCGGGTTCCTACCGCGATCGAAACGCACTTCTAATCAAGATGCCGGGCTTACAGGATCAGACCACCGTCGACCACGATGGTCTGGCCGATGATGTAGGACGCAAGCGGCGAGGCCAGGAACAGCGCGGCACCGGCCATGTCGGCCGGCGTGCCGAGCCGTTTCAACGGGATCCGCTCGAGCGCGCCTTCGAGGCGTTTCGGATTGGCGGTGGTGGCCTTGGTCATCTTGGTGTCGACCAGGCCGGGCGCGATGCCGTTGACGCGGATGCCATCCCCGGCCCACGCCTCGCCGAGCGTGCGCGTCAACCCGACCGCGCCGGTCTTCGAGGCGTTATAGGCCGGATTGCCCATGGTCGAGTGATAGGCGGCGGTCGAACTGACGATGATGAGCGAGCCTTTGCTGGCACTCAGCATTGCATGGAATCTTGTCGCACAGGCCATCAGGCTCATCAGGTTGACTTCAACCACCTTGCGAAAGCCATCCATCTCGAATTCGCCGCGGCGGTAGATCACCGCGCCCTGCGCCAGCACCAGCACGTCCAGTTTCGTGAAGGATGGCTGGAAGGATTCAATGGCCTGCGCGTTGCTGACGTCGAGTTGAAAATACTCCAGCCCGTCAAGATGCGAGCCTTCGCCGGGCGAATAGTCGGCGGCGCTTTCGCGGGTACCGCAAACGGCGACACGCGCGCCCTTGGCACTAAAAGCCTGCGCGATGCCATTGCCGATCCCGCTGGAGCCGCCGACCACCAGCACCTGCCTGCCGCTGAAATCCAGTTCGCTCATCCCTGCGATCCTCCTTTGTGCTCTAGTTCAACCTTCGTCGAGGAATTCGACCATCAGGACCTGGTCGTAATATCGCCCGTCATACTTGAGGCCCCTCTTTTCATAGCCGTATTCGACGAAACCCGCGGCGCTGTAAAGGCGGCGCGCGCCTTCATTCTCACTCGCCACAGTCAGTTGAACCATCTCCACGCGTCCGCGTGCATGGTCGAGTACCGCCGCAACGAGCTTCTTGCCGAGCCCCAAGTTTCTTGCAGTGTCTCGAACATACATGCCCCAGAGGGTCGCCCGATGCGCTTGCTTCGTACCTTCCTGCGCAGCATAGGCCGCGACGCCTCCGAGCGTCTCCTCAATGAAAGCGCCGAAGATGGCGGTACGGCCAAGGACGGCTTCGAACCACGACAGCGGTAACGCGCTTTCCTTCTCAAACGTGCTGCCGAAGGCTTCCGGATTTCGCTGCAGGCCTTCCAGCCGGATATCCCTGAATAGCGCAGCGTCCGAAGGCTCCAGGCGGCGGATCTGCAGGCCGCGAATATTCGTCACGTTTGCACCTCGCTCGCCTCGTTTGACCTGTCTGCGGATCGGTGCCAGCCTTGTCAATCCTGCAACGCGCACCTCGCATCTTTGTCCGGATCCGCCATGTCAGATTTCAAGGAGCTCAGTCGTTCGGTCAAAGGTTTGACCGTTCTCGTCACCGGTGCTGCCAGCGGCATGGGCCGCGCGACCGCGCTCGTGTTCGCGGCCGAGGGCGCCAACGTCGCGGTTACCGATTTAAACGCCGAGCTTACCCAGGTGGTTGCCAGCGAAATCGCAGCAAATGGCGGCGCGGCGAAAGCGTGGACGCTCGACGTCGCGAAGCCCGACGACATCATCAAGGTGGTCAATGAGGTTGCCGCACATTTCGGTGGACTCGACATCGTCATCAACAATGCCGGCATCTCCGTGCACGTGGCGATCGACGAGGAAGGTTATGAAGCAGCCTGGGACAAGGCGCTGGCCGTGATGCTGAGCGCGCATCCACGTATCATCCGCGCCGCGTTGCCGCATTTGCGCCGATCGAACTGCCCGCGGATCGTCAATATCGCCTCCACCGAGGCGCTCGGCGCGACCGCGCTACACAGCCCCTACTCGGCAGCGAAAGCCGGCGTCACCGGCTTGACGCGCTCGCTCGCCGTCGAGCTCGGCCGCGAAGGCATCACCGTGAACTGCATCTGCCCGGGCCCGATCCGCACCGCGATCACCGAGCGGATTTCCGAAGAGCACAAGACGATCTATGCCAAGCGCCGCACCGCACTCGGCCGCTACGGCGAGCCGGAGGAAGTGGCGCACATGACGCTGAGCCTCTGCCTGCCGGCGGCTTCGTTCCTGACCGGCGCGGTGATCCCGGTCGATGGTGGCTTGATGGCGCGGAATGCGTAGCGGGCATGCGTCCGCGGCGTTGACTTGGACATTTCGGCGAGTAATTTTTCTTACAAACAGAGCGGGCAAAACCGCCCGCCGCGCTTTCGGGAGAGACGCCATGGTGATCGCAATCCGGCAATTGCATCCGCATTTTGTCGGCGAAGTATCCGGGCTTGATCTGCGACAACCCCTGACGCCGCAGGAAGCAGCCGACGTCGAAGCCGGCATGGACAAGTACGCCGTGCTGCTGTTCCGCAACCAGGACATCACGGACGAACAGCAACTCGCATTTGCGCTGAATTTCGGCAAGCGCGAAGACGCTCGCGGCGGCAATATCGTCAAGCCTCAGGATTCGCGCCTCTCGACCGGCCTCAACGACGTCTCCAATCTCGGCAAGGACGGCAAGCCGTTGCCGCGCGACAGCCGCGCGCATCTGTTCAACCTCGGCAATTGCCTGTGGCATTCCGACAGCTCGTTTCGTCCGATCCCGGCGAAGTTCTCGCTCTTGTCGGCGCGGGTGGTGAATCCGAAGGGCGGCAACACCGAATTCGCCGACATGCGCGCGGCCTATGACGCGCTCGACGACGACACCAAGGCCGGGATCGAGGACCTGATCTGCGAACATTCGCTGATGTATTCGCGCGGCTCGCTCGGCTTCCTGGATTATACCGACGAAGAAAAAGAGATGTTCAAGCCGGTGCTGCAGCGGTTGGTGCGGACGCATCCGGTGCATCGTCGCAAATCGCTGTATCTGTCATCGCACGCGGGCGCGATTCTGGGCATGAGCATGCCCGAGGCGCGGTTATTGCTGCGCGACCTGACCGAGCACGCCACGCAGAAGGAATTCGTCTACGTCCACAAATGGACCGTGCATGACCTCGTGATGTGGGACAACCGCCAGACCATGCACCGGGTGCGGCGCTACGATCAGTCGCAGCCCCGCGACATGCGCCGCGCCACGGTTGCCGGTACCGAGCCGACGGTGACGCAGCAGGCCGCGGAGTAAGTAGCCACAAAAATCGGTGTCGTCCCTGCGAACGCAGGGACCCATAATCACCGGCTTCGGTTGTTTTGAACGGCAACTGCCCCATCGGCTCACGGATGGGCCGCGGCGTATGGGTCCCTGCGTTCGCAGGTACGACAACTAAGCGTGCCCGGCCTCGTTCGACAGCATGCCGGGGTCGATGCCGATCTTGCGCAACGCGCGTAGATATTTGTCGTCGACGTCGTCGCCGAAGATCAGATCCGGGTCGGCGTCGCAATGCAGCCAGCCATTGTGCTGGATCTCGTCCTCGAGTTGCCCGGGCGCCCAGCCGGCGTAGCCGAGCGCCAGGATCGCGTGCTTCGGCCCGGTGCCCTTGGCGATCGCCTTGAGGATGTCCACCGTCGCGGTCAGGCAGATGCCTTCGTCGATGTTCAGCGTCGCGTCCTTGATGAAGAAATCGCTCGAATGCAGGACAAAACCGCGGCCGGTATCGACCGGACCGCCCTTCAGCACCTGCATGGTCTCGGCGTTTTCCGGCAGTGTGATCTGGTCGGCCTTCTCGATGATATCGAGCTGCACCAGCAGCCCTGGAAAATCGATGCTGCCGGCCGGACGGTTGACGATGATGCCCATCGCCCCTTCCGACGAGTGCGCGCACATGTAGATGACGGAGCGCTCGAAGCGCGGATCGCCCATGACCGGCATGGCGATCAGCAGCCGGCCGTCCAGATAGCCCTCGCCGGCCGAATTATCGCCAAAGCCAGCGGTTTTGCGGCGGACAGGCTTCGATGTCTTGCCTTCAGGGCTCATCCGCAAAGGCCTTTCTCTTGCAGGTTCATATCCTGATATCGGGTGCGGTTTCTGTCAATCAAGCTTCCGGCATCATTCGGCTGCCGATCACACGCAATTCAATGGTTTGCCTCGAAACTTGCCTGTAAAGACGTGCCATGAGCGTCCTAGTTCCCCTGCGCGCCGCACTCGGCGTCGCCGCCTTGAGTGTCGCGTGTGCGGCGGCGGAGGTTCGCGCCCAGGATGCCTCGCCGTGGCAACACGACGCCCATTCCGCGGTGCGGTTGCTGGCGGGATCACGCAGCGGCGCGGTGTTGCTCGGCGGCGTAGCCATCCAGTTGCAGCCGGGATGGAAGACCTATTGGCGGACGCCCGGGGATTCCGGCGTGCCACCCCGCTTCGACTTCTCCAAATCCGACAATGTCGAAGCTGTGACGGTGCTGTGGCCGGCACCGATGAAATTCGACGACGGCGCAGGCGGCACTGCGCTGGGATACAAGCAACAGGTCGTGCTGCCGTTGCGGATCGTCGCCAAGAATGCCGACAAGCCGGTGACGCTGCGCACCCACATCAGCTACGCGGTTTGCGAAAAGCTCTGCATTCCCGTCGAAGCCCATGCCGAACTCGCTTTTGCCAGCGTGGCAAGCACCGAGGACGGCACCCTGTCCGATGCGCTCAATGCGGTGCCAAAGCCGGCCAATGTCGGGGACCCCAATCCGCTGACCATCCGCGACGTCAAGCGCGAGGGAAAGAACGTGCTGGTCGACGTGACCGCGCCCGAGGCCAGGGAGGTCAACCTGTTCGCCGAGGGGCCGACGCCCGACTGGGCGTTGCCGGTTCCCAAGCTCGTGGAGCAAGGCCCGCCCGGCGTCAAACGCTTTGCCTTCGAACTCGACGGCCTGCCGCCCGGCGCCAGTCCGGAAGGCGCCGCACTCAAACTGACGCTGGTCGGCGGCGACCGGGCCTACGAGTTCAACGTCAGTTTGAATTGACGCGACCTGCCGACCCTGCGGACGTGCTCAGCCGCGCCACGATGCCGCAAGGTGTTTCCACCCGGTGCAGCGACGCTTTCCAGTCTAAGGAGAGCCGGCGCTTGGCAGCTCTCCTCTTCAGCAACGTGTGTCCTCCTAGCTCTTCTGGCCGCTCATCTGCTGAGCGCGCATATAGCTCTTGCAAGCGCTACGCATGTCGCCCTTTGACATGGCGGCATTCGCCGCGCCCATCTCTTTCATCATCGCAAATTTGCCGGGGCTATCAGGCATAGCGTTACCGGACGCGACGAGCTTGGCCATGTTTTCGCTTGTGCAACCCGTCTTCTGGGCAGCAGCCTTCTGGGCAGAAGCCTTCTGGGCAGAAGCCGGGCTGACAGCCAGCGCGGTGGTGATCGTTACGGCGGTGACAAGCAGTAGTTTCATATCTTTCCTCCCCGGCCGCACCATGCGGCCGAAGCTCAAGTTATAAAAAGCCAGAAAAGTTCCGCCAACCCCGGGGCCAACCGACATGAAGCTACGAAACCGGGGATACCTGCACGGCTGGCGGGGGCCTGTCGGTCGGTATGGGATCGGGCGCGTTGATGACGTAGAGCGCGCCAGCCACCAGCATGATGGCAGCGATCACCAATCCCAACATGGCCAAGACCAGATCGTTCGGGTCATCCATCTCGCGGCCCGGACATGCGGGCGTTCGGGTGCGATGGCAGCCATCGCCTTTGGCTATCCGCGCGAGCGCCTGTAATGAATAACGGCGGGTCCGAAGACCTTTGGCTATCCGCGACATGCGCCGTTGTGAACGGCGGGCGATGGCTCCGCGGCATCAAACGACGGCTTAGCTGTTTTGTTCCTGACTTCGTCGTTTCGCAGCTTCAGGCGGCAGCACACCCAACCGAATCTTAACGAATGGTTGATACATCCGATCGTCGCCGCCGCCTCGCGGCACGTTTCGGGGATGTACTGTTGTGGCCGTAATGGATTCGCAATCCGCAACCGCTCCGCCTGGTGGCGTGATCGCGCGCCTCCGTGCGCTGCTTGGCGGCTCCAGTGAAGCCTCCGTTACAAGGCGGCTGGCCGGCACGATCTTCGTGATCCGCGTCTTCAGCGCAGCGCTTGCCTATTTCTCGCAGATCCTGCTGGCGCGCTGGATGGGTGGCTCGGACTACGGCGTCTACGTCTATGTCTGGACCTGGGTGCTGCTGCTCGGCAGCATGATGGATTTCGGCATCTCGGCATCCGCGCAGAAGCTCATTCCGGAATATCGTACACGCGGCGAACATGCGCTGCTGCGCGGCTTTCTCTCCGGCAGCCGATGGATGACGTTCGCAGTCTCCTCCACCGTCTCGCTGCTGCTGGCGGGCGCGGTGAAGGGATTGTCGCCGTGGATCGACGGCAACGCGATCGTTCCCCTCTACATCGGTTGCCTGACACTGCCGGCATTCGTCGTCGCCAACACCCAGGACGGTATCGCCCGCTCGCACGACTGGATGCGGCTTGGCCTGGTGCCGCAGTTCATCGCACGCCAGTCGCTGATCATTGGCCTGACCGCCGGCGCCTTCGTGCTCGGCTTCAATCTTGGCGCCACCGCCGCGATGTGGGCCAGCGCCGCGGCGGTATGGATCGCGATGATCGGCCAGATGATCGTGCTCAACCGCAAGCTCGGCGGCCACATCGAACCCGGCCCCCGGGCCTACGACTTCCGCGGCTGGCTCGCGGTCTCGCTACCGATCCTGATGGTGGAGAGCTTTTATCTGCTGTTGTCATACACCGACGTACTGGTGCTACAGCAATTCCGCTCCTCGGAAGAGGTCGGCATTTATTTTGCCGTGATGAAGACGCTGGCGCTGGTCTCCTTCATTCACTACGCGATGGGGGCTTCGACTGCGCATCGCTTTGCCGAGTATCACGCGCAGGGCGACAAGCCGCGGCTGTCGGCCTATGTGGCGCATGCGATCCAGTGGACGTTCTGGCCGTCGCTCGGCGCGACCATTCTGCTGCTGGCGCTGGGCAAGCCGCTATTGTGGCTGTTCGGACCGCAATTCGTCGTCGGCTATGACATCATGTACATTGCAGCGATTGGCCTTGTGGTGCGTTCCGCCATCGGCCCGGTCGAGCGGCTCCTGAATATGCTCGGCCATCAGCACATCTGCGCGCTGGCCTATGCACTCGCCTTTGTCATGAACGCTGTGCTGTGCGTCGTCCTGGTGCCCCACTTCGGCGGCCATGGCGCGGCAGCGGCGACCTCGATCTCGCTGACGTTCGAGACGGCGCTGCTGTTCTGGATCGTGCGCCGGCGGCTCGGACTACATGTGCTGGCGTTCGGGAAGCGCTGATCCTGGAGGCCACTGGAGCGGTTGGAAGACGGCCTTTGCAAAATTTCGCAAAGCATGAAGCTCGTCTATTCAAGACGAGCGCTCGCTGATCTCGATGGAATTTCGGCCTATTACGCGGCCAACGCAAGCTCCGCGATAGCTGATTCCGTCGGACGACAGCTGAAGATGTCATCGACCGCATTTGCCGCGCCCCTGATTCTGCTCCGAGAGTCTCGCAGAGATCTCCGTGTCGTAACCGTCCTGCGTTATCCGTTCCGGATTTTCTATCGTGTGCGCAAGGACCCGATCGATATCCTGCACATCCGACATACGTCGCGACGGCCCGTTAACGAGGTTGACCAGTAGGGCTCAGCCAGGCGGCCCAACAGCATCGGCGAGGCAGGACACCGGTTTCGCTCTGCACCGCCAAATTGGGGAAAATAACCACCGGATTCCGATGTGCGCATGAAATATTCTTATTTCACCCGATGCGCCGCCATCGATAGGACGTTTATCCCCTGCGTTGATATATACTCGCACATGCCAAATGGAACTTGCACCCGGAAATGATTGATCCCCTTTACGTTGCGTCGGGATTCGGCGTCGGCCTGCTGGTCGGAATGACCGGTGTCGGCGGCGGCTCGCTGATGACGCCGTTGCTGATTCTGCTATTCGGCATCCACCCGTCGACCGCTGTCGGCACCGACCTTCTATATGCCGCGGCCACCAAAACGGGCGGCAGCCTGGTGCATGGCTTTGCACGCAGTATCCACTGGCCGGCAGTGATGCGCCTTGCCAGCGGCAGCATCCCGGCAAGCGTCGTTACCTTGCTCGTGCTGTGGCAACTCGAGCTCAAGGGGGAGGCCGCGCGCAGCCTGGTCAATCTGGTGCTGTGCTTCGCGCTCCTCCTCACGGCGACATCGTTGATCTTCCGCAGGGCGATCATGGATCACTATCGCCGCCGCATGGAAGGGTTCGATGCCGCGGCGACCGGCCGCGCCACCGTGATGGTCGGCGTGGGGCTTGGTGTGCTGGTCTCGATTTCATCCGTAGGTGCCGGCGCAGTCGGCGTCACCGCGCTCTTGCTGCTCTATCCGCGCCTGCCGATGGCGAGCATTGTCGGCTCCGACATCGCGCATGCGGTGCCGCTGACATTGGTAGCCGGCATCGGACACTGGGCGCTGGGTTCGGTCGATTGGGCGCTGATGAGTGTGCTGTTGATCGGATCGCTGCCCGGCATCGTGATCGGCAGCTACTGCGCGGTTCGCGTGCCGGAGACGGTGCTGAGGGTGGTGCTGGCCTCAGTCCTAATTCTGGTGGCCAGCAAGCTCGGCTTCAACGAGCTGCATTTTTCCCAGAGTATCGCAGCCGTGACCGGGAGCGTCGCCCATTAGCGCGTTTTCCAGCGAAAGCCTGCCCCGGACTTGATCCGGGTGGACACCGGTTCGCGTCAAGAAAACGCGTCAAAACAAAAACCCAGAGCCGGTTCTGATTGAATCAGAACCGGCTCTGGGCGCGCTTCCCGGGCCGTTCGAAATTCCTCGTTCGCAATTGCTATGCAGCGGTCCATCCGCCGTCGATCGACAGATTGGCGCCGGTGATCTGGGCGGCATCGTCGCTGCACAGGAACAGCGCCAGTGCGGCGACCTGTTCGGAGGTCACGAACTCCTTGGTCGGCTGCGCCTCCAGCAACACGTCGTTGATGACCTGCTCCTTGGTCAGGTTGCGCGCTTTCATGGTGTCGGGAATCTGCTTCTCCACCAGTGGCGTCCAGACGTAACCGGGGCTGATGCAGTTGCAGGTGATCTTGAACGTCGCAAGCTCCAGCGCCACCGTCTTGGTGAGGCCGGCAATGCCGTGCTTGGCCGAGACGTAGGCCGCCTTGAACGGCGACGCCACCAGCGAATGCGCGGAAGCCGTGTTGATGATACGGCCCCAGCCGCGCTTCTTCATGCCGGGGACTGCGGCACGGATGCCGTAGAACGCCGACGACAGGTTGATGGCGATAATGGCTTCCCACTTCTCGGGCGGAAACTCCTCGATCGGCGACACGAACTGGATGCCGGCATTGTTGACGAGGATATCGACCGAACCAAACGTCTTCTCGCCAAGCGCGACCATTTCGGCAATCTCGGCGGGCTTGGTCATGTCGGCGGGCGAGTGCACGGCGCGGACCTTGAAGTCGGTCTCGATGCCGGACCGCTCGCGCTCGATATCGGCCGGCACGCCCATGCCGTTGAGGACGACATTGGCGCCGGCGGCGGCAAAAGCGCGCGCGTAAGCCAATCCGATGCCGCTTGTCGAGCCGGTCACGACAGCGGTCTTGCCTTTTAACGTACCCATTCCATTCACTCCTGCTTGCCTGCGGCGGTCTTCGAAACATCCGCCGTCATATCGTAGGCCATCATGGTCTGGCCGGATTGCGGACGCTCCAACACATCCTTGTGACGCATCGACAGATGAACGTCGCGGACGCCTGCGTTCCAGTGTTCGACCATGGCGACATGCGAAAAGTCGTAATCCTTGGATGACGTTTCGTAGTTCTTGCTCTTGTAAATCAGATGCACGACGGTGACGGTGTTTTCCTTGGCCGCGTTGCAGAGAACTGCCACCGACGGATCGTTCTTGAGATCATCGGGCAGCTTTTCGAGCAGCTCGCGCAGCGCCTTCCGCGCGTTGTGCACCTGCTTGTTCTTGTCGGTAGCCATCCGGGTGCGGCTGGAATAGCGGATGTCCTTTTCCCGCTCCGCGGCCTCCAGCAGCGACGTCGGCAATTCGCCGCGCGCGCTGAACAAATCGACCTGAAAGATCAGGAGATCGCGATTGGTCTCCTCGCCCAGCACGTAATCAAGCGGCGTGTTGGAGGCGATGCCGCCGTCCCAGTAGTGCTCGCCTTCGATCTCGATGGAAGGAAAGCCGGGCGGCAGCGCGCCGGAGGCCATGATGTGCTCCGGGCCGATCTTCTTGCCGCGCTTCCTGAAATCGAAATTGTCGAAATATTTCAGGTTGCCCGAGGTTACCCCGACCGCGCCGACGCTGAGCCGCGTCTTCAGATCGTTGATGCGGTCGAAGTCGACCAGCCGCTCCAGCGTTTTCTTCAGCGGCGCAGTGTCATAATAGCTTTGCGATTGCCGGCTGCCCGGCGGCCACAAAGGGGCAGGCGGAATGCGCGGCGTGAAGAAGCCCGGTACGCCGAAGGTCGCAATCAGCGCGGCGCTGGTTTCGTTGAACAGCGAGCGCGCGCGGTCACCTGATGCGACAGGCTTCCATGGCACCGGAGATGACACCAGCTCCCAAAATTCCTTCAGCCGATCGACGCGCTTTTCGCCTTCGTTGCCGGCAATGATCGCGGCATTGACGGAGCCGATCGAAATGCCCGCGATCCATTCAGGTTCAAACCCCGAGCGGCACAGCGCCTGAAAGGCACCTGCCTGATAGGAGCCGAGCGCGCCGCCGCCTTGCAGGACCAACACACGCTGCGCTTTGGCGGGCGTGGTTGCCGGCGCAGTATCGGAATAATCCATCGTGACCGTCGGCTAGTGGACAATGACCGGGGCACCGTGGCGGCAGTTCGCGACGGCGTCAATCAGGCAAGATCGAAGCCGGGATCACGCCGAGTTTATCGGCTTGTGAGACGTCGAAGCCCGAATCCGGCGTTGCCTCAGGTTGATGCAAGGATCAGCGTCCAGAACACTTTGTATTTGGTATTTGGAGAGTAAACTGCCGCGATGCCCAATTTTGTGACACCGTTCTTGAGCATATTGGCCTTGTGCGGCGGCGAGTCGCGCCAGCCGGAAAAGGCTTCCGCCATCGTGTGATAGCCGGCCGAGATATTCTCGACGGCAAGCTTCGCCGGATAGCCTGAGGCCCCCAGCCGCTTCTCCAGCGGGCCCTTCACATTGTGGTCCATCTTGTTGCGGGCCGCCATCGCCTGGGACTGCTGCTCCGCCAGCTTGATCAGATCGGGATCGACCACGACGGCGCCGAGGCCGTTGTTCTGGCGATATTGCGAGATCAGGATCGCTGCCGCCACAGGGTCGAGCGTGGCGCCGGGTTGGGCCATGTCGAGATACATGGCCGGTTGTTCCGGAATTTTGACGTCTGCCGAGCAGCCGGCAAGCAGCAATAGGCCGATAATGGCGGTGGTCGCCCGTTTCACTGAAAGAATCCCCCGAAGAGCCCCTAAGCCTGGACGGACGCTTGTTGCATACCAACCGTGGCTGAATGGTGAACGGGCCGTCGTTTCGACGTCATTCCTGCGCGGCAAAGATCCGGTAGCGGCGGGGTTGCAGGCTGATGATTTCGCCGGCCTGGAGTTCCCGGTCCCGGGGGGCGTCGATCTCGATCACGGTCTTGCCCTCCCCGCCCGTCAAGGCGATCTCCGCCCGCTGGATCGGGCCGAACGAGCGGACATGGCGCACCGCGCCCTCCAGCGAGCCGGTTCCGGCGGGCCCGATCTGCATGTCGTGGCGACGGACGAACAGCTTTGAGGCGCCGGAGGCCGCACCATCGGCGGCGATATTAAGCGGCCGGCCGCCGAGCCGCACCGAGCCACCTGAGACCTCGACCGGCAGCACGATGGATTCGCCGATGAAGCCGTGGACAAAGGCGGTCGCCGGATTGTCATAGACATCGCCGGGCGTGCCGATTTGCTCGATGCGCCCCTTGTCCATCACCACCACGCGGTTGGCGACTTCCAGCGCCTCTTCCTGGTCGTGGGTGACGAAGATCGAGGTGACATGGATTTCGGAATGCAGCGAACGCAGCCATTGCCGCAGCTCTTTGCGCACCTTCGCGTCGAGCGCGCCGAAGGGCTCGTCGAGCAGGAGAATGCGCGGCTCGATCGCAAGCGCGCGGGCGAGCGCAATGCGCTGCCGCTGGCCGCCCGACAACTGGCTGGGATAGCGGTTTGCCAGCCAGTCGAGCTGCACCAGGTCGAGCAATTCCTTGACGCGGGCACGGATCGTGGCCTCGTCCTTGCGGACGGCGCGCGGCTGCACGCGCAGGCCAAAGGCGACGTTCTCGAACACCGTCATGTGGCGGAACAGCGCGTAGTGCTGGAACACGAAGCCGACGTGGCGCTCGCTGGCGCCGTGTCCCAGCGCATCCTCGCCATCGATCCGTACCTCGCCTGCATCGGGCCAGTCGAGGCCTGCGATAATCCGCAGCAGCGTGGTCTTGCCCGAACCGGATGGCCCAAGCAGTGCCAGCAATTCGCCCTTGCCGACCTTCAAATCGACATTGTCGAGGGCTGCGAACGCGCCGAATTTCTTGACGATGTTTTTGACTTCAATGGTCACTTGGATTGTCCCTTGGAATCTGTCCTTCGTCGTCCAGACGCTGCTCGAGAACGGTCTTCACGACCAGCGTGATCAGGGCCAGCATCGCCAGGAGCGAGGCAATCGCAAACGAGGCTACGAATTGATATTCATTATAGAGGATCTCGACCAGTAGCGGCATGGTGTTGGTCTCGCCGCGGATATGGCCCGACACCACCGACACCGCGCCGAACTCGCCCATGGCGCGCGCATTGCACAGCAGTACGCCATACAACAGGCCCCATTTGATATTGGGCAGAGTGACGCGGAAGAAGGTCTGCAGGCCTGACGCTCCCAGCGAGATCGCAGCTTCCTCCTCCTGCGTGCCCTGCTCCTGCATCAGCGGGATCAGCGAGCGGGCCACAAACGGAAACGTCACGAAGATGGTCGCGAGCGCAATGCCGGGCACAGCGAACAGAATATGGACGTTGTGGGCCTGCAGCCAGGTGCCCCAATAGCCCTGCGCGCCGAACAGCAGCACGAAGACGAGGCCCGAAATGACCGGACTGACCGAGAACGGCAGGTCGATCAGCGTGACCAGGAAGGTCTTGCCGGGGAAATCGAACTTTGCGATCGCCCAAGCCGCGATCACCCCGAACAGCAGATTGAGACCGACCGAAATCGCCGCCACCAGCAGGGTCAGCCGGATTGCCGACAGCGCCTCCGGCTCGGCCAGCGCGGCGAAATAGGCACCGAAGCCTTTCGACAAGGCCGATGCGAACACCACAACCAGCGGCAGCACGACAAAGATGGTGAGGAAGCTTACGGCAAGCGCGACGATGACGAAGCGGACCGGCCCCGGCTCTGTCCGAAAATCATTGGGTGAAGCAATCGCCCGCGGACGCTCGCGAGCTTCGCGGCGCGACAGCGAGGAAATGGCCGCCCCCGCCGTTGACGCGTAGGCCTTTAGCGGCGCCTCCGGAGTCACAAAGCTCGTTTGCGTCGACATCGATCGGCTCTCAATGCGCGGGAATGCGGATTTGCGCCCAGCGTTGCAGGCGATTGACGGCAAAGATGATCACGAACGAAGCCAGCAGCATGACGACGGCAATCGCCGTCGCATCGGCGTAGCGAAATTCGGATAACCGGATCACGATCAGCAGTGGCGCGATCTCCGATACATTGGGCAGATTGCCGGCGATGAAGATCACCGACCCGTATTCGCCGACCGCGCGCGCGAATGCCAGCGCAAAGCCGGTCAGCAGCGCCGGAATCAGGCTCGGCAAAATCACCCGGAACACGGTGTGCCAGCGGTTGGCGCCGAGGCTTGCGGCCGCTTCCTCGATTTCCGGATCGAGATCGATCAGGACGGGCTGAACCGTCCGCACCACGAAGGGGATGCCGATAAAGACCATCGCGATAAAGATCCCGATCGGCGTGAACGCCACCTTGATGCCGAGTTCAGCCAGCGGCGCGCCGAGCCATCCCTTCTGTGCGAACAATTGCGTCAGCGCCACACCCGCAACCGCGGTCGGCAGCGCAAAGGGAATATCGACGATAGCATCGAAAATTCGCCGGCCCGGAAAGCGGTAGCGCACCAGCGCCCACACGATGATGGTGCCCATCACCAGGTTGACGCAGGCTGCGGCAAAGGAGAGACCGAACGAAATCTTCAACGCATTCAGCGTGCGGCGACTGGTGAGAATTTCCCAGAACTGCGCCGGCGAAAGCTCGAGCGTCTTGAGGAACAGGCCGGCGAGGGGAATGAGGATGATAACGGAGAGCCACGTCAGCGTCAGGCCCATGGTGAGACCAAACCCTGGCAGGCTGCTTTGCCGCGCGACCGCTGTGTTCACAAATCCCCCTGCTTCCGCTACGGCCGCCCGTTGGCCAGATCAGTTCTTGTAAATCTGGTCGAAAATGCCGCCTTCGCCGAAGTGATCTTTCTGCGCCTTGGTCCAACCACCAAAAACTTCGTCGATCGTAAAAAGTTCGACCTTGGCGAAGGATTTTTCATGCTCCTTCGCAATTTCCGCATCGCGCGGACGATAGGAATTGCGCGCGGCGATTTCCTGGCCTTCCTTGGTATACCAATACTTCAGATAGGCTTCGGCGACGGCTCGCGTGCCTTTTTTATCGGCAACCCTGTCGACGACCGAGACCGGAGGCTCAGCGAGAATCGACAATGGCGGCGCCACGATCTCGAACTTGTCCTTGCCGAATTCGCGCTGCGCCAGGAACGCCTCGTTCTCCCACGCCAGCAACACGTCGCCGACGCCGCGCTCGACGAAAGTTACGGTCGAGCCGCGCGCGCCAGTATCGAGCACCGGCACGTTTTTGAAGAGATCGGCGACGAACTTCTTCGCCTTGTCGGCGGAACCGAATTTCTTTTCGGCAAAGCCCCATGCCGCCAGGTAATTCCATCGCGCGCCACCCGAAGTCTTCGGGTTCGGCGTAATCACCTGCACGCCGGGCTTGATCAGATCGTCCCAATCCTTGATCGCTTTTGGGTTACCCTTGCGCACCAGGAATACGATCGTCGAAGTATACGGCGATGCATTGAGCGACAGGCGCTTCTGCCAATCCGGCGCCACCAGCCCTTTCGCAGCGATGGCGTCGATGTCATAGGCCAGCGCCAGCGTGACAACATCGGCCTGCAGCCCGTCGATTACCGCGCGCGCCTGCGAGCCCGAGCCGCCATGCGACTGCTTGATCTCGACGCTCTTGCCGTTCTCTTTCCGATAGGCCGCCGCGAACGCCTTGTTGAAATCGGCGTACAGCTCGCGCGTCGGATCGTAGGACACGTTGAGCAACGTGTAGTCGGCAGCGAAGGCCGAACTCGCCCAGAGCAATCCGGCAACAAGCGGCAGAATGCGACGGATCATCGTTGATCTCCATTCGGCTTGACGAAGCATATCATCAACCACGAATGCATAAGTCGCGACGAAAGGCCGCTTAGTCAATGAAACCACATTTCAATGTTTGCGGTTCCGCGGCTTCCTTGTCCTATGAAGTCCGGACTCTAGGAAGTTTTGGTCGTATGGATGCCGCATTCCGTCTTGGGCCTGCCGCGCCAGCGACCGGCGCGGGCGTCCTCGTCCGGCGCCGTGCGGCTCGAACACGGCATGCACCCGACCGACAGGTAGCCAGAGGCGACCAGCGGATGCGGCGGCAATTTGGCGAGCTTGTAGATCGCCTCAATCTCTTCGCGCGACACGTTGGCAAACGGATTGAATTTCAGCTTATCGCCGTCGTCCTCGACAACGGGAATCTCAGCGCGCGCGCCGCCCTGAAAACGCTTGCGTCCGTTGATCCAGGCCGAGAACGGTTTGAGCGCCCGCGTCAGCGGCTCTACTTTACGGATACGGCAGCAGGCGTCGGGGTCGGAAAACCACAATTCACGATCGGGATCCTGGCGTGAGACCGCTTCAGCCAGCGGCTTGATCGAGCGGACGTCGCGGAGACCAAGCGCAGCAATCAGCGTATCGCGATAGGCGAGCGTCTCCTCGAACAGCCAACCTGTATCGAGGAAGATCACGGGAATCGCGGGATCGACGTCCGCCATCACCTTTAGCAGCGCCGCCGATTCCGTACCGAACGACGACACCAGCGCAAGCTGCGCGCGGCCGATGGTCTTCAGCGCGGTTTCAATGACATGCGCCGGCGAAGCGTCGCGCAAGGTATGGTCGAGCGTCTGCGCCGAATGAAGGATCGCTGGACCCGCAGCGACCACCTGCTGTGAAATCGTGCTCACTGGCCGGCACTCTCCGAATGACGCAACTGCATCCGCCGATTGAGCGCCGTGACGCGGCCATCGCCGGTCGGCTGGTAGAACACCGAATAGCGCTTCACGGTCTCGGCGAAGGCATCGGCGTCGGCATCCTTCTTCACCTCGAACGCGTCGAAGCCGGCACGCGACATGAACACGAACTGGTCGCGCAGCACCTGGCCGGTGGCGCGCAGCTCGCCGTCATAGCCATGCCGCTCGCGCAACAGGCGCGCCTGGCTGTAGGCACGGCCGTCGCGGAAGGTCGGGAATACCAGCGCGACGGCGGCCAGGCGATCGAGATGGGGCACGAGGTCGTCGACGGCACGGCTGTTCGGCCAGATCACGCCGGTTTTGCCGGCGCGCTTGAGAATGGCTTCCGGATCTTCGAGGAACCGCGCCGACGAAATGAGCACCGCTCCGTCGCCCGGCAATTCGGCGCCATCGGCAACATGGACGAACAGGTCGGTGGTGATTCTTCCGTTCTTAACGAGTGGCATAGACCCGCTCCTTGAATGGCTCGACGCCCAGACGCTTGACCGTATCGACGAACAGTTCTTCGGGACGGTCGCGGAGCGCGAGATAGGCTTCGACAATGTCTTCGATCACGTCGGCAACTTCCGCATAAGGGACAGCCGGGCCGATCAGCGCGCCCATCTGCGCGTTCTCGTCGGCGCGACCGCCGATCGTGATCTGGTAAAACTCCTCGCCGTTCTTCTCGACGCCGAGGATGCCGATGTGGCCGACGTGGTGATGGCCGCACGCGTTGATGCAGCCGGAGATGTTGATGTGCAGCCGGCCGATCATGTCGGCGGTGTCGTGGTTGGCAAAACGCCGGGTCAATTCCTGTGCGATCGGAATCGAGCGCGCGTTGGCGAGCGAGCAGTAGTCGAGCCCTGGGCAGGCGATGATATCGGTGACCAGATTGACGTTCGGCGTGGCGAGCCCGAGACGGTCGAGCGCCTTCCACAATTGCGGCAGGTCGCGCTTGGCAACATGCGGCAACGCCAGGTTCTGCTCGTGGCCGACGCGGATTTCGCCGAAGGAGTATTTGTCGGCGAGATCGGCGATCGCGTCCATCTGGTCGGCGGTGGCATCGCCGGGCGGGCCGCCCACCGGCTTCAGCGACAGCGTCACGATCGAGTAACCCTGCACCTTGTGCGGGGCCACCGAGTTCTTGCGCCAGCGCTCGAACAGCGGATCATGCGCGGCCTGCTTCAGCTCGTCCGGCATGTGCGGAAGCTTCTCGTAAGCCGGATAGGAGAAGCGCGAACGCACCTCCTCGATGACGGAATGGTCGAGGGTCAGGGCGCCGTGGCCCATCTGCCTCCATTCCTCGTCGACCTCACGTGCGAACTTCTCGATGCCGAGCTCATGCACCAGGATCTTGATGCGCGCCTTGTAGATGTTGTCGCGGCGGCCGTACTGGTTGTAGACGCGCAGGATCGCCTCGACGTAACTGAGAATGTCGCGGCCGTGAACGAACGGCTTGATGGTCTTGGCGATGAACGGCGTGCGGCCGAGGCCGCCGCCGACCAGCACCTCGAAGCCGGTCTCGCCGTCGGCGTTCTTGTGCAGGCGCAAGCCGATGTCATGGATCTTGATCGCGGCACGGTCGTGCTCGGATGCGGTGATCGCAATCTTGAACTTGCGCGGCAGGAACGAGAATTCCGGGTGCAGCGTGGTGTGCTGACGCAGGATCTCCGACCAGATGCGGGGATCCTCGACCTCGCCGGGCGCGACGCCCGCCCATTGGTCCGAGGTGACGTTGCGCATGTTATTGCCCGAGGTCTGCATCGCGTGGATACCGACCTCGGCAAGCTCGGCCAGCGCATCGGGCAACTCGGCAAGCTTGATCCAGTTGAACTGGATGTTCTGCCGCGTGGTGAAATGGCCGTAACCGCGGTCGTAGCGGCGGGCAATATGGGCGAGCCGGCGCAACTGCTTCGACGACAACGTGCCATAGGGGATCGCGACGCGGAACATGTAGGCGTGCAATTGCAGGTACACGCCGTTCTGCAGCCGCAGCATCTTGAATTCGTCCTCGGTGAGTTCGCCCGAGAGGCGGCGCTTCACCTGATCGCGGAATTCCGAAACACGCTCGTTGATAAGCGTGCGGTCGAGTTCGTCATATGCATACATGATGGATCAGCCTTTAGGCCGGAAGAAGGTCGATGGTGAGACCCTTCGACCGGATGTGTTCGCGGAGATTGCCGGGCTTGACCACCCCGCCCTTGAGCTCGACCGGCGCGATATAGGCACCGACTGCGCCGACGTCATCAGCAGCGCTTTCGGCGAGCAACGCACGCGCATCGTCCGATGTGCTCACGATCGCAGCGTCGGACAGAGCGGTCGACCAACCCTGTTGTGCGGTCCGGTAGACCACGACGCCATCCCAGGTGCGGTTGGCAGTCACTACCGACGGCCCGGTGATTCTGATTTTCTTTTGTTCGAGCGGAGAGGTCATTCGGCAGCATCCAATAGTTTTGAGATGACTTGATTGAGGTTGGACTGGCGCCACGGCGCGGAATGCGCGACGACGTCGCCGATGATGAGGACGGCGGGGCCGCCATCGATTTTTTCGACCAGCGCGGGAAGATTTTCGAGCGTCCCGACCACGGCCTGCGCATCCGGCCGCGTTACGCGCGCGAACACGCCGACGGGCGTTTGCGGCAACCGGCCGGCAGCCAACAGGCCCGCGCGGACCGCCGGCGCGGCGGTCATGCCCATATAGACCACGATGGTCATCTTCTTGTCTGTCAGCACCGACCAGTCGACGTTCTCGGCATCCTTTGCCTTGTGCGCGGTCAGGAAAGTGATGCGCAGCGCTTCATGCCGATAGGTCAGCGGCGCCTCGAACTGCGCGGCAGCGCCGAGGCCCGCGGTAATGCCTGGCACCACCGAAAAGGCGACGCCAGCGGCGCGCAGCACTTCGATTTCCTCGCCGCCGCGGCCGAAGATGAAGGGATCGCCGCCCTTCAGCCGCACCGCGCGCTGTCCAGCCTTGGCAGCCTCGATCAGCAGTTTGTTGATCGCATCCTGGCCGATGCCCGGCTTGCCGACACGGCGGCCAACGGGAATGCGCGAGGCGTCGCGGCGCACGCGATCGAGAATTTCCGGCGACACCAGCTCGTCGTAGAAAACCACGTCGGCATCCTGCAGCGCACGCAGCGCCTTGATGGTCAGCAGATCCGGATCGCCCGGCCCCGCGCCGACCAGCGTCACCCTGCCCTCGGCCTTGCCGTCCTTGCTCGCGCCAGCGAAGACGGAGGGATCGGCGATTTCATTCAGCGCGGCTTCCGCCTCGGCCTTGCGCCCGGCCAGAACCAGCGCACCGATCGGACCGTCGATCACGCGCTCCCAGAAGCGGCGGCGCAGCGCAAATTCGGGAATGCGCGCATGCATCGATTTACGAAAGCTGCCGATGAGGGCGGCGAGATCGCCGATGCGCGCCGGCAGCACCGCTTCGATGCGCTCGCGCACGCGACGCGCAACCACCGGCGACGCGCCGCCGGTGCCGACGGCGACGACGACGTCGCCGCGATCGACGATCGCGGGAAAGATGAAAGTGGAATGAGCGAGATCGTCCATCACGTTGACGGGCAGACCGACCGCCTTCGCGCGCACTGACATCGCAACGCCGATATCACCAGCACCGGCGCAGAGCACTGCGATGACGCCTGAGAGATCGGCCGTGAGCGGATCGCCGGCTGCGCGTTCGATCCGTGCGGCAGCGGCCGCATCGAGTCCCGAAACGTCATGGCTGCCGTCGGTCGCATACCAGCGAATGTTTGCACCGGCCGATGCCAAGAGGCGCAGCTTCGCGCGCACGAGTTCGCCGGCTCCAACGAGCAGCACCACGCCGCTTTGCAGATCGAGAAACACGGGCAGAAATCGCATGCGAAACTCGCTTCCCCCACTTCGGGGTTGACTGGAATTATTTTCTATATATGTGTCGTTCAGCGCCCGCAAAGAGAAAATTTTTTCTTCTCTGTTGCATCGCGACTATAGAATTTTCGCCCACCAAGGCCAAGGCCCAGAGATGCATCTTCTCAACTCCGACTCCGCCAATGACCGGTTGCGTGGCGCCGACCGCAAAAGCGGCGCCACCGTCGAACAAATTTTCACCGATCGACGACTGCCGCCGCCCTCGATGGATCATCTCGACGAGCTCGAGGCACAGAGCATCTACATTCTGCGCGAGGCGTTCGCGCGGTTGAAAAAACTCGCGCTGCTGTGGTCGCTCGGGAAAGATTCCAACGTGATGATCTGGCTGGCGCGCAAGGCGTTCTTCGGCCGCGTGCCGTTTCCGGCGCTTCACGTCGATACCGGCAAGAAATTTGCCGAGATGTACGCCTTCCGCGATCGCTTCGGAAAAGAGTGGGACCTCGATCTGAAGGTCGAACCCTGCCCGTCGATCGATGCCGTCGATCCAACGCTGCCGCCGGCCGCACGTTCGGCTGCCCGCAAGACCGAAGGGCTGAAGTGGGCACTGACCAAATATGGTTTCGACGGATTGATTGCCGGCATCCGCCGCGATGAGGAGGCCACGCGCGCCAAGGAGCGCGTGTTCTCGCCGCGCGGACTCGAAGGCGGCTGGGACGTGCGCGACCAGCCCCCGGAGTTCTGGGACCAGTTCAACGCATCAGTGCCGCAAGGCGCACATTTACGCGTCCATCCGATCCTGCATTGGACCGAGGCCGACATCTGGGCCTACACCAAGCGCGAAAACATTCCGATCATTCCGCTCTATCTCTCGAAGGACGGCAAGCGCTATCGCTCGCTGGGCGATCAGGACATCACCAATCCGGTAGCGTCGACCGCCTCCAGCATCGACGAGATCCTCGCCGAGCTCGACGGCACCAAGGTGCCGGAGCGCGCCGGCCGCGCGCTGGATCATGAAACCGAAGATGCTTTCGAGCGGCTGCGTGTCGCCGGCTATCTCTAACGGACATTTGCTGTGAGCGTTGCAATGAACATGATCCTGCCTGCCAGCGTTTCGGCAACACCGAACGGCACCACCCGCCCGCAAGTCCGCATCGTCATCGTCGGTCACGTCGATCACGGCAAATCCACGCTGGTCGGCCGCCTGCTGCACGAAACCGGCAGCCTGCCCGAGGGCAAGCTGGAGATGCTCAAAGCCGTCAGCGCACGACGCGGCATGCCGTTCGAATGGTCGTTCCTGCTCGATGCGCTGCAGACCGAGCGCGACCAGGGCATCACCATCGACACCACGCAAATCCGCTTCCGCACCCGCTCGCGCGACGTCGTACTGATCGACGCGCCCGGCCATGCCGAATTCCTGCGCAACATGATCACCGGCGCCTCGCAGGCCGACGGTGCGGTGCTGATCATCGACGCGCTGGAAGGCGTCCGCGACCAGACCCGGCGGCACGGCTATCTGCTGCATCTGTTGGGCATCAAGCAGGTCGCGATCGTCGTCAACAAGATGGACCGCGTCGATTTCAGCGCTGATCGCTTCAAGGAGATCAGCGACGAAATTTCGACGCATCTCATCGGCCTTGGCGTGACGCCCTCGGCTGTGATTCCGATATCCGCACGCGACGGCGACGGCGTTGCGGAGCAGACACCACGGATCGGCTGGTACCAGGGACCAACCGTCGTCGAAGCGCTTGACGCGCTCGAGCCGGCGCGGCCGCTGGAGCAACTGGCGCTGCGGCTGCCGGTGCAGGCGATCTACAAGTTCGACGACCGCCGCATTGTTGCGGGCCGCATCGAGTCCGGACATCTGAGTGCCGGCGATGAAATCGTCATCATGCCCGCCGGCAAGATCGCGAAGATCAAGACGGTGGAGAGCTGGCCGGTAACGCCGCTGAAGGGCAGTCATGGCGCCGGTCGTTCGGTCGGCATCACGCTCGACCGCGAATTGTTCGTCGAGCGCGGCGATGTCATCGCCCATGCGGGAGCTACCCCGCGCGACACGCGGCGGATTCGCGCGCGCATTTTCTGGCTGCACGACAAGCCGCTGTCGAAGGGCGACCAGATCCTGATCCGCCTCGGCACGCGGGAAACCCGCGCCAGCGTGGTAGCGATCGAGAAGGCAGTCGATCCCGGTGAACTCTCCAACGAGGAGACCACGGCGATCGCGCGCAATCATGTCGGCGAAATCGACATCTCGCTGGCGCAGCCGATCGCGGCCGATCCCTATCAGGAAAATTCCCGCACCGGTCGGCTGGTAATCGAGGTCAATGGCCGCATCGCCGGCGGCGGCCTCGTGCTGTCGGTCGACGCCGGACAGCGCGCCGTTCCGATCGACATCGTGCCGGTGGAATCCGCATTGCGCCCCGAAGAGCGCTCAGCGCGCTACCGCCACAACGGCGCGGTGATTTGGCTGACCGGCTTGCCGGGTTCGGGCAAATCGACGCTGGCGCGCGCACTCGAGCGACGGCTGTTTTCGCGCGGCGGCTCGCCCATCCTGCTCGATGGCGACACGCTGCGCGCCGGCCTCAACGGCGATCTCGGCTTCTCGGCGCAGGACCGCACCGAGAACATCCGCCGGCTGGCGGAAGTTGCGACCCATCTGGCGCGCAACGGGCACATTGCCGTCGTCGCGGCGGTCTCGCCGTCGGCGGACGATCGCGCAGCCGCGCGCCGCATCGCCGACGCTTCGTTCCGCGAGATCTACGTCGCGACGCCTGCCGAAGTCTGCGAGAGCCGCGACCCCAAGGGCCACTACGCCAAGGCGCGCGCCGGCACGCTGCAGGCGTTCACCGGGATCGGCAACGACTACCAGCCGCCGGCCCAGGCGGAGCTGCGCATCGACACCTCTGCGCGCTCAGTTTCGGACGCAACCGACGAGATCGAGCGAATGCTGGCGGAGACCGGCATTCTGTTCGACGAATTGGTGGATCTGGCGGCCAATATCTAAAAGCGTTTTCGAGCGAAGTGGACACCGGTTCGCGTGAAGAAAAACGCGTCCAAATAAGGCCTTCCACTTCTTTTTGGGGCCTTCTCATCGACCCGGCTTTAGGGCTAAAAGGGCGGCCAATGCCGCCCCTTTGGTGCGTTTTCTGCTGCTTTTCACCGGAAAACAGCCTGTAAACGCCATTTCTTTTGAGAAAGCCCATCATGAATCGTGTCGACGCCCACGGATTGAAGATCGCCCCTGTCCTGTTCGACTTCATCGCCAAGGAGGCGACCCCCAAGACCGGAATTTCGCCCGATGCATTCTGGGCCGGCGTCGCCGCCATCGTCAAAAAGCTCGGGCCGAAAAATCGCGAGCTGCTCGCCCTCCGCGACGCGCTGCAGGTCAAAATCGACGGCTGGCATCGCGCCAACAAGGGCAAGGCGTTCGACATGAACGCCTATACGGCGTTCCTGAAGGAGATCGGTTATCTCCTGCCCGAGCCGGCTACGCAGAAGGTCGAGACATCAGATGTCGACGAGGAGATCGGCAAGATTTGCGGACCGCAGCTCGTCGTTCCCCTGACCAATGCCCGCTACGCGCTGAACGCCGCGAACGCGCGCTGGGGCTCGCTCTACGACGCCTTCTACGGCACCGACGCGATTCCGCATGATCCGAGCGAGAGCGGCAAGGGCTACAACAAGGCGCGCGGCGACAAGGTGATCGCCAAGGCCAAGGCGTTCCTCGATTCCGCCGTGCCGGTCGCGACCGGCAGCCACACCGATGTGACGTCGTACAGCGTCATCGCCGGGCAGCTTGCGGTGAAACTGAAGAGCGGCAATGCCACCGCGCTAAAATCTGCTTCGCAGTTCGCCGGCTACCAGGGCGACGCCGCTCAGCCTTCCGCGGTCCTGCTCGTCAACAACGGCATGCATGTCGAAGTCAAGATCGACCGCAATCATGCGATCGGCAAGGACGATCCGGCCGGTGTCGCCGACATGATTCTGGAATCGGCCGTCTCGACCATTCTCGACATGGAAGACTCGGTTGCCGCGGTCGACGCCGAAGACAAGGTGCTGGTCTATCGCAACACGCTCGGCCTGATGAACGGCACCCTTTCCGCCGATTTCGAGAAGGGCGGCAAGACCGTTCAACGATCTCTCAACCCTGACCGCGTCTACAAGACGCCCGACGGCAAGGAGCTGACGCTGCACGGACGCAGCCTGCTGCTGATGCGCAATGTCGGCCATCACATGTTCACCGACGCCGTGCTCGATGAAAAGGGCGAGGAGATTCCGGAAGGGCTTCTGGATGCTGCGGTGGCCGGTCTGCTCGCGATCCACGATCTCAAGGGCAATTCGAAGGTCAGGAATAGCCGCACCGGCTCGGTCTATATCGTCAAGCCGAAGATGCACGGCCCCGATGAAGTCGCGCTGACCTGTGAATTGTTCGGCGAGGTGGAAAAGCTGCTCGGACTGCCCGAGAACACCATGAAGGTCGGCATCATGGACGAGGAGCGCCGCACCACGGTGAACCTGAAGGCCTGCATCCAGAACGCCTCGAAGCGCATCTGCTTCATCAACACCGGCTTCCTCGACCGCACCGGCGACGAGATTCACACTTCGATGGAAGCGGGTCCGATGATCCGCAAGAACGACATGAAGGCGCAGCCCTGGATCAAGGCCTATGAGGACTGGAACGTCGACATGGGCCTGATCGACGGCCTGCCCGGCCATGCCCAGATCGGCAAGGGCATGTGGGCGGCACCTGACAAGATGGCCGACATGCTCAGCCAGAAGCTCGGCCATCCACAGGCCGGTGCGACCACGGCATGGGTGCCGTCGCCGACGGCGGCCACGCTGCACGCGCTGCATTATCACCAGATCAACGTGATCGCGCGACAGGAAGAACTCGCCAAGGGCGGCCAGCGCGCAAAACTCTCCGACATCCTCACCATTCCGGTTTCGCAGTCGAACTGGGCGCCCGATGACGTGAAGCAGGAGATCGACAACAACTGTCAGGGCATCCTCGGCTATGTCGTGCGCTGGATCGACCAGGGCGTCGGCTGCTCCAAGGTGCCCGACATCCATGATGTCGGGCTGATGGAAGACCGCGCGACGCTGCGGATTTCCAGCCAGCATCTGGCGAACTGGCTGGCGCATGGCGTCGTCAGCAAGGATCAGGTGATGGAATCGCTGAAGCGCATGGCCGTCGTGGTCGACAAGCAGAATGCCGGCGACCCGCTCTACAAGCCGATGGCGCCTTCGTTCGACGGCGTTGCCTTCCAGGCCGCCTGCGATCTCGTCTTCAAGGGCCGCGAGCAGCCGAACGGCTACACCGAATACATCCTCACCGCGCGCCGCCGCGAGGCAAAGGCGGCAGGCTGATCCCGCCGCGACACGTCACGATGCCGCATTGGTTCTGGCGGAACGCCTGAGCTTTTTGTCCGTTGATCGCCATACCAACAGAGGAGGAGATGGCGATGGATTGGAACAGGGTTGAAGGCAACTGGAAACAGTTCAAGGGCTCCGCCAAGGAGAAGTGGGGCAAGCTTACCGATGACGATCTGAACGTCATCGAGGGCCGCCGCGAACAACTCGAAGGCAAGCTGCAGCAGCGCTACGGCTTCGCCAAGGACCAGATCCGCAAGGACGTGGACGACTGGTTCCGGACGTTGAAGTAGGCCCTCGCTTTGCGAACACCAAAAGCCCCGCATCCGTCGGGGCTTTTCGTTTTAGACCGAGATGTATCTCAACAGGGAGATCACGCCGAGAATGATCACGACGACACGGGCGATCTGCTTGGCGCGGCCGTCGATCGGCAGGAGGTTGATGAGATAGAGGACGAGGATAACGACCAGGAACGTGATGAGTATACTGACAAGCATGCGAAGCCCTTCGGCGTTGGCCGGAAAATGCGCTGGTAGCGTTTTGTTAACGTGAACAAGCGCGCCGGGTTCCGCGGGACGGAACCGACCCCGCTTGGAAAAATCGCAGCCATTTCAATGAATCCTCGTAGTACTACGCGGCTCTCACTCGATAAGTCTTTACCGTTTGCCCCCCAAATGGCCCACGACGCCTCGGGGGAGCATCATGTTGAACCGTCTGACCGTATCCGCGCTGCTGAAAACCGTCATCCTCGTCACCTCATTCTGCGTGGTGGTCGGATTTTCGCTCAACGCCTGGGACTCCTGGGGCCGCTTGCAGGCGGCGAGCCGCATTGCGGTCATCGCCGACGCCTCCGCAAACATGTTCAAGGCGATGCACAATCTGCGCACCGATCGCTCCACGACCAACCGGCTCTTGAATTCCGATGCGCCGATGGATGCCGATATCGAGAAGTATCTGCGCAACATCCGCGACACCGAAATGCCGGCGATGGGCAACGCGCTCGGCCTGCTCGGCAGCATCGAATTCGCGCAGAAGCAGACGCTGGTGCCCGAGTTCGACCGCCTGCTCAAGGCGATGACCTCGCTGCAGAAGGAGTTCTGGGAAGCCATGGGCAAGCCGAAGGCCTCGCGCCGCCCGACGCTCGCCAAGGAATACTTTGATAGTGCAAGCGCGATGCTGGAAACGCTCGACAAGCTGTCCGGCTCGGTTGCCGCCGCCATCAATCACCAGGACGCGACGATCGACCAGTTGCTGGCGATCAAGCAGATCGCCTGGCTGTTGCGCAACACCGCCGGCGAAGCCTCGCTGATCGTCTCGACCGGGCTCAGCACCGGGAAGGTCTCGCCCGAGGGGAGGCTCGCCTACACGAAATATACTGGCGGCATCGACGCCGCCTGGAGCGCGCTGGAATTGACCGCAGCGGGGATGCAGTTGCCTCCAGCGATCTCGAGCGCCATGGCCGCAACCAAAACCGCCTATTTCGAGCCGCAATATCTTGCTCTGCGCGACCGGCTGCTGACGCAGGTTGCGGCCGGCGAGAAGTCGGAACTGACCGCCAACCAGTGGACCCCGGTCACGGTCGGGCGTCTCGCTGCCGCCGTCATCGTGGCCGAGGCCGCACTTGACGCCGCCAAGGATCACGCCGCGCACCTGCGCTCCACCGCCCAGCGCTCGCTGACGATGCAGCTCGCATTGCTGACCGGCGCGCTGGCGCTGGCGTTCGGTGCCATGGCAATCGTTACCCGCCGCGTCATCAAGCCGCTGCACGCCATGCGCGACGCCATGCTGAAGGTCGCAGCCGGTGACCTCCAGGTCGATACCGGCTACGCCGCGCGCCACGACGAAATCGGTGCGCTGGTCGGCGCGCTGGAGACGTTCAAGCAGCAGGCCGCCGACAAGGCGCGGATCGAGGCGCAGGAGCGCGAGCGCAACGCCGGCGCGATGGCGCGGCAGCAGGCGATCGAGAGCTATGTCGGCGAGTTCGAGGGCATGGTGCGCGAGACCCTCACCCAGCTCGGCGATGCTTCCGGCCAGATGCGGACCACCTCGACTGGCCTCTCGACGATTTCGCGCCAGACCAACGAGCGCGTCCAGGTCGCCGAGAAGGCCTCCGGCGACGCCTCGATGAGCGTCGAGACGGTCGCTGCGGCTTCCGAAGAGCTCAGTGCCTCGATCAACGACATCAGCCAGCAGGCGGCGCATGCCGCCAGCATCGCCAGCCGCGCCGTTGGCCAGGCGCGCAATACCGACGGCACCGTTCAGGGGCTGGCGCAATCGGCAGGGCGGATCGGCGAAGTCGTCGGCCTGATCAATACCATCGCCGCGCAGACCAACCTCTTGGCACTCAACGCCACCATCGAGGCCGCGCGCGCCGGCGAGGCCGGCCGCGGCTTTGCGGTGGTCGCCTCCGAGGTCAAGTCGCTGGCGAGCCAGACCGCGAAGGCGACCGAGGAGATTTCCGAACAGATCTCGGACATCCAGCGGGTGGCAGGCGAAGCCATCGACGCCATCAAGGGCATCGGCAGCATCATCGGCGAGGTCAACGAGGTCGCGACCGCGATTGCCGCCGCCGTGCAGCAACAGGGTGCCGCGACGCAGGAGATCACCCGCAGCACCCAGTTTGCCGCGCAGGGCACCAAGAACGTGTCCGACAACATCACCGGCGTGAAGGCCGATGCCGACGCGGCAGCGGCCGCCGCCGAGGACGTCAAGCAGGCTTCCCAGACGCTGGAGACGCAGAGCCAGCAACTCGGCAATCAGGTCACCGCGTTCCTCGGCAAGATCCGCGCGGCGTAATTCACTATACTCGTCAAGCCCGGCCATGACGGCCGGCAATCATTCTCAATCCCGCGCCACCACGGGCACGCGCCCATACTTGGCGCGGACCTTGCCGGAGGCGGGTGAGAAGTTCAGCTCAGTGCCGCGCCTGTCGCCGCTGCGGCCCGCGACCAGGAGTCCGTTCTCGCCGGCGACGATGTCGCCCTTGCGCAGCGTCGTGTCGTCCTCGATCTTGACCTGCGCCAGCCCGACCTGGTCCTTGCCGTTGCAGGTGCAGCCGCTGACGAGTTCGTTGCGATAGCGGAACGCGTTCGGCAATTCCGAATAGGCCTTTCCGTTCTCGGCGGCCGCGTCGTCGATGCTGCTGCCGTAGAACACCCTGGTCTCGCTCGCCGGGCATAGCTTGTTGCAGGAGGTCCCCCGGCTTGCGTTGTCGGACGCTGTGAGTGGGAAGTAGCGCCCGTCGCAGGTCCGCACGCAATAGGCCTGGCCGCCGCCGTAACGGATGCGCCCCTCGCCGCGCGGCGCATACACCTGGCCGTCGTCATTGGGAAACGGCATCTGGATAGTGGGCTGATGGCGCGGGCGGGCGAATCCGCCAAATAGTTGCGAGAAGAAGTCCTGCGCCTGCGCGGCAGGCGCCAGCGCCGACGCGCAGGCCAGCGCGGCTGCTCCCCATGCCGCCCGTTTTCCCGATCGCATCAGCGCTCTCCTCTCACGCAATATCAGTCATCACTTCAGTTGAGCTGCGGCGTCAGGTTCATCGCCTGGCGGCCCGACGGAGCGGCGGCGACCGGACGCGGATGCGCCGCGGCCGGACGCGCCGTGATGCCGGTCCCGCCGCGCGCCATGACCGGGGCCCTCTTCGGCAGCACCACGACCTTGGTGCCGACATCGACACGGTTGAACAGGTCGATGACGTCCTCATTGAGCAGGCGGATGCAGCCGGACGAGACGAATTTCCCGATCGTCGACGGATCGTTGGTGCCGTGAATGCGGTACTGGCTGGTGCCGAGATACATCGCCCGCGCGCCGAGCGGATTGCCGGGACCGCCGGCCATGAAGCGCGGCAGATAGGGCTGGCGCGCGATCATCTGGCTGGGTGGATGCCAGTCCGGCCATTCCGCCTTGCGGCTGATGGTCTGCACTCCGGCCCAGGTAAAGCCTTCGCGGCCGACGCCGACGCCATACCTGACGGCGCGGCCCTGGCCGAGCACGTAGTAGAGCGTGGTGTTGCCGGTATCGATGACGATGGTGCCCGGCGCCTCCGTCGTACCGAAGGGGACGACGGTCCGGCGAAGCCGTTCGGGCGTCGCGCCCTCGTCGGACGCAATCACTTCATCGGCGGGATAGCCATTCGGCTGGGTGGACGCGTAGCCGAGCGTTTGCGCGTTCGCAGCGCTCGAGAGTGCCGACGGCGTCAGCAAGACGGCGGCGACGAGGACAAATGCGCTCGCCACGCGCGACGAAGGCCGGCGATCGGAGGACTGTGTCATGGGACCTGCCCCGTGGGATGTGTGCATCATTGGATGCTCTGCACCAACAAACGCGGCCACAAGCCGGCGGTTCCGAACCGCCGATGTCGCGTCGCATCACGTCAAGTGCGACACCGCTCACGCCTGCGCGATTGGAACTCGCACCTTGGCGTCACGTTATGATCGCAGTCCGGTTTGCGACGTCGCTTTTGCCGTGTCACCGCCGCTTCGGGCGAGGGAAAACCATTGTGAGCGTCATTCCCACCAGGCCTTCGCCCACCAAGCCTTCGTCCGCCAAATCCCCGCAGGCAAAGCCGTTGCCCGGTGAACGCCAGCCTCCCCACGAGCAGGAAGGTACGCCGGTCCCCGAGAGCAAGCTCGATTTGGCGCCGTTCATCCGTCGCACGGAAGTAGTTGCGATCTGCCTCGTGGGCCTTCTGACCATCTGCATCATCACCGGCCTCTATCTTGCCAAGGCGTTCTTTCTGCCGATCACGTTGGCTTTCATCGTCGGCACCATGCTGTCGCCGGCCGCCAGCTTCCTGGAACGCTACCGCATTCCGCGCGCGGTCGCCGCGGTGCTGATCGTGGCGGCCGCCAGCACCGCGACCGCTTTCATGGTCGGCCTGATCGCCTCGCCCGCGATCGAATGGAGCGGCAAGCTCCCGGAGTTGGGAGCGCTTTTGAAGGACAAGCTGCACGTGTTCGACCGGCCGCTCGCGCAGTGGCAGGAGCTGCAGAGCATGCTCGGCGGGCCCGATACGCTGACGACATTGTATCTGCCCAAGGTCGACTGGGTGCAGCCGACACTGGAATTCCTGTCGCCGACCTTTGCCGAATTCCTGCTGTTCATCGCAACGCTGATCCTGTTCATCGCGAGCTGGCGGGACCTGCGCCGGGCCCTGATCCTGAATTTCGGCGAGCGGACGTGGCGGCTGCGGGCGCTGCGGATCCTCAACGAGATCGAGGAGCATCTCGGCAACTATCTGTTGGTGGTGACCACGATCAATGCCGGCGTCGGCATCGCCACCGGGCTGATCTGCGCGGTCACGGGCATGCCCAACCCGGCCAGTCTCGGCGCACTGGCGGCGATCCTGAATTTCATTCCGATCATCGGCCCGGTGGCGATGTTTGCCGTGCTGGTCGTGGTCGGCCTTGTCGCATTCCCGACCATCGGCGCCGGGCTGCTGGCGCCGGCCATGTTTGCCGTGATGACTTTCCTGGAAGGCCATTTCCTGACACCGACGATCGTCGGCCGCCGGCTGGCGCTGAATGCGCTTGCAGTATTCCTGGCGGTGGCGTTCTGGACCTGGCTGTGGGGCCCGATGGGCGCGTTCCTGTCGTCGCCGCTTCTGATCGTCGCGCTGATCGTGAAGGAGCACTTGATGCCGCCGGCTTCGCCGCAACTGCCGGAGGACTAGGGCGAGGAACTTCCCATTCGGCGGAGCGTTTGTTCCGCGAATGAACTCAGTACCCGGGAGCTTTCGATGTCTGACGCCGCAATGAAGAATCTGACGGACAAAGCGACCTACGAGCGCTTGCAGAAAGACGTGACCGCTGTGAAAAACGATATCGCAGCCCTGACCGAGCAGATCACCGACGCGCTGAGCAGTTTTGCCGGCACCGCCGGCAAGCAGGCGCGGCATGGCTACAGGCAGGCGCGCGCCAATGCAGAACAGGTGGTCGACGACGTGTCGGAGCGCGGCAGCGCGATGATGGACGCAGCCCAGGACGCCGCCTCTTCGATCGAGGAGACGCTGGAAGACGCCATCACGCAGCGTCCGCTGGCAACCGTCGCCGTGGCGCTGGGGATCGGCTTTCTGATCGGTGTGGCGTGGCGTAGGTAGGTTTGGCGACGGATCGCGTGCGCTGGGCAGCCATGCCTCGCATCGCCTCTTGGATTCCCGTGGCGACGGAGCGCTGCGGCGTGTTTCGTTGACGCGATTTTCAGATCGAGGCTTTCAGATCGAGGCTTGGCCATGTTTCAGCGACTGATCGACGATTTCAAGGAATCGACCGGCACCGCGTTACGGCTGACTTCGCTGGCGGCAGCGGCGGGGATGGCATTGCTGGTCACGGCTGCTTTTCTGTGCGCGGCGGCCTTCGTGTTCGTGCTGGAGCGGTACGGTCCCGTGCAGGCTTGCCTCACTGGTGCCGCCATCTTCTTCGTGGTCGCGCTCATCGCGGCCGGCTGGTACATGGTGCGCAAGAAGCAGATCGAGGCGCGCGCCAAACAGGCGGCAAAGGCGAAATCCACCGCGCAGGCCGTGCTGTCCGATCCGGTGCTGGTTGCGACCGGCATCCAGGTAATCCGCGCCATCGGCGTCAGAAAGCTGATTCCGATTCTCGCAATCGGCGGACTGGCGCTGGGATTTTTGGCAAGCCGCGCCAACGCCAGCAGCGGCGAGAGCGAAGCGCCGGCGGAGTAGGCGAGCTCCATCCACTCGTCGTCAATCCACCCGTCGTCCCTGCGAACGCAGGGACCCATAACCACGGTCGCCAATTATCGAAGGAAAGTCGTCGCCCATCGCAGCAAGACAACATCCGCCGCGGCATATGGGTCCCTGCGCCGAGTGCGCGATTGCGCACCGAGGCAGGGACGACGCGCATCAGAGAAGTGCGATCGCCGATAGATGATGGGCACGGCGCTATCGCGCCTTTGCCTACAGATCTTGCTTGGCGGATACGATACCTCAGGTCACGCAGCGGCCGGGCTGAAGCAGTTTTGCGACTTCGGTCAACACGCTGACCGGCGGTTCGCAGGCGATCGTGGTCTGGGATTTGCCGGGCTTGTTGTCTGGCTTGGCCGGTGGCGCCGGGCGGTTCCGCGCCTCCTCTTGCACCACGGGAACACGTACCACCACGGATGTGTCCTCGAGGCCGACGGTCCGGATCGTAATCGTCTCGGTCTGACCCGCCGCGGCTTTGACCGCCGCGCGGTCGGCCTTGGCGGCACGGTTGATGTCTGCTCCGCGGTTGATGTCTGTTCCGGGTGAGGTCGCGGCGAGTTTCAGCCGGCTGGCGAGGTCGTGACCGGAAGCAAACTGAACGGCGCCAAACGTGGCGAAGACGGCAAGAAGGGCAAAAATTGCTTTGAAAATCTGTGACATGGCTCTGTGTCCCTCGCCCCATGGCGATCACGGACACAACCCGAACCGAGTAACCATAGGTCCGGCGCTTATCGATCACTTAACCGTGTATGAAAAATATTTGCGGCACCATGGAACGACTCCGGGGGGCTTGGAGTCATCTCGGCAGCCGGTTATTCCCCCTGCCCCATTGACCGGCGACGTAGGGTGCGACCGTGGTGATGCCGGTCGCACCCTGCTTTTTTTGTAACTACCGCCCAGCCGCCTTCATCTCCTCGCTCGGCTTCACATCCTGCGAGCGACTGTAGATCGCAACCGCGACGATCAGCACCAGCGTCAGCGTGCCGAACAGTGCGCGATAGGCCTCCTCCGTGCGCGCGCCGTTCGCCAGCGGCTCGAACGCGCCGATGATGATGCCGGAGAGCGTCTGGATGCAAGCGACGCCGAGCATCACTGAGGTGTTCATGGTCGAGATACCGCGGCCGATCAGGCGGTCGGGGAAGATGCCGCGGCCGTGGGTCATCACCATGGTGCTGGAGGCGGAGAAGAAGCCCATGGCGACGATGACGCCGACCGGTAGCCAGGCGGGCGGGTGGGAGAACAGCGCCAGAATCGCGAGCAGCAGAATGATCGCCGAGGTGCCGCCAATCGCGATCCATTTGCGGGTGTCGAGCCGGCGGTCGAGCGGGCCGAAGGCGAGCATGCCGGCCTGGTAGGCGATCACGGCGCAGAGCAGGACATTACCGGCCGCGATCGGGCTCAAGCCATGCACCTCGCGCAGGAACGCGCCGCCCCACAGGCCCTGCACGGTGAAGGTGCAGGCATAGTTGCAGAAGTTCAGCGCCAGGATCGGCTTCAGGTGCGGATTGCGCAGCACCTCGATCAGCCCGTTGAGCATCTCGCCGGGCGGCTCCGCCTTTCGGCTCAGGAAGGGATGGCCGGGCGGCGCGTCGCGCACCACCAGAAAGATCGCGACCGTAGCGAACGCGGTGAACACGACGACGGCGCCGAATACCGGACGCCAGCCGACCGCCTGCGATGCCCAGGCGAGCGGCGTGGTGGCGGCGAGGTTGCCGAGCAGGCCGATCGACAGCACGAGCGCGGTCAGCGTGGAGAAACGATCCGGCGGAAACCAGCGCGAGATCACCACCATGCTGCCGATCAGCATCACGCCGCAGCCGGCCCCCATCAGCGCGCGGCCGGTGAGTAGCACCGGCCAGCTCGGCGCCAGCGTGAACATCGCGCCGCCGATGCAGGCCACGATCAGCATGCCGACCACGGTATAGCGCGGCCCGAAACGGTCGAAGAAGAAGCCGCACGGGATCTGCATCGCGGCGAAGCCGAAGAAGAACGCGCCGGTCAGCGCCCCCAGCGCTTCCGGTCCGATCGAGAGATCGCGCATCAAATCGAGGCCGATGGTGACGTTGGAGGCGCGGAAAAAATGGCTGGCGACATAGGCGGTCGCCAATGTCGCAACGATGATGAGGCCCCGGCGGTGGGGGAAAGGCCGCTCGGCGGACTGCATCGGTGAAGGGACGTTTCCGTTTGTTTTCTCGTTGCAACGAGCCTATGCGGGCGCGGCGCGCAGTTCAACCAGCAATCGATCCGATTGCTAGCCTCTATGTCAGTGCGCGCATGGCCCCTTGCCCGAAAAAAAATCCGGCGCGCTGGTGGCGCGCCGGATAGTCCGACCAGCTTTCACATCGAAGCTGGTGGCCCTAGCCAGGGGGAGGTGCCTGGCCGAGAACACGGTAAACGCCAGCGATCGCCGATCCCCGCGTGTGGAATTCCGGGATCGGCGGCGTGTCAGGAGAAGCAATCATACCGCCGGCCTCGCAAGCCGGAGGTGAACTGCTTCACAGACCGCGTGCACAAAAAGACAGGCCGTGCAGCGGGAACGCCGAATCCATTTCAACTCTACGCAACAACAACTCGGATCAGTCCGCAGCCCGCGGTCCAACGGACCAATCAGAAATCATCCCGCAATGCCACCGCCATTGATCGCTCCGCGCGTCGCGAACGGCGGCACTTGCTGGCGGATGTCGCGTGCCGGCGGCCGCTCGGACGGATCGCGCCCGATCGTTGCCCTCAATTCCGCAAGGTCGAGAAAAGCGTCGGCCTGCCGCCGCAGTTCGTCAGCCACCATCGGAGGCTGGCTGGTCAGGGTCGAGACGACGGTAACGTGCACGCCGCGGCGCTGCACCGCCTCCAGCAGCGGGCGAAAATCCCCATCGCCGGAGAACAGAAACATCCTGTCGATACGCTCGGCGAGTTCCATCGCATTGACGGCAAGCTCGATATGCATGCTGCCCTTCACCTTGCGGCGGCCGCTGGCGTCAGTAAATTCCTTGGTGAGCTTGGTGACGACGGTGTAGCCGTTATAATCGAGCCAATCGATGAGGGGACGGATCGATGTATATTCCTGATCCTCGATAACGGTCGTGTAGTAGAACGCGCGCAATAACGCGCCACGGCCCTGGAACTCCTTAAGCAGACGCCGGTAGTCGATATCGAATCCGAGTGTCCTGGCGGTCGCGTATAGATTGGCGCCATCGATAAAGAGCGCAATTCTGTCGGACGGCATCATCAGACACGGGCCTCTCATTTAGGGGACGCCGATCGAGCGAGCATTCGCTAAAGGCTTGCCCGCACGCTCTAGGTACCGAAGCTGACCGAGGTGACGAGGCAGGTGGCGCCGACGACCGGGAGGAACAATCGCGCGCTGCGCCAGTAGTTTAGTCGATATGCATCCTGCCTCGACACGCCAACGTTAAGGTGCATGCGCGCCGAGCTCAATTGTACCGAGGTAAGCCGCCGGTATCGAAACGGATGGACCGGCTATACGAAGGTTTAATGTCTCCTGCCCGCAAACCGGCGGCTCTTCACTGAGCCGCCCCATTCTGACGGCGTTGCAGAAGATGCTTCAGCCATTTCCACGCCGGCGCGACGACAAATCCGACGACCGGAATCGATGCGGCGCCGACCAGTAATCCGATGACACCGGAGATGGCGGCCTCAACCACCCATTCGAGAATCGCGGCGACGGGCGGCACCGCGTGCGCCGCAGCCTCCGCCGCCGCCTTGACGGCGTGTTCGATCACAGGCGGGCCGTAGACCTCGAGGCCATGCAGGATGATGCCACCGCCCACCCAGATCATGGCGGCGGTGCCGACGACGCTGAGGATTTTCAGCAGCACGGGCATGCTGCGAACGATGCCGCGTCCGAGCGCGCGGCCAACAGCCGAGGCGCGGTCGCTCCGCGCCAGACCCACGCCGACATCGTCGGCCTTCACGATCAGCGCGACCACGCCATACACGGCGACGGTGATTCCGATCGCCACGACCGCCAACACGAGCGCCTGCTTCCAAATGCTCCCCGCTGGGAGCGCCGCCAGGGTGATCGCCATGATCTCGGCTGAGAGGATGAAGTCGGTCTTGATCGCGCTTGCGACCTTCTCGTCTTCCACCGACTGCGCGTTCAAGGCAACCGTGCCGAGCTGGGCCTCATGCTGATGCGCGCTGTGCGGCATGACAGCCTCTAGCACTTTCTCCACCCCTTCGTAGCAGAGATAGGCTCCGCCCAGCATGAGGAGCGGCGTAATCGTCCAGGGAACGAAGTAGCTCAGGAGCAAAGCCGCTGGCAGCAGCACCAACAGTTTGTTGCGAAGCGATCCCGCCGCGATCTTGCCAACCATCGGCAGTTCGCGCTTCGGCTCGAACCCGATCACGTAACCGGGCGTGACCGCGGTATCGTCGATCACGACGCCTGCGGCCTTTGCGCCCGCCCTGGCGGCCTGGCTGGCGACATCATCAAGGGAGGCCGCAGCTACCTTCGCGATACCAGCGACATCGTCGAGAAGGCCGATCAGCCCAATACTCATCGATTTCCAACCCGCGCCATTTGATTCGCCGCCCCAAGCCTTGGTCCCAAGCCTTGCGGTTTATGACCGCAAAAAATCCGGCGCGCTAGTTGAGCGCGCCGGATCATTACTGCTCTCGCACAAGGCTCCCGTCAGCCGGTGGCTGCGCGCGGGGCGCGATTGCGCGAGTTGCGCTGGAAGAACAGCGCCTGGCTCGCCACCGCCGAAACCATTGCGGGCTGGAACGGCTTTGAGATCAGGAACGCGGGCTCGGGGCGTTCGCCTGTCAGGAAGCGCTCGGGGTAAGCGGTGATGAACACCACCGGCACCTCGAACGCGCGCAGCAATTCGTTGACGGCATCGAGGCCCGACGAGCCGTCGGCGAGCTGGATGTCGGCGAGGATCAGGCCGGGCTTTTTGTTCTTGGCGAGCGCGACCGCGTCGGCATGGGTGCGGGCGACGCCGATGACGTTGTGACCGAGGTTCTTCACCAGGCTCTCGAGATCCATCGCGATGAAGGTCTCGTCCTCGATGATCAGGACGTCGGTGGCGATTTCCGCCGCCATCTCGCGGCCGGCAGTATCCGTCAACTGCCGGGTCTCGGCGATGTCGGTATTGAGAATGAACGCCACCTCTTCCTCGGAGAAGCCCTCGAGCGACAGCAAGAGGAACGCCTGCCGCGGCAGCGGCGTGATGTTCGACAGCCGCCGCTCCGGCGGCAGCGCCAACGTCGCGACATCCGGATTGTCGTTGAGCGAGACCGAATTCCAGATCTGGGTGAACAGCTTGAACAGCCCGGCGCGCGGGCCGTACCGTTCATCCAGCAGCGAGGCATCCTGCAGCAGGGCCTCCAGCATGGCGCCCACATAAGCATCGCCCGAGGCCTGGTTTCCGGTGAGCGCACGGGCATAGCGCCGCAACAGCGGCAGATGTTCAGCAACGAGCTGTGATCGGGACATCCCCATTCATCCTTGTCTTGGGCCGTATCCTTGGCCGTTACTTAGGGTCGCATCTGGGCGGACGTAACCTCAAGCGCCGCGTCCGGCGCCATTTAAGACTTTTTAAACCATTTGAGTCGGGGGGACCCGGTTCCCCTGTCACCCCGACTACTCGCGGAAGCCAAAAAAGTTCCAAAAAAGGTTCCCAGATTTCGGAACCATCCGCAGATATTCGCATTAGCCTCTGACCTATAACGCGGCGGCCTAGGCCCAATTTCGAGGTAACCTCTTGAAACCACAGAGAATTAACTCTCGGGGAAGCGTGGATCAGACCATGAAGGAAGCAAAAAAGCAGGGCGGGCTCAATGCCGAGATTCAATCGAGGATCGGCCACCAGCTCCGTGCCATGTACGACGATGTGGTCCGACAGGGCGTGCCGGACCGCTTTGCGGAGCTGATCCGGAAGCTCGATGGGCCGGAGGCGGCGGCGGCCCAAATCGACAAACAAGAAGACGGGAGGGACTAATGCCTCTCACAGACTCTCTTCGCGACGACATTTTGGCGTCGGTACCAAGCCTCCGCGCGTTTGCGATCTCACTCTCGGGTAATGGTGATCGTGCGGACGACTTGGTGCAGGAGACGTTGCTGCGCGCCATTGCCAACATTGACTCGTTCCAGCCCGGCTCGAACCTGCCGGCCTGGTTGTTCACCATCCTGCGCAACCTGTTTCGCTCGGACTATCGCAAGCGGCGGCGCGAGGTGGAGGACGCCGAGGGCAATTACGCGAAAACTTTGAAGACCCAGCCGTCGCAAAACGCGCATCTGGAGTTCGAGGAGTTTCGCACAGCGCTAGACAAGCTGCCGCAGGACCAGCGCGAAGCGTTGATCCTGGTCGGCGCCTCTGGCTTCTCCTACGAGGACGCCGCCGCCATCTGCGGCTGCGCGGTCGGCACCATCAAGAGCCGCGTCAACCGCGCGCGCTCGAAACTCTCCGCGTTGCTCTATGTCGAGGGCGCCGAGGATTTCGGACCTGACGAGACCGTGCGCGCCGTGATCGGCGGCAATGGCGGCTGATGACGCGATCGAGACGACACGGAAGAGGCGGCCCGAGCGGGCCGCCCTTTTTGTCGCTATCGTAACCTGGACGTGATGCCTTCAACGTTGTCGTCCCTGCGTGCGCACTAGGGCATCTACACGCTTGCCGGGCCATATACGAGGAGTTGGAAGCGAGCCATTCCCATGTGGAAGGTGATTGGTCCAGGTGGGCGATGAGAGGCGTAACCGGTCCATCCGCCGAGCTTTGCGATGATCCATGCCGCCCAGGCGACAGTGTTGGGGCGATGGTGGTTCTTCTGGAGCTCGGTGCGGCCTTTCAGGGTTTTGTTGATGGCCTTGAGCGCTTCGATCTCGTCCGGCGTGAACACAAATTCGACCTGCAATTGTTCGCCGCCATTGCGGGCTTGAACGAGCTGGATGACGATACATGCTACTCTGGTGGCGATCGCCACGAGTTTGATCAGGCCTTCAGCGCTGTCGAGCTGACTATCCTCGATGCGCAGACCCTGGCTCTTCAGCGAGCGAAAGAGCTGTTCGATGATCCAGCGCTGCTTGTACCAGGAGACGATCCGCCAGGCATCGGCGGCGGTGACGACCGGATGAGTGGTCAGGAGCAACCAATGAATGGGCTTGGCGCTCTTCGGGGGGTGCAACTCGACGACCTCCACGAAGCTGACTTTGACGCCCCGTGGCAGGTCTTTCACGCCGGGGCGCTGCGGTCGTTTGAGCACAACGGTTCCGAGGCGCATGGAGAGGTGGGCCTGGCGACCGTGGCGATCCATTCGCTTTGGTAGATCGATCACCGCCTTGTCGCAGAAGCGGGCCCGCGCGACCGCCTGATAAAGCGTGCCGCCATCGACCAGCGCATGGTCGTGCATGGCGCGCGACAGGAGGTGGACATTGTCAGCGGGTGTCAGCGACCAGTGAGCAAAGAAATCCCCCTCGCGGTCGTTGACGACGGTGATCATACGAGCAGCGACCAGAACCTCGCAGCCTTGCTTAGCCGTCGTCACCCAGCGCGCCGATTCCTTGTCGGCCAAGGCGCGCTTCTCGTGAGCGATCCTGGCCTTGCGCTTGCGCGTCCACACCTCACCGCCGGTGAGCCCGAGACAGACCCCGCTATCGGCATCGACCGCCATCATGGCATGCAGCAGCACGCCGCGAGCATTGCCTTTGCCGACCTTGCCCAAGTCGCGCCGATGTCCCGGACGAGTGTGGAAGTTGATCTCGCTGGTGTCCTGGATCGACAGCACATGACGCCCGCTGACCGCCATCGACGTCTGCAGGCTCCAGCCTTCAATCAGCTTGTCGATCGTGACTTGCGGATTGTTCACAAACCGCCAGAACGCCATGTTCGCGGCCCAGTTGCCCTGCGCCATCTGGCGCAAACAGACACTGCGCGTGCAAAGCATAGCCCGGAGAAGCGCCGCCCCCTTTTATCGAGGCGAACGTCTCCAAACTTACCCAGGGACAAATCCGGTTCCTGCTGCATCTCTGGCGCTCCTTCGAATCAAAGCGCCAGAGAGAGAATCATACAAAACGCTGCGGCGAACGCACATCATGCCGCCCCGAGTCAATCTGTCGCGTCCCCAAGACGTGTAGATGCCCTAGTGCGTGCGCAGGGACGACGGGCGGATGGGACGAGTCCTACCGCGCGGGCCGTACCGGCGCGGAAATCTCGCCCGTGCGGTCGCGCTCGGTCATGTCGACCACCGTGGCCATCGGCGCGATGAGTTCGTAGACATAGCTGACATCGGTGAAGTAGCGTTTTGCGGTGCCGCCGAGCGCTTCGGGGGCGACGCGGTCGAGCAGGATGAGGCCGAAATCCGAGTCTTCGCGCCGTGTCGCCGCGCTGGTATTGAACTCTTCCCAGCGGAAATGAAAGATTGTGTCGGGCTCCTCGCCGGTCACTTCCCAGTTCGCGACGATATGCGGATGCTTGCCGACCAGCGACAGGCCCTCGTCGGAGTGTGAGGCCAGCTCGAAGAACAACAGCGAGAGCGACTGCGCGGCGCGCGCGCTGACGGCGATATCTGGGCCGTTGACGACGATGCGGTCGGCATGCGGGATCGCGCGCGACTCGAACAGGCCCTTGAGCTTGACGCCCTGCCACTGGCTTTCGCTGAGCAGCGTCACCACGTTCGACATCGCGTGAATGCGGCCTATCAACAGCTCGCGTGCCACATCCATGTCGGAGCCGTGACGCAGCGTGCGCGTCACGATCGACTGGATCACGGCCAGGATGTTCTTGACCCGGTGGTTGAGCTCGTCGATGACGGCGGTCAAGCGCCGCTCGAAGCCGATCCGCACCTGGATCTCGCGGCTGAGCCGCAGATTGTTGTAGGCGACGTAGCCGAACAGGCCGCAGACGATGCCGGTGAGCGCCAGCCCAATGGCCGCGACGACGATCGCGGTCTGCTGCGCACGCTGCGCGGCGTTGTTCTTGGCGTAATAGCCGAGCGACCAGTCGCGGCCGCCGAACGTTACCGTCCGCACCACCGACGGCAGCGGATCGCCCTGCCTCACCGCCCGCAGCGTGACGACGCCCTGGTCGTTGGCGACATATTCGTCGTTGGCGTCATCAGGGTCCTTCAACACCACCGAGAACAACGAGCGGTCGTCATCGGTCAGCATCAGCGGCGCCAGCTCGTAGGAAAAGGTGACGAAGCCGGCCGGCTCCGAACTGCCCTCCAGCAGAATCGGAGACGCCAGCACGAGACCGATCGGCCCGTTCTGGCGCAACAGCGGGATCGGGTCCGACGCCAGCGGCTTGCCGGTTGCCGCCGCCTGCGCCAGCATCGGCCCGATCACCGAGTGCCGGTCGTAGGCGCGGCCGGGAAAACCGAGCGTGTCCGGACTACGCGGCTCGAGATCCATCAGCACGTCGATCGGCTTGTTGATGGTCCGTAGATCCAGCGGCTTGTCGTCGAAATCCCTGATCGTCGGATTGGTGAAGCCGGCCCCCTTCAGCTCCGCCTGCGCCGCCGCCAGATCGCCTGGCTTGAGACGCGCGATCCAGAATGCGCTCACGAAATCGGTCTTGAAGGCATAGATCGCTGAGCGCAGCGGCTGCAGCATGTTGGCCTTCACTACCGAAGGTGAACGAAACAAACCAGATGCAACGCGTGCGAGCAATTCGCGCTCGGTCAGCCGGTCCTGCGCCAGGCTGGCATGAACGTCGATGGCGCGCGACAGCGCGATGCCGTCGATCGCCAGTTCCTGCTCGTGGACGCGATAGGCTGCGAGACCGGAGAGCAAAACTCCGATCAGGGCAATAAAGCCGATAATGAAGCCCAGCCGAACCACTCGCTTACTCAGGAATGACGTGTTGGCGAAGACGTATTGGAAGCATTTCGGGGTCTGCCGGGGCAGAGACACGTGGCAAAAGCGCGAAGGCCAAGCGCGGCAAATATGGCGGAGCGATCATCAGCACGCAACTGACAGCTTGGCAGCGGGCAAACAACACGGCAGCCGTTAACGCTGATTTGGCGGCGCCAGAAGTTGATAATCTGACAGCGTCGATTTGGTTCCGGCGCGGACGGACAAATCCGCGGGCTGCGGCGGCGGACCGGATATTAATCTTAATACGGGACTCACCGGGCCGCTGGGCCTGCCCCTTATCCGCCCCGCCCGGCTGGACCGTTCATCTAGCTTACATGACCTACCTGGCCTTTGCGGCCGGGCGCAGGCCGCCCTTGGTCTCGATGAAGCCGATGATGCGATCGAGCCCCTCGCTCTTCTTCAAATTGGTCATCACGAACGGCCGCTCGCCGCGCATCCGCTTGGCGTCCACCTCCATCTTCTCCAGCGACGCGCCGACATAAGGCGCCAGGTCGATCTTGTTGATGACGAGCAGGTCCGATCGGGTGATGCCGGGACCGCCCTTGGAGGGAATCTTGTCGCCGGCGGCAACGTCGATCACGTAGATCGTGAGATCGGCGAGTTCGGGAGAAAACGTCGCGGCAAGATTGTCGCCACCGGATTCGATCAGCACCAGATCGAGATCGGGAAATTTCGCGCGCATGTCGGCGACCGCCGCGAGATTCATCGAGGCGTCCTCGCGGATCGCGGTGTGCGGGCAGCCGCCGGTCTCGACGCCGGCGATGCGGTCCGGTGTCAGCGAGCCCGAGCGCACCAGGAATTCGGCGTCCCATTTGGTGTAGATGTCGTTGGTGATGGCGGCGATGTCGTAGTGCTCGCGCATCGACTTGCAGAGCAGGTCCATCAGCGCGGTCTTGCCGGAGCCGACAGGACCGCCGACGCCGATCCGAAGCGGGCCGTGAGAGGTTGCCATGTTATGCACTCTTTCGGTTTCGTCGTCCCTGCGAACGCAGGGACCCATAGCCACTGAATTTGATTGTTGTAGCAGGCTGGAGCTCCAACCCGGCATAGCCACGAACATTTGTGGTTGTGGGTCCCCCGCGTTCGCGGGGACGACGGGTGGAGAGCGGGGCGCGCAGTCACGACCGGAACAGCCGCGTATACTGCGCCTCGTGGCGGAGGCTGGCGAGATCGGCGCGGAAGGTGGCGCTGCCGAGATCGTCGAGCGAGCCGGCGAGCGCGCGCTTCGCCGTTGCCGCGACCTCAGTCTCCAGGCTCGCGAGAATGCGCTGGCTGTCGGTTTGCCCGAGCGGCACGAGGCGCGCGCCGGCGGAAATCCAGTTCGACACCACGGCATGCAGGAAGGCATGCATTGCCGGCGGAAGCGGAACGGCATGGGTGGCGCTGACGACGCCAACCGCGACGGGATAAACGATCGCGCTGCCGCTCGCAGCAACCATGCTGTCGAGCCCGTCGCGGGTCCAGGCGGCGCGCGCGATATCGATGAAGGCGCGGCCCTGCGTCGTCGTCTCGAGCTGACGCTCGCGCGAGGGCACGAAGGCAGCCGCGAGTTCGGCAACCTCGCGCAACGCCGTGGCGTCCCGCACGGACGCGGCGCGATACGCCTGCGCCAGAAACACGGCGTCGCAGAAGCCAGAACCGTCAACCAGCATCGCGGCCAGCCAGTCGCGCAGCGATGCGGCGTCGGTGATATCGCCCGCCTCCACCGCCCATTCGATGCCGCTGGAATAGGAGAATGCACCGACCGGGAAGGACGGCGACAGCCAGGTCATCAGCCGGTACAGCGCCGCTGACTCCTCCGCATTCATTCCGCTGCTCGCGTCGGCTGGCGCAGGCTCACTTGTGGTCATGAGCATGGGAATGATCGTGGTCGCAATGTTCGTCGTGATGGTGATGGTGCGCATGATCATCATGATGGTGATGATCATGGCCGTGGTGGTGCGCGGCATGATCATGCGAAGCCTGAGCATAGGCGCCGCCCTCGGGATCGAACGGCGCCTCGATCTCGATGATGCGCGCACCCAGCCCCTTCACCATCGCCTCGATGACGTGATCGCGGCGGATGCGCAAGCCCTTCGGCATGATCTGCGTCGGCAGGTGGCGGTTGCCGAGATGCCAGGCGATGCGGACCAGATGCAAGGGATCGACACCCCGGATCTCGATCAGGGGCTCGGCGGCCGCGACCACCTCGATCAGCCTGCCGTCCTCCAGCACCAGCGCGTCACCGCCGCGCAGCGCCACCGCACTCTCCAGGTCGAGCAGGAATTCGAGCCCGCGCGTTCCCGTCATCGCCATCCGCCGCCGGTGCCGGTCGTCGAAATCGAGCACGACGGTATCGGCGGCTGCTTGTGTCCAGCGATGCTGGCCCAGGACTTTGGTCGCGCGGATCATGACGTGGGCCTCAAAGCTTCTCCACAATTTGTCTCCCGTTGGCTTTTCTTGCTAGCGGGTCTCGACCTTTTCGGGCGTGATCACTTCGATCTTCGGCGGAGCCGACATGCATTTCACGGCCACGCGACCGAAGGTCTTCATGTGTTCGGCGCCACGATGCGGCACCAGCGCCTCGGCATTCTCCCACTGCTCGACGAACACCATTTTCGAGGGATCGGTGACGCTCTCATGCAGGTCGTAGGCGATATTGCCCGGCTCTTTTCGGGTTTCCTTGATGCAGGCGGTGGCGGCGGCGATGAAATCGGCGCGCGTTTCGGGCTTGATGGTCAGCGTGGCAACGACGTAGATCACTAGATCCTCCCGGACTTTTGTTCAGACTAACGTTTCGGGCCAGACCTTAGAACATGAAATACCTCTGCGCCATGGGCAGGACCTCGGCGGGCGCGCATGTCAGAAGCTCGCCGTCTGCGCGCACCTCATAGGTCTCGGCATCGACCTCGATCTTGGGCGTCGCGCCGTTGTGGATCATGCTCTTCTTGGAAATGCCGCCGCGGGTGTTTTTCACCGGGTAGAGCGTCTTGGCAATGCCGAGCTTGCGCGCCAGCCCGCCGGTAATGGCGGCCTTCGAGGTGAACACCACTGAAGATGCGGTCAGCGACTTGCCGAAGGCGGCGAACATCGGCTGGTAATGCACCGGCTGCGGCGTCGGGATCGAGGCGTTCGGATCGCCCATCGGCGCCGCCACGATCGACCCGCCCTTGATGATGCAATCCGGCTTGACGCCAAAGAAGGCCGGCTGCCACAGCACGAGGTCGGCCAGCTTGCCCTTCTCCACCGAGCCGATCAGTTTCGAGACGCCATGCGCGATCGCGGGGTTGATGGTGTATTTGGCGATGTAGCGCTTGACGCGGAAATTGTCGTTGTCGTTGCCCTTGTCCTCGGCCAGCGCGCCGCGCTGCTTCTTCATCTTGTCGGCGGTCTGCCAGGTGCGGATGATGACTTCGCCGAGCCGACCCATCGCCTGCGAATCCGACGACATCATCGAGAGCGCGCCGAGATCGTGCAGGATATCTTCCGCCGCAATGGTTTCCTTCCGGATGCGGCTCTCGGCGAAGGCCAGGTCTTCGGCGATCGAAGGATCGAGATGGTGGCACACCATCAGCATGTCCAAATGCTCGTCGATCGTGTTGCGCGTAAAAGGGCGCGTCGGGTTGGTCGAGGACGGCAGCACGTTCTTCAAGCCGGCAATCTTGATGATGTCAGGCGCATGACCGCCGCCGGCGCCTTCGGTGTGGAAGGCATGGATCGTGCGGCCCTTGAAGGCTTTCATCGTGTCCTCAACGAAGCCGGATTCGTTCAGCGTGTCCGAATGCAGCATCACCTGGACGTCGTAATCGTCGGCGACGGCGAGACAATTGTCGATCGCCGCCGGCGTGGTACCCCAATCCTCGTGCAGCTTCAGCGCGCAGGCGCCGGCCCTGATCATCTCGACCAGCGCAGCGGGACGCGCGGCATTGCCCTTGCCTGATATGCCGAGATTGACCGGGAAGGCGTCGAACGACTGGATCATCCGCGCCATGTGCCAGGGGCCGGGCGTGCAGGTGGTCGCAAAGGTGCCGTGCGAGGGCCCGGTGCCGCCGCCGAGCATCGAGGTGACGCCACTCATCAACGCATGCTCGATCTGCTGCGGGCAGATGAAATGGATGTGGCTGTCGAAGCCGCCCGCGGTGAGAATTTTCCCTTCGCCGGCGATGACGTCGGTGCCGGGACCGATGATGATGGTGACGCCGGGCTGGATATCGGGATTGCCGGCCTTGCCGATCGCCGCGATCATGCCCTCCTTGATCGCGACGTCGGCTTTCACGATACCCCAGTGGTCGACGATCAGCGCATTGGTGATGACGGTATCGGCCGCACCCTGCCGGTTGGTGACTTGCGATTGTCCCATGCCGTCGCGGATCACCTTGCCGCCGCCGAACTTCACCTCCTCGCCATAAGTGGTGAAGTCTTTTTCAACCTCGATGATGAGATCGGTATCGGCCAGCCGCACTCTGTCGCCGGTGGTCGGCCCGAACATGTCGGCATAGACGCTACGTTTGATTTTCACGGACATGACGGACTCCAGGCTCTAGATCTGAATTGGTGCCAATTGCAGGCATGGCGACTCGGGGCCACCCCTCTCCCGCAAGGGGAGAGGGAGCCTGAAGAGTGTGCTCACCTCACTGCAACTCATCGCAGCGTGTCCCTGCAGATCACAGCTTGCCCATCACATCGCCGCGAAAACCGTAGATGGTGCGTTTGCCGGCAAGCGCCACGAGTTGCACATCACGAGTTTGCCCCGGCTCGAAGCGCACCGCGGTGCCGGCGGCGATGTCGAGGCGCATGCCGCGGGATTTCTTGCGGTCGAACTTCAGTGCGGGGTTGGTTTCGAAGAAGTGATAGTGCGAGCCGACCTGGATCGGGCGGTCGCCGGTATTGGCGACGGTGAGCGTCACCGTCTTGCGGCCGGCGTTGAGTTCGATCTCGCCGTCCTTGATGAAGCGTTCGCCGGGGATCATGCGGTGCTCCTATCTGATCGGCTCATGCACGGTGACGAGCTTGGTACCATCCGGAAATGTCGCTTCGACCTGAATGTCGTGGATCATCTCGGGAATGCCATCCATCACCTGCGCGCGGGTCAGGACCTGCGCGCCTGATTGCATCAGTTCGGCGACAGTGCGGCCGTCGCGGGCGCCTTCGACGATGAAGTCGGAGATGATGGCCACCGCCTCGGGGTGGTTGAGCTTGACGCCGCGCTCCAGCCTGCGGCGCGCCACCATGGCCGCCATCGAGATCAAGAGCTTGTCCTTTTCGCGGGGGGAGAGATTCATGCGGGCACTCTGGTGATTGTCTCTAATTGAGCCACAGCGGTTAATTAAGCCAAAGTCTTGGTAGCGCTGCGCGGCCGAGCACCGTCATCATGTCGGCGCGGAGCCGGGCCGCATCTTGGGCACAGAAGCGCGCCATTGCAAATCCATTCCAGCAGGAGATGCCGACCTCGCCGCCGAACGCTTCCGAGGTTTCGCGGATGCGCTCCACGACTGCCTCATCGCCGGGCACGATCAATGCGGTGCCGATGGCAACGCCGCCATTGGCCACGGCCGGCCGCGCCAGCTTTGCGCCGATGTCGCCGTCGAGTCGGATGGTCTCCGCAAACACCAGCTTGCCGCCGCGGCGCAGGCGCCAGCGGTCGACGAACTCGCCGTGCCGCATCGTTTCACCCATCGCGGCGCGGCCGAACACGACGATTTCGCAGAGCAGAAGCGAGGCGTCTTCGGCCAGGTCGATGTCGATGCGGCGGATAATCCGAGCACCGTCAAACAGGATGGTCTCCTGCGGCAGCCAGGCGAGCTGCGCGCCCGCTTCCGCCTTCAGAGCGATGCCGAGCTGCGCGGCGGGACCGGGGGCGCGATAGACCTTTTCGGCCGCCGCCGTCGTCAGCGTCAGCCGGGTGTCCTCGCCTGCCCTGATGTCGATGTCGAAACGGTCGCCGCCGGCAATACCGCCGGCGGTGTTGACGAACACGCCGAACAGTCCTTCCGCTTCAGGAGAAGGAAAGCGGACGCGCAGCGAACCGGATTCGTGCAGGTCGCCGCGGCGGGTGACGCCATCCTGCAGATGCACGCCGAACCTGACAGCGCCCTGGGCCCGGTTGGCAGCGAACGTTGCTGAAGCCGTGCGCGTGATATCGGTCCGCATCCGTCCCCCAAACGGTTTATGCCGCGCTCGAAAACGTTACAGCGCCATCTGGCGACTGATCTCCGCGGGATCGAGATTGGCGCGGTCGCAGGCATATTTCACGGCGCCGCGGTCCATGACCGCGAAATTGTCGCCGAGCTCGCAGGCAAAGTCGAGATATTGTTCGACCAGCACGATCGCGATGTTGCCGAGGCTGCGCAGGTAAGAGATCGCGCGGCCGATGTCCTTGATGATCGAGGGCTGAATGCCTTCGGTCGGCTCGTCCAATAGCAACAGTCTCGGCCGCATCACCAGCGCACGGCCGATCGCGAGCTGCTGCTGTTGGCCGCCGGAGAGATCGCCGCCGCGCCGCCCCAGCATCGTATTCAGCACCGGAAACAGTGAAAACACGTCGTCGGGGATATGGCGATCCTCGCGCTTGAGCGGCCCGAAGCCGGTCTTGAGATTTTCCTCAACCGTGAGCAGCGGAAAAATTTCGCGACCCTGCGGCACGAAGCCGATGCCGCGCCGGGCGCGTTCATAAGGTTTCAGACCGGTGATATCGTGACCATCAAGCGCGATCGAGCCACTGGCGATCGGATACTGGCCGACCATCGCGCGCAGCAGCGAGGTCTTGCCGACGCCGTTGCGGCCCAGCACGCACGTCACCTTGCCGGGCTCGGCGGACAGCGAGACGCCGCGCAGGGCTTGCGCCGCGCCGTAGTAGAGATTGATGTTGTCGACCTTCAGCATTTGGCACTTCGCTCCGGCTGAGAGGTGGCGTCATACCCCGCGAAGGCGGGGTATCCAGTACGCCGAGCCTCCGTGGCAAAGCTCACCGTCTCGGAGTACTGGATCGTCCGGCCGGAGCCTGTCATCGGGCGGCCATTCGGCCGACCCGGTGGCGGACCATGACAGCTTTCACGAGGAACCGTCAGCATATTCCTCATCTTCCCAGATACACTTCGATCACGCGCTCATTCGATGAGACTTGATCGATGCTCCCCTCCGCCAGCACCGTGCCTTCGTGCAGGCAGGTGACCTTGACGCCGAGTTCGCGCACGAAGGTCATGTCGTGCTCGACGACCATAACGGTCTTTTCCTTGTTGATTTCCTTCAGAAGCTCGGCGGTCTGATGCGTCTCGACGTCGGTCATGCCCGCGACCGGCTCGTCGACCAGCAGCAGTTTTGGGTCCTGTGCCAGCAGCATGCCGATCTCCAGCCACTGCTTCTGGCCATGTGACAGGCTGCCCGCAAGACGGTTGCGTGCATCGGTCAGGCGGATGGTCTCGAGCACGCGGTCGATCCGCTCGGATTCATCCCTGCTGCCGCGCCAGAACAGCGTGCCCCTGACGCTGTGATCGACATTGAGCGCCAGCAACAGATTGTCCTCGATGGTCTGGCTCTCGAACACCGTCGGCTTCTGGAATTTGCGGCCAATGCCGAGTTCGGCGATATGGGTCTCATCCAGCCGCGTCAGGTCGGTCATGCCATCGAACAGCACTGTGCCTTCGTCCGGCTTGGTCTTGCCGGTGATGATGTCCATCATCGTGGTCTTGCCGGCGCCGTTCGGGCCGATGATGGCGCGCATCTCGCCTGGCTCCAGGGTGAGCGACAGATTGTTGATGGCGTGAAAGCCGTCGAACGAGACATGCACGCCGTCGAGGTAGAGCAGCGCCGAAGTGGTCCTTCCCTCCATGACACTCATGCGCTCACTCCGCCGGCTTCGGTTCGCCGACGCCGTCTTCGAGCGCAGCGCTTTCGGCATTGGCTTTCTCGGCCGCCTTCCGGGACTCCCGCCAGGCGTTGAAGGTGCCGACGATCCCCTTTGGCAGCAGCAGCGTCACCAGGATGAACAGCGCGCCCAGCATGAACAGCCAGTACGGCGCCAGCGGGCCTGAGGTGAAGTAGGTTTTTGCGTAGTTGACGACGACAGCGCCAAGCGCGGCGCCCACCAGCGTGCCGCGGCCGCCGACGGCGACCCAGATCACCGCTTCGATGGAGTTGCCCGGTGCAAATTCGCTCGGATTGATGATGCCGACCTGCGGCACGTAGAGCGCGCCGGCGACGCCGGCCATGCAGGCCGACAGCGTGAACACGAACAGCTTGTAGGATTCGACGCGGTAGCCGAGGAAACGGGTGCGGGACTCGGCGTCGCGGATTGCAATCAAGACCTTGCCGAGCTTCGACGTCACGACCGCCCGGCAGATCAGGAAGGCCACGATCAGCGCCAGGCAGCTCAGCGCGAACAGAGCGGCGCGGGTGCCGTCGGCCTGCACGTTGAAGCCGAGGATGTCCTTGAAGTCGGTCAGGCCGTTATTGCCGCCAAAGCCGAAATCGTTGCGGAAGAACGCCAGCAGCAGCGCATAGGTCATGGCCTGGGTGATGATCGAGAGATAGACGCCGGTGACGCGGGAGCGGAACGCCAGCCAGCCGAAGCAGAACGCGAGCAGGCCGGGAACAAGAACGACCATCAGCGCCGCAAACCAGAACATATCAAAGCCGTGCCAGTACCAGGGCAGCGCCGGATAGTTCAGAAACACCATGAAGTCGGGTAGGATCGGATTGCCGTAGACGCCGCGGCTGCCGATCTGGCGCATCAGGTACATGCCCATGGCGTAGCCGCCGAGCGCGAAGAACGCGCCGTGGCCGAGCGAGAGAATGCCGCAATAGCCCCAGATCAGGTCGATTGAGAGCGCCAAAATGGCGTAGCAGGCGTATTTGCCGAACAGCGCGACCAGATAGGTCGGCACTTGCAGCGCCGAGCCTGCAGGCAGCAGGAGATTGGAGAGCGGGATCAGCACGCCGAGGCCGGCGACCACCACCAGGAAGACGGTGGCGCTGCGATCGAGCGAGCGCGTGAGGATATGCGGCGTCATGCTTCCACCGCCCGGCCCTTCAGCGCGAACAGGCCGCGCGGACGCTTCTGGATGAACAGGATGATCAGCACCAGGATGGCGATCTTGCCGAGCACGGCGCCGGCCACCGGCTCCAGGAACTTGTTGGCGATGCCGAGCGTGAAGGCGCCGACCAGCGTGCCCCAGAGATTGCCGACGCCGCCGAACACGACGACCATGAAGCTGTCGATGATGTAGCTCTGGCCGAGATTGGGGCTGACATTGTCGATCTGCGACAGCGCCACGCCGGCAATCCCGGCGATCCCCGAGCCGAGGCCGAAGGTCAGCGCATCGACGCGCGAGGTGGCGATGCCCATCGAGGCCGCCATGCGCCGGTTCTGCGTCACCGCGCGCATCTCGAGCCCGAGCGCGGTGTAACGCAGCATCGCGAGCAGGATGACGAACACCGCGAGCGTGAAGCAGAGGATCCAGAGCCGGTTATAGGTGATGGTGATCTGCCCGAGCTCGAACGCGCCGCTCATCCAGGAGGGATTGCCGACCTCGCGGTTGGTGGGGCCGAACGCGGTGCGCACGGCCTGCTGCAATACCAGCGACAGGCCCCACGTCGCGAGCAGCGTTTCCAGCGGGCGGCCATAGAGGAAGCGGATGATGCCGCGCTCGATCGCTACGCCGACGGCGCCCGCGACGAGGAACGCCAGCGGCACCGCGATCAAGAGCGAATAATCGAACAGGCCGGGATAATTGCTGCGAATGACCTCCTGCACCACGAAGGTGGTGTAGGCGCCCAGCATCACCATCTCGCCATGGGCCATGTTGATGACGCCCATGACGCCGAAGGTGATGGCGAGGCCGATCGCGGCCAGCAGCAGCACCGAGCCCAGCGACAGGCCGTACCAGGCATTCTGCACCATCGACCACATCTGCAGATTGCTCTGGATCGAGGCGATCGCGCTTGCTGCGGCGCGCGCGACATTGGGCGGCAGGTCGTTGCCCAAGCCCGTCAGCAGCGCCATCGCCTCCTGATCGCCGCGCGCCTTGACGACGGCGACCGCCTCGAGCTTCTCGACCTCGGTCGCGTCAGACTTGTAAAGCAGGATGGCGGCGCGGGCTTCCGCGAAGGCGGCCTTGACGGACTTGTTGGTCTCTTTCGCCAGGGCGCCGTCGATTACGGGCAGCGCGCTCTCCTCATGGCTCTTGAACACCGATTGCGCCGCCGCAATCCGCTTGGCCGTATCGGGTGACAACAGCGTCAGCCCGCCGAGCGCGGCCTCGACGGCGCGGCGCAAGCGGTTGTTGAGGCGCACGGCAGCCGCATTGTCCGGTAGCTTGTCTACGGCAGCGCCGGTCGCGGCATCGATGACCTTGCCGTCGGTCTGCGTGATGAAAACCTTCTTGGTATCCGGATCGGCGGACAGCCTTCCGTCCTGCAGCGCACTGATGATCGGAAAGGCCAGCGCATTGCCCGAGGTCGCGACCGCGCCGATCGCCTCATCGGTATCGGAAAAATCGTCGTTGGCGAACTTGGCGACCGCGTCCTCGAACGGGCCCGCCAGCGCCGGCGCTGCAAAGGCTACGGCGAGAGAAATCGCGAGCAAAAGCGCGCGAAGGCGATCAAGGAAATTGGCAGACACAATACGACCCCGGCAGGAGTATGGGGAGAAGGCGGCGGCAGCGCCGCCTTCTCCCATCGTTCTCTTCGAAGAACTCTTGGAAGTTCTTTATTGCAACTCAGGCGATCCTGATTCTGTCGGATCAGATCGGGGTCATGATCCTGTCGGATCAGACCGGGATCATGATCCAATCGGATCAGATCGGGATCAGGAGCCCTGACCGCCGCACTTGTTGGTCTTGGTGTTGTAGTTGCCGCACTTCTTGCCAACCCAGTCGCCGATCAGGTCCTTGGAGCCCTCGAGCTCCTTCGACCAGGCGTCGCCAGCGACAAGGCCCGGGGTCTTCCACACCACGTCGAACTGGCCGTTGGCTTTGATTTCGCCGATGAACACCGGCTTGGTGATGTGATGGTTAGGCAGCATCTTGGAGGTGCCGCCGGTCAGGTTCTTGGCTTCGATGCCGGGCAGCGCGTCGATCACCTTGTCCGGATCGGTCGACTTCACCTTCTCGACCGCCTTGACCCACATGTCGAAGCCGATGACGTGCGCTTCCATCGGATCGTTGGTCACGCGCTTCGGATTCTTGGTGTAGGCCTGCCAGGCCTTGATGAACTTCTCGTTCTCGGGCGACTTGATCGACTGGAAGTAGTTCCAGGCGGCGAGATGGCCGAGCAGCGGCTTGGTGTCGATGCCGGCGAGTTCTTCTTCCCCGACCGAGAACGCGACCACCGGAATGTCGGTCGCCTTGATGCCCTGGTTGCCGAGCTCCTTGTAGAAGGGAACGTTGGCGTCGCCGTTGATGGTGGAGACCACGGCGGTCTTCTTGCCGGCGGAGCCGAACTTCTTGATGTCGGCCACGATGGTCTGCCAGTCACTATGACCAAACGGCGTGTAGTTGATCATGATGTCTTCTTGCTTGACGCCCTTCGACTTCAAGTAGGCTTCGAGGATCTTGTTGGTGGTGCGCGGATAGACGTAGTCGGTGCCGGCCAGCACCCAGCGCTTCACCTTCTCGTCCTTCATCAAATAGTCGACGGCGGGAATCGCCTGCTGGTTCGGCGCAGCACCGGTGTAGAACACGTTGCGCTCGCTCTCCTCGCCCTCGTATTGCACGGGGTAGAACAGGATCGAGTTCAGTTCCTTGAATACCGGGAGCACGGACTTGCGCGACACCGAGGTCCAGCAGCCGAACACGACCGAAACCTTGTCCTTGGTGATCAGCTCGCGCGCCTTTTCGGCAAACAGCGGCCAGTTCGAGGCGGGGTCGACGACGACAGGCTCAAGCTTTTTGCCGAGCACGCCGCCCTTCTTGTTCTGCTCCTCGATCAGGAAGAGAATGGTGTCCTTCAGCGTGGTTTCGCTGATGGCCATGGTGCCGGAAAGAGAATGCAGGACGCCGACCTTGATGGTCTCCTGCGCCTTGGCGTTCGAGAACGCAGCCAGACCCAAAACCAGGCCGGCAGTGGCCGCTAGCCAGCGGCGGCGGCTCAGCGTCGCTATATCGTGAGTCAATTTTGTAAGCATGAAATGTCATCTCCCTGACGCAGGCGTTGAACGCTGCGAACGGCCCCACGGCCGCCTGCGTTTAAGGGAATCGCAAGAACCATGCCATCGCTCGATGGCCGGATAAACTCCTGTAATCGCTTGGAAATTCCGGCTATGCGAAAACCGCCGGCGAGAAATCTGCCTACTTATTAGACAGCGTAAATGTATGCTTTGGCGGCAAACCATCTACTTTTTGTGCAAATGTCGCAATTTGGCTAAATTTCTTGCACGAATTTTGATCGTTTGGGCTGGCCGCGCGGCACGGCGCGACCTGGCCGATCGGTTTCTTTTAACCGAGCTGGCGAGGCGCGCCGAATTCACCTTGAAAGCGGCGCACAGGTGATCCATATGACTGTCGTGACCTAGAGAATCATCAGGTCCCTGCGAGCCGCGTGTTCTGATCCCGTTTTGCGGTTTCTGGCTTGCCCCCTTCAGCTAGCAAAACCGACGCCCCAAACACGCGGGTGTCTCTGACACACTCGCGCGCTCCTGGCTGACATCGCCGGGCGCCTGCTTTTTTAATGGAAAGAACCACCCTTTTGACCTCCTTTCAGGATTTCGGCCTTGCCGATCCCATCTCGCGTGCGCTCAAGGAAGAAAATTACCACACGCCCACGCCCATCCAGGCCCAGACCATTCCCATCGCATTGACCGGCCGTGACGTCGTCGGCATCGCCCAGACCGGTACCGGCAAGACCGCGGCGTTTGCGCTGCCGATCCTGCACCGGATCCTGGAGAACCGCATCCGGCCACAGCCGAAGAGCTGCCGCGTGCTGGTGCTGTCGCCAACCCGCGAGCTGTCAGGCCAGATCCTCGACAGCTTCAACGCCTATGGCCGCCACATCCGCCTGACCTCAGCGCTGGCGATCGGCGGCGTGCCGATGGGCCGCCAGGTCCGCTCGGTCATGCAGGGTGTCGAAGTAATGGTGGCGACCCCCGGCCGTCTGCTCGATCTCGTCCAGAGCAACGGGCTGAAGCTGAACCAGGTCGAGTTCCTGGTGCTCGACGAAGCCGACCGTATGCTCGACATGGGCTTCATCAACGACATCCGCAAAGTCGTCGCGAAACTCCCGATCAAGCGGCAAACGCTGTTCTTCTCGGCCACCATGCCGAAGGATATCGCGGAACTCGCCGAATCCATGCTGCGCGACCCCGCGCGGGTGGCGGTGACGCCGGTGGCCTCGACGGCCGACCGGATCACCCAGCGCATCATCCAGGTCGATTTCGCGGCCAAGCCGGCGGTGCTGGCGCAGCTTTTGAAGCAGGAACCGGTCGACCGCGCGCTGGTCTTCACCCGCACCAAGCACGGCGCCGACAAGGTGGTGAAGGTGCTGGCCAAGGCCGGTATCGAAGCCAATGCCATTCACGGCAACAAATCGCAGAACCACCGGGAACGCGTGCTGGCGGCGTTCCGCTCCGGCGAGATCCGCACGTTGGTCGCCACCGACATTGCCGCCCGCGGCATCGATGTCGACGGCATCAGCCATGTCGTGAATTTCGACCTGCCCAACGTTCCCGAAACCTACGTCCACCGCATCGGCCGCACCGCGCGCGCCGGCGCCGAGGGCGTGGCGATCTCGCTGATCGCGGGCGCCGAGGAAATGGGCTATCTGCGCGACATCGAGCGGCTGATTCGCATCGCGCTGCCGCGGGAAGACCGCAGGACGCCGGGCCACCGTGATGCGGCGCCGGCCCCCGCCCAGCACCGGGGCGGACGGCCTGGAACACGCGTCCATGCTAGCCGTTCTCATGAACCGGCCCCAAGCGCAAAAGGCCCTCGCCGACGCCGCCGCGGTGGTGGTAATAATGCGCAGCAGCCGAACAGGCACGAAGCGCCGCGTCCGGCCCAGCAGGCCGGCAAGAGCCAGGCCGGCCAAAGCGAGGGCATTCAGGGCGTCGCCTTCTTGCATCGCGAGAGCCGTCCGAATAATCAACCGAACCGTAACCACCGACCGCAGCGCTAGCCTCGATCGACCTGGAGACCACCATGGCTAAAGAAGAGCTGATCCAGTTCGAAGGACTGGTGACCGAAATTCTCCCCGACGCGCGCTATCGCGTGCAGCTCGATGCCGGACACGAGATTGTTGCCTATACCGCAGGCAAGATGAAGAAGAACCGGATCAAGACGCTGGCAGGCGATCGCGTGACGATCGAGATGTCGCCGTATGATCTGGAGAAGGGTCGCCTGATCTTCCGACACAAGGACGAGCGTCCGTCGACATCGGGCGCCCCGCGTGGTGCGCCGCCGCGCGGCGGCCAGTTCCGCCGCCGGTAAACAGATCGTAAACGCCCTCGAAATCGCGCCCGACGCGACTGCGTCGCGCGCGAGCGAGGGCGGCTGGCCGCCCCGAATCAAAAAATCGCACGTCAGGATTGTTTTGAACCCTACTATCGAATAATATTAGGTATCGATTTTCGGCCGGACGACATTAGCTATCCACCGGTACAGCCGGTTTAGACGCTGACGACCCTTCCAAAAATTCGATCTCACCAGCCCATCGAAAGGTGGGCTACGACTTGTCTATCTGAGAAGGGACTACCCCCGTGAGCATGGGAACCGTGAAGTGGTTTAACGCTACCAAGGGCTATGGCTTCATCCAGCCGGATGACGGCGGCAATGACGTGTTCGTGCACATCAGCGCTGTCGAGCGTGCCGGCCTCGGAACGTTGCGTGAAGGCCAGAAGATCTCCTACGAAATCGTGGCAGATCGCCGCTCTGGCAAATCTTCGGCCGACAATCTGCGCGCCGCCGGATAAGCGATTTTCGGGCGCACGCGACAGCGTCCCGAAGACCGCTCCTGAATAAATCAAAAGGCCGCGCCAATGGCGCGGCCTTTTTCTTTGCGATCCTTTTCGATGCAGCCATCTGATCGGGCGCAGCCGCCTCACGTCTGGGTGCAGACCGAGGTCTTGTACATCACGCAAAGTCCCTGGCGCGGACGGGTGAGGCTGTAGTCTTTCAGCTCCATGCCGTCCTGCTTATTGATGAACCAGGCGACGCTCGGGATGTAGTTATAGCTGACCTCGCTTAGGATCAGGTAGGTGCCGGGGATCCGGAGCGCCTCCGGGATGTCGATGATGTCTCCTGCCTTATGCGGTTCGATACCCTCGCTCCACTGCACCCGCGCCTTCTTGGTATCGGGATCGAAGTACAGCTCCGTGATCTTCCCCTTCACCTCCGCCGACGAATAGGGAGTCATGATCGCCTTGCTGGCTTTGAAGAAGTTGGTCAATTGCGTATCGCTCACCGTGGTGTTCTGGGACGTCAGGTCCGATAGCGTGCGCGCCATCAGCGTCACCTTGCGTTTGATGGCGAAGCCGGCCGAGAACTCGTAGGTACCAATGAACAGCGCTGCCATGAGCGGGATGATCATCGCGAACTCGACGGCTGCAAGACCGCTGTTGTCGCCAAGCAGTTCGAACGCCCGGCGGCGCATGCGAAGCCAGATTGTGCTCATCGGTTCATCGCCTTTGGTCCTAGTAAGGTTCGTTCTGGAATGCGGCGGTCGCCGTCAACAGCCGCTTGCTACCGTCGATATTCGAGATATCGAAGCCGAGGCTGGTGACGAACAGCGGCCATTTGTAGAACAGCCGCACCATGACGATGTCGCCGGGGCCGCCGGGGAGATAATTGTTCGGAGGAACGAATTTTTTCTTCCCGTCTTTCGGGTCGGTGACGATCGGGGCGGAGACGTCGACGATGTCAAACGCGGGGTAATTTTGCACGTCGATCGAGATTCCGTTCTCGCAATCGAACATCACGACGAGCTTGGCGCAAACGGCGTCCTTGAACTGGCTCTGGGTGAATTTCGCATTTTGTGCCTGGCCGGTCATGATCAGACGCGCCGAGTCCTGCGTCACGGTCTCGAGAATCTGGCTGGCAAAGAATACCAGCGCCAGCTCGATGATCGCGAACAGAACGGCAAAGAATATCGGTCCAACCAGCGCAAACTCGACGGCGGCCGAGCCCCTTCGGTTGTGACGAAACCGGCGCAGGATATTTTTCTTGGGAACCATGGAAGGCGGCATCGAAGAGACCTCAGAGCGCGAGGGAATTGCCGCAAAAACCTATCCGAAACTGATTGTTGAATTGTTTCGGCCGTTCCAGACAGAACGACCCGCGCCGTTAACCGAATCTTGACCGTGCCGGGAGACCGGCGCCGAGAGCCCGGTTCTGATTCAATCAGAACCGGTAGGCTCTAGCGCAAACGGCTCAGTCCGCCTTGCCGCCGGCCGCCGCGCCAGCGGCCTGGCTGGAGAGCGAGCCGGCCTGATCGATGGCGGTCTTGAAGTAGCCGACGCCGTCGCCAAGGGTGATGCGGCGCTGGCAGACCGGCATGCAGCTATAGGATTCCCGTTCGACGCCGCGGTAGACGGTGACGAGCTGATCGGTCGGGCCTTCGACCTGGATCTGGCGGTCCACCAGTACTTCGCCATTGCGGTCCATTGCGATGAAATTGGTCGCGCCGTAGCCCTTGCCTGTAACGACCACGATGCCGCCGCTCTGCAGCGTAACGTCCGCAATCAGCGGGTTTCCGACCACGATGGTGGAGACCTTGGCAGGAAGCTTCACGAGCTTTGCCTGGTCGACATAAACGGCGATTCGGTCTGGATCGGGCGAGGCCAGACCGACGGCCGGCCACAGCAGGATTCCTGCAGCGAGGGAACGCAATCCAAAACGCGCGCGTGCGCGAATACGCGGAAACTTGAACGACATACTTTACCCCGGGGCATCAACAAGCCGGCGATGGGCCATACCCAGCGGAACCGGCGCCCGACAAGGTGAATCTGACGACAATTCATGAACAAACGGCAAATAGGCCCCGCCATGCGGCAAGAAATCCGACGCCGGCCTATTTGCGGAATGGGTAAGCCAGTTGCCCAATGATTTCACGCGGGAACGAGGACTGATCGTCCACGCCGTACTGCTCCGGCAGGCGATCCGATGGCATTCGGAAAGTCCCAAACAGCAGGTCCCAGAGTGGAAAGGTGCCGGCAAAATTGGTGTCCCCGCCCTCCTCGCGGGAGGTGTGGTGCCAGCGGTGAAACACCGGCGTCGCCACGACATATTTGAACGGGCCGAGCGTCCAGTTGAGGTTGGCGTGGACGAACGCCGAGTGGAAGATGTTGAACGGGCCGAGCCACAGCATCACGCCCGGCGAAATGCCGGCCATCAGCAACACGACGTCGACCCCGATGGTACCCAACAGCAGGTTGATGGGGTGAAAGCGCGCCGCCGAGATCCAGTCCACATCTTCCGACGAATGGTGGATGGCGTGGTATTTCCAGAACCCGCCGCCGTGAAACATGCGGTGCAGCCAGTACATCATGAAATCGGCTGCGACCAGGAACAGGATCGTCTGCAGCCACAATGGCAGCCTCGACAACGGACCGTGGCCGTTGTCGTAGAAGGCGATCAACTCGTCGGCGTCGTGAATTCCAACCAGCAAAGCAGCGCCGAGCACCAATAGTCCGATGCGGAATACCCGCGCAAACAGCGGCACCAGGAACCAGTAGCAGATGTCGGTCACGAGTTCGCGCTTGCGCCACCAGGGCCTGCCGGGATTGCAGGCCCAGAAATGCGCCAGCAGCGAGAACACCAACGCCAGCGCGACCGTGACCGGCACCACCTTGGCCATGGTCTGGCCCAGCATCTCCAGGACTTCGATCGGCAGGTTGGACATGTCGGCTGCTTGCGGTCTGATCGGCGACCGTCAACCGCCGCTCGGGTGCATTCAACTGGTTCCCCGTAGCAGAATCCCCGGCCGCCCGCCAGTTCACGTGCCCCTCAAAGCATCCAGGCGGACGTGGCGACAGCCATCGGGCAGCGCTCAATTGGCGGTACGAACGTGCAGCACGGCGTTCTCGTCGGAATACACGCGCTTCCAGCCACTGACTTGATCGAGCAGCCCAACGGCCGGCGTCGACGGCTTCAACAGCACGGCATCGATTTCCCAGGTCTTTAGAATATCGAGGAAGTGGTTGGCGTCCTTGAGCGTCAGCGCGCGGTAATAGGCCATTTCGAAGGCTTCGCCGTAGAGTTCGGCGCGCCCGTCGATGAACACGGGAATCTGGCGCCAGATCAGGTATCCGCCGAACGGAAGGTCGTTGAGAACCCGCTTGGGATTATGCGCCTGCAAGGCATCGACGGCCGCGGCGGGCGATTGCCCTTCGGGTGGCGCAATCCTCGCATTGGCCGCAAACACCCATGTCAAGCCGCCGAGCAAGACGGCCAGCATCGCCACGGAGGGCGCACTTGTCCGGACGAGCCGGGCCGGCTGCAGCGCGAATTGCGACGCCACCGGCGCGAGCAACACGATCGGCAGCAGCAGCGCAAAGATCTCGAGGTTCCTGATATGCGACAGCGCCATGTGCAGGAGGCCCAGCGCCAGCGCGATCCGCGGCGGCGACAGCTTTACGCCGCTGTAAAGTCCGCCCCCGATCAGGGCAAGCATCGACAACTCGAACGGACCGAGACTGCTGAAGTCCGCCGGCCTCCATTCATTGATGAGATGCAGCAACTCCCCCAAATCGAGAATCTTGAATGAAGCGAGGATCGAACCCCATCCGTACGGCGTAACGCAGCATGCGGCCACGGCTCCCACCCCGAACGCGATCCAGCGCACAGTCAATGGCTCTCGTTGCGAAGGCTTCGCGTTCCATACGGCATCAAACGCGAATGCTCCGATCAAGACGAGGCCAAAGATGAATCCGCCGTGCAGGTTCGCCCAAAGCAAAATCAGCGGCAGCAACCAAAATGACGGCGGCTCCCGGCGCTCGCTTGCCGACATCAGGCCGTACGACCACGCAACCATGACCGGCAGCGCGAGTACGTGAGGGCGCGCAAAAAAATGTGGCCATGAAAGCACCATTGCCGCCAGCGCGATCAGGATCGCGTAGGTCGACGGAATGCGGCAACCCAGGACATAGGTGAGAAGCGCAAACGTTGCGGCGATCGAAATTGCCGCAAGTACGACTGGTCCGCTCCAGCCGGCCAGATGATAGCTCGCAGCGTACAGAACCTGCGCGAACCAGGACGATGACGTCCATGGCTCGCCAATTCGCGTGAAGGAATACAGGTCGACGCGCGGCAACGCGGCATGCTCGAGGATCGATCGACCCACGACGATTTGCCAATAGGTGTCTGAGTCGCGCAGCAGCGTGCTTCCGACGATCAGGAGAAGCGCATACACGCCGGCGCCAAGCCAGAGCCAGGCGGGGATCCTGCCAAGGCTCGAGGCTTTCTCCTGGGAGATCATTCCGACGTTTGCGGTCATGTCGTCACGCTCGTGCCCGGACGCTATTTTTCGTCATCGTTCGGCCGGTGAGTTTCGATGACTTTCGGAGGCCGGCTGGACATGGCGCCTCTGATCGGAGAACTCGTGTGTAACCCCTCGCGCTTAAAGAGCCGTGAATTCGGGCGCCCCGCTCCGGCAGGCGGAGACCATAGACCGCATGCGCGGCAATCTCGAATCTTACGCAACTGCTTAGTGCCAAATTTACTCTGCTTCGGAACCGTCCGGTTCCTCGGGCTTTTCGGCAATCGAATTAACCGCCTCGCAATTCTCGGGGCCCTAGGGTCATGCCATGGTCGCGGTGCTGAGAACGCCGGTGAGACCAACGTTAGTTTGACCAGCCACGTGTACATGGAGCTTATCTGATGAAGAATCTCGTTTCGCGTTTCTTGAAGGACGAATCCGGCGCGACCGCTATCGAATACGGCCTGATTGCCGCGGGTATTGCTATCGCGATCATCACCGCAGTTAACGGCGTCGGCACCGGCCTGAACACCAAGTTCCAAGCGGTATCCACCGAGCTCAACAAGTAAGCGTCACCGCCGAAGCATAGCAAAGGCCTCGGGTATTCCGGGGCCTTTGTAGTTTTCGCCTGAGTTAAGTTTCGTAAGACAGTGCGCAAATCCGCTTTCACATTCCTGGCCGCAAGAACGCGCTTCGCCGGTGACGGGGACGACGCGTCCGTGAGAGCGGTCTGTCTTGCACTGACGCTGGCGCTTCTTACGCTTTCGTGTCGAATTGCAAGCGTCTGGTGATGAGCGAAGCCGTTTTCTGCTTGTTCATCTCTCGTGTGTAGTCTCGACGCTTCGACGTCGCGATTAGCAGCACGGGCTTCGTAAATCCATGATCCTCGACATAGCACGACTCCTGCTCTTTCCCGCACTGATGGCGTTCGCAGCCGCGAGCGACCTCTTCACCATGACGATTTCGAACCGATTGTCGCTGGCGCTTATCGCGGGCTTCCTGGCTCTTGCATTGCTGGGCGGCATGGCCCTGCATGACATGCTCATGCACATCGGCGCCGGCGCAGCCGTCCTGGCGGTGGCCTTTGCCTGCTTCGCGATGGGCTGGGTTGGCGGCGGCGACGCCAAGGTCGCAGCCAGCGTGGCGCTCTGGTTCGGCTTCGACCACCTCCTCAACTACCTGGTCTACGCCTCACTGTTCGGCGGGGCTCTGACGTTGTTGCTGCTCCAGTTCCGGCGGTGGCCGCTGCCTTATCCGCTTGCGGCGCAAGCCTGGCTGAACCGGCTGCACGACAAGCAGAGCGGAATCCCCTACGGCATCGCGCTCGCGCTTGGCGCGCTGATGGTCTATCCGGAGACCGAATGGATCAAGGCGATCGACCTGACCCACCTCGCCATGCGTTGATCCAGCACCGCTAACTTTCCGTTAAGGCAATTTACACACGCCTCATTAACCATGCTTTGACGAATAGCTGGTCAACTCCCATCACGGCGGCGGAAGCGTCGCGGCGTAATGTGGAAAGTGAAGCGTATGAATAAGCCACGCATTGTGGTCTTGACCATCGCCATCGGCGCTGGCGGCGTTGCCGCATATCTCGCCAGCGGGTCCGGCGACAGGCCTGCCCCGGCCCAGCCGGTCGCGCAGCTTCAGACCGTCGATATTCTCGTCGCGAAATCGGATATCGGCCTCGGCAAGTCGGTCAAGCCCGACGATCTGCAATGGCAGACCTGGCCGGCCACGTCGGCCAGCAGTAACTTCATCAGCCGCGCCAGCAAGGCCGACGCCGTCAAGGAGATCACCGGCTCGATCGCGCGCGCGCCGTTCATCGCGGGCGAGCCGATTCGCGAGCAGAAGCTGGTGAAAGCCGATGGCTCCGGCTTCATGGCGGCGATCCTGCCCGCGGGCTACCGGGCCATTTCCACCGAGATTTCGCCGGAAACCGGCGCCGGCGGCTTCATCCTGCCGAACGACCGCGTCGACGTAATTCTTACCAAGCGCGACAAGAACCCGGACAGCAAGGGCCCGGATATCTCCAGCTCGGAGATCATCCTGACCAACGTTCGCGTGCTCGCGATCGACCAGGCGCCGAAGGAGAAAGAAGGCGCCAGCTCGCTGGTCGGCAGGACGGTCACCCTCGAACTGAAGCCCGAGCAGGCCGAGACGCTGGCGCGATCGCGCCAGAGCGGCACGCTGACGCTGGCGCTGCGCAGCATTGCCGACGTCAACGCAGTCGAGAAGCCGGACGAACAATTCAACAAGCGTGGCGAAAGCCTCAACGTCATTCGTTATGGCGTTGCCAGCCAGCAGACGATGCAGAAGTGACCGAAAGGACGCACGATATGAAGTGCAGGGAAATTCAGCCGATGATGCGAACGTTCATCGTCCGCGCCCTGTCGTTTTCGGCCGTGACTGCTCTCACGCTCAATCCGGCGCTGACGCCGGTGATGGCGAGCGACTATCGCGTGGCCCCGGTGGCCGCCGACGGGCAGATGAACGCCCGCTTCGTTTCGCTCGGGATCGGCAAGTCCTTCGTGATCGACCTGCCGCGCGAGATCAAGGACGTGCTGGTTGCGGATCCGAAGGTCGCCAACGCCGTGGTGCGTTCGACCCAGCGCGCCTATATCATCGGCGCCGCGGTCGGCCAGACCAATATCGTTTTCTTCGATTCCACCGGTGCGCAGATCGCGGCCTATGACATCGCGGTCAAGCGCGACCTCAACGGCGTGCGCGCGGCGCTGAAGCAGTCGCTGCCGAATTCGGACATCCTGATCGAAGGCGTCGGTGACGGCGTGGTGCTGAGCGGCACCGCGGCAACCCCGATCGAGGCGCAGCAGGCCGCCGAAATCGCCGCCCGCCTGGTGGGCGGCACTGAAAAGGTCGTCAATTCGATCGCAGTTCGCGGCCGTGACCAGGTGATGTTGAAAGTCACGCTCGCTGAAGTCCAGCGCTCGGTCATCAAGCAGCTCGGCATTGATCTCAGCGCCAGCATGTCCTACGGCACATCCGTTGTTAGGTTCACCAACAACAACCCGTTCACCGCAAACAGTGCGCCGCTCGTCGCCAACAACGCCCTTACCGGGAGTTTCGGCTCGACGCCATCCGTGCAGGCGACGCTGCGCGCGATGGAAAGCGCCGGTGTCGTGCGAACCATTGCCGAACCTAACCTCACAGCCATTTCCGGCGAGTCCGCAACCTTTATCTCCGGCGGCGAATTTCCAATTCCGACCGGCGTGACCTGCCAAACCACAGTGGGTGGTGCCGTCGGACAATGCGTCCAGACAGTCAGCTTCAAGAAATTCGGCATCTCTCTCAACTTTACGCCGGTCGTGCTGACCGAGGGACGGATCAGCCTTCGGGTGATGACCGAGGTGTCGGAAGTCTCGACCGAAAACGCTCTGACCGGCGGTGCCGGTGGAACGACCATTCCCTCGATCAAGACCCGCCGCGCCGAGACGACACTGGAAATTCCGTCCGGCGGCGCGATGGCGATGGCCGGCCTGATCCAGGAACAGACCAAGCAGGCGATCAACGGTCTGCCGGGGCTGGCGCAACTGCCGGTTCTCGGCACGCTGTTCCGCAGCCGCGACTTCGTCAACAACCAGAGCGAACTGATGGTTCTGGTCACGCCTTATGTGGTGCGCGCGGTGGCACAGAAGGATCTGTCGCGCCCCGACGACGGCTTTGCCAGCGCGTCGGATCCGCAGGCCGACCTCCTCGGCAGCATCAATCGCATCTACGGCGTTCCGGGCCGCGTCGAAAAGGCACGGAATTATCGCGGCACCTACGGCTTTATTACGGACTGAGGCGGGACGATGACACCGAAGACGAAATCCACGAAGCCCGCCGATCCAAAGCGCACGCTTGGCCTGGCAGGAGCGCTGATCGGACTTTCCGTGGCGCTCAGCGCCTGCAAGCACACCACCGATGTCGTGACGACGGCGGCCGTGCCTGACGACTATCGCCAGCGCCATCCGATCGCGGTCCAGGAAGCCGACCGCTCGATCGTCGTTTTCGTCGGCCGCGGACGCGGCGGCCTTTCCGCCTCGCAGCGCGCCGACGTCATGGACCTGGCCCAAACCTGGCTTCGCGAAGGTACCGGCGCTATCAGCGTCGACGTGCCCGTCAATACCCCGAACGCACGGGCGGCCGAGGATTCATTGCGCGAGATCCAGGCAACCTTCGCCGCCGCCGGCGTGCCGCCGCGCGCGATCAATGTCCGCCAGTATCGCCCCGAAGACCCCAGGCACATGGCCGCGATCCGCCTCAACTATCCAAAGATTTCGGCGGTGGCCGGCCCATGCGGGCTGTGGCCGGAGGATCTCGGACCGTCGATCCACAACAAGGGCTATTTCGACAACAAGCAGTATTACAATTTCGGCTGCTCCAATCAGCGCAATCTGGCGGCGATGGTCGACAACCCGTCCGACCTCGTGCAGCCGCGTCCCGAAACCCCAGCCTATACGCCGCGCCGTGGCATGGCCCTCGAGAAATATCGCAAGGGCACTTCCACCGCGACAACCTATCCCGAGAGCGACAAGGCCAAACTCAGCGATACCGGCAAATGATCAGTTACGCGCGCCAGAGTACAGAACCGCAGCCTGACGGCACCGCGCCGTCAACGGACGATCATATCGCGCCAGCGCCGCGGGTGTCGGTGCAGGCTTTCTGCGAGACGCTGGAAACCGCGGCTGCTGTGCAGTCGGCGGGCGAGGACCGCCGCCTCGGCAAGGCTCATCTCAAGATCCAGATGGGCGGCATGGCCGCTGCCATCGAGGCCTACCGCTCGGCGCCGACGCCGAACGTGATCATCCTGGAGACCGAAGGCCGCAACGATATCCTTGTCGGCCTCGACCAGCTCGCCACCGTGTGCGACGCCGGAACACGCGTGATTGTGATCGGGCGCATCAACGACGTCATGCTCTATCGCGAACTGGTCCGCCGTGGCGTCAGCGACTACGTCATCGCGCCGGTCAGCGCCATCGACGTCGTGCGCTCGGTCTGCAACCTGTTCTCCTCGCCGGAAGCCAAGGCCGTCGGCCGCATCATCGCCGTCGTCGGCGCCAAGGGCGGCGTCGGTGCGTCGACCGTCGCCCACAACGTCGCCTGGGCGATCGCGCGCGACCTGTCGCTGGATTCCGTGGTCGCCGATCTCGACCTCGCTTTCGGCACCGCAGGCCTCGACTACAACCAGGACCCGCCGCAGGGTATCGCGGATGCGGTGTTCTCGCCTGACCGGGTCGATACCGCGTTCCTCGATCGCCTGCTGTCGAAATGCACCGACCATCTCAGCCTGCTGGCGGCGCCGGCCACGCTGGACCGGGTCTACGATTTCGGCGCGGAAGCCTTTGATTCGATCTTCGATACGCTTCGTACCACGATGCCCTGCATCGTGCTCGACGTTCCCCATCAATGGTCGGGATGGACCAAGCGCGCTTTGATCGCGGCCGACGACATCCTGATCGTCGCCGCGCCCGATCTCGCCAACCTGCGCAACACCAAGAATATCTTCGACCTCCTCAAGGCATCGCGGCCGAACGATCGTGCGCCGCTCTACTGCCTCAATCAGGTCGGTATCCCGAAGCGGCCGGAGATCCCCGCCGCCGAGTTCGCCAAGGCGATCGAAAACCACCCGATCGCCACGATCCCGTTCGAGCCACAAATCTTCGGCTCGGCCGCCAACAACGGCCAGATGATTGCGGAGATATCCGCAACGCATCGCACCACCGAGATGTTCCTGCAGATTGCGCAACGGCTCACCGGCCGCGGCGAGACCAAGAAGCCGAAGAGTTCGTTGCTGTCGCCTTTGATCGAGAAGTTACGGGCCAAGAAGTAGACAGCCCGCGTGGAGTGCCATCGTGTTCGGTAAGCGTAGCGGAAATGATAGTGATACGCGGGTACTCAAGCCCGCCATTCAGGCGCCTGAGCCGGCTTCTGCGCCGGCCGTTTCGCGCGAGATGGCCGCGCCGGCCGTCGCTTCGCCTCCAATAGCGCCCATGAAGGCGCCACCGCCCGCCCCCACCATGGAGGCGCGGCGGTCGGATAACTACTACCAAGTCAAGGCGACCATCTTCGGCGCGCTGATCGAGGCGATCGACCTTGCCCAGCTCGCCAAACTCGACGGCGAGTCCGCGCGCGAGGAAATCCGCGACATCGTCAACGAGATCATCGCGATCAAGAACATCGTGATGTCGATCGCCGAGCAGGAAGAGCTGCTCGACGACATCTGCAACGACGTGCTCGGCTACGGCCCGCTCGAGCCGCTGCTGTCGCGCGACGACATCGCCGACATCATGGTCAACGGCGCCGGCACGGTGTTCATCGAAGTTGCCGGCAAGATCCAGAAGACCGGCATCCGCTTCCGCGACAACCAGCAGCTTCTCAACATCTGCCAGCGCATCGTCAGCCAGGTCGGCCGCCGCGTCGACGAATCCTCGCCGATCTGCGACGCCCGCCTCGCCGACGGCTCACGCGTCAACGCCATCGTTCCGCCGCTGGCGATCGACGGGCCTGCCCTCACCATTCGTAAGTTCAAGAAGGACAAGCTGACGCTCGACCAACTGGTCAAGTTCGGCGCGATCTCGCCGGAAGGCGCGGAAATCCTGCAGATCATCGGCCGAGTCCGCTGCAACGTGCTGATTTCCGGCGGCACCGGCTCCGGCAAGACCACGCTGTTGAACTGCCTGACCCAGTTCATCGAGCATGACGAGCGCGTCATCACGTGCGAGGACGCCGCCGAACTTCAACTGCAGCAGCCTCACGTGGTGCGGCTTGAAACCCGCCCGCCCAATATCGAGGGCGAAGGCCAGGTCACCATGCGCGAGCTGGTCCGCAACTGCCTGCGTATGCGCCCCGAACGCATCATCGTCGGCGAAGTCCGCGGACCCGAGGCGTTCGACCTCCTGCAGGCCATGAATACCGGCCACGACGGCTCGATGGGAACGTTGCACGCCAACAACCCGCGCGAAGCCATGTCGCGCTGCGAATCCATGATCACGATGGGCGGCTTCTCGCTGCCCTCGCGCACTATTCGCGAGATGATCTGCGCCTCGATCGACGTCATCGTGCAGGCCGCGCGCCTGCGCGACGGTTCACGCCGCATTACCCACATCACCGAGGTGATGGGCATGGAAGGCGATACCATCATTACCCAGGACCTGTTCGTCTACGAATTGCTCGGCGAGGACGCCAACGGCAAGATCATCGGGCGGCACCGCTCGACCGGCATCGGTCGCCCGAAGTTCTGGGAACGCGCGCGATATTACAACGAAGAAAAGCGGCTCGCGGCAGCGCTCGATGCCGCCGAAGTCGTCGACAAGACGTGAGGAGGCGATGAGCATGCAAGCGCTCGCACTGGCGTTTCTCGCCGCCACCGCCATCGGCGGCCTGGCATGGGTGTTCATCTATCCGGCCCTGTCGGGCGAGAAGAAAGCCGAGTCCCGGCGCGCCTCGATCGCACGCACCGACGTTCCGGCGCGCCAGGCCGAGAAGAGCCAGCGCTCGCGCCGCGAGCAGGTCGAGGGCTCGCTGAAGGAACTCGAGGCCCGCCGCAAGAAGGAAAAGTCCGTCTCGCTCAGCATCCGCCTGGTTCAGGCCGGCTTGACGGCCTGGACGCCTCAGAAATTCTGGATCGTTTCCGCCGTTCTCGCGGCGGTGGGCTTCGGTGTCGCATTCATCGTCGGCGGCTCGCTATTGGGCGCTGCCGTGATGGCGTTCGCCACCGGCCTCGGCCTGCCACGCTGGCTGCTCAGCTATCTCAAAAAGCGCCGCGAGAAGGCGTTTCTGAAAGCGCTGCCTGACGCCGTCGACGTCATCGTGCGCGGCATCAAGGCCGGCCTGCCGCTGTTCGAATCGATCAAGGTGGTCGCCGCCGACGCGCCGGAACCACTCAAGGGCGAGTTCATGGCTATCATCGAGACCCAGACGATCGGCATGCCGCTGGGTGAGGCCTGCGCAAGGCTGTATGAGCGGATGCCGCTGCCGGAAGCCAACTTCTTCGGCATCGTGATCGCGATTCAGCAAAAATCGGGCGGCAACCTGTCGGAAGCGCTCGGCAATCTCTCCAAGGTGCTGCGCGACCGCAAGAAGATGGCGGAGAAGATTCAGGCGATGTCGATGGAAGCCAAGGCTTCCGCAGGCATCATCGGCTCGTTGCCGCCGGTCGTGATGCTGCTGGTCTGGATTACGACCCCCGACTACATCGCGCTGCTTTGGACCCATCATATCGGCCAGTTCATGCTGGTCGCTTGCGTTACCTGGATGACGATCGGCGTCCTGGTGATGAAGAAAATGATCAACTTCGACTTCTGACGGTGCGCCTATGATTGAGTTTCTGATCGCCAAGATGCACGACGCGCGGTTCATGACCATGCTGCTTGCCGCCATCGCGGCGAGTGCGACGGCCTATACGCTGATCATGCCGCTGTTTGCCGGCGAAGGCCTTGCCAAGCGCATGAAGGCGGTCGCCAACGAGCGCGAACGGCTCCGCCAGCGCGAGCGCGACCGCCTCAACAAATCGGAGAAGGTGTCGCTGCGCCAGACTCCGAAGCAGCTCGTTTCCAAGGTTGTGGAAGACCTGAACCTGACCAAATGGCTGGCACAGGAAGCCGCGCGCGACAAGCTGATCATGGCCGGCTACCGCGGCCACGCGCCCTACGTCACGTTCCTGTTTGCCCGTGCGGTGACGCCGGTCGTGCTGTTTCTCGGGGCGGCCCTCTACGTGTTCGTGATCACCAACATGGACAAGTCGTTGACGGTCAAGCTCGGCATCTGCATCGGCGCCGCCTATCTCGGGCTGCAGGCGCCGATGCTGTTCCTGAAGAACGCCATCAGCAAGCGCCAGCTCTCCATCAGGCGCGCCTTTCCCGACGCGCTCGACCTGCTCTTGATCTGCATCGAGTCCGGCATGTCGGTCGAAGTCGCCTTCCGCAAGGTCTCCACCGAGATCGTGTCGCAATCAGTGGCGCTGTCGGAGGAATTCGCGCTGACCACGGCGGAATTGTCCTATCTGCAGGACCGCAAAATGGCCTACGAGAACCTCGCCAAGCGCACCGGGCTGGAGGGCGTGAAATCGGTCTGTCTGGCGCTGATGCAGTCGGAACGCTACGGCACCCCGCTCGGCCAGAGCCTGCGCGTGATGGCGCAGGAAAACCGCGACATGCGGATGAACGAGGCCGAGAAGAAGGCGGCGGCGCTGCCGCCGAAACTGACCGTGCCGATGATCCTGTTCTTCCTGCCATGCCTGTTCATCGTCATTCTCGGACCGACCTACATCAAGATCCAGGCGTTGCACTGAGGCGAGCGGCCTGGCGGGCCGGCGCCATTTGGACCTTCCTCGCGCGGGCTCCCTCGAAGCTTCGACAAGCCGGCACGGGAACAGCGCATTTGCTAGTCTCCTTTGGCGTTCGTAAGCGGGCTTATCGGCTGACCCGCCGCGGATTTCCGCTTGCTGCGGGCGTTGAGCCGTCGTCGCTCTATCTTCGTCTTTTGCCGAATTGGCTACGGCTCGCACAAAAGGGACTGCCATGGGCTTGTATGTCGCGGTTCTCTACACTGGCCTTGCAGCCAACCCCGCGTTCTTTGGACGAATTATCGGAGCCAAGGGCTTTGGCAGCGGGTTCCTTTGCTGTGCCGCAACCGCTGCTAGCCTCGCGATCGTTGCGCTAGCTCTTTGGCGTTACGAAGCTCAGGGGGCAAATCAAGGAGTCAAATCAAGGTGAAGGATTCGATTAAAGCAATGGGCGTTCCTTGAGCGCGGACATCCCATCGCTCGCAATGTTGCGGTTCTGGGGTCTGCGGACCGTCGCGACGGCTTCGTTGCGGCTTTCCGGGAGACGAGGACAAATCCACGCACTGCCGCCGATGGGATCTGCGGCGCATTTCACGCTGATTGCGCGCATGCCGGCCGTCGCCGATACGCAGGTCGGTCAGATCTTGGCCGAGCTTCAACGTGTTTCTCCGAGCCACCACTACTATCCGGCAGATACCGTCCACGTGACGATCAGGAACCTCGACGAAGCGGCACGGGAGGAATGCGATCGACCATCACTTTTCAGGAGGATACGGGGCCTTGTTGCGGATAGCGGATCATTTGCTTTGAAAGGAAAGGGCCTCGGTGTTTCACCGAACTCGGTCTTTCTCCAACTGTATCCGGAAGATCAAGGTTTGGCGGATCTTCGGCGCAAGCTTTCGATAGCAACCAGCGATGGCGATCATCGCCGCCGTGAAGGCTTAGGCATATTGGACGACTTGGCGCGTCGCTATCTATTCGACAAAATGGCGTTTGCGACCCTCATCCGATTTTCAGGTCCGGTCACGCCGGCGTTCCTCGCTGAGATCGCCCGTCATCGCGAAACAGATTTCGGCACCTTCCCGATCGACGCATTTGAAATCGTCAGAACCGATAAGTTCCTGTCGAGCACTGGAACCGAAATAATTGCTCGCATAGTTGTTGGGCCCGACTAATGGACTCGTTGACCCGCAGTCGCGCGTGACCGCTGTGATGCTCAGTCCGGCCGGTTGAGGGCGGCGACCGGGACGGTCGCCTTGTTGCCGGGGGGACGCGAATGGTCCTTGTCCTTGCGGCTCAGCATTTCCCGCAGGTAAGCCACGTTGGCAGCCGCCTCGTCGGCCGGCAGATCGCCCTTGGCGATGGTCTCGGCTTCCGCGAAGCGGCCCTGCAGGCCGACGACGAGAGCGAGATTCTGCCGCACCCTTGCGTCGGCACGCGGATTGGAATAGGCGCGCCGCAGCGTTTCCTCGGCTTGCGGCAGCTCCCGCGTCAGCATGTAGGAGAGACCGAGATTGGACAGCACCGACGGCTCTTCCGGCGTGATCTTCAGCGCGCTCGCGTAATAGCGGCGGGCCTCTTCGTGCTTGCCCATCTTGTCGAGCGTGGTGCCCTGCACCGAAAGAATGCGCCAGTCGGGATTGGCGGGCGTATGGGCGCGGCTGAGCACGTCGAAGGCAGCCTGCGAACTGCCGTTGTCGGCGAGCGCGCGGCCGTAAGCAGCGAGCAGCGTCTTGTTGCCGGGATGAGCGATGGTGGCCTGTTCGAGCACGGCAGCGGCCTGTGCCCGCTGGCCGGTAGCGCGGAGCGCCTGGCCATACCCCAGCGCCGCCTCGGCATCCTTGGGATTGGCCCGATAGCGTTCGCCATATATCTCGGCCGCGCGGCGCGGATCGTCGGGAACGCTCTGTGCCTTGGGTGACGATGAGCTCAGCGATCCCGTTATGTCGGACATGGTCTGGCAGCCGCCAAGGCCCGCGGCCAAAACCGCGGTTACCGCGGCTGAGGTCAGGAACCGGGCAAGGGACCCGGCGTAGCTGGACGATCGACGCATGGCACTTCAACTCACGGGAATGGCGGACAAATAGAGCCGTATGAGAAAGCAATAGACTGTTAACCCTAACGGCCGGTTAATTGGCCGTGCTATGCCAGCCAGACACGCCCCGATCCCCGCGAGACATGCATGCAATCGCCGTTCGAGACCGCGCCCATCGCCCCCGCCATTCCGATTACGTTCGCCACCAAAGCGACCTGGAGCGCGATCGCCAAAGACCTTCCCGAACCGGCCCGGCAGTTTGCGCTCGCCAATGATTTTACCGCCAAGCCCGGCAAGTGCCTGACGCTGCCCGCCCCCGACGGGAAGATTGCGCAGGTCGTGTTCGGGCTTGATGAAGAGACCGCCAAGTCGCACGACCTGTTCCGGCCCGGCGCGCTGCCCGGCCTGCTGCCGCCGGGCGTCTATCGCTTCGCCAACGTGCCGCACGACCCGCGCCTGGCGACGCTCGCCTTTGCGCTGGGGAGCTACCGCTTCGGCCGCTACCGCAAAGCCGAAAAGCCCGAGGTCCGGCTGGTGCCGCCCGATGGCGTCGATATCGCTGACATCGCGCGGATGGCGGAAGCGGCGGCGCTGGCGCGCGACCTGATCAATACGCCATCGAACGACATGGGGCCGGAGCAACTGGCGGACGCCGCACAAGCGCTCGCGGCGCGTTTCGGCGCCAGCTTCGACTGCATCGTCGGCGACGAACTCGTGAAGCAGAACTTTCCGCTGATCCACGCGGTTGGCATGGCCTCGGCGCGTGCCCCGCGCCTGATCGACCTGAGCTGGGGCGATCCCGCCCACCCCAAAGTGACGCTGGTCGGCAAGGGCGTCTGCTTCGACACCGGCGGGCTCGACCTAAAGCCGTCCAGCGGCATGCTGATCATGAAAAAGGACATGGGCGGCGCCGCCAACGCGCTGGCGCTGGCGCAGATGGTGATGGACGCGAAGCTGAAGGTCCGCCTGCGCGTCCTGCTCCCCGCGGTCGAGAACGCAGTCGCCGGCAACGCCTTCCGTCCGCTCGACATCTTCAAGTCGCGCAAGGGACTTAACGTGGAGATCGGCAACACCGATGCCGAGGGACGGCTGGTCCTGGCGGATGCGCTCGCCTTGGCGGACGAAGACAAACCGGATCTGTTGATTGACTTGGGCACACTGACCGGCGCGGCGCGGGTGGCGCTGGGGCCGGATTTACCGCCCTTTTACACCCATGATGAGACGCTGGCCGAAAGCGTCGCAGAACATGCAAAGCGGGAGAACGATCCGTTGTGGCGAATGCCGCTGTGGCCACCCTATGATTCGTGGCTGGATTCGAAGGTCGCCGACATCAACAACGCGCCGTCGGGCGGCTTTGCCGGCTCGATCACCTGCGCGCTGTTCCTGCACCGCTTCGTCACCGATGCCAAAAGCTGGCTGCATGTCGATATCTACGGCTGGACGCCTTCCGCAAAACCTGCGCGTCCCGAAGGCGGCGAATGCCAGGCCGCACGCGCGATCTACAAACTGTTGAGCGAACGCTATGCATGATCCGCGCCTGACGCCGGCACGGCCCGAAATCGCCGCGAAATATCTCGAAGGCAAGGTGAAGGCCGCGCGCTATGTGCCCGGCGAGGAATTTTGCGTGTGTGAGGCGATCGCGCCGCTGTGGGAGCGACCTGCCGCGGGCGCCATGATGCTGACGCAGGCGCTGAAGGGCGAACGCGTCACGATCTACGACCGCAATGACGAAGGGTTTGCGTGGGGCCAACTCGCGAGCGACGGCTATGTCGGCTGGATTCCGGATGCCGCGCTGGCAAAGCCTGCGGCCGCACCGACGCACAAGGTCACGACGCTGCGGACCTTCGCGTTTCCGGGCCCCTCGATCAAGCTGCCGCCGGTCGAGACGCTGACGACGGGAGCAAGGGTGACGGTCATCCGCGAAGACAGCGCGTTCGCCATTACAAGCGACGGCTGGTATCTGCCGCGCCATCATCTTGGCAGCCTCGACGCGGTGGAAAAGGATTTCGTCGCGGTTGCCGAGCGCTTTATCGGCACGCCCTATCTCTGGGGCGGCAAGAGCTCGCTCGGTATCGATTGTTCCGGCCTCATCCAGGTATCGCTGGCCGCCGCCGGCACCGGCTGCCCGCGCGACAGCGACATGCAAGAGGGAGGCCTCGGCCGGGCATTGAGTCCCGCCGAGATGACGAAGCTCCAGCGCGGCGATCTGATCTTCTGGAAGGGCCACGTCGCGATCGTGCGGGACGCCGACAGCATCGTACACGCCAACGCGCACCACATGGCGACGGTGGTGGAGAACACACATGACGCGATTGCACGGATCAAGGCCGTCGGCAGCGAGGTAACGGCGATCAAGCGGCTGTAGCCACAAACTTCATCGTCATCACCAGCGCAAGCTATAGGTCCGGAACCGCCTCGATCCGGAACGCGGCAGCGAACAGGGCGCGGGTGTAGTCGCTCTTCGGGTTCTTGAAGAGCTCCGCGGCCGGGCCCTCCTCCACCACCTTGCCGTGACGCATCACGATCAGATGGCTGGCCAGCGAGGCCACGACGCGCAAATCGTGCGAGATGAACATGTAGGTCAGATCGCGCTTGCGCTGCAGCTCGCGCAGCAGGTCGACCATCTGCGCCTGGAACAGCATGTCGAGCGCGCTGGTCGGCTCGTCCAGCACGACGAAATTCGGCTCCAGCACCACCGCGCGCGCAATCGAGATACGCTGGCGCTGGCCACCGGAAAATTCATGCGGATAGCGGAAGCGCGTCGCCGGATCGAGACCGACGTCTGTGAGCGCCTTGACGACGCGCGCCTCGCGCTCTTGATGCGACAGCGACTTCTGATGCACGCTCAGGCCTTCGGCGACGATATCTCCGACCGACATTCGCGGGCTGAGCGCGCCGAACGGATCCTGAAACACGATCTGCATGTCGCGACGGTGCGGCAGCATGGCCTTGAAGCGCAGGCCCTGGATGTTGTTGCCGAGGAACACGATTGGGCCGTCGGAGGAAATCAGCCGGAGCAGTGCGAGACCCAGCGTGGTCTTGCCGGAGCCGGATTCGCCGACGACGCCGAGCGTCTCGCCCTTGCGCACCGCGACGCTGACGCCATCCACCGCCTTGATGTGGCCGACGGTCGAGCGCAACAACCCGCGCTTGATCGGAAACCAGACCTTGAGATTGTCGGCCGACATCACCACCGGCTCGTTGGGCCGCGGCGGCGCCGGGTCGGGCTTGGGCTCGGCCGCGAGCAGCGCGCGGGTATAGGCATGTTTCGGCGCGGTGAAGACCTGTTCGACCGGGCCGTGCTCGACGATCTTGCCCGAGTTCATGACGCAGACCACGTCGGCGATGCGGCGGACGATGCCGAGGTCATGGGTGATGAACAGCATGCTCATGCCGAGCCGGGACCTGATCTCGGCAAGCAGCGCCAGGATCTGGGCCTGCACCGTGACGTCGAGCGCGGTGGTCGGCTCGTCCGCGATCAGAAGATCCGGCTCGTTGGCGAGCGCCATCGCGATCATGACACGCTGACGCTGGCCGCCGGATAGTTGGTGCGGATAGCTTTGTAGCCTCGTTTCCGGATCGGGAATGCCGACCTGCGTCAAGAGCTCGAGTGTGCGCGCCCGCGCCATCTGCCCGCCGATGCCGCTGTGCAGCGAAAGAATCTCGCCGATCTGCGCCTCGACCGTGTGCAGCGGATTGAGCGAGGTCATCGGCTCCTGGAAAATGATCGAGATGTCGTTGCCGCGGATCTCGCGCATCTCGCGTTCCGAGGCATTGAGCAGCTCTCGGCCCTTGAAATGGATGGTGCCGGAGGGATGCGACGCGGTCGGATAGGGCAGCAGTCTTAGCACCGACAGCGCGCTGACCGATTTGCCGGAACCGGACTCGCCGACCAGGGCCACGCACTCGCCGCGCTTGATGGAAAACGAGACGCGGTCGACCGCAATCGTGGCGCCGCTCGGCTGGTGAAACGCCACCGAGAGATCGCGCACATCGAGCAAGGGCTGGTTGACGGCGTCCATCATGCTCTACCGGAACGTTTTGCGCGGATCGAAGGCGTCGCGCACGCCCTCGCCGATGAAGATCAAAAGCGACAGCATGATCGCGACCGAGAAGAAGCCGGTAAAACCGAGCCAGGGCGCCTGCACGTTGGACTTGCCCTGCGACAGCAGCTCGCCGAGTGATGGCGAACCCGGCGGCAGGCCGAAGCCGAGGAAGTCGAGCGCGGTCAGCGTCATCACCGAGGACGACACGATGAATGGCAGAAAGGTCATGGTCGCCACCATCGCGTTCGGCAGCAGATGCCGGAACATGATCACGCCGTTGGAGACGCCGAGCGCGCGCGCCGCCTGAATGTATTCGAAATTGCGCCCGCGTAAGAACTCCGCGCGAACCAGGCCAACCAACGAGGTCCAGGAGAACAGCAGGAGAATGCCGAGCAGCACGAAGAAGCCGGGCACGAGCACCGATGACAGGATCAGCAGCAGATAGAGCGAGGGAATCGCGCTCCAGATTTCGATGATGCGCTGGAAGATCAGATCGGTCCAGCCGCCGAAATAGCCTTGCACGCCGCCGGCGATGACGCCGATGATCGAGGACAGGATGGTCAGCGTCAGGCCGAACAGCACCGAGATGCGAAAACCGTAGATCAGTCGCGCCACCACGTCGCGGCCCTGGTCGTCGGTACCGAGCCAGTTGTATTCGAGGTCGCTACAGCTCTTCAGGCCCTTCTTCTCCACCACGGGCTTGCACTGCTCTTCCGTCAGCATCCATGTCGGCTTCGACGGCGCCGGCGTCGGCAAATCGAGATTGTGGGTGGAGTAGGAATAGCGGATCAAGGGCCAGATGATGGTGCCGCCCTTTTCGGCGATCAGCTTTTGCAAATAGGGATCGCGGTAGTCGGCCGCGGTTTCGAAATCGCCGCCGAAAGTGGTCTCGGAATAGCTGACGAAAGCCGGCCAATACAGTTTTCCGTCATACTTGATAAGGAACGGCCGATCGTTGGCGATCAGTTCGGCAAACAGCGAGATCAGAAACAGCGCAAGGAATATCCAAAGCGACCAGTAGCCGCGGCGGTTCGCCTTGAAGTTCTGCCAGCGCCGGCGGTTCAGCGGCGATGGCGCGAACACGTGCTGCGTGGCCGGGACGACCTCGCCAAGCGGCGACCTCGCGGTGGTTTCGACCGGTTGTGGAGCGAGCAGCGCCATCAGACTTCCCTCGCCTCAAAATCGATCCGGGGATCGATCCACATGTAGGCGAGGTCGGAGATCAGACCCACCACAAGGCCCACGAGGGAGAAGATGAACAGCGTGCCGAACACGACCGGATAGTCGCGGTTCAGCACGCTTTCGAAGCCGAGCAGCCCGAGCCCGTCGAGCGAGAAGATGGTCTCGATCAGCAGCGAGCCGGAGAAGAATGCACCAATGAACGCACCGGGAAAGCCTGCGATTACGATCAGCATGGCGTTGCGGAAGATATGCCCGTAGAGCACCTGCCCCTCGCTGCAACCCTTTGCACGCGCGGTCATGACATACTGCTTCCTGACCTCATCGAGAAACGAGTTCTTGGTCAGCAGCGTCATGGTGGCGAAGGCGCCGAGACCCATCGCGATCAAAGGCAGGGTGAGGTGCCAGAAGTAGTCGATGATCTTCCAGTACCAGGGGAATTGCGACCAGCCGTCCGAGGTCAATCCGCGCAGCGGGAACCAGTTGAAGAACGAGCCGCCGGCAAACAGGATGATCAGCAGGATCGCGAACAGGAAACCGGGGATCGCAAATCCGACGATGATAGCGGCGGAAGTCCAGGTATCGAATCGCGTTCCGTCCGCCACCGCCTTGCGGATGCCGAGCGGGATCGAGATCAAATAGGTCAGCAGCGTCAACCAGAGGCCGAGCGATATCGAGACCGGCAGCTTCTCCTTGATCAGCTGCAACACGGTGGTGTCGCGAAAGTAGCTCTTGCCGAAATCGAAGCGAGCGAAATTCCATACCATCAGAGCAAAGCGCTCATGCGCCGGCTTGTCGAAGCCGAACTGCTTTTCCAGGTTCTTGATGAACTCCGGATCGAGCCCCTGCGCGCCGCGGTATTTCGAATTGACAGCATCGGCGGAGGCGCCCGCCTGGGGCGTACTGCCGGCAAAGTCACCGGTGGAAGAGCCAGAGATGCGCGAGGAGCCGCCGGTATCGGCGCCGGAAAGCTGTGCGATCACACGTTCGACCGGGCCGCCCGGCGCGAACTGCACGACCACGAAGGAAATGAAGAGGATGCCGAGCAAGGTCGGAAACATCAAAAGGATGCGGCGGGCGATATAGGCGGTCATTATTGCTTCGCCTGCTCAAGTTTGCCGGCCTTGGCAGCGTCATACCACCAGATAACTCGCTCGCCGGAGCCCGATGCGTCGATCTGATAACGCGGCAGGTTCTTCGGGCGGTCGAAGATGTCCCAATAGGCCAGCCGATGCGTCTTGTTGTACCACTGCGGCACCCAGTAGCGGCCGGCGCGGAAAACGCGGTCGAAGGCATGGCAGGCAACCGTCAGCTCGGCGCGGGTATCCGCCGCAATGATCTTTTCGATCAGCGCGTCGATGGCGGGATTCTCTATACCGGCCAGGTTGTAGGAGCCCTTGGTTTTGGCAGCGTGCGAGGAGAAGAAGGCACGCATTGCGTCGCCCGGCGTCGTCGACATCGAGAAGCGCGTGATAGTCATGTCGAAATCGAAATCTTCCACCCTCGCGCGGTACTGCACGGCATCGACCATACGCGGACTCGCCTCGATGCCGAGCGTTCCCAGATTCTTGATATAGGGCGCGTGATGCGGATTCAGCGAAGGCTCATCGTACAGGAATTCGATGCGAAACACTTCGCCGCTCGGCGTCATCCGCTTGCCGTCCTTGATGACGAAGCCGGCTTCGTTGAGCAATTGCTGCGCCTTGCGCAGCATGGTGCGATCCTGCCCCGAGCCATCCGAAACCGGGGGCACGTAGGGCTGGGCGAACACTTCGTCGGGCACTTGGCCGCGGAATGGCTCGAGCAGCTTCAGCTCCTCCGGTGAGGGCGGCCCCTTCGCCATCATGTCTGAATTCTGGAACGGCGAATGCGTACGCGCATAGGCGTCGTACATAATGGTCTTGTTGGTCCACTCGAAATCGAAGGCGTTGATCAGCGCCTCGCGCACGCGGGGGTCCTTGAACTTGTCGCGGCGGGTATTGATGAACCAGCCCTGCGCGCCGGACGGCCTTTCGTCCGGTACCTGCTCGCGCTTGACGCGGCCGTCCTTGATGGCGGGGAAGTCGTAGCGCGTCGCCCAGATGCGCGCGGTGAACTCTTCGCGGAACAGATAGTTCTTGCCGGTAAAGCCTTCGAAGGCGACGTCGCGGTCGCGATAGAATTCGTAGCGGACCACATCGTAATTGTAATAACCGCGGCAGACCGGGAGGTTCGCCCCCCACCAGTCCTTGACGCGTTCGTACTCGATGAAACGGTTGACCTCGAACTTGCCGACCTTATAGGGCCCCGAGCCCAGCGGCATGTCCAGCGTTGATTCATCGAAGGGCCGCGTCTCATAATATCTCTTCGAGAAGATCGCCAGGCCCGCGACGAAGAGCGGCACGTCGCGCGCGCGCTTCTCGGCGAAGGTGACGATCACGGTCGCATCATCGAGCGCCTCGGCCCCCTTGACGTCACGCATCTGCACCTGGATCAGCGGATGGCCCTTGGCCTTCAGCGTGTTGATGGACCAGGCGACGTCATGCGCCGTGATCCTCGAGCCGTCGTGAAACTTGGCCTCGGGGCGCAGCGTAAAGCGGTAGATCAGCTTGTCCGGCGAGATTCGCACCGACTTTGCGACGAGCCCGTACATCGCATCCGGCTCGTCGCCGGCCCGCACCATCAGCGCTGAGAAGGTCAGGTCCATGCCCTGCGCGCCCTCGCCCTTGAGGATGTAGGCGTTGAGCGAATTGAAGGTGTGGTAGGACTGATTGTAGGAGCGCGTCGAGGGGATGGTCGAGAACACGCCGCCCTTGGGGGCAGAGACGTTCACATAGTCGAAATTCTTGAAGTCGGCCGGATACTTCAGATCGCCGAACGCTGAGATGCCGTGCATCTCAGCGCCGTTTTCCTCTGTGGCGCGAACGGGGCCAAGCCGCAGAACGCTCAGCGCGCCGACACCGAGACCGAGTACATGCCGGCGAGAGAATTGCGCCATGCGCAGGATATCCTTCAAGACCGTCTTCCGATCTTTGCCGCCTTGTCGGCATCATACCACCAGATCGCGGGGAAGCCGGACAGGCCGTATTTGGGCAGTTCGGTCGGACGGCCGAAACGGTCCCAACGCGCCGTCCGGACCTTGGGATAATTCCACTGCGGCACGACATAGTGATTCCACAGCAGCACGCGGTCCAGCGCCTTGGTCGCTGCAACAAGGTCTTCCCGGCCCTTCGCATAGATCACCCGCTCGATCAATTTGTCAATCGCGGGATTCTTGATGCCGATGATATTGCGCGAACCCGCCATGTCCGCCGCCTGCGAACCCCAATATTCGCGCTGCTCGTTTCCGGGCGACAACGATTCCGCCCACGACGAGACGACGACATCGAAATCCCAGCTACGAAGGCGGTTTTCATACTGTGTCGGATCGATCGTGCGCACGCTGACCGCGATACCTAGCCGCTCCAGAGAAGGTTTGAAAAACAGCATGACCCGTTCGAAGGTCGGCTCTGCACCAAGCAATTCGAGCGCAAATGGCGCTCCCGTCTTACTATCGACCAGCTTGCGCTCGCGCACCTCATAGCCGGCTTCCTTCAGTAGACGCAGCCCCTCACGAAGATTTTCGCGAACCGCTTCGGGACTGCCGCCGACCGGATTGGTATAGGGCTTGGTGAATACCTCGGGTGGCACTTCCGCGCGGACGGCCTCGAGTATTTCCAACTCTTTGCCTTGCGGCAGGCCGCTTGAAGCCAGTTCTGTGCCGTCGAAATAGCTGCTGATGCGCTTGTACTGACCGAAGAATATCTGCTTGTTCATTTCCTCGAAGTCGAACGCATAATTCAGTGCGCGACGCACCCGCGGATCCTTGAACTGGTCACGCCGGATATTCAGCGCGAACGCCTGCATGATTCCGGAACTGCGGTTCGGAAACTCCTCGAGCAGCACGCGCTTGTCATTGACGGCCGGAAAGTCATAGGCCGTTGCCCAGTTCTTGGCGCTGTTTTCGGTACGCCAATCAACCTGGTCGCCCTTGAACGCCTCGAGCGCGACCGTCGAGTCCCGGAAATATTCCAGGCGCAGCTCGTCGAAATTGTTGCGGCCGACATACGTGCTGTGATCGCGTCCCCAATGGTCCTTCACCCGCTCCAGCGTCAGCGTCCTTCCCGGGACAAACTCCTTGATGCGGTAGGGGCCCGAGCCTAGCGGCTTCTCCAGCGTTGTCGCGGAGACGTCGCGCTTGCGGCCTTCGCTGTCGGTGCCCTCCCACCAGTGCTTCGGCAAGATCGTGAGTTGTCCGACGATCAGCGGGAGTTCGCGATTGCCGGGCGCGTCGAAGCTGAATTTTATGTCGCGATCACCGACCTTTTCAGCTTTCACCACATGGCGATAGTAGGCCGAGTACTGCGGATGATGTTGCTTGAACGAATTGAGGGAGAAGATGACGTCGTCAGGCGTGACGGGATTTCCATCATGCCATTTGGCCTCTCGCCGGAGGCGATAGGTCACCCAGGAGAAATCCTCGGGGTGGCTTACGGCTTCGGCCAATTCGCCGTACTCGGTCGAGACCTCGTCCAGCGACTGCGTCATGAGAGATTCGTAGATCAACTGAACGCCGGCTGCCAGCGCGCCTTTGACGCCGGCAACCACAAGGTTGAAGTTGTCAAACGTACCGATCTGGATCTGGCGTACGGTGCCTCCCTTCGGAGCCTCCGGATTGACATAGTCAAAGCGCTTAAAGTCGGCCGGGTATTTGATCTCGCCGAACAGCGACAGCGCGTGCCGAAAGACCGGTTCGCCCGCGTCCGATTGCGCGTGAGCCGGCGAAATTTCGGGGATGCCTAGCCCCAATGCGGGTGCCATGGCGGCAACTGCGCTGCCCTGGAGAAGATGTCGTCGGGTAATGGCCAAATGCAGAATTCCTGTTGCTGACGCCAGTATCCGTTGTTTCGAAGTTCGCCGCCCCTGCCACGAACCACGCAAACAACAAGGCCGAGCTAGTGAGGACCTAATATAAGGCAAGGGTTCGACGAATTACGTTGCTTTTTCCTCATGATAGCAGCTTGGGAACACCGCCGCTGCGGCGAAAAGTCCCGGTAACAACTCCGATAGCAACAATGCGATCCCTCATATGCAAACGGCCAGGCAATGCCTGGCCGTCATGTCGTGGCGAAGTCCCGAACTGACGAAATATTACTTCGCCGCCGTCGGGAGCGGAGCCGGGCTGTCCGAGAGGCTGCGCAGATAGGCGATCACGTCGGCGCGCTCGCTGTCCTTCGGGATACCGGCAAAGCCCATCGCCGTGCCCGGAACGAAGGCCTTGGGATTGGCGAGGAACTTGTTGAGGTCCTCGTAGGTCCAGGTGCCGCCCTTGCCCTTCAAGGCGGCCGAGAAGTTGAACCCGCCGCGACCCTGACCCTTCGGCTCGTTCAAGACGCCGTACAAATTGGGTCCGACGCGGTTGGGGCCGCCCTTTTCGAACGTATGGCAGGCGGCGCATTTCTTGGCCGCAGCCGTGCCCTTCTCGACGGACGCGGTCTGTAAAAGCTTCTCGATCGGCTCGGAGGGAGCTGCCGCTTCCTTGGCTGCGTGAGAGGTGTCTTCCTTCACGGCGATCTCGAAGCCCGGCTTTTCCGGCTTCGCGGGCGCAAAAATCGCCTGGGCGGCAAAGCTCGTCACCAGAAGAAGAATGCAGGTGCCAAGGACGGCACCAAGAATCTTGTTGAGTTCGAAGGAGTCCATAACGGGATCAGGCTCCAGGCCGGAAAGGTCGACTGAAGGCCGGCAAAACGGCCGCGGGTGGGCGTGAGGAATCAGCCTTTCGCGCCGCACCCTCAGCAGGGGTTGAGATATCGGTTTGCCCGGGCTCTGGCAACCCGTATAAACGCGCCGAATTTCGTCCCATCCCCATCAAAACCAGCTATCCCGCCGGGCCTTCAGACGATGACCGATTCCCGCATTTTGGTGCTGATTCCCGCCCGGATGGCGGCGACCCGGCTACCGGGCAAGCCGCTGCTGGATATCGCCGGCCTGCCGATGATCGTGCACGTGCTGCGGCGGGCGGAAGAAGCCAAGATCGGCCGGGTTGCGGTGGCGACCGACACGCCGGAGATCGCCGACGCGGTGCGGGCTGCCGGCGGCGAGGCGGTGATGACCCGTGCCTCCCACGCTTCCGGCTCCGACCGCATCCACGAGGCCATGCTGGCGCTCGACCCGGCCGGCAAGGCGGAGATCGTGGTCAATTTGCAGGGCGATTTCCCGACGATCATGCCGGACACCATCCGCGCCGCGCTGCCGCCGCTCGACGACCCCGCGGTCGACATCGCGACGCTAGCCTCGCAGATCCACACCGAGGAGGAGGACCGGGCGCCGAGCGTGGTGAAGGCGATCGGCTCGCCGATCGGTCCAAACCGGCTGCGCGCGCTGTATTTCACCCGCGCCACCGCGCCTCACGGTGACGGACCGCGCTACCACCATATCGGCCTCTATGCTTACCGCCGCGCCGCGCTGCAGCGGTTCGTGACCTTGGCTCCCTCCCCGCTGGAGCAGCAGGAAAAGCTCGAACAGCTCCGCGCGCTGGAAGCCGGGATGCGGATCGACATCACCATCGTCGATAGCGTGCCGCGCGGCGTCGATACCCCGGCCGACCTCGAAACCGCCCGTAAGATACTAAAGCCTCATTCTGATTGAACGAGGCTTTATCCTTTTGTTTTGACGCGCTTTCTTCACGCGAACCGGTATCCACTTCGCTTGAAAACGCTATAGCCAAGGCCTGATCGGCTGCTAAAAGGCCCGCCAGGAAAGACAACATGACCAAAAAGCTCAAAATCGCATTCCAGGGCGAGCCTGGCGCCAATTCCCATATCGCCATCGTCGAGGCCTATCCCGACGCCGAGCCGATGCCGTGTGCGACCTTCGAGGACGCGCTGTCGGCGATCGCTTCGGGCGAGGCCGATCTCGGCATGATCCCGATCGAGAATTCGGTGGCGGGGCGCGTCGCCGACATCCATCATTTGCTGCCGGCGTCCGGTCTGTTCATCGTCGGAGAATGGTTTTTGCCGATCCGCCATCAATTGATGGCGCCGAAGGGGACAAAGCTCGCCGACATCAAGACGGTGGAGAGCCACGTCCATGCGCTCGGCCAATGCCGCCGCATCATCCGCAAGCTCGGCATCAAGCCGATCGTCGCCGCCGACACCGCCGGCAGCGCGCGCGACGTTTCCGAACGCAACGACAGAAGCGTGGCCGCGATCGCGTCCCGGCTGGCGGCACAGATCTACGGGCTCGATATCCTGGCCGAAGACGTCGAGGACGAAGCGCACAACACCACGCGCTTCGTGGTGCTGGCGCGCGAGGCCGACTGGGCGAAACAAGGCTCGGGCCCGCTGGTCACCACTTTTGTTTTCCGGGTACGCAACCTGCCCGCTGCGCTCTACAAGGCGCTCGGCGGCTTTGCCACCAACGGCGTCAACATGACCAAGCTGGAAAGCTACATGGTCGACGGCAATTTCTTTGCGACGCAGTTCTATGCCGACGTCGACGGCCATCCCGAGGACAAGGGCCTCGCCTTCGCGCTGGAAGAACTAAAGTTCTTCTCGCGCGAATTCCGCATCGTCGGCGTCTATCCCGGCCACCCGTTCCGCGCGACCTTTAGCGAGAAGCAGGATTAAGGGACGCACAGGCATCTGTTCGCGTCTCCCGGCGCGACTGCTGCCGTGGGCGCGGAGAGCGCAGATTCGTGACGTGCAGCGGCCAGACGCTTACCAGCGAGCGGCGAGTTGCGCGGCATTAGCGGTGCAGCGGATACGGATATATTTATGAAAGCGGTACTCGCGGCGTTATCAGCCGGCGTACGCCCCCTCTCCGATCACCACCGGCCGTTCCAGCCCCACCCTGGACGCGGCCCCCATCCTGGACGCGGACCCCACACCGGCCGCGGGCGCCAAACTGGCCCGCCCCAAGCATAGGCGCCGCGCCATCCCGGGCGCCACACGGGGCGCGGGCCCCAAGCGCCATAGGCGCCATACCATCTCGGACCCGGACGCCACCAGCAGCGACCCCAGGCATTGCAGACCCAGCGGACCTGCTCAACATCAGCGGCCTGGCGTGAGATCTGGTCGGCATTTGGAAGCCCGTTCGGCATCGCGGCGGAAGCTGAGCCGGCGGCGAGCATAACGCCGCCGAGGGCGGCCAACCCAACAACTGCAGATTTCAGTTCCATGATTTGTCTCCTTGGCTGGAGACTTCAACAACTTCCTTGACAACGCTTGGTTGCTTTTGAGGCTCGAACAAACGCAGGCATGCAGATCGGGAATGCTGAAAAAGCAGGAATGCTCAAGAGAATGAGATACAGATTCGCAGAAAAGTCATCACGATCTAGGCGGCGGCTTTCTCGCTCGGCCCGAACGCTTCCGCGAGCAGGCTGTACGACTTCTTCCGCGCGTCGTGGTCGTACACCGCCGTGATGATCATCAGTTCATCCGGCTGGCTGGCGGTAATCATCGGCTGCAGCTTCGCCATGATGGTTGCGGGGCTGCCGACAAACAGGCGCGAACGGTTGCGCATGACCGAGGCGCGCTCGGCGTCGGTGTAATCATAGGCCAGCGCTTCCTCGACGCTCGGCAATGGCAGGTATTGCCCGCGATCGCGGCGCAGGCGGTTGAGGTCCATCGAGGAGGCGAGCTTCTCAGCCTCCGCATCGGTCTCGGCGGCGACCGCCGCAACGGCGAGAATGCCGTGTGGGGTTTCCCGCCAGCCGGACGACTTGAAGTGGCTGCGGTAGTTCGTCATCGCCGCAATCGCGTCGTAGGAAGCAAAATGATGTGCGAACGCGAAGCCCATGCCGACTTGCGCCGCCAATTCCGAACTGTAGTCGGAGGAGCCGAGCAGCCAGATCGGCGGCAGCGGCGTGTCGTCCGGCATCGCCACCACATTGTTGTAGGGATGGCCGGCCGGGAAACCGCGGGTCTCCCACAACACCAGTTCGCTCAGCCGTTCAAGAAAATCGTCGCCCTCGCGGCGGTCGAGCCGGCTGCGCAGCGCATGGGCGGTCGCGCCATCGGTGCCGGGCGCACGGCCGAGCCCGAGATCGATGCGGCCGGGAAACAGCGCCTCCAACATCTTGAAGCGCTCGGCCACCACCAGCGGCGCATGGTTGGGCAGCATCACGCCGCCGGAGCCGACGCGGATGTTTTTGGTCACCGCGGCGATCTGCCCGATCATCAAATCAGGCGCGGGGCTCGCCACCGACGCCAGATTGTGATGCTCGGCGAGCCAGTAGCGGACATAGCCGAGCCCATCGACATGGCGCGCGAGATCAACGCTGTTCTGCAGCGCGGCGGCGGGTTTTGTGCCTGTGGTGACGACGGAGAGGTCGAGGACGGAAAGCGGAATCATGGCGCTAAGCTAATGCGGCAAGCGAAGCCAACAAAGGCCTGGCCGGCGCAGATCAGGCCCGCGCTTGTGGGGAAAGGCGCGCCACATCGCAGCACTAGAGTGGGATGAAATGTGACAAATTCCACCATTGCGCCATTGCCCACCGCCAAATACACCTCCTCCACAACCAACCTTTTTATTACTAATTGTTTTTGCTGTGTAATTTAGTATAAGCACAGCCCACTCACTCCTTCTACCAAGACCAGAATTTCGTGTATTTTGCACATATTGGGCTACTTCCCATCTCCAATGGGCTGTTTGGCCCGCCCTATTTCGCTTATTTTAGCCCATCGTCGCTACGGCTGACGTCCGGCCCATTGTTTCGGAGCTTTGTGAAGTGCCATGACCGAGGTTACGCCCCCCGCTTTCGACGGCCATCGCGCGCTGCATTCGCCAAAGATCTCCTTTGAGTTCTTTCCGCCCAAGACCGAAGAGATGGAGCGGAGCCTGTGGGAGACCATCAACCGGCTGGCGCCGCTCGCCCCCAATTTCGTCTCGGTGACCTATGGCGCCGGAGGATCGACCCGCGAGCGGACCCATTCGACCATTGCCCGCATCCTGAAAGAGACGCGGCTAACGCCTGCCGCGCACCTGACCTGCGTCGGCGCGCCCAAGGGCGAGATCGACGACGTGGTAGCGCGCTATCACGAGATCGGCGTCCGCCATATCGTAGCGCTGCGCGGCGATCCCACCACCGGCATCGGCACCGACTATCGTGCACATCCGGACGGCTACCAGAGTTCGCCTGATCTCATCACAGGCATCAAGAAGCGTTATCCAGATATCGAAATCTCGGTGTCGGCCTATCCGGAAAAACATCCGGAGAGCCCGACCATCGACGCCGATATCGATACGCTCAAAGCCAAGGTCGACGCCGGCGCGGCGCGAGCCATTACGCAAGTATTCTTCGATAACGATCTCTACTTCCGCTACCTCGATCGCGTCCGCGCCCGCGGCATCGATATTCCGATCGTCCCCGGCATCATGCCGATGCACAATTTCAAGCAGGCGCGGAGTTTTGTGACCCGCGCCGGCACCACGGTGCCGGCCTGGCTGGCGGACAAATTCGAAGGCCTGGATGACGACGCCGAGACCCGCAAGCTCGTTGCCGCCACCGTGGCCGCCGGCCAGGTGCAAAAGCTCGCCAAGCACGGCGTCGACACCTTTCACTTCTACACCATGAACCGCGCGGACCTCGTGTTCGCGATCAGCCATTTGCTGGGCATTCGCCCCAATGGCGCACAGAAAGCCGCCTGATCCGATGAGTGTTTCGATTCCGAAGGTTTCGCCGAAGCGAACTGCCCTGCTCGCCGCCGCCCGCGAACGCATCCTGGTGCTCGACGGCGCCATGGGCACCATGATCCAGGGCCTGCAGTTCGACGAAACAGCGTTTCGCGGCGAGCGTTTCAAGGACTTCCATCGCGACGTCCGAGGCAACAACGACCTGTTGATTCTGACGCAGCCCAAGGCAATCGAGGACATCCACGCCGCTTACTTGCGCGCCGGCGCCGACATCGTCGCGACCAACACGTTTTCGTCCACCTCGATCGCACAGGCCGACTACGACATGTCGGACCTCGCCTATGAGCTGAACCGTGACGGCGCAAAACTCGCCCGCGCCGCAGCGATGCGTGTCTCGGCCGAGGACGGCAAGCCGCGATTCGTTGCCGGGGCGCTCGGCCCGACCAACCGCACCGCCTCGATCTCGCCCGACGTTTCCAACCCCGGCTATCGCGCCGTCACCTTCGACGATTTGCGCAAGGCCTATGGCGAACAGGTCAACGGCCTGCTCGACGGCGGCGCCGACCTGCTGCTGGTCGAAACCATTTTCGATACGCTGAACGCCAAGGCGGCGCTTTACGCGATTTCGGAGATCACGGAGGAACGCGGCATCGACGTGCCCTTGATGATCTCCGGCACCATTACTGACAAATCCGGCCGCCTGCTCTCCGGCCAATTGCCGGAAGCGTTCTGGAATTCGATCCGCCACGCCAAGCCGATCACCGTCGGCTTCAACTGCGCGCTCGGCGCGGAAGACCTTCGCGCCCATATCGCCGATATCGGCCGCGTGGCCGACACGCTTATCTGCGCCTATCCGAATGCCGGCCTGCCCAACGAATTCGGCCAGTACGACGAGACGCCGGAATACATGGCGCGGCTGATCGGCGAGTTCGCGGAAGCCGGCCTCGTCAACATCGTCGGCGGCTGCTGCGGCACCACGCCGGACCATATCGCCGCGATTGCGGCTGCGGTCGCTCCGCACAAGCCGCGTATCGTTCCCGTGATCGAGCCGCGGCTGCGGCTGTCAGGGCTGGAGCCGTTCGAACTGACGCCGGCGATTCCGTTCGTGAACGTCGGCGAGCGCACCAATGTCACGGGCTCAGCGAGATTCCGCAAGCTGATCACCGCGGGCGATTACGCCGCGGCACTTCAGGTGGCGCGCGACCAGGTCGAGAACGGCGCGCAGATCATCGACGTCAACATGGACGAGGGATTGCTGGATTCGGAAGCCGCGATGGTGACGTTCCTCAACCTCGTTGCCGCCGAACCGGATATCGCGCGCGTCCCTGTGATGGTCGATTCCTCGAAATTCCATGTGATCGAGGCCGGCCTGAAATGCGTTCAGGGCAAGCCGGTGGTGAACTCGATCTCGATGAAGGAAGGCGTGGAGAAATTCATCCACGAGGCCCGCATCGCGCGCCGCCATGGCGCGGCCGTCGTGGTGATGGCGTTCGACGAGATCGGCCAGGCCGACACGTTCGCGCGCAAGACCGAAATCTGCAAGCGCGCCTATGACATCCTGGTTAACGAGGTCGGCTTTGCGCCCGAGGACATCATCTTCGACCCCAATATCTTTGCGATCGCGACGGGCCTCGACGAGCATAACAATTACGGCGTCGACTTCATCGAGGCAACGCGCTGGATCCGGACGAACCTGCCGGGAGCGCATGTCTCCGGCGGCGTCTCGAACCTGTCGTTCTCGTTCCGGGGCAACGAGCCGGTGCGCGAAGCGATGCACTCGGTATTTCTGTATCACGCCATCCACGCCGGCATGGACATGGGCATCGTCAATGCCGGGCAGATGATCGTTTATGACGATATCAATCCCGAGCTGCGCCAGGTGTGCGAGGACGTGATCCTCAACCGCGACCCCGGCGCGTCCGAGCGCTTGCTGGCGCTGGCGGAAAAGTTCCGCGGCAAGGAGAAGCAGACAAAAGAGCAGGACCTCGCCTGGCGCGAATGGCCGGTCGAAAAGCGGCTGAGCCACGCGCTGGTGCATGGCATCACCGAATTCATCGAGGAAGACACCGAGGCCGCGCGGCTGACGGTCGAACGCCCGCTGAACGTCATCGAGGGCCCGCTGATGGCGGGCATGAACATCGTCGGCGACCTCTTCGGCGACGGCAAAATGTTCTTGCCGCAGGTGGTGAAGTCGGCGCGCGTGATGAAGCAGGCGGTCGCCTATCTGATGCCGTTCATGGAAGAAGGGAAGGCGCGCAACCTCGCCAATGGCGTGACCGGCGACGGCCGCAATGCCGCCGGCAAGATCGTGCTCGCTACCGTGAAGGGCGACGTCCACGACATCGGCAAGAACATCGTCGGCATCGTGCTGCAATGTAACAATTTCGAGGTGATCGACCTCGGCGTCATGGTGCCGGCGACCAAGATCATCGAGACGGCGAAAGCCGAAGGCGCCGACATCATCGGGCTATCGGGCCTGATCACGCCTTCGCTCGACGAAATGAGCTTTCTGGCCGGCGAGATGGAACGGCAGGGCATGAAGATGCCGCTGCTGATCGGCGGCGCGACGACGAGCCGCGTCCACACCGCGGTCAAGATCGACCCAAACTATCCGGGCGGACCGGTGGTGCATGTCAACGACGCCAGCCGCGCCGTCGGCGTCGCGTCGTGGCTGCTCTCGCCGGACAGGCGCGAGGCCTATGCCGCCGACATCCGCGCCGAATACGCCAAGATTTCGGCCGCGCATCTGCGCGCACAGGCCGACAAGAAGCGGCTTAAGTTGGCGGATGCCCGCGCCAATGCGGTCAGGGCGGACTTTGTGAAAACGCCACCGAACAAGCCATCGTTCCTGGGGCTCAAGACTTTTGACGCCTATGATCTGGACGAGCTTGCCGAGTACATCGACTGGACGCCGTTCTTCCAGACCTGGGAATTGACCGGGCGCTTCCCGGCCATTCTCGACGATCCCAAGATCGGCGAGGTCGCGCGCTCGCTCTATGACGACGCACGCAAGATGCTCGACCGCATCATCAAGGAGAAATGGTTCACCGCGCGCGCAACGATCGGCTTCTGGCCGGCCAATGCGGAAGGAGACGATATCGCGGTTTATGCCGACGACAGCCGCAAGCAGAAGATCGCGACGTTCCATACGCTGCGCCAGCAGTTGGAGAAGCGCGAGGGCCGCTTCAACGCCGCATTGTCGGATTTCATCGCGCCTGCGTCGTCCGGCGTATCGGATTATGTCGGCGGCTTTGTCGTCACGGCAGGAATCGGCGAGGACGCGGTTGCTGACCGCTTCAAGAATGCCAATGACGATTACTCCTCGATCCTGTGCAAGGCACTGGCCGATCGCCTCGCCGAAGCCTTTGCCGAGCGGATGCACCAGCGCGTCCGCAAGGAATTCTGGGGTTATGCGCCGGACGAGGCGCTGAGCTCCGACCAGTTGATCCTGGAGCAATATGCCGGCATTCGCCCGGCGCCCGGCTATCCCGCGCAGCCCGACCACACCGAGAAGGCGACGCTGTTCCGCCTGCTCGATGCGGAAAAGACTGCCGGCGTGAAGCTGACCGAGAGCTTTGCGATGTGGCCGGGCTCGTCGGTATCAGGGCTTTACTTCTCCCATCCCGAAAGCTTCTATTTCGGCGTCGGCAAGATCGAGCGCGACCAGGTCGAGGACTATGCCGCGCGCAAGGGCATGAGCGTCGCCGAGACCGAGCGCTGGCTGGCCCCGGTGCTGAACTACATCCCTTCGCAGCAGCAGACGGCGACGAAGGCACCGGTGGCGGAGATCGTCCCCGCCAACGACGTCGCCTCGCATCCCCCCGGCTGCACCTGCGCCGTGCACCTCGCCTGGCGGAAGAAGGCCGTGGGAGCTGGATAACTCGCTTTCTTCCCTTCTCCCCTTGTGGGAGAAGGTGGCGCGAAGCGCCGGATGAGGGGTTCTATCCGCGGAGAGAACCCCTCACCCGTCTCAATCGTGCTTCGCACGATTGATCCACCCTCTCCCACAAGGGGAGAGGGGAAGAGAGACGGAGGCCCCATGAAATTCTTCTCCTTCTGGCGATCGCTGGCGAGCTTTCGCGTTCGCATCGCGCTCAATCTGAAAAATGTTCCGGTCGAAGTGATCTTCGTCGACCTCGACGCCAACGCACATCGCGATCCCGAGTATCGCCGGATCAACCCGCAGATGGCGTTGCCGGCGCTGGTGGAAGTTGACGGCACCACGCTGTTCCAGTCGCTCGCCATCCTCGAATATCTCGACGAGAAATATCCCTCCCCGCCGCTATTGCCCTCCGACCTCGCCGGCCGCGCCCGCGTCCGCGCACTGGCGCTGATGGTGGCGTGCGAGGGCCACCCGCTGCTGACGCCGCGGGTGCGGCGCTATCTCGACCACGAGCTGAATCTGCGCGACACGCAGCAGGCGGCGTGGCGGCGGCACTGGATCGCCGAGACGCTGGCAGCGCTGGAGGGACATCTTGCCGACCATAAGGGCACCGGCAAATTCTGCCATGGCGATGCGCCGACCATCGCCGACATCTGCATGGTCGGCCATGTCACCGCTGCGCTGAATCAGCAGGTCAACCTGGCGACCTATCCGACCGTGAAACGCATCTTCGAGACCGCGATGGCGCTGCCGGAATTTGCGAAAGCCCATCCGCTGGCGCAGCCGGACACGCCGGAGGCGATGCGGCCTAAGGTGTGAAAGCGAGGCTGGCCGCCCGGCGGCGCGACTCCCCGGACGCGCCGCACCCGGCCTGAAAAAATCGCGAAAACAACCCCATGCAAAGTAGGATTAGGCGCCGCTCCGCGGCCGTGGCCGGGCGCGGCCCCGTCCAGCTCAATCGCCGCTCGGCGGCGCCAGCGGCTGGACGATTTCCTGGAACGACGGCAGCGCCTCGCACCGCTCGGAATGCGCCTTCAGCGCCGGATAGCGGGCATCGAACAGCGCGGGATGCGCCTCGCCGGTGAAGCGCAGCACGCAGGCGACCGCGATATCGGCATGGCCGATGTTCTCGCCGAACCAATACGGCGTCTTGACCGCCGCGCGCTCCTTTTCCAGCACGTCGAGCACGCCGGATATCTGCGACTTGCAGCGCTCGACCCAGAGATCGAGCTGCTTCTCCTTGCGCAGCACGCGCTCGTACAGCAGGCTGACGCCCTTGTCGCCGAGCCCCATCGCCAGCGCCGCGATCCGCAAATGCCGCCGCCGCGTCTCGCCGCGCGAGGCGATCATTGCTTTCTCGGGGCCGACGCGATCGTCGAGATGATCCAGGATCATCGCGCTTTCGATCAGCGCCTCGCCGTCATCCAGTACCAGCGTCGGCACCCGCCGCAGCGGATTATAGGGCGCGATCTTGTCGGCGTCGCCGAAGGTCGACCACGGCTTGTGTTCGAAAGAGATGTCATACAGCCGCATGGCGATGGCGACGCGGCGGACGAAGGGGGAGTCGAATTGGCCGATGAGGATCATGGTTGTTGTGCTCTCCGCTCGTCATGGCCGGGCTTGACCCGGCCATCCATCCTCCGTGGAAGGATTCTTCCAAACAGTGATGGATGCCCGGGTCAGGCCCGGGCATGACGAGGTTGCTCTGGGTTGCGCTGCACGTCATCCTAAGTACGTTGAAGCCCATTGCAACCCACGAGTCACACATCATGCTTCGCTTGCGGCCGATCTTTCCCGCGCTCTCGCTATTGGTTCTCGCCGCACCAGCGCACGCCCAATCCGCCGTCACCGGCTTCCAGTCGCCATCCAAAAACATCGCCTGCCAGTATTTCGACTACGACAAGCAGAACGTGCTCCGCTGCGACCTCAGCGTCATGGAAAACAAGCCGCGGCGGCCTGCCGATTGCGACCTCGATTACGGCCAAGCCTTCGAGATGAACGCCAAAGGCCCCGCCGCCCGCATCTGCCATGGTGACACCGTGATGGACAAGTCACTGCCGGTGCTGGCCTACGGCGAGGTCTGGCAGCGCGGAGGATTTACGTGCACGTCGGGGCAAGCCGGCGTGACCTGCTTCAACACCGACCGGCGCGGATTTTCGCTGGCGCGGGCGAAGCAGGAGATGTTTTGAGAGATGTTCTGACGACGCCACACGCAAGTCGTCATACTCCGCGAAGTATCCAGTGCGCCGCGGCGTTTCGGTTCTGTCGCACCGTCTCTGGAATACTGGATCCCCTGGGTTCGCGGGGGTGACGACCGAGGATGAGGATGTGCTACTGATTCACTCAATCACTGGCACATGCTTCCCCACATCGCGCGACGCGGTGCCGTCGAGCCGCGGATCGTCGACGACCTCGACCTGCCGTCGGAACGCGCGAAACCCCGAGCGCTGGTAGAAGGCGAGCGCGGCGGGGTGATCGAAGGTGCAGGTGTGCAGCCAAACGCGGTTAATCGGCCGCGACCATGCGAGCTCCAGCGCGCGGTTCATCAGCCAGCGGCCGGCGCCGGTGCCAACCAGTTTTGCGGTGACCCCGAACATGCCGATCTCGCATTGGCCAGGCTCGCGAAAATTCAACTCCAACAGACCCTCGTCACGGCCGTCATCGACCAGCACGTAGACTTCGAGCTGCGGCGAATGAAGCCGTGCCGCGAGTTCGGCGTCGGGCATCTGCGTTCGCGAGAACCACAGCCATTCCTCGCCGACGCGACGATAGAGATCGCGAAACCAATCGAGCGGCGGCATCTCCACCCGACGCAGCGACCAGGCTCGGGGCGGATCGGAACGCGGCGCGGGCCGTTCGGTCATCTCCAGATGCGTGACGACGGCCGCGATCTTGCCGGCGGGAACGTCCGAATAGCCATCGGGCACGATCAACTGACGTCACTCCCCTTCATCGCTTGCCAGCACGCCCCTGACGGCCCTCGCCCAACCCGCCAGTTTCCGCTCGCGCGTCGCCTTGCTCATCGCCGGCTTGAAGCGGTGCTCCAGCCGCCAGTTGTCGGCGAACTTTGCGGGCTCGGGGTAGACGCCGGCGCTCAATCCGGCGAGATAGGCGGCGCCTAACGCTGTGGTCTCCTGGATCTTCGGCCGGTCGACCGGTGCATCCAGCAAGTCGGCGAGCCGCTGCATGGTCCAGTCGGAAGCGGTCATGCCGCCGTCGACGCGGAGCACGATGTTGGCGGCGGTGGCGTCCGGCCAGTCGGCGCGCATCGCGGCCCAGAGGTCGAAGGTCTGGTAGCAGACGCTTTCGAGGGCGGCATGCGCGAGTTCGGCCGGACCGGTGTTGCGGGTCAGGCCGAACAGCGCGCCACGCACGCGCGGATTCCAGTAAGGCGCGCCGAGCCCGACAAAGGCCGGGACCAGATAGACGCTTTGCATGGAATCGGACTTGTCGGCGAGTGGGCCGGTTTCGGATGCCTGCTTGATGATGCCGAGGCCGTCGCGCAGCCATTGCACCGCCGAGCCCGCGACGAAGATCGAGCCTTCGAGCGCATAGGTGCGCTTGCCGTTCAATTGATAGGCGATGGTGGTGAGCAGCTTGTTTTTGGAGGCCACCGGCGTGGTGCCGGTGTTGAGCAGCGCAAAGCAGCCGGTGCCGTAGGTCGATTTGATCATGCCGGGCGTGAAGCAGGCCTGGCCGATGGTCGCGGCCTGCTGGTCGCCGGCAATGCCGGAGATTGCGATCGGGCCGCCGAACAGGTCGGGTACGGTTTCGCCGAACTTGGCGGAGGAATCCTTGACCTCGGGCAGCATCGAGCGCGGCACGCGCAGGATTTTCAGGAGCTCGTCGTCCCAGTCGCCGGTGTGGATGTTGAACAGCAGCGTGCGCGAGGCGTTGGTGGCGTCGGTGACGTGCACCTTGCCGCCGGTCAGCCGCCACAGCAGGTAGCAATCGACAGTGCCGAACATCAGTTCGCCGCGCCCGGCGCGTTCGCGCGCGCCCGGGACGTGATCGAGGATCCATGCGACTTTGGTGCCGGAGAAATAGGGATCGATGATCAGGCCGGTCTTGGCCGAAATCGTGGGCTCATGGCCTTCGCTCTTCAACCTGGCGCAGATATCGGCGGTGCGACGGTCCTGCCAGACGATGGCGCGGTGCACCGCCTGCCCTGTGGCGCGGTCCCACACCACCGTGGTCTCGCGTTGGTTGGTGATGCCGATCGCGGCGATGTCCTGCGCCTTCAGTCCGGCCTTTTCCAGCGCCTCGCGGCAGACCCGTAACGTCGAGGTCCAGATGTCCTCCGGCTCGTGCTCGACCCAGCCCGACGCCGGGAAATGCTGCGGGAATTCCTGCTGCGCCGTGGCGGCGATGGAAATATCGCTGCGAAACACCATGGCGCGCGAGGACGTGGTGCCCTGATCGATGGCCAGCACAAAGGACATGACGTTGCTTCCCCGAAGGATTGTTGGTTGCGGAGAGGCAATCCGATTGGGAGGCGAAGGTCAATATCTCCATGGTCGTCCCTGCGAAAGCAGGGACCCATAACCACCGGCTTTGGTTTGACGAAGAACGTCTGCCATCTCGTGCTAACCGAGGGCACAACGCGGTATGGGTCCCTGCGTTCGCAGGGACGACGGTGGAAACTACGTCGCCGCCGTGGTCACGCCGCCGTCCACCACGATGGTCTGGCCGGTCATGAAGGTGGATGCATCGGAGGCGAGGTACGCCACGGCGCCTGCGATTTCATCCGGCTCGCCGATCCGGCGCAGCGGCGTGGTGGCGGTGCGGCGTTTTAGGTTTTCGGCGTCTTCCCACAGCGCGCGGGCGAAATCGGTTTTAACGAGGCCCGGCGCGACGCAATTGACGCGGACGCCCTTTGGGCCCCATTCGCCGGCAAGGCTGCGGCAGAGCGCGAAATCCGCCGCTTTCGAAATGCCGTAGGCGCCGATCACAGTCGAGCCGCGCATGCCGCCGATGGACGAGATGATCACCACCGAGCCGTTGCCGCGCTCCGCCATCTGCAGGATCGCCAGCGCGCAGAGCCAGATGTTGCTCTTGACGTTACTGCCCATGATCTTGTCGAAGGCCTCGTCCTTGATATCGAGCAGCGGGCCGTAATAGGGGTTCACCGCGGCGTTGCAGACGAGGATATCGACCTTGCCGTAATGCTTTGTCGTGCCCGATATCAGCACCTCGACCTCCTCGCGGCGCGAGATGTTGCAGGGGATGACATGGGCGCGTCGCCGCCGGCCTTTTTGATGCCTTCGGCCACTTCCTCGCAGGCATCCGCCTTGCGGCTGGAGATCACGACCTTGGCCCCGAGCTTTGCCAACAGTTCGGCGGAGGAACGGCCGATGCCACGGCTGGAGCCGGTGACGACGGCGACTTTTCCGGTGAGATCGAACGGGGTGTTTTTCATTGTTGTTTTCTCCCCCTAACTCTCGCCCCGTCATTGCCTGCGACAAACGCGAAGCGTTTGTGCAAGGGAGCGCAGCGACGAAGCAATCCATCTATCCCAGCGCGGCACTATGGATTGCTTCGCTTCGCTCGCAATGACGGGGCAACACAGTGCCCCGCAATGACAATTTGGCTTACACCAGCCCACCTTCCGCGACGCGGCGGAGGTGGTAGTCGGTGTCGCCAAACATATTCTCGATCATGGCCAGGCGCTTGAAGTAGTGGCCGATCTTGGCTTCCTGGGTCATGCCGATGCCGCCGTGGAGCTGGATCGACTGCTGGCCGATGAATTTTCCGGACTTCCCGATCTGCACCTTGGCAGCGGCAACTGCGGTCGCGCGCTCCTTGGCGTCTTCGAAATCGGCCGCCATGGTCGCGAACATCGACATGCTGCGGGCCTGTTCGAGGGCGACGAACATGTCGGCGGCGCGATGCTGCAGAGTCTGAAAGCTGCCGATCGGAACGCCGAACTGTTTTCGCGTCTTGAGATACTCGACGGTCGTCTTCAGCGATTCATCCATCGCGCCGACGGCTTCCGCGCACATCGCGGTGCGGGCTTCATCGACCACGCGCTCGATCAGCGGCAAGCCGTTCTCGGGATCGCCGATCGCGGCGTCGCTGCCAACCTCGACGCCGGTGAAGGTGATGTCGGCGGCATGCAGCCCGTCCTGGGTCGGATAGCCCTTGCGGGTGACACCCTTGGCGTTGGCTGGCACGAGGAACACACCGATGCCGGTCTTGTCGTGCCGGCTGCCCTTGGTACGCGCGGTCACGATCAGCGTGTCGGCATTCTCGCCGTTGAGCACGACGAATTTTTCACCGTCGATCACGTAAGCCCCGCCCTTCTGCTTGGCCGTGGTCGAGACGTCGGCGAGATCATAGCGCGAGTTCTTCTCGAGCTGCGCGAAGGCAAAGGTCTTGCTGCCGTCGATGATGCCGGGGATGTGCGCGGCCTTCTGCTCGGCCGAGCCGCCATGGCGCAGGAAGCCGCCGCCGATCACGACGGTGGCGAGATACGGCTCCAGCACCAGCGCCTTGCCGAGCGCTTCCATCACGATCATGGTCTCGACCGCGCCGGCGCCGAAGCCACCGTCGGCTTCCGCGAACGGCAGGCCCAGCAGGCCCTGCTCCGCGAGCTTGCCCCAGACAGCCTTGCTCCAGCCGCCCTTCTCCTTCTGGTACTTCTTGCGCGCATCGAAATCGTAGGAATCGGTCAACAGACCGTCGATGCTTTCCTTGAGAAGCCGCTGCTCCTCGGACAAATCAAAATCCATGTTGTTTTCTTTCTCCGGCTAACCAAATTCGTCGTCATGCGCGGGCATCCGCGCCCCCCACCGTCGTCATCCCCGCGAATGCGGGGATCCAGTATTCACCGGCGTCTTCGTAAATCGCGACCGCCGCGGCGTACTGGGTCCCCGCTTTCGCGGGGACGACGTGCGTTGTTCTGGCGCTATCTTGCCTACAGTCCCAGCACCGCCTTGGTGATGATGTTGCGCTGGATTTCGTTGGAACCACCGTAGATCGAGACCTTGCGGTTGTTGAAGTAGCTTGGCGCGATCTGGGCGGTCCAATCCATGGTTTCGTTGGAGGCGTCGTCGCCATGCTCGTCGTAAGGCGCGGCGAACGGGCCGATCACTTCCATCAGAAGTTCGGTGGTGGTCTGCTGGATTTCCGAACCCTTGATCTTCAACACCGAAGACGCCGGGTTGGGCTTGCCCTTGCCGTGCTTGCCCTCGTCGGCGACAACGCGGAGCTGCGTCAGTTCGAGCGCCTTCAGCTCGATCTCACAGGCCGCCAGCTTCTCGCGGAAACCTTGGTCCTCGATCACGGGCTTGCCGTTCTGTTCGACCTTGGAGGCGAGCTCCTTGATGCGGCGCAGCCGCTCCTTGGAGACACCGACGCGGGCAATGCCGGTGCGCTCGTTGCCGAGCAGGAATTTTGCGTAATCCCAGCCCTTGTTTTCCTCGCCGATCAGGTTCTCGACCGGCACCTCGACGTCGTCGAAGAACACTTCATTGACCTCGTGGCCGCCGTCGATGGTCTCGATCGGCCGCACCGTGACGCCCTTCGACTTCATGCTGAACACGATGAAGGAGATGCCCATCTGCTTCTTCGCTGACGTGTCGGTGCGGCACAGGCAAAAGATCATGTCGGCGTGCTGGGCCAGCGTGGTCCAGGTCTTCTGGCCGTTGATGATGTACTTGTCGCCCTTGCGCTCGGCCTTGGTCTTGAGCGAGGCGAGGTCCGATCCCGAGCCGGGCTCCGAAAAGCCCTGGCACCACCAGTCGTCGACATTGGCGATGCGCGGCAGGTAGTGCTGCTTCTGCTTCTCGTTGCCGAAGGTGTAGATGACCGGGCCGACCATGCTGACGCCGAAGGCGAGCGGCGCCGGCGCCGGATGCATCTGCAGCTCTTCGTTGAAAATGTACTGCTGCACCGAGCTCCAGCCGGTGCCGCCATATTCCTTCGGCCAGTGCGAGACGCCCCAGCCCTTCTTGTTCAGGATGCGCCACCAGGCGACCATCTCATCCTTGGAGAGATGACGGCCCTCGACCATCTTGCGCCGCGTTTCCGGCGGTACCTTGTCCCGGAAAAAGGCTCTCACTTCTTCACGAAACGCGATTTCTTCCTTGCTGAAAGCGAGATCCATCGGATCCTCCTGTGAGCGAATGCTTCCTGTAACGCGAACTCTTGTTTCCGTCGTCCCTGCGAACGCAGGGACCCATAACCACCGGCTTCTGTAATTGGCAAAGCCGTCCCCTCCAAGTGCCCGAAGCCAGGCCGCGGCGTATGGGTCCCGGCTCAAGGCCGGGACGACGGCGGAGTTTTAGGAACGACCTCCTGATGCGGCTTGTTGTTTCGATGGCGCAGCCTGCGACGGCTGCTGCTGCATGCGCAATTCATGGCGCGACAACTTTCCGACCGGCGTGCGCGGCAGTTCGCTGACGAAATCGAGCGCGGCGGGCAGTTCGTGCTTGCCGAGCTTGCCGGTGAGGAAGGCACGCAGTTCATCCAGCGTGAATGGCTTTGCGTCCGCGCGCAGCTTGATGAACGCCTTTGCGGCCTCGCCGCGGTAATCATCGGGAATGCCGATCACGATCACTTCCTGCACGGCAGGATGCGTATAGATCGCCTGCTCGATCATCTGCGGATAGACGTTGAAGCCGCCTGAGATGATCATGTCCTTCTTGCGGTCGACCAGATAGAAATAGCCATCGGCGTCCATGTAGCCGATATCACCGGTAAGAAAACGGTCGCCGACAAAGGCTTCCGCGGTTTCCTTCGGCCGGTTCCAGTATCCCTTGAAGACGTTCGGGCCGCGGATGCGGATCTCGCCGGTTTCGCCCACCGGCATCAACTTGGTCGGATCCTCCAGCGACACCACGTCCATCTCGATGCCGGGCAGCATCAGGCCGATCGAGCCTGGCTTATCGGGCCCCTCCTTCGGGTGTGCTGTGCCGGGCGAGCAGGTCTCGGTCATGCCCCAACCGCTCTTCAGCTTCATGCCGACCCTCTGCTCCAGGATCCGTGCGACCTCGACCGGCAGCGGTGCGCCGCCCGAGCCAACGCTGACCAGCGAGGACAGATCGCGCTTGTCGAGGTCCGGCAGCGCTGCGATCGCGATCCACATGGTCGGCACGCCGGGGAAAAAGGTGGCGCGCTTGACCTCGATATCGCGCATCACGGCCTCGACGTCGAAACGCTGATGCAGCGAGATCAGATGACCGCGCCGGATCGACGACAGCAGCACCACCGTCAGCGCATAGATATGGAACAGCGGCAGCACGCAGATCACGCGCTCGATCGCATTGCGCTCGGCGCGCGAGGGCTTGCCCCAGACGTCGTAGACCGACACCGCCGACGTCAGATTGCCGTGGCTGAGCATCGCGCCCTTCGGCAATCCGGTGGTGCCGCCGGTATATTGCAGCAACGCGACGTCGTCGGCCGAGATCGCGGGCCATTGCGCCGGTTTTGCTGCACCGTCAGTGAATTTTTTGTGGGTGACGATCTTCGGATTATCGGGCAATGCCGTCTGCGGCGTCCCGACCTTGCCCCAATGATCGTCCTCGCAAACGATCAGGCGATCGAGCAGTCCGTGAGCGAGAAATTTCAGCGCAGTCGGCAACAGCGCCGACAGATTGCTGGTAACCAGTACCCGCGCGCCCGAGTCAGTAAGCTTGTGCGACAGCGCGATCTCGCCATCGAGCGGCGACAGATGCACGACGCGGGCGCCGGCCTTCAGCGCACCGAAGAAATTGATCGGGTGATCGGGCGAATTGCCGAGGAACAGCGCGACCGAACTGTTTTTGCCGTAGCCCGTGCGGAGGAAGGCGCTGGCGGCGGTTTCCACCAACGCTCCGAGTTCGCCGTAGCTGATCGGCCGGTCGCGGAATTCGATGGCCGGCCGCGAGGCGAACTCGGCGGCGGCTGTCGACAATAGATCCGGCAGCGTACCGCGCGCGATTTGATCGTCCCAGCGGACGCCTTCCGGATAGAACTGCTCGCCGGGGTGGGTCATCGGCGTTCGTGCAAACGAGGCGCGGCACCATCTCTCCGCACGTCGTCCCTGCGAACGCAGGGACCCATAACCCCCGACGTCGATCTTGAAGAAAGGTCTCTACCCGAGTGCCAAATCGCGGGTCCCCGGCGTATGGGTCCCTGCGTTCGCAGGGACGACGCGTTGAGGAGCGTGACGGACCACATGCGCTTCATCAACTCAAGCCGCTTTCGACTGCTGGGCCAGCGACGCAAACGTCTTGCCTTCCGCGGCAAGACGCTTGAGCAGCGGAGCCGGCTCGAGCGAGGGATCGTTGGTCTCCTTGGCATAGTACGACAGCCGGTCGGCAATATGCTTCAGCCCGACCTGGTCGGCATAGAACATCGGGCCGCCGCGATAGATCGGCCAGCCATAGCCATAGAGCCAGATCACGTCGATGTCGCTCGGCCGCGCCGCGATGCCTTCCTCCAGAATGCGCGCACCCTCGTTGATCATCGGGTACATCATGCGCTCGAGGATCTCGTCATCGCTGACGACGCGCTTCTTGCGGCCGAGACGCTGCAGCGTCTCGTCGATCAGCTTCTCGACGTCCGGATCGGGCAGCGGCGCGCGCGAGCCGCCTTCATACTTGTAATAGCCCTTGCCGGTCTTCTGGCCGAAGCGGCCGGCCTCGCACAGCGCGTCGGCGATTTCCGACTTGATGCCGCGGTCTTTTCGCGAACGCCAGCCGATATCGAGGCCGGCGAGATCGCTCATCGCGAACGGGCCCATCGGCATGCCGAACTTCGTCACCACGGCGTCGACCTGCTGCGGCAACGCGCCTTCGAACAGCAGCTTCTCCGACTGCTTGCCGCGCTGGGCCAGCATGCGGTTACCGACAAAGCCGTCGCAGACGCCGACCACGGCCGGCACCTTTGCGATCTTGCGCGCAATCGACACTGCAGTCGTCAGCGCATCCGGCGCGGTCTTGTCGGCACGGACGATCTCGCACAGCTTCATCACGTTGGCCGGCGAGAAGAAATGCATGCCGAGCACGTCCTGCGGACGCTTCGTCACCTTCGCGATCTCGTCGATGTTGAGATACGAAGTGTTGGACGCCAGCACCGCACCGGGCTTGGCGTATTTGTCGAGCGCCTCGAATACCTCCTTCTTGACCGCCATGGTCTCGAACACGGCTTCGATCACAAGGTCAGCGTCCTTGACGTGCTCGAGACCGACCTTGCCATCGATCAAGCCCATGCGCTTGGCCGGCGCATCCGCTGGGATGCCACCGCGCGCCGCGGTCGCCTCATAATTCTTCTGCATCACGCCCATGCCGCGCTTGAGCTGCTCTTCGCCGGTCTCGATCAGCGTCACCGGGATACCGGCATTGGCAAAGGACATCGCGATCCCGCCGCCCATGGTGCCGGCGCCGATGATGGCGACGCGTTCGACCGGGCGCGGCTTGGTGCCATCAGGCACGCCGGCGATCTTGGCGGCTTCGCGCTCGGCGAAGAAGGCGTAACGCTGGGCCTTGGACTGGTCGCTGGAGACCAGCTTGAGGAAACCTTCACGCTCCTTCTTCAATCCTTCATCGAACGGCAGCTCGATCGCGGCGCGCACCGCATCGGCCGCGGCGAACGGCGCTTCCAGCCCGCGTGCCTTCTTGGTCAATGCGGCGACTGCATTGGTAAAGATCGAGATGTCGGCCTTGGCGGCAGCGAGCTTTGAGTCATCGTCGCGCAGCTTGCGCAGCGGGCGCTTCTCCGCCAGCACCTTCAGCGCAAAGGATTCGCCACCTGACGCCGGCTCCTCGACGATCTCCTCGATCAGGCCGTTCTTGAGCGCCTCCGCCGCGCTGATCGGGTCCCCGCTGACGATCATCTTGACCGCCAGCTCGGGCCCGACCGCGCGCGGCAGGCGCTGGGTGCCGCCGGCGCCCGGCAACAGGCCGAGCTTCACCTCGGGCAGGCCGAGGCGAGCGTCCTTGGTGGCGACGCGATAGTGGCATGCCAGCGCGACTTCGAGACCGCCGCCGAGCGCCGTGCCGTGAATGGCAGCAATGATCGGCTTCGGCGACTTCTCCATGAGATCAAGCACCTCGGCGAGGCCCGGCGGCTTCGGCGGCTTGCCAAATTCGGTGATGTCGGCGCCGGCGATGAAGGTGCGGCCGGCGCAGGTCAGCACGATCGCCTTCACTTCCGAATCCGCGATCGCGCTCTTCATGCATTCGAAGATGCCGCCGCGCACCGCGGCACTCAGCGCGTTGACGGGAGGACTGTTGACCGTGACGATGGCGATGACGTCATGACGCTCGAGTTTTACCACTTCGCTCACGGGACTCTCCCTGGATCGTTTGTTCTTGGATGCCGCCCAACTTGCGTTGAGTAGCTACGGCCATTTCACCAATTTCGCACTGCGAAATTTAATTCCACATCTTGACAGGGAGGGTTATTTTGAAGCACGTCCCTTGTCAACGAGCTCATCAGCAGCAGTAGCGGGTAATGAAACGTCCAGGGAAAAAAGCGGCGACCGATCGCAGCTTCGTCGTCGCACTCTCCCGCGGACTGGATGTGTTGCGCGCATTCCAACCCAATGACGGGCTTCTTGGCAATCAAGAACTCGCCGCCCGTACCAAATTGCCGAAGCCAACCATTTCCCGGCTGACTTACACCCTGACCAAACTCGGTTATCTTACACCCGTTCCGCGCTTCGAAAAGTATCAGCTCGCGCCATCAGCCATGGCGCTGGGGTATGCCGCCCTTGCCAATCTCGGCGTTCGGCATTTGTCCGAGCCTTATCGCGAAGCGCTGATGCGCGAGACCGGCGGTGCCGTAGCCGTCGGCGGACGCGACCGTCACAGCATGATCTATTTCGGCCAGAGCCGCACCGGGCTGCTCGGCGTGCAGCTTGACGTCGGCTCACGCGTTCCGATCGCGACCACCGCGATGGGACGGGCCTATCTCTGGGCCCTGCCCGACGACGAGCGTGCCTCCTTGTTGCGCGAACTGCGCGACCACTACGGCAATCGCTGGCCCAAAATGCGTGACGGCATCGAGCGCGCGGGCGAAATGCTCGCGCGTCACGGATTTACTATCTCTGCCGGCGAATGGCAGGACGATGTGCACGCCGTAGGTGTGCCGCTGAAGCTCAGTGACGGAACCGGACCGTATGCCTTCAATTGCGGCGCGCCTGCTTTCCGTTTCACGGAAGACCGTTTGATCAACGACATTGGACCTCGCCTTGTCACGATGGTAAGGAACATCGAAGCAGCGCTGGGCGGCGCAGCACCACAATCAAAAAAATCAGAGAACAAGAAGTCGAAAGCAGGAGGAAGAGTTGCACGTTTGGCCGAGGGGATCAGATAGCCTTCACCATGACCGGCAAAAACATTTGCGCGGTCATGCCCGCTCCGTGATCAGGGCGGGCGGGACGCGATGACGCAGGCACAGCTCGCGCAGGGCAATGCTCCCCTGCTCGCGGTCCGCGACGTCAGCGTCGTGTTCGGCGGCATCATCGCGCTCAACGGTGTGTCCTTTGACATGCACAAGGGAAACATCCTCGGGCTGATCGGGCCAAACGGCGCCGGCAAGACGACGCTGTTCAATTGCCTCTCCAGACTCTATCAGCCGTCTTCCGGCGACATCCTGATGGAAGGCGCGAGCATCCTGACGCGCCCGCCGCACCGGATCGCCGAGATCGGCATCGGGCGCACCTTCCAGAACGTCGCGCTGTTTCCCAATCTCTCGGTGCTCGACAACGTTCGCGTCGGCACCCACGCCCGCACCTCCAGCGACATCATCTCGGACTCGCTGAAGCTCGCCTGGGTTCGCCGCGGCGAGGCCAAGGTCAACAGGAAGGTTCACGAGATTCTGGACTACCTGGATCTCAATGACGTCGCCCATACCGTGGTCTCGGGCTTGCCGTTCGGCACGCAGAAGCGGGTCGAGCTGGCGCGCGCGCTGGCCGCCGATCCGAAGATCCTGCTGCTTGACGAACCCGCCGGCGGCCTCAACCACGAGGAAGTGTATGTGCTCGGCGATTTGATCCGTCGCATCCGCGACGAGCGCCACATGACCGTGCTGCTGGTCGAACATCACATGGGCCTGGTGATGTCGATCGCCGACCACGTCGTCGCTCTCAACTTCGGCCGCAAGCTCGCCGAGGGAACGCCGGCCCAGGTCCAGGCCGACCCGGATGTCATTAAAGCCTATCTGGGGAGCAAGGACCAATGACCTCGATGCTCAACGTCAAGGACCTCCGCGCCTATTACGGCCAGGTCCAGGCACTTCACGGCCTCTCCTTCGCCCTCAACGAGGGCTCGCTGACTACCCTGCTAGGGGCCAACGGTGCCGGCAAGACCACCACCTTGCGCGCGATCTGCAACATGGTGCGCTCGACCGGAGCGATCGAGTTCGAGGGCAAGCCGCTCTCCGGCCAATCGACCGAAAACGTCGTTCGCCTCGGCATCGCCCATGTACCTCAGGGCCGCGGCACCTTCACCACCATGACGGTGGAGGAAAACCTGCAGCTTGGGGCCATCACCCGCAACGACAGGAAGAACATCGTCTCCGATATCGAGCGCATGTACGACCACTTCCCGGTGCTGAAGGAACGGCATACCCAGCAGGCCGGAACGCTATCCGGCGGCGAGCAGCAAATGCTCGCGGTCGCGCGCGCGCTGATGCTGCGTCCGCGGCTGATGCTGTTGGACGAGCCGTCGTTCGGTCTCGCCCCCTTGATCGTGCGCGACCTGTTCAAGATTCTCGGCAAGATCAACCGCGAAGACAAGGTCACGATCCTGGTGGTCGAGCAGAACGCGCAATTGGCGCTGGAACTCGCCGACCAGGCGTACGTGATCGAAACCGGACGGATTGTGATGTCGGGCAACGCCAAGGACATCGCGACCAACGAAGACGTCCGTAAATCCTATCTCGGCTACTGAGGAGCGCGGCCATGGAGCTATTTACCAACCAAGTCCTGGCCGGCATCGCCACGGGCGCGATCTATGCCTGTATGGCGCTCGCGGTCGTGATGATCTACCAGGCGATCGACCATCTGAATTTCGCTCAGGGCGAAATGGCGATGTTCTCGACGTTCATTTCCTGGCAACTCATGCAGTGGGGCATACCCTACTGGTGGGCGTTCCTGCTCACGCTGGTGATCTCCTTCGCCGGCGGCATCATCATCGAGCGGTTGCTGTTCAAGCCGCTCGCCAAGGCGCCGATCCTCACCAACGTCGCGGGCTTCATCGCGCTATATGGAATCATCAACTCGTTCGCCGGCCTGATCTGGGATTTTACCATCAAGCAATATCCGACGCCATTCGGATCATCACCATTCCTCGGCAGCCAGCTCATCTCGACCCACCAGGCCGGCATGATCGGGGTGACCGTTTTGTTGCTGATCGCCCTTTATCTCTTCTTCCAGTTCACGCGGATCGGGCTTGCGATGCGGGCGGCCGCCGCGCTGCCTGAATCGGCCCGCCTGGTCGGCATCAACACGTCCTGGATGATTGCGTTGGGCTGGGGCATGGCTTCCGCGATTGGAGCGATCGCCGGCATCCTGATCGCACCCGTCGTGTTCCTGGAGCCGAACATGATGTTAGGCGTGCTGCTCTATGGCTTCGCCGCGGCCGTGCTCGGCGGCTTGACCTCACCGCTCGGTGCTGTCGTCGGCGGGTTCCTGGTCGGCATCTTTGAAAATCTCGCTGGGACCTACATTCCCGGCGTCGGTAACGAGCTGAAACTGCCGATCGCGCTTGCGCTGATCATCACCGTATTGGTCTTCAAACCGGCTGGGCTGTTGGGCCGGCCCATCGTGAAGCGAGTTTGATCATGAGCGCTGCTGAAGAAGTCGTCGCAGAAGCCCCGGCCGTCGAGGCCGTTCCAAAGCGAGCCATGACGCTCGGCCTGGGGACCTCGCTCGTGGTACTCGCCGCGCTCGTGCTCGCGCCGCTGTTCGTCAAGAATTTCATCGTCTTTCAGTTGACCCAGTTGCTGTATTTAGGGCTCGCTGTACTGGCGTTGAACATCCTGACCGGCGGAAGCGGCCAGTTCTCGCTCGGTCAAAGCGCGTTTTACGCCATCGGCGCCTACACCTCGGCGATCCTGATGGAATACGCCGGCATGAACTATGCGCTGACGCTGCCCATCGCGGCGCTGATATGCTTCGCCTTCGGCTTCCTGTTCGGGCAGCCGGCGCTGCGGCTTTCCGGCGTCTATCTCGCACTGGCGACGTTTGCGCTCGCCACCGCCATGCCGCAGTTGCTCAAGCTTGGATTTTTCGAGCATTGGACCGGCGGCGTGCAGGGACTGGTCGTGACCAAGCCCGATGCGCCGTTCGGACTGCCGATAGGACAGGACAAGTGGCTATATTACTTCACGTTGGTGATCACGATCGGGATCTACGTCGCCTCGGTCAACCTGCTGCGGTCGCGCTCGGGTCGCGCCTTCATGGCGATCCGCGATAACGAGATCGCGGCTTCCGCCATGGGCATCAACGTCGCGCTGTACAAGACGCTGGCGTTCGGCGTCTCCGCCGCCATCACCGGCGTGGCCGGCGGCCTCGGGGCCATCGCCGTGCAGTTCGTGGCGCCGGATAGCTTCACCATCGTGCTCGCGATCCAGCTATTCCTCGGCATGGTCGTCGGCGGCGTCGGCTGGCTGCCGGGATCGATCGTCGGCTCCGCCTTTATCATCTTCGTGCCGAATATCGCGGAGAGCATCTCCAAGGGCCTCTCCGGCGCGGTGTTCGGCGTGCTCTTGTTTATTGTCATCTTCCTCGTGCCGCATGGCGCAAGGCAGGTCGCAATTGTCGCGCAGCAGATGCTCGGTAAATTGAAGAACTAACTTCACGCCACGGGATCTGTTCGGCGACATCATCAGCGGCGAACTCGGCCATTAACCAATATTCCGCCGGGCGGTAGTTTCCCGGAGCGTCCGACTAAATATCGCCCTCCGCGACGCCGTCGCGGGGGGCTTTTTGTTGCTGGACGCAGCCGAAAGGTATTCAATGAAGCCCAAGAGCCGCCAAGCGCTCCAATCAAAAACAATGACACAGTCACCGATCCCAGGGAGATCAAAAAATGTCCGCCATCAACTTGCGACTGGGAGCCTTTGCGGCCGCCCTCGCATTGCTTGCCGCGACCAGCAGCGGCGCATTTGCACAAAAGAAATACGACACCGGCGCCACCGACACCGAAATCAAAATCGGCAACATCATGCCCTACAGCGGACCAGCTTCCGCTTACGGCGTGATCGGAAAAACCGAAGAGGCCTATTTCAGGAAGATCAACGCCGAGGGCGGCATCAACGGCCGCAAGGTCAACTTCATCAGCTATGACGACGCCTACTCTCCGCCGAAGACGGTGGAGCAGGCGCGCAAGCTGGTCGAGAGCGACGAAGTGCTGCTCGTGTTCAATCCACTGGGCACGCCGCCGAACACGGCGATCCAGAAATACCTGAACACCAAGAAGGTACCGCAACTGTTCGTGGCCACCGGCGCCACCAAGTGGAATGATCCGAAGGAATTTCCGTGGACGATGGGCTGGCAGCCCAATTACCAGAGCGAGGGGCGCGTCTACGCGCAACACGTCCTCAAGGAGAAGCCGGACGGCAAGATCGCCGTTCTCTACCAGAACGACGACTACGGCAAAGACTACTTAAAAGGCTTCAAGGACGGCCTCGGCGCCAAGGCCACATCAATGATCATCATCGAGGAGAGCTACGAGGTAACGCAGCCGACCATCGACTCCAACATCGTCAAGCTGAAGTCGCTGAATGCCGACGTATTCTTCAACGTCACCACGCCGAAGTTCGCCGCCCAGGCGATCAAGAAGATGAACGAAATCGGCTGGAAGCCGCTGCACATCCTCAATAGCGTCTCCGCCTCGATCGGCAGCGTCATGAAACCGGCCGGCTTTGAGAATTCGCAGGGCATCATCTCCTCGCAGTACCTCAAGGATCCGGCAGATGCGGAGTGGAAGAACGATGCGGGCATGAAGGCCTGGACTGAATTCCTGGACAAGTATTACCCTGAGGCTAATCGTGTAGACGCATTCGTGATGTATGGTTACACGGTGGCACAAACCCTGGAGCATGTGTTGAGGTCCAGCGGCGACAATCTCACACGCGAGAACGTCATGAAGCAGGCCGCGAGCATCAAGAACCTCGAGCTCGGAGGCCTGCTGCCGGGCATCAAGGTCAACACGTCGGCGACCGACTTTGCTCCAATCTCGCAAGTGCAACTGATAAGGTTCAAGGGCGACACTTGGGAACGCTTTGGCGAGATTCTCTCGGGCGACGTCGGCGGCTGAGCGCTGCTGCTAGCTCTGCTGAAGATGCAGCCCCTGCGGCTTTTGCCGCAGGGGATTTTTGTTTGTGAGGCTTCCGGCAAGATGCTAATCACGACGCTGTCAAAAGAGCCTCGTTAAGCGGCACGGCTGTTACATTAAGAAATGAAAAGGGAGAGACAGAAATGTCCACAATGAAAAAACTTGCGGTTGCTTCGACCGCGTTTGGATTGCTCGCTGCATCATCGAGCGGCGTTCTCGCGCAGAAGAAATATGATCCCGGCGCGAGCGACACCGAGATCAAGATCGGCAATATCATGCCCTACAGCGGACCGGCTTCCGCCTATGGCGTGATTGCCAAGACCGAGGAAGCCTATTTCAGGAAGATCAACGCGGAAGGCGGCATCAACGGGCGCAAGATCAACTTCATCAGTTATGACGACGCCTACTCTCCGCCGAAAACGGTGGAGCAGGCGCGCAAGCTGGTCGAAAGCGATGAAGTGCTGCTGGTCTTCAATCCGCTGGGCACCCCACCGAACACGGCGATCCAGAAGTACCTGAACAGCAAGAAGGTGCCGCAACTATTCGTCGCCACCGGGGCCACCAAATGGAACGATCCGAAGAGTTTCCCATGGACGATGGGCTGGCAGCCGAACTACCAGAGCGAAACGCAGATTTATGCCAAGTACATCCTGAAGAACAAGCCGGACGCCAAGATCGGGATTCTCTACCAAAACGACGATTACGGTAAGGACTATCTGAAGGGCTTCAAGGACGGGCTCGGCGCCAAGGGCGCATCGATGATCGTGCTGGAGGAAAGCTACGAAGTTTCCGCACCGACGATCGACTCCCACATCGTGAAGCTGAAGGCGAGTGGCGCCGACGTGTTCATCAACATCACCACGCCGAAATTCGCGGCGCAGGCGATCAAGAAGAATGCCGAGATCGGCTGGAAGCCGCTGCACTTTCTCAACAACGTCTCGGCCTCGATCGGCAGCGTGATGAAACCGGCCGGCTTCGAGAACGCGCAGGATATCATCTCGTCCAATTACCTTAAGGATACTTCCGATCCGGAGTGGAAGAACGACCCCGGCATGAAAGCTTTCGACGAATTTCTCGCCAAATACTACCCCGAGGCCAACAGGATCGATAGCTTTGTGATGTACGGCTACACGGTCGCGCAGGGCCTCGTACATGTGCTCAAAGCCAGCGGCGACAATCTCACCCGCGAGAACGTCATGAAGCAGGCAGCCAGCATCAAGAACCTCGAGATCGGCAGCTTGCTGCCGGGTATTCGGGTCAACACCAGCGCTACCGACTTTGCCCCCATTTCGGCGGTCCAGCTTCAGAAGTTCAAAGGTGAGACCTGGGAGCGCTTCGGCGAAGTGATTGATGCCGAGGTCGGCGGCTAATCGCAAAATGCTATCGACCGATTGTTAGCCAGCAACGCCCCCGCGGCCCGTCCGCGGGGGTTTTCTTTTGTAGCGATTGGAGGGATAACAAGACCTCCCGCCCCGTAACAGCCCCGTGCCGATCATGACCGACCGACGTTCCCTCCTGCGTGCGATCTTTGATGCGGCCGTTGCGGCCGCGCATCCCGACGTCGTGCTCTCGGCGCATCTGCGTCCCGCGCCCAAGGGCAAGGTGATCTGCCTCGCCGCAGGCAAGGGCGCTGCAGCGATGGCGGCCGCGGCCGAACGGCACTACCTCGATACACTCGGCCTCGATCCGTCGCGGCTGACCGGCCTTGCCACCACGCGCCACGGCCACGGCGTGCCGACGCGACGCATCAGGGTTGTCGAAGCCGGCCATCCGGTGCCCGACGAAGCCGGGCTGAAAGCCGCCGACGAGACGCTGCGTCTCGCCGTGGAGGCGACTGCGGATGACCTTTTGCTGGTGCTGTTGTCCGGCGGCGGCTCGGCAAACTGGATCGCACCCGCAGATGGCGTTTCGTTCGCACAGAAGCAGCAGGTTAACCGCGCGCTGCTGCGGTCGGGCGCTCCGATCGGCGAGATGAACGTCGTGCGCAAGCATCTGTCGCGGATCAAGGGCGGCCGGCTGGCCCGCGCCGGGCAGCGCGCCGCCGAGATCGTGACGCTTGCGATCTCCGACGTACCGCACGACGATCCGTCCGCGATTGCATCGGGACCGACGGTACCCGATTCTTCCACGCTGGCCGACGCCCGCGCCCTGGTCGCAAAGTATAATCTCACAGTCGACGATGCTGTCAGGCGCGCGCTCGACGATCCCAGGAACGAGAGCTGCAAGCCCGGCGATCCCGCCTTTGCCCGCGCGCAATTCGAGATGATCGCAAAACCGAAGGCTTCTCTCGACGCGGCGATCAAGGTCGCGAAGGACGCAGGGTATGAGGTTGTCGGCCTCGGCGCGGATCTCGAAGGCGAGGCGCGCGAGGTGGCAGCCGATCATGCGCGACTGGCGCTGAAAGCACAGAGCGAGGGCAAACGAACCGCGATCCTGTCGGGCGGCGAGCTCACGGTGACCGTGCGTGGCAATGGCCGCGGCGGTCCCAACCAGGAATATGCGCTGGCGCTGGCGGATCTTCTGAAGGATACGTCCGGCATTGTGGCACTGGCCGCAGACACCGACGGCGCCGACGGCGGCGCCGGTAGCGCGACCGACCCGGCCGGCGCCTTGATCGATCAGGCGACGTTCGCGAAGATGAAGTCGCTCGGCCTCGATCCTGCGGCCTATCTTGCCAACAATGATGCGACCGCGTTCTTTTCGGCCACCGGCGATCTCCTGCTGATCGGCCCGACCCTCACCAACGTCAATGACATCAGGGTGATCTTGGTGGACCCAGCGTAGATCTCCGGGCAGTCCCGGAACCTCGCACGTACCTTAGCGGCATTAACGCTTTGTTGAGCAGTTTGCGAAGAACCCGCGCGCGGTTTGCCTATCTCGAAGGTGCGATTCACCAGCCTGGCATCTAATGGCCGTTCTCCTGGAGGAGGAGAGCCGCCAGTGGCGGCTGGGGAACGCTCGATGACGGATCACATCCCGACAACCGCGCCGCGGTCAGCGCATTTGAGTGCGCGCCTCGAGGACGCGATCAACCATATGTCGCTCGGAATCGTCGTATTCGACGAGAAGCGCGAGGTCGTTTTCTGCAACCGCCGCTACAGGGAGATGTACGGGCTCTCGCCTGAACAGGTGAAGCCGGGAACACCGACCCAGGAACTGATCCGGCACCGGCTGAAACTCGGGCTGAAGGTGCAGGTCGCGGTCGATGATTATATCCGTGAGCGCGTCGGTCGCGACATCGCACTCGACACCACGGTGCAGGAGTTCACCGACGGCAGGATCGTCGCCTACACCGTCTACCCGATGCCGGACGGCGGCGGGATGGCGACCCACGAGGACATCACCGAGCGCGAAGCGCTCAATGCCCGGCTGAAGAAACAATACGAGCTCGGCAAGGAGCAGGAAGAAGCCCTGCGCGTCAGGAACTTCCAGTTCGACACCGCAATCAACAACATGTCGCAGGGGCTTTGCTTCTTCGATTCCGACCATCGCCTGATCGTCTGCAACGATCGCTTCGTGGAGATGTACGACATTGCGCCCGAGCGCGTCAGCCCCGGCATGTCGCTGGTCGAGATCGTCGACCTGCGCTTCGAAGCCGGCAGCTTCCCCGCCATGACGCGCGACGAATATCTGCAATGGCGCACCAACGTGGCGGTTTCCAATGAAGCGAAAGACAGCATCGTCGAACTGAAGAACGGGCGTACCTTCAAGATCCGCCACCGCCCGATGCCCGGCGGCGGCTGGGTCGCGACGCATGAGGACATCACCGAGCAGCGCCAGTCCGAGGTCAAGATCGAATACATGGCGCATCACGATGCGCTGACCGATCTTGCCAATCGGGTGTTGTTGAACGATCGGCTCGAACATGCGCTGGGCAGGGTTTCGGACGGGGAAATGGTGGCCGTCCATCATCTCGATCTCGATCAGTTCAAGGCCGTGAACGATACGTTCGGCCACCCCTGCGGCGACAAATTGCTCAGGAGCGTCGCCGAACGGTTGCGCCGGCTCGTTGGCGATTCCGACACGATCGCGCGGAGGGGCGGCGATGAGTTCGTCATCGTGCAGGCCACGATCTCGGACCCCGCCGATGCCACTTCGCTGGCGCAGCGCGTCATCGATGCGTTGAGCGAGCCCTATGAAATCGATGGCCAGCAGGCCGTGATCGGCGTCAGCATCGGCATTTCGGTCGGTCCCGGCGACGGATCGAACCCCGACAAATTGCTGCGCAATGCCGACCTCGCACTCTACCGCGCCAAGAGCGACGGCCGCAGCACGTTCCGCTTCTTCGAGCCTGCGATGGACCTGCAGATGCAGACCCGCCGCATCCTGGAGCAGGATCTGCGCAAGGCGCTGCCGGCGGGCGAGTTCGAACTGCATTACCAGCCGGTCGTCAACTTGGCGAGCAAGGAAATCAGCGGCTTCGAGGCGCTGATACGCTGGAATCATCCAACCAAGGGAATGATCTCGCCGGCCGCCTTCATCCCGCTGGCCGAAGAGATCGGCTTCATCGTGCCGATGGGCGAGTGGGTCATCAGGCAGGCTTGTGCCACCGCCGCGCTATGGCCCGACAACCTTCACGTCGCCGTCAATATTTCAGCGATCCAGTTTCGCAGTCCCGGCCTGATGCCGGTGATCGTCGGCGCGCTCGCCGCCTCCGGTCTCGCGCCGACGCGGCTGGAGATCGAAATCACCGAGAGCGTGTTGCTCCACAACAAGGAAGCGACGCTCGCGCTGCTGCATCAGTTGCGCGCGCTCGGAATCCGGATCGCCATGGACGATTTCGGCACCGGATATTCGTCGCTGACTTATTTGCAAAGCTTTCCGTTCGACAAGATCAAGATCGACCGCTCGTTCGTCAAGAACATCACCGAGAATTCGAGCTCGCTAAACATCGTGCGCGCGGTTGCCGCGCTCGCCAATGGAATGGGCATGACGGCGACCGCCGAGGGTGTCGAAACCGCGGAGCAACTCCACAGCATCGCATCCGAGGGATGCACGGAAATGCAAGGCTTCCTGTTCAGCAAGCCGCTTCCCGCCGCCGAGATCGAGCGGCAGTTTCTGTCGGGCGGGGGCCGCGAGGGGCTCAAGGCCGCATCGTCGCGGCGTGATTGCACGGTTCGTCATTCCGGAGCGCGCGAAGCGCGAATCCGGAATGACGGTGTTAGTCCCTCAAAACTCCGCCGCGATCTTCGACAGCATTTCGAGCAGCGCGACGCGGTTGGCGGGACCCAGCAACTCGTTGAGACGCGCCTCGTGCTTGCTGGCAACGAGCTTTTTGGCGCGCGCCAGCACCGCCCTTCCCTTGTCCGTCAGAACCAGGATGTGCGAGCGACGGTCGTTGGTCGAGCGCATCCGGGCGCAGAGGCCGCGGCTCTCCAGCGCATCCAGCATCGAGACGAAATTCGGCCTGAGGATGCCGAGCGTGTTGGCGATTTCGGTCTGGTTGCGCCCGGGATTGCGATCGAGCAACAATAGCACCGAGAATTGCGCCGGCGTCAGTTGCAGCGGCGCGACACAGCGCAGGAAGTCCTCGAATACCTTGAGCTGCGCGCGCTTGAGCGAATAGCCGAGCAGGTCGGCCAGCTCGCCCAGTTGCAGCCCGGCATTCTCCGCGGCGCCATCGGCGATTTCCTTGCCGTTGCCGCGCGACGACTTGACGACATCGGTCGCTGCCTTGGAAACTGTCATGGCGTGAGGCTCGCCCCGAAAAAGCTCGGCCGGTTGACCGGGCCTTGATGTTATATTTGATAATTGTTATTGGATATATCAAATATCGGCGCCTTTCAACTGCCGAGATATGGGACGGCCGGCGGACCGCGACAGGTCAGGACCGGCGACGCTTTTAGGGGGAGCGCCAGTCTTGAATACGACGATCATGCTGTTCCTGCTGCAGGACGGCATCACCAATGGCGCGATCTATGCGCTGCTCGGGCTTGCGCTGGTGCTGGTGTTTGCCGTCACCCGCGTCATCCTGATTCCGCAGGGCGAATTCGTGACCTTCGGCGCGCTGAGCTACGCCATGCTGGCAACCGGTCAGGTGCCGGGCACCGCAAAGCTGGCGATGGCCATGGGCGTGGTCGCGTTCGGCCTCGACCTGTTTGAGGCGCGGCGATCGCTACGGCCCAAGCGGGTCGCGGGCGCCTTTGCCCTCAACATCGCTCTCCCCGCCGCGATCCTGGCCCTGACCTACGGCCTTGCCGGTCCCAAGACCCCGATTGCGGTCAACATCGCGCTGTCGCTTTTGATCGTCGCGGCGATCGGGCTGTTCCTCTACCGCATCGCGTTTCAACCGATCGCCCATACCTCGGTGCTGGTGCTGCTGATCGCCTCCGTCGGCTGTCATCTGGCGCTGCAGGGCCTGGGCCTCGTGTTCTTCGGTGCCGAGGGCCTGCGCGGGCCGGCGCTGTCGAATGCCGCGCTGACGATCGGCCCACTGCGCTTCACCGGCCAGAGCCTTGCTGTGTACGGTCTAACCGTCGCCTTCATTGTCGCGCTCTGGCTGTTCTTCGGCTTCACGCTGATGGGCAAGGCGTTGCGCGCTACCGCCGTCAACCGCCTCGGCGCCCGCCTCGTCGGCATCCGCACCACGCTATCGGGGCAGATTGCTTTCCTGCTGGCATCCCTGATCGGCGCGATTTCCGGGATCCTGATCGTGCCAATCACCACGCTCTATTACGACACCGGCTTCCTGATCGGCCTGAAAGGTTTTATTGCCGCGATCATCGGCGGGCTCGTCAGCTATCCGCTTACGGCCGTCGCAGCCTTGCTGGTCGGCAGCGTCGAGGCATTCTCATCGTTCTACGCCAGCAATTTCAAGGAGGTCATCGTCTTTACGCTGATCCTTCCCGTGCTGGTGCTGCGTTCGCTTGCAGCGCCCGCGGTCGAGGAAGAGAAGGATTGACGACGATGAACCAGCGCACCCCTCTCATCATCTTCGCGCTCGTGATGGCAACGATCCCGTTTATTCCGGGCATCCCGCCATTCTGGATCGTGCTGCTCAACAATATCGGCCTCGCCGCACTGGTGGCGATGGGCCTCGTGCTCTTGACCGGCGTCGGCGGCCTCACCTCGTTCGGCCAAGCCGCCTTCTGCGGTTTCGGCGCCTACACCACGGCGGTATTGACCACGGCCTATGGTGTCTCGCCATGGCTGACGCTGCCTCTCTCGCTGGTGGTCAGCGGCATCGCCGCGGTCCTGCTCGGCATCGTCACGGTACGGCTGTCCGGCCATTATCTGCCGCTCGGCACCATCGCCTGGGGCATCGGCCTATTTTACCTGTTCAGCAAGCTGGAATTCCTCGGCCGCAATGACGGCATCTCCGGCATCCCGCCGCTCTCGATCGGCAATTTCCGGATGCTCGATCCCGGCACGATCTATTTCGCGATCTGGATCGCGGTGCTGGTCTCGGCGCTCCTCACCATCAACCTCCTGGACTCCCGCACCGGCCGCGCGATCCGCGCGCTGCGGCGCGGGCATATCGCCGGCGAAGCGTTCGGCGTGCAGACGCCGCGCGCCAAGCTTCTGGTATTCATCTATGCGGCGGTGCTCGCGGGCTTGTCCGGCTGGCTCTATGCGCATTTCCAGCGCGCCGCCAATCCGACGCCGTTCGGCGCGCAGGCCGGCATCGAATATCTGTTCATCGCAGTGGTCGGCGGCGCCGGCTATGTCTGGGGCGCGGTGCTCGGCGCCGGCATCGTCGTGATCCTCAAGGAGATCCTGCAAAGCTATCTGCCCTATATCTTCGGCGGCCAGAGCCAGCTCGAGACCATCGTGTTCGGCATCCTGCTGGTCGTTCTGCTGCAGCTCGCGCCGACCGGCGTCTGGCCCTGGCTGATGTCGCGACTGCCGATCCAACCGGGCCGCAGGATGCCCGATGCGTCGCTTCCGCTTGCCACGCCCGTGCGCGCACAGGCTTCGTCCGCCGTCCTGCTGCAGATCGAGAAGGCGCGCAAGCAGTTCGGCGGCGTGATTGCCGTCAACGACGTCTCCTTCGACGTCCAGGCCCGCGAGATCGTCGCCCTGATCGGCCCCAACGGCGCCGGCAAGAGCACGACCTTTAACTTGATCACGGGCGTGCTGACGACCACCGGCGGCACCATCTCGGTGCTCGGCAACAAGGTCGACAACGCTCCGCCGCAGGAGGTTGTCAAACTCGGCGTCGCGCGCACCTTCCAGCATGTCAAGCTGGTCCCCGACATGACCGTGCTGGAGAACGTCGCGATCGGTGCGCATTTGCGGGGGTCTGCGGGAGCGATCTCCAGCATGCTCCGGCTCGACCGGGCCAACGAGGCGAAATTGCTGGCGGAAGCCGCCCGCCAGATCGAGCGCGTCGGCTTGGGCGACCAGATCGACCAGTTGGCGGGAAGCCTGTCGCTCGGCCAGCAGCGCATTGTCGAGATTGCACGCGCGCTGTGCGTCGATCCATTGCTGCTGCTGCTCGACGAGCCGGCCGCGGGACTGCGCCACATGGAAAAGCAGCGGCTCGCTGCCCTGCTCCGTCAACTGCGCGACGGCGGCATGTCAGTGCTGCTGGTCGAGCACGACATGGGTTTTGTGATGGATCTCGCCGACCGCGTCGTGGTGCTGGATTTCGGCACCAAGATCGCCGAGGGCACGCCGGATGCGATCAAGACCAATCCCGATGTGATCAAGGCCTATCTCGGAGCTACCGCATGAGTGCGCTGTTATCGGTCTCCGACGCCCACGTTTCCTACGGCAAGGTCGAAGCCGTGCGCTCGGTTTCGCTCGACGTCGCCGACGATGAGATCGTCACCATCATCGGCGCCAACGGCGCCGGCAAGACCACGCTGCTGAATGCCATCATGGGCGTGCTGCCGCTCAAGGGCGCCACCGCCTTCGCCGGCACCGACATGACCCCGCTCGACATCGAGGATCGCGTCGCGGCGGGCCTCTGTCTCGTGCCGGAGCACCGCGAATTGTTCGGCACCATGAATGTCGAGGACAATCTGCAGCTCGGCGCCTTCCGGATTCCGAAGGCAACCGCGGCAAGGTCGTTCGAGCGGGTCTACACGCTGTTTCCGCGGCTCAAGGAGCGGCGCAAGCAATTGGCCGGCACGCTCTCCGGCGGCGAGCAGCAGATGCTGGCGATGGGTCGCGCCCTGATGGGCGCGCCAAAACTGTTGATGCTGGACGAACCGAGCCTTGGTCTCGCGCCGATCATCGTGGCCGACATCTTCCGCACCATCGGTGAGTTGCGGGCGGCCGGCGTCTCGGTGCTGCTGGTCGAACAGAATGCGCAAGCGGCGCTTAAAATCGCCGATCGCGCCTACGTCATGGAACTCGGCGAATTCATCCTGTCCGGATCGGCCAAGGATATCGCCAGCAACCAGCGCGTCGCGGCGAGCTATCTCGGCTTCCAGCACGAGGGCGTAAGCGGGATTTAGGGACTGGATGGGCGCGCTTCCGCGCAGCCCATCTAGCCTGTCAGACCTCATCTATGAGGGTCACGATCTCACTTCGCCGGGACGTACTTACCGTCCTTCACGGTCAGGATGATGCGCGAGCGGTCGTCGAGGCCGTAGCGATCCTTTTCGGTGAAGTTGTAGACGCCTTGGCTTGCCGCGATTTCCTTCTCCGAGATCAGCGCCAGACGGATCGCCTCGCGGAATTCCGGCGTGCCCGGCTTGGCCTTCTTCAGCGCCACCGGTATCACGCGCTTGAGCACCTCAAAGGCGTCGTAGGAATGGCCGGCGAACTGGCTGCGGCTGTTGGCACCATACTTGGCTTCGTAGGCGGTGTTGAGCGCGAGACCCGGCTTCTTGGTCAGCGCGCTGTCGGGCTGGGACTCCGGCGACATCACCGGACCGGAAGCCATGATCACGCCTTCCGCCGCAGGACCCGCGATGCGGATGAAGTCCATGCTGGCGGCGCCGTGGGTCTGGTAGATCAGGCCCTTGTAGCCGCGCTCGCGCAGCGTGGTCTGCGGCAGCGCCGCTGCGGTGCCGGAAGCGCCGATGAGAACGGCGTCGGGATTGGCGGCGACCAGCTTCAGCACCTGGCCGGCGACCGACGTATCCGGACGGGCAAAGCGCTCTTCGGTCGCCATGGTCAGGCCCATGGGCACGGCCTGGGTCTTGAAGTCGTTGACCCAGAGATCACCGTAGGAATCGGAGTAGCCGATGTAGCCCACTGTCTTGATGCCGTGCGCCTTCATGTGCTCGTACAGCACCTTGCCCATGATCGGGATCGGCTGCGGCATCGCGACCGACCACTTCATGCGCGCCTCGTTGATCGGGAGCGGCGCCAGGCCGAAATGCGGAATCCCCGCCTCGTTCGCAACCGTGGAGACCGCAACCGTCGGAGGTGTTGTCGAGGAGCCCATGATGATGTCGGCCTTCGACTCGGTGACGAAGCGCCGTGCATTGGTGGTAGCCGTGGTCGGATCGCCGCCGTCATCGAGCACGATGATCTTGATCGGCACGCCGCCGATTTCCTTCGGCACGAAATCGAGCGAGTTGCGTTCGGGAATGCCCAGCGCCGCCGCGGGCCCGGTCGTGGTGACGGTGATGCCGATCGTGATTTCATTGGTCTGTGCAATGACCGGCGCCCCCGGCAGGGCGAGGGCCGCGATGACGGCCGCCGCGGACAGAAAAGCCTTCTTCATTCATTCCTCCCTTGGATTATTATCTGCAGTCTTAAGCAAAACCGGGCCCTTAATTCAGCCCCTTCTTTAGGTCATGCCGGATAGTAAGTCAGCCCCGCATGAAACGCTCGATGATCTCCGGCGGCATCGGCGCCGATTTCAGCTTCGCGGGATCGTCCGGGTGCTTGCCGACCAGCACGCGGGTTTCGAACGCCTCGATCGCCAATGCCTCATCCTTGAACACGTTGTGGACCACCTCGAAGCTGGAGCGCTTGAAGCTCTCGATCCGGCTTTCGATCCGGATCCAGTCGCCATGGGTGGACGGGATATGAAATTTGGCCCTTGTGTCGACCATGGGAATGCCGACGAGGCCATATTTGCGGATGAGATCCTGTTTCGAAAAGCCGGCGGCTTCGAACATGATCGAGGTGGAATCGTCGAACATCGCGAAATAACGCGGGTAGTAAACGATGTTGGCGGGGTCGCAATCGCCCCACTGGATCTGCACATCGCGCCGGTTGACAAACATGGGATGAAATACCCTAGCGCGGCGCCATGCGAAGCGCGGCATCGAGCCGCACTACTTCGCCGTTCAGATAAGGGTTGTCGATCATGTGCAGCGCGAGCGAGGCAAACTCGTCGGCCTGGCCGAGGCGGCGCGGGAACGGGATCGAGGCGGCAAGCGAATCCTGCGCTTCCTGCGGCAGGTTGGCGAGCAGCGGCGTGAGGAACAGGCCCGGCGCGATGGTCAGCACGCGAATCCCGAACTGCGCCAGTTCGCGCGCGATCGGCAGCGTCATGGCGACGATGCCGCCCTTGGAAGCCGAATAGGCCGACTGACCGATCTGGCCGTCATAGGCCGCGACCGAGGCGGTCGAGATCACCACGCCGCGCTCGCCGGTCGCAAGCGGCTCGAGCTTCGACATCGGAGCGGTCGCCAACCGCAGCATGTTGAACGAGCCGATCAGGTTGACCTTGATCACCTTGTCGAAATCGCCGAGCGCCATCGGGCCGTCCTTGCCGATCACGCGCTTGGCGACGCCGATGCCGGCGCAGTTCACCAGCACGCGCGCCGGACCATGGGCCGCCGCCGCCTTCGCGATCGCGGCTTCCGCGGAGGCGGCATCGGAAACGTCGCAGATCACGGCGACGCCGCCGATCTCGGCCGCGACGGCCTCTGCCAGGCTGGCGTTGAGATCGCAGACTGCGACCTTGGCGCCCTGCGCCGCGAGGCGGCGCGCGGTCGCCGCGCCCAATCCCGATGCGCCGCCGGTGACGATGGCGGCCTGGTCCTTCAACTGCATGGTGCTCTCCCTGACAAGCTTTGCACGAATTCGGTTACAGCGTGATCACCTGCGCTGGTGGCGCGGGCGAATAGATCTCCTCGATCAGCGCGCTGCGGTTCTCCAGAACCGCGCGCTGGTTGATCGAACCCTTGTCGGTGACCTCGCCGCGATCGATCGACAGCGGCGTATCGAGCAGCACCGCGCGCGTGATCCTGGTCGATGAACCCGTTGCGCCCGCGACGAGCTTCTCAAAGCGTTCGCGGAAGGCCGCGACGATCAGCGGATCGGACGCCGCAGCAGCGAGGTCGTCTTGCGGAAGCGTCGGATTGATCAGGCGGCACCCGTCGAGGTCGAGCACCACCAGCGCCGATATTTCGTCGCGGTTAATGCCGGCAATGACGACGTCTCGCACCAGCGGCGCGCAGCCCGCGACGAAGCGCGCCCGTAACGGGCCGACGCTGACCCAGGTGCCGCTGGCAAGCTTGAAGTCCTCACCGATGCGGCCGTCGAAATCGAAGCCGGCGTCGAAATCATCTGCAACGGCCGGCTTGAGCGCATCGCCCATCTTGTAGAAGCCTTCCTCATCGAAAGCCTTCGCCGTCATATCGGGCTGACGCCAATAGCCGGGCATCACGTTCGGCCCCTTGGCGCGAACCTCCAGCTTGCCATTATTGGGCACGAGTTTCGCATCATTGCCCAAAACCGGCAGCCCGACATGGCCGGAGCGGCTGGTCACCGGATTGACCGACATGAAGAACGGCGCAGTCTCGGTGGCACCAAGCCCGGTCAGCATCGGCACGCGATAGCCGGTTTCCTGGACCGACAATTCGTCGAGGCTGTTCCAGACGAAGGCCGACAGCGCCGCGCCCGAAAAGAACATCGCATGCAGCCGCGCAAAGAACTTTTTGCGCAAGGCCGAATCGTCGCGCAGATAGGGCAACAGCGATTCATAGCCCTTGGGCACGTTGAAATAGACCGTCGGCGAAATCTCCCGGAGATTGCGCACGGTCTCCTCGATGCCGCCGGGCATCGGCTTGCCCTCGTCGAGATACATCGAGCCGCCATTATAGAGCGTCAGCCCGATATTGTGATTGCCGCCGAAGGTGTGATTCCACGGCAGCCAGTCAACGATGACCGGCGGCTCGTCCTTCAGGAACGCCAGCGTCTCGCGCAGCATCACCTGATTGGCGCAGATCATGCGTTGCGTGTTGATCACGGCCTTCGGGTTGCCGGTCGAGCCCGACGTCAGCAGGAACTTTGCGATCGTGTCCGGGCCGATCGCCTCGTGCGCCGCGTCGAGCCGCGGATGCAGTGGCGTCGCCATCAGATCTGCAAGCGTCGTGACATCGCGGCCGGGCACCACCGCACCGCGCGAGGCGGCGATCTCGGTCCCGAACGACACATTGGCGGCGAGCGCATCGGCGAATTTCGTCGCGTCGTCGACGAACACGAGGCCGGGAGTCAACAGCTTCATCAGATAGCTGAGCTTGCCGTAGTCGCGCGATACCAGCGAATAGGCCGGCGATACCGGACAGAAGGGAATGCCGGCATAGAGCGCGCCGAACGCTATGAGCGCATGATCGACCGAGTTGCCGGACAGGATGACGACTGGCCTTTCTGCCGAAAGGCCGCGCGTCAGCAGCGCAGACGCGATATGCCGCGACGACGTCAACAGCTCCGCATAGGTGATCTGCCGCCAGCCCCGTGCCGCGTTGCGCTCCGCCATGAAGACCCGATCGGGCGCCGCTGCGGCCCAATGATGCAGCCGATCGGTGATGCGCACCGGATAGTCGCGCAACTGCGCTTTCGGGCGCAGATAGATGGTGCCGTCGTCGCGGCGCTCGACATGCACCGCGGGCGTGCCGAACGAGATCGGGCGCAGCGGATGACCGGCGCGCGCGGCTGAATCGGTCGAGGCGGACATGCTGGGCTTGGCGCTCATGTCAGGTCGGCTTCACCTTTGCGGTCTTGTGGTCGAGAAACGCACGAATGCGGCGCTTGGCCTCTTTGTCGCTTTGCGCCACGGTTGCCATCAGGGATTCCATCAGCAGACCAGTTTGCGGGTTGGCCTCCGCGATCATCGGCAGCGCCTGCAGCACCGCAAAATTGGTCAGCGGCGCGTTCGCCGCCACGCGTTCCGCCAGTTCCAGCGCCTTCGGCAGTGCGCCGCCGGCCTCGGTGAGGTATTGCGAGAAGCCGTAGGCCGAGCCTTCGGTCGCCGAATAGACCCGCCCCGTGAGCATCATGTCGATCATCCGCGCCACCCCGATCAGCCGCGGCAGCCGCACCGATCCGCCGCCGCCGACGAAGATGCCGCGCTGGCCTTCGGGCAGCGCGAAATAGGCCGATGGTTCGGCGACGCGGATATGCGCGGCGCAGGCCAGCTCCAGCCCGCCGCCGATCACCGCGCCCCTCAGCGCCGCGATTACGGGGACCCGGCTATACTGGATGCGATCGAACACCCGGTGCCACATCTGCGAATGGCGCAGGCCCTCAGTGGCGTCGTGCTCGGTCAGTTCGGACAGGTCAAGGCCGGAAGAAAAATGGTCGCCGACGCCATGGATGACCACCGCGCCTGTGCCATCGGGGAGATTGGAGAAGCAATCCTGGATCGCGAGGATGATGCCGTCGTTCAGTGCATTGCGCTTGGCCGGACGGTTGAGGCCCACGGTCAGCACCGCGCCCTTCTGCTCGATCTTGAGCAGGTCGGATTGACCCGCGGTGGCGGTGGAAGCGTTTCCCATGGGGTTATATTGTTTCCTCTCGAGAATAGTTATGTTTTATAACGATTTTGGCGCGAGTCAATATGACGTTTGCTTACCCTCCCCTGGAGGGGGAGGGTAAGAAACCCCGCTCACAGCACCTGATGCACGTCGATGACGACGCGGTCGGCGTGGCGGGCGGCGGAGGCGATGAAGAGGTTTTGCATCAGCCAGCGATATTCTCTGCACCCGTCTCGAATTTCGGCACGGTGCGGAAATAGATCAGCTTTGGATCGACCGGCTCGCCGCGCTTGAGCTTCTGCAGGAGTTCGACCGGACCGAAGCGCAGGCCCTTGTTCTCGACATAGACCACCGCACCGTCGTCGGTCTCGAAGGCGTATTTGGCTTCCAGCTCGATCAATTCGTTCGGGCGGATGATCTGGAAGTCCGCCCCGAAGGGAAGAACCTTGCCGTTGATCCTCTCCCCCTTCACCTCGCCGCCGATGATCGGAATGATCCGGCGCACGCCGGTGCCGATCTCGCCGACCGAAGTCACCTCGCCGATCCGGGCCGTGATGGTGAAGACGTATCTGGTCTCAAGCTGCGGGCTCATCGGCGCCACCCATGCTCTATCCGGCCATGCGCTGCGGCAGCCACAGTGCCAGTAGTGGAAATGCGATCAGGATCACCAGCCGGATCAAGTCCGTCACCACGAAAGGCATCACGCCACGGAAGATCGTGGAGAACGACACGTCCTTGACGACGCTCTTGATGACAAAGACATTCATGCCAATCGGCGGAGAGATGAGGCCAAGTTCTACCGTCATCACGATGATGACGCCGAACCAGATCGGATCAAAACCGAGGTGCACGATCACTGGAAAGATGATCGGCACCGTCAGGATGATCATGGCCATGGCATCCATCAGGCAGCCCAGCACCAAATACATCACCATGATCAGCGCCAGGATGCCGTAGGGACCGAGCCCGAGGCCGGTGAGCAGTTCCGTCACCTTCTGCGGAGTCTGCGTCACCGTCAGGAAATAACCGAAGATCAGCGCGCCAATCAGCACCGTGAACACCGCGGCTGCGGTGCGGGTCGCCTGCAGTAACGAGCCCAGGATCTTTTGCTTGTCCAGCCTTCCCGTCACTATGCCAATCAGGAACGCACCGGTGGCGCCGACGCCGCCTGCCTCCGTCGGCGTAAAGCGCGGCAGAAATGGCAGGCCGTACAGCCCACCGATCACGAAGATGAACAGCAGCACCGGCGCCCAGATGTTCTTCAGGCCGGCCAAGCGATCGCGCCATTTGGTTCGCGGACCCGCCGGCAGGAAGTCCGGCCGGAACCAGCCGATCAGCGAAATCGTAAGCATGTACATGGCAATGGCGAGCAGGCCGGGGATGATGCCGGCGATGAACAGCTTGCCGATATCCTGTTCGGTAATGATGCCGTAGACGGCGAGCACCGTCGATGGCGGTAACATGGCGCCCAACGTGCCGCCGGCCGCGATCACGCCGGTGGCAAAGGATTGCGGATAGCCATAGCGCCGCATTTCCGGATAGGCGACGGCCGAGAACGTCGCGGCAGTCGCCACCGACGAGCCGCAGATCGCGGCAAAACCGCCGCAGGCCCCGACGGTAGCAATGCCAAGCCCGCCGCGCAGATGGCCGACAAAGCCGTTGGCGGCGCGGAACAGTTCGCGGCTCATGCCGGAATTGCTGACGAATGCTCCCATCAAGAGGAACATCGGAATCACGCCGAAGGTGTAGTCGGTCACCGTGCGCATCGAGGTCTGGCCAACCATCTTGAGCGCCGGCGTGAAGCCGACCACATAACCGAAGCCACAGACGCCGACGAGGCCCATCGCCATGCCGACCGGCACGCGCAGCAGCATCAGCACGAAGAGCGCGACAAATCCCAGAACCGCGACGGTATCGGTGTTCATCCCGTCCTACTCCACGGTCTTGATCTTGGCGTCATGGATGTCTTCCGGATGGAAGACCAGCCGCCAGGTGCGGATCGCAATCAGGAGCACAGCGGCGGCGTCGCCGGCCCAGGCGATCGCGAAGAACGGCCAGGTTGGCATATGCACTTCATACGTCAGGACATTGTCGTTGTAGGTGCCGCGCACCTTGTCGAACAGGGTATAGGTCTGCGCGGTGACGACGAACAGCAGCACCAGCGTCGCGAACACGTCGATCATGCGCTGGTATTTTGGACCGACATTGGCCCAGATCAGATCGACCGTGATGTGGCCGCCGCGATAGCTGGTCGCGGCGATGCCCCAGAAGATCAGGATGCCGAGCAGCATGCGCCCGATGTCGAACGAATCCGGGATCGCGTAGTTCAGCGTGTTGCGTAAGAGGACGCCGATGAAGATGTTGAGCGCCACGATGCCGACAAAGCCGGCGGCGATCCATTCGATCGTATCGATGAAACGATCCATCCACGCGCGATTCATGTCCGCTCCGAACGGCTGGCAATGGCGGGAGTAACGGCGGCAGGAGAATTCCTGCCGCCGGCAAGAGCGCTTGCGTTTCTACTGCGCGAGCGCGTTGTACTTGGTGAGCGAGGCCTTGAGTTCGGCCAGCGCCGCGTCCGGATCGCCGCCATTCTTCTTGACGCCCTCGCCCCAGGTCTTGACCAGCGGCTCGGCCGCCTTCTTCCATTGCGCGGTCTGCTCCGGCGTCAGCTTGTAGACCTCGTGACCGGTCATCGCCTTGATCTTTTCGACACCGGCATCCTCGTACTTGCCCCAGGGTTCGCCGACGCGGCCGGCGGCTTCCGTGTTGCAATTGTTGTCGACCGCCTTCTTTTGTTTGTCGGACATCTGGTTGTACTTGTCCTTGTTCATCACGAAGGCAAAGGTCGTGACGTAGATCGGCGCTTCGATGTGATACTTCGTCACCTTGTCGATGCCGAACAGCACCACCGACCCCCATGGGAAGGTAACAGAGTCGGCGACGCCGCGTTCGATGATGTCGCGCACCTCAGGCGCCGAGGACTGCACGTTGGTGCCGCCGAGCTGGGTGACGAAATTCGCCATTGTGGCGTGGGCGGGCCGGATCTTCATGCCCTTGATGTCCTCGGGCGTAACGATTTTCTTCGTCCGGGAATGGAAGGTCGACGGCGAATGGATGAAGGCCAGGCAGAACTTGACGTCCTTCATCTCCTTCTCGGCATATTTGCGATACCAGGCGTCGAGCGCCATCGAGCCGCCCTTGGCGTCCGACATCAGGAAGGGCAATTCACCGGCGCCGATGAGTGGAAACCGCCCCGGCTGATAGCCCGGGTTGATGTAGGTGACATCGGCGATGCCGTCGCGCGCCATGTCGTAATGATCGAATGCCTTGCCGAGCTGCTGCGCCGGGAACACCTTGTATTTGATGGTGCCGCCGGATTCCTTCTCGACCGCCGCGCCCCATTCCTCCAGCGCCTTCTGCAGCGGATGCGACGCCGGCACCCAATGCGACAGTTTCAGTTCGAAGGTTTTTTCCTGCGCCAGCGCAGGTGTCACGCTGGCGGCCAGCAGCATCGCCAGAAATGCTTTCCTCATCGGCATCCTCTCCCTTGGCACGCGGGCTGTTCGATCGCCCGACCTCGTTAATTAACATGTTATCTAACTCGCCCGCCTTTTCAAGGCGAACGTTCAGCCGCGGCGTCTCCTCTTCTCCTGGTCGCCATGTGCACCGCCGCGAAGTACACTCATACTGCTTCGCGCCAATGTCCTTTGCCAAAACCGTTATATGATATAACTACCATTGCAAGATAACTACCATTGCAAGCCTGGGGGCAACCGCCGGCTTGAAACCTATAATACCGGGAGGAGCGGGTATTGAGGACAAAAGTCGCAATCATAGGTGCAGGTCCGGCAGGATTGTTGCTTGGGCAACTACTTCACCGCTACAGCATCGATAACGTCATTCTCGAGCGCCAGACAGGCCAATACGTGCTCGGCCGCATCCGCGCCGGCCTGCTCGAGGAAGGCACGGTGGCGCTGCTCGACGAGGTCGGCGCCGGCGAGCGCGCCCATCGCGAGGGGCTGGTCCACCATGGTCTGGAATTGGCGTTTGGCGGCGCGCGGCACCGCATCGACTTGCACGGCGCCACCGGCAAGACCGTCATGATCTACGGCCAGACCGAGGTGACGCTCGACCTGATGAACGTGCGCAAGGCGGCTGGCCTCACCACCATCTACCAGGCCGCTGACGTCAAACCGCTCGATTTCGAGACCGACCGCCCACGCGTCAGCTACGTCAAGGACGGCGTCACCCACGAGATCGAATGCGACTTCATCGCCGGCTGCGACGGCTTTCATGGCGTCAGCCGCGCCAGCGTAAAGCCGTCCGCGATCCAGAGCTTTGAACGGATCTATCCATTCGGCTGGCTCGGCATCCTCTCGGAGACGCCGCCGGTCAGCCCCGAGCTGATCTACTCGAATCATGCGCGTGGGTTCGCGCTCTGCACCATGCGATCGACCCGGCGCAGCCGCTATTACGTGCAGTGTCCGCTCGACGATCATATCGACCAGTGGCCGGACGAGCGCTTCTGGGACGAACTGAAGCGCCGGATCGACCAGAAGGCGGCCGACGAACTCGTCACCGGCCCCTCGATCGAAAAAAGCATCGCGCCGCTGCGCAGTTTCGTCGCCGAGCCGATGCGGTTCGGCCGGATGTTTTTGGCCGGCGACGCCTCCCACATCGTGCCGCCGACCGGCGCCAAGGGCCTGAACCTTGCCGCCAGCGACGTGCATTACCTCTCGCAGGCGCTGCGCGAATATTACGATGAGAAGTCTTCGGCCGGCATCGACGGCTATTCCGCCAAGGCATTGTCGCGCATCTGGAAGGCCGTGCGCTTCTCCTGGTGGATGACCTCGATGCTGCACAAATTCCCCGACCAGGGCGAATTCGGCGCACGGATTCAGCTCGCCGAGCTGGATTACGTCGTCAACTCGAAGGCGGCGTCCGCGTCGCTGTCGGAGAATTATGTCGGGCTGCCGTTTTAGACGTTTGCGCGCAATATTTTCTCCGTCATTGCGAGGAGCGAAGCGACGAAGCAATCCATGCACCCGCGTATGCGGGACGATGGATTGCTTCGCTCCGCTCGCAATGACGAATGAAGAGCCCCGTGCATTTCAAACACCCGTCGTAATCCCGTTTAAAACTTTGTAGGTGGTGACTTCGATTGGCGCCTTGCGTTCAATGATTGAAAACATCGTCACACCGCGAGCCGCCAATGACCGCATCCGACATTCCCCAAGGCTTCGAGCCGCACACCCGCAAGAGCCCGCTTACCGATCCCTGGGAGCCGCTGTATTCGAAGAAGACCGACAAGGCCATCATCATCGGCCTGCGGCTGGCAAAACCGCACACCAACGGCCGGGGGCTGATTCACGGCGGACTGATTGCGGCGCTGGCCGATAATGGCATGGGCCATAGCTGCGCGCATGTGATGGGCGGGGTGTCGTCGCTGGTGACGATCGGGCTGGCGGTCGATTTCGTCGGCACCGCGGAGGTCGGGCAGTGGCTCGCGGTCGAGAGCGAGGTAGTCAAGACTGGCAGGACGATCTGTTTCGCGCAGAGCCTGATCAAGGCCGACGACGTCGTGATCGCGCGGGCCAATGCGACGTTTCGCGTGGTGCCGAAGAAGGAGCCGGTGTAGCGCCGCGTCCGGGGCACGGTACCTACCCGAAATGCCAGTCGGCTATTTCAGTCACCAGATCGACGAAGGTACGCACCTTCGCCGACAATAGCCGCGAGGTCGGATAGACGATGTGGATCGGCATCGCGGGCTGTTCGAACGGCGTGAGCACGATTCTGAGGCGCCGCGCTTTCAGCGATTCGGCGGCCTGATAGGCCATCACCCGCGTCAGCCCGCCGTCCTGCTCGGCATACTGGATCGCGGCATCCGAGCTATTGGTGGCGAACCGCGGCGTGCTGGCGACACGTATTTCGCGGCCGTCCTCGACGAAACGCCAGTCGAGCGCCGCCGTCATGGCGCCGAACTGGATCGTGTCATGCGCGGAGATGTCCCGTGGCCGCTGCGGCTCGCCGCGCGCCCGGAGATAGCCGGGCGAAGCCACCACGATCCGCCGCATCTCGCCGACATGGCGCGCCACCAGCGTCGAGTCGGGCAGGTGGCCGATTCTAACAGCGAGATCGACGCCGTCCTCAACGAGGTTGATCATGCGGTCGGACAGACGGAGATCGACGGAGACCTCGGGATAGCGCTTCAGGTAGGCGGTCACGATTGCGCTGACATGCAGCCGGCCGAACCCGACCGGCGCCGAGATGACGAGCTGCCCCTCGGGGCGCGTGCGCTCGCCCGCGACGGCGCCCTCGGCCTCCTCGACGTCGGCAAGGATCCGCCGCGCCCGCTCCAGATAGCGTGAGCCGGCGTCGGTCAGCGTCACCTGCCGCGTCGTCCGCTGCAGCAGCCGTGCGCCGAGACGATCCTCCAGCGCCGCAATCAGCCGCGTCACGCCGGACGGAGACAGCCCGAGTTTGCGCGCCGCGGGGGCAAAGCCCCGCAGGTCGGCCACCGCAACAAAGGCCTGCATGGCATCGAGCCGGTCCATGCCTATTATTGCATATCCAGCAATAGTGAAGTGTCAATTCCAAAGATTGTTTAAGTTACGGGAACGTCCATCTTGAAGCCCAAGGACGGTCGTTTAGGCGCTCCGCGGGAGGCTCAGATGTCTGACGTTCACACCTATTCCAGCGATGTCGCCTTCACGCCGGCGGTGAAGGCGATCCAGACCCGCAAGGGCTCGCGCGAGGCCTATGCCAGCGTCGAGGCGCGCGGCGGCTGGCGCGTCGAGATCGACGAAAACCTCGCCAGCTTCCTGGCGGAAACCACGAGCTTCTATCTCGCGACCGCTTCGGCCGACGGCCAGCCTTACATCCAGCACCGCGGCGGGCCGAAGGGCTTTGTCAAAATTCTCGACAACAACACCATTGCGTTCGCCGATTACAGCGGCAACCGGCAGTACATCAGCCAAGGCAATCTATCGGAGAACCCGAAGGCACATATTTTCGTGATGGACTATGCGCATCGCCGGCGCGTGAAGATCTGGGGCGAGGCGCGCGTGGTGGAGGACGATCCGGCGCTCACGAAATCGCTGATGCCGCACGGCTACAAAGCGCGGCCTGAGCAGGTCATCCTGTTCAAGATTGCGGCGTGGGAAACCAACTGCCCGCAGCACATCCCGCAGAAGTTCGACGCCGCCGACGTCGCACAGGCGCTGGCCGTGCGCGACGCCCGCATTGCCGAACTTGAGAGCGAGCTGGCCGCTTTGCAGGGCCGGCCCGCAGCGGCAACGTCGTAATCAGGCGGCCTGCTGCACCGGCGCCCAGGCGAATTCCGGATAGTACAGCAGCATCATCCGGTCGACATAGGCCGTGAGATTGGCGAACTGCTCGGTCCGCTGCCGTAGTGCCGACTCGAAGAACGGCGTCAGGATTCCGGCGAGCGCGCCGAACGCGGTGGCGTCCATGCCGCAGGGTGTTTCGCCCATCAGGAACGGCTTGTCGCCGAGCTGGACCGACAAAGCAAACAACGAGCGCGCGGCAAGATCGATGTCTTCATCCGGCGCATGGCGGCCGAGGCCGCTGAGCAGGTAGTTCTCGGCGACGCGGAACTGGGCGTCCTCGCGCATCTTCTCGCGTAAGTGCGCCGGCGCGCTATCGAAGAAATGCGCAGGGCCCTTGGCAAAATTGTCGCCATCGACCCAGCGCGCGCCGACCAGCGCCCAATAGATATGATGCTCGATCATCCGCTCGAACGCCCAGGCCTGTGCCCGCGCCTGCAGGCTGAGCGGCGCATCGAAATCGAAACCATATTTGGCTTCCAGATGCGCGCGAATGAAGGTGGAATCGGCGATCGTCTCGGCCTCGTCGACGATGTACGGCAACTGCCCCTTGGGCGAAGCCGGCGGCTTGGCCTTCTCCTTGCGATAGGCAAGACCGGCCATCTTGAGCTGGACCTCGGTCTTGGTCACAAAGGGGCTGATCTCCGGCAGGCCGAAGCCGGCACCGAAGCCGAAAAGGGTAATCATGCTGGTCTCCCGATCTCAAAAACGCGCCCGAGGCTAGCGCCCCCCTGCTGCCACCATGGTGTCAGCAGCAGCAGTGCCGGCCGCCTTCCTCCTGCCGCGGCGAACGGGGCTTGCGCGCCCACGACGCAAGCTGCTCATGCGCCAGGGCGCACACGGCGACGAGCGACCGCCATGCCAGCTCAACCATCGCCCAGCGCAGGTCGGTGGTGACGCAGTGGATGGAAACGAGCTGTTCCAATGCAAATCGGTGGGTATTCACGAGGGGTCCGCGGCTTTGCCGGAAGCCGAATTCGCTGAAAATCGTCATGGACAAGTTCCCTTTAATTGAGGTGTTGTCCCGATATACAAAACCCCTGCTGCCAACATGCTGTCAGCATCGCGGGCCATCGATCAGGAAAAGAGACGAGCCATGAGACGGGCCGACCGGCTGTTTCAGATCATTCAGGTGCTCCGGCGCACCCGGAAGCCTTTGACCGCGGACGCGATCGCGGCGGAGCTGGAGACTTCGAAGCGAACCATCTACCGCGATATAACGACCCTGATCGAACAGCGCGTGCCGATCCGCGGCGAAGCCGGCGTCGGCTACATCCTGGAAAAAGGCTTCGACCTGCCGCCCTTGATGCTCACGCCAGATGAGATCGAGGCCTGCGTGCTCGGCGCGCAATGGGTGGTCGGCCACGCCGATCCGGCATTGGCGCGCGCAGCCCAGGACCTGATGGCGAAAGTCGCCGAGACGGTGCCGGAGCGCTTGCGGCCATTCGTGCTGGAGCCGGCCAGCCGCGCCCGACGGGCATGGAACCGGGAGCCCGACCGCATCGACATGGTGCGGACACGGGCGCAGATCCACGACGGCAAAAAGATCACGCTGAACTATCGCGACGAGCATGGCCGCGACAGCCAGCGCACGATCTGGCCGATCGCGGTCGGCTATCACGAGGCGGTGCGGATACTGGCGGCGTGGTGCGAACTGCGGAAGGATTTCCGCAGCTTCCGTACCGACCGCGTCGTCGACGCGGTCTATCACGACGAAAAATATCCGGAACGCCGCGATATCCTGCGGGCGAAATGGCGGCGGAGCCTGGTCTGGGAAGCGCCGAAGGATACCTGAGGCCGGTCGCTGGTCGCGGCCGTCATTCCGGGCTAAACGCTGAAATATGCAAGGAATCGCCGCCGACAACCAAAATCCCTGCCAAGCCTGCGGCGCCTGCTGCAGCTACTCGCAGAACTGGCCGCGTTTCACCACCGAGGACGATGCCGCGCTCGACCTGATCCCGGAACAATTCGTCAACGAACGCTTGTCGGGAATGCGCTGCGAGGGCGATCGCTGTTCGGCGCTGTCAGGCAAGGTCGGCGAGACGACGTCGTGCCTGGTCTACGCGGTGCGGCCCGAGGTGTGCCGCACCTGCATGCCCGGTGACGTGGAATGCGCGATGGCGCGAAAGCGGCACGGATTGCCGGTGTTGGACGTCGTTTCTGCGAACGCAGGGACCCACAACCACAGGGTCGCGTTGTTGAAGAAGGCCGTCGACCCGCGTGCCCAATAACCGCGGCCGCGGCGTATGGGTCCCCGCGTTCGCGGGGACGACGGATAGAGCCTACGCCGTCACCGCTTCGGCAAAATCTTCGTCGTCGATCTCATCCTCGATCGGCTTGAAGGTCGAGAGCGGTTTGGTCGAAAGGGTGATCGGCTTGCGGCCGCCGTGCGATGACGATGAGGCGGAACGCGCGGCGGGTTCGCGCGACAACGCGTAGAGCGTGGAGCCGACCCGGCCGCCGAAATGGATCAGCTCGCGTTCGGTGCAGCTCGCCGCGATGGCGATGGCCAACGCGTGGAGGTGGCTGCGGCGGTAGCAGAACAGTGCCAGCATGGCGCGGACGTCGGATGAAACGCTTTCCACCAGCAGCGACAGCCCGTGCGGATTGGCGCGATACATCTCGCCCAGCAGCTCGTCCCGGACCGGACAGAAATCGTTCTCGAAGGCGTCGCGGCTTGAAAACATTGCGGTTCTCCCTTTTCGGAAGATGCCGTGTAATTCTCTAATGAAGGGTTAACCACCTGCGCCAGTAGTGTTCCGGGGCGCTTGCCAGTGAAGCCTGAACCGGAATCAGAACGTGATTCGTGCCAGCGTGGGTGCGCCTTCCGAATTCGGAGAAGATTGGACTGATGCCCGCCAGGCGGGGTCAGTTCGCCGCCATGAAAATTGCCAGGCCGAAACCGGTGAGATGATGCAGCGCCTGATCGACGCCGATCAGCGTCCAGAACCACGGATGCTCGTTCTCGAGGGTGACGCCGAACCGGGAGGCGATGATCCCCTTGAGGCGGTCGACGGTGATGTGGATGAAGAAATCGATAAACGCGATGAACCAGAATCGCGGCGCGACGATCAGGATCAACGCCAGCGATACCGCGAGGTGCACGAGGCAATGCGCAAGCAGCGGCATCGCCCAGCCGGTCTTTTGATCCTTGCCGATCGCCATCCAGGAAGTTTGCAGCATGAAATCGGCAATGACGTGCTTCACCGTGAGAAGCAGCATCCATCCGATCAGCGCACCTACCGGGATCGAGGACGACATCGAAGGAAACAACAAAGCTGACGCCCTTTGGCTGGGACTGACGAGATGGCGAAAAACCGGGGCCTAGGCTGTCAGCGCAATGTTCTTGTCAAACCCGGACTATTCGAACGTTGCATTATTTATGACATCTCCCGCGGCGGAATGCACCTGTGGGTAGTCTGAAAATCGCACGGTGTGGCGGAACTGCGATACTGCGGCAACCTCCCGCAGCGTGGTCCCCGGGGTTAAGGTTACCCGGCCGGCGCGGTTTGCAATCCCATGGGAGACGGCTATCATCGGCCCGCGGGCAAAATTATCATCCTTTTGTATATATTTACGAATTCATTCGGACGGCCCGCGGCGCCGGCTCGGCCGGCGACACGTCCCTGATCCCCGGGTACGCGCCATGAGTGCTGAAGCCGCAACGCCGCATCCGAAAATGCCGCGTCGCCGCATGCGGGCCGTCAAAAGCAACCGGACCCAGATCCTGCTGTTTTCCATCCTGACGCTAGTCCTGACCGCCGCCGTGGTGTGGGGTGGCCGGACGCTGCTGCGCAATTCCGAGACGCTGGTATTTGCCGTCGGCGATACCAGCGGCCCGGAGGCGCGCTTCGCCGCCCGGCTGGCGACGGTGCTGAAGAACAACTCCTCGCGGCTGCGGCTCAAGATCGTGCCCAACGGCGACAATGCCAGGGCGTTGTCGCAGTTCGACCGCAAGGAGGCCAACCTTGCGATCTTGCGCACCGACGCCAGGATTCCGCCCCGCGCCCGCGCGCTGGCGATCCTCGAACACGACCTGCTTCTCTTGATCAGCCCGAACGGCAAGAAAATCAAATCCATCGCGGAACTGAAGAAAAAGAAGATTGCCGTCATAGCCGACAACGAGAGCGGGCCGGCGCTGGTGCGCAACATTCTCGAGCTCTCTGACACCCCGGATGCGGCGCGGGTCCAGATGGCCCCGCCGGGCGCAACCTTCGACCAGTTGTTTGCCGCAGGCTTCGGCGCCGTGATCAAGATCGCGCACGCCTCGCAGATCGTAAAGGACAAGAGCTACGCGCAATATGCCAGACGCGGCAGCTTTACACTGAACGCGATCGAATCGGCAAAAGCGATCGCGAGGAAGTACCCGGCGATCTCGGAGGAGACGGTGGCGACCGGAATGCTGTCCGCCTCCCCCGCCGTCCCTGCGGAAGACGTCGAGACGATCGGGCTCGAATGGCTGCTGGTCGCCCAATCCAAGCTCTCGACCACCACCGTGGGCGATCTTGCGCGGATCATCTACGAGAACAAGGCCGAGCTTGCGCTACCCGACGGCTTTGCCTCAAAGATCGAGCCCGCAGAGACCGACAAGGACGCCTTCGTCGTGGCGCATCCGGGCGCTGCCGAATACATCAACGACGACACCAAGTCCTTTGTCGAGCGCTACAGCGATTTGATGTATGTGGCGCTATTGGCGCTCAGCATCATCGGCTCGATCTTTGCCGCCATCTACGCCAAGATCACCCGGATCGCGCCGGAGAAGGCCAGCCAGCTCGCGACCGCGATTCTCGATATCGGCGAACGCGTCGAATACGCCAACTCTCTCGACGCGCTCGACGAACTGCAGGACGAGCTGGAAGCGATCCTGCGCGGCGTGGTGATCGGCTTGCGCGACGGCACCATCAGTAGCGACGGGCTGGATACCTTCAAGCTCGGCTATGAATTCGTGCGCGACGAAATCGGCCTGCGCCGCGAACATCTCAAGCGGCATGCCGCGCAGGACCTTCCGCAGGACGACAAGGTCGTGGTCGTAAAGACGGCGCAGAGCGCGTAAGCATGCCCACCATCAGGACCTCGCGCATGGATAGATGGTGGGCACGTCGCTCACGCTCCTTTGCCCACGCTACACGTTAACGGACACCCGTGCCCTTATCTCGGCGATCTTGCGCTTGAGCGCGGCCTGCCGCGGGTCGGGCGAGACGGCGGCGCGCGCTTCGGCTATCGCGCCGGCGAGATCTGACAAGGCCAGCACGCCATCGAAGGTCGGCTTGGCAAGCCCGTCGATGATCGCGTTCCAGTCCGCCATGCCCTGCCGATAGACGTCGCCATAGCCCTCGATCATGGTCGCGGTCCGGATGATCGTGGGCGCGGCTTGGGGTTGTTTGGTCAGGCTGCGGTCGATCATGTGCAGCCAGCGTTCGACCCAGACCCGCTCCTTGGCATAACGCACCGAAAGCAGCCGCCATCGCCGCAGCCCGGCCTCGATCTTGAGGCGGCGAATGCCGAAGCGGCTTTTCGTACTGAAGCGGATGGAGACACGCTTGTGCGACCATCCGGCCCATTCCAGCGCATCCAGGACGTATTCGGCAATGACGGCGGGAAGCACGCCGATCAGCTCTTCAAGCCGGAATTTCCTGATATCCACGGACCCGGCCGACGCGCCGGGCGGGCCATTGAGTTCGGCGAGCTTGAGCTGCGCGATCCGGATCGGGTCCTGATAGCTCATGCGCACCGCCATCAGCCGCGCTATTTCGCCGAGCATCACGTCGTCGACGCCTCGTTTGCCGATGAACCGCCGCAGCCGGTCGACATAGAGCCGGGCGTAGCTCGGGCCCTGATAGTCGATGAGGAGATGGATGGCCTCGCTCGCCACCGCCATCACCGGCTCCGGCAGTCCTTCGGGCAGGAATGGCGGCTCGTCGTCATCCTCGCCGATGAAATCGGCTAGGAGATAACGTAAAGACGACAGGAACCCGCGGTCTGACACTCTCCGTGCTCCGGCCTCTACGCAGGCTTCGGCTCGGCGGTGGACGCCAAATGCTGAGCCAGCCGCTTTTCCGCCGCGTCCAGGTTCTGGAACAGGCGAGCGCTGGCAAGGCGAAGGAAGTAGAAGCCGAACGCGGGGTTCTGCACGTAAAGTTCCTCGACCTTGGTGTAGCTGACGCTCAGGATGAGGCCGCTCTCGATACATTCCAGCGTCTGGGTTCGCGTGTTCGAAGGCGACAGCATGCCGAGTTCGCCGACGATGGCGCCGACCGGCAGCACGATGCCTGATTCAACCAGCTTGAATTTGCCGCTGACGATATAGAGCATGTCCTCGGCCTTCTCGTCCTTGTAGAACAGGATCTCGCCGGCCGTGCAGTTGCGTTCGGTCATGAACGGCTTCAGCCATTCCATCGACAGGTCGCTGTTGACTGATTTCTTCACGTCGCGCACCAACTGCAGCATCTGATGCAGGCGGTAGGAGTTGACCAGCAGCATGGCGAGCTGCACCACCATGACCAGGTAGTTGCGGGCCGGGATCGCCGTCAGGATCAGGATGACGTTGGCGAGAATACCGAAGACCCGCAACGGGATCATGGTCTTCATCGTGGTGGTGGCGACCACGAAAATTGTTGCGAACAGCGCGCCCGCCGTTCCTGCGTGTTGTGCCAGATGAGACGTATCCATTGGAAGCCAACCAAATTCTTCAGGGCGTGAATTTTTCGCGATTCTGCCGCGGCGCCCACTATCGTAATGCCCGCAGGGCCCTTTTGGTATACGAGGAAAAGGCGACGTTTTGTCGGGATTCTCACTATTCCCGGGTAAAATTCACGTCCATATAGCGGCCCGAACCCGACCGCCTGGCGCAGCGGGCGCGAGGGCATCGTTGACGGCCTTCCCGGCGGCAGGCACGGTTCGTTCGCGATGACGGCTGAACAATGGAGCGAATAATGTCCGATACAGCCGAGGCGGCAAGCGCGCCCATCCTCGAGATCAGCGGCCCGCGTGCCACCATCCGCCTCAACCGGCCGAAACATCTGAACCGGCTGCAGAGCGAGGACCTCGGCGAACTCATGAAACTGTTCGACCGGATCGAGGCCGATCCCGCGATCCGCGTGCTGGTGCTGACCGGCACCGACCGCGCGTTCAGTGCGGGCTATGATCTCAATTCGGTCGCGGACCGAGCGACCAGCGAGAAGGAACAGCCGAGCGCGGGATCGGCATTCGAAGCAGTGGTCGACCGGCTGGAGGACCTCGGCGTGCCAACGATCTGCCGGCTCAATGGCGGCGTCTATGGCGGCTCGACCGACCTGGCGCTGGCCTGCGATTTCCGTGTCGGGGTCGATACGGCCGAAATGTTCATGCCGGCGGCGCGGCTCGGCCTGCACTACTACAAGAGCGGAATTAGGCGCTACGTCTCGCGGCTCGGCGTCGACAATGCAAAGATGCTGTTTCTCACCGCGCAGAAAATTGCCGCGCCGGAAATGCTGCGGATCGGTTACCTCACTGCCATGGTGCCGGTAGAGATGCTGGACGAGGAAGTGGATGGTCTCGCCGCTATCCTGGCCGGCAACGCGCCGCTGGCGATGCGCGGCATGAAGCGCGCCATCAACGAATTCGCCCGCGGCAAGCTTGACGAAGCGGCCGCCGACCTGCGCCATCGCGAAAGTATGCGCAGCGCCGAGATCAAGGAAGGCATCGAGGCGTTCGCGGAAAAGCGGCCGCCGAAGTTCTGAGCGAAAAGTTCAGGCACGCCTGGTACGCATCGCCCGGACCTGCTGGATAGCAGGATCGCGCGCAAGCGCCTGGTAGCGCTTGCTGTCAACCGCATGGATCGCGACGCGCCCCTCGTCATCGGCGTGCACGCCCCAGCCGAAGCGCTTGCCGAGGCCCGACGCTCTCAGGCATGCCTGCCCTTTTGAGAAGAATTCCTCGCGGGCAAGGCTTAGCTCCTGCTTCGTCGCCTTGGCACCGAGCTGCCGGCCGCGGGCGGAGGTCGCGAATATCACGTCGTCGGACGTGTATTTGTAGGGCGCTTCCACAATCATCTTGTACTGCAGGCCGGCAACCGTCGGATTGCCCGCGCGGGCCGGCGGTTCCTCGCCGCTACGCGCGGGACAATCCTCCGCGACCTGGATGAAGGTGTTGAAGCAGTTGGTGGTGTAAACTGTCTTTGTCATCCAGCGATCAAACCTCGTCGCGCCATTCACCCGCAAGCCGCGGCGTGCTGCGCCGCCATGGCATCATCGGCGGCGCTGATCCGCTGGAAGGCGGGCCGCGACGTAATGCGCTCGGCATAGGCCTTGAACACGTCCTTTTCGGGCACGAGGCCGAACATCATCGTCCAATTGAACGCGACGCCCCAGAGAATATCGGCAGCCGTCATGCGGTCCCCGAGCAGATAAGGCCCCCTGGAAAGCTGCGTCTCCAGGACGCCCAGCATGGAGTCGTAGTCGGAATAGGGCGATTGCGTCGGCGGTGCCGGTTCGTGCTTCATGAACTTGTCGATCAGAGCTGGCTCGAAGGACGAACCATAGTAGGCGATCCAGCGCAGATACGGGCCACGCCTGGGATCGTCAAGCGCGGGCGTCAGCCCGGCTTCCGGAAACAGGTCGGCGAGATAGATGTAGATGGCGACCTGTTCGGTCACCAGCGCCTCGCCATGGCGGATCAACGGCACCTTGCCCAGCGGATTGATGGCGAGATAGGCCGGCTGCCGCTGCTCGCCCGCCTTCATGTTCAGGACATGAAGATCGTAAGGCGCCCCCAATTCCTCCAGCAGCACCCGCGTGCCGGTCGCGCGGGTCTGCGGCGAGTAGTAAAGGGTGATGCGATCCTTGCTGGTCATTGGCAGTCTCCTTTTCCCCCCACGGGTGTCCCCCCCTCTATGCCCGACCATACCTGACATCCTGTGTCAGGTATGGTTTAAGAGAAGCCATGCGCGCAAGCCGGTTGCTTTCCATCCTCACCACCTTGCAGGCGCGGGGACAGGTCACCGCGCCTGAACTCGCTGATACCTGCGAAGTTTCGGTGCGTACCATCTATCGCGACATCGATGCACTCGCCGCCGCCGGCATCCCCATCTATGCCGAGCGCGGCGCGGAAGGCGGCTATCGCCTGCTTGACGGCTATCGCGTGCGGCTGAATGGCCTGTCGCAACCGGAGGCCGAGGCGCTGTTCATGACGGGACTGCCAGGGCCTGCAGCCGCGCTCGGCCTCGACGCCGCAATGATGGCGGCGCAGACCAAGCTGATGGCGGCGCTGCCGGCCAATCTGCGCCCGAATGCCGGCCGGATGCAGGAGCGCTTTCATCTCGATGCCCCAGGCTGGTTTGGTGAGGCCGAGCAGCCCAAACATCTGCGTGCGATTGCCAGCGCGCTGCTGCGCGAGTGCCTGATCGAAATCCGCTACCAGAGCTGGAGGGCCGAGAAGCGCCGCCGCGTCGCGCCGCTCGGGCTCGTGCTGAAGGGCGGAAGCTGGTATCTCGCCGGACACATCGACGGCAGCGTGCGCACCTATCGCGTCGCGCGCGTTCTGGATTGCAACGTTCTGGATGAGCGTTTCGTCTGGCCCACCAATTTCGATCTCGCTGCCTATTGGCAAGCCGCAACGCTTCGGCTCGAAGCCGAGATGCATCCGGACTCCGCCACCGTCCGGCTATCGCCGTTTGGCGTAAAACTGCTCGACGCCTTGAGCCAGCCCTATGTGAGGACGCGCACCCGTATCGAGGAGACTGCCGATGCGGCCGGCTGGCGGATTGCCGTCGTGCCGATCGGGAAAACGGTGTGGCATGCCGCCGCCGAACTGCTGCGCCTCGGCGCGGAGGCCGAGGTGCTGGCACCAGCCGAGCTGCGCGACAAGATGGCCGAGCTCACACAAGCCATGGCCGCCCGCTATCAGACAGTGCGGAGCGCACATCCTGATCGAAAGAATGTCCGAAAATCTCGTCCCACGAAACACTCCTGAAACACGATTCTCCCCTTCGCACGTGAACGCAAGCCGCGCCTGATCCGACTGATGCGCAGGGACGCAACAACGGCCTCGTGCCAAGCAACTGGAGAGAATGAGTATGTTTCGCAAGGTTACCCTCGGACTGATTGCCGCCGCCTCGCTGACCATTGCCGCTGCAGCGCCCGCTTCCGCCGGCGGCTTCTACCACGGCCATCACTGGGCCCATGGCTACGGCTGGGGTCCTGCCATCGGCGTCGGCTTCGGCGGCGTCTATGTCGACACCGGTTTCAACGGCTGCCTGCAGCAGCGCTGGGTCGAAACCCGCCGCGGCATGCGCCTGCGCACCGTGAACGTCTGCGCCTACTGATCAAACCAGCGCTTGTAAGAAAGATCCCGGCCGCGCCAGCGACCGGGATTTTTCCGCTTGCCTGACACGTTGACCCCTGCCCGCTGCAGCCATATTGTGGCGCCTGCGGTGCAAGCCGCGCCCGGGCCCGCGGGAAGGGTTGAACCCACTTGCAGCTTTCGAGCGACAGCTAGAGCCTTTGTGCAGCCGGTATTGCGGGCCGTCGGCGATGTCATGCACGGAGGTGTCTGATGAACCGGTCTCCCGATCGATTGAATCTCGATCATCTGAAGAAACAAGCCAAGGAATTGATCCGCCTGTATCGAAGCCGCGATCCGGCGGCGATGGCGCGGTTTCGCCATGCGCTGCCGGCGGCGGCCAGCCGCAGCGATGGCGACATTGCGTCCCTCGAACTTCGCCTGCACGACGCGCAATCATGCATCGCGCGCGAGGACGGCTTTGCGTCATGGCCTGACCTGAAACAATACGTCGAAGTGCAGATGGCAGCGCGCAACGAGCGCGCCGCTCGCGTCCTGCACTGGGCGCAGCTCATCTATTCCGGCGACGTCAGCGGCGCGGCCAACCGCGCCAACCCGCGCGTCGCGCTGCGCATCCTGGCCGATGATCCCGAACTCGTCGCGGGCGATCCTTATCTCGCCTGCGCGACCGGCGACGAAAGCGCGCTGCGGCGAGCGACACAGGCCGATCCGGACTGGATCAACCGTCCCGGCGGCCCACTGCGATTGCCGCCGCTGTTCGCGGTCGCGCATTCGAGCCTGCTGCGCGTGGAAGAACTTCGCGAGCGCCTGCATCGCTGCGCGCAATCGCTCATCGCGGCAGGCGCCGACGTCAACCAGCACATCTACAGCCGCTGGCCGCCTGGATCGCTGAACGAGCCCGACCAACGCTATCCGCTCTCGACGCTCTATGGCGCGGCCGGCAGCAACCATGATCCGACGCTGACCAAATTGCTGCTCGAAACGGGAGCAGATCCCAATGACGGCGAATCGCTTTATCATTCATTGGAGAATCCGGCGTGCACGCGGCTATTGCTGGAGCACGGCGCACGGATCGCAGAGAGCAACGCGATCTACCGCTCGATCGATCTCGAAGACGATACCGCGCTAAAACTGTTGCTGCAGCATGGCGGCGATCCGAACGAGCCGGCGCGGAATAAGCCGCTGACCGATTGGGGTTCACCGCTCGCATGGGCCATCTACCACCGCCGCCCCCGTCACGTGAAGGCCCTGCTGGATGCGGGGGCCGATCCATCGCGCTCCACGCCGGAAGGCCTCAGCCCGTACCGGCTGGCGCTGCAGTTCGGGCTTACCGAGGCTGCCGCGCTGCTGCGAGCGCGAACCGATGCGCCTGAGATTTCCGACGATGAACGCTTTGTCGCCGCATGCGCGCGCGGTGACGAAGCCGAGGCACGTGCGGTGGCTTCGCACCGCCCCGATCTGCCGACCTCGCTGTCGCCGGCGCAATTGCGACTGTTGCCTGATATGGCCGCGGCAGGCGCCGACGACGTCGTCAAGCTGATGGTCAGGCTCGGCTGGCCGATCGCGGTGCGCGGCGGCGACTGGGATGCATCCGCGCTCAATCTCGCGGTGTTCCGCGGCAACGCCGCGCTGACGCGCTTCCTGCTCGAACACGGCGCTGATTGGACCGAGCGGCACGGCCACGGCGACAATGCATCCGGCACGCTCGGCTGGGCCTCCTGCAACGAGCCGGTCGAGGGCGGCGATTGGCTCGGCTGCGCACGCGCCCTGCTCGATCACGGCATGCCGGGCGCAACGGCCATCCCAGGCGATCCCGAGTGGGTGATGATCGCAGGAATCAAGAAGCGGTTTTCGGACGAAGTCGCCGAGCTATTGCTGGGTTAGGCTGCCGCTTGCGCTTTCTTCGTCATGGCCGGGCTTGCCGCCTTCGCTAAAGCTTCGGCGGGCCGAGTGCGCTCGTGGCCCGGCGAAGCCATGGCGGACACGGGTCCCGGCCATCCACGTCTTACTTGGGCAACAGTGGCAAAGAACGTCGATGCCCGGGTCAAGCCCGGGCATGACGATCGAGTGTTACGCGTCCACAAACGTCACCGTCTCGGCTACGCTCGCCCGCGACGTGCGGTAGCTGTTGACCTTGTGAGCGTGGTCGGCATAGCCGAAGGAAATGCCGCAGACCACGCGCCGATCATCCGCCAGATTGAAGTGACGCCGGATCAATCCGGAATGCCGCGCCAGCGCGGCCTGCGGAATGGTGCCGAGGCCGAGCGCCTGCGCCGCCAGCATGAAATTAGAGACATAGGCGCCGCAATCGACCGCGCCATAGATGCCAAGCGGCTCGTCGGTATGAATGATCGCGACATGCGGCGCGCCGAAGAAATTGTAGTTCTGCAGCGCCTGTTTGGCGTAGGCCATCTTGTCGCCGCGCGCGATGCCGAGCGTGTTGTAGAGCTGAAAGCCGCTCTCGCGGCGGCGTTCGAGATAGACGCCGAGATATTCGCGTGGCGGCGTGAAGTCATGATCGTCCTTGGCGCCGGAAGCGGCCTCGGCATAGATCGCCTTGCGGAAGCGCTCCTTGGCCTCACCGCTCGCGATCAGCACCTGCCAGGGCTGGCTGTTGCACCATGACGCCGTGCGCTGCGAAACCTTGAGGACATGCTCGATGGTCTCGCGCGGCACCTCTTGCGGGAGGAACGCGCGCACGGAGTATCGCTCGTTCAGGAGGTCTTCGAGCACGTCGATGCGGTCTTGTTGGTTCACGGCAGTATCCATGGCCTTGCTCGCTTTCGTGCCCCTGACGCAGCGCAGCGCAAAGCGGTGCGCTGCTGAGCCGGGGCCCGTCCAGTGTAGGTCCCGGCTCTGCGGAGCGGCACTGCGCGCCGCACCGCGTCCGGGACACGAGAAATCAACGCACCTTAGCGAGAGATCAGCGCCCCTTGGTCGGGATCTTGTTGAACGGCACGTCCTTGTCGACACGGATGTCGCCGGGGAGGCCGAGCACGCGCTCGGCGATGATGTTGCGCAGGATCTCGTCGGTACCACCGGCAATGCGCATCGAGGGCGAAGAGAGCAGCATCTGCTGGAACTGACCGCGCGCCATTTCCTCATCCGCGCCGGTGAGCGCGCCGGCCGCACCCTGCAGATCCATCGCATAGGTCGCGATATCCTGCAGCATCGAACCCGACACCAGCTTGCCGATCGAGTTTTCCGGGCCCGGCCGTTCGCCCTTCGACAGCGACGAAATCGCGCGGTAGCTCGTGTATTTCAGCCCGCTCGCCTTCACGGCCCAACTCGCTAGCTTGGAGCGCGTGGCGGGATCGTCGATTGCAAGCCCGTCATCGGTCATCAGGTTCGAGCAGAACTCGAACATTTCCGGAAAACCCGTCGCGAGCCGCGAGCCGATCGACATGCGCTCGTTCATCAGCGTGGTCAGCGACACGTTCCAGCCGTCGCCGACCGCGCCAAGGCGCTGGCTGTCCGGAATCACTACATCGGTGAAATAGACCTCGTTGAACTCCTGCATGCCGTTGGCCTGCTTGATCGGCCGCACCTCGACGCCCTTGCTCTTCATGTCGAGGAAGAACATCGTCAGGCCCTTGTGCTTGGGCACGTTGGGATCGGTGCGCGTGATCAGCAGGCCGTAGTCGGAATAGTGCGCGCCAGAGGTCCAGATCTTCTGGCCGTTGACGATCCAGTTGTCGCCCTGCTTCTCCGCGCGCGTGCGCAGCCCCGCGACATCCGAGCCGCCGGCGGGTTCGGAGAAGAGCTGACACCAGATGTGCTCGCCGGAAGCGAGTTTCGGCAAATAGTAGCGCTTATGCTCCTCGCTGCCGAACGCCATCACCGTCGGGCCGCACATGCCCTCGCCGATCTGGAACGGCTGCGTCAGCTTGCCGTAAACGCCCTCTTCCTGCTGCCAGATCACCTTCTCGATCGGGCTGGCGCCGCGGCCGCCATATTCTTTCGGCCAGTGCAGGCAGGCCCAGCCGCCCTCGGCCTTCTTCTTCTGCCAGGCCTTGCCGACATCGACGATATCTTCCTTCTCGAGCCGGATGCGGCCGAGCGAGGATTTTGAGAGCTCCGCCTCGTATTGCTTCGGCGCGTTGGCATCGATCCATTTGCGAGCCGTGGCTCGGAATTCGGCTTCCTGTGGCGTATCGTCGAAGTTCATTGCGGCTTTCTCCTTTGTCTCCGGAGACGTGCCCCGGACGCAGCGCAGCGCGGAAGCGGTGCGCTGCAGAGCCGGGGCCCATCAAACTGGCATCGTGTGGGTCCCGGCTCTGCGGAGCGGCGTACCGGACGATGCTTCGCATCGCCGGGGGAACGCCGCACCGCGTCCGGGACACGTGATCTATCTTCCCTTGGTCGGGATCTGATTGAACGGCACGTCCTTGTCGACCCGGATGTCGCCGGGCAAGCCAAGCACGCGCTCGGCGATGATGTTGCGCATGATCTCGTCGGTGCCGCCTTCGACGCGGGTGCCCGGTGCGCGCAGCAGCATCGCCTGGAATTTGCCGGCAACTTCGGCGTCTTCCGGCCCGCTCAGCACGCCGGCAGCGCCCTGCAGGTCGAGCGCATACATCGCGACTTCCTGGACCATCGATCCCGCCACCAGCTTGCCGATCGAATTCTCCGGGCCCGGACGCTCGCCCTTCGAGAGCGCCGAGATCGCGCGCATACTGGTGTATCTCAGGCCGCTGGCCTTCACCGCATAGTTCGCCAGCCTCGAACGAACGCTGCGATCCTCGATTGCAGGCCCATCTTCCAGCATCAGGCTGTTGCAGAACTCGAACAGTTCCGGAAAGCCTGTCGCCACGCCTGCTCCGATCGACATGCGCTCGTTCATTAGCGTGGTCAGCGAGACGTTCCAGCCGTCATTGACGGCGCCAAGCCGCTGCGAGTCCGGGATCTTCACGTCGGTAAAATAGACTTCGTTGAAGTCGGACTGGCCGCTGGCCTGCTTGATCGGCCGCACCTCAACGCCGGGGCTCTTCATGTCCAGGAAGAACATCGTGAGGCCCTTGTGCTTCGGCACATTGGGATCGGTGCGCGTGAGCAGGATACCGTAATCCGAATAGTGCGCGCCCGAGGTCCAGATCTTCTGGCCGTTGATGATCCAGTCGTCGCCCTTCTTCTCGGCACGGGTGCGAAGCCCTGCGACGTCGGAGCCGCCGGCGGGTTCGGAGAACAACTGACACCAGATCTTCTCGCCGGAAGCGAGCGGCGGCAGATATTTGCGTTTCTGCTCCTCGCCGGCATAGGCCATCATGGTCGGCCCGCACATGCCGTGGCCGATGATGAACATGCCGCTGAGCTTCCCGAACGGCCCCTCTTCCTGCTGCCAGATCACCCGCTCGATCGGCGAGGCGCCGCGGCCGCCATATTCCTTCGGCCAGTGCAGGCAGGCCCACCCCGCTTCGGCCTTCTTCTTCTGCCAGGCCTTTGCGACCTCGAGAATGTTCGTGCCCTTCAGCACGGTGCGGCCGAGCGAGGACTTTCGAAGTTCTTCCTCATATTGCTTCGGCGCGTTGGCTTGTATCCATGCACGGGCCTCGGCGCGGAATGCGGCTTCCTGCGGAGTGTCGTCGAAGTTCATCGGTTTCGTCCTTCAAACTTGGCCCGTCGTCCCTGCGAAAGCAGGGACCCGTAACCACCGGCCAAAATAGTAGTCCCGTCTCTCGCAACTTGATTCCAACCGAGGGGCCGCGGAGTATGGGTCCCCGCTTTCGCGGGGACGACGCCGGGTGAATCCTACGCCGCGTTCTTCTTGCGCATGCGATCGATCAACTGATCTTCCCAGTACGACAGGCTGCCGAGCGTCAGCGCTGACGCGTTGGCGCGGCGGTAGTACATGTGGCAGTCGAACTCCCAGGTGAAACCCATGCCGCCGTGAACCTGGATGTTGTTCTTGGAGCAGTGCTGGAACGCCTGCGTCGCGCTGATGCGCGCAGCCGCTGCGGCTTCCGGCAATTCCGACGCATTGGTCGAGAGCGCCCAGGCGCCGTAATAGCAATTCGAGCGCGCCAGCGTCGCCGAGACGTACATGTCGGCGAGCATGTGCTTCACTGCCTGGAACGAGCCGATCGGCCGGCCGAAAGCGATACGGTCGAGCGCGTAGTCGCGGCCCATCTCGAGCGCGCGATCGGAGCCGCCGACCTGCTCGAACGCCAGCAGCACGGCGGCGCGGTCGAGCACTTGCGTGAGGATGCTCCAGCCGTCGCCGGCCGCTCCCAGCGGTTCGGCCTTGGCTTTCGTGAAGGTAAGCTCGGCTTGCCCGCGGGTCGGATCGACGTTGGTCAACGGCTTCGCCTCGACGCCGCCGGCCTTGAGGTCGACCAGGAACAGCGAGATGTCGGAATCGCGCCCGGTCGAACCGGTCCGGGCAGCGACGATGGCGAAATCGGCAATTGCGCCATCCGGCACCGGCTTCTTGATGCCGTTGAGCGTGCCGCCGGAAGCCTGCAGCTTGATCGCCTTCGGCGACGGATTGCCCTTGCCCTCGAACAGCGCCAGCGTGCCGATCGCCTCACCGGAAGCGATCTTCGGCAGCCATTTCTGCTTCTGCGCATCGGAGCCAGCCAGCAGCAGCGCCTCGGCGGCAAGATAGACCGTGGAGGAGAACGGCACCGGCGCATTCGCGCGGCCCATTTCTTCCGCGATCACGCAAAGCTCAAGATGGCCCGCGCCGGCGCCGCCGAACTGTTCGGGAATTGCGACGCCGAGAAAGCCCATTTCGGCGAGGCCTTTCCACAATTCCTTGTCATAGGGCGCCTTTCCGTCGAGCACCTCGCGCACGGCCTTCGGCGGGCACTTCTCAGTGAGAAATTTCCGCGCCGCGTCGCGCATCTGTTTTTGTTCGTCGGAGAAATCGAAGTTCATGGCGTGTTACTCGCGTTGGTGATGGCTCTGTAGGATGGGTGGAGCGAAGCGATACCCATCAACGGCTTGGTCGCGGCTGATGGGTTTCGCTGCGCTCTACCCATCCTACGATCAGTTCAAAATGATCACGTCCTCTCCCGGCTGATCGGCATAAAGCTTCTCCACCAGCGCGGCGCGGCGTTCGAGGCCGGCGCGCTGGTTGATGTAGCCCTTGTCGGTGAGTTCATTGCCGTCGATCGAGGGCGGCTCGACCATCAGCATCGCCCGGCCAATCCGCATGCTGCTGCCGGTGGCGGAGGCGTTATGCGCCTCCAAGCCACGCTTCAGGCAGGCGATCACCTGGGGATGCTTGACCACCTGCTCAAACGTCGCATCGAGACTCCCCACGATCTGCCGGCAGGCGTGCAGATTGGGCCAGGCCAAAAGTCCGATGAACGGACGATCCTGCCCCGTGACCAGCGCGTCGTGCACCACCGGCGTCGCGGCCGCGATGGCATCGGTGCGCAATGAGCCGACATGGACGAAGGTGCCGGTCGTGAGCTTGAAGTCTTCAACCACGCGGCCGGCGAAGATGATGCCCTGCAGCGGATCCTTCTCATCGACGAACACGCCGGCGTCGCCGATGCAGTAAAAACCTTCCTCGTCGAACATCTTCTTCGTCAATTCAGGCTGGCCGAAATAGCCCGGCGTGACGTTGATGCCGCGCAGGCGCAATTCGTATTTGGAGCCGCACGGCACCATCTTCAGCTCGACGCCAGGAAACGGCAGGCCGATCAGGCCGACGCGCTCAGTGTCCCAATAGGTGCCGGTCGAGGTCGGCGCGGTCTCGGTCGAACCCCAGCCGGTGTAGAACACGATGCGCTCGCCGGTGGTCTTCACCGCCAGCGCCTGCATACGGTCGTAAAGATCGTCCGGCAGCCGCGCGCCGCCATAGGCCATCACGGTCAGGTTCTTGAAGAAGCTGCGGCACAGCGCGTCGTCCTTCTCCATCGCAGCAGCTAGCGCCGCGTAGCCGGCGGGGACGTTGGCGTAATAGGTCGGCGATATCTCGTGCAAATTGCGAATGGTCTCCTCGAACTGACCGGGCATCGGGCGGCCGTCGTCGATATAGAGCGTGCCGCCGTCGATCAGCGCCGGGTTGAACAGCGCATTGCCGCCCATGGTGTGATTCCAGGGCATCCAGTCGAGATAGGTGGAAACCGGCCCGTTCGGGTCGCGCGGGCGCACCTGCATCATCATCGCCGCGTTGGCGCACATCATCTCCTGGGTGTTGATGACGGCCTTCGGCATGCCGGTCGAGCCCGAGGTGAACAAGAGCTTGCCGACGGTCTTCGGCGTGATCTTTGAAATCGAGTCTTCGACATCTTTGGTAGCCGGCGTTGCCGCGAGTTCGGCGAACGACACACTCTTGATACCTTCGCGGGGGCGCGCGACATGAACCACAGTGACGCCGGCCAGGTCGATCGCCCTGAGCGCCTTCTCAAAGGTCGGAGCGTCCTGCACCATCACGACCGCAGGCTTGATCAGGCTGAAGAGATATTTGAGCTTGAGATGATCCTGGCTCATCAGCGAATAGGCCGGCGACACCGGCGCCGCCGGCAGCCGCGCCTGCATCGCGGCCTGCGTCATCAGCGCGTGCTCGATCGAATTGCCTGATAGGATCGCAACGGGACGGCCTTCGGCGAGGCCAAGGTTGAGCAGGCCCTGCGTCAGTCCGTCGACGACGCGCTTGGCTTCGCCGTAGGAGACTTTCCGCCATTGCCGCTCAGCGCCGCCGCGTTGCGCCAGCCAGGTACGCTCCGGCGCTTCCCTCGCCCATTTCGAAAGCGACGCCGGAATATGCTTCTCGTAAGGCTGCAGCGGAATGCGCGACTTCAGGATGATGACGCCATCGGGACGACGCTCGACCGCGATGTCGCGCGGCAGCCATTCGATCTTGCGGAAGGCCGGCTTTGTCAGCACCTTTGCTGCACTCCCACTCATATTGCGTCTCCCGGAATTCTTGTCCTTTGCGGATCTTGTCGTCATCGCCTGATATAGACAGGCTTTCGTTTCTCAAGGAAGGCCCTGATGCCTTCGTTGAAATCTTCCGAGCGGCTGCACAACACCAGCGGTTGAGTCACGAGGCGCTCCGCATCACCGTCGTCCCGGCCAAGCGAAGCGCGAGCCGGGACCCATAACCACTGGTCTTCGTTGTTGCGCTACGCTGGGGACCCATCGCGCTTCAACGAGAGCGCTGTGGTTATGGGTCCCCGCGTTCGCGGGGACGACGACCGAGTTTGCCCTACCGCGGCGCCATGCGGATGGCGCCGTCGAGGCGGATGGTCTCGCCGTTGAGCATCGCGTTCTCGACGATGTGCACCGCGAGCGCGCCATATTCGTCAGGCTCGCCGAGGCGGGCCGGATGCGGCACCTGGGCGCCAAGGCTCTTGCGGGCTTCCTCGTTCAGGCCCATCAGCAACGGCGTGAAGAAGATGCCGGGGGCAATCGTGTTGACGCGGATCTTCAGGCTCGCGAGATCGCGCGCCGCCGGCAAAGTGAGGCCGACGATGCCGCCCTTCGAGGCGGAATAGGCGATCTGGCCGATCTGGCCTTCATAGGCCGCCACGGAAGCGGTGTTGATGACGACGCCGCGCTCCTCGCCGACGGGGGCCGCGGTGGCGAGCCGCTCGGCGAACAAGCGCAGCGCGTTGAAGGTGCCGATCAGATTGACGTTGATGATGCGGACGAACTTTTCCAAGGGATAGACGCCGTCCTTGCCGACCACGCGCTGCGAGCCGCCGATGCCGGCGCAGTTCATCAGCACGCGCGCGACACCATGAGCGGCTTCCGCCTTGGCGATCGCCGCCTTCATCTGCTCCTCGCTGGTGACGTCGGCATGAAGGGCGACGCCCTTCACTTCGGCCGCGACCTTCTCGGCATTCTCCTTGTTCTGGTCGAGCACGCCGATTTTCGCGCCCTTCGCGGCCATGGCGCGGGCGGTCGCGGCCCCTAAGCCGGAGCCACCGCCGGTGATGAGAACGGCAACGTCTTTCAACTGCATTTTGAGAACCTTTCCTTGGGTGTTTTCTTCTCTAGTTGGCGAATGGCGAATAGCGAGCGGCGAATGGGTCTATTCGCTACTCGCTATTCGCCCCTTCCCTTCTTCCAGCATCCCGCCGCAGATCAGCGCTTCCATGTGCTTGATGTATTCGCGGCAGACCTCGTCGGTGACCGGACCGACCCCGGTCGCGCGCGACATCGCGTGGCGGCCGAAGAACAGGTGATCGCAGGCACCGATCAGGCTGGTGTAAAACATGACCGGATCGACCTTGCGGAACTCGCCGGCCTTGATGCCTTCGGCGAGCAGGCGGCGGTGAAAGTCGAGCAAGGGCGCGACAAAGAATTGCGAGACTTCGTCGGCGGCTTCCGGACTGCTCTCGTGCAGGAGATAGTGGATCAGCCGGTTCATGTAGGGGAACTGGTGATAGGCGCGGATGATGCCGCCGATATGGAGGCGAAGCTTTGCCGTCGGCGAGATTGGCTGGCTGATCAGATATTCGAGCTGCGACATCTCGGTCGCGGCGTCCCTGGCCAGAAGCGCCAGCAACAGCCCGTCCTTGTTGCCGAAATGGTATTTCACCAGCGCGGCATTGACGCCCGACTTCTGCGCGATGTCGGACAGCGACACTTCGATCGAGGCGCGCTCGATCATCAGCTCGCTCGCCGCCACAAGCAGCTTCTCGGCGGTGCTATTTTTGCCGCTCGGGAGCCTGGCCGGTACGCTGGTATTCAACGGTGATCCCATCACTGCTGAGGGGCGGGAAATCTGGCCGCACATAAGCGCATGCCGCGGCTGCACTCAAGAGTTAATTGATTGATTGACTAAATCCCGCAGCCCCCCTTAAATCCGGCCCATCTTTCCAAGCCACAAACAACATTCAGGGAGAACAGACATGGCCGAGGCCTATATCGTCGCCGCCGCACGCACTGCCGGTGGCCGCAAGGGCGGACGTCTCGCAGGCTGGCACCCGGCCGATCTCGCCGCTTCCGTGCTCAATTCGCTGGTCGACCGCACCAGCGTCGACCCGGCCCAGATCGAGGATGTGATCATGGGCTGCGTGATGCAGGCCGGCGAACAATCCAACAATATCGCCCGCAACGCGGTGATGGCCTCGAAGCTTCCCGAGAGCGTGCCCGCCACCTCGGTCGACCGGCAGTGCGGCTCGTCGCAGCAGGCGCTGCATTTCGCTGCGCAGGCGGTGATGGCCGGTTCGATGGATATCGTCATTGCCGCCGGCGTGGAATCGATGACGCGGGTGCCGATGGGGCTTGCTTCGTCGCTGCCGGCCAAGAACGGCTTTGGCCATTACAAGAGCCCGGGTATCGAGGCGAAATATCCGAACATTGTGTTCAGCCAGTTCACCGGCGCGGAAATGATGGCGGAGAAGTACGGGCTCTCCAAGGACCAGCTCGACGAGTACTCCTACAACAGCCATCAGCGCGCGATTGCCGCGACGCAAGCCGGCAAGTTTAGGGATGAAATCGTTCCGCTGCAGATTACCCGCGCCGACAACTCGACTGACACCCACCATATCGACGAGGGCATCCGCTTCGACGCCAGCCTCGACGGCATCAGGGGCGTCAAGCTGATTGCCGAGAACGGCAAGCACACCGCCGCCAGCGCCAGCCAGATCTGCGACGGCGCCTCCGGCGTGCTGGTGGTCAACGAGAAGGGCCTGAAGTCGCTCGGCGTCAAACCGTTGGCGCGCATCCATCACATGACCATGATGGGCGGCGATCCCGTGATCATGCTGGATGCCCCGCTGCACGCGACCAAGCGGGCGCTGGAAAAGGCCGGCATGTCGATCAATGACATCGACCTGTTCGAGGTCAACGAAGCCTTCGCGGCCGTGCCGGTGGCGTGGCTGAAGACGACGGGCGCCGATCCTGACAGGCTCAACGTCAATGGCGGCGCGATCGCGCTCGGCCATCCGCTCGGCGGCTCCGGCACCAAGCTGATGACCACGCTGGTCAATGCGCTGAAGCAGAACAACAAGCGCTACGGCCTGCAGACCATGTGCGAAGGCGGCGGCATGGCGAACGTGACGATCGTGGAAAGGCTTTGAGCTGGAGGAAGGGTTCGCGTCTGCGGCCACACCAACGAATGTCGTCCCGGCCTTGAGCCGGGACCCATAACCACAGATATTTGTGGTTGTGCCGAGTTGGAGCTCCAGCTCCCTTCAACAAATCAAAACTGTGGTTATGGGTCCCTGCGTTCGCAGGGACGACGCATCACCCGAGGAAACGGTTGTGACTCACCCCTCGATCCACGCCCGGAATACGCCGAACAAGATCGCCTACCAAATGGCCGGCACCGGCAAGGCGATCACCTATCGCGAACTTGACGAGCTATCGAACCAGGGCGCGCAATTGTTCCGCAAGCTCGGCTTGAAGGCCGGCGACCACATCGCATTCCTGATGGAAAACCGCCTGGCGTTCATGGAGATCTGCTGGGCGGCACAACGCGCCGGGCTCTATTACACCGCGATCAGCCGCTATCTCACTGAGGAAGAGATCGCCTATATCGTGAACGATTGCGGCGCCAAGGTCTTCATCACCACGCCGCAATGTGCCGACAAGGTCAAGGGCCTGATCAAGGGCGAACCCGGCGAGCCGCTGTTCTTCATGGTTGACGAGCCGGCGCCTGGCTTCCGTTCCTTCGACAAGGAAGCGATCGCGATGCCTGTGACGCCGATTGCGGACGAGGTCGCCGGCTATGACATGCTGTATTCGTCCGGCACCACCGGCCGGCCCAAGGGCATCAAGAAGGAGTTCGAGGGCAAGGCGATCGACGTGCCGAACCCGCTGTTGAAAATTCTCTGCGCCGACATGTGCGGCATGTCGTCCGACAGCATCTATCTGTCGCCGGCGCCGCTCTATCACGCAGCTCCCCTGCGCTTCAACATGATGGCGATCACGCTCGGCGGCACCTCCATCATCATGGAGCACTTCGACGCCGAGGAATTCTTAAAGCTTGTCGAGAAGTACAAGGTCACGCAGTCGCAGCTCGTGCCGACCATGTTCGTGCGGATGCTGAAATTGCCGGACGAGGTGCGCGCGGCTTACGACGTCTCGACGCTGAAAGGCGCGATCCACGCCGCCGCGCCCTGCCCGGTCGACGTGAAAGCGAAAATGATCGAGTGGTGGGGGCCGATCCTGATCGAATATTACGCCGGCTCCGAAGGCAACGGCGTCACCGTTTCAACTTCGCAGCAATGGCTGACCCACCGCGGCACCGTCGGCCGCGCCGTGGTCGGCAAGGTTAAAATCCTCGACGAGAATGACGAGGAGAGACCGACCGGCGAAATCGGCACGGTCTATTTCGCCGACGCGCCTGTTTTCACCTATCACAACGATCCCGAGAAGACCAAGAAGGCCTACAACGCCAAGGGCTGGTCGACGCTCGGCGACGTCGGCTACCTCGACGAGGAAGGCTATCTCTATCTCACCGACCGCAAGAGCTACATGATCATCTCCGGCGGGGTGAACATCTACCCGCAGGAGACCGAGGACATCCTGATCACCCATCCTGCCGTCTCCGACGTCGCCGTGTTCGGCGTGCCCAACGATGAAATGGGCGAGGAGGTCAAGGCCGTGGTGCAGCCGCACGACATGGCAAAAGCCGGCAGGGATCTCGAGGCCGAACTGATCGCGTTCTGCCGAAAACATCTGTCGCCGATCAAGTGCCCCAGGAGCATCGACTTCGAAGCCGAGTTGCCGCGCACGCCGACGGGAAAATTGGTGAAGCGCCACCTGCGCGACAAATATTGGCCGAAGCCGGTGAAAGCGTAATCTCTCCATTGTCGTCCCTGCGAACGCAGGGACCTATAACCGCCGCTGTTGATCGCTTTACAAAGCTGGGGCCACAGCCTTTTATCGCGGCGAACATTTGTGGTTATGGGTCCCGGATCGCGCTCGCTACGCTCACTTGTCCGGGACGACAAGGGAGTGCGCCAGATGAACAAAACAACTTCCCTCCCCGAAATCCCCCTCCCCTCCACCATCCGCTCCCGCTACGTCGATGGCATCAACGGCCTCCGCATGCACGTGCTGGAGGCCGGCTTCGAGACACCCGGCCGTCCGTGCCTCCTGCTCCTGCACGGCTTTCCCGAACTCGCCTATTCCTGGCGCAAGGTGATGCCGGTTCTCGCCGGCGCGGGCTATCACGTGATCGCGCCGGACCAGCGCGGCTATGGCCGCACCACCGGATGGAATCCGGACTATAACGGCGACCTCGCCTCGTTCCGCCTCACCAATCTGGTGCGCGACGCGCTGGGGCTGGTGTCGGCGTTCGGCTACGCAAGCGTCGATGCCGTGATCGGACATGATTTCGGCTCGTCGGTCGCGGCCTGGTGCGCGCTGATACGGCCCGACGTGTTTCGCTCGGTCGTCATGATGAGCGCACCGTTCGGCGGACCTCCATCGCTGCCGTTCAACACCGTGCACGAGCCCGCCAAGCCGGCCGATGATCCCATTCACCGCGAGCTCGCTGCGCTGCCACGCCCGCGAAAACATTACCAATGGTATTACTCGACGCGCGAGGCGAACAACGACATGCACCGCGCGCCGCAGGGCGTCCATGATTTCCTGCGTGCCTATTACCACCACAAGAGCGCCGACTGGAAAGCCAACCAGCCCTACCCGCTGAAATCCTGGAGCGCAGACGAGATCGCAAAGCTGCCGACTTATTATGTGATGGACCTCGCCAACGGCATGGCGGCCACCGTTGCCGAGGAAATGCCGTCGGCCGCCGAAATCGCCGCCAACAAATGGCTGCCGGACAATGAGCTTGCCTTCTACAGCGCCGAGTACCAGCGCAACGGATTCCAGGGCGGGCTGCAGTGGTATCGCTGCGGCACCTCCGGCGCGTTTGTGCCGGAATTGCAGATATGGTCCGGCCGCACCATCGACGTGCCGTCCGCTTTCATCTCGGGCAAGCAGGACTGGGGCACCTATCAGCGCCCCGGCGTCTATGAGGCGATGCAGTCGCGAGCCTGCACCAACATGACCGGCTGCCATCTTGTCGACGGCGCCGGCCACTGGGTGCAGCAGGAGCAGCCCGGCGAAGTGAGCCGGTTATTGATGCAATTCCTGCAACAAGCAGAGGACAACGCAGGGACAAAGGCGAGCCAGTAACGTACCGGCAAGAGACGACCGCCGCTGTACAGCTATTGCTCTTGCCGCACGCACCCAAACTGCGCATCATCCGCGCCGTATTCGGAAACAGAGCGGAGCGTACGCCTTGGCCAAATCGCAATGGAGTTTCAAGACCGCCGTTGAACTATCGGCCGCGCTTGCCGCAAGGAAAGTCTCCGCGGTTGAACTGGCCGAGGACGCGATCGGCCGGATCGAGCGGCACGATGCGAAGATCAACGCGATTTGCGTGCGCGATTTCGAACGCGGCCTTGCCGCCGCCCGCGCGGCCGACGCCGAACTTGCGCGCGGCGTGAAGAAGCCACTGCTCGGCCTCCCGCTGACCGTGAAGGAATCCTACAATATCGCGGGGCTGCCGACGACGTGGGGCATTGCGGCGCAAAAGGATTTCACGCCGACGGAGGATGCGCTGTCGATCTCGCGCGTCAAAGACGCCGGCGGTGTGATCCTTGCGAAAACCAACGTGCCGCTCAACCTCGCGGACTGGCAGAGCTACAACGACATCTACGGCACCACCAATAACCCTTATGATCTCGGCCGCACGCCGGGTGGCTCGTCCGGCGGCTCCTCGGCCGCGCTCGCGGCCGGCTATGGCCCGCTATCGCTCGGCTCCGACATCGGCGGTTCGCTGCGCGTGCCGGCGTTCCATTGCGGCGTCTATGCACACAAGCCGACCTTTGCGCTGGTGCCGGGGCGTGGCCACACCCCGCCGCCATTCCAGCCGCTGCCGCTCGACCGCGACCTTGCCGTGATCGGCCCGATGGCACGCAGCGTCGCCGATCTCTCGCTGCTGCTCGACACCATCGCCGGTCCCGATCCGCTGGAGGCCGGCAAGGGTTACAAACTTGCCCTGCCGCCGCCGCGCCACGGCGCGCTGAAAGATTTTCGCGTGTTGGTGGTTGATACCGACCCGGTCATGCCGACCGACGAGGTGGTGCGCGGCACGATCCACAAGCTCGCCGCCAACCTCGAAAAGGCCGGCACCAAGGTCGATCGCAACAGCCCGTTGCTGCCAAACTTTTCCGAGACGTCCCGGCTCTACATGCGGATGCTGATGTCGTTCCTCGCCGCTTCCTTCCCGCCGGAAATCTATGCCGGCGCGCAGGCCGCCGCCGCCGCGCTACCGCCGAGCGATGTAAGCCTTGCTGCCGAACGCCTGCGGGGCATGGCGCAAAGCCACCGCAACTGGTTGATGGACGACGTCGCGCGTGCGCGCCTGCGGGCGCAATGGCGCGAACTGTTCAAGACCTATGATGCTGTGATCTGTCCGATCATGCCGACCCCGGCCTATCCGCACGACCATTCCGTCGATCAGGAAAAACGTCGCATCGAGATCGACGGCAACGAGCACGTCTATCCCGATCAGCTTTCGTGGCCGGGCATCGCCACCCTACCCGGCTTGCCCGCGACCGCGATCCCGACCGGCTTTTCGCCGGACGGATTGCCGGTCGGTGTGCAGATCGTCGGGCCGTGGCTGGAGGATCGCACAACGCTGAAGCTGGCGGAACTGATCGAGCGCGAATTCGGCGGCTTCAAGCCGCCGCCGATGTTTGATGATTGAAGATCCCTCGTGCCGGGGAGTTGCGCGCAAGCGTATCTCCTCGCCGGGAGGTGAAGCGGTATCGTTGAAAGCGCCATGCGGACTTTCATTCGAAGCGTCATCGCCGTCGTCGCCGGCTTCCTGCTGATGTGGCCGCTTGGCTATGCCTATGCCGCGCTCGGCTGGCCAACGTTCCACTTGTGGGGGCTGATGCATGGCACCTTTGTCGCTGCCTGGCCTACCCTGTCGATCCTGGCATTCCTGGCACTGGGGTATCTGCCGCTTTTCCCGCGCATCGACGACGCAGCGCTTCTGATGGCCGGCCTTGTTTGGGGTCTGTTGCTGGCCACTGCTTTCAACATCCGCCACGCTCTCGGCTTTGAGATTGCCTATGGCCTGTTCAGCGTCACGGCGGTTATCGTTGCAGTACTATGCATCTTTGCCAAACGCCGGCTCCGTTTGGCGCTGCTCGTGGTATCGCCGCTTGTTTTCCTGAACTTGGATCTTCTGCTGGTGCCGCCAGCGCTTGAACAACTCGTGTCTCGAGCCATCTTTGATCTCAAGCAGCTCTTGCCGCCTGTCGCCTTCTCGCTCGCGGGTTACGTGCTTGGCTCGCTCGCCCGTGTCGTGATCAAACGCTCGCCGAGAACAGCGTGATAGCCGCTCTGCAGTGACGAACAAGAACCGGAGGAATCATGAACAACGACCTCGCCGAGCTGACAGAGCTCAACCGCGATTATGTCGCTTCCGTGCAAAACTCCGACGTCAAGCGCTTCGATGAAATCCTTGCCGCCGACTTCTATTGCTCAAATCCCGACAAGACGCTGGTCGACCGCGCGACGTTTCTGAAGCAGACGGCTGTGCCGGTCACGATCAAGAATCTGACCGCGCACGACGTCAAAATCCGTGTGCTCGGCGACTTCGCCATTATCCACGCCGCGACGAGCTATACGACCGCGGACGGCCAGCAGGCTCACGGGCGCTATACCGATTGCTGGGCGAAGCAGAATGGCAAGTGGCTTGCGGTGTCGGCGCACGTGTCGCGGTGAGCAAACATCCAACCCCGCGTCGTCCCTGCGAAAGCAGGGACCCATGACCACTGACGCCGGTTGGGAGAGAAGCCGTCTCACCTTGTACCCATTCCGTGGGCCGCGGCGTATGGGTCCCGGCGTTCGCCGGGACGACGGATGCAATTGCGAACTACGCCTCACGCATCAAACACGATCACGCTGCGTAGCGTCTTGCCGGCTTTCATGTTGGCAAAACCCTCGTTGATTTCGGAGAGCTTCAGCTTGGCCGAGATCCAGTCCTCCAGATGCAGCTTGCCGCGCATGTAGAATTCGACCAGGCGAGGCATGTCGACGCGGAAATGGTTGGAGCCCATCGACGAGCCCTGAATGCGGCGCTCGCGTAGGAAGTCGAAGCCGTGCAGCTCGATCTTCTGGCCGAACGGGATCATGCCGACGATGGTCGCGGTGCCGCCGGCCGCCAGCATCGCGAAGGACTGTTCGGCGGTCTCCTTGCGGCCCAGCACCTCGAAGGAGTGATGCACGCCGCCGCCGGTGAGTTCGCGCACCTGCTGCACCACATCGCCGCGGGAGGGATCGACGATGTCGGTGGCGCCGAGTTTTGTGGCCAACTGCAGCTTGGCCGGATTGGTGTCGATCGCGATGATGCGGCCGGCGCCGGCGATCGCGGCGCCATTGATCGCGGCCATGCCGACGCCGCCGCAGCCGATCACGGCCACCGTTTCGCCAGCCTGCACCTTTGCGGTGTTCACGACCGCACCATAGCCGGTGATGACGCCGCAGCCGATCAGGGCCGCGAGCTCCAACGGCATGTCCTTGCGGATTTTGACGATGGCGTTCTCGTGCACCAGCATCTGCTCGGCGAACGACGAGAGATTGAGGAACTGATGAAGCTTCTCCTCACGCGCCCAGGACAGCCGGTTCGACTGACCGGGCAGCATCTTCACGGTCGTATCAGTGCACAGCACGGTGCGGCCGGTGGTGCAGTTATCGCAGGTGCCGCAGAACACCGAAAGACACGTCACGACGTGATCGCCGGGTTTTACATAGGTGACGTCGGAGCCGACCTTTTCGACCACGCCCGCCGATTCATGCCCAAGCACGGCAGGCAGCGGGTGCGGATACAGTCCCTCCATGAAGTGCAGGTCGGAATGACAGAGGCCGGCGACGCGCGTGCGGATCAGGACCTCGCGCGGACCGGGATTCGGCACGCTGACCTCCTCTATCACCAGCGGCTGGTTGACTTCATGCAGAACGGCGGCCTTCATCGGTGCTTCCCCATCAATTCTGTTATTTTTGAACCAGTACTGGCTGCAGCCTACGCTGCGACAAGCAATTCGCCAACCTCGGCCATGCCGACGCTGCGTTCGCCGAGCAGATGGCCGGTGAGCGCGCGCTGGGCGGCATTTTCCGCAAGCCGGAACGGATCGCTCGGCGTGACGCGATGGTCGACCACCATCCGCGACAGCAACAGCCGCCTGGCGTCGCCGCGCATCTCGTGGATACGGCCGCCCTCCCAGGCCAGCGCAACGGCGCTGGCGACATGGTAGAGCAGGCTGGTGGCGCGCCGCGCATCGCCTTCATTGTCGGGCCGGCTGGCTACCTCGCGGGCAAAGCCGACCGCGCTGTCGGTCAGTTCACGTAAGCGATTGCGCCAGGCCTGCGGCACGTTGGTGCTGTCGTCGAGGCGGGCGTGCAGATCGGCCGCGAGCGCGGCGTCGGCGCCGTGGCGGCCGACCGCGCGGGTCAGCGCGTCGATTGCGACGATGTTGCCGGTGCCTTCCCAGATCGAGCCGAGATGCGCGTCGCGCAGCAGCCGCGCGGTGGCAAACTCCTCAATGTAGCCGATGCCGCCGCGCATCTCCAACGCATCGCCGCAGACTTTTCGCGCGTCGCGCGTGGCGCGGAATTTCAGCGTCGGCGTCAGGATACGCAACAAAGCCGCCGCATCCTGGCTGCCGGCTTCCGCGCGATCGAGCGCGTCAGCCGTGAGAAAACTCATCGACAGCGCCTGCTCGGTCGGCAGCATGATCTTCATCAACTGCCGCCGCGCCAGCGGCAGGTCGATGATGCGCTGCCCGAACACCACACGGTTCTTCGCCACCGTCATCGCGTCATGGTGCGCGCGCCGCATCAGCGCGGTGGACTTGACGCCATTGGACAACCGTGAGGAGTTGACCATCTCGGCCATCTGCACGAAGCCGCGGTCGAGCTTGCCGACGGCGTAGGCAATCGCGCCCTCAAACTTGATCTCGCCCGACGCCATCGAACGGGTGCCGAGCTTGTCCTTCAGGCGAACGATCCGGTACTGATTCTGCGAGCCGTCATCGAGATACCGTGGCATCAGGAACAGGCCGACGCCGCGCGTGCCGGGCCCCGCTCCTTCCGGCCGCGCCAGCAGCATCACAATCTTGGCGTCGGCATTGGAGCAGAACCATTTCTCGCCGTAGAGACGCCAGTGATCGCCTTCCTGCACGGCCCGCGTCGTCAGCGTGCCGACGTCGGAGCCGCCTTCCTTCTCGGTCATGAACTGGCCGCCCTGAGTCAACTTGCTCATGTCGGTCTGGGTCAGGCCGTCGAGATATTTTGCCTTCAACGCGTCGCTGCCGAAACTGTTAAGCAGTTTCGCGCAACCATCCGTGACGTTGATCGGACAGCCCATGCCGAATTCGGTCTGATTGAACAGGAACGTGAAGGCATGCTTGGCGACGACGGGGTATTTATCCGGCCACCCCATGATGCCCTTGCGGATCGACATCGCGTGAATGCCGAACTCGCCGAACGCGGCTTTTTCCAGCTCGCGATAGGCCGGGTGATATTCGATATACTGGATATCGCGGCCGAACTTGTCGCGCTGGTGCAGCACTGGTGTGTGGCGGTCGGCAAGCCGCGCGCATTCGTCGAGATAGCCGCCGGCCAATTCGCCGAGCCGGTCGAGATGCGGCTCGATATGGCGAAACAGCGCGTCCGGCAGATGCAGGCGAAGCAGATCCGTCAACGCCGGATCGGCGCGGTAGAAATTCATCCCCGTCGTATCAGGTGCGAGCAATCCCGGCTGATTGGCTGACGCGGCTGCACGGTCTCGCATGAGTGGATGCATTTTTAGCCCTTGTTCGTTCCGCCCGATGTTGGTCAACTATCAATAACGCGGGCGGACGTGCCGTCAACAACCATAATTGGAGGGCCGCCATGGCGGACGATTGCCAGGCGGAATCGGGTTCCTAGATTACCTAATCCCCACCATCGAGGACTGCGCCCATGGAATTGCCAAGATACAAGATTGCCCTGATCGTCGGTGTCGGCGAGGGATTGAGCGCATCGCTGGCGCGACTGTTCGCGCGCGAAGGCATCAAGGTTGCGCTTGCCGCGCGCAAGATCGAGAAGCTTGGCGCGCTCTGCACCGAAACCGGCGCCCGCGCCTTTGCCTGCAACGCGACGGAAGCCGATGAAGTCGAAAGGCTGTTCGGCATGGTCGAACGCGAGATCGGCACGCCCGATCTCGTTGTCTACAACGCCAGCGGCCGCGCACGCGGCGCCTTCACCGATCTGGTTCCGGCCGAAGTTGCGAATGCGATCGCAGTCTCCGCCTTCGGCGGCTTTCTGGTGGCCCAGCAGGCGGCGACACGCATGCTGCCGAACAAGCACGGCGCGATCCTGTTCACCGGCGCCTCCGCCAGCGTGAAAGGCTATCCGCAGTCGGCGCCGTTCGCGATGGGCAAGTTTGCGCTGCGTGGGTTGGCCCAAAGCATGGCGCGCGAATTGTCGCCGCAGGGCATCCATGTCGCGCATTTCGTCATCGACGGCGGCATTCGCAGCGCTGCGCGTACGGAGCCTGCCGATCGGCCGGATTCGATGCTCGATCCCGACGCGATTGCGCTGAGCTACTGGAACGTGCTGCAGCAACCGCGCAGCGCCTGGACGTGGGAAGTGGAGCTGCGGCCCTGGGTGGAGAAGTTTTGAGGCAGCCACCGCCGTCATTGCGAGCGCAGCGAAGCAATCCACCGCGCCGCATAAAGGAAGACGGATTGCTTCGTCGCTTCGCTCCTCGCAATGACAGGAATGGGGAAACCATGACAACCGAAACCAGAATCGACACCGGCACCGACGAGCTGCTCTGCGTGATCCGCGACCGCGTCGCCATCATCACGCTGAACCGCCCTGAAGCGCGCAATGCGTTCTCGGATACGCTGACGCCGGCGCTTCGCAGCATGATCAAGAGCTGCGGCGAAAACCCCGAGGTCGGAGCGCTCCTGCTCACCGGCGCGGGCACCGCGTTCTGCGCCGGCGGCAATGTGAAGGGCATGGGCGCGCATCGCCACAAGAAAAAGCTCGAAATGGCGTATGACGAGAAGGTCGCCGACCTGCAGGAGCGGCAGCGCCTGCTTACCGGCGCGCTGGCCTCGGTGCGCAAGCCGACGATTGCGGCGCTGCCCGGCCCCGCGGTCGGCGCTGGCCTCGCGCTCGCGCTGGCCTGCGATATCAGACTAGCGGCGCAATCCGCCTTCGTCTCCACCGGCTATGTCCGCGTCGCGCTCTCCGGCGACTACGGCATCGCCTGGCTGCTGACGCGGCTGATCGGCACCTCGCGGGCGCGCGAACTGATGTTTACCGGCGACAAGGTCGATGCCGCCAGATGCGAGGCGATCGGTCTCGTCAACCGCGTGGTGCCCGACGACAAGCTGCAGACTGAGGCCTTCGCGCTTGCCAGATCCATGGCCGAAGGCCCGACGCTCGCGCTGCGCTACATCAAGGACAATCTCGACGAAGCGCTCCAATTCGATTTCGCCACCGCGCGCGACCACGAGGCCGAGCGCCTCGTCCGCCTGACCACCACCGCCGATCACAAGGAAGCGGTGCAAGCCTTCATCGACAAGCGCAAGCCGGTGTTCAGGGGAAGCTAAAGTTCCTTTCCGCGGGTAGCGGAAAATGGCCCGGTTCTGGAGCGGCCAGAACCGGGCTCAGTGGTCAAACCGCAGGCGAGGACATTGCGCGGGGAGAGACGGCGGCAAGCCGCCAACTGGCGCATGGGATTTCCTGCGGTTCGATACGAACGTGATTTTGGATATCTTTCTGGAAGCGCGTCAGCTTCCAGTCGCCGGGCGTATTGGTAAAGCCGTAGCCGGACTTGCGGGCGAGCGCGATCATGGCATCGTTGGAACGCAGCGTGTCGCCGAAGATGCGCTCGGCACCGAACGCGGCCGCGCGGCATTCGAGGTTCTTCAACAGCGCCTTGCCGATGCCATGGCCCTGCCAGTGATCGTCGATCGACAGGCCGAGTTCGATTGCAGCAGTCTGGCTGTCGAAGGCATAGCGCGCTTCGCCGACAATGATCTCGCGGCCGTCGACCGGCGTGGTCGCGACCACACTGAACCGATCCGCCTCGCCGACATGGATGAAGCGATCGAGTTCGGACGGCGGCAGTTCGCTGGCGGCGCCGAGGAAGCGGTTGTAACGGGAGCGCGCCGAGAGCGCGCGGAAATAGTTCTGCAGCGCCTCGGCGTCGCGCGGCTCGACGAAGCGCACGGTCACGGCCTGGCCATGCCGCGAGCGCAGCACGTCCGAATACTGCCTGAGATCGTCGAAACGCATCGTGGTCATGGCGCGCTCCCGCCGGTCCTCAATGAAAATGGCCGGCGTCCCCCAGACGAGGCGGCGCCGGCCGGCTGCTACTCAAGCCCGCCAGAACGGTTTTTCTGCCTCGTAGGCGACGTCGCTCCAGGAGACGCCGATGTCGTGCAGCTCGCGCTCGGACCACTTGGCCAGCTCGCGGCGGGACTGGTAGCGCTGCCGCCAGACATGGAGGGTCTCGGCCAATTGGCTCAAAATCCCTGGTCCATGATGATTTATCATCGATTCATGCGTGTAAGTGGACATTTTCGGCTCCTGTAGTAATCTGTTGGCGCTAATATCTGCGCTCCTGGGGCCGTTCACAAACGACACTTTGTACCGCTTCGGATGATATAAACTCATGCATTAGGGAGAATCCGGCAATGACCGGCAGACTGCCGTCGCTGAATGGTCTGCGCGCCTTCGAGGCAGCCGCCCGGCATCTGAGCTTCACGCAGGCCGCCTCCGAGCTGAACGTCACGCAGACCGCGATCAGTCACCAGATCAAGCGGCTGGAGGAAGAGCTGGGGGTTCGCCTCTTTGTCCGTCAGAACCGCTCGCTGACGCTGACGGCGGAAGCGCAGGATTACCTTCCCGGCATTCGCGCCGCCTTCAACGATCTCCGGCTCGCGACCGATCGACTGCTGCGCAAAGATGACGACCATGTGCTGACGGTGTCGACGCTGGCCTCGCTGGCCGCCAAATGGCTGCTGCCGCGCCTCACGGCCTTTCAGGAAGCGCAACCGGGGATCGACGTTCGCATCACGACCTCGATCAACCTCGTCGACTTCCAGCGCGACAAGGTCGATGCCGCGATCCGCTACGGCCGCGGCCAATGGCCTGGCGTTCGCGCCGACTGGCTGATGGCGGACGAACTCTTTCCGGTGTGCAGTCCGGCGCTGCTCAAGGGGAACAAGCCACTGAAATGCCCCGAAGACCTCCGCGATCACGTGCTGCTGCATACCAGCAACGCGAATAGCGACGACTGGCGGCTGTGGCTGACGGCGGCCGGGCTGCCGGCCGATTTTTCGAAACAGCCGGGCGTGACCTTCGACATGATCTTCATGACGGTGCAGGCCGCGATCGACGGCCTCGGCGTTGCGATGGGCCGCACCGCCTATGTACAGGAGGACATCGCCAAGGGACGCTTGGTCGTTCCCTTCAAGATGGCTTTCCCGGTCGATGCCGGTTTCTATCTGGTCTCGCCGGCGGGTAGAGCCGATCCGCCAAAGCTCGCGGCCTTCCGGCAATGGCTGCTCGCCTCCGTTCAGAACCGCGCCTGAGCGTGCAGATATTCCGCACAGCCAGGTGCATGCGACATCGTCGCATGCGGCCATGCTGACGACTGATGCAGGCGCACGAGAGGCGTGACGCGGCCGCTGCATCAGGCTAGAAAATCGCGGGCGGATGGATTTGCCTGGCCGAGCGCCGGTTTGATTTTTGAGGCCAACAACGACAACAAGAGCGCATGGCCGATTTGACAGTCAAGTTCGATGTGCTGGTGATCGGCGGCGGCAACGCCGCTCTCTGCGCCGCCATCAGCGCCCGGCGCGCAGGTGCTTCCGTGCTGGTGCTGGAAGGCGCTCCGAAGTTCTATCGCGGCGGCAACACCCGCCACACCCGCAACATGCGCTGCGCGCACGATGCCGCGACCGACATTCTCACCGGGCCTTACACGGAAGAGGAGTTCTGGGACGATCTGTTGCGGTTGACCGGCGGTCAGACCGACGAGGAACTGGCGAAATTCATGATCAGGGAGTCCAAGGACATTCTGAACTGGATCGTCGAACAGGGCGTGCGCTGGCAACCCTCGCTCGGCGGCACGCTGAGCCTCGGCCGCACCAACTCGTTCTTCCTCGGCGGCGGGCGGGCGATGCTGAACGCGCTCTATCTCACCGCGGAAAAACTCGGCGTCGAAATCGTCTACGATGCCGAGGTGATCGACCTCGATATCGAGCACGGCATGTTCCTGTCGGCGAAGCTGAAGCAGCCGATCGACGGCACGAGCGAAATCCGCGCTTCCACACTGGTCGCCGCCGCCGGCGGCTTTGAAGCCAATATCGAATGGCTGAAGGAATATTGGGGCGAGGCGGCGGACAATTTCCTGATCCGCGGCACGCCCTATAACCGCGGCTCGATCCTGAAAATGCTGCTCGACAAGGGCGTGCAGGACATCGGCGATCCCACCCAATGCCACGCGGTCGCGATCGACGCTCGCGCACCGAAATTCGACGGCGGCATCATCACCCGCCACGACTCGGTCGTGTTCGGCATCGTCGTCAACAAGCACGCCGAGCGCTTCTACGACGAGGGCGAGGATATCTGGCCGAAGCGTTACGCGATCTGGGGGCGGCTTGTGGCCGCGCAACTGGACCAGATCGCCTACATTGTGTTCGATGCATCCGTTCGCAACAGTTTTATGCCGACGCTGTTTCCGCCGCTCGAGGGCGGGAGTATTGCCGAGTTGGCCACCAAGCTCGAGCTCGATCCGGCGGCGCTGGAGAAGACCATCGCCGAATTCAACGCCGCGGTTAAGCCCGGCACGTTCGATCACACCATCCTCGACGATTGCCGCACTGAAGGCATCACGCCGCCGAAGACGCATTGGGCGCGCCGGATCGAGACGCCGCCTTACCTCGCCTATCCGGTGCGGCCCGGCATCACCTTCACCTATCTCGGCACCCGCGTGAACAGGCAGGCGCGCATGGTGATGAAGGACGGCACGCCTTCGGCCAACATGTTCGCGGCCGGCGAGATCATGGCCGGCAACGTACTCGGCAAGGGCTATGCGGCCGGTATCGGGATGACCATCGGCAGCGTGTTCGGTCGGGTCGCGGGACGGGAAGCGGCGAAGAATGCGCGGAATTAGACACGCGCTCGGTTTACCTCGCCCCGCCCTTTGCGGGTAGAGGGAGAGAACAACGAAGGGAGGACTTGTGATGCGGCTTGCGATCACTACTGCTGCAGTCGTTCTGATGAACGCGACGCTGGCCCACGCCGCCGAGCCGATCGCGCTACGCGACATGGGTTCGTTCCATGTCGGCGGCCGGCTGGTCGAAATTTCAGGCAAGCCGGTAAAGGAAGTCACCTTCACCCCCGGCGGTGTGCCGGCAAAAGTCGATCCCAACGGCACCTATCAGGTCGAGCAGATGTACGTGCAGTATTTTCTGCCCGCGAACGAAAAGGGCGCCTATCCACTTCTGATGTGGCATGGCGGCGGGCTCACCGGCGTCACCTACGAAACGACGCCCGACGGGCGCGAGGGCTGGCTGAACTATTTTCTACGCAAGGGCTGGGCCGTCTACAATTCCGACGCGGTCGAGCGCGGCCGCGCCGGCTGGGCGCAATACCCAGATATCTTCAAGAGTGAGCCGGTATTCCTCACGACGGCCAATCCGTTCGAGCGGTTTCGGATCGGCGACGGCGTCGGCTCCTACAATCCCGATCCGGCCAAGCGGAAGCTGATACCGGGCAGCCAGTTTCCGAACGAAGGCTACGAGAATTTCGTCAAGCAGAACGTGCCGCGCTGGACCACCACCGACGATGCCATCATCGCCGCCTATATCGCCGAGATCGACCGCGTTGGCCCTTCCGTCATCCTGTTCCACAGCCAGGCCGGCAGTTTCGGCTTCAAGGTGGCGCAGGCGCGGCCCGACAAGGTCAAGGCGCTGATTGCGATCGAGCCGGCCGGCGTCGGCGATCCCGCCAAGATCGACGTGCTGAAGAACATTCCAACGCTGATCGTCTATGGCGACTACATCGAGAAGGATTCGCGCTGGCCGAAGATTCGCGCCAACGGCCTTGCGTTTGCGGACGCGATCAAGGCGGCGGGCGGCAGCGTCGATGTCGTCGATCTGCCGCAAGCAGGCATCAAGGGCAATTCGCACATGGTGATGATGGACAAGAACAACGCCGAGGTCGCCGCCCTGATCCAGAAGTGGCTGGAGGGCAAGGGGTTGACGAAATAACCGGGTTGGCCGCGAGGGCAGGAAGCAGCACGTCATGCACGGAACGAAGATTCTGGAGGAAGCCGACCGCCTGATGACGGTCTGCAATTCCTGCCGCTATTGCGAGGGGCTCTGCGCAGTGTTTCCGGCGATCGAAATGCGCCGCGCTTTCTCCGACGGCGATCTCAATTATCTCGCCAATCTCTGCCACGCCTGCGGCGCCTGCTACACCGATTGCCAGTTCTCGCCGCCGCACGAATTCAACGTCAATGTGCCGAGGACGCTTGCGGTGGCGCGCGCGGAATCTTATGCGGCCTATGCATGGCCACGCGCTTTCGCGGGCACGTTCGCACGCAACGGACTTGTCATCAGCCTCGTTGCCGCGCTCAGCGTTGCTGCATTCATTTTCGGCTTCGCCGCTTTACACGATCGCCAGGTGCTGTTTGGCACGCATACGCGGGCCGGGCGCGTTCTACAAATTGATGCCTCACAATGCGATGGCAGCCCTGTTCGGCGCGGCGTTCCTTTACGCTATCGCAGCGCTGGCGATGGGCGTGCGCGCCTTCTGGCGCGACATCGGCGAGCCCATCGGCATGAAGACCGATGCACGCGCGCTGATGCAGGCCATCCGCGACGCCGGCGAAATGCGCTATCTCGACGGCGGCGGCGTCGGCTGCTTCAACGAGGACGACCGTCCGACCGACCGCCGCCGGCTCTATCATCACCTCACCTTCTACGGTTTTGCGCTGTGCTTTGCCTCGACCTGCGTCGCAACGCTCTATCACTATCTGCTGGCGCGCGAGGCGCCGTATCCGTGGTGGGATCTGCCCGTGGTGCTCGGCACGCTCGGCGGCATCGGGCTGTTGATCGGGCCGATCGGTTTACTCGCTGAACGATGGAAGCGCGATTCCATCCTGGTCGATGAAGCGCGTTACGGCATGGATGTCGCGTTCATCGCGATGCTGCTCCTGACGAGTCTCACGGGCATGGCGCTGCTGATCTTGCGCGAGACGGCAGCGATGGGACCGCTGCTGGCGCTGCATCTCGGCGTGGTGTTTTCGCTATTCGTCACCATGCCCTATGGCAAGTTCGTGCACGGCATTTATCGTTTCGCCGCGCTGGTGCGCTATGCGATGGAGCGGCGGGAGATGGAGCATGTCTGACATCGTCATTGCGAGCCAACGGCTCAGCGGCTTCTTGTGGGCCTTCAGCGCTAGCGTCTAGCGTCAGTACCGTTCCACGATCTGATCGAGCTTCCTGCTGAGCAACCAGGACAGGCCGAGGAATGCGACCAACATCACGATACCCAGGCCCGAAGAGGCATTGTTGATCGACTTCTCCGAGAACTGACCGAAGGCATAGCCGGCCGAGACAACGGCGCCGGACCAAAGACCAGCCGCAACGAAGTTGAGCGCAAGGAAAGTCGACCAGGGCAACCGCGATATCCCGTAGGCAAACCCCGCAAGCCCGCGGATGCCGTGCGGGAAACGATGAAACAGGATCATCCAGACATAGTGACGGTCCGTCAGGCGGACGACGGTCTGCACGGGTCGTTCGAACCGCGGAAAACGATCGAGCAGGCGGGCGCCATAACGCCGCCCGATCCAGAAGCGAATGACGTCGCCGGTGAAACTGCCGAACCAGCACATCACGATGAGCGGGCCAAGACCCAGCGCACCCGAGTGCGCCGCGTAGCCCGCAAATAGCGCTAGCAGCAGGCTATGCGAGGCCGCATAGGCAAACATGAGACTGTAGGCCACATCGCCGTGTTGGCGTATGATGTCGAGGAACGAGGTGAGGTCCGTCGGAAACAGCAATGTAAGCCCGCCCAAACTGGTTCATATGAATATTCCCCCGATTAGCGGGTTCGGGTTGAACGCTAGCACTTCGAAGGACAAGGAAGCCAGTGGGCATACCCACAGCCGCCAGCTTGCACGCCGAGCGTGTTTGCAAGTGAGGCGGGCCGTACAACGGGTTAGGACGCGCACCCATTAATCGAGCTTGATCGGTGCGGCTTGATCGATGTCCACCATGCCCCGATCGCGACCAAATTCCAGAGCACAGCAAAATGACCCGATGTGCCAGAAGGAGACCTCAGCACGAAACTACTCGGCTGCCTTGGTGGATCGACTGAACTCAGCAAAACGCATTGCTGGCCTAGAGCTTCCCAAACTTCAGTTGCTTCCGAAGCTGCTGCGTCTGACCTCTCAGCGTCTCCGAAGGACTTTCTCCAAAGTGCGTGCGGTACGTGACTGAGAACCGGCCCATGTGGGTGAACCCCGTGCTCATGGCAATGTCGGTGACATTCGCTTCCGGATCGGCTCGCAGCAAGGCTTGGCGAACTTGCCTCAAGCGGGCGTTCCGTAGGTAGCGCATCGGCGAGACGCCCTTGAAATCCCTGAAGTGCATATAGAGTGTTCGGCCCGCAACGCCGGTCGCCGTAACGAGGTCGGCCACTGTGACTGCCTGGTCGAGGTGGGCTTCGATATAGTCGACCGCACGCTTCACGTCACGCGGCGCAACCGGCCTCTCGAGACGTCGCAGCGCGTTGCTGTAATTGTGGGGGTGCGACAGCAGCAGCGCGGTAATAATGAACTGCTCGAATTGGCTCATCGTCGTCGGGCTCCAGAGCACCGATCCCGCCTGTTCCAGGTCCGCGACGGCCATCAGCACGTAGCGTGCCAGGCTGCGGCCGTACCCCGCGGCGAGGTCGATGGTGGGCGCAAAGTCGAGGGGGGCGGTTGGTGGCTCGCCGAGTAGGGCGGCAAGCTGACCGGTAAGGCTGGATTTGGTCAAAGACAGTTGGATGCGGCTGCTATCGGCCTCCGATACCAGCCGACAACTCTCGCGCATCGGCGAGATGATCGTGGCGAGGTTCGGATTGCAAACGATGTTGTCATGGCCAATGGTAGCTTCAAGTTGCCCGCGAAGCGGCAGGTGGATCCAGGTGTCCGTGCGGGCGGGGCTCGGAGACAGGACGACCGATGCGCCGCCGTACTGCACGTAACCCACGTAGAAGCCCGGCATGTAAACGCCGTTGAGGCGCGCATCGAGCTGGCGGGCCTGCCGCGCTGCGATGTCGAAGCGGTAGCCTTTCGCGCGCAGAAATGCACCGGTTTCTTCCACATTGCGGCTGTGGAAGATGGGGAGCTGCTCCAGAAGCGGCGCTGTGCCAAGCTGCATGCTCGCCTCCGTGTTGATCGAACATACCACGCATACCGGGGCATGGGCACCGGGGCCGGCAATGTTCCGATCATTCTTGCAGTTTTTGGATAATGATCGTTGGTTCCCGGAGGCGATTTACGCGCCTTGCGGATAGACCCTCGCGGCAATCGGATATCTAGCACCCAAATGCGCCAGTTAAGCTTCGCGCCCAATGGGGCGGTGCCTATCGACAGAGTGGCCCATCAAGGAGGGAAGCGTCGTGACTGCAGGGCATGTTCACAGAATAGCTCGGCGCCAATTTCTGGGTGAATCGGCTGCAGCGGCTCTGGCCGCAGCCGCGTGCGTGTCTTCGCTGCGACCGACAAGGGCAGCCGTCCATACGGTACCGGTCCACAAATCAGGCAGCCTCGAGACTCTGGTCGTAAGCGACGGCCATTTCTTCCTTCCAGCGGGCTTCCTGGTGACGCCGGACTCTCCGCCCGCCGAGCGCGAAGCCGCCCTGAACGCAGCCGGACAAACCGGCGAACAGCTCCAGCTCGTGAACACTGTCGCGGTGATCCGTAGCCAGTCCGATGTGGTCCTGGTCGACACGGGCACCGGCCCGCGCCACCAGCCCACGGCGGGAAAGCTTGCGGAGAATCTCAAAGCTGCCGGCATCCCACCTGCGGCCGTGACCAAGATCGTTCTGACCCACGGCCATCCCGACCACCTCTGGGGCATCCTCGACGCGAATGACAACCCGATCTATCCGAATGCGAGCTATCTCGTTTCGGCCGCCGAATGGAACCTTTGGGCCAGCCCGGATGTGATGCGAAGGTTGCCGCCAGTGTTGGCAACCAGCGATCGCATCATCAATGGCGCCAAGAACCATTTCTCGCACGTCAAGGACAAGATAAGGACGGTACGGGATGGCGAGGAGATCGTCAGTGGCGTCCAGGTCATCGATACGCCAGGGCATACGCAGGGCCACATCTCGGTCGAAATCGCCGGTGGGGATGGTCTCGTCGTCGTTGCGGACGCGCTTACGCACGCTGTGATCTCGTTCCAGCATCCGTCGTGGCCGGTGCCAGCCGACCATGAGCCCGATCGCGGCATCTCGACCCGCCTACGCCTGCTTGATCGACTCGTCATCGATAAGCGCCGGCTGATCGGCGCGCACCTGCCATTTCCTGGCACGGGCTTCGTCGAGCGCAAGGACGGCGCCTATCGCTTCGTTCCGACCTGAAGTTCGCGCAAAGTCACGTTGAGCGTCATCGCTTTCGGAAGGCGCAGTGAGATGACTGATCAATGGCTGTTCAAGAGCGAGACTTATGACAACTGCAACTGCGCTATGAATTGCGGTTGCCAGTTCAACTTGCCGAGTACCCACGGCTATTGTCAGTCGGCCTTCGTCGGCACCATCGTCGAGGGCCACTTCAACGATACGCCGCTCTCAGGCTTGAACTGGGCGGCGCTGTACAAGTGGCCTGGCGAAATCAAGGACGGAAACGGCCGGCGCCAGATCGTTATCGACGAGCGTGCGGATGAAGCTCAACGGATCGCGCTTGAAACGATCGTCTCAGGCGAGGCATGCGAACCATTGAGCAATCTTTTCGCCGTATTCGCGTCCACATGCTCGGAATTTTGCGAGACGTTGTTCCTGCCGATTGATCTCGATGCGGACTTGGAACTCAGAACCGCAAGGGTAGAGATACCCGGCGTCATGCGGAGCATCGGCAGGCCGAAGATCGACGAGTTTACTGGTCAACCATTCCACATTGCGCTTGCGCGTCCTAGTGGCAGTTTCGAGTCTACCTACGCAGAAGTCGGGCTAGGTACCACGTCGGTCACAGGTGACATGGAAATGGCGTTCGACGATTCATGGGCGCACTTTTGTGTTCACCACTTCAATCAGGATGGCTTGGTCAGGGAGAGATCAAGGCTCACGAAATGGCTTGGCACATGACCGCGCGCTCCCGTGAATGACGCCAGCGTTACCGTTCTGGAAGCGTGACTCCGGAGACGCTTTGAACGCTCACTCGCTGGAGACTCTGTATTGGGTCAAAAGTGGAAGTGGCGGCATTTCCAGAACATGTCGGGTTGGAAAACTCAGGACAGCTTTGCTTGATCGAGAAATGGTTTCCAGCAGAGCGCCTCACAAATCCACCACCACGTAATCGCTCTCCACCGAGACCGCGATGGTCTCTGCCACATACGGTCCCTTCACCACGGCTGATCCCGGCTCGACATTGACCGGATAGGCGCGGGCGCGGAAGCGTTTCGGGTCGCAATAGGACTGCCCGGTGCGGATGTCGAACTCCCAGCCGTGCCAGGGACAGCGGATGATTTCGCCGAGTTTTGTGTATTCGATTTCGCCGGGGTCGGAGGATTGCGCGAGGCCAATCAACGGGCCCTCGCACAGGGCCGCGCCCTGGTGCGGGCAGCGGTTCAGCAGGCCGAAGAACTCGCCCTTGATGTTGAAAATCGCGATCGGCCGGCCGTCGATGTCGAGGAATTTTCGTGTCCCCGGCGGCAATTCGTCCACCGGCGCAATGACGTGCCGAACCATCAAGAAATTCCGTACAGCTTCTTGGCGTTGCCGAGATAGAACGCTTCGCGGTTGGTATCGCTGACGCCGGCCGGCAGGACGCGCGACGGCTCATCAAAGTCCCAATGCGGGTAGTCGGTGGCGAACAGCAGCTTTTCCCAACCGATCCATTCGATGGTCTGGAACAGGTGATCGCGGCGCTCCGGATCTTCCATCGGCTGCGTCGTCCACCAGATGTGGTCGCGGATATATTCCGACGGTTTTCGCTTGAGATGCGGCACCTCGCTGTGCAGCCTCTCAAATGTCTTGTCGAGCCGCCAGCTAAGTGACGGCGCCCAGCCGAAGCCGGCCTCGATCATGACCATCTTCAGTTTCGGGTACCGCTCGAACACGCCTTCGAGCACGAGGCTCGCCAGCGCGGTCTGCTGGCACTGCGAGTGGCCGACCATCTCCTCGATGTAGAAGCTCGGCCAGCCGGACGGCGTGAGCGGATTGCCGCCGAAGCCGAAGGCGTGGACGCCGACCGGCAGCCCGATCTCGTGCGCGGCCTCGTAGATCGGCCAATAGCGGCGCTGGCCGAGCGGTTCGACATTGCGCGAGAGCAGCAGCACCTGAACGAAATTCGGATCGCCCGCGCGCTTGCGGATTTCGACGGCCGAGGCAGGACCGTCCTCATTGGGAACGACGATCGAGGCCTTCAGACGCTTGTCCTTGCTGGTCCATTTCTCGATCTGCCAGTCGTTGATCGCGGAGCAGATCGCGCCGGCCAGATCCTGGTTGCGCAGGCCCTGCCCGCTGGCGAGCGGATTGAGCACCCCGAGTGCTACATTGTAGGGATCGAGAAGCTGTTTCTGCATGAAGGACAGCGAGGAGCCCTGTGGCCCGCCTTCCGGCGGCCAGGCATCGCGGCGCGAGGCGTTGGGCTGCGCCTTCGGATAGGGCGGGCCCTCCATCATGCCGTGATAGGCCTGCTTGCCGTAGGCCTCGAGGTGTTCGTGCCAGCGTTTTGCGAGGAAGGGATAGAGTTCGGTCGCGGTCGCGCGCGCCGGATGGATATCGCAATCGGCGATCGCGGTTTTGAGGCTGACCGGTGATGCGGGCTCCGGACGGTCGCGGAACTGCACATTCATGGCGTCGTCTCCTTCGCGAATTCCAACCGGCCGTAGGTCGCGAGTGGATTATCTATCATAATCTTGCGCACCAGATCGGGCGACAATCCCGGCGGCAGCACCTCGTCGCCATCGAACTGCCAGTGCGGATAGTCGGTCGAGAATAGGAGCAATTCGTCCGACTGCATATGGTCAAACAGGCGGTTCAGGGTTGCGGGATCCGGCGGCGCATCTACCGGCTGAAGCGAGAAGCGGATGTTGCTGCGCACAATCTCCAGCGGCGCGCGATCGACCCACGGCGTTTCCATCCGAATGCCGCGCCAGAATTTGTGCAGCCGCCAGAGATAGGCCGGCAACCAGGTGAAGCCTGATTCCAGCATCACCATTTTCAGATTCGGATGGCGCGCGAACACGCCTTCGACGATCAGGCTGGTGAGCTGAGTCTGGAACGCGGTCGCTTGGGCCACGTAATCCTCGATGTGGTAGGAGCCCCAACCGATCGATGTCGGCGGGTTGTGATAGGCGCTGCCGGCATGGATGCCGACGGCCAGGCCCAACCGTTCGGCGGCGGCGTAGATCGGCCAGTAGGCGCGTTTTCCGAGCGGCATGTCGCCCATGACCAGCATCAGCACCTGGACGAAGCGCTTATCCTCAGCGCAGCGTTCGATCTCCGCGACCGACTTCTCGACGCTTTGCGTCGGGATCACGATCGAGCCGCGCAGCCGATCGTCCTTGTCGAGCCATTCTTTGGCCAGCCAGTCATTCAGCGCGCGGCAGAACGCGTCCTGCATGTCCTCGGAGAACACCATCTGCACGCCGTAGAGCGGATTACAGATGCCGAAACGAACGCCGAACCGGTCGAGCGCCTGCTTCTGCATGTCGGCCAGATCGGCGCCCGGCTTGCCCTGCGCCGGCCTCCAGTCCGGCCGCGACGAGATCGGCGAATGGGTGGGATAGGATTGCGAGACCAGATCGGTCATGCCGCGGGTCGTCACCTGGTCGCGCCAGTAGTCGTTCATGTAGGGCAACAGGCTGGTCAGATGCGGAACGGCGGGATGCAGGTCGCAGTCCACGCCACCCGCGATCGGCGACGTCATGGTGTTTCCTCGTATGGCCGCGTCGACGCAGTTGTTTGAGGCATTCAATCAGGGCGGCCCGCGTGCCGCAACTCGGCAAACGTGAACCTCCTGTGCTAGGAGGACATGACTGGCAAGTGGCTACGCGCAGGAGTTGAAATGAAAGAGCTTGTTACGATCGCCGAAAAGATCGCGACCCAAATGATCGCGCGGAAACAGACGATTTCGGTGGCGGAATCCTCTACCGGCGGGCTGATCTCGGCGGCGCTATTGTCGGTGCCGGGCGCATCGGCCTATTTCCTCGGCGGCGCCGTGGTCTATACCCGCGACGCGCGTCGGCTGCTGATGGATATCCCGGACGAGGCGATGACGGGCATCCGCTCGGCGTCCGAACCATACGCGAAATTGCTCGCCGCCCAAGTCCGCCAGCGCTTTGCGACCGACTGGGGATTGTCGGAAACCGGCGCGACGGGACCAACCGGCAACCGCTACGGCGATGCCGCGGGCCATAGCTGCATGGCGGTAGCGGGTCCGCAAAACGAAGTGTTCACGCTGGAAACTGGGAGCGGCGACCGACAGGCGAACATGCAGCAATTTGCGAGCACGGCGTTGAATTTGCTGTTGGAGAATTTGTCCAGGTGACACGTCGTCCCTGCGAACGCAGGGACCCATACGCCGCGGCGATTTTTTGAGACACGCTGTTCGACGGCTTCGGCTCAACAACCAGACCCGGTGGTTATGGGTCCCTGCGTTCGCAGGGACGACAGCACCTACGCGACAACCTCACCTCTCCCGGAACGAGCGCATCAATTGGTCGCTGAACGGCTTCATCAGATAGGAGAGCATGGTGCGGTCGCCGGTTTGCACGAAGGCTTCCACCGGCATGCCCGGGATGATCTTTACCTCGCCGAGGCGGGCGACTTCGTCCGGCGGCATCGAGACGCGGATGGTGTAGTAGCTCTGACCGGTGCGCTGGTCGGTGGTGACGTCGGCGGAGACGCGGGTCACCACGCCGTTGAGCTCCGGCGTGGTGCGCTGATTGAAGGCGGATAGCCGCAAGAGCGTCTTCTGGCCGATCTGCAGCTTGTCGATGTCCTGCGGGTTGACCTTGGCCTCGACCGAGAGATCGTCGGCCTTCGGCACGATCATCATGATGGCGTCGCCCGCGGTGATAACGCCGCCGACGGTGTGCACGGTCGACTGCAGCACCACGCCGTCCTGCGGCGCGCGGATGTCGATGCGGCGCAGTTGATCCTCCGCGGTGACCTTGCGCTCGACGAACTCGCCGATCTTGTCGTTGGTCTCGCGCAGATCCTTGGAGACTTCGCTGACGACGTCCTTGTCGACCTGGATGATCTGCAGTTCGGTTTCGGTGATCTTGCCCCTCGCCTGCGCGCGCGCGGCGATGTATTGCGCACGCTCGCCCGACAGCCGGGCGAGATCGCGCTCCAAAACCGTCAGGCGCGAGATCTGGATCAGGCGCTGCTCGTAGAGCTGACGGACGCCGATCAGCTCTTTCTCGACCAGCGCGATTTCCTTTTCCTTGGCCTGTTCTTGTGCGGTGAGGCCGGCGATTTCCTCATTGAGCTGGGCCACGCGCTCGCGCAGTTGCGATTTCTGCCCCGCGCGCCCGAACACGCGAACCTCGAACAGTTTGGTTTCGCTCGCGATGATGTCGCGGACGTCAGGGTCGTCGGCGCGATCGGAGAGCTGCGGCGGGAACTTGATCTTGTCGAGGCCGCGCTGCTCGGCTTCCAGCCGCGCCGCCCGCGCCCACAAGCCGTTCAGCGTCTTGACCACGATGGCCAAGCTCGCCTTGACCACGGTCTCGTCGAGCCGCACCACGACGTCGCCCGCCTTGACCACGTCGCCGTCGCGCACCCGGACCTCGCCGACCACGCCACCGGTCGGGTGCTGCACCTTCTTGACGTTGGAATCGACCACCACCGAACCCGGCGCGATCAGCGCGCCCGAGATCTGCACGGTCGAGGCCCAGCCGCCGAACCCGCCGGCAATGACCAGCATCAGCGCCAGACCTACGATGAGATGCGAGCGTATCGAGCGGCGCGCGCCTTTCAGGTCCGCGGTCATGATTTTTTCGCAGCTCCCGCTTCGGACACGATCTTGATCGGCGGCGGCGCCGGGACGCGCTGCAGCACCTGGCCGAGCACGGTTTCCTTGGGACCGAACGCGTGCATACGGCCGTCCTTCAAGACCAGCAATTGATCGACGGCCTCGATGCCGATCGGCCGGTGCGCCACCACAACCACGATGGCGCCGCGCTCGCGGGCGGCGCGCACGGCGCGGGTCAGCGCCTCGTCGCCCTCGCTGTCGAGATTGGAGTTCGGCTCGTCGAGCACGATCAGGAACGGATTGCCGTAGAGCGCGCGCGCCAGCGCCACGCGCTGCGCCTGACCGGCGGAGAGAGCAGCCCCCTGCTCGCCGATCTGGGTATCGTAGCCCTCGCGCATCTTGATGATCATCTCGTGCACGCCAGCCTCCTTGGCGGCGGCAATGATCGCCTCCGATTTCGCCTCGGGGTCAAAGCGGCAGATGTTCTGCGCCACGGTGCCGGCGAACAGTTCGACGTCCTGCGGCAGATAGCCGATGTGGCGGCCGAGTACGTCCGACGACCATTGGTCGAGCGCCGCGCCATCGAGCCGCACCTTGCCGCGGCCAGGTGTCCAGACGCCGACCAGCGCACGCACCAGCGACGACTTGCCGGAACCGCTCGGACCGATGACGCCGACGCCGGACCCGGCCTCGACGGCGAAGCTGACGTCCTGCACGATGACGCGCTGGTCGCCCGGCGGCACGATACTGACCGCCTCGACCGACAGCCGCTTCGTGGGCGCCTGCAACAGCGTCTGTTCATTTGCCGGCGGCATTTGCTGCAGGAGTTTTGACAGGCGATGCCAGCTCTGGCGCGCGGCGACAAAACCTTTCCAGTGGGCGATGGCGAGATCGACCGGCGCCAGCGCCCGCGCGCTCAAGATCGAGCCCGCAATGATGATGCCGGCGGTGGCTTCCTGGTGGATCACGAGGTAAGCGCCGACCGCGAGCACCGCCGATTGCAGCATCATGCGCAGGACCTTGGCGACCGCGCCGAGACCGCCGGCGATATCGCTGGCGCGCTGATTGCCTGCCAGATAGGTCTCGTTGGCCTCGCTCCAGCGCTTCATCAGCCGTCCGGACATGCCCATCGCCACCAGCACTTCGGCGTTGCGCCGGCTGGTGGCGGCGAGGTCGCTGCGCCGCGCGGCCAGCGTCATCGCCTCCTTCGCCGGCGTGCGCGACAGGAACTCGGTGATCAGCGTCAGCGTCACCAGAATGACGGCGCCGACCAAAGCGGTGACGCCGAGCAGCCAGTGGAACAGAAAGCAGATCGCCAGATAGAACGGCAGCCACGGCAGATCGAAGAACGCGCCCGGCCCCATGCTGCCGAGGAACGACCTGACATTGTCGAGATCGCGCAAGGGCTGCAGGCCTTCGTTACGGGCGCCGACCATCAGCGGCAGCCGCACCACGGTTTCGAACACGCGCGCATTGATGGCTTCGTCGAGCGCGGTTCCAATACGCCCGAGAATGCGGCCGCGGATCAGGTCGAGACCGCCCTGGGCGATGTAGAGTCCGCCAGCGAGAATCACGAGGCCGACCAGGGTGGGCACGCTGCGGCTGGGCAGCACGCGGTCGTAGACCTCCAGCATGAAAATCGAGCCGGTGAGGTACAGCAGATTGATCATGCAACTCATGACGCCAACGCCGATAAAGGCGTTGCGGCAGGCGCGCAGCGCCTCACCGAGCTCTGAACGCCGGACGCCGGGAGCGGCTGCCATAAATGCGTGTCTCGCCAAAAGGATCAGGTGACGTGCAGGTTTTACCGATGTTTTCGGACACCGTCCATTTAAGTCACGTTAACCCCGATCCAGTTCACCCCCCCATGACGCGGCCGGAGGCGGCATTCGCGTGATTGGGCAGCTAGTTTGACGGGTTCAGCCTTCGCCTGGCGCGGAAACGGCACCAGAATCACCGAATCGAGACCCGGCCGATCTCGCCGTTGGTATCGAGAAGGACGCCGCTTCCGGCGCCCAGCCCGCCCGTCGGCCGCCATCGGGCTTGCGCGCGAACGCCGACCCATTCGCCAGCAGGCCGGCGGAATGGGCGATGCCGTGGGAACGGTCCGCCGGGCCGGCGATGCTTGAGGTTGCCGAACAGGGCTTGGCGTGATGCTCGGCATGGCGCCGCTGATCAAGGCACGGCCCTTCTGCAGTGGATCGCAGATGTGGTGGCCGCGCCAAATAGCGCCGCGCTAGAACCGCCCGCCGGTCCGCAATAGCCGGACGATCAGCAGCAAGATGACGGCGCCGATGGTGGAGTAGACGATCTCGGACACCAGTCCGGTGCCGAGACGGATGCCGAGCTTGGGAAACAGCAGGCTCGCAAGCAGCGCGCCGGCGATGCCCACGAGAATATCGCCGATGATGCCAAAGCCGGTGCCGCGCACGATCTTGCCGGCGAGCCAGCCGGCCACCAGGCCGACAAACAGAATGACGAGAATGCCTTCGTTGGAAATCTGCATGTGAAGCCCCCGGGTTTGCGGCGCAGGCCGTACGACAGCCTATCCACGATTGTCCGATGTGACGAGCCGCAATCCGCGCGCCGGTCAACTGCACCTGCGAAGTGAACTTTTTTATGTCACGCGCGTTATGTCGGCATGAAACAGGGCGATATTTGGTATGTGACTTTCGGTCCGGACAAGACGGACGATACTGCGGAGAGCACGGCCCGCTCGACCCGCACCTTCAAATCTGAAATTGACGCCAAGCTGTTTGCAATGCAAATTTTGGCCAAGGGCTGGTCCGCCAGCGCCGGCACGCTCAATCCGCATCAGCCAAAGCAGGTGGTCGGGCCGTCGCAAATCGAGCAGTGGGCTGATCCCGGATTGGGTGGGTGAATCAAATCAGTGTATCGCTTCACCTCTCCCGCTTGCGGGAGAGGTCGCATCGCATCGGAGATGCGATGCGGGTGGGGCTCTCTCCATACGAAGGATGCGACTCGCGGCGGCACCCCCACCCATAGCCGATGCTACGCATCGGCGTTCTTAAATCAAGGACGGCGGCCCATCGGCCGCCTACGCCTCCCCCGCAAGCGGGAGAGGGAGTGCAGCGCCCGTGTGGCGATCAGGTCGCAGCAGAAACTTCCGCCGCCTCCGCCAGCACACAACGCGCCGTTCGATCCGGCGATACCTGCACATTCGGCGGCAGACGCTCGCTGCAGCGCGGCTGCGCAACCGTGCAGCGTGGCGCGAACGAACAACTGACGGGCGCCTTGTCGAGCGAGGGCGGCGTGCCCGGGATGGTCTCCAGCCGCTGGCCGCGTTTTGCGCCGTGGACGGTAGCAGCCAATAGCCCCTTGGCATAGGGATGCACCGGGGTGCGGACGATGTCGCGCAGGCGGCCCTGCTCCACGATCTGGCCGGCATACATGACCGCGACGCGGTCGCAGATTTCGATGGCGACGCCGATATCGTGGGTCACGAAAATCACGGACATGCCGAACTCGCGCTGCAATTCGCGGAGCAGCAGCAGGATCTGGATCTGCACGGTGGCGTCCAGCGCCGTGGTCGGCTCGTCCGCCAGCAGGATTTTCGGCTTGCACGCCAGCGCCAGCGCGATCATGGCGCGCTGCCGCATGCCACCGCTCATTTCGTGCGGATAGGCCTCTAAGCGGCGCTTGGCGGAGGGAATCCGCACCACCTCCAGCATTTCCAGCGCGCGCGCGAGTCCCTCCTTTTCGCTCTTGCCTTCGTGGCGGATCACGGTTTCCGCAATCTGGCGGCCGATCGTGTAGACGGGGTCGAGCGCCAGCGCGGGCTCTTGAAAGATCATCGAGACGGTCTGGCCGCGAAACGCCGACAGCTCCTCGTCGTTCATTGCGAGCACGTCGCGTCCCAACACCTTCACGGTGCCCGAAATCTGCGTCCGCTTCTTCGGCAACAGCCGCATCAGCGCGCGCAGCGTCACGCTCTTTCCCGAGCCGGATTCGCCGAGCAGGCCCAGCACCTCGCCCTCGCCAAGCGAGAGCGAAATGTCGTTGACGGCATGAACCGTACGTTCGCCGGTGAAGCGGATGTTGAGGTCGCGGATATCGACGAGGTTGCTCATGCCAGTTTGGGTACCTGCTGGTGATAGTCGGTGGCGCGCTGGAACGCCGCGCCGATCCGCACCAGCCCGGCCTCATCGAAGGGACGACCGATCAACTGCATGCCGATCGGCAGCGCCTTCTTGGTGAAGCCCGCGGGAATCGAAAGCGACGGCAGGCCGAGATAATTGATCGGGCGGGTGAACCGCGTGATGCGCTGAATCACGGCTTCCGCCTCCAGGCTGTTGCCGACATCGCTCTCGGCAATCGTCGCCGCGGGCATCGGGGCCACCGGCGCGATCACGGCGTTGGTGCCTTCGACCGCGGCGAGGTAGGCGGCCAGCGCCGGACCGCGCCAGCGCATCGCTTCGAGATAGGTCACGGCCGGAATGGCGAGCCCGTTCTGCAGCCGCATCAACACCTGACCGCCGTAATCCTGCGGTCGCTCGATCATCCAGCGCTTGTGGAAGGCAGCCGCCTCGGTGGCAAGCACGATCTGGCAGGCCGCCGTGAGCTGGCGCTGGTCCGGCAGTTCGACCTTGACGATCTCGGCCCCCTCGCCCCTGAGTGTAGCGATGGTCTGGTCCAGCACGCGCGCCACCTCGGGATCGAGGTCGTCTACATAGAAGGCTGTCGGTACGCCGATCTTCAGGCCCTTCATCGAGCCCGTGGTCGCGGCCATGTAGTTCGGCACCGGCCGCGTGGACGTGGTCGGGTCCTCGGGATCCGCACCCGCCATCAGCCCTACGAGCAGCGCGCAGTCCTCGACCGTTTGCGCCAGCGGGCCGACGGTGTCGAGCGATTGCGACAGCGGCATCGCGCCGGCGCGGCTGATCAGGCCGACCGTCGTCTTGAAACCGGTGACGCCGCAGAAATGCGCGGGCATCCGGATCGAGCCGCCAGTATCGGAGCCCAGTGCGGCAAAGGTCAGCCGCGCCGCGACTGCGGAGCCCGAGCCTGATGAAGAGCCGCCGGTGATGTGATCGACATTCCAGGGGTTGCGCACCGCGCCGTAATGCACGTTGTGGCCGGTCGGCCCGTAGGCGAACTCGACCATCTGCAGCGAGCCGAGCCTGACGGATCCGGTATCTTTCAGGCGCTGCAACGCGGTCGAAGTCGTCGTCGCAACGAAATCGCGCCGGATTTTGGAGCCGCAGGTGACGACCTTGCCGGCCTCGTAATACATGTCCTTGTGCGCCATCGGGACGCCGTGCAGCGGGCCGAGATTTTGGCCCTTGGCGAGCGCGGCGTCAGCGGCATCAGCCGCGGCAAGTGCCTCCTCCGCCTCGATCGCCATGAAGGCGTTGACGCGCGGTTGCCATTGCGCGATGCGGTCGAGGCAGGATTGCGTCACTTCGCGCGAGGACAACTTCTTGCCGGCGATCGCCTTGGCGACCGCGACCGCTGACATCAAGGCCGGTTCGCCGCTCATTTCGACACCTTCGCGTTCTGCACCAGCAGGAAGCTCGCGGGCTCAAGATCCATCGGCAGCGTGCCGGCAATGGGCGCAAACCCGTCAAAGGCCGGGCCGATGGAACTGGCGATGCGGGCGGACACTTCCGCACCCTGCGGCACGCCGGCGACGTCGGTCATTACCTTGACCTGCTTGGGATCGGGTCTTGTCATGCAGCGGTTACTCCCATGTCACTTTTCTTGGCATTTTCTTTGGCCGGCGCGCGACTGTGCCCGGAGCCAGGTATGGCCATGTAGCACGCCGCCTGATGGCCCATTGTATCGACATCGCTGAGTTTTGGCGTCGCATTTGCGCAGAGCGGCTCCGCAAACGGGCAACGGGTGTGAAACCGGCACCCCGACGGCGGGTCGATCGGATTGGGCGGATCGCCGGAGATCGGCGGCGTCTCGGTGCGGTTATCGGGGTCGGACGACGGCATCGCCGCCAGGAGCGCCCGCGTGTAGGGATGTGCCGGCGCATCCCAGACCTTGTCGACCGGGCCGAGTTCGACCACCTCGCCGAGATACATCACCAGCACGCGATCCGAGATGTAGCGCACCACGTTGAGATCGTGGCTGATGAAAAGATAGGTCAGGCCGAATTCGCGCTTGAGGTCCGCCAACAGGTTCAGCACCTGGGCTTCGACCGATTTGTCGAGCGCAGACACCGCTTCATCAAGAATCACCAGCCGCGGCGACAACGCCAGCGCACGCGCGATATTGACGCGCTGGCGCTGGCCGCCGGAAATTTCGTGCGGGTAGCGGTTGGCGAAAGTTTCGGGACGCAAGCCAACTTTGCCGAGCAGCTCGCGCGCCAGCGTGCGCGCGGCAGCGTCGGCCATGCCGTGCACCTTGGGGCCGAAGGCGATCGATTCCTCGATGGTCAGGCGCGGATTGAGCGAGGCGTAGCTGTCCTGAAACACCATCTGCATGCCGCGACGCAATTCGCGCAGGGACAACGCGCGGCCGACCTGCATGCCGTCATAGACGATGTCGCCGGCATCGCGCTTCATCAGGTGCATCAGAAGCCGTGCCGTGGTCGACTTGCCGCAGCCGGATTCGCCGACGATGCCGACCGTTTCGCCCTTGGCGATCGAGAACGACACATCATCGACCGCACGCACCGTTTTACGAGGGCTGAACAGGTCGCCGCGCACCGGGAAATGTTTGGTCAGGCCGGTGACCTGCAGCAGCGGTTGCGCCGCCCCGCCGATGTCCTCGACCTGTTCCAGCAATTCGACTGAGGTGGACGTCTCACCCATGCGTCAGTTCCTGATGTCCATGGCGCTGCGCATGCCGTCGCTCAAAAGATTGAAGCAGATCGACACCGCAAAGATCATCACGCCCGGCAGCGCCGCCACCCAGGGATTGATATAGATCGCGGTGCGCAGCGTGTTCAGCATCAAGCCCCATTCCGGCTCCGGCGGTTTGGTGCCGAGCCCGAGGAATGACAGGCCGGCGGCGAGGATCATCGACACCGAGATCAAGCCTGTTGCGTAGACGAAGATCGGGCCGAGAACGTTTCCGAGCATATGCACGCGCATGATGGTAAAAGGTCCGGCGCCGGAGGCGCGCGCGGCTTCCACAAAATCCATGTTACGCACGCCGGTGGTAACGCTTTCGGCGACGCGGGTGATCTGCGGCACGAACACGATGGTCAGCGAGACGATGGAATTGACGATACCCGCGCCCAGCGCGCCGGAGATCGCGATTGCCAGCAGCACCGACGGGAAGGCGTAGAACACGTCCACCGTACGCATGATGGCAGTGTTGAGCCGGCCGCCGACATAGCCGGCGACGAGACCGAGCGAGGTGCCGATCACGAAGGCGAAAATCACCGGCAGGATGCCGATGATCAGCGACAGCCTTCCGCCATAGATCAGCCGCGCCAGCATGTCGCGGCCGAGCTCGTCGGTGCCGAGCGGATAGTTCGGCGTGCCGATATGGCGAAGCCGGCGGATCATCGAGCCCTGATAGGGATCGGCAAGGCCGAGCCACGGCGCCAGCAGCGCGGAGGCGAAGATCAGCACCAGCACGAAAGCGCAGACCATGCTGACCTTGTCGCGCGCGATGCGGCGACCGACGGTGGCCCAATAGCCGCGCGCCTTGGTCGCAGGCGCGGCTTGCAGGGCGGTATCCGACATCACGGTCATGGATCAACCCCGCTTGATGCGCGGATCGATCGCGGCCTGCGCGATATCGACCAGCAGATTGAGCGTGACGAAGAACAGCGCCAGCACCAAAATCGTGCCTTGCAGCAGCGGCAGGTCGCGCTGGAAGATCGCGGAATTGAGCAGCAAGCCCGAGCCGGGCCATGAGAATACGGTCTCGATCAGGATCGAGCCGCCAAGCATGTAACCCAATTGCAGGCCCATCACCGCGAGCGCGGTCGGCGCGGCGTTCTTGATGACGTGGCGGAACACGTCGAATTCGCGCAACCCTTTGGCGCGCAACGCTTCGACAAAATCCTGGCTCAGGATATCACCGGTCAGCGCGCGGACCGTGCGGGTGATGATGCCCATCGGGATCACCGAGGTCGTGATCGCCGGCAGGATCAGGTATTTCATGTGCTCCCAGTCCCAGCCCCACGAACCGGAGCCGCCGGGACCGGCGCCGACCGCGGGCAGCCAGTTGAGCTGCACCGAGAAGATGATGACCATCACCATGCCGAGCCAGTAATGCGGCACCGAGACGCCGGCGATCGCGATGGAGGTCGCGACCTTGTCGATCCAGGTGTCGCGGAAATAGCCGGCGATCAGGCCGAACATCAGCCCGAGAGTAAAGCCGATCAGCGCGGCGGCAACCGCAAGCGTGACGGTGTTGCCGACGGCGCGCAGGACTTCCGACAGCACCGGGCGGCCTGTCGCAATCGAGCTGCCGAGATCGCCATGGAGCGCGCGCCATAGCCAGAGGCCGAATTGCACCGGCAGCGGCCGGTCGAAGCCGTAAGCCGTGCGCAGTTGCGCCGCGAGTTCCTGCGACGCATCCGCCGGCAGCACCGCGACCAGGGGATCGCCGGGCGTGATGTGCACCAGCAGGAAGCACACCAGCGCGACGCTGATCACGATCGGAATGACGTAGACGATACGCCGGGCAATGTAAGCGAACACGGGTTACCTGACTTGATGCAACACGACGAATGCGCAGGTTACAGTAAAGGACGCACGATGCGAGGGTTCCCTCCCCCCTTGTGGGGGAGGGTTAGGGAGAGGGGTGGCCGCACCGGGACTGCCCGTGTGGACCCCTTCCCCCAACCTCGAGAGCGAGCTTCGCTCGCCTCGGACCCCGCAAGAAGGAGGGGAGCCTAACCAGTGTGCTCACCTCACGGCGCCATCGACACCGGCGAGAAGTCGACGAACCAGCTCTTCGGCTGCACGAAGCCTTTCACCTTCGGGCTCATGGCCCGCGGCGAGACGTCGTGGGCGACGTAGAGGAACGCCGCATCGTCCACCGAGGCTGCGTGCAGTTCGGCCAGCGCCGCGTCACGCGCGGCGGGGTCGAAGGTCTGGCGCGCCTTGGTCACCAGTTCGTCGAACTTGGGATTGTTGATGTAGCCCCAATTGTTCGAGACGGGAGGTGCCATCGACGATTGCAGGAAGCGCACCAGAGCGAAGAACGGATCCATCGCCGCGTAGGTGACGTTGGTGGCGTTGGCGCCGTTGGCGGTCGGATCCTTGGCGCCGCGGCGCCAGTTGGTAAACAGCGTGTTCCACTCGATGACGTCGAGCTGAACGTCGAAATAGCATTCCGCCAATGCCTGCTGCAGATATTCGTTCATCGGCAGAGGCTGCATCTGGCCCGAGCCTGACGCGGAGGTCTGGGTCTTCACCGTCAGCTTCTTGTTCGGGCCGTAGCCCGCCTCTTGCATCAGCTTCTGAGCGGCCTTCAGGTCATATTTGATCTCGAAAGTCGGCTTTCCGCGCCAGGGATGGCCGGGCTCGAACGTGCCGGTCGCCGGCACCATCAGGCCGGCAAGCAGGCCTTCCTTGAGCCCTTCGCGGTCGACGCAGAGATTGGCGGCCTTGCGGACGCGGATGTCGTTCCAGGGCGAGCCCTCGATGCGCGAGAACTGCCACGGCCAGACGTGCGGCGATTCATTGGCCTGGAGCTGGAAGCCCCGCTGCTTGATTTCCCTGACCGCGTCGGGTGCGGGCGCCTCGACCCAGTCGACCTGGCCGGACAGCAAGGCCGCGGTGCGGGCATTGGCCTCCGGCATCGGCAGCAGCACCATCCGATCGACCTTGGGCACGCGGCCCTTGTCCCAATAGCCTTCGTTCTTGACGAGTTCGAGCCGCTCGCGCGGCGTGAACTTCGACATCTTCCAAGGGCCGGTGCCCGAGGCGTCCCTGGCGAACGCCGCCCAGGCGGCCTGCGATTTCGCCTTGGCGTCGGCGCCTTCAGCCTTGTCATAGAAGGCCTGCCACTTGGCAGGGCTCGCCATGAACAGGTTGGTCAGATTGATCGGAAGAAAGCTGTCCGGCTCCTTGGTGGTCAATTCCACCGTCATGTCGTCGATCTTGCGTGCGGAGGCCAGCGTCGGCATGCGCGAGGCAGTGACGCCGACCTGGCTGGCGTCAAAATGCGGCGCATCCTGCTTCAGCACCTTCTCGACGTTCCAAACCACGGCGTCGGCATTGAAGTTGCTGCCGTCATGGAATTTGACGCCGGGGCGCAGCTTGAAGGTCCACTTCTTCTTGTCGGCCTCGTCCACCTTCCATTCGGTCGCGAGGCCCGGAATCATGACGCTTGCCTTGTCGCGGGATGAGAGGTCCCACATCGTCAGGCCGTCATACATCGTCAGCCCGGTGAAGCGGTTGCCCTCAAAACCCTGATCGGGCTGGCCGAGGGTGCGTGGAATATCGGCAGCCGTCATGCCGATCCGCAGCACCGTTTCGGCGCTTGCGAGTTGTGGCAACCCGACCACCAGCGCCGTTGCCAGCAGCCACGCGGTGGCCGTCTTCTTCGATTTGTCGTTACGCATATGCAGCAATCCTCTTTTCAACGCCTGGTGACTAATTCTTATGCAGCCGTATGCAACGCCTGTGCCAAACGGCATGCTTCCCTTCGGGCTATGCGTTTGACCGCACAACTCCTTGTGAAGCGCGCATGCAAGTCAAGTCCAATGCCTAAGCTGGCACCAAGCTTGCATTTTTAGCTCCAAACCCTGCCCGATGGAGCCTAATTCATGCGCACCCGAAATTCGATGCTTCTTGCTGCCGCAACTCTGGCCGTAGGCTTGGCTCTTGGCATCTCCGCGATTTCGGCGCAGGCCGAGACCGTTGTGCGCTACGGCATTTCGATGGCGGACATCCCGCTGACGACCGGCCAGCCCGATCGCGGCGCCGGCGCCTATCAGTTTTCTGCCTATACGATCTACGATCCGCTGGTCGCGTGGGAGATGGACGTCGCCGACCGGCCCGGCAAACTGGTGCCGGGGCTCGCGACCGAATGGAAGGTTGACGAGCAAGACAAGAAGAAATGGCGCTTTTCGCTTCGCAAGGGCGTCAAGTTTCACGACGGCAGCGAGTTCAATGCCGACGCGGTGATCTGGAATCTCGACAAGGTGCTCAACGACAAGGCACCGCAGTTCGACAAGCGGCAGAGCGCGCAGGTGAAGACCCGCCTGCCCTCGGTCGCGAGCTACGCCAAGATCGACGACGCCACCATCGAGATCACGACCAAGGCGGTCGACTCCTTCTTTCCGTATCAGATGCTGTGGTTTCTGGTTTCCAGCCCGGCGCAATATGAAAAGCTTGGCAAGGATTGGGACAAGTTCGCCAGCCAGCCCTCCGGCACCGGGCCGTTCAAACTGACAAAACTCGTGCCGCGCGAACTCGCCGAGCTGACCGGGAATGCCGACTATTGGGACAAGAAGCGGCTTCCGAAGGCCGACAAGATCGTGCTGATCCCGATGCCGGAAGCGCTGACGCGCACCAACGCGCTATTGGCCGGCCAGGTCGACTTGATCGAGACCCCGGCGCCGGACGCGGTGCCGCAGCTCAAATCCGCCGGCATGAAGATCGTCGACAACGTCACGCCGCATGTCTGGAATTATCATTTGAGCGTGTTGCCCGGCTCGCCCTGGACCGACATCCGCCTGCGCAAGGCGCTCAACCTCGCGATCGACCGCGAGGCGGTGGTCGGGCTGATGAACGGTCTGGCGAAACCCGCCAAGGGCCAGGTCGACCCGTCGAGCCCGTGGTTCGGCAAGCCGTCCTTCGAGCTCAAATATGATGTCGCGGCGGCGAAGAAGCTGGTGCAGCAGGCCGGCTATTCGAAGGAGAAGCCGCTGAAGACCACCTTCGTCATCGCGCAGGGCGGTACCGGACAGATGCTGTCGCTGCCGATGAACGAATTCTTGCAGCAAAGTTTCAAGGAGATTGGCATCGAGATCGACTTCAAGGTGGTCGAGCTCGAGACGCTATACACGGCCTGGCGCAAGGGCGCGGCCGACGAGATGAACGCCGGCATCACCTCCAACAACATCGCCTATGTCACGTCAGACCCGCTCTACGCCATCGTCCGCTTCTTCCACTCCGGCCAGATCGCGCCGGTTGGCGTCAACTGGGGCGGCTACAGAAATGCGAAGGTCGATGCACTGATCGACGAAGCCAAGCAGACTTTTGATGTCGCCAAACAGGACGAGCTGCTGGCGCAGGCGCACGCGCAGATCGTCGACGACGCCACGCTGGTATGGGTCGTGCACGACACCAACCCGCATGCGCTGTCGCCGAAGGTGAAGAAATTCGTGCAGGCGCAGCACTGGTTCCAGGATCTGACGCAAATCGGGCTGGAGTAATCTTGTCGTTCCTGCGAACGCAGGGACCCATAACCACAGGACTTAGTTGGAGAGAAGCAAACGAGCTGCAGCGCAAAATAGCTACATCACGCGGTGTGGGCTCCTGCGTTCGCAGGGACGACAGATGAACGCTCTGCAGGATTGTATCGCTTCGCTCCACCATCCTACACTCTTCCGCGCGTCACTTCGTCAGCAGCGCGAAGGCGCCGTTCCAGTCTTCCGGTGGCGGATTTTCGAGATAGCCGCGGATGCGCGCTTCGTAGAGATTGTAGAGCAGCTCCAGCGCGTTTGCCTCGTCGGTCTTGCGGCCGCGGGCTATGACCGCCAGCGCGCCGTCCCAGTCGCGGTTGCGATAGCAGGCGAGCATCTCGATCGTCAGGTTGCGCAGGCGCTGGAAGCGGCCGGACTGCGCGGTGTCCTCGCGGCCAGCGATGGCGTAGATCACCTCCGGCTCCTTCTTGCCTTTCACCATGATGAAGTCGAGCTCGAGAATGGCGAACTTGTCCTTGACCGCGAGCGCGGTCTTGGAGCCGACAATGATAGGAAAACCATATTCCTTCGACTGCCCTTCGAGGCGCGAGGCGAGATTGACGCTGTCGCCGAACACCGAATAATCGAAGCGCTGGTCGGAACCCATGTTCCCGACCACGCAGACGCCGGTATTGAGCCCGATGCCGGCATTGAGCGGGATGAACGGACGTCCCTCTTGCTTGGCCTCCTGCTCGCGCGCCTGGTTGAGCTCGTCGACGCGGTCCAGCATGTCGAGCGCGGCTTCGCAGGCATTGAGCTCGTGGTCCTTGTCATCCAGCGGCGCATTCCAGAACGCCATGATGGCGTCGCCCATGTATTTGTCGATGGTGCCCTTGCGGTCGAGGATGGCGTTGGTCAACGGCGTCAGGAAACGGTTCATCAGCGCCGTGAGGCCCTGCGGGTCGTTCTTGTAGGTCTCCGAGATCGAGGTGAAGCCGCGCATGTCGGAGAACATGATGGTCATCTCGCGCTCCTCGCCGCCAAGCACCAGCTTTTCCGGCGACTGCGCGAGCTGTTCGACCAAGGCCGGCGACAGATACTGGCCGAAGGCGGAGCGGATTTGCCGCCGCTGCGCCTGCTCGCGCACGAAGCTCGCAAAGATCAGCGTCAGATAGATCGACGTGGTCGACATCAGGGGATAGGTGAAATCGATCAGCAGCCGATGCTGCGCGTAGAAATACACCGACGTTCCGATCAGGGCGGTGGCAAACGCCGCACCGAGGGCAACCAGCGTGACCGGTCCGAACAGCGGCGCAAACGCGATCACCAGAAGCCCGAACAGAAGCGCGGTCGCGAACTCGACGGCGATGCCGTAGATCGGCGTCGAGATCACCTCGCCGGTCAAGGTGGTCTCGAGCACCTGGGCGTGGATCTCCACACCGGGCATGGCGCGCGATACCGGAGTGGTCTTGATGTCATTGAGGCCGACCGCCGAGGTGCCGATCAGCACCAGCTTGCCCGCAATCATGTCGGGCGCGACATTTTTCTCCAGCACATTGATCGCGGGGACATAGATGGAGGCATCGTTGCGGGCATAATGAACCCAGATCTGGCCATTACGGTCGGTTGGAATCTGAAACCCCTTGACGCCGATGCTTTTGATGCCGGCCTTTTCGGCCTTGATCAGGATCGTGCCCGAACCGCTGGCGACCCGCAGCATCTCGAACGTGAGCGACGGCAAGGTCTGGCCCTGCGCCTGCATGATCATCGGCACTCGCCGGATGATGCCGTCGCGTTCGGGCTTGATCGTGAACAGGCCCCGCCCGGCGGCGGCGTGCTCCAGCACCGGCACGTTGCGCAACAGGCCGGGGAAATCGAACATGAAGCGCTGCGGCTCCTCGCCCAACATCGCAAGCCCCGTGACCGGCAGCGTCTTGTCGAGCGCCGTGACTTCCTCCGGCAGGCCGGATTCGCCGAGCACGACGCGAGAAGCCTTGATGGCGTCGGCAAAGACCTGGTCGTTGCTGGGCAGCGCGCGCAGCCTGGCGCGGGTTTCCTCGTCGAGATTGCGGAAAGTATCTGCCGCCAAGGCAGGGTTGAGACGGTCGGGCTCCGAAAACACCGCGTCGAACGCGATCACGACCGCGCCGAGCTGGGTCAGTTCGTTGATGAGGTCAGCAAGCCGGGTGCGCGGCCACGGCCACTGCCCGAGTTTTTCCTGGCTCTTCTCGTCGATATCGACGATGGTAACCGGCCTTGCCGTTTTCTTGCGCGGGTCGATGCGCTGGAAAGCGTCAAAAGTCCTGATACGAATTTCCTCGACCGGCGCCGGGTCGGCAATGCGCAGCCAGGCAAACCCGATCAGCAGCGCAAGGCACAGCAGCCGGGCGTAGCCGACGCGCCGCTTGAACCACCTCGGTAGAGCGCGGAGCTTCATGGCTTCGATTGTTGGCTAACTGACGGCGCCAGACAAGCCAGAAGATGGCATCGAAATCCCTGAGTTAGCACGGGTGGCGAAGCGCCATATTAGTGATGCGGCGACACGATGAAGTCGCTCGCATGGAGACCCGCGGTGGCAAGCCCCTTCAAGGTGATGGTGTCGCCAGTATCGAGCGTGATCAGCTTGTCATCGCCGCTGGTCGTCACATGGACTGGATTTGCAAGCCACGCAGTGATGTTCTCGGCGTTCACGAACTGGGCGAACGCACGGAGATCGATATGGTCCTCGCCGACCACGAAGTCCATAATCGTATCGGCACTCGGGTCGTCTTCCGGCGTGAAGACAAACGTATCGGCATACCCGGTCGCAAAAATGACGTCCTTGCCGGACGTGCCGTTCAAGATCACTTCCGGGCCCGTTCCAGCGTGGTTGAAAATGAAATTGACCGTATCGGCGCCGCCAAAACTATCGGCAACCGTGAGCGTGACTATGTCGGTCTGCGGTTCGGCAGCGTCGTGCATGTAGGCGATACCGCTGTCCAGCACCGTGTTGATTTCCTCAAAATCAAGGTCGCTGCCATTTGCCGGCGTCACACTAGTTACCGGGCTGGCACCGGTCGTCGCTGACATCGCAAAGGTGGTGGATCCGGTAGCATCGACATCCGTGACGTAAAGGCCCGAAAAAGTCGTCGTTTCATCAACATCCTCTGTGACGACGACATCGGTTCCGATTACGGGCGCATCGTTCGCTCCCTCCACTTCCACCGTCAGCGTCGCAGTGCCGACAGCACCGTGCACATCGATGGTCTGCACCGCGAAGGTATCCGTATAACTGCCTGCCAGCAGCGCATCGATGGCGGCAGCATTGGGCACATAGACGTAGCTGCCGTCGGCGTGCACCGTGAGCCAACCGTAGAGGCCGGCGACCGCGGTGTTCACCGCACTGGATCCGTCGAGCGCAGCATAACGCAGCGAGGCGGTGTCGTCGCTGTCGCGGTCATTGCCATCCAGCGTGCCCGTAAGATCGGCGAAACTGTCACCGGCCGCGGTATCGGTGAGTTTGCCCGCGATTTCCGCAGTCAATGTCGGCGCGTCGTTGGCGCCGTTCACATCGACGGTGAGAATGGCGGTGCTGACGGTGCCGTGCACGTCGGACGTTTGCACCGTAAACATATCGGTATGGCTGCCTTCGTGTAGCGCGTTGATCGCGGCGGCATTGGCAACGTAGGTGTAGGTGCCGTCGACATTCACCGTGAGCGAACCGTAGAGGCCGGCGACCGCGGTGTTCACCGCACTGGATCCGTCGAGCGCAGCATAGCTCAGCGAGGCGGTCTCATCGTGATCGACATCGTGCCCGGTCAGCGTCCCCGCGAGATTGCCAAAACCGTCATTCGCCGCGCTGTCGGTGAGCTCGCCCGCGATCTCGGCGTCCAGCGTCGGCGCGTCATTGGAGCCGATGATAGTGACGGTGACCGGCGTGGTGACAACGCCGCCATGATGGTCATTGACCTTGGCGGCGTAGGTCAGCGTCAGCGTTTCGCCATAAGCGAGGAAATCGAACTGGCTGTCGGCCACGTCATAGGACCAATTCACCGAACCATTGTTGGTGTTGCCGAGAACCGGTGTCAGCGTCAGGGCGACCCCGATGTCGTCTTGCTGCTGTGCGGTCAGCAGCAGATCGGTGGTGCCGTCCGCAGCCTTGTAGGTGTAGCCGGCGTATGACGCGGATACGTCCGGCCGGTCGCTGAGATCGAGATCGGCAAAGGTGATGCTGCCGCCGGCGTGGTCCATCGTGGCGCTGCCGGTGCCGGCCATTTCGGTAAAGGTGCCGTTGGTTGTGGTAACCACGGGGTCATCATTGGCGCCGTTGACGGTAATGACCACGTCTTTGGTGGTGACGCCGCCGTGGTGGTCGTCAACCTGCACCGTGTAGGTGAGCGTGATGGCCTCGCCGTCAGCGAGATAGTCGAAATAATGATCCGGGGCCGAGAAGGTCCAGTTCTGGGAACCGGTCGCGCCGCCCGTGGAATCGGTTAACGCGCCCAGCGAAAGCCAGCCGAACTGGGTGTTGTAGTCGATTAGATCCGTCTGGGTGCCGGTTGCGACCACATTGGTAATCGTGACGGCATGCGTATCGGTCCAGTCGACATCGGTGAATGTGATCGCGCCGTTGGCGTGATCCGGCGTCGCCGAGCCAGAGGTGTCGGCGATCTCCAAAATTGCTGCGGATTGTGGACTGCTGGCGATGACGGCCGTATCGTTAGCGCCTGTCACGGTCACGGTGAGCGGCCTGTTGATGATCCCGCCGTGACCGTCATTGACGGTCGCGGTGTAGGTCAGCGTCAGGACTTCGCCATCTGCGAGAAAATCGAACGCGCTATCGGCGACGCTGTAGGTCCAGCTCGCCGAACCGTTGTTTGTGTTGCCGGCCGCCTGCGCCACCGTCAGCGCCGCATCGACCGCGTCGAGTTGCCCGGCCGTGAGCGTGAGACTGGCGTCGGCTGCGCTCTGATAGGTGTAGGAAGCAAAGGCGGCGCTCGCCACCGGACGATCGGTCAGGTCGACGTCGGTGAAGCTGATCGTGCCCGATACCGTATGAAGCGCCGGGGATCCGGTCGGATTCGGCTGGCTGGGATTCACCAGCTCGGGGAACGCAGCGTTCGTCACCTCGATGGTCGGAATGTCGTTGGTACCGGAGACGGCGACATCCGCGCCGTCGATCGAGACCGTGATCGACGTCGTAACGACGCCGCCATGGCCGTCATCGACCTGGGCGACGTAGTTGAGCACCAGCGTCTCGCCCTTGGCGATAAAATCGAACTTGTTATCCTCGATGCTGTAGGTCCAGGTTGCCGTGCCGTTGTTGCTGTTTCCGGGAGCCTGCACCACGCCGAGCGGCACCTCGACGGCCAGGATCGCCGCCAACTGTTCCGGCGTCAGCGTCGCGGTGATGTCGTTGCCCGCTGCGTCGTAGTAGCGGAACGGATCGGTCGTGGAGATCGCCACGCTGACGACGGGACGATCGGTCAGGTCGACATCGCCGAAGGTAACGGTGCCGGACACGGTATCGATCGTCGTATTGCCGGTGCCGATCCGCTCCGTGATCTCGCCCCCGATCGAGGAGATCGTCGGCTTGTCGTTGGTGCCGGTGATGACGATCGTAAACGGCACAAACGTCGTCTCGTTGTTCGGCGCAAAATTGTTGTCGACCCGCGCCATGTAGGTCAGCTTCAGCGTCTCGCCGGTGGCGAGGAAGTCGAACGCGCCGTCGGCGACGTTGTAGGTCCAGGTCGCCGTACCGATGTTCTTGCCGTTGGGATCCTGCATCACGGACAGCGGCACTTCGACCGCCTTGATCGCAGCCAGTTGCTGCGCCGTCAGCGTGGTGGTGACGTCGGCGCCCTGCGCGTCCTGATAGACGAAGGAAGAAAACTGCGTACTGACGCTCGGAGTGTCGCCGACGTTGACGTCGATATAGTTGACGATACCCGAGATGCTGTCGAGCGCGGAGCTCGCGGTCACATCGATTCGTTCGGTAGCCGCGCCGCCGAACGCCTCGGCCCGCGGCGGCCCCGGAATATGTACGAGCCTGGGGGGCGGCCCCGGATCCACGGGGGGAGTAGCCCCGCGCGGGATGTTGAGTAGCTGAAGCGTCACGGGAATGAACTCCCCGCCGGTCAGCTTGACGAACAATGTTTCCGGAACGATCGAATCGGTAAAATTGGTAGTGAGCTTGGTGTTCGGATTGTTCAGGTCGGTGAACTTCAGCGAGAACACGTCGCTGATGATCTTCTGCGCGTCGGGCGATAGCTGCACCGACGATTGAAAGCTGACCGTGCCTTGGCCGCTGACGATCGTCTGCGTGCCGGCCCGGTTGACGGTCGCGATCGGCGTCAGCGTGGTCTTGTCGAACAGGATGTAGGAGCCGGTGGTGCCGTCGGGCTCGACCAGCACCTGGAATTTCGCCGGCGGCGCGATACCCGAGCCGGGCACTTCGAAGTCGATCTCGACCAGCACAGCGGTGCCGCGGATGCCCATGGTCGCGACCGGGGTGTCGACCTTCATGTCGCCTTTCTTGGCGGTGGCGCCGGCGACGAACGAGATCGTGCCCTGCACCAGGCTAAGCAGCGACTTGTTGTCCGACCCGTTGGTGTCGTAGACCATTTCGTTCAGCACCATCCTGGCATTCGATGCGAGACCGAACACGCTGCCGTCGATGAAGGTGATACCAAGTGTCGAATCGGAGCCGGACTGGACGACGTCGCCCTTATGGACGGTTTCGCCCTGGTTCAGGATAATCGAGACGCCGTTGCGGATCGCGGTCGCATTGCCCGTCAGCTTGGTGACATGCCCGATCACAGGTGGCGCGACGCTGGCGCTGCCGTCAGCTTGCGCGAACTGGGTGTGCCCGCTCAGCGCGTTGACGATGTCGCCGGTAAGATGGGCGCCATCGGGCGAGGCCAGCGCAGCGCGCTTCTCGCCCTTGAAGTAATCGCGCAGCACGAGCTCGCGGTCGCCGCTGCTGAGGATCAGATCGATGCCCGATCGCTTGAAGTCGCCGCTGAAGAGCAGATCAGCATCAGAAATAATTATGGCGTCGGACGGTGCATGTGTCGAAACTTTGTCGACATTGAACTTGCCGGAAGACGGAAGATGGCCGTGCGATGACAGCAGAGACCCAGAGCCAATATCCGCGCCGGAAAAAGGGTCGAGGGCGCCCGATCCGAATTTGCCGGCGTAGTTCAATGGAACACCAATCTAAATGGTTAAGAAGTATGAAATTTCCCTGCGGGGTTTTCATACCACGCAGGTAAGGAACACAAAAGCAGGCATGCCGCGAATACCCTCGATATGGGGTATGTCGGCAACAGGACCGAAAAGGTCCGGAAAAAGTGTCCGGCGAAAGTGTGGCAAGGAAAAGGCCGGAACTTACTCGGGCTGATCGAAAAATGAGCACGGCCTGCCGCGGCATAAAGATAAGCAGTCATAATCATTTATCTCTGCCGCAGCGCAGCGAATGCCGCTTCCTAGTCGCCTTAAGACTGATCACCTCGCGGATCCATTCGAAGCCGTCATCGCCTTCAAGGCGTCCGGGACAGGTTGCAATCGCGCACCGAGCGATCCCGCGGGTAAGGTTAATTCGGTGACCTGTGACCCTTCCGCAACCGTAAACTTTTGCGCCGTGTCCGCCTCCTGTCTCGGATAGCTGAGCGGCCCCGATGAGCGCCGATCTGAGTGGATCGATAAAATCCTCTGCAAACCGGCAAGGCCACGTTCACGCTCCTTCGCAAACTTCCGATAGGCCTCCCCTCGTTTTAAACGGATCAAAAGCGCCGTTGCCCATCCTGCCCGTTCTGAAATGATCCGGGTACGAGCAGGCAGAGCAAGCCCGCCGATGCCCGGACAAGGGGTGTCAGATGGGGTTGTCAGTCTACGCGCGCGCATGGCGCGCGGGCATCGTCGCGTGCGGCCTGGCCTGGTTCGGGCCTGTCGACCTGCGCGCGGAGACGGGCGAGCCATCCGCGCCGGTGGAGATGATCCAGCGGTCGGCCGAGCCGTTCGGACTTGCCGCATCTTCCCTCGCCAGCGGCGGACTGCGCGACAAATGGCTTGGCGTGCAGCGCCGGCTCGACGACGAAATGGTGCAGCTTGCGCTCTGCGAAGGTGACCGTGACGGCTGCGTGTCTCCGGCCGCGCTGAAATTCCTCGACATTGTCGACGCCGCGCGCTTGCGCGAAGGCCGCGCGCGGCTCGGCGAAATCAACCGCGCCGTCAATCTCGCCATCCGGCCGATGAGCGATCTCGCCGAGCACGGCCAGATCGACGTCTGGACGCCACCGCTCGCAACGCTCGCGCGCGGCGGCGGCGACTGCGAGGATTATGCGATCGCGAAATTCATGGCCTTGCGCCGCGCCGGCCTCGCGCCCGACGATCTCAGGATCGTGGTACTGCACGATACCATCCGCGGCGAGGACCATGCGGTGGCTGCCGCGCGGCTGGAGGGGCGCTGGTTGACGCTCGATAACCGCCGCATGGCGATGGTCGAGGACGCCGACGTTAGAAACTTTCAGCCGACATTCGTCATCGGTCAGCACGGCGTGATGCGATATGCCGATGCTCCGCTGCTCGCCGACGCCTCGGGCAATATGATTGCGGCTCCGCTTGTCTTGAGCTCTCTGGCCGCTCCGCCGACCGGTCATTCGAACGTGCCAATGGAATGACCGCGCGCAATTGTTGCGCGGCGACGGCGGGCAACAATCTGCTTTCCTTATCTGATCTTTCCTGCCTCACGGCCAATGGTGCGCTGCAGCCGGTATGCCAGCTTGCATTCGTTCGGTGAAAACGCTCGCGCAAAAACATGCGAGACAAATTTTCTCTTTTTCGTTTCGCGCATCGCGTTGATTGACGCGATCCTTCTCACCGGCATAGCATTCCACCAGATCCGCTAGAGATCACTGGGAGGGAATGAGATGACACGTTTGCCGCGCGTTGATTCCGCTTGCCTTTTATTTCCTGAAATTGCCGTTACTTCCCGTCGGCCGGCGCGCCTTGCGCAGGCCGTGATCGCAATCGGGCTGGGCCTGACGCTGGGCTGCAGCACAGCCCCTGCGCAGACACCCGCCAAGGGATCGCCCGAGCACATCAAGGCGGTCACCTCGGCGGTCGACGGCGCATCGATCAAGGCCAACACCGCGACCTCGAGCGACTGGCCGACCATCGGCCTCGATTACGCCGAGACGCGCTTTTCCAAGCTCAACCAGATCAACGCCGACAACGTGAAGAAGCTCGGACTGGTGTGGAGCTATCCGCTGGAATCCTCCCGCGGCGTCGAGGCGACGCCGGTCGTTGTCGACGGCGTCATGTATCAGACCGCGTCCTGGAGCGTGGTGCACGCCATCGATGCCCGCACCGGCAAGCGGCTCTGGACGTACGATCCGAAGGTCGATCGCACAAAGGGCTACAAAGGCTGCTGCGACGTGGTCAATCGCGGCGTCGCGCTCTGGAAAGGCAAGGTGTTCGTCGGCGCCTATGACGGGCGGCTGATCGCGCTCGATGCCGTCACCGGCAAAGTGGTCTGGGAAAAGGACACGCTGATCGACAAGGAGCATTCCTACACCATCACCGGCGCGCCGCGCGTGTTCAACGGCAAGGTCGTGATCGGCAATGGCGGCGCGGAATACGGCGCCCGCGGCTACGTCACCGCTTACGACGCCGAAACCGGCAATCAGGCCTGGCGCTGGTTCACGGTGCCGGGCGATCCGTCAAAACCGTTCGAAGATGAATCAATGGCGGCTGCCGCCAAGACCTGGGACCCCGCCGGTAAATACTGGATCAACGGCGGCGGCGGAACGGCGTGGGATACCATCACCTTCGATCCGGACCTCAACCTCGTCTATATCGGCACCGGCAACGGCTCACCGTGGAATCGGGATGTGCGCAGCCCATCCGGCGGCGACAACCTCTATCTGGCCTCGCTGGTCGCGCTGAACGCCGACACCGGAAAATACGTCTGGCACTATCAGGAGACGCCCGGCGACCACTGGGACTACACCTCCACCCAGCCGATGATCCTCGCCGACCTCACCATCGATGGCACGCCGCGCAAGGTGATCCTGCACGCGCCGAAGAACGGCTTCTTCTTCGTCGTCGACCGCACCAACGGCAAGTTCATCTCGGCCAAGAACTTCGTTGATGTGAACTGGGCGACCGGCTACGACGCCAACGGCCGGCCGATCGAGGTGAAGGAGGCGCGCGGGAGGGAACAGTATGACAGCATCCCGGGCCCGTACGGCGCCCATAACTGGCATCCGATGTCGTTCAATCCGCAGACCGGGCTCGTCTATCTGCCGGCGCAGAACATTCCGGTGAACCTCACGCCGGAAACGGCGTTCAAGCACAACGCGCAGGAGCCCGGCAAATTCGCTTCTGCGGCGGGCTGGAACCTTGGCTTCATGCTCAACGCGACGCCGCCGAAGAGCGCGCCGTTCGGCCGCCTGATCGCCTGGGATCCGGTGAAGCAGAAGGAAGCCTGGCGCGCGGAATACGTAGCGCCGTGGAACGGCGGCACGCTCACCACCGCGGGCAACCTCGTTTTCCAGGGCACGGCGGACGGCCGCTTCATCGCCTACAACGCCACGACGGGCGAAACGCTCTGGGAGACGCCGGTCGGTACCGGCGTGGTTGCAGCCGCCTCGACCTATCTGGTCGACGGCAAGCAGTATGTCTCAATCGCGGTCGGCTGGGGCGGTGTGTTCGGAATTGCCGCCCGCGCCACCGAACTGCAGAGCCCTGGCACGGTCTATACCTTCGCGATCGATGGCAAAGCGCCACCGCCGGCCTTCGTGAAGTACCAGACCGAAGGCCTGCTCGCCGGCGTCAAGTACGATCCGAACGACGTTCCCGAAGGCACTGCGCTCTATGTCACCGCCTGCGCGCAATGCCATGGCGTGCCCGGCGTCGACAAGGGCGGCAATGTCAGGAACCTCGGCTACGTCTCCAAGGAGACCATCGAGAACCTGAAGAACTTCGTGTTCAAGGGCCCGTTCCACGATCAGGGCATGCCCGACTTCACCGGCAAGCTGACCGAAGCCGACGTGGTGAAGATCCAGGCCTTTATCCAGGGTACCGCCGACGCGACAAGGCCGAAGTGACGACGACCGACCGGGGCGCGCGCCAGCGCGAACCCGGGATCTCGAGATTCTCAGATGCGCAGTTGCGCATCTGAGGTCCGGTTCTTCGGACCATCCGGAATGACGGGATGGATTGCTCTTTTCGCTCGGGCTACCTGCTCAGTGCGACCTCCTTGAACGCCGCCACGAGGGCCCTTTCCAACTTTCCCTGCATCCTGGACAGAATGCCGTAGGCCTCCGCCCGGGGCATGGTGGGCTTGTAGTGCCGATGCTCAATCAGCGCGGCGAAGATATCGGAAATGGTCAGCACGCGAACGATATCGGGGATACTCTCGGCACAGAGCGCATCCGGATATCCGCTGCCATCGAGATACTCGTGATGATGCCGGACAGCATCCAGGATCTCGGCGGAAATACCTGTCTGGGCTTTGAGAAAATCGTATCCAGCCACCGGATGGCTCTCGATAAGTGCGCGCTCCTCGGCGTCCAGCCGTCCGGGCTTGTCCAGGATCGCCAGCGGGATGGTTGCTTTGCCGATATCATGAAACATGGCGGCAGAGTGCAGCCGCTCAAGATCGGTTCTCCGCAGTCCCAGGCTGAGCCCAAAGTCAATGGCCACGCCGGTTACGAGGAGGCAGTGCTGGTAGGTCCCCCTCGTGATGGCGCCGCACAGTTGTGAGCCATTCAGTGAGCCCGCGCTCTGTGATGCGATCGGCGATTTTCCTGCCAGCTTCTTTCGTCCCGATCACATCTATCGGCTCGCCTAACGACGCCGCGGTGAACATCGATCCAATGGCGGCAGCCGCGACCTCAACCGCGTTGTCTTGCTGCGGCGCCCCGGGTGGAGAGGCGCGTTCCGGGTCGGCCGGATCGGCTAATGCAGCGAGCAATTTGGACTGGTTGATTGTGCTCGGTACAACGAGCGTCGCTCCTAGGGCATAGGCCTGCGAGATGCAGACGTGAGATGGTTCTTCGACAAGGAATATACGCTTTGGGACCTTGGCCATGCGGACACTCCTCTTCTTGAGCGCCGCGATGTTTCTGACGACACGTAGATCGGCGCAGACAACCACCGCGTGAGGCGCCTGCGAGAGATTTGCGTCGACATCAAGCCGTTCCGCTGCCACGCGACATCTGCGGTCAAGGATGCCGCAAAGGTCGGACAACTTGGCAGCATCATCAGCCAGAACATGCACAAGCATGAGGGCCGTCTCCGTTGAGCGACTTACTTGCGCGTCTTCAGGCCCAAAACGAACCCCGATCCTCAGGGGGCTCGTTCAACCATATCAGCGCCTCCCGCAATTCCAGGAACACGACTCGCTCTTTTGCGGTTGATGATACCTCTCCGCCGGAGAGGTAGAGAAGGAAGCCTTACCCTCGTCATAAAACAGAGCTTCCTTGGCCTCAAAAACTGCGAGGGAGGGGACTTCGATGAAGGAGATCGTTCGCGAAGAGACTAGCTGCATGTGAGATCGCTGGTCATCCAAGGTCCAGCCCTGCAATACTGACTTGATGCGCACCAGCAAGACGATCATTCTTGCCCGAGTGCCCTTTCCCCTTCTCCGTGCGGAATCGAACGCCTGCCTGTGCCCCGTTGACCCAAACCAACTCGCACCGGCGAAACGCCATACCGGTGGAGGACAGAACCAGGAAAAATTCCTGTGTCTTGAGTACGTCGGTAGAGCCCTCCACCTCAAGCTTGGCGCCGCTAGCAGAAACGTCGAGAAGAGTGCAACTTCGTCGCCATGTCCCATCGACACCCATGATGTTAACGAGATGCTTGCATTCAAAGTGAACGCGGGCTGCCTTTCGATTATTCCACCTCATTGCAATCCCCCGGAATAGAGGCACCAAGTTTAACTAAAGCAATTTTGGAGCTCGGAGATGAGCGGCCTCACCACGCGCGGCTTCGATGAGCTGATCGATCCTCGCGGACTGCGCGAGCAAATGTTCTCTGGCCGCCCCACTCCCGATCTGCCTGATGAAAAATTGGATGCACATGTTTGCGAGATCAAGAATGAGGATGGCGCGGCGCAAATCCTCCGTTTGGTGAATTTGCACACCTTCAATGCTCGACAGCAGCGCGGCGGCGTTGGTCAGAACGTCAAATGGTCTCTCACGCACGGAGCCTGGTCGAGGTTTCCGCTGGTGAGGCTGATGGGACTCTAGGACCGTAGACATTTGAGTGTCGCAATTCGTCTGAAGCGATCAAAAAGTAAAATGAAACCGACATGCCACGCACAAGCATACCACTGGGGCAGCCCAGCCTTGACTAGCTTTGCGCAGGCCATGACAAACCGGAGCTGCGCCGATCCGCTGTTGCCCGCGCATGTGTTGAATTCCACGCCATCGTTCTTAATGCGCGGTTATCTATTCGGCAGGATTGGTGGCTTGGCACCGAAAATTCGACGGAAAAGATGTCGAAATTCGGCAGGCCCGAGGCGAACCGCTGAGGCTGTTGTTTTCCGCCAAGCCAGCTCGACCCGTAATACTCCGGGGGTCAGAAGCTCGATCCGTAATGCTCCGGGGGTCAGAAGTTGATCAAAGTCAAACTCCGTTCTGGCGTCAATGATATGCTCATCATGTCGTTACCGGGGACGCCTACTACCTGATGAACAGCGACGCTCTGCCAACACTCGCGCCAAAAGCATTTCGCTTCAGCGACATTGATCAGTTTCGAAGTTCTGTACGAAATCTGGCCGTGGAATTCACCCCGCTTGTGCGGAAAATCTCGGCTGCGCAAATCATCCTGAATCTGCCGGGCTGCGACATCAATTCCACTCGGTCCTTCCCCCGAATTGTGGAAGGCCAACTTGCCCCAAATTGCACCGCCGTCGGATTTTCGATGGACGACGGTGTACCCATTCGCTTCAACGGGGTCGAAAGAGATCGGTCGGCCATTGCGATCGGAAGTAATGGTGCTGCATACACCACGGTCGAACGGGCCGAACGGCAGTACACATCGGTTATCTTCACGCAGGAAATGCAAGATCGTGGATGGCCCCAGGCGGGCCCGAATTGGAAGGTGTTTGAAACGAGCGTATCAGCGCACCATCGGCTCCGCGAGCTGGTGAGGCAGATCTTATCAAACACCTCGGGTTTCGACGCCTCCGAAGTGAGCGAGGTTTCCTCTGCGATGCGTGAGTCGCTGGTTGCCGCCATCGATGCCGCGTTCGCCAATGTTGTCGATGCAGAATGGGCGTCTCGTGCGAACTCCATCAGGCATTTCAAGATTTTTCGAGACATCCAGGCAGTATTGTCCGGTAGCATCGGGCGGCCGGTCTACAGCGGAGAACTTGCGAGACATGTCGGTGTCTCGGTGCGAACTATGCACGATGCGGTTCAGCGATACCAGGGAATGAACCTCCATCGATATCTACGCATCAGAAGGCTATGGCTCGCGCGCCAGCGATTGCTGGCAGGGACGGGCAGCGTCAAGGCGTGCGCACTTGCCTGCGGCTTTTGGCACCTCGGCGATTTCGCCAGGAGCTATCGCTTGCAATTTGGCGAGTCGCCCTCAGAAACCCTGCCCAAATCGCTTCAGCGATGAAGCCGGCATGAGGTACTCAGTACCGGCCGCCGCCGGCCCTGAGTGGTTCTGCAGCCGCGCGAGCAGAACTGCAGGTCAGGGTGTAGCGCGCCATGCTTCACCGGCAAAAGATAAGGGCTGCGCGATCTTCTCGCGCAGCCCCCTTTCACGTGAATCCCTGTCGTTAGAGCAAAGCGCCGCTCAGAACATCAGGCCTTCCTTGACCAGCACCCAGCGGCCGTTCTTGATCTGCTGAACCTGGGTAATCGTGTTGGCCAGATGGTCGGTCTTTGAGAACTTGGTCGGCGGCGAGTTGAAGATGTCGCGGAACTGCTCGCCTGACTCCAGCGCGCTCATCATCTTCTGGCCGGTCAGGTCCTTGCCAGCCTTCTCGGCGTAGAACGCAAACGTCATCATGGCGTTGTAGCCGATGATCGCCTGGGTGTTGGCGTCCGAGCCGAACATCTTCTTGTAGTTGGCTAGCCAGTCCTTGACCTTGCCCTTGGCGGTGTCTTCGTACGGAATTTCGAAACCGGAAGCCGCGTAGAGGCCTTCCACCGCGTCCTTGCCGAGCGCCGGCACTTCCAAAACGTTAGTCGGCGTCGCACCGAGGAAGGTGACGTCCCAACCAAGCTTCTTGGCCTCGCCCATCGCGCCGATGGTTTCGCGGATCACCGTGCCGAGCACGACGACATCGCAGCCGTCGGACTTCATCTTGGCGATCTGCGCACTGAAGTCGGAAGCGCCGCGCTTGTAGCTGGTGACAGAGGCCGGCTCCAGCTTCATCGCCTTGACCTGCTGCGTGAAGCCGTCAAGCACGTTCTTCCCGTACTCGTCGTCCTGATGCAGGATACAGGGCTTCTTGAAACCCTTGGTCTCCAGCATGTACTTGACGGCGGCGCGGGTGCTCTCGACGTAAGGCAACAGGTTGTTGAACTTCAGTCTCTCCTGCGGCTTCGCCGGATCGAACTTGAAGGTGAATTCGGCCGCTGTCAGCGGGAAGAGCTGCATGACACCGGCGTCGAACAGGATGTCCTGCGCGGCGAGCACGGTGGGCGATCCCATCGGGCCGACCATGGCGAAGACCTTGTCGCGCTCGACCATCTTCTGCGAGGCCAGCACGGCGCGCTTCGGATCGTAGCCGCTGTCTTCGATGATCAGCTTGATCTTGCGGCCGTGGATGCCGCCGGCAGTATTGATCTCTTCGGCTGCCATCTTCATGCCGTTGGATACCGGCACGCCCCAGACCTTGATCGGACCGGACAGGTCCTGATGGGTACCGATGACGATCTCATTGGCCGAGATGCCTTGATCGGTAACCTTGGTTTGGGCTGCGGCCGGCAATTGGGTCAGCGCAAGGGCGCTCACCGCAAGGCCCAGCACCTTGAACGATTTCGACATTGCAGTCTCCTCTTCCTTGGCCCGTGTTGCGCGAAGGGTGGGCCTTCTCAGTCCTTCGCCGTTTTCAAATACTTGGTTCCAAATGTTCGCCTACGCCACCGCCCGTTCGCGATACATGGCGTCGATCTCGGCGGCGTAGCGCTTGTTCACGAAGCTGCGCTTCAGCTTCATGGTCGGCGTCAGCTCCTCGTCCTCGGGAGTCAACTGACGCTCGATGAGGTAGAACTTCTTGATGGTTTCGACGCGCGCGAAGTTGGCGTTGACCGCCTCGATCTCGCGCTGGATCAAGTCCTGGATCTCCTGCGCACGGCACAGGCTGGCATAATTGGTGAAGGGAATATTGTGGTCCTGCGCGTATTTCTCGACATTCTCCTGGTCGATCATGACGAGGCAGGTCAAATACGGCCGCTTGTCGCCGATCACCACGGCATCCGAGACATAGGGCGAGAATTTTAGCTGGTTCTCGATCTCCGACGGCGTGATGTTCTTGCCGCCCGAGGTGATGATGATGTCCTTCATCCGGTCAGTGATCTTGACGAAGCCTTCATTGTCGATCGAGCCGACGTCGCCGGTGTGCAGCCATCCCTTGGCGTCGATGGTCTCGGCGGTCTTCTCCGGCTGGTTCAGATAGCCCATGAACAGGAAGTCGCCACGGATCAGGATTTCGCCCTGCGGCGATATCGCAACCTCGCCCCACGGCGCGGCCTTGCCGACCGACCCGAGCTTGATGCGATCGGGCGGCATGATGGTCGCGACGCCGCAATTCTCGGTCTGGCCGTAGACTTCGCGCATGTCGAGGCCGAGCGCGAGATACCAGCGGATCAGGTCCGGCGCGATCGGGGCCGCGCCGGTAAAGGCCAGCCGGCACCGGTCGAGCCCGAGCATGCGGCGGATGTTGCGGAACACCAGCCAATAGGCGGCGCGGTTGGCCAGCCGCAAGGACAGTGGCGGCGTATCGCCCTGCAGCTTGTACTCGGTCATCCGATTGCCGATGGCGAGCGCGTTGCGGTACATCCAGTTCTGGAACGTGGTCGCATCCTTCAGCGCGATCGTGATTCCGGAATAGAACTTTTCCCAAATTCTCGGCACCGCGAGGAAGGCGGTCGGCTGCACCTCGCGCAGATTGTCCGGCACGGTCTCCGGGCTCTCGGCGAAATTCATCACCGATCCCAGCGCCAGCGAGACGTAATAGCCGCCGATCCGCTCGGCGACGTGGCAGAGCGGCAGGAACACCAGCCGTTCCTCGTTGTCGGTCGACGGAAACAGGTCATTGGCGTGGCGCATCTGGTGCGTCACGCTGCGGTTGGAATGCATGGCGCCCTTGGGTGGGCCGGTGGTGCCCGAGGTGTAGACCAGGATGGCGAGATCGCCTGCGCTGCGGCTTCCGATCATCTCGTCCCACAGCCCCTCGTTGCCCAGCGCATGGTTGCGACCGAGCGCCATGAACTCGGCCAGCGACAACACCATAGGGTCGCTGAAACCGGTCAGGCCTTCCATGTCGAACACGACGATCTTCTGCAGCGTCGGGCAACGCGAACGGCAGGCGAGTATCTTGTCGAGCTGTTCCTCGTCCTCGGCGAAGATCACCTTGGTCGAAGAATCGTTGATCAAATATTCAACCTGCGACGAGGAGTCGGTCGGGTAGATGCCGGATGAAACGCCGCCGGCGCAGAGGATGCCCATGTCGGCATAGACCCATTCCGGCACGGCGTTGGCGATGATCGAGGCGACGTCCCCGGGCCGGAACCCGCTGGCATGCAGACCATAGGCCACGTCCTTGGATATCTGCAGCCATTCGCGCCAACTGGTCGGCTGCCAGATGCCGAACTTCTTTTCGCGGATCGCCGGCCGGTCGCCGCGTGTTTCCACGGACAGCAAGAAGCTCTTCGCGATCGTGTCGGCGACCGTCAGCACTGCCGGTCTGGCCATGCGCATCTCCTCCCTCTGTCGCCTGCCTCCGGTGCCGGTGTTCGAACCGGTCTTGGTTTTCGAAGCAGGCTCGAATTTAGCTCTAACTCGTTCTTAACGCCATGCTTTTGACTGCGACGGTTAACGCCAGATCTTCTGACGCCAGATCTTCTGACGCCAGATCTTCTAACGCCAAGTCTTCTAACGCCAAGTCTTCTAACGCCACGTCTTCTTCTTTTTCCAGCGCCGCTCGCCGCGGGCGCCCTCTTCCTTGGCACCGAGATAGAATTCCTGGATGTCCTTTGAACTCATCAGCCGCTCACAGGTGTCGTTCATCACGACTCGGCCGATTTCCAGCACGTAGCCGTAATGCGCGGTCTCCAGCGCTACCTTGGCGTTCTGCTCGACCAGCAGGATCGACATGCCCTGCTCCTCGTTGACGCGCTTGATGATGGTGAAGATCTCTTTCACCAAGATCGGCGACAGCCCGAGCGAGGGCTCGTCCAAAAGTAGTAGGGTCGGACGGTTCATCAGCGCCCGCCCGATCGCCAGCATCTGCTGCTCGCCGCCGGAAAGTTGCCCGGCCGGCTGGTTGATGCGTTCCCTCAGCCGCGGGAAATAGCCGTAGACGCGATCGAGATCCTCGGCGACGCCGGCCCGATCCTTGCGCGGATAGGCGCCCATCATCAGATTTTCGCGTACCGAGAGGAATGGAAACACCTCGCGCCCCTCCGGCACGTGGCTCAAGCCCAGCCGGACGATCTTGTCGGCTTCCATGCGCTGGATCGGCTTGCCCAGAAACTCGATCGAGCCTTTTTGCGGATCGAGAATGCCGGAGATGGTCTTGAGCACCGTGGTCTTGCCGGCGCCGTTGGCGCCGAGCAGGGTGACGATGCGGCCGCGCGGCACCTCGAGGCTGATGCCGCGGATGGCCATGATCGGCCCGTAATAGCTCTCGATATTGCTGAGCTTGAGAATGATGTCGGAAGCGCTCATGGCATCATCCTCATGCGCCGAGATAGGCGGCGACGACGTCGGGATGGCGCTGCACCTCGGACGGCGAGCCCATTGCCAGCACGCGGCCGTAGTTAAGCGCAATCACACGGTCGGAGACGCGGTTGACCAGAGTCATGTCGTGCTCGACCATCAAGACGGTGATGCCAAGCTCGGTCTTCATGTCGCGGATCCAGAACGACATGTCCTCGGTCTCCTCGACATTGAGCCCGGAGGACGGCTCGTCCAGCAGGATCAGCTTCGGCTCGGAGCACAGCGCGCGCGCCAGCTCGATCACCTTGCGGACCCCGTAAGGCAGCCCCGAGATCAGCTTGTCGCGATAGGCTTCGAGATCGAGGAATTCGATCACCTGCTCGACGCGGCGGCGATGCATCTTTTCGCCGGCGCGCACGCTCGGCAGGAACAACAGTTCCTGCCAGAGCCGCGTGGTGGAGTGGCGGTGCCGGCCGACCAGGAGATTGCTCAGCATGGTCGCATTCTCGAACAATTCGATGTTCTGGAAGGTGCGGGCGATGCCGAGGCCTGCGATATCGTAGGCCGGCTGATTGGTAATATCCTGGTCCTCGAAGAAGATCCTGCCCGAGGTCGGTGGATAAATCCGCGAGATCAGGTTGAAGATTGAACTCTTGCCGGCGCCGTTCGGGCCGATGATCGAGAGTATCTCGCCCTTCTCCACAGCGAAGCTGACGGAATCGACAGCTTTGAGGCCGCCGAAGTGCAGAGAGAGATTTTCGGCACGGAAATAGCTCATCGGTTCCGCTCCGATTTCACGTAGATCTTCTGGCGTTTGAAGGTAGCGCGCTTGTAGAGCGGGAAGAGCTGGAAGAAGAGTTTTATCTTCAGCCAGCGGCCGTAGAGACCGAGCGGCTCGAACAGCACGAACAGCACGATGATCACCCCGTAGATGGCGCCCTTCAAGCCATTGGCGGACGCAATGGCGGCGACATTGTCGTGAATTTTGCCCGCCGCAATGCTGTCGGTGCCAAAGGTCGCTGCGATGCCGGCGATGATGCCGGGCAGGTCGTCCTTCAGGTACGTCAGGAACGGATCGATCATGACCAGAAAGATTGCACCTAGCACCGCGCCGTGCAGGCTGAAGGCGCCGCCGATCAGGATCACGATGATGAACTCGATCGAGAGCTGCAGCGTGAACATTTCCGGCGAGATGAAGGAGAGCTTGTGCGCGAACAGCACGCCGGCGAGGCCTGTGATCGCCGCGCTGATCGCAAACGACTTCACCTTGTAGAGCGACACGTTGACGCCCATGCTGCGCGCCGCGGTTTCGCTGTCGCGTATCGCGACGAAGGCGCGTCCTGTCGGCGAGCGCAGCAGATTGAGCGTGCCGACGATGGTGAGGATCAGTACGGCAAGACAGAGATAGTAGAAGGTCGGGCCGTTTTGCGGCACTGCCTGCCCGAACAGGCTCAGCGTCTTGACCCGCATGCCCTCGTTGCCGTGGGTTACGCTTTCCCAACGCGCCAGCACCTCTTCAACGATGAAGGCGAAGGAAATTGTCGCGATGACGAGATAGATGCCCGTCAGCCGCAGCGCCGGGAATCCGACCAGCGCGCCGACCACGCCGGTCAACAGGCCGCCGGCCAGGAAATAGACCGGAAACGGCACGTTGAACTGCTGCAGATAGGCCGCCGTGTAGGCGCCGATCGCCAGAAAGGCGGCGTGCCCGAGTGAGGCCTGCCCGGTGAAGCCGGTGAGAATCATCAGTCCCACGCCCACCGTCGCATAGATACAGACGAACACCAGTTGGCTGACGAGGTAGCTGGAAAGCACAAACGGCGCGATCAGGAGAAACGCCAGCAGGATACCGTAGGAGACGACGTAGCCGCTGTGCGGAAACAGTTTGATGTCGTCTTCGTAATCCGTCTTGAAGAGAAAACGCATTAGACCTTCTTCCGCATGTGAACACCGAACAGGCCTTCGGGCTTGAGCAGCAGCACCACCAGAAGGACGATGTAGGGAGCGACGTCTTTCCAGCCCTGCGGCAGGTAGAAGCCGGCCATGCTCTCGATCACGCCGATCAGCACGCCTCCGACCACGGCGCCGGGGATCGAGCCGAAACCGCCGAGCACGGCGGCGGGAAATGCTTTCAGACCCAGCACCAGTCCGACATTGGAGTGAATGAAAGTGATCGGCGCCAACAGCACGCCGGCTGCGGTCGCGACCGCCGCAGCGATCGCCCACACGATCGACACCACGCGCTTGACCGGAATGCCCATGTAGTAGGCAGCCAGCATGTTCTCCGAACTGGCGCGCATCGCGGTGCCGAGCGTGGTACGGTTGAAGAATAGGTACAGCAGCGCGCAGAGGATGATGGTGGCGGCGATCACCGACAGCTTGTCGTATGCGAGCACCAACGAGCCGATTCGCAGCACACCGTCGCTGAACGGCGTTTCGATCTTGAAATCGTCGGTGCCCCAGATCATGCCGACGATCGAGCGCAGGAAGTATCCGAGCCCGATCGTTGCCATGATGATGGAAAACTGCGGATAACCGAGAATCGGGCGCACGACGACGCGTTCGGCCAACATGCCGAACAGGGCCATGGCGATGACGGCACCGGCGAATCCGAGCCAGTAATTGAGACCAAGCATGCCGATGAATGTGAAGGCGAAGAATCCGCCCAGCATCATCAAATCGCCCTGGGCGAAATTGACGACCTCGGTTGCCTTGTAAATGAGCACGAAACCGAGCGCGATCAGGCCATAGACGCAGCCGAGCGCGATGCCACTCACGAGCTGCTGAACGAAGTCCAGCATCATTTCCCTCCCCGATGCCGGGCGATTCTGTCGATCGCCTCTTTCGCATCTTGTGTCTACACGCTGCCCCGCATCCACGATGCCTGCAGCCGCATATGTCCCGTCGCATTGAGCCCAAAGCGCCGACCGCTGTCAACAAAGCGCTGCGAGCGGCGCCGTTAACAATTGCGGAGAAATGCCGCAGCCCCGGGAAGTTGCGGGGTCGGCGCGATTTGGTCCACCAGATTCACCGCGCCGAAAGTTCTTCGGTTCATGGTCCGCGACGAACAACTGGATCGTTCCGAAATCATGAAAGCGGATGTATCGGCGCTCGAGGTGCGAGGGTTAACGAAGCGTTTTGACCGCCCGGCGGTCGATGCGCTCGATCTCACCGTTCGCACCGGCGAGTTCTATGCCCTGCTCGGCCCCAACGGCGCCGGCAAGACCACGACCTTGCGCATGGTCGCCGGTCTGCTTAAGCCCGACGCCGGCTCTGTATCCATATTGGGCATCGATGCGCTTGCCGATCCCGTCGCCGCCAAGCAGATCATGGCCTGGGTTTCCGACGAGCCGATGATCTACGACAAGCTAACGCCGCTGGAATATCTCGAATTCGTCGCCGGCCTGTGGGGCATCGATCCCGCAACTTCCGAAACTTCCGCTCACCAGCTTCTGGCGTCGCTCGGACTGGAGCCGCATCTGCACGAACGCTGCGAGGGATTTTCCAAGGGCATGCGGCAGAAGGTGGCGCTCGCCGGCGCACTGGTTCACGATCCCCGGCTGATCATCCTGGACGAGCCGCTGACCGGGTTAGATGCGCTGTCGGCGCGTCACGTCAAGGGATTGCTGCAGGAGCGCGTCCGCTCCGGCTGCACCGTGATCATGACGACGCATATTCTCGAAGTCGCCGAGCGGATGGCCGACCGGATCGGCGTCATCGCCGCGGGACGGCTGGTGGCCGAGGGTACGCTCAGCGAGCTGCGCCAGCAGAATGGTCGCGGCGACACCAGCCTCGAAGACATGTTCATCGCGCTCGTCGACGCCGGGGCGGCAGCCGCATGAGTTCGGCCGCGGCGCTCACCTGGTTTGCCCGGCACGAAATCCGGCTGGCCTGGCGCGAATGGCTGGCCATGATGACCGGCAGCCGGGGAAAGCGAAAGCGCGCGATCATCGTCCTGGTCGGGTTCGCCGCCATCATGCACCTGCCAGCCTATGCCGTGATCGGCCGCTTTGCCGATTTGCAGGCGCCGCTAGGCAAGCCCGAACTGATCGTCATCACCGCGACGATCTTTCTCGCCTGGGCATTGATGCTGTCGCAGGCGATCGAATCCGTGACGCGGGTGTTTTACGCCCGCGCCGATCTCGACCTCCTGATGTCGTCACCGGCCAACCTCGCCAACGTGTTCTCGGTGCGGATCGCGGCGATCGCGCTGTCCGTCATCGGAATGGCGCTGCTGCTGTCGACGCCCTTTGTCGACGTTCTCGTGATCGGCGGCGGCGCGCGCTGGCTCTCGGCGTTCGGCGTCGTCGTCGCCATCGGCCTTTCGGCTGCAGCGGTAGCGATCGCGATCACCGTGCTGCTGTTCAGGCTGATCGGCCCGAGCCGTACCCGCCTCGTCGCACAGATCGTGGCCGCCGTCATCGGCGCCGGCTTCGTCATCGCGCTCCAGGTCGCGGCCATTCTTTCCTACGGTACGTTGTCACGCTTCGCCGTGCTGACCTCCGATGCCGCTTCAGCCAATGCGCCTGATCTCGACAGTCCGCTGTGGTGGCCGGCGCGCGCGGCGATCGGCGACGGCATGGTGCTGTCATGGCTCATGGCCGGCGGGCTCCTGCTGCTCGGCGCGGTGATGGCGGTCTTTTCGCCGCGATTTGCCGATACCGTCGTCCGCGTCGCCGCAACCACGCGCGCTGTCCGTCGCGGGCCGCACGCTACTGCATTTCGCGGCGGCTCGCGGCAACGGGCGCTACGCACCAAGGAGTTCCTGCTGCTGCGGCGCGACCCATGGCTGCTGTCGCAAAGCCTGATGCAACTGCTCTATCTGGTGCCGCCAGCCCTGATGCTGTGGCGAAGCTTTTCCGATAGCTCTGACGCGATCGTGCTGATCACGTCCGTGATCGTGATGGCGGCGGGCCAGCTTGCCGGTGGCCTCGCATGGCTGACGATCTCAGGAGAAGATGCCGCCGACCTGGTCGCAACCACACCGCTGCCGCCCTCGCGCATGATCCGCGCCAAGGTCGAAGTGGTGCTGATCGCCATCGGCGCCATCTTCACGCCGCTGATCGCAGCCCTTGCGTTTGCTTCCTTGACGCAGGCGATCGTCACCGCGCTCGGCGTCATTATCGCGACCGTCTCCGCCGCCGCGATCCAGCTCTGGTTCCGCGTGCAGGCCAAACGCACCCAGTTCCGCCGCCGCCAGACCTCGTCGCGACTGGCGACCTTCGCGGAAGCCTTCTGCTCGATCGGCTGGGCTGCGACGTCAGCTCTCGCCGCCACCATTCCAGTTGCCGCCGTGATCAGCGGCGCGCTGACCGCCGGTATTCTGGCTGCGACATGGAAGATCAGCCCGCGGCGGGGCTGAGCGGCCTCCACCAATGTGCTAGCATCTCACGGTTGCGTTATATACCGCGGCGAAGTCGACTTATCGGCGAACCAGCTCCATCACAGCCGCCGCAAACGCCTCCGGCGCTTCCTGCGGCAGATTGTGCCCGACGCGCGGCACCACGCGATGGACGCGGCGGCCGGTGAATTTCGGTGCGCTGGCGGTGCCATCGGTTGCGGGGGCCACGCCATCGTCGGCGCCATCCAGCGTGATTGACGGCACGGTGATGGGAGGAAGTGCCGCCAGCCGGCGCTGGATGTCGGCATATTGCGGATCGCCTTCGGCCAGACCGAAGCGGTGGCGATAGCTGTGGATCACCACATCGACGTAATCGGGATTGTCGTGGGCCATTGCAGTCCGCTCGAAGCAGGCATCGTCGAACGACCAGTTCGGCGACCACTGCGTCCACAATATTCGGGCGATCTCGCGCCGGTTGGCGGCAAGGCCGGCGCGGCCGCGCTCGAGCTGGAAGTAATACTGGTACCACAGCGCCACCTCGCGTTCGCCGCGCATCGGCACCATGGCGTTGGCAATATCCTGGATCAGATAGGAATTGACGCAGACGAGCCCGAGGCAACGCTCCGGCCATAGCGCCGCGCCGACGCAGGCCGCGCGGCCACCCCAGTCGTAGCCGGCGAACACCGCGCGCTGGATGCCGAGCGCCTCCATCAGCGCCATCATGTCCGCGCCGACCGCCGCCTGTTCGCCCGAGCGCGGCGTTGCGGCATCGCGAAACCGGGTCGGACCATAGCCGCGCAGATAGGGAGCGATGACACGGCAGCCCTGGGCAGCCAGCTGCGGCGCGACGTCGACATAGGAATGAATGTCGTAGGGAAAGCCATGCATCAGCATCACGGCGGGGCCATCCGCCGGGCCCGCCTCGTAATAGGCGATGCTGAGCGGGCCGGCATCGACCTGCCGCAGCGGCTCCAGCCGCTTCGATGACGGGGCACGCGAGGCCGGGGCGGCGGGTTCTTCAGTCACGGCGAACTCCCAGGTTGTTTCTTACAATATGTCATAGCCCGGCCCCGATGAAGCAAATCCGGCGCGCTGCCGTGCGCGAATGCCATGACCTCTCCCGAATTCGGCGATACAGTGTCGCTCACGGCCTTCACCGCTGACGGGTCATGCCATGTTGCGATCCCTTGCTGTCGCCCTCGCCTTCCTCGGTTCGCTGATCGTCCCGGCGGCCGCCCAACAGCAGCCTTTACGCAGCGAATGCCTCGCGATGGCTAATGCGCCGCCACGCGCCGTTCCGGTCAGCCTGCGCCGCACCGCCGCCAAGGTGGAAGAGGTCGCGATTACCTATGTCGGACATTCCACCTACTACATCGACACGCCCGACGGCGTGCGGATCGCGACCGACTTCAACGGCGCCTACCGGACCGGCCGCCTGCCTGATGTCGTTACCATGAACCGCGCGCACTCGACGCATTACACGTTGTTCCCTGACCCGAAGATTGCGCACGTGTTGCATGGCTGGGGCGAGAATGGACAGGCGGCGCATATCTCAACGCGCGTCGGCGACGTCCATATCCGCAACGTGCCGACCGACATCCGCCGCTACTATGGCGAGGGCTCCAGCGGCGGCATGATCAAGGACGGCAACTCGATCTTCATCTTCGAAGTCGCCGGCCTCTGCATCGGCCATCTCGGACATCTGCACCACAAACTCGACGAGACGCATTTTGCGGCGATCGGCCGGCTCGACATCGTGATGGTGCCGATCGACGGCACCTATACGATGTCGCTCGACGGCGTTTCCGAGATCACCCGGCGGCTGCGTTCCTCCATCGTGCTGCCGATGCATCGCTTCGCCACTCCGCTCGACGAATTCATGCGTCTGATCGGGCAGCAATTCCAGATCGATCAGCGGAGCGAGCGAACCTTGAAGATTTCGCGCGACACGCTGCCGGGCACGCCGACGGTGATCATTCTGGAGGGCGTGTAGGCGCATCGCTAGTAACGCCGTCATTGCAAGCCAACCGGGCGCGCATTCGCGCGATCCGTTGGCACGCAACGACGGGCAACAACAATCAAGGGAGCGACGTCCATGGCCAGCACTGCACCCGCCTCCAGGAGCGGGCTCTATGCCGATCCGCGCGAAGACTGGCTGGCGCAGCACACCGAAGAGATCATCGATCCCGCCCTCCCGATCGTCGACCCGCATCACCATCTCTGGGACCGCGGCGGCCTGCGCTACGTGATCGAGGAAATGGCTACAGACATTGCCTCCGGTCATAACATTATCGCGACCGTCTATGTCGATTGCCGCTCGATGTACCGCGCGCAGGGGCCGGAAGCGTTTCGCCCGGTCGGCGAAGTCGAGTTCGCCAATGGCGTTGCGGCGATGGCGGCGAGCGGCGGCTATGGCAAGGCCGCGATCTGTGCCGGCATCGTCAGCCACGTCAACCTGCTGCTCGGCGAAGGCGCAAGAGCCGTGCTGGAGGCGGAGATCGCTGCCGGCAACGGCCGCTTCCGCGGCATCCGGCATTCCTCGGCGTGGGATGCCGATCCCAATGTCGCCGGAATGTATGCGACGCGGCCGCAAGGGTTGTTGCTCGACAGCACGTTTCGCAGAGGCTTTGCCTGCCTCGCGCCATTGGGCCTGAGCTTCGACGCCTGGCTGTTTCATCCGCAGATCGGCGAACTCACCGATCTCGCCCGAGCTTTCCCTGACACCAAAATCGTGCTCGATCATTGCGGCGGTCCGGTCGGCATCGGCCGCTTTGCCGGCCGGCGCGAGGAGGTGTTCCCGGAATGGAAGGCCTCGATCCAGGAAATCGCGCGATGCCCGAACGTCGTGGTGAAGCTCGGCGGGCTCGCGATGTGTCTGCTCGGCTACGACTTTCACCTCTGGCCGAAGCCGCCGTCTTCGGAACAGACCGCCGCCGCGTGGCGTCCCTACATCGAAACTTGCATCGAGGCCTTTGGGCCCGATCGATGCATGTTCGAAAGCAATTTTCCGCCTGATAAAGGCCAGTGCAGCTATCAGGTGATCTTCAACGCGTTCAAGCATATCGCCGCACAATACAGCGAAGCCGAGAAGACCGCGCTGTTTTCGAAGACGGCGACCGACTTCTACAGGCTCTCGCTGGGTTAGTTACGCCCACTCGCCCTTGCGGAATACCGGGACGCGGCTTCCGTCGGCGTGAATGCCGTCAATGTCGGTTTCGGCCGATCCGATCATCCAGTCGATGTGAATGAGGCTCTTGTTGCCGCCCTGTGCCGCAATCTGTTCCGGCGTCAGCTTGTCGCCGCCAACGAAGCATTTCGAGTAGCACTGGCCGAGCGCGATATGGGAGGCCGCGTTCTCGTCGAACAGCGTGTTGAAGAACAACAGCCCGCTTTTCGAGATCGGCGAGGAATGCGGCACCAGCGCCACCTCGCCGAGACGCGCCGCGCCCTCGTCGGTGTCGAGCACCTTCTTGAGCACCTCCTCGCCGCGCGAGGCCCTTGCCTCGACGATGCGACCTTCCTCGAACCTGACCGCGATGTTGTCGATCAGCGTGCCCTGATAGGACAGCGGCTTAGAGGAGACGACATGCCCGCTGACGCGCCGGCAATGCGGCGTGGTGAAGACTTCCTCGGTCGGGATGTTGGCATTGCAGGTAATGCCGTTCTTCGCGGTCGAGGCGCCGCCTTCCCATTCGTGGCCGTCGGCAAGGCCGATCGTCAGATCAGTGCCCGGGCCGGAATATTTCAGCGCGTGGAAGCGCTGGCCGTTCAGCCATTCGGTGCGCTCGCGCAGCACGGCGTTGTGTTTTTCCCAGGCGGCGACGGCGCCATCCTGATCGACGCGGGACGCCGCAAAAATCGCATCCGCCAGTTTTTCCACCGCGACGTCCTCGGGGACGTCAGGGAAAACCTGTTTGGCCCAGGACGGACTCGGATAGGCGATGATGTTCCAGTTGGTATCGAAATTGACGATCTTCTCCAGCGCCGGCTGATAGGCGATCGAATTGGCCTTGCTGGCACGCGCCACCTTCACGGGATCCTCGCCCGACAGCAGCATCGGATTGTCGCCGACGATGGCCAAGCGCGCGGTGTTGGCGCCGAACGCCTTCGCCATGCCCTCATAGAGCCAGTTGGCGGCACGATCGAAACCGGCCTCGTGGCCGTAGCGGTAGCGCGCCAGCGTGATCGCCTCGTCCGACAGTAACGGCGTCACCAAACCCGCGCCGGCCTGGTACGCATGTACGGCAATCCGGCGCACCAGCGGCAGCGCGACCGAGGGCGCGGTCAGCAGCAGGTCCTGCCCCGGCTGTAGCCGCAAGCCGACCTTGACCGCGACTTCGGCGAGGCGGTCGAGCTTTACGGGATCAATCGAGACGGAAGCGTTTCGCTCAGGTGCGGTCATGATTCTTTCGGCCAATGCTGAAGGATTTTTAAGGCTTCGCAACCTTCGACCATGATGACGCAATCATGTCAAAAGCGAGCGAAGCGCCTGACAGCAATAGCACAAGAATGGTCGGGCGAAAGTCAACCTCGTTAATGTTCCGGAGTGCAATAATGCCAGGCACGGAACCTGCAGCCAGCGCCGGCAGGCTCGATTCCGGGTGTCCCGAGATGCCTTGCGATCGGCGCGGACGGGCGCGTTATTTCCGTGGGCAGCCGCGGCTTGTTACCGCCGGGCGATCAACTCAACGCCGCGCCATGTCACAACCCCCTCACCGCCAGCACGATGGCATCGGCGCCGGCTTTGCGATCGACTGCGATCTCCTGATACTCCGGCGAGTTCTGAAATTCCTTTGCCGCGGCGTCATCGGGAAATTCCATGATCACGACCTTGTCGCGCGGCCATTCGCCTTCCAGTACGACCGGATCTGCGTCCGCTACCAACAGCTTGCCACGGAATTTCTGGAATACGCCCATAAAGCGCGCCTGATAGCGATCGTAGAGTTCGCGGCGGGTGAACTTCAACTGGGCGATGATGTAGACGCTCATGACGGCTCCTCATTTGAGGGTTGCGCGGCGAGGGCCGTTGAGGTCTCGATCATGCCGGTCAGCCGCGAAACTTCTTCTTTTTCTTCTTACCGAGTGCAGGTGCCTCCTTCTTACCGAATGCGGGCGCCTCGCGTTCATGCCGCGGTTTTCCGGCGTGAGCCGGCCTGTCCCGATGCGGTTTCTTCCTATCGTAACGCACTTCCTTGTCAAACCCTGCCCGGTCAGGGCTCTTTGCGTTTTTGCGGTGCGGTTTCGGTGTCCGTTCCTGCTCGCGTGCCTCGTCGCGCGGCGGAGCATTCGTCATCGCCTCGATGCGAATGCTGTCTTCCTTGTCGGGACGGCGGATTCGCGCGGCGAAGCGGTCGGCGACACGCGCGGAAATCTCGAACTCGGTGACGCTGTCCAGAATGCGGATGGTGCCGATATCTTCCTTCTTGATGCTGCCGCGGCGGCACAGCATCGGCAGCAGCCAACGCGCTTCCGCGTTCTTCCGGCGTCCGATCGCCGCGCTGAACCACACGGTGTCCTCCGCCATGCGGTGGCGCGCCGCGGATTTCGTTGGCTTCACTCCCCTTCCAGCCTCGCGATCGGCCCGCTCGCGGGCGCGCTCGGCACGAGATTTGACGCGCTCCTCGCCGGGATCGACGATGTCCTCGGGAGAGGGCAACCGCGCGCGATAGAGCCGTGCCAGCGCGGTGGCGATCTCTTGCGACGACCGTTCCGCAAGCAAGGTTTGCGCGAGTGCCTCATCCTCCGCCGTTATTTCGCCTGCGAACACATCATCGCGCAGCAGCCGCTCCTGATCCAGCTTGCGAATTTCATCCGGCTGCGGCGCCAAGCCCCAGGCCGCGTCGATCCCGGCGAGCTTGAGCAACATATCCGCGCGACGCCGCCGCGCCGGCGGCACCAGCAGGATACTGACGCCCTTCCGACCGGCCCGCCCGGTGCGCCCCGAGCGATGCTGCATGACTTCCGGATCGTTCGGCAGATCGGCGTGGATGACGAGGTCCAGGTTCGGCAAATCGATGCCGCGCGCGGCAACGTCGGTCGCAACGCAAACGCGGGCGCGGCCGTCGCGCAAGGCCTGCAGCGCCAGCGTTCGCTCGTTCTGGGTCAACTCGCCCGACAGCGCCACCACGGAGAAGCCGCGCTCCAGCAGCGTTGCCTGCAGATGCCGCACGGCCTCGCGCGTGTTGCAGAACACCAGGGTGCCAGGCGATTCGAAATAGCGGAGGAGATTGACGACGGCGTGCTCGACATCACCGGCGGCGATCCGGATCGCGCGATACTCGATATCGGCATGACCGCCCTCGTCGCCGGCGACTTCTACGCGGAAGGCCTGCTGCTGATATTCCTTTGCCAGCGCGATGATACCCTGCGGCAGGGTCGCCGAGAACAGCAGCGTGCGGCGGTCGTCCGGTGTGGCCTGCAGGATGAATTCCATATCCTCACGGAAGCCGAGATCGAGCATCTCGTCAGCCTCGTCGAGCACGATCGCCTTCAACTCGCTGACGTCGAGTCGGCCGCGCCGCAAATGATCGCAGAGCCGCCCCGGCGTGCCGACCACGATATGGGCGCCCGCGGCCAGTTCGCGCTGCTCGCGGCGCGGATCCATGCCGCCGACGCACGAAACGACGCGCGCCTCCGCATGCTGATAAAGCCAGCCGAGTTCGCGGTGCACCTGAAGCGCAAGCTCGCGGGTCGGCGCGACAATCAATGCAAGGGGCGCGGCAGCCCGCTCGAATCGTTCGGCGCCATCCAGCAGGTTCGTTCCAATCGCCAGACCATAGGCGACCGTTTTGCCGGAACCGGTTTGCGCAGAAACGAGCAGGTCACGGCCATCAGCTTCGTCGGCCAGCACCGCCGTCTGCACCGGTGTCAGCCGATCGTAGTTGCGTTCCGCCAAAGCTCGGGCGAGCGGCGCATTTGCGGGCAGTAATGTCACGAGATGTCAGACCTTGGTTGGCGTTGTCGGCCGGGAATATGAAAAGGGCGCCTCGAACCGAAATGACTTAAAAAGCTGCGCATTGACGACGCGCAGCCGCACGGCCTGACGGATTTGAATGAGGTGGGGATGCTTTAGGCGAAATCCAGCCGGGACGCCATCCATTCTTTGCAGGTCAGCCGATCACTTCTGCGACGGTTAACCTTCCACGCTGCCGGCTGGGAATTCCGGGATGATCCGCTACACTAGGGCTTTCCGGGTATTTCAGCCGTGGTTTTCAACTTAAGCTTATGGGGCCATGCACCGTGACCGCGTTCAAGACCATCCGCGCCCGCGCCGAAAAGCGCAAGGGCGGGCCGAAAGCACTCGCCAAGCTGCTGCCGGCCAAGCCGGACCCGAAGGCGCTCGCCAAGCTCGGCGACGACCGGATTCTCGCCGAAATGACCAAGCGGGTGTTCTGCGCGGGCTTTGCCTGGAGCGTGATCGAGAGCAAATGGCTGGGCTTCGAGAAAGCGTTTCTCGGCTTCAAGCCCGGGCCGCTGACGCTGCAGCCGGATGATTTCTGGGACGGCCTGATGAAGGACACCCGCATCGTGCGCAACGGCGCCAAGATCATGTCGGTGCGCGCCAATGCCGGCTTCGTCCGCGACGTTGCGAAGGAGCACGGCCGTTTCGGCAAGTTCCTTGCGAACTGGCCGTCGTCGGACCAGGCCGGATTGCTGGAACTGCTGGCCAAGCGCGGCAGCCGGCTCGGCGGCAATACCGGGCAGATGATGCTGCGTTTCCTCTCGGCTGGGACGGATTCGTCACCTCCAGAGACGTCGTGCTGTGCCTGCGCGATGCCGGGCTCGACATTGCGGAGACGGTCACCTCCAAGCGCGATCTCGCGAAGGTGCAGGCGCAGTTCAATGCCTGGGCCGAAGAGACCGGCCTTCCTTATGTGCAGCTTTCGCGGATTTGCGCGCTGTCGATCGGCGAGAATTACGCCGCGGAGAAGCTCGCGAGCATGATGGGCGCCGACGATTGATGGGTATCGCTGCGCTCCATCATCCTACGCGATCTCAAATCACGAAAAATCCGTGCGTACCGTCGCGACGGAGCTGCTCGACGAGGCCGTATTCCCAGTCGAGATAGGCCTGCATCGCGCTTTCCTTGACATCGGTGCCCTCATAGGGCCGGCGATAGCGGTGTGACGGATCGGGTTTTGGGATCACGCGCGGCGGCCCGATTTCCAGCGTGGCGTCGTAGCCCCCTTCAAGCACGTAAGTTTCCCAGCCCATTTGTGCCAGCCAGGACGCCGTCATGTCGGCGCGCACGCTCATGTTGTCCGTCAGCACGATCCGGGCGCCGCGCACCGGCGCCGCCATATCGATTTCCTGCACCAATTGCCCGCCGGCGTAATGGCGGAAGCCCGTGATATGGCCAGCCGTGTATTCCTGCTCCGAGCGGACGTCGAAGCAGTAGAGCGTACGGTTGGCCTGCGCCTGCAACGCCACCATTTCCTCTGATCCGATATGCCGGACGCCGGCGCGATAGGCGACGTCGCGGGCATTGGCTTCGCCGCCTTTGATAGCACCGACCTCGCCGCGCCTGTCACTGCCATGTTCGAGATGTTGTTTGGCCAGCGTCCAGCCGATGGTGCCGTTGCGCAGCGCCCGCACCTTGTTCGCGACGCCGGCATTGATCAGCGACTGGGTGCCGATGATCGAGCGGGTGCGGCCTGCGCAATTGACGATGATGGTGGTCTCGGGATCCGGCGCGGCGCGGCCGGCGCGCAGCACCAGTTCGGCGCCGGGCACGCTGATGGAGCCCGGGATGTTCATGGTGGCGTATTCATCGAAGCGGCGGACATCGAGGATTTGGATATTGGCGCCACTCGCAATCAAGGCGCCGACTTCCTCGGCGGCGAGTGAAGGCGTGTGGCGGCGCGACTCAACTAATTCGCCAAAGGCCTTGGCGTAGGAATTGACGTCCTCGAACACCTCATAGCCCGCCGACTTCCAGCCCTGCAGCCCGCCGTCGAGCTGGCGGACATTGGTATAGCCCAACGCTTTCAGGTGGTCCGCCGCTACGGTGACGAGGCCTTCACCGGCGTCATAGAGCACGATCGGCACATCCTTGCGCGGCAGCCGCGTCTCCGCTTCGAGCGCGATCCGGTCGGCCGCCATGTTGGCGGCAAACAGGGGATGGCCGCTGGCGAACACGGCCTCGTGCCTGACATCGAGCAGCGCGATTTCCTCGCGCAGCAGCAGCGCGGCGCGAACTTGCGAGGGAGTAACGGAGGGTACGGTCATGGACGGAGATTCCGAAAACGGCATATGATCGCTTGCATAACAGGCACTCTGGGCACTCGATGGATCTCAAACAATTGCGGACTTTCCGGGCCGTAGCCGAACTTGGAAGCCTGAGCAAGGCCGCGGACCGGCTGCGTGCCGCGCAGCCGGCGCTGAGCCGCCACATCAAGCTGCTCGAGCATGAGCTTCGCGTCGAACTGTTCGTCCGCAACGGGCGCGGCATGCTCTTGACCAGCGCGGGCCGGATGCTGCTCGACCGCACCACCGGCCTGATCCGCCAGATCGAGCAGGTCAGCGACGACCTCAAATCGGCGAACGGCAATCCGGCGGGCCGCGTCATCCTCGGGCTGGTGCCGACGGTCAGCGCCGTCCTGTCCGGACGGTTTGCCCGCCGCGTCCTCAACGAGTTTCCCGACGTCTCGCTGCGCATCGTGGAGAGCTATGGCGGGCATCTGGTCGAATGGCTGCACCGCGGCGAGATGGATCTCGCGATCATCTATGGTCCTGCCGTCGATCTCCATCTTCAGGTCCAGTCGATCGGCCGTGAGGATATCGTCGCTGTCGGGCCGCCGGGGTCGGGGCTGAACAAGCGCAAGCAGGTCGATCTCAAATGGCTGGTGAAGCAGAAGCTGATCCTGCCGAGCATCTCGCATGGTCTGCGGGCGCTGTTGGAGAAGGCGCTGGCGCGCGAAAAACTGAAGTTAGAGGCCATGATCGAGGTCGATTCCTACCGCGCCCAGATCAGCCTGATGGAGGAAGGGCTCGGCTACACGCTGCTGCCGCCTTCCGCCATCCGCACCGAGGTGGCGGCGAAACGGCTGGAGATGGCTGCGGTCAGCCCCGCCGTGTCGCGCGAATTGATTCTGGCCTCGCCGATCGCCCACCCGCCGTCGATCGCCACGACCACGATCGCGACGCTGATCGTATCGGAGATTCAACAGCTTTCCAGGGAAGGACGCTGGAAGATCAACATGACGGCGTAGCTGCGCCTCAATTATACAGCGCCTCGTCTCCCAACACCGATTGCCGGAAGCGCGTCGTCAGGATGACGCCGTCGGCAGGCGGCATCACGAACACCAGCGCCTCGGGATTGATCTTGATCTGCGCGAAAACCGTTCCTCGCCCTTCATGCGCGAGGTCGCGCAGTTCGGTGACTTCCGCCATCGTGCGAACAATGCGCGAGGTGCGGATGCCGCAGGCGGTCGCGATGGCGGCAAGGTCAACGCCAGAGGCGGTGGGGGTTTTCTGCATGCCGGTCTCGCCGAAGCACTCGTTGTCGAGAACGGCGATCGTGAGATTCTTCGGCGCCTCCACCGCGATCGTGGCGAGCGAGCCGATATTCATCAGCATCTCGCCGTCTCCGGTGATGACGAGCACCTTGCGCTTGGGCTGCGCCAGCGCCAACCCAAGCCCGATCATCGAGGCGGCGCCCATGGCGCCCCAGAGCGGAAAATTGTTCGGATGGTCGCCGGCGGCGGAGACGTCCCAGTTCGGCGCGCCGAGCCCGGCGATGGCGAGGAGGTCGGCGCGGTCGCGCAACAATTCGTTGACGACATCGCGGCGATGCAGAAGCGCGTTCGGATTGCTCATTTGCGGGCAAGCTCCTTGAAATTCTTGGCGCCAAGCACGCGCTGGCCGATCAGGACCGCCACCGGCTTCCAGGTGTTGAAGGCGAGGTTCGCCGCGCCCTGCACGGTGGAGGCGACGAGATCAGGCTCGTCGACCTTGTTCACGATCACGCCCATGGCCTCCAGCGAGGGCCGCGTGCCCTGCCCCATCGGGATCTGCCACGGATTGAACTCGCCCCAATCGCCGCGCATGGTGACGATCATCAATAACGGCATATGGCAGATGACGGGCAGCGACAGCATGTTGATGCAATTGCCGACGCCGCTCGACTGCAACAGCAGCGCTCCGCGCTCGCCGCCGAGCCACGCGCCCGCCAGCATCGCTACGCCTTCTTCCTCCGTCGTCAGCGTGACGACGCGAGTCTCGGGATCGGCCTCGAAGGAGCGGATCAGGCGGCTGTGGCCGGCGTCCGGAACCATCGCGACCTGGCGAATGCCGGTGTCCTTGAGCACGCGGTAGATCTCGTCCGGCCACGTCGGCGGCGCCGGTGCGGCCTCGGCGCGTGATTTTGCTGCTTCCGCCATCGGGCTCAATTTCCTCCGCGATTCCAAGGGTTGGTTGACGTGCAGAATAGACCTCGATGAGAGTTCGAGGAATTTGAATGTGGACATGGCTTCTATCGCAAAATTGAAAGGCTCGGTGGAGCCAAAGCGTCATGCCGCATGGCTGGCACGCCGACGTTTGGCCCGTCCACGCAGCCGAAATTATTTCGGGAACCTGCTGGCTCCTGCAGCATCCAACCCCAATACCCTGTTATTGGTGGATATCATGCACCAGGCCCACATACCCGACATCGCGCGCCTCGATACCGGCGACGCCGAGTTGGTGCGCCGCGCGCTGGCCCGCGACGAGGCGGCGGTGCGCGCGATCATGCAGGCGAATAATCGCAAGCTGTACCGGCTCGCCCGCGGCATTCTGCGCAACGATGGCGAGGCCGAAGACGTCGTGCAGGAGGCCTATGTCCGTGCCTTCACCCATCTGGAAAACTTTCGCGGGGATTCCAGCCTGTCGACGTGGTTGTCGCGGATCACCATGAATGAGGCACTCGGCCGGCTGCGCCGCCAGCGGCCCACCGTCGAACTGGACTCATTGCCGCAGGGCGCGCTGGAGGCCCAGATCATCCAGTTTCCTCTTGCCACCGACGATCCGGAAAAATCCATGGCCCAGCGTGAAATTCAGCATGTCGTCGAACACGCCATCGACGAATTGCCGGAAGCGTTCCGTCTCGTCTTCATCACCCGCGTGATCGAGGGGATGAATGTGGAAGAGACCGCCGAAATTCTCGGGCTGAAGCCGGAGACGGTAAAAACCCGACTGCACCGCGCCCGCACCATGCTGCGCGACATCGTCGAGAACAAGATCGGTCCCGTGGTGATGGAGGCGTTCCCCTTTGCCGGCCGGCGCTGCGAGCGCCTGACGGAGGCCGTGCTGAAGCGGCTGGGCTTCGACTAACTTTTCCGGGAACCTCTGCACCCCACGCCCATCCAACTCCTGTTCATCAACGCGCGGTCCGCCGCGCCACAGGAGTATCAAACCATGTTCATACGATTGAGCGCGGCGATCGCCGCATTGAGCCTTCTTGGCAGCGCCGTGGTGGCGCAAGGCGCAAAACCCACCGATCCCCAGATCGCGCATATCGCCTACACGGCGGGCGTCATCGACATCAACGCCGCCAAACAGGCGATCGCGAAAGCCAGCAACAAGGACGTCAAGGCATTCGCTCAAGACATGGTGCGCGACCATGAGGCCGTGAACAAGCAGGCGCTCGACCTGGTCAAGAAGCTGAAGGTGACGCCGGAGGACAACGACACCAGCAAGACGCTGTCGAAGCAGGCCACCGAGAAACTCGCCGAGCTCGACAAGCTGAAAGGCGCCGAATACGACAAGGCCTATCTCGCCAACGAGGTCGCCTACCACAAGAACGTCAACAGCGCGCTGGAGGCGCAGTTGATTCCGTCAGCCAGCAATGCCGAGCTGAAGAGCCTGCTACAAACCGGCCTGAGGATTTTTCAAGGCCACCAGCAGCACGCCGAACAAGTCGCCGCCAAGCTGAAGTAGGAGGCCGCCATGCGTCCGGGACGATATCTGCCCCTCGTCGCCGTCGCCCTGCTGCTTGGCGCGGCGGCCGTCCCGGCGCATGCAGCGACGATCCAAATCACGATCGACAATCTGGTGTTCGCGCCGGTCGAGGTGTCTGCCAAGGTCGGCGACACCATCGAATGGATCAACAAGGACGTGTTCGCCCACACCGCGACCGCGCGCAACGGCGATTTCGATGTCGCCACGCCGCCGAACAAGACAGTGACGTCGGTGCTAACGAAGGCCGGCAGCGTCGAATATTACTGCCGCTACCATCCCAACATGAAGGCGGTGCTGACGATTGCGCCGTAGCCGCTGGCGAGGCGGCTCAGGCGGCGCGCACCGAGCTGAGGAATTTGCCGACCTCGCGCTTCAGCCGGTCGCTTTCGCCGGACAGCGATTTTGCCGCTGATAGCACCTGCGCGGAGGCGGAGCCGGTCTCGCTGGCACCGCGCTGCACGTCCGTGATGTTGGCGGAGACCTGCTGCGTGCCGTTGGCGGCCTGCTGCACGTTGCGGGATATTTCCTGGGTCGCCGCGCCCTGCTGCTCAACGGCGGCGGCGATGGTGGCGGCAATCTCCGACATCCGTCCGATGGTATCGCCGATCTCCTTAATGGCGCCGACCGATTCCTGCGTCGCCGCCTGGATGCCCGATATCTGCTGGCTGATCTCGCCGGTCGCTTTCGCGGTCTGCTCGGCCAACGCTTTCACTTCGGAGGCGACCACCGCAAAACCGCGCCCCGCCTCGCCCGCGCGCGCCGCTTCGATGGTAGCATTCAGCGCCAAGAGGTTGGTCTGGCCCGCGATGGTGTTGATCAGCTCCACCACGTCGCCGATGCGGGCGGCAGCCTTGGCGAGTTCGGCGACGCGGTCATTGGTCTTCTGCGCCTGCTCCACCGCCTCGCTGGCGATGCGCGCCGAGCCCTGGACCTGACGGCTGATCTCGTTGACCGACGATGCCATCTCTTCGGTGGCGGATGCCACCGATTGCACGTTGGTGGAGGCTTCTTCGGATGCCGCCGCAACCATGGTGGTCAGCTCTTCAGAACGTTCCGCGGTTGCCGTCAGCGTGCCGGCGGAGGCTTCCAGCTCGGTCGACGCCTGCGACACGATCTCGATGATCTCGCCGATCATCGCCTCGAAATCGCTGGTGATCCGATCGACGCGCTGGCCGCGCTGGATTTTTACATCGGCTTCCACCGCGGCCGCCTCGTCGGCGGCCGTCTTGGCGATAAGGGCGTCCTTGAAAACCTGCAGCGAGCCCGCCATGGCGCCGATTTCGTCGGCACGCTCGATGGTCGGGATCGTGACGTCATGCCGGCCGGCAGCGAGTTCGCCGACCACGCCGGTCAAGTTTGCCAGCGGCGTGATCACGCGCCGCCGCAGCATCACCGTGACGCCGGCAAGCACGGCGAGCAGCGCCGCGACGGCGATGCTTGCCAGCGCCAGCATCGTGAGCGCGCCATCGCGCGCGGCCCCTGCACGCTCCGCGGCTTCCGCGAGCGCCGCATCGCGCACCGCGAAGAAGGCCTGCACCACAGGCACGATCGTTCTGGCAAGCTGATCCGAATTGATATTGTAGTTGCCGTCGGCGCGCCCCGCCGCCATCTCCTTTTCAAGCCATGGCGCGGCCTTGGCGAAATAGCCCTCGATGGCATCGTTCATCGCTTTCGCAAGCCGCGGCGGACTGCCGATCTGATCGACGCCGGCCTCGATCCGCTCGCGGTCGAGATCTACGCGGCCCTGGGCGCGGTCGGTGCTGGAAATTTCAGCCGCCGTGAGCGGGCGGCGCGTGCTGATCGCAAGCGACATGGTGGCGGCGCGGCCTCCGGCGGAGATCCGCAGATCCTGCGCGGTGCGGGCGACATTGAGCAGCGCCGTCAGCGACGCATCCGCCATCGCCACCTGGTTTTCCAGCCGGTTCAACAGCGGCTCGAGGATTCCGACAACGGCGGCAATGCCCGGCAGAAAGCCCTTGACCGCCGCCGGGTCGCGCCCGCTCATCGGCAGGCTCAGCGCGCGATCGCTCGCCGCGCGAACCTCGGCAAGCTTGGCCGCCGCCTGGTTCAGACCCTGGACAATCGCTGCGCCATCGTTGAGCGCGCCAACCACCGTTCGCGCCCTGGCGAACGCTGCATCGGCCGCCTGCACCGCTTTCGCGACGGTCTCCATCTGCTCGGGTGTCGCAGCCGTTTCCTTGAACAGCGGGCCGACATAGGGCGCCCGATAGCCGGCGACCTGCTGGCCAACCGCCAGCACCGCGCCATAGGCCTCCACGGTCTTGATCGCCTCGCTCTTGCTGGCAAAGGTGCGGTATTGCGGGACAAGGACTCCGGCGCCAAGGACGACCGCCAGGACCGTCACCGAGAGCATCGATAGTGCAAAAAGCCGACCGATCCGCATTTTTTGTTTCCGCTCTGCCAAGGAGAAGCGGGAAACGTAGGCAGGACGGACTAAGGCCGGCTTAAATCGAGGCCGGTAGTACTACGGGGTTAGCGTCTCAAATGTCGTGGTGCGGCTAGCTGGCAAGGCGAGAAAATTGGAGCGGGCGAAGGGAATCGAACCCTCGTATGCAGCTTGGGAAGCTGCCGTTCTACCATTGAACTACGCCCGCGGGTCGCATCTCATGATTAGCCGACCTTGCGCGATCCGCCAAGCTGTTCCATTGGCCGTCTTGCTCGCTGTCGACTTCGCCAAAATTCCATGCGATTCGTCAGGCCGGTGGTATGATTCGCGTCCGGGGCTGGTGGCGTATGACGGGGCGTGGCTACAGCATTTTCGATACCGGAATCGGCCGCTGCGGGATCGCATGGGGCCCGGCGGGGATTATCGGCGTGCAGCTCCCGGAAGTCCGCGAGATCGACACGCGGCGGCGGCTCTATCAGCTCTATCCTAATGCCCGCGAGCTTCGCCCGCCAGCGAACGTCCAGGTCGCGATCGAAGGCATCATCGCGCTGTCGCGCGGGGCGGCGTGCGATCTGTCCGACGTTGCGCTCGATCTGACCGGCATTCCTGCCTTCAACCAGCGCGTCTATGCCTATACGCGCGCGATCCCGCGCGGCGAAACGCGGACCTATGCGGAAGTGGCCGCCAGCCTTCGTGCTTCAGGCGCGGTCTCTTCGGTGGCGCGGGTGATCGGCCGCAACCCCTTCATGATCATCGTACCTTGTCATCGCGTGCTCGAAGCCGGCAATTATGCCGACAAGATCTCAGCCTTTGGCGGGGCGATCTCCAAGCGGCGGCTGCTCTCGATCGAGGGCGCCAGCCAGACCTCCGGCAAGACATTGTTCGACGTGCTGCTGCCGGTTGCACCGCCGCGCCCGCATCCTTAAGTAGGCGGGATGATCGCGACCACGCTTCTCGAACGCAAATCCATATCCGTCTTCGACTTTCGCTGCACCGCGGGACCGGGCGACAAGCCGTTCGCGGAGCAGCATGGCGGTCATTCGATTTCCTATGTGCGCAAAGGCAGTTTCGGCCTGCGCAGCCGCGGCAAGTGCAGCGAACTGGTGGTGGGATCGGTGCTGATCGGCCATCCCGGCGACGAATATACCTGTACCCACGAGCACGTCTGCGGCGACGAGTGCCTGTCGTTCTTCTTCGCCCCCGAGCTGGTGGAAACCATCGGCGATAGCCGGTCGCCATGGCAGATCGGCTCAGCGCCGCCGCTGCCGGAGCTCGTCGTGCTTGGCGAGCTGGCGCAAGCGGCAGCAGATGGCAGCAGCGACATCGGCCTCGACGAGATCGGTCAGGTGCTGGCGAGCCGCTTTGTCGAGGTAGTTTCCGGCAGGTCCCGCAAATCCGGTCCTGATGCGGCGCGCGACCGCCGCCGCGCGGTGGAAACCGCACTGTGGATCGATGCCAATTCGCACCGTCAGATCAATCTGGAGGACGCCGCGGCCGAGGCCGGGATCAGCCCGTTCCATTTCCTGCGGCTGTTCTCGCGAGCGCTCGGCGTCACGCCGCACCAATATCTGGTGCGCTCGCGGCTGCGCCATGCCGCGCGGCGCTTGGCCGACGACGACAGCCCGATCACCGACATCGCCTACGACGTCGGTTTTGCCGACCTCTCCAATTTCGTGCGCACCTTCCATCGCGCCGCCGGCGCCTCACCGCTGAAATTCCGCCAGGCCTCGCGGGGCATGCGCAAGATTTTCCAAGAACGGCTGGCCCTCCACTGACTAGGCTTTCTCCAGGCCGCGCGAGTTCGCGGCACTTTCTTGCTGGAGAATGTCATGTACGACCACATCGGATTACGCGTCGGCGATCTCGACGCCAGCGTGCGCTTCTATACGGCAGCGCTCGCGCCCCTTGGCTTCGTGCTGTGCTCGCGGGATGATTCCGGCGCAGGCTTCGGCCCAAAGGGCGCGCCCGCGCTCTGGCTGCATCTGCACAAGGGATCTTCGGGCTCGGCCGCGCATGTCGCGTTCCGCGCCCAGGATCATGCGGCGATCAAGAAATTCCACGCCGAGGGCCTGAAGGCCGGCGGCCGCGACAATGGCGGCGCCGGACTGCGCGCGGATTACAGCCCAACCTATTACGCCGCGTTTTTGATCGACCCCGACGGCAACAATGTCGAGGCGGTTTGTACGTAAGGCGCCGCTCTCTCCACGTCATTGCGAGGAGCGAAGCGACGAAGCAATCCATGTCTCGGCAGGTGGCGAGATGGATTGCTTCGCTCCGCTCGCAATGACGGCGGAACATCCATCCTCCTACAACAAGGAATCATCCATGGCTTCCATCCACAAAGAAATCCTCATCGACGCGAACCCTGCCGACGTCTGGGACGCATTGCGCGATTTCGGCGCGCTGCATACCCGGCTGGTACCCGGCTTCGTCACCGACACCAAGCTCGACGGCGATGCGCGCATCGTCACCTTTGCCAACGGCACCGTCGCGCGCGAGACGCTGGTCGATTGCGACGACGAGCGAAAGCGGCTGGTCTATGCGATCAACAGCGAGCGTGTGAAGCATTATAGCGCGTCCGCCCAGGTGTTTGCTGATGGCGACGCGCGCAGCCGATTGGTCTGGATCGTCGACGTGTTGCCGAACGAGATCGCGCCCTACGTCTCCTCACAGATGGACCAGGGCGTGCTTGCCATGCAGAAGGCGTTCGGACGAAGCGCGGCATGATGCGTTACCGGCACTAGCTAGCTGGCGTGATCCTTCTCACAGATTGACTCCCTGCCCACTCCTAGCCTCGGCGCGTGCGTCCGAATGGCGCCGCGCCCGCGGCCGCCGGCGCATGAGGAGCAGAACCATGACGGGAGCTGACAAGGTGGTGTGCCAGGCGGCCACGCTGCTGTTGCTGTTCGCCCTGACGTCGACGCCGGCAAAGGCGCAATTTGCCGGCTTCGGCGGCGGCGGTGACGGCTCAGACATGATGACGCAGATGGCGCCGATGCTGGAAATGATGAAGGCCAAGATGGGCAAGCGCCGCTTTGCCATGATGATGCAGACCATGGGCCCGATGATGAGCCGCATGATGGAAGGCGGTGGCGGGTTCGGCGGCATGATGGGCGGTGGTATCCCCGGCGGCTTTGGCGGCGGCTACGTTCCCGAGGGTTACGGCGTGAACGCCGGTGGAATGAATTTCGGCGGCGGCGGCGATTTCATGGGCCTGCTCGGCGGCGCTGGCGGCGGCGAGCTGATGAGCATGGTCCCGCAACTGATGCGCATGGCCAATGTCGGCAGCGGCCGATCAGGGCGGCGGCATCGGCGAAGGTAGTTGTTCTCGTCATTGCGAGCCACCCGGTCGGCGCGAAGCGCCGCCGGACGACAGGCTCCGCGAAGCAATCCATCTTTCCGCGTACGAGGCTAGATGGATTGCTTCGTCGCTTCGCTCCTCGCAATGACGATCGTTACGACAGCGCCGGACTAACCGCGGGCACCCGCTGCTTCGGCCCCCAGCGCGTCAGCACCACGCTCGCGCATGAGAGCACGCCGAGCAGCACCATGGAGGCCGCCGCCAGCATGAAGAAGTTCTGCGCGGTGGCGTCATGCGTCAACAGCCACCAGCCACCGACGCCGATGAACAACAGCCGCGCGGTCTGCGCCATCACCGGGCCGATCACCTTGGCCGCGCCCTGCGACGAAAAGTACATCGCGGTGGCAAGGCCGAGGAAGGCGTACATCGGCGCCGCCGTCGATAGATATTGCCGGCTCGCGGCACGCACGGCCGCATCGTCGGTGAAGAGGTTGACCCAGATGTCGGGGAAGATTGCGATGAAGGTCGCGAATGTGCCGACCGAGGCGAATGCGACGAGCCCCGCCGTCCAGGCAATCTTGCGGGCCCGCGCGATGCGCTGCGCTCCGACGGCCATGCCGACCATCGGAACCGAAGCGATGCCGACCGCAAACGAGATCGAGGTCAGCATGAATTCGAGCCGCGCGCCGATGCCGTAGCCGGCGAGGACTTCGGTGCCAAAACTAGCCAGCATGTGGGTGAAGATACCGATCGTCAGCACCGACTGAAGCGGCGAGAAGCAGGCGATCGCCCCGACCTTCAGGATGTCGATGAACATCGACCACTGAATACGAAGGCCCCTGACCTTGGGAACGACGCGCGCACGGCCGGAAAACAGATACCAGGACATCACGGAGATGCTGATCAGGTAAGCGATCAGCGAACCGGCCGCGACACCGCTCATGCCGAACTGCGGGATCGGGCCGAGCCCCAAGCCCAGCGTGCCGCCGAGAATGATCTGGCAAATCGCCGACGACAGCATCAACAGCGACGGCAGCTTCATGTTGCCGGTGCCGCGCAAAATGCCGGACATCGTGTTCATCAGCCACGGCACCACGGCGCCGCCGAAGAATATCTGCGTGTAGGCGATCGCTTGGGTCAGCACGTTGCCGCGGCCGCCGAGCAGTTCGAACAGTTTGGGGCCGAAGATCAGCATGCCCAGCATGAAGGCCAACCCGAAGCAGAGGCCGATCAGCAGCGCATGCGCGGCAAGGGTCGAGGCGCGATCGAGGTCACCGGCGCCGAGCGCACGCGCGATCGCGGATGCCACGCCGCCCCCCATCGCTCCACCCGACATGGTCATGGTCAGGATCACGGTAGGAAACACCAGCGCCATCGCGGCGAGCGACTCCACGCCGAGCCGTCCGATGTAGGAGGTCTCGGCGATGACGACGCAGGTGCCCGCGGTGAGCGCGATTACATTCGGCCAGGCCAGCCACAACAGCGTGCGCAGGATCGGGCCGTCGAGCAACGCGTTTTTCGCCGGCGCCGCCGGTGGCGGAAGCGGACGCTCGTGCTCGTCTACGGGAATTTCGGCAACGCCGAGATCGGACATTTCTGCTCCCAGCGCGCGGACTTGAGGAGCCGCGGCGCGCTGCTTCCTAGCATGGCGGAGGCTGAATCCACGTGCACGGGGCGCAATGGGGGCCTGCGGGATTGCGTGGCGGGCCTTAGGCCGGCTGTTTCACAGGGAATTCATGCCGGAACACGAACGTTCGGGCCCGCACGGCATTGTACGGGCGATATCCCGGAGAACCCTGCCATGCGCAAGACCCTCCTCCTGGCCATTGGCGTCGGCGCGTTGGCGCTGCCGCTAGCCGCCTGTAGCGACCCCAAGGAGACCGCGACCGTGGCGCAGAGCTATGGTCCTTCGCCCAACCTGCCGCCACCGGAACATTCCTGGATCCCGACGGTGGACATCGCAACCGTCAAGCGTTGGCCGAACGGCGCCACGCCGACCGCCGCAAACGGCATGACGGTCAGCGCCTTTGCCCTCGACCTCGAACATCCGCGTACCGTCTACACACTGCCGAACGGCGACGTGCTGGTTGCCGAGAGCAACGCGCCGCCGAAGCAGGGCGGCGGCATGAGCATCAAGGGCTTCATCTACAAGCAGGCGCAGAACTGGGCGGGCGCCGGCGTTCCCAGCGCCAACCGCATCACGCTGCTGCGCGATGCCGACGGCGACGGCGTTGCCGAGCTAAGAACCACTTTCATCAGCGGGCTGAATTCGCCCTTCGGCATGGTGCTGGTCGGCGACGAGCTCTATGTCGCCAATTCCGATGCGATCATGAAATTCCCTTATCGCGAAGGCGACACCAAGATCGGCGGACCCGGCGTCAAGCTTGCGGACCTGCCCGCCGGCAACCTCAATCATCACTGGACCAAGGATCTCACCGCCAGCCCCGACGGCACCAAGCTCTATGCAACGGTCGGCTCCAACAGCAATGTCGGTGAAAACGGCATGGATGCCGAGAAGGATCGCGCGGCGGTGCTGGAAGTCGATCGCGCCAGCGGTCAATGGCGCGTGTTCGCTTCGGGCCTGCGCAATCCGAATGGCCCGGCCTGGAATCCAGTGACCGGCGAACTCTGGGTCGTGGTCAACGAGCGCGACGAACTCGGCAACGATCTAGTGCCGGACTACATGACGTCGGTGAAGGACGGCGCGTTCTACGGCTGGCCATACAGCTATTTTGGCGACCATGTCGACACCCGCGTCGAGCCGCGGCGGCCTGATCTCGTGCAGAAGGCGATGGCCCCGGATTATGCGTTGGGCGCGCACACAGCCTCGCTCGGGCTGACGTTTAACACCGGCAAGCTGTTTCCTGCCGAGATGGAGGGCGGCGCCTTCATCGGACAGCACGGCTCCTGGAATCGCAAGCCCCCCTCCGGCTACAAGGTGATCTTTGTCCCCTTCAAGGACGGCAAGCCATCCGGACCGCCGCAGGACGTGCTCACCGGTTTCCTCAACGACAAGGGCCAGGCGCAGGGCCGCCCGGTCGGGGTGCGGCTCGATAAGCAGGGCGCGCTGCTGGTGGCTGACGATGTCGGCAACACGATCTGGCGCGTGACGCCGGCGGCGAGGTCGGCATCGCGGTAAAAGCAACACAGTTTCCCACGGCCGGCCCGGCTGGGGACAACGCTCCCGAAGGGGCGAGTTCCGCACGTTAGCGGGAACGAGCGCGCCGGCTCCACGTTGACCCCCTGCCGGTTCCCAGATCAGTGGGATGGCAGCGTGGACGAATGGCCGTGTTATCACAGGTCAACGTGCCCCTTAGCAACTTGCGCGCGATTACCATCGTCATCGTGGTCGCGTTTCACTCCGTGCTGCCGTACCTCGCATCGCAACCGGCCGATCCCTTTCCGTTCGACGCACCGCCCTATCGCTGGATTGCATTCCCAATCCTCGATAGCCAGCGCTGGTTCGGCTTCGACCTGTTTTGCGCGTGGCAGGATGTCAGCCTGATGTCGCTGATGTTCTTGCTGGCCGGTCTGTTCACGCCGTCCAGCCTTGGCCGCAAGGGGCCTCGCACCTACACCTTGGAGCGCTCGTGGCGGATCGGCCTGCCGTTCGTTTTTGCCGTCGGCGTTCTCAGCCCTCTCGCCTACTTCGCGTCCTATCGGCTGACCGCGGCCGATCCCTCCTTCAGCGCCTTTTGGCAACACTGGCGCGCGCTTCCGATGTGGCCTGCCGGGCCGCAATGGTTTTTGTGGCAGATCTTTCTGCTGGGCGCCGTTGCCGCCGCCCTCCACGCGTTCGCCCCGCATTGGCTTCGGGCATTGAGCACGCTGGTCGCCCGCGTTGCCGATCGCCCGCTAATGTTCTTCATTGCGCTGGCGGCGCTCTCTGCGCTGGCCTATGTGCCGCTGGCGATGGCCTTCACACCGTGGGAGTGGACTTTTCTCGGCCCATTTTCATTTCAGCTGAGCCGGCCGCTGCACTACGTGGTCTATTTCTTCGCCGGATTTGCGATTGGCAGCCACGAGCACAGCATACTGCGTCCCGATGGTCCGCTTGCACGTCATTGGCTGGCCTGGCTTGCGGCCGCCATCGCTAGCATGTCCGTATGGGGCGGGTTCACATCGCTGACCTTGCCGGAGTGGCAGGCGAGCGCGCCGCTCTTTCGTCTGGCTTCGGCGCTGGCGTTTCCAGTTGCTTCCGCGGCCGCCGCTCTGTGTCTGCTCGCGATCTGCCTTCGGCTGCTGCAATCGCGCGACCGCCTGCTCGATAGCCTCTCCAGCAATGCCTATAGCATCTATCTGCTGCACTACGCCGTGGTCGTGTGGCTGCAATACGCGCTGCTTGATGTCGATCTCAACGCGATCGGCAAGGCGACGATCGTTTTTGCCGCTGCGCTCGCCGCAAGTCTGGCTGCAAGCGCCGGAATAAAAATCGGCGTGAGAGCGCTGGTTTCGCGCCATTCCGAGCCGCAAGACGAGAGAGCCATCGCCAATCAACCGCGATAACGGATGCCGACATGTCGCTGGTACTGACACTTGCGTCCCGCAACCTGTTCCACGATCGGCTTCGCTTCGTCGCGACCATGGTCGGAATCGTCTTCTCGGTCGTCCTCGTCATGATCCAGATGGGCCTGTTCCTCGGGTTCGGCCGAATGGTCACGACCATGATCGACAATGCCTCCGCCGATTTGTGGATCCTGCCCAAGGGCGCCAAATGCTTCGAGGATCCTTCGCTGCTCGACGTCAAGCTGCGCGACCGCGTCGCCACCATGGAGGGCGTTAGTTGGGCCGTCCCGCTCGTGATCGGCTTTTCGGACTGGCGCCTGGAGCGCGGCGAGGTGACGCCGGTCTTCATTGTGAGCGCCGACCTGCGCGACGGCAGCCTGCAACCGTTCAACGTCGTGGACGGCAACGTGCAGGCGTTGACGCAAGGGGCGAACGTTGCGGTCGACCGCTCCTATTTTGACCGGCTCGGTGTCAGCGGCGTCGGCTCGACGGCAGAAGTCCGTGGCCGCAAGGTGCGCGTGGTCGCGGTCACCGACGGCATCCGCTCGTTCGCCACGACGCCGTACGTGTTTGTGGATCTGAAAAACGCGCGCAACTACACCGGAACGCCGCGTGATCGCGCCAGCAGCGTTCTGGTTCGGCTGAAAGGCGATGCCGATCGGGAGAAGGCGCTCAGCGCCATTCGCGCGGAGGTCGGCGATGCAGAGGTTCTCACGTCGGACGATTTCCGCAGCCGCAGCCGGTCGTTCTGGCTGTTTGGCACGGGGGCCGGAGCCGCGCTGTTTGCCGGCGCATTGCTCGGAGTGATCGTCGGCACCGTGATCGTCGCGCAGACGCTTTACTCCAGCACCAAGGATCATCTGAATGAATTCGCCACCCTGCGCGCGATGGGTTCCTCGAACGCCTATATCTACACCGTGATCATCTATCAGGCACTCATCAACGCCGTGATCGGATTTGCGATCGCCGCCGGGATCGGCTCGATCGTCGTCCAGATCACCGCCAAAAGCGCGTTGCCGATTGTCATCACGCCATGGCTGATGGCGGCGTTGTTCGCGCTGACGGTGGTGATGTGCGTAGCATCCGGCATTGGAGCAATCATCCGTGTCGTTCGTATCGACCCAGCCACGGTGTTCATGCGATGAATGACCATGTAGTCGAAGCCAAGTCGGTCGAGAAGAGGCTGGGTCGCGGCGCCGGCGAGGTGCACGCGTTGCGCGGCATCGACCTCTCGCTGCGGCGGGGCGAGTTGACGTTGCTGATGGGCCCTTCGGGGAGCGGCAAGACTACGCTGCTTTTAGTCCTCGGATGCATGCTGACGCCGAGTTCAGGCAGCGTCACCATATGCGGGACGCCGACAGCCGACGCCGACAAGGAAGCGCTCGCCAGGATTCGGCGCGAGCATATTGGTTTCGTATTCCAGTCCTATCATTTGTTCCCGACGCTGACCGCGACCCAGAATGTGCAATTGGCGCTGGATATTCGTGGCGAGCACGGCAGGCGCGCGGCGCAGAAATCGCGGGAGGCCCTAGCAATGGTCGGGCTCGAGCAAAAGGTGGACAGTTTGCCGGGAGGTCTCAGCGGCGGCGAGCAGCAGAGGGTCGCCATCGCGCGGGCTCTCGTCGCAAACCCTTCCGTCGTTCTTGCCGACGAGCCGACCGGGGCACTGGATGGAAAAAACGGCCAGAGCATCATGCGTATTCTCGCCGAGACCGCCCATGAGCGTGAGCGGGCGGTGCTGGTCGTCACCCACGATCCGCGCGTCCTCCCCTACGCCGATCGCATTGTCGAGATCGAGGACGGTCTTATCGTGCAAGAGCCTACCGACCGTCCGCGCATGCCCACAGCCGTGCCGTTCAGGGCCTGAGCGCAAGGGCCGCCATGAGCCTGCGAGCCGAACTTTTGCGCATCGGTATTCGCATGTTGCTCAAGCGGCGCGGCGGGAGTCTCGATGTCGAGCAATGGCGGCGAAACATGCGTGCGATGGAGCGGTTTGTGCCGCATCCGCCCGCCCGGAGCACAACAGTCGAGATCGAGGCCGGTCGGGTGCGATTTCACCGGGTTACCACACCGGCATCCCGGCGCGGACGTAACGTGCTCTATCTTCATGGCGGCGCCTATGTTTCCGGCGCGCCGGTCTACTACCGGCACTTCCTCTGGCGGATTGCCGACGCCTTGCAAGCCCGCGTCTGGGCGCTCGAATACCGCCTCGCTCCGGAACACGCTTTTCCGGCAGCGCTTGAGGATGCCGTGGAGGGCTGTCGTTGGCTCGTCGATCACGCGCCCGATAGTCGCCAGTTGTTCGTAGTGGGAGATTCGGCCGGCGGCGGCCTGGCGCTGGGCCTGCTGTTGAGGCTCCGTGACGATGGCAAGCCGCTTCCGGCCGCGGCCGTCGCCTTGTCGCCCTGGACCGATCTGGCCCTGACCGGCGCTTCGCTGAAGACGAATGCAGCGGCCGATCCGATGCTGAATGTCGAGGATCTTCCCGATCTGGCGAAGCTCTATCTCGGCGGAGCCGATCCGCGCACGCCCTACGCTTCGCCGCTCTACGGCGATCCCGCCGGATTGCCGCCGGTACTTATTCAAGTCGGCAGCGATGAAATTCTGAAGGACGACGCCGTCCGCATGGTGGAGAAGCTGCGGTCGCACAATCCGCGCAGCAAGCTCGAGATCTGGCGGCGCATGCCGCACGTCTGGCAATTATTCGTGCCGGTGTTGCCGGAAGCCCGTCAGGCGATTGCGCAGATCGGCGAGTTTATCTCTGACGTGCGCGGCTGAGGCGCGCCGGCGCAGGCGATCACACCCGGAAGTGCTTGGAGAGCTTCAACCCCTGCGCCTGGTAGTTCGAACCGATGCGCTGGCCGTACATCGCGTCGGGCCGCGACAGCATTTTCTCGTAGACCAGACGGCCGACGATCTGGCCGTGCTCGAGGATGAACGGCACCTCGCGCGAGCGCACTTCGAGTACGGCGCGCGCGCCCTGCCCGCCGGCACCGGCATAGCCGAAGCCGGGATCGAAGAACCCCGCATAGTGCACGCGGAATTCGCCGACCAGAGGATCGAACGGCACCATTTCCGCAGCGTAATCCGGCGGCACCTGCACGGCCTCCTTCGAGGCCAGGATGTAGAACTCGCCGGGATCGAGGATGAGGCTGCCGTCTGACCGTGCCGGGATCGGCTCCCAGAATTCATCGACTGCATAGCCGCCGCGGCGGTCGACGTCGACCACACCGGTGTGGCGCTTGGCGCGGTAGCCGACGAACCCGCCTGTGTTCTCACCGGACAGATCGACCGACAGCGCCACGCCATTGGCGAGATCGGCGTTATCGATATCGACCAGGCGCTCGGCGCCATGCAGCGCGTCGAGCTCGTCGGCATTGAGGATGGCATCTCCAGTGCGGAAACGCACTTGTGATAGCCGCGAGCCCTCCCGCAGCAGCACCGGAAACGTCTTCGGGCTGATCTCGGCATAGAGCGGGCCGTGATAGCCCGCGCCGATCATATCGAAGCGACGGGTGCCGTCGGCAATCACGCGGGTGAAGACGTCGAGCCGTCCGGTCGAGCTCTTCGGATTGGCGGCGGCCACGATCTCCGGCGGCAGCGCGAGGCTTTCCAGGAGCGGCACGATGTAGACGCAATTGGTCTCCAGCACCGCGCCGTCGGAGAGATTTATTTCATGCAGCTTCAATTCGTCGATGCGCTCGGCGACGGTCGCGCCCGGCCCAGGCAGGAAGCTCGCGCGCACCCGATAGGCAACGTCGCCGAGGCGCAAATCGAGGCTTGCGGGCTGGATCTGGCTCTCGACAAACGGATAGGCCGGCAGGATCAGGCCCGCATCCGCCATCGCCGCGATCATGCGGTCGGGGAGAATTCCGTTACCGTCGGGCGGAAGCGTGAACGACACGGCGCGGTCCTCTGAGGTGGCCCTGGATGCCCAAATGTCATCCAAACCTCGTAAATATGGGCTTTTAGGGGTTATCCGATGGTTGCCTTGACTGAAAGGGCGCAAGCGAATATCAGCATGACTTATCCCGTGGTGATTTGAGCCGGCCGGCTTGCAGCCACGTTAAATAAGTAGCTAAACAGGCCGGGGACACGTGTGATCCCGGCCTGTGGAAATTCTTCCAGGCCGGTTTTTTTGTGACCATTTTCCGGTGGTCACGACGGAGGTCACATGTCTGAAGTTGGTTCTACCAAGCGTTTTCGTCCCGAAACCCGCCTCGTCCACGGCGGCACGCTGCGCTCACAATTCGGCGAGACGTCGGAAGCGCTGTTCCTCACCCAAGGCTATGTCTACGACAGCGCGGAGCAGTGCGAGGCGCGCTTCAAGGGCGAGGATCCCGGCTTTATCTATTCGCGCTATTCCAATCCTACGATTTCAATGTTCGAGCGCCGCATGATCGAGCTCGAAGGCGCGGAAGCTGCTCGCTCCACCGCCACCGGCATGGCCGCGGTGACGACCGCGATCCTCGCACCGCTCAGAGCCGGCGATCATGTGGTAGCCTCGAAAGCCCTGTTCGGCTCGTGCCTTTACGTCGTGCAGGACCTCCTGCCGCGCTACGGGATCGAAACGACGCTGGTCGACGGCCTAGATCTCGACCAATGGCAGCACGCATTGCGGCCTAACACCAAGACCTTGTTTCTGGAGAGCCCGACCAACCCGACGCTCGATGTGCTCGATATTCCGGCGATTGCCGAGATCGCGCACAAGGGCGGCGCACGGCTGGTCGTCGATAACGTCTTTGCCACGCCGATCTGGCAGAGCCCGCTTTCGCTCGGCGCCGACGTCGTGGTCTACTCCGCAACCAAACATATCGACGGTCAAGGGCGCTGCCTCGGCGGCATCATTCTCTCGTCCGAAGCCTTCATCGCAGAGCACATTCACAACTTCATGCGCCAGACCGGGCCATCGCTCTCGCCCTTCAACGCCTGGGTCCTGCTCAAGGGACTGGAGACGTTGGGCGTGCGGGTACGCGCGCAGACCGACAACGCGGCGAAAATCGCCGAGGCGTTGGCAAGCCATCCGAAGATTTCGCGATTGATCTATCCCGGCCGCGCCGATCATCCGCAAGCGGAGCTGGTGAAGAAGCAGATGCGCGGCGGTTCAACGCTGATCGGCTTCGAGGTCAAGGGCGGCAAGGCCGCCGCCTTCCGCGTCCTCAATGCGTTGCAGATCTCGCGCATCTCCAACAATCTCGGCGATAGCAAGAGCCTCGTCACCCATCCTGCGACGACGACGCATCAACGGCTGACGCCAGAGGCGCGCGCCGAGCTCGGCATCAGCGAAGGCTTTATCCGCTTCTCGGCCGGGCTCGAGCATGCGGATGATCTGATCGAGGATTTTGCACAGGCGCTGGAGAAGGCGTGAGCTCGCTACGCGCGTAGCCACACAACAGGTGTCGTCCCATAACCACAGGGTGTGGTGGGTTAAGCAAGGCGTCAACCACCGCCTCTAATCACCAGGGCCGCGGCGTATGGGTCCCTGCGCCGAGTGCGCGATTGCGCACGGAGGCAGGAACGACGGCTACATCGGCCGATAGGCTCGCACGTCCGACGGCACGGCGACGCCGAGCTTGATCTGGCCGACCGACTTGATGATGTCGTCGCCGAGCAGTTGGGCGAAGCAGGCATAGCCCCAGTCGCTCATGTGCAGGCCGTCGGCGATCACGAAATTCTCGATCGGAATCGCCTGCCGCTCGTGCCAGTCCTTCATCACCGCGAAGCGCGGGAAGATGCCGACCTTGCGAAGCTCGGCCGTCTTGTTCAAGAGCTTCATCATCTTGCCGGCACTTTCGGCGTGCTCGTTGACCCGCGGCGAATATTGCGGATCGATCAGCACGACGTCGGAGCCCGCAGCCTGAATGCGTGCGATGCCTTCGTCGATGAGCTTGACGGTCTCGGCGGGATCGAGGTTGCGCAGCACCGCATTGGTGCCGACCTGCCAGATCACCAGATCCGGACGCAAGTCGATCACGGAGGTCTGCAGCCGCTTCATCATTTCCGGCGCGTCCTCGCCGCCCTTGCCGGCATTGACGACGGAGATGTCGGCCGTCGGATATTTGCGGCGTAGCTGCGCCGCGAGCCTGTTCGGATAAGTGAATTCCGGTGAACTGGAGCCGTACCCCTGGGTCGATGACGATCCGAAAGCGACGATCACCACCGGCTGACCCGCGACGAGCTTGTTCGCGACACGCGGCAGCGATCCCATCGATTTGGAAGCGCCCTTCGGCGGCAGGCAGGGAACGCGGCTGAAGATGTCGCCGGCCGATTTCGCGACTTCCTTCACCTTGTCGATCGCTTTGCCGGTGACGCCCTTCTGCGCGGCCGGATTGCCGGCGGCCGCCGGCGCGGCCTGCGGCGGGGTGCCTTCAGCCGCGGGTTTTTTGTCCGGGTCGTTTTCCGCTTTGGCGCCATCGGATAGCGCCGCCTGCTGACCGGCTTGCTGCGAAGCCGTCTGGGCATGCAAGGGCGCCACCGCGGCAGGCATCAACAGCGCGAGGCCCGCGGCGAAGACAGTCAGCAATGTCGACAAACGAAAAGGGCAGTGAGAACTCATTAACGCCAGTTCCTAATTCTGCTGCGCCTGATCGAGGCGGGCCGCATCGAGCACGAATTTCGACAGCGCCCGGCCTAGGCAGGCATGAACCCTTTTGGCCATGTCGGTGCCATGAAAGGTACTGAACAGATCGAAATCTCCGGCGTCGTTCCAGTGGCGCATGATGGCGAACCGATCGAACAGCGGAACATTATGCTGCTGCGCCACCACGCGCATATTATCTAGGTACGGCGGCGCGGAAATCATGGTTTCGGTGCGCGGGCTGTATTGCAGATTGACCAAAACCACGTCGGCTCCCGCATTTTGCAGCGCAGCAACCCCTTCGTCGACGGCGCCGCGAAAATCGTCAGGATCGATGGATCGCATAGCATCGACGGTTCCCGTCTGCCAGATGACCAAAGTAGGCCTTTTTGCTTCCACCAGCTTAACGAGGCCGGCGTCCACCTCCTCGGCGGTCTTGCCGGTTTGTAGTTCCACGGAGAGGTTGATTGGGGTGGAGGGCAGCTTCTCCTTCAGCGCCGCCTGCAGCCTGGCCGGATAGGCGCTGTTTTCAGAGGACAGGATGGTCGATGAGCGGCTCCCCACCACTAGGACGGTCAGCGGCCGGGCGTTCTTGACGGCCTCGGCCACCTTGGGAAGCGTGCTCTCGGTGGAGAGGAGGTAGGGGGGAACTTCGCAAGCCTGGGGGGCGGCATCCTGGGCGCGAGCCAATCCGGCCGCTGCAAGACCCGCAAGCAGCGCCAGGACCAGCACAGTTCCCGAGCCGGGCCTCATGCGCTTCCTCCCGCCATATCGGCGTTGATTGCCGTGCTTTTCGTTTTTGAGGCTCCTTTGTCGGCCGAATGCTTGTACCACGAAATCACCCACGCCATGCCCCACATGATGAGGATACCGGCAAGACTGACCAGGGCGTGCGTGAGGGCACCCCCACCGACTTCGGCCAGCACAAAGTGTCCCGCAAAGGCCAGGAAGACGCCGAGACAGAATATCTCAAGCGAATGCTGGCCACACAGGATCAATGGTCGCAGCCAGCGCGATTTGAGGCCCGACCAATCCTTGGGCAGGAAGCGCACGGTGAGCGCGGCCAGCGCCAGGAAATGGGCAAACCGCAGTACGTCCAGATCTGTCTTGGTGATCGGGTACATCCACTGTTCGATCCGCTTGGGCATCAGGAAGCTGAGTTGCGGAATGTGCCAAGTGAGTGTGACGAAGAACGCCGCCGCCAGGTAGGTGATGCAGATCCACATCGTCACCGGCGACGACAGGATGCGGGACATGCGCTGTGCCCCGCCCAGTGCGCACCAGGCGCCGAACACGAACAGCAACTGCCAGCAGAACGGATTGAATATCCAGAAGCCGCTCGGATAGGCCGTCAGATACCAGTCGAAGTGCCAGGTCAGCGCATAGAGCAGCACCGATAGTCCCAGCGCGACGTCGGCCCGCCACTTCATCAGCCACAGGATGATGGGCAGAAACAGCATCAGCACGATGTAGAGCGGCAGCACGTCCATGTTGACGGGCCGGAATCTGAGCAGCAGCGCCTGGACGATCGTGACATCCGGCTGCTTGAGGAAATCCATGATGCCCATTTCCTCGCTGTAGAGCGGGTTCTCGAAACGGGTGGCGACGTAGGAGATTTCCGCCAGGAAGATCGTGAACAGGAACACATGGGCGACGTAGATCTGCCACACGCGCCGCATGATGCGCGCGGTCGCCACCACGAAACCGGCCTCGAGCATCGCGCGCCCATAGACGAAGGCGGCGGTGTATCCGGAGATGAAGATGAAGATCTCGGTGGCGTCGGAAAATCCGTAATTGCGGATCGTGAACCAGGTCAGGATGTTGGTCGGCAGATGGTCGATGAAGATCAGCCACAGCGCCATGCCGCGAAACAGATCGAGCCGCAATTCGCGCTCGCCGGCTACCGGGAACGCAATCGCCGGCGCGGAAGATGCAGCGGCGGCCTTGGCATCGCTGGCCTTGGCATCGCTGCGAGGCGTTCCGGCGACTGGATCGGCAATGGACGACATCTGGCACCGTTTGGGCAATTGAGCTTTTGCGCGTGCACTGTCCGGAAAAGATAACATCGGCCCGCAACTTGCACACCAGATACGCAAGGGGTACGCAAGCGGAAGGTCCGGGGCCGGGCAGCGCGGCTGCGCTCTAGAACGGAACTATGTTGAAACCGCGATCAAGCAAGCGGGCAACCCGGCGCAGCGGAGATTGGTTCCCCCGGCATTCCCGGCTATGATGCGACACAGGATTCCCGGAAGCTTGCTCGCATGTACCGCGCCGTCACCCGCCAGATCGAAGTCACCGTCGAACCGAACTTCCTCCCCGAGCGCTCGTCGGTCGACAAGGGCCAGTATTTCTGGTCCTACACCATCGTCATCACCAATACCGGCGCCGAGACCGTGCAGCTTCGTACCCGGCACTGGATCATCACCGACGCCACCGGCCGCAAGCAGGAAGTCCGCGGCGAGGGCGTGGTCGGCGAACAGCCTGTTTTGGCGCCAGGCGAGCGCTTCGAATATACCAGCGGCGTGCCGCTGCCGACCGCATCGGGCTTCATGACCGGGCGCTATCAAATGGTCAGCGAAAGCGGTGAGCGTTTCGAGATCGACGTGCCGACGTTCTCGCTGGACAGCCCGGATAATAAGCGGGTGTTGAATTGACGAGCGCTCGCGCTTGTCATCACCGGGCTTGACCCGGTGATCCATCTTTCTTCGCATGATTCTTCCGAGGGTGACGGATGCCCGGGTCCCGGCTACGCCAAGGCTTCGCCGAGGCTTTCCCGTGCTGGCGCGCCGAAGCTTCAGCGGAGGCGGCAAGCCCGAGCATGACGAATGTGTTTGCCGTGGCCTTATCCCTGTCATTGCGAGCGAAGCGAAGCAATCCACGCCTCAGCGCGGGGATAGATGGATTGCTTCGCTGCGCTCGCAATGACGCGGTGGTAGCGACGCAACATATCACCGTCATACCCCGCGAACGCGGGGTACCCAGTACGCCGCGACTTCTCGATTTCGATCACTGCTGTCTCTGGGATACTGGGTCACCCGTCTTCGCGGATGACGACAGTCCGTGGGCTGGGCAAAGCAAAGCGTGCCCACCATCATCAAGCGCGATCGAGGATGATGGTGGGCACGGCGCTATCGCGCCTTTGCCCACCCTACGGTCCCCTACTCCTCCACGCCCGCTTCATGCGGGGTGAACTGATAGACCGAGGAGCAGAACTCGCAGGTCACCACCACCTTGTCGTCCTTGACCATCTCGGCGCGGTCCTTGGGCGAGAAGCTTTTCAGCATCGCGGAGACTGCCTCGCGCGAGCAGGAGCATTTTGCGCGCAAGGAGAGCTGTGAGAACACGCGCACGCCGCGCTCGTGAAACAGGCGATACAGCAGGCGCTCGCCCGACAGATCGGGATCGATCAGTTCGACATCCTCGACAGTGCCGATCAGCGACTGACCTTCCACCCATGCGTCGTCTTCCGCCACCTGATGCGTAACCGCGCCTTCCGGCGCGTTGCCCGGATGCAGGTCGGCCTGCCGCGCCCGCTCGGGCGCCTGCGGCAGGAATTGCAGCAGCATGCCGCCGGCGCGCCAGCGATGCTTGCCGCCGTCGCCGCCACGCCATTCTTCGCCGACCGCAAGCCGCACGCGGGTCGGAATCTGCTCGGAGCGCAGGAAATATTCATGCGCGGCATCCTCAAGGCTGCCGCCGTCGAGCGCCACCAGTCCCTGGTAACGGCTCATGTCCGCGCCCTGATCGATGGTCATCGCGAGATGGCCCTTGCCGAGCAGGGCGCCTGAATCCTGCCCGTCCTTCAGCCGCCTTGCGTCGTAGCGCGCATAGGCGCGGAGCCGATCCGGCGACTGGAAATCCACGATCAGAAACGACACCGGGCCATCGGTCTGCGTCTGCAAAATGAACCGGCCGTCGAATTTGAGCGCCGAACCGAGCAGCGTCGCCAGCACGATCGCTTCGCCAAGCAATTTTCCGACCGGCGCCGGATAATCGTGCTTGGTCAGGATGTCGTCGAGCGCGGGGCCGAGTCGGGTCAGCCGTCCGCGCAGATCGAGCGAGGCGACCTCGAACGGCAGCACCGCATCATCGACGGGAACGGACGAGGGCGCGCGGATTGGCGCCTCGGTCATGATTTTGATGTCTGATTGTGAATCCATGGCGCCTTATCTGGGGGCTCGGAATGCAAAACAAAAGGGGTTGACGAGCCGGCGAAACCATCTCCACGCGTCGTCCCTGCGAACGCAGGGACCCATAACCACAGGGCGTTGTGAGTAAGGCAAGGCGTCAACCACTGCCTTTAATTATTGGGGCCGCGGCGTATGGGTCCCTGCTTTCGCAGGGACGACGGAGAAACCTATGCCACCGCGTCAAAACACCAGGCCAGAATGCCTTTCTGCGCATGCAGGCGATTTTCGGCTTCGTCGAACACGACCGACTGCGCGCCGTCGATCACTTCATCGGTGACTTCCTCGCCGCGATGGGCGGGCAGGCAGTGCATGAAGATCGCGTCCGGCTTGGCCAGCGACATCAGCTTCGCATTGACCTGATAGGGCTTCAGCACATTGTGGCGATGTTCGCCGTCCTTGTCGCCCATCGAGACCCAGGTGTCGGTAACGACGCAATCGGCGCCGCGCACCGCGGCTTCGGGATCGGTGCCGAGCACGATCGGCGCTTGCGTCGCCTTGATCCAGTCCTTCATCGCCTTGTTCGGCGCAAGTTGCGGCGGGGTTGCGACATTGAGCCTGAACTTGAAACGCTCGGCTGCATGCGCCCAGGATGCCAGCACATTGTTGTCGTCGCCGGTCCAGGCTACGGTCCTGCCCTCGATCGGCCCGCGATGCTCCTCGAAGGTCATCAGGTCGGCCATCACCTGGCAGGGATGCGAGCGCCGCGTCAGGCCGTTGATCACGGGCACCGTGGCGTGCGCGGCCAATTCCAGGAGCGCGTCGTGGTTGAGGATGCGGATCATGATCGCATCGACATAGCGCGACAGCACGCGCGCGGTGTCGGCGATGGTCTCGCCGCGGCCGAGCTGCATCTCGGCACCGGTCAGCATGATGGATTCGCCGCCGAGTTGGCGCATGCCGACGTCGAACGACACCCGGGTGCGGGTCGAGGGACGTTCGAAGATCATCGCCAGCGTCTTGCCTTCGAGCGGCTTCTTGCCCTTCTCATGCGCTTTCAGCTTCGCCTTCATGGTGGCGCTCAGGGTCAGCATGCTGCGCAATTCATCTAACGGCAGTTCATTGATGTCGAGGAAGTGACGGACGGATTTGCTCATCAGCCCGCCGCCTTCTTCAACTGGCCAGCGGACAGCGCGACACAGGCGCGCTCCAACCTTTGCACGGATTCCTCGATCTCGGCCTCGGTGACGATCAGCGGCGCGAGGAACCGCACCACATTGTCGCCGGCGCCGACGGTGAGCAATTTCTCGTCGCGCAACGCATTGACGAGATCGCCCGACGGCACCACGGCCTTGACGCCGACCAGAAGCCCCTCGCCGCGAACTTCCGACAGCACGGCGGGATAGCGATCGACGACGGAGGCCATTTTCTGTTTCAACAGCAGCGACATCTTCTGCACGTGATCGAAGAAGCCCGGCTCCAGCATCACGTCGAGCACGGCATTGGCGGCTGCGATCGCCAGCGGATTGCCGCCGAAGGTCGAGCCGTGCGAGCCCGGCGTCATGCCGCTTGCGGCTTCCGCCGTCGCCAGCACCGCGCCGATCGGGAAGCCGCCGCCCAACGCTTTGGCCAGCGACATCACATCCGGTGTCACGCCGACGCGCTTATAGGCGAAGAGATCGCCGGTGCGGCCCATGCCGGTCTGCACCTCGTCGAACGCGAGCAACAGGCCCTTCTCGTCGCAGAGCTGGCGCAGCGCCTTGAAGAAAGACTGCGGCGCCGAGCGCACGCCGCCCTCGCCCTGCACCGGCTCGATCAGGATCCCCGCGGTCTGCGGGCCGATCGCTTTCTTGACCGCTTCGAGATCGCCATGCGGCACCTGGTCGAAACCGTCCATCGGCGGCCCAAAGCCTTCGAGATATTTGGCGGAGCCGGTTGCTGCGAGCGTGCCCAGGGTGCGGCCGTGGAATGCGCCCTCGAAGGTGACGAGACGATAGCGCTCGGGATGGCCCTTGGAGAATTGATAGCGGCGCACGACCTTGATCACGCCTTCCATCGCCTCGGCGCCGGAATTGCAGAAGAACACGAGGTCGGCAAAGCTCTGCTCGCAAAGCCGCGCGGCGAGCTTCTCGCCATCCGGCGACTTGAACAGGTTCGACATGTGCCAGAGTTTCGTCGACTGCTCCTGCAGCGCCGCGATCAGGTGCGGATGGCAGTGACCGAGCGCATTCACCGCGACGCCCGAGGTGAAGTCCAAATAGCGCTCGCCATTGGTGGCGGTCAGCCAGCAGCCCTCGCCGCGTTCGAAGCCGAGATCGACCCTGGCGAAGACCGGGAGCAGATGCGACGTGGCACTATTGGTCATGGCAATCACTGAGGTTTGAGACCTGCCTTTGAGACCTGCCGCGGGCGTGCATTGGCGCGAACGCGGCAACAGCCGGTCTTGCGAAAACGAAACGTGCCGCCTCTTAAGGGCGGCACGTGAGAGGCATTCTATGTGGGCGTGGGGCGCTGTCAACACGCCACGGAGCCGCCTTTCCTGCAGTGCAAGATGCTGAAATCCGTAAGATTGCGGTGTGGTGGAAAACACGCAGTGAAATGCCTAGATGTCAGAACATGTGGACGTTCGGGCCCGGACTCTTGCGCCCGAGTCACGCCATATTGTAGCGTTTGGGCTGTCGGGTACGACATCTCGTGCGGCAGTTCTGATCCCTAAGAGTCCATTTTGTGCAGGCGTAAACGTTCGGCGCGGTTAGCGCGTCCGGCGAGGGCTAAGGGATTCTGACCGCAGGGATTTTTGAGACGAATGACTCGCCAGCGCTGCCCCCGATTGGCCGGCGCGATGCGAAGGGAAGATTACGATGACGGTTTTGACCTGGTCCGACGATCGCGTCGAACAGCTTAAGAAGCTCTGGGAAGCCGGATTGTCGGCGAGCCAGATCGCCGCGGAACTCGGGAATGTGACGCGAAACGCCGTAATCGGCAAAGTGCACCGGCTGGGCCTTTCCGGCCGTGCCAAGAGCCCCTCCTCGGCCGCCCCGCGGCAGCGCAAGGCACGCCCCGCCCAGCCGATGATGCGGGTGTCGCGCCCGGTCTCGCGCGGCAACACCGCGCTGGCACACGCCTTCGAAGTCGAGATGGAGCCGGATCCGATCGCCTTCGACAACGTCGTGCCGATGAGCCAGCGGCTGTCGCTGCTCGAACTGAACGAGGCCACCTGCCACTGGCCGGTCGGCGATCCCTCGAGCCCGGAATTCTTCTTCTGCGGCGGCAAGGCGCTCACCGGCCTGCCCTATTGCGCCCACCACTCGCGCATCGCCTACCAGCCCGCCGCCGATCGGCGGAGGCAGCAGCCGAAGCAGACGCGGTAAGGGGCGCGCGCCGCTATCTCAACGATGTCGTCCCTGCGAATGCAGGGACCCATAACCACAAGTGCAGGTGGTTATGCTGAGCTGGAGCTCCAGCGCATTTCAACAATCGAGATTGGCGGTTATGGGTCCTCGCGTTTCGCGGGGATGACGGAATAGAGGCGAGAACCCCTCAACTTGTCGTCCCTGCGAACGCACTAGTGGATGCACACATGTTGCAGTGCGATTCAGGCTTCATATGCAATTTTAGAATCGAAGATGCGAGCTCATCGAAATTTTGGAATCGAGGCTGGCGTTTTCGCGCAAGATCGGAATCCAGCGCTTCGGTGGGGTGGAGAGCGCGCGCAGCAAAACTACGTCGCAACACTTGAGAAGTGCAAAAACCCTTGGCTTTTCATGAGTATTTGCGGCGCAACAAGTGTGCATGCCCTAGTGCGAACGCAGGGACCCATAACCACAGGTGTCTGTGGTTACGCTGAGCTGGAGCTCCAGCACGTTTCAACAATCGAGATTGGTGGTTATGGGTCCCCGCGTTCGCGGGGACGACCGAGAAGTTCGCGAGGACGGCAACGGAGCGTTACGGCTCCACCTTCGCAAACCGGTCATCCAGCGCGTAACCTGCGCCGCGGACGGTGCGGATCGGATCCTGCTCGCGGCCGGGGTTGAGCAGTTTGCGCAAGCGGCCGATATGGACGTCGACGGTGCGCTCGTCGATATAGATGTCGCGGCCCCAGACGCTATCGAGCAACTGCTCGCGGCTGAAGACGCGGCCGGGGTGCTCGAGGAAAAATTCGAGCAGGCGATACTCGGTCGGGCCGAGATCGATCTGGCGGCCTGAGCGCGCGACGCGGCGCTTTTCGCGATCGAGTTCGATATCGCCATAGGTCAGCACGGTGGCGAGCCGCTCGGGGCTCGCCCGCCGCAGCAGGCCCTTTACGCGCGCCAGCAGTTCCGGCACCGAGAACGGCTTGACGATGTAATCGTCGGCGCCGGTCGCAAGCCCCCGCACCCGCTCGCTCTCCTCCCCGCGCGCGGTCAGCATGATGATCGGCAATTGCTTGGTTTCGGGGCGCGCTCTCAAACGGCGGCACAGCTCGATGCCGGAGAGGCCCGGCAGCATCCAGTCGAGCACGACGAGATCGGGCACGCGCTCCTTCAGCCGCGTATCCGCATCGTCGCCGCGGCCGACGGTCTCGACCTCATAGCCTTCAGCGTCGAGGTTGTAGCGCAACAGCGTGGTCAACGCTTCCTCGTCCTCGACCACCATAATGCGCGCGCTCATTCTGCTTTCCTCAAGTGTTGGAGACGGTCGTGGCAAACGTCGTCATGTCGCCCTTCGGGCGCTTGTCGAGCATCTGCTGACCCTCGATCATGTAGAACACGGTTTCGGCGATGTTGGTTGCGTGGTCGCCGATCCGCTCGATATTCTTGGCGCAGAACATCAGGTGGATGCAGAACGAGATGTTGCGCGGATCCTCCATCATGTAGGTGAGGAGTTCGCGGAACAGCGAGGTGCAGATGGCGTCGACTTCTTCGTCGCCCTTCCACACCGCCATCGCCGCCGGCAGATCGTGCGCGGCATAGGCGTCCAGCACCGACTTGACCTGCGATTGTACCAGATCGGTCATGTGCTCGAGGCCGCGCATCAGTTTCAGCGGCTGGAAATCGTTCTCCAGCGCCGCGACGCGCTTGCCCATGTTCTTGGCGAGGTCGCCGATCCGCTCCAGATCGGTGGCAACCCGCATCGCGCCGACGATCTCGCGCAGATCGATCGCCATCGGCTGGCGGCGGGCGATGGTCAGCACCGCGCGCTCCTCGATCAGATGCTGCAGGCGGTCGATCTCGACGTCGGTGGCGACGACGTGCTTGCCGAGCGCGACGTCGCGGCGGACCAGCGCGTCGACGGATTCGGTGATCATGCGCTCAGCAAGGCCGCCCATCTCGGCGACCAGACGCGTCAATTCCTGGAGGTCGCTGTCAAACGCCTTGGCGGTGTGCTCAGAAGCCATCTGTTATCTCCTTAACCAAACCGCCCCGTGATGTAGTCCTGGGTACGTCGATCGCGCGGCGAGGTGAAAATCTTGTTGGTGTCGTCGAATTCGACCAGCTCGCCGAGATACATGAAGGCGGTCTTGTCCGAGACGCGCGCCGCCTGCTGCATATTATGGGTGACGATGGCGATGGTGTAGTCCTCTGCCAGTTCCTGGATCAGTTCCTCGATCTTGGCGGTCGAGATCGGATCGAGCGCCGAGCAGGGCTCGTCGAACAGGATCACCTCGGGCCTGACCGCAACGGTGCGCGCGATGCAGAGCCGCTGCTGCTGGCCGCCGGACAGCGAGAGGCCGCTTGCATTGAGCTTGTCCTTGACCTCGTTCCACAGGGCGCCGCCGCGCAGCGCCTTCTCGACCCGGCCGTCCATCTCCGACTTGGAGATCTTCTCGTAGAGACGGATACCGAAGGCGATGTTCTCGTAGATCGTCATCGGGAACGGCGTCGGCTTCTGGAACACCATGCCGACGCGGGCCCGCAGCAGATTGAGATCGAGCTTGGGGTCGAGGACGTTGGTCTGGTCGAGCAAGAGCTGACCGGTGGCGCGCTGACCAGGATAGAGATCGTACATCCGGTTGAATATCCGCAGCAACGTGGATTTGCCGCAGCCGGACGGGCCGATAAAGGCGGTGACGCGGTGGGTGCCGAGCGTCAGGTTGATGTTCTTCAGCGCATGGTGCTCGCCATAGTAGAAGTTCAGACTGCGCGCGGTCACCTTCGGCGCAGCCTCGGGCAGCGTCGCCTGCGGAACGGGCCCGCTCGCGTTACTCACGGATACGGAGAGATCGGTCATTTGGATGTCCTCTCGGCGCCAAGGATGCGCGCGCCAATATTCAGGGCCAACACGGTGAGCGTGATCAGAAGCGCCCCGCTCCAGGCGAGCTGCTTCCAGTAGACGTAGGGGCTCTGCACGAAGTTGTTGATGGTGACCGGCAGGTTCGCCATCGTCTTGGTCAGGTCCAGGCTGAAGAACTGGTTGGACAGCGCGGTGAACAATAGCGGCGCGGTTTCGCCGGCGACACGGGCGGTGGCCAGCAGGACGCCGGTGATAAGGCCGGCGCGCGCGGCGCGGTAGGCGATCCGGCGGATCACCAGCGAGCGCGGCAGGCCGAGCGCAGACGCCGCCTCGCGCAGGGGATTGGGCACCAGCCCCAGCATGTCCTCGGTGGTGCGGACCACCACGGGAATCACGATCACGGCGAGCGCCAGGCAGCCGGCAAAGGCCGAGAAGCCGCCCATTGGCACCACGATCGCGCCGTAGATGAACAGGCCGATGATGATCGACGGCGCGCTCAACAGAATATCGTTGATGAAGCGGATCACCGAGGTGAGCTTGTCGTGCTTGCCGTATTCGGCGAGATAGGTTCCGGCAAAAAGGCCGAGCGGCGCACCGATGCCGACCCCGATCACGGTCATCATGATCGAGCCGATGATGGCGTTGCGCAGGCCGCCATCGGTCGAACCGGGCGGCGGCGTATCCTGGGTGAAGACGGCGAGGTTGAGGCCGGCGAGGCCGTTATAGAACAGCGTGAACAGGATCAGTGCCAGCCAGGTCACGCCGAACGCTGCAGCGCCCAGGCACAGGAACTTGACGATGACATTCTTGCGGCGGCGGGAGACGTAAATCGGGTTCATGTCAGTTCCCCGCCTTCTTTTCCAGCCGCATCAGCATCAGCCGCGCGGCAGCAAGAACGAAGAACGTCAGAATGAACAGGAGCAGGCCGAGCAGGATCAGGCCGGACTGGTGCAACCCGTCGCTTTCGGCGAATTCGGATGCGATCGCGGCCGAGATCGTGGTGCCGGGCGCAAAGATCGAGGACTGGATCTTGAACGAATTGCCGATGATGAAGGTCACCGCCATGGTCTCGCCCAGCGCACGGCCGAGCGCCAGCATGATGCCGCCGATCACGCCGACGCGGGTGTAGGGGATGACGACGTTGCGAACGACTTCCCAGTTGGTACACCCCACCCCATAGGCGGCCTCTTTGAGCACCGGCGGGACCGTCTTGAAGACGTCGACCGAGATCGCGGTGATGAACGGCAACACCATGATCGCCAGAATCAATGACGCGTTGAACAGGCTGAGATAGGACGGCGGCCCGGCGAAGATCGTCCCCAGCACTGGAACGCCGTCGAACACGCTGATCATGAACGGCTGGAAGTTGTTGGCCAGAAACGGCCCCAGCACGAAGAAGCCCCACATGCCGTAGATGATGGAGGGAATGCCGGCCAGCAGTTCGATGGCAAGCCCGATCGGACGGCGCAGCCAGATCGGGCAGATCTCGGTCAGGAACACAGCGATGCCGAGGCCGACCGGAATGGCGATCGTCATCGCGATCACGGAAGTGATCAGCGTTCCGTAGACCGGGCCGAGCGCGCCGAGCACTGGCGGGTCGGCAGACGGCGCCCAGCGCTGCGTCCACAGGAAGGCGGCGCCGTATTCCCGGATCGCCGGCCAGGCGCCGATAATAAGCGAAATGATGATGCCGCCGAGGATGAGCAGAACCGAGATCGCGCAGGCGCGCGTAATCCAGTAGAAGGTGACGTCGCCGAGCTTGAACGCGCTGAGAGCTTTTGCGCGATCGTAAGGTCCGGCAGCGTCCATTACGTCGCTTTCAACCGCCATTTCTGCCACGCCAATCCCCTGTACTTACAGCCCAATGACCCGGACTTCGGTGCACGGCTTTTTCGGCTCGCGCATTGTTCTTGCCTCTCTTGCCCGAGAGGGGTGCTCAACCCGGGCATTCCGGGTTGAGCGATCGTGTTGCGTAGCGCTGGACCGATCAGCTCTTGATCTCGGAGGCCCAGGTCTTTTCGATCTGCTTGACGACCGAGTCCGGCATCGGAATGTAATCGAGCTCTTCGGCCATCTTGTCGCCCTTCTCGAACGCCCATTTGAAGAACTTGATGGCTTCCTGGGACGCCGCCTTGTCGGTTGCATCCTTGTGCATCAGGATGAAGGTCGCGCCGGTGATCGGCCACGACGCATCGCCGGGCTGATCGGTCAGGATGACGAAGTAGTTCTTGGCACTGGCCCAGTCGGCATTGGAAGCCGCGGCCTGGAATGCACCAATCGTCGGCTGCACGGTCTTGCCGGCCTTGTTGACGACTGCACCGTAGGTCAGCTTGTTCTGCTTGGCATAGGCGTACTCGACGTAACCGATGGAGTTCTTGGTCTGGCTGACGTTTCCGGCGACGCCTTCGTTACCCTTGGCGCCAACGCCCGTCGGCCACTCAACCGCGGTGCCGGCACCTGCCTTGGTCTTCCACTCGGCATTGGTCTTGGAGAGATAGTCGGTCCAGATGAACGTGGTGCCCGAGCCGTCCGAACGGCGCACCACGGTGATCGCGTCGGAAGGCAGCTTCACCTTGGGATTGAGCTTGGCAATCGCGGGATCGTCCCACTTCTTGATCTTGCCGAGATAGATGTCACCGAGCAGTTCGCCCGAGAACACCAGCTCGCCCGGCTTGATGCCTTCGAGATTGACGACCGGCACCAGGGCGCCCATCGCCTGCGGCCACTGGATCATGCCTTCCTTGTCGAGCTGCTCCGGCTTGAGCGGCATGTCGCTGGCGCCGAAGGTCACGGTCTTGGCCACGATCTGCTTGATGCCGGCGCCGGAGCCGATCGACTGGTAGTTCAGGCCGTTACCGGTCTCCTTCTTGTAGGCATCGGCCCACTTCGAATAGAGCGGGAACGGGAAGGTGGCGCCTGCGCCGGTGATGTCGGCCGCGAAGGCCGACGTCGAAGCGGCGAGCAAGCCGGCAGCGACGACTGTCCTGACGAAATTCATGGTTGATCTCCATATCCTGAGCGAAGCGCCGTTGCGCCCGATCGCGCTCATGCCGCCCGTGTAGGCGCGGTCGATAGAGCTTTTACGAAGGTTTGATGACAGTTGGATGACACATCCAAGCGACTGAAATCGCTTGCATTTATGCCGCCGCCGGGGGTTTCGCCGGGGGAAAACAGGCGGTAAAGGTGGCGCCGTTTTTCGGCACGCTTTCGATCAACAGCCGGCCGCGATGGCGGTTAAGAATATGTTTCACCAAGGATAAACCGAGCCCGGTTCCGCCCTGCGCGCGGCTGTCGCCGACATCGACGCGGTAAAAGCGTTCTGTCAGCCGCGGCAGATGCTCGGGCGCAATGCCCGGGCCGAAATCGCGGACCGTGACGCGCACTTCGGGCGCGCCCTCTCCCGAGGCGACCTGGCTCAGCGAGACGATCACCTTCCCGCCGGACGCGCCATATTTGAGGGCGTTCTCGATCAGGTTCTCGAACAGCCGCAGCAGTTCCTCGCGATCACCCGCAATCGAGACCGGTGTCTCCGGCAGATCGATCTCGATCGCGACCTGGCGTTCCCTGGCCAACGGCTCCAGCCCGTCGGCGACCTGGCGAATGATCGGCACGATATCGACACACGCTTCGGGGCGGACATGCGCCGACAGCTCGACCCGCGACAGCGACAGCAGGTCGTCGATCAGCCGCGCCATCCGGGTCGCCTGTGTATGCATGATGGAGAGAAAGCGCTCGCGCGCCTTGGCGTCGTCCTTGGCCGGGCCCTGCAGCGTATCGATGAAGCCGGACAACGCAGCGAGCGGCGTGCGCAGCTCATGGCTGGCATTGGCGACGAAATCGGCGCGCATCTCCTCGACCCGCCGCAGCGGCGTCTGGTCGTGGAAGGTCATCAGCATGCATCTTTCGGTCCCGCCGAACAGCGTCGGCACCGGTACCGGCGTGATGACCAGTTCCATCCAGCGGTCGACCGGCACCTGGTCGAGATAGTTGGCGCGGCGCGGCTCGCTGGTCGCGATCGCCTCGCGCAATGCGGTGATGATCTCGGGAGAGCGCAGCGCGAACTGGGCGAGTTCGTTCTTGCGCAGGGCTGGCGCGAGCTGGGCGGCCGCCGCATTGAGATGAATGACGCGGCCGGCGCGGTCGAGCAGCACGGCCGGGTCCGGCATGCCGGCAACGACCGCGCTGACGGCAGCAGATTCAACCGGACTGACGGCGCGGACATCCTCGCGGGAACCGGTGGTATCATGCAGCCGCCACGGCACCAGCGCTGCGGCGGCGATGCAGATGAAGACCGCTACCGCACGCGCCAGCGAGAGATCGGCCAGCAGCACCAGCGCGCAAAGCGCCAGCCCGGCGGCCAACAGGATAATGGCCGAATGCCGCAACCGGTCCGGCCACGGTGCAAAGAAGGAGGAGTTCGAATCGTCAATCGCCATGGACGCAGGCTTTCCTTCCGCTATTCGCGAGGCGCCCGCCACATCATCAGGCGCCGGTGTCTCCACGCTCGCGCACATAGACGGGGGCCTCATGCCTCGGCTCGGGGTCGGCGGCAGACGCCAATTGGCGCAGGCGCTTCGATCGCGCGCCGATGATAATCTCCCGAAGCGTCAGCAAGATTACAGATATGACAAAAGGGCCGATATAATAGAGGACCCGGAACAGCAGCATGCCGGCGAGCAGTTCCTCCCGGTCCATCTGCCAGAGGCCGACCAGCATAGCGGCATCGAACACGCCGAGCCCGCCCGGCGAATGGCTGGCGAATCCCAACAGCGTGGCCGAGACGAAGATGACCGCGACGACGATAAAGCCGATATCGGGCTCGTCCGGCACCAGCATGTACATCGCCAGCGCACAGAAGCTGAGATCGACGATGCCGATGGCGATCTGCAGGAGCGTCAGCGGGCCGCCCGGCAGGGTGACCGTCCACGGTCCGCGGCCGACGCCGCGCGGCTGGGCCCAGACCCAGGCGACATAGCCGACCAGGGCGATGATGATTCCGAACGCCGCAACGCGGTTGAGCCAGGCCGGCAGTTGATCGATCGAGGCGGCGGCTTCCGGGTGGTAGGCGATGCCCAGTCCCAATACCGCGGCATTGCCGAGCCAGAAGGTGAGCCCGGCCAGGAAGCAGATCTTGGCGACGTCGATCGCATTCAACCCCCAGGCCGAATAAATCCGGTAGCGCACCGCGCCGCCGGTGAAGACGCTGGCGCCGACATTGTGCCCGATCGAATAGGAGGTGAAGGCAGCCAGCGCGTTGATGCGGTAGGGTATGTGGTGCTGGCCGATGGCGTGGACGGCGAACCAGTCATAGAAGGTCAGCGTGAAATAGCCTGCCGCCACGAACAGGGCCGCCAGCGCGATCCGGCGCGGCTCGGTGCCCTTGATGGCGTCGATCACCTCGTTGGCGTCGATGCCGCGTAGCATGTGATAGAGCACGTAGCACGCAACGGCGATGACCGTGATGCTGATAAGGACCCCGAGCTTATGCAGGACCTGTTTCTGGCGCAGAAACGAAGTTGCCCTGCGTATTGCTTCCAGCATCTACACCTCGAATTGCGCTTCTGCGACGACGGCAATGGCGCGAACCCCGCCGCCGCTACGCGGCTCCCTTGCCCCTCTGGTAGCGCGTTTTGGGCCGGAGTGGAATTCGCCGTACGACAATAAAACGCGCTTCTTCAACATATTAGGTATCGTTGATGACGGCGGTAGCACAGATTTACTGTATTCCCGCCGCCCGATGGGGGTTTCGGACCATAGCCAGGACCGGTCAACAACCCGTGACAGTGACGGCGGTAAAGCTGGCCGGCTCATGATGCAGTCAACCCGGCGGCGCACTGCGCGAGACCACCCAATCGCGCAACCATGACCCGACCGCACAGCCGCAGAGGTAGAGCGCGAACATGATCAGGCCGAGATCGAGCCAGTAGCCGAAACGGCCAGGCACGACGCGCGCGAGCGCGGCCGCGACCAACGCCGCGACCAAAACCGAAAGCACCCACCGCCATTTCCGCGAGACGCCTTCGCCGTACTGAACCACGGATATCCAGCCCATGGCGAAGCCGAGCAGCACCGATGCCAGGAGCCAGCCCCAGTAGAATGTGGTCAGATAGGCCATGCTCACTTCACCACGAAATCGATGCGGCGGTTCTGCGCCTTGCCCTGGTCGGTCTCGTTACCCGCAATCGGCTGCGTCGAGCCATAGCCGACCGCGCTGAACCGGTTGGCGGGTAATCCCGCCTTGACCAGATAGTCGGCGACCGCCTGCGCACGCCTCTCGGACAGCGCCTGGTTGGCCGCCTCGTCGCCGTCGGCATCGGTATGTCCCGCGATCTCGATATTGGCGGCCGGACAGCGCAACGCGGTTTCGATCAGGCGGTCGAGCAGACCGGCGGAATCGGTGACGATGTCGGCCTTGCCGGATTCGAAGCGGATCCGGGCCTTGCCGAGCAGTTCGGTAAACAATTGCTGGCAGACGGTCGCATCCACCGGCGCGGCGGCCGGCTTGACGGAGATTTCCGGCTTGAACTGCCAGCCCTGCGGAAAGTCCTTGCCGAGGCCGGCGCGGATCTGACTGGAGGCGGCTTCATAGAGCGCATCGCCCGACAGCTTCACCTCGCGGTCGGAGACGACGAGCGTACCGGTCGACAGCCGCGACAGCGCGCCGAGCGCTGATACCACCGCGTTGGCGAAGCCTGCGGGCGCGCCGATGCTCGTCTTGAGGTTATCGACGACTTTTTCGCTGAAGAACTTGCGCCCTGCCGCCCCCACCAGCCCGGCGTGGACGTTGTTGTCGGGCACGTTGCCGGTCAGCGTCAGCGTTACCGCGACGGGATCCTTGTAGGCCTGGAAGATGTAGGGCGGTGCCTTGACCTCGTTGGCTGCGACCGAAAAACCCTCGGGAAGATTTTTCAGTGCGGCGGCGATGGCTTCGCGGCCGCCGAGTTCGCGTGCCATGCCGGACAGGCTGACCGTGGTGTCCGACAGCGTGATCTTGCCGTCCTTCAGCTTGCCGATCTGGTCGAGCAGCAACAGCGCAGCATTGTCGAAACGCGGCGGCGCCCCGCGCGCAAGATTCGTCCGGTCGACCACCTCGACGCCGCCGAGGCTGGCGCGAGCCGCCTCCATCAGCCGGACCTTGCTCGCGGGCAAGGGCGAACTGCCCGATAGCGTTACCCGAACGACGTCGCGTTCAGCCGACCAGACGAACGGCTTGGCTTCGGGAACGAGCCGGGTTTCGTCGTTAACCAAACGCACCCCCGGCACCGCTTCGACCGAAGCCACCGCACTCTGCCGGCCGTCTTCCGAGAATGCGTCTGCGGCCAGGGTCACGTCGCGGCCTTCGACCGAGATTCGCCGTTTATCGAGGATGGTGCCCTTGAGGGCTGCGGCCGAACGCTGCGCCAGGTCGATTTCCAGCGGTTCGGTGCTCGTCCAGGCCGCGATCGCCCAACAGATGACCAGCGGAATGACACCCGGCCACCATTTGCTACTCCACCTGAAAAGTCCGCGCATTCGAGTTCCCGCCGGGTCCGGAACGGAGAGAAAACAAACCCTTGCGGGGCTGTCAAACCCGAAATGTCGCAGGCGCGAAAGGAGACGGAAATCGGTCCGGCTAACAGTTTCTTCAGCCGTCTGTCGCTAGTTTCGTCCCCGTAATTAACCGGGCAGCCCCGCATCTCGATGAAACAGCTTCGCAACACCGTCATTCGCGCCGGGCTGGAAGCGCTGTACTTCTCCGGGGCGCATCACCTGCTGCGACCAATCTTCGCAGGCGTCGGCATCATTTTCATGCTGCACCATGTCCGTCCGCGCCGCGACGGCGAGTTTCAGCCCAATCATCATCTCGAAGTCGAGCCGGAGTTCTTGCGGGCGATGCTCGCGCATCTTCGCGCGCTCGACGTCGATATCGTCACAATGGACGAGGTGCATCAGCGACTCCAGAAGCGGAATTTCGCGCGGCGCTTTGCCTGCTTTACCTTCGACGATGGCTATCGCGACAACCGCGATTACGCCCTGCCGGTGATGCGTGAGTTTGACGCGCCCCTCACCGTTTACGTCACGAGCGATTTCGCCGAAGGCACTGGTAGGTTGTGGTGGGTTGCGCTCGAAAAGGTGATCGCCAAGGCTCCCTCGATCGAAGTCCCGATCGGCGGCACAGTAATCCGCCTCGATAGCTCGACGCCATCAGCCAAGCAGGTCACCTTCGACCGCATCCACGATTGGCTGCGCCGACTGCCGGGCGAACACGACCTGCAGCGCGAAATCTCCGCGCTATGCACGCGCCATGACGTCGATGATTATCTCATCGCCCGCGATCTCTGCATGTCCTGGGAGGAATTGAAGGGGTTCGCGGACGATCCGCTGGTGACGATCGGCGCGCATACGGTTACGCATTGCCATCTGGCGCGGCAGAGCGAAGAGACCGCTTGGCTCGAACTGACCGAAAGCCGCGCGCGGATCGAAGCCAAGTTGCAGCGGCCGGTGCTTCATCTCGCCTATCCCTACGGCGACCGGATCGCCGCGGGCCAGCGCGAATTCGCCCTGGCGAAGGCGGCAGGATTCAAGACGGCAGTCACGACGCGGCCCGGCATGATCTTCGCCGAAAGCGCCGGCCACCTCACGGCGCTGCAGCGGGTCTCGCTGAACGGCAACTACCAGGACGAACGGATCATCCCCGTCCTGACCTCCGGCGCCGCCACCGCGATGTGGAACGGCTTTCGCCGCATCGACGCGGCCTGAAATCTCTCCATACGTCGTCCCTGCGAACGCAGGGACGGACCCATACGCCGCGGCTCATCAGTTAAGTGATGTAGTAGTCATCTACCAAAACAATTATCGCTTGTGGTTATGGGTCCCTGCGTTCGCAGGGACGACGAACTGGCGTCCTTGACTCGCCCTGCTCCCACGCCCAAAACCTCCGGCAAAGCAAATGGAGGAACGCAATGTTCAAGGATCTGTTCTCGCTCAACGGCCGCATCGCGCTGGTGACGGGTGGCTCGCGCGGCATCGGCAAGATGATCGCGGCCGGATTTCTCGCGCAGGGCGCGGCGAAGGTTTACATCACCGCGCGCAAGGCGGGACCTTGCGAGGCGACCGCGCAAGAACTCACCGCCGCCTATGACGGCGAATGCATCGCGCTGCCGATCGACATCTCGACCGTCGAAGGCTGCGAAAGGCTGGCATCCGAAATCATCAAGCTGGAGCCGAAGCTCGACATCCTCGTCAACAATGCCGGCGCGGCGTGGGGTGCGGAATTCGACGAGTTTCCGGAAAGCGGCTGGGACAAGGTCATGGACCTCAACGTCAAGTCGCTGTTCTTCCTGACCAAGGCGCTGGCGAAACCGCTGCGCGCAGCGGCCTCGCCCGATCGCCCCGCCAAGGTCATCAACATCGCCTCCATCGACGGCATCTTCGTCAACCCGACGGAGACCTATTCCTATGCGGCAAGCAAGGCTGCGGTGATTCATCTGACGCGGCGCATGGCGACCAAGCTGATCAAGGACAATATCAACGTCACCGCGATTGCGCCGGGCGCCTTCAAGTCCGACATGAACCGCGCCGCGCGCGATCACGCCGATGAAGTGGCAAAGCGCGTTCCGGCACGGCGCGTCGGCACCGACGAGGATATGGCGGGTGTTGCGATATATCTCGCCTCGCGCGCGGGTGATTATGTCGTCGGCAATACGATCGCGGTGGACGGCGGCGTGGTGTACGCAAGTGCGGGGCTCGAGATCGCGGGGTAGTCACAGCCCGCGATGCCACGTCGTCCCGGCGAACGCCGGGGCCCACACCGTGTGATTCATCAATAGCGCACGGCGGCAGACGCCGTGCCAAAACAACGACGGTCGGTGGTTATGGGCCCCGGCTCAGGGCCGGGGCGACGGAGAAATCACGGCTCGTCCTTATCATATTCGACATCAGCCTCGGGCGCGTTGGGCAATTCGCGCTCCAGTGCCTCCCGATAGCGCAAACACCCGCGCAAAAATTTCGGCCAGGGCGGGACGGCCACTTCAGGCGTGATGCGCTCAGGCAACAGCCCCCAGAGATCGGGATGATGCCAGCACAGGTCGTGACCGGTGCTGTCGCGGTGCGCGCGGATGCCCGCCCTGAGACGCTTCACCTCCGCGACCAACTGGTCGCGGTTCAGTGCTTCGAGGTCGCGATCGGGGTCCATGCTGCTGCTCCCCGATTGCGGGGCGGTTCAGGTTTCGATCTTCACGTACTCGAAATCGCCGGGCTTGTTGTCGATGCCGACTTTCGGCGGCGAGATCCAGGAGGCGTACTGGCCGGCTTCGGTGACCGGCTTCATCAGCGAGGCGATGAAGTCGCCGTCCTGCGACGAAGGCAACCATTCGCCCTTGCGTTGGTTCCAGGTGGCGTCGTCGATCAGGACGCCGTCGGGCGTGGCGTGGACGTCCTTGAACTCGCCGATCTGGCGGTGGAACGCGACGTTCGGCAGGGTCAGCTTGTACTGATAGCCCGCGGTCGAGATCACCTTGTTCCAGCGCAGCATGCCCTTGACGCAATCCTGCGTGTAGTCGTCGCGCAGCCGCATGTTGAGCGCCGTCAGCGCCGGCTCGTCGACCCGCTTGATCACGCCGTCGACCAGCTTGAGCACCGGATAGGTGGCGTTCTTGAGCTGGTGGTCGTCGTCGATCTGGGTTTCCTTGTAGCGGCCCTTGATGCCGGCGTTGAAGGCATTCGCCGCGTTGGTGGAGACTTCCGAACCGAACAGATCGAGCGACAGCGAATAGTGCAGGTTCAGCTTCTTCTGGATGGTCGGCAGGTCGATCACGCCGAGCGCGCGGACCTTGGCGATGTCGGTCGGATCGCTGATGCCGGCTTCTTTCATCGCCTCGCAGGTGCGCTGCACGACGCGGCTGATGCCGGTCTCGCCGACGAACATGTGATGGGCCTCTTCGGTCAGCATGAAGCGGCAGGTGCGCGACAGGGGATCGAAGCCGGATTGCGCGAGGCTGTGCAACTGCATCTTGCCGTCGCGGTCGGTGAAATAGGTGAACATGAAGAACGACAGCCAGTCCGGCGTCGCCTCGTTGAAGGCACCGAGCATGCGCGGGGAATCCGCATCGCCCGAGCGGCGGCGCAACAAATCGTCGGCCTCCTCGCGGCCGTCGCGGCCGAAATATTTCTGCAGGAGATAGACCATCGCCCAGAGATGGCGGCCTTCCTCGACATTGACCTGGAACAGGTTGCGCAGGTCGTAGAGCGAGGGCGCGGTCTTGCCGAGATGGCGCTGCTGCTCGACGGAGGCGGGCTCGGTGTCGCCCTGGATCACGATCAGGCGGCGCAGCGTGGCGCGGTGCTCGCCCGGGACTTCCTGCCAGGCCGGCTTGCCGTAATTCTCACCGAAGGGAATGACGCGGTTCTCTTCCTGCGGCGCCAGCAAGATGCCCCACCGATACTCCGGCATCTTGACGTAGTCGAACTTGGCCCAGCCGCGCGGATCGACCGAATAGGCGGTGCGCAAGTAGACCAGCGACTGCTGAAAACCTTCCGGCCCCATGTCGCCCCACCAGTCCATGTAACCGGGATGCCAGCCCTCCAGCGCCTTCAGCACCTGGCGGTCTTCGCTGAGATTCACGTTGTTGGGGATTTTGGTCGAGTAGTCGACGTTCATGTAATTCATTGGGGCCTCCCGTGGTTCGGTCTCGTGTCCCGGACGCGGTGCAGCGTTCCTCACGATGCACCGCAGAGCCGGGACCTATTTCGGTGGCTAAGGTGGGTCCCGGTTCTGCGAGCCGCGTCACAAGCGTGCCGCGCAGCGCCCGGGACACGGGCTTAAACTCTCGTCATATCGAATTGCGCCTTCTGGCCGGTGCCGTAGCGGCGCAGCGCGCCTTCTTCGCCGACCGCGTTGGGGCGCTGGAAGATCCAGTTCTGCCACGCCGTGAGGCGCGAGAAGATTTTCGATTCCATGGTTTCGGGACCAACAAAGCGCAGATTCGCTTCCATGCCGGTGAGGCCGTCGGGCGAGAAGGAGGTGCGCTCTTCCAGGAACACCCGCACCTCGTCGTCCCAATCGATGTCGTCGAGCGCGAAGGTGACCAGGCCAAGCTCTTCGGCTTCCTCAGCGTCGAGCGTGGTGCCGATGGTGGCCTCCGCGCGTTCCAGATCGGACGGATCGGCCTGGAAGCGCGATTGCAGGCGGGTCAGGCCGTGGCTCATCGGATAGGGACCGAAATTCAGCGCAGTGAGCTGGATCGCCGGTGGCGGCCGGTTGTCGCCCTGGCGTGAGCCGATCAGCATGTAGGAACGGTCGGCGGCAAACACGAGTTCGGCGAGCGTGCCGGCAAAGCAGGAGCCGGGCTCGACCAGCGTCACCAGCGTGCGCGAGGTGACGTCGATGCGCTTCAACACCCGTTTCCAGTAATGCCTGATCTCGTTGACCAGCCAATGCGCCTTGTTGGCTTCGAGGAAAGCGTCGCAAGCGACCACATTGGCGGGGTCGCCGTGCGACTTGAACACCAGCATCGCGATTTCGAGTTCGTTGATGCGCAAGTGAAGGATTGCATCGTCGAGTTCGCGCGCCACCTGGAGCGACCAGAACGACGCGCCCTGCCCGATCAGGCCGTCGATATCATCAGGCGGCGCCGCCTCCGGCGCCTTGATCGAAATGGTCGCGATGCGCGCCGCGCGGTCGATGTCGACGCTGACAAAGCCGTAGCGGATGCCGGTCTCGTCGATGGTGCGGTTGAGCGGCGCAAGCGTGATGCCCTTGCCGCTGCCGTTGCGCTTCGAGCTTGCGGCGAATTCCTTGGCGCGCTCGGCAACCTTGGCCTCGAGCTTACTGTTCGGCGCGATTTCATCGACCAGCCGCCACGCGACGGCGCGCTTGCCTTTAATTCCTTCCTCGATGGTGCAGAAGAAGTCGGCATGGTCGCGGCGCACCTTGCGCTTGTCGACCACGCGGGTCAGGCCGCCGGTGCCCGGCAACACCGCGAGCAGCGGCACTTCCGGCAGCGCCACGGCGGCGGCGCCGTCATCGGCCAGGATAATGTGATCGGTTGCGAGCGCCAGCTCATAGCCGCCGCCAGCCGCGGTGCCGTTGACGACGGTGATGAAGCGCTGCCCGGAGTTTTCCGATGAATCTTCCAGGCCGTTGCGCGTCTCGTTGGTGAATTTGCAGAAATTGACCTTGTGGGCGTGGGTCGCGCCCGCCAGCATGCGTATGTTGGCGCCGGCGCAGAACACGCGGTTCTTGCCGGAACGCATCACCACCACTTTCACTTCAGGATGTTCGAAGCGCAGCCGCTGCACGGCGTCGGCCAGCTCGATGTCGACCCCGAGATCGTAGGAATTCAGCTTGAGCTGATAGCCCTCGAACAGACCGGCATTCTCGTCGACGTCCATGGTCAGGGTTGCGACCTCGCCCTCGACCGCCAGCTTCCAGTGATGGTAGCGCGACGGATCGGTTTGAAAATCGATGTATTTCGCTCCCCCCGCAAGGACGCGATCTTCACCGGCCATGAGCCACCCTCTGTCGTTTTCTCAGGATTTGTTTGGTTCGTTACATGCACAATAATGCATGTTTTCAATTGAGTCTAGCCTAAAACGCCGGAACATGCATTTTGTTTCATGTTCGGCCGGCAGCCGCAAAGGCCACGCAATCGGCCTTGGCGAACTGCGGCTGCTCCAGTTTGGTCTTGATGAGGCCCGCCAGGGCCGCAACCGGAAAGCTGTCGGCAAAGCCGTCGCCGCCGACATTGCGCATACCGAGCGCCTCGAGTCCGCCGAGCGCTTCACCAAATAGCCGGGCCGCGACGTGCGGCTTTTGCATGCGCAGCCGCAGATTGGCGGTCGTGATCAGGATGCAGGCGCGCAGCAATATCCGCTCGCGGCCGCCCTGCGGCGCCGCCGCCCATACCGCTTCCAGGATCTCCTGCGATTCCCAGAAGTAGCCGTGGTCGTTGAGCGCCATGCCGTAGCGCAGCGCCGGGTGGCGCGCCGGCACGTAGCCCTGGAAGCGCGCCGGCACCAGCGCTGCGATCTGCGCCAGCGTTTCGTAATCGGCGGCGGCTTCCTTGGACTGGCCGGGCACATAAGCCCATCGCGGCAGCGGCAGATGACCGATGCCTGAGGGCGGCGCGGTCATCCGAACAGCGCCTCGGCACGCGCAGGAGAAAATGCGCTACGCGGCCCGTCCTTGCGAGCCATTCTCGACGTGCAACACCGCCTTTGCGAAATCCGAAATCGCATCGAGCGTCGCCTCCGGCGCTTCGCGATGCGGCTGATGTCCCGCGCCCGGAATCACAGTCACATCGACCGGACAATAGCATTCTTCCCTGGCAATCTCGACCTGCCGCATGGTCCCATACTGATCGTCCACACCTTGAAGGATCGCGATCGGCACGCGGATATAGGCGAGGTATTCGGAAATATCCCAGTTGCGGAAATCAGGATCGAGCCATGCGCCGTTCCAGCCATAGAAGGCGTTATCGACGTCCCTGTGCCAGCGCGAAAGCTTGCCCTTCAGGTTCGTGGTCTCGTAGGCGCTCCGGATATTCGCAATCGACGCCACCGAAATATCCTCGACGATGAAATGCGGGGCGATCAGCGCGAGGCCCTGCACGCGGTGATCCTGATGCGAGCCCGCATAGATCGCCGCGATCGAAGCGCCATCGGAATGGCCGAGCAGCAGGCCGCGGCGAAAGCCGATCTTGTCGAGCAGTTTTGGCAGCACGTCGAGCGCCTCGACGTGCATGTAGTCGAGCGGGCGCGGCAGTTTTACCGGCGTCGATGCGCCATAGCCCGCGCGCGAATAGACGAATACGCCCGCGCCGGTCGCGGCCTGCAGCTTGTCCGGAAAGTCGCCCCACAGGCCGGTCGAGCCGAGCCCCTCATGCAGCATTACGATAACAGGCGCGTGCTCGGGCGACGGACCGATCATGCGGTATTCGAGATGGGAGGCGCCGACCGTGAGGAAGCCGGAGGCAGTGAGGGTTGTCATGCTGTAAGCTTTCGAAAGTGATCCAGACGTCGCATCCTGCTCACGTCGTCCCTGCGAGCGCAGGGACCCATAACCACCGGCCTTCGTTGTGACCAAAGGTCTCGCACATCGCGCGTTAACGGATAAGCCGCGGGCGTATCGGTCCCTGCGTTCGCAGGGACGACGAGAGAGTTACGATGCACCATCCCGCAGCTTGAACCGTTGAATCTTCCCTGTCGCCGTCTTCGGCAGGCTGTCCACCACGTCGATCCAGCGCGGATATTTCCATGGGCCGATCTTCTGCTTGACGTGTTCCTTCAACGCTTCATGCAAATCATCCGTCCTGGCGCCGGCGCGCAGTACGACGAAGGCTTTTGGCTTCAGCAATCCTTCCGGATCGGCCTCGGGCACGACGGCGGCCTCGAGCACGGCCGGATGGGTGATCAGCGCGCTCTCGACCTCGAACGGCGAGACCCAGATGCCGGAAACCTTGAACATGTCGTCGCTTCGGCCGCAAAAGGTGTAACGGCCATCGGCGTCGCGCGTGTATTTGTCCCCGGTGCGAGTCCAGTGGCCTTCGAAGGTCGCGCGGCTCTTGGCGCGCTGGTTCCAGTAGCCTTCGGCGGCCGAGGGCGCTTCCACCAATAGCTCTCCGACCTCGTCATCGGCCACGTCATCGCCCGCCTCGTTCACCAGCCGCACCTTGTAGCCCGGCACAGGCTTGCCGGATGAGCCATATTTGATGTCGCCCGGCGCGTTCGAGAGGAAGATGTGCAACAGCTCGGTCGAGCCGACGCCGTCGAGAATGTCGACGCCGAAGCGCGCCTTCCAGGCATTGCCGACAGGCTCGGGCAGCGCCTCGCCCGCGGACGTGCAGATGCGCAAGCGCGTGCCGGCGCGCTCGTTCTTCGTTGTTTCGTCATTGAGCATCGAGGCAAACAGCGTCGGCACGCCGTAGAAGATGGTCGGGCTGTACTTATTCAGCAGCTCGAACATGCGTGCTGGCGTCGGCCGGTCGGCATTGAGCACGGTGCTGGCGCCGACCGACATCGGGAAGGTAAGCGCATTGCCGAGCCCGTAGGCGAAAAACAGCTTTGCCGCGGAAAGACAGAGGTCGTCTTCCCTGATGCCGAGCACCTGCTTCGCATAGGTTTCCGCTGTGGCCTGCAGATTGGAATGCAGATGCCGCACGCCCTTGGGCATGCCGGTCGAGCCTGACGAATAGAGCCAGAACGCCGGCTCCTCGGCATGGGTTTCCACGGTTGGGAAAGAATCGCCCTCCTTCGCCAACTCTTCGGAAAGCAGCTTGTGGCCGAACGAATTCTTGCCGGAGACCACGACACATTCGAGATCCGGCATGCGGCCGACAATGTCTTTCACGGTCGGGTACAGCGCCTCTGAGACGAACAGCACCCGCGCGCGGCTGTCGGCCAGCACATAAGCATACTGCTCCGACGTCAGCAGCGTGTTGAGCGGCACCGGCACGACGCCGGCGCGGATCGCGCCGAGGAACACCGCGGGAAAGTCCACGGTGTCGAGCATGATCATTGCCACGCGCTCTTCGCGGCGAACGCCGAGCCGGCGCAGCATGTTGGCAACGCGGCGGGTCTGCCGCTGCAGCTCGCCATAGGTGAATTCGGCGACGGTGTCGGTGAAGGCGAGCTTGGCGCCGCGCCCCTCCTCGACATTGCGGTCGAGCAGCCAGGTCACCGCATTGTACGAACCGGACGTGCCGCTCACGACGCTTCTCCCTGAGCTTTTAAGAATTATAATTCATACAAAGACACCGGCTACGCTTGCTGTCAATCCTCATCGGCATTATGTTTCCGAAATCTGTTCACCCCGACGCAATGCCGAACGAGGGAAATGACCGAGGCCAGCGACCCCGAATCCGGCTTTCTCGAGCAGCTTGGCCAGCGTGTGCGCACCATGCGCGCCCTTCGCGGCATGTCGCGAAAAGTGCTCGCAAAAGTTTCCGGAATTTCGGAGCGCTACATCGCGCAGCTCGAAAGCGGCAAGGGCAACGTCTCGATTGTGCTGCTGCGACGCGTGTCGAACGCGATGGGCGCGCATCTCGAAGATCTCATTCCCTCGGCCGAGCCCGCGCCGGATTGGGCCGTGATTCGCGATCTCTTGCGCAAGGCAACGCCGGCGCAGATTGCGCAGGCCAAGGATGCGCTGGCCGGCGGCGGCCTATCGGCGCAGCGGCGGATTTCCTTTGCCGGCATCGCCCTGATCGGCCTGCGCGGCGCCGGCAAATCCACCCTCGGCAGGATGCTGGCGAAGAAGATCGGCTGGAAATTCGTCGAGCTCAACAAGGAGGTCGAGGCGCAGAACGGCTTGTCCGTCGCCGAGATCATCGCGCTCTACGGCCAGGAAGGTTTTAGGCGCATGGAGCAGGCGGCGCTGACGCAATTGCTGGCGCGCAAGGAATTGATGGTGCTGGCGACCGGCGGCGGCATCGTCTCCGAGCCGTTGACCTTCGACCTGATCCTATCATCGTTCTATACCATCTGGCTCAAGGCCGAGCCGGAAGAGCACATGGCCCGCGTCCGCCGCCAGGGCGATTTGCGCCCGATGGCCGACGATCGTTCCGCGATGGCGGAATTGCGCAACATCCTGGTCAGCCGCGAACCGCTCTATGCGCGGGCGTCAGCCGTGGTCGATACCGCGGGCCTCTCCGTCGATGCGGCGGCGGCGCGCTTAAGCGATGTGGTCGCGCCGGTGCTGCACGACAAGCACGCGTTCGGCCTGCGCAGCGCGGCCTCCTGATTTTTTCTGCGAAAGTCCTCGCAATAGCGGAGGAACGCTTCACCAGACTCAGGCGCATTGTTCGCCTTGCCCTAGCCGAGCTTCGCAAAGGCGGGAGCATGCGCAATGATTCCCGTCGCCGTCGGAAGTTCGTTGCCTCCAAGCGGAAGGGCCATCAGATGCGGTCCGGCATAAGGTGAGATGAACCCGCTCGCCTTGCCGGCATCGAATCCAAAACGTCGATAGAAGGCAGGATCGCCGAGGACGAAGATTCCGGCCCAGGCGGCGGCCTCGCTGCGGGCGATTCCCTGGCGGATCAACCGACTGCCGAAACCTGTCCGCCGATATTCAGGCAGTACCGCGACGGGTGCGAGCGCGAGCGCTGGAAACGGCGCTTTCATCCTTGAGAGCATGATGTGGCCAACGACCGTTCCGTCATCAACGGCAACCAGCGAGAAAACGGAATCGCCGGCATCGCGGAGATCATCGACCAACCGCGCCTCGGCTGACCGACCGAACGCTACTTCTTCAACGAAGCGGATAGCCGCAACATCGCCGGGCGTTTCGGATCGGACAGTCATCGGTCACACCAGCATCGATTTGACCGATGCCGCCGCCTCGCGCAGGCGCGGCAGAAATTTCTCGACCATCTCTTCCGCGGACACGCGGTCGACATGCGCGCCCATGTTGATGGCGGCGATGATCGCGCCGTCGTAGCGGCGGACCGGCACTGAGACCGAACGGAAACCCGGCTCGGCCTCGCGATCGACCAGCGAATAGCCTTGCGCGCGATCGGCGACGATCGTCTTCAGGAGCTGCTTCTTGTCGGTGACAGTGAACGGTGTCAGCGGCGCAAGCTCCATCCGGTCGAGCGCGGCGGCCACTTCGTCATCAGCCAGCCGCGACAGCAGGACGCGGCCGACCGAAGTACAAAAAGCCGGCAGCCGGTAGCCGATATCGATGCCTGACGAGAAGATTCGCGTCGGGCTCGCGCGCGCGATGAAAACGACGTCGTTGCCGTCGAGGATCGCCATCGACGCGATCTCCTGCGCCTCAGCCGACAATCGATCAAGCGCTGGCTGCAGCACCGAGACGACATGGTTGGAGGCGAGATAGCTTGACGCCAGCACCAGCACGCGCGGCGTCAGGCGGAACAGCTTGCCGTCACTTGCGACAAAGCCGGCGCGTTCGAGCGTGAAAAGGATGCGCCGTGCGGTGGCGCGCGGCAGCTCAGCCGCCTTGGCGAGATCGCTCAGCGTCATCGGCTGCCGGCTGCCGCCAAATATTTCGAGCACGCGCAGGCCGCGGTCGAGGCTTTCGATGAAATCGGTCGCACTGCGGTTGTCAGCGTCCGCCGCGCGCTTAAGCTTGGGCATCGCTGCCTCCATAATCCGCTTGCCTCACGCCAAGCATACGTTAAAATCGCACAAAAGTTCAATAGGCGAACAAATCCAGCTAGCGGAGATCCTCGCCATGATGAGCCAGGAAGCGAACGACCTGATCACCCGCACCGGCCGCAAGGACCCGTGCGGCAAGCTGATGCGGATGTACTGGCAGCCGGCGGCGCTGGTCGACGAGTTGCAGGGACCGCGGCCGGTTCGCCCGGTCAAGCTGCTCGGCGAAAACCTCGTGCTGTTTCGCGACGAGCAGGGCCGCTACGGCCTGATCGACCGCCACTGTGCCCATCGCGGCGCCGACCTCGCGTTCGGACGGCGCGAGAATGGCGGGTTGCGCTGCGCCTTCCACGGCTGGCTGTTCGATGTCTCCGGCCAGTGCCTGGAGACGCCGGCGGAGCCGAAGGACTCAAAGCTGTGCCAAGGCATCAAGCAGCGCTCTTACCCCGTGGTCGAGAAGAGCGGCATCCTCTGGGCTTATCTCGGCGAAGGCGAACCGCCGGCGTTTCCGGAGATCGACTGTTTTGTGGCGCCCCACAGCCATACCTTTGCGTTCAAGGGGCATATCAACTGCAATTGGCTGCAGGCACTGGAAGTCGGCATCGATCCGGCGCACGCCTCCTTCCTGCATCGCTTCTTCGAGGACGAAGACACTTCCACCGCCTACGGCAAGCAGTTCCGCGGCGCATCCGCCGGCAGCGACATGCCGATGACGAAGATTTTGCGCGAATACGACAATCCGATCATCAACGTCGAGCACACCGAATATGGCCTGCGCCTGATCGCGCTGCGCGAACTCGACGAAGAGCGCACCCATGTGCGCGTCACCAACCAGCTTTTCCCGCACGGCTTCGTCATCCCGATGAGCACGGAGATGACGATCACGCAGTGGCACGTGCCGATCGATGACGAGAACTGCTACTGGTATGCGATCTTCACCTCTTACACGACGCCGGTCGACAAGAAGAAGATGCGCGACCAGCGCCTCGAACTGTACGAGTTGCCGGATTACAAGTCGCGCAAGAACAAGAGCAACGATTACGGCTTCGATCCGCACGAACAGGCGACCGCGACCTATACCGGCATGGGGACCGACATCAACGTCCACGACCAGTGGGCGGTGGAATCGATGGGCCCGATCCAGGACCGCACCAACGAGCATTTGGGACAATCGGACAAGGCGATCGTGCAGTATCGCCGCATGCTGCGGCAGGAGATCGAGAAGGTGGTCGGCGGCGAGAAGCCGATGCTGTTCCTCGACGCGGCACACGCGCGCAGCATTCAGGGTCCTGCCACCATGGACGGTATTGGACCGACGTTAGGGTGGGAAATCTACTGGATGGAAATTGACGTCAAGCGCCGCCGCGGCGCGCCTTGGGCGGCGCCGGTGCCGACCGAGATTGCCGGCAAGGTGCCCCACCTTACGGCGGCCGAATGATGATGCTCCCTCTTCCGTCATTGCGAGCGAAGCGAAGCAATCCATCGCGCCGCACGTGGAGGCATGGATTGCTTCGTCGCGTGGCTCCTCGCAATGACGGCTACCTCGGAGCAACACGTTGAGTTTCGTCGAACGTCACGGGCTGTGGTCGAACGAGCAGCAGGAGGCCGCGAGCCGCCTGCGCAAGATCGTCGAGGAGAAAAACCTCGAAGTCGTCCGCCTGTCATTCCCCGACCAGCACGGCATCCTGCGCGGCAAGACGTTGGTCGCCAGCGAGGCGATTGCCTCGCTGGAAAGCGGCTGCTCCATCACCACGACCATGCTCGCCAAGGACACCTCGCACAAGACGGTGTTTCCCGTATTCACAGCCGGCGGCGGGTTCGGCATGAAGGAGATGGAAGGCGCCGCCGACGTCTTGATGGTCGCCGACGCCACCACGTTTCGCGTGCTGCCGTGGGCGCCGACCACCGGCTGGCTGCTGTGCGATCTCTACTTCAACGATGGCCGTCCGGTGCCGTTCGCCACGCGGCATCTCTACCGCAAGGTGATCGATCTGCTCGGACAGCGCGGCTACGATTTCGTTGCTGGCCTCGAAGTCGAATTCCATCTCTTCAAGCTCGACGACGCGCATATGGCGCCGGAGGATGCCGGCCAGCCCGGACGCCCGCCATCGGTGAGCCTGCTGTCGCACGGCTACCAGTATCTCACCGAGCAGCGCTACGACCAGATGGAGCCCGCGCTGGAAATCATCCGCCGCGACGTGCTGGCGCTCGGCCTTCCCTTGCGATCGGTCGAGGTCGAGTTCGGGCCGAGCCAGTGCGAATTCACCTTCCAGCCGACCAAAGGCCTCGTGCCCGCCGACAACATGGTGCTGTTCCGCTCGGCCGTAAAACAGATCGCGCGCCGCCATGGCTATCACGCGACCTTCATGTGCCGGCCGAAACTGCCGAACGTGTTCGCTTCGGGCTGGCACCTGCACCAATCGCTGGTGTCACGCGCGAGCGGCGAGAATGCGTTCATGGCCGGCGACAAGGGCGAGGTGCTGAGCCCGTTTGGACGCGCCTATCTCGCGGGGCTCCTGGAGCACGCCCGCGCATCCACCGTATTCACGACGCCGACCATCAACGGCTACAAGCGCTACCGCTCCTATTCGCTGGCGCCGGATCGCGCGATCTGGGGCCGCGACAACCGCGGCGTCATGATCCGCGTGCTCGGCGGTCCGGGCGATGCGGCCACACGGCTGGAAAACCGCATCGGCGAGCCCGCGGCGAACCCGTATCTTTACATGGCCTCGCAGATTCTCTCAGGCCTCGATGGCGTCGACCGCAAGCTCGATCCGGGGCCGTCAGCGGATGCACCGTACGAGACCAAGGCGGCGTTGTTGCCGAAGAGTTTGCGCGAGGCGGTGTTCGCGCTGCAGGACGATCCGTTTTTCCGGCAGGCGCTGGGGGCGGAGTTCGTGGACTATTACGTCCACATCAAGAACGCGGAGATCGAGCGGTTTCAGGCCGAAGTGTCGGACTGGGAGCATCGCGAATATTTCGAGATGTTTTGAGGCTGGGGATTCTCTCGTCGCCCCTGCGAACGCAGGGGCCCATACGCCGCGGCCGGTGGAATGGGCACGCGGGGAGACGGCTGAGTTTCAGCAATGTATGGTAGTGGTTATGGGTCCCTGCGTTCGCAGGGACGACGGCAGAGGTAGCTTAAATCCCGAGATACCGGTGCTGCAGGTCCGGCTCCGCAATCAACTGCTCTGATGTCCCCGTCCACACCGTTCGCCCGCGCTCGATGATGTAGTGGCGATCGGCGATGCGGGAGAGGTTGGCGACGTTCTTGTCGATCACCAGCACAGATTGGCCGCGGCCCTTCAGCATCGACAGGCAGTTCCAGATCTCCTCGCGGATCAGCGGTGCGAGGCCTTCGGTGGCTTCGTCGAGGATCAGAAGCTTCGGGTTGGTCATCAGCGCGCGGCCGATCGCCAGCATCTGCTGCTCGCCGCCCGACAAAGTCACGCCCATGTTGTTGCCGCGCTCGGCGAGCCGTGGAAACAGCGCGTGGATCTTGTCGATGGTCCAGGGATCGGGATTGCCTGAGCGGTTGCCCGAAGCCGCCACCAGATTCTCGTAGACTGTCAGGTTCGGAAAAATCTGGCGGCCTTCCGGCACCAGACCGATGCCGAGTTTTGCTATTCTGTAGGATGGCAGGCTGCGCACTTGCTCACCCGCGAAGCGGATCGTGCCCGCGCGAGCCGGCGTCATGCCCATGATGGAGCGGATGGTCGTGGTCTTGCCCATGCCGTTGCGGCCCATCAGGGCGACCATCTCGCCCGACTTTACCTTCAGCGACAGGCCGAACAGCACCTGGCTGAGACCGTAGCAGGTCTCGATGCCTTCAACTTCGAGCAGGGTTTCGGCGGTTTTTGATTCAGCCATGGCTGACCACCACATGCTGGTCGCCGAGATAGGCGCGCTTGACTTCCTCGTTGTTGCGGATGGCATTGGGATCGCCTGAGGCAATGACGCGGCCATAGACCAGCACGGTGATGCGGTCGGCCAGCGCGAACACCGCTTCCATGTCGTGCTCGACCAGCACGATGGTGACTTCCTTTCGCAATTCCTTGAGCAGCGCCACCATGCGCGCGGATTCGGTGACGCCGAGGCCGGCCATCGGCTCGTCGAGCAGCAGCAATTGCGGCTTGGTGGCGAGCGCCACCGCAAGCTCGAGCTCGCGCTGTTCGCCGTGGCTCAATTCCGACACCAGCACGTCGGCGCGCCTGGCGAGCCCTACTCGCGCGAGAGCCGCCTGCGCCGCGTCGCGCAGATGCCTCTCCTTGCGCGCCGAGCCCCAGAAGCGGAACGAGTGGCCGTCATGCGCTTGCGCCGCCAGCGCGACATTATCGGCTGCGGTAAAATCCGGCAGCAGGCAGGTGATCTGGAACGAGCGCGCCAGGCCAAGCCGGCTGCGCTGATAGGACGGCAGCCGCGTGATCTCGCGGCCGGCGAAGTGAATGGTGCCGGAATTCGGCATCAACTGTCCGGTCAACTGGCTGATCAGCGTGGTCTTGCCGGCGCCGTTGGGCCCGATGATGGCATGCAGTTCGCCCGGCACGACATCGAGAGACAGATTGTCGGTGGCTTTGATGCCACCAAAACTTCGGACCAGGTTGTCTACACGGAGCAGAGGATCAGCCACGGCTCAACCTCCCGAGCAGGCCCATGATGCCGCCGCGCGCGAACAGCACGATCAGCAGCAATAGCGGGCCCATGATCAGCGCCCAATATTCGGTGAATTGCGACAGGACTTCTTCCAGCAGGAGGAACACGATGGTGCCCAAGACGGGACCGAACAGCGAGCCCATGCCGCCGAAGACCACCATCACCATGAGTTCGCCGGAGCGGGTCCAGTACATCCCGGCCGGGCTGATGAAATCGGTGTTGTTGGCGAGCAGCGCCCCGGCGAGGCCGCAGATGGTGCCCGAGATGACGAAGCAGACGAGCCTGTAGCGGTTAGCGTGGAAGCCGATCGCCTGCATGCGTTGTTCGTTGGAACGGACGCCCTGCACCACCATACCGAATCGGGAATTGACGATGCGCCAGATCAGATAGACGCCACCGAACAGGCAGGCCAGGCAAAGGTAGTAGAACTGCACGCGGTTCGACAGGTCGATCAGGCCACCGAAAGTGCTGCGCTTGTAGATGGTGAGGCCGTCGTCGCCGCCATAGCGAGAGAGGCCCGAGGCGATGTAATAGGCCATCTGCGCGAAGGCGAGCGTGATCATGATGAAATAGACGCCGCGTGTGCGGAGGCTGAGCGCACCGATCACGAGCGCATAAAGCGCCGACAGCGCCAGCGCAACCGGCCACTGGATGAAGCCGGAGCCGATGCCTTCATGGGCGAGGATGCCCACCGCATAGCCGCCAATGCCGAGATAGGCGGCGTGGCCAAAGCTCATCATGCCGCCATAACCCATGATGAGATTGAGGCTCGCGGCCGCCAGCGCGAAAATGACGATGCGGGTGAACAGCGTCAGGATGAAGATGTTGCCGGTCAGTGCCGAATAGGCCGGCAGCAAGGTGAGGCCAAGCGCGACGAGCGCCACGATGACGTTGCGGGCGTTGATGTGAGATTTCATCGCTTGGCAGCCGGAAACAGCCCCTCAGGCCGCACCACGAGGACGATGGCCATCAGGAGATAGATCAGCATCGACGACAGTGCGGGCGCGGCGGTGGAAGCGGCGGCGGAACTCAGCACGGTGCGCAGGAGATCGGGCAGGAAGGCGCGGCCGAGCGTATCGATCATGCCGACGAAGATCGCGGCCATGAAGGCGCCGCGGATCGAGCCGATGCCGCCGATCACGATGATAACGAAAGCGAGGATCAGGATATTCTCGCCCATGCCGATCTGCACGGTCAGGATCGGCGCCTGCATCAGCCCGGCAAGGCCTGCGAGCGCCGCGCCAAGTCCGAACACCAGCGTGAACAACAGTTTGATGTTGATGCCGAGCGCGCCGATCATTTCACGGTTGGAGGCGCCGGCGCGGATCAACATGCCGATCCTGGTCCGCATCACCACGATATAAAGCAATGCCGCAACCGCCAGCGCGACCACGATGATCGACAGCCGGTAGGCCGGATAGAACACGCCGGGGACGATCTGCACCGGGACGGTCAGCCAGGCCGGCAGCGGCAGCGACAGGCCGGCGGGGCCCCAGATCAGCCGCACCGCGTCGTTGAAGAACAGGATCAGCCCGAAGGTCGCCAGCACCTGATCGAGATGGTCACGGCCGTAAAGATGTCGCAGTGCGATGAATTCGAGCGCGATGCCCAGTAGCAGCGTGGCGCCGAGCGCCAGCAATATGCCGAGCACAAAACTATTCGTCCAGGCGACAAAGGTCGCCGCGAAATAGGCGCCCATCATGTAGAGCGAGCCGTGCGCCAGATTGACGAAGTCCATGATGCCGAACACGAGCGTCAAGCCGGCCGCCAGCAGAAACAGCAACAGGCCGAACTGCAGGCCGTTCAGCGATTGTTCAACGAGGACGAGCATGAACCTAAAACTCTAGACCTAACAAAACAGCGGCAGCACATCTGCGCCGCCGCCATTTTTCTTGTTGGGCGGATGATCTGTCGTTAACCGCCCCCGGGTCAAGCCCGAGGGCGCGCTCCGGCGATCATGCACCGGCCATGCCAACAATCACTTCTTCATCGGACATTTGTCGTGGAAGCGATCCTGGTCGTCCTTGACGATGGTCGCCACCGTCTTCAGCGAGAGCTGGCCGTCGGCGTCCTTGACCACGTCCTGCAGGTAGAAATTCTGGATCGGAATGTGGTTGTTGCCGTATTTGAACGGGCCGCGCACGGACTTGAAGTTGGCCTTCTCCATCTCGGCCTTCATCTCGTCCTTCTTCGAGGTGTCGCCCTTCACCGCGACCACCGCGCTGTTGATCAGGTTCGCGGCGTCATAGGACTGCGCGCCGTAGAAGGTCGGGCGCAGGCCGGTGTGCTTCTTGCGGTAGTCCTCAACGAACTTCTTGTTCTCGGGGAACGGCAAATCGTTGACCCATTGCTGCGCGCCGGGCACGCCGATTGCATTGTCCTTCTGCAGCGGCAGCGACAATTCGTCGATCGTGAACGCAGTATAGAGCGGGATCTGCCCCTTGAGGCCCGCCTGGGCGTATTGATTGAGGAACTGGACGCCGGCCGCGCCCGGATAGAACACGAAGATCGACTCGGCCTTGGAATTCTTCGCCTTGGTGAGCTCGGCGGAGAAGTCGAGCTGGCTCGGCCACACCGTATACTCCTCGCCGACGACCTGGCCCTTGAAGGTGCTCTTGACGCCGGCCAGCATGTCCTTGCCGGCGGCATAGTTCGGGCCGATCAGGAACACTGACTTCACGCCCTTCTGGTTCATGTAGGTGCCGACCGCCTGCGGAGTCTGGTCGTTCTGCCAGGAGGTCGAGAACACGTAAGGCGAACAGAGATCGCCGGCGAGCTGCGAGGGACCGGCATTGGACGTGATCAGGAAGGTCTTGCTGTCGACCGCGGTCTTCAGCGACGCCAGCAGCACGTTCGACCAGATGTAGCCGACGACGAAATCGACCTTGTCGGACTGGATCAGCTTCTCGGTCTTCTGCTTGCCGACATCGGGCTTCTGGCCGTCGTCTTCATAGATCACCTCGACCGGCTTGCCGCCCATCTTGCGGCCGAGATGGTCGAGCGCCAGCTCGAACGAGTTGCGCATGTCGTTGCCGATCACAGCGGTCGGGCCGCTGAAGGTCGAGACAAAGCCGATTTTGATGGTGTCGCCAGCGAGCGCGGGCTGCGCCAGCGCCAGAATTGTTGCGCCCGCCAGCCAGAATGCCTTTTTCATAATCACTCCCCTCCTGTTTATCACTCAAAACCCGGTCAACCGGGCGACCGGCAACGCTTGCTCCGCGCGCCTCTTATCTGTGAGGTATTTTGTGCGCGAAATCGCCGGTCAGCGGCAAGCATGAACCCAAGGCTCCGGTTAGAACCTTCGGCGCATGCTTAAGCCACCTGCACCATAATTCGTGGATGGCGGGGATGGCAAGAAATATAATGCCGGTTGCCCCGGACAGACCAAGGGACCGGCTGGGGGCTACCTGACATTTTCAATCTCCCCTCGCCTCCATCCATGAAAGGCTCGAGATCAATATCGAGGACGCCCGGCAGCGCCGTCTCACAAATCATTTTAGGCTTAAAACAATTTTTCGCAAGGGTGGAATCGCGTATTCCCACCTTCACCATCCAGAAGCGCTCGTTCAGATCAGATATTCAGCGCCATCGATGACGTAAGGCGCGTGGCGGAAATCCCTGATGGTCGCGACCTTGCCGGCCGACCAGCCCAGCAGCACGAAATATTTCGGCTTGGCATCGCCTTCGTTGGGATCGAACACCAGGATCGCGGGACGTCCCTCCACCAGGCCCGGCACCAGGTGCCAGTCGCTCACTTTGTCGTAGTTGCCGAAATAGCGGGACACTTCGGCCTTGCCACGCAAGTGGGTTCTGCTGACGAGATCGAGCCTGACATCGTCTGTAATCATAGCGCGGATCGCGTCGAAATCGCGGGCGTTGAAATGGGCAACATAGGCGCCGAGCCGCTCGCGATCGGCGTCGGATAGTTTTTGTGGCGGCGCGTCGTCCGGCTCGTCGGCGATTTCCCGCAACTGCGCGCGGCCGCGATGCAGCGCGGCCTTGGCCGCGGGCAGGCTGCAATCCATCACCTCGCAGACTTCCTTCAGCGAGCAGCCGAGCACGTCCATCAGGATCACGCTCGCACGCTGTGGCACCGGCAATCGCATGAAGGTGCGCAAGGAGGTCGCGGCGATCTGGCGGCTCGCCACGGCATCGAGCTGGTCAACGATCATGTCCACCTCCGCTGGTCCCCGGAGCGCCTCCTGGCGCTTGCGCCGGCGCAGGAAATCCAGCGCGGTGTTGTGCGCAATGCGAAACAGCCAGCCTTCGGGATTGCCGAGCGTGCCGGCGGAGGCATGCGCCTCCACCGCCTTGATCATGGCATCCTGCAGCACGTCCTCGCCGTCGATGACGGAGCCCACCATGCGCGCGCAATAGCGATGCAGCTTTGGGCGCATCGCCACCAACAGGCGCTCGATGTCGAAGGCGGCGGACGTCTCGGGAACCACTGTCATTCAGACTCCGGCAAGCGCGTTCTCGGTCTCGCGCAACATGCGATAATTGCCGACGACGGTCACGCCTTTCGGCAGTGGCGGTTCGGCGCAACGCTCGCGAATGCCGTTCTGGAATGCCTGAAACGCCGCCAGTTTCGGCAAGGCGCTGGAGCCGTCATCGGCTGCGGTCTCGACGAAATGGATGAACGTATCATCCTCCAGCCGCAGCGACAGATAGCGAAAGCCCTCCGGCTGGGCCGCCTGCAATTCGGCGAACACCGCCGCCACCAATTCGGCGTTCCTGTCGCTCATTTCCGGCTTGGTTTTGTACCTGATCACGGTTTGTCTCATGGCTTTCTCCTCATTTTGCGGCCATCTCGACCCCAAGGACGTTTGGGAACGGGCAAAGGATGCTGTGGCAGGAAATTTATTTTGCCGTCGTCCCTGCGAACGCAGGGACGACAGCGTGATACGCTTTCGCTATCGACCGATTGACAAAGGCGTATTGGAGCGGAGCCGCAAATGGCTACATAGTCCAAGGCGTTGAGACATCTGAAACCGGGGTCGCATTCCCATGACGACAGTGCCGAAAGAACCCCATCACGTCGTGATCGTCGGCGCCGGTTTCGGCGGTCTGGAGACCGCCTTTGGCCTCGCCGGGGCGCCGGTCCGGATCACGCTGATCGACCGCCGCAACCATCATCTCTTCCAGCCGCTGCTCTACCAGGTCGCGACCGCTTCGCTGGCGACGTCGGAAATCGCCTGGCCGATCCGCTATCTCTTGCGTGACCGCCCCGAAGTGACGACGCTGTTTGCCAACGTGAATGGCGTCGATGCCGCGGGAAAGCGCGTGCTGCTTGAAGACGGCGAAACGATCGCCTACGACACGCTGATCCTCGCCACCGGCGCCCGCCACGCCTATTTCGGCCACGATGAATGGGAGCCGTTCGCACCGGGCCTGAAGACGCTGGAGGATGCCACGACACTGCGGCGGCGCATCCTCGTCGCCTTCGAGCGCGCCGAGCGCGAGAAGGATCCGGCGCGGCGCGCGGCGCTACTCACCTTCGTCATCATCGGCGCCGGCCCGACCGGCGTCGAAATGGCCGGAACGATCGCCGACCTCGCCAAGGACACGCTGCCGCCGGACTTTCGCAACATCGATACCCACAAGACCCGCGTTATCCTGATCGAGGCCGGCCCGCGCGTGCTCGCGGGCTTTCCCGAAGACCTCTCCTCCTATGCGCAGCGCGCGCTGGAGGAACTCGGTGTCGAGGTGGTGCTGGGGCAGCCGGTTACGGAATGTGCGATCGACGGCGTCGTCTATGGCGGCAACCGGCTCGAGGCCAGGACCATCGTCTGGGCGGCCGGCGTGCGCGCCTCGCGCGCGGCGGAATGGATGAACGCGCCCGCCGACCGCGCCTACCGCCTGAAGGTCGAGCCTGATCTGACCGTGCCCGGCCATCCCGATGTCTTTGCCATCGGCGATACCGTGACGATCGCCGGCCCCGACGGCAATCCCGTGCCCGGCATCGCGCCGGCAGCCAAGCAGCAGGGGCGCTATGTAGCGGCGCTGATCAAGGCGCGCCTCTCCGGCGGCACGCTGCCACCGTTCCGCTACAAACATGCCGGCAGTCTCGCGCAGATCGGCAAGAAGAAGGCCGTGATCGACTTCGGCCGCATCAAGCTGCGCGGCAATCTCGCCTGGTGGATATGGGGCATCGCCCACATCTACTTCCTGATCGGCCTGCGCAACCGCCTCAGCGTCGCCTTGAGTTGGCTGTGGATTCACGCCCGCGACCAGCGCGCCGCGCGGCTGATCACGCAGGGCTCGAGCAAGGTCACGGGATAGGTTTCGCTCCGCAGGGATCGCGCGGGCGGAACTCCTCACGGCGCACAGGCAAAACTGGCCGCACTACTCGTCGGCCCCGATTCGTAGTGCGGCCATGCCGGCCATTGGCACAACGGCAGTGCGCGCGTGGTCTCGAACGCCGGCGCTTCGACCTTCTGCTCGATCACCTCGAGATCGCCGGGCGCCTTGCCGTTCTCGACCCAGTCGACCAGCACGGCCAGCATATCGACATTGGCGGGCGCGCCGGAGCCGACATGGTCGACACCGGGCGCCGTGTAGAGGCGGGCGAACTCTGCGGTCTTCTCCTTGCCCAAGGTGCGCTGCACGTTTTCGAAATAGCGGATTCCTGCGTAAGGGCTCTGGGCGTAGTCGGCCATGTTTTCGAGAACCACGAGCTTGCCGCCGCGCGCGGCAAAGCGGCTGAGGTCCGGATTGGTCGAATCCATCAACCGCGATACCCGCAGCAGCCGCTCCTTGTGATCCTCGGGCCTGTAGGTCGTGACGTCGAGCTTCGGGTCGCGCGCGAAGACATATTGGATGCCGCCCGCGCCGTAGATCCAGGCGATGCCGTTGGCAGGGGCCGGCGGCTGCGCCGGCGCCGCCTTGCCGAGCCACCAGGCGATCCAGCCGCCGGTCGGACCGAAGGCGGGAATGTTTTCGCCGGAAACGCCCCAGCCGGGATAATCGTCGAGGCCGTTCTCCAGCGGGAACGAGAACTTGTACGTCGAATGCAGCGTCCTGATCGCCGCGATCTGCGCCTCGCTCAGGCACTGATCGCCGCTTTGGCCCGCCGCGCAACGCAGTGTGTCCGGCTGGAATTTCGCCTTGCAGCCGACGGGGTCCAGCACCAGCGAATCCTCGGCGCCGTCCGCCTTGTCGCAGGCAGCAAGCACCGCCTTGGCCACGAGCTCGACCTGCGCGGGACGAATCCAGCCCTCGCCCATGGTGGCCAGCCCCGACCGCGTCCCGGCATGCTGCAATCCGACCCAGTTGATGACGGGCACGCGGGCAAAGATGCCGTCGAAGTCATCGGGATAGCGCTGCGCCATCGTCAGCCCCTCGCGGCCGCCTTCCGACGATCCCATGAAATACAATTTGGCCGGCGGGTTGCCGTAGGCGCGCAGCATCAGGGCAACCGCGGCGTCGCGCACGCGCTTGTAGGAACGATGGGCGAAATTCTCAAAGGCCTCGTCGTTGAGCGCAAACGTCTGCGGCGGCTCGCCCGGCTTGGTCTCGTGGCCGGAATCGGTGCCATAGGTGACGAACCCGCGCGCCAGCGGCGACGGCGCGCCGAATGGATACGCCGGCGGCAAGGCAAGCCCGGTAATCAGCACGCCGTTGAAACCGCCGCCACCATATTGCAGCGAGCGGCCGTTCCACTCGACCGGAAGATTCACCTGAAATTTGATCGGCGGCGCCTTGGGATCGGCCGGCGCGATCTGGCCGAGGACCTTGCAGAATTCCGGATTGGCAGGCGTGATGCGCGCCGCCGGCGTCGGTGCTCTTTCGGCGACGGCAAGCGGCGACGGCGCGACCATGGTCGCAGAATCAATCCGCACGGCATTGTCGACCGGCCGGATAAGGTCGCCGCAGGTCGCGGCGGGATCGCCGACCATCTTTGCGGCCGTGGCGTCGACGGCAAAGAACGAGGTCGCAGCCGCCAGCAAAGCCAATTGGATGCGAATTTGGAATCTGAGGCGTTGCATCGTTTCTCCCTTCGCTGTCGCAGCCGTGTTCTTGACCGGCCATCAGGCTTACAATGGTTCAGACCACGCGGGCGTCAATCGAAATAAGACGAGGCAAGATTAGCGTCGACGTTTGACATCCGTTGTGCCGCGGCACCCCAACCATAGCGGATGCTTCGCATCGGCGTTCTTCGAAAGAACGGCGGCCACAGGCCGCCTATGCCTCCCCGCAATTACCCGCAAGCGGGAGAGGAAGGGCAGCGGAGCATTACTTCACCAGCGAGCAGCCGCCGTCGGCGAGCGGGCGGAAGGCCTGGTCGGCCGGAATGGTCGAAACCAGTTTGTAGTAGTCGTAGGGATATTTCGACTCTTCCGGCTTCTTCACCTCGAACAGGTACATCGGGTGAATGACGCGACCGTCCTGGCGGATGGTGACATCGCCGAACAGTTTGTCCTTGCCCTTGAACTTCTTCATCTCAGGCACCGCATCCTTGGCATGGTCGCTGCCGGTCGCCGCCACCGCGTTGAGATAGGCGAGCGTGGAAGCATAGACGCCGGCCTGATTGCCGCTCGGCATCTTGCCGTTCACGCCCGGCCGCGCTGCGAAGCGCTTTGCAAACGCGCGGGTGTTTTCATCCATGTCCCAGTAAAACGCCTCGAACAGTTGCAGGCCCTGGCCTACCTTCAGCCCCATGCCATGGACGTCGTTGATGAACAGCAGGAACGCCACCATCGTCTGTCCGCTTTGCTGAAGGCCGAACTCGGCCGCCTGCTTCACCGCGTTGACGGTGTCGCCGCCGGCATTGGCGAGACCGATGACCTTGGCCTTGGAATTCTGCGCCTGCAGCAGAAGCGAGGCAAAGTCCGGCGTGTTGAGCGGATGCTTGGCCGAGCCCAGCACCTTGCCGCCGTGCTTTTCGATGTAGTTGGTGGCCTCGGCCTCGATGCCCTGGCCGAGCGCAAAATTCACCGTGATGAAGTACCATTCCTTGCCACCGCGCGCCATCATCGCCGCCGCGGTCGAGTTGCCAGTCGCCCAGGCGTCATTGACCCACTGGATCGTGTTCGGCGAGCAGGCCTTGCCGGTCAGGTCGGAGCTCGCCGTCGACGACGCAAGAAACGTCATGCGGCTATCGCGCAGCAGCGAGTTGATGGTGAGCCCAACGGCGGAATTCGGCACGTCGACCACTGCATCGACGCCATCGACGTCGAGCCATTTGCGCACGATCGCCGAACCGACGTCGGCCTTGTTCTGGTGATCGGCATAGACGATCTCGACCTTGATACCCTTGCCACCGCCGTTGAAATCTTCCGCCGCCATGCGCGCGGCTTCCACCGAGCCCATGCCGTTGGTGTCCTGGAAGATACCGGAAATGTCGTTCAGCACGCCGACGCGCACGACATTGTCGGAAATTTCCGCGCGCGCCGCGCCCGACGCCACGCAAGACAAGGCAAGCGCGAGACCTAACCTTAAACCCCTCATCGTTCTCTCCCTTTCGAATTTGATCTTGAGCGTTCCCGGACTTCGCCGGGTTTGACTTCAGTTCAGGTGATTAGGCCGTCACAATTGCCGGTCCGGCAGATTGAGAACCAGACCATCGAGGTCGGCAGCCAACTTGATCTGGCAGGACAGCCGGCTGTTGGCCCGCCGTTGGGCCGCGGCGCCGTCCAGCAACGCGTCCTCGTCGTCGCCCATGGCCGGCAGGCGGGCGAACCAGCCCTCGTCGACATAGACGTGGCAGGTGGCGCACATCGCGTTGCCGCCGCATTCGGCCAGAATTCCACCGACATCGTGGCGCGTCGCCGCCTGCATCGCGCTTTCGCCGTCGCTGGCATCGATGCGCTGCGCCCGGCCGTCAGGGTGAACAAACGCGATGCTCGGCATGGGTGGTCCGTCAGGCCGGAGAAATGGTGATAGGGAGACTTTCGAGGCCGCGCAGCGTGTTGTTGTAGCGGCGCTTCACCGGGCCTGATATCTTGATACTTGCAACCTTGCGCGCGATCGCCGCCAGCATCACCTCGCCTTCGAGGCGTGCGAGGAGCTGGCCAACGCACATATGAATGCCCGAACCGAACCCGACATGGCCGGAGGTGCGGCGGGTGATGTCGTAGCGATCAGGATTTTCCCAGCGTCGCGGATCGCGGTTGGCGGCACCAAGGAACATCAGAACCTTTTCGCCTTCGCCGATGCGACGACCTGCGAGTTCGACCTCCCGCGTCGTGGTGCGGAAAAAGGTCTGCACCGGGCTCTCGAAACGGATCGCTTCCTCGAATGCGTTGCGCGCCAGCGTCGGATCGCTGCGCAGCCGCGCAAGCTGATCGGGAAAGCGCGCCAGGCAGTACATCGCAGCGCCGATGCCGTTGACGGTGGTGTCGAGCCCGGCCGAAAGCAGCGAGCGCACCAGCAGTGGCGCCTCTTCCGCCGTGATGTCGCCGGCGTCGGCGCGCGCATGGATGCAAGCGCCGAAGCCGCCGGGCGCAAGATTTTCGCGCTGGCACTGCGCGGCGACATAGGCCTGATGGGGCGCGGAACGCTCGATCGCCTCCTGGCGCAACTGGTTCGGCGGCCCAAACGCGTTGAAGACCAGGCTCGCATAGGGCAGCAGATTCTCCCGCCCCTCCTGCTTCAGGCCCATCGCATCAGGAAATACCGAGAGCGGATAGGCCTCCGCGAGATCGGCAACCGCATCGAACCTTCCGCGCGCCAGCAGTTCGTCGACCTTGGCCGCGGCCATCGCCGTGAATTGTTCGCGGACCTGCTTCATGGCGGTCGGCGACAGCACCTGGGCGAGCACCGCGCGTGTCCTGGTATGCGCCGGCGGGTCTGCTTCAAGGATGATGCTTTGCGGTCGCCACGGCTTTTCCTTGGCAAAATCGCTCAAGCCGACGCCGCGGCTCGAGCAGAAGGTCAGGGGGTCGTTGAGGACGGCGTGCACCTCGGCATAGCGGGCGACGCCATAGACGCCCCACTTCTCGAGCCAGACCACCGGCCCGGCCTCGCGGAGAACGTCGTGGATCCGGTGCGGATCCTCGAAAAACTCGGTCGAGAACGGGTCCACGTCCAGACGGGGCACGCCGGCCGGCGCACTCCGCTCCGGGGTTGCAGAATCTATCCGGGATGTCGCGCTCATGTGGGTCTCCTGCATAATGTCCTTGCAGAGCGGTGTGCGCTGTCTCTATGTCTGGAACGCTGGAGCAGCGTCGGAAAAGCATGAGCAGGAACAGACAGGCGCGCGCGCCCCGTGTGGGCGCGGCAGGCAGGAGCGGACGGGCCGAGCAGGTGCTCGACCTCGACCGTTACGTTCCGGCCCTCATCACCTTCATCGCCAACAAATTGTCGCGTAGCGCGACCGTGGTCTATCAGAAGCGCTTTGGGGTCAACGTCACGGAATGGCGGATATTGTCGCTGCTCGCGATCGAGCCGGAAATTTCGGCGGCGCGGATCTGCCACGTGATCGGTTTCGACAAGGGACCCGTGAGCCGGACGCTGGCCGGCATGGAAGAACGCGGGCTGGTCAGCATCAGGGCCGACCGCGAGGACGGCCGCACCCATTCGATCTCGCTGACCCCGAAGGGCTATGCCACCCATGATCAGGTCATCGCGGTCGCGCTCGAACGCGAACGCCGCCTGCTCTCCTGCTTGAGCAAGCCGGAGCGGGAGACCCTGATCGCGCTGCTGCTGCGGGTGCACGGCAATCTCGACGCCGTGAAGGGCGCGGGCGAAGTCGATACGCGGAGCTGAGCGGCGCGCATTAGCCGCGCCGCGGCGACCACACTGCGCGCGCGACATCGCATTGCGTCGTGACGATCCGACACACCCAAACATCCGTTTCTCCCTGTGCGGCCCGGCACTCTCCGTGCTCTGCGATCGGCCGCCTTGTGGAAATACGCTCGCACAAATTAGTTGCCTTGGCAACATACACACTCGACGATCGATTTTCGGACCCGGCCGATTCCTGCCGGCCGCCGCCGGTCAGATCATCTCTTGACGAGTGGGCAGTTGCCGTCGCTTTCGGGACGAAACGCCTGATCGCCCGGAATCATAGCGACGACCTTCAACAGATCCCATTTCGACGTGGATTCGTCAGGCTTCTTCACCTCAAGCAGAAACAGCGGATGAATCTTACGCCCGTCTGCGCGGATGGTTCCCTTGCCGAACAGCGGATCGTCGGTCGGCATCGCCTTCATCGCCGCGACAACGGCCTTGCCGTCGGCGGCGCCGCCGATCTTGTCGACGGCCTTCAGATAATGCAGCACCGAAGCATAGACGCCGGCCTGCATGTCGTTCGGATAATTCTTTTGCGGATGGCGTTCGGCGAACCGTTTTGCAAAAGCGCGCGTGCCTTCGTTCAAATCCCAATAGAACGGATTCATGATCTGCGCGCCCTGGGCTGCCTTCAGGCCGAGCGCAGGAATTCCGTTCATGCCGAGGATCAGCCCGACCAACTTCTGCTTTTGCGTCAGCCCGAACTCCGCCGCCTGCTTGATCGAGGTGATGGTGTCGTCACCGGCATTCGCCACGCCGACGATGTCGGCGCCCGAGGCCTGCGCCTGCAGCAGGAACGAGGCATAGTCGGCTGTGCCGAGCGGATGGCGCACGGCGCCGAGCACTTCGCCGCCGGAGGCCTTGACGCCTTCCATCGCCTGCTTCTCCAGGTCGTGGCCGAAGGCGTAATCGGCGGTCAGAAAGAACCATTTCTTGCCGCCTTGGGCCACCACGGCTTTGCCAAGGCCGCGGCCATAGGCGTAGGTGTCGTAGGTCCAGTGCACGGTATTCGGCGTGCATTTCTCGCCGGTGAGAAGCGCGGTGCCGGCGCCGGAGCCGATGAAGACCTTGTTCTTCTGCTCGCTCATATTGGCGACCGCGAGCGCAATCGCCGAGTTCGGCAGGTCGAAGATGGCGTCGATGCTTTCGGTATCGTACCAACGCCGCGCGATGCCGACGCCGACGTCGGTTTTGTTCTGATGATCGGCGGTGATGACGTTGACCGGCTTGCCGGCGGCCTTGCCGCCATAGTCCTCGACCGCCATTTGCGCGGCGATGACCGAACCGATGCCCTGGTAGGTCGAGAACACGCCCGACTGGTCGTTGAGCACGCCGATCCGGACGCGGTCCTGGGCCTGGGCTTGGACTTGGGAAGCGCCTGCGAAGACTCCGCCGAGCGCGACCACGAGCATTCCTGTGCGAAAAAGCTGTCGCATGCGTTCCCTCCTGTATGGAAAAGGCGGCCTTCTCGGCCGCTTCAAAATTACTTATAACTTATAAGCATTTTGAGGATTGTCAATTCACGTGATGCCGTGCGAGCTTTTGCCCATGGAACGAATCGGAAAAATTTCGGCGCGCAACGGCAACGGAGCGGCCAGACCGGCCGAGCCGGACTCGGCGCGAAAACTCGATCTCACCGCGCTGCAGCAGACCCCGGGATTCATGATCCGGATCCTGCAGTTGGAGAACTTCGAGGCGTTCTATCCGTATTTCGAGTCCCTGAACCTTTCGCCGCTCGAATATGCCATCCTGGTTACGGTGCGGGACAACAAGACGGTGACGCAGAGCGAACTCGCCGCCGTGTTGAAGATGCAGCTCCCCAACCTCGTGAAAATCCTGTCACGGATGGAGGAAACCGGCGTCTTGAAGCGGAAGCGATCCGCGCGGGACAAGCGCGCGGTCGAGCTCAGCCTCAGCGCGGCGGGCGAGAGGCGCGCTGACGAGGCCAGCCGGCTTGGCGAGAGCTTTAATGCCCAGACGCTTTCCGCGCTCAGCAAGAGCGAGCAGACGGCATTTCTCCAGATGCTGGTGCGGCTGGTCGAGGCGCACAAGCACGCGGCGTCCCGACGCTCCTAGCGTTTCAGCCAGCGCAGCCGATCCATTCGGTTGATGAATCGTCATCCAGCGTTACCACTGCGCTCGCGCGCCGCGTCAGCACCGCACGCTGGTTGATATAGCCCTTGTCGGTGATCTCGCCGCCGTCGACGGACGCGGGTTCGGCCAGCAGCAGCGCGCGCGTTGCGTGACCGGACGAGTTGCCGCTTTGCGCCTTTAGGTTCGCAAGGCCCTGCGCGATCGCTGCGCGAACCCGGTCGTGGCCGATCACATCTTTCACGTCGGCGCTGTCGGGCAAGCCGGCATGTGCACGGCAGGCCGCAATATTCGGAAATACCAGGAAGCGAACCTCGTCGCCGCCATGGCCGGTCACGACGATATCCTGCGCCAGCGGCGCCAGAGCAGCGATGCCGGCGATGCGCAACGTGCCGACGCTGACCCAGGTGCCCGAATTGAGCTTGAAGTCCTCGGCGACGCGGCCGTCGAAGAACAGCCCGAGTTCGGGACGCGCCGGATCGGCAAAGGTCACGGCGTCGCCGATGAGATAAAAACCCTCTTCGTCGAACGCCTGCGCGGTCAATTCCGGCGCCTTCCAGTAACCGGGCGTGACATTCGGACCGCGCACCCGCACCTCGAGCTTGTCGCCTGATGGCACCAGCTTTAGTTCGGTGCCTGGGATCGGCACGCCGATATTGCCGGAACGTTTCGCCTGGAAATGGCAATCGGTGGCGAGCGGCGAGGTTTCGGTCGAGCCCCAGGCCGACACCATCGACAGCGCCCGCCCCACCGTCTCGATCGAGAGTTCTTCCAGCGCGTCCCAGAGATTCTGCGGCAAGGCTGCGCCGGCGTAGAAAGCGAACTTCACCTCGCTGAAGAACTTTTTGCGCAGTTCGTCGTCGCTGCGCAGCGCCGCGATCAGCATGTCAAAACCGCGCGGCACGTTGAAATAGACAGTCGGCATCACGCTTCGCAGATTGGCGAGCGAGGTCGCGAACAACCCCGGTGCCGGCTTGCCGCCGTCGACATAGAGCGTGCCGCCGTTGCGCAGCACCAGATTGAAATTGTGGTTGGCGCCGAAGGTGTGGCTCCAGGGCAGCCAGTCGAGGATCACGAGATCCTCGCCGATATTTTCGAGGAACGTCCAGGTCTGCGCCTTGGCCTGCTGGCTGGAGGTCAGCATGCGCTGGGTATTGATCACGGCCTTCGGCGTGCCGGTCGAGCCCGAGGTGAACAGGAATTTTGCGATCGTGTCCGGCGTGATCGCGGCAAAGGCCTTTTCGACATCGGGCGTTTCCGGCGTTGCCGTGATGGCGCGGAAGGAGATCGCGTCGCCCGCGTCCGCACTGCCGCTAACGATGGTGGACGAATGCAGCGGCTTGATCGCCGCCAGCGCCGCGGCAAACGGCTTTGTGCCGGAAACATAGATGGCGCCCGGTCCGAGCAGCGTGACCATGCTCTTGAGCTTGTCGAAATCCTTGGACATCAGCGAATAGGCCGGCGAAATCGCGGCCGACGGCACGCCGACATGCTGGGCGGCGAGCGCGAACAGCGCGTGCTCGACGCTGTTGTCGGAAAGGATCACCAGCGGACGCTCGGCGCTCAAGCCTCGCGCAAGGATCCAGGCGGCTGCCGAGCGCACCTGCTTCAACGCATCCTTGTAGGTAACGGTGTTCCACGGCGTATCAACGCTGGCGCGATCGGCGAGAAAGATTCGGTCCGGCGCCTGCCGCGCCCAATGCTCCAGCCAGTCGCCGATACAGCGCGCACTCGGCCGCAGCGGCGTGGTCGACCTCACCAAGATGCTGCCATCGGTCCGGCGATCGGCAACGATCGCCGGCGTCGCGAATAGATTTTGGGAATCGGCACCGCTGATGGCGGCGATGGTCATGGGCTTCCTCCTGCCGCCTCGAAAGGGCTGGCTTGACGCCAATGTTGAGCACAACAATTGTTGTCGTCAACAACAATCTTCCCCTTGGCCGCGTGAAGCGCTAGAAGGGAACGATGGCGAGGAACAGTCAGGCACCCAGAATTGCCAAGTCACGAATAGCCAAGTCACGCGCTGGTATTCGGCCGCGCCCCGGCCGCGCGCGAAGCGAAAACGGCAACGCGCACAGCGATCTGATGAACGGCGAAATCGGCCTCGACGCGCTGGCGGGCCACGCCGGCTATGCGGTGCGGCGCTTTCAGATATGGATCTTCCAGGATTTCATTCGTACGCTCGGCGCCGTCGATATCCGCCCCACGCAGTATTCCGTGATGACGGTGATCGGCGCTAACCCGGGGCTGAGCCAGATGGCTGTTGCAAAACGGCTCGGCATCGAGCGCGCCCGGCTGGTGCACCTCCTGGATAGTCTTGAACAGCGCGATCTCGTCAGCCGCGTCAAATCCGCCACCGACCGGCGCTCCCACGCGCTGCACCTGACCGCGCGCGGCCGGACGGCGCTGGCGCAGTTCAAGCGGCTTGCCGCCGAACATGAGCGCCATGTGGCCGAGAAGATCGGCAAGGAGAACCGGGAGAAACTGCTGCAGATACTCTCGGACTTCACCTGATCGCGGCTGGCGCCAGGCCTTGGGCTGAGTCGCCTAAGTTTTAGGCAGTCTCCAGTAACGGCCGGCGCTCATGGCATGCGCAGTCGTCCCGTAAGTGCATGAAACTGCAAATCTATATTTGAGCGTTGGCTCGACTAAGCGATTGTACACAATGGCACATCGCTTGCTTCAGCTTGGTAACCTTAGTCCGGGTAACCTTGCTCGCTGGAGTTTTGCTGCCATGGGGTCCGACGCGCCTGAAACCGTTGCTGCCATTGTCGCCGCGCACCGCGCCGGCGCGATCACCCCGGCCCAAACCGTCGCGCGCTGCTATCAGCGCATCCGCGACCATAATGATCCCGCCGTGTTCATCAGCCTGCGCGACGAGAAGGATGCGGTGGCGGAGGCCGAAGCGCTGGCCTCGAAAGATGCGGCATTGCTTCCGCTGCTCGGCGTCCCGGTCGCAGTGAAGGACAATATCGACGCGCTGGGCTTAGCGACCACGGCGGCCTGCCCGGCCTTTTCCTTTTTCCCCGCGCAGGACTCGACGGCGGTCGCAAAGCTGCGGGCGGCCGGCGCCATCGTTATCGGCAAGACCAATCTCGACCAGTTCGCGACCGGCTTGGTCGGCGTCCGCTCGCCCTATGGTATTCCCGTCAATCCGATCCGCGCCGATCTCGTGCCGGGCGGATCGAGTTCAGGATCGGCGGTGGCGGTTTCCGCCGGCCTCGTGCCGCTTGCGCTCGGCACCGACACCGCGGGCTCGGGCCGCGTGCCGGCGATGCTCAACAACATCGTAGGACTCAAGCCGAGCCTTGGGCTGATCTCCAACGCCGGGCTGGTCCCGGCCTGCCGCACGCTGGACTGCGTTTCGGTTTTCTCGCTCACCGTCGACGATGCGATGACCGCACTGGCTGCGATGGCGGGCGCCGACTGTGCCGATCCGTTTTCGCGCGACCGGCCGCTGGGACCGATGTCGGCATTTCCCGAGAAACTCCGGCTCGGCGTGCCGCGCAATGGCCAATTGATCTTCTTTGGCGACGCGGCTTCCGAGAAAGCCTATGGCGAGGCGCTCAAGCGCTGGACGGCGCTCGGCGCCACGCTGGTCGAGTTCGACCTCGAACCCTTTTATGAGACCGCGCGGCTGCTTTACGAAGGCCCGTGGGTCGCCGAGCGATACCTTGTCATCCGCGACCTCCTGGCATCCTCGCCGGATTCGATTCATCCGGTGACCCGCGAAATCACCGCCGCCGGCGCGCGGCTGACCGCCGCCGACACCTTTGCTTCACTCTATCGGCTGCAGGCGCTACGACGCACAGCCGAGCGCAGCTTTGCCCATTTCGACGCGATGGTGCTGCCGACGGCGCCGACCGCCTATTCGACCGCGCAGGTGCTGGCCAATCCGATCGAGCTCAACAGCCGGCTCGGCACTTACACCAATTTTGTCAACCTGCTCGACCTCTGCGGCCTCGCGTTGCCGGCCGTGATGCGCGCGGACGGCATTCCGTTCGGCATCACGCTGCTGGCGCCCGCGGGACGCGACGCGCAGCTCGCCAGCATCGGGCGGGTGTTTCATGCCCACACCCAACTGAAGATGGGAGCCAAGGGGCTGATGCAGCCGCCGCTCGTTTCGTTGCCGGCAGCCGCGAGCGGCGATGAAATCACCCTCGCGGTGGTCGGCGCGCATCTTTCCGGCATGGCGCTCAATGGCGAGTTGCAGGTGCTCGGCGCCCGCCTGATCGAGGCGACCGCGACCGCGCCGGACTACAAGCTCTACGCGCTCGACACGGTGCCGCCGAAACCCGGCATGCTGCGCGTGGAGCAAGGCGCGGGCAGTTCGATCAAGCTCGAGCTTTGGGCGCTGTCGGCGACAGCCTTCGGCAAATTCGTAGCCGCAATCCCGCCGCCGCTCGGGATCGGCACGATCCGGCTCGCCGACGAAAGAGGCGTGAAGGGATTTCTGGTCGAGCCTGCCGCCATCAACGGCGCGCGCGATATTTCAACCTATGGCGGCTGGCGCGCGTTCATGGCGGAGAAGGCGACGGCTTGAGCCGTCATTGCGAGCGAAGCGAAGCAATCCACCCCTCCGCGTATGCGGAACGATGGATTGCTTCGTCGCTTCGCTGCTCGCAATGACGAGCGTCTACACCGACACCGCGTAAATTTCGTACTCCCCGCGCACCAGTTCGATATGCGCGCGCATCGCGGCCGCAGCGCCCGCCTTGTCGCCGCGCATGATCGCGACCACGACGCGGTCGTGCTCGGCATGCGATTTTGCCAGCCGCCCGAGATTGCGGAATTGAGCGCGGCGGAATGGCTGCACGCGCACCCGCGTCGCCAGCGTCATCTCGGCGATGTAGCTGTTCTGCGAACCGGCATAGATCGCGTTGTGGAAACGCTCGTTGACTGCGTGAAAGCGTTCGGGATTGCCGGCATGGCTCAGCACCCGCAATTCTTCATGGATCGCCTCCAGCTTCTGACGGTCCCCTGGCGGCATCCGTTCGGCCGCGAGCCCCGCGCACAACGCTTCCAGCTCCGCCATCGCTTCGAACATTTCGGTCAGGCGGTCCAGCGACGGCTGCGCCACCACCGCGCCGCGATGGGCCCGCGCCTCCACCAGGCCGCTCGCCACGAGTTGTCGCAGGGCCTCGCGCACCGGCGTGCGCGACACGGCAAAGCGCCGGGCGATATCGGTCTCGTCGAGCGCCGATCCCGGCGGCAGCACACCGCGCACGATCTCGTCGGCGAGCTGCAGCCGCAGTTCTTCTGCGCGCGTGACCTTGTCCCGCTGCGACGAAGGGCGATCGACGCGGCGAACCGTGGCTTCCGGCAGATCTTCCAGACTCATGCCTTTTGATCCATTTGCTTGGAAGACGTTTGCTCGCAAGATTCGGGCTCGTCGATCATGCTGACATGGGCCGCGACGATCTTCCAACCTTCGGGAAACCGTATCCAGGTTTGCATCTGCCGCCCGACCCTTCCGGGTGCTCCGTCGCGATAGAACAGCGTGGAGGCGACGGCGGTATCGCGGCCATAGGTCGTGATCACCGTCTTGTCGGTCCGCCGCATCAACCCGACCGGCGAGCGCGCGGCGCGGAACGCCATGATGGCGTCGTAGCCGTAGAGATTTTCGCCGATGCCATAGCGCAGCGTGCGGGGATCGTCGCGGAACAATTCGTCCAGCACCGCCACGTCGTTCGACACCAGCGCCTTTTCGTAGCGTTCGAACTGCGCGGTGACTTCGGCGAGCACGTCGGGAAGATCGATCTCCATGCTCACAATCCTCTCGGCGCGGGTGCCGCGGCGGCGCCCATCCGCTCCAGCGCATGCGCAACCCGCAAGGCGATATCTTCCCGCCACGGCGCGGCGATGATCTGCACGCCGATCGGCATCGGCTCGAGCGGCACCGGTACCGCCACCACCGGAAGACCGATGAACGAAATCGGCTGGGTGTGGATGCCGATATTGGCGCGCACCGGCAATTCGACGCCATCGAGCGTAAAGGTTGCCTGGCCGAGCTTGGGCGCGATGCAGGGCGTCGCCGGTGCGATGATTACGTCCACCGATTGGAACAGCTCCAACACCCTTGCCCGATACCAGCGGCGGAATTTCTGCGCGCGGTCGACCAGCGGAGCCGGGACCATCGCGCCCGCAATCAGGCGGTCGCGCACCGCGGGATCGAAATCGTTCGGACGCTGGCGCAGGCGATCGAGATGCAGCGACGCGCCCTCGGTCGTAGTGATGACGTAGGCCGCGGCGCGGGCGCGCGCGGCTTCGGGAATTTCGACCGTCTTGGTCGCGTTCAGCGCCTTGGCGATGCGCGCCACGGCCTCGACCGCTTCCGGAAAGACGTTCTTCTGAAAATACCCGCCGGCCACCGCGACCCGCAGGCCGTCGACGCCTTTCGCCAACAGCGGCGCAACCGGTTCGACCGGCCGTGTCGTGCAGGCGGCGTCGTCAGCGTCGGGGCCCTGCATGGCGTCATAGGCCAGCGCGAGATCGTCGACATTACGCGCCAAGGGACCCAGATGATCGAGGCTTGCGACAAAGGGGAACGAACGGGCGCGCGAAAGCCGGCCATAGGTCGGCTTCAAGCCGAAGACGCCGCAGAACGACGAGGGCACGCGGATAGAGCCGTTGGTATCGGATCCCAGGGCGATCGGAACAAGAGCGCTGCCGACCGCACTGCCAGAGCCGCCGGAGGAGCCGCCGGTCATCCGCGTCGGATCGTGCGGATTGCGCGACGGGCCGTCATGCACGTTCTCGCCGGTGAAGTCATAGGCGTATTCGCCCATGTTGAGCGCGCCGACCAGCACGGCGCCGGCCGCTTCCATGCGCTCGATCAGCGTGGCGTCGCGCGGTGATGGGGCGAGATCGCGGTTGATCTTCGATCCAGCGCGGGTGGCGAGACCCTTGACGTCGAACAGGTTCTTCACCGCGAACGGCACGCCGGCGAGCGTGCCGACCTTCTGACCGGCGGCGACGGCGGCATCGACCGCGCGGGCTTTCGCGCGCGCGCGATCGGCGGTGATGTCGGTAAACGAGTTCAGCACGGAATCATATTTGGCGATTCGCGCCGTTGCGGCTTCGGTCGCGTCGAGTGCGGATAGCTTGCCGCCTGCGACGGCCTGCGCGATTTGTTGGGCCGATAGCCCATCACTGTTCACGGTCATGGCCTTGTCACGCTGTGTAGACGCTGGCCGGCTCGATCTCGTCCGGCAGCGGGAATTCGTCGACCAGCCGCGCCAGCCTCAGCGACACTTCGAGGTTCGCCCGCACCGCCGGCCGCCAGGCTTCTTCAACCGGCAGCGCCAGCGCCTTGGCGACGGCGTCGATGTAATTATCCAGGGGATCGGCGGCCATTTCGCTTCCATTCGAGTTTCTAGTGAACTGGCAACGGCGGATGCGGGATCGCCGTCAGCAATTCCTTGGTGTAGGCGTCCTGCGGATCGCCGAGCACACGCTCCGACGAGCCCTGCTCGACGATTCGCCCCGCCCGCATCACGATGACACGATCGCAAAGCAGACGCACCACATTCAGATCATGCGACACGAACAAATAGCTCATGCCCATCGACGCTTTCAGATCCTGTAGTAGATTGAGCACCACGGCCTGCACGGAGACGTCGAGCGCCGCGGTTGGCTCGTCGAGGATCACGAGTTTCGGATGCAGCGCGATTGCGCGAGCGATGCCGACGCGGGCTTTTTGGCCGCCGGACAGTTGATGCGGGAAACGATCGAGCAGATCGACGGGCAGGCCGACCAAACCGGCGAGCTTCTCGCAGCGAGCGCGCAGCGCGTCGCGCCCCTTGATGTCGCCGAGCTGCAGAAGCGGATCGGCAATGGCGCGTGCCGCGGTGAAGCGCGGGTTGAGGCTGTCGGTCGGATCCTGGAACACCATCTGAATGCTCTTGCGCAGCGGCAGCCGCGCAAAGGCCTGCGGCAGGATGGCGCCGATCTCCTCGCCGTCGAAACTGATGCGCCCGGAGGTCTGATCCAATAGCCGCATCACCATCATCGACGTCGTCGATTTGCCGCAGCCGGATTCGCCGACGAGGCCAACGCTCTCGCCGTGGCCAACGGTGAAGCTGATGCCGTTAACGGCGCGGAATACTTCCGCCTCCACCGGCGGCTTGCGAGAGAACAGTTTTGACAGCACCGCACTCGCGCCCTGGCGCGGGTATTCCTTGACCAGCTTTTCGACGAGGAGGAGAGGCTTTGGAAGGTCGTCACCCTCGGGCTTGACCCGGGGGTCCATCGCCTCTGAGGAAGAGTCTTTCGAAGATGGATGGATGGCCGGGTCAAGCCCGGCCATGACAGCGGATGGGCGGGGAGAGGCTAAAACCTCCTCCTCCGGAAGCAGATCCCGCAACGACACGCCGAGCCGCGGCGTCGCGCGCATCAGTTTCTTGGTGTAGGCGTGCTCGGGCTTTGCAAAGATGTCCGCCGACCTCGCGGTCTCCACCACGCGGCCCTTCTCCATCACCACCACGCGATCGCAGTAGGCGGCGGCGAGGCCCAGATCGTGCGTGATCAGGATCGTCGACATGTGCCGGCGCTTCGTCAGCTCCACGATCAGGTCCATCACGGCTTTCTGAGTGGTGACGTCGAGTCCCGTCGTCGGCTCGTCCGCGATCAGGAGCTGCGGATTGCAGGCCAGCGCTAGCGCGATCACGACGCGCTGGCACATGCCGCCCGAAAGTTCGAACGGATAGGCATGATAGCGCTCGCGTGGACGGGCGATCTTGACCTGCTCCAGCGCCTCGATCGCCTTCTCGCCGCGATCGCTGGCTGCGCTCTGCACGTGCTGGCGCAGCACGTCCTCGATCTGGTCGCCGACCTTGCGGATCGGATTGAGCGCGGCGCGCGGGTTCTGGAAGATCATCGAGATTTCACGGCCGCGCAAATCGCGCATCTCGTTTTCGCTCGCGGCCTTGACGTCGATGCCGGAGAACATCACCGAACCGTCGGCGATCCTGCCGGCGCGGTCGAGGATCCGCATCACGGCATATGACGTCACCGACTTGCCGGAGCCGGATTCGCCGACGATGCCGAGCGTCTCGCCCTTGGCAACTGAAATGTTGACATGCTGCACGGCCTTGACGATGCCGCGTCGCGTGGTGAACTCGACGGTGAGGTCGTTGACGTCGAGCAGGGGCTGGGCGGTCATGACGACCTCCGCAAAAATATCGAAAACAACCCCATGCAAAGTAGAACGAGGTTGGATTCACTGGATAATCTTCGAGAGTGATTCGCGCGTAAGTTGGGCACAACTCTCTCATTCCCTCCCCCCTTGCGGGGGAGGGGCAGGGAGAGGGGTAGCCACAAACTCCCATCTCTCCCGCGGCCACCCCTCTCCCCAACCCTCCCCCGCAAGGGGGGAGGGAGCGCAGCTGCGAGCGTGGAGACACCCATCACGTCCTCCGCTGCGGATCGACGATGTCGCGCAGGCCGTCGCCGAGCAAATTGAAGCAGAACACCGCAATCATCAGCGCCAACCCCGGGAACAGCGCGATCCACCATTCGCCCGACACCATGAAGGTGGCGCCTTCCGCGACCATGATGCCCCATTCCGCCGTCGGCGGCCGCACACCGAGCCCGATGAAGGAGAGGCCTGCGGCGTTGAGGATCGCGTAGCCCATGGTCAGCGACATTTGCACGATCATGATCGGCATGATGTTGGGCAGGATGTGCACCAGCAGGATCCGCATCTCGCCATTGCCTGACAGCCGCGCCGCCTGCACGAAGCCGGCGTTGCGGCGCACATTGGCTTCGGCGCGGGCGACGCGGGCATAGAGCGGAAAGTTCACGATCGCGGTGGCGAAAATGATGTTCTGCACGGTATTGCCGAGTGCCGCCACGATGCCCATTGCCAGCACGAACAGCGGAAACGCCATGATGGTGTCGGCGATGCGCCCGACGATGCGGTCGGTCCAGCCGCCGAAATAGCCGGCGGCGATGCCGGCCAGTCCGCCCATCAGGAACACCAGCCCCACCGAGGCGACCGCGATGAAGGTATCGAGCCTTGTGGCGACGATGACGCGGCTGAAGATATCGCGGCCCAATTGGTCCGTGCCGAACCAATGCGCCGCCGACGGCGGCTTCAACGCCGCAGCGGTATCGCTGGCGAGCGGATCGTAGGGAACGATGTAGGGGCCGAAGATCGCGGCAAACAGGATGATGACGAGCAAACCGAAAGCAAAGGCGGTGACGCGGTTCTCGCCGAGCACGTAGCCGATATGCTCGAACATCGCCGCCAAACCCGAGGTGCGGGCGGGAGCAGCAGGTTCAACGGCAGGCGCAACGCTACTCATCTTTGAACCTCACCCCTCAAGCCGCACGCGTGGATCGATCACGCCGTAGAGAATGTCGATGACCAGATTGAGCAGCACGTACATGACCGCCATGGTCAGCACGAAGCCCTGCACTGGCGCGAAGTCCGACGAGATCAGCGCTTCCACCGCATAGGAACCGATGCCGGGCCACGCGAACACCTTCTCGACCAGCACGTTGGCCCCGAGCAGAAACGAGAACACCATGCTGAGCGTGGTTATGACGGGCAGCATCGCGTTGCGGAACGCGTAGGTGACGATCACGGTCGATGGAGAAAGCCCGCTGGCGCGCGCGGTGCGGACGAAGTCAGAGGCCAGCACCGCCAGCATCGAGGCCCGCGTCATGCGCGCAATCGGCGCCAGCGAGAAAACCGCCAGCGTCGCCGCCGGCAGGATGAGCTGGCTCAGCGCCGAACGAAACGTCTCGAACTCGCGCGCGATCAGGGCGTCGATGAGATAGAGACCGGTCACGGTCGGCGGCGCGCTGTAGAACACGTCGAGCCGGCCGAGCGGTGCCGGCGACCAGCCGAGCCTGAAATAGAACAAGTACACCAGCACGAGGCCAGTAAAGAACACCGGCAGCGATACGCCGGCCGTTGTCGTGATCCGGCAGAGGTGATCGATCCACGAGCCCGGCCGGGTCGCGGCGAGCACGCCGAGCGGAATCGCGATTGTGATCGAGACGATGAGGCCGAGCAGCGTCAGTTCGGCGGACGCCGGCAGGCGGTTGCGGATTTCGGTGGCGACCGGCTGGCCTGTCGTCAGCGAATTGCCGAAGTCGCCATGCGCGAGATCGTTGGTGTAGCGGAAGAACTGCTCGATCAGCGGCTTGTCGAAGCCGAGCTTCTTGCGGATCTGCTCGATCGCTTCCTTGCTCGCCGCGGGCCCGGCGAAATAGGCGGCCGGGTCGCCCGGCAGCGCGCGCGTCAGCAGGAAGGTGACGATCACGACCCCGATGAGCGAGGGTATAGCAAACATCAGCCGCTTGCCGATCATGGTCAGCATGATGCGCTCCCGGTGATGAGACGAGGTGCTGCCGCAGGCGCAATTGCGCTCCCTCCCCCCTTGCGGGGGAGGGCTGGGGAGAGGGGTGGCGGCAACGGCGGTGCGTGTGGCTTACCCCTCTCCCCGCCCCTCCCCCGCAAGGGGGGAGGGAGTGAGAGAGCATTGCGTCCCTCACTGGATCGGGAGACAATGGAGCAAGCCAGTGTTTCACCCGCACGCAGCATGACAATTCACGCCTTCACCAGCGCGCGATAATCCAGCCTCCGGTGGAACCAGTATTGATAGCCGGACACGTTCTTCTGCATCGCGACGTTGACGTAGGGCTGATACAGCGGGATGCGCGGGATGTCCTTGAAGGCGAGATCGACGAAGCCTTTGACGTCAGCATCGTATTTGGCCGTGTTGCCAATTGCCGCCGCGTCGACGGCGCCGTGGATGAATTCGTCCATCGGCTTCGACTGGTAGCTCATGGTGTTGAAGATCGAATTCTTGCCGTCGTAGCACCAGATGAAGAAATATTCGGGATAGTCGAGCCAGCCGGAGAACACGTTGGTGTAGAGCGGCAGCACCTTCTTGTTCAGTTCGGTGCGCCAGTTGGCGCCGGGGATCTTGTTGATCGTGGTCTTGATGCCGATTTGCGCCAGGCTCTCCTGCACCAGAACGCAGAGCGGCTCGTTGACACCGGCAAAGCCGAGATCAAACGACAGCGTGGTCTCAAAACCGTTGGGGTAGCCGGCCTCCGCCAGCAATGCCTTGGCTCTTGCGATATCGGTGACGTATTTGGTCGGCTGCGGCCAGGCCACCTCGGTCGCCTTGTCGGCTGCGGCGCCGAACATCGGCTTGGCCAGGCCGAACAGCACCGCATCCATGATCTTCTGATAGGGAATCGCGCAGGCGACGGCCTCGCGGACCTTGACGTTGTCGAACGGCGCGATCTTGACGTTCATGCCGATATACTGGACGCCGTTGGAATAGGGCACCGAGACGATGTTGAGCTTGCCGCTGTCCTTCAGCTCGACGAAATCCTTGTTCGGCAGATCGTAGGAAATATCGGCATCGCCGCGCTCCAGCAGCGCGCGGCGGTTGCCGGCCTGCGGCACCATGCGCCAGATCACGCGCTTGACCTTCGGCAAGGGACCGCCGACCCAGGCGTCGTTGCGCTCCATGATGACTTCGGTGCCGGCCGTCCACTTCACCACCTTGTAGGCACCGGAGCCCGCGGTCTGCTGCTTGGTGTATTCGAGGCCCCACGGATCCTTCTCGGTGGCGTTCTTCTTCACCAGCTCGGAATTGACGATGCACGGCACGATGACCGCGAGATCGGGGATGGTGAGGCGGTCCTTCTTGGCGAAATCGATCCGCACCGTGTTGTCGTCGACGACGACGAACTGCTCGGTCTTGGTCAGCGAGCCCGCGCCCATCTGGAACGTCGGAAAGCCGCCGACGCTGACGGCGCGATCGAGCGACCATTTGACGTCCTTCGCCGTGACCGGCGCGCCGTCGTGGAATTTCGCGTTCTTCTTCAATTTGAAGGTCACCGACATGTCGCCGACCTTCATGTCCTCGGCGAGTTCGGGCTTGAACTTGTCGCGGTCGTAATACGGCACGCCGCCCGGACCGCTCTTCATCTCGTGGCTGATCAGGCGGTCGTAGCAATTCCACGACACCTCATAGCCGGGCACGTTGGTGCCGACGCCGTGAATGTCGAGATTGTTGGGGCCGCTTTCCGAGACGATCAGCAACGTTTCCGACCGCGCTTGCGCCTTGGCGGAGGACCAAATCGCCGGAGCCGGCGTGAGCGCGCCGGCGGCCGCCAACCCCGACACGGATTTGAGGAAATCGCGACGCTTCATGGGTGATGCTCCAACGCCCGAGGGAAAACGGCTTTGGAACTGGAATCGCAAGGTTCGTGCCAACGTTTAAGGAAAACTTACTTTCACGCCAACTCATTGATGCTGCTGGCGAATGCGTCCGAAGCGAAATGGCGTCCGGGGACGCAGCATCCTGGCGGATTGCATACAGAGATGCATATTTGCTCAATTAGTGTGCAGTCGTTTCGAGCGCTCCATTGCTGTGCTCCGCTCAAATTGGCCAGAGCAAATCCTGCAATTCATGGAGGTCCGCGGCCTTCTCCTGCCATCCCTCGATGCAGAATGCCCTGACCGGATCGCTGGCCCGATGCAGCAGCATCAGCGCCATCAGCCGCCGTTTCAGCTCGGGTGTGATATCAGCGGCTGAATATCCGAAGCCCTCGAACAGGCTTCGGACCCGCCGCGGCATGCCGGCGGTCATGAAAGCGCTGGGGCCAAGCAGGTCATATTCGCCCCTGCCCGTCATCACGTCGCCGAAATCGATCAACCCCGCGAGCCGCCAATCTGGACCGCTGCGGGTTAGCAGGAAGTTTTCCGGGATATATTCGCCGGTCAGGATCACCGCTGGCCCCTCCAGCGTGACCAGCGGGGCCGCATCGCGCAGCAATTCATCCAGGCCATCGAGAAATTTCTGCGGCAATCCAAGACGCGCGTGCCGGGCGCGGCATCCTTCGATCTGCCGGCGCATGAAGACATCCCAGCCCGGCTCGATCTGCCCAAGCGGTCCGACGGGGACGCGCTGCACCTCGGCGATGGTCTCGCCGACTTCGGCAAGCACGCGCTCCTTGTCCGCTTCCGGCAGCGATGGCCAGGCATCCACGCCCAACACGCCCGACAGCCGCGTGATAACGAGATATGGCCATCCGTCGCGCTCCCCTTCGGCGACGATTTCAGGGATCGCAGCGCGAAGCCGTCCATGAAGCTGCGCCAGCGCGCCACGCTCCGACACGAATTGGGCGCGAAGAAATGGCGGAAAGATTTTGAGGATGAGTTTTTCGTCGAGGGCCATGACGAGATTGGTGCCGGTGGAGAAAACGTGCGGCGCTGCGCACGCCAGGCCATGGCCGCGAGCGATATCGCGCGCGATCGGCAGCCATTGCGCCGGATCGGCGCGAAAGGCGCGGAAGGGCTCGTAGCCGGTAAATGGCGGCAAAGATGCGGTCATGCGGGCACTGAACTTTGTTTGTCGTCATTGCGAGCGAAGCGAAGCAATCCATACCTCAGCGCGGAGACAGATGGATTGCTTCGCTGCGCTCGCAATGACGCTGTGAGATTACCGATCCGGGTTGGCCCGCTCGAACTGGCGCAGCAGGCGGTTGCCGCGCTCGACGGCGGCGTCGAGCGCCGCCTGCACAGTGCGCTTGCCGCTGAAGACCTGCTCCAGCTCGTCTTCGATGGCGTCGCGGATCAGCACAAAGGACCCAAGCCGGATTCCCTTCGAATTCTCGGTCGGCGGCTTCAAAGTCATCTGCTCGATTCCGATCGCAGTGCCCGGATTGCGATCGTAGAAGCCCTGCGCGCGGGTGAGATCGAAAGCGGCGCGGGTAATCGGCAGATAGCCGGTGTTCTGGTGCCAGGCGGCCTGAACCTCGGGCTTGGAGAGATAGGCGAAGAACCGCGCAACGCCGGTGTATTCGGCGTGCGGCCGGTCGCGCAGCACCCATAGCGTGGCGCCGCCGATGATCGAGTTTTGCGGGGCGCCGGCGATGTCGGGCCGGTATGGGATCATGCCGTAGCCGACCTCGAATTTGGAATTGGCCTTGATGTCGGCGCGAGTCCCGGAAGAGCCGATGAAGATGGCGCATTCGCCCTTTTGAAAGCGCGGCTCGGCCAATTCCCCGCGGCCGCTATAGTCGAAAACTTTCGTCGTCTGCCATTCCGCGAGTTGCGCGATGTGCCGAACCACGTCCGGATTGTTGAAGGTCAGCTCGGCATCGAGACCGCCAAAGCCGTTGCCCCGGGTTGCCAGCGCCAGATTGTGAAAGGCGGAAAAATTCTCGACATGGACCCACGACGGCCAGGATGTGGTGAGCCCGCAGGGCGAGCCAGCCGCACGCAGGCGCTTCGCCGCGGCGCCGACCTCGGCCCAGGTCTTCGGCGCCACCTCAGGGTCGAGGCCGGCGGCGCGGAACAGATCCTTGTTGTAGTAAAGGATTGGGGTCGAGACATTGAACGGGAACGAGAGCATATTGCCGGCGACGTCAGAATAGTAGCCGGTCACGGCCGGCAGATACGCCTCCGGCGAGAACGGCTCCGACTGGTCGCGCATCAACTCGAACACCGGATAGATCGCCCCTTTTGCCGCCATCATGGTTGCGGTGGCGATCTCGTTGACCTGAACGATGGCGGGCTGGCTTCGCGATCGGAATGCGAAGATCGCCGCCGTCACCGTCGCGGTGTAGTTGCCCTTGTAGGTCGGCACGATCCGGTAGTCGGACTGCGACGCATTGAAATCGGCCGCCAGCTTTTCGAGTTGCTTGCCGAGTTCCCCCGACATCGCGTGCCACCACATGATCTCGGTGGTGGCGGCGTGGGCGGGGGACGCAAGCGCCATGGCGGCGAGCGCTGCGAGTTGCAAGAACCTCAAGGCCGATTTCACCGGTGATCACCCTGCTCTGCCGCGCGAGCGATGTACCCGTTCGCCGCGCCCTCATAAATCCCCGCGACCGCGGTTTCAATCCGCCGACATCACTGCAATGCACAATTAAAGATTGCAGCCGGCGCATCAGGGTAACCCCAGGATAGACCCCGCACCGCCATGCTACCAATAGCCAAGCATCGGCAAATTCTGCTAAAATTGCGTTGAACCTTTTCTTCCCGCTGCAGACTCCATCTCTAAGGGGATTTGTCGCCTGTGTATCGCCGCGCCAACCTTTCGCGGACCTTGGTGCTTGTTGTCGCGCTGTTGCTTACGGCGGTCTCAACGGGCGTTTTTGCGCGCGGATTTCCTGCCGCCGATCCCCGAAACGACAGGTATCGGATCGAAATGTTCCATTCCCGCCCGTGCGGCACGGAACAGGACCGTTCCGGACAGACCTGGACCGGTGCGATCGATCTCCACCGTACCAACGTTGCATTGATCGGGACGGTGGCGCCGTTATTGGTCGGGCGCCTTCGCAGAGTGGAGTGGATTTGACCGGCGCGCCGCAACAGCAGCGACCAGCGGAACGGCCGGCGAGCTTCGCCGCGCGCGGGCGCTTTCACGTCGTCCAATGGCTCCGCGCGGTGCCGATCCGATGGCGGATTCTGTCGATCGCGGGATTGAACTCCGCCGTCGTCATGGTGCTCGCCGTCTTGATCTGGAACGGCGCCAACGTGCTGGGCTCTGCATGGGACGACGTCCGGCAGGTGCGGGAATCAGACAAGATCCTGGCGCACCTCGAAAGCGAAACCAGCCGGCTGCACAACCTGATCCACCGCTACATCAACCAGCCAAGCCCTGAGCTGTTCGCCGAGATCCTGCTGCTGCGAGAGGCCGTACTGGGCACGCTCACGACGCGCGCCTCGAACGACCCGATGCTATCGGGGTCAGTCGAGCGGCTCGAACAGGTCACCGACCGTTTCCTCAACGGCTTCGGCGAATTGCGCGCCGTGCAGGCCACCATCACCAAGACCTATGAGCAGCAGGTGCTGGGACCGGCCCGGGAGATGGCCGGGCTGTATTCGATCATCGAAGGCGCCACCGGGCATCGCGACGCGCAGATCTGGCCCGCGCTCGGAAAGTCGCGCGAGGCGTTTACGGCCATGCTGGTTGCCGCCAATGCCTATTACCTGTCGCCCGCCTCAGGCTCCGCCGAGGACGCCCGCAGGAATACCGAGACGATCGAGAAGACCATCCCCGTGATGACCGATCTGGCAGATAATGATTTGCAGCGCATGGCGCTGACGCGGTTGCAGGCCCGGACCGTGGCGCTGCGCGAGGGCATGGCCAAACTGACCGAACAGCTCGCGGTCCGGACCGAACTGTTGCGCAATACCATCGATGCCAGCCAGGCCGAGGCCATTGCGGTCATCGACGAGCTATCGGACAAGATGCGCCAGCGCGAGCAAAAGGCGCAGGAGACTTTTGACAAGACGCTGTCAGGCATCTCGCGCCGGGTGCTGTCGATCGCCGTGATGTTCCTCGGCATCATCCTGTCCGCCGGCGTCTTGATCGCGCTCTCGATCCGTCTGCCGCTGCAGCAGATCCTGGCGGCGATGCATGCAATCACGTCGGGCAATTACGATCGCCGGGTGCAGGGCACCACCGCGAGAGACGAGGTCGGCGCCATGGCGCGTGCGGTGGACGTCTTCCGCGAGAACGCCATCGCCAAGCGCAAGACCGAGGACGAACTGCGCGCCTCGAAGGAAAGAGCCGAGAGCGCGCTGCTCGAGCTCAACACCGCGCAGCAGAACCTGATCGACGCCGAGCGGCTGGCGGCGCTCGGCGGGCTGGTCGCCGGCGTCGCCCATGAGGTGAACAACCCGATCGGCATCAGCCTGACGGTGGCGTCGAGCTTTGCGCGCCGGGCTGAAACCTTCGAATCCGAGTTGCGGACCGGGCCGCTCCGTCGCTCCAAGCTCGACGAATTCGTCAAGAGCTCGCGCGACGCCGCCCAGCAACTGGTAGCGAACCTGCACCGCGCCGGCGAGCTGATCCAGTCGTTCAAGCAGGTGGCGGTCGACCGCTCGCACGCCGAGCGCCGGCAATTCAACCTGAGCGAGGCCACCGACCAGATCGTCGCGAGCTTAAGGCCGGTGTTGAAGAAAGCGGCGATCACGCTGTCGGTCGAGGTGCCGGAAGGGCTCGTCATTGACGGCTATCCCGGCTCGTACGGCCAGATATTAACCAATCTTTTCCTCAATGCCGCCAATCATGCCTTTGCTGATGGCCGCTCCGGCGCGATCACGATCTCGGCCCGGGCGCGCGGCAGCGACGATGTCGAGATCATCTTTGCCGATAACGGGGCCGGAATGACGCCGGACGTGCAACGGCAGGCATTCGACCCGTTCTTTACGACGCGCCGCAACGAGGGCGGCACCGGACTGGGCTTGCATATCGTCTATAATCTTGTCACTCAACAGCTCGGCGGCCGGATGATGCTGGAGTCAAGGCTGGGACAAGGCACCACATTCCGCATTATCATGCCGAAAGTCGCCAGGGGCGGATCGACAGCCGTATCCACGAGTACAGACCAGACAGCAGCCGACGGAACTTCGCAATGGCCGAACAGGACGATGTCCTCCACCTGATCGACGATACCGGATTGGCTCCGGAGGACTCGTCCGCGCGCAAGTGGAAGATCGCCGTCATCGACGACGATGCCGCCGTGCACGAGGGCACGCGCTTTGCGCTCAGCGATTACAGTCTCAACGGCGCGACGCTGGAGATCCTGTCGGCCTATTCCGCGGCCGAAGGCCGCATCTTGATGCGCGACAATCCGGACATCGCGGCCGTGCTGCTCGACGTCATCATGGAGACCGACGTCGCGGGCCTGGAGCTGGTCGAATACATCCGCAACGAGATCAAGAACGAGACCGTCCGCATCATCCTGCGCACCGGCCAGCCCGGGCAGGCGCCCGAGCGCCGCGTCATCGTCCAGTACGACATCAACGACTACAAGGCCAAGACCGAGCTGACAGCCGACAAGCTGTTCACCTCGCTGACCGCGGCGCTGCGCAGCTACCAGCAGCTCGAGCGCATGGTGCAGACAAGGCGCGGGCTTGAAATCATCATCGACGCCGCCTCGACGCTGTACGATTTCAAATCGATGCAGCGGCTGGCGGAAGGCGTGCTGACGCAGCTCGCCTCGCTGCTCAATGTCGACTGCGCCGGCATTCTGGTGCTGCGCGACGACGGCGCCCCGGGGAGCGAATTCTCGGTGCTGGCGGGCTCGGGCTGTTACAGCCGGTTCATCGGCACGACCAGCTCCAAGGCGCTCGATCCGGACTTGCGGCAAATGGTGGAGGCCGCCTTCCAGCGCCGCAAGAACGAATTCGCCGACCACCGCAGCGTGCTGTACTTGCGGACCGGCAGCGGCCGCGAAGTGGTGGTGCTGTTGCAGGCCGAGCGCCAGCTTTCCGATACCGACCGCGCGCTGGTCGAGATTTTCTCCAGCCGGCTGTCGATCGCGTTCGACAACGTCATCCTCTATCGCCAACTGCATGAGGCCAACACCCAGCTCGAGGACCGCGTCGCCCAGCGCACCCGCGCGCTGATGCAGGCCAACCGCAGGCTCTCGGCGCAGTGGCTGCGGCTGCAGCGCGCCAACGGCTTCAAGAACGAAATTCTCGGCACCGTGGCGCACGATTTGAAGAACCCGCTCGGCGTGATCCTCGGCCGCACCGAGATGTTGACCGAATTGATCGGCGCGGGCTCGCCGAAGGAGAACGTCACCGCGCAGGTCGAGCACATCAGGGATGCCACCAAACGCCTGACCTCGATGGTCGATCACCTGATTTCGGATGCAATGGCGGATGCCTTCGACATCACCATCCGCCGCGAACCGGTCGATGTCGCCGCGCTCGTGACCGAGGTCGCCGATTCCAACCTGCCCTCGGCCGTCAACAAGCAGCAGGCCGTCACGGTGTCAGCCCCGCCGAATATCGTTACCATGTGCGACGCCGACCGGATCCGCGAGGCGATCGACAACCTCGTCAGCAACGCCATCAAGTATTCGCCGATCGGCGGCAAGATCACGGTCACTGTGAGCCATGAAGGCAGCGACACGGTGATTCGCATCGCCGACCAGGGCGCCGGCCTTTCGCCGGAGGATCTCGGCCGGCTGTTCGGCCGCTTCCAGCGGCTCTCGGCCAAGCCGACCGCCGGCGAAAGCTCGACCGGCCTCGGTCTGTCGATCGTCAAACGTATTATCGACATGCATGGCGGCCATGTGACTGCGGAAAGTGCCGGACCCGGGCAGGGATCGACATTTACGGTTACACTGCCTGCGACAGAGACGACATGACCCAGAGCCCGCATATCTTCATCGTCGACGACGAGGCGCCGGCCCGCGAGATGGTCGGTGATTACCTCAAGATGCACGGCTTCGGCGTCACCTTGTGCGACGGGGGAAAGAGCCTGCGCAAGGAGATCGAGAACGCCGTGCCCGACCTCGTCGTGCTCGACCTCAACATGCCCGAGGAAGATGGGCTTTCGATCATTCGCGACCTCAAGAGCCGCATCAACGTCCCCGTCATCATGCTGACGGCGACCGCAAGCCCGATCGACCGCGTCGTCGGCCTCGAACTCGGCGCCGACGACTACATCGCAAAGCCCTGCGAGCTGCGCGAGCTGATGGCGCGCATCCGCTCCGTGCTTCGCCGCAGCACGCCGGCCAAGACGGCGACGCCCGAGCCCGCGGCAGCCAAGGCGGAGAAGGAACAACTGGTGCGGTTCGGCACCAAATGGCTCGACCTCGAAGCCCAGGCGCTGCGCGACGACGAAGGCAACGAGCATCCGCTGACGGCCTCCGAATTCGGCCTCTTGAAAGTATTCGCGGCGAATCCGAAGCGGGTGTTGTCGCGCGAGCGGCTGTTGGAATTGGCCAATGCGCGCGACGCCGAAGCCTTCGACCGCGCCGTCGATCTGCGCATCATGCGTATCCGCCGCAAGATCGAAATCGACCCCACCAAGCCCGCCGTGATCCGCACCATCCGAGGCGGCGGCTACCTGTTCTCGCCGACCGGCGAGAAGGGTTAGGCTTTCTTTGTCGTCCCTGCGAACGCACTAGGGCATCTACACGTCTTGGGGACGCGACAGATTGACTCGGGGCGGCATGATGTGCGTTCGCCGCAGCGTTTTGTATGATTCTCTCTCTCTGGCGCTTTGATTCGAAGGAGCGCCAGAGATGCAGCAGGAACCGGATTTGTCCCTGGGTAAGTTTGGAGACGTTCGCCTCGATAAAAGGGGGCGGCGCTTCTCCGGGCTATGCTTTGCACGCGCAGTGTCTGTTTGCGCCAGATGGCGCAGGGCAACTGGGCCGCGAACATGGCGTTCTGGCGGTTTGTGAACAATCCGCAAGTCACGATCGACAAGCTGATTGAAGGCTGGAGCCTGCAGACGTCGATGGCGGTCAGCGGGCGTCATGTGCTGTCGATCCAGGACACCAGCGAGATCAACTTCCACACTCGTCCGGGACATCGGCGCGACTTGGGCAAGGTCGGCAAAGGCAATGCTCGCGGCGTGCTGCTGCATGCCATGATGGCGGTCGATGCCGATAGCGGGGTCTGTCTCGGGCTCACCGGCGGTGAGGTGTGGACGCGCAAGCGCAAGGCCAGGATCGCTCACGAGAAGCGCGCCTTGGCCGACAAGGAATCGGCGCGCTGGGTGACGACGGCTAAGCAAGGCTGCGAGGTTCTGGTCGCTGCTCGTATGATCACCGTCGTCAACGACCGCGAGGGGGATTTCTTTGCTCACTGGTCGCTGACACCCGCTGACAATGTCCACCTCCTGTCGCGCGCCATGCACGACCATGCGCTGGTCGATGGCGGCACGCTTTATCAGGCGGTCGCGCGGGCCCGCTTCTGCGACAAGGCGGTGATCGATCTACCAAAGCGAATGGATCGCCACGGTCGCCAGGCCCACCTCTCCATGCGCCTCGGAACCGTTGTGCTCAAACGACCGCAGCGCCCCGGCGTGAAAGACCTGCCACAGGGCGTCAAAGTCAGCTTCGTGGAGGTCGTCGAGTTGCACCCCCCGAAGAGCGCCAAGCCCATTCATTGGTTGCTCCTGACCACTCATCCGGTCGTCACCGCCGCCGATGCCTGGCGGATCGTCTCCTGGTACAAGCAGCGCTGGATCATCGAACAGCTCTTTCGCTCGCTGAAGAGCCAGGGTCTGCGCATCGAGGATAGTCAGCTCGACAGCGCTGAAGGCCTGATCAAACTCGTGGCGATCGCCACCAGAGTAGCATGTATCGTCATCCAGCTCGTTCAAGCCCGCAATGGCGGCGAACAATTGCAGGTCGAATTTGTGTTCACGCCGGACGAGATCGAAGCGCTCAAGGCCATCAACAAAACCCTGAAAGGCCGCACCGAGCTCCAGAAGAACCACCATCGCCCCAACACTGTCGCCTGGGCGGCATGGATCATCGCAAAGCTCGGCGGATGGACCGGTTACGCCTCTCATCGCCCACCTGGACCAATCACCTTCCACATGGGAATGGCTCGCTTCCAACTCCTCGTATATGGCCCGGCAAGCGTGTAGATGCCCTAGTGCGAACGCAGGGACGACGGGATAGAGGCGAGGACCTCTCAACATGTCGCCCCTGCGAACGCAGGGGCCCATAACCACAGGCGTTCGTAATTTCGCCTGGCTGGGGCTCCAGCGTATTTCGATAATCAACATCGGTGGTTATGGATCCCGGATCGCGCTCGCTACGCTCGCTTGTCCGGGACGACGGGATTTGTTCCGGGACCCAAATCTCATCTCTTCCAATTTTCCGCATATTGAAATTACTGGCATTTTGTCCCCGAATGTTTCGTCGCGGGCCCTGCAACGAAACAATTCTCTGCCGCACGAAACCATTTTCCCCTTTTCGAGCAGACATCCCGAAACGGAGGCTCATTAACAATTCTCCCAACGGAACGCCGCACCTCGTGGCGCAAGGGGAGCCTGTCATGTCGAACGTCATCGCCATCAACGCCGCAGCCAAGAAGTCGATTGCCGCCGCCCGCGCGACATCGGACGAAACGCTGCTGCAGAGTATTGCCAAGGGCGACCGCACGGCGATGCATGTGCTTTACTCCCGTCATAACGTCCGGGTTTACCGCTTCGTGCTGCGCATGGTGCGTGACACCACGATGGCCGAAGACCTCGTCAGCCAGGTGTTCCTCGACGTGTGGCGGACCGCCGCCCAGTTCGAGGGCCGCTCGCAGGTTTCGACCTGGCTGCTGTCGATCGCCCGCTTCAAGGCGCTGACCGCGCTGCGCCAGCGCAAGCATGAGGACATCGAGCAGGACGACGTGCTGGAGATCCCCGACGAGGCCGACACGCCGGAAGCCTCGCTCGACCGCAGCAACACCAGCGCCATCCTGCGCGCCTGCGTCGCCAAGCTGTCGCCGGCACATCGCGAGATCATCAACCTGGTCTACTACCACGAGAAGTCCGTGGAAGAGGCCGGCGCGATCATCGGTATCCCCCAGAGCACGGTGAAGACCCGCATGTTCTATGCCCGCAAACAATTGGCCGAGTTGCTTAAGGGCGCCGGCGTGGACAGCATCGCCGCCTAAAGACAAGCGATTTCAAACAGTTAGATTGGCGATAGGGACGGAAAAACGGGGCGGTTTCGACGGACAAAGATTACTTCCGACGAAACAAATGAAACATTTCACGACATCACCCGGAAAAGCTCACCCCTATACCGATCACCACCGACGTAAACGCCAACGCCGAACAGGAGAGCGAACATGCTGAAGCCGTCCTTCCGCTTTTTCATCGTCCCGCTCGGCGCCGTCGCAACCCTGGCCACCCTGTCGGCCCAGAACGTTCAGCCTCGCGCTCAGCGCGACGCCGGTTCGACGTTCGTGCGCGAACAGGTGGTCGATTGCGGCACCAAGAGTCCCAAGGAGATCTGTGTGATCTCCTACGACAGCGAGACCCCCCGCTGAATGCTTCTTTACCTCCCAAGCTCCAGACTCCCAAGCGACCTCCAACGACCCGGCCGGGATGCCCCCCAGCCGGGTCGCTCTGTTTTGGGCTCCGGATTCCGTGTACGCGGGCCGAACGAGTCTCACACGGACGTGACGCCGGCTGAAGCGCCGCTGGCGTAACGCCCCGCCCCGTCACCGCGAAGTCCATCATGCACCCGGCAATGTCTCGCCGGGACTGGTGATGGATGCTTTCGATGCTCAATCTCGTACTCGCGCTGCTCGCAGGCGTCGTCACTGTGGCCGCGCCTTGCACGCTGCCAGTGCTGCCTATCCTCCTCGGGGCATCGGTCGGCCAGACCGGCAAGGCGCGGCCGGCAATGATCGCGCTCGGCTTTGTGATGTCATTCTCGATGGTGGCATTGCTGCTGGGCGCGATCACGCGCGCATTCGATTTCGATCCCAATCATCTGCGCAACGCCGCCGCGATTCTTCTAGTCGGCTTTGGATTATTGATGATCTGGCCGGCGCCGTTCGAATGGCTGTCGGTTCGCATCGGCGGCTTCGCCGGCGCTGCGGCGGCCTCCCGGCAGGGAATGATCGGCGGCTTCGTGCTCGGCACGACACTCGGCCTGGTCTGGACGCCTTGCGCCGGACCGGTCCTCGGCTCGATCCTGACCGTCATCGCCACGTCGAACGACACCGCCTGGGCCAGCCTGCTGCTGGTCGTCTACGCAATCGGCGCGGGCTTGCCAATGCTCGCGATCGCTTATGGCGGCCAGGCCGTCACCACCCGCGTTCGCAGCGTCGCACGGATCGCGCCGCGGCTGCAGCAGGGATTCGGCATCGTCGTCATAGCCTTCGCGCTGCTGTCTTACTTCCAATACGACACGCTGATCGTGTCGTGGCTGACCGGATTTTACCCCAACGGCCAGATCGGCCTCTGATGCAATGGAGATTGCCATGAATCTACGTTCGCTCGCCGCATCGGCTGCCATCGTTGCAGCATCTCTCGCGGGTTCAGCGTTACCTGCCGCCAGTGGCGAGGCGCCACGCGCGCTGGAAACGCCGCTTACCGTCGCCGCGGCGCCAGCCACCGCGCCCGATTTCGTCGGTCTCGGCAACTGGTTCAACTCGGCGCCGCTCAAGCTCGCCGATCTCCGCGGCAAGGTTGTGCTGGTGAATTTCTGGACCTATGGCTGCGTCAACTGCGTGAACACGCTGCCGCATGTCACCGCGCTCTACGCCAAATATAAGGACCGTGGCCTCGTCGTCGTCGGCATTCACACGCCGGAATTTCCGTTCGAGCGGTCTGCGTCCAACGTTCAGGCCGCGCTGAAGCGGCACGGCATCACTTATCCGGTGGCGCAAGATAACGACTCGCGAACCTGGAACGCTTACCGCAACCGCTATTGGCCGGCGCAATACATCGTCGACCAGAACGGAAAGATCGTATTCCAGCACGATGGCGAGGGTCAATACGAGCAGATCGAGCGCACGGTCGCCGGGCTCCTGAACGCGAATAGCTGAAATGCCGATCCGCGCAGCGCGCGCGGGTACTATCGTCGCACCCGGCGTGGTAGGCTCCGCGCCGGGTCCGGGCGCGATCTCCGAAAAACTGTCATCCAGTTTTAAAAAAAGATTGCGGCCGGCGAAACTAGCGACGGGTGGTGTCGATGTTCGAAGGCTGGGATGCGGTCGTATTGGCCCGGGCGCAGTTTGCTTTCACGATGTCGTTCCACATCATATTTCCCGCCTTCTCGATCGGGCTCGCCAGCTACCTCGCCGTGCTCGAAGCGCTGTGGCTCGCAACCGGGCGCGAGGTCTACATCAACCTGTTCAACTATTGGCTGAAGATCTTCGCCGTCGCCTTCGCGATGGGCGTGGTGTCGGGCATCGTGATGTCCTACCAGTTCGGCACCAACTGGTCGGCCTTTTCCGACAAGACCGGCCCGGTGATCGGGCCGTTGATGGCCTATGAGGTGCTCACCGCATTCTTCCTCGAAGCGGGTTTCCTCGGTGTGATGCTGTTCGGCCTGAACCGCGTCGGTCCAAAACTGCATTTTCTGGCGACGCTGATGGTCGCGATCGGGACGCTGATTTCGGCGTTCTGGATTCTGTCGGCCAATTCCTGGATGCAGACGCCGACCGGCCACACCGTCAATGAGGCCGGTCAGTTCATCGCCGCCGACTGGCTGAAAGTGATCTTCAATCCGTCGTTCCCATACCGTCTCGTGCACATGGTGCTGGCGGCGTATCTGACCACGGCACTGGTGGTCGGCGCAGTCGGTGCCTGGCACCTGTTGCGCGATCGGCACCTCGCCGGCCCGCGCGTGATGTTTTCGATGGCGATGTGGATGGCGACGCTGGTGGCGCCGATTCAGATCATCGCCGGGGATCAGCACGGGCTCAACACGCTGGAGCACCAGCCGGTGAAGATCATGGCGATCGAGGGCCACTTCGAGAGCCACAAGGACGGCGCGCCCCTGATCCTGTTCGGCCTGCCCAATCAGAGCGCCGGCAGGGTCGACTATGCGGTCGAAGTGCCGAAATTGGGATCGCTGATTCTAAAACACTCGACGGACGCGCCGATGGCCGGCCTCGACACGGTCCCGCGCGAAAACTGGCCGCCGGTCGCCATCACGTTCTGGTCGTTCCGGATCATGGTCGGCATGGGACTGCTCATGCTGGCGCTTGGCTTGTTCAGCCTGTTGATGCGTATTCAGGGCAAGCTCTACGATTCCCGGCTGTTGCACATGTTCGCGGTCGCAATGGCCCCCGCGGGCTTCATCGCCGTGCTCGCGGGCTGGATCACCACCGAAGTCGGCCGCCAGCCGTTCACGGTCTATGGATTGCTGCGCACGGTTGAATCCGCCTCGCCGCTGGCGGCACCGGCCGTCGCCTCCTCGCTGATCGCCTTCATCATCGTCTATTTCGCGGTGTTCGCCGCCGGCGTGATCTACCTGCTGCGCCTGATGGCGGCGCCGCCGCATCCGGGTGAAGAGGGGCCGTCATCACACGAGGCGCCGATCCGCACCGCCGGCATCACGCCGGCTGCCCAGGGGGTCGGCTCATGAACATCGCGGTCGACCTCGCCACCGTCTGGGCCTTCATCATCGCCTTTGCCGTGTTCGTCTATGTCGTGATGGACGGCTTCGATCTCGGGCTCGGCATTCTGTTTCCGCTGTTTCCGGACAAGCGCGACCGCGACGTCATCATGAACAGCGTCGCCCCGGTGTGGGACGGCAACGAAACCTGGCTGGTGCTCGGCGGCGGCGGCCTGATGGCGGCCTTCCCGCTCGCCTATGCCGTGCTGATGCCGGCGCTGTACACGCCGATGATTGCGATGCTGCTCGGCCTCGTATTCCGCGGCGTCGCCTTCGAATTCCGCTGGCGCACGACCAAGGCGCGAAACAGGTGGGACATCGCCTTTTTCGGTGGGTCGTTGCTGGCGACGCTGGCGCAGGGCATCGCGCTCGGCGCCATCCTGCAGGGCGTGCACGTCGAGGGGCGGCACTATGCGGGAGGCTGGTGGGACTGGCTGACGCCGTTCAGCATCCTGACCGGCATCTCGCTCGTGATCGGCTATTCGCTGCTCGGGGCGACATGGCTGGTCATGAAAACCGAAGGCGAGTTGCGTGACCGCGCCTATCATCTGAGCTGGATATTTTTGCTCACGATGCTGGGCGCGATCGGCGCGGTCAGCATCGCGACGCCGTTCCTCCATATACAGTACACCGAGCGCTGGTTCGCCTGGCCGAACGTCCTCATGACGGCACAGGTACCGATTTCGGTTGCTGTAGTCACCGCCCTGTTGCTGCGCAGTCTCGCCAACAAATACGACTACCAGCCGTTCTTCCTGACGCTGGCGTTGTTCGCGCTGTCCTATGCCGGGCTCGGCATCAGCATGTATCCCTATATCGTGCCGCAGAGCATCACGATCTGGCAGGCGGCGGCGCCGGAAAACAGCCAGCTCTTCATGCTGGTCGGCGTCGCCGGGCTGATCCCGCTGATCCTCGGCTATACCGCCTGGGCCTATTGGGTGTTTCGCGGCAAGGTCAAACCCGAGAGTGGATACCATTGAAGCCCAACGAGCCGGCCCGTCGTCCTCTGATGCAGCGCTTGCTGTGGTTTGCCGCGCTCTGGCTCGGCGGCGTCGGCACCGTCGTGCTGTTTTCGTTTTTGCTGCGGCTGTGGATCGCGCCGAAATAAGGCAGGCGGGATATCCCATGAATTTGGTGGACCACGAAAATGGACGACATTTCAGTCACGTATCCGCCGCATTCGCCCTAAACTTGCCATCAAGCCAGCCCTGAGATTTGATGGTTCCGCTGATTTGCCAAAGCGCCAACCATTTGGCCGCCGCGCCAACAAGGAGAATTTTTGCGATGACAAAATTTCGGCACCTGATCTGGATGGTGATCGCCGCCGGCGGTCTGGTCCTTTCGGCCTCGCAGAGCCAGGCGCAGATGCGGCAGCCCGACGTCGGCGACCAGCCCGGTCTGCTGCCCGATGAATCCGTCGAACTCGATCCGCAGTTCAGGAAGACCGCGGTGCTCTATCGCACCAACGAACCGCCGGGCACCATCATCGTCGTCACGGCCGAGCGCCACCTCTACCTGATCCAGGGCAACGGCCGTGCCCTGCGTTACGGCATCGGCGTTGGCCGCGAAGGATTTCAATGGCAGGGGCTTGTGAACATCACCCGCAAGGCGGAGTGGCCGGACTGGACGCCACCGCCGGAGATGATCGCGCGCCAGCCCTATCTGCCGCGTTTCATGGCTGGCGGCCCCGGCAACCCGCTCGGTGCGCGCGCGATGTATCTCGGCACCACCGTCTACCGTATCCACGGCACCAACCGGCCCGACACCATCGGCACCGCCGTCTCGTCCGGCTGCTTCCGGCTGGTCAACGCCGACGTCACCGATCTCTATGAGCGCGTGCCTGTCGGCACCAAGGTGATTATCCGGCAGAAGCCGGAACTGTAATTGCGACGCGGCCGCTCTGGCCGATCCATTCCCTCCGACTTAGTGAGTTCAAAAAATGCTACGGACATTTCGAGGCGGCCTCCTGATTGGGCTGGCTGTCGCAATCGCGATTGCGGCTGGCGCGATCACCTATGAGCGTTACGACACCAAGACGCTGAAGCGGACCATCCGCCGCGGCGAAGTGCTGTGCGGCGTCAACAAGGGCTTGCCCGGCTTCTCGATCCCCGACGACAAGGGCGACTGGACCGGATTCGACGTCGATTTCTGCCGCGCAGTGGCCGCGGCGATCTTCGACGATCCCAAGAAGGCGAAATTCGTAGCGCTGGATGCCAACGAGCGCTTCAAGGAGCTGCAGAGCCGCAAGGTCGACATCCTCTCCCGCAACACGACCTGGAGCATGTCCCGCGAGAGCAACTACGCCCTCTATTTCCCGGCGGTCGCCTATTATGACGGCCAGGGCTTCATGCTGCCGCGCTCGCGCAACATCGATTCCGCGCTGGACCTCAACAACAGCAAGGTTTGCGTGCAGGAGGGCACAACGACGGTGCTCAATGTCGCCGACCATTTCCGCGCCAACAACATGAAGTATACCGAGGTCAAGTTTCCCAAGCTGGAAGACGTGCTCAAGGCCTATGAGGGCGGCAAGTGCGACACCTTCACCGCCGACGTTTCCCAGCTCTACGCGCTTCGCTTGAACCTGATCCAGCCGAGCGATCATGTCATCCTGCCCGACGTCATCTCCAAGGAGCCGCTCGCGCCCGTGGTGCGCCAGCGCGACGACGACTGGATGATGCTCGTGAAGTGGACGCTGTATGCAATGATCAACGCCGAGGAGCTCGGCATCACCTCGAAGAACATCGACGAGGCGCTGAAGTCGAAGAAGCCCGACGTGATGCGGTTGGTCGGCACCGAAGGCGCCTATGGCGAAGACCTCGGCCTGCCGAAGGACTGGGCCGCCCGCATCATCCGCCACGTCGGCAATTACGGCGAGATGTACGACCGCAATGTCGGCGAGGGATCGAAGCTGAAGATCCCGCGCGGCCTGAATTCGCTGTGGAGCAACGGCGGAATTCAGTACGCCCCGCCGATACGGTAGGTCTCTCAACCACCATAAAATGTCGTCACCCGCGAAGGCGGGTGACCCAGTACGCCGCGGCCCATCGGCTCAAGCATTGCCGTCTCTGGAATACTGGGTCGCCCGGTCCCAGTGCGCAATTGCACAAGGCCGGGCGATGACAGCGGTGCATGACGCGCCGCTTCGGGACGATCAATACCCCTTCATCCGCGCCAACTGATCAGCGTGGTAATTGCTGTCGCCGAACAATTCCTGGCAGACGCGGGCGCGCTTCATGAAGAAGCCGATGTCGAACTGGTCGGTCATGCCCATGCCGCCGTGCATCTGCACGCCCTCTTGCACCGCCAGCGTCGCCGTGGTGCCGGCGCGTGCCTTGGCAACCGCGACCGCGGCGCCAGCGCGCTCGAAATCGCCGTCGAGGGTCTGCAGCGCCTTCAGAACGGCCGCGCGGGTGATCTCGATATCAATATAGAGCTGGGAGGCGCGGTGCTGCAGTGCCTGGAATTCGCCGATCAGTTTGCCGAACTGCTTGCGTTCCTTGAGATAGGTGACGGTGCGGCCGAACACCTCTTCGCTCAAGCCTACCATTTCGGAAGCTACCGCGCCGCGGCCGATATTGAGCACGCCCTCCAATAACGCGCCGCCCTGGTCGACCTCGCCGAGCACCTGATCGGCATTGACGTCGACATTGCTGAATTCGATCCGCGCCGCGTTATGCGCATCGACCATCACCGTGCGTTCGATCGCAACTCCCTTCGCCTTGGGATCGACCAGAAACAGCGTCAGACCATCGCGCTCGCCGGCCGCGCCGCCGGTGCGTGCCGCGACGATCAGGAGATCGGCGGTGTGGCCGTCGACCACGAGCGCCTTCGCGCCGTTCAGCTTGAAGCCGTTGCCGGAGCGCACCGCCTGCAAATTGATCTGCAGCGGGCGATGTTTTGCGCCTTCATCGATCGCGAGCGCCGCCAGCAGCGATCCGTCCGCAATCTTCGGCAGATGTGCGGACTTTTGCGCGTCACTTCCACCGCGCGACAGTGCCGATACCGCCAGCACCGCGGTCGACAGGAACGGCGACGGCATCAAAGTGCGACCGATTTCCTCCATCACGATGCCGGCCTCGACGCAGCCGAGCCCGCTGCCGCCGAAATTTTCGGGCACCAGCAGGCCGGAAAAGCCCATCTCGGCAAACGCCTTCCAGAGCTCGCGGGAAAAGCCCGTTTCGTCCTTGCTGTCGCGCAAGCTGCGCAGATGCGACACCGGCGCCTTGTCGCTGATAAGGCCGCGCGCGCTGTCGCGCAGCATGGATTGTTCTTCGGTGAGGACGAGGGGCATCGATGAATTCCGTTTCAGAAGAGAATTAAGCTACTTCGTCGTCCCTGCGAAAGCAGGGACCCATACGCCGCGGCTTATCGATTATGAATGGTGCTAGCGTCACAGTACTCAGACAGCGGTGGTTATGGGTCCCTGCTTTCGCACTAGGGCATCTACACGTCTTGGGGACGCGACAGATTGACTCGGGGCGGCATGATGTGCGTTCGCCGCAGCGTTTTGTATGATTCTCTCTCTGGCGCTTTGATTCGAAGGAGCGCCAGAGATGCAGCAGGAACCGGATTTGTCCCTGGGTAAGTTTGGAGACGTTCGCCTCGATAAAAGGGGGCGGCGCTTCTCCGGGCTATGCTTTGCACGCGCAGTGTCTGTTTGCGCCAGATGGCGCAGGGCAACTGGGCCGCGAACATGGCGTTCTGGCGGTTTGTGAACAATCCGCAAGTCACGATCGACAAGCTGATTGAAGGCTGGAGCCTGCAGACGTCGATGGCGGTCAGCGGGCGTCATGTGCTGTCGATCCAGGACACCAGCGAGATCAACTTCCACACTCGTCCGGGACATCGGCGCGACTTGGGCAAGGTCGGCAAAGGCAATGCTCGCGGCGTGCTGCTGCATGCCATGATGGCGGTCGATGCCGATAGCGGGGTCTGTCTCGGGCTCACCGGCGGTGAGGTGTGGACGCGCAAGCGCAAGGCCAGGATCGCTCACGAGAAGCGCGCCTTGGCCGACAAGGAATCGGCGCGCTGGGTGACGACGGCTAAGCAAGGCTGCGAGGTTCTGGTCGCTGCTCGTATGATCACCGTCGTCAACGACCGCGAGGGGGATTTCTTTGCTCACTGGTCGCTGACACCCGCTGACAATGTCCACCTCCTGTCGCGCGCCATGCACGACCATGCGCTGGTCGATGGCGGCACGCTTTATCAGGCGGTCGCGCGGGCCCGCTTCTGCGACAAGGCGGTGATCGATCTACCAAAGCGAATGGATCGCCACGGTCGCCAGGCCCACCTCTCCATGCGCCTCGGAACCGTTGTGCTCAAACGACCGCAGCGCCCCGGCGTGAAAGACCTGCCACAGGGCGTCAAAGTCAGCTTCGTGGAGGTCGTCGAGTTGCACCCCCCGAAGAGCGCCAAGCCCATTCATTGGTTGCTCCTGACCACTCATCCGGTCGTCACCGCCGCCGATGCCTGGCGGATCGTCTCCTGGTACAAGCAGCGCTGGATCATCGAACAGCTCTTTCGCTCGCTGAAGAGCCAGGGTCTGCGCATCGAGGATAGTCAGCTCGACAGCGCTGAAGGCCTGATCAAACTCGTGGCGATCGCCACCAGAGTAGCATGTATCGTCATCCAGCTCGTTCAAGCCCGCAATGGCGGCGAACAATTGCAGGTCGAATTTGTGTTCACGCCGGACGAGATCGAAGCGCTCAAGGCCATCAACAAAACCCTGAAAGGCCGCACCGAGCTCCAGAAGAACCACCATCGCCCCAACACTGTCGCCTGGGCGGCATGGATCATCGCAAAGCTCGGCGGATGGACCGGTTACGCCTCTCATCGCCCACCTGGACCAATCACCTTCCACATGGGAATGGCTCGCTTCCAACTCCTCGTATATGGCCCGGCAAGCGTGTAGATGCCCTAGTGCTTTCGCAGGGACGACGGAGGAGGCGGTGCTACGCCCCCGGCAGATCGAGGATGCGCTTGGCGACGATGCCGAGCATCACCTCGCTGGTGCCGCCCTCGATCGAGTTCGCCTTGGTGCGCAACCAGGCGCGTGGACGTGCGCCGCCTCTGGAGCGCTCGCTTTCCCATTCCAGCGAATCAATGCCGCCGGCTGACATCAGGATTTCATGTCGGCGCTTGTTGAGCTCGGTGCCGTAATATTTCATCGCCGATGAAAACGCCGGATGCGACTGGCCGGCCTTGGCGAGATCGATCGCGCGCTCAGCCACGGCCGCAAACGCCGCCTCGTCGATGTCGAACGCCGCAATCTGGCTGCGCAGCATCGCATCGTCGAGCCGACCGGAATCATCGCTACCGACGGAGTCGGCGGCGACCTGCCCGAGCGGACGGCCGATGCCGCGCTCTCCAGTGCCCGAGATCATCGCGCGCTCATGCTGCAGCAGATATTTTGCAACATCCCAGCCGCGGTTGACCTGGCCCACCACATGCGATTTCGGCACCCGCACATTGTCGAAGAAGGTTTCGCAGAACGGCGAATAACCGGAGATCAGAAGAATCGGCTTGGTCGAGACGCCCTTTGAGGCCATGTCGAACAGGATGAAGCTGATGCCGTCATGCTTCTTCGCCGTGGGATCGGTGCGCACCAGGCAGAAGATCCAGTCGGCATAGTTCGCATAGGACGTCCAGATCTTCTGGCCGTTAATGATGTAATCGTCGCCGTCGCTGTCGGCGCGGGTCTGCAGCGAGGCGAGGTCCGATCCGGCGTTCGGCTCGGAATAGCCCTGGCACCAGCGGATCAGGCCCGCGGCGATCTTGGGCAGATGTTCCTTCTTCTGCGCCTCGGTGCCGTACTTCAACAGCGCTGGCCCAAGCATCCAGATGCCGAAGCTCGAGAGCGGCGAGCGCGCGCCCATCGCCGCCATTTCTTCGCGCAGCACCTTGTGCTCGGCAGGCTCCAGCCCTCCGCCACCATATTCCTTCGGCCAATCCGGCACGGTCCAGCCCCTGTCGCGCATCCGCTCAAACCAGACGCGCTGCGGTTCGGAGGAGAATTTGGCGTTGCGACCGCCCCAGTAGGTATCGCTTTCGGAGGTCATCGGCCGTCGCATTTCCGGCGGACAATTGGCCTCCAGCCAGGCGCGGGTTTCACGGCGGAATGTTTCCAGATCGGACATATCAGGCGTTTCCATGTGGGAATGTTTGGAAGCGACCTTAGCCCTCGCGTTGCGGAATTCAATATATGTCTGACATCAGCCCATGCCGCTCTGGCGGTGGTCACGCTGTCCGATCGGGTGTATGCGCTAGGCGATAACGATTGAAAAACAAGAGGAAACCGGCATGCGGCTGAAGTTGCTTTCGCCTGGCGAAATGAGCGCCGACCAGAAAGAAACCTACGACGAGGCCATCGCCGGCAAGCGCGGCGCCCCGCCGGCACCGATGATGGCCTGGCTCAATAGCCCGGAGATGGCGCGGCACGCCACGCGGCTTGGCGAACAACTGCGTTTCAACACGATCTTTCCGGCAAAGCTTTCCGAGATTGCCATTCTCGTCACCGCGCGGCACTGGACGTCGCATTACGAATGGTATGCGCACAAGCGCCTGGCGCTGAAGGGCGGCATGGACCCGAGAATCATCGAGGACATCCGCGACCGTCGCACGCCCGCCTTCGATGACCCCAAGGGCCAGATGATCTATGATCTCGCCAAGTCACTGCATGAGGGCCATGGCGTGTCGCAGGGACTGTACGATGAGGCGGTGAAGGTGCTCACCGTGCGTGGCGTTGTCGAGGTCATTGGATTGTGCGGCTACTACACGATGGTCTCGATGACGCTGAATACGTTCGAGTTCGGGCTGCCCGATGGAGAAGTGTCCGATCTTGTGTGACGAGAATCCGCGCTTACGTGTCCCGGACGCAGTGCACCGCTTCGCGCTGCGCAGCATCCGGGGCACGTCATCTTCCGAATGGAGACAACATGCCCCAATCCCCACCCATCGTTGCCGGCACGCGGATCGGGCAAGTCCATCTCAAGGTCGCCGATCTCGAACGCGCGCTCGGCTTCTATTGCGGCGTGCTCGGCTTTGAGGTGATGCAGCGGATGGGTTCTGGCGCGGCATTCATTTCGGCCGGCGGTTATCACCATCACATCGGCCTCAACACCTGGGAAAGCAAAGGCGGCCATCCGCCGCCGCCGGGCACCACCGGCCTGTTTCACACCGCCATTCTCTATCCCACCCGCGCAGCGCTGGCGGATGCGCTGTATCGTGTGATCCAGGCCGGCATCGAACTCGACGGCGCCAGCGACCACGGCGTCAGCGAGGCGCTCTATTTGCGCGACCCCGATCAGAACGGCGTCGAACTCTATCGCGACCGGCCGAAAGAAGAATGGCCCCGCGCGCCCGACGGATCGCTCGCGATGTTCACCAAGCGGCTGGATCTGGAGGATCTGCTGCGGCAGCGGGAGGCGTAGGCCAACGCGATTCACCGTAGCACCAGGTGCGTAAGCCAGCCGCCGGCATAGAGACCGCCGCCAAACACCGCATGCGTGACGAGACTGTGCAGTCGGGCGGCTGCCGGATGAGACGTGCGGCTCGCGGCAATGCCGAAACCCATGGCGGGTTGCATCACCAGAAACGGCGCGGCCACGCTGCCGATCCCGACCAACAGTGCCGGGCCGATCGTCGGATCGCGCGCCCAATCGAGGCCGAAGAACGCAAGCAGCACGCCGGCAAACACAATCCCGATCAGGTAATGCGCTGACCAGCCGATCAGTCGTTCGCCCCGCAGCGGCGGCGACGCGGCAATCCGGTCGTGGCGCAGGCGCCCGCGCGCAAGGTGGCCGAGCCAGCGGCCCACCAGACCATAGTCCAGGGACGGAATGCCAAGCAGCCGCTGCCGGATCATCGTCCAGATGTCCATCACGACGGTTGCACCCGCCCCGATCAGCACCGCTGATGTCAGATAATCTGCCGCTTCAGTCATGCATGGCCTCCGTTGGAGCCTGCGCTGCCACCATCCAGCACGCCGCGGTGAAGGAGACCGCTGGCCCGCGTATATAGGGCTCGAAGGCGGTGCTGACGGTTTCGATCACCCGTGCACGGGTGCCTTCATCCGCCCCCTGAAGGAACAGGCCGACCGGTCCAAGCCAGCCGACGTAGCGGGCGAGTTCCGTCTTTTGAAAGCTGCAGACGATATCGATCGGCCGGATGTCGATCGCTGTCCAGCCACTCGCCGCCAAAATGGTCTCGATTCGGCGCCGGTCCGCGAAGGCGAACTGCCCCGGCCCTTCGGCTCGACGCGCGGGAAGGTCGGGCAGCAACGGCTTTGCCGCCCGCTCGGCCGTCGTCATGAATGGATTTTCCGCCGCATCCCGCCAGGCGATGAAGCGCAGCCTCGCGTCAGGCCGAGCCGCCTGGCGCAGATTGGCGAACGCCTGCACCGGGTCGGCAAAGAACATGACGCCGAGGCGCGAAATGATCATGTCGAAACTTGCGGGCGCGAAGGCGTGTGCTTGGGCGTCGGCGCAGATGAAACTTGCAGGCTGGCCGTCCCGCGCCGCTCGGGCGCGTGCCACGGCGATCATCGGTTCCGAGAGGTCGATGCCCGTGCAGTGTCCCTTGGTACCGAGTGCCCGGGCGACGGCGAGCGTCGTGGCACCCGTGCCGCAGCCGACGTCGAGCACGCAGCTCGCTGCGGCCTCGGCGACCACCTGGACCAGCAAATCCTCGAAGGGATTGAACATCTCCTCGAGCACGTGCCGTGCCTCGACCCAGCCACGTCCGGCGGGGCCGTTCCATAGTCTTGCCTGTTCGTCATCTGGCTGCTGCGCAACATTCATGATCTCTTCCTTTTGTTGGAGCTGTTTCCTGGCTTGCCAAATGGGCGCGGATGGCTGCACTCTGCCAGTTCAAGTCAACTTGAGGTCAAGGCATGAGAGACATCGATATCGCAGAGGCGGCTCGATTGTCGGGCGTTCGCGCCTCGACCCTGCGCTTCTACGAGGAGAAGGGGTTGATCGCCTCTCACGGAAGGCGGGGCCTTCGCCGGCTGTTCGATCCGGCCGTGTTGGACCGGCTGGCGCTGATCGCGCTCGGGCGTGCCGCCGGCTTCTCGCTCGATGAGATCGCCAGGATGTTCGCACCCGACGGCCGGCCGCGCATCGACCGGCGGATGCTGGCGGCCAAGGCCGAGGAGCTGGAGCGGACGATCCGCAAGCTCAACGCCATGCGCGACGGCCTGCGCCACGCCGCCGCCTGTCCCGCCCCGAGCCACATGGAGTGTCCCGCCTTTCGCCGCCTGCTGCGGGCCGCGGCGTCAGGCGCTATTGGCGAAAGCAAGACGCGGCGGCCGCCGCGCAAATCGTTCGCCGCTACTGGACGCGCGCAGGGCCGCGCCCGCGGATCATGATCAACACCGCCGCCGTCAGCTCGACTCCGATGCAGCCGTAGAACGGCAGCGAGTAACTACCCGACAGGTCCCGCAGCAATCCCACCACGCCGGGACCGAACGCATAGGTGATCTGGTTGATCGCCGTGATCAAACTGACCAGCACGCCGAACGAACGCGGATCGAATTCGCGCTGCACGATGAGGGCCGGCAATGTGATCAGGTTGCCGACGGAAAAGCCGAACAGCGCGCAGGCGGCGATCAGCACGTAATCGTTATGCACATTGATGACAATGAGCAGCGCCACCGCCTGGCTGACGAACGACAGCGAGGACGCCAGCCGCTGGTTCATCCGGTCGATCACGAAGGAAAACAGCACACGGCCAACCACCGCCATTGCCGTCAACAGAGCCACCGCAATCGCCGCCTGCTGCCGCCCGATCACCGAATCCAGAAACGCGATCAGGTGGACGATGAAGCCGACCTGCGCGAACAGCACCAGGGCGAACGCCGACGAGACCGAGAGAAAGCCGATGTCACGAAAGGCGCGTGCGCGAATTTGCGTCGGCGACGGCGCGTCGGCAGCCTCTAACCCGCCCGTACTCAGGTGAAGCGGCGGCCGTCCGACCAAGAGCAGGATCACCGGCACCATCAACGCAACCATTACGACGGCCGACGCCATCATCGCGCCAGAGAAACCGAAATAGCCGATCGCGGACACCAGCAGCGGCACGCCGACGATGCCGCCGAAGCTCGCGCCATTCAACGCCAGGCTGATCGCCATGCCGCGCTTGTTGTCGAACCACAGCCCCAGCGTATTGGTGATGATGCCGAGGCTGGTGCCGGCCCAGCCGAACGCCAGCACGGCATTGGCGAGGTAAAGCTGCCAAGGCTCGCGCACCTGACCGATCGAGACGGCCGCCACGGCCATCGCCAACGTGCCTGCGATCAGGCAGTTGCGCGGACCGACCGCCTTGATGGCTTCGCTGACGAACGCGACCAGCAGCGCGCCGAACAGATAGAAGAACGTGGTGCCGGACGAAATCAGCGACGCCGGCCAGCCGTGCAGCCGCTGCAACTCGGCGACGTAGACGCTCTGGCCGTAGAAGCCGAGCCCCCAGCCGAAGGTTGCCAGCAGGAAGCACACGACGACGATGCGCCAGCCGTCGTAGCGGATCGAGGTCTCGTCGATCGGTGTGAAATTAGAGGCGTCCAAATCTTCTTGTTTCTTTTGCTAGTCGTGCCGTCATGGCCGGCATGACGAGGTTTAGCAGACCCGCACGCCAATTGCTTCGGTGCCGGCCGAACTGTCAGCAGATGGCAGCTAGTCCGGCTTCGACGGATCGTAGAAGAACCGCTCACGAAACACGCGGTCGCCGCGCCATTCCTGCAAGGCGACTTCGTCGAACCGGCCGGTCTTGCCTGAATGAAAGACAAAGTCGAAAATCCAGTGGATCGCGACATGATCGCCCTCGACGATCGAGGTCACGCAGGTCGAGGTCACGCTTTTGACCCGCTCCAACACCGCGCGCTCATGCGCCACCAGCACGTCGCGGCCGACCCGTGGCGGGGCGGCGTTCTCCTGCATGCTGGCGTCCTCGGTGTAGAAGCGCTCGATCGCGCCGGCATGATCGCCGGAGACGACGGCGGCGATGAACTCATCGAGACGGGCGCGCGACGGCATGGGACCTCCGGTAATCAGACACTCGTACCTGGAATCTCGTTGACCGCCTGCAACTTCGCGCGACGCTTGGCAAATGACGCAAACGACAGCACCGCAAGGCCGAGCAGCACCGGCGGGAACACCACCATGTTTACCATCGACCAGCCGTAATACGCCAGCAACTGACCGGACGAGAACGACCCCAGCGCCATCATCCCGAAGATCAGGAAATCGTTGAACGCCTGCACCTTGTTGCGCTCCTGCGGCCGATGCGTCTCCAGCACCAATGCCGAGGCGCCGATAAACGCGAAATTCCAGCCGACGCCGAGCACGATCAGCGTCGCCCAGAAATGCAGCGCGGTGATGCCGGAAAGGCCGATCGCGGCGGCGGCGGCTTCCAGGGCCAGGCCAAGTGCCACGATTGTCGGTGCGCCGAAACGCGCGATCAGCGAGCCCGTGAAGAAGCTCGGGCCGTACATCGCCACGATGTGCCACTGGATTCCGAAATTGGAATCGCTCACCGTGAGCCCGCACATCTTCATGGCGAGCGGCGCAGAAGTCATGACGAGATTCATCATGGGGTAAGCAATCACGCCGCACAGCGCCGCGGCAATGAAGCGCGGTTGCCGTGCAATCTCGAACAGTGGCCGCCCGCCATGCATGTCCGACGGTGCCGGCTTCGGCGCGTCGACGCCCCACAGCACCGCCGTTGCCACCAGTGCGACGAACGCCTGCACCACGAAGCTGAACGCAAACAGATAAGGCGGCCAGATATCCATGGTCCACTGCACGAGTTGCGGACCGAGCACGCCGGCGAACACGCCGCCGGCCATCACCCAGGAGACGGCCTTCGGCCGGAACGCTGTGCTGGCACCGTCAGCGGCGGCAAAGCGATAGGACTGCGCGACTGCGCCGTAGAGGCCCCCGAGGAAGGTCGCGAAGCAGAACAGCCAGAACGAGGCGTAGAGAACGGCGGCGGCGGCGAGCGCACCGGTGAGGATTCCGCAGAAGGTACCAATGATGTACGCAACGCGGCGGCCATAGGCGCGCGAAATCGCGCCCGTCGGCAGCGTTCCGGCGGCGAGCCCCAGCACGTACATCGAAAGCGGCACGGTGGCGAGCGATATGGTCGGCGCCAGCGTCGCGCCGACGATCGAGCCGGTCGCGAAAATCACCGCCGAATTGGCGCCGGTCAGCGCCTGCGCCGCGGCGAGCCGCAGCACGTTGGCGCGCGCGCGGGCGTCGTTTGATACCTGTTCGGTGGCTGTCGTATCCAGCATCGGCATTCCCGCCCGGCAGGCCCCGGGCCGGGAGCCTCATTGATTGATTCCGCGGCACTATGAAGACACGGGGCGGTGCGATCAACCGACGCAAACGGGCGCGCGCTATGCGACGGGCGCAAGCAACTGTCGTATCACGACCGCTTCTTGCCTGCTCGTTTCCCAGCTTGCACTGCGCCTGTCTTGTGGACCTTCGAACGAGGATGCCCGAGGCCACCATGCGGAAAGCCCGGACTCCAATCAAGTGCAATCGTGGCAGCGAAGCCGAAGAAGCTGGAACGACTCATGCCAAGCTCCGTGGCGCGCTTGTCGATCCGCGCAATCAGGCTCTTCGGCAGATAGACGTTCACGCGTTCGGACGGATCGGGCGGATCGACCCCGACAATGAAGTAGGCGACGACGTCGGCACCCCTCGGCAGCGCGATCTGTTCGATCGGCGTTGGCTCCGGTAGCGACCTGCCCTGCTCCGCCATTTCGTCCACCGCTCGCGCCAGCGCGGCCTCCGCTTTCTCGATCGCCTCTTCCTGCGATCGCCCGCCAGCGACGCAACCCGGAAAATCGGGAAACCACGCGCCGAGCGCTCCGCGCGGACCGCGTTCCAGCACTGCAGGATAGAGCCGCTTCTTCACTCTGGCTTCCCCATGGTAGTTGTGCTATTTAACACACAAGATGGTGTGTCAAATCACACATCAATGTTAACATGATCCAGGAGGAGAGGCAAAATGGACGCGCAAGCCGAACTCCGCATCATTCGTGCGGCCTACGCCAAGCAGGTCCTTGCTGCTGCAAGCGTTGCCGATGCGCGCCTGGCTCAGGCGTTTGCGACCATTCCCCGCGAGGACTTTCTTGGGCGCGGTCCGTGGCTGGTGCGGCGCTGGCTACGCGACTACGTTTCGACACCCGACGCCGATCCCGTTTATCTCTATACCGACGATCTGGTCGCGCTTGTGCCCGAGCGGGGCGTCAACAACGGGCAGCCGTCGTTGCACGCCCATCTCATTCACCAGGCCTCACCCGCCATCGGCGAGCACGTGGTGCATGTCGGAACGGGCACAGGCTATTACACCGCCATCCTCGCGCACCTGGTCGGACCGTCAGGGCGGGTTACGGCCATCGAATATGATGGAGCCCTCGCGGCCCGCGCCAGAGCCGGCCTGACGCCCTACCCGAATGTCGCCGTGATCGAGGGCGACGGCGCACAGGTGCCGTTCGATGCCGCAGATGTCATCTATGTCAATGCCGGCTGCGCACGACCTGCCACGCGTTGGCTCGACGGCCTTGCCGATGGCGGTCGCCTGATCGTGCCGATAACGTCAGATCAGGGATTTGGCGGTACTGCGCCGGAGCGCATCGCGAGTGCCGGCGCAGTGTTTCGAATTGAGCGAAGAGCTGCGAACTATCTTGCAAACTGGATCTCGCCAGTTGCGATCTTCCCCTGCGCCGGCAGCCGCGACGAGACGTCCGAACGAGCTCTCGCCGAAGCTTTTGCCCGCGGCGGCTGGCAGAAAGTCACGCGACTGTACCGCGACCAATCCATTCCGGATGAGCGCTGCTGGCTTCGCGGAGTTGGGTGGTGCCTCGCCTATCAATGATGTGCGGAAAGCGCCTACGCTGACCCGTGCAATCGCCGAAACGTCAGAATCATGTTGTTGGCGGGCATCCGCTCGGTTTCGACCAGCGTGAGGCCAACGCTTGCGGCGAGTTGCTCGAGGTCGGCTATATCGCGCACGCCCCACTCGGCGTCCTGCTCGCGCAGGCTGGTGTCGAACACGGCGTTGCTCATCGCGGTGTGCTTGCCGTCGCGCTTGAACGGGCCATAGAGAAACAGCCGTCCGTCATCGCGGAGATAGCGCGCCGAGCCGGCGAACAGGCCCTCGGCGACGCGCCAGGGCGCGATGTGGATCACATTGGCGCAGAACACCGCCAGCAGTTTGCCCGGTCCGCTGCCGTCATGCATCGCTGGGCACCAGGCTGGATCGGCGAGATCGACCCGCAGCGGCGAGCGAATGTTCGGAAAGCCGGCATGCGCGCGCCACGCCTCGATGCTGTTGAGATGTCGTTCATTGAGATCGCTCGGCCACCAAATGATGTCGGGCGTGCGCTTTGCGAAATGCACCACATGCTGGCCGGTGCCGCTGCCGGCCTCCAGCACGTCACCGGATTTGCCGGTGAGGAATTTTTGCAGCACCGCCCAGATCGGTTCGTGATTACGGTGGAAAGCCGCCGCGTCGAGCCGGCCGTCGGGCTCGACCGGCCGGCCATCCTTGCCGAATTCCACCGCATGCTTAGCCATCGCAGTTCGGTCCCCGAAAAAATCTGTGTCGCAGCGTCACTTCAGATCGCCGCAGAAGATCTCCTTCAACACCCCAAGCAGACGCAGCGTGCGCTGGTCCGCAACGCGATAATGCAGCGTCTGCGAGGTTCGCCGAAATTCTACCAGGCCGTCGGCGCGCAATTTCGCCAGATGCTGCGACAGTGCGGACTGACTGAGATTCACGACAGTGACCAGCTCGCCCACCGTCATCTCGCCGCGCACGGCGAGAAAGCACAGGATCAGCAGACGCTTCTCATTGGCGAGCATTTTCAGGAGCTGCGCGGCGAGACCGGCCTGCTTTGCCAGCTTCTTCAGCGCCGCCGCGTCGTCGGCGCCGGGGGCGACGGCGGTCTCTTGCGTAGTCGGTTGCTCTGTCTCTTGGGCTGCCGGGGCGGCTGCTCTCATCGCTGCAAATCCGGTATCGTTTTCCGCGCCTGCGAAGCACACAGACCACACTAGCGCGTCAGCCATTCTTTAGCATTGACTAAATTAGCAAATGTGGATATCGGTTGCAAAAAGCAAAAAATGATGCGGCGATGCGACCGCGAGGGGAAGAAAACGTGCGGCCAGACCCGTTACGCAGCAAAACTGTTCTCTCCGATCCCGCCGCCCCGGATATCCCGATGGGACGCCGACGCTTTCTTGGTCTCGGCGCAGCCCTGACCGGCAGCCTTGCCGTTGACGGCAAACTGGCCATGGCGGACCCGGCGCAGGAGTCTCCCCCCGCAGACGCGCCCTGGTCGCAATCGATCGGCGCCGGCGTGGTCGACCGGCCCTATGGCCGCCCCGCCGATACCGAAGCTTCCGTCATCCGCCGCAACGTGCCCTGGTTGACGGCGAGCGCGGAATCGTCAGTGAGCTTTTCGCCGCTGCAGGACCTGCACGGCATCATCACGCCGAACGGATTGTTCTTCGAGCGCCATCACGCCGGCCGCCCTGATATCGACCCGGCGCAGCACAAGCTGATGATCCACGGCCTCGTCGAGCGCCCGCTGCTTCTCACGATGAAGGACATCATGCGTTTCCCGTCCGTGTCGCGCATCCATTTCATCGAATGCCCGGCCAATGGCGGCATGAACTGGCGCGCCGCGCAGATGAACGCGCTGCAGTTCAGCCACGGCATGGTCAGTTGCGCGGAATGGACCGGGGTCAAACTGTCGACGCTGCTGGAGGAAACCGGCATCAAAAATCAGGCGAAGTGGGCGATGGTCGAAGGCGCCGACGGCGCGCATATGAACCGCAGCCTGCCGCTCGACAAATGCCTCGACGATTGCCTCGTGGTCTACGCGCAAAACGGCGAGGCGCTGCGGCCCGAGCAGGGCTACCCGCTGCGGCTGGTGGTGCCGGGCTGGGAAGGCAATGTCAACATCAAGTGGCTGCGCCGGATCAAGCTCGGCGAAAAGCCGTGGCACACCCGCGAGGAAACCTCGAAATACACCGACCTGATGCCGGACGGCACCTCGCGCGGCTTCACCTGGCTGATCGACGCCAAATCGGTCGTCACCTTTCCCTGCCCCGAGAAGCCGCTCGATGGGCCCGGCCTCTATGAAATCCGGGGACTGGCCTGGACCGGCAACGGCAAGGTCAAGCGCGTCGATGTCACCATGGACGGCGGCGTCAACTGGCAGACCGCGCGGCTGCACGAGCCGGTGCTGTCGAAGGCGCTGACGAAATTCACCCTGCCCTGGCGCTGGGACGGCCGGCCCGCGCTGGTCGCATCCCGCGTTATCGACGAGACCGGTTATGTGCAGCCGACAATTGCACAACTGCGCGCACAGCGCGGCTCAAACTCGGTCTACCACAACAATTCGATCCAGACCTGGCAGGTCAAGCCCGACGGAAGCGTCTTCAATGTACAGCTCGCGTAAGATTTGCCTGCCGATCATAGCCATTCTGCTTGCCTGCGCCGCAAGCCTCGCCGGCGCGGCCGAACCCGGCTCGTTCGGTTACGGCAGCGTGGCCACGCCGGCGCAGATCGGCGGATGGGACATCGACGTGCGCGGCGAGGACGGAACGGGCCTGCCGTCCGGCAAGGGCACCGTCGACCGGGGCGCGGTGGTTTATGCCGAACAATGCGCGGCGTGCCATGGAACCTTCGGCGAGGGCGAAGGCCGGTTTCCGAAGCTGGTGGGCGGCGTCGGATCGCTCCGGGACGAGCGCCCGGAGCCGACGGTCGGCAGCTACTGGCCATTCGCCCCGACCCTGTGGGACTATATTAACCGCGCCATGCCGATGCAGGCGCCGCACACATTGTCAGCGGATGACGTTTATGCTTTGACCGCCTATATTCTGAACCTGAACGATCTCGTTCCCCATGAATTCGTTGCCGATCGCAACAGTTTGCCGAAAGTCAAAATGCGCAATCGCGACAATTTCATCTGGACCGATCCGCGCCCCGATACGATGACAAAACCCTGCATGAACGACTGCGTTAACGCCGCCGATGTCAGGATATCGTCGACGGCTGAGGGCAGGAATCTGACGCCGCGCACGACCGGGCCGCTCGACACGATGCAACAGAAGTAGAAATTACGGAAACGCCTGTGACCGATCATTTTCCGACGAAATCCGCAAAGCTTCCGGCGTTGGCGCTGCTCGTCGCTCTGGCGTCCGCGGGCGCCGCGCAGGCGCAGTCCGCGGTGGATGAAGGCCGCAAGCTGGCCTTCGACCGCAGCAAGGGCAATTGCCTGACCTGTCATGTCATCAAGGGCGGCAACCTTCCCGGCACGATCGGGCCCGAACTGGTCGACATCAAGAGCAAATATCCGAAGCGCGAGGATCTCGTCGCCATCCTCAACGACGAGACCCTGCGCAATCCGCTCACCGTGATGCCGCCCTTCGGACGGAACCGGATTCTGACCGAGAAGGAAATCGACGCGGTGGTGGATTTCCTGCAGACGCTTTAACGCAAGACGAGAGATCAAGCCTGTGACGTGCCAACGCAGGCTTTAGGAGATTTTCGATGAATAAGATTGATGTTGGATTTTCGGCCACGCGGCGACTGATCCTGCAGGGTGCAGGCGCAGTCGCGCTCATCGGCCTCGGCAACCTTCCCTTCGGCCTGACGCCGGCGCTCGCCGCGGCCAACGACAAATACCCGGAAGAGGCGTTCAAGCAGAAGAGTGACGCTGACGTCATCAAGACGCTCTACGGCAAGACCGCTGAGCCATCGGACAAGGTCAAGATGGACGCGCCCGAAATCGCCGAGAACGGCGCCGTGGTGCCGATCTCGGTCTCTACAACCCTTGCCGACGTAACCTCGGTTGCGTTCCTCGTCAGCGAGAATCCGAACGTGCTGATCGCAAAGTACAACATCCCGGCCGGCACGCTGCCGAGCGTCGCCAACCGCATCAAGATGGCCAAGACCAGCAACGTGACCGTGCTGGTGGAAGCCGGCGGCAAGCTCTACAGCGCCTCTAAGGAAGTCAAAGTCACTGTCGGCGGTTGCGGCGGTTAAGGCAGGGAGAACTCACATGGCATCCACCATTCGCGTGCGCGCTTCTTCGAACGGCGATATCACCGAGGTGCAGGCACTGATCCAGCACCCGATGGATTCCGGGTTCGTCAAGAACGCCAAGGGCGAGACCATTCCGCCGCACTTCATCCAGCAGCTCACCTTCGAGCATGACGGCAAGAACGTGTTCGCCGCCGATTGGGGCGGTGGTATCTCCAAGGACCCCTACGTGAAGTTCGCGTTCAAGGGAGCCAAGAAGGGCGACGAACTGAAGATCAGTTGGGTCGATAACAAGGGCGCGACCGACACCACCACGGCGAAGATCCAATGAAGCTGCGATCCGCGATCTTTCTGGCATCCGCCGCGATTGCGCTGGCCGCGCTGACGCTGGCGGGCGCGCCGCTGTTGGCAGCTGACGACAAGATCGATCCTGTCGCCGACGCCAAGGCGTTCCAGAAGTTCTTCAGAGACAAATTTCCCAAGGTAAAGTTCGAGGACTTCGTCAACGGCCCCTATTCGATGAACGAGGACCTTTATCGGCAGTGGCAGGAGAAGGAACAGTTCCCGCCCTACGAGTTCTCGCTCGAAATGGGCAAGGAGATGTTCTCCAAGCCGTTCAAGAACGGCAAGACCTATGCGGACTGCTTCCCGAACGGCGGCATCGGCATCCGCCAGAACTACCCTTACTTCGACGAGAAGGAAGGCAAGGTCATCACGCTTGAATTGGCCTTGAACCGCTGCCGCGAGGCCAATGGCGAACCGCCGTTCTCCTATGTGAAGGACGAAATGGCGGCGCTGACCGCCTACATGGCCTTCACCTCGCGCGGCAAGCCCATGGACATCAAAATCCCGAACGATCCGCGCGCGCTCGCGGCTTACGAAAACGGCAAAGAATATTTCTACACCCGGCGCGGACAGCTCAACTTCTCCTGCGCCACCTGCCATGTGCAGAGCCCGGGCGAGCGCATCCGCGCCGAAATCCTGGCGCCCGCGCTTGGCATCGTCAACGCGATGCCGATCTACCGCTCGGAATGGAGCGGCATGGGCACTACCAGCCGGCGCTTCACCACCTGCAACAGCCAGATCCGCGCAGTGCCGCTCAGCCCGCAGGACGACGAATATCGCAACGTCGAATATTACCTGTCCTATGTCAGCAATGGACTGCCGATTTCAGGTCCGGGAGCGCGGCCATGAGGAACTTGATGCAGAAATCCGCATTAGTTCTGGCGCTGTTTGCCGCGGGTGCTGTGCCCGCGCTCGCCTTGGGCTCCGAGGACGAATTCAAGGCAGCCTACGCCGCGGCTGAAGCCGCCAACAAGGAGGCCGGCAAGCTACGCAACCAATGGACCACCACGGCGAACACGCTGGCGGCGGCGAAGAAGGCGGCGGATGCGGGTGATTTCGATAAGGCCACCGCGTCGGCCAAGGAAGCGGAGGCGCTGGCCAAAGCTTCGATCTTCCAGGCCACCAGCGAGAAGACCCGCTGGAAGGATCTGGAAATACGCTGACACCGTTACGACGCGCGAAGACCCGCATGACCATCCGCCGCCGCGATTTTCTGACGCTAGCGGGCGCTGCCACCCTGTCCGGCAGCCTGCCACGGCTGGCGCGCGGCGCCGACAACGCAGGCGTTTACGACCTCGAGCGGTTCGGCAATGCACGTATCCTGCACATCACGGATACGCACGCGCAGCTTCGGCCGGTGTTCTTCCGCGAGCCGAGCGTCAATCTCGGCGTTGGACCGATGCAGGGCAACCCGCCGCATCTGGTCGGACGCGCCTTTCTCGATCGCTTCGGCATCCGCCCGGACAGTGCCGATGCCTATGCTTTCACCTGCATCGAGTTCGAGAAGGCCGCCGGCCGGTTCGGCAAGCTCGGCGGCTTCGCGCATCTGAAGACGTTGACTGATCGCATGCGGAGCGAAGCCGGCTCCGGCCGCTCGCTGCTGCTCGACGGCGGCGATCTCTGGCAGGGCACCGGCCTCGCCAATACCATGCGTGGCGTCGACATGGTGGAGGCCGCCAACCTGCTCGGCATCGAGGCGATGACCGGCCATTGGGAATTCACCTATGGCGAGAAGGCGCTGCGCGCCAACCTCGAACGCTTCAAGGGCGAATTCCTGGCGCAGAACGTCTATCTCACTGAAGAAGCCGCCTTCAATGACGCCAAGGCGTTCGACCCGGCATCGGGGCGCGTGTTCAAGCCGTCCGTCATCAAGGAAATCGGTGGCCATCGCGTTGCCGTAATCGGACAGGCGTTCCCCTACGTGCCGATCGCCCATCCGAAGCGCTTTACGCCGGACTGGAAGTTCGGCATCCGCGACGAGGAGCTGCAGAAACTCGTCGATACGCATCGTAACACCGACAAGGTCGACGCCGTCGTTCTGCTCTCGCACAACGGCATGGATGTCGATCTCAAGCTCGCCAGCCGCGTCACCGGCATCGACGTCATTCTCGGCGGTCATACCCATGACGCCGTGCCGCAGCCGATTGCCGTCACCAACGCAGGCGGCACCACGCTCGTCACCAATGCCGGCTCGAACGGCAAGTTTCTGGCGGTGCTCGACCTCGACATCGGCAAGGGCAAAATCAAGGATGTGCGCTACCGGCTGCTGCCGGTGTTTTCCGAATTGCTGAAGCCCGATCCGGCGATGCAGGCGCTGATCGACAAGACTCGCGAGCCCTATGCGGCCACGCTCAACGAGAAGATCGCAGCAGCCGACCGACTGCTCTATCGCCGCGGCAATTTCAGCGGCAGCATGGATCAACTGATCTGCGACGCGCTGCTCGGCGAATTGAACGCGGAGATCGCGCTGTCGCCGGGTTTTCGCTGGGGTACCACGGCGCTGGCCGGCCAGCCGCTGACGATGGAGGACGTGATGGCGCAGACCGCCGTCACCTATCCGGAGACCTATGTCCAGACCATGACCGGCGGCCAGATCAAGGACGTGCTGGAAGACATCTGCGACAATCTCTTCAACACCGACCCCTATTACCAGCAGGGCGGCGACATGGTCCGCGTCGGCGGGCTCGCCTACACCTGCACGCCGACTGAAACCGTGGGCAAGCGGATTTCCGAACTCAAGCTCGACAACGGCCGCACGCTGGAGGCCGACAAGCATTACAGAGTGGCGGGCTGGGCCTCGGTCAACGAACAGACCGGCGCGCCAGTCTGGGATGTGGTCGCAAGGTATCTAAGGTCGGGCAAACCGCCCAACCGCTCGCCGCCGGGCGTAACGCTGAAAGGCGTTGAAGGCAATCCGGGCATTGCGGGACAGGCATGACGGGCTTTTCGACCATCCTTCGCGCGATGGCCGCGGCGCTTCTGATCGCAACCGCCGCGCCCGAGGCCCGTGCCCAGCAGGCGCCACTGCAGGACAAGCCGTTCGCGGAGCACAAAATCGTGCTGCAGCTCTCCGACAACGATCCGCGCAAGCAGGGCCTCGTGCTCAGCGTCGCCAGCAACCTGATGAAGCATTACGATCCCGACAAGGTGGCGATCGAGGTCGTCGCGTTCGGCCCCGGCATCGACCTGCTGCGCCCGGAAAATCCCAACCGCAAGATGGTCGAGAGCCTGGTCGCGCAAGGCGCGCGTTTCGACGTCTGCCTCAACACCGTCGATACGCTCGAACGCGAGGCCGGCAAACGGCCGGAGTTCATCGCCGCGGCCACGCCGGTGCAGGTCGGCGTCGCACAAATTCTGTTTCTGACGGAGAACGGGTACACGCTGGTACGGCCGTGACCGCCTGCGAGCGAGCCGTAATTTCATCGCGCCCTCAGGCGTGGTAAAGTGGATGGAATTGCAGGAGCGGGCTGGAGCTACGTCCGGCCCTGATCCAACCTGAGTTAACGCGGACGTGTAGCCATGATCTTTCGTCAACTCTTCGACAGCGTGTCCGGCACCTACAGTTATCTGCTGGCGAGCCGCGCCGGCGGCGAGGCGTTGATCCTCGATCCCGTGCTGGAAAAGGCCGATCGCTACTGCCAGCTTCTGCGCGAGCTCGATCTGCGGCTGGTGAAGGCGGTCGACACCCATCTGCACGCCGACCACGTCACCGGCCTCGGCGAATTGCGCGACCGCACCCAGTGCATCACCATCATGGGCGAGCAGAGCAAGGCCGACGTGGTGTCGATGCGGGTGTCCGACGGCGATAAGGTGACGATCGAGGGGTTGTGCCTGGATGTCATGTACACGCCCGGCCACACCGACGATTCTTACAGCTATTTGATGGGCGATCGCGTCTTCACTGGCGACACGCTATTGATCCGCGGCACCGGCCGCACCGACTTCCAGAACGGCTCTTCCCGGGCGCAATATGAATCGATCTTCAACCGGCTTCTGAAACTGCCGGACGAGACGCTGGTATTCCCCGCCCATGACTACAAGGGCGACACGGTTTCCACCATCGGCGAGGAGCGCCGCTATAATCCGCGGCTACAGGTACGCAGCGTCGACGAATACATTGAGCTGATGGCGAACCTGAAGCTGCCGAACCCCAAGATGATGGACGTCGCGGTGCCCGCCAACATGCATGTCGGCCTGCACCAGGAGGAGCTTGCCAAGCAGGGACTCGCGCTCTGTGCCCGCGATGCGATTGCGAGCCTTGGCCGGCCCGATATCCTGCTGGTGGATTTGCGCGAGACCAGCGAGCGCGCCAAGCATGGCACCATCTCGGGCGCGCTGCATGCGCCCTACCCCGGCATCGCCGAGAGCCTCAAGCCCGGCGGCATGCTGCGCGAAGTCGCCGCCGCCACCGGCCGCCGGGTCGTGTTCTTCTGCGCCTTCGGCGAACGCTCGGCGATGGCGGTGGCCGCGGCAAAGAACGCGGGGCTCGCCAACACCGCGCATATCGAAGGCGGGCTGGACGCGTGGAAGAAGATAGGTGGGCCGGTGGTGCACGAGTAGTCTTTATGGTGTCGTCGTCCCTGCGAACGCATGCGAACGCAGGGACAACGGGATAGAGGCGAGAACCTCTCAACGTGTCGCCCCTGCGAACGCAGGGGCCCATACACCGCGGCCCGCGCAAAGGGCACAAGGGGCGACGGCTGCGCTTCAACAATGTAGGCTGGTGGTTATGGGTCCCTGCGTTCGCAGGGACGACGGCCCCAGTTTTACCCGGACATCACCGCCCCACCCGCTTCAACTCCGCCGTCAGCGCATCCAGCGCATCGGCCAACATGACGCCGCCGCATTCGGTCAGCCGCTCCGGAATCACGATGCGCCGCTCCGGCGGGTAGAAGCGCTCCAGCGCCGGATGGACCAGAAACGCCTGGCCGTCGTCTCGCGCATAATCGCCGGCGTTCGAAACCACGACGAAGTCGGGCCTCAGGGAAACGATCGCCTCCAGCGAGGCAAATCCGCCGAAGGTAAAGCCGAGATCGCCGGCGGCGCTGCGCAGCCCGACTTCGCTCAGCAGCGAACCGAGAAAGCTGTCGCTGCCCGCCACCCAGCCGCGCCGCGACAGCGGCAGCACGCGATAATGCCGCTCGGCGGCGGCACGGCGGGCGCGCGCCAGCGCGGCGTCGAGCCGCGCGATTTCGGCGGCCGCGCGATCGGGGTGCCCGGTCATGTCACCGACCTCGCGGATCTGCGCGCGGGCTTCTTCGAGGTTTCGCGGCACGGCGAGCTCGGCAAGATGAAGGCCCTTCGCCTTCAACAGCTCCCGCGTTGAGCGCTTGTCAAACGCACTGGCGATGACCATGTCCGGCTTGAGCAGCAGCACGTCCTCGGCCGCGCCTGACAGTACCGGATAGCGGCTGATGTCGCCCGCCTGCGATTGCCAGCCGTCGCGCGCGAAGCGGCTGAGGCCCAAAATCTGCTCGGGGTCGGCCAGTGTCAGCAGCAACTGATCGCTGCACACATTCATCGACACCATACGCGGAGGGCCGGCCGCGAATACTGCGCCGCCTGACATCGCCAACGCGGCGATCGCGACAAGAAAGCCGAACCGTCGCATCAGATATCCGCCCAGGGCACGATGACCGCCTCGTGCTGATATTCCGCGCGATAGGCGCTGATCCGAAACACGTCCGCCATCACCCGCTCCGATAGCCCCTCGCCTGGCGTGCCCCACGACACTAGATTGCCTTCCTTCAGCACCAGCACATGGTCGGCAAATCGGGCTGCAAGCCCGAGATCGTGCGTCACGACGATGACCAGCACGCCCTTGTCCGCGGTCGCGCGCAAATTCTTCATGACGTCGATCTGGTGCCGCGGATCGAGCGAGGCGGTCGGCTCGTCGGCCAGGATGATCGGCGCCTCCACCGCCAGCGCACGCGCCAGCGCGACGCGGCTGCGCTCGCCGCCGGACAGCTCGGTGACGCGGCGATCGCTGAACTCCATCACGTCGACCGCCTGCATCGCGCGCAGCACGGCCTCGGCGTCCTTTGGCGACAGCCGCGCCGGATCGGTTGCGCCATGCGGGTAGCGGCCGAGCGCCACGATATCGCGCGCCGGCAGCGGCCAATGCACGAGATGCCCCTGCGGCAGATAACCGAAGCGTTTGGCGCGCTCGCGGAGCGGCAGCGAGGCCAGCGCATCGCCGCCGACCGCGATCTCGCCTTCGGAGGGGATTAGGCCGGCCAGCGCTCGCAACAACGTCGTCTTGCCGGCGCCGTTCGGGCCGACCAGCGCCACCAGGTGTCCGGCCGACAGCGCCAGCGAAACGTCCTTCAGCACGACGCGGCCGGCAAGCCGCACGCCGATCCCCGTTGCGGTCAGTAGCGCCGCCTCGCTCATGCGACGCCTCCACCGAGCGCGCGGCGTTCGCGCATGATCAGATAGAGGAAGAACGGTACGCCGATGATCGAGGTCAGCACGCCGACCTTGATGTCCGACGTCGAGGGAATGATGCGCACCGCGATGTCCGCCGCCAGCAGCAGCGCCGAGCCGGCGAGTGCGCTCGGGACCAGCAGACGCCCGGGGTCATGGCCGATCAGGGGCCGCATCAGATGCGGCGCAACCAGGCCGATGAAACCGATGGTGCCGGTGACGGCGACCGCGCCGCCGACGCCGAGCGCGACGCCCGAAATCACGAACAGCCGCAGACGCCCCACATCGACGCCAAGGCTCTGCGCGGTTTCCTCGCCCAGGCTCAGCGCCCGAAAGGCATGGCGCTGGCTGAACAGCATCAGGGCGCCGGCAATGATGAAGGGAAATGCCAGCATTACATGCTGAAAGCTACGATCCTCCAGCGAGCCGAGCAGCCAGAATGCGATCTCCAGCACCAAGAAGGGATTGCTGGAGAGGTTCATCACCAGCGCGGTGGCAGCGCCTGCAAAGCTCGAAATCGCCAGTCCCGACAGAATGAGGATCAGCAGCCCGGCGTTGCGGCCGGCAATCGAGAGCAGCACGAACACCGACGCGAATGCTGCGACGATCGCCGCGACCGGGAGCGCATAGGAGCGCACGTCGGCGAGCCCGAGCGCAATCACCAGCACGGCGCCGAACGCGGCCGATTGCGGCGCGCCGAACAGCGAGGGCGAGGCCAGCGGATTGCGGAGCAAGCCCTGCAGCGACGCGCCCGACAGCCCGAGAATGGCGCCGATCGCCAGCGCCAGCAGCGTCCGCGGCAGGCGGATTTCCCGCACGATCACCTGCGCCACCTCGCTGCCGCCGCCGAACAGCGCTTCCGCCACCGCAAGCGGCGACAGCCGCACCGGACCGATACCGAGCGAGATCAGCATCAAGAGCACCACGAGGGCAGCAAGCGCTGCCGTCGTGCCGATCCGCCGGCGCGCGGCTTCCTCATTGGTCACGGTTACGGCCTCAACACTCATCGATCGTCCTAAAGCAGGTTTACCCGCCCCGGTACAGGTGGCGGGCAGGCGTGCTCATGCGGCAAAAATAGCGCACTCGTCCAGTGAGGATCGCCGGACGCCCCGGGGCGCATTGACTCGGACTTTGACAAACTTCTACCATAGTTCCCGACGGTTCCCATTTTGGGGATCAAAAGGGAATGCGGTGCGGGGAAATCCCCCAATTCCGCGGCTGCCCCCGCAACTGTAAGCGGCGAATCCTTCGTCATAAGCCACTGGGCATCTCGGTCCTGGGAAGGCGACGATGGGGTAACGACCCGCGAGCCAGGAGACCTGCCGTCAGCCGTGGTCACACGCGAAGATGTCGGTCGGGGAGTACAGACATTAGCTTCACCTGAGCTGCTGAAAGCACATGGTGAGACTTGGTTCGCTGTGACGTGCCACTGACGTCATACCGAGGTCCAAGTCATGTCTTTCACCAACACAGCCACGCGGCGCCGCCGCTTTTGGCTCACCAGCAGCTTCCTGATACCCATCTCGCTTGGCATTTCCGGCGCACAGGCGCAGCAAACGGCGCCCGAGCAACTGCCACCGATCGAGGTAACCTCGCCCACTGACGCGAACCGGACCCGCGCCAAACCGACCTACGATGAAGGATCGACCTCGCGCCGCATCGTGCCCGCGGCTGCGCCGTTGACCGGCACGCGACCTGCGGCGGGGACCGGCTCGAACGTCGCATCGCAAAGCGCCCCGCAAGGCGCGGGCGCAGGCGGCGGACGGCAGTTCTCCGGCATCGTCGGCACGGCGTCGACCGTTATTACCGCCGAAGAGATCGCGCATTCGCCCGCACAAACGTTGCAGGAAATCATCGCGCAAACGCCGGGCGTGCAACTGACTAGCCTGTTTGGCGGCGTCAACGGCGCCAAGACCAGCGTCGACCTCCGCGGTTTCGGCGCTTTCGCGACCTCAAATACCCTGGTGCTCATCAACGGCCGAAGGCTCAACGACATCGACATGGCCGGCGTCGATTTTTCGACCATTCCGCGCGATTCGATCGAGCGCATTGAAATCACCCGCGGCAACAGTGGCGCGGTACTGTATGGCGACAACGCGGTCGGCGGTGTCATCAATATCGTCCTGAAGAACGGCGTCGGCGGCCCACCAGTCGCCATTCGAAGCGAGGCCGGCGTCGGCTCGTTCAATCAACGACTTGCGAATCTCTCGGCCACGACCAATTACGGACCGTGGTCGACATCGTTCTATGGCAATGCAATCAAGTCCGACGGCTATCGGGAAAACAATGCGCTCGACCAGCGCAACGGGGTCGGCAATCTCAATTACTCCACGCCCGACCTCAAGGCCTTTCTCACGGTGACCGGTGACGACCAAAAGCTCGGATTCCCCGGCGGCCGCTTAGTCGATCCCTCGATCGGTCTCAACGAACTGGTCACGAACCGCCGGGGCGCCGCCACGCCGTTCGATTACGGCAATCAGCAGGGCGCCAGCGCCACCGCCGGTTTCACAAAAACGCTGTGGAACGGCGCCGAACTCATCGTCGACGGCGGCGTGCGGAAGAAGGATACGCAAAGCGGTTTCTTCGGTGCGGTACCGTTTGCTTCGCCGCTGCCGAGCTTCTCCTCGACCTATAACGATGCGGCACTGCAGACCTGGTCGATCACGCCGCGACTGAGTGTCAAGAACTCGATACTCGGGATGCCCTCACAGATCCTGACCGGCATCGATTATTACGATGCGACGTTCAACCAGGAACGCGGGGCGTTCAAAGGCCTTCCGCCCACCCACATCTACGATCTGTCGCAACAGTCGGTGGCGGGCTATTGGCAGCAGACCGTCGGTCCGCTGCCGACGACGGATTTCTCCTACGGCGCCAGGATTCAAAATACCAGCCTGAGTGCCCGGGATCGGTACGACCCCAACGCGCCCGGTTGCGCCATGTTCTTTAACTGCAGCGCTCAGGCCTTCCCGTTGGACAGCAACGAAACGCAATATGCGCTGCATGCTGGCCTCGAGCATCGCTTCAATGGCGTATTCTCGGTGTTCGGCCGCGCCGCACGCGCGTTCCGCACCCCGACCGTGGACGAGCGCGTCGCCTCGGGTCCGGCATTCGACCCCTTCTTCACCCCGCTGCCCGGCGACTTCAATTTGAAGACCCAGACCTCGCACGACATCGAGGGCGGCTTCCGCATCAAGAGCGGTGCCTTCCAGATGCAATCGAGCATCTACAACATGGACCTCGAGAACGAGATCCATTTCAATCCCGTGCTGTTCCACAACTTGAACCTCGATCCCACCCGCCGCTACGGCTCCGAGACCAGCGCTTCGCTGCGCGTCAGCGACAGCGTGCTGCTGCGGGGTGGCGTCGCCTATACGCGCGCTGTCTTCCGCGAGGGTGCGTTTGCGGGGAACGACGTGCCGCTGGTGTCGCGCTACACCGCGAGCGGCGGCGTGACCTGGAACATCTGGCAGAACTATCTGGTGTTCGACGCCACGGTGCGCGCCTGGAGCGAACGCTTCATGGACAACGACCAGGCCAACACCCAGCGCCGCATTCCGGCAGACGCCACCGTCGATTTGAAACTGAGCGGCGCCTACGATCGTTTCTTCTGGTCGGTGGGCGTGAACAACCTGTTCAACGCGCTCTATTACGACTACGCCATTGCGAGCTCGTTCACGCCCGGCCGTTTCTCGGCCTATCCGCTGCCCGGCCGCACCTTCATGGTGAAGGCTGGCGCGACGTTCTGACCGATATAGCCGGTTCGGCTTATGTCGAACTCGACATAAGCCGAACTATGTCGAGCACGAAGTTATGTTGCGACGGCCATCCGGCCCCTGACCGTTAAGGGTCAAAGGGGCAGGTCGCTTTACATAACTAATTGCCTGCTGCCGCTGTCCCCGTGAGAATATTCGCGTGGAGCTTTCGCGGACAGCGCCTCCGGCCAAGCATGCAAACGTCCAGCCGATTGCCGCCGCGCCCGAGCTTTCTTCCGTCGCTCCGCTGAAGGCGCAGCGACGCCAAACGAGAATTGGACTGGCCGAGAATCCATGAATTGGCACTTCTACCAGTCTTGTAATTTCTTACGATACTAGGATGGCAATGTTCGCCAACACGGTCATGCAAGCCACGGTCCTTAGTCTGGAACATGGGAGGCCGAAATGCCTCGAACAAAAACTCTTGCCCCCACGCTGGAGCTTCCTTCCGCCGTCCCGCTGATGGCGCTTTCGACCGGTTTCTGGGCCTTCAAGACTCTGGCCGCTGCGCACGAGTTGGACCTCTTCAGCCGCCTTGCGGGCGGCGCCGGCATCACGGTTGCCGGGCTGGCGGAAGCCCTCGGTCTGCATCCACGTCCGGCCGAGATGCTGTTGACCGGCTGCGCTGCACTCGGGCTTTTGGAGAAAACGGACGGCCGTTATCGCAATACGCCGTTAAGCGAAGCCTATCTCGTGCGCGGGAAACCGTATTACTTCGGTGGCTTCGTGCAGATGGCTGACAAGCGGCTCTACGCGGGCTGGGGGAGGCTTACAGAGGCGCTGCGCACGAACCGGCCAACCACGTGGGACCCGGCAGTGCAATCCTCGATGTTCGACGGCGAGGATCCGACGATGCTGGCACTCTTCTGGGAGGCGATGCATTCGCTCTCCACGATGACCGCGCGCAAGCTCGGCGAAGCCGTGGATCTCAGTCATTTCCGCCGCCTTCTGGACATCGGCGGTGGATCCGGCGCGTACGACATCGAGCTTTGCAAACAGTATGGGGCGCTGCGTGCGACCGTGTTTGACTTGCCGCATGTGGCCGCGATCGCCGCGGGAAAGATTACCGAGGCCGGCTTGACCGACCGCATCGAGACCGCCGGCGGCAACTTCTTCGAACAGCTTCCCGGGGATCACGACGTGCATCTCCTGTCGATGATCCTGCACGATTGGGACGAGGCGAAGAACCGCGCCCTGCTGCGCCGGTCCTTCGAGGCTTTGCCGAGCGGCGGCGCAGTCGTCATCAGCGAGCTTCTCGTCAATAACGAAAAGACCGGGCCGGCGCCGGCTGCGCTGATGAGCCTCAACATGCTGATCGAGACGGAAGGGCGGAACTACACGCCGGCCGAATACTCGGCGTGGCTCGAGGAAGCCGGATTCCGGGACATCGAGACGGTCTGGTTCGACGCACCCGCCGCAAACGGCGCCGTGATCGGCCGTAAGCCGTAACTCAAGGGAGGCCTCATGCGGCGATGACGCGAACGCAGGTTGCCATCATCGGCGGCGGTCCCGCCGGTCTACTACTCTCCCACATGCTCGCCCGCAACGGCGTCGACAGCATCGTGCTGGAGCGGCAGAGCCGCGGCCATGTGCTCGAGCGCATCCGCGCCGGGGTGCTGGAAGCGGGAACGATCGAACTCTTGCGCGAGGTCGGCCTCGGCGCACGCATGGATCGGGAGGGACGTGTCCATGACGGCTCGGGCATCGCGTGGGAAGGCAAGCCGCACTTCTTCATCGACACCCGCAAGTTCACCGGCCGACCGATGATGTCCTATGGCCAGACCGCGATCACCGAGGATCTCTATGCCGCGCGCGACGCGGCTGGCGGCGTCGTGATCGATGACGCGGCAAACGTCGCGCTGCACGAGCTGACGTCGGACCGCCCGCACGTGACCTACGAAAAGGGCGGGCAGACCCGCCGGATCGATTGCGACTATGTCGCTGGCTGCGACGGCCACCATGGCGTGAGCCGGCAATCGATCCCGGCGTCGGTGCTGCGCACGTTTGAGCGCGGCTATCCGTTCGGCTGGCTCGGCATCATGTCGGAGACGCCGCCCTATCCGGAGATCTGCTATTGCTATCATTCGCGCGGCTTCGCGCTCGCCTCGCAGCGCAGCCCGATGCTGAGCCGCTACTACATCCAGTGCGATCTCGACGCCCGCATCGAGGACTGGCCGGACGACCGCTTCTGGGAGGAATTGAAGGCGCGCTGCCCGAAGGACATGGCCGACAGCATCGTGACCGGTCCCTCGATCGAGAAATCGATCGCGCCGCTACGGAGCTTTGTCGCCGAGCCGATGCGCTATGGTCGCCTGTTTCTGGCGGGCGACGCAGCGCACATTGTCCCTCCCACAGGAGCGAAAGGTCTCAACCTCGCGGTCTCCGACGTGTTCTACCTCTCGCGCGCGTTGACCGAGGCCTTGAAGGCCGGCCGCACCCACTATCTCGACGGCTATTCCGATATGGCGCTGCGCCGGGTGTGGAGCGCCGAGCGCATGTCGTGGTGGCTGACCACGTTGATCCACCAGTTCCCTAATGAAGCGCCGTTCGACCGGCGCATGCGCGAGAACCAGTTCGATTACCTTCTTGCGTCGGAGCGTGCGCAGGCATCGCTCGCCGAGCAGTATGTCGGCCTGCCATTTGAGAGCTGATGCCGCGAGCGCTACGCTTCGCTGCCGCAATCGCTCGCAGCGCCTTATCGGCAGCGGGGCCCGCACGAACTCTGGAATCGAAGGACACTGGCAACTCGTTGATTCCAGTGTGGCTTGGTTCAGAAGTCCGTATGTCCGACTCGCCGCGAGAATGGTGCGGACTTCTGAACCGCCACACTAGTGATGCACACGAAGCCTGTTGACCACATGCAGAAGAACAGCCGTCTTATGCGACTGCCGGCCCGCATCTAGGAGTCTGGTGACCGGACTGATCGCCGCAGCCTCGACCGCCTTGATCCTCTCCAGCACCTGGGCACCTGCGCAGGAGGTGAAGGTCGGCGTTCAGTTGCCTTATACCGGCGTGGGCGCGGAGAACGCGCAGCAAATCGATCGAGGTCTTGATCTCTACCTCAAGCTCAACCCCCGACAAGGTCAAGCCATACACGATCAAGCTGATCAGACGCGACGCCAAAGATCTCGCCGGCGCCAATGCGTGTGTCGCGGTGCAGGAGCTGCTGACCCAGGACAATGTCGATATCCTCACCGGCTGGTACGATTCGCCGAGCGCGATCGCCAGCGCGCCGCTGGTCAACGCAGGAAAGAAGCCCGCGGTGATCCTGAACGCAGGCGCAGCGCACATCCCGAACCTCTCGCCCTATTATGTCCGCGTGTCGTTCAGCAATTGGCACGCTGGATTCTCCATGGGCGAGGCCGCCGCTAAGACACTGCAGGCGAAGACCGCGGTGGTCGGCTATAAATCAGCCAGGACAGCAAGTTGCAAAGGATGGGAGAGGCAGCGGCCGGGCTTGTCACCGCCTACCACTACAATGCCGAAGAAGGAATACGGTGCCGACGCAGTTCCGGACTTCTTCGCCGTCGGCGGCTACGACGGCATGGCGGCAATCGTGCACGCGATCCATGCAACGAACGGCAAAAGCGACCCAAGCGAGGCGCTTGCGGCGCTCAAGGGCTGGACGCATGACAGCCCACGCGGGCCGATCGAAATCGATCCGGTTACGCGTGACGTGGTGATGAACGAGTATCTCTCGGAGGGGATCATGCAGAACGGTCGTCTGCATCAGAAGGTGATCAGGACCATCGAGCGCGTCAAGGATCCGTGCAAGGAGCTGAAGATCGATCCGTGCCGCCCCCATTGAGCACGTTGCGCAGCGATGACCGCGTTGGGTATCGGTCCGTTTCAGCCGTAACCGATTGTCCGAATCCCGAAATCACCCCGTAACCTGGCCTGCTGAGATTTGAAGCTGCGAACTAACCGTCAACACTGAGGAATGCGCCATGCTCAACCATCTCCAGCGCGCTGCTGCGCGCACGACAACGCTTGCCCGCCAGCCCGGTTCGATTTCGGGCGAGACAAAGCTGCGGGCGGTCGATCAGCCGATTGCCGCCACGCTGGAGCTTCCTTCCGCCGTCCCGCTGATGGCGCTTTCGACCGGTTTCTGGGCCTTCAAGACTCTGGCCGCTGCGCACGAGTTGGACCTCTTCAGCCGCCTTGCGGGCGGCGCCAGCATCACGGTTGCCGGGCTGGCGGAAGCCCTCGGCCTGCATCCACGCCCGGCCGAGATGCTGTTGACCGGCTGCGCTGCACTCCGGCTTCTGGAGAAAACGGACGGCTGTTATCGCAATACGCCGCTCATCGAAGACCGGCTCGACCTGCCGTGTTCCCGCAACCTTTCATATCAAGGCAGATTCTGTCAGAAACTGCGCCATTTTCGACCGAAAATAACATCCTCTGCGCGCCGATCCGTGGTAAATGGGCCACAGACCGCTCGACGATATCAGTCGTGATTTCAGAGGTATGACATGAATGATGAGCCGAAGAGCGCCGCCGAGCTGAAAGAAATGAGGCTCAACCGCAAGCGCGCCCAGGAAGTCGACGGCATCAAGGCGATGGCCGAGATCGCGGCTGCCGATATTGCGATCCGCCAGCGAACCGAGAAGCTGCGCGCGCTGCGCCTGGCAAAGGAAGCGGCCGACCGTGCAAATCCGCCGGAATCGAAGGTCAAGGGCAAGACCAAAGCCAGGATTGCGAAAAGAGGCTGACTTGAAATGACGAAAGAGGATCGCGATCGCGCCCAGGCGCGCTTCGACAAGGCGGCCAAGGCCGTTCAGGACGCCAAGTCCGGCAAAGCCGAACGCGACGCAGCGGCGAAAGCCGTGCTCGACAATATGGCGAAGCTGAAGGCGTTGCGGCTTGCGCGCGAAGCAGCCGAGCCGCAACGTGCGCCCGCCGCAAAGGCCGCAAAGAAGGCGCGCAGCAGCACAAAGCGGGCCGACGAGAAGCCGGTGGCCCTGTCCGAGTGGCTGGCGAGCCAACAGAACGGCGGACGGCGAACCTGAGATCGGCCGATCGAACTCGAAGATTCGGCGTTACGCCGGCCCCGGCCAATCGATCATCGATCGCGTCTTGTTCTCGGCATCGTAAACCTGCACCTGAAGCATCTGGAAGCGGTTCTTCAACGCCATGCCCGCTTCCTCAGCCGCCTCCACCGTATCGTGATGCGACTTGAAGTGGCCATCCACGACCAGCGAATAACCGGCGGTCGGAGCCTTGTCGGCGCGGAGGATCTTGCGCTGTTGCGGTTCATCGAGCGCAATGCGGGGCTTCTTCATACTGGCTCCATGTGATGCCCTTCGAGCTGAAGCCGCAAAAAGGGCGGGAAGAAACGTTTGACCGGCGCTAGGATATCTTCCGGGCGCGATTAGATTGAGGTCATGCCGTTACCCTGAGTCGGCATGCAGCGCAAACGCCGATTGATCCGGCGAGAATCATCACTTTGGTGAAATCATATGGGCGGAACAGGCAGGAAGAACAGCGAGCCTCCGAAACAAGGCGATGCCAAGCCGAAGAAGCCACCGCGCCCGCCGGTTGAGGAGGAGGAGGACTACGAGGACGGCGACATCGCTACGCCGAAGCGGGACCGTTATGGCCCCGACGATGAGCCGTTGTAGCCTCATAAAAGTTGTCATCGCCCGCCAACGGGTCGCGCGAAGGCGCGCCCGATGACAGGCTCCGGGGCGGGCGACCCAGTACGCCACGGCCTTTCTGCAGAACATCAGCGCTGCGGAGTACCGGATCGCCCGGTCAAGCCGGACGATGACGAGCTGTGTTGGTAGAAGCCTTCGCTTTCAATCACCCGAATACTCGCTGCATCGAGCAGATGCGCGCCAAAGCCGCCGCGTGCTAGTTTGACCGCCAGCTTTGGCGAAACCAGCAGCGCGGCTGCCGTCAGCGCCAGCGGCACGGCGCTGATCCAGTCCGACTGCACCGGTGTGAGTTCTTCGCTGCTGCTGGCATAAGGCCCGCGCGCCGCAGCGAGATGCAAGCATTCCCTGAGAATGTCGGGCCGCGTTCCGCCGCGCGCCGCACATCCGAGCAACGCCTGCATCGCCAGGTGCGTGAGCACGCCCTCGCGGCTTGCAAGCAACGGAGCCGGCGTCTCGCCCAGCGAGATCAGAAGCAAAAGTCCGACGAGGTCGACGCCGGAGCGATAGGCATTCATCGGCTCGACCAGCCGCGGATTGCAATCGATCAGCAATGGCGCGGTATCGACGTCCGGCATGATGTAATCGACCGATAGCGCGCCGTGCCAATCGAGCGCCCGGCCGATCTGCTCGACGTAAGCGCGAACGACCGGCCGGCTCACGCTCTGCTTGATCGCCTCGCCGCCACCAACACCCGCCGCGATCTGCCGATAGGCATGAAAGCCGAGCATCCGGCCGCGGCAGAATACCGATTGCGCCTTCTCGGTAGTGCCTACGACGAGGTCTTGCACCAGCACCTCACCGGCGAATGCGTCGCTGTCCTCGAGATCGTGTAGCGCGCGGGTCAGGTCGTCCGCGCTGCGCACGAACCAGATGCCCCGGCTGGCGGTGCCGACAGAAGTCTTCACGACGGCCGGATAGCGAACCGCATCGCGCACCCCTTGCGCGGATTGCACGATGCGCGTCGGCGGCTGCGGCAATCCCAACCGATCGAGCAGCCGGCTGAAGCCGGCCTTGCTATGCGCCTCGCGATAGCTCTCGAAGTTCGGCAGCGCGAGACCGGCGCGGCCTTCGATGCGCTGCGCGACCCGCGCAAACAAAAATCCCTGCTCGTGCGTCGGCAGCAGCACGTCGAATTTTCCGCCGGCCAGTCGCTGCTCGACGAAGGTCAGGTAACCGGCGGGGTCGTCCCGCAGTCCAGGGCAGCGATGAAATTTGCGGACGAAGCGCGAGAACCGCGATAGACACCAGGGCGAGGGATCGCAGACCTCGACGTGATGGCCCGAAAGACCGAGAATCGTAATGGCCTCCCGGGCCGAAGTCGAGGAACCTTCGGAGACCAGTACCCGGAGCGGTGTTGCGGGATCAGGCATGCCGGATCATTGCCGCGTAAACCGCCTTTGTCTCCTGATTTAATGGCGGCATTTCGTGCGCCCTGCCCTGCGCCGGGGCAGCCATGCAGCGGCATTCATGGACAAATAACGGCCTGCCTATATTTTCAGCCCCGCCCAGCCGGGCCACAAGTTTCACAGGATTTTTGAGCTGACATGGTCGACATTCTGGCCGCACCGCAACAAGCCAAAGTGGACACCTCGCTGCGCACGCTCGCGGCGATTTCGGTCGCCCATTGGGTCAGCCATTTCCATCTGTTTGTGCTGCCGATGCTGTTTCCGTTCCTGAAGGAGCAGTTGGGCGTCGGCTACATTGAGCTCGGCTTCGCGCTCACGGTGTTCGGCGTCGTCTCCGGCCTGACGCAGGCCCCGATCGGTTATCTCGCCGACCACATTGGCGCGCGAAAAGTGCTGCTGATCGGCCTCACCGTCGGCGGCCTCGCGCTGATCATGCTTGGCCTGCACCTGAGCTACGTCTCGCTGATCATCTCGGCCGCGCTGCTCGGCCTTGCCAACAGCGTTTATCACACCTGCGACTATGCGATCCTGTCGACGCATATGGATGAAGCGCGGATGGGCCGGGCGTTTTCGGTCCATACCTTTGCGGGTTTCCTTGGCGGTGCGGTGGCGCCCACGATCATGCTCATGCTGGTGACAGCCGTCGGCGGGCTCGGCGCGCTGATCGTGGCCGGTGCGGTCGGCCCTGCGGCAGCGCTGCTATTGATCGCGGTCAGGATTCCCGATGCCAGTTCGGCCGATCGCAAGGCCGATGACCCTGCAGCGCCGCAGCAGAGCATCGTGACGCCTGCGATCATCGTGCTGACGATCTTCTTCATGCTGCTCGGCCTGTCCAGCGCCGGCATCAGCAATTTCGGCGTCGTTGCGCTGATGAGCGGCTTTGGCGTGACGTTCTCGGCCGCCAACGTCGCGCTGACCGCCTATCTCGGCGCCAGCGCGGCCGGCGTGCTCGCCGGCGGCTATCTCGCCGACCGCACCACGCGGCATGGCAATGTCGCCGCTGCGTGCTTTGCCATCAACGCCGTCATCATAACAATCATTGCGACGATCAATCTGCCGTCGGTGGTGCTGACCGCCGCGATGGGGCTGGCCGGATTCCTCGGCGGCGTCATCGCCCCTTCGCGCGACATGCTGGTGCGCAACGCGGCTCCTGCGGGCGCCGCGGGCCGCGCCTTCGGTATCGTCTCCACCGGCTTCAATTTCAGCGGCATACTCTCCCCGCTATTGTTCGGCTGGATCATGGATCAGAACCTGCCGCATTGGGTGTTCGGCGCCTCCGTCGCCTTCATGTTGCTGACGGTCCTGCTGGCGCTGGTGACCGACCGCAAGCCTGCGGAACCCACCAGAACGTAACAGCATCGGTCTTTTATTTTGACGCGTTTTCTTCACGCGAACCGGCGGCCACCCCCGGATCAAGTCCGCTCGAAAGCGCTTTGATGCATTCCTGAACCTCATCCCCGGCGGTTGACAGTGTCCGGGGACGCCGGATGATGCGTCAACAAAAGCCAGATCCGGGATGGAAGCCATGACCTCGACCCCCGACCTCGTGATCCGCGGCGGCACCGTTGCCGATGGCAAGGGTGGCGACTTGTTCGAAGCCGACGTGGCGATTGCAGGCGGCCGCATCACCGAAGTCGGCAAGATAGCGGCAAAGGGCAAGGAAGAAATCCACGCCAAGGGCAGACTGGTTACGCCAGGCTTTGTCGACGTCCACACACATTATGATGGCCAGGTCACCTGGAGCCAGGACATCACGCCCTCCTCGCAGAACGGCGTCACCACAGCGATCATGGGAAATTGCGGCGTCGGCTTCGCGCCGTGCCGACCGGCCGACCATGTCCGACTGATTCAATTGATGGAAGGCGTCGAGGATATCCCCGAGCCGGTGTTGAGCGCCGGCATCCCATGGGCATGGGAGAGCTTTCCGGATTACATGGAGTGGCTGTCGAAGAGAAGCTTCGACATGGACATCGGCGCGCAACTGCCGCACGCGGCTTTGCGCGTCTATGTGATGGGCGAGCGCGGCGCGCGCCGCGATCCCTCGACATCAGACGACAACAAGGCGATGGCAGCACTGGCTGCTGATGCGGTGCGATCAGGCGCGCTCGGCTTCTCGACCTCGCGCACGCTCAACCACCGCACCTCGACCGGCGATTTTACGCCGACGCTGAAGGCCGGCGAGGACGAACTGACCGCGATTGCCGCTGCGATGCACGCGCACGGCCGTAGCGTCTTTCAGTTCGTCCTCGATCTTTCCGGAATCGACGAAGATCTGCCGATGATGCTGCGGGTGGCGGAGAACACGAAGATCCCGGTATCGTTCTCGATCACGCAGAACGACAGAGCGCCGCAGCGCTGGCGCCAGACGCTCGACACCATCAGGGATGCTTCGGCGCGCGGCCTGTCGATTACGGCACAGATCGCGGCCCGCCCGGTCGGATTGATGCTCGGCCTCGAATTGTCGCGCAACCCGTTCCAGACTCATCCGAGCTACCAGGCGATTGCACATCTGCCGCTCACCGAGCGGCTCGCGCGGCTGCGCCAGCCGGACGTACGCAAGGCGATCCTGAGTGAGCACGCCACCGCGACCGACGATCCGCTGTTCTTCCGGCCGAACTACGACAAAATGTACCTGCTCGGTGATCCGCCGGACTACGAGCAGCCGCCGGAAAACACGCTGGGCGCCCAGGCCCGTCGCCAGGGCAAGCAACCGGAAGAACTCGCCTATGATGCGATGCTGACGGATGACGGCCGCGGCATGCTCTACGTGCCGTTCCTCAATTATGCCGACGGCAATCTCGATGCTGTCAGCGAGATGCTGCGCGATCCCAATGCCGTGCCGGGGCTCTCCGACGGCGGCGCGCATTGCGGCATCATCTGCGATGCCAGTTTCCCGACCTATCTCTTGACGCACTGGACGCGCGACCGCACCCGCGGCGAAAAACTGTCGATCCCGTTCGTCGTCGCCGCGCAATCGCGCAAGACCGCGCTTTCGGTCGGCCTCTACGACCGCGGCGTGATCGCGCCCGGCTTCAAGGCCGACGTCAACGTGATCGATTACGACCGTCTGCATCTGCATCCGCCAAAAGTGCATTACGACCTGCCGGTCGGCGGCCGCCGCCTGATGCAGCAGATCGATGGCTATGACGCCACCATCGTCTCCGGCGTGGTGACGCAGCACGCCGGCAAAGCCACCGGCGCGCGCCCGGGCAAGCTGGTGCGCGGCGCGCAGGGCTCAAAGCCGCAGATGGATGCGGCGGCGAGTTAAGACGGGGCCGTTTCGTCGTACTCGGTGTCGTCCCTGCGAACGCAGGGACCCATACGCCGCAGCCTGCGGAAATGGCACACGGCGAGACGGCGGCGCTTCAACAATGTAAGCTGGTGGTTATGGGCCCCTGCTTTCGCAGGGGCGACAAGTTTAGGGGTTCTCGCCTCTATTCCGTCGTCCCTGCGAACGCAGGACCCATACGCCGCGGCTCATCGTTCAGGGCGATGTGGCAGACGTCTCGCTTAGACAATCAGCATTCGTGGTTATTGGGTCCCTGCGTTCGCAGGGACGACGGATGGATTTGTTATTTCCTCAGGCGAATTTCGGTTGTGCCGCTGCTTGCGCCATCAGCCTTGCGCGTTCCGTGTTCGGCCACAGCAGCAACAGGCCGAGTAACCCTGACGCCGCCATGATCACGGCGTTGATGGTGAAGCCGGTCATGTAGCCGTCGAGCGGCACCGCCGCATTCTGAATCACGGCGCCCATCACGAACGGCGCGATCATTCCCGCCAGCGTGTAGATCGCGCCATAGATTGCGATCACGGCGCCGCGCTGCTGCACCGGGGTGAATTCGCCGAGCATCGGCGGACAGACCACATAGATCGAGCCGCACAACCCGGACCCGACGACGAGGAACGCAATCTGCCATCCCGCGCCGTTGACATAGGGTAGCACGGCAAGAATCGCCCCGCCGACGATCAGCGGCACCGAGCCGAGCACACCGCGCGCACCGCGCGTGGTATAGCCGCGCGTCAGCATCACCTGCGAAACCCAGCCCGTCAGCAGCACGATGGCCGCGCCGAACACCCAGGGCAAAACCGAAATCCAGCCTGCGTCTTGTTGCGAGAAGCCCAGCCCCTTGACGATGAATGGCGTGAACCAGGTGAGGCCGAGCGACAGCGCCCAATAGGCGCCAAAGGTCGCGGCGCAGCAGCCGATAAAGGTTCGCGAAGTTAGAAGCTGGAGATAGGGAACGCGCGGGTCGGCAGCGGCCGTTGTAACGGTCTGAACCAGCGGTCCCTCCTTTCCCATGACCAGCCACGCCGCTGCCCACATCAGGCCGACGATGCCGAGCGCGCCGAACGCATAGTGCCAGCTATGATTGACGATGATCCAGTTCAGTGCGGGCACCGCGAGGATCACCCCGAACGCCGAGCCCTGCGAAAGGATCGCGGTGGGCAGCGTCCGCTTTTCGTCGGGAAACCACTTGTAGACCGCGTGCGCCGCTACCGCGAACGCAGGTCCCTCCCCTGCACCAAGGATGATGCGGCAGATCACGAGCGTCGTAAATCCGACGGTGCCGACCATCGGAAACTGCGCCACCGACCAGATCACCGCCATCGCGAGCAGCACCCAGCGGGTATCGATGCGATTGACGATAAAGCCCACGACGATGGCCGAGATGGAAAACAGGAAAAAGAACGAGGATCCGAGAAAGCCGAACTGTTCCGGCGAGAGCTTCAGCTCATCCATGATCGGCGCGCCGGCAAGCCCGACGACGATCTTGTCGGCAAAGTTCACCAGCATGAACAGAAACAGCAAGAAGGTAATTGTCCAGGCGCCCTTGGGCGTCCCCGTGGGCGTCGCTTGCGCGGTCATGGCTGGTTTCCCCGTATCTTTGCTGATTCTGTAGGATTGGCCGGTTTCGATGCTACAAGGGGGCTTGCGGGCAAGGCAACCGGGATTTCCGCAAATGCCCGCCGTGCAACTGCCGGCTGGTGCGACAGGCGCACGCCACAACCGGATCACGATCGCGGCGCGGCGCGATTGAGGCCGTGATCGGGGACGCGTGCCCTGATATGTTGCATGCCATCACGTCGGGGGATTTTCATGGTCAGATCGGTCCATCGTCTCGCATGACCAAATACAATCCCAGTGCGACCGGCCCCGTGCTGCACGTGGCCGGCCTGACCAAGAGCTACCGCACCGCCGGCGAAGAGGTCGCGGTGCTGCGCGGCGTGAACCTGACGGTCGCTGCCGGTGAGAGCGTCGCACTCACCGGCGAATCCGGCAGTGGCAAGAGCACGCTCTTGCACCTGATCGCCGGGCTCGATGCGGCCGACGGCGGCGAGATCAGGTTGGCGGATGCCGCAGTCGCCGAACTCAGCGATGCCGAGCGGGCGGAAATGCGCCGCGACCGGCTCGGCTTGGTGTTTCAGCAATTCAACCTGGTCCCGAGCCTCACCGTGGAAGACAACCTCGTTTTCCAGTCGCGCATCGCCGGTCGTCACGATGCGGCCTGGCACCACGAACTGGTGGAGCGGCTCGGGCTCGGCCGCTTCCTGAAGCGCTATCCCGAGCAATTGTCCGGCGGTCAGCAGCAACGCGTCGCAATCGGCCGGGCATTGGCGGTCAAGCCGCTATTGCTGCTCGCAGACGAGCCGACCGGCAATCTCGACGAGGACACGGCGGACGAAGTGCTGGCGCTGGCGCGCGACCTGGTGACGCGCAGCGGCTGCGGTTTTCTGTTGGTGACGCACAGCGCGCGGCTCGCAGCAACGCTCGACCGCCAGGTCAACCTCCACGCCGGGGTGATCGCGTGAAACGCGCGCTGTGGACGCTGGCCGTGCTGCTGAGCCACTGGCGGCGGCACCCGATGCAGTTGGCGACCCTGCTGATCGGGTTGATCTCGGCGACCGCGCTGTGGAGCGGCGTGCAGGCGCTCAATCAGCAGGCGCGCACATCCTATGATCGCGCCGCCGCTACGTTTGGCGGCACGCGCACCGCCATGCTGGTCGCCCGCAACGGCGTAACTTTTCCGCAAGAACTTTTTGTCGAGTTGCGCCGCGCCGGCTGGCCGGTCTCGCCGATGCTCGAAGGCCGCATCCAGATCGAGGGACGGTCGTTGCGGCTGCTCGGCATCGAACCCGTTACGCTGCCCGCTGAAGTCGGCAACGCGCCGACGATCGGCAAAGCCGGCCTGCAATCCTTCATGACGCCGCCGGGCGAGATCCTGGTGGCGCCGGAAACGCTTTCCGACCTCAAGCTCGCGGAGGGCGCGCGTCCACGAGGCGATGGCGGCGCACCGCTGCCGCCGCTTCGCGTGCAGCCAAACCTGGTGCCCGGCGTGCTGGTCGTCGACATCGGCATTGCGCAGAACCTCCTGAAAATGCCGGACCAGCTTTCGCGGCTCCTGATCGGCAAGGCGACCGGGAGGCACGCGCCGCTTGAAAGCGTTGCCGGCGACAAGCTTCGGCTGGTCGAAGCCGATGCGGAGACCGATCTCGAACGTCTCACCGACAGTTTTCACCTGAACCTGACCGCGTTCGGGCTGCTGTCGTTCTTTGTCGGCCTGTTCATCGTCAATTCGGCGATCGGGCTCGCCTTCGAGCAGCGGTTGCCGACCTTGCGCACCTTGCGCGCCTGCGGCGTCTCGGCGCGGATGCTGAACGCCGTGCTGGTGCTTGAGCTGGTGGCGCTGGCACTGGCCGCGGGGCTGATTGGACTCGTGTGCGGTTACTTCATCGCCGGCGCGCTACTGCCTGACGTCGCCACATCGCTGCGCGGGCTCTATGGCGCGCAGATTCCGGGACATCTCACGCTCAAGCCGCAATGGTGGATCGCGGGCATCGCCATCAGCATCTTGGGCGCGCTCGCAGCGGCCGCTGCCAGTCTCACCAAGGCGCTGCGGCTGCCGTTGCTCGCCACCGCCCAGCCCTTCGCCTGGCAACAGGCGCAGCGGCGCTGGCTCATTTACCAGAGCGCGCTGGCCCTCGTCGCGTTCGCAGCGGCCGGCGGCTTTTTGTGGTTTGGCGATTCCCTGATTTCTGGCTTTGCCGTGCTCGCTGCAATAATGCTCGGCGCAGCGCTGATCCTGCCGATGTTTCTGGAAATCGTGCTGTCGCTTGGCCAGCGCTATGCACGAGCCCCGCTCGGAATCTGGTTCTGGGCCGACAGCCGCCAGCAATTGTCGGGATTGTCGCTCGCCCTGATGGCGCTGTTGCTCGCATTGGCGGTGAATGTCGGCGTCTCCACCATGGTCGAGAGTTTTTCCCGCACGTTTCTGGTCTGGTTGGACGGGCGGCTGGCCGCAGAAATTTATGTCAACGCCGCCAACGACGCGCAGGCACACGAGATCAAGGCGTGGCTTCGCGAACGCCCCGAGGTCGAGGCGATCCTGCCCGGCGGCCGTGCCGATACGCAATTGGCGGGCGCGCCGATCGAGGTGCTGGGCCTGCCCGATCACGCCACCTATCGCGACAACTGGCCGCTGCTGCAATCGACTGAGGATGCCTGGGTCAAGCTTCGCCCTGGCGATGCGGCCCTTGTCAGCGAACAACTGGCGCGACGGCTGCATCTCTCCCTTGGCGACCGCATCGAAGTGCCCGCGTCAGGCGGAAACTGGACGCTCAACGTGGTCGGCATCTATGCCGATTATGGCAACCCCAAGGGCCAGATCGCGGTGAACTTCGCCGCGCTGACGCGGCGCTTTCCGGAAATCCCGCTGACGCGCATGGGACTGCGGGTCGCCTCGCCAAAGATCCCGGCGTTGATCTCGGCGCTGCAGGAAAAATTCGGCCTCGACGATCGCAATGTCGCCGACCAGGCGGCGATGAAGGCGGAATCGACGCGGATCTTCAACCGCACTTTCGCGGTCACGGCGGCGCTGAACGCCTTCACGCTCGGCGTCGCCGGCGTGGCGCTGTTGACGAGCCTCTTGACGCTTGCCAATTCCCGCCTGCCGCAACTGGCCCCGTTGTGGGCGATCGGCGTCACGCGGCGGCGGCTCGCGGCCATCGAGCTGTTGAAGACGACCTCGGTGGCGTTGATCACCACCATCTTTGCGCTTCCGCTGGGTTTGCTGGTCGCGTGGTGCCTGCTCGCGATCGTCAACGTCAAGGCGTTCGGTTGGCGGTTGCCGTTTCATGTCTTTCCGCTGCAATTGCTGTGGCTCACCGGCGTCGCGATGGCGGCAGCGGTTGCGGCTTCCGCGCTCCCCGTTATCAGGCTGGCGCGCATGCAGCCGACCAGCCTGATCAGGATCTTTGCCAATGAACGGTAGCGACCTCATTACCCGCCGCTGCTTCATTGGCGGTACACTCTTGGCCGGATTCGGCGGCGAGGCACTCGCGCAGGGCTTTGCCGGGCTTGGCGATAGCGCGGATGGATTTGCGCCGGTCGTGCCGGGCAGGACATTTGGTTTTCCTGCCGACCACGGCCCACATCCGGAATTCCGCATCGAGTGGTGGTATGTGACGGCCAATCTCAGCGATGTCAGCGGAGCAGCCTACGGCGCCCAATGGACGCTGTTTCGCCAAGCGATCGCGCCGGGCGGACCGCGAGAGGGCTGGGCCAACCAGCAGATTTGGATGGGCCATGCCGCCGTCACCCGCGAAGATACTCATCGCTTCAGCCAGACGTTCGCGCGCGGCGGTGTCGGCCAGGCCGGCGTCGAGGCCAACCCGGTTCACGCCTGGATCGATGCCTGGGAGATGCGCGCCCTCGATTCCGTGAATGACGACAATATCGCACCGCTGGAACTGAAAGCATCGGGCGCCGACTTCAGCTACACGCTGCGGCTTGACGCGGATCGGCCGCTGGTGCTGCAGGGCGAAGGCGGCTACAGCCGCAAATCGCTGCGCGAACAGGCCTCCTATTACTACAGCCAGCCGCATTTTGCGACGACGGGCATCCTCACCATTGACGACAGGCCCATCGACGTCACCGGCATGGCCTGGCTCGATCGCGAGTGGAGCAGCCAGCCGCTGGCCGCGGATCAAAGCGGATGGGACTGGCTCTCGCTGCATTTCAACGCCGGCGACAAATTGATGTTGTACCGGATGCGCCAGACCGACGGCCAGCATTATGGCTCGGGCAAATGGATCGCGCCCGATGGCACGGCCGAGCAACTCGCCTCCGCGGATATCGCCATGACGCCGCTCGCGTTCACCGAGATTGGGGCGCGAAAAATTCCGACCACATGGCGCATCGAGGTTCCGAGCAAGGCGCTCAGAATCGAGTGCACGCCGCTCAATCCCCAGAGTTGGATGGGCACGAGCTTTCCCTATTGGGAAGGCCCGATTCGCTTCGCAGGCAGCCACACGGGGGTGGGCTATCTGGAAATGACGGGCTATTAAGCCCGCGCACGAAACAGGGGAGTTTCAGCGATGTATCATCTCACCGCGCTCGTCAGCTTGCTGGCGATCCTGGTCTACTTCTACTCGTCCGTTCGTGTGTCGCAGGCGCGCGGCAAATTCGGCGTCAAGCTGCCGGCGATTTCGGGCAATCCAGATTTCGAGCGCGTGTTTCGCGCGCAGATGAACACGCTGGAATGGCTGCCGATCTTTTTGCCGGCGCTATGGCTGTTCGCGATTTATATCAGCGACAGCATCGCCGCTGCGCTGGGGCTGGTCTGGGTGATAGGCCGCATTCTCTATATATTTGGCTACGCGAAGTCGGTCCCACAGCGCAGCCCCGGCTTTGCGACTCAGGCGCTGGCGACGATCGCGCTGTGGGTCGGCGCATTCGGCGCCATCGTGTGGCGGTTGGTGCAGGGGTGACGGAGCGCTAACCCCATCCCCTCGTCGTCCCTGCGAACGCAGGGACCCATACGCCGCGGCTTCTCAATGGAGCAGATCGTCAGACGCCCGCTTTAACAACAACCGCCTGTGGTTATGGGTCCCTGCGTTCGCAGGGACGACAAAAAGCTTACTTCACCAGCGGGCAGCCGGAATCCTTCGCCGCCGGGAACGCCTTGTCGCCCGGCACCACGGCGAGCTGCTTGTAGTAATCCCACGGCTTCTTCGATTCAGATGGCTTCTTGACCTCGAACAGATAGAGGTCGTGCACCATGCGGCCGTTTTCCAGCACCTTGCCGCCTTGCGCAAAATCGTCGTCGACCGGGAGCTCCTTCAGCTTCTTCGCCACCGCCTCGGTATCCTTGGTGCCCGCCGCTTTCACCGCCTTCAGATATTGCAGCGTCGCCGAATAGGTGCCGGCCTGGATCATGTTCGGCATGCGGCCGGTGCGCTTGAAGAAGCGTTCGGCGAGATTGCGGCTCTTGGCGTCTCGGTCCCAGTAGTAGCCTTCGGTCAGCACCAGGCCCTGGGCGGCGTCGAGGCCGAGGCCGTGCACTTCGGCAAGCGTCAGCAACAGGCCGGCGAGCTTCTGGCCGCTCTTGACGATGCCGAATTCCGCCGCCTGCTTGATCGAGTTGGTGGTGTCGAGGCCGGCATTGGCGAGACCGATGATCTTGGCTTTCGAACTCTGCGCCTGCAGCAGGAAGGAAGAGAAGTCCGACGAGTTCAGGGGAATGCGGACTGCGCCGAGCACCTTGCCGCCCTTCGCCCTGACGAAATCGCCGGTGTCTTTTTCCAACGCATGGCCGAAGGCGTAGTCGGCGGTCATGAAGAACCAGGTATCGCCGCCGGATTCCACCAGCGCACCGCCGGTGCCGTAGGCGAGCGCGTGCGTATCGTACGCCCAATGGAATCCATACGGCTGGCAGGAATCGCCGGTGAGGCGCGAAGTCGCAGCACCCACGACGATGTCGATCTTCTTCTTCTCCTTAGAAAGCTCGTGAATCGCGAGCGCGACGGAAGAGGTCGTCAGCTCCGTGATCATGTCGACGCCCTCGACCTCGTACCAGCGCCGCGCGATCGCGGTGGCGAGATCCGGTTTGTTTTGATGGTCGGCGGAGACGATTTCGATCTTGTGGCCGAGCACCTCGCCGCCAAAATCCTCGATCGCCATCTTGGCCGCTTCGAACGACCACTTGCCGCCGTAATCGGCGTAGACCCCGGACTGGTCGTTCAAAATGCCGATCTTGACGCCCTGCGCCGATGCCGGCGCGGCGAGCAAAAGACCAACTGCCGCAGCGGCGGCCAACAATCCCGACTTCATTCTTTTCTCCAGGAATTTTTTGTCAGAGGAACCTCGCGACTTTATTCAATAACCCCGCGAGTGCCCATCCATTTCAGATCAGCCAAAAGTATTGGGGAACTTTGATCGAAACTGCGCCGTCATTGCGGGGCGCGACGAGCGCGAATTCACACCGCCGCCCGCTTCTTGCCCTTGCCCTCGGCGAGGTTGCGCACGATCACGTAGAAGATCGGCGTGAACACCAGGCCGAACAGCGTGACGCCGATCATGCCGAAGAACACGGCGACGCCCACCGCCTGCCGCATCTCGGAGCCGGAGCCCGACGAGATCACCAGCGGCAACACACCGAGGATGAAGGCAAACGACGTCATCAGGATCGGCCGCAACCGCAGCCGGCAGGCTTCGATCACGGCGTCCAGGCGCGCCTTTCCTTCGAGTTCGATATCGCGCGCGAACTCAACGATGAGAATGGCGTTCTTGGCCGCCAGCCCCACCAGCACCACGAAACCGATCTGGGTCAGGATGTTGACGTCCTGCCCCATAATCCGCACACCGACGGTGGCAGCGAGCAGGCACATCGGCACGATCAGGATGACCGCGAACGGCAGGCTCCACGAGCCATATTGCGCCGCCAGTACCAGATACACGAACAGCACGCAGATCGGGAATACATAGAGGCCCGCGCTGCCGCCGGTAACCTGCTGGTAGGACAGATCGGTCCATTCGAACGAGAAACCGCTCGGCAGCGTTTCTTCGGCCAGCTTCTTCACGGTCTCGATCGCGGTCGCCGAGCTGGTCCCCGGCAACGTGTCGCCCTGCAGCTCGGACGCCGGATAGAGATTGTAGCGCGCGACGCGGTCGGGGCCGGAGATGTCGCTGAAACTCACAACGCTGCCGAGCATCACCATGTCGCCGGCGGCGTTACGGGTGCGCAGGCGTGCGAGATCGGACGTCTCCTTCCGGAACGGCAGATCGGCCTGCGCCGTGACGCGGTAGGTGCGGCCGAACAGGTTGAAGTCGTTGACATAGGACGAGCCGAAATAGGTCTGGATCGTATCGTTGATGTTCGCAATCGGCACGCCGAGCTTCTGCGCCTTGACGCGGTCGATGTCGACGAACAGTTGCGGCGTGTTGGCGGCAAACGGCGAGAACACCTGGGTCAGGCCGGGCGCCTTGCGCGCGGCGCCGACCAGTTCGTCGGTTGCGGCCGCGAGCATTTCCGAGCCGCGGCCCTGACGGTCCTGGATGCGCATCGTGAAGCCGCCGCCGGTGCCGATGCCGGGCACCGCCGGCGGCGGGATGACGATGATGAAGGCACCCTGGATGCTCGCCAGCCGCGTGCGCAGATTGTTGGCGATCGCGCCTGCGGAAAGCCCCTTCTTGTGGCGCTCTGCCGGATCTTCGAACACGGGGAATAGCGCGGCGGCATTGCCCGCCTGCGTCCGCGTTGCGCCCGAGAAGCCGGCAAATGCCGCGACACGAATGATGCCCGGCGTATCCAGCGCAATCCGCTCGATCTCGCGGACCACTTCGGTCGTTCGCGCCAGCGAGGCCGCACCCGGCAATTGCACGGAAACGATCACGTAGCCACGGTCCTGCGCCGGAATGAAACCTTGCGGCGTCGTCATCAACAGCCATCCGGCGCTGCCGATCAGCGCCGCATAGAGCACCAGCATCACTACCGCGTGCCGGATCACGAAATCGGCGGTGCTGGCATAGCCATGTGCCAACCGGTCAAAGCCGCGATTGAACACGCCGGTAAAGGCGCCCCAACCGCGGGCGATGAAATTCCAGCGTGCCGGCGGCCTCTTGTCCTCATGCGGCTGCAGGATCAACGAGGCCAGCGCCGGCGACAGCGTCAGCGAACAGAAGCAGGAAATCGCGGTCGCGACCGCAATGGTGACGGCGAACTGCTGGAAGAACTGCCCGGAGATGCCGCCGAGGAAGGCGGTCGGCACGAACACAGCGCACAGAACCAGCGCGATCGACACCAGCGCGCTGCCAACCTCCTGCATGGTGCGGAGCGCGGCGTCGCGCCGGCTCATGCCATGTTCGAGGTGGCGCTCGACGTTTTCGACCACCACGATCGCGTCGTCGACCACGATGCCGACCGCCAGCACAAGGCCGAACAGCGTCAGATTGTTGATCGAGAACCCGAGCGCCGCCATCACCGCAAAGGTGCCGACCAGCGAGACCGGAATCGCGATGATCGGGATGATCGCCGGCCGCCAGCCTTGCAAAAATACCAGCACCACGATCACGACCAGCGCCATCGCCTCGTAGATCGTCTTGATCAGCTCGCTGACGGACTGCGCGATGAATTCGGTCGGGTTGTAGCCGATGTTGTAGTCGAGCCCCTTCGGGAAGCTCGCCTTCAGTTTCTCCATCGTGTTGGAAATACTCTTGGCGGTCGCCAGCGCATTCGAGCCCGGCCGCTGCGTCACCAGCATGGCGACAGCGGATTTGCGCAGCAGAAAACTGTTGGTCGAATACGCCAAAGCACCGAGTTCGATCCGCGCAACATCGCGCAGCTTGACCGTGCGCCCGTCGGCGCCGGCCTTGACCACGATCTCCTCGAATTGTTTCGGGTCTTTCAGCCGGCCGGTAAAGGTGAGATTCGGCGAAAAGGCGCGGTCGCCGATCGGCGGCTCCGCGATCTGGCCGCCCGCGATCTGCACGTTTTGCGAGCGGATCGCCGCCACCACTTCGCCCGCGGTCAGGCCGAGCGTCGAGATCTTGTCGGGATCCAGCCACAGCCGCATCGAATAGTCGCGCGCGCCGAAGATCTGAATGTCGCCGACGCCGTCGAGCCGCAGCAACTCGTCCCGGACCTGCAGCAGCGCGTAGTTGGAGATGTAGAGCTGGTCGAACGTATCATCCGGCGACAGCATGAACACGACCATCAGGATGTCGGGGCTGTTCTTGCGGGTGATGACGCCGTTGCGCTGCACCTCTTCGGGCAACCGCGGCTGCGCGATCGCGACGCGGTTCTGCACCAGCACCTGGGCCTTGTCGAGATCGGTGCCGAGCTTGAAGGTGACCGTGATCGTCAACTGCCCGTTCGAGGTGGCCTGGCTGTAGAGATACAGCATGTCCTCGACGCCGTTGATCTCCTGCTCGATCGGAGCGGCGACGGTGTCGGACACGGTTTGCGCAGAGGCGCCGGGATATTGCGTAGTGACCGTCACCGTCGGCGGCACCACCTGCGGATATTCGGAGACCGGCAGCGTGGTGTAGGCGATCGCGCCGACGATCAGAAGCACGATCGACAACACCATCGCCAGGATGGGCTGGTTGATGGAGAGGCGGCCGAGATTCATGTCTTGGCACCGGCCGGCTTGATCTCACCCGGCTGCGGGCTGACCTTTGCCCCCACCCGTGCCCGTTGCAGGCCGTCGATAATGACGCGGTCTTCCGGCTTCAGGCCCTCACGGATCACGCGCAGGCCTTCATCGAGCGGTCCGAGCGTCACCGGCTTCGCCTCGACCGTATTGTCGTCCTTGACGACAAAAACGATCTTGCGCGACTGGTCGGTCGCAACTGCCGTGTCCGGCAGCAGCAGCGCCTCATAAGGCCCGCTGCCGACGATCCGGACGCGGCCGAACTGTCCCGGCAGGATCGAGAGATCCTTGTTCGGGATCACGGCGCGGCTGCGCAGCGTACCCGTCGAGACGTCCAGGCGATTGTCGAGGAAATCCATCTTGCCCTCATGCGAGGGCTTGGTTTCGCCGGTCAGCGTCACCTGGACCGGGTTCGGCGTGTCGCGCGAACTCGGCCGCCTGCCTTCGAACCAGAGCCGGCTGTTTCGCAAGTAAGTCGCCTCGTCGACATCGAAATAGATGTAGATCGGGTCAAGCGAGACGATCGAGGTGAGCAGCGTGGCGCCGCCCTCGGAGCCCTGCACGAGATTGCCTGGCGTCACGAGATGGCGGCTGACGCGGCCGGTGATCGGCGCCATCACATGGGTGAATTCGATGTTGAGCTTGGCGGCCTTGAGCGCGCCTTCGGCCTGCATCTCCGCGGCGCGCGCCGCCTGCAGGGTCTGGCGGCGCTGGTCCACGACGGAATCGGACACCGCCTGGGTTTGATTTAATGTCAGCGCGCGGTCGAGTTCGCGTCTAGCGAGTTCCGCTCTCGCGCGCGCATCGGACAACTGCCCGTCGGCCTGTTCGGCGACCGCCTCGAACGGACGCGCGTCGATCACGTACAGCAGATCACCTGAGCGCACGATCGCGCCGTCGCGGAATTCGACGCTGGTCACGAACCCGCCGACGCGGGCGCGAACCTGGACCTCCTGGATGGCCTCGAAGCGGCCGGTGAATTCGTCCCAATCGGTGACGGTGCGTTTCACCGGCTGCGAGACCGTGACCGATGGCGCCGCGGCGGCTGGCTGTTGCGGCGGCTTGTCGCCACAGGCGGACAGCGCAAGCGCGAGCAATGGGGGCAACCATTTGAGACCGCGAAGTGAGTGACCATCACGGCTTGCCGCAGCCGGGCGTCTCAATGGCTCAGTCGTGCTCAATCCCATCTCCCCCTGCATTCTCAACATCCTGATCGATGGAAAAGCTTGCCGTGGAACTTAGTTGCGGAGGCCACAGATGTGATTGGTTCCCAGTCTCGTCAAGAACCGGCTGGGATCAAGCACAATCGTTATGCATCAGCGTAGTCAACGCTCTTCGCAACGCACGATTTCGCGTTTTCGCATTGCGATGAAAGCGGAACCCGTTGCGACGAATGGCCAGCTAATCGCCGCCTGATGACGAAAACGTGACATCGTGCAGAGACTCTCGCCCCGCCCCGCCCTCGTCATTCCGCGGCGCGCCTCTTGGCGCAGGCTTGCCGCCTTCAAGCATGACGTCGCCGATTTCCTCGGCTAACCTCGCCGCAAGGCCCGCCACAAGGGCCAGAAAAATGTCCGGGGAGGACAATCGTGCACAGAGGGCGTGTCGTATTCGGCGCCATGGACGAGGTCGTGTTCGGACGGCCGGCGTCCGAGGCGCTTGTCGCGCAGGTGGATCGGCTCGGCACGAGGCGCGCCTTCCTGATGATCAGCGGCACGCTCAACCGCGAAACCGATGTGATCGATACCATCCGCCGTGCGCTGGGACCGCGCTGCGTCGGCACGTTCGACGCGATGCCGCCGCACACGCCGCGCTCAGCCGTGATCGCCGCCAGCGAACAGGCCCGCGCAGCGGATGCCGATCTCATCGTCACGATCGGCGGCGGGTCGATCACCGACGGCGCCAAGGCCGTGCAGCTCTGCCTCGCCAACGACGTCCGCAGCGCGGATGACATCGACCGGATCAAGGCCGGTCGCGGCGGCTCACCGCAACTTGCCGCGCCGACGGTTCGCCAGATCAGCGTGCCGACGACGATCGCCGGCGGTGAATTCTCCTCCACGGCCGGCGTCACCAACGAGAAGACGAAGGTCAAGGAAGCGCTGCGCCATCCGCTGCTGATACCGCGCGCCGTGATTCTCGACCCCTGGCTTGCCCAACACACGCCGGAATGGCTGTGGCTGTCGACCGGTATCCGCGCCGTCGACCATTGCGTCGAAGGCATCTGCTCGCGCGAGGCTCACCCATATGGCGATGCGCAGGCGCTGAAGGGCCTATCGATGCTGGCGCAGGCGCTGCCAGGCGTGAAGGCCGCGGCCGGCGACCTCGACGCGCGGATGGATTGCCAGATCGGGACCTGGCTTTCGACCGGGCCTCTCGCTTCCGGCGTGCCGATGGGCGCCAGCCATGGCATCGGCTACGTGCTCGGCGCGGAGTTCGGAGTCCCGCACGGCTACACCTCCTGCGTGATGCTGCCATCGGTGATGCGATGGAACAAGTCAGCGAATGCCGAACGTCAGGCGCTGGTCGCAGCCGCCATGGGCCATCCGAACGAGGACGCCGGCGACGTGCTCGATCGATTCATTCGCAATCTCGGCATGCCGCGCAGCCTGCGCGAGGTCAAGGTTGGGCCTGAGCACTTCGACCGCATCGCGCAACAAGCGATGGCAACGCCGTGGGTGCCGCGCAATCCGCGCAAGATCGATGAACCGGCGCAGGTACGCGAGATTTTGGACATGACCGCGTAAGGAGACCGAAGCCAATATGTACACCGGCACACATGCTCACCTTCGTCCGCTGCAGCCCGCCTTCATCATGGCTTCCACCGGAGAGGCCGTAACCTATCGTGAACTGGAGGCGCGCTCGAACCGGCTGGCGCACTTGTTTCGCAACCGCGGACTCAAGCGCCTCGACCACTATTCGATCTTCATGGAGAACAACAGCCGCTACCTCGAGGCCTGCGGCGCCGGCGAACGCAGCGGGCTTTATTATACCTGCGTGAACTCCTACCTGACCGCGGGCGAGCTTGCCTACATCCTCACAAACAGCCAGTCGCGCATTCTCATCACCTCGAAGGCAAAGCTCGACGTCGCCCGCGAGGCGCTGAAGGAATGCCCCAAGGTCGACTTGTGCATTGTCGCGGACGGCGACGGCGAGAGCGACCGCATCGTCGGGCTTGAGCAGGCGACGGCAGGCCTCCCGAAGACGCCGAGATCGGACGAATGCATCGGCACCGCGATGCTCTATTCGTCGGGCACCACGGGCCGGCCGAAGGGCATCCTGCGGCCGCTGCCCGAACAACCTCCGCTTCAGAACCTGGCGATCTTCGATTTCCTGCACGGCGTCTGGCACTACCGCGAAGGCATGATCTACCTTTCGCCGGCGCCGCTGTATCATTCGGCGCCGCAGGCGGCGGTCAATCTGACGATCCGCGCCGGCGGCACCGTCATCATCATGGAAAGTTTTGATCCGGAAAGATATCTGGAGCTGGTTCAAAGATGGGGCGTTACCCACACCCAGCTTGTGCCGACGATGTTCTCGCGCATGCTGAAGCTGCCAGAGGATGTCCGCAAGCGCTATGACCTCTCATCGCTCGAGATCGCGATCCACGCTGCCGCGCCCTGCCCGGCTGCGGTGAAGGACGACATCATCAAATGGTGGGGGCCGATCATCCATGAATATTACGGCGCCACCGAAGGGCTCGGCTTCACCGCCTGCAACACCGAGGAATGGCTGGCCCATCGCGGCACCGTCGGCCGGGTGATGCTCGGCGACCTCCATATTCTCAACGAGGACATGCAACCCTGCCCCCTCGGCACGCCCGGCACGGTGTGGTTCAAGACCGCAACCCCCTTTGAATATTTCAACGACCCGGCCAAGACCCAGGAAGTGCGTTCGCCGGACGGCAGCATGAGCACGGTCGGCGACGTCGGCTATGTCGACGAGGACGGCTTTCTCTATCTGACCGACCGCGCGACCTTCATGATCATCTCCGGTGGCGTCAACATCTACCCGCAGGAATGCGAGAACCTCCTGATCACTCACCCCAAGATCGCCGATGCGGCGGTGTTCGGGGTGCCGAATCCCGACCTTGGCGAGGAAGTAAAGGCCGTGGTGCAGCCGATGCCGGGCGTCTGGCCGGGACAGGAACTGGCCGACGAACTGATCGCCTTCTGCAGCCAGTCGCTGTCGCGCCAGAAAGTGCCGCGCTCGATCGATTTCGAGGCCGAACTGCCGCGGCTGCCGACCGGCAAGCTCTACAAGCGCCTGTTGCGCGATCGCTATTGGGGCAACAAGACCTCGCGGATCGTGTGAGCATGCGACGATGTGAGATGGCGAGCCCGAACACAGACGTCGCGACACCCGGTGGTGCGGTGCATCATCCGGCGAGACATTCCAGCGCGAGCCGCAACATGACGGCTACGCTGCAACCAATCCGCCGCTTTCGCAGCGAACGGCCGGTTGGCGCGCATGTTCCGCCGCACGGATTTCGATTAGTTCGAATTGCCGATCTGTGCATTGTCTTGGCCGGTTGCCCGGACGCGCGGGCATGCTATCGTCTGATGCAATCGGCCGTTTCGAGACCGAGCACATATGGGAGGGGACCATGCGGAGCGTTCATGCGCTTGCCGCGGCAGCGCTGTTGTTGCTGCCGGCTTATGATGTTGCATCGGCCGGCGAGTCCAAACAGGGTGGCATCCTCAGGGTCTATCATCGCGACAGCCCGGGCAGCGCCTCGATCCATGAAGGCGCGACCTTCTCGATCAACGTTCCCTTCATGCCGGTCTTCAACAACCTGGTCATGTTCAAGCAGGACGTCGCGCAGAATAGCGTCGATTCCATCGTCCCGGATCTGGCGGAGAACTGGGCCTGGAGCGACGACGGCAAGAAACTCACCTTCAAATTGAAGCAGGGCGTCAAGTGGCATGACGGCAAGCCGTTCACCTCAGCCGACGTCAAGTGCACCTTCGACATGCTGATGGGCAAGTCGCAGCAAAAATTCCGTCAGAACCCGCGAAAGTCCTGGTACAACCAGGTCGAGGACGTGACGACAAACGGCGATTTCGAGGCATCGTTCAGCCTGAAGCGGCCGCAGCCGGCATTGTTGTCGTTACTCGCCTCCGGCTACACCCCGGTTTACCCCTGCCACGTCTCCCCGGCCGACATGCGTACCAAGCCGGTCGGCACCGGCCCGTTCAAATTCGTCGAGTTCAAGGCCAACGAATCGATCAAGCTCACGAAGAATCCCGACTACTTCAAGAAGGGCCTGCCGCACCTCGACGGCATCGAGTTCACCATCATCACCAACCGTTCGACGGCCATTCTCGGATTTGTCTCCGGGAAGTTCGACATGACTTTCCCGACCGAAGTGTCAATCCCGCTCTTGAAGGAGGTCAAGTCGCAGGCGCCGAATGCAGTATGCGTGGTCGAGCCGGTCAACGTCTCGACCAACATCATCGTCAACTCGTCCGCCCCGCCGTTCGACAATATCGACATTCGCCGCGCGCTGGCACTGGTGCTCGACCGCAAGGCCTTCGTCTCGATCCTGTACGAGGGACAGGCCGACATCGGCGGCACCATGCTCCCCGCACCGGGTGGCTTGTGGGCGATGCCGAAGGAAATGCTGGAATCGATTCCGGGTTACGGTCCCGACGTCAACGCCAATCGGGAAGAGGCGCGCAAGCTGATGCAGAAGGCGGGCTATGGACCGGACAAGCGCCTCGCCGTCAAGGTCGCCACGCGCAACATCCCGATCTACCGCGATCCCGCCGTCATCCTGATCGACCAGATGAAGAGCATCTATATCGACGGCGATCTCGACGTCGTCGATACCGCGCAGTGGTTCCCGAAGGTCGCCCGCAAGGATTACTCGCTCGGCCTCAACCTCACCGGCAATGCGGTCGACGATCCCGACCAGTCATTCTACGAAAACTATTCTTGCGGCTCGGAGCGCAACTATACCAACTACTGCAACAAGGAAATCGAGAAGCTGTTCGACGAGCAGTCGATGGAGAAGGATGCCGCCAAGCGCAAGAAGTTGGTCTGGGAGATCGACAAGAAGCTGCAGGAAGACGTGGCGCGGCCGATCATCTTGCACGCCCGCCAGGGCTCGTGCTGGCAGCCTTATGTCAAGGGCATCACCATCATGGTGAACAGCTCCTACAACGGCTACCGTTACGAAGACGTCTGGATGGACAAGTAACGTTCGGCCGAGAGAAGCCGGTGTGACGGTAAATTTCGAGCGCGCAGTTTTGTGTCCGTCATTGCGAGCGAAGCGAAGCAATCCACCTCTCTGCACGAGGATAGATGGATTGCGTCGTCGCTATCGCTCCTCGCAATGACGGAGGGGTTCGAGAATGACGGATAGTCAGGGAGAGTAGCCGGGTGTTTGCTTATATCGTGCGACGCCTCGCCTTGATGCTCGTGACCCTGATCGGGATCTCGATCATCATCTTCGTGTTGCTGCGGGTCGTCCCCGGCAACATCGTCGACATCCTGTTCGACGCCGCCGGCTTCGTCGATCCCACCGACAAGGCCAACCTGGAAAAGGAACTCGGCCTCAACCTGCCGATCTACCAGCAATATCTGAACTGGATCGGCGGGCTGCTGCACGGCGATCTCGGCTATTCCTACGTCTCGGAAAAGCCGGCGCTGCAAGAGATCCTGCCGCGCATTCCGATCACCGCCCGGCTGGCGGCGCTGGCGCTGTTGTTCTCGGCCTCGATCGGCATCCCCTTGGGCGTTCTCAGCGCAGTCCACCAAGGCTCGCGGCTGGATTACACCCTCCGTGTCGTCAGCCTGAGCGGCCTGTCGCTGCCTTCCTTCTGGCTCGGGCTGCTTATCCTGATGGCCTCGGTTTCGCTGTTCGGCCACATGCCGATCTACAATCCGAACCCGGCAACCTGGACGGAGGCGTTCGCGATCTATGCCGTGCCGGCGATGGCGGTCGGCTTTCGCAGCGCCGCGCTGACCATGCGCATCACGCGCTCCTCGATGCTCGAAATTCTGCGGCAGGACTACATCCGCACCGCGCGCGCCAAGGGTGCGTCCGAGGCTTCGGTCAACTATCGCCACGCGCTGAAGAACGCGATTCTCCCTGTTATCACCGTGATCGGCATCGAGGCGGCGTTCCTGATCGGCGGGCTGATTGTCACCGAAACCGTGTTCAATATTCCAGGCGTGGCCCGCTTCCTGGTCGAGGCGTTGCGCTGGCGCGATTACCCGATCGTGCAGAATCTCGTGATGCTGATCGCCGTGGTCGTGGTGGTCGCTAACTTCACCGTCGACATGCTTTACGCCGCGATCGATCCGCGCATCCGGTATGGGGACTAGCCGCGTGACCACGATTAACTTCGAGAGCGAGTTGAGGCGGGCCGGCGCCCATTCGACGCATGGCTGGCGCCGGCTGGTGTTCCTGGCGCAGCGTTATCTGCTCGGCACGATCGGCCTTGTCATCATGGTGATGTTCGTCTGGATGGCGATCTCGGCCGACCTCATTGCCCGCTACGATCCGCTCAGTGTCGATTCGGCGCAGCGGCTGGCAGCGCCGAGCGCGGCGCACTGGATGGGAACCGATTCATTCGGCCGTGACGTCTGGAGCCGGATCATTCACGGCGCGCGCATTTCGCTCGCCGTCGGTATCGGCGCCACCGCGCTGGGATCGTCGATCGGCGTCATCGTCGGCCTCGTATCGGGCTATCTGTCCGGCTGGGTCGATCTGTTGTTCCAGCGCGTCACCGACATCCTGCAGGCCCTGCCCTTGCTGGTGCTGGCGCTGGTGATGACGGCGGCGCTCGGTCCCTCGCTGCCGAACGTGATTATCGCGATTGCGATCCCGTTGATCCCCACCGTCGCCCGCGTGATCCGCGCCAATACGCTGGCGCTGCGCGAGCAGCCCTTCGTCGAGGCAGCAAAATCGATCGGCATGAGCGAGACCCGCATCGCGCTCCGCCACGTGCTGCCGAACACGCTCGCGCCCTTGATCGTGCTGGCGACCGCGCAGCTCGGTTCCACCATCCTCACCGAAGCCTCGCTGTCGTTCCTCGGCCTCGGCATTCCCGAGCCCTATCCGTCCTGGGGCCGCATGCTGTCGGAATCGGCGGCCGAATATGTTCGCACCGCGCCGTGGCTGGTGATTTTCCCGGGCGTCGCCATCTCCCTTGCCGTATTCGGCACCAATCTGTTCGGCGACGCGCTCCGCGACATCCTCGATCCGAGGCAACGCGGCTGATGAGCGAGGCGCGCAAGGACGACACTATTCTCGATGTGAAGAACCTGCAGACGGTGTTCTTCACCAATTCCGGGCTGTTCCGCGCGGTCGACGACGTCTCGTTCACCGTCCGCCGCGGCGAGACGCTCGCGATCGTCGGCGAGTCCGGCTGCGGCAAGAGCGTGACCGCGCTGTCGGTGATGCGGCTGGTGCCCGACCCGCCGGGCCGCGTGGTCGGCGGCTCGGTGACGCTGGAAGGCACCGATCTGCTCAGCCTCGACGAGGCCGAGATGCGCGATATCCGCGGCAATCGAATCTCGATGATCTTTCAGGAGCCGATGACCTCGCTCAATCCGGTGATGCGGATCGGCGACCAGATCACGGAAGTGCTCCGCCTGCACCAGGAGATGACCGCGAAGGAGGCCTGGGCCAAGGCGGTCGAGATGCTGCGCCTGGTCCGCATTCCCGAACCGGACCGGCGCGCGCACGAATATCCGCATCAATTGTCCGGCGGCATGCGGCAGCGCGCGATGATCGCGATGGCTCTGGCGTGCCGGCCGGCGCTGTTGATCGCGGACGAGCCGACCACCGCGCTTGACGTGACGATCCAGGCGCAGATCCTGGCGCTGATCGTCGATCTGCAAAAGAGGCTCGGCACCGGCTTGATCCTCATCACGCACGATCTCGGCGTCGTCGCGCAGACCGCGCAACGCGTCATCGTGATGTATGCCGGCAAGAAGGTCGAGGAAGCGACGGTAGAGGACCTGTTCGAAAATCCAAAGCATCCCTACACGCGCGGGCTGATGGCCTCGATGCCGGCGGTGATCTCGTTTGGTGCCAAGACCGATGCGCGACTGAATGAGATTCCCGGCATGGTGCCGTCGCTGACCAACTTGCCGCCGGGCTGTGCCTTTGCGCCGCGCTGCCGCCTTGCCGTGGACCGATGCCGCGCCGAATATCCGCCGCTGCAGGAAGTCGATGCCAATCATCTCGCGGCGTGCTGGCGCGCAACCGAATTGGTGGGCGCGCCATGAGCGACCAACGCCCCCTCCTTGAAGTCACCGACCTCGTCAAGCATTACGCGGTGCGCGGCGGCGTCCTGCGCCGGCGCGTCGGCACTGTGCATGCGGTCGACGGCGTCAGCTTCTCGGTCGGCAAGGGCGAGACGCTCGGGCTGGTCGGCGAATCCGGCTGCGGCAAATCGACGGTCGCACGCGCCGTGCTACGGCTGGTGGAGCCGTCCAGCGGCGCCATCAAGCTGAACGGCACCGACATCACCGGGCTCAGCAAGGCCGAGATGCGGCCGCACCGTCGCTCCATGCAGATCGTGTTCCAGGATCCGTTCGCCTCGCTCAATCCGCGCATGACCGCGGGCGATATCGTCGGCGAGCCGCTCGCCGTGCATGGGCTCGCGACCGGCCGCGCGCAGCAGGAACGCGTCGCGGAACTGTTCGCGCAGGTGGGATTGCGGCCCGATCAGATGAAGAACTACCCGCACCAATTCTCCGGTGGCCAGCGGCAGCGCATCTGCATCGCGCGGGCACTGTCGCTCGGGCCGAGCCTGATCGTATGCGACGAGCCGGTCTCGGCGCTCGACGTCTCGATCCAGGCGCAGGTGATCAACCTGTTGATCGACCTGCAGCGCAAGAACGATTTTTCTTACCTGTTCATCGCCCACGATCTCGCCGTCGTCGCCCATATCAGCCATCGCGTCGCCGTGATGTATCTCGGACGCATTGTCGAAATCGCGGACAAGTCGGAATTGTTCGCCAACCCGCGGCATCCATATACGCAGGCGCTGCTGGCGTCAGTCCCGGTCGCTGATCCCAAGGCAAAGCGCCTCGCGCCGATGGTCGACGGCGACGTCCCGAGCCCGATCAATCCACCTTCAGGCTGCGCCTTCCACACCCGCTGCCGCTATGTCATGGACCGCTGCAAGGTGGAGCGGCCGGCGCTGGTGGAGGCCGGCGAAGGACATCAGGTAGCGTGCTGGCTGAACGACGGCACGGGACGACCGGAATAAGTCTATCGTCGTCCCTGCGAACGCAGGGACCCATAACCACCGCTGCTACTTACGAACCAAAGTTATCGCCCCAACTTCGCACAAATCGAACGTTCGTGGTTATGGGTCCCGGGTCAAGCCCGGGACGACAGAGATTTTTGTCACGCCGCCGCAATCTCCACGACGATCCGTCCCGTCGTCACCTGCTCGCCCTCGGTGACATCGATCGACGAAACCGTGCCAGCAACACCTGCCATGTGCACGTGCTCCATCTTCATCGCTTCCAGCGTCATAACCGGCTGGCCGACGGCAACCTGCTCGCCGGGCTTGACCAGCACCGCGACCACACGGCCGTTCATCGTCGCGCGCACCTTGCCGTCGCCGTCCGCCGCCACAGCGGAGGCCGGTGCAGCCAGCGTCAGATCGCGGGCGGCAATCGAGGCTCCGCGATGCAGAACATAGAGCTGGTCGCCATCGCGCAAGAATCTCGCTGACTCCATCATGCCGTCGGCACGGAAGCGGATCGTGTCGGGGCCGAGCTCGTCGATCTCGAAACGCCGCTCGTCGCCCTCGAAGCCCGCGACATAACTCCCGTCGCGGTTCCGAACGATATCAACCTCGAACGCACCGTGGCCAAGGTCGATCCGCATCGTCAGCGGGAAAGTCGCCGCCAGACTGCGTCCGCGGCGCCAGGGCGGCGCATGCGGATTGGTGACGTAAAGCAGCAACGCTGCCAGCGCAGCTTCCGCCTTGCCCTTCACACGCGGCGCCAGCAATTCGTCGCGGTGATTACCGATGAAGGCCGTGGTCGCTTCGCCCCTCGCAAAGGCAGGATGGCGCAGGCAGGAAATCAGGAATCCCTGATTGGTGGTGACGCCGAACGCCGCGGTCTGCTCCAGCCCGCAAATCAGCCGACCGCGGGCCTCATTGCGGTCGGCACCATGGCTGATGATCTTGGCAATCATCGAATCGTAGAACGGCGGAATCTCCGAATCTGAACGCAGCGCGTGCTCGACGCGGATGCCGTCGGGCATCTGCCACAGCTCTATTCGCCCCGATTGCGGCATGAAGTCATGGTCCGCGTCCTCCGAGCACAACCGCACCTCGATGGCGTGGCCGGAAAATTTGACGTCTTCCTGCTTGAGCCCGAGCGGCTGGCCGGCCGCAATGCGCAATTGCAGTTCGACCAGATCGAGCCCGGTAATCGCTTCGGTGACGGGGTGCTCGACCTGCAGGCGCGTGTTCATTTCCATGAAATAGAACTCGCCGGACGGATCGAGCAGGAACTCCAACGTACCCGCGCCCTCATAGCCGATCGATTTGACGGCACCGACCGCAACGGCGCCCATGCGCGCCCGCAAGTCCGGCGTCACTTTTGGCGAGGGCGCTTCCTCGATCAGCTTCTGGTGTCGGCGTTGCACCGAGCAATCGCGCTCGCCGAGATGAATGGCATTGCCGTAGCGATCGCCGAATACTTGGATCTCGATGTGGCGGGGATCGACGATCGCGCGCTCCAGGATCACCGTGGGATCGCCGAACGCGCCCTGCGCCTCCGACCTTGCGCTGCGCAGTGCATCGGGAAATGCCGCGGCGTCCTCGACCAGCCGCATGCCGCGCCCGCCACCGCCGGCGACCGCCTTGATCATCACGGGGAAGCCGATCTTCCTGGCCTCTGCCAGCATTACCGCGTCGCTCTGGTCCGCGCCCTGATAGCCGGGCACGATGGGCACGCCAGCCTCTCGCATGATGTCCTTGGCGCCGGCCTTGTTGCCCATCGCCCGGATCGCCTCCGGCGACGGCCCGATGAAGACCAGCCCGGCATCGCGGCAGGCCTGCGCAAAATCCTCGTTTTCGGCGAGGAAGCCGTAGCCCGGATGCACCGCGCCGGCCCCGCTGGCTTTGGCGGCGGCGATGATCGCATCGATCCGCAGGTAGGATTGCGCCGGCAGCGCCTCCCCGATCCGCACCGCCTGGTCCGCCTCACGTACGTGCATCGCATCACGATCGGCATCGGAATAGACGGCAACCACCCCATAGCCGAGGCGGCGCGCGGTGCGCATGACCCGCAGCGCGATCTCGCCGCGATTGGCGACGAGAATCTTGAAGAATGGCGTTCGCTTCATCTCGATCCCGCTCATGGCCGGGCGACCGAGAATTGCATGCGCTGCGGCGTGCGGGCTTCGGCCTCACGGCAGATCGCCAGCACTTCCGCAAGCACGCTGCGGGTATCGCGGGGATCGATCACGCCGTCGTCGAGCACCCGCGCACTGGTCGAGAACACGTCCATCTGGCCGTCGAACACGCCCGTGATCTGCGCCTTCATCGCTTCCAGCTTTTCCTTCTCGATCGGCTTGCCCCGCCGCGCCGCCGCAGCCTCTGTCACGATCGCCATGGTTTCGGCGGCCTGCTCGCCGCCCATCACGGCGGTTTTGGCATTGGGCCAGGAGAAGCAGAACCGCGGATGGAAACCGCGCCCGCACATGCCGTAATTGCCGGCCCCGAACGACGCCCCGCAATAGATCGTGATCTGCGGCACGGTCGCCGACGTCACCGCCTGGATCATTTTGGATCCGTGCTTGATCATGCCGGCTTCCTCATAGGAACGGCCTACCATGTAGCCGGTGGTGTTATTCATGTAGAGCAGCGGCGTGCGCGACTGGCAACAGGCCTGGATGAAATGCGTCGCCTTGTTGGCGCCGGGCACGTCGAGTGGGCCGTTGTTGGTGATGATCCCGACCGCCTGTCCTTCGATGCGGGCGTGGCCACAGACCGTCGCCGGGCCGTAATTCGCGCCGAACTCGGTGAAATCGGAATCGTCGACGAAGCGCGCGATAGCCTGGCGCATATCGACAGGACGCTTGTGGTCCATCGGCATGATGCCGAGCAGTTCCTCGGCGTCATAGCGTGGCGGCTTGAAGGACAGCGCCGCAGCCTTCGGCCGATCCCATTCCAGGTTGGCCATGATATCGCGCGCGATGCGGAGCGCGTCGCGATCGTCCTCGGCGAGATAGTCGCCAAGACCCGAAATGGAGGTGTGCATCTCGGCGCCACCGAGTTCCTCCTCGGTTGCGATCTCACCCGTTGCCGCCTTCAAGAGCGGCGGGCCGGCCAGGAATGCGCGGGTACGGCCGCGGACCATGACGATGTAATCGGAGAGCCCGGTCTGGTAGGCGCCGCCCGCCGTTGACGATCCATGCGTCACGGTGACGACGGGCAGACCGGCGGCCGACAGCCGCGCGAGATTTCGAAAAATGTTTCCGCCGCGGATAAAATCCTCGACGCGGTAGCGCAGCAGATTGGCGCCCGCGCTTTCAACCAGTTGCACGTAAGGCAGCTTGTTTTCCAGTGCCAGTTCCTGCACCCGCAGCGTCTTGTCGAGGCCAAACGGCTGCAGCGCGCCGGCATCGATGCCGGAATCATTGGCGCTGACCATGCAGCGGATGCCGGAGACGAAGCCGATACCCGCGATCACGCCGCCGCCGGGAACGCTCTTCTCCGCGTCCGGCACGTCGAACATGTAGCCGGCGAGCGTCGATAGTTCGATGAACGACGAGCCGGGATCGAGCACCAGCGCCACGCGCTCGCGCGGCAGCAATTGCCCGCGCTTGTGGAAGCGATCTTTGGCTTGGGCCGATGCTGCGCGCGTGCGATCTTCCAGCGAGCGCATGCGCGCGATCAGCGCCAGCATGCCGTCGCGATTGGCCCTGTAGGCGGCACCGGAGGGGGAGATGGTGGATTCGAGGATAGCCATAAACTAACTCACTCCGTCATTCCGGGATGGTCCGAAGGACCAGACCCGGAATCTCGAGATTCCGAGTTCGCTTCGCGCCCCGGAATGACAGCTCAATGCCTTGTCCCAAATATCTGCCGCGCTTCAGCCGGGCTCGCGATCTCACGGCCCGCACGCCGTGCGCAGGCGGCGATGGCTTCGATCAACTGCCCGTTCGAGGTCACCTTGGTGCCATCGGCAAGATAAAAGGTATCCTCCAGCCCAGTGCGCAGATGTCCACCAAGATCGGCGCAGCGCTGGTGCAGCGGCCAGATTTCGGCACGGCCGATCGCAGTGACCTGCCAATGCGCTTGCGGCAATTTCAGCTTCAAGAGGATCGGCAGCAACTCCGGATCCGCCGGCATGCCTGACGCCACGCCCATCACGAAATTATATTCGAGCGGTCCGGAATACATGCCGGTCTGCACGTACATGCCGACACAGCGCACGATGCCGACGTCGAAACATTCGAACTCGGGAATCGTGCCCGCTTCCTTCATGGCGTCGAGATAGTCCTGCACCTTCTCGACCGCATTATCGAACATCATCGGCGGCCAGGCCCAGGTGTTGTCGGACTTCACCTTGAGATAGTTCAGCGAGCCGGCATTACACGCGGCAATCTCGGGCCTGGTTTCGCGCACGCAGTCGAGCGCTCCCTGATATTTCGGACCCGACGTGCCTGTCGTGTGATTGATGATGACGCCGGGGCAGGCTTCACGGATGGCTTGCTGGATCTCTTTGGAGACGTTGACGTCCCAGGACGGCAGATGCCCCTTGTTCGGCTCCTGCTGGCGCAGATGGATGTGCATGATGCTGGCGCCGGCGTTGACGGCGGCCCTGGCCTCACGCGCCATCTGCTCCGGCGTCACCGGCACGTTGTGCTGCTTCGGATCGGTCAACACGCCGTTCAGCGCGCAGGTAATGACGGCCTTGTCGCCCATGGATCAACCTTCGAAACGGGACGCGAGAGATCGCGAACATCCGGCGCGATCATGCGTGCCGCATCAGCCGGCTTCTTGCGTCAACCCGCTATTGTCGGCGCCGGCACGGCCGTGGCTATAGATCGCGAGATCGCGCGAGCCTGAAAAGATTGCGCGCGGCTTCAGCCCGTAGAAGCGGCGGATCGAGTGGCTGAAATGCGTCGAATCGGGATAGCCGATATCCTGCGCGAGATGCGCAAGGTTGATGTCCTGGTTTGCGAAATGCAAGAGATGCCGTGCCCGCTTCCAGGCGCGGAACGAGCGGAAGGATATCCCGGTCTGCTCTTTGAATAGATGCAGGAACCGCGACGGCGATAATCCGGCCTCCGCGGCGCAGCTTGCCGCCGTCACCGGCTCGCCGGAGAATTTTCCGATCTGCACAATCGCGTGTGCCACGCGGGGATCGAGCTCACGTTGCGGCAAGACTTCGCCAAGGCACAGGCAATCGAATTCGGCGCTGGAAAACTCACAGCCGGCGTGATGCTCGCGCAGTTCACGATAGGCGGCCCGAATGCGGCTGGCGAAAGCCGCGCCCTCAGGCCCCGCGAGGCGCGTCGCGAGATCGTCGAGCACACCGGGACGAACGCTCTCCGGTTCGATGACGACGCTCAGCACCGAGCGATGATCGCTCGCGATGGTGTGCCTGACGTTCGGCAACAGAGCGACCATGTCGCCATGGGTTTCGCGGCCATCGGCCGTGGTGAGCCAGAGACCGCCCTCGATCGCAACATAGATGTTGAAGGCGCCCGAGCAGCGTTGCCGGGGCCGACCGAGCAGACCGGCGTAGAACACGCGTTCCGGGGTGATCAGCATCAGATGGCCGGATTTGTGGCCGGTACCGTCCATGGCTCGTCCTCCTCGCGCGGCTCTTTGGCCGCTGCGATGGGTCAACCATAGCGGAAATTCGTGGGCTGTCACCGATCGGCAAAGGTTAATTCGCGGCCCGAATTGGCTCCATTTCAAGCCCGTACCCGCGGCGCCACGTTCTGCTCGACGCCGGCCTTGCGTTCCGCCGCAACCGCGCGCTGGTAACCCTCGCGCTCCTGCAACCGGGCCCAATAGGCCCTGACATTCGGCCCGAAATCCTGGTCGAGGCCGATATTGCCGGCCAGCCGCAGCGCATAGCCGTTAACGATATCGGCCGCGGTGAAGCGGCCGGCGCACAGGTTTTCGGCATTGGCGGTCGCTGCCTCGACCGCGCGCAGCCGGCCCAGGAACCATTTCGCGTAATCGCCGGCAACCTGCGGGTTCCGCCGTTCCTCCGGCTCGAGCTGGCTGTATCTCAGCACCAGCGTCTGCGGAAAGGTCAGCGTGGCGTCGCTGAAGTACATCCAGTTCAGGAAGGCGCCATAGGCCGGATCATCCTGCCCTACCACCAGCGGCGTCGGTCCGTATTTGGTGCCGAGATAGTAACAAATGCCGGAGGACTCCGTCATTTTGGTCTCGCCATCGATCATGAACGGAATGGTCCCGAGCGGATTGATCGCGAGATATTGCTTGGCGAGCACGCGCGGCGGGAACGGCAGCATCTTCAACTCGTAGGGCAAGCCCATCTCTTCCAGCATCCAGAGCGGGCGGAACGAGCGCGCGCCGTCGCAGTGATAGAGCGTGATCATCAACCGTTCCTCATCGTTACTTTTCTAACTTGTTCTTATTGGTTTTTCGGTAGCGTGCCCATCATCTTGCATAGCACCGTCAGCATCACCTCGTCGGCGCCGCCGCCGATCGAGGTCAGGCGGCTGTCGCGATAGGCCCGGCTGACCGGCGTCTCGTTCATAAAGCCCATGCCACCCCAGAATTGCAGGCAGGCATCGGTGAGTTCGCGCCCCAAGCGCCCGGCCTTCAGCTTGGCCATGGTAGCAAGCCGCGTCACGTCCTCGCCCGCGATCAACGCCTCAGCGGCGCGGTAGACCAGCGCGCGCAACAGCTCGACCTCGGTCTGCATCTCCGCCAGCTTGAAATGGACGGTCTGGTTGTCGAGGATCGACTTTCCGAACGCCTTGCGGTTGCGAGTGTACTCGATCGTCTCTGATATGATGAATTCATGGGCCTTGAGGCAGGCCGCCGCGCCCCACAGCCGTTCCTCCTGGAACTGCACCATCTGGTAGGTAAAGCCCTTGCCTTCCTCGCCGATCCGGTTGCGCTTGGGCACCCGGACGTTGTCGAAGAAGATCTGCGCGGTGTCGGATGAGCGCATGCCCATCTTGTCGAGCTTGCGCGCGACCTGCACGCCCTTGGTCTTCATGGGCACGCAGATCAGCGACTTGTTGTGATGGACCTGGTCGTCGCTGGTATTGGCGAGCAGGCAGATCCAGTCGGCCTGCACGCCGTTGGTGATCCACATCTTGCCGCCGTTGATGACGTAATCGTCGCCGTCGGAGCGCGCCTGCGTCTTGATCGAGGCGACGTCGGAACCGGCGCCCGGCTCCGAGACGCCGACGCAGGCCACCGCATCACCGGCAATCGCCGGCGCGAGAAATTCACGGCGCACCTCATCAGAACCGAACCGCGCCAGCGCCGGCGTCGCCATGTCGGTCTGCACCCCGATCGCCATCGGCACGCCGCCGCATTTGATGGCACCAAGCTCTTCCGCCATCATCAGCGCGTAGGAATAATCGAGTCCTTGGCCGCCGTATTCGACCGGCTTGTTGAGGCCGAGAAAGCCGAGGTCGCCAAGCTTCTTGAACAATTCATGCGCCGGGAAGATGTCGTTCTTCTCCCATTCGTCAACAAAGGGATTGATCTCGGCGGCGATGAATTTTTGCAAGATACGGCGGGGTTCGTCGTGGTCGGCGATGAAGAGCATGTTTTAATCTATCCTTCGTCATTCCGGGGCAGCCCAAAGGGCTGAACCCGGAATCCATTTCGCGACAGTACTTGCGGCCCAATGGATTCCGAGCTCGCTCGCTTCGCTCGCGCCCCGGAACGACCCGGGCTGAGCGAAATTGTCACAGCCCCATTTGCCGCGAGGCGAGATCCTTCATGATCTCCTCGGTGCCGCCGCCGATGGCGTTGACCTTGACCTCGCGATAGATGCGCTCGACCTTGACGCCGCGCATGAAGCCGGCGCCGCCGAAAATCTGGACAGCCTCGGAGGCACAGAACGCCATGGTTTGGGTCGCCTGGTTCTTCATCATGCAGATTTCGGCGACCGGGCTCTCGCCCTGCCCGAGCCGCCACGCCAACATTTCCAGCATCGCCTGCGAGGCCGTGACCTTCTGCGCCATGTCGACGATCTTGTGACGGATCACCTGGTGCTGCGCAATCGGCTTGCCGAAGGTCTTGCGCTGCTTGGCATAAGCCATCGCCTCCTCGACGCAGACACCGGCATAGGCCGTGCAGCTCGCCGCCATGCCCATGCGCTCGCTGTTGAAATTCTGCATGATGAGCTTGAAACCCTGCCCCTCCTCGCCGATCAGGTTCTCGGCCGGAACGCGGCACTCGTCGAAATGCAGGGTTGCCGTATCCGACGCCCACCAGCCCATCTTCTTCAGTTTCGTCCGCGACAGGCCCGGCGTATCGCCTTCAATCAGCAGCAGGCTGACGCCGCCCGGCCCCTCGCCGCCGGTGCGCACCGCGACCGTCAGGTAGTCGGCCCGCATGCCCGACGTGATAAAGGTCTTCTCCCCGCTGACGACATAATGGTCGCCATCGCGCCGCGCCTTGGTGCACAGATTGGCGACGTCGGAGCCGCCGCTCGGCTCGGTGATCGCAAGCGCCGAAATCTTCTCGCCCGACAGCACCTGCGGCAACACCCTCGCCTTGACCTCGGGCCGCGCGGCGCGCGCAATCGGCGGCGAGCCGATGGTGTGGCTCATCAGGCTGGAGCTGACCCCGCCCGCACCGGCGCGCGCCAGTTCCTGCGACGCCACGATCTTCATGAACTGGTCGGCGGCCACACCGCCATACTCTTCTGGAAAGCCGAGCCCGAGCAGCCCGATATCGGACGCCTTGCGATAGAGCTCGCGCGGAAATTCGCCGGCTTCGTCCCATTCATGGGCATAGGGCTCGATCTCTCGCGCCACGAAGCGGCGCATCACGTCGCGGAACGCTTCGTGATCCGCCGTGTAGAATGGGCTTTGCACCCTTGTGCGCTCCAGCATGGCTTTCCTCCGCAAGGATTACGATGCCCCGATTTGGCCCGCGCAAACTTGCGTTGAGCGGCTGCGGCCTACCTGGCGATGCGGCCAGCCACACAACGCAAGACATTACACCGATATGCCGGCTTCATCAGATAAAACGAGATAAGATCGCCGGTATCGAGCGGCGCAAGACGTTCCACCCTGGAGGAAGTATGCCCTCGGTTCGCTATTACGACTGGATCGCCCATTTCGGCCGCCGCACGCCGGGCAAGATCGCAGCCATCGACCTCGCGAGTGACCGCCGCCTCTCCTACGCAGAGTTCGACGGCCGCATTTCGCGTCTTGCCACGCATCTGCGCGATGCGCTCGGCGTCAAGCGTGGCGACCGCGTCGCCGTGCTGGCACTGAACACCACCGATACGCTCGAAGTGCAGTTCGCCTGCGGCCGGTTAGGCGCGGTCTTCCTGCCCTTGAATACGCGGCTTACGGTTCCCGAATTGCAGTTCATTGTCGGCGATTCTTCGCCGAAGGTGATGGTCCATGACACGGATCTCGCGGAAGTCGCGCTGACCGTCGCGACGCTCTGCAACGTTTCATCCGCGCTGCTGCTTGGCCCCGGCGGCTCCTATGAAGCGGCGATCGCGGCATCCAAACCGCTCGACCGGTTCGAAAGCGTCACGCACGACGACATCTCGACCATCATGTACACCTCGGGCACGACGGGCCAGCCCAAGGGCGCGATCATCACCCACGGCATGACATTCTGGAACTGCGTCAATCTCGGCGGCCCTGCCTATGTCTCGCCGTCGACGGTTCTGCTCACGGTGCTGCCGCTGTTCCATACCGGTGGACTCAATTGCTACACCAATCCCGTGCTGCATGCCGGCGGCACCGTGCTAATCATGCGCGCGTTCGATCCCGGCCAGGCGCTGCAACTGATCAGCGACCCATCCTACGGCATTACGCAATTCTTCGGCGTGCCGGCGATCTACCAGTTCATGGCGCAGCATCCTTCGTTCGCGACCGCCGATTTCAGCCGCCTGGTGATCGGCGGCGTCGGTGGCGCGCCGATGCCGGTTCCGCTCCTGAAAGTATGGGAAGAGCGCGGCGTCGCCCTGCAGCAGGGCTATGGCATGACCGAGACGTCGCCGGCCGTGCTGGCACTCGACCGCGAGGACGCCGCGCGCAAGGCCGGCTCGTCCGGCAAGCCGGTGCTGCATACGGAAGTGCGGATCGTCCGTCCCGACGGGACGGACGCGGATGTCGGCGAGCTCGGCGAGCTCTGGGTCAAGGGGCCGAACGTCACGCCCGGCTACTGGAACCGGCCGGACGCCAACCAGTCGTCCTTCACCGACGGCTGGCTGCACACCGGTGACGCCACGCGCGTCGATGAGGAAGGTTTTTACTACATCGTCGACCGCTGGAAGGACATGTACATTTCCGGCGGCGAAAACGTCTATCCGGCCGAAGTCGAGAGCGTGCTGCATCAGCTCGAAGGCATCGCCGAAGCTGCCGTCATCGGGATTCCCGATGAGCAGTGGGGCGAGGTCGGCATGGCGATCGTGGCGGTCAAGCCGGGCCATACGCTGACGCCTGCCGAAATTCACGCGCACTGCGCGGCCAATCTGGCGCGGTTCAAATGTCCCAGGTTGATCGAGTTCGTCGATGCGCTGCCACGCAACGCGACGGGCAAGATTCACAAGCCGACGCTGCGACAGCAGTTCAACGCGCCGAAGGCGACGGACAAGCTGGCGTCGTAGTTCGTCATGGCCCGCCACCCGGTCCGGCCTCCGCCCGGCCGGATGACAGGCTCCGTCGGGGCATCCAGTAGACGCTAGTGGCAGTGATTGAACCGAACGCTGCGGCTTGCTGGATCATCCGCTCCAGTGCGCAATGGCGTGCCAGGCGAAGCAGAAAGAGAAAACCCGCCGGCTCATCGCCAGCGGGCTTGATTGCTCAGAGGCCGATCGAAGGATCCCAGTACATCCGTGGTGATCCCCCGTCGATCGCCTTAACCGACGCGAAGGTTTTCCGCGCTGGTCTTGCCGCGCATGCGGTCGACCGTCGCTTCATATGAAAGCTTTTGTCCTTCATTGAGCGAGCTCAGACCTGCACGTTCGACGGCGCTGATGTGGACGAAAACGTCGGTGCTGCCATCATCGGGCTGAATGAAGCCGAAGCCCTTGGTCGCGTTGAACCACTTAACTGTTCCGGTAGTCATGTAACTATCTCCAAGATGCGCGAAAGCGCTTTGCCCGCACGACCTCCGTGCAGGTTTGATCCGATTTCAACGATGTCTTGGGGATTGGAGCCGGTTCGGCGTAGTCAACAAGGCAGAGTGATAATTCGAATAAGGCTCATATAGTCTGTCTCGCCGGGAATGCAAGGCCGGTGGGCACTACCCCGGCAAGAACAGCGCGAACGGTTCTTCCGTCGTCCGTCGCAGATGCTGGCGGTACAGCACGTAGTTGGCATCATCAGACGAAACCCTGCCAAAGGTCGGGTTCGCGACCATCTTGATCGGGAGATAGGCGATTGGGGCCGCGATCGGCGTCAACAATGAGCCGCGGCCAGCAAGCAGCGTCGTGATGATGCCGTACATCTCGCCCGAAATCGCCAACCGCGCCACCGTGATCAGGCGATGCTGGCCGTGCCGGTTGGTGACGAGGTAGATGTGGCCGGACTGGTTCGGCACCGCCACTTCGCCGAACTGGGTGAACGCCGCGTCCTGCCGCTCGCTCTCGTGAAACACCAGGGAAGACGCCGCATCGTCCCAGGTGATCTCGGTGCGGTAGGCGAAGATCGCGTCCTTGTCGCCGAACGAGGGACGCACCGTGACATAGGTTCCCTCGATCCAGGCGACCGCACGGCGCGAGTAGGCGCCCAGTCCATCGGGTGCAACCTCGCCGTTGACGGCAGGCAGGCGCGCTGGCGCCTCCGGCGTCTTGCGCAGGGAAACGCCGAGCGCCTGCTCGAGCCGCACGGTGGTGGCGAGGGTGAACGGGCGGCGGCCACCCAGCACTTTTTCCAGCGTCGATAGGCTGAGTTTTGCAAGCTCTGCCAGAGACTGCCGGGAGATGCGGCGGCGGGCGATCTCCTCACGAATCGTGTCGGCAATCTGCCGGCTTTGTTCGGCGGAAAGCTGCTTGTCCGGCGCTGGCATCGTCACCCCTGCTTGCCTCCTTTGGGCATGATCTTTTCCGAAAACCGGTACCCACTTTGCGCCAACGCGGCCCTTCGGGTCGGGATCATGCTCAGTGTAACAGACGCACAATCCATCACAAACCCGCACAAGGCCGCCTCGACCGTGGCGGGCCGCGCTGGCCGGCGGCGGAACAATGCCGATCATTCCGCTCGCGCCAAATCGCTGAATTCCACACCCTTTCACGCGGCAAATTCGCCGTGCGGGAGAGAGCGACATGACGACATGCGACGACATCGAGGCCGACAAACGCAACGAACGGCCCAGCCTGGTCAGGCTGGTGCTGTTCTTTCTGATGCAAGGCGTTGCCGTAATCCTCGTCGGGTTTGCGGCATTATTTTTGAGCTTCGAGCCGGTGTGGTCGGCGGAGCGCCTGCAATCCAATTTCCTCAAGCCCGGCGATGCACGCGCCGGCTCGCTGCTCCTCAAGATCGACGAGGGATATGCCGATGCATCACGGCTCGGCATCGACGTCGATCTCACCGTATCGGGTCCGACCGTTCGCGCCCGCGTCACCCAGATTTTCCGCAACCCTTCGAAAGATTGGGTCGAGGCGGTTTATGTGTACCCGCTGCCGGCCGGCGGCGCGGTCGATTCGCTGAAAATGGTGATCGGCGACCGCGTCGTGGTCGGCGACATCAAGGAGCGGCAGCAGGCGAAGACCATCTACGAACAGGCGAAGCAGAACGGGCAGAAAGCGGCGCTGACCGAACAGGAGCGGCCGAACATCTTCACCAACTCGGTCGCCAATATCGGCCCCGGCGAAACCGTGCTGGTGCAGATCGAGTATCAGGAGCCGGTGCAACAATCCGGCGACGCGTTCTCGCTGCGGGTGCCGATGGTGGTGGCCCCGCGCTACAATCCCGCGCCCGTCGTGCAGAGCGTCGATTTCAAGCCGGGTGGCGGCTGGGGGGCGATCAAGTCCGATCCCGTTCCGGATCGCGATCGCATTTCACCCGAAGTGCTCGACCCCGCGACCAACGCACCGATCAACCCGACCCGTATCACCGTGCGGCTGCAGGCCGGCTTCCCGCTCGGCGAAATCAAGAGCCACCATCACGCGATCAAAACCGAGAAGCCGGACGCGAATACGAGCATTCTTCGATTGGCCGAAGGCCCGGTGCCGGCGGATCGCGATTTCGAACTGACCTGGAAGCCCGTGGCCGAGACGGCGCCCTCGGTTGGATTGTTCCGCGAGCGTGTCGGCGACAGCGATTATCTGCTAGCCTTCGTCACGCCACCGTCGGTCGAGCAGGCGCAGCAGAAGCCGCTGCCGCGCGAGGTGATTTTCGTGATCGACAATTCCGGCTCGATGGGCGGCGTCTCGATCGTTCAGGCCAAGGCGAGCCTCATCTACGCGCTCGGCCGCCTGCAGCCGAACGACCGCTTCAACGTGATCCGCTTCGACCACACCATGGATCTGTTGTTTCCGTCAGCCGTGCCGGCCGACAGCGAGCATATCGGCCGGGCCACCTCTTTCGTCGGCGCACTGCAGGCCAATGGCGGCACCGAAATGGTGCCCGCGATGCGCGCGGCGTTGTCCGACAAGGCCGGCGATACCAACTACGTCCGTCAGGTCGTGTTCCTCACTGACGGCGTCATCGGCAACGAGCAGCAATTGTTCGAAACCATCAGCGCGCTGCGCGGCCGCTCGCGCATCTTCATGGTCGGCATCGGCTCGGCGCCGAACACCTACCTGATGACGCGCGCCGCCGAACTCGGCCGTGGCACCTTCACCCATATCGGCTCGGTCGAGCAGGTCGAAGAGCGCATGCGCAGGCTGTTCGCCAAGCTGGAGAATCCCGCGGTGACCAATCTGGTCGCGAAATTCTCCGACGCCAGTGCCGACATGACGCCGGCCGCGATTCCGGACGTCTACCGCGACGAGCCGCTGGTGCTCGCGGCAAAGCTCGACAAGCTCGCAGGCTCGGTCGAGATCAGGGGCCGCATTGGCGACCGCCCGTGGAGTGTCACCCTGCCGCTGGCAGATGCGGCCGAAGGCAAGGGGCTCTCGAAACTCTGGGCGCGCCACAAGATCGCGGACGCCGAAGTCGCGCGCACTACACGGCAGGCGACCCCGGAAGATGCGGATAAGGCGATTCTGGCGCTGGCGCTCGAGCATCAACTCGTCACGCGGCTGACCAGCCTGGTCGCCGTCGACAAGACGCCGAGCCGTCCGCAAGGGGAGCCGCTCAAGGTCTCGGAACTGCCGATCAACCTGCCGGCGGGTTGGGATTTTGAAAAAGTGTTCGGCGAGCGCCCACGCGCCCCCGCAATGCCGATGGAACGGCGCGCGGATACGGAGGAGGCGCGGGTCCAGATCGCGGCGCTGAAGCGGGTCCAGCCTGTCGCCACCGCAGCGCCCAGCACGGTTACGCTGCCGAGGACGGCGACCGATGCCGAACTGAAGATGATTGCGGGCGTGATCCTGCTCACGTTCAGCCTGATCGTCTTGGTGTTCAATCGACGTCAGATGTCACTGCGTTGACGTCGGCTGAAAGGAGGAGGGACCCCCGACCTCCTCTTTCCAGAGCGCGCGCGGCTTCCACCCGTCCCCCCAGAGCCGCGCGCGCCGCTTTTTCTCCAACCACCGTCATTGCGAGGAGCAAAGCAATCCATCTATCCCCGCATGGAGAGGTGGATTGCTTCGCGGAGCCTGTCATCGGGCGCGCATTCGCGCGACCCGTTGGCTCGCAATGACGGGGGAGAGTGTCCCGATGCTTCGCTTCATCCTCCCTCTCCTTCTCGCACTCATCGGCCTGATCCTGTTCGGCCAAGGGGCGTACATCCACGCCAAGGCGCTGCTCGCACAGGTCCTGCTCGAACGCGCCTTCGAGGAAACCGTCGCAACCGGGCGCGAGACAAAGCCATGGTCGTGGGCCGACACCTGGCCGGTTGCTCGTGTCGAGGTAAAGCGGCTCGGTGCCCGCGCCATCGTGCTCGCAGGCAGCAGCGGTCAGGCGCTCGCCTTCGGCCCGGGTCACGTCGAACACACGCCCGACGCCGGCGAACGCGGCGTCGCCGTTTATTCGGCGCATCGCGATACGCATTTTGCCTTCCTGAAGAACGTCATTGTCGGTGACGAAATCGACGTCACCAGACGTGACGGCCGGAGGTTCCGCTATCAGGTGGATACGACCTCGGTCGTTCGCTTCGATGCCTCCGGCATCGATCCGCTCGCGGGCGGGCATGAGCTGGTGCTGTCGACCTGCTGGCCGTTCGACGCGCTGACTCAGGGGCCGGAGCGTTATCTTGTGCACGCCACGATGATCGGACCCGTATCAGATACGCACTGAATTCTGTGAGCCGGGAAATCTTGCGCGGCGCGAATGGCGCTCATCGCGCAACGCGTGTTGCCACCCTCGCCAAGGCTCAATAAAAAGGTCCTAATCAAAAGAAAATCACGGCGGGACGATCATTCTCGATCGCCGCGGCCAAGAACAACAGAGTTAGGGATATCCATGGACGCTCAGGCAAGCACCGCATCGCACACGGTCGAAAAATGGTCGCCATCGCCTGACGCCAGCGACATCGTCAAGAGCATCCATGCGATGCTGCACCCACGCAATATCGTGCTGGTCGGCGCCACCGACAAGCCCGGCAACTATGCCGAGCGCATCTGGAACAATCTGATCAAGTACGGTTACGAAGGCGGACTGTTTCCAGTCAACGCCAAGCGCGAAACGATCTGGGGCGTGCCCTGCTACAAGGATTTTGCAAGCCTGCCCGAAAAGCCCGATCACGTGCTGGTGCTGGTGCCGGCGCGTTTTGCGGTGCAGGTGATCCGCGACGCCGCGGCGGCCGGCGCCCGCTCCGCCACCATCGTCACCTCAGGCTTCAGCGAGTTGCAGGACGAGGAGAGCCAGCGGCTGGCGATCGAATTGAAAGAGGCGGTGCGCGAAACCGGCCTTGCGGTCACTGGGCCGAACTGCCTCGGCAATTTGAGCGCGGGCGAAAAACTGTTCACCAACATCGACGACCGTATCGTCACGATGGAGGCTGGACCGGTAGCAATTGTCGGCCAATCCGGCGCGATCGTGATGGCGATCCGGCAGACGCTGGAGGATCGCGGCGTCGGCGTCGGCTATATGGTGACGACCGGCAACGAGACCGGGCTCGAGTCGCCGGACCTGATGACCTATTTCGCGGCCGATCCCTCGATCCGCGTCATCGTCGTCTATCTCGAAGGTGTCCGGAACACGAAAGTGTTCCGCGAAGCCTGCAAGGCCGCGCGGGCTGCCGGCAAGCCGGTCATCGCGCTCAAGCTAGGCGCCTCCGAAGGCGGCCGCGCTGCGGCAATGGCGCATACCGGCGCACTCGCGGGCTCGATCGAAACCTTCGACGCGATCTCGACCCGCGAAGGCGTGATCCGCGTCCGCGGATTGGACGAACTGATCGAGACCACCGAATGTTTCGTCCATGCCGATCCACCGAAGGGCAATCGGCTCGCCGCGGTATCGCTCTCCGGCGGCAAGCGCGGCCTGTTGATCGACGCGTTCTATTCGGCCGGCATGAACTTCGCGCCGCTCAGCCCGAATGCGACGGCGCAATTGGCGCAAATGCTCGGGCCCGGCAGCATTGTCGGCAATCCGCTCGACGCCGGATTTGCCGCCGTGGTCGACCCCTCCGTCTACATCAAGTCGATCAAGATCATGATCGACGATCCCGACACCGACATCGTCATCATCGACGCCGAATTGCCGAAAGCGCCGCACGAATTACGCGAGCGCAACCTGCGCCTCGTCAACGAGATGGCGGGAACCGCCAACAAGCCCGTAGTCTATATCAGCGCGATGTCGATCGGGTTCACCGAATTCACCAAGGCCCTGCGCAAGTCGCTGCCGAACATCGCCGTGATGCAGGGTCTCGATCGCGCTGTTGGAGCAATCAAGTCGCTGATCGAATATGCGTCCTTGCGCAAGGAGGTGCCTGACATCGTCTCGAGCTCGAAAGCTTCCGCGCGCGCAATGCTGGAGAAGACGCTCAAGGCCGCCAACGGCGCCGCCGCGCTGGACGAGGTCGCGTCGAAGAAACTGCTGAAAGCCTACGGCATCCCGGTTTCGAAGGAAGAGATTGCGCAGACCGCGGCGGAAGCCGTCAAGATCGCCAAGAAGATCGGCTTCCCCGTGGTGGCTAAGGTGGTCAGCGCCGACATCCTGCACAAGTCGGACATCGGCGGCGTGGTGCTGAACCTCAACAGCACGGCCGAAGTGAAGAAGGCTTTCAACGAAATCACCGCGCGGGTGAAGAAGATCAAGAGCAAGCCGAAGCTCGAGGGCATTCTGATCGCGCAGCAGGTCAAGGCCGATCTCGAACTCGTGGTCGGCGCCTCGCTCGACGCCGAGATGGGTCCCGTCGTGCTGTTCGGCACCGGCGGGGTTGATATCGAACTGATGAAGGACGTGGCGCTCGCCGGCGCGCCGCTGGACGAAGCCGAGGCGAAACAACTGATCGCCAAGACCAAGGCCGGAGTGAAGATGAAGGGCTATCGCGGCAAGCCGGCGCTGCACGAGCCTTCCGCCGTGAAGGCGCTGGTCGGCCTCTCCAACCTGATGGCCGATGCCGGCAACCGCATCGCCTCGATCGACGTCAATCCGTTTTTGATCAACAGCAAGGTCGGCGTGGCTGTGGATGGCCTGATCGTGCTGAACAACGCCGCCGCGAACAAGGCGGCGGGGCATTAGGTGACTGGTTCGGCAGTTTTCGTCGTCCCTGCGAACGCATGCGAACGCAGGGACCCATAACCACCGTTGCCAGTTGTTACGAAGATAACTAGCCCTGTCGTCTTGCCGATAGGCCGCGGCGTATGGATCCCTGCGTTCGCTGGGACGACAGAATAGAGGCGAGAACCTCTCAACATGTCGCCCCTGTGAACGCAGGAGCCCATACGCCGCGGCCGGCAGAATGGGCACTCGGGGCGACGGCTGCGTTTCAACAATGTGGGCTGGTGGTTATGGGTCCCTGCGTTCGCAGGGACGACGGATGTAGTTACAACCCCGCGCCCCACTTCTGCGCAGACTGCACTATCCAGCCCCGATACAGCGTCAGCGGCGTGACGCCGGTCATGCCGCCGCAGCCTGCGCTGCCGTTCGGCCCGGTCGACCAGCTCACCACGCCGACAATGACGGGACCGCCTGGCTTGTCCTCGAACACCGGCGCGCCGGAATCTCCCGTGCAAGCGCCAAGCCCGTCACGCGTGCCCTGCCCCACCGGATCGACCAGCCTGATCTGCAACGTTCCCGGCCTGCCGGTCGCGATCAGGCTGCCGAGGCGGATGGTGCCGCCGCTCTTGCCGTCGCCGCGGACGGTTACGCCGATGCCCGCGATCGTAAAACGGCTGCCGACGCTGATTGGGATATTCGGCAATCCGAGCACGGCCGCCGTCTTTCCCTTGGGTGGCGCCGCCAGTTGCAGCAACGCGACGTCCGCCGTCGCACGATGTCCTGAGATCGCCTGCATGTTGAAGCCAGGATGAATGGCGATGCTCTTCACATCCTGCAGCGAGGGTTGCCTGTCCGCACCATATTCGACGATCTTGTATTCTGCGCCGGGCTGCACGCAGTGCGCCGCCGTCAACACCAGCCTTGGCGCAATCAAGGCCCCGGTGCAGAAATTACCGCGCGATCCGACGATGGTGATGATGGAGCGGGCCACACCTTCGGTGGACGGCGCACCACCGCCCACGATGGCATGGGCAGGAACAGGGAGCAGCAGCACCAGGCCGGCTATCATTCGAGGCAGGATCTTCATCGGCGCAGCAATAGCTTGTGCGGCGCGCATCGCCAAGCGCGGCGATCGGGCTGGTTCGGGCAGTCAATCCGTGTTAGCCGCTCCCCGGAGTGCTACTTCAGGCAGGGCATGATGATCGAGGCAGTGATCTGGGATTTCGGCGGGGTGCTCACCACCTCGCCATTCGAGGCGTTCACGCGGTTTGAGACCGAGCGCGGGCTGCCGGCCGACATCATCCGGCGCACCAACGCCGCCAATCATTTGGAAAATGCCTGGGCAAAATTCGAGCGCGCTGAGGTCGATATCGAAGCCTTCGACGAATTGTTTGCGGCCGAATCGCTGGCGCTGGGCGCGGCGGTTCGCGGCAAGGACGTGCTGCCGCTACTGTCCGGCGATCTGCGGCCCGAAATGGTCGAGGCACTGAAGCGTGTGAAAGCAAAGTTCAAGACCGGCTGCATCACCAACAACTTGCCCGCCAACGCCATCGGCAGCCACAGCGGGCGCACACTCTATGTCGCCGAAGTGATGGCACTGTTCGACCATGTCATCGAATCCGCGAAAATCGGCCTTCGAAAGCCCGACCCGCGCATCTACCGGATGATGGTTGAAACGCTGAAGGTCGACCCCAAGAACTGCGTCTATCTCGACGACCTCGGCGTCAATCTGAAGCCGGCGCGCGAGATGGGCATGACCACGATCAAGGTGGTCAATGCGGCGCAGGCGATTAATGAACTGGAAGCAGCGACCGGGCTGGCATTGCGCTAGGCGGAAAATAGCGGAACTGCGCGCTCGTTATGACCAAACGGCGCTTGTTCTTTGCCGGGAACGCAGGCAGAACATTCCGAAATCATCGAATTCGGAGTTGAAACCCGGTGGCTGATATCAGGCCTTCGGCCTCGATCGAGGCAGTGGAAAGCGGTCTTGCGGCGCAAGGCTATATTGCGAGCCGCCAGATCGCGACCGCGGTCTATCTGGCGCAGCAGATCGAAAAGCCCATTCTGGTCGAAGGTCCGGCCGGCGTCGGCAAGACCGAGCTGGCCAAAGCGATCGCCGCCTGGCGCGGCATGAAGATGATCCGCCTGCAATGCTATGAGGGGCTCGACGAGGCGAAAGCGCTCTACGAGTGGAAATACGCCAAGCAGCTTCTGTACACGCAGATCCTGAAGGACAAGCTCGGCGAAGTGCTCGGCGGCGCGCCGACGCTGGAAGCGGCGCTGAACCAGCTTCACGATTTCGGCGACGTGTTCTTCTCCAAGGAGTTCGTCGAACCGCGGCCGTTGTTGCAGGCGCTGGAGCAGCCCGCGGGCTGCGTATTGCTGATCGACGAAATCGACAAATCCGACGCCGAATTCGAATCGCTGCTGCTCGAAATCCTCAGCGATTTCCAGGTCACGATTCCGGAACTCGGGACGGTGGTCGCGGTCGCGCCGCCGACCGTGATCCTGACTTCAAACAGCGAACGCGATCTCGGCGACGCGTTGAAGCGACGCTGTCTGCATCTGCACATCGGCTTTCCCGAGCAGAAGCTGGAGGAGCGGATCGTCGAGAGCCGTGTGCCCGGCATTTCGCAGACGCTGCGCAAGCAAATGGTAAGCTTCATCCACGAGGTCCGCACGCTCGACCTGAAGAAATTGCCGTCGGTGAGCGAAACCATCGACTGGGCGCGCGTGCTGGTGCTGCTGCAGGCGCCCGAGCTCGGCCACGAGATGGTCAAGGACACGCTCAACGTTCTCCTGAAATACGAGGCGGATATCGAGGCCACCATGCCGCAGGTCTCTACCTTCATCGCCAAGGCCTCGCGTCAAAACGTCTTCGGGTGAGGCGTGAATGCGCGAGAACCTGCATCGCTTCTTTCGTGCGGCGCGGGGCGCAGGCGTCAGGCTCTCGCCGGCGGAAAGCATCGATGCAATGCGGGCCGTCTCCAAGGTCGGCTTTACCGACCGCGCCATCCTGCGCGACACTTTTCTGCTGACGCTCGCCAAGACGCAGGATGAGAAGAAGGCGCTCGGCGATTGCTTCGATCTATTCTTCGACCAGCCCGAGCCGCAATCGCCGCCCAAAGATGGCAAGCCGGACGAGCAGGATGCGGACGGATCCAACGCGGCATCCGATTCACCGAGCCAAACGAGCGGCGGGGACGAGCAAGCCGAAGGGCTTGGCGAACTCGCGCAAATGCTGCTGGCGCAGGACCGCAACCAGATTTCGGCGGCGATCGCCAACGCGGCGAGCGCGGCCTCGCTGTCCGACATCCGATATTTCACCCAGCGCGGCATCTTCTCCGGCCGCATCCTCGATCAGATGGGCATCCAGCGCCTGCGCGACGATCTCGATAATCTCGCGGCGACCAACCCGGCGCTGGCGGAGCGGCTGACCAACGCGCTGGACGGCCTGCGCGGCACGGTGCGCGACACGGTCTCGCAGGCGCTGATGCTGTACGGCCGCGAGGAGGCGGAAAACCTGCGCAACGAAATTTTGCGCAATGCGCCGCTGTCGCGGATCGAGCCGCGGCAGGTCGAACAGATGCGGCATCTGATCCGCCAGATCGCGCGCCGCCTGCGCGAGCGCTATTCCAAGCCGCGCAAGCGCCAGCGCCGCGGCCATCTCGACGTCCGCCGAACCATCCGCCGCAACGCCGCCTGGGGCGGCGTGCCCTTCCTCACCGCGTGGAAGCGGCGGCATCGCGACAAGCCGAAGATCGTGGCGCTGTGCGACGTTTCGGGCTCCGTGGCGCGGGTTTCGGATTTCTTCCTGCTGCTGATCCATAGCCTGCACGAGGTGGTGGACGACGTCCGCTCGTTCGCGTTCTCCGGACACCTCATCGAAGTCAGCGACATCCTGGAATCCAAATCGCCGGAAGAGGCGATGGCCGAGATCATGTCCAAAGTCGGTTTCGGCTCCTCCGACTACGGCAGTTCGCTTGCTGACTTTGAGGATGAGTGGATGAGCGCGATCACGCCACAGACAACCGTGATCGTGCTCGGCGATGCCCGCAGCAACAATCTCGATCCGCGCGCGGATATCCTTCGTCGAATTGCCGAACGGTCGAAACGGCTGGTCTGGCTCAATCCCGAGGGACGCATGGCCTGGGGCTGGGGCGATTCCGAAATGCCACGCTATTCGACCTTTTGCACGGTCGTCCGCCAATGCGCTACTGCCAAGCAGCTTGAACGCGCGGTGTCCGACATCGTGGCGAGCTATCAGTAGCCGCCTTCATGCATCGATCGCTTCCTTGATGCGCTTGCGCGTCAGCGGCAAATTCCGCAGTCGCTTTCCCGTGGCGTTGGCGATGGCGTTGGCAATCGAGGCCGCCGCCGGGCCCTGCCCGGTTTCGCCGCTGCCGAGGAACGGCTGCCCTGGACGGTCGATGATGTGAACCTCGATGCGTTCGGGCACCGAATTGAAACGCAGGATCGGATAGGTCTGCCAGTCGATGCTGGTGATCCTGGTCTCGTCAAAGGTTACGCTTTCATAGAGCGTCCAGCTCATGGACTGCACGATTGCGCCTTCGATCTGGTTGATCAATCCGTCCGGATTGACCACCTGGCCGCTATCGACCGCCGCCGCCGCGCGGACCAGGCGCGGGCGACCGGTTTCGCGGTTCACCTCCACTTCGGAAGCGACGGCGCAATAGGCGGCCAGATTCTTGTATCGCGCAAAGGCAAAGCCGTAACCGCGATCCGGCGGCGGCTTCTGATCAGGTTTCCATCCGAAGGCTTGCGCGGCCTTTTCGATTACGTCGCGGCCGCGCCGATCGTCGAGATGTTTCAATCTGAACTCGACCGGATCGGCGCCAGCGAGAATGGCGAGCTCATCGATAAAGCTCTCGATCGAGAACACATTGTGGTAGGCGCCGAGCGCCCGCATCGCCGAAATCCGCAAAGGCATCGCGGAAATGAAGTGATGCACCACACGCGCATTGGGGAAATTGTAGAACGGGATTGCGTTGCGGTCGCCGCCGCCTTCCGGCAGCGGCAACGGCCTCGGAGCCGGCACGGCAAAGGGTTGCGCCATGTGCTGCGCCGCCAGCATCGACCCGGCGCCGCCCGGCCGCATCGAATGCGTATTGCTCCAGACATCGAAATTCCAGTCGGCAATCCTGCCATTGCCGTCGAGCGAGGCCTTGAGCTTCGTCACCATCGCCGGGCCGAACGGCTCCCAGGCATGTTCCTGTTCGCGCGTCCAGTGCACGCGAACGGGTCGGCCGGGTAACGCACGGGCGATCAGCGCGGCGTCGGCCGCGGCATCGTCGGCGCCGTTATGGCCATAGCAGCCCGAGCCTTCGACATGGATCAGGCGAACGCTGGCCGGCGGCATGCGCAGCATTTCGGCAATGGCCTGGCGATCAGGAAAGACGCCTTGCGTATGCGTCCACACCGTCATCGCACCGTCGACGAATTGTGCGACCGCGCAGGACGGCCCGATCGATCCATGCGCTTGATAGGGCCGCGTGTAAGTCGCCTCGATGGTCTTCTGGCCAGCGACCGCGGCATTGTTGCGCTCGAAGATCGTCGTGTCCTGCGAAGGCAGGCTGGTCAACACGTTAAGCAGATCATCCTGTTTCGGCAGGCGTGCGGTTTCCTTCCACTTCGCGGCAGCGGCAAGCGCGTTCATCGCTTTGATCGACTGGAATTCCTTTTCTGCAACCACGGCCAGGAAATTGCCGTCACGCACGACCTTGACGACGCCGGGCAGGTTCTCGACGGCGGCGGTATCGCATTCGGTTAGTTGCGCGCCATAGCTCGGCGGCCGCACGACGCGGGCATGCACCATCCCGGGCAGCCGCATGTCCTGAACATAGGCATCCCCACCGGTCACCTTGGCAGGGATATCGACGCGTGGCACCGGCTGGCCGATCACCTTGAATGCCGCGGGGTCCTTCAATTTGGACGTCGGCTGCGCCTGAACATGCAACATCTCGCCTGCGACGAGCTCACCATACGACAGGCGCTTGCCATCCGGCGCGATCACCGCGCCGTCTGCCGTGCGCAGGCTCTCGGCCGACAGACCAAGCCGCCGCGCCGCTTCCGCGATGAGCAGCGCACGGACCTGTGCCGCCGCGTTCTGGATCGCGGTGCCGCTGTCTTTCATGGAGTTGCTGCCGGCCGTATATCCTTCGTTTGCGGTGAGGCGCGTGTCCGCCGTCGTCACCTTGAGAGATTCAAAGGCGATATCGAGCTCCTCGGCCGCGATCTGCTGAAACGCCGTCTTGAAGCCCTGGCCGAGTTCGGCCTTGCCGGTGAACACCTCGACGCCATTGGCATCGATGCGGATCCACGCGTCGAGATAGGGCGATGTTTTCAAGCTGCCGGGCGGGCTCGGTGCGGCAGCCGCAGGCGCGTCTTGTTGCTGCGCCAAGGCACTGCCGAGCGAGAAGCTGACGATCAGCGCGCCGCCGCCTGCCAGCACACGACGGCGATCGATAATGACGGCGGCGTTCATCGGGCACCCCCGTTGGCTGCCGGTGACGCATCCGCCGTGTCCATCAGCCGCGCCGCCCGGTGCACCGCACGCAGAATCCGCATATGGGTGCCGCAGCGGCACAGATGCGGTTCGAGCTCGGCGCGAATTTGTTCGTCGGTCGGTTTCGAATTCTTCTGCAGCAAGGCCTGCGCTCGCATCATCATTCCCGGAATGCAATAGCCGCATTGCGCCGCCTGCTCTTCCATGAACGCCCGCTGGATCGGCGCGGGCTCGGCGATCGTGCCGAGCCCCTCCAGCGTCGTTACTTGCTTGCCTTCGAGCAGCACCATCGGCACGACGCAGGACAGCACCGCCTTGCCGTCCACGATTACCGTGCACGAGCCGCATTGTCCCAGTCCGCAGCCGTACTTGGCGGCGTTGAGCTTGAGGTCGTCGCGCAGCACGTAGAGCAGCGGCGTATCCGCCTCCGCATCGACCTGATGCTCGCGGCCGTTGACCTTCAATGTCACCATGGCTTTTCTCGCTGCTGAGGGTCGGCAGGCGCGTTGCGTGGCGCGGGCGACGTCTGGAGAAATACAGTCTGGGTGCGTCGCGCGTCCGCGATGGTTTTCTTGAGGTCGGTCCATGCCGGCTGGTCGCTGAACCGCGCCCGCAAATAGTTCAGCAAGGCCGAAGCCTGATCATCGTTCATGCTGGCGGCAAAGCCCGACATGATCGGGCTGCGCTCGCCTTCCACCGCGTCAATGCCTGAAAGGACGATGTTGGCGAGATTGCGCGGATCGGGGCTTGAGATCGCGGTGCTGAGGCCGAGATCGACCCCGCCATAAGGAAGCGGCCTGCCGCCCTCGTGGCATGATGCGCAGGCGGCAGTATAGATCGACGCGCCGACGGGGTTTGCCTGCGAAGCCGCCTTGGCGCGCGTCAAGGCATCCTCGCCTGGTCCCGCGCGGCCAGGCGTCGGTGTACCGGAAACGCTGGCCATGTAGACCGCGATGGCGCGGACGTCGCTTGCCGGCACCGAGGACAGGTTGCTGACCACCTTCGCCATCGGCCCGCGCGCGGTGCCGTGATCGGGATGCCAGCCTTCGCGCAAATAGGTGAACAATGCATCGGCGGTCCAGGGCACGGGTGAGCGGGACTGGTCGTTGATCGCATAGGCGTGCCAGTCATCGACATCGCCGCCGGCAAATCGTGCGCTGACGCGCTCCGCGCCCAGCGCATTTCGCGGCGTATGGCAGGCCCCGCAATGGGCGAGCCCTTCGACCAGATAGGCTCCGCGGTTCCACTCGGCGCTCTGCCTGGGATCAGGCCGATAGGTGTCGTGGCGAAGGAAAAGCAGTTTCCATCCCGCGATGGCGAGCCGCTGGTCGAACGGGAAAGAAAGCTGGTTTTCGCGTGGCGCTGCGCGAACCGGCTGCCGCGTCATCAGGAAGGCATAGAGCGCCCGGTCGTCCTCATCGCTGACGTTGGTGAAGTGGTCGTATGGGAATGTCGGATAAAGGTGCTGGCCTTCACGGTTGACGCCGGACCGCATCGCGCGGCGGAATGCCGCTTCCGACCATCGGCCGATTCCCGTCTCCGGGTCCGGCGTGATGTTGGTGGAAAAGATCGTGCCGAACGGGGTCGGCACCGGCAGACCGCCTGCAAAGTTCTTAGCCCCACGCGGCGTATGGCAATCGCTGCAATTGCCGATCGCCGCCAGGTCGCGGCCTCGCTTGACGAGGGCGGCATCGAAGGATTGCGGGTCGGGAGGATCGATTGCCGCGATTGCCGGGCGCCACGCAATGGCAAAGGCTGCGACCGCGGCAGCAATCAGCACGGCGGCAACGATGCCCGCGATGATCCGCGTCGATGCCCGCATGCTCTCGCCTCGGGTTTTTGTTGCTTGGGTTGCCTTCTAACACAAATCTCCCTCCGTCGTTCGCCCCCGGACGCGCCGATCACCGGCAGTTGACCCCTTGCTGCCGTTGCCGAAACACGCCGCGGGAACATCAAAATCAGGCATAGACTTGCCACGATGTTTTTGGCCTATTGATCCCTCAATTCCGCGGTGCCTGCCCCAAAGGCTGGCGCCACACGCCTTCAACCGGACGACCTCACTCTCATGCCTGCCCCTGCAGCCCGGCGCTCTGAATCCGGCAATGTGCCCGATGCGCTGTCCGTCCTGAATTCCGTGTTCGGCCTGCCCGCCTTCCGCGGCGCGCAGGAAGAAATCGTCCGGCACGTGACCGATGGCGGCAATTGCCTGGTGCTGATGCCGACCGGCGGCGGCAAGTCGCTGTGCTATCAGTTGCCGTCGCTGCTGCGCGAGGGCTGCGGCATCGTGGTGTCGCCGCTGATCGCGCTGATGCGCGACCAGGTCGCGGGACTTCTGGAGGCCGGCGTCAACGCGGCCGTGCTGAACTCGACGCTGTCATTCGACGAGGCGTCGGAGGTCGAGCGGCGGCTACTGGCCGGCGACCTCGACCTGCTCTATGTCGCGCCGGAACGGCTCTTGACGCCGCGCTGCCTTTCCCTGCTCGGCCAGGCCAATATCGCGCTGTTTGCGATCGACGAGGCGCATTGCGTGTCGCAATGGGGACACGACTTCCGTCCCGAATATATCGGCCTGTCCGCGATCGCCGAGCGCTTTCCCGACGTTCCGCGCATTGCTCTGACGGCAACCGCCGACGAGATGACGCGCAAGGAGATCGTGACCCGGCTGGGGCTATCAGGCGCACCGAGCTTCATCTCGAGTTTCGATCGTCCGAATATTCGCTACGAGATCGTCGAGAAGCAGAACGCCCCAGCCCAGCTCAAGGCCTTCATCAGCGAACGGCACGCGGGCGACGCCGGCATCGTGTACTGCCTGTCGCGTGCCAAGGTCGAGGATACCGCCGATGCGCTGAGCAAGGCCGGCATTCCGGCCCTGCCCTATCACGCCGGTCTCGACACCAGCGTTCGGGCCCGCAACCAGGATCGTTTCATCAACGAGGATGGCGTCGTGATCGTCGCCACCATCGCGTTCGGCATGGGGATCGACAAACCGGACGTGCGCTTCGTGGCGCATCTCGATCTGCCGAAAAGCATCGAGGCCTACTATCAGGAAACCGGCCGCGCCGGACGCGACGGCAAGCCGTCCAGCGCCTGGATGGCCTATGGCCTGACCGACATCGTGCAGCAGCGCCGCATGATCGACGAATCCACTGGCTCCGATACGTTCAAGCGCGTGTCGATCGGCAAGCTCGACGCACTGGTGGCGCTAGCCGAAACCGCGGGCTGCCGGCGCAGCCGCCTGCTCGGCTATTTCGGCGAGGAGGCGACCTCCAGCAATTGCGGCAATTGTGACAACTGCCTGTCGCCGCCGCAGCTTCGCGACGGCAAAGTCGCCGCGCAAAAACTGTTGTCCTGCGCCTACCGCACCGGACAACGTTTCGGCGCTATGCACCTAATCGACGTGCTGGTGGGTCGGCTAACCGAGCGCGTCACGCAATTCGGACATGACAAACTGTCCGTGTTCGGCATTGGCCGAGAGCTCAACGAGAAGCAATGGCGTGCCGTGATCCGCCAGTTGGTCGCCATGGGCCATCTGCGGGCCGACAGCGAGGCCTTCAACGCACTGAAGCTGACCGAGAGCGCGCGCGGCGTCCTGAAGGGCGAGACCGAAATCATGCTGCGCGAGGCGGCGCCGGGCACGCGCATTCGCGCCAGCCGCGCCAAATCAAGGCGTGGCGATCTCGCGCCACGCGCCGAAGCGAGGCCCGCCGACGCCCCGCTTCAGGCCGCGCTTCGCGCGTGGCGCTCGGAGATCGCGCGCCAGCGAGGTGTGCCGGCCTATGTCGTGCTGCATGATTCCACGCTCGGCGGCATCGCCGCCGCGCGGCCGATGACGCTGAACGCGCTTCGCGATATTCCCGGCATCGGCGACAAAAAGCTCGAACATTACGGCGACGAACTGCTGGCGGTGGTGCGGGCAGCCGACGCGTAAGTCTCGACCTCATCCGTTGCGGAAGGTGTAAGCGTATCCGTTGATCGCGGGCGCGCCACCAAGATGGGCGTAGAGCACTTTCGATCCCTTCGGGAAGTAGCCCTTGTTCACGAGGTCGATCATGCCCTGCATGGATTTTCCCTCGTAGACGGGATCAGTGATCATGCCTTCGAGGCGCGCGCAGAGCCGGATGGCCTCCTTGGTCTCTTCCGACGGAACGCCATAAGCCGGATAGGCGTAGTCCTCGATCAGGACGACGTCGTCCTCGACGAGCTCCCTACCCAGCTCGACGAGACTTGCGGTATTGCGTGCGATGTCGAGCACCTGGGCCTTGGTCTGGGCCGGGGTGAAGGATGCGTCGATACCGATCACCTTGCGCGCGCGGCCGTCCTTGGCAAATCCCACCAGCATGCCGGCATGGGTCGAGCCGGTGACCGTGCAGACCACGATGTAATCGAAGGCAAAGCCTAGCTCTTTCTCCTGCGCGCGGACTTCTTCCGCAAAACCGACATAGCCGAGCCCGCCATATTTGTGCACGGAGGCGCCGGCGGGAATTGCATAGGGCTTGCCGCCCTTGGCCTTCACATCCGCGATCGCCTCTTCCCAGCTCTGGCGGATGCCGATATCGAAACCTTCGTCGACCAGCCGCACGTCCGCGCCCATCACGCGGCTGAGCAGGATGTTGCCGACCCGGTCGTAAACCGCATCCTCATGCGGCACCCAGCTTTCCTGCACTAGGCGGCACTTCATGCCGATCTTGGCCGCCACCGCCGCAACCATGCGAGTGTGGTTGGACTGCACGCCGCCGATCGAGACCAGCGTATCAGCATTGGAGGCGATCGCGTCGGGCACGATGTATTCGAGCTTGCGCAGCTTGTTGCCGCCGAAGGCCAGCCCCGAATTGCAATCCTCGCGCTTGGCATAGAGCTCGACCTGGCCGCCGAGATGCTGCGACAGCCGCTCCAGCTTTTCGATGTGGGTAGGTCCGAAGGTGAGCGGATAGCGTTCGAATTTCTCCAACATGGTCATCCCCGTTGATGGTCTGATGTCGGGGGATGGCTCTATCACCACGGACCAGATAGGTGCTTTCAAAATCGATACGCTGCTAGCGTTATTATTGCATCATTTTTGGATTATGATGCATTATCGGCCATCACTCAGGGCAATCGCGGAATATTCTTCCATGTCAGGCAGGCTCGACCGCATCGATCTTAAGATATTGCGATTGCTGCAAAATAGCGGCCGGCTGACCAATGCGGAGCTGGCCGAAACGGCCGGTGTCAGCGCCGCAACCTGTCACCGCCGCACCCAGCGCCTGTTCGACGAGGGATTCATAGCAGGGGTCAGGGCGATGGTGGCGCCGCGCAAGGTCGGCAAGGGTGCGCTCGTCATGGTCGGTGTCGTGCTCGACCGCTCCACGCCGGAAAGCTTTGCCGCCTTCGAGCGGGCGATCGCACAACTCAAATTCGTGCTCGATTGCCATCTGGTGGCTGGCGATTTCGACTATTTCCTCAAGATCCGCGTCGGCGACATGGAGGATTTCAACCGCATCCACGGCGAACGATTGATCGCGCTGCCGGGCGTTCGCCAGACCCGGACCTTCTTCGTCATGAAGGAGGTAGTCGACAACGCGCCGCTCGACTTCTGATGGCCTGAGGTATCACCAAACCGGCGCTATCCTCTTCCGATGTCCGGACTCCGCCGGTCTGGCCAACACGGCGCTCGATGTCGTATCAACCGAACATGACCACGCGCCCTGGCCGTCGGGCTTTCGCCCTTGCCATCCTTCTCACGACAACGCCGGCGCTCGCCTCTGACGAGCCCGATACCATCATCTTCGCACTGATGTCCGGCAAGTGCAGCACGCTGAAGGTTGCCGGACGGGACTTTGCCTGCCGGGCCGTGGCGTTCTTCCAGACCGAGGAAGGCCGCGCCAATTTTACCGTGGCTCTCGACGATCCCAGCGACGGCAGTCACACCATCACGTTCTCCGGTGACAACGGGCGAAGGCCAGAGGCCAACCTGTACGAATTGCCGATTGACCGGATGCTGCTGAAATCCAAGGACAGGCCGAAGGCCGACGGGCTACCGATACCATCAGTTGAATTGACGGCCGGCCTCTGCAAGCAGGTCGGAAACTTCGTGACGCTCGAAGTCTCCAGCATTTCCTGCACCGCGAGCGACAAGAACGGCAAGAAATACGAGCTGCAGTATCAGTCCGACGGCGCGCCGATGGCAGTGCGCCGCATCAAGCGGACGCGCATTGGCCGTCCCGCGGTGTCGCCGTTCGACGATGTTAAATGAAAAGGCCAGCGGCGGAAGACCGCCGGCGGCCGGTGTCGATCCACACATGGCTCGCGACTGCGCCGGCTTTACCGTGCCCTGCTTCGCTCGCGCCCGCTCCGCGTCGGCAGAATGGCGGCTGCGATATCAAACGCGATCGCCCATCTCGGCTTTTCTTCCTCCGCGCCGGGCACGTTGATCTGAACGCCACCGCCGTCGCTGACGGTATAGGAGGCGGCCAGCACGGCGGCCTCGAGGGCGGCGCCCCGCGAATCGTAGACGCCGCCGATCTTGACGTTGTCGGCAAACACCGACCAGCCCAGCGGCGCCTTCACGACTTCGAACACCGATCGCTCCATGTGGCCTCCTATACGCGTCACCTGTATCGCTTCCGCCCCTCGCCGACGCGGCGAATCCGGACGAAGGGAGCGTGGCGTCGGGACGCTGGCTTGTCGCCCATGGTCTTCGCTCTTCCCTCGGAGGCCCGCAGCTCCGTCAGCGAATTCGCCGCCGGCGCCAGCGCGATTTCCTTCCGCACAGCATCGACAATTCGATCGAACTCAACTTCGCTCATCGCACGCTCCATTGCTCCGGGCCGGCATTCTGCCGCCTGGACGATAAGAGGGACCGCGCTGACCACAGATCGCCACGCAAGTTTGTTGTTAGAAGGCTCGCCCGCGGTCGCTTCGATGGCAAAAAAGGGTCGAAATCGGGAAGCGGCCGCCTCCCGCCATGCAAAATCGGTGGGCCCGATGCCCCGCCCGGGGGGCCCCCTTGGCCCAACTTGCCCCATGCGTGCTAGATTCGGCCACGAATCAGGAGGGTTTGCATGCCGGTAGATAGTGACAGCGCCATTGCGTGGCACCGCGCCCAGCTCAAGAAGCTTCGCGAGACGTTGAGGGGCATCGAGACCGCCAGGTTCACGGTGGGCGAGTCCGCACAGTCGAGCAGGACCGGCAAGACCCAGAAGACCATTGCCGAGCTCGAGCAGAAAATCCGGCAGTCGCAGCACATCATCGCCGCCTATGAGCGGCAGACCCGGCGGCCGCTGGCGACCGACCAGCGAAGCCTCGCCAGTGTGAGCTGGAGCGCCTGGAACGCCCAGACTGCGGCAGCAATTCGCGGTAGGCGTTGAAGGAAGTGGGGGCGCAGTTTCTAGTTCTCCGCCGTCTCTTTCTCCTTTGCCTTCGCCTTGCAGGAAATCAGAAACGTAAACCCCCGCGCATTGCGGGCGATTTCGGCCGTCTTCAACTCGGCCTTGGCGTCCGAGATCTGGCGCGATAGCGGCAGTCCGGGCCATTTTGGTACCCTTTGGCGCGGCCGTACGGGAAACGAGCGGTGCCGGCGCCCGCGGGAACGACCATACGCCCCAGGGACTACGACCATTTTCCCCCGGCCAGCCGCTCATTTTGATGGATCGCGCCTGGCATCTTGCATACGGTGCGGGCTCGTTGCCCTGGCCGTCTCCGGAATAAAGCCGGAATCAGGGACGTAAAAGACAATCGCGCCGCCGAGGGCGGACGCCAATTTGCAATACCCGGAGGAGAATACCGTGAAGTCAAGAGTTGTCCGGTACGCCCTGTTTACAGTTCTGGCGGCGGTATCCGCCGTGGCCGGTCAGGCCCGAGCCCAGTCATGGCCGGAGAAGCCGATCACCTTCATCGTGCCGTTCGCGGCCGGCGGCGGTACCGACGCCTTTGCCCGCCCGCTCGCGGCCCAGCTCGACGCCCAATTGGGCAAGCGCGTGCTGATTGAAAACCGCGCCGGCGCGGGCGGCACGGTTGGCGCATCGCTGGCGTCGAAGGCCGCGCCGGATGGCTACACCTTCTTCATGGGCGCAGCGCATCACGCCATTGCACCGTCGCTCTATCCCAATCTCGACTACAATTTCGAGAAGGACTTCGTTGCAGTTGCCCTGGTCGCGCGGCCGCCCCAGGTCGTCGTCGTCAATCCCGAGAAGGTCGCTGCCAAAACGCTGGCTGAATTCATCACCTACGCCAAGGCCAATCCGGGCAAATTGAACTACGGTTCTGCCGGAGCCGGCACCACGCATCACCTAGCGGGTGAGTTGTTCAAGATCCTGACCAAGACCAACATCCAGCACGTCCCCTATCGCGGGGCCGGGCCCGCGATGCAGGACCTCATCGCCGGCCACGTGCCGGTCGTGTTTGACGGGCTCGGCTCGTCAGCCGGGCCCGTCAGGGCCGGACAGTTGCGCGCGCTTGCGGTCGCCGCGCCGAAACGCGTGGCTGCATTCCCCGATCTTCCGACCGCCGCGGAAGCAGGCCTGCCCGGTTATGAAGTATCGACCTGGTATGGCCTGTTCGCACCAAAGAACACGCCGCCGGCAATCGTCCAGCAGATGGCCAAGGAAGTGCAGAAGGCCATGCAGACGGCCGCCATCAAGGAAGCCTGGGAGCGCAACGGCTCCGACGTCCCCGATGTCACGGGTCCTGCGTTCGCGAAAATGGTTTCATCGGAAATCGAGCGCTGGCGTAAGGTCGTGACCGAGGCGAACGTGAAGCTGGATTAGCCTAGTAGCGCAGGCGCGGCACCCGCTTTCATGGCGAGTTCGCCGCGCCGAGCGCGCTGATCAGTTATCAGCGCGCACCCCATAGCGCACGAAGTCGTCGTCGACACCGGACTGGATTGCCTTTGCTGCGGAAATGTCGGCGTCGCCGCCAGCCTTGTCGCCGCTCCTGAGCTTGGCAAGCCCGCGCCCATAGAACGCACTCGCCAGCTTCGGATCTACCCGCAGTGCGGCACTGAAATCATCTATTGCCGCGGCAGCTTCTCCTATCTTCAAGTGAATCAGTCCGCGCGAGTCATATGTGGCGGCGTCGTTCGGCCATGACTGAAGCACCTTGTTGCAGTCCTCAAGCGCCGCCTGCAACGAGCCGATGATGGCCCGGGTCCAGCAGCGCCCGCTCCACGCGGCTTCCAGATTGGGCTCAAGACGAATTGCCTCGTCGTAATCCCGCGCCGCGCGATCGTACTCATGCTTTTTCAGGAAGACCCCGGCCCGGTTGACGAAAGCTCGGCCATAGTTCGGCTTCAGCCTGATCGCCTCGTCAAGAGCTTGGAGGGCGAGGTCGTATTCACCCTTCCGTAGGTAAGCCCCGCCGCGGTTATTGAATGCCTTGGCATAAGTTGGATCGAGCTTGATCGATTTATCGAAATCCAGGAGGGCGCGGTCGACGTCTCCGTTTATCGTATGGGCATTGCCTCGGTTGTTATAGGCAATAGCAAGTGCGGTCTTTGTACCTTGCCCGGAATCGATGAACGCCGTGCAACCACCGATCCGGGCTGCAAGCGAAGTGTGTCCCGGGCCGTTGCACAGCGCGATGTTCTCGAGATAGTCGCTCTTCTTGGGACTCTGTGCCGCAGCGAGTGAGCCGAGCAGCAGCAAGGCAAAAGCGGGCGCGAAGCCGTGGATGATGCGCTTGCTTGCACTAAATTCCATATCAGGCCTTCCGATGTTGGAACTAGCGAATGGGCCCCATTGACGTGATGGTGGCACGCCCGGACTGGTTAACTGATGAATTTCTCGCACCGGAAGCGGCTTGCACCGGAGCGGCGCTTAGCACCCCCGACAGATATTCAGATTTGACTTCGGGAAAGGCTTTTGATCGGGTTGCTGCGCCGCTGGTGCCGTCGGCTTTCTTGCGACTCTGCTCTTGCCCTCTTCAATGAGAGTAGAAAATCTGACTGTCCCGTCATCCGAAATTTCGACACGTGGCGTGGTGCCTCTAACGCCCATGGTTGCGACCGGGGTGTCGACCTTCATGTCGCCGGTCTTCGCGACTTTGCCTGCGACAAAGGTGAAGGTGCCCTTTGTCAGATTGAACAAGGACGCGTTGGACGTACTATTTGGATCGTACACGAACTCGTTCAAAACCATGCGCGCGTTGTTCGACAGATTGAAGGAAGTGCCATCGGTGAAGTTGATACCGACCCGGCCGTCGGCGCCGGTTGCAACTGCATCGCCCTGATAGACGAGATCACCGACCTTCGCCTGACCGGCTTGACCTGAGGTGCTGGCCTGAACGACCATCGCACTCGCGCGTTCAAGCGTGACCGAACCTGTGGCGACAACAATTTTTCCAATTGGTTTTGACGCTAGATCCTGAACGGCGGGCCTGGCGGAATCGCGTTGCGCGTGAGCCGGCCCAGCAAAAAGCCCGGCGGTCGCCAGAACGAAGCCTGTCACCAATGCAGCAATAGCATGCGTGCACATGATCCCCCCTTCCTGAGAAGATCTTGTCCGAGAGAGCGCTCACGGTCGCTTTGAACCGTCGGCCAGGGCGACATTAGACCCGATGTCGGGGGAAGGCATTATTCTATTACCCGCTCAAAAGGATTACTCCTTTTGAGCCTAAAGCCTACCGCCCATGGACTGGGGTAGCTTGGAGTCTTGGCGGCTAGCCTTCGGCTGGCCGCGCTAGGCTATTTTGACCTGAATATTTTGACCTCATGGGCTGGGCAAAGCCAGACCACGAAAATTTCGCACGAGGGGCGGGGTTGAAGCCATGCTTGTCGGGTCCCACGCCGAGACTGGGGACGAACGTAAGGCCGCGGCAGCTCCGCTTCCCCAAATTATCGGCAACGTTCAGGCCGCGGCCGGCTTCGGCACCGTTAGGCGCGCGGCCTGCACGGCCGCTCAAGCCGCGGCCGGCGATCCGCAAACTCGAGCGCATGCCGGCAGGTTCGGCATGCTGTGGCTCACGGCACTGACCTTCTCGCTTGTGAAGGAGGCCCGGGCCGCCGATCCGAACGTCGCGCTCCTGGACGACGGCAACATCACATACAAGGACCTTGAGCACGGCGCATTCGAGCTGGTCACCAAGGATGTGATCCCTCGACATATCCTCGTTGACGATCCCGGACAGACCATCATCCTGCGTTCGCAAGGGTCCACGATCAGCGTCAGTCAGAGCACAAACTCCGCTGCGCGAATGGCTGAACTGCAGGCGGCCCAGCAGGAGGCGCTCGCCATCTACGAGAAGGGACTGGGGTCGACGGGATCGAGCACGCCTCCTCCCCTTGAGCAGCTACCGGTGCAACCGATCAATTTCATTCAGATTGATGATTCTTCCCCGGAGCAGGAACTGCCTGCTTTGCCCGCGGTGATCCTCGCATCGGCCCCGGAGATGATTATCGGACAACTGCCGCCTCCGCAGCCGACGCCACCGACGCTGAATGCGGGGATCGGGCCGACCGAAATCGACACCACGGTCTTTGACCTCTTCACCGCGACAAGCGGCACTTTCCTTGCCAGTAGCCCCAACAGCGACGCTACGCTGACCTTCGGCATCAGCGGGGGAACCCCCGGCAGCACCGTCATCGACGGGGTGACGTACGATGTATCGAAACCTGGTCCCTACGGCACGCTTTACGTCGACAGCACGACCGGCGCCTATACGTTCGTTCCGGACAATAACGCGATCAATGCGCTGACCGAGCCCACCAGCACGGACTTCATGGTCACCGTATCCGACGGCACGCTCTCGGCCAATCAACTCTTTACGATCGCCATCAACGGCAGCAACGACGCGGCCATCATCTCCGGCGCAACCGATGGCACGGCGATCGAGGCCAGCGGCGTCGCCAACGTCGCGCTCGCCACGCTGAGCGCCACCGGGACGCTCACCAGCGCCGACGTCGATGACGCGCCCAATACTTTTACGACGGTTGGCACTCCGACCGCGAGCGCGCAGGGCTTTGGCACCTTCACGATGACGGCGGCCGGCGTATGGACTTACACGGTCAACGACTCCAACGGAGCGGTGCAGGCACTCAATGTCGGCGATAAACTGACCGACTCCTTCACGGTGACCACGATCGACGGCACCCCCCAGGTCGTGACAGTCACCATCAACGGCACCAACGACGCAGCAGTCATTTCCGGCACTACGACCGGCTCCGTGACCGAGGACGGCGGCACCAAGTGCGATCTGCCGACCGCGACCGGCACGCTGACCGCTACGGACGTCGACAACGCGTCCGGTTTTACGGCGGTCAATTGCCCGACGGCCAGCGACGCCGGCTATGGCACCTTCACGATAACGCCGGACGGCGTGTGGACCTACATGCTCGACGACAGCAATTGCGCGGTGCAGGCACTTAATGTCGGAGACACGTTGACCGACACTTTCAAGGTGACCGCCCTGGATGGCACCGAGCAACTGGTGGCGGTTACCATAAACGGTACCAACGACGCCGCCATCATTTGCGGAACCAAGCAAGGCTCGGTCATCGAGGCTGGCGGCGTGGCCAATTCGGTATCTTGCAAACCAACCGCGACCGGCACACTGACCGACACTGATGTCGACAACGCTCCCAACACATTTACGGCGATCGATTCGCCGAAGCCGAGCGATGGCGGCTATGGCACTTTCACCATGACGACGGATGGCGTCTGGACCTATACGCTCGATAACACCAGCTCTACAGTGCAGGCACTCAATGTCTGCGACAAGCTGACCGACTGCTTTACGGTGACCACCATCGACGGCACCCCGCAGGTGGTGACGATCACCATCAACGGCGCCAACGACGAGGCCGTCATTTGCGGCGCCACGACCGGTTCAGTAACCGAAGCTGGCGCCTGCACATACGGTACGCCGATCGCGACCGGCACGCTCACCGACACCGACGTCGACAACACGCCCAATACGTTCACGGCGGTGTGCAGGCCGAAGGCGAGCGATGGCGGCTATGGCACCTTCACAATGACGGCGGATGGCGTCTGGACCTACACGCTCGACAACGCCAATTGCGACGTGGAGGCGCTGAACGACTGCGACACGTTGACCGACACCTTCACGGTAACCACCATCGACGGCACCGCACAGGAAGTGACGATCACGATCAACGGCGCCGACGACACGTTCCACTTCAAGGACAAGATGTCCGACGTCAAAACTTCTGACGTCATCGACCTTTCAGGGGACATCTCATCGTCTGTCAGTTCCCCCGAAGACACTTCAGGAGCCAGTGTACCGCCGGCGACGACAGAGACAGCCCAAACGATCGAACTGTCTGCACAATGGTCCGACGGTTTCAGTTGGAACCAGCCGGGTATCGCTGTCACTACCCAAGCGCCGCACGATCTGATCGTGTGACGGAGCTGCGCCGGATTCTAGCGCAGCCGTTCCACGCCGCACGCCCTACTTCGCTTCGCTCGCCTTGATTCCCGAGCTTTCAACGAGCTTGGCCACCCGCGTCAGATCGCTGGCGAACAGGCGCGCGTGCGCCTCGGGCGACAGCTCGTTCTCGGGAAACGGCAGCGTACCGAGCTGTTTCAGCTTTTCCAGCAGCGTCGGGTCGGCCAGTGCTGCGCGGAGCGCTGAATTCAGCGCGCCGATGGTTTCCCTGGGCGTGCCCTTCGCGACGTAGAGTCCATGCCACATCGAGTAGCTGACCTCGGGCATGCCAAGCTCGGCGGTGGTCGGCACGTCCTTCAATTGTTCGAGCCGTTCCGGCGAGGTAATGGCGATGCCGTGAAGCGTTCCGGCCTGAATCTGCGGCAGCGCGTTGGTCACCTGATCCCACAAAAGATCGATCTGCCCCGCCAGCAGATCGGAGATCGCTGGAGCTGATCCACGATAAGCGACAACTGTGGGCTTGAAGCCGAGCACATTGCCCATCATCACGGCGCACAAATGGCTGTTGGTCCCGAGCCCACCATGCGCGAAGTTCGCCTTGTCGCGTTGTGCCTTGATCCAGTCCACAAAATCCTTCGGTCCCGCGCCGGGGATCGACTTGCGGCCAATCAGAACCATCGGCGCGTTGTTGACGAGGCCGACTGCCTCGAATGCCGTTTTGGTATCATAGCGCAGGTTGGTGAACAGGCTGGGAGCCGCAAGCAGCGCGACGTGATTGATGAGGATCGTGGTGCCGTCAGGCGCCGATCGGGCCACGCGATCATTGGCCAGCGTGCTGCCGCCTCCGACCACGTTCTCGATAATGACGGACTGGCCGAGCGTGCGCGACATCCGCTCGCCGATCAGACGCGCGACGGTGTCGGTGCCGCCGCCGGCTGCAAAGGGCACCACCAGCGTCACCGTCTTGGCGGACGATTGCGCGTGCGCCTGCGGCGAGAGTGCCGCAATCAGCAGGCCAAGGCCCACGATTACACGTCTGAAGGAGAAATTGATCACGACGGCGTCCTCCCAAGTCATTCTTTTTCAAGTCATTCTTTTTGTTGTGATGCCGCGTTGTCGCGGACGTGTGCTCGTTGGCAAAGCCACGCCGCAGCAACTGCCTGGCTTCGCATGACCTCGGATCATGCTGATTGCGCTGCCGCAAATCAAATGGAAAGCGAGCGTAGCTCGCCGGCGGATTGGCGTGATACGATGTCCTCAAGGCGCAGATAGCATCGGGACGGATCTGAAATGAGCGAGGCTGCATATGTTGCGGTCGATTGGGGTACGAGCAGTTTTCGGCTTTGGCTGGTCGACCGGACCGACAACGTGCTGGGGGAGCGGCGCAGCCACGAAGGCATGATGGCGGCAGGCAAGCTTGGCTTCGCAACCGTGCTGCAATCGCATCTGGAAGCCGTCGGCGCCGCGGATGGCCTGCCCGTTGTCATCTGCGGCATGGCCGGCGCCCGGCAGGGGTGGGTCGAGGCCGGTTATGTCGAGACGCCGGCGCGGCTTGCATCGATCCTGAAGCAGGCCGTGGCGGTGCCGGGACAGGACCGTGACATCCGCATCCTCCCGGGAATAGCGCAACGAGACCCCAAGGCGCCGGACGTCATGCGGGGCGAGGAGACACAGTTGCTCGGCGCCTTGGGCGTGGACGCGGCTGACGAGGCGCTTGTCTGCATGCCCGGCACCCATTCGAAATGGGTCAGGGTGAAGGGCGGCACCGTCGAGCGCTTCGCCACCTTCATGACGGGCGAGCTTTTCGACGTCGTGTCGCGCGAAACGATCCTGTCCCACGCGGTGGCCGGCGCCGATGAAGCGGAAGATGTCGAGACATTCAGGTCGGCGGTCACCGCCGCGTTCGAGACGCCTGCGCACGCTGCCAATCTGCTGTTTCAGGTGCGATCGGGTCAGCTCCTCTACGGCGGCACGCCATCCTCGGCCCGCGAAAAAATATCAGGCACGCTGATCGGTCTCGAATTAGCGGCGGGGCTCGCCGGCGAAGCTCCCAAGGCGGGCATCACGCTGGTGGCGTCAGGAAGGCTCCAGATGCTTTACCAATTGGCGTTTGACACGGTTTCCGTTCCCGTCCGATCAATCGGTGCCGAGGATGCGGTCCGTCGCGGTCTTGCGATGGCCGCTCACTCGATTTGGAACGTATGAAGGATCAGACGAATGAGCGTTGTCCCATTTCCCCCGATGAAGCGTCCACTGGTCGCGATCCTGCGCGGCGTGCGGCCCGAGGAGGCGACGGATATCGTCAGCGTGCTGATCGACAGCGGCATGACGGCGATCGAGATCCCGCTCAACTCGCCGGAGCCGTTCCGCTCCATCGAGATCGCCGTCAGGAAGGCGCCCGCCGAAATCCTGGTTGGGGCTGGCACGGTCTTGACGCTGGAAGCTGTCGAGCGGCTCCACGATGTTGGCGGCCGGCTTCTCGTAACTCCCAACGTCGATCCCGAAATCATAGCCGGCGCCCGGGCACGCGGCATGGTCACGATGCCCGGCGTCTTTAGTCCAACGGAGGCGCTGCTTGCCGCCAAGGCTGGCGCCTCAAGCCTCAAATTCTTTCCCGCGAGCGTGCTTGGCGCGGCGGGCATCACCGCGATCCGCGCCGTTCTTCCCGCGGACCTGATGATCGCCGCTGTCGGCGGCGTCTCCGACAAGAACTTCGCGGATTACACGAAGGCCGGCATTCTGGCGTTCGGCCTCGGCAGCAGCCTCTACAAGCCTGGCATGACGGCGGCGGAGGTAGCCACACGCGCCAAGGCGACGATTGAGGCGTACGACATGGCTGTTCAACGGGTAGCGTAGATTAGCGAGAGTCGGTCCCGCCCGCCGTCGCTTGCCCTCCGTCGCGGACATGCCGCGTGCCGAAGCGCACGCGACGGCGGGCTGACGGAGAGAGTGTCAGTCGTCGAAAGGACTCCCGTATCGCCTCGATCCAACTAGGCCAGACTCAAGGCTGATGACCCAACTTCACGATCATCTTCGGGTGACGTTCGCTCAAGGCCTTCAACGCGAGCAAACTCTTCCGATTGCGTTCCCGGTCGTCAATGAAGCTTCCCGGCTCAACGCCGTTCTCCCAACCCCAGCGCGTGTGGCAAGTGTCGCCGGTCAGGAGCACCGGACCTGTCGTGGTGCGCGCGACAAACGCCATGTGGCCCGGAGTGTGTCCCGGACTCTGGATCGCAAAGAACGAACCGTCACCGAAGACGTCGATCACCCCTTCGAGCTTCCCGCCCGGGTCTTTCGAGAACTGGAATTCCTGAAGTGCGGGTCTTCCCTCAAGGAAGCGATCTTCCATCCCCTGGACGAACATGTTCTCGAAGTTCGAGTACTCAGGTTCGCCGGGTCCCGTGTAAATCGGAACGTCCTTGGGAATATCCGGCATCCCGGAGATATGGTCGAAATGGAGATGGGTCATAAAGACACCTTTGAGGGGCATACCTGCCGATTTGATAACCGACAAAGTGTCTTGCCGGACTTGCATCTTGTCTATTTTAGCGAACGTTCTCAGCACCCATCCGACCCCGACACCCGCGGGATTCTCCACCAACCGCTTTGAAACACCTGTGTCGATCAGGAACAATCCCTGCGTCGGGTGCCGCAAGAGATGCGCATAGATCTTGATCGGCTCCTCGCGATCCTTGAGCCCCGCTTCAACGGCTTTTGGATCTTTCAGATTGAGCAGTCCCGAAAGATCGGCAACCCAATCCGCGCCGACGACCGTCTTGAGTTCAATTGGTCCCGGCTGATCAATCAAAGCCTCCATGGCGGCCGAGCTGATTGGCTTGCCGATATCTGCGGGCTTCGCCGGATGGGTCGTCTGCGTGCATGCCGAAAGCGCCGAGATGGCAAGGGCGCCAATGAAAAGCAGTCCAGACTTACGGAGCATGATGTTTTCCTCATTTCTGCTGCCGCTTTTGCCCTGGACGGGTAGAATAGCAATCGTCTAAATTCCTATATAGCCATACATAAATGAATGGCCGCTAGCTGGGAGGAGTGAACGTGGACCTCCAATGGGATGACCTGCGGATTTTTCTCGCCGTTGCGGATGCCGGCAGCCTGAGCGGCGCCGCGCGACGCCTCAAAGTGAGCCAGCCCACCTTGAGCCGCAGGATCGCGGATATGGAGTACGGGCTGGGCCAGCCGCTCTTCGTCCGCAAGAACCAGGGCATCTCCTTGACCAAGACCGGAAGAAGGCTGCTCCCCGCCGCCCAAGGCATGGCGCAATGGGCGACGGAAGCCAATCGTTCACTCGACGCGAAGGACTCGCCCGTGAGCGGCCGCGTGCGCATCACGGCGGCACCATCGTTCGCCTTCGATTTCCTGGCGCCGATCGCGGAAAAGCTCAAGAGGAAGCATCCACAGATCACTCTCGAGGTTCTGGCCAGCACGGAGCGCCTCAATCTCTCGCGCGGCGAGGCGGACATCGCGCTCAGGAAATACCCGTCCGATGATCCTGATCTGATCACAGTCGATGAAGTTATCGTTCCGATCGGCGCCTACGCGAGCAGGGACTACGCACGGAGACTGCCCGCGAAATACGATTTCCGCGACCTCGACTGGATCGCATGGGCGGGAGAGCGCGAGATGGTGAGCCCGAATCCGGAACTCGCGGCCCGGATCCCGGACTTTCGTCCCGCTTTCACATCTGACGATTACAGCGTGCAGGTCGCAGCCTGCCAGGCCGGTGCCGGTGCGATGATCCTTCTGAAGACTTCCCATCGGCTCAAGCGACCGGGCGAGCTCGTGGAACTCAAGCTCGAGCTTCCAACCTCGCTCCGCGCAGAACTCACGATCGTTTGCCACAAGCGCATGGCAGATCTCCCCAAGGTCAGAACCGTCGTGGACCTGCTCAGGCAAGAGTTTGCCGACCTGAGGAAGAGCCAAGTTGCGGAGAGACTTCGAACGGTGACGCCAACAATCCCAAAGCAAGCCAGAGATAAGAAGGAAGCCTCATCCAAACATTCGAGGCGAGAAGTTGAGACAGGAGCGGATTGAACGCGCCCCAATCGAGACCAGTTGCGCGCAATCGTGCGAAATCGTCCAAAATCGTAGGCTGGCCGAGGGAGAGGACCTGCGATCCAATATTCTCCACCCCCGGGCGCTCGTTTATCCCCCGGCAGAGACCGCGCTGGCGAAACGTGTGAGTCTGAGAAGTGCCCACCAGACATTCGGTCCCGGGCGCCTATCTGTTTGTCGCCGTGGAATTGCTTTTCTGCCTAATTGTGCATCGCAATCCTGAACCGATCGCCGCGGCCATTCATCCGCTGGCACCCGGACGGCCGCTAAGCTAGCATTGGGATCATTTGAATGGAGCGGTGGCGCGCACTCCTATAGGGAAGTCCAAGGCCGGGCGCCGTCTGGGCATACTGCAATGGCCAACATATCTGCTTCGCCAAAGCCCATGCCACCGCGCGGCTATTTGGCCGTCATCCGTAGCATCGACAAGTTCACGGAACTGACCGGGTACCTCTTCGTCCTCTCGATCATTCCCCTGATTTGCGCCAATGTGGTCGAGGTTTTTGCCCGCTACGTCCTGGGGGATCCGACGATCTGGGCCCTCGATGTGACGACGATGTCCTACGCGACCTTGTTCATGCTGGGCTCGGCGTTGGCGCTCCTGAAGGGCGCTCACATCCGCACCGATGTACTGTGGGAAACATTCTCGGATCGCACGAAAGGCATGATCGACAGCCTGGCGTTCCTGCTGTTCTTCCTGCCGACAATGGTCGTGCTGTTCTTTCTCTCGATAGACGATTTCCTCTACTCGCTCTCGATCAACGAACGCGGAAGCTCCGGCGCGTGGACGCCGGTCCTGTGGCCGCTGCGCGGGGTTATTCCGCTGACGGCCTTCATGCTGTTCTTGCAGGGCATCTCGGAGTTGATGAAGAGCCTCTGGGCTTGGCGAACCGGCGCATTTCTGGCCAAACACGAGAAGATCGAGGTCTGAACAACCATGACCGCCGCCGAAGCTCTCGGACTTGCCATGCTCGTCGGTATGGTCTTCGTCATTTTCATCGGTTTCCCGATTTCCTTCACGCTGCTGTTTCTCGCCCTTGTTTTTGGTGGCATTGGCCTCGGGTGGGAACAGACTTTCAATCTCGGCTACCTGCAGATCTGGGGCACGATGAAAGACGAGATCTTTCCCGCCGTGCCGCTGTTCATCTTCATGGGTTACATGACCGAACAGGCCGGACTCATGGAGCGGCTGTTCGTGGCCTTGCGCAGCGTTCTCGCGCCGGTGCGCGGATCGCTGTATTTGGCCGTAATTCTAACGGCGACTATTTTTGCGATGGCGACCGGCATCGTGGGCGCCGCGGTGACCGTGCTCGGCATCATGGCCGGATCGATGATGATCAAAACCGGCTATGACGCGCGGCTGTCAGCGGGTGCAATCGCCGCCGGCGGTACGCTCGGCATTCTGGTCCCTCCGAGCGTAATGCTGGTAGTCATGGGCCCGGTCATGGGCGTGCCCGTCAATCTTCTCTATTCAGCGGCGTTCGGCCCGGGCTTTCTGCTCGCTGGCTGTTATATCACCTATACCCTCGTCCGCAGCTTGATCAATCCGAAGCTCGGTCCAGCCATGACCATGGAGGAGCGCACAGCCACCTATGACGCGATGACCACTGAAAAGGTAGGCTCTCCTGTAGTCGGATTGGGCCTCGTGTGCTTGGTCGCATTGGCGTATTTGCTGCTCGATTTGTTGTTGAGCCAAGCGCGTGTGCCGCGTCTGGCGTTTACGATCGGACCGTTTGGCCTATCGGCCGTCGCTTCGGTGTTAGCGATTCTGACGGCTTACCCCTACTTCCGGAACGCCTACTTCCGCGCCGTCATGCTCGGCGTTGCACCTCTCAGCGCGCTGATTGGATTTACCCTGGGAACCATCGTCGGTGGAATCGCCACGCCGACCGAGGCAGCCTCGTGCGGAGCTTTCGGCGCTGTCCTCCTTGCACTCTTTTACGGCCGGCTCAGCATGCAATCGATCACCAATGCGGCCATCGGCACGATGGTGACCTCGGCCATGGTGCTGTTTCTGGCGGTGGCCTCGACGGTGTTCGGCGCTGTCTTCACCAAGCTGGGTACGGCGAACTTGATTACCAACTATCTGCTCGCCCTTCCGTTGAGTGACTGGTGGAAGCTGGCGTTGATCATGGTGATCTTTTTCGTCCTCGGCTGGCCGTTTGAATGGCCCGTGATCATCCTGGTCTTTCTTCCGATCGTTTTGCCGGTGGTCGAAAAACTTCAGTTCGGCTTGAACAAGCTCGACCTGCTGATCTGGTTTGGCGCACTGACCGCCGTCAATATGCAGACGTCGTACTTGAGCCCGCCCGTTGCAATGTCGGCGTACTACCTGCGGAACGTCGTTCCGCAATGGAGCTTGAGCACGATTTACCGGGGCATGTCCGACTATATGGTGATTCAGGTCGTAGTTCTGGCGCTGCTGCTGTTGTTCCCGCAAATCGCACTGTGGTTGCCGAACCTTGTCAGGTAAGCGCGATCGGCTGCTTATCATACCACGAAGGGCGGCCGAGGCCGCCCTTCCAGCTATGTCCTCCATTCGCCTGAACATGATCCGGAATAGTTGGTACCGGCTCTCCCTCGGGACAAACGCGAAGCGTTTGCCCGGAGATCATGCTCAATCAACCTGGAGCGCGATGGCGATTCAATAGAATGCCATCGCGTTCAAGGCCGTCTTATTCTTTAACGGGCCAATAGTGGTCCGCCTGCAAAGCGTAGGGCGGGAACATGAAGCGCTTGGCGGGCACGACCTTGGCGGCATAGGCCTTCTGAGATTCGTAGACTTTCTTGAAGAACGGGTTCTTCGCGGCCTCCGCAGCGGCAAACTCATCCCAGACCTTGAGGAAGGCCTGATTGACCTCGGGCGGTGTCGTCAGGAGCTTAACTCCGTGCTTCTCCTTAAACTCTGCGATCGCGTCCGCGTTTTGTCTCTGGAAGCTGGCCCACCAGCGCAGGAACGTCTCTGATGTGGCCGACTTGATGGCTTCCTTGTTCTGATCCGGCAAGCTGTCCCACACGTCCTTGTTGATCGCGATCTCGGCGACGGAGGCGCTCTCATGCATGCCGGGTGTGTAGTGGTATTTCCAGACCGTATGCAGACCGAGGCGCTGATCCTCAATTCCGCCGACCCACTCGGCACAATCGATCGTGCCGCGCTCTGCGGCGGGCAGGATCTCACCACCCGGCATGTTGACAACCGCCATACCCATTTTGGCGTAGAGCTGGGAGACGATGCCGGTCTGGCGGCACTTCATTCCCTTGAAGTCGGGCAGGTCCTTTATCGGACGCTTGAACCAGCCGAGTGCCTGCGGGCTCGGCGGAATGCTCGGAAATGCCACTAGATTGAGCTTGAGCTCCTTCTGGTAGAACTCGTTCCACAGATCGAGGCCGCCACCCTCGTAGACCCATCCGATGAAGTCGACGGCATCCATGCCGAAGATGCCGGCCGGTGTATTGGCGAACAGCGTCGCGGTGACGCTCTTGCCGTACCACCAGTAGGAGATGCCATAGGCACCGTCGATCACCTTCTTGTGCGTGGCATCGAGGATCTCAAACGGCGGAACGACCGCGCCGCCCGGCAGCGCCTCGATCTTGAGATTGCCGCCGGTCAACTTGTCGACGCGGTCGGCAAAAAACTTGAGAGCATCGTGCGTGGTGGACGATGGCGGAACCGCCGATTGTATCTTGAGGACTCGTGGCTGTTGGGCGAGCGCTGTGCCCGCAAACGCCAAGGTGGCGGAGGTTGCTGCGATCAGAGCGAATTGACTAAGCGAACTCATTTTCATCGGACGTCTCCCTCCCTTTTGCTTTTCTCCCTTTTGGCAGAGTGTGGGGGCGAGCTCAGTGGCTGGCCAGCACACGAATAGCCTACAGCGGTAGGGTGCTGTCAGCCAGTGCGGCGCTCTGGAGTTCGCTGGCCTCCAATAAGATGAACCCGCGGGCCGTTAAAATAGCCGTCCGGCCACCCCGGTTGGTGATTAGGCTAGACAGCCGCTTGCGGTGGCAAAAAGGGCCCTCTGGGCAGCGGCGAAGCTGTTCGAATAGATGGGCCGGACATTTTGAGGTATGGCGGAGAGAGTGGGATTCGAACCCACGGTACGGTTTCCCGCACACACGCTTTCCAAGCGTGCGCCTTAAGCCACTCGGCCATCTCTCCGGAGGCCCTCTCTTGAAGGGGCAGCACTGATTTTGCAAGGGACGCCGGGCACAGCCGTCAAAATTTCCCCAATTCCTTGAATTTATTTGGCAATTTGGCACGTTCAGCGTCGGACGATCAGTGCTTTCCGGGCCCTTGAACCGGAATCCGGCCACGATCGACGACCACAGTGGCAACGCAATCGGTGGAGGACGGCATGATCATCGCGCGGGCGCTTCTGTTCGCTATCCTTTTATCGGCGTATGCGGGCGCCGCGGCGGGCCCGGCGATGGCACAGGCCTGCATGCGTCAGGGCGTGGATGTAAGCTGCGATGACGGCCGGCGCGGCGTCTTCGCGGGCGACGCCATCGTGTGGGCCGACGGCTCGCGATCGAGGCTGGCCTCGCCGCATCCGAGCGTCATCATCGGCAACAAATCGTCCGTCGTCATCGGCCCCGGCGTGTTCGCCGGCTCAGGCAAGGGCGGCGGCATGGTGCCGATGGAAAATCCGAGCGCGCCGAACAAGGCGCGCTGCCCGGTGCTGGATGGCGTGTCATATTGCCATTAAGTGCGGCTTGGGTTGCCGGGCACTTTCATTTCGGACCTCAGGATGAGACGTTGGCTCGGTTGAGCCGGGTCCCAGAGCCTTTTCGGTTCTGATTGAATCAGAACCGGGCTCTAGATTCCTGTTTTGACGCGTTTTCTTGACGCGAACCGGTGTCCACTTCGCTGGAAAACGCTCTAATGATACCGCGCGGTGTTGTTGCTGGCGGAACGAAGCGGCCATAGCGGGGGCTCCGCCAGGACAGGCGCCAGTTCGCTGCGATCGAGCTGACTTTCGCGCAGCGCGTCGGTGAAGTCGGCGAACCATTGCTGGATGGTATGGCCGCGCAGCTTCGCCATCATCGCCTCCCAGCGCATCCGCCGTTCAGTCAGCGGCATCGACAGCGCGATCGCAATGGTGCGCGCCATGCCGTCGATGTCGTGCGGATTGACCAACAGCGCAGTGTCGAGTTCGTTGGAGGCGCCGGCGAATTTCGACAGCACGAGCACGCCGGGGTCGACCGGGTTTTGCGCGGCGACATATTCCTTTGCGACGAGATTCATGCCGTCCTGCAGCGGCGTGACCACGCCGACCTGCGCAGTGCGATAGAGGCCGGCGAGCACGGCCTGGCCGAAGCCCTTGTTGAGATAACGGATCGGCGTCCAGTCGACTTCACCGTGAACACCGTTAACGTCGCTGACCAACCTTGCGACCTCGCTCTGCAGATTGCCGTAGGCCTCGATCGCACCGCGCGACGGCGTTGCGATCTGCAGCAACGACACCGTGCGCGCCAGCGACGGGTGCAAGGTCCACATCCGGTCGAACGCCTTGATGCGGTTGATCAGACCCTTGGAATAATCCAGCCGGTCAACCCCGATCGCGAGCTTCTCGCCATTCAGGCTGCGCCGCAGCCGCGAGACATCGGGATGGGTCGACGCCTTCGTTGCCAACTGCGCGAATAGCTGGGGATCGATGCCGATCGGAAATACCGCAGCGCGCGTTCGGCCGTAGCGCGAAATGATGACGCCGTCATGCACGACGAGGCCGAGGTCGGACTGCGCGTAAGCCAGGAAATTCTCGCAGTCTTCCTCGGTCTGGAAGCCGATCAAATCATAGGCCAGCATCGCCTCGACCAACTCGCGATGGTGCGGCACGCCGCCGATCACCGAACGGGCCGGCCATGGCGTATGGAGGAAGAAACCGATCGGCTCGGTGACGCGGAGATCGCGCAGTTCGGCGCCGAGCGCGAGGAAATGGTAGTCCTGAATCCAGAACGCGGAATCCGCTTTTCGGAATCGCAACAGCGCGCGCGCCATGAAGGCGTTCACTTCGCGATAGCTGAGATAGTCCTCATGCGACGCGCGGATCAGATCGGCGCGCGAATGCAGCGCCGGCCATAATGCGGAATTCGCAAAACCTTCGTAATAGCCGCCGTAATGCGCGGCCGGCAGGTCCAGCATCGCCAGTGCGCCGGCGCCAAGCGCTTCGATCTCGGCAAATGGTTCCTTCTGGTTCCCGTCGCGAACCCGTCCGCTGGAACCAACCCAGATAGCACCCGACTTCTCTACGATCGGCAACAACGCCGCCGCGAGTCCCCCCGTCATGGGTTCGTTGGGTTTTCCGCGCGAAACGCGGTTAGAAACGACGACGAGGTTCACAGGTCCCCTCCCGTTGGTACGCTCGCGTTAACAACCGTTCATCAATATGGTTCCTGATCACCCTTTCAACGAATTGAAACCAAATTCGGGCTGCAGCGTGCAGGAACTCACCGGAACTCACGAAAAATAAAATTTGCCGCGAACCTCGGCGCCAAGCGCGAGAATCTATGTTCGAAACTCGACGGGACGAAAAACATTATGGCAGAGATGCGTCCCTTTCGTCATCAAGCAGGTGTGTAAGGAATTCCCTGACGTCGCTGGGCGCATCGAAGTGTCCGGCCACGCCTTTGGCACGGCGGCCGACGGAGAAGGCGAGGCCATCCAGGTCGGGCATGATCGCAAAGACGCTCTCGTCGGTAACGTCGTCGCCGATGAAGAACGGACGGCGCCCCTTGAACGGCTCGCGCGTCATCAATTCGCGCACCCCGCTCGCCTTGGTGAAGCCGGAGTGCTTGATCTCGCAGACACATTTGCCGGGCAACACTTCGATCGGCGCATTGGGCAGATCGGCCCGGATCAGCGACACCGCGGCATAAATCGCCTTCTCGGCATGCGGCGCGAGGCGATAGTGCAGCGCCAGCGAGTAGCCCTTGTCCTCCAGCAATATTCCCGGGCTCAGCTTTGCGATCGCCGCCAGCCGGCGCTTCAACTCCTTGTCCATCGGCGGAGCGTGGGCGGCCACCGCCTCGCTGTCCGGTTCGATCCGCATTTCGGCGCCGTGGCCGCCGACGGCAGGGAATTGATCGGGCGCGAAAATCAGGTCGATATCGTTGAGCGAACGGCCGCTGACCAGCGCCAGCGCGCCGTTGGTCCTGACCAGCAGGCGGTTCAATGTCTTCGCCAGCCCCGGCGGCACCCACACTTCGCGCGGCGTCGGCATCAGATCGAGCAGCGTGCCGTCAATGTCGAGCAGAATGGCGGACTCGCTTAAGTGCGGCACCATCGAGCGTGGCACCGGAACTGTTTCCAGCGCGGCATCGTCTTCGCGGGCGATATCGTCTTCCAATGACATTTCGGCCAGATCCTGATTCATGTCGTCCATCTCATCCTACTCCACACATGCAAGCGGCCGTGCGACAGATTCGAGCGATTTGCGCTCGGCCGCAACGGCATACCGCCACGCGACAGCGGCGGCCACGATCATCAATGCCGACCCGAACAGGTAGCCGGCGAAAACGCTGTTGCGCGATCCGGTATCGACCAGCGCACCGAACAGCGCCGGTCCCGCTACGCCGCCGATGCCCGTTCCAATCGCGTAGAACAGCGCAATCGCGAGCGCGCGCACCTCCAGCGGAAACGTCTCGCTGACGGTCAGATAGGCCGCACTCGCCGCTGGCGAGGCAAAGAAGAAGATCACCATCCAGGCGATGGTCTGGGTCTGCGCGCTCAAGGCGCCAATCGAGAACAGGTAGCCCGATAGCGCTAGCAACAGGCCGGAAATGCCATAGGTCGCCGCAATCATCGCGCGGCGGCCGAGCGTATCGAAGAGACGGCCGAGCAACAACGGCCCGAGGAAATTGCCCGCCGCAAAGGGCAGGATGTACCAGCCGACGTCGTTTGACGGAATGCCGAAGAAATCGGTCAGCACCAGCGCGAAGGTGAAGAAGATGGCATTGTAGAAAAACGCCTGCGAGGCCATCAGCACCAGTCCAACCAGCGAACGCTGCCGATAGGTCGTGAACAGCGTTTGCGCCACCTCGCCAAGCGGCGTGTGGCTGCGCATCCGTAAGCGGATCTTCGGGAATATTTCGTCGGCCTCATGATCAGGATGTCTCTTCGACGACCTCTCGATGCCGTCGACAATCGCGTGCGCCTCCTCGGGACGGCCATGGATCATCAGCCAACGCGGGCTTTCCGGAATCCACATCCGCATCACGAAAATGACCAGGCCGAGCGCGGCGCCGATGAAGTAGGCCATCCGCCAGCCGAGATCCGGCGCGAGCACGTTGGGATCGAGCAGCACGATGGCGGCGACCGCGCCGATCGCAGCCCCGATCCAGAAACTGCCGTTGATCACGAGATCGGTCCAGCCGCGATAGCGCGCCGGCACCAGTTCCTGGATCGTCGAATTGATCGCGGTATATTCGCCGCCGATGCCGGCCCCGGTCAGGAAACGAAACAGCGCGTAACTCGCGACATTCCACGACAGCGCGGTGGCCGCGGTTGCGCTGAGATAGACCGCGAGCGTGATGAAGAACAGTTTCTTGCGCCCGATCCGGTCCGTCAGCCAACCGAAGCCGAGCGCGCCGAGCACGGCGCCCGCGAGATAGGCGCTGTTAGCAAGACCGACATCGAAATTGGAAAATTGCAGTGTCGGGCTTTCCTTCAGCGCGCCCGACAGGGCGCCCGCCAACGTGACTTCCAGCCCGTCCAGAATCCAGGTGATGCCGAGTGCGGCCACGACGCGGGTGTGAAAGCCACCCCAGCGCAGGCAATCGAGCCGCGCCGGTATGCTGGTCTCGACGATGCGAGCATTATCCTGCTGCGTAATGGACGCGCTTTCAGCCACCGCCGCCCCTCGCCGTATCGCTTTCACATCCATCGGATTTGGCCAATGAAAAAACACCCCGGAACGCCCCAGCCCCAGGGTTTTCACGCTCAATTGCGGCAAACATGGTGCCCGCCGTGAAGACAACGCCTTTCAGAGGTTGCGGTTCCAGAGACTTTCGCATGGCGAAATTGCATAGCTGTTACCGTGCTCTGCGTATCGTGCGGGGCCGACCGACGTCATTGCGAGCGCAGCGAAGCAATCCACCTTTCCTTATGCGGCGGCATGGATTGCTTCGCTGCCGCTCGCAATGACGACGAGTGCCGAAGCACCACAAGCTGTCATCCTCCGCGAAAGCGAGGGATCTACCGTGATGTTCGTCAAGAGGTCGATCATGGGCGAGAATGCGGCATCGTGCTCGCCGGTCAAGGCGACCGCTGCGCGGCGGCGATGCCGGCCTTGACCGGCTGCGCTCGCTGCCGCGTTGGCTTGCCATGATCGAAGGCTCATGCCGCAGGCCTGGCTGCGTGTCTCCAATCTGATCGGTCACGGATCATGGCGTTGAGCGTCACCAGCATTTTGCGCATGACGGCGGTGAGCGCGACCTTGCCCAGGCGATGATTGTCATCGACCAGATGTCGGTAGAAGGCCTTCATGACCGGATTGTGCTGGATCGCGCTGCGGGCGCCGTTGAAGAGCACTTTGCGCACGCTGGAGCGGCCATGACCAATGGACGCATGCCCGTGCTGCTTGCCGCTGTCGCGCGTGTGCGGGGCAAGGCCGCAAAGGGCCGCGATTTTCTTGCCTGACAGATGTCCGAGTTCCGGCAGGTCCGCGATCAATGTTTCCGCGATGGCGGGGCCGACACCGCAGAAGGTTTGCGCCGCCGGCTGGTCTCGGCATGCGCGGAGCTTGCGATGCGTTCGGCGATGGCCTTGTCGACCGTAGCGAGTGAACGCTCAAGGGCGGCAATGACCGCCCGCAGGCTCTTGCGCACAATGGCGCTGTCTGCCACGTCGCAGCGGCAGGTCTCGGCATGCAGCAGAGCCTGTAACTGCCGGCGCCGCGATGCGAGTTCACGTAAGACCTCATCGGCCTCTGGAACCGACTCGATGTCGCGGCGAGCGAGCTCCTCGGCGGCAAAGTCGGCCAACAATTTGGCGTCGATGCGGTCCGTCTTGGCCTTGATGCCACGCCGCCTGCGATAGGCGACGACTTCGTTCGGGTGCACCTGCTTGAAGGCGACCTTCGCGCGGCGGAGACACCGTCGCAGAAGCCGCTCATAGCCGCCCGTCGGCTCGAACGCGACCAGGCCGATCGAGCCGGCCCCGATCTGCATAAACCAAGCGTCAATCGCTCGCTCACTGTTCGCGATCCGCTTGACCCGACTGTCACCCGCGATCGCAATGTCGATCCACTCCTTGGCAACGTCCACCCCGATCACCATCTTGTCCATGTGGCTGTTCTCCGACAGAATATGCATCTGGTCGGCACGCCGGATTGCAATGCGGGCTCAGGCCCTCTCTACCGTGCGCGTGTCAGACCGTAACGCCGGCGGTCCTAAGATTCCCACGGTCTTGCAGGACCTGACCAGTACTCGAGGGGCCGCCGGCGCCCCATCCAACAGGATGGCGACGCCATCATGCAATCCAGTACGCCGAGGCCTCTCGATTCGATCGCTGCTGTCTCTGAATGCTGGGTCACCCGCCTTCGCCTTCGCGGGTGACGACGACCTAGTATGGGTTCGCGATCTCGCGGCATCACAATTGAAGGGAACCGAATAATCGGGCGACCGTTTTCGGCAAAACAGCAATGGAGTCGAACATGGCCGAACGGCGAAAAACCACACCACGGAAGACCGCAGCCCGGAAGAGCAGCCGCACGACAACGGCGAAGAAATCAACGCCGAAACGGTGGTCGCAACGCGTGACACAGGAAAGCGACGCGCTCGATCTGAAGCGCGGCGTCTTCAAGCAGACCAGCGCGAAGAAGATCGCGGCATCGCTCAAACGCTCCGCCGAGCACAGTACGCGTCGCAAGTCAGGCGCCTATCGCTCGGCACTCTCGATGCTGACCTTCTACATCAACCGCGCCGGCAAGACCTTGCCGAAAACGCAGCGCGCGCGGCTGGAGCGCGCGAAGGTGGAGCTGAAGCACCAGTTCGGCAGGGAGTAGTTTCGCGTCGTCCCTGCGAACGCAGGGGACCCATACGCCGCGGCCGCCGTAAAGGGCACGCGGTGGACAGCTTTGCTTCAACGACTCCGAGCGGTGGTTATGGGCCCCTGCGTCCGCAGGGGCGACAAGTTGAGGGGCTTTCGCCTCTATTCCGTCGTCCCTGCGAACGCAGGGACCCATGCGCCGCGGCCGGCGTAAGGGGCACGCGGAGAGACGGCTTTGCTTCAACGACTCCGAGCAGTGGTTATGGGCCCCTGCGTTCGCAGGGGCGACGATGACGAGAGAGAGTGGCGACGGCTACGCCGCCCTGATATTCGCCATGAAGCGGTCGAGCTCTTCGCGAAGGCGCGTGCTTTCGCTGGATAGCGTGCGGGCCGAATTCAGCACTTCCTCGGACGCCGATCCGGTTTCGGTCGCGCCGCGGTTGACGTGCATGACGTTGGCGGCGGCCTCCTGCGTGCCTTCCGCGACGTTCTGGACGCTGCGCGCAATTTCCTGCGTTGCCGCGCTCTGCTGCTCGACGGCGCTCGCGATCGTCGCGGCGATGTCTGAGATCCTGCCGATGGTGCCGCCGATCTCCTTGATCGCGGCGACCGATTCCTGCGTCGCGTCCTGCATGCCCGAGATGTGACTGGAAATCTCGTCGGTCGCCTTCGCGGTCTGGCTGGCGAGCGATTTGACTTCGGATGCAACTACGGCAAAGCCGCGGCCGGCATCGCCCGCGCGGGCGGCCTCGATGGTGGCGTTCAGCGCCAAAAGGTTGGTCTGCTCGGCAATCGCCGTGATCAGCTTGACCACGTCGCCGATCTCCTGCGCGGCACGCGACAGCTTGCCGATCCGCCCGTCGGTCTGTTCGGCCTGACGGACGGCGGCCTCTGCAATCTGGCTGGATTCCTTGACGCGCCGCCCGATCTCGTCGACGGAAGTCGACAGCTCCTCGGTCGCGGAAGCCACCGACTGCATGTTGGTGGAGGCTTCTTCCGAGGCGCCGGCGACCTGGCTCGCGAGGCTCTGGGTGGTTTCCGCCGTCCGCGTCAATTTGCCGGCAGCGGATTCGAGCTGCACGGCCGAGGACGACACGTTGGAGACGATGGCGCCGACCGCGGCTTCGAATTCGTCGGCGAAGCGAATGAGTTCGGCGCGGCGCGCGGCACTCGCCGCCTTGTTCTGCGCTTCCTGGGTGGCGGCGTCGCGCTCGGCGCGGGCGATCGCCTGCACCTTGAACTCCTCGACCGCGCTTGCCATCTCGCCAAGTTCGTCCTTGCGGCCGAGGCCGGGCAGCACGACTTCGAAATTGCCGGCGGCGAGTTCGCGCATCGCGTTGCACATCGCAATCATCGGCCGGGAAATACCTTTGCCGAGGAAGAAGGCCCAGACACAGCCGAGCAGAAAGCCGCCGGCGGCAAGGATCAGGATCAGCCGCTCGGTCTCGCCGATGGTCGCGTCCGACTCCGCTTCGAGCCTCTTCTGATCGGCCAGGAGGTCCGACTTCATGGCGCCCGAGCCCTTGTTGATAGCGGCGGCCGATTCCGTCATTTCCAACGTCAGCTCGTCGATCTCCTTGGAATTGTCGACCAGCTTGGCGAGCGACTTCTGGTACTCCTCCAGCATGCCGGAGATTTCCTTGATCCCCTCGCGGATCTTTTCGTTGTTCGACGAAATCGCCTTGAGCGCGTTCTCGACGAATTTCAGGCGCGCCATCGCACTGGCAGCGACCGTCTTGTCCGAATTGACCACGAACGTATTGGCAAGCGCAGTGACCGCCTGAAACTGCTCGGTCACCTTCTTCGTGCCGAGCGTGATCACCGGCATTTCGTCATCGTCGGCATTACTCGGGAGATCGTCCAGCTTGTAGCGCAGCGAGTTGCCGGTGCGGGTGAGCTGGTTCTGCGTGATGCGCGCACTCTCGTCCTTGACCTTGACGATGTCGGCGAAAATCTTGGTGAAGGCGCGGAACTCCCGCTCCAGTTTCGCGACCTGCTCGAGCCGCGTCGGATTGGTGGTCCCCTTCATCGAGGCAATGATTGCGTCCTTCAGGCCGGCTTCGGCGGCTAGCGCCGTCTTGCTGTCCTCTTCCTTTCCGGTCGCCACGAAATAGCGGGCGAGAGACCGGTACGAAATCAACTCGCGGTCGATGTCGCGCGACAGGTCGGCCTCCAGCACGCTGCGCCGGTAGGACTCCACGCCGGCCGAAACCCGCTCGAACCCGAGATAGGCAAACCCCATGCTGGCGGCCGAAATCGCCAACACGACGGCAAAGCCGAGCATGATCTTGGCGCGGAACCGCAGGGTCGGGAGCTTGAAAGACGAGCCGCCACGCTTGAGAAATCGCACGTCACCCCCCGTTTTCGTTCTGAAAAACAGGCATCGGAGGCCTTGGCCCCCGATCCGGTGCGCAAAGTTAAGGCAGAATGGATAAGGGCGGGTAAATCTGGGTAAAACTTGCAAGGTGCCGCCGTCGCCTACCCTCCCCTGGAGGGGTCCGAGGCGAGCAAAGCTCGCTCGTGGGTCGACGCTCATGTAATGAGCGGCGGGGTGGGGTGACGGTCTCTCCCTGCGAGCAGTACCCGAGTGGAGAGATCACCCCACCCCGTCCCACATTTCGCTGCGCTCCATGCGAACCGACCCTCCCCGTCCAGGGGGAGGGTAAAGAAATTCGCGTCGAGAGTCTTCGGCACGAAGCACGCCGCGCCAATGTCATCACAATGACAGCGCCGACCAAAATCCTAGTTGCAAGTTCCTTCGCCGCTGTTTCTAATTGGAATAATTATAAAACATCGGGAGGTACCACGCGTGTCTACAGTCAAGCTGACGGTAAACGGCAAGGCCGTCTCGGCCGAGGTCGAAGACCGGACCCTTCTCGTCCATCTCCTTCGCGACCATTTGAACCTGACGGGCACGCATGTCGGCTGCGACACCAGCCAGTGCGGCGCCTGCGTCGTCCATATCGACGGCCAGGCGGTGAAATCCTGCACCGTGCTGGCCGGCCAGGCCGCGGGCTCGACCGTCACCACCATCGAGGGCATCGCCAAGGGCGGCGAACTGCACCCGATGCAGGCGGCGTTCCGTGACAATCACGGCCTGCAGTGCGGTTACTGCACCCCGGGCATGATCATGTCGGCGATCGATATTGTGCACCGCCACAACGGCAATCTCGACGAGGCGACCGTCCGGCACGAGTTGGAAGGCAATATCTGCCGCTGCACCGGCTACCACAACATCGTCAAGGCGGTGCTCGACGCGGCTGGGCGCATGAAGGTCGCGCAGGCGGCAGAATAGCCGCCGCAGGCCAGCATTTTCCGAATTCAATACCGCGTTTCGCTGGAAATCGCGGAAACAACAATTCCGGTCGGGAGGACACAATGGGCGTTGAAGGCATTGGCGCAAGCGTCGTGCGCAAGGAAGACCGCCGTTTCATCACAGGCAAGGGCCGTTACGTCGACGATATCAAGCTGGTGGGCATGACCCACGCACACTTCATCCGCAGCCCGCATGCACATGCGAAGATCAAGAGCATCGATACGTCAGAGGCGATGAAGATGCCGGGCGTGGTCGGCGTGCTGACCGGCCAGCAGGTCGTCGACGACAAGATCGGCAATCTGATCTGCGGCTGGGCCATTACCTCCAAGGACGGCACCGGCATGAAGATGGGTGCATGGCCGGCGATGGCGCCGGAAACCGTGCGCTTCGTCGGTCAGGCGGTCGCGGTGGTGATCGCCGAGACCAAGAACCAGGCCCGCGACGCGGCTGAGGCCGTGGTCGTCAACTATGAGGAATTGCCTGCCGTTCCTGACATTCGCGCCGCGATCGCGCCGGGCGCGCCGCAACTGCACCCGGAAGCGCCGGGCAACGTGATCTACGACTGGACCATCGGCGATGAAGCCGCGACCGATGCTGCCTTCAAATCGGCGGCGAATGTCGTCTCGCTCGACATCACCAACAACCGCCTGGTGCCGAACGCGATGGAGCCGCGCGCGGCGATCGCGGAATATAACGAGCCCGAAGAGCACTTTACGCTCTACACGACCTCGCAGAATCCGCATGTCGCCCGCCTCGTGCTGTCGGCGTTCTACAATATCGCGCAGGAGCACAAGCTGCGGGTGGTGGCGCCTGACGTCGGCGGCGGTTTCGGCTCAAAAATCTTCATCTACCCCGAGGAGATGGTGGCGCTGTGGGCCTCCAAGAAGGTCGGTCGTCCGGTGAAGTGGACCGGCGACCGCACCGAGGCCTTCCTGACCGACGCGCATGGCCGCGATCACCTCACCAAGGCGGAGATGGCGTTCGACAAGGACAACAAGGTCACCGGCTTGCGCGTCAAGACTTACGCCAATCTCGGCGGCTACATGTCGCTGTTCTCCTCCTCGGTGCCGACCTATCTCTATGCGACGCTGCTGTCGGGCCAGTACAACATTCCCAACATCTTCGCCGAGGTGATCAGCGTCTACACCAACACTGTTCCGGTCGACGCCTATCGCGGCGCGGGCCGGCCCGAGGCAAGTTTTGTGGTCGAACGGCTGATGGAGACGGCGGCGCGGCAGTTGAAGGTCGATCCGGCAGAGTTGCGGAAGAAGAATTTCATCACGCAGTTTCCGCATCAGACGCCTGTGATCATGGCCTATGACATCGGCGACTTCCACGCCTCGCTAGATGCGGCGATGAAGGCGATCGACTATGCAGGCTTCGCAGGCCGCAAGGCGAAAGCGAAGTCCGAGGGCAAGCTGCGCGGCATCGGCATCTCCTGTTACATCGAGGCCTGCGGCATTGCGCCGTCAAAGGCGGTCGGCAGCCTCGGCGCCGGCGTGGGCCTGTGGGAATCGGCGGAAGTGCGCGTCAATCCGGTTGGGACCATTGAGATCCTCACGGGATCGCACAGCCACGGCCAGGGCCACGAGACGACGTTCTGCCAGCTCATTGCCGAGCGGCTCGGCGTGCCCATCAGCCAGGTCCAGATCGTCCATGGCGATACCGACAAGGTGCAGTTCGGCATGGGCACCTACGGCTCGCGCTCGGCGGCCGTCGGCCTCACCGCCATTCTGAAGGCGATGGAAAAGGTCGAGGCGAAAGCCAAGAAGATCGCAGCGCACCAGCTTGAGGCCTCCGAGAACGACATCGTCATCGAGAACGGCGAGTTCAAGGTCGCCGGCACCGACAAGTCGCTGGCGCTGCCGATGGTCGCGCTCGCCGCCTACACCGCGCACAACCTGCCTGATGGCATGGAGCCGGGCCTGAAGGAGGGCGCGTTCTACGATCCGACCAACTTCACCTTCCCGGCCGGCGCCTATATCTGCGAAATGGAAGTCGATGCCGGCACCGGCAAGAGCACCTTCGTCAACTTCGTGGCGGCGGATGATTTCGGCCGGCTGATCAACCCGATGATCGTCGAAGGCCAGGTCCATGGCGGCCTCGCCCAGGGCATCGGCCAGGCATTGCTGGAGGGCGTGGTGTACGACGCTTCCGGCCAGCTCGTGACCGCGTCGTTCATGGATTACACCATGCCGCGCGCGGATGACCTGCCGTCCTTCAAGCTGTCGCACACGACGACGCTATGTCCGGGCAATCCGCTCGGCGTCAAGGGCTGCGGCGAGGCGGGCGCGATCGGCGCTTCGGCTGCCGTCATCAACGCGATCACGGATGCGATCGGCAACAACAAACTCGAAATGCCGGCGACGCCCGATCGCGTCTGGCATGCGATCCACGGCAACGCGTAAGAGGGAGCACAGCCATGTACCAGACAACCTATCACCGCCCCTCTTCGGTCGACGAAGCGGCAAGCCTGTTCACCAAGGGTTCGGATGCGAAATATTTGGCGGGCGGCCACACGCTGATTCCGGTGATGAAGCAACGGCTAGCCTCGCCATCCGACGTGATTGATCTCTGCAAGATCAAGGAGCTGGTCGGCATCGAGCCAACCGGGGACGGAATCATGATCAAGGCGGCGACGACCCATTCCGACGTGGCCTCAAGCGAAACCGTGCAAAAGGCGATCCCGGCATTGGCTTACCTCGCCTCGCTGATCGGCGACCCGGCGGTGCGGCATCGCGGCACCATCGGCGGCTCGCTCGCCAACAACGATCCCGCGGCCGACTATCCGGCGGCGGTGCTGGCGTGCGGGGCCACCGTGAAGACCAACAAGCGTTCGATATCGGCGGATGATTTCTTCAAGGGCCTGTTCTCGACGGCGCTGGAAGATGGCGAAATCATCACTGCGGTATCGTTCCCGGTTCAGGACAAAGCGGGCTACGCGAAGTTCAACCATCCGGCGTCGCGCTTCGCGCTGACCGGCGTGTTCGTCGCAAGAACCCCGGCGGGTGACGTCCGCGCCGCAGCCACCGGCGCATCGCAAAACGGCGTGATGCGGGTGCCCGTGATCGAGGCGGCGCTGAAGGCCAACTGGTCCGCCGCCGCGCTCGATAGCATCAACATTTCCGCCGACGGCCTGATGAACGACATCCACGGCACCTCGGACTATCGCGCCAACCTGGTTAAGGTGATGGCGCAGCGCGCGGTGACCGCGGCGGGCTGATCAGCACCTGGACGCGACGTTGATATTGAGCGGCGCGCAGCGATGCGCGCCGCTTTCGTATTTTGGCTCGATTTTCGGCAAAAGAAGCTTGCCAGGGCCTCGCTTCGGCGGGACAATTTAGCTAATCAACTAATTAAGGCGTTCCCTTCGACGTTTCTTTGGGAGAGAAAACAACGTGCTCGATCAACCAGCCACCCAATCCGCCACCCGCACCTCCGGCCCGCTCGCAGGCTTCCGCATCGTCGAATTCGCCGGCATCGGCCCGGGCCCGTTCGCCTGCATGATGCTGGCCGACATGGGCGCGGAAGTCGTGACGCTCGACCGCATCGGCGCGAAGAAGAATTTGAAATCGGTGGCGGGGCGCGGCCGGAAAGTGGTCGAGCTCGACCTCAAGGACAAGGCCGCGGTCGCGCAGGTGTTGGATCTGCTTAGCCATGCCGACGCGCTGATCGAGGGCTTTCGCCCCGGCGTGATGGAGCGGCTGGGCCTCGGACCCGATGTGGTGATGGCGCGCAACCCGCGGCTGGTGTTCGGCCGGATGACCGGCTGGGGCCAGGAAGGCCCGCTGGCGCACGCGGCCGGCCACGACATCAACTACATCTCGGTCACCGGCGCGCTTGCGGCGATCGGACCTAAGGAAAAGCCGGTGCCGCCGCTCAATCTGGTCGGCGATTTCGGCGGCGGCGCGCTCTATCTCGTGGTCGGCGTGCTGGCGGCGCTATTGGAAGCGTCGAAGTCCGGCAAGGGCCAGGTGGTGGATGCGGCGATGTGCGACGGCGCGGCGTCGCTGATGTCGATGTTCTTCGACATGACCGCGATCGGCCGCTGGGTGGAAGGGCGCGAGCAGAATTTTCTCGACGGCGGCGCGCATTTCTACGGCATCTATGAATGTTCCTGCGGCAACTTCATTTCGATCGGCTCGATCGAACCGCAGTTCTACGCGCTGCTGCGCCAGCATGCCGGCCTCACCGACGCCGATTTCGACGCCCAGATGGACCGCAAGGCCTGGCCGGCTTTGAAGGAGAAGCTGACCAAGGTGTTCAAGAGCAAGACGCGCGAGGACTGGTGCAAGATCATGGAAGGCACCGACATCTGCTTCGCGCCGATCCTGACCATGACGGAAGCGCCGAAGCATCCGCACATGGCGGCGCGTCAGGTGTTCGTCGAGCGTCATGGCGTGACGCAGCCCGCGCCTGCCCCGCGCTTCTCGCGCACGCCGTCGGCGATCAGGGATGCGGAGAAGGTGGAGCTGGCGGAATTGGCGAGCGCGTGGAAGGCGGGGAGGTAAACTCTCTCGTCGTCCCCGCCTAGTGCGCAATTGCGCACGGGGCGCGGGGACCCATAACCACAGGATTTGATTGTTGGACGAAAGCCGTCGAACGGCGGCTCTCAATACAAACGACACGGCGTATGGGTCCCGGCTCAAGGCCGGGACGACAACAGCTTACGCCGCATTCCCCACCTTCAACACGCCTCGCCGGATCTGATCCTCCTCGATCGATTCGAACAGCGCCTTGAAGTTGCCCTCACCAAAGCCGTCATCGCCCTTGCGCTGGATAAATTCGAAGAAGATCGGCCCGATCGCGTTCGCGGAAAAGATCTGCAAGAGCACCTTGGTGTGGCCACCATCGACCACGCCCTCGCCGTCAATGAGAATGCCGTCGCGTTGCAGGCGGGCGACATCCTCACCGTGCTGCGGCAGGCGCGCGTCGATCTTCTCGAAATAGGTGTCCGGCGGCGACGGCATGAACGGTAATCCGGCTTCGCGCAGCGTCTCGACGGTGCGGTAGATGTCCCGCGCGCCGCAGGCGATGTGCTGGATGCCCTCGCCGCGATAGATGTTGAGATATTCCTCGATCTGTCCGGAGTCACCGGCATCCTCGTTGATCGGGATCCGGATCTTGCCGTCCGGGCTGGTCAGCGCACGCGAGAACAGGCCGGACGCGCGGCCCTCGATGTCGAAGAAGCGAATCTGGCGGAAGTTGAACAGTCTTTCGTAGAAGCCGGTCCAGACGTCCATGCGACCGCGATGGACGTTGTGGGTGAGGTGATCGATGTAATAGAGCCCGGCGCCGGCGGGCCGAGGATCGCGCGTATCAAGCCATTCGAACTCGAGATCATAGGCCGATCCCTTGGCGCCGTAACGGTCGGTGAAATAGAGTAGGCTGCCGCCGATGCCCTTGATGGCGGGAACGTCGAGCGTCTTTTGAGCGGACGAAACATCAGCCGGCTCCGCGCCGAGCGAGAGCGCGCGATCGTAGGCTTGCTTGGCGTCGACCACGCGGAACGCCATCGACGGCGCGCAAGGCCCATGCGCGGCAACAAAGCCATGGCCATGGGTGCCCGGCTCCTCGTTGACGAGATTATTGATGTCGCCCTGGCGATAGACCGTGATCTTCTTGGTCTTGTGGCGGGCGACAGGAGCATAGCCCATCAGCTTGAACAGCGCGTGCAGCTCTTCCGGGTTCGGATGCGCATACTCGACGAACTCGAAACCGTCAGTGCCCATCGGGTTGTCGGCGCTGATGGTGGCGGCTGGCGCGTCATGCGGAAACGGACCCATGGCTAAACTCCCGTAAATTGATCTAGATCAATATCAGGCGAAGCGGGCGCAAAGTGCATGCAAACCGAGGGACATTAGGCTATCATCTCGCACAATTCGTGCACGAAACCGGCAATTGACGCATGATCCCCGTGGACGCCTTCGACCTCAAAATGCTGGCCGCGCTGCAGGATGACGGCCGGCTGACCAACCAGCAACTGGCCGACCTCGTCGGCCTGTCCGCCTCGCAATGCTCGCGGCGGCGGATGCGGCTCGAGGAGGAAAAGGTCATCGCCGGCTACCACGCCGACCTCGCCGGCGAGGCGCTCGGCTTCAACCTCATCGCCTTCATTCACATTACGCTGGCGACGCATTCGCCCGACAACGCCAAGAAATTCCGCGCACTGGTCAACCGCGTCGACGACATCCAGGAGGCCTATTCGCTCACGGGCGACGCCGATTATGTGCTGAAAGTGGTGCTGCGCGACCTCAAGGACCTCTCGGATCTCGTCAACAACGTGCTGATGCCGCACCAGAGTGTCGCGCATGTCCGCTCGTCGGTCGTGCTGGACCGGCTGAAGGAGAGCGTACGGCTGCCGTTGAAGTGAAGCGGTTCGATGAGGCACTGGGGCCGCATGGCCCAAATCGAGGGAATTTCGTCATTCGCGTTCCCGATCCCATTTGCGATGATCTGCAGGAATCACCCCACGAGACCACGCATGGCGCTGCAACTCCGACCGAACTGCGAATATTGCGACAAGGACCTGCCGCCGAATGCGATGGATGCGCGCATCTGCTCGTATGAATGTACGTTCTGCGCGGATTGCGTCGAGACCAAGCTGCATAATGTCTGCCCGAACTGCGGCGGCGGTTTTGAGCGGCGGCCGATCCGGCCCGCGACCGAGCGACGGCCGGGCGTGTGCGTCGTCAAGCACCCGCCGTCGGACAAGCGGGTGCATTTGAAGTACAGCCTTGAGGATATTGCCGCGCACTGTGCGCGGCTGCGGGATATACCGCCGCAGGAGCGCTGAAGTCTCCACGTCATTGCGAGCGGAGCGAAGCAATCCATCCCACCGCGCGTGAGGAGAGATGGATTGCTTCGTCGCTTCGCTCCTCGCAATGACGGGGAGGGAGTTACCCCGCCGCCAAGATCGTCCCCTCGACCTCGCCAAAACCGACGCGATAGCCGTCGCCCTGGCACCAGCCGCGCATCACGAGCGAGTCGCCATCCTCCAGGAACGAGCGCTTCACGCCCTCGGCCAGTTCGACCGGCTCGGTGCCGTTCCAGCTTATCTCCAACAGGCTGCCGCGCTGGTCCTTCTCCGGACCGGAGATGGTGCCGGAGCCTAAGAGATCGCCGACATTCATGGCGCAGCCGGATGAAGCATGGTGCACGAGCTGCTGCACCGACGACCAGTACATGTATTTGAAATTGGTGCGGCTGATGTTTTTCGGCGCGTTCATCGGCGCGGCGCGCAAGTCTACCTCTAGCGCCATGTCGTAATTGTTCGGCTGCGTCTGCTGCAGGTACGGCAGCGGCTTCGGATCCTGCGCAGGGCCATGAAGACGGAACGGCTCCAGTGCCTCGCGCGTCACCACCCACGGGCTGATCGAGGTCGCGAACACTTTTGCCTGGAACGGGCCGAGCGGGACGTATTCCCACTGCTGGATGTCGCGCGCGCTCCAGTCGTTCAGGATGACGAAACCGAAGATCATCTCTTCGGCCTGCTTCTCGGTGAGCATTTCGCCCATCACCGATGGCTGGCCGATCACCACGCCCATTTCCAACTCGAAATCGAGCCGCTTGCAGGGGCCGAAACTCGGCATGTCGGCCGTCGGCGGCTTCAATTGGCCGCGCGGCCGGCGCACCGGCGTGCCGCTGACGACAACCGTCGATGCGCGGCCGTTATAGCCGATCGGCATGTGCAGCCAGTTCGGCTGCAGCGCATTGTCCTTGCCGCGGAACATCACGCCGACATTGGTGGCGTGCACCTTGGACGAATAGAAATCGGTGTAGCCGGAGACCGCGAACGGCAGGTGCAGCTTCACGTCCGCCATCGGCACCAGCGCGCGCTTGCGGAGTTTCTCATTGTCACGAAGTTCGGGATGATCATCCCGCAGAAGCTCGCTGATCCGCGCCCGCGCGCTCGACCAGACCTTTGGCCCCATCGCCATGAACGCATTGAGCTGCGGCGCGGCGAATACCGCCGGCTCAACGAGATCGAAGCGGCAGTCCTGCGCGAGCTGCCAGAGGTCGAGCACGTAATCGCCGATCGCTACACCGATGCGTGGGGCGAGCCCGTCCTTGGCGGAGAACACGCCGTAAGGGAGATTCTGGATCGGGAAATGGGAAGTGGGATCGACGGGGATGAAGGAGCGGAGTTTGGGATCGTTGGGGTGGGGCATGGTTTTCCCGAATATCACTAGGGCTGGTTCTTTCACCCTCCCCTGGAGGGGTCCGAGACGAGCGAAGCTCGCTCGTGGGTCGACGCTCATGAAATGAGCGGCGGGGTGGGATGACGGTCTCTCCTCTCGAACAGTGCCCGTGTTGAGAGATCACCCCACCCCGTCTCGCATTTCGCTGCGCTCATGCGAGCCGACCCTCCCCCTCCAGGGGAGGGTAAGCGATCACGGCTTGTTCGGATCGAACCGCTTCTCGAGGCCCTTCCAGCAATTGGCGTAGTCGTCCTGCAAGGTCGCCGACGTCGCCGCGTGCTGGGTCACCCGCTGCGGAAAACGCGTTTCGAACATGAAGGCCATGGTGCCCGTCAGCTTTACCGGCTTTAGCTCGCCGTTGCTGGCATGGTCGAAGGCCTCGCGGTCGGGGCCGTGCGGCAGCATGCAGTTGTGCAAGCTGATGCCGCCCGGAACAAAACCCTGCGGCTTGGCGTCATACACGCCGTAGATCAGCCCCATAAACTCACTCATGATGTTCATGTGATACCAGGGCGGGCGGAAGGTGTTTTCGGCGACCGCCCAGCGCTCCGGGAAGATGACGAAGTCGATGTTCGCGGTGCCCGCGGTCTCCGACGGCGAGGTCAGCACCGTGAAGATCGAGGGATCGGGATGGTCGAAGCTGATGGCGCCGACCGGCGAGAAGGTGCGCAGGTCGTATTTGTAGGGCGCGTAATTGCCGTGCCAGGCCACCACGTCGATCGGCGAATGCGGCAGCGTCGTCTTGAACAGCGAGCCGCCCCATTTCACGTACAGTTCCGTCGGCGTGTCCTTGTCCTCATAGCTAGCGACCGGCGTGAGGAAGTCGCGCGAATTGGCGAGGCAGTTGGCGCCGATCGGCCCGCGTTCCGGCAGCGTGAAGGCGCCGCCGTAATTCTCGCAGAGATAGCCGCGCGCAGGTCCATTCGGAATCTCCACCCGGAATTTCACGCCGCGCGGAATCACCGCGATCTCGCCCGGCTCGATATCGATGCGGCCGAATTCGGTGACAAGGCGCAGGTTGCTCTGCTGCGCGACAAACATCATCTCGCCATCGGCATTGTAGAAATGCTGATCGACCATTGACTTGGTGATGAGATAGACGTGCGCGGCCATGCCTCCTTGCGTATTGGCGTCGCCCGCTGTCGTCATGGTCTGCACGCCCTGCAGGAAAGTCTTGTCTTCCTTCGGGATCGGCGCCGGATCCCAGCGCAGTTGCGCAATCGGCAAATCATATTCGTGGCACGGCGCGGTGCGCCACAGTCCGGCATCGACCTTTTCAAAGCGGCCCGAATGCTTCACCGATGGGCGGATGCGATAGAGCCAGGAGCGCTCATTGCTGCCGCGTGGCGCGGTGAACGGCGAACCGGAGAGCTGTTCAGCGTAGAGCCCGTAGGCGCAGCGCTGCGGCGAATTGCGGCCCATCGGCAGCGCGCCGGGCAAGGCCTCGGTTTCAAAACTGTTGCCGAAACCGGACATATAGCCCGGCGTCAGTTGTGCGCTGCTGCGAACGATCTGATCAGGCGAGGTGTTGATATTCATGGTCTATCCTCCTCCTTGCAGGGCGGCCCACATTTCCTGGTCGCGCTTGTCGGTCCAGATCACGGGATCGTCTATTCCCGAAGCCTCGTCGAACGCGCGCGAGACGTTGAACGGCAGGCAGTGCTCGTAAATGGCGAAGCTGGAAAATTTTGGATCCATCACCTCGCGCGTCGCGGCAAAGGTCTCTTTCAGCGTGCGGCCCTTGGCAACCGAGCTTTCCGCGGCGCCATAGAGCGTCGTGACGAAGCCGCGCGTCATCGCGATCGCGTCGCGCCCGGTCGACAGACCTTTCAGCGCGTCGCCGCGGCCCGGCGCGATCGCCTTCGGATTGAAGGCGCGGATTTCGTTCAGCGTCATCGGCCATTCGCGCAAATGCGCATCGCCGCAATAGCAGGCCGAGTGATATTCGATGAGGTCGCCGGAAAACATCACTTCGGCATCCGGCACCCAGGCTACGATATCGCCCGACGTATGCCCGGCACCGAGTTGCATCAGCCGAACCTCGCGTTTTCCTAAGTAAATCGACATCTCGCCTTCAAAGGTCAGCGTCGGCCAAGTCAGCCCGGGAATGCTTTGCGCATCCTGGAACAGGCGGGGAAAGCGGCCGTATTCGGAATCCCAATCCTGCTGGCCGCGCTCCTCGATCAGCCGATAGGTTTCGGCCGACGCCACGATGCCCTGCGCCTTGTAGGCGGAAGCGCCGAGCACGCGCACGGCGTGATAATGCGACAGCACGACATATTTGATCGGCTTGTCGGTGACGGTCCGAACCCGCTCGATCACCTTGTTGGCCATCGCCGGCGTCGCCTGCGCGTCGAACACAAGGCAGCCATCGTCGCCAACGATGATCGCGGAGTTCGGATCGCCCTCGGCGGTGAACGCGTAGAGATCAGTGCCGATTTCGGAGAAGGTGATTTTCTTCTCCGCGAGATCGGTGGTGGACGCGAAACCTTTAGCCATCAATTCGATTCCTGACTTCGTTCGAGACGCGAATTATTGTTGCTGTTGCTGCTGCTGTTGCTGGTGGCTTGCATCGAGCATCCGCCGAGCGGCGAGCGCGATCGCCTCCTTCAGCACATCGAGGTCGCCGATGTGATTGGCGAGGATGAGAACCAGTGCCGCATCGAGATCGGCGCTTTGCTCGTCGTTCAGTCCACGATGCGCCTCGACGACGGCGCGGAACGCGTCATCAGGCTTGGCAAAGTTCGAACTGGTTGATAGCGCCATGACGAAACCTCAGTTATGACCCGCAGCACGCGCGAGCGCGGCGTCGAGTGCCGCCCGGGTCGGACGCCGAAAGCGCGCCGCGACGTAGCCATCGGGACGCAGCAGATAGGCCGTGCCGGGCTCGGCGTCGTAACGCGTAGCAGCAAGACCTGCAGAATCGGCCAGACCGCCTTTGCCGCCAATCCGGATTGTGGCTATTTCCTCAGGCAGCTCCGGCATAGCTCCATTGCTAAACTCCAGCAGCGTGAACCCCGTTCCCGCCCCGATGAAAGCATCGGTGAGATACATCGGTTCGCCGCTCTGGCCTGCAACCGGCGCGTCCGGCATCGAGGCGCCGGGACGCGGGCCGCCGCGCCATGAATCGCCATCGGCGGTCGAAAGCGGCGTTTCGTAGATCGAGGGCGTCGAGAGACGGCCGGCATTCACCATCCGCTTACCGAACTCGGTTTCCCGGGCGAGCGATAGCACCGCCTTGCGCAACCGCGCCTCCTGGTGGGAGTTGGGCGCCATGAAATCGGTCGAGCGGGTGGATTCGCGGATGTTCTCGTCGGCCGCGGCGCTGCGCTCGATATGATAACTCTCGAGCAGCGCCTCGGGCGAGATACCCCGCAGCACGCGATCGAGTTTCCATGCCAGATTCTCGGCGTCCTCGAGCCCGGAATTGGCGCCACGCGCGCCGAACGGTGAGACCTGATGGGCGGCATCGCCGGCAAAGATTACCCGGCCATGGATGAACTTGTTCATCCGCCGGCACTGGAATTTGTACAGCGATATCCATTCGAAATCGAACTTGTCATGACCGAGCATGCGGGCGATGCGCGGCCGCACGTTTTCCGGCAGCTTTTCAACCGCCGGATCGGCATCCCGGCTGAGCTGCAGGTCGATCCGCCAGATATCATCGGGCTGCTTGTGCAGAAGTGCGGAGCGTCCAGCATGGAACGGCGGATCGAACCAGAACCAGCGCTCGGTCGGAAATGCCGCCGTCATCTTGACGTCGGCAATCAGGAACTGGTCTTCGAACACCTGGCCCGCAAACTCCGCTCCCACCATTTGCCGCAGCGAGGATCGGGCACCGTCGCAGGCGACCACGTATTGCGCCGCCAGCCGATAGGGGCCGTCCGGCGTCTGGATCGTCAGCACCACATGGTCGTTGTGCGGCTCGAGCCCGGTCACCTTGTTGCGCCAGCGCAGGTCGATCTCGGGGAGTTCCTCGACACGATCGACCAGATAGGCTTCCGCGTAGAATTGCTGCAGGTTGATGAAGGCCGGCCGCTTGTGCCCCTCCTCGGGCAGCAAATTGAATTGATAGAGCTGGGAGTCGCCGTGAAAGATCTTGCCGACGCTCCACACCACGCCCTTGTCGACCATGCGCTGGCCGATGCCGAGCCGGTCCCAGAATTCGAGCGAGCGTTTCGAGAAGCAGATCGCCCGCGAGCCCTCGCCGATCCGGTCAGCGTCGTCGAGCAGCACGACCGCTTGCCCGCGCTGCGCCATACCGATCGCAAGCGACAGCCCCACTGGACCAGCGCCCACAACGACGATCGGGTGCTCGGCCACGTTCGCACCCGCCCGATCCTGGTCGGAGTGGCGACGATAGCCGAATTGGGTCTTAGTCAGCGCCATGCGGGTCAACCCGTGACTAGAGATCTTGTTTTGACGCGTTTTCTCGACGCGAACCGGTATCCAGTTCGCTCGAAAACGCTGGCTAGCGGCCTGCAACCCTGCTAATTAGTCTCACATGCAACTATCTTAAACCCCCGGCCGGGTCCGGCGTCAACTCAAATCGAGGCGATTCTTGCCAAAAGCGATGTCAGGCGAAATGGCGGCTGGTCCGCGGGAAGAGAGCGCGCAGAAAAGGACCGCACGACTGGACCTCTTCAAGTTCGTGCCGTTCCGGCTTAACCGACTGGCGGCCGAAGTTAGCTCCGCACTCTCGGCCGAGTATGCGGCGCGCTATGGGCTCGATATTCCGGAATGGCGCGTGCTGGCGACGCTCGGCTTCCGCCACGATGCCTGCAGCGCGCAATACATCGCCCACTGCACCCGCACCCACAAATCCACCATCAGCCGCGCAGTCACGTCGCTGATGAAGCGAGAGATCATCGAGCGCGTCGAGAACGAGGACGACCGCCGCGAATTCCGCCTGCGTCTGACGCACAAGGGCGAAGCGCTCTATGAGGAGTTGATCCCACGGCTACTGCGCAGGGAACAGGAGATTCTCTCCTGCCTGTCCACGCAGGAGCGCAAGGATTTCGCAAGGCTGCTCGGAAAGGTCGAGGCGAGCCTCGATCTGGTGCAGACCAGCGAAGAGGCGGACGCGAAAGAGGCTTACTGACCCGCTTGAGCGCTGTGCCGAGGCTCACTTCACGGCCGTCACCACGATCTCCACGATATGCGGCGGCTCGAGATCGACGCCGATGCAGGCGCGCATTGGCGGATTTTTCGTATCGACCCATTCATCCCAGGCACGGTTCATCTCGCCTTTGCGTTTGATATCGGTGATGTAGACGATAGCCGAGAGAATCTTGCTCTTGTCCGTGCCGCACAGCGCGAGGCTTTCGTCGATCCGGGCGAGCGCCTTTACGCTCTGCTCGTACATCGACGGGGTGACCGGGTCGGGCGCGACAGCCACCGTGAATACCAGATCGTCGTGAGCGACGGCACGGCTACGGGTTGGCGTAAGCCCGGGAAAACGTTGAATCATGATTGTCTCTCCGATTAGCGGCCGCCAATATGTTTCGCGATGACAGGGAAATAATTGTCCCCTGAGCCGGCATCGATCGCTTCCTGCAGAATCGTGCCGACCAGCTCCGCACCACGGATTTTCAATCCCGCATCGGCCGCGAGCTCCAGCGCATAGGAAATATCCTTCAGCGCATATTCGGTCGAGAACGCGCGCTCCGGAAAATTGCCCGGCACGATCGCCTTCATGCCGTGATTGCGCAGCGCAAAACTGTCGGCCGAGCCCTTGGAAAGCGTATCAAGCAGCAGCTTTGGGTCGACACCATTATGCTTCGCGACAGCGACCGCTTCGGCGAGCGCGTTGACGGTTTCGAACAGCACCATGTTGTTGAGAATCTTCGTCACCTGCCCCGCACCAACGTCGCCGCAACGGGTGACGTCAGTGGCAAAGCAGCGGATCAGTGGCTCGATATCGGCATAAAGCGCGGGCACCGCGCCAACCATCACGCTCAGCGTGCCGTCCTGGGCCGCCTGGCGCGTGCGCGCGATCGGCGCGTCGGCCCAAGATGCACCCTTGGCCTGCAGCAGCTTGGCAAACTCACGCGTTTGGCCGACTGACGACGTACCGAGATCGACGACGACCTTGCCGCTGCGGATGTTCGCCAGGATGCCGTCGCCCTCGAACACCGCGCGCACATGCTTGGCGCTGGGCAGGCAGAGGAACAGCAAGTCGCTTTGCCGGACGATGTCGGCGACGGAGCCTGCGGCCTCCGCGCCCTCGGCCTTCAGCCGCGCCAGCGGCTCGGCCGCAAGATCGAACGCGATCACGCGCTTACCGCTCTTCTTCACGAGATTGCGGCAGATCGGCTCGCCCATCACGCCGAGGCCGATGAAGCCGATCGTGTTGTACGCTGGCATCATGACCGCCCGCTATTTCGCGAAAGAACGCGACGGCGCTAGGTGCAGCGCGAACGCATCGACCTTGTCGCTGGCGCGCGGGTAGATCTCGCTCACGATCGGATCGTGGCCGGGAATGAAACGGTCGGGATGGCCGGCCAGGCGCTCGACGATTTCCCAGCCCTGCGCCATGTCGCCGACATTGTAGACGATCGGAAACGGGCTGCGCTTGTGCAAATTGGCGTAGTAGTGCGAAGCGTCCGACGCCAGCACCACCGGCCCCCGCGCAGTTTCGACGCGCACGACCTGCAGGCCATCGGAATGGCCGCCGACGCGATGCACCGTCACGCCGGGGGCGATCTCGCCGTCGCCGGAATGGAAAGTGACGCGCTCGCCATAGACGTGGCGCACCATGGTGGTGACGTGCTCGACCGAAAACGGATGCCGCAACATGCCGTTGCACATGCAGCGCCCGGTCGCGTAGCTCATCTCGCGGTCCTGCAGATGAAACCGCGCGTTCGGGAAGCGATCGAGATTGCCGGCGTGATCGTAATGCAGATGGGTGACGATCACGTCGCGAATCGTATCGGCGGCAACGCCGAAATCCGCCAGTGCGTCGACCGGATTGAGCGTGAGTTTGCGCGAACGCGCCTTCGCCTCCTCGGCGTTGAAGCCGGTGTCGACCAGGATGTCGCGGCCGCCCCCTCGGATCAGCCAGACGAAGTAATCCAGATCCTGCGCCGTGGTTTCGTGCGGATCGGGGATCAGAAAATTCAAATGAGGAGTGCGGGGCGACATCGTCGCATAGCGCAGGGCGTAGATCTCGTAGGCGTTTCCCATCGGTGTCGCTCTTCTTTTGTGCTGAACTTTTCTTTGCTGAACTTGGCCGGTCCCGGCAGCAAGCCATTGTCATCTGCGAAGGTCAAACGCGGTGCGCGAATGACGACCGCGCGGCATTGCAGAGCATTATGTGAGAAGAGTCACATTTCCATGGTGGCCGTCAACCGCGGGTGACCCAGGTATGACCGGCATATTCGGACGCAGCCGGGCATCACGAAAGGATGGTCGAGCAGATCGGGAACCGATCGCGCGGACCAGGTCCGCGCGCCGAGGTGTTGCCGCCCGTCAACATTGTTTATTCCCCTTCATCCACGCGGTGCGGTCGCGGTTAATTCCCGCAATTAGTGCCGAGATCGCAAGCGGTTGACGAGCTGTGCGCGCGGTTTGATAATGCAGAGTGCGTAGAGTAAGGTCGCCGCGGCGCAAGCTGGTATCGGCGCCATTTTGGCTGGATTGCCGTCAATATGAAAACCCGCCTTGTATTGCTCCTTTCCCTGATTTTTGCGGTCGCGTCGGTAGCCCCGTCGCTCGCAGCCGGCGAACGTTATGCGCTGGTGATCGGCAACGCGAAATATCCGGACGCCGAGGCGCCCCTGAAGGAACCGATCAATGATGCGCGCGACATCGCCGAAGAGCTCAAGCGCGACGGCTTCAATGTCGATATCGGCGAGAACCTGACCGGCGAGCAGATGCGCCGCGCTTTCGAGCGGCTCTACGGCAAAATCAAGCCCGGCTCGGTCGCGCTGATCTTCTTTTCGGGCTTTGGCGTGCAGTCGAGCCGCCAGAGCTACATGATCCCCGTCGATGCGCAGATCTGGACCGAGGCCGACGTTCGCCGCGACGGTTTCAGCCTCGAAACCGTGCTGGGGGAGATCAACAGTCGCGGCGCGGGCGTCAAGATCGCGCTGATCGACGCCAGCAGGCGCAATCCGTTCGAGCGCCGGTTCCGCAGCTTTTCCGCTGGCCTTGCGCCGGTTATCGCCCCGAACGGCACGCTGGTGATGTATTCGGCCGCGCTCTCGTCCGTCGTTTCCGACAATGGCAGCGACCGCAGCCTGTTTGTGAAAGAGCTGCTGAAGGAAATCCGCACCCCCGATTTGATGGCGGAGGAAACGCTGAACCGCACCCGCGTCGGTGTCACCCGCGCCTCGCGCCAGGAGCAGGTGCCGTGGATCTCGTCGTCGCTTGCCGAGGATTTCTCCTTTATTCCCAGCGGCGGCCCGCGGCCGGCGAGCCCGCCGCCAGCTCCGGTGGCCGCAGCGCCAACCACTCCCGCGCCTGCTCCCGCTCCTTCCCCTGCTCCCGCTCCCGCACCTGCCGCGCCCCAGGTGGCCGCGCCTGCTCCGCCACCGCCTCCTCCGGCGCCGCCGAAGCCGGCTGAAGCCGCGATTCCTCCGCCTCCGCCGCCCGCCAAGCCAACCGAGAGCCCCAGCCCGACGGCGGTTGCGCTGGCCGACGACCCGACCATCAAGAACCTGACCACCAGGCTCAACGACAATCCGGACGATGCCGCCGCGCTGTACCGGCGCGGACAGGTCTATGCGAGCAAGGGCGCCTACGAGCTCGCCATCAAGGACTTCAACAATTCGCTGCGGCTGAATCCGAAGGATGTGGAAGCTTACAACAACCGCTGCTGGGCCCGCACGGTGATCGGGGACCTGCAGGCGGCACTGAAGGATTGCAACGAGGCGTTGCGGCTGCGGCCGAATTTCGTCGACGCGCTCGACAGCCGCGGCCTCGTTAACCTGAAAAGCGGCCAGAACAAGAATGCAATTGCTGATTTCGACGCCGCCCTCAGGATCAACCCGAGATTGACGTCGTCGCTGTACGGCCGCGGTCTTGCCAAGAAGCGCAACGGCTCGATTTCGGAAGGCGATCTCGATATTAACAATGCGAAGGCGATGGACCCCAATATCGTCAAGGAATTCGCCGATTACGGGGTGCAGTGACGATTTTTAGGTATGAAGGCTGGCGGCGCCTCGAACCCTGCGGCGGGCGCCCAGACTAAAGTAAAGCAGCCGGCCGCAAACCAAGGTGCGGCAGCTCATTTGGATGACCTTAGAACCGCGTGCCCGCAGGAGGGGACTGGCAATGGCAAATTTCTCAGCAACGAAGATCCTTACAGCAATCGTCTCGGTTGCGGCGCTGGGCGCCGCAATCGACTTAAGTGCGGGAACTGCCCTCGCGCAGGAGAGGAACGTCACCGAAGATCAGATCGTCCGCGCGCTGGCGCCGGAGAAGAAGCCGCTCACCCGCGGCCTTTCGGTCGGCCCGCACCAAACCGTCGATCCGACCGCGGCCGCTACCGAAACCAAATTCGTCCAGAAGATCCGTGGCCGCTCCACGCGGTCGCTCTCGACCGCCGAGCGCGAGGAAATCGCCACCATCGTCAAGGACAAGCCGAAGATCGATCTGGAGATCAATTTCGACTACAACTCGGCCGACATCAGCGCGAAGTCGCTGCCGTCGGTTCAGGCGCTCGGCCGCGCGCTCACCAACAATGATCTGAGGGGCTCGACCTTCGTGGTCGCGGGCCACACCGACGCGGCCGGCGGCGAAGCCTACAACCAGGATTTGTCCGAGCGCCGCGCCGACGCGATCAAGCGCTATCTCGTCGACAAATACGGCATCAACGGCACCGATCTCGTCACCGTCGGATACGGCAAGAGCAAGCTCAAGGACCCGAGCCAGCCGATGGCGGAAGTGAACCGCCGCGTTCAGGTCGTCAACATGGAAAACAAGGCCACGGCGTCGAACGCATCCAAGTAAGGGCGTGGCGCCGAGCATTGGTTTCCGGCTACAATAACGTCCCGCAGCACCCGTGCGGGACGTATTCGTTTTGGGCGAGATCGCAGGCCTTCGGCCAGCCAATGCGCCTTGTTTGATTTGACTTCCAGTCTGGATTGATCCGGCGATGAAATTCTCCGAATACTTCAAACCCGCGCTCGGGGTGGCCTTCGTTGCCGTTGTGGCCGTCGGCTATTACTGGTTCGAGCACCGTCCGCGCGCGGAAGAAAAGGAAACGCCGGGCCAGGCGTTGGTGATCGTGACCAAATCCACCAATGCCTGTTTCTCCGACATGGTGCGCGTCACCGGCTTTATCGTGCCGCGGCGCGAGGCCCAGATCGGCGTCGATCAGGAGGGCTCGAGGGTCACTGATCTGTTCATCAAGGAAGGCGATACGGTTACCGAAAATCAGGAGATGGCGCGCCTCACCCCGCCGCCGCAACAGCCGGGAGCCCCGGGAGGCCGGTCTGGACCGATATCTCTTCGCGCGCCGGCTGCCGGTCTCGTTACCGAAGTCAGGACTGCGGTCGGCGCGCCGGCTTCGCCGCAGGCCGGCCCGATGTTCCGTGTCTCCGTGAACAATGAAATCGAGCTCGAAGCCGAAGTGCCGAGCGTTCATCTGCTCAAGCTCAATCCGGGTGCGACGGTACGCATCAGCCGTGACGATGCGCCCGATGTCGTCGGCAAGGTCCGGCAGATCTCGCCGCAGATCGACCGCACCACCCAACTCGGCAAGGTCCGGATTTCGCTGAACAACAATCCCTCGCTCAAGGTCGGCATGTTTGCCCGCGCCAATATCGATGCCAAGCGCTCCTGCGGCGTAGCTGTCCCGCGCACCGCCATCGACCGCCTGACCCTGCAGGTCGTGAAGGGCAACACCATCGAGACGCGAAAGGTGCGGGTCGGCCTGACCTCCGAAACCTCAACTGAAATTCTTGAAGGCCTCGACGTCGGCGAAACCGTCGTGGCCGATGCTGGCACCTCGCTGCATGACGGCGACCAGGTCAAGACCATGTTCGCCGATGAACTCGAGCGCACGCGGGCACGCTAATGGCTTTGAACATCTCGGCTTGGTCGATCCGGAACCCGCTTCCTTCGATCGTCTTTTCAATCATTCTCCTGGTCTTGGGCTGGGTCAGCTTCACCAAGCTCGCGGTGACGCGGCTGCCGAGCGCCGACATCCCCGTGATCTCGGTCGCTGTCGCGCAATTCGGCGCTGCTCCCGCCGAACTGGAAGCGCAGGTCACCAAGACCATCGAGGACGGCGTATCCGGCGTCGAAGGCGTTCGGCACATTTCGTCCTCAATCACCGACGGCCTGTCGGTGACGACGATCCAGTTCGCGCTCGAGACCAACACCGATCGCGCGCTCAACGACGTCAAGGATGCCGTCACCCGTGTACGCGCCAACCTGCCGCAGAACGTCAACGAGCCGCTGATCCAGCGCGTCGACGTGATCGGCCTGCCGATCGTCACCTATGCCGCGATATCGCCGGGCAAGACGCCGGAGCAGCTTTCCTATTTCGTCGACGACGTCGTCAAGCGCGCGCTGCAGGGCGTCCGCGGCGTTGCGCAGGTCGAGCGCATCGGCGGTGTCGAGCGCGAAATTCTCGTTTCGCTCGATCCCGACCGGCTGCAGGCGGCGGGGCTCACCGCCGTCAATGTCAGCCAGATCCTTCGCGGCACCAATGTGGACCTCGCCGGCGGCCGCGCCGAAATCGGCAAGAACGACCAGGCGATCCGCACGCTGGCCGGCGCCAAGACGCTGAACGATCTCGCCGGCACGATGATCCCGCTGTTCGGCGGCGGCGAAGTCCGGCTCGACGACCTCGGCACCGTCACCGACACCATTGCCGATCGCCGGACCTTTGCCCGCTTCAACGGCGAACCGGTGGTGGCGCTCGGCATCAAGCGTTCCAAGGGCGCCAGCGACGTCGTGGTGGCGGAGGCCGTGCAGAAGCGCATCGATGCGCTGAAGGTCGCCTATCCCGACGTCGACCTGAAACTGATCGACACCTCGGTCAACTTCACCAAGGGCAATTATGATGCGGCGATCTCGACCTTGTTCGAAGGCGCGATCCTCGCGGTAATCGTCGTGCTGCTGTTCCTGCGCGATATCAGAGCCACCATCATCGCCGCGATCTCGCTGCCGCTGTCGATCTTCCCGGCATTCTGGGCAATGGACCTGCTCGGCTTCTCGCTGAACCTCGTCTCCTTCCTCGCCATTACGCTGTCGACGGGCATTCTGGTCGACGACGCCATCGTCGAAATCGAGAACATCGTGCGCCACATGCGCATGGGCAAGTCGCCCTATCGCGCCGCGCTGGAGGCCGCCGACGAAATCGGCCTCGCGGTGATCGCGATCTCGCTGACGATTATTGCGATCTTTGCTCCCGCCAGCTTCATGTCCGGTATCGCCGGACAGTTCTTCAAGCAGTTCGGCATCACCGTGTCGGTGCAGGTGTTCTTCTCGCTGCTCGCCGCGCGCTTCGTCACGCCGGTGCTCGCGGCCTACTTCCTCAAGGATCACCCGCATGAGGACCCGCCCCCCGGGCGCATCCTGCAGACCTACTCCAAACTCGTGACCTGGTCGGTGAAGCACTACTTCATCACGGTGTTGATCGGCTTCGGCGTCTTCGCCGCTTCGATCTGGAGCATCACGCTGCTGCCGCAGGGCTTCCTGCCCGCGCAGGACACCGCGCGCTCGCTGCTGGCGATGGAGCTGCCGCCGGGCTCGCAGCTTGCATATACCGAGAAGGTGACGGAAGAAATCGTCGCCCGTCTGCGCAAGCGTCCCGAGGTGAAGAGCATCTTCGTCGATGGCGGCCGGGTGCCGCCGGGGACGCAGGAAGTCCGGCGCGCCGCGCTGATCATCAACTACACGCCGAAGGCTGATCGCAACATCACCCAGCGGCAGCTCGAACTCGAGATCGGCCAGGAGCTGGAAAACGTTCCCGATATCCGCTTCTGGTTCCTCGACGAAAACGGCCTGCGCGCGATTTCGCTGGTCGTGACCGGCACCGACAGCAACATTGTCAACAACGTCGCCAGCGAGCTGGCGACGCAGATGAAGCGGATCCCGATCATCGCCAACGTGATCTCGGAAACCGCGCTCGATCGCCCCGAGCTTCGCATCCGGCCGCGGGCCGAACTGGCGGCACGTCTTGGCGTTTCGACGGAGAGCCTGTCGCAGACGATTCGCGTCGCCACCATTGGCGACGTCGGTCCGGCATTGGCAAAATTCGACGCCGGCGACCGTCAGGTGCCGATCCGGGTCCAGCTCGAGGACAGTGCGCGCAGCGATCTGCAGATGCTGCAGCAATTGCGAGTGCCGCTCGGCCAGCGCGGCGAACGCGGCGGCGTGCCGCTGTCTGTCGTCGCCGACATCCAGCTCGATCAGGGCCCGACCAGCATCAACCGCTATGATCGGGAACGGCAGGCAACCGTCGCCGCCGACCTCGTCGGCACTGCGGCACTCGGCGACGCCACAAAGTTGATCTACGATCTTCCGGTCATGAAGAGCCTGCCGAAGGGCGTGAAGGTGAGCCCGTCGGGCGACGCCGAAAGCCTCAACGAATTGTCGGAGGGCTTTGCGACTGCGATCACCGCCGGCCTGATGATGGTCTATGCGGTGCTGGTGCTGTTGTTCGGCACTTTCCTGCAACCGATCACCATCCTGTTCTCGCTGCCGCTGTCGATCGGCGGCGCGATCGCAGCCTTGCTGCTGACCGGCAAGCAGCTCACCACGCCGGTATGGATCGGCATCCTGATGCTGATGGGCATCGTCACCAAGAACGCCATCATGCTGGTCGAATTCGCGACTACGGCGATCCGCGAGGGCAAGAAGCGCGAAGACGCCATGATCGACGCCGGCATGAAGCGCGCGCGCCCGATCGTGATGACGACGATTGCGATGGCGGCGGGCATGATGCCGTCAGCGCTGGCGTTCGGCGCCGGCGGTGAATTCCGCTCGCCGATGGCGCTCGCGGTGATCGGCGGCCTGATCTTCTCCACCATCCTGTCGCTGGTGTTCGTGCCCGCGATGTTCATGGTGATGGACGATTTCGGCGCCCTGTGCTGGCGCCTCGGCAAGAAGCTGATCGTGTCCAGCGCGGAGACGGAGCACGGCGGCCAAGGATCGGATCATCACGGCGAGCCGCCGGCCAAGGGCCCGCCGCCAGCGATGTCACCTGCGGCGGAATGAGAAGCAGTCTTGGCCGATCCGAGCGCTTGCCGCTACCTATTGTCCGCGCGGTCGGCTTCTGTCAGTCCCTTCCATCATACCACAGCAGGCAATGCCTGACGATGGATGGGAACCTACTCGTTCCTCGCCACCGCCGTCAGCTTGGTCATGTTCTGCAGCAGGATTCTCCCTCGCTGCAGGTCCAGGATGCCGTCCTTGCGCCAGAGCTGCAGTTGCCGGTTGACGCTTTCGCGAGCGGCGCCGACGAAGACGCCTAGCTGCTCCTGCGAGATGTGAACTTCGGAACCGAAATCGGAAGCGAGCGCAACGAGCCTCCGCGCCAGCCGGACCGGCAGCGGCTGCAGCACGGATTCTTCCATCCGTTCGCTCTGCCAGCGGATGCGCTGACACAACAGCGTGATGATCTTGATCGCGACCTTGGGCTCGCGCTCCAGGAAGGCGAGGAAATCCTCACGCCGCAGCACGAACAGTTCCGACGGCTCGCCGGCGGTAGCGTCCGCGGTGCGGCTCTGGCCGTCGAGCACGGCGACTTCGCCGAAGAGATCGCCGGAGCCCATGAAATTCAACGTCAGGCGGCTGCCGTCGGAGGCGCCGGTTTCGATCCGAATCTGGCCGCGGCGGACGCCGTACAGGGCGTCGCCGGGATCACCCTTCTGGAACAACATTTCGCCGACGCCGAGCTGCTGGGTATGGCAAAGGCCGGAGATACGCTGCAATTCGTCGGCGCCCAAATCCGCAAACATCGGGTTCATTTTCAAAATGACCGCAAATTCGGCCTGTTTAGTCATTGTATCGCCTTCCAGATCGGCTCCACCGCCCCCGAACGCCGTTAGCAGGATTCCCCTGCCGGCAAGTGTGTCATAAGTCACATAACTTTGCAGTACCCCCGGATTATTTTTGGCTGCTTTGGGCGCTATCCCTTTCCGGGATAAGCTCGCCCGACCGGTTGCGACGGCGTGTCGAGCCACCGAAATAAGAGCCGTTTGCGCGGTCTGGAATGTCGATATGAGAGCACTGAAAATTGCCGGCGCCATCATTGCCGCCGTGATCGTCGTCTTCGCGCTGCTGCTGGTGATCGGCATCCCCTCGGGCTACCTGAAGGCCGAGATCCAGGAGCGGATCGAGCGCGAGACCGGCTACAAGCTCGCCATCAATGGCGGTGCCAAGATCGGCTTGTGGCCACAGCTCAACATCCGGCTGAACGATGTCACGCTGCAAGATCCAAAGGATCGCGACATCAACCATCGTTTCACCGCCTCAAGCATCGAGGCGGACGTGACGCTGGCGAGCCTGTGGGCCGGCCGGCCGCAGATCACCGAGCTCGTCATCATTCGCCCGGTGGTGAATTTGCCCCTGAAGCGCGAGCGCGTGAGGGAGGCCAATCCTCCCTCGAAGCCCGCCGGCGGCAAGGCGGCGGATGCCTTTTCGATCGAGCATGTCAGCGTCACCGGCGGCACCATCGTGTTCTCCAATTTGCGCGACCGCGTCGAGAACAGGATCGAGACCGTCAACGCCGACATCACGATTGACGCCGACCGCAAGGTTACGCTGACCGGCAGCGCGCGCAGCGGCGGCCATCCGCTGAAAGTCGAAGCCAAGGCGGCGCTGCCCGCCGCCCCGCTCGAACGGCAGAATATTCCGGCCGAGATCAAGATCGACGCGCCGGGCCTGTTGCACGCGCAGCTCATGGCCAAGGCCGAAGCCCGGCTCAACGGCTCGGTCGTGATGATCAACGGCGTCACCGGCACCCTCGGCGACGGCGCGTTCAACGGCTGGGCCTCGGTCGATCTGTCGAGCAAGCCGCTGGTCAAGCTCGACCTCGATTTCCAGAAGCTCACGGTCGCGATGTCGCGCAGCACCGATTCTTCCTCAGGCCAGCCCTGGAGCAACGCGACGATCGACGTCAATGGGCTCAACTACGTCGACCTGCAGGCGCGGATTTCCGCGGCCGAACTCAAGATCGGCGACGCGCGCTTCACCCCTGCCGCGATCGACGCCACGCTCGCAAGCGGCGTCCTGAAGGCACAGGTTTCCAACCTTGGCGCCTATGACGGCAACGCCAATGGCGACCTGACCGTCGATGTCTCCACCGCCAATCCCATTTATGCGATGCGGGCCGATCTCACCGGCGTGCGCGCGCTGCCGCTGCTGGATGGTCTTGCTGATTTCGACAGGATCGACGGCAGGATGCAGGCGAAGATCAGCGTGCGCTCCTCCGGCACCAGCCAGCGCGCGATCATGTCGAACATGGCGGGCACCGCCTTCGTCGTGTTCCAGGACGGCGCCATCAAGGGGCTCAATGTCGCGCAGATGATCCGCTCGCTGACAGCAAGCACCTTGTCCGGCTGGCAGGCGAGCGATGAGAAGGCGACGGATCTTTCGCAGTTGTCGGCATCGTTCAAGATCGACAAGGGGCAGGCGCAGACTACCGATCTCAACCTCGTCGGCCCGCTGGTGAAGATGACCGGCGTCGGCACGATTGACCTCGGCACCAAGCAGATCGGCTTCCGTGTCGAGCCGAAACTGGTGATGACCACCGAAGGCCAGGGCCGCGTCAGCGATCCGGTCGGGCTCGGCATTCCCGTGATGATCGAGGGACCGTGGGGGAGCCCACGGATCTATCCGGAGATGCAAGGCATCCTCGACAATCCGGAGGGTGCCTATGCCAAGCTGAGGGAAATGGGCAAGGGCCTGTTCGGACCGAACGGCGCCGGGCTTGGCGCTGCGATCGGCAACCTGCTCGGCGGCGGACAACAGGGTGCGGCCGGCGGACAGGGCACTGCGCCCGGCAGCGGCCAGACGGGCGGCAAGCCGAATGATCCGCTCGGCGGACAGCTTGGTGAGACCATCGGCAATCTCATTCAGGGCTTGGGTGGATTGGGCCAGAATCAGCCTCAAGGCGGCCGCCCGGGCGGTCAACGGAGCCTGACGCCGACCTCGCCCGCCGAGGCGCCGACGCAAGCCGCGCCGGCCGAACCGGCAACTCCCGCGCCGCCGAGCGATACAACCGCGCAGCAGGACAGCCAGCCGATGAACGAGGTGTTGCGGCAGTTGTTCAATCGGTGAGGTTGATACTCCCTCGCCCCGCTCTTCGCGGGGCGAGGTTAAGCGGGGCCTGCGCATGACGACGAATCTGCGGATTCCTGCCTAAAATCGGGGCTAACCATGCTGGCGGAGGGCCCGCCGGCCCCCCTCAATTCGTGCTAAACAGGCCTCATCCGGGGCTCCCCAATAGCGCCCCGTGGCAAGCGACGAACGGATGCGCATGCTTAAGGGCGTGGCGCACGAGGGTCCGGATGAGCGAGGGCAACGATAGAGCAAAGTTTCTGCGCGAGGGGCTGTTTGCCAAATACGTCGTCGCGCTGGTCGGGCTTGTCGTGTTCGTGCTGGCCATCAACGGCGCGATGGAAATCTGGATCACCTATCGCGGCATCAAGAGCTCGCTCCACGACGGCATGTCCGACAAGGCGGAGGCGACCGCGAAGCGGATCGCGCAGTCGATCTCCGAGCTGGAGCGGCAGATCTCCTGGGTGACGCGCGCTTCCACCAAGACGATCGAGGATCGCCGCGCCGACTACTCCCAATTGCTGCGGCAGGTGCCGCAGGTCAGCCAGCTCTCGCTGCTTGGCAGCAACGGCCGCGAGCAGCTCCGCCTGACGCGACAGACCGTCACGCTCGGCAGCAACGCCGATTTCTCCCGCGATGTCCGCTTCACCGAAACCGTCTCGCGCGGCACCAGCTTTGCGCCGGCCTATCTGCGCGACCAGCAGCCATTCATGTCGATCGCGCTGTCGCATGCCGACGGCAGCATCACGATTGCCGAAATCGATCTCGATTTCCTCTCCGAATTCCTGATCGACGCCCAGGTCGGCAAGGTGGCGTACGCCTATGTCACTGACGCCAAGGGCGAAGTGCTGGCCAGGTCCTCGAACGGCCCCGAGGTCGGCAAGAATCTGTCGGCACTGCCGCAGGTCGCCGCTGTCAGCAAACCCGGCGGCGTGGCGCCAGCGTCAGGCCTGGATGCCAGTGGCGACGCCGTGCTGACGACGTCGAGCCTGGTGCCGAAACTCGGCTGGCGCGTGTTCTTCGAACAGCCGACGGCGCAGGCGCTGACGCCGATCCGCGATCAATTGGTGCGGATCGCGCTTCTGATCGCGCTTGGCCTCGTGGTCGCGATCATCGCCGGCACCATCATGGCGCGGCGCCTGCTGGTGCCGATCACGGCGCTGCAGGCCGGCGCGCGGCGGCTCGGCGCCGGCGATTTCGGCCACCGCATCGAGGTGAAGACATCAGACGAACTGGAGGAGCTCGCCAACCAGTTCAACGGCATGGCCGGGCAGCTCGCCGAAACCTATTCGAACCTCGAAGCCAAGGTGAACGAGCGGACGCGGGACCTGGCGCAATCGATCAACGAGCTCAAGGTGCTCGAGGAGGTCGGCCGCGCGGTCGCCTCCTCGCTCGATCTCGACGCCGTGCTGCCCACGGTTGCCGCGCGCGCGCTCGAGATCACCCACGCCGACGCCGTGCTGATCTATGGCTATGACGCCGGCAATCACCAGTTCAGCCTGACCGAAGCCATCGGCATCGACAAGGCTGCCGAAGGCCGCCATCGCGCCATCGACGCCGACCATTCGCCGCTCGGCGAGGCCGCGACCTCAGGCGAGCCGATCGCCATTCCCCAGCTCGGCGCAACGCCCGAACATCCGCTTCGCGATGTCGCGATGGAAGCCGGCTTCCACTCGGTGCTGGTGGTGCCCTTGGTCGACCAGACCGGCATCTTGGGATCGCTGGTGGTGCTGCGGCGGAACCAGGGCGAGTTTTCCGCCAACCTGATCGGCCTGATGAAGACGTTTGCGCACCAGGCGGTGCTGGCGATGCGCAATGCGCGCCTCTTCACCGAAGTGGACCACAAGAGCCGCGAGCTGCTCGCCGCCAATGACATTGTGCGCGAACAGGCGAGCAAGCTGCAGGAGCAGACCGACCAGCTCCGCGACTGGAATCGCTCGCTGGAGGAGCGGGTGGAAACGCAGCTCGGCGAGATCGAGCGCATCCGGCGGCTGGAGCGTTTCCTGGCGCCGCAGGTGGCGCAGCTTATCGCCTCCTCCGACGGCCATGAGGGCCTGCTCGACAGCCATCGCCGCGAGGTGACGGTCGTGTTCTGCGATTTGCGCGGCTTCACCGCGTTCACCGAGACCACCGAGCCGGAAGAGGCGATGAACGTGCTGCGCGAATATCACGCAGCGCTCGGCGAGCTGATCTTCAAGTATGAGGGCACGCTCGACCGCTATGCCGGCGACGGCGTGATGATCCTGTTCAACGCGCCGATCCAGTTCGAGGACCACACCGCGCGCGCGGTGCGGATGGCGGTGGAAATGCGCGACACCATTGGCGGGCTGACTGAGAAGTGGCGCAACCGCGGCCACAATCTCGGCTTCGGCATCGGCATCGCCCTCGGCTACGCCACCCTCGGCCAGATCGGTTTCGAGCAGCGCCTGGAATACGCCGCGATCGGCAGTGTCACCAATCTTGCCTCGCGTCTCTGCGACGAGGCCAAGGCCAACCAGATCGTGGTGAGCCGCCGCGTCTATGGCATGGTCGAGCCTTGGGTCGAGGGACGGCCGATCGACGATTTGAATTTGAAGGGATTCAACCATCCGATTTTAGCGGCCGAGATCACCGCCTGGCGCGAGTCGGTCGACAACGTGGTCGATGCCGCTGCGGCGCGACGGAAGAAGATGCAGTAGCCGCCGTCCCCTCCTGTCGCCCCTGCGAACGTTTCCGTCGTCCCTGCGAACGCAGGGACCATAACCACCGCTCCCAGTTATTGAAGCAAAGCCGTTTCCCCGTGTGCCCCTTACACCGGCCGCGGCGTATGGGTCCCTGCCTTCGCAGGGACGACGGTGAATGTGCCGCGCGTTCGCTTCGAAATTTCAAACAGCGGAAATCCTCCCGCAGCGCCGTTGCGCCCGAGGATTTTCTTCATTCATTCGCCCATGAAAATCAGAGGGCGCTGGGAACGACCGGGTGCTTGCAGCCGTTGCGGCCGCCTGACGACAAGCCGCGTCGGCGCACGCGCCTGTCAGTGCCAACCGGGCTGCTGCATTCGCGCGCGGGTCTGCGCCAATTCTTCGAGGCTGCTGTCGATCTGCGTGCGGTACATGCCGAGATCCTCGAGATGGCGATCGTCGAGCTTGCGCAGGGCCTCGCGCATGGCGTGCCGTTCGTGGCGCGCAATGATCGCTGCGAGGAAGCTGTTGACGAGACGGCGCAGGCGCGCGAGCCAAACGGCACTTCGGCAGGCAAATGGCCTGGTGGCGGAGGTCGGAATGGTGGTCAGCATAGTCATGGCTATTTTCTTTCAAACAGCAGCCGGAACCTGGTGAGCTTGCCTGGCACCCTTTCTATCGAAGGCCTGCTGCCAGCATGGTGTCAGCAGGCTTCGGTACGTACGCCCGAAGGCGCGAGGAGCACCGACCTCGCGGCAGCGAGGGCAGCATCAAACATGCCCATTGCGACCGGCCAAGACTTTCAGACCGCTCTGATTTACCGTCCAGACTCTCTTGAGATATCGCCGCGAAGCTATTGCAGACCGGCGCGCCGAAACCCTTCCAGGTAATGCGCCTTGTCAGCCTCGTGCTCGAACGGCAGTCCGCTGGCCAGCCAGGCGAGCGAGAAGTTGGGCTGGGCGCCGCGGAGGCCCTCGACGGCTGCTTTGGCGGCGTCAGTGTCGCCGGCCATGCCGAGGGAGGCCGTCAGCACGCGGTGGGCGCCGACGAAGTCGGCGCGCTGCCGCAGCGCTTCACGCGACAGGCGGATCGCCTCTGCGTAGTTTTTGCCGACATACTGGCAATAGGCGGCGACGCCGCAATAGATCGCGGCAAAGGGATCGCGGGGTGAGAGTTTCAGCGCCTCGCGCGCCGCGCGATCACCGTCTTCCCAGCGCCCGCGATAGGACAGCGCAACACCATAGATGCCGCGCGCGGGCGAAAAATTCGGATTGAGCCGCAGCGCCAGCTCGAATTCGGCGATGCAATCATCGAAGCGCCGGTTGAACAGATAGACGCTGGCCAGCGCATAATGCGCCCACGCGTCCTCGCTGTCGGCCCGGATCGCTGCCAGCGCCGCGCGCTCCGCCGTTGGTACGGCCCTGGACATTTCCTGCCAACCCATATGGGCGCCGAACGTATGGCAGGCAGCCAGCAGGCTGAGCGCCTGGCCGTAAGAAGGATCGACGCTGATCGCCTTTTCCAAGAGCGCCTGCGCGACCAGATTGTCCTGCCGCGTCACGCGCCAATAATGCGATAGCGCCCGCATCACCAGATCCCAGGCATCCATGTTGTCAGGCGCCTTGCGCCGGGCCCGGAAATCCTCGGCAGCGTAGAGTTGCGGCTCGATCGCCGCGACGACTGCCTGCGTGATTTCGTCCTGCACGGCGAACACGTCGGCAAGATTGCGGTCGTAGCGCTCCGCCCAGAGGTGACTGCCGCTCGCCACGTCGACGAGCTGGGCCGTGATGCGCACATGGTCGCCGTCCTTGCGCACGCTGCCTTCGACGACATAGCCGACGCCGAGCTCCTCGCCGATCTGCTGGTGGTGGACGGATTTCCCCCGGTAGATGAACGAGGAATTCCGCGCGATCACATAGAACCAGCGCAGCTTCGACAGCGCGGTGATGATGTCCTCGCTGATGCCTTCCGAAAAATACTCCTGCTCCGGCTCGCCAGAGAGATTGGCAAACGGCAGCACTGCAATCGCGGTGCGATCGAGCGCCGGGAGGGGCGGGTGCAGCGGCTCGCCGGCGAGGTCGAGCGGCTGGGGCGCACCGGCACGCGCTCCGCGGCCGTTCGCGGCTTTCGGCTGCACGTCACCGACGAAGCGAAAACCTTTTCGCGCGAGCGTGCGGATCATGATTTGATCCTTGCCGCTGTCCCCGACCGCCCTGCGCGCGGCGTTGATCCGGCTCGTCAGCGTGGATTCGGAGATAATGCGGCCGTCCCACACCTTCTCGATCAGATCGTCCTTGGTGACGACGCGGTCGCGGTTTTCGATCAGATGAACCAATAGATCGAACACCTGCGGTTCGACCGCCACGCTCTCGCCGCCGCGGGTCAGCTCGCGAAGGTCGACATCCAGGACATGGTTGGAAAAGTGAAATTGCACGGCGTCATCCCGGTTAAATCGTCATAAGTCATTTCGGATCGGCACGTAAATTTCCGGTCACTTTGTCCCGCACTTCTTGTTTGACCATGATCTCCGGGCAAACGCTCCGCGCTTGTCCGAGGGAAAACCGGTATCCACTTTTCCGGATCATGCTCCCGGAGGAGGTAGAGCGAATTTCCCGGCGGGACCCTGTGAAAAATCTCACAGAAACAGGCATCTCACTGAAAAATCAGGGTCCCCTCAAGGCAAAATCAGCCCCGCATCACAGTCTTTAGGTCCGCCCAAGGCCATGTTTGGTTCATCGCGGCCCTTTCCGTGGCCGCAGCATCCCAATAGGAGACATCGATGGCCGCCCAGAGCGCGATCGCAGCGACCCAAACCCAAGCCGATTCTGCCCAAGCCGATTCTGCCCAACCTGCCCCCGACCTTGCCGCCCTCAAGACGCGTCAGCAGGCCGCATGGTCGTCAGGCAACTACGCCATTGTCGGCTCGACGCTGCAGATCGTCGGCGAGGAACTCTGCGAGGCGCTCGATCTCAAGGCCGGCTCAAAGGTGCTCGATGTCGCCGCCGGCAATGGCATGGCGAGCCTCGCTGCGGCTCGGCGGTGGTGCGACGTCACCTCGACCGACTATGTGCCGGCGTTGCTGGAGCGCGGCCGGGCGCGCGCAGCGGCGGAAGGCATGCCAATCGAATTCAGGGAAGCTGACGCGGAAAACCTGCCGTTCGATGATAACAGTTTTGACACGGTGCTCTCCACCTTCGGCGTCATGTTCACACCGAACCAGGACCGCGCGGCCGCCGAGCTGATGCGGGTCTGCAAGCCCAAGGGCCGGATCGGCCTGGCGAACTGGGCGCCGGACGGTTTTATCGGACAGGTCTTCAGGACGCTCGGCAAATATCTGCCACCGCCCGCCGGGACCAAATCGCCGGCGCTGTGGGGAACGAGCGCGCGGCTGACCGAAATGTTCGACGCTGACGCGCGCTCGATCCGAGCGGAATCGCGCCTGTTCAGGTTTCGCTATCGCTCGCCGGCGCACTTCCTCGACGTGTTCAAGACGTATTACGGCCCGGTGCTGAAAGCGTTCGCAGCCCTCGATCCGGCGAAACAGGAAGAACTGCATAACGACCTGCATGCCCTGATCGTTCGCATGAACCGCTCCGGCGACGGCACGATGGTGGTGCCCAGCGAATATCTCGAGGTCGTCATCACCAAGCAGTGAAACGTCGCGCCAGCAATATCTTAGCGGAGCCATTGGCGTGGCTCCGCCGGTGGCGTCCCGCATAAAAATCAGCAGCATTTCAATGACCAATGTGATTCCAATCTCGCGCGCAGAGCGCGAAAAGGCTTGCGTCGTGGCGCTGCATTGCTCGCTGGGCTCGGGCCGCCAATGGAAGACGCTCGCCGATGAACTCGGGCGCGCGCATCGATTCTTCGCCCCTGACATCGCGGGCTATGGCACCAATAGCTGCTGCGCGGCGGATCTGCCGCTGACGCTCGCGGAGGAAGTTCGATGCCTGAGCGGCCAGCTCCACGATGCGGACGGCCCCATCCATCTCGTCGGCCATTCTTACGGCGGCGCGATTGCGTTCAAGATCGCGACCTGCTCCCCGTTCGCGCATCGCCTGCGCAGCCTGACGTTGATCGAGCCGGTGCTGCCGACACTGCTGTGCGAAAGCGAGGCGGACCGGCGGCTTCACGCGCGTTTCGCCCAGGTCGCGCGTGACGTTTCCGAGGACCTCTGGAATGGATCGGCGCTGGAAGCGATCGACATGTTCATCGAATTCTGGAACGGCTCCGGCCCGCAGGATCCGCTGCCGGCCAGCGCGCGCCTGCGCATGATCGAGCGCGCCGACAAGCTTGCATTCGATTTCACGGCGGCGTTCGCCGAAGCGAATGTCGCCACCGCGGCGGCCTCGCTTCGCGTGCCGACGCTATTGTTTTCGGGAGGGCTGTCGCCCTATCTCACCCAACGCATTGTGCAGCGGCTCGGCGCGATCATGGACTGCGCCGAGGTGCAACATTTGCCGGCTGCCGGCCATATGCTCCCGCTTACCCATGCCTCGTCAGTCAATCCCGCGATCGCGAGACACATCGCCCGCGCGGACGAACTGGCCGGCGTTCCGCTGGCGCTCGAAACGGCGCTGGCAGAGGCCGGCAGCCGGGCGGAGGGGTGACATTCTTGGCGCTTGGCTCTCCCGCCGGCCTTCTGGTATCGGTTAAGGCCGAAACCGGGAACGAAATGCAGATGACCATCTTCCGCACGCGCGGCCTTTCACTTACGCTGGCCCCCCTGATTGCCGCAGGCTTGATCTGCCTTTCGAGCTCCCTCCGCGCCGCCGAGGACACCGACCCCGCCGCCCCGAAGGGCGCCGCGGTCACCGTGCTCAAGGCGCAAAAATCCTGCTTCGCCAATATCGTCGAGGTGTCCGGCACCATCATTGCGCGCGAGGAGACGCAGGTGCGGCCCGAGCGGATGGGGCTGAAGGTGGCCGAGGTGATGGTGGATGCGGGCGACAGCGTCACCGCGGGGCAGGTGCTGGCGCGGCTAGCTTTGCCGGAAGGCGGGCAGATTTCGGTGCAGGCGCCGGTGGGCGGCGTGATCTCGGCCACGACGGCGTCGGTCGGCGCGATGGCGTCGGGCAAGGGCGAAGCGCTGTTCTCGATCATCGCGCGCGGCGAGTTCGACCTGGTCGGCATGGTGCCAACGCGCGATATCGCCAAACTGCAGATCAACCAGACCGCGCGGATCAAGGTGATCGGCGCCGGCGAGGTCGATGGAAAGGTGCGGCGGCTGTCGACCACGGTGGAGCCGAACAGCCAGCTCGCGCAGGTGTTCGTCGGCGTCACCACCAACCGGCGGCTGCTCGTCAATTCGAGTGGCCGCGCGCAGATCAGGACCGGACAGAGCTGCGGCGTCGCGGTGCCGCTGACCGCGATCCTCTACGGCACCGCCGGCACCGTGGTGCAGGTGGTGCGGCGCGCCCGCGTCGAAACGCGGCGGGTGGAGACCGGGCTGATGTCGGCCGGCCAGGTCGAGATCACCTCGGGCCTGCAGGAAGGCGACATCGTGGTGGCGCGCGCCGGCGCGCTCTTGCGCGAGGGCGATCCGGTGCGCGCGGTGACGGCGAGCGCCGACGCGAAGTAGCTGGGCGGCTGCAACTCTCACCGTCGCCCCTGCGAACGCAGGGGCCCATAACCACCGGCTTTCGTTGTGTGATAAGGTGTCTGCTACCGCGCTTCCTCGGTAGATCACGCGGTATAGGTCCCTGCGTTCGCAGGGACGACGAGAGCCGCGCATGTACTACGTCTACATCCTCGCGAGCCGGCGTCATGGGACGCTGTATATCGGGGTGACCAATTCGCTGGCGAAACGGATGGAGCAGCATCGCAACGGCGAGGGGTCATCGTTCGTCAAAACCTACGGCGTTTACCGGCTGGTTTATGTCGAGGCGTTCGAGCGAGCGGATGAAGCGATTGCGCGGGAAAAGCAGCTCAAGCGCTGGAAGCGCGATTGGAAGATTGAGCTGATCGAGCGGGAAAATCTGGAGTGGCGGGATCTTAGTGATTTGATTGTTTAAGGCTCGCTATCGCCGCGTAATCGTTGTCGCCCCTGCGAACGCAGGGGCCCATAACCACTGCACTTCGTCGTTGAAGCAAAGCCGTCTCGCCGTGTGCCATTTCCGCGGGCCGGGGCGTATGGGTCCCTGCGTTCGCAGGGACGACGATGTGGAGAGGTCTTGGCCTTACCCCCCGAGGCGGACGTCTTCCAGCAAGGACGATGACACCTGCGGCACCTGCTCGCCGTCGGAGGCGCGGGAGATGGAGATGCGGGTCTTGTTGAATGCGCTGGCGACGCCGGACTGCGAATTCAGATTGTTGAGCAGCTCGGTGACCAGCACGCTGTACTGGCCCTTGCCGTCGTCGGCCACCTTGCCCGGCGTGGCCGAGGTCAGGATCAGCGCGTTCTCCGGTGTGGAGATCGGGGCCAGCCCATGGGAATAGGAGCGGAAGCGGCGCTCGTAAGGATTGCGGCGGGAGGCGTCGACGACGACGAGCTTGGCGCTGGCGCCCTTCTCGGTCATCGCATCAAGCACCTGCTCGATCGAGACGCCGTCGCGGCGGACGTCGGCTTCCTTCCAGATCGCGGCGTCGACCGGGATCATAAAGCTCTCGCGTCCGACCTGGACGCCGTAGCCGCCGAAGAACAGCAGCGCGACGGTGTCCGGCTTGATCTTGTCTTTCAGGCGAGCGACGGCGCGAGCCATGTCGTCCTTGGTGGCGTCTTCGACCACGTCGACATCGAACCCCTTGGCGCGCAGTGCGGCGGTGAGGCCGCGGGCATCGTTGATCGGCTGGGACAAAGGCGCTGCGGCATCCGGATAATGGCCGTTGCCGATCACCAGGGCGACGCGGGCGGAGGTGCCGATCACGCCGGTCTGCTCGGTGCCGATTGCCTTGGCGGCGTCGAGCGAACGCTTGTTCAGCGCGGCATGGGCGCCGATCGCCAGCGACACCAGGCCGATAAAAGCAACGGCAATGGTGACGGTGCGGCGGGAAATGCAGAGCTGACCAAGGTTCATCGCGTTTCCATTCCCAAGTTTGTCCATAGCGCCAAGCAAGACCGCGCCAGTTAGTCGCGTGCGGACCGTTCAGGTTTGATGGGGTTGCCGGGTGTGTGCCGTCTAATTGCGCTCAATTTGCGGCACCGCAACAACAGTCTTTTAGCCTGTCGGGCCCATCCGGACAACCTCATTCGACGCATGGAACCAATTGCAGCCGATTATGGGAGAGGGTTAACGCCAGGTAAGTGACCCATATCACATTGTGTTCCCCCCCGGATTTGGTTAGTTCTCAAGGGCTTGCAGGCCCATCCGGCCGGCGGTGGCTGCGTGGACTCCCCATCGAGCCCGTTCCAAAACCCCGGGACTACCGGGGTTTTACGGATCGTGCTCAACGTGGCCCTCCCTTCACCGTTCCGGCGGAAAGAAACTGCATGGGCTTTTCTACCATCGCCGGCGCCGCATTTCGGGCGCTGACCGCGCGGAAAGACGGCCCGTCGCTCTACGACGTCTGCGACCCCGTGCTGCTGAAATACCGCGGCGGCGACCCCCATCTGGGAAAATTCTATCGCACGGCGCTGGGCAACCCGGCGCTGCGGCCGCTGTTGCGGCGGACCGGGCACCCGGCCTTGCGCGACCAGAAGCGGCTCGGCACCTTGCAGGAGGCGCTGCGAAGGGCGCGCGACGATGCCGAGCCGGACTGGGCCGCGGTGGGGCAGCCGATTGCCGAGCTGATGGCGGATATTAATGTCCGCCACCCCGCCCCCGGGCCGGTGGCGGCACTGGGCCGGGTGCCCGATGATGCCGAGATCGACCGGGTGATCCGCCGCTGCGGCGCGCATCTGCTCGGCTCTTTCGCCAAAAGCGGGTTCATCCCGACCTATGCCGCCTTCAACCTGATCGGCGACGCCGACATGGGCGGGCGCGAGATGCTGATGGCGCTGACCGGGCTGAACTCGCGCGGCTACAAGAACTCGACGCTCCTGTTCAGCCTGGCGCGGATCTTCATCGCGCATTCGCCAGCGCGCGCGCTGATCAACCCGCCCTGGCGAGGGATTGCCGAGCCGATGTGGCAGCCGATGCAGATCCGCCACCGCTCGGCCTATTACGACGCCTTCTTCACCGAGGCGCTGCTCAGTTACGTCGAGACCGGGCTGGCGTCTTCGGACGAGGCCGCGGCCTCAAGGCGCGCGATTTCGGAGATGGTCGATTTTTGTCTCAAGACCTCAGCCGAGGAAGTGCCCGCGCATGACGGCACCACCGTGAACGTGATCACGGCCTTGGCGCCGCTGCCGCATCCGCGCTTTTCAAAATTCTTCTCGCAGATCAAGCAGGATTTGGGCTTCGGCATCTACGTGCCGGACTGCGACACCACGGCGTGCTCGTTCTCGGCCGCCACACAAGCCGGCTGCACCGATCCGATCCTCGACCAGCCGCTGCTCGACTTCTATCACGGCTACCAGGTGCGCGAGGGCGCCAACGAGCCGCGCGTCACCGTGCCCTTGAACGACAATATCGATTACGAGGGCGGCGTCGTCACCTGGATCGATAATCTCGCGGGCGACCGGCCCTATGGCAACGATCTAGATCCGACGCTCAACCTCGATATTCTCGAGGTAAGTTTCCGCAACCTTTCGCGCTGGAAGATTTTGGAGACGCCGCAGCGGCTGCAGACGGTGCATCGCATCCTGGGTTTCCAGCGGCGGCTCGCCGAAAGCGGCGCGTTCAAGAACCCGCGCTCGCACATCTATTACCTGCCGGAACTCTACTCCGCCTATTTCGGCCGCTGCCATGCCGCGTTCATGGCATTGCCCGAGCCCGCGCGGCAGGCGATCGATCCTGACGGCACGTTTGCGTTGATCCGCGAGAAGGTGCTGGCCTATGTCGAGGGTGAACTGATCGCGCGCGAGATGAACCCGTTCGACGCCGCGCTGGCGCTGATGGCGCTGGCGCATCTCGGCGCCGACGTTTCGACATTCGCGCCGGCGCTGCACTGCATCGTCGCAAGTCTCGGCGAGGGCGGCAGGCACGGGCCGTACCGGGCGTACGAGTGGAACAAGATGAAGACGCCGACGCGGATTCTGGTCGGCGGCCCGGAAGTGACGTCGGCGTTCGTGCTGATGGGGCTGGCGTTGGCGCGGCGGGCGATGACGAAGGGCAATGCGTGACACGCGGTGCTTACCCTCCCCTGGAGGGGTCCGAGACGAGCGAAGCTCGCTCGTGGGTCGGCACGGATCGAGCGAAGCGAGATGCGTGACGGGGTGGGGTGATCTCTCCACTCGGGCACTGATCGAAACGAGAGACCGTCACCCCACCCCGCCGCTTCGCGGCGACCCTCCCCCTCCAGGGGAGGGTGAGTATCTCGCGGGAAGTTGAAAGCGGTGCGACACCCCCGCTCTGGCAAGACGGCTCCATTGTCCGCACAATCCGCATCATTTCGCCACCGGGATTGCCGATGAAATTACGGACGTTGCTTTCTGCGTTCCTGCTGCTGTCACTGCCCGCCACCTCACACGCGGCCGACATCACCGGCATTCCAAAAATCCGCGAGGGCGATCAGCTACAGATCGGCAACCATCGCATTCGCCTCGGCGGCATCGACGCGCCGGCCGTCGATCAGCTCTGCCTCAACACGAGGGCTGAGCGCTGGACCTGTGGCGCCGCCGCGCGCGACGAGCTGATCAAGCGCTTCGGGGCTAGGAGCTGGACCTGTCATACAAGGGCGGTGGCGGATCGCCGCGGCCGCACGGTGGCGCGCTGCGAGGCCGACGGCGAGGACATCCAGAAATGGCTGGTGTCGAACGGCTGGGCGCTGGCGCAGACGCGCCTCTCGCGCGACTACGAGGCAGACGAGAAGGCCGCGCGCGAGGCCAAGGCCGGCATGTGGCAGGGCGCGTTCATCGCGCCATGGGATTGGCGCATCCGCAACAAGAAAACCGCCGTTCTCGGCGCCGTCACGCCGCCGGAGAATGCCCGGGCGGTCCTCTTGGCCTCGGCATCCGGACCGGTGGCGCCCTCGCCCGACTGCACCATCAAGGGCAACGTCAATCGCTCCGGCGAGTGCATCTATCACCAGCCGACAAGCCGCTGGTATGCGAAGATCGAAATGAAGATCTCAAAAGGCACGCGCTGGTTCTGCTCGGTCGAGGAGGCCGAGGCCGCCGGTTGTCGCGAGACGCGGCGGTAGCGGTGCTCTTCAACTGCGCCCCGCCCGCGGGGAGAGGGAGCGGCATCTACGGTGTCCGATCAACGCATCGAAAAACGAATGCGGCAACGACGCGGCTTGCGGCGGGCAATGTTGCTCGCGCTCGTCATCCTCGGCGGTTACGGCCTGCTCGCCTATCTGGTGCTGCCGGGCTTCTGGACGCATTACGAGCATCAGCGCGGGCTGACCAGCATGCCGATGGTGACGCGCACCGCGCAGGGCATTCCGGGCGATCCCATGAATGTCGGGCTTATCGGAGACCAGCGCGACGTGGTCTGCGCCATGCACGCGGCGGGCTGGTATCCGGCCGACCGGATTACGCTGAAATCCTCGATCGAGATTATCGGCAGCGTACTGCTCGATCGCCCCTACAAGGAGGCACCTGTGAGCAACCTCTATTACCTCGGCCGCCGCGAGGATCTCGCCTATGAAAAGCCGATCGGGAGCAGCGCCGACCGCCGCAACCATGTGCGCTACTGGAAGGTGCTGGAGAGCGGCGAGGAAAAGCGACCGGTCTGGCTCGGAGCTGCGACGGAGGATCGCGGCGTCGGCGTCAGCCGATACACCGCCGCCGTCACGCACCACATCTCGCCCGATCTCGACGCCGAGCGCGCGCTGCTTGCGACTGACCTGGAAAATGCCGGCATGGTGGACGCGAAATACCAGGTCACCGGCATCGGCCCCACGATCGCAGGGCGGAACGGCGGCGGCGACGCCTATTACACCGACGGCGAAATCTGGGTGCTGCGGCTGGTCGAGGCCTGCAAGAAGCGCGAGGGGCCTGCGGTGACGATCCCGAGCCCGCGGGCGACCGAACTCAAGGATCAAATCTGGCGCGCGATCGCGAATGCCGTCGGCAAATAGCCCGCCAGGCGCGGAGCAATCAGAGCAATTTGATCTTTTTGCGACTCTGGATTGCTTCGCTGCGCTCGCAATGACCGCTGCGATCCAATATTGTGTTGCCAAGTCTCCAACGCCTCCATTTCGCGTATCTGCCGATTAAGGAAAACCAACAAATGACCGTTCGTGCGGGCCGGGAATTTCTGGCCATCCCGGGACCTACCACCATGCCCGACGAAGTGCTGCAGGCGATGCATCGCCCGGCGCTCGACATCTATTCCGACCAGATGCTGGAATTGACCGACGGCCTGCTCGCCGATCTCTCAAAGCTGTTCGCCACCAAAGGCAAATCCTACATCTACATCGCCAACGGCCATGGCGCGTGGGAAGCGACGCTTTCCAACGTGCTGTCGCGTGGCGACAAGCTGCTGGTCCTGGAAAGCGGACGGTTTGCGATCGGCTGGGGCCAGGCGGCGGCGGCGATGGGCGCCGAGGTCGAGGTGCTCAGGGGCGACTGGCGCCGCGCGATCCGCGCGAGCGAGGTCGAGGCGCGGCTGCGGCAAGACAAGGACCGCACCATAAAGGCCATCGTCGCGGTGCAGGTCGACACCGCGTCCGGCGCCTATAACGACATCGAGGCGATCGGCAAGGCGATCAAATCGACCGGGCATCCCGCGCTGTTCATGGTCGACACCGTGGCTTCGCTCGGCTGCATGCCGTTCGAGATGGACGCGTGGGGTATCGACGTCGCGATGTCCGGCTCGCAGAAGGGCCTGATGACGCCCCCCGGCCTAGGCTTTGTCGCCGCCAACGACCGCGCCCGCGAGGTGCATAAAAAGGCCAACCTGCGCACGCCCTATTGGGACTGGACCGAGCGCGAGGGCAGCGAGCATTACCGCAAATATGCCGGCACTGCCCCGGTGCATCTATTGTTCGCGCTGCGCAAGGCGATCGACATGCTGCAGACGGAAGGGCTGGAGAACGCGTTTCAGCGCCATCGTTTGCTCGCCGAGGCGGTGCGCCGCGCGGTCGCGGTCTGGAGCGAGGGTCAGGTGATTGGCTTCAACATCGCGGAGGCCAATGAGCGCTCCAACACCGTGACGACCGTGACCATGAACGGCTACGATCCGGCCGCGCTGCAGCGCTACTGCAAGGAGAAATGCGGCGTGGTGCTCGGCACCGGCATCGGCGATTTGTCCGGCCAGGCTTTCCGCATCGCCCATATGGGCCATGTCAATGCGCCGATGATCCTGGGCACCCTCGGCGTCGTCGAGGTCGGCCTCAACGCGCTGAACATTCCCCACGGCAAGGGCGGAACCGAGGCCGCAATCGAGTATCTCGGCGAGAACGTGGCGGCGTAAAAGTTGTCGTCCCTGCGAACGCACTAGTGGATGCACACATGTTGCAGTGCGATTCAGGCTTCATATGCAATTTTAGAATCGAAGATGCGAGCTCATCGAAATTTTGGAATCGAGGCTGGCGTTTTCGCGCAAGATCGGAATCCAGCGCTTCGGTGGGGTGGAGAGCGCGCGCAGCAAAACTACGTCGCAACACTTGAGAAGTGCAAAAACCCTTGGCTTTTCATGAGTATTTGCGGCGCAACAAGTGTGCATGCCCTAGTGCGAACGCAGGGACCCATACGCTGCGGCCCGCGGAAATGGCACGCGACGAGACGGCATCTCTCACCATGTGAAATTGTGGTTATGGGTCCCTGCGGTTCGCAGGGACGACAAAGTCGTCAATCATGTCCCTCGGCGCGTCGGCTCTCTTTTCCAAGCCGCATTAGTGCGTATACTGGCATACCAAGCCGGGCGCTGATCCGTGCAAGAACAAGAGTGGGAGTGAGGCGATTGGCGTCCGTTGATTTGCGCGGCCTGACCAAGCGATTTGGCTCGCTTGCGGTGGTCGATAACGTCTCCCTGAAAATCGATCACGGACAACTGGTCTGCCTGCTGGGGCCGTCGGGCTGCGGCAAAACCACCACGCTGCGGCTGATCGCGGGCTTTCTGGAGCCTTCCGACGGCGAGATCCATGTCGGCGAGCGGCTGGTGTCGTCGCGCGCGCGCACGCTGCCGCCCGAACAGCGCAACATGTCGATGATTTTTCAGAGCTACGCGCTGTGGCCGCACATGACGGTGACCGAAAACATCGTCTACGGCCTGCGCCTGCGCAAGCTCGACCGCGACACCATCGCGAAAAAACTGGCGGCGATCCTGGCCACGACAAAACTCGATGCGTTGGCGCAGCGCTATCCCGGCGAGCTCTCCGGCGGGCAGCAGCAGCGCGTGGCGCTGGCGCGCGCTCTGATCGTCGAACCGGAGACGCTGCTCCTCGACGAGCCGCTTTCGAACCTCGACGCGAATTTGCGCGAGGAGATGCGGTTCGAAATCCGCCGCCTGCACGACGAATATCGCTACACCACCGTCTACGTCACCCACGACCAGTCCGAGGCCATGACCACGGCCGACCTGATCGCGGTCATGAACGGCGGCCGGATCGACCAGCTCGGCACGCCCGAAGACATCTACGCACGTCCGGAGTCCGAATTCGTCGCCCGCTTCATCGGCGCCAGCAATGTCATCAAGGGCACCGCGCGCGATGCCAACCATGTTGCCTTCGCGGGCGCGACGCTGAAGGTGGTCGGCGCACCGCTCACGGCAGGTGAGGGCGCCGTGGTCGCGATCCGCCAGCACGATATCGGGCTTTCGACGCAGGCGCCGGCTTCACCAGAGAATGCGGTCAAGGCGGTCGTCACGCGGCAGGTCTATCTCGGCGCAGTGCGGGACTACATGGTCGAGGTGGCCGACGGCACCAGTTTGCGCGCCACCACGCCGACCGAAACCAGCGTGCAAAAGGGCAGCGAGGTCTGGCTGACGCTGCCGCCCGAGCGCTGCCGGGCATTGAGCCGATAGCCACGAAACGAGACGGGAGGACGCGATGAAGGGACGAAAGCTTTCAAGACGCGACATCCTGCAAGGCTCGGCGGCGCTGGCGGTTGGCACGGTATTCGCCTCCCCTGTTCGCGCCCAGGCGCCGGAGCCGGTCGCGATCACATCAGCGCTGGTGGATGCGGCGAAGAAGGAAGGCAAGCTGATCTTTTATTCGTCGATGGACCTGCCGGTCGGCGAAAAGCTCGGCAAGGCATTCGAGGCCGCCTTTCCGGGCGTAACCATCCAGATCGAGCGCTCCGGTTCGGAGCGGCTGTTTCAGCGTATCGACCAGGAATTTGCGAGTAACATTCGCGCCGCCGACATCGTCAACTCCTCCGACGCCTCGCACTTCATCAGTTGGAAGAAGAACGGCTGGCTGATGCCGTTCGTGCCGGAGGACGTCGCAAAACATTTTCCGGAAAGCTATCGCGATCCCGACGGCATGTTTGCGACCTCGCGGGTGTGGCTGTCGTCGATCGCCTACAACACCAATCTCGTCAAAGCGGAAGACGCGCCGAAGAGTTTTGCCGACCTGCTCGACGCCAAATGGGCGGGCAAGATGGTCAAGGCCCACCCGGCCTATAGCGGCACCATCATGACCGCGACGTTTCAGCTCGTTCGCGAACTCGGCTGGGAGTACATGGAAAAACTGGCGAAGCAGCGCGTGATGCAGGTGCAGTCGTCGACCGATCCGCCGAAGAAGCTGTCGCTCGGCGAGCGCGCCGTGATGGCCGACGGCAACGAATACGGCATCGTGCTGTTGAAGGAAGCCGGCCAGCCGGTCGAGCCGGTGTACCCGACCGAAGGCACGCCGACGATTTCGGGGCCGACCGGCATCTTCAGGAGCGCGCAGCATCCCAATGCCGCGAAGTTGTTTCAGGCATGGCTGCATACGCGCGAGACGCAACAATTCTTCATCGACTTCAGCGCGCAATATTCGGTTCACGCGCAGGTGCAGTCGAAGCCGGGCCGGCGGAAGATTTCCGACATCAAGCTGATGAAGGAGGATGCCGAGGGCGTGGAGAAAATGACGGAAGAAATCAAGACGCGCTATGCGCGGCTGTTCAGGGTTTGAGGATGCAAGTGGCGACGCTCTCTGTCTTGCCTCGCCCCGCTTGCGGGGAGAGGCCGACGCGCATCGCCAGATGCGCGGCGGGTGAGGGGGCTCTCCGCGAGTCCGAATCCGCGGATAGAGCCCCTCACCCCAACCTTCTCCCCGCAAGCGCGGGGCGAGGGGGCTGCACCGCGCCTGCGGGAATAACATGACCGCCATCACCACCGACACCCCAAGATCCCGCCTCGACCTCACCCGCCCTATCCTGTGGCTGTTCGCAGCCTTCATGATCGTGCTGATCGTGCTGCCGCTGTCGTGGCTGGCGGTCTTTGCATTCACCGACAAGGCGCGGCATCCGACGCTGCAGAATTTCGTCACGCTGTTCACCGACCCCGCTTTCCTTGATCCATTGCTGACGACGGCGATCATCGCCACCACTTCCGCGGTGGCCTGCTGCCTTGTCGCCGCCCCGATCGGCTGGCTGGTGTCGCGCACCGACATGCCGGGGCGGCAGATCATCCGCGCGCTGGTGACGGCTTCCTTCGTGACACCGCCGTTTCTGGGCGCGGTTGCCTGGGAACTGCTGGCGGCGCCCAACAGCGGCATGCTGAACCAGCTCTATCGCTACCTCACCGGCGCCGAAGATCCCTTGTTCGACATCTATTCGCTGACCGGGCTGATCTTTGTGATCTCCTGCTACACCTTCCCATTTGTGTTCGTGCTGGTCGCCAATGCGCTCGACAACATGCCGGGCGAACTGGAAGATGCCTCCGCCATTCTCGGCGGCAAGGCCTGGACCACGGCGCGGCGCGTCACGATTCCGCTTGCGCTGCCGGCGCTGATCGCCGGCGCGCTGATCGCGTTCCTGCAGGCGATGACGCTGTTCGGATCGCCCGCGATCCTGGCGCTGCCGGCCGGTTTCCACACCATGACGACGAAGATCTGGAGCCTGTTCCAGTATCCGCCAAAGCTCGAACTGGCGGCTGCCGCCGCCGTGCCGCTATTGCTGCTGACGATCCTGCTGCTGCAGGGCCAGAAAGTTTTGCTCGGCCGCCGCGGCTACTCCGTGCTCGGCGGCAAATATGGCCCGCCGCGGCCGATCGAAATGGGAGCATGGCGCTGGGCCGCGCTAGCATTCTGCCTCCTCGTGCTGCTCAATCCGGTGTTCCTGCCCTATTTCGCGCTGCTCAACGCAGCGTTCTCGCCGAACGCGACCACGCTGGTGACGCCGGCGACGGCGACGCTGCACAACATCGTCTTCGTGTTCACCGAATTGTCGTCGACCCAGCTCGCGCTGAAGAACACGGTGATCCTGGGTGCATCGACGGCGACCATCGGCACCACGCTCGCGCTCGTGGTCGCCTATGTCACGACCCGCCGCGTCATCGCAAGCCACCGGGTGCTCGGCTTTCTCGCCACCGCCCCGGTGGCCGTGCCCGGCATCGTGCTCGGCGTCGGATTGTTCTTGAGCTACACGCGGCCGCCCTTCGTGCTCTATGGCACGCTGTGGATCCTGCTGCTGGCGTTTCTCACCATCAACCTCCCTTCGGCCTATCAGCAATTGCAGGCGGCGTTCGCGACCATTCATCCCGAACTGGAGGACGCCAGCCGCATTCTCGGGGCGAGCCGGCTGCAATCGCTGCGCCAGATCACCGCGCCTTTGTTGCGCACCGGCGTGATCGCGACCTGGTGCTTCATCTTCATCGGCGTGATGCGGGAGTTATCCGCGGCGATCGTGCTGTTCACCTCGCAGACCAAGGTGCTGTCGGTTTTGATCTACGACCTCAATGAAAGCGGCGACCTCGCCGCGATCTCGGTGCTCGGCATCGCGATGCTGGTGATCACCTTTGCGGTGGTGCTCGCGGTGAACCGGATCCCGATGTTCGGCGGCGGCGCCGGGGCGAAGCTGCGGAATAGTTAGGATCGGCTCTGTCGGCTCGTCGTCCCTGCGAAAGCAGGGACCCATAACCACCGCTCAGCGGTGTGAGAGAATCCGTCTCCCCTTGTGCCACTTTCGCAGGCCGCGGCGTATGGGTCCCTGCGTTCGCAGGGACGACGGTTAGCGCATCTGGTAATCCGCCACATTTGCCCCGATATAAAGCGCACCATTGAGCCATATGAGGACCGCGTGACACAAGCCGCCGCCAAAAAGCCCGCCCTCTCGCCGCCGGTCGCCCCGCGCCGGCCGCATACTTTCACCACGCACGGCATCACCGTGCAGGACGACTATGCCTGGCTGAAGGACCCGAAATGGCAGGAAGTGCTGCGCGACCCCTCGATCCTCGACCCGGACATCCGCAAATATCTGGAAGCCGAGAACGATTACACCGAGAGCCTGCTCGGCCACACCGCCGTCCTGCAGAAGAAGCTGGTCGCGGAAATGCGCGGACGGATCAAGGAAGACGATTCCAGCGTGCCGTCACCGGACGGCCCGTTCGCCTATTTGCGAAAATTCCGCGAGGGCGGGCAGCATGAAATGTTCGGCCGCACGCAGCGCGATGGCGGCGCGGTAAGAATCGTGCTCGACGGCGACGCCCTCGCCAAGGACCATGAGTATTTCAAGTTCGGCGGCGCGCGGCATTCGCCTGACCACACACTGCACGCGTGGAGCGCCGATACCAAGGGCTCGGAATATTTCTCGATCCGCGTGCGCGACTGGGAGACGGGGATCGACCGCGACGATCTCGTCGAGGAGACCGACGGCGGCATCGTCTGGAGCAAGGATTGCCAAAGCTTCTTCTATGTCAAACTCGACGACAACCATCGCCCGATGCAGGTGTGGCGGCACCGGATGGGTACCAAGCAGGCCGACGATACGCTGGTCTATGAAGAAAAGGATTCCGGCTGGTTCACCCATCTGCACGAGAGCTCTTCCGGGCGCTTCTGCGTGATCGCCGGCGGCGATCATGAGACCTCGGAACAGCGGTTGATCGATCTCGCCAATCCCGAAGCGCCGCCGCGGCTGGTGGCGGCACGCGAGGAAGGCGTGCAGTATTCGATCGCCGACCGCGGCGACGAATTGTTCATTCTCACCAATGCGGATGACGCGATCGACTTCAAGGTCGTCACCGCGCCGCTCGCCTCGCCCGAGCGCGCCAACTGGCACGATTTGATTCCGCATCGCGCCGGCATCTATGTGCTCGATGTCGAACTCTATGCCGGCCACATGGTGCGGCTGGAGCGCGCCAATGCGCTGCCCGCGATCATTATCCGCGATCTCGGTAACGGCGAGGAACATGCCATCGCCTTTGACGAGGCGGCGTATTCGCTGGACACCATGGGCAGCTACGAATTCGAGACCACCAATCTGCGGTTTTCCTATTCGTCAATGACGACGCCGTCGGAAGTCTATGACTACGACATGGCGAAGCGAACGCGCGTCTTGCGCAAGCGCCAGGAGATTCCGTCAGGCCATGACCCGGCCGACTATGTCACCACGCGGATCATGGCGACGTCGCATGACGGCGCGCTGGTGCCGGTCTCGATCCTGCACCGCAAGGACCTCGTGCGCGACGGCAAGGCGCCGCTGTTGCTCTACGGCTACGGCTCCTATGGCATGGCAATGCCGGCCTCGTTCTCAACCAACCGGCTGTCACTGGTCGATCGCGGCTTTGTCTATGCAATCGCGCATATCCGCGGCGGCGCGGACAAGGGCTGGGGCTGGTATCTCGACGGCAAGCGCGAGAAGAAGACCAATTCATTCGACGATTTCGCTGCCGCGGGCCGCGCCCTGATCGAAGCAAAATACACCAGCGCCAAACGCCTCGTCGGCCATGGCGGCAGCGCCGGCGGCATGCTGATGGGAGCTAGCGCCAACCGCGCCGGCGAATTGTTCGCCGGCATCGTCGCCGAAGTGCCGTTCGTCGACGTACTCAACACCATGCTCGACGACACGCTGCCGTTGACACCGCCGGAATGGCCGGAATGGGGCAACCCTATCGAGAGCGAAAAGGATTTTCGCACCATCTTGTCGTACTCGCCCTACGACAATATCGCGGCGAAGGAATATCCCGCTGTGCTCGCGATGGGCGGCCTGACCGATCCGCGCGTCACCTACTGGGAGCCGGCGAAATGGATCGCGCGGTTGCGCGCGACCATGACCGGTGGCGGGCCGGTGCTGCTGCGCACCAACATGGGCGCCGGCCACGGCGGCGCGTCGGGCCGCTTCAACCGGCTCGATGAAGTGGCGATCGCTTATGCGTTTGCGCTATGGGCGGTGGGGCTGGCGGAGAAGGGTGAGGCGTGAGGCGCTCGTGTCCCGGACGCGATGCGGCGTGCAACGTTGCATCGCAGAGCCGGGACCCACCAACGCATGGGCCCCGGCTCTGCAGCGCATCGCTTTGCGCTGCGCTGCGTCCGGGGCACGCAGTTAACGCCCGTTCTTCTTTCGCCACTCCGCGAAATCGGTCAGCGTCTGCGGATCGGTCGCCGGATAGAGCCCGAAAATGCCGCGGCCGTTCTGGACCTGCTCTGTCACGAAATCCTCAAACGCCGTCATCTCGACCGCCTCGTCGGCGATTTCGTCGGCCAGATGCGCGGGGATCACGATCACGCCGTCGGCATCGCCAAGAATAACGTCGCCGGGAAACACCGGCGCGTCGCCGCAACCGATCGGCACGTTGATCTCGATCGCCTGATGCAGCGTGAGATTGGTCGGCGCGCTTGGGCGGTGGTGATAGGCAGGGAAGCCGAGCTTTGCGATCTCCGCGGAGTCCCGAAAGCCGCCGTCGGTGATGACGCCGGCGCAGCCGCGCTGCATCAGCCGCGTCACCAGGATGGCGCCGGCGGACGCGGCGCGGGCGTCCTTGCGGCTGTCCATCACCAGCACCGCGCCGGGCGGGCAATCCTCGATCGCCTTGCGCTGCGGGTGGCTGCGGTCGCGAAACACGTCGATCTTGTTGACGTCCTCGCGCGCCGGCATGTAGCGCAAGGTAAAGGCCTCGCCGACCAACACCGGTTGATCGGGACCCAAGGGGTGCACATCCTGGATCATCTGAATGCGGAAGCCGCGCTTGAACAACGCGGTGGCGACGGTGGCAGTGGAAACCGTCTTCAGCTTGTTGCGGGTGACGTCGCTCAGTTTTGTCATGGTGTTCTCGCTTTCTTGGTCGTCATTCCGGAGCGCTCGCGTCAGCGAGCGAATCCGGAATCTCGAGATTCCCCGGTGCGCAATTGCGCACCTGAGGTCTGATCCTTCGGACCATCCCGGAATGCCAACATCAATCACACCGCCCCGTGCGCTTCCACGTACAGTGCATAGACCGAGTGGCAGCTTGTCATGTAGAGGCGGTTGTTCTTCGGGCCGCCGAAGGTGAGATTGGCGCACCGCTCCGGCAGGCGGATGTGGGCTAGCGGCTTGCCGGCGGGGCTGAATACCATCACGCCGTCGAGATCCTCCGGCTTGCCCTTGAGCTGATACACCCGGCGGCCGCCAACCTCCGTCGGCTCGGGCTGCAGCGCGCCGTTGGAGCCCCAGCCGCACCATAGATTGCCGTCGCGGTCAACGCGGAAGCCGTCGAGTGCGCCTTGATCGGCGGCGTCGATCAGCTTGGTCTTGCCGCCCACCGTGCCGTCGGCGTTGACGTCAAAACTCCAGATGCTGCGGTTCGGCGTGCCCTTCCATTCCACGACATAGAGCTTCTTCTCATCCGGCGAGAAGGCGAGCCCGTTGGGATTGACGATGTCGGTAATGACGGCGGTGAGCTTGCCGTCCTTGGTCAGGCGATAGACGTTGGTAGTCGCCTGCTCGGGCTTTTCCTTTTTGCCTTCCCACTCGCCGTTGATGCCGAACAAGGGATCGGTGAACCAGATGGTGTCGTCGGATTTCACCACGATGTCGTTCGGCGCGTTCAACCGCTTGCCCTCGAACTTGTCGGCCAGCACGGTGATCTTGCCGTCCTTCTCCGTGCGGGTGACGCGGCGGGTGACCGAATGCTCGCAGGTGACGAGGCGGCCCTGACGATCGCGCGCGTTGCCGTTGGCGTAGTTGGCATTAGCGCGGAAGACCGAGGTCTGGTTGGTCTTCTCGTCGAACTTCATGATGCGGTTGTTGGGAATGTCGGAGAACAGGAGATAGCCTCCTTCCGGAAAATACGCCGGCCCTTCGGCCCAGCGCATGCCGGTCGCAACCTGTTCAATGGTCGAGGAATAGATCCGATACTTTGCAAAACTCGGATCGAGGATCTGCACCGCCGGATCGGGATAGCGCTGGTTCGGCGTGAACGGGAACGATTGCGCGAGGGCGATGCGCGCGAGCAGCGTCGTGGCGGCAGCGGCGCCGGCGCCTGCAAGCAGGTTGCGTCGAGACATGGTCATTAGTGGTCCTCCCCTGTGATGCTTTTTGTTTGGTGTCGTCTATCCCGTCATTGCGAGGAGCGAAGCGACGAAGCAATCCATTCTTTCTTTGGGTCGTGAGATGGATTGCTTCGCTGCGCTCGCAATGACGGAGGGCTAGTAAATCGGCGGCTCACTCACCGGTTCTCCAAATCCGGTCTCCAGAAAATCGAAGTCGCAGCCTTCATTGGCCTGCTTGATGTGGCGGGTGAACATCCAGCCATAGCCGCGCTCGTAACGCGGCTCCGGCGCCTTCCACTCGGCGCGGCGCATTGCGAGCTCCGCCTCCGGCACATCGAGGTTGATGGTACGGGCGTTGACGTCGAGCGTGATCTTGTCGCCGGTTCGCACCAGCGCCAGCGGCCCGCCGATGTAGGATTCCGGCGAGACGTGCAGGATGCAGGCGCCATAGCTGGTGCCGCTCATGCGCGCATCCGACAGCCGCACCATGTCGCGCACGCCCTGCTTCACCAGTTTCGTCGGGATCGGCAGCATGCCCCATTCCGGCATGCCCGGCCCTCCCTGCGGACCGGCATTGCGCAGGATCAGCACGTGATCCGCCGTGACGTCGAGATTGGGATCGTCGATCGCTTTCTTCAGCGAAGGGTAATCGTCGAACACCAGCGCCGGCCCGGTGTGCTTGAGGAAGCGCGGCTCACAGGCACTCGGCTTGATCACGCAGCCATCGGGCGCGAGATTGCCCTTGAGCACCGCAAGCGCACCTTCCTTGTAGATGGGATTCTCGATGGTGCGGATAACGTCGTCATTATAGACTTCGGCGCGCGCGATGTTCTCGCCGAGCGTCTGGCCGGTGACCGTCATGACGTCGAGATGCAGATGCTCCTTGATGCGGCTCATCAGGCCCGGCAGGCCGCCGGCGTAGAAGAAATCTTCCATCAGATATTTGTCGCCGCTCGGCCGCACATTGGCGATCACAGGCACCTTGCGGCTGGCCTTCTCGAAATCGTCGAGCCCGATGTCCTGGCCGGCACGGCGCGCCTGCGCGATCAGATGGATGATCGCATTGGTCGAGCAGCCCATCGCCATCGCGACCGTAATCGCGTTCTCGAAGGCTTTTCGGGTCTGAATCTTCTCCGGCGTCAGGTCCTCCCACACCATCTCGACGATGCGGCGGCCGCATTCGGAGGCCATGCGGATGTGGCCGGCATCGGCTGCGGGAATCGAGGAGGCGCCCGGCAGCGTCATGCCGATCGATTCCGCAATCGCCGTCATGGTCGACGCCGTGCCCATCGTCATGCAGGTGCCGTAGCTGCGGGCGATGCCGGCCTCGACGTCAACCCAGTCCTTGTCGGAGATTTTTCCGGCACGGCGCTCGTCCCAGTATTTCCAGGCATCCGAGCCCGAACCCAGCGTCTTGCCCTTCCAGTTGCCGCGCAGCATCGGCCCGGCCGGCAGATAGATCGTCGGCAGGTTCATGCTGGTGGCACCGAGCAGCAGGCCGGGCGTGGTCTTGTCGCAGCCGCCCATCAGCACCACGCCATCGACCGGATGGCCGCGCAACAATTCCTCGGCATCCATCGCCAGCATGTTGCGGTAGAGCATGGTGGTCGGCTTCAGGAACGATTCCGACAGCGACAGCGCCGGCAGTTCCATCGGGAAGCCGCCCGCCATCAGGATGCCGCGCTTGACGTCGTCGACGCGGCTCTTGAAATGCATGTGACAGGGCTGCGCATCCGACCAGGTGTTGAGGATCGCTATGACAGGCCGGCCCTTCCATTCCTCCGGCGCGTAGCCCATCTGCATGGCGCGCGAGCGGTGGCCGAAGGCGCGGAGATCATCAGGCGCGAACCAGCGCGCGCTGCGGAGATCAGCGGGGTTCTTCTTGTTGCTCATGACTGAGTCCCCCATTTCTGGACGGTGTTGCGCTCGATCGTGCGGAAGATCAGGTTCTCCACGATCAGGCCAATGACGATCACGGTCAACAGGCCGGCGAACACGGCGGGGATATCCAGCAAGTTGCGGTTCTCGAAGATGAACCAGCCGAGGCCGCCCTGCCCCGACGACACGCCGAACACCAGTTCGGCGGCGATCAGCGTACGCCAGGCAAACGCCCAGCCGATCTTCAGGCCCGTCAGAATCGAGGCGAATGCCGCGGGGATCAGGATGCGGAATACGTAGGGCAATCCGCGCAGGCCGTAATTGCGGCCGACCATGCGCAGCGTGTTCGAGACGCTCTTGAAGCCGGAATGGGTGTTGAGCGCGACCGGCCACAGCACCGAATGGATCAGCACGAACACGAGGCTGCCGTTGCCGAGACCGAACCAGATCAGGGCCAGCGGCAACAGCGCGATTGCCGGCAAGGGATTGAACATCGCCGTGATGGTTTCGAGGAAATCCGTGCCGACCCGGGTCGAGATCGCGAGAATCGTGAAGATGGCGGCCAGCGCAATGCCTGCGGCATAGCCCATGAACAGCACCTTCAGCGACGCCCAGGCACGCAAGGGGATGGTGCCGTCGCGCACCTTGTCGAACATGGTGACGATGGTGTCGTGGAAGGTCGGGAACAGCAGCGGATTGTTCAGGATGGTGCCGTAGGCCTCCCAGGCCGCGGCGAGGAAGATGATGATCACGGCCTTGCGTACAAAGCCGTCGTTCCACAACAGCTCCAGCACCGTCAACTTGCGCTCGACCTCGGCCGGCACCGCCGCCGTCAGTTCGGCGGCATCGCGCAACAGAATTCTGGCCTCACCCATCGCGCGCTCCTTTAGTGTGCCGTGACAGCGTCGGCGAACAAGAGATCATGGATCTGCTTTTCCAGCCGCGCCGCGCTGCCGTCCTCGCCGGAAACCTTGTCGACGTCGATCACCTCGGCCTTGACCCGGCCGGGATGCGGCGACAGCAGCAGGATGCGGTTGCCGATCTTGATTGCCTCCGCGATCGAATGGGTGACGAACAGCACGGTGAATTTGGTCTCCGCCCAAAGCTGCAGCAGTTCGTCCTGGCAGGTGCGCCGCGTCAGCGCATCGAGGGCTGCGAACGGCTCGTCCATCAGCAAAATATCCGGCTCCATCGCCATGCCGCGCGCGATCGCGACGCGCTGCTTCATGCCGCCGGATAGGGTGTGCGGATAGGCATCGACGACGCGGGTGAGGCTGACTTTTTCGATATAGGCGCGCGCCCGCATCTCCGCTTCCTTGCGCGGCAGTTTCCGTGTCATCAGCAGCGGAAACATCACGTTCTCCAGCACCGTTTTCCACGGCAGAAGCTGGTCGAACTCCTGAAAAATCATCATGCGGTCGGCGCCGGGCTCGGATATTTCGCGGCCCGAGATCCGCATCTTGCCCTCGCTCGGCCTCATGTAGCCGCCGACGGCTTTCAACAGCGTCGACTTGCCGCAACCGGAGGGGCCGAGCAGCACGAAGCGATCGGAACGATCGACCGTGAAGCTGACCCGCTCGGTCGCGGTCACGACTGCGCTCGAGGTCTTGTAGCGCAGTGTTACGTCACTGACGTCGAGAAGCGCGGCCATGTCGATCAATTGCCCTTCAGGTCGTGCACGACCGGCAGGTAATAATCGGTCCACGCCTTGGGCATGGTCTTCAGCGTGCCGACCTTGAACAGATGCGCGGCGAACTTCATGGTACCCTGCGGCTGCAGGTTCCATTCCATCATGCCGGGCTCCTTCAGCCAGGCCAGCAGGTCCTCGACGCTGGTCTTGTCGCCGGTGACTTCCTTGTAGATCTCAACCGCGGCCCTGGTGTCGCTGCGGATCAAATCCTGCGCTTCCTTGGTGGCGTCGCGCACGGCCTGCACGATCTTCGGATTGGCGTCGGCGAATTTGGTCGTGGTGAAGAACTGGGCCTGGCTGAGCGGGCCGCCCATCACGTCCGGCGACGACAGCACCACATGCGCGCCGGGGACGTTCTTCAGTTCGAGGAAGGTGAACGGCGGGATCGCAAAATGGTTGCGGACCTCGTGCTGGGCATTGGTCATCGCCACATAGGCGTCGGGATGGCCGAGCTGTACCGTGCTGGCATCGAGCTTCGACCACTGGTCGGCGCCGAAGATCTCGCTTGCCGCGATCTGCAGCACGATCGCCTGGGTCGAGACCTTCACCGTCGGCACCGCGATCTTGTCGTTCGGGCCGAAATCCTTGATCGACTTGATATTCGGATCGCGGCTGATCAGCGTCATCGGTTGCGCCGAGGTGGCGACGATGCCCTTGACGCCGCCGCGGGTGCGATCCCACAGCAACAAGAGATTGCCGGTCCCGGTGTTGAGGATATCGACGCTGCCTGCCAATAGCGCGTCGGTCTGCGCGCCGCCGCCGCTTAAGTTGATCCACTTGGTGGTGACGCTGGGCACGCCGAGCGAAGCTGCGTGCTTCTCGATCAGCTTGTGTTTTTCCATGATGTGCGAAGGCATGTAGAAAATGCCCGGCTGCCGCGACAGCGAAATCTCCGTCTTCTGCTGGGCCGCGGCCTGAGAGCCCGGCAGCACCATGGCAAGCGCCGCGACGGCGCCCGCGCAGGCGCTCCACATTCTGTTTCTCATTGTGCATCTCCTCCGGCGTTTCATTGACGCCTCGAAGGAAATGCACTAATGTATTAGTGCATTTGAAGCAAGCGCCTTCTGAGGCCGATTCGTTCGATGGCTGCATCCCAGATCGTTTCCCGCCGGACCGTTCCGCGCTCCGCCGATCGGCTCGATCGCGATCGTCAGGCCGCGCCGCAGGTGTTCGAGCGCCTGCGCGGCATGATCATTTCGCTGGAGCTGCCGCCGGGATCGCCGCTATCGCGCGCTGCGCTGGCCGGGCAATTCGGGGTGAGTTCGACACCGATCCGAGATGCGCTGATGCGGCTCGAGGAGGAAGGGCTGGTCGACGTCTTTCCGCAATATGCCACGGTGGTCAGCCGGGTCGACGTGCGGCTGGCGCAGCAGGCGCATTTCCTGCGGCAGGCGGTCGAGCTCGAAATTGTCCGCATGCTGGCAATGCGCCATGACGAAGCCTTGGCGGCCGAGCTCCATGCGACCATCGTCCGCCAACAGCAATTCGCGAAAGCCGGCGACTTCGAAAAATTCATGGCCGCCGACAACGAGTTCCATGCCCAGCTCTACGCCGCCACCGACAAGCAGGACATCTGGTCGCTGGTGCGCAGCCGCAGCGGACATATCGACCGGCTGCGCCGGTTGCATCTGCCCTCCCCCGGCAAGGCGCAGGATATCCTGCGCCATCACAAGCTGATTGCAAAAGCGATCGAGGCCGGCCAACCCGAAGAGGCGCAGAAGCACCTGCGTACCCATTTGTCGGGAACACTGAGCGAACTCGACCAAATTCGCTCGCGCTATCCGGAATATCTCAGCAACTGACTGCTGCGACATCAGGAATCACGCTCGCAGGCGCGAGGTTCCGAATCTGCTTGCCATACCGGCATTTTGCGCCGGCTTTTTTGACCGCCCAACCGGAACGTTCCTGCCGGGGGAGCAGTTGCGGCAATACGAGGATTCGGCAAAACTCGCAGCCTGCCGTGACTTGATTCCAGCGGGGCCGGATAACCTTTCAATTTGGCAAAGATTCTCGTCGTGGATGACGATGTGGCGGTCCAGATGACCGTCCGCCTGCTGCTGGAGCGCGCCGGGCATAGCGTGGTCACCGCCGGTGACGGGCGACACGGCCTCGCATTGTGCCAGAGCGGCGATTTCGATTTGCTGTTCCTCGACATTTTTATGCCTGGAATGGACGGATTTGAAACCATGCGGATGGTTCGCCAACAGCGGCCGCACATGCCGATCATTGTCATCTCCGGCCGGCCGATCTCGCCCGAAGCGGAATCGGCGCCCGACTTCCTGACCATGGCGACCAAGCTCGGGGCGATTTCCAGTCTGCAGAAGCCGTTCCGGCCGGCCGACCTTCTGGCTGCCGTCACGGGCTGCCTGGAAGCCGTTGAACGTGGCTCGCCGCCACGCCCCGCGGTGTTGCGTCCTGCCCGTAATGCGCCATAGCATCCGATTCGTCCGGTGGATTGCTGGATTGGAGCGGGAGGGCGAGCGAACACCGACATGACGCTCACAACCAGGCTAGCCATCGCGATGATTGCGTTGGTCGCGATCGCGGTTACCGCGGTCGGATGGCTGAGCTATCACAACCTGGAACAGGCGCTCCTGCAGCGTGCCCGCGACCGCATCGAGACGCATTCACGGCAGCTTGCGACCGATCTGGAATATTACGCGGCGAGCGCGACCGGAGATGTTGCTGGCTTTCGCTCGGCGGTGGCGTTGCACGGACTGGTCCGCGCCCGCCAGGCGGGCGGCATCGATCCGGTCGATGGCGTCTCCGAAAAGATCTGGCGCGACCGGATAGCGTCACGTTTCGCTGCGGAACTTGAAGCCAAGCCGACATACGCGATGTTTCGAATTGTCGGCCTCGACGACGACGGCCGCGAGCTGGTCCGCGTCGACCGCAATGGACCGAACGGCACGGTTCGGATCGTCCCTGAAGCGGGCCTGCAGAAGCGAGGCGATCGCGGCTATTTCCAGGAAACGATCCGGCTCGGTCCTAAACAGCTCTACGTCTCGCCGCTCGATCTCGGCCGCTTCAACGGTCTGATCGAAGAGGTGCACCGGCCGACAGTCCGCGTCGCGACGCCGATTTTCACGACCGACGGCAAGCCGTTCGGAATTTTCATGATCAATGTCGACATGCGGCGCGCGTTCGACCGTATCAGAGCATCGGCGTGGCCGGGCGAGACGATCTACGTCGTCAACCGGCAGGGCGACTATCTCATTCACCCCGACCGGTCGCGCGAATTCGGCTTGTTGCTCGGCAAACCCAACGACTGGAAAGCTGACTTCCCGCATCTGGCGTCGCAGGCCGGAGCAAAACAAGGTAGCGCCGAAATCGTTGCGGACCAGGCTGGGCGATCCAACGGTGTCGCGTTTGCTCCCGCCGTCCTGGCCGGTTCCGAATGGGTTGGGGTCATCGAGACCGCCCCGAACGCTGTGATCATGGCGCCGGCAGCAAGCATCCAAAATACCTCGTTTCTGGTCGGGGCGATCGCGGTGTTGTGCGCAGCAGTGCTGGCGCTGCTGATCGCGAGGTCGCTGGCCCGGCCGATCGTCCGGCTGACCGAAGCCGTTCAGGGCGTGGCTAAAGGGAAGGCGGCCATCCCGGTCGATGCGCGCGGCGAGACCGGCGTGCTCGCGCGGGCGTTTGCGCACGCGATCGAGGAGATCAATGCAAAAACCGCAGCGCTCCAACAGGAGGTCGAGGAGCATCGCCGCACCGTAGCTGCGCGCGATCATCACGCGGAACGGGAACGGCTGTTCAGCGCAGCGGTCGAATCCTCCAGTGACGCCATCGTCACGACGTCGCTCAATGGCACGATCACCGGCTGGAATTCGGCCGCGGAGCGGCTGTACGGGTACACGGCTGCGGAAACTGTGGGCAAGAGCATCACCCTTGTCGTTCCGATGGACCGGCTGCCCGAGTTGCATGACACGTTACGCCGGATCGGCTCGGGCGAACGGATCGAGCAACATGAAACCGTCCGCCTGAAAAAAGATGGCAGCCGGATCGAAGTCTCGCTCAGCGTCTCCCCAATCAAGGCCCCCTCAGGCGCGACCATCGGCATCTCGAAGGTGGCACGCGACATCACCGAAACCAACAAGACCAGGCAGGTGCTGCGGCAACAGACCGAAGAGCTTCGCCGCATCTTCGAGACCTCGCAGGATCTGATCATGGTGATGGATTCCCGAGGATTCCTGGTTCAGATCAGCCCGAGCTGCGAGGCCATATTGGGTTATCGGCCGGAAGAAATGATCGGACGCAGCGGCGAGGATTTCATCCACACCGACCACCTCGAGACCTCGCGTCGGGAAATGCGTGCAGCACGGCGCGGGCTGCGCCCGAAGATGTCCGATACCCGCTGCATTCACAAGGACGGACGAGAGGTGTGGTTGTCATGGCTCGGGACATGGTCCGAGCCGGTCAAGCGCTTCTTCTTCGTCGGCCGCGACATGACCGAGGGCCGGTTGGCGCAAGAGACGTTGCGCGAAAGCGAACAGCTCGCGCGCGGCATCATCGACACCGCGCTCGATGCCTTCGTGCAGATGGACGATCAGGGCATCGTCACCGACTGGAACTCGCAGGCGGAGAAGATATTCGGCTGGTCGCGCGCGGAGGCGATCGGCACCAAACTGAGCGAGCTGATCATTCCCGATGTCCATCGCGCCGCGCACAAGGCCGGCCTGGAGCGGTTTCTGCGCACCGGCGAGGCCGCCATCCTCGACCGCCGCTTCGAAATCGAGGCGATGCGGCGAGATGGAAAGGAAATCAAGGTCGAGCTCAGCATTACCGCGCTTCGGCGACGCAACGGATTCGTGTTCAACGGCTTCATGCGCGATCTCACCGACAGGATCGCGGCCGAGGACAGGATCCGGCAGGCCGAGAAGATGGAGGCGATGGGACAGCTCACCGGCGGCATCGCGCACGACTTCAACAATATCCTGACGGTGATCACCGGAACGATCGAAATTCTGGCCGACGCCGTCAAGGGCGAACCGCAGCTTGCCGCCATCACGCGAATGATCGACGAGGCGGCCTCACGCGGCGCCGACCTCACCCAGCACCTGCTCGCCTTCGCGCGCAAGCAGCCGCTGGAGCCGAAGGTAACCGACGTCAACACGCTGATCATCGACACCGCGAAACTGCTGCAGCGGACGCTCGGCGAGCATGTCGAGATCGAATCCGTGTTCGAAGACGAAACGTGCGCTGCGATCGTCGATCCCAATCAACTCGCCACCGCGATCCTCAATCTGGCCCTAAACGCCCGCGACGCGATGCCCGATGGCGGCAAGCTCATCATCGAAACCGGCTTCGTCATGCTCGACGACAATTATGCGAGGATGCACAGCGACGTCCGGCCCGGTCGCTACGCCATGATTGGGGTGAGCGATACCGGAACCGGCATTCCGACTGCGATGCTCGACAAGGTATTCAATCCGTTCTTCACCTCGAAGGGGCCCGGCAAAGGTACCGGCCTCGGGCTGAGCATGGTGTACGGCTTCATCAAACAATCGGCCGGCCACGTCATGATCTACAGCGAAGAAGGCCATGGCACGACGATCAAGATGTATCTGCCGCCGGCCACGGGCGCATTGCCGGCGGCCGAGGCTACACTGGCGCCGGCTGTCGAGAGCGGCCATGAAACAATTCTGGTAGTGGAGGACGACAAGCTGGTGCGCGACTATGTGCTGGCGCAACTGCATTCACTCGGTTACGTCACGCTGGATGCGGCGAACGCCACTGAAGCCCTCGCGTTGGTCCATACCGGCCGTCCGTTTGATCTGCTGTTCACCGACGTGATCATGCCCGGCATGAACGGCCGCCAGCTCGCCGACGAGATAGCGAAGGCCAGGCCCGGACTAAGGGTACTGTTCACCTCGGGCTATACCGAGAATGCCATCATTCATCACGGGCGACTCGACGAAGGCGTATTGCTGCTCGCCAAGCCCTATCGGAAATCGGATATGGCGATGATGATCCGCAAAGCGCTCGCCGATTGATCGCAACGGTGGCACCTGCATCCAGCGCAAGGCTACGGTGGATCCGGCCTGCGATCAGCCTTGACCAGCCTTGGATCAGACCAGCCTTGGATCAGATCTGGCCCTGTCGCTGGGTGGTCATCACGATGCGAACCAGATCGGCGGCATTCCGCGCGCCGAGTTTCTTCATGATATTGGCGCGGTGGTCCTCAATCGTGCGCGGGCTGATCCCGAGATGCCGCCCTGCTTCCTTGTTGGAAGCGCCGGCGGTGAACTGCTCCAGCACCTCGCGTTCGCGTCGCGTGAGCGGTTCCCGTCCCGGAAAATGCAGGGCCGCGATGCGCGACGACGTACTTTGCGCCTGCCGGCGAGCATAGGCCTCGATCGCCTCATCGAGTCTTGCCACGATTTCGCTGCCGCGAAACGGCTTTTCGATGAAGTCCAGCGCGCCGTTCTTGATGGCGCTGACCGCCATGGCGATATCGCCCTGCCCCGAGACCATGAAGATCGGTGCAGGGTAGTCCTCACCATGAAGCTCTTTCAGAATATCGAGGCCGGACTTACCGGGGATATGCACGTCGAGCAGGATGCAGGCTGGCGTCCGTGTTCGTGCAATCGCCAGCAGCGCGGCGCCGTCGGCGAAACAGATGACCTGATAGCCGGCTGCCGACAGCACCATCGAAAGCGTGTCGCGAACGGCTGGATCGTCATCGACTACGAAAATTTCCCCGCGGGAGGGGGCTTTTTCAGCCATGTTCCATCGTCCATGCGTGGTTGAATGTGACGCACACTCGGATAACGGTATTGAACTTCATACCGGACCGTATTTGTACGGGACCGCGGCTTAACGCACAAGTAGCAACGCATCAACTTGGTCGAACACGTCCAGAACAGCCTGCGACTGATTGAACAAATGATTGGAAGTTTCGCCCGGCGCTCCCGAGAGTTCCATCAACGTCATCGTGCTTGACGACGTATCTCCCCGCTACACAAAGGCGGCAGGCACCGCCTATCGCGACCTCGGACAATACGGATCGAAACTGCTGACCAAATCGTCTGCGCTCTCCGGGGCCTTTGGCCCCGCAGAGCCATCCGCTTCAGCTCATCGCCTCTTCGGATTTTGACGACGCGCCTGACTTTTTCTTGCTGTGCTTGCCTCTCAGGAAGCGGATGTCCATTTCCGTGCCGTTGACACGAACGAGCTCGCACCGGCGATAGGCGAGGCCGGTCGACGACAGCAGCAGGAAGAACTCCTTGAGATTGAGGCCTTGAATGGAGCCTTCCACAGTCAGTTCGGCGTCGGTGTCCGAGATCGCGTTGAGCTGGCAGTCCCTGCGCCAGGTCCCGTCAATCGCCATGATGCAGACATCATAGCCGCGGCTGAATGTAACCCGCTCCGTGCCTTTGCCGTCCTCTGTCATCGCTCACCGTCCCGCCATTGCCGCGATTTTTGGCATTGCCGCTGCGCCCTGCGGAGATGCGGCACGCGCGCCGCTCGGCCGATAGAGGCCGCGCCTGTCCGGGAACGGCTTGAAGACATCAGTCAGGCCGACGACCGTTTCCGCCGCGCCCAGCACCAGGAAGCCATCGCCTTCCATTGTCTTGGCGAGGCGGCCAAAGATATTGATCTTGGTCTCCTGATCGAAATAGATCAGGACGTTCCGGCAGAAGATGACGTCGAAAGTGCCGAACTGGGAGAAATCGTGCAGCAGATTGAGCTGGCGATGCTGCACCATGCCGCGCAGTTCCGGACTGATCTGCCACAGTTCGCCGTTCTGCTTGAAATATTTGACGAGAAGCTGAATCGGAAGGCCGCGCTGGACCTCGAACTGGCTGTAGACGCCCGACTTCGATTTTTCGAGCACTTCCTGCGACAGGTCGGTCGCGATGATCTCGATCCGCCAGCCGGCAAGCGCCGCGCCCATTTCCTTCAGCGACATGGCAAGCGAATACGGCTCCTGGCCGGTCGAGCCGGCGGCACACCATATCCTGATGCTCCTGCGGCTGGCGCGCGCCTTCAACAGCTCCGGCATGATCGTATCGCGGAAGTGTTCGAAGGGCACCTTGTCGCGAAAGAAGAAGGTCTCGTTGGTGGTCATGGCCTCGACCACCTGGACGGTGATCGATGACGATCCGCCCTTCATTTTCTGCACGAGTTCGCCGATGCCCGACACACCGCATTTGCGCGAGAGCGGAAGCAGGCGGCTTTCGATCAGGTATTGCTTGTCTGCGGACAGGTCGAGACCGGAATGATCCTTCAGGAGCTTGCGCAGATACTCATAGTCTGGCGGGGTCACGGGAGCCTCTCAAGGACAAGCGATAAGATTTAGATCGGGCTCTGTTCCGAGAGCGCGACCAGGCCGACTTCCTGGAATTTTGCCGCGACGATGTCCTTGTCGAACGGCTTCATGATGTATTCATTAGCGCCGGCATGCAGCGCACGAGAAATATGATCCATGCCGTTCTCGGTGGTGCAGAACACCACCTTGGGCGCGTCGCCGCCGGGCAGGCGGCGCAGATGGCCGAGGAATTCGTAGCCGTCCATGACCGGCATATTCCAGTCGAGCAGAACTGCCGTGGGCATGGCATTCTTGCAGGCTTCAAGCGCCTGCTCGCCGTCCTCGGCTTCAGTAATTTGGAAGTCCAGCTCTTCCAGGATGCGGCGCGCGATCTTTCGCACGACGCTGGAGTCATCGACGACAAGACAGGTTTTCATCTCGGCCTCCTTGCTTGACGAGCGCTACGCTGCGAGGGTTGTTTTCGGCATGATTTCGAGAACGCGATCGACGTCGAGGACGACCATGAGCTGGCCGTCGAGGCGGTGCACGCCGCCGGCGAGCTTGGCGAAGCGGGGGTCGAGGTTGACGGGGTTTTCCTCGCGGCCATTGTCGGGCAGCCGCAGCACCTCGCCGATCTGGTCGATCAACAGGCCGTAGGACTCGCCGCGCAAGTCGACGCCGACCGCCATCGGCGGCTTGCCGTCGTCGTTCTTCGGCAAGCCGAGCCGGGCGCGCATGTCGACCACGGTGACGATGCGGCCGCGCAGATTGAGCACGCCGGCGATCTCGGCGGAGGACAGCGGCACCCGCGTCAGCCGTTCCGGCATGAACACGTCCTGGACGCGGGAGATCGGCAGGCCGAACAATTGCCCGCCGATCACGGCGGTGACGTATTCGGCCACGGTGCCCTCGATGGTCTCGGTCTTGGTTGTCATGGTCTAACTTCCTTAATGCCCCGGCCAGGCTTGCTTAGGCCGCGCGCCGGGTCTCGGCGGTCTGTTCCTTCAGCGCCGCGATCAGGCCGGGGCGGTCGAACTTGGCGACGTAGTCGTGGAAGCCGGCCTGCCGGCCGCGCTCGATCGCCGCCGGCGACACCAGCGAGGACAGCGCGATGATCGGCAGCGTGCCCAGATTGTTGTCGGCGCGGATGACTTCCGCGAACTCGAAGCCGTTCATGTCGGGCATCTCGATGTCGGTCAGCACCACGTCGAAGGTCTGGCCCGAGCGCAGCGCCGAGAGCCCCTCCTGGGCGTTGACGGCGACCCGCACCTTGTAGCCGGCGGCTTTCAAGACCGGCGCCAGCATGTTGCGGAAGAAGGCGGAGTCGTCGACCAAGAGCACCGATTGCGCGGTCGAGGAGGCCCGCATCTCCTTGCGCGAGAACCAGTCGGCAAACGCCATCGGCAGGAAGTGGCCGACGTCGATCACCTCGGTGGCCTGGCCCTTGATCACGGCGGAACCCAGAATGCCGTCCTGCTGGCCGGCGACCTCGATGTGCAGCCGCTCCTCGACGATGTCGATGATCTCGTCGACCACGAGCCCCATCGAGCGGCCGTCGTCGGCGAACACCAGGATCGGCTGCGCGCCGGTGCTCTGGACCGTGACGCCGGCCATCTGCACCAGCGGCATGAGCTGGTCGCGGTACTGCACCATGTAGCGGCCGTTGGAGAGCTCGATCTTGTCGGTGGCGATCTCTTCCAGCCGGGTGACGAGGCCGAGCGGCACCGCCTTGGGCTGCGAGGAGCCGGCGCGGAACACGAGCAGCGAGGTGAGCTGCTCGCCGGACATGGCATGCGCCGCGGAGGCCTCGTCGGCCATCTCATGGGCCGAGGCGCCGGAGGCGCCGAGCGCCTTGGCAATCCCGTTGGGGTCGATGATCATGATCACGGCGCCATCGCCCAGAATGGTGTTGCCGGAGAACATGTCGATGTGCCGCAGCTTGGTCGACATCGGCTTGACCACGATTTCTTCGGTGTGAAACACGCCGTCGACCACGATGCCGAAGGTCTGGCTGCCGACCTGCGTCACCACGATGAAGCCGTTCTCGGGGTCGCTGGACGAGCCGTCGTCGATCTTCAACAGCTTCTTCAGGTGCATCAGCGGCAACAGCTTGTTGCGCAACCGCAAGACCGCGGTGTCCTTGATGCGCTCGATGCGGTGTTCGGAGTTGGCGCGGGCGCGCACCAGCTCGACCACCGACAATTGCGGGATCGCAAAGCGGTCGCCGGCGGCTTCCACGATCAGGGCCGAGACGATCGCCAGGGTCAGCGGGATCTTGATGGTGACGGAAGAACCTTCGCCGGCCACGCTCTTGATGTCGATGGTGCCGCCGATCTGGTCGATATTGGTGCGCACCACGTCCATGCCGACCCCGCGGCCGGAGACCGAGGTGACGGCGGCGGCGGTGGAGAAGCCCGGCGCGAAGATGAACTTGTGGATCTGGGCTTCGGTCATCTTCTCCAGTTCGGCCTCGGTGACGAGACCGTTCTGCAGCGCTTTGGCCTTGATCCGCTCGGTGTTCAGCCCGCGGCCATTGTCGGCGATGCAGATGATGATGTGGCCGCCCTCGTGGTAGGCGGACAGCCGGATCGTGCCCTGCTCGCCCTTGCCGGCGGCGAGCCGCTCGGCCGGGGTCTCCAGGCCGTGGTCGGCGGAGTTGCGCACCATGTGCGTCAACGGATCCTTGATCAAATCGAGCACCTGGCGGTCGAGTTCGGTGTCGGCGCCGTGCATCTCGAGTTCGATCTGCTTGCCGAGTTCGCCGGAGAGGTCGCGCACGATGCGCGGCAGCTTCTGCCAGGCATTGCCGATCGGCTGCATCCGCGTCTTCATGACGCCTTCCTGCAGCTCGGCGGTGACGTTGGAGAGCCGCTGCAGCGGCACCTTGAACTCGGTGTCCTCGTTGCGGCGGGAGATTTCCAGGAGCTGGTTGCGGGTCAAGACCAGCTCGGAAACCATCGTCATCAGATGTTCGAGGGTGTCGACGTTGACGCGGATCGACTGGTTGGCGACCTTGTCGGCGACCTCGCCGTCGACTTCGACGGCAGCGGCGCGCTTGGCCGGTTTTGCCTTTACTTCCCTGGCCTCCGGCGCCGGCGCAGCCTTGGCGACGGGAACCGGCGCGGCTTCGGTCGCGGTCTCGCGGAAGGCGCGCTCGAGGTCGTCGAGCGAGACTTCGCCCGGACGCAACGGGCGTTCCAGCACCTGCTCGACCAGCGTGCCCTTGGTCATCGCGGGCGCAACCGGCGGCGCCGCCACGACAGGCGCGGGCACGGGCTCAGGCGGCGCTGCCGCCGCATGGTGACCGCCTTCGGCCATCGCATGCAGCTTCTCGATCAGGTCTTCGTCGGTGCCCTCGGGCTCGGTCTCGGTGGCTTCGAGACCTGCAAGGATCTCCTTGATGCGGTCGATGCTCGACAGGATCAGCGTCACGGCTTCGGCCTTGACCGGCATGCCGTCGCGGAACTTGCCCATCAAGGTCTCGCCGGCATGGGCCAGTGCTTCCAGTCGCGGCAGGCCCAGGAAACCGCAGGTGCCCTTGATGGTGTGGACCAGGCGGAAGATGTTATCCAGAATCTTCGCGTCGCTCGGGTCCTGCTCGAACCGCACCAACTGATTGTCGACCGTATCCAGGCTCTCGCTGGTCTCCGTCAGGAACTCCCGCAACAGATCATCCATATGAGCACGCCCTCTAAATCAGATACTGGCCTTCTGTAGAAATAACCCTTCGGTTTTCACGGCTGCGTTAATTTCACCGTCCGTGCTAATACGGATATGGTGAATAATTTCGTGAGCTGTGCGTTTGCGGTGATGCGACTGCGCGATCGAGAGACGATCGACGACGCGCATCCCGTGCGGGATAACAATATTGAACGCTCATAAAAAAACGGCGGGGAGATCCCCGCCGTTTTGATCTTGTATTTGCCGCTTATTAGCGGAGCAACTGCAGCACGCTCTGCTGGCTCTGGTTGGCCAGCGCCAGCGCGGACACCGCGATCGACTGGCGGGTCGACAGCGCCTGGCTGTTCGCCGCTTCCTCGTTGGTGTCGGCCAGCGTCAGGTTCGACGAGCCGGTCTGCAGCACGTTGATCAGGTTCTTCGAGAAGTCCTGACGGATCTGCACGATCGACAGGTTCGAACCCAGGGCAGAAGCCTGGGAGCGCAGCAGGGTCGAGGCCGAACTCAGGTTGGCAATGACCTTGTTGGTGGCGGAGTTGTCGATGAAGTCGACGCCGCTCGTCAGGTTCGCCAGACCGAGACCGGCGGCATCGAAGTTGACGCCGGTGATGCTCAGGGTCGACTTGCCGGTCTCGTTGAACGTCAGCTTGAGCTGATCGCCGCCGAGCAGGTTGACGCCGTTGAACGACGCGTCCGCTGCGGTGGTGGTGATCTGGGCCAGGATGCCATTGAACTGGTTGACCAGACCGCTGCGAACCGTCTGCGCCGCATTATCGACGACGGGAGCCGACGCGGTGGTGAAGCTGATCGCGCTGGTGAGCGTGCCGCCGATAGCACCACCCGATGTCGCCGAACCGATGGTGGTCGACGCATAGTCGTTGGTGGCCGAGATCGTCAGCTTGCCGGTCGAGTCCAGCGTCGCACTGAGGTTGTTAGCCAGCAGCGCGGCGTTGAGCTGGTCGAGCGTCTTGACCGTGCCGTTGGAGCCGTCGCCGAAGGTGACGTTGACCGCCGTGCCGCCATTGAAGGAGGTGAAGGACAAGGTCTTCCCGGCGACGCCGCCAGCGAGAGCAGTACGGGTGGCCTCGAAGCTCGTAGCCGTGCCCTGGTTGCCGCCGAGGCCGAGCGCGGAGAGCGCATTGCCCGTGCCGGTGATGTTGAGGTCCGAGGCAGTGCCGGTGCTGATCTGCAGCTGGCCGTTGGCGGCGATCGAGGAGGCTGTCACACCTTGTGCGGTCGACAGCGTCGCGGTGCCGCCTGCGTTGACGGTCGTCTTGACGCCGGTCGCCAGGTCGATGGCGTTTAGCACGTCAGAGATCGCCGCGCCCTGCAGGTAGACGGTCGAGTTACCGGCGCCATCGGTCACGATGTTGCCGCTGACGCCGGAGCCGGCCGGGACGGCCGCTGCGGCAGGCGCCTTCGCCGACGTAAAGGTGATGGTCCTGCCGTTGACGTTGAGCGTCGAGCCGTCCTGCACCAGGTTGGCCGTCGTGTTCGAGCTGGTCACGCTGCCCACCGTGACGGTGCCGGTGCTGGAACCGGTCGCGCTGGTCAAGCCGAAGAACTTCAGAATGTCGTTGGCGCCGGTGATAGTGGTGGTGCCGCCGCCTGTGGACGAGATCGCCAGTTCGCCTGCCGCGGTGACGCTGCTGGCCTGGGTGTTCGAAGCCGTCGTATATGCCGCCACACCGGCGGTGTTGACTGAGGTCTTGACGCCACTGGCAAGGTCGATCGCGTTCAGGATGTCGCCAACGGTCGTGGCGCTGGTCGCGGCGGTGCCGAGATGAACGGTCGAATTGCCGTTGCCGTCGTTCACGACGTTGCCGAGCACACCCGAACCGGCGGGGAGAGTGGCGGCAGCGGGGGTAGCCGTTGCCGAGAACGTAATCGTCTTGCCATTAACGGTGATGCTCTTGCCGGCCAGGCCGGTCGCCGCAACGGTATCAGCAAGGGCGTCCGACGCAACGGCGGAAGTCGCAGCAATCACGGTCGCGGAGGTGATCGCGGCCGGCGTCGAGTTGTTGTTCAGCTTAACACCGAACGCAGTCGATCCGCCGACACCGCCGATCAGAGCTGTAGAGCCTGCTGCAGTGGTGCCACCCGCGGCACCAGTATAGAGCACGTTGCTGCTCGCGGTCGCATTGGTGTAGCTGTTGGTGCCGCGCAGGTCGGTGGCGGTGGCGCCGGCGATCGTCGCCGACACGTTCGACTTGGTGGAGTAACCAACCGCGCTCTGCAGCGCCTGGTTGGCGATCGACTTTGCGGTATCGACCAGCTTCTGCAGCGAGGTGATGCCGGTGTTGGCGGCCTGCAGCACCTGCACGCCGTTGCCGATGCCGTCGAGGAGGTTGTTGATGTCACCGGCGCGCGAATCGAGCGACTGCGCGGTGAAGAAGTTCGTGGGATTGTCGAGGGCCGTGTTGACCTTCTTGCCGGTGGCAAGGCGGTTCTGCGTGGTGGCGAGCAGATCAGCGGTCGACTGGAGGGAGAGGAGGTTCTGGCGAACCGACGCGGAGAGGACAATGCCTGACATGTCTATTTCCTTCTGGTTTCGAAGCCATTTCTTTGGCCATGCCAGCAATACAGAGCGAGATTTAACAATGCCTCAACTTGGCGGCTCTGATTTGCAGCAATCGGACACTGAACTGCCGATGGTTAAAGCTGAGCTAAGCAGCAAACCGTAAAAGTACGGTTAAGTGGCCGTGACCGCGGCTTGCAAAAATTCTGGCGATTGCTGCGGAGAGAAATTCGCCGGCCGCTAGTTCGACTGGGCGATGCCGCTGAAACGGGAGCGGGCTTCGGCGAGACATTCGTTGACGACCGCCAGCAGCGCGCCCGGCGTGAACGGCTTGCGCAGGCAGCGCGTGGCACCGAGCTCGAGCGCCATGCGCAGGAAGTCCGGCGCCGGCGAATCGAGATTGGCAAAGGCGTATCCCGACATCGCAACCAGGGGAATCGTCGGCGCACGCTCGTGAAAAATCCTGATCGATTCGAAGCCGCGCATGTGCGGCATGAAGATATCGACGAGCATCAGGTCGAAGCCGGAATCTTCCAGCGCGCGCAGCCCAGCTTCGCCGCCATCGGCTACCGTCACCTCAAAGCCGTGACGTTCGAGATAGACCTCGATGGCCGAGCAGACCATGGGATCGTCATCGACCACCAAGATGCGACGCATGATCCATCTCCCTCGCGGCGTAGGACGCGCTCCGTCCACCGGCGGTTCCACAAAGGGAACCTCTCGGCTGATCGTGCGGCAGTTTTATCTTGCGAATCAGTGCACTACCGCATCTCCGTCGAAAACAGGCCACTCTGTCTGCCCTCTACAGTGTATAAGGTCGGTTCCACAACCTGGGCTGATCCGGATTGGGAATTTGTAGCTCGCCTGCCAGGGCAACTCGCGCGGCCGCTGCTTCGAAGATGTTCGCAAGGTTGCCGGCGGCGAGGTCGCATCGCCGTGCTTGCATCGCGAAGCGTCGGAGCGGTTAAAGCCCACCTGGCCGAGCCGATGCGCCGGTGCCATCGATCCACGTTTGCCAGTTTTTCTTGCCAATATAATGTGCGAGGATCATCCTGCAGTTCGGACTGTACGCAGCAGACGCCAGAGACCGGCTTGGCCGTAAGGCAGGAGACTGCTTTGGATTCAGCTCCTCGTTCTCCGAATGGATTCTTGTCCTCGCTGACCGCGGATGATTTCGAATTGATCCGCCCGCATCTGCGCGCCGCCGATCTCAGCCAGGAGATGGTGCTGGTCGAAGTCGACGAAACGCTCAAGCGTGCGTACCTTCCGCACAAGGGCGTCATCTCGCTGGTCGTGAAGCTCGCGCGCGGCGAGCACGTCCAGATCGCGATGATCGGCCGCGACAGCATCTTCGGTGCATTCGCCGCCCTCGGCGACGCCGTGGCGTTGAACACCGCCGTGGTGCTGGTGCCGGGCGCGGCCTCGACGATCGATCTCGACCAGCTTCGTGCTGCCGCCGACCAGAGCGCGACGTTGCGCACCGCGCTGACGCGGCACGGCCTCGCCGTCTATGCGCAAATCCAGCAGACCGCCGGCTGCAATGCCTCGCACACGGTGGAATCCCGGCTGGCGCGATGCCTGTTGCATACACGCGACCTCTCCGGCAGCGACAAGCTGGTCCTGACCCAGGAAGCGATGGCCCAGATGATCGGCGCACGCCGCAACAGCGTTTCGCTGGTGGCCCATACGCTGCAGCAAGCGGACTTCATCCACTACAGCCGCGGGCATATCGAAATCACCAACGTGGACGGCCTGATCAAGACGTCCTGCGAATGCTACGCGACGGTCAGGGCGCAGTACACGAGGCTGCTGCATCCGCGCATCCACAGCGCGGCTGCGTAATCGCTTTGCTGCGATCGACCACGGCCGCAGCCCGATCTGCGGTACGCCTCGCATCGCCGTTGCGCGCGAAGATTGCGACGCCCCCCTGCCTCACCGTATTACTACGGCCAATCGCGACTTCTGCGGCGTTTCGGTCCCGCAGGGGATTAACGCGCTGTTCAACGAGCCCTGATAGTTGTCACGGTGCTGACGGGTGCGGGTTCGAGACTCTTTCGCGTGCAACGCGCATTCACCTGGGTTCGGCGGCATATTGTTTGCGCGGAGTACGAACATGGCTTTTGATCTGTCGATGCCGATCCTGGTAGTCGATGACTACAGCACCATGATCCGCATCATCCGCAACCTTCTCAAGCAGCTCGGATTCGAGAATGTCGACGAGGCCAGCGATGGATCGGCTGCGCTCGCCAAGATGCAGACCAAGCGATACGGCCTCGTGATCTCCGACTGGAACATGGAGCCGATGACCGGTTACGACCTGCTCAGGGAAGTCCGTGCCAGCCCGGAATTCTCCAAGACGCCCTTCATCATGATCACCGCTGAATCCAAGACCGAAAACGTGATCGCCGCGAAGAAGGCCGGCGTCAACAATTACATCGTCAAGCCGTTCAACGCCGCAACGCTGAAGACCAAGATGGAAGCGGTGTTTCCCGACGCAGCCGGCTGACACCATCCCGGAAGAGCGCGCTGCACACCGCAGACGCGCAGTTAGCCGTACTTCTACGGTTTGAGATTTTCACCTCCGGATAACGTTGACTGAGGATAGTTGCGTGGACCAAGGGAGTGCCCTCATGTTCACGTTTGAAACGAGCGATCAGAAAGAAGTGCGGCGTCTCCGTATCGCCCAGTTCAATGGCAGGACTGCAACCGTGCATTCGGCCGGATCGGCGGTCACCGGCCACGTTCGATCGATCGTGGCAAGCAAGTCGAGCGTTCCGGCGGCGTGGACCATCACGATCATCCCGGAAGAGCCCAAGCCGACGCGCTCGCCGCGCCCCGCGGCGCGCAGTCGCTCCTTGATGGAAGATTTTTGCTGAACGGCAGAACGGCCCGATCGCGCAGAATCGCAAGCCTCCGATTCCGGCAGCGCAAAACCGCGCCGCTTAGCCGCGCATCGCAAGCTTCGCTTCGGGATAGATCAGGCGGGCTGCAGCAGCGCCTTGCGAACCAGATCCGCGGTGTTGCGGGCGCCAAGCTTGCGCATGGCCTCGGCGCGATGGCTCTCGAATGTTCTTGGGCTGATATTCATCCGCAAGGCGCCTTGCTTGTTGGAGCAACCTTCGCTGATCAGGCTCAGCACCTCGCGCTCGCGCCTGGTCAGAGGCTTCTGGCCTGATCCCGGGGCCAACATCAGGCCCGGCCTGCGGGCGCCATCCGCGGAGCGGCCGGCCTGGCCCTCGCCCGCCTGCTTGCGAACGGCGTCGGACACCGGATGATTGTCCGACATCTGCTTCACCAGAGCGCAGACGCGCTCGGTTTGCTGAAGCGCGTTCTCCACCACCTGTTGCAGGTAGAGCCGGTTGCCGGATCCCTGCGAAAGCTGGTGGCTGTGCTGCTTGATTTCATTCATGTAGAGCAGCAGCGCTGTCAGCGGTCCGTTCAATTGCCGGGCGATCGCCGCTCCCGCCTCTTCCGCGGCACGCGAGCGCGCGGCGGATAGCTGGACGATCTCAGGATTCTCTTCGAGAGGTGTGACGTTTTCCATCCACTTCGTGAAGTGCGAATCAGCGGCGCGATGATCTTGTCCCGACATATAACTATTTTATCGGTTCCACCCTCTTTCATGGTTAATTTCTTAACTGGTAAGAATACGGAGAAATCCGCCAACCCGTCTCGCCGCCGGACTAAATCGGGCCAAAATCATTCGAAATCAGGGTGTCTTCAGCCGAAATACGTGCTCCGAACATAAAAGCCGTTGCGCGCCAGCCCCGTATTTTAACGGTGAGCGCATTTGCTTTGTTAATAGACCTCCGCCGGTTCTCGGTGTGATTTCCTGTCGGCGCCCCAAGCCGGCGTCTCCCTTCCCCCTCGACGCCCGTTGCGCGCGACGGCTTGCTCGCGGCATCGCCCTGATTACATGCGCCGGCAGCCCCGCAATGATCGAGGCCCAAATCATCCCGCAACGAATCCAAAAAGGGAGACCGCGATGTCGCAGGCAAAGGGATTATGGATGGCGATGGCCGTGCTGGCCGGCGTCCTGACGTTCAGCTCGGGCGTGGCGGCGCAAAACCCACCGGCAGCGGCGGAGAACGCCCCGCCGACGGCCGACAACGCCGTGATGCTCACCGTATTCCTCAAACATGACCAGTCGCGGCCCCTGAGCGAACTCAACGCGCAGCTTCACCGGCAGGGATACTACAAGGCTTTCCCGCCTGACGGCGTCGAAGTCGTGAGCTGGTATGTCATGATGGGGATCGGACAGGTGGTCACACTGCGGCTGCCGGCGTCGCGATTGCGCGAGGTCAACCGCATCCTCGAGAACACGGCCTGGGGCAGTTACCGCACCGAGTTCTATCCGACCTACGATTACAAGGCGATCGGCACCGCAGCGCACGAGAAGGCGCAGTAGGCTTGAGGTCAGCCGAGCCTGGAGATCTGCTCCTCGGTCACGACGCGCTCAACATTCTCGGATTTGCTCCTGATGCGATAGCGCGGGCGGCCGTCGGCTTCGATCGGCAGGCAGGAAACGATGGTGTAGACGCTTCGTTCCTTCGCCACGGCGCGGCCCTGCGGCCCCTGCTGCTGGTGATGAACGTCGTCGTTGATCGCGAAATTATGGGCCATCGTCGGTCTTTCCGCTGAAAAAGCGCTTGTAGTCTCAACGGCCTGGCAACGCAACACCTTGTGGGCCTGATGTGCTTCGGATTTCGGGGTCCACCGCGTCAGGCCGTCAGGAGCGCCTTTCGCTTGCCGACGCGCGCGATCGATTTCTCGATCGCCGAACCGGACAAGGTTCCCTCGCGCAGGCTGTCTGCGATGTATTCGGCAATCCCGGCCATCTGCTGTTCCTGATCGAACAAATTGTTGCCGATGCAGAGCATGTCCATGCCGGCTTTGAGCGATTGCAGGCTGGCTTCCCGCGTGCCCAACGCCTTCTGCAATCCCTGCATCTGCATGTCGTCGGTGATCAAGAGCGTATCCGGAAGGCGCTTGCGCAAGCGGCCAAGCCCCGCCGCGGACAGCGTCATCGGGCAATGGTCCCATTGTCTGACGATGGCGTGGCTGACCAGCACCGCATCGCCGAACATTGCTGGCGCAAGCGAATAGAACAGCTCTTCCTGCTCACCGCGAAGGGCCTCGGAGATATCCATGAATTCCTGATGCGAATCCACCACCGCGCCACCGATGCCAGGGAAATGCTTCAGGCACAGGCCGATGCGCTGCGCCCGCGCCACCTCGCTTGCCAGCAACGCATTGGCTTCCACCTCGGCGATGTCGGCGGAGTAGGAACGCTTGATCCTGCCGATATTGGGGTTGTCGGGATTGTAGTCGACGTCGATGACCGGCGCGAAATCATAGTGGATGCCGAGCCGCCGCATCTCGGCAAAGCTCGTGGTGAGGATCGCGTGCTTTTGATCCGATGCGAGGAGATTGAATTCCCTCGCACTGGGAAGCGGCGCAAACCCGCGGTTTTCCTTCAGCCGCCGTACCAATCCACCTTCCTGGTCGATGAACACCATCGGCCGCGACGGCAGCGCGGAAATCTCCGCGCAAAGGCGTTGCACCTGTTCAGGCGATTCAATGTTGTTGTCGTATTCTCGCGTCCGGCAGGAATAATCGAACAGGATCACCCCGCCGAGACCGTAGCGAGCCGCAAATTCCTTCAGCCAATTGGGAACGATCTTGCCGAAGAAGCCGAGAATGAAGAGTTCGCCGATGTCATTCATTGTGGCGGCCCTCCTTCGACAATGCACGTCGGCGCGCGCCCGATCTCGATCAACCAAACCCCTCAAGCGAGAGGCAACTCAGGCACTATCAGCGCGTCGAGGTCGATCTCGGTCAATATCCCGTTCGTGTCTCCACCATTTTTTTCGTTGAGCGGGCTGATTGCCGGGCCTTGAATAACGGGCCACCGGAGTTTCCGGTCGAGAATCTCGAGGTCGCCTGCAGACGGTCCGCTCAATTTCCTCTCGAGGGATCGCGAGCAGAATCCGTATCAGGCGCTTCCGGCGCTGCGTTCGCCGACGCACCCCGGTCGGTCCAATCCGGCGGCAGCCCTATCCGCTCGCCGATCATGCCGGCCAACCCCGGCGCTCGCCCGAATGCTTCACAAATCGCCTCTTTCGGCGCGCCACCGAGAGAGGCCTTCAGACTGCCGATGGATGGCGGCGCCGAGACCTTCCCGAACGGACTCTCGGCGGTAACAAGCAATTTCCCGAAATCGTCTCCGAAAGCGCTGGCGAGATCATAGGCATCCCCGTCGCTCGATACGCGCGGAGCGCTGGTGAAGGAGTTCGCTCCGCGCGCCCAGATCATGGCAGCCTTTTGATTGCCGCTGCGATCACGGGCCTCGGCCTCTACGGTCAGGCTCCCGAGTCCGATCGGAAGCCGCGGCACAGGGATGGGTACACCGGGAGCAACGACAGACGGTACGACGCTCGCGACCTTGGAGACGCCGGCTGCCGTCGCATCGGTCGGCGCAATGTGGGTAATGACTGCCCGGACACTCAAGTCCGCCGCTTCCGTCGGTGCCACAATTCGGAAACGCTCGCTCAGCGCAAAACACATCGCTCTGTTTATCGCATTCTTGATCAGGCTGCGCTGCTGGTCCGAGAACGGCTGGTTTGCCGCGGCCACCGTGAATGCGGTTGGCTCGATCCGCGCGGTCTTCGCGGCGAGAACATCAGCCTTGCTGACCCGAACCTGCGACTTGGTTAGAAGCCCATCGGACGGCGTCAGATTGTCGTAAGAGACTAGCGACCCGGACCGTTCCAGCGGTGCGGTCGCGCAACCGGCAGCCATCAAGCTCAACGTCGCTACTACAGGCCATCTCACGGCGAGGGAACAAGACCGATCGCCGCCCCCTGGACCATGCGCCGGGAACGCGCGACCGGAACGGGAGAAAGTGCGGCGCCGGGCGCCGATGCCAGGATTGGCTGCCATGTCGCATTCCAGCGCGTCAGCGTCGTCCCGTTGCCGTCGAAGGCCAGGTCGAGGAAAGCCAGAGTGAGTTCCGCCGTCGCAGCCTTCACTTTCGGATTTAGAGTCGGACCACCTGTGAACGAGCGATCGGTAAAGATGCTGTGCGAGCCGCCCTCAAACACGGCAAGCAGCTTGCGCGGTGTGGCAATGGCGTTGAAGACGGCTAATCGATCGGCAGCGGGCGAGTGGTATCCGGGGATTTCGATGACGTCGTTGGTCGCAGTCACGTGCAGGTTCGGAACCGCGATCTTGCTCAGTACCGAAGCAAGATCGGACTCGCCGTAGAACGGCGGCGCAGAGATCACGATCGCCGCCGCAAAGCGCGGATCGCGGGCCTCGACCCACTGCCCTTCACGCATCACGCGGGCGCCAACCGCAAGAAGGGCGGTGTTCGCGCCATATGAATGTCCGGCCGCTACGATACGCCGACGATCGATCTGGGCGCCGTAGGGGCTCGACAGCACGCGGTCCAGGGCGAAGCGCAGATCCCAGGCCCGCGCCAGCGCCTCGCTCTCATGAGCTGCTCGCTGCAAACGGTCCACGACGGTGAGAGGATTGCCCACCCAGAGCGACGAATCGCTGCCCGCATGCTGAACATGCAAACTCGCAATGCCGCGGGCAGCCCAATGTCGCCCCAGATAGCTGTAGCCCCGGCGGGAGCCGCCAATGCCATGGGAGAACACGATGAGCGGCACGCGCGACCCCGACGCGATATTCGTGGGCCAATGCAGGCGCGCCGGAACGGCACGCGAACGTGAGGAGTCGACCCAGTCGAGATCAATGAAAGAGGGCGCGGCGGACTGCGCTCGCGCTGGATCTACCGAAGCGGCGGTCGTGATTGCGACAGCGAGCAACATGGCACCGAGACGCCGTCGCGTCATGTTGCCCGCCACGATTGCGTCGCGCCGGCCACCGGCGAGAGCGGATTGAACACGCCGCGAGGGAGTATCGCCGCCCACCTTGCTCTCCATGAACACATCTTGAACAAAATTTGCACTTGGTGTAATCTTGTATTGCACTGAGTGTAATTTTGCAAGAGAATAAATTTATGCCAGAGCTGGCTATGGAAAGTTCGCCCCCGAAGAAGGAAGGCCTGCGCGAGCGGAAGCGGCGCGAGACGCTGCATCGAATCGCCGAGGAAGGCCTGAGGCTGTTTCTGTCCAACGGCTACGAGGCGACTACGCTTGACGCGATCGCGGAGGCAGCGGGGATCTCGCGGCGGACGTTCTTCTACTATTTCAAGTCCAAGGAAGAGATTCTGCTGGCGTGGCAGGACGGTGGTTTCACCGAGACCCTGCGAGCCGCCGTGCTGGAGCAATCGACCAAACAATCGCCACTCAACGCCGTGAAGAACGCCTTATTGGAGCTGACGATCCGCTTTCAGGCCGATTACAAGCAAGCCAGGGTGATCGAACGCCTGATGTGTGCGAACGAGTCGCTTCGCATACGACACCAGGCGAAATATGTAGAGAAAGAACAAGCGGTATTCGACGCGCTCTGCCAGATGTGGCCGCAGCCCAAGCGGCAGCCCGCGCTCCGCATCGTCGCCATGATGTCGATCGGAGCACTACGTCTTGCGATCGATAACTGGAATCGCGACCAGGGGAAGCGACCTATCGCCATTTGCCTCAAAGAGGCTTTCGCCGACCTGAAGTCGGAGGCTTGAAACGCCCGCGCTGGCCCGTTGCCATGGCCCAGGGTCAGCGCAGCAGCACAAAGGGCGGCGCGTCGGCAATCTTTGAGCAGCAGGCCACGAGGATTTGATCCTTGGGAGGCCGTCCATGTGGATCGTGCACTTCCACCTTGTGGGTAATCGCCACACCCTTCAACGCATTTGCTTTGGCTTCGAATTCAATGCGCGTCGAACGGAACTGGCAAATAAGCCGAGTTCCGGCTGCAGCAAGCCAGATATGTGACGCGTCGCACATTTGTCGGCGCGCAGGTGGGCTAGAGTTCAGCTCGTGAGAGGTGCTGTGGAGAGACTAAACCCGCATCAGCCGCTCGACCTCGTTTGAGATGTGCTGCTTGCGTAACAATCAGGCGATCATCGACTCCAATTGAGAAATTCCGGCTGCCAGCGCGGCTCGGACGCCTCAGGTGCCTTTCTGGCACGAAAGAACAAAGCGGAAAGTGTGTAGCAATGCGGCGCACCCTGAATTTCCAATCGATCAACCCGGTCTCAAACCGATCATTGCGGCCAGCATTTCGTTGCGCAATTTCGGCGGCCAAGCGAGCAGTTGTCGTAATTGCCTGCTGCTCCGCTCTGCTGACGGCCCCCCACGCCGCGCTTGCCGACGCCGCGTCCGATCGGGACATGGCCACTCGCTACGAGCAGGCGGCGCAAGCGGGCGATGATGAGGCCCAGTTCTATCTCGGGGCGCTCTATTCGTCAGGCGTCGGTCGTCCGCGCAGCGACCAGGAGGCATTTCGCTGGTTCTTGCGCGCGGCCGATCAGGGGCATGCCCACGCCATGCTGATCGTTGCCGGCCTCTACGCGAGCGGGCGCGGCGTAGCGAAGGAAAATGTGAAGGCCTATTCCTGGGCCCACATCGTCGCTTCCGCCAGCAAGCTCGACGAGGACCGCAACGGTGCGCGGCAACTGATGTCCCTTCTCATGAAGAAGATGACGAGCGACGAGATCGGCCGTGCCGTGGTGGCAGCAAGAGAATGGCGCGCCGTTCGGGTTGCTGGCGCGCCAAAGGACTCCGTCAAGGCTTCCGACAAGGCGTCGAAAATCGAAAGAGCACTGGACAGCCCGGACCAACCCGCGCCGGCCGCGCCCCCACCTGCACCCGCCGTCGTGCAGCCGGCGCCCGCCGCCACGCCGTCGCCTGCTATCCCGCAGCCGGCGCCATCCAACACCACGGTATTGCAGGCATCTCCCAAGGCCACGTCGGCAGCTCCAATGAAGAATGCAAAGAAAGAAGACGTTCGTGATCTGCTCGACCAGGTTCCATCGGGCCTGCGCAAGCGGTTTGGCTTCTGAGTCAGGGGACGCACCATGAAGTTGCAGCATCTGATCGCAACCGGCATTCTGGCCGTCGCCACGGCAGGGGTTGGCTATTACGCCTATCCCCACTTGCTTCGTGCACCGTTGGTGACCACCAGCATTGCGGGCCTCGCGCCGGTTTCCGAAGCGGTTTACGGAACCGGCACCGTCGAGCCCGAGCGCTGGGCCAAAGTAGTGCCGCTGCAGCGCCGCCGGCTGGTCGAGCTTTGCAGATGCGAGGGACAGGTGGTGAAGGCCGGCCAGGTCCTCGGTCGCCAGGACGACGCCGAGGAGCGCAGCGCGCTGGATCAGATGGAAATCAATCGCGGCCAGCTCGAACGCGATCTGGCGCGCGCCGAGAAGGATCGCGACAAGAGCGACGCCGCGCGCACCGACTACGAGCAGCGCTGGACCAAGCTCGAGGAAACAAAATCGCGGATCGCCGCGCAGAAGGTACGGCTCGACTCGCTGCTGCTGAGGGCTCCGCTCGACGGCATGGTGCTGCGGCGCGACGGCGAGGTCGGCGAGATCGCCGGCCCCACCGATGTCTTGTTCTGGGTTGGACCGCCTGCGCCGATGCAGGTCGTTGCCGAAATCAATGAGGAGGAAATCAACCGCATCGCGACCGGCCAGAAGGCTTTTCTGCGAAGCGAAGCTTTCCCCGGAAGGGCCCTGCGAGCCACGGTCTCCCAGATCACGCCAAAGGGCGACCCGACCCGCAAAACCTTCCGCGTCTATCTGCGGCTGCCGCAGGACACGCCGCTGCGAATTGGCATGTCGGCCGAGGTCAATATCATCTTCCGCGAGAAGCAGGCGGCCATTGTCGTACCGGCGGAGGCCGTCGCAGCCGGTTCGGTTCAGATGGTCGATGACGGCCGGATCAAACGTGTGCCGGTGACGGTCGGCATCCGTGGCAACCGCAACATCGAGATCCTCGGCGACATATCCAAGGGCACCTCGGTGCTTTCGCCCGCCCGCACGGATCTCGCCGAGGGCGCCAGGATTCGCATCGACAGCAACTCGGCCAAAGTTGTGGAGCCGGCGCCCACGAGTGAACCGACCGATCAGCCAGCCGGGACACCCGAATCTGTCGCGGTAGCTTCGGCCACCACAGCTCCTTCGGATCCCGATGATGCGGTGATCTCGGCAGCCATGACCGCCCACATCGATTCCGTCGTCAACGACGCCCGTCGCAACCTCATCAGCAACAGCCGGTAAGTGCCGTGAAGCTTCTGTTCAACATCGCATGGACCCATGTCAGCGCCCGGGTACGCCAGACTCTGGTGGGTATGGCCGGCGTCGCCATGGGGGTCGGCTTCACCATCATGATGGCCGGCCTGATGCAGGGCTCGCAGATCGATTTCCTGCGGCAGCTCGTCGACACCATGCCGCACATCACGGTCGATGATGAACGGCGCTCCGTGCCCACGCAACCCGCAGAGCAGGAATATGCAGCGGTCCAAATGGCCGACATCGCCAATGTCGGCAAGCGTCCCGGCATCAAATATCCGGAATCGGTGATGAGCTCGCTGCGCTCCTGGATACCCGGCGACGTGACGCCCTCGGTGACGACCAGCGCGATCATCGATCATGGCGGCGCCCGCATCGGGATCACCTTGACCGGCATCGACCCCCGCCGTGAGATCCAGGTCTCGAAACTCGGCTCGCAGATGCGCGAGGGAAAGCTCGACGATCTTTCACGCGCGCCGAACGGCATCATCGTCGGCGAGGCGCTCGCCGAAAAACTCGGCGTGAAAACCGGCAACACTGTCCTCCTGGTCGGCGGCCAGGGCACCCGGCTGAATTCGACGGTGGCCGGGCTGTTTCGCTCCGGCTTGAAGCGCGTCGATGAGAGCCAGATCTATTCGCTGGCCGGGACGGCGCAGCTCATGATGGGGCAAAGCGGGGTCGTCAACCAGTTGCGGCTGCGGTTGAACGATCCGATGTCGGCGCAAAAGGTTGCCGCCCAGGTCGAAGCGCAAACCGGTTACAAGTCGGTGTCCTGGCAGGAAGCCAATGCCGACTTGCTGTCGACCTTTACCGTGCGTGATTTCATCGTGCTCACGGTGATGGCAGCGATGCTGCTGACATCGTCCTTTGCCACCTACAACATCATCTCGACGATCACGCACGAGAAGCGTCAAGACATCGCAATCATGAAATCGCTGGGCATGCGCGAGTATGCAGTGCGGCGGATCTTCATCATCGAATCCATCATTATCGGCGTGGTCGGCATCCTGTTCGGGTGGATCCTCGGTTACCTGCTCTGCTACGGCTGGTCGAAGATCACGATCTTCAATCCGCTGACCGGCACGACCGTTCCGCTGCAAATCTATTACTCTGCGATGCACTATGTGGTCGCCGGCGGCATATCGCTGCTCTGCTGCGCAGGCGCGGCCTATTTCCCCGCACGCAAGGCAACGCGCGTGCATCCAGTCGACATCATCCGGGGGGCATCATGACCGAAGTCGCTTTGCAAGCAGTGGAGCTGGTTCGCCGCATCGAAGGCGTCGTTTCGCACACCCTCGTCAACGGCATTGATCTTGCGGTGAACAAAGGCGAATTCGTCGCCATTACCGGGCCGTCGGGATCGGGCAAATCGTCGCTGCTCTATCTCCTGGGCCTGCTCGATGCTCCCAGCGAAGGCGAGATCATGATCTGCGGCCAACCGACCTCGAAATTGTCGGAGACGGAGCGAGCCGACGTTCGCCTAACCAAATGCGGTTTTGTGTTCCAGTTTCATTTCCTGCTGCCGGAGTTCACCTCGCTCGACAATGTGCTGCTGCCGATGCGCGCAGCCGGCAGGATGACCGAAGGCGAGATGCGCGAGCGCGGCCTTGCGCTGCTGGGCTCGCTTGGGCTTGGCGAGCACGCCAACAAGCGTCCCAACCAGCTCTCCGGCGGCCAGCGCCAGCGCGTCGCGATCGCCCGCGCGCTTGCCAACCGCCCCGAGATCATCGTCGCCGACGAGCCGACAGGCGCCCTCGACACGGCATCGACGGAACAGGTGTTTTCGATCCTCCGCGACATCGCCGACCAGGGCCAGACCGTGGTTGTGGTAACCCACGATCCAGCGCTCGCCGCCCGCGCCGACCGCCGCATCCACATCGTCGACGGCAAGGTTGCGGAGATCATCGGACAGGGTGAAGGCGGGCGGGTGTGCGAGATGGCGAGTTAGTCGGAGGCAGCCCACCGTCGCGGCTCCGTCGCCATGGTACGGCCAGCTTCAGCCTGGCTCGTTGCGCCGAAGAGCAAGCGAAGGAGGGTAGCGGACCGAGGGATTCTCAAGCTCCTCTTCGGATGAAACGCTCGCTATCGAGTCGTTGCACGTCCAGGCGGAGATAGTGCCTGCGACCATCAACCTTGATCCAATTCCCCGGTCCACCGATCTCGTCCCTTCCAATACGGGCATCGGGGGCAAGATTCGCCCATCGGATAATCGATCCCTTCTTCGTGAGGACAGCCCATGATTCCATCCGCCATCGCTACCGACCGCGCCGAATGCTGGCGCAAATACGCGGTGATCTCGGCGAGAATAGTCTTGTCCGTCCGCACATCGCCGGCTTCCGAAAACCACCGGTGCAGTTTGGGCTCGGCTCCTTCCTGCGGAATGACAGAAACGGCAACTTTCGAAGCGCGCTGGTTGTCAGGACCATAGAAGGCGATCGTGCCGACGGGATAGCCGCGCATGCCTTGCTTGGCTTTCTTTCGGAGCCATTTGTCCGGCTGCGGTCCAATCTTCATTGCCGCTCCGTGCATTCGGCTCGGACAATTTGCTTGGAAAGAACCAGCGCGCTGGCGGAGAGGGAGGGATTCGAACCCCCGATAGGCTTGCACCTATGCCGCATTTCGAGTGCGGTGCATTCAACCACTCTGCCACCTCTCCAGGCGCCAAGGCGGGCCGGATTCGGCCCTGCGGTCGGGGCGTGTTCTAGGCGAGGAAGCCGGGGCAGACAAGGCGCAGGGTGGAGAAATTCGCCAAAAGCGGCCCCAGTCGGCTGTTGGAAAAGAGGTGGGACCGCCAGACGCGACAAAAACTGACGGTCCCGTGCCGCTGCTTTGAAATCCTGGCCGGGAAGTGCGGCTTCGCCGGTCAGCCGGAGCGACGAAATGACGGTAGCAAGGCGGCGCGAAACGGCAACGCGAACCCGGTTTTAACCTAACCAGTCAACCTTACTACCCGCGTAAAAGCTACTAATCCCGGCCCTTCTTGGCCTTCTTCTCATCCTTGCCATTGTCCTTTCGCCGGTTGGTGAAGCGCGCATTGCCGAGGCCGGTGCCGATGGTCAACACGCCCCAGTGCTCGACATCCTGCATGAAGGGAACTTCGGAGAGGCCCTGCACCACGCCGTCATTGTGCATCACCACGGCGGTGTCGTGATCGCCGATCTGCGGGATCGCTTCCACCAGGCTTGTCGGCAGGTTGAACGTGCTGCTCTCCCAATTGCCGGGCAGGTTCTGCGCGCCCTTCTCGATCGAGCCGTCCTCGTCGATCACGCCGGGACAAGCGATGCCGATGAAGGGCGCAAGCTTCAGGCCTTCGGCCTCTGTGGCCGCGATCAGGTCCTTCAGCATCTTGACCAGCCGCTTCACCGCACCTTCGCGCGTCGGCTCATCGTCGGCATGCCGCCACAGTTCGGACGTCCACACTTCAGCCCTGGAAAGATCGGGTGCTTTCTTCCAGCGCGTCTCGACCACGCCGCAACGGATGTTGGTGCCGCCGATATCGACGCTGAGGATGCTGTCATGGGCCTCGAAAATCCAGGACGGCGCCAGATGCAGCGTGCCGATCAGGCCGGCATCGTCGGGATGAAAGCGGATCGGCACCACATCGACCTCAAGCCCCTCCGCCTTGAGGATGATGTCGGTGCGGGCGATCGCGAGCTCGCCTACCCGGCTCTGCCTGAAGCCACCGCCCACCACTATGCGCTCGGTATCGGCCCACGCTTTGGTCTTGAGGAACCGCCGCGTCACATAGGCCAGTTCCTGGGCGAATTCCTCGATCGCGCTATGCACCAGCGCGGCGGCGCCGACATCGGCGCCGACCAACGCCTCATCGAGATCGTCCTTGGGAATCTCGCCGGCGGACTTCTTGCCCAAGGGATCGTCGCCGTTCTTCCTGAGCGGCTTGCGCAAGCTGTCCAGGATCTTGCGGAAGGCTCCCTTGCTGGCGCGGTCGCCGAGAAAGCCCTCATCGTCCTTCAACTCGATGTTGAAACTGTCGACCTCGACCGACGGCAGGCGGGTGGCCCCGTGGCGGGCAATCCCCGTGGTCGTTATGCTGTCGTCTGCCATGTGCCGAGCCCCTGCCGGATCTTCGCTGGCGACAACGGGCGGGGAACCCATTGGTTTCATGGAAGGGCGAGTAGCCATTCGCGCTTTTTTGGCCCAAATCCTTCATTGTTGGCCGGTTTTGGGGCCTCTTTGCCTTGACTCACGGCATTCTGCGGCTATAAGTCCCCGCATCCGGCGCGGGATTTCTCGCGCCGCTTGTTTTGCGCGAAATCTTAAGGGGTTTGCTCCCCGGCCGCGCGAAAATCGTACCCATAACGACTGACCAAAAAGCCGACCCGGACAGCCCTTTCGGGAATACGTCCGAGGCCGGGATCGAACACGAAGGAAAAAAACGATGTTCGCAGTCATCAAAACCGGCGGCCGGCAGTACCGCGTCGTTCCGGATGATGTGCTCGAGATAGGCAAGATCGCCGGCGAAGTCGGCACGATCGTGCAGCTTGGTGAAGTTCTGGTGGTCGGCGGTGACACGCCGATGCTGGGCGCGCCGACGGTGGCAGGCGCTTCCGTTGCGGCCGAAGTGCTGGACCACAAGCGCGGCCCCAAGGTGATCGCGTTCAAGAAGCGTCGCCGCAAGAATTCGCGCCGCAAGCGCGGCTATCGCGACGAGATCACGGTGCTTCGCGTCACCGAGATCCTGACCGATAACGCCAAGCCTTCGATCGGCCCGCGGCCGAAGAGGGAAAAGGTCGCCGCACCGGCTGCCAAGGACGACTAGGCGGCGAAGGCCGCCAAGAAGTAGCGGCCAGGAAAGCCGCCGCGAACGGCTAGAGCGATCGCAAGTAATGCGCCTCGACGAAAGTTGAGGCGTGAGAAAAAGTGAAATGATTCCGTCAAGGAATTGATCTAGAAATATTCGAGAGATCGGAGACGGGCCATGGCTCACAAAAAAGCAGGCGGTTCATCGCGAAACGGACGCGATTCAGCGGGCAAGCGCCTTGGTATCAAGGCGTATGGCGGCGAACACGTGATTCCCGGCAACATTATCGCGCGTCAACGCGGCACCACCTGGCATCCCGGCCTTAATGTCGGCATGGGCACCGACCATACTCTCTTTGCCAAAGTCGAAGGTCATGTCGAATTCCGTGCAAAAGCCAATGGCCGCACCTTCGTATCGGTAGTTCCGATGACGGAGGCGGCCGAATAGACGGTGGACAAAATTCGAGTCTGCCGGATCCTGTTGAACCGGCGGAGTCGAAATGGGCTCCAGGGGAGGCGGGAAACCGGCCTCCCCTTTTTAATTTGCGCATATTCGCAATCAGGAGCCCGACATGTTGCAGGACATCCCGATCCAGACCCCGACGCTGTGTCAGACGAGTAGTTGCGTCCTCGAGACCGAACGGCTGACACTGCGCCGGCCGACGCTCGCGGACGTAAAAGCGATTGCGCATCTCGCCAATGATCGCCGCATTGCGGAAAACACCCGCCGCCTGCCGCATCCCTACCTGCAGGACCACGCGGTCGAATTCGTGCGGGCGAACGCCACCGATAACAGCGAGACGGTGTTTCTGATCGAACACAACTATTCGCCGATCGGCATGGTCGGCATCGACCGCGCTGACCCGGATGCACCGGAACTCGCGCTATTGGCTCGGCGTCGCGCATTGGGGCCAGGGTTTCGGCACCGAAGCCGCACGCGCCGTGATCGATTTTTTCTTCGAGGAGTTCGACGCCGAACATCTGATTTCGGGCGCCCGCTGCGCCAACCCGGGGTCGCGAAACATCCTGGAGAAATGCGGCTTCCAGTGGAGCGGTGTCGAGTTGCACCGCTTCGAAGCGCTGGGATGCTCGACCCCGGTCGACCGCTTCCGCCTGACACGCAGCGTGTGGGCATCACTGAAGAACTGGGGAAGTTCGACGCGAAGGGAGCGATAGGCTCGCTCGACAACAACACCGTCGTCCCTGCGAACGCAGGGACCCATAACCACAGGACCACGTTGTTGAATCAAGCTGTTGAATCAAGCTGTCGCTCCGGCTCGCTTCTACAATTGATGATGGTGGGTATGGGTCCCGGCTCGCGCTTCGCTTGGCCGGGACGGCGGCTGTGGTGGATCTCACGCCGGCGGATTGACCACCGCTTCTTCACGCCCGAGCTTCTGTTCTCGCAGGAAGATATAAATGCCCGCGCCGATGATGATGGCGGCGCCGACGAGGGTCGAGATTGACGGCACGTCGCCGAACACGACGAAGCCGAAGATCACTGCCCACACGATCATCGAATATTGATACGGCACCACGACGCTGGCCGGCGCAAGTTTCAGCGACCGGTTGATGCACAAGAGTGCAACGACGGAAACCACGCCCGCCGCGGCAAACAGGCCGAGACTGCCGGCGCTCGGCGTCACCCAGCCGATCGGCGACATCAGCGCGCCGAGCAGGAACGTGCCGCCGAACTGCGTGGTCGTCAGCACGATATCCGGCGTGTCCCGCAGCGAGCGCGTGATCAGCATCAGGAACGCGAACGACAGGCTGCCGCCGAGCGCGATCATTGCCGGCCAGCTTACCGTTTGCGTGGACGGGCGCAGCGCAATCAGGACGCCGCAGAATCCGACCAGGATCGCGGTCCAGCGCCGCCAGCCGACCCGCTCGCCGAGCACGATGCCGGAGAGCGCGGTGACGAAAATCGGCGAGGCCAGATAATAGGTGATGACGTCGGCGAGCGGCAGATAGACGGTGGCGAGAAAGAACGCCGCAACCTCGAGCGTCGAGAGCGTCACGCGCAATAGCTGCAGCCACGGCCGCTCGAGGCGCGAGAACTCGGCGCGCTGCTTCCAGATCACCGGCAACAGCACCAGCAGCGCCGCGCAGGCGCGCAGCCACAGCAACTGCCCGACCGAATAGGTCGCGACCATGAATTTCCCAAGCGCATCGCCGAACGAGAACATGAAGATTGACAGCAGCATCAATCCAATGCCGGCCAAGCGCGCGGAGCGCTCGTCATAGGTCGAGATTTTGCCGAACAGGCTCATGACGTTTCCTGCTTGTTGCTCTTCGTCATGGCCAGCGCGTCCGGCCATCCACTTTCTTTGTGCTAGCCACGTTGTCGAGACGCGGATGCCCGGGGACATTTAGCGCGAAGACGCGCTTCGCGCTATTGCCCGGGTATGACCAATTGAGATGGATCGATTTGCCGCAGCTACAGCGCTGCGATACCGGTATCGCTCCAAAAACGGCAGGAAATCCGAGATGACCGAGTTCGACCCCGCCCAGCATCGCATGGTGAGCGAACAGCGCTGGTTCGAGGATTTCGTGCTCGGCGAACGTTTCGTCATTCCTAGCCGGACCCAGACCTCGGCGGTGTTCGCCGCGTTCCAGACCGCGAGCGGCGATACCCATCCGATCCATTACGATGTCGAATATTGCCGCGCCCGCGGCATGCCTGACCTGCTCGCCCATGGCTTCCAAACGCTGGTCCACACCGCGCCGGGTGCAGGCCTGTTCCCCTATCTCGTCGAGGACTCGCTGGTCGGCTTCCTCGAGCAATCGAGCAGGTTCCTGAAACCGGTCTATGCCGGTGACACCATCTACCCCGCGCTCGAGGTGATCGAACTCGTCCCCGGTCGCACCACCGGCGTCGTGACGCTGCGCTCGACGGTGTTCAATCAGCGCAAGGAGCTCGTGCTGGAAGGAATGCAGAAATTCCTGGTTCGCCGGCGACCGCCCTCATAGGAGGCCGTGGCTTCCGGTTCCGAAAAAGGCCCGAAAATTAAGGCTTTTCGCCAATGTTGCGGTGCTTGAGGGTTGCCGCGCGGGAGCCCCTGCCCTAACTACAGACTGGTTCTGATTGAACCAGTCTGTAAAGTCTTTGTTTTGACGCGTTTTCTTGACGCGAACCGGTGTCCACTTCGCTCGAAAACGCTATAGTAGAAATCATGAAATTCCTTGACGAGGCAAAGGTCTATATCCGCTCCGGCGACGGCGGCAACGGCTGCGTGGCGTTCCGCCGCGAGAAGTTCATCGAGTTCGGCGGGCCCTCCGGCGGCAATGGCGGTCGCGGCGGCGACGTCATCGTCGAGGTGGTCGATGGGCTGAACACGCTGATCGACTATCGCTACCAGCAGCACTTCAAGGCGCAGAAAGGCACCAATGGCATGGGCAAGGACCGCCATGGCGCCAACGGCAAACCGATCGTTCTCAAGGTGCCGGTCGGCACGCAGATATTCGACGAGGACCGCGAGACGTTGATCCACGACTTCACCGAACTCGGCGAAAAATTCGTGCTCGCCGAAGGCGGCAATGGCGGTTTTGGCAACGCGCATTTCAAATCCTCCACGAACCGCGCACCACGCAATGCCAATCCCGGGCAGGAAGGCGAGGAGCGCTGGATCTGGCTGCGGCTGAAGCTGATCGCGGACGCCGGCCTCGTCGGCCTGCCCAATGCCGGCAAGTCGACTTTCCTTTCCGTCGTCAGCGCGGCCAAGCCGAAGATCGCCGACTACCCCTTCACCACGCTGCATCCGCAGCTCGGCGTCGTGAACGCGCAGGGCCGCGAGTTCGTGCTCGCCGACATTCCCGGCCTGATCGAAGGCGCGCATGAAGGCGCCGGCCTCGGCGATCGGTTTTTGGGCCATGTCGAGCGGTGCCGCGTGCTGCTGCATTTGATCGATGCAACCTGCGAACACGCCGGAAAAGCGTACAAGACGGTGCGGACCGAGCTCGAAGCCTATGAGGGGCATCTCGCCGAGAAGATCGAGATCGTCGCGCTCAACAAGATCGATGCAGTCGCGCCGGATGAACTGAAGAAGCAGAAAGACCGGCTGAAACGCGCGGCGAAGAAGGCGCCGCTGTTGCTCTCCGCCGCCACCGGCGAAGGCGTGCCGGAAGCGCTGAAAGCGCTGGTCGAAGTCATCGGCGAGGCCCCGGTTTCTCTGAAGGCCAAGGGCGGTCAGGACCCGTGGGCGCCGGCCCCGCCGCCGCAGGGCTGATACAAAGTTAGCCTTCCCGCGGCCGCGCCACTTCCAAATCAGGGGACTGGCGCGTATTGCTTCCGACCATCCGCATCAGCCGACCGCATCATGAAACGCCCCGCGCTCAAAAACTTCCGCCGCATCGTCGTCAAGGTCGGCTCCTCGCTGCTGATCGACTCCAATGCTGGCGAAGTCCGTTCGGCATGGCTGTCGGCGCTGGCCGCCGATATTGCCAAGCTGCACGGCGAGGGCCGCGATGTTCTCGTCGTCTCGTCAGGCTCGATCGCGCTCGGACGCAGCCGGTTGAAACTGCCGCGTGGCCCGCTGAAGCTGGAAGAAAGCCAGGGCGCCGCCGCCGTCGGGCAGATCGCGCTGGCACGGATCTGGTCGGAGGTGCTCGCCGCTCATGGCATCGGCGCCGGGCAGATCCTGGTAACGCTGCAGGACACCGAGGAGCGCCGCCGCTATCTCAACGCGCGCTCGACCATCGCCAAGCTGCTGGAGTGGCGCGCAGTACCCGTGATCAACGAGAACGACACGGTCGCCACCAACGAGATCCGCTACGGCGACAATGATCGTCTTGCCGCGCGCGTCGCCACCATGACGAGCGCCGATCTGCTGATTCTGTTGTCCGATATCGACGGGCTCTATGACGCGCCGCCCGGCGCCAATCCCAACGCAAAGCTGATTCCGATCGTCGAGTCCGTCACCTCGGAGATCGAAGGCATGGCGGGCGCCGCCGAATCCGAACTGTCGCGCGGCGGCATGTTCACCAAGATCGAGGCGGCGAAAATCGCGACGACATCAGGCACGCATATGCTGATCGCGTCGGGCAAGATCGAACATCCGCTGCAGGCGATATCAGACGGCGGACGCTGCACCTGGTTCCTGACGCCGGCCAATCCCGTCACCGCGCGCAAGCGATGGATCGCGGGCTCGCTGGAGCCGAAGGGCACGCTGACCATCGATGCAGGTGCGGTCGCAGCGCTCCGCGCGGGAAAAAGCCTGCTGCCGGCCGGCGTGATCCGGATCGACGGCCAGTTCGCCCGCGGCGATGCGGTGGTGGTGCGCGGCCCCGATACCCACGAGATCGGCCGCGGCCTCGTCGCCTACGACGCCGAGGATGCGGAGAAGATCAAAGGCCGCTCCTCGCCGGACGTGATGGCAATCCTTGGCATCAGCGGCCGGGCAGAGATGATCCACCGCGACGATCTGGTGGTGGGCCCTAGTGGAGCCATTCCAGCCAAGTAGGCCAATGGCCGAGTGGTACCGGCAGCCAGCCATGCCGGTTCCGGACCTCGCAAAAGCGGGATTTCCGTGCTAGCACATAACCTTACTCTTGACCCTGAGACCTCCGATGACCGCGCCGCTCAAGGCTATCGACGGTAACGCCGATTTGCCCGCTTTGATGACCGACCTCGCCTCCCAAGCGCGCGACGCCGCGCGGATGCTGGCGCTGGCGCCGCCGGAGCAGAAGGACCGGGCGCTGGAGGCGATCGAGCGGGCGATCCGCGCCAACGCGGCAAACATTCTTGCGGCCAATGCCGAGGATGTCGCGGAAGTCCGCGCCACAGGCGCGACCTCGGCCTTCATCGACCGCCTGACGCTGACACCGGCGCGCATCGACGCGATGGCCGATGGCGTTGCGACTGTGCGCGGCATCCCCGATCCGGTCGGCGCCGTCACCGAAAGCTGGCAGCGGCCGAACGGCATGACCATCGAGCGCGTGCGCGTGCCGCTCGGCGTGATCGGCGTGATCTTCGAGAGCCGCCCCAATGTCGCGGCCGACGCCGGCGTGCTCTGCCTGAAGTCCGGCAATGCGGTGATCCTGCGCGGCGGCTCAGACAGCTTCCGCTCCTGCCGGGCGATTCACGAAGCCTTGGTACAGGGCCTGCGCGAGGCCGGTCTGCCGGAAGCCGCGATCACGCTGGTGCCGACGCGCGACCGCGCGGCGGTCGGGCTGATGCTGTCAGGCCTGAACGGCGGCATCGACGTCATCGTGCCGCGCGGCGGCAAGAGCCTGGTGGCGCGGGTTGAAACGGAAGCGCGCGTGCCGGTGTTTGCGCATCTCGAAGGCGTCAACCACGTCTATGTCGACGGCACCGCCAATCTCGATATGGCCAAGTCGATCGTGTTGAACGCCAAGATGCGACGGACCGGCGTCTGCGGCGCCGCCGAGACGCTGCTGGTCGATCGCGCGGGCGCCGCCGCCAATCTGAAGCCGCTGATCGAAATGCTGATCGCATCCGGCTGCGAGGTACGCGGCGACGACGCCGTGCAGAAGGTCGACGCGCGGGTGAAGCCGGCGTCCGACGATGACTGGGATACCGAGTATCTCGATGCCATCATCGCCGCGCGTGTCGTCGACGGCGTTGACGGGGCCATCACGCACATCCGGAACCACGGCTCGCGCCACACCGATGCGATCGTGGCCGAGGATGCCAAAGCGGCCGAGAAATTCCTCAGAGAGGTCGATTCGGCGATCGTGCTGCATAACGCGTCGACACAGTTCGCCGATGGCGGCGAGTTCGGCTTCGGCGCCGAGATCGGGATTGCCACCGGCAAATTCCACGCCCGCGGGCCGGTCGGAGCCGAGCAACTGACCAGCTTCAAATACCGCGTTCACGGCACCGGGCAGACGCGGCCGTGACCGCAAGCCCGCGCCCGCGGTGACCCGTCCGATGAAGTTGCAATCCGCCGCGCAAGCCATTCCCTTCCATACCAATGGCATGCGCGTCGGCCTGCTCGGCGGCTCATTCAATCCGCCACACGCGGCGCATCGCGCCATCAGCCTGTTTGCGCTGAAGCGCTTGAAGCTCGATCGCGTTTGGTGGCTGCTGACCCCCGGCAATCCGCTCAAGGATACCGGCCGGCTGCACGGCCTTGGCGAACGGGCGAGTGCCGCGCGCGACGTCGCCGACGATCCGCGCATCGATATCAGTTGTCTCGAAGCTGTCATCGGCACCAAGTACACTGTCGACACGATCATTCATTTGCGTCGCCGCGTTTCCGGCGTGCGCTTCGTCTGGATCATGGGCGCCGACAATCTCGCGCAGTTCCATCGCTGGAAGGATTGGCGGCGTATCGCTGCCGAGGTGCCGCTCGCCGTGATCGATCGTCCGCCGCAGAGTTTCCGGGCGCTCGCCGCGCCGGCTGCCCAGGCGCTGGCGCGGTATAGGTTGCCCGAGAATCAGGCGGCCCGGCTAGCCGATCAGCAGGCGCCGGCCTGGGTTTTCCTCCCCGGCATGAAACTGAACCTGTCGTCGACGGGCCTGCGGAACTCCGACGGGAGCTGGAAGGCAAAAAAGAAGTGACAGTTCGGTCTGAACCGGCGGGTGGGGTCACTGGAATATTGAAACCATTAACCCCACATGCCTAATATGGTCCGCGGACGTCGGGATTCGGCGTTCGCGATACAGTGAAAGGAATGGTCCCTGGCCACATCTGTATTGTCCAAGTCCAAGTCTGTTTTACCCAAGGCAACTAGCAAGACTTCTGGCAAGTCCGCCAAGAACACGGGTAAAACATCGACACAAGCTGCAGCCTTGAAGGCGCAACCCGACGCCGACAAGACGCTGAATATGATCCTCTCCCGCCTCGACGATATGAAGGCGGAAGAAACGATCACCATCGACCTTCGCGGCAAATCCGCCTTTTCCGACTACATGATCGTCACGTCAGGCCGGGCCAACCGGCATGTCGGCGCGATTGCGGAAAACGTCACGAAAGCCCTGAAGGAAACCGGCATCAGGAACATCCATGTCGAGGGCTTGCCCAATTGCGACTGGGTGCTGATCGATTCCGGCGATGTGGTCGTGCACGTGTTCAGACCCGAGGTGCGCGAATTCTACAATCTTGAAAGGTTGTGGACGCAAAACCCGGCGGCGGCAGCGATCTGAAACCTCGGCCGATGCGAATCGGCTAAGGCGCACGTAGTTTGCCAGCGCGCGCGAAAAGCGCGCGCGCCGAAACGCGTGCCGGAAAGTGCACGCCAGAAACAGCATTGATGCGCCTCGTCGTGGTTTCAATAGGCCGGCTGAAGCAGGGCCCGGAGCAGGAGCTGGCCGAACGCTACCGCGAGCGCTTCGAGGACATCGGCCGCAGGCTCGGTTTTCGCGGTCTTTCGATCCATGAAATTCCCGAAAGCCGCGCACGCGATACTGCGACCCGGATATCGGAGGAGGCCGCCGCGATCGCGGCGGCGATACCGGAGAAATCCATGCTAGTGGCGCTGGACGAGCACGGCAAGAACATCGATAGCGCGACCTTCGCCCGACAGCTCGGCGATTGGCGGGATGAAGGGGTCGCCAACACAATTTTCGCCATCGGCGGCGCGGACGGACTTTCGCCCGATTTGCAGCGCAAGGCTAAATTACGCATTGCGTTCGGCTCGGCGACCTGGCCGCATCAAATGGTTCGCGTCATGCTTCTTGAACAGATTTATCGGGCCGCCACCATTCTGGCCGGCCACCCCTACCACCGCGCGTAAGGCACGGTGACGTGAATACAGAGAACGCTGAATAGGCCGGATGCATTCAACGCAGCACATTCATTCATACCCTGACACCGGCCATCGCGGCGCACCGCTGATGTCAGCCGTCTCGCTTCCCGTGATCCTGCTGTCCGCAAGCTTTGCCATGACGTCGCTTTTGCCGGCGGCGGCGCAACCCGCCGCAACCGCGCAGCAAGCAACTGCCGTTTCGCCTGATGCCATCAAGCAGCGTGAGCAGGAGCTGGAAGCCGCGCGCGAGGAGCAGCGCAAGGCGGCCGAATTGCAACAGAAGCTAAAGGCCGACATCGCCGCGATCGGGCAGGACCGCTCCAAGCTCAACCAGCAACTGATCGACATCGCTACCCAGGTGCGCAACATCGAAACCCGCATCGGCGAGACCGAGGGACGATTGCGTCCGCTCGACAACCGCGAGCAGCAGGCCCGCGCCTCGCTCGATTCACGCCGCGCTGAAATCATCGAGGTGCTGGCGGCCTTGCAGCGCGCCGGCCGGCGCACGCCGCCGGCGCTGCTGGTCCGGCCTGAGGACGCACTGCAGTCGCTGCGCACCGCCATGCTGCTCGGCGCGGTCGTCCCCGAGCTGCGCGGCCGCGCGGAGAAGCTTGCCGCCGACCTCGGCGAGCTCGTGACCCTGCGCAAGAACATCGCCACCGAGCGCGACATACTTGCGCGGGACCGCGACAGGCTGAAGGATGATTCCATCCGACTGGCGGCGCTGGTGGAAGAACGACAGCGCAAGCAGAGCGCGATCGAAAAGGACATGGAGGCCGAAGGCGCACGCGCCATCAACCTGTCCAGGCAGGTCGACAGCCTGCAGGGTCTGATCGGGAAAATGGAACAGGATCTGAAGAGCGCCGCCAAGGCGGCCGCGACCGCCAGCCTGCAGGGCGCCCCGGCTGCCCCGGGCGGCAAGCCCAATCTGGGAGCATTGAAAGATCCCGCCCGGCTGAGCCCGGCCATCGCATTCGCTTCTGCGAAGGGGCTGTTCGCTTTTCCGGTCAATGGCCGCAAGATTCGCAATTTTGGCGGTTCCGACGGCGCGGGCGGCGTGGAAAAAGGCATTTCTTTGGCGACGCGCGCCGGGGCCCAGGTCACAACACCGTGTGACGGCTGGGTTGTTTACGCCGGACCCTTCCGCAGCTACGGACAACTCTTGATCCTCAATGCCGGGGGCGGGTATCATGTCCTGATCGCCGGGATGGAGCGCATTTCGGTAAACATCGGCCAGTTTGTACTTACGGGAGAGCCGGTCGCGACCATGGGAACAACATCCCAAGTCGCATCCATCCTCGCGACGACCGCGAGCCAGCCGGTGCTCTACGTCGAGTTCCGCAAAGACGGCACTCCAATCGACTCAGGCCCATGGTGGGCCGCAAGTGAAGGCGAAAAGGTTCGCGGATGATGCGCAAGACTTCTGTAATTCTTCTCAGCGCCGCCACCGGTGCGGCTTTGACGCTCTTCGTCACGCAGCCTCGTTCCGTGCTGATGGGATCGAGTGCGCGTGCGGCGACGTCGGACACCTACCGCCAGCTCAATCTGTTCGGCGACGTGTTCGAACGCGTGCGCAGCGACTATGTCGAGAAGCCCGACGACTCCAAGCTGGTCGAATCGGCGATCTCGGGCATGCTGACCGGCCTCGATCCGCATTCCAGCTACATGGACGCCAAGAGCTTCCGTGACATGCAGGTACAGACCCGCGGTGAGTTCGGCGGGCTCGGCATCGAGGTCACGATGGAAGACGGGCTGATCAAGGTCGTCTCGCCGATCGACGACACGCCAGCGTCGAAGGCCGGCATCATGGCCAACGATATCATCACCAATCTCGACGACGAAGCCGTGCAGGGTCTCACCCTCAACCAGGCGGTCGAGAAGATGCGCGGACCGGTCAACACCAAGATCCGTCTCAAGATCATCCGCAAGGGCCAGGAAAATCCGATCGAAGTGACGCTGGTGCGCGACAACATCCGCGTCCGCTCCGTACGCGCGCGCGTCGAACAGGACGACATCGCCTATATCCGCGTCACCACCTTCAACGAGCAGACCACCGAAGGCCTGAAGCGCGAGATCGGCAACCTCTCGAACCAGATCGGCGACAAGCTGAAGGGCTACATCATCGACCTGCGCAATAATCCCGGCGGCTTGCTGGAGGAAGCGGTCACCGTTTCCGACACCTTCCTGGAGCGCGGCGAGATCGTCTCGACCCGCGGCCGCAATGCCGAGGAAACCCAGCGCCGCGCCGCCCATGCAGGTGACCTGACCAAGGGCAAGCCGATCATCGTGCTGGTCAACGGCGGCTCGGCTTCGGCTTCCGAAATCGTCGCCGGCGCGCTGCAGGACCACAAGCGCGCGACGCTTGTCGGCACGCGCTCATTCGGCAAGGGCTCGGTGCAGACCATCATCCCGCTCGGCAGCGGCAACGGCGCGCTGCGCCTCACCACCGCGCGCTACTTCACGCCGTCGGGCAAGTCGATCCAGGCCAAGGGCATCGTGCCCGATATCGAGGTGCTCCAGGACGTGCCGGACGAATTGAAGGCGCGCACCGACACCAAGGGCGAGGCCTCGCTGCGTGGCCATCTGAAGACCGACGGCGACGAGAAGACCGGCTCGCAGTCCTACGTGCCGCCGGACGCCAAGGACGACAAGGCGCTGAAGACCGCCGCCGACCTGCTGCACGGCATCAAGTCGACGGCAAGCAGCGCACCGGCGCCCGGCGACAAGGCGGCAGTCGACAAGCCCGCCAAGGCGGCGAACTGATCATAGCCCCGTAAATTTCCGTGAAGAGAAGGCGGCCTCCGGGCCGCCTTTTTGTTGCGCTTCGGGCCGTCAGCTTGCCCTGGCGAGGCCAGGCGAGGTCCTTTTGCGCGCGGCGCAGCGCTCGAATCCGACTCCTCGTGGTATCGTCAGCGCGGTTGATTCGGGGAGGTCTATGACGGAAACGGCCGACGAACTGAGCACGCCGCTTGGACAGAAGACGGAGCGCCAGAAGCGGCGGTTTCGGCTGCCGTTCACCGCGGTGCAGGCGCTGGCCATGCTGCTCGGCCTGTTCCTGATCGCCTTCCTGACGATCGCTCTGTTTACCGACAATCCGTTGGGTGGCGAGCCCGTCGCCCACGTCGCATTGCGCGGGCCTGTGGGGGACGACAAGCAGCCGGCGGCTTCCGGCCACACCGAACAGGCCGCAAAAAGGCCATCCCCGGCCGCCGACAATAGGGGCGATAACAAGACCGTCACCATCATCGATGGCTCCAGCGGCAAGCGCCAGGACGTCGTGATCGGCAGCGATGCCGCCGACAAGTCCGGCTCGGACTCCGCGCCGGCAACCGCGATGGCCGGCATCGATCAGCGGCTCCTCGAAAAGTCGCGCTACGGCATGATCCCGGCGGTTGCCGACGGTCTGAAACCCTTCACTGTCTACGCGGCCGACGCCGACCGCACCAAGGCCGCGAAGATGCCGGTGGTCGCCATCGTCATCGGTGGCCTCGGCGTCGGCGCTGCCAAGACGACCGATGCCATCATGAAACTGCCACCGGCCGTGACCCTGGCGTTTACGCCGTATGGGGCAGATCCCGCCAAGTTGGCCGAGCGGGCCCGCGCGCAGCGCCACGAGATCCTGCTGCAGGTTCCAATGGAGCCGTTCGATTATCCCGATAACGACCCCGGCCCGCAGACCCTGCTCACCACGCTGACGTCAGAGCAGAACATCGACCGGCTGCACTGGCACCTCAGCCGGTTCCAGGGCTATGCCGGGATCGCCAATTTCATGGGGGCGCGTTTCACGGCCACTGACACAGTGATGCAGCCGATTATCCGGGAGGCAGCCAAGCGCGGCCTCGGCTATCTCGATGACGGCTCCTCGCCGCGAAGCGCCGCGCCGTCCCTGACGGCAGCCCAATCGATGCCCTTCGCCACGGCCGATTTCACCATCGATGCCGTGCCGACTTCGGCCGAAATCGACCGGACGCTGGTGAAACTGGAAACGCTCGCCAAGGAGCGCGGACTGGCTGTGGGCGTCGCCTCGGCGCTACCGGTTTCGATCGAGCGGATTGCCGCCTGGATCAAGACTCTCGAGGCCCGCGGCATCATGCTTGTGCCATTGACAACGGCGATGCTGAAATCAAAATCAGGCTAGAGATCAACCTGATGGCAGCAATCCGGGCTCCCTCGGATTGCGCCGCCCCGGCCGGTTTGCGGGTGACTTGCTGCAGCTATAGGAGTCCTGACGGAAATGGCGCGCTACGAGGACCTGCCCTACCGGACCTGCGTCGGCATGATGCTGATCAATGCAGCCGGGCTGGTTTTCATTGGCCGGCGCGCTGGCGGCATCGAGCATGTCGACGAATCCCACGTCTGGCAGATGCCGCAGGGCGGGGTCGATCCCGGCGAGGATACTTGGGAGGCCGCCAAGCGCGAGCTTTACGAGGAAACCAGCGTTCGCTCGGTGGAGAAGCTTGGTGAAGTCCCGGATTGGCTGATCTACGACATTCCACGTACGGTGGCCGGCCGCGCCTGGAAGGGCCGTTATCGCGGGCAACGGCAGAAATGGTACGCGGTGCGTTTCACCGGCAAGGATAACGAGATCAACGTCGCCAGCCCCGGCGGCGGCCACAAGGCCGAATTCGTTAGCTGGCGCTGGGAGCCGATGAAGAATCTCCCGAACCTGATCGTTCCGTTCAAACGGCCAGTCTATGAGCGTGTGGTCAAGGAATTCGCCAGCCTAGCGGGCGGCTAGCCACTTTCTTTGTGACGCGTCTATCGTGACGCGAACCGGCACTTATCAGGACATGTCCGACAAGCCCTATCGCCCCAACGTGGGAATCGCGCTGTTCAACACCTCGGGTCAGGTGCTGATCGGCCGCCGCTTCCGTGACGACGGGCCGGAAATCATCTTTTCGGGTCTGGAATGGCAGATGCCCCAGGGCGGCATCGACGCCGACGAGAACCCGCGCGATGCTGTCATGCGCGAACTCTGGGAAGAGACCGGGGCGGTCAGCGCCGAATACCTCGGCGAGACCGATTGGATGAATTACGAATTTCCGCCGTATGATGGGCCGGTCGACCATCGCTTGGCGAAATTCCGCGGCCAGCGGCAGAAATGGTTCGCATTGCGGTTCACCGGCCGCGACGACGAGATCGACCCGCTGACGCCGCGTAACGGCCAGCCCGCCGAATTCGATTCCTGGCGCTGGGAAAGGCTCGACCGTGTCGCGGACCTCGTGGTGCCATTCCGGCGCGACGTGTACCGGATGGTGGTGCAGCAGTTCGCGGAATACGCCCGCTAGATTCTATCGAACCGAAAGGCTCTAGACTGCGTCTAACCACACGGTGGATGCGAGGCGCTTGACAGTGGTTTGTCGCTGAATATTTTTTGCGCAAAGCGGATTCTCCGCCGTAACCCACTCAGAGGAAACGATAGAGCGACCGTCAAGGGATGACGAAGATGATCGACGAAAAACTGGCCCGTTTGCGTACACATCGCAACAATATCGACCGTTATCGCCGTCTTCTTAAAACCAGGCTGACAGAGCTTGAACAACAGTACATCGAAAAGCGGCTCTCCGAAGAACAGTCGGCTCTGGAAAGACTCGCTGCCTCTACGTTTCCGCTCACCTTCCAGGCCCCGGAACAGCATTCTCACCGACCGGAGCCGCCGATCTCGTCGGCGGCCTGAGATGCCCGTTGCGGCGCGGCGCTTGTCAGCCGATCCGGCCACGGCCGGGAATGGCGAGCGTGATGCGATGTTTGCCTGACATGAAGGACGTGACCGTAACCAAGCGCCGCCGGAGTTGGGAATGGCGGGTAACAGACGAGAGCGGCAGGCTGATCATGAGCGGCCGAGAACGCAGCCGGCCGGCTGCCCGCTATCAGGGCTACCGAGCCTTGTTCATGCTGCTCGCCGTCGGCCAAAGGCCGGGTGAAATGCAGGCCCAGCCCGCGGGCCGCAATATCGGGCAAATGGCTGCGCGCGCCCGGCCTCACCCGGTTGTGCGAACGGCGCCTTCGACATCGGCAGGACCGGGGTCGGGCGGCTTAACGCCCGACTAAGCATCCGACTACCGCGTGACGGTGCAAAATTTGGCCCGCCGGTCTTGAAACTTTTCGATCGATTTCTAATTCGATTTCTGCCGCCGACAGCGGTGCCGGATGCCAGCCTGGGTCCGGCGAGTTGAGCGGGCGCCGGACGGTGTCCGACGCTCCTTCGTATCCATCTTGCTCTTAGGAGGACTTGGTTATGAGGACCTTTGACTTCTCGCCCCTGTGGCGTTCCACGATCGGCTTCGATCACCTGGCCGACCTGCTCGACAGCAGCTTGCGGCACTCGGCCGACGACAATTACCCGCCCTATAATGTCGAACGCTGCGGCGAAGACGCCTACCGGATTTCGCTCGCGGTTGCCGGTTTCGGCATGGACGATATTGCCGTAACCGCAGAACGCGACACACTGATCATCGAGGGCAAGAAGCCCGACGCCGAGCAACGCGAATACCTCTATCACGGCATCGCGGCCCGGCCGTTCCGGCGGGTGTTCAATCTCGCCGACTATGTGCAGGTCAAGCAGGCCTCGTTCAAGGACGGGCTGTTGATCGTCGATCTCGTTCGCGAAGTGCCCGACGCGATGAAGCCGCGGCGCATCCCGATCGGCAACGCCGGCGCTTCCCACCAGATCGAGCAGAAGGCGGCCTGAGCCGCTTCGGCAATGCCGGCTCGGTGCGCGGATAACCGGCCGCGCCGCGAGCCAATGCAAAGCAACATGGCAATCTCTGTGAGGAGGATATTATGGCTTTTCGTGATTTGATCCCCTGGTCGAGAAACCAGGAGCTTGTGCCTACGCGCGACAGCTTCGATCCTTTCTTCACCCTGCACCGGGAGATGAATCGGCTGTTCGATGACGTTTTCCGTGGCTTCGCGACGCCTGCCCGTTTCGGCACGCCGCTGATGGAAGGTCGCTTCGGATGGCCAAGCATCGAGCTCAACGAAACCGACAAGGAGCTGAAGGTATCGGCTGAGCTGCCCGGACTGACCGAAAAGGACGTCCAGGTCGAGATCGCCAACGGCGTTCTGACGCTGCGCGGCGAGAAGAAATCCGAACGGACCGATAATGGCGGAAGGTACTTCACCGAGCGCTATTACGGTGCGTTCGAGCGGCAGATCCCGCTCGATGGCGTCGTCGAGGATAAGGCTGAAGCCAAATTCCATGACGGTGTCTTGACCATCACGCTGCCGAAATCCGAACAAGCCCGTTCGGCCATCAAGCGTATCCCCATCGTCAATCAGTGACGAGAATGGCGGCGGCGCAGTGCGCCGTCGCCACCACCAACGTCTCGATCGAAAGGAGAGCAAGGAGACGCGTCGATGAGCAAGGCCGATCTGAGCACCACTGAATTTGCGTTATTTCATCCCGCCGCACATTACGGCTCCCCAAATGAAGTATTGAACGACCAGCAGCTTTCCGACGCCGAGAAGCGGGTGATTTTGTCGTCGTGGGCATCCGACATCTTCGCGGTCGAATCCTGCCCGAGCCTGCGCGAGATTCCGGGCATGGGTCACACCATCCGCCTCGCCGACATCCTCGCCGCTCTGCGCCAGCTTGACGGCGATGAAGAACTCCGGCCGCGTGCCGAAATCAGCACGCGATGGCGGCCGCGTTGGAAATTGCAGGGGCTCTCATCATGCTAACACCCGCCATTCTGGCCATTGCATGGATCAACCACGCAGCCGCCTTGTGGGCGGCGCCATGGCTTGCCTCGCAGCACGGCGCGGCACCGCATGCCGGCTCCTGATCCGAACCCTTCTTAATCCGCGGACGAGAACCCACGTGAACCGACTTTTCGCGATTGTGCTGGCGGGCCTGGTCGGCGCCGCGACTATTGCAGCTCCGGCCTCGGGACAAATTCCGAACCTGCGAACCGGCGGCACAGTACCGACGCTGGCGCCCTTGGTGCGCGATGTCACGCCGGCTGTAGTCAACATCGCCGTGCACGGCAAGATCCGCCAGGACAATCCGCTCTATCGCGATCCGCTGTTCCGGGAGTTTTTCGACGTCCCGAAACAGCTCGAGAAGGAAATCAACGCCACCGGCTCTGGCGTCATCGTCGATGCGCAGAAGGGCTATGTCCTGACCAACAACCATGTTGTCGACCAGGTCGCCACGGTTCAGATCAAGACCAAGGACGGTCGGCAACTCTCGGCCAAGGTGGTCGGGCGCGATCCCGGCACGGACATTGCGGTGTTGCGGATTCAATCGCCGGCCGCGCTGAAGGCGATCGCATTCGGCGACAGTGACGCGCTCGAAGTCGGCGATTTCGTCCTCGCCATCGGCAACCCCTTTGGCCTTGGCCAGACCGTGCCCTCGGGCCTTGTCAGCGCGCTTGGCCGCACCGGGCTCGGCAAACAGGGCTATGAGGATTTCATCCAGACGGATGCGGCGATCAATCCCGGCAATTCGGGTGGCGCGCTGGTCAATCTGAAGGGCGAGCTTGTCGGCATCAATTCAGCGATCATTTCGCCGGCCGGCGGCAATGTCGGCATCGGCTTTGCGATCCCCGTCAATATGGCGCGTCGCGTAATGGAACAGATTGTCGAGAACGGCCGCGTCGAGCGTGGCCGGATCGGCATCTCCCTGCGCGAACTAAATCCCGCGACCGACGGCGGACGCGGCGCGGGAGCGCGGATTGCCGAAGTCAGCCCGGGCTCGCCGGCCGAATTGGCAGGCCTGCGTAAGGGCGACATCGTGCTGAAGGCGGACGACCGCCCCATTCACTCTGCCGCGCAGTTGAGAAACCGGATCGGACTCGCGCGGATCGGCGAACAGGTGCGATTGACCGTCGAGCGTTCCGGCGCGCCGCAAACCGTTACCGTTGCGGTTGGACCGGCCACCGAAGCAAGCAGCAGCCACAGCAGCGGCTCGGTTCAGCGACGTTAGCTGGAGCGATGCCGAGCCGTGCCCGGGCAGCAGCGTTACGAGAGAAATACTGCCACAAAAAGCTCAGCGCCCGTCACGGTGTGACGAGCGCTGGCGTTTCAGGGCCTTCACTAAGCCCCGGAGCGGTGCCCCGGGGCTTAGTGCATGGCGGTGGCGTTGAGCTCGATCTGGATGCTCTTGAAGTGGTCCAGCCGCTCGATGGCGTGATCGAGCTCGGTGCCTTCCTTCTCGGCAAGCTTGGCTTCCATCTCGGCGATGGTCTCGGCGAACTGCGCGCGGTCGACCTCGGCCATCGAGGTAGCGACATCGGCCAGCACGGTCAGTCCGTCTTCCGACATTTCAGCAAGGCCGCCGAGCACGATGATCTTCTGATGTGCGTCGCCTGACGTGATGGTCAGGATACCCGGGCGGATCGCCGCCACGACGGGCGCGTGGCCGGCCAGCACGCCGAAATCGCCTTCCACGCCGGGAACGTCAACCTGATCGACCTCGCCGGAGAAGGCGAGCTTTTCGGGGGAGACGAGATCGAAATGGAAGGTAGCCATGGTCTTTCCGTTCTTTTCTGCTGTCACCCGCTGGCAGTGACCAGCGGGTCCATCAGACGAAAGTTTTCTTGGGCCGATGGACTGCCGGGTCAAGCCCGGCAATGACGGCATCAAACTTAGGCTGCCTCGGCAGCCAGCTTCTTGCCCTTCTCGACGGCTTCCTCGATGGTGCCGACCATGTAGAACGCCGCTTCCGGCAGATGGTCGTACTTGCCTTCGCAGAGGCCGCGGAAGCCCTTGATGGTGTCGGCGAGATCGACGAACTTGCCCGGCGAGCCGGTGAAGACTTCGGCGACGTGGAATGGCTGCGACAGAAAGCGCTCGATCTTGCGGGCACGGGCCACCGCGATCTTGTCCTCTTCCGACAGCTCGTCCATGCCGAGAATGGCGATGATGTCCTGCAGCGACTTGTACTTCTGCAGCACCTGCTGAACCATGCGCGCGGTCTGATAGTGCTCCTCTCCGACGACGAGCGGAGAGAGCATGCGCGAGGTGGAGTCGAGCGGGTCCACCGCCGGGTAGATGCCCTTTTCCGAAATCGCGCGGCTCAGCACCGTGGTCGCGTCCAGATGGGCGAACGAGGTGGCGGGCGCCGGGTCGGTCAAGTCGTCGGCCGGCACGTAGATCGCCTGCACTGAGGTGATCGACCCCTTGTGCGTGGTCGTGATGCGCTCCTGCAGCGCGCCCATGTCGGTGGCGAGCGTCGGCTGATAGCCCACCGCCGAGGGGATGCGGCCGAGCAGCGCCGACACTTCGGAGCCTGCCTGCGTGAAGCGGAAGATGTTGTCGACGAAGAACAGCACGTCCTGGCCCTGGTCGCGGAAGTGCTCAGCGACCGTCAGACCCGTAAGGCCGACGCGGGCGCGGGCGCCCGGCGGTTCGTTCATCTGGCCGAACACCAGCGCGCATTTTGACTTCACGCTCGGATCGGGATTGCGCGGGTCGGCGTTGACCTTGGACTCGATGAACTCGTGATAGAGGTCGTTGCCTTCGCGAGTGCGCTCGCCGACGCCGGCGAACACCGAGTAACCGCCATGGGCCTTGGCGACGTTGTTGATCAATTCCTGAATCAGCACGGTCTTGCCGACGCCGGCGCCGCCGAACAGGCCGATCTTGCCGCCCTTGGCGTAGGGGGCGAGCAGGTCGACGACCTTGATGCCGGTCACAAGAATTTCGGCTTCAGTGGACTGGTCAGTGTAGGTCGGCGCTTCCTGATGGATGGCGCGCTTGCCTTCGGACTTGATCGGACCGGCTTCGTCGATCGGTTCACCGATGACGTTCATGATGCGACCGAGTGTGCCATCACCGACCGGAATTGCGATGGGCTCGCCGGTGTCGGTCACTTCCTGACCGCGCACCAGACCTTCGGTAGCGTCCATCGCAATCGTGCGCACGGTGGACTCACCAAGGTGCTGCGCGACTTCCAGCACCAGACGGTTGCCCCCGTTCTTGGTCTCCAGCGAATTGAGAATGGCCGGCAGGTGACCTTCGAACTGCACGTCGACAACGGCGCCCATGACTTGGGTGACCCGACCGATCTGGTTAGCTGCTGTGGCCATGAATTGCTCTCCTTCGAAATTCTGTACTTGAACGACCGTCGGTTGGTTCGTGCGCTAGACCGCCTCGGCGCCGGAGATGATCTCGATCAACTCCTTGGTGATCTGGGCTTGACGGGTTCGGTTATAGACCAGGGTTTGCTTGCGGATCATTTCGCCGGCGTTGCGGGTGGCGTTATCCATCGCGCTCATCTGCGCGCCGTAGAAAGAGGCGTTGTTTTCCAGGAGCGCGCGGAAGATCTGTACCGCAAGATTGCGCGGCAACAGCCGGGCCAGAATCTCGTCTTCTTCCGGCTCATATTCGTAAGCGGTCGACGGACGGGCATTGGCGGCCGGCTCTTCGACCACCAACGGAATGACCTGCTGGGCGGTCGGGATCTGCGCGATGACGGACTTGAAGCGCGAATAGAACAGCGTGCAGACGTCAAACTCGCCGGCTTCGAACCGTGTCAGGATCTTCTTGGCGACATCCTCGGCGTTGACGAAGCCGAGCTGGCGAACCCCGCGCAGATCGACGTGCTCGACGATCTGCTTATCGAAGGTGCGGCGAAGCTGGTCGTAGCCTTTGCGGCCGACGCAGAAAATCTTGACGTCCTTGCCCTGGTTGATCAGGGAGAGCGCGCGCTCACGGACCAGACGCACGATCGCCGAATTGAACGCACCGCACAGGCCGCGTTCGCCGGTGCAGACGAGCAGCAGATGCACCTGGTCCCTGCCAGTGCCGGCCAACAGCGGCGGCGCGCCGGGCGAGGCGGCGGCAGCAGCGGCGATGTTGGAAATCACCGCATCCATCTTTTCGGCGTAGGGCCGGGCCGCTTCGGCGGCGCTCTGCGCGCGCCGCAGCTTCGACGCCGCGACCATCTGCATGGCCTTGGTGATCTTCTGCGTCGCCTTGGTCGAGGCGATGCGGACCCGCATGTCTTTAAGTGAAGCCATTCTCAGTTCACCCCGGCGATCAGACCTTGAGGATCCGACCGCAAGCCACTCTTTCGTCGGACCCGGCTAGCAGCCGGGCCTCAACGGCAAAATCGTCAAGAAAATGTCTTGGCGTAACCTTCGACCACGGTCTTCAGCTTGCCGGCGAGATCGTCAGAGAGATCCCGGCTGTCGCGGATGCCGTTGAGGATCTCGACGTTCTTGCCGCGCAGCAGCGACAACAGGCCGTCCTCGAAGGCGCGCACCTTGTTGAGCGGGAGCGGGTCGAGATAGCCGTTAGTGCCGGCCCAGATCACGCAGACCTGCTCTTCCATCTTCAGCGGCGAGAACTGCGGCTGCTTCAACAGTTCAGTCAGGCGCGAGCCGCGGTTGAGCAGGCGCTGGGTCGAAGCGTCGAGGTCGGAGCCGAACTGCGCGAAGGCCGCCATTTCGCGGTACTGCGCCAGCTCACCCTTGATCTTGCCGGCGACCTTCTTCATCGCCTTGGTCTGCGCCGAGGAGCCCACGCGCGACACCGACAGACCGACGTTCACCGCGGGACGGATGCCCTGGAAGAACAGGTCGGTTTCCAGAAAGATCTGACCGTCGGTAATCGAAATCACGTTGGTCGGGATGTAGGCCGACACGTCGTTGGCCTGGGTTTCGATGACCGGCAGCGCCGTCAGCGAGCCCGAGCCCTGGTCCTTGTTGAGCTTCGCCGCGCGCTCGAGCAGGCGGGAGTGCAGGTAGAACACGTCGCCCGGATAGGCTTCGCGGCCCGGCGGGCGGCGCAGCAGCAGCGACATCTGGCGGTAGGCGACGGCCTGCTTGGACAAGTCGTCATAGATGATGACCGCGTGCATGCCGTTGTCGCGGAAGTACTCGCCCATCGTGCAGCCGGTGAACGGTGCGATGTACTGCATCGGCGCCGGGTCGGACGCGGTGGCGGCGACAACGATCGAATATTCCAGCGCGCCCTGCTCTTCCAGCACCTTGACGAACTGGGCAACGGTCGAGCGCTTCTGGCCGATCGCGACGTAGACGCAATACAGCTTGATGTTCTCGTCCGGCTGCGCGTTGAGCGGCTTCTGGTTCAGGATGGTGTCGAGCGCGATTGCGGTCTTGCCGGTCTGACGGTCGCCGATGATCAGCTCGCGCTGGCCGCGGCCGACCGGGATCAGCGCATCGATCGCCTTGAGGCCGGTCGCCATCGGCTCGCTCACCGATTTGCGCGGAATGATGCCGGGTGCCTTGACGTCGACGCGCTTGCGTTCGGCAGCCTGGATCGGGCCCTTGCCGTCGATCGGGTTGCCGAGCGCGTCGACGACGCGGCCGAGCAGACCCTTGCCGACCGGCGTGTCGACGATGGCGCGGGTACGCTTGACGGTCTGGCCTTCCTTGATCTCGCGGTCGGCGCCGAAGATCACGATACCGACGTTGTCGGTTTCGAGGTTCAGCGCCATGCCGCGGGTGCCGTTCTCGAACTCGACCATTTCACCGGCCTGGACATTGTCCAGACCGTAGACGCGGGCGATACCGTCACCGACGGACAGCACCTGCCCGACTTCGGTAACCTCAGCCTCCTGGCCGAAATTCTTGATCTGGTCCTTGAGGATCGCGGAAATTTCCGCGGCGCGGATGTCCATCAGCCTGCCTCTTTCATCGCGTGCTTGATCGAATTGAGTTTGGTGCGAAGCGAGCTATCCACCATGCGGCTGCCGAGCTTGACCACAAGGCCGCCAATGATGGAGGGATCGACTTTCACGTTGAGCGCGACGTCCTTGCCCGTCACCGATTTCAGTGCGGTCTTCAGCGCGTCGAGATTCTTGTCACTGAGCTGTTCGGCGACGGTGACGTCGGCGGTCGCCTCGCCTTTGAACTTGGCCACCAGCGCGCGGAAGGCGCGGATCACATCGGCCACGGCGAACAGCCGGCGGTTGGCGGTCAACACTTTAAGGAATTTGGCGGTGATGCCGGTAATTCCCGCCTTATCGAGCAGGGCATTGAGCGCCTTGGCCTGCGCATCTGCCGAGAAGACCGGGCTGCGGACGAGGCGCTTGAGATCGGCGCTTTCGTTCAGCATGGCCTCGAATTTATCGAGATCGGCCCTTACCGCGTCGACGGATTTCTCCTCGCGCGCCAACTCGAACAAGGCCGTAGCATAACGGCCGGACACTCCCGAAACGGACGGATCTTCAGCAGCCACAGAGACGCTCTTTTCAGATGTCAAACTCGCAAGGGAAAAACCGTCGCCACGGGTAGCGGCGCCTAGCGATCCAAGCCCTTGGAATTCAAGCGGGACTTCGATTTTCGACCGGCACGAGAGGTGCCGGGATCGTTAAAATCGCGGCTTTGCTAACATAGCAAGCGCGCAGGTGCAACATGACGCCGCATGCGGGCGATGCCTTGTCGCACGTCAGTTTTCAGGCCCGGTCGAATGCAGCTTGAAGGGATCAGCGCGCCGGAATTTCGACTCCCGCGGTTGCAGGCGATCTGGAGTGTCCCCGACCAGCCAATTTGTTCCACCCATATTTGCATGGCCGCTATGACCGCTAGCGTTCGGAACGAATCGCGCGGCTCGCCTCCATTCGATCATTACTTGCGCAAATCTTTACTCGATGTGCGATGACTGTATTATTAAGTAATAATGAGTATTGATTTTGTTAAAAGTCTATTAATGCGCAAGATTACGGAATATCGCTCGACGGTAACAAGATATGTCAGCGCGATACATTCCCGATTTACTGCCCAATTCATGCCTCATTGCCTCATCAAACGGCCCCCTGAAGTTGGGACGGGGGTTCCATTTGTCACGTATGTGGCAAATACTATCTGAGGGACTAGTTTAATGTTGCATACCAATAATGTGGTGCCGGGAACTCTAACCCGGTCGCGTACGGCGCTCGCCTTGATCGCCGCAACTCTCCTGGTCGGTGGCGCCGTCACCGAAGCTTCTGCAAAATCCAGGCATCATCGTCATCACCACCATCACGCCAGCAAGGCCAAGGCCGCCGGCAACTGGCTGAACGCCAACGCCTCGATCGGCCAGAGCACCGGGCGCGGCTTCTCGGGAAAGGCCTCGTTTTACGGCAATGAATCCGGCAGCAAGACCGCCTCTGGACAGCGCTTCAATCAGAACGCCATGACCGCGGCCCACCGCTCGCTGCCATTCGGCACCAAGCTCCGCGTCACCCATCGCGGCCAGAGCGTAATCGTCACGATCAACGACCGTGGTCCCTTCATCAAGGGACGCGTGCTCGACCTGTCCACGGGTGCTGCCCGGGCCATCGGCCTGACCGGCGCCGGCGTCGGCCACGTCACCGCCGAGGTCATCTAAGGCGCGCGATCGCGCGCCGTTCATCAGATCGCGTAAGCGTTGCGTTGCGTAACTGCCTGCGGAACTTTCCGCGGCAACAAAGGCCTGCCGTCGCAAATGACGGCAGGCTTTTTGTTTACCCTTCCCTGGAGGGGGAGGTCGGCTCACATGAGCACAGCGAATGTGAGACGGAGTGGGGTGATCTCTCCACTCGGGCACTGATCGAAAGGATGGACCGTCATCCCACCCCGCCGCTTCGCGTCGACCCACGAGCGAGCTTTGCTCGTCTCGGACCCCTCCAGGGGAGGGTGTTACAAAAAGCTCTGCGGATCGACGTCGACTTCGAGTTTGAGATTGCCCTTGGTCTTCGGACCCGCGGCGAGCCACGCGCGCAAATATTCCGAGAGGTCGACATTGCGCAGCGACTTCACCAGTATCCGGAACCGATAGCGACCCTTGATCACCGCAAGCGGCGCTTCGGCAGGTCCCAGCACCTGGATGCGCTCGTCGATCGGCGCCACAGCGGCAAGGCGGCGCGCAAAGCCTTCCGCGGTCGGCCGGTCGCCTGCGGAAATGATCAGGCTGGCGAGCCGGCCGAACGGCGGATAGCCGGTGCGCTCGCGGGAGTCGATTTCGCTGGCGTAAAACGCCTCACGGTCGTTGGCGACCAAGGCCTTCATCACGGGATGTTCGGGCTGATGGGTCTGCAGGTACCCGACGCCGCGGCCCTGATCGCGCCCCGCACGCCCGATCACCTGATTGAGCAGTTGGAACGTGCGCTCAGCAGCGCGCGGATCACCATTGCCGAGGCCCAGATCCGCATCGACCACGCCGACCAGATTGAGCCGCGGGAAATTATGGCCCTTCGCGACCAGTTGCGTGCCGATGATGATGTCGACGCGACCTTCGGCGATTTCGTTCAGCTCGCTGCGCATGGTCTCGATCGAGGTGATGAGATCGCTCGACAGCACCATGGTGCGCGCTTCCGGAAACAGCGCAGCCGCCTCCTCCTGCAGGCGCTCGACACCGGGGCCGACCGCGACCAGCGATTCCTCAGCCTGGCAATGCGGGCAGATATTCGGGCGCGGCATCGAGAAGCCGCAATGGTGGCAGACCAGCCGCTGGCGAAACCGGTGATCCACCAGCCAGGCGTCGCAGATGGTGCAGGCAAAGCGATGGCCGCAGGCGCGGCATAACGTCAGCGGCGCGTAACCGCGGCGGTTCAGGAACAACAGCGCCTGTTCGCGTTTCTCGATCGCGAACCGAATCTGCTCGGCGAGCGGCGGCGAGATGAAGCGGCCGCGCGGCGGCGGCGCACGGCGCAAATCGATCGCCTCGATATGCGGCATGTGCTGGCCACCGAAACGCGACGGCAGCGCGACGCGCTGATAGCGCCCCTTGCGTGCATTGACTTCCGATTCGACCGACGGCGTCGCGGACGCCAGCACGATCGGGATTTTGGCGATATGCGCGCGCACCACTGCCATGTCGCGGGCATGGTAATGCGCGCCGTCATCCTGCTTGTAGGCCTGGTCGTGCTCCTCGTCGACAATGATGAGACCCAGATCCGCATAGGGCAGAAACAGCGCCGAGCGCGCGCCGACCACGACCGGCGCTTCACCCGCCGATATCGCCGCCCAATTGCGCTGCCGTGTGCGCGGCGTCAGTTCGGAGTGCCATTCCAGTGGACGCACGCCGAAACGCTGGGCGAAGCGGTCGAGGAATTGCCCGGTCAGCGCGATCTCCGGCATCAGGATCAGCGTCTGCTTGCCGCGCCGGACGACTTCCGCAATCGCCTCGAAATAGACTTCCGTCTTACCCGATCCGGTGACGCCGTCGAGCAGCGCGACGTGAAACGTGCCGTTGGCGGCAAGCGCGCGCATCATGTCGACTGCCGCGCGCTGCTGGTAGGAAAATTCCGGCTGCGCAAACGACGGATCGGGCGCCGGCGGCGCCAGCGGCGGCGGCATCGCCTCGACGGCAAGGGTTCCCTCATCGACAAGGCCGTCGACCACGCCTGAGCTGACGCCCGCCTCCCGCGCCGCATCCGACTTGCCGTGCAGCAGGCCGTCCGACAGCACCTCGATCAGCCGCCGTCGCGCCGGTGTCAGGCGCTGCGGCGGCTCGCCTACCAGCCGCACGCCGAGGCGCATCCGTTCGGGCCCGAGGTTTTCGCCCATCCGCAAGGCCATGCGCAGCACCATGCCGCGCGCGGACAGCGTGTAGTTGGCGACCCAATCGACGAGACTGCGCAATTCCTCCTTAAGCGGCGGCACGTCGAGCTTTTCGCCGACGTCCTTCAGGCGGTTGTGCAGGCGCGGATCGGGATTGGCGTTCTCCGCCCACACCACCGCCACCACCTCGCGCGGCCCGAGCGGCACGCAAACGACATCGCCTGCCCTCAGCTCCATGCCGCGCGGCACGCGGTAGGAATAGTTCTGATTGAGCGCGACCGGCACCAGCACGTCGACGACGCGGGTCGACGAGGCCGATGAGCTGGTTTGGCGGGTGGCGTGGTCCATCAGGGGGAATCGGGCTTGAGGTATCCGGAGCGAAGCTAGCGCCGCCCCGGCCGGTTAGCGAACGGTAAACGAAAGAGGTGCGATATAATGCGCTGAATCACCGTCTCCAAGACAAGCTCTCAAGGCTAGCTCTCGAAAGCAAGGATGATGGCCAGGGAAGTTCCGCCACTGCAAGCGATCGAGCTCGAATGCGCCGACGAAGGTCTCGCGCGGGAGATGACCCGCTGGCTGACGCATCTGCGCGCCGAACGGCGGCTATCGCCAAAGACGCTCGAAGCCTACGCCCGCGACCTCCGCCAATGCCTCACTTTCCTTGCCGAACACTGGGGTGAGAAGGTCACGCTGAAACGATTTGCAGCGCTGGAGGCCACCGACGTCAGGGCTTTCATGGCGATGCGCCGTGCCGACGACATCGCCGGGCGCTCGCTGATGCGGGCGCTGGCGGGGTTGCGGTCGTTCGGCCGCTACCTCGAACGGGAGGGCAAGGGCAAGGTCGGAGCTCTGTCCGCGATCCGCGCGCCGAAAATTGCAAAAAGCCTGCCGAAGCCGATCCAGATGGCCGCCGCCAGGCGCTTTGCCGATGCCGACGAGCGCGCCGGCGAGGAACGTGATCCCTGGATTCTCGCGCGCGACGCCGCGGTGATGGCGCTGCTCTATGGATCTGGCTTGCGTATCTCCGAAGCGCTGGGACTGAAACGCCAGGACGTGCCCAAACCGGGCGAAGGCGACGTCATTATCGTCACCGGCAAGGGCAACAAGACCCGCATGGTGCCGGTGCTCCAAAACGTGCTGGCGCTGATCGCCGATTACGTTGCGATGTGCCCGCATTCATTGCCGCCGGCCGGCCCGATCTTCGTCGGCGCGCGCGGCGGACCGCTTTCCCCACGGATCATCCAGCTCACCATGGAGCGACTGCGCGGCGCGCTGGGGCTACCCGACAGCGCCACCCCGCACGCGCTGCGGCATTCTTTCGCAACCCATCTGCTCAGCCGCGGCGGCGATCTGCGCGCGATCCAGGAACTGCTCGGCCACGCCTCGCTCTCGACCACCCAGATCTACACCGGGATCGACAGCGAGCGGCTCTTGGAAGTGTACAAGAGTGCGCATCCGCGCGGCTGAATCTCGGCGCTCGGCGTCGACATACTCCCGTCACATCGGTGGCTTCCTTAGCTGACCTCTTGCGCTCGCGTTGCGGTTCCGGCAATCGTGCGCGCGTCAACCGACAGGAGGGGAATATAAATGGGCGCACATGAAAGCATGGAGCATGCGGAGCATGCCGAGCACGCTTCGGGGTCGAACAAGAAGATCGCGTTGCTGATCGCGGTGATCGCCCTGTTTCTGGCGCTGTCGGAAACGCTGGGCAAGGGCGCACAGACCGAAGCCATCAGCAAGAATGTCGAGGCTTCGAATCTCTGGGCATTCTTCCAGGCCAAGAGCATCCGCCGCACCGTGGTGCAGGCCACCGCCGAACACGCCAAGCTCAGCCTCGGCACCGTCGGCGACGATGGCGCAAAGGCGGCACTGCAGAAGCAGATCGACGACTGGAACAAGACTGCGCAGCGCTATCGCTCGGAGCCGGACACCGGCGAAGGTTCGGAAGAGTTGGCAAAACGCGCCAAGCACGCCGAGCACGAGCGCGACGAGGCGACCGCAAAATATCACCACTACGAAATCGCTTCAGCCGCCTTCCAGATCGGCATCGTGCTGGCGTCCGCCACCATCATCACCGGCATGATCGTGCTGGCCTGGGTCTCCGGCATATTGGCGATCGCCGGCATCGGCATCACCGCGCTCGGCCTCTACGCCCCGCATCTTTTGCATTTGCATTGAGTGTCATGCCCCGCGAAGGCGGGGCATCCAGTACGCCGCGGCTTCTCGACTCAATCACCGGCGTCTCTGAAATACTGGGTCGCCCGGTCAAGCCGGGCGACGACAGCAAGAAGCTACCGCGCTTCGTGCACGCTCCTGCGGAAGCGCGCGATCGTGCGCAGCATGCGCGATGACCAGCCCTCGCCGTTGCCACGCAGGATTTCGCGGATGCGCTGCTTGATTGGATGGACCAGGGCGGCCGCCTTGGCGCGCATCGCCATGACGAATTCATAGGTCTTCTTGAACCACGCCATCTGCAGCAGCTTCGGCCGCGTCACGTCGAAGATGAACGCGGTGACGCCGACGCCGAGCAATTTGCCGAACACGATCACAACCGCCGCGCTGAACCAGTATTGGTGCGCCAGTAGCCAGAGCCCGGCCAGCTTGAGCGGAAACAGCGGGATGACAGGCACGGCAAACACGATCAGCGTCATCGCCGGCGACAGCGCATCGACCCGATCGGACAGCCATCGCTTGAAGGCGCGAAGCGGAATCAGCGCAACGATGCGCTCGACGATCGGCTCGAGATGATCCCACAGCCAGGCTTCGATCAGGAAGATGACCGCAAGCAGGACCCAGAACGGCTGAAGTAGGCGGCGCATCATCGATCGTGATCTTTAGAGAGGAATGACATTCTTGATTGGTCGCTCCGCTCTATCTCTACGTTCCAAGCATGGTCTTTTCGAGAATGGATAGCCGCTTCTTCAATCATGCTCTGCCGGACGTCGATCACATATGGATGGCGCGTTTGCCGACCGCAAGCGCGGCTTCCTTGATCGCTTCCGAGCGGGTCGGATGCGCGTGACACGTCCGCGCCAGATCCTCGGCAGAACCGCCAAACTCCATGAGAACAGCAGCTTCCTGAATCATTTCGCCGGCCTCGCGGCCGACAATGTGCACGCCGAGCACGCGATCGGTCTTCGCATCCGCGAGAACCTTCACAAAACCGTCAGTGGTCTGGTTGACCTTGGAGCGGCCGTTGGCGGTGAACGGGAATTTGCCTGAGGTGTAGGCAACGCCGGCCTGCTTCAGCTCTTCCTCGGTCTTGCCGACCGATGACACTTCCGGCGTCGTATACACGACGCCCGGGATGACATCGTAGTTCACGTGGCCCGCCTGCCCTGCAATGATCTCGGCGCAGGCAACGCCTTCATCCTCGGCCTTGTGCGCGAGCATCGGTCCCGCCACCACGTCGCCGATCGCATAGACGCCTTTCAGGCTGGTAGCGAAATGCGCGTCGATCTGCACGCGGCCGCGGTTGTCGAGCGCGATGCCGGCTTCCTTGCAGCCGAGCCCTTCGGTGTAGGGCACGCGGCCGATGCAGACCAGCACCACGTCGGTCTCAATCGTTTCCGCTGCGCCGCCCGCCGCCGGCTCCACCGTTGCCTTCAACGTCTTGCCGGAAGCGTCGACCGCCGTCACCTTGGCGCCGAGCTTGAATACAAAGCCTTGCTTTTCGAGGATGCGCTGGAATTGCTTGGCGACTTCCCCATCCATGCCGGGCAGGATGCGATCGAGGAATTCGACGACCATGACGTCAGCGCCAAGCCGTTTCCAGACCGAGCCGAGCTCCAGCCCGATCACGCCAGCACCAATGATGAGCAGCCTCTCCGGCACCTTCTCAAGCGACAGCGCGCCGGTCGACGACACCACGCGCTTCTCGTCGATCTCGATGCCCTTCAGCCGCGCGATGTCGGAGCCGGTGGCGATGACGATGTTCTTGGTCTCGACCGTCTGCGACTTGCCGTTAGCGCTGACCTCGACCTTGCCGGTACCGAGAATCTTGCCGGCGCCGTAGAGGACGTCGATCTTGTTCTTCTTCATCAGGAACTCGACACCCTTGACGTTGCCGTCGATGCCCTGCTGCTTGAAATTCATCATCGACGGCAGATCGAGCTTTGGCGCGGAAATGCTGACGCCCATCTTGGCAAAGGAATGCGCGGCCTCCTCGAACATTTCGGAAGCATGCAGCAGCGCCTTCGACGGCATGCAGCCGACATTGAGGCAGGTGCCGCCCAGCGTCGGATTCTTCTCGACGACAGCGACCTTCATGCCGAGTTGCGCCGCGCGCACCGCGCAGACATATCCGCCCGGACCGGTGCCGATGACGACGAGATCGTAGGAAGCCATGATGAAGTCCTGTAGCTGAGATAAGGTGTCAGGTATTACCGGCCGCCCGATACATCCAGGATGGCGCTGGTGACGTAGGAAGCCTCGTCCGAAATCAACCAGACGATGGCATTGGCGATTTCTTCGGCGGTGCCGACGCGCTTCATCGGCACCATATGTGCGAGCCGATGCGCGCGGTCGGGCTCGCCGCCGGAAGCATGAATATCCGTATCGATCAGTCCAGGCCGGATCGCGGCGACCCGAATGCCCTCTCCGGCAACCTCATAGCCAAGGCCGATGGTGAAGGAATCAACCGCGCCCTTGGACGCCGCATAATCCACATATGTATTGGGCGAGCCGAGTTTCGCCGCGACCGAGGAAAGATTGACGATGACGCCGCCCGCGCCGCCGTTGCGGGTCGACATCCGCCTCACGGCTTCGCGCGCGCATAAAATGCTGCCGGTGACGTTGACTGCCATCATGCGCTGGATGCGCTCGGCCGACATCTCCTCGACACGTATCGACGGGCCGACAATGCCGGCATTGTTGACGAGCGCCCCAAGCGTCCCGAAGTCGTCGGCGGCCTTGAACAGCGCGAGAATGTCCGCCTCGCTGCCAACGTCGCACTTCACGGCGATCGCCTTGCCATTCTTGCGTTCGATCAGCGAGACGACCTCATCGGCCGCCGCCTTGTTGCTGGCGTAGCCGACCACGACGCGAAAGCCGCGCGCGGCGGCGGCGATGGCGGCCGCACGGCCGATGCCGCGGCTGCCGCCGGTGATCACAACAAGCTTGTCCGTCACATCAGGCCCCACAAATCAACGTGCATGATCCACGGCTTGCGGCGCAGGCATGAGCGCCGACGCCGGCAAGCGTGTTGTGTCAGAGATCCAGCACCAGCCGCGCGGGATCCTCCAGGCTCTCCTTGACGCGCACCAGGAACGTCACCGCCTCCTTGCCGTCGATCACGCGGTGATCATAGGACAGCGCCAGATACATCATCGGGCGCACCTCGATCTTGCCGCCGATCACCATCGGCCGCTCCTGGATCTTGTGCATGCCCAAGATGCCGGATTGCGGGGCGTTGAGGATCGGCGTCGACATCAGCGAACCGTAGATGCCGCCATTGGTGATGGTGAAGGTGCCGCCCTGCATCTCGTCGATCTTGAGCTGGCCGTCGCGGGCGCGGCGGCCGAAATCGGCGATCGATTTTTCGATGTCGGAGATCGACCTGTGGTCGCAGTCGCGCACCACAGGCACGACCAAACCCTTGTCGGTGCCGACGGCGACGCCGATGTGGTAATAGTTCTTGTAGATCAAATCGGTGCCGTCGATCTCGGCATTGACGGCCGGGATGTCCTTCAGCGCCTGCACCACCGCCTTGGTGAAGAAGCCCATGAAGCCGAGCTTCGAGCCATGCTTCTTCTCGAACACGTCCTTGTACTGCGCGCGCATCGCCATGATGTGGCTCATGTCGACCTCGTTGAAGGTCGTGAGCATCGCGGCCGTGTTCTGCACGTCCTTCAGCCGCCGCGCGATGGTCTGGCGCAGCCGCGTCATCTTCACGCGCTCTTCGCGCGCGGCATCATCGGCCGGCGACGGCGCGCGGACCTGCACGGAAGCGGCCGGCTGATTGACCGGGGTCGGCGCCGACGCCGCCTTCTCGATCGCGGCCAACATGTCGCCCTTGGTGACGCGGCCGTCCTTGCCGGAGCCGGGTACAGTCGCCGCATCGATGCCGCTCTCGGCGGAAAGTTTGCGAACCGACGGCGCCAGCGGCGCATCTGCTGCCGCAGCCTTCGGAGCCGCAGCAGGTGCCGCGGCGGGCGCTGCAGCCGGAGCGGTGGTCTTGGCGGGTGCGGCCGCGGCCGGCTTGGCGGCGCCGGCGGCACCTTCATTGATCTGCCCGAGCAGCGCGCCGACGGCGACGGTCTCGCCGTCCTTGGCCGCGATCTCGCCGAGCACGCCGGCGGATGGCGCCGGCACTTCGATGGTGACCTTGTCGGTCTCGAGCTCGACCAGCGGCTCATCCACCGCCACCGCCTCGCCGGCCTTCTTGAACCAGCGGCCGATGGTGGCTTCCGTCACGGACTCGCCGAGCGTCGGAACACGAATTTCAGTCATGGTATTTTTCCTCTTTGCGTCATGGCCGGGCTCGTCCCAGCCATCCACGCCCTAAGACAATTTTGACAAGCAAGACGTGGATGCCCGGGACATTGGGGCGAAGACGGCACTGCGCGCCTTTGCCCCGGGCATGACGACTTGGGGCAATTGCTAGTTCAGCGCCTCATCCAGCATGGCCTTGAGTTGCGCCAGATGCTTCGACATCAAACCGGTGGCGGTTGCCGCCGAGGCGGCGCGGCCGGCGTAACGCGGACGCCGGTTCGGCGCGTGGATCTGGTTCAGCACCCATTCGAGGTAGGGCTCGATGAAATGCCATGCGCCCATGTTGCGCGGCTCTTCCTGGCACCACACCACTTCGGCGTTCTTGAAGCGGACGAGCTCCTGCACCAGCGCCTTCAGCGGCACCGGATAGAGCTGCTCGACGCGCAGGATGTAGATGTCGTCGATGCCGCGCTTCTCGCGCTCCTCGTAAAGATCGTAATAGACCTTGCCCGAGCACAGCAGGACGCGGCGGATCTTGTCGTCAGGCGCCAGCTTGATCTTCTCGTCGGGCAGCATCTGCGCGTCATCGTACAGAATGCGGTGGAACGTCGTGTCCTTGCCGAGCTCATCGAGCCGCGAGACCGCGCGCTTGTGGCGCAACAGCGACTTCGGCGTCATCACGATCAGGGGCTTGCGGATCTCGCGATGTAACTGGCGCCGTAGCACGTGGAAGTAATTCGCCGGCGTGGTCGGATACACCACCTGCATGTTGTCTTCGGCGCACATCTGCAGGAAACGCTCAAGCCGCGCCGAGGAGTGCTCCGGTCCCTGCCCTTCATAGCCATGTGGCAGCAAGCAGACGAGACCGGACATGCGCAGCCATTTGCGTTCGCCGGAAGAGATGAACTGGTCGAACAGCACCTGCGCACCGTTGGCGAAGTCACCGAACTGGGCTTCCCACATCGCCAGCGCCTTCGGCTCGGCCAGCGAATAACCGTACTCGAAGCCGAGCACCGCCTCTTCGGACAGCAGCGAGTTGATGACCTCGTAGTGGCCCTGATCGTGGCCAAGGTGGTTGAACGGCGTGTAGCGGCTCTCGTCTTCCTGGTCGATCAGCACCGAATGGCGCTGCGAGAAGGTGCCGCGTTCGGAATCCTGGCCGGATAGCCGGACGTGGTGGCCTTCCTGCATCAGCGTGCAGAACGCCAGCGCTTCGCCGGTCGCCCAGTCGATGCCGACACCGTTGTCGATGGCCTTGGCGCGGTTTTCCAGGAAACGCTGGATCGTGCGGTGAACCCGGAAACCGTCCGGCACCTTGGTGATCTTGCGCCCGATATCCTTGAGGATACCGACATCGACGCCGGTGACGCCGCGGCGAGCGTCTTCTTCCTGGTCGGCGGATTTGAAGCCGGCCCATTTCCCGTCGAGCCAGTCGGCCTTGTTGGGCTTGTAGCCGGAGCCTGCCTCGAGCTCGGCATCGAGCCGCGCGCGCCAGTCGGCCTTCGCCTTCCCGACCTCGCCTTCGGTCAGCACGCCGTCGGCGACCAGGCGCTTGGCGTAGAGTTCGAGCGTCGACGGATGCGAGGCGATGTGCTTGTACATCACCGGCTGGGTAAACGCCGGCTCATCGCCCTCGTTATGGCCGTGCCTGCGATAGCAGAACATGTCGATCACGACCGGCTTGTGGAATTTCTGCCGGAACTCGATCGCGACCTTCGCCGCGAACACCACCGCTTCCGGATCGTCGCCGTTCACGTGGAAGATCGGCGCATCGATCATCTTCGCCACGTCGGACGGATATGGCGAGGAACGCGAATAGCGCGGATAGGTGGTGAAGCCGATCTGGTTGTTGACGATGAAATGCAGCGAGCCGCCGGTGCGGTAGCCCTTCAGGTCGGAGAGGCTGAAGCATTCCGCCACCACGCCCTGGCCGGCGAACGCGGCGTCGCCGTGCAGCAGCAGCGGCAGCACCGAGATGCGCATGTCGGGCGGATCGCCGTGCTGGTCCTGCTTGGCGCGCACCTTGCCGAGCACGACGGGGTCGACGATTTCCAGATGCGACGGGTTGGCGGTCAGCGACAGATGGATCTTGTTGCCGTCGAACTCGCGGTCGGACGACGCGCCGAGGTGATACTTCACGTCGCCCGAGCCTTCGACGTCCTCGGGATTGGCGGAGCCGCCCTTGAATTCATGGAACAGCGCGCGGTGCGACTTGCCCATCACCTGCGTCAGCACGTTGAGGCGGCCGCGATGCGGCATGCCCAAAACGATCTCCTTCACGCCGAGATTGCCGCCGCGCTTGATGATCTGCTCCAGCGCGGGGATCAACGACTCGGCCCCGTCGAGGCCGAAACGCTTGGTGCCGGTGAATTTGAGATCGCAGAATTTTTCGAAACCTTCGGCTTCGATCAGCTTGTTGAGGATGGCGCGGCGCCCTTCCGGCGTAAAACTGATTTCCTTGTCCGGCCCCTCGATGCGCTCCTGGATCCAGGCCTTCTGCGCCGCGTTGCTGATGTGCATGAACTCGACGCCGAGCGTCTGGCAGTAGGTGCGCTCGCAGATCGCGACGATCTCGCGCAGCGAGCCGTATTCGAGCCCGAGCACATGATCGAGGAAGATCTTGCGGTCGAAATCGGCCTCGGTGAAGCCATAGGTGCGCGGATCGAGCTCTTCGCGATCGCGCGGCGCTTCGATGCCGAGCGGATCGAGCTTGGCGTGGAAATGACCGCGCATGCGGTAGGCGCGGATCAGCATCAGGGCGCGAACCGAATCGCGCGTCGCCTGGTTGACGTCGGCAGGGGATAGTTCGGCGCCCTTGGCCTGCGCCTTGGCGGCTAGCTTGGCGCCGACGGCCCTCTCGACGGTGACCCAGTTACCGTCCAGCGCCGAGGTCAGTTCGTCCTGCGGCGTGATCGGCCAGTTGTCGCGGCCCCAGGAAGGCCCCTCGGCGTTCTTCTGGACGTCGGCCGGGGTGTCTTTCAGGCTCTTGAAGAATTGCTGCCAGTCGCTGTCGACCGAGCCGGGGTCCTGCTCGTAGCGGGCGTAGAGCTCGTCGATATAGGTGGCGTTGGTGCCTTGCAAAAATGAGGAAAGGGCAAATGCTGCGTTCGCGTCCTGGCGAGACATGATGGCGTCCTGGTGAGTTTCGCTTTGCGCGTGGAAAACGGCGCTGTAGCCGGTCCGGGAGGCCCGAACCAGCTCGGTAAGAAGCTTTACCCTATTTAAGACGGATATTCCCGCCTAAAAGGACCAAGAACTGAATTAAGATTTCAACTTTTCGGCAAGGGTATGTCCGAGCCGTGCCGGCGACGGAGACACCGTAATTCCGGCCGCCTCCATGGCCGCCGTCTTGGAACCTGCGTCACCCTTGCCGCCGGAAATGATGGCACCGGCATGCCCCATGCGGCGGCCGGGAGGGGCGGTGACGCCCGCGATGAAGCCAACCATCGGCTTTTTCCGGCCGCGCTTGGCTTCGTCCTTGATGAACTGGGCGGCGTCTTCCTCGGCCGAGCCGCCGATTTCACCAATCATGATGATCGAGGTGGTTTTCTCGTCCTTGAGGAACATCTCCAGCACGTCGATGAATTCGGTACCCTTGACCGGGTCGCCGCCGATGCCGACCGCGGTGGTCTGACCGAGGCCCTCCTGGGTGGTCTGGAAAACGGCCTCATAAGTCAACGTGCCCGAACGGGAAACGATCCCGACGCTGCCCGGCTTGAAGATATTGGCCGGCATGATGCCGATCTTGCACTCGCCCGCCGTCATCACGCCCGGGCAGTTCGGCCCGATCAGGCGGGATTTCGATCCCGACAACGAACGCTTCACGCGCACCATGTCCAGCACCGGAATGCCCTCGGTGATGCAGACGATCAGCGGAATCTCCGCATCGATCGCTTCGCAGATCGCGTCTGCCGCACCCGGCGGCGGGACATAGATCACGCTGGCGTCAGCGCCGGTCTTCTCGCGCGCCTCACGAACGGTGTCGAAGACGGGCAAGCCGAGATGCGTCGAGCCGCCCTTACCCGGCGAGGTGCCGCCGACCATCTTGGTGCCATACGCGATCGCGGCTTCCGAATGGAACGTGCCGTTCTTGCCCGTAAAACCCTGGCAGATGACTTTGGTGTTGCTGTCGATCAGAACGGACATGATTGCGAACGCTTTCTTCGGTGACCGTGAACGAGGGGGTTAATGAATGCGACGGTACGTGCCGGTGAGCACGTCGGCCCATCCTTCGGCATCAGGCGAGAACTGGATCTTCATGGTGTAGTTGTTGTCGTCGACGACTTCGTAGACGTGGCGCGCATTGCCGCGCAGCGAGCCGCGCACCAGGGTCAGCTTGTTGCCGACCCAGGCGCCCGAGGCCGGCGCCGGCGAATAGTAGCCGAGCGAATCGTGCCAGAATAATTTGTAGGTCCGGTCGTCGCGGTCATAGGTGAACACGCCGTGGGTGGCGAAAGCCTCCTTGCCGTCGCGCATCTGACGGGTGTCCTGAATCAGGTAAAAGCCGTTGAGATCGACGCGCGCGACCACATGCGAGGTCGCCGGACCGCCTGCGGTCCAGCGCGACGGATAGACCATTTCCTCGCCCGCCCACTCGCCCGCAAAAACCGCGAGCCGGCGGTGTTCTTCCAGCGGTGTCGGTGCGGCGAGATGGTCAGCCATCGCTAGCCTCCCTTGACGGCTTTCACGATTTTCTGTGCGGCATCGTCGAGATTGTCGGCAGGTACCACGTTGAGGCCGGATTCGCGGATGATCTGCTTGCCGGCGTCGACATTGGTGCCTTCGAGCCGCACCACCAGCGGCACTTTCAGGCCGACTTCCTTCACGGCGGCGACCACGCCTTCGGCGATGATGTCGCACTTCATGATGCCGCCGAAGATGTTGACCAGGATGCCCTTCACGTTCGGGTCGGCGGTTATGATCTTGAACGCCGCCGCCACCTTCTCCTTGCTGGCGCCGCCGCCGACGTCGAGGAAGTTGGCGGGCTCCATGCCGTAGAGCTTGATGATGTCCATGGTCGCCATCGCAAGGCCGGCGCCGTTGACCATGCAGCCGATGGTGCCGTCGAGCGTGACGTAATTGAGGTCGTACTTCGACGCCTCGACCTCCTTGGCATCTTCCTCGGTCAAATCGCGCAACGCCACCGCCACGTCGGGATGGCGGAACAGCGCGTTGTCGTCGAACGACACCTTGGCATCGAGCACGCGCAGTTCGCCCTGCTTGGTGACGACGAGCGGATTGATCTCCAGCATCGCCATGTCCTTGGCAACGAAGGCCGTGTAGAGCTGCGTCACCAGCTTCTCCGCCTGCTTGGCAAGATCGCCGGTGAGCTTCAGGGCCTTCGCGACCGTGCGGCCGTGATGAGCCATGATGCCGGTTGCCGGATCGACGGAGAATGTCACGATCTTCTCAGGCGTGTTGTGGGCGACGTCCTCGATATTGACGCCGCCTTCGGTCGAGACCACGAACGCGACTTCGGAAGTTTCACGGTCGACCAGGATTGAGAGATAAAACTCCTTGTCGATGTCGGAGCCTTCCTCGATGTAGAGGCGATTGACCTGCTTGCCCTGCGGCCCGGTCTGCACCGTGACCAGCGTCGCCCCCAGCATCTGCTTGGCGAATTCGTTGACCTCGGCGACTGATTTCGCGATGCGGACGCCGCCCTTGTCGCCGGCGGAAGCTTCCTTGAATTTGCCCTTGCCGCGGCCGCCGGCATGGATCTGGCTCTTCACCACCCAGATCGGGCCGGGAAGCTGTTTGGCGGCAGCTTCCGAATCCGAGGCCTTCAAGACAGGCACGCCACGCGAAATCGGCACGCCGAATTCATGCAGCAGAGCCTTGGCCTGGTATTCGTGGATATTCATTTGGACGCTCCCCAAAACCCTTAGCGGCGAGTTTTACAGTTCACCGGCATTGGTAGTTGGCATACCATATACCAAGATAACTGCAACCTGAAAAACTTTCGCCCCGGCAAGGGGCGAAAGCTGAGTAAAATCAACGACCGAGCAAGTCGGGCGCGATCTTCTTGCAGGCGTCGACCAGGCCCTGAACCGCGCCGACCGACTTGTCGAAGGCTTCGCGATCCTTGCCGGCCAGCTCGATCTCGACGATGCGCTCGACGCCCTTCGAGCCGATCACGACGGGGACGCCGACATACATGTCCTTCACGCTGTACTCGCCGTTGAGATAGGCGGCGCAGGGCAGCACGCGCTTCTTGTCCTTCAGATAGCTCTCGGCCATCGCGATCGCCGAAGCGGCCGGGGCGTAGAACGCCGAACCGGTCTTCAGGAGATTGACGATCTCAGCGCCGCCGTTGCGGGTGCGGTCGACGATCTCGTCGATGCGGGTCTGCGAGGTCCAGCCCATCTTGACGAGGTCGGGCAGCGGAATGCCGGCGACCGTGGAGTAGCGCGTCAACGGCACCATGGTGTCGCCATGGCCGCCGAGCACGAAAGCGGTGACGTCCTCGACCGAGACGTGGAATTCGTCGGCCAGGAAGTAGCGGAACCGCGCGGAGTCGAGCACGCCAGCCATGCCCACCACCTTCTTGTGCGGCAGGCCGGAAGCCTTCTGCAGCGCCCACACCATCGCATCCAGCGGGTTGGTGATGCAGATGACGAACGCATCGGGCGCATACTTCTTGATGCCGGCGCCGACCTGCTCCATGACCTTGAGATTGATGCTCAGGAGGTCGTCGCGGCTCATGCCGGGCTTGCGCGGCACGCCGGCGGTGACGATGCAGACCTTGGCGCCATCGAGCGCCTCATAGGAATTGGCGCCTGTCAGATGGGCGTCGAAACCGTCGACCGGCGAAGATTGCGCGATGTCGAGCGCTTTACCCTGGGGGACGCCCTCGGCAATGTCGAACATCACGACGTCGCCAAGCTCCTTCAGGCCGACGAGGTGAGCCAGCGTTCCGCCGATCTGACCGGAGCCAATCAAAGCAATCTTGTCGCGCGCCATGGGAAATTTGTCCTTCTGAGACGAAGAGTGAGGGTGGATAATCAGTCGGATGGCTGGTTATCCCTTTCGAATGGCCGGTTCAAGCCGGGGCATGCCCGATTCTAAGGCCGCGCCTTGAATTCGGTCAGGTATGCCACGACCGTCATCCCCGTCATTGCGAGCGAAGGGAAGCAATCCACCTCTCCACTCGGGGATAGATGGATCGCTTCGTCGCTTTGCTCCTCGCAATGACGGGGAAAGACCAATGACGGAAGAGACTACGTCTCCACCAGCCCGGTGCTCGATCCGCTGGCCGCGGAATCCTTCCTTCCGTGTGGAAGCGCCAAATAGGATTCGGAACTCATTTCGATCAGACGCGACGCGGTCCGCTTGAACTCGTTGGCTTCAACGCCCTCGGCAGCGACATACAGCGACACCGGATCGGCCTCGGCCGAGGCCATCAGCTTCACCGCGTTGTCGTAGAGCGTGTCGATCAGCGAGATAAAGCGCTTGGCGGCGTTGCGCTCGGCGTAATCCATCACTGGAATGCGATCGATCAGGATGGTGTGATAGTCGTGCGCCAGCCGCAGATAGTCCGACGCGGCCAGCGGCTTTTCGCAGATATCGGCAAAGGAAAATCGCGCCACGCCGTGCGCCGAACACGGCACCCGCAGGACGCGGCCCTTGATCGCAATGTCGCGCGGCTTGCACGGCGCGTTGCCGGTCATCTTACGCCAGGCGCGGTCGAGGGCGGCGCCGGCTTCATCATCCGGCGGCACCAGCCACATCTTGACACCGGCCAGTTTTTCCAACCGGAAATCGGTGCGGGCATCGAGCCGCAGGACATCCATGCGGTCTTCGATCTGCGAAATGAACGGCAGGAACAGCGCGCGGTTGAGCCCGCCCTTGTAGAGGTCTTCGGGCGCGACGTTGGAAGTCGCGACCATGACGGTGCCGAGTTCGAATAGTTTTGAGAACAGCCGGCCCAGGATCATGGCGTCGGCGATGTCGGTGACATGGAATTCGTCGAAGCACAGCAGCCATGCCTCGTCGAAGATCGCGTTGGCCGTCAGCTCGATCACGTCGCTATCTTCGATTTCACCGCGCGCGATGTTCTGGCGGTAGGCGTAGATCTTCTCATGCGCCTCGGCCATGAACTCGTGGAAGTGGGCGCGGCGCTTGCGCTGGACCGGGCTCTGCTGAAAGAACAGGTCCATCAGCATGGTCTTGCCGCGGCCGACCTCGCCGTGAATGTAAAGCCCGCGCGGCGGCGGCTCGCTTTTGTCGCCGAACAATCGGCCGAGCAGGCTCACCTTGCGCGCCGGCTTGTAGCTCGACAGCCGCTCCTCAAGTGCGGCAAACGCCTCGGCAGCTTCCGCCTGCGCGGGATCGGCCTCGATCGCGCCGGAGGAAACCAGAGCCTGATACTGTGCGCGGAACGAGGTGGGGTCAGTCGACAGCATGGCCCCTTTCGGCCTCAAGCGAGCGGAAATTGCAAGCCGTGAATTGGTGCTGGGGGTATGCAAACATGGACCATCATACCCGTGAACCCAGGGTATCCAGTACGCCGCGGCTCCTCGGTTCTATCGCAGGTGTCTCTAGTATACTGGATCATCCGCTTTCGCGGATGATGACAGCGGTGGACGTGACGCGCACCAAGCCCTCACGCACTCAGCGCATAGGAATCCTCGACCACATAAGGCCCGCCGCCGGTGGACGCGCGGGACGAGAACAACACGAAGCGCGAAGCCCAGAACGTGCGGCTCGGGAAATAGCCGCGCACCGAGAGATAATCGGCAACGTCCTGGCTGGAGGCGTCGTGCAGCCGCGCCAGCGTCACATGGGGAATGAATTTGCGCCCCTCCGGGTCGAGCCCGAGCCGCTGCATCAGCCGTTCGAGTTCGGCCTGCAGCTCGATCAGCGGCCGGCTCGGCTCGACGGAAGCGACCACTGCGCGCGGTTTCTTGCCGCCAAAGCTCTGCAGGCCCTGCACCTTGACCTCGAACGGCTTGCGGTTGACGCGAAACAGCATCGAGGCGATTTCATTCGCCGACATGCCGTCGATATCGCCGATGAAGCGCAAGGTGACGTGATAATTTTCGGGATCGATCCAGCGTGCGCCGGGAAGGCCGCCACGCAAATTGGAAAGGCTCTGGCCGATCTCGGCCGGAATTTCCAGTCCAGCAAACAAACGTGGCATCGCATGACTCCCGATGCTTGGGCATGACCTTAAAAAGGACCATGTCCTGTAACAGCGCCCGGTGACGAATCACCGATAGTTATTTTCTATCCGACTTATGTGACTCTGCGAAGCACGCGGGGCGAGCACTCCGCAATGCTACGGGAAAACCTTGGGGTAACCTCATTCGTTGCTGCTTTTTCAACTCCGCTGCCCGGAGATCGTGCCGATAAATGCCTCCACCATGGGCAGAATATTCTTCACGATGACATCGATACCCTCGGCGGTCGGATGAATTCCGTCGGCCTGGTTGAGCTTGGCCTCACTCGCAACCCCCTCCAGGAAAAATGGGTAGAGCGGCACGCCGTACGATTTGGATAGCTCCGGATAGATGGCGTTGAAGCGCGCCGCATATTCGCTGCCGTAATTGGGCGGCGCCAGCATCCCGCACAAGAGAACCGCGATCTTGCGCGCCTTCAGCCGGGTCAGGATATCGCTCAGCGCCGCTCGGGTGACGGCGGGGTCGATGCCGCGGAGCGCATCGTTGGCGCCGAGTTCGAGAATCACCGCCTCGGTTCCCTCCGGGATCGACCAGTCCAGCCGGTCGCGACCGCCGGACGTGGTATCGCCGGACACTCCGGCGTTAATCATATCGACCTTTATCCCCTTGTCGCTTAACGCTTTTTGCAGGCGGGCGGGGAACGCTGCCGGCGCAGACAGGCCGAGGCCAGCGCTCAAGGAATCACCGAGGACGACCATTTTGACCGGTTTGGCGGGTGCAGTGGCCGGGGCTTGAGTCTGGGCCAAAACCGGCCCGGCCGTCATCAAAGCCACAATCAACACGCGTATGTGCGCAAACATCCGTTTCAAGCCCTCGACCCGAGCGGTGGAAGTGCCATATGACCGAGCCATGGACAGTCTCATCGAACCCTCTTCACTCACCGGCGTCGGGCCGGACACCATTTCCATCTCCAACGTCAACCTCTCGCTCGGCACAGGCGCCGCCCGCGTTCATATCCTGAAAGATATCAGCCTTCGTGTGGCATCCGGCGAGGCGATCGGCCTGATCGGGCCGTCAGGTTCGGGCAAATCGACCTTGCTGATGGTGATGGCGGGGTTGGAACGTCCTGACAGCGGAGAGGTGGTGGTCAACGGCACGCCGTTCAATGCCCTCGACGAGGACGCCCTCGCCCGCTTCCGCGGCCGCCGGGTCGGCATCGTGTTCCAGTCGTTTCATCTGATCCCGACCATGACGGCGCTGGAAAACGTGGCCGTGCCGCTGGAGCTTGCCGGTAGCCCCGACGCGGCGGAGCGCGCGGCGAAGGAATTGGCGTCGGTCGGCCTCGGCGAGCGCCTGCATCATTACCCGACCCAATTGTCCGGTGGCGAACAGCAGCGCGTGGCGCTGGCTCGCGCCCTGGCACCCGATCCCGCCATTCTCGTCGCGGACGAGCCGACCGGCAATCTCGATGAAACCACCGGCAAGCAGATCGTCGACATGCTCTTCACCAAACACGCCGAGCGCGGCATGACGCTGGTGCTGGTGACGCACGACAGCTCGCTGGCGCAGCGCTGCGACCGCGTGGTGCGGCTGCGCTCAGGCCGGATCGACGGGCACTCATGACCGCGATTTCCGAGCCGGTCTACAAGAGCCGCGCATCCTCGCTGGCGCCGCGTTACGCGCTTCGCGAATTGCGCGGCGGCTTGCGCGGCTTCTACGTCTTCATCGCCTGCATCGCGCTCGGCGTCATGGCAATTGCCGGCGTCGGCTCGGTGGCGGCAAGCCTTAGCGAAGGTCTGACCCGCGAGGGCCGAACATTGCTCGGCGGCGACGTCGCATTCTCGCTGATCCAGCGTGAGGCCAAGCCGGAGGAGCTCGCTTTCCTGCGCGCGCGCGGCCAGGTGTCGGTCGCGGCCGCGCTGCGGGTGATGGCCCGCGCCAGCGACGGCAAGCTGGCGCTGGTCGAGCTCAAGGCGGTCGACGGCAACTATCCGATGCTCGGACAGTTGACGCTTGATCCCCAAATGCCGACGTCGGATCTGCTGGCTGAACGCGATGGCGCGTTCGGCGCGGCGGTCGATTCCACCCTGCTGGCGCGGCTCGATCTCAAGCTCGGCGACCGCATCGGCATCGGCAATGCCACGGTCCAGATTCGCAGCGTGGTTGGCGCCGAGCCGGACAAGCTCGCCGGCAATGTCGGCCTGGGCCCGCGCGTACTGGTCAGCGAGCGGAGCCTGCGCGCCAGCGGATTGCTGCAGCCGGGCAGCCTGGTGCGCTGGATGTACCGGGTTAAATTGCCGGACAATGCGGCCGACGAACGCGACGCCGCCCAATTGGTCAACAGCGCCCGGAGCGCCTTGCCGGAAGCCGGCTGGTGGATCCGCAGCCGCGACAATGCCTCGCCGCAGCTCGAACGCACCATCAACCGCTTCACCCAATTCCTGACGCTGGTTGGCCTCGCGGCCCTTCTGGTCGGCGGCGTCGGCGTCGCCAATGCCGTCAAGAGCCATATCGATCGCCGACGCGACGTCATCGCCTCGTTCAAGGCGCTTGGCGCCACCGGGCGCGACGTCTTCACCATCTACCTGACGCAGGTGATCGTGCTCGCCGGGATCGGCTCGATGATCGGGCTTGCCGCCGGCGCGGCCTTGCCGTTTGTCATCGTCGGCCTGTTTGGCAAGCTGCTGCCGCTGCCGGTGATCCCTGCCCTGCACGCCGACGAACTGGCGCTGTCGTTCCTCTACGGCCTGCTCACCGCGCTCGCCTTCGGGCTGTGGCCGCTCGGCCGGGTCCATGATGTCCCGGTCGCGGCATTGTTCCGCGAAGAGGTCGCCCGCGAATGGCACCGTCCGCGCTGGAGCTATCTCGCGCTGATGGCCGTGGTGATCGTGCTCCTGGTCGCGGTCGCGATCGGGCTGGCCTATGACAAGCGGGTCGCCGCCGTGTTCGTCGTCGCTTCGGTTGCGGTGTTTGCACTGTTGCGCGGCGTCGCTGCCGGCCTGATGGCGCTGGCGCGGCGCCTGCCGCGGTCCAGCATCACCATGCTGCGGCTGGCGATCGCCAATATCTACCGGCCCGGCGCGCTGACGCCGTCGGTTGTGATGTCGCTCGGGCTGGGGCTCGCGGTCCTCGTCACCATTACCCAGATCGACGGCAACCTGCGCCGGCAGTTCCTGGCCGCGCTGCCGGAGCGGGCGCCCTCATTCTACTTCATCGACATTCCGACCGCCGACGCCGACCGCTTCGGCGCCTTCCTCAAGCAGATCGCGCCGCAATCCACCGTCGACGACGTGCCTATGCTGCGCGGGCGCATCGTTGCCGCCCGCGGCGTCAGGGCGGACGAACTCAAACCCTCGCAGGATACCGAATGGGTGCTGCAGAGTGACCGCGGCCTGACCTATACCGGCGAAGTTCCAAAAGGCTCGAAGGTGGTCGAAGGCGAATGGTGGAGCGCGGACTACAAGGGGCCGCCGCTGGTCTCGCTGGAGAAGAAGATCGCCGACGGGCTGAAGCTCAAGATCGGCGACGAGATCGTCGTCAACGTGCTCGGCCGCGACATCGCGGCCAAAATCGGCAATCTGCGCAACGTCGACTGGCAGGGGCTCGGCATCAATTTCGTGCTGGTGTTCTCACCCAACGCCTTCAGGGGCGCGCCGCACAGCCATGTCGCGACCCTATCGGAGCTCCACCCCGACCCGGCAGGCGACGCCCGAATCATCAAGCAGGTGGCGGACGCCTTTCCGATGGTGACCAGCGTTCGGGTCCGCGAGGCGCTCGATACCGTCGGCACCGTCGTCACCAACCTCGTGCTCGCCATCCGCGGCGCCAGTGCAGTGACGTTGATCTCGGCGATCCTGGTGCTCGGCGGCGCGCTCGCCGCAGGCCATCGCCACCGGGTCTATGACGCGGTCATCCTGAAGACGCTCGGCGCAACCCGGGTGCGTCTGCTCGGGGCCTATGCGCTCGAGTACCTCATGATCGGCCTCGCGACGGCCATATTCGGCGTGATCGCGGGCTCGATCGCGGCATGGCTGATCGTGACCAGGCTGATGACGCTCAGCTTCATCTGGCAGGCCGGCAGCGCGGCCGGGGTGGTCGCAGCCGCCCTGATCGTCACGGTGGGGCTGGGGCTCGCCGGAACGTTGTTGGCCCTAAACCAAAAGCCGGCCAGCGTGTTACGGAATTTGTGACAATTTGTAGCGGCGGAAGGCAGGGGTTAACACTGCTTTTACCCGGAAATCGTCGCGAGAAGCGACATTCAGCCGCGCGTGGAAGCTTGCATCGAATGTGCTAGTTTCCCACATACCAGCCAAGATCAGTGGCCGGGTTGATGACGTAAGATTAACGTCGGCAGATCGGGACATCTGAGATAGAAATCTAACCGGCGCCGCAAACCCTTGCGCTCCGCCGGGCAACCAACGGGAATTCGACCATGTCGGACCTAGACCGTAATTACGCTTCTCCTTTCGGCCGGGCTGCCGGACGCGTTGACGCTGCGGCCGTCGATGCCGGTCTGCGCGCCTACATGCTGCGCATCTACAACTACATGAGCATCGGCCTGGCGATCACCGGCCTTGCGGCGCTCGGCGTCTACATGGCCGCGGTGACCACCGACCAGGCCGGCGCCGTCGCCAGGTTCGGCAACGCCTACCTGACGCAGTTCGGCTACGCGATGTATGTCAGCCCGCTGAAGTGGCTGTTCATCCTCGCGCCGCTGGCGATGGTGTTCGCGATCTCGGCGGGCATCAACCGGCTGCGGCCCGCGACCGCCCAGATGCTGTTCTGGGTGTTCTCGGCGCTGATGGGCATTTCGCTGTCGTCGATCTTCCTGGTGTATACGCACACCTCGATCGTTCGGGTGTTCTTCATCACCGCGGCGACCTTCGGTGCGCTCAGCCTTTATGGCTACACCACCAAGCGTGACATGAGCGGCATGGGGTCGTTCCTGTTCATGGGTCTGATCGGCGTCATCATCGCGAGCCTGGTAAACCTGTTCCTGGCGAGTTCGATGCTGCAGTTCATCGTCTCGGTGGTCGGCGTGCTGGTGTTCGCGGGCCTCACCGCCTGGGATACCCAGCGGCTGAAGAACGAGTACATCTACGGCTACGCTTCGGGAGGCGCTGACGTTGAAGAGCGTGCGGCGATTACCGGCGCACTGTCGCTCTACCTGAACTTCATCAACCTGTTCACGCTGCTCCTGCAGCTCCTCGGCCAGCGCGACTAAGCGCTGCCGATCAGGTTCAAGGGTTAAAGCCCCGGCCTCGCGGCCGGGGCTTTTGTTTTGCTCAGTGACCGTCAGTCCCGGCTTGCCGCCTTCACTAAAGCTTCGGCGACCGGGTGCGCTTGGGCCCGGCGAAGCCTTGGCGGAGAAGCCTCGGCGGAGACGGGACCCGGGCATCCACGCCCTGCGCCGTGGCGACAAAGACGTGGATGGCCGGGCATAGGCGAGCGGAAGCGACGCCGTCCTTCAGACGGCTATGCCCGGCCATGACGGAAAGAGCGTTGATCCAGATTTGTCGCCTGATATCCTTTCCCCATGTCCGCTGCCGAAATCCGGCCCGCCACCGAGGCCGACCTCCCCGCCATCACCGAGATCTACGAGCACGCGGTGCGCTACGGCACCGCCACGTTCGAACTCGTCCCGCCCGACCTCGCCGAGATGACCCGGCGATTCAGGACGCTGTCGGATGGCGGCTTTCCCTATTTGGTCGCCGCCGTCGAAGGCCAGGTGATCGGATACGCCTATGCCGGCCCCTACCGGCCACGGCCGGCCTACCGCTTCACGGTGGAGAATTCGGTCTATTTGAAACCGGCCACGCACCGGCGCGGTATCGGCCTGCAACTGATGCAGCGGCTGATCGCCGAATGCGAGGCGCGCGGCTACCGGCAGATGATCGCGGTCATCGGCGACTCCGCCAATGCCGGCTCGATCGGCGTTCACGCCAAATGCGGTTTCCAGATGATCGGGACGCATCCCAGCGTCGGCCTCAAGTTCGGCCGCTGGCTGGACACGGTCATGATGCAGCGCGCGCTCGGCGAAGGCAGCACGACGGTCCCCGCTTCGTAGTCTGACCAAGCGTGGCACCTCTTTGGCGGTACACCGCAGGGCCCAGACTGAAAATCGCGAAAACAACCCCATGCAAAGTAGAATGGGCCCCGGCTCGCAGTAGCCCGGCCGATTAAACCACCGCCAGCTTGCGGTCGATCACCAGCAGCACGCGCTCAAGTTCGTGGCCGCGGCGCAGGATCAGTCCGGTCGCCGAGATCACGCTGTACATGCCCTGCTTGCGCACGAGCCGCGGATCTTTCTCGATGCGATAGATCGGAACTTCGGAAGCGCGGCGGAATACGGAGAACACCGCGCGGTCTTTCAGAAAGTCGATGGCATAGTCGCGCCACTCGCCGTCGGCGACCATGCGCCCATACAGATTGAGGATACGGTTGAGTTCGAGACGATTGAACGTGACGCGATTCGGCGGCGTGCTCGCAGTGGCGACGCGCGCCACTGCGCGGCTATCGCTTGGATCGGTGTCCTCCGATATCAGGGTCATGGAGCGCCTCCTGTCATCCAATTTACATGATCGCGCTAACCGCGGGGCGCCGCAAGGGGGTGCAAATACGAAGGAAACTGCGGCGGATGGCCCGATATCGCTGGAAATATCGATTCACGGGATCGTTAGCGGAATCTTATTGCTGCCCTACTTCCGCCAACCGTCCGCCCCGCTAGATTGCGAAAAGAAAATCCTGCGTTGGCCCGGTCCTTTCGGTTCCGGATTCCTCAGCCCCCAGCCCCCCGGGGCCGTCGGGATCGGGCCTGTTCGCAGAGGGAGTTAATCCCGATACTGGGCCAACGAAAGTTGGTCCTTTTTCGTTTGGGGGACTGTTCTCGCAGATGTCACGCGCGGCCCTGACTTCGCCGATTATGCGACCGCTAATTCAGAGAAAAAGTTAGGCCGCGTAGTCCGGAGCTAACTAATGTAATCACAATAGCTGCAGCGAAGGTTGCAGGCGCGAATGGCCTTGATCACCACCAAGTTGATCATGATGATGCCTCCTCCGCTCGCGGACGGACACCTTCGAAGCCATAGTAAAAGGCAAATGCTGGCGGGCGACAACCCACAGGTTAGGACCATGGGCCCCTCAACCCCGGCTTGGAACTCGCTAAAGCCGCTTTGCTTGACCGCGCCGCTGTTACAAATCAATCAGGCGCGACTGGTGCTCCGACCTATCCTTCTGCGATCTTGTGGTTACGGCGGAGTCGATTTAAGCAAACCGTAAGGTCAATTGCCGCCGATCAGGCCCATCATGGCGCTCGACAGAATCTGAGAGCGAGGAGGGCAGTTCGCGCATCTGCAGATCGCACCGGCGGCGTAATTCTCTGGCGACATCTTCGGGCCACCGCTCGGCAGTATTGAAGGCAATGACGTCAAGGGATTGCTGTATTGGCCGCTCATCAGATCCTGAATGACCGTTCGAGATCGGTGGCTTCGTAGTCGGCTTCCCGCAAAGCCCGTCCCAGTCGGCCGGAATAATCTGCCATCAGGTAGATTGTTTCGTCAAACTCATGGGGCAATCGATGGCGTCCAGTTGGACCTACGCATTTCGAAACTCCACGCCACTCACAATGCCGCCTCAACTCGCCAGTGCCAAATCGTTCCCGCAACGCCGGCTCGCTATGCGTAAGTGAGCTCCGCGTCAGTCACGCTTCCGCGAAAGGTCTATTTGATTGACGACCTCGTTGATTTGACACACATTAAAGTTGTGCATTAGCTCGCTCGGGTTCGGGGCGCAGCCCGGAATTCTTCTCTCGATTGATCACTCGCCTCCGTTCCCATTTTAAGAGGAGAGATGTGATGGCAAGGACGACAAGAGAAAGTGATGCTGGAAACGAAGCTTTCGGAATCAGCAAAAACGTCGCACAGCACAAGCCAGGCGTGGATGTCGCGGCCGAAGTGAAAGACGAAGGCGCCGGCAACGATCGGTTCCAACGCAGCGAAAAAAAGGATATTCCGCGCGGCACACTTGCAGAACGCATCGCCAAGTCCACAAAGGGACGCTGACGATGGGAACCGGCCATTCTCAAGTGACCTTCACCAACTCGTATGGGAAAAAGTTGTTCGTCGCTTACATGCGGCGCGATTTTGCCTGCCAGGACCAGTGCGGCGGCATCTGGGACGTTCTCGGCTGGATCAATCTAGATCCGGGCGAGACGGAGACCCGCGCGAACCCGACTAGTAATCGGTGGTATTATTACTACGCGGAAGCCGTGGACGGGGCGGTATGGAACGGTCCATACGTGGCCGAAGTCACGCAATCAAAATTCGAGAAATGCACGTGTCTTGGCGTTGTTATCGTCAACGGACCATCTACTAACCCCTACCACGACGTGGGTTTCCGAGAACTCGACAATAAAACCTATTCTGGCGTGAATTTTGTTCCCTAGCGATGGTTGAGCGGGTCGACCCCACCAACGCGGCACTCTTTCGGGGAAACACTTTTCGGGGAATACGGCCCGACTGTCTCTGAGGAGTCAGAGTGAGCAGCCAGAAGTGATAATCGGCCTCGGCGGGCACGCCGGCGCGCCGCCCGATGGATATGGACGTCGTGGAAGAAGAACTATCATGGAAGTCCGGCCGCACGTCCGCGCCGCGCTTGCCGCAGGCTTGGCAGACATAACTAGCGCAGCGCCGTCATGGCGGCGCCGAGCATCGCGCCCGGCTTGTCGCGACTGCCGTCCTGCACGTAGACGACCGCGGCGTCCACGCCGTCGCGGGAAATATTTTCAAGCGGAATGGTCCAGCTTCCCGAACCGCCGTTCCAGTCGCCGACCTTCACGAGGTTGCGCACCACGTTGTAGTAGGTGAGCTGTTGGCCGCGATTCTCGCCGCGCCCGATCGAGATCGGCACCGCCTTTGAGACCGAGCAGATCCAGACTTCGCCCCGGCCCGCCGCCGGCACCTTGCTCGCCTCTACCGAGACATTGAGCAGCTTACCCGACAACGTCATCTTGACCGGCACCGACATCACGCCTTCAGTCTTGCTGGTATTCTTGATGGCGCTTTCGATGGCGGCGCGATCGCTGCCGATCACCTGCGCCGAGCCGTTGACGATCATCTGCGGCGTGTAGAGGTTACGATCGCCACGCACATGCGAATAGGCCTTCTGACGCGCGCTGAAACGCGAGTCCGCCAGCGTGTCCTTCCAGCCAAGATAGTCCCAGTAGTCGATCGGCATGCTCAGCGCGATGATGGACGGGTCCTTGGCGAGTTCGCCGACGATCTGGTCGGCCGGCGGACACGACGAACAGCCTTGCGAGGTGAACAATTCGACCACGGTGCGCGGATCGGCATGAGCCGGACGGATGATGGCGATGATCGCGCAGACGCCGAGCGCACCAGACCATCGCGATATGCAGTTGTAGGCCATCATCGCTGTCATCGTGCGAACCAGGCGTAGCGTTTTCCATCCGTAATTGTACGGGGCATGATTTATTATCCCAAAGGTGTGCCCCAGACGCACGAAAGCGGCCCTGTCATAGGCCGCCTTCTCCTTGCTCGCTACTCACTTCGAAGTGAGGCACCGATCACAAATCCGCGTTAAGCCGCGAGTTTGCGCAGTACGTAATGCAGAATGCCGCCGTTTCGGTAGTACTCCAGCTCATCGAGGGTATCGATGCGGCAGAGCAGCGGCACGCGCTGCAGCGAACCGTCGCCGGACACGATCTCGGCCGTCAGGGTCTGGCGCGGCTTCAAATCACCCTGGAGCCCGCGAATCGTCACCGTCTCGTCGCCCTTGAGGCCGAGCGATGTCCACGACGTGCCGTCTTCGAAGGTCAGCGGCAACACGCCCATGCCGACCAGGTTGGAGCGATGGATGCGCTCGAAGCTCTGGCAGATCACGGCGCGGACGCCGAGCAGACGGGTGCCCTTCGCCGCCCAGTCGCGCGAGGAGCCGTTGCCGTATTCGGCGCCCGCGAACACCACCAGCGGCACGCTTTCCTGCTGATACTTCATCGCCGCGTCGTAGATCGACATCTGCTCGCCGTCGGGCCAGTGCTTGGTTAGTCCGCCCTCCGGAATATTGCCGTCAGCACCCTTCAGCATGAAATTCTTGATGCGGATGTTGGCGAAGGTGCCGCGCATCATGATCTCGTGGTTGCCGCGCCGCGTGCCGTACTGGTTGAAGTCGGCGGGGCGCACCTGATGCTCGCTGAGGAATTTTCCAGCCGGCGAAGTCAGCTTGATCGAGCCGGCCGGCGAGATGTGGTCGGTGGTGATCTTGTCGCCGAACATCGCCAGGATCCGCGCGTCGACCACGTCTGAGATCGGATCGGGCTGCTTCTTCATGCCTTCGAAATAGGGCGGATTCTGCACATAGGTCGAGCTCATGTTCCAGCGATAGGTCTCGCTCTCGACCGTCTTGATCCTGCGCCAGTTGGTGTCGCCCTTGAACACATCGGCGTAGCGCTTCTTGAAGATCGTGGCTGTCACGAACTTCTTCATGAAAGCATTGATCTCCTTGGTGGTCGGCCAGATGTCCTTCAGATACACCGGCTTGCCGTCCTTGCCGGTTCCGATCGGCTCGACCGCGAGATCCTTGGTCACCGTGCCCGCCAGCGCATAGGCGACGACCAGCGGCGGTGACGCCAGATAGTTCGCCTGCACGTCCGGGCTGACGCGGCCCTCAAAATTGCGGTTGCCGGACAGCACGGCTGCGGCAACGATGCCGTGGTCGTTGATCGACTTCGAAATGTCCTCCGGCAGCGGACCCGAATTGCCGATGCAGGTGGTGCAGCCGAAGCCGACGAGGTTGAAGCCGACCTTGTCGAGATCCTTCTGCAGGCCGGAATTGGCCAGATATTCCGCAACCACCTGGCTGCCGGGAGCGAGCGAGGTCTTCACCCACGGCTTGGCCGTCAGCCCCTTGGCGGCGGCGTTGCGCGCCAGCAGGCCCGCGCCGATCAGCACGCTCGGGTTGGAGGTGTTGGTGCAGGAAGTGATCGCGGCGATCACCACGTCGCCATGGCCGAGATCGAAACCCCGGCCCTCGACCGGATAGCGGCTCGCAGCCGCGTCGGGCTTCTTGTACTCGCTGGTGAGCGCGGTCGCGAAGCCAGTGGAAACCGCCGGCAGCGCAACACGGCCTTCGGGGCGTTTCGGGCCCGCCATCGACGGCACGACATCCTTGAGGTCGAGCGTCAGGGTTTCCGTGAACACCGGATCGGCCGATTTCGCCGTGCGGAACAGGCCCTGCGCCTTGGCGTAGGCCGCCACCAGCGCGACGCGATCGGCCTTGCGTCCCGAGGTCTTGAGATAATCGATGGTCGCGGCGTCGACCGGGAAGAAGCCGCAGGTGGCGCCATATTCCGGCGCCATATTGCCGATCGTCGCCTTGTCCGCCACCGAGAGATAGTCGAGGCCGGGGCCGAAGAACTCGACGAATTTGCCGACCACGCCCTGCTTGCGCAGCATCTGCGTCACCGTCAGCACGAGGTCGGTCGCGGTGACGCCTTCCTTGAGCTGACCCTTGAGTTTGAAACCGACGACTTCCGGTAGCAGCATCGACAGCGGCTGGCCGAGCATGCAGGCTTCCGCCTCGATGCCGCCGACGCCCCAGCCGAGCACGGCAAGGCCGTTGACCATGGTGGTGTGCGAATCGGTACCAACCAGCGAATCCGGGTAGGCGACCTCGAAGGTGCCGGTCTTCTTGCCGACCGTCATCTTCTCCTTCTTGGTCCACACCGTCTGCGCGAGATATTCGAGATTGACCTGGTGGCAGATGCCGGTGCCGGGCGGCACGACGGAGAAATTCGAGAACGCCTTCTGGCCCCACTTCAGGAATTCGTAGCGTTCCTGGTTCTGCTTGTATTCCTCGACGACGTTCTTGCCGAACGCCTTGTTGTCACCGAAGAAGTTGACGATGACCGAGTGGTCGATGACGAGATCGACCGGCACCAGCGGGTTGATCTTCTCGGCATCGCCGCCTAGCGCCTGCATCGCGTTACGCATCGCCGCGAGATCGACCACCGCCGGCACGCCGGTGAAATCCTGCATCAACACGCGCGCCGGGCGGAATGCGACTTCGTGCTCGAGCTTGCGCTTCCGGAGCCACTTCGAAACTGCGACGATGTCAGCCTTCTTGACCGTGCGGTCGTCCTCGTTGCGCAGCAGGTTTTCGAGCAGCACCTTCATCGAATAAGGCAGCTTGGAAATTCCCTTCAGACCGTTCTTCTCGGCGGCGGGCAGGCTGTAATAAACATAGGTCTTGCCGCCGACCTTGAGGGTCTTGCGGCATTTGAAGCTGTCGAGCGAGGTCATGTCAGAGAATCCCAAATTCTAGTTATACCCGGCAAGGGTATTTAAACACCGTCAGCGGAAGGCTGGCTTCTTGGCTTGCAGCCGCCGATTGAGTGCTGCATCAAGTTCCGGGCTTATAGAATCTTTCTAGAAGCGCCGCCACAGCGACAAACGTGCTGCAGCAATGCGGTACCCACAAATTCTGACGCGGTACCCATCAATTTCAGAGGGCTGTGACGAAGCAAAATGCGGCTCTCGGGGCGCCAGATCAGTTGTGTCAGAGGCGGCCGAGAGGTGTTCTCGGGCCTCGATTTCGAGGCCGCTTCCGGCGAAGTGCTGGCCGTGGTCGGCCCGAACGGCTCGGGCAAGACCTCGTTGCTGCGGCTGATCGCGGGTCTCCTAGTGCCGGGGGGCGGATCAATCGGCCTGGAAGGCGGCGAGGCCGAGCTGACCTTGCCGGAGCAATCCCACTATCTGGGCCACCGCGATGCATTGAAGCCTGCGCTGAGCGTTGCGGAAAACCTGTCGTTCTGGCGGGATTTTCTGGGTGGGGCGACCGGCGACGTCAGCCAATGCCTCACCGCTGTGGGGCTCGGCCACGCCACCTATCTGCCGGCGGCCTTTCTCTCGGCCGGTCAGCGGCGCCGGCTGTCGATCGCGCGGCTGCTGGTGCTGCGGCGGCCGGTCTGGCTATTGGACGAGCCGACCTCGGCGCTCGATACCGCCGGACAGGAACTATTCGTTGGTGTGATGCGCGAGCACCTGGCCAGCGGCGGGATCATTGTTGCGGCCACCCACACCCCACTCGGGATCGAAGCGAGCGAACTGCGGATGGGGGGCGCGAAGTGATGGCCTCGAACTTCTCACCACCGAGCACAATTCTCACCATTCCCTCCCCCCTTGCGGGGGCCGAGGCGAGCGAAGCTCGCTCTCGAGGTCAGGGAGAGGGGTGCCACACGACGAGCTCTCTCGACCTGGCTTCTCGCGACGCACGCACCTCTCAAACACCTTTTACGGGGCCACCCCTCTCCCCAGCCCTCCCCCGCAAGGGGGGAGGGAGCGCACCGTCTTCGCGGCAATCGCCACGGGCTCCAGGCACCCATTCGAAGCTGCGCCCCGCATGACCGCCCTTGCCGCGCTGATTCGCCGGGACATCAAAATCGCGCTCCGCGTCGGCGGCGGCGCGCTGATCGGCGTGCTGTTCTTCCTCACCGTCACAGTGCTGATGCCGTTTGCCATCGGGCCCGATCTGCCACTGTTGGCCCGGCTCGGCCCCGCCATCCTCTGGCTCGGCGCGCTGTTGGCCAGCCTGCTCACGCTCGACCGGCTGTTCACGGCCGATCATGAGGACGGCTCGCTCGACCTGATCGTGATGGGCCGGACACCGCTGGAACTCGCGTGTGCCGCGAAAGCGCTGGCGCATTGGCTCGCGGCCGGCGTGCCGCTGATCGCGGCGACGCCCGTGCTCGGGCTGTTGCTCAACCTCGACGCCGCGGCGACCTCGGCGGTGGCGCTGACCCTGCTGGTGGGGACGCCGGCGCTGACGTTCACGGGCATGATCGGCGCGGCGCTCGCCGTGACATTGCACCGCGGAGGCCTGTTGCTCGCGGTACTGGTCCTGCCGCTATCGATCCCGGTGCTGATCTTCGGCGTTGCGGCGTCACAGGCGGCCATTACCGGCCCGCTGTCGTTTGGAACTCCTTTTTCGATCCTTTGCGCGCTCTCGCTGGTTAGTTTCGTGGTCGGACCGTTTGCCGCTGCGGCCAGCCTGCGGCACGGTCTGGACTGAATTCGTTGACACCGATCAACTCTGGCGGAGGGGACCATGCCGCATTGCCTGCTCCGCCGCTGACGACTATCAGGATGCCATGACGCTGATCGACCTCGCCAATCCCTCGAAATTTCTCGTGCTGACCGCGCGCGTGCTGCCGTGGCTAGCAGGTGCAACCGCGATCCTGTTGCTGGTGGGCCTCTATCAGGCGGCGATGGCCCCCGACGATTACCAGCAGGGCGCCACCGTGAAGATCATGTTCATCCACGTGCCGAACGCGTGGCTTTCGATGTTCGTCTGGGGCGTCATGAGCATTGCCGCGCTGGGCACGCTGGTATGGCGGCATCCGCTCGCCGACGTCGCGGCCAAGGCCGCCGCGCCGATCGGAGCGGCGTTTACGTTTCTGGCGCTGGTCACGGGTTCACTGTGGGGGCGGCCGATGTGGGGCACCTATTGGGAATGGGACGCGCGACTCACATCGGTGCTGATCCTGTTCCTGATGTATCTCGGCCTGATGGCGCTATGGCGCGCGGTGGAGGACCCGTCGCGGGCGGCACGGGCCGCCGCCGTGCTGACGCTGGTCGGCGCGATCAACCTGCCGATCATCAAGTTCTCGGTCGACTGGTGGAACACGCTGCATCAACCGGCATCGGTGATGCGGATGGGCGGACCTTCGCTCGACAAGGCGTTCCTGATTCCATTGCTCGTGATGGCGGTCGGCTTCTCGCTGCTGTTCATGACGCTGCACCTGGCGGCGATGCGCAACGAGATCCTGCGCCGCCGCGTGCGCAGCTTGCAGATGATGCAAGCCAGCCAGCAGGCGGCATGACGTGACCTCGCTCGGACCCTATGCCTCGTTTATCGTGACCTCCTACGCGCTGGTCGCAGCGATCGTGCTGATCCTGATCGGCTGGATCGCGCTCGACTATCGTCATCAGAAGGAGCGCCTGCGTGAACTCGAGGCCTCTGGCGTGACCCGGCGCTCTGGCCGCTAAGCGACGGAGATTTGATGAGCGCGCCTGCAACATCCGATCAACCGCGCAGCCGGCGCTGGCTGGTGGCGCTGCCGCTGATCGGCTTTCTGGCGGTCGCCGGACTGTTCCTGCTGCGGCTTTACGGCGGCGATCCCTCAAAAATCCCTTCCGCCCTGATCGGCCGGCCGGCGCCGCAAACCACACTGCCGGCGCTGGAGGGTCTCGTCCATAACGGGACGCCCGTGCCCGGCCTCGACCCGGCCGTGTTCAAGGGCAAGGTCTCCGTCGTCAATGTCTGGGCCTCCTGGTGCGTGCCCTGCCACGATGAGGCGCCGCTGCTGACCGCGCTGGCGAAGGACACACGGCTGCAGATCGTTGGCATCAACTACAAGGATTCCCCTGATAACGCCCGCCGCTTCCTCGGCCGCTACGGCAATCCGTTCACCGCCGTCGGCGCCGACAGCAACGGCCGCGGCTCGATCGAATGGGGCGTCTATGGCGTGCCCGAAACCTTCGTGGTCGGCCGCGACGGCACCATCCGCTACAAGCTGGTCGGGCCGGTAACGCCAGCCAATCTCGATAGCGTGCTGAAGGTCGAAATCGAGAAGGCGCTGAAGGCGGGATCGTAATCACTCTTGTCATTCCGGGGCGCATCGCAGATGCGAACTATGGGGCGCCCTTGCGCCCTGAGAATCGCGAGATTTCGGATTCATCGCTGCGCGATGCTCCGGAATGACGAACGAGAAACCGACTCCAAATATTCTTCCGCTTTTATCTATCGTTCATTTCGCGGCCATGGCGCCGCCATGAATTCGCAGCTAGCTTTGGTGCGTTACTTGAACCGTCCTTGGGAGGGACACCCATATGCGTCATTTCACGCTCGCTTCTCTTCTCGCCACCGCGCTCACGCTGGGCATGCTGACGGCGACGCCGTCGATGGCCCAGACCGCGCAGCCCCCGGCCAAGTCCGACAGCAAGATGGCTCCCGCGCCAAAGGCCTCGGAGTCGAAGATGGCACCGGCGCCGAAGGCCGAACTGCTGGACATCAATTCCGCGACCGCTGAGCAGCTCGATGCGCTGCCGGGCGTCGGGAAGGCCTATTCGGAGAAGATCATCAAGGGCCGCCCGTACAAGGGGAAAGACGATCTCGTGCACAAGAGCATCGTCCCGCAGGCGACCTACGACAAGATCAAGGACAAGATCATCGCCAAGCAGAAGAGCTGATCTCGTGCCCCGGACGCGGCGCAGCGCGGTAGCGGTGCGCTGCAGAGCCGGGGCCCACGCTCGAGCGGAGATATGGGTCCCGGCTCTGCGGTGCATCGTAAAGAACGCTGCACCGCGTCCGGGACACGCTACCTAGCCCTTGCTCACATCCCCGGCTTCCGCCTCGCTGACCTCCAGCGAAGCCGGTTCCAGATGATAGCGCTTGATCAGCGGCATCTGTGTTACGGCAAACAGCATCGTCAGCGGCACCATGCCGAAGACCTTGAAGGTAACCCAGAAGTCGGTGCTTTGCGTGCGCCAGATGATCTCGTTCAGCACCGCCATCGCGAAGAACCACAGCGCCCACCGCGCGGTCAGGATGCGCCAGCCGTGCGGGGTGAGATTGAACATCTGGTCGAACATGATCGCGATGAAGGAGCGGCCGAACAGCAAGCCGCCACCGAGAATGGCGGCAAACAGCGTGTAGACGATCGTTGGCTTCATCTTGATGAAAGTCTCGTCATGCAGGATCAGCGTCAGCGCGCCGAACACGACGACGACGACCGCAGTGACGATCGCCATCATGGGCACATGCCGCGTCACCATGTAAGACGCGATCATCGCAGCCACCACCGCCACCATGAATGCGCCGGTGGCGACGAACAGGTTGGACTTGGCATTGGCGACGAAGAAGATGAGCAAGGGACCGAGTTCGGTCGCAAGCTTGAACAGCGGATGCGGTACTTTCTTGTCCATTACTCGATTCCTGCAATCGCGTTCGCAAAGTCCCGCGCCGTGAAGGGCGCGAGATCGTCGATGCCTTCGCCGACGCCGATGAAGTGCACCGGAAGTTTGAATTTCTCCGCGAGCGCCACCAGAATGCCGCCGCGCGCGGTGCCGTCGAGCTTCGTCATCACAAGACCGGTGACGCCAGCGGTACGATGAAACGCTTCGACCTGCGACAGCGCATTTTGTCCCACCGTCGCATCGAGCACGAGCAGGACTGCATGAGGCGCCGACGCGTCGACCTTCTTGATGACGCGAACGACCTTTTCCAGCTCGTTCATCAGCTCGGCCTTGTTCTGCAACCGCCCCGCCGTATCGACCAGCAGCACATCGAGCTTTTGTTCCTTCGCCGCGCTCAGCGCGTTGAAGGCGAGGCTCGCCGAATCCGAGCCCTGCGCACCCGCAACGACCGGCGATTTGGTGCGCTCGCCCCACACCTTGAGCTGTTCGATTGCGGCGGCACGAAACGTATCGCCCGCCGCCAGCATCACCTTGCGGCCCTCGGCGCTCAGTTTCGCGGCAAGCTTGCCGATGGTCGTGGTCTTGCCGGAGCCGTTGACGCCGACCACGAGGATGACGAACGGCTTTTGCGCCGCGTCGATCTCCAGCGGCTTCGCCACCGGCGCCAACACCTTCTCGACCTCGGTCGCGACAACCGTCTTCACTTCGTCGGCGGAAATCGCCTTGTCATAGCGGCCGGTGCCGACCGCATCCGCGATCCGCACCGCAACCGCGGTGCCGAGATCGGCGCGCAGCAGCACATCCTCGATATCGTCGAGCATGGCGCGGTCGAGCTTGCGTTTGGTGACGAGGTCGGCGACGGCCGACCCAAGCGAACTCGAAGTCCGCTTCAGGCCGCTCGAAAGCCGGCGCCACCAGCTCAGTTTGGGGGTTCCAGGAGTGGTATCGCTCATGTCGGGGACGTGTTAGCGGTTTCGCGCCATGAGCGGAAGTCACAACAAATCCTTTGCTGTTCCCGGGCCATCTCTTGATGTGCCCGGGCCATCCCTTGATGTGCCCGGGACAGCCTTTGATGTTCCCGGAGCATCCCTTGATGTCTCCCGGACATCAATTGACGTCCAGGGATTAACGGCGGACGAAATCCTGGCCCGCGTGCTCCATCGCGACGGGCTGATGCTGGTCATCGACAAACCGGCCGGCCTGCCGGTGCATCGCGGCCCCAAGGGCGGCGCCAATCTGGAGGCATCGTTCGATGCCTTGCGATTCGGCCTGCCGCGCCCGCCGGTGCTGGCCCACCGGCTCGACAAGGACACCTCAGGCTGTCTCGTGTTGGGACGCCACCGCAAGGCCACCGCCTCGCTCGGCCTTTTGTTCAAGCACGGCAAGGTCGGAAAGACCTATTGGGCCGTGGTCGAAGGCGGACCTGCCGAAGATGAAGGCACCATCGACATGCCGCTCGGACGGCTGAACGCCGAGCGCGGCTGGTGGCAGAAGCCGGACCCGGAGGGCCAGAAAGCCGTCACCACCTGGAAAGTGCTGGGCCGCGGCGACGGTCTCGCCTGGCTGGCGCTGGAACCGGTGACTGGCCGCACCCACCAATTGCGCGTGCACACCTCAGCGATGGGCTGGCCGATTGTCGGCGACAATATTTACGGCAATGGTCCGCGCTTCGGCGAACCGATCCTGCATCTGCATTCCCGTGAGATCGTGGTTCCAATTTCGAAGAACAAGCAGCCGGTGCGCGTGGTGGCGCCCGCCCCGGAGCATATGCGCGAGCGGTTGCGAAAGTGTGGGTGGAACGGGAAGTAGTCGTTCGTAGCCGAGCACGCGCCCCAACTACCGCTGTCGTCATCCGCCAACGGGTCGCGCGAATGCGCGCCCGATGACAGGCTCCAGCAGATGATCCAGTATTCCAGAGGCATCTGTGATGAACTGAGAAGCCGCGGCGTACTGGGTTGCCCGGTCGAGCCGGGCGATGACAGCGGAATGTGCGGTTCAAACCGTCAACCGTGCGCCGTCCTGACCTTTAATCGCAATCGGCATCACGGCACCCGGCTTTTCGCCTGATATCGCAACCGGCAGAAAATGCTCGGTGCGCCCCTGTTTGTCGCTTTCGATCAAGACCTGACGCGTGGCGCCGACCTCTGCCGACAGCCGGCGCTGCAATGCGGCCTCGCCCGTCGCGCGCAACCGCTTCGTCCGCGCCTTGATAACCTCACCCGCCACCTGCGGCATCCGTGCGGCCGGCGTACCCGGGCGCTTGGAGTAAGGAAACACGTGCAGGAAGGTGAGATCGCATTCCTCCACCAGGTCCTGCGAGCGCGCAAACATTTCTTCCGTCTCGGTCGGAAAACCCGCGATGATATCGGCACCGAGCGTCATGTCCGGACGCAGCCGCCGCACCTGCGCGCAGAATTCGATCGCATCCTGCCGCAAATGCCGCCGCTTCATCCGCTTCAAAATGAGGTCGTCGCCGGATTGCAGCGACAGGTGCAGATGCGGCATCAGCCGCTCATCCTCGGCAATGACGTCGAGCAGATCGCGGTCGGCCTCGATGGAATCGATCGACGAAATCCGCAGGCGCTTCAACTCCGGCACGTGGCGCAAAATCTGCTTTGTCAGTTGCCCGAGCGTCGGCGCCCCCGGCAGATCGGCGCCGTAGCTCGTCAGATCGACACCGGTCAGCACGATCTCGGCATGGCCGCGCTCGGCGAGCGCCCGCACCTGATCCACCACCGCCCCCATCGGCACCGAGCGCGAATTGCCGCGCCCATAGGGGATGATGCAGAAGGTGCAGCGATGGTCGCAGCCGTTCTGCACCTGCACGAAGACGCGCGGCAGGCCGGCCTTGAACCCGTCAAGCAGATGCGGCGCCATCTCCTTGACCGCCATGATGTCGGCGACCGCGATCTTTTCGCTTGTCCCGACGCCAAAGCCCAGGTCGAACGCCGCGCGCGCATCGCGCCAGGCATCGCCCCGCATCTTGTCGTCATTGCCGACGACGCGATCGACCTCGGCCATTTCGGCAAACATTTCTGCTTGCGTCTGCGCCGCGCAGCCGGTGACGACGATGCGCACATCCGGCCGTTCGCGCTTCAGCCGACGGATCGATTGCCGCGCCTGGGCAACGGCCTCATTGGTGACCGCGCAGCTATTGATGACGACGGTATCGCAAAGTCCGGCGCGTTCCGCCTCGCGGGCGATCACCTCGGATTCGAAGGCGTTGAGGCGGCAGCCAAACGTGAGGACGTCGACGCTCATGGCGCTCAGGCGACGTTGGCGAACAGCGCGGGATCGAAGCGGCCTTCATACTCGAAATCGGCCGTTCCCGTCATCAGCACGTGGTCGTCGCGCTCGCGCCATTCGATCGCAAGCTTGCCACCGGGAAGCGTGACCTCCACCGTGCGGTTGGCGCGCTTCAGCCGGGCGGCGGCGACCGCGGTCGCGCAAGCGGCCGAGCCGCAGGCCTTGGTCAAGCCGACGCCACGCTCCCAGGTGCGGATCGTGATGTGATCGCGATCGACGATATGGGCGAGCGTGATGTTGGCGCGCTCCGGAAAGATCGGGTGATTTTCCAATAGCGGCCCGAAGCGCTCGAGATCATGGGCGTTGACGTCGTCGACCCAGAAGATCGCATGCGGATTGCCCATCGAGACCACCGACGGCGAATGCAGCACCGGCGCATCGATCGGCCCGACCTGCAATTCGATGTAGCGTGTGTCGCGAAATTCTTCCGCCAGCGGAATGTCCTGCCAGCCGAACTTCGGCGCCCCCATGTCGACGGTGTAGAGGTCGGGCGCCGGGCCCTGCCAGCAATTCAAAAGCCCGGCACGGGTCTCGAAGGTCACGGCGGTTTGGCCGGTCTTCTCGAACAGGCGGCGCACCACGCAACGCATGCCGTTGCCGCAGGCGCCGGCCTCCGAGCCGTCACTGTTGTAGATGCGGATGAAGGCCTCGGTGCCCGGCAGCCGCGGCGGCTGCAATACCATCAACTGGTCATAGGGCACGCCCGCGGGCGAAGCGACCGCACGCGCCTCTTCGGCCGTCACGGCTGCCTTGGAATCGCGCAGGTCGACCACGACGATTTCGTTGCCGATGCCGTTCATTTTGGCAAATGCGTGGTTGGCCAGCGCGCTCATGGAATTTCCCAATTTATGCCTGCCTTATATGGCGAATGGTGGCGCGTTGACCAGTGCAAGGGCCTATGACGCATCTGTCATGGGACGAAAACGGCCCTCGCGTGTTAGGAATACGCCCATCCTGGCGGGCGCGGACCCGGGACATGCCGCCGCCAGGTGGGGTGGATGGAGAATACCTGAATGAACCGTATCAGCACTTTCCGTGCGGCCGTGGCCGCGCTCGCCATGGTTGCGCTTGGCGGGGCCGCACTGGCGCAGTCGCCGGCACCCGCAGCCCCTCCGGCCACAAACCCGGCGGCGACGCCCAGCCCGGCACCATCGGCGGTGCCGGTCCCGCCGCCGGCCGAAACCAAGTCTCCGGCGGACGTCCCAACCGCAGAGAAAGCCCCGACGCCCGTACCCCCGCCGCCCGCCGCCAGCGTCCAGAACGCCGACCCCTTCGGCGAGGAGTTCATGCTGGAGCCCAAGAAAGTCTTGGTGATGAAGGGCACCGCCAACTGGGATGCGGCGTTCGACACCCTGATCGATTCGTTCAAGGCGCTGACCGCGTTGCTCGACAAGCAGGGCATCAAGGCCACGGGCAATTCGATGATCGTCTACACCTCGACCGACGATACCGGTTTTACGTATCTGGCACAGATTCCGGTCGACCAGGACGTCAAGAACCTGACCAAGGACATCAGCATGGGCAAGTCGCCCGAGGGCAAGGCGCTGAAATTCGTCCATCGCGGCTCCTACGACAACATGGACAACACCTACGAGGCGATCACCAACCACCTGGACGACAAGAAACTGGAAGCCAAAGACACCTTCATCGAGGAATACATCACCGATCCCCTGAAGACGGCAGAGGACAAGCTGGTGATCAACGTCTATGTGCCGCTGAGGTGATCGGGATGAAACACCCGCTTGCCCTTGCCGTCGTCGCCGCTACGTGGCTCGCCGCGCCGGCATTGGCGCAGACGGTGCCGCCGCCCGCGATCTCCGTGACCGGCGAGGCGAACGTATCGGTGGCGCCTGACCAGGCCCAGATCGACGGCGGCGTGACGTCGGACGCCAAGACCGCGCGCGAGGCGTCGGACGCCAACAACGCGGCGATGGGCAAGGTGCTGCTGGCGCTGAAGGGCGCCGGCGTCGAAGAGAAGGACTACCAGACCTCGCGGCTGTCGCTGCAGCCGCAATTTGCGCCAAATCGCGCCGGCCCCTCGCCCATCGTCGGCTATCGCGCCAGCAACCGTGTCACGGTAAAGATCCGCGACGTGACCAAAGTTGCGAACGTAATCGACGTGCTGGTCGCCGCCGGCGCCAATGACATCGGCGGCATCCACTTCAGCGTGACGCAGGCATCCAAATATCTCGACGAGGCCCGCGAGAAGGCGGTCGCGGACGCCCGCCGCAAGGCCGAGATTTACGCCAAGACTGCCGGCGTGACGCTCGGCGAACCCATCAGCATTACCGAGGAAGGTGCACCCGTGCCGCTACATCGCGGCAAGATGGCAGCCCCCATGGCCGCCGGCGCACCGGTGGCGCAAGGCGAGGAGACGCTCTCGGTGACGGTGCTCGTGTCCTGGGCGATCAAGGGAAAAGAATAGTAATTCCCGCCGTCCCTGCGAAAATTGCTGTCGTCCCTGCGAACGCAGGGACCCATAACCACAGGAAGATGTGGTTATGCTGAGCTGTGGCTCCAGCCTTTTTCAACAATCAGCAACGGTGGCTATGGGTCCCTGCGTTCGCAGGGACGACAAGAGTTAGATCTCGTAAACCTGACCCGGCTTCAGCGCGCAGAACCGCTCCGGCGGAATCTTCGCTTCCTTCAGCGCGTCGGCCAATGCATTGACCGGCGCGTCGATCGCCTCATCGGTGAGCTGGAACGTGCCGTGATGATGCGCCAGCGCTTCCTTAGCGCCGCAATCGGCCAGCGCCTTCACCGCATCATCCGGATTCATGTGCTGATCCTTCATGAACCAGCGCGGTTCGTAGGCACCGATCGGTAGTATCGCCAGCCGCAGCGGGCCGTGCTGCTCGGCCACGCGGCGGAAATGCTTGCCGTCGCCATAGCCGGAATCGCAGACGATGTAGAGTTTGCCGGCCGGCGTCTCCAGCACAAAACTCGCCCACAGCGCCTTGTTGCGGTCGAACAGGCCGCGCGCCGACCAGTGCCGCGTCGGCACCAGCGTCACCGCTATGCCATTGCCGAGCTCGACGCGATCCTGCCAGTCGAACGCCTCGGCTTTGATCGCTGCATCCGCATCGCGCATGGTGACGTCGTTGCCGAGCGGCGTGATCACGCGCGGCAAAAACTTTTCGGCGAGTTTGGACAGCGTCGCGATATCGAGATGGTCGTAATGGCCGTGTGAGACCAGCACCACGTCGATCTTGGGCAGCGCGTCGAATGCAATGCCGGGATCATTGTGCCGGTGCGGCCCGGCCCATGAAAGCGGCGAAGCCCGCGGCGACCACACGGGATCGACGAGAATATTGAGATCCCGCGTCTGGATCAGCCAGGAGACATGGCCGACAAAGGATAGCCGCACCTTGTCGCCGGAAACGCGCGGCGGCGGCGTATCGCTCTGCGCATTCGGCACCCAATCCGGCCAGCTCGCGCGCTTGCGGTCGGTGCCGAACTGCCAGCGCAGCACCTCCGCCAATGATTTTGGCGGCACGCCGTCGGGATCGAAGAAGCGCATGCCGTCGAAATGATCGGAGACAGGACCCTCATAGGTTTTCATATTGCTGATCCAGACAGACGGCACGCCGATGGCCGTGGCGGCTCCGGCGAGCACTGCAAAGACGCGGCGGCGAGTAATGGACATCACGACAGGCGGGACAGAACAAGAGACATGGGGCCTTATATGGCGTGTGCGGGTTCAACTTGGAACATGCGACGAAAGAAGCCTGATCGCCCACCGCCTTCATCTTGGATAATGCAACCATGTCAAAGCCTTACGCCTCAATCGCAGGGCATTATGCCCTAGTTTCTCCTTGACTTTCACCCCATCCGAGGGTTTAACCCGCCCACTTTCTCGGAAAGACGTTCTTTTCGACCCGCCGCCCGGCCCATGAGACCGGAGGCCAACGCCCGACAGCGCGATGCGCCCTCGGGCGCGAAAGTGTTTGGAATATCGTTTTGGCGTTTGGCGCCAGAGCGCATACGTCGTCACCCGCGCAGGCGGGTGATCCAGTATCCCAGAGCAGCTCGTTTAAACCGAGAGGCTGCGGCGTACTGGATACCCCGCTTTCGCGGGGTATGACGGCGGTGGGTTAGGCAGCGCCTGCAACCGCAGGACAAAGGACAACGGCATTGTTCGACAATCTGTCGGAAAAGCTTGGTGGAATACTCGATCGGCTGACGGGCCGCGGCTCGCTGTCGGAGGCCGACGTCGACGCTGCGATGCGCGAGGTGCGCCGCGCGCTGCTGGAAGCCGACGTTGCGCTTGAGGTGGTCCGAAGCTTCACCGAGCGCGTCCGCGAGCAGGCGGTCGGCGCCACCGTCGTCAAGTCGGTCACGCCCGGGCAGATGGTGGTCAAGATCGTCCATGACGAGCTGATCGCCACCCTCGGCGCGGACGGACAGACCATCGATCTCAACGCGGTGCCGCCGGTCGCCATCATGATGGTCGGTCTCCAAGGCTCCGGCAAGACCACCACCACCGCAAAGCTCGCCCGCCGCATGACCCAGCGCGACAAGCGCAAGGTGCTGATGGCCTCGCTCGACATCTACCGCCCGGCGGCGATGGAGCAACTGGCCGTGCTGGGGCGCGACCTCGACATCCCGACGCTGCCGATCGTGACGGGGCAAAAGCCGGCGCAAATTGCCAAACGCGCACTCGAAGCCGGCAAGCTCGGCGGCTACGACGTGGTGCTGCTCGACACCGCCGGCCGCACCACGCTCGACGAAGAGATGATGAGCGAGGCGGCCGAGATCAAAGCCACGGCCAATCCGCATGAAGTGCTGCTGGTCGCGGACTCCCTGACCGGCCAGGACGCGGTCAACCTCGCGCGCGCCTTCGATCAGCGCGTCGGCCTCACCGGCATCGTGCTGACGCGCGTTGACGGCGACGGCCGCGGCGGCGCCGCGCTGTCGATGCGCGCGGTCACGGGAAAACCGATCAAGCTGATCGGCACCGGCGAAAAGACGGACGCGCTGGAAGACTTTCACCCCAGCCGCATTGCCGGCCGCATCCTCGGAATGGGCGACGTGGTGTCGCTGGTCGAACGCGCGGCGGCGAATATCGACGCCGAAAAGGCCGCGCGCACCGCCGAGCGGATGCGCAAGGGCCAGTTCGACCTCAACGACATGCGCGAGCAGTTGCTGCAGATGGCGAATATGGGCGGCATCAGCGGCTTGATGGGCATGATGCCGGGCATTGCCAAGATGAAGAACCAGATTGCGGCAGCCGGCATCGACGACAAGATTTTGAAACGCCAGGTCGCGATCATCGATTCGATGACGCGGGCTGAGCGCAAAAACCCGGACATTTTGAAGGCCAGCCGCAAGAAGCGCATCGCCGCCGGCGCCGGCCAGAATGTCGAGCAGGTCAATAAGCTCCTGAAGATGCACCGGAACATGGCCGACGTGATGAAGGCGATGGGTTCGGGCAAGCGCGGCCCGCTCGCCGGCATCGCGCAGGCGATGGGTTTTGGCGGCGGCATGAAGCCGCCCTCGCCGGAAGAGATGAAGGCGCTGGCGGACAAGATGCAGGGCGGCGCCGGTCCAGGCGGCCTGCCGAATTTGCCCAAGGATCTTCCCACCGGCCTGCGCCAGGGATTGCCGAATCTGCCGGGGCTTACCGGGCTGAGCGGCAAGCCGAACCTGCCGGGCCTCGGCGGCTTTCCGGGGAAGAAGAAATGAGGACACCGTCATTGCGAGCGAAGCGAAGCAATCCATCGATCCGCGGAAAGAAAGAGTGGATTGCTTCGTCTCTTCGCTCCTCGCAATGACGCCAATTCACACCGTTCAGATCATCGAGTTTTACATTTAACAGGAGAACTAAATGTCAGTCGTTATCCGCCTCGCTCGCGCAGGCACCAAGAAGCGTCCGGTCTATCACGTCGTCGTCGCCGACTCGCGCTTTCCCCGCGACGGCCGCTTCATCGAGCGTCTTGGCCACTTCAATCCGCTGCTGCCGAAGGACAATGAATCGCGGCTGAAGCTCGACATGGACAAGGTGAAGTCCTGGCTCGCCAAGGGCGCGCAGCCGTCGGATCGCGTGACGCGCTTCCTGGATGCGGCCGGTGTCGTCAAGCGCGCCGCCCGCAACAACCCGGAAAAGGCCGTGCCGCGCAAGGAGCGCAAGGCTCGCGCCGAAGCCGCCGCGAAGGCGTAAGGCTTAGCGGCGCGCGACGGTGAAAACACCGATTTGCGTCGCCCGTATCGGCGCCGCGCATGGCGTGCGCGGCGCGGTGAAACTGTGGACGTTCACCGAGGATCCGCTGGCCGTAAAGCAATACGGCCCGCTGATGACCAAAGACGGCGCGCGCCAGTTCGAGGTGACGCATGTCCGCGAGGCCAAAGACCATCTAGTGGCGACGCTGAAGGGCATCGCCACCCGCGACGACGCCGAGCGGCTCAATGGCCTCGAACTCTATGTCGCCCGCGACAAATTGCCTGAGACCGACGAGGGCGAGTATTACCACGCCGACCTGATCGGACTTGCCGCCGTCAACGCCGCGGGCGAGCCGCTCGGCCGCGTGATTGCGATTCACAATTTCGGGGCCGGCGACATTATCGAGATCGCGCCTCCGCAAGGCGCCACTATGCTGCTGCCGTTCACCAATGCAGTCGTGCCGACGGTCGATCTGGCGAATGGCCGCGTGGTGATCGAGCTGCCGCAGGAAATCGAAGGCGACGACGCTCCGACGCTTACGTGATGGGTTTTGTATGACCTGGCGCGCCACCATTCTCACCCTCTTCCCCGAGATGTTTCCCGGGCCGCTCGGCGTCAGCCTGGCCGGCAAGGCGCTGGCCTCCGGGCTGTGGGAGTTGGAGGCGCGCGACATCAGGGACTCCGCCACGGACCGTCACCGCAGCGTCGACGACACGCCGGCCGGCGGCGGTCCCGGCATGGTGCTGCGGGCGGACATTCTGGCCGCGGCGATCGACGCCGCGGATATCTCTCCCGACCGACCGCGCCTCCTGATGAGCCCGCGGGGTCGGCCATTGACCCAGCCCATGGTTGCCGAATTTGCCACAGGACCCGGGCCCCTGATCGTCTGCGGCCGGTTCGAGGGGGTCGATCAGCGGGTCATCGAGGCACGGAACCTCGAAGAGGTCTCGGTCGGTGACTACGTTCTGTCAGGAGGCGAAATCGCCGCGATGGCCCTGATCGACGCCTGCGTCCGGCTTTTGCCGGGGGTGATGGGCAAGCAGACCTCGGGAGTAGACGAAAGCTTCTCCGAGGGACTACTGGAATACCCCCAGTTTACGCGGCCGCAGGAGTTCGAGGGCCGCGGCATCCCCGAAATCCTGACCTCCGGCGATCATGCCAAGGTGGCGGCATGGCGGAGGGCCGAGGCCGAGGCGCTGACCCGGGCGCGGCGGCCGGATTTATGGGCGGCGAGGGGCGGCCAAAAAGGCACAAAAAGCACGACAGACGGGTGACAAGCGGCCGCCTATGCCTTATACGAGCGCCAAATCCGCACACGCGCAGGATAGATGGACGTTTGCGCAGCCCCCGAAAGGCTGGGCGCGCCGCCGATGGAGATTTCAATGAACCTCATTCAACAGCTCGAAAAAGAGCAATTCGAAAAACTGTCGGCGACCAAGTCGATCCCCGAATTCGGCCCCGGCGATACCGTGATCGTCAACGTCAAGGTGGTCGAAGGCGAGCGCACCCGCGTGCAGGCCTATGAAGGCGTCTGCATCGGCCGTTCCGGCGGCGGGCTCAACGAGAGCTTCACCGTCCGCAAGATTTCCTACGGCGAAGGCGTGGAGCGCGTGTTCCCGGTGATGTCGCCGATGATCGACTCGATCAAGGTGGTGCGCCGCGGCAAGGTGCGCCGCGCCAAGCTGTATTACCTGCGCAGCCTGCGCGGCAAGTCGGCCCGCATCGTCGAGAAGCAGGACCGCGCCGCCGCCGTCGGCGAGTAACTTTTCCCGAACGGGATGCGACAAAAGCGCGGGGTTTTGCCCCGCGCTTTTTTGTTGCGCCTCCACGTCATTGCGAGCGCAGCGAAGCAATCCATCTATCCCCGTTCCGAGAAATGGATTGCTTCGCTCCGCTCGCAATGACGGGGAGAGACCAAGGCCGGACCCAATCCTCGCAATGACGGTGGCAACAAACGCATATCGCACTTAGATGTGCCATGTGATATGAAGCTGGAATGGTTCTAGATCGCACCAGCGCCGCCTTCGGCACCGCTCAACTCGTCGTCATCGACGACCGCTCGCGGCTGCCTGGCCGCTTCTTCGGGCGGTTCGCGACGTCGGCCACGTCCGAGCTTACGCGCGCAGCCTGATGCTGCGCTGACGTCTGTTGCTTGCGCCTTTCGCGCTTAAACCGCTCACACAGAATTTCCTTTGGAGCTTACGCTCATGCCCAAACCGACCACGCTGTACGACAAGATCTGGAATGACCATCTGGTGCACGAAGCCGAAGACGGCACCTGTCTGCTCTATATCGACCGCCATCTGGTACATGAAGTGACTTCGCCGCAGGCGTTCGAAGGCCTGCGCGCGACGGGGCGCAAGGTTCGCGCGCCGGAGAAGACGCTCGCCGTCGTCGACCACAACGTGCCGACGACCGATCGCACAAAGCCCAATCCCGACCCTGAGAGCGCCGAGCAGATCAAGGCGCTGGCGGAGAACGCCAAGGAATTCGGCATCGAATATTACAACGAGTTCGACAAGCGCCAGGGCATCGTGCACGTGATCGGACCCGAACAGGGCTTTACCCTGCCCGGCACCACCATCGTCTGCGGTGACAGCCACACCTCCACCCACGGGGCGTTCGGCGCGCTGGCGCATGGCATCGGTACGTCCGAAGTCGAGCACGTGCTGGCGACGCAGACGCTGATCCAGAAGAAGGCGAAGAACATGCGCGCGGTGGTCGACGGCAAGTTGCCCGACGGCGTCACCGGCAAGGACATCATCCTCGCGATCATCGGCGAGATCGGCACCGCCGGCGGTACCGGCTACGTGCTGGAATATGCCGGCGATGCGATCCGTGCGCTGACGATGGAAGGCCGCATGACGGTCTGCAACATGTCGATCGAAGGCGGCGCCCGCGCCGGCCTGGTCGCGCCGGACGAAAAGGCGTTCGAATTCCTGAAAGGCCGCGCGAAATCGCCGAAGGGCGCCGATTGGGACGCCGCGATGCGCTATTGGGAAAAGCTGCGTTCCGACGAGGGCGCCCATTTCGATCACGAGATCCGGCTGGATGCGGCAAAGCTGCCGCCGATCGTGACCTGGGGCACCTCACCCGAGGACGTAGTGTCGATCTCGGGCTTCGTGCCCGACCCCGACAAGATCGAGGACGAGGCCAAGCGGCTCTCAAAGCACCGCGCGCTGAAGTATATGGGCCTGACGGCGGGAACGAAGATCACCGACATCAAGCTCGATCGCGTCTTCATCGGCTCCTGCACCAACGGCCGCATCGAGGATCTGCGTGCCGCCGCAAAGATCGCCGAGGGCAAGACCGTCAGCGCCAACGTCAATGCGATGATCGTGCCGGGCTCAGGCATCGTGAAGGAGCAGGCGGAAGCCGAAGGCCTCGACAAGATCTTCATCAAGGCAGGCTTCGAGTGGCGCGAGCCGGGCTGCTCGATGTGCCTTGCGATGAACCCGGACAAGCTGAGGCCGGAAGAGCGCTGCGCCTCGACCTCGAACCGCAATTTCGAGGGCCGCCAGGGTTTCAAGGGCCGCACCCACCTGGTGTCGCCCGCGATGGCTGCGGCGGCGGCGATCGCCGGACACTTCGTCGACGTCCGGGACTGGCGCTAACGCTTTCCTTTGTCTCGATAGCGAGACATTCCGGAAACGGCCCGTTAACAGGCAAAGCGCACACTGGTCCCTTGCGGAGCGCTTTCGCGAGGGACTTTTGGCCGTGACCGACAAGTCTGAATTTGTCGATATGATCAGCGAGGCGACGCGGCAGGTGCGGCGGCGCACGACGCCGCGCATCGTCGACCTCCAGCCTGTCGCGACCAAGGAAGCCTCGCGCCTCAGTCACTGGCCACCGGAGCACTGGCAGCAATGGCGGATGGAGACGCTGACGCCTTGGAAGCTCAAGCCGTGGCGGGGCAAGGATTGGGATTGAGCCAGTAGTGTTACCTGAAAACAGGAGCGTTACCTGAAAACAGGCGCCCTTTCGGGCGCCTGTTTCATTTCAACCTGTCTCACCAATAGGCGTAGTAGCGGTGGCGCCACCACCAAGGCGGCCTGCAGATCCTGCGCGGCCCATAATAGGTCCAGATCACGCGGCAGCGCAGCGGATAATAGTAGGCCGGATACGCATAATAGGCCGGCGCGAAGTAGAAGCGGCTGTGGAAGTGACGCCGGTGGTGGAAGTGTGGGCGATGAAAGGCGTGACGATGTACGAAGCGGGGTCCGCCGCCATGGAAGACGGGTGCCGGACGAAAGCCGCCACGGTGGATCGCCAACCCACCGCCTCTGAACCCGCCGCCGTGAAAGGCCGCGCCGCCACCGCGGAAGCCGCCGCCATGAAAGGCCGCTCCGCCGCCGCGGAAGCCGCCGCCATGGAAACCGCCGCCGCCACCACCGCGAAAGCCGCCGCCGGCGAAACCGCCACCGCCGCCGCCGCCGCGGAAGCCACCGCCGATCGTCGGGCTGCGGTGTTGAACTTCGGTCGTCAGTCCGTCGGTTGCATATTTCGCTGACGGCGCCGTTCCGGGGGTTGCTAGCGAAAGCGCCTCGGCGCGCTGTTGTGATGCCGCTGCGAGCGCGAATACTGCCGCAGCCGTAACGCCCAGACGGCGGACCAGGCCGCGTCCGGGTTCGGGTTCGGATGTTGTCATGGATTATCCTCCCTAACCGGCGACGCGCGCTGCTCTGCACCTGCTCGCGTCGCGTCCTCTGCGATCGCTCCCAACGTGACGTTAGAGACAGACACGTGAACGCGCCATGAATGCGCCGACCTCAGCGATGAATGCGCAGGAAAGTGCGTTGAAGAGATTTCTGCGGCTGACAGAAGTTATGCACGCTCACTACCAGAACGGTCCAAACCCGATGCCGAAGGTGAACGGCGCGGGCGCGTAATAGGGATACGGCCGATAGTAGACCGGCCGCACGTAATAATAGGGCCGGTAGTAATAAGGGCGATAATACGGACGGTAGTACGGACGATAATAGCCATAGTGACGATAGTAGCGGCGTTGCGCGCTCAAATCGGTGGCGTCGGATGTGCCGGCGCTTTGCGCCTTCGCCTGCGGCGCCGCGGCGGCCCTATCAATCGCCGCCGGCCCGGCGATCGCGAGCGCGCCGACGACAAGGGCTGCAGAGATCAAGCTCCTCATGATGGACTCCTCTTGCTGAAGCTGATGTCAGAGATAACGGGCGGTAATCTCGCCAGTTTCAAGGCGACCGCTGAAATCGAAACAGGCCCGCGATGAAGCGGGCCTGTTGGCATCTGCGCCAAGTTGCCGCAATCACCAGCGGTGCCAGTGACGATGATGATGGTGGTGATGGCGATGATGGTGGTGGTGCCAGCGATGCCACCGATGATGATGGTGATGGTAGCCGTGATGGTAGCCGTGATGTCGCCAATGCACTTCTGTCGTCGCCAACCTGGCATCCTCCTGAACCGCCGCGGCGGCGCCGGGATTGCTGAGCGACAGCGCATTGGCACGCTCGGCCGGAGCGGCAAACGCCAGCAAGGCACCAACGGCGGCAAGCCCAAAAACCTTCACTACCTGCATATCCAGTCTCCTCGGGTCGTCGGATGCACGTCTGCGCCGAATGGCTTGCATCAACTAACGGCATCGCCGCGACACGTGCACAGACTGAAGCAAGTGACTTGAATGCGGTGTGAATGAGTGCGCCATGAACATGAAGAATGCGCCACGAACATGAACGGATGCTGCTTGCCGCGATCTCGCGCGCACGGTTTGCGCAGACCGCCGTCAGCAACATCAACAGCGTTTGTCCACAGGGCCCTACTCGGCGCCTGTCGGAAAAATGCTCGACAGAAAAATAGAGAGGGGACGAATCTAGCCCGGCCGCCACCAGCAGTTCATGCGCGGGGTGATTACCGTGCCGCTCGGCCGGTACTCCTGCACGTAATGTGCGGTGCAATCGCGCACGGCGTTCGGCCCTGGGTTGTAGCGCGGATAGACACTGGGAGCCCACGGCTCGCTGCGATAGATCGGCACGCGCCGCAGCGGGCGCCGGCGCTGGGCGGAAACATCCGTGACGATCGGCTGCGGCGCCTGCGCGGTCCGCAGCACTGATGACGCCGTCTGCGCCTGCGCAGCCGCCACGTCAGGGAGCAAAAGCCCGGCCAAGGCAGCCGATATGGCGACCGTCACAATCCGCTTCATTGAAGTCCACCCAAAACTGATCCCCCGGTACGGTCACCGATTGGCGCGTCAAAATCAACTCGCAAAACTAGTATGCGCCTGGGCACAACACACGCTAAATACGACGTGATGTGGACCGAAGCAAAAGCGCCCTCGCTCGCCGAAATGGAAGCCATGGCGCATGAGGTGTTCGAGCGCCTGCCCAAGGGATTTCGTACCCTGTGCGAGGGCGTGATCATCCGCGTGGACGATTTCCCGACCGACGAGGTCCTGGACGAGATGCAGGCGCAGAGCGAGTTCGACCTGCTCGGCCTGTTCCAGGGCATCGGCCTGCCGCAACAGAGCAACCAGGACATAGCCCGCCTTCCCAACATGATTTGGCTCTACCGCCGCCCGATCCTCGACTACTGGGCCGAGCATGAGGAAACGCTGGGCCATATCGTCCGCCACGTCCTGATCCACGAAATCGGGCATCATTTCGGGCTGTCGGACGCCGATATGGAGGCGATCGAGGCCGCCGCAGACTAGGCCGGTTCGCGCCAAAACAGGCGGCCTATGCGCAAATTGGCCTTTTGCCGGGGCCACATTCGCGATAAATCACTGGCCCGTCCCACCTTTTCAACCGGGAAGTGCGATCGATGGAAAAGTTCACCACACTGGAAGGCGTCGCGGCGCCCTTGAAGATCATCAATGTCGACACCGACATGATCATTCCGAAGCAGTATCTGAAGACGATCAAGCGCACCGGCCTTGGCAAGGGTCTTTTCTCCGAACAGCGCTACAGGGACGACGGCAGCGAAAACCCGGATTTCGTCCTCAACCAGCCGGCCTATCGCAACGCCAAGGTGCTGGTCGCCGGCGACAATTTCGGCTGCGGCTCGAGCCGCGAGCACGCGCCGTGGGCGCTGCTCGATTTCGGCATCCGCTGCGTGATCTCGACCTCATTCGGCGACATCTTTTACAACAACTGCTTCAAGAACGGCATTCTGCCGATCCGCGTCTCACAGGACGACCTCGACAAACTGTTCGACGACGCCGAGCGCGGGGCGAATGCAACGCTGACCATCGATCTCGCCAACCAGGAGATCCGCGGCCCCGACGGCGGCAAGGTCAAGTTCGAGATCGATCCGTTCCGCAAGCACTGCCTGATGAACGGCCTCGACGACATCGGCCTGACCATGGAAAAGAAATCCTCGATCGACGATTACGAGGCCAAGCTTAAGAAAGAGCGCGCCTGGGCCTGATTGTGCTACGAGAGCCCCGGCGAAAATCGGGGCTCTTTTGTTTAAGGAGGCGGCGCGGATGCGGCCTGACGTCGTCACCTTCTGGCACGGCCGCCTCGACGGGCTGCGACTGACCTGCCTCAGATCGCAGGTTGCCGCCGGCCACAAGGTCACCGTCTACAGTTTCGATCCACTGCCCGGCCTGCCCGACGGCATCGGCAACGCCGAAGCCGAAGCGATCCTGCCGCATTCCTTTTCCGAGCGGCTGCGCCCGCCCGAGGCTGATGGAAGCTGGCGCGACTGGACCATCCTGCAGTTCAGCGATTTCTTCCGCATGCGGCTGATGGCAGAAAACGCCGGACTGTGGCTCGACGCCGACGTGCTGCTGCTCAAACCGATCGAGATCGATCCGGCAAAGCCTTACTTCGCGTGGGAGCGCCGGCGCCAACTCGGCAACTCGGTGTTGTACCTGCCGGCAAACGATCCGATCGTACGGGCGTTCGAGGAACTGATGGAGCAGGAGGACCTGACGCCGGACTGGCTGGCGCTGCGTCATCGCCTCACCTTCATGCTGCGTCAGTTACGTCGCCGATCGAGCCGTCTCTCCGACATCCGCGTCGCGATCTACGGCCCCGCCGCGCTCACGGCGCTGGCGCGCCGCGCGGACGAGTTGCAGCACGCGCTGCCGAAGCAGTCGTTCTACGCGGTGCACGCCGAGCCAAAGCTGTTCTTCGAGCCTTCGGATTTTTCAGGCCTGCTTGCCGCCCCCGAAATCATCGGCCTGCACATCTCGCCCAAAGGCCGCGGCGGTGAAAAGCCGATCCCCGGCAGCCTCTATGCCTGGGCGGCGGAGAGGTTCGGCTCCGCACTCCACCCTCCCCTGGAGGGGGAGGGTCGGCTCGCATGAGCGCAGCGAGTGCGAGACGGGGTGGGGTGATCTCTCCGCTCGGGCACTGCTGGATGTGGAGAGACCGTCACCCCACCCCGCCGCTCATTTCATGAGCGGCGCCCTCCCCCTCCAGGGGAGGGTAAGATCAATGCCCCATCGCCGCGATCGCATCCGCAATCGCGATCGTCCGCCGCGCCATGTCGGCGTGCAGCCGTTCCACCATCCGCCCGTCGAGCTGGATCGCCCCGCGCGAGGCGTTTTCCGGCTTTTCGAAAGCAGCAATGATCTTGCGCGCCTGCTCGACCTCCTCGGCCGGCGGCGTGAAGATCGCGTTGCAGGCCTCGATGTGGCTCGGATGGATCAGCGTCTTGCCGTCGAAGCCGAGATCGCGGCCTTGCGCGCATTCGGTCGCAAAGCCATCGATGTTGCTGATGTCGCTGTAGGGACCGTCGAGAATTTCCAGCCCGTGCGCGCGCGTCGCCAGGATGCAGTGCGTGATCATCGGAATCATCGTGGCGCGGCCCGGCTGCATGCGGATCCGCGTTTCCCGCGAAATGTCGTTCGGCCCGAACACGAATCCCGCAAGCCTGGTTTCGGAATCCCGCGATGCCGCGGCGAGCTTGTCGGCGTCCAGCACCGCGCGCGCGGTTTCGATCATGGCCCAGACCCGGATCGAGGTGGGCGCGTTGATGTCGCTGAGGCGATTGGCGATCGCGTTGAGATCGCCGACGGTGGAGATCTTGGGAACCAGAATGCCGTCGGGCCGCGCCTTGCCGGCCATGGTGACGTCCTCGACCCACCAGGGCGTATCGAGACTGTTGACCCGGATCAGCACCTCGCGCTTGCCGAACCCGCCCGCCGCGATCGCCTTGGCGATCTGGTCGCGGGCCATTGCCTTGGCGTCCGGCGCCACCGAATCCTCGAGGTCGAGGATGATCCCGTCGGCCGGCAGGTTGCGCGCCTTTTCCAGCGCCCGCGCGTTGGATCCGGGCATGAACAACAGGCTGCGGCGCGGACGGATCATGGGCTGGTTTCCTTGGTGACCTTGAGGCCTCCGCGATATCATCTCGCGCGGCGGCCTGAAAGCCTTGTTCCCGTCATCGGCTTATGGTTAGGCATGGCACCATGACCTCTTTCCCGCAACATCTGCTCGACGGTTACAGGTCCTTCACCTCGCAACGGCTGCCGACCGAACAGACGCGCTACCGGGAACTCTCCGAGCGCGGCCAGTCGCCCGCCGTGATGGTGATCGGCTGCTGCGATTCCCGCGTCTCGCCGGAAGTGATTTTCGACGCGGGCCCTGGCGAGTTGTTCGTGGTGCGCAACGTCGCCAACCTGGTCCCGGTCTACCAGCCCGACGGCGGCGCCCATGGCGTCTCCGCGGCGCTGGAATATGCGATCAACGTGCTGCGCATCAAGCATATCGTCGTGCTCGGCCATGCCCAGTGCGGCGGCATTCGCGCCTTCATCGACAAGATCGACCCGCTGTCGCCGGGCGACTTCATCGGCCGCTGGATGGCGATGTTCATCAAGCCGGGCGAGGTCGTCGAACAGCGCGAGCGCGAGACGATGCAGGAGTTCACGATCAGGATCGAGAAGGCCGCGATCTTCCGCTCACTGGAAAATCTGATGACGTTCCCGTTCGTGCGCGCCCGCGTCGAGCGCGGCGAGATGGAATTGCACGGCGCCTATTTCGGCGTCGCCGAGGGCTCGCTGTTCGTGCTCGATCAGAAGGCGAAGGAGTTTCGCAGCGTCAGGGACATAGTCGCGTAGGGTGGGCAAAGGCGCAACGCGCCGTGCCCACCATGCATCCCGAACTTCGATGAGAATGGTGGGCACGCGGAGCCTGTCCATCGCGCGCGCATTCGCGCGACCCGTTGGCTTTACCCACCCTACGAATTCTCCCCTACGCCGCCTTCTTCTTCGCGGTGATCAGCTTGCGGTTGATCAGGGATTCGGCGATCTGCACCGCGTTCAGGGCGGCGCCCTTGCGCAGATTGTCGGAGACGCACCACAGGACGAGGCCGTTCTCCACCGTCGCGTCCTCGCGGATGCGGCTGATATAGGTGGCGTCCTCGCCGGCTGCTTCGTAGGGCGTGACGTAGCCGCCGGGCTCGTGCTTGTCGATCACGAGGCAGCCCGGCGCGTTGCGCAGGATGTTGCGCGCTTCATCGGCTGTGATCGGATTCTCGAATTCGATGTTGACGGCCTCCGAATGGCCGACGAACACCGGCACCCGCACGCAGGTGGCGGAAAGCTTGATCTTGGGATCAAGAATCTTCTTGGTCTCCGCCATCATCTTCCATTCTTCCTTGGTGTAGCCGTCCTCCATGAACACGTCGATCTCGGGGATGACGTTGAAGGCGATACGCTTGGGGAATTTCTTGTTGATCAGCTCGTCATTGGTGTAGACGGCCTTGGTCTGCGAGAACAGTTCGTCCATCGCATCCTTGCCGGCGCCCGAGACCGATTGATAGGTCGCGACCACGACCCGCTTGATGGTGGCCTTGTCGTGCAGCGGCTTCAGCGCCACCACGAGCTGCGCGGTCGAGCAGTTCGGGTTGGCGATGATGTTCTTCTTGGCAAAGCCCGCGGCCGCATCGGCGTTCACTTCCGGCACAATCAGCGGCACGTCCGGGTCCATCCGCCAGGCTGACGAATTGTCGATCACGACCGCACCCGCCGCGCCGATCTTGGGCGACCATTCCTTCGACACCGCACCGCCTGCCGACATCAGGCAGATGTCGACGTCGGAGAAGTCGTAGTGCTCGAGCGCTTTGACCTTCAGGGTGCGGTCGCCATAGGACACTTCGACGCCGACGCTGCGGCGCGAGGCCAGCACCACGACCTCGTCGGCGGGGAATTTGCGCTCGTCGAGAATATTGAGCATTTCGCGCCCGACATTGCCGGTCGCACCGACGACAGCGACTTTGTAACCCATCATTCACTCTCCGAGGAAAAATGCCGCCCTGCCGCGTCAAGCGGAAAGGGAGAAGGCAGCGCTTCTATGCGAGAAACGCCGATATGACAACGTTTGGCGGTTGCGTTTGGGCGTTTGATGCATTCGTTTCCGGCCGGTTCGGCCGATTCCCATCATAGGACGACAATTCACCCGGCGCTGGTAAGCTTCGTGGACGAGGTCTACGGCACGCTGGCACGGCTCTGCGCCTATCTGATGACGCTGGCGCTGATGGCCATTGGCGGTATCGCGCTATGGCAGCATTTGCCCGATATCACGGCGATGGAGGCGCCGCCGAAGGCCTGGAGCCAGGCCGGAGGCATGGCTCCGGCGTTCGCCGTAAGCCAGTTCATTTTTCCAGGCAAGATAGAGACTTACGAGGTTTTTCGGCATCCCGAGGGGGGCCGCAAGGACGTGTTCCGCTGGAGCGGGCCCGGCGGCACGCCGGTCGCCGAACTCGAAATCTATCGTCCGGGCGAAGAAATCGATCAGGTCGGCTCGGCGGCCGGCTACCTTGCCGCAAGGATGGACCCGGCTGGCCCGCGCGAGCTGGAGGCTGCCGCGATCATCGACAGCAAGTTCGGCCCCGTGAGGCTGTTTCGCCGGATCGGCGGCACGGAGGCCGCGAGCGCATGCCTCCGATTTTTCAAACACATCGATGAGCCGAAATTCCGTCTCTCGGGCTGGTCATGCCTGGCCGAGGGTGTCCCGGCCCGCCGCGCCGCGATCGGCTGCATGCTGAACCGGCTGATCCTGCTTTCGGCCGGCAACGATACGAAACTTACGGAATTGTTCGCCCGCGACGAAGTCAGGCGCAGCGATTGCGCGGCGTCAGGCGCGCCGGCGCTGTCTGCCGATTGGGTGATGGACGCCGATAACCCGCGACTGCGCGGCACCCTTTAGGCCCCGCGTTGGCGGCGTCAAATTCCGCCGCACCTCACGATTGTGGCAACAAGCGGCCAAGACACTTGTTTTCATGAAACTTTTTCGCTTCGCACCGCATTATTCGGGCGCGGTGTGGCGCAATTGACCTAGCGACGACGATCCCACCCCGGCTAGAATACACGCAACCAGATTTGGCGATCCGCCAGCCCGTCACGGGCGGACAATGACGAGGATGCAATGACCCGAAAATTCCCCGCTGCGAGCAAGCTCGCGACGCTGCTTACCGCGGCCGCCCTCGTCGCGGTCGGCGCGACCGCCGCCAGCGCTCAGTCCAAGCAGCAGCGATATGACCGGGACGGCCGTCCCTATTACGGCGCAAACGGTCCCAACCGGGTGTACCAACAGGGCCCGCGCACCCGCGTCTACGTCACCACGCGCTCCTGGCTCGATGCCGGCACCGAAGTCTTGCCCGGCGACCGCAAGTTCATGGACTACGCCTTCCCGTCGCCGTACGGGTACCCAACGTTCGCGCGCGAAAACCTCAACCGGCCGATCGACCGCCAGCCGCTCAACCCGCCTTCAGATTTGGGCGGCCAGCCGACCCAGTTCCCGCTGTATTGATTTAGATCGAATAACCACGCCGTCGCCCCTGCGAACGCAGGGGCCCATACGCCGCGGCTTCTCGATTCAGGCACACTGGTCGACGGCTTTCGCTTCACCACCAACGGCTGTGGTTATGGGTCCCTGCGTTCGCAGGGACGACAACGATTTTGTTGCTCGCTTACGCGTGCAGCTTCTGCAATTCCTTCAAAATCGCTTCGCCCATCTGCGTGGTTGAGGCTGCCGTCGTGCCCTCGGACTTGATATCCGCCGTACGCAATCCACTCGCCAGCACCGCTGCGATCGCCGCGTCGACCTTGTCGGCCAGCGCACCCAGATCGAAGGAATAGCGCAGCGCCATTCCGAACGACGAAATCATCGCGATCGGATTGGCCAATCCCTTGCCGGCGATGTCGGGCGCCGAGCCGTGCACCGGCTCGAACAGCGAGCGGCGCTTTTTGGTCTTGGCGTCGATCTCGCCGAGCGAAGCCGAGGGCAGCATGCCGAGCGATCCCGTCAGCATCGCCGCGATATCGGACAGCATGTCGCCGAACAGATTGTCGGTCACGATGACGTCGAACTGTTTTGGCGCCTTCACCAGCATCATGCCGCCGGAATCGGCGAGCTGATGCTCCAGCGTCACGTCGTTGTATTCGCGCGCATGGACGGCCGTCATGACCTCGTTCCAGAGCACGCCCGACTTCATGACGTTGCGCTTTTCCATCGACGTCACCTTATTGCGGCGCTTGCGCGCCAAATCGAAGGCGACGCGGCCGATGCGCTCGATCTCATAGGTGTCGTAGACCTGGGTATCGATGGCGCGCTTTTGGCCGTTGCCGAGATCGGTGATGGTTTTCGGCTCGCCGAAATAGACGCCGCCGGTCAGTTCGCGCACGATCATGATGTCGAGGCCTTCGACCGCCTCGCGCTTCAGGCTGGAAGCATCGGCGAGCGCCGGATAGCACACGGCTGGGCGCAGATTGGCGAACAGCCCGAGATCCTTGCGCAGGCGCAGGAGACCCGCCTCGGGGCGCACCTCGTAGGGCACGCTGTCCCACTTGGGACCGCCGACCGCGCCGAAGATGATGGCATCGGCCGACTTGGCTTTGTCCATGTCGCCTTCCGAGATCGACACCTTGTGCGCGTCATAGGCGGAGCCGCCGACCAGCCCCTGCTCGGTCTCGAATGACGCGATGCCTGCCGCGTTCAGCCAGTCGATCAGGCGCTGCACCTCCCCCATCACTTCGGGGCCGATACCGTCGCCGGGGAGAAGCAGCAGTTTATGGGTCGCCATGGAAGATCCTTGCTATGTTCGTCATTCCGGGACGGCGCAACGCGCCGGGCCCGGAATCCCGAGATTGGATGCAACGCGCTTCCTCGATGCGCAATTGCGCATATGAGGTTCGCGGCTTTGCCGCGCCCCGGAATGACGGGGCCGGCGGGAGTGCTAGAGCGGCATTGCGCGATTGGCAAGACACCATTGCGGCCGCAGAGCCTGTGCATCCCCCTGCCGGCCTGCCACAATGCCGTTCCGCCGGAGCAAATTCCTTGCACGCCCCCGACCGTCCCGCGAGTTACGCGCATCCCGCACGGCTGATCCTCATTCTGTCGCTGGCGCCGACCGTCGGTCTCGGCATCGGCCGCTTTGCCTATGCGCTGGTGCTGCCTGACATGCGCGACACCCTGGCCTGGAGCTATTCCGCGGCCGGTTTCATGAACACCATCAACGCCGCCGGCTATCTCGCAGGTGCCCTGCTCGCCTCGCGCATGATCCGGCGTTTTGGACTGGCCGCTTCGGTTCGATGGGGCACGCTGGCCTGCGTGCTATCGCTGGCGCTCTGCGCCACCACAGGCGATTTCTACGTCCTGAGTTTCGCGCGGCTTCTGGCGGGGGTCGGCGCCGCGGCCGGATTCGTCGGCGGCGGCGCGCTGGCGGCGACGATTGCGCAGTCGCGCCCCGAGCGGGCGAATTTTCTGCTCAGCCTGTTCTATGCCGGCCCCGGGATTGGCATCCTGGCGTCGGGACTGGTGGCGCCGTTCGTGCTGCAGGGCTTTGGGCCGGGCTCGTGGTGGATGGTCTGGTGGGCGATGACCGCGCTGGCGGTCGTCATGACGATTCCGGTCCTGCTCGCACCGTTTCATGCCGGTGCTGCCCTGACCGAAACGACGGCGGCCAAATTCGCCGTCGCGCCGGTCGTGGTCTATCTCGCCGGCTACTTTCTGTTTGGCGCCGGCTACATTGCCTACATGACCTTCATGATCGCCTATGTCCGCGACGCCGGTGGCGGTGCCGCGGCGCAGAGCGCGTTCTGGAGCCTGATCGGTGTCAGCGCTTTCATCACGCCTTGGGTATGGCGCCGCGTGCTGGCGCTCGACCGCGGCGGCCTCGCCACCACGATCATTCTCGGTGTCAACGCCATCGGCGCGGCGATGCCGATCTTCGGACACTCGGTGTGGCTATTGGCGATATCCGCGCTGGTGTTCGGCGTGGCCTTCTTCGCCGTGGTCGGATCCACCACTGCCTTCGTCCGCTTCAACTACCCGCCGCAAGCCTGGCCCACCGCGATCGCGGCGATGACGATTTCATTCGGCATCGGTCAGACGCTAGGTCCGATCGTGGTCGGCGCGATCACGGATGCGCTGGGCAGCCTGTCGTTTGCGCTGAATGTTTCCGCGGCGATGCTGGCGCTGGGGGCGGTGCTCTCGGCGTTTCAGAGGAAGGTGATGCAGAAACCCTCGACGTGATGGTTCTCCACCCGCGGGTCGTCCTGCGAACGCAGGGACCCATAACCACAGGATTTCGTGGTTATGGGAAGCTGTTCCTCCAGCCTTTTCCAATATTCAGATCCCGCGGTATGGGTCCCTGCGTTCGCAGGGACGACGGGAGTGTGGCAGTTTGCGCCATAAAGTGACGTCGCCTGATGGTAAGGTGTCTGCTCGACAGCGGGAACTCGAGGAGGACCAACGTCGTGAAGCGGGACTTCGACCTCATCGTCTATGGTGCGACGGGTTACACCGGCCGTCTCATCGCCGAATATCTGGCGACGTCCTATCGCGGCGACGATGCTCCATCCTGGGCGATCGCGGGACGCTCGACCGACAAGCTCCAGAAGGTGCGTGTCGACATCGGCGCACCGGATGATTTGCCACTGCTCAAGGCGGATGCCGACGAGCCGGCGAGCCTGCGTTCGATGTGCGAGCGTGCGGCCGTGATCATCACGACCGTCGGGCCCTATCAGCTCCACGGTCCCGGGCTGGTGGCGGCCTGCGCAGCCGCGGGAACGGCCTATGTCGATCTCTGCGGCGAACCGGTTTGGATGCGGCGCATGATCGACGCCTATCACGAAGAGGCGAAACGGACCGGCGCGCGCATCGTCTTCTCCTGCGGCTTCGATTCCATCCCGTTCGACCTCGGCGTGCTCACGGTGCAGGAGAAGGCGCGCGAGAAATTCGGACGCCCGGCGCGGCGGGTCAAAGCCCGCCTGCGCAAGGTAAAAGGCGGCATGTCTGGCGGTACCGCGGCGAGCGCCCAGGCGACATTGGCCGCCGCCGCGCGCGACCCGGCCCTGATCGGGCTGCTGACGGACCCCTTCGCGTTGACGCCGGGGTTCACCGGGCCGTCTCAGCCGTCGGGCCTCATCCCCGAATACGATCCACACATGAACGCATGGCTCGTGCCGTTCCCCATGGCGCCGGTCAACACCAAGAACGTGCACCGCACGAATTTCCTGTTGGGTCATCTCTACGGCAGGGATTTCGTCTACGACGAGATGATGGTCGCGCCTGGACTGGGGGAAATCGCCGGCGTGACGACGGAGACGTTTGCCACGGTGTTTTCCTTGTTCAGGACCGGCGGTCTCAAACCCGGCGCAGGCCCGTCCCGGGAAGAGCGCGAGAAGGGCTTCTACGACATCCTTTTCCTGGGCGAGTTGCCAGATGGCAGACGGGTCGAGACGGTCGTCAAGGGCGACCGCGATCCGGGCTACGGCTCGACCAGCAAGATGATCGCCGAGAGCGCTCTCTGCCTCGTGCGCGACGTGCAGGGCGAGGGCGGCATATGGACGCCGGGCGCGCTGATGGGTCCGGCGTTGCGCAAGCGTCTGACGGAGCGCGCCGGCCTCACCTTCAGTGCGCGTTGAGGTAACGCTCAGAACGGCAGCGGCGTGATCCAGTGCGGTTACTTTCGCGCAGCCCCAACACCACCGCATCCTCTCGCCTTTGCGCGAGAGGATGCCTATGTTGCGGAGTACCTGCAGCGCCCCCAAAGCGACAATGGGAGGTATGCTCATGGACGCGCCGAGCAAGGAATTTGCGCTGGCGGGCAGCCTTGAGGAGCTGAAGCTCAAGGGGCGGCTCGTTGTGCGCGGTGACCATCGTCCGATCCTTGTCATCTACGACCGCGGACGTGCCTTCGCCCTCGACAATCGGTGCCCGCATATGGGCTTCCCGCTCGATCGCGGCAGCGTCGAGGACGGTATCCTGACCTGTCACTGGCACCACGCGCGCTTCGATCTCGAAAGCGGCTGCACCTTCGACCTGTGGGCGGACGACGTGCCGATCTGCCCGGTCGAGGTGCGCAATGGTGACGTCTGGGTGAAGACCACGTTCACGCATGCCGATCTCGCCGCGCACTGGCATCAGCGGCTTGCGAACGGCCTCGCCCACGACCTCGGCCTCGTCATTGCCAAGGCCATACATGGTCAGCTCGCGGCCGGCGTACCGCAGACCGAAATCGTACGGGAGGTGGCGCTGTTCGGGGCGCAAAATCGCGACGGATGGAGCGTCGGTCTTACGATCCTTACGGCACTCGCCAATATCCTGCCTTTGCTGCCGGAGGATGAAGCCTATCTCGCTCTATTCCACGGCGCGCGCCGCGTGGCGGCGGACTGCGACGGCGAGGCGCCGCGGCGGGAACGCGCGCCGCTTGGAAGCCGACCAGATCCGGCCGCGCTCAAACGCTGGCTGCGGCGTTGGACAAACGTGCGCCATCGCGAGGCGGCCGAGCGCACCCTGCTCACGGCGATTGCTGCCGGCTTCTCCCCGGCTGAACTCGCCGATGTTCTGTTCACCGCCGAGACCGAGCGGGCTTTCGCCGACACTGGGCACTCGCTCGACTTCATCAACAAGGCATTTGAGTGCCTCGACCTGATCGGTTGGCAACACGCGGCAGCTCTGCTGCCGACTGTCGTCGGTCAGATGGTAGCGGCCCGTGGCGCCGAGGAATCGACTGCCTGGCGCCAGCCCGTTGACCTTGTTGCGTTGTGTGAGAAATCAACCAGCGAACTCGCGGACCTGTTCGCTGCCGGACGCGGCTCGCGCGACTGGTCGGGCCACGCCGCACTGGCTCAAGAGCTGCTCGGTGACGATCCGGCCAGGATCGTTGACGCGCTCAAGGGGGCGATCCGCGCCGGTGCCGCTCCTGCTGACCTTGGCCAATCCCTCGCCTACGCGGCAGCGCTCCGGGTGGCGCGCTTCGGCAATGCCAACGAGCACGCCGACTGGGAGACGGCGCATCACGTTTTCACCTACGCCAACGCAGTCCACCAGATGCTGATCCGCATCGGGACTGCCAACATCGACACTCACGTCACGGCCGCGCGCGGCGTATTGCACGGGGCGATGGCACTCTACCTTGCTCGCTATCTCAATGTGCCGCCGGCGCGCATCCCGGGCGACGGCGGCGAGCAGCTCGATGATCTGCCCGCGGATCCAGAGACGATCAGCGCCGCCTTGCTCGATGCCTTCGACCGGCAGAGACAGGTCGATCTCGCCGCACGCCTGGTGGCACGGCATCTCACGCTCGGCCATTCGCCGCAGGCGCTGATCGCTACGCTCGCGCATGCGGTGCTGCGAGAAGATGCAGGCTTCCATGCGTATCAGATGCTGGAGGCCGGAGTCCGGCAGTTCGGCGCGTGGGGTGACACGAACGAGGGCCGACACATCCTGATCGCGGTTGCCCGCTATCTGGCGGCCCATTCACCGACAGAACGCGCCTCTCTGCAGACAGCCGACATCGCCCGCCGCTTGATGCGGGGTGGCGAGCTGCATCAAGAGGCTGGATCGTCCTGAGGTCACGCGCTGAGGGCGCACTAAGGGCGATCTGAAGTGACAAAGGCCTGCGCGCCTCAAGGGCGCGACCTCGCGCAGGCGCTGGCGGAGATTCCGATCGAGCCATCCTGCTTCTGCCGACGAATGGGCATGGCAGCCGCGTAGTCGTTCTCGGCTCCAGTTTGGATTGGGCCTTTGGCCGAAACCAGCCTGTCGTCGCATCGGTTGTCTGCGGCAGAGCGAAGATCGGTCCGCGCTCTCTTCGCGGCTGCTTTTGGACCCGAGTCGGACATCGGGGCACTGGCTTGTACTAGTTGTTTGTGCGGCACCCTGGCCAATGTGAGCTCTTTTGGATGGGCGTGGGATCGTGTAGTCTTGTTTAGAGCTGCTCTTCGAGACGGGACGTGCCGACGTCTTCGTTCGAGGCGAATTGGCAGCGGGGAATGCCGTCGGCAGGCATCGCACTCTCAATAGAACCGACAGTCCTTTTGTGCCGGTATCGAGCACTCGCCGTGCCGCACGGGCACGCGAAATGCTTGCTTTGACTGCGACGAGGGAGCGGCACGCAACCACCTTAACGAACGTACCGTCGAGCAACCATTGCGGCCGTGTGGGCTGCGGGAGTGGGCATTGCGCGCAACGAAGGGAGGAGCTGCAACATGATGAAATCCACACTGTTAATGGGACTCGCGGGGCTATCCGCCTTGGCGCTCACCGCGGTGTCTACAGATGCAAACGCGCAGGAAAAAGTCCGCTGGAAGATGCAGAGCGCGTTTGGCAGCCAACTGCCACACCTGGGGCCCCCGGGCGTGCGCTTCTCGAAGAATGTCGAACGGTTGTCGGGCGGAAAATTGGAGATCAAGTTCTACGAGCCCGGCGCGCTGATCCCGCCGCTGGAGTGCTTCGACGCGGTATCGAAGGGCTCGATCGAAGCGTGCTGGACGACGCCGGGCTACCACACGGGCAAGTACCCCGCGCTCGCCTTCTTCACCACCGTGCCGTTCGGTCCGCCCGTCGGCGAGTTCTTTGGCTGGAAGTGGTTCGGCGGCGGCAACCAGTTGCGCGATGAGATCTACGCCAAGCACGGCCTGATTGCGATCGACTCCAGCGCCATCGCACCCGAGACCTCCGGCTGGTTCCGCAGAGAGATCAAGTCGGTCGAGGAGTTGAAGGGGCTGAAGATGCGGTTCTTCGGCCTTGGCGCACAGGTGATGCAGAAGCTCGGCGTCTCCACTCAGTTGTTGGCAGCGGCTGACATCTATCCTGCGCTGGAGCGCGGCGTGATCGAGGCGACCGAGTTCTCAATGCCGACGATGGACACCAAGTTGGGCTTCCATCAGATCGCCAAGTTCAACTATTTCCCGGGCTGGCACCAGCAGGTCTCGGTGGGCGAGCTTCTGATGAACAAGGCGGCGTGGGATGCGCTGTCGGATCAGAACAAGGCGATCATCGAGATCGCCCTCGGCGAAAACATCATGCGCAACTACGCCGAGAGCGACCACGCCCAGTTCGCGGCGATGGCCGAGATGCGCGACAAGTATAATGTTCAGGTCAAGCGCTGGAGCGACCAGGACCTGGCCACGCTGGAGAAGGCCTGGCTGGAAGTGCTGGCGGAGGAATCGGCCAAGGACCCGCTTTTCAAGAAGGTCGCCGACCACTACCTGGACTACCGCAAGAAGTTCAAGGTTTGGGGCGACTCGCAGACGATGAAAGCCACCTACCTGAAGGATTGAGCGGAGGCAGCCGGTGCAGCGCGCGGCTGCGCCGGCTCCCGCCGGGGAGGTTTGCCTCGCCGGCCGGTGATGAGATCTGCCGGTTGCGCACGGCGCGCTGCCGCGGGATGCGCCACAGCAGGACTTTGTCGCGATGACTGCATTGCTGAAGCTGTCCGAGAACATACGGCGGGCGCTCGAGTTTGTTGCCCTGGCGTCCGGTTGGCTGCTGGTCATCATGGCGTGCGTGACCACGTTCGATGTCGTCGCGCGGAAGTTTGGCTTGCAGCTGCCGTACACCAAGCTGCAAGAGCTGGAATGGCACTTCCACGCCGCGATCTTCTCGCTCTGGATGGGCTACTGCTACACGATCAACGCGCATCCCCGGGTCGACACGTTCACCGACAAGATGTCGTATCGCAACAGGGCATGGATCGAACTCGCCGGCTGCCTTGTGTTGGCGCTGCCCTACATGGCGCTGGTCGCCTACTACAGCCTAGATTTCGTTACGCAGTCCTATCGGCTCGGCGAGCAATCCGACAGCACGGTCGGGTTGACCCACCGATGGATCATCAAGGGCGTCTACGCTGCCGGCCTGTGGATGGTGGTGCTCGGCATCCTCAGTGTACTGCTCCGCGTGATCGTCTTCCTGTTCGGTGAAAAGTCGGAGCGGGAGGTCAATCTGCAAATCGGACACGTGATTACGGACGTCTAGTCCAACGGAGGACTCCAACGTGCTCGACTGGCTGGCCGACAATCTCGCTCTGATCATGTTCGTGTCGATGTTTTTCTTCATTTTCATCGGCTACCCGGTCGCCTTCATCATGGGCGGGCTGGCGCTCGTCTTTGCTGTCCTGGGCGCTTGGCTCGGCACGTTCAACCTGATGGGCTTATCCGATATCGTACTGCGCATGTGGGGCGGGGTCGCCAACGATCCGGTCCTGGCGTCGGTCCCCATGTTCATCTTCATGGGCGCAATCCTCGAGCGATCGGGCTCCGCGAAGGACATGCTGGACGCAGCCGAGGTCCTGCTCAAGCGGTGCCCAGGCGCGCTGGCGGTCTCCGTGATGGTGATGGGCACGATCCTGGCGGCGCCGATTGGCGTGGTCGGCGCGGCTGTCATCACGCTGTCGGTGATCGCCCTGCCGCAGATGCTGGCCGCGGGTTACGACAAGCGGCTTGCCATTGGCACCATCGCCTCGGCCGGAACGCTCGGCATCCTGATTCCGCCGGCGATCATGCTGGTGGTAATGGCGGATATGCTGGCGATCTCGGCAGGCAATTTGTTTCTCGCCGCAATCATGCCAGGCTTCCTGCTCTCTGGCCTCTACCTCGTCTATGTATTGCTGGTCGCCATCTTCAGGCCGGGCGCCGCGCCCAAGCTGCCGCCCGGCTACGGGCCGCAGACCCGCCGTGCGTTCTGGTACGCCGTCTGGCGGGGGCTGTTCCCCATGACGGCGCTGCTGGTGATCGTGCTCGGCTCGATCTTCGCCGGCTGGGCCACACCCACGGAGAGCGGTGCTGTCGGCGTGCTCGGCTCCATGTTCATCGCCGTGCTGAACAGGCGCCTGACGTTCAAGGTGATGAACGAGGCGATCTATTCCTCCTGCCGCGCCAACGGCCTGGTGTTCCTGGTCTTCCTCGGTGCCACCGGCTTCTCCTACGTGTTCCGAGTGCTCGGCGGCGACGACGTGATGATCTCGACGCTTACCCATTTCGGCATCGACACCAAGTGGGAAATGCTCACCTTCATCATGGTTCTGATCTTCCTGCTCGGCTTCCCGTTCGAGTGGATCGAGATCTGCCTGATCGTCCTGCCGGTGTTCGCGCCGATACTGTTGAAGTACGACTTCTCCGACCACATCGGCAGCAACGCTGCCCTGATGACCTGGTTCGGCACGCTGGTTGCGGTCAATCTGCAGACCGCATTCATGACGCCGCCGTTCGGGGCGACGCTGTTCTACATGAAGGGCACGGCGCCGCCGGGCATCACCATGAGCGACGTGTTTACGGCCATGTATCCGTTCGTTGCGCTGCAGGTGCTCGGCTTGATGCTGTGCATTTATTTCCCAGCCATCAGTCTGTGGCTGCCGAGACTGGCCGGCTTCGTCGAATAGTCGCCATTCGTGGAAATTCGGCTTCGGCAATGGCCCGAAGCGGACTTGCGGGACATGTTCGCTTCGCGCCGATTTCGGACGACATCAAACGCGGCTGATCCGAACGTCTCTAACTCCCGCTAAACGAATTATACCCCTGGTCTTCCCAGAAGCCGCCCTTGTAGTCGTTGGTGACTTCCATCGACATCACGTATTTCGGGTTCTTGAAACCGAGCTTGGTCGGCACCCTGATCTTCATCGGGAAACCATAGGCGCGCGGCAGGATCTCGTCACCGAATTTGAACGTCATCTGGGTCTGCGCATGCAGTGCGCTCGGCATGTCGAGCGGCGAATTGTAGCCGTCTTTATCGGCGCACTGGAACCAGACATATTTCGCCCGCGTATCCGCGCCGACCAGTTTGAGGAAATCGCGCAACGGCGTGCCGGTCCAGCTTCCGATCGCGCTCCAGCCTTCAACGCAGATATGGCGCGTCACTTGCTTGACCTGCGGCAGTTGATAGAGCTCGTCCAGCGTCCAGGACTTCTTGTTCTCGACCAGGCCACGCACTTCGAGTTTCCAGGTCTTGCCGTCGACTTCCGGCGCCTCGTCGAGGTCGTAATAGGCGTTGAACGGGAACGGCTTTGTAATTGCGCTTTCCGGGAACGTCGGCGCCATCGCATTGGGATTGAACATCAATGCTTGCACGCCGTCATTGAATTTCGAGACCTGCTTCAGCATCTCCTCGGCCGAGAAACTGTCCGTCACATCGCAGCCGGTCAGAAGCGTCAGCGCGCCGAGGCTGGCGCCGCCCGAGATGAAGCGCCGGCGGGTGAGATCCGGCATGGACTTGACGGCGTCTCTGACGAGAAGCGTCTTGTCGACGCCGGGGATCAGAAGCTTGCGCATGCGGCCCATGGTCGCTCTCCCTTGAACTAGCGGCCGATGATCATGGCGCGCAGGCTCTTCGGTACCAGAAGGGCGAGCGCGACATGAACCACCATGAAGGCGACGATCGCCGCCATGCAGAAGAAATGGACGTAACGGGCGCCCTCGTAGCCGCCGAACAACGCCGCCAGGTATTGCAGTTGCACTGGCTTCCAGAGCGCCAGTCCCGACAGCACAATGAGGATGCCGACGACGATGATGCCGGCGTAGAGCAACTTCTGCACATAATTGTATCTGCTGAGGTCGTCGTGCGACAGCTTACCAGTCAGCGCAGCTTTCGTATCTGAAATCACGCCCTCCGGCGTGATCGGCAGCAGCTTCTTGCGGAAGCGGCCGGTGACAAAGCCCATCACCAGGTAGATCAGGCCGTTGACCATCAACAGCCACATCGCGGCGAAATGCCAGAGCAGCCCTCCGGCGAGCCAGCCGCCCAGCGTGACCGAACGGGGAAACGTAAAGCCGAATAACGGCGAGGCGTTATAGATCTGCCATCCCGACATGATCATCAGGACCATCGCGAAGGCGTTGGTCCAATGCAGCGCCCGCACCCAGGCCGGCTGAATGACCTTTGCCTTGGTTGACGCGGCGTGCTCGTCGCTGGCTGTTACGGCCGACATGGCTCATCCCCGCTTGCAATTCGTATCGAATATACGCCCGGAACCGTGGTTTCGTTACTGCCATGATTCTATCAGAACGATGCATGGCGCGTATCGACTTTCACGAAAAAGCGAGCCGGGTTGCCCCGGCCCGCCAATCCACACGCCCCTGTTGGGACCAGTTCAGGGACGCGCGGGAGCTCAGGACGCCGGCATCAGCACGGTGTCAACCACATGGATCACGCCGTTCGACTGATTGACGTTCGAGATCGTAACCATCGAGGTTCCGCCCTTGGCGTCGACGATCCAGGTCTTGCCGTCCTGGAGCTTGACGGACAGTTGTTCGCCTTCGGCAGTCTTGAGCTTCATGCCGTCCTTCAGGTCGGACGCGGCGAGCTTGCCGGGCACGACATGGTAGGTGAGGATCTTGGTCAGGGTCGCCTTGTTCTCAGGCTTCACCAGCGTCTCGACCGTGCCGACCGGCAGCTTGCCGAAGGCGGTGTTGGTCGGTGCGAACACCGTGAACGGACCCTTGCCTTCCAGCGTCGCGACCAGGCCGGCGGCCTTCACGGCGGCGACCAGCGTGGTGTGGTCCTTCGAATTGACGGCGTTCTGAATGATGTTCTTGGACGGGAACATCGCCGCACCTCCGACCATCACGGTCTTTTCTTCTGCGCTAACTGGCGCGGTGATGGTGGCGGTGAAAGCCAGCGCGCTGAAGACGGCGGCGGACAGAAGTGCAATACGTTTCGACATGGAATCTTCTCCCGAGGATTGCTGTGCCCGGCGGGTATCGCCGGTGATGAAAACAACGACGCTGGCCGATGGACCGGTTGATTTCGTCGTCGTTGGCCTGAGCTACGGGAGGTTTTTGGGCCGGTTTCGGCGAATAATTTATCGTGATGCTTGAAACTTTTGGGGACGTCGTCCGTGCGGTGATACGCCCCGTCGCCCCTGCGAAAGCACTAGGGCATGCACACATCTAGTTCAGGTGCGGCGGATTGACTCAGGCCTGCTGCAAGGATTCCAGAATCGGGAAGTCGTGTGATTCCTATTTCGGCACTTCGGCTTTGGCAGAGGTGTCGGCATGTTGTCACAGATTAATTGGACGCTGGGTCGGTTCGGGGATCTCCGCCTTGATAAAGGGGGGCGGCGCTGCTCGAATGCATGGTCGCGGGCAAAGATGTGTGTTTGCGGCGACTTTCGAAGGGCGATCGGGCGCTCGAGGTGCGGTTCAACCGCTTCCTGCGCAATCCCAAGGTGACAACGGAGCAGATCATCGAAAGCTGGAGTGAAAGCACAGTCGCAGCGGTCGAAGGCCGCCACGTATTGGCGATCCAGGACACCAGCGAGATCAACTTCCATACCACGGCGCGGCGCCGCCGCGGTCTCGGAGAGACCGCCAAGGGCAACGTCCACGGCGTGCTACTCCATCCCCTGCTGGCAGTGGATGCCGACGACGGCACCTGCCTTGGCCTGTTGAGCGGCCAGGCGTGGACGCGCAAGGGCCGCCGCACCGTCTCACACGACCGGCGCGACTTGTCGGACAAGGAATCGCAGCGCTGGATCAGCACCGCCCTTGCAGCCAAGCCGTTGCTGGCCGGCGCTGCCATGGTCACCGTGATTGGCGATCGCGAGAGCGACATCTTCGCGCTTTATGCGAGCGCGGCTGAGGAACACTTCCATGTGATCGTCCGCAGCATGCATGATCGCAAGCTCGCGGACGACACCAGTTTGTACGCAGCCATTGAGCGCATAGCTGTGACAGACCGGCGTGCCGTCTGGCTGCCCGCGCGAGTGCAACGGCCGGAGCGTGTCGCAAATCTCGAACTGCGCTTTGGTGTGATCGAACTGGCTCGACCGCAGACCAAGTTCCTGCGCCATCTGCCTAAGAGCTTGCCGCTATATGTGGTCGACGTCCGTGAACCCAATCCCGAAGCTGGCGTCGAGCCCCTTCATTGGCGGCTTCTCACCACCCACCCGGTAACCGGCAAAGAAGAGGCCTGGCGCATCGTCGAATGGTACAAGCGGCGCTGGCTGATCGAACAGTTCTTCCGCGTCCTCAAGACGCAAGGCTTCAAACTCGAAGACAGTCAGATCGGCTCAGCCGAGCGTCTCCTCAAGCTGGTCGCCATCGCCGCCAAGGCGGCGGTCATCACCGTCCAACTCTTGCAGGCGCGCGATGGCCGCGGCAAGCAACCCGTCAGCCTCGCCTTCAATGCCGATGAAGTTGCGGCGCTCACTGCCCTTAACGCACAGCTTGAGGCCAAAACCATACGCCTGAGCAACCCGCATCCATCCGATAGCCTTGCCTGGGCTGCCTGGATCATCGGTCGGCTCGGCAGCTGGGACGGCTACCCGTCATCCAAACCGCCCGGTCCAATTACCTTCAAACACGGCCTGGAATACTTCCACGCCGTCGCTGCCGGATGGAGCCTCAGAAATGTGTGCATGCCCTAGTGCGAAAGCAGGGACGACAATTGGAGAGAGTTCGCTTTAATCCCGGCTATTCGGCGTCTGGATGAAGCCGCGGTTGTGCGTCGGACTGATCAGGATCTCGTTGACGCAGACCCGCGGCGGCAGGCTGGCGACGAAGGCGATGGTGCGGCCGCAATCTTCCGGCTGCAGCATTTTCGCCTGCTCCTCTTCCGACGGCACGACCGGGCGCGATTTCAGGATCGGGGTGGCGACCTCGCCCGGCGACAGGCAGCAGGCGCGCAGGCCGTTGACGCATTCGTCCATGTTGAAGGAATGGGTTAGTGCCAGCACCGCATGTTTTGTCGTGGTGTAGGCTGGGCCCGGCATCTTTGACACATGACGGCCGGCCCAGGACGCGACGTTGATGATGCAGCCGTCCTTTTGCTTGCGCATCGCCGGCAGCACCGCGCGCATGCAGTAGAGCACGCCGTTGAGGTTGATATCGACGACCTTGTCCCAGCCCTCCAGTTCCATGTCGGCCCAGCTTCGCTTGGGCACGTTGATGCCTGCACTGTTGACCAAGAGGTCGATCCGGCCGTGTCGGCTGAGGATCTGGTCCGCCGCCTTGTCTACATCCGCCTTGTTGCTGACATCGAGCGCGATCGCCTCGGCCTTGCCGCCTTTTTGGGTGATATTGGCCACGACCTTGTCGAGGGCATCTTTCCGCCGCCCCGAGACCACCACCGTCCAGCCATCGGCTGCCAGCGCCTCGGCGCCGGCCTCGCCAATCCCGCTGCCACCGCCCGTCACCCAGGCCACGCGTTTCCCGCCATTTGTCATGCAAACTGTCTCCGTTGCTTTTTGAAGGGCGTTCTTGCTATTCCAGCCTGCGAAATTCGCAGGCCAGCGCCCTCTAGGGGAAGTTTGCATGAACACGACTGCCAACGCCAACCTGTTTTCCCGCCTGTTCGACACGCTCGACGATCCAAACCGGCTCGCGATCGAGATGCTCGATGGCACGCGCATCAGCTATGGCGAGCTGATCGCCCGCGCCGGCCAGACGGCGAATGTGCTGGTCTCGCGCGGGGTCAAGCCCGGCGACCGTGTCGCAGCCCAGACTGAGAAATCGGTCCCGGCGCTGGTGCTCTATCTCGCAACCGTACGCGCCGGCGCGGTGTACTTGCCGCTCAACACCGCATATACGCTCAACGAGCTCGACTACTTCATCTCCGACGCCGAGCCGTCGCTGGTCGTGTGCGATCCCTCGAAGGCCGAAGGCATCGGCGTGATCGCCGCGAAGGTGAACGCAAAAGTCGAAACGCTTGGGCCCGACGGCGAGGGATCACTGACGGACGCCGCCGCCAAGGCCGATGCCGCCTTCGCAACGGTCGCCCGCAGCAATGACGATCTGGCTGCCATTCTCTACACCTCAGGCACCACCGGCCGCTCGAAGGGCGCGATGCTGACGCACGACAATCTGGCGTCGAACTCCTACAGCCTGGTCGACTACTGGCGCTTCACCGACAAGGATGTGCTGATCCACGCGCTGCCGATCTATCACACCCACGGCCTGTTCGTGGCGAGCAACGTGACCCTGTTCGCCCGCGCCTCGATGATCTTCCTGCCGAAATTCGACCCTGAAATGATCATCAAGCTGATGGCGCGCGCCACCGTGCTGATGGGCGTGCCGACCTTCTACACGCGGCTGTTGCAGAGCCCGGCGCTGTCGAAGGAATCGACCAGCCACATGCGGCTGTTCATTTCCGGCTCGGCGCCGCTGCTCGCCGACACCCATCGCGAATGGGCCGCGCGCACCGGCCACGCCGTGCTGGAACGCTACGGCATGACCGAAACCAACATGAATACCTCCAACCCCTATGATGGCGAGCGCGTCCCCGGCGCCGTCGGCCATCCCCTGCCCGGCGTTTCCGTCCGCGTCACCGATCCCGAGACCGGCAAGGAGCTCGCGCGCGACGAGATCGGCATGATCGAGGTGAAAGGGCCCAACGTGTTCAAGGGCTACTGGCGCATGCCGGAGAAGACAAAAGCCGAATTTCGCGACGACGGCTTCTTCATCACCGGCGATCTCGGCAAGATCGACGCCAAGGGCTACGTGCACATCCTGGGCCGCGGCAAGGATCTGGTGATTTCAGGCGGCTTCAACGTCTACCCCAAGGAAATCGAGAGCGAGATCGACGCCATGCCGGGCGTGATCGAATCCGCCGTGATCGGCGTGCCGCATGCCGATTTCGGCGAAGGCGTCACCGCGGTGCTGGTCTGCAACAAGGACGCAGACGTCACCGAGGCGGGCGTGCTGAAGGCGCTCGACGGACGACTTGCCAAATTCAAGATGCCGAAGCGCGTGTTCATCGTCGACGAATTGCCGCGCAACGCCATGGGAAAAGTGCAGAAGAACATTTTGCGGGATACGTACGCCAAGATCTACGCCAAGTAATTCGATGTCGTCCCTGCGAACGCAGGGGCTCATACGCCGCGGCGGGAAATGCCGAACGCCATCTCCAGCGCGCGCTTGGACATAGGCACTCTCGCGCGGACCCATCCGACAGCGCTGAATGGCGCTTCGCCGGCGGCCGCAAAAACCGCATATCCGGTCGGCTCTGGATGAATAGCCACGGCCGCGAAGGGCGGCGCCGGCACCGCGCGCGCCATCGTGGCAAGCCGAGCCGATCTGGCCCGCCTGCCACTGGTGCGGTTGCTCGCCTATTACGAGCCAGAGCCCGCCCGTTGCGCTCCTCAATGAACAGAATACTTATTCAATTCTTCAGGCAGATCGGCATCGGTGGTATACCAAGCCGCTGAATGGTCGCGTTTCGTAGCTCCATAGCAATGAACGATGATTCCATTCCGAGCGATTTGATCGTTGCGCGGACTGACTCGACTCCGTAAATAGAATTCATCTACCGCGTTCCCCGATGGGCCCGGCCGCGGTCCACACAACGTAAAAAAGCCGCCGAATGACCGCCAGGATCGAACGACCGCTATCGCCCCATTTGCAGACCTATCGCGTCACCCTGACGATGGCGCTTTCCGTCGTCCACCGCGCCACCGGGATTGCGCTCTATTTCGGTACGCTACTGCTGGCCTGGTGGCTGATCGCAGCGGCGTCCGGCCCCGGAGCCTACGCCAACGTCCAGGCCTTCACCGGCAGCATCATCGGCAAGCTGATCGTGTTCGGCTACACTTGGGCGCTGCTCCACCATCTGGTCAGCGGTATCCGCTACTTCTTCTGGGACCTCGGCTACGGCTTCAAGGCCAACGAGCGCGAAGCCCTCACCTGGGGCGCGCTGATCGCGGGCATTTCGCTGACCGTCCTGGTCTGGATCATCGCCTACACGGTCGGAGGCGGACCATGAGCCGCCCCTCCTCGATGCGCACGCCGCTCGGCCGCGTCCGCAATCTCGGTTCCTCGCATTCCGGCACCACCGATTTCTGGCGCCAGCGCCTCACGGCGGTGGCGATGACGCTGCTGATCGTGCCCGTCATCGTGATCGTGCTGATGCTGATCGGCCGCAATCAGGCCGGCGCTGCGCAAATCCTCGGCTCGCTTCCGATCGCCATCATCCTGGTCCTCTTCATCATCGCCAGCGCCTGGCACATGAAAATCGGCATGCAGATCATCATCGAGGACTATGTGCACAACGAGACGGTGAAGCTCGTGAGCGTGATGGCCAATAATTTCTTCTGTATCGCGGTCGCCTTGGCGTCGATCTACGCGATCGTCAAATTGTCATCGGGAGTGTAACCCATGGCTGCTCAAGGTTCGCCCGCCGAAGGTAACGGCAAAGCCACCAGGGCCAGTGGCCCGGCCAGCAACGGAAAAGCCTATCCGATCGAGGACCACACCTACGACGTCGTGGTCGTCGGCGCCGGCGGCGCCGGCCTGCGCGCCGTGGTCGGCTGCAGCGAGGCTGGCCTGCGTACCGCCTGCATTACAAAAGTGTTCCCGACACGCTCGCATACGGTCGCGGCCCAAGGCGGCATTTCGGCTTCGCTCGGCAACATGCATCAGGACGACTGGCGCTGGCACATGTACGACACCGTCAAGGGGTCGGACTGGCTCGGCGACCAGGACGCCATCGAATACATGGTGCGCAACGCGCCGGAAGCCGTCTACGAGCTGGAGCATTGGGGCGTGCCGTTCTCGCGCACCGAGGACGGCAAGATCTACCAGCGTCCGTTCGGCGGCATGACGATGGACTACGGCAAGGGCCAGGCGCAGCGCACTTGCGCCGCCGCCGACCGCACCGGTCACGCCATGCTGCACACGATGTACGGCCAGGCGCTGCGCCATTCGGCCGAGTTCTACATCGAATTCTTCGCCATCGACCTGATCATGGACGACCAGGGCGTCTGCCGCGGCGTCATCGCGCTCAAGCTCGACGACGGCACGTTGCACCGCTTCCGTGCCCAGACCACGATTCTCGCCACCGGCGGCTATGGCCGCGCCTACGCCTCCTGCACTTCGGCGCATACCTGCACCGGCGACGGCGGCGGCATGGTGCTGCGCGCCGGCCTGCCGCTGCAGGACATGGAGTTCGTCCAGTTCCACCCGACCGGGATTTACGGTGCCGGCTGTCTGGTCACCGAGGGCGCGCGCGGCGAAGGCGGCTATCTCGTCAATTCCGAGGGCGAGCGCTTCATGGAACGCTATGCGCCCTCCGCCAAGGACCTCGCTTCGCGCGACGTGGTCTCGCGCTCGATGACCATCGAGATCCGCGAAGGCCGCGGCGTCGGCAAGAAGAAGGACCACATCTATCTGCACCTCGATCATCTCGATCCGAAGGTGCTGCAGGAGCGGCTGCCCGGCATTTCCGAATCGGCGAAGATCTTCGCCAATGTCGACGTCACCCGGGAGCCGATTCCGATCGTGCCGACCGTGCACTACAACATGGGCGGCATTCCCACCAATTATCACGCCGAAGTCCTGACCAAGAAGGACGGCGACGACAATGCCGTGGTGCCGGGCCTGATGGCGATCGGCGAAGCAGCCTGCGTGTCCGTGCACGGCGCCAACCGGCTCGGCTCCAACTCGCTGATCGACCTCGTCGTGTTCGGCCGCGCCGCTGCGCTGCGGCTGGCGGAAAAGCTGACGCCGAACGGCAAGCAGCCCGAACTGCCGAAGGATTCCGCCGACATGGCACTCGGACGGCTCGATCATTACCGCCATGCCTCCGGCGGCACGCCGACTGCGAAGCTGCGGGACAGCATGCAGCACGTGATGCAGAACAATTGCGCGGTGTTCCGCACCGGCGAAATCCTTCACGAGGGCCAGAACCTGATTCACAAGGTGCATGGCGGCATCGGCGACATCGCGACCACCGACCGCTCGCTGGTGTGGAATTCCGACCTGATCGAGACGCTCGAATTCGATAATCTGATCGTGCAGGCGGTGGTTACCATGGATTCGGCGGCGAACCGCACCGAAAGCCGCGGCGCCCATGCGCGCGAGGACTTTGCCGAGCGCGACGACAAGAACTGGATGAAGCACACGCTGGCCTGGATCGATCCGAACGGCAAGACCGTGATCGATTACCGCCCGGTGCACGACTACACGATGACGAACGACGTCCAGTACATCCCGCCGAAGGCGCGGGTGTATTGATGACGACAGCGAAGGCTTGCAAGCATGGCTGAATTCACGCTTCCGAAAAATTCGAAGATCACCGGCGGCAAGGCCTGGCCGAAGCCGGCAAGCGCGACCGAGACGCGCGAGTTCCGGGTCTATCGCTGGAATCCGGACGACGGCAAGAACCCGAGCATCGACACCTATCATGTCGACATCAACGATTGCGGGCCGATGGTGCTCGACGGCCTGATCTGGATCAAGAACAACATCGACCCGACGCTGACCTTCCGCCGCTCCTGCCGCGAAGGCGTCTGCGGCTCCTGCGCCATGAACATCGACGGCCAGAACACGCTGGCTTGCACCAAGTCGATGCACGACGTGGCCGCAGGTGGCGCGGTGAAAGTCAATCCGCTGCCGCATCAGCCTGTCGTGAAGGACCTGGTGCCCGACCTCACGAACTTCTACGCGCAATATGCCTCGATCGAGCCGTGGCTGCAGACCACGACGCCGACGCCGCAGAAGGAATGGAAGCAAAGCCACGAGGACCGTGAAAAGCTCGACGGCCTTTACGAGTGCATCCTGTGCGCCTGCTGCTCGACGTCCTGCCCGAGCTACTGGTGGAACAGCGAACGCTTCCTCGGGCCCGCCGCGCTGCTGCAGGCGACGCGCTGGGTGAAGGATTCCCGCGATGAAGCGACCGGCGAACGGCTCGACAACCTCGAAGACCCGTTCCGGCTCTACCGCTGCCACACCATCATGAACTGCGCCAAGGCCTGCCCGAAGGGCCTGAACCCGTCGGAAGCCATTGCCGAACTCAAGCTGAAGATGGTCGAGCGCCAGATCTAGCCGTAGATTTGGGGAACGCGAACGGCGGCCGGATTTGAATCTATTATGATCAATCCGGCTTGACCGCCCGAAGCGCAAGTTCCCTTCGCCGCTCCGCTTTATTCCTCGCACGACTTTGCGTTAAGCTTGGCACGAAGCCGGAGCGAGCGTGCAGACCGCGCAACCTAATTCGCTGAGACTGCTGCAATGGATGATGGTCGCCTCATTGGCGCTTCCGTTGGCGCTCTTTGTATTTGCATCCGCTGTCTCCTGGGTCTCGATCCGCGAAACGGCCGACCGTGAAATCGAGCGCACGCTGGATGTCGCGCACGAGCATGCGCTGAAAGTATTCGAGACCATCGACCGCAGCCTGTCGGAGATCGCCGAGATCATCCGCGACCTTCCCGACGCTGACATCGTTGCCCGCGAACAAGCGCTGCATTTGCGGCTGAAGCAGTTGGTCGCCTCCCTGCCGCAGGTGAAGTCGGCCTGGATATTCGACGCCAAGGGCCACGCGCTCGTCAACAGCCTCGTCGTCCCGGCGCCCGAGATCGATTTTTCCGACCGGGACTATTTCAAAGCCCACGTCGCCGGCGATATCGGAACCTATATTGGCGAGGCGCTCACGCCACGGCCGCCCTATCAGGGCGCGGCATTCTTCGGCGTCGGCAGACGGCGCCCGAGCGAGGACGGCAGCTTCGCAGGTGTGATCCAGACCTCCGTGCTGCCGGAATATTTCGAAAATTACTACGCCCGGATCGGCCGCGAGCCGGGCAGTTTCTTCGCGGTCGGTCGCGCGGACGGCGCCGTGCTAGCTCGCTTTCCCGCTGCAGGCCGCGAGGTCCGTCTCGACCGCAACAGCCCGATCGGAAAACTGCTCGCGGCCGATCCCAAGTCCGATCCCAAGGCCGGCCTCGTCACCGTGACCTCATCGACCGACGGCATCGAACGGCGCCTCGGATATCAGCGGCTGGCCGAATACCCGATCTATGTCAGCGCCGGCCTCGAGACGTCGGTGATCCGGGCGCGCTGGCTGTCCACCATGAGCCAGCACCTGATTTTCGGTGCGCCGGCCACCGCGCTGCTGTTTGCCCTTCTGGGGCTGGCCTTGCGCCGGACGCGCCACCTTTATTTCGAGGCCGAGAAGCGCCGGGTGGCCGAGGAAGCGTTGAAGCACGGTCAGCGGCTGGAGGCGCTGGGCCAGTTGACCGGCGGTGTTGCGCACGACTTCAATAATCTGCTGACGGTGATCCGCGCTTCCGTGGACCTGTTGCGGCGGCCCGACCTGCCGGAACAGCGGCGGCTGCGCTATATCGATGCGATCTCGGATACGGTGACCCGCGCCGCCAAGCTGACCGGGCAATTGCTGGCCTTCGCGCGGCGGCAGACGTTGAAGCCGGAGGTGTTCGACGTCGGGCGGACCGTGCAGATGCTGAGTGAAATGATCGGCACCCTGATCGGTTCGCGCATCGAAATTGTCATCCTTGGGCCGGAAGAACCGTGCTTGGTCAACGCCGACGCCGGCCAGTTCGAAACCGCCATCATCAACATGGCCGTGAACGCGCGGGACGCTATGGAAAGCCGCGGACGGCTGACGATTGCGGTCGGAATGGCGGCCAGCCTGCCCAATGCCGCCCCGCAGCCGCAGCATCCATATGGTTATGTGACCGTATCCGTCGCCGATACCGGCAGCGGCATTCCGCCGGACCAGGTCGAACGTATTTTCGAACCCTTCTTCACGACCAAGCAGGCCGGCCATGGCACCGGGCTCGGCCTGTCGCAGGTATTCGGCTTCGCCAAGCAATCCGACGGCGAAGTGGCTGTGTCCAGCGAAGTGGGCAAGGGCAGCATTTTCACGCTGTATCTGCCGCGCACCGCCGGCAGCGGCAAATCGCGACAAACGCCGGCAGCAGATGCCGCGGCGATCGACGGAAGCGGGATGTCGGTGCTCGTGGTCGAGGACAATGCCGAGGTCGGACGCTTCGCCACCGACGCGCTGGCCGAACTCGGCTACGCCACCAGGCTCGTCGGCAACGCCGTGCATGCACTCGAAGAACTGGCGGCCGGCGCCGAGCATTTCGATGCCGTGTTCACCGACGTCGTGATGCCCGGCATGACCGGCATTGAACTCGCCCAGGAAGTCCGCCGCCGCCATCCCGACCTGCCGGTGGTGCTGACCAGCGGCTACAGCCACGTGCTGTCGGAGCACGGCAGCTACGGTTTCGAGCTGCTGCAAAAGCCCTACTCGATCGAGCAGCTCTCCCATGTGCTGCACCGGGTTGGCCGGCGGAAGGTAGAGCCGAGCGCGGAAACGCGAGCGTGATCCAGGCGCCGTAAGTGCCAATGATTGGCTTCGGCGTTTTCCACGTCATTGCAATGACGGCGGAGGGATACTCGGACAACCAGCGGGAACCATCTGATTTCCCTTACGTTATCGCGGCATGGCCAGACCCGATGTGAAGCCCAAGCCATCTGTCAGGAAATCCTCAGCCAAGAAATCCCCTGAGAAACAAGAAGATTCGGAGTTCGTGGACGTCACGGCGGAAGGCGGTGAACGTGTCGAACCGCCGCCGCCGGAGGTCGTCGAGCCCGATCCGGAAATGTCTCCGGAGGAGGCCGAGCAGGCCCGCAAAAATTATCTGCTGACGCGGTTCTGGATCAGCGCGCGCGGCTATTGGGGCAGCGGCGGCGACCGGCTGGCGTGGCTGCTATCGATCGGCCTGCTGCTCCTGATCGTCACCAATGTCGGATTTCAGTACGGCATCAATGTCTGGCATCGCGCAATCTTCGACGCCATCGAAAGGCGCGACGCCGCGACCGTCTATTTTCTCACCGCGGTGTTCTTTCCGCTGGCCATCGGCAGCGCGTTACTCGGCGTGGCCCAGGTGTTCGCCCGCATGGGCATTCAACGGCGCTGGCGCGCCTGGCTCACGAATGCGGTGATCTCGCGCTGGCTGGCCAACGGCCGCTACTATCAACTCAACCTGGTCGGCGGCGATCATCAGAATCCCGAATACCGCATCGCCGAGGATTTGCGGATCGCGACCGATTCGCCGGTGGATTTCGTCGCCGGCGTCACATCGGCGTTTCTGTCAGCCGCCACCTTCATCGTCGTGCTCTGGACCATCGGCGGCGCTCTCACGATCACGCTGGTCGACTCGACCGTCACCATCCCCGGCTTCCTCGTGATCGCCGCGATCGTCTACGCTGCGATCGCTTCGGGCTCGATCACGGCGATCGGACGAAGCTTCGTGCAGGTGTCCGAAAACAAGAACCAGGCCGAGGCCGAATACCGCTATGTCCTGACCCGCGTGCGCGAGAACGGCGAGAGCATCGCGCTGCTCGGCGGCGAAGAGGAAGAGCGCGACGGCATCAACAAGACATTCTCAAAAGTGCTGCAGCAATGGGCGCGGCTCGCCGGCCAGCACATGCGCACCACGCTGGTGTCGCAGGGATCGCACCTCATCGCTCCGGTGGTTCCGATACTATTGTGCGCGCCAAAATTTCTCGAGGGCAGCATGACGCTGGGCCAGGTGATGCAGGCGGCATCCGCCTTCACCATCGTGCAAACCGCGTTCGGCTGGCTGGTCGATAATTATCCGCGGCTGGCCGACTGGAACGCCTGCGCGCGCCGCATCGCTTCGCTGATGATGTCGCTCGACGGCCTGGAGCGTGCCGAGCAGGGCGACGGCATCGGCCGCATCCAGCGTGGGAAGACGGAAGGCGGCGCCATGCTGAGCCTCAACGATCTCTCGGTGACACTGGACGACGGCACCGCCGTCGTCGGCGAGACCGAAGTCGTGATCGAACCCGGCGAGCGATTGCTGGTGGCCGGCGAGTCCGGCACCGGCAAGAGCACGCTGGTCCGCGCGCTCGCCGGGCTGTGGCCCTGGGGCGGCGGCAGCGTCAATTTCCATCCTGACCGCCGGCTCTTCATGCTGCCGCAAAAACCCTACATCCCCTCCGGCACGCTGCGACGCGCGATCGCCTATCCCGGCGCGGCCGACGACTGGCTCGCCGAGCAGATCTGCGATGCCCTGCACAAGGTCGGCCTCGACCATCTCAGGGAGAAGATCGAGGAAGAGGGACCATGGGACCAGACGCTGTCCGGCGGCGAGAAGCAGCGGCTGGCGTTTGCGCGCCTCCTGCTGCACAACCCCGATATCGTGGTGCTTGACGAGGCGACGTCCGCGCTCGACGAGAAGAGCCAGGACAAGATGATGGAGCTCGTTATCAAGGAATTGCCGAGCGCCACCATCGTCAGCGTCGCCCATCGCGCCGAGCTGGAGGCGTTCCATAGCCGCAAGATCGTGCTGGAACGACGCAAGGGCGGCGCCAAGTTGGTCAGTGACGTCGACCTGATTCCGCGCAAGGACAGACAGCGCCTGCTCGGCCGTTTCCTGCGCCATCGGAAAGCTGCGAAGAAAGCGGCGTAGATCTCTTTCTCGCCGAGTGGCGCGCACGATCCATCCAGCCCGTCATTGCGAGCGCAGCGAAGCAATCCAGCTCTTCACTCGCCGCGCTATGGATTGCTTCGCTGCGTTCGCAATGACGCAGATAGGCCGCAACGTACCGGTGCCCCGCCTTTGCAAGGACATAGCAGACCGATCGATCGCGACAGAAATTGAACCTGTTTCGCTGCCGTAAAACCGGCTATGCATGCGCCGCTTCTATCCGAGGACCACCGTTTGACGCCCGATAACGACCCTTCGCCCGCGCCGTTCGGCGCGTTCGCCCCGAATGCCGCACAAGCCGCTATTATCTCGCTGGCCCACCGCTCGCGGCTGAAGCGCGGTGCGTTCCGGCCGATGCTGTCGCGGCTGGTGAACCTGTTGCGGACAGGGCCTGTCGACGTGCAATACCAGGGCGCTTCGTTCCGCTTCTATCACCAGGCCAGCGCCACCGAGCGCGGCGCGCTGTTCAATCCCGACTACAATCTCGAAGAACTGAATTTTCTCCGCGCGCATGTGCCCGCTGGCGGCGTATTCGTCGATGTCGGCGCCAATGTCGGCACCTATGCGCTTGCGCTGGCGCGCCATGTCGGCGCCGGCGGCAAGGTGATCGCGATCGAGCCGCACCCCGTCACGCATGCGCGGCTTGCCTTCAACAACGCCGCCTCCGGCTACAGGCAGGTGCGGCTGGTCGCGGCCGCCGCCGGTCCCGCCGATGGCGAGTTGATGATCGAGACCGATGGCGACAATCTCGGTGCCAGCCACATCGTGTCAAGCGGGGCCTCCGGCAAGGCGATCAAAGTGCCGTCGCTGCGGCTGCAGCGCATCCTTGACGAGGCTGGTGTCTCACATGTCGACGCGCTCAAGATCGACGTCGAAGGATTTGAGGATCGCGTGTTGACCGGCTTCTTCGCCGACGCACCGCAGGCCTTGTGGCCCCGCGCGATCGTGATCGAGCATCTGTCGAAGGACGAATGGCAGCAAGACTGCATCGCCGACATGCGCTCGCAGGGTTACGCAGAGACCGGCAAGACCCGCAGCAACACGCTGCTGATGCGAGGCTGAATTTCCGTTGCGAACCCATCTCTCAAACCGCAGGAGGGCTTGATGATCGATCACATCGGATTTCCGGTTTCGGATTATGAACGTTCCAAGGCCTTCTATCTGAAAGCCCTGGCGCCGCTCGACTACACCCTCGTGATGGAAGTCAAGCAGGACCGCCCAGGCGAGCAGCCCGCCGCAGGTTTCGGCGCCAATGGCAAGCCCGATTTCTGGATCGGCGGCGAGGGCGGAATGGACAAGCCGCTGCATGTCGCGATCGCGGCGAAGAACCGCGCCACGGTTGACGCCTTCTACAAGGCGGCAATGGCCGCGGGCGGGCGCGATAACGGTCCGCCCGGGATCCGCGCGATCTATCATCCGAACTATTACGGCGCGTTCGTGCTCGATCCCGACGGGCACAACATCGAGGCTGTCTGCCACGCACCCGAGTAGCTCGGTTCCATTATTGGATCATGCGGGAACTTGACGCCCGCGTCGCCGTTATCGCTCCCGGAACTTGTAGTCCGGGAGATGCGATGCCGATTGAACCGCCGGAGGTACCGCCGGCGACACCGGGACAACCGACGGAGCCGCCGCGCGAGGAGCCACCGGGCCGTCCTCGTCCGGAGGTGCCGCCACCGGTGCATGAACCGGGCCGGCCGCCCCAGCCGCGGGAATTGCCGGGGCGAGATGCCAGACGAGCTACCGGTGCGTGGGCCGAATGGCCCGCGAACGCCCAACCCAGCCACCGATCCGGAGACCGAATGATACAAACCTTGAAACAAACTTTGAAAGCACCGTCTGAACGCGCAATGAACGAGGGACCACGCAACCCTTTGCTTTCATGAAATAAAAAGCTACGGGCGATTTGTAAGCCGCCATAATCCGGCCTAATGATTAGCTGCTGATCGACCAACTGATACGTCAACACGGCACTTCCGTTACTGCCAGGCCTTTTCCGGGGACCAAAGGACATCATGACAAACCTTCGCATCGTGCTGCTCGCCACAACTGCCCTGTCGGTAACGCAGCTAGCGAGCTTCGCATCGCATGCGCAGACCGCTCCGCTTGTCCTGGCGCAAGCCAAGGAAGAGGAGGGCAAAGCCAAGGGGCAGCAGCCGCCGCCGAAGGGAGCGCCGCCACCGGCGGCCGCCCCCACTCGACCGGCGCCTACTCCGCCGCCTCCGGCCGCGGCGCCGCCTCCACGTCCGGCGCCTGCCCCACCGCCGCCGGCGGCTGCCCCACCGCCACGCCAGGCACCGACGCCCCCACCACCGGCGGCTGCACCGCCGCCACGTCCAACAACCGGCGCCGCCTCCTCCGGCAGCCGCACCGCCGCGTCCAACACCGCCTCCGCCGCCGCCTCCTGCGGCCGCGCCTGCGCGTCCGACTCCGACACCGCCACCTCCCGCGGCGGCGCCCGCGCGTCCGACTCCACCGCCGCCTCCGCCACCAGCGGCAGCTCCCACTGCGCCGAAGCAGCCGGCGGCACCGACGCCGACACCTACGCCGCCTTCCGCTCAGAAGGGGACTCCGTCTCCCGTGCCGCCACCCCCAGCGGCCGGCGCGAGACCTTCGCCGACGCCGGCTCCAGCCGCGTCGCCGACGACCGCTCCATCGCCCGGCACGGCCGCACCGCCGGCGCGTCCCGGCGCGCCGCCCGCGACGCCACCAGCCGCGGGTACTCCGACGACACCACCGGCTGCGGGCGCTCCGACGACCGCGCCAACGACACCGCAGGGACGCCCCGGCACACCGCCTCCAGCCGCGGGTGCGCCAACGCCGGCGCCAACACCACCGACGGGCCGCCCCGGCGCGCCGACTCCCGGCGCCCCCGCTGGAACGGCGCCGGCCGCGACACCCGCGCCGACGGCACCCCCGGCTGCTGGAACTCCGGCGGCTCCGGGCACCACGACCGCTCCCGCGGCGCCAACCGCCGTGCCCGGTGCCCCGGCCGCCACGCCGCCGGCAGGCCGGGTCCAGAACGCGCCGCCAACGGTCGCGCCGGCCTTCCAGCGTGCGCCGCAGGTCACGGCACCACTGCCGGCGCCGCCTCCGCCTCAAGAGGGACTCCGGGTGATCGCCCCGGGCACTCGGGCCGCAGGACCGCAACGTCTCGACGACTTCCGCGGCCAGCGCCGCGAAGTTCAGGAAGGCGGCCGCACGGTCATCACCGAACCCGGCCGGATCATCATTCGCGATCCGGGCGGACAGACATATGTCCGTCACAGCGAGGTGGACCGCTTCCGTTACGGTGCGCGTGATATCCAGACCCAGACCGTCGGCGGCGAGACCCGTACTGTCGTCATCAGGCCCGACGGCAGCCAGGTCATCACCGTGATGGGCCGCGACGGCCAGTTGCTGCGGCGTATCCGCCGCGACGAGCGCGGCCGCGAGATCATCATCATCGACAACAGCTACCGCGATCCACGGGCGACCGGCGGCTTCTTCGTCGCGCTGCCGCCGCCGACGATACGCATCCCGTATAACCGCTACATCGTCGATGCCGAGGAGGCGGAGCCGGAGGTGATCTACGACACCTTGATGGCGCCGCCGGTGGAACGGATCGAGCGGCGTTATTCGCTGGACGAAATCCGTTACAGCCCGACCGTGCGCCAGCGCATGCCGAGCATCGACGTCAACACCATCAACTTCGAAACCGGATCGTGGGAAATCCCGCCCGATCAGGCGGCGAAACTGCAGGTGATCGCCGACGGCCTCAACCGCGCAATCCAGCAAAATCCGCGCGCGGTATTCCTGATCGAGGGCCACACCGACGCGGTCGGCAACGACGTCGACAATCTGTCGCTGTCGGACCGCCGCGCCGAATCGGCGGCCACCTTGCTGACGCAACAGTTCAACGTGCCTGCGGAAAACCTGACATCGCAGGGCTATGGCGAGCAGTACCTGAAGGAGCAGACCGACGGGCCGAGCCCGATCAACCGGCGCGTCACCATCCGCAACATCACGCCGCTGCTCACTGGCGGTCAGGCGTCGCTGCCGCCGCCCCCGCCCGGCACCGCGCCGCCGCGCTGAGCTGGCAGTCGATCAACATGAAAATGGCCGGGAGCAATCCCGGCCATTTTTTGAATCAAGCGCTGATGGCCCGCGGTGGCACGCACGCTTCGCAAATGGCGGCGGCGTGCCGATGATCGGTGCCGCAGCAGCCGCCAAGAATGCGCATCGTCGGAAATGCGCTCGTGAGCGCAACATAGCGCCGCCCGAGGTCAGCCGGATCTCCCGAATCCAGAGTGACTGACTCGTCGAGCTCGGCGTGGCTCTTTGTCGAGGCGTTGGCCCTGATGCCATGGATACGTTCGGTCCAGGCTTCGCCCGCCTTCAACGCGTCTTCGAAATGCGTGGGGTGCGCACAGTTGATCAGGAAGTATTCGGGCGCACCATCGGTCTCGCGATCCACGGTCTCGATCGCCTCACGCAACGTTTCTCCTTTCACCAGGCGGCCATTGGTCTCCACAGTGAACGAGATGGCCGCCGGTATCCCTTGCGACCGCGCGGCGCGCGCGATGCCGATCGCTTCATTGATGCTGGTAAGGGTATAGGCGGTGACCATGTCAGCGCCGCCTTCGACGAAGGCCGCAATCTGCGCCCGATGATAGGCCTCGGCTTCGTCAGCCTGCATGTTGCCTGCCTTGTAGCCGTCGCCGCGCGGGCCGATGGCGCCGCTGATGACGCAGGGTGCGCCTGGCCGCTCCCAGCCGGTGCGCAGCTCCTCGAGGAATGCAATCGAACGGACATTGATCCCAGCGAGCGCGGACGCGTCATAGCCGAGCTTGGTGCCCCAATCCGGATTGGCACGCCATGTCGGGCTGTCGAGCACGAAGCCAACCCCATGCTCGCGCGCGACCGCGAGATAGGCGGCATAGTACTGCTTCAGCTTCTCCCGCCCTTCGGCGCTATCGAGCAGCACAAAGGCCGCGAAATGCGGCAGCTCCACGCCTTCGTGGAAGATCAGCGTGGTTTCCATGCCGCCATCGGTGAGGAAAACGCCACCGCGGCGCTGCGGCAGGGCGTGTCGGTATTTGGCCATTTCAACATCTCCGCGAATTCGAGGACCTCGACACGTCTCGCGCATCGGCCAGGTCCGGCGATGTTGGTGCCTCATAGTGTCGCGGCCGCCTAGGCGGCTCGTGGTGCGGATGAACCTTGAGCTGCAAAATGATACGAAATCAAATGGTTGCCAGCAGGACGCAAGCTCCTGCGGCTTTCGGCCGTGGAGAAACCGTACCATGAGTGCAGTTTTGGAGGCCCCGAAGGGCAAGGGCGAAGCCACCCGCGAGCGCATTCTCGAGATCGCGGAGGCAGCCGTGCTCGCCAAAGGCTTCGGCGCCACCTCGATCGAGGAAGTGATCGCCGAGGCCGGCCTGACCAAGAGCGGCTTCTTCTACCACTTCAAGGACAAGAACGCGCTCGCCCGCGAAATGGTCCGGCGATATGTCGCAACCAATGATCGCCTGTTCGACGAAATCTTCGGGCGCGGCCAACAGCTATCGGACGATCCGCTGCAGGCGTTCCTGATTTCACTGAAGCTGCTTGCGGAAACGATGGCCGATCTGCCGAACGGACATCCCGGCTGCCTGATCGCCAGCATCTGCTATCAGGAACGGCTGTTCGACCGTGAGATACGCGATCTCACCGCGCAGTCCGTGCGGGACTGGAATGCGCGCTTCCGCACGATCCTCGACGGCATCGCGGCGGTCTATCCGCCGAGAGAGCCGGTCGACCTCGACGATGTCGCCGACATGCTGTCCTGCATCGTCGACGGCGCCATCATCATGTCCAAGACGCTGAACGATCCCGGCCGACTGGAGCGGCAGATCATGATCTTTCGAAGCTGCATCAAACTGATGTTTGCACCAAACTAGGCCGTCGCCCCGGCGAACGCCGGGGTCCATAACCACAAATGCCGGTTGTTGAGAGAAAGCCATCGACCAGTGGTTCAACAATATCCGCCGCGGAGTATGGGTCCCGGCTTTCGCCGGGACGACAGGGACTACCGTCCCGCCGCGGCAAGGCCGAGCGCCTCCGCCATCACGCGAAAGACTTCGGTATTGTCCATCGAGCCTCGCACCCGTTCGCTGCCAGGCCCAGCCGCGGTCAGGATGACGTCCTCGCCGGAATGCACGCTCGCGCCGATCATCGCCGGCAGGTTGCCCGGCCGCAGCACCGCGCCGGGAACGTCCTTGTATTTTTCATTGGCCTTGAAGGTTGCGGGATCGTCGCCCTTCACGGTCGGTGCGTTCGGATCATCGAGCTTGGGACGGAAGGTCTCGTAGTGGTCGGGAAGGCTGGCCGAGAAGATGGCAAGCCGCCGGCTAACGTCGACGCGCGACGGATAGCCGTCCGCATCAGGCGCCGGATAGTTGGGGAAGCCGGCTTTGTCATAGACGCCGACGCGCTCGCGGAACGGCACGTTCGGCGTCGTGCTCATATCGTCATTGATGGTGCCGACCAAGCTGTTGGGATGGCTGTGGTCCGCCACGACCAGGATCAGGGTGTCGTCGCCGCGCTTGCTGGCCCAGTCGCGGGCAAGGCGCACGGCGTTGTCGAGCATGATGGTGTCATAGACCGCGCGCTCCATGTCGAGCAGATGGGCGTATTTGTCGATCATTCCGGATTCCACCATCAGGAAGAAGCCGGCTTCGTTTCTCGACAGCACGTCCAAGGCGGCCTGAACCTGCTCGGTCAGGTCCGGCTGTTCGGGAAACTTCTTCACGCCGCCACCCTTGAGGAATTTGCGGTCGAGCGCGCCGTCCATGTTTCCGGAGGCAAACAGGCCGAGCAGCCGGCGCGTCTCGGGCTTTGCCGAGAGCGCGTTGAGTTCGCTTGCGGTGGTCGCCACGGGATAGCCGGCCTCGCGGAAACGCGCGATGTAATCGACATCGTCCTTGCGCTTTCCGGACGCAGCCTTTGGCAGGAAATTGGCGCTACCGCCGCCCAACAGCACTTCGGGCTTCGCCGCGAAAAACTGCTCGACGATAGGATCATACTCGGCACGGCGACGGGTATGGGCCACCATCGCCGCCGGCGTTGCATCCTCGATTTCGGTGTTGCTGACGATGCCGATGCTCAAATTGAGCCGGCGCCTGGCGAGGCTTGCGATAGTCTCGACCTTGGGATCGTCGAGCGGGTCCCTGGTGCGGTCGGCATAGACGCCCATTGCATTGACGGCGCTCTTGTGGCCGGTTGCGTAAGCACTAGCCGAATTTGCGGAGTCAGTGATGATCGAATCGGAACCCGCGGTCGCCACCAGCGCCATATGCGGCATGTCGTCCATCGCAAGCTTGCCGAGGCTTTTCCCTTCAGCGATGCCCTTGGAAAGCAACCGCGCCCCGACGCGATGGGATAGCGACATGCCGTCGCCGATGAACAGGATGACGTTCTTCGCCCTGCGCGGGCCGGTGTCGTAAACGGTCCATGTCACCTTGCGGCTGCGCGTGCCGTCTCCGGCTTCGACAACGACAGGGCCGGGCGCGGTCACCGCGACGTCGCGGAGCATCAGCGCCGACTGGTCCTTGCCGTCCTCACGGTCGACAAACGTTCCGGCGCGGCCGAAGGCAACGGCGTAGTCCTGACCGTTGACCGTCACCTTCAGCTTGGCCGGATCGACCTTGTCGGGAAATTCGACCTTGAAGTCGAACTGCGCACCGGAAAGGATTTCGGCGCGGTCGATGGGATAAATCGTCTGGGCATCGGCCGCCGATGCCGAAAGCAGGAGAGCGAGGGTGAGAGTGACAGGCTTGATCATGATCGAGGCTCCGGTCGGACACACGGTACGGGCAGCGTGCGTGGCTGTTCCGAGAGAATTCAGGCGGGCAAAATCTAGCTGTCCCGGATGACGTATCCATAACGGCGACCAACCCGCGTGGCTCTCGTGCCCCGGACGCAGCGCAGCACGCAGTGCTGCGCTGCTGAGCCGGGGCCCAAAAAGTGCGTATCGGCTATGTGGTCCTGGGTCCCGGCTCTGCGCCGCACCGCTAACGCGCTGCGTCGCGTCCGGGACACGAGAGTTTCTCAGCCTTTGTCGCTCTCTAGCTTGAAAATCTCCGAGCCTTCGCTGCCCGCCAGCAGGCCCGTGTCCGAATAAAGCTTCAGCTTGGCGCGGGTATCGGCGATGTCGAGGTTGCGCATGGTGAGCTGGCCGATGCGGTCCGCCGGCGAGAACGCGGCGTCCTCGACCTTCTCCATGCTCAGCCGCTCCGGCTGATAGGTCAGGTTCGGGCTCTCGGTGTTCAGGATCGAGTAGTCGTTGCCACGGCGCAGTTCGAGCGTCACTTCCCCGGTGACCGCGCGCGCCACCCAACGCTGGGCGGTTTCGCGCAGCATGAGGGCCTGGGAATCGAACCACCGCCCCTGGTACAGCAACCGTCCAAGGCGCATGCCGCTGATCCGGTACTGCTCGATAGTGTCTTCGTTGTGAATGCCGGTGACCAGGCGTTCGTAGGCGATGTGCAGCAGCGCCATGCCGGGCGCTTCGTAGATGCCGCGGCTCTTGGCCTCGATGATCCGGTTCTCGATCTGGTCGCTCATGCCAAGGCCATGCCGGCCGCCGATGGCGTTGGCCTCGAGGAACAAGGCGACCGGATCGGTGAATGTCTGGCCGTTCAGCGCGACGGGCTGGCCCTCCTCAAAACGCACGGTGACCTGTTCGGCCTTGACGGCGCAGTCGTCGCGCCAGAACGGCACGCCCATGATCGGGTTGACGATCTTGATGCCGCTGTCGAGACGCTCGAGATCCTTGGCCTCGTGGGTGGCGCCGAGGATATTGCTATCGGTCGAGTACGCCTTTTCGGCGCTCATCTTGTAGGCGAATCCGTTGGCGGTCATGAATGCCGACATTTCCGCGCGCCCGCCCAATTCGTCGATGAACTGCTGGTCGAGCCAGGGCTTGTAGATCCGCAAGTTCGGATTGGTCAGCAGGCCGTAGCGGTAGAACCGCTCGATATCGTTGCCCTTGAAGGTGGAGCCGTCGCCCCAGATGTTGACGCCGTCCTCCTTCATCGCCGAGACCAGCATCGTGCCGGTCACCGCGCGCCCGAGCGGCGTGGTGTTGAAGTATGCGATGCCGCCGGTAGAGACGTGGAAGGCGCCCGATTGGATGGCGGCAATACCTTCGTGGACCAGTTGCGTGCGGCAATCCACCAGCCGGGCTTTTTCGCCGCCGAACTCCAGCGCTTTACGCGGAATCTCGTCGTAGTCGGCCTCGTCAGGCTGGCCGAGATTCGCGGTATAGGCAAAAACGCGCGCGCCCTTTTGCTTCATCCAGAGCAGCGCCGCGCTGGTGTCGAGACCGCCCGAGAAAGCGATGCCGACTTTTTCCCCCTTGGGCAGGCTTTTCAGGATCGTACTCATCGAGCTTCCAATCGGTCGAAATGGCGCATGTCGTTATAGCGTTTTCGAGCGAAGTGGATACCGGTTCGCGTGAAGAAAACGCGTCAAAACAATAATTTAGAGTTTCGGTTCTGATTCAATCAGAACCGAAACTCTGGCGGCTTGAGGCGGCGAATAACAAATTTCGCCGCAATGGGCACGCGTTTAATGGCGCCTGGCTGCTGAGGACGGACTATCCTGCCTCGCGCCCGCGCCAGCGCTGCCACAGGCGGTAGCCGGGCCAGCCCCAGCGCGCCAGCGCGGCTTCGATTTGCGCATCGGTGAGCCTGGTCGACGGCCAGCGGTAGATCCAGGCATAGGCCAGCCAGATCACGAAAAAGCTGACGAGACCGGCGGCTGCGACATCGGTGAAGAAATGTCCGCCGAACGCCATCCGTAGCACGCTGGTCGCGATACCGAACAGGGTCGCCGCCGTATAGGCCAACGGCCGCCACGGCGGCGGCGTCAGCGCCGCGGGCGCGTAGGTCCAGAATGCGGTGGCGCCCTCGCCCGAGAAGAACGAGCAATTACGCCCGCAGGCCCCGCGCGGATCCCACCACGGCACGAATTCCCAGGGACCGTTGAACTCCGTCACCACCACCGGCCTTGGCCGTCCCCAATGGCTCTTGAAGGTCAGATTGGTCAGCACGACCGCGGAGAGCAGGATGGTGACCAGGAGGAACACTGCCGCGCGTCCCGGAACCAGCATCGGCCGATCCGGCCGCAGCAGCTTCGCGACAATGGCGATCAGGGCAGGCAGCGCCAGCGCCCAGGCGATCCACATCGCGGCATCGCGCGCGAAAGCGTAAAGCCCGTTCTGTTTCGATGGAAACGAGGTGCTCGCGGGATCGTAGAACAATGCCGCCAGCTTCAGGTCGAGTTCGGGAAAGATTCCAAACAGCAGTCCGAAAACGAGCGACAGGCCCAATGCGATGACAAGTCCGGTCCGGTTCATGGCGCGGGGTTTAGCCGAGGCGATTGGGGATGAAAAGGCCCGTCATTGCGAGCCACCCGGTCGGCGCGAGGCGCCGCCGGATGACAGGCTCCGCGAAGCAATCCATTTTCTCATTCGCGGACAGAATGGATTGCTTCCGCCTTCGCGCAAAGCGCTTCGGCGGACTCCCGGCCCTGCGAAGCTTGCGCAGCAAGCGGAGAAGGGTCGTCGCTGTCGCTCCCTTGCGCAAACGCTTCGCGTTTGTCGCTGGCAATGACGGCCGTACTCTGCATCATGACAGCGGCCGTGACTGCGATGGCAGCGGCGGCGGCGGCTTTATCGGGGGCGGCGGTTCGCGCCAGGCGCCGGCGGTGCGGCCTGCGATCAACCAGTAGACGAGGCCGGCGACGATGCCTGCACCGGTCATGATTTCGAGATGACGGCGCACGATACCATCAAAAGTCAACGTCTCGGGGTCGAAGGGGGAACGAGGCCGAGATAGCAGGCCGCGCCAACAATCCCGCCGCCGACCGCGTAAGCGAGCACGCTGCGGATGTAGAACGCTTCGGTGATGAGCACGACCACCAGCGCAGGCAGCAGCGCAAAGCCGGACAGGAAGATGAAGCCGAAGCCGAGCACGACATTCAGCGCGCCCTGGTCGATCGGTCCGCCGCCGAGATCGCTGAATTCGGGATACAGCACCGCGCCGACCACGATCATTCCCGCCACGAAGCAGGCGGCGAGGAAGGCGAACAGGATGACGAAGAAGCGGCCGACTAGTGCCATGGTTCATGCACCGTCATTGCGAGGATCGCTCAATCCGTCATCGCCATGGCGCGGAGCGCCTGGCGCTCGCGCGCGGACAGTTTTTCGGTCTCCGACTTCAACTGGCCGCAGGCGGCGAGGATATCGCGGCCGCGGGGCGTGCGGACCGGCGACGAATAGCCGGCGTTGAAGATGTATTCGGAGAACTTTTCGATCTGCTCCCAGTCCGAGCACTCGTAGCGCGAGCCCGGCCACGGGTTGAACGGGATCAGGTTGATCTTGGCCGGAATGCCCTTGAGCAGCTTGACCAGCAGCTTGGCGTCGTCGAGGGAATCGTTGACGCCCTTGAGCATCACATATTCGAAGGTGATGCGCCGCGCATTCGACGAGCCCGGGTAGTCGCGGCAGGCCTGCAGCAGTTCGGCAATCGGATATTTTCGGTTCAGCGGCACCAGCTCGTTGCGCAATTCGTCGCGCACGGCATGCAGCGAGATCGCGAGCATGACGCCGATCTCCTCGCCGGTGCGGATGATGTTGGGCACCACGCCTGAGGTCGACAGCGTAATGCGCCGGCGGGAAATGCCGATGCCTTCATTGTCGGCTGTGATCAGCAGCGCATCGCGCACCGCGTCGAAATTATAGAGCGGCTCGCCCATGCCCATCATGACGATATTGGTGACGAGGCGACTGCCGGTCGGCGTCTCGCGATCGGCCCAGTCGTTGAGGCGGTCGCGCGCCACCATGATCTGGCCGACGATTTCGCCCGCGGTGAGGTTGCGCACCAGCCGTTGCGTGCCGGTATGGCAGAACGAGCAATTCAGCGTGCAGCCGACCTGCGAGGAAACGCAGAGCGTGCCGCGATCGGTTTCGGGGATGTAGACGCACTCGACTTCATGCGCCTTCTGGAACGCGTCGCCGCTCGGCAGGCGCAACAGCCATTTGCGGGTGCCGTCGTTGGAAATCTGCTCGGCCACCACTTCGGGACGATCGACGGTAAAATGCTGCTCGAGCTGCGCGCGCATGTCCTTGGAGACGCTGGTCATCTCCGCAAAGGATTTGGCGCCGCGAAAGTACATCCAGTGCCAGAGCTGTTGCGTGCGCATCTTGCGCTGCGCAGGCGCAACGCCGATCTCGCCGAGCCGGTCGGCGATCTCGGCGCGCGACAGCCCGATCAGCGAGGGCTTTGCCGGCGGCACATAGGTTTCGAGTGGAACCTTCTCCAGCGGCGCCACGGAAGATGAAAGCGTCATTAAGTCACACGAGATGGTTGAGGCGGTGTAGGGTGGGCAAAGCGCAGCGTGCCCACCAAAAAACGTTGATGGTGGGCACGGCGCTGTGCGCCTTTGCCCACCCTACGAAGTCAATCAAATAGGCCTTCCCCGGCCCCTAAACAACGCCATTCTGAGCTTAAATGCCGTCTAGCGCTTACAATCCTGTGCCAGCCGGTCGAGCGCCTGGGACAGCCCCTTGAGCGAGAAGACGTCCGTGGTCTCGGTCCCCTTGGCAGAGACGCCCTTGATGGTGACCTCGGCAGACTTGCGCATGGCCGCGACCATTTGCTCTTCCTCCGCGGCGTTCTTGATCCAGAGCCCATCGCCCTGGGTATACATCGCATAGGACGCGCCGCCGACCTCGAGCGAGGATTCCGAGCCCGGCTTCAGCGCGTAGCCGATCATGATCGAAACTTCGTTGACGACTTTTTCAGCCGGACGCGTCGAGACGAAAGCGTAGGCGGGATCGCGCGGGCGGTTCGGCGGGTTGGTCTTCGACGACGACGGCTTCGCCAACGCGAAGCAAACCTTCTTGCCATTCGGCGTCGCGGTGTAGGCGCCCCAGGTCCCGTACTGACCGATCAAGGTAGGTTCCGCGCCGCCCGCGGCAGCAGCCGCTGCCGGTTCCTGCTTCTTTGCCGCTGGTGCAGGTGCAGGTGCCGCCTTGCCGGAGTCCTTGGCGCCCTTCGCAGCAGGGCTCGGTGTTTGCGCGAGGGCTGTCGTCCCGCACAACGCCGCAATCGCAACCAGAAATGCCAGTATTCGCAACACGGACAACTGGTTCCCTCATTATTGTGACTGGAAGATGGCCCGCGGGCGCATCGCGCCGCCGGGGATGGATAGCCGGGAAATGCTTTTTTGGGAAGGCAGTTACGGTGTTACTCACCGCCGCGGCGACGCTTCGTCCCTGATACCTTCGAATTCAGAGCGCGGGTCTCGACTTCAATCCCTGGAACGGCGCTCGCGCTGCTTCTGCCACTGCGCATCGGTCCATTGCAGCAGATCCTCGGCGCCGGAACTGCGCAAATGCGCGCCGCCATCCTGCACCACCATCTCGCCATTGATGTAACCGGCCTGGTCGGAAATCAGAAAGCTCGCGAGATTCGCAAGTTCGCCATGCTCGCCGGCGCGGCCAAGCGGATTGCGTTGCGCCCAGCTTTCATCGCGACCTTCAGGACGGAGCTGACCAGACGCGCCGGGCGTCGGAAACGCGCCGGGCGCGATCGCAACCGTGCGCACACCCTTCGGTCCCCATTCCACCGCAAGGCTTTTGGTCATCGCCAGCACGGCGGATTTCGCCATCGCCGAGGGTACCGTGAAAGCGCGGCCGGTGATCGTCGAGGTCGAGAGTATGCTCAGCACCACGCCCTCGTGCTTGCTTTCGATCCAGCGCCTGCCCGCGGCAAGGGTGCAGTACATCGTGCCGTGCAGCGTCGGCGCCAGGATCGCATCCGCCGCGCGGAACGAAAGATGCTCGGTCTGCGCGATGAAGGTCGCGGCAGCATTGTTGACCAGCACGTCGATCGGCGCCTCCCGCCAGATCTGGTCCATCATTACATCGACGGCCGCGCCGTCGCGGATATCGCATCGGACTGCAGTAACCTTGCCGCCGAGTTCACCACGCATCTGCGCGGCAGTCGCCTCCAGCAATTCGAGCCGTCGGCCGCAGATGACGAGATCTGCGCCAAGCTCGACGAAGCGGCGTCCCATCGCCGCTCCAAGCCCCGAGCCGCCACCGGTGACCAGTATCCGTTTTCCGGCCAACAGGTTGTTTTCAAACATCGTTTGAATCCCTTCACCCGCGAGTCATGCGTCCGAATCGGATTGTAGCCCGGCTTCAAATCCGGCATGAAGCAGTCAGCTCATCGTTGGTCCGAAAATCAGGTGTGTCCATGAAAGCCATTCTCTGCTCGCAATATTGCCAACCGAACGATCTCGTGCTGGCCGACGTGCCCGATCCGGTGGCCGAACCGGGACAGGCCGTGATCGCGATCAAGGCCGCGGCGCTGAATTTCTTCGACATCCTGATGATCCAGGGCAAGTACCAGATCAAGCCGCCGTTCCCGTTTTCGCCGGCCGCCGAAGTTGCCGGCGTGATCGAAAGCGTCGGCGCCGGCGTGACCGACCTGAAGGTCGGTGACCGCGTGGTGGCGTCCTGCGGCCACAACGGCGCGCGCGAAAAGATCGCGCTGCCGGCAAGCTCGATCGTGAATATCCCCGACAATCTGGATTTTGACCGCGCCGCCGGGATCATCATCATCTACGGCACGGCACTGCACGCCCTGGAAGATCGTGCCAGCCCGAAGCCCGGCGAGACGCTTGCCGTGCTGGGCGCTGCCGGCGGCACCGGCCTTGCGGCCTGCGAGCTCGGCAAGCTGATGGGCCTGAAGGTGATCGCCTGCGCGTCGTCGGACGAGAAGCTGGAATTTGCCAAGGCGCACGGCGCCGAGCTGACGCTGAACTACAGCAAGGAAGATTTGAAAGAGGGCTTGCGTCGGCTCACCGGGGGCAAGGGCGTCGACATCATCTTCGATCCGGTCGGCGGCCCTTACGCCGAAGCCGCCCTGCGCTCGATCGCCTGGGAAGGCCGCTTCCTGGTGATCGGCTTCGCGGCGGGCGACATTCCGAAGATGCCGCTCAACCTCGCGCTGCTCAAGGGCTGCGATATCCGCGGCGTGTTCTGGGGCGCGTGGACCAGGGTCAATCCCGAGAAGAACCGCGCCAACCTGGAAAAGCTCGTGAAGTGGACGGCGGAAGGCAAGATTTCCTCGCATGTCGACCGCACCTTTCCGCTGGCACAAACCGCCGAAGCGCTGAAGGTGCTTGCCGGCCGCAAAGCTATGGGCAAGGTGATCCTGCATCCCTGAGGTGCGCGATCATCTGTCGAACTTAGTCGCCCACTCGGAAGAAGAGAGGAACAAGAGGGAGAGCGGTCCGTGCGATGCACGGACTAGCGACGCACATTTTTTCGCGTCTGCGGCATGAATTTCATCTCACCGATATAGTTTCTCGGTAACAATGCGTGTTTTCAAACGGCAGGATGTCGCTTGTTTGCCTCAATCATACCAAAATATCTCCTCATTCCCACCCGCCGCCGCCGTTTTTTGAGCCCAATCCGTGTGCGATTTTAACCATCAGTCAAGGGGCTCCTGTACGTCAACAAAAGCAAGAAGTAGGTGCAGGGGAACGCCCGTCGTTGCGTTCAGTAGTGGGGAGCATCATCATGGCGGAGAACGCCAAGCCGATCCAGGCGAGAGATCCGTTCGACAGATTCGACGAAGCCATCAGCGATCCTCGGTTGTACGAGGCCGATCAGCCTCGGTACGAGCAGCTTCGATACGAGCAACCCCGATACGAACAGCCTCAGTACGAACAGCCCCGATATGAGCAGCCTCAATACGAGCAGCCGCAGTACGCTCAGTCTTTTGCGCCATCGTTTGAGCGGACAGATGTGTTGCCGGAGGAGCTCCCGCCACACGAGCCGGTGCCGCTTTTCCTCTCCAACTACGAGGAAGAGTCACATCAGCAGCTTTCCGAATATACGTTCGGCAGCGGAAGGTTCGGCAGCGGCGGCCTGAAGAAGGCGCGCGCCGGGCGCATCGTAACCGGCGTCGTGATCGTGTCGGCGATAGCGGCCGTTCTCGCGCTGTTTTCGATCGATTCGACCCGGGCCGTCATCTTCAACGCCTCGCTCGGTGGTGGCGGCAGCGCGCCGCCAGCCGCCCAACTCGCCGCAGCGGTGCCGGAGCCCGCACCGCCGCAGCGCGTTGCGGCGCCGCCACTGGCCGCCGAGCCATCCGGTGCGGAGATGGCAGCCGCTCGCCGCTCGCCGCCCACCGCGCTGGCATCCGCATCGCCCACGCGCGACGAAATTGCCGCCGCCTATCAGAGCGCACTCAAGGGCAAGGTCGCGGTGCCGGAGCCGGTGGCGCGCGAAGCAGCCAACGACGTCGTCGCTGCGATCAATCCGGCGGCCCCGGTTGCTGCGGCCGCACCGGCGGCACATGAGCCCGCGCGCGAGGCGGCTCCGGCACGTCGCATCGATCCGGACGAACTTGCGGCGTTGCTGAAGCGAGCGAAGGGCCTGCTCGCGATCGGCGACATTACTTCCGCCCGTCTGTTGCTTGAGCGCGCGGCGGACGCGCAGGAGGCGGAGGCGGCATTGATGCTGGCCGGAACGTATGATCCGCAAGTGCTGGGCAGCCAGGATTTGCGGAGCGTCACGCCCGATCCGGCAGCGGCGCGGCTCTGGTACCAGAAGGCCGCCCAGCTCGGGTCGCCTGATGCGAAGCGGCGGCTCGGCCAGTTGCAGAACTAGAGCATGATCCGGAAAAGTGGGAACCGGTTTTCCGAAAGAATCATGCTCAAATCAAAGACATAGAGCGAGATGACGATTCGAAAAAAGTCATGTCGCTCTACGCAATTACTCAAGAAAATTACTCAAGACCAGCGCAGAGGAACCCATGCGGCACTTAATGGGAATGGCATTGCTTGCCATAACGGTGGCATGCAGCAATACGGCGGCCAAGGCCGCTGAGACGGAATACGATCCGGCCAAAGTCAGCGAAAGCCTGAAGGCCATTTTCCAGTTCGGTTCGGTCGCCACCAAGCAGGCGCTGAACGCCAACACAGTTACGCTGATCTCAGGAACAATCGGCGGCACCTATGTGCAGTTCGGTGCCGACCTCGCTTCCGTGCTCGACGACGGAAACAAGTTGCGCGTACTTCCGATCGTCGGGCGCGGCTCCGTGCAGAGTGTGGCCGACATCCTGTTCCTGCAGGGCGTCGACCTCGGCATCGTGCGCGCCGACACGCTCGACTATCTCGAGAAGAAGGGCTTTGCGAAGGACATCAAGAAGCAATTTACCTATGTGACGAAGCTCTACAACGAGGAGATGTACGTCCTCGCGTCGAAGTCGGTGACCAACATCAGCCAGCTCAACGGCAAGAAGGTCAGCGTCGACCTTCCCAATGGCGGCACCTTCGTAACCGCCGCGATCGTGTTCGAACGGCTCGGCATCAAACCGAATTTCCTCTATCTCGAGCAGCGCATCGCGATGGAGAGAATGCGGGCTGGCGAGATCGACGCCGTGATTGCCGTCGGCGGCAAACCGTACAAGTCCGTCGCGGCATTCAAGGACGACCGCTTCCATCTGGTTCCGGTCGACTATTCGCGGCCACTGCAGGGCGACTACTTGCCGGCCACCCTGACCTCGAAGGACTATCCCAACCTGATCGCCGAAGGCGCGAAGGTCGATACCATTGCGGTGCCTGCGGTGCTCGCAGCCTACAACTGGGCACCCAACACCGAGCGCTACCGCAAGCTGGCCCAGTTCGTGGACGCGTTCTTCACGAAGTTCCCGACATTCCAGAACCCGCCGTTCCACCCGAAGTGGAAGGAGGTCTCGCTGTCGGCGCCGCTCCCTGATTGGCAGCGTCTGCCGGTTGCCGAGCAATGGCTCAAGACTCACAATGTCGAGGCCGTGTCACGCGCCAGGTTCGATGAGTTCCTGAAGCAGAGCCCGACGACGGCGGCCAGCGTCAAGACCGACGCGGACAAGGAAGCGCTCTTCAAGCAGTTCCAGGCGTGGGAAGCGGAGCGAGGCGCCAGGGCGCAGACCCGCTAGGCGTCTTCCGGCGGAAGCCGGCGTCGGATTTGGTCCGGGACGGCTGCCGGTTCATCAAGGCCAGAAAATCAAAAGCCCGTTCCGATTCAAGCGGAGCGGGCTTTTGGCATCCGCTATTCCGTCGCTTCATCAGCGTCGATCCCGCGCTTCAGCGCAGCGCGGGCGGCATCGCGATGCTCCTGCGTGATGTGACTTGCGACCAAGCGGATGGCGGTGGCAAGCACAGCCGCATCGTCGGTGAATCCGAGCAGCGGCATCACGTCCGGCATGAAATCGAGCGGCAGGATGAAATAGGCGACGGCGCCGATCAGCGCAGCCTGTACGTGACGCGGCGTCTCTTTGTCGAATGCACAATAGTACGCCGCGAGCAGATCCTCGGCGAACGGAAGCTGCGCCATCACCCGCTTGAACTTGATCCAGAAGCGCCGGCGCACGCTCTCGCGGTCCTGCGCCAGCCGATCGGCCGGCTCAAAACCCGCGGAGTGATCGGACGATGCCATCGCGGCGCTCCCCTTGCATCCGGCGCGGCAGATCGCCGCGGCCAACATGTACAAATGAAGAATTGGGGATGTCCGCCCCACCTCGCAAGATCGCGAGAGGTGACCTCAGGCGACGCCCAATTGCCCGGCGATGGCGTTCATGGCCTTGGCCAGATCGATATCGCGCCTGGTGACGCCGCCGGCGTCATGGGTCGCCAGCACCACTTCCACCGTCTTGTAGACGTTCTTCCATTCCGGGTGGTGGTCGGTCTTTTCGGCCACGAGGGCGGCGCGGGACATGAAACCGAACGCCTCGTTGAAGTCCCTGAAAGTGAAGGTGCGGGTAATCGCCTCGCGGCCGGCCGTTTCCGACCAGCCGGTCAGTTCCGCCAGCGCCGATTTTCGCGCTTCTGCCGACAGCCGTTCCGCCATGATCGCCTCCGCGCTTGAATCAGCCTGTTACCTAACACCCAGGCCTAACACCCAAGCCTAACACCCAAGGCCGCTTCGGGGATCCCCCATGCCCAAAATAGGCATGCAGGGCGCGTCCAATGGCGGTCCCGGACGCCGGTAACCATGACAGAGATGTAACAAAGGTTCCGCGGGAAAATTTGCTAGAATGTTAAGCGAAGCGTGCCGGCTGCGTGAAAATTCCACCCTCAAACCTACGGGGATTGATGACCGACGGCCCCCATTCTGCGGAAACGCCGGCCGCCCCCTCGCCCCGCTCTGCGAAACGACGGCTGACATTCGTGACGCTGGCCGGCGTACTGGCCGTCGTCGGGGCGCTGGCGGCCGGCTATTACTTTGCGATGCGGCCGGTGACGCTGCGGATCGCGGTTGGCCCCGCCAACAGCGACGATCTCAAGGTGGTTCAGAACCTGGCGCAGGCCTTCAATAATCCTCGAAACAGCCAGGTCCGGCTGCGTCCGGTGCAAACCGACGGCGCGCTCGCGAGCGCCAATCTGCTCGGCGAAGGCAAAGCTGATCTCGCCATCATCCGCGGCGACCTCGATGTGCCGAAGAACGCGCAGGCCGTGGCAACGCTGCGCAAGAACGTCGCGGTGTTATGGGTGCCGTCGGCCGGCAAGGCCAAGGCTGCCAGGGGCAGGAAGGCCGCGCCCGAAATCAAGAACATTACGCAACTCGCCGGCCGTCGCATCGGCGTGGTCGGCCGCACCCAGGCCAATGTCAATTTGCTCAAGGTGATCCTGCGGCAATACGGCGTCGATTCCGGCAAGGTCGAGATCGTTCAGTTTCCGGCCAACGAGGCCGCGGAAGCCATTCGCAGCCAGAAAGCGGATGCCTATCTCGCGGCCGGCCCGGTCAACAGCAAAATCACTTCGGACGCGATCGCGGCTTCGACGCGCGACGGCGGCACGCCGAAATTCCTGGCGATCGATTCGGCGGAGGCGATTGCGCAGAACCACCCCGCCTACGAGGCTTCCGAAATTCCCGCTGGGACCTTTGGCGGCGCGCCGGACAAGCCCGAGGCAGAGGTCAAGACCATCAGTTTCGCGCATCACATCGTGGCGCGCAGAGGCATTTCGGAAGCGACCATCGCCGCCTTTACCCGCCAACTATTCGCCATCCGGCAAAACCTGAAGAACGAATTTCCGCTCGCCGCAAAGATCGAGACGCCCGACACCGACAAGGACGCCACGATTCCCGTGCATCCCGGCGCCGCCGCCTTTGTCGACGGCGAGGAAAAAACCTTTCTCGACCGTTACAGCGATTACATCTGGTGGACGTTGATGGCGATGTCGGCGATGGGCTCCGCCGGCGCGTGGTTTGCGGGCTACCTCAAGAAGGACGAGCGCAACGTCAACGTCTCGCAGCGCGACCGGCTTCTCGACATGCTCAGCGCCGCCCGCCAGTGCGATTCGATGGACGAGCTCGACCAGATGCAGGCGGAAGCGGACGACATCTTGCGCCACACGCTGCTGTGCTACGAACACGGCACGATCGAGGAAGGCACGTTGACCGCTTTCAACATCGCGATCGAGCAATTCCACAACGCGGTCGCCGACCGCAAGGCGCTGTTGCTGAGCATGCCGCAAAACCTGCAACGCGCCAGCGCGCAGTTCCGCGCGGCCGGCAATGCCTGATCTGCCAACCCGGTAATCGGGCTGTCATCAATTCTTTCTAGATCTGACGGTGCTACGCTGCACCCGCGCCAGATCCGAAAGAGGCCCGCATGAGGTTCAGGATTTCCCGCTACCGCCTTCCTGGAATTTCGCGGCGTCATTTCCTCGCCACCGCCGGAGCAGGCGCCATCGGCGTCATTGCAACGCCTTATCTCAGCCGCGCCGCGGACCGGCCCGTGGTCACCTCCGGCGTGCAGTCGGGCGATGTCGGCGCTGACGGCGGCGTGGTATGGGCGCGCGCCGACCGGCCCTCGCAAATGCTGGTCGAGGTCGCGACGAATGAATCCTTTGCCAGCGCACGGGCTTTGCCGCCGATCGCAACGCTGCCCGAAAGCGACTTTGCCGCAAAAATGCTGCTGGAGAATCTTCCAGCCGGACAGGAGATCTTCTATCGCATCCGGTTTCGCGACCTCGCCCATACCGGCATCGAAAGCGAGCCGGTGGTCGGGCGGTTTCGCACCGCACCTGGCGACCGCCGTAACGTCAGTTTCGTTTGGGGCGGCGACGTTGCCGGACAGGGCTGGGGCATCAACCCGGATGACGGCGGCATGCTCACCTTCGCCACCATGCGCAAGCATCGCCCGGATTTCCTGCTGCACTCGGGCGACACCATCTATGCCGACGGCCCGATCAAGAGCGAGGTGACGCTTCCCGACGGCAAGGTCTGGAAGAACGTGACGACCCCCGAGAAAGCAAAGGTCGCCGAAACGCTCGACGAATTTCGCGCCGCGCACAAGTACAACTTCATGGACGAGCATCTGCGCGCGTTCAATGCCGAGGTACCGGTCTTCGTGCAGTGGGACGACCACGAGGTCGTCAACAACTGGTCGTCGTCCAAGGAACTGCCTGCCGCCTACAAGGAGCGCAACCTCGCCCTGCTCGCGGCCCGCTCAGCACGCGCCTTCCACGAGATGTATCCGATCCGCGCGAACATCACGGAGCCGGGACGGCTCTACCGCACGCTCCGTTATGGCCCGCATCTCGACGTGTTCATGCTGGACGAGCGCAGCTATCGCGGACCGAATGGCTCGAACCAGGAGACCGCTTACGGGCCGGAAAGCTTTTTCCTCGGGCCGGCGCAACTCGCGTGGCTGAAACGGGAACTGTTGAACTCGCACGCCACCTGGAAGGTGATCGCATCCGACATGCCGCTCAGCATCATCGTCTATGACGACGCGCGCAACAGAAAAGGCTCGGAAGCCGTTGCACAAAGCGACGGCCCGCCGCGCGGCCGGGAGCTGGAGATCGCCGATCTCCTGCGCTTCATCAAGACGTCGGGCGTGGTCAACACCGTGTGGCTGACCGCGGATGTGCACTACGCGGCCGCGCATTATTACAATCCCGACAAGGCGCAGTTTCAAGAATTCGATCCCTTCTGGGAGTTCGTCGCCGGGCCGCTGCACGCCGGCACCTTCGGCCCGAACGACCTCGACAACACGTTCGGACCCGAGGTGAAGTTCATCAAGGCGCCGGGACCCGGCAAACAGAATTTGCCGCCGTCCGCCGGAATGCAGTTTTTCGGCCATGTCAGGATCGACGGCGGCAGCGGACAGATGACGGTGACCTTGCGCGACCGCGCCGATGTTGCGCTGTGGTCGACGACACTCGATCCCAAGCCGGTCTAAATCGAGCATGACGAGCAAGTCTCGACCATGGGATCGCTGCGGAACCGGTCCAGCCACTGCAAAGAGGCGGCCAAAGCCCAGTTTGACCAAGTTTTGCGCAGTTTATCCCACCCCCGAAACGGGCAGTCGAGCCCGGCGCCATACCCAAAATCGGCTAACCAAATGCCAAACGAACCATTGTTTTTTGGCGTTTTCTGAATATATTGCGCCGCAACGCGTAAGGTGTGCCCGGTCCTTTTGGCCGGGCTTCCTTTTTGGGGCAGGTTTGAGCCATGGCCCCGTTCGCATCCCAGGTTTGAGCGCGATCCGGAAAAGTGGGTCCCGGTTTTCCGGTGAGATCGCGCCTCCACATGCACGACCAGAAGAAGAGCCATGAACCTTCGTAACGTCGCCATCATCGCCCACGTCGACCACGGCAAGACCACCCTCGTCGACCGTCTGCTGCAGCAATCCGGCACCTATCGCGAGAACCAGAAGGTCACCGAGCGCGCGATGGACTCCAACGATCTGGAGCGCGAGCGCGGCATCACCATTTTGGCCAAGGCCGCCTCGGTGCAGTGGAAGGACACCCGCATCAACATCGTCGACACCCCCGGCCACGCCGATTTCGGCGGCGAAGTCGAGCGCATCCTGAACATGGTGGACGGCGCGCTGGTGCTGGTCGACGCCGCCGAAGGCCCGCTGCCGCAGACCAAGTTCGTGGTCTCCAAGGCGCTCAAGGTCGGGCTGAAGCCGATCGTCGTGATCAACAAGGTCGACCGTCCCGATGCGCGTCCGACCGAAGTCATCAACGAGGTATTCGACCTGTTCGCGGCGCTCGACGCCAGCGAGGAGCAGCTCGATTTCCCGATACTTTACGGGTCGGCCAAGCAGGGCTGGATGGCCGACAGCCCGGACGGCTCGCAGGATGCCGGCATGCAGCCGTTGTTCGACCTGATCGTGCGCCACGTCGCGCCGCCGAGCGTCGAGCAGGGCCCGTTCCGGATGATCGGCACCATTCTGGAAGCCAATCCCTATCTCGGCCGCATCATCACCGGTCGCATCACCTCAGGCGCGATCAAGCCGAACCAGCAGGTGAAGGTGCTGGGCGCTGACGGCAAGACAATCGAACAAGGGCGTATCACAAAGATCCTCGCCTTCCGCGGCATCGAGCGCACTCCGCTGGATGAAGCCGAAGCCGGCGACATCGTCGCGATTGCGGGCCTGACCAAAGGCACCGTCGCCGACACCTTCTGCGATCCTTCCGTCGAGATGCCGCTGGTGGCGCAGCCGATCGATCCGCCGACGGTGTCGATGTCATTCATCGTCAATAACTCGCCGCTCGCCGGCACTGAAGGCGACAAGGTGACCTCTCGCATGATCCGCGACCGCCTGCTGCGCGAGGCCGAAGGCAACGTCGCGCTGCGCGTGGTCGAGGCCGCCGACAAGGATTCCATGGAAGTATCGGGCCGCGGCGAATTGCAGCTCGCGATCCTGATCGAGACCATGCGCCGCGAAGGCTTTGAACTCTCGGTGTCGCGTCCGCGCGTCGTGCTGCAGAAGGACGAAGCCACCGGCCAGTGGCAGGAGCCGATCGAAGAAGTCGTGATCGACGTCGACGAGGAGCATTCCGGCGTCGTCGTGCAGAAGATGAGCGAGCGCAAGGCCGAGATGATCGAGATGCGCCCCTCCGGCGGCAACCGCCTGCGGCTGGTGTTCTACGCGCCGACCCGCGGCCTGATCGGCTACCAGGGCGAACTGCTCACCGATACCCGCGGCACCGCGATCATGAACCGCCTGTTCCACGGCTACGCGCCCTACAAGGGCGACATCCAGGGCCGCCGCAACGGCGTGCTGATCTCCAACGACCAGGGCGAAGCAGTGGCCTACGCGATGTTCAAGCTGGAAGACCGCGGCCCGATGATGATCGAGCCCGGCTGGAAGGTCTACAAGGGCATGATCGTCGGCGAGCACACCCGCGACAACGATCTCGAGATCAACGTGCTCAAGGGCAAGCAGCTCACCAACATCCGCACCACGTCAAAGGACGAGGCGGTGCGTCTGACGCCGCCGATCAAGATGACCCTGGAAAAGGCGCTGGCCTATATCGAGGACGACGAGCTGGTCGAAGTGACGCCGAAGTCGATCCGCCTGCGCAAGAAGTTCCTCGACGCCAACGACCGCAAGCGCGCGGAAAAGGCCAAGGAAGCGGTGGCGTAAACTATCCTGCTGCGTTGGATGCCAGGGCGCTGTCGACCACGGCGACGGCCTTGCCAATATCCGCAAGGTCGATGGCCTCCTGAAGCGCGATGACATGCGGGGCCTGAAACGTTTCAGGCTCGCGGCAAACGTCCCAATAAGCGGTATGGGTGAAGAAGTCCGCGGCGCCATCCCCACGCGTCGCGACCGGGTAGTCGACGATGTGCGACCCGAAGATCGGCGCGAGCTTGCCACCGATCGCGTCGCCCCAGAAGATCTGCACCATCGGAAAGAAGATGTTGGTCCATCGGGTCAGGCCGAACAGCGCGCCATGATGGACCTGTTTCTGCCCTGTCTTCGGATTGCGAAAAGTAAGCAGGCCGTCATTGTCGAGACGTTTCGGCGGGCAAGTCGGGAATTCGCGCTCGGCAACGCGACGGCAGAAATCGGATTCGAGAAGACGGCGGGTATTGCCGATGCACATCAGGAAGGTCGCATGGCTCAGCGCGCTTCCTAGTGTTACGAAATCGGTTACAAGCCATGTCTTTGTCTTTTTATCTTCACCGGCCTTTTCCGCTGCCGCCGCGATGCTCGCGACGGCACGTCGCGCTTTCTCCCGCAGGGCCTTCTTGTCGGCAGCGGATGCCGTGCCGCTTGGCTGCCAGGAGGCAGTGTCGATCTCGTCAAAATCGGTTCCGAAGGTCGTGACCGGAGGCAGATCTCGGCAAATCCGGCTGAAATAGGCGCGCAGCATGTCATATGCGACGACGGTTCCGAGGCTGTGGGCCACGACGATGATGCGGTCGTAATAGCCACTCTGGTGCAGGTTATGAAGCGCGTTCACCGCCTCTACTCGGATCGCGCGGCGCACTGCGACATTGGCCGGCGAGGCACGGAAATAGCGCGCCGCGTCGCCGAGATATGGCTGGAGGAACGCAGCGTTGACGATGAGATAGATGCCCAGGATGGCAAAGGCCACCGGCGCGCTCCAGGGTGAGTTCAAGCCCCAGGGCCATGCCGTAACCAAAGTCTCCATGAAGGGCGTGTCCGAATGCCAGAGTCGGTCGACGCCGACGAACATGCCGGCCACGATCAGCGATATTAGAAGCGCACGCCAGAACGCCCGCAAGCCGGGTTCTCCGGTTAGGAGGTAGGTGGCGATCAAGCCGATCAGCGTTGGGAGCGCTACGATGGTGGCGAGCTCGGCCGCATCCGGTAATTTCTCCGTCGGCTCCCAAAGCGGATTGAACTCAACGCCAAAGTAGACCGCGCTGACAATCACGCCGATCACGCAAAACGCGGCAAGCTTTCTGATGAGACGGAAAGCCCGCCATTTCAGCGCGATAAAGAAACCGAATACCAGCGAGCTGAAGATCAGCAGGAACGGAGCGACCAGCAGATTCTGGACGACAGAGACTTGCGCAAAAATGACCGCGCCCTTTAGCGCCAGCAGGGCGAGAGAAAGATTCATGAAAGACAGGAAGATGGACGCGACCCACCAGAGCCCGTTGATCCCCTCCTTCATGATCGGGCCCTTTCGGCAAAGCTCGTACAGCCAGAGCAAAACTGCGACCGGCTTGGTTTCGCTCATCAGGTGGGCCCAATAAAGTTCGTGGAAATCGACCGCGCGCTTGTCCCTTGATTCGGGCACCTCGTTGGTTGTCATTACCGTCAGGTCGATATCCGCGCCGTCCCGTTGGGGATGGCTCCACAACCTTCGGCCCGCGTCATAGGGATTTTCACTGTTCAACCAGACGCCCTTGACGACGCCACGTACGGTTTCCAGCGCCCGCTGGCTCCCAATGCCATGGACGACGAGCACCGCCGTTCGCTTGTGAACCTTGTCGAATTCGGCATCGGTCATGGTCATGGTCATGGGGAAAATTCCTGCCTAAAAAGTAAAAAGGGAATGGTTCATTCAACACAACTTCAGGCAGAGTGACAAGTAGCTTTGCGCTGGCCACGCAAATCGGCAACTGGCTTCAAGGCGGCGTTACGGCCTATTCAGCCCTCTGCGCGAACGTGCTAGAGCCTTGCGCATGACGTCTCTCCCCTCCTCAGTCGATGTCGCCATCATCGGCGCCGGCGCCGCCGGGCTTGGCGCCGCCAATGCGCTGAAAAATTCCGGCCTCTCCGTCATCGTGCTGGAAGCGCGTGAGCGCGTCGGCGGCCGCGCGCATACCATCATGGCCTCGCCTGACGTCACCTTCGACGTCGGCTGCGGCTGGCTGCATTCGGCGGATGAGAACTCTTTTGTCAAAATCGCCGAACAGCTCGGTTTCGCGATCAACAGGTCACTGCCGCCATGGCGCGAGCGCGCTCACGGCAAGGCATTTCCGCAAGCCGAGCGCGACGACTTTATGCACGCGCTCAATGCGTTCTACGACCGCGCCGAAGCTGCGGCGGCCGAAGCCGAGAAGAGTGGCCGCGACTGCGCCGCAAGCCTTTATCTGGAGCCTGGCAATCGCTGGAACCCGATGATCGATGCGATCTCGACTTACGTCAACGGCTGCGAGCTCGACCAGGTCTCGATCCTCGACATGGACGCCTATGAAGATACCGACATCAACTGGCGCATCCGCCGCGGCTATGGCGCGCTGATAGCGGCCTATGGCGCCACGTGCCCGCTTGCGCTCAACTGCGCGGTGACGCTGATCGATCATTCCACCAAGCGCGTCCGCATCGAGACGTCGCGCGGCACGCTGACGGCCGACAAGGTGGTCATCACGGTACCGACCAGCCTGATCGCCGACGAAGGAATCCGCTTTCACCCGCCGTTGCCGCAAAAGGTCGATGCCGCGCGCGGCCTGCCGCTTGGCCTCGCCGACAAGGTGACGCTGGCAGTGGATGAGCCCGAGGCGCTGCCCGTAGAGGGCAATCTGCGCGCCGCCACCATGCGCACCGAAATGGGCACCTATCACATCCGACCGTTCGGCCAGCCCTGCATCGAAGGCTTTTTCGGCGGCCGCTTTGCGCAATCGCTCGAAGATGCCGGCCCGGGCGCGCTGGCCGCAGCAAGCATCGACGAGATCGTCTCTATCCTCGGCAACGATTTTCGCCGCAAGCTGAAGCCGCTCGCGGAATCACGCTGGGCGCACGATCCCTTCGCCCGCGGCTCCTATTCACACGCGCTGCCGGGACATGCGGGAGATCGCGAGGTCCTCGCCGCGCCCGTCGATGGTCGGCTGTTCTTTGCAGGCGAAGCTACCTCGCCGGAGTTCTTCTCGACCGCGCATGGGGCAAGGGACAGCGGTGAGCGGGCGGCGGACGAAGTTTTGACCAAGCGCTGAGCCTGACATCCGTCATTGCGAGCCACCCGGTCGGCGCGAAGCGCCGCCGGATGACAGGCTCCGCGAAGCAAGCAATTTCGCGGCTTGCCGAGACATGGATTGCTTCGTCGCTTTGCTCCTCGCAATGACGGTTGAGGCGACGTTCTTTCCTACTCCATCACCCTCGCCCGAATCTCCGCGTCCGGCACGAAGCACTCGTCATACTTCCCGAAAATCCGATACCGGTTGCGCGCGACGAGATTATAGACGGCATCGCGCAGCGGCTTCGGTACGGCAAACAGCGCGCGCATCCATCGCCAGCCCGGCAGCATGCCGAGTACGGTCAAAGCGGCGTCCGATTTGAGATACGCGACGCCTCCATGCACCACCGCGTTGGTATCGGGATCATGAGGGTCGATACCAAACGCCTGTGCCAGCCGTGTGCCATAGGGCGACTGGATCGCGGTGAAACGAAACCTCCGCTCGACGTCGCGTTTCGCAACGAAGCGGACCCAGCGCGAGCAGAAGACGCAGACGCCGTCATAGAGGATCACGTCATCGTCGGGCCATCGGGTCACGGATTTGGGCTCATCGGTTATCCAGCGTCACCAGCGCCACCAGCATCAGCACGACCGCGGGTCCCGTCTTCACCAGCGCGCCGAGCGGCTCGATCCAGAGGTCCAGCGTCAGGATTGCGGCGCCGGCCATATAGCCGAGCGAGGCAATGATACCCGCCACCAGGCCAAATGCCGAGGTGCGGCGGAACGCGATCAGCACGCCGATGGTCATATCCATCAGGCTGGTACCCACCGTGATGGGCGCGACGAGCGCCGGCGGAAAGCCGTGGCTGCGCAGGATTCCGGCCGCCGCGTCATAGGAAATCACCAGCGCAATGAAGCCGGAGACGACCCAGAACAGCACGAGGCTTGCGATCATCAGCGCCTTGATCGGAAACAGCCGGGCGAACCATTTGTCCTGGATGGTCGCTACGCGTTTTCCCGCCATTTGCCCGATCGTCTTCGGTATGATGCCGGTGGCGGCCATCCAGCCTGCGGGGCTGCCGCTGACGCCGCGCCGCAGCTCCGCAATCGCCGTGGTTCGCATCGGCGGCGTCCAGCCGAGCAAGCTCGTGAGGTCGCCGAGCCTGGCGCCGAGATCGAGCAGGAACGCCGGCATCACAATGCGCCACCATTTGCCGGTGCCGAACACCTCGCGAAATTGATCGATCACGTCGCCGAGCGTGACCGGCTGCTCCTGCATCAGGTCCCACGTCACCGCGTTCGCCTCGCCCGGATCGCGCGCAGCAAGCCAGGCAATGGTCGCCGCAATATCCTCCATGGCGACCGGCTGGAATGGCGTCAACCGTTCGGCGGGCGAAAGATCGATCGGAAGCGCTGCGACCGAGCGCAGCATGGCGCTGCCGCCATAGGCAGCCAATGCCACCACGAAACCCGGCCGCAGGATCGTGTACGGGACGCCGGAATCGGCGATCAGCCGTTCGGCCTCGCGCTTGGTGGTGCTGAAAGCGGTGGCGTCGGTCTCGGCGACACCGGGAATCGAGATATGCACCAGCCGGATCGCGAGGCGGCTTTCGCGGATCGCCTGCAACAGCCGCGCGACGAATTCGCGATGCACGACGGCGGTGTCGCTGCCGGGGCCATCCTGCAGCACGCCGACGCAATTGACGACGAGGCCGATGCCGTGATCGCGCAGCAGTCGCGCAAGTGCTGCCGCATCCATCGACATGAGCGGCAGTTCGAGATCGAGCGCGCCGTTCTTTTGCGAAGCGGATAATTTCCGGGCGACGCCGACCACGCGAAACCCCCTCCCGCGCAGATCGTCGGTCACGAAGCGGCCGATCAGGCCGGAGGCGCCGAGCACGAGGATTTTTCGGATGTCGGCGTTCATGCTGCCTAGAACGGTTTAGCGATCATCAGCCAGAGAATAGCCATGACCGAGCCAAACCCGGGAATCCCAAACAGAAACCAGCGGTGGAAAAGTGCGAAATAGCGCGACGGCAACTCCCGGTTTTGCTCCGCCGCCTTGCGCGCGAGATCGCGCATTTCAATCTGCATGAAGACGACCGGCACCCAGAACAGCCCCGCCACCGCATAGAGCCCGAGCGAGATCATCAGCCAGCGTTCGCCCCACGCGGTGGAGGATAGCCACATCAGCGCGCCACCGCTCACCGGCTGTAGCAGCACCGCCGTCAGCGTGAACAGCATGTCGGCGACCACGACGGTCTCTGCCGTGCGCGCGATGAACGCCACGTCCCGGCTGCGATGGGCCATCACCATAAAGAACGCGATGCCAGCGCCGGTGCCGAGAATGACGATCGCGCCGAATACATGCAGATACTTGACGAGGAAATACAGCGTCATCGCTTGACGGCCGGGGTGCGGGACCGCGCCCTCAAGGCACGATCGAGTTCAGGTCCGGCAAGATTTACACCGCCTCCAGTTTCCACCAGCCAGTGGCCTTCACTGCCATGGGCCGGCAGCACGCGAAAATCGGCCTTGCCGCCAGCGGCACGAAACGCATCGGCCAGTTGACGCGACAATGCGGGCGAAAAGTAGCTGTCATTGGCAGCCACCAGCCAGGTCACCCTCACGCGTGCGGCCTTGCCGAATTCGCCCGCGGCAGCCATCAGCGTGTTCGGCGCGCAGACGCGGCTGGAAGAATCATCGGCATGCCCGCCGCGCCCCGGCGCGAACGCGATGATGGCCGCAACGTTCTTCGGATCTTCGCCGGCCAGCGCCAGTGCACCCCAGGCACCGGCCGAATGGCCGATCACGACCATGCCCTCGGCACGGATGAAGGGTTGCTTGCGTATGAAGCCGGTAGCAGCGGCGATCGCATCCGCCACAACGCGGCCAGACTTGGCGTAATCAGCCTCGTCGCAACCGCCCTGATCCTCCAGGTATGTTCCGCCCGTCGCGCCGTGGCCCGGGCGTTCAGGAACCAGCACGGCAAAACCGCGGGCCACGAGCCATCCGGCGAGCGCGCGGTATTCGGGCGGCGGCATCTGCGCCCGCCGCAGCACGTTCTGGGTCGAGGCGTGCGCAATCACCGCAAGCGGAAACGGCCCCTTGCCCGGCGGCCTGAACAGCACCGCATGCGCGGCAGTCACAGGATCGGAAGCAGGCACCATCCATTGTTGCAACCGGTGCGGCTCGCCTTCGGGGCCCTGCGCGCCAAGGCTGGGCTGCGCGATGGCGGCCTTCACACCGAGCGCGGCAACGAGGACCAGCGCAGGAAGCATGTTTAGGGGACGCATGAAATGGCCTGGTGCAGCCGAGGGAAGGGCGTATTGCGAGGTCACCAATAGAATACCGTCGGCGAATCAAATCCTGCGCATTTTTCCGTGAACAGAATTCACCGAGCCGTTTGGTTGGATGATTTTAACAACGATTCGCCGCCCATTGCCTCGGCGAAACACCTGATGAGACAGCCACCTTGTCCTCTTTCGGTACAGAACAACACGAAACTGATGCAGAAAATCCACAGGTTAACCGATAATTAACGATGGACCTTGAAGCCGGCCCGCCGACTTGCTTTGATCAGGATATGAGCACAACCCTGATAGAGGTTCGACCGGCCAAGGCTGCGGATGCAGCCGCGGTGGCGTCTACCCATGATGAAGCCTGGCGCTCGGCCTATCAGGGCATCATTCCCGGCGCCGAGCTCGAAAAACTCATTAACCGTCGTGGCCCGCAATGGTGGGATAGCGCAATCCGCAAAGGCAGCCGCGTCAGCGTGCTGGTGTTCGGCGACAAAGTCGCGGGCTACGCCAATTACGGCCGCAACCGTGCGCGCAGCCTGCATTTCGAAGGCGAGATCTACGAGCTTTACCTGCGGCCGGAATTCCAGGGCCTCGGCTTCGGCCGCCGCTTGTTCACCGCCGCCCGGCGCGATCTGATGCAGAGCGGGCTGAAGAGCATGGTGATCTGGGCGCTGTCGGACAACGATCCGGCGACGGAATTCTACCGCGCGCTCGGCGGTCGCATGGTGGCGCGCTCCTCGGAGAAGTTCGGCGCCAAATCGCTCGATAAAGTCGCTTTCGCCTGGACCAACTGAAGCTATTTCAGGCTTTTCCCTGCTTGGCTGCGGGTCTAAAGGGACCCTGACGCGCGCCCGATTCCTGGCGCGCCCTTTAAACGCCAAGCGGAGCCCCTTATGCGCATTGACGCCATCCCGATCGGAGTAAATTCGCCACACGACGTCAACGTCATCATCGAGGTGCCTGTTGGCGGCGAGCCGATCAAATATGAGATGGACAAGGAAGCCGGCACGCTGGTGGTCGATCGCTTCCTCTATACGGCGATGCGCTATCCCGGCAATTACGGTTTCATCCCGCACACGCTGTCCGGCGACGGCGACCCCTGCGACGTGCTGATTGCCAATACGCGCGCCATCGTGCCGGGCGCCGTGATGAGTGTGCGGCCGGTCGGCGTCTTGCTGATGGAAGACGAGGCCGGCGGCGACGAGAAGATCATCGCCGTGCCATCCTCAAAGCTGACCCAGCGCTATGACAAGGTCCGGAACTACAACGACCTGCCCGACATCACGCTGCAGCAGATCCAGCACTTCTTCGAGCACTACAAGGATCTCGAAAAGGGCAAGTGGGTGAAGGTGCTGCGCTGGTGCGGCGCCGAGGACGCCCACCGCCTGATCCTGGAAGGCATCGAGCGCGCGAAGAAGAAGTAGCTCCGCCCTTCGTGTCCCGGACGCGGTGCAGCCTAGGCGATGCGAAGCATCGTCCGGTAACGCTGCGCCGCAGAGCCGGGACCCATTGCGCCTATGCGCCGCCTCATCGGGAACGCGGCGCGGCCATTTCCGCCGTCATTGCGAGCCTCCCGGTCGGCGCGAAGCGCCGCCGGATGACAGGCTCCGCGAAGCAATCCATAGCTCCGCAAGCGGAGGAATGGATTGCTTCGTCGCTTGCGCTCCTCGCAATGACGAGGAGAGAGCGTCGCGTCACACCGCCGGCTTCGGCAGCCCGTGAATCGCACAGGCCGCACGTAGCGTATTCACCAACAGGCACGCCACCGTCATCTGGCCGACGCCGCCCGGCACGGGCGTAATCGCACCGGCGACCTCGGCAACTTCCTTGAACGCGACATCGCCAACCAGCCGCATCTTGCCGTCAGCTAAAGGCAGGCGGTTGATGCCGACGTCGATCACGGTGGCGCCCGGCTTGATCCAGCCGGCGCGCACCATCTCGGGCTTGCCGACCGCGGCATAGACCAGATCGGCGCGGGCGCAGAGTTGCGCCAGATCCTTTGAGCGCGAATGCGCGACCGTCACGGTCGCATTTTCATTCAGCAGCAATTGCAGCAGCGGGCGGCCAACCAGGTTGGAGCGGCCGATGACGATCGCGTTCATGCCTTCCAGCGAGGCATGCACGCTCTTGGTCAGGATGATGCAACCGAGCGGCGTACACGGCGACAACGCGGCAAAGCCGCCGGCCAGCCGGCCGGCATTGTTGGGATGCAGCCCGTCGACATCCTTGGCGGGGTCGATCGCGTTGATGATGGTTTCGGTGTGAAGCGATTTCGGCAGCGGCAATTGCACGAGAATACCGTGCACGGCGGGATCGTGGTTGAGCTTTGCGATCAGCGCCAGGAGATCGGCCTGCGCGACGTCGGCGGGCAGTTTGTGCTCGAACGAGGCCATGCCGGCGGCCTGGGTCTGGGTGTGCTTGCTGCGGACATAGACCTCGCTGGCGGGGTCGTTGCCGACCAGCACCACCGCAAGGCCCGGTGTGACCTGATGCTCGCCTTTGACCCGCGCGACCTCTTCCGCGACACGGGCGCGAAGCTCCGCCGCAATGACCTTTCCGTCGACAATGCGTGCCGTCATCTCAATCCTTTGTCTTCGTCTTGACGCATGATCTTTTCGAAAAACCGGTTCTCACTTTGCGCTTCCGCGGCCCTCCGGGTCCGGATCATGCTTTGGCGGCGGCTACCTTTCGCAGCGTTTCGCCGAGAATTTTGGGATCGCCATCAACGGCGACCTGCTTGATGCGCGAGGTCATGCCCGACAAGATTTTCACCCTCGCCTTCGGGACGCCGAGCACCTTCGCCAGCAGTTCCGTGACCGCACGGTTGGCCTCGCCGCCGTCGGCGATGGCGCGGACGCGAACCTTCACCACCAAGCGGCCGTTGGCGAGCGTTTCAATGCCATCGATATCGTCGCGGCCGCCGCGCGGTGTCACCCGCAGCGCGACACTGATGCCGTCGGTGGAGTAGCGCCAGGGATCCATCAGGCATCCGTCAGCTATCAGTGCTCGCGGTCAGATGACGTTGGGATAGATGTAGTAGAGGATTACCCGCTGGACGAGCATGATGATCAGGATCAGGATGATCGGCGAGATGTCGAGCCCACCCAGGTTGGGCATGAACCGGCGGATCGGTGCCAGCGCCGGCTCGGTAATTCGGTACAGGAATTCAGCCACCGCCGCGACGAACCCGTTGCGCGTGTTCACGACATTGAAGGCGATCAGCCAGGACAGGATGGCCGCGGCGATCAAAAGCCAGACGTATAGGTCAAGGACAATGATGACGATGTCGAGGATAGCGCGCATGGGAGGGGGAGCTCGCGAGGAGGGACAAACAGCTAGATATCGGTTCATCCTCTCGCAAACAAGGGAAGTTCCCGGCAAAATCACGCCAAAATCGGTACTTTCACCGTTCTTGACTTGGCCTTGGGCCGGACTGTAAATGGCGCCGATTGTCGGCTGCTTCGGACGATGTCGAGGCGGTCGCGACGGGGCCATAGCTCAGCTGGGAGAGCGCGTCGTTCGCAATGACGAGGTCGGCGGTTCGATCCCGCCTGGCTCCACCAGCCTTCGCTCGCTTCGCGAACTTCGGCTGGGCAAGCCACACCGTGCCCTATCGTAGCGAAGCAAGCGAAGGCTGCCACGCCATAGCCCGCGCAGGGCGAAGGCGGGCCGACAGACCCGACCCCAATCCCCCTTCACTTCCCCGTAAACCGCGGCGGCCGCTTCTCCACAAAACTCGCTACCCCCTCCCGGAAATCGCTCCCCTTCAGCGCGATCTGCATTTCGCGGTTGGCATCGATGGTGGCTTCGGCGAGTGTCTGGAACGGCACGTCATAGAGCTGGCGCTTGATTACCGAAATCGCGCTGGGCGAGACGAAATCGGCGAGATCGAGCGCATAGGCATACGTCTGCTCGCGCAACTGGTCCGGCGGATAGATCCGGTTGACCAGCCCGATGCGCAAGGCTTCCTCGCTTGAGACCCGCCGCGCCGACATCAGCAGATCCAGCGCATTGGCGTGGCCGACGATGCGCGGCAGCATCCAGCTAATGCCGTGCTCGGCGATCAGCCCGCGGCGCGCAAACGAGGTGGTGAAGACGGTATTGTCGGCCGCAAAGCGCAGATCGCAATAGAGCGCGTGGACCAGGCCGATGCCGGCGGTAGCGCCGTTGAGCATGCCGATCACGGGCTTTGGGATGGCAGGATAATAGGCGTAGCGCGTCTGCCAGTCCGCCCGGCGGTTCATGTCGAAGGGCGGGATGTTCTCGCCGCGCCTGATCTCGCTGGGGTCGATGGCCTGCAACGCCTCCATGTCCGCACCTGCGCAGAAGGCGCGGCCGGCGCCGGTGAGCACGATGACGCGGACATCGTCATCGGCGCTGGCGGCCTCCATTGCATGGCGCACGTCGCGCTCCATGGTCGCGGTCCATGCGTTCATGCGGTCGGGGCGGTTGAGCGTGATGGTCGCGATCTTGTCGCTCACCTCGTAGAGAATATGCTGATAGGTCACCGCGGGTCTCCCTGTCATTCTTGTCATTGCCGTGCGGGCTCAGGAGCGCGATCCTATCACATCAGCAGTTTTTGAAAGACGTGCGGTGGCGCGGATGAAATTCCGCGCGGCGGCTATTCGGCCGCTTCCAGCAGAGCCGTGTGCGGCGCGCGCACGATCCAGCCTGCAATGAAATTCTTCAGCCACGCCCGTTCGACGACGTCGTGCACGGCGCGGCCTTCGAAGTGAAGGTGACGCGGCTGCGCGCCCGGCGAATCCATCCGCACGCATCCGCGCGTGGTCCAGCGATGCATCATGGCGTAGGTGACGTCGGGATGAAACTGGAAGCCGAACGCGTGGCCGTGCCGAAACGCCTGCACCGGAAAGTCATCGCCTTCGGCAAGCAGTTCGGCGCCGTCAGGCAGTTGAAACCCTTCGCCGTGCCAGTGGTAGACGAGCTCCGGCCAGTCCGAACAGAGCGCGTGACCGGCAGCGGTTGGGCGGATCGGATAGTAACCGACCTCGACCCTGCCTTCATGATGCGGCGCGACCGGCGCGCCCAATTGTTTGGCAAGCATCTGGGCCCCCAGGCAGATGCCGAGAAACGGCCGCCGCTCGCGCAAGGGAATTTCGATCCAGTCAATCTCGCGGCGGACATACTCGTCGGAGTCGTTGGCGCTCATCGGGCCGCCGAAGATGACCGCGCCGGCATGCTGGGCCAGTGTTTCAGGCAACGGGTCGCCGAACCGCGGACGCCTGATATCGAGGGGATAGCCGAGCGCGCGCAGCGCGTTGCCGACCCGGCCGGGCGTCGAGCTTTCCTGGTGGAGAACGATCAGAACCGGTGACAGGGATGCGGCGTCAGGCGCGGCCAGCGCCCCTCTGCCCGGAAAGGGCACGATGTTGTCGCCATTTTTGCTCGACCGGAACGACATCGACGTTGCTCAGGTGCCTCGAATCGAAACCATACCTAAGTGAGTGTTAATTTCGGGTGAGTTCACGCACACATACAAAAATGTAAGCAAACCGCGGGCCAGATGCGGTCAGCGCGCTGGCCCGCGGTGCGAACAGGCAAGAACACCGGAAAAACTCGGGGTTTCGTCAGCGCTGGCGGAGCTGGAAGCGGCCGATCGCTCCGAGGACAAAGGAGCGCGGAACCAGCCGGAGCAGGAACGGCACAATCTTGATGCCGAGGCCCGGCAACACTGCCCGTTTGTTCGCCATCAATCCGCTGTAGGCCTGCTGCGCGACATCGGCCGACGACATATTGAGGATCGACGAATCATAGCCGGGTCTAAATCCGGCGCGCGCCTGAAATTCCGAAGGCACGGGTCCCGGACACAACACCGTCACGCGCACGCCATGTGGCGCCAGTTCTGCGCGCATCGCTTCGGTGAACGACAGCACATAGGCCTTGGACGCGTAATAGACCGCCATTCCCGGCCCCGGCAGAAAGCCCGCGATCGAGCCGACGTTGAGAAGGCCGCCGCGATTTCGAATCAGGTGATCGGAAAACCGCAGTGACAGGTCGGTCAGCGCGCGGATATTGACAGCGATTATCTCAAGCTGGTTGGAGCGATCACGCTGGATTGCTCTGCCAAACACGCCAAATCCGGCGTTGTTGACGAGGTATTCAACCTCCATGCCGGAGGCGGTCAAGGCCTCGGCAATCCTGTCGCCGCAGTCGGGTTGCGCTAGGTCGCAGGGAATGACGATCGGCGCCGCGCCGCCGGCCGCCTTGATTTCCGCCGCCAACGCTTCCAGGCGATCCGCGCGCCGCGCCACCAGCGCCACGCGATGACCCCTCGATGCAAAAACGCGCGCCAGCTCGGTGCCTATGCCCGCCGATGCACCAGTAATCAGCGTCACACGCTCGGTCACGGTTGAATGCTCTTAAAAATCAAATCAGGGTTATGCCGCCAGCACGGGAACGAGAGCATAGGCGCGCGGTGTGGCGCAAGCCATCCCCCAAACATGGCGCCATGCCGGCCTGTGTGCTCCACACGCTGAAGTCCCTATGTTTTCAGGCTTATCGCGCACCGTCGCAGCCGGTTGCGGCGCACATCAAAGTTTCGTCATCTGCAATGATGCGTGGCTGCGCCGCGCATTGTCACATTGCTGCGTCTTCGGCCTTCGACGCGCCTGCGGACGAGACCGGCTGCCGCTCAGCCACCCGATGCTTGAGATCGATCCGGTCGCGCGAGGAAATGCCGAGCAGGTCAGCCGCGCGCCAGACGACGTTATCCTCGAACTCGCTCACCTGGCCGTCCGCGTATACCAGTTCCCACATCATCTCGATGATGCGAAGCCGGCCCTCTTCGTTCACCGAACGCATGATGACGCTGGTGAAACGATAGAGATCGACCGCATCGCCTTCCGCCCGCGTCGCCGACGCGATCAAATGATCCGCCGTCCCGGGATCGAGCTTGAAGCGGCTTTCGATCAAACTGTGCAATTTGCGCTTCTCGATCACGCTCGGCTCGCCGTCGAGCGAGACGACATGGACCAGTAGTGCAGTTGCCGCGAGAAGATACCCGGTATCGTCGAACGCGAAATCCTGATCCGCGTTGGGGGCGACGATGTCGGCAATGAATTGGCGCAGTCCGTCGAGCATCAATCTACCTGCAAAGTCTTGTAAAGCCTGTCGGTCGAATATGGGTTTAAAATCTGGCCTCCGCAATCAACGCCTGGCTGCGCGGGCAGATTAAATCGGCGTCACCTTTGAAGTGACCAAAACATCTGCATCGAAGATTTAGCAGTACCTGCAGGCAGTCACAGAGCCGTCGCTTATCGGTGAGTCAAAGCGCGCCGGCTGAGGTTCAAGAGCGCCACCGCCGAGTGCGTCGAAAGACAGGACATGTTCGCCAAGATCTGACCCGCGCGATTTGCCGCAGCCAGCAAGGCGTCATTCAATTGCAAATCATTCGCATTTGCATTAGAAAACGAACTCGTTGTTTCAATGAGTGATTTCTGGGGGAACGCGCATGACCCACTTCCGCTTTGCGCTCGGCGCCGCCGTTGTGCTCGGAGTCGCCTCGGGCGCCGCGCTTGCGGCAGGTGACCTGTCGCGACAGACGCCGATCGAGGTGACGGTCGATCTCGGCTCGCCCGGCAAACACGAATTCGCGCCGAAGCAACTCAAGTTCGAAACCGGCAAGCTCTACAAGCTGATCCTACGCAATTCGAGCAACGATCCGCACTACTTCACCTCGCACGCGTTCTCGCAGATGGTGTTCACGCGCAAGGCGCAGGTGACGCAGCAGCAGAACGGCAAGACCGTTACGCTCGCCGAATTCAAGGGCGCGATTCGCGAGATCGAGGTCTATCCGGGACAATCCGCCGAATGGTGGCTGGTGCCAATCGCCGCCGGCCGTGCCAGCGACCTGCGCTGCGACATCAAGACCAGCGACGGCAAGACCCACGCCGAACTCGGCATGACCGGTGAGATCGTGATCGAGTAGTATCGTTTAAGGTATCTCGTACACCATCACCTTGTCGGCGATGCCGCGCAGTGCCGCTTCCTTCTGGATCGGCCTGATCGCCTGTTTCGCCAGAATGGTGGCAACGCCCGGCGATTCGATCACAGGTCCTGTGATGTGGATCTCCTGCGAGGTCGACAGGTGCTGCACCCTTGAAGCGATGTTGACGGTCTGACCGAAATAGTCCTGTCGCTCGTTCAGCATGACCGCCAGGCACGGACCTTCGTGGATGCCGATCTTGATAATCAGGTCCTCCCGGCCGCGCTCGGCATTCAGCGTCGCCATTGCCGCCCGCATGCGCAGGCCCGCGACGATCGCATGTTCCGGCCTGATGAAGGTCGCCATCACGGCATCGCCGATCGTCTTCACGACCGCGCCCTTCTCCGATGCGATGATTTCGAGCAGCGCGTGGAAATGCGCCCGCACCAGGTCGAAAGCGGCGAGATCGCCGACCCGCTCATAGAGCGCGGTGGAGCCCTTGAGGTCCGTGAACAGGAAGGTCAGCGAGGTGATCTTGAGGCGCTGATCGACGTTGAGGTTATCCGCCTTGAAGACGTCGCGAAAAGTCTGGTTGGACAGCATCCGCTTGGCGGTCAGGATCGGCTTGCGTTTGCCGAGCAGCTCATGGAGCGTGTCGTTGGCGATCCAGACCGCGGGCAGCACCCGGTGGTCCGTCTGGTTTTCCAGCGACAGCCGTAGCGGTCCCGGCCGCATCACCGTCGAGCCCGTAGGCGGGTGCAGCTTGTTGAAGACGATCGAAAACTGTTGCCGCTCGCGGGTCGGTTCGCCCTGGACATCGAAGAAATGCGCCGAATGCGTCACCGGCTCGAACACGATCACGAACTGGTTGGGCAATTGCAGCGACAGCACTGCCTTTTCGCCCGCCGGCAACTCGATGGCTTCGAGCGAGACTTCATCGATGAGCCGCTTGATCGATTCCTCGCTCAGGTCCATCCCCGAGCTCCAGAACATCTGGCGGTTATATTCCCAGATCGGCAGCGTGTTGGGATCGTGTGCCGCAATGCGCCTGACGCGCGGGCTGACCGTGAAGGCGACCTCGACGCGGTCGTCGACCGACGCCTCGTAACCTTGGGCGCATAGCGCGCAATTGTAATCGTCGTGGCGGAGGGATTTCAGGGTGTTGTGCGCGCCGAGCACGCCACCGCAGCCGGGGCACAGCACATTCCAGGTGAGATCGAACAGCCCGAGCCGCGCCGAATGCAGGAAGGCCGAGATGACCTTTTCCTCGTCGAGCCCGTAGCGCGCGGAGAAATCCAACAGGTTGATGCGGTTGAGCTCGCGGTCCTCGCCCTTGGCGATCAGTTGCGTGATGGCGTCGACCACCGCGGGATCGGCGGTCTGCTTCAAGACTGCGAACTGGGCCTGGGTATCGCTCATGGTAATAACCTAGATGACGCTCCCGAAGCGACTGCGCAAGGTGCGCTTCCTTTTCTGACGCATTTTCTTCGCGTGATCCGGCAATCGGCCGATCAAAAAAAGACTACCGAGCCGTGATGGCAAACATCGGCGAACGGTCGGGCTGTGTCGTCACCACGCCGATCGGCATCACCGGATCCTTGTCGACCAGCGTGACTCGAAATGCGCCGATCATCTTCGCCAGCGCCAGCGTCGCCTCGACCAGCGCGAAATGCGCGCCGATGCAGACGCGGGCGCCGACGCCGAACGGCAGATAGGCGAAGCGGTCGGGCGGCGTTCCCGTCATGAAGCGGGACGGGATAAACGCGCTCGGATTGCGCCACAGTTTTTCGTGCCGATGCAGCAGCCACGGCGCGATCAGAATGACGTCCTTCTTCTTGACCGGCAGACCCGCGATGGTATCCGCCCCGATCGCCGCGCGGGCGATCAGGAACGCCGGTGGATAGAGCCGCATCGTTTCGTCGATCACCGCGCGCGTGAATTTCAGCCGCTCGATATCGGACGCGCCGTTGACGGCCGCGGTCTGTACTTCGCTCGCCACCTGCTCCTGCGTGGCAGGATCGAGCGCCAGGAGATAGAGCGCCCAGAACAGTGCGGTCGCCGTCGTCTCATGGCCGGCGAGAATCATGGTCGCGACCTGATCGCCGAGTTGTTCGTCGGAGAAGGCTTCGCCGGTTTCCGGATCGCGCGCATCGCCCATCAGGTCAAACAGATCGCGCGCCGGCGCGCCCTCCTGCTTGCCGGCAGCGCGGCGCTCGGCCATCAGCATGCCGATGAATGCAGTCCAGCGCTTGCGGAAGCGGCCGCGCGCAATGTCCTGCGGGCTTGGCCAGTTCAGCGGCAACAGCAAATCCAGAAAATGCGGGCGCGCCAGCCGCTCGCCATATTCCATCACGAAATCGCGCAAGGCGGCGCCATGGCGATCCATCCCGAACGAGAACATGGTGCGGCCGGCGATCTCGAGCGCCATCCGCTGCATCGCCTCGCGCAGGTCAACGTGTCCATTGCTGGCGCCTCTCAGCTTGGCGACTGTCTGGTCGGTCGCCGCCAGCATGTGCGGAATGAGCGGCATCACCGCGCGCGGCGTGAATGCCGGCGCCAACGTGCGGCGCTGATGCTTCCACGCGCGCCCTTCCGCGATCAAAAGGCCCTCGCCGAGAATTGGACGCAGCACCCGGATGCCGGCAGGCGTGCGCGTATAATTTTCGTAATTGTCGACCAGCACATGCTTGATCGCATCCGGCGCGTTGAGAATGAACGTGCTGCGTCCGAAGAAGCGGCCCTGGACGATATCTTCCTCATAGGCCCGCTGGCCCCAGCTACCGATCGGGCTTTCGCGGATCGCCTTCATCCGCCCGAACACTGTCATGTCGTCGGGCGCCCGCGGCGGGCTCGGCGGCACCAGCGGTGCGCGCGCGACCGTCATGTCGTAGGCTTCGGCTATGCTCATTGGCGCCACTCTCGTAGCCCGGACGAGCGACGCGATATCCGGGACCAACGCCCCGCATATCGCTTCGCTCATGCGGGCTACGGCTCCAACTATGTATTCGATCCGGGCGCCACAAAGGCGCATTTGTCAGGAAACAGCTAATAAGTCAGTTCGGCAACCGCAATCCGGTTCTCGGAGGCCGGCCACGCCCGCGCCACGATCCGCTCCTGGTTGAATAATGCCACCACGGGGCGGTTGACCTCCGCGTTGCTTGACAGCCTGGCCGAGCTCGCGGCGCTGGTCTTCGGTCGAGGAACGGTTCGGTTGTTCGAGCTTGTCATCGGAGCGTGATGGCCAGCAGGTTGTATCGGAGGTCGGACTTAGTTCGCTGAGCCCGGACTGCTTGCAATATCATTGCATCGCCCCAGAGGCATTCAGTCCGAAATTAACGCGCTCAGTCACTTATCAATAGGTAAGTCTGCGCCCGATTCAATCAGCCACCCACGTCGGCGGCTGAATTGAATTGCGGAAGCGGATCATGTCGCCACGACAAGCGGCTATTTCGCCGCTACGGTTGTGGGTTTTCCCTCCTCGCCGGCGAAGACTACCAGGACCTTAGCCGGAACATTGCCCTTATTGAAAAGCTGGTGCAGGTGATTGAGAGCCTCGATGTACGCTTCGCCGGCTTTGTATTGATGCGGCTGTCCGCCGTGACTCTGCAACTCTACCTCGCCCTCTAGGACGTACACGTAGGTCGGTACCGGGTGCTCATGCAATGGCGTGCGGCCGCCTGGCTCGATGATCCCAATAACGGAGATGATCTCTGGCTTGTCTGTCTTCGGATAGGCAATCGGCTGCTTGTCTCGAGTTTGACCCGTTTTCAGCAGCGGCTGGGTCTTGAACCCGGCCGGCAGCGCACTGTCCTGGGCACGTACTGTCGCGGCTGCGGCCACGAGCCAGATTGCGGCCAGCTTGCCAGCAGTTGAAACAAAACGCGTGGGCGTCATGGAATGTCCTCCTGGTTGCGAATGCGGCCCCCATGAGAGCAGACAGGATCATGCGCCAGGCTCGCAACGCCCGCAGCGGATAGCTGTTGTCGTCTTCTCCGAATGATTACGTCGCATCTGGTCGAGCCGCTGTTCGCGCGCGTCGCGGAACCGCTCAATTCCAATCGTCATGGCGTGTCCCGCTTTGGGGTCACATTCAATGATTAACTGGAATGATATCAACCCCAAGCACGCGTTCTATGCGCAATTTGCCGCGCATCGCGAAAGCGATGGCCATGAGCATCGTTCGGAGCCCGCTGGAACCTTATTGCAGGTCAGGGCCCGACACTGCCCTTGAGTCCTTCCGCCTTCTTTACTGCGAGCGCTTCCGTGGTGCGCTGGCTGATCAACCGGCGCTCCTTCTCTGCAGGGGCGGCGTAGAGCAAGAGATCGGCATCAGCGCCCAAGCACCAACCGCCGCGACAGCCGCATTCCGAAACCTTCCGTTGCTTTTCAATACCTTAGTTGTGCGATAGCACCGCCGATAGTGCTGCTTCGACTGGACAGGCCAGGGGTTTCGCAGGCATCACTTTACATTCGAATGGAATCAAGCCGGTGACAGAACGCCAACGGAACCGATCATGACCGACCAGCCGAAACGCTCGCGTCTTGCGACAGATGGCATCGCAGCGCCGTTGCGGCACGCGGTGTTCCGGCGCATCTGGCTCGCCAGCCTCGTTTCCAACCTGGGGATTTTGATCCAAGGCGTCGGCGCGGCCTGGGCGATGACGCAGATGACTGCTTCGGCCGACAAGGTCGCGCTGGTGCAGACCGCGCTGATGCTGCCGATCATGCTGATCTCGATGCCGGCCGGCGCCATCGCCGATATGCACGACCGCCGAATCGTCGCGCTGGTCTCGCTCGGCATCGCGCTTGTCGGCGCAACCGCGCTCACGGTGCTGGCGTGGCTCGGCCTCGTTACGCCGAATATCCTCCTGGCGCTGTGCTTCGTCGTCGGCAGCGGCATGGCGCTGTTCGGGCCGGCCTGGCAGGCCTCGGTGACCGAGCAGGTGCCGGCGGAGACGCTGCCGGCGGCGGTCGCACTCAACGGCATCAGCTACAACATTGCGCGCAGCTTCGGTCCGGCGATCGGCGGCATCGTAGTCGCCACATCAGGCGCCGTGGCGGCGTTTGCCGTCAATGCGGTGCTGTATCTGCCGCTGATGGTGGTGATGTTTCTGTGGAATCGCGCCAACGAGCCGTCGCGCCTGCCGCGCGAACGGCTCAACCGCGCCATGGTCTCCGGCGTGCGCTACATCACTAATTCGCCGTCGATCAAGATCGTGCTGACGCGCACGCTGGTCACCGGCATCATTGGCGGCTCGGTCTCGGCGCTGATGCCGCTGGTCGCCCGCGATCTCCTGCATGGCGGCGCGCAAACCTACGGCATCATGCTCGGGGCCTTCGGCATGGGCGCGGTGTTCGGCGCGCTGAATATCGGCGAGGTACGGCGGCGCATGAGCGGCGAGGCCGCAGTACGCGCCTGCGCGATATCGATGGCCGGCGCGATCGCGGCGGTCGCCCTGAGCACCAACGCGGTCCTGACGGCGATTGCGCTCGTGCTCGCTGGCGCGGTGTGGATGCTGGCGGTCGCCCTGTTCAATATCGGCGTGCAGCTCTCAGCGCCGCGCTGGGTTGCGGGCCGCTCGCTGGCGGCTTTCCAGGCGTCGATCGCCGGCGGCATTGCGGTCGGAAGCTGGGGCTGGGGACACCTCACCGACCTCGCCGGCGTGGAGATTGCGCTATTGGTTTCGGCTGGCCTGATGCTGATCTCGCCCCTGCTCGGCATCTGGCTGCGCATGCCGCCGGTCGGCGCGCGCAACGAGGATGCCACCGAACTGCTTGCCGATCCCGAGGTGCGGCTGTCGCTCACGGGGCGCAGCGGACCGCTGGTGGTCGAGATCGAATATCGCGTCGCGCAGGATAACGCGCGCGCGTTTCACAATGTGATGCAGGAAGTGCAGCTCAGCCGCCAGCGCAACGGCGCCTATGGCTGGTCGATCGCGCGCGACATCGGCGACCCCGAATTATGGACCGAGCGCTACCATTGCCCGACCTGGCTCGATTATCTGCGCCAGCGTAACCGTGCGACGCAGTCCGAGCGCGCCCTGCACCAGCGCGCGATCGACTTTCACCTCGGGCCGGAGCCGATCCGCGTCCGCCGCATGCTGGAGCGGCCGTTCGGCTCGGTCCGCTGGAAGGAAGATACCCCCGACCGCGCCGCCAACGAGGTCTTGCCGGTGGTCGCGACCGCAGCCGGCAGCAGCACCTGATCCATCGATAAGGGCGACGCGCCGCGGCCATTGGGCGCAGAAATGGCGCGGGAATAAATCAGCCCAACTTGATTCAGCGTACCGCCGACACCGCGCCACCGATTTCCTGCGACTAAAGTGCAAGACGTCGGTGCGCCGCCGAACGCGAACAGGTCCTGCTTCGCGCCTGCGAGATAGCAACGTTACCCTGCCAATTGAGCGATTCATAACGAGCCCGCGCACTTCCCGCTTGCCAAAATGCCGCGCAAGCCTTTGACTTGTCGTTGAGACAAACAAGCCTGCGGCGACAGCGGGCGACATCTCAACCGGGAGGAGCTCATGAGCAAGCGTAGCGATACAAAAACGACGCGGCGCCGTTTCCTGACGGCCGCGGCCGCCGGCGGTGCGGCGATTGCGATGCCACAAGTCAGCCGGGCGCAGACGGCGACCTTGAAGATGCAGGGCTCGTGGGGCAAGGCCGACGTCTTCAACGAGATGGCCGAAGATTATGTGAAGCGCGTCAACGAGATGGCGGGAGGCCGGCTGCGTATTGACTATCTGGTGGGCGGTTCGGTTGTGCATCCGTTCCAGGTATTCGACGGCGTGCATGGCGGCCAGATCGACGCGGCCCATACGGTGACCGTCTACTGGTACGGCAAGCACAAGGCCGCATCGCTGTTCGGCACCGGGCCGGTGTTCGGCTTTAATGCCAACGAGGGTCTTGGCTGGATTCACAACGGCGGTGGCAAGGAGCTGTTCGAAGAACTCCAGACCCAGATCATGAAGGTCAATATCAAGAGCTTCTTCGCAATGCCGATGCCGACCCAGCCGCTCGGCTGGTTCAAAAAGCCGATCACCAGTGATGCCGACCTGAAGGGGCTCAAGTACCGCACCGTGGGTCTGGCTGCCGACTTGTTCCAGGTGATGGGCGCCTCTGTCGCGCAGCTTCCGGGCGGCGAAATCGTGCCGGCCATGGAGCGCGGCGTGATCGATGGATTCGAGTTCAACAACCCGACATCGGACAGGCGCTTCGGCGCGCAGGACGTCGCCAAGAACTACATGTTAGGCAGCCACCATCAGGCGACGGAATATTTCGAGATCATGTTCAACCGCACGAAATACAATGCGCTGGCGGCCGAGCAGAAGGCGATCCTGCAGTATGCTGCAGAGGCAGTCTCCTCCGCCAACGAATGGAAGGGGATGGACTATTACTCCAAGGACCTGCAGGAGCTGATCAACAAGGACAAGGTCAACGTCCAGCGGACGCCGAAGTCCGTATTCGATGCGCAGATCAAGGCATGGGACGGCTTGATCGCCCAGCTCGGGTCGGATCCATTCATGAAGAAGGTGATGGACTCGCAGAAGGCATGGGTGCGCCGCGTGGTTTACTACAACATGACCAACGCGACGGATTATCGTGGCGCCTTCGAGCATCACTTCCCGGGTGTGCTCAAGGTCTGACGAGCTCGCAGCGCTTGATCGGCGGTACGAATAATGGGCGGCGCGGTTGACGCGCCGCTCAGCCAGCAACTGGGGGACATCCGGATGTGCGATTTACCGCGAGCTCAACTCGCATGAAGAAATTTCTGTTTTTCATCGATGAACTCAGCACATGGGTCGGCAAGGCGTTCGCCTGGCTGATTCTCGTCCTCACGCTCGGTGTCAGCTACGAGGTGTTCATGCGCTACGTGCTGCGTGCGCCGACCACCTGGGCGTTCGACATCAGCTACATCACCTATGGCGCGATGTTCCTGATGGCCGGCGCCTATACGCTGTCGCGCAACGGCCATGTGCGCGCCGACGTGGTCTACCGCCTCTGGTCGCCGCGCACGCAGGCGACGATGGATCTCATTCTTTACATTCTGTTCTTCCTGCCGGCGATTGCGGCATTGATGTATTCGGGCTGGAATTATGCCGATATGTCGGTGCGCTTCCGCGAAGTCAGCATCTTCAGTCCGGCCGGCGTGCCGGTGTTTCCGCTGAAAGCGCTGATCCCGATCACCGGCTTCCTTTTGTTTCTGCAGGGGCTCGCTGAAGTGATCCGCTGCGTGCTGTGCATCCGCACCGGCCGATGGCCGCAACGCCTGCACGACGTTGAGGAGACCGAAAGCCTGATCATCCGCGAGCATCAACAGCAGCAGGCAGCAGCGGAGCCAAGCGAGAGGGGGGCGGGCGCATGACCGACCCTCAACTCGGCATGTTGATGCTGGGGCTTTTCATCTTCATCATCATGCTCGGCTTCCCGATCGCCTTCACGCTGATGGCGATGGGCGTCTCGTTCGGCTACTACGCGTACTACACGCCCGGTCAGGAGTTCTTCCAGAACCGCATCTTCACGCTGCTGGTGCAGAAGACGTTCGAGGTCACGTCCAGCGACGTGCTGGTCGCGGTGCCGCTGTTTCTCTTCATGGGCTATCTGGTCGAACGCGCCAATATTCTCGACCGCCTGTTCCACTCGCTGCAATTGTCGATGAAGAACGTGCCCGGCGCGCTCGCGGTGGCCACGCTCATCACCTGCGCAATGTTCGCGACCGCCACCGGGATCGTCGGCGCCGTTGTCACGCTGATGGGCCTGCTGGCATTGCCGGCGATGCTGCGCGCGGGTTACGACACCAAGCTGTCGGCTGGCGTGGTCTGCGCCGGCGGCTGCCTCGGCATCCTGATTCCGCCGAGCATTCTCCTGATCGTCTATGCAGCGACCGCCGGCGTTTCGGCGGTCAAGCTCTATGCGGCCGCATTCTTTCCGGGGTTCTTGCTGGCCTTGTTCTATGTCCTCTACGCGATGGCGCGGGCGATCATCAATCCCGCGCTGGCGCCGAAGCTGCCGCCCGAGCAGACCAATGTGCCTCTCAGCACGGTGATCTGGGCGCTCGCCACGTCATTCCTGCCGCTGGCGCTCCTCATCGTCGCCGTGCTCGGCGCCATCCTGTTCGGCTTGGCGACGCCGTCCGAAGCGGCGGCGGTAGGCGCTCTCATGAGCATCGTTCTGGCAGCGGCCTATCGCTCGCTCAACTACACGATGATGCGCGAGTCGGTGTATCTGACCGTGCGCGCGACCGCGATGGTCTGCTACCTGTTCATCGGCTCATGGACGTTCTCCGCGGTATTTGCCGTCCTTGGCGGACAGTCGGTGGTCGAGCAATTCTTCACCTCGCTGAATCTGTCACCGGTGCAGTTCCTGCTGCTGACCCAGATCATCATCTTCCTGCTCGGCTGGCCGCTGGAATGGACCGAGATCATCATCATCTTCGTGCCGATCTTCCTGCCGCTACTTCCCCAGTATGGCATCGATCCAATCTTCTTCGGCATCCTGGTCGCATTGAACACACAGACTGCGTTCAATACGCCGCCCGTCGCGATGGCCGCCTTCTATTTGAAGGGCGTGGCGCCGCCGCAAGTGAAGCTCACCGACATCTTCTCCGGCGCGCTTCCCTTTGTCGGCCTGGTCTTCCTCACCATGGCGCTCGTCTACATCTTCCCGGAAATTGCGTTGTGGCTGCCCAGCTATCTCTATGGATCGCGGTGAGCCGGCCCGGTAAAGCGCTGAAAGGATGCGCATGAGCCTCAATGCGCTCGGGCTTGCGGAAGCGGCGGCCGGCATCCGCGACGGCCGGCTCAGCTCAGCGGAGCTTGTCGCCGACTGTTTGAAACGCATCGACGAGGCCGATCGCGACATCGAGGCGTGGGCATTCCTCGATCGCGACTACGCGATGCGGCAGGCCGAGGCCGCCGACGACCATCGCAAGCAGGGCAAGGCCACAGGCCCGCTGCATGGCGTGCCGCTGGGCATCAAGGACATCTTCGATACCGGCGACATGCCGACGGAGTTCGGATCCAGCCTGTGGGCCGGACGCACGCCGCGCCGCGACGCGACGGCGGTGGCGCGCCTGCGGGCCGCAGGGGCCGTGATCCTCGGCAAGACGGTGACGACCGAGTATGCCTATTTCAATCCCGGCAAGACCCGAAATCCGCACAACCCGGCTCACACGCCGGGCGGATCGTCGTCGGGCTCCGCCGCGGCGGTTGCGGCGCTGATGGTGCCGGGCGCCATCGGCTCGCAGACCAACGGGTCCGTGATCCGCCCTGCTGCCTTCTGCGGGGTGGTTGGCTTCAAGCCGACACACGGTCTCATTCCACGGAGTGGCGCGCTACTGCTATCGCGGGCACTCGATCATGTCGGCGTGTTTGCGCGATCGGTCGACGACGCAGCACTGCTGGCACAGACGCTTGCGGGTTTCGACGAGGAAGATCCGGATACGCGCCCTCTTGCCCCTCCCCGCTTTGTCGAAATGGCGGCAAGCGAGCCGCCATTTCCGCCGCGGTTCGCCTTCGTGCGCTCGCCCGCGTGGAAGCATGTCGAGCAGGTGACGACGGAGGCGTTTGCCGAATTGGTGGAAGTGCTGGGCGAGCAAGTTTCCGAGGTCGAGATCGGCCCGAGTTTCGACCGCGCTGTCGACATGCACCGCACCGTCATGGAAGTGGAGATGGCGCACAACCTGCATCGCGATTTCGAGCAGGGCGGCGAATCCCTAAGCCAGGTACTGCGCGCGCTGATCGAGCGCGGGCGCCAGGTTCCGGCCGTCGACTACACACGCGCCTTGGCCGGCAGCGCGCCGCTCAACGCGACGCTCGACGGCGTGTTTGGCGAATACGACGCGATTCTGACCCCGTCTGCACCGGGCCCGGCGCCGCGCGGCCTCGACAGTACCGGCAACCCCGTGTTCTGCTCGATGTGGACCTATCTCGGCACGCCGGCGGTGACGCTGCCGCTGCTGCAATCGGACAGCGGCCTGCCCATTGGCGTTCAGTTGATTGGGCGCCGCGGCAACGATGCGCGGCTCCTGCGGACGGCCAACTGGCTAGTCAAAACTCTCGGAAAAGGCGGCCGCGACAGAGCCGCGCCTGCCAAAACCGGTGCCAAGACCCGTGCTAAGACCAGTGCGCGTCGCGCGAAAACAAGGAGCGACAGATGACGAATTTGATCACCGGACTGATCGGCCTCGCCGGTGTCTGCGCTTTTCTCGGCATCCTGCTCTGGTGGATCAAGGCAGTGCCGCTGATCATCATCTGCGTGTTGGTGATGGCGCTGCTGATCTACGATTTCTACCAATCGCTGCGCGCCAACGGAAACGGAGCGGGATAGATCGCGGCCGCCCGGCGCCTTCTACTGCCCGGCGCCCGCTAGCTTCCGCTGGCAGGCCTTGCTGATCCGTGAGCGGTTCTGCTTCAGGCAGGCCAGAATGACCTGATCACCATCCTGCATCTGCGCCCGGCAATACCGCGAGACGTCGCGCGCGCACTCGTCATGCCCCTCTCTTTTTTGTGTTTGTGCCGACACGCTTGAGGCCATCAGGATCAGCGGAATGACGAAAAGGATCTTGGTCATTTGTTATGCCTTCGTAGCCGGGAAACGCGATCAGCGCGCTCTATAGCGTTTTCTGGCGAGGTTGGAACCGGTCCGCGTCAGGAAAACGCGTCAAACAGGAATCCAGCGCGCCAGAATCCCGGCCGCACGCATTTGTGAACGGTGAAATGCCTCGTTCGCGTTGTGAACGCCGCAAAACGAAAAACGCCTGCGTCGCATCGCCGCAAGCGTTCCCGGAAGCCGGAGGGCCGACTATTGCGCGGCGAGCTTGCCCTTCTTCGCCGCGAGATCGCGATCCATCACGGTGCGGCAGCCCGCGCTCAGGTCGGCGCGATGCTTGATCATGCAGGCGGTGATTTTCGGAATATTCGGGATTTCCGAGCTGCAGAGGCGGAATGCGTCGCCGGTGCACATCTGCTGCTGCTCAGAGGTGAAGGCGAAGCTCGCGGTCGACGAAGCAGCGGCGAACGAGGCGGTCAAGGCCAGCACTAGACTGACCTTGCGAACGGCATTGAAGAACACTGCGGTCATTGTCGGCTCCTGTTGGCTCGGCAGGCGAGCCCGTTGTTGATGGCAGGAGCATGCGCTCGGAACCGCGGGGCGACTGTGACTGACCTCACTCGCGCATAACACCCTCATTTCCTTGTCCTAACCGGCGCTTGTTCGCGAGACGTTAAGACATTGTTGGCATTAATGGCCCGTTGCGTGTGTGTACCCCGAGTATGTGGAAAGAGTAGCGATGCGTAATGCGTTGGGCCTGATGCTGGCCAGTGTAGTGACGGCGCTGGTGATCACCGGCGTTTGGTTCTGGACCTCCTCGCCGCGGGCCGACGCGGTTGCACCCCAAACCGTTGCCGCCCGTGCGGCCGAGCCGGCGCCCGCCGCAGCCAGGCCCGCACTGAGGGACGACGTCGAGACCACGGGCTCGCTCTCGAAGCCGACCCCTGCCCCCGCGCCCATTCCCGCAGCCCAGCCGATGCGATCGGCCTGCGCCAATCCCGACGCACTCGGCGTCAGCCGCACCGTCGTGATCGACACCACCGGCGGCCCCGGCTTCGGCTTCCTGCAATACAAGCAGTTCGACTTCCTGACTGAGAAGGAGGTCGTGCTGACCTTCGACGACGGCCCGTGGCCGACCACGCCCGCTGTGCTCAAGGCGCTATCGGATGAATGCACCAAGGCCCTGTTCTTCCCGGTCGGCAAGCACACGACTTATCATCCCGAGATTCTCAAGCAGGTCGCGACCGCCGGCCACACCATCGGCTCGCATACCTGGTCGCACGCCCATCTCGACGGCAAGAAGCTGACCGAGCCGCAGGTGAGAGAGGAGATCGAGAAGGGCTTTAGCGCCGTGAAGATGGCGCTGGGAACGGCACCCGCGCCGTTCTTCCGCTTCCCGGGGCTCGCGCACACGCAGGCCGCGCTCGGCTATCTCGCCTCGCGCAACATCTCGATGTTTTCAGTTGATGTCGATTCCAACGACTTCAAATCGTCGGGTCCGGACCAGGTGATCCAGAACGTCATGACCAAGCTCGACAAGCAGGGCAAGGGCGTCATCCTGATGCACGATCTGCAGAAAAATACCGCACTGGCTTTGCCGACGCTGCTGCGCCGCCTCAAAGCCGGCGGCTACAAGGTCGTGCAGATGAAGGCCAAGGAGCAGCTCGAAACCCTGCCCGAATACGACGCGATGCTGGTGAAGGACCAGAAAATGCCTGCGGTCGCCAGCCGCCCGATCAGCAGCGTGGTGCAGACGGTTTCGCAGTAAGCCGATAGGCTCAAGCGTCACGCAAAACGCGCCCCTCGGAGTAATCCCGAGGGGCGCGTTTTGCTTTGGCAGTGTTTACCAGTAGATCCCGTGGCGATGCAGCTCGCGGACGATGCGCGCTTCGATCCAGTGGTGCCTGCGGCGCGGCTTCATGTTTCTCGACATGAACGCCGTTCTCCGGGCAACGGGCCTCCCGCGCTCGGCTCTCGACCGCTCAGCGGCCGGCTGTTGAACCTTTGCCGCCACCTTGGGTGCCTCGGCCTTCGATGTCTCAGCCTTCGGAGTCTCGGCCTTGGGCTCGATCGCCGGCCGCTCGACATATTTCGGCGGTTCCGGCGGCTGCGGGACTTCAGCGGTTTTCGGTGCATCGACGGCCTTCGCGGACGCCCGCTCGATGCCACCCAGCGACAAGCTCCGATCCCCAGCCTGAGCAGCAGCGGACGCCAGAACGAATCCTGCGATGAGAATGAGCTTACGCATGTCGGTGTCTCCCCTTGAGGTCGAGGCGGAGACTAGGCCGGACAGGCGGTGCTTTATGTGAGACAGGTCACGCAACGGAGTTGTGAGCGTGCCTGACGAGTTCTGAGAATTTCGGAAAAGCGTGGTGCCGCAAACAGGACTCGAACCTGTGACCCCGTCATTACGAATGACGTGCTCTACCAACTGAGCTATTGCGGCGGACCGAAGCGGCGTCCGGGCGTTAGCCGCGAACGCCCGCACCTGATATCGGGGAGCGCCCCGATTGGCAAGAAAAACGCTAGGCCTCCGAAACGCTAGCTGCCGCCCCAACGTGACAAAAATCCCCGCCAGCCGCCGGCCTGGGCCTTGGGCGGGGCGAGTTGTTCCGCGAATTCGTCCGCCGGGCCGTCCTCGTCGATACCAGGGTCGTCCGGGGCTCGAATGAGGGGGATTACGGCGGGAATCGAGGCCGGAACCGTCTTTGGAATATCCTGCCGCGAACGGAACAGCGGGGCCGGCTGGCTTGGTACCGGTTCGGCCGGCTTGGGCGGGGCTGGCTCCGGCGTCGGAAGAATGGTGGCTGCTTCGGGGCGGGGAGCCTCGGCGGGAGGCACTTCGGCGGCAGCCGCGGGTGGCGGCACATTGTCCTGCGCGGCCGGTGCCGCGGGCGTTTCGGGCGTAACCGGGGCGGCGGGCTCGGCGGGCTGCTCGTCCACGGCCTCGGGCGGTGCAATCACCACGGCACGGCGCGGCGTTGCCAACATGGCTTCCTCGAACGGGGAGGATTCGATCGTGCTCGCCTTGTCGGACGGCAGCGCCGCGACCGGCGTCTGCCACTGGAAGGCATCGAGCCGCCCGGTGACGGGGGAGACCGGCCGCCAGCGATCACTGACATAGCCGTCCGCGGTCCAGGCCGGATCGTGCAGCGCGCGCACCGCGCGCAAGGTCCACGCGCGCGCACGGCCACTATCGCCGTGCTCGGTGCGCTCGATCTCGGCCATCAACAGCGCGACCCGCTGCGTCGGCTGAGCGATGAAGGGCGCCAGCGCCTCGCGTGCCTTGGTAAACTCAGACGCATCGATCGCAGCGCGCGCGATCGCCAGCGCGCCCTCGATGTGACCAGGCACTTTCGCTGCCAGCGTCTCCACCCGCACCAGCCGTTGCCGCGCGGAATCCCCCAACTTCACATGGGCATAGGCATCGGCCAGATCCGGATGCGGCTGCGCCAGCCACGCCGTCTCGACAAGCCGCATCGAGCGCCGCACCTGGTGCGCTTCGCTCTCGAACTTGCTCGCCAGCACCGCGGCGGGCACCAGCGTCGGCGCCAGCTTGACCGCTTCCATCACGCTCTCGCGCGCCAGGTCGCGATCGACCTTTTCCAGTTCGAGCGCGCGCGCGGTCAGCAGCACGCCACGCTGCCGGCGATAGGTCGCCTTGTCGATCAGCCCGGCCGATTGATTGTTGTCGAGGATCTTTAGCGCGCCGCCCCAGTCGCCCTTGGCGCAGCAGAAGCCGAGCACGGCGTGCGATGCCCATGACGACGACGGCGACAGCTTTAGTGCTTCCTCGGCGAGCATGACGGCGGCGACGGGATCGTCGGCGCGCTGCGCCTCGATGAACAGGCCGCGCAAGCCCAACAGCCGCGTGTCTTCACGCTCGGCCATGGCGCGGAAGGCGCGCTGCGCGCCCTCGCGGTCGCCGTCGAGCTGCGCCGATTGCGCGTGCAGCAGCAGGGCCAGCGGATCATGCGCCGCATGCTTTCGCGCAGCGTCCGCGTGGATGCGGGCAGCCGTGGAATCGCCATGGCCGATCGCGAGCAGGCCTTGCGTGATCGCATGCCGGCCGCGGGCCTGACGACGTTCGCGCCGATTGCGGCGGATCCGTTGCGGTGTGCGCCACAGGCCGCGCAGGGTCGCCCACAGCATCATCGCCGCGACGATGACGATGCCGAGCGCCAGCATGAACACCGGCAGCGTGGTCTGTGCGCGATAGCCGCCCCACGACAACACGACATCGCCGGTCTGCTCGGCAATCCAGGCCGCGCCCGCTGCACCGAGCGCGATCAACAGCAGAAACAGAATGATCCGGACCATTGAAATCCTTATTGCGCCGGTTTGGCGAGCACAGCCATGGCCTCAGTCGCAAATTGACGGGATGCGGCCAGCGCGGCGTCGCGCGCATCGGCCGACGCAAGCCATGATTGCGCCGCGGCGCGATCGGCTGGCTCCAGCGTCTTCAATTCTTGCCGCGCCTCATTGAAATCGTTGCGCAGCGCAGCCGCCGTGATACGCGCCACCACAGCGCCGCGGTCCGTGCCGGCGGTATCGGTGCGCTCGATCTTGACCAGTTTGGCAGCGCCCGCCTGCAAACGATCGACGATGCCGGTGCCGGTGGTGGCGGCGCTCTGTTGGGCCGGCAACAGTTTTGGCACCAGCGCCAACAGTTCCGTGCTCAGCTTGCCGGCGTGCGGCACGCCCTTCTCGGCAAATTCATCGAGCGGCTTCAGCGCTTCGGGATTTGGTGCCAGCGCCTTGGCTGCGGCGAGCGCCGTCGGATAGGGATCGCCGATTCTGACCAGCACATCGAGCAGCGCTGCCGATACCACACGGCGCAGCGGCATATCATCCGCAGGTTTGGCGTCGGCTGTCGTGTCGGCAAGCTTGCTGCCTTGTTGCGCGATCTCGGCGCTCTGCGCCCGCATCTGGCTCTCGACCTTGGCGATGCGTTCGGCGAAAGCGGCGAGATCAGGCGACACGGTGCCGTCGCCGCGCGGCGCCGACTTCACCTCGTTGATGGCAGATGCCAGCTTCTCACTTTGCGTACGCGCCGTGGCGAGTTCCCCGCGCAGCGTCGCGACCGATTTTTCAAGTGCGTCAGTGCGCGCGGCCGCGGCGGGATCGGCCACCGGTTTGCCCACCTTGGATTCGAGGCCGGCGATTTGCGCGGTCAAACCGTCGATGGCGGCGGCGTTGAGCTGTGCGGTCTGCGATACGGAGGCCGGCTGAATCGCGGGCCAGCCCAGCATCCAGCCGACGCCGATCACCAGCGCCGCCGCGACCGCGCCGGAAACCGGCGCGACGACCCAGGGCGACACGGGCCGGGACGGCGGCTCCGCAACCCGTGACTCCTCAACTGGAGCCTCCTCAACCGGCGCTTGGGCGACCTCGGGCGCGGGTTCAGCCTCAGGCTCGGATGGCGCCTCGCCAGCACTCTTGGTCTCGCTCGATACTTCGGAGGCATCGAGATCGATGGTCGGCGGCTCACGCTTCGGCCGCCCCGATTCGGGCAACGATCCAGTGTCTTCGGGCCTGTTATCGACCATCACGCGGTTCCCTTAAGGTGGTTAGATGCCGGAACTTAGCAGAATCGAGACGTCTTAGAGCATGATCCGGCCGTGGCGGCACCGGTTTTCCGATAAGACCATGCTCAGACTTAAAGATTAGGACCCGATCGGGCCTGCAACGCCCGGTCCAGCGCCTCGAACAGGGCGTTTTCATCCGGTGAAACCGCCGTCGTGACCTGGGTCGCGCCGGCGTCCCGCAACACCGCGGCGACGCCTGCCGAAATGCAGCACTGCGGCAGCGCCAATGCCGAGATTTCGACGCCGCCGAAGCGCGCCGCCTCCAGAAACGCACGCGCGCTACGCCGCGAGTAATGCAGCACGGCCTCGACCTCATGCGCCAAGAAAGCGTCAGATATCTCCCGCGGCAGGCTGGGCACGGGCACCATCCGGTAGGTGGTATGCGTCACCACCGTAAAACCCTTCTCCCCGAGTTCGCCGGCAAGGTCGCGCGCGAGGTCGGCGCCGGCAAGGTACAGGATCGGGCTCGTCTTCTTCAGTTGCCTCGATTTCGCGTTCGCCAGCACCAGATCGCGTAACGCGCCGGCGTCGCCCCTGGAGGCGATCACGTCGCCAAACCCCGCATCGCGGGCCGCCGCCGCGGTATTTTCTCCGACCGCGAACAACGGCAGTTTGAGAAGCCGGCTGTCGGCAAGATGGGGCGCGATGGCGCGCAGCGCGTTGGCGCTGGTGACGATGACGGCGCCATAGGCCGCGTCCGCATCGTCTTGGAACGGCACCGGCTCGAACCGCAGCATCGGCGCGCGCAGCACATCGAACCCCCGCGCGTGGAGGGCCTTCGCCGTCATCTCATCATCCGGACTTGGTCGCGTCACGAGAACGGCCATATTTCAGATCTCCGCCAAACCGGTTTCAGGCACGCGCAGGCGATTGCACGTTGTGACCTCGTAATGCTACCCGGTTACGGAAGCGTTGTTTTTGGCGATAGCGCAAGGGCTAAACAAGGGTTCAAATTGGACAACGACAAGCCGATGCTGGTGCTGGGTATCGAGACCACCTGCGATGAAACCGCAGCCGCCGTGGTCGAGCGCCAGCGCGACGGAAGCGGAAAGATTCTATCCAATATCGTGCGCTCGCAGACCTCAGAACACGCCCGTTTCGGCGGCGTGGTGCCGGAGATCGCGGCGCGCGCCCATGTCGACCTGCTCGACGGGATCGTCGGCCAGGCCATGGAGGACGCCAATGTCGGCTTCGCGCAATTGTCGGCGGTAGCGGCCGCTGCAGGCCCCGGCCTGATCGGCGGCGTGATTGTCGGACTCACCACCGCCAAGGCCATTGCGATGGTGCATGACACGCCGCTGATTGCGGTCAATCATCTCGAAGCGCACGCGCTGACGCCGCGGCTCACTTGCGCGCTCGTCTTTCCCTATTGCCTGTTTCTCGCCTCCGGCGGTCACACCCAGATCGTCGCCGTGGTCGGTGTCGGCAAATATGTCCGGCTCGGCACCACCGTCGACGACGCGATGGGGGAAGCCTTCGACAAGGTCGCAAAGATGTTGTCGCTGCCCTATCCGGGCGGCCCTGAGGTCGAGCGCGCGGCGGGAAGTGGCGACGCCAAACGTTTCGCCTTTCCGCGGCCGATGCTCGGCCGGCCGGATGCGAATTTCTCGCTGTCGGGATTGAAGACGGCGGTTCGCAATGAGGCCAACCGCCTGGCGCCGCTGGAGCCGCAGGACGTCAGCGACCTCTGCGCCAGTTTTCAGGCCGCGGTGCTGGAATCGACCGCAGATCGGCTGAGCGTCGGCTTGCGACTGTTTCATGAGCAATTCGGCCCGCCCCGCGCGTTGGTCGCCGCCGGTGGCGTCGCCGCCAATCATGCCATTCGCGGGGCGCTGCAGGATGTGGCCTCGAAGGCGCAGACCACGCTGATCATTCCGCCGCCTGCGCTCTGCACCGATAACGGCGCCATGATCGCCTGGGCCGGCGCGGAGCGGATGGCGCTGGGATTGACCGATACGATGGATGCGCCGCCGCGCGCGCGCTGGCTGCTCGACGCCAACGCAACCGCACCGGCCGGCTTCGCCAACACCCGCGCAGGATTCTGACATGGCGTCCTTCAATTCCGTCGCGGTAATCGGCGGTGGCGCCTATGGCACCGCGCTCGCCTGCGCCGCGGTGCGCACCGGCCGCAAGGTCGTGCTCTATGCGCGAAGCGCCGAAAGCGCCGCGCAGATGCAGACGACGCGAAACAATCCAAAACTACCCGGCGTGAGCCTCGACAGCAGCATCGGCGTCACGGCCGACATCGCTGCCGCGGCGCGCGCGGACGTCGTCCTGCTTGCGACGCCTGCGCAAAGCTTGCGCGAAGCCGCGGCGACGCTAGCGCCGCACCTCAAGCCAAAGACACCCGTCGTCGCCTGTGCCAAGGGTATCGAGCGCGGCACCCACCGGTTCATGACCGAGATCATTGCCGAGACCATACCGGAAGCAATCCCGGCGATCCTGTCGGGACCGAACTTCGCCGACGACGTCGCGCGAGGCCTTCCGACCGCCGTGACGCTTGCGGCAAGGGACGAAAAGCTGGCGAGCCGTCTGGTGCAGGCGCTGGGCTCATCAACCTTCCGGCCCTATCACACCACGGATGTTCGCGGCGTCGAGATCGGCGGCGCGGCCAAGAACGTGCTGGCGATCGCAGCCGGGATCGTCGTCGGCCGTCAGCTCGGCGCCTCGGCGCTGGCCGCACTGACCACGCGCGGCTTCAGCGAACTCGCGCGGCTCGGCCGCGCCTGCGGCGCGCGCAGCGAAACGCTGGCGGGCCTGTCGGGTCTCGGCGATCTGATCCTGAGCTGCTCCAGTCCGCAGTCTCGCAATTTGGCATTCGGCGTCGCGCTCGGGCGCGGCGAGCCGCCGAACCGCGACAAGCTCGCCGAAGGCGAATTCACCGCGCCGGTCTTGATCGAACTGGCGGCTTCGCAGAACGTCGATATGCCGGTATCAAATGCGGTCGCGGCGATCCTCGGCGGCAAGGTGACGATCGACGCGGCGATCGAGGGCCTGCTGACGCGGCCGTTCAAGGCGGAGGAATGACGATGGCGTACTGGCTGGTGAAATCTGAACCGTCGGCCTGGTCATGGGACCAGCAGGTCGCAAAGGGAGCAAAGGGCGAAGCCTGGACTGGCGTGCGCAATTTTACCGCACGGCAGAATCTGGTGAACATGAAGAAGGGCGACAAAGCCTTCTTCTACCATTCCAACGAGGGCAAGGAGATCGTCGGCATCGCGGAGGTCATCAAGGAAGCCTATCCCGATCCGACCGACAAGACCGGCAAATTCGTCTGCGTCGACATCAAGGCCGACAAGCCGTTGAAGACCCCGGTGACGATGGCCGCGATCAAGGCTGACAAGAAGCTCGCCGGCATGGCGCTGGTGAAATATTCGCGGCTGTCGGTGCAGCCGGTCACGGCGGAAGAGTGGAAGCTGGTCTGCAAGATGGGCGGGATGTAGCGCGCGTCACTGCGTAGGACCGCCATTGAGTAGGGTGGGCAAAGCCACCGGGTCGCGCGAATGCGCGCCCGATGACAGGCTCCGCCCACCATTCAGTATCCCGATGTCGATAGACGGTGGGCACGCTTCGCTTTGCCCACCCTACGGCTTCTACGAGAGCTACGGTTTACGCCGCAGCCGCCGCCGTCACCACCTGCGCCAGCAGCGCTTCGCGTTTCGCTTGCGTTCGGTAGCCCTTCATCGTCGCGGCAAAGCGCTCGAGGATGCCGTCTTCGAACGCGGTGACGATGGTGTCGTGGACGTAGCTCTTGCGGCAGATCGCCGGCGTGTTCGAGAGTTCGTCGGCCGCCGCGCGCACGGCTTCGAGCACCTGCTTCTTGCGGCCGCGCTCACTTGCTGCGGGTGTAATCCGCGACAGCGATTCCAGCACCACGGCCGATGCCATCAGCGTGCGGAAATCCTTCAGCGAAATCTTGATACCGGCGATCTCGCGCAGAAACGCATTCACGGCCGTGGTCGAGGCGGCGCGCACGACGCCAGACCTGTCGCGGTACTGGAACATGCGCTTGCCCGGCACGGTGCGCAGGATGCCGATCGCGCGCACCAGCTTGGCGGCGTCGCATTCCTTGCGCACGGCCTTGCCGCCCTTGGCCTTGAAGGTCAGGACCAGGCAATCGTCCTCCAGCGTGACGTTCGATTTCAACAGCGTGGTGGCGCCGCGGGTGCCGTTGAGGCGGGCATAGGATTCATTGCCCGGACGGATGGCGGTGCGCGCGATCAACTCGATCACGGCCGAGAGTGCGAACTCCCGCGTCGGCTCCTCGCCCGACAGATACGCAGAGACCTTCCGCCGGATCTTGGGCAGCGCCGCGACCAGTTTGGCCAGGCGGTGCGCCTTGCGGTGCTCGCGAACCTTTTCCCAATCAGCGTGGTAGCGATACTGCAACCGGCCAGCGGCATCGAAGCCGACCGCCTGCAGATGCGAGTTCGGATCGGCCGAATAGCGAACGTCGCGATAGGCCGGCGGCACCGCCATCGAATGCAGGCGCCGGATCGTTCCGGCGTGGCGGATCTGCGTGCCATTGGCGCGAATGAATGAATAACTTTTTCCGCGCTTGATGCGGCGGATGGTCAGGCCGTTTTGATCGCCGAGTTTGAGGCCAAGTTCCTGTGCCAGTGCTTCGACGGAGGCGATGATGTGCGGCTTTGCCGCGGACGATTTGGACGGTTCCTTTGGCAGTTGCCCGAGCGCTTCGGCCAATGCAACGGCAGGATCGGCGGAAACGGGCCGCGTAGCCTCGAAATTCTGCTGATCCATCATATGCGTTGTCGCCCTACTCCGCCTGTTTCGCCGGTAATGCCGTTTGTTATGGCTTGTTCCGGGAGGCCGCCGGCCCCGGGGAGGCCATTTAGGGGGTAACGAACCACTTTGCGAGTCCCGATTCCGTCATTGACGGTTATTAGATACCGGCCATGGGAGCCATTCCGCCGATAACGTTGATTTGCCCTGAGCGGGACCCGCGAAAATGACCTGACTTTGATCCGCGACAAGGCCGGAAACCGGCTGGCCGACCAAGGTCGCACACGTTCCGCCTTGTCCGGGCATCGTCCCGCGACGCATAATCGCTGCAACAATCAGGGACGACTTGTGGCCGCCGAGCATCCGGCCGCAATGAGTGGGAGGGTAACATGTCCGAGAAGATCTACGACGTATCCGCCGATTGGGCCAAACGCGCCTATGTCGATGACGCCAAGTACCGCGAAATGTACGCCCGCTCGGTCTCGGACCCCAATGGTTTCTGGGCCGAACAGGCCAAGCGCATCGACTGGATGAAGCCCTTCCACAAGGTCGAAAACGCCTCCTTCGCCCCCGGCAACATCTCGATCAAATGGTTCGAGGATGGCGTCCTGAACGCCGCCTGGAACTGCATCGACCGGCATCTCGACAAGCGCGGCGATCAGACCGCCATTATCTGGGAGGGCGACGATCCCTCGCAGTCCAAGCATATCACCTATCGCCAGTTGCACGACGAAGTCTGCAAGATGGCCAACATCCTGCGCACGCGGAACGTCAAGAAGGGCGACCGCGTCACCATCTATCTGCCGATGATCCCGGAAGCGGCCTATGCAATGCTGGCCTGCGCGCGGATCGGCGCCATTCATTCCGTGGTGTTCGCCGGCTTCTCACCGGACAGCCTCGCCCAGCGCATTACCGACTGCCAGTCCAAGGTCATCATCACCGCCGACGAGGGACTGCGCGGCGGCAAGAAGGTGCCGCTGAAGGCCAATGTCGACGCCGCGATCGAGAAAGCGGGTGGCGTCGATTGGGTCGTCGTCGTGAGACACACTGGCGCTGCCGTCGACATGAATCCAACGCGCGATTTCTGGCACCACGAAGTGGCCAAGCTGGTGACGACGGAATGCCCGTGCGAGCACATGCACGCGGAAGACCCGCTGTTCATCCTCTACACATCGGGCTCCACCGGTCAGCCGAAGGGCGTGCTGCACACCACGGGCGGCTATCTCGTATACGCGTCGATGACGCATCAATACGTGTTCGACTACCACGACGGCGACATCTTCTGGTGCACCGCCGACGTCGGCTGGGTCACCGGCCACAGCTACATCGTCTATGGGCCGCTGGCGAACGGCGCCACCACGCTGATGTTCGAGGGCGTGCCGAATTACCCTGACACCTCCAGGTTCTGGAACGTCATCGACAAGCACAAGGTCAACATCTTCTACACCGCACCGACCGCGATCCGCGCGCTGATGCAGGGCGGTGACGAGCCGGTGAAAAAGACTTCGCGCAAGAGCCTGCGGCTGCTCGGCACCGTTGGCGAGCCGATCAATCCGGAAGCCTGGGAATGGTATTATCGCGTGGTCGGCGACGGCCGCTGTCCGATCGTCGACACCTGGTGGCAGACCGAGACCGGCGGCATCCTGATCACGCCGCTGCCGGGCGCCACAAAACTCAAGCCGGGTTCGGCGACGCGGCCGTTCTTCGGCGTGGTGCCTGAGATCGTCGATGCCGACGGCAAGGTGCTCGAGGGCGAAGCCACGGGCAATCTCTGCCTCATCAAGTCCTGGCCCGGGATGATGCGCACGGTCTATGGCGACCACGCCCGTTTTGAGCAGACCTATTTCTCGACCTACAAGGGCAAGTATTTCACCGGCGACGGCTGCCGCAGGGATGCCGACGGCTATTACTGGATCACCGGCCGCGTCGACGACGTCATCAACGTCTCCGGCCACCGCATGGGCACCGCCGAGGTCGAAAGCTCGCTGGTGGCGCATGCCAAGGTGTCGGAAGCGGCTGTGGTCGGCTATCCCCACGACATCAAGGGCCAGGGCATTTACGCCTATGTGACGTTGATGGCCGGTACCGAGCCGACCGAGGAGCTGCGGAAAGAGCTGGTCGCCTGGGTGCGCAAGGACATCGGCCCGATCGCGTCCCCCGACCAGATCCAGTTCGCACCGGGCCTGCCGAAAACCCGCTCCGGCAAGATCATGCGCCGCATCCTGCGCAAGATCGCCGAGGATGAGCCCTCCAGTCTCGGCGACACTTCGACGCTCGCCGACCCCGCCGTGGTCGATGACCTCGTGAAGAACCGGCAGAACAAGAAGTCGGCGCCGGCGTAGAACGACGCTATAGCAAGCCTCTCGTCCCGGGACCCCCGGGACGAGGCGAGTGCCGAATTTTGCGGCAGTCCCATCGCTCACGCGTTTGTCAGTGGCGAGCCCGCCTCACGGGACTCTTCGCCGCTGCGTGTTGTTTTACGGTCATTTACTTTATTTCGAACATTCCCTTTGTTCCCTCCATCGAAAACAATCTCGAAGGCTGGCGTTGAAACCAGCCGGTCAGTTCGTGCGACTAAACTGAAAACGGATGGACAAGACAGCGGGCCGTCAAGGCTTGAAAGGACATTTTGAGGGCCCCTGAGAGGGCGGGCAGAGCGGAGCTGGGGAATGTCAAAAAGGATTGCGGTGGCGTTGGCCGCCACCTTGGCTGCGGGCACTATGATGTCTTCGCAGGCACAAGCGAGGCCGGAGCTGGTCGATGTCAGCGGCGAATACGCGCCGGGCACGATCGTGGTGAAGACCGGCGAGCGACGTCTCTATCTCATTCTCGAATCCGGCCGCGCCATGCGCTATCCGGTCGGCGTCGGCAAGGCCGGCAAGCAATGGTCGGGCACCACAAAGATCGACGGCAAGTATCTCAACCCGGCCTGGTCGCCCCCGAGCGAAGTCAGGCGCGACAAGCCTTATATGCCCGACGTGATTCCCGGCGGCTCGCCGCGCAACCCGATGGGCGTCGCGGCAATGACGCTGGCCGGCGGGGAGTATGCCATTCACGGCACCAACGTGCCGGGCTCGGTCGGCGGCTTCGTGTCCTACGGTTGTATCCGCATGCTCAACGACGACATCTCCGACCTCTATCAACGCGTGCCGGTCGGAACCACCGTGACCGTCACGCGCTGATCGTCCCACATCATTTTCACCTGAAAAAGCTGCGCCCCGGCGCAGCTTTTTGTTTCGGTAGTTTCGCAGAACGCGGTTTCTGCGGAACTCCCCCTGTAGTTGTACGGGGTTTAGTTTTTACGTTTGGTTTAGTTGTATGTCGCCTACTGCTTCAACTGCAAGGGGAGCGGCGCGCCATGGGACGGTTCAAGTTTCGTATCGGTACAAAGCTGGGTCTGACGGCCGGCATCGGCGTCATTTTGGTGGGCGGCATCCTGACCAACCAGATGCTCGGCCACCGGTCGATTGTGGAATCCAACCGCCTGGTCATCATCAACTACCTCAACAAAGGCAATGCGCAGGCGACGCAGACGGCGATGGCGCGCGCGCAGCTCGCCGCTCTCGAGATCGGCTCCGCGCCGTCAGTTGCAGAGGTTGACAAGTTCCTCGAGATTCTCCGCACCCACGCAACTGAAGCCGGGACCGAAATCAACGCCGCAATGGAACGGGCGACGCGGAAGGTCACACAGGATGCCTACCGGGAGACCAAGAGATTCGCGGATGCCTATCTGGCCAGTGCCGTCGAGCTGGCGACGGCGCAAAAGGCCGTCATCGGCGCTGCCGCCGGCGACGCCAAGGCCGCGGCCGAAACGGCGAAGGCGAGCATTCTCACAGAGCGTATGCGCCCGGCGGCCCAGGAAGTCAGCAAACGCATTGACGACTTGGTGGGCGTCGCCAACGAATTCGCGGCACGACGCAGAGGCGAGCTGCTGGCGGAACTGGATCGTGTCGCCAACTTCGCGTTCATCGTCGGCGCATTCGTCATGGTGATGTTGATCGCCTCCGCGGTTTTTTCGGTGTTGAGCATCGCCCGACCGATCCGGCGTATCGGCGACGTGCTCATGCAACTCGCCGGCGGTAATAAGGCCGTCGAGATTCCCTACACGGCCCGCGGCGACGAAGTCGGTGACAACGCCCGCGCGGCCCACACCTTCAAGGACAACCTGCTCCGCATCGAACAGATGGAAGCCGAGCGGAAAGATCAGGAAGCCGCTGCGGCCGCACGACGCAAGTCGGAAATGATCAAGCTTGCCGACGCTTTCGAGTCCGCCGTCGGCGGCATCGTCAGCACGGTATCGTCGGCATCCCAGCAGCTCGAGGCCGCCGCCGGCACGCTGTCGGGCACCGCTGAGCAGACGCAGCAGCTCTCCGGCATGGTCGCCGCGGCTTCCGAGGAGGCTTCCACCAATGTCGGCGCGGTGGCTTCCGCCGCCGAGGAAATGAGCACGTCGGTTGTCGAGATCAGCCGGCAGGTCCACGATTCCAGCCGCATTGCGAACGAGGCCGTGAGGCAGGCGGAGCAGACCGACCTGCGCATCAATGAACTGCTGAAGGCAGCGGGCCGGATCGGCGACGTCGTCAAGCTCATCACCGCGATCGCCGAACAGACCAACCTGTTGGCGCTGAATGCTACCATCGAGGCTGCGCGCGCCGGCGAATCCGGCCGCGGCTTCGCCGTGGTGGCGAGCGAGGTGAAGGCACTGGCGGCTCAGACGGCCAAGGCCACCGACGAGATCGGCGCACAGATCATGGGCATGCAGGCGGCGACCGAAGACTCGGTCAGCGCGATCAAGGAGATCGGCGCCACCATCGCCAGGATTTCGGACATCTCGACGACCATCGCTGCAACCATCGAGGAGCAGGGTGCCGCAACGGCCGAGATCGCCCGCAACGTAAGCGAAGCAGCCAAGGGCACCGCCGAGGTCGCGGAGAGGATCACCCAGGTCAACTCCGGCGCGAGTTCCACCGGTTCGGCCTCGGCCCAGGTACTGGCATCGGCGCGCTCACTGTCCAGCGAAAGCGGTCTCTTGAGGGCGGAGGTCGAGAAGTTCCTCAACACTGTGCGCGCCGCCTGAGCCGCCAACAAGGCAGCGAGCACACGTTCGGTGCTCGCTCGATATACGCAGCACGCCCCGGGATTGTACGGGTTTGACCAGCACCGTCGAACAACTATAGGTTGGCTGAGAAGCCACAAGCAACCTCGCTTGCGGAACCTGCCTCAGTGAGCCTCCCGACATGAACATCCACGCGACCTCAGCCGATTCGCTCGAACGAATCGCCGATCTGGTTCGGCAGCAGCACAGTTCCCTCGACACCATGCTGCTTTCGCCAGTTGGCGAATTCCAGACCAGGACCGTCGCGCTCGAAACCTTGATGCGCGAAGTGACGGAGTGCCTTGCCGAGAACTTCCGGCATCGCCCGGCGCAAGACTTCCCGATGCTTTATTTCGCATGCGGCAAGGCCCGGGTCGGATCGACAGCTCTGAGCAACCTGTTCGGCATGATCGGGATGCCTTCATACTATCAGCCGCTCAAGGCGATCCTGCGCGATGCGCTCGTCGGCCAGTCGCTGACGCCCTGGATCGTGCCGTCGGCGACCGATGAGCCTGACATCTTCAGCAAGGAGACGATCGGGCCCTACGTGCTCGCCGAGAGCCTGTTCAATCCGCTGCAGCTCTTGATCGAGGCGGGCTATCCGCAGGCCCGGCTGCACCTCATCATGCTCGATCGCGAGCCGGCGAGTGCGCTGGCGTCATGGATCGAGAAGCTGATCTCTCGCGCGCCGGAAAGTACGTTGCTACAGCATTATGTCATCGCCGCGCTGAGCGCGGTTCGGGTGGAAAGCTACGCCAAGCGACAGGGCGTTCCGGTCACTCACTACGTTTACGAGGTGAGCAAGGAGGCCATATCGTCGGTCCGTGTCCTGTTCGACCGCCTTGGCCTTTCGAGCAGCTTTACCGAAAATGCCGTGACGTCGTGGCGGGAGCCGGGACAAGCGCAGGTGAACAACGCGCGCGTCATCTTCCCGAGCGAAGCGACGATTTACAAGGTGCCCAATCTACACACCTCCGATAGCGCCTATCGCTACCAGTGCCGCGCAACGGCCTCGCTGAGCGAAGCCCAACTGGACATCCTGGAGCGGTGCGGGGTCAATGATGCCTATCGCGCCTCGGTTGCGGCGTGTGTTCGGGATCTTGGCCTGAGTGCGGCCACGTCGGAGCGCTTGTTCGGCGATTGGTTCGCCGCGGCCGCGTGATCGCCATGCTGGACATTCGCACGATCGCCGAGCCAGCCCTCCCTGGAAGGGCTGGCAAGCAGCCCCGCACCGCCACCAGCCATCTGCAGCGCCTGGAGTCCGAAAGCATCCACATCATACGCGAGGTGGCGGCCGGATTCCGTAAACCCGTGATGCTCTATTCCGTCGGCAAGGACTCCTCGGTGCTCTTGCACCTGGCGATGAAGGCGTTCTATCCCGGCAAGCCGCCGTTTCCGCTGCTGCATGTCGATACGACCTGGAAGTTTCGCGAGATGATCGCGTTTCGCGATCAGCGCGCAAGCGAGCTTGGGCTCGATCTGATCGTCCATGTCAACGCCGACGGTCTGAGGCAGGGCATCGGCCCGTTCAGCCACGGCTCGGCGCTTCATACCGACGTGATGAAGACGCAGGCGCTGCGGCAGGCGCTGGAAGCCGGCGGCTTCGATGCCGCGATCGGCGGTGCGCGCCGTGACGAGGAGAAATCGCGCGCCAAGGAGCGCATCTTCTCGCATCGAAGCGCCACGCACCGCTGGGACCCGAAGCAGCAGCGGCCGGAGCTGTGGAGCCTGTACAACACCATGCTCGCGCCCGGCGAGAGCATGCGGGTGTTTCCGCTGTCGAACTGGACCGAGCTCGACGTCTGGGAATACATCCTGATCGAGAACATCCCGATCGTGCCCTTGTACTTTGCCGCGCGGCGGCCGGTGGTCGAGCGCGACGGCGCGCTGATCATGGTCGACGACGAGCGGATGCCGCTGCGCGCTGGCGAGCAGCCGATGTGGCGCTCGGTGAGATTTCGCACGCTCGGCTGCTATCCCCTGACCGGCGCAATGCCGTCGACGGCGGCCAACCTGCCGGAGATCGTCCATGAGATGATGATTTCGCGAACGTCCGAACGGCAAGGACGCGTCATCGACCGCGACTCGACCGCGTCGATGGAACGGAAAAAAGCGGAGGGCTATTTCTGATGTCTTATCACGAGGCGCCCGCGGTAGCCGTTCTCGACGCGTTGCAGCTCGGGCAGGATGACCGGCCGACGCTGCGCTTCGTCACCTGCGGCAGCGTCGACGATGGCAAGAGCACACTGGTCGGCCGCCTGCTCTACGATTCGAAGACGCTGCTCGACGACCAACTGGCGGCGCTCGCCTCCGAGAGCAAGGTCGCCGGCACCACCGGCGGCGATCTCGACTTTGCGCTTTTGGTCGACGGCCTGCAGGCGGAGCGCGAGCAGGGCATCACGATCGACGTCGCCTACCGTTTCTTCGCCACCCAGCGCCGCCGCTTCGTCGTCGCCGACACGCCGGGCCACGCCCAGTATACCCGGAACATGGCGACCGGAGCGTCCGCTGCCGATCTCGCGGTGGTGCTGATCGACGCGCGCAAGGGCGTGATCACGCAGACCCGCCGCCACAGCCATATCCTCGCGTTGCTCGGCGTGCGCCACGTCGTGCTGGCCGTCAACAAGATGGATCTGGTCGGTTTCGATGCCGATCGTTTTGCGGCGATCGCCGCCGACTATCAAACGCTCGCGACCCGCCTCGGCATTCCGCAGGTTCAATGCATTCCCGTCGTGGCGCGCGACGGCGACAACATCTTCGCCGCGAGTACGCGGATGCCCTGGCACGACGGGCCGACGGTGATGGCGCATCTGGAGACGGTCGACGTGACCGGCGACATCGCAGAGCGACCGTTCCGGCTTCCGGTGCAATGGGTGAACCGGCCGAATGCGGAGTTTCGCGGCTTCAGCGGGCGAATCGCCAGCGGCACGGTGCGCATAGGCGACGCGATCAGCGTGCGGCCGTCCGGCCATCTCACCCATGTCGCCGGCATCATCACCGCCGCCGGCGAGCAGGACCACGCCACAGCCGGCCAATCGGTAACCCTCACGCTGACTGAGGAGATCGATGTCAGCCGCGGCGACGTGCTGACCGCGGGCGCCGCGCCGCTGGTATCGGATCAACTGGCCGCGCATCTCGCCTGGTTCGACGGCGACGCCATGCTGCCGGGCCGCCGCTACGTGCTCAAATGCAGCACCGCCTCGACCGGCGCGGTCATCTCGACGCTAAAGCACCGCGTCGCGATCGACACCATGGAGCATCAGGCCGCCACCACGCTCGCCGCCAACGAGATCGGCTACGTCAATCTTAGCCTCGACCGTCCGCTGGTCTGCGAGGCCTATCGCGAGGATCGCGAGCTCGGCAGCTTCATTCTGATCGACCCGATCAGCCACCGCACGGCGGCGGCAGGCATGATCGATTTCTCGCTGCGTCGCGCCACCAATATCCGCCGGCAGGCGCTCGACGTCGACAAATCCGTGCGCGCCCGTCTCAAGCAGCAGCGGCCCTGCGTGCTCTGGTTCACCGGCCTGAGCGGCGCCGGCAAGTCGACCATTGCCAATCTCGTCGATCGCCGCCTTGCCGAACTCGGGCGCCATGCCGCGCTGCTCGACGGCGACAATCTTCGTTACGGCATCAACCGCGACCTCGGCTTCACCAGCGAGGCGCGGGTCGAGAACATCCGCCGCGTCGCCGAGATCGCGGCGCTGTTCGTCGATGCCGGCCTGATCGCGCTGGTCTCGCTGATCTCCCCGTTCCGCGGCGATCGCGAAACGGCGCGGCGCCGGCTCGACGACGGCGAGTTCATCGAGATTCATGTCGCGACATCGCTGTCCGAATGCGAGCGCCGCGATTCCAAGGGACTCTATGCCCGGGCGCGCGCCGGCGAGTTGCCGAACTTCACCGGCATCGACCAGGCCTACGAGACGCCGCTTGCACCGGAAATCACCATCGACACGTCGGAGATGTCGGCCGAAGCGGCCTGCGAGCGCATCATCGCTTACTTGCGGGAACGTCGTTACCTGTAGCGGTCGCGCACCATCCGTTGCGGTGACCGCCGCCATAGCCGCGCGCATGACCTGCCGCGAGCATGGCCGCCGAAACGTTCCCGGTGCGCCGGGTCGCGGCCTCCGCCACGACCCTGCCGCTATATTTGTCCGGTCCAATGTTGAAGATCGTGACGCCGCCTTCGCCGAGCAGCGCGCGCAGGGCACCGGTCGCGGCCTCCGCCATCTGCAATTCCCCAGGGCACGATGCCTTCAATTCGGGCGCGTCGATGCCGCGCAGGCGTATGCGCGTGGTCGGCTCAACGCCGGGCGACAAATGCACCCGCGCCTCAAACGTGTCGCCATCGATGGTCCGGATGACATCGACGGGATGGCGCACGTCAGGACTTCCAGCGCGCTTCCAGACCATCTCGGCATCACGCGCCGCCTGGCTGTCGGCGAAGTCAGGCAACGACCGGCGTACCCAGTCCCGCACCGGCAGCGTCGTCGCCGCCGCGACGCAAAGCACGAACATCCACGGCAAGGCCGCCGCAAACCAGCGGCGCCGCGGACCCCGGCGCGAGGTCCGGTAAGCATTTATCTTCTCGTACGGAGGCATATTCCCGACTAAGGGCTGAGTCGGGCCGTCCGGCAAGAGCCGGTGCCGTCAAAAATCCGAAGCGATCCCTTTGCGCTCCCAATCGCCGTAGCGGGTCGGTTCCAGGCCCTTCGGACCCTGGAATTCCTTCTGCAGCGGCATGGCGCTGGCGTCAGTGGCCTTGCGGCGCGCTTCGGCCTCGGCGAGCGCGCGCTCGGCTGCGGGCGTCAGCTTCTTTCGTTCCGCAACCGGCGCGGGGGATGAATAATTGTCGGCCATCGCAACTCTCCCATAGCACGGGATGAGCGCACAGATGACATCACAATCGAGAAATTGTCTGTGGCGATTCTTACATTTGGCATATTCGCATGCCAAATGAGCGTTTCATTTCATTGGCATGAGCCGAAACCTTTCCGCCTTCCGAGACATTCCTGCTTCATGCCCCCTTCAAGATTCGCAGTACCTTCAGAAGTGCCAGGCCTCGCGGCGCGGCGGATCGCGGCTGATATTCTCGACGGCGTGCTGCACAAGCATCGCACCCTCGACGACCAGCTCGACGGCGCGGGCGCCCATCCCGGACTGAAGGCGCTCGCCGATCGCGACCGCGCGTTGATGCGGCGGCTGGTGGCGACGATCCTGCGGCGGCTCGGCACGCTCGGCCATTTGCTGTCGCGCCTGCTCGATCGCGGCATTCCGACGGATGCGCCGCGGGCACAGAGCGCGCTTCTGATCGGCGCGGCGCAGATTCTCTGGATGGACGTGCCGGATCACGCCGCCGTCGATCTTTCGGTGCGGCTGGTGCAATCGGACCGCCGCGCCGCAAAGTATGCCGGCCTCGTCAACGCCGTGCTGCGCCGCTGCGCGCGCGAGGGACAGCCGCTGATCGAAGAAGTCAAGTCGCAGACGCTTGATGTTCCGCCGTGGCTGTTGACGCGCTGGATCGGCGCCTATGGCGAGACCACCGCGCGCGAGATGGCGCGCGCCATCGGCCACGAGCCGTCCCTCGACATCACCGTGAAGACGGACGCCGCGCAATGGGCGAGCCGCCTGCATGGCGAAGCCTTGCCGACCGGAACCGTGCGCACGCTGCTGCAGGGTTCGGTGACCATGCTGCCCGGTTTCTCCGAGGGACAGTGGTGGGTGCAGGACGCCGCCGCCGCACTGCCGGCGCGGCTGTTCGGCGATGTCGTCGGCAAGAGCATCGTCGATCTCTGCGCCGCGCCCGGCGGCAAGACCGCGCAGCTCGCGCACGCTGGCGCGCGCGTCACCGCGGTCGATCGCTCGCCGGCGCGCATGGCACGGCTGCGCGACAATCTGGCCCGGCTTTCGCTGCAGGCCGATGACGTGGTGACCGATGCAGCCGAATGGCAAGGCAGCGGCAATGGCGGTTACGACGGCGTGCTGGTGGATGCGCCCTGCACCTCCACCGGCACCATCCGCCGACACCCCGATGTCGCCTGGCTGCGTCAGGAAGCCGACATTGCGGCGCTGTCCGCGCTACAGAAACGGTTGCTGCAAAAGGCGGTCGCCCTGCTCAAGCCGGGCGGAATGCTGGTCTATTGTACCTGTTCGCTGGAGCCCGAGGAAGGCGAACAGGCGGTCGCGTCCCTGCTCGCTACCGAACCGGGCATGCGCCGTGTCCCGGTCGAGGCGGACGAGGTCGCAGGCCTCAGCGAGATCGTGACCGCAAGCGGTGATTTACGCACCCTTCCCTGCCATTTGCCCCATGACGACCCCCGGCTCGGCGGGCTGGATGGATTTTACGCAGCGCGGCTGGTTAAAACCTGATTTTAGACCGGAATCACCCTGCCTTCGGGTGATTCGTCGATTTTCAAGATGGTGTCTTACCGGCGTTTCCGGATTAAAAGGATTCGCCAGAATACCCCTCCCTCTCCTTAAGCCAAGGCACGGCGTGTCGGTCGCTCAACGCAGACGCATCTCGACGCTTATCATGAGCCGCTCGGCGCGGACCGTGATCGCGCGCGCGACCGGCGCCACCGTGGCGGTATCGCGGCTGTGGCCGGGGCGCGCCGACCGGCTGATCATCGCCCCGCACGATCTGCGCACCGCCGACGCCACCCGCGCCGCGGAAATCTATGCCGGCCGCTTCGTGTTCGCCGGCAAAATCGTCACTTGCCATGGCCGCTCGATCTTCGATCTGGAGCCGCCGTCGGAAGATTGGGAAGTCGCGCTGCTCGGCTTCGGCTGGCTGCGGCACCTGCGCGCTGCCGACACCGCGCTGACCCGCGCCAATGCCCGCTCGCTGGTCGACGACTGGATATCGAACCCGGCGCGCAGGCGGCCGCTCGAACGCCGCCCCGACGTGCTGGCGCGCCGCGTGATCTCGCTGTTGTCGCAGGCGCCGCTGGTGCTCGGCGACACCGACGGAAAATTCTATCGCAAATATCTGCGCGGGCTGACCCGCGAAATTCGATATCTTCGCTACACGATGCTCGACATCGCCGACGGCGTGCCGCGGCTGCAGGTCCTGATTGCGCTGTGCTACGCCTCGCTGTGCCTGGCCAATCAGGCGCGGCACATCCGCTCCGCCACGCGACGGCTTTCCGACGAATTGCAGCGCCAGATCCAACCCGACGGCGGGCACATCTCGCGCAACCCCGGCGCGCTGGTCGAACTGCTCAGCGACCTCCTGCCCCTGCGTCAGACCTTTGCGGCTCGCAACATCGCGCCGCCGCCCGCGCTGTTGAATGCGATCGACCGCATGATGCCGATGCTGCGCTTCTTCCGTCATGGCGACGGCAGCTTTGCGCTGTTCAACGGCATGAGCAACGCGCCCTCGGACCTGGTGGCGACGCTGCTGGCCTATGACGACACGCACGGCGTGCCGATGGCGAACATGCCGCATACTGGCTTCCAGCGCCTCGACGCCGGCACGACGACCGTCATCATCGATAGCGGCCCGCCGCCGCCGCCGAATGTCAGCCAGGAAGCGCACGCCGGGTGTCTCTCGTTCGAACTGTCTTCGGGGCCGAGCCGGATCGTGGTCAATTGCGGGATGCCCTCGACCGGCCGGGACAATTGGCGCACCTTTGCCCGCAGCACCGCAGCGCATTCGACCCTGACCTATCACGAGGCGTCCTCGTGCCAGTTCGTCGAATTATCGGCGATGAAGCGCCTCTTGCAGGGCGCGCCGGTCGTCAGCGGTCCGGCCAACGTGGAAAGCTACCGCGAGGCGGTGGCCGACGGCGATCTCCTGACCACCTCGCATGACGGCTATCTCGCACGCTTCGGCGTCGTGCATCGCCGGGTGCTGATGATCTCCCATGACGGCGCAAGGCTCGACGGCGAGGACACCGTGTCGCCGGCGCCGGGGACGCGCATCAAGGGCGCCGAGACCGATTATGCGCTGCGGTTTCATCTTCATCCCGCGGTGAAGGCGAGCCGCCTCAGCGATGCGCGCGGCGTCATGCTGGTATTGCCCAACCGCGAAGTCTGGACCTTCGAGGCGCTCGACGACAAGGTCGATCTCGAGGACAGCGTGTTTCTGGCCGGCAATGACGGCCCGCGCCGCACCGCCCAGATCGTGATCCGCCAGGATTCCCGCCACGCCTCCTCGATCCGCTGGAGCTTTGTCCGCTCGAGCACGTCGGCGGGCGCCGCCAACACCCGGCGCAATGCGCGGCGCGAGCCGGAATTGCCGCTCTGAGGCACCGCGCAGAACGTCCGCGAACGATCGGCTTGACCAACGTAAGCTATTTGCTTACATTGCTCGTGTGATCCGGTCCTTCAAGAGCAAGGCCCTCTCCGAGCTGTGGGCGAAGGGCAGGAGTTCGAAAATAGACGCAAAAATGCACAAGCGCATTTTCGCGAGGCTCGATCGTCTCGACGTCGCGGTCCGGCCGGAGGAAATGAACGTGCCGGGTTTTGACTTTCATTCCTTGCATGGATTCAATCCGAGGCGATATTCCGTCCACGTCAACGGACCTTGGTGCATTACCTTCGAGTTCGATGGTGAAGCGTGTCGTGTCGATTTCGAACAGTACCATTAGAGGAGCAAAACATGGCGTATGCGGCCAAGCGCGGCAAAAGCCGCTGCCCCACTCATCCCGGCGCGTTGCTTCGTGATGAGATTATTCCGGCCACCGGCCGGACCAAGTCGGAAATCGCGGGGCTGCTCGGGATTTCGCGGCAGCATCTTTACGACATCCTGCAGGAGAAAAAGCCGGTGTCCCCGACCGTGGCAGTTCGGCTCGGCAAGCTTTTTGGCGATGGGGCGGGAATTTGGACCAGAATGCAAGCCGCCTACGATACTTGGCAGGCGGAGCGAACTGAGGACGTCAGTCAGATCCCGACCATCAAGGCAAAGGCGGCTTGAGACGCCCTCATGCAGTTTCGAGAGCGCCGGAACAGCAATCCGCCCCCCATTGTGAACCCTGCCAAAAGCTGCTAACCAGCCGGCGCTCGCGCGACTGGCGACTTTGGATGGAGCACCATCGGGAAGCGCGAGAGTAATCGCCGCGCGCCTGGGCATAAGCATCCCCTAACAAAGGACCTTGCCCATGACTGATGCCACCCGCCGCGTAACCCGCGCTCTATTGTCCGTTTCCGACAAGACCGGCCTGATCGAATTCGCCAAGGCGCTCGCCGGCCATGGCGTCGAGCTCGTCTCCACCGGTGGCACCGCGAAGGCCATTGCGGCGGCGGGCCTGGAGGTGAAAGACGTTTCCGAACTCACCGGCTTCCCCGAGATGATGGACGGCCGGGTCAAGACGCTGCATCCGAAGGTGCATGGCGGCCTGCTCGCGATCCGCGACAACAAGGAGCACGCCGACGCCATGAAGGCGCACGGCATCGCGCCGATCGACCTGCTCGTCGTCAACCTCTACCCGTTCGAGGCGACCGTCGACAAAGGCGCTGCTTACGAAGACTGCATCGAGAATATCGATATCGGTGGGCCCGCGATGATCCGGGCGGCCGCCAAGAACCACGACGATGTTGCCGTCGTCGTCGAGGCGCAGGACTATCAGGCCGTGCTCGACGAACTCGCCGCCAACAAGGGCGCAACGACGCTCGCGTTGCGCCGCCGCCTCGCCGCAAAGGCCTATGCGCGCACTGCCGCCTACGATGCCGCGATCTCGAACTGGTTTGCCACAGAGCTCAAGGACAACGCGCCGGATTTCCGCGCCTTCGGCGGCCGGCTGATCCAGTCCTTGCGCTATGGCGAGAACCCGCACCAGACCGCGGCGTTTTATGCGACGCCCGACAAGCGGCCCGGCGTCTCCACCGCGCGGCAGTTGCAGGGCAAGGAGCTTTCCTACAACAACATCAACGATACCGATGCAGCTTACGAATGCGTCGGCGAGTTCGATCCGAAGCGCACGGCCGCCTGCGTCATCGTGAAACATGCAAACCCCTGCGGCGTTGCGGAGGGCCCCGATCTCGTCACCGCCTATCGCCGCGCGCTCGCCTGCGACTCGACGTCGGCCTATGGCGGCATCATCGCAGTCAACCGCACGCTGGATGCGGAGGCCGCGCGCGCCATTATCGGCATTTTCACCGAAGTGATCATCGCCCCCGACGCCACCGAAGAGGCGATCTCGATCATCGGCGGCCGACGCAATTTGCGCCTGTTACTCGCGGGCGGCCTGCCCGACCCGCGCACGGTCGGCCTGACCGCCAAGACGGTTGCCGGCGGCTTGCTGGTGCAGAGCCGCGACAATGCGGTGGTCGAGGACATGGACATCAAGGTTGCGACCAAGCGCGCGCCGACCGACGCCGAACTGCGCGATCTCAAATTCGCCTTCCGCGTCGCCAAGCACGTCAAGTCGAACACCATCATCTATGCCAAGGACCTCGCCACTGTCGGCATCGGCGCCGGCCAAATGAGCCGGGTCGATTCGGCGCGTATTGCCGCCCGCAAAGCACAGGACGCTGCGGCCGAAATGAAGCTTGCCGAACCGCTGACCAAAGGCTCCGTGGTCGCATCCGATGCGTTCTTCCCCTTCGCCGATGGCATGCTGGCCTGCATCGAAGCCGGCGCAACGGCGGTAATCCAGCCCGGCGGTTCGATGCGCGATGAAGAAGTCATCAAGGCCGCCGACGACCACGGCATCGCCATGGTGTTCACCGGCGTCAGGCATTTCAGGCACTGATGCGCGGGCAAAAGAGAATGCAAACCTCGGGCGCGAAGCGCCGCGCGATCGCGAAGCTGTATCCACGTCATTGCGAGCGAAGCAATCCATGCCTCAGCGCGGGGATAGATGGATTGCTTCGCTTCGCTCGCAATGACGCGGATGGACCGCGGCAAAACCGGAAACCCGCCTTCGTGGAGAGCAATGCGCGACCGTCGTCCCCCCTCACTCCCGCACGCGCGTCAGCAGCGCCAGGCCCGCGACGAAGAACACCACCAGCAGCGCCATGCCGGCCTTCTGGCTTGCGGTGATGGCCGTGATCGCGCCGATCAGGAGCGGACCGATGAACGACGTCACCTTGCCGGTCAGCGCGAACAATCCAAAGTATTGCGCGATGCGATCCTTCGGCGCGAGACGGATCAGCAGCGTGCGCGACGCGGCCTGCAGCGGGCCGCCGGCCGCGCCGATCAGGCACCCGAGCACGAGATAAGCGCGCTCGGCGGCGCCGGAGAACAGCACGCCGCCCGGAGCTGGTGGCGCGACCTTCACGAACAGGATCGAATCCTTGTCGACCAGCAAGATCGCAGCGAGCGCAAGCAGCAGGATCGTGAGGCTGCCGGCGATGACGCGCTTGGGTCCGAACCTGTCGTCGAGCTTGCCGCCGAGCCAGGCGCCGAAGGTACCCGCAATCGCCAGTAGAATTCCGAACGTCCCGATCTGGATCGTATGCCAGCCGAAGGTGCCGGCGGCGTAGATGCCGCCGAACGCGAACAGCGACACCAGTCCGTCGGTATAGATCATGTTGGCGAGCAGGAACGTCGCCATCGATTTCTGCTTCAGCAATTCGCCGAGCGTTCGCTTGAGCCCGCTCAATCCTTCGCGCAACGCCTCGCGGATCGGACGCTTGGCCGGATAATCCGGTGTGAGCAGAAACATCGGCGTCACGAAAATGACGAACCAGATGCCGGTCAAGGGCCCGGTGATGCGATCGCCCTGGTGCGTGACCGGATCGAGACCGAACAACGGCGCGAGGCCGAACAATGTCCGCCCGGTCTCGGGACTGGCCGCCAGAAAGCCGAGCACGAGGATGAGGCTGAGGATACCGCCGATATAGCCGGTCGCCCATCCGGTGCCGGACAACCGCCCGATTCTGTCCGGCGGCACCAGCGTCGGCATCATCGCATTGTTGAAGACGGTGGCGAATTCGACACCGATGCTCGCAATAGCATAGGCCAACAGCAGTGGCGGGATGACGCTGGGGTCGCCCGGCTTTCCGAACCACATCAGGCAAGAGCCGATCACCAAAAGCGACCCGAAGCCGGCGATCCACGGCTTGCGGCGCCCGCTGGCGTCGGCGATGGCACCCAGCACCGGCGACAGCAGCGCGATCACGAGACCGGCGGCAGCAGTGGCGAATCCCCACAGCGCCTGTCCCCTCGCCGGATCTGGCGCGACGAAGCCCGCGAAATAGGGCGCGAAGACAAACGTGGTGATCAGCGTGAAATAAGGCTGCGCGGCCCAATCGAAGAAGATCCAGCTCACGACGGCGGCGCGGCGCGGATAGGCCTGCGGAATCTCGGCGCCAACTGCCTCGGAAGCGATCACCGCCATGCCGGATATTTCCTTCAAAAGTCTCGCGAAGCGTTTTGCGTGCCGAAGCCGAACCCATATAGCATGCGTCACCAACGCTGGCGCTGTTGCCCACGCGCCACACAGGCTCAAACTGCGGCGGATTTTCGATGACACTCTTTCAAATCAGCCGGCGCAAGGCGATTGCCGCAATCGCGCTGGTATTCGCCTGCGGCACGACTACCTTCGCGCAAGAACGCCGCTTTTATTCGCCGGACCTCTCCGCCGTTCGTTCCATTCCAGCCGAATACGGCATGGTGGTCGCCCAGGAAAGGATCGCGGCGGAAGTCGGCGCCGACATTCTCCGGCAAGGCGGCAACGCGGTTGATGCCGCGGTCGCCACTGGCTTTGCGCTTGCCGTCACCTATCCACGCGCCGGGAACATCGGCGGCGGCGGCTTCATGGTGATCCATTCGGCCGAGCGCAATGAAGACGTCGCCATCGACTATCGCGAGACCGCACCGGCCGCCACCACGCGCGATATCTTTCTGGGACCGGACGGCAAGCCCGATACCGACAAGTCGCGCAATTCCGCGCTTGGTATCGGCGTGCCCGGCACGGTGGCCGGATTGGCGCTGGCGCTGGAGAAATACGGCTCCGGCCGCTTCACGCTAGCGCAAATCCTTAAGCCCGCCATCGAGCTCGCACGAGATGGTTTCGTGATCGCCGACGACACCGCCGACACGCTGCCGGACCTGTATCGCCGGATGGCGCGCTGGCCGAACTCGGCCAAGACGTTCTCCCGTGACGACGGCACGGCGCTGCGAGAGGGCGACCGTCTGGTTCAGGCCGATCTCGCGGCAACGCTGTCGGCGATTGCCGAGCAGGGACCGCGCGGATTTTACCAGGGGCCGGTCGCCGAATGGCTGGCAAAAGCCGTCCGCGATGCCGGCGGCATCATGACGGCGGACGATCTCAAATCCTATGAGGCAGTGATCCGCAGTCCCGTGCGCGGCAGTTATCGCGGCTACGAGATCGTGTCGATGCCGCTGCCCTCGTCCGGGGGCACGGTGTTGCTGGAGGCGCTGAACATTCTCGAAGGGTTTCCCATGGCGGACATGAAGCAGGGCTCGGCGCCCTCGTTGCATGTCATGATCGAGGCCATGAAGCGCGCGTACGCCGACCGGGCGCGCTATCTCGGCGATCCCGCCTTCGTCAATGCGCCGGCGAACATCCTGATTGCGAAGGATTACGCGGCGAAGCAACGCGCCAGCATCGACCTTGCGCGCGCTACGCCCGCCGAGGCGTTATCCGTGAGCCTGCCGCGCGAGGGCAGCAATACCACGCATTATTCCGTCGTCGACGCCCGCGGCAATGCCGTCAGCAACACCTATACGCTGAATTTTTCCTATGGCGTCGGCCTCGTCGCCGATGGCACCGGCGTGCTGCTCAACAACGAGCTCGACGACTTCACCGCAGCACCCGGCGCGGCGAACGCGTTCGGCCTGGTCGGCTTCGAAGCCAATTTGCCGGGCCCGGGCAAAAGGCCGCTGTCGTCGATGTCGCCCACCATCGTGCTGAAGGACGGCAAGCCGGTGCTGGTGACGGGCTCGCCGGGCGGCAGCCGCATCATTTCAGCCGTGCTGCAGGTCGTGGTCAACGTGCTCGATTACAAGATGGACGTCGCCACCGCCGTGGCCGCACCCCGGCTGCACCATCAATGGATGCCGGACGTGGTACGCGTGGAGCGCGGTTTCCCGCAGGAAACGCTGGATGCGCTAAAGGAGAAGGGCCATCAGGTGGTCGAGCCGCTCGGCCAGACCTCGGGCAATTCGATCGCCGTCACGCCCAGCGGCCTGCTCGGCGCCCCCGATCCGCGGACAAGAGGAGCAGCGGCGGTAGGGCATTAAGCGCAGCGATGGGACAATGAAGCCACGCACTCGTGAGGGACGTACCAGTGGAAGGGTTCCCTCCCCCCTTGCGGGGGAGGGTTAGGGAGAGGGGTGCCACTTGCTCGACTGTTCGACGCATCGCACGGACAAGGCTCTCGGCTTCGCCGATCGCTTCGCGAGGTTCGTTGACCCAGGATCAATTATGTCTGCCGTTAGCGCCCGTGGCTTACCCTCTCCCCAACCCTCCCCCGCAAGGGGGGAGGGAGCCGTTCGTTCGTGCGTCCATAACTGGAGGTTCTCGTCATGACATCCCTCAAAGGCAAGACGTTGTTCATCTCCGGCGCCAGTCGCGGCATTGGGCTGGCGATTGCGCTTCGCGCCGCGCGTGACGGCGCCAATATCGCGATTGCGGCGAAGACCGCCGAGCCGCATCCGAAACTCAAGGGCACCATCTACACCGCGGCGGAAGAAATTCGCGCCGCCGGCGGCAAGGCGTTGCCGGTGCTGTGCGACATCCGCGACGAGGCGCAGGTGATGGCGGCGATCGAGCAGACCGTCGCCGAATTCGGCGGCATCGACATCTGCGTCAACAACGCCAGCGCCATCAGCCTGACCAACTCGCAAGCAACCGACATGAAGCGGTTCGACCTGATGTTGGGCATCAACACCCGCGGCACGTTCATGGTGTCGAAATACTGCATCCCGCATCTGAAGAAGGCGGAAAACCCGCACATACTGATGCTGTCGCCGCCGCTCGACATGAAGACGAAATGGTTCGAGCATTCCACCGCCTATACGATGGCGAAGTTCGGCATGAGCATGTGCGTGCTGGGCTTGTCGGGTGAGTTGAAATCCGCCGGCGTCGCCGTCAACGCGCTATGGCCGCGCACCACCATCGCCACCGCCGCGGTCGGCAACCTGCTCGGCGGCGAGGCGATGATGCGCGCCAGCCGCACGCCCGAGATCATGGGCGACGCCGCGCACGCGATCCTGACCAGGCCGGCTCGGGAATTCACCGGACAGTTCTGCATCGACGACAAGGTGCTGTACGCGTCCGGCGTCAGGGATTTCGAGCACTACCGCGTCGATCGGTCCGTGCCGTTGATGTCGGATTTCTTCGTCCCCGACGACGACGTGCCGCCGCCCGGCGTCACCGTGCAGGCGCTGCCCTCGGTCGGCGCCGCGCAGACGTCGCGCTAGAAGCCCGTGGAGCATGTGAACTTGCGAAAGTGGATCGCCCCGGCTGGTGAGGGAAGTGATCGCGGCGGTGCAGCCATGAGAGACCGTCAGTGCGAGGAGATGTCACCGCCCGACCACATACGGCCCGCCCTTTTCCAGCGCGCGCGCATAGGCCGGCCGACCCTGGATGCGTTCGAGAAACGCCATCGCCTTGGGATGGCCCTGCTCCAGCCCGCCGCGCGCCGCGGCGGCTTCCAGCGGAAAGCTCATCTGGATATCGGCGGCGGTGAATTCATTGCCGGCGAACCATTCGCTCTTGCCGAGTTCGCTCTCCCAGTAATCCATGTGCTGCTTGAGCTGCGGATTGACCAGGGTGGTCAGCGCCGTGTTGGAGACCTTGCGCACCAGCGGCCGCAGCAGCGCGGGCGCGCGCTTCGGCATCAGCGTGAACAGCAGCTTCAAAAGCAGCGGCGACATCGCGGAGCCTTCCGCATAGTGCAGCCAATAAGTGTAGCGCAGCCGCTCCGGCGTGTTCGGCGGCGGGATCAGTCGACCATTGCCATAAGTGCCGACGATGTATTCGCAGATCGCGCCGGACTCGGCGATCGTGTTGCCGTTGTCGGTGATGACGGGCGATTTGCCGAGCGGGTGAATGGCGCGCAGCTCCTTCGGCGCGCGCATGTCCGGCTGGCGCTGATAGCGGACGATCTCGTAAGCGACGCCAAGCTCTTCGAGAAGCCAGAGCACACGCTGGGAGCGTGAGTTGTTGAGATGATGAACCGTCAACGTTTTAGAATTCAAGTTATGCCTGCGCCACAAGGGTTTCTTGGATTTTCCCGCGCTGATCTTTCGAAAATTGTACGGCTTTTGCGCGGACGGTTAATTGTATCTTAACAGGACAGTTTCGGCCATAGCCCCTAGAACGCGCTTTCCGGGCCGCTGATGCGTTGGCCGCTGGCGGGCCACTACGGTCCCGGCGAACCGGGGCCACGCAACGCACGCGGCGGGCGCGCTGACGGCCGGGCATGAAAAAGGCGGCCCGTGCTGGACCGCCTTTCGCCGCCATGGCCGGGGAGTGCGAATCTACCCGGTCAGCGTCGCTTCCCACTCGCCGCGCTTGAAGGTCCCGACTTCGACCAACCCGGCGGCGTTCCAGCGGATCGAAAACACCTTGTTCGAATTCACCGGCCACACGTCCAGAAGATCGGTCAGCGGGGGCGGCGGCGCGATGCCGTTAGCTTCCTGCCACGCGACCATGCGCGGACCGGGCGCAGGAACGTTGGGCGTGTAAAGGATATCCAGCCCGCGCCAGTTGCGAACCCATCGGCCGAGTATCCCGCCCGTGTTTTCGTTCACGCCTTCGGCTTCGACGACGCGCAACGCGGCGGCTCTGATTTCCAGCGCGACGGCGGTCCGTCTCTTCGTCTTGGTTGCCATCATGAGCGTTTCGCCTTTCGCTTCGCTTCCACCGTCGCAGCGGCCTTGCGCAATCGGGCGCGGACCTGTTCCGGGGTCGCGTCGGGGTCTTCATCGTTGATGCGCTTCGCCAGCTTTGCCGCCGCCTCTCGCGCGTCGAACCGGGTCGTGATCTTGGTCGTCATCGCTTCGATTCCTTTTTCGTGCGCGCCATATCGGCAGCGTCTTGCGGGGCCAAACCGATCTATCGATTGATACAGCCGGATTGATCGGAATTGTCAGGTAACGTTGGAAATTTTAATAGCGCGGCCATTGCAAACGCTTAGCTGGTTAATGTGGTTGCCTTTCGCCCAAGGATGCGATTCGTGCGCTGATCTTTCCACACCCGCCGCCGGTCGCGGCGCGATGCTGTCCCGGCCGCAAGGGATAGCGCGATTCGACTCTCACGCTGCAAGGGGCGCAACATCGCGTCATGCCGTGGCGTCGAAAACCGAATCCGCGACTCCGCTATTGGTCTGATGGTACGCCATCCGCCATGAAGGCCGAAGGATTCAAGACCATTCTAGTCTACTGTGTCGGCCCGCCAGATGGCGACACGCGCGAACGCTGTTGGCATTCGTCGGCCGTGAAGTTGGATGACCTGCCGGAATGGCAATGGCCGGACATACTGGCACACCTGAAATGCACGAAGTGCGGCAGCGTCGGTTGGGTTGATCCACGCCCGAACTGGGGCGAGGTCACCGACTACAGCAAGGGCGTCAGCGGTTAGGGGCGACCCCCTTCATCCGAATCGGTCGGGGCCTTTGGTCTCCCGGAACGAAAGGAGTCCAGATTGTCGTTCCGCTATCCCCATTACTAACAGCCTTAATCAAGATTCGGGGGTTGATCGCCGTCCTTGCGCAAGATGTGGTATGGTGGAACCACGAGTCGGGGGTGGGGCGATTCGGCGTGCCTAACAAGCGTTCTGTGAACAAACGGAGTCCGCAATGGCGACCAAGCCGAAACACTTCACCAAACTTACGGACGCGGAGCTTCGTGCTCGGCAGCTAGAAATTGACGACCCTCACGACCAACCGAACCTGACTAACCATATCCCGGAAGGCGTCTCGCCAGTCCGCATTTTGAACGTTTATCGCTTTAGCAAGTGGCCCGCAGAGAAAGCGTATTGCTCCAAGTGTGAGGCGCGCCGCCATCGCGACGGCTTCACCGTTGAACTGGACGACGGCACTTCGGCAATTCTCGGCAGCAAATGCGGTGCCGATCTCTGGGGCGAATCCTGGCACGATGTATCCGCGCAATTCGATCTAGAGCTAGAGCGGGCCGGGACCATCAAGGGCTTTAACCGCATCCTTCCCGAGTTGAAGTCGATCATTGTTGCATTCGAGAAATGGCGGCCGATGGTGCGCGTCGTCGCAAAGAACCAGCGTCAGTTTCAATCGACAATGCCCGAAACCTTCCGTCGTCTTCGCAACACCGCCATTCGGGCCGACCGCACCTTAATTGTCCATCAAAGAGTCAGGGACTTCATCGCAGAAGGCGCATTCGAGCGACGATATGGTAAGCCGCCCGACGACCCAATCTATACGATGTACGAACGAAGTTCGCATCAGTTGAGCGGCGGCGGTTTCTTCGAACATACAAACATCGAAGTTCTCTTCGACCTTGCATTACAGGACTTGGAAGCCGCGGTCGCTGTCGGCATGAACACAGCAATCCACAGCCAGCATAAACTCAAAATGCATAGGGCCAAGCTTCGTGATGCATTGGAGCGCTTCGAACGAGTCGGATCAGCATTGAGGGCGCTGCAACTATTCTATACGTCGGACAACCTAGTTCGTGTGGCGCGATGGGTCGAACTCGATTCACCCGGTGAAAAATACGAAGTGCGCGACAACATGCTTATTGATCTCAGCACGGGTTTGAAGATGAAACCCCCGCCTGACTTCATCATGGTCGATATCGAACCCGTAAAGCGTCTTCGAAAGATCAGCTAAATGATCCGGCCTTTCTGGGACAGTGCGCAAACTTGCGCACCCTCCGGCAATCGCCGCCGAGCCTTTTGCTGCTCCATGCTATACTCGCGCCATGCAGGAATCACTTCGCGTTTTCATTGACGAGTCGGGCGTGCACGACAATTCCCCGGTCGTCACCGTCGCAATGTACGCCGGACAGCCTGTAGACTGGCGCTTGTTCGCGCAGGATTGGAATGCCGCCAAGCACCCCATCAACATCATTCACGCCGTAGACTGCGCAAACCGTACGGGCGAGTTTGATGGTTGGGACAGGGACAAGCGCAACGCCTTCGCCGCGAAGCTGTTGCCGGTGTTGCCGCGTCATAACCTTGTCGGTGTGGCTGTTGGAATCAATCTGGAACATTTTCGCGCCGCCATGGCCGCGCATCCTGAATTGGTTGACATGGTCGGCACGCCATATTCCGCGTGCTTTCAATGGGCCGTGCAAACCTTCCTCAACATGATGGGGCAATATGGTGCCGACCAGCCGGTTCAATTTTTTCACGAGCACAACGACTATGAAGCCGAAGCGCGGGTCGCGTTCAAATTCGTCCAAACGCACAGGCCGACGAAAGAGCCAATAGCACTTTCGTTCATTAGCAAAGCCGACGCCGTCGAACTGCAAGCGGCCGACGTACTCGCGTATGAGGCGAATCACGTTCTTCGGTCGCCGAAGGGCGCGCGCCGCCCATCGTGGGACGCGATAGACCCTGACCGCAATATCATCACATTGAAACACTACGGCGAAGACAATATGCAGATTCTTGTTTCAACGTTGCTTGATTTTCGGCGGCGCGCTCTTGCCGCCGGTTGGGACGGCATCGTTGACCCCAACGGTTAAACGACGTTGGCCTTGAATTCTTGATTGACCAGCGGCGCGCACTTCGCCTCTATCTCGGCGCGGAATTCACGCAGTAGCTTTGTCACGCGTTCGGGCTCTTTCACGCCCGAACTACTGTGGTCCCAAATGTCGGATCGCATTTGCAGTATCAAATCCCATTCATCAGTGCCCGCCCTCGGGTCCGGTATCTCGATTAGCATTTCAAGGGCTATCTGGATCATGTTGCGCGCCCGATGCAGCTTCGCGACTGTCGCTTCCATCTCCGGGCCGAACACAGCCATAAGCTTCGGCTGCACCTTTAAGACGCGGTCGAAGAAATCGTTGTGATGACTGAATCTCTTGATGATCGCATATGTGGATTTGGACTGCTCTATCTGCTCTTTGCTCATGCCCTCTGTCGGCATGTCAGCCCATTCATACGGACGCACTAGCCTTCGCCGGATATCGTCGAACACCATGCTAGACTCATAGGCCAGCGTCAGCGCTTCGAATGCGACTTCCAGTTTTCGTTCATGAACTTTTTCCCGTTGCCACTTGTCGAACGTTCGCAATCCTAAAAACGAAATGACGCCGGACATTATGAGTCCGACGCTCGCCAAAAGCTGAGTCCAGCCAAAGGCCCAAGGGTCTGTCATGCAGTCGTCGCCCCACGAATCGGGCCATTCTCGCCTGAGTTGCCCTTAAACACCAACACCTTTAACGGCTGGCTCGCTTGTCGGCGGGGTTGATCCATGTCGGACCCGTCGCGCCGTGGTCAAAGAATCCGGTGCCATCGTATCTATCAAGCATCTTCGCGAGCGCGAGTCTACGCGGCGCTTCGTCGATACCCACGACAGGAATTTCCGCCCCATCGTCTTCGGCGTGTCGCGCCTTGAATGCCGCAACTCTGCAAGCTGGCTGACAATAGCGCTGGAGACGTCCAGCGGCCTTCCGTTCGAAGGGAGTCCCGCAATGTTGGCACGGCACGGCGTCGGCTGACGTCACCACGGGAGCGGTAAGGACTCCAAGCCTGCATTCCTCCGAACAGAATCGCCGATTTCCAGTGTAGCGGTCGCGCGGCGGCATCAACACGCCGCAGCGCAAGCAAGGTCGCCGGACCGGCTGATGGTTCGCCCGTTCGCGCTCGCGTCTCTGCTTAACCCGGCAGACGTCGCTGCACATGGTTTGCGTTCTCTCGCAACCGGGGCGGGGCGTGAAGTCGCCGCCGCATACAATGCACGCCCTCGCCGTCATCGCGTCGCGCCACCGCTCTTCGACTTCTTACACTGCTTTGGCATGTCCGACTCCATTGTCCATCAAGAGCCATGCGAGGAAACTTCCAACTTGGTATCCGCCGGGGCCGCCGGGCGCGCCGCGCTTTAGCGCATCATCGACGCCGGTTTCCGTGAGTCCCAAGATGGCGATTAGTGCTCGCTTCGAAACACGCGGCTCTTTCATGAGGGGGTTTCCTTCGGTTTGTGTTGCGACGGCGGGACCATAGCTTTTTGCTTCCGCCGATACCAAAGGAACGATTCCGCAAATCGTCGCGCTCGCGATTCCATGTTTGCGCGGCGCGAGCGCGCGCCTGCGCGCTGCTTCAGCACCATCACGTTTCGTAAGAGAAATATTTTTCTTACCCATCCGGTGAGCGCGTGCGCTCCGTTTCTGCCCTCATAGCGTTTTTGGCCGTCTGAGGACCCCGGAAAAAATTCTCTTAGTCCAATCGAAGAAAAAATTCTCTTAGTGCTTCGAGAATCGGAATCACAAATAGCGCTGTAGGGAGTCTATCCCGACTCCGGTCTTGCCTCTATGCCTATGCACTGCATGTGCTGGCATCACTGATAGGGGCGCGCTTCCGTTGTTCGATAGTCGTCGAAGTGTTGTCGTGAGCGAACGCGCGATGGGCGGATTAGGTGCCAAAGCAGTAAGATGTTTTAGGGTTCAAGCATTTGGGAAATAAAACCTATATGCCGATTTAGCCGTCACGCTTCCGGGCTATCAATCGGGGCCGCCGATACCATGTGACGACGTGCGAGCGCTGGCGCGTGGCAGGGCGATGGCCGGACCGTGGGAGGGGGCGTCCCCATCCATGTGCATCTGCTCCAGTTGTTTTAAGAAATATCCGGGGTTTGCTCCGCTCCGCTCCAGTCAGTCCCTATAGGGACAGACTGACTGGAGCAACGCGATTCTGCTCCAGTGCTCTAGTCCCTGCTCCAGTGGAGCAAGCCAACTGGAGCAAAACCCCTGCTCAGCCGAAATCTATCATGGGACGCAGGCATTTCTTCGGGCGTCGCGCGTCATCCGTGCCCGTGTACTCTTCTAGCGTGCCGTCTTTGATCCACTCTTCTATTAGGGCCGCAATCTGGGCTTTCACGGCGTCGTCGGTCGGGTCTACCCCGGCGGCCTTCGCAACAGCCAACCCCGCCCATTTGTCGGCCCGCTTGTCAGCGCGCCACGGCCCGCCCTCTTCGAGCGCCGTTACCGCCTCGCGCGCGTCATCGGCGGACAGTTCAAGCGCCAGCTTTTTGTATTCCCATGCGACGACGACGCCGACGCTATCGCCGGGCAGAGGCGCGCCCGTGATTTCGTCCGGCCCGCCGTTCATCAGGTTGACCGACTCGAATCGATACCAATCATTCGCGGCGGTCGGCTTCGTCATCGACGAATTCGCCGTGTCGGCCTTGAAGTAGGACAGCCGCGCCCGGTCGTCCGTTATTCCGGCCCCCTTGGCTTCGGCTGCGGTCATCGTGTTGATGGCCCTACGGGTCCGCGCTGCGTAGTTCAACGACGATGCGCCGCGCGAGTCCTCAATCGACGCCGGGCCGCCGCCTGTCTTGCGCGTATGGTGCGACAGTTGAACGGCGCAGTTGGTCTTGTCGGCGATGGCGGCCCATTTCTTCGCAACGACTTCAATGGCCCCGTTGTCGTTCTCGGGGACTCCATGGGATGACACGAACGGGTCGATGATGACCACGTCCAGTTTGTGCTTCCGAATAGCCCGCACCATGGCGCGCGTCATCGGCTTCGCTATCTTTACCTTCCCATTGTCCAGTTCGGCGATTCGAATCTCCATATCGCGACCTGACATAATGAAGAGTCGGTCGCCTAGGTCGCGCTTCGTCAGCTTGTAATACTTCAGGATGGCTTCCACGCGGCGTTCTAGCTCTTCAAGCGGGTCTTCGCCGTTCCAGTAGAACACACGCAGCGGCGCAACAGGCTTGATGCCTAGCAGGTCTATGCCACACGCCATCGCTACTGCTTCGACCAAGATCAACGACGACTTGCCCGCGCCGCCGGTCGCGGCCGTGAGTCCCATGAACTTGCGAATATAGGTCGGGGCATAGAGCCATTCGCGCTTCGGAATCTTCGTCGGGTCTTTCGGCACATAGGCCGCAAGCTCGAAGGCCAATTCCGGCGGCGTGTCGAAGTCCATGTCTTCGGCTTCATCTTCGTCGGGAATGTCTGGTGCGTCGTCGAAGTCGTCGGCGGCCCCGGTCGCGGCGGACGGGATCAACGAGGAGTCGCCGTGATCGCGCAGCGCCTTGTTTAGAGTCTTGAAGGTCACGCCGTCGTTTTTGTTCGGGTCCAGCGTGTCCCATCGCCGGGCGATCATGTGCCCATCGTTCGCGAAGTTGGAGTCCGACGTTGACCACGCCACGAACGCGTCGCGGCCGTCGCCGCCGGTCGCATGGTGACAGCTTTGCATTAGCGGGAACCAAGTGTCATGCGAGTCGAAGTCGGCTGGGTCGATTGACGCCAGCGCGCGCTCTAGCTGTTCAACGCTGTAGGTGCCGCCGCCGACGCCTTCGCCGCTGCCTTCCGGTCGGCGCGCGAGCGCTAGAAGTTTCTTTGGCGCTTTGACCGGCGCGGCTTCACGTTCGACTTCGTATAAATTGCCGCTTGGGTGCAGCGAGCCCGGCGCGACAATCATCTGCCCTTGACCGTTGCGGAATTCGAGCCCCGCGTTCTCTTCGCCGTCTAGTGACTTGCGGAATTTGCCGACCTGATCTTCAGCGACGACATACGGCTTGTGATATCCACCGCCGCCGGTCTTCCACTTCGGCCCGGCGTCAACGTCGATTCCAAGGTTGGACGCAATGACTAAGAACGGGTCAAGGCCCTTCGACTCCCAATTGCGCCGGTCATTGTCCACGACGAGCACGCGCGGCGATAGGCGGAAACCGACGTTGCGGCCTTCCGCAATGCATCGGTCGATGACCTTCGCCGAATTATAAGCTTTCTTCTGCCATCCGAAGTCAGCGGGGTTCTTCGCACGCTTCGTGCCAGCCTTGCCAAGCGGAATCGCGACGCAGCCGGGCAGGCTCTCCAGGGCCTTCAGCAACCATGCCTTGTCCAGCTTGGGATTCGTTCCTTTGGTGCGCGGGGGTTTAACGGGTATATTCACGGTTTGACTCCATCGTTGCCTTGGCCCCGACACGACTCGCCATCGTGCGGGGCCGCTCTTTTTGGCGACGGGGATTCGCCGTTGAAAATTCTTATCCGAACATCGCGAACAGTTCTTCGCGTTTGCTGCGTTGATGGACCGGACGAACCGGACGGCGTTTCGGCTCAATATACGCGAGCGCCTTTCGATTCAGTTCGACTCGCTTGTCGTGTTGCCTGCCGCTCAATCGGCGCTTGCGGCTTGTATCGCGCAGAAAGTCGTATTCCCATTTCGTAAAAACTCGTTTCTTGAACAGGAAGTTCACCGTTGCGGCGTTCAACGCCCGGCTTATGTCGCCACGGACGCGCTTCACACAGCCGAAAATCAAATCGGAACGAAGCCCAAGGAATCGCTTCACGCAGCAATTGCCAACCCACGCCTCATTACCGTTGTGCCGATTCTTCAGCACGCAGATTTCGATGATAGGTTCATGCGTGCAGAGGCAAGCGTCTGGCCGGTCGGAGTGAAAGACGTGAATCAAGCGCCATTCTGTTTTGGCGATAGGCCAAATCTTCGCATCACTGAGTTCGATAATGCGGCTGGACAGATACCAGAAATTAGAGCCTGATTCCCTCACGACCGGGCCTCCTGTTACGTCGTTTTGCGCCGGTCCGTGCGGTTCGTGAAGTATCGCGCGACCTGACGCATGTCATAGATTTTGTTTTTGCCGACCGTGTACAACGGCGCGGGGAAGCCTGCTTCCGTGGTGTACTGGTAGACGCGATTCTTGCTCCGGCCCTCGCCGAATTGTTCGGTAATGTCGGCAACGGTGCCTTCGTGCTTTTGCATCGTCTAACTCCTAGCTGATATCCAAAACATGTTTTCCGGGAATCTCCAAAGGAACGATTCCGCACTAGCGCGTGTCGCGCAGTCGTGAGTCCAAGTAACGTTGGTAACGCTTCGACGGCGGTCGCCAATGCTTCGCCAACCACTGCTTCGCCGCTGCCAGCGCCTGTTCAACCGGCATTAGTGCGTCGATGCAGTACCCCATAGCGTTGCTAATCAAGCACGTCACTTTGACGTCGCCCTCATAGTAGGGGAATGCGTCTTCGACGAATTTGGTCCGGTTGCAATATCGCCAAACAAGCTTCTGCGTGTCCGTCGCGGTCAACAGCGCTTCGTTGTAAAGGCGCATCGACTCGCGAAGGTAGGCGAGCAAAAATTCGTCGCTCGGAAGTTCGGGGCGGCGGGTCATGATACGGCCTCACCCGAAGTCCATCGCCGCGTCTTCGGCCTTCTCTTGAAGGTCGATTTTCAGTAAGTCCAGTTCGAACTGACAACGATTGTCGTGCTTTGCAATTTTCCGGCCAAAGTATCGGAGCGCGTCGGACCGGTTCTCTTCCGGCACCGTCGCCCATGTGCCGTCAGATGCGCCGAAGTATCTGCAAGACTCCTCGAACCATCGCGCGGCGAATTCACGGTTGTACTGGACCTGCTCGCGGAAGTCGTCGCGTCGATCCTCGGGGACAGAGGCATCCGACGTTTCCGTACCACCAAAATTGAGGCGCAGGAAACGCATACGAAAATCGCTGACCGCAATGGCCTTCTCTGTCGGGTCAATCATTTTTTAGCCTCCGGGAACGGCTCTAGAAACTTGTATGCGGTCCCGCGCAGAAGTGCGGGCCGCTTCATCGCTTCGCGGTGGTACGCTTCCAGTTCGGCAAGCGCGTGATGATCTTCGAGCAAAGCGGCGTCGCGGTTTTCAGGCGACACGTTTGCCCATGATCCATCTGGACTGCCACGATAGAAACAGAGTTCACGGGTCCACTGCGCAGCCCACCGCTTTTCAAAGCGAATTCGCGCACGGAGTCGCGCACGGTCAAACTTGTTGGCGACTCCCTTCACGGTGCCGTCCTTCGAGCCAAAGCTAGTCGCGAGATATTTCAGACGCCAACCGCCGATTAGCGGCGCAGTTTTTCCAGATGATTCGTCCATGGTCATTCTCCGATGGGAAGGGTTGGGGAGCCCCGCCCCAACTCCGTGTTAGTCCCGCTCCACCGGCGGGGGATTATTCCAGCGATCATAGATCGCCACCGGGTCCAGCTTCGTCGCGGCCTTCGGCCGCTCGCGCGTGCCGTAGGCGCGCTCGCGAATGGCTGCGAAGCTGTCGCCGCCGTGGTCGACTCGCTTCGCGTCGGTGCCAGCGCTCGCGCCGTCGATAAGCTTCTGAAGGTCGCGTTGGCATTTCGCGCGATTCGCGGGCGGCACGTCGGGCAGATGGCCTGTCGTTGCGCCGTTCGCCACAAGCACCATCTGCGTTGCGTGTTTCCCTGCGACGCGTCGTGCTTCGCGATAGGTTTTCTGAAGCGGCGTTGATTCGAATTCAGTCATGTTCGTATTCCCTCTAGGTTGGTGAATCTCAAAACGTTCCGGCCCGTGTGCCTCGATGCTTTCACACCTCGCCGAGTGGGGAGTCCTCGACCTTTCCATCGTCACACACGGGCCTTCACGTCCCCGCGCCGTGCCTGTGGAAAGGCTAACCACGCACGGCGAAGCTTGTTGGTTACGCGGGCAGCAAATCGAGGATAGCTAAAACGTTTGCACTGACGCGCGGACCGGGATTTGCGCCCTGACTGCGCGCGACGCGATGAAAATACTCGGCTTTGTATTCAATCTCGCGAAGTTCGGCGTCTACTTGTGCGAGTCGCCGCGCACGTTCGACAGCGTCCAGCGCCTTCGACTCGTCGTGATTTTCCAGCATCAGCGCGGTTAAACGTTCGATCATTTCCGGCGCGAACAGCGCGGCCATGACGCCGAGCGCATCGGGAACGTAGGTTATGTTTCCCAGGCCATCGGGGACAGCAAGGCGCGGCAGATTGAGTCCGCGCGACCTGATTCTGTTTTTGTCGTCCACTTCGACAAATCGAACGCCCTTTAGCAGCGTGGCTGCATACTTCGTGACGCCGCTGGCGATATCGGATCGAATCTCTTCGGCGGTTTGCGGTGCTTTGATAATCGCTTTGCGCTCATTGAGTTTCGGCAAATACTGCGCGCGATAGTGTGCAGCCATTTCCGGGGCCGTCTTACCCGGCAACAATTCGTCCATGGTGTTCGCGGGCTTGTATCGCCGATGCACAGCGGGCGACGACATAAACTCCCGGATGTACTGCATCATTCCGCCGGGCTTGTTGCGCCTGTCCTCTTCGCGGCGGCGATGGTGTTCGGCCTTGTCCGCCTTCAGCTTCTCGATCTGCTGCAACAGACGCTCTTCGCGCTTGTTCGAACGCTGCGGGCTATCCTGTTCGACCATGAGCATATGGCCTAGCTCAGCTTCTCTAACGCGGAAGCCATTGCGCGTCCGTTGGTCGGCTTCGTATTCGGACTGGTCTTCCGCTTCCAACCGCTCTTCGTCGCGGATGATCGGGACCACATGTGGATACTTGGCCTCGAATTGCTCGCGGGCCGTGAGCGGCTGGACGCCTTCGCTGGTGGGGATTTCGTCGATGTTAGACATGTTCGATCCTCGTTGGGTTTGAATTCTGATTTCGATCTAGCCGTCGTCTTCGCCGTCGTCTTCACCCAAAGAATTGGCACCCATTTTTGTGGGTGTAGTTGCTACAGCCGCGAATTGTGCCTGGACGTCGCGAAGCCGTTGCATGTGGGGCGGCGATTCACGAAGCCAGTTCGCGAGTTCTCTTGCTTCATCCCCTAGGGCGGCGTTCTTCAGCGACGCCCCAACAATTTTGGTGATAACCGACCCAGCGTGTTCGGGGTTTCCATAGTGAAGCGCGCCGACACATGGGATCAAAACGGCCGGGCGCTTCTCTTTGATTTCCTGTCGTAACAGGATCACAGACGCGTAAGCCTGCACCATCGTTTGATCGCGGTAAGGTTCGCCGATTCGCTTGCCGCGAAGCCGTTCGGCAATTTCGGGATTGGTGACAAGATCGGCGAGCGCGTGCAGTGAATTCGTCGCCAGCGCTTCGATCACGGCGGCGTCAATCGCTTCGCGTAGCGCTTTCAGTTCGGCGACCGCGTCAGCCAATTGGTCTTTTAATGATGGGGAGCGAGCCATGGCGTCACCGCCTGCGCCGAGTCTTCTTCGGTGGCGCTTGGTCGCGCACTTCGAGCATTGCACGCTTGCACTGTTCTAGTTCGTCTTCGACCCATCGCACGGCATGCGGACCAATGCGGACAGGCTTGGGGAAGCGACCTTCGGCAATGCCTTCGTAAAATGTCGAGCGGCTAATGGGGCTATTTTCGCCGCCTAGAATGGCGCGAGATTTGACTTGGTCACAAAGTTTTATTGGCGCGGACATAGGAACGACTCCCGGCGCGTCGCGACACTGGCGACGGCGTCAAGGTCCGGCTTCCCGCTCTGCCGGTTAGGTCGTTCCTACGGGAACAGTTCAAAGCGCAATGGTTCGTCGCGGGCTATTGGTTATGAATTGCGCGCCGTCCGAATTTGTCCGGCGGCGCATGCGTAGCACGGCCGCCGGGGTTTTTGTCAGGTAACGAATCAAAAAACTTTTTTAGTCCGCTGCGGCCGTCGCCAATACGCAGGCGGTCCACTCGTTGAAGGCTTGCCTCTTCAACTCCATCAATGCCGCCGCCCTGCGTTCCGCCGTGGATTGCTTGGCTTTGATATAGCGTCGCGTGACGGTCGCGCCCGCGTCCGGTCGCTTTTCGCGTTTCGGCGAGTGGTTAAGGCAAAGGCTGATGGTGGACTCGGGGAATCCCATTTCATCAAGGTACGTCGCGCACGTCCTGCGCAGCCCGTGGATTGTGTAGCCCTTCACGCTGCCAAGGCGCTTGCTGATATCGCGGCCGGAAAACAGCACCGTAAGGCGGGGGCCGGTCACGGGCGTGTCGGCGACCAATCCCCATGGGTTGTCTAGGTCGTTGCCCAACAATTCGAGCATGGCGGCGTTAAGCGGGATGGCGTGCGGCTTGGCGTTCTTCGTCCGCTCGCCGGGGATGGTCAGGACGCCGTCGCGAATCTCGCCCGGCTGGATTTCGGCAATCTCGCTGATGCGACAGCCGGTCAATAGCGTCAGCTTCAGGATTCGGGCGTACACGTCCCGGCCCAACGTCGGTAGGGCGTCGCGGATGCCGTTCCAGAAGGCGGCTAGTTCATCGTCGTCCATTGCGCGGACCTTGTCGCCTGTCACTTCGGGTTCGACGGGCTTGGCAAGGGACTCCATCGGATTCGATTCCAATATCGCGACGACCTTCACGGCCCAATCGAAGCACAAGCGCAAATGCGTATGACAACGCGCCGCATAGGTCGCCGCGCCACGCTGGCGGACTCGGTCCAGACATTCGGCAAGGTCGCGCCGGGTCACGTCGGCCGCGATCTTGTCGCCGATAAACTTCCCGAACTCATTGCGCAGAATCCGGGCGGTTTGATCCACGGTCCGAAGCTTCGCAATGTCAGGGTCGGCTAGATATTTTTCGATGACCTGCGTGACGGTTTCTCGGTTGTCTGCGGCGGCCTTGGCGGCGGCCTGTTCGTCGTCACGGACTTTGCGGGGATCACGCGGCGGGACGGCTTCGAGCGCGGCGCGGGCGGACTTGGCGGCGTTCCGGGCGTCGGCCAGCGTGAAGGCCGGGAACTGCCCTAGGTCCATCCGGGCGCGCTTGCCGTTGAACGTGTAATGGAAGGTGAACGTCCGGCGGCCGGTCGGCGCGACTCGGATGGCAAGGCCGGGGGCCGTCTCGCCGGTCCCGTCCGCGAAATACTCGCGGTAGCGCTTGGCGTCGATGTCGTCGGGTTTGGCCTCTAGGGCGAGCAACTTTTGATAGGTGAACTGCATGGGGAACGCTCCGGGGTACGCTATGGCCCGGTTCTAAGCCCGTACAAATCGCCCCGTCAATTTGTACGGGAACGCCGGAACTGGTCGGACATGCCTGGATCAAGGCGGACGAAGATGGACAAATAAGCGAACGCCTACAATGGGTTATGCCTTGCAAGTCGCTGAAGTCAAAGCGCTTTTAAAAACCGGGAAGATGATGAACCGTCAGCATGGCGTCCCCCTGGAGTTGGCGTGGCGTTGGTGCCAGCCGGGGGATGGAAAGTCGAGACGACCTTGAGTCAGGTCATATTTTACCCGGGGAATATTGACATCCAAAATTTATCCGGGTAAATATAGCACACCGAAAATCCAGAGTATCTCCAATGGCTGACGCGTCTCGCCCCCTGTTCACAGCCTTCATCGGCCCGCAACGCCTGGCGGCCGGCCCCCTCGCCGAGGTCGCACTGGCGGTCATGCAGGCTTCCCGCAGGCCTGCCGTGCTGCCGATCATCATATTCAACGACGCGACCGGCCAGCCGATCGATCTCGACCTTCGCGGGGCCGAGGGCGACGTTATTGCCCGCCTGCCGCAACCGGCCTCGCCTCCGGAAGTCGAAGCCGATGAGGCTGCGGCGGCGATTGAGCCGCGCGGACGGGGGCGGCCCAGGCTCGGCGTGGTAGCGCGCGAGGTGACGCTGTTGCCGCGCCATTGGGAATGGCTCGGGGCGCAGCCCGGCGGAGCGTCGGTGGCGTTGCGCAAGCTCGTCGACGAGGCGCGCCGCGCCAATGGCGATGCGGATCGCGCCCGCGCGGCAAGGGACGCCGCCTATCGCTTCATGTCGGTGATGGCCGGCAATCTCGCCGGCTTCGAGGAAGCCTCGCGGGCGTTGTTCGCCGATGACCGGCGGCGCTTCGTCGCTCTCGTCGCCGGCTGGCCCGACGATATCCGCGACCACGTCGTCAAGCTCGCCTTCAGCGATCGCACCGAGCCATAGGCGCGATCGCCCTTCAGCCGAATTTCCAAAGTCGCTCGCCCGCCACGCCTTCCAGAATATTACGATCGTCATAGTGCTGTGGACGCGCCGGCTGCCTTGCGTCACAATGCGCCAAAACGTCCAAGGAGACTGCCGTGAGTTCAAATCCGCAATTCCTGTTCGATTTCGGCAGCCCCAACGCCTTCCTCAGCCATGAAGCGATTCCGGCGATCGAAAAGCGTACCGGCGTCAAGTTCGAATATGTGCCGATCCTGCTCGGCGGCATCTTCAAGGCCACCAACAACAAGTCGCCCGCCGAAACGCTCGCTGGCATCAAGAACAAGCGCGAATTCCTCGCGCTGGAAACCGAACGCTTCGTGAAGCGCTTTGGGGTCAAGCCCTACGTCTGGAACCCGTTCTTCCCGGTCAACACGCTGAACCTGATGCGCACGGCGGTGGCAGCCCAGTTCGAGGGCGTGTTCGAGAAGTATGTCGATGCTGCCTTCCACCACATGTGGGTCGAGCCAAAGAAGATGGATGATCCCGAAGTCGCAGCCAAGGCGCTGACCTCGTCCGGCCTGGATGCTGCCAAGCTGCTGGCGCGATCGCAAGATGCGGATGTAAAGGCCAGGCTGATCGAGAATACGCAAAACGCGGTCGACCGTGGCGCGTTCGGCTCGCCGACGTTCTTCGTGGGCAAGGAAATGTTCTTCGGCAAGGAACAACTTCGCGAAGTCGAGGAAATGATTTCGGGGAAGTAGCTGCCCAGACCAGACCACATGGTAGGCAAGCGAATGGTGAGTAGCGAATAGCGAATAGTTGGGAGTAGATTGCAGCCAGCATCTTCCTACTCGCCATTCGCTACTCGCTATTCGCCCGTTCCAAAATCAACAATAAGGAAAGTTGATCCATGCGTATTCTCGTGGTCGGGGCCGGCGCCATCGGCGGCTATTTCGGCGGCAGGCTGCTTCAGGCAGGAAACGACGTGACGTTCCTGGTCCGGCCGAAGCGCGCATCCGAACTCGCAAGCGCCGGTCTCGTCATCAAGAGCCCCGCCGGCGACGTGACGCTCGAGAACCCGCCGACCGTGCAGGCCGACAAACTCACCGAGACATTCGACGTCGTGCTATTGAGCTGCAAGGCGTTTGACCTGGAGGATGCGATCAAATCTTTTGCTCCTGCAGTCGGGCCGCAAACCGCAATCATCCCGCTGCTCAACGGCATGCTGCACCTCAGCGTGCTGGACAAGAAATTCGGGGCCGACCGCGTGCTCGGCGGCCTCTGCGCGATCGCGGTGACGCTCAACGAGGCCCGCGAGGTAGTTCAGCTCGCGCCGATGCAATCGCTAAATATTGGCGAGCGCGACGGCTCGATGTCGGAGCGGGTGCGTGCGATTGCAAAAGTGTTCGACAGCGGCAAGTTCGGCGCCGCGGCCAGCGAACACATCATGCAGGACATGTGGGAGAAGTGGGTTTTCCTTGCTTCGCTCGCAGCCTCCACCTGCCTGATGCGCACCTCAGTCGGCAACATCCTGGCAGTGGCTGGCGGCAAGGATTTTCTGCTCGGCATGCTCGATGAATGCAGCGCGATCGCAAAGGCGTCGGGCTACGAGCCGACGGGACCGTTCTTCCAGCGTACCAGCGGCTTGTTGACCACCGAGGGCTCGCCGATGACCGCCTCGATGTTCCGCGATATCAAGGCGGGACTGCCGGTGGAAGCCGATCATGTGATCGGCGATCTCGTCGCACGCGCCGACGCGGCGAAGATTCCGGTGCCGAAGCTGCGCATCGCCTATACGCATCTGAAAGCGTATGAGAAGCAGCGGGCGTGAGGTTCACATCCGGTGTCGTCCCTGCGAACGCAGGGACCCATAACCACCAACGCAGATTGTTAGCGCAAACCAGACCTACATCACCCAAACGGAGAAGCCGCGGCGTATGGGTCCCTGCGTTCGCAGGGACGACGTCAGAGATGCGCGAGATAATGCGCGAGCGCCTCGATCTCTTCCTCGCTGAGGGAATAGGCGATGTCCGTCATCGCAGCCATCGCGCCGCCGGATCGCACTCCCGATTTGTACTCGCGCAGCGCCTTGACCAGGTATTCTTCGCGTTGGCCGGCGACGCGGGCGACCCCCTTGGTGCCGGCGTAGCTATCGGTGTGGCATGACGCGCAGCGCCGGCCTACGGCCGCCTGCTCGCCCTTCTTCGACAAATCAGGATTGTCGTCAGGCTTGGGCGCTTTCGGCGGTTCGAGCGAAGCGTAGTAGGCACCGAGGTTGCGAATATCCTCATTATTGAGCTGTTCGACGATCGGCTGCATTTGTTCGTTCTTGCGGGTGCCGGCACGAAAGAACACGAGCTGCCACTGGATGAATTGATCAGGCTGCGCCGCCAGCGAGGGAGTGTTCTCGATCTGCGAAATGCCACCCTCGCCATGACAATCGACGCACAGCTCGGCTTTCGCCTTGCCGGCCGCGATATCGGCGGCGCGGGCGAGCGGCACGCAAATCACGAGCGCCAGCAGCGACCCCATCAATGCACTTCGCATTTCAACTACTCTCCGACCTGTGCATCAAACAGCAAAGGCTGCGGCCACCCGTTCCCCAGGCAAACCGCAGCCTCTGCCAGCTCAAATCCTACTTCTTGGTGTAGCTGATGCGGTAGATCGCACCGGCCCAGTCGTCGGCCACGAGGACCGAACCGTCCTTGTCCAGCAAGATATCGTTCGGCCGGCCGAGGTAGCCCTGGTCGCCTTCGAGCCAGCCAGAGGCAAAGATCTCCGATTTGGCGTTCTTGCCGTCGGCATCGACGATGACCCGCTTGATCCGGGCGCCCTGGTACTTATGCCTGTTCCAGGAGCCGTGTTCGGCGATCAGGATGTTGTTCTTGTACTCGGCCGGGAATTGATCGCCGGTATAGAACTTCATGCCGAGCGGCGCGACGTGCGCGCCCAGATTGACGACGGGCGGCGTGAATTCCGAACACTTGTGGCCCATCGCGAATTTCGGGTCCGGCATATCGCCCTGGTGGCAATAGGGATAGCCGAAATGCTCGCCGATCCTGGAGATCATGTTCAGCTTGTCGCTCGGCATGTCGTCACTGACCCAGTCGCGGGCGTTCTCGGTAAACCAGTATCGCCCGCTGCGTGGATCGATGTCGCCGCCGACGCTGTTGCGGACGCCGAGCGCCCAGATTTCGGCGTTGCCGGTCTTGGGATCAACGCGGCGTATTTGCGAAACGCTGGTCGGCGGAATGCCGATGTTGAAGGGAGGACCGAACGGCAGGTAGAACCAGCCATCCTTGTCGACGGTGATGTATTTCCAACCATGAGCGATGTAGGACGGCATGTCGTCATACATCACCTTGCCGGCGCCGAGGTTGTCGAGATTGGCCTCGGCATTTTCGTATTTGATCAGCTTGTCGACCGCGACGACGTAAAGCGCGCCATCGAGAAAGGCGAGGCCGGTCGGCATCTTGAGGCCCTTGAGAATGGTCTTGACCTCCTTCTTGCCGCCATTGTCCTTGATCGCATAGACATTGCCGAGGTCGAACGAGCCGACGAACAGCGTGCCCTTGTCGCCCCACGCCATCTGCCGCGCGGACAATACGTTAGACGCGTAGACTTCGATCTTGAAGCCGTCGGGCAGCTTGATCTTCTTCATCAGCGCCGCCAGTTCTGCGTCCGAGGCGCCGGTCGGCGGCCCTGACGGCGGAGCGAGGCCCTTTTGTTGTTCGGTCTCATCGCCGAGGAACCAGTCCGGCGGCGGATTATTCCAGAAGTCCTTGGTGCCGGACTCGTATTTCTTCAGGGCCTTCTGCTGCGCGCTGGCCTGGCTGACCCCCGCGACAACGAGAATGGCTGCGAGTGCAAGAATAGATCGATTGAAAGCCGATTTCATCGCGTCACTCCCCTAGTGCAGCCTGGCGGCTGCGCCTGTTATTATTTTGAACGTTCGAGAGGCGAATTTGGTCTGGTGAAGTAGGACAGACCAAAAAATGGTAGCACATCCGCTGCCGGAGAGAAGCGCGCACCGCGCGGCTCAGTACGACCAAGACAAATTGTGAGACGGATTGCCAAACCGCACGTTCAATACGCTCTTGCAATCCGCTTTTGCGCCGCTGCATCGCAATATCCGCGTCGAGCTAACGTGCGCAAACGGACGAGTGGGCGGCGTTCCACATCAAGTGTTCGCTTGTGCTGTCACCCAATTGATCAACGCACAACGCAATTGTGGTCCATTTCATACAGGAGTGGATCAAACCCTGAGAAAACCATTCGGTATATCCTTCAATGTCAGCCTCCCTCGCCCGGGCTGAGCGAGCGTCCGTATGGCCAACAAGCGGATCATTCTGCTCTCGGACGGCACCGGCAATTCCGCCGGCAAGGTCTGGCGGACGAACGTCTGGCGTGTGTTTGAATCGCTGGATCTGACGAGTTCGCAACAGATTGCGTTCTACGACGACGGGGTCGGCACCTCGTCCTTCAAGCCGTTCGCGATCCTGGGCGGCGCCTTCGGCTTCGGCCTGAAGCGGAACGTGCTCGATATCTACAAGTTTGCCTGCCGCAACTATCGCTCGCATCTGGACTATCTGGCGCTCGAGGCGGCCGCTGCGAAGGCCGAGGGTCGCGAGGAGAGATACGGTCCATGGCAGAGCGACGACATCTTTGCATTCGGGTTCAGCCGGGGGGCCTTCACCATCCGCGTGGTAAATGGGCTGATCTGCGAACAGGGCCTGGTGAAATACCAGACCGAAGAGGAGCTCGATCGAAAGGTCGCGACGGCCTACCGGGCGCACCGGGCAGAGACGTTCAAGTCGCAGTTTCAGGTCGAATGGGCATTTCGAAAGCTGCGCAACCTGTTCGTATCGGCCAAGCACGACAAGAACGAGCGCCCGATCGATCACATCGCCTTCCTCGGCCTTTGGGATACCGTCGCCGCCTACGGCCTGCCCATCGACGAAATGACTCGCGGCGTTAGCCGCTATCTCTGGCCGCTCGAACTGCCGGACCGACAGCTTCATCCACTGGTGCGCAAGGCCTGTCACGCGCTCTCGCTCGACGATGAGCGCACCACGTTTCATCCGCTGCTGTGGGACGAGAGTCCGGAGACCGTTGTCACCGGTACCCGGAAGACCAGTTCGGAACGGATCACCCAGGTCTGGTTCGCCGGCGTGCATTCCAATGTCGGCGGCGGATATCCGGACGACTCGCTCGCCCATGTGTCGCTGACCTGGATGTTGTCAGAGGCGCGCAGCCACGGCCTTACCTTGAAGGCGGCGCCGGGAGCCGATCCCGACGCATTCACGCGGGTGCGGTCGACCCAGGACAAGGACGGCCGCATCTACGATTCCCGCAACGGGCTCGGCGGCTACTACCGCTATGGGCCACGGAGCGTGGCCGCGCTGTCGGATACGAAATTTTCCGACGACAAGCGCGATTGCGTGAAGATCGCAGTGCCGAAGATCCACGAAAGCGTATTCGACCGGATCTCCGTCGATGCGCATCTCTATGCGCCGGTCGCACTGCCACCGGTCTACGAAGTATTGACCTACGACGAGAGGATCGTCACCCCGGACAAGCTGACCGTCCCGCCGGGCAGACCGAAATATGAGAGCCTGGCCTCCGCCCGTCGGCGCGAGCTCACCCAAGAGCACGTCGTCGGAAGTTCGATCTGGCGGCGACGCATCATCTATTTCCTGACCGTCATCGCGTCGCTCTATTTGCTGACCTATCCGCTTACAGCCACCGCGCCGGCGGCCGCCGAATTCACCACGCCCCTGCGGCCGCTTTCCGACCTCATTCGGATGGTCGGGCTCGCGTTGCCGGGCGCGGCCTCGCGCTGGATCAACGCCTATGCGAGGGAGCCGCTCTGGTTTGTGCTTTGCGCCGGTCTTGTCGCGCTGCTGCTATGGTTGAGCGCCAGCCTTAAGAACCGGATCACCGATCAGATGCGCCGCGCGTGGCGCGTGAGCCTTGCAAAGGTCGACCTGCACCGGAGCGAATCCAAACCAAGGCTCGGCCTGAGCACATCGCAAATGGTGGTGCTGGCTGGCCTGCTCTTTATCGCGCTCTATCCGCTACCGGGCTGGACCGGCTACAGCCTGCCAAAGCTGTCTGCCTCGCCGCAGACCTTCATCGACCGGATAACCCACCCCTATTTCCAGTTCTTCGCCTTTGCTGTCCTGGTCACCATGTTGCTCCCCGACAGGACGATCGCGCGCTTCAGACTGAAGGACGCCTACCGGCGATTGCTCACCACCATCAAACTCAAGGTCGCGCCTGCATTCTTTGCGGTTTTCTTCCTGGTCGGCGGCATCGCTTTCGCCAGCCACTATCTTTTCAACATTCGCGACAGCCTTGGCCACTTCTGCCAGCCAGCGGAAAAGCCAATCGCGCTGGAGGTGTGCGACCCCGATGATATGAAGCTGTGCAAGCGCGCGCCCGACGGCGGCCTCCCTGGCACCTGCACGTCGGCGGCGTGCCGAGGGGTCGACTTGGCCGCATTCAACACCGCCGACCTTTGCACACCCGTGGGCGTCATGCTCGAGAGGCGCGGACATTATCAGTTCATCCTGGAGAAGGATGGCGACTGGTCGTTTCTCGGCGCGCCATCGGAGCCGGGTGGAATGCCGCTCCGTGCGTTCCTGCCCAACTGGAAGAAGAACGGTGTAACAACCGATCCAACCGTTCCACTGGGCCGATTCGCTTTGCTGGCGGCAGCTTACCCGCTCAAGCGAACGCTCGACCGGCCCTTTGGCCACGTTATCCTTCGCTACGGCGAGACCGGCAATGAAGAGAACTTCATTGATGGCGAGCCAGCGAACGGCCGCCTTGACGAGAAATTCAGAGCGACCCGCGACGGGCAGTTGTTCGTCTATCTGAACCAGCCGGTCAGCGGCGTCTTTCCGGGTCTGTTTCGCAACGTGAATTCGGGAAAGGCCCGGATCTGGGTCTATCGCATCCCGAGATGAGCGACCCGTGAGAAGATGCCGCCGCCGGAGGCGCACCCGTAGCCGGCGGTAAACGAAAGGCCGCCAAATGGCGGCCTGTCGTTGGATCCAGTGATTGCGGCGGCGTCTTCGACCACTTCACGCCACCGCGATGGATAAACCCGGCCGACAGGCACGCAAGTCGTTAATCCTTCGCACGCTCACTAATGAGTGCGCTTGAGCACGTGGATCGTAGGCTCTTTTGAGTCCGTTCCTTCAAAGACACTGATCTCATTGCCGTCTTCACTCAGGAGCATAAACATTTTTTGCTCTCCCGGGGAACCGAGCAGCGAAGCCCCTTCTCGCTCGCGCTTCACTTCGCCTATAACCGAAAGTCCTCTAATCCGACCCGAGTAACTAACCGAGTATTTGTTTTTTGGGACGGGCAGTGCTGGCACTCCAGCTACAGGGACAGACAAAGAAGACAGCAAACCAAGGCCAGCTTCGCGCACGTATGTGCCTTTTACGGTGATTCTATCCCCTTGCGTATGAGCTTGAGCGCGCAATCCGGCCCCTCCCAATCTTCTGCGATTTCATCTGGTGTGTCGAGAGTTGCAGCTCTGCCTAATCGCTGAAGGTACAAGACCTGACTTTCGACGCCATCGAGAAGGTCCTTTTGATGGGATTGCTCATTGTCCTCCACCGACGCAAGCGAAGTGACCAGATGCCCTACATTTGGATGCGGCTTAGGATTCTTTAGCGCGTCGTTGCACTGCTCCCGAGCCAACTCCAGGAAGCCAATATTCATTAGCTTGACTCCCAAGTTGCTCATGGCAAGGGTTTCGCCCATCTTGGCTGCACGTTTGTACGCTGCGACAGCTTTTGTCGGCAGGCCGAGTTGGTCTGCAGTTGCGCCTATATTGTTCCAAGCCATCCCATGCCGCTCGCCGGATGGAATCTTATAATAGTGGTGAAGTGAAATCGCCTCGTTGCCCGCTTCGCTTTGTTTGTAGGCGAGCCGGAAGCGTGCATCGTGGTCATCAGGATTTAGTTCCATGTGGCGCTCCAAAAGCGCAATGGTGAAAGGTTCATCCTTATCGGCCTCCACGATACCCTGCACGGCCTCCGTCAAAATCGCCTCAAGCGAGGGCGCGCTAACGACCAGCTTCCGCAGTTCAGCCAATGTCTCATCGACTTTCTTTTTATTCTTAGCCTTATGGAATTGGCTGATAGCGTCAGAGGCGCGCTTAGCTTTTGTCTCCAGTGACTTTGTAGCCCGCATGGCGGACAAAAACGTGTCTCCGGCAAGTTGGTACTGATCGAATTGCACATAGGCGCGCGCCAAGTAGAATAGCGTTTGATCGCTCTCAGGATTGCTATCAGCGAGTTTCTGTAGGCGCTTCAATTGGCCGCCCTTACCAAATATTATGCGCGCCCATTCGATGGATGCTTGCCACGTTGAGGCGTTATCTCCCTCAGAAAAGTGATCTAACCTTCGATATGCCTCATCGAGGAGCTTAACTTGCGCGTCATCCTTCTGGTGAATTGCGACGAAGATAGCGGAGTCAAATCTGTCGCGATGCCAGCTTTCATCGGGAGTTGATAGAGATTGATCTTCGACAGCGATAAGTTCCTTGGGCGAAGCTGCATCCGCGGCAACCGACGCGGAGGTCAATGCGCCCCTCGCGCTCTTATTCAGCGCCCGAACTTCTGAAAGAAGATTGCGCGAAATAGTTTCTCGAAGCACATCGAGTGAGTTGAAAGAGCCAACCAACCGCGTTCTTGTAGATCGACTCCTTGAAGGCTATCAGGCGGCTATGTTGCTCCGGGTCTATCGTGGTCGGGTCAACCAGCCGGTTGGAAAAATACAGCAGAGCGGGCTTACTGGCGGAAACGAATCTCTCGATCTCTTCAACCGTGCCAGACTCTGCTACTCCAGTTGCTGTTCCGAGCTTTGTCCAAAACATGCCGATTAGTATGTCGGATTGGTCTACAAGTTCCTGATTGATCGCCTCTTGAGGTCGAATGCCCGAACGGGGCGTCGCATGTGTTTCCCACGTGACGGGCAGCAGCACTACCGTCTCAGCCTCAGCGTGTTGAGCATTCCACTGATAGACTGCTTCAATAGCAATCTTGCGTTCTTCAGTGAGATCGGATGGTGATGCGATTAAGACGCGTATCACGTTCGCAGTGAAGGACATATGTAGCTCACAATGGTTTCACTAACTGGATCGTTCGAAGCGTTTCATAATATTGCTACTCATTGCCCGATCTCTAGTTGATCCGAACTATCGATCTCACGAAGCAATTCACCGATACGTTTATGCAATGCATCAAAATAGTCCGACATGTATTGCACCGATCTACTTGCCGTGTCCCGGTCCGCAGCAAAAACGGCGGCCGTCGAAGCGGTCTTCATTTGTCCAACCAAGTCTCGAACCGTCTTATCTTGGACTCGCTCTGAAAGCATCGAATTCCGGGCTTGGGCGACGCGATACCCTTCGTCTAAATCGTCGGGCAGCAACGATTTACGCCAAGCGCGGCTTTCTCGAAATGCCATTTCATCCAAATAATGCGCCTTGCCAGTAGCTCGTGCCAATTGGAGTGACGCTTCCTGTAACTCTAACAGTGTCTCTCGTTGAAATGTGATGCGACGAATAAACCGTTGATCCCGTCTCGCCTCGTCTCTTGCTTCGCGCTCGCGCGCCATGGTTCGCTTGTTCTGAATCCAATCTTCAACCGTCTTTGCGCCGTAGCCTAGGGCAAGGGTAACGAATGGAAGCCAACCTGAAGCATCCGCCATCACGTCAATCCCTCGTTGCGTCGTTGCGAATTCGGGTAAGGTCGCCCGCCGTCGTGGAAACCTTGACGCTTTGTTTCACGTAGGAAGGCCGTCGGGTATTTCGCCACGCGCATCGAATCGTGAAGGGCGTCTCTGGCGGCAATTCATCGAAGCCGGTCAGTTTGACGAGACGACAATAGCGTTCGGAAAGCGGGCCGATGATAAGGGAATTCCGTTCGGGGCTGCTGTCGTGTGCTGCGCCGACAACGGCTTCGATGGTTGAATGAATGTCGTCGCCAAATGCAAAGCTTAATTTGCGAGGTGACACGTCGATTGCGTCGATGAACAGCGTTTCCGTCATGGTGTTCTTGATGACAAGGCACGCCGTCGCGTCGTGAGGCTGAAAGAAAATCGTCGGCTGAGATTTATAAAGCCGGTCATAGATCAGGAATCCCGTTGACAGTATGCCGCCTATTCCGCCGATGAATTTGATTGCTTCTATTGGGTCGAAAATCATTCCCGCGAATCCCCCCGTTTAACGGGACTATACAGCAAAAAGCCCGGCGTGGTTGCCGGGCTTCGTGGTCGATGGCACAAGGTGAAGTCCGTTTAGGGCCAAGCGAACATGCAGTAACCGCATCTACAGGAGTCGGGTCTATAACGTGCCGCTAAGTGAGGCGAGAGAATGAAAGCAGAAAATCGGCTGGCGGTGTTTTGCCTGGTAGTGCTGTCCATCATCATTGCGGGCATCATGGTCGAGAAGTTTTGGGACTGTCGTCTCAAAGGAGGAGCGGAAGAGGCCTGCTTGCGCACGCCTGCTCCTTACACGCCACCATAGAGCGCGCCAACTGAGGCAGCCTAATCGTAGCCCTTGCCATTAGGTCTGCTGGAGCGAAGACCGCAATGGGTCATTCGCGTCGAATGATTGCATTCGTCAGAGGTCCGCCTTTCCTGCAACTGCGGACATGAGTTGTGACGAAAAAATCTGCGTTGTGTTGGGCTCGCGGGGCCTGCAATCGGGCTGGGCGGAATTGCCCCAACCGTGGCCGATTTGCTATGTGTCGCACTACAGGAGGGACCCGCATGACGACGCAGCAATCTAGGGCGGAGCTATAGGCCAGCGACCTTAGGTTTTTGCGCAGCGTCGGCGCGCTGATGGCCGAACGCGTGGCACTGGAAGCCATGGGCAAGGTCCGGGTTCGTGACGCGCTGACGCGGCGGGAATTGCTAGACTTTGCGCGCGGCGGCCATGACCTGATCGGCTCACCATCGACGACTGCGAAAGCCCACCCCGACCGGCGGGCTTTTTCGCTGGTGCAGCCCCGGCCGCACAGATGGACTCTCGAAAATCGGACGCATCAGCAGCCTTAGAGCGGCACGCCCTACCACGAACCCCGCAAACTACCACGACGCTACCACGGCAGAAAACGCACGACTGCCGACCCCCGATGGGGGTCAGCTAAGTCATTACCAATGTTGAGAGAAGTTGGAGCGGGCGAAGGGGCTCGAACCCTCGACCCCGACCTTGGCAAGGTCGTGCTCTACCACTGAGCTACACCCGCATCCGAGATGGCGGCGATCGCTCGCCGTCAACGGCAGACCTATGCCAAATGCGGGCTGCGAATGCAACAGTCCGCGCACGGTCCGAAGCTTTTCCGGATAATCCGATTTCTTTGACTAAATAGGCTCGAATCGGTCCGAAACAACGGCAAATGGAATTGCCGGGCCTCGTGCCATCGCCGGGAACCCAGAATTAGCCGCCAGCGCGATAGCCCGATTCGCGGGGCCCCTGGTCCCGGACGGTTCGGAACGCCGGCCGGATCGGCGGTTGCACCCTTCATCCGTCGAATGCCCCATGGCCAACACAGCCTGCAGAAGACGGCGAAGCCCGGACCGATTGATTTTTGCGGCCAAGCCGCCATCTAGCGAACGAGAACTTGGTGCCGGACCGTGCTAGAAGCAGCGGACCCGCAGCCGATATTCTGCGTTCCTTCTCGAGACATCAGGTGAGGATACCGTGACGATAGTTGAGCAGGGCGGCGGCCCGGCACCGCAGGCAGTACCCGATCTGATCAAGGAGACGACCACCCAGACCTTCGTGAAGGATGTCATCGAGGAATCGAAGCGCCAGCCGGTGCTGATCGACTTCTGGGCGCCCTGGTGCGGCCCCTGCCGTCAGCTCACGCCGGTGCTGGAAAAGGCGGTTCGGGCCGCCAAGGGTAAGGTCAAACTGGTCAAGATGAATATCGACGAGCATCCGGCCATTCCGGGCCAGATGGGCATTCAGTCGATCCCGGCGGTGATCGCGTTCGTGGGCGGCCAACCCGCCGATGGTTTTATGGGCGCGGTGCCGGAGAGCCAGGTCAACGCCTTCATCGACAAGCTCACCAAGGGCATGACGGCGCCGGGTGAGCCGAACATTGCAGAAATTCTGAAAGAGGCTGAGGCCGTGCTGGCGGAAGGCGATCCGGCCGCCGCAGCACAGATTTATGCCGAGATACTCGGTTTCGATGCCACCAATATCGCCGCACTGGCCGGACTGGCGAAGTGCTACGTGACGACGGGTGCCGTCGAACAAGCCAAGCAGACGCTAGCGATGGTGCCGGAATCGAAGCGCAATGATGCCGCCGTCAAGGCGGTGCAGGCCTCGATCGACCTTGCCGAGCAGGCGCAGTCGGTCGGCCCGGTGACCGAGCTCGAACAAAAGGTCGCCGCAAACCCGCTCGACCATCAGGCGCGATTCGACTTGGCGACGGCGCTCAATGCGCTCGGCAAGCGCGCGGAGGCGACCAACCAATTGCTGGAAATCGTCAAGCGCGATCGGAAGTGGAACGACGATGGCGCGCGCAAGCAGCTCGTGCAGTTCTTCGAGGCGTGGGGCGGCACCGACGAGGCAACAGTCGAGGGACGCAAGCGGCTGTCGACGATCCTATTCTCGTAGGACGTATTCCGCGCGCGGGACATGGTTTTGTGAAGAGAACACCCACCGAACCAACGAACTGACCGGGACTGCAGATGCCGATCAATGCCGAATACCGCGGACCCGGCGAGCTTCCCGAAATCATTCCGGTATTTCCGTTGCCGGGCGCGCTGTTGCTGCCGCGCGGCCAGATGCCGCTCAATATTTTCGAGCCGCGCTATCTGGCGATGGTGGACGACGCGCTGCGCGACGGCCACCGGCTGATCGGGATGATCCAGCCGGACATTTCCCACTCCAGGGACGAGACAAGGCCGGTGCTGTTCCAAGTCGGCTGTGTCGGCCGCATCACCCAGCTCGCCGAATCCGGCGACGGCCGCTACATCCTCGAATTGACCGGGGTCGCGCGCTTCAAGGTGGTCGAGGAAATCGCAGCGCTGACTACGTACCGGCAATGCAAGGTGGACTTCTTCCCCTATGCCGATGATTTCGTCGCGCGCAAAGGCGAGGAGGAAGTCGACCGCACGGCGTTGCTCGACGTGCTGAACGATTTTCTAAAAGCCAACAATCTGAAGGTGGATTGGGAAGGTATCGAGAGCGCGCCGAACGAGGCGCTGGTCAATGCGCTCGCGATGATGTCGCCGTATGGTCCGGCGGAGAAGCAGGCGATGCTGGAGGCGCCGGACCTGAAAACCCGCGCCGAGATCCTGATTGCGGTGACCGAAATGGACCTCGCCAAGAAGCGGACCAGCGGCGACACCGGGCTGCAGTAGATGCAAGCCACTCGCCAAAGCGGTTCAGGCACGTTGCGAGGCCTGCCGCTAATCCACGTGTACCCTGCTTGACGCCCCTTCAGTGCGCCATGGTCCGAGCAGCCTTGCGCCGTCGCGCCGGTTGAGCCTGGGGGCGCACCATTGACAGAACGCTGGCGCCACTCATTGGTCGGCCAAGATAATAGCCCTGCATTTCAGTGCATGCCTCTGCATGGAGGATTTCGAGCTGTTCCTCGGTTTCGACTCCTTCGGCCGTCGTCGTCCTGCCGAGATTGACCGCAAATCGAACCACCGCGCGAGCAATCAGGCGCGATTCCTCCTTTGCATCCGACAATGCGTTGACGAAGCTGCGATCGATCTTGATCTTGTCGAATGGAAACCTCTGAACGAGGCTTAGCGATGAATAGCCGGTCCCAAAATCGTCCAGGGCGATTCGCACACCCAATTTGTGTAACTGATCGAGCGCAGCGAACACGGCCTCGCTGTCATGCATGGTGACCGTCTCGGTGACCTCGAGCTCAAGTCTTTGTGGCGCAATTCCCGAATTCGCGAGCGCCGCCACGATGATCGAAACCAGCTCTTTGCTCCTGAATTGAGCGGGTGACAGGTTTACTGCGATCCGCAGATCGGTGGGCCATTTGGCCGCCTCGGCACAGGCGGCCCTCAGCACCCATTCTCCGAGAGGCACGATCAAGCCTGTTTCTTCCGCAAGCGGGATAAAGTCGGCAGGCATGACCAGGCCGCGCTGAGGATGATGCCAGCGCAACAGCGCCTCAAAGCCGCTGGTTTCTCCGCTCGCAACATTGACAATCGGCTGGTAGTGGAGCTCGAATTCACCCTTGGCAAGCGCATCACGCATATCGCGCTCCAGGTTGCGCCGGGCACGCATGAGCTGGTCCAGCTCGGGCTCGAAGAAGCGGAATGCGCCGCGTCCGCCGCTCTTGGCGGAATAGAGCGCGAGATCTGCGCTCTTCAGGATCTCGTCAGGGCTGGTTCCGTCGCGCGGCGCGATAGCAATGCCGATGCTGGTGCCGATGGTCACCCGATGGTCGCCGAGATCGAAAGGTTCGCAGAGCGCGTGGCTGATTTTCTCGGCGAGGGCCGCGGCTTCGACGACGGGATTGGTCACGTAGTCGATAACGGCGAACTCGTCGCCGCCCAGCCGTGCAATCAGCGCCGTATCGCGGATGCATTCGAGCAGCCGCGCGGCGACGGCTTGCAGCAGCTTGTCACCTGTCGGATGACCGAGCGTGTCGTTGACTTCCTTGAAGCGATCGAGATCGAGCATCAAGACGGCAAGACCGGATCCGCCCTCGCGGATGATTGCAAGCGCGTGCTCCATGCGCACTCTCAGCCGCACGCGATTTGGCAGGTCGGTCAGCGCGTCATGCTGGGCCATATGGATGATCCGGGCTTCGGAGCGCCGCTGCTCGGTGACGTCGAGGTGCGTCGCCACCCACCCGCCGCCTGCCATTGGCTGTCGAGTCACGCAGATCAGCCGGCCATCGGCAAACTCGTCGATGCGGCTTGCGGTTGCGTTCACGGGCAGCGCGTTGATGGTCGAGACTAATTGCTGCGCAGCCTCGCCCTTGAGGATACCGGTGGCGATGCGATGCTGGATGATCTCGCGGTGCGGTGTCCCCGGTCTCAGCAGTTCCGGCGGCAGCCTGTACATTTCGGCATAGCGGGCATTGCAGACGACGAGCCGCTTTTCTGCATCGAACATGCAGAGGCCCTCACCCATGTGATTAATGGCGGTGTCCAGCCTGAGCTTCTGTTCTTGCAGTTCTCGCTGGGAGCGTTCGACCTGCTGCCGGGCGACCGAAAGCTGGCTGATTATTTCCTCGAATTTGCTGGTGCGGCTGGCGAGGCGGCGATCCGCCAACACGCCAATCAGGCTCATTCCGAGCACCGATAAAGCCACGCCGGCGATCGCCAAGGCAAGGAAGCCGGGAGAGAGCGACAGCGTGTGGGATGTCTGCGTCGGGTCGGGAACGATCTGCACCGCGCCCATGGCGGTGAAATGATGCGAGACAATTGCAAGGGTCAGCATGAGCGCCGCTGCCAGCGTGCCCCTTTTTTCCTTATAGCCAAGCGCAATCGCCAGCGCGGCAGAACTGAAGAATATGCCGAGGCCGATCGAGACAAACACGAGGTCGAGCGACCAGGTTACGTGGCCCGGCACTTCGAGCGCCCACATGCCGAGATAGTGCATGCTCGCAATGCCTGTGCCTATGACGGCACCGCCGGCTGCCGCGCGCCACCGTCCGGAATTCCTGACAGCAAGTCCAAAGCCACTGGATGTCAGTATCATCGCTGCGGCAAGCGACAGCGCCGTCAGGACGAGGCCGTAGTCGGTTGATACGCCAGGCTCGTAAGCAAGCATTGCGACGAAATGCGTCGCCCAGATTCCGTATCCGATCGCAGCGCCTGCAATTGCGATCCAGATCAGCCGCGTTCGGGCCTGTGAAGCAATTGCGCGATGAAAGATGTTGACGGCAACGGTGCTGGAAACGAGGCAAACCAAACCAGCGAGCAGAACAAGCCGCCAATCGTGCTCGGCAATAAGGCAATTAAAAACGCGGAACATATTACGGGCCCCATCGTCAATGCTGCCGATGAAAGCGCGTAATTGGCATTGTCCCGTTAATTTCGTGCAATACCGGGTTCCATGCTTATTGGGCCGTAAATGCAATCGGCGCAATGACAGCCGAATCCCCGTAAAACCACCGGAAGCTTGTTACCTTGATACCGTAATGATTGCGCAACAGGTCGAGCGACGTAGCACTAGTTGCCAGGAGCGTGGGCTAATATCCCACAATTGCCAGTACCACGACGGCGCCAAGGGCTTTCCAGCCGAAGCCGCGTCCGCGCGACCACCACGCATTGGCGGCGGCGGCAAAGGCGTAGATCGCGACGATCGTTGCGACGATCCAGTGCCGCGCGCTCTCCGATCCAAACGAGGGCGCGGCAATCAGCAGCACTCCGCCGCCGATCCAGGCCACCGTACCCGCCTGCCATACCAGGCGGATGAGGGTGCGCAGGCTTTCGGGCTGAATGGTCGCCTTGGCGAACACCTTGGTTTCCCCGAGCACGCCATGGATCAGGGCCACCGCTATGCCGGCGACGCCGGCGCATTGCAAAATCAGATCGCGCATCGATAACGTCTCCATACACTGCTGTATGGTATGCGCTGCATTCTGGCGCCTGTCAATACAGTGGTGTATGGTGGTAAGATCGCGGAACCCAGATGAGCAATCAACTAGCGGCAAAGGACTGGCTCGATCAGGGCCTGAAGACGTTGGCGACCCGTGGCTTCACCGCACTGAAGGCGGAGCCTTTGGCCAAGGCGATGGGGGTGTCGCGCGGCAGCTTCTATTGGCATTTCGCCGATATTGGCGCGTTCCATGCCGCAGTCCTCGCACGCTGGCATGAGGTCGCGGCCGAGCAGATCATCGCCAATGTCGAGGCGGCCTCGAAGGACGAGAACCCGCTCGCGCTGCTGCTGCGCCGCGTGTTCGGCGAACGGCTGATGCTGGAACGGGCGGTCCGCACCTGGGCGAGCGTCGATCCTGCCGCCCGCGCCGCCGTGCAGGCGATCGACCGGCGCCGGCTCGGCTATGTCGAAGGTCTTTTGGCGCAATCCGGATTGTCGACGGATGTGGCCCGCGCCCGGGCGCAAATCCTGTATTGGGCATTTCTCGGCTTTGCGCTGTCGGATCAGCCATTGCCGAAGGCACGACAAGAGGCCGTGGTCGACGAATTGGTACGGATGTCAGCGTCATGACACCTCGCGATTTGGTATGCTAAGGGCTACGCCTATCTGGAGAGAGTAAATGACAGCCCCGCCCGAACGCCTCGACGGCACCGTCGATCGAAAATTGCTGGAGATCCTGGTCTGTCCGGTGACCAAGGGTCCGCTCGAATTCGATTCGAGCCGGCAGGAATTGATTTCGCGTTCCGCCAAGCTCGCCTATCCGATCCGCGACGGCATCCCGATCATGTTGCCGGAAGAGGCGCGGAAGATCGAGTGACGAAGCCGGCGAGTGGTGAGTGGCGAATAGCGAGTGATCTATTCGCCACTCCCTATTCGCCATTCGCCTTCTACAGCGCCTCGCCCTTCAACAATCGCGGCACCTCGCCCGACAATCCCGCTGCTTGGCGGATGAACAAGTTCTTCAGCGGCGGCGCGCGATCGACGAGGCCGAGCCCGATATCCCGCACGGTGCGCAGCAGCGTCGATTCGTTCGAGAACAGAAAATTCAGCGAGTTGGTCGCAACGCCCATGGCCATGGTGTCGAACCGCCGCCAGCGCTGGTAGCGGTCGAGCACATCGGCCTGCCCAGGATCGATGCCGAGCCGGGCCGCATCGACCACGACTTCGGCCAACGCCGCGACGTCCTTCAGGCCCATATTGAGCCCCTGCCCCGCGATCGGATGAATCACATGCGCGGCGTCGCCGACCAGCGCCAGCCGCTCGGCGATGAATGAGCGCGCAACGAAATAGCCGAGCGGAAACGCGCGCGGCTTGTCGAGCGCCTTGATCTCGCCGAGGTGCAGCCCGAAGCGCTTCTCGAGCTCATCGTGGAATTCGGCTTCGCCAAGCGCAGTGATGCGTGCGGCCTCGTTCCGGTTCTCGGTCCACACCAGCGACGAGCGCTTTCCATTCAGCGGCAGGATCGCGAACGGACCCGCCGGGAGAAAATGCTCTTCGGCACGACCGTGATGATCCCGCTCATGGCCGACGGTGACCACGATGCCGGATTGATCGTAGTCCCAGCCATGGGTGGCAATGCCGGCGCGCTCGCGCAGTCTTGAGCGCGCGCCGTCGGCGGCGACCAGCAGGCTTGCCTCGATGACACCGCCGTCGGCGAGCGTCACGGTGACGCCATCGGAACGTGAATCGTAAGTCGAAACGGCGGTAGCCCGGAGATCGATGCCATCGGCCTCGGCGCGCTCCACCAGCGCGTCGATCAGGCGGCGATTCTCGACCATGTGGGCAAACGGCTCGCCGGGTTCGACATCTCCCGCAAACGTCAGGAATACCGGGCGTGTCGCGTCATCCAACCTGGAGTCGGTAACGACCATGTCGAGGATGGCTTGCGAATCCGACACCTGATTCCAGACGCCGAGCGTCTCAAAAAGCCGCCGGCAGGCGGCCACAATAGCGGTCGCGCGTGGGTCGCGGCTCGGCCGCAGCCCGAGCGCGGGATCGGCGACGACAACGGGAATCTCCGCGCCAAGGCCCTGGCGGAGCGCCAGCGCCAGCGCCAGCCCGGCAAAGGCGCCGCCGCAGATGACAATACTTCGCTGTGTCGCCATGCCATCCGTACCCGGTTACGCCCTCAGACCAGACTTGCTACCTGATAATAGCTGGGCGAAACAGGGCCGAGAAACAAGGTCCTTAACCGGACGTCATTCCGGGCCGCGCTAGCGCGAACCCGGAATCCAGAGGTTTGGCACGAGATTTCGGGTTCGCCTCCTCGAGACGCCCCGGAATGACGGCACCTCCACGAATTGAAAGCACCACCATGTCCAAAGGCCTGATTGACCTGATTTCCATCCTCGATCTGGAGCCGCTCGAGGTGAACCTGTTCCGCGGCAACAGCCCGAAGACGAGCTGGCAGCGGGTGTTCGGCGGACAGGTGATCGGGCAGGCCATGGTCGCGGCATGCCGCACTGTCGAAGGCCGCCTGCCACATTCGATCCATTGCTATTTCATCCTGCCCGGCGATCCGCAGATTCCGATCATCTACGAGGTCGAACGGCTGCGCGACGGCAAGAGCTATTCGACAAGGCGCGTCACCGCGATCCAGCACGGCAATGCGATCTTCTCCATCATGGTTTCTTTTCATGCCGAGGAGGAAGGCGCCTTCGACCATCAGGACAAGATGCCGGACGTGCCGCCGCCGGAGAAACTCACCGCCGAGGAAGTGGCAAAACAGCCGATGTTCCGCGAGATGCCGGAATTCATCCGCCGCTACTACGAATCCGACCGGCCGATCGAACTGCGCCCGGTCGAGCTCGGCCGCTATTTCGGCCAGAAGATCGACGACGGGCGCATCCATGTCTGGATCCGCACCGCGGCCAAGCTGCCCGACGATCCGGCGCTGCACATGTGCGCGCTGGCCTATGCGTCGGATTTCTCGCTGCTTGACGCGGTGATGGCGCGCTACGGCCGCACGCTGTTTGACAAGCGCATGATGCCGGCGAGCCTCGATCACGCGATGTGGTTTCACCGACCGTTCCGCGCCGACGAATGGCTGCTCTACGCACAGGATTCGCCGAGCGCGCAGGACGGCCGCGGATTGACCCGCGGCCTGATCTTCAAGCCTGACGGCACACTGGTGGCGTCGGTCGCCCAGGAAGGCTCGGTCCGCCAGCGCAAGTAAGAGCGTGACCTCTTACGCTTTCGCCAGCGTTCCGCGCTCGGCCAGCGCGAATTGCGACGCGTACCAGCGTGCGTACCAGGCCAGCATCCACGGGATCGGAATGATGAAGATGCAGGCGATCACGAACACGATGGTTCGCCACAGCACTTCCAGTCCGGACGCGGTGAAGATGACCTCGCGCTGCGTGCCGTCGATGTTGCGGCAGATCCAGCGCATCCAGGCCGTGACCACCCAGGCCCAGCCGACGATGGTAATGAAGGACACGTACAACAGCACATGCCAGCCGACATAGCCCAACGCGCTGCCGTTGAAGGCGATCGGAAGCGGCTGGTCGTTGGAGCTCAGGTTGGAAGCGATCCAGCGAATGACCATCCAGGCCAGCACGGCCTGAAGCGGGATCGAGAGGTATTGCAGGTAATAGAGGTCGGCCGAGCCCACATAAGTCAAAATGCCGATGGCGATGAAGACGTACCAGATGTCGAGGGGCTGGCCCGTGAAAGCAAGGTTCGGTCGGCCCGGCACGTAGAGCCGGGAAAAGATCCAGCGATAGAACCAGGTCGCAACCCAAGGCGCCGGAATCACCAGCACCATGCCGATGACGAACACAAGGCTGCGTCCGAGGAGCTCCCACAGCCCGACATCGATCGATAGCGCACCGCCGCCGTACCCTCCACCTGCAGCCGTAGGCGGGCCACCAGGTTGCGCGAAGGCGGGCGGGCCAGATCCGCCGGGTATCATCCCCGGAATTTCTCCTGCCCGCTGCCAGCCCGACATTCCCTCGGTCCAGACCAGCGTATCCGCCCCGACCATGCCGCGGGTGATGAGGTCGCGAAGCTGGGCCTCCGGATAAGGGCCCTGTTGCTGTCCGTTGGCTGCATAAAACCACGATCGGTTCGACATTTTATTTCCTTGAGCCGTGGAAAATGGAGGTAGCCGGCGGGCGGCTGGGGGTGAAACCGCATTTTGGCGGACGTTACAGGTGCCTGTACAGTGATCGATGTCACCAGCTCGAAATGTTTTCCCCTTCTACCTGCAACTTTTTTGTGCCATTTGCCCAGAAAGATGCCAGATTTGCGTCGGCGGTCCGCCGTCGGGGCACCCAGCCTGTTGCGTGCTCAAAAATACCCCAGAGAAATGAAGGCCTGACCATGAAGCTTGTCGTCGCGATCATCAAACCCTTCAAGCTTGACGAGGTACGCCAGGCGCTGACGGCCATCGGCGTCCACGGCATGACGGTGACGGAGGTCAAGGGTTACGGCCGCCAGAAGGGCCACACCGAAATCTATCGGGGCGCCGAATATGTCGTGAACTTTCTGCCCAAGCTCCGAATCGAAATTGCGGTCGCCTCCGACGTTGCGGACAAGGCGGTCGAGGTCATTACCGCGAACGCGCGTACCGGGCAGATCGGTGACGGCAAGATCTTCGTCACGCCGATCGACCATGCACTGAGAATCCGCACCGGCGAGACCGATAGCGACGCGCTCTGAGACATCACGGAATTCGAGGCGCGGCGGCAACGACGCTGAACGCGCGAAGCCAAGAAGCGGCAACGAAACGACAACCGGCCGGGGGAATTTTATGGGGGCACCATCGTATCGTGCAGCAGGCAATGCTGCGCTCATTGCTCTTGCGGCGAGCTTCGCACTCATCACGCCGGCGCAAGCCGAGACGTCCACCATCAGTGCCGCCGACACCGCGTGGATGATCGTCGCCACCGCGCTGGTGTTGATGATGACGATACCGGGCCTGGCGCTGTTCTATTCCGGCATGGTGCGCAAGAAGAACGTGCTGGCGACCATGGCGCAAAGCCTCGCCGCCGTCGCGATCATCTCGATTCTCTGGGTGGCCTTCGGCTATTCGCTGGCTTTTGTCGGCGATGGCGCCTGGATCGGCACGCTCGATCGCTGGTTTCTGACCGGCATGACGATGGAGAGCGTCAATCCGGCGGCGAAGACGATTCCGGAAGCGCTTTTCATGCTGTACCAGATGACGTTTGCGATCATCACGGTGGCGCTGGTGGCGGGCGCGGTGGCCGACCGGATGCGGTTCTCGGCCTATCTCCTGTTCTCCGTCGGCTGGTTCATGTTCGTCTATGTGCCGCTCGCGCATTGGGTGTGGGGCGGCGGTTTTCTTGCCACCATGGGCGTGCTGGATTTCGCCGGCGGTCTCGTCGTGCATCTTTCCGCCGGCGTCGGCGGACTGGTGGCTGCGATGGTGATGGGCCGACGTCACGGCTATGGCAGCGAGAACCTCGCGCCGTTCGACCTCTCGCTCGCCGTGATCGGCACCGGATTGCTGTGGGTCGGCTGGTTCGGCTTCAACGGCGGATCGGCGCTGGCCGCGAACTCGCGCGCGGTCATGGCGATCACCGCGACGCATCTGGCCGCCTGCGCCGGCGCGCTGACCTGGGCCGCGATCGAATGGGCAACACGACGCAAACCGTCGGTACTCGGCATGATCTCGGGCGCGGTTGCGGGCCTCGGCACAATCACGCCAGCCTCCGGATTCGTTGCGCCCTGGCATGGCGTCGTGATCGGCGTCGTCGCGGGAACGCTCTGCTTCTGGGCCTGCACCTGGCTCAAGCAGCGCTTCAAATATGACGACTCGCTCGACGTGTTCGGCGTTCACGGCATCGGGGGATTGACCGGCACATTGCTCGCCGGCGTCTTCGCGGTGAACGCGATCGGGGGCACTGCCGGCCTGATCGAGGGCAATGCGCAGCAGGTACTGACCCAGCTCTATGGCGTCGCGGTCACGCTCGTCTGGTCTGGCGGCATTACCTTTATCCTGCTCAAGCTGGTGGGCGTGTTCGCGCCGCTGCGGGTATCTTTCCAGCAGGAGCTGGAAGGCCTCGACATCTCGCAACACGGCGAAGCCCTGCAATAGGCCACCCACCGAATTACCGTTTGCTCTGCTGCTGGGCACGATTGCGGCCGGCCGTCAGGCCCTGCCCACGTTTTGGGCACCTCTGACTACGCTTTGGGCGCGGCGGAATGGCGCGGGAAGATGCAACTCTCGCAAAGGGCGAAAAGGTCCGGATTCATAGTCTGTTAGGGAACGATCCCGATCTGGCACGGCATTTGATTCTAAGGGTCTCGGCTGTGCCCGCGTAGTGAACATCTCCGCGTGGTGAACCTCAGTCGAGAACGCCCGGTCCGCTGACCCGGGCCCAAGCGGGGACCAAGACCCATGAAAATTGTTATGGCGATCATCAAGCCATTCAAACTCGAAGAAGTCCGGGACGCCCTGACCGCCATAGGCGTTCACGGCCTCACGGTGACGGAAGTCAAAGGCTATGGCCGCCAGAAGGGCCATACGGAAATCTATCGTGGCGCCGAATACGCCGTGAGCTTCTTGCCCAAGATCAAGATCGAGGTCGCGGTCGCCTCGGATCAGGTCGACAAGACCATCGACGCCATCACATCGGCTGCCAAGACCGGACAGATCGGCGACGGCAAGATCTTCGTCATCAACCTCGACCATGCGGTACGCATCCGCACCGGCGAGGCAGATGCCGCGGCCCTCTGATTTCGCGCACAAACCTTACCACTCAGGAGTAAAATCAAATGACGTTTAAACGTCCCTATAGCGCGGGACTGGCGGCCCTCGCAGTCGGCCTGTTCGCCGCGAACGCTGCCTACGCCGAGCCTACGGTCAACAAGGGAGACAACGCCTGGATGCTGACGTCGACAGTGCTGGTGCTGTTGATGACGATTCCGGGTCTGGCGCTGTTCTATGGCGGTCTCGTCCGCTCCAAGAACATGCTCTCGGTGCTGATGCAGGTTTTCTATACTGTCTGTATCGTCACCCTGCTCTGGGCGCTCTACGGCTACAGCCTTGCCTTCACCGGCGGTTCCGACTTCATCGGCGGCTTCTCCAAGGCGTTCCTGATGGGCGTGACCACAGATTCGAAGGCGGCGACCTTCAGCGTCGACGCCAACATCTCGGAGCTGGTCTATATCTGCTTCCAGATGACCTTCGCGGCGATCACGCCGGCCCTCATCGTCGGCGCCTTTGCCGAACGCATGAAGTTCTCGGCGATCGCGTTGTTCATCCCGCTCTGGGTCACGCTGATCTATTTGCCGATCGCCCACATGGTCTGGTACTGGCCTGGTCCGGATGCGATCACCGATGCCGCCAAGGCGCTTGCCGCTGCGGCTGATGGTGCAGCCAAGACCGCGGCGCAGGCCAAGCTCGACGAGATCAACGCCGACGCCGGCTGGATCTTCAAGAAGGGCGCTATCGACTTCGCGGGCGGCACCGTGGTGCACATCAACGCCGGCATCGCCGGTCTGGTCGGTGCGCTCCTGATCGGCAAGCGCGTCGGTTACGGCAAGGAGCTGATGGCTCCGCACTCCCTCACCATGACCATGATCGGCGCTTCGCTGCTCTGGGTCGGCTGGTTCGGGTTCAACGCCGGATCGAACCTCGAAGCCTCCGGCGGCGCCGCGCTCGCCATGACCAACTCCTTCGTTGCGACCGCAGCGGCGGCGATGGCCTGGATGTTCGCGGAATGGATCGTCAAGGGCCACCCCTCGGTGCTCGGCGCGCTGTCGGGCGCGGTCGCGGGCCTCGTCGCCGTCACGCCCGCGGCCGGCTTCGCCGGTCCGATGGGAGCGATCGTGCTCGGTCTCGTGGTCGGCGTCGTCTGCCTGTTCTTCTGCACCGTGGTGAAGAACTCGCTCGGCTATGACGACTCGCTCGACGTGTTCGGCGTCCACTGCGTCGGCGGCATCGTCGGCGCGCTCGGCACCGGTATCCTGGTGAATCCGGCCCTCGGTGGCACCGGCGTCATGGATTACGTCGCGGGCAAGATCGCAGACTACGACTTCGTCGCGCAGATGACCTCGCAGCTCTGGGGTGTCTGCACCACGCTGGTGTGGTCCGGCATCGGCTCGGCGATTCTGTTCAAGGTCGTCGATGTGATCGTCGGGCTGCGCGTCAACGTCGAGACCGAGCGTGAAGGCCTCGACGTCACCGAGCACACCGAGCGCGCGTACAATATGTAAGTTCTCCCGGGGTGCGATCTCTTAGAAGGGATCGCATCCACAACTCCGGTTCGGGCACATACCCGGCAATGCCCTGACCGTTGAGGGGCTCCAGCGCAAGCTGGAGCCCCTTTCTTTTTGTGCCCTCGCCTCGCCCGAAACTCGATGGCGGATGCTTTGCGGCGAGGTGCGCCGCATCCCTGAGAGCATGCTCAGCCTTGAGCGGCTACCGGCGCAACAGGCCTCAGACACCACGCGCCTGTGTCGCTGTTCGGTGCGATCAACGTCACTGTCGGAAAGTAAGTTCGATAGCGGCGCGTATCGCGTGTCAAAAGCGGAAGCTGTTCGACCGCCGCATGGGCGCCAATAAAGAAATCCGGAAGTACGCTGCAGGCACCGCCCGCGTTACGGTACTGAATGGAGGCCTTACCCGCGAGCAATAGCGCCATTCTCGGTATCGGCGCGACGGTGATGCTCGCCTGCGACAAGGCTGCTTCGAAATCTTCGATCATCGGAAAGCGGATGGACGTTTCAGCAAAAATCACGTCATTGATCAGCAGCGGGCCTTGGCGGGCGGCGTCCGCCAGACGAGCAAGGGACCACTCCCACCGGCCCGGAGTCTGGATAAAGACATCCAGAAGGACGTTGGAATCGACCAGCGTCACACGCTAGTCCCCGCGCGTGATCGCCATGATCTCATCCGTGGAAAGACCCGGGCCGACGATACCAACCAGTTTGGCAAAACGACTGGGCTCGCTTGTATCGGCTTTTTCGATCACGATGGTACCATCCGCAGCGCATCGGAACTCGACCTTGCTTCCCGGAACGATCCCCAGATGTTCACGGACAGGCTTGGAAATTGTCACCTGGCCCTTACTCGTAACTGTCGTCGCCATAGCGGAACTCCCGGAAGTAATACCCGCTCAAAACATGGTAATACCCCGCAACTTGTCCAGACCAGCCGATGGTTAATCGCGTCTTAACCTCGCCGTATCTATGGTGGTTTGATCGGTTTCCGGGGCTCGCTTAAGTCCTTTGATCGCTTTTGAAAGTGCTGGCGTTTCAGACATGGCAATGACCGCCTCTTCCGGCGTGGCGCAGGGCGCCGGCAGTGCAACCCCTGCCGGTCAGGCCGAACGCTCGCCGTTCTTGCGTACGACCGAGCTGCTGGCGCCCTACCAGCCGGCCAAGCCATTGATTACGCTGTCCCTCGGAGAACCGCAGCACCCGGTGCCCGACTTCGTCGGGCCGATCCTGGCGAAGCACATTGCCGAGTTCGGCCGCTATCCGCTTGCCAAAGGCATCGAGCCGTTCCGACGCGCCGCCGCCAACTGGCTTTCGAGCCGGTTCCAGCTCCCTCGCCCGATCGACCCCGAGAGCGAAATCCTGGTGCTGAACGGCAGCCGCGAAGGGCTGTTTTTCGCGGCGATCACCGCCGCCCGCTATGTTGGCCCACGCAAGGGCAGGCCCGCGATCCTGATGCCCAACCCGTTCTATCCGGCCTATGGCGCAGGCGCCCGAGCCGCTGGTTGCGAACTGATCTACCTGCCGACCACACTCGCCAACGGATTCCTGCCGGATCTCGATACGCTCGACGAGGCGACACTGGCCCGAACCGTCGCGATGTTCATTGCCTCGCCCGCCAACCCGCAAGGCGCCGTCGCCTCGCGCGACTACTTCACGCGGCTGAAGACCCTCGCCGACCGCTACGGCTTCATGATCCTGAGCGACGAGTGCTATTCGGAAATCTACACCAGGCAGGCGCCGGGCAGCGCCCTGGAATGCGCCGGGCCTGATTTCACCAACGTCGTTGCATTCCAGTCGCTGTCGAAGCGTTCCAACCTGCCGGGCATGCGCGTCGGCTTTGCCGCCGGGGATGGAAAGTTCCTCGCTGCCTTTCACGAGTTGCGCAACGTCGCGGCACCGCAGGTGCCGGTGCCGCTGCAACACGTCGCGGTCGCCGCCTATAGCGACGAGACGCATGTCGAAGAAAACCGCAGGCTTTATCGCATCAAGTTCGATCTTGCCGATCAGATCCTGGGCAGCCGCTACGGCTATGTGCGGCCTGCCGGCGGCTTCTGCGTCTGGCTCGACGTATCCCAGCGCGGCGGCGACGAGGCGGCGGCGGTGAAGCTTTATCGGGATGCTGGCGTCCGCGTGATCCCCGGCAGCTATCTGTCGCGGCTGCAGCCCGACGGCTTCAATCCCGGCGCGGGCTACATCCGTCTCGCGCTGGTCTCAGACAGTGAATCAACGGCCGAGGCATTGCACCGGCTGGTCGAAATTCTGGATTAATCGCAGGGCCCCAATGAGCATGCCAGCGATCGAACGTGTCATTCCCCTGGTCGGTCATCTGCCGGTCTCGATCCGCGAGGCCCTGGCGCGGCGGCTGCGCGAGCTTGCCGGCCTCAGCCTGATCGCGCTGTCCGGCGTGGCGGCGGCGGCGCTGATGACGTGGTCGGTGCAGGACCCAAGCTTGAGCCACGCGACGTCGCGCCCGATCCGCAACGTTCTCGGCTACCCCGGCGCAATCGGCGCCGATCTGTTGATGCAGATTCTCGGCCTCGGCGCGATCATGCTGATCCTCCCCGTCGCGGTGTGGGGTTGGCGCATGCTGACCCATCGCGCCTTCGACCGCGAAGCGCTACGCCTTGGGTGCTGGATTCTATCCACGGTGATCGCGGCAGGCTTTGCAAGCTGCTGGCCGCATGGCGGCGCGTGGGCACTGCCGACCGGGCTTGGCGGCGTCGTCGGCGACGCGCTGGTGCGTGCCCCCGCCGTCGTGTTTGGCCCAGCCGGCTTCACCTATCGTCTCGTGCTCGGCATCATCCTGTTTGCGGCGATGGCTGCGGCCTTTCTGTTTGCCAGCGGCTGGGGCTCGCGCCCGAAAGAGGAAGAGCTGACGCCGATCGAGGACGATGACGCGCCCTTCGTTGAAGAAGAGGATCGCAGTTCGGTATCGCTCGGATGGGTGTACCATGCCCTGATGAGCGCAAAGGCTCGGCTCGGATGGCTGATGGGCGTGGCCTACCGATCGCTGGTGTCGAGTTCGCCGCCGCCTCGCAAGTCCTCATTCGAACGTCAGGAACCGAGCCTCGGCGGTCGCTCCGCGCCGGCATTGGCCCCGCAGCAAGAGGAATTCGAGGACGAGGAAGAAGAGGAAGAGGACGAGGAAGTCCCGGCCGCCCGCGCTCCGCGCAAGAAGCCTGCACCGCGCGCAGCGGCGCGCAAGTCCGACAAGTTCGAACTCCCTTCGGTGTCGATGCTGACGGCGCCGAAAGCGTCGGACCGGCAGCCGCTCAGCAAGGCTGAACTGGAGGCCAATTCGCGCGCGCTGGAAGGCGTGCTCGGCGATTTCGGCGTCCGCGGCGAGATCGTCAAGGCCAATCCCGGCCCGGTCGTGACGCTGTACGAACTCGAACCGGCGCCCGGCATCAAATCCTCGCGCGTCATCGGCCTTGCCGACGACATCGCCCGCTCGATGAGTGCGCTTTCGGCGCGCGTCGCCGTGGTTGCCGGCCGCAATGCCATCGGCATCGAGCTGCCGAATGCGCATCGTGAAAAAGTTTATCTGCGTGAATTGCTGACTACAAAGGACAGCAACGAGTCGACGGTGAAGTTGCCGCTCTGCCTCGGAAAAAACATCGGCGGCGAATCCATCATCATCGATCTTGCTCGCACGCCGCATATGCTGATCGCGGGCACCACCGGCTCCGGCAAATCAGTCGCCATCAACACCATGATCCTCAGCCTGGTCTATCGCCTGAGGCCGGATCAGTGCCGCCTGATCATGGTCGATCCCAAGATGCTCGAGCTCTCCGTCTATGATGGCATCCCGCATTTGCTGACGCCGGTCGTGACCGACCCGAAGAAGGCGGTGGTGGCGCTGAAATGGGCTGTGCGCGAGATGGAGGAGCGCTACAAGAAAATGGCCAAGCTCGGTGTGCGCAACATCGACGGCTATAACCAGCGCCTCGTCGAAGCCAAGGCCAAGGGCGAGGAGCTGACGCGCACGGTGCACACCGGCTTCGACAAGGAAACCGGGAAGGCGATCTACGAGGAAGAAAAGCTCGAGCTCGAGCCGCTGCCCTATATCGTCATCATCGTCGACGAAATGGCCGACCTGATGATGGTGGCCGGCAAGGACATCGAAGGCGCGGTGCAGCGCCTGGCGCAGATGGCGCGCGCCGCCGGCCTGCACGTCATTCTCGCGACGCAGCGTCCGTCGGTCGACGTCATCACCGGTACCATCAAGGCTAACTTCCCGACCCGCATCGCATTCCAGGTCACGTCGAAAATCGATAGCCGCACCATTCTCGGCGAGATGGGCGCCGAGCAACTGCTCGGCCAGGGCGACATGCTCTATATGGCCGGCGGCGGTCGCATCAGCCGCGTGCATGGACCATTCGCTTCAGACGAAGAAGTCGAGAAGGTGGTGCGTCACCTCAAGACGCAAGGCGCACCGGAATATCTGGAAGCGGTCACTGCGGAGGAACCGAGCGAAGAAGACGGCGCGGTATTCGATTCCACCGGCATGGGCGGCGATGGTGGCGGTGACCTGTTCTCGCAGGCGGTTGCGATCGTCAAGCGCGACCGCAAGGCCTCGACGTCCTATATTCAGCGCCGGCTGCAAATCGGCTACAACCGCGCCGCTTCGCTGATGGAACGAATGGAACAGGAAGGCATCGTTGGGCAGGCGAATCACGCCGGCAAGCGCGAAATTCTGGTCGAGGAGGAAGAGGGCGGATTCTAAAGCGCCGAACGTGGATTCGGCGCAACGATTTCACGGAAAAACGATATCTCCTTTGGTCGAAGCGCGATAAACTGGCCGGCAGCGGGATGCCTCGTCGAATAGAGATCCGAAATATCTGATGACACAACAACCCACCCATCGCGGGCTGCGCTCCGGACTGGCCCTTTTGATCGCCACATCCATCGCCGGCTTCGCGACATCGGCTCTCTCGCAGACCGTGCCGGTTCCGAAGCCCGCGCCCAAGGCCCGCGACGCCAGCATGCAGATGAGCGCACAGGAAAAAGCGCCGATAACCACCGGCGCCACCCAGGCGCCGCCAAATCCGGTGCTTCCGGACCCGCGCCGCAATGTCCCGGCCAATGTTTTTGCAACCTTTGATGCCAACCAGAAGGCGCAGGCTGCGCGGGTGAGTTCATATCTATCGTCGCTACAGACGTTGGTCGGAAATTTCGTGCAAGTCGGCCCAGACGGCAGCAGGACCAAGGGCGATTTCTACATTCAGAAGCCGGGCAAGGTACGTTTCGAATATGACGACCCGAGTCCGATCGCGATTATCGCCGATGGTTCATCGCTGGCCGTGCGCGATCGCAAGCTCGCCACCCAGGACATCTATCCGCTGTCGCAAACGCCGCTGCGTTTCCTGCTGTCGGACAGGATCGATCTGTTGAAGGACACCAATGTCGTCAGCGTCACGGCCGATGACGTCTACATCAGCGTCACCATCGAGGAGAAGCAGGCCCTGATCGGCACCAGCCGATTGATGCTGATGGTTGGCGTCAAGGACGGCCAGCTCAAGCAATGGACGGTGACCGACCCGCAGGGTTACGACACCACGGTTGCGGTCTACAATCTGGACTCGTCCAAGAAGGTCGACCCCGGCCTGTTCAAAATCGACTTCACCAACTACTTCACTCCGGCGAACTGAGCGACGGCGTTCGTTCTCCTTCTTTCTGCGGAGCCGCAGGGTGGGCAAAGCCACCGGTCGCGCGAATGCGCGCCCAGCGACGAGCGCAGGGCGCTCGCGGAGTGATGACAGGCTCCGCGTGCCCACCATTTTCATCGAGATTGGGGTGCATGGTGGGCACGGCGCTGAGCACCTTTGTCCCACACTACGAAATTCCACCTGTGGACAAAGCGCGCGACGTCATCATGAACCGTGGTAAGACGCGGCTCCCATGCGTTTTTCCCTGACAACGTGGAATATCAACTCGGTGCGCCTGCGCATCGATATCGTCGCCAAATTCCTCAAATCGGCGCGACCGGATGTATTGTGCCTGCAGGAAACCAAATGTATCGACGATGCTTTTCCGCTGAAGCGGTTCAAGCGTCTCGGCTATGAGCATGTCGCGCTGAACGGGCAGAAGGGCTATCACGGCGTCGCTATCGTCTCGAAACTGCCCTTCGATACCACCGATATCAGAACCTTCTGCGAAAAGATCGATTCGCGGCATATTTCGGTAGCTTTCGGCGAGAAGGCCCAGCTTGCAAAGCCACTGGTGCTGCACAATTTCTACGTTCCGGCCGGCGGCGACATTCCCGATCCCGCGCTCAATCCGAAGTTTGATCACAAGCTGAAATTTCTCGACGAGATGAAAGCCTGCGAACCGCTGCATCCGCGTGGTGACGACCGGCATATCCTGGTCGGCGACCTCAACGTTGCACCACATGAAAACGATGTGTGGTCGCACAAGCAGCTTCTGAAGGTCGTCTCGCATACGCCGATCGAATGCGAAAAGCTCCTGGCCGCGCAGGCCCATGGCGAATGGTTCGACGTCGCGCGCGAGCGGATCCCGCTTTCGGAAAAGGTCTATACGTGGTGGAGCTACCGCGCCGCCGACTGGACGGTGGGCGACCGTGGCCGTCGGCTCGACCACATCTGGGTCTCGCGCGCGCTGAAGGACGCAGTCAGCGATTTCAGGATTACCCGCGATGCGCGCGGCTGGGAGCGTCCATCGGACCACGTGCCTGTCACGGTGACGCTGGAGGTGTAGTTCTCCGTCGCCCCTACGAACGCAGGCACGACGGGGCTCAAATACTCAGTTTCGCGCCCGCCATCAGAATATCGCTGGCGAGCTGGCTGGTCCGGGTGGCGAGTTCATCGCGCAGGCGGCGCGCCGCAGCGGGGTCACTTTCGAGCACGCGCTGAAACAGGCTGCGTGACACCCGGATAACCGAGGAATGAACAAGCGCGACCGCGCTGGACGGCCGTTTCATGGCCACGATCAGCGCCAATTCGCCGATCAGGGCCCCGGGGCCCGCAACGACTTCAGCGCCGCCGTCCTCGACGCGGAACGAACCGCGCTGAACGATGTAGCCCGCATCCGCTTCATCGCCCGCATTGAACAGATAATCGCCGGGAGAGAAATCGCGCTGCTCCGAGCCGATCGCCAGCATGCGCAGCGCCGCCGTTCCCAACAGGCGTAATGTCGGGACCCGCTCAAGCAGGGCTACATCATCGTCGATCGACATGGACCGTTGACCGGGATGCGCGAAAATTACGAATCGTGGTTGCGAATCGTATCACGGCACCAGTTTGTAACCACCGGCTTCCGTCACCAGGATTTCCGGGTTGGCCGCATCTTTCTCGATCTTCTGCCTGAGGCGGTAGATGTGGGTTTCCAGCGTGTGCGTGGTAACGCCCGAATTGTAGCCCCAGACTTCCTGCAGCAGCGTCTCGCGCGACACCGGCAGTTGGCCGGCGCGATAAAGGAAGCGCAGGATCGCGGTTTCCTTCTCGGTCAGTCGCACCTTTCTGGCATTGGCGGCGGTCAGCATCTTGGAGCCGGGCCGGAAGCTGTAAGGACCGACGGAGAATACCGCGTCCTCGCTGGCCTCGTGCTGGCGGAGCTGCGCCCTGATTCGGGCGAGCAGAACGGCAAACCTGAACGGCTTGGCGACGTAGTCGTTGGCACCCGATTCGAGCCCCAAAATAGTGTCGGAGTCGGTGTCGTGGCCAGTCAGCATGATAATTGGCGCCTTGAAGCCGCCCTTGCGAAGGCTGCGCACGACCTCCCTTCCATCCGTATCCGGCAGGCCGACATCCATCAGCACCAGATCGGGGGAATTGGCTTTGGCGGCGCTGGCGCCCTTGGCGCCGGTATCGACTGCGGAGGCTTCGAATTCCTCATGCAGCGACAATTGCTCCACCAACGTATCGCGCAGATCGGTGTCGTCATCCACGATCAGGATCTTGCGGGCATTGGGCATAGGATACGATCCTCTTGAGGCAGGCGGCGGACACAAGCGAGAGCGTCTCAAAGCCGGGTCTTGGTCGATAACAACCTGATTCGCAGGCAAACTTCACAAGCAAGCCGGGTTATCAGGCACTGATTCGCATTGAGGTAGGAGATTGTTACAGTTTCACAAGCCGAACCGCAGTCTATCCCAAATTTGAGGCGCGTTTGGATGAATGTCCTGTAATGCCGCCAAATAGAGCAATTGAGGTAGGGCAAGCAACCCCAGGGTTCGGGTATTGGCATGGAAAGTAACGCCATTTCAATCACTTATCAGACATATGCGCGTGATCGGCCGTTGACGGCAATCCGGGTCCGCAGGGCTGCCGGCGACCCCTGCCGGGGCTGGCTGACGGCGGACGGTTGGACCGTGCCGGTGGCACTTGGCCGCGGCGGCATCCTCGTCAACAAGCGGGAGGGCGACGGCGGCACGCCGCGAGGCACCTATCATCCGCTGCAATTGTGGTGGCGCGCCGACCGCCATCCCAGGCCGCGGACCTATCTGCCGGTCCGGCCGATCCGGCCCGAAGATGCCTGGTGCGAGGACCCGCAGGACCGCCATTATAACCAGCCAATCCGTCTGGTCCGGGATCAGGCCGGTGACCGGCTGACGCGCGAGGATCACCTCTACGACTTCATCATCGAAATCGATCACAACAGCGCACCGCGAATTGCCGGCCGTGGCAGCGCCGTGTTCCTGCATCTGGCGCGGACCAATTTCTCGCCCACGGCGGGATGCGTCTCGATGACGAAATCCGCCATGCTGCGGCTGCTGCGGCGGATGGGACCGCAGACTAAAATCATCATCGGCTGATGGGGAAGCGAAAACAATGCTCGACAGGAACGCAATAACGGCCGCGTCAAAGATCCTGCACGACCACTGGCGCGCCGGCACCAAATTTTCCGGCCTCGACGAATCGCTGCGGCCGTGCGACCGCATTGAGGCCTACGCGATCCAGGCGGGAATCGAAAAATACTCGTCCGATAGCTTGTTCGGCTGGAAGATCGCGGCCACCAGCGAGGCCGGACAAAAGCACATCAACGTCGACGGCCCGATGGCTGGGCGCATTCTGGCCGAAACCGTCATCCACGACGGCGGAACGGCTTCGATGGCAGGCAACGAAATGCGCGTCGCCGAACCCGAATTCGCCTTTCGCATGCGTGTCGATCTGCCGGCGCGCTCCACGCCCTATACGACGCAGCAGGTTCTCGATGCGGTCGACACGCTGCATCCGGCCATCGAAATTCCGGATTCGCGGTTTGAGAATTTCGTTACCGCCGGCGAAGCCCAACTCATCGCCGACAATGCCTGTGCGCATCTGTTCGTATTGGGGCCGGCGGCAACCGCCGACTGGCGTTCAATGGACCTCGTCGAGGAACGGCCGATTATCACGATGCGCGGCCACCAATTCGTTGGCCACGGCAAGAACGTGTTGGGCGATCCGCGCATTGCGCTGACCTGGCTCGCCAATGAACTGCGCCAGCTTGGCGTGGTGCTGAAGGCCGGCCGCGTCGTCACTACCGGCACCTGTCATGCACCGCTGCCGATTCAGTCAGGCGATTTTTGCGCGGCTGATTTCGGTTCGCTCGGCAACGTGTCGGTGAGGTTCGGATAAGCGTTGCTCACAATCGATGTCGTCCCTGCGAACGCAGGGACCCATAACCACCGTCGCTCGTTGGCACGGAAAGTAACTACCCCATCACCTTACCGGTAAGCCCGCGGCGTGGGTCCCTGCGTTCGCGAGGGACGACGGCACAGACTTTTATCGCGCGCCAAAAATCGCCGAGCCGATGCGCACATGCGTCGCACCCATCTGGATCGCGACTGCAAAATCGGCGCTCATGCCCATCGACAGATTTTTCAGCCCGTTGCGCGCGGCGATCTTGGCCGTCAACGCGAAATGCGGCGCCGGCGCCTCGTTGACCGGCGGGATGCACATCAAACCGGAAATGACCAGGCCGTATTTGTCGCGGCAGCTCGCGATAAAGGCATCTGCCTCGCCGGGCGCGATGCCGGCCTTCTGCGGTTCCTCGCCGGTGTTGATCTGAACGAACAATTCCGGACGCTTGTTCTGCGAATTGATTTCCTTGGCGAGCGCTTCGCAGATGCTGGGTCGGTCGACCGAGTGGATGGCATCAAACAACGCGACGGCCTCCTTCGCCTTGTTGGATTGCAGCGGCCCGATCAGGTGCAACGCAGTTCCGGGATAGGCCAACACCAGCGCCGGCCATTTCGCTTTGGCCTCCTGCACGCGATTTTCGCCGAACACGCGCTGCCCGGCCCCGAGGACAGGCGAGATGGCCGTGGCGTCGAACGTCTTCGACACCGCGATCAGCGTCACCGATGCGCGCTCGCGGCGCGCCTCCTTGCAGGCGCGCGCGATCTCTTGCTCCACCTGAGCCAGGCCATTTGGTAAAGACTTGGTTAGCGGTGTCGCCATCTCTCTCGCGTCATGTCCCGATTTTCGGCCGAAAATTTTACGGCATTTCCTCGAATTTTACCAAGTTCGAGAAAGCCTTTTTGAGCCCTTCACACTACCGTGCCGTGTGGGGGGCATGATGCCTGGCGTTACTTTCAACCGCAAACGGGTCAAACTCAAGAAGCTTCTGGGAATCCGGGCACGGCTTGCGCTGCTCGCCGTGATGCTGGTGGCGCCCTTGATGCTGGAACGGGTCCGTTCGCTCGAAGACGCGCGCGCCAAGCAGATCGCGATGGCTTCGGAGGAGTACGCCAACATTACGCTGCACACTGCGGAGACCCAGCGCGAGGTCGTCTCCTCGGTCGAAGCCATGCTGAAATCGGCTGCCTATATCCGCGCCTCCAGCGGCATCGGACGCAGTTGCGAAATCTTGCGCGCCAGCCTGCCGACCAACCTGCCCTGGATCCGCAGCATCATGATCGTCAGCAAGGACGGCGTGGTGCAGTGCTCGACGCTGACACATGCTGGTCGGCCTCAACATCGGCGACCGTGAGTATTTCCGAAAAGCACAACAGACCCGCGATTTCGTTTTCAGCGACTATTTGTTCGCCAGGGTAAGCAATAGACCGATCCTGATGGCGGCCTATCCGGTAGCCGCAATCAATCAAGAAGAAGACGCCGTGGTGGTCGCCGGCATCAATCTCGACTGGATGTCGAAGATCATGGCCAAGCTCGGCGGACGGCCGGGGATTTCAGCGCTGCTGGTCGACGGCGCCGGCGTCGTGCTGGCCGCGCCGGCGGATGAGGCCAGCATGATTGGCAAGCCGCTCAACAACGTGCCGCTGCTGACGGCCATCGCTCACAAGGCACTCGTTTCCGACACCCCGATGGGCTCGCTTTCCTTCACCGCAGCCGACGGGTCGCAACGCGCGATCAGTTTCGCGCGCATTCCCGGCACGCAGTCCCGCCTGATCGTCAGCATCGACGAGGCCAAAATCACGGCGGCGATCAACCGCGATATTCGCACCGCCTACCTGCAGCTCGGACTAGTCTGCCTGTTCGTGTTGCTCGGCGCGCTGATCGGCGCGGAAAAGCTCATCATCAACCCAATCGAAGTCATGACCGGCATGGCCAGGCGATTCGGCGAAGGCGACTGGTCGGCCCGCGTCTCGCACAGCCGCCTGCCGTCGGAATTCATGCAGCTGGCCCGCGCCTTCAACGCGATGGCGGCGCAACTCAGCCAGCGCGAACGCGAGCTCGTTGCCACCAACGACCGGCTCACCGTGATGGCCTCGATCGACATGCTCTCCGGCCTCGCCAACAGGCGCGGTTTCCAGAGCCGGCTCGATTTCGAATGGATGAAGGCGCAGCAGTATCATAGCGAGCTGTCGCTGCTGATGATCGATGTCGATCACTTCAAGCTCTACAACGACACCTATGGCCACCCGGAAGGCGACGCCTGCCTGACCCGGATCGGCGAAGCGCTGGCCGGCATCGCCGCCGACAATCTGGGCTTTGCCGGCCGCTATGGCGGCGAGGAATTCTGCCTGCTGCTGCCGAACACCGGCACGCAGAAAGCACTCGAGATCGGCGAAACCGTGCGCGCCACCGTTCAAGGCCTCGGCCTGCCGCACATCACCTCCAGCCACCGCACCGTCACCGTCAGCGTCGGCGTCGCCGCGACGCTTCCGAACGACGCCCAAACCCCCGGCGAGCTGATCGAGGCGGCGGATGCCGCCCTCTACGCCGCCAAACACCGCGGGCGAAATACCGTGGTCGAGCACGGCTTTGCAAAGCTGGTGGACGAGGCGGGGATCGCGATGGCCGGGTGAGCGGACGCTCCACGCCATCGGCTAAAACGCTCTTCTCACTGTCCCAACCCGTTGACCCCGCAGCCGCTTCTGTGGCCTAGTCCGCCGTCCTCTGGATGGGACCCGAATCCACAAAAAGCCTGCGATTCCATGACTTCCGAACGTTACAACGCCCGTGATTCCGAGCCGCGCTGGCAACGCCAGTGGGACGAAAAGGCGATCTTCGCCTCGAAAAACGACGATCCGCGGCCGAAATACTACGTGCTCGAGATGTTCCCCTACCCGTCCGGGCGCATCCATATCGGGCATGTCCGGAACTACACGCTGGGCGACGTGCTGGCCCGCTTCATGCGCGCCAAGGGTTTCAACGTGCTGCACCCGATGGGCTGGGACGCCTTCGGGCTGCCGGCCGAGAATGCCGCGATCGAGCGCAAGGTCGCGCCCAAGGCCTGGACCTACGACAATATCGCCGCGATGAAAAAGCAGTTGCGGTCGATCGGGCTGTCGCTCGACTGGTCGCGCGAGTTCGCGACCTGCGATCCCGCCTATTACAAGCATCAGCAGAAGATGTTTCTGGACTTCTTGCGCGCTGGTCTCGCCGAGCGCGAGAAGCGCAAGATCAACTGGGATCCGGTCGACATGACCGTGCTCGCCAACGAGCAGGTGATCGACGGCCGCGGCTGGCGCTCCGGCGCCGTCGTCGAGCAGCGCGAGATGAACCAGTGGGTCTTCAAGATCACGAAGTACTCGCAGGAACTGCTGGACGCGCTGGATGGGCTGGATCGCTGGCCGGACAAGGTCCGGCTGATGCAGCGCAATTGGATCGGCCGCAGCGAAGGCATGCTGGTGCGTTTCGCGCTCGATCCGGCCACAACGCCGACGAGCGAATCCGAGCTGAAAGTCTTCACCACGCGACATGACACGCTGTTCGGCGCAAAATTCATGGCGATTGCAGCGGACCATCCGCTGGCGCAGGCTGCGGCTGCGAAGAACCCGAAGCTTGCGGAATTCATTGCCGAGGTCAAACGGATCGGCACCGCGCAGGAAATCATCGATACCGCCGAGAAGCAGGGTTTTGACACCGGCATCCGCGCGGTCCATCCGTTCGATCCGAACTGGAAGCTGCCGGTTTACGTCGCCAACTTCGTGCTGATGGAATACGGCACGGGCGCGATCTTCGGCTGCCCGGCGCATGACCAGCGCGACCTCGATTTCGTCAACAAATACGGGCTCGGCAACACACCGGTGGTCTGTCCCGAAGGCCAGGACCCAAAAACCTTTGTTATCACCGATACCGCCTATGACGGCGAGGGCCGCATGATCAATTCTCGCTTCCTCGATGGGATGACCATCGAGCAGGCGAAGGAAGAGGTGGCGAAGCGGCTCGAAGCAGAAGTTCGCGGCAATGCGCCGGTCGGCGAACGCAAGGTGAATTTCCGACTGCGCGACTGGGGCATTTCGCGGCAGCGTTATTGGGGCTGCCCGATCCCGGTGATCCACTGCCCGAAATGCGACGTGGTGCCGGTGCCGGACGATCAGCTTCCGGTGACGCTGCCGGAGGACGCCACCTTCGACAAGCCCGGCAACGCGCTCGACCATCACCCGACCTGGAAGCACGTCACCTGCCCCAAATGCGGCGGCAAGGCGCAGCGTGAAACCGACACCATGGACACCTTCGTGGATTCGTCCTGGTATTTTGCGCGCTTCACCGATCCCTGGAACGAGAAGGCGCCGACCACGCCCGATGTCGCCAACCGGATGATGCCGGTCGACCAGTATATCGGCGGCGTCGAGCACGCGATCCTGCATCTGCTCTATAGCCGCTTCTTCACCCGCGCGATGAAAGCGACCGGCCACATCGGCATGGATGAGCCGTTCGCCGGCATGTTCACGCAAGGCATGGTGGTGCACGAGACCTACCAGAAAGCCGACGGCTCCTATGTGACGCCAGCCGAGGTGAAGGTCGAGACCGGCGGCAATGGCCGCCGGGCCACGCTGCTCGACAGCGGCGAAGAGGTCACGATCGGCGCGATCGAAAAGATGTCGAAGTCGAAGAAGAACACCGTCGATCCCGACGACATCATCGCGACCTATGGCGCCGACGTGGCGCGCTGGTTCATGCTCTCGGACTCGCCCCCAGATCGCGACGTGATCTGGAGCGACGAGCGCGTGCAGGGTGCCTCACGCTTCGTGCAGCGGCTGTGGCGACTGGTCAATGAATCCGCCGAAATCGCCAAGGTGGCCCCGACCGCGCGGCCGGCTTCGTTCGGAGTGGACGCGCTTGCCTTGCGAAAAGCGGCCCATGGCGCGCTGGACAAGGTGTCGTCCGGGATCGAGCGGCTGCATTTCAATGTCTGCCTTGCTCATATCCGGGAATTCACCAATGCGCTGGCCGAGGTGCTGGGCCGTGAGGAGAAGCCGGCGCCGGATCTGGCCTGGTCCGTCCGGGAGGCGGCAATCATCCTGGTTCAATTGTTCTCCCCGATGATGCCGCATCTGGCCGAGGAGTGCTGGCAGGTTCTGGGGCAGTCCGGGCTGATTTCGGAGGCCAACTGGCCCCAAATCGAACGCGATCTGCTGGTTGAAGACACTGTGACGCTGGTGGTCCAGGTCAATGGCAAGAAGCGGGGTGATGTTACCGTGCCACGGGTCGCCCAAAATCCGGAAATTGAGGCTGCCGTTTTGGCGCTCGATGCGGTAAAACTCGCCCTCGGCGGCAAGACCGTCCGCAAGGTAATCGTAGTTCCCATGAGGATCGTGAATGTCGTTGGCTAGGACCCGGATCGCCGTTCGGCTCATCGCCGTCGCCGCTCTGGCGGCGCTCACAGCGGGCTGTTTCCAGCCGATGTATGCCGAACGCACGGACGGCAAGCCCGGCTTGCGCGAAAAGCTGATGGGCGTGGAAATCCCGCCGGTCGACAAGAACAACGCCTCGCGGGAAGCCCGAATTCAGGTCGAGATCCGCAACGCGCTGGCGTTCAAGCTCTACGGCAACGCCACCGGCATGCCGCCGACCCATCGGCTGGTGCTGCGATTTAACACCACGCGCAGCTCGCTGATGATCGATCCGAACACCGCGTTGCCGACGAGCGAAAACTACGGCATCGATGCGCAGTACAATCTGATCGACCTTGCGACCAACAAATCGGTCATGACCGGGACGACCTTCTCCCGCGTGTCCTATGACACCTTCCAGGGCCAGTTGCAGCGCTTCGCCCGCGCCCGCGCCTTCCGCGACGCCGAGGACCGCGCCGCCAACGAGATCGCGGAAAACATCCAGACTCGGCTCGCGTCCTACTTCTACGCCGGCACCTGACAACGATCGTCATTCCGGGGGCGCGCGAAGCGCGAACCCGGAATCTCGTTCCGACAATCTCCAGATTCCGGGTCTAAGGCCTTCGCCCGCATCCCGGAAATGACGAATGAAGGTCCGTCGTGGTCGCGCTCCGCGGAAAAGACATCGACGCTTTTCTCGCCCGGCCCGATGCCGGCCGCCCTATCATCCTGCTGTACGGTCCTGACGCCGGTCTCGTGCGCGAGCGCGCCGACGCGCTGATTGCATCGGCAGTCGACGATCCCAATGATCCCTTTTCGCTGGTGCGGCTCGACGGCGACGAGCTGGCGGCCGAGCCATCGCGACTGGTCGACGAGGCGATGACGATCCCGATGTTCGGCGGCCGGCGCGCCATTCGTGTGCGCGCTGGCTCCCGCAGTTTTGCCAGCGGCGTCGATACGCTGGCTGATTCGCCGATCAAGGATTGCCGCATCGTGATCGAGGCCGGCGAGTTGCGGCCGGAATCGCCGCTGCGCAAGGCCTGCGAGCGCGCCAAGAGCGCAGTCGCCATCGCCTGCTATCCCGACACCGAGCGCGACCTTGCTCGATTGATCGACGAGGAGCTACGGACTTCCAATTTGCGCATCGCCTCCGATGCCCGCGCCGTGCTGATGTCGCTGCTCGGCGGCGACCGCCAGGCCTCGCGCAACGAGCTCCGCAAGCTTGCTCTCTATTCCCACGGCAGGGGCGAGATCGCGCTCGACGACGTCATGACCGTCGTGTCCGATGCGTCCGAACTAAAACTCGATCCGATCGTCGATGGCGCGTTCGCCGGCAAGCCTGACCTGGTCGAAAGCGAATTCGCCAAGGCGATGGTCGCCGGCACCTATCCCGGCGTCATCATTTCGGCCGCCCAGCGTCAGGCTGCCTGGCTGCACAAATCGGCGCTTGCGGTTGCTGACGGAACGCCCGTCTCCACCTTGCTCGAGGGCGGCTATCCGCGCCTGCACTTCTCGCGAAAGGGCGCCGTCGAAATCGCGCTGCGCAATTTCAGCGCGCCGCGGCTGGCCACCATCATCGATCAGCTCGCGACCGCCGCGCTCGACATGCGCAAGCAGGCCTCGCTGGCGTCAGCCATCGCGCTGCGCACGCTGCTGTCGATTGCGGCGAATGCGAAGCGAAGGGGATAAGCTATCAGGCCAGAATCTCGGCGTCGTCCCTGCGAACACACGGACCCATAACCACAGGATCTTGTTGACTAGGAAGGCCGTCGAGCAGTTCGCCTAATAAATTCCGCCGCGGCGTATGGGTCCCGGGTCGCGCGGAGCCTGTCATCGGGCGCGCGTTCGCGCGACCCGTTGGCTTGCCCGGGACGACGGAGATATCTCAACTCCCCTTCTCCAGCCTTCGCATCACTTCGTCGAGTTGTTCGAGGTTGCGGTAGCTGATCTGGACGGTGCCGCCGGGATCGCGGTGGTTGACGGTCACTTTGAGGCCGAGCGCGTCGCTGACGCGTTTCTCCAGCGCGATGGTGTCGGGATCCTTTGTCTTGCCGCCACCACTGCGCGCCTTCTGCGGCTTGCGCTCTGGCACGCCCTCTTCGTGGGCAAGCGCCTCGGTCTGACGGACGTTGAGGCCTTCGGCGACAATGCGCTTGGCGGCCGCCAGCGGATCGGGCACGCTGATCAGCGCGCGGGCGTGTCCCGCCGACAATTCACCGCTCGCGATAAGGGCCTGCACCTCCGCCGGCAGCTTTGTCAGCCGCATCATGTTGGCAACGTGGCTGCGGCTCTTGCCGACTTCCTTGGCGATGTCTTCCTGGCTTCGTTTGAATTCGTCGGCCAGCGCGTGATAACCTTGCGCCTCTTCCATCGCGTTGAGGTCTTCGCGCTGCACGTTCTCGATGATCATGATCTCGAGTGCGTCGCTGTCGCTGACATCGATGGGGACGATCGGCACCTCGTGCAAGCTGGCGAGCTGCGCCGCCCGCCAGCGCCGTTCGCCAGCGATGATCTCATAGCGGTCCTGCGCGCCTTTCACCGGCCGCACCACGATCGGCTGGATCACGCCGTGCTGCTTGACGGAGGAGGCGAGCTCGCCCAGTTCGGCATCGGAAAATGTCCGGCGCGGGTTGCGGGGATTTGGTTTTAAAAATTCGATCGGTACCTTGCGCTGGTTGCGCGGCCGTTCGACATGCGCGGCCTCGCCGCCGACATCCCCGATCAGACTTGCGAGACCACGACCCAGTCGCGAACGCGTTTCGTCGGCCATCGCCGCCAACTCCCTAGGATTCACTTGGCTACTCCACTACAGAATTCGATTGCCAGTAGGGTGGGCAAAGCGACGCGTGCCCACCAGCTTTCGCGACGGCGCGCGCAGGATGGGTAGAGCGAAGCGAAACCCATCTCCTTCATCGCGCGCCTTGATGGGTATCGCTGCGCCCATCCTACATTCCCTCTAATGCGTCCTCAGCTCGCGCTCGCGCTGGATCACTTCCGTCGCAAGCTTCAGATACGCTTCGCTGCCAACGCATTTGAGATCGTAGACCAGCACCGGCTTGCCGTAGGACGGCGCCTCGGAGATGCGGACGTTGCGCGGGATCATGGTGTCGTAGACCTTGGAGCCCATGAATTGCCTGACGTCGGCGACCACCTGATTCGACAGGTTGTTGCGCGAGTCGAACATCGTCAGCACGATGCCGTGGATCGACAGGTTCGGATTGAGCGTCGAGCGCACCTGCTCCACCGTCTGCAGCAATTGCGACAGACCTTCGAGCGCAAAAAACTCGCACTGCAGCGGCACCAGGATCGCGTCCGACGCTGCCATCGCGTTGACGGTGAGAAGATTGAGCGACGGCGGACAATCGATCAGCACATAGGTGTAGTCGGTGTCGGGCGCCGCGTTCTTGTTCAACGCCGCGATCGCATCGCGCAGGCGGAACGCGCGGCCCGGCGTGGTGCCGAGTTCGAGCTCGAGGCCCGACAGATCCATCGTCGAGGACGCGATGTGCAGCCGCGGCACCGCGGTGGCAACCACCGCGTCGCGCAGCGGCGCTTCACCGATCAGCACGTCGTAGGTCGAGCAGTTGCGGTTGCGGCGATCGATGCCAAGGCCTGTCGAAGCGTTGCCCTGCGGATCGAGATCGACGATCAGAACGCGCTCACCAATCGCGGCGAGCGCGGTGCCAAGATTGATCGCTGTGGTAGTCTTGCCGACGCCACCCTTCTGGTTGGCGAGCGACAGGATGCGTGGATGAGGCGGCGGAGTTTGTTCCCTATCCTCTTGATATAATTCATCTAATTCGGTCATGCCCGATCGCCATGTGTGATCGCGGAGGGATTGCGCCGCTCGATCCGATCGAGTTCGACGATCCAGCCGTGCCCGCCCGTTCGGCTGGAATGGAGTCGCGGTTCAATATTCCAATATTTGGTGGCCTTGGTCAATTCGGCCTCTACATCTTGACCCTTGAGAAACAGCGCTTTCGCACCACTGCTCACAAACGGTTCCGCGAAACCGACAAGCTGATGTAACGGAGCCAGCGCCCGCGCGGTGACGCAATCGACGTGGCTACCGATTCTATCCACAATATCCCCGATTCCCGCCAAATGCACGGTTGCGGCCGCAGAAGTTACGCGGACCGCCTCGCGCAAAAAGGCTGCCTTTTTGGCGTTGCGCTCGACCAAATGGACGTTGGCGCCCGGCGTCTCCGCCAATGCGCAAGCGAGCACCACGCCGGGGAAACCTCCACCGCTGCCGAGATCGACCCAGGTCTTTGCGGACGGCGCCAGATCGAGGAGTTGCAGCGAATCGGAGATGTGACGGGTCCACAGATTCGGAAGCGTCGATGGCGCCACGAGATTCGTTTTGATCTGCCATTCGATGAGGAGATCGACATAGTGATTCAGCCGTGCCTCCGTTTCACGTGAAACGGGGGTGAGGACCAGAGCGGCGGCCTTGTCTGAGGGCAAGGCTGGGGAGAGGCTGGGGGCGGCGGCCTTCGCCATAATGGTCTCGCTGAGCGCAGCATGGGTAGGGTGGGTGAAACGAAGCGACACCCATCAATCGCCGAAGCACCCGGCGATGGGGTATCGCTACGTTCCATCCTACATTCTTGTTTCACGTGAAACAGATTTTTACGCGCTCACCTTCGCGTTCTTGCGCCGCGCTTCGCGACGCAGATACGCCGCCAGGATACCCAGCGCCGCGGGCGTCAGACCGTCAAGCCGACCCGCCTGCCCCACCGTCCGCGGCCGCGCCACTTCGAGCTTGGCGCGCGCTTCGTTGGAAAGTCCGGGCACGTCGGCATAGTCGATATCGGTCAGGACCAAACCCTCATCGCGCCGAAAGGCATCGACGTCGGCGGTCTGGCGCTTGAGATAGACATCGTATTTGGCGTCGATCTCGAGATGCACGGCGATCGACGGATCGATGGCCAAGAGCTCCGGCCAAATGCTGCGCAGGGCAGTCCACTCAATCTCCGGGTAAGCAAGCAATTCAAACGCCGAGCGCCGATGGCCATCCCGGTTCAATGCCAGGCCATGCTTCGCAGCTTCGCTGGGGGTGATCGCCAGCGACTTGGCGAGCGACTTCGCGGACTCCAACGCGGCCATCTTGCCGCGATGCCGCTGCGAGCGCACCTGTCCTACGCAGCCCAAGGCGATGCCCTTGTCGGTCAAACGCTGGTCGGCGTTGTCGGCTCGAAGCGTCAGGCGGTACTCGGCCCGCGAGGTGAACATCCGATATGGTTCGGTGATGCCGCGGGTCACGAGGTCGTCGATCATCACCCCAAGATAACCGTCAGCGCGATCGAGCACGATCGGATCGGCGTCACCCGCCATCAATGCAGCGTTCAGACCGGCAACGATTCCCTGGGCCGCCGCCTCTTCATATCCCGTCGTGCCGTTGATCTGCCCGGCCAGGAAGAGACCCGGCAGGCGCTTGGTCTGCAGGGTCGGCTCCAGTTCGCGCGGATCGACGTGATCGTATTCGATGGCATAGCCCGGCCGAACCATCTTCACCCGTTCGAGCCCGGGGATGGTCGCGAGGATCGCGAGCTGAACTTCCTCCGGCAGCGAGGTCGAGATGCCGTTGGGGTAGACGGTGGAGTCGTCGAGCCCCTCCGGCTCCAGGAAGATCTGGTGGCCATCACGATCGCCGAATCGGACAATCTTGTCCTCGATCGAGGGACAATAGCGTGGGCCGCTGCTCTTGATCTGCCCGGAATACATCGGGGAACGATGCACATTGGCCCTGATCACCTCGTGGGTCGCCGGGGTCGTCCGGGTGATCCCGCATTGAATCTGCGGCGTCGTGATCCGATCGGTCATGACCGAGAACGGCTCAGGCGGATCGTCGCCGGGCTGCATTTCAACGGCGGCCCAGTCGATGGTCGTGCCATCGAGCCGCGGCGGCGTGCCGGTCTTCAGCCGTCCAAGCGTAAAGCCGGCGCGCTCGAACGAGGCCGACAGCCCCATCGCAGGCGCCTCCCCGACCCGGCCCGCGGGCCAGTTCTTCTCACCGAGATGGATCAGCCCGCGCAAAAAGGTCCCCGTCGTGATGATCACGGCGCCCGCCGAAAGCTGCCTTCCCTCGACCAAGCGAACTCCAGCGACCCGGCCGTTCGAGACGATCAGTTCGTCCGCTTCACCTTCGATCACGCTGAGATTGGCTGTCTCCTGGATCGCCGTCTGCATGGCCGCAGCATAAAGCTTGCGATCTGCTTGGGCGCGCGGTCCGCGGACGGCCGGACCCTTGCGGCGGTTCAACACCCGAAACTGTATACCGCCGGCGTCGGCCACCCGGCCCATCAGGCCATCGAGAGCATCGACTTCGCGGACCAGATGACCTTTGCCGAGACCGCCGATAGCGGGATTGCAGGACATTGCCCCGATGGTCGCAAACCGATGGGTCACCAAGGCCGTCTTCGCACCCATCCGCGCAGCCGCGCTCGCGGCCTCACAACCGGCGTGGCCGCCACCAATAACAATGACGTCGAAGGCGTCTGCTTGGAAAATCATGCCGCGACTTCTATCGCGGAGTTGGAGAACGCGGAAGAAAGAATTGTTTGGATGGGAATTTGAGGGGCCCGGTGTTTCACGTGAAACATTCCAGGCGGATCTGTTTCACGTGAAACGGGATGGTAGGGAAGGCTCACTTACCCACACAGAACTCCCGGAAGATAACGTCCAGAATGTCCTCGACATCCACGCGCCCCAAGAGCCGCCCCAGCGAATGGGCTGCCATGCGCAATTCTTCCGCCGCCAGCTCCTCGCCCCGCCCGACTACCTGAACACAGCGCCGCAACGAGGCCGCGGTCTCCTGCAAGAGTAGGCGCTGCCGGGTTCGGCCGATCAGGCCACCCTCGCTTCCGCCAAAGTAGTTCTGCGTGAAACCAACCAGGGCCGCGATCAGCTCGGGCAAGCCATCGCCTCGGCTCGCCGAGATCTGAAAACCGCCCTGCCCTGACGCATCGGCCAATGGCCGACCTATCTGTTCGAGATCGATCTTGTTTCGCACGCTCCAAACCGGCGCATCCCAATCGTGGTCGATCGTTGCCCCCGGCGAGTCGGAGAGCCACAGCACGAGATCCGCATCCGTGGCCCGAGCCCTGGCGCGACGGACGCCCTCCTGCTCGACCGGATCGTCCGTCTCACGAATCCCAGCGGTATCGATCACGGTGACCGGATAGCCGTCGAGATCGAGCTGCACCTCGATGACATCACGCGTGGTGCCGGCGTGCGGCGAGACGATCGCGACCTCCCGACGCGCGAGCTGATTCATCAGCGTCGACTTGCCGACATTCGGCGGTCCGGCGATCGCGACGACGAGGCCATCGCGAAGCCGCTCACTCCGCCCCTGCTCCGCCAGGACTTCCTCGATCTCAGCCAACAGCACTTCGACTTTCGCCAACGCCGGCGCGATCAATTCGGCAGGCACGTCTCCCTCATCCGAAAAATCGATCCCAGCCTCGATCAGGGCCGACGCTTCGATGATCCGCGCACGCCAGTCGCGAGCTCGGTCACCAAGCAGCCCCTTCAATTGGCGCAGCGCCTGGCGCCGCTGCCGATCGGTATCGGCATGGATGAGATCGTCGAGTCCTTCGGCTTCGGTGAGGTCGAGCTTGCCGTTCTCGAAGCCGCGCCGGGTAAATTCGCCGGGCTCGGCCGGACGCACATTTTCAAACGCAGAAAGCGCCGCGAACAACGCGTCCAGCACCGCGCGCCCGCCATGGACGTGAAATTCCGCGACGTCTTCCCCGGTCGCGCTGGCCGGACCCGGAAACCACAACACCACGGCATCATCGATCGGCCGCTGGCCGACATCATGGAGGAGCGCTCGCGTAGCCATTCGCGGCGACGGCAATTTACCAGCCAGTGCCGTCACGAGCTTCCCGGCCTGCGGACCCGAGACGCGCACCAAGGCAATCGCGCTCGGTGGCCGGCCCGACGATAGCGCAAAAATGGTTTGGTCCCGCGGATGCATAGCCTATTTGTGCGGGAGGTCCTGAAAAGGCAACGCGATTCGATTCGGCGGCTGAGAACGCAGGCCGACGTCCGCTGACCTTATTGCAGCAAAGGTGCAGCAGCTATGCTGCAAAACTGGAAGAGGCGCCCTGCCCTGATCTCAGGTCGAAATAAACTATATTAAATTCAATGGCTTATTTGGTTAACCAATCAATAACGCCAATTTTCCGATGCTGCATCGGTGCCGCAGCGATGACCGCAGCATGAAAAAAGGGCGCCCCGCGGTGCGAGACGCCCTCCCCTAAGCTTGGCTTGGCGGCTCAGGTATTCATCGAGTCGAAGAACTCGGAATTGTTCTTGGTGTTGCGGAGCTTGTCGAGCAAGAAGTCGATTGCGTCCATGGTGCCCATCGGATTGAGGATCCGGCGCAGCACGTACATCTTCTTCAGAAGCTGCGGATCGGTGATCAGCTCTTCCTTGCGCGTGCCGGAGCGCGAGATGTCGATCGCCGGGAAGGTCCGCTTGTCCGAGACCTTGCGGTCGAGGATCAGTTCGGAGTTACCGGTGCCCTTGAATTCTTCGAAGATGACTTCGTCCATGCGGCTGCCGGTATCGACCAGCGCGGTGGCGATGATCGTCAGCGAACCGCCCTCCTCGATGTTGCGCGCGGCGCCGAAGAATCGTTTCGGCCGCTGCAGCGCGTTGGCGTCGACACCGCCGGTCAACACCTTGCCGGATGACGGCACCACGGTGTTGTAGGCGCGGCCAAGACGCGTGATCGAGTCGAGCAGGATCACGACGTCGCGGCCGTGCTCGACCAGGCGCTTGGCTTTCTCGATCACCATTTCGGCGACCTGAACGTGACGCACCGCCGGTTCGTCGAACGTCGAAGACACCACCTCGCCCTTCACCGATCGCTGCATGTCCGTGACTTCTTCCGGACGCTCGTCGATCAGAAGCACGATCAGATAGCACTCCGGATGATTGGCCGTGATCGAGTGCGCGATGTTCTGCATCAGCACGGTTTTGCCGGTGCGCGGCGGCGCCACGATCAGCGCGCGCTGGCCCTTGCCGATCGGGGCGACGATATCGATCACCCGTGCAGAAAGGTCTTTTCGCGTCGGGTCTTCGAGCTCGAGACGAAAGCGCTGATCCGGAAACAGCGGCGTCAAATTATCGAAATTGACCTTGTGCTTGGACTTTTCCGGATCTTCGAAATTGAGCGTGTTGACTTTCAGCAGCGCGAAATAGCGTTCGCCTTCTTTCGGGCTGCGGATGTGGCCTTCGATGGTGTCGCCGGTGCGGAGTCCGAAGCGGCGGATCTGCGAGGGCGAGACGTAGATATCGTCGGGGCCGGGCAGGTAGTTGGCGTCGGGCGAGCGCAGAAAGCCGAAGCCGTCGGAGAGAACCTCGACGACGCCTTCGCCGATAATGTCGATTTCCTGGATCGCGAGTTGCTTGAGAATGGCGAACATCAGCTCCTGCTTGCGCATGGTGCTGGCGTTCTCGACCCCGCTCTCTTCGGCGAACGTAACGAGCTCGGCCGGCGTTTTCGATTTGAGGTCTTGGAGTTTCATTTCCCGCATTGGGGTGGTCCTGTGGAGTGTCTTTTAAGAAGGATGCGAAGCTGGCTTTGGGGAAAGCCGGACACGAAAAATGGAAGGTCCGCAGGTCTAAGCAAGGAAAGCGCCGGTGAGGCTTCAAACCTGATGCGGCGGCCGGTCCAATGAAGGAGCCGGAACGCAGCCACATCCGCCTGCGTGGGGTGGGATTTCGATAATATAGAAAATCGGCCGCCGCTTCGCAAGCAGGTGAAAAACCGACCGACCCACGAAAAGGGCGCCCTAGAACGGCTTCACGATCACCAGGATGACGATAAAGATCATCAGGACGGTTGGTACCTCATTGATAATACGAAAGAATTTCTGGCTTCTGGTATTCCGGTCGGCAGCAAAATCCTTAACCCAGCGAGAAAAAAAGCCGTGGACACCCGACAGGATGAGCACCAGCGTCAGTTTGGCGTGAAACCAGCCGGAAGTGTACCAATGTCCGCTCCAGGCCATATAGATGCCGGCTAGCCACGTGACGATCATCGCGGGGTTGATGATCACCTTCAGCAGGCGCCACTCCATCACTTTGAAGGTTTCGGATTGCTTCGATCCGACCTCGGTTTCGCAATGATAGACGAACAGCCGCGGCAGATAGAGCATGCCGGCCATCCACGAGATGACGGCAATCACATGCAGCGCCTTGATCCACGGGTAGGCCGTGATCGTGATCCACTCGTACATTGCAGCCGCCCTGATCTCCGGAACGTTCCGATCTTCTGAAGCGTTGCGAAGAAGCTCCGCAAGCGTGGGACGCAAGACATATCCGCAAAGCACCGCTTCCCTAAACTAATAATTTTAGAATCTTAGGTTTGAGTCTAAGTGACGGTGATTTGGACTCATACAAAATCGTCCAGCCTCTTTGCGAGGCTTGTTCACATCCATCACCAATTCTGGCCAAACACCGGATCGTCCTGATAACACCACGTGCATCAATCGCTTGCGATGTTTTGTGGTCAGCTTATGAAGAGACAAATCCACATCTTCTCACTATCATTGCCGCGAGGCGTTGGACTTGTCCTCGCGTGAGGCCCTGTGAAGAAACCAAGGGTTTTCCCGAAGGCGACGATCCAGGGCCCGATATCTCGGTTAAGCTCCACAGGATTCACAGGAATACACAGGGGTTCTGGTGCCCACGACCGGCAACTATTTTCATCTTCATCTGGTCTCGGACTCGACCGGCGAGACGCTGATCACGGTGGCGCGCGCGGTCGCCGCGCAATACGCCAACGTGACGGCGGTCGAGCATGTCTATCCGCTGGTGCGCAGCCAGAAGCAGCTCGACCGCGTGCTCGACGAGATCGAGGAGGCACCGGGCATCGTGCTCTTCACATTGCTGGAAAAGGACCTAGTCGCCCGGCTGGAAGCCAAGTGCAGGGATATCAACATACCGAGCCTCTCCATCATTGGTCCGGTGATGCAGTTGTTCGAAGCCTATCTGGGCGCGGCGACGACGGGCAGGGTAGGCGCCCAGCACGTTCTGAACGCGGAATATTTCAAGCGCATCGACGCCCTGAACTACACCATGATGCATGACGACGGACAGCACGTCGAAGGCCTGGAAGAGGCGGATGTCGTTCTCGTCGGCGTATCCCGCACCTCGAAGACGCCGACTTCGATCTATCTCGCCAACCGCGGCGTCCGTACAGCGAACGTGCCGCTGGTCCCTGGCATTCCGCTGCCGCACCAACTGGAGGCACTGAAAAAGCCGCTGGTCGTCAGCCTTCATGCGACGCCGGAGCGGCTGATCCAGGTCCGGCAAAATCGCTTGCTGAGCATGGGCGCCGATACCCCCAATGATGATTACATCGATCGTCAGGCAGTGGCCGATGAAGTAGCCTATGCCCGAAAACTGAGCGCCAGATTCAGTTGGGCGCAGCTCGACGTGACACGGCGTTCGATCGAGGAAACCGCGGCGGCGGTGCTAAAATTGTTCACCGATCGCCAGCGGCAGCGGCTTCCGGAATGACGCAGCCAAGATGACCATTTGGCGTGGACAACACCAGCTGATTCTCGCCTCTCAAAGCCGCGCGCGGCAAATGCTGCTTGCCAATGCCGGCATTTCCTTCGACGCCGTTCCTGCCGATATCGACGAACGATCCGTGCAGGAGAATTCAGGCCTTTCCGCGCCCGGTGAAATCGCCGGCCTCCTGTCGCGCGAGAAGGCGTGTTTCGTATCGTCGAAAAATCCCGGCCGTTATGTCGTCGGCGCCGATCAGACGCTGGCTTTGGGAAGCCGGCTGTTCACCAAGCCGGCTGGCCGCGCACAGGCCGCAGAGCAATTGCGCCTGCTTGCCGGCCAGACGCACGAGCTGCACTCCGCCGTTGCGGTTGCCCGCGACGGCAAGCTAGTGTTTTCCGATGTTTCGGTCGCCCGCCTGACCATGCGCGCTCTAAGCGGGGCGGAGATTAGAGCGTATCTGGACGAGGCCGGCGAAGCCGTGACATCCAGCGTTGGCGCCTATCAGCTCGAAGGACTGGGCATACATCTATTCGATCGCTTCGAAGGCGATCACTTTACGATTCTCGGCCTGCCGTTGTTGCCGCTGCTTGCATTCTTGCGCCGCGAACGACTGTTGGGAATTTGATATCCTCATGAGAGTGACGAACCCTATGCGGATTCTCGGACTCACCGGCTCGATCGGGATGGGGAAATCCACCACCGCAAAACTGTTCACCGAGGCGGGCGTGCCGGTTTACGACGCCGACGCAGCCGTTCACAAAATCTATGAAGGCGAGGCGGCGCCCGCGATCGAAGCCGCGTTTCCCGGCACGACGGTGGACGGCAAGGTCGATCGCGCCAAATTGTCCGCCAAGGTGGTGCATGACCCTGCTGCCATCAAGCAGCTCGAGCGGATCGTTCACCCAATGCTCGGCGCGTCCCGCCAGAAATTCCTCGATGAGGCCGAGCGGTCCGGCGCGCCGGTTGTCGTGATGGACATCCCGCTGTTGTTCGAAACCGGCGGCGAGAAACGCGTCGATGCGGTAGTCGTGGTCACGACCGATCCGAAAACCCAGCGTGAACGAATTTTGACGCGCGGCACCATGACATCAGAGGCGCTCGACGCCATTCTGGCGCGGCAATTGCCCGATGCCGAAAAGCGCAAGCGCGCGGATTTCGTGGTGGATACCTCGCATGGGCTGGACCCGGTGCGCGCGCGGATCCGCGACATTCTGGCCAAGGTTGTTAAGATGCCGCAGCGGCGGACCTGATTCGTCGAAACTTCGGTCTCTCACATCCATGCGCGAAATCGTTCTCGATACCGAAACCACGGGCCTCGATCCGCTGCGCGGCGATCGGCTGGTCGAAATCGGCTGCATCGAGATCTTCAACCGCATGCCGACGGGGCAGACGTTTCACCGCTACATCAATCCCGAGCGCGACATGCCGGCGGAAGCCTTTGCCGTGCACGGCCTGTCGACCGAGTTCCTCGCCAGCAAGCCGCTGTTCACCGAAGTGGTCGAGGAGTTCCTGGAATTCATCGGCGACGCACCGCTCGTCATCCACAACGCCTCATTCGACATCAGCTTCATCAATGCCGAGCTCGACCGCATCAAGCGGCAGCCGATCTTGCGCGACCGGCTGGTCGATACGCTGCTGTTGGCGCGCCGCAAGCATCCCGGTGTATCGAACCGGCTGGACGATCTCTGCTCGCGCTATGCGATCGACAATTCCCGCCGCACCAAGCATGGCGCGCTGCTCGACGCCGAGCTCTTGGCCGAAGTCTATATCGACCTGATCGGCGCGCGGCAGTCGCAACTGATCCTGGCGTCGGAAACCCGCATCACGGTTGCCAGCGGAATTGGTGATACGCCACGCCGGCAGCGCGAAATACCGCTGGAGCCGCGAATCACCGAGGCCGATCGCGAGGCCCATCGCGCCTTCATCGCCACGTTGGGCGACAAGCCGATCTGGAACGATTTTCTTCCGGCAGCGGTCTAGCGGCATACAAGCCGCCGCTCGCCCTTTAGCTCGGCTTTGCGCCCGAGGTGGCCTGTGCCGCAGCCTGCCGTTCCATGTTCTGGCGGTACAGGCCGACAAAATCGACGGGATCGAGCATCAAAGGCGGGAAGCCGCCGTCGCGCACCGCGGTTGCGATGATCTCGCGCGCGAACGGGAACAACAGCCGCGGGCATTCGATCATGACCAGCGGATGAAGCTGTTCCTGCGGCACGTTGACGATGCGGAACACGCCCGCATAGGCGAGTTCGAAACTGAACATCACTTTGCTGGCATTTTCAGCCTTGCCCTCGATCGAGAGCGTCACTTCGAACTCGTTTTGCGCGAGATTGTTCGCCGAAACGTTGATCTGGATGTTGATCGCCGGCTGCTGCTGTTGCGGCGCCAGCGAGGAGGGCGCGTTCGGATTCTCGAACGACAGGTCCTTGGTGTACTGGGCCAGCACGTTGAGCTGGGGAGGGGCCTGTTCGGGAGGCGCGCCGTTGCCGTTGGTCATGAAATCTCTCCTGAAGCGCTCGCGAGCGCGGCCCGGGTTCGTCTGAGAATGCGTTTTCCGGGCGAGTGGCTATCATAGCCGCGGCTCATTCCACAAGGACGACGGCTCGCGGGCAGACCAGCCCGGCCGTCAATTATGGCGGATATGCCTAATACCGCCCCGCCAGCCGCGCAAAATGCACCGTAAATAATTGAATGTGCGTGATTTCCGGCCATGATCGGGTTTCCCCTCGCCGCCAAAACGCGCTACAATTAGCCCGCGCCAAAACGCGCCATTGGCCGGGCGCAGTTTCATGCCTACATGCTGCAGTCTCGATCGATGATGTAATCTCTGCCGTTCTCAGGGAAATCTCGTAAGAGAGCTTCTCACCAGGGAACGCTCGACCGCCGGGCCCGTTGCCGGCGCTGGAACCAGAAAGCGAATACGACGTGGATATTTATACCATCATCTTCCTGGCGCTGGCGGTCTTTATCTTCCTGCGCCTGCGCAGCGTCCTCGGACAGCGCACCGGGAGCGAACGTCCGCCCTATGATCGCGCCGCTCCCAACGTCGTGCAGCGTACGCAGGACAACAACGTCGTTCCCATGCCGGGTACCGTCATCGATCAGACGCCGCTGGCGCCGAATGCCGATGTTGCGCCGGCCGATCGCTGGAAAGGCATTGCCGAGCCGGGCACGCCGCTCGCCGCAGGCCTCGACGCCATCACCGCCCAGGATTCCTCATTCGATCCGCGGCACTTTCTCTCCGGCGCCCGCAGCGCCTACGAGATGATCGTGCTGGCCTTCGCCAATGGCGACCGCCGGGCGCTGAAGGATCTCCTGTCGAGCGAAGTCTATGAGAGCTTCGAGGCCGTGATCAAGGATCGCGAGAGGCACGAGCAGAAAACCGAAACGCGGTTTGTTTCGATCGACAAGGCCGAGCTGGTGAATGCGGAAGCCCGCGACCGCGCGGCGCAACTGACGGTTCGCTTCGTGTCGCAGATGATTTCGGTCACACGCGACAAGACCGGCGCCATTGTCGATGGCAACCCCGATAAGGTCGCCGATATCACCGATGTCTGGACTTTCGCCCGCGACACGAGCTCTCGCGATCCGAACTGGAAGCTGGTTGGCACTGGAAGCGCGGGCTAAGACGCGAAGCCTTGCGGGGCTTGCGCTGGGCGTGCTCGCGTTGGCGTGCTCGATCGCACCATCGGATGCCGCGGCAGTGCGCCATTCGCGTGCGCAAAAGCCTTCGCATCCGCTGCCTGTCCGGCAGCTGCCATACCCACTACTCGAATTCCCGTTTCAAATTAGCGGCGGCCAGTATGCGCCGGTCGCCTGGTCCGAGATCGCGGGCTGGCGCGAGGACGATCATCTCGCCGCCTACAAGGCATTTCGCACGAGCTGCAGGCCGATAGCGGCGCAGCAAAAGCCGCCCGCCGATCCAAAGGCACTCGGTATGTCGCTCCGCGATCCCTGCCTTATCGCCAAGGGCCTCGAACTATCAGATGGCGTGAAGGCGAGGGCCTTCTTCGAGGAGCACTTTCTTCCCTTGCGCATTTCGCGGCTTGGTGAAGGCGAGGGTTTTGTTACCGGCTATTACGAACCCATCGTCGACGGCTCACGGACGGAGAACGAGGTCTACAAGGTACCGGTCTATCGCCGGCCCTCGAACCTGTTCGTCCGGGGCACCACGCAGAGCTCGGCCGGCTTGCCCAACAAGGGCCAGGTGTTCCGCAAGATCGGCCGCCGCAAGCTGGTGCCCTATTACGATCGCGCCGAGATCGAGGATGGCGTAATCGCCGGCCGCGGCCTCGAAATCTGTTGGCTGAAGGACCAGACCGACCTGCTATTCTCGCAGATCCAGGGCTCGGCGCGGGTCAGCCTCGACGACGGCTCGACCGTTCGCATCAATTACGATGCGCATAATGGTTTTCCCTATACGCCGGTCGGCCGCATCCTGATCGAACGCAACATCATCCCCAAGGATCAGATGTCGATGCAGAAGATCCGGGAATGGATGGAACAGAATCCTAACGAGGCCGACGAGCTGCGGCGGCAGAACAAGTCCTACGTCTTCTTCCGCGAGGTGCAGCTTTCCGACAAGGACGAGGCGGTTGGTGCCCAGGGTGTGCCGTTGACGCCGGGCCGGTCGATCGCGGTCGACAAATCACTGCATGTCTATGGCACGCCGTTCTTCATCGAAGGCGAACTGCCGATCGAATCGGAGCGATCGAAGACACCGTTTCGCCGCCTGATGATTGCGCAGGACACCGGCTCCGCCATCGTCGGCCCCGCGCGCGCCGATCTCTACTTCGGCGCCGGCCTCGACGCCGGCAAGGTGTCCGGCCGCCTCCGCCACAGTGCCCGCTTCGTGATCCTGGTGCCGAAGAGCCTTGATCCGGTGGCGCGTGGCCGCAAGATGCCGGTGCCCGACGAGCGGCCATCGGAGACGATCGCAAAACTGTTCCCGCAAACCGATCCATCGAAGGATCCGTCCAAGGATCCGAAGAATGCCGGAAAGCCGTCCGATGTAACGGCGGCGACCAACGCCAAGCCCGCGATGCAGGTGACGACATCGTCTGCAACCAGGCCCTCGTCGGCCCCGGCCGTCCAGGCCGCCGTAGCAGAGCCAATACCGCTTCCAGAACCGCGGCCGAAGGTTGAAGCGGTTTCGGCAAAGCCGCAGCCGCGTCACATGCGCCGATATCGCTATCGTCGATGAAACGCCGGTCGTCGAGTTTGATTCCCGAATTGCCGGAGCCGCCGCGCCGCAAGCGCGGCCTGAGCGAAGAGGAGCGCGCGCTGTGGGAGAGCGTCGCCAAGCAGGTCAAGCCGCTGCGCAAGCGGCACCGAGCCTCGAAGCCGTCGGCTGCTCCGGCGGAAGCCGAGCACAAGATGGCTCCGAAAGCCGCCGCTTCACCGAGGCACGTTGCGCCGGCGCGAATGGTTGCGCCTTCAAAGCCGGAACCGCCGCCGCTGGCGCCGATCGGCCGTCGCGAGCGATCGCATCTGTCGCGTGGTCGCAAGGAGATCGATGCAAGGCTCGACCTGCATGGCATGACGCAGACGCGCGCGCATCGCGCGCTGTTCGGTTTCCTGCAGCGCGCCCATCATGACGGGCTGAGCTTCGTGCTTGTCATCACCGGCAAGGGCAAGATGGGTGCTGAGTCCGAGCGCGGCGTGCTGCGCCGTCAGGTGCCGCAATGGCTCGGACTACCGGAATTCCGCGCGCTGGTAGTCGGCTTCGAGGAAGCCCATATCGGCCATGGCGGCGAGGGTGCGCTGTACGTGCGCGTGCGACGTGCGCGTTCTAACCTCGCTTAGAGCGCTTTCAAGCGAAAGCCCGCCCCGGACTTGATCCGGGGTGGACACCGGTTCGCATCAAGAAAACGCGTCAAAACAAGGATCTGTTGATGGCTACAAAATAAACCGGCTCAGATCCGAGTTCTTGGCGAGATCGCCGATGTGGTTCTGCACGTATTCGGCATCGACCTTGATGGTCTCACCATGACGATCCGGCGCGGCGAATGAAATCTCGTCGAGCACACGCTCCATCACCGTTTGCAGCCGCCGTGCGCCGATGTTCTCGACCGTCGAGTTGACGGCGACCGCGATATCAGCCAGCGCGTCGATGGCGCCGTCGGTGATATCGAGCGTCACGCCCTCTGTCTGCATCAGCGCGATATATTGCTTGATGAGCGACGCTTCCGGCTCGGTCAGGATGCGGCGCATGTCGTCGCGGGTCAACGCCTCCAACTCGACGCGGATCGGCAGGCGGCCCTGCAATTCCGGCAGCAGATCCGAGGGCTTGGCAATATGAAACGCGCCGGAGGCGATGAACAGGATGTGGTCGGTCTTGACCGCGCCGTGCTTGGTCGTGACGGTGGTGCCTTCGATCAGCGGCAGCAGGTCGCGCTGCACGCCCTCCCGCGAGACGTCGCCGCCGAGGCGGTTTTCGCGCACGCAAATCTTGTCGATCTCGTCGAGGAACACGATGCCGTTGTTCTCGACCGCCGCGATCGCTTCCAGCACGACCTGGTCATTGTCGAGCAGCTTGTCGGACTCTTCGTTGACGAGAATTTCGTGCGAGCCTTCAACCGTGAGCCGGCGGGTCTTGGTTCGCCCTCCAAGTTTGCCAAAAATGTCGCCGATCGAGATTGCGCCCATCTGCGCGCCCGGCATCCCCGGAATCTCGAACATCGGCATGCCGCCGGAGGATTGCGTCTCGATCTCGATTTCCTTGTCGTTGAGCTCGCCGGCGCGCAGCTTCTTGCGAAAGGAATCGCGGGTCGCCGGGCTGGAGGCCGGTCCGACCAGCGCGTCCAGCACGCGTTCCTCGGCGGCAAGTTGCGCGCGGGCCTGCACATCCTTGCGCTTTCGCTCGCGCACCTGCACGATCGCGACCTCGACGAGATCGCGGATGATCTGCTCGACGTCGCGCCCGACATAGCCGACCTCAGTGAATTTCGTGGCCTCGACCTTGATGAAGGGTGCGCCGGCGAGCTTTGCCAGCCGCCGCGCGATCTCGGTCTTGCCGACGCCGGTCGGCCCGATCATCAGGATGTTTTTCGGCAGCACCTCTTCGCGAAGCGAGCCGGTGAGCTTCAGCCGCCGCCAGCGATTGCGGAGCGCGATCGATACCGCGCGCTTGGCGTCGGCCTGGCCGACGATGAAGCGGTCGAGTTCGGAGACGATTTCACGGGGAGAAAAGTCGGTCATGGGTCCTAGGTAGGTGTCCAATGTTGCGAGAGCAAGCGGTGCACGAGACTGCTAAATGATCGGCGGGCCACCCTGCCACAGCTTGATCGCCTCGAAGGGGTGAATCAGCATGATAATGTTGAGCGCCAGATTGTCGCGAATGTGGAGCGTCATCACCAGCTCGAACAACATCGCAAGAGCGACGGTGACTGCCACGGGAAGTTTCCTCGCCAGCAGGAAGCCACCGATCATGAAGAGCATATCGGAAATCGAATTGACTATGGTGTCGCCGAAATAATCCAGCGAGATCGTGCCGGCGCGGTAGCGGTTGATGATCCAGTCGGAATTCTCGACCAGTTCCCAGCTGCCTTCGACCAGCATGGCGAGTATCAGCCGGCCCTGCCAGGCCAGGCGCGGGAACGCGAGGAAGGCCGCGCCGTAGAACAGGAAGCCGTGCAGGATATGCGATAACGAATACCAGTCGGCGATGTGCTGGGAGTTTTCCGAGCTCTGCACGACGCCGTGCCAGAGCTTGACGTAGCCACAGGCGCAGATCGGCAGGCGTCCCATCCCGTACAGGATCGCAGCTTGCGCCGCGAGGATGCCGGCTGCAATTAATATCCAGTGTCGGCCCGAAAGCGTGACTGGAGCTTTCTCGATACTGTTGGTGGAGGTCATGCGTTGCGGACCATCAATAAAGCGGGGCCATCAGGTGTATCGACCATACCGACTTTTTCAAAGCCCGCCTTCTCGTAGGCACGCACGGCTCGGGTATTGGCTGGATCGGGATCGGTCACAATGCGCGGCGCGCCGTGCCTCAACCGGTCCTCGACGAAGGCCCGGATGAGCGCCGAACCATGGCCGCGCCCGATCATGTCCGGCTCGCCGATGAAGAGGTCGATGCCGCGGGTGCCGCGCGGATGTTTGCCAAAGCCTGAATTCCACGCCGTCAGGTCGTAGCACTGCAGGTAGGCGAAATCGTTACTTCCCGCCGAGACGATGAACTGATCCATCGCCGGTTCTTCGAGATCGCCGCTGACCAGTTCATATTGTTCAGAGGGGTTGCCCCACCATTCGCGCACATGCGCTCGCGCGAGCCACTGCCGGATCAACGGCAGGTCGTCCATAGCCATCGGGCGGAAGACATATTCCGGCGCCATGACCGGCGGCTCCCCTCAGAGCGTTTCGATCGTGACGTTCCGGTTGGTGTAAACGCAGATGTCGGCAGCGATATCGAGCGCCCGGCGCACGATGGTTTCGGCGTCCTTGTCGGTATCGACAAGCGCGCGGGCGGCCGCCAGGGCATAATTGCCGCCGGAGCCGATCGCCATCACGCCGGCCTCCGGCTCCAGCACGTCGCCGGTGCCGGTCAGGACCAGCGAGACGTCCTTATCGGCGACGATCATCATCGCCTCCAGCCGGCGCAGATAGCGGTCGGTCCGCCAGTCCTTGGCCAGTTCGACCGCCGCGCGGGTCAATTGCCCCGGATATTGCTCAAGCTTGCTCTCCAGCCGCTCGAACAGGGTGAAGGCATCGGCGGTCGCCCCGGCAAAACCGCCGATCACGTCGCCCTTGCCGACTTTCCGGACCTTTTTGGCGTTAGCCTTGATGACGGTCTGCCCGATCGAGACCTGACCGTCGCCGCCGATTACCACTCTGCCGCCCTTGCGGACCGTCACAATCGTGGTGCCGTGCCAAATCGGCAGGTTGTTTTCAGATGCTTGCATGGATCGCCCTCTTTCCAGTCAGATTTAGGGGGTGAGGGGAGGGGTTACAATCGCGCCGTTTCACCCCCGAATCCGGTCACCATGGGCTGAAGTTCAGCCCTTCAAACGTCATCCCGCAGTGGCGAAGGTGACATCCGCCTGTTAAAAGGGCCGCGTTTTCGGCCCCAAGCGGCCCAAGGGAAGCAGTTTTCATGCGCACAGCGTCCATCAAGCGCAAGACCAAGGAAACCGACATCGAGGTCGCGGTGAACCTCGATGGCACGGGCGTGTCCAAGGTTTCGACCGGCATCGGCTTTTTCGACCATATGCTCGATCTCTTGGCCAGGCATTCCCGCATCGACATCACGGTCAAGGCGGATGGCGATCTGCATGTCGACCACCACCACACCACCGAGGACGTCGGCATCGCGCTGGGCCAGGCCGTGAAGCAGGCGCTCGGCACCATGGCCGGCATCACCCGCTATGCCTCGATCCACATGCCGATGGACGAAACGCTCTCGCGCGTCGTCATCGACATTTCGGGCCGGCCGGTGCTGGTGTTCAAGGTCGACTTTCCGCGCGACAAGGTCGGTCAGTTCGATACCGAGCTGGTGCGCGAATGGTTCAACGCCTTCACCATCAACGCCGGCGTGACTTTGCACGTCGAGACCTTATATGGCGAGAACAGCCATCATATCGCCGAATCCTGTTTCAAGGGTCTGGCGAGGGCGCTTCGTGCCGCGGTTGCGATCGATCCGCGCGCGGCGGGCGAGGTGCCTTCCACCAAGGGTCAGCTCGGCGGCTGATTGCCTGTTCTCGTTTTCGTTCGCGGCGGAGAGATTCGATGCCGGTCTACACAGTGCATGCTCCCATAGCCAATGGCGCCGATCTTCCGGCGACCGACAAATTCGTGTTTGTCCGTGACGGCTTCCATTTCTGGGCTGCGGTCGCGGGCGTGATCTGGCTATTGTGGCATCGGCTGTGGCTGGCGCTGATCGGCTGGATTGTTCTGATGACAGCCGTGCAGTTCGGGATGTCGGCGCTGGGCGCCAGCCGCGGGACGATCTTCGCTGTTGATGTCCTGCTCGCCATCCTGATGGGCCTCGAAGCGGCCAGCCTGCGGCGCTGGACGCTGTCACGGCGCAATTGGCGCCAGCTCGATATCGTGGTTGCCGACGACGAGGAAGCTGCCGAACACCGCTTCTTCGAACGCTGGACCGGCCGGCAGCGGGGGCTGATCAACGACCAACGATCGGTTGATCGCGGCGCACCGCCGCCGACCCGCAACATTCCGGGCCAGTCGTTCTCCAAACCACCGCCGCCCTTGCCGCAAGGCGGAATCATCGGCTTGTTTCCGGAGCCGGGAGGGCCACGATGACCGTTGCGATCGTCGATTACGGCTCGGGCAATCTTCACTCGGCGGCAAAGGCCTTTGAGCGCGCCTCGCGTAGCATGGAAGATCCGCAGAAGGTCATGGTGACGCGCGATCCGGAGGCCGTGTACCGCGCCGACCGCATCGTGCTGCCCGGCGTCGGCGCCTTCGCCGATTGCCGCCGCGGCCTCGATGCGGTGGACGGCATGCTTGACGCGATGACGGAAGCCGTGCGCGTCAAGGCGCGGCCTTTCTTCGGCATCTGCGTCGGCATGCAGTTGATGGCGACGCGCGGCAAGGAGCACGTCACGACCGAGGGCTTCAACTGGATTGAAGGCGACGTCGAGAAGATCTCGCCGCGCGAGGAAAATCTGAAAATCCCGCACATGGGCTGGAATACGCTTGACCTGGTCCGCGAGCATCCGGTGCTGGAGCGGCTGCCGCTCGGGCCGAAGGGCCGCCATGCCTATTTCGTGCACTCCTATCACCTCAACGCCTCCAATGAGGCCGATGTGCTGGCGCGTGCCGACTACGGCGGGCCGGTGACCGCGATCGTCGGCCGAGACACCGCCATCGGCACGCAGTTTCACCCCGAGAAGAGCCAGCGTTTCGGCCTGGCCCTGATCTCGAACTTTTTGAAGTGGAAGCCGTGATCCTCTTTCCTGCCGTCGACCTGAAAAACGGCCAATGCGTGCGCCTCGAGCAGGGCGACATGGCGCGCGCGACCGTGTTCAACCTCGATCCTGCGGCGCAGGCGCGCGCTTTTGCCGAGCAAGGGTTTGAATATCTCCACGTCGTCGATCTCGACGGTGCCTTTGCCGGCAAGCCGATGAACGCGCGGGCGGTTGAGGCGATGCTCAAAGCGGTCACCATGCCGGTGCAACTCGGCGGCGGCATCCGCGATCTCAAGACTGTGGAAGCCTGGCTCGACAAGGGCATCGCGCGGGTCATCATCGGCACCGCGGCGGTGCGCGATCCGGAGTTGGTGAAGGGTGCGGCGAAAAAATTCCCCGGCCGCGTCGCGGTCGGACTCGATGCGCGCGATGGCAGGGTTGCGGTGGAAGGCTGGGCCGAGACCTCGCAGGTGACCGCGCTCGAAATCGCGCAACGGTTCGAGGATGCCGGTGTCGCTGCCATCATTTTCACCGACATCGCGCGCGACGGCCTGCTGAAGGGCCTCAACCTCGATGCCACGATCGCGCTCGCAGAACGCATTTCCATTCCCGTGATCGCATCCGGCGGGTTTGCCTCCATTGAGGACGTCAAGGCGCTGCTCGAGCCGCGCGCCAAGAAGCTCGCTGGCGCCATTGCCGGCCGCGCGCTCTATGATGGGCGGCTGGATCCCGCCGCCGCTTTGACGCTGATCCGCAGCGCGCGCGCCGCGGCCTAGGAGTTTTTGCGATGTTCAAGGTCCGCGTCATTCCCTGTCTCGACGTCAAGGACGGCCGCGTGGTCAAGGGCGTCAATTTCGTCGACCTGCGCGACGCCGGTGATCCTGTCGAGGCGGCGATCGCATATGACGCGGCCGGCGCCGATGAATTGTGCTTCCTCGACATCACTGCCACCCACGAAAACCGTGGCATCATGCTCGATGTGGTGCGGCGCACGGCGGAAGCCTGCTTCATGCCGCTGACGGTCGGCGGCGGCGTCCGTACCATCGAGGACATCAAGACGCTGCTGCGTTCCGGCGCCGACAAGGTCTCGATCAACACGGCAGCCGTCTCCAACCGTGAGTTCGTCAAGCAGGCGGCGGAAAAATTCGGCGAGCAGTGCATCGTGGTCGCGATCGACGCCAAGCGGGTCAAGCGCGGCGGCGGCTCGGACCGCTGGGAGATTTTTACCCATGGCGGGCGCAACTCCACCGGGATCGACGCCATCGAATACGCGCAGGAAGTGGTCTCGCTCGGCGCCGGCGAGATCCTGTTGACCTCGATGGATCGCGACGGCACCCGCCAAGGCTTCGACCTGCCGCTGACGCAGGCCATCGCCGACAGTGTCCCCGTACCGGTCATCGCCTCTGGCGGCGTTGGCAATCTCGACCACCTCGTCGACGGCATCCGCCAGGGCCATGCCACCGCGGTGCTGGCCGCCTCGATATTCCACTTCGGCGAATTTACCATACGCCAAGCCAAGGAGCATATGGTGCGCGCCGGGCTGCCGATGCGGCTCGATCCCTGACGACTCCCTGTCACAAAAGTGCTAAGTCCTTGCTTGGGACGGCGTCCTGGCCTTTGGTCGCGAGTGTTGAGTTCGGTTGATGTCGCGTTTTACGATCCATGATCTGGCCGCCACCATCGATGCACGGGCCGCATCGGGAGGAGAGGCGTCCTACACCCGCAAATTGCTCGACAGGGGCGCCGAGCACTGCGCCAAGAAGCTGGGCGAGGAAGCGGTGGAGACCGTGATCGCGGCGGTCGAGAACGACCGCAGCCACCTGATTGCCGAAAGCGCCGACCTGCTGTTTCATCTGCTGGTGTTGTTGAAGTCGCGGGGCGTGAAGCTGGAGGACGTCGAAGCCGCGCTGGCGCAGCGGACCTCGATGTCCGGGCTCGAGGAGAAGGCGTCGCGCGAGCGCGACTAGCCGAGAGGGCAGCTCATGGATATCCGCACCCCGGAACAGCAATACAATCCCTACCGTATCTTCACGCGCGAGCAGTGGGCGCGGTTGCGCGACGACACGCCGATGACGCTGGAGCCGGGCGAATTCGAGCGGTTGCGCTCGATGCATGACCGCCTTGACCTGCAGGAGGTCGAGGACATCTACCTGCCGCTGTCGCGACTGTTGTCGATCTATGTCGATGCGACCGATCGGCTCTTCCGGGCGCAGCGCCAGTTTCTCGGTATCCGCGACCGCAAGGTCCCCTACATCATCGGCGTCGCCGGCTCGGTCGCCGCCGGCAAATCGACCACCGCCCGCGTGCTGCAGGCGCTGCTGGCGCGCTGGTCGCCCCGCCCCAAGGTCGACCTGGTGACGACCGACGGGTTCCTGTTTCCCAATGCCGTGCTCGAGCGGCAGGGGCTGATGCAGAAGAAGGGCTTTCCCGAGAGCTACGATCTGCCGATGCTGCTGGCGTTTCTTTCCGACATCAAAGCCGGTCGCCGGCCGGTACGCGCGCCGGTCTACTCGCATCTGGTCTACGACATCGTGCCGAACGAGTGGATCGAGGTCGATCGCCCGGACATCCTGATCGTCGAGGGCGTCAACGTGCTGCAGACCGGCCGACTGCCGCGCGACGGCAAGGCGGTGCCGGTGGTGTCGGACTTCTTCGACTTCTCCGTCTACATCGATGCCGAGGAACCGGTGCTGCGCGAATGGTATGTGCGGCGCTTCCTGGCGCTCAGGGACACCGCGTTCCACGACCCCAAATCGTACTTCCATCGCTACGCGGTGCTCTCCGACGAGGAGGCGACCGCGACCGCGATCGCGATCTGGGAGCGCACCAATCTCGCCAACCTCGAGGACAATATTTTGCCGACCCGGCCGCGGGCGACGCTGATCCTGAAAAAACGCGCCGATCATCTGGTCGAGACGGTGGCGTTGCGGCGACTGTGATTGCTGTCGTCCCTGCGTTCGCACGGACGACGTCGAGTTTTTGTTTCGACCTCACGCCGCGATGTGCCGTGACGCGATCAGCCCGGCGAGCGCCTCGGCGAGTTTTTCGCGGTCGAGCGGCTTGATCAAGAATCCGTCCATGCCGGCTTCGAAGCAGGCGTAGCGATCTTCCACCAGCGTGTTGGCGGTGAGTGCGAGGATCGGCGTCCGGCTGCCCGGCTCGCCGGATTCGAGGGTACGAATCCGCTTGGTGGTTTCGATGCCGTTGAGCTGCGGCATCTGGATGTCCATCAGGACGAGATCGTAGGGGCTGCCCGCGGATTTCGCCGACAGCCAGGACTCCAGCGCTTCGGCGCCGTCGGTGGTGATGACGGCGTGATGGCCGAGCCGGCTGAGCAACGATCGGATCAACAGCGCATTGATCTGGTTGTCCTCGGCAACCAGGATCGACAGGCCCTTGGCTGACGGCTCGGCTGGCGTCTCGCTTGGGTCGATGGCCGGATCTAGGCTCGGTGCGGCCACTTCCGGCGCGGCCGTCATGCGCGCCGCGAGCGAGGCTGCGCGCAGCGGTTTGACCAGATAGCCGGTGAGGGCGGAAGTGGCGGATGGTTGCATTTCGTGCCGCGTCGCCGGCGTAAACATCACGATGCGCTGGGTGGCATGAAGGCGCGCGGCTTCGCCGAGCCGTTCGATTTCGGCGAGCCCCAGCGCGTGATCGATCAGCACGGCGTGCCAGGCGCGCTCGGGCAGCAGGGCCTCTGCGACGTTGGCGTCTGATACCATGCAGGTCTGCCCGCCCCAGCGCTGCAGCCGCCGCGCGGTCAGCGAGGCCTCGATGCTCGCGGGGGAGACCAGCATGATCGAGTGGCCGGAAAGATCCGGCGCCGCAAATGAGATTTGTTCGCCGCCCGCGGCGGCAAGGGGAAGCGATACCTCGAATGTCGAGCCCATGCCGGGCGTGCTCGCCAGCGCGATGCGGCCGCCCATGCGCTTGACGATACGGTCGGAGATGCTCAAGCCGAGACCGGTGCCGCCGTAGCTGCGGGCGATCTTGTCGTCGGCCTGCTCGAACTCGCGAAAGATCCGCTCGCGTGCTTCGGGGGCGATGCCGATGCCGGTATCGCGCACCAGGAAACTGATTTCATTGGGCCAGATGCCGGGCTCGACGATCAGGGCGACACCGCCGGTGGAGGTGAATTTTATCGCATTGCCGGCGAGATTGAGCAGCACCTGCCTCAAGCGAGCTGCGTCGCCGATCACGTGCGTCGGCAGCCGTTCGTCGACATAGGCGGCCACCTCGATCTTCTTGGCCTCCGCGCGCGGCGCGAGCAATTCGGTGATGTCCTCGATCAGGCCCGACAAGGCGAACGGACGATGTTCGAGGTCGATCTTGCCGGCCTCGATCTTGGAATAATCCAGCAGTTCCTCGATCAGCGAGAGCAGCGCGTCGCCGGAGCTCTTCACCGCCTTGACATAGGTCGCCTGTTCCGGCGTCAGCGGTGTATCCATCAATAGGCCGCTCATGCCGATGATGCCGTTGAGCGGCGTGCGGATCTCGTGGCTCGCCATCGCGAGGAAGCGCGACTTGGCGCGGCTTGCGGCGTCCGCCTGATCGCGGGCCTCGGTCAGCGCGCGTTCGCTCTCGGTGCGATCGGTAACGTCGCGGCCGACGCTTTGCATTTCCGCTCGTTCTCCGGCGTCGTTGCGGACGAACCCTTCGCGCCATGCGATCCAGCGCGGGCCGAGCGGTCCTTCGATCCGCTGGTCGTGAACGCGGGTGCCGCTCGGTTCGAGCGCGGTGTCGCCCTGCTCGAGAACGGTAAGCGCGAAGCGGCTGCCGATCAGCGCGTCGCGCGGCATTTGCGCCAGCTCGCAATAGGCGTCGTTGGCGTAGGTGATGCGACCCTCGCCGTCGCGCAGAACGATCAGATCGCCCTGCGATTCGAACAGCCGTCGGGTACGCTGCTCGGCTTCCTGCAATTCCCAGTTCCGGTCAGCCAACGCTTCGTTATGCAACGCGACCTTGCGCATCTTCTTGCGCAGCAGGCGGAGCCGGAAGCTGAAGGTGGCGAGCCCGACGCAGGCGATAGCAAACAGGAAGGCGACGCCGATTGCAAAAGAGTGCGGATCATAGCCGGAGTTTTCCGTCTTGGCTCCAGTGATGAAGCCAAAGGCTCCGCCGAACACGACCGAGAAGATCATTAAGGAGCGCAGCGCGAAGGTAAGCCAGGGATGACGGCGGCCGAAGCGACGAGAGCGAAGTTTGATCCGGAAAGTCCGTCCCATCGCCAATGACCCTAAGCTTGCTGCTTGAATTGAACCGGCCTGCTTCGCCGCCTCTCGCGGAAGAACGATGCGTCGCCGATGTTGCAAAGTGCTTGAGGCTCCCAGCGGCATCACGGCCGCGATGAGAACAAGGTGAATGAAAGGTTAACCGAGCATGGTCCGGACCCGGAGGGCCGCGTTCGCGCAAAGTGGCAACCGGCTTTCCGAAAAGACCATGCTCCAAACCTAGAGCGACGCCGCTTCGATGCGGTGGCGCTCGCCACGAGCGCCGACGATCAGGGCGGCGGCATCGAGCAGCGAAAAGCTCTTCGAAGACACGAAGATGCGGTGCTCGGCCGGTCCATCCCTGGAAAGGTAGATCACGGGATCGGAGCTTGAGGGATTTCGGGAGATCGCAACCAGAAGCGGCGGCGCATTGCTCGCGCAGGCGCCGGCTTCGGCCGTATCGATATCGTCGATCACGGTGAAGTCGGCCGCTTCCGCGTTGTCGGTAATCTGGACCCGCACCGTCGCGCGGCCCGGATCGCTGGTGAAACTGACGTGCCGGTGCGCCTGCCAGGAGAGGGCGGCGATCTGTACGGAAGTGCCTGATAATTCGATGCAGGGCCGCGGACCGGCCAAAAATTCGCCGCGCGCGAACAGCGCGACAATTGCCAGCGGAATCACCGAGGCCAGAATCTTCAAACGCAACATGACACGCTACTCGCTCACCATAAGTCCGCGACATGGGAACTATGGTTGGCAGAGGGTAAAGGAAACTAGTTACCGCCGCGTTGACGCGGGTTGTTTTTGCGCGGCTCAGCATCTTTGGTGCGAGTGAGGCGAAGCGGGCTGGCGGGCGAGCGACGTGGTGGATGTCACACCCCGCGAAGGCGCGGTATTCAGTACGCTGCGGCCCATCCACGTCATTGCGAGCGGAGCGAAGCAATCCATCTCTGCGCGCATGTGGTGACGATGGATTGCTTCGCTCCGCTCGCAAGGACGGGAAGATAGCGACGCACACACCACTGTCGTCCCCCGCGAAGGCGGAGGATCCAGTGCGCTGCGGCTTATCGGTTCTATCACCGGCGTCTCTGGGTCGCCCGGTCAAGCCGGGCGATGACGACTGAGTATGAGGAGCCGATCTCGCGACGCGTTGCGCCCGGCCTGCTCTCAACTGTCGAGATCATCACGCAGGCTGTGCCCGGCCGCGCGTTACTGTTCGGCTGCGGTGACGACCACCGGCCGGATGAAGGCGGCGATGACAGCGAAGACGAACAGCTCAGCACGACGACCGGTCTCAGGTACCTTGCCGGGCTGCGCATCATCTTTCGTTGACGTGTCGACCATGTACCGACCTGCCGTCTCGGAAATCGAACAACCAGCGAGCCGGCCACACGTTCCCCTTGTGCTAGGCTATTCTGCCGCCATCGGACGAAGGCGACGCCATTCCGCCCCACTTCTAGATGCGCCACCGGGCCCGCTGGCAGCATGATTGCGTGCCAGGGGTCACTCATTGATCAGGATCAAAAGAAGAATGATAAATGAAGGAATTATTTTATGCTCTTTCGGCATTCCGCGCGCCGAGCAGGGATGGCGCGATGCACTACGCCGCCCTTCGCAAATCCTCCGCCAGCGCGCGATACGATAGCGCCTCCGCCAGATGCAGCCGGCCGATCTTTTCCGCACGATCGAGATCGGCGAGCGTGCGCGCGACGCGCAGCACGCGGTGATAGCCGCGTGCAGTCAGCTTCATGGTTTCGGCGGCGTCGCGTAGAAGTTTTTGCCCCTGTGCATCCGGCTGCGCAATTGCTTCCAGCAGCGAAGCCGGCGCTTCGGCATTGGTGCGGATGTGCGGCATGCCGGCCGCGGCGTAGCGCGCGAGCTGGATACTGCGGGCAGCGGCGACACGCGCGGCGACTTCGGCAGAGCCTTCGCTTGGCGGAGGAAGTATCAGATCGGCGGCGGTGACCGCCGGTACCTCAATGCGCAGGTCGATGCGATCCATCAGCGGGCCGGAGATGCGCATCTGGTAATCCGCGGTGCAGCGGTCGACCGGTGCGCGCCTGCAGGAATAGCCGGGATCATAGGCCTGGCCACAGCGGCAGGGATTCATCGCCGCGACCAGCATGAAGCGCGCCGGGTAGGTGACACGGTGGTTGGCGCGGGACACCGAGACCTCGCCGTTCTCCAGCGGCTGGCGCAGCGAGTCGAGCACGCGCGGATCGAATTCGGGCAGTTCGTCGAGGAACAGCACGCCCTGATGCGCCAGCGAAATCTCGCCGGGTCTGGCGCGCAGGCCGCCGCCGGTCAGCGCAGCCATGCTGGCGGAATGATGCGGTGCGCGGAACGGCCGCCGCGCGGTCAGCGCGCCGTCGCGGATTTCGCCGGCGACGGAGGCGATCATCGACACTTCCAAAAGTTCGGATGGCGACAGCGGCGGCAGGATCGAAGGCAGCCGCGCCGCCAGCATCGACTTGCCCGCACCGGGCGAGCCGATCATCAGCAAATGATGTCCGCCGGCCGCCGCGATCTCCAGCGCACGCTTGGCGCTCTCCTGACCCTTGATATCGCGCAAGTCCAGATGCGTCGCTTCCGGCTCGTGCACTTTCGGCTGCGGCCGCGACAGCACCTGCGTGCCTTTAAAATGGTTGGCGATCTGGATCAGCGATTTGGCCGCGATGATCTGGATGTCCGGGCTCGCCCAGGCCGCTTCCGAGCCGCACGCCGCGGGACAGATCAGCCCTTCCTCGCGCGCGTTCGCGCCGATCGCCGCCGGCAACACGCCCGCAACGGGCGCGATCGAGCCGTCGAGCCCGAGTTCGCCGAGTACGGTAAAGCCGTTGAGCGCATCCGGCGGGATCGCGCCGATCGCCGCCATCAGGCCGAGCGCGATCGGCAGATCGTAATGGCTGCCTTCCTTCGGCAGATCGGCCGGCGCGAGATTGACGATGATCCGCCGCGCCGGCAGGGCCAGCCCCGAGGCGATCAGCGCCGAGCGCACCCGCTCACGCGCCTCCGACACCGCCTTGTCGGGCAGACCCACAATGGCAAAGGCCGGCAGCCCAGGCGCGACCTGCACCTGCACGTCGACCGCGCGGGCCTCGATCCCCTCAAAAGCTACGGTAGATACCCGCGCAACCATGCTGCCCCCCGCGACGCAATCGAAGGTAGCGGGGAACCGGGGAGCAAGTCAAGAACATTAAGAGAACATTGTGCGCCTAGGGCCAGTCAACGCACATCCTGCATCGACATACCGGTGCTCAACCGATCGTCGACATTTCGACCCGCGCTAGCGCTCCGTTCGCATGTACGGGCTGTGCTCAGAAACAAGCTTCAGCGCCGGATCATCAGCGAGAACGCGCACCGCCTCTGTCTTTGCAGGGCTCTCATTCTCGGGGGTACCCCGGACGCTCCACACAGCGAGCCAGACGACGAGCATCCCGGCTCCGATAGCTACCATATCCTTGGTCACTTGCCGGGCCTCCAAACTGGCTGCCAAGCGCTGAAGGAAGACCAATTTCGGCGAAGCGGGATGGTTCCTAAGGTGGGCCTTTCGATGAAGGCCCTCGACGACGCATCTCACCCGCACGCATGCAGGTGTGCGGCAGCACCTGGATGATCCGGGGCCGACCACCGGCCGACCCCAAATCAAGCGTTCTTCTCAGAGCTGCATGTTCATCGGTTCGGGATAATACCTGAAACCGTCGCCGTTCTTGGCGACGTGGCCGTAGCCGGGCCAGGCGAAGTGATAGGACATGACCGGGATCTTCTGGGCGGCGAGCATGTCCAGCATCTTCACCCGCGAGGCGGCCGCCTGCTTTGGGTCGCTGTCGTAGGAGAATTCCATCCGCGGTTTCTCCAACAGCAGCACCGCGTGATGCGAGAGGTCGCCGAGGAAGCAGAAGGATTTGCCTTTCGAACTGACCATGAAGATGGTGTGGCCGACGGTGTGGCCGGGCGCTGCGAGCGCGGTGACGCCGGGCAGGAATTCCTGGTTGTCCTTGATGAAGACGATGCGGTCGCGCACCGGCATCAGGTTCTTGCGGGCGTGGATGATAAAATCCTTCAACGGACTGCCGAGCTTGCCTTCATCGGTCCAGAAATCGAAATCGCTCTGGGCGATGTAGACCTGCGCGTTCGGGAATAGCGGCTTGTCGTCGGCGCCGACCAGGCCGCCGATGTGATCGATATGGGCGTGCGAGCACACCACGGCGTCGATGTCTCCAGGCTTGATGCCGGCCGCCATCATGTTCTTCTGCTGCTGGCCGGTGGTCGGGCCGAACGCCTTTGACGTGCCCATGCCGGTATCGAACAGGATCAGCTTGTCGCCGGTGTTCACGATCGGCGAGTTCTGTTCGAGCACGACGTGGTCCGGATTGAGGAAGTTGTCGGACAGCATCTTCTTCACTTCCTCCTTCGGCACGCCGGTAAATGTGCCGGAGGGATCGCCGAGCGGCAGCGGGCCGTCGGAGACGACGGTCACTTCGGCGTCGCCGAGCATGAAGCGGTGCCAGTAGGGCGTCTGCGTGCCGAGTTTTGGCGCCTTGGCCAGCGCGCTGCCGCCGAGCATCGTTGTCGCACCGAACCCGGCGCCGAGCGCAAGCAAAGACCGTCGCGAAAGATTCGTCGTCATGCCTCTTCCTCCACAAATTTAATTGATTGCAGTACGTGCCCGGACGAACTCATCCGTGCCTGCAGGCTGCTCCCGCTTCCCGAAATTGGCAAGTGGGATGAGGAGGCACGACAGGGATGCGAAAATGACGATGACACCGCGGCGCGTCGCGGCGATATTGCAGGACAGATTTCGAAGGTCGGCATCGACAGCTACCAATCGTAGTCGTCGTACATCCACTCCCTTGGGTATCGAGGCCGCGATCTCGCTTGCGGCGGCGACCGCTCTGGTTTGCGCAAGGTCGGAGCCGGCTGGGTCGGACGCGCTGACGTCTTGGGCGGGGTCTGCTCGGAAACCTTCGCGAGATCGCGCTTCATCTCTTCCTGGCTCGTCTTCAACTCGCCAATGGCTTTTGCGTTGTCGCTGGCCATTTGTTGCTGGTTCGCCTTGAGCTGTTCGATGGTTCGCTCCAGGTTCGCGAGGTCGCGCGCGATCGTTTGCAGCAACTGTGTCTGTTCGGGGGACATGGCGGCCGTTGGCGGCGGGGAGTCTTGCGGCGGTGCGGCCTGAGCCAAGGTCGGTGCTTGCGGTGGCGATACTTGTGGTGGTGATGCTTGCGGTGGTGGTGCGGTTTCAGCCGCGGCTACGTGAACGGTTGATGGATCGGGCTGCGCGGGAGATGGCGGATCTTCCGGCGGCGACGATGGCGTTGAAAACGGGCTGCGGCGCCCACCAGGCGATAACCGGCTTGGCCCCGTCGCCATAGGACGATTGCAAAACGAGGGCAGCGACAATGATGCACGCTGCCAGAGGCAAAGCAACGAGGGTCCGGAGCGCCGGCCTTTTCTCCGGTGATGGCGCGCCAGGTCGCGGCGGGTCGGGTCGAGGCGGAGCCGATGCATCGCGTTCCATCTTTGCAAGCTGTTCAGTCAAGCGCGTGAGCTGCTCATCCGCGCGCTTGATCTGTTCGTGGGCGTGCGAGAGCCGCTCGTCGGCGCTCACGACCTGGGGATCGCGCCTTTCATTTTCTTTCGGAGGTGGTGTGGAGTTCATTGGCGTTTTCCTCTTCGTCCAATGTCGTCCGAAGGTGGCCGGTCGGCCATCCGGCAGCGCTTCGTGCAGTCTTGCCCACAGCATGGCCGCATGATGGTAGAATATGGGATCACACGGCGATAGCGCATTCAAATCCGGCAGGCTACGGCCGACGACGCAGAACGACGCGGCTCTCCCGCCGGTTCCAATCGGCCAGCGCACGCAATTCATCCGGCCTAAGTCGCGTATGAGCGCGCAGCGAAATTATTTCCCGGCGCGCTTCTTCTCGATGGTATCCCAGATCTTTGCCGCCACGTCCGGGCCGTTGAGACGCTGGATAGCGCGGATGCCGGTCGGGCAGGTCACGTTGATCTCGGTGAGGTTGCCGTCGATCACGTCGATGCCGACGAACAGCAGGCCGCGTTCGCGCAAGTCCGGGCCCAGCGTGTCGCAAATCTCGCGCTCGCGCGGGGTAAGGTCGGTCGCCTGCGCAGCGCCGCCGCGCACCATGTTGGAGCGGAGGTCGTCGGGGGCCGGCACGCGGTTGACGGCGCCGGCGAACTCGCCGTCGACCAGGATGATGCGCTTGTCGCCGTGCTTCACCTCGGGGAGGAAGCGCTGGATCACCCAGGGCTCCCTGAAGGTGACGGAAAACATGTCGAACAGCGAGCCGAAATTCATGTCCTGCGGCATCACGCGAAACACCGCCGCGCCGCCATGGCCGTGCAGCGGCTTCATGACGACCGCGCCATGCTCATCACGGAACGAATTGATTTCGTCGAGGTCGCGCGAGATCAGCGTCGGCGGCATTAGCTGCGGAAAGTTCAGCACGAACATCTTTTCCGGCGCGTTGCGCACGCTGGCGGGATCGTTGACGACCAGCGTCCTGGGATGGATTCGTTCCAGCAAATGCGTCGAGGTGATGTAGGCGATATCGAACGGCGGCTCCTGCCGCAACAGGATGACGTCGAAGGCTTCGAGCGGCTCGCGCTTCGGCTCTCCCAACGTAAAGTGATCGCCGACCTCGTCGCGCACCGTGAGGCGCTGCACCGGCGCCACCAGCTCCTCGCCGCGCAGCGAGAGCTGGTCCGGCGTGAAATAGGAAAGGCTGTGCCCGCGCTTTTGCGCTTCCAGCATCAGGGCAAAGGTCGAATCGCCGCGGATGTTGATACGCGCTATGGGTGTCCATCTGGACGGCGATATTCAGTTTCATGAGTTGAGGGTCCGCAGGTCAGGAGGGATTGGTTCAGGTGCTGGCGTCGAATGCCGCTAACAGATGGCGTGGCAGACGCCTGGGCGCAATCAGGACGGCGTCAAAACGGAGCTCGAATTCGGCATGCTCGGGATGCGCCATCAGCCAGGCTTGGGCGGCGTCGATGATGCGGGCCTGCTGGCGCGGCGTGACGGCATAGGCGGCGTCATCGAGGCTGGCGCGCGCCTTGACCTCGATGAAGGCAATCAAACTGCGCTTCCTCGCCACCAGGTCGATCTCGCCATAAGGGGTGCGGAAGCGTTTGGCCAGGATGCGGTAGCCTTTTGCCATCAGATAGGCCGCGGCGCGGCTTTCGGCGGAAAGCCCGGTGCGAAATGCCGCAACCCGCTCGGGCGCAGCGAGTTTCGTGGTCGCGTCAGGCGGCGTGGTGCCGTCAGTCTTCGCCATCGTCGCCCCTGACTTCTTTGGCGAGCTCCAGCGCGCGGGCATAGACCTCACGGCGCGGGCGGCCCGAAAGCTCGACCGCATGCGCGACGCTGTCCTTGACGCTTTCGCGCGCCAGCGACGATCGCAGCAGGTCGTCGAGGTCGTGCTGGGTCATGACATCGGCGTTCTTGCGCGGCGGGCCGACCACGAGCACGAACTCGCCGCGGGTTTCCAGCGTGGCGGCCGTCCTTGCCAGCTCGGCGATGGGGGCGCGCTTGATGTCCTCGTGCAGCTTTGTGAGTTCGCGGCAGATCGCGGCGTCGCGCCCGGCCATGATCTCGGCGAGGTCGGCGAGCGTTTCCTGCACGCGGTTGCCGGATTCGAACATCACCAGCGTGGCATCGATCCTTGCCAATTCGGCCAGCCGCGTCCGCCGCGAGACTTGCCTGGCCGGCAAAAATCCCTCGAAGTAAAACCGGTCGGTCGGGAGTGCTGCGACCGAAAGCGCCGTCAGCACCGAGGACGCACCGGGCACCGCGATCACGGCATGGCCGGCGGCAGAGACCTCGCGCACCAGCTTGAAGCCGGGATCGGAGATCAGGGGCGTGCCGGCGTCCGACACCAGGGCGATGGAAGCGCCCTGCGCCAGCCGCTCCAGGATTTTCGGCCGCGCCATCGCCGCGTTGTGCTCATGATACGGCTTGAGTTCCGCCGAGATCGCATAGCGCTCGATCAGGCGCCGGGTGATGCGGGTGTCCTCGCAGGCGATGATGTCGACGCCGGCCAAGGTCTCCAGCGCGCGCAAAGTGATGTCGCCGAGATTGCCGATCGGGGTTGCCACCAGATAGAGGCCGGGAACCGGCTTCGGGGCATTCAGAAGGTGGCCGCCAATCAAAAATGTTCTGTTGGCCGAACCCGGTTCGGTATCGGAGCCGTAGCTTGAACTGGGTTTGGCGCGCATGACGGCAATCTAAAGGGGTCTTGGGGCAAGCGCCATATCTGGCGGGATGGCGGCAAGGGCGGAGTTCCCCGCGGGAAGACAATGCGCGGCGAGGTGTTAATCCTTTTGTTTTGGTTAACTAATCCTCGACAATATGCAGAATCCCAATTGGGTTCAGTAGCGGTTCAGGTGCCTCGGCCCAGAAGGCCGGAATCCTGGCCGACGGCGGTCGGTCAAGAGAAGAGACAGAATGGAAGGCCCGTTCAATCGCAAGCTTGGATCCCCGGACTCGCGGCCGTCGGGCCCGACCCGGCGGACGGCAGTCGGTCTTATCCTCGGCGCGCCCCTGCTCGGCGCCTGCTCCGGTGGTGGACAGATTTCCAACCCGTTTGGCCCGTCCGCGCCCGAGGGGCCGCCAGGCCCGCAGCAGCAGCCGCTCGCCGTCGGCACCGGGCAGGTCAAGGTCGGCCTGATCCTGCCGCTTTCGGCCGCCGGCAATGCCGGTGTCGCCGCGCAATCGATGAAGAACGCGGCGGAGATGGCGCTGGCGGAATTCCAGAATCCGAACATTCAGCTTCTGATCAAGGACGACGGCGGCAGTCCGCAGGGCGCCCAGCAGGTCACCCAGGAGGCGCTCGGCGAGGGCGTGGAAATCGTTCTGGGCCCGCTGTTTGCGGCCTCGGTGCCGGCGACTGCGCAACTGACACGCGCGCGGAGCATTCCAGTGATCGCGTTCTCGACCGATTCCAGCGTCGCCGGACGCGGCGTTTATCTGCTGAGCTTCCTGCCCGAATCAGACGTCAACCGGATCGTCGATTATTCGGCCAGCATCGGAAAGCGATCGTTTGCGGCGCTGTTGCCCGACAACGCCTATGGCAATGTGGTGGAAGCGGCGTTCAAGCAGGCGGTCGGCCGCAAAGGCCGCATCGTCGCCTTCGAAAAATACACCGCCGATCGTGCCGGCGCGGCGCGGACGGTGGCGCAGTCGCTCGGCTCGGCGGACGCGCTGTTCATCGCCGACGACGGCGAATCGGTCGTGGCAGCGGCGGATGCCTTGACCTCGGCGGGTGCGAACTTGCGCAACATCCAGTTGCTCGGCACCGGGCTCTGGGACAATCCGCGCATCTATGCGAGCGCGACGCTGCAGGGCGGGCTTTATGCTGCGCCGGATCCGTCCGGCTTCCGCGCCTTCTCCGGCCGCTACCGCGCCAAATACGGTACGGACCCCGTGCGCACCGCAACGCTCGCCTATGATGCCGTCGCGCTGGTTGCTGCGCTGTCGAAACAGCAGGGCGGCCAGCGCTTTGCGCCGGAGACGCTGACCAACCCGTCGGGCTTTGCCGGCATCGACGGGCTGTTTCGATTCCGTTCCGACGGCACCAACGAGCGCGGGCTTGCGGTGATGAAGGTCGCAAGCGGCGGCAGCACGCCGGTTGCCGGATCGCCGAAGAGTTTTGGGGCGTGATCCTTCGTCGCCCCTGCGGAACGCAGGGGCCCAGAGCCACCATCGTTGGTTTTGAGAGAAGCCGTCGCCTTGTGCCCTTTACGCGGGTTGCGGCGTATGGGTTCCTGCGTTCGCACGAACGACGGCTGTTAGGCGGCGAGATCCGCCACCACCGCGTCGAGCACCGGAAAACCTTCCTTCGTCACGCGCAATCTTCCGTCGGAGTCGACGGATATCGCGCCTTCCGCGCGCAGGATGGCGATGCGGCTCGGATCAAGCGCGCGACCCGACAGTGCCGCATAACGCCTGGGATCGATGCCTTCGGCGAGCCGCAAGCCCATCAGCAAAAATTCGTCGGCGCGCTCTTCGCTGTTGAGGTGGTCGTCGGTGACGACGCCGTGGCCGTTGGCCTCGACACGCATCAGCCAGGCCTCCGGGCGCTTCTCGGTCGCGGTGGCGTGTCGCGCGCCGTCGATGTCGAGGCGGCCATGCGCGCCGGGACCGATGCCGGCATATTCCTCGCCGCGCCAATAGACGAGATTGTGCTGGCACTCCGCGCCTTCGCGCGCGTGATTGGAAATCTCGTAGGCCGGCAAGCCATGATGCGCGCAGACTTCCTGCGTCACGTCGTACAGCGCACGCGCCACCGCCTCGTCCGGTGTCTTCAGTTTGCCCGCCGCATGCAGGCCGAAGAACGGCGTGCCTTCCTCGATGGTGAGTTGGTAGAGCGAGAGATGCTCGGCGGCTTCGGAAATCGCGAGCTTCAGTTCATCCGCCCACATAAGCGGCGTCTGGTCGGGGCGGGCGTAGATCAGGTCGAATGAATAGCGATCGAACGCGGCACGCGCGATCGCGACCGCGTCGAGCGCCTCGCGCGCGGTATGCAGCCGTCCGAGCGCTTTCAGCGAGGCGTCGTCGAGCGCCTGCACGCCGAGCGAGACGCGGTTGACGCCGGCTGAGCGATAGCCGCGAAACCGCGTCGCTTCTACGCTGGTCGGATTGGCTTCGAGCGTGACCTCGACATTGCCGGCGACGCGCCAATGCTTTCCGATTGCATCCAAAATCGCGCCGACGGTCTGCGGCTGCATCAAGGAAGGCGTGCCGCCGCCGAGAAAGATCGATGTGACGGTTCGCCCCGGTGCGCGCGCCGCCGTGGTTTCGATCTCGCGCGCAAACGCGCGCGCAAAACGTTTCTCGTCGATCGGTGCGTGGCGGACGTGGCTGTTGAAATCGCAATAGGGGCATTTCGACAGGCAGAACGGCCAGTGCACGTAGACGCCGAAGGCATCTTTGGGGCGGGGTCGCTCGCGACTAGCCAAGGCAGATCTCCGCCAGTTTGACGAAGGCCCGTGCCCGGTGCGACAGGCCAAGCCCAAGCGGCGGTAGGCCGTGCTTTTCGATGGAAGTCATCTCGCCAAAGGTCCGCGTGTGCCCGTCGGGCAGGAATACCGGATCATAGCCAAAACCGGCGGTGCCGCGCGGCGGCCAGACCAGGGTTCCGTCGGCGCGGGCCTCGACCTCTTCGAGATGGCCATCGGGCCAGGCGACGCACAGGGCCGAGACAAAATGCGCACTTCGCTCGTCGGGCGTGGTGGCGCCGCGCTCCTGCAACAGGCGCTCGACCCTGGTCATCGCCGCGATGAAATCCTTGCCATTGCCGGCCCAGCGCGCCGAATAGATTCCGGGCGCGCCGTCGAGCGCATCAACTACGAGACCGGAATCGTCGGCAAAGGCCGGCAATTGCGCGGCTTTCGCCGCCGCGATCGCCTTGATCGCGGCATTGGCCCGAAACGTCTGGCCGGTTTCCTCGGGCTCGCCGAGACCCAGCTCGCCCGCGGAAACCGCCTCGACGCCGTGCGGCGCGAGCAATTCCTGCATCTCGGCGAGCTTGCCGGGATTGTGGGTCGCGATCACGAGCCGGCCGGTGATTCGACGGTGCATGTGCGATCAGACTACGCCACAGCCAGCTTCTGCAAGTCCACCAGACGCGCGACACCCTTGCGCGCCAGTTCCATCAGCGCCAGGAACTCGTCTTGTGAAAACGGCGTCTTCTCAGCGGTGCCCTGCACCTCGATGATGCGGCCGTCGCCGGTCATGACGAAATTGGCATCGGTCTCGGCCTCGGAATCCTCGGCATAATCGAGGTCGAGCACCGGCGTGCCCTGATAGATGCCGCAGGAGATCGCGGCGACATTGTCGCGCAGCACGTTGGCTTTCAGCATGTTGCGGTTCTTCATCCAGCCGATGCAGTCGGCCAGCGCCACCCAGGCGCCGGTGATCGAGGCCGTGCGCGTGCCGCCATCGGCCTGGATCACGTCGCAATCGACCGTAATCTGGCGTTCGCCGAGCGCTTCGAGGTTGACGGCTGCGCGCAAGGAGCGGCCGATCAGCCGCTGGATCTCGACGGTGCGCCCGCCCTGCTTGCCGGCGGCGGCCTCGCGGCGGGTGCGCTCCAATGTGGCACGCGGCAGCATGCCGTATTCGGCGGTTACCCAGCCGCGACCCTGGCCCTTCAACCAGGGCGGCAACCGTTCTTCCAGGGTGGCTGTGACCAGCACATGGGTGTCGCCGAACTTCACCATGCAGGAACCTTCGGCATATTTGACCACGCCGCGTTCCAGCGACACGGGGCGCAACTGATCGGGCGCACGGCGGCTCGGCCGCATGGGGAATCCTTCCAAAAATCGAGCGAAAATTCGTTCGCGGTGCTTGTAGGAGGGGGAGCGGGCAGCGGCAAGGGTTTTTGCCTTGTTTCGGGGTAGAGGTTCGGTTCTGAATCAATCAGAACCGAACCTCTACCTTCTTGTTTTGATGCGTTTTCTTTACGCGAACCGGCGGCCGCCCCCGGATCCAGTCCGAGGGCATGCTTCGCTCGAAAACGCTATGTGAAGCGGACGCTTGTCATCGGCGCGCCGGATCGACAAATTAGGGTATCAGGGAGTTAACAGTGGCCCACCACGATCCGATTGGCCTGATCGCGCCGCATGCGGGGCTCGCCCAGCTCAACGAGCGCTCGCGCGACATTTTTCGTCAAATCGTCGAGAGCTATCTCGCGACCGGCGAACCCGTCGGTTCGCGCAACATCTCCCGCTTGATCGCAGTGCCGCTGTCGCCCGCTTCCGTGCGCAATGTGATGTCGGACCTCGAAGCGCTCGGCCTGATCTACGCGCCGCATACCTCGGCCGGCCGCCTGCCGACCGAACTCGGCCTGCGCTTCTTCGTCGACGCGCTGATGCAGGTCGGCGACCTCACCGAACCCGAACGGGAATCGATCCAGAACCAGCTTGCCTCCGTCGGTCGGGCGCAGTCGGTCGAGGCGGCGCTCGGCGAGGCGCTGACGCGGCTGTCCGGCCTGACCCGCGCGGCCGCCGTGGTGCTGACCGCAAAATCCAATTCGCGGCTGAAACACATCGAATTCGTGCGGCTGGAGCCGGAGCGCGCGCTGGTGGTGCTGGTCGGCGAAGACGGCCAGGTCGAAAACCGCGTGCTGACGCTGCCGCCCGGCGTGCCTTCCTCGGCGCTGACGGAGGCGAGCAATTTTCTCAATGCTCGGATTCGCGGCCGCACGCTCGCTGAGGCGCGCCTCGAACTCGAAACCGCGATGGCGCAGAGCCGCATCGAGCTCGACCAACTGACGCAGAAGGTGATCGAGGCGGGGATTGCGAGCTGGTCGGGCGGCGAAAACGAGGACCGGCAATTGATCGTGCGCGGGCATGCCAACCTGCTGGAAGATTTGCACGCGCTCGAAGATCTCGAACGCGTCAAGTCGCTGTTCGACGATCTCGAGACCAAGCGCGGCGTGATCGACCTGTTGGGCCGGGCCGAGCGCGCCGAAGGCGTGCGGATCTTCATCGGATCGGAGAACAAGCTGTTCTCGCTGTCCGGTTCCTCGACCATCATCGCACCCTATAGCGACGCTTCGCACCGCATCGTCGGGGTTCTCGGCGTGATCGGGCCGACCCGGCTGAACTATGCGCGGGTGATTCCGACGGTGGATTACGCCGCCCGCATTGTCAGCCGGATGCTGGGCGGCTGATCCGCCACGAATCGACCTTAATCAGGGCTGGTTGCGCTTGATTTTCGGCCCCTAAAGCACGATATCCCCGGCAGCAAATCCCCATCCAACCAGAACCGTTTTTTGAGAAGGCAGTCTTATGACCGATCCCAACCGGCCGAGTGACGACGGGGCACAACCCGCCAACCAGACCGGCGAGCCCGTGGTCTCAAAACCCTACATCATGCCCGACGATCCCGAGGAAGGATCGGTCGAGGCGTTGACGAAGGAAGCGGCGGGAGCGCGCGACAAGATGCTGCGCACGCTGGCTGAGATGGAAAATCTGCGCAAGCGCACCGCCAAGGAAGTCGCCGACGCGCGCGCCTACGGCATCACCGGCTTCGCCCGCGACATTCTCGAAATCGCCGACAATCTGCAGCGCGCGCTCGATGCCATGCCGGCCGAGACCAAGGCCACCGCCGATCCGGCGCTGAAGGCGTTCATCGAAGGCGTCGAGCTGACCGAGCGCTCGCTGCTGAACACGCTGGAGAAGAACGGCGTCAAGAAGTTCGATCCATCGGGCGAGAAGTTCGATCCCAATTTCCAGCAGGCGATGTACGAAGTGCCCGATCCGTCCGTTCCCGCAGGGACGGTGGTTCAGGTCGTGCAGGCCGGCTTCATGATCGGCGAACGCATACTGCGCCCGGCGCTGGTCGGCGTGTCGAAGGGCGGCGCCAAGGCGGCACCGGCCGCCAACAATGAGCCGAACAGCGCGGCGTAAATAGGCGCGCAAGTCGTTTCGAACCATGAGGGCCCCGCTGCGGAAGCTCGGCCTTCATCCTTCGAGACGCGCGCAGGCCCGCTCCGCAGGGATGAGCGGTCTACGGAGTATCACCGAAGGCGGTTGACGCGGGCCTATGCTTACAGCGGCCTCTCGTCCGCCCTCGGCCGGTAGGTCCCAAAACTCCAGAGATTGCCTTCCGGGTCGCGGCAGGCGAAATCGCGGCTACCATAGTCGGTGTCGCGCAGGTCCATTTCAATGATGGCGCCGGAGGCTTTGACCTTCGCATGTAGGGCGTCGGGATCGTCGACCGCGACATACAGCGCGTCCGTGCGACGGCCGCCGATATCGCCGACGAGCTTGCCGTATTCGTCCTCCCTGCTCTGGCCGAGCATCAGGATCGAGGGTCCAAAGGCAAGCTCGGCGTGATGGATGGTGCCGCCGTTCCGGTAGACGGCGCGTTCGGTGAAACCAACAACCTCCTTGAGCCAGCGGATCATCGCTTCGGCATCCCGGCAGCGCATCGTCGGATAAAGGCGCGGCGCTTCGCTTTTGCTTGGACTGGTCACCGGCAACTCCTCGCATTGCGTTACCTCACTAGTATCGCGAGGCGAGGGCGGTCGGCTTGAAGATTTGTTACCTGACCGGCTACGCGTCCAGTGCGTCCAGCGGGCGCAGCAGGCGGCTGTCAGTCAGCGCCAGCCGGTGGGCCCAGGCCGTTGGCGATTCGCCGGCAAGGGTTGAAAATTCGCGGGCGAGATGCGCCTGGTCGGCATAGCCGCTTTCGGCCGCAATCCCTGCCCAGCCGCTTCCCGCTCCCGTCCGCGCCAGTCGGCAGGCTTCGTGAAAGCGCATCATGCGGGCAACCGGCTTCGGCGCCAGACCAATTTCCGCTCGGAAGCGATCGACCAAGTGCTTGCGGCTCCAGCCGATCTCTCTTGCAAGCGCAGTGATGCGCACGCTGCCCGCGCTGCGTGCGAGCCGTCCATAGGCGAATGCGATCTCGGGCGAAGGCCGATGGCTGGCACGCCCTGCAACAAAATCCTCGACCAGATCGAAGCGATCCTGCCAGCAGGATATCGCGCCAAGCCGCTCGCGCAGGTGCGGTCCCTCAGGCCCCAGTACGTCACCGATGTCGACCATGCGCGCGGTGAGATCGGCGACGGCCCCGCCAAAGAAGCGATAGGCGCCAAGCGGCGTGAAATCCACCTGCACGCATTCGGCGCCGCCATCGGATTCGATATGAACCGGACCGGCATAAAGCCCGGCGGCGAAACTCGGCTGCCGATCATCAGCGTCAGGATCGCGTCCGAGAGCGATCAGGAACGGTGTGCCGAAGCTGATGATCAGCGGGACTACCAGACCTGCGGTTTCGCGCTGGAAGAACCGGCCGGGCGCGGTTTCGCGATAGCCCGTCATGCCGGCGATCAGGCCTGTCATGCGCTGCGATGGCGCACGACGAATCATCTCGAACGCGAGTGGAGCCGCTGGACCTGACATCCCAAACCCCTGAAGCGGGCAAGACGAACGCACTAGGCCGCGATATCGCCCGACTGGATGCGCTTGACGCCGGCCTTGGTCATGTCGGCCCAGGCTTTTGCGAGCGAGCCCTGGGTGTCGATGCCGCGGCAGGCGTCCTCGATCACGTAAGTCTCGAAGCCCGCCTTGCGCGCATCCAGCGCGCTCCATGCCACGCAGAAATCGGTCGCGAGGCCAGCGAGGAAAACCCGCTTCACCTTGCGCGCCTTCAGGTACGCCGCGAGCCCCGTCGTGGTCTTGCCGTCGGCCTCGGTGAAGGCCGAATAGCTGTCGATGTCCTTGCGAAAACCCTTGCGGATAACGAGGCCGGCATGCGGGATCGCGAGGTCCTTTGACAGCGACGCACCCTCGGTCCCCTGCACGCAGTGATCCGGCCACAGCACCTGATTGCCGTAGGGGAGATCGATGGTTTCGAACGGCTTCTTGCCGGAATGGGTGGAGGCGAACGAGACGTGGCCCGCGGTGTGCCAGTCCTGCGTCATCACCACATTGGCAAAGCCCTTGGCGATGCGGTTGATGACGGGCACCACTTGATCGCCGTCTTTCACGGCAAGGCTGCCGCCTGGCAGGAAGCAGTTTTGCACGTCGATGACGAGGAGCGCGGAGGCGTTGTCGGGTTTCATCGGTGCAGCCCATGGCGTCGTTGGAACGAGGGCGAGGACGGATGCCGCGCCAAAGCCTGTCAGAACCAGTCTGCGAGAAAGCATAGCGCGTCTCCCTGCCATGAACCCGGCAGGGGGAAGGCTAGTTCCATTGGTGTACGAACGAAAGCCCGAAATTTCAGCGCGTCCTGAATATCAGGGCGCGCTTTTTTCGAATTCGCGATCAGGCTCGCGGCCGGATTCCGTCGCGCACGGCGCGGAAGCGTGGAAAGGCCTTGGTCCAATCATCGCGCGGCGAAGAGCCGATGATGCGCATCGAGGTCTGGGCGCCGAACCGCAGCCATTGCACGATCGTCACCGGCGTATTGTCCTTGCCGCTGATGGCGTCGATCCGGGTCTCGTAGCCGGGCTGGCCATCGATGCGGACCGGCTCCGACATCGTGATCCTGCCATCGCGGACGCCGGGAATGGTGGTCGCGATCTGCTGGGCAAAGCGGCCGCGATCGTCAGGCGACGCCGCCGTCGAGCCGATCAGGCCGATGATCATGAACGGCGCGACCTCGAAGCCTTTCTTTTCGTCGCTGTCGGAGAGAATGAGGGCGGCGCCCGGCGCCAGCGTACGGACGTTCTTGAAGCTCGAGAGTTCGCCGATCTTGAACGGCATCATCCCGAGCTGTTCCTCGACAGGAACCTCAACGCGGATCACGGCAGATGCGAACATCTGACGCACGGCATCGTCGGTATAGATCTTCGAGGCGTTCTCCGGCACCTGCACGGCGACGTAGCCGGAGAAGGTAGGGCCGGGCAGGATCATGGAATAACGGCGCACGCTGGTGGCGCCGTCCTTGGCGTTTTCGACGGTGTAGTAGGCGAGCCCCGCTTTGGTCTCGATGCTTTCCGGCTTGATGCCGCCAGTGCCGCCGGGATTGGCCTTGAAGGCATTGGCGACCTCGCCATAAGCCTCGGCGGGCAGGTCGGCGACCAGCACCTTGACGCCCTGGTCTTCGGTCTCGAATCCCGTGAACGCCCTGGCCTTGTTGAGGCCGACCAGCGGCGTCATGCCGACCCTGGCGCCCGGCGGGAAAACCGGGTCCGCGGCGAACGCGGAGGAGGTGGCGGCAACGAGGAGGGCAACCGCAGCAAAATATCTAAGTGGCTTCATGGAGGGTCTACCGGGTTTGCATGGAGGCCGTTCAAAGATCGGACGGTGGTGGAATCTGGGCCTCGGGGCGCGACTGGGTCGTTCCGTTCGGCCCGCTTTTAGCGGTTTTGGTGTCCCTGCAACAGGGCAGGACGGGCGTCCGTTCCCCCGCCTCGCTCCTATTTCGCGGCATTCTGCCCGGCCTCCGAGCTCTTTTTTTGGGCGCTTCCAGCGGCCAAATACCGCGTCCCCTCAACCGGCGGCCGGTCCACGCCGTGAGGATGCTGCCGTATCGCTGTGCAACGCTTCGGGGTGTGAGCGATAAAGGAGTTGCCGATTTCTTAACGCCGGTCACGGCACGGGGGCCCGGCCCCAGGCGGCACAATCTTTCAAACGCCAGCCTTTTCAGGCCCTAAGCTTGCGCTCGGTCCTTGCAGGCACAACCCCCCCTCCTATATGAGGCTCACCGTCGCAATATCGCGAGTATTTGAACGTTGGGGGTTCGGTTAGGTGCGCCGTCCAGGGCCCAGCCAACCTGCCGCAAAAAGAAGGATATGAGGACCATGGGAAAGGTCATTGGGATCGATCTCGGCACCACGAATTCGTGTGTCGCCGTAATGGATGGCAAGACTGCAAAAGTCATCGAGAACGCGGAGGGCATGCGCACCACGCCCTCGATCGTTGCCGTCACCGATGACGGCGAGCGCCTCGTCGGCCAGCCTGCCAAGCGCCAGGCGGTGACCAATCCCGAGCGGACATTCTTCGCGGTGAAGCGCCTGATCGGCCGCCGCTATGACGACCCGATGGTCGAGAAGGACAAGAAGCTCGTTCCCTACAAGATCATCAAGGCATCGAACGGCGACGCCTGGGTCGAGGCCGACGGCAAGACCTATTCGCCCTCGCAGGTCTCTGCCTTTATCCTGCAGAAGATGAAGGAGACCGCGGAAGCCCATCTCGGCCAGAAGGTCGACCAGGCCGTCATCACCGTTCCCGCCTACTTCAACGACGCGCAGCGTCAGGCCACCAAGGATGCCGGCAAGATCGCTGGTCTTGAAGTGCTGCGCATCATCAACGAGCCGACGGCGGCAGCGCTCGCCTACGGTCTCGACAAATCGAAATCCGGCACCATCGCGGTTTACGACCTCGGCGGCGGCACCTTCGACGTCTCGATTCTCGAAATCGGCGACGGCGTGTTCGAGGTGAAGTCGACCAACGGCGATACCTTCCTCGGCGGTGAAGATTTCGACATGCGCCTGGTCGGTTATCTCGCCGACGAATTCCAGAAGGAGCAGGGTATCAACCTGCGCAACGACAAGCTCGCCCTGCAGCGCCTGAAGGAGGCGGCCGAAAAGGCCAAGATCGAGCTGTCTTCGACGACGCAGACCGAAATCAACCTGCCGTTCATCACGGCCGACCAGACCGGGCCGAAGCATCTGACGATGAAGCTGACGCGCGCCAAGTTCGAGGCTCTCGTCGACGATCTCGTTCAGAAGACCATCGAGCCCTGCCGCAAGGCGCTGAAGGATGCGGGGCTCACCGCCGCCGAAATCGGCGAAGTGGTGCTGGTCGGCGGCATGACCCGCATGCCGAAGGTCCAGGAGGTCGTGAAGCAGTTGTTCGGCAAGGAGCCGCACAAGGGCGTCAACCCGGACGAAGTCGTCGCCATCGGTGCGGCCATTCAGGCGGGCGTGCTGCAGGGTGACGTCAAGGACGTGCTGCTGCTCGACGTGACACCGCTGTCGCTCGGCATCGAGACGCTGGGTGGCGTGTTCACCCGCATCATCGACCGCAACACCACGATCCCGACCAAGAAGAGCCAGGTGTTCTCGACCGCCGAGGACAACCAGAATGCCGTTACCATCCGCGTCTTCCAGGGCGAGCGTGAAATGGCGGCCGACAACAAGGTGCTCGGTCAGTTCGACCTGATGGGCATTCCGCCGGCGCCGCGCGGCATGCCGCAGATCGAGGTCACCTTCGACATCGACGCCAACGGCATCGTCAATGTCTCGGCCAGGGACAAGGCGACCGGCAAGGAGCAGCAGATCCGGATTCAGGCATCCGGCGGCCTCTCCGAAGCCGACATCCAGAAGATGGTCAAGGACGCCGAGGCCAACGCGGCCGAGGACAAGAAGCGACGCGAGGCGGTCGACGCCAAGAACCATGCCGACGCGCTGGTGCATTCCACCGAGAAGGCGCTGGCCGAGCACGGTTCGAAGGTGGAAGACTCAGAGCGCCGCGCCATCGAGGACGCCGTCAGCGATTTGAAGGAAGCGCTGAAGGGCGACGACGCCGAGGCCATCAAGGCCAAGACCAACACGCTGGCGCAGGCTTCGATGAAGCTCGGCGAGGCCATGTACAAGCAGCAGGCCGAGGCGGACGCCAAGCGGGATGCTGCCAAGGATGACGTGGTCGACGCGGAGTTCACCGAGGTCGACGACGACAAGAACAACAAGAAGTCAGCATAAGCGGGCTTTCGATCATGACCCTCATCCAAAAGAGCGCACGGCTCGCGTTCGATGGGTGGGGGTCATTTTTCTTTAAGCCGATGGCGGCATCTTCGATTGAAGGTGCTTTCGGCATGAAGGCGAATTTCGGGCGGGTTTGACTGATGTCCACCAAGCGCTGCTATTACGAAACCCTGGAAGTCGAGCGGAACGCGGACGAATCCAAGCTCAAGTCGGCCTTCCGCAAGCTCGCGATGAAATGGCATCCGGACAGGAATCCAGGTGATGCCACCAGCGAAATGAAATTCAAGGAAATCAACGAGGCCTATGAAGTCCTGAAAGACGGCGACAAGCGCGCCGCCTATGACCGCTACGGCCATGCCGCGTTCGAGCAGGGCATGGGCGGCGGTGGTCCTGGCTTCGGCGCCGGCTTCGCCTCGTCGTTTTCAGATATTTTCGAGGACCTGTTCGGCATGGCCGGGCAGCGCGGGCGCGGCGGCGGACGCGAGCGCGGCGCCGATCTGCGCTACAACATGGAAATCACGCTGGAGGAAGCCTACCTCGGCAAGACCGCGCAGATCGAAATTCCGGTCTCGGTCACCTGCGAGCCCTGTTCGGGCACCGGCGCCAAGGCCGGCACCAAGCCGAAGACCTGCGCGGTGTGCGGCGGCGCCGGCCGCGTCCGTCAGGCTCAGGGCTTCTTCACGCTGGAGCGGACCTGCCCCGGCTGTCAGGGCCGCGGTCAGATGATCGAGGACGCCTGCCCGAATTGCGCGGGCACGGGACGGGTGACGCGCGACCGAACGTTGTCGGTCAACATTCCGCAGGGCGTCGAGGACGGCACGCGTATCCGGCTGGCCGGCGAAGGCGAGGCCGGTGTCCGCGGCGGCCCGCCCGGCGACCTCTACATTTTCTTGTCGCTGGCCACCCACGAATTCTTCCAGCGCGACGGCGCCGATTTGCACTGCCGGGTTCCGATCTCAATGGTCGCTGCCGCGCTCGGTGGCGAATTCGAGGTGCCCACCATCGACAAGGGCAAGACCAAGGTGAAGGTGCCGGCGGGAACGCAGTCCGGCCGCCGTTTCCGCATTGCATCAAAGGGCATGCCGGTGCTCCGATCGCGCCAGACCGGCGACATGTATGTCCAGGTCATGGTCGAAACGCCGCAGAATCTGACCAAGAAGCAGCAGGAACTGCTCGCCGAGTTCGAAAAGCTGTCCTCCGGGGCAACCCAGCCGGAGGCGTTAGGCTTCTTCACCAAGGTCAAGGACTTCTTCGGCAGCCGCGCTGGCTCCTGAACCGTATGCACGTCGCCGGGGCGAGCGCCGTTCTCGCCCCGGCAGTCATGATTCATTCAGCTTGCACAGGGTGTTATCGCCGGATCGCGGGCACTTTGGCGCGTCTGGCGCATTACCGTCTGGCTTGACCATATCCCCGTCGACCTATACGTGTTCATGACTGTTTTTTGACATTCCCGCCCGTCAGCGGGTCCCGCCTGGTAGCGACATGCCTTTGCAATCGTCCGTGCGTGCGTTGAAGAAGCCTCGTCTCGACGACGAGGTGCGCTTCCTTCGTTCATGGATTGAAAAGCCGCTGCACATGGGCGCGGTGATGCCGTCGAGCAAGGTGCTCGCCCGCACCATGGCGCAATATGTCGATGTCGATTCCGAAGGGCCGGTCGTCGAACTTGGGCCCGGGACCGGCGCGATCACCAACGCGCTGATCGAACACGGCGTGGATCAGAAGCGGCTCGTGCTGGTTGAATATAATCCGGGTTTCTGCGCCCTGCTGCGCGATCGCTATCCTCAGGCCAAGGTCGTACAGGGCGATGCCTACACGCTTCGCGCTTCGCTCGGAGATGCGCTGGATGCGCCGGCGTCTGCCGTGATCTCCGGCCTGCCGCTCGTGACAAAACCGATGCTGACCCGCCTAAAGCTGATCCGCGACGCCTTCCTGGCGCTGGCGCCGGGCGCGCCCTTCGTGCAGTTCACCTATTCGGTGGCGCCGCCGATTCCGAAATCGCTGCCGGGCGTGTCCACAGAGGCCTCCGAGCGGATATGGATGAACCTTCCGCCCGCGCGGGTCTGGGTGTATCGCAAGGGCTAGGCCGTCCGCCTGCGCGGCCGGTTGGCCCCGAGTGCGATTTCTAAGAAATGTCCGCGTTGAAAATCCTCGTGATCCCGGGATCGCTCCGCACCGGCTCGCTCAATGCGAGGCTGGCGGCGGTGGCCGTGCACGAACTGGCGCAGGCCGGCGCCGAAGTCACCCGCATCTCGCTGGTTGATTTTCCGCTGCCGATCTATGATGGCGACCTGCAGGCGAAATCGGGCGTGCCGAAACACGCGGTCAACCTGAAGCGGATGATGGCAGCCCATCATGGCGTGCTGATCGTGACGCCGGAATACAATTCCTCGGTGCCGGCGCTGGTGAAAAACACCATCGACTGGGTCAGCCGGGTGCAGGATGCGCACGAGACCCGCGGCCAGGTGTTTCGCGATCGGGTGTTTGCGATTGCGTCGGCCTCCGGCAACCGGCTCGGTGGCGCCCGCGCGCTGGCCGCGCTGCGGCTGATCCTGTCGGCGTGTCATGCAACCGTGATACCGAACCAGTTCGCGCTGGCATTCGCCGACGATGCCTATGACGAGATGGACCGCCTGAAGAATGCTGCTGATGCCGAGGGGCTGAAAGCGCTGGTGCGGCAGTTGATCGACGTTTCCCAACGCATGATGTGAGGTGACATGCAGCCAGCCAGTATCGCGCCGAAGGATCGGCTGATCGTTGCGCTCGACCTGTCCGAAGTGTCTGAAGCGGAAGCGTTGATCGCGCGGCTCGGCGACAGCGTGAGCTTCTACAAGATCGGCTATCAGCTCGCCTATGCCGGCGGATTGCCGCTGGCGCAGCAACTGGCGAAGTCAGGCAAGAAGGTTTTTATCGATCTCAAGCTGCACGACATCGGCAATACGGTGGCGCGCGGCGTTGAGAGCGTCGCCAAACTCGGCGCGACCTTCCTAACCGTGCACGCCTATCCTCAGACCATGAAGGCCGCGGTCGAGGCGCGCCAAGGCTCGGGTCTGAAAATCCTCGCCGTCACCGTGCTGACCTCTTATGACGATGGCGACCTGCATGCCGCCGGCTATCGTCTCAACGTCTCCGACCTGGTGGAAGCGCGCGCCCAGCAGGCGCAGGTGCTCGGCGTCGACGGCCTCGTCAGCTCGCCGGAAGAGGCGGCCGCGTTGCGCAAGATCGTCGGTCACCAGATGCATCTGGTGACACCGGGTATCCGCCCGGCGGGCGCTGCGACCGGCGACCAGAAGCGCATCATGACGCCGGCGAGGGCGATTGCCGCGGGTGCAGACTATCTGGTGGTCGGACGCCCGATCACGGAAGCCGCCGATCCCAGGCTTGCTGCGGATGCCATTCAGGCGGAAATCAAGCAGGCGATCACGTAACAACAAGAAGGAGATTGAGATGGCCAAAGGATACTGGATCGGACGCGTCGACGTTCACAATGACGAGGGCTACAAGCCGTATATGGCGGCCAATCCGGCCATCTTCCAGAAATTCGGCGGGCGCTTCATCGTGCGCGGCGGCAAGTTTACCGCGGTCGAAGGCCAATGCCGCTCGCGCAATGTGGTGATCGAATTCGACAGCTATGAGAAAGCGCTGGCCTGCTACAATTCGCCGGAATACCAGGCCAACATCAAGGTCCGTCAGCCGCACTCCATCGCGGACCTCATCGTCATCGAGGGCTATGACAGCCCGCAGCCCTGAGCGCGCATTATTTCGCGATCTATATCTGCGCGCCTCAGTGGCCAACGCAAAGATGCGGAGGTCCGGTAGAAGCGGCTAGTTTCGCGCCGCTTCGCGGGACCCCACCGTCTAAAGAAAATCGCATCAAGAAATATGTGCGAATGTTTCCGATCGTGCCTGGCCGATCGGCTCCCGTCGAAAAATAGCAAATAGCTGATCGTCATTCCAAGCGAACGCGGGGTCTGCGGGCCCAACGTCCGCTATCCGACATTTCTTTTGTCCCCAACTGGGGATTGTGACGCCGCCCCGGCTTCATCAAGTTGCGCGCCATCGAACTCCACATGGATCGTGATGGAAATCGAGCCAACACAAAATCGCTAGTGCATGACGGGCCGCGAGCCGACCCGCATCGCGAACGCGCGGGCGCAAGGAGTAGAAACCATGGCACTCATCAATGGAACGGCTGGCGACGACACATTACCTGGCACGGCAATGGACGACCAGATTAACGGCCTCGCCGGCATGGATACGATAACCGCGTTGGAAGGCGATGACGAGGTGAGCGGCGGGCCCGGCGACGATGTAATCGACGGCGGGGCGGGCAACGACACGCTGAATGGCAATGCCGGGAATGACGAGGTCACCGGTGGCGATGGCGATGATGAGATCAATGGCGGCGCCGGAGACGATACGCTGAACGGAAACGCCGGCATGGACACGATCAATGGAAACGCCGGTAACGACATTATCGACGGCGGAGCTGACGATGATGTTCTGTCTGGTGGCGCAGGCGATGACGACATCCACGGTGGAGATGGAAACGATACCGTTAGCGGCAACGCCGGTGTCGATACCCTCTGGGGCGATGCCGGTGACGACACGCTCAATGGCGGTGCCGGCAACGACGAGCTGAACGGCGGTGACGGCGTCGATACGCTGAATGGCGGTCTCGGCGATGATGTCCTGAACGGCGACGCGGGAACCGATACGCTCAACGGCGGCCTGGGCAATGACGAGTTGAACGGCGGTGCCGATAACGACGTTCTGAATGGTGGCGCCGGCAACGATACGCTGAATGGCGACGACGGTGACGACACCATGAATGGTGGCGCCGGCGCGGATACCATGGATGGCGGTGCCGGCAACGATACGATGTCTGGCGACGCCGGCGACGACGTCATGGCCGGTGGCGCGGGTGACGACGTCATGAGCGGCGGCGACGGAGACGACGAGCTCAGCGGTGGCGACGGCACCGATACGTTGGACGGCGATGCCGGAGATGACACGCTCGATGGCGGCGACGGCAGCGATACGCTGAATGGCGGCGACGGAGCCGACATACTGGCGGGCGGTGCCGCCGCCGACACTCTGAACGGCGATGCCGGTGACGACGAGCTGGACGGCGGCGCTGGCGCCGATGTCCTCAATGGTGGAGCCGGCGACGATCTGCTGACCGGCGGTGGCGGAACGGATACGCTCAACTTCGGCGATGGAACCGGAGCCAGCTTCGGCGACGACGAAGTCACCGATTTCAGCTTTGACGACGGCGATCAGATCAATGTCGATGCCGCAGTCGGATTTGATCCGACCACGGTCGTCGTCGATGACGACGGCACCAATACGGTGATAGACTTCGGCTTCGGCAGCATCACGCTCGATGGAATCTCGGGTGGCGCAACGGCATTCACGTCGATCGACGACATCAACGACGCCGCCGGCGATACGCTTATCGAAATCGTGTAATGCCTGCTTCGGTGGGGCGGCCGCCGGGCCGCCCCGCTCCGGCCCTCTGCAGTACTCAATTCGTGACAGTGCCGGCCGCTCATGCACTTGCGTACTCGTTGTGAAACTCCAGCGCAGCGCTCGCTGCTTGGATTGATTCCGGGGCGATCCGCATTGATGTGGATCGTCGCCTTCAGCGTGTCGATCAACATGCTGCTCCTGGTCGTGCCCTTGTACTCTATCGAAGTGTTCGATCGGGTGATCAGCAGCGGTAGCGTCGAAACGCTTGTCGGTCTCACCGTGATCGCCGTAATTGCTCTTGTTTTCAGCGCCGCGTTCGACACCCTGCGCAGCCGGCTACTCAGTCGCTTTGCGGTTAGATTTGAGCGCCACATCGCTCCCATCGTGCTTGAAAGCATGATTGTTGATGCCACCAATCGCGGCGACAGCAGGGCGCAAGATCTTGTAAGGCTACGCGAGTTGAGGACGTTCCTTTCCAGCGCAACGATTGCATCGCTGCTCGATGCTCCCTTTCTTCCGGCGTTTATTTTCATCCTGTTCTTTCTGCACCCCTGGTACGGCCTGATTGCGCTGGTCGGATCGGCGATTCTGCTCGCCATGGGCATCGCCAGCCGCTGGATCGCGCGCACTGAAATTGCGCAGTCGTCCCAGGCCGCACAGAAGACCCAGGCTGCTCTCGACGGAATTGTCCGGCATTCCGCTCTGGTGCGTGCGATGGGCTGGACCAGAGGTGCCATCCGCGAATTCATGGACCTCAACGACCAGGCCTTGTCTCCCGTGGTTCGAGCCAGCGAGCGCGTTTATGCAATCGGCGCTGCGGCGCGCATGGTGAGAACGATATTGCAGGTAGCCGCGATCGGCGCAGGTGCCTGGCTCGTTCTACAGAGCGAAGTGCTGGCGGGCAGCCTGATTGCGAGTTCGATCCTGATCGCCCGCACGCTGCAGCCGATGGAGGGTCTGATCTCGGCGCGGCGCGTGCTTACATCCGCGCGCGAGGCCTGGACACAAGTTCAGGCTGCTGCAGCGCCGGTTCTTGTTCGAGAGAAACGTACGCTGCTTCCGTCGCCATCCGGCAGAATTGAAGTCGAGCGGGTGACATATCGGACGGCTACGATGCCGCGCCCAATCCTCGCAGGCATAAATTTTCGATGCCCGCCTTCCAGGCTAGTCGTCGTGATCGGTCCAACTGGCGCCGGAAAATCGACCTTGCTGCGCCTGATGGCAGGGCTGGAACGACCGAGTGGCGGCACGATCCGGCTGGACGACGCGGCCCTGCATAACTGGGACCCTGACCAGCTTGGTCAGTTTGTCGGTTACCTTCCTCAGGACGTGCAGCTTCTGGGCGGCACGGTGGCCGAAGCTATCGCCGGCTTTGAAGAGCATGCGCGTGACCAGGACATCGTTGCCGCGGCCATGCTCGCGCAGGCTCATGAGATGATCCAGTCTCTGCCAGCCGGCTACCAGACCGAAATAGGGCGCGACGGTAGCAAGCTTTCCGGTGGCCAGCGCCAGCGTATCGGTCTTGCCCGTGCCTTCTTTGGCAATCGCAAATTAGTCCTGCTGGATGAACCAAATGCCAATCTCGACCCGGAGGGCGAGCAAGCGCTATGTTCCGCCATCGAGCTGGCGAAAGCGCGCGGCACGACACTGGTCATTGTCACCCATCGGCCTCGACTATTGACCATCGCAGATGCGGTGCTCTTTTTGAGGGATGGCGTGCAGCTCGCTTTCGGGCCGCCTGATGACGTTCTCCGTTTCCCTGTCACCTCCGTCTCGAAGCCGCACGTAGTCCGGCACAGTACGGAATCTCCGAAACTGGCCACGGGGAGAACTGCTCGATGACGGAAAGAGATCAAGATCGTGCAGTCGTCGTTCTCCACAAGGAACGGCCACGATCCGATATGCGGCGGATCGTCGGATGGGGATGCGTGCTGCTCGTTCTGCAATTCTGCTGCTTCGGGGTGTGGGCTATGACAGTCCCGCTTCGCGGCGCGGTTGTGGCATCAGGTGTCATAAAGGTTCATTCGAAGCGCAAGGCAGTCCAGCATCTTGAAGGAGGAATAGTAAGATCGATTCACGTCAGGGAGAACGATCAGGTCAAGGCCGGCCAGCTCATCGCCCGGCTCGACACCACCCAGATTGAAGCAAACCTCGGCTCGTTGGCGACGAAATATTTCTCGGTCCTGGCGATGGAGGCGCGGCTGGCGGCAGAAGAGGCCGGCGCAGAATCGATCTTGTTTCCTGACGAACTGAAGAAAAACGCGAACCATGCGTCCGCGCGCATTGCCATGCAAACGCAGGAGGCCGAGTTTGCGGCGCGACTGGCCGCGATCGAGAATGAGCGCAAAATGATCGATCAGCAGATGCTGCAATTGACGGACTCCATCCGCGGCTTCGAAAGCAGCACCAAGGGTGTCGAGCAGCAACTTGCGTTATTGCAAGAGGAAATAGCTGACACCAGCTATCTCCTCTCAAAGGGCCTCGCCCGAAAGCCACGGCTGTTGGCCCTGAAGCGAGCCGAAGCCGAAGCCAGCGGGCAGATTGCTCGCAATTCGGCGTCGGTGGCGGAGAAGCGAGGCAAAATGGCGGAGCTCGAGGACAGGCGTCGACAACTCGGCTTCAATCAGAATCAAGAAGTCGCGAAGCTGCGGCATGCGGCGAGCGAGCGAGATTGGGGATCTGCGACATCGAATTGCCGCTTTGCGGGATCAATTGAGCCGGTCTGAACTGCATGCTCCCGAGAGTGGAAAGATCGTGGGCCTCAACAGCCGAGATCTTAGAGCCGTGCTTGCGCCCCGCGAAACGCTCCTCGAAATCGTTCCAACAGAGGACCGGCTTGTCATCGAGGCAGCATTGAAACCAATAGATCGGGAGGAGGTTCATGCCGGACAGGCCGCGCGCGTGCGGGTTCACGCCCTGAATATTCGTCGCCGCCCCATGCTCGATGGAAGAGTCGTCGCCGTGGCGGCAGACGCGCTGACCGATGCCAAGAGCGGCGTCACGTCCTACATGGCGGAGGTGGAACTCGATACCGACGCGCCGACCGCCTCGTACTTCTCTTCGTTAGTGCCGGGAATGCCCGTTGAGATATTTATCGAGACGGGAGAAAGAACCTTTGCGGAATATTTACTGCAGCCAATGGAACTGCGTATCAACCGCGCGTTTAAGGAGCACTAAGCCGTCGGCATGAGTTCGACGGCATCTTGTTACGGGAGGCGCCCGTGCATGAAAATGGCAAAACACTACCCTCCAGGCAGGGTGGATTTCGCTTCAATGACGCTGAGCGCGGCGAGCCTCTTCAGTACGCCGAAGATCCTCCGATAGGGGGCCCTGCGAAGCAAGGCCCAGACCGGAGCGCGATGGAATATTTCGGCAAGGCTGTTGCCGAACTGTTCGATTGCAACAGTTGCTACGTCGCGGCCATGTCTCACACCGGTGGATCGGAGCTTAACGAGGTCCGGATCGGACACGCCGCAATCGATCCCTCGTGCACCATGACCGTCGCCCGAATTGCCCGCAAGGGCGCCGGGGCAGATTGCGCCTTTCTCGAACCTGTCAACGCACGCACCACGTTTGTGCGGAGACTGATCGGCTCCGAGCCAGGAACAAGCGGTCATTCCGTCATCGGCAGATTTGCCTCTCGCGACAGATCGACCGTAGTGTTTGTCGCAGGTTGGCGGCAGGCTGCGCTGGTTCGGGCCGAAATTCCGTGTCTCGCGCGTGCGGTGCGTACGGTTTGGGAGACGGCTCATTCCCTCGTGCAGTGTTCACCCAATCGACATCCGGACGCAGAAATCTGGCTGGAAAACCTGGCATTCCCTGCGTTCATCGTGGACGAAGGCCTGCATGTTCACGAGGTCAACCGCTGTGGTCGAGCACTATCTGCAAGGGGCGAACTTCTCAAGGTGGATGGTGGCAGGCTCGCAGGGTCCAGCAGACTGGTAACCGAGCGTTTGAGGGTGGCGATCCGCGAGGCGTTGATTCCCAGGCCCGGTCAGGGCTGGCTGAACACAACCGTGCCCCTCTCTACCGAGCGTCAGCAGTTTGCCTTCGCCAAGATCGGAGCCGCACCAACACATTGCGACAGGGGGATGGCGTTGGTCATCGTGCCGCAATTCGATGAAGTGCTGGGGGCACACCGTATTGCATCCGCCTTCGGCTTGAACTGGGCTGAAGAGAGAATCATCGCCCGGATTCTTCAATTCCAGAGTCCACGTGATATCGGCGCCGACCTTCGGTTGACCGAGGCGACCGTAAGAACCTACACCAAGCGCATCATGCTCAAGTTGGGAATTAATCGGCAGGCCGAGTTCTTTCTGCTTTATCATCTCACGCAGTCCCCATTCGGAGCCGGCAGGCGCGAAAAGGCCGTCGCGCCGATATCACCGGATTGCCGGTTGCTCTGTGCGGCTGATAAGCGGCCTCCGAATTGATGCGCCAGCTTTTGCGATGGTCCAGGACTTCAAGCGTCGTGTGACTTCTTATCGAGCCTTTGCCATCGCGGCGGCACTGGGCTTTTCTTCCAATGCGATCGCCGAGAGCATTCAATTGAGCATGCACGTGGCACCTACAAGGCCACATATGGAGCGCGACGGCCGGATGGTTCTGGAGAGAAAGCTGGAACTCACCCTCTAGAGCAACCCGTCTTCGGGGCATCTGGTTTCGGTCGGCGGACACGACGCCGACCGATCCCGATCATGGCAGGATCGAGTAGGGCATGGCAGGATCGCCACCCTGATTGCCCCTCGCCTCCGCCCGTCCGGATCGCCTTGGCCGCCGGCGGGAGCCGCAAAAGCGCCTGATTGGTTGCCGGATCGGCCTCATCCCGCTATAGGGCGTGCAGAGGTAAAAGCCATGGCCGATATGCGATTGATCGTAGCGGGGGCCGGCGGCCGGATGGGCCGCGCGCTGGTGCGCGTCATTTCGGAAACGCCGGGTGCGGTGCTGACCGGGGCGCTGGAAGCGCCGGGCTCGGAACTTCTGGGCAAGGATGCCGGCGTGCTCGCCGGCCTGCCGGCCAATGGCATCGAGTTGTCGGCGGACCTGTGGAAATTGTCCGCCAATGCCGACGGCATTCTGGATTTCACCGTGCCCGCCGCCACCATCGCCAATGTCGCGATCGCCGCCGAACGCGGCCTGGTGCACATCGTCGGAACCACCGGCCTGTCGGTATCAGACATGGCGGTCATCAAGAGCGTCACCTCGCGTGCGGTGGTGGTGCAGTCCGGCAATATGAGCCTCGGCGTCAATCTGCTCGCCGCGCTGGTCAAGCGCGTCGCGCAGTCGCTGGACGAAAGTTTTGACATCGAAATCCTCGAGATGCACCACAAGGCCAAGATCGACGCGCCCTCGGGCACGGCCTTCCTGCTCGGTGAAGCTGCCGCCGCCGGCCGCGGCGTCGACCTCCACGCCCGCTCCGCGCGCGGCCGCGACGGCCAGACCGGCGCCCGCCGACCCGGCGATATCGGCTTCGCTTCGCTTCGCGGCGGCACCGTCACCGGCGATCACTCCGTGATCTTCGCGGGTCCGATGGAGCGGATCGAACTGACCCACCGCGCCGAGGACCGGACCATGTTCGCGCAGGGCGCGATCAAGGCGGCGCTGTGGGCGCGGGGCAAGACGCCCGGCTTCTACACGATGACCGACGTGCTGGGGCTCGCCGACTTCTAACCATCGAAAAACGGAATCCTGGAATGAGCGATCGTCTTCTCGTGCTCGTGCGGCACGGCCAGAGCGACTGGAATTTGAAGAACCTGTTCACCGGCTGGAAGGACCCCGACCTCTCCGAACTGGGTGTATCGGAAGCAAAAGAGGCCGGCCGCAAGCTGAAGGCGCAGGGATTGACGTTCGATGTCGCTTTTACCTCGGTGCTGAAGCGGGCGCAGCGCACGCTCGACCTGGCGCTGGCCGAGATCGGCCAGACCGGATTGCCGACCAAATGCGATCTGGCGCTCAACGAACGCGATTACGGCGAGCTCTCGGGACTCAACAAGGATGACGCCCGCAAGAAATGGGGTGAAGAGCAGGTCTTGATCTGGCGCCGCTCCTATGACGTGCCGCCGCCCGGAGGCGAAAGCCTCAAGGACACGCTGGCGCGCGCGCTGCCGTATTACGTGCAGGAGATTCTGCCTGGCGTGCTGCGCGGCGAGCGCACGCTGGTCGCCGCCCACGGCAACTCGCTGCGTGCGCTGATCATGGTGCTGGAGAAGCTGACGCCCGAGCAGATATTGAAGCGCGAACTCGCGACCGGCGCGCCCGTGATCTACCGGCTCAATGCCGATTCGACGGTCGCGTCGAAGCTCGATCTGGCGGCGTAGGTAGGCAAAGCCAACGGGTCGCGCGAATGCGCGCCGGCGACGAGCGCAAGGCCGCTCGCGGAGTGATGACAGGCTCCGCGTGCCCACCATTTCAGTTGACGATCAGGAGAGATGGTGGGCACGGCGCAAGAGCGCCTTTGCCCACCCTACGAAATTCAATGCAATCCGACCTGCCCCGCTTCCCAGCCGAGCATCGCCTGCTTGCGCGTGATGCCCCAGTGATAGCCGGTTAGGGCGCCGCCTTTGCCGAGGGCGCGATGGCAGGGCACCACGAACGACACCGGGTTGCGGCCGACCGCGGCGCCGACCGCGCGCGAGGCTTTCGGGCTTTTGATCTTGGTGGCGATGTCGGAATAACAGACCGCGCGGCCCATCGGGATCTTCAACAGCGTCTCCCACACCCGCACCTCGAAATCGGTGCCGATCAGCACCACGCGCAACGGCTGGTCCGGCCGCCACAGCCGCGTATCGAAGATGCGTTGGGCGAGGCCAACGGTGCCGTCATGGTCCTCGACATAGGTCGCATTCGGCCAGCGCCGCTTCATGTCGGCGAACGCCGTCGGCTCGTCGCCGGGATCGGCGAAGGCGAGCCCCGCAAGGCCTCGCTCGCTCGCGATCACGATTGCCGTGCCGAATGGCGAAGCATGGAACCCGTAACTCAGCGTCATGCCGGCGCCGCCATTCTTCCATTCGCCCGGTGACATCGCTTCATGGGTGACGAAGAGATCATGCAGCCGGCCCGGGCCAGACAGCCCCGAGTCGAGCGCGGCATCGAGCACGCTCGCGGAATCGCGCAACAAGCCCTTCGCATGGTCCAGGGTAAGCGCCTGCATAAACGCCTTCGGCGTCAGTCCGGCCCAGCGGCGGAATAGATGATGCAGTTCGTCCGGCGTCACGGCGGCGGCATCCGCCATCGCCTCGATGGTCGGCTGCGTCCGCCACTGTTCCGAAATGAACGCGATGGCCCGGCGCACCGAGTCATAGTCGCGCAGCGCGGCGCTCTGGTGGCCCGGCTTGGCCAGGCGCTGGTCATGTATGGCTGATATCATCATAGGGTCTGATTTAGGGGGCATGCGGCCTCCAAACCACCCGATTTCTGACAACCACCTCAAGCCACCGGATTATAGGTCAGCCCGCGCTTGGCGACCTGTAGTGCGGCCAATAAGGCTTTGGCAAAGCTGGCTTTTTCGTCGGGTCCCAGGACTTGGCCGATCGATACCCGGTGGCCGCGGGAGACCAGGTAAAGCCGCTCGATGCCGAATTCCGGGTCGCCGGTCTGCTCCAGTTGCACCCAGAGCGGATTGCACGACCATTCCATCAGATGGCCGCGATGGCTGACCCGCCGGACGCGCAACTCCGTCGGCGTCACCATGATGTCCTCGGTGGCATCAGCACTGCGAAAATTGACCCGGAACGCCCAGTAAATCACCAGCACATCAAGGCCGAAAAAGCCGACCACTGGCCAGGCGCCCATCAGCATAAATGCGATGCCGGCGACAAAGCTCACGCCGCCGATGAAAATCATCAGCACCAAAAAGCCGGTGCGGTTGAGCGAACGATGCGGCGTCACCCGCGCCGAAAACAGCGTCGGCTGATCAAGCGTCGGATCAAAGTCGTTGCTTGCGGTCATCGCGTATCAGTATATCCCCGATCATGGCCAAAATCATCCGCGCTTCCGGCGCCAAGACCAATGTTCCGTCCGTGCCGAAGAAGCCGACGAAGAGGGGCGCCAAGGCGTTGCCCAAGCCGAAGAAATCGCCGAAGCCAAAACCCTGGACGCCGGCCGAGATCCACGAGGCCTTCAGCCGATTTCGCAAGGCCAATCCGGAGCCGAAGGGCGAACTCGAACATCTCAACCCTTACACGCTGCTGGTGGCGGTGGTGCTGTCGGCGCAGGCGACCGACGCCGGCGTCAACAAGGCGACGCGCGCGCTGTTTGCGGTGGCCGATACGCCGGAGAAGATGCTGGCGCTCGGCGAAGACAAGGTGCGCGACTACATCAGGACCATCGGGCTCTATCGCAACAAGGCGAAAAACGTCATCGCGCTATCGCAAAAGCTGATTGATGAATTCGGCGGCGAGGTGCCGCGCACCCGCGCTGAAATCGAATCGCTGCCCGGCGCCGGGCGCAAGACCGCCAACGTCGTGCTCAACATGGCCTATGGCGAACACACCATGGCGGTCGATACGCATGTGTTCCGCGTCGGAAATCGCACCGGTCTCGCGTCCGGCAATACGCCGCTCGAGGTCGAGCTAGGGCTGGAAAAGGTGATCCCGCCGGAATTCATGCGGCACGCCCATCATTGGCTGATCCTGCACGGGCGCTATACCTGCCTCGCCCGCAAGCCGCGCTGCGAGGTGTGCTTGATCAACGATCTGTGCCAGTGGCCCGAAAAGACGGTGTGAGTCCCTTCTCCCTCTCCTCGCGAAGAGCGGGAGAGGGAGAGGGAGAGGGAGAGGGAGAGGGAGAGGATTACACCACCGGCATGCCCGGCTTGCGCGCGGGCTCGATCAACTCCGGCCGCGGGCCCGATAACCGCTTGTGCATGTGGACCATGAAGGCCATGCCGAATAGCGGCGTCGCCAGATTGACGATCGGAATCGACACGAACGCCGCAATGAAGAGGCCCGCGGTAAACACGGTCGCGGCGTGATCCCTGCGCATCGCGTTGGCTTCCGCCGGCGGGCGAAAGCGCATGGCGGCGAGTTCGAAATATTCGCGGCCCAAAAGCCACGCCGTGGCGATGAAGAAGATCAGGAAGCCCGCGCCTGCGAACAGCACGAAGGGCAGCGCAATCAGGTAGACCAGAATGGTGAGCAGCGCCGTCTTGATGCCCTCGGGGATGGCGACGCCGAGCGGCAGCGCGTCGCCGGGACGCTCCGCCGGATAGTGTTCGCGCTCGACATGCTCGGCGACGTCATCGACGAACACGCTCGCAACCAGCGAGGTGACCGCCGGCATCAGGAAGATCCCGCCGAGCACGACGCCAAGGCCGGCCGCGATCGAGATGATCCAGGAAAGGATATTGAGCGACGTGTGGAAGCCCGGGCCGAGCATCGCCTCGGCCCAGACTTCGCCGTACTCAGCGAACCAGCTCAACGCGCGCTGCAAGCCAACGGCCAGCACCGTAATCAGCACCAGCGCCAGCCCGATCGAGCGCCACAGGATGGTGCGCATCGGCGGCGACAGGATCTGCGAAAGCGCCTTGGCGGCGGCGTCCAACATGGCGGTTCTGCCTCTTGTGAAAAAGCCCTCGCGAGAGGTAGATAGCCGCAAGGGCTTCGGCAAGAGCCTGCCCCCCGGGAGGCGAGACTGCCGTCAAGAACAATGCCGCATGAGGCTGCCATGACCCGTGTTGAGGAGATCTATCCCGACAACAAGATCGTGCTGCGCGAGGTGGGCCTGCGCGACGGCCTGCAGCTCGTGAAGAGATTTCCGTCCACATCCGCCAAGCAGCGCTGGATGCACGATGAGTATGCCGCGGGTGTGCGCCATTTCGAGGTTGGCTCGTTCCTGCCGCAAAAGACGTTTCCGCAGTTCGCCGATGTGCGCGACATCATCGGGACCGTGGCGTCGCTGCCCGGCGCCTACGGCATCGCGCTGACGCTGAACGAGCGTGGCGTCAACGAGGCGCTGGCGTCTGGCGTGGCCGAAGTAGCTTCGGTGGTTTCGGCTACTGAAGAACACAGCCAGGCCAACGCCAACCGGTCGCGCGCATCCGCAATCGACACCGTCAGGCGGCTCTGTGAATTGCGCGACGCCAGCGCGCACAGACCGGTGGTGAACGCCGCGATCTCGATGGCGCTGGGCTGTTCGATCGTCGGGCCGGTAGACCCTGCCGAAGTGCTGCGGCTGACGGAAAAGCTGTTCGAGGCCGGCGTCGACATGGTCGCGATCGCCGACACGGTCGGCTATGCCGGGCCGAAGCAGGTCGGCGAACTCGTCGCAGGCGCAGTGAAGATCGCAGGTGGAAAGCCGATCTGCATTCACCTGCATGATACGCGCGGCATGGGGATCGCCAACGCTTCCGCCGCGCTCGATGCCGGCGCGCGCGTGCTCGATGGATCGCTCGGCGGCCTCGGTGGTTGCCCGTTCGCGCCGGGCGCGACCGGCAACGTGGTGTTCGAGGATCTGGTGTTTCTGTGCGAGAGCAAGGGATTTGCCACAGGCATCGATATTGAAAAGTTGATCGCGGTGCGCGGCATTCTGAAATCGGAAATGCCGGGTGAGACGCTGTATGGCGGGCTGGCACGCGCCGGATTGCCGCGCGGGAAGGCGGCCAAGGCGGCGTGATGGGCGTCGACTGAGTTGGCTTACGACGACGCTTCTACACGGGAAGTATGTTCCCTCCCCCCTTGCGGGGGAGGGTTAGGGAGAGGGGTGGCCGCAACGGCAGTGCTCGTTGTCAACGGGACCCGTGGGCAAAGCTATCGACGATCTGTCCGGTCCGTGCGCGTGGAGAGAACCCCTCTCCCCAGCCCTCCCCCGCAAGGGGGGAGGGAGCTCACCGTTCGTGCGGTGAGAGTGTCGCACATTGCCCTATCGTCGTCCGGAGCGACTCCTACAGCCGCGCCAGCCGCAATCGCAGCGCGTTGCCGACGACGCTGACCGACGATAGCGCCATCGCCGCCGCCGCGATGATCGGTGACAGCAATAGCCCGAACGCCGGATAGAGAATGCCGGCGGCTATCGGGATGCCGGCGGCGTTGTAGATAAAGGCGAAGAACAGGTTCTGCCTGATATTGCGCATGGTGGCCTGCGACAGCCGGCGGGCGCGGACGATGCCGCCGAGGTCGCCCTTGAGCAAGGTGACGCCGGCGCTTTCCATCGCAACATCCGTTCCGGTGCCCATTGCAATGCCGACTTCGGCTGCGGCGAGCGCCGGCGCGTCGTTGACGCCGTCGCCGGCCATCGCAACGATCTTGCCGGCCTTCTGCAGTTTTGCGACCACCGCGCTCTTCTGATCGGGCAGCACTTCCGCCTCGACCTCGGCGATACCAAGGCCGCGTGCGACGGCGTTCGCCGTGGTCCTGTTGTCGCCGGTCAGCATGATGACCTTGATGCCGTCCGCCGCAAGTGCCTTTAGGGCGTCAGGTGTCGACGCCTTCACGGGATCGGCGATCGCGAACAATCCCGCAAGCTTGCCGTCAACCGCCATGTTGATCACCGTCGCGCCGTCGCCGCGCAGACGTTCGCCCTGTTCGTTCAACGGGCTGGCATCGATGCCGAGGGACTGCAGGAAGTTCGCGTTGCCGAGCACGATGGTCTTGTCGTCGACCTTGCCGGTGGCGCCCTTGCCGGTCGGCGAATCGAATGTTTCGACCTTGCCGAGATCGAGATTGCGCTCTTTGGCCGCCCGCACGATGGCGTCGGCCAGCGGGTGTTCGCTCGCCCGCTCGACACTCGCCGCCAGCCGCAGAATTTCTGCCTTTTCAAATCCCGCGGCCGTCACGACGCTGACCACCTTCGGCTTGCCCTCGGTCAGCGTGCCCGTTTTGTCGACCACCAGCGTGTCGACCTTCTCCATGCGCTCCAGCGCCTCGGCATTCTTGATCAGAACGCCGGCCTGGGCGCCGTGGCCGACGCCGACCATGATCGACATCGGCGTGGCGAGGCCGAGCGCGCAGGGGCAGGCGATGATGAGGACGCTGACGGCGGCGACCAGGCCAAATGCCATGCGCGGCTCCGGTCCGAACCAGGCCCAGGCGCCGAATGCGATCAGCGCCACGGCGATGACAACGGGCACGAACCAGCCGGAAACCTGATCGGCCAGCCGCTGGATCGGCGCATGGGAGCGCTGCGCATCCGCCACCATTTTCACGATCTGGGAAAGCAGCGTATCGCGGCCAACTTTGTCGGCGCGCATGATGAAGCCGCCGGACTGGTTGAGCGTGCCGGCGATGACCTTGCTGCCAGGTTCCTTGGTGACCGGCATGGATTCGCCCGTTACCAGCGCTTCGTCGAGCGAGGAGCGGCCTTCGAGGATGACGCCGTCGACCGGCACCTTCTCGCCGGGCCGGACCCGCAGTTTGTCGCCCACCGCCAACGCGTCGATCTTGACCTCATGATCCGTGCCGTCGTCGCCGATGCGGCGCGCGGTCTTCGGCGCAAGTTGCAGCAACGCCTTGATCGCGCCTGACGTCGCTTCGCGGGCGCGGAGTTCGAGCACCTGGCCCAGCAGCACGAGCACGGTGATGACCGCCGCCGCTTCGAAATAGATCGCGACCGCACCGCCATGGCCGCGGAAGGTGGCCGGGAAGATGCCGGGCGCAACCGTCCCGACCACGCTGTAGGCATAGGCCACGCCGGTGCCCATCGCGATCAGCGTGAACATATTGAGATTGCGCGTTACCAGCGACTGCCAGCCGCGCACGAAGAACGGCCAGCCGGCCCAGAGCACGACCGGGGTGGCGAACGCTAGCTGAATCCAGTTCGACAGCGTCTGGTCGACCCAGCCATGGCCGCCGACGAGGTGGCCGCCCATTTCGAGGACGACGGCCGGCAGCGCGAGCACGAGGCCGATCCAGAAGCGACGCGTCATGTCCGCCAGTTCTGGATTGGGCGGCGCATCGAGGCTTGCCACCTCCGGCTCCAGCGCCATGCCGCAGATCGGGCAGCTTCCAGGACCGACCTGGCGGATCTCGGGGTGCATCGGGCAGGTGTAGATCGTACCCTCCGGTACGGCGGCCTTCGGTGCCTTGTCCTTATGGAGATAAGCGACGGGATCGGCGGCGAATTTGGTGCGGCAGCCGGCCGAGCAGAAATGAAAAGTCTCGCCATGATAGTCGAAGCAGTGCTTGCTGATCGCGGGGTCGACGGTCATGCCGCAGACGGGATCGCGCACCGTTGCCGAGCCGGCGGCTTGATGGCCGTGGTGGCTGTGACTGGCGTGGCCATGCCCGCCGCAGCACGCGCCCTTCGAAGCGCCGTTTCGATCGGCGTTTTCATTGTTGTTCATCATCATCTCCGGCACTTGAAACCTATACCCTGTGGGGGTATATAGGCCGCATGCGAAAAGACATCAAGGCGTCCTGTCAGAAGCGTCTCAACCGGATCGAGGGCCAGGTCCGCGGCCTGTCACGAATGGTTGATGAGGACCGTTATTGCATCGACATCGTCACCCAGATCTCCGCCGTCCGGGCAGCGTTGCGGCGCGTCGAGGAGGAGGTCTTGCGGGATCACGTGGCGCACTGCGTCGAGCACGCCATCACCAGCGGCAACAAGGCCGATCAGCGCGAAAAGATCGCTGAACTGATGGACGTGATCGGGCGCTCGGACCGGTAGCATCGCGGCAATGGTCTCGTGAGATGGTCGGCGATTGTTGCTTCCGAGCCAGCCGCCGCCTTGATCCAGATCAGCGTCAGTCGTGCCGGTGCGTGTGCCTGCGCGCCCGCGGTTTCTTCTCCGAAGACGTCGGGATCATCACCACGCGTCCGTAACGCACGCCGCGCTCGGCGATGATGTGATCGGCCAGGTGCTGGACCTCGCCGCTTGCGCCCTTCAGCGCTGTCACCTCCATGCAGCTATCGTCGTCGAGATGCACATGCAGCGTCGCCAGCGACAGATCGTGATGGCCGTGGAAATTCTGTATCAGCCGTTTCGAGAGATCCCGCGCGGCATGATCGTAGACGTAGACCAGTGCAGCGACGCATTGGCTCGACGGCGTGGCGTTCTCGGCGCTTTGCTGCAGGCCGGCGCGGGCGAGATCGCGGATGATCTCGGAGCGGTTCTGGTAGCCGCGGGCTTCCGCGGCCGCGTCGATCTCGGCAAGCAGTTCGTCTTCGATGGTGATGGTGATCCGTTGCATCCCAAATCCGTCCTGACGCAGTATGATATTCCTGTTGAGTCGTCATACTTCACTTGCTAACATGAGGCGCCCGGTCAAATCGAACTGATGCGGTCGCGCGCCGACTGTAGCAGTTATCATGCGGGGGCATGAGCGTTGCGTAGAGCTGCCTGGGGAGTGTTTTCCGCCGCGTCATTATTTGTCATGGTGCCCGCAGCGGACGCGCAGAACGTCGCGGCGCCTGCGTCCGGCGAGCTTCCTGCCGTGACCGTCTATCCCCCCGAAGCGAGGCCGCGCAACCGGCCCAGGCCGCCGCGCCGCGAGCGTACCGCGCGAAATCCATCAGCAATTCAACCAAGCGTGCCCGTTCCACCGCAGGTCAGCACCGGCGTGACGTCGGAGTCCGCGACTGCAGGGCCGGCATACATGCAGCCCACCGCTGCCAGCGCCATGACCATCAGCGGCGCGGAAGTGAACGCGCAGCCATTCGCGCGCGTCGGCGAGGCGCTGGAGGTGGTGCCAGGGCTGATCGTCATCCAGCATTCCGGCGAAGGCAAAGCCAACCAGTATTTTCTGCGCGGCTTCAATCTGGATCACGGCACCGACCTCGCCATCACGGTCGACGGCATGCCGGTCAACATGCCGACCCATGGCCACGGTCAGGGCTATGCCGACATCAATTTCATGATTCCCGAGCTGGTGCAGTCGATCACCGTGCGAAAGGGGCCTTACTTCGCCGACCGCGGCGACTTTGCCTCCGCGGGCTCCGTTGCCATCGACTATATTAACAGGCTCCCGAAGAACATCGCCGAGCTAACGTTCGGAAGCTTTGGCTACCGCCGCGCGCTGGCGGCAGGATCGACAGCGGTCGGCGCGGGCACGTTGCTCGCCGCCTTCGAGGGCGTCAGGAATGACGGTCCGTGGGACGTGCCTGACAATGTGCGCAAGCTGAACGGCGTGCTGCGCTACAGCCAGGGCACCGCTACCGACGGGTTCACGCTGTCGGCTATGGCCTATTCCAACGGCTGGAATTCGACCGACCAGGTGGCGCAGCGCGCGATCGACCAGGGTTTGATCGGCCGGTTCGGGACGCTCGATCCGACCGATGGCGGCGTCTCGAGCCGATTTTCGCTGTCGAGCAATTGGGCGCAGTCGAGCCAATACGGACAGAGCAAGGTCAACGCCTATGTGATCAATTCGTCGCTGCGGCTCTACAACAACTTCACCTATTTTCTCGACGATCCCGTCAATGGCGATCAGTTCAGCCAGATGGATCGACGCACGGTCTATGGCCTTAACGCCAGCCACGCCTTCGATGTACGCGTGGGCGGGATCGAAACGCAGACCCGCATCGGATTGCAAACGCGCGGTGATGATATCCTGGTCGGCCTGTTCAAGACGTTGCAGCGCGAGACGCTTTCGACCGTTCGCGAAGACAGCGTGAGAGAAGGCAATGTCGGCCTGTGGGCCGACACGACGGCGCGCTGGACCGATTGGCTGCGCACCACGGTCGGTATTCGTGAGAACTATTTTGCGGGCCGCGTCGTCAGCGACACGCCGCAAAATTCGGGAAACGCACAGGCGTCGATGACGAGCCCCAAAGCCGGTATCGTGCTGGGGCCGTGGCACAAGACCGAGTTCTACGGCAATGCCGGTTACGGCCTGCACTCCAATGATATCAGAGGTACGACCATCACGGTCGATCCGATCGACAAGGTGACGCCGCAGGATCGCGTGCCGCTACTGGTGCGATCAAAGGGCGCCGAGATTGGCGTCCGCACCAAGGCGGTCGAAGGCCTCACCAGTTCACTTGCGGTGTTCGTACTGGACTTCGATTCGGAGTTGCTGTTCGTCGGCGACGCCGGGACGACCGAAGCCAGCCGGCCGAGCCGGCGCGTCGGCGTCGAATGGACCAACCAGTATCAGGTGCTGCCGTGGATGCGGCTCGATTTCGATGTCGCCTACACCCGCGCCCGCTTTACCGATGTCGATCCGGTCGGAAATTTCATCCCGGGCGCGCCGGCATGGGTCGCGAGCGGCGGTGTGACATTTGGCGGCGAGGCCGGCTGGTTCGGCGCGCTGCGGGGACGCTATTTCGGCCCGCGTCCCCTGGTCGAGGACGACACCATCCGTTCGCAATCAGCGCTGATCTTCAATGCACGCGCGGGCTACAAATTCGACAATGGCCTGCGGCTGCAGCTCGACGTGCTCAATCTCTTCAACGCAAAGACCAACCAGATCGAGTACTACTACTTGTCGCGATTGCCGGGCGAGCCGACAGGCGGCGTGGCCGATCGTCATGTTCATCCGGCCGAGCCGTTGGCCGTGAGGCTGACGCTGGCGGGAAGATTTTAGATTGGAGGGTAGGCAAAGGCGCGTCAGCGCCGTGACCACCATCCATCCGGAGTGTCTCTCTTAATGGTGAGCATTTAATGGTGGGCACGCTTCCGCCTTCGCTCGTTGAGCTACGGCGGACAAGTCGCTTTGCCCCCTCTACACCGTCATCTCCGGTGTGCGCGGCCTCATGCGGCGCTCCGGCTGGCGGACCGGGACATATTCGACGGCGAGATAATGTTCCGACACGGTGATGCGTTCGATCATCGCGGTTTCGACGGTGACTTCCTCAACAGTCACTTCTTCAGCCGCAGCCGGAAGCGGCGTCTCTTCGTCAATCTCTTCAGGAACAAGCGGCGGCGACTTGACCTCTGGAAACACACCGAATTGGCCCGCTACCTCCGGGAGCGGCTTCTGCTTGTCGGCCCAGTGCAGGGCCGTGTAGTCGAAGCCGTGCACGATGGTGGGTTTGACGACTTCGAAATAGGGCGAGATGTCGAAATCGCGCGGCATGTAGAGCGAGGAATCACGGATATGCAGGATTTCGCGCCGGGCCTTTCGCGAGGCGGCGCGGGTAATCTTCGGCAGGATCGGATAGCGCACGGCGTCGAATGCCTGCGCGATCAGCGCCGAGCAGATGATCTTGGTGGGATCGCCGGAGCCGAACGCGATCATGCGCCGCCGCCATCGCTGCGGTATCGGCAACGGAATCAGATAGCGCATCAGGTCGACGATGTTCTTGGTGTCGTAGCCGAAGCCGATCCGGTTGATGGCGTAGCGGCACACCGTGGTGCGGTCCTCGTAGGACAGGCCGACCGGCCGACAGATCCGGGTGTGATAGGGAAAATATTTCGACAGCGGCGCCGAGGTGACGCCCTCGCCGATATTGGCCTCGATCAGCACATGCGGCTCGCCGTCGGGCTCGGTGGCGCCGTCAACCGGGCCGACATAGAGCGCGCCATGCGACCAGGTCGACTGCGTGAGGTATTTGATGATGCCGGAGATCCGGTTGTTGCCTTCGACCAGCAGCACATCGCCGGGCTCGATGACGCCGCGCAGATGTTCGGGGTCGCTGGGCGTGAACGGCTCATAGCCCGGGACTTCCTTCTGCAGGTAGCCCGCGATCAACTGGCCGATGGTGTCGAGCATTACGCCCATGAAACTCCCCCAGAGCGGCTTTTCTTCCGCTTTTTTTGTTTCCTTATCATGGTCGCAAGCCGTTTCAATTTAGTTCATGCGAGATGCGGGTCAATCATGATTGATTTACCATGAGTGTTGCTGCGTCACGTGAGATGCTGCACAGTTCGCTAGCTGTTCTCGCGTCCTTCAGGTCCTGGAAACCATGACATGACATTGACCCGCCGCACCTTTCTGTCGGCGTCCGCAGGCCTGGCGGCGGTTCCGGTTTTGTCTGGTTCACGTGCGGGGGCCGCGCCCTTGCCGCGGGATGCCGACATCGTGGTGATTGGCGCAGGCGCGGCCGGCATTGCTGCGGCGCGGCGGATCATGGCGGCGAACCGCAGGGTGATCGTGGTGGAGGCAGCAAGCCAGATCGGCGGCCGCTGCCAGACCGACGTTTCGACTTTCGACGTACCGTTCGACCGCGGCGCGCGCTGGATGCACAATCCCGAGACCAATCCGATGATCAAGCTGGCGCGGGCGGCCGGGCTAGAGATCACGAGCGCGCCATCGGGCCAGAAGATCCGCATCGGCCGCCGCAATGCCCGCGCCGGCGAGACCGAAGAGTTTCTGGCAGCGCTGGTTCGTACCAACCGCGCCATCGACGACGCCGCGCGGCGGTTCGATGTTTCCTGCGCCTCGGTGCTGCCGAAGGATCTCGGCGTTTGGGCGGGCACGGCAGAATTTGTGCTCGGGGCCGGCTTCTCCGGCAAGGATCTGAACGACGTCTCGGTCGGCGACAAGTCGCGCGCGCAGGACCGCAACATCGCGATTGGCTGCCGCCAGGGACTGGGCACGCTGATCGCAAAACTTGGCGAGCAGGTGCCGGTGGCACTGTCGACGCCCGCCAATCGCATCATCTGGAGCAACCGCGACGTCATGGTGGAAACACCTGCCGGAAAGATCGTCGCCCGCGCTGCCGTCGTCACAGTGTCGAGCAACGTGCTGGCGGCCGGCAATATCAAATTCGCGCCCGACCTCCCGAAGCGCATGCTCGACGCGGCTTCGAAACTCAGCCTCGGCAGCTACGACCGGATCGCGCTGCAGATGACGGGCAATCCGCTCGGCCTCGCCCGTGACGACGTCGTCATCGAGCAGAGCAATTCGACCAAGACGGCGCTGATATCAGCCAATATCGGCGGCTCGTCGCTCTGCACCCTCGATGTCGGCGGCTCGTTCGGCCGCGATCTTTCCGCGCAGGGCGAGAAGGCCATGGTGGCGTTTGCGGTGGAATGGCTGACGAAGCTGTACGGCAGCGAGGCGGCCGCCGCGGTGACGAAATCGAGCGCGACGCGCTGGAACGCCGCGCCGTTCGCGCTCGGCGCGATGTCAGCGGCCGGTCCTGGCGGGCAGTCATCGCGAAAGGTTCTGACCGATCCGATCGGCTGCATGTATCTCGCGGGCGAGGCGACCCATGAAACGCTGTGGGGAACGATCGACGGCGCCTGGGAGAGCGGCGAACGCGCGGCGGATGCGGCACTGCGGCGGATCGGTGCGTTGAAGGACCCCGAACCGGAGGCGCGGCCAGCGAAGCAGCGGCGGCGCGCACCGTCTCCGAGCAACTGATGGCCCGTCCCAAAGCACTGATCTCCTGGTCGAGCGGCAAGGATTCAGCCTTTGCGCTGCATGAAGTGCTGCGCGCGGGAGAATTCGAGGTGGTCGGCGCGCTGACCACGGTGACCGAGACGTTCGGCCGCGTCTCGATCCATGGCGTGCGGCAGGAGATCTTGCAGGCGCAATGCGAGGCCGCCGGCCTGCCGCAGCGGGTCGTGGCAATTCCCTATCCCTGTCCGAACGAGATTTATGAAGCGCGGATGGGCGAGGCAGTCGCGCAAGCGGTTGCCGACGGCGTCACGCACATGATCTTCGGCGATCTGTTCCTGGCCGACATCCGCGCTTATCGCGAACAGAAGCTGGCAGGCACCGGAATCACGCCGCTGTTTCCGCTCTGGGAGCGGCCAACGCCGGAGCTCGCGCGAGCAATGATCGCAAGCGGGCTGGAAGCCCACATTGCGACCGTCGATCTGAAGAAGCTGCCGGCGGAATTTGCCGGTCGGAAATTCGACGCAACGCTGCTCGCCGACTTGCCGGACGGTATCGATCCCTGCGGCGAGAACGGCGAGTTTCACACCTGCGTCGTGGCAGGGCCGATGTTTTCGCGACGACTTGCGGCGATGACCGGCGAGCGCGTCGAGCGCGACGGGTATGCGTATTGCGATCTGGTGTTGGATAGTGAATCTTCCGTCGTCCCGGCCAAGCGAAGCGCGAGCCGGGACCCATAGCCACAGTGGTAGTGCTGTAGCGCGCTGGGGCTACATCCAATTCGAATCCCAAGCGCCTGTGGTTATGGGTCCCTGCGTTCGCACTAGGGCATCTACACGCTTGCCGGGCCATATACGAGGAGTTGGAAGCGAGCCATTCCCATGTGGAAGGTGATTGGTCCAGGTGGGCGATGAGAGGCGTAACCGGTCCATCCGCCGAGCTTTGCGATGATCCATGCCGCCCAGGCGACAGTGTTGGGGCGATGGTGGTTCTTCTGGAGCTCGGTGCGGCCTTTCAGGGTTTTGTTGATGGCCTTGAGCGCTTCGATCTCGTCCGGCGTGAACACAAATTCGACCTGCAATTGTTCGCCGCCATTGCGGGCTTGAACGAGCTGGATGACGATACATGCTACTCTGGTGGCGATCGCCACGAGTTTGATCAGGCCTTCAGCGCTGTCGAGCTGACTATCCTCGATGCGCAGACCCTGGCTCTTCAGCGAGCGAAAGAGCTGTTCGATGATCCAGCGCTGCTTGTACCAGGAGACGATCCGCCAGGCATCGGCGGCGGTGACGACCGGATGAGTGGTCAGGAGCAACCAATGAATGGGCTTGGCGCTCTTCGGGGGGTGCAACTCGACGACCTCCACGAAGCTGACTTTGACGCCCTGTGGCAGGTCTTTCACGCCGGGGCGCTGCGGTCGTTTGAGCACAACGGTTCCCAGGCGCATGGAGAGGTGGGCCTGGCGACCGTGGCGATCCATTCGCTTTGGTAGATCGATCACCGCCTTGTCGCAGAAGCGGGCCCGCGCGACCGCCTGATAAAGCGTGCCGCCATCGACCAGCGCATGGTCGTGCATGGCGCGCGACAGGAGGTGGACATTGTCAGCGGGTGTCAGCGACCAGTGAGCAAAGAAATCCCCCTCGCGGTCGTTGACGACGGTGATCATACGAGCAGCGACCAGAACCTCGCAGCCTTGCTTAGCCGTCGTCACCCAGCGCGCCGATTCCTTGTCGGCCAAGGCGCGCTTCTCGTGAGCGATCCTGGCCTTGCGCTTGCGCGTCCACACCTCACCGCCGGTGAGCCCGAGACAGACCCCGCTATCGGCATCGACCGCCATCATGGCATGCAGCAGCACGCCGCAGCATTGCCTTTGCCGACCTTGCCCAAGTCGCGCCGATGTCCCGGACGAGTGTGGAAGTTGATCTCGCTGGTGTCCTGGATCGACAGCACATGACGCCCGCTGACCGCCATCGACGTCTGCAGGCTCCAGCCTTCAATCAGCTTGTCGATCGTGACTTGCGGATTGTTCACAAACCGCCAGAACGCCATGTTCGCGGCCCAGTTGCCCTGCGCCATCTGGCGCAAACAGACACTGCGCGTGCAAAGCATAGCCCGGAGAAGCGCCGCCCCCTTTTATCGAGGCGAACGTCTCCAAACTTACCCAGGGACAAATCCGGTTCCTGCTGCATCTCTGGCGCTCCTTCGAATCAAAGCGCCAGAGAGAGAATCATACAAAACGCTGCGGCGAACGCACATCATGCCGCCCCGAGTCAATCTGTCGCGTCCCCAAGACGTGTAGATGCCCTAGTGCTTTCGCAGGGACGACGGTGACGTCACCGCAGCACTCCATCCAGCGCCGGCAACCCGAAGATCACCGCGGCCGCGATCAGCGCGTAACAAATCGAGCGGAATACGGCTTCGCTGGCCTTGCCGAACAGCGATGCGCCGAACCAGACGCCGATGCCGTAGACGGGGCCGACCACCAGCGCGAGCTTGATCGCATCCATCGTGATCAGTCCGGTCGCGGTGTAACTCACGGCGGAGAAGAAATCCGAGGCGCCGAAGAACAGCACGATGTTGGCGCGGGCGATCACGGACGGAATCGGGCGGCCGAGCCAGTAGCCGACGATCGGTGGGCCGCCGGTCTGGGCCAGCCCGCTGCAAAAGCCTGACAGCCCGCCGATGCCGATCGAGACCGCCACGTGGTCCTTGCCGCGGTAACGCCAGCCCGAGAGCAGCAGCAACAGCAATGCGAACACGAAGACGGAAATGACCCAGCGCGTCGTCACCGGCTCTAACCGGCTCAGGAAATAGGTCCCGATCGGCACGCCGATCAGCGCGCCCACCACTATGACCGCAGTCGCCTTGCGGTCAGCCTTCTCCCACGCATTCGGCAACAGCGGCGCGGCGGCGACGAAATCGATGATCAGCAGCAGTGCGGCCACCAGCCGCGGGTCGGCGATCGAGCTGGCCAGCGGCATGAAGATCAGCGCCGCGCCGAAGCCGGAAAAACCCCGCGCCGTTCCCGAGACGAAGGCGACTGCGCAAATCGCGAGGGCGGCGTTGAGACTGATGTCGGGTGGAATCAGGCCAAGCGAGTTCATTCTTTAGCGCCTGAGATTGGGTTGAGCTGCGACCGCATCAGAGGTGGGCTCCTTCTCCCGCTTGCGGGGGAAGGCTGGGATGGGGGTGTCGCAACAAATGAGACTGTTCGAGAGGAGGGAGCCCCCACCCGCATCGCATCTTTCGATGCGATGCGACCTCCCCCGCAAGCGGGAGAGGTTGCAGCTCGTCGTGCGGTTATCCTGTCAGACCCGTCGGCTCATCCCCGCAACGTGCCGCCGGTCTTCTTCGTCACTTCGGCCACGATCTTCGCCGCTACGGCGTCGATCTCCTGATCCGTCAGCGTCTTCTCGCGCGGCTGGATCGTTACAGCGATCGCGATCGACTTTTTGGCCGGATCGATGCCCTTGCCTTCATAGACGTCGAATACGGCTACGTCCGTGATCAGCTTCTTGTCCGCGCCTTGCGCCGCGCGCACCATGTCGCCGGCCTTGACGGCGCGATCGACGATGAAGGCAAAGTCGCGCGATACCGGCTGGAACGCGGAGAGTTCGAGCAGCGGCTTGGCGCGGGTCGGCCTCTTCTTGGCGTCGGGAATGCGGTCGAGGATCACCTCGAACGCGATCATCGGGCCATCGGCGCCGAGCGCCTCCAGCGCGCGCGGATGCAGCTCGCCGAAATAGCCGAGCACGTTCTGCGGTCCGATCTGGATCGTGCCGGAACGGCCGGGATGCAGCCACGCAGGTCCACCGGGAACGATCTGCAGCGCCTGCATCGGCGCGCCGGCCGCCGCGAGCACCGCGAACGCATCGGCCTTGGCGTCGAGCGCGTCGGTCTGAGCAGAGCCGGACCAGTGCCGGCCCGTGCCGTTCGAAGAGGCATAGCCGTGGCGCACGCCGGAGGCTGCAACCAGTTGATCTCCCGGCTTGTCGCCGGCGAAGACCTGTCCGACTTCGAACAGTGCCAGATCCGGAACACCGCGGTTGATATTCGCCTGCGCCGCCGTCGCGAGACCGGGCAGCAGGCTCGGCCGCATGTCGGACATATCAGCCGCGATCGGATTGGCCAGCGACAGTTCAGGGTGGCCGCGGCGGTTCGCCAGCGCATGGTCAGGCAAAGCGCTGGGCGGATCGCGGTCGAACATCTCAGCGTGCGGCTTGGAGATGAACGACCACGTCACGGCTTCCACCATGCCGCGTGTGGCCAGCGCGCGCTTGGCGCGGCGGGTGCGGGACTGAATCGTGGTCAGCACTGGCTTGCGCGCTTCGTCGCCGCGCTCGAACGGCGTCATCGGCACCTTGTCGACGCCGACGATGCGGACGATTTCCTCGACGATGTCGGCCTTGCCGTGCACGTCGGTGCGCCAGGAGGGAACGGCGACCTTCACCACCGGGCCGTTGCCGGCCACCATGAAGCCGAGATGGCCGAGGATGCGCCGCATCTCGACCAGCGGCACCTCGATTCCCGCCAGACGTTTGACCTCGCTCAGCGGGAAATCGATGATGCGGTCATCGCCGAACGCATTGCCGACGACCACCGTCTCGGACGGCGTGCCGCCGCAGAGCTCCATCACCATTTTGGTCGCGAGCTCGAGCCCCGGCACCATGAAGGCCGGATCGACGCCGCGCTCGAAGCGGTAGCGCGCATCCGAATTGATGCCGAGCTTGCGCCCGGTTTGCGCGATGTTGATCTCATTCCACAGCGCCGATTCGATCAGCACGTCTGATGTATTCTCGTCGCAGCCGGAAGTCTCGCCGCCCATGATGCCAGCGAGCGATTCGACGCCGTGCTCATCCGCGATCACGCAGATCGAGGGATCGAGCGTGTAGGTGCGGCCGTCGAGCGCCAGCAGGCTCTCGCCTTCCTTGGCGCGGCGCACTGTGAGATTGCCCGTCACCTTCCTGGCGTCAAACACATGCAGCGGGCGGGCGCGGTCGTAGGTCATGAAGTTGGTGATGTCGACCAGCGCATTGATCGGCCGCAGCCCGATCGCGGTCAGCCGCGTCTGCAGCCATTCCGGCGAGGGGCCGTTCTTGACGCCGCGCACCAGCCGCAGCGCGAAGCCCGGACACAGCGTCGCATCTTCGACCGTCACTCTCACCGGGCAGGGGAATTCGCCCTTCACCGGCCTGATGCCGGGGTCGATGAGCTTGCCCATATCGGCGGCGGAGAGATCGCGCGCGATGCCATGCACGCCGGTGCAGTCCTGCCGGTTCGGCGTGAGGTTGATTTCGAGCACGGGATCGCCAAGCCCAGCCCATTCGGCATAACCCTTGCCGATCGGCGCATCGGCCGGCAATTCCATGATGCCGTCATGGTCCTCGGAAAGCTGCAGCTCCGCCGCCGAGCACAGCATGCCGCGGCTCTCGACGCCCCGGATGGTGCCGACGCCGAGCGTGATGTTCTTGCCCGGGATGAACGTGCCGGGCGGCGAGAACACGCTGACGAGCCCAGCGCGCGCATTCGGCGCGCCGCAGACCACCTGCACCGGCGCAGCACCATTGCCGGTGTCGACCATGCAGACCCGCAGACGATCGGCATTGGGGTGCTGCTCGGCCGAGATCACCCGCGCGATGGAGAATGGCGCGAGCGCCTTCGCCTTGTCCTCGATGCTCTCGACCTCGAGCCCGATCATGGTGAGCTTGTCGGCAAGCTTTTCCAGCGGCTCGTCGGTGTCGAGATGTTCCTTCAGCCAGGAGAGCGTGAATTTCATTGTGTGTTCCTAGAAAACCTCGACCAGCCGGAATCGTTCACACATCAGCGTCATGTCTTCGCTGAACCGGCCTAGCCGTCCGAAATATTTGCGGTGTGCCTGCCGCCAGTAGGCGAGACTGCGGTCGCCTTCGCCTTCTTCACAGGCAAAGGCAGCATCCACCTCGGGGAAGCGGCGGTAGCTGACTTCGATCGTCTCAATCACGCAACGTGGCTCGCCGCGCCCGTCGAGCACAATCCATTGCTCGCCCGGCGTCGACGTGTTCGGCTCGTCCTCGGTAGAGCAGGTCGCGGTCTTCACGCCCTTGATCACCAGGTCGAGCAGTTCGTCGGCAAGCTCCGGCCCGTCGCCGAACGCGAAGGAGCGCAAACCCTGATATTTCGCAGGGACGGCACTCACGTGCTCAATCCCCCCGCCAGCGTCGGCACGTCGAGCGCCTTGAAGCCGTAATGCGAGAGCCAGCGCACGTCGTTCTCGAACAATTGCCGGAGATCGGACATGCCGTATTTCAGCATCGCGATGCGGTCGATGCCCATGCCCCAGGCAAAGCCCTGATAGACATCAGGGTCGATGCCGCAGGCGCGCAGCACGTTCGGATGCACCATGCCGCAGCCAAGAATCTCCAGCCAGTCCTCGCCCTCGCCGAAACGGATCTCGCCCTTGTCGCGGCGGCACTGAATGTCGACCTCGAGCGAGGGCTCGGTGAACGGGAAGAACGACGGGCGGAACCGCATGTTGATATGGTCGACCTCGAAGAACGCCTTGCAGAACTCGTGCAAAATCCATTTGAGGTGGCCGAGATGCGAGCTCTTGTCGATCACGAGGCCTTCGACCTGATGGAATTGCGGCGTATGGGTCGCGTCCGAATCGATGCGATAGGTGCGGCCCGGGCAAACCACGCGGATCGGCGGCTTCTGCGACAACATCGTGCGCACCTGCACCGGCGAGGTGTGGGTACGCAGCAGCATGCGCGAACCGTCTTCCTTCGGATTGAAGAAGAAGGTGTCATGCATCTCCCGCGCCGGATGGCCCTCGGGGAAGTTCAGTTTCGTGAAATTGTAATCGTCGGTCTCGATATCAGGACCTTCGGCGATCGCAAATCCCATATCGGCGAAGATCGTGTTGACTTCCTCGAAGACCTGGCTCAGCGGATGGATGCGGCCCTGTTCGGCAGGCGTCTCGCGCAACGGCAAGGTGACGTCGATGGTCTCGGAGGCAAGCCGGGCATCGAGTGCGGCCGACTTCAGGATGTCGCGGCGCGCCGAGAGCGCCTGCGTCACCTTATCCTTGGCGAGGTTGATCGCGGCGCCTTGTGTCTTGCGCTCGTCCGGCGACATCTTGCCGAGGGTGGCGAGCAGCGCGGAGATTGAGCCCTTCTTGCCGAGTGCTGCGACGCGCACGGCTTCGAGCGCGGCTTCGTCGCCGGCGGCAGCGATCTGGCCGAGAATTTGGGATTCGAGTTGAGCTAGGTCGGACATGGCGACGGTACCTTTGGGCAACGCGCGCTCGCAGTCCAAACGGGACCCTCACCATCCGCGACTTGTCCGCCGAAGCTCAACGAGCGAAGGCGGAAGGCGGATGATCCAGTAACCCCCGGAGTCAAAATGTCGGTCGGTGGTTACTGGATGCCCCGCCCCAGTGCGCAATTGCGCACAAGGCGGAGCATGACACCGGAATTGCAAGAACGCCGCAGCGATTGCGAATTAGGCCGCCAGCGCGGCCTTGGCCTTCTCGGCAATCGCCTGGAACGCCGCCGGCTCGTTGATGGCGAGATCCGACAGCACTTTTCGATCCACCGTGATGCCCGACTTCGAGAGGCCGTTGATAAAGACGCTGTAGGTCATGCCGTACGGACGCACGGCGGCATTGAGACGCTGGATCCAGAGCGCACGGAAGGTGCGCTTCTTGCGCTTGCGGTCGCGAAACGCATATTGCCCGGCCTTCTCGACCGCGGCCTTGGCGGCGCGGATGGTGTTCTTGCGGCGGCCGTAAAAACCCTTGGCGGCCTTGTAGACTTTCTTGTGCTTGGCGTGAGCGGTCACACCGCGTTTGACGCGAGACATGACTGGTATCCTTGATCAGAAACAAGATGACGGGATCGCCGCGCGGGCGCGGCTCGGCTGTAATGACGTGAACGCGATCAGGCGTTCGGCAAGAAGTACTTCTTGACGTTGTCGCCGTCGGTCTTGAACAGCACGCGGGTGCCGCGGAGCTGACGAATCTGCTTCTTCGTCCGCTTGATCATGCCGTGGCGCTTGCCGCGCTGGGCGTGCATCACTTTGCCGGTGGCAGTCACCTTGAAGCGCTTTTTAGCGCCTGACTTGGTCTTCAGCTTGGGCATTTGGCTCTCCTGTGGCCGCAGAAAAACGCGCCCGAGGGGCGCTTTTGCGGCTTAAAATGCTCGTTAGAGCGTTGAAAGTGCTCAGGTTTTTCTCAAAAGCGAGGCAACCCGCACGGACATCGACACGGCAGCCCTTGATCAGCCGGGCGATGAAGGTCGGGCTTATGGCAGAGGAAGCGCCAAATGGCAACGATGAACCGCGAAAGGCAGTGTCGCTACCTACCCGCTGACGTCATTTAACCATCCGCGCCCGGAGCAGGAACAAATGGCCCATTTTCAGCGATTGATCGCCCGTTTTGGCGCTTCTTTTGGCCTGCGCACCGCGCGCTGGCTTCCTGTTTTCGTCGCGCTGGCCGTGATGGCAGCCCCGGACACAGCCGAAGCCGCGCGGAGGGGAAGCAGGGCGGTCCGAGCCTATGATGGCATCTGGAACGTGGTGTTTGCCACGACGCGGGGTAATTGCAGTTCCGGTTATCGCGTTCCCTTCACCGTTATCGGCAGCCGGGTTTCATCGGCTGGCGGCGGCAGGGTTTCAGGATCAGTCAGTCGCACTGGTGCGGTTGCGGTCAGTGTTTCGGTCGGCGCATCCCGCGCGAGCGGCGGCGGCCGGCTTGTGGGCAGCTATGGTGCAGGCCGGTGGCGCGGCATCATCACCGGTGACTACTGCAGCGGCACCTGGCAGGCCACGCGGACCTAGATCCAACTCGTGTCCCGGACGCGATGCAGCGCGACAAGCGCGTGAACGCGCTGTTGGCGTTGCGCAGCATCCGGGGAACGCAATCGTCACCAACGAAAACGGCCCGCCGGATCATCCGACGGGCCGCTTTCGATTCTACTAACTCAACTTAGCGCGGCGCCAGCACCATCACGACCTGGCGTCCCTCGAATCTGGCGTCCTGCTCGACCTTGGCGAATTCGGCGACGTCGGCCTTCACCTTGTCCAGGAGCTTGGTGCCGATCTCCTGGTGCGCCATTTCGCGGCCACGGTAGCGCAAGGTGATCTTCACCTTGTCGCCTTCCTCGAAGAACCGCTGCATGGCGCGCATTTTCACGTCGTAATCGTGATCGTCGATCATCGGCCGCAGCTTGATCTCCTTGATCTCGACGATCTTCTGCTTCTTGCGCGCCTCGGCGGCTTTCTTCTGTGCCGAATACTTGAACTTCCCGTAGTCCATGATCTTACAGACGGGAGGATTGTTGTTCGGCGAAATCTCGACAAGATCCATACCCGCCTCGAGCGCCATCTTGATGGCGACCACGGTCTCGACCGTTCCGTGGTTGGTGCCGTTCTGATCGATCAGTTGGATTTGCGCGTTGCGGATATCATCATTGGTGCGCGGCCCGTCTTTGGTTGCAGCGGGCGGGGCTCTGTTGGGACGGCGAATGGGTAACTCTCCAAAGTTGTGAAAGAAGGGCCGCAGTTTGAAGCAATACGCTCAAGACAGCAAGCGAACTCGCGGTCTGCGCCCGAAAACCGTCAAATGCGAGGCATTTCGGTCACGTCCGGCAAATATAGCGCGGCGGCCTGATCCGCAAGCGCCGGGCGGTCTCGTGCTTGACCGATAGAGCGCGCTCGCGGACAAAGCGGCAGGGCGAGAGTGACAGATCCATGACTGATTCAGCGACAAATTCAGCGCAAATCGACCAGGAACCGACCTTTATCGAGGTGGGGGAGCGTGCCGCCGGCCGCCGGATCGCGGTGCGCGCCCGCGCCGGCAGCGGGCCCGGGCTATTCTGGCTCGGTGGCTTCAATTCCGACATGCGGGGCACCAAGGCGCTCGCGCTGGACGCTTGGGCTGCGGAACATGGCCGGGCCTGTATTAGATTCGATTATTCCGGCCACGGCGAATCGGGCGGCGCTTTCATCGATGGCACTATCGGACGCTGGCTGGAAGACAGCGTTGCTGTATTCGAGCAGTTCTGCCGGGGCCCGCAGGTCGTGATCGGCTCATCGATGGGCGGCTGGCTGGCGCTCCTGCTGGCGCGCGCCATCGCCGAGCGTGAGGCAGCGCCTGCGACGCTTGCTGGCCTGGTGCTGATCGCACCGGCGCCTGATTTCACCGAGCAATTGATGTGGAACAGCTTCTCCGACGAGGTTCGCGAGGAGATCAGGACCAAGGGCGTGTGGATGCGGCCTTCGGAGTATGGCGACGGCGCACCCTATCCGGTCACGCGCGCACTGATCGAGGAGGGCCGCAACCACCTGTTGCTCGGCAGCGCTATCGAGGTTGGATGCGCCGTGCGCATCCTGCAGGGTGCGCAGGATCCCGACGTGCCCTGGCAGCATGCCTTCGCGCTGGCGCACCGGTTGCCGGCCGAGGACGTGGTGCTGACCATGATCCAGGACGGCGACCACCGTCTGTCCCGCCCGCAGGACATCGCGCGGATCATCGCTGCGGTGGCGGAGATGGGGTAAGTTCTCACCGGTAGCTACGGTGTCATCGTCCGCGAAGGCCTTCGCGGGGCATGACGAGTTCGGGAGGCAACACCGTGAACACCACAACCATGCTCCGCGCCTTCTGCGACGCGGTCGAGCAGCGCAACGGCAGGGCGTTCGCGGAACTGTTTACGGAAGACGGCGTCTATCACGACGTGTTCTATGGTGCGTTCGAGGGCCGGGCCAAAATCGCTGACATGATCGACGACTGGTTCTACCGCACGGCGACCGATTTTCGCTGGGACATGCATGATCCCGTCAGTGACGACCACGCGCTCTATGCGCGCTATACGTTCAGCTATCGTTCGACGCTGCCGGAAGCAAAAGGGGCGCGGGCGATGTTCGAGGGCGTCGCGATCATGCGGCTGCGCGACGGCAAGATCATGGAATATCACGAGGTCGCCAACACCGCGCCGGCCTTCGTCGACCTCAAATTCGCGCCTGAGCGGATCGCCAAGATCGTTGCCAAGCAAGGCGCGGCGCTGAAGGCGCGGCCGGAGATGAAGCGGCATTTGGCCTGAGCGCTAATCTCTCCGCCGTCATTGCGAGCGAAGCAATCCATAGTTCGGCGTATGCGGGACGATGGATTGCTTCGTCGCTTCGCTCCTCGCAATGACGGGTGAGATCTACGGCGGCGGCACGTTCGCCACCGGCTTGCGTTGCGCCAGGGTTAGGCGCCACTCTTCGCGCACATTTATGTCAGCCTCGGCGCTTATCGCCCTCGCAGCCAGCGCGTCGAATCTCTCCTGCTCCATCAATTGCGACAGCGCCCAGACCGCTGCGCCACGCACGAGCGGGCTTGCATCGTCAAGCAATCGCTCTGCTTCAACCGCCAGCGCCGCATCCCCGGCATTGCCGATCGCGATCAGCACGTTGCGGACAAACCGGTCACGGCCGATGCGCTTGACCGGCGATTTCGAAAACAGAGCGCGAAATGCGACGTCGTCGAGCCGCGCCAACTCCCCTAGCGAAGGCGCGCGCAATTCCGCGCGCGCGGCGAGTTTGGTTTCTCGGCCTTTTTGCGCGAATTTGTTCCACGGGCACACGGCGAGGCAATCGTCGCAGCCATAGATGCGGTTGCCGATGCTCTTGCGAAATTCGTGCGGGATCGGGCCCTTGTTCTCGATCGTCAGGTAGGAAATGCAGCGCCTGGCATCGAGCTTGTAAGGTGCGGGGAACGCAGCAGTCGGGCAGATCTCCTGGCAGGCGTTGCAGGTTCCGCAATGGTCGGTGTCGGCAGTGTCGCGCGGCAGCTCGGCGGCGGTGAAGATCGCGCCGAGAAACAGCCATGAGCCGAACTCGCGCGAGACCAGATTGGTGTGCTTGCCTTGCCAGCCTAGCCCTGCCGCCTGCGCCAGCGGCTTTTCCATCACCGCTGCGGTATCGATGAACACTTTCACTTCCTCGCCCGATGCCGCGACCAGCCACCGCGCCAGCGTCTTCAGGCGCTTCTTGATCACGTCGTGATAGTCGTCGCCCTGGGCATAGGCGGAGATTGCGCCACGTGTGCGCTTTTCGAGGAGCGCGAGCGGATTGTCATCGGGTCCGTAATTGAAGCCGAGCATGATGATCGACCGTACGCCCGGCCATAGCACGCACGGATCCATCCGCCGCTCGGGCTGAGCGGCGAGCCAGTCCATGTCGCCATGCGCGCCGGCATCGAGGAACTCGCGGAAATACTTTCCGGCATTGCCGAGCGCGCCGGGATCGGTGACGCCGATGCAATCGAAACCGAGCGTCGCGGCTTCGCGCATGAGCGCGGACTTTAGATCGCTGGCGGAGAGCTTGACGGCCTGGTTCAGAAGTCGAGGTCCACGTAGGTGCGTGACGCCGGCACGCCCGCCAGCCACTCGCTCAAGAGCGGGCGGAACGACGGGCGGGATTTCACCCGCGCGTACCACATCTTTGCCGCTTCGTCCTCGCTCCATGGCACATCGCCCAGATAATCGATCGCCGAAAGGTGCGCCGCGGCGGCGAGATCCGCGTAGCTCAGCCGGTCGCCGGCGAGGAAGTTCCGCGTCTGCGCCAGCCAGCCGATATAGGCCAGATGATAGCGCACATTGGCCTTGGCTGCGCGGATCACATCGGCCGCCGGCGCGCCGCCGCCATTCTCCTCGCTCATGAAACGCTTATAGATGCGCTCGGTTACCAGCGGATTCGATGCCTCCTCGAAGAATTTTTCGTTGAACCACGCCATCAGCCGGCGCACCTCGACGCGCTCCGCCATCGACGCCGGCAACAGCCGCCGCTCGCCGGCCTCCAGGCCATGCGTCTCGTCGAGATATTCGGCGATGACGCCAGCGCCGGGAATCGGCGGAAAGCCGTCAGCCATCAACACCGGCGTGGTGCACGCGGGATTGAGCGCGAGAAACCCTTCACGCCGCTCCCAGGCTCGCTCTTCCACCAGGCGCAGGTCGAGGCCGTGTTCGCCCAGCACCAGGCGAATGAAGCGCGAATGCGGACAGAACGGATGATGATAGAGCGTGTACATGAAATCCTTGAACAATTCGCGGCGACGCTCAAGGAACCCGAGCGGTCGAGCCGCGTCATGCGAATCGCAATACTAGAGCCTATTCGGTTCTGCCTGAAATCAGAACGGAGTAGGCTCTAGCCTTTGTTTTGACGCGTTTTGTTTGCGCGAACCGGGATTCAGTTCGCCCGAAAACGCTATAGCCAAGCCGGCGCAAGAGGCAACTGTCTTTGGCGTATTTTTTGCGATTGCGGCATGGGGATGAATAGGCGAGAAGGACGCGGTTTTTCCAGACAAAACGGACCCCCATCATGATGTCGGATGTAGTGAAGGCGGTGGTTCTCGGCATCATCGAGGGCGTCACGGAATTCCTGCCGGTTTCGTCGACCGGCCATATGCTGGTCGCGCAACGATTCTTCGGGCTTGGCGAGGGCGCGTTCTGGCAGAGCTTTGTCGTGTTGATTCAGCTCGGCGCGATCCTCGCCATCGTCATGCTCTATTTCGTCAAATTGTCGCGCGTCGCGCTTGGCATGTTCACCAACCCCGACGACCGGCGTTTCGTGATCGGCGTATTGCTGGCGTTTCTGCCTGCGGTGGTCATCGGCCTGGTTGCCGGCAAGTACATCAAGGAGTTTCTCTTTAATCCATGGGTGGTGTGCTTCACCCTGATCGTCGGCGGCGCAATTCTGTTGTGGGTCGATCAACTCTATCTCAAGCCGACGCAGCATGACGCCACGCGCTATCCGCTGCTGATGTATCTGTGGATCGGCATTGCGCAATGCGTGGCGATGATTCCCGGCGTGTCGCGCTCCGGCGCCAGCATCGTGGCGGCGATGCTGCTCGGCGGTGACAAGCGATCGGCCGCGGAGTTTTCGTTCTTTCTCGCGATCCCGACCATGATCGGCGCGTTCGCCTATGATTTCTACAAGAACCGCGCCGAGATGACGACCGATCACATCGGCATCATCGCGGTCGGCTTCGTGGTCTCGTTCATCACCGCGGCGATCGTGGTGAAGACGTTCCTCACCTACGTCACCCGCCACGGATTCACGTTCTTTGCGTGGTGGCGCGTCGCCATCGGCGCGCTCGGCCTGATCGCACTGGCGCTGGGGAGGTAGGTCTCTGTCGTCCCCGCGAACGCGGGGACCCATAACCACGAGTGCACGTGGTTATGCCGTGCTGGCGGCCCAGCGGGTTAAACAACCATCAATGGTGGTTATGGGTCCCTGCGTTCGCAGGGACGACGAAAACCTACGCGGTCTTCCTTTGAAACTGGCCGGCGGCGCGGAAGCGCCAGAGATATTGCGGGGCGATCGCTTCCATCGCTTCCGGCGTAATGCCGAGCCCCTGCAGCGTCAGACCAGCCGCCTTCGCTTCGTCCGACACGACATTGTCGACTTGCAGCATCGCCACCTGGTCCGGCGTCAGCTTCAACGGACCCGGCGCGAATTGCAGGAACTGCGACTTTAGCCTTGCCAGTCCCCACGGCAGCGAAATCAGCATGCGCTTGCGGTCGGTGATCTTGAGGATGATTTCCATGATCTCGCGCATGGTCAGCACATCAGGCCCGCCGAGCTCGTAGGTCGCGCCCGGCTTGGTCTTGCCCTCGGCGGCGTCGGCGACCGCGTTGGCGACGTCGGCGACATAGGCCGGCTGCACCCGCGTCTCGCCGCCGCCGATCAGCGGCAGGAACGGCGATATCCGGGCGAGCGACGCAAAGCGGTTGGTGAATTGATCCTCGGGCCCGAACAGCAGCGACGGCCGCAGGATCGTGGCCGATGGCGCTGCCGCCAGCACGGCCTTCTCGCCTAAAGCCTTGGAGCGGAAGTAGGCCGACGGCGAGTTCTCGTCGGCGCCGATCGCCGATACATGCACCATCTGCGCGCCGATGGCGGCGGCGGCCTTGGCGATGGTTTCGGCGCCTTTGGTCTGCACCGCGTCGAAGGTCTGCGCGCCGCTCTCGGCCAGGGTGCCGACCAGGTTGACCACGGTTTCGGAACCGCGCATCACCGCCTCCACCGAAGCCGGGTAGCGCAGATTGGCCTGCACGGGGTGGATCTGGCCAACGCGGCCGAGCGGTTGCAGGTGCCCGGCCAGTTCGGGCCGCCGCACCGCTACCCGAATCCGATAGCCGCGCTTGGCCAGCGCCCGGACCACGTTTCGCCCCAGAAAGCCCGATCCGCCAAATACCGTGATGAGCGTTTCCAGGTTCGCTGCCGCGTGCGATGTCATCGGGGTCAATTCCTGCCGGTCAAATTCGAAGATATCGGTGGGATTTAGCGGATTCGCGATACGCCAACGTGGGCCCGCTGTACAGCGGATTTCGGATGGCATTGAAGCGATTTGACAAGCGCGTGACTGATCCTTACTAACCCGCCCGGGCCCAGGTGGCGGAATTGGTAGACGCGCTGGCTTCAGGTGCCAGTGGCTTCACGGCCGTGAAGGTTCGAGTCCTTTCCTGGGCACCATTGCCCTTGCCCAAGTATTGCCTCCCAAGTATTGCCCATGCCCAAGTCATGTGAGCGGCTGGCGAGGCGCCGGCCGGACGCGCCCGAACATGGGCCATAGCCGTCCTATTTGATCTGATCGCCGACAGGAGCAGCATCCTGCGGATTCGGCAGCGCAGCGAAACAGCCCCGTTTCCCCACCCGACCGGTTGCCAGCGAGCCGGCTTCCATGGCTAAATGGAACTGTACGTTTGTTTTTAAGACAAGGGATATGCTGCAGTCCGGGCGAGCGTATAATTGCCGCTGGAGAATACCCATGACAGGGACCGTCAGGCTGCCGCGCAAGCTGTCCAAAGAGCGGAAGCCGGCCCTGCCTTCCGGCAGCGGGCTCGTCGTCTTGCGCGAAGCGGGCGATGGCCTGACTGGCGGACAAAATCACGGCGAACTCCGCAATTCCCGTCCTATAAGCCATGCCCAACCGCTCGCCTCCGGCGGTTTCGGGCGCTAGTGTTTCCGCCGAATCGACTGAAGACACGAGGCTTCCCTTCATGACAATCCGCCTGCATCGCGGCGACCTGCCCGATCTGTCCCGCTACAAGGATTCGGTGGCGATCGATACCGAGACCATGGGGCTCAATCCGCATCGTGACCGGCTCTGCGTGGTGCAGATGTCGAATGGCGATGGCAGCGCTGATGTCATTCAGATCCCGAAGGGCCACACCGACGCGCCGAACCTGAAGGCGCTGCTCGCCAATCCCGCCATCACGAAGATCTTCCACTTCGCTCGCTTCGATGTCGCCGTGCTCTACAACACCTTCGGCGTGATGCCGCAGCCGATCTATTGCACCAAGATCGCCTCGCGGCTGAGCCGCACCTATACCGACCGCCACGGCCTGAAGGACCTGGTGCGCGAGGTGCTCAACATCGATCTGTCGAAACAACAGCAGTCGAGCGACTGGGGATCAGAGAGTCTGAGCGAGGCGCAGCTCGCCTATGCCGCGTCCGACGTGCTGCATCTGCATGGCCTTCGCGAGCGGCTCGATGCCATGCTGGCGCGCGAGGGACGCACGGCGATGGCGCAGGCCTGTTTCGATTTCCTGCCGACCCGGGCAAAACTCGATCTCGGCGGCTGGGAGGCCGAGGACATCTTCGCGCATTCGTGACCGGGACCATTTGAAGCGCCTGGCTGCCCGCCTCCGCCCCGTTTCGGTCACACTCATCGCGAGTGTCCGGGCTGCATAATCCCGCGATTGCGGGTAGGATGACGCCCTCTTGGGCGTCTTTGGAGCCGCGGTGAACTCGATACAGAACCCAGCCTTTGCCACCGGAATGGAGGCGCGCTTCGCTGCGGCCGCCCGTCACAGCCGGATGGTGCGGGTGCTGCGGGTCGCGGTTCCGGCAGCCGTGCTGCTGGCCATGGCCGGGATCGTCGTGATCTCGATCTTTAATCCGTTCCGCATCACGGGGCTCTCGAAGCTGCCGGTCGACATGGGCAATCTCGTAGTGTCAGGCACCAAGATCACCATGGAAACGCCGCACCTTGCCGGCTTCTCCACCGACCAGCGCCCATACGAATTGTGGGCCAAGGCGGCGATCCAGGATCTGGCCAACCCCGATCACGTCGAACTCCAGACGCTGCGGGCCAAGGTCATGATGGAGGACAAGAGCACCGTGACGATGGATGCCCGCACGGGGTTTTTCGACAGCAAGCAGCAGATGCTCGACCTGCGAAAGGACATCTTCCTGCAATCCTCCACCGGCTACGAGGCGAAACTGTCGCAGGCCTATGTCGATATCAACAAGGGAACGGTGACCTCGGACGAGCATGTCGACGTGAAATTGCTGAACGGTACGCTCATCGCCGATCGGCTCAGGATCATCAACAGCGGCGAGATCGTGCGCTTCGAAGGCAATGTCGTGATGAACCTGATCATGGAAAGCCCTCCGACGCCTGAGCCTGAGCCCGAGCCGCAGCCAGCGCCCAAGACGCGGTCCATCAGCGGCAAGTCCGCCAACACGAAATGATATCTATGATGCAGTTGTTCTCGCGCAGGTTTGCGGCGGCAGCTCTTGTGCTCGCGTTGACCGCCTCCGATGGCGCCTTCGCGCAAGGTGCCATGTCGGGCGTGCCGAATGCGATGCAGGGTTTTTCGCAAAACCGCGATCAGCCGATTCAAATCGAGGCGGCGTCGCTCGAGATGCGCGACAAGAAAAAGGAGGCGACCTTTTCCGGAAACGTGAAGGTCGTGCAGGGCGATACCACCATGACCTCGAAGTCGCTGGTGGTGTTTTACGATTCCGGTCCGGCATCGGACGCGCCGCCCGTTGCACCCAAGGGATCGAAATCCGCGTCGATGCAGTCCGCGAGCCCCGGGCCTGGCGGCAGCTCGTCTATCCGCCGGCTCGAAGCCAAGGGCTCCGTCGTGGTCACGCAGAAGGACCAGGTCGTGACCGGCGAGACTGCGATTTTCGACACGCGGGCCAACCTCATCACCATGGTGGGCGGGGTCGTGCTGACCCAGTGCAAGAACGTGCTCAAGGGCGACCGCCTCAAGGTCGACATGACGACCGGCGTGTCGCGCGTCGAATCCGACAGCGGCAAGGTGCAGGGCATGTTCATCCAGGGAGAGAATTGCGGGTCGGGATCGGGCGGGTCGAAGCCCGCGCCGGTCCAGATACCCTCGCTGATCCCCGGTAAAAAATAAGCCAGATCAGCGTCTTAAAGATTATTTGGGCCGGTCACGGTTGAAGCCGGTAGCGCGAGCCTGTATCTACAAGGCAGGGCGCACGGCGGGGTGTTTCGCTGGGCAGGGACATCCATTCATTCATGGTTCGCTAGCGAAGCGATTCGCCGGCGGGCGCGTCGCGGAATCACCGTGAAAGGCTTAAGCGAAGCGGGATGGTGGATTTATTCGGCATGTTCCGTCGACGCCCCGCGAAACGCGGCCCTGTAGGCTTTGCGCGTTCGCGCGAGGACATCACCGCGCTCGGCGATTCCTTCGGCGACATGCTGGCGAGCCCGGTGCGCGATGCGCCGCCAATGGCGCGTTCGGCCTCGCTGCCCGGCCTGCAATTGCCGCAGCCCGAGCCCCACGTCGAACCCCGCGAGGAGAGAGCGCGTTCACGGCCACAGGCGCCTCGCGCCAAGGCCAATGGCGGCGAAGCGCCGCGCCTGATCAAGCGGCCCGGCTTTCTCGCTGTGCACAGCGTGGAAAAGAGTTTTGGCACGCGGCAAGTGGTGCGCGGCGTCAGCATCTATGTTCGCCGCGGCGAGGCGGTCGGTCTGCTCGGCCCGAACGGCGCCGGCAAGACCACCGTGTTCTACATGATCACCGGCCTGATCAAGGCGGATCGCGGCGCCATCGAACTCGACGGTCACGACGTGACGAAGCTGCCGATGTATCAGCGCGCGCGGCTCGGCATCGGCTATCTGCCGCAGGAAGCCTCGATCTTTCGTGGCCTCACCGTCGAACAGAATATTCGCGCCGTGCTGGAAGTCGTCGAGCCCAACCGCAAGAAGCGGGAGGCCGAACTCAATTCGCTGCTCGACGAATTCAACATCACGCGCTTGCGCAAATCGCCATCGATCGCGCTCTCCGGCGGCGAGCGCCGCCGCGTCGAAATTGCGCGCGCGCTGGCGACGCGTCCGAACTACATGCTGCTCGACGAGCCCTTTGCCGGCATCGATCCGATCGCGGTCGGCGACATTCAGGACCTGGTCCGCCACCTCACCAACCGCGGCATCGGCGTCCTGATCACCGACCACAATGTGCGCGAAACGCTCGGCCTCACCGACCGCGCCTATATCGTCTATGCCGGTCAGATACTGACCGAGGGCAGTCCGGAAGAGATCGTCAACGATCCGGATGTACGCCGTCTTTACCTTGGTGAGGAATTCCGACTATAGCGCACGACCGCAAAAATATCGGCGGTTCGGTCATAAGGTATTGCGCTCAATCAGGATTTTCTGGCGCGCCCGGGAGCGGCTCGGCTTCCCGCGGTCGCTGATCGCGCCATAGCCCAATTTTCGCATTCGTCAAGGCGTGTACAAGGGCATTGGACTAATATAAGCAAGAATCGGACCAACTTTTGGTGGATCGATTCTTGGCCTCATGGCGCTGACGCAGAGATTAGAGTTCCGGCAGTCGCAGTCGCTGGTGATGACGCCGCAATTGATGCAGGCGATCAAGCTGCTGCAACTGTCGAATCTCGACCTCTCGGCTTTCGTCGAGGAGGAATTGGAGCGCAATCCGCTGCTGGACCGGGCCAGCGACGGCCCCGAACCGCCGGTTGCAGGCGAGCCGGTACCCGAACGCGCCGAATTCTCCGATTCCGGCAGCTATGGCGAGGATGGCGGCGGCGATGCCTCCGATATGGGCACCGGCCCAGGGAGCGAGACCTTCGAGCCCGGCCAGGAGGACTGGCTGAACCGCGACCTCGGCAGCCGGACCGAGATCGAGCAGACGCTCGACACCCCGCTCGACAACGTCTTTTCCGAAGAGCCCGCCGAAGCCGCCGCGCGCGCCGCACAGGACGCGGCGCCGACCGCCTACACCGAGTGGGGCGGAGGCGCCTCCAATGACGACGAATATAATCTGGAAGCCTTCGTCGCCGCCGAGGTGACGCTATCCGGCCACCTCGCCGAACAGCTCGCGGTCGCCTTCAGCGCGCCGGCGCAGCGCATGATCGGGCAGTACCTGATCGACCTGGTCGACGATGCCGGCTATCTGCCGCCGGATCTGGGGCAGGCTGCCGAGCGGCTGGGCGCCTCGCAGGCGGACGTCGATGCGGTGCTCGCGGTGCTGCAGACGTTCGATCCGCCCGGCGTCTGCGCGCGGAACCTGAGCGAATGCCTCGCGATCCAGCTCCGCGAACTCAACCGCTACGACCCGGCCATGCAGGCGCTGGTGGAAAATCTCGATCTGCTGGCGAGGCGCGACATTGCGTCGTTGCGCAAACTGTGTGGCGTCGACGACGAAGACATCACCGACATGATCGGCGAGATCCGGCGTCTCGATCCGAAGCCCGGCCTCAAGTTCGGCTCGGCGCGCACGCAGACCATGGTGCCCGACGTCTATGTGCGGCCCGGCCCGGACGGCGGATGGCATGTCGAACTCAACAGCGACACCTTGCCGCGCGTGCTGGTCAATCAGGTCTATTACACCGAGCTGTCGAAGACGATCCGCAAGGACGGCGACAAATCCTATTTCAGCGACTGCCTGCAGAACGCGACCTGGCTGGTGCGCGCACTCGATCAGCGCGCCCGCACCATCCTGAAGGTCGCCACCGAAATCGTCCGCCAGCAGGATGGGTTCTTCACCCATGGTGTCGCGCATCTGCGACCGCTGAATTTGAAAGCGGTGGCGGACGCGATCCAGATGCATGAATCCACGGTGTCGCGGGTCACCGCCAACAAATACATGGCGACCAATCGCGGCAGTTTCGAGCTGAAATATTTCTTTACCGCCTCGATTGCTTCGGCCGACGGCGGCGAGGCGCATTCGGCGGAGGCGGTCCGCCACCACATCAAGCAATTGATCGATGCGGAAGCGCCGAGTGCGATCCTGTCCGACGATACCATCGTGGAACGATTGCGCGAATCGGGCATTGATATTGCCCGCCGCACGGTCGCGAAGTACCGCGAAGCCATGCGCATTCCTTCTTCGGTCCAGCGCCGCCGCGACAAACAGAGCATGCTCGGTAACGCCCTTTCCGCTCCCGCCACTTCCTCCGACCGGTCCCGCGATACGGCGCCGGCCTGATTGCGTTCGCGCCAGATCGCGATAGTGTCAGGTCCCCGACAGAGCGCGGCCCGGAAAGCGACGCCGGCTTTCCGAATGGGCCACGCTCCGGCAACACCAGAGTAGTCGAGGCATCAAGCGAGGCATCAAATGACCCTTCGAATCTCCGGGAAAAGCATCAGTGTCGGCGAGGCGCTTCGTTCGCGCGTCAGCGAGCGCACCGATGAGGTCTTGAGAAAATATTTCGACGGCAATTATTCCGGCCACATCACGCTGAGCAAGGATGGCTTCGGCTTCCGCACCGATTGCGCGCTGCACCTGGACTCCGGGATTACGCTGGAGGCCGACTCCAATGCTCCCGATGCCTATGCCAGCGCCGACCAGGCGCTCTTGATGATCGAGAAGCGCCTGCGCCGCTACAAGAGCCGGCTGAAGGACCGCTCGGCCCGCAAGGCCTATGCGGCCTCCGCGGCGCTGGCCGAGATCAATACCCCGGTGCTCGATGCGTCGAGCTATGTGATCGAGGCGCCGGCGGGAGGCGACGAAGAGGTCTCATCCTACAGCCCCGTCATCATCGCGGAGGCGACCACGTCGCTGAAGCGGCTTTCGGTCAGCGAGGCGGTCATGGAACTCGATCTGACGGGGGCCGCCTGCATCGTGTTTCAGCACGGGTCCAGCGGCCGGGTGAACATCATTTACCGCCGGCCGGATGGCAATGTCGGCTGGATCGACCCTCCCTCGGTTACCCCCTGAGAATCATGCCCATGGCATTGACGCCCCCACTGGCCCTCCCTATGGTCCGCCGCTCTTTAAGCAGGGCGCAGGAACTGGCCCTTCGGGAGTTGGCACCGTGCCTGCGTTGGAGTAGAAGCCGTGCAAATCGGGACCCGGGCTTAACCCCGCCTCCCGTCTCATCTTCTTGACGCCCCGGTTCTAGAACCTATCTCGCAACCTGACGGTTTAATTCACCTCGGAACGCCCCATGACGATTACCGATCTGGTCGCACCCGAGGCGATTCTCCCCGCTTTGAAGGTCATCAGCAAGAAGCAGGCGCTGCAGGAGCTGGCCGCGCGCGCTTCCGCCCTGACCGGCCAGAACGAGCGCTCGGTATTCGAGGTGCTGTTGCAGCGGGAGAAACTGGGCACCACCGCGGTGGGCTATGGCGTCGCCATTCCGCACGGCAAACTGCCGAAACTGGAAAAGCTGTTCGGCCTGTTCGCCAGGCTGGAACGCCCGATCGATTTCGAGGCGATGGACGGCCAACCGGTCGACCTGATCTTCCTGCTGCTGGCCCCGGAAGGCGCCGGCGCCGATCATTTGAAGGCGCTGGCGCGGATTGCGCGACTGTTGCGCGACCAGGACGTCGCCAAGAAGCTTCGCGCCTCCCGCGACGCTCAGGCGATCTATTCGGTACTGGCGCTGCCGCCGGCGAGCGCGGCGTAATTCCGCGCGTCGGAACGGTTTCCTGGCGGTAGTACGCCAGAATAAACGCAATTTTAAGCTAAATAGCAGCTTATTTCGGGCGCTGGGATTTTTTACTAGGCCCGGAGAACATTGCCATGACGCTGCGCCTGACGATTTCGCGCGCAATTTTGATTTTCGGATTGGTTACCGCCTTAGGCCTCGGTGCCGTGATTGCCACCAGCGTTTATGCGCTGTCGCAGCTCAAGGTCGGAGGTCCGCTCTATAGCCAGATCAAGCTCGGCAACGACCTGATCGCCGACATCCTGCCTCCGCCGGAATACGTCATCGAGGCCTATCTCGAGGCCACCCTCGTGCTGCACGATCCGGCGCAGCTTTCGTCGCATCGCGACCGTATTGCGCAGCTCAAGAAGGAATATGACGAGCGGCACGATTTCTGGACCAAATCCGATCTCGATCCGATGCTGAAGACGAAGTTGGTCGAGAAGTCCGACAGCGAGGTGCGCCGCTTCTGGACCGCAATCCAGGACGGCCTGTTACCTGCGCTCGCCAAGGGCGACGGTACGGCTGCGGCGAAATCCTATGCCGAGATCACCGCACGCTATACCGCGCACCGCGCCATCATCGACGACATTGTCAAGCAGACCAACGAGCAGAACGCGGCGACGGAGGTCGCGGCAACGGGGCGCGTCAGCACGTTCACGTGGGTGCTGTGGGGCGTTTCGGCCGCGGTGTTTCTGGTCATCGGCGCCGGCATTTTCGGTGTGGCATTCGGCGTCATACGCCCCATCGCCGAAATGACCGACGTGATGAAGGGCCTTGCCGGCGGCGATCTCTCTGTCTCGGTCCCGGCCCTCAGCCGCGACGACGAAGTCGGCGCCATGGCGCGCGCGGTTCAGGTGTTCAAGGACAACGCGCTGCGCGTTCAGTCGATGGAACAGGAGCAGGCAAGCCTGAAGTCGAAGGCCGAAGGCGAACGCAAGGCAGCGATGCAGCAGATGGCCGACGGCTTCGATGCCGCGATTGGAAAGATCATTCAGACCGTATCGACCGCCTCGTCCGAACTCGAATCATCTGCCGGACAACTAACCAAGACCGCCGAAGTGACCCAGATGCTCTCGGCAACCGTTGCCTCCGCATCGGAGCAATCCTCGGCCAACGCGCAGTCCGCCGCGGCGGCCGCAGAAGAGATGGCCTCGTCGGTGTCGGAGATCGGCCGCCAGGTCCAGGATTCGCACAAGATATCCCGCGAGGCGGTCAGCCAGGTCAAGCAGACCAATGCGCGGATTGCCGATCTCGCTCAGTCCGCCAGCCGGATCGGCGAAGTGGTCAAGATGATCAGCGCGGTCGCCGAGCAGACCAACTTGCTGGCGCTGAACGCCACCATCGAAGCGGCGCGCGCCGGTGAGGCGGGACGTGGATTTGCCGTCGTCGCCTCCGAGGTCAAGGCGCTTGCCGCGCAGACCGCGAAAGCGACCGAGGAAATCGGCGAGCAGATCGGCCAGATGCAATCGGCGACCAATCAGTCGGTGTCGGCGATCCAGGAAATCGGCGGCACGATCGGCCGCATCGCGGAAATCTCGCAGGCAATCGCGGCAGCGGTGGAAGAGCAGGGTGCAACAACCCAGGAAATCTCGCGCAACGTGCAGCAGGCGGCGCAGGGTGCCACGCAGGTCGCAGGCAGCATCACCGACGTCAACCGCGGCGCGACCGATACCGGCGCGGCATCGACGCATGTGCACGGTCTGGCCCGCTCGCTGCTGGGACAGAGCAATCATCTCAAGGGCGAAGTGGAGAAATTCCTCTCGACCGTCCGCGCGGCCTAGAGCATGATCCGGAAAAGTGCGAAGCGGTTTTCCGAAAAGATCATGCTCAAACAAAGAGATGAGATCATGATGCGATACTACGAAATCGCATCATGATATAAGCGGATTGGAATTTGCTATTGACGAAGATACGCGGGCGATGCCCGCGTATCCGAAACTCTCTTCTCGCATTCACCCGGCATCAGATCAGTCGATGCCGGCGAAGCTTCGTCAGTGACAGCAGCAAGAGCTGCGTCAGTGCACGCTGACGGCCTGAAGCTCGTTGCTCCATGCGTTGGCGATCGCAGCTTCCCGGCTGTCGGTCAGCATGATCGGGGTGCCGTCGGCGGCATGCAGCGCGAACAGCTTCAGCCCCGGCGCGATTTTCGGCGCCTGCGGAAACAGTCCCGGCACGTCCTCGGAACGGACTTGTTTCACGTAGGCGATATGGCCTTCACCAAGATGGGCCAGCGCCTCAACGGAAACCTTTTCGGATTCGAAGGTCACACTCACGTCACTCATGGTCTCGACTCCTCTGGAGACTAAGCGGTCGAGTCCGCTCCTTGTTCCACTATTATTCGTGCTCATTGATAGCGATTGTCTTAACGACCCTTTCAGGTTCCGGCCTGGCAAGGTCGATCGACAACAGCCCGTTTTTCAAATCCGCGCCCAGCACCTGCATCCCCTCCGCCAGCACGAAGGTGCGCTGGAAGTGGCGCGCGGCGATGCCGCGATGGATGTACTGCCGAGCCTTGTCGTCCTGCTGGCGGCCCCGGATCACGAGTTGGTTTTCCTCAATGGTCACATCGAGTTGGTCACGGGTAAAACCCGCCACCGCCAGCGTGATGCGCAACCGTTCGGGTTGGCCGTTGGCGCGGTCACACCGCTCGATGTTGTAGGGAGGATAGCCGTCGGCGCCTTTGACAACGCGATCGAGCGCACGCTCGATTTCGTCGAACCCAAGCAGGAACGGACTTGATAACGAAGGAACACGAGACATCACAAAGTCCTCTCGAAGCGACTTTGAGGGGCCCTTGCGGCGCCCCATTCAACCGGCCGGCCGACTTGCCGTCCGGTCAGAAGGGAATATGGGGGTGATTTGGGGAGGGTTCAAGCACCTCTGAATGCAGCGTAAATCGGCGATGGTGGGGTTTTCCACCGTCCGGATCATCCCGGAATGACGGATTACCCGCCCACGCGCTTCCTTCCATCGGCGGTAAAGAGATGCAGCTTGTCGGGCGCGGCGACCGCCGTGATTCGCTCGCCGATGGCGGGACCGATGGCGCCGGCAATCCGCACGATGATTTCCCCCGGCGGCAACTCGCCCGGGGTGGCGGCTACCCCCTGCATTTCCTGCTGCCTCGTCCCGTAGACGAATGTCTCGGCGCCGACGCGCTCGATCGCTTCCACGGTGAGGCCGAGCGCCACGCCGCCGGACACCGTTTGGTTCGAGATCACAAAGTCCTCAGGCCGGATGCCGATGATGCCGGCTTCGGCGGCGCGGGCATCGCCGGCCAGTTGCGATTGCAATTCGGAGCGCAGCGGCATCAGGTTCATCGGCGGGGCGCCAATGAAGGAGGCAACGAAGGTGGTGGCGGGCCTCTGGTAGATATCCAACGGATTGCCGATCTGCTCGACCTGGCCGCCGTTCATCACCACGAGAATGTCGGCCAGCGTCATCGCCTCGAGCTGGTCGTGGGTGACGTAGATCGATGTCGTGGACAGCCGGCGCTGCAATTTGCGGATTTCGACGCGCATGGCGATGCGCAGTTTGGCATCGAGGTTCGACAGCGGCTCGTCGAACAGAAACACCTTTGGCTGCCGCACGATGGCGCGGCCCATCGCCACGCGCTGGCGCTGGCCGCCGGACAATTGCCGCGGCTTGCGTTCGAGCATTGCGCCGAGCTCGAGAATGCGCGCGGCTTCCCCGACGCGCGTCTTGATCTCGCTCTCCGCCATGCCGCGGTTGCGCAGGCCGTAGGCCATGTTGTTGTAGACGCTCATGTGCGGATAGAGCGCGTAGTTCTGGAACACCATTGCGATGTCGCGATCGGCCGGCTCGATCTGGTTGACGACGCGCCCGCCGATATCGATCTCGCCGCCGGTGATGGTCTCCAGCCCCGCGACCATCCGCAGCAGCGTGGACTTGCCGCAGCCGGATGGGCCGACCAGCACGCAGAACTGGCCGTCGCCGACCTCGAAATCGATGCCCTTGATGGCCTCGAAGCCACCAAGGTAGGTTTTGCGGACGTTGCGGAGCGTTACATTGGCCATCGAGTATTCGCCATATTCACTTTTCCGTCTGGACCAGGCCGCGGACGAACAGCCGCTGCATGAATATGACTACCGCGACCGGCGGCAGCATGGCGAGGACCGCAGTCGCCATTGCGAGCTGCCATTCGGCCAGCTCGTCGGTCGCCACCAACATCTTCTTGATGCCAATCACGATGGTCTGCATCGAATCCTGCGTGGTGATCAAAAGCGGCCAGAGATATTGATTCCAGCCATAGATGAACTGGATGACGAACAGCGCCGCCATGGTCGTCACCGACAGTGGTAAGAGCGTATCCCAAAAGAAGCGGAAGGGGCCGGCGCCGTCGATCCGCGAGGCTTCCAGGAGTTCATCCGGCACCGTCATGAAGAACTGGCGGAACAGCAGCGTGCCGGTGGCGGATGCAATCAGCGGCAGGATCAGGCCGGCATAGGTGTCGAGCAGGCGCAAATCGGCGACTACCTTGTAGGTCGGATAGATGCGCACTTCGACCGGGAGCATCAGCGTGATGAAGATGATCCAGAACGCGGTCTTGCGGAAGGGGAAGCGAAAATAGACCACCGCATAGGCCGACAGGATCGAGATGAAAATCTTGCCCACCGCAATGCCGATCGCCGAGACGAAGGAATTGATAAGCATGTTGGCCACCGGCTCGCGGCTGGTGCGCGAACCGCCGACGAAGATGGCGCGGTAGTAATTTTCCAGCGTGCGGCTGCCGGGCGACGCCGGCATGTGGCCACCGACTACGGTCGCCGCGTCATGGGTCGAGGCGACCAGCGCGAGATAAACCGGGAAAGCGACGATGAACACGCCAAGCGTCAGGATGGCGTAGGCGATGAAATCGGTGAGCGGGCGGTGCTCGACCATCAGTACTGCACCTTGCGTTCGACATAGCGGAACTGGATCGCGGTCAGCGCGATCACGATGACCATCAGCACGACCGACTGCGCCGCCGAGCCGCCGAGGTCGCCGCCGAGACGGCCGTCGGCGTAGACCTTGTAGACCATGGTGGTGGTGGCGCCGGCGGGTCCGCCGCCGGTGACAGCGTCGATGATGCCGAACGTGTCGAAGAAGACGTAGACGACGTTGACCACCAGCAGGAAGAACGTCGTCGGCGACAGCAGCGGGAAGATGATGGTCCAGAAGCGGCGCACCGGCCGGGCGCCGTCGATGGCGCTGGCCTCGATCACGCTTTTCGGGATCGATTGCAGGCCGGCCAGGAAGAACAGGAAATTGTAGGAGATCTGCTTCCAGACGGACGCCATCACCACCAGCATCATGGCGTGGTTCTCGTTAAGCAGCGGATTCCAGTCGAGACCCATGCCGCGCAGCGGGCGCGCCAGCATGCCGAGCGAAGGCTGGAACATAAAGAACCAGAGCACGCCGGCCACCGCAGGCGCCACCGCATAGGGCCAGATCATCAGCGTCTTGTAGGCGGGCGCGGCCTTCAGATTCTTGTCGGCCTGGGTTGCGAACAACAGCGCGATCGAGAGCGAAAGCGCCGCAACCAGCGTCGAGAAGACCACCGTCGTCAGCATCGACCGGTAATATTCCGGCTGAGCGAACAGGGCCTGATAATTTTCCAGCCCGACGAATTCGGAGACCAGGCCGAACGCGTCCTCGCGCAGGAAGGACTGCCAGATCGCCTGGCTTGCCGGCCAGTAGAAGAAGACAACCGTGACGACGAGCTGCGGCAGCAGCAGCAGATAAGGCAGCAGGCGATTGTTGAAGACGGTGGACTTTTCCATTCAGGCGTCGCGGTCTTACCGGTGATGCAAGCGCTCCCTCCCGCATTGCAGGAGGGAGCGCCGGTAGTCTGGTTCAGCTTCGCCTACTTTGCAGTCTTCTCGAAAGTGCGCAACATCGCATTGCCCCGGGAGACGGCGGCATCGAGGGCTTCCTTCGCGGACTTCTTGCCGGCCAGCGCCGCCTCGATCTCCTCAGACCAGAGGTCGCGCATCTGCACCATGTTGCCGAAGCGCAGGCCGCGCGAGTTCTCGGTCGGCTCCTTGTTGGTGAGTTCCTTCAAGGGAGTCTGCAGGGTCGGGTTCTTCTCATAGAAGCCGTCCTTGATCGACTTCTCGTAGGCCGCCTTGGTGATCGGCAGATAGCCGGACTCCTGATGCAGCTTGGCCTGGCGGTTGGTGTCCGACAGGAAGGTGAAGAACTTTGCGACGCCCTTATACTCTTCCGGCTTCTTGCCGCCCATCACCCACAGCGAAGCGCCGCCGATGATCGAGTTCTGCGGGGCGCCGGCGACATCAGGGTAATAGGGCATCGGCGCCGAGGTGAAGTCGAATTTTGCGGTGCCCTTCGCAGTGCCATAGTAGCCGGACGAGGTCAGGAAGATCGCGCACTCGCCGGAGCCGAAGCGGGCTTCGTTGGTGCTGAGGCGCCCACCATAGTCGTAGGTCTTGTCCTTCTGCAGGTCGACGAGGTTCTGCAGGTGCTTCACATGCAGCGGCGAGTTGAACTTCAGCTCGGTGTCGAAACCGTCGAGGCCGTTGGCCTTGGTGCCGATCGGCACATTGTGCCAGGCGGAGAACTGCTCGATATGCGCCCAGGGGGCCCAGGCGTTGGAGAAGCCGCAGGTATCGTGGCCGGCTGCTTTCAGCTTTTTGGCGGCGGCGAACACGTCGGGCCAGGTTTTCGGGATTTCTGCGACGCCGGCCTTCTTCAATTCGTCCTTGTTGATCCACATCACCATCGAGGACGAATTGAACGGGAACGACAGCATCTCGCCCTTGGAGGTCGAGTAGTAGCCGGTGATGGTCGGCAGGTACGCCTTGGGATCGAACGGCTCGCCGGCATCCTTCATGAGCTGGTAGACCGGCTTGATGGCGCCTTTGGCACTCATCATGGTGGCGGTGCCGACCTCGAACACCTGCATGATGTGGGGTGCGTTGCCGGCCCGGAACGCTGCGATGCCGGCGTTCATGGTGTCGGGATAGCTGCCCTTGTAGGACGGGATGATCTTGTAGTCGGACTGGCTGGCGTTGAATTCCTCGGCAAGCCTGTTGACGACATCGTTGTTGCCGCCGGTCATGGCGTGCCACCACTGGATCTCGGTCACAGCGTGGGCAGGTGTTGCGAACGCCAGCGCAGCAGTGACTGCCGCGGCTGGGCCAAATTGTCGAAATGCCATGTAATTCCTCCGGGTTGGGGTCGTCACCTTCGTTTCGCGCGATAACAGCGCCGGATGACGTGCAAATGACCCTATAAGCGAAAGGATGCTAGTGGGAAAGCGTGCGCGGAGGGAAGCCGGAAAATAGGCGAAGGAGCAAATGGTAGCCGTCGCCCCTGCGAACCGCAGGGGCCCATAACCACAGCGGTCTGTGGTTGAAGCAGAGCGGCTACCATAGTGCCCAAAGCGAAGCCGCGGCGTATGGGCCCTGCGTTCGCAGGGCGACGACGTTTAGCGCTTGCGTTCGGGGCCGCAGACCGCGCCCTTGGCGACCAGCGCCTCGATCTCGCCCTTCGAGTAGCCGAACTCGCCCAGCACCTCCGATGTGTGCTGGCTGAATTTCGGCGGCGTGCGGCGCAGGCTGGGCTTGGTCCGCTCCAGCCGGATCGGGGAGGCGACGCCCTTGTACCAGTCCTTTTCAATGATATCGCCACGATGCAGCGTATGCGGATTGGTCAGCGCCTGGTCGATCTTCTGCACCGGACCGGCCGGCAATCCCGCCGCCAGCAGCCGATTGCAGAGCGGTTCGGCCTCGTGCTGGCTGAACACGGCAGCGAGCTCGGCGCGCAGCGCCTCGCGGTTGGCGATCCGGTCCTTGTTGCGGGCAAAGCGCGGATCGGTGCCGAGTTCGGGCTTGCCGATTTCCTTGGCGAGCTTGCGGAAGGTGCCGTCATTGCCGACGCCGATGAAGATGTTGTCGGTCTTGGTCGGGAAGATCGCGTAAGGAACGAGGTTCGGGTGCTCGTTGCCGGTAAGCGACGGCGGCTTGCCATGCATGAAATAGTTCGCGGTGTGCGGATGCATGATCGCGAGGCCGGTTTCATACAGCGTGGTTTCGAGAAACTGGCCGAGCCCCGAACGCTGCCGCTCCGACAGCGCCATCAGGATGCCGATCGCCGCGTAAAGCCCGGTGGTGATGTCGACCAGGGGTACGCCGATCCGCATCGGGCCGCTTTCGGGCGAGCCGGTCGCCGCGATCATGCCGGTCATGGCCTGGATGATCGCGTCATAGCCGGGATTGCCGCCGCGCGGACCGTCGGCGCCGAAGCCGGAAATCCGGCAGTGCACCAGTCTTGGAAACTTCGCGCGCAAGACGTCGTTGCCGATGCCCCATTTGTCGAGCGTGCCCGGCTTGAAATTCTCGATCAGGACGTCGGCCGTCTCCAATAGCTTCATCAGCACCGCGCGCCCGTCTTCGGACGCGAGGTCAAGGCCGATCGAGCGCTTGTTGCGGTTGATGCCGACGAAATAGGCCGCATCCTCCTCGTGGAACGGAGGGCCCCAGTCGCGTACCTCGTCGCCGGCCGGCGGCTCGACCTTGATCACGTCGGCGCCGTGGTCGGCGAGGATTTGCGTGCAATAGGGGCCGCCAAGCACGCGCGTCAGATCGATCACGCGCAGGCCGGTCATTGCGCCGGGAGAACTCATGGAGAGGACCTTCGCTCAGGATGAGAATGGAGGCTTTGAGCTAGCGGTCTTCAGGCGCGGCGGCAATGGCGTCTCGCGCACAGGCGCATGACGCGGCCGCCGTGGCACGAGGTGAAAATTCCGCGGGACGAACGGCCCGCCGATATCAGCGGCGGGCCATCGGGCATCGTCGTCAGACGACGGTGAGGCGCACGTCGACATTGCCGCGCGTGGCGTTGGAATAGGGGCACACCTGGTGGGCCTTCGCGACCAGGGCCTCCGCATCCGCCTTGGGAACGCCGGGCAGCGAAACGGCGAGTTCGATATCGAGGCCGAAGCCGCCGGCCGAGCGCGGGCCGATGCCGACGGTGGAGGTCACCGAGGCGTCCGCCGGCACCTTCGGCCCGCCCTGCGAAGCCACGAATTTCATCGCGCCGATGAAGCAGGCGGCATAACCGGCCGCGAACAGTTGCTCAGGATTGTTGCCGGCGCCACCGCCGCCGCCGAGTTCTTTCGGGGTGGCGAGCTTGACGTCGAGTGCGCCGTCGAGGGTGGCGGCGTGGCCATCGCGGCCGCCGGTTGCCTTGGCGCTGGTCTTGTAGAGCACGTTCACGGACATGTCGGTCTCCTCTGGGTTGGCCGTTTCGGTGGACTATGTATTGCACACAATTAGATTTTGCACAATCTACATTATTGCAGAGGCCGCGATTTAATTGTATGCAATTGAAATCAAGCGCTTACGGCTCCGAATCGGAGCAGGGGCGCCGCCCGTTGACGAGGTTGTGATGGCCAGAAAACACGCGGCAGACCTGCCGCTGAAGCTCGACAATCAGCTCTGCTTTGCGGTGTATTCCACCGCGCACGCGTTCAACCGCGTCTACAAGCCGCTGCTCGACCGGCTCGGACTCACCTATCCGCAATATCTGGTCATGCTGGTGCTGTGGGAGCGCGATGGCGTACCGGTGAAAGACATCGGCGAGCGGCTGCATCTGGACTCCGGCACGCTCACGCCGCTGCTCAAGCGGCTGGAGGCGGCCGAACTGATCAAGCGGACACGCAGCACCGAGGACGAGCGGCAGGTGCTGATCGCGCTGACGTCAAAAGGCGAGGCGCTGCGGGAGAAAGCGCGGGCTGTGCCGCAGGCGATCCTGGCGGCGTCGGCCTGCTCGGTCGGCGAACTCGTGGCGATGAAGAACGAGATCGTCGCGTTGCGCGACCGGTTGAATGCGGTGGTGGGCGAGTGAGGGACGGGCGCCTAGAGGCGCTTCTTGGCGAAGGCGCGGCCGGAGGCTGACTTCAGGTACTTTTCGAAGGCAGCCGCCTGTGCAGCGTTGCTGAACGCCACGTACGTCTTGATCCGCCAGGGCCCATACTTCGAAGTATGCGGGACTTCGCCGACGTTATGTTTTGCCAATCTCGCGCGCAAGTCATCGGTGATGCCGACGTAGAAATGCAGCGAATCGAGACTTTCCCGAATGTAGACGTACTTCATGGGCCTGCCTGCTGTTGGCCTCGTCTTGGAGGCTTTCGCAGAATATCGCGCTTTTGCGGGCGGCTTGAGGAGTTGTTCTGTCGCGATGGCTTGCCCCGGCCCGGCTTCGCCCTTCGGGCTACGCCGCGGCAGCCTTCGCTTGCTTCGCTACGATAGGGCACGGCGTGGCTTGCCGAGCCGTAGCTTGCGAAGCAAGCGAAGGCTGGTGGAGCCAGGCGGGATCGAACCGCCGACCTCTTGCATGCCATGCAAGCGCTCTCCCAGCTGAGCTATGGCCCCTTAAGAATCGCGCGCCTCAATTCGGCGTGCGGGCAACGACCCTGAACCACAGTTTAGGGCCGATCTCAAGTCTCTTCGTCACCTCCGACGTCGCCGATGATGTCGGTAACGTCCTCATCGCCCTCTTCCTCGTCGGGAATGAAGGTGGAATCGTCGTCGTCATCGTCCTCGATGGTCTCGTCGATCTCGATATCGTCTTCCGATTCGGGAACCACGGCCTTGACCTTGCCGGTGTTCTCCTCGGCATCGGCCTCCTCGAGCGAGACCAACTCCTCGGCCTCGGCGGCCTCCGGCATATCGGCAGCAGCGGTAGCCGACGCGGCGGCTGCAGCGCGCGCGGCATCGCCACGGGCGGCGCGCGGCGGCGCGATCGGGGCAATCGGGACGACCTCGCCGGTGTAGGGCGAAATCACCGGGGTCTTGTTCAGGTCATAGAACTTCTTACCCGTCGTCGGGCAAATACGCTTGGTTCCGAGATCGGCTTTGGCCACGTGTAGATCCTGGGAAATTCTGAAAAACGGTGCTTCACTTGGCTAGTTGAGGGGCCGGTGTCAATAGCGCTTTGAAGCTTTTGAGGGCCGCGTGACGCCGTGTGGTCCATGTGATACTGCCGCCCCGCAGAGGACCACCATCTTGACCCATTCAACCACCCAGACCCCGCTGGAATCCCGCGCCAGCGGTCCCTTGGCCGGCAAAGTCCGCGTTCCCGGCGACAAGTCGATTTCGCACCGCGCACTCATCCTGGGGGCGCTTTCGGTCGGCGAAACCAGGATCTCCGGCCTGCTCGAGGGCGAGGACGTCCTCAACACCGCCAAATCGATGCAGGCACTGGGCGCCCAGGTCGAGCGAACCGGGCCGTTTGCCTGGCAGATCAGGGGCGTGGGCGTGGCAGGCTTCGCCCAGCCGGCCTCCCCGCTCGATTTCGGCAATTCCGGCACCGGGTGCCGGCTGGTGATGGGGGCTGTGGCCGGCTGTCCGATCACGGCCGTGTTCGACGGCGATGCCTCGCTGCGCTCCCGCCCGATGCGCCGGATCCTCGATCCTCTGGAACTGATGGGGGCCAAGGCCGGGGAGACCAAGGAAGGCGGCCGCCTGCCGCTGACGCTGCATGGCGCCCGCGATCCCGTGCCGATCCTGTATCGCACCCCGGTGGCCTCGGCTCAGATCAAGTCGGCGGTGCTGCTGGCGGGACTTGCCGCGCCGGGCGTTACGACCGTCATCGAGCAGGAAGCCAGCCGCGATCATACCGAACTGATGCTGAAACATTTCGGCGCGGATATCGTCTCAGTCAGGGAAGGCAGCCACGGCCGCAAGATCGCGCTCACCGGCCAGCCCGAACTGCATGGCGCCGAAGTCGTGGTGCCTGCCGATCCATCCTCGGCGGCATTTCCAATCGTGGCGGCGCTGATCGTCGAGGGCTCCGATGTGACCTTCTCCGACGTCATGACCAACCCGTTGCGCACCGGCCTGCTCACGACGCTGCGCCAGATGGGCGCCGCCATCGAGGAAAGCGAGGTTCGCGGCGACGCCGGCGAGCCGATGGCCCGCTTGCGCGTCCGCGCCTCAAAACTGCGCGGCGTCGAGGTGCCGCCGGAACGCGCGCCCTCGATGATCGACGAATATCTGGTGCTCGCGGTCGCAGCCTCGTTTGCCGAAGGCACCACCATCATGCGCGGCCTGCAGGAACTGCGCGTCAAGGAGTCCGACCGGCTGGAGGCGACCGCCGACATGCTGCGCGTCAACGGCGTCAGGGTCGAGATTGCCGGCGATGATTTGATCGTCGAGGGCCGCGGCCACGTGCCCGGCGGTGGTCTCGTCGCCACTCACATGGATCACCGGATCGCCATGTCGGCGCTGGTGATGGGGCTCGCAGCCGACAAGCCGGTCAAGGTCGACGACACCGCCTTCATCGCCACCAGCTTTCCGGATTTCATTCCGATGATGCGATCGCTGGGAGCTGAGTTTTCATGAGGCAGGCGCGATGAGTGCAGCCTTCGATCGCGATGCGCTCCTGGACGCTTTCGATCAGATCGGGCGTGCTGCGGTCGAGGCCGGAACGAAGTTGCAGATCGCGGTGTATGGCGGGTCCGCGCTGATGCTGGCGAGCAATTTTCGGCTTGCGACCGAAGACGTGGATATTCGCGAACTTGGAACCGATTGGCCTGAATGGCTTTCGCAGGCCGTAACCGAAATCGCAGCCAAAAACGGCTGGTCGGCGACCTGGTTCAACGATGCGGTAACTTTTCATCTGAGCCCGCTGGCAAGCCATGACCGGGATCACCTCGCCTATGGTACCTTTCCAAGGCGTAGCGAGCATGTCGGTCTATCGGTGTTCATCCCGACCGCGCGCTATATGCTGGCGTTGAAGCTGAAATCGCTGCGCATTTCAGACTTCGACAAAGGCGCGCAAGACATGTCGGACGCCGCTCATCTCTTGAAGGTCCTCGGGCTGACGGATGTTGAACAGGCGATAGGTGTGTTGGCCGAATTTTTCCCGAGGAGTGCTGCAGATGCAGACAAGCAGCGCTTCGTGCTAAAACGTCTGCTCGCTGGAGATACTGCTATCGATGCGCCCCAATACCCTCGCACAGACGGCTGATCGAATCATGGCAGGGGAAACGCGCGACAAGGCGTTGTCGGAATTTCTTGACGAATTCTATCTCGCCGGAACGACCGCGCAGAGAGTAGCCATGCTCCGCGATGAGCCTAGGCCGACGGGTGACGCCCATCTCGAGGGATTGCTGGGGGCGGTCGCGGAATATCTCGCTCATCAGCATGGTCTGCCAACCGTCCCTGCGTGGGCTTTTTCGCCGAACAGGTATCTCGACCATGCGTGGCATGCGTCACCGTTTGCTGATGACGGTATGCGCGAATACCTGACCTTCAGCAGCCCGGCCGAGTTTGCTTCGCGCAACATTTTCACCGAAGAACGGCCGCTGCGACGGGCGCGCGGCCCTCATCCATCCAGGCCATAGGCAAACATGATCATCGCCATCGACGGACCGGCGGCATCCGGCAAGGGCACGCTCGGCAAACGCCTCGCGCATCATTACGGCTATCGCCACCTTGATACCGGCGTGATCTATCGCGCGGTGGCGAAGGCGTTGCTGGACGAGGGGTTCGATCTGACGGACGAGGCGCGGGCGGTCGCTGTCGCGATGGAGCTTGATCCCGAGAAGTTCGGACATCCAGAGCTGAAGACGCAACGGATTGGGGACGCCGCCTCAGTGGTGTCGGCGATCCCCAGCGTGCGCGAGGCGCTGGTCAATTTTCAGCGCCAGTTCGCGGCCGGTCCGCCGGGCGCCGTGCTTGACGGGCGCGACATCGGAACCGTGATCTGCCCGAATGCCGACGTAAAGATTTTCGTAGTCGCCGATCCGCAGGTGCGGGCTCGCCGCCGGACGCTCGAAGCCCGCGCGCGGGGCGAGGAGGCCGATGAGGCGCTGGTGCTGGCCGATATCCTCAAGCGCGATGAGCGGGACCGCAATCGCGCTGCCGCCCCGCTCAAAGCGGCCGACGACGCCCACGTCCTGGATAATTCCAATCTCGACATCGAGGCCGGCGTTCGCGCCGCGATTGCCATCGTCGAGGCCGTCCGCGCCCGGCGGAAATAGCCAGGATTTGACCCGTCGCGGCGGCCCGAACCGCCTGCAAATCGGGCATTTCCGGCTTGCCGAAAATGGCCCGTGGGGCTATATCCACGCCCATCCGGGCCGCCATCGATGAGATCAGGGCTGTCCGAGCGGGCCGGCCGGAGGTTTGAACCTCCCGCCGTCATTGGAGGAAAGCCCGCTCCAGGTTCTTGAAGTCGATATGCTCGTTTCAGGCTCCGGATTTCTGACGCTACGCGCACTCTTCCGCTGAACCGGTACCCGCTTTTGCGGAATGCGCGACATCAAACGTATCGAACGTGCAGGCATGCTGCCGGCCCGCTTTTGCGCCCTCCGCAAATGCGGTCGTCAGGGTTTGCGGACCCCTGACACTTCACGCGCGATGCGCCCTTTAACCCGAACGGCCGGCAATATCCCGCATTGGAGAACAAATGGCTTCGACTACTGCTGCTTCTTATAATCCGACCCGCGACGATTTCGCTGCGATGCTGGACGAGTCCTTTGCCGGCGGCAATCTGCAGGAAAGCTCCGTCATCAAGGGCAAGGTGGTTGCAATTGAAAAGGACATGGCCGTCATCGATGTCGGCCTGAAGACCGAGGGCCGCGTGGCGTTGCGCGAATTCGCCGGCCCCGGCCGCGAAAGCGATCTCAAGGTCGGCGACGAGGTCGAGGTGTTCCTCGACCGGATCGAGAATGCGCTCGGCGAAGCCGTGCTGTCGCGCGACAAGGCGCGCCGCGAGGAAAGCTGGGGCAAGCTCGAGAAGGCCTTCAACAACAACGAGAAGGTTCACGGCGTTATCTTCAACCAGGTCAAGGGCGGCTTCACCGTCGACCTCGACGGCGCTGTCGCCTTCCTGCCGCGCTCGCAGGTCGATATCCGCCCGATCCGCGACGTCGCCCCCCTGATGAACAACTCGCAGCCGTTCCAGATCCTCAAGATGGATCGCCGCCGCGGCAACATCGTAGTGTCGCGCCGCACGGTTCTGGAAGAGACCCGCGCCGAGCAGCGCCAGGAACTGGTGCAGAACCTCGAAGAAGGTCAGGTGATCGACGGCGTGGTCAAGAACATCACCGATTACGGTGCGTTCGTTGATCTCGGCGGCATCGACGGCCTGCTCCACGTCACCGATATCGCCTGGCGCCGGGTCAATCACCCGACGGAAGTGCTGACCATCGGCCAGACCGTGAAGGTCAAGATCATCAAGATCAACCACGAGACCCACCGCATTTCGCTCGGCATGAAGCAGTTGCTGGACGATCCGTGGCAGGGCATCGAGGCGAAGTACCCGCTGAACGCGCGCTTCACCGGCCGCGTCACCAACATCACCGACTACGGCGCTTTCGTCGAACTGGAGCCGGGCATCGAAGGCCTGATCCATGTCTCGGAAATGTCGTGGACCAAAAAGAACATGCACCCCGGCAAGATCGTTTCGACCTCGCAGGAAGTCGAAGTGCAGGTGCTCGAAGTCGATTCGGTCAAGCGCCGCATCTCGCTCGGCCTCAAGCAGACCATGCGCAACCCCTGGGAAGTCTTCGTCGAGAAGTTCCCGGTCGGTTCGGTGGTCGAGGGCGAGGTCAAGAACAAGACCGAGTTCGGTCTGTTCCTCGGCCTCGACGGCGACGTCGACGGCATGGTCCATCTGTCCGACCTCGACTGGAAGCTGCCGGGCGAGCAGGTCATCGACAATTTCAAGAAGGGCGACATGGTCAAGGCCGTGGTGCTCGACGTCGATGTCGAGAAGGAACGCATCTCGCTTGGCGTCAAGCAGCTCGAAGGCGACCCCTTCGCAGAACCCGGCGACGTCAAGAAGGGCGCGGTCGTGACCTGCGAAGTGCTCGAGGTGAAGGAAGCCGGCATCGAGGTGAAGATCTCGGGCACCGACTTCACCACCTTCATCAAGCGCTCCGAACTGGCCCGTGACCGCAACGATCAGCGCGCCGAACGCTTCGCCGTCGGCGAGAAGGTCGATGCCCGCGTGATCCAGTTCGACAAGAAGGCCCGCAAGGTGCAGGTCTCGATCAAGGCGCTGGAAGTTGCCGAAGAAAAGGAAGCCATCGCGCAATACGGCTCCTCCGATTCGGGCGCGACGCTCGGCGATATTCTCGGCACGGCGCTCAAGAACCGCGAGAAGTAAGCGTTCGCTTATTGCCTGCGACATCAGGCCCCGGTTTCGACCGGGGCCTTTTTCTATCCGTCGTCCCGGACAAGCCAACGGGTCGCGCGAATGCGCGCCCGATGACAGGCTCCGCGCGATCCGGGACCCACAGGTGGATTGTATTGGGCGCGCTGGAGCCCCATCGAATGCGACAATCAGCGCCTGTGGCTATGGGTCCCCGCGTGCGCGGGGACGAGGGAGCCTTGCTTTCTTCATATTGCATCGCAATTGATGTATTCAGGTAACGCTTCGCTCACGCTGCGACTGCAAAACGGGCTGATGCTTTCAGGAGAATTTCGATGTCGCTCGATTCGGACGTGATCGTCGATCGCCGCAGGATCCGCCGGAAGCTCACGTTCTGGCGCATCATGGCTGGCCTGGTGACCATCGCGGCGATCGTCGCCGCCGGTGCAATCGCGACAACGAGCGGGCCGGCTGCCCTGACCCCATCGGGGTCGATCGCGCGTGTCAATATCGAAGGGCTGATCCGCAGCGACCAGCAGCGCGTCGAGGCGCTGGAGCGGCTGGAGAAATCGAGCCATGCTGCGGTTATCGTGCACATCAACTCGCCGGGCGGCACCACGGCCGGCTCCGAGCAGCTCTACGACTCGCTGGTGCGCCTGAAGGCCAAGAAACCGCTCGTCGTGGTGGTGGAGGGGCTGGCCGCGTCGGGTGGTTACATCTCGGCGATGGCCGCCGATCATATCGTCGCCCGGCAGAGCTCGCTGGTCGGATCGATCGGCGTGCTGTTTCAATATCCGAATTTCACCGAGCTGATGAAGACCGTGGGCGTCAAGGTCGAGGAGGTGAAATCCTCGCCGTTGAAGGCCGCGCCCAATGGTTTCGAGCCGACCAGTCCTGAAGCGCGCGCTGCGCTCGACGCGCTGGTGAAGGATTCCTATGCCTGGTTCCGCGGCCTGGTGAGGGAGCGGCGCGGCATGGATGAGGCGCTACTGGAAAAAGTCGCGGACGGACGGGTCTTCACCGGCCGCCAGGCGGTCGAACTGAAACTGGTCGATCAGCTCGGCGATGAAAAAGCAGCCGTTGCATGGCTGGTCGCCGAGAAGAAGATCAAGAAAGATCTGCCGGTGCGCGATTACAAGCTGAATCCGCAGCTTGGCGACCTGACGTTTCTGCGAACGGCGGCTTCCATCGCGTTCGAGGCGCTCGGTTTGAGTTCCATTGCACGCCAGATTGAACAGGCCGGCGTCGCCCAGGCGGTCGATCAGCTCGCGCTCGACGGCATGCTGGCATTGTGGCGCCCCGCAGCCTCCAACTGAGCCGCAGCGGCTGCCCTTCGTGACGTTCTCCCGCATTGCGGGTGTTGCCACAAACCCCTTCCGGGCCGTTTGTCACACCATTTCGCGCTGCCCAAAAGTGAATTAGCGTCTTGACAGTGCAAGGCATTTTCACGGAAATGGAAGTCCGCACGATCCCGGACCCCAACTTCGATGATCAAATCCGAACTTGTTCAGCGCATCGCCGAGCACAACCCGCACCTCTATCAGCGGGATGTGGAGAACATTGTGAACGCGATCCTCGATGAGATCGTCGCTGCCTTGGCGCGCGGCGACCGTGTCGAGCTGCGCGGCTTCGGCGCCTTCTCGGTCAAGCATCGCCCGGCGCGGGCGGGGCGCAATCCGCGCACCGGCGCCCATGTGCCGGTCGACCAGAAGAGCGTCCCGTTCTTCAAGACGGGCAAGGAAATGCGCGAGCGGCTGAACCGCGACAACGGCTCTCCCGAGGCCGGCGCGTAACCAATTTTTGCGATCTGTAGCCGTGTTGCGGGCCTCGTGCCCGCCTTTCTCCATCACTGCGAGAAATGGTCATGCGAAAGTTCTTCACGGCGCTGGTCGTCATTCCCTTAGGGCTGATCTTCATCATTTTCGCCGTCGCCAACCGCCATTTCGTGACGGTATCGTTCGACCCCTTCAATTCGATCGATCCGGCAATCGCGGTGAGCTTGCCGCTGTTTGCCGTGATCATCACGGTGGCCATTTTGGGGGTGGCGGCGGGCGGCATAGCGACATGGTTCCGCCAACGGCACTGGCGCCGTGCGGCGCGCCAGCATGAGGCGGATGCCCGCCGGGCAAGGGCGGAAGCGGCCGATTTACGGGCCGCGGCGGCAGTTTCGCGGGGCCATCAGCAGCGGCTTCCGGCACCGTCCCAGTATGGCTTCTACGGGGCCGCCGGGCGAGACAAGCAGGGCGCGACGTTGTAGAACCCGCCCCGTCAGCCCCTGTTCCAGCCGGTTACGGGGCGAAATATGCGCCCGAGAGACCATGTCCCTGCTCGTCAAAATTTGCGGCCTGTCCACGCGTGAGACGCTCGAGGTAGCGCTTGAGGCGGGTGCCGACATGGTGGGATTCGTGTTCTTCTCCCCGTCGCCGCGTCATCTCAGCCTCGAGACGGCGCGCGAACTCGGCCGGCAGGCCAAGGGCCGCGCGGCCAAGGTGGCATTGACCGTCGATGCCGACGACGCGACGCTTGAAAATATCGCCGAGACGCTGCAGCCGGACCTGCTGCAACTGCACGGCAAGGAAAGCATCGCGCGGGTGCGCGACATCAAACAAAAATTCGGACTGCCGGTCATGAAGGTGATCGCCGTTGAAACCTCGGCCGATCTCGCCGCGCTGCCGGGCTATGCGAGCGTTGCCGACCGCATCCTGTTCGATGCTCGCGCTCCCAAGGGCGCCACCCGTCCTGGCGGGTTGGGGACCGTGTTCGACTGGCACGTTTTGGAAAAGCTCGATCTCCAATTGCCCTTCATGGTCTCCGGCGGGCTCAGCGCCGACAATGTCGCGGACGCCATTCGCGTTACCCGCGCCGGCGGCGTCGATGTATCCTCGGGCGTGGAAAGTGCGCCCGGTGTCAAGGATCCCGAGCTGATCCGCCATTTCATTCGCGCCGCGCGCGCCACCGAAGAATTGATGGTCCGATGAATCAACGCCTGCCCAATTCATTCCGCACCGGTCCCGACGAGCGCGGGCATTTTGGCAATTTCGGCGGCCGCTTCGTCGCGGAAACGCTGATGCCGCTGATCCTCGACCTTGAAAAAGCGTATGCGGTGGCCAAGGCCGATCCGTCGTTCCAGATCGAGATGAACGGCTATCTCAAGGATTACGTCGGCCGGCCGTCGCCGCTCTATTTCGCCGAGCGACTCACCGAGCATCTCGGCGGCGCCAAGATTTACCTGAAGCGCGAAGAGCTGAACCATACCGGCTCGCACAAGGTGAACAACGTGCTCGGCCAGATCATGGTCGCGCGCCGCATGGGCAAGAAGCGCATCATCGCCGAGACCGGCGCCGGCCAGCACGGCGTCGCCACCGCGACGCTGTGCGCGCGCTTTGGTCTCGAATGCGTAGTCTATATGGGCGCGGTGGACGTCGCCCGTCAGGCGCCGAACGTGTTCCGCATGGAGATGTTGGGCGCCAAGGTCGTGCCGGTGCAGTCGGGTACGCGTACGCTGAAGGACGCGATGAACGAGGCGCTACGCGACTGGGTCACCAACGTGCACAACACTTTCTATTGCATCGGCACGGTGGCGGGGCCGCATCCCTATCCGATGATGGTGCGCGACTTCCAGTCGGTGATCGGCGAGGAAACGCGCAAGCAAATGCAGGAGGCCGAAGGCCGGTTGCCGGATTCGCTGGTCGCCTGCATCGGCGGTGGCTCCAACGCCATGGGCCTGTTTCATCCGTTCCTCGACGACCCCTCCGTCGAAATTTTCGGCGTCGAAGCGGCCGGTCATGGACTGACGCAACTGCATGCCGCCTCGATCGCCGGCGGCCGGCCCGGCGTGCTGCACGGCAACCGCACCTATCTCTTGATGGACGATGACGGCCAGATCCAGGATGCGCATTCGATCTCGGCGGGCCTCGATTATCCCGGTATCGGCCCGGAGCATTCCTGGCTGCACGAGACCGGCCGCGTCACCTACCTCTCCGCGACCGATGACGAAGCGCTCGCCGCCTTCATGCTGCTGTCGCGACTGGAAGGCATTCCACCCGCGCTGGAGTCGGCGCACGCGATCGCCAAGCTCACGGAGCTCGCGCCGAAGCGGCCGAAGGACCATCTGATGGTGGTCAATCTTTCCGGCCGTGGCGACAAGGACATTCCGCAGATCACGGAGATCTTGAAAGGCAGGAAGCAGTGACCACCCGCATCGACGCACGCTTTGCCGAACTCGCAAAAGAAGGCCGCTCGGCGTTTGTCACCTTCCTGATGGCCGGCGATCCCGATCCCTTAACTTCGCTCGACATCATCAAGGCGCTGCCCAAGGCGGGCGCCGATATCATCGAGATCGGCATGCCCTTTACCGATCCGATGGCGGACGGGCCGTCGATCCAGGCCGCGGGCCTGCGCGCGCTCAAGGGCGGCATGACCCTGCGGAAAACGCTCGAGATGGTGCGCGGCTTCCGCAAGGAGGACGACACCACGCCGCTGGTGCTGATGGGCTATTACAATCCGATCTATATTTATGGGGTCGACAAGTTCCTCGCCGACGCCAAGACCGCCGGCGTCGATGGCCTCATCATCGTCGACCTGCCGCCGGAGGAGGATGATGAGCTCTGCATTCCCGCGCTGAAGGCCGGGCTCAATTTCATCCGCCTGGCGACACCCACGACGGACGACAAACGCCTGCCCGCCGTGCTCGCGAACACTTCCGGCTTTGTCTACTACGTCTCGATCACCGGCATCACCGGCGCGGCGGCGGCCGATTCGAAGGTGGTCGGCGATGCGGTAGCCCGTATCAAACGCCACACCAAGCTTCCGGTGTGCGTCGGTTTCGGCATCCGCACCCCGCAAGCGGCGCGCGCGATTGCCGAGAAGGCGGATGGCGCCGTGGTCGGCACCGCCCTGGTCGATGCGTTGCGCGACAGCCTCGACGCCCAGGGGCAGGCGACCGCCAAGACGGTGGCCATCGTGGCCGACGTCGTGGCGTCGCTGGCGCAGGGCGTCCGGGGCGCGAAGCAGGCTGCGGAATAAGCCACAATTGCGTGGAAATAGGCGTTAACAGCGGCTTGCCGGCCTTGGAGCTGGCCGCCATATATCCAGTCAATGCGTTCAACCGCATTCGGAGCGAACCATGAATTGGCTCACCAATGTCGTACGGCCGAAAATCCGCAGCATCCTGCGCCGCGAGACGCCGGAGAACCTGTGGATCAAGTGCCCGGATTCCGGGCAGCTCGTGTTTTACAAGGACGTCGAGGCCAACCAGTTCGTCATTCCCGGCTCGAACTACCACATGCGCATGGGCGCGGTGGCGCGGCTGAAGTCGATCTTCGACAACGAGACCTGGTACGACATCGCGCTGCCTGAAGTGACAGCCGATCCGCTGAAGTTCCGCGATGAACGCAAATACGCCGACCGCATCAAGGACGCCCGCGCCAAGACCGGGCTGAACGACGCCATCAAGGTCGGCTACGGCAAGCTCGAAGGCGCCGGCGTCGTCATCGCGGTGCAGGATTTCGATTTCATGGGCGGCTCGCTCGGCATGGCCGCAGGCGAGGCGATCGTGCGCGGGCTCGAACTGGCGGTGGAAAAGAAGTCGCCGTTCATCGTGTTCGCGGCTTCCGGCGGCGCACGCATGCAGGAAGGCATCCTGTCGCTGATGCAGATGCCGCGCACCACCGTCGGCGTACAGATGCTGCGGGAAGCCAAGCTGCCCTACATCGTGGTGCTGACCAATCCGACCACCGGCGGCGTGACCGCATCCTACGCCATGCTGGGCGACGTGCAGATCGCCGAACCCGGCGCGCTGATCGGTTTTGCCGGCGCGCGCGTGATCGAGCAGACCATCCGTGAAAAATTGCCGGAAGGGTTCCAGCGCGCCGAATATCTGCTCGACCACGGCATGATCGACATGGTCGTGCATCGCCACGAGATGCGTTCGACGCTGGCGCGGCTGTGTCGGCTCCTGACCAAATCGCCGCCGCTTGACGTCGCCTCAAAGCCTTTGCCGCAGGCCATAGACCCGGCCCAGATCGTCTCGGCCCCGGAAGCGGTGCCGGCTGCGCCCCACGCGTGAGCCTGCCTGCCGCCAGATCCCAGCCGCTCGGTGAATTGATCGCGCGGCTGTCTGCCTTGCATCCGAAGCGCATCGATCTCAACCTTGATCGGATGCACCGCCTGCTGGCGCGGCTCGATCATCCGGAGCGGCTGTTGCCGCCGGTGATCCATGTCGCCGGCACCAATGGCAAGGGCTCCACCATCGCCTATCTGCGCGCGATCCTGGAGGCTGCAGGCCTGCGCGTGCACGTCTACACCTCGCCCTATCTGGTCAGGATCAACGAGTGCTTCCGGCTGGGCCAGAAGGGCGGCGGCCGGCTGGCTGATGATGCCGAACTGCGCCGGGTGCTGGAGTATTGCGAGCAGGTCAACGCGGGCGATCCGATCACGATTTTCGAGATGGAGACCGTAGCGGCGTTCTGCCTGTTCGCGGAGCATGACGCCGATGTCGTGCTGCTGGAAACCGGGCTCGGCGGAAGACTCGACGCCACCAACGTCATCGACCGGCCGGCCGCGACCGTAATCACGCCAGTCAGTATGGACCATACGGAATTTCTCGGTAACACGCTGACCGCGATCGCCGGCGAGAAGGCCGCCATCATCAAGCGCGGTGCGCCGGTGATCTGCGCGGAGCAGGCGCCGGAGGCGATGGCGGTGATCGAGGCGCAGGCCGACCGCATGCGCGCGCCGTTGCATGCTGCCGGGCAGCAATGGCATGTCGGTGTCGAGCGCGGGCGGCTGGTCTATCAGGACGAGCGGGGCCTGATGGATCTTGCGGCGCCAAAGCTGTTCGGGCGGCATCAATTCGACAATGCCGGCCTTGCCATCGCCACGCTGCGCGCGATCGAGGCGTTCAGGATCGGAATGGCGGCGTTCGAGGCCGGCATCGTTGGTGCAGAATGGCCGGCGCGGATGCAACGGCTGGTCTCGGGCGCACTGGTCGATCAGGGGCCGAAGGGCTGCGAGATCTGGCTCGATGGCGGACACAATGCGGAAGGCGGCCGCGTCGCTGCGGCCGCGCTAGGCGATCTCGAAGAGCGGGTGTCGCGGCCCCTGGTGGTGATCGCGGGCATGATGGCGAACAAGGATGCCGGCGCGTTTCTCGCCAATTTCGCAGGACTGACGCGGCACATCGTGGCGGTGCCGATCCCCGGACGCGACAATGCGATGCCGCCGGACCGGCTGGCGGATGCGGCGCGCGCGCTCGGCATGCGCGTGGAAAATGCTGCAAGCGTCGAAGCCGCGCTGCACGCGCTCTCGCGTCTCGCCTACGAAGTGCCGCCGCGGATTCTGGTCGCCGGCTCGCTCTATCTCGTCGGCCATGTGCTTGCCATCAACGGCACGCTGCCGGCATAGTATTCCCCAAAATTAAATGACCGCTGGAATCGCTTCCAGCGGCCGCCCGGGAAAAAATATCGATTGCTTAATGAAACTAGCCAGCCCCGGTCTTTGCAAAGACTAGCCAAGACGCCTGAGAGCTGCGAGTCGGAACCTTCGTTCCGCAATAGGAAGTAAGGATAATGTTGCAGGCTGGCTTCACCCAAATGAGGTAGATGGCGCAGCATCGTTCTTGCAGGGCCGTGCGACAATCATCAAAGCTGGAATCCCCATGCGTTTTGCCGCCATTGCCGACGTGCACGGAAATTATCTCGCGCTGGAAGCCGTGCTGGCCGACATCCGCGCGCTGGGCATTGGCGAAATCGTCAATCTCGGCGACATGGCGAGCGGACCGCTCGACGCGCGACGCACCATGGATGCGCTGATGGCGCTCGACGCCGCTCACGTACTAGGCAATCATGATCGGTATCTGATCGACCGGCCGCCGGAGAAGATGGGATCATGGGACCGGCCGGCGCACGCGCAGCTCGAAGAGCGCCATCTCGATTGGCTGCGCGCGGTGCCGAAGACGGCCGTGTTTCGCGATCGGGTCTTCCTCTGCCATGCAACGCCCGAGCATGACGAGGTCTACTGGCTGGAAACGGTGTTGCCCGACGGCACCTTGCGAATGTCATCGCTGGATGAAATCGAGGAGCGCGCGCGGGGCGTCACGCAGTCCCTGATCCTCTGCGCGCACACCCATCTTGCCCGCGCGGTCAGGCTTCGCGATGGCCGATTGATCGTCAACCCCGGCAGCGTCGGCTCGCCCGGCTATCGCGACGTGCATCCCTTTCCGCATGTCGTCGAAGCCGGCACGCCGGATGCGCGTTATGCGATCCTCGAACTTGCTGACGGCGCCTGGCGCGTCACGTTCCGGCATGTGCCGTATGATCACGGCGCGATGGCTGCGCTCGCGCAACGGAACGATCAGGCCGAACTCGCCAGCGCGCTAGCGACAGGATGGATCAGATAGCTCCAAAACCGGCACCGGTGCAGCCGATGCATGACTACGACGCGGAATACCGCCGCCTGAAGATAGCCGGCCACCGGGGTTGGTCAGGAAGTGCGCAGGAGCGGAATCTTGCGCGCATGACCGACACGCTCGATCGGCTCGAGCGGGAATTCCTGCCCTCGCCGCCGGCGAGAATTCTCGAGCTAGGCTGCGGCAACGGCATGTCGTGGTCACTGCTGATGGCCGGAAAGGGCTACGAGGTGCACGGCGTCGACATTTCGGAAACGGCGATCGTCTGGGCAAAAGAGCAATTCGCCGAACGCGGGCTTTCCGGCGCTTTCCGGGAAGGCAATGTTTGCGAGATGCCGTTCATTCCCGACGCGTCGTTCGATACCGTGATGGACGGCAGTTGCCTGCATTGTCTGGTCGGATGCGATCGAACCCGGTGCCTTCAGGAAGTTCATCGAACTCTTCGACCCGATGGCGTCTTCGTCGTCAGCACCATGTGCGGCTTGCCGAAATCCGACGAGGCCAAGGCGCGCTTCGACGCGGCAAACTTTCAGCTCTTGCAGAACGGCCGTCCGTACCGAACGCTGAAGCCGCTGACGGATATTGAACGCGAACTGATGGACGCGGGCTTCGAGGTGCGGGACAGCAGAGTGAGCGTCAATTCCTGGTGGGATCATGTCACGATGGTTTGCCGCGTCGGAGACGGTCAAAATTCATCCAGGTAATTACCCGCTGCCGGCTTATGTTCTCGCAACGCAAACGGCCGGCTATTCGCCGGCCGTCCTCGGAAAAGTTATTAAGGGGTCGATCAAACCGCCGCGGTGATCCACTGCTGCAGCTTCGCCTTCGGCGCGGCGCCGACCTGGCGGGAGGCCATCTCGCCGCCCTTGAAGATCATCAGGGTCGGGATCGACATCACGCCGTATTTGGAGGCCGTCTTCGGGCTCTCGTCGACGTTCAGCTTCACGATCTTGACCTTGTCGCCCATGGCGCCGGAAATCTCGTCGAGCGCGGGCGCGATCATGCGGCAGGGGCCGCACCATTCGGCCCAGAAATCGACGACCACCGGCCCGGTCGCCTTGAGCACTTCGGCTTCGAAATCGGCGTCAGAAACCTTGCCAACGGCCATCGGAATTACCTCGTTCGGTTAGAAATTAAGGGGCGCGGTCAAGAATCGCGCCCGGGGATGATAGTGGCAAACCTATGAACGCGACCCTGCCGGGTCAAGCGCGGTCACGCCGAGATGATGGATGCCAGCTCGGCCTCCAGCGCGGAAGCGGAAATCTCCATCAATTCAGAGGTTTCGGTCCAAAGCAGCGCGGCCCGCACCGGGCGCTGGGGATAAAGCTTGCCGAGCACCGCCCGGTACAGCGCGAGCTGGCGGACATAGCCCCTCGGCGCCTCCTCGGGCCGGCCCGGCGGGGCGTGGTAGGTCTTGAAATCGACAATCAGGACTTCGCGCTCGGTCACCACGAGGCGGTCGATCTGCCCGGATACCAGCGCCGGCCGGCCGCCCGGCCGCTCCAGCCGCCCGACGATCGAGACTTCGGCGCGGCTTCCGGGGGCGAAAGCGTGCGCAAACCGCGCATCGGCGATCAAGGCGAGCGTGCTTTCGGCCAGCACCTGCCGCTCCTTCTCGGTCCAGCCATCGGCATTGCGGGCCAGATAGGTCAGCGCGGCCTCGCGGCGGCGCTCGGCGGCGACATCGGGCAGCGACTGCAGAAGCCGGTGCACCAATGTGCCGCGCTGCAGGGCGCGGGCGCGCTTCGTGAGCGACTCCGCCGTACGTACCGGGCGGCTGTCGCTGTCGGCGGGGTCCGAAGGCCGCAACAGACTTTCCGGGGAAATTTCGGGCTGCGCCGGCGTCAGTAGCCAGGTGGGCAGCACGATCGGCGCCGCCGGGGACGACGCAGCAGGTGGAGCGGCCGAGGGTGCGGACTCCTCGGGCCGCGTATAGCGCTTTACCCGGCCGATGGCGGTCTCGATCTCCTGAAGCTGCAAGATGGAGCCGGCGAGCCCCTTGGCGATCAGATCGTACCACGACAGCGGCCGGACGCTCTTCATGTTGCCGGGCAAGCAGCCGCCGACGATCAGGCGGTCCGCTGCACGCGTCATCGCGACATAGAGCAGGCGGCGGTATTCATCCTCGGTATCGTCGATCATCGCGGCGCGGGCGGCGGCGACAGCCGGGGGGTCCTCCGCCTTGCGGCCGGCCCACACCACCACACCCGGCGCATGCGGATCGGCATTGCCCAGCGGCAGGTTGATGAGCTTCAGCCGCTGCGTATCCGAGGGAGACGTCGTGGTGTCCACCAGGAACACGACGGACGCTTCCAGGCCCTTGGCGCCGTGCACGGTCATGACGCGAACCTCGTCGCGCGAGATCTCCATGTCGCGCTTCACTTCGAGATCGGCGGTGCGCAACCAGGCCATGAAACCCTGCAGCGAGGCCGGCGCCTTGCGTTCATAGCTCAGCGCCAGCTCCAGAAACTCATCCAGCGCGTCGTTCGCCTCGTGCCCAAGCCGCCGCAGGATTCGTGCGCGGCCGCCATCGCCGCCGAGCAGCCAGGCATAGAACGCAAACGGCGTTTCGCTGGCAAAGCGGCGCTCGCACTGTTCGAGCCGCCACAGCGCATCCCTCAGCCGGCCATCAGCCGCGGCGCGCGCGGCCAATGCGGTGCGCAACGATCCCTTGCGCTGCCAGGCGATCTTGAACAGGTCGTCATCGTCGAGCCCGAACAGCGGGCTCTTCAGCGCCACTGCCAGCGCCAGATCGTCCTGCGGCAGCAGCAGCGCGTCGGCCAGGTTCATCAGGTCGATGATCGCGATGTGCTCGGTCAGCTTGAGGCGGTCGGCGCCGGCGACCGGGATACCGGCGTGCTTCAGCGCCTGGATCACGGCGTCAAACGCGTTGCCGCGCCGGCGCACCAAGACCAGCATGTCGCCATAGCGCAGCGGGCGGCGGTCGTTTTTGCTGCCGGTCATCGCGCCGCTGCCGACCAGCGCCTTGATCTCCGCCTGGATGCGCCGGGCCAGCTTCACTTCGGGGCTGGTCGCGGAGACGCCGTCGAACGGCGCGCGCCAGCCCTCGATATCCTGCCGGTCATCGGCTTCCGCCAGCTCCCAGAGATCGATCTGGCCGGGACCTGCATCGGCCAGCGCGTGATGGATCGGATTGCCGATATCGACCGCGTGAATGCTGCGGTAGATATCCTGCTCGCGAAACACCCGGTCGACCGCGTGAAGGATCTCCGGCCCGGAGCGGAACGAATAGGTGAAGGATACCGGATCGAACTTCAGTCCGGCGCCCTCGAACTTCCTCTGCAACGCGCGGCGGCGCAGGTCGAATTCGCGCGGGGCCGCGCCCTGGAACGAAAAGATCGACTGCTTCTCGTCGCCGACCGCGAACACCGTTCGCACCACGCCGTCGCGCGCGCCGGCACCCGAAGTGAATTCGGAGATGATGTGCGCGACGATGTCCCATTGCCGCGGGCTGGTGTCCTGTGCCTCGTCAATCAGCACATGGTCGACGCCGCGATCGAGCTTGTAATGCACCCAGCCCGAGGAAACGCGGTCGAGCATTTCCAGCGTCTTGTCGATCAGGTCGTCATAGTCGAGCAGGCCGCGCTCCTGCTTCTCGCGGCGATAGTTCGCCGCTGCAGCGGTTGCGATATATAGCAGCGCCTCGGTGCGGTCGCGCGCCACCAATGCGCGGCGACGTTCGATCAGGGGAAGCACGCGGCCGACTTCCGAATCGAACAATCGACCAACCGCAGGATTCTTTTTGACAAAGCTGTTGGTGACGACCGTTGCTCGTGGCGTGCGTTCATCTGTGAGAAATAATCCGAGATACGCGTCAACTTGGGCAGCCCCGGTAAATGCCAGCGCCTCTCGAAGCCGATCGGCCTGTTTCTGGTCGGCTTTACTGCTAGTATCCAGAACCAGGGCGACTTCCTGCCATTGCGATCGCGGCAGGTTGGGTCCTTCAACGATCTCACGCTCGACGTCTTCAATGCGATCATTGGGACGGACGCCAAGTGCGGCTGAGATCTGCGCGGCAGCCGCCTGCGCGCTGCCGGCGGCATCCGTCCAGGCCATGAAATGATCGCGGCTGAGACAGGCCTCGCGCACGACGTCCTTGAAGGTGACGTCGGCAGCGCTCGCCATCGCCGTCATCAGCGCGCGCCCGGTCGCGCTATCAGGGTTGCGCGACGCCTCGAGGAAGACGGCGAGATTGGCCCGCTCCATCATCTCGTTCTGGTCGCGCTCGTCGAGCACGGCGAACCGCGCCGGCACATTGGCCTCGAACGGGAATTGCTGCAGCAGCCGCGTGCATAGCGCGTGGATGGTCTGCACCTTCAGCCCGCCCGGCGTCTCCAGCGCGCAGGCGAACAGTTTGCGCGCCGATTTGCGCAGGCGTGCGCTGGGATGGGGAATGCCGGCCTCGCGAATCGCCGCATCCAGCGCGTCATCGTCGAGCGTCACCCAATGGCCCAGCGTGGTGAACACGCGCTCCGCCATGTTGGCGGCGGCGGCTTTCGTGAAGGTGATGCAAAGAATTTTCTCCGGCGGCACGCCTTCGAGCAGTAAGCGAATCACCCGCTGAACCAGCACATGCGTCTTCCCCGAGCCGGCGTTTGCCGAAACGAAGGCGGACGCGGCCGGATCGGACGCGCGCGCTTGCGTCGCACGAACGGCGTCGGGGATGATGCGCCGGGCCTTCACCATTCCTCGATCCCCAGCCCGCCGGCCGCCGACCATTCCTTGATCCGGGCGAGGTCGTCATAGGCACCGTAGCGGTTCGACCACATCGACAGGTTCAGAGAGGTATAGGCGGTTTCCACGTTCTCGAATTTGCGGATCAGCGCCTCAAGCTGTTCGCGCGCGTAGTCGGCCGCTTCGTCCGGCCGCTGCGGCGTATCGTTGTTCCTGATTTTCAGTTCCAGCGAGCGCTGCTCGCCGGGCGGATTGTTGCCGCTGAGCCTGACATAGACGAGTTCGCCGACGGATGAGCCGGAGTGGATATTCTCAAACCCGCCCTCGCGCAGGATAGCCGCCTCCAGCGTCAGTTGCGGCGACAGGCCCATCCGCACCTGCTTGCCGGTCGGCGGCTGTCCGGTCTTGTAATCGAGGATCGCAAAGCTGCCGTCATGGCGCTGCTCGATCCGGTCGGCGCGCGCGGACAGCGTGAAGATGCGCTCGCTATCGAGCGGAATCTTGATCTCGCCCTTGATCTCGGCGGCAATCTTCTCGATGTCGTCGCGCCGCGCCTTTTCCCATTCCGCAAACCAGGTGGCGATGCGCTGAAACCGCGGCCACCACAGGGCGCGTGCCTCCGGCCGCTCCATCAATGGCGCGAAATATTTCTCGCCGATGCCGCGCAGCGCCTGCGCGGGCTCTGGCGGAAGGACGTCGGCGAATTCTTGCGTGAATTCGCCGAGCGCGTCATGGATCGCCGAGCCGCGGTCGGCCGCCGACAATGGCATGTCGACGGGATCGAGCGGATCGAGGCGCAAAATATGCTTTGCGTAGATCGTATAGGGATCGCGCAGCCAGTCCTCGATCGCCGTGACCGACAGCTTGAGCGGCCGCGTCTCGACCGGCGGCTTCGGCGCGGGCTGCTCGATCGGCTTGACCTCGTCGGGCTGATCCAGTTCGGCGGCGAAGCGGACGTAATTTTCTCCGGCACGTTTGGCTTCCTCCCAGCGCGGTTCGCCGGCCACCGCCTCCAATCGGTGCAGGAAGCGCGAGGCGACCGCCGGCGCGCCGCCGACTTTGGCCGAATGGGTGAGAATCACATCTGGCGTGCCCAGCAATTGCGCGAAATCGTGCGCGGAGAGGCCGATGCGCCGCTCCGGCAGGTCGAGGCCGAGTTCATGACGCATCGGCCGGCTCAGCCACGGATCGACCCGCGGCGCCGGCGGCCACACGCCTTCGACCAGCCCGCCAAGGATGACGCGGTCGGATTCGGTCAGCCGCGCTTCGAGTTGGCCGTAGATCTGGAGCTGCGCATTGGCGGATTCCGGCCGCCGCACCATGCGGTCGGCATAGGCGGTCTGGAACACGTCGGGGTAATCGCCGAGCTGAACCATCAGGCCGCTCGGCTTTTGCTCGGCCAGCAGGTCGTCGAACGCCGCTGACAATGCCGAGCCCTGCGCTTCCTCGAAGACGACCGCAATTCCGTTTTGATCCGAGGACAGCGCGATCAGCGTTTCACGATGGCGCAGCGCCAGTTCGGCGAAATCGTACGGCTTTGATGAGCCCAAGATTTCCAGCGGCGACAGCGCCTTCTGCAACGCCGCGATCAGCGCTTGGGCCTGATCGAGTTCGTCATCCCTTAGTTTCGCGCGTGGCTCCGAGGCGTGAAGCGAGGAAGCTTCCTTGCGCCGGAGTTTTCCGAGCTCGACGCAGAAGCGATCGAAGTCGCGTGCCAAGCCCGCCGTTCCTGCCTGCGGCCGGGTGCCGCGCAGCAGCGCCAGTTCGAGGGTCTCGATGGCGTGCTTGAACGCGCCGAATGCACCACCAAGCCGAAACAGCGGATGTTTCAGTAGCGCGAGCAGCGTCGGGGGCTCCAGCTCCTGGGCGGCGGCTTCTGCGGCGAGGCGGGCAAAAATACCGCTTGGCGTGTCCATCAGCGCGTCGCCACCGGAATCATCAAATTCGAGATTCCAGCGCCTCAGCGCCGCCATCACCCGCCGTGCCAGCGCGCGATCCGGCGTCACCAGCGCGGCGGATTTACCGAGGTGCCGCGCCTCGCGCATCGCCACCGCGATCGCCAGCGCTTCCATCTCCGAGTTGGGTGCTTCGACGACGGCGAGATTTGCCATGCCGGCAGCGATCCTGGCAGACACTTCCGCCTGCGCCAGCCGGTCGTGCCATTGCTCGGTCGCCGTCGACGGGCGCATCGTCTCCGATACCAGCACCTCGCGCCCCCGCTGCGCTGGCGTACCCAGGGTTTCGACGTCGCTTCGCTTGATGCCGAAGCGATCCAGCAATCCATGCATCGCGAATTGCGGGTGGTTCGAGGAGGGCTGCGTGGTGAATTTGCCGTGCGCGTCCCTGACGCCGCCAATCGTCTGCCAGGCTTCCTCGTCGAGATCAGTGTCGAGCCCCGGCAGCACCACCGCGCCCTGCTTCAGATGGGCTACGGCAGTGAGGAATTTCGCGGTTGCCGGCATTGAGCCGGTCGAACCTGCCGCCACCACCGGCCCCTCATGATGTGCGGTCAGGCGCGCGGCTTCCGCCTCAATCAGGCGGTCGCGCCGTTCCGCAGGTTCGATCCGGCCGATTTCCTTTAAGTGTTCCGGCCATGCCTTGCGCGCGATGCGCAGGAATTCCAGCGAGTGCTGCCAATATTTGTCGAACTGGTCGGGTACCAATTTGTCGAGTGCCTCCCAGGCGACGCCGCGCGTCACCATGTCGTCCATCAACCGCGCCAGATCGCCGGCCAGCGCTAGCGTCGAGGCCGGGCCGCCGACCACGAGCGGCGCCGACACCGGGCTTTTTGCCCATGCCGCAACCAGATGCGCCAGCGTCAGGCGGCGCTCCAGTTCGCCAAGTTTTGGCGGAACGTCGAGCGGCGCGACGCCGCTGAATTGTTCGGAACCTTCCGCAAACGCCAGCTCGTCCTCGTCGATGTCGCCGAGCGCTACGATGCGCGGCAGGATCGCAGCATCGGTCTTCAGCTCATCAAGAAATATCTCCCGCGCCAGCCGCCCGGCGCGCCGGGTCGGCAGATAGAGCGTTGCCGTTGCGAGATTCAGCGGGTCCTTGCGCGCCTCGAATCCCTCGACCAGCCGGCCGTCGACCAGCGCCGCGGATGACGGTGCGCAGGAACGGTGCGGAGACGGGAACGCTGAAAACGCGCATGGGCTTCCTGATTCGAGGTCAGACGCCAATATAGGGAGCGAGGAGGGAGAGGTCATGCGGGTGAGGCCGGCGTCCCCGCTACTCACTGCCAAAGCAGTCGCCATTCTACTTTGCATGGGCTTGTTTTCGAGATTTTTTGTCTGAGCGGTAGGGTGGGCAAAGCGAAGCGTGCCCACCATTCCTACCGAAATCCGGGATGCATGGTGGGCACGGCGCGACGCGCCTTTGCCCACCCTACGGGACTACGGAATGCGGCTAGGCCACGCTTTCCAAAAACGCCTCTTCCGCGGCCTGTACCGCGTCGGGGGTTCCGACATGCATCCATACGCCGTCGAGCCTGAGGCCAAACAGTCGTTCCTGCTCGTTGGCGCGGTCGAACATTTTGGTCAGCGAAAACTCGCTCTTAGGCGCGTCGGCAAACAGCGACGGCGACATGATCGCGGCACCCGCGTAGACGAACGGCACCACCTGGTGTTCGCGCCGCTTGCGCAGCGCGCCATCCGGCAGCATGGCGTAGTCGCCACGGCCGGCATAGCCGATGCTGCTCGTGGTCGGCGCCATCAAGAGCAGGATGTCCATGCGATCGGGATCGAAGGTTTCGGCAAGCCGCGTCAGATTGGGCCGCACGCCGTCGATCCACATCGTATCGGCGTTGACGTGGAAGAACGGCTCCTTGCCGAGCAGCGGCAGCGCCTTCACCACCGCGCCACCGGTGCCGAGCACCTGGTCGCGTTCGTCGGAAATGATGATGCGGGGCCGGCTACGGTTCGCCGTGTGCTGGATGATCTGGTCAGGCAGGTAATGCACATTGACCACGGCCTCGCTGACGCCGGCGCCGGCGAGTTTGTCGAGCACGTGATCGAGCAACGGCTGGCCGGCCACACTCACCAGCGGCTTCGGCATATGGTCGGTCAGCGGGCGCATGCGCAAACCGAGACCGGCGGCAAGGACCATGGCTTTGGTGGGCGTAACAGACATTTTTGGAGTTTCTCGAACCATCAAATTGCGCCGCGGATCATACCACGGCGATTCGCTTGAACCCAGCCAACCATGAGGCCTTAGTGGGCGCTCATGACGGCCGTACGACGGCGCGCCGGCGCTTGCCAATTTCAGGCGTCGGCGTCCTCGGCCCCGCGCTTGGCCATTTTCTTCTTCTTGTCGCCCTGCTTCAGGAAATTGACGCCGATCTGATCGCCATTGACCCAGGCCAGCTCGCAGCGCCGATAGGCCAATCCCGTCGACGACAACAGCAGGAAGAATTCCTTCAGATGCAGGCCCTCGACCGAGCCTTCGACCGTCAGCTTGGCGCCGGTCTCGGAGACGTCTTCCATCACGCAATCACGCCGCCAGGTGCCGTCGATTCCCATCATGTGCGCCGCAAAGCCGCGCTCGAACACGACTCGATCTCCCTTGCGCCGTTCCGCCGCCGCCATGGCCGTCCTTCCGCTTCAAAAGATGCTGGCCACGCCTGCGCAGCGTGCCGGTTCCAGATTAAATGCGGGGTGGCTAACAGGAGGTAAATCAGGGCAGCGGCGGCGGCACGTTGGCGGCGTACCATTCGCGAAACGCCGCCAGCGCGGGGTGCGCCAGCGAGCGGTTCAGGTAGGTCCAGATCCGGGGCTGGTGGCGCAGATATTGCGGCTTGCCGTCGCGCCCGTTGAGCCGGGCGAAGGTACCGAGCAGGCGCGTATTACGCTGCGCCGACATGATGGCGTAGAGCTCGGCAAAGCTGGCCGGATCGAATTGGCCATCTGCCGCGCGGCGCGCCTTGATGTAGCGGGTCAAAAGCGACAACTCGAGTGGTTCGGGGACGTCGATACGCGCGTCCTGCAGCAGGGAAACCAGATCGTAGGCGGCAGGGCCCAATGCGGCGTCCTGGAAGTCGATGATGCCGACACGTAAAATCCCGGTGCGATCGTCGAGCCAGATGATGTTGGGCGAATGAAAATCACGCAGCACCCAGGTTCGCGGTGCAGCCGCCGGCTTTTCCAACAGCGTTCGCCACATCGCGATGAATTCGTCGCGTTGTTGCGAACTGACTGCAGCGCCGCGAACCGGCAGATACCATTCGAGCATCAGCCCGATCTCGACCAGCCATGCATCGATATCGTAGACCGGAATTTCGTAAGAGCCCTGCGGCCCAAGCGGCGCCGTTTCGGGCAGGGTTTCGCGGTGTAACGCCGCGAGCATGTCGGTTGCCGCCTCATAGCGCTCGGCGATCGGCCGCGGCGGATCGCCTTCGACGATGCCGGCGCTGCCGAAATCCTCGGTGATCAGAAAACCGGAATCGAGATCGGCGTGGCGGATCGCGGGCGCCGAGAAGCCGTGTGCACGCAGGCCATTGTCGATGGCGACGAACGGCTTGACATCCTCGGCGAGATGAACGGCCGCGCTGTAGGATTTTCCGCCATAGATCGCCGGTCCATCCGGACGGCGCGGCGAATTCATCAGGATGGATGTGCCATCGTCGCCGATCAGACGCGCATAGGAGCGCGTCGAGGCGTCGCCGGGCATGCGCTCGCGCGCTGCATCCAGAAAGCCTGCCTCAGCGAGAAATTTGCGCAAGCTGCTTAGTCGCGCCACCTGCGCCGCTGCCTTGCCATAGCCGGTGATTTCGGCGGCCCGTGCGCTCGATCCGAGCGCGGGACGATGGCTGAAGGCGATGTCAATGCGATCTTCGGGCAGTGCGTCGGGTGCGCGCTCCGGCCACTCGATCAGCGCCAGCGTGTCCTCCGGCAGTGGCGACAAGCCGATTTCCTCCAGCTCGCTCGAATCGTTGATGCGGTAGAGATCGGCGTGGACAATCGGAAATGGCAGCTCGTAGCTCTGCGCCAGCGTGAAAGTCGGGCTCGGCACTTCGAGCGCGGGATCGTCGGCGAGATAACGGATCATGGCGCGCGCCGCCGCGGTCTTTCCCGCGCCGAGATCGCCCGACAGCGTAATGACGTCGCCGGGGCCGACCAGCAGCGCGAGGTCGGCCATCAGATGCGCCGTTGCCGCCTCGTTCGCCAACGCCACCGTAAATGTCGCGGGCGCGGTCATTCGGCAGCGTTACGGTGGGCGTTCTGGTCGATCGGGAAATCGCAGGTGACGGTCGTGCCTCTGCCGACGACCGAGTCGACGCGCACCTTGCCGCCATGCAGTTCGACGAACGAGCGTACCAGCGACAAGCCGAGGCCGGCGCCGCGGTGGCGCGAGCCGTGGGAGTGGCTCTCGAACCAGTCGAATACCTTGTCTTTCACCTCGGCGGGAATGCCGGGGCCGGAATCGGAGACGGTGAAGATCACGCGGTGCTCGGTTCGCCGCGCGCTGATCGTGACCGCGGCATCGTGCGGCGAGAACCCGACGGCGTTGGCAAGCAGGTTATAGAGCACTTGCACCACGCGCCGCTCGTCGCCGGTGAAGTTGCCGATCTCAGGATCGATATCGACCTTGAGCTCGATGCGGTCGGTCGCCAGCCGGTCCTGGATGCCTTCGGCGGCGGCCTGAATGGCTTTTTCGATATTGACCGGCCCGAGCTCGAGCTTCATGGCGCCGGCATCAATGGTGGCGAGATCGAGGATGTTGTTGGTGAGCGCGAGCAGCGCGTTGGTCGACTTGGTAACGTAGTCCAGATACTCGGCCTGCTTTGGCGTCAGCGGGCCGGTCGAGGGATCGCTGAGGAAATGTGCAAAGCCGATGATGGTGGTCAGCGGTGCGCGCAGCTCGTAGGACACGTGGTGGACGAAATCCACCTTCATCTGGTCGGCAGCTTCCAGCGCCTCGTTGCGCTCGCGCAGCGCGCGCTCGACATTTTCGGTGTCGGTGATGTCCTGGAACGTCAAAAGCGTCGCGCCGTCGGGTAGCGGCATGGTCATGCAATCCAGCACGCTGCCGTCCTTGCGCTCGAGTTTCAGCGCCACCTGCGCCCGGTTCTCGATCGCGGTGATCGCCTCGCGCAGCGCCCGCCAGGTCAGCGCGTCGTCGAACAGCGGCTTGCACCACGCTTCCACGGTCTCGATGTGGGGCTGCTCTTTGAGCGATTCCGCCGAGAGCTTCCACATTTTCAGGAAAGCGGGATTGAACAGTTCCACACGGCCGTTGCTACCGAACACGGCGACCGCTTCAGCCAGATTGTCGAGCGTTTCATGCTGGACCCGGGTCAGCCGGTCATAGCGGCGTGCGAGATCGAGGCTCTCGGTGACATTGTCGAACAGATAGGTGACGCCGCCTTCGAGGTTCGGCGTGGTGACGACGCTGACGGCGCGGCCGTCGGGCAGAAACCAGGTGTAGTTCTCCGGCTCGACGGCGCGGTAGGCGTCGTGGAGCTTGGCCTTCCAGGCGCGGAAATCGGGCTGTTCGGGCAGTTTGCGCGCCGCGCGCAGCCGGTCGAGCACGCTTGAGTCGTCGGGGTTGGAATCGAGGAAGGCTTGATCGAGGCCCCACAGCCGCCGGTACGATTCGTTGTAGAAGGCAAGCCGCCGCTGGCCGTCGAATACGGCAACCCCCGACGACAACTGGTCGAGGGTGCGGCGGTGGGCTTCCGCCATCCGCTCCATGGCGTCGCGCAACTGGGTCGCCTCGCTGGCGTCGATGGCGATGCCGGCGCTGCCGCCGCCGAGCTTGAGCGCCTGAACATCATAGATGCGTCGCTCGCCGCCGACCACGATCGGCAGCCGCGCGGCGTAGGTGGAATTGTCGTTCAGCACCCGGCCCATCTCGGAACGCTGGTCGTTCTCCAGGAGCTCGAGGTTGCGGTAGATCGTGTCCGCGACGCTTGCGCCTTCGGTGGCCCGCACATAGGCCGCGTTCGCGTAACGCAGATTGCCCTCGGCGCTCTTGGCCCAGATCGGCCAGGGCGCCGCGGCGGCGAAGTTGCGCAACAACTCGGTCTCCTCCAAAAGCGTCCTGTAGCGGAGATTGGATTCGGCGAGTTCACGGCGCAAGCCGCCGAGTTCGCGAATCCGCACAATGGCTTGTCCCCCAATGGCACGGCCCATCGCTTCGATGGCGCGGCCGCTCGAGGTGGAGAGGTTGAGCAGAAAACCTTCGCCGGCCTCGCGCAGCGCGTCGACCGCACGGTCCATGCGCAGCGCCGGTTCCGGCGGCAGCCAGGTTCCAAAGGCGAGAATGCGTTGCGGCGAATTCGACAGTGCTTCCTGCGAGATCAGAAGCGAAGTGTCGCCGCTGATCTGGGGCCGGTTGTCCCCCGCGGCCCAGGCAATCAGGATCTGCGGCTCGGCGAACAACAGCGCGCGCAGCCGGTCGGCCTGTACCTGCAGATCGGCGATGTCGGAGCGCAGGTCGAGTTCCGTCCGGGTGGCCCGAATGCGCGTGCGCATTAGCAGGATTGCGGCCACCACAGTAAAGCCGAGCAGCGATAGCGCCGTGGTCAGCGCCGCGAACTCCTGGTGATTGAGGGCGAACAAGGCGGAAATCGCCTGCGTGATGGTCAATTCGTCGGCCAAAGCGGGCTCCGGCAGCGCCGAGAAGGCGGTGGCGAGCGCAATCACGCCGTGGCGCGCCAGCGAGGTGCACGACAGCAGGGTTCGACGCATCGCAGCGACTACGCCCGACATTATTTGCCCCAAGAACGCATGACTGCAGGCACCACCCCCAGCGCATAATCCGCCAAAATGTGAGCGGTTTGCGTTGAGATTGTGCGCCGACTAAGGATTGAGCGCGCCCGGACACAAAACCGGACCCCACTTTTGCTGGTCGCGCTCTACACGAATCGGGTCGAGAGTATCCCCTTCGGAAGTCGACCGGTAAGAGTCCAGACCGTGAACGCAAAACTGCCTGTGAAAAAATCAAGGCGGCGTCGTTCCGAACCGTTCAAATTGAAAGGATTCAGCGGCCGGTCGAGCCAAAACCGCCACTGCCACGGCCGGTTGCCGTCAGCGAAGTGACGGGAACCAGTTCCGCTTGCACCACAGGCGCGATCACCATCTGCGCGATGCGCTCGCCGCGCTTGATTGGAAAGGGCGTATCGCCGTGGTTAATCAGGAGCACGTTGATCTCGCCGCGGTAATCCGCATCCACCGTGCCGGGCGAGTTCAGCACCGTGACGCCGTGTTTGGCGGCAAGCCCGGAGCGCGGCCGCACCTGCGCCTCATATCCGGAAGGCAGCGCGATCGTGAGCGCGGTCGGCACCATCGCGAATTTTCCGGGCGGGAGGATCAGCGGCGTATCCGCCGGCACCGCCGCGAGCAGGTCGAGCCCGGCGGCATCGGCGCTCTGATAGGCCGGCAGTGCGAGGCCTTCACCATGTGGCAGTTGGCAGACGTCGACCTTCACCATCACGCTCACGAATTCTTCTCCATGGTCTGCGCAATCTTCGCCACCAGTTCGGCTGCGACCTGTTCCTTGGTCATCACCGGCCAAGACTCCACTTTAATGCTGTCGACGTTGATCTCCTCGCCATCGCGCGTCAGCAGGTGAACAGTGTTGCGGTCGCCGCCCATCACACCGGAGGCAGGCGAAACGTCATTGGCGACGATCCAGTCGCAGCCCTTGCGCACGATCTTGGCCTTTGCATTGTCAATCAGATGTTCGGTCTCGGCGGCAAAACCGATCACCAGCGGCGGACGCTTCTCCTTCAGTTTCGAGATCGTCGCCAGAATGTCGGGATTTTCCACCAATGTGAGCTGCGGCATGCCGGCGGACGTCTTTTTTAGTTTCTGCTCGCCTTCATTGGCAACGCGCCAGTCGGCAACGGCGGCGGCGAAGATCGCGATGTCCGCCGGCAAGGCGGCTTCCACCCGATGCAGCATGTCACGCGCCGATTCGACCCGGATCACCGTGACGCCGGGGGGATCGCGCAAGTCGACCGGGCCGGACACCAGCGTGACGTCCGCGCCCGCGGCCTGTGCCGCGGCGGCGATGGCAAAACCCTGCTTGCCGGAGGAGCGGTTGGCGATATAGCGCACAGGATCGATCGCCTCATGCGTCGGCCCTGCCGTGATCAGCACACGCTTGCCCGCGAGCGGACGCGGTCGCGGCGGGCGCAGGATATCGATGGCGGCGGCGGCAATCTCGACCGCCTCCGACATCCGCCCGATGCCGGCCTCATTGGACTCAGCCATTTCCCCGGCGGTGGGGCCGATCATGTGAACGCCGTCGCGGCGAAGCTGCATGACGTTGCGGCGGGTGGCGGCGTTGTTCCACATCAGGGGGTTCATCGCAGGCGCCAGCAGGATCGGCCGGTTGGCTGCCAGCAGGATGGCGGTAGCGAGATCGTCGGCATGGCCGTGCGCCATCTTCGCCATCAGGTCGGCGGTCGCCGGCGCCACGATGATCAGATCGCATTCGCGCGCCAGCCGGATATGGCCGGCGTCGAATTCGCTCTCGGGATTGAACAGGTCCGTATAGACGCGCTCATGCGACAGCGCGCTGGCCGAAAGCGGCGTGACGAATTGCTGGGCGGCCTTGGTTAGCACGCAGCGGACGTGAATGTGTCGCTCCTTCAGCCGCCGGATCAGCTCCAGCGACTTGAACGCGGCAATGCCGCCGCCGATGATCAGGGTGACGTTCCGCGTGCTGGAGGCGCTGGCCGACGGCGCTGCCTCTGCGGAGGGTAGTGTGGCGCCTGATAGTTCGGGACGCCCTTGGATTAGTTCTCCCAGGATGACCCGGACTTCCTCTTCGACGGAGCGGCCGTTTCCCGCCGACCTGAGCCGCAGATAGGCTTTGACGGCTTCATCGAGTTTTCGGATGGTCAGGCTGGCCATAGGGCGGCCTCCGGCAAAATTATGCAGTCAATGCTAGCACGATATGCTAGCATTGCAATCACAACTGCAGGATCGCAAACAGAATTCCGATAAACGTCGCCGCAATGATCCAGAGCGCCACCGTGCGCCAACGGCTCTTGCGGCCTTCTGCACGGCCCAGGGCCGCAATAGTCTCCGGCGACAGCGTCAGGCCCTCGCGGGTCATCTTTTCCATGTTCTCAATCACGGCAACCGCCCGCGAGGCGATCGCCGGCAGGCCCGTCATCACGCGGCCGAGTTCGCCGGCGCCGGTCATGGCGCCCTGAACCCGCCCGAGCGGGCCGAGATTGCGCTCGATCCATTCGCGCACCACGGGGTCTGCCACTTTCCAAATGTCCAGTTTCGGGTCGAATCCGCGGGCAACGCCTTCGACCACCACCATGGTCTTCTGCAGCAGGATCAGTTCGGGCCGGGTCTGCATGTCGAACAGGCCGGTGACCTCGAGCAGCAGGGTCAACAGCTTCGCCATCGAGATTTCTTCGGCGGTGCGGTTGTGGATCGGCTCGCCGATGGCGCGGATGGCCTGCGCGAAATTTTCCACCGAATGATGCCCCGGCACGTAGCCGGCCTCGAAATGGACTTCCGCAACGCGGCGGTAGTCGCGCGTGATGAAGCCCAACAGAATTTCGGCGAGGAAGCGCCGCTCCTTCACACCGAGCCGGCCCATGATACCGAAATCGACCGCCACCAGCCGGCCGGTATCGTCGAGAAACAGATTGCCGGGATGCATATCGGCATGAAAGAAGCCGTCGCGCAGCGCGTGGCGCAGGAAACTCTGGATCACCTTGCGCCCGAGGTCGGGCAAATCGACTTGCGCTGCTTCGAGGCGCGCATGGTCGTTCAGTGCGATGCCGTCAATCCACTCCATCGTCAGCACGTTATGAGTGGTGCGGTCCCAGTCGACCACCGGCACGCGGAAATCCGGATCGTCGCGGGTGTTCTCCGCCATCTCGGAAAGAGCGGCAGCCTCAAGCCGCAGGTCCATCTCCATCGCGACCGAGCGCGACATCGTGTTGATGACCTCGATCAGCCGCAGCCGCCGCGCTTCGGCCGAATGCGCTTCCGCGTTGTGTGCGACAAAGAAGAAGTCGGAGAGGTCGCGGCGAAAGCGCGAGGCAACGTTGGGCCGGAGTACCTTTACGGCGACCGGCTGGCGCACGCCATTGCGCTGGATCTCGCCACGATGCACCTGCGCGATGGACGCGGCGGCGACCGCCGGGCCGAGGCTGACAAAGGCCTTAGCCACAGAGCGTTCCAGCGACAGCGCGATCACCGCTTCCGCTTCACTTTGCGGAAACGGCGGCAGCCTGTCCTGCAGGCTTTCCAGGTCGCGCGCCATCGCAACCCCGACCACGTCGGGGCGGGTCGCCAGAAACTGTCCGAGCTTGAGGTAGGCCGGTCCCAGCCGCGTCAGCGCGCGGGATAGTCGCGGGCCGGATTTGGCACCGGGCCGCTCGATCAATCGCGCCAGCCGCAGCGCGAGCTGCCCGGGCGCCGGCACCAGGCTCGGATCAATGACGCCGAACACGCCCTCGCGCGCGAACACGTAAGCGGCGCGGACAAGCCGCGCGATGTGGGTCGCCGCAGAAATCACAAGCGCCAGCCCGAATGCAGCGCCACGATCCCGCCGGACAGGCTTTCCCACTTCACCCGCGCAAAGCCGGCGCCGCGGATCATCTCGGCAAATACATTGGGCCGGGGAAATTTCCGGATCGATTCGACGAGATACTGATAGGATTCGGCATCGCCGGTCACGGCGCGGCCGAGCGGTGGGATCACCTTGAACGAGAACTGGTCGTACAGCCAGTCCAGTCCGGGAACGTCGACGGTGGAGAATTCCAGACAGAGGAATCGGCTGCCCGGCCGCAGCACGCGATAGGCTTCGCGCAGCGCCACATCGATCCGCGGCACGTTGCGAATGCCGAAGGCGATCGTGTAGGCGTCGAACGAACGATCCGGGAAAGCCAGCGTCTCGGCATTGCCTTCGACGAAAGACACCTGATGGTCGAGATGCTGCGCCAGCGCGCGGTTGTGACCCACTTCCAGCATATCCGTATTGATGTCGCAGACGGTGGCGCGGAAGCCAAAGCCTGCGGCCTTGGCCGCGCGGAAGGCGATGTCGCCGGTGCCGCCGGCGACATCGAGCAGCGCAAACGGCGCATCACTTTTCGGCGGGTTGAGCGCCGTGATCATGACGTCTTTCCAGACCCGGTGCAGGCCCGCCGACATCAGGTCGTTCATCAGGTCATAGCGCCTTGCCACGCTGTGAAACACGTCGTTCACCAGCGACTGCTTGTCCCCTAAGGGCACGTCCCTGAAGCCAAAATGGGTGGTTTGATCCGGCCGATCCATTAGATGTACTCCACTACCGGACCATAGCGCGCCCGTCGCAATGGCGCTATCACGTCACCTCCATAAGGTGAATGCCTGCATGCCTGAATTGCCCGAAGTTGAGACCGTCCGCCGCGGCCTGCAACCCGCCATGGAGGGGGCGAAAATCCTCAAGGCGGAAGCCCGGCGCAAGGATTTGCGGTTTCCCTTTCAAAAAGACTTTATCGCTCGGCTGGAGGGCCAGACGGTGACCGGCCTTGGCCGCCGTGCCAAATATCTGATGGCGGACCTTACCTCCGGCGACGTGCTGCTGATGCATCTGGGCATGTCCGGCTCGTTCCGGGTGCTCGATGGCGGCGCTAACAATGCGCCCGGCCAATTCCACCATCCGCGCAGCGAGGACCGCGCGCATGATCACGTGGTGTTTCACATGTCGTCGGGCAGGTCCGTCGTGTTCAACGATCCGCGCCGCTTCGGTTACATGAAGATTATTGCCCGCAACGTGCTGGAGGATGAACCGCTATTGAAGGGTCTCGGGCCCGAGCCGCTCGGCAACGAATTCGACGCCGCGATGCTGGCGCGGTCCTGCTTCAACAAGAAGACCAGCCTGAAGGCCGCGCTGCTCGACCAGCGCGTGGTTGCCGGCCTCGGCAATATCTACGTCTGCGAGGCGCTGTACCGCTCGCATCTTTCGCCGCGCCGGTTGGCGGCGACGCTGGCAACGAAGACGGGCGAGCCGACCGACCATGCCGGGCGGCTGGTGAATGCAATTCACACAGTGCTCAATCAGGCCATCAAGGCCGGCGGCTCCTCGATCAACGATCATCGGCTGACCTCGGGCGAACTCGGCTATTTCCAGCACTCGTTCCAGGTCTATGATCGCGAGGGCGAGAAGTGCCAAACTAAAGGCTGCGGCGGTGTCGTGCGACGCTTCGTACAGAACGGCCGTTCAACCTTCTGGTGTCCGAAATGTCAGAAATGACCATCACGCCGACGCTCGAAACGAGGCGACTGATCTTGCGGCCGCTGGCGCTATCCGATGCGCCGGCGATCCAACGTCATTTCAACAACTGGAATATCATCCAGCATCTCGCATCGGTTGTCCCCTGGCCATATCCGGAGGACGGCGCGACCACTTTCATTACGAGGGAGTTGGAGAGGGTCGCCGCAGGGGAAGAGATCTATAATTGGATGCTGGTGTTGCGCGGCGGTGATGGCGAGGCGATCGGGAATATTCGCTTTCGCCCGAGGGCGGATAATGCGAAGGGCAACCGGGGCTTCTGGCTCGCGGAGCGCTATTGGAATCAAGGCCTGATGAGCGAAGCCGTCGCGGAGGTGAACAATTTCGTCTTCGGCGTACTCGGCCTCGAGGTTTTCTACGTCTGTAACGCGGTAACCAATGAGGCATCGCGCCGGGTCAAGCAAAAGACCGGTGCCGAATTGGTCGGCTACACCGAGCTTGCCCATCACAACGGTCAGACGCTAGCGGAACGATGGCGTGTGACGCGGGAACAATGGCTGCGCCGGAACAGGTAGGCGGAGCGAAGCAATCCAGCGGGGCTGGTCGGCTGGATTGCGTCCGTCTTCCCGCGAAGCGGGAATGTCAGACTCGAGCCGGCGCTCTCAGGAAGAGAGCGCTGTCGTTCGCGATGACCGGCAGCGCAGCCATAGCCGGAAGTATCGCAGGCGTTTCCACCAACTCCTCGATGATCGGCTCGTCGCCGGCCGCTGCCATATTGCCGAGCTGCACTTCGATCCACTGCCACAGAGCGCGGATTTCCTCGGCAGATTTGCCGCACGGCGCGTATTCGCAGACCGCAAGTCCGGCGCTGAGCGCATCCTGATGATCGTTGCGCATCACGATGAAGGGTTTGGCAAGGATATCGCCGATGTCGAGCGCGGCCTCGTCGCTCAGCGCGGTCTCCGCGCTGGTGAGGCGCGTGCCCCGGATCGGCGTCTGGTTCAGGACATAGGCGAACGGCTTGCGCCAGGCCCTGACGACGCTGAGCGTCGGGGCGGTCGCCTCAATGTCCGCGATGCTCGGGCGCGTCGGGATCAGGCAGAAATCCGCATAACGAATCGCTGAATTGGTCGCGGCGCTGACGCCGCCGGCGGTATCCACGATCGCTACCGTCACGCCCTCGCGATCGAGCGATTGCAGGCGGTGCTCGACCTCCCTGGCGGCATAGACCGGCTCGACGACCGGCGCGGCATAGGGGCGGCGGCGCTTCCAATTCGAAAGGGTGCCCTGCGAGTCCGTCTCGATCAGGCGGACATTGTGCCCGGCCCGGATGGCGGCAAGCGCAAGGCTGATGGCGAGCGTGCTTTTGCCGGAGCCACCCTTCTGGGTGGCCAATACGATCGTCTGCATTTCAGATCCTTTGGATGGCTTTCAGGCATTTTGGTTACGGCACACGAGCCGCGCCGCATTCTGCGACGCCGAGTTACGCGCTCGCTCAGACGTGCCCAGCCCGATCCAAAGGTCAGGGGATCGCGGTAGTCCGAATCAGTCAGCTTGCAATGATGCCCGATTATGGAAGTGTGGTCATCCGGGCAAATACTGCCGTGCGGCGCATCGGCGCCCGATCATCGACGGCATGGCCCATATCCGGCTGGCCGATGGCCGCCACCATGCCACTCGCCGACGTCATGCGGCCTGCTGGCGTGCGGACGGCACACCCGGCGGTATAGGTCCCGGCTCTGCGGTCCACCGCTGACGCGCTGCACCGCGTCCGGAACACGAACTCCTACTTCCTGACGCAGATCACGCGGACCACCGACGCTTTGGCGTCCGTCGATCCGCCAGCCGCGTTGATGCCGTTGGCCTTGAGGAAGTCGCGTACCGTTTCGGCGGTCACCAGCATCGCTTGCGGCGCCGGCACGCCATTGGTAGGTCCCGCCACTTGAATTGGCTTCAACAGCGCGATGCCGGCGAATTTGCTGTCGCCGTCCTGCGCGGGCGCGCCGGAGAAGCCAAGCGCCGGCGCGGGCGTCAGCGCGATATCGCTGCTGCCGCCTAGCTGGGCCACCGTGGCCCTGGTGCTGGTCACCGCCACGCCGCCGCCCTGGTTCTGCGGATCGGCAATGCCGGTGAGGTCGAGCGTCGGTTTGGTGGCGGCATTGGCGAGATTGAGCGCCTTCAGCCCGCGCGCGCCATAGATGCGCAAGAGCGCCAGATCGTGCTCCTTGTCCTCGGCGACACGATCGGCATTGCCGAACCCTGCGATCGCGACCGTGAGGCAGCCGTCGGTGATCTGGCGGTCGGCCAGAATCGCGCCATCGTCGCCGACGACGACACCGGTGCCGTACTCCACGCTCTTGCGCGGGGGAGGCCCCGCCGTCTGCGCGGCCGCCGGAAATGCGTTGAACGCGCTCGACATCGCGATCACCACGGGCTCGACGGTGTTTTCGGTTGCCTGGTCGTACATGATGGTGAGGATGCGGACCTCGTCGCCTTTGAAGGTGCCGCGCATATAAAACTTCTTCAGGCCCTGCAGGCCGGACAGGACGAAGAAATCCGGCTTGACCACGGTGTAATCGATGGTGCGGCCCGGCTCTTTCTTCTCGCGCTCGGCGAGTTTTGCCGTGGTCGGATTGGCTTCCTTGCGCCGCGAAAGCTGGATCTGGATCGTGCCGGTTGGTGACGTCCATTTGGTGCCGTTGGCGTCGCTGGCCTGCTGCGGCACCAGCTTGGTGGGAATGCCGAGCCGCGCGCTAGTGCCGGGATCGATGACGATTTTCCAACCGACGCTTTCCTGTTTTTTTCTGGCAGTGTCGGCGAGGAGGCCGCGCTCCTGCGGATTGAGCACGCCGGTTGATTTAGCCCCGCGCGACTTCTGGAATTCCTTGATCGCATTGACCATGCGCTCGCTGACGTCGCCGGTGATGGCGCCGTTATATTGCCCGACCCAGGCGAGGTCCGACTGCAGCGCCAGCCGCTCGGCCTGGCCCAAGGCCTTCGCCGTGTCCTCCGGCTTCTGCAGCGCGGGACGGGTCGGCACCGTCGTGACTTGCTTCGGCTTGGCGCCCGTCGTGGAAGGGGGCGTCATTTGCGCCTGCGCGGCGGCCCCGGAGATCACAAAAGCCGAGGCTGCGATCATCAATGTTGCTGAAAGCACCAATCTCATGACAAATCCCGGCAGAATAAGGAGAGTGCGATCATTGACGCCCGGCCAATTAAGCACATCTGTTTAGTCGGCAACAACCGCGCCCCGGTTCAGGGGGATTATCGCCTCATCCTGAGGAGCCGCGAAGCGGCGTCTCGAAGGATGAAGGCCCGGCCGGGCCTCATGGTATCCCGGCGATGCGAAGCATCGTCCGGTGGACGCGCGTTCCGCGCTCCTCACCATGAGGGTTTGCCAGCGAAGGAAGGACAGCACGCTCATGCTGAGCGCCGACGAACTTGAACGCTACGCCCGCCATATCGTGCTGCGCGAAGTCGGCGGTCCCGGGCAGGCCGCCCTGAAAGCGGCATCCGTGCTGGTGATCGGCGCCGGCGGACTTGGCGCGCCCGTCCTGATGTATCTGGCGGCGGCCGGTGTCGGCAGGCTCGGCGCTGTCGATGACGACGTGGTCTCGCTGTCCAATCTGCAGCGGCAGATCATCCACGCCACGCCGGACATCGGGCGGCCCAAGGTCGACAGCGCCGCGGAGACCGTTCACGCGCTCAATCCCCACGTTCGTTTCGAGGCGCATGGCGTGCGTCTCGATGCGGGGAACGTGATGTCGCTGATCGACGACTACGATCTCGTGCTCGACGGCTCCGACAATTTCGAGACCCGCTATCTGGTTTCCGATGCCTGCTTCTTTGCCGGCAAGCCGCTGATCACGGCGGCGCTCGGGATGTTCGACGGATCGCTGACCACGATCCGGGCGCATGAACGAGACACCGGCGGCCACTTCAATCCGACCTATCGCTGCCTGTTTCCCGAACCGCCGCCGCCCGGCACCATACCGGCCTGCGCCGAGGCCGGCGTCATGGGCGCGCTGGCGGGCATGCTCGGCTCGATGATGGCGCTGGAAGCGATCCGCGAGATCGTCGGCTTCGGCGAGAGCCTGGTCGGCCGACTGGTGATGGTCGATGCACGCGCGATGCGGTTTGAAACATTGCGCTACACACGCGATCCGCAAAACCCGCTCAACGGCGATACGCCTACGATCACTGATTTGAGCGGGCACGCGGCGTAGTATTCACCGCTTCTCGCTGTCCATATGCGCAAGTTGCGACTCCGGATAGCGCGCCCCGGCCGCCACGCCGGGCGGAAACGCCTCGGCCAGCGCGGACAAGTGAGCCCGCGTCAGTTTTACATCGAGCGCGCCGAGCGCCTCAGCGAGGCGGTCACGGCGGCGGGCGCCGACCAGCGGCACGATGTCGTTGCCCTGCGCCGCGACCCATGCAATCGCGACCTGTGCGGGGGAGGCGCCGAGCTCGCTTGCAATCGCACGCAATGAATCCACCAGCGCCAGATTGGCGTCGAGATTGCCTCCCTGGAAACGCGGGCTCATGGCACGAAAATCCTTGGTCCCGCGATCGGCCGTCCAGTGTCCGCTGATCAGCCCGCGCGACAGCACGCCATAGGCCGTGATGCCGATGCCGAGTTCGCGGCAGGTCGGCAGGATGTCATCCTCGATGCCGCGCGAGATCAGTGAGTATTCGATCTGCAGGTCGGTGATCGGGTGCACCGCATGGGCGCGTCGAATGGTCTCCGCGCCGACTTCCGACAGGCCGATATGCCTGATCCAACCGGCCTTCACCATGTCGGCCATCGCACCGACCGTCTCCTCGATCGGCACGGCCGGATCGAGCCGCGCCGGCCGATAGATGTCGATGGTCTCGACGCGGAGCCGCTGCAGCGAATAAGCGAGGAAATTCTTGATCGCCGCCGGGCGGCTGTCATAGCCGGACCAGTTCTTTGCGGGGTCGCGCAGCGCGCCAAACTTGACGCTGAGCTGGACGTTGTCGCGGCCGCGCGCAGCGAGCGCTTCGCCGATCAGCATTTCATTGTGACCCATGCCGTAGAAATCGCCGGTGTCGAGCAGGGTGATGCCGGCATCGAGCGCGGCGTGGATGGTGGCGATGCTCTCGCTGCGGTCGGCCGGGCCGTAGAAGTCTGACATGCCCATGCAACCGAGGCCGATGGCAGAAACGGTTGGGCCGGTAGAGCCGAGTTTGCGTCGTTCCATGGCGGTTCTCCTCGTAGTCGGCGCCGGATCTGCGCCGTGATGACGAGGCGGATATGGACCTTTTCGACTGAGCCGGTAAGATGGACAATTCCAAACAGCTTGTTCACTATGTCAAACAATGAAAGATCTCGACCTCCGCGACCTCGACGTTTTTGTTGCCGTGGCGCGCACCCGGAATTTCCGCCGTGCCGCGATCGAGCAGGGCGTCTCCGTCTCAAGCATCAGCCAGCGGCTGCGCGACATGGAAGAGCTGCTCGGTGTGCGCCTGATGAATCGCACCACGCGCAGCGTAGCCCTCACCGAAGCCGGCGAGTTGTTGCTGGGGCGCGTCGGCCCGGCGCTCTCGGATGTCGGCGCGGCGCTCGATCAGGTGCGCGGCCTGCGGGCCGTGCCGTCGGGGCGTTTGCGCATCAACGCGCCGCCACCGGCAATCGACCTGGTGATGGCGCCGATGGTCGCGCCGTTTCTCGAGAAGCATCCCAAGATCGAGCTGGAGATCGTCGGCGAGAGTTCGTTTGTCGATATCGTCGCCGGCGGGTTCGACGCCGGCGTGCGCTATGGCGAACATCTGGCGCAGGACATGATCGCGGTCTCGCTCGGGGCGCCACAGCGTTACGCAGTGGTGGCGTCGAAGGAATATGTTGCTCAGCATGGTCGACCGCAAGTGCCGAAGGATCTGCTCGACCATGCCTGTATCCGCACCCGCTTCGGCAGCGGCGCGATGCTGGACTGGGAGTTTGAGAAAGCGGGCCGTGTCGTGAAGGTTTCACCGCCGGCCAAGCTGGTCGCGACCCATCTGGGGCTGGCGTTGCGCGCCGTCCATGACGGGGTGGGCTTCTGGCTGACGTTCGAAGGTTATGTTCGGTACGGCATCAAGTCGGGCGCGCTGGTCAGCGTGCTCGACGACTGGTGCCCGCCGTTTCCGGGACCGTTTCTGTATTATCCGAGCCGTCGCCAGCCGCCGCCGGCGCTTGCCGCGTTCGTGGCGTTTATTGCGGATTGGCGGAAGCGGGAGAAGCGGAAGAGCGAAAAATCTATCGTCGTCCCGGCCAAGCGAAGCGCGAGCCGGGACCCATAACCACCGATGTTGCTTGTCAGGAAGACCTTAGGCCCTAGCGTGTCGTAACCACAAAGGCCTGTGGTTATGGGTCCCTGCTTTCGCAGGGACGACTTCGTTGAAGCCTCCCGCTCACAGCATGCTGGGCAGCACGCGATCTGGCGGCTTGTGGTTGTCGAGGAAGGTCCGGATGTTGATGATCACCTTCTCGCCCATCTCGACGCGGCCTTCGATGGTGGCCGAGCCCATATGCGGCAACAGCGTCACCTTGCCGGCTTTCGCCAGCCGAACCAGTTTCGGATTGACCGCGGGCTCGTGCTCGTAGACGTCGAGGCCGGCGCCGCCGACGTCACCGGCTTCGAGCAGCTTGATCAGCGTGTCCTCGTCGATCACGCCGCCGCGCGCGGTGTTGACGATGTAGGCGTCTTTGCGGATCAGCTTGAGCCGCCGGGCCGACAACAGGTGATAGGTTGCCGGCGTGTGCGGACAGTTCACCGAGATGATGTCCATCCGCGCCAGCATCTGGTCGAGGCTTTCCCAATAGGTCGCGCCGAGTTCCTCGGCAATAACAGGCGCCACCGGACGGCGGTTGTGATAGTGGATCTGCAGGCCGAAGGCGCGCGCGCGGCGAGCCACCGCCTGGCCGATGCGGCCCATGCCGATGATGCCGAGGCGTTTGCCGCCGATGCGGTGGCCGAGCATCCAGGTCGGCGACCAGCCCGGCCAGTTCTTGCCGTCGGGGAGGATCGTTGCGCCTTCGATCAGCCGCCGCGGCACCGCGAGAATCAGCGCCATGGTCATGTCGGCGGTATCTTCGGTCAAAACCTTCGGCGTGTTGGTCACGGTGATGCCGCGCGCATGTGCCGCCGCGACGTCGATATTGTCGACGCCGTTGCCGAAATTGGCGATCATGCGCAGCTTGCAGTCAGGGTGCTTGAGCATCTCCTCGCTGATCGTGTCGGTGACGGTCGGCACCAACACGTCAGCCGAGCGGCTGGCTTCGGCAATCTGCTGCGGCGTCATCGGCGTGTCGTCGAGATTCAACGTCGCGTCGAACAGCTCGCGCATCCGGGTCTCGATCGAGTCCGGCAATTTGCGAGTGACGACGACGAGAGGTTTTTTCTTGATCGACATGTCCTGCTCTCATGAGGGAGGTGCGCAGACGCGCGCCGTTCAGACCTCATTAACCCGGTTGTTCGACACTGCGATGGCCACGCGGTCTCGGTATCCGGCTGTTTGCCGAGGTTAAGTCCCTTGGGTTCCCCAATACTTGCCTCGGATTTTCGGCGGAAAATCCAGGCGTTCTGGTTCTAGGCGTTCCGTCCTCTCTATCAGAAGACCGGGCCAAGACAAGAACCCTCGGCCGTCGCAAGCCGGGTACGGCCAAAGCGGGGCACGGGGTCTGGGGTTTCGGGCGTTAGCGGGCGGTTTCAACTCGGAGAATTCGAGTTGGGCGTGACTCGGCAGGAGACGGGTTGATGGCGTTGGGGCGTTTCTGTTCGGTAGCGGTGCTGGCGGCGTGCTGGCTTGTCGCTTCCGTCAGCACAGGGTTTTCGGCCAAGGATTCGGCCACCACCACGAGCGGCCTGCCGGTGCCACGATATGTCAGCCTCAAATCCGATCATGTGAATGTGCGGGCCGGTCCGACCAAGGACAACGACGTCGCCTGGGTCTACACCCGCTCGGGCCTGCCGGTCGAAATCACCGCCGAGTTCGAGAACTGGCGGCGCGTGCGCGATTCCGAAGGCGCCGAGGGCTGGGTCTATCATTCGCTGCTGTCCGGCCGCCGCACTGCGGTCGTAACCATGAAGAGCAAGGACGAGTTGGCGTCGCTGTACGATAGTCCCGATCCGACCAGCGCGGTTGCGGCCCGCCTGCAAGCCGGCGTCGTCGCGCAAGTCAAGAAATGCGCCAATGGCTGGTGCCGCGTCGTCGGCAACGGCTTTGACGGCTGGATCGAGCAGCAGCGCCTATGGGGCGTGTATGCAGACGAGAGGGTGGATTGAGGATATTGGTCGTCCCTGCGAACGCAGTGACCCATACGCCGCGGCTTCTCAATAGGGCGCGCGGGTAGACGCCTTTCCTCACAACATAGATTTGTGGTTATGGGTCCTGCGTTCGCAGGGACGACAGCTAGCGCTTCTTGCGCAGTCGCACGACCATGTCGACGCGTGCGATCTCGTAGCCCTCGGGCACGTCGGGCATCTTCGACAACACCAGATGCGGATCGGGAATGTCGACCAGTTCGTGATTGTTCTCGAGATAGAAGTGGTGATGCGCGGTGACGTTGGTGTCGAAATAGGTCTTGGTGCCGTCGACCGAGACCTGGCGCAACAGGCCGGCGTCGGTGAGCTGATTAAGCGTGTTGTAGACCGTGGCCAGTGACACCGGAACCTTGGCGAGCGTCGCTTCTTCGTAGAGCATTTCCGCGGTCAGATGGCGGGCACCCTTGCCGAACAGCAGCCAGCCCAGCGCCATGCGCTGGCGGGTGGGCCGAAGACCCGCGGCCTGCAGCATTTCGTTGACGTCGTGCCATGGACAGCCGGTCAACGCCGGCTGGTGTCCGGAGGCGCGGGCAGCCGGATCGATACCGTCGTCGTTCAGGGGCGAGGTCTGGTCGTTTCTGTCCACTTCGGTACCACACGCGCTAACTTGGGCAATATTCTTGCCCAATATAAAAGGAAATCAGGTAGATGCAAGTTTTTCGCAACTAGAACCGGCCCAAGGTTAAGAGGAACCAGCGTGACTATGGGGCGTTTTAGCCCGTTCCAGTGCTTTGCCGGGCCGTAATGCCTATGTTACAGAGCGCGCGGACCACATATGCGATTTCGGCAGAGACTAGTGCCGATAGCACCCTAAGTAGCGCCAAATTGCGGGAGCCAAACGTTCTCCCGTGGGGAAACGGGTCCGGTTCGCTCAAAAGCGCTCCATCGGGACATCTTAAGGTGAGGCTGAATACGATGCTGGATCGGCGCAGCGGTTATGAATACGAGGATTTGCTTGCCTGCGGCCGCGGCGAGATGTTCGGCCCCGGAAATGCGCAGCTACCGCTGCCGCCGATGCTGATGTTCGACCGCATCACCGAGATCACCGACAAGGGCGGCGAGTTCGGCAAGGGTCTGATCCGCGCCGAACTCGATGTGAAGCCGGACCTGTGGTTTTTCGGCTGCCACTTCAAGAATGACCCGGTCATGCCGGGCTGCCTTGGCCTGGACGCGATGTGGCAGATGGTCGGATTTTACCTCGGCTGGATCGGCGGCGAGGGACGCGGCCGGGCGCTGGGGCTCGGGGAATTGAAGTTCTCCGGCCAGGTGCTGCCGAACGCCCGCAAGGTTGTGTACAACATCGACATGAAACGCGTGATGCGTTCAAAGCTGGTGCTCGGCGTCGGCGACGGCTGGCTTTCCATGGATGGCGAGATTATCTATCGCGCCAAGGATCTGAAGGTCGGGCTGTTCAAGCAGGGCTCCGCGCCGGGCGGCTGAGCAACACGATCACGCAGCAGCAAACCTTCACAGAACACGTAAACGGCGAGGCGAGGCGATCATGAGGCGGGTTGTCATCACGGGGATGGGTATCGTCTCATCCATCGGAAACAACACCCAGGAAGTGCTTGCGAGCCTTCGCGAGGCAAAATCCGGCATCACGCGTGCGGAAAAGCACGCCGAGCTCGGTTTTCGCTCGCAGGTGCACGGCGCGCCAACGCTCAATCCCGCTGACGTCATCGATCGTCGCGCCATGCGATTCCTTGCCGAAGGAGCGGCTTGGAATCACGTCGCGATGGAGCAGGCGATCCGCGATTCCGGCCTTGAACCCAACGAAGTCTCCAATGAGCGCACCGGCATCATCATGGGGTCGGGCGGCCCGTCGACGCGGACGCTGGTGGAAGCGGCCGACATCGCGCGCACCAAGGGTCCGAAGCGGATCGGCCCGTTCGCGGTGCCGAAGGGCATGTCATCAACGGCCTCGGCGACATTGGCGACCTGGTTCAAGATCAAGGGCGTGAACTATTCGATCTCGTCGGCCTGCGCGACCTCGAACCATTGCATCGGCAACGCCTATGAGACGATCCAGATCGGCAAGCAGGATGTGATCTTCGCCGGCGGTTGCGAGGAGCTCGACTGGACCCTGTCGGTGCTGTTCGACGCCATGGGCGCAATGTCGTCCAAATACAACGACACGCCGGCGACGGCCTCGCGTCCCTACGACATCAGCCGCGATGGTTTTGTCATTGCCGGTGGCGCCGGCGTGGTGGTGCTGGAAGAGCTCGAACGTGCCAAGGCGCGCGGCGCGCGCATTTACGGCGAACTGGTCGGCTATGGCGCGACGTCGGACGGTTACGACATGGTGGCGCCGTCGGGCGAAGGCGCCGAGCGCTGCATGCGCATGGCGATTTCGACGGTGAAGACGCCGATCGACTACATTAATCCGCACGCCACCTCGACGCCGGCCGGCGATCCGCCGGAGATCGAGGCGATCCGAAAGGTGTTCGGCACCGGCGACAAGTGCCCGCCGATCTCGGCGACCAAGGCGTTGACCGGCCATTCGCTCGGCGCTACCGGCGTGCAGGAGGCGATCTACTCGCTTCTGATGCTGAACAACGGCTTCGTCTGCGAGAGCGCCCATATCACCGAACTCGATCCGGTGTTTGCCGACATGCCGATCGTGCGCAAGCGCATCGACAACGCCAAGCTCGGCACCGTGCTGTCGAACTCCTTCGGCTTCGGCGGCACCAACGCCACGCTGGTGTTCAAGCGGCTGGATGCGTGATGTACTCGTCATGCCCCGCCACCGGGTCTCGCCTTCGGCGAGCCCGATGACAGGCTCCGTCGGGGCATCCAGTGCGCCGCGGCCTCTCGGCTAAATCACTGACGCCTCTGGACTACTGGATCACCCGCATTCGCGGGTGATGACGTCGAAGACAATGGGAGCGAGCGTACGATGCAAGACCTGATGAAAGGCAAGCGCGGGCTGATCATGGGCGTCGCCAATGATCATTCGATCGCCTGGGGCATCGCCAAGACGCTTCACGCGCAGGGCGCCGAACTCGCCTTCACCTATCAGGGCGAGGCGCTCGGCAAGCGCGTCAAGCCGCTGGCGCAATCGCTCGGCGTCGATACGGTGCTGTCGTGCGACGTCGAAGACCTTGCCAGCGTCGATTCGGTTTTCGCGGCGCTGAAGGCCAAATGGGGCGGGCTCGACTTCGTCGTCCACGCGATTGCGTTCTCCGACAAGAATGAGTTGAAGGGGCGCTATGCCGATACCACGCGCGAGAACTTTTCGCGCACCATGCTGATCTCCTGCTTTTCGTTCACCGAAATCGCCAAGCGCGCCGCCGAGCTGATGCCCGAGACCGGTGGCTCGATGATCACGCTGACCTTCGGAGGGTCGGTGCGCGTGATGCCGAATTACAACGTGATGGGTGTGGCGAAAGCGGCGCTGGAAGCGTCAGTACGCTATCTCGCCGCCGACTTCGGCCCGCGCAAGATCCGCATCAATTCGATCTCGGCCGGCCCAGTGCGCACGCTGGCGGGCTCCGGCATCGGCGATGCGCGCGCGATGTTCGCCTTCCAGCAGAAACACTCGCCGCTCGGTCGCGGCGTGACGCTGGAAGAACTCGGCGGCTCCGCGCTCTATCTGTTGTCCGACCTGTCAGGCGGTGTCACCGGGGAAATCCACTACGTCGATTCCGGTTACAACGTGATCTCGATGCCGCGACCCGAAGAGCTGAAGGGAACGGCCGAATAGCCCATTTCTCGTCATGCCCCGCGTATGCGGGGCATCCAATACGCCGCGGCCTCTCGTTTCAATCACCAACGTCTCTGGGATACTGGATCACCCGCCCCAGTGCGCAATTGCGCACAAGGCGGTGATGACGGCGAGGTTCACCCCGCCGCGATCTTCTCCGCGCGCTGAAAGGCCGGACGCGCCGCGCAGCGGTCGATATAAGCGTCGAATGACGGCCGTGGCGGCACCATCTTGAACATCCGCACCGCAAAATTCAGCCCCGAGCCGAGCATGATGTCGGCGGCCGAAAACTTCTCGCCGAGAATCCAGGGGCCCTTCTGCAGGGCGGCATCGAGCACGTCGAACGTTTGGGTCGCACTGCCCCATGACGCTGTGCTCGACGGCACCTCCAGCTTCGTGAAGAGCTGGATCAGCGCCGGTTCGATGCAGCTCGGCGAGAAGAACAGCCACTGCAGATATCTTGCGCGCAGCGGATCGGTGGCGGCCGGCGCAAGGTTGGTTTCGGGATAGCGGTCGGCGATGTAGGCGCAGATCGCTGCCGCCTCCCCGAGCGCGGCGTCGCCGTCCTTCAATCCCGGCACCTTGCCCATCGGATTGATCGCTAGATATTCCGGCGCCTTCTGCGCGCCCGTAGTGATGTCGGTGAGCACGCGTTCATAAGGCAGCCCGGCTTCTTCCAGCAGCCAGATCGCGGAGAAGGAGCGGGAGCGCGGCGACCAGTAGAGTTGGATCATGGGACGAGCCTTTCTTCGGCGTGGACGAACAGCGCTTGTTCATTGCGCGTCTGCCGCGAATTGGCAACGCACTATGCCTGGAACCAACGAGCCGTGCTCCAACGATATGTTGGTCAACTTCATTTCGCGCAGCAGATCGGTTGGCAGTTTCCAGAGACTCTAACCACCGGGGCCCCGCTATGCAGGAGTGCTCAATCGTTCTTGAGATAGTCGGGCAGCGTCTGATCGAGCCTTGCCGCAACCAGCGCACGGGTTCTTTCGCGAAGCATCGCATTACCCGGAACGGCTGTCGCCGGCTCGGGAAACAGCGAGTTGTCGAGTTTGGTGAGCGGATCCTCGGTCAGTCGCAAGCCTTCGGCCAGTCGCGTGCCTAAGCCAGCGAACGGACGACCAATAGTCTCGTAGTTGCCGCCGTCGAGCAGAGTCACGCCAACATTGGCGAACAGGTGCGAGTGCCTGACGACCGATCCTAGTCCGCGACTATATGCGCCGATGCCGTCAAGCATCAGATTGGTGCCCGGCACCTGCCCCTTGAATCGGGTTACAACAAGGTAGCGCTCGCAGTTCGCAGTCGGCGTGATGCTTCTGACGATCGCCGGCAGGCCCTCGCGGGGATCGGGTAAGAATCGTGACGTCGGATTATAGAAGGGCTCAAACGCGCCCTTCGGATAGGTGATCCTCCGCACGGCTGGATCAGTGCCGGTTGCCGCGCGTACCCGCGCGACTACGAGATCATCGAGTCCCCACCCCTCGACCGTGACCGCGCTCTCCTCGGTCTCAAATATCGTGAGGCCAAATCTTTGTACGGCAAAGCGGTCCCCGAGCGCCGAAATGACGCCAAGTCGGCAGGGACCCGTTTCCGCGGCAACCGGTTGCTTCGCGGCCGCCTTGGCCTTGGGCGCCGCCTTCTTTGCGGCGGCTCTTGCGGGTGTCGATGCCGCCGGGGCGTTCGTTGCTGAAGGGGACTGGGCCCACCCGTCTATCGCGAAGCATGACACGACGATGGCGGCAGCGAAGCTACGGAACATGGCCTGAAGAACGAGAGTTGATGACAGTGAGCAAATAAACTAGAGGGTGCAGGCTCCGTCCGCAAGCCGAGCGATGGCCTTCACGCCGATTTTCGCCAGCGATAATATTTCATGAAGCGGCTGATCGCCGGTTCGACCTCTTCCCTCTCGAACACAAAGCCCTCGCGCTCGTACCAGCGCCAGGCCTTTTCGTTCTCGCGCACGCAGCGCAGCCAGATTTCGTCCGGCAGATGTTTGCGCGTAAAGGCGAGTAGTTGGCGTCCGACGCTGTTGCCCTGATATTCCGGCGCGACGAACAACTGGTCGAGATAGCGATCTGAAAGATGCAACGCGAGCATCGCCGCCAATTTCCCGTTGTCGTCGGCGACGTAAAGGCTCCAGCCCTTCTCCACCTCCATCGGGACACGCGCGCGCAACTTTGCCAGCAGGGCGTCGCTGGCATCTTCCAATCCGGTCGAGACCCAACTGTCCATCCAGACCCGGGCGATACGGTCATACTCGTCTGGTCGGGCGAGGCGGATGATGATTTGTGACACGGTGATATCTCCCGAGGCGCCTGATGCGTCAGGTCCGTGATTTCCGTGATGACGATCCCGTCTTGCGCTGTTCGCGCAATGCGTCGGCTGCGAGGCAAACCACTTCGGAGATTTGCTGGAGCTGTCCGGCGAGCGGGCTTGTCTTGCGCCAGACCATGCCGATGGTTCGCGACGGCTGCGGATTCCTGAAGCGGGCAACGGAGACCGGCGCCGAGCGGGTTTCCACCGCGACCGCCATTTCCGGGATCAGGGTGACGCCGATACCGGCGCCGACCATTTGCACGAGCGTCGACAGCGAGCTCGCGTCCAGAACTTCCCGCGGCGGCGAGGACTGCATGTTGCAGAACGACAGCGCCTGATCGCGGAAGCAATGGCCCTCCTCGAGCAGCAAGAGCCGCATTTCGCGCAGCGTGTCGTGGCTCGGTACCGGCGTTCCTTCATCCTCGCCCGGCCGCACCAGCAGGAAATTCTCAGAAAAGCACGCGACCTCGGTCAGTGAAGGCTCCGACACCGGCAGCGCAACGATCGCGGTATCGAGCCGGCCCTCGACAACTTCCTTGATCAGCTTCGGCGTTAGCGTCTCGCGCACGTGAATGTCGAGCTCCGGATGCAGGCGCGCGAGATTCTCGATTACCTTCGGCAAAAGATAGGGCGCAATCGTAGGAATCATGCCGATGCGTAAGCGCCCTGCGAGCCGGTCACGCGAGGCACGGGCAAAATCTCCGAGTTCGTCGACCGAGCGCAGGATGTCGCGGACACGCTGGACGATCTCTTCGCCGAATTTCGTCAGCGTCACCTGTCGCGCGCTTCGTTCCAGCAGCACGCCGCCCAGGACCTCTTCCATTTCCTTGATTTGCATCGACAGCGCCGGCTGCGAGATCGAACATGCCTCTGCTGCGCGTCCGAAATGGCCGTGACGTGCCAGCGCATCGAAATAGCGAAGCTGTCTGAGTGTCATCTGGATCATCAGAATATCTTATCAGATCGATCATTAAAATCAACTTTACCTGATGGAAGGCACTGCTTAGAGTGCTTCCAATCCGAACAGGAAGCGACCTCAGGAGACAATCATGGATGACAAGACCAAATGCCCGTTCTCGGGCGGCAACCGCGCACGCACGAACCGCGACTGGTGGCCGGACGCGCTCGACGTTTCGATCCTTCACCGCAATTCCACGCTCTCCGATCCGATGGGCGAGGCGTTCGACTACGCCAAGGAATTCAAGACGCTCGACCTCAATGCCGTGATCAAGGACCTGCACGCGTTGATGACGGACTCGCAGGAATGGTGGCCGGCCGACTTCGGTCACTACGGCGGCCTGATGATCCGCATGGCGTGGCACAGCGCGGGCACCTACCGCATCACGGATGGCCGCGGCGGCGCCGGCGCCGGTCAGCAGCGCTTCGCGCCGCTGAATAGCTGGCCTGACAACGCCAACCTCGACAAGGCGCGCCGGCTGTTGTGGCCGATCAAGCAGAAATACGGCCGGAAAATCTCATGGGCCGACCTGATGATTCTGGCCGGCAACGTCGCGCTGGAATCGATGGGCTTCAAGACGTTCGGCTTCGCCGGCGGCCGCCCCGACGTCTGGGAGCCCGAGGAGCTGTTCTGGGGGCCTGAGGGCACCTGGCTCGGCGACGAACGCTATAGCGGCGAACGCCAGCTCGCCGAGCCGCTCGGCGCCGTGCAGATGGGCCTCATCTACGTCAACCCGGAAGGGCCGAACGGCAATCCGGACCCGATCGCGGCGGCCAAGGATATCCGCGAGACCTTCTTCCGCATGGCGATGAACGACGAGGAAACCGTCGCCCTGATTGCGGGCGGCCACTCGTTCGGCAAGACCCACGGCGCCGGCGATCCGTCGCTGGTCGGAGCGGACCCGGAAAGCGGTGCGCTCGAGGATCAGGGCCTCGGCTGGAAGAGCAAGCATGGCACGGGCGTCGGCGTCGACGCCATCACCGGCGGCCCTGAAGTCACCTGGACGCAGACGCCGACCAAGTGGAGCAATCTGTTCTTCAAGAACCTGTTCGAAAACGAATGGGAACTGACGCAGAGCCCGGCTGGCGCGAAGCAGTGGAAGGCAAAAGGGACGGAAGCCACGATCCCGGACGCCTACGACAAGTCGAAGAAACATGTGCCGACCATGCTGACCACCGACCTGTCGCTGCGCCTCGACCCGGCCTACGAGAAGATCTCGCGGCGCTTCTACGAGCATCCGGACCAGTTCGCGGATGCGTTCGCGCGTGCCTGGTTCAAGCTCACGCACCGCGACATGGGCCCGATCGCGCGTTACCTCGGCCCGCTGGTGCCGAAGGAAACGCTGATCTGGCAGGACCCGATTCCGGCGGTCGATCATCCGCTGATCGGCGAGCAGGACATCGCCGCGCTGAAGGCGAAGATTCTCGCCTCCGGCCTGTCGGTGTCCCAGCTCGTCTCGACCGCATGGGCATCGGCCTCGACGTTCCGCGGCTCCGACAAGCGTGGTGGCGCGAACGGCGCGCGGATTCGCCTCAGCCCGCAGAAGGACTGGGAGGTCAACCAGCCGACCGAGCTCAAGACCGTGCTGCAGAAATTAGAGTCGATCCAGAAGGAGTTCGGCAAGAAGGTTTCGCTTGCCGACCTGATCGTTCTCGCCGGCTGCGCGGCGGTCGAAAAAGCCGCCAAGGACGCCGGACTGGACGTCAAGGTTCCGTTCTCGCCGGGTCGCATGGACGCCTCGCAGGAGCAGACCGACGTCGAATCCTTCGCCCCGCTCGAACCGCGTGCCGACGGCTTCCGCAACTTCGTCAGCGCCAAGAAGCACCAGTTCATGAAGCCTGAGGAAGCATTGGTGGACCGGGCGCAGTTGCTGCGGCTGACGGGGCCCGAGATGACAGTTCTCGTCGGCGGCCTGCGTGTCCTCGGCGCCAATTTCGGCGGGTCGAAGCACGGCGTGTTCACCCAAAAGCCCGGCACGCTGACGAACGACTTCTTCGTCAACCTGCTCGACATGGGCACGCAATGGCAGCCCGCCGGCTCCGACGGCGTATACGAGAGCCGAGACCGCAAGACGAATGCCGTCAAGTGGACCGGCACCCGCGTCGACCTGATCTTCGGTTCGCACTCGCAGCTCCGCGCCTTCGCGGAAGTCTATGCGTGCACGGACTCGAAGGAGAAGTTTGCGAAGGATTTCGTGGCGGCGTGGACCAAGGTGATGAACCTCGATCGATTCGACATCGCCTGATCCTGGCAAGAGCCATCCGGAAAACAAAAAAGGGCGGCCGAGAGGCCGCCCTTTTCACTTGGGATGCGCTCAAACGCCGAGTGTACCGGCCTTCGCCGCGGCATAACGCTCGGCGATCTTGGCCCAGTTCACCGTATTCCACCACGCTTTCAGATAATCCGCGCGGCGGTTCTGGTAGTTCAGGTAATAAGCGTGCTCCCAGACGTCGTTGCCCATCAGGGCGCGCTTGCCGTCCATCATCGGATTGTCCTGGTTCGGACGGGTCTCGATCGCAAGCTTGCCGTCCTTGCCCACCGTCACGAACACCCAGCCCGAGCCGAACTGGCGTCCGCCGGCAGCATTAAAATCGTTCTGGAATTTTTCCATGCCGCCGAGATCGCGGTCGATCGCCGCCAGCACCTCGCCTTCCGGCTTGCCGCCGTTCGGACCCATGATCTCCCAGAACATGGTGTGGTTGGCATGGCCGCCGAGATTGTTGCGGACGGTGAATTTGATGCTGTCGTCGAGCGCATTCAGGTTGCCGAGCACGTCCTCGATCTTCGCCGTGCCCAATTGCGCATTGGTCTTGGCGACGTTGTTGAGGTTGGCGACATAGGCTGCATGGTGCTTGCCATGGTGGATTTCCATCGTCTTGGCGTCGATGTGGGGTTCGAACGCGTTGGTCGGATAGGTCAGCGGCGGCAGCGTGAACGGCCCGGTTGGGGCGGCGGCCGGGGCGGGAGCGGCGGCCTGCGCGAAGACGAGACGTGGGGCTGTAGCCACGGCCGCGATACCGGTTGCAGCAAACATCAAGTGGCGTCGGGACATGGATGGCATCGACTTCTCCTGTAAGTGAACTGAGTGAATATCCGTTGGACAGAACGCCGTAGGCCGCTGCGCGCGGCAATGTACGGATGATGGGCAGGATCGGGTTTCGTTTTCTGTCCTCGTAAGCCTGCGACGTAATCGCACAGGTGCTGCCGTCCCGACAATGTAACTCAGGCCGCCAACAAAAAAGGGCGGCCGTTCGGCCGCCCTTTTGTTCACATTTTAGCGATGCCTTACTCGCCGGCGGCTTCACGCGGCGCCTGGCCTTCTGCCTTCTGTTTGGCCTCGAGGTCCTCGCCGGTCACCTGATCGACCACCTTCATCGACAGCCGTGTCTTGCCGCGGTCGTCGAAGCCCAGCAGCTTGACCTTGACCTTGTCGCCTTCCTTAACGACGTCGGAGGTCTTCTGCACGCGGCTGGCGGCGAGCTGGCTGATGTGGACCAGGCCGTCCTTGGCGCCGAAGAAGTTCACGAAGGCGCCGAACTCCATCACCTTGACCACAGTGCCCTCATAGATCTGGCCGATCTCCGGATCGGAGGCGATCGACTTGATCCACTTGATCGCGGCCTTCATCGCCTCGCCGTCGTTGGAGGCGACCTTGACGGTGCCGTCGTCCTCGATGTTGACCTTGGCGCCGGTCTTTTCGACGATCTCGCGGATCACCTTGCCGCCGGTGCCGATCACTTCACGGATCTTGTCGGTCGCGATCTTGAAGGTCTCGATCCGTGGCGCGTATTCGCCGAGCTCGGCGCGGGCGTTGGTCAGCGCCTTGGCCATTTCGCCGAGGATGTGGACACGCCCTTCCCTCGCCTGACCGAGCGCGACCTTCATGATCTCCTCGGTGATGCCCTCGATCTTGATGTCCATCTGCAGCGAGGTGATGCCCTGGTCGGTGCCGGCGACCTTGAAGTCCATGTCGCCGAGATGATCCTCGTCGCCGAGAATGTCGGACAGAACCGCAAAGCGTTGGTCTTCCAGGATCAGGCCCATCGCGATACCAGCGGTCGGCCGCTTCAAGGGAACGCCGGCATCCATCAGCGCCAGCGAAGCGCCGCACACCGATGCCATCGACGAGGAGCCGTTGGATTCGGTGATCTCGGAGACCACGCGCACCGTGTAGGGGAATTCGTGGTGCGGCGGCAGGACCGGGTGGATCGCGCGCCAGGCGAGCTTGCCGTGGCCGATCTCGCGGCGCTTGGTGCCGCCGAGGCGTCCGGTTTCACCGACCGAGTAGGGCGGGAAGTTGTAGTGCAGCAGGAACGTTTCCTTATACGTTCCCGACAGCGCGTCGATGTACTGCTCGTCCTCGCCGGTGCCGAGCGTGGTCACGACCATCGCCTGGGTCTCGCCGCGGGTGAACAGCGCCGAACCATGGGCGCGCGGCAGGACGCCGACTTCGGCGATGATGTTGCGCACGGTCTTGACGTCGCGGCCGTCGATGCGCTTGCCGGTATCGAGAATGTTCCAGCGAACGATCTTGGCTTCGAGCTCCTTGAACACGCCGGCGATGCGCAGCTTGTCGTATTTCGGCTCCTGGCCTTCCGGGAAATAGTGCGCAATCACCTTTTCCTTGGCCTTGCCGACCGCTGCATAGCGCTCCTGCTTGACCGGAATCGCGTAGGCCGAGCGCAGGTCCTGCTCGACCAGGCCGAGCATTTCCTTCTCGATCTCGCTGTTGTCGATGATGGTGACTTCGCGCGGGTCCTTGGCGGCCTTTTCGGCCAGCTCGATGATCGCCTTGATCACCGGCTGGAAGTGGCGGTGACCGAACATGACCGCGCCGAGCATGATCTCTTCCGAGAGCTCCTTGGCTTCGGATTCGACCATCAGCACCGCGTCCGACGTGCCGGCGACGACGAGGTCGAGCTGCGTGTCGGTCATTTCATCGAGCGTCGGGTTGAGGATGTATTCGTCGTTGCTGAAGGCAACGCGCGCGGCGCCGATCGGTCCCTTGAACGGAGCGCCCGACAGTGTCAGCGCGGCCGAGGCGGCGACCATCGACAGCACGTCGGGATCGTTCTCCATGTCATGCGAGAGCACGGTGACGATTACCTGGGTTTCATTGCGCCAGCCGTCGGCGAACAGCGGACGGATCGGGCGATCGATCAGGCGGGAAACCAGCGTCTCCTTTTCGGTCGGACGTCCCTCGCGCTTGAAGTAGCCGCCCGGAATGCGGCCCGCGGCGTAGGTCTTTTCCTGGTAGTCCACGGTCAGCGGCAGGAAGTCGACGCCTTCGCGCGGCGCTTTGGCGGCAACGACGGTGGCAAGCACCACGGTCTCGCCATAGGTCGCCATCACGGCGCCGTCGGCCTGACGGGCGATCTTGCCGGTTTCCAGCTTGAGGGGACGTCCACCCCAGTCGATCTCGACGGAATGCGTATTAAACATAGTGGTCTTCTTTCATGGGTTCACGAGAGAGCGGAGCCCAAAAACACAAAGACCATGCGCAAGATGGCGGGACGCTGATCGCAACATGAGATCAGCACCCCGGCGATCCTGCCATGGTCTTTATCTTTCGGATGGCGTCCATCCTCCCGGCAGTCATGGGCACCTTGCCCTGTCCAGCGGCCGGATTGCTGCTGGACGTTTGTCGAGCACGATCCTTGTCGGATGATGCTCCTTGCGCATGATCGTCTCCAAAAACTGGAGTCCGCTTCTTCGGAAAATCATGCGCGCGCAAACTGCGCGCGCGCACACTCAAATCAACGGCGAATGTTATGCTTTTCGAGCAACGCCTTGTAACGCGCCTCGTCCTTCTTCTTGATGTAGTCGAGAAGCGAGCGGCGCGTCGACACGAGCTTCAGGAGGCCGCGGCGTGAATGATTGTCCTTCACGTGGGTCTTGAAGTGGCCCGTGAGATTGTTGATGCGTTCCGACAGGATCGCAACCTGGACCTCGGGCGAGCCGGTGTCGCCGGCTTTGGTGGCATTCGTCTTGATGACTTCCGCTTTGCGTTCGGCGGTAATCGACATCGTCAAACTCTCTCATTGCTGCGACCGGGACTGGCAGTCAGCCCGGTCAGGTTGAACACGCGCTTGGGGATGAGTTCGCCATTGCCAATTTCAGCAAGCGCCAAAAGGCGGCCTGCCACCGTGACATAGACTGTGCCGCTACTATTGGGCGCATCCCGTCCGCGCAACAAAACGGCCTGGCCCCTGTGGAGCCTTGCCGCATCAGCCCGTGTGACGGCCAGTGCCGGGATGTCGTCCAGCGCGGTCTCAACGGGCAAAAGCGCGTCGGCGAGGCTTCCCTCGCCAGACGCGGCTCTATTGCATAAAGCCTCCAATTCTTCCAGCGGAATCATGTCCGTCTCGCGGAACGGGCCGACCAACGTCCGCCGTAACGCGCAGATATGGCCGAAACAGCCCAGAATCCGGCCGATATCGCGGGCCAGGGCCCGGACATAGGTGCCCTTGCCACACTCCGCCTCGAACACGGATTGACCGCTATCTCCATGTTCTACAAGGGTTAATTCGTGAATCTCGACCGGCCGTGGCTTCAATTCGACGGTTTCGCCGTCCCGCGCCAGGTCATAGGCGCGCTCGCCCTGGACCTTGATCGCCGAATATTGCGGTGGGATCTGCTCGATCAGCCCGGTGAACTGGGGCAGCAGGGCCCGGATCGCGTCCGCTGACGGGTGGAGTTCGCTGCGCTGGGTCACCCGCCCCTCGGTATCGTCGGTGTCGCGCTCCTCGCCCCAGGCGACCGTGAAGCGGTAGCGCTTGCGGCCGTCCATCACGAACGGAACCGTCTTGGTGGCCTCGCCGAGCGCGATCGGCAGGCCGCCGGACGCCAGCGGATCGAGCGTGCCGGCATGGCCGGCGCGCTTGGCCTGGAACAGGCGCTTGAGAATGGCGACCGCATGCGTCGAGGTCATGCCGATCGGCTTGTCGAGAATCACCCAGCCATGAACGTCGCGCTTGTCGCGCCGCGGCTGGTTGTTCTGGCGCGGCTGTTTGGTGTGGCGCGGATCGTTGTTGTCGCGGCGATTACTATCGTCCGCGCGGCGTTCGCCGTTGTCGACGCGGCGTTCACCATCGTTGCGTGAATCGGAAAAATTATTTTTTTCAGGGTCGTGCGAATCGGCAGTTTGCTGCTCGATCGCGCGGTTGGCAGCGGTCGTAACCATCACTTGTCGTCCGAATCGGGTGCGAGGTCTCTTTGCACCGCAGGTGTTCGCAGTAATTTCTCGATCCGTTCCGCTTCGTCGAATCGTTCGTCGACGCGAAAGCGAAGGTCGGGAGCAAATTTTAAGTTAACGCGATGCGCGATCTCGCCGCGCAGGAACTTCTTGTTGCGTTCGAGCGCCGCAATCACGACGTCGGTGTCGCGTCCACCGAGCGGCATCACGTAAATCGTCGCGAGTTTCAGGTCCGGCGACATTCGCACCTCGGGAACGGTGATGATGTGGCCTTCGAGGTCGGGGTCGTGCACGTTACCGTGCGACAGAATATCGGCGACCGCATGGCGCACCGTTTCGCCGACGCGCAATTGTCGTTGCGAGCCGCCGGGAGCGGAACCCTTGTTGTGGTGGCGGGGCATTGTCGAAATCCCAATTGTCGTCATCACCCGCGACAGCGGGTGATCCAGTATTCCGTGCTCAAGTTAATTGCGATGGCTACTGGATGCCCCACCCCAGTGCGCAATTGCGCACAAGGCGGGGCATGACGGTTTAGTTCAAAAATTCCAAGCTCTTCGTAAGACTTGGACTTACAGAAGACTTGGACTTACAGAGAGCGCTGGATCGTCTCCACGCGATAACACTCGATCACGTCGCCGACACGCATGTCGCCGTAATTCTCGAACGCCATGCCGCATTCCTGGCCGGACTGCACTTCCTTCACTTCGTCCTTGAAGCGTTTCAGCGTCGAAAGCTTGCCTTCGTGCACGACGACGTTGTCGCGGATCAGGCGAACATTGGCGCCGCGCTCCACGGTGCCGTCGGTGACGCGGCAGCCGGCGACCTTGCCGACCTTGGAAATGTTGAACACTTCCAGGATCTGCGCATTGCCCAGCATGGTTTCGCGCAGCGTCGGCGCGAGCAGGCCGGACATCGCCTTTTTGATGTCGTCGACGAGATCGTAGATGATGTTGTAGTAGCGGATCTCGATGCCGTTGCGCTTGGCGGCCGCGGCAGCTTCCTTGTTGGCGCGCACCGAAAAGCCGATGATCGCGGCATTAAAGCCTTCCGCCAGCGTGACGTCGGATTCGGAGATGCCGCCGACGCCCGCGTGCAGGATGCGCGCGGCGACTTCGTCGGTGCCGAGTTTTTCCAGCGAACCCAAAATGGCTTCGAGCGAGCCCTGCACGTCGGCTTTGACGATCAGCGGGAATTCCTTGCGGCCCGCGGTCTTGAGCTGCGACATCATCTGCTCGAGCGAGCCGCGCATGCCGGAAATCGAGGCGGCGGCGTTCTCGCGCTTCTGGTGGGCGCGATAGCTCGTCACCTGGCGGGCCCGGGCTTCGTTCTCGACAACCGCAAGGCGGTCGCCGGCTTCCGGCGGGCCGTTGAAGCCGAGCACCTCGACCGGCACCGAAGGTCCGGCTTCGTCGATGTTCTCGCCCTGGTCCGAGATCAGCGCGCGGACACGGCCCATTTCGGCGCCGGCCACGATGATGTCGCCAACCTTGAGCGTGCCGCGCTGGACCAGCACGGTCGCAACCGGGCCGCGGCCACGATCGAGCTTGGCTTCGATCACGGTGCCTTCGGCAGGCCGTTCCGAATTGGTCTTGAGGTCGAGAAGCTCAGCCTGCAGCGCGATCATTTCGAGCAGCTTGTCGAGATTGGTCTTGTTCTTGGCGGAGACCTCGACGTCGACGACTTCACCGCCGAACGATTCGACCTGAACCTCGTGCTGCAACAGCTCGGTGCGCACGCGTTCCGGCTTCGCGTCCGGCTTGTCGATCTTGTTGATCGCCACGATCATCGGCACCTTCGCCGCCTTGGCGTGGTTGATCGCCTCCACCGTCTGCGGCATGACGCCGTCATCGGCCGCCACCACCAGGATCACGATGTCGGTGACCTTGGCGCCGCGCGCACGCATCGCGGTGAACGCTGCGTGGCCGGGCGTATCGATGAAGGTGATCTTCTTGCCGCTTTCCGGCGAGCTCACCTGATAGGCGCCGATATGCTGGGTGATGCCGCCGGCTTCGCCCGACACCACGTTGGCGTGGCGCAGCGCGTCGAGCAGCGAGGTCTTGCCGTGGTCGACATGGCCCATCACGGTGACGACCGGCGAGCGCGGCTCGGTATCGGTGGAATCATCGACGACGTCGAACAGGCCCTCTTCCACGTCAGAGGCGGCGACGCGCTTGACGGAGTGGCCCATTTCCTCGGTGATTAGCTGCGCGGTGTCGGCATCGATCACGTCGGTGATCTTGTGCATCGCGCCCTGCTTCATCAGCAGGCGGATGACGTCGACCGCGCGCTCCGACATGCGGTTGGCGAGTTCCTGGATCGTGATCGCTTCTGGGATCGTGACCTCGCGGATCAGCTTTTCCTTTGGCTCATTGGAGGCGTGGCCCTTCAGACGCTGGGTGCGGCGGCGGAACGAGGCGATCGAACGCTCGCGCACGTCGTCATTGAGCGCGGTGACCACCGTCAGGCGGCCGCGCTCCTTTTGCGGGCCGGGCTTGTGGGTGGTCTTGGGAGCGGCTACGGGGCGCATGGCGCCGCCGGGGCCGCGCCGAATCTGACGCGGACCTTCGTCTTCATCGGAACCGTCGGCGGCAACGCCCGGGGCACGCGCGGGCGGCACTGCTGCCGCCGGACGGGCGCCGGCCGGGCGGGCTGCGGCGGGTCGCGCTGCGGCGGGTGCCGGCGTCGCCGCGGGCTTGGCCTCGGTCTCGCCGAATCGCTTCTTGGCCTCGACTTCGGCCTTGCGCTTGGCTTCCTCTTCCAGGCGGTGCCGTTCTTCCTCGGCCTTGCGGCGGGCTTCGGCGGCCTCACGTTCGGCCTGTTCGATGCCTTCACGGCTGGCGCGGCGCTTGGCCTCTTCCTCGGCCAGACGGCGTTCCTCGATTTCGCGCATCTTGGCGTCGGCCAGCGCGCTAGCGCGGGCGGAACGCTCGTCTTCCGTCAATGTTCGCAGCACCACGCCCGAACCGCCGCGCGGCCCGGCACCCGGCGTTGCTGCAGGGCGGGAGAGGGGGGCCTTTGCGGCGGGCGCCGCCTTGGCGGCGGCCGGCTCGGGCGCATGCGTCTCAGTGGTGGGCGCGTCGCCGCCGACGCGGCGCTTGCCACGCTTTTCGACCACGACCTGCTTGGTCCGGCCATGGCTGAAGCTCTGGCGCACGGTGCCCGTCTCGACCCGCGGCTTCAGCGTCAAGGTCCTGGTCGGAACACTCAAAGTCTTGTCGCCAGGCGTTTTGGTATCAACCATTCAGCAGTCCTAATCTCGTTAGCGTTGTGCGGTTTCCGCACCGTCATTGAAGCAGGTCTTCGGAACCAATCTTCGTCAGTCAGAATTTCTGGCCGCCATCCCGGTCTTGTCGTCATCGTCCGTCCGGTATCGAACCAGGATCTGGCAGCGCGACAGGAACGTCTTGCTCGCCGGGCCCGCGAGCAGCGCAGCATGTATCACATTTGACCGGCCCAGTGCCAAATCCAATTGTGCCGAGGTTAAAGCACTAACAATCGGCAAATCCCGCGATTCACCGGTATTTCGGCCCCTTTGCCCGGCGATCGCGTCCAATTTGCGGATTCCGTCGGCCGCGCCGTCGGAAGCGTGGACCAGGACTTCGGCCCTGCCCTGCTCGAGCAGGCCCTCGACCTTGGCAAAGCCGGAAATCACCTGACCGGCCTTGGCCGCCATGGCCAGTGCCTCGGTGCAGCTTCGCTCCAGCAGGGCCTCGGTATCGGCGGGAAGGGTCGCCGCGACCCGGACGTCGCGCTTGAACCCTCTGGTAAATTGGTGACGCCGCACCGCTTCCGCAACCGTCCGGCGCGAGGCCGATACCCAGAGGCCGCGGCCGGGCAGCTTGCGTTTCAAATCGGGGATCACCTCGCCCGAGGGGGCGACAACGAACCGGATCAGCTCGTCGACCGGACGCACCTCGCGACTGACCGCGCACATCCGCATGGTCGCGGACTTGTCGGTCCGCGGCCCATGGTCGAGATCGGGGTCAGCCAAAGCAAGCATGCGTGTTTTATAGCTCCAGTCATCTGCGCACGGTCTGCGCGCAGAAAAGAGTTTCGGTTTTGCGGAACACCCGCATTACGCCGTCTGGTCTTCGGTGGCTTCAGCCGTCTCGGATTGCTTGGCGAGTTCGGCCTCGGTGATCCAGCCGGCAATGACGCGAGCCTGCATGATCATGGCTTCCGCATCTTCGCGCGAGATCTCGTTGGCGTCGAGAATGCCGGGATGCTTGGTCGGCTCGCCGCCTTCCTTGCGCTCGGTCCAGCCGACCAGATCGTCGGTGGCGCAGCCCGCCAGATCCTCGACCGTCTTGATGTCGTTTTCGCCGAACTTCACCAGCATCTTCGAGGTCACGCCGGGGACCTTCTTCATTGCATCTTCCACGCCGAGTTCCTTGCGCTTGTTTTCCAGCTCGGTTTCGAGCTGCTCCAGATATTCTCTCGCCCGGCTCTGCAGCTCGTTGGCGGTTTCCTCGTCGAACCCCTCGATGCCGGCCAATTCCTTGGCATCGACCAGCGCCAGTTCCTCGACCGACGTGAAGCCTTCGGATGCCAGCAACTGACCCACCACTTCGTCGACGTTCAGCGCTTCCATGAAAACGCGGGTCGAGTTCTCGAAATCGGCCTGACGGCGCTCAGATTCTTCCTGCTCGGTGAGGATGTCGATATCCCAGCCGGTCAATTGCGAGGCGAGGCGCACGTTCTGGCCGCGACGGCCGATCGCCAGCGAGAGCTGGTTGTTGGTGTCGGGAACCACGACCTCGATCCGCTCGCGGTCCTCGTCGATCACGACCTTGGCGACTTCGGCGGGCGCCAGCGCGTTGACGACGAAGGTCGCGATGTCGGGCGACCACGGAATGATGTCAATCTTTTCGCCCTGCAGTTCGTTCACCACCGCCTGCACGCGCGAGCCACGCATGCCGACGCAGGCGCCGACCGGATCCACCGAAGAATCCCGGGAAATCACGCCGATTTTCGCGCGCGAGCCGGGATCGCGGGCCACCGCCTTGATCTCGACGATGCCGTCGTAGATTTCCGGCACTTCCTGCGCGAACAGTTTGGCCATGAACTGCGGATGGGTGCGGGAGAGGAAGATCTGCGGTCCGCGGGTTTCGCGGCGGACGTCAAAGATGTAGGCGCGGACGCGGTCGCCGTTGCGGAACACCTCGCGTGGCAGCATTTCGTCGCGGCGGATGATGGCTTCGCCGCGGCCGAGATCGACGATCACGCTGCCATATTCGACGCGCTTGACGACGCCGTTGACGATGTCGCCGATGCGGTCCTTGAATTCCTGGTATTGCCGGTCGCGTTCGGCCTCGCGCACCTTCTGCACGATCACCTGCTTGGCGGATTGCGCGGCGATGCGGCCATATTCAAGCGGCGGCAGGGTATCGGCGATGGTGTCGCCGACCTGGGCGCCCGGATTGGCGCGCTGCGCGTCCGCCAGCGAAATCTGGTTCGCCGAGTTCTCGACGTGATCGACCACCAGCATGTGGCGGGACAGCCGCAGCTCGCCCTTCTTGGCGTCGATCTCGGCGTGAACGTCGGTCTCGCTGCCGTAACGGGCGCGGGCCGCCTTGGCGATGGCGTCTTCCATCGCGGCGATCACGATGCCGCGGTCGATCGACTTTTCGCGGGCAACCGCGTCTGCGATCTGCAGCAACTCGAGTTTGTTGGCACTGACTGCCATGGTCTAGTCTCCTTCGGTAGGATCGATCTCGCCCCTGCGGAGTCTCTCTGCAGCGAGGCGGTGCTTCTTTGTATTCGTCGGCTCCGGCTTCTTGCCAATCTTCGGTTTCTTGCCCTTCGCCGGATCGCTCTTTTTTGCGTGCGGCGGAGGCGGCGGCACCAGCCCGAGATTCTGCTTCAACTCGCGCTCGGCTTGCTTGCCGCGCCGCATCGATTCAGCGACCAACTCGTCGGTCAGTACCAGCCGGGCGTCGGAGATGTCTTCCATCACCAGGAGCACGTCGGCATCTTCGTCCGCGCGTGTGTCATCCCGATGTAGCCGCACGGCATTGCCTTCGACACCTGCCAGCGTACCACGGAAACGCTTGCGGCCCTGATGGGCGACCGCCATTTCGATCTTCACGAGATGACCTGAGTAGCGCTCGAAATCGGAGCGGCGCACCAGCGGGCGGTCGATGCCGGGCGATGAAATCTCCAGACGGTAGGCGCGGTCGATCGGATCGGCGACGTCGAGCACTGGCGACAGCGCCCGCGAGATCGCCTCGCAATCCTCGATCTGCATCGAGCCGTCGGGCCGCTCCGCCATGATCTGGACGGTGCAGCCGGCCTCGCCGGAAATCTTGATCCGAACCAGCCGGTAGCCCATTCCCTGCAAGACCGGCCCGGCAACGGCCGACACCCGCGCCGCCACGCCCGGCTCGACGACGAGACGGGGCTCGGCCAAGAGGTCGGCATCCTCGGGAACAGCAGTTGGATCGGTCATGTCCAGGGTCAAAAGCGTCTTACTTGCATGGGTTTAGGCCGGGCCTAACCGGAGGTCCGGCCGGTTCCCCGAACCGCCCTTGAGGCCCCGTTCTGGGCAAGGCGGGTTCAGGTAATAAAAAAGAGCGGGTCCCGGGGGGCCCACTCTCAATACGCGATCGTATGAGAACCATAAGTTGCCGCGGATATAGCGGTTTTTCCGCAATCCGACAAGGCCCACAATCCCGTTAAGGCCGATTTTGCCAAGCTTTGAGAGCGGGGTAAAGTCTAACCCTTCATTCATGAACGCTGCCTAGATTTCCCGAAAAAACCAGCCAATTTTGGCCGGTTTAGGCGGGTTTATGATTGTTTCACCATCGCTGATCCCTGAACTCGACGACATTGTCAGTCGTGGCGACCCCAAGCGCCGCGCCGATGCCGCGCGTCGTATCAGCGAGCTTTTCCTGCAGGGTGCAGCAAGCTTCCGCCCCGATCACGTCGATTTTTTCGACGGCGTTCTGACCAGCCTCGTTCCGCATGCCGAGATCGAGGCGCGCGCCGAGTTGGCCGAGCGCTTGTCGACGCTGGCGAATGCGCCGAGTGGCCTGGTCGGCCAACTCGCCCATGAGGATGAAATCGCCATTGCAGGCCCGTTGCTGCGCCGCTCGCCGGTCATCGACGAAAGGATGTTGCTCGAAATTGCGTCCATGAAGGGCCAGGGTCATCTGCTGGCGATGGCGGAGCGGCCGACGCTTTCGGCCGATCTCACCGACGTCATGATCGCCCGCGGCGACCGCGCGGTGGTCAGGCGCGCCGCCGGCAATGCGGGCGCGGCCTTTTCATCGGAGGGCTATTCGACGCTGATCAAGCGCGCCGGCCAGGACGGCGTGCTGACGATCAGGCTCGGCCAGCGCGACGACCTGTCACCTACGCAATTGAAGGAGTTGCTCTCCGGCTCCATCGACGTCATCCGTCGCCGCCTGTTCCAGGTCGTCAAGCCCGAGCGGCAGGCCGATATCAGGCAGGCAATGACCGCTATCGCCGGCCCGTCCGAACGCGAGGAGCGACGCGACTTCGTGCCGGCGCAGCGCACGGTGCTGAAACTCCACCGTGAGGGCGCGCTCGGCGAAGGCGCGCTGCTCAACTTTGCCAGGGCCTTCAAATACGAGGAATCCATCGCCGCGCTGTCGGCGATGACCGGCGTCAAGATCGAAACCCTCGACCGCCTGATCAGCGGCGATCGCCACGATCCGATCTTGATCGCCGGCAAAGCCATCGATCTCGAATGGGCGACGGTGCGCGCACTGATCATCCTTCGGCTCGGTCCGAACCGGGCGGCACCGCCTGCCGACATCGAAAGCGCGCGTGTGAACTACGTGCGACTGATGCCTATGACCGCCCAGCGCGTCGTCGAGTTCTGGAAGACGCGGTAACGGTCTCGCCGGCCGCCGGCGTCATTGCGCGTAGCGGCGGACTTCGTTCTAGCGGAGCTGGGCGTACGGTGTAGCATTCATCAGCAGCACACCAAACAGAAGAACCAGATAGAGTATGGAAAACGCAAACAGGCGACGAGCAGGCCGCCGTTGCTTATCGTCGCTGCGATGTACTTGCCATGAAAGAAAAACCATGATCGCCCCAAGGATCGCCGCAGCCGCGCCATAGATCGCTCCGGCGAACCCCAGCGCCCAAGGTAGCAGTGAGATCAGAGCGAGAAAAACGCTGTAGAGAAGAATCTGGCGTTTTGTTTCGGCCTCGCCGGCTACGACCGGCAGCATCGGCACGCCGGCCCTTGTATATTCTCCAGCAAGATTGAGCGACAGTGCCCAGAAGTGGGGTGGCGTCCAAAGGAAGATGATCAGGAACAGGATCAGCGGCTCGATCCCGGCATTTCCTGCGGCAGCAACCCAGCCGATCACCGGAGGAAGTGCGCCAGCAGCACCGCCAATGACAATGTTCTGCGGTGTTCGGCGCTTGAGCCACATCGTGTAGACGACGACATAAAAGAAAATTGTGAAAGCAAGCAGCGCAGCCGCGGCCAAGTTCAGCAAAGTGCCGAGAGCCAGAACGGCGCACACGCCGAGCATCAGTCCAAAAACCAATGCTTCCGAGCGAGATACACGGCCGCTAGGAATGGGACGCATGGCGGTACGCGCCATCACCGCATCGATGTCGGCGTCGTACCACATATTGAGAGCACCTGCAGCGCCGGCTCCGGCAGCTATGCAAAGAAGGGCGACGATACCGGCGAATGGATCGATGTCGCCTGGCGCGACCATGAGACCGACGAGTGCCGTAAACACGACCAGCGACATAACGCGCGGCTTTGTCAGCGCGACATAATCCCCGACGTTGGCATACCTGCCGTGAAGGAGAATTGAACGATTGATTTGCATGAGACTGTTGCCCCCTGTTGCAAGCGGATCGGCGACGCCTTGAAGCACCTCCGCGCGAAGCAAAATAACTATGTCGGTGACGCGAAGAACAGGACCCGGATGAGGTGCGTGTACTCGGATTCGAACACCATGATGGCCACGAACACCAGCACCAGCACCGGCGGCAGCAGGATCGCATAGGCCAGGGCCAGCCGCTCCCAGGCCATGTGCATGAATACGGCGACGATCAGGCCGGCCTTCAGCACCATGAACAGCAGGATCAGCGACCATCTGAGATAGCCGTGCAAGCCGAAATAGTCGACGAGATAGGAGCAGGTGCTGAGAACGAACAACCATCCCCAGACCACGAGATAGAGCTTGATCGGGTGCTGCTGCCCTTCTGCGTGCGCGGCTCCAGCAGCGACTGCGACTGCCTCATGCGTGCGAGTGTGCAGCGAAGGTTGTTGGGTTCCCAAATCTACCGCCACGTTTGTCATGCGCTGACCTCACCAAAGATAGAAAAACGCAAAGATGAACACCCACACAAGATCGACGAAGTGCCAGTACAGGCCCATTATTTCGACGATCTCGTAGTTCCCCTTCCGACTCGTGAAGAATCCGCGTCGTCCGTAATCAAAATCTCCGCGCCAGACCTTTCGCGCGATAGCGATCAGGAAAATCACGCCGAAGGTCACGTGCGTGCCGTGGAAGCCGGTGATCATGAAAAAGCTGGAGCCGAACTGCGCCGCACCCCAGGGGTTCTCCCAAGGCCGCACTCCCTCCATGATCAGCTTGGTCCACTCGAAGGCCTGCATCCCGACGAACGTTGCGCCAAGTGCTGCCGTAACCAGCATCAGGACTGCAGTTTTGACGCGATCGCGGCGGTAGCCGAAATTAACGGCCATCGCCATCGTCCCGCTGCTGCTGATCAGGATGAAGGTCATGATGGCGATCAGGATGAGCGGGATGTGATGCCCCCCAATCTCGAGAGCGAACACCTCACTCGGATTGGGCCACGGCACGGTCGTGGACATTCGCGCCGTCATGTACGAGAGCAGGAAGCAACTGAAGATGAAGGTGTCGCTCAGGAGGAAGATCCACATCATGGCCTTCCCCCAGGACACGTTCTTGAACGCGCGCTGATCCGAGGACCAGTCGGCGGCGACACCCTTCAAGCCGGCAGTCCGCGCAGGCGACTGTCCATGGGTTGTCAGCGCAGTCTCTGCCATCTGGGTCCTCCCTAGCTGAGCAACCGGCGACAGATGTTGACGAAATCGTCCGTCCAGCCCGTCAGCAGGCCAAGCACGACCAGCCATACCAACAGCAGGAAATGCCAGTAGATGACACAGAGCTCCACGCTCAGGCGTAGCTGGGGCATCTCAGCGCCACGCCACACCTTGGCGGTCGTTCTCCCCAGGGCCGCCAGACCGCCCATCAGATGCAGCCCGTGCGCCGCGGTGATCAGGTAGAAGAAGGAATTGGCTGGATTGGAGGCCACGAAATACCCCGCGACGCTTAGCTGTCGCCACGCCAGCAACTGCCCGATCAGGAATATGATGGCGGATGCTCCTCCCGCGCAGATGCCGACGATTACACCATCCATGTTGTTCCGTTGCACGGATACGTATGCCCATTGCATCGTGACACTGCTCAAAACCAGGACGCCGGTGTTGAACCAGAGCAGTGCCGGGACAGGCAGTGCCCGCCAGTCCACCATGTCCATGCGCATGGAGTAGGCGCTGATGAAGAGCGCGAACAACGAGGTGGCGACAGCGAGAAACACTCCCAATCCGAGCTTCGCCGCCGGCACGGTCATCGCTCCCGTGCCCGGGAAGTCATCGATCGAACCTTCTTCCAGCCAGGGCTTGGCTGTCAGCCGTTGCTGTGACAGCCACCATCCCACGATGACCGCAATCACCGCCATGAACAGGACGATGGCGCTCACGGCGTGGCTCCCTGGAGGGCCCGTGTCGCCGGCGGCTGGTTCTGCGGAATGAAATCTTCCTTGGCGCCTGGCACGCTATAGTCATACGCCCAGCGATAGACCACCGGGAGCTCCTTGCCCCAGTTGCCATGTCCAGGCGGCGTCTCCGGCGTCTGCCATTCCAGTGTTGTCGCCCGCCACGGATTGCCGCCGGAAGGCCTGCCCTTGAAATAGCTCCAGACGAGGTTGAACAGGAACACGATCTGGGCGAGGCCCACGATCAGCGCCACCACGCTCATGAAGGCATTCAGCGTGTGCACGGATGGCGTGATGAACGCCGCTTCGCCGATCTCGTGATACCGGCGCGGCACCCCGAGCAGTCCAAGGTAGTGCATGGGAAAGAAGATCAGGTAGGCGCCGAGGAACGTGACCCAGAAATGGAACTTGCCCATCCAGTCATCCAGCATCCGGCCGGTGACCTTGGGGTACCAATGATAGATCGCGCCCAGCACGACCATGATGGGCGCCACCCCCATCACCATGTGGAAATGCGCGACAACGAACATGGTATCCGAAAGCGGGACATCCACGACGACGTTGCCGAGGAAGAGACCGGTGAGCCCGCCGTTCACGAATGTTATGATAAAGCCGAGCGCGAACAGCATCGGCACCGTGAGATGAATGTCGCCGCGCCACAGGGTTAGCACCCAGTTGTAGACCTTGATGGCGGTCGGGATGGCGATGATGAGCGTCGTTGTGGCGAAGAAGAACCCGAAGTGCGGGTGCATGCCGCTCACATACATGTGGTGCGCCCACACGATAAAGCTGAGTGCGCCGATCGCCACAATGGCCCAAACCATCATGCGATAGCCGAAGATGTTCTTTCGCGCATGCGTGCTGATCAGATCGGAAACGATGCCGAAGGCGGGCAGGGCGACGATATAGACTTCGGGATGACCGAAGAACCAGAACAGGTGCTGGAACAGGATCGGGCTGCCGCCGCCATACTTCATCTGCTGCCCCATCTCGACGAGTGCGGGCATGAAGAAGCTGGTTCCGAGGAGGCGGTCGAACAGCATCATGACGGAGGCGACGAACAGCGCCGGGAAGGCCAATAGCGCCATGATGGTAGCCGTGAAGATGCCCCATACTGTCAAGGGCAACCGCATCAGCGTCATGCCGCGGGTGCGCGCCTGCAGCACCGTCACCACGTAATTCAATCCACCCATGGTGAAGCCGATGATGAACAGGATCAGCGAGGACAGCATGAGAATGATGCCCCAATCCTGCCCGGGGGTGCCGGACAGAATCGCCTGCGGCGGGTATAGCGTCCAACCGGCGCCGGTGGGCCCGCCGGGTACGAAGAAAGTCGAAGCCAACACGATGACGGCGAGCAGGTAGACCCAGTAGCTCAGCATGTTCACGTAGGGGAAAACCATGTCCCGGGCGCCGACCATCAGCGGGATCAGGTAGTTGCCGAAGCCTCCCAGGAACAAGGCTGTAAGCAGGTAGATCACCATGATCATGCCGTGCATGGTGATGAACTGGAGATACTGGCTTGCATCGATGAAGGAGAATGTGCCGGGAAATCCCAGTTGCAGGCGCATCAGCCACGACAGCACCAGCGCCACCAGACCGATTGCAGTTGCCGTCAGCGAGTATTGGATCGCGATGACTTTGGCGTCCTGCGAAAAGACGTACTGCGTCCACCAGCTTTTGGGGTGATAGAGTTCGACCTCTGCCACTTCGGCAGGCGGAACGTCGACGGTTGCTTCATATGGAACATCGACCATAGAAATACCTCCTCGGTCGTTTCCGTCGGGGGTGAAGACCCGGTCTCACGCGCCCGATCTATCTTCGCAGCGGCACCTACTTGCCGCCTGATCTGTATGTCGCCTTCGTAACGGCGCTTCGGCCTGACAATTCCGCAAACGTCTTCTGTTGCTCTAGCCAGGCGTGATATTCGCTTTCTTCCTCGACGACGACTTTCGCCCGCATCTGCGCGTGCGCTGCGCCGCACAACTCGGCGCACAGCACGTCGAACGTTCCGGTTCGGATCGGAGTCATCCAGAAATAGGTGACCATGCCGGGCACCATATCCATCTTGGCCCGGAATTCAGGCACATAGAAATCGTGCAGGACGTCGACTGAGCGGAGCAAAACCTTGACCGGCTTTCCAACCGGGAGGTGCATCTCGCCACTTTCGATCACGACGTCGTCCTGCCCGTGCGGGTCGTCGCGATTCAAGCCCATAGGGTTCTCGGCACTCACGTGGCGGACATCGGTCGTGCCCATCCGGCCATCCTTCCCCGGCAGGCGGAAGCTCCATTGCCACTGCTGGCCCATGACCTCGATCTCGGTAGCGTTCGCCGGAACCGTGACGAACTGGTGCCAGACGAACAGGCCAGGCGCCAACATGGCTGCGACGCCGACGGCGGTACCGATGCTGAGCCACCACTCGAGCTTCTTGTTCTCCGGATTGTAGTGCGCCTGTCTTCCTTCCTTGTGATGGAAGCGGAAGACGCAATAGGCCATGAAAGCGATCACCGCGAAGAAAACCGCCCCAGTGATCCAGAAGGTTATGTTGATGGTGTCGTCAATGTAGCGCCAATTGGTGGCGATCGGCGTCCACCACCACGGGCTGTAGATGTGAAACAGCACCGAGCCGACTGCGACCAGAAGCAGGACAATGGCGACAATCATCCCTCATTCCTCCTTGCCACCTAAGGCAATGGAGACAAATCAGAGGGCGGAGCTCGCATCTGTCTTGATGGCCGACTGCGCCATCGCAGTGCGTCTTGCCTCGCCCACTTTGACCGGTCGCGACATCCAAACGTGGCGCCGAGCACACGTTACGACCGATTACCATCAAATCTGGGGCGTCAGGAGTGAGGATGGTACGCGTCGGGGCTGGCGTCAATAGATCACTTCAGCGTCTGCGCGGATGCCGCAAGCCGGCCGAGTGTCAGCCGGCACAATCGTTTGAGATGACGCAACGCACCAAATGACCGTGAACGTGCACTGTTCACCGAACCGTGAGCGCTGTTCGGTTCGCTTAGCGCTAAGCTGTGAGGGAGGTCGCGACAAGTTTCGTCCGGCTAAGCTCCTTTCGATGCATTTGGGTTTGCCGTACTCGGCTCGACCGCGACTCTCGCACATCAGGGCGGAGACGCGCATGTTGCGGCGCGTCGTTTCGACCGCCGCAACTGTGAGCACGGGAGGGTGCGTCCATGGCCACTGTCTATTCCGACAACATCTCAAAAGTTGCACGGCACGTATTCGGCGACGCCGCCACATATCCCGTTCGCAAGATCAAACTATCCGACCTGGGCGAGGCGCTGCGCCTGGGCTGGGAAGACTTCAGTGCGATGCCAAGTCACGCGGTCGTCCTGTGCGTGATTTATCCCGTTCTCGGTATTTTTCTGTTCAGGTTGGTCCTTGGCTATTCGGTATTGCCGCTGCTGTTTCCGCTGGCAGCCGGGTTTGCCTTGATTGGCCCCTTTGCCGCGATTGGTCTCTACGAACTCAGCCGCCGCCGCGAGCGCGGCGAGGAGGTCGGCGCATGGGATGCGCTTTCCGTGCTGCGCGCTCCGGCTTTCGGGGCCATGATCGAGCTCGGCGTGCTCCTGCTCGTTCTGTTCGGGGCCTGGATCGGCGCTGCGAACGCTATCTACGTCTCGATCTTCGGCCACGCTCCGGCTGCGAGCATTCCCGATTTCGCAACGCGCGTGCTGACGACGCCGGAAGGATGGTCGCTCATCATCGTCGGTTGCGGCGTTGGTTTTCTGTTCGCGGTCGTGGCGCTGTGCGTCAGCGTTGTGTCGTTTCCATTGATGCTCGATCGCCATGCGACTGCAATCGACGCCATCCGGACGTCGCTGCGGGCTGTCATGATGAATCCGGTTGCCATGGCCGGGTGGGGGCTGATCGTCGCGGCGCTGCTGGTTGCCGGCTCGCTGCCGGTCTTCGTCGGTCTCGCCGTCGTTCTGCCCGTGCTCGGTCATGCCACCTGGCATCTGTACCGGAAAGTGGTGGAGCCGGATCCCAACCCTCCGCAGCAAGAACCCCGCCTGCGGAAAGGACACCGCTACGCCGCGGATTTCCCGGCCAATCTCTTCCCGTGGAGCCGTGAGCGTTAGCGTGTGGCGGTGAAATAGAACGGGGGATGGCGCCATCGAGTGGCCGTCGCCCTTCGAGGGCCGCGCTTTGCGCGGCCACCCCGGGATGAACGCGATCGCGTTCATCCCGGGGTGACGGAGCACATTGATTGAAGCTTGCTTTATCAGGCTCTAGAAATTGGCCCCCGACACCAACAGAACTCCTCCGAGTGCCATAAGGAGAATGCCCGGCCAATTCGCGCCAAGCCCCAAGAATCGCACGCTGCGCTGTGGCGGCTCCAACGTCTGGCGAACCGGTCCGGCGGAATCCCGGCCGCTAAGCGGTCCCCGCCAAATGGTGGTGCGCGCCATATACAGGAGTCCGCCGATAACGAGGAGCGCGCCAAGTCCCATCAGGAACATTACCGCCTCTCAATTCGTCGCTGCCCCGCACAATATGGCGTGGACTCAAGTATCCGGGCTCCAAAACGTTCCGGCCAGGCGCTGTAATTCAGCAGGTCGCTTTGTCCGACATGGGTGACGTCTGGCCGACCCGCCGAAACCGCAGATACGCCGCCACTCTTCCCTCGCGTTCAGCTTTGCGGCCGTAGCGCGTCATCGTGTAGCGGTCCCAGGGCTTTTGCCAGTCGGCGGCACGCTCGGCGGTCCAGACAAAATCCGGCGAGCGCATCAGATGAGCCAGCGTCCAGGCACAGTAATCGTCAATGTCGCTGACGAAACGAAACTCGCCGCCGTCTTTAAGGATACGCGCCATCGCCTTCACCGTTGCGTCCTGCACGAAGCGCCGCTTCCAGTGCCGCCGCTTCGGCCAGGGATCGGGATGGATCAGGTCGATCCGCGCCAGCGAACGCGGCGGCAGCCAGGCGAGCAGTTCCGCGGCGTCGCCGGCATAGAGCCTGATATTGCCGATGTCGTGTACCTCGATCTGCGTCAGGATCTTGGCCATGCCGTTGACATACGGCTCGCAGCCGATGAATCCGATGTTCGGATAGGCCTGCGCTTCCGCGATCAGATGTTCGCCGCCGCCGAATCCGATCTCGAGCCTGACATCCGTAGCTCGGCCATCGAACAGATCGGTAAGCCGCCCCGGCACAGGCGTCGCAATGTCGAGCGCGAGTTGCGGCAGCAGTTTGTCGATCAGGTCGGCCTGGTGGATGCGGAGCTTGTGGCCCTTGCGGCGGCCGAAGAACGAACCGTGCGCATGTGCCGACGCGCCGTCATCCGGAGGTGCGTCGCGGTCGCCGGTGTCGCGCGGGGCGGTCATCATCGCAGCGTCTGATAGAGACGGTACAACAGCCGCGCCCTCGGCTCGATCGAGGAGATGTACATCTGCTCGTAATGGGTATGCGCGCCCTGGCCGTCGACGCCGAGGCCGTCGAGGGTCGCGGTATGCGGCGCGGTGAAATTGCCGTCGGAGCCGCCGCCGGTCGAGGTGTCGACCAGATCGAAGCCGATCTCCGCCGCAATCGTCCTGGCGTGCTCGTAGAGCGCGGCGCCGGCATTGCTTTTTTCGTATGGCGGTCGATTCAACTCGCCGATCACTCTGACGCTGACGCCCTCGGTGCGCGATTTCAGATTGAGGATTCTTGACGCGAGCTCGTCGGCATCCGACATCGTCGGCACGCGCAAATCGACCTCGGCGTAGGCTTCCTCCGCGATCACGTTCGGCCTGGTGCCGCCGCGGACAACGCCGACATTGACGGTGATACCGCGCGCAAGATCGTTCATCGCCTCGAGCGTCTGGATGACATTGCCGAGTTCGCGGATGGCGCTGCGGCCGTCCTCCGGCCTGGTACCGGCATGCGAGGGCACGCCCCTGATGAAAACCTCGAACCGCCCGACACCCTTGCGTCCGGTGACGATCTTGCCGCCGTCGCGCGCCGGTTCGGTGACCAGCACATATTTCGCCTTGCGTCCCTCGGCCTCGATCAGCGCGCGCGAGGTCGGACTGCCGATCTCTTCATCGGAGACATAGAGCTGCGTGATGCCGAGCGACGGCCGCGCACTGTCGGCGCAGACTTGCCGAAACGCGTGATAGGCGAGATAGGCGCCGCCCTTCATGTCGTAGATGCCCGGGCCGAATGCGCTGTCGCCCTCGATCCGGAATGGCAGCCGCTCGATGAATCCAAGCGGATGCACCGTATCGAGATGGCTCAGCACCAGGATGCCCGGTTCGTCCTGTCCCCATGACGAGCGCGCCACCAGATGATCGCCGCAGCCGAAATGCCCGGCGATCCGCTCTAGCGTCGCGGGCAGGCCGCGATAGCCTTCAGCGACGAGGTCGACGAGCTTATTGACCTGCTCGGGCGCTTCGGTTGGGCTCTCGATCTCAACCCAGCGGCGGATGCCCTCGAGGATCGGCGCGGGGTCGAAGGGATTGTCTGTCGTCATGTCGTATCCGATACGGCGTCATGCCCCGATGCGCAATTGCACATCGTAGGCCCGCGCCAATGCAGCGCGAAATGACGGCATATTCCGGAATACGAAATTCTCAAACCGTGCGGGATGAAAGTCAGCGCGGGTCCGGGCCGTCGCGCGACGCGATCTGCTCGACCAATTCGACGATGGAGCGGCGCATTTTGGAATCGGTGATGCGCGTGAACGCGCGCGTCAGCGCCAGACCCTCTGACGTCGCGAGGAAATCGGACACGTAGGCCGGAGAGGCACCGTCGCCAAACCCGTCCGCATTCGCTATGCCGCTCGGCCCGCCATCGAACAGAAACGATACCGGCACCTGCAAAATCTCGGAAATCTGCTGCAGGCGGCTGGCGCCGACCCGGTTGGTGCCTTTTTCGTACTTCTGGACCTGCTGGAACGTGAGGCCGAGCGCTTCGCCCAGCTTTTCCTGACTCATGCCCAGCATGATGCGGCGCATCCGGACGCGGCTGCCGACATATTTGTCGACCGGATTGGGCGCTTTGGTGGACATCTGCATCACTCCTAGGATTGCGCGCCGGGAATGAGGCAGTGGAAATTCGCAGTGGAAATTCTATGCCTCAGGCGCGCCGGTACCGTCATATCCTGCTCGGAGGATCGGGTAGAATTGCGGACGATCTGAGCAACGGAAGTGACTGGTTGTCGTTTTTAGCTTGCAAGCGCAGAAAGCGAATCGCAGGCTGTCTGTCAACTGGTGGAACCGCGCACGCAGCTTTTTTAGTAAACCAGTGACAACTCGGTCATGTGCAAATCTCAGGCAGCGTGCTTCGCAACGCGGCGTCTGACGACGACCAACAAGGCTGCGGCCACAATCACGGCCGCCGGGATATCTCCAAGGCGAGCATAAACCGTTGGCGACAGCGCGAACGGCAGGCTGGCATCTAGCACGCCTTCGATGCCGAGGCCGAGCTGTGCCACAATTCGCCCCGAGGGATCGATCACCGCCGAGATGCCGGTGTTGGCGGCGCGCACCATCGGCAGACCTTCCTCGATCGCACGCAGCCGCGCCTGCTGCAGGTGCTGGTAGGGGCCTGTTGAATTTCCAAACCAGCCGTCATTGGTCAGGTTGACGATCCAGCCGGGGCGGTCGTCACGCGCTGCAAGATTTCCGGGAAAAATCGCCTCATAACAGATCAGCGGTAGCGCGCGCGGCGCATTCGGTATCTCCATCGCGCGGAGCCGCGTGCCCGGAATGAAGCCGCCGTGGACTTTTGTAAGCTGCACGAACCCGAGCTTTTCCATCCATTCCTGAAACGGCAGATACTCGCCGAACGGCACCAGATGCAGCTTGTCGTAGACCGACAGCACGCTGCCGTCATGGTCGATCACATAGATCGAATTGTAGGCGCGCGAGACACGCACGCCGGGCGGGGTGTCCGGAGCGCGCACCGAGCCGGTCATCAGCACCGTGCCCTTGGGCAGAAGCTCGGCGATCTGTGCCATCGCATCGGCTTCGCGCGTCAGGAAAAATGGGAAAGCCGATTCCGGCCAAATCAGGATTTGCACGTCGCGCACGCCGGTGGACTGCGGGCCTGAAGCGCGGTCGGACAGAGCAAGGTATTTCTGCATCACCTCCGCTTTGGCGCCATAGTTGAATTTGACGTCCTGCTGCAGGTTCGGCTGCATGATACGTAGCTTGACCTTGGTCAGGGCCGTCGGCTGCAGCGACAGCCGCACAGCGCCGTAAATTCCCATCGCCACGAGCAGCAAGAGTGCCGCCACCGGCGCGATCCAGGGCTTGCGGCCGCGCGATGAACCGTCGATCAGCGCCGCCGGGCTGGCAAAGATCGCAACGCTGAGGAAGGTCATGCCCCACAGCCCGATCAGCGACGCCGCCTGCGCCAGCGCCAAGGGCTCCGACAGCGCGTAGCCGAAGGCATTCCAGGGAAATCCCGATAGCACATAGCCGCGCAGCCATTCGCTGACCGTGAGCCCGATCGCGAGCGCCAGAACCCGCGACGCATCCCGCGTCCAGATCAGCCGCGCCAGTGCGAAGCCGAGCGCCGGAAACAAGGCGAGATAGGCCGGTAGGCCGAGCACCGCGAACGGCATCAGCCAGGCAAAGGTCGGCGCGTCGACCAGGAAAGCGTTGCCGATCCAGTAGAGCCCGGGCACGAAATAGCCGAGCCCGAACCAGAAGCCCGCCATCGCCGCCGCCGGCAACCCCCGCCATTTTCCCGCCGCCGCGCCGTCGATCAGCCAGACCACGACCGGAAACGTCACAAACAGCACCGGCCAGGCGTTGAACGGCGCCATCGAAAGAGCCGACATTGCGCCGGCGACGAGCGCAATCGCTGCGCGCTTCCAGCCCCAGGCCAGGATGATCGAAAGTCCCGCGGCGCGGAATTTGCTGGTTGGGATCACTGCGAGCCGGCTCCATCGCCGGAAGCCGGCGGCGTATTGTCATTGGTCGGCGGCGTGCTGGTGTCGGGCGTGGCCTCGCGGCGGCTTCGCTCGCGCGTCGCGCGCGGCGCGGGGCGTTCTTTCCGGATCCCGATCCGCAGCCGCTTGACCCGCCGCGGATCGGCATCGAGCACCTCGATCTCGAAATTGCCCGGACCGGCAATGACCTCACCGCGCACGGGCAGCCGGCCGACCTGGGACACCAGATAGCCACCGAGGGTGGCGACTTCCTCGCTCCCCTCGCCGGTCACGAACTCCTCGCCGATCATCTTGCGTGCATCCTCGAGGCTGGCGCGGGCATCCGCGATGAAGGCGTTATCTCCCTGGCGGACGATCGATGGCGGCTCGTCGCTGTCGTGCTCGTCGTCGATTTCGCCGACGATCTGCTCGACGATGTCCTCGATCGAGACCAGCCCGTCGGTGCCGCCATATTCGTCCACCACCAGCGCCAGGTGGATGCGCGAGGCCTGCATCTGCGCCAGCAGATCGATCGCCCGCATCGACGGCGGCACGTACAGGAGCTTGCGGATGATGTTGGTCTCGGCCAGAGGCATCGCGAGGTCGACCGCGCGCAGGTCGAGCCCCGCCGGGAACGGCTTCTTGCGCTTGGGCTTGGTGGTATCGCCGACGCGCGCCTTCGCGGTCATGAACGCCAGCAGGTCACGGATGTGAACGATGCCTTCGGGGTCGTCGAGGGTTTCGTTGTAGACCACGAGCCGCGAATGCGCCGCGCTCTCGAACAGGCTCATTAATTCGCCGAGCGGAATATCTCGCTTGACGGCGACGATGTCGGCGCGATGCACCATCACGTCAACGATCCGCCGCTCGTTGAGGCCGAGGATGTTGCGCAGCATGGTGCGCTCGATGGCGGAAAAGCCGGCATCGTCAGGGGTGGACGTATCGAGCACGACCTGAAGATCGGCGCGCACCGATCCCGCCCTCCAGCCGAATAGTGTGCGGATCGCCCGTATCAGCCAGCTCTCGGCGGCCGGACGCAGCACCTCGCCTTCCTGCACCACCACCGGCAAGTTGCGCGTGTTGCGCGGGTTGTCCTGTATCGGGTCGGAGTCCGGCATTTCAGTCCATCCGCCCCCGGTCCGCATACGGATCGGGAATGCCGAGCTGCGCGAGTATCTCCCGTTCGAGATCCTCCATGGCCTCGGCGTCGTCGTCCTTTTCGTGGTCGTGCCCGATCAAATGCAGGAACCCGTGAACCGCAAGATGGCTGAGGTGATGATCGAACGGCTTTTCTTCCTCATCGGCCTCTTTCCGGGTGGTCTCATAGGCGATGGCGATATCGCCGAGCATACGCGGCGCGTCCGCAGGCGCGCCCGCGGCCGGCTGCAGCGCCGGAAACGACAGCACGTTGGTGGGCTTGTCGATGCCGCGCCAGTTGCTGTTCAGCGTGCGGATTCCAGCATCGTCGGTCAGCATGACCGCAAGTTCCGTGTCGCCGACGTCAGCATCGGCGATTTCGGCCGCCGCATTGATGGCGCGATGGATCACCGCCTCGGCCTCCGGCTCGGTCTGCCAGCAATCGGCGACGACGAGAACTTCGGTGAGGGGAAGGACGGACGACACGAGCGTTCCAGCGGTTTGCATTGCAATGTTGGGGTTGCGGCCCCGGCCCGCCGGCGGCAGGTCCGGGCGCGAAGAGTTTGCGGTCAAGATCTTCCGGTTGCCGGTTTCTGCGGCAATCCCTCATAGGCGGCGACGATCCGCGCCACCAGTTCATGGCGGATGACGTCTTCCGCGGTGAATTTCACCTGCGCAATGCCTTCGACGTTGTCGAGCAGCTTGCAGGCCTCGGCAAGCCCCGAAGCTTGTCCGTTCGGCAGGTCGACCTGCGATGGATCGCCGGTGACGATCATCCGGCTGTTCTCGCCGAGCCGGGTCAAGAACATCTTCATCTGCATCGACGTGGTGTTCTGCGCTTCGTCGAGGATGATCACGGCATTGGTCAGGGTGCGGCCGCGCATGAAGGCCAGCGGCGCGATCTCGATTTCTCCGCCCTGCAATGCACGTTCCACCACCCGCGCGTCCATCAGGTCGTACAGCGCGTCGTAGATCGGCCTCAAGTAAGGATCGACTTTTTCGCGCAAGTCGCCCGGCAGGAAGCCGAGCCGCTCGCCGGCCTCGACCGCAGGCCGCGACAGGATGATGCGATCGACTTCCTTGCGTTCGAACAATTGCGCGGCATGCGCCACCGCAAGCCAGGTCTTGCCGGTGCCGGCCGGGCCGATGCCGAACACCAGCTCGTGGCGTTTCAGCGCGCGGATGTAGGAATCCTGCGCCGCGGTGCGGGCGCGCACCGGACGCTTGCGCAGGTTGATGGTCTCGAACGAGGGTTTTGCGGTCTTGGCGTCGAACTCGAACAGCGAGCCCTGCGCGAGGACGGCGCGGATCGCGCCTTCGACTTCGCCCTGCGAGAGGTCGTGGCCTTGCACGGCCTGTGAATAGAGCGTCTCCAGCACGCGCCGCGCGGCGTCGCAGCCGTCACGCGAGCCGGCGATGGTGATGTGGTTGCCGCGGGAATCGACCACAACGCCGAGCCGCCGTTCGACCAGCGCCAGGTTCTGGCCGTAAGGGCCGACGAGGGCGGAAGCGGCGCGGTTGTCGTCGAAATCGATGACGACTTGGGTCTCGGGCGGAATTTGCATGTCGCGATCAAATTTGCGGCTGGGAGCGAGCGAAGATGAATCCGATGCGCTTTTTGGCAAGGGTTCAGGCTCCCCGAGTTTCTTGAGAAGATCTGGTCATGTATGAAAGCACTGAGGATCCGGCCCGCGTTGAGTGGCCAGCGAGTTCGCCGAGCAGGCTGTAACGCTCCAGGCTCTCGATCCTGACCGGCAGCACCTGTCCGATGATGTCGGGCGAGGCAAACACATGCGCGGGCTGAAGATAGGCGGTGCGGCCGACGATCTGGCCGGGATTGCGGGCCGCGCGTTCGAACAGCACATCGACGGTATTGCCAATCATGGCCGTGTTGAAGGCCGATTGCTGACTGTCGATCAATTCCTGGAGCCGCACCAATCGCTCGTCCATTTCAGCCGCTGACACCGTCTCCCGCATGTCCGCCGCCGGCGTGCCGGGCCGCGGCGAATACTTAAACGAATAAGCCGCAGCGTACCCGATTTGCGTGACAAGCGCGAGGGTCGCGGCAAATTCTCCCTCGGTTTCGCCCGGAAAACCGACGATAAAATCCGATGAAAATGCAATATCTTGGCGCGCCGAGCGAAAACGGTCGATGACGCGGCGGTAGTCATCGGCGGTATGCCTGCGGTTCATGGCGGCAAGAACGCGGTCGGAGCCGGACTGCACCGGAAGATGGACGAACGGCATAAGGCCCGCGAGATCGCGATGCGCTGCAATGAGCGAATCGTCGACGTCGCGGGGGTGGCTGGTCGAATAGCGCAGTCGCACGATGCCCTCGATTTCCGCCAGGCGATGCAACAGTCTGCCAAGCGGCCAGGTCCGTCCATCGGGGCCGTCGCCATGATAGGCGTTGACGTTCTGCCCGATCAGGGTGATCTCGCGCACCCCGTTGTCGGCCAGCCGCTTCACGTCATCGACGATTTTTGCGACCGGGCGCGAGACTTCCGCGCCGCGCGTATAGGGCACCACGCAGAAGGTGCAGAACTTGTCGCAACCTTCCTGCACGGTGACGAAAGCGGAGATGCCGCGCGCGCGGATCGCATCCGGCTTGGGGGCGGGGAGAAAACCGAACTTGTCTTCGACTGGAAATTCGGTTTCCAGCGCGCGACCTTCGCTCTTCGCGCGCGCCAATAGCTGCGGCAAATGGTGATAGCTTTGCGGCCCGACCACGACGTCAACCGTCGGCGCGCGGCGGATGATCTCTTCGCCCTCGGCTTGCGCGACGCAGCCGGCAACCGCAATGCGCATCTCGCGCCCGTTGCGTGCCGCCTCGTCCTTGGCGACGCGCAGCCGGCCGAGTTCGGAGTAGACCTTTTCGGACGCCTTTTCCCTGATATGGCAGGTGTTGAGGATCACCAGATCCGCATCGTCAGCGCTTTCAGTCTCGACAAAGCCCTCGCCCGCCAGCGTATCCGCCATGCGCTGTGCATCGTAGACGTTCATCTGGCAGCCATAGGACTTGATGTGCAGCTTGCGCGGCGGCTTCATGGGACCTTGGATATCGGGCTTGAGTGGCGCCAATCCGGCGCGCGGGGCTTACTTATAGGCTAACCCGTTGAAAATCCAGCGTGTGGGACGTCATTCCGGGGCGATGCGGCAGCATCGAACTATGGGGCGCCCCTGCGCCCTGAGAATCTCGAGATTCCGGGTCTGGTCCTTCGGACCATCCCGGAATGACAGGCAGGTTCAGTTTGCAGCACCCCAGAGATCGAACAGTTCGGGCGGTGGAACCTCCACCCACTGGTTGCCGAGGTTAATGCGGTAGGGGGTGCTGCTCGAAGGCCCCGATGGACGCCACAATCCTGGATCGACGGGGCGACCGTTGGCACGCACCCATCGAGCGATCGGCTCGAGCGCCGCCGCCTGCTTCGCGGGCGCCAGGGTAAATCCGCCAAGCATCACGAAGCGCAGTTGCCTGTCGGAGACCAGCCGTTCGATGTCGGAAGGTTTCAGGATCGGATCGTCGCCGAGATATCCGCCCATTGCCATGACAGGCAGGCCGGTCGAGATAATGAGTGGCGCGGCGACGTTTGCGTTGGGAACCGCGACGAGAAAGTTTGCGGCCTCGCGATTGGCGATCAGGTAGCCGGTGAGTTTCTTGCGGAAGGCTTCCAGCCGCCATGTCCGCAATGCCACACGTTCAGTATCTGGCGGTGCGAGCAGCGCGCTCATGTTGGCGACCGGCGCCGCTAAGTTCGGGCGCCGCAGAACGACGCTCGCGGCGGTCAATGCCGGCGGAACCAGCAGTGCGCCGATCGCTGTGACCGCGAAGAGTTTCGATAATGTGTTCTGCAGCGGAAATACGTAGAGAGCGGCCGCGCACATCGTGGCGATCCCGACCGATGTCAGCCATGTCAGGCTGAGCCAGTCAGATCCGATCGTCTCGGATTGAGCGGTGCACAGATAAACCTGCCACGCGGCCGTGACCGCGATGATCAGCGGCAGGAATATCCGCGCTGGTGTACCCATCTTCCATCTTGACCAAAGCTCGACGACGGCGATGCCGGAAAGTACCGCAAGCGGTGGACCGAGCACGGCGACATAGTAGGTGTGGATCAGCCCGCTCGCAAAGCTGAGCACGATCCAGTACATCACGAGCCAACCGGTCCAGACGGCAGCGGCGATGCGGCGTGACGCCGGCGAGGCCGGAGCCGATGCATCCGACCAGGCGAAAACGAGGCCTGCGAGCGCAAGCGGAAGCAGCCAGGCGAATTGTGTTGCAGCCTTCGGCCGGAACAGGCGGAGAATACCTGTCGGCGAGTCATCCGTCATAACGGGTTGCGACCGGACTTCCGCGCCTGCAGGTGCCGTCTCGCCCGAGACGGCGGGGGAGGGGTTTGCCGAACTCGTGGCGAGGAAGCGGGCCGCGCCATTATGCACCAAGGCGAGCTCCAGCATCGAATTGTGTTTGGTGCTGCCCGCATAGGGCCGGTCCCGGGCCGGCGCGAGATCGAAGAAGATCGCCCAAGACAGCGAGACGGCAACAAGGACGACGCCCGCGATGGCCTGTCGTCCGATATGCCAGGTGATAGGCGCGGCCGGCCGGGCGAGGCTGAACGTCAGGGCCACGACCGGCGCCAGCACCAGCGCCGCGCCCATCTTCACGTTGAAGCCAATGCCGATCGCGGCCATTGCGGCGCAGAGCATCACGAGCCGGCCGGTTTCGGCGGCCCGTATCGCAAGCCATGCGCCGGCCAGCAGCACCAGGATGAGACAGCTCTCGGTATTGTTGGAGCGGTCGACGGCAACGTTGACCGGGCTGAGCGCGAGCGCCAGTGCGGCCATGGCTCCGGCCGTCCTCCCCCAATATTTCTGCACGAGGACGTAAACGAAGAGGATCGCGGCCAATCCCGCCATCACTTGCGCGAGCAGAATCGAAAGCGCGCCAAAGCCGAACAGTTTGGCGCTTGCGACCTGCAGCCAGATCGCCACCGGCGGCTTGTCGATGGAGACAAAGCCGGCAGGGTCGAACGCGTTGAAGAGGAAATTGTGCCAGCTACCGAGCATGCTGCGCACCCCGGCAGCATAATACTGCCTTCCAAAATCGTTCTGCGAAAGCTGCCAGGTTCGCGCAAGCGCAGCCAGCGCTACGATGAGCGAGAGCGGCAAGGCCGTCTTCAATATCTGGCTGTCGGGTAATTTCAGAATGCGCCGCTCCCCTCGCGCAGGTCGATCTGAAATTATCACCTGCGGCGCCGGCGCCCAGTTAACTCGCGGCAAGGTTAGCTCGCGGCAAGGCATCTCATGTCCCGGACGCGTCGCAGCGCATCGCGCCGCAAGCCATCGCGTGTCTAGGACACGCGTGAACGCACTCTGATCCAGGTCATTGCCAGCTTTGCGCACCCGGCAAGCTGACGCTCACTTGACTCCCAGGACGTCCTTGAGTTCTGCCGCTTTCTTCATGCACCCTGGTTCGTCGCCAGCCTCAGACATCTTGCGGGCTTCGGCCATCAGTTGGTTGGCATGCTCGGCGCTCTTCTGGGTGCTGCTCTTGCTCGTGACTTGTTCCTGATGCGGTGAAGTGGGCTGCACGGCCGCTGCCGTTGATCCGGTGGTTTCAGGCTCAGCGCTCTTTTGCTTACCGGCCAGAACCTCCTCCTGGTGCTTGGTCCCCGGCATTCCCGTTTCGCTCGCGCCCGTCCCTGCGGCAATGATATTCGGTTCGAGGGCCTTCAGTTCCTGGTTACAATCAGCAAACGCTGGCGAAGCGAGGATGAGGGTGAATGCTGCTGCGGTCACTATGCGTGTAGACATCTGAACCTCCTGCTTGAGGTTGTCTCTCGCTCGAAATGAGGGATACAGGAAAACGTCCACCAATATTCAGTGGTTCCTTCAAATCTGGCGACGGTCTGATCTGCAAAGCGCCTCAGCCCCAATCTTCCTGATGAGTCCGGGCAATTGCCGCATATCGTCGAAAACAGCGACGGCTCCGGCATCGCGCAGCCTGTCCCCATAGCCGGGGCGGCAATGGCTGCCACCGTGAAAACCGAGCACGGTCATGCCAGCGGCGCGGCCGCCGGTGACGCCGGGAACGCTGTCCTCAATCACGACGCAGCGTTCCGGTGCGACGTTCATCTGTTCGGCCGCGAACAGAAACAGGTCCGGCGCCGGCTTGCCATGCCGCACTTGCACGGCGGAAAAAATATGCGGCGCGAACCGATCGTACAAACCCGTGCAATTGAGGCTGGCGCTGATCTTCTCCGGCGGCCCGCTCGATGCGACGCAGACGGGCTGCACAATCTGCGCAAGGGCTTCGCCAATGTGAGGCATGGCTTCCAGCGAAGCCGCAAACAACCGGAAAATCTCGGCGTATGTTTGGGAGGCGAAGTCGTCCGGCAGGCTGCGGCCGAGCTCGGTTTCAACTTCGATCGTGGCCTGACGCATCGAGCGGCCGAGAAACCTTTCGAGCACCTGTTCTGCCGTGATTGGATAACCGTGGCGCGTCAGTGTCTCCGCATGCGCGCGGCACGAAATGACTTCGCTGTCGACCAGCACGCCGTCGCAGTCGAAGATGACCAGATCGAGGTTCGGATTCAAGTCGGCACGCGATCAGGATTTGTCGTCGTCAAGCGGCACGCAATAAAGCTCCAGCCGGTGATCGACCAGTTTGTAGCCGAGCTTGCGGGCAATCTCGGCCTGCAATTTCTCGATCTCCTCGGAGGTGAACTCGATCACTTTGCCGTCGCGCAGATTGATCAGATGATCGTGGTGGCTGTCGGGCATCTGCTCGTAGCGCGCGCGGCCCTCGCGGAAATCGTGCCGCTCGATGATGCCGGCATCCTCGAACAGCTTGACGGTGCGATATACCGTCGAGATCGAGATCTTGTCGTCGACCGCGACGCAGCGCCGGTAAAGCTCCTCGACATCCGGATGGTCGGCCGATTCCGCAAGCACACGCGCGATCACCCGGCGCTGCTCGGTCATGCGCATGCCGGTGGCGGCGCAGCGAGCCTCGATGCCGGTATTTTTTTGCGCAGACGGGGATTTCAGTACGGGCATGACCTTGGGGCCTTGAAGAACATGTCGGGGCTGTTGTGCCACCCTGCGCATATTACGACAAGTCACGCCGCATCAGAAGTGCATTCAATTGCTCCCCGCCGGGTTGCTGATAGTAGCGTTCCCGGCGGCCGACGACCTCGAAGCCGGCCCATTCATACAGCCGCCGCGCCGGCTGATTATTTTCTTCAACCTCGAGGAACACCTTGCGCACGCCGCGGCCGGCGAGATGGCCGAGATGCGTCAGCAACAGGTTGCGTGACAGGCCGCGGCCACGCTCAGTCGCGTCGATGGCGATCGACAACAGCTCCGCCTCGTCGGCCGCCATGCGCGACACCGCAAAGCCGATGATCTTGCGCCCGAGCCTGAGACGGTGCGCGAGCGTGTTGCGCTCGGTCAGCATCACCTCGAATTCGCCTTCGCCCCAGCCGCGGTGAAACGATGCGCCGTGCAGTTGCGCCAGACGTCGCGCATCGCGCGGAATGGCCGGTTCGATCACCGAAGTGCCGCCGCCCCACCATTCGGTGAACCAAGTCATCATGATGCCGGCGGCTGCGATGCGTCGGATAACGCATTTTTCGGCGGCTTGGCGTCGGGGGCGCGCAGATAATAGGGCCGTGCCGGTGAGCTGTCGGGATTGACCGCGGCGCCCAGCCACGCCACCCAGGCGATGTCTGGCGCGGCCTGCTGATTGATTTTGAAAGGCGGCGGCGCATCGGCGGGCCAGCGCTCGGCCATCATTTTCGCTGCATTGCCGACCAGATGCGGCGCGCCGAAGCGCGCCGCATCGAGCGCTTCGGCGATCGGCGCCACCTTCGGCTTGACCAGCGAACTGCCGTCGCCGCCGAGCACCTGGAAATAGACGTGATCATGCCGCGCATCGATCGCGGCGATGACGGGATGTTCGCTGCTCTCGCTGACGATGGGGGCGGCAAACACGGTCAGTGTCGTCACGCCTACCACGGGCTTGCCGGCGGCGAGTGCAATACCACGGGCGGCGGATAGGCCGACACGCAATCCGGTGAAGCTGCCCGGACCGGTCGTCGCGGCGACGCGGTCGAGCGCGGCAAAGGCAACGCCGGACGCCTTCATGACGCGCGCGATCAGCGGCATCAGCGCCTCGGCATGACCGCGCTTCATCGCCAGCGATTCCCGTGCGATGACGCCGCCCGCGGTGTCGAGCACGGCGGCGGCGCAGGCATCGAGCGCGGTATCGATGGAAAGGATCAGCATGAGGGGGCGAATAGCGAATGGTGAGTGACGAATAGATTATCGATATCCGTCTCTATTCGCCACCCGCTACTCGCCATTCGCGTCCCCTTACATCGGCCGGACTTCGACCACGTCAGGCACGAAATGCCGCAACAGATTCTGGATGCCGTGCTGCAACGTCGCCGTCGAGGACGGGCAGCCGGAGCAGGCGCCCTTCATGTTGAGATAGACGACGCCGTCCTTGAAGCCGCGGAAGGTGATGTCGCCGCCGTCATTGGCCACTGCCGGCCGCACCCGCGTCTCGATCAGGTCCTTGATGGTCGCCACCGTGTCGGCGTCGGCCTCGTTGAAGAACTCGCCTTCCTCGTCCGCCGCCTCGTCATTGCCGACCGTGCCGTCCGCCAGCAGCGGCGCGCCGGACATGTAGTGCTCCATGATGGCGCCGAGGATCGCGGGCTTGAGGTGTTGCCAGTCGCCGTCCGCCTTGGTCACGGTGACGAAATCGTAGCCGTAAAACACGCCGGAGACGCCTGATACACCGAATAGTCGCTCGGCAAGCGGCGAACGGGCGGCGGCTTCGCGGCTAGAAAATTCCATCGTGCCGGTGTCGAGCACGGTGCGGCCAGGTATGAATTTCAGGGTGGCGGGATTGGGCGTGGCTTCGGTCTGAATGAACATTGGTTTTCTCCGGCGTCGCCGGTTCAAGGCCGGCGCGTGGGGTGTCCCATAGCAGATGGCGACCGCCGGCGCACGGTCAAGGGGGAAATCAGAAATTCTCTAACCAGATCAAGCCCTAAGACAGCCCGTCAATCTCGGGATCGCTGAGATCGCCGGGGACGATGACGACCGGAATCGGGAACGAGCCGGCGGCCTGGGCCATCATGCTGATCAGCGGCCCCGGCCCCTCGGGACCCGGATTGGCCGCCAGCACCAGCATCGAAATATCGACGTCCTGGTCGATCACGTCGAGAATCTGGGTGGTGGGATCGCCCTCGCGAATCACCCGTTCGGGCGTGATCGCGGCGATGCCGTTGGCGCGGCCGGAGGCGCGGTCGAGCGCCTCATTGGCGGCGTCCTCGGCCTCGGCGCGCATCAGGTCGGCGACACCAAGCCATTGCTGGTTCTGGTCTTCGATCGCGATGATTCGCAGCATCACCACGCCGCCGCCGACGCGCACCGCCCAGCGGCTGGCGTAATACACCGCGCGGTCCCATTCCGCGGTGTCGTCAACGATGACGAGGCATTTCGGTTTGTGACCCGTCTCGTAGCTTCGTCGCTGGGTGGTCATGCATGTCCCGGTGCTGCGCCAAACCGCCGCATGCTGCCACGGCGCAGCCGCTTTCGACAAGCGGCGACGCTGTTCCACATTCTCGCGGCGGCGGAATCTTACCCTCCCCTGGAGGGGGAGGGTCGGCTCGCATGAGCGCAGCGAACTGCGAGACGGGGTGGGGTGACAGTCTCTCAACACGGACGCTGTTGGATGCGGAGAGACCGTCACCCCACCCCGCCGCGCGTTACACGCGCGTCGACCCTCCCCCTCCAGGGGAGGGTGAAAACCAGCTTCGGATACGCGTTCTAGCTCTTTCGAATGAAACCGACGATGTCCCGCGTCGCCCGCATGGTTTCGTCGGCGAGGACGCGTGCGCGGTCGGCGCCGTCGACCAGGATCTTGTCGACATGGCCGGGATCGGCCACCAGCCGCTTCATCTCGGAGGCGATCGGCGAGAGTTTTGCCACGCAGAGTTCCACCAGCGCATTCTTGAAGCTGGAGAACTGCCCGCCGCCGAATTCGCGCAGCACATCGGATTTGTTGCGCTCGGCCAGCGCCGCATAGATGCCGACGAGATTGTCGGCCTCGGGCCGGTTCTCCAGGCCCTTTTCCTCCGACGGCAACGGTTCCGGATCGGTCTTGGCTTTCCGGATCTTCTGCGCGATCAAATCCGCATCGTCGGTCAGGTTGATGCGCGAATTGTCCGAGGCGTCCGACTTCGACATTTTCTTGGTGCCGTCGCGAAGCGACATCACCCGCGTCGCCGGGCCGGTGATAAAGGGCTCGGGCTGCGGGAAGAACAGGCCGTCGTTGAAGCCGTGGCCGCGTATAGAATCGCCGAAATCGTTGTTGAACTTCTGCGCGATGTCCCGCGACAGCTCAAGATGCTGCTTCTGATCCTCGCCGACCGGCACATGGGTGGCGCGGTACAGCAGAATGTCGGCCGCCATCAGCACGGGATAGTCATAGAGCCCGACGGAGGCGTTCTCGCGGTCCTTGCCGGCCTTCTCCTTGAACTGCGTCATGCGGCTGAGCCAGCCGATCCGCGCCACGCAATTGAAGATCCAGGTCAGCTCGGCGTGGCCGGCGACCTGGCTCTGGTTGAACACGATATGCTTGTTCGGATCGATGCCGGCAGCGATGAAGGCCGCCGTGACCTCGCGGGTGTTGCGGGCCAGTTCCGCCGGGCCGCCCCAGACGTCCATGCCCATCGTGATCGCGTGCATGTCGACGACGCAATAGATGCAGTTATGGGTTTCCTGCATCTTCACGAAGTTGACGATCGCGCCGAGGTAATTGCCGAGATGCAGATTGCCCGTCGGCTGGACGCCCGAAAAAACCCGTTCAACAAAAGCCATTGTCAGCTTCCCCAAGGATCCTGTCTCGGATGCCTGTTTCGCGCCGTCGTTTGCCACGCAGGGGCTATCTGCGCAAGTCAGGCATGATCCGGAAAAGTGGGTACCGGTTTTCCCTCGGGACAAACGCGAAGCGTTTGCCCGGAGATCATGCCCAAATCAAAGAGATAGAGCAGGATGACAAAGTCATCGTGCTCTACCCCTTTGTTTGCCTGACGGCGTTAACCGTGTCGCGCCAGCCGATGACGCCGAAAGTTCGCAGAAGCAGGCCGTAAATCGCAATTCCTGCCGAGATCACGACCAGCAGCAGGATGGCCTGCACAAGGCCGTGCGCGCCCGAGGTGAGGGAAGGCAGCGACCGCGTCGCAAGCCACAGCAGCGCGCCCATGGCGAGCGCCGCCAGCGCGATGCGCGGCAGCCGCCGTTTTGCTTCCCTGTCGATCGAAAACCCGAAGGTTTTCGCGCCGCGGCGGATCAGGCTGAACGCCATGCTCCAGGCGCCGACAGCAATGGCCGCCGCGATGCCGTCTGCGCCGTACCAATGGCTGAGCAGGAAGGCAGATGCGATCGCCAGCACCACGCCTTTCAGCGCGGCGGTCAGCGGCGTCATCGTATCCTCGCGTGCAAAGAACGCCGGCGACAGCGCCTTCACCAGCACATGCGCCGGCAACGCCAGCGTCAGCCACATCAGCGCGCGGGCGGTGGCTTTGGTGTCATCGGCGGTGAACGCGCCATGCTCGAACAACAGCCGCACGATCGGTGCAGCTAACACGATCAGGCCGAGCGTTGCGGGCAGTGCCAGGCCAACCGCGAGTTCGAGGCCGCGGGATTCGGCGTGAGCAACGGCAGCACGGTCCTCAGCCCGCACCGCGCGCGTCAGTTCCGGGATCAATACCGTGCCCATGGCGACACCGACAATGCCGAGCGGCAGTTCGACCAGCCGGTTGGCGAAATAGAGCCACGATACCGCCGACGGCGAGGAAGACGCGATGATCGCGCCGGCCACGACAAGCAATTGCGGCGCGCTCGATGCCATCATGCCCGGCACAGCCTTGCCGAGAAAGCCGCGGATCTCCTTGTCGAACGAGACGCGCAAAGGTGTCGCGATGGTCTCGCCACGGCGCAGCACCAGCACGGAGAGTTGCAACAGCCCGGCGATGCCGACGGTCGCGGCGATGATCTGCGCGGCCCGTGTGGCATCCGGCTGCACGGCCAGCAGCACGGCCATCACCGCGATCAGCGCGATGTTGAACAGCAGCGGCGAAAACGCCGTCAGCGCAAATCGCCCCTGTGCGTTCAAGAGCGCCATCATCACCGTCACCGGACCGGCAAAGGCGAGGTAGGGCAGCATCAGCCGCGCATTGTCTGTCGCGAGCTGCAGCGTCTCGCGGCCGGCAAATCCCGGCGCCAGCACGGTGATGATCAGAGGCATGACGAGCGCCATCAATGCCGTGGCTGCGATCAGAGCAGCCATGATCGTGCCGAGCACCCGGCCCGCATAGGCCGCCGCAGCCGCCACGCCGCCGCTCTCGCGCACCCGCAGCCAGGCCGGCACCAGCGCAGCGTTCAGCCCGCCCTCGGTCAGCAGCCTTCGCGCCACATTGACTAGCTGAAACGCCGCCAGGAACGCATCCGCCACGGGCCCGGCGCCAAGCAGCGCGGCGAGCACGGAATCGCGCACGAACCCGAGCAGCCGCGAGGCCAGCGTTCCCGAGGATACCGTGAGGAAAGGGCGGATCATGGCGGGCTGTATAGCAGCAGCTTCCCTTGCTGGCGCTACGCCGATCTGGTAGGCCGCAGCCTTCTTAGCCGTGCTCGGCTTCTTCGCGCAACGCCGTAAACAGGACGGGTGGATGACTGACGCAAAATACGACGTTCTCGCTATCGGCAATGCGATTTTCGACGTCTTCGCGCAAACCGATGAGAAATTTCTGGCCGATCACGGCATGACCAAAGGCGGCATGGCGCTGATCGACGAGGCCCGCGCCACCTCGATCTACCGCGACATGGGGCCGGCGACGGAGGTGTCGGGCGGATCGGCCGCCAACACCATCGTCGGCATCGCCAATTTCGGCGCCCGTGCCGCCTATGTCGGCAAGGTCAAGAGCGACCAGATCGGCGGCCTCTACACCCACGACATCCGTGCCGCCGGGGTCACCTATGAGACCAGGGCGGCTGAAGCCGGCCCGGCCACCGGCTGCTCCTACATTCTGGTGACGCCGGACGGCGAGCGCACCATGAACACCTATCTCGGCGCGGCGCAGGACCTGAGGCCGGCCGACATCGACGAGGCGCAGATTGCGGCATCGCGCATCGTCTATCTCGAAGGCTATCTCTGGGATCCCCAAAACGCCAAGGAAGCCTTCGTCAAGGCAGCGGGCATCGCCCATGGCGCCGGCCGACAGGTGGCGCTGACGCTGTCGGACTCCTTCTGCGTCGATCGCTATCGCGACGAGTTTCTCGATTTGATGCGCAAGCGCACCGTCGATCTGGTGTTCGCCAACGAGGCCGAACTGCACTCGCTGTACCAGACCTCGGATTTCGAGGGCGCGCTGAAGCAGCTCCGCGAGGATACCAAACTCGCCGTCGTCACCCGCAGCGAGAAGGGCTGCGTCGTGGTGTCGTCCGATGGCGTTGTCGCGGCGCCCGCATTCCCGATCGAAAAGCTCGTCGACACGACAGGTGCCGGCGACCTGTTCGCCGCCGGCTTCCTGTTCGGCCTGGTGCGCAATGCGAGCCATGAGACGTGCGGCCGGCTGGGCGCGCTGGCGGCAGCGGAGGTGATCCAGCACATCGGCGCAAGGCCGCAGGTGTCGCTGAAGGAATTGGCGGGGCAGAACGGGCTGCCGGTGTAGGCGGCGAAGGTCTTTCCACTCGTCATGGCCGGGCTTGACCCGGTCATCCACGTCTTCCTTCCTTGCTGCATCTCAAGAGCATGGATGCACCGATGTCGCTCCAATGAGCGGTCTACAGGCTTCCGATCAGGCGCAATTTCGCTTAGAAGTTGATCGTGAACGAAGCCGCGTTGCACCCGGAGGACAAGGCCGTCAGCAAGGTCCGCGACAAGCCGCTGAAGAAGAAGCCGTTCGATGCGAAGGCGTGGTTCGCGCGTCTCGATGGGCTTGGTGGACGCGATTTCTTGCCAGAAGGTATCCCCGACGAACCGCCGGCTGAGCCGGACCCGTGCGTCTTCTTCGACGAGTGATTTGATGAAGGATAATTATGATTTCTTGACCGCAAAGCGCGGGAAGTTCTTTCGGGAAGGCGCGCGCCTGGTGCCGCCGATCCACCTGGACCCCGAGGTGCTTGACTATCTCTCCGAGCGGGCCTTGGCTGGGGGAGTCTCGTTGAGTTCGCTGGTAAACGCGCTGTGCAAGAAGGGCATCGAACTGATCGAAGCGGCAAAGTAGCCGCCGCGCATCAACTTCGCTATGCGCAGTCCGATCACGCGATTGCTTTCTAGCCCCAGCATCATCCAGTTCCACATGCTGTGATTCCTAGCCAAGGCGTTGATTTGCACGGCGGCACGCCGTTAGGAATCACATCGACGACCACGGTGTGCACGACGTCCAATCAAAGCCGCGTGGCTGTCATGACGGGCACAATCTGCTCGCTCATTCCCTCCTGAGCCTCCCTTGGCAACACACGTCCCTATGACCACCGACCTTGCAAGGGTTCCTTCACCTTGATCTAGGGAACACCCGAATTGGCAATAGCCGGGGCTCGCTTCGCGTGAAAAATCAGACTGCCGCTGCTGGGGGCCAACGGAGATATCCGATGGGTGTGGTAGGCTGGCGCTTTGCGCATGTGAAGAGAACTATCCGCGTCCGGGCGGCCCTTGTGGGCCTACTCGAAGAGTTGCCTTTTATCTGCCCGGTGGTCGTAGCAGTCGGCTCGACGGTCATGATCGTAATCAAGCTCTGCAAGGATTTGCCGCAGTGAGGCCGCCCGACCGCCAAGGCGCTCGTGTGCACGCCTTTGTGTGCCGATCGGCATAAAATATAGCCGACATTGCGCGACTGCAAATATCCTCAAACGGCGCGGTCGCGCGGTCCCGGCACCAATACCCCCCTCGTCAAAGGACCCGCGAAACGAGGAAGCCCATGACCTTTGAGTTGCCGACTGGCACAAAACTGCACATGCCATCAGCCGCCCTAGGGTGTATGGTTTCCGACGCGCAGTAAAGTTGGGGTACGGGCCATGGCAGACGACCTTACGTATCGCATATGCGTCACCGTAGGTGGCTTGATCCCCGTCGTGTTGGTCGCAATCGCAGTCTTCGCTTGATGGACAACCCGATACTCAGCCCGCGTGAGAAGCGCCTCTTGCGGCGTCTAGCCCGAGGCCGGTCTGACCATGCTATTGCGGTTCAGATTGGAGGAAGAGAAGATCAGGTTGGCGAACAGCGGAAGCGCCTGTTGCAGAAACTGCAAATCAGTTCGCAGTCTGAGATCGCAGAAGCCGCCGCGCGGTTGGCGTTCTGGCCATCTCACAGGGCCGCTGACGAGTTGGCTCTCCTTGGCCGAAGCGCAGGGAGGACGGCGGCCACGAACCGCTGTCCTGAACCTCGGTTGCATCAATACCGATAAGGATATTGCCCCGCACAAATGTACTGTCCGTAGCTGTCATAGTAGCAGCCGGAGTTGTAGTAGCCGTAGGCGCCCGCCGCAGCGGCTGCGCCCACTGCGGCAGCGCCATAGCCCCAACCCGGGCGATAGTAGCCGCGGCCATAACCGGGGTAACCCGCGATCGGACGGCCGGGACGACCCGCGATCGGACGCCCCGCGATCGGATGCGCTGGCCGCGCAATGCGTCCGGCGTGTATGCCACCGGCACGCATGCCGCCGCCGTGAAAGCCACCTCCACCGCCACGGAAGCCGCCGCCTCCGCCACGGCGCGCATACGCATCATCGGGAATGAGAGTTGCAGTGAGCAGGACAAATGCCGCTAGACCGGCGAGAATATATTTGAGCATCATGCTCCTCCCGACCTTGGAGTTCGCGAGCGAGACTGCTGCGCCGCCTGCAGGCGACGTTGATGTAGATCAACGTTTACCCGCGGCGGCCGGACGCTAACTGAAATCGCGGCGCGTCACCTAGCCCCGGCACACGCTCCCCTCGGACGACCTTGGTCTCGATCCCCACAATCAAGAAAGGCCAAATCGTTCGGAAGTCCGCGGCCGTTCCACGCGATGCAAAGAACTTCAAATACGTTTCCAGCGGGCCATCGCGCGGTCCCGGCACTAACCCCTCCCTATCGGTAGTACCTGCAAGCAATGAGTGGGCGCACACCTCGCCCTCACCATCGCCAGCCGTGGCGCGCGCATCACGTCGACCTCGACCTCGACCACGACCACAGCGGCAGCGTCACGACGGCAGCGGCAGGTGATCTGTTTCGCCAGGCGGCACGCCTGACCAACAATTGTCCCTATGGACAATTGCACGCTTCGGTTTTGTCGTCTTTTATGGGCGGGCGTATCACCCAGCCCGATATGCCCTCGGCAACGGTCCCGTAGCTGCCGCCAGTTGTGGGACTGTTGTTGGGGGGCGAGACCACCGAAATCATGCATGGCGTCGCGCGCTAGCGCTCGCACCGCATCGACCTTGTTGTCAGGGTTCGATGACGGACGGCATCCCGCACGGGAGCGAGACAGGCACAGAACAACGACTCGCATCGTCGCCGCATCACGGCTACCAAAGCTTATTTTGGACAGACAAGCTCAATGACGGCGCCCCACGATCTTCGCCCGGCTCGGCTAGTGGACCCACAGGGCTACGAAGGCACAGGCGAAGCCCACCACTAGGAGGCCTGAGGCTGCAATTGTGACTAGGTCAATTGACCAGTGATGGCCGACCAAATCGAGGTGTCTGGAGTGATTTTCGTCCCGATATGTCTGAAGGCGCATGGCAGCAGCACCTCCTCGTGCGCGTCTGGCACCTAATTCAATCGGCTGTTGCTAAAATAGTTCCCTGCGTCGCCCCAACGTTGCCGGTGACCCAAATCCAACACCGTGGCGGATGTGGATATTCGGTGCGCCGATCTCGCCAAATCCCACCGGAGACCATTTCGTGCGCGCGCCGCGTCGACCGAACGAACGCAGCGCCCGTTCGCACATTCTGGCAGATTTTGCAGACACAAGATCACGAAGTACGCCGTAAAACCATTGCGCAGGGAAGGCCGGATGCTCTCCGCTGGACCTGTATGCTCGTGTGCGCGTTCTTTTTGCGCAATTGCACACGAGACCGCGGGTGCAGCGCGCACCCGGTCTTCCCTGCGCCCTCTTTCTCAAGGGGCGCGAAAGATAAGGGCAAAGCTCGGGCGGAACGCGCCGCGAGATCGCGAGATCATGTCAGTTGAGAATGTGCGCCAGTCTCTCCCCCGTCATTGCGAGCGAAGCGAAGCAATCCATCTTTCAGCACATGCGGCACGATGGATTGCTTCGTCGCTTGCGCTCCTCGCAATGACGCTGGGGAGACAGCGATGATTGAAACGAGAAGCCCCAGCGTACTGGATGCCCCGCCTTCGCGGGGCATGACACGCGTGGATGAGGTGAGGGCGTACCACGCGACGAAGCGTCGCCGCCCTCCTTCTTTTTCACGCCGCGCGCTGACCGCTGCCGGCATCGAGCCCGGCATAAACCCCGCGCTCAAACCCTGCAAAGGCCTCCAGGCATTTTGCGTCGGCGAACGGCAACAACTGCATCAGGATCACACCGCTGACGTCGCGCGCCGGGTCGATCCAGAAATAGGTGTTGGCGAGACCGGCCCAGGCCAGGCTGCCGGCGCTGCGCCCCTCGGCCGTCGGGGCGGTGTTGATGAGGAACGAGAGCCCCCACTTCTTGACGATGTCGGGATAGAGATCGACGTCGTTGGTGTAGATCGGCGCCACCGTCACCATCTTACCCATCGTGAGATCGCCGATGTGGTTCTGGCTCATCAGCGCGACCGTCTCGGGCTTCAGCACCTCGTTGCCGTTGCCGCGGCCCTTGTTGAGGATCATCTGGGTGAACTTGATGTAGTCGGCCGCCGTGCCGTAGAGGCCGCCACCGCCCATGTGGAATTCCGGCTCCTGCTCGAGTTCGAACGGGATCGGCGCCAGCGAGCCGTCCGCGCCGCGGGCATGCATGCCGACCAGCCGCTGGCGCATCGAGTCAGTGATCTTGAAGGCGGTGTCGTTCATGCCGAGCGGCGTGAACATGTGGTCGCGCAAATACGCATCGAGCCGCTTGCCGCTGACGGCTTCCACTGCCCTGCCGACGAAATCGATACTGGTGCCGTATTCCCAGCGCGTGCCGGGCTCGGTCATGATCGGCGTCTTCAGCGCGGCGAGCTGGCAGGTGGTGATCGCCGGGGTTCCGGTCTTGTCGAGATACTGCGCGCACTCGACGCTCCACATGTTGTAGGCAAAGCCGGCGGTGTGGGTCATCAGATGACGCAGCGTGATCGGCTTCGTCGCGGGACGCAGCTTCGGCTCGCCATTGGCGTCGAAACCCTCCAGCACTTGCGGGCTGGCGAGGTCAGGCAGCACTTTTCCGATCGGCTCGTCGAGCGAGAGCTTGCCTTGCTCCACGAGCTGCATGCCGGCCGCGGCCGTGATCGCCTTGGTCATCGAGGCGATCCAGAACACGCTGTCTGCGGTCATGGCATCGTCCTTGGAAAGGTCGCGCTGGCCGAACGCGCCCTGGTAGATCACCTCACTCCCGGTGGCCGCCATCGCGACCACGCCGGGAATTTCCTTCGCCTCGCATTTCTGACGCAGAATCTGATCGATCGCGGCCTTGCTTTGCATCGGTCTCCTCCCGCTGTTTTTTATGGAGTGGCGCGATCTTCCTCCCGGCCGCGTGATCCCGCAAGCGCTCGGCGGACGCTGCCGCCAATGTCGCGATCTCGTGATAAGCAAGGACGGTGGGCAGCAGGCGCGCCGGGCTGGCGGCACAAAACGGCAACACCTCGCCGCATTCTGCGGGGGACGCAGGGCAATGGCAGTGACCGGTTTAACCATCCACGATAACGTGATTAGGCCTGCGATTCCCTTCGCCGATCTTTTTCAGTAAGGCGTTCAGATTCCAGCACAAACGCCAGAGCGTTGGCTGGGTCAAATTAACCAAAATGGTTGTCATTTCTCTGCTGTGCATAGGTACGCAATGATTTCGACTTGGAGTGAATGGAAGCGCTATCCCCGTCCCGGGCGTAGCGAAAATATCGAGGCGCCGATCTCGCCCGGCATTTATGAGGTGCGCTACGCGGGCACCGGCGCGCTGCACTCGTTCGAGGCGGTCGATAACGTCGCCCAGGCGCTGGCGCTTTTGCCGGTCGGTGGTTCCAAGTCCTGGTTCAGCCGCCGCGACCCCGCCAAACTGCCCGATCTCGAATACCGCACCTGCGCGACCTCCACCAAAGCCGACGCCAAGGCCGCCGCGCAGCGCATGATCGGCCGCCGCGAGGCGTATTTGAGCGGGGCGGCGTAACGCGACACCGTCACCCTCAAAATTGCTTGAAGCAGACCCGCGTCTGCCGCCGGTGCATCGGCGCTGGTTTGGGCCTATACTCGGACCAATCCTTCAATAAAATCCGAGGAGTACGCCATGAACCCGCCCGTCGCCGCACGCGCTTCAAAAACCTCCACCCCCTCGCTGCACGATCGCCTGAAAGACCCCTCGCTGCTGCGCGACCGCTGCTACATCGACGGCGCCTGGGTCGGCACGCCGTCGCGCCCGGTCACCAATCCGGTCAACGGTGTCGAACTCGCAAAAGTCCCGGCGTTCAGCACGGCCGAAGCGACGCAAGCCGTCGAAGCCGCCGAGCGCGCATTCCCCGCCTGGGCCAAGCTCACCGCCAAACAGCGCTCCAACATTTTGCGAAAGTGGTTCGAGCTGATCGCGGCCAACCGCGAGGATCTCGCGCTGATCCTCACGTCGGAACAAGGCAAGCCGCTGGCGGAAGCGCTCGGTGAAGTCGATATCGGCGGCGCCTATGTCGAATTCTTCGCCGAGGAAGCCCGCCGCGTCTATGGCGAAACCATTCCGACCCAGCGGCCGGATGCACGTCTGCTCGCCATCAAGCAGCCGATCGGCGTCTGCGGCGCGATCACGCCGTGGAATTTCCCGTGCTCGATGATCACGCGGAAAGTTTCGCCGGCGCTCGCCGCCGGCTGCACCGTGGTGCTCAAGCCCGCCAATGAAACGCCGCTGACCGCGCTGGCGCTGGTCGCGCTCGCCGAAAAGGCCGGCGTGCCCAAGGGCGTGTTCAACATCCTCACCGGCAATTCGTCCGCGATCGGCAAGGTGCTGTGCGAGCATCCCGCGGTGCGGTTCGTCGGCTTCACCGGCTCGACCGAGGTCGGAAAGATTCTCTATCAGCAGGCCGCCGTCGGCGTAAAGAAGCTCGGCCTCGAGCTCGGCGGCAACGCGCCGTTCGTGGTGTTCGACGACGCCGATATCGATGCCGCGGTCGAGGGCGCGATGATCTCGAAATACCGCAACATGGGCCAGACCTGCGTCTGCGCCAACCGCATCTACGCCCAGGACAAGATCTACGACGCGTTCGTCGAGAAGCTTTCCAAGAAGGTCGCTGCGATGAAGATCGGCGACGGCACGGAGCAAGGCGTGGTGCAGGGTCCACTGATCAACATGGACGCGGTGCTCAAGGTCGAGAAGCACATCGAGAATGCGGTGAAGGGCGGCGCCAAGATCGTCACCGGCGGCAAGCGCCATGCGCTCGGCGGCAGCTTCTTCGAGCCGACGGTGCTTTCGAATGTGAAGCCGGACGCGCTGGTCGCGCACGAAGAAACGTTTGGGCCGCTGGCGCCGGTGTTCCGCTTCAAGGACGAGGCCGACGTGATCGCGATGTGCAACGCCTCGCCGTTCGGCCTCGCCTCCTATTTCTATTCCCGCGATCTCGGCCGCGTCTGGCGCGTCGCCGAAGCGCTGGAATCAGGCATGGTCGGCGTCAACACCGGCCTGATCACGACCGAAGTAGCGCCGTTCGGCGGCGTCAAGGAGTCAGGCTTGGGCCGCGAAGGCTCGCATCACGGCATGGAAGAATATGTCGAGATCAAATACGTGATGATGGCCGGGGTGTAGCCCCTATCCATCGTGGTCCCCGCGAACGCGGGGACCCATAACCACCGGCTTCAGCTTCGAAAGAAGATGGAGCCACAGCGACCTTAACAACAGACATCAGTGGTTATAGGTCCCTGCGTTCGCAGGGACGACAGTCAATCGCTGGCGTCACTCGCAAACGCGCCGTGACGTCCCACGCCGGAAGCAAACCGCGTCGCGCCCGACAGCGTTTCGCCTGAGGCAATCACCGCGAGCCCGCCGCGCATCTCGTTGTCGATCGCTTCCTCTTCCGCAAGATCCCATTGCCGCAGCGCCGACAGCCGGTCGGCGCGCAGGCATTTTTGCGGAAAGCGCGCGATCTCCCGCGCCAGCGCAATCGCCTGGGCGGCAGCCTCGCCGCGGCCAACGACGCGATTAGCCAGCCCCATCCGCAGCGCTTCCTGCGCGCCGACCGGCCGGCCGGTGAGGATCAGATCGATCGCCTGCGAATGGCCGATCAGCCGCGGCAGCCGGATGGTGCCGAGATCGATCAATGGCACGCCGAACCGGCGACAGAAGATGCCGAAAGTCGCGTCTTCCGCAACCACGCGCATGTCCGCCCATAGCGCGAGCTCCATGCCGCCGGCCACCGCAAAGCCTTCGACCGCGGCAATCACGGGCTTCGACAGCCGCAGCCGGCTCGGTCCCATCGGCGCGATCGAATCGTGGCCGCCTAGCTCGCGCCGCTTATTGGGATCACCCGCCGCCACCGCCTTGAGATCGGCGCCGGCGCAGAAATAGCCGCCGGTGCCGGTGAACACCGCAACCGACGCGCTCTCGTCGGCATCGAAAGCAAGAAACGCGTCGTAGAGTTTCCGCGCGGTCGCGCCATCCACGGCGTTGCGGCAATGCGGACGGTTGATGGAAACGATGGTCACCGGACCATCACGCTCGACGAGCACGGAATCGACTTCGGTCATTGAGGCGCTCCCTGAATGTTGTTTCCCGGAAGCTTGGCGTTAGACGCGAGGGTGACGCAATCCCAACGCCGTCATTGCGAGCGAAGCGAAGCAATCCATACTTTCCGTGCGGCGGGATGGATTGCTTCGTCGCTGCGCTCCTCGCAATGACGCGGTTAGATACTCAACTCATCCCCCGTCACGCGCCGGTACGCTTCGAGATAGCGCTTGCTTGTCGCCTCCAGCACGCTGTCGGGCAGCGGAGGCGGCGGGGCGTCGCCGTTCCAGCGGCCGGCATGGCGCTCGGCGTCGAGATAGTCGCGCAGCGGCTGCTTGTCGAAACTCGGCTGCGGCCGGCCGGGCCAGTAGACGTCGGCCGCCCAGAACCGCGAACTATCCGGCGTCATCACCTCGTCGATCAGGATGATGCGGCCGTCCGCCGCGCGGCCGAATTCGAACTTGGTGTCGGCGATGATGATGCCCTGGTGGCGGGCGATCCGCTCGCCGAAATTATAGACCGTGCGTGCCATGCTCTCGAGTTTTTCGGCGACGTCGCTGCCGACGATCTCGCGCATGCGCGCGATGGTGATGTTCTCGTCATGGCCGGTCTCGGCCTTGGTCGCCGGGCTGAAGATCGGCGGCTCGAGCTTTCCGCTTTCGAGCAGGCCTTCCGCCAGCTCCTCGCCCGCAAGCGTGCCGGAGGCCGCATACTCCTTCCAGGCGGAGCCGGAGATATAGCCGCGGATCACGCATTCGACCGGAAACACGGTGGTGCGCCGGCACAGCATCGCGCGCCCGAGAATGTCGGCGCGGTGGTCCTTGAGGCCAGGCACCTTGCGGATGATCTCGTCGGCGTCGGCGCTGATCATGTGATGCGGGACCACGCCTTCGAGCTGGCGGAACCACCACGCGCTGATCTGCGTCAGCACCGCGCCCTTCATCGGGATGGTTTCCGCCATCACCACGTCAAACGCGCTGATGCGGTCGGTGGTCAGCAGCAGCACGCAGTCGCTGCCGACGGCGTAGATATCGCGCACCTTGCCGCGGCCGATCCGGGGCAGGGGCAAGTCGCTGGCGAGCATCGCGTTCATCTGGTCAGGCTTTCGAACAGGCGGCCTCGTGCAAGCGCGAGGCGGCAAATGAGAAAGCGGAGCAATAGCTCACTCCGGCAGCGGAATGAACTCATGTTCTTGCGGAACGGCTGCAAACCGGCCGGTTTTCCAATCCTGTTTGGCCTGCTCGATCCGCTCCTTGCTTGAGGAAACGAAATTCCACCAGATGTGCCGCGGGCCTTCCAGCGCGTCGCCGCCGAGAAACATCATCCGCACCGGCGTGACCGCCTTCACCGTGATGCGGTCGCCGGGCCGGAAGATCAGGAGCCGCGGCCCCTCGTAGTGCTCGTTCGCGATCTCGACTTCGCCGTCGACGAGGTAGATCGCGCGCTCCTCATGGTCAGGGTCGAGCGGCACGCTGGTCCCGGCCTGCGCCGTCACTTCAGCGTAGAACCAGGGCGAGACCATGCCGACCGGCGATTTCACGCCAAAGCCGCTTCCTGCGATAATGCGCGCGGTGAACCCGCTCTCCTTCACGGTCGGCAGCGCTTCGGCCGCGTAATGCTGGAACGACGGCGCGATCTCTTCGGAGCCCGCCGGCAGCGCGATCCAGCTTTGCAGGCCGAGCATCTTCTGGCCATCGCGGCGCTGCACATCGGGCGTGCGCTCGGAATGAGCGATGCCGCGGCCTGCCGTCATCAGGTTCATCGCGCCGGGCTGGATCTCCTGAATGTTGCCCTCGCTGTCGCGGTGCATGATCGAGCCGTCGAACAGGTAGGTGACGGTGGCAAGTCCGATATGCGGATGCGGCCGCACGTCCATGCCGCGGCCGGCCATGAACTGCACCGGGCCGAAATGGTCGAAGAAGATGAACGGCCCGACCATCTGCCGCTTGCCATGCGGCAGCGCGCGCCGCACCGCAAATCCATCGCCGAGATCGCGGGTGCGTGGCACGATGATGAGGTCGAGCGCGTCGCAGCTTTTGGGGTCGCCGAGCACGGGATCGTTGGACGGTTGCCAGCTCATGGGGAGCTCCTTGATGTTTGCGACGATTATAGCAGGAATCGCGGGATTGCGTTCAAATGCCTCAGCATGTCGTCCCTGCGAATGCAGGGACCCATACCCCGTGTCCTATCGTTTGGCAGCAATGGCAGATATCGTCTCCAACAATCGACAACGGTGGTTATCGGTCCCTGCGTTCGCAGGGACGACGTAGGATGATGAACCAATGATCCCTCCGCTCAAGCCCGGTACAAAATTGCTGAAGGTCGATGGTCCCGTCGTCGAGACCGCGCGCCTGGAAAGACTGATCGGTGGAAATTGAACCACAAAATGATTCACACTAGATTGACCGCGCGGGGATGACCCGCGCGAACGGACCGTCCGATGCTGCTATCCACCTTCGACATCGCCCTGCGCGGCGCCACCGTGGCGCTGCTCCTGGTGCTGGCGGTGTCGCTGTTTCGCAGTTTTGGAACGGTGCTCGCCGGACGGCTCGCAGTGGCCGTTGCAGTGGGATCAGCGGCGCATGCCGTGACCTCTTCGATCGGTGTGACATCGAAGGTAGCCCCGGCGGTCGCGCCCGTGATCGCGCTGTCGACCGGCAATGCCGTGGTGTTCTGGCTGTTTACGCGCGCGCTGTTCGAGGAGACGTTCAAACTGCGCTGGTGGCACGCGCTGGTCTGGGCGGCGGTCGCAGCTTTCAGCTTCGTCAACTGCATGTGGCTGGCGCCCGCATCCGGCGTGCAGTTCTCCATCATCACGGTCAACATTCTCGCGCTCGGCTTCATCGTGCTGGCCGTCGTGCAGACCGTCGCGTCATGGTCGGCCGATCTGGTCGAGGGCCGACGCCGCATCCGCGTCTTCATCGTCAGCGCGGCGGCACTGTACGGCGGGCTGAATGCGGTGCTGCAGATATCACTGTCCGGCGGCAGCGCCGCGGACCTTGCCAACACTCTGAATTCGGCGGTGCTTGCCGCGGTGGTGGCGGCAATCGCGATTGCGATGATGCGTGTCGATGGGGCCGATTTGTTCCCGGCCGCCGCGATCGGCAAGGCCGATCCAATCGAAGCAGCGATCGTCGCCGAGTCCAGCGCCGCCGATCGAAAACTCATCGATGCACTGACGCGCCTGATGGCCGACGAGCGCATCTATCGCCACGACAACGTCACCATCGGCACACTCGCAACCAAACTTGCCATTCCCGAATACCGGCTGCGGCGGCTGATCAACCAGCGGCTCGGCTACCGCAATTTCAATGTCTTCCTCAACGAGCACCGGATCGCCGAAGCCAAGGCGGCGCTGGCTGATCCAAGCCAGGCCGAGGTCCCCGTGATTACGATCGCGATGGATGCCGGCTTCCAGTCGCTCGGCCCGTTCAACCGCGCCTTCAAGGCCATCACAGGCGTCACGCCGACCGAATATCGCCGGCTGAAGACGAGCGCGGCCTAGTCCGCATCATATTGTTGTTGCTGCATAATTTTAGAATCGTCGAGGCGTGTCGAGCATTCGGCCAGCGCGAGTTCCAAATCCGGCGAGCGGCCGGCGGCGGCCTCATCAACATCTCCGGCACGCGCTGATGCGTCATACCGGAGGCCTGCGTGACCAGACGAAATCTCATCCTCATCCTCGCCGCCACCACGGCGATCAGTGCGCTCGCGCTCTCAGTTGCCCGCGCCCGCGACGTGCCGAAGGTCGCGACCGGCTTCGTCGCCAGCGTGCTCTGCACCGAGACCTTCGTCTCCGGCCTCGACCCGGCGCGGGTATTCGCCGAGACCACGTCCGCGATGCCGGGCGCCGGCCTGATCGCCTGGGCGCTCGACTATCGCCTCGACCGCGCGCGCAAGGACGTCACCGTGACACTGTTCGGCCTGGGCGGGAGCCACGCCGTCTACCGCGGCGAAGGTCTGGGCTGTTATCTCGATCATGGTGGTGCCGTGGCCGAGATTGTGTTGCCGCCGTCGGAGACCAAACCGGCGCTGCTGCCCGACATCGCTGGCCGTGCCATTGTCGAACCGCAGGCGCCGCAACTGGCTCTCGCACTCGACCGCGCCTTCGCCGAGCCGGACAGGTCGACGCCGCAAAATACCCGCGCTGTGGTGGTCCTGAAGGACGGGCGTATCGTGGCCGAACGCTATGCCGAGGGCATCGGCATCGACACGCCGCTGCTTGGCTTCTCCGCCACCAAATCGATCATCTCGGCGCTGGCCGGCGTCCTCGTGCGCAAGCGCGCGCTGAAGCTGCATGAGCCCGTGCCGATCGCCGCGTGGCAACAGCCTGGTGATCCAAGGCGCGCCATCACGCTCGAACATCTGCTGCGGCACACCGCGGGGCTAAGGCTCGGCAGTTCGCTGCAGGCCTCGCTGGCGTCAGCGCTCGAGCCGGTCAATCGCATGAAGTTCATGGAGCCTGATATGGCGGCCTATGCCGTGAGCATGCCGCTGGAGTCGGCGCCGGGCGCGGCATGGAACTACCACGACGGCAACACGGTCATCCTCGCGCATCTGATCCGCCAGGCCACCGGCGGCAGCGCGGCCCATATGATTGACTTCGCGCGGCAGGAGCTGTTCGAGCCGCTCGGCATGCGCAGTGTGACGCTCGAATTCGACACCTCGGGCAATGCGGAAGGATCAAGCCAGTTACTCGCCAGCGCGCGCGACTGGGCGCGCTTCGGCCAGGTCTATCTCAACGATGGCGTTGCCGGTGGAAAGCGCATCCTCCCCGAAGGCTGGGTGAAATATACGGCGACGCCGACACCGAACGCCTGGGTCGGCCAGGGCGCCGGCTTCTGGACCAATCTCGGCGACAGTTTTGGCGCAACCTACCGCACCGAGCGCGGCTGGCCGCGCGACGCGTTCTACGCGAAGGGCACGCTCGGGCAATACGTGATCGTCGTGCCCTCCGAACGGCTGGTGATCGTCCGGCTCGGGCGCTCGCCGAATTGGCCACCGGAAGCCGACGGCGTGTTCGAACTCGTGCGAAATGTGGTCGCCGCGACGGGCAATAAGGGGAAGGTGGCAGGGACGAATTAAGGCGCGCATACCCTCCCCTGGAGGGGTCCGAGACGAGCAAAGCTCGCTCGTGGGTCGCCGCTCATGAAATAAGCGGCGGGGTGGGGTGACGGTCTCTCCACCTCCAACAAAGCCCGAGTGGAGAGATCACCCCACCCCGTCTCGCATTCACTACGCTCACGCGAGCCGACCCTCCCCCTCCAGGGTAGGGTAAACGCCGCCGATGTTGATAGTTTCGGTCTACTGCCGCCCCAATTGCGTGGCCTTCTCGACGCGGTCGAACCGCTCCAGCGACAGGATCGCGTCGGCGAGCTGGTCGGCGCGGCCGTTCAGCACGGGGCGGGCGAGCGTGAGGAATTTTTGCTGCATCGCCTGCGCGTCGGGAAACGTATCCGGCTCGCCGGAGGGATCGGCATAGAGCTTCTCATGCACGCCGTCGTCGGTGGTGATCGAGACGCGCGCACCGAAGGGATGGGTGCGGCCGATTTCCAGGCGATCGTCCTGCACCACGTCGAATTTATCCGCGAGCGCATTGACGGCGGCATCGCCGAGCCGCTCGTAATCGTCCCAGCCAAAACGGCCCTGGTCGAGCGCCAGCGCGCCGGTGAAGAACATCGAGAACTGTCCGCCGACGATCGAGGTCGGATGCCGCTTGGTGGCGGCATCGCCAGTCAGTGTGATGCCGTTGCGGTGCAGGCCAATCTCGACCCGCTTGATCTGATCCGGCGTCAGATTTTGCTCCCTGCGCATCGCGATCAGCGCATCGAGCGCCGCATGAGTATAGCGGCAGCTTGGATAAGGCTTCACGCCGATCCGCAGCGTCTCGTACGTCTTGCCGAGGCCGGCTGTCGCCTTGTCGGGATGAGCGTCGTCGCTGTAGCCTACGAGGAGGCCATGCTTGCCCTCGACCGACTCGGTCGAGCCGACAAAATTGTTGCGTGCCAGCGTGGCGGCGATGACGCCGTTCATGGCGGCGGCACCGACCTGGTAGCGCTTGTTCCACGCGCCGTTGACGAGGAACTGCAGCGAGCCGGCGGCCTGGCTGCCGGAAACGCCGAAGGCTGAGACGATCTGGTCCTTCGAGAGGCCGAACAGCTTCCCCGCCGCGGCTGCCGCGCCATAGGTTCCCGCCGTCGCGGTCGGATGAAAGCCGCGCGCATAATGCGAGGTCGGATCGAGCGCGTTGCCGAGCCGGCAGCACACTTCATAGCCGGCCACGATCGCGGTCAGCACGTCGCGCCCGGATGCGCCGACCATTTCGCCGACCGCAAACGCCGCTGGCACCACGGGCGCGCTCGGGTGCAGCGAGGAGTCGGCATGCGTGTCGTCGAAATCGAGGGAATGGCCGAGCGCGCCGTTAAGCAGCGCGGCGACCGCGGGCGTCCAGGTCTTCGCATCGCCGAACACAGTGGCCTCGCCCTTGCCGTCCAGCGCCAGCGCTTCCAGCATCTTCAGCAGCGAGGGCGTGGATTCCGCATCGCGCCGCGCCCGGATCGTGCTGCCGAGGAAATCCAGCGTCAGCACCTTGGCGCGCTCCAGCACTTCGGGCGGAATATCTCTAAATTTCAGGTCGGCGACATAGGCTGCGAGCGTTGCGGTTTCGTGGGCCATCGTGTTTCCTCGTTCTGCCTGATAAGGGTAGGCGGGCCAACTTGACCTTTCAAGCCGCCTCCCGTCGCAGGCGCCAGCCGTGCTTGACGTCGTCTAGCACAGACGCGGCGCGCAGATTCCGGAACGCGGCGCATGATGGCCTTCGCAAAACGCGTGCTTGGATCGCTTCGCAGCCGCAAGACGCAACTGGCGCTAGCGGTCAGGCTCGCCATCGTCGCGGCCTGCTCGCCAGCAGCCGGAAGCGCAACAGCAGAAGCACGGCATAGACAGCGGTCCCGACCGAGAGCCCGCTCCACACGCCGACGGCGCCCAGCGAGGTCCAGAAGCCAAGCCACCAGGCGCAGGCGAACCCGATCAGCCAGTAACTGAGGATCGCGAACAACAGCGGCACGCGTGTGTCGTTCATGCCGCGCAACGAGCCGGCGGCAATCGTCTGGATCGCGTCAGCGATGAAGAAGGTCGATCCGACCAGCAGCAGCGTTGCCGAGAGTTCGGCCGTCGCGTCGGTGTTCTCGCCAAGAAAAATCTCCGCAATGCCAAAGCGGCTGATCACCACCGCGAGTGTCAGAATCGCCGCCAGTACGATGCCGAGCCAGGTTGCGACGTAACCGGCACGCCGCACCGCGCCGGCGTCGCCGCGGCCGATGGCATGACCGACCCGCACGGTGGCGGCCATGCCGATGCCGAACGGCACCATGAACAGGATGGCCGCGACCTGCAGCGCGATCTGATGTGCCGCCAGCGCGGTGGTGCTGATGATGCCCATCAGCAGGCCCGCGGCGCCGAACAGGCCGTATTCGAGCAGGAAGGAGAGCGAGATCGGCGCACCGATCACAACGAGCTGCCGCATCAGCTTCCAGTCGACGTGCCAGAAATGGCCGAGTATCTGAAATTTTCGGAATGGGCGGCGCCGTGCGGCAAACCACAGGCCCGCCAAGAATGTGCCGAGATTGACGATCGAGGTCGCCAATCCCGCGCCGAACAGGCCAAGCTGCGGCAGGCCGAAGGCGCCATACAGCAAGAGATAGACCAGTAGCGCATTGGCCGGGATCGCGGCGAGCGTGATCCACAGGATCGGCTCGGGCCGGTTGACCGCGCTCATGAAGCCGCGAATCGCCATGAACCACAGTGCGGGCATGACGCTCCAGGTCAGGCCGAGCAGATATTCTTGCGCAAGGCGTGCAGCCGTCGGCGCCTGGCCCAGCATCAACAGGATCGGCTCGCCGTAGAACGACAGCGCCATCATCGGCAACGACATCAGGAATGCAGCCCACATGCCGACGCGGAGCGACCGCCGGATCAAATGCGGATTGCGTGCGCCAAATGCCTGCGCCGCCAAGGGTGCTACGGCAGATACCAGTCCCATGCCGAAGGTGAAGCTGACAAAGAAGACGGTATGCGCCAGCGCGGCCGCAGCCATGGCCTCGCTGCCGAGACGGCCGATCAGGGCAATGTCGGTCGTCATCATCGCGATCTGCCCGAGTTGGGTCAGCGCGATCGGCACCGCGAGTTTGAGCGTCTCGGCAAGCTCGATCGCGAGGTGACGGCCGGGCACGGCCGCAGAGACGGGCGGCGCCATCGCTGCGCGTTCAATTTTATCGAGCGAGGTCATTGCAACAGACTAACACCGGCGAAGGTCGAAAAAGTGACGCCGGCGTCCGCAGCCCAGCGAAAGCTTGCCCCGGACTTGATCCGGGGTGGACACCGGTTCGCGTCAAGAAAACGCGTCAAACAAGAATCTAGCGCCCGGTCCTGATTCAATCAGAACCGAGAAGGCTCTAGTGGCCGTCGCGTGCCGGAACTCGGGTGATTCGCGCGCCCAGCGCATTGAGCCGCTGCTCGATGCGCTCGTAGCCGCGCTCGATCTGGTCGGCGTTGTTGATCGTTGAGGTGCCTTCGGCGGCGACCGCCGCCAGCAGCATCGCCATGCCGGCGCGGATGTCGGGCGAAGTCATCGGCGCGCCGCGCAGCCGGCTCGGGCCGGCCACGATCGCGCGGTGCGGGTCGCACAGTACGATACGGGCGCCCATAGAGATCAGCTTGTCGACGAAGAACATCCGCGACTCGAACATTTTTTCGAACATCAGGATGACGCCGTCGCATTGCGTCGCGGTCACGATCGCAATCGACATCAGGTCGGCCGGGAAGGCCGGCCACGGCTGGTCCTCGAGCTTCGGCACATGGCCGCCGAAATCGTCATGGATCTTCATGGTCTGGCCCGAGGGAACCACGAGATCGTCGCCCTCGACGCCGCAGACGATGCCGAGCCGTTCAAATCCCATCCGGATGGAGCGCAGATGCTCGACGCCGGCCTTGGCGATGCGCAGCGGCGAGCGCGTCACCGCGGCAAGTCCGATCAGCGAGCCGACTTCGATATGGTCGGGCTGGATCGAATAGCTTGCGCCGCAAAGCGTCGCCGGGCCGTGCACGATGATGGTGTTGGTGCCGATGCCCTCGATCTTGGCGCCGAGCGCTACGAGGAAATGCGCGAGGTCCTGTACATGCGGCTCGGAGGCCGCGTTGCGCAAGAATGTGGTGCCGTGAGCGGCGACCGCCGCGACTAGCGCGTTCTCGGTGGCCGTAACGCTCGGCTCGTCGAGAAAGACGTCGGCACCCTCGAGGCGGGAGGCGCGGAATTCCAGCCGGTGGGTGGCGGTGACGGTGGCACCTAACTGCTCAAAGGCGAGGAAATGCGTATCGAGACGACGGCGTCCAATGACGTCGCCGCCGGGCGGCGGCAGCGCCACCTCGCCGCAGCGCGCCAATAGCGGCCCGGCCAGCAGGATCGAGGCACGGATCCGCGCGCAAAGTTCAGGATCGAGATCGGCGGCGCGGACCTCCTTGGCGTGGATCGCAAGCGTATTGCGCGCCTGCCATTCGGCGGAAGCGCCGACCGAGCGGATCAACTCAACCAGCGTCTCGGTGTCGCGGATGCGCGGCACGTTTTCCAGCGTGACCGGATGTTCGGTGAGCAGGGCGGCCGCGATAATCGGCAGCGCAGAATTCTTGTTGCCGGATGGCTCGATTGTTCCCGCCAGCCGGTGGCCGCCTTCAACGATATACTGAATGGGCGGCATGGGCGCGTCCTGCCTCACACGTCGACATTGGCGCTGAGCGAATTATCCTGGATGAATTCGCGGCGCGGTTCGACGACGTCACCCATCAGCTTGGTGAAGATGTCGTCGGCCTCGTCGACCTCCTTGATCTTCACCTGCAGCAGCGAACGTTCGTTGGTATCGAGCGTGGTTGTCCAGAGCTGTTCCGGGTTCATTTCGCCGAGGCCTTTGTAGCGCTGCAGCGCCACGCCCTTGCGGCCGGCGTCGGTTATCGCCTCGAATAGGCTGACCGGTCCATAAACGGCGGTTTCCGTATCCTTACGGCGCAACACCCCGGTCGGGTTCGGATAGGCCTCCTGAAGTCTCACGGCATAGTCGTCGAGCTTGCGGGCGTCGGCGGAGCCGAGCAGGGCGTCGTCGATGATGGCGACATCCTTGACGCCGCGGATGGTGCGCTCGAAGAAGAAGCCTTCGCCTTCGGTGAAACGGCCGATCCAGCCGCGCTCGACCTCGTCGGCCAGCGCATCGAGACGCCTGGCGATGTAATCGGCGGCGGCATTGGCGGTCGCGATGTCGCCGGTGATCCTCGGATTGAGCACGCCCGCGATCGCGGCTTGCTCGACCACCTTGCGGTTATAGCGGCTGTGCAGATTGTTCAGGATGCCGCGGATCACGCGCGCGTCCTCCACCAGCGACAGCAGGTCGCGCCCGCCGCGTTCCGAGCCCGACGCCGGCTTGAACACGCAGTCATCGAGGCCGGTCGCGATCAGGTAATCCTCCAGCGCCCGCTCGTCCTTCAGGTACTGCTCGGACTTGCCGCGCGTCACCTTGTAGAGCGGCGGCTGCGCGATATAGAGGTGGCCGCGGTCGATCAATTCGCGCATCTGCCGGTAGAAGAATGTCAAGAGCAGCGTGCGGATGTGGGCGCCGTCGACGTCGGCGTCCGTCATCACGATGATCTTATGATAGCGCAGCTTGTCGGCGGAGAAATCGTCGCTGATGCCGGTGCCGAGCGCGGTGATCAGCGTGCCGATCTGCTCGCTCGACAGCATCTTGTCGGTGCGGACGCGCTCGACATTGAGGATCTTGCCGCGCAGCGGCAGCACCGCCTGGAATTCGCGGTTGCGGCCCTGCTTGGCGCTGCCGCCGGCCGAGTCGCCCTCGACGATGAACAGTTCGGACTTGGCTGGATCCTTCTCCTGGCAGTCGGCGAGCTTGCCGGGCAGCGAGGAAACGCTGAGCGGGCTCTTGCGCGTCAGTTCGCGCGCCTTGCGGGCGGCTTCGCGCGCGGCCGCCGCCTGGATCACCTTGCCGACGATGACCTTGGCCTCGGCCGGGTGCTCCTCGAACCACGCCGCCAGCGCCTCGTTGATGACGTTCTCGACCACCGGGCGCACTTCCGAGGACACCAGCTTGTCCTTGGTTTGCGACGAAAACTTCGGGTCCGGCACCTTGACCGACAGCACGGCGGTGAGGCCTTCGCGGCAATCGTCGCCGGTCAGCGCGATCTTTTCCTTCTTCGCGTTGGCGTCAGCATAGCCGTTGACCTGGCGTGTTAGCGCGCCGCGGAAACCGGCGAGATGGGTGCCACCGTCACGCTGCGGGATGTTGTTGGTGAAGCACAGCACGTTCTCATGGTAGCTGTCGTTCCACCACAGCGCCGCCTCGACACCGATGCCGTTGGATTCCGACCGCACCATGATCGGGACAGGCACAATCGCCTTCTTGTTGCGGTCGAGATATTTGACGAACTCCTCAACGCCACCGTCGTAGCGCATCTCCTCGCGCTTCTCGACCGCGTGACGCATGTCGGAGAGGATGATGTGAACGCCGGAATTGAGGAACGCGAGCTCGCGCAGCCTGTGCTCCAGCGTCGCGAAATCATACTCGATGTTCTTGAAGGTCTCGCCCGAGGCGAGGAAGGTGACCTCGGTGCCGCGCTTGCCTTCGGCCTCGCCGACCACCTTCAAAGGTGCCAGCGCGTCGCCGTGGGCGAACTCGACGAAATGCTCCTTGCCGTCGCGCCAGACCCTGAGCTTCAGCGAGCTCGACAGCGCGTTGACGACGGAGACGCCGACGCCGTGCAGCCCGCCCGATACCTTGTAGGAATTCTGGTCGAACTTACCGCCGGCGTGGAGCTGGGTCATGATGACCTCGGCGGCGGAAATGCCTTCACCCTTGTGGATGTCGACGGGAATGCCGCGGCCGTCGTCGCGCACGGTCACGGAATTGTCCGCGTTGAGGATCACGTCGACGCGCGTGGCATGGCCCGCGAGCGCTTCGTCAATGGCGTTGTCGACGACCTCGTAGACCATGTGATGCAGGCCGGAACCGTCATCGGTGTCGCCGATATACATGCCCGGCCGCTTGCGAACGGCATCGAGGCCCTTCAACACCCGGATCGATTCCGCACCATATTCAACGGGAATGGGATGCTCAGTGTCGGCAGGGGTCCGCCGGGCAGGTTCTGTCATGTGAGGCCTTCGAGGATGTCCCGAATCAGCTGCGCAATATGAGGCGCTGATTAGTCTATTTGTGCCATGAAACAGGCACCGCGCCTAGCGCAATCTCTCGGTACGCAAGTTATTGAATAAATGGTGGTTTTTTACCCTTTTTCAAGGTCTCCAAGGGCCGATTCTGGAGGTCCCGAAAAGCGCGATTCGGGGGCAGACTCAGCGCCCTCGATCGTCGGATTTTTGGACGCCGCGCGATGGGAAATGGCAGTCTGCTGCGGACCTGCTAGAGAAGGCGGTGCGGCAGCTTGTAGTCGTTGTCCGCCGTCCACAGCGATCCCGGGTTAGCCCTCCAATTGACCTCGCCTTCACCACGGGCAGGCATCAGAGGGTAAGAGGCGTTGAATAGCTTCTAGCTGCGGCGGCTCACCTGGCCAGACTCGACGTCAAAAATCTCGCCGGTCTCGCCGATGTCGACGAACGCTGCCGGATCGGCGCCGGTCATCCAGACCTGCGCGCCAAGCTTTGCGAGTTCATCGAACAGCGCCCTGCGCCTGACGGGATCAAGATGCGCGACGACTTCGTCGAGCAGCAGCAGCGGCACGATCCCGGTCATCTCGGCGACCAGCGTGGCATGGGCCAGCACCAGCCCGATCAGCAGCGCCTTTTGCTCTCCGGTGGAGGCGTCGCGGGCCGGCATGTTTTTTGGTGCGTAGATCACCTGCAAGTCCGTGAGATGGGGCCCGTCCAGCGTGCGGCCGGCGGCGGCGTCGCGGGCGCGGCTGGCGCGCAGGATATCGCGGTAGCGATCCTCCACGGCGGTTGCGGATTCATTGACCAGCGCATTCTCCATCCAGCCGTCGAGCATGATCTGCGCCGACGGAAAGGCCGAAGCCGCGCCACGTTCACGCAGCATCGCCGCCAGTCTAGTCACCGTCTGGCCGCGCGTGGCGGCAACCGCAACCGCCAGCTCGGCAGTTTCGCGCTCGATCGCGTCACACCAATGGTCGTCATAATTGCGCACTTCGAGCAGACGGTTGCGCGAACGCAGCGAGCGCTCCAGCGCGGAAACGCGACTGGAATGCTCGCTGTCGATCGCCAGCACCAGGCGGTCGAAGAAGCGCCGCCGCTCCGAGGCCGCGCCAAGGAACAGGCCGTCCATCGCCGGCGTCAGCCACACCATGCGCAAATGATCGCCAAACGCCGCCGCCGAACCCACCGGCTCGCGGTCGATCCGGCAGCGACGGCTGGACGAGGCCTCTGTTCCCGGCGCGTCGATGCCGGTGCCGAGCGTGGCAAGCCCCAGCGCGCCCTCGACCTCGGCCGACACCGCCCAGGAGCCGTCGCCCTGATTGTCGGCGACATCCTCCAGCCTCGCGCGCCGCAGGCCGCGTCCCGGCGACAGAAACGAGATCGCCTCCAGGCAATTGGTCTTGCCGGCGCCGTTTGGCCCCACCAGCACCACCATATCGCGGCGCACCTGCACGCTCGCCGCGCGATAATTGCGGAAATGTGTGAGCGAGAGCCGATGGATACGGGACGGGGTCATAGCCACTCGTCATTGCCAAGATTCAGAAAAATGGCGGCAACCTCTGTCGTCATCATCCGCGAAGGCGGATGAATCCAGTACGCCGAGCTGCTCGATTTTTCCACTGAGGCTGGCGATTACTGGATACTCGCCTTCGCGGGTATGACAGTTGGATTCTTGTCGTGTGCCACCCTCTCCTCCAAGAGGAGCGGGACGATCAGTGCGCGTGTCACCAGAAGGGGTCACACCCGCATCGGCATCAGCACGTAGAGTGCGCCCTTGTTGTCCTTGTCCTGTACCAGGGTCGGCGAGCCGGGGTCGGCGAGGCGGAGCACGGCGACTTCGCCTTCGATCTGGGCGGCGATGTCGAGCAGGTAGCGCGAGTTGAAGCCGATATCGAGCGCGTCGGAGGCGTATTCGACTTCGAGCTCTTCGGTGGCGCTGCCGGAATCCGGATTGGTCACCGACAGCACGAGCTTGCCGGCGGACAGCGCCAGCTTTACGGCACGGCCGCGCTCGCTCGAAATGGTCGAGACGCGATCTACCGCCGCCTCGAAATCCTTCTTGTCGACGATCAGTTCCTTGTCGTTGTTCTGCGGGATGACGCGGCCATAATCCGGGAAGGTTCCATCGATCAGCTTTGAGGTCAGCACGACATTGCCGAGGGTGAAGCGGATTTTGCCCTGCGACAGTTCGATTTTGACTTCGGCTTCATTGTCCTCGATCAGCCGCAGCACCTCGCCCACCGTTTTGCGCGGCACGATCACGCCGGGCATGCCGGTGGCGCCGGAGGGCAGCGCCAGATCGATCTGCGCCAGCCGATGTCCGTCGGTCGCAACCCCGCGCAGCGTCGCGGCCTTGGCGCTGCCGGCCGTGTGCAGGTAGATGCCGTTGAGGTAATAGCGGGTCTCTTCCGTCGAGATCGCAAACTGCGTACGGTCGATCAGGCGCTTGACGTCGGCAGCCGCGAGCGAGAACGAATGCGTCATGTCGCCGGCGGCGAGATCGGGGAAATCGCTTTCAGGCAGGGTCTGAAGGGTGAAGCGCGAGCGGCCGGCGCGGATGGCCATCACCGAGCGGTCGCCGTCGGCCTCCAGCACGATCTGCGCGCCGTCGGGCAGTTTGCGGACGATGTCATAGAACATATGCGCCGGCACGGTGGTGGAGCCGGCGGTTCCGGTCTCCGCCGCCAGCGTTTCGGTCACCTCGAGATCGAGGTCCGTAGCCTTCAGCGACAGCCTGGCGTTTTCGGCGCGGACCAGCACATTGCCGAGGATCGGAATGGTGTTGCGGCGCTCGACCACGCGATGGACGTGACCCAGCGATTTCAGCAGTTGCGCGCGTTCGACGGTGACCTTCATTGCAATATCCGCCAGAGATGGAAAAGCCGGGCGGCCCGTCAAGGCAGCGCCGCGGCATTGGAAACCCGAAAAGCCGGATCAGGACCGGATTTGATCAAACCCCCGGGGGGACCGCAAGGTGGCGCGGATGGGGCGCCGGTGCAAGGGAGGCAGGCCGCCGTTCCCCCACTTTTGCGGCGAAAATTGGCAGCAGAAAAAAATCTCCCGCCCACCCAACTCGGGTTTGCCCGAGTTGGGTGGGCGGGAGAGGCCTGGGAGGAGCCAGATCCTGTTCCCTGCTGGAGCATCGGCTCTGACTGAATCAGAACCGATGCTCTAGATTCGTGTTTTGACGCGTTTTCTTCACGCGAACCGGTACCCATCCACGGATCAAGTCCGAGGGACATGCTTCGCTCAAAAACGCCATAGGCGCTATTCCTGCAATTGCCGCTTCAGAGAGTCGACCTCTTCGGACAGCGCGATATCCCGGGCCACCAGTGCCTCTATCTTGCGCACGGCGTGCAGCACCGTGGTGTGGTCGCGTCCGCCGAACCGTCGGCCGATTTCGGGCAGCGAGCGCAGTGTCAGCGTCTTTGCCAGATACATCGCCACCTGGCGCGGGCGAACCACGTTCGCGGTCCGCCGCGATGACAAGAGGTCCGAACGGCTGACATTGTATTGCCGGGCGACAACCCGCTGGATGTCCTCGATTTTGATCCGCTTCGGTTCCTGCGGACGGATCAGGTCGCGCACTTCGCGCTCGGCCATTTCCAGCGTCACCGGTTGGGCGTTGAGCTTGGAATGGGCGAGCAGGCGGTTGATGGCGCCTTCGAGGTCGCGGCCGTTGTGGGTGATGGTGCGCGCCAGATAATCCAGCACTGCCTCCGGCACATCGAAGCTCGCATGATGCGCGCGGGCTGCTGCGACGCGCGATTTCAGGATGCCGAGCCGCAGCTCCTCGCCAAGCGAGCCCATCTCGACAACGAGACCGCCAGCCAACCGCGAGCGCACGCGGTCGTCCAGACTCTCGAGATCGGACGGCGGGCGGTCGGCGGCGATCACCACCTGACGTCCGGCATCGATCAGCGCGTTCAGCGTGTGGCAGAACTCGGCCTGGGTCGACTTGCCCTGCAGGAACTGCAGGTCGTCGATCACGAGCACGTCGATGCCGCGTAGCGCCTCCTTGAACGCCAGCGCCGTCTGTGTCTTCAGCGCAGCGACAAAGCCGTACATGAATTTCTCGGCGGTGAGATAGAGCACCTTGCGCTCGTTCCCCGAATTGCCGGCCCATGTCACGGCCTGCAGCAAATGGGTTTTGCCGAGGCCGACGCCGGCGTGAATGTAGAGCGGGTTGAACATCACGGGATCGCCGCGGCGGCCTTCTGCAACCTGGCGAGCCGCCGCATGGGCGAGGGTATTCGAGCGACCGATGACAAAACTTGCAAAGGTCAGGCGCGGGTCGAGCGGAGAGCCGCCGAGCGCATCATGGCTGGCGGACACCGGCGCAGTGGCGGTGGCGCGCAGTTCAGGCGCGGGCCGGCCATTGATCTGCTCGATACGGCGTTGATCGGCCGGCGCGGTCGGTTCCTTGACGGGCGCGGCGGATCGCATCGCCGTGCGCACGGTGAGGTCGATCCGGTGTACTTCCGGCATCTCGGCCTGCCAGCAGGTCAGGACACGGTCGGCGTAATGCGCCTGGATCCAGCTCTTGAGAAAGCGGGTCGGCACCGACAGACGGACGCTTTCGTCCTGCACGCCTTCGAGGTCCATGCGCGCAAACCAGCTCGTGTAGACGTCCTCGCCCACACTCGTCCGCAACCGCCCCTTCACGCGCGACCAGCGATCCTGTTCCGTATTTGTCATTGCCTGAGAACTTTTCTGAATGAGTAATGGTGTCTTGTGAAATCGGCTGGCGGTACCTTTGCAGGTTTCCTGCCAGACCTGACCTCGGCGCGGCGCTTCAACCACCAGACACAGATCTAACGTTCGGCGGAATCGCCGTTGCACAGATCAAAGGCTGGATGGAGTGGAAGGCTGCCGCGAGGTCAGCGCGTACTCGACGCTCGGTGTGGAGCTCGCGTAGGGGGACGGCCAAAAACGTTGTTCAGGAATTCTGAAGCGGTCTCGATGGAAATAAGCGTGCCGAATGTCGCGTTGATTTCGTAAAGCATAGTACCTCCCCCTCTCGCCGCGAGAGCGCGCGGCGAGTAACCAAATCACCAGTGTTTCAAAGCCAGTCTGCCGCTACCGAACATCCGCTTGTCCGACCGCTGCGTCCGCCGCGTACCTCAGTCTGTCGTCTTCAACACGTTCACGAGCTCCGCGTTCCCAATCGCTGCATGGTCGGCAAGCATCTTATTCCCCTTGTCCGGAGCGCGCTTCAAACGTGAGCGCCACGTCGGGAAATTTAGACACAGAACAACCGTCCTCATATTGCTATGAGTTACCAACTCAGCTTCGCTTGGAAAGCGTCGCTAACGCGCACACCGCCGCCGATTTGCACGTCCGCTCTTGGGTCTCATACCGCGCTGGTCAGGAGAGCCTTGAGCGTCGCGAACGAGTAACAAATACACCAAGCGTGATTTCTGACAATCCGTGATTCGACGATGTCGCGTGACTCTTCGGCTGTGTTGCAACACTGCAAATGCGACACTCCACACCAAGTTTTTGAATCAGCGCAGAGAATCCCGCGGCGCGAACGATCGTGACAATTTTCGCCGCACGCGCAAAATTTTTTAAGAAACCGTTACAATCTTGGTTACCGGGACCAATTTTCAAAACGCTTGTCCTCGCTATGTGGATAAGTGACTAGCGAGACGAAGCTTTTCGGAATTGTTTTTGCAGGGTAACTCGCGCGGCGATGCCGGCGGAGAGGCGGGTGTTGTCTGATCAGGTCAGCCGCCGCGATCGCACTTCGCGCAAATGCGCACGGCAACGCTGGTGCAATAAGTTGCACCTCGTAAAACTACGGGTGCCCGAAATATGACACGCAAGCCGGCGCTCAGCAACGAGACAATTGAATTGTCACGGTTGATCCGGCGCGCGGCCTTTGGTGTGTGTCCGAAATCCAACAGGGTGCACGTCCGTGACGAAAATGAATTTCGTGCTCGTGCTCATGCGCCGGTATGGCAGAAAAAGAAAAGCCCGGCGGCGCCGGGCTTTTGACGAATATCTATTTCTGTCAGTTCACTTCGCGAGCTTGGCGATCGCATGCGTCAGGCGCGACACCTTCCGGCTCGCATTGTTCTTGTGAATGATGTTGCGCTGCGCCGCCTGCATCAGTTCTGGTTCCGCGCGCTTCATTGCTTCCAGCGCCGCATTGCGGTCGCCGCTCTTGATCGCTTCCTCGACGGTCCGGACCGCGCCGCGCATCTGGGTGCGACGCGACTTGTTGACGATGGTGCGGCGGGCAATCTTGCGGGTCGCCTTTTTGGCGGAAGTCGTATTGGCCATGTTCTCAACTATCCTTCGGCTGTCATCGCTCGGGTGGTCGGCCCTTGAGCGCGCCGGCCGTTCAAATTGCGTGATCGCTGGTTGTATTTTCCAGGGTGTTCGTAACGTAAGCCGTTCTTGAGGATGCCATGGACGGAAGCCAAAATGCTCCCGCAAGCGGCGCTGCTCAAAGAACAGCGGCGGCGGGATTGCGCCCGCCGCCATTGGGGGTCTTATAGAGGGCGCATCCTGCACCGTCAACGCTTTCCGGCCTCCCCGAAAGGCCGGAAAAGGCGGCGGAACGGGGCACGTAAGGTGCTGACGAGGTTGAATTTCCGGGGTGCCCCCGGTATTGGCTGACGGCCTTTTGGGGGCGACAGATATAAGGTGACCCATGATCCGCGGTTTTTTCCGGCTTATCGGCCTGCTCCTTCTGGCCGGCGGATTCATCTTCATGGTCTATGACGGGGCCCGTTTCGTTGCCGACCAGACCCTGCGGTTTACCCGGTTCGGCCAGTTCTGGAACGATGTCCATCAGTCCAGCCAACTTGCGTTCCGGACCTGGATCGAGGCTAACGCACCCTGGCTCTGGGACAGTATTATGAAGGTCCTGCTGGACCAGCCGGTTTTCGCCGTCCTGGGCGTGGTCGGCATTCTGCTGATGATCCTGTTCCGGCCCCGCAAGCCGTTGATCGGCTATTCGCGGGACTAGCCTGGCCGGCCGCCGGCCTCGGCCAGGTAACAGGGCTGCGGCAACAGGCGTAAAAGACATATATAGAAGTCCAACCGGCCGATGCTGTCGTCGCGTCCGCCGATCTCCCGCCTGGAGGTACTCCATGTTGTTCATGCGCAAGACCACCGCGTTGCCGAGCGCAGCCGAAGCGCTGCCGGGCCGTGCCACCCCGATACCGACCGCAACCACGCATTTCGTCAACGGCCGCAAGCTTCAGCCACCCTATCCTGCGGGCCTCGAACAGGCAGTTTTTGGATTGGGTTGCTTCTGGGGCGCCGAGCGCAAGTTCTGGGAGCTCGGCGACGGCATCTATGCGACCGCCGTCGGTTATGCCGGCGGGCATACGCCCAACCCGACCTATGAAGAGGTTTGCTCCGGTCGCACCGGTCACACCGAAGTGGTGCTGGTCGTGTTCGATCCGAAGATGATCACCTACGAGCAGCTCCTGAAGACGTTCTGGGAAAATCACGACCCGACGCAGGGCATGCGCCAGGGCAACGATGTCGGTACCCAGTATCGCTCGGCGATCTAACACGTTTGGGGACGCGCAGCGCCAAGCCGCCGACGCGTCGAAGACTACGTACCAGAAGGCGCTGGCGGCGAAAGGCCTTGGCGCCATCACCACCGAGATCACGCCGGCGGGCGAATTCTATTTCGCCGAGGACTATCATCAGCAATATCTCGCCAAGAATCCGGCGGGCTACTGCGGGCTAGGCGGCACCGGCGTGTCCTGCCCGATCGGCGTCGGCGTGAGTGCTTGATTCTTGCTTCTCTCTCCCTCTCCCCGTGAAGAACGGGGAGAGGGAGCTTTGAGCGCCGTCGTCGCACTCGACCTTCCAAAAAACCGTTTATTAACCATACCCGATGCAAGACTAGAGCTGTCTCGCTTTGAGGGATGGCCTAGGTGCGGGTTGTGCGCGCGTTTCGAATACCGATCACTGCGATCATCACCGCGCTCGCGCTGTCGGGCTGCATGCGCACGACCGGGCCGGTTGCGGTCGCACCACAAGGCGATCTCGACCAGATGGCCTATGGCCAGCCCAACAGTCCACCGCCGCGGACGGTCGTGGTCGATTCCGGTGGTGGCGCCATTGGCGCGCTTCGCGCCGCCTTTGCCGCGGCGCCACGCACGGCGTCGGCACCCGCCGTCGTTGCCGCGCCTGTCGCCTATCCCGAACCCGCGCCCGCGCGATACGACGCGGCCTATCATCTCGATGCCGGCGACAAGCTGCGCGTCGTCGTCTATGGTCAGGAGGGCCTGACCAACACCTACGCGATCGACGCCGGCGGCGCGATCACGATGCCGCTGATCGGCTCGGTGCGGGCGCGCGGCCGCACGACCGCGGGGCTGGCGGCGGCGATTTCAGCGAAACTGCGCGCCGGCTTTATCAGGGAACCATCGGTCGCCGTCGAGATCGAAGCCTATCGGCCATTCTTCATCCTCGGCGAGGTCGCAGCACCCGGGCAATATCCCTACGTCCCCAACATGACGGTCGAGAGCGCGGTGGCGATCGCCGGCGGCTTTTCGCCGCGCGCCCGCCGCGACAGTGTCACGGTCACCCACGCCGATGCGTCCGGCACGTCGCGCTTCGTCGTTCCGCCCGGCAGCCCGATCAGCCCCGGCGATACCGTGCTGGTCAGCGAGCGCTGGTTCTAAAGCGCCACGCCATCATCGAATTGTCATCTCGACCGGGCTTGTTTCCTGAGCATTTGTGTCAGGCAAATGCCTCGCATTTGACCAAGAAAATTCACCATCCGTTGTGCGTGAGCGCGAACGCTGCGTTCTGCATCACCTCGAGCCGCTTCGGTGCGATGAATTGGCGCTATGCGCCGAATGCGTTCGAAAGCATGTTCCATCTTGCGCTGCAGCGATGTAGAAACCCGCGTCATTGAATCGAGGCGCTCCGGTTTGTCGGTTGAGTGCCTGCAATCCGGAGTATGACCATGAACTATCACTTGCCGGTCCGCGTGGTGCGCGCGGCGACTGCGGCAGCGTTGCTCGCTTCCATCGCCGTGACGGCCCTGTGCGCCTCTTCGCATCCGGTGTCGGCGGCGGATCCCTATCCGAGCCGGCGCATCACCTTCGTCGTGCCGTATCCCGCGGGCGGCGCCACCGACGTCCTCGCCCGTCTGCTTGCCAACAAGCTGTCGGAGTCGTGGAAGCAGACCGTCCTCGTGGAGAACAAGTCCGGCGGCGGCGGCGTGGTCGGCAACGACTACGTGGCCAAGGCACAGCCCGATGGTTACACCGTGCTGGTCGGCATCACGCAGATCATTCAGGCGCCGAGCCTCGTTACGAAGCTGCCCTACGATGTCTTCAAGGATCTCGCGCCCGTTACCCAGATCGCCTTGTCGACCATCGTTCTGGTGGTCCCCGAGCAGCAGCCGATCAAGTCCGTCAAGGAACTGATCGAATATGCCAAGGCGAATCCCGGCAAGCCTTACGGCACCTTCGGCAACGCCACGACGTCCCACCTCTACGGCGAATTGCTCAAGAAGACCGCCAATATCGACATGACCCATGTCCCCTATCGCGGCTCGGCTCCGCTGACGAACGACCTGCTCGCCAACACGGTTACCTCGGCGTTCCAGGATCTGACCACGGCGAGCTCGCAAATCAAGGCGGGCAAGCTCAGGGCGCTGGCGGTTGGCGGCGAGAAGCGCAGGAAAGCGTTGCCCGACGTGCCGACGATGGGCGAACTCGGTTACCCCGGCTTTGAAATCGAAGGCTGGCTCGGCGTGTTCGTGCCTGCCGCAACGCCCAAGGAGATCGTGAAGAAGCTTTCGGACGAACTCGCCCGCATCATCGCCTCGCCCGAGGGCGTCGCCGGGATCGAGACGCTCAGCCTCATACCGGTGGGCGGATCGGCGGAAACGTTCGAGAAAGTCCTGCTCCGCGACCACGCGAAATGGGCCGATGTCGTGAAGGCTACCGGCGTCAAGGGCGAGTGAGCAGGGGGCACTAGTACTTGTGTCGTCGTTCCGGGGCGCGTCGAAGACGCGAACCCGGAACCTCGAGATTCTCAGGTGCGCAATTGCGCGCCATAGTTCGCGCTAAAGCACGCCCCGGAATGACGGCGGAGAGAGTGCGCGTCCTACTTCTTCAAATGCTTCTCAAAGAACGCCAGACTGCGCGGCCAGGCGATATCGGCGCTGGCCTTGTCGTAGCTGGCGCGTTCGTCGCAGTGAAAGCCATGCTGCGCGCCGGGATAGAGATGGACTTCGACGTCCGGCCGCTTGGCCTTGATGGTTTCGACGTCGGTTAGCGGAATGCCCGCGTCCTTTTCGCCGAAATGCAATTGCGTCGGCACTTGCGGCTTGTCGTCGGCAAAGCGGACAACGGCGCCGCCGTAATAGCCGACCGCGGCAGACAAGCCCGACAGCTTGGTCGCTGCCGCATAGGCGATGCTGCCGCCGAGGCAGAAGCCGATGATGCCGACCGGGCCGACATCCTTCACGGCGTCGATCGCGGCCTGGGTATCGCGCAGCATCGCGGCCCAATCCGGATTGGCGATGAACTTTCGTGCGTTTGCAATCTCGTCAGGCGAATAGCCGCACTGGAAGTTCGGTTGCGTGCGATCGAAGATCGACGGCGCAATCGCGACATAGCCTTCGCCCGCCGATCGGTCGCACACCGAGCGGATGTGGTGGTTGACGCCAAAAATCTCCTGGATCACGATGATCGCCGCTTTCGGCCGACCTGCAGGATCGGCGCGATAGCCGCCCAGTTTGAAACCGTCCGAAGCCGTCAGTTCGATATCTTGTCCCACGGGTCATCCATTTGCGTTTGAGTTGCACGAGATCGATGTTCTGGGGTCGGCTACTGCCACATCCAGTTGTGACCCCAGTCGCCCTTCCAGCCGGCCAGCCTGCCCTTGCGAAATTGCAGATAGAGCCGGTCCTTCTTGTAGAACAGCCCGCTGCCGCCGACGTTGCGGAACGCGAGAAAGATTTCATCGCCGGGACGGCCCCTTATGTAATTGAGCGGGACGCCGAGCGCGCGTGCGGCTTCATCGGTCTCCATGCCGAACGCCAGCGGGATGTTGTTCGACAGCGTCTCAGTGAACGGTGGCGGGTAGGGGCCGTGGAGCGGCGGCAAGTGCTGCGCGGTCGCTTGCGTGAAGCTGCCTGCGATAAGGGCGAGGGCCGCCGCGGCTGTCTTCATGACGCGGCCCTCTTTGGTGTCTTGGCATCAAGGCTATCGAGGAACGGCAGCACGGCATCGATGAAGGCCTGCGGCTGGTCGATGTTGACGGCGTGGCCGGCAGCCGGGATCACCACCTTCTGCGCGCCCGGAATCTTGGCCGCCATGTAGTCGGAAGCGGCGAGGAACGAGGTGTCGTCGGCGCCGACCACGATCAGCGACGGCACCTTGATATCGGGTAGCGATTCGATCACGCGGGCATCGCGCTGGGTCAGCATGCCGCGCGCGGCGCGCGCCAGTCCCGACGCATCGCGATGGGTGACGCTGGAGCGTTCGCGGCTGGCCGATTTCAAAACCTCCAGGCCCTCGCGCTCGAAGCGATCGCCAGTATCGTTCGCGCGCTTGTTCCAGGCCTCGCGGGCCTCGTCCTTTTTGAAGCCCGGGCCGGTATCGATGATCAGCAGCGCGCGGACGCGGTTTGGATGGGCACGGTAGAACGCCAGCGACATGTAGCCGCCCAGCGAGAGCCCGCCGACGATCGCCTTGTCGGTGCCGACGGCGTCAAGCAGCGCCGCCATGTCGGCAACCGTCAGCGCTTCGCTATAGGCTGCGGGATCACTGGGATAATCGAACTGGCCGTGGCCGCGCATGTCCCACAACACGAGCTTGTGATGCTTCGACAAGGCCGCGATTTGGCCCTGCCACATCCCACTGGTCGATGAATAGCCGTGGGTCAAGAGCAGCGGTGGGCCGGAGCCGTGAACCTCGTAATAGATGCGGACCCCGTCGCGATCGATCGTCGGCATTGCGGCTCCCTGGGAATTCCCATGCAATTGTCGGCCGCATCCTAGCGCGATCTGATCGCGAATGGGAAATGCGGAAAGCGAGGGGCATATCAGCGCTTTGACAAGGCCATGACCGCTTGTTGACGACAGCCCGAATTACTCCAGCGAACGATGAGCAAAACAGCGACCAGCATCGGCTCGCGATCTCCGCCGCTTTAATATTTCATCCTTGTACCCCTTCATGTTCGGCCGAACCGTCAGCCAAGCCGGCAAGCGCAGTTGCAGCGCGAATGCCCGCAGCAAGCATGGCGTCTGACAACTCCGGGTCATCGACGGCGCGCGAAAGCTGAAGCGCCCCGATGAAGACGGCAAGGATCGCGATCGCTGTATTCTGCGCTTCAGGGATGGAGTTCTCCTGCGGCAACCGTCGCGCTATCTGCTCGATGAGCGTGCGTAACCGAGCGGTGTAAGCCTTCCGGACGGAGAGGGGCTGGCGGGCAATTTCGGGCAGTAGCGCCGCGGAGGCACACCCGGTGCCGGGCCGGTCACGATGATGCTGAGACAAATAAGAACGGATCAGGTGAGCTAATGCGCCCGGCCTGGGGTCGGGCTCGGCCAGGCTTTGCAGTTGGTCGGCGAGCGCTCGCTCTAGGCCTTCCCTGACCAGGTCACTCTTCGAGCGGAAGTGCGAGTAGAACCCGCCGTTCGTCAGTCCTGCCTCCGCCATGATCCCGGTCATTCCGGCGGCAGCAATGCCGTCCCGTCTGAACCTTTTCGCTGCAGCCTTCACGATTCGCTCGTGCGAGATATCTTTTTGTCGCTTGGCGTAGCGCATCGCGGGGTCCTCCGGCCGAACGCCTATTGCATTACGATCATCATGTGATATTTATACCTTAATCTAAGCTGTTGTTCAACGCGTCGACGGAGGTCCTCATGCGGCAAGACGGTAAAGTGGCGATTGTGACCGGGGCTTCCACGGGCATTGGGTTGGCTTCAGCAAAGGCCTTGCGCGAGGCCGGATTTCGCGTGTTCGGCACCAGCCGACGGATGGCCGCAAGCGGCCCCGACGGCATTACGATGGTCGCCTGCGATGTGACCGATGACGGTTCGGTGAAGCTTGCCGTCGACAAGGTGCTCGATACGGCGGGCAGGATCGACGTTCTCGTCAACAACGCCGGGACCGGCCTGATGGGCGGAGCTGAGGAATCGTCAATCGGTCAAGCCCAGGCGCTGTTCGACGTAAACCTGTTCGGAGTCATGCGCATGAGCAATGCGGTGCTGCCGCACATGCGAGCTCGGCAGGGTGGAAGGATCATCAATATAAGTTCGGTGCTTGGCCTGATACCGGCGCCGTTCTCGGCGCTCTACGCCTCCACAAAGCATGCGCTCGAAGGCTATTCGGAATCTCTCGATCACGAGGTACGGAGCTTCGGCATCCGCGTTTGCTTGCTGGAGCCGGCGTATACCAGCACTTCCTTCGAACAGAACATGGTGCTTCCGGATCAGGCACTGGATGCATACCGCTCGGCGCGAATGCGAGCGGTCACGGTTCTGCAGGACGTGATGAAGACGGCAGATAGGCCCGAAGTCGTCGCCACGAGAGTGGTTGAGGCCGCGACTACAGCATCGCCTCGTCACCGATACACGTGCGGTAAGATGGCTGGCCGGGTGAGCGTGCTGCGCCGCTTTGTTCCCGAGAGCATGTTCGACAAGAGCCTTCGTAAGCAAATGGGGCTGCCGGCATAGTCGTTTTCACGCGCCATCTTCAGACCAACGGTGCGGCTCATGCGCAACGACGTGGGCAATCGCATGCCAATGCCCGACAAGACATCCGCTCTCGCGGATGATGACGTCGCGGGTGCGGCGCATCGCGAACCAGATCGCTAAAATTTTAGCGTTCACAGTAGCCTAAATTCACGATGCCTCTTAAGCCTCGGGGAACCCCTTATCCGCTAGCCTCGGTTGCAAGTCATCATCGCTAGGGGTCTGGGGTTTCATGACATCCGCAACCAACAAGACTGCGACCAGGCGCCGGCTGTTGCTCGCTTCGGATCGGAGCGATCAGAGCAGCGAACTCGCCAGCATTTTGCGGTCCGTCGGTCAGGTCGACACCATCGCAACTTCTGACATTCCCGACAGCCCGGAACGGGACCTGGCGGGCATCGTGGTCGACATCAATCTGCGTTCCGCCGAGAGCGTGCAACTGGTGCGCAACAAGCTGCGGGCCGAGGCCTATCGCGAGATGCCGCGGCTGTTCGTGCTGGCGGACGCGCTTCACCACGGATCGATGCAGGCCTGGGCGCTCGGTGCCACCGACACGATCGCGCGGCCGTTCGATGCACAAGGCATCCTGCAGCGGATCCGCGCCGCGTTTCCGGACAGCGACGGCTACGACGAGACCGATCGCGGCAAGGCCCTCAACAGGGGCGTCGAGGCGGCGCATGCCGTGATGGTCAAGATCTTCGAAAAGCTTCCGGCCGGCGTTCCCCTAAAGTTCAGCGACATCGTCGAGGCCGAAAGCAAGATTCTCAAGGCGATCAAGCACTCCTCCTTGCGGGAATGGTTGACTGCGGTCGGCTGCCACCACACCGGCAGCTATCGCCATTGTCTCTTCGTCACCGGCTTTGCGGTGGCGTATGCGCAGCATCTCGGCATGCGCGACGACGACCAGCGCCGTCTCGCCCGCGCTGCCCTGCTGCACGACGTCGGCAAGGCGTTCATTCCGGTGGCGATCCTGGACAAGCCGGGCCCGTTGACGTTGGAAGAGATGGAAGAGATGCGCCAGCATCCGCGCCGCGGCTACGACGCGCTGTCCGCGCAAGGCGGCTTCCCGCCCGAAATGCTCGACGTGGTGCTGCACCACCACGAATTCCTCGACGGCACGGGCTATCCCAGCGGCCTGAGCGGCAAGGAGATCAGCGACATCGTGAGGCTGACCACGATCGTGGATATCTACGCGGCCCTCGTCGAGAAGCGCGCCTACCGGCTGCAGTTCACCCACGCCCGGGCCTATGGCATGATGGAAGAAATGGGCGACAAGCTCGACCAGCATCTGCTGCACGCCTTTCGCCCGGTGGCGTTTGGGTATTATTGATCTCTCGCTCTACGTGCTGCTATCCAGCATCTTCCGCAGTTCCGCCTTTGCGACCTTCTCCAGCGTCGAGCGCGGCATGTCGTCGACGAAGTGAATTTCGCGCGGTACCTTGAAGTCGGCGAGGGCGGTCCTGCAGGCGGCCATCACGGTGTCGTGCAGATCGCGAGGGGCGCCCGCGACGCCGGCTTGCGGAATGATGAAGACCACGGGCACTTCATCCAGCATCGGGTGCTTCTTTGCCACCACCGCGGCCTCGCGCACGCCGGGCACCACAGCGATCACCTGTTCGATCTCGGAGGCCGCGACGTTTTCGCCGCCGACCTTCAGCATGTCCTTGGTGCGATCGCCGAACTGGATGAAACCGTTCTCGAGCAGCGAGACGCGGTCGCCGGTGATGAAATAGCCGTGCTCGTCGAAACTTTCGCGCGTGGCTTTTTCGTTGTGGAGGTACTCTGAAAACAGCGACAAGCCGGGAATGCCCTTGATCAGAAGATTGCCGGTGTCGCCGACTTCAGTCGGCGTGCCGTCGTCCTCGACGATGCGGATCTGATATTCCGGCGCCGCGCGGCCGATCGACATCGGCCTATTGGGCTGGTCGACTTCGCCGACGATGCCGTGGGTGATGGTCTCCGTCATGCCCCACCAGCCGATCGTCTTGACGCCGAAGGCGGCGAACGGCGGCGGCTCGGATACCGCGGTGCCCCAGAGCCGGAATTTGTGGCTCTTCGGAATCTCGTGTTCCAGCAGCGCTTTCATGCAGAAGGGAATCGTCGAGGTCCATGTGCAGTTGTGCTCAAGCGCCACGCCCCAGAAGCGGCTCGCCGAAAACCGCGGCTGGATCACGCAGGTCGCGCCGACCCACAATGACGCCAGCATCGAATAGGCCAGCGCGTTGGTGTGAAACAGCGGCAGATAGGTCTGGTGCACGTCGCCCGCATGCAGGTCCTCATGCGCGGCGTTGATCTTGGCGCCCCACAATGCGTTGGCATGCGTCCATAGCACCGCCTTTGGCCGCGACGTGGTGCCGGAGGTATATTGCACGCTGCACGGCGCGAACGGATCGGTGGCGCGGCGCGGCCGGTCGGCGCTGTCGGCGAAGAGCTTCTCAAAACTGTCGCCGCGCGGCGCGACTTGCGCCGGCGTACTGCCAGCGTCGTGCGAGATCACGGCGATCCAGCGCAGGTCGCGGCAATTGGCCGAGATCAACTCGGCATAGGCCGGCTGGGTGATGGCGGCGACCGCGCCGCAATGGCCGGCGAAATACTCCATCTCGGCTGCCGCCGAGCGGGTGTTGGTGGTGACGGCGATCGCGCCGAGTTCGACGCAGGCGAACCAGGCCAGCATGGCCTCGATGCAATTGTCGAGATGGATCAGGACGTATTCGCCGGGCTTGACGCCGCGCTTGGCAAGGCCAGCGGAAAGCGCGCCGACGCGCTCGTGGAATTCCCCGTAAGACCAACTCCGCGCCGGCCCCTCGAACGGCGCCCAGATCAGGAATGGATGGTTGCGGCGGCTTTCGGCGCGCATCCGCAGCAGCCACGGCACGTCGAGCCCTGCGAACGGTCCGACAATGCCCGGTGCGGCCTGCGAAAGTGGCATGATTCCTCCCGCGCGGCTCTACGGCCGCCTTGATTTTTGCTTGGGAGTAGTTCTGCCATCGGACGGCGCGGGGCGCAAATCGGGATTCCTACGCTTTAGCCCGTCCTGTCCTCGTACGACGAAATCTCGATCAAGCTCCCGTCCGGATCACGGCAGTAGACCGAGCGCAGCGTGCCGCGGGCGCCTTGCTTCGCGACTGGGCCTTCCTCGATCGCGACGCCGTTGGCCTGCAGGTGCGCCACGACTTCGTCCGGCGTGCTCGACGTCAGGAAGCACAGATCGTCGCTGCCGGCGGTTTCGTGGTCGGCCGTGAACCACTCGACCTTGTCGGCGTCGCGCGGCCGCACGTTGATCTTCTGGTCACCAAACACCAGCGAAGTCCGCGGCGTTTTGCCCGGACCGGGATCGAACACCTTGACCTCCATGCCGAGGATCTTCCGGTACCACTCGGCGGAACGCGCCACGTCCGACACATTGATGACGAGATGGTCGAGAGCGTTAACCCTGACAGACATGCCTTATCCTTTCGTCGCGGTCGGAGACGCTGCGCCCCACTGGCCGCACCCGGGTTTGTTTGTTACAACGCGCGCCGCGTTCGGTTCAATGGAACCGCGCCTCAATAGAAACGGACCGGGCCTGAACCCCGGCCTCCAAGGAGAAGTTTTATGATTTCACGCCGTACCGCGATTTGCCTGGCCGTCATCGGCCTTTCCACTGCCGCTTCGATCGGCAGCGTTTCGGCGGCGGATTATCCGACCCGGCCGGTGAGATGGGTCGTTGGATATCCGCCGGGTGGCGCGACCGATATCATTGCGCGGCTGATCGGGCAGCGGCTCTCCGAGCGGCTCGGCCAGCAATTCGTGATCGAGAACAAGCCCGGCGCCGGCAACAATATCGCGACCGAATCCGTCATCAACGCCGAGCCGGACGGCTACACATTGCTGCTGGTCAATCCCGCGAACTACATCAACGCCACGCTCTACTCCAATCTGAAGTTCAACGTGGTCCGCGATCTTGCGCCGATCGCGGCGTTCAATCGCGTGCCGAACGTGATGACGGTGAACAAGGACGTGCCGGCCAAGACGGCCGCCGAGTTCATCGCCTATGTGAAGGCCAATCCGGGCAAGGTGAACCTGGCTTCGTCCGGCAACGGCACGTCCGTGCATCTATCGGGCGAAATGTTCATGGCGATGTCCGGCGCCAAGATGCAGCACGTGCCCTATCGCGGTGCCGCGCCCGCGATCACCGATCTGCTCGGTGGCCAGGTCCAACTGATCTTCGACAACATGCCTTCCATCCTCCAGCATGTCCGCGCCGGTTCGGTGCGGGCGCTGGCCGTCACCAGCACGACAAAGTCGCCGCTGTTGCCTGATGTGCCGGTGCTCGCCGACACCATCCCCGGCTATGAGGCGAGCGCGCTGTTCGGCGTCGGTGCACCGAAGAACACGCCGAAGGAAGTCATCGCCAAGCTGAACAAGGAGATCAACGAGATCCTCGCCGAGCCGGCGATCAAGGCCCGCCTGACCGAGCTTGGCGGCGAGCCGCTGATCGGACCGCCGGAGGCATTCGGCAAGATGATCGTGGCCGAAACCGAAAAGTGGAAGAAGGTGATCGAGGAAGCCAAGGTTGAAAAGGTGCAGTGATCTACGTCACGGAACATAGGCGCAGCCGCGGTGTTTTATGGCAAAGGCGACGCGGCCTTGCGTCCTGTGAAGGAGATCGAAGATGCGCAGTGCAATACTAGCGACATTGGCGCTGACGGTGGCGACAGTCGCCACCGTCGCGGGCAGTTCACCCGCGGCGGCGTATGACTATCCCTATTGCCTCCAGGGTCGCACGATCGGCATTCCTGGCGACTGCTCCTACAGCAGCTATGGTCAGTGCATGGCATCGGCGTCGGGGCGCGGGCTCTACTGCAACGTCAATCCACGCTTCGCCTATGGGCAACAGCAGCGGCGGATGCGGGTTTATCGGGATTATTGATCGCGCCTCGCAAGCCTTCCGCATGATGGCCGGGCGAGAGCGCTGTTCGCGCTGAACGATCCGGCCATCGGTGTCTCTCTCTTCCGCCACTCCCGACTTCGTGCACACGCCGGCTTGACGGCGTTTTGTTTGCATCTATACTAAACCACATGGTTAAGTATCAGGAAGACGTTCTCGACCGCACCTTTGCCGCACTGTCCGACCCAACCCGGCGCGCGCTGCTGGCGCGGCTTGGCGATCGCGAAAGCCTGTCGGTCAGCGAACTGGCCAAGCCGTTTTCGATGTCGCTGCCCGCGATCATCAAGCATCTCGATGTGCTGTCCGATGCCGGCCTGATCGCGCGCGAAAAGACCGGACGCACGGTCGCGTGCCGGTTGACCGCCGAGCCGATGGAGCAGGCGATGGACTGGCTCAACCGCTACCGGCGCTTCTGGTCCGACGCGCTCGACCGCCTTGCCGCTTTTGTGGAGGAAGACCCATGGCCACCCAGTCAAGCCTTGCCAAGCACGATACTGCCCGCGACGCCGAACTCGCCGCGCGGCCCGGCCTCACGCTCACGCGCCGGTTCAGCGCGGCGCCCGAAAAAGTCTACGCCGCGTGGGCCGACCCGCAAAAGCTAGTGCAATGGTTCGGGCCGACCTCCGTCGAGGAGGGCTCGGTCAAGGCCGACATCGATCTGCGCGTCGGCGGGCGCTACCGCATCAGCTTCCGCGCCAATGGCGATTACAACGAGGTCGGCGGCGTCTATCGGGAGGTCGTTCCGAACGAGCGGTTGGTGTTTAGCTGGGCATGGCATTCCACGCCGGAGCGGGAATCGCTGGTTACCATCTCGATCAGGCCGGAAGGAAGCGGTTCGCTGCTCGTCTTCAATCACGCGCAGTTCGTCGACGAGAAAGCGCGCGACAATCACCAGCGCGGCTGGACCGAATTCCTCGTCAAACTCGAAAACTATATGGCCTGAACGAGGAGCCTGCCATGCCATCGAACGCCGTTGTTTCCCGCGAGGAATGGATCGTCGCCCGCAAGGCGCACCTTGCGCGTGAGAAGGAATACACCCGAGCGCGCGAGCGTCTGAGCGAAGAACGGCGCGCGCTGCCCTGGGTCAGGGTCGAAAAGAACTACGTATTCGATGGGCCCGGCGGAAGGGTCTCGCTCGGCGACCTGTTCAAGGGGCGGAGCCAGCTCGTGGTGCAGCACCTGATGTTCGCGCCCGACTGGAGCGAGGCCTGCAAGAGCTGCTCGTTCTGGGCAGACGGTTCGAGCGCATGATCCCGCATCTGGCCGCCCGCGACACCACGATGGTCGCGATCTCGCGCGCACCGCTGCAAAAGCTTACCGCATTCAAGCAGCGGATGGGCTGGACCTTCGATTGGCTGTCGTCGGGTGCAAATGAGTTCAATTACGATTACGGTGTCTCGTTCACACCCGAGCAGCTCAAGTCAGGCGCCACGCTCTACAATTTCGGCACGACTCCCTTCGGCGGCGAAGAGGCGCCGGGCATCAGCGTGTTCTACCGCGACGAGGCCGGGAACGTCTTCCACACCTATTCCTGTTTCTCGCGCGGCCTCGACATGATGAATGCCGCCTATCACTATCTCGACCTCACCCCGCTCGGGCGTCACGAGGAGGGCCTGCCGTATCCGATGGACTGGGTGCGACTACGTGACCAATACCAGCCGTCACAGGTTCAGGCATCCTGTTGTCATGGTTAGTCGTCGCTAGCCCCACATTCCCAGTCGTCATTCCGGGATGGTGCGCAAGCACCAGACCTCAGATGTGCAATTGCACATCGGGGAATCTCGATATTCTCAGGTGCGCAATTGCGCACCACAGTTCGATGCTGCGCATCTCCCGAGATGACGTCGTATCGACAGAAATACCGGAGAGTAATGCAATGCCTTACGTCGATGGCTTCATCGTCGCCGTGCCGAAGAAAAATCTCGAGGCCTACACCCGCTTGTCGAAGAAGGCCGGCAAGATCTGGCGCGAATATGGCGCGCTCGACTATCGCGAATGGGTTGCTGAGGACGTCAAGGTCGGCAAGGTCACGTCGTTTCCGCGCGCCGTGAAGCTCAAGCCGGGCGAAACCGTCGTGTTCGCCTGGATCACCTACAAGTCGCGCGCCCAGCGCGACAAGATCAACGCCAAAGTGATGGCGGACCCGCGGCTTAGCGAAATGATGGATCCGAAATCGAAGCCGCCGTTCGACGGGAAGCGGATGATCTATGGCGGATTCGAGAGCCTGGTGAAGGTGTAGGCGGAGCTTCGCCGGTGCATCAGCCATGTTTCGGGGGGCGGCCGGTGGAAAGCTGGGGCCAAGCCCGGCGGTTCGTTCCATTGTGATACAACTGTCAAACAAGCCCTTTAGGACATCCGGTACCGCAGCCACGGATACCGGATTGAAATGGCCGAGATCGAGATTTGGGCGCTTCGCAAGGCTTTTGACGGCGCCGAGGTTCTGAAAGGCGTCGATCTCACGATTCAAGACGGGGAGTTCATCTCCCTCGTCGGCCCATCCGGGTGCGGCAAATCCACGCTTCTGCGCGTTATCGCCGGTCTCGAACCGCAGTCCTCCGGCGAAGTCCGGATTGATGGTGTCAGTGCCGACGGCATCAGGCCGAGCGCGCGCAATCTGGCAATGGTGTTCCAGTCCTACGCGCTTTATCCGCACCTGAGCGTGTTTGACAATATCGCCGTTCCGCTGCGGATGAAGCGCCTGTCTGCGCTGGAGCGGGCGCCGTTCGTGGGCCGGCTGATGCCGAGCCGCCGCCGCGCCGAACGCATCATTCGCGACGATGTCGAAAGGGTGGCCGAGCAGCTCGAAATTTCGCCGCTGCTGAAGCGCAAGCCCGGGCAATTGTCCGGCGGTCAGCGCCAGCGCGTTGCCGTCGGCCGCGCCATCGTGCGTCAACCGCGCGCGTTTCTGTTCGACGAGCCGCTATCCAATCTCGACGCCAAGCTTCGCGTGCACATGCGCGCCGAGATTGCCCAGTTGCACCGCCAGCTCAAGACGACCTTCATCTATGTCACCCATGACCAGGCCGAGGCCATGACCATGTCGGGCCGGATTGCCGTCATGATCGGCGGCGAGCTCATTCAGGTCGGCACGCCCGCCGCTGTCTATGACGACCCCTGCGATATCCGCGTCGCCGAATTCGTCGGAACGCCGAAGATAAATGCATTTCCCGGTCGTATCCGCAGCGATGGCCGGTTGGAGATGCTCGGACATGTTCTCCATATGGCGACCGCGGCGCCGGAAGGAGAGTGCCGCATCTGCGTCCGGCCGGAGCGGATCGAGCTGGCTTCGCACGGATTGCTTTCCGGCACGGTCGTGCATCTGGAAAATCTGGGATCGGAAGCCTTCGTCCATATCGGCAGCGCGGGCACGGATGCGCCTGTGGTGGCGCGCGTCAACGACCCCAGTCAGTTGCCCGCGATCGGGGCCACCGTCGGCTACGGTTTTGCGCCGGAGGCGGTTCGCGCCTTCGACGCTGATGGCAAGCGCATCGTGACTTCGGTCCCGTCGCGCGTCGAGCGGCCGCGGGAGATGGCCGTTGTCTGACGCCGCCACCGCGCTGCAGGGAGTGGCGATGGCGCCACGCGTCCCAGCGCGGGTGATTGCCAGTTTCCGCCGGACAGGGCGATCGCAGGCAGCCTATGCGCTGGCCGCGCCAGCCTTCGTGCTGATGCTGCTGATGCTGATCGGCCCGCTCGCCGGCGTGATCGCGCTCTCGTTTACCGACTATCAGCTCGGCGCGCCGGCGTTCTCCTGGATCGGCCTCTCGAACTACCGGGAGATGTTCGCCGACCGGGTGTTCTGGATTTCGCTGAAGAACACGCTGACCTATGTCGCGATCGTAGTGCCCGGCGCGGTGGCGCTCGGGCTCGGCGTTGCCCTCCTGATCCAGAGCGGCGCCGGGCTCAAGAGCTGGTATCGCACCGTCTACTTCCTTCCTGTCATGGCGACGTTGATTGCGATGGCGATCGTCTGGGAATTCATGCTGCATCCGCAGTTCGGCCTGGTGAATGGACTTTTGCGCGTCGCCGGCCTGCAGGGCCATAGCTGGCTGCAGGATCGCGGCACCGCGCTTTATTCGCTGTGCGTGATCGGTATCTGGCAGGCCACTGGCTTCAACATGGTGCTGTTTCTCGCCGGCCTCGTCTCGATCCCGAAGCATCTCTACGACGCGGCCGAGATCGACGGCGCCGAAGGCGCGTGGTCGCGTTTCCGCCTGGTGACGTGGCCGATGCTCGGGCCGGTCACCCTGTTCGTGGTGGCGATCTCGGCCATCCGCTCGTTCCAGGTGTTCGACACCGTTCAGGTCTTGACCAAGGGCGGCCCCTCGAAATCGTCGGAAGTACTTATCTACACGATGTATACCGAAGGGTTCGAGTTCTTTCGCTCCGGTTACGGCGCGGCCGTTACCGTCGTGTTCCCGGCCTTCGTGCTGCTGCTCACCCTGCTCAAATCGGCGCTCGGCAACCGGGAAGTGCACTACGCATGACGCCGCGGGCTCGCATGCTTCTGTGGTCTGCGATCCGGCACATCGTGCTGCTGGCGGGAGCGCTGGTGATGCTGACGCCGTTCATCTGGATGGTGTCGACCGCGTCAAAACCTCAAACCGAGATTTTTTCATCCGATCTGCACCTGATCCCCTACCACTTCGCGCTGTGGGACAATCTGCTGATAGCTTTCGCCAAGGCCGATCTATGGCGCTATCTGCTCAACGGCTTGATCGTCACGGCCTCGATCTTCGGCCTTCAGGTGCTGGTCGCCCTGCCGGCCGCCTACGCCCTCGCCAAATTGCGCTTTCTCGGCCGTGACGTGCTGTTCGCGCTCGTAGTGTTTTGCATCCTTATTCCGCCGCAGGCGACCGCGATCCCGGTCTTCCTGCTGCTGCATAAACTGGGTGTTCTCGATAGTTATGCGGCGCTGGTTCTGCCGTTCACGATCTCGGTGTTCGGGATTTTCCTGATGCGCCAGTTTTTCAAGACCGTGCCCGACGACCTGATCGACGCCGCGCGAATGGACGGGATTTCCGAGTTCGGCATCGTCTGGCGCGTGATGCTTCCGACTGCGATTCCGGCGGTGACCGCGTTCGGCATCTTCTCGGTGGTCGCGCACTGGAACGATTATTTCTGGCCGCTGATCGTGCTGAACAGCGAGCATTTGCAGACGCCGCCGCTTGCGGTCGCGCACTTCCGAAACAATGAGGCCGGAACCAATTACGGCCCGCTGATGGCGGCGGCGATGGTCATCATCGCCCCGCTCGTCATCGCCTTCCTGTTCGCCCAGCGACGCTTCATCGAAGGCATCACGCTCACCGGCATCAAGTAACCGAGTTTTTCAAACCTCAGGAGACGACAATGTTCAGAACATGGATTGCCGCAGCCGCCCTTTCGCTTGCCGCCGGCCTCGCGCATGCGCAGACCGAAGTCGTCGTTCAATACCCCTATGCCGAATTGTTCGAAGGCACGCACAAGCGCATCATCGAGGAGTTCGCCAAGGTGCGACCGGACATCAAGGTCACGCTGCGTGCGCCCTATGATTCCTACGAGGAAGGCACCCAGAAAGTGCTGCGCGAGGCGGTGACCAACCAGATGCCCGACGTGAGCTTCCAGGGTCTCAACCGCATCCGCGTGCTGGTCGACAAGAACATTCCCGCCGAACTCGACGGCTATATCGCGGCCGAGAAGGATTTCGACAAGCAGGGCTTCCATCAGGCGATGTTCGATATCGGCACGGCGAGCGGCAAGGTCTATGCGCTGCCGTTCGCGATTTCGCTGCCGATCGTCTACGTCAATCTCGATCTGGCGAGGAAGGCCGGCGCCGACCCGGCCAATCTGCCGAAGACCTGGGACGGGCTGATCGATCTCGCCAAGAAGATCAAGACATTGGGCCCTGATATCAACGGCATCACCTATGCCTGGGACATCACCGGCAACTGGCTGTGGCAGGCGCCGGTGTTTTCGCGCGGCGGCACCATGTTGAACGCCGAGGAAAACAAGGTGGCGTTCAACGGGCCGGAAGGCCAGTTCGCGATCAGGACCCTGGCGCGCCTTGTCAGTGAAGCCGGCATGCCCAATCTCGACCAGCCGGCGATGCGCGGACCTTTGCCGCCGGCAAGACCGGCATTCACGTCACCTCGACCTCCGACCTCAACAAGACCACGCAGATGATCGGCGGCAAGTTCGAGCTGAAGACCCACACGTTCCCGGACGTGGCATCGCCGAACGGCCGGTTGCCGGCCGGCGGGAATGTCGTGATGATCTTGGCCAAGGATAAGGCCAAGCGTGACGCGGCCTGGGAGGTCGTGAAATTCTGGACCGGCCCGAAGGGCGCTGCGATCATGGCGGAGACCACCGGCTACATGCCGCCGAACAAGGTCGCCAACGACATCCACCTGAAGGATTTCTACGTCAAGAATCCGAATAATTACACAGCGGTCAGCCAGCTCGCGCTGCTGACCAAATGGTACGCCTTCCCCGGCGACAACGGTCTCAAGATCACCGACGTGATCAAGGATCATCTCAACTCCATCGTGACGGGTGCTCGCACCAAGGAGGCGGAAGCCGTGCTCGCCGACATGACGAGCGACGTGCAGAAGCTGCTGCCGAAGACGGTAGGTTCGGTGCGTTGACGACAACTGCCTTACCAGGAACCGCTGCGGCTACCACGCCACGCCGCGGCGGTCGCTAGCAGGGAGACATGGTTCGATGAAATTCGTCATTCTCACCGACACTCATTTCGTCGCCCGTGGCCGTAGGCTTTACGGGCTGGATCCCACCGAGCGGCTTGGCGCGGCGGTCGAGCGGATCAACCGCGATCATCCGGATATTTCCTTTGTGATCGTGACCGGTGACCTTGCCCATTGGGGCGAGGACGCCGCTTACGAAAATCTCGCCTCGGTCCTGGCGCGGCTGAAGGCGCCGACCATCCTCTTGATGGGCAACCACGATAAGCGCGGTCCGTTTGGCCATTTCTTCCCCGGCGTGCCGCGCGACGAATCCGGCTTTGTGCAGTCCATTCATTTGTTCGATGCTGCCACGATCGTCACGCTGGATACGCTGAACGAGGCCGCCCCTGATCATGCCGGATGGCTGTGCGAGGCGCGGCTCGCGTTCCTCGAACACGCGCTCGGCTCGGCACCAGCCGATCGCCCGCTTCTGCTGTTTCAGCACCATCCGCCGTTCGATGCCGGGTTGCGCTACATGGACAACATCAAGCTCGCCAATCCCGAGGCCGAATGGGACGTGATCGCACGCACGCGAAAGCCGGACTATCTGTTCATGGGCCATCTGCACCGGCCGATCTCGGGCGTCTGGCGCGGCATCGCCTTCCACATCCAGCGCGCGCTATCGCATCAGGTGGCGTTCGACCTCGATACGGCGGATCACATTCCCGGGTCGCACGAACTGCCGGACTATTCGCACGTGACCGTCGGCGCCGGGCAGGTGGTGATTCACCAATGCTCGTTCCTTTACGATGGACCGCTGTTTTCGTTGCAGGACCGCGCCGCAATCGAATGGACCGACCGATAACGCCGGGTAAGGCCAGGCACGCCGCGATCGGCCGTCAGCCCGGCCGGGACTGCGCTTCCAATTGCCGGCTGTAGCGCGACATAGCAAAGCAGAACACGAAATAGATCAGCCCGACGAACACGTAGACTTCAACGCTGAACTGCTGCCAGGCGGGATCGATGATGGAGGTCTTCGCCGTCGTCAGCAGGTCGAAGATACCGATGATCAGCACCAGGCTGGTGTCCTTGAAGAAGGCGATGAACGTATTCACCAGTGGCGGGATCACATGGCGAATCGCCTGCGGCAGGATGATCAGGCCGTTCTTCTTCCAGTAGGTGAGTCCGAGCGCGTCGGCGGCGTCGTGCTGTCCTCTCGGAATGGCCTGAAGGCCGCCGCGGATGACTTCGGCAAGATAGGCGCCGGCGTACAGTATGAACGCGATCTGCGCCCGGAGCAGTTTGTCGATGTTGACGCCGTCGGGCAGGAACAGCGGAAACATCACGCTCGCCATGAACAACAGGCTGATCAGGGGAACGCCGCGGATCAACTCGACATAGAGCACGCAGAGCGACCGGATCGCAGGCAATTTTGAACGGCGGCCCAGCGCCACCACGATCCCGAGCGGGAAGCCGAACGCCAGCCCGAACGTCGCCAGGATCAGCGTCACCGGCAGCCCGCCCCAGCGATCCTGTGAAACGTAGGACAGCCCGAAGACGCCGCCCCACATCAAGACGCCAATCAGGACCAGCGCCGCCGCCCACACCAATACCAGTTCCTTGCGCCACCAATTGCGCCGGCTCGACACCCAGAACAGCGCAATGAAGGTGAGGCACACCAGCGCCGGCCGCCACTGCTCATTGAAGGGGTAAGTGCCGAACAGGATGAAGCGATATTTTTCAGGGATCACAGCCCAGCAGGCGCCGAGCCCACGGATCGACCGGCAGGGGCCGGTCTGGTTGCCGGAAACGATCCAGATTGCATTCCAGTAGCCCCACTGCACCAGGCTGACGAACGCCTTGGCGAGCAGCGCGATCAGGAGCACGGAAATGATGCTTGACGCGACCGAGGCGAACAGGTTCGCGCGCAGCCACCGGATGGCGCGACCGGCCGGTGTCCTGCGGGGTCGCGCGTCGAAGGGAAGCGGATTTTTCGGAGCGTCCGTGATCGACGTCATGGCATCAGCGCTCCACCAGCGCGATGCGCGCATTGTACCAGTTCATGAACAGGCTGATGCCGAGGCTGATGGTGAGGAACACGGCCATGATGAGCGCGATGGCTTCGATCGCCTGTCCGGTCTGGTTCAGCGTGGTATTCGCGATCGACACCACGTCCTGATACCCGACCGCAACCGCAAGCGAGGAATTCTTGGTCAGGTTCAGGTATTGGCTGGTCATCGGCGGAATGATGACGCGGAGCGCCTGCGGCAGCACGATGCGCTGAAGCACAAAGCTACGGCGCAGGCCGAGCGCATTCGCGGCGTCCCATTGGCCCCGTGGAACAGCCTGAATGCCGCTGCGCACGATTTCGGCGATGAACGCCGAGGTGTAGGTGACGAGCGCGATCAGCAGCGCAAAATATTCCGGTGCGAGTGTCAGTCCGCCGACAAAATTGAAGCCGCGCAGTTCGGGCAACGTGATGGTCCATGACGCGCCGAGGCCAAACGACACCAGCGCCGGCAGGCCGACGAGCAGGGCCAGCGCATAGGGCCAGAACGGACGCGCCTTGCCGTCCGCCATCTGCCGCGCCACTAACTGCCGTCGCAATAGATACAGGGCGCCCAGGCCGGCAGCGGCCGCAGCGATGACCCACAGATTTGCTTCCTCGATCGGAATCGCTGGCAAGACCAGGCCTCTGTTCGACAGAAAGACGCCTTCGATCGGCTTCCAGGCCGCGCGTGCCGCCGGAAGTCCCTGCATCAGCACGTACCAGAACAACAACTGCAGCAGCAGCGGAACGTCGCGCAGCACTTCGACGTAGACCGCAGCCAGCCGCGACAACAGCCAGTTCGACGACAGCCGCGCGATGCCGATCAGCGTGCCAAGCACGGTCGCGAGCACGATGCCGATGACCGCGACGCGGAGCGTATTGACGATGCCGACGATGAAGGCGCGGGCGTAAGGATCCCTGGGGCTATAGGCAAGCCAGCTATCCGCGATCGGCATTCCGGCCTCGCGGCCGAGAAAGGCGAAGCCGGTCGAAATCCGGCGCACCGACAAATTGTGCAGGGCGTTGGACCAGAGCCAGCCAACGATCGCGACCGCGATGGCGACCACCACGATCTGCCAGACGAGGCCGTTGATCTGCTGGCGATTCAGGCGGAGGCGCATCCGCCGGCGGCGAGGGAATTCGGGCGTGGATGTCGTCACAGCACAAGGATCCTCGACTTAAGCGGCGATGACTTTGATCAACGATGTATTGCAGCAGCGACCTTCCAGTAGCGATCTTCGGCGATGGGCCCGCAAGGCGCATTTCAAATGTTGCACCAAAATGGATTCTGTGCAACATATGTTTCATGGCGCAGCTCCGGCCGAAATCCTCGCCGCTGAACGATTTGTGCAGTGCGCTGCCATCGTTGCCGATGCGGCTGCAGCAAGTCGGCCGGTTCGTTGCCGCCAATGACTATGACGCCACCACGCGCTCGATGCGTGATCTCGCCGCCGAGGCCGGCGCCGATCCCGCCGCTTTCACCCGGCTTGCAAAAGCGCTCGGCTATTCCGGATGGGACGAATTGCGCGCCGCGCTGACCGAGGCCCGCCGGCCCGCGCAATCTTCGCCGTTTTCGGGTCGCGCCAGGGGCGGCGGGAAAGGGCCCAACGCCGAGATATCGCTGGTCTCCGACAAGCTGGAAGCCGAGGCGGCAGGTCTTGCGCGCATTTCGGCCGGCTCGGTGGCCAACGCGGCCAAGGCTCTGCACGCCGCGCGGCGCATCTGGATCGCCGGCTTTCGGAGCTGCCGCAGCGTTGCGGAATTGCTCAATTATCAGCTCCGCCTGTTCCGGCCGGACGCGGTGCATCTGGTCGGCGGCTCGGGTCCCGAAGATCTCGATCTGGGCGCGTTCCATAGCGGCGATGCCGTCGTCGTTATCGGGTTTGCGCCCTATTCGAGGGCAAGCGTTTTGTCGGCGCGGGTGGCCCATGATTCCGGCGCCACGCTAGTTGCGATTGCCGATACGATTACGGCGCCGATGGCGGAGGGGGCTGACCATGTGTTGCTGTACGAGGCCGCCGCGTCGCCCGGATTCTTTCCGAGCCTGACCGGCGCCATCGCCATCGCACAGTCGCTGGCCGCCGTGACCTTCGTGCTGGGCGGCGCCGGCGCCAAGCGGCGCCTCGAAGAGACCGAAGGCCGGTTGACCGCGCTGTCGCAATATGTCGCGGAGAAAGGTTGATCGCCATGGGAGCCAGCAAAAGCCGGTTGCTGCACCGAAGCCTGCGTGAAACGCCGCCGAAGGCCATCGGCGGCGATGGCGTCTGGCTGGTCGCCGAGGATGGCAGACGGATTCTGGATGCTTCCGGTGGCGCGGCCGTCTCCTGCCTCGGCCACCAGCACCCTCGCGTGCTCGAGGCCATGACGCGGCAGGCATCGAAGCTGGCCTTTGCCCATACCGGGTTCTTCTCGTCGGAGCCCGCCGAAGCGCTGGCTGAGGCGCTCGTTGGCGACGAGCCCGGCGGCCTGGCCTACGCCTATCTCGTCAGCGGCGGGTCGGAAGCGATCGAGGCCAGCATCAAGCTGGCGCGGCAATACTTTGTCGAAAGCGGCCAGCCGCAACGCCAGCGCTTCATCGCGCGCCGCCAGAGCTATCACGGCAATACGCTGGGCGCGCTCGCCGCCGGCGGCAACGCCTGGCGGCGCGAACCCTACGCGCCGCTATTGTCGTCGGCCTTCAGCCACGTGACGCCGGCGTTCGCCTATCACGAAAAACGTGACAGCGAATCCGAGGCGGATTTCGTGGCGCGCCTGGCGGCCGAGCTCGAAGCCGAATTCCAGCGCCTTGGTCCGGATACGGTGGCGGCATTCATTGCCGAGCCGGTGGTGGGCGCCACCGCCGGATGCGTGCCGGCGCCGGAGGGATATTTCCGCGCCGTCCGCGAGATCTGCGACCGGCATGGCGCGCTCTTGATCCTGGACGAGGTGATGTGCGGCATGGGCCGCACCGGCACGCGCCACGCCTGGGAGCAGGAGGGCATCGCGCCCGATATCCAGACCATCGCTAAGGGGCTTGGCGGCGGCTATCAACCGATCGGCGCCATGCTCGCCGGCGGGCGCATCGTCGATACGCTCCGGGATGGCTCGGGCGCATTCAAGCACGGCCACACCTATCTGGCGCATCCGCTCGCCTGTGCCGCGGCGCTCGAGGTGCAGCGGGTGATCGATGACGAGCAACTGCTCGACAGGGTCAAGGATCTTGGCCGCCAGCTCGAACGGCGCCTGACCGAGCGTTTCGGCAATCACCGCCACGTCGGCGATATCAGGGGGCGGGGCCTGTTCCAGGCCATTGAGCTCGTCGCCGATCGTGCCACCCGCGCGCCGTTCGATCCTGCGCTCAAGCTCCACCAGCGGATCAAGGCCGCCGCGTTCGAAGGCGGCCTTGCCTGCTATCCCTCGGGTGGAACGGCGGATGGCCGCAGCGGCGACCACGTCCTGCTGGCGCCGCCCTATATCGCGACATCAGACGATGTCGACATGATCGTCGACCGGCTGGGTCACGCCGTCGACTGGGCCTTGAAGAGTGTTGGTCATTAGGAGGAGCAGAATGAAGAGAATCATCATCGCTACAGGCTTGCTCGCCGCGTCGGGCTTGATGGTGCAAGCCGCAACGCTCGATACGGTCAAACAGCGCGGCACGCTGGTGTGCGGCGTCAGCATCGGCTTCGCCGGGTTCTCCACCCCGGACTCGCAGGGCAATTACAAGGGGCTCGACGTCGACTATTGCCGCGCCTTGGCGGCCGGTGTGCTCGGCGACGCCAGCAAGGTGCGCTATGTCGCGCTCACGGCGCAGAACCGCTTCACGGCTTTGCAGTCGGGCGAGATCGACGTGCTCTACCGCAATTCGACGCAGACCTATCTGCGCGGCGCAACACTGGGGCTGCGGCAGGGGCCGGTCAATTTCTACGACGGCCAGGGTTTTGTCGTAAGGGCCGACGCCGGCGTAAAGGACCTCAAGGGCCTCAATGGCGCCACCGTCTGCGTCGCGCAGGGCACGACCCATGAAGTGACGCTCGGCGACTACGGCCGTGCCAACGGCATCGAATGGAAACCGCTGGTGTTCGACCGCACCGATACCATGTACCAGACGTTCTTTGGCGGGCGCTGCGATGCCATGACCCAGGACGCTTCCGCGCTCGCCGGCGCGATCACCACCGCGGCTTCCAATCCGGCCGACTACACCGTGCTGCCGCAGACCATCAGCAAGGAGCCGCTCGGGCCGTTCACCCGCAACGGCGACGACGTGTGGACCGACATCATCGCCTGGCTTCACTATGGCTTGATCGAGGCGGAAGAGCTTGGTGTCACCGCTGCCAACGCCGAACAAATGGCAAAATCCAATGTGCCGGCCATCCAGCGGCTGCTCGGTACTTCGGGCGAGCTCGGCTCGCGATTTGGCCTCGACAACAAATGGATGCTGCAGGCGATTAAGGCGGGCGGCAATTACGGCGAGATCTTTGAGCGCAATGTCGGCAAGGCGAGTCCGCTAAAACTCGATCGCGGCCTCAACGCGACCTGGACCAAGGGCGGCCTGATGTACGCTCTGCCGTTCAAGTAGTGACACGTTGCGGCGCGGCGGGTTGACACAAGTCGCGCCGCAGCCAGACTGACCCATATGCGCATTACCCTGATCCACGCCCTGAAACACTCGATTGCGCCGATCGAGGCTTCCTTCGCCAGGCTTTGGCCGGAGGCCCGCCTGATGAATCTGCTCGACGACAGCCTGTCGGCCGATCTGGCGCGTGACGGCGGGCTCACCGACGCGATGACTGCGCGTTTCCTCCAGCTTGGACGCTACGCCGTCGGTACCGGATCGGATGCGATCCTGTTCACCTGCTCGGCGTTCGGTCCCTGCATCGAAGCCGTCGCACGGGCCCACGCCCCGATGCCGGTGCTCAAGCCCAATGAAGCGATGATCGAGCAGGCCGTCGCGCGTGGCCGCAGGATCGGGCTGTTGTCGACGTTTCCGCCGACGCTCGCCTCGATGCCGCCGGAGTTTCCGTCGCAGGTCGAGCTGGTGCCGATACTGGCGGAAGGCGCGTTAGCCGCGCTCGATCGCGGGGATCGCGCGACCCATGACCGCCTGGTGGTGGAAGCATCGAGGAGCTTGGGCGACTGCGACCTGATCGCGCTCGCCCAGTACAGCCTGGCGCCAGCGGCAGACGCGGTCGCCGAGGCGACGGGACGGCCGGTGCTGACCACGCCCGACAGCGCGGTGCAGAAACTGATCAAGATGCTCGGCGTGGACCGAACCTAGGCTTCTTCCTCGTTTGGCGTCTTTTCGGCTAGGCTTGCTCAACGTCATCTCTTGCCGCGGGCCGCTGGCCAGCGGCAAATGCTGCTCCAATCGCAGCAACAAGCAGAGCGGCTCCTCCCCAAGCGAGCGCATCCGCACCGAACCAAGTGATCAGGCCGCCACCGAAGGCGCTGCCGAGCATTTGCCCGAAATACGTGGCGGACAGGTTCAATGCCGCCGAGGCTGAAGCCAGTTCCGGCGCCAGGAGCACCAGCCGTGCCTGCTGAGACGGATGAATAGCGAAACCGCCAAGCCCCCAGATCGAGATCGCCAGCATCGTAGTCACCAGCGAGCCGTGTGCGATGGGCCACATCGCAAACGCTGCAATCATAAGGGCAAGGCAAACGCCAACCACACGTCCGGCGCCAATGCGATCAATCACGCGGCTCGCGAAGTAATTGCCGGCAAGCCCCGCTACTCCGAACCAGCCGAACAGAAGGCCAATTCCCGTCGCATCGATGCCCAGGCTGTCCCTGAGGATGGGGGCCAGGTAGGTATAGAGTGTAAATTGACCTGCACACTGGAGAGCCGTGGTCAGCAACAACCATAGAATGACTGCGTTGCCCGCCAAAGACCGCCATGCGTTCCAGTCTACCGGTGTATTCGGCAGTTTGGCTGAAACCGTGAGCGCGACCCACGCCGCGCTCGCGAACGACATTGCGCCGACAAGGCCGAGCGTTACGCGCCAGCCAAGAACCGCTCCGAGTGCGTTTCCTGCGGGTATCCCGATCACGATCGAGAGCGTGAACCCGAGAAACATCGTGGCGATGGCTCTTCCGCTCCGTCCGGGCGGAGCTGCAAGACCCGCGGCAGCGATCGAGTGCGGAGTGGCGACCGCGGCAGCAAGGCCTGCAAATATGCGCGCCGCTGCAAGCGTGCTGTAGGTCGGCGCCACCGCCGCGGCAAACTGCAGGACTCCAAACAAGCCAAGTCCCGCCGCAATCAAGTCCCGCCGACCAAATCGCCTCGTGAGAGGTATCAGCAGCGGCGCCCCGACCGCGAGCGCAAGCGAGTAGGCGGACATCAACTGTCCCGCACCTGCGACTGACGTCCCAAGCTCCCGCGCGATTTCGTTGAGCAGACCAGTCACCGCGAAAGCGCCGATCCCCACAACGAAGTAGCCGAATGCAAGAGCTGCGGTGGATTTTGGTTCTGCGCACACGACCTCACGTAAGCTCCGGATGTGGTCGCTGGACACGCCGGCAGCCGCTCACATGCGGCGCGCACGAATATCGACTTCCTTCCGCCAGTTTTCGTGGTCCAAACTCCGCTCCGCCGTCCAATGAAAAGACGCCGGTTCAATTTCGGAAAAGGTCCAGCGCATCGAGCCGCCTCGTGGATCCGGACCTTCCTGCACAATATCTCGGTCTCGTGCGCGGCCGATCTGTTGCGTGAAAACGTCGGTGTCGCAGGGTCATTCCATAGAATGCGCCAAGCATCGAGATTCGGATCGTAGATGCGCAGCGTCGTTCCGTACCAATTTCCTGCCCCGGGGAGCTGTTCAATACCCGGGCGCCGTTGCTCGAGGCGCGGGATCATCCAAACGTCCTGTATGGCGCGGCCCTGCAATATCCAGCCTGCGTGAATCTCGCCGCGACCGGCATGGGTGGACCCGTCCTCAAGTATTGTGGTGACGTCCATCTCCCACTGACCGACGAGCCACGAATACAGTTCTAGCTTGGCCTTGCGCTCTGGATCCGGGCCATCGGCGTGGAGCACGCGAGGAAATGATGTGGTAAGCGAGCTTGGCGCTTGCGCATTTCTGGTGTGCGCAGATGTCATCGTAGCCTCCTCTGACTCTAACGATTGGCCTCACAGTGGGCCTCGATCCGATAATCCATCGGGATAAATCAAAGGTCGCCGCATGGAACTTGCTGACTGTCACGGGCCGTGCCGCGAAACTGAAGCGCAAGCCTGAGGCGGGATCCGGATCGACCGGTTGGCCCTGCAGATGTGGCGCGGCGCCGGTTTTCGCTTGGGAAAAATTGCTAAATATGGTGGGGCTGGCCGGAACAGCCCGTTGCCCGCTCTGTTGGAGAACCCGAGACCGAATTGTGCGTTCTGGCGTTATGGCACTCAAGATTCAGGTATTGGCGTCTGGCCCCGGTTGGAGCGTGCGCGACGTGGTCTGCGACTTCGGGCCGCACGACCACTCTTTCGTCGAGCAGCATGCCGAAACGGCAATCTCGCCAGTGGCGCAAGGAAGCTTTCAGTACCGGACGCAGGTTGGAGCCGCGACGCTCGTGCCGGGATCGCTTCTGCTCGGCAATGCCGGCAGTTGCTTCGAGTGCGGACATGAGCATGCGCAGGGCGACCGGTGTCTCGCGTTTCATTTCGCGCCAGCATTCTTCGAGAGCATTGCCGCAGGCGTGCCGGGCGCACGCAGGACTACATTCGTCCATGCCGGCTTGCCTCCGACAAACGAACTCATTGGTCTACTCGCCGATGCTGAAGTCGCCCGCGATCAGCGCGACGGAGCAGCTCTCGAGGAAATCGCGACCCGACTTGCCGGCGCCGTTTTGATGATGACGGCCGACAAAGTCGCGCCTATCCGCACTCCAAGCGCGCACGATGAGCGGCGGATTACCCGGGCGATCCGCCGCATCGATGCACAACCAGATGGAAGGATAGGGCTCAACGCGCTTGCCCGCGAAGCTGCAATGAGTCCCTATCATTTTCTGCGCACGTTCCGGCAAGTAGCCGGAATGACGCCGCATCAGTACATTCTGCATACGCGGCTCCACCGCGCTGCAAGGCGGCTCCGCGAGAGCTCGGATCCGATTTCCAGGATCGCTTTCAAGGCTGGCTTCGAGGATCTGGCCACTTTTAACCGGCGATTCCGCCGACTGATCGGTACAACGCCGAGCACCTACCGCGCGGTCAGTTAGACAGTCACTGCGGCGAGCTCGAATAGAGAGCAGGTTCTTGAGCACTTTGCTGGCAGGATCGCTATTGTAACCGCTGCAACAAGCCGCATCAGAAGGCGATGCTTGGCACCGATCGCGGCTAGGCCTCTTTCTTCTTGGCCGGCTTTTTCGCCGCCTTCGCCGTCGCTGCTTCCTCGGCCGCGTTCCTGATCGCCCGCGCGTAACTATCGGCGGTGTTTTGCGCCGAGTTTTGCAGCCGCTTGGCCGCGGCCGTGCCGAGCTCCATCGTGCTCTTGGCGATCAGCCGGAATTGGTCCCGCGTCTCCTTGTCCTTTGCCTTGGCCGCGCGGGCCATGATCTGGTCGCGCCGCTTCTTCACGGCTGCCATCAGGCTCTTGTTCTGCGCTTTTGCGATTTGCCGGATGACGACGTCGAGATCGGCTTCAGCCATTATGAGTCACTCTTGCCGCACCATGCCACCGGTCAGGGTGCGCTGATGCATTGGCGCATTACGGTTGATGAAGGAACAGGCAACATTGTGTCGCCCCGGCGTGATGATTTCAAGCGCGATTTGGCAGCGGTGCGGCGTGACGGCTTGCTCAACCTTGAAGCTGACGCACAAAGCCGGGCGTCATGCCGGAAGGATCCGCCGATAACCGTCGGTTAACGTTGTGTTGCTACGCATTCGCAACCGGCAGGAAAGGCAAGCGGATGCGAAACCTCACCGTCTATCAGCGCTTTGCGATGGTCATTGCGGCGCTGACGATCGTGCTGCTGGCCGTCTCCGCCTTGCAGATCCTGGTGCTGCGCGATGCGGTCCTGGCCGAGCGGCGCACCACGGTCCGCAATCTTGTCGAGTCCGCGACGAAGATCCTCGCCCAGTACGAAGGTGAGGCCAAGGCCGGCAAGATCGAGCCTGACCGGGCGCGTCAGATGGCCTTTGCTTCGATCGGCGCCATGCGCTGGGGTGAACACGCCGACTACATCGGCGTGTACGGCACGGGAAGCGCCGATGCCGGCGTCACCTATGTGCACGTCAATCCGAAATACATCAACGTCAACCGCTGGGAGTTCAAGGACAAGAGCGGCAAGCTGTTGATCCAGGATATCGTGCGGACCGCGCGCGCCGGCGGCGGCTTTGTCGAGTATCTGGCGCCCCGCTCCGCCGGCGGAGCCGAACTTCGTAAGCTCGCCTATGTCGGGGCGTTTGGCACAGGCGACAAGCTTCTCGCCATCCAGGCCGGCGTTTATGTCGACGACATCGACGCGGTGGTCTTCAGTCGGATGATCTGGGCTGGAATCGCCGGGCTGGCCGGACTGGCAATCGCGGCCTTCTCTGCATTCTGGCTCGGCCGCGGCATGGTCGTCCCGCTCAACAGAACCTGCTCGGCGATGGACGAACTGGTCAAGGGCAACCTTGCTGCCGAGATTCCGTTCGTCGACCGGACCAACGAGATCGGCCGGATTGCGCGAAGCCTCCAGGTCTTCAAGGATCATCTGGTGGAAACCACGCGGCTGCGCACCGAACAGGAAGCGATGAAGACGCGTTCCGCCGAGGAGCGGCAAGCGGTTCTGTCCCGCATCGCCGACGAATTCGAGCGTAGCATCGGCGGGGTGATCCAGGGCACCGCAACGGCCGCCGACGAATTGCAGAATTCGGCTTCGTCGATGTCCACGATTGCGGTGGGAACGACGGATCAGAGCGCGAAGGTCGCGGCCGCCGCCGAGCAGACGGCGTCGAATGTCCAGACCGTTGCTGCGTCAGCGGAGGAGCTGTCGTCCTCGATCCAGGAGATCGCGCGGCAGGTTACCCAATCTTCGTCAATTGCCCAGAATGCGGTCGGGCAGGCCAACCGGACCGAGGCCATGGTCGGCCGCCTGGTCGAGGCCTCGCAAAAGATCGGCGAGGTCATGGCGCTGATCCAGACCATCGCGGGACAGACGAACTTGCTGGCGTTGAACGCGACCATCGAAGCTGCGCGGGCCGGCGAGGCCGGCAGAGGCTTCGCCGTCGTCGCCAACGAGGTGAAGGCGCTGTCGGCGCAGACCGCCAAGGCTACCGACGAAATCACCAGCCAGATCCAGGAAATCCGCGATGCGACCGGTTCGACGGTCAATGCAATCCGCGAGATCGGCACCACGATCGGGCAAATGAACGAGATCGCAGGCTCCATTGCGGCCGCCGTCGAAGAGCAGGGCGCTGCGACCAACGAGATCGCCCGCAGCGTCCAGCAGGCGGCGCAAGGCGCCCAAGAGGTGATGCAGAACATCACGGGCGTGCGCGAAGCTTCGAGCAAGGTCGACGCTGCCGCGAGCCTCGTGCTTAATGCCGCCGGTCAACTGACGTCGCAATCCGAGCAGCTCAAAACTGAAACCGGCAAATTCCTCGGCAACGTCCGGGCCGCGTGACATCTCGCGTCAGCCCTTCCGCGTTTGAAAGGGACTTGCGATGATCAGTCGCCGAGCCGCAAATTGAGCTCGCGCCCGAGCCACTCGCCTCGATCGGCCAGCGGCGTCAGCGTTCAGTTCAGCCGCGCGCCGATCCCCGTGAGCACGCGATAATCCGGCTTGGATTGAACGCCGTTGTGCTGGTTGATGACCGGCACGCCGACGGAGACAAAGCCGGAGAAGCGATCGAAGCCCACCCGCACGCCGGGCGAGAGATAGACCGTGGTGCCGCCCGAATTGGGGTCGGGAATTCCGGCGATGCGCTGCTTGTCGTGCCACTCGCCATTGAGCTCGAGAACGAGGTCGAGCGTATAGGGCGTCTTCTTCATGTCGCTGTGGTCGTGGTTGGCGTGATAGAGGCAATGCTCCTGCAATTGATTGCGCGGCTGCATGCAGTATTCGTGCAGCTCCACCTCTTTCGCGGATCCGGTTGGCCCGACCAGGCGATACGACACGGCGGTGCCGAACAAAAAGCGGTCGCCGAGATTGGTGTCCTGCGTGCCCGTGCTGATCAGGTAATAGAGGCCGCTCACGTCGAACGACCAGCGGCCAGCGCGTTTGGTCAAGGCGGCGCCGAACAGGCCGTCCCAGGACCCCGAGCCCGGCTGAAATTCGGCCTGAAAAAGTTGACCGGCGGCGTCACGCCGGTTGGTGACACCCGTCGGTGCCTTGAAGCCGAACAGCACGGCGGCCGACGTTCCCGTCTGCGCGTTGTTGTGGAAGCGATATTGCCCGAGCATGGTCACGTCGCCGAACCCTGCCGAATTGCCGCGCCTGTTGATGCCGTCGGGGCTCATCAGGCTGCTCATGTCGCTCATATTCATCATGCCCATATGGCCGCCGCTCAGCATGTCCTCGGCGGGCTCGCTGATACCCGAGCGGCGGACGCCGGCGGCGCGAACGGCAACGGTCAGGTCATTGGTGATGCCGTAGGCCACCGAAAGCGAGACGGCATCGATCGAGCGGATCGAATGCGCGTGCGTGCCGCGGCTCGCGGCGGCAAGCAGGTCGGCGTCGCTGAGCTGGCCCAATCGGATGAACTCGTAGCGGACCGATGCGGCGATCAGTCCTTCGGAAAGCGTGTCGGCCGAAATGGTGTTGATGGGGCCGCCACTGCCGGTATTGCCCCCGCCGCCCGGATGATGCGCTTCTGCGGGAGCGGTGAGAAAAAGTATCATGGATGAAAAGATGCCGGCCGCAGGCCGTCTAAGATACGCACACACATACGCCCCCTGTACTCACTGTCCGGCGATTAGCCATCGCAATCGGGCGCGAGATTGACTGGATCTTGCGAGAAGCGCGGCTGGCTGGCGACCGAAGCAAAGCGGAAAAGCGAGCGCGTCATCGCGGGCGAGGCGTCTGTGTGGCTGTCGCGTGTTGGGCCAATGGCGAGAGAGGCGCAATCGTTTGCTTGGTTGTATGTCCGGGGTCGCTCGCGTCACAGCGCAGTGGCCGCAATCACGTCCGGCAGCGGCCGTAATCACGGCGAGCGCCAGCCGTAATCGCGTCCGATTGATTCTCTACACGCTTCTCTGTCCAGCGCGCGTATCGGAGTAGGACAATTATGACAAGTATCGTCAGAGATATCTTTGTGTTTGTCACCGCGGCTATTTTTGTCGCAGCGAGTTTGCTCATTGCGACCAGCGTCGGCGCGCATGAGTACAAGGTCGGCGCGCTCGACATCGGCCATCCCTGGTCGCGCCCGACTCCGAAGGATGCCAATATCGCGGGCGGCTATCTCACCATCACCAACAAGGGAAAGACTGCGGATCGTCTGATCGGCGGCACGTCGCCCGTGGCAGGCCAGATCGAGGTGCACGAGGTGGTCGATGTGGACGGTATGGCGAAGACGCGGCCGCTCGCGAACGGTCTTGAGATCAAGCCCGGCAAGACCGTGGAGCTCAAGCCCGGCGCCTATCGCATCCTGCTGATGGGCCTCAAGGAGCCGTTCCTGATTGGCCAGAAGGTGAAGGGCACGCTGGTGTTCGAGAAGGCCGGGCCTGTCGATATCATCTACAACGTCGAGGAGAACGTCGGAGCCGCCGTCAGTGGTGTCAATGGTGCCGCACACAAGCACCATTAAGGTACGGCTTCACATCATCGTCGGATGAGTATCAACACCGCGCCTAGGTGTGTCCTGACCACCAAACGTGTGCCCAAGTAGTCGCGCGATGATTGCAAGTTGCGGCTTCGTCGCGCGTCCGGCGTCTCCCCGACGGACCAGCAGTAGCGCTGGTTGAAGTGTCATCGTGGGCAGTGATTTCTTGCAGTCCGAACTCCTCATTTTCAGGTCGATCGAATGTCAGTCATCACTGCAAGCGAGCCGCAACCATCGCCGCGAGGAGAGCGGGCAAGACTGCCGTCCGCGGCCGCACTTCTGTCTGCATCACTTCTCGGCCTCGGGCTGGCCTACCTCGCCTGCGCCCTGCTGATCCCGGCGATAGCGCGCGAGGGGAGCACTGTGTCCCTTATTTCGGCTGGCAATCGTTCGGAAGGGGTTCTCTGTTCGAATAGCAATCCCTCGACCTCGCCGCAGTCAACGCGCACAGCCCAGATGAGTGAAGCGGTCGAGCGTGCGGACTCCGGTGGGGCCGCACCGTCGGCCGAGCATCCGCCGTCAACAGTTCGGAAACCACACGCGCTCTCTTCCAGTCCCGCTAACTAATCGAAAATCGTTCTGCCGCAAATTCGTGCCCGGGAAAGGGAATGGGGAGATCCAAACAATGAACGGGCTGGCCATCATGGAAAACGTTCGCCGCTACCGCACAATCGCATCGTTGTACCGCCAGACCGCGGCCTTCCGGCCGCTTCATAGCGGTTCCCTGCTGGCGCAAGCCAGGGAATGGGAGCATCGCGCCGTAGCGGAGCTGGAAGCCTATTATGAGGCTTTCTGTCAGGCCGCTTCCGGCAATACGCCAACCCACTCCGCAAGCTGCGCGGTGAACTGACGGCGGTGCGCTCCGGAGTTAACGAATTCAGGCGGCGTGGTTAAGATCCATTTACCTTCGCCGTCCCAGATGGGTAACTCGATCGATCCAACTGCCATCCTCGACAGTGATACGATCGAAATTTACGGTGGCCCGCTTGGGGCTTCTTTCGTGGGTTGCATATCAGCTCGCCGACGCTATCAGTCCGACCCGCATGTCCCTGGCGACATAGACGCATGTATCGTCGGCAAACACACGGCCGTTCGCAATTGCAACCGCCAGTTTGCTGCGCCTGACATGGCGCATGCTGACCTCGTATCGCACGCACCTTGTGTCCGGCTTGACACCGCCTTGTAGCTTGACCTCGCCAACGCCGACCGCGCGTCCTTTGCCTGGGGAGCCCGACCAGCCAAGCCAATAGCCAATGACCTGCCACATGGCGTCGAGACCGAGGCAGCCCGGCATTACCGGATCACCGGCAAAGTAGCAGTCAAAAAACCAGAGGTCCGGCGTGATATCGAGCTCGCCGATGACATGGCCTTTGCCGAATTCGCCGCCGTCTACGCTGATCTCGATGATGCGGTCCATCATCAGCATGGGCGGTGCCGGGAGCTGAGCATTGCCCGGGCCGAAATAGCCGCCTTCGCTCGACTTGAGCAGATCCTCTCTTGTGTAGGACGATTGCGGAGCGTGAAAGTCGCGCGGGTTGGACACGGCCATGCACCTCTGACGATGTTTAGCGGGCGGTTGTCAAATGTGCTTTCCGTAGCCTGACTTCAAGCCAAAGTTTCCGCCGCATGCCTTCGGGTCGCGCTCGATGGCCGGCAATGGTCCACGCGGCGGCCCATCCGATACGCTGGGCGCGAAACTTCTTATGATCTACGGTCTTATCAACACATCGTAGATTCAATGAAACTGGACTCTGGTGACTGTTGAGTCGATCCGGATGCCGAAGACCTTGCGCCCGATCGTGTCGTTGCTCCTGGGGCTGGCGTTCCTGCTGGCGGGCAGCGGCTTGCAATTCACGTTGCTGCCGTTGCGCGGCAGCGCGGAAGGTTTTGACGATCTTGCGCTCGGTGTCATCAGCTCGGCCTATTACGTCGGCTTCGTCAGCGGCTGTCTGCTCGCGCCTTATCTGATCCAGCGCGCCGGACACATTCGCGCTTTTACAGCGATGGTGGCGGTGGCGGCAGCCGTGGCGCTTGCCCACGCGCTCGCGCCGGTGGTCGTGGCCTGGATAGTTTTCCGCGGCGTAACCGGCCTCTGCCTCGCCGGTCTCTACCTGGTGGTCGAGAGCTGGCTCAACGATCGCGCCTCCAACGAGACTCGCGGGCTCGTGCTGTCGGCTTACGTGGTGGTCAACTACGGCGCCATCACATTTGGTCAGGCCCTGGTAACGCTTTATCCGATCGCTGAGGCTGGGAACTTCATGGTGGCTGCCATGCTTTCCTCGTTGGCCATCGTTCCGGTGGCCCTGACCCGTGCGGCGCAACCAGCACCGATTACCACCGTCAGCCTTCGCGTCGGACAGCTATACCGCGCGGCACCCGTCGCGCTGGTCGCAAGTTTCATGATTGGCGCAGCTAACGGTGCATTCTGGGGCCTTGCGCCGCTGTCGGCCGCCGGCAGCGGCCTCAGCATCGATCAGGTGGCGCTGTTCATGAGTACGGCAGTGCTGGCCGGAGCCATCGTCCAGTGGCCGGTAGGCCGTCTGTCCGACCGCGTCGATCGCCGCCTGGTGCTGCTCGTTCTCTTGATCGGAGCCGCCGCCGCGGGCATTGCCTCGTGGCTGATCTCCGCATCCGGAATGATGCTGCTGCTGTTCGGTATCCTCTTCGGGGCGCTCGCGCTGCCCGGCTATTCGCTCGCTGCGGCTCATGCCTATGACAAGACCCCAGCGAGTGATGTCGTACCGATCGCCGCCACGATCCTGCTCACCAACGGCCTCGGTTCAGTGGTCGGACCGCTCATTGCCGCTGCCTTCATGTCGGCGGAAGGGCCACGCGCCTTGTTCCTGTTCACCGCGATGGTCCAGGCGTTGCTTGCGGCCTACGTTTTGTATCGGACGCAGGTGCAGGTCTCGCTCGCTTCGCCACAGAAGACCGACTTCGATCTTGCCTCGACAGCACTCGTGGGTACGGTGGTAACGCACGATGCGCTGGACCCGGCCGATCCCTCGATTATTATCCCGGAGGCCTATGCGCGCGCGCCCATGCAAGCCAATGCCAGCTCGACTCCATCGTCGGAGAGCTGACCTTGGGCTCGCCGGTTGACGCGGCATCATGAACGACAAGGCCTGCTGGTCGAGCCGCACGCTTTTAGCGGAGGCGGAGCGTGAACTTGGCCGGTAGAGCCGCGACTATCTCGTCGCACGCGTGCGCCCGGCAACAGTGCACGCGCCACGGTCGATGGAGAGGGCACTATTGCTTCGCCGTGGCGCTATGATGGCGCAGCAAATTCGCTGATGGTGTACGCTGTTGCGCGCGGCGATGCGCAGGATGCCTACGCAAAAGAAGCCCGCATCCGGTGCCGTCGGGCGCTTCAGCGCGGCACGAAAGGCGCCGCCAGGACCGCGAGCATGCCAAAGGCGGCGATGTTCCAGAACAGCGAGCGGATGAGCGGTATTCCGGATATATAAAGCGCGGTGTAAGCGATGCGCCCGCCGATATAGGCAATCGATCCCCAATGGGTCAGCTCATTGTGAACGCCCGCCGCCTGAACAATGAGAACCGCCGCGGCAAAGAACGGAAACGTCTCCATGTAGTTGCGGAAGTTACGATTGATGCGCCCGGGGATGGGCGTGAGCGGCGGCATCTCGACGTCGCGCGGGCTCGCGGCCCATTTGAGGCCGTACTGCGCGTTTGCGGCCTGCGCCGCAGCGACGAGCTGAAGGAAGCCCCAAAGAGTTGCGGTTGCCAGCACCATTAGCTCGAAGCTCATGCCCATCCTGGGTCCTCTTTCAAAAAGGTGCGGCGGGCTTTCAGCATTCCCGCGTTACCCCGCACTCCAAACGCCATGCCGAGGGCCCCGTCGACCATTTGCGCGACAAAGCCGATCGCGATCAGAGTGAGAAACTGAATGTCCATCGAGGGGCAATCCCCGGCCTGGGTCCCGCGTGGTCACGTGTTATAGAGGAGGCGCGCCTCTCTCGTCAGGTGTCGATGGCGCCTTTGATACGTTTTCGCGCAAGCGGCGGTTCGCACAGAAGCGTGCCGGTGGCGCTCACCACGGCATTCGCAAGGCAGCCGCGATTGCGGGGGAAACGCTTGACCGGGACGTATATCAGACATCAGACGGACGTCGACGTACCCGGCAGCCAGCTAGCGAAACAGCGGGATCGAACAGGTGCTCCAGTCGTGGTGGTGATCCAGGTCTGCTTCGGCGTGGCGCACCCGACACGATTCGAACGTGTGACCTTTGCCTTCGGAGCAAGATAACGTGCCCATCCGAAAAATGCGATAGGGCACGCTATGCTACTATCCATCTGAAGCAACTGGATATTCTCAACAACACGAGCGGCGTTCCTATCCGAAAACCCGCACTGATTTTTCTCCCGCGTGCTTACGCACTGCTTACGCGGCTTGTGCAGGCTGTGGCGCTTGTGCCTTATGATGGCCAAGAGCGCAGGTGGCCCCGATGCCCGAGTTCAAAAAAAGTGCGATATCCAGCACGGCAAGTTCGCATCGGTGGATGGCGCTAAGTACGCGTCTCCTAAGCGCTGTTGTATTAGCGCTCGTTGTTGGCGTCGTTGCGGCTGTCGCGGATTCGGCTGTGTCTGTGGGCAGCCTTGGCGCCGCTCTCGCGATTGTAGTTCTCGGCGCCTTCGTCTGCGCGGAGTTCCGCCGCGTTTCGTGGCTACGCTTGATCGGCATTGACACCGCGCTCTGCCTAGTCGTCCCATCGCTGCTTGCAGACCTTTCATGGGTGCCCCGAAACACGATCGGGTCGCTGGGCGCCGCCATGGAGCGTTTGGACGTCGTGGGATGGGTTATCAGCGTTCTTGTTCTCGGCGGCTGCGTGCAGGTCGACTGGAAAATCATGCGGAGCATGGCCATGAAGCTTGGCGTCCCGGTCTTCTGCGGAAGCCTCGCGGCATTGGCGGCGACATGGGGTTGGGCGGCCCTATGGGCGACGGATTTCTCCAGTGCGTTTTTCCTGCAGGTGGCACCGATGATGGCCGGTGGGTTGACTGCTGGAGCGCTGCCGCTTGCGACGGGTTACGCCAACCAATGGGGGCAGATGCAGGGGGCGCTGCTGGCCCAGATGCTTCCTTCGCTGCTCGTCGCCAATCTCCTGGCGATTGCCGTCGCGGGGATAATCGGCATGATCCGTCCGGCCGATGGGGTCCGGGGCGCCGCCGCTACATCGGCCGCCGCGGAGTCTGTCCGCGCCGGCGATATCGGCATGGCGATCGGCGCCATCATCGCGCTGTATGTCTGCGGCGCCGTGGTTTCGCATTGGTTCGGAGTTTCCAGCCCCTTGGTCGTGATCCTCGTGGGCATGACGGCCAGCGCGCTGGATGGTATACCGGCACCCGTTGTGCGCGGAATGAAAGCCGTCCAGAACTACTTCACGTCCTACCTGCTCTTTCCCGTGTTGTGGCTGGTCGGCCTGATGCTCGTGCCTTGGGAATACCTCGTGGCGGGCCTTGCAGCGCCCCTCCTGAGCATGGCGTTCGCAGCGGTCCTGGCTCTTTCCGTTACCGGTTATCTCGTCTCGAGATGGATGGGGCTGAACCCGGCCGACGGCGCAACGATCACGCTTTCAAGGGTAGCCATGGGCGGAACTGGCGCCATTGCGATCCTCAGCGCAGGAGATCGCGTGAACCTCCTACCCTTCGCGCTTCTGGTGACTCGCCTCGGCGGAGCGCTGACCGTGTTGCTCACGTTGCAGGCCGCGACTGTGCTACAACCTTGACGAGGTAAACCGAGACGCACGCGGGCGCGAAAAGGGGGCAGCTTGCAACTGCGGCACCTGCGATACTTCGTCAAGATCGTCGAAGCGGGAAGCTTCTCCCGGGCCGCCGCGACGATCCATGTGGCGCAGCCCGCGCTCAGCCAACAGATTGCGGAACTCGAAGAAGAACTCGGCGTGCCGGTGTTGCAGCGCCATGCGCGGGGCATAAGCCCTACGCCCGCTGGCGAGGTGCTTTACCGCGAAGCAGTGGTCATATTGCGGCGGATCGAGCAATTGCCGGGAATTGTGCGTTCGACCGGCGGCGAGCCTGACGGCGTCGTGGCTCTCGGCATGTCATCCACTCTGGCGGCGACGGTTGGCGGGCCCTTCATCCAGACGTGCCGCGCGCGGCTTCCAAAGGTTATGGTGAAGTTTCACATCTCGGACAGCGAGACGCTGAAACGCGAAATCTCGACCCATGCGCTCGACCTGGCGCTTCTTTTCGAGGATCAGTTTGCCGCCGGCTACTCTCGAGCGCCTCTTTTCCGACAGCGTCTCTATTATATCGGAGACAAGCGGATATCGCGGTCCACCGGGACGATCTCGATGGAAAAGCTCGCAAAGCTTCCGCTTGTTCTTCCGACCGCACCGAACATCCTGCGCTCCGTTCTCGATCGCGAGTTCGCCGGGATCGGCGTGTCGCCGAATATCGTCAGCGAGGGAGATCAGCTCAGCTCGATCATGTCTCTTGTCCGACAGGGGCTGGGCGGGACAGTGTTGCCGCGCGGCTTCGAACATGGCGAAGGAGCCGCCGATCTCGGGGTCCCGTCACTGATTGAGCCGCCTCTCTTCCTGACAGCCTCCGTGATGTGGTCGAGCGACACTGCGCTCAGCCGTGCGGCGGAGGCGGTACGCCTCGCGCTAGCGGACTACGTCATCGCGCTTACGCGCGAGCATGTCTATCCAGGGCTCGAGCTTCTTGGTCAAAGTTAGCTATCGGCGGTCAATATAGGCGCATACGAAGACGGTATTTGTGCGCCTTATGGAGATCGGGTTTGTCTGCGGTCCAATGAAGTCGCGCCAATACTGGCGGCCGGCATTGAAGGATCGAAGCAATGGCAAATCTGATTTACCGCGTGGTGTCTGCCTGTGGCGCGCTGGGCTACGGCTATCCGAAGGAATGCCTCGACGAAGCGCTGAAGGGGCGCATCGACGCCATCATTTCCGACGCCGGCTCGATGGATGCCGGTCCCTACTATCTCGGGACGGGTACGGAATATTTCGAACGCGATGCCGTCAAACTCGACTATCGGCACATGGTCGAAGCTGGCAGCAGGCTCGGCGTTCCCGTCATTCTGGGAAGCTGCGGCATGGCCGGCGGCGACCGCAATCTCGACTACATGCTGGATATCGCCAAGGAAGTCTTCGCCGAACTGGGGATCGCCAACGCCAAAGTCGCCGTGATCAGCGCCGAGCTGGACCCCGAAGTCGTCATCAACGAGCTCAAAGCGGGCGCGCTGCGCTGCACCGGGCTCGGTCCGGAGCTCGACGAGGAAGCGCTGCGTGAGAGCACGATCGTCGGACAGATGGGAATCCACCCGCTGATCACAGCGCTGGAGAGTGGCGCGCAATATATCTTTGCCGGCCGCTCTTGTGACATCGCGCTCTTCGCCTCGGATATGATCCGCCGCGGCATCGATGCCGGCCTCGCCTACCATGTCGGGCATGTACTTGAATGCGGCGCGCTAGCCTGCGATCCAGGTTCGCCGTCGGATTGTCTCGTCGCCGAAGTCTACGACGACAACTCGGCGCTGTTCGTCGCCCCCAATCCCACACGCCGCTGCACTTCGTACTCGATCGCCGCGCACTCGCTCTACGAAGAGAGCCATCCGCAGCTCCAGTTCTACCCCGAAGGCATCCTGGCGATGGAGAAGACGGAGTTCTTCTCAAAAGATTCGCGGGTCGCCGGCATACGCAACAGCCGCTTTGTCCGATCGGGTAAGCCCTGGCCGTGGAGCATCAAGCTGGAAGGAGCCCGCCGCCTCGGCGCCCGCAAAGTGTCGCTGCTCCATATCGACCCCGCCGACCTGCCGAAAGTGCCGGCGGACGTGCTGGTCTACGGCCGCAACGGCGTGCAAGCCCAACCCACGGCTTCCGGCCATCGCGAGCTTGGCATCATCATCGAGACCACCGCAAAGTCCGAAGAGGCTGCCGTGCTGCTGGCTAGCCTGCTCACCCATTACCTCATCCACTACGGCTATCCAGGACGAAAGGCAACCGCCGGCAACATTGCCTATCCGCTCTCGCCCAACCTCGTCAACTTCCGCCGATCTAACGGCTCGTTCGGTGCGATCGTTCCCAGCGGCACCCGCGATCCGGTGTTCTTTGCCAACTATGACAAGATCAAGAAGGCGGTGATCAACCTGATCGAAGCCGAATTTCCTACGGCACTTAAAGATGCGAGCTACCGGATCATCGATGCCGACGAGACTGCCCCCGCGATCCTCGTACGCACCATCGATCGCGATGCCGCATCGCTCGCGGCGCGACACGCTGCCGAGGTCGCACGGATCACCAATCTTGTCACGCCCAAGCCAGGCTCTTTGATCGGGCTCGATGCACCCGACGCTTACGAGTGGACGCTCTACCACCTCCTTCAGAACGAGGATGTGATCAAGAACGCCATGTTCCCGATCACCTACTACGACGCGAAAGGAGCGAGCTGGACGAAGACCGGAGAAGCGCGGCCTGCCTATTTCGACGTTGGCGAGACCGGATACTCGCGAAGCCTGGACGACCGCACCCTCTGCCTCATTCAGGAAGTGCCCGTCTCCGGCCTCCGGGTCGGTGAGCATCGGCTGCTCGACATGGCGGTGGTCATCCGCTCCAAGGACGCCGGCATCAATCGGCTTACCTTCGATGTGATCTTCACCTCCGGCGAGAACTACGAGATCGCGTTGAGCTCGAACATGTTCACGCGCGAGAGCGTGGCGCGCATCCTCGACCTGCCGTTGGATCGCGTCGTCGGCACCTTCTTCGTCGATACGTGCAACGCGATCAAGATCTCGATCGACCGGCTCAATATTTCGGCCTCGCCCGACGAACGTGATGTGTTCGGCGCGCAGCAGCAGTCCGCGATCGAGAACCTTTCGGTACCCGTCTATGCCCAAGCACTCGCCAAGGTATCTTCGTTCTGAGCCAACGTCCGCGGGGAGCACTGTCTCCCGCTCCCCGCGACTTTCCTTCAGCAATACCACTCATGGAAGCAATTGTTCTTCGAGCTTCCGACCAACATCGTCAGTTGCCATGCTATCTGCACTCGGTGACGATTTCCCTCGGAATTGCCTACTCCCTCGAATGAGACAGAACTGGAGTTTCGGTTCGCGCGCGCATATCGCGTTGTAAAATAAAGGAAAGATGGCGCACCCGACACGATTCGAACGTGTGACCTTTGCCTTCGGAGGGCAACGCTCTATCCAGCTGAGCTACGGGTGCAACAGGGCTTCATTTAGCCGATTGGCCGGGCAGGGGCAACGGCCCTGCGGGATTCGTTTTTGGAGTGTGTCAGGCACCTGCGCCGTCCCCGAAACGTTGCCGGTAGGCGCGGACATAGGCCTGCTCCGCCGGCTTGAGGTGACGCCTTGTCAGCATGATCAACTCGTCGCGGCGGGAATGCCGAAGGGCCTCGATCATGGCAATGTGATCCTGGCGGGCCTCATTCAGCGCGCCCGGGTTGGCGTAGGCATAGGAGCGGATGCCCGAAACCTTTTGCGCCAGATTTTCGATAGTCTCGATCAAGCAGTTGTTGCCGCATAGCCCGAACAGGGCGCGGTGGAATTGCACATTGCTGTGGAACACCGCCAGGAGGTCGCCGGCATCCACGGCCTTGCCGTGCTCGCGCTGCACGGCTTCCAGCCGGACGATATCGGCGGGCGCGACGGGAAACGGTAGAATCCGCACCGCCATCACCTCGAGTTCCTCGCGAACATTGTAGATGTCGCTCACCTCACGCGGCTTCAGATCGCGCACGATCGCGCCGCGGTTCGGAATGCGCTCGACGATGCCCCGCTTTTCCAGCTCGAACAGTGCCAGGCGGATGTCGCCGCGATGGGTGTCGAAGGCCGCGCACAGATCCTGCTCAACCAGACGCTCGCGCGGATGCCGCCTGCCAAGCACGACATCTTCCTCGAGCTTTCTGGCGATCAGATGCGCGATCGGCTCGCGCTCATGCGTCGCCGCCGGCGGCAAGACAGCCCCGGAAGTTTTCGCAATGTCGCCGCGAGGGGGCGGCCTTTTGAAGGTTTTGGCAGTGGCCATGGCGCCAATGTGCCATCGGCCGAAACAGTATACAATCTAAAATACTATCTTGTTAACAGAGTGGCTTCGGTCATAATGACCTGCCGCGGCCTGTCAGGGCGAGCGGCGGCAATCAGCCCGCAAAAGCGGCGAAGCAGGGGAGGAATTCAATGTCCGTTTCACGGTATCTGCCGTTCGTTCGCGGCATTCTGCTGGGCGTTGCCATTGCGATGGTGTCGTCGCCAGCGTCGGCGCAAAAGCGCGAATTCTCGTTCGCCTACGACCAGCCGAAGAACAGCGGCTACGGCATCGGCGCCGAAATGTTCAACAGGAAGCTGATGGAGCTCAGCAAGGGCACGCTCTCGATCAATCAATATCCCGGCGCCCAGCTCGGTACCGAGGCGCAGACCCTGCAAAAAGTCCAAACCGGCGACATCGATTTCGTGATGCTGTCGACCGCCAATGCCTCGACCGCGCAGCCGGAGTCGGGCGTGTTCTCGCTTCACTATATCTTCCGCGATGAAGCGCACGCCATCAAGGTGCTCGGCGATCCCGCCGTCATCGCGGCGATGAAGGAATTATACGCGGCCAAGATGAAGGGTGCCCACATGCTGGGGCTCGGCTCGCAGGGCCTGCGGCACATGTACGGCAAGAAGCCGGTGCAGGCGGTCGCCGACCTCAAGGGCGTCAAGGTTCGGGTGCAGGCGACCGTGACCGAAGATACGCTTTTCCCGGCCTATGGCGCCCAGGTCGTGCACATGCCGTTCGGCGAAGTCTACACCTCGCTGCAGACCGGCGTCGTCGACATGGCCGAAAACGGCATCAACAACTATCTCGTCAACAAGCACTACGAACCCGCCCCTGTGCTCTCGCTCACCGAGCACGAAGCGAACAATGCCGCTCTGTTCGTCAGCGACAAGGTATGGAGCAGTCTCACCGACGAGCAGAAGAAATGGGTGCAGGCGGCCGCCGACGAGGTCAGCAAGAACGAGCCGGCCCAGGCCTTCAAGCTCGAACACGAGGCGCAGGCGAAGCTCGAAAAAATCGGCGTCAAGGTCGTCAAGAGCGTCGACAAGAGCGGCTTCATGGCGATCAGCAAGCCGATCCAGGACAAGCTGGCGGCCGATCTCGGACCGAACGCCGTCAAGGTCCTCGGCATGGTGCGCAACGTCCAATAGCTGGCGGTTGATGGGCGGGCAGCCCGGCGGTTGCCCGCAGTGCCAGTGTCTTGCGGATCAGAGACTCGACATGCCCGGATTCAATAGCCTCGTCCTGGAGGAGCAGCGTCACCTGAAGTGGCGCGCGCTGGACTGGCTCGAGCAGGTTCTGATGATTCTCTGCGGCGTCGCCATCACCGGGTTCTCCGTCCTCGTGATGTGCGACATCGTTACCCGCACCATCGGTCATCCCTGGCTCTGGCTCCAGGAAGCGACGATGACGTTTTTCATCTATGGCATCTTCATCGGCGTGGGCGCGGCGACGCGGCGCAATGATCATCTCTATCTTGCCGTGCTGGCGGAATCGCTCACCGGCAACACGCGGCTGTTCTTCGAGACGTTCAACCGGCTGGTGGTGCTCGGCGTCGCGCTCTGCATGGTCTATTTCGGCTATTTGAATTTTCTGGACGGCTTCAAAAGCTTGCGCATGCCGTCAATGACGCCATTGGCCAGCCTGTACGCAGCCATTCCGCTCTGCGGTGTGCTGATCGCCCTTTTCACCATCGAGCAGATCGCCAACGGCTGGAAGAACGGCTTCGGCGGCTCATCGGATGCCGACGAGAAGAGGAAAGCGCTGTGACGACCAGTGGCGGGCTCATCTTCCTGATGGGATTTCTCTTTCTGTTTCTCGGCTACATGGGCGTGCCGGTGGCCTTTGCCTTGATTGCGTCTGTGCTGGTGGTGACGGCGTTCACGCCGGTCAGCCTCGCCTCGATGATGGCGCAGCTCTTCAACGGAATGGACACCGAGGCCCTGCTCGCGGTGCCTTTCTTCCTGCTCGTCGGCGACCTCATGACCTCGGCAAACGTCACCGCCCGCATGATTGCGCTGTCGCAAACACTGGTCGGACATTTGCGCGGCGGTCTGGCGCAGGTGGTGACGATCTTCAGCATGTTCTTCGCGGGCATCTCCGGCTCGTCCGCCGCCGACGTCGCCATCCTGTCGCGAACGCTGGCGCCCGAAATGAAGCGGGAAGGCTATGATCTCGCCTTCACGGCGGCGCTGATCGCCTCCGCCTCGACGATGGCCAATCTCATCCCGCCCAGCATCATGGCCGTGGTGTATGGCGCGACCGGCAATGTCTCGATCGGCGGCTTGTTCCTCGCTGGCGTGGCGCCTGGCGTATTCGTCGGCATCGGACTGATGATCTACAGTCACTTCTTCGGGCCCGTCGGCATCAAGCGCGAGCGCGCGACATTTGGCATGGTCGCGACTGCCACGAAGGAGGCGGCCGTGCCGCTGATGATCCCGTTCATCATCATGGGCGGCATCCTCACCGGCCAATTCACGCCGACCGAGGCGGGCATCATTGCCGTGGCCTATATCGTATTCGTGGCGATCCCGTTGCTCAATCGCCGGCATTACCGGCACTTGCCGCGCGACATGGCGCTGACCGGACTGCTTTATTCGATCCCACTCATCACCATCGGCGCCGCATCGGTATTCGGCTGGATGCTGGCCTATCTACGGGGGCCTGCCGTGGTGTCAGGCTGGATATCGTCGGCGGCTGGCGGCGATCCCTTCCTGATCATGCTGTTGCTGGTCCTCTTGTTCGTCGTGGTCGGGGACTTCATCGACGCGATCCCTGCGATCATCATTTTCATGCCCATCATCGACGATCTGACCAAGAACGCCGATATCAATCCGGTGCACATGGGCGTCGTCATCATCGTTACGCTGGCGTTCGGGTTGATCACGCCGCCTTACGGGCTTGCGCTGCTGATGGCATCGAAATTCGTCGGGGTGCGCTTCGGCCGGGCGATGCTGGCGTCGCTCCCCATCTACATCGTGTTCCTCGCCGCGATCGCGTTCTGCATCTTCTTTCCCGAAGTCGTGCTGTGGCTGCCCAAGCACCTGCTTCCGGAATCGGTCGGCTGCTTCAAGAATCCGAGCGGTGCGGGCTATATCTGTCCCTGAGACGACCGATGTGCCCGCAACAATGGTCATTCAGCCGGCAGGCCGGCCGGAGCGCCCCCCAATGGGCAGGGACACGGTTCGCGCCTTCCGCCAAAATTCTGATCCGTTCCGGCGAATTGGTGCTAGTCTTGACGCGTTGATCTTCTACCATGGATGGGGACGTCCGATGTATAAGAAGGTTCTTCTCGCCTATGACGGTTCGGTCGAGGGGCGGCGCGCGTTGCGGGAGGGCGCAAAGCTCGCACAACTCTGCCGTTCCGAGGTCTTTTTGCTCGCCGTCGTCGAGGTCTCCTCGATCATGACGCCCGAGGCCGGGCTTACGATCCCGATCGAGCTGCAGACCGAGGATTACAAGGCCATCCTGAACGAAGGCGCCGAGCGGCTGAAGGCGCTGGGATTTTCGCCGACCGTGCGGCTCGAGGTCGGCGATGCCGGGCAGAAAATTGCCGAGGTCGCCGAAGAAATCGGCGCGCATCTCGTCGTGGTCGGGCATCGCCCGCAGGGGACGCTGGCACGCTGGTTCGGCTCGATCGGCAGCTATCTGGTCAAGCGCCTGCGCTGCAGTGTGCTGGTGGGCCAGACCGAGATCAGCGACGCCGAATTCGAGCGGTTGAAACCGGCGGAAACGGTGGCCTCGGGATAGCCGTAAGGCTGCGCCGAACTTAGTTCGCGGGAACGATGATCTTGCCGATCGGCCACAGCGCGATCCCGGCAAGTTTTAAGTGTGCCCAGGCAAAGGGAACGCCGATGATGGTTACGGCCAGCAGCACGGCCGTGACGACATGGCCGAGCGCCAGCCACCATCCCGCCAGCACCAGCCAGATGATGTTGCCGATCACCCCGAGCGGGCCGGTGCCGATATCTTCCTGGCCCGTATAGGCGTCGCGCGAGACCGCCGTGAAGCCGAACGGGAACAAGGTGTAGGCCGCGATATTGAACGCGGCCCGCGCCCAGGGAATGCCAATGAGCGTGATCGCCATGACGACGGACGCGACCAGCCAGCCGAACGCCATCCACGCGCCGCCGAGCACGACCCAGATCACATTGAGGAGCAGTGAGACCGGTGACATGGCTGCTATCCCTGTGTTGACGCAATGCTGACGAAACCGCGCTGCGGGCGAACCCGATTGCCCCAGGCCCGGCAGACGCTAGACTGATTCCCACGACGATCAAGCAACAAGCGCGCCAAAGAGCACGTCAAGGGAGAAGCGTTCATGCGTCCGCTCGAATTCGGCTGGTATCTGCCCACGCATGGCGACACCACGGCCTATGGCCTGATGGAAGCGCAGATTCCGGGGTCTCCTGAACTGTGCGACCGCGTGGTGCAGGCGGCAGAGACGGCTGGCTTCGAATATCTCCTGATCCCGGTCGGTTCCGTGTGCTGGGAAGCCTGGATCACAGGTGCGTTCATGGCGGCGCGTTCGTCGTCGATCAAGCCGCTGATCGCGGCGCGGCCTGGGTACATCAATCCGGTGCTGCTGGCGAAGATGATCTCGACCTTCGACCAAATGTCGGGCGGGCGGATCTGCATCAATCTGATCGCCGGTCAGAACGAAAGCGAGGTCGAGGGCGAGGGCGTCCGTTATCCGAAGGAAGCGCGCTACGAATTGATGGAAGAGGAAGTCTCGATCCTGAAGGCGCTTTGGACGACGCGCGGGCCGGTGAATTTCGAAGGCAAGTTTCACAAACTGTCTGGCGCGCACATCCGCCCGCGCCCGCACCAGCAGCCGTTTCCAAAGTTTTATCTCGGCGGCGGCTCGCGCCAGGCCTGGGAATTGTCGGCCAAACATTCCGACGTGCATTTGTTCTGGGGCGATCTGCCGGAACAGATCGCCTCGAATATCGCCGAGATCAGGGAGATGGCGCGCGCGCATGGCCGCGGGAACGACATCGGCTTCGGCATGCGCCTTCAAGTGATCTGCCGCGAGAACGAGGCGGACGCCTGGGGGGCCGCCGATCATCTGGTACGGCATGCGACCGAGCGGCAGAAGCAGGAAATGAAAACGCTTTACAACAAATCGGAAGCGAACCAGCGCGTACAGCAGCTCGCCCGTGAGCATGGCGATCTCCTGCTGCCGCATCTGTGGACCGGCATCACAAAAGTCCGCCCCGGCGCCGGCATTGCCGTAGTCGGCAATCCCGTCCAGTGCGCCGACACGCTGCAGCAATTCATCGACGCCGGCTGCCACTCGTTCTGCCTGTCCGGCTATCTGCATGACGAGGAAGCCGAGCGTTTTGGCCGGCTGATCCGGCCCATTCTCGCCGAGAACAATCGCGGCCGGTGGGTGGCGTAGCGCGGACGGCGGATGCCGGCCGTCATGCTGCAGTGCAGCCGAATGCCCGATGACGCCGGGCGCATTGCTGCGCTGCGCCGAGGCAAACTCTTTATATCGCTATATCGCTCGCGGTGGTGTGTGGGCGGCGCTAAAGTCGGGCCGCGAATTCAACTGGGTACCGCCAAATGAGTGGATCGAGCTCGGTACTTGCGTGGAACTCCGCGTTGGAGGAATTCGCGCTGTTTCGAACGCTCAGTTCCGAACAGCGGCTAAAAGCCCTCAACGCCATGGTCCGCCAGGATCTGGTGCGCGGGCAAATGCTGGTCGCGCAAGGCGGGCCGTCGGACTCGCTCTTCCTGGTGCTGCACGGCGCGCTGGCGGTGCGCAAGACCGGCTATCTCGAACCGATTGCCGAGCTGCGCGCTGGCGAACTGGTCGGCGAAATCGGCTTCTTCGCCGATGTCCCGCGCACCGCTGATGTGATCGCCATCCGCGACACCAGCGTGCTGGCGTTGACGCGTCCGGCCTATCAGAAGCTCGTCGAAGAAGCCCCCGCCATCGTGGAGGCGCTGCTCGCGGCGCTGGCGCGGCGGTTCGCCAAGGAGACCGCGCGCATCACGCCGTTCCCCACTTCGCCGAAAGCGCGAACGGTGGCGCTGATCGACGGCGGATTGGAGCCTCTGCCGGAAACCTTCGATCGCCGGATGCGCGAGGGGCTGGCTGCGACCCATGCCGAGATCGTCGATGCTGCGCGTTTGCATGCGATGTTTCCCGGGCGCGCGCTCGATGCGCATGAAGTCACCGAATGGCTCAACAGGCTCGAACACGCCGCGCCGCTGGTGGTCTATCTCGGCGGCCGCGAGGCTCAGCCCTGGGCGCGCAAGGCGATCCGTCAGGCCGACATGGTCGTGTTCGCCTGTCGCGGCGATGCGCCCGCGGCCCCATTGACGGAAATCGAGGCTTTCGCCTGCGAGGTTCATTCGATTTCGGCCCGCCGTCTCGTCCGCATCCATGACCGGCGAAGCGGCGAGGTCTCCGGCACCGCGGCATGGCTCGCCCGGCTGCCGGCCTTCATGCACCATCATGTCGCGCTCGAAGACCAAATCGATATCGACAGCCTGATTCGTTTTCTATGCGGCCGCGCCGTCGGCTTCGTCGCCGCCGGCGGCGGCAGTTTTGGAACCGCGCATGTCGGAATCTACAAGGCCTTTCGCGAGCGCGGCGCGATGTTCGACATCTTCGTCGGCACCAGCGTCGGCTCGGCCATGGTCGCCGGTTTTGCCAAAAATCTCGAAGCCGAGCATCTCGAACGCGGCACGCATGAAATCTTCGTCAGGAGCCGAAGCTTTCGGCGGCCGACCTGGCCGCGCTACGCGCTGTTGGATCACAAGGCGTTCGATCGGGCGCTCGCCAATCAATACGGCGCTGACTGCCGGATCGAGGATTGCTGGCGGCCGTTCGCGGCCATCGCTACCAATCTTTCGACGCACAATCTCGAACTGATCCGCACCGGGCCGCTTTGGCAGGCGGTCCGCGCATCGAGCGCGATACCCGGGCTGTTGCCGCCGTTCTACACGGCTGAGGGCGCGATGCTGGTCGATGGATGTCTGATCGACAATGTGCCGGTGGCATCGATGCACCAGCTCAAGAGCGGCCCCAACCTGGTCGTGCATTTCGGCGAACCGGCGGCGGAGATGTTCGATGTCGATTATGCCTCGCTACCGGGACGGCTGGAATTGATCGCCGCGATGCTGACGCCGTTCCGTAAAAAACTGCTTCCGGCGGCGCCGAGCGCGGTGAACGTTTTGTGGCGAAGCCTGGTGGCGCACCAGCGCTACGATACGTTGCCGGTCGGGCCGTTCGATACGGTGATGCGGCCGCCGCTTCCGCTCGATATCGATGTGACGGATTTCGATCGCCACACGGAAATCTTCGAAGCTTCCTACCTCTGGGCCAAGGGGGCCATCGCGGCGCTGGAAGCGGGAGGCAGTTCGGCCATCTCAGCCATCCTCGACGCCGGCGCGCTGGAGCGGCGTCAGGCGACGGCTGTCGCGGCCTCCAATCGCCCACCCAGCAATCGTCTCGCCTCGGCCGCCGGCTTCGGCGCGCTGAACAGATAGCCCTGCATCTGGGTGCAGCCGAGCTGGCGCAGCAGCTCGCGCTGCTGCTCGGTCTCGACACCTTCCGCCGTCGTGCTCATGTTGCGGGCGGCTGCAATGTTCACCACTGCCTGCACGATCGCCGCCGAGCCGTCGACCTCGATGTCGCTGACGAAGCAGCGGTCGATCTTGATCTTGTCGAACGGGAATCGTTTCAGATAGCTCAGCGAGGAGAAGCCGGTGCCGAAATCGTCGAGCGCGATGCGCACGCCGATGGCGCGAAGCTGATGCAGGATGGCGAGAGCCGTTTCGTCGTCATGGATCAGCACCGCCTCGGTGATTTCGATCTCGAGCCGGTCGGGCGGCAGGCCGGAGGCGGCCAGCGCGCCGGTGATCCGCAGCGCCAGCGTCGGCGACTTCAACTGGATCGGAGAAACGTTGACGGCGAGCCGAACCCGAGACGGCCAGCTAGCCGCCTCGGTGCAGGCGGTCTGCATGACCCAATCGCCGAGTTCGTTAATCAGGCCGGTGTCTTCGGCAATCGGAATGAATTCGGCCGGAGAGACCATCCCGCGTTCGGGATGCCGCCAACGCAACAGCGCCTCGCAGCCCGTCACCTCACCGCTCGCGAGATCCAGCAGCGGCTGGTAGTGAATTTCGAAGCCGCCGTCGGCCAATGCCTGTCGCAGATCCTGCTCCATGGTGAGCCGTGCCTGGGCGCGCGCATCCATCGCTGGCTCGAAGAAGCGATGGGTGCGGCGTCCCTCGGCCTTGGCGGCGTACATGGCAAGGTCGGCGTGCTTGATCAACTGGTCGAGTTCGATGCCGTCCTCCGGCGCGAGCGCGATGCCGATGCTCGCATCAGTCGAGAGATGATGGCCGAGGCACCGATAGGGCTGCCGTATTGCCTCGTAAATGCGGGCCACGAATTCCTCAACCTCCGTGCGGCCGGCGATCGCGGTCTGGATCACTGCGAATTCGTCGCCGCCGAGACGGGCAATCAGATCGCCGGGCTTGATGCAATCCTTGAGGCAGGCTGCGACCGCCTTCAGGAGTTCGTCGCCGACATGGTGTCCGAGCGAGTCGTTGATGCCCTTGAACTCGTCGATGTCGATATAGAGCAGTGCGAATCGGTCTCCGCCTGCGGCCTTGCGGAGCTCGCGCTCGATCTGCTCGCGGAACAGCACCCGGTTCGGAAGGTCGGTCAGCGCGTCGTAATGCGCCAGATGCGCGATCTTCTCGTTGGCAAGCCGGCGCTCGGTAACATCGTCGACGACGTTGATGATGTAATGCGCCTGGCCCGCCGAGTTGCGGATTCCGAGCCGTTTGGAGGTGACGTAGCGCGGGCCCATCCCCTGGGTTTCCCAGACATGCTCGTCCTTGAACAGGCCGTCGGGGGATTGCAGCGTTTTCTCTTCGTCGGCCGCGATGATCTCGGCGGCGGCCTGCGGAAAGATGTCGGAGGCCGTCCTGCCGATGATCAGGTCGCGCGAGATGCCGAACTGGGCTTCCGCCACGCGGTTGACCAGCAGATAGCGCCGGTCGTGCACGTCCTTCACGGTGATCTGGGAGGGGATGTGATCGATGATCTGGCTCAGGAAGGCGTAGTTGCGGTCGCGCTCCTGCTCGAGGTTGCGCCGCTCGGTGATGTCTTCCATGGTGGCGATCCACCCGCCATCCGCCAGCGGCTTTCTCACCGTCAAGAATGTGCGCCCGTCGGCGCACTGGATGACGCTGTGACCCGCCTGGCCGCGCGCGATGTTCTGCACGACCGAATCGCAGAATTCATCGACGTCGCCATCGAACGAGCCGCGATCCTTGCGATGCTGCATCAGGTCGCGAAGATGACAGCCGGGCTTGACCACGTCTGCCGACAGATTGTGCATGTCGATGTAGCGCTGGTTGAAGGTGACGAGGCGAGCCGAGGCGTCGAACGTCGCCAGACCCTGAATCATGTTGTTCAGGGCGATATCGAGCCGGCCCCGCTCCGTTTCCAGCCGCTGCTGCGCTTCGCGGCTCTGCCGGGTGATCTGGCGGACGATCAGGAACAGGATCAGGGCGATCACCACCGCGGACAGCGTTGCCGCGATGAGCAGGAATCTGGTTTGCTCCTGCCAGTCGGCGAGTGCGGCGGCAACCGTGTTGGTCGCGACCACCACGCCCGAGTGGTGCGCGAGTGGAGCCGCAGATCCCAGCCTGGCAGTCTGGTCGATCGGACTTTGCACGCGCAGCGTCTGCGCGCTGCCGCTTTCCCGCACGCGCTGCAGCAGCGGCGCGTTCGAAAAATTCTGACCGATCAGTGCGTCAACACGCGGATAGCGGGCCAGCAAGGTGCCGTCGGCATGAAACATCGAAATAGCGGCGCCGGTTCCGAGCGCGACGGAAGCGAAGAATTTTTCGTAGTTGGCAGGGTTGATGCGCCGCGTCATCACGCCGAGGAAGATGCCGTCTTCGCCCTTCAATCGATGAGCAATGACGGAATTCAGGTTGCCCGTCAGATAGCCGCGAACCGACTCGGCTAGAATGGAAGGTGATCGCGAATCGAACTTGAAGCTCTTGAAGTAGGCCCGCTCGGAAATGTTGAGCTTGGGCGCCGGCAGCGGCCGCGACCAGTTGATCATGTCTCCATTGGAATCGAAGATCGAGATGTCGCCGAGATAGGACAAGACGCCCGCCTTCGATCTCAGGACTTCGTGCGCTTCTGCGCTCGCGACGCGTTGCCGGAATTCCTTCTCCGAGCCGATGCCGGAAATCTGCAGCCGGGAGATCACGTCGTCGGCGAGCGTGTCGGAGTCCTCGAACTGCTGGTCGAAATGGCGGGTGAGCAGAAGAACGGTGTTCTCCAGCTCGCGCTCGCTGTTGACGAGCGCGCGCTCACGGAAATCGCCGGCCATCATGATGGTACCGACGAAAATCGCTGCGACCAGCAAGCCGCCGCAAAGGGTCAGCCACAACACCGGGCCCCGGATCGTTGCGGCAAGGTGCCGTCCGGCGGCCGCGGTTCGGGCCCTCATGCCTCGCAGGTGGTGAAACAGGTCGCGCATTCTCCCTTCTCCCCGGGAACATGCATACGATGCGCGCATGTCATAAGCCGTTAGGAAATCCGGTTACCTAAGTCTTAATCGAGGGTCCTTCGGGGCAATCGCCGGGTCTAACGGCGATAGCCACCGGCTCGCGAATAGGTGGGGCGGTTTTCCTGTGCCGGCCGGCTAGTCTGGCTGGCGCGCGCCTCGCTGGCGCGCGGGGTCGTCAGTTTGAGGTCTTCCAGGAAGATCGGCTTTGAAAAATAGTAACCTTGGGCGTAGCGGATCTTGGTCGCTGCTTGCAGGTAGGCCAGTTCCTCGAAAGTTTCGATGCCTTCGGCGATCACGGTCATCCCGAGCGCTTCGCTCAGGGATTCGATTGCCCGCAAGATGCCCTGGCTGCGCGGACGCTTATGGATATCGGTGATGAAGGAGCGGTCGATCTTGATCTCGTCGGCGGTAATGTCGGCCAACGCCGACAGCGACGAATAGCCGATGCCGAAATCGTCGATCGAGATCTTGACGCCGAGCTTGCGGAAGATCGGCAGGATCTCGTCCTGGAAATGCGTCTTGGTCACGAAGGCGTCTTCCGTCACCTCGATCATGAAGCGCTTTGGAAATCCGGTGGCTTCGATCGCCTGGGCGAACGGGCGCATGAATTCGAGATTGCCGGCCTGTTTGGCCGCGACGTTCATGCTGATCGTGGTGTCCGGGCCGAAGTTTTCGTTGATCAGGTCGATCGATTTGACGATCTCGGCAAGCACCAGGTGGGTCAATTCGTCGATCAGGCCGAGTTCGGTGGCAAGATTGATGAAGGTGCTGGGGGCTTGAATCACCCCTTCGTCGTCGCGCAGTCGCACCAGCGCCTCGACGCCCATGAGCTCCTGGGTCCGGATATCGACCTTGGGCTGGAACGCGCAGCAGAAGCGCTTTTCCAGGATCGCCACCCGCAGCGCCTGCTCGACCTTCATCCGCGCCAGCGCTTCGCGTTCCATGCTGGCGTCGAAGAACGCGGCGGCGCCCTTGCTGCCGTTCTTGACGCGGTACATCGCGATATCGGCGTTTTGACGCAACTCTTCATAGCTGCGTCCGTGCTCGGGGTAGAGGCTGACGCCGATCGAGGTGGAGGCGAAGATTTCAGACTGGTCGATGAAGAACGGCGCCTTCAGTCGCTGCAGAATGAAGCGGATGAATTCGGCGACCTCGCTCTCGCTCTGGACCGGGTTGAGCAGCAGCACGAACTCGTCGCCGCTGATCCGCGACAGAATGTCGGTGTCGCGCAAATCAAGTCCCACCCGCTTGGCGATCTCCGCCAGCAGCCCGTCGCCGACCGAATGTCCGTAGTAGTCGTTGATGTGCTTGAAATTATCGACGTCGAGGAAGGCCAACGCGAAAAGGCCCTGTCCGTTGTCGTACTTCAAGAGACTGTTGACGCGATGTTCGATCACGCGCCGCGTCGGCAGCCCGGTCAACTCGTCGTAGTAGGCGGAGCGGAACAGATGCTCCTCGAACGCCTTCTGTTCGGAAATGTCGGTCGAGCTCGAGATCAGTAGATTGCGCTCGGCGATCCGAACCGGCCGGTGGGATGTCAGGAATACCTGCTTGGCTTTGCCACCGGCAATGGATTCTTCCAGCACCGCCGGGCGGCCGGAACGCAGCAATTCGAGGCAGGTTTCGCGGCGATCGTTCAGGTGCGAGGCCTCCGGCGCGGCGGTGGCCATCTGCAGCGCGGCTGCCGCGGCGTCGTTCACCAGCACGAACTCGCCGTTCTCGTCCTGAACCGACACGCCGGTCGGAAGCAGCCTGAAGATATCCTTTAGGATATTCAGTTCGGATTCGAATGCGCTTTCGTTGCCGGCCTGCGTAGCCGCCGCCTGAAAGTCGTTCTTGTAGGGACTTTGCATGCCGCGGAGCTTGGCAAAGCCGGTTGTAGTATTGGTTAAGCGCACTTCCGAAAAGCCGCAACAACCGTAGGAGTCGGCGATTTCGAACCGCACCGGGCTCGATCGTCATTAACAGAGTGTCAACGCAATGCGAGAGAGTTCGCGCGTGCCGGCGGCAATCGCCTAGCTCGCCGGGATCTTGCATTGCATCGTGCAATGCACGCCGGTCTTCAGGAAGCTGATCTCGGTCTTGCCGTCGAACGAGCGCAGTGCCGATTGCAACAGCTTGGTGCCGAAGCCCGGCGGGCCGACGCCTTCGATCACGGGGCCTTCGGTTTCATCCCAGGTGAGATTGAGGCGATCGTCCGACACCGACCACGACACCTGCAGCAGCCCGCGGGCCGAAGAAAACGCGCCGTACTTGCCTGCATTGGTGGCCAGCTCGTGGAAGATCAGCGCCAGGCTGACCGCGAGTTTGGCCGGCAGAAACAGCGCATCGCCGTTCAAATTGAACCGGACATGGCCGTAGGGTCCGAGCTCGGAACGCAGCATATCCTTGATGTCACAGCCGCTGCCGTCCAGCCGCGCGATCAAATCGTCGGTCGCCGACAATGCGCGGAGGCGGCGATCGATACTGCCCCAGATCTGCGGCTGGTCCTGCAGGACCTGGTGCAGCACGGCGTGGATCGTCGATGTCTTGTTCTTGAGCCGGTGCTGCAACTCCTCGACCAGGAGCTTGCGATATTCCTCTTCCTGGACCAGGCGTTTGGCGTCTTCCCGTTGTTGCGCGACGATCCTCCGGTAATGGTCGACGCCCCAAATGGCAAAGCCGCAAACTGCCCAGAACATCACGAGCAGCGCAAACCGTGCGGAATCGGCCGTGGCACTGCTGAAATTGACGAAGACGCCGAGCGCGCCTCCCGCGATTGCCGTCGCGATCCCGACCCGGGCGCCGCCGACGGCGGCGGCCAGGAACACGGCTGGAAAATAAGGCGTGAAGAATACGTCCGGACGAATCTGGGCAATGCCCCACCGGGCGATCGTCGACAAGGCAAGACAGCCGGCCGCGAACACGGTGCTGGAAAGCAGGGAGGGCTGGGAGATCCCCTGCCAGCCGTGCCTGAGCTCGTCGATCAATTTCTTCATCGGGGTTGTCACTTCACGTGATCAGCGCATCCAAAATATGGCCGATCATACCGAAAATCGGGGATTTCGTGGCGCGGAAGGCAGCAAGGCCAGCCGAGCGCCGGGCGATTGCGATGGAACAAGCTCGCTTGCCTTGTCCTTGAGAGGCGGGAATATTGGCATCAACGAATTTCGACGGGGGTAACAACATGGGACGGCTGGACGGCAAGGTCGCAGTGATCACCGGCGCGACCAGCGGCATCGGATTGCACACCGCGGAGCTATTCCTCGCCGAGGGCGCAAAAATCGTCATCGCCGGGCGCCGCGCGCCGGAGGGCGAGGCGCTGGCCACGAAGCTCGGCGCCAACTGCATCTTCCGCCAGACCGACGTCACGGTGGAAGAACAGATGAGCGCGCTGATCGGGCTTGCGGTGGAAAAGTTCGGCCGCATCGATTGCCTGTTCAACAATGCCGGCGGCCCGGCGCAGACCGGCGGCATCGAAGGCCTCGAGGTCGAGCGGTTTGACGCCGCGATGGCGACGCTGGTGCGCAGCGTGATGCTCGGCATGAAACATGCGGCGCCGCATATGCGCAAGCAGGGTTCCGGCAGCATCATCAACAACGGCAGCATTGCCGGCCGCCTCGCCGGCTTTTCGTCGTCGATGGTCTATAGCGCGGCAAAGGCCGCCGTCATTCATCTCACCAAATGCGTGGCGATGGAGCTCGGCGAAGCCAACATCCGCGTCAATTCGATTTCGCCCGGCGCGATCGCGACCGGCATTTTCGGTAAAGCGCTCGGCCTGTCGGTGGAAGCCGCCGAAAAGACCTCGGCCGTGATGCGCGAGGTCTACAAGGCCGCGCAGCCGATTCCGCGCGCCGGTCTGCCAGAGGATATCGCGCACGCCGCGGTGTTTCTGGCCAGCGACGAATCCTCCTTCATCAACGGCCACGATCTGGTGGTCGACGGCGCCATGACCGGCGGCCGCAATTGGAGCCAGCAGCAGCAGGGCTATGTCACGCTGAGGAAGGCGTTCGATCAGGGGTAGGGTCACGGCTACAAATTGCAAGCGGAGACGCAAATGTCTGCAACATTCCGGCTGTCACAACCAGCCAACTCTCGCCCGTTCTATCTCGCCATCATCGCCGGGGTCGCCTGTGCCTTCGTCATCAGCAAGACGCTGCCGTCGACTATGGACGCGGTGTCAGCGATCATCGAGCCGCTCTGCGCCAACAGCGTGACCGGTTCGACGCAGGATGTCGTCGAGCCGATCAGCTCGCATGCACTGCCGAACGTGCCGGGCAAGCGCGTTACGATCGTGCGCGTATTCTACGGCCCGGGCGGCTTTACGCCTGCGCATCAGCATGCCGGCTCCGTTACCGCCTACGTCACCAAGGGCGAGATCCGCTCGCAGCTTGCCGGCGGCCCGATCGAGACGTTTGGGGTAGGTCAGTCGTTCTTCGAGCCGCCTGGCTCGACCCACCTGGTCTCGGCCAATGCCAGCACTACGGAGCCGGCGGAATTGATCGCGGTGTTCGTGGCCGATGAAGGCGCGCAGCTCACGACGCTGGTGAAGTAAGAGCGCACCCCGATCCCAACTCGTCATGCGCAGGCATAGCCGTTCGAAGAACGGCGTCGCTTCCGCTCGCCTATGCCCCGCGCATCCATCGAAAAGAATCAAGCGAAGCGCGATGGATTGCCGGGTCAAGCCCGGCAATGACGGCTAGATCGCCTTCACCACCACCCGCAGCCCGTCCCGCGGCTTCGGGATCGGCCACATCTGCCAGTCCGCCTTGTAACCGGGCTCCAGCGACACTTCGAGATTCTGCAGGAAATGCCGTGCAAAGGTCTTCGCCTGCATGTAGGCGAAGTGCAGGCCGAGGCACATATGCGCGCCGCCGCCGAACGGCACCCAGGCGAAGCGGTGGCGGGTGCGCTGCGCCTCGTCGGAGAAACGCATCGGATCGAACTTGTCCGGCTCGGGCCAGATCTCCGGCATATGGTGCGTGAACAGCGGATTGACGCCGACCAGCGTGCCGGCGGGAATGTCGTACCCCTTAAACGAAAAGCCGCGCACCGCGCGGCGCGGCATCGACGGCACCGGCGGCTTCAGCCGCAGCGCCTCCTTGAACGCCATTTCCGACAGCGGCATCTTTTCGAGATTGTCGATGCTGGAGGGATCGTTGGCCTCGATACCGAGGCCTTTGACTTCCTCGCGCAACTGCTGCTGCCATTCGGCGTGGGCGGCAAGCTCGCCGACAAAGGATGTCAGCGACGATGTCAGCGTGTCATGCGCCGCCATCATCAGAAAACTCATGTGGTCGATGATGTCCTGGGTCGACAGCAGCGCACCGTCCTCGTGCGTCGCCTGGCATAGCTGCGAGAACAGGTCATCGCCGCCGCCACGCGCGCGGCGGATCGGAATCTGCTCGGAGAAGTAGGCAACGATCCGCTTGCGGCCCGCAACGCCGCGACCCATCTGCGTGAACGGCAGCGGCCGCCGGATCGGCGCCACGGCGGCGGCCACCATGTCGATGAAGGCGCGGGTGATCTCGTCGACCTCAGGCCCGATATCGGCGCCGAGGAACGACGTCGCCGCCAGATCGAGCGTGAGCTGCTTCATCGCCGGATACACCAGCATCTCGCCTGGCTGCGCCTTCCACTGCTTGACCCGCGCGGCAATGCCGCGGTCGAGATCGACGAGGTAGGACTTCATCGGTCCCGACTTGAACGCGACCGACAGCGCGCGGCGGTGCAGGCGGTGCTCTTCAAAATCCAGCAGCATCAGCCCGCGCGGAAACAACAGGCCGAGGATCGGCCCCCAGCCATGGGTGGAGGAGAACAGGCGCGCCTGGTCGAATAGCACGAGCTCGTTGGCCTCGGGCCCGAGCATCGTCACGCTGGTCTCGCCGAACAGATGGGTGCGGTAGATCAGACCGTATTTGGCGGCCGACTTCTCAATCTGTCCCTTGGGGTCGGCCAGCACCGCCAGCGTGTTGCCGATGAACGGCCACCCCTCGTTACCGGGAATGTGCCGTAACGCCTTGGGGTTCGGCGGCACCGGGATATTGACGGGGGAAGCCACACTCTGCATCGACATGGCAATTGCTCCGGTTGAGCTTCGGATTGCGAGTATTATCGCCCGTGTCAGCGGCTTTGTCGCGGCCTTAAATTGTCTCCCGGTATGGCAATAGGGCAAAGCTGCCAACCCCGTCATTGCGAGCGTAGCGAAGCAATCCATGTCCCCCGCTTGTGGCGCTATGGATTGCTTCGCTTCGCTCGCAATGACGGGGACAGATCTCGTTGCCCCTCACAAAGCCCACTACGCCTTGCGCTTCGCCGCTTCCTTCTGCAGGTCGGGCGCATTCACGGCGGGAATCGCGACGCGGCCGGGGCCGGTGTGCTGCAAGGCGGCGGCGGCCTTTTCGTTTTCCATGATCTTGGCCATCACGGCCTGGCCCGCGCGCTCGAACACCGCGCGGTTCTCGACCAGGAATTTTTGCGATTCGCGCAGTTTCGCGACATAGCCGTTGATTTCGGGGATCACGTAGCGCGCGACCATGTCCCAGCTACGCCTTGTGTTTTCCGGATTGGCCCAGTCGTGCACGAAGCCGATGATGGCACCGACGCCGCCCGAGACCTGCATCAGGTTCTTGATGGTTTTGACCAGATCATCCGGCGTGCCGATGGTGGAGGCGGCATTTTCGCCGCCGGCGGTTTTCTCGATCGCGTCCTCGGGTGAGGTGAACGGCTCCAGCCCCGGCCGCTGCAGCGTGCGCACATTATATTCGTTGTGCCAGCGCATCAGGCCGGCACCGGCCTCGCGCTGCGCCTGTTCGCGCGTCTCGGCAATGTGCCAGCTTAGCAGCACGCGCCAGTCCGAACGGCTCACGGTGGTGCCGGCCTTTCTGGCGGCATCCTCGGCAAAGCCCCATTGCGTCGGCAGCGCCATCAGGCCCTGCGTCGACATCGAGCCGAGCGAGATGATGCCGATGCCGTATTTGCCGGCAAGCGTCATGCCTGACGGTGAAATCTGCGACGCCACCACGAACGGCATGTCTTCCTGCAGCGGCAGCAATTGCAGCGCCGCGTCCTGCATGGTGAACCAGTCGCTCTTGGCGGTGACGCGCTCGCCCCTGAACAGGCGGCGGATGATCGCGATCGCCTCGTCCTGGCGGTCGCGCTGCGTCATCGGATCGATGCCGAGCGTGTGCGCGTCGGAGGCGAGCGCGCCCGGACCTGAGCCGAAAATGGCGCGGCCGCCAGTCATCCAGTCGAGCTGCACCATGCGCTGCGCGACATTGTAAGGGTGGTGATAGGGCAGCGAGACCACGCCGGTGCCGAGCTTGATGCGCTTGGTGCGCTCGCCGGCAGCGGCCAGAAACATTTCCGGCGAAGCGATCATTTCCCAGCCCGAGGAATGGTGCTCGCCGCACCAGAATTCGTCGAAGCCAAGCGTGTCGATCTGTTCGACAAAGTCGAGGTCGCGACGAAATTGCAGCAACGGATGCTCGCCAATCGGATGATGCGGGGCGAGAAAGGCTCCGAATTTCAGGCGTGCCATGGGTGGTTCTCTCCGGATCTATTGTTCTTTGGAATTGCTTGGCAGGAAACCTACGGGGTGGGCCGTAGCAAGGCAACCTCGTCAGCCCGCCGGCAGCGCATGGTTGTCGCGCGTAGCTGGCTGACTTGCCGCCGCCCGGAATTATGCGGGCCTTCCCGACTGAATTTGAGGAAAGTTACCCGTCAGGTAATCGCCGGGATGATCAGGGCTTGAGATCATCGGGCTCAAGGACCCCGGACAAGGCCGTTCTCATGCATCAGATCGTCTCCAATCCCGTCGATACTTCGCGTCGCTGGCTCGTGCTCGCGACCGTCGTTGCGGCACAGTTCATGTTCGGGGTCGATGCCTTCATCGTCAATGTCGCGATCCCGACCATTGCGGCCGAGCTGCACGCGAGCGCGGCGCAGATCGAGGCGGTCATCGCGATATACCTGATCGCCTATGCCACCCTCGTCATCACCGGCGGAAGGCTCGGCGATATCTACGGCACGCGCAACGTGTTCATCGCAGGCGTCGCGGGCTTCACAATTACCTCGCTGTGGTGCGCGCTGGCGCAATCCGGTCCCGAACTGATCGCCGCGCGCTTGGCGCAGGGCGCGACCGCGGCATTGATGGTGCCGCAGGTGCTCGCCACCATTCACCTCTTGTTCGCGGACGCCTCGCGCGCCCGCGCCTTCGCAATGTACGGCATCGTGCTCGGGCTGGCCGGTGCCGCCGGCTTTCTGCTCGGCGGCGTTCTGGTGACGCTCGATCTCGCAGGCGTCGGCTGGCGCGCGGTGTTCTTCGTCAATGTACCCTTTGGCGCTGTCATCATGGCTGCGGCTTTCAGGATCATGCCGATGGCGCCGCGCCGGGCCGGGACGCGGCTCGATATATCAGGCGCCATCGTCCTGTTTCTCGGGCTGTTGTGCCTGATCGGCCCGCTGCTGTTCGGCCATGACCTGCACTGGTCGCTAGCGGTCTGGCTGGCGATGGCGGTGGGTCTTGCCATCATCGCCGCCTTCCTGCGGCTGGAGCGTGCGGTCGCCTGCCGCGGCGGCATGCCGCTGATCGATCTCTCGTTGCTGTCGGATGCCGCGTTCATGCGCGGATTGGCTGCGGTGTTCTCTTTCTTCTTCGCCAACCTGTCGTTCTATCTCGTTATGACAATTTACATGCAGAAGGGACTGCACATTCCGCCGCTGCAGGCTGGCCTCGTCTTCCTGCCGCTGGCGCTGACCTTCGTGATCGCCTCGCGGCATAGTGGAATACGGGCCAAACATCGCGGCACGCTGGTATTGATCGAGGGTTGTGCGGTGCAGATTGCGGGCCTTGCGGTCCTGGCGGCAGCGGTCGAATGGATCGAGGCGCCGTCCGCGATCGTACTTGCGCTGGTGCTGACGATTTTCGGTTATGGCCAGGGGCTCGTGATGGCACCGTTGTCGAGCGCCGTGCTCTCGACTGTGAAACCGGCAAGCGCCGGTGCGGGCTCCGGCATGTACGGCACGACCGCGCAAATCGCCAACGCGGCCGGCGTGGCCGCAATCGGCGCGGCCTTCTTCGCGATCGAAGCCGCCCAGTCGGCGCGGCCGGCGCTGCTCGTCGCGTGCGCGCTGTTTGCGTTGTCGATCATCGTCTGCGCCGCATTCCTGACATGGATGCGTCGGATCACAGGATGACAAATTAACGTCAACTGCCAAAATTTGATTGTGGGGAATGACAGTGCACGGCCTTTCTATTTTGCAGTGCAACAACTATCTGTTCTGGGTAGCGTGATTTAAGAACAATCGCCCCAGGAGCCTGTCGTTGTCTCTCGCCAAGAACGTCGAATTCTTGCGCCATTTCCCGAAGCTGAACGGGTTCAATGGCCTGGGAATCTATGGCCGAAGCACGTTGCCCGGGGCCGGCAGTCCGCTCGTCGAAATCAGCGGATTCGGCACCAATCCAGGCGCGCTCAAAATGTTCGCGTTCGTGCCGGAGCAATTGCTGCCCGCACGCGCCCTTGTCGTCGTGCTGCATGGCTGCGGCCAGACCGCGGCCGGTTACGATTTCGGCACCGGCTGGTCGACGCTCGCCAAACGCTACGGGTTTGCGTTGCTCATGCCCGAGCAGCAGGCGTCGAACAACGCCAACACCTGCTTCAACTGGTTCAATCCGGGCGACATCGCGCGCGGCCGCGGCGAGGCCGCTTCGATCCGTCAGATGGTTGCGCGGATGGTCGCCGATCACAAACTCGATTCGCGCCGCATCTTCATCACGGGGCTTTCCGCCGGCGGCGCGATGACCTCGGTGATGTTGGCGACCTATCCGGACGTGTTTGCGGGTGGTGCCATCATCGCCGGTCTGCCCTACGGTATCGCCAGCAATGTCCGCGAAGCGCTCGGCGGCATGATGCAGTCGACATCACGCCCCGCCGGCAAGCTGGGCGATCTCGTGCGCAAGGCCTCCAAGCACAGGGGGCCATGGCCGAAAGTATCGGTATGGCACGGCAGCGCCGACCGCACCGTCAACCCGGGCAACGCCAATGAGATCGTCAAGCAGTGGCTCGACGTCCACGGCCTGCCGGCGGCGCCGATGTCGATGGGAGACGTCGACGGCCATCCGCGCGAGGTCTGGTGGAACGAAGACGGCGAGACCGTCGTGGAGTCCTATACCATCACCGATATGGCCCACGGTACGCCGCTGGGGCTTGCCGGCAATGACGAGCGCTACGGCGCGGAAGGCGCGTTCCTGATCGAGGCGGGAATTTCCTCGTCGTATCACATCGCAAATTTTTTCGGCCTGACCGAGCGCGTCAGTCCGGCCAGCGAAGCGGCCAGGCCAGCGCAGGCGCCAAAGATCGTTCGGTCGGCTGCCACGGAATCCCTGCAGTCGTCCGATATCGCCGCAAGACTCTGGTCGAGGACCCACAAGCCGGTTCGCGAACACAAGCCGGCGCCGCGCGAACCGAAGCGCCGCGGCATCGATGTCGGCAGCGTCATCACCCGCGCGCTGACGGCCGCAGGCTTGATGAAGTAGCCGGACACCACAGCGTCAGCCGGACAATTTCAGCTCACATCGCGTCGGTAAGGAACGGATTGGTCAGCCGCTCCTGACCGAGGCTGGAGCCGGCGCCATGGCCGCAGATGAAGCCGACGTCGTCGCCGAGCGGCAATAGCTTTTCCCTGATCGAATTGATCAGCGTGGCGTGGCTGCCGCCGGGCAGGTCGGTGCGCCCGACCGATCCGTTGAACAGCACGTCGCCGACATGGGCGAAGCGCAATTCCTTGTTGAAGAACACGACGCTGCCGGGTGAGTGGCCGGGGCAGTGCAGGATGTCGAAGGTGAGTTCGCCGATCGAGACCTGATCGCCTTCGTCGAGCCAGCGGTCGGGCCCGAAATTGCGCACCCCGGTGATGCCGAAGCGCTCGCCGCTCGAGACGACGTTGTCGAGCAGGAATTTATCGGCGATATGCGGACCCTCGATCTTGACCTGCAGCGCGTCACGCAAATCGGCGGCGCCGCCGACATGATCGATATGGCCGTGCGTCAGCCATATCTTCTCGACCGTGACGCCGGTCTGCTTGATCGCCTCCAGAATTTTGGGAACGTCACCGCCGGGATCGATCACCACGGCCTTCTTGGAAGGCTCGTGCCAGATGATGGTGCAGTTCTGCTCGAACAGCGTCACCGGCACGATCATCGCGCCGGCCTTCGCCTGGTTCTCGGCCTGGGTATCGGTTCTGTTTTCCATCTGGGGAACATATTCATCCCCGGAAGGTCGTCAACACGGGGTTTGCGATCATTTTGTATCCGGCGTGCGATCCACACGGCTCCGTGATAGCGTTGCGCGTCGTGTGACGGGTTGGAGTGCGACGTCTTGTATCGCCTTCGCCGGCCAGTTTCGGATTTCATCGGGGTTCGGCAGTTGGGATTTCCATGAGCCAGGATTCTGCATCGAATAAGGCTTCGACATCGTCGCTGGTCGGGCCTCGCACCACGGCTCGCGCCTTCTTTGTCAGCGATCGCCTGAACACGTCGGGCCTTGAGCGCGGCGATGTCCTTGCCACCACACCGCTTGCGTTTCGCGTCAACGAGAATGGTGTCGCGATTCTCTTCCGCTATGGCGTGGTGGTCCTGATCGGACTGAACGCGCTGGAAGAAGAGGAATTCCTTCGCGGCCTTGACAAGCGCATGACCGGCAAGTTTGCGCGGCGTGACGAGGAAATCGCAATCGTCGAGCTGGCCCCGGAAAGGGAGGACCAGATTCCACCGGGCGGGCCGATCTGTCTGCAAAGCCTTTCGCCCGAGCGGCTGATCCTGATCGGCGAGGCGCTGGCGAAGAGCGTCGTTCTGGCTCGGCATGAACGCGAGGTTGCCAGCGTATTTGACACGACCGAACCGTTCGCGCGGGAACTGGCGCTGAGCGGGCGTATGCGCGGCAGCCGTCGCTCGATCCTGAAAAATATCGGCAGCGCGCTACTGGTGCGGCATCGGGTGTCGGGGCCGGTCGAGGTGGCAGAGAAACCCGACGTGCTCTGGGACAAGCCGCATTTGGAGCGGCTGTATGCCCGGCTGGAGGACGAGTACGAGCTCAATGAGCGTGCGGAATCGCTGAACCACAAGCTCGCCGTGATTGCCGAGAGCGCGCAGGTGTTGACCGATATCATCGACACGCGTCGCTCGCTTCGGCTCGAAGTGATCATCGTGCTCCTGATCCTGTTCGAGGTTCTGGTGACGATCTATCAACTCGCCATGGGTCGGCACCCCTGAGCTTTGTCGTCCCGGCCAAGCGAGCCAACGGGTCGCGCGAACGCGCGCCCGATGACAGGCTCCGCGAGCGCCGAGCCGGGGCCGGGGAACAAATTTGCGGCCGACTCGGCGAGGGACCACCTGTTGGACGGCCCGGAATCGGCTATGGTTCGAGCATCATGGAGTCACCCGCCCGCCACATCAGCCTCGTGCCTCCGCCCGACCGTCGTCAGTCGGAGACGGCGCTGGCGATCGCGCGCGGCACACCGCGGTTGCTGCGGTCGCTGGGCTTTTCGTGCGTCAGCGAATTGCCGCTACCGTCGGGCCGGCGTGCCGACCTGGTGGCGCTGAACGAGAAGGGCGAGATCTGGATCATCGAGATCAAGTCATCCGTGGAGGATCTGCGCGCCGACCAGAAATGGCAGGATTACCGGATGCATTGCGACCGGCTGTTCTTCGCCTTCACGCAGGATTTGCCGTGCGAGATCTTCCCGCAAGACACCGGCCTGATCATCGCCGACGCCTATGGCGCCTATCTGCATTGCGAGGCGCCCGAGCATCGCCTGCCGGCCGCAACGCGCAAATCGATGACGGTGAGGTTCGCGATGGCCGCCGCGCAGCGCATCAACCGGCTGATCGATCCGCAGGGTCACGGCGAGTTTTAGACCGCGAAGCGGGTTCGCCGGCGCATCCGCAATTCGAGAGCGCGTCTGCCAAATGCAGCCAACGAGACGGGCGGGCCGGTACAGAGCCCGCCGCGCTAGCGGCGCTCTGCCCCGAATTCATAATCGATGATGTCAGCTTTTGAGCGCACAGCGGACTCGGATCGGAGATTGCGCGAGGTTCGAAATGGGCCACTTCCGGACATCGCCGGACTCAACGTCACGCCACATCTCGACTGATCGATCTTCGCTCTCGCCTGTGCGGCGCGACATGGCTATTCGCTAGCAGGCAGGAACACAAAATTTGCGATCAAGGTTATACAGACGCGCTCTTCTCATCGTGCGTAGCCCTACGATAGGGAGCGGACCAGGAGTGAGCCATGGCCAAAGCGTTTAAGGTTGGCGATCACGTGAGCTGGAATTCGGAAGCCGGACGTGTGCGCGGAAAAATCATCAAAGTGCACAAACGAGCAGTCAACTATAAAGGCCACATCCACCGTGCTACACGGGAGGATCCGCAGTATGAAATCAAGAGCGACAAGACCGATCACATCGCCTTGCACAAGGCCGGGGTGTTGAGGCGCCTCGGCTGATGGCCCGACCGTGAATTCGAAAGCACTGCGGCCGGCGTGACGTCGTGTACTAAGTCCGCTTGCGCACGCCAGTGGAAACGGTCTCGTGTGCACGCACCGGGGTGCAGGTCGTGACTACGAGCGCAAACCTGCTGCACTGCCAGTCAGCGCCGAGCGCGGCGCTGGTGGGTGATGTCAGGTTGACCGACAGTAATGCCACTACGCAGGCAAACACCATCCACGCCGCGATCAGCACCGCTCCCTTGTGGGTCCTTGGGTGGGAAATCATGGCCTTGGCTCCTGTACGATGGCCGGAAGAATAAGGGGCAGGCTCCACAGTCCTTGGTGATCTAACTCACATCCTGGTCCACATTTTTCGCTAATGGCCCCACGGCGTGCGCGATTGCTGGCACTGGATCAGCGCCGCAGCCGGATTCGCGCACCGGGGCAAACAGCATCTTTATTCGATCACCTCGCCGGCACGCGGCGAGCAGCGTGGGCGGAATGTCAACGCCGAGCGCCTTGGCTGTCCTGAGATCGACGACCAGCTCAAACTTGGTTGGCTGCTCGACGGGCAGGTCGGCGGGCTTCGCGTGCGGCTGCCTGGGTTTGATCTTGATCAAGTTCAGCATCGTCGCCGCCACGATCATCACCAACACGCCACCAACGCTGAGCGTGATCTGCAGCGCAAGTCCGTCCGAGATGTCGAGCAGCGCCAGGTGGCTGGCGAACGTCAAGAGAACGCCGACGCAATAGATTGGCAGCGAGTTCTGGCCACAGAGGATCGCGCCGCGCATCACCGGTGTCATCAACCCTCGCCACTTGCGGGGCACGAGCCATGCCGCCAAAACCGCAAGGGCCAAAAAATGCAGCAGTCGCAATGGATCGAGATTCGATTTGTCCATCGGGAAAAGCACCGTCAGCAGCGCCTGCGGGACCAGCACTTCCAGCGGTTTGATGCGCCAGCTCAACGCGATGATGAGGCTGAACACCAGATAGAGAACGGCAGCCACAAGCGCGGCGCGCGAGGTCCCCCACGGCCGGGCTCTCTCGCCTTCGATCATCCACCACGCGCCAAGCACGATCAGCAGCTGCCAGGCCAGCGGATTGAAGGCCCAGTGGCCGTTTGGCCAGGCCGGGACGGTCCAGCCAAAGACATGCACCAGCGCATAAAGCGCCAGCGAGGCGCCAAGCGTCACGTTCGGCGCTCGCAGCAGCAGCCACAGCAGCGGCGCAAACAAGAGGTGAAGAAGCACGAAGACCGGCAACACGTCGGTGTTGACGGGACGGTATTGCAGGACCGCCGCGCGCGCGAGCGTTGCGCCCGGATGGTCCAGCAAGATGCGCGTATTGCTCTCGTCAGCAAGGCGGCCCGTGCCTGCGAGGTGAACCAGGATGGCGCAGGCGAGCGTGAGCAGCAGAAATGCGACATAAATGTCCCAGCTTCGCCGCAGCGTTCGGCTGATCACTCCGGTCCAGCCCTCGCAGCGCCATGCTTTGCCGTAGGCCAGCGCGCAGGTTACGCCCGAGACGAACATGAACACTTCCGCGGCATCGCTGAAGCCGTAGTTCCGCAGCGTCAGCCAGCTCCCGATGTTGTTGGGGACATGGTCAAGAAAGATGCACCAGAGCGCGATGCCCCGGCAGGCATCTATTCGCAGGTCACGACCCTGGCCTTTCAGCTCCGGCAGCGCGCCTACCAATGGCTTCGGGGTGGCGGTTCGATCATCCATCTGGTTGCCCCATCCGGCGTGCGAGCGCGCTTCAAGAGGGACCGAATTTGATAAAAAACATCGCCGCCGCACTGCCGGATCGTGACAACGCCGCAGTCTAGAGCTGCTTCACGCCGAACTCGGCCACGAAAAGCTATTGCGATAACGACCATATGCGCTTGGTAGAATCTCCTAGCGCGTGAGGCTATCCGTTGACGATTATCGTTCAGCGGCACGGCGCGCGTAAATCAGCCGGAGGTCCACACAGACAGGTTCCTAGGTCCTATGATTAAGGTACCGTAGAGATCTCGGCATCAATTGATGGACGGATTCGGGAGCCAGTCTTCCGCCAGCCTCTTCCTCGCCAAAGACCCGAAGGTGGGTATATGATATTCTTTTCAATTGGATCTCCGTGCAATGGGATGACGGAGAGCTTTTATGAAAGTTCTTATTGTCGACGATCATGCATTGATTCGCGAGGCGTTGCGCGGTGTCCTGAAACAACTGAAGCGAGACGCCGTCATATTTGAAGCTTCGAACAGCCGTCAGGCAATGCACATAGTCGAGGAACATCCCGACATCAGCCTCATTTTGCTTGATATCAATTTGCCTGATCGAGATGGCTTCTCTGTCCTCCGCGAACTGCGAGACCGCTATGCGACCATTGCTATCATCATTCTCTCATCCTCGGATGATCAAGATACAGTCAAGCGCGCTTTCAAACTTGGCGCTCTGGGTTTCATCCCGAAGACTACCGAACGTGAGGTCATGCTCAACGCCATTAAGTTAGTGTTCTCCGGTGGTATTTACATTCCCTCGGAGATTCTGGAGGAAACAACGTCTCCGCGGCTTACAAATAAGCTAGCAACGCACGACTCTCTTAAGGATCTCGGGTTGACTGATCGGCAGATTGAAGTGCTTGCGCTCCTGATGAAGGGAAAAAGCAACAAGGTCATTGCCAAGACCCTCAATATGGCGGTGCCGACAGTGAAGAACCACGTCACGGTCGTTCTCAAGGCACTCGGCGTAACAAGCCGCACCGAGGCAGTAATTAAAGTAGGAAAAATGGGCTGCGAATTGTCGCCGAAATCTGAGTCATAAAGCCGTCCCGGTGTCTCTCCTATCGTCATGATCCATAAAGAGCTCGCGCATAACAGCGCGGAGCCGCATTGGGTCGACAGGCTTGTGCAGCAAAATGTATCCTCTATCCTTAGCGTCACGTAATGGTTCAGGTGCCGTATCGCCGCTGATGAGAATAGCTGGAATTGATGAACCAAACGCCGCATTGATTTGTTCAATTGCTCGAATCCCGGTCTTGCCGCTCGCAAGATGATAGTCCGAGATTATAAGATCGGGGCGTTGTTCGCGCTCAGCAAGTCGGTAAAGTGCAGCTTCGTCGGACCCGGCGGTAAGGACGGAGTATCCCCATTTGCCAAGCAATCCGCCCGTTCCCTCCTGCACAATTGGAGCATCTGCAATAACAAGAATTACCTTGCCTTCGACAGCGAATGCTGCGGGTTGAGGTGGGTCGACCGGCTCGGTGGACGTGACGCATTGATCTGCCATCGGAACCAGGATCGCGAATCGCGAACCTCGGCCCACAGTCGAAGCTAACTCGATTTGATGGTTGAGAAGCAGGCGAAGCCTGTCGACAATGGCTAAGCCAAGCCCCAGGCCGCTGTACTGGTTCCGTCCGGGGGCAGGAACTTGGAAAAACTCGCCGAAGATATTCTGCTTCTGATCCTCAGGAATGCCGGGACCGCTATCCCATACTTCGATACGCAACATTTCACCGCGGCGACGACATCCAACAATGATCCCGCCCTGCAAGGTATAGCGCACAGCATTGGATACCAGATTGAGCAGTATGCGTTCGAGCAGCATGGCGTCGCTGCGCACCCAGGCGTCACTTCGCCTAACACGTAGACGCAGGCCTTTTTCTCGCGTTGCCTGATCAAACCTCGTCTCTAGCGTTTCCAACAGGCGCGCGATCGGGAACTCGGTAATTTTGGGGGTAAGCATCCCAGCATCGAGCCTGGAGATATCCAGAAGCGAATTGAACATATCGTCCATTTCTTTACGCGTTGCATCGACCCGCTCGATCGTCTTTGTTCTTTCCCGCGATTTGAGAGGCGTGCGCAACTGTGCAACGAACAGGCCTAGTGCATGTAAGGGTTGCCGCAAATCATGGCTTGCCATGGCAAGAAAGCGCGATTTTGCTGCATTGGCGAGTTCCAGCTCTTGCGTTCGCTCTGCGACCTTCCGTTCGAGTTCGATCTGCGCGCGGCGCAGACTTTCCTCCGCTTTCTTGCGCACCTCGACATCAGCACTCAGTAACAAGCTTGGAACGGTAATACTGATCAAGAACATCAACACCAGCAGGAATGAAGCGTTGAGATCCGCAGTCGTGAAGGGACCGCCGCCCATTAGCGTCCCCCAAATCGTGATGCCCGCAAGCACCAGCGCAACCGTTGCGGTGTCGCGTGGACCGCGGCGCAGCGCCGCCCACAACATTGGCAAGATCGCAAGAAAACCCAATGGATCTCGGCTTGGCGTTTGCTCGATCAGGGGACTGAAAGCAATGAGTCCAACAGTCGCTGCGGTCGCGAGGACGCCGACCGTCTCCAAAAATTCATTGCGGTTGAAAGCGTGATAGTGGCTTGATGCCCAAAGCACAATAACAGGGGCAATGACCAGCGCACCGGTCACATCTCCCAGCCACCATGTGACCCAGGCGTCCACGAAATTCGTCGGTTCGATGTACCCGGCGGTTGCAAGGCTGATCAGTCCAATGCTGGCGCTGATTGGTGTCGCGATCACGAAGCAAATCAGAGCAAACTTCGCGACAGAATTTGGCATCGAAAACGTATTACATCCGCCCGACCATCGATTGATCAGGTAAGCGCCAACAATCGCTTCAAGAGAGTTACCGGTCGCAATCGCAATTGCGGTGGCAACCGAGCCGGCGGTCGTCGCATTGGCGATCACCGCCGCCGTGAAAATTGCGGGCCAAGTCCGATATCCCCACAATAGCACCGCCCCCAGCGCGACACCCGTCGGTGGCCAAATTGGTGTTGCACTGGGATGAATAGAGGCGAGAGCAAGGCCGCCTTTTGCCAGGGCGAAATAGATCAGTCCAATTGCGACCAGACCGCCGGCATAGCTAATGCCTCGGCGGAACTTTATCTCCGGCGTTAGTGATCGTGGATCGGACATCGTTGACGCCTGGACTAGGCAGTTGGATCGTCTGCCTGACTGACCCACCCCGGCGGCCACCGCAATTGCCCTGCATAATCGCAATTCGGGTTCGTTGAGAAAACTACCCAGAGGTAGCAGAACGCGCAGCTGGCAGTAAGCCTTTGCCCCGCGAAGTCTGAAAAGGGGTCATTCTCGGACATCGCGGCTAGACCCTCGAGGTCCGCTCTTCCCTGACCAGCGGACATTTGTCGGGACGTCGATCACGGCCACCAAGTGCCAAGGGCGGAAGTCGATCAGCGTGTGCCCGGCATGTCACCCCCTAACGTTTGGCTCGGTCTTCCCAGTCGACCCACTCTACGTCATGGACTTCCAGGTAGCCGGAAACGGCTGCGCCGACGGTTGGGAAAAAGCAATTCTCGCCAAGCTGCGCCAACAGTCCGAATTTTTTCAGCTTGTCCTTTACGGGATCCTTGAGTTCGGCAAAACAAAGCTCGATACCCTGTGCGTGCAACGTCTCGTCCAACACGGCGAGCGTATCGCCGGCGGTGACGTCAACGCTGGTGACCGGCTCCGCCGCAACGACCAGCCAACGGACGGGCGTCGGGGATTTCGCAACCGCGTCCAGAGCGCGCTCCTTGAAAAATTCAGCATTGGCGAAGAACAGAGGCGCATCCCATCGGAACAGAACCAGCCCAGGGATCTGGCGTGCATCCGCATATCTCGTGATGTCGTGATAACCTTTGACGCCGTCGGCGCGCCCCAATACGGCGGAGTGCGGGCGCCAGGCGTCCCATAGAAATTCGGCAATGGCGATAGCGATTGCCAGACCTATTCCCGGAATCACTCCGAGCGCGACGACGCCGGCAAAGCAGACGATCGATAGCCAGAACTCCCACGGCTGAATGCGGAAGATCCGCTTGAGGTCGGTGACCTCAATCAAGCTGATCGCAGCGGCGATGACGACAGCGGCCAACGCAGCGTTAGGCAAATACTGAAGGAGGTTGGGCGCCACCAGCAGAAGGAAAGCGATGGCAAGCGCACCAACGACGCAGGTCAGTTGAGTGTGGGCGCCGGCGGCTTCCGCAACAGGCGTACGCGAACTGCTGCTGCTGATCGGAAAACCTTGAAAAAGACCGGTTGCCAGATTGGCGGCGCCGAGCGCCACCATCTCCTGGTTGGGATCAACGTGATCGCCCAATCGTGCGGCATAGGCGCGCGAAAGCACGCTGGTATCTGCAAAAGATACCATGGCGATCGCGCAACCGCCGATCAGCACCGGAACTAAATCGCCAGGACCGATCCAGGGAACGGCGAAACCCGGCAGACCCTGCGCAAGGGGACCCAGAACCGCCACGCTGTAACGCGTCGTAAGGTCCAGCGCAGCGACAGCGGCGGTTGCCCCGACGACTGCAATCAGAATGCCCGGCAGCCGCTTGTATTTCTGGAGCAGCAGGATAACCGCCAACGTGCCGAGCCCGATCCCGAAGGCCACCCAGTTGGTCTTTCCTTCAAGGACGGCACCGGCGATCGCCCACAAGCTCCGCAAAGATCCTTCGCTCTCGATCGAGAAGCCGAACAGCTTTGGCAGCTGGCTGATCAATGCGGTCAATGCAATTCCGTTCATGTAGCCGTAGCGTATCGGCTTGGAGAGCAGCTCGGTCACAAAGCCCAGGCGCGCGATGCCTGCCAGAATGAGTACCGCCCCGGAAACGATGGCCATCATGCCGGCCAAGGCTGCCGCACGGACCGGATCCCCGCCAGACAACGGAACGACAACGCTAAGGATGATAGCTACAAGCGCCGAGTCCGGTCCCAGCACGAGGATGCGGCTTGGGCCGAACAATGCGTAGGCAAAGAGCGGAATGATGGTTGCGTACAGACCGTAGATGCCGGGCAAGCCCGACGCCTCCGCGTAGGCAATGCCAACCGGGACCAGCATGGACGACAGCGCGAGCCCGGCGAGGATATCGTGCCTGAGCCACCCCGCTTCATATCGAAGGAGGGTGTCGAGACCTGGCAGCCAGCGCATCCAGTGCTTCATTGCCGGTCACTCCCAAGCCTAGCCGGGCGCGCTTGGGCTCGGCGCCGTTGCGACCGGTCTTCACGCATACCCTGCCGTGCGAGATTTTCCGTTGATCCGGGCTGATTATAGCCGATGCCTGCGGCGCAGGACGACGGCCGCCTTCGGCAAACCTGGAGGGGCCCCGAGATGATCGGGGATTGACAGCGGGGGACTACCGCGGCGCGCGCTTGGCGAGAATGCGCTGCAGGGTGCGGCGGTGCATGTTCAGACGCCGCGCGGTTTCGGAGACGTTGCGGTTGCACATTTCATAGATGCGCTGGATGTGTTCCCAGCGCACGCGATCCGCCGACATCGGATTGGACGGCAGCTCGGATTTCTCGGTGCCGCTGGCGAGCAGCGCCGCGACCACGTCGTCGGCGTCGGCAGGCTTCGAGAGATAGTCCACCGCGCCCATCTTCACCGCCGTGACGGCGGTTGCGATGTTGCCGTAGCCGGTCAGCACGATGGTGCGCGCGTCGGGGCGCTTGCGCTTGAGCGCCGACACCACATCGAGCCCGTTGCCGTCGCCGAGCCGCAGATCCACGACCGCAAAGGCCGGTGCTGACTTGTTGATCTGCGCCAGCCCGTCAGACACGGTGTCACAGGATGTCACCGCGAAACCGCGGGTTTCCATCGCTCGCGACAGGCGCTCCAGAAACGGCTTGTCGTCCTCGACGATCAGCAGCGAGCGGTCGGCGAGATCGTTCAGTTCGGCGATGTCGTTCAAGGCAAGGTATCCCGGTTGCGGATGCGGAGCACTTATAGACCATATGGCGCGGTAATTTTGCACTGCCAAGGGCCCCAGCGTCGAGCAGCCCCGGTTTCCTGAATCTTAACGCCTTTTAATCCACTGGCCCGGCAGCACTTTCCTCGGCCTCGAAGCGGACGCGCGGCCACGCGATCCGCACCACGGCGCCGTGATCGGGAAAGGTCCGGTTGGAGAACGAAACTTTCGCGCCGGTGCGTTCCAGAAGCGTCCGGGCGATGAACACGCCAAGGCCGAGGCCGGCGCGTTCGCGGTGGGGTTCATCGGCGCTGCGGCGCCTTGATAAATAGGGCTCGCCGATCCGTTTCAGCATGTCGGGGGCGATGCCGGGGCCGTCATCGGAGATGACGATTTCGACCGTATCCGCGTTCCACCAGGCGTTAACCTCTACCGTCGTCCGCGCGAAATCGACGGCGTTCTCCAGGATGTTGCCGACGCCATACAGAATCGCCGGGTTCCGGGCACCGACAGGCTCCCGGGTGGCTGCGACAGCAAGCCGCACCCTGATCGTGACGCCAAAATCGCGGTGTGGCGCCACCACTTCCTCGATCAGCGTAGACAGCGGCATGAGGTCGAACGGCGCCCCGGACGAAGATAGCTGGGTGATCTTGGCGAGGATGTCGCGACAGCGCTGCGCCTGCTCGCGCAGGGTCTTCAGATCGGAGGCCAACTGGTCATTGCTCTCGACGGTCTTTTCCAGCTCCCGCGAAATCAGGAAGATCGTCGATAGCGGCGTGCCGAGTTCATGCGCGGCAGCCGCGGCCAGCCCGTCGAGCTGGGTCAGATGCTGCTCGCGCGTCAGCACCAGCTCGGTTGCGGCCAGCGCGTCGGAAAGTTTGCGCGCCTCCTCGGTCGCCTGGAATGCATAGAGACTGGTGACGCCGATCGCGAGCACGATCGAGAGCCAGACGCCGAACAGATAGATCGGCGGCAGCACCAGCGGGTCTTCGCTGTCCCAAGGGAGCGGCAGATGGAAGAACACCAGCGCCGAGGCGCAGGCGACCGCCAACAGCCCGAGGCCAGCCGTCATCCGGATCGGCAGCACCGTCGCCGAGATCAGGACGGGGCCGAGGAACAGAAATGAAAACGGGTTCTGCAAGCCGCCGGTCAGGAACAACAGCGCGGCCAATTCGACGATGTTGAGCGCGAGCAGCGTCGCCGCATAGACCGGTTCCAGCCGTTGCATCGGGTTGAAGGCAACCTGCAGCGCAAGATTGAGCAGCGCCGAGATCCCGACGACGGCCACGCAGGCAACAACGGGAAAGTCGAACTCCAGTCCATGCGCCACGATAAAGATCGCGGTGAGCTGGCCGAGCGCCGCCAGCCAGCGCAGCCGGAGGATCGTATCGAGACGGACATAGCGGTGCGGATGGCGGAAATCGGAGGCTGCGACATCGGACATTGCTGGAGTTTAGCTGTCGCGGCGCGCGATCACAAATTCGTTGGATCGCGTGTGGGGCAGGGCCTCATGGCCACGAAGTTCAAAGCCTTGCGCTCATCCCCGCGATGGCCCAATGAACGGATTGCATGACGACAGGTGACGCCACGCCAGCGCAATCGCCCGCGGCCGGGCCGCAAGGTCCCGCCGCGATCGAGGTTGCGCATCTGATAAAACTCTACAAGACCACCCGCGCGGTCGACGACATCTCGTTCCGGATCGCGCGTGGCAGCGTCACCGGGCTGCTCGGCGGCAATGGCGCCGGCAAGACCACGACCATTGCCATGATCATGGGGCTGGTGCTGCCGACCTCGGGCCGCGTCCAGGTGCTGGGACACGCGATGCCGGAGCAGAGCGCCGAGGTGCTCGGGCGGATGAATTTCGAGAGCCCGTATGTCGACATGCCGATGCGGCTCACGGTGCGGCAGAATCTCACCATTTTCGGCCGGCTCTATGCCGTGGAGAATCTCGCCGAGCGCATCGAGCAGCTCGCCTCGGACCTTGACCTGAAAGATTTTCTCGATCGCGCCAATGGCAAGCTCTCGGCCGGGCAGAAGACCCGCGTCGCGCTGGCAAAGGCGCTGATCAACCAGCCGGAGCTGCTGTTGCTCGACGAGCCGACGGCCTCGCTCGATCCGGATACCGCCGACTGGGTGCGGCAGCATTTGCAGAACTATCGCAGGACCCATGACGCGACCATCCTGCTGGCCTCGCACAACATGCTGGAAGTGGAGCGGCTGTGCGACCGCGTCATCATCATGAAGCGCGGCCGCATCGAAGATGACGACAGTCCCGACCAGATCATGGCGCGCTACAACCGCACCACGCTGGAAGACGTGTTCCTCGACGTCGCGCGCGGCCGGGTGGCGGAGACCGCGCCATGAGCGCTACCGCCACCCATCACGGGATTTCCGCGCACCGCATCCAGGCGATGGTGCTGCGCTACTGGTATCTCCTGATGTCGTCGTGGCCGCGGCTGTTGGAGCTGATCTACTGGCCGGCGCTGCAGATCATCACCTGGGGTTTTCTGCAGAACTACATCGCGCAGAATGATAATTTCTTCGCGCGCGCCGGCGGCACGCTGATCGGCGCTGTGATCCTGTGGGACATCCTGTTCCGCGGGCAGCTTGGCTTTTCGATCTCGTTTCTCGAGGAGATGTGGGCGCGCAACCTCGGCAACCTCATGATGAGCCCGCTGAAGCCGATCGAGTTCCTGATCTCGCTGATGATCATGAGCCTGATCCGGCTCGCGATCGGCGTGATTCCGATGACGCTGCTGGCGCTGTTCTTCTTCGATTTTAATTTCTTCGCCATCGGCCTGCCGCTGATCGCGTTCTTCTGCAATCTGATCTTCACGAGCTGGTCGATCGGGATCTTTGTTTCAGGCCTGGTGCTGCGCAACGGGCTGGGTGCCGAGAGCATCGTCTGGACGATGATGTTCGGCCTGATGCCGCTCGCCTGCGTCTACTATCCGGTCGCGGTGCTGCCGGCCTGGCTGCAATGGATCGCGTGGATGCTGCCGCCGACCTATGTGTTCGAGGGCATGCGTACGCTTCTGATCGATCACGTGCTCAGGATCGACCTGATGGTCTGGTCACTGGCCATCAACGCGGTGCTGTTTACCGCTTCCTTTGCGATCTTCCTCGCTCTTTTGCGCAGTGCCAAACATCACGGATCTTTGCTCGGGGGTGGCGAATAAGTCACAGTTTCCCGTGGTTTTCCGGGGTTTCTACGCCTTTTGGCGCGTGGACAGGCCCGTTCGGCGCATTGACGCATTATTTTGCATTCTGCACTATGCTGCGGCGCAAACAGAAGGTCAGAAATAAAATGCCGATTGGTGAGTTTGGCGGCGCACCGCCGCTGGTGGCCGAAGGCAGTCCGGCGCTCACGACGCCGATGTACTGGATGTACGAAATGGGCCACGCGTCGCTCAATCCGGCACGGGCCGTGACCGACGCCACCAAGATACTGTTTCAAAACCCGCTTAATCCGTGGTCGCACACGCAATTCGGCAAATCGGTCGCGGCGGCCTGCGAATTGTTCGAGCGCACCACGCGCCGCTACGGCAAGCCCGAATGGGGGCTCGACTTCACCGAAGTTAACGGCATCCAGACGCCCGTCGAGGTCCGCTCGATCTGGGAAAAGCCGTTCTGCCGTTTGCTGCACTTCGATCGCAAGCTGACCCGGCCGCTGCGCGCGCCCCATCCGCGCGTTTTGATCGTGGCGCCGATGTCCGGCCATTACGCGACGCTGCTGCGCGGCACGGTCGAGGCGTTCCTGCCGACGCATGAAGTCTACATCACCGACTGGTCCGACGCGCGCATGGTTCCCCTCACCGAGGGCCGCTTCGATCTCGATGACTACGTCGACTACGTCATCGAGATGCTGCATGTGCTCGGTGGCAACATGCATGTGATCGCGGTGTGTCAGCCTTCGGTGCCCGTGGTGGCGGCGGTCTCCGTGATGGAAGCCGTGCGCGATCCCTTCGTGCCGCTGTCGATGACCTTGATGGGCGGCCCAATCGATACCCGCCGCAACCCGACCTCGGTGAACAACCTTGCGGCCGAACGCGGCATCGACTGGTTCCGCAACCATGTCATCACCAAAGTGCCGTTCCCGCATCCCGGCGTGATGCGCGACGTCTATCCGGGCTTTTTGCAGCTCTCGGGCTTCATCAGTATGAACCTCGACCGCCACACCGACGCGCACAAGGCGCTGTTCAACAATCTGGTGAAGGGCGACGGCGACATGGTCGACAAGCACCGCGAGTTCTATGACGAGTACCTCGCGGTCATGGATCTGACGGCGGAGTATTACCTGCAGACCGTCGATCTCGTGTTCGTCAAGCACGCGCTGCCCAAGGGCGAGATGACTCATCGTGGCACGCCGGTCGATCCATCAAAGATCCGGCGCGTGGCGCTGATGACGGTGGAAGGCGAAAACGACGACATCTCCGGGCTCGGCCAGACCGAAGCGACGCACGCTTTATGCCCCCATATTCCCGATCATCGCCGCGTCCATTACGTGCAAAAGGGCGTCGGACATTACGGCGTGTTCAACGGATCGCGATTCCGTTCCGAAATCGTGCCGCGCATCTCCGATTTCATGATGTCGGCGACGAATACCAATGAGTCAGCGGCTAAGATCAAGCCAACATTGGTCCGTGCGGCCGAATAGTGCGCCGGCGGCACCGATTCCGTGTCGCCCATAAGTTGCTGGGAAGATTCAAACAATCCGGATTTCGGTCGAATCAAGGGGTGAGTTCAGACTCACTCCTTGAGACCGCTTTTGACGTCCGGTTCCAACCGAAATTTTGAGTTCCAGGCCCATCCCCTAGGGGCGATTCGTCGCCAAGCCCCTGTATATTGGGCAAATGATTTGTTTTTTGCGCCGAGCAATTTAGATGCGATTTCCCTGGCGGCGGATATGGCAGAATCCGGGCGAACTCCTGCTCCCCGGACTCCAAGAAATGGCTACTCGCGCCCTCCTTTATCGGCGGCCCGCCGAACCCGCGACTCTTTTGGTCAAACACTGCTCGCAAGTCTTTGCGATCAGGCTGCGCCGACATCGGCGGGCGCGGCGTTACACCTTACGCATTCACCCAACCGATCGCGAAGCCATCCTGACGATGCCGCCGCGCGGCACGCTCGCGGAAGCCAAGGACTTTGCGCAGCTTCACGGCGGCTGGATCGCCGCCCGTCTCGGCCGTTTGCCGAAGGCTGCGCCCTTTCAACCCGGCACGATCGTACCGTTGCGCGGCGTGCCGCATCGCCTGGTGCATCGCGCCGGCGAACGCGGCACGGTGTGGACTGAAACCCGCGACAGCGGCGAGAGGATTCTGTGCGTGGCCGGCGGCTACGATCACATGGACCGGCGCGTCCACGACTTCCTCAAGCGCGAAGCGCGCAAGGATCTGCACAAGGCATCGCTCGCCTATGCGGCGGAACTTGGCGTGCGGGTCAGGCGGGTGTCGATCCGCGACCAGTCGAGCCGCTGGGGTTCGTGCACCTCGGCCGGGTCGTTGTCGTATTCCTGGCGATTGATCCTCGCGCCGCCCTATGTGCTGGACTATCTCGCCGCCCATGAGGTCGCGCATCTCGTCGAGATGAACCACTCAGCCAGGTTCTGGAGGGTCGTCGACCGCATCTGCATTCATGTCGAACGCGCCAAGCGCTGGCTCGACACCCATGGCAACGATTTGCATCGCTATGGGGTCGAGGATTAGGTCCCGTCGCCCCTGCGAACGCAGGGGCCCATAACCACAGCAGTTCGTTGCGCGTAAAGGCGTCTACTCCATCGCCCACCCGACAGGCCGCGGCGTATGGATCCCTGCGTCGCAGGGACGACGGATTGGTTTGCGGCTCGCTACCTTCCGAACAGCCGGTCCACCAGCCAGCCATCGAGTCCTGCAGCCGCCTCGGGGCGCGCATTTGGATTGGGTGGCGGCGCGGAAGTTCGTGCCGGCGCAGGCCGATATCCGCCGCCTGATGGGACCGGCGCGGACTGCGGCGGCTGTGCACTGACCTGCGACGCGGTCTGGAACATGTTCGACAAAAATCCGCCCCGCTGCGCGTTCGGCAGGCCTGCCACCGGCACGCCCTGATGCGCGGAGCGCATGAAGCGGGTCCACACTTCCACCGGCAGGCCGCCGCCGGTCGCCTTCTTGGTCGGCGAGTTGTCGTCATTGCCGAGCCAGACGCCGGTGACGAGATTGGCCGTGTAGCCGATGAACCAGGCGTCGCGGAAATCCTGGCTGGTGCCGGTTTTGCCGGCGGCCATCCAGCCTGGAATCTCCGCTTTCCGCGCGGTGCCCGAGAGCAACGTCTCCTGCATCATCGCGTTCATCATCGCGACATGGCGCGGCTCGATCACCTGCCCGAGCGGGTCGGCCGTGCGCCTGTACAGCACTTTGCCTTCGTTGGTGCGAATCTTCGTCACCACATACGGGGACACGCCGAGCCCGCCATTGGCAAACGGCGCGTAAGCGCCGACCAGCTCAACTACCGAGACTTCAGAGGTGCCGAGCGCAATCGAGGGATTGGCCTCGAGTTTTGATGAAATCCCGAGCCGGTGTGCGGTCCGCACCACGTTCTTCGGCCCCACTTCCAGGCCGAGCCGCACCGCGACCGTGTTGAGCGACATTGCCAGCGCCTGTGTCAGCGTCACCGAGCCGAAATATTCATGCGTATAGTTCTCCGGCCGCCAACCTTTCAGGTCGAGCGGCGCGTCCTGTCGGATCGTTTCCGGCGAAAGCCCGCCCTCGATCGCGGTCAGGTAGATGAACGGCTTGAACGCCGAGCCGGGCTGGCGTTTGGCGGTGACTGCACGGTTATACTGGCTCTCGGCGTAGTTCCGTCCGCCGACCATGGCGCGCACCGCGCCGTCGGGCGTCATCGCCACCAGCGCGCCTTGCGTGACATGGAACTTCACGCTCTTGGCCGCCAGCTCATCGATGATCGCGGCTTCCGCCACGCTCTGCAGCTTCGGATCGATCGTGGTCTCGACCACGATGCTCAGGTCGATCTGGCCGACGAGATCGTCGAGCACTTCGCCGATCCAGTCGGCGACGTAGTTGATGGTGCCGGCGCCGGCCGGCTTCACGTTGTAGGAGGGATGTCCGATCGAGGCCTTGGCCTGGGCGTCGCTGATGAACTTGGCTTCCGCCATCGCCGCGAGCACGATTCCGGCGCGCGCTTCCGCGCCTTCGGGGTTGCGGTTCGGCGCCAGCCGCGACGGCGACTTGACGAGGCCGGCCAGCATCGCGGCTTCCGCGACGGTGACGTTCTTCGCCGACTTGCCGAAATAGCGCTGCGCCGCGGCCTCGACGCCATAGGCGCCGGAGCCGAAATAGACGCGGTTCAGGTAAAGCTCGAGAATTTGGTTCTTGGAATGCTTGCGCTCCAGCCATAGCGCGAGCTCCACTTCCTGCAGCTTGCGCGCAATCGTCCGTTCCTGGGTCAGGAACAGGTTTTTCGCGAGCTGCTGCGTCAGCGTCGAGCCGCCTTGCGAAACGCCGCGATGCAGGATGTTGGCGACCGCGGCGCGTGCAATGCCCACGGGATCGATGCCGTAATGCGAATAGAAGCGGCGGTCCTCGATGGCGATGAACGCCTTCGGCAGGTAGGGCGGCAGATCCTTCAGCGCGACATTGGCGCCCGGCGCTTCGCCGCGCGAGGCCAGCACGCTGCCGTCGATGCCGACAATCTGGATGGTCGGCGGGCGCTTTGGAATTTCGAGCGACTGGATTGCCGGCAGATGCGCGCCGACCCAGACCACGACGCCGATGATCGCGATCGCCGCCCACAGGCCGAGCACCGCGCCCCAATAAACGAGACGGCCGAACCTGAAGCGGCGTTTCGAGCGCCGCTTCGCGCCGCTTTTGGCGCCACGCGGCTTGCGCTCGCGCGGCGGCTCGTCCTCGTCGTCTTCGTGCTTGCGCTTCGGCACTGGCTTTTTCGATTCGTCGTCGTCGGTGGCAGCCGGAATGCGATCCTCGGGCGAGAGACGCAGCTCCGCCAGCGCTGCCGGAAGCCCGAACAGCGGCTCCTTGCGTCCGCCGCTCCTTTTCCGTCCCCACGCCATGCCAAACGCCGTTCACACCCGTCTCGCCGCACGCTAGCGGTCGCTGTTTAAGGGTCGGTTACGGAAAGGTTAATGCGGGATTAGGAGGTGCGGCGGGGCCGTATTAGGATTGACGCAAACGGCAGCGTTCTAAGGAGAAAGCGGCATGGGCCACATCGATCCCACCAAGGAAGTGTTCGCGCAATTCAAAGCCAATGACCGGCCGGGTCCGATCCACATGCTCAACCTCGTCCGGCTGCGCGTCGAGGCGGCCTATCCCGACGGCCGCAAGGCGACCGGCGCGGAAGCCTATGCTGCCTATGGGCGCGAAAGCGGACCGGTGTTCGAACGGCTCGGCGGACGGATCGTATGGCAGGGCAGGTTCGAACTGATGCTGATCGGGCCGCAAGACGAGCGCTGGGACCATTGCTTCATCGCCGAATACCCTGATGTCGCAGCGTTCGCGGAAATGATCCGCGATCCCGTCTACCGCGAGGCGGTGAAGCACCGCCAGGCCGCGGTCGAGGATTCCCGCCTGATCCGCCACGCTGTGCTGCCGGCCGGCAAGACGTTCGGGGAGATTCCTAAGTGAGTGCCCACCCTACAAAAAATCGGCGGTCCCCGAAGGACCGCCGATCGCTCTTCCGCCGATCGTTCTCTTCGCTCAACGGGCCTAACCCGCCGCGCCCTTGTCCTCGAGGATCGGGCCGAACATTTCCCAACGCTCGCCGTTGAACTTCATCATCTGCAACTGCTTGTTGACGCGGTAGTCGGTCGGCGTGGTGCTGACCGAGATGCCCGGCAGCAGCAGGTCGAGCTGAACGTTCTTCAGGTTGGTGGCCTGTTTCAACACGTTCTCGCGGGTCAGATTGTCGCCGCATGCCTTGAGCACATGGATCAGCAATTGCGTGGTCATGTAGCCATAGGAGTTGAAGCTCGAATCCTTGTCGCCTTCAGGATAGTACTTCGCCATGAACTCGAAATACTTCTTCATGCCGGCGTCGTCCTTCCAGGTCGGATCGAGCGGATCCTTACCGTAGTTGACACTGATCACGCCCTTGGAAGCCTCGAGGCCTGCCGGCTTCATCACCGCGCCGACCGAGGTGGCGTTGATGTCGAGGATGTGCACCGGCTTCCAGTTGAGCTCGGCGATCTTCTTGATCGCCTGCGCCGCCTGCTTCGGTGTCGACGCCGAGAAGAACAAGTCCGCGCCGGCGTCCTTGATCTTGAGGATCTGCGAATCGATGGTCGGATCGGAGACTTCGTAGGAAGCTTCCGCCACGATCATCTTCGCCGCCTTGTCGCCGAGGCCGGCCTTGATGCCGTTCAGATAGTCCTTGCCGAGGTCGTCGTTCTGGTAGAGCACGCCGATCTTGGCGTTCGGATGTTCTTTCAGGATGTACTGGCCATAGATGCGCCCCTCGACGAAGTAGTTGGGGTTGAAGCCCATCGTCCACGGAAAATTCTTCGGATCGGTGAACTTCGACGCGCCGGTGGCCGCGAATAGCTGCGGCACCTTCTTCGCGTTCAGATACTTTTGAACCGCTGCGTTCGAGGGCGTACCGAGAACCTGGAAGGTGAGCAGCACCTCGTCGCTCTCGACCAGCTTGCGTACCTGCTCGACCGCTTTCGGCGGCGAATAGGCGTCGTCATACTGAATCAGATTGATCTTGCGGCCGTTCACGCCGCCCTGATCGTTGATCATCTTGATGTAGGCCGCCTGGGTCTTGCCGATCGTGGCATAGGAGGAGGCCGGTCCGCTGAATGGATTGGTCTGGCCGATCTTGATCTCGGTGTCGCTTGCGCCGGTGTCGTATTTTTTCTGCGCCGACGCCGTCGAGACCGACAGCGCAAGTGCGAGCGCCGTGCCGGTGGCCAGATGGAAAATACCCTTCCTCATAATGCTGCATTCCTCGTTTGTTTTATGATTGGCGCTGATCTGTCCGCCGGCCGGTCCGGCCGCACGGATGTCGTCGCTGCCACAATAGTGGCGGAAGCCATGTTGCAATGCAAGGCATCCAAAAGCCGGGTTTCGGGCGTCAGGTTCCGTCTGCTCAAAAAGAATCCATTGCTTGTGTCAGCCGCAAAATGATGCACGGCCGCGCGGGCATTGCGTGGCCCAAACAAGCAAAGGCCGCCGGCATCGTGTGATGCCGACGGCTGCTGTCTTGAATCGGGCAGGCGCTAACCGCTCGGTCCGGTATCCTCGATGATCGGGCCGAACAGTTCCCAGCGCTCGCCGTTGAACTTCATCATCTGCATCTGCTTGTTGATGCGGTAGTCGGTCGGTGAGGTGTTGGTGACCATGCCAGGTAGCGACAGGCTGCCGGTGACGTTCTTCAGATTGGCGGCCTGCTTCATGATGTTTTCGCGCGTGAGGTTGTCGCCGCATTGCTGCAGGATCTTCACCAGCAATTCCGCGGTCCCATAACCGTAGACGTTGACGGTATTGAGCTTGTCGCCCTCCGGGTAATATTTGTCCATGAAGGCGAAATAGGCCTGGATGCCGGGATCGTCTTTCCACTGCGGATCGCCCGGATCCTTGCCGTAGTTGGTCGAGATGATGTCCTTGGAGATGTCGAGACCCGCCGGCTTCAGCGTCGCCGAAACCGGGCTCGCATTGATGTCGAGGATATGGACCGGCTTCCAGCCGAGGTCGGCGACCTTCTTGATCGCTTGCGCCGCAAATTTCGGAGTCGAGGCGTCGTAGAGCAGGTCGGCGCCGGCGGCCTTCAGCTTGACGATCTGCGAGTCGATGGTCGGATCGGTCAGCTCGTAGGAGACTTCGGCGACGATCATTGACGCGGCCTTGGAGCCGAGCCCTTCTTTCAGGCCCGTGACGTAGTCGCGGCCGAGATCGTCGTTCTGATACAGAATGCCGATCTTGGCGTTGGGATGATTTTGTAGAATGTATTTGGCGTAGATGCGCCCTTCCGACTGGTAATTGGGATTGTATCCCATCGTCCAGGGAAAGTTCTTGGGGTCGGTGAATTTCGAGGCGCCGGTCGCGGCGAGGAGCTGCGGCACTTTTTTGGCGTTGAGATATTTCTGCACGGCGGCGTTCGAGGGCGTGCCGATGATCTGGAAGGTGAACAGCACCTCGTCGCTCTCGACCAGCTTGCGCACCTGCTCGACGGCTTTCGGCGGCGAGTAGGCGTCGTCATACTGGATCAGGTTGATCTTGCGGCCGTTGATGCCGCCTTTTTCGTTGATCATCCTGAAATAGGCGGCCTGCGTCTTGCCGATGCCGGCATAGGCCGAGGCCGGGCCCGAGAACGGAACGGTCTGGCCGATCTTGATCTCGGTATCGCTCGCGCCGGTATCGTATTTCTTCTGCGCGTTGGCGGGTGACGCCAGTGCGATCGCGACCGCCGTGCCTGCGATCAGATGAAGAACGCCACTTCTCATATAGTTGCTCCCTTCCCTTGATCTCGACCGATGATCCTGTTCCGGTCATCCGTTCGGAAGGCCGGACGTCATCGTTGGGAGCGAGTGTGGCGGAACGGTTTTGTCAATGCAAGGCAGTACGGGAGAGGCCGTTACGCCGGCCAGAGCAGCACCAAGGCGAGCGCCACGGGCGCCGCCTGCACGCTGAGGATCCGGCCAACCGGCAGCGGAATTCGGGTGGACACTAATACGCCGCAGGTGAAAAGTGCGGATCGCTTGCCGATATCTTTGTAGGGATGACGATGCCAGAGAATTTCAACCTCGACCGCCTGCCAACGCCGATCGGCACGGCGCTATTGGTCACCGATGCGGACGGCCTGCTCCGCGCGCTGGACTGGGAAGACTATGAGCCGCGCATGAAGCAGTTGCTGCGTCTGCATTATGGCGAGGTGAATTTGAACAACGGGCGGGCGCCGCGTGGTTTGCGCGCCGCCTTGACCGGCTATTTCAAGGGCGACCTCGACCGCCTCGCGGCAATCGAATGGCGCGTCGCCGGCACGCCGTTCCAGCAGAAGGTCTGGAACGCGCTGCCGAAGATCGCGGCAGGGACGACGATGAGCTATGGCGCGCTCGCCGCAAAACTTCGGATGCCGCGCGCCGTCCGCGCCGTCGGCCATGCCAACGGTTCGAATCCGATCAGCGTGGTCCTGCCCTGCCACCGCCTGATCGGCGCCAATGGTTCGCTGGTGAAGTACGGCGGCGGGCTGGAGCGCAAGCGCTGGCTGCTCAAGCACGAGGGCGTGGAGATTGCGTGCTCGGGAACAGGAGAGGCGGATCGGCTGGGCGCGTTGCGCTCGGCGTCGTCACCCGTTTCAAGTCAATCGGGGTCACGGGGCGCGTTTCGCATGTCGCGAAGGATATAGATGAATACAATCAGCAGAGGCCCCCACGCCAGTAACGCGCCCACCAGCATCGCATTTACTGTTGCCATGCTGGCTCCTCCGCGATCACCGGCACGATAGATGGTCTCTGTGCGCCGCAGATTCCGGCACCTGGTAGAGCCACTTCCAATAGGTCCGGTTGCGCTCCAGTTGACGCTTGTAGATCTCTCGGCACTTCGACGAACAAAACTGCTGGAAGTACCAGCTACGCCGGACCAGCCCGAAGGGTCGCTTGCATTCCGGATTTCCGCAACAATTTTTCATGACGCAATCTCCGCATCGGCACGCCGTAACCAGCGAATGAAACTCTCGTGGCCCTTGTCGAGACAGAAGCGCCCGCAGTAGCGCTCGCGCGCTGGATTTCGCAGAGAGATGATTTTGGGGCCTTCGCTGTCACACTCGGAGCAACGCGGTTCTGTACGCATGGCGACCTCCTTCCGGGGAATTGCCATTTTCCGATCAAAATGTGTGATGCTTTGCGCCCTTCGTTTCTCGAAGGGTGATGCGAAGTCTGGCGTGGTCGGGGCTTGTCTGCAATTCGTCCAGATGTTTGGCGAGATCATCCTTACGTATGCTGGCTCGCCCTGGAGCGTTTTCCAGCGAAGTGGACACCGGTTCGCGTCAAGAAAACGCGTCAAGACAAGAATCTAGAGCCCGGTTCTGATTCAATCAGAACCGAGAGGCTCTAGGGCCGGATCGGTTCATTTGGTTGCCGCCGCGCCATTTGGCGCCAGCGCGGCTTCGAGGCACTTGATCAGCGCTTCCCCATCGCACGGCTTGCTCAAGAAGCAGGTCGCTCCCGCCTTCATGGCCCGGGCGCGGTCGCTTTCGACCGAAAAGGCCGTGACGAATATGAAGGGAAAGCGATGGCCGGTGGCGAGTAGATGAGCTTGCAGCTCCAGCCCGCTCATGGCGGGCATTCTGACATCCGTTATCACGCACGAAGTGTCATTCAGATGCGGCGATTGCAGGAACTCCTCGGCCGATGCAAATGAATGGACGACGTAACCAAGCGACCTGACGAGATTATGGGTCGCGGCGCGAACCGACCCGTCGTCGTCGATGATTGATATGGCCCGATTGGACAAGGCGATCCTTTATCTGGAGACGACCAGAGGATGTCTTTTGCTGTGCCGCCGCGTCTTGGGAGAGTGCGCTGCAAATCAGCGAGGGAAAATCATACTTAGGTTTGCGACCGGCCGGATGCAGGCCCGGTCCCGAGTAGCTCGGCCATCCGTACCAGATCGGGCAGCGACTTCGCTCCCATTTTCCGCATGATATGCCCGCGATGTATCTTCACGGTGATCTCCGCCAGGCCGATTTCGGCTGCGATCTGCTTGTTCATGAGCCCCGACGTCACCAGCGCCATCACCTGCCGCTCGCGGGGAGTTAGCGTCGCGAAAAGCGCTTGTAGCTCCGAGAGAACCATCGCTTCGCCGCGGCTGTTGCGGTCGCGCTCGATTGCCGCGGTTACGGCATCCAGCATGTCCTGATCGCGGAATGGCTTGGTCAGAAAATCGACGGCGCCGGCCTTCATTGCGCGAACCGTCATCGGAATATCGCCATGACCGGTCATGAAGATGATCGGAATGTGAATGTCGGCCTTGGCCAGTTCGGCCTGAAAGTCGAGGCCGCTCAGCCGGGGCAGCCTGATGTCAAGAATCAGGCAACTGGGGGCATTCGGAAGCTTGTACTGCAGAAACTCGTGAGCCGAACCGAACACCTCGACGCGCAATCCCACTGAGCGAAAGAGATTGCTCAGTGACTCACGTACCGATGCGTCGTCGTCGATGACGAACACGACCGGTTCCTCGACGCTTGCGAGGCTGGAAGGCGATGCCGGCCGCGCGTTCACGCTGCATCCTCCTGAGTTAACGGCAAGGTGAACTGGAATGTCGCGCCAGGGCCGGCATTTCCGGACGCGGACAGCCGCCCACCATGAGCGCCGATGATGGAGCGGCAGATCGACAGGCCCATTCCCATGCCGCTGGATTTGGTGGTGAAGAAGGCGTCGAACAGCCGGCCAGCGTTCTCGGCTGCGAGGCCAACGCCGCAATCCTTCACCGTCACCACGATCTGCCCGTCTTCGTCCTGGCCTGTCCGGATCACCAGTTCCCGCGGCCGGTCCGTGACCGGCTGCATCGCCTCGATGCCGTTGATGACCAGGTTGAGAATGACCTGCTGCAACTGGACCCGATCGGCGATGACCAGCGGCAGGTCGGGCGAGAGCTCCAGCCGCAACGATACCTGGTGGCTGAGTAGCTCATGCTGCACCAGGCTGATGACCTCGTTGATGACATCGTTAATGTGAAGCGCTGTCTTCTGATCGGTCGCCTTGCTCACGAGCGCGCGGACCCGCTGGATCACTTCGCCGGCACGATTGCCGTCCTTGATGATCGCCTCCACGGTCCCGCGCGCTTCCTTCAGATCGGGAGGCTCGCGGTCGAGCCAACGCCGGCATGCGGCGGCATTGGTGACCACGGCAGCGAGCGGCTGGTTCACCTCGTGGGCGATCGAGGCGGCAAGTTCGCCAAGCGCAGTCACGCGCGTGACATGCGCAAGCGTCGCCTGCGCTTCATGCAATTCCATCTCGGCTCGCTTGCGCGCCGTGATATCGGTTACCGCCCCAACGAATTCGATGCTGCCAGATGCATCCTTCACCACATGCGCGGTGGCGTGGACATGCTTGATCGATCCATCGGGCATCAGCAATCGATAGCTATGCGCGAAGCCCTTGCCCTCGCTGGACGCGCGGTCGATGGTCCGTTGCACGCGTCCGCGATCGTCCGGATGAATGCGTTGAATGACGGTGGCGAGCTTGATGGAGGGGGCCTTTCTGAATCCAAATATTCTGAACGTCTCTTCCGACCAGATGATTTCGCCGCTGGCGACGCGCAAGCCGAAGCTGCCGGTGTGGCTCAATCGCTGGGCTTCGGCCAAATACATTTCGCTCTGCCGCAGCGCATTTTCAGCCTGCTTGCGCTCCGTGATGTCCTCGCACGCGATCAGGACGATCAATCGGCCGTCCAGCCGCCGCACGGCTTTAGCGTTCTCGCGAACCCAGAGGGTTGAGCCGTCCTTGCGTACCTTGCATATCTCCCAACTGTGGGTCTGGCCGATATTCTCCAGGCATATGGCGACGTTGCTCTGGGCGGCGGGTTGCTCTTCGGCCGGAAAGACTTTCAGCACGGATTTCCCGAGCAATTCGCTGACGGAGTAGCCAAGTTGTGCGGCGCCGAATGTATTGACGGACAGCACGGTTCCCGTCGCATCGACCATGAAGTACATCACCGGGTTATGCTCGAACACCTCCCTCCATTGCGCCTCGCTGTGGCGCAGCGCCTCGATCGCGCGCGTTTCGGGCGCTCAGTCGGCCCTCAAGCACGGCTTCCATCTGCCGTCGGGTACGCCCCACCAGGCCCATCATGACCAATGAGGCGGCAAGCGAAGCAATCAGCAGCACGAACGCAATGAAATGAGGCGCGGCCATCGGCACTGGGCCGAGCAGCAGCCAGATTCCGGCCACCGCTCCCAACGCCAGCGCCATGCTGCCGAGCAGCCATTGCTCGGCCGAGCTCCCGGACTTTATCGTCGGCTTACGCATCATCAGCACTGACACTCGGCCATCCCGAGCGGCGCTGCGTCGCCAGGTGTTCGCGACCATCAGCGGCGACAACGTCGCCCTCCTAACGGGCTGGATACTAGCAGCTTTTCGGATTTCCGGCGGGTAAAATCGGCTGATCATCCGCGGCTCTTTAACGTTCGGGCGCGCGATCTTTCGTGGGCGAGGGCCAGACTGCGATCCTAAACCTCGGTATGATCCGCCCAACCGAATGGAATGTTTGGATCAACCTCCGTTCAATGGTCCGCTCCCCCTCGACGATTACGCTGATTGGCTATCCGGATGGCGGCAGAGCGCAGGTTTTGCCATGCGGGAAGAGTGTTACGGAAAGGCCCAACGACCTGACCCCTTGCCGGCCCATCGCCGTGGTCAAACCCGCTTCGTTGGGGATCACCGACCGAACTCAGGGGATTGATATGCCGAAAGCACATTTGCATTTGATCCGTTGCTCTGACGACATCGAACCCGCAACAAATGGCCGCGACCGCAGGTTTCAGCCTATCGTTATCGATGGAGGCAGGCGAGCAAACGTCGTCCCGGTAGAGAGCCCGTGGGAACGCCTATTTGACCTGTTCGATCTGGGCATCCTGATTGCGCAGGCAAGCTATCTTACCTTCGTCGCGGCGAGCTTGGCCGCACTCGAGTCTCACGCTCGGGCTGCGGCAGAACGGACTACTTAGCAGCGCAGGGTGGGCAAAGGCGCGCATGCGCCGTGCCCACCATCTCTCGGCGATCGCACTTCTCTGATGCGCGTCGTCCCTGCGAACGCAGGGACCCATAACCACCGTACTTCGTTGTTGAAGCAAAGCCGTCTCGCAGTGTGCCATTTCCGCGGGCCGCGGCGTATGGGTCCCTGCGAACGCAGGGACGACAGTCGAGTATTGCGTTGCTAGTTCCGCGTCATTGCGACCCGTTGGCTCGCAATGACGGCTGGACCGCCGCGAGAGCAACGACATATCACGCCGCCGGCTTGGCGACGTTGTCTTCGGCAGAGAGCAGATGAAGCAGCGCGCTCTTGATCGCGGCCTGCCGGGTCGGCGCGTTGATCTGGGCGCCGAGCAAATCGGTGACGTAGAACACGTCGCGGGCGCGTTCGCCGAAGGTCGCGACATGAGCGGAGGCGATGTTGAGGTTGAGCTTCGAGATCGCGGTGGTGAGCTGATACAGCAGGCCCGGGCGGTCGAGGCCGGAGACCTCGATCACGGTGTAGCGATCCGACCACTGGTTGTTGATGATGACCTCGGGCTCGACCGCGAATGCACGCACCTTGCCGCGGTTGGCGGCCTTGCGTGCCACCACTTCGGGCAACCGCAATTTGCCTTCGAGCACGTGCTCGATCATCTCGCCGATCCGGGTCGCTCGCCGCCCCTCGTCCTCGTCGCGGTCGTATTCCCTTGATATCGCGATGGTGTCGAGCGCGCGGCCGTCGGTGGTGGTGTAGATCTGCGCGTCGACGATGTTGGCGCCGGCAGACGCGCAGGCACCCGCAATGATCGACAGCAGCCACGGATGGTCGGTCGCCAGTATCGTCAATTCGGTGACGCCGCGCGCCTCGTCGAAGCCGACATTGATCGCGAGCTGATGTCCGGCCTGTTCGCTGGCGCGGATAAAGCGCGCCTGGCGGATTTTTCGCTGCAGATCGACCTTGAGCCAGTAGGCGGGATAATGCCGCCCGATATAGGCATTGAGCTCCTCCTCCGGCCATTCCGTGAAGGCGGTGCGGAATTCGGCCTGCGCCACTGCGATGCGCTGGGCGCGGTTCACTTCCGAGAAGCCGCCGGTCAGGACCGGCTCGGTTTCGTAATAAAGCGTGCGGAGCAATTGCGCCTTCCAGCCGTTCCACACGCCGGGGCCGACGCCCCGGATATCTGCGGTGGTCAGGATGGTCAGCAGCTTCATCTGTTCGACGGATTGCACGACGGCGGCAAAATTCTCGATCGTCTTGCGGTCGGAGAGGTCGCGCGACTGCGCCACCGTCGACATCGTCAGATGCTCTTCGATCAGCCAGGCCACCAGCTCGGTGTCGGCGGTGTTGAAGCCGAGCCGCGGGCACAGTCGCCGCGCCACCCTGGCGCCCGCGATCGAATGATCCTCCGGGCGGCCCTTGGCGACGTCGTGCAGCAGGGTCGCGACATAGATCACCGCGCGATGTTCAGGCTGAATCTTGCGGAACAGGTCGCTGGCGACCGTGAACTCGTCATTGCCGCCGCGTTCGATCTCCTGCAGGAAGCCGGTGCAGCGGATCAGATGCTCGTCCACCGTATAATGGTGGTACATGTTGAACTGCATCATCGACACGATCTTGCCGAAGGCGCGGATGAAGTGACCGAGCACGCCGGTCTCGTTCATCCGCCGCAGCACGGTCTCGGCGTCGTTCGACGTCAGGATCTCCATGAACAGCCGGTTGGCTTCCGGATTTTCGCGGAGCTGGCTGTTCACCAGTTTCAGCGAGCGCGTCACCGTCCGCATTGCGTCGGGGTGGAAAGCGAGGTTGTTCTTCTGCGCCAGATGGAAGATGCGGATCAGGTTGACCGGGTCGTGCTTGAAGACGTCGGGCGCGGCGAGATTGATGCGGTTGTTGTCGATGATGAAGTCGTCGCTGTCGGGCACCCGCCGGCGCTTGGGGGCCGGCCGCAGCCGCGCCACCATCCGGCTCAGGACCGGCGCGGGCTTGGCCTGCTCCTCTTCCAGCTTGGCGCACAGGATCGCGGTGAGGTCGCCGACGTCCTTCGCCACCAGGAAGTAGTGCTTCATGAAGCGCTCGACATCCTGCATGCCGGGGTGCGAGGTGTAACCGAGGCGGACTGCGATCTCGCGCTGCATGTCGAAGGACAATCGTTCCTCGGCGCGACCGGAAACAAAATGCAGATTGCAGCGCACCGACCACAGGAAATCGGCGCAGCGGCGGAACGTGCGGTATTCCTGCGCGTCGAACACGCCGCGCTCGACCAACTCCCCGGTCTCGCGCACGCGGTAGACGTATTTGGCGATCCAGAACAGCGTGTGCAGGTCGCGCAAGCCGCCCTTGCCGTCCTTGACGTTGGGCTCGACCAGATAGCGCGATTGCCCGGCGCGGCGGTGTCGCTCCTCGCGCTCGGCGAGTTTGGCGGTGACGAATTCGGCAGCCGTGCCCTGCACGACGTCCTTGTCGAACCGGGCCACCAGCTCGTCATAGAGCGGCCGGTCGCCGGTCAAGAACCGCGTCTCCAGGATCGCGGTGCGGATCGTCATGTCGCCGCGCGCCTGGCGGATACACTCATCGACCGAGCGCGTGGCGTGGCCGACCTTCAATCCCATGTCCCACAGGCAATAGAGAATGGCTTCGGCGACCTGCTCGCCCCAGGCGGTCTGCTTGTAGGGCAGGATGAACAACAGATCGATGTCGGATTCCGGCGCCATCAGGCCGCGGCCGTAGCCGCCGGTGGCGACGACAGCCATGCGCTCCGCGCCGGATGGCACGTGCGAGCGATAGAGATGCCGCGTCGCGGCCGCATAGAGAATGCGGATGATTTCGTCCTGCATGAAGCAGAGCCGCTCCGCGCAGCGGCGGCCATGGCGATCCTTCAAGAGCACGGCCTGCGCGGTGGCGCGCGCCGCGATCATCTCGGCCTTGAGCAATTGCGCCAGCGCCGAGCGGAACACGTCCTCGCGGCCGGCATGTTTTTCGGCCAGCGCATCGACCGCTGCGGTGATCCGCGCGGTATCGAAACGGTCATCCGCCCCGGCGCGGTCCTCTGTCACGATGCTGTCCATGATCTCCCCGATATCGGACGGCGCAGGGGCTGTCACGGGCGATTGTACGGTCAACGCAAAGCTATGCCGCCGCCTCGGTGAATGCCAGCCATAACCCGTTGGAAAAGTGGGGATTTCCGATGGAGCATGCGGGCAGCCACGAGGGTGTGTGATGACAGCGCGTCGATAGCCCAGTATATCCGATGCACAAAAAAATCCGGGAGTAGAAAATGGACGCCGCCGAACTCCGAGCGATGCAGGCCCCGATCAAGGAACGCTACAAGTCCGATCCCTCGGCCGCGGTCATTACCCTCAAAGCCAAAGGCTCGATCGACCAAGAAGGCATTGCCTGCAAGGTCGAGACCGGCCGCGCGCTGGCAGTTGCGGGGCTGCACCCCGCCACCGGCGGCTCCGGCCTGGAACTCTGCTCCGGCGACATGCTGCTCGAAGCCCTGGTCGCTTGTGCCGGCGTGACGCTGAAGTCGGTTGCCACCGCCACCGATATTCCCCTGAAGACCGGCAACGTCATCGCTGAAGGCGACCTGGATTTCCGCGGCACCCTCGGCGTCGACAAGGAAGCCCCGGTCGGCTTCGAGGAGATCCGCCTGCGCTTCGAGGTCGCAACCGACGCGCCGCAGGACAAGCTCGATCTGCTGCTCAAGCTGACGGAGCGCTATTGCGTGGTCTATCAGACCATCAAGAACGGCCCGAAAGTCTCGGTGTCGATGAAGCGGGTGTGAGGCACATTGCTCGACGTCGTCCCTGCGAACGCAGGGACCCATAACCACCGAAGTCCATTGGTGAGGAAGTAGAAGAGCCGCACCGCCCATAATCGAAACGCCGCGGCGTATGGGTCCCTGCGTTCGCAGGGACGACAGGTAAATGTCCCCCGAACTCGCCTTCATCCTGACGCTCGGCCTGCGCATGGCGATCACCGCGGCATTCGTGGTGACGGCTTCCATCGTCACCGAACGCTCGGGCCCCGTCATCGGCGCGCTGATCGCGACGCTGCCGATCTCGGCGGGGCCGTCCTACGTATTTCTCGCGCTCGATCATGACGCGGCCTTCATCGCCGAGGGCGCGCTGGCGAGCCTGCCGATCAATGCCGCGACGATCTTCCTGGGGCTGACCTACGTCGTGCTGGCGCAGCGCCACGGCGCGCTGCTCAGTTGCCTCGCGGCGGTCGCCGTATGGCTCGCGTTCGCCGCGATCATCCGCTCGGTGCAATGGTCGCTCGCCGGCGGTCTGATCGTGAACGCCATTGCGTTTGCCATCTGCGTCCCGCTGCTTGCCCGCTACCGCCACGCCAAAATGCCGCCGATCCGGCGGCGCTGGTACGACATTCCGCTGCGCGCCTCGCTGGTCGCAACCTTGGTGGCGACGGTGGTCACGACATCCAGCTGGGTCGGTCCCAAGATCAGCGGCATGATCGCGCTGTTCCCGATCGTGTTCACCTCGATGATGCTGATCCTGCATCCCCGGATCGGCGGCCCGCCGACCGCGGCCGTGCTCGCCAACAGCGCCTGGGGCTTGATCGGATTGGGCATCGCGATCGCCGTGCTGCATGTCGCAGCACCGCAGTTCGGCTCGGCGGTTGGGTTGAGCCTCGCGCTCGCGACGTGTATCGGCTGGAATCTGAGCCTGTGGTGGCTGGGGCGGAGCAAGGCGGCGACCTAGCCGTCATTGCGTCGCTCGCAATGACGATGGACTACCCCTTCGGCAGCTTCGCCTTCAGTGCATACAACGCCTCCAGCGCCTCGCGCGGCGACATCTCATCGGGATGCAAGGCCTTCACCGCTTCCACCAGTTGCTCCGCCTCGCTCGGGGCCGCGGCTTCGGCGGCAGCGCGGGAGGGGACGGCGAACAGCGGAAGATCATCGGCGAGCGCGCGGGCGGTCTGGCCGCGGTCCTGCGCCTCGAGCTTGGCCAGCACCGACTTGGCGCGCGCGATCACCGCCGGAGGCAGGCCCGCGAGCTTCGCCACCTGGATGCCGTAGGACCGATCGGCCGAGCCCGGCAGCACCTCATGCAGGAATACGACATCGCCCTGCCACTCCTTGACGCGCACGGTGGCGTTGAACATCCGCGGCAGCTTGGCGGAGAGCGCGGTCAGCTCGTGATAATGCGTGGCGAACAGCGCGCGGCAGCGATTGGCCTCGTGCAGATGCTCGATCGCGGCCCACGCGATCGAGAGGCCGTCGAAGGTGGCGGTGCCGCGGCCGATCTCGTCGAGGATAACCAGCGAGCGCTCGCTGGCCTGGTTCAAAATCACGGCGGTCTCGACCATCTCGACCATGAAGGTCGATCGTCCCCGCGCGAGATCGTCGGCCGCGCCGACGCGTGAGAACAGGCGGTCGACGACGCCGATCCGGGCGCGCGATGCCGGCACGTAGGAGCCGATCTGCGCCATCAGCGCGATCAAGGCGTTCTGGCGCAGGAACGTCGACTTACCGGCCATGTTCGGGCCGGTGATCAACCAGATCTGACCCGACTTCTGGCCAGGCCCCGGCGAGAGGTCGCAGGCATTGGCAATGAACGGCTGGCCGTCGCGCTTCAGCGCCTGTTCGACCACCGGATGCCGGCCGCCCTCAACGGCGAAGCCGAGCGAGCCGTCGACCTCTGGCCGCACGTAATTGTCGTCTATCGCAAGCTTCGCGAGCGCGGTCGCGACATCGAGCAGCGCGAACGCATGCGCCGCGGCGCGCAGATCGTCGCTGGCGGCCAGCGCCATGGCGCAAAGCCGCTCAAAAATTTCCAGCTCCAGATTGAGGGCGCGGTCGCCGGCATTGGCGATCTTGGCCTCGATCTCGCCGAGCTCGGACGTGGTGAAGCGAACCTGCCCCGCGAGCGTCTGGCGGTGTATGAAGGTCGCGTTCAGCGGCGGCGCCATCAGTCTGTCGCCGTGCTGCGCCGTGACCTCGACGAAATAGCCGAGCACGTTGTTGTGCCGGATCTTGAGTGCCTTGATGCCGGTATCGTCCGCGTAGCGCGCCTGCATCGCGGCGACCACGAGGCGGGAGGCGTCGCGCAGGTTTCGGCTCTCGTCGAGCGCGGTATCATAGCCCTCGCGGATGAAGCCGCCGTCGCGCTTGATCAGCGGCAGTTGCTCGGCGAGTGCGCGTTCGAATTCGCGCGCGAAATCGCGCGAGGGGCGGCGCAGCGCCTCCATCACGGCGATGATTTCAGCCGGTGCGGCTTCGAGCTGCACGAGGCGCGCCAGCGCCTGGTCTGCCGCGAGAATGCCGTCGCGCAAAGCGGCGAGGTCGCGCGGGCCGCCGCGACCGACCGACAGCCGCGCCAATGCACGCGACATGTCGGGTGCAGCGCGCAGCGTGGTCCTGATATCGTCACGTGCGGCGCTATCGGTAACAAATGTCGCAATCGCATCCAGCCGCCGGGCAATCGCGGCGCTGTCGGTGAGAGGCGCGGCGAGCCGTTGCGCCAGTAGCCGGGAGCCTGCGGCGGTGACCGTGCAGTCAATCGCATCCAGCAGCGATCCGCGCCGCTCGCCGGCGAGCGTCCGGGTCAGTTCGAGATTGGCGCGGGTGGCGGGATCGATCGCCATCGTCGTGCCCGCAGCCTCCCGCGATGGTGGCGACAGCGGCGGACGCTTGCCGACCTGGGTGCGGTCGATATAGGTGACGGCGGCGGCCGCAGCGGTCGCCTCCAACCGCGTCATCGCGGAAAGACCATCCATGGTCGCGACCGCGAAATAGTCACAGAGGCGCCGCTCCGCGGTGGCGCCGTCGAAGACGTCGCGGGTCAAGGGCGTCACTGACGGCAGTTCGCGCAGCAGCGGCCCCAAATCAGGATCGCCATAGAGCGCGTCGGTGACGATGGCCTCGTTCGGATTGATCCGCGCCAGCGTCGCCGCCAGTTCCGCGGTCGAACATTCCGTGACCATGAACTCGGAGGTCGAGATATCGATCCAGGCGAGGCCAATGCGGTCGCCTCCGGAGGAGGCGCGGGCGCGCGCGATTGCCAGCAGATAATTGTTGGTGCGGGCATCGAGCAGGGTGTCTTCGGTCAGCGTGCCCGGCGTCACCAGCCGCACCACGCCGCGCGCCACCACGCTCTTGTTGCCGCGGGCGCGCGCGGCGGCCGGATTCTCGGTCTGCTCGCATACGGCAACGCGATGGCCGGCATTGATCAGGCGATGCAGATAATCCTCGGAGCGTTCCACCGGCACGCCGCACATCGGGATATCCATCCCCTGATGTTTGCCGCGCTTGGTCAGCACGATGCCGAGCGCCTTCGAGGCGATCTCGGCGTCCTCGAAGAACAGCTCGTAAAAATCGCCCATCCGGTAGAACAAGAGCAGCCCGGGGTGGGCAGCCTTGATCTCAAGGTACTGTTCCATCATCGGCGTGACGCGCGAAGGTGCATCGGTCGCCGGCGTGGCCTCGGGAGCTGCGGGGGCGGGGATGGATTGCTGGATGGTCATGCGGGCGGCAAACTACAGAATTTCGCCGCTCGGTCCTATTCCCTTACCTGCGTTGTCAGAGTTTTCCACGCCTGGGCCGCTCGACCGATTATACGCCCGGAGCATGACGGCCCCTCCGCGAAACCGCCGCGGGGCAGCCATGCCTCAATTGACCTGCCGCGGGTGCGCTCCTAAAACTCGCCATCAAATCTGGGTCAACGCCTAAAGCACGGCATTCAGGGAGAGATTCTATGCGTGATGTATTCATTTGCGATGCCGTCCGGACCCCGATCGGCCGTTTCGGCGGATCGCTCGCCAAGGTGCGTGCCGACGATCTGGCCGCAGCCCCGATCAAGGCGCTGATGGCGAAGCATCCCGATCTCGACTGGTCGCAGGTCGACGAAGTATTTTTCGGCTGCGCCAACCAGGCCGGCGAGGATAACCGCAACGTCGCGCGGATGGCGCTGTTGCTCGCGGGCATGCCGGAATCGGTTCCCGGTCAGACGCTGAACCGCCTCTGCGCGTCGGGTCTCGATGCGGTGGGCGCCGGAGGCCGCGCGATCCGCGCCGGGGAAATCGACTTCGCGATTGCCGGCGGCGTTGAATCGATGACGCGGGCGCCGTTCGTGATGGGCAAGGCGCCGGAAGCGTTTGCGCGCTCGGCCGAGATTTACGACACCACGATCGGCTGGCGCTTCATCAATCCCCTGTTGAAGGCGCAGTATGGCGTCGATGCGATGCCGGAGACCGGCGAGAACGTCGCCGAAGAATTCCAGGTATCGCGCGCCGACCAGGATGCGATGGCGATCCGCTCACAGCAGCGCGCCTGTGCTGCGATCGCCTCGGGCTATTTCGCCGAGGAAATCACGCCGATCCAGGTGCCCGGTGGCAAGGCAGGTCCCATCACCGTCGACAAGGATGAGCATCCGCGTCCCGAAACGACGCTCGAAGGATTGGCAAAGTTGAAGCCGATCGTGCGCAATCCCGGCACGGTGACGGCGGGCAATGCATCCGGCGTCAATGACGGCGCGGCGGCGATGATCCTTGCCTCTGAGCTAGCTGTGAAGAAGCACGGGCTGACGCCGCGGGCGCGCATCCTCGGGCTTGCTTCGGCCGCGGTGCCGCCGCGCATCATGGGCATCGGTCCGGTGCCGGCGACGAAGAAGCTGATGGAGCGGCTTGGCATCAAGATCTCTGACTTCGATTTGATCGAGCTCAATGAAGCCTTCGCTTCCCAGGGCATAGCCTGCCTGCGCCAACTGGGCGTCAAGGACGATGCCGACTTCGTCAACCCGCATGGCGGCGCGATCGCGCTCGGCCATCCGCTCGGCATGAGCGGCGCGCGGCTGGCGCTGACGGCGGTGCACGGCATGGAGAAGCGGGGCGGAAAGCTTGCCTTGGCAACCATGTGCGTTGGCGTCGGCCAAGGCGTCGCGGTCGCGATCGAAAAGGTCAATTAAGACAATGGCTTGGGAAGGTGAAAAATCGCTCTTTCCCAAATTAGTTATGTCATATAATGATCCGGCGGCGCGGCTCAGCGACAAAATCGCAAAGCATTTTGCGCGGCGACTGCGATGCGAGGGAGGAATTCGTCATGACATTGGTCTATCCAGTGCAAAGTCTCGCGGCGCATCCGCCGCGGCTGTCTCCCGCCTACAAAAGCACGGTCAAGCGTTCGCCCTCCAAGCCGCTGATTCCGATGCGTCATACGCTGTCGGAATTGACCGGGCCGGTCTATGGCCACGAGACCGTGCGCGCGAACGATCATGACCTCACCGTTCACGGCAAGGGCGAACCGATCGGCGAGCGCATCATCGTGCACGGCCATGTGCTCGATGAAGACGGCCGCGGCGTGCCGAACACGCTGGTCGAACTCTGGCAGGCCAATTCCTGCGGCCGCTATGTCCACGTCGTCGACCAGCATCCCGCGCCGCTCGATCCGAATTTCACCGGCGCCGGCCGCGCGCTGTCCGACGCGCAAGGCTACTATCGCTTCGTCACCATCAAGCCCGGCGCCTATCCCTGGGGCAATCACCACAACGCCTGGCGGCCGGCCCATATCCACTTCTCGGTGTTCGGCCACTCCTTCGTCTCGCGCCTGGTGACGCAGATGTATTTCCCCGGCGATCCGCTATTCCCGTTCGATCCGATCTTCAACTCGGTCACCGACGAGAAGGCGCGCAACCGGATGATCTCGTCATTCGATCTGGAGAACACCAAGCCGGATTGGGCGCTGTGCTACCGCTTCAACATTGTGCTGCGCGGGCGCAACGCCACGCCGATGGAGAACAGTTAAGTGCCTCAGACCAAACCGGACGGCATTACCCCGTCGCAGACCGTCGGTCCGTATTTCGCCTATGGCCTGACGCCGAATGGCAAATACGACTGGAACGATGCGTTCAACAACAATCTGGTGACGCCGGACACCTCGGGCGAGCGCATTCGCGTCGAGGGCACGGTGTTCGACGGCGACGGCGTGCCGGTGCCGGACTGCATGCTGGAGATCTGGCAGGCGGACGCGCAGGGCCGGTTCTCCGATCCGCAGGACAAGCGGGCATTGCCGAATACGTCATTCAAGGGATTCGGCCGCATCGGCACCGATGCCAAAGGCGGCTATGCGTTCGACACGATCAAGCCGGGCGTGGTGCCCGATCCCGACGGCAAGCCGCAGGCGCCACATATCGTGCTTGCGGTGTTCGCACGTGGCATGCTCCTGCATAATTACTCGCGAATTTATTTCGACGGCGAGGCGGCCAATGCCGCCGATCCGGTGCTGGCGCTGGTCCCGGCCGAGCGCCGCTCCACGCTGATCGCGACGCGCCAACCGGGCAGCGGCAATGCGATCTATCGTTTCGACATCCATCTGCAGGGCGATAACGAGACGGTGTTCTTCGACGTGTAGCCGCGACTGCATCGCAGGAGCGGCGCGACAGGCAAGACTTCGCACATGATGACGCTTCGCCAGGTCGAGGTGATCCGCGCCGTGATGGTGACCGGCACGATCGGCGGAGCTGCGAGACTTCTGAACGTATCCGCGCCGGGCATCAGCCGGCTGGTAAAATATACCGAGAAGTCGCTGGGCGTCCGGTTCTTCCAGCGCCAGAACGGGCGCTATTTCCCGACAGCGGAAGCCCGCAACATCTTCGAGCAGATCAACGGCGTCTACGAGAAGATGGATGATCTCTCCGAGATCATCTCCAAGATTGGACGCGGCGACCTGTCGGAGCTGCGCATTGGCTCGGTGCCGAGCATCTCGCAGGTGATGGTGCCGCGCGCGATCGAGCGGGTGCGGCGCCGCTATCCCGAATTGCGGATCGACATCAACATCCTCAAGATCGAAGAAGCCGTCGACTACCTGTTGCTCGGCCGCGGCGATTGCGTCGCCATGAGCTACCGGCTCGAGCATCCCGGCCTCGACTTCCTGCCGCTGGCCTCGGGCGAGTTGTTCTGCATCGTGCCGGCGGGACATGAGCTTGCGGGATGCAAGCAGGTCTCGGCCAAGGAAATCATCCGCTATCCGCTGATCGGCATCGATCCCAACGATCCCTATGGACGGATCATGGCGGAGATATTTGCGCGCAACAAACTCGACTACGACATCACCATCCGCGCGCGCTTCGGCACCACGGTGTGCGCGCTGGTGAAAGCCGGCCTCGGTATCGCCGTGATCGACCAGTTTACCGTCGCGCATGGCGGCTATCCCGGCGTCGAACTATTGAAGATCGTCGAGCCGACCAGGTTCGACACCTACATCGCGGTAAAGCGCGGCGCGCCGCTGTCGCTGCACATCGAGCATTTTATCGACTGCCTGCGCTCGGAAATGCGGGCGGTGGGGCCGGGCAAGGCGGCGCTGCGAAAGCCCGATTCCAAGCCGCGCAAGAAATAACATGATGTTATCTATCTGGCATAAATGGGTAATTGTGTTAGGTCGGCAAAGCGCTATCGTTCGGCCGGATCGGGACGTTCCCGAGCCGTCCGCTGGCCCTTACGCGCATTTGCGCCCGACGACGAGATCATGAGCCCTGCCGCCCGCCCGATTGCTCCGGCCGATCGCCGTTTCCTCACCGGCCTGATCGGCGCGCCGATTGCGCATTCAGCATCGCCTGCGATGCATGAGCGGGCCGCCGAAGCGCTCGGCGCTCATTGCCACTACCAGCTTATCGAAGTTGCCGGTGCAGGCCGCGAAGAGTTGCGGTTGCTGCTCGACGGCGTGCGGCGCCTCGGCTTTGCGGGCGTCAACGTCACCTTCCCGTACAAGGAAACGGTGGTTTCCCTGCTCGACGAATTGTCGCCCGGTGCGCGCGCGATCGGCGCCGTCAACACCGTCGTGGTCCGGGATGACCGGCTGATCGGGCACAACACCGACACAACGGGATTTGCCCGGGCGATCACCGAACTCGTCCGCGATCCCGCGCAGAGCGTTGTCGCCGTGATCGGCGCGGGCGGTGTTGGCAAGGCGATTGCCTTTGCGCTTGCCGGAATTGGCGTGGCGGAAATCAGAATCTTCGACACTGATGCAGCCAAGGCAACGCAACTTGCCGGCCTGATCGAGAGCCGTGGCAGCACAAAGGTTGCCGATAGCGTCGAGGAAGCCATGCGCGGCGTCAGCGGCGTGGTCAATGGCTCGCCGGTCGGCATGCTGCCGAACCGTCGCACGCCTGTGCCGGATGCGCTGCTGCACAGGGATATTTGGGTGGCGGACGCGGTCTACACGCCGCTCTGGACGCCGCTGTTGAATGCCGCCAAAGCGAAGGGCGCCGAGGTCATGACCGGACGCGAGCTCGCGATCTACCAGGCGGCGGACGCCTTCGAACTGTTCACGGGACTGAAGCCATCGGCCGTCGAGATGGGAAATGCATTCGACGCCGTGATGGCCAAACGCTACGCTAAAGTGAATGCGGCGTAACAGCACGGCCGCTTACAAGGCCGTCTTTTTGAAACAACAAGAGGGGATGGAAATGAGATCTGGAATCTTTGCCGGGCTATTGCTCGCTACCGTATCGGCCGCAACCGCATTTGCGCAGGGAGCACCGATCAAGCTCGCCGATGTCGCCGAACTGTCGGGCGGCGGCGCCACCGTCGGCAACAACTGGAAAAACGGCATCGATCTCGCGATCGAGGAGATCAACGCCAAGGGCGGCGTGCTCGGCCGCAAGCTCGAAGTCACGCATGCGGATTCGCAATCGAATCCCGGCGTTGCGCGCGCGCAGGTGCAGAAGGCGCTCGACAATGAGCCCTACGTCCTGCTCGGGCCCGGCTACTCGGGCTCGGTCAAGGTTACCTCGCCGCTCGCCGCGGAAGCCGGCATCACCCAGATCATGGGGGGCGAGGCGGCTGAACTGACACAGGGCGGCAACAAGTTTCTGTTCCGCACCTCGTTCGGCCAGCAATCCTCGATGCCAAAAGTCGCGAAGTACATCAACGATGAGCTGAAGGCCAAATCGGTCGCGATCGTCTGGGTCAACAACGACTTCGGCAAAGGCGGACGCGACGTCATCACTAAGGAATTCGCCAAATACAACATCAAGGTCGCGGCAGACCTTTCCACCGAAGCGGGGCAGGCCGATTTCGCCGCCGACGTCAGCAAGATCAAGGCCGCGGCGCCCGATGCGGTCTTCGTCTACCTCAACGAGGAAGAAAGCGCGCGCATCCTGAAAGAGCTGAAGCGCCAGGCAGTCGCTGCGCCGCTGGTGGGCGAGACTACCCTGGTTGGTCAAAAGGTCGTCGAACTGGCTGGAGACGCGGCCAACGGCGCGCGCGGCCACGTCGGGCTTACCACCGACGCACCCGTCGATCTGGTCAAGGCCTTCCGGGAAAAGTTCGTCAAGAAGTACAACTACGTGCCCGATCACAACGGACTCAAGGGCTATCTCGCGATCTACATGGTCAAGGCGACCACCGAGAAGATGGGCAAGGTCGACGCCAAAAAATTCGCCGATACGCTTCACGGCCTCACCATCAAGGCCGCGAGCGAGCCCGGCATCCTGATGGATGTGACTTTCGATGAGAAAGGCGACATCGATCGCCAGGGATTCCTGGTCGAGATCGTCGAGGGCAAGCAGGTCGTCAAGCAGGTGCTGCCGAAGCTAAATTGAGTTACGGCGACGGTGGCGCGCGGAGGGGCGCGTCACCGCCGCGATCAGAAATTTCGAAACAGCATTGATATCGTCCGCGTCTGACGGGTGAGGGAGAAGCATGTCCAATCTGCTCGATCTGCTCGTGGCAGGCCTAGCGACCGGGGCGATCTATGCCCTTGTCGCCGTCGGTTTCACGCTGCTGTGGCAGACGTCGCAAACCATCAATTTCGCGCAAGGCGAATTCGTGATGCTGCCGGCGTTCCTGATGCTGGCGGTAATGCATGCGGGCGCGCCGTTCTGGCTCGCCATCATCCTTGGCATCCTGCTGTCGCTGCTGCTGTTGGGGCTCGGCTTTAAGCTGCTGCTGGTCGACCCGATGCTGCGGCACGGCGTGCTGCCACTCGCGATCGCAACCATGGCGCTCGCGATCGGCATGAAAGAGGCGGTGAAGCAGTTCTTCAGCGCGGAAGCCTCGCCGTTCCCCTCTATCGTGCCGGTCGGTGATGTCTGGATCCTCGGCCGCGTGGTCTCGTTGCAGAGCCTCGGCGTGCTCGCACTTGCGATCGCCGTGGTGATCGGCCTGACTGCGCTTTTGAACCGCACGTCGATCGGTCACCAGATGCAAGCGACCGCACAGAATCCGACGGTTGCCCGCATCATCGGCGTGCCGGTCGAACGCATGATCCTGCTGACGTTCCTGATCAACGCGTTTCTGGTGGCCTTGGCGTCGCTGCTGATTACCCCGATTTATCTGGCGAAATTCTCCTCCGGCGAAGTGCTGGGGCAGGCGGCGTTCATCGCGGCGATCGTCGGCGGCTTCAACCAGGTGCGCGGCGCCATTGCCGGTGGGCTGTTGATCGGCGTCGTCGACAATCTGGCGGCGGCCTATGTATCGACGCAGTACCGTGCCGCGGTGCCGTTGATCCTGCTGATCGTCATCATCCTGTTTCGTCCGCAGGGGCTGCTCGGCCGGCCCGAGGAGCGCACGGTATGACCGCAATCGGAAAATACTGGCGTATTGCCCTCGGCGTTGCCGTCATCGCGGCGCTGATCATCGTGCCGATGAATTTCAACCGCTATGGCCTGTATATCCTCAGCCAATGGGCGGTGATGACGATTGCCGCAATGGGGCTCAATCTGACGCTGGGATATGCCGGCCAGGTTTCGCTGGCGCAGGGCGCCTTCGTCGGCATCGGCGCCTACGCGGCAGCGATCATGACCACGCAGGGCATGCCGCTGATTGCGGCGCTCGGCGTTGCGATCGTGCTGTGTTTTGCGATCGGATGGATCCTGGGCTATCCGGCGCTGCGCGTGCAGCACCATTACCTTGCCTTCGTGACGCTGGCGTTCTCGACGCTGGCCTTCCTGGTGTTCCGCAACGAGGACTGGCTCACCAAGGGCATCTACGGCATCTCCAATATTCCGCGGCCGAATGTCCTTGGCTTCGCGACCAACCGGCCGCTGCCGTTCTATTATTTCTGCCTCGGCTCGCTCGGCATCGTCTCGCTGGCGATGTGGTGGCTGATCCGCTCGCCCTGGGGCCGCGCTTTCGTGGCGCTGCGCGAAAATCCGGTGCGGGCGCTATCGCTCGGCATCGACACGCGCCGCTATACGCTGATGGCGTTCGCAATCGGGTCGGCCCTGGGCGGCGTCGCCGGCACGCTTTATGCGCCGCTGACGCAATATATCGATCCGGTTCCGTTCAACCTCTCGCTCTCGCTCGATCTATTGATGATGGTGATCGTCGGCGGCTCTGGATTCTTCTTCGGGCCGTTCCTCGGCGCAATGATTGCGGTGCTGCTGCCGGAATGGCTGCGCTTCACGCAAGGCTACTATTTGATGCTCTATGCGGTCGCCGTGATGCTGCTTCTGATCTATTCGCCGACCGGCATTCTCGGCATCCTCGATCGCTATCTGACCGAGCGTCGCACCAAGGTGGCGTCCGCCTTGCGGGCGGTCGCTAAATCCCGGCTGGAGACGGCACCATGACCGCAGTCCTCGAAGTCAGCAACATCAAGAAGAGTTTTGGGGGCATCAAGGCGGTCGACGGCGTCAGCTTCGACGTGCAGGAGGGCGAGATCCTCGGGCTGATCGGCCCGAACGGCTGCGGCAAGTCCACGCTGTTCAACTGCATCCTCGGGCAACTCACGCCGACCGATGGCGAGGTAAAGGTCGACGGCAAAACCGTCACGGGATTGCGGCCGTCCGAACTGAATCGTCTGGGCGTCAGCCGCACCTTCCAGCTTCTGCAGGTATTCCCGAAACTCTCGGTGCGCGAAAACCTGATCCTTGCTGGCCAGGAGCATCAGGGCAACATGGTGTCGCGGCTGTTCGGCCCCTCCGATGCCGGGCTGAGCGCGGCGGCCGACCAGATCATCGGCTTCTTCAAGCTCGACCATCTCGCCACCGAAGCCGCAGGCGGGCTGTCGTACGGCCAGCAAAAGCTGCTCGACGCCGCGATGGCGTTCATGGGTGGCCCGCGGCTGGTGCTGCTCGATGAACCGGCCGGCGGCGTCAACCTCACCATGCTCGGGGATCTCAAGGAACGGCTGGCCGCGATCAACCGCGAGAAGCGCGCCACCTTCGTCGTGATCGAGCACAACATGGAATTCGTGATGTCGCTTTGCACCCGCGTCATGGTGATGGCGGAAGGCAGGCTGCTGGCGATGGGCACGCCTGGCGAAGTCCGCGCCGATCCTGCCGTCATCGAAGCCTATCTCGGCCACTAAAGGGATCGATCCATGAGCGATGCTATCCTGGATGTTCAAGGCCTCATCGGCGGGTATGGCAAGATGACGATTCTCAACGGCACCAGTTTTTCGGTGCCGGCGGGCTCCATCACCACCGTAATCGGCCCGAATGGCGCTGGAAAATCCACCGTGTTCAAGGCGATCTTCGGCCTGTTGAAGCTGCGTGAAGGCAGGATCGTATTCAAAGGGCGGGACGTTACCGGGCTGAGGCAGCGCGAATTGCTGACGTCGGGCATCTGCTACGTGCCACAGGGACGCAACATCTTCCCCGAATTGTCGGTGCGCGACAACATCCAACTCGGCGCCGTCGTCGCCGGGCGGGACATCACCGATCTGCCCGCGCGGATCGAGGCGGCGCTCGACAAGTTTCCTGCGCTGCGCAAAAGGGCAACGCAGCAGGCGTCCACGCTGTCTGGCGGCGAGCAGAAGCAGCTCGAAATCGTCCGCGGGCTGCTGCTCAATCCGCAACTGGTGCTGATCGACGAGCCCTCGATCGGGCTATCGCCGCTGATGGTGCAGCAGACTTTCAACATCCTGAAGGAATTGCGCGACCGCGGCGTGTCGATCCTGATGATCGAGCAGAATGCGCGCTCGGCGCTGGAGATTTCCGACTACGGCATCGTGCTCGAACTCGGCCAGACCCGGCTCGTCGACAAAGCGGAGCGGGTGCTGAACGATCCCCGCATCGGGCAACTGTTCCTGGGTGGCGCCATGACGGAAACTGCAGCATGAACCAGCGCTCGATCGCTACCGTTTCGCTCAGTGGCGCGCTCGACGAAAAGCTGCGGGCGATCGCTGCATCCGGATTCGACGCCGTCGAGATCTTCGAGAACGACCTGCTGTCGTTCGCAGGCAGCCCGCGCGACGTCGGCCAGATGTGCCGGGATCTCGGGCTGTCGATCTGCGCCTTCCAGCCATTTCGCGACTTCGAGGGCATGCCGGAGCCGCAGCGAGGGCGCAATTTCGCCCGCGCCGAGCGCAAGTTCGACTTGATGCAGGAATTGCAGACCGACTTGATGCTGATCTGCAGCAACATCTCGCCGGCCTCGATCGGCGGCATCGACCGCGCGGCGGCCGATTTTCGCGAACTGGGTGAACGGGCCGCCGCGCGAGGCTTGCGCGTCGGCTATGAGGCGCTCGCCTGGGGACTTCACGTCAACGATTATCGTGACGCCTGGGAGATAGTGCGGCGCGCCGACCACAAATCGATCGGCATCATCCTCGATAGCTTTCATGCGCTGGCGCCGTCGTTCCCGACGCTGCCGATTCAATCGATCCCGGCCGACAAGATCTTTCTGGTGCAGCTCGCCGACGCGCCAAAGCTCGGCCTCGACGTTTTGTCGTGGAGCCGGCATTTCCGCTGCTTCCCGGGGCAGGGCGATCTTCCGGTTGCCCGTTTCGTGGAAGACGTGCTCGCTACCGGCTATGCGGGCCCGCTGTCGCTGGAAATATTCAACGACCAGTTTCGCGCCGGCTCGGCGGTGCGCACCGCGACCGACGGGCTACGCTCGCTGATCCTGCTCGAGGATGACGTCCGAACCGCGGCGTCGAGCAGTCCTGCGATGCCCTTGCCGCCGAAGGCGCGCAGCCGCGGCTTCGGCTTCATCGAATTCGCCGTCAGTGAAGAGAAAGCCAGCGACCTCGCGGCGCTGTTCGGCCAACTCGGCTTTCGCAAGACGGGAGCGCATCGCAGCAAGGACGTCGAGCGTTGGTCGCAGGGCCATATCGATCTCGTGATCAATTGCGAGCCTGATAGCTTTGCGCATTCGCATTTTGTCGCGCACGGTCCCGGGGTCTGCGCTATCGCTGTTGATGTCGATGACGCCGGCAGCACCATGGCGCGCGCCGAAGCGCTGCAGGCGCGCACCTTCTATCAGCCGGTAGGGCCGGGCGAGCTTGAAATCCCGGCGATCCGCGGCGTCGGCGGCAGTCTGCTGTATTTTCGGGAGCAGGCCGGCAAGAACTGGGAGCTCGATTTCGAGCCGCTGCGCAGCGATGCGGCTACCGATCGTCTCGACGCCGTCGACCACATCTCGCAATCGATGCCCTACGATGAGATGCTGTCGTGGCTATTATTCTATACCGGCATTCTCGATCTGAAGCGTCTGCCTCAGTTCGAGATCGCCGATCCGGTCGGCCTGGTGCAGAGCCAGGCGCTGATCAACGCCAACGAAAACCTGCGGGTGGTTCTGAACGGTTCATCGGCGACACGCACGCTGTCGGCCCGCTTCATCCACGAATTCTTCGGCTCCGGCGTCCAGCACGTCGCGTTCTCCTGCCGCGATATCTTTGCAGCCGTGGCCGACATGCGCGCGCGGGGTGCAGATTTCCTGAAGATTCCCGACAATTACTACGACGATATCGAGGCCAAATACGGCCTCGACGCCACGACGATGGCGGCGCTGCGCGACAATCAGATTCTCTACGATCGCGAAGGCGAGGGCGAATTCTTCCAGGCCTATACCCATGCCTTCGACGAGCGGTTTTTCTTCGAGATCGTCGAGCGGCGCGACTATCACGGCTTCGGCGCTGCCAACGCCGCGATCAGGCTAGCCGCCCAGACCCGGGAATCCCGGCCGTTTACCATGCCACGGGCCTGAGCGGCCGCGAATTCTGCGGCCACAAGAAACCCGCGGGAACGCGCGCGGCTTCGGAAAGTTCACCTCTGGGAAGGCTGTCGACGCCGTTCCGGAGGATCATGACCGATGAAGCGGGGGTCGGCCCGGCTGGCACTGTGGGTTATGCTCGTCGTGGTGCTGACGGCCACGTTGGCCGAGGCGGCTGAAGACGCCACGCGTCCCTCCGAATTCATCCTCATCCTTCAGATCGTGCTGTTGATCACGATCGGCCGCGGGCTCGGCGAGATCATGCAGCGGATCGGCCAGCCGTCGGTGATCGGCGAACTGCTCGCGGGGCTGCTGCTCGGCCCGTCACTGTTCGGATGGGTCTGGCCCTCGGCGCACGCGGCGATTTTTCCGCCCTCCGCTGAGCAGAAGGCCCTGATCGAAGGTCTCGCCCAGTTCGGCATTCTGTTGTTGCTGCTGCTGACGGGAATGGAAACCGATCTGAAACTGGTCAGGAAAGTCGGCAGGGCCGCGATCATCGTTTCCATCGCCGGCATCGTCGTTCCCTTCCTGTGCGGCTTTTTGCTCGGGCAAATCCTGCCCGATAGCCTGCTTCCGCATCCGGAGGCACGGTTGGTCGCCTCGGTGTTCCTGGGCACGGCGCTATCGATTTCTTCGGTGAAGATTGTCGCCGTCGTCGTTCGCGAGATGAATTTCATGCGCCGCAATGTCGGCCAGATCATCATCGCGACGGCGATCATCGATGACACGATCGGCTGGATCATCATTGCGGTGATCTTCAGCCTTGCCGCGCAGGGCACGTTCGACCTGGTCTCGGTGGGGCAGGCGGTGCTGGGGACGCTGATCTTCCTGGCCGTCAGTTTCACGATCGGGCGGCGGCTGGCATTTCGGTTGATTCGCTGGGCCAACGATACGCTGGTCAGCGCCTCCGCCGTGATCACGGTGATCCTCCTGCTGATGGGCGGCATGGCCCTGATCACCCATGCGATCGGCGTGCACACAGTGCTCGGCGCGTTTGTCGCCGGCGTGCTGGTCGGCGAATCGCCGATCCTGACCCGGCAGATCGACGAGCGATTGCGCGGGCTGATCACCAGCCTGTTCATGCCGGTATTCTTCGGTCTGGCGGGATTGAACGCGGACCTGACGGTTCTGAAGGATCCGAATTTGCTATCGCTCACGGCGCTGCTGGTGCTGATTGCAAGCATTGGAAAATTCGGCGGCGCCTACGTCGGCGGCAGTCTCAGCGGAATGAACCGCTACGAGTGCTTTGCGCTGGCAAGCGGCATGAATGCGCGAGGGTCGACGGAGGTCATCATCGCCAGCATCGGCCTTTCCATGGGCGTGCTGAGCCAGAACCTGTTCTCGATGATCGTCACCATGGCGATCCTGACCACCATCGCCATGCCGCCGATGCTGCGCGCTGCGCTGTCGCGGCTTCCCATGAAGGCGGACGAGAAGGAGAGGCTTGAACGAGAGGAACTGGAAGAGAAAGGATTTACCGCAAATCTGGAGCGTTTGCTGCTCGCGGTGGACGAGAGTGCCAACGCGAAGTTTGCATCCCATCTCGCCGGCCTCCTCGCGGGCGCGCGGGGTATTCCGATCACCGTGCTGCATATCGGCGCCCGTGCGAAGCGTCAGGAAGGAAAGCGCGACGAGGAAGAAAGCCCTGAAAGCGCGGTGAGGAGCGCGGCAAGGAGCATCGTCGATTCCGGCCCGGACGAGGCCGCGCGTGAGATCGACGTCACGACGCGCGCCAAGAGCAAAAGGCCGGCGGATGCCGTCATCGACGAGGCCCGGAAGGGGTTCGATCTGCTGATTGTCGGAATGGAAAAGGTGATCGGGACCAGGAACGGGTTTGATGAAAGAATCGAGAACGCTACATCGGGCTTCGATGGCCCGCTCGCAATCGTCGCCGCGAGGGGCAGCCATCTCAAGCAGCCCGCGGCAAGCTCTTCATTCAGGATTCTGGTCCCCGTGTCGGGTAGCGGCATCTCGCGCCGGGGTGCCGAAGTGGCAATTGCGCTGGCCCGTCCGGGTTCGACATCGGTCCGGTTCATCCATGTCGCTACGACCAGGGATCGGGGAGGACGTGGCGGTGCCAATATTTCATTGCCGCAACGGGAGGCGATCCTGAAAGCCGCCGGTTCGCTTGCTGCACATTACGGCATCGAGGCAACGACGGCGATCCGCGCCGGCGTATCACCCGAGCACGCGATCCTTCGCGAAATCGAAAGCAGCGGCGCTGATCTGGTTGTCCTGGGAGTCGACCGCATACAAGGCGAGACTCTCAGCTTTGGAGGCGTTGCGTCTGCCGTTCTGAAGAACTCGAGCGCCTCGGTCTTGCTGATATCAACCTAAGTAGCCGACCGGAACAAAGATCAAGAACCGCCGCGTGTCCAACGCGGGCGGTGAGCCATGGCTGCCCGGTTTCCAGATTTCATCATTGACATAACAGAAGAATTATATAATATATCAGTTATATAACTGACTTGAGATCCACGATGTCGAACCTTGATGCTGCCTTTTCCGCGCTGGCCGACCCGACTCGCCGGGCGATCCTGGCGCGCCTTGCGCTAGGCGAGGCCACCGTCATGGAATTGGCTGAGCCGTTCGAGATGACGCAGCCCGCCATCTCCCGCCACCTCAAGGTCCTCGAAGGCGCCGGCCTTATTCTGCGCCGCGTCGAAGGCACGAAACGGCCATGCCGGCTGGCGCCTGCGGCCGTCGCCGAGATCGACCAATGGCTTGCGATGCTGCGGCAGACGCTCGCGGCAAACTACAACCGGTTGGACGACGTGCTGGCCGAAATGAAAACCAAAGAGTGAAAGGCAATCCCATGAGTAAGTTGACGCTAAAGACCGAAGGCGACACCCACGTCGTGGTTACCAGGCGGTTTACCGCCACGCCGGAGGCGGTGTTTCGCGCGCACACCGAGCCGGCGCTGATCCAGAAGTGGCTGCTTGGTCCGGAAGGCTGGACGATGCCGGTCTGCGTCAACGAGGCACGCCCGGGCGGCAAGATCCGGTACGAATGGAGTGACGGCAAGGGCGGCGGCTTCCACCTGACCGGCGAATTTATCGAGGTGGTGCCGTTTAGCCGCCTCGTACATGTCGAACGGATGCATCTGCCGGACCCGACACCTGACAATCACGTCGAAACAAACTTCGCGCCGGACGGAGCCGGCACCTTGATGACCATGCGAATGACGCTGCCAGATGCTGCGACGCGGACCATGATGCTGTCGAGCGGCATGGAGCAGGGAATGGAAGCGAGCTACGTCCGGCTCGAGAGCTTCATTAATTCGCTCCCTCGCGCCTAGCTGCCGACGCATCAGCAGCGACGCTCATCCCAGCAACATTTCAATGAGGGCACGCCGTGATCGAACCACTTCGTATTCTTCAAACCACCCCGCAGCTCACGGCCTCCATCCCGATCAAGGTGCCGCGCGAGGACGTTCGCAAGGTGATGGGACCCGGGCTCGCCGAATTGAAGGCTGCCGTCGCCGCACAGAACGTCGCAGTCATCGGGCCATGGTTCACACACCATATCCGCAACCCCGGCGAAGTCTTCGATTTCGAGATATGCCTTCCGGTCGCCACGCCCGTGGCGCCGGTCAATCGCATGAAGCCAGGGCAATGGCCCGCCATGAATATCGCCCAAACCACCTATCATGGCGGCTATGAAGGGCTCGGCAGCGCCTGGGGCGAATTCCTCGGCGCCATCAAGGCCGCAGGACACAAGACTGCAGACGGCCTTTACGAGTCCTATGCGGTTGGCCCGGACATGAGCGCTGATCCCTCTGCGTGGCGGACGGTGCTCAGCAAGGAATTGCTGGCGTCCTAGAGCGTTTTCAAGCGAAGTGGACACCGGTTCGCGTCAAGAAAACGCGTCAAAACGAGAATCTAGAGCCCGGTTCTGTTTCGATCAGAGCCGAAAAGGCTCCAGATCCTACTCCATCACCGCATGATCCGGCGCGGTCGATTGTTGGCGCAGGGTTGCCTTGGACGAGCCGATCATGATGGCGAGCGGGATGGCGCAGGCGGTGAAGATCATCACGAGCTGGTAGTCGTACGAGAACGCGATGATCTGCGCCTGTATTTTCACCATCATCTCCGCCATGGCGCGGCCCTTGTCGGTGGCGAGATCGATCATGCCGCTCACGGCGGGCATCTGCAGGGCGTGATTGAAGGGGTTGATATGCTCCGACAGGACCGCGTAGGTGTAGCGCGTGCCTTGCGTCAGTTGCGAGATCACGAGCGATATCCCGATCGAGCTGGCGACATTGCGCATCAAGGTCAGCATCGAGGTGCCGTCGGTGCGCAGATGATTGGGTAGCGTCAGGAACGCCACCGTGGAGAGCGGCACGAATACCAACCCGAAGCCAAAGCCCTGGACCACGCTGATGATCACGATCTCGGTCACGCCGGTCTGGTCGGTCCAGGCAGTCATGTAGAACAGCGACAGGCAGGTGATGCCGAGCCCCGAGACGATCAGCGTCCGCGCTTCGATATGGCGCATCATGCGGCCGACCAGCATCATAGCCACGAACGTGCCGCAGCCGCGGCTTGCCAGCAGAAGGCCCGCGGTAATGATCGGATAGCCGATCACGTTTTGCAGGAACGGTGATGACAGCGCCATGGTCGAGAACAGCACCAGCCCCATCACGGCCATGAACACGCAGCCGCCGACGAAATTCTTGTCCTTGAACAGTGCGAACTGGATAAACGGATGTTGCGTCGTTAGCGAATGCGCCAGGAAATAATAGAAGCCGACGGCTGATATAATGAACTCGGCGATGATCTCGTTGGATTCCAGCCAGCCGAGCTGCTCGCCGCGGTCGAGCGCGAGCTGCAGCGCGCCGATCGCGATTGCGAGCGCGGTGAAGCCGAACCAGTCAAACCGCAGCTCGAGGTCCTTCTTGGTCTCGTCCATGAAGATGACGAGGCCAAGCACGGTGATAATGCCGAACGGCAGGTTAACGAAGAACACCCAGTGCCAGGAATAGGTTTCCGTCAGCCAGGCGCCGAGCGACGGGCCCATGATCGGCCCCATCATCACCCCCATGCCCCAGATCGCCATCGCCTTCGCGCGTTCGTGCAGTGCGTAGGAATCGAGCATCACGGCCTGCGACAGTGGCACCAGCGCCGCGCCGAACACGCCTTGCAACAGACGAAACACCACCATCTGGCCGATGTCCTGCGCCAATCCGCATAACACCGAGGCGATGGTGAAGCCGGCCGAACAGATGATGAAGATGCGCTTGCTGCCGAAGCGGTTGGCGATCCACCCGACCGGCGCGGTCATGATCGCGGCAGCGACGATATAGGACGTCAGCACCCAGTTGATCTGGTCCTGCGACGCGGACAGCGTGCCCTGCATGTAGGGCAGCGCGACGTTGGCGATCGTCGTGTCCAGTGCCTGCATGATCGTCGCCGTCATGGCGCAGATCGTCACCATGTTCCGGCGCAGGCCCGGAACGGATGCCGATGGCTGGCCCGGCGTCGCCATGGCGCTAATCGTGGTCCTGGTTCGCCGTCGCCGGCGAAAGGCCGAGCAGGGCTGAGAGCGAGCGCCGATGGTTGGTGTCGATGGTGGCGTAGACGCTCATGCCGGCCTTCAGCTTGCGGACGAATTTGTCGTTCTTGTCGAAATAGATCCGCACCGGCACGCGCTGCACCACCTTGACGAAATTGCCCGACGCGTTCTGCGGCGGCAGGATCGCAAACTGGGCACCGGTGCCGGGCGAGAGCGAGCCGACCGTACCCTTGAAGGGGTGATTGGGGAACGCATCGACCTCGAGCGTCACGGACTGGCCGACCGCGACATAGGTGAAATCTGATTCCTTCGGGTTGGCGTCGACCCACGGGTTCGAGGTGTCGATGATACTGAACACCGGCGTACCAGCCGTGACGAAGCGGCCGAGCTGGATCTGCTCGACCTGCGTGGCGATGCCGGCCATCGGCGCGCGCATCACGGTGTGGTCGAGATTGCGCTGGGCCTGGTCGAGCGCCGCCTTGGCCTGGGCATAGGGCGGGAATTCCTCGAGCGGTAGATCGGGATTGCCGAGCAGTTGGGCCTTTGCGGTCGCAATCTTCTGCTGCAGCAACTGATACTGCGCGCTCGCGGTGACGAGGGCGGTCGACGCGTTATCGAGGTCAAGCTGCGAGCCGAAATTGTTCTTCACCAGCGAAGACTTGCGCTCCACGTCACGCCGCTTCAGGTCCATGCCCTGCTGCGAGAGTTCGCTCATCTGGCCATAGATTTTCAGGTCGGCGATCAGATTGTCATAGGTGACCTTGGCTTGCGCGAGGTTGGCCTTGGCCTGCGCCACGGCGAGGCGGAATGGCACCGGATCGATCTCAAACAGGATGTCGCCTGGATTGACCTGCTGGCCTTCCTTCACCACGACCTTCTCGATCTTGCCGGAGATGTCGGGCGTGATCAAAACCTTCTGCGCGCCGACATAGGCGTCGTCGGTGGTCACGTAGCGGCCACCGTTGAGATAGAACGTCACGCCGGCGACCAGCGCAACCAACGGCAACACCACCAACAGCAGGAAGCGCCGGTAGCGCCGCATGCCGGCCATCAGCCGGCGGCGCGGCTCGGCCGCGAGTTTCGGCCGTGACGGCGCCCCGGGGGCGCCCTTCTGCTCGGGCGGGAATTTGAGGACGGGATCAGCCATAGCGCTGCTCCTTTCTGGGAGGTTCGCCGGCCGGATTCTGGATCGCGTTGCGAACGTTTTCCTTGATCAGATCGAGTTGGTCGAGCAGGCGGTGGGCATCAGTGGGATTGATGCCGTCGAGCGCGGTCGCCGTCAGTTCGGAGCGAAGCCCGGCGAGCTTGCCGAGCAGCGGCCGCGCGGCCTTGCGCAGATACAGGCGGTTGACGCGCCGGTCATTCTCGTCGCCGCGGCGTTCGATCCAGCCATTGTCGCAGAGCTTGTCGATCAGCCGCGTCAGCGTGATCGGCTGCATTTCCATCAGTTCGGCAAGTTCCGACTGCTTGAGGCCCTCGGTGCGCTCGACCTTGGCCAGCACCGCCCATTGCGCACGGGTGATGCCGTAGCGCGCGGCCTGCCGGTCGGCATAGGCGCGCACCATCCGTTGCACCTCGCCAAGCGTAAACAGGAAGTTCATGTCCACGGAACCGCGCATGCCCAAGCCTCCATAAGCCTGCAATACAATAAGCTTGCTTATGAATTCTGCACGGCGAGTTAATAATGGCCTGATCCGCTTCCAGCACATGGCTGGGAGCCAATGCGTGCGCGGGCTTTAGGATTGGCCCTCAAACTGATACAAGGTCTGACATGAGCCTGACAAAGCCGACATTTCCTGCGCCCGGCCACGATCACGGCCGCTGCACTGCGGAAGCGATCGCGCATGCCGAACAGGTTTGCGCGCGGCGGGCGCAAAAATTTACCCCGATCCGGCGTCAGGTGCTGCAGGCGCTACTGTCGAGCCACCGCCCGCTCGGGGCCTATGAGGTGATCGACGAGCTCGCCAAATCGATGCCGCGGCCGGCGCCGATCACGGTCTACCGCGCGCTCGATTTCCTGATGGAAAACGGCCTGGTCCACCGCATCGAGAGCCGCAATGCGTTCCTTGCCTGCGCGCATGATCATGACGAGACCTCGATGGTGGCGTTTTTGATCTGCGAGCTCTGCGGCTCGGTCGGCGAAATCCCCGCAGCCCCCGTGGCGCAAAGCCTCAATGCGGCGGCGCGGGCCTCCGGATTTGCGCCAAAGCTCTCCGTCGTCGAGATCGCCGGCATCTGCGCGCATTGCCAAAAATAAGAAGCGGCGCCAAGCCGGCCACGAGGATAGATGTCATCCAAGCCAGTAGAACCTTCCGCCGGGCGTGCGCTCACCCCGGGCGCCATCGCCTTGATGCTGATGTTGTGCCTGAGCTGGGGCTTCAACCAGATTGCGGTGAAGCTAACGCTGCCCGATGTGCCGCCGATGCTGCAGGCCTTGATCCGCTCGGCCGGCGCGTTGCCGGTGATGCTGCTGGCCGGTTGGCTGCGCGGCGTAAAATTCTTCGAGCGTGACGGCTCGCTCGGCCCCGGCCTGCTGGCGGGCACGTTGTTCGGTATCGAATTCGTGCTGATCTTCAGCGGGCTGGTGTTCACATCGGCGTCGCGCGCCGCCGTGTTCCTGTACACTGCTCCGTTTTTCGTCGCGCTCGGCTCCTACCAGTTTCTCGGCGAGCGCCTGAGCATGATGCAATGGAGTGGGCTGGGCCTCAGCTTCGCCGGTGTCGCGCTGGCAATCGGTGTGCCGCAGGCAAATGTCGACGCAAAAGTGTTGCTGGGCGACCTGCTGGTGGTCGGCGGCGGCGCGCTGTGGGGCGCGACCACGCTTATCGCCAAGGGCACGAAACTTCGTAACGCAGCTCCGGAAAAGGCGCTCGGATATCAGGTGGCCGTATCGATCCCGATCCTGGGCTGCGCATCCCTGCTGTTCGGCGAGAAGATCACCCACATGCCGGGCGCGCTGTCGATCTCGTTGTTGGCTTATCAGGCGATCTGGGTGGTGGGCTGCACCTTCGTGCTGTGGTTCGCGCTGGTGAAGACCTATTCAGCCAGCAAACTATCGTCGTTCACCTTCGTCACGCCATTGTTCGGCGTCGTCGCCGCCTATTTCATCCTGCACGACACGCTGACCATTGCCTTCGGCGTTGCAGCGCTGCTTGTCATCGCCGGGCTCTATCTCGTCAACAAGCCGGATCCGAAGGTGGTGCCGGATCCGAACGTGCCGGCGTGATTCTTTCCGTCATTCCACAGGTACGCAAAGCACAAGCCTTCACCGTCATTGCGAGCGAAGCGAAGCAATCCATCCTTCCGCGCACGCTGAAAGATGGATTGCTTCGTCGCTGCCGCTCCTCGCAATGACGTGGAAGGAGTGCGGGTCTATGTTCTACCCCGTCTCGATCGGCAGCGACGCATCCTTGGCCCATTCGCCCATCGAGCCATCGTAAAGCGTGAGGTTGTCGTAACCGAGCTGGTAGAGCAGGAACAGGTCGACCGTCGCCGAGATGCCGCCGCCGCAATAGGCGATCACGCGCTTGTCCTTGGTGATGCCCTGCGCCTTGAATTTTGCTTCCGCCTCGCCAAGCGGGACGAACGCCTTGGTTTTCGGGTCGAGCAGTGTGGCCGCCGATACGTTGCAACTGCCGGGAACGCGGCCGGGCCGGCCATAGCGGCTGGGCTCGAGGCCTTTGTGAAATTGCGGGCCGAGCGCGTTGACGATGACGGTGCCTCGCTCGGACGTGGCGGCAAGCGTTTCGTGCTTGTCGACGAAGAAACCTGGCCTCGGCTTGGCCGTGAATGTTGCCGGCACGTATCCCTTCGCCGGCCCGGTTTCGAGCGGGCGTCCCTCGAACTTCCATTTGTCGAGACCGCCATCGAGCACCGCGACGTTCTCGAAGCCGAGCGATCTGAGCATCCACCAGAACCGCGTTGCCCACATCGGCGTGCCGATGCTGTACAGCACGACCCGGCTTTGATTTGAAACGCCATGGCGGCCGAACGCCCGTTCGAGCCGCGCCACATCCGGCATCGTGAAGCGAAGTTCGGTGTCGGGATCGGAGAACTCGCCCTGCAGATCGAGAAAGTCCGCGCCCGGAATATGTCCGGCCTCGAAGCTGTGCCGGCCTGGCACGGTGAGATAGGGTAGGCTGGAGCCTTCAGGGGCGGGTTCGAGGTAGGTGGTGCAATCGAACAGGCGCAGATCGGGCTGACTGAGAAGGTCGGTGAGTTCCGCCGTCGTGATCAGCTCGTTTCGCGCCGGCATACCCGCCTCCCATTATTTATGTTTCGGCAATGCTAGGGCTCGCATCGGGCCATGAAAAGGCCGCCAGACGCATGCTCGCCCTTTCAATTCGGCGATTCCTGTCCAATATAGCGGTTAACGAAGACTGAGGTCTTTTGCCCTGCTTTCGGCCGCTGCGGCTGGCCTAAGCTGTTGAACACACAAGATAAAAATCCGCCATGTGACAAGGCGCACACTGCCTTCGCCGCCCCCTTGGTACATGTCACCAAAACCTGATATTCGAGGCCCCATGAACAAGCCCGAAATAATCCCGCAAGACGACGTCGCCGGCCCGAAGGCCCGGCACAAAACCACCCAGGTCATGGTCGGCAATGTTGCCGTCGGTGGGGGGGCGCCGATCGTCGTGCAGTCGATGACCAATACCGACACCGCCGATGTCGAAGGCACAATCGCACAGGTCGCGGCGCTATCGCGCGCCGGATCGGAGATGGTGCGCATCACGGTCGACCGCGAGGAAGCTGCTGCCGCCGTTCCGCACATCCGCGATGGCCTGCGCAAGCGCGGCATCACCACGCCCCTGATCGGTGACTTCCATTATATCGGCCACAAGCTGCTGGCCGAATATCCGGCATGTGCCGAAGCGCTCGACAAGTATCGCATCAATCCCGGCAATGTCGGCTTCAAGAACAAGCGCGACACGCAGTTCGCCGACATCATCGAGATCGCCAACAAGAACAACAAGCCGGTGCGCATCGGGGCCAATTGGGGCTCGCTGGATCAGGAACTGCTGACCAAGCTGATGGACGAGAATACGGCCTCGCCGAACCCGCGCGATGCGCGCGCGGTAACGCGCGAGGCCATGGTGCAGTCGGCCTTGCTGTCGGCCGCCCGCGCCCAAGAGCTCGGCATGCCCAAGAACCGCATGATTTTGTCGGCAAAAGTTTCCGCCGTGCAGGACCTGATCGCAGTCTATCAGGAGCTGGCGCGCCGATCGGATTACGCCATTCACCTCGGCCTCACTGAAGCCGGCATGGGATCGAAGGGCATCGTGGCTTCATCCGCCGCGCTCGGCATCCTGCTGCAGGACGGCATCGGCGACACCATCCGCATTTCGCTCACGCCTGAGCCCGGCGGCGACCGCACGCTGGAAGTTCAGGTCGCGCAGGAATTGCTGCAGACCATGGGCTTCCGCACCTTTGTGCCGCTGGTCGCGGCATGCCCGGGCTGCGGCCGCACCACCTCGACGACATTCCAGGAGCTGGCGCGCTCGATCCAGGATTTCATCCGCGAGGAAATGCCGGCTTGGAAAACGCAATATCCCGGCGTCGAGCAGCTTAACGTCGCGGTGATGGGCTGCATCGTCAACGGCCCGGGCGAATCCAAGCACGCCAATATCGGCATCTCCCTGCCCGGCACCGGCGAAGCGCCGGCCGCGCCCGTGTTCGTCGACGGCAAGAAGTTCCGCACCCTGCGCGGTCCGACCATTGCCGCCGATTTCAAGGCGCTGGTGATCGATTACATCGATCAGCGCTACGGCAAGGGCAACAAGACGCCCGAGAGCGCGGTGACCGCAGCGGAGTAGGCTTTCTCTGCCTGTCGTCCCTGCGAAGGCAGGGACCCATAACCACCAGCCTGCATTGTTGAAACGCAGCCGTCGCCCCGCGTACCCATTCCGCCGGCCGCGGCGTATGGGCCCCTGCGTTCGCAGGGACGACATGTTGAGGGGTTCTCGCCTCTATTCCGTCGTCTCCGCGAACGCGGGGACCCATAACCACAGGTTTTTGTGGTTTATGCCGCGCTGTAGCTCCAGCCCCTACAACAACAATCTCTTGTGATTATGGGTCCCTGCGTTCGCACTAGTGGATGCACACATGTTGCAGTGCGATTCAGGCTTCATATGCAATTTTAGAATCGAAGATGCGAGCTCATCGAAATTTTGGAATCGAGGCTGGCGTTTTCGCGCAAGATCGGAATCCAGCGCTTCGGTGGGGTGGAGAGCGCGCGCAGCAAAACTACGTCGCAACACTTGAGAAGTGCAAAAACCCTTGGCTTTTCATGAGTATTTGCGGCGCAACAAGTGTGCATGCCCTAGTGCGTTCGCAGGGACGACGAGCTACGTGCATTGCACTTCGTCTCGCCTGCGCTACGATGCGTCCCAATCAAGAACGATTGGGAGAACGCCCATGTCATCGCTGTCCGGCAAGCAGGGACCGCGCTACCGGCACGTCGCCGACGAAGCCGAACCTTACGAGACCATTGCGGTCGAGAAACTCACACCAATCATCGGCGCGGAAATTTCCGGCGTCGATATCGGCAAGCTCGTCTCGGACGACGCGCGCTCCAACCGGCAGATGGACGAAATCCATCGCGCGCTCGCCGAAAACCTCGTCATCTTCTTTCGCGACCAGCATATCACTCCGCAGCAACATCTCGCTTTCGGGCGCAAGTTCGGTGAACTGCATGTGCATCCGGCGGCGCCCAACGAGGGCGACCCGGCGCTGATGAAGATCTATGCCGACAAGGATTCGCCGCGCGCCAATGGCGAGGGCTGGCACACCGACGTGTCCTGCGACGTCGAGCCGCCGATGGGGTCGATCCTCTACATCAAGCAATGCCCGCCGCGCGGCGGCGATACGCTGTTTGCCAACATGTACGCCGCCTATGAGGCGCTGTCGGACCGAATGAAAACCTATCTCGACAGGCTGACCGCATTGCACGACGGCGAGCAGACCTATCGCGGGCTCTACGCCAACTATGGCGTCGCCGACCGGGTGGAATATCCGCGTGCCGAACACCCCGTGGTGCGCACGCATCCCGTCACCGGCAAGAAGGCGCTCTACGTCAATCGCGGCTTCACCCGCTATATTGTGGGTATTCCCCGCGACGAGAGCGATGCCATGCTCGCCTATCTCTACCAGCACGCGGAGAACCCGCTGTTCCAATGCCGCTTCCGCTGGACGGAAAACGCCATCGCGTTCTGGGACAATCGCTGCGCCCAGCACCGCGCGATGTGGGACTACTGGCCGCACACAAGATCGGGGACGCGCGTGACGGTGAAAGGGGAGCGGCCGGTTTAGAGGCGCGTTGACGTATCGCGCCCCCTGCGCCAAGTTCGGCCAAAAGCAACAACAAATCCCGGAGGACGCCCCATGCTCCGCGCCGAAGACAACAAATTCCTCACCGAGAGCGGCGCCGGCACCGGCATGGGTGAATTGCTGCGCCGCTTCTGGATTCCGGTGCTGCTGTCGGAAGAGTTACCTGAGGCCGACGGCCCGCCGAAGAAGATCGTCGTCATGGGCGAGGAGCTGCTCGCCTTCCGCGATACAAGCGGCGTGGTCGGCGTCATCGATCAATATTGCCCGCATCGCGGCGCCAATCTCTGGCTTGGCCGCAACGAGGAGTGCGGCATCCGCTGCGTCTATCACGGCTGGAAGTTCGACAGCGACGGCCGCTGCGTCGACATGCCGACCTCCTATCCCGACCTCAACGCCAAGGACATGATCCGCATCAAGTCCTATCCGGTGCGCGAGTGGGGCGACATGATCTGGGCCTATATGGGTCCCGCCGAAGAGGTGCCCGAGCTGCCCGATCTGGAAATGGCGCTGGTGCCGCCCTCGCATCGCTACGTTTCGAAGAAATGGCAGGACTGCAACTGGGTGCAGGCACTGGAAGGCTCGATCGACACCGCGCATTTTACCTTCGCGCATCTCTCCTTCGAAAAGGAAGAGAACGAGATCCTCGATATCAAGAAGCACTTTGTGAATCCGCTTGTGCGCGTGGCCACCGATCACATGCGCTGGATCGCGGAAGATCCGCGCCCCGTCATCAAGATCAACCCGCATGACGCCGGGCTGACGATTGCCGGCGGGCGTCTCACCGGCAGCGATAGTATCTACTGGCGTATCGCCCAGTTCCTGATGCCGGTGCATGCCTATGCGCCGAGCGCGATGCCGGGCGAGAACATCTTTGGTCAGAGCTTTGTGCCGGTCACCGATACCAATTGCTGGATCTATACTTATGCCTGGAATCCGGAACGGCCGATTACGGATGCCGAGCGTGAGGCCTACGATCGCGGCAACGGCGTCATTGCGGAAGTCGACGAGAACTATGTGCCGCTGCGCAACAAGTCGAACAACTACCTGATCGATCGCAAGCTGCAGAAGACCCAAAGCTACACCGGCATCAAGGGCGTGTCCGAGCAGGACGCCGCCGTGCAGGACAGCCAGGGCCCGATCGCCGACCGCACGCGCGAACATCTCGGCCCGACCGACCTCGGCATCATGCATTTCCGCAAGCTCGTAATGGACGCCGCCCGGGCGCTGCAGAAGGGCGAGGCGCCGCCGCACCTGAAGCATCAGGACCGCTACGCCGTGCGCTCGGGCGCCTGCGTCACCAGCAAAACCAAGGACCTCACCGCTGTCATGATCGAGCGGTTCGGCGATGCGGCCGGCTATGTTGGCGGTCCCGGCAGGAACGCGGCGGCAGAGTAGGGGCAGGCCTGAGCAAATATTACTCGCGCAGATCGTAGCGGTAGGATTTCGAGACGATTTTCCAGCCGTCCCGCAGCTTCATCGCCACCAGATAGTCGGTGAAATAGCGCGGCGGCAACTGGCAGCGCACTTTGATGAAGGCGGTCTGATCATCCGAGCGATCGATCGTCACGATGAAATCCTCGCGCGGCTTTCCTTCAGCCTTGGCGGAGGGCCGCTTGCGTACCCGGTCGAGCCAGTCCGGTACGGTCAGCACCTGCAACTCGCCCTTCTCCAGCCAGCGCAAATCGGCGCTTGCGTCGAAGATCGCGCCGAGCTTGTCGGCATCGCCCTCATAAAGGCCATCGAAATAGGTCTGCACCACGGCTTCGACGGTCGATCGGTCTGAGCTCACGGCTATTCCTCCCGGACAAGACAGAAATCATTCGGGGTGAATTTAGTCATGGACCGGCGGATTGCGCTATTGAGAAAAGGCGAACGCTCGCATCGTTGCCGAGGAATGCACCTGTCCCGCGGGCTGCGCCGGGAACCCCGGTGGAAACGGGCAATAGCGGTGGCCGAACCTGCGGGCCTGTTCGCCTGACTAAGAATATAGCGAGGGGCGCGATTCACGTCTCCGTGGTTCGTGACCTAACTCACAAAGCCCGCCTGATCCTTCTGATAGGCAGACCGGTGTGGTAAAAAAGTACGAGGCTCCGGAGGAGTCGTGATGATGTCTGGATCGCTAAAATTGTGCCGATGGGCACTTGCAGCCGTCGCCTTCCTGCTGGTGAGCGAGCCGGCCTTTGCCGAGAAGCGCGTCGCGCTGATTCTCGGCAATTCCGCCTACCAGAATGTCGCACCCCTCACCAACCCGGTTAACGACAGTTCCAAAATCGCGGCGACGCTGAAGGACGCCGGTTTTGACGTCGTCGATTCCCGCCGCGACTTGCCGGCAGCCGAAACCCGTCGCGCGCTGCGCGACTTCGCCGATCGCGCGCGCGATGCCGATATTGCCGTGGTCTACTACGCCGGCCACGGGATCGAAGTTGACGGCGCGAATTACCTGATTCCCGTCGATGCCCGGCTGGAACGCGATACCGACATTTATGACGAGGGGCTCTCGCTCGATCGCATCCTGATCGCAATCGAGCCCGCCAAGAAGCTGCGGCTCGTGATTCTCGACGCCTGCCGCGACAATCCGTTTGCCCGCACCATGAAGCGCACCATCGCGTCGCGCGCGATCGGGCAAGGCCTGGCCAAGGTCGAGCCGACCAGCCCCAACGTCCTGATCGCCTATTCGGCCAAGGCCGGTTCGACGGCGGCCGACGGTGACGGCAAGAACAGCCCGTTCACGTCGGCGCTGTCGAATCATTTGACGAAGCCCGGGCTCGACGTCCGCCGCGCGTTCGGCTTTGTCCGCGACGAGGTGCTCAAGACCACCAATAATCGACAGGAACCCTTTGTGTATGGTTCGCTGGGCGGTGAAGACGTGCCACTGGTGCCGGCGCGTCCGGCGCCTGCGGCGGCAGCTCCTGCGCCAGCCCTCAGTGCGCAGGCCGAAGCCCGCCGCGATTACGAACTCGCGCTGCAGATCGGCAACAAGAGCGCGCTCAACGCCTTCCTTGGGCAATATCCCGACGGCTTCTATTCGAGCCTTGCAAAACTTCAGCTCGACAAGATCGCGGCCGAGGAGGCGCGCGTCGCGGCGACCGAGAAGGCGCGGCTCGCCGAGCAGGAACGGGCCCGGCTCGCCGCCGAGGGCGCCCAGAAGTCGCAGCAGGCAAAGGCCGAAGCGGAAGCCAAGGCCGCCGAGCAGGCGCGCGTCGCGGCTGAAAAGGCCAAGCAGGTGGCGCAGGAGCAGGCGGCCGCGGCCGAGCAGAAGCGCGTCGCCGCCGAAAGCGCTGCCGCCGACAAGGCGCCTGCCCCGGCATCCGCTGACAAGGACAAGACCGTGAACGTTGCTGCCCTCACGTCAGGGCCGCCGCAGGCCGACGTCACCAAGTCGGTACAGGCCGAACTGCAACGTGTCGGCTGCCTGACCGGCAACGCCGATGGCAACTGGAATCGCGCCTCGCAGCGGTCGCTGACCCTGTTCAACCGCTACGCCGGAACCAAGCTCGACACCAAGGTCGCCAGCGTCGATACGCTCGATACGATCAAGCTGAAGTCGTCGCGCGTGTGCCCGCTGGTCTGCGAGCACGGCTTCAAGGCCGAGGGCGAGCGCTGCACCAAGATCACGTGCGCGGAGGGCTCGTACCTCAACGACGACAACGAATGTGAGAAGCGTAGCGCCAGGAAGCCGGTCGCCAAGCGCGAGAAGCCCGAACCGCGGCAGGCGCTGGAAGCTAGGCCGTATCAGGTGCCGCGGGGCAGGCAGGCCACCGCCGGGCGTTATCAGGGACGGGATCCGAGCATCGGGGCCAGTGGCCGCCCGCTCACCGGCCTCGAACGCCAGCAGGGCTGCAATGGCTACCAGGCCATCATGTCGGGCGTGTGCCCGTAACGGCGGCCTGCATCAGATCAAGTCCACATTGGCGCCGCGACAGCGGGGCCAATTGCTTTTCAGATCACGCTCGCCGCGATATTCACCATCAAGGCCAGCAGCGCGGTGTTGAACACGAACGAAATGATGCCGTGCACGGTCGCGGTGCGGCGGATAATCCTGTCGGTAATGCCGACGTCGGAGACCTGCGCGGTCATGCCGATCACGAACGAGAAGTAGACGAAATCCCAGTAATCCGCATCCTCGTGCGGGTCGCCGCTTGGAAACTGCAGGCCGCCGGGCCTTTTGCCGCGATAGAAATCATGGGCGTAGTGCAGCGCAAAGGCGGTATGCACAAGCGCCCATGACAATGCGATTGTCGCCGTCGCCAGGATGAGCCCGGCCGGATTGCCTTTCGAGGCGCCGAGCTCGAACGCGATCGCGCCAAGGCTTGCAAGGGCGCCGAACGCGGTCACTAGCAGGATCAGGAAACGCCCGTCATCCTGCAACACTGCGCTGCGCCTTATATGGCCGACGTCGCAGCGCAGCATCATGATGTAGGCAAGCACGAGATACAGTGCGGCGAAGATATCCCAGCCGACGATGAGACGTGTCGCCAGCCGAAACGTATCAGGCACCAGGAAGAAGACGGTCACGCCAACCGCGAGCGCGATAAAGGTCCGCGGCCTTCCGTAGACGACGCGGACCGGCATCGGCAGGTTCTGGAAGCGAACAAGGTGTTTCTCGAATTCCTTGTCCATCCGCTGGCCTTCGATACGCGCTATAGCGTTTTCGAGCGAAGTGGATACCGGTTCGCGTGAAGAAAACGCGTCAAAACATGAATCCAGAGCTTCGGTTCTGATTTCAATCAGAGCCGAAGCTCTAGTTCCTGCGCTCCGCGACAAAGCGCGCGGCTGCCCGCAATATGTCGCCCTTCGCGCCGAAGATCGACAGTGCGGAATCGGCGCGCGCCAACAGATCGCGCACGCGCTGCTTGGCGCCGTCGATGCCGAGCTGGGTGACGAAGGTCGTCTTGCCCAGCGCCGCATCCTGGCCGGTCTGCTTGCCGAGCGCTGCGGCGTCGCCCTCGACGTCGAGCAGGTCGTCGGCGATCTGGAACGCCTCGCCGAGCGCGCGGCCGTAATCGTCGAGCGCCTGGTATTCCTTCGGCGTGGACTGGCCGAGGATCGCGCCGGCGATGCAGCCATAGCGCAACAGCGCGCCGGTCTTCATCTGCTGCAGCCGCGCCACGTCGACCGGCTCGCGGTCGCCGAAGCGGCCTTCGCCGGCGAGGTCGAGGATCTGGCCGCCGACCATGCCGCCGATGCCGGAACCGCGCGCCAGTGCCCGCGTCAACAAGAGGCGCACATTGGCGTCCTTGTGGATCTCGTCGCGGGTGACGATGTCGAACGCCAGCGTCAACAGCCCGTCGCCAGCGAGGATCGCGGTGGCGTCGTCGGTCTTCTTGTGCAGCGTGGGCCGGCCGCGGCGCAAATCGCTGTTGTCCATCGCCGGCAAATCGTCATGGATCAGGGAATAGCAATGGATGCATTCCAGCGCCGCGCCGACCAGCAGCGCGGCCTCGCGCGGGACGCCGAACACCGCCGAGCTTTCGACCACCAGAAAGGGCCGCAGCCGCTTTCCGCCGCCGAGGCTGGAATAGCGCATCGCGTCCATCAGCCGCTTCGGCCGCGCGATCTCGTCGGGCAGCAGCGTATCGGACAACAGCTTCGCCAGCAGCGCTTCAGTGTCCTCCGCGGTTTGGTCCAGTCGTTTGGCAAAATCGGCAGTGGCGGTGGTCATTAAGAATAGCTCCAGATCAATTTGGCCCGGACAATGTTTGATGGCGGGCGCTTCGTCAATTCCATGACCCCCGTCACAAAAGCGCTGGAAAACGCCCGAAATATCATGGAGATGTCACATGGGTGGGGCCTGTTCAGCGGTCCCGGCGCGCCTAAGCTGAACCGGAAGCATCCATTTTGCGCATTGTCCGAATTTTCGTGCTGATCCTGCTGGCGGTGCTGTTGCTGCCCTATCTGGTGACGCCGTTCTACCGCACCGGGCATCCGGTCTCGGCCCTGATGGCCTGGCGCTGGCTCAAGGGCGCGCCGGTGTCGCGGCAATGGATCGATTTCAAGGCGATTTCGCCCTACCTGCCGCGCTCGGTGGTCGGCTCCGAAGACGCCAGATTCTGCAGCCATCGCGGGGTCGATTGGGGCGCGCTGCAGGACGCAATCGACGACGCCGAGGACGGCGAACCCACCCGCGGCGGGTCGACAATTACCCAGCAGGTGGCGAAAAACCTGTTCCTGTGGCCGGGCCGCAGCGTGGTCCGCAAGGTGCTGGAACTACCGCTTGCGATGTGGATCGATCTGGTGCTGCCCAAGCAGCGGATCCTGGAAATCTATCTCAACATCGCTGAACTCGGCCCGTCCGGGCAGTTCGGGGCAGAAGCCGGTTCCCTCTACGCCTTTGGCCGTTCGGCCTCGGCCCTGTCGCCGCGCGAGGCCGCCTTGCTGGCGGCGATTCTGCCCAACCCTGTCAGGCGCAGCGCCCGCAACCCCGGCCCCGGCGTGCGCCGTCTGGCCGCCACCTACATGGCGCGGGCCAATGCCGCGGCGCTACAGCGCTGCTGGAGCGAGAATCGCGCTTTTTGAGCCAATTTTCGGCCGGTTTTACCGCAACCTGCCCTAGCTTTACGCCGGCCCATCCTCTATAAGCGCGGCCTTATCGGCATCGCAGCCCGTGCGCGAAGCGCTGGGCGGTCTGGTTTCGGACGGATGCCTCCGACAAAACACCCCTAGAGGACTGTTATGGCCGTTCCCAGAAGAAAAATATCGCCCTCGCGGCGTGGCATGCGCCGCTCGGCGGATGCACTGAAGAAGCCGACCTATGCCGAGGACAAGGATTCGGGCGAGCTGCGCCGTCCGCACCACCTCGACCTGAAGACCGGCATGTACAAGGGCCGGCAGGTGCTGAAGAAGAAGGAATCCTGACCGGATAGGGGATTAAGGCACCGCTTCCAGTGGCGCCTGCCCGAATTTGGCCAACGAGTGGGCCAACGGTTCCACAGGGCGAAGCGATGCTTTGCCCGGGGACGTTTCCGGTTTTCCTAGCAAGGCGCGATACCCATGGTCGGTTTTCCGCTGCTTCTGATTCCGCTCGCGATCTACAACATCATCGTCTTCCTGATGCCGGAGGTATCGTTCACCGATCCGCTGGTGAAGCTGACCTTGATGTCGGGTGCGGAATGGACCGTGACGCTGAGCGACGTGCTGCTCACGCTCAGCATCTTGCTGCTACTCGCCGAAGTCATCAAAGGCGCGCGGCCCGGCGCGAAATATCTCACCGACCATCTGCTGTCGCTGATCGTGTTCGGAGCGGCGGCGGCTGAATTCATGCTGTGGCCGAAGTTCGGCACCTCGACCTATTTCCTGATGACAGCCCTGTCGCTGGTGGATTTCCTCTCCGGCCTGGCATTGCGGACACGACGCCGTGCCGTCGTCGCAGCGGCGGCGCCTGCGCCTACGCCTCCAGCAAAAGACGCCGAAAAGGCCGAGGCCCCGGCAGCCGAGCCCAAAATTGAGCCTGCACCGGCAGCAGCAGCACCTTCGCCTGCCCCTGCTACACCAGCGGCAGCCTCTGTTGCTGAATCCGTGTTGAAGGATCGCGCCGAGCCGAAACCGGTGCAGCCCGCCGCCGCGCCCGAGGCGGCTTCAACGGCAGCCCCGTCGCCCGCAGTGTCGTCATCGGAAGTTCCTGCGCCAGAAGCCCCTGCACCCCAAAGCCCTGCACCCCAAGGCCCCACGCCCCAAGGCCCTACGCAAGGCCCTACGCCCCAAGTCTCGTCGCCAGGACTGCAGCCGGGCTCAGGCCCTCCGCCCTCGGATAAGCCCGATACGCCTCAGCGCTGATCCTCTAGATGGATTGCCGCGTCCGGAAGCCGGTGCTGCTACACCGGATCTGGCTGGCGCCATAGGCCGTCTGCGCATCCGCCAGCGATGCCCGCCTCAGGCCGCGGGTTTGCGGTGTCTGATCGGCGGTCGCGATCAACTGCGCGAGGAAGGTCGGATCGGGCCGCGGCATCGCCCCTCTCTGTGACCAGTGTACGGACTGGGCGACCGGCACCAGTTCGACGCAGACCGGCTCGTCGAGGTTGACGAACTCGCCGTCCAAAATTTCCTCTGGTCGATCGATGTCCAGCATCGCGCACCGCAACCGGCTAAAACTGTCACGTTTCGGGACGAAACGCCCCACTGCGATCTGACCTCGCAAGGCCTATGCCGCTCCCTTCCGCTTCGTTCCCGGCTAACCCGGAAAGTCCGTGAAACATGGTTTCCGGATTATTTATCAACTTAGCCTAGCCTCTCGTTCGAAACAGCCACTATCCTCAAGGCCCAAGGGAATCACCAGGGAATCACCCGGCGGTGTCCCGAATCGAGGCAATCTAATGCCCCCTGTCCCGCAAGCCTCCAGCATTCTTGCCTCGCTAGGCCAGGCGGCTTTCGTTTGGGACCTGATAGCGGACACCATCGCCTGGAGCGACAATGCCGGCGCGGTTTTCACCGACATTCCGGCGGACGCGCTGGCGAGTGGCGCCGGGTTCGCCGGGTTGATCGAGCCCTCCCGTTCGATCCGGACGGACGCCCTCACTCGATCGCCACCGCCGCGGGACGGCGAAGGCGTCGCCTACCGGGTCGAATATGGCGTGCGAGCCTTAAGCTCCGCGCCGGTACTCTGGATCGAGGAAACCGGTTGCTGGTTCGCAGGGCCCGACGGCAAGCCGGTGCGCGCGCAAGGCATTGTCCGCATCAACAATGAGCGCCGTGCCCGTGACCAGCAATTGCTGAAGCTCTCCATGCACGATCCGCTGACCGGTGAACTCAATCGCACGCATCTCATCGCCTCGCTGGCGGAAGCGATCGAGGAAGCCAAGCGTCTCCGATCGACCTGCGCCTTCATGCTGATCGGCATCGATCATTTGGCGCGCGTCAACGACGCCTTCGGCTTCGATGTCGCGGACGCCGTGATTGCCGAAGTCGGAAAGCGCATCCGTGCCAAGCTGCGCGGCGGCGACGTGCTCGGGCGCTTCTCCGGCAACAAGTTCGGGCTGATCTTGAGGAACTGCAGCGTCGACGACACCAATATCGCGGCCGAGCGCTTTCTGGCGGGGGTCCGAGACGAGGTAATCCCGACCAAATCCGGTCCCGTTTCGGTGACTGCCTCGATCGGCGCGATCAGCATCCCCCGTTACGCCCGCAATGCCGATGAGGCCGTCAACCGCGCCCAGGAAACGCTCGATGGCGCCAAGCGCCGCCGCGCCGGATCATTCGCGCTGTGGAAGCCGGACGTCGAGCGCGACGCCCAGCGCCGCGTCAACATCCGCGTCACCGACGAGATCGTCACTGCATTGAACGAGCGGCGGATCGTCACCGCCTTTGAGCCCGTGGTCGAAGCGCGCTCGCGGCAGCCGGCGTTCTATGAATGCCTGGTACGGATGGAGCAGGAGGACGGGCAGGCACTGCTGGCGCCCGATATCGTTCCTGTCGCCGAACGATTGGGCCTGATCCGGCTGGTCGATCATCGCGTGCTCGAACTCGCGGTCGCCGAACTCGCGGCGTCGCCGAACGTGCGGCTCAGCCTCAACATCTCGCCCGACACCACCATGGACCCGGACTGGTGGACCGGAATCGAATCGCTGATGCAGGCGCATCCCGGCGCCGGCGAGCGGCTGATCGTCGAGATCACCGAAACGGTTGCGATCCAGGACATCGACGATATCAGGGGCTTCATTACACGACTGAAAAGCTTCGGCAGCCAGATCGCGATCGACGATTTCGGCGCCGGCTACACCTCGTTCCGCAACTTGCGCAAGCTCGGCGTCGATATCGTGAAGATCGACGGCGCCTTCGTGCAGAACATCGCACGCTCCGCCGACGATCGCGCCTTCGTGCATACGCTGATCGATCTGGCCAACCGCCTGCAGATCAAGACGGTAGCCGAATGGGTGCAGGACGAGGAAACCGCCGTGATGCTGCGCGAATGGGGCTGCGATTACATCCAAGGCCGCCTGATCGGGCTGGCATCGCCGCAGCGGCCGTGGGCTACGCAAACTGAGACGATATTGCCGGCAGCGGGCTAGCTCTCTCCGCCAGTCGTCCCTGCGAACGCAGGGGCCCATACACCGCGGCCGGCGCAAAGGGCACAAGGGGCGACGGCTGCGCTTCGACAATGTAGGCTGGTGGTTATGGGTCCCTGCGTTCGCAGGGACGACAGTAGAGATAGTGAAACGAAGGAGAGTCCTACTCTTCCTTCTTCGGCTCTTTCGACATGCGCTCGAGGCGTTCCTGCATGTCCTTCATCTGGCGGCGAAGATCGTCGATATTGTCTCCGTCGGTCGAGGGCTCCGGCACCTTCTCCGGCTCCGGCGAAGTCGATCCGGCGCGCGGCGGCACGAACGGCTTGAACATCGAGAACGTCTGCTGAAACAATTCCATGTTGCGGCGGACATGTTCCTCGAGCGGCGCGAACGGCGTGCCGCTGAAGGTATTGGTGAGCTGCTTGCGGAATTTTTCCTGCTCGCGCGTCAGCGTATCGATCGACTGCTCCAGATATTTCGGCACCACCAACTGCATGCTGTCGCCGTAGAAGCGGATCAACTGCCGCAGGAAAGTGGTGGGCAACAGATTTTGTCCGGCCTTGTTTTCCTGTTCGAAGATGATCTGCGCCAGCACCTGACGGGTGATGTCGTCGCCGGTCTTGGCGTCATAGACGAGAAAATCCTCGCCTTCCTTCACCATCGCTGCGAGATCCTCGAGCGTCACATAGGTGCTGGTGCCGGTATTATAGAGCCGCCGGTTAGCATATTTCTTGATGGTCGTAGGTTGGTCTGACTTTGCCATAAGCTCACACATCGACACCGAGAGCAGGGAACCCGGCGGCTTCGCCGACGGGCAGACGAGCAACGCAAACGCAGCAAAGTAAGCATTTTCAATGCGGTTCGGCTACCGTTTTGTGCGGCACGGTTAATTCCAAGGCATAGACGCTGCTATGGAAACCCCCGGGGGATCAATTTGAATGCGCCGCGGTAGGATTTTGGGCGCCGGCCGATTGACATGGGTCAACGAGGTTAACAACATAAGGTGAGAGACAGGCACGCCACCCCGGCCGCCCGCCGTCCAACCAACTCAAGCCCAAGAAACCCCATAAGGAGATGTCCATGTCAGACGATGTCGTCATCGTCAGCGCCGCCCGCACTCCGGTCGGCAGCTTCAACGGCGCGTTCGCCACCACCCCGGCCCATGACCTCGGCGCCATCGCCATCAAGGCTGCGCTGGAGCGGGCGGGTGTCGAGCCGGGCCAGGTCTCCGAAGTCATCATGGGCCAGATCCTGACCGCGGCGCAGGGCCAGAACCCGGCCCGCCAGGCCTCGATCAACGCCGGCATTCCGGTGGAGAGCCCGGCCTGGGGCGTCAACCAGCTCTGCGGCTCGGGCCTGCGCTCGGTCGCGCTCGGCTACCAGGCACTGCTGAACGGCGATTCCTCGATCGTGGTCGCGGGCGGCCAGGAATCGATGAGCATGGCGCCGCATGCGCAATATCTGCGTGGCGGCGTGAAGATGGGCGGCCTGGAGCTGGTCGACACCATGATCAAGGACGGCCTGTGGGACGCCTTCAACGGCTATCACATGGGTAACACCGCCGAGAACGTTGCCAAGCAGTACCAGATCACCCGCGCCCAGCAGGACGAGTTCGCCGTTGCCTCGCAGAACAAGGCCGAGGCCGCGCAGAAAACCGGCAAGTTCAAGGACGAGATCACGCCGGTCACCATCAAGACCCGCAAGGGCGACGTCGTGGTCGACACCGACGAATATCCGCGCCATGGTGCTACCCTCGATGCGATGGGCAAGCTCCGCGCGGCCTTCGAGAAGGACGGCACCGTGACCGCCGGCAACGCCTCGGGCATCAATGACGGCGCCGCCGCCGTGGTGCTGATGACCGCCAAGGAAGCAGCCAGGCAGGGCAAGAAGCCGATCGCCCGCATCGTCTCCTGGGGCCAGGCCGGCGTCGATCCCAAGATCATGGGCACCGGCCCGATCCCCGCGTCGCGCACTGCGCTGAAGAAGGCCGGCTGGAACGTCGGCGACCTCGACCTGATCGAGGCCAACGAGGCGTTCGCGGCGCAGGCCTGTGCGGTGAACAAGGATCTCGGCTGGGACACCAGCAAGGTCAACGTCAATGGCGGCGCGATCGCGATCGGCCACCCGATCGGCGCGTCGGGCGCGCGCGTGCTGGTGACGCTGTTGCACGAGATGCAGAAGCGCGACGCCAAGAAGGGCCTCGCCACGCTGTGCATCGGCGGCGGCATGGGCATCGCGATGTGCGTTGCACGCGACTGAACTAAAGGCAGAGTGAGCGGTTGAATGATGAAAAGATCATCTCGCAACCGCGGCTCGAATTGGTAAAGATGAAATGCCCGGTCTTCGTGCCGGGCATTTTCATCTTGTGGGTGCGTTTCCAAGAACGCTTTCAAAAAGATTGAGACTCGTCAAAAGACCGGGACAATTCCGGCGTACTAAGCGATTACCAAGGAGGACTACGACATGGCACGTGTTGCATTGGTTACGGGTGGTACGCGGGGCATCGGCGCTGCGATCAGCAAGGCGCTGAAGGCTGCGGGCTACAAGGTCGCGGCGAGCTACGCCGGCAATGATGCCGCCGCCGAGAAGTTCAAATCCGAGACCGGCATCCCCGTCTACAAATGGGACGTCAGCTCCTTTGATGCTTGCGCCGAGGGCATCAAGAAGGTCGAGGCCGATCTCGGGCCGATCGACGTGCTGGTCAACAATGCCGGCATCACCAAGGACGGCGCCTTCCACAAGATGACGCTCGAGCAATGGAACGCGGTTATCAACACCAATCTCGGCTCGCTGTTCAACATGACACGTCCGGTAATCGAGGGCATGCGCGCCCGCAAGTTCGGCCGCATCATCAACATCTCCTCGATCAATGGCCAGAAGGGACAGTTCGGCCAAGTCAACTATTCCGCCGCCAAGGCCGGCGACATCGGCTTCACCAAGGCGCTGGCGCTGGAGAATGCCAAGGGAGGCGTGACCGTGAACGCGATCTGCCCCGGCTACATCAACACCGAGATGGTGCAGGCGGTGCCGAAGGACGTGCTTGAGAAGAGCATTCTGCCGCTGATCCCGATCAATCGTCTCGGCGAGCCCGAAGAGATTGCCCGCGCGGTGGTGTTCCTGGCTGCCGACGAGGCCAGCGGCATCACCGGCTCGACCATGACGATCAACGGCGGCCAGTACTTGGTGTGATGATCGTCGCGTCATCGCGCGAAGCCGTTGCGTGCAGCAGCGACCAGTAAAAAGTCGTCATGCCCGGGCTTGTCCCGGGCATCTATGTCTTTACAACTGGCGGCAAGAAAGACGTGGATGGCCGGGATAAACCCGGCCATGACGGAAGAAGCTGAACACTTTTCAACGCATGACCTCCCGCACCGCTACCCTGATCGGACTGACCGCGATCCTGATGTGGTCGCTGCTGTCGGTGTTGACGGTCGCGACCGGAAAAATTCCGGCGTTCCAGCTCGCCGCCATGACGTTTGCGATCGGAGCTTTGGTCGCCTTCGCAAGTTTTCTGTTCCGGCCTTCTGCGTTTGCAGCCTTAAAGCAGCCAGCGGTCGCCTGGTTCGTCGGCGTCGGCGGATTGTTCGGCTATCACGCGTTGTATTTCCTCGCGCTGCGCTACGCGCCGCCGGCCGAGGCCGGCCTGCTGAACTATCTCTGGCCGCTGCTGATCGTGCTGTTCTCGTCGCTGCTGCCGGGCGAGCGGCTGGCGCCACACCACATCATCGGTGCGCTGCTCGGGCTTGTCGGCACGGTGCTGCTGTTCGCCGGCAACGGCGCCAGCTTTGCGCCAGGCCAGATCCCAGGGCTGGCTGCGGCCTTCGTCGCCGCCTTTGTGTGGGCCGCCTATTCGGTGATGTCGCGCAAGCTCAAGGCGGTGCCGACCGATGCGGTGGCCGGCTTCTGCCTCGCCACCGCGCTGCTCGCCGCGCTCGTCCACGCCATGGTGGAGAAGACGGTCTGGCCGGAAACGATCGGGCAGTGGCTTGCCGTCATCGCGCTCGGCGTCGGCCCTGTCGGTGCTGCGTTCTTCGTCTGGGATATCGGCATGAAGCGCGGCGATATCCGCGTGCTCGGAGCGGCATCCTACGCGACGCCGCTACTATCGACCTTGTTTCTGATCCTCGCCGGTTTCGCGCAACCGACGGCCACGATCGCCGTCGCCGCAATCCTGATTGCGGGCGGCGGGCTGATCGCGGCGAAGGATATGGTGTGGCGGAAATCTTAGGCCGCCGGCTTCCAGGCGGCTTGTACATCGCCTCCGGAATCTGCCCAAGCTCGGAGCGTTGCAGCTTCTCCGGCATCAGCCCGTAGAACTGCTGGAAGCTCATGATCAGCGGCCGCCATTTGTCGGGATCGATACGGTTGGGCTCGTCATCCATCATGATTCCCGGATGCGCATGCACGCGCGTGATGCGCACCTCGATCGCGGCAAGATTGCCGCGCCAGACCGCATCCTCCTCGGCCATCCCGTGGACGCGTGCGACCTTGGCTTCGATCTGCACCGGGCATTCCAGCGCGCGCGGCGCCGCGACGGTTTCGCCCGGCATCGCGCTCAGGCCGCACAGGCTAAACTTGTCACGCGCGTGCCGATAGCCGCGCATCCGCTTGCCCGGCGGCACCGGATCCGAGCCGGTCGTGCGAGCCAGACGATCGACCGCGCCGACCAGTGCGGCCGACGGCAGATTGAGCACGCACTCGCCTGTCCGGATCATGTTCTCGGTGGTCTTTGAGTTGGCCGCTAACCCCAGCATGCAGCGCCAACCAACCCACCATGCCGACGACATCGGCGCGAGGTTGAATGAACCGTCCTCATTGGTCGAGCCGATCAGAACCACCGGCGTGCCGAAATAGAGAATCGCCGGTTCGATCTGGATGTTCGAAATTCCAAAAGTGCCGTGCATTTTTCCGCTCCTCTTGATGCGAGCGCAAACTATTGACGCGAATGCGCGGAACCCACCCGATTCCCGATCGCGATTTTTCATTGCGGCGGGAACGAATGACGACTAGGTCGGCTCCCAGCCCTTCGGCGCCAGCTCGAATTTCGCAAACTCAAATCCTGGCGCCACGGTGCAGCCGACCAGCGTCCAACTGCCGGTGCTCTCGGCGGCCTGCCAGGCGTGCGGCGGGACGATCGCCTGCGGCGCCTCGCCGGCGGCAAGATTCGCGCCGAGCTTCACGCTGCGTTGCCCATCACTATCAGCGATCCAGAGCGTCAGCGCCGCGCCCGCGTAATAATGCCAGGTCTCGACCGCATCGATGCGATGCCAATGCGAGCGTTCGCCGCGTGCCAGCAGGAAATAGATCGCGGTGGATCGCGAACGCCCGGCGGCGTCCACGCTTTCATCGCGAAACGTCTCGCGAAAGTGCCCGCCTTCGGGATGCGGCTTCAGGTCGAGCCGCGCGATGATCTCGGCGGCTTCTCGCGGCAGCGCCATCAGGACTTGTTCTTGCGTTCGCGGAGTTCGCCGAACACTTCGACGGCGCTGGCGCCCTTCATGTGCAGCTTGGCCGCCACCTCAGGCTCGTCGGCGCGCAGGAATACGTTGGCTTTTTTCTCCTCGCCCAACAGCACCGGGATCGTCGGCTTGTTGTCCGCGCGCAGCCGCGTCACTTCCTCGGCGCGCGCCTTGAGTGCGGGGTTGTCGCCGTCGACGGTGAGAGCGAACTTGACGTTAGCGGCAGTATATTCATGTCCGCAATAGAGCTTGAAATCGTCCGGCAGCGCACGGAGCTTCAACAGCGAATCCCACATCATCGGATAATTGCCCTCGAACACCCGTCCGCAGCCGATCGAGAACAGCGTGTCGGCGGCAAACACCGCCTTTTCGGTATCGAACACGTAGGAGATATGATCGAGCGTGTGCCCCGGTGTTTCCAGCACCCGGGCCAGCAGGCTGCCGACCTTGATGACGTCGCCATGGGCCGCGCGCAGGTCGACATTGGCAATCTTGGTGGACTTGTCGTGCGGTGCAACGACGCGGCAATTATATTTCTGCTTCAGCTCGGCAACGCCGCCGACATGGTCGTGATGGTGATGAGTGACGAGAATATCCGTCAGCGCCCAGCCTTCGCGCTCCAGCGCCTTGATGATCGGGGCGGCTTCCGGCGCGTCGATCGATGCGGTGGCCTTGGTCGCGGGATCGTGGATCAAATAGCCGAAATTGTCGCTGAGGCAGGGGAAGGTACGAATTTCCGCGGCCATGACAGCTCCGTGGTTAAGGCTTTCAGCCCCGTCAATCCGCAAGAAATATGGCGTTAACGCTTGCGCGGCAATGCCATTTTCGGCACGCCGCAATGAAACACGGTATGGTAGATTGTGCCCATGACTATCGACGTCATCGATCTCCGGGATTTCTATTCGCAGCGCCTCGGCATCGTGGCGCGGCAGTTGATCAACCGCGGCATTCGGGCGCGCTGGTCCGACGCGGCGGGGCAGCGGGTGCTCGGGCTCGGCTATCCGACGCCCTATCTCGGGCTGTTTCGCGAGGATTCGGAGCGCTGCATCGCTTTCATGCCGGCGGCGCAGGGCGTCCTGAAATGGCCGACGGGGCGGCCGGCGCTGGCATCTCTGATCGATGAATTCTCGATGCCGCTGCCGGACGCCGCGGTGGATCGGATCTTGCTGGTTCATGCGCTGGAGATGTCGGACGATCCGGAGCGCCTGTTGCGCGAGGTGTGGCGGGTGCTGGCGCCGTCCGGGCGGCTGATTGCGGTGATCCCGAACCGGCGGGGCGTGTGGACGCGCACCGACAATACGCCGTTCGGTCACGGCCGGCCCTATTCGCGCGCGCAGATCACGCAATTGCTGCGGCAGACTTGGTTCACGCCGGCGGCGTGGGGCGAGGCGCTGTTTCTGCCGCCGGTCGGCAATAGTTGGTTTCTGCGCTCAGCGATGGCGTGGGAGCGTGTCGGCGCCGCGCTGTCGCTGCCGTTCGCCGGCGTCCATATCGTGGAAGCGACCAAACAGGTCTATCGCGCGATCCCCGCGGGCCGCGAACGTGCGCGGCTGATTCCGTCGCTGGAGCCGGCGCTGGTGCCGTCATCGACGGCAACGCGGGATAAGGCGTAGTCTCTCCGCGGGTCGTCCCCGCGAACGCGGGGACCCATAACCACAGGCGGTATTTGTTTGAAAGATCGTCGAGCCACGTGCCTCAAATGAAGGCCGCGGCGACGCGATGAGCGCAATTACGCTCACGCTCGGGGTCCCTGCGCCGAGTGCGCGATTGCGCACGGAGGCAGGGACGACGATTGTGGGTGAACTACTTATTCATTCCCCGGATTGAAATCTTCGCTTGGCGCGGCGGGCGCGGCCATGCTGTCGGGGCGCGGGCCGTGCGGCCGGCGACGCCGGCGCGGGAAGCGCTCGCCGCGGCCCTCTTCATATCCGCCGGGCGCACCGTTCACCTGCGGCTGCGGGCCGGTGATGAAGGAGGGCAGGCGGTCGACGCCGCCGGTATCGGCAATCACCGGCTGCGGCTGGGCTTGCGGCTGATATTGCGGCTGCGGACGGTGCTCGCGTTCGCGATGGTGTTCGCGCGGCTGTTGGTCGCGCTGGTAGGGCTGGTTGTCGCCGCGCTGTTCGCGTTCGCGCGGATTGTTGTCGCGAATATATGGCTGCGGCTGCTGCGGGACGAAGCCCGGCTCCTGGCCGAAATGCGAAAAACTCTCGCCGTCGTCGTCACCGTCTTCCGTCGGCTGCATTTCGGTGTCGATGCGCGGCTGCGGCTGGTTCTGCCGGAACTGCTCCTGCGCAGCAGCGATCAGGCGGAAATAATGCTCGGCGTGCTGGTAGTAATTCTCGGCCGCGACCGGGTCGCCGGAAGAGCGCGCGTCGCGCGCTAGCTGAACGTATTTTTCCGCAACGTGCGAAGCGGTGCCGCGGATCTTGATGTCAGGCCCGTTGGATTCGAACACCCGGGTCATCGGGTTCTGACCGCGCCGGCCATCGTTCCGGTTACTGCCTTGGTTCCGGTTACGCATCCGCTTGTTGTTTTGACCGTTTCTCATGTCTCGCCTTTATTCCAGCCCTGATGTTTTGCAGTTGCCGTCGTAGCCTGATCCGACCCGGCGCGCACTCAGGCGCACCGAATCACGATGCCGTTCAAACTCATGTCGTCGATTTCGCCAACCCTCGCGTTCAGCAAAGACGCGTTCCCCAATCGGCGGCGTACATTTGCCCGCCGGATCAAATCATTCAGCCTGCCAAAACCAGTCTAACCGTCTTGCATGACGGCCTCGCGTGACTGGCTGTTGCGTAAGTCTTCAAGCGCAATATCAGGCTTTCGTTCGCTTTACGGTCGAGAGCAGCACAGCTCCAGCTATTGCGCTCGATTCGACCTGCGTTTGGAACCTTTCACCCGGCGGGCTCTCGTTTCGAGAAACTCTGGCCTCACCCGCATGATCTTACGGGGCCAGCAACCCTGGACCGATGTTATGAGCGGAACGTAGTCGCTCCGGGCGAATATTCCAAGGGGTTTTTTTGCGTTCCAAAAGGACTTTATCGGGCCATTTTGTGGCCCGCGACCGCCCTCGGAATGCCCGCCAGATCGGCCTTGGGCGCCGTTGCAGGCATCAAGCCTGCGCTCGTCATCAGGGCCTGGATTGGGCCGCTTTGGCCCTCTCCAGCCTCCACGACCAAGGCTGCACCCGGGGCGAGGAGGCCGGCCGCCTGAGGGATCAACGCGCGGTAGGCGTCCAGCCCGTCGGCGCCACCATCGAGCGCGGCGAGCGGGTCATGATTTCTCACCTCTACCGACAGCCGCTCGATATCCGCCGACCGGATATAGGGCGGATTCGAGACGATCAGATCGAATGAACCGGATAGTCCACGCGCGTAATCGCAGGCGATGAACGTCGCGCGCTCCGAGAGGCCGGCGCAGGCGGCATTGGCCGCAGCGGTTTGCAGCGCCGCTTCGGAGATGTCGGTTCCGAATCCCTCGGCCGCCGGCAATTCGGACAACAGCGCAAGAAGAATTGCGCCGGTGCCGGTGCCGAGATCGGCGATACGCATCGGACGAGCGAGATCGCCGCCGGCGCGTAGCAGTTCCAGCGCCAGTTCGACCACCGTCTCGGTATCGGGTCGCGGCACCAGCGTTGCGGTTGAGAGTCGTAAGGGCAGACCCCAAAACTCCTTCTCGCCGATGATGCGGGCGACCGGCTCGCCTGCGAGACGTCGGCGGGCGAATTCCTCAAGGCGTGTCGATTCGTCCGGCGTTAGTTGGCGCTGGGCGGCCGCGATCAAGCCGGTCAGATCGAGACCGAGCGCGTGACCGATCAGAAGCCGCGCGTCGAGCGCGGCGGAATCGATGGCGGCGGTTTTGAGTCTCGCTGCGAGCGCGCGCCGCGCGGCCTCGACGGTCTGGCCGACGAAATCCGTCATGCGGCGAGCCACAATCTCGACGTCGTCCCTGCGAACGCAGGGACCCATAACCACCGGCCTTTATTGTTGCGAGAGGTCTCGACCCCCACCGCCCACCTTGCGGGGCCGCGGCGTATGGGTCCCCGCTTTCGCGGGGACGACAGCCGGATGTTACTCACGCCGCCGCGCCCTGTGCGGCGAGCTGGGCGGCCTGGTGCTCGGTCGTCAACGCGTCGATCAGTTCGCCCAGCGCTTCGCCCGAAATCACCTGCGGCAATTTGTAGAGCGTCAGGTTGATGCGGTGATCAGTGACGCGGCCCTGCGGGAAATTATAGGTGCGGATGCGCTCGCTTCGGTCGCCGGAGCCGACCTTCTCCTTGCGGTCTGCGGAGCGCGCGGCATCGGCGCGCTGGCGCTCGGCGTCGTAGATGCGCGAGCGCAGGATGTTCATCGCGGAAGCGCGGTTTTTGTGCTGCGAGCGGCTGTCCTGCATCATCACCACGATGCCGGTCGGAATGTGCGTGATACGGATCGCGGATTCAGTCTTGTTGACGTGCTGGCCGCCGGCGCCTTGCGCGCGCATGGTTTCGATCCGCAGATCTTCATTCTTGATGTCGACATCGACATCTTCGACCTCGGGCAGTACCGCCACCGTTGCGGCCGAGGTGTGAATCCGCCCCTGTGTTTCCGTGTCGGGCACGCGCTGCACGCGGTGCACGCCGGATTCGAATTTCAGCTTGGCGAACGCGCCGCGGCCCTGCACCTCGGCGATGATTTCCTTGTAGCCGCCCACGGTACCTTCCGAGGCCGAGATCACCTCGACCTTCCAGCCCTGCAAGGCGGCAAACCGCTCATACATGCGGAACAGGTCGCCGGCGAACAACGAGGCCTCGTCGCCGCCGGTGCCGGCGCGGATTTCCAGCATCACGTTGCGGTCGTCCATGGCGTCCTTGGGCAGCAGCGCCACGCGAATCCTCTGCTCGAGGTCAGCAACGCGCGCCTGCAGCGTTTCGAGCTCGGCTTCGGCCATGCTGCGGATTTCGGGATCGGTACCGGCATCAGCCAAGAGCGATTCGGCGCCCGCAATCTCGGCCCGCGCCGTCCGATAGGCCTTGACCGCATCGATCAGCGGATTGAGCTCGGCGAGCTCGCGCGTGATCTGGACGTATTTTTCCGAATTCACCTGGCCCAGCAACTCGGCCTCGAGCGAGGCATGATGGGCGAGCAGGATATCGAGTTTGGCTTCGGGCAACATGGCGTATTTCTCAGGCAGCGGATACGGAAAGGTGGCGTTGTCGGGACAGAGCCTCGCTACAACGACAGCCCCTCGGCTTCCGCGAATTCCGTCAGCTTCTGCCGGATCGAGACGCTGCCGGCTGGCGCGTCGAGCAGCGGCATCAGGACAGCTTCCGCCTTTTTGGCGTCGAGGTCGAGGATCATCGCCTTGACCGGGCCGTGCGCGGTGGCCGACAGCGACAGCGAGCGGTAGCCGAGCGCGATCAGCGCCAGCGCGCCGAGCGGCTTTGAGGCCATCTCGCCGCATAGCGAGGCCATCTTCTTCGCAGCTTGGGCTTTCCGCACGATATCGCGCAGCGCGCGCAGGATCGGCACCGACATGGTGTCGAACCGTTCGGAAACTTTTGCGTTGCCGCGGTCGACCGCAAACAAGAACTGGAACAGGTCGTTCGAACCGACCGAAACGAAATCGACCTTCTTCAAGAGTTCGTCGAGTTGATAGAGCAGCGCCGGCACTTCCACCATGGTGCCGACGTCGATACGTTCCGGCAGCGCGTGGCCGTGCTGGCGCAGGTATGTCAGTTCGCGCTCGACGATGGCCTTGGCCTGGTCGAATTCGGCGACATCCGAAATCATCGGAAACATGATCTTCAGCGCCCGGCCGCCGCCGGCCCGCAGCAGCGCGCGAATCTGGCCGCGCAATAGTCCGGGACGGTCGAGCCCGAGCCGGATCGCACGCCAGCCGAGCGCCGGGTTTTCCTCGATCACGGTCTCCATATAGGGCAGCGCCTTGTCGCCGCCAATGTCGAGGGTGCGGAACGTGACCGGCTTGGAACCGGCGGCGTCCAGCACGGTGCGATAGAGCGCGAGTTGGTCGGAAGCGCGCGGCAGGCTCTGGCCGACCATGAACTGCAGCTCGGTGCGGAACAGCCCGATGCCGGCGCTGCCGGTGTCGTCGATATGCGGCAGGTCGATGACGAGGCCCGCGTTGATCATCAGTTCGACCGGCTGGCCGTCCTTGGTCACACAGGGTTTGTCGCGCAGCGCGGCGTACTGCGCCTGCCGCCGCGCGCGGAACCGCACCCGCTCGGCATACGCCGATTCGATCTCGGCCGAGGGGCGGACATAGATCGAGCCCGAGGTGCCGTCGACGATGATGGGATCGCCGGGGTCGGCAATGCCGGGTGCGTTCGGGACTTCGCCGACCGCAGGGATTCCGAGCGCGCGCGCCACGATCGAGACGTGGGAATTCGCGGTGCCTTCCTCCAGCACCAGGCCGCGCAGCCGCTTGCGATCGTAGTCGAGCAGCGCCGCCGGTCCCATCGCGCGCGCGATCAGAATGGCGTTTTCGGGAAGCTGCTCGCGCGAGGGCGCGTGATCCTGGCCGACCAGTTGCCGCATCAGGCGATGGCCGAGATCTTCCAGGTCGTGCAGGCGGTCGCGCAGATAAGGATCGGTCGAGCGCAACATGCGCGCACGAGTATCGGACTGCACGCGCTCGACCGCGGCTTCCGCGGTGAGGCCGGTGGCGACCGCCTCATGCAGCTTGTGCGACCAGCCGTGGTCGTTGGCAAACATCCGGTAGGCTTCCAGCACCTCGCGGTGCTCGCCGCCGTCGGCGACGTCGCCGCGCTCCAGCATGCGGTCGAGGTCGGCGCGCAGCTTGGTCAGTGCCGCGTCAAGTCGTTTGATTTCCTTCGGCAGGTCTTCGGCGATGTAGTTGGTGATGACGACGCGCGGCTCGTGCAGCACGACATGGCCGAGCGCGATGCCGTCGGAGAGGATCGCGCCGGTCTTGTGCAGGGAATGCCGCGCCGCCGGTTCCGCGCCGGGCTGCGCCAGCGCTGCCAGTTCGCCAGAGGCGATCATCTCCGCCAACACCATGGCGGTGGTCTGCAGCGCCTCGACCTCTTCCTCGACATAGGTGCGCTTGGCGCGGTTCTGCACCACCAGCACGCCGAGGGTGTTGCCGGCGCGCAGGATCGGGACGCCGAGGAACGAATGGTAGATTTCTTCGCCGGTTTCCGGGCGGAACGAGAACGCCGGATGGCTCTGCGCGTCCGAGAGGTTGAGCGGGCTGGCCTCGCTGGCGACGAGGCCGACGAGACCCTCATGCGCGTTCAGCACGGTGCGGTGCACCGCGTCGCGGTTCAGACCCTCGGTGGCGTAAAGCTCGAGCGTGTTATCGATGCGCAGCACGTAGCAGGAGCAGACCTCGGCCACCATGTTGGCCGCGATCAACACCACGATCTTGTCCAGGCGTTCCTGCGCCGAGACCTTCTCCGCCATGGTCTCGCGGAGCCGTCTCAACAAGACGCGGGGACCTCCCGACGTGCTCCGCATGTATCAATATCCTCCCCCGCAAAGCCAGCCCGCCGGGTGGCCGGTCGCTGGCGTGAAACGCACGAAACGCTACGATTATATTCATTCGGCGCCGCCGCTGGCCACCGATCCAGGCCGAATCGAGATCGCCTTTGGTGCAGTTTGCGGCAACGCACCTCACAGGCCGTATAGCCAATCGAGGCTTGCTTTGCCAAGCAAAACGCCTGCCAGAAGCAATAACGTGTGGGTCAGGGCCGATGCTGCGCCAGCGAAACGCATGATCCGCCAAACCAAGCCGGTCTGGGATCAGACCATGCGCTAAATTTGAGAGAAAATCGTTCTAAGTCTGATCGAGCCCGTAGAGCGTGTGCAGCGTGCGCACCGCTAGTTCGGTATAGGCGGCGTCGATCAGCACCGAAAACTTGATCTCCGAGGTGGTGATGGCGCGGATATTGATGTTGCGCTCGGACAATGCCTTGAACGCCTTCGCCGCGACGCCGGCATGGCTGCGCATGCCGCTGCCGATCACCGAGACCTTCGACACGTCGGTGGCGCTGTCGAGCCGGGCATAGCCGATCTTGCCTTTCGACGAGGTGATGGTGTCGCGGGCGCGGTTATAGTCGGAGGCGGGAACGGTGAAGGTGAGATCGGTGGTCTTGCCGTCTTCGGAGACGTTCTGCACGATCATGTCGACATTGATATTGGCCTCGGCCAGCGGGCCGAAGATCGCGGCGGCAACGCCCGGCTTATCCTCGATCTGGCGGAGCGAAATCTGGGCTTCGTCCTTGGAGAAGGCGATGCCGGTGACGACGTGGCTTTCCATCATGATTTCCTCCTCGCTGCAGATCAGCGTGCCCGGCGGTGTGCCGTGCGGGTCGATATCCTCGGGCCTGTCGAAACTGGAACGAACGAACACAGGTATGTTGTGCACCATGCCGAGTTCCACCGAGCGCACCTGCAGAACCTTGGCGCCCAGCGAGGCCAGTTCCAACATGTCCTCGAAGGCGATCTTGTCGAGCCGGCGCGCCTTGGGAACCACCCGCGGATCGGTGGTGTAGACGCCGTCGACGTCGGTATAGATGTCGCAGCGGTCGGCCCGGATGGCGGCGGCGATCGCCACCGCCGAGGTATCCGAACCGCCGCGCCCGAGCGTGGTGATCCGGTTGGTCTGCGGGTTGATGCCCTGGAAACCGGCAATGACGGCGACTTCCTGGCGATCCTTGAAGCGAGCGGTGATCTCGCTGCCGTCGATCTCGAGAATCCGCGCCGAGGCGTGAGCGTCGGAGGTCTTGATTGCGATCTGCCAGCCCTGCCAGGAGCGGGCCTGGATGCCCATGCCCTGCAGCACGATCGCAAGCAGGCCGGCGGTCACCTGTTCGCCGGATGCCACCACGGCGTCATATTCGCGCGCATCATGCAGCGGCGAGGCGTCACGGCACCACTCCACCAACTCGTTGGTCTTGCCGGCCATGGCCGACACGACGACGGCGACGTCGTGCCCGGCGTCGACTTCGCGCTTGACGTGACGCGCGACGTTGCGGATTCGGTCGATGTTGGCGACGGACGTGCCGCCGAATTTCATCACGAGGCGGCCCATGACGACGCGTGCATTCCCTGTGAGGATAAGTTAGGTGACCCGCACGGAAAGTGGAGCGCCCGGGCCGAAAGCGGCGTATACATAGCGACGCGGTCCGGTGCAAGCACCCCCGGTTCCGTTTTCGACCCAAAAGTGACGGAAATTACTGTAGTAGCGGGTTAATTCAGGGCGAGCGTATGGGGCGTTATATCGATGATATCCTGCAGCCCGGCGAGAGGGTGCTGTATTCGACCAATGCGCACTGGATCTTCTTTTTGCCGGCGATCATCGGCTGGATTGTGGCGGGCCTATTCCTGGTGATCTCGGGTATGGTGCCAGCGGGCTCATCCGTACTGATCTGTCTGTCGCTGGCGGCGATATCAGCCATCGCTGCGTTGTACAAAACGGCCACCGCCTGGTTCCATCGATGGACCACCGAGACCGACGTCACCAATTTCCGTGTCGTCCACAAGACCGGCTTTGTTCAGCGGCAGACGTTCGAGATGAGTGTGGACAAGGTCGAGAGCGTCGACGTCAACCAGAGCATCCTCGGCCGCATCCTCAACTACGGCGACGTAACGGTCTCGGGGGTCGGCGAGGGTGGCAAGACCCTCGACACCATTGCTTCGCCACTGGCGTTTCGCAATGCCATCACGGCACGACCGGCCGGTACGTAACTCATGGCCATGCAGCAAAACGCTTCCGCCGCCACAGGCTCCACCGTCGACCCGGCAGAGGTCGCGAAATTTTCGAAATTGTCGGAGGAGTGGTGGGACCCCAAGGGCAAGATGGCCCCGCTGCACAAGATCAACCCGCTGCGGCTCGCCTATATCCGCGACGCCGCCTGCCGCAAGTTTGAGCGTAACGCCAGGAGCCTGAGTTGCCTCTCGGGCCTGCGTATCCTCGATATCGGTTGCGGCGCTGGCCTGTTGTGCGAGCCTTTGACGCGGCTGGGCGCGCAGGTGATCGGGATCGATCCGTCCGCGACCAATATTGCGGCTGCCAAGCTGCACGCCGACAAGGGGCATCTGTCGATCGATTATCGCTGCACCACCGTCGAGCAGATGGACCACCGCGAGCGGTTCGACGTCGTGCTGGCGATGGAAGTGATCGAGCATGTCACCGATGTCGGCGCGTTCCTCGCCCGCTGCGCGGCGATGGTCAAGCCGGGCGGGATGATGGTGGTCTCGACGCTGAACCGCAACTGGAAGAGCTTTGCGCTCGCGATCGTCGGCGCCGAATATGTGCTGCGCTGGCTGCCGCGCGGCACCCATCAATGGGACAAGTTCGTCACGCCGGACGAACTCGCCCGGCATCTCGCCAGCAACCGCCTCACCATCACCGAGCAGGCCGGCGTGGTCTACAACCCGCTCGCCGACCGATGGAGCATCTCGTCCGACATGGACGTGAACTACATGGTGGTGGCGGAAGGGGTGTGACTGACGGCGGCACTTTTACCGCATCACCAGTGTCGTCCCTGCGAACGCAGGGACCCATAACCACCGGCTTACATTGTCGAAGCGCAGCCGTCGCCCCGAGTGCCCATCCGCGAGGCCGCGGCGTATGGGCCCCTGCTTTCGCAGGGGCGACATGCTGAGAGGTTCTCGCCTCTATCCCGTCGTCCCTGCGAACGCAGGGACCCTAACCACCAGCTTACATTGTTGAAGCGCAGCCGTCGCCCCGAGTGCCCATTACGCTGGCCGCGGCGTATGGGTCCCTGCGTTCGCAGGGACGACGGCGTGTTTTTGTGGTATCGCGCAATCCTGTCATGACGCCGGTTCTGTTGACCTGACGCATCGCGCCCGGCACGGTGCAGCAGCATCCCGCCGGTATTTCCCATGCTCTCCGTCGCCACGCTCTGGATTCCCTTCACCATCATCGCTGCGCTGGGCCAGGTCGCGCGCAATGCGATGCAGCGGTCGTTGACGGGACCGCTCGGGACCTGGGGCGCGACCAATATCCGCTTCCTGTTCGGCTTTCCGTTCTCGCTGGTCTTTTTCGCGATCGTGATCGCTGTAACAGGCGATACCGTGCCGTGGCCGACGGCTGTGTTCTGGCCGTGGCTATTGCTCGGCGCGCTCAGCCAGATCGTCGCCACCGGCCTGATGCTGCTCGCGATGAACGATCGCTCCTTTGTCGTGACGACGGCCTACCTCAAGACGGAGGCAATCCAGGCCGCGATCTTCGGCTTCATCTTCCTCGGCGATCATCTGACGCTGCTGAAAGTGGTCGCGATCGTGATCGCGACCGTCGGCGTGGTCATCACCGCGCTGCGGCCGGGCGGCGAAAAGGGCTTTGCGGAGTTGAAGCCGACCATCATCGGCTTGGTTGCAGCGGGCTGCTTTGCGCTGTCGGCCGTCGGCTTTCGCGGCGCCGTGATTGTGGTGCCCGGCGTCTCCTTCGTCACTGCAGCGTCTTATACGCTGGTGTTCAGCCTGTTTGTGCAGACGCTGGTGTTGACGGTCTATCTGCTCGCCCGCGCGCCTGATGTGCTCAAGGCGATCCTCGGACTGTGGCGGCCCTCAATGCTCGCGGGCTTCATGGGCGCATTCGCCTCGCAATTCTGGTTTCTGGCGCTTGCGCTGACGGCGGCGGCCAATGTGCGCACGCTGGCGCTGGTCGAGGTGCTGTTCGCGCAGGCCGTGTCGTATTATTCGTTCAAGCAGCCGATGTCGGCGCGCGAACTGTCGGGAATCGTGTTGATCGTGGTGGGCGTCGCGCTGCTGGTGGCGGTGTGAGAATTTTGCTCCAACCGTCATTGCGAGCGAAGCGAAGCAATCCATTGCGCAACAAGTTGAAAGCTGGATTGCTTCGTCGCTTCGCTCCTCGCAATGACGAGGGACTTGGCACGCTCCGCATCAATTCCTATCTTCCGGCAGCACCGGCAGCGGGGAGACCTCGACGCCTTCGTCGATCAGCGCGCGCGCCTCATCCGGCGTGGCCTCGCCGTAGATCGGGCGGTGCTCGATATCGCCGTAATGCATCTTGCGCGCTTCGTTGGGGAAGCGCTCGCCGACATTGTCGGCATTCTTGACGATGTGATCGCGCAATTCCTTCAGCTTGGCGCGCAGCTCGCGCTCCTGCGCCATCAACAGCGGCGTCGATTCTGATCCGGTTGCTTCCGCAGGCGCGGTCGGCGCAGGCGCGGCTTGCTCGCGGCCCTTCTTGCTGACGATCTGCGGAGCCATGATGGCGCGTTCGACCTTGACCGAGCCGCAATTCGGGCAGCTCACCAGTCTGCGCTTTTCCTGGGTCTCGTAAGCCGCGGAGCTTTGAAACCAGCTTTCGAAAGCATGGCCCTTCTCGCAGCGAAGGTTGTAGCGGATCATGCCGAGCCCCGAACCAGGTGCAGATGCTCGGGGCCGGCCTTGGGATCGGCAATGCCGAAGCGCCTGCCATGCTGCAGCGACGGCACGGCTCTCCGAGCCGTCTCGACCCTGGATGTGTCGATCTTGGCGAGGAATACGCCAGGCTCGACGCCGCCCTCGGCGAGGATCTCGCCCCAGGGGTCGATGATCAGTGAATGCCCGTAGGTCTCGCGCTTGTTCTCATGCATGCCGCCCTGCGCCGCGGCGAACACGAAGCAGCCGGTCTCGATGGCGCGGGCGCGCAATAGCGTGTGCCAATGTGCCTCGCCGGTTTTCCTGGTGAAGGCCGAGGGCACGGTGAGGAACGACGCGCCGGCCTCGGCCAGCGCGCGATAGAGCGCCGGAAACCGCACGTCGTAGCAGATCGTCAGCCCGATCCGCCCCCACGGCAGATCGGAAATCACGGCAGTTTCGCCCGGCTGGTAGTTGGCGGATTCGCGATAGCTCTCGCCGCCGGGCAGGTCGATATCGAACATGTGGATCTTGTCGTAGCTGGCGAGCAAATTACCGTCGGGCCCGATCAGAAACGAGCGGTTGACGGCGCGCTCGGGCGAGAAGCGCAGCGCCAGCGAGCCGATGTGAAGATAAATCTTCAGCTCCGCGGCCAGCGTGCGATAGGCTTTCAGCGAGGGGTCGTCTGCTTCCGATGCAAGATGCTCGAACAGCGCCTTGCGGTTCAATTGCATCATGTTGCTCACCTCGGGCGTGAGCACGTAGTCGGCGCCTTGCGCTGCGGCCTCGCGGATGAGGTTGATGCCCTGTTCGAGGCTCGGTTCGGGCAGCAGCCCGGTGCGCATCTGCACCATGGCAGCGGTGAAGGTGGAACCGGCGCTCATGAGGGGGCCTTTTCTCCCGCCAGCAAAGCGTCGAGCTTGCCCGCGCGGTCCAGTGCATAAAGCTCGTCACAGCCGCCGACATGGGTTGTGCCGATGAAGATCTGAGGGAAGGTCGAACCGTGGCCCGCGCGGTCGTACATCTGCTCGCGATAGCCCGGGTCGGTGGCCACGTTCAGTTCGGTGAACGCGGCGCTCTTGCGCGTCAGCAGCGATTTGGCTGCGGTGCAGTAGCCGCAGCCCGGGCGGGTATAGATTTCAATGGCAGTCATGGCGCGCTCTGATTGGCAAGTCTTTGAACTACAAGTCTTTGAATTATATGGGAGCCCGATGGCTGTCCACAACCCGCGCGAATACCAGCACGTCGACCTGCGCGGCCTTGGCGCGCAGTAGCGCCCGAGCGCAAGCGTCGGTCGTGGCGCCTGACGTCAGCACGTCGTCGATCAGGATGACGCGGCGGCCCTGGATGTCGGCCGCGCGGTCGGCGGCGACCTTGAAGGCGCCCTGCACATTGCTGGCGCGCTGTGGTCGGGACAGCCCGATCTGCTGCTCGGTCGCGCGAATGCGGCGAAGCGCCTCAGAGGCCAGTTTGACGCCGGTTTGACGTGAAATCACCCGCGCCAGCGCGCCGGATTGGTTGTAGCGGCGGCTCCAACCGCGCCGCCAGTGCAGGGGAACTGGGACCAGCACGTCGGCCTCATCAAGCAATTCCTTGCCCGCACGGGCCATCCAGCGGCCCATCGCGGGCGCCAGATCGGTGCGATCCTGGTACTTCAGCGCATGAACCAGGGTTCGCGCGACGTCGTCATAGCGCACCGCGGCGCGGGCGCGCTGGTAGGCCGGCGGATTGGCGATCGCCTCCATCGACAGCAGTTCGGGGCCGGGATCATAGACGAAGGGGATGCCGAGTCGCGGACAGAACGGTGGTGCGATGAACGACAGTTTCGCCCAGCATGCCGCGCAAACGCCCTCGCCATGAACCGGTTCGCGGCAGGAAACGCACTGCGTCGGCAGTGCGATGTCGAGCGCGAGCCGCGGCAGATGCGCGAATGCGTCGCGGCAGGCGCCGAGCGCGCCGCGAAGCTGGCTGGAAATGGAGCGTGATGGTGATGCCTCGGCGTCCATGGCGTGAGGCTAGCGCCGTGTCGCGTGCGGCTCAAGCACGGCATTGCCAGAGATAGGCAGCCAGCGTACCAACCGGCATGGCTTCGAACCCGGCCAGCGCGCCCATCCTGTTCGACCGTGCGCTCTTGCGCGCGCGGCTTGACCGCGCGCGGCGCGGCGGGCCGGCGACATTCCTGCTCGATCGTATCAGGGAAGATTTCGAAGAGCGGCTGCAGGCGGTGACGCGAAGTTTTGCCGATGTGGCCGATATCTGGACGCCGGGCGAGCTCTTGCAAAAACCATTGGCCGATCGCTTCTCATCCATGACCCGCATCGATGTCGATCAATCCGAAACCCTGCACTTGCCCCCGCAATCGCTCGATCTCGCTGTTTCTGCGCTGGCGTTTCAGTTCGTCAACGATCTGCCCGGCGTGCTGGCGCAGATCCGCCGCGCGTTGAAGCCGGATGGGCTGTTGCTGGCGGCGATGATCGGGGGCGATACGCTGACGGAGCTCCGGCAGAGCTTTGCCGCGGCGGAAGCCGAATGCGAGGGCGGGGTATCGCCGCGCGTCGCGCCGTTTGCGGATTTGCGCGACATCGGCAGCCTGCTGCAGCGCGCAGGGCTCGCGCTGCCGGTCACCGACGTCGATCGCGTCGTGGTGCGCTACGACAGCGCGTTCGCGCTGATGGTTGATCTCAGGCGGATGGGTGCGACCAATTTTTTGATCGAACGGCGACGGACGCCGACCCGGCGCACCACCATGTTGCGGATGGCGCAGATTTACGGCGAGCGCTTCGCCGATCCTGACGGCCGCATCCGCGCGACCTTCGACGTGATCTGGCTCTCCGGCTGGGCGCCGCATGAGAGCCAGCAGAAGCCGTTGAAGCCCGGCTCGGCGAAAGCAAGCCTGGAGGCGGCGGTGAAGAAAACTGTTCCCAAATAGACAACCCAAAGCGGGATGAGATCGGGTTGGGCCGTGACGACGGACCATTTTTCTTCTCGTGCTCCGGACGCAAGCAGCACGCGTGCGGCGAGCCGGCCCCATTCTACTTTGCATGGGGTTGTTTTCGCGATTTTGTGTCTGGGCTCTGCGTACGCAGCCGCTTACATCAACAGATCGATCAGATGCGGGATCAGCGGAATGTCCGCGGGCGGCATCGGGTAATCGCGCAGTTTGTTGGCGCGGACCCAGGCCAGTTGCTGGCCTTCGCGCGCCATCACCATGCCTTCCCAGCGCCGGCAAATATAGAGCGGCATCAACAGATGAAAGCTGTCATAGGCGTGGCTCGCAAACGTCAGCGGCGCCAGACATGGCTCGCTGACGTCGATGCCGAGCTCCTCATGCAGTTCGCGGATCAAGGTCTGCTCCGGCCGCTCGCCGGGCTCGACCTTGCCGCCGGGAAATTCCCACAAGCCCGCGAGCGCCTTTCCTTCCGGGCGCTGCGCGATCAGCACGCGCTTGTCGGCATCGACGAGGGCGCAGGCGACCACGAGAGTAAGCTTGATGTCAGCCATGCGCCGCTTTCTCGCTTACGACCGGTAGTCACCGTTAATCGCGACATATTCCTTGGTGAGGTCGCAGGTCAGCACACGGTCGCGGCCCTTGCCGAGGCCAAGCGCAACCTTGATCTGGATCTTCGGGTTCTTCATCACCTCGGAAACCTCTGCCTCGTTGTAGGACGGATCGCGCGCGCCGCTCTTGGCGACGCGAATGCCATTGAACGAGATCGAAAGCTTGTCGCGGTTGGCGGGCTCGCCGGCCTTGCCGACCGCCATCACCACACGGCCCCAATTGGCATCCTCGCCAGCGATCGCCGTCTTCACCAGTGGCGAATTCGCGATCGACATGGCGATCTTGCGCGCGGAGTTCTTGGTGGTCGCGCCTTCGACGATAACCTCGACCAGCTTGCGCGCGCCTTCGCCGTCGCGGGCCACCTGCTCGGCAAGGTCGGCCAGCACACCTTGGAAGGCCTTGGCAAACGCCTTCAGGCGCGGATCGCTGGCGCGGCTGATCTTTGGCGCGCCATCGTCGGCGGCCGCGCCGGTGGCGAAGGCCAGCAGCGTATCCGAGGTCGAGGTGTCGCTGTCGATGGTGATGGCGTTGAAAGTGTCCTCGACGCCGCTCTTGAGCAGCGACTGCAGCACGGCGGACGACAGCGGCGCATCGGTGAACACGAAGGATAGCATGGTCGCCATATCGGGCGCGATCATGCCGGCGCCCTTGGCCATGCCGTTGATCGTGACCTTGGCCTTGCCGAGCTTCACCGTGGCGGTTGCGACCTTCGGAAAGGTATCGGTTGTCATGATGGCCTTCGCCGCGTCCATCCAGTGGTCGGACGTGGCGGCATCCGCCAACGTCGCCAGCACACCGTCGAACTTGGTGGCGTCGAGCGGCTCGCCGATCACGCCGGTGGAGGCGAGGAACACGTCGCCGGTGGTGCAGCCAACCGCCTTCGCGGCGGTTTGCGCGGTCAGCGCCGTCGACTGCTTGCCGGTCTTGCCGGTGAATGCGTTGGCATTGCCGGAATTCACCACCAGCGCGCGGGCTTGTCCCCGGCCGAGCTTGGCGCGGCACCATTCCACCGGCGCGGACGGGCATTTCGATTTGGTGAACACGCCGGCGACCGTGGTGCCCTTGTCCATGACGGCGAGCAGCACGTCGGTTCGCCCCTTGTAGCGGATGCCGGCGGCGGCGGTGGCGAGCTTCACACCCGCAATCGCGGGCATCTCGGGAACATCGGTCGGGGCGAGGGGGGAAACGGCGGCGGACATGCGAGCACCTTCTTCAACCAGATCAACCATCGCCGGACCTGCGCCGGCATCGACGTCTTCAGGGCCTGACAACCGGTCCCCGGACATGGAACGGCCGGGCGCTTCGGCCCGGCCATGACGATGGTAGATACTATCGGTCTCGAAGAAGTGACAGCGATTTTTTACTTCTTCGTCGGCGCCATCTTGGAATCCGAGGGCTTTGCTGCATCCGGCTTGGTGGCCTCGGCCGGCTTATCCATGCGCTCGACCTTGGCGGCTTCGCGCAGCTTGGCGACGTATTCGGCCTGCGCCTTGCGCGTCACATAGGTTTCGATCTGGGCCTTGACCTGCTCGAACTCGGGCGCCTTGCGGGCGCGCTTTTCCTCGACCTTGATGAGGTGCCAGCCGAATTGCGACTTGACGGGGTCGGAAATCTTGCCGGGTTCGAGCGTGAAGGCGACGGCGGAGAATTCCGGCACCATCTGTTCCTTGGTGAAGAAGCCGAGATCGCCGCCATCGGAGGCGCCGGGGTCCTTGGACTTCTTCTTTGCCAGTTCGGCGAAGTCGCCGCCCTTCTTCAGCTCTTCCGCGATCGCCTTGGCCTCATCCTCGGTCTCGACCAGGATGTGCCGGGCGTGGACTTCCATTTCCCCCGTGATCTGCTTGGCGGCCTCCTCATAGACCTGCTTCATGGCCGCTTCGCTGGTCGCGGCCTTGCCCTCGGTGGCGAGCAGGCTGTCCATCAGCAGGCGGCTGCGCGTGAACGCCAGGCGCTTCTTGAAGTCTTCGGAATTCTCGACCTTCTTTTCCTCGGCGGCCTTGGCGACGATCTTCAGGTCGATCAGGAAGGCCAGCACGTTGTCCTTCTTGGTCGCCGGGTCCATTTGCGCGAGGCTGGGGCCGAGTTCCTCTTCCGCGAGCGCGACGTCGCTCTGGCGGATCTCCGCGCCGTTAACTTTGGCAAGAACGGGGTTGTCCTGGGCGCGAACCGGCAGGCCGGCGGCAAGAACCGCAGCCAGACAGGCCATTACGGCCAAAGAACCCCGTGAGCAGGCCGTGCCGAAGCGCAGGCCGGTTTTCGTTTCCGGGAACGAGGTGGTCATGGAAAATCCTTGTCTTGAAGAGGGGCGCCAAAGGCGGCGGGACACTCGCCCAATCATGCGGCCTTGGCAACGCGAAAAGTCTGTCAAAATGATGAATTCCTTGACATATGGACCCACGTTGACAAGGCCCGAACCCGGCCATATCTGTGCCGGATCGTACAACGGCGATAGCGCTTATTTTGCTGCGTTTTTTGCCGTTGAACCTTGGATTGCTTAATTCCCACTCATTAGGCGGATGACGCCCCGGAACGGGGTATTTGCCGCCGTGCGTCACGGTGAGTTGATAGGCAACTTGGTGGTCCATCACGGCTTGCAACGCAAGTAACGGCAAAGGCAGGAATTGGCATGATCGGCGCGCTCGCCCGCAAGTTTTTCGGCTCCGCCAACGACCGGCGGGTGAAGGGATATCAATCCCGCGTCAACGCCATCAACGCGCTTGAGCCCGAGCTCGCGAAACTCTCGGATGAGGCGCTGAAAGCCCGCACCGCCGAATTCCGCCAGCAGCTCGCCGACGGCAAGACGCTCGACGACATTCTGGTTCCAGCCTTCGCGACCGTCCGCGAGGCCGCCAAGCGCACCCTCGGCCAGCGGCATTTCGACGTCCAGTTGATCGGCGGCATGGTGCTGCACGAGGGCGACATCGCCGAGATGAAGACCGGCGAAGGCAAGACGCTGGTGGCGACGCTCGCGGTCTATCTCAACGCGCTGGCCGGCCGGGGCGTCCACGTCGTCACCGTCAACGACTATCTCGCCCGCCGCGACAGCGAATGGATGGGCCAGATCTACAATTTCCTCGGCTTGACCGTTGGCGTCATTGTTCATGGTCTCGATGATGGCGAGCGCAAGGAAGCCTATTCGCGCGACATCACCTACGGCACCAACAACGAATACGGTTTCGACTATCTGCGCGACAACATGAAGTACCGGCTGGAGGACATGGTCCAGCGCGGCCATTTCTACGCCATCGTCGACGAAGTCGACTCGATCCTGATCGACGAGGCGCGCACGCCGCTGATCATCTCCGGCCCGCTCGACGACCGCTCGGATTTCTACAACACCATCGACACCTTCTTCCCCAAGCTCGACAAGACCGACTACGAGGTCGACGAGAAGCAGCGCACGGTGACGCTGACCGAAGCCGGTATGGAGAAGATCGAGACGCTGCTGCGCGATGCCGGCCAGCTCAAGGGCGAGTCGCTCTACGACGTGGAGAACGTCTCGGTCGTGCACCATATCAACCAGGCGCTGCGGGCGCATTCGCTGTTCACCCGCGACAAGGACTACATCGTCCGCGACGGCGAAGTCATCATCATCGACGAGTTCACCGGCCGCATGATGCCGGGACGGCGCTACTCGGAAGGCCTGCACCAGGCGCTGGAAGCCAAGGAGCACGTTCAGGTCCAGCCGGAAAACCAGACGCTGGCCTCGATCACGTTCCAGAACTATTTCCGGATGTACGAAAAGCTCGCGGGCATGACCGGTACGGCTGCGACCGAAGCCGACGAATTGTTCGACATCTACAAGCTCGAGGTCGTGGAAATCCCGACCAATCTGCCGGTGGCGCGTCTCGACGAGGACGACGAGGTCTACCGCACCCAGACCGAGAAATACGCCGCCATCCTGGCCGAGATCGAGCGCGCCAATGCGCGGCTGCAGCCGGTGCTGGTCGGCACCGCCTCGATCGAAAAGTCGGAAGTGCTGGCCGACTATCTGAAGAAGCACGGCTACAAGCAGATCGATTTCGGCAACGACGTCGCGCTGGAGAAGCTCTATGCCGCCGCGCGCGCCGGCAAGCCGGCAAAACTGTTTGCGGTGCTGAACGCGCGCTTCCACGAGCAGGAAGCCTATATCGTTGCCGAGGCCGGCGTGCCCGGCGCGATCACGATCGCGACCAACATGGCCGGCCGCGGTACCGACATCAAGCTCGGCGGCTCGCTCGAGATGCGGATCCTTCAGGAGACCGCCGACATCACCGACGAGGCCGAGAAGGCCAAAAAGATCGAACAGATCAAGGCCGACATCGAGCGCTTCCGCGAGATCGTGCTGAAGGCCGAGGAAGTGGTGGAGCTCGAGCCTGCCAAGGGCTCAAAGGCGGCCAAGACCGTGACCAAGCCCGGCGGGCTCTACATCATGGGCTCGGAACGCCATGAATCCCGGCGCATCGACAACCAGCTCCGCGGCCGCTCCGGCCGCCAGGGCGACCCCGGCCGCTCGAAATTCTTCCTGTCGCTGGAAGACGATCTGATGCGGATCTTCGGCTCCGACCGGCTCGACACCATGCTGCAGCGGCTTGGCCTGAAGGAGGGCGAGGCCATCATCCATCCGTGGATCAACAAGGCGTTGGAGAAGGCGCAGCAGAAGGTCGAGGCGCGCAACTTCGATATCCGTAAGAACCTGCTCAAGTTCGACAACGTGCAGAACGACCAGCGCAAGGTGATCTTCGACCAGCGCGTCGAGCTGATGAGGAGCGACAGCGTGGCCGAAATGGTCACGGACATGCGTCACGACTTCATCGACGACATCGTCGCCAAGCACGTGCCCGAGCATGCCTATGCCGAGCAGTGGGATGTCGCCGGCCTCAAGGAAGAATTGAAGCGCGTGCTCGACATCGACCTGCCGGTCGATGAATGGGCCAAGGAAGAAGGCATTGCCGACGAGGAACTGCTGACGCGGATCGAGCAGCGCGTCGACGAGCACATGGCGGCCAAGGTCGCGCAATGGGGTCCCGACGTGATGCGCTACGTCGAGAAAACCATCCTCTTGCAGACGCTCGACCACCTCTGGCGCGAGCACCTGATCATGCTCGATCATCTGCGTCAGGTGATCGGCCTGCGCGGCTATGGCCAGCGCGATCCCTTGCAGGAATACAAGTCGGAAGCTTTCGGCCTGTATGAGGCAATGACCGCGCATCTGCGCGAGGCGGTGACGGCGCAATTGATGCGCGTCGAGATCGTGCCGCCGGAAGAGCAGCAGCCGGTGCTGCCGGCGATGGAAGCGCACAAGTTCGATCCCAATACCGGCGAAGACGAGATGGCCTTTGCCAACGCCTCGCTGGTGCCCCAGGCTCCGGCGGCCGATCGCGATCCGAAAAACCCCGCAAGCTGGGGCAAGGTCGGCCGTAACGAGGATTGCCCTTGCGGAAGCGGCAAGAAGTACAAGCACTGCCACGGCAAGTACGCTTGAGCGCAACGCAGCGCGGCTTCCGCACATGCAAATGTCTCGGAGTACCGGACGCCTCGCCTTCGCGGGCGATGACGATCAAATGCGTACGCGAATTTAGCTGACCGCTGCGAAGGCGCGGATCATCCTCTAGTTCGAGCTGTCGATCAGGCTCTCGAGCAGGCGCTTGAGCTCGTTGGTCGATTTGTCGCCATAGCTCTCGACGATGTGCTCTTCCTGGCTCACCGCCAGCGAGTTCAGCCGCTTGCTCAGCGCCTTGCCGCGGTCGGATACGAACATCAGGACCTTGCGGCGGTCCTTGGGGTCCTGAACGCGGTAGACCAGCGCGTCTGACACCATGCGGTCGACCATCTTGGTCAGCGTGGGATGGTTGAGCAGCACCGCGTCCGCAAGCTCGCCCATCGAATGGCCGTTGCCGTCGGACAGAACTTTAAGGATGCGCCATTGCTCGACAGGTACGCCTTCCTTGCTCAAGCGCATTTCTAGCTGCCGGTTGATCTCCCGGTTGGCTTGCGCGAGCAAATAGGCGAGGTGTTCTGTGATGGGGGAATTGTCTTTCGGCGGTTTGGCCACGGCTGAAACTTCGTCTTGATCCGAATGTGAGTGAATGTCCGGCAACGAGTGCCGTTTCTATATGCACTTCAATTGTTGAATATTCAATATTTTCCAATAAGCTATTTCTCCAACTAAGAAGGGCGGATGCCGCGGCCGCCCGCGGGATGTGTGTTTTGGTCTGGTGCCAGACAGGAGTTGGCGTGCGTTCGACGGTAAACTTCCCGGCTTCAGGCGGCCCTACGTTTCCGCCGCAGTTGCTGTTTCGAAACCTGTCGGCGGCAGCGGATGATCGCGCCTTGTCGCCGGACGATCATGCCTTCTTCAGGCGGCGCGGCGCCGGGAACAGGCTTCGGATCGGGGGCTTCATATGCTGCACCGGCTCTCCCGGGGTTTGGGGCCCATCCGCCACGAGCAGTGCGCAGCTTGCGGTCGCGGAGATCAACAAGCGCGGCGGTATCCTTGGACGCGAGATCGAGCTTTCGATCTACGATGCAGGCGGGCCGCTCGACGACGTCCTGCGTCGCGCCGAGCAGGCAATCGGGTTCGACGAAGTCGATCTCATCGTTGGCTTGCACACCAGTGCAGTCCGCGTGGCTCTGCGCAAGATTACACGTGGCCGCGTGCCCTATGTCTACACCCCCGTTTACGAAGGCGGCGAACAGACGCCGGGCGTGATGGCGATCGGCGAGACGCCGCGCTGGCAGATCCGACCGTCGATCCATTGGCTCAGCGAGGTCAAGAAGGCCGCGCGCTGGTATCTGATAGGCAGCGACTATGTCTGGCCCTGGCAGTCGCATCGCGCGGTGAAGCGGTACATCAAGGAAGCCGGCGGCCACGTTGTCGGCGAGGAGTTCGTCCCGCTCGGTGAGGACAATCACGAGCCGCATCTGGCGCGCATCCGCGCCGCGCGGCCCGACGTTGTGCTGATCTCCCTGATCGGAACCGACAGCATCACCTTCAATCGCGCCTTCGGCGAATCCGGGCTCGCCGCCACCATGCTGCGGTTCGCCGGAGCGATGGACGAAACCGTGTTGCTCGGCATCGGCGCCGACAACAGCGAGAACCTGTTCTGCGCGTCCGGCTACTTCCCCTGTGTCGGCTCGCGCGCCAATGACGAATTCATGGGCGGCTATCGCGCGATGTTCGGTCCGAATGCCCCGCCGATCGGCTCGCTCGGTCAATCGAACTATGAAGGGTTGCGATTTCTTGAAGCCGCGGCCAACCAGGCCGGCACGCTGGCGATGGCGCCCTTGTTCGCGGCGGGGCGCAATGTCGTTTATAGCGGCGCACGCGGACCGGTGATCGTCCGTGATGGTCGTGTTCGGATGCAGATGTATCTCGCCGAGGCCGATGGCCTCGATTTCAAGGTGATCAAGGCAATCTAGCAACGACGGAACAATCTTATTCAGTCGAAATCCGAAATAATGCTTGAAAAGGAAAATATTTCCGTTTTGAATACCTGCGCAAAGGCCACGGTTCGCACGCGATAAGCGGGCCGCCGGCTGCACGCCCAGGGATCAAAAAGCTTCAGGAGAGCGTCGTGTCAGTCGTCCTTCCAACACCAACGCAACTTCGCGCCGTCGCCGAGCAATGCGGCCTGTCACTCACCGACGAGGACGTCGCTTCGTTCCGCAGTCTGATGCAAGGTTCGATCGATGCCTACAATCTCGTCGCAGCGATGCCGGACGAGCTGCCGGAAGTGAAGTATCCGCGCACCCCCGGCTACCGCCCCTTGCCGGAAGAGAACCCGCGCAACGCCTGGTACCGCAAGTCGACCGTGAAAGGCGCCGCTTCCGGCAAGCTTAAGGGCAAGACGGTCGCGCTGAAGGACAACATCATGTTGGCCGGCGTGCCCATGATGAACGGATCGGCCACGCTGGAAGGCTACGTGCCCGATTTCGATGCCACCATCGTCACGCGGATGCTGGACGCGGGCGCCGAAATCGCCGGCAAGGTTCACTGCGAATCCTTCTGCATGTCCGGCGGCAGTCACACCAACGCGGTGGGACCTGTGCACAATCCGCACAAGATGGGCTATTCGGCCGGCGGCTCTTCGTCGGGTAGCGGCGTCGTCGTTGCGCTTGGCGAGGTCGACATGGCGATCGGCGGTGACCAGGGCGGTTCGATCCGGATGCCGTCCTCGTTCTGCGGCACATACGGGATGAAGCCGACCTGGGGACTGGTTCCGTACACCGGTATCATGCCGATCGAAATTTTCGTCGACCATACCGGGCCGATGACGGCAACGGTGGCCGACAACGCGTTGTTGCTGGAGGTGATCGCCGGCGACGACGGCTACGATCCGCGCATCAAGGCGCCGAAGGTCGAGGAGTATACCAAGGCACTCGGCGGCGGCGTCAAAGGGATGAGGATCGGCATACTCAAGGAAGGTTTCGAGCAGCCAATGGCGGAAGCTGCGGTGAATGAGAGCGTGCGCGAAGCGGCCAAGCGCTTCCGCGATCTCGGTGCCTCGGTCGAGACGGTCTCGATCCCGATGCATTTGACCGGCCCTGCAATCTGGACGCCGATCGGCACCGAAGGCATGACGCAGACCATGATGTATGGCGACGGCTACGGGCTGAGCCGTGGCGATCTCTATTCGACGTCGCTGATGGATTTCCATCGAGGCTGGCGCCGGCAAGCCGACTCGCTGTCGGAGACCACGAAGCTGTTCCTGCTGCTCGGCACCTACATCAACAACAATTTCGGCCCGCGCTACTATGGCAAGGCGCTCAATATCTCCAGGCGGCTGACCGCTGCCTACGACAAGGCCTTCAAGGACTACGATCTGCTGCTGCTGCCAACGACGCCGATGAAGGCGACGCCGCTGCCGCCGGCCAATGCCAGCCGCGAAGACTACGTCGCCCGCGCGCTGGAAATGATTTCGAACACCGCGCCATTCGACATCACCCATCATCCCGCAATGTCGTTGCCCTGCGGCATGGTGGACGGTCTTCCGGTGGGCTTGATGCTGGTCGGCCGGCTGTTCGAGGAATCCACGATCTATCGCGCCGCGCACGCCTTCGAGCAAATCGGCGACTGGAAGAAAATGTGAGCGGCGTTTTGTCGCGGGCCGGTTGGATCGCAAGGCATGGCTAGCACCTTCGTTGCGGCGTTCGAGATCCTGAGTTTTGGCGCGATCATCGTGCTGGTCGTGCTCGGGCTCGGGATCATCGCCAGCATGATGGGGATATTCAACTTCGCGCAGGGCGAGTTTGTCCTGCTCGGGGCTTACGTCACCTATCTGGCGCATAGCCGCGGGATTCCGATCTGGGTGGGCATGGCGGCTGCGCCATTCATCGTTGGCGGCCTCGGCTTCGTGCTGGAGGCGCTCATCATCCGGCGCTTCTATGCCGCGCCCATCGTGGCGATGCTTGGCACCTATGCGCTCGGCCTGATCATCCGCGAAAGCGTGCGCGGCCTGATCGGCGGTTTCTATCTGACCGTGCCGGAGCCGATCGGCGGCTCGATCGATATCGGCACGATGCACATTTCGACGTGGCGCTTCACGATCATCGTCATCACGCTGCTGGTGATGGGCGGCTGCTATCTATTGCTGTCGCGGACCAGCTTCGGCCTTCGCGTGCGCGCGACGTTGGAAAATCCGGCGCTGGCGCGGGTGTCGGGAATCTCGACGCCCCTGATCTACGGCGCCACGTTTGCCTTCGGCGCCGCGCTGGCGGGGCTTGCCGGCGCGTTGATCGTGCCCGTGTTCAGCTTGTTCGCCGACCTCGGTATCCGGTTCCTGATTCAGGGCTTTGTCGCAGTCATGGTCGGCGGCGTCGGATCGTTTATCGGGCCGGTCGCCGGAGCCGGCTTGATCGGAACGCTCAGCGCGGCGCTACCCTGGGTCATGGCGCCCGTGGTCGCCGACGTTCTCGTCTTCCTACTCGCCATCGTCTTCATCAAATTCCGGCCGCAAGGCCTCATCGCTGGAAAAGGGGTTTAGTCGCATGTTTGCCGATCGCCTTGATTTGACGCGCCGTCGTTTCCTCAGCGGCTTTGCTTTCACGACCGGCGCGATTGCGACCGGGATCGGTAGCTGGGTGGTCAGGCCCGACTGGGCCAATGCCGCCGAAGGCCCGATCAAGGTCGGCATCGCAACCGACCTGACCGGCCCGATCGCCTATGCCGGCAATGCCGACGCCAATGTCGCGAAGATGGTTATCAAGCAGATCAACGCTGCCGGCGGCCTGCTCGGCCGGCCGCTCGAGCTATATATCGAGGATACTGCCTCCAACGAATCGGTCGCCGTCGGCAACGTTCGCAAGCTGATCCAGCGCGACAAGGTCGACATGGTGCTCGGCGGCATCACCAGTTCGATGCGCAACGCGATCAAGGATCCGATCGTGGCGCGCGGCAAGACGCTGTACATCTATCCGCAGCTTTACGAGGGCAAGGAATGCACGGCCAATCTATTCTGCACCGGCCCGACTCCGGCGCAGCAATGCGACGAGTTCATACCCTGGCTGATCAAGAATGGCGGCAAGAAGTTTGCGCTGCCAAGCGCGAACTATGTCTGGCCGCACACGCTCAACGTCTATGCACGCAAGGTGATTGAATCCAGCGGTGGCGAGGTCGTGTTCGAGGAGTACTACCCGCTCGACCAGGTCGACTTCTCGGCCACCGTCAACCGCATCATCTCCAACAAGGTCGATGTCGTCTTTAACACTGTAATCCCTCCCGGTGTCGGTCCGTTCTTCAAGCAGCTCTACGAGGCTGGCTTCCTGAAGAATGGGGGACGGCTGGCCTGCGTGTACTATGACGAGAATACGCTCAACATCAATCAGGCCAGCGAGATCGAGGGTCTTGCGAGCTGCCTTGACTACTTCAAGGCGCTGACCAAGGACGATCCGGTCAGCGCCAAGATCCAGGCGGCCTACGAGAAGGATTTCCCCGGCAATTTCCTGTTCGCCGCCGGCAGCGCGGCGACCGGCACCTATCGCGGGCTGAAGCTATGGGAAGCGGCGGTCAAGGAAGCCGGCAAGATCGACCGCGATGCGGTGGCCGCGGCGCTCGATCACGCCAAGATCGCGGAAGGCCCGGGCGGACCGGCCGAGATGGTGCCGGGCAAGCGGCACTGCAAGATGAAGATGTATACCGCCGTTGCCAAAGGCGGGAACTATGAGATCGTGGGCCGCAGCGACGGCCTCGTCGATCCCAAGGAGTGCTGAGTGATCCATGGGTGCAGCAAAGCAGGCCCTTCGCGCAACGGTGAGTCGGGGGCCCGACGTTTCGATGGCTGACGGTGGATTGGATCGAGCATTGCCGGCGCGACTGGCGGCGGGACGGAAGGTGCTCCCGATCGTGGAAGGGGCGGTGCTGATCGCTGCGCTGATCTTGCCGCTGGTTCTGCAGGACTACCTCACGGTGTTCGCTACCCGCGTCATTATTCTCGCCCTGTTCGCGCTCTCGTTCGATCTGGTGTGGGGATATGCCGGCATCATGAGCTTCGGTCAGGCGCTGTTCTTCGGGTCGGCCGGTTATGGCGTTGCACTGATGGCGCGCGACCTCAACATCACCTCGATCTTTCTCGTACTGCCGGCGGGAACGCTGATCGGGCTCACCACCTCGCTGCTGCTCGGTGGCTTTCTGCTGCTCGGCCGGCATCCCTCCAGCGTGATCTTCGTTGCACTCGGTACCCTGACCGGATCCTACGCGGCCGACCGCCTGGCGCGCGGCTGGTACTATCTCGGCGGACAGAACGGCATTCCCTCGATTCCGTCGATGTCGCTCGGTAACTACGACGTTACCGAAGGACCGGTCTATTACTATTTCGCGCTCGGCACTCTGGTTGTCGTCTATCTGCTGTGCCGCTTCCTGGTGCGCTCGCAGTTCGGCCTGGCACTGGCGGGGCTTCGCGAGAACGAGCAGCGCATCGCCTTCTTCGGATACAAGGCGCAACACCTGAAGGCGATTGTTTTCGCCGTGGGCGGCACCATCGCAGGCCTTGCAGGTAGTCTCTACGCATTTCACGAGGGCTTCGTCTGGCCCAATATGGTCGGCGTGGTAATCTCGACGCAGGTCGTGCTTTACGTTTTATTCGGCGGATCGGGCACATTGATCGGCGCGGTTATCGGCGCCGTTATCATCGAGGGCGTCAGCTTCTGGCTGTCGGACAATTATCGCGACATCTGGCCTATCCTTCTCGGCGTGTTGCTGCTGCTGGTGATCCTGTTCCGCCCGCTCGGGCTGATCAGCTTCGTGCTCGGCGAACGCGAGCGCGTCGGCAGTTTTGGGGCGGGACCGAAGGAGAAGCACAATGCCGCTCCTTGAGGCGACCGGCATCGTCAAGGTGTTTGGCAAGCTCACCGCGCTCGATGGTGCCGCGCTGACGATAGGCGAAAACGAGTTTCACGGCCTGATCGGGCCGAACGGCTCGGGAAAAAGCACCCTGATGAAGTGCGTCGCAGGCGCCGAGATGCCGACCCAAGGGAAGGTCACCTTCATCAACCGCGATATCACCCAGTTGTCGCCGACCGAGCGAGCCCGCGCCGGCATGAGCCTGAAATTCCAGATCACTAGCGTGCTGCCGACACTGACGCTGTACGACAACATCCTGCTGGCGCTGCAGGCGCAATCCTCGCTGTTCGATCTGGTGTTCTCGCGCACGCGCGGCGTGCTGCACGATCAGGTAATGATGATGCTGAGCCAGTTCCGCCTCGCCGATCGCGCGCATGATGCTGCCGCGGCGCTGTCGCACGGGCAGCAGCAATGGCTGGAAATCGCTATGGCGCTCGCAGCCAAGCCGCGGCTGCTGCTGCTGGACGAGCCGACCGGCGGCATGAGCCTGGAAGAACGCCGCGTCACCGGCGAACTCCTGCAGCCTATCAAGCAGCATTGTTCGCTTGTGATCGTCGAACACGATCTGGATTTCATCCGCGATATCTGCGACCGCCTGACCGTGATCGACCAGGGTCGTGTGCTCGCGTCCGGAACGGTCGCCGAGATCCAGGCCAACAAGAGCGTCCAGGAGATTTATCTACGTCGTGCCTGAACAGACATTTCTCGACATACGGCATCTCGAAGCCGGTTATGGCCGCAGCCAGGTCCTGTTCGATGTCAACATCGGCATTCCCTGGCGTGGCGGCGTCGCGGTGCTCGGCCGTAACGGAGCCGGCAAGACCACACTGATGAAGACGATCGTCGGCGAGCTTGCGAGCTCGAATGGTGAATTGTTTTTCGACGGCCGTGACATCACCCGGCGCCGGACCGAGGAGCGGGTCCGCTCGGGCATCGGCTACGTGCCCCAGGAACATGCGGTGTTCGCTCGGCTCTCGGTGCGCGACAATCTCGCAGTCGGCTCGCTGTTCAACGTTGATCCGACGGCGGTCGATCGGGTCCTGAGCATCTTCCCGAAGCTCGGGCAGCGGCTCGACCAGCCGGCCGGCACGCTGTCGGGCGGCGAGCGCAAGATGCTGGCGATCGGACGCGCGATGCTTGGCAATCCCAAATTGCTGCTGCTGGACGAGCCGACCGAAGGCGTATGGGTCGGTGTGATCGAGGAGATCACCGAGCGGCTCATCGAGTTGGCCAAGCAGATCGCGGTCGTCATCGTCGAGCAGCATCTCGATCTCGCGCTGCGCGTCGCCGATTATGCCTATGTGCTCGATCGCGGCAGGGTGGCGCTGCAAGGCGCTGCTGGCGAGGTGCGGAGCGATCCGGAATTGTTGCGCTATCTCGCACCGTAGCGTCCGCCGAAGGCGCATCGGCGTCGATGGCTGATCCGGCTATGAAAGTGTTGCCGCGCCTTACTTCACCGCCCCGAAGCGGCTGTCGAACGAGTTCGTGGACATGATCGGTGCAGAGCCTGCGACTTGATTGTCCTTGGCGGCAGGTGCCGGGGTATCCGACACGGACGGCTTCAGCGGCGGGCGGCTGGCAGCGGCGTGTTTGACGTCGGGCTTCGCTGCCGTCGTCGTCTTCGGCGCGGCGGCTTCAGGACGCGGCTGCTGCTTGGCCTCGGTCGCCGCCTTCGGCTTGGACGGTGGCGTGCTGGCGGTGGCGTCGGCTGCGCCGCCCAGGCCAACCTTGCGGGCGAGGCTGGAGAAGAAACCGTCATTCTGCTCAGTCGGCGGCGCCGCATTGGCGACCCGCGTCGAAGCTGGGGCAGAGGCAGGAGCAGCAGCCGGTACTGCGGCCAGTTTCGGCTGCTCCGGCGGACCCATCAGCAGGTTTTCGGACGGAGCTTTGGGCGGATTGACGTGGGAGGGAACGGTGCCTGGCGCGCGTGCCATCAGTGACAGGCTTGAGCCGTCGCCGGGCTCCGAAAGCCCGGTGCTGCCTTCGGGTACGCGGGCGGCGAACACCTTGTGCATGCCGCCGTCGATGCCGGTGTTGATCCGCGCCATCGGCGTTCCCTTTGCGATCAGCCGCGCGGTCTCGGCAATATCGGTCGCCTGCTTCTCGCGCACGGCGTCGGCGATTTCATCTGATATCGCATAGGCGGGACACTTGGAGGATGCCTCGAACACCGGGTCCTTGGTGGCGCCCGGCGGCTTGACCGCATCGAACACGTATTTCTTTTCGCAGAAATCGACCTTCGGCTCCTGCCGCGTCACCTCGAAATGATCATTGCCTTCCTTGATCATTTTCCAGAACGGCATGTGCGGGTTGTTGCGGTGCTTGGCCATATTGGCCGGCGTCATCCGGAACGGGTAGGCCTGCAACTGGAACGACTTCTGGCCGCCAAAGAAGGATTCGCGGCCCAGCGAATAGATTTCTGCAATCTGCTCGTCGGTCATCGCGTAGCAGCCGCGCGAGGAGCAGTCGCCATGCACCATCAACTGCGAGCCGGTGCGCCCCAATGCTTTGTCGAACGCATTGGGATAGCCGGTGTTGAAGGAGAGGTAATAGGCCGACTGCGGGTTCATCTGCGCCGGCGAGATCGAGTAGAAGCCTTCCGGCGCCTGGCGGTCGCCTTCGCGAACCTTTGGGCCGAGATCGCCCGACCAGCGGCAGATCGGATACGTCTTCAACAGCGCGAAACGGCCGGAGCGGTCCTGCTTCCAGATCTCCAGTTCGGCTTCCTGCTTGAACAGCCGGACCAGGATCGGGGACTGCAGGTCCATGTCCTTCGCCGTCATGTCGGCGATCAGTTTTGGCGGGACTGGCTGGTTGGCCTTGGCGTTGTTGGCCAGCGAGATGCCGTCACTGTTGCAGCCGGCCATCAACACGCCTGCGCCCACGAGGACAGCCGACGTGACGAGCGCGCGAACCAGCGAGCGGTTAATCAAAGGCTAAGCTCCACACCCACCGGGCATTCTCGCACCCCAAATCAACAGCGACATGCCCTGAAGCCATTGTCTAAAATACTACCCATTGCCCCCCTGCGCCGCAACCCGAACGACGCCGTCCAGCGGCTGCCGCGGCAGGCATGGTCAACAAAAACTAAAGACTGGGCTCGGGGCCTAATTGCGGCCGAATCATGCGCGCTGGCGAAAATAATGGCCGTTTAGAGGTCGTTAATCCATTGGGGCGAGTAGGCTCGAGCGAACTTACCGAGGCGGCGTAGACACGGACGAAGCGATCAGCCGAGCTTGCGGCCGATATCGAGGAATTTCTGCCGCCGATGCCGGCGGACAGCATCCGCGTCGAGATTGCGGAGATCATTGAAGGCCTCCGCGATGGCATCGCCGGTGGCCGAGATCATGGCGGCAGAATCGCGATGGGCGCCGCCGGCGGGCTCTTTCAGGATCTGGTCGATCACGCCGAATCGCAGCATGTCCTGCGCGGTGATCTTCATGCTGGTGGCAGCTTCCTGCGCCTTGGTGCCGTCGCGCCACAGGATCGAGGAGGCCGCCTCCGGCGAGATCACGCTGTAGATCGCGTGTTCGAACATCAAGACCTTATTCGCGGTGGTGATGGCGATCGCGCCGCCGGACATGCCTTCGCCGGTGACGATTGCGACATTGGGTACGCCGAGCGATAGGCAGGCGTCGGTGGAGCGCGCGATGGCTTCCGCCTGGCCGCGTTCCTCAGCGCCGATGCCAGGATAGGCGCCGGCGGAATCGACGATCGACAGCACGGGAATGCCGAAACGATCGGCCAGCTCCATCAGCCGCACGGCTTTGCGATAGCCTTCAGGCCGGGCCATGCCGAAATTATGCTTGATGCGACCCTCGGTCGAGGCGCCCTTTTCCTGGCCGACGACGCAGATGCTCTCGCCGCGGAAGCGGCCGAAGCCACCCATCAGGGCCTCGTCCTCGCCGAATTTGCGGTCGCCCGCCATCGGCGTGAAGTCCGTGATCAGCGCATTAACGAAATCGGTGAAGTGCGGGCGCTGCGGATGGCGTGCCACCAGCGTCTTCTGCCACGGCGTCAAATTGGCGTAGAGATCGGCCAGCGCCTGGGACGCCTTGTCCTCGATGCGCGCAATCTCGTCGCCGATGTCGCTGCCGGACGCCGCCAGCGCGCGCAATTCGTCGATCTTGGACTCGAGTTCGGCGACTGGTTTTTCGAAGTCGAGATAGCTGCGCATCTGTTCCGGCATCAAGACAATATAGGTAACAACGCGCTGTGAGGCGAAGCGGTTTTCGATTCACCTCAGGAAAGCACGCATCTTCAATGACTTAGCGTGCATCTCGGTCCGGATAGCCCGGTTTGCCGAAAGCGCGCCAAACAAGGCCGCGGGCGGGATGGCTGTTTCAGGGGAGAAGCCGCGGAAGTCAAGGCGGGAGTTCATCTACCTGTCATCCCTGCGTTTCGCAGGGACGACTACGACTTCTCCGCCAGCGGGTGCAGGTCGCGCACGAGGCTCTTCAGCCGTTCCTCGACCACATGGGTATAGATTTGCGTAGTCGAGATGTCGGTGTGGCCGAGGAGGGTCTGCACGATGCGCAGGTCCGCGCCGTTATGCAGCAGATGGCTGGCAAAGGCGTGGCGCAGCACGTGCGGCGAGACCAGCCGCGGCGCGAGGCCTGCCGCCGCCGCCAGTTCCTTCAAATCGCGCGCAAAGTGCTGGCGCGTCAGATGGCCGCTCTCGCCGAAGGAGGGAAACAGCCACTTCGATACGGCGGCGTTTTTCTTCTTCTCGGGCCTGAGCGCTTCCATGGCGGCGAGATAACCGGCCATCGCCTGCCTTGAGGCTTCGTTGAGCGGCACCAGCCGTTCCTTGTTGCCCTTGCCGCGCACCATGATCATGCGGGCATCGCGCCGTGCGGCCGATAGCGGCAGCGCCACCAGCTCCGAGACCCGCAAGCCGGTGGCGTAGAGCACTTCCAGCAGACAATACAGCCGCATCGCGCGCAGCCGCTGTTGCGGCGAGCCGTTCTCGGCCTCGGTCAATTGCTTGGCTCGCGTCAGCATGCGGTCGACATCCGATATCGACAGCACCTTCGGCAGCCCGCGGCCGCGCTTCGGGCCGGACAGGATCGCCGCCGGATCATCGGTGCGGATGCGCTCGTTGAGCAGGAAGCGGAACAGATGCCGCATCGCCGACAGCCGCCTCGCCACGCTGGAGGATTTGAAGCCGCGGGTGTCGAGATCGGCGAGGTAGTCGCGCAGCACGTCGGTCCCGGCACGGGTAAAGTTCTGGCCGGCTTGCCCGAGAAATTCGGAGAAATCTGTGAGGTCGCGCCGATATGCGTCGAGCGTATTGTCGCCCGCCCCCTGTTCCGCCGCGAGCATGTCGAGGAACAGGTTGATCAGTTTCGCGTCGGAGGGTGTCGTGCGCATTCGCTATGATACCGCATGATCCGGGCAGGACGGAGGCTTTTCAAACACGCGCCTGGACGCAGCGTTCGGAAGGCCAGACCGTTTTCAAGCGAAGTGGACACCGGTTCGCGTTAAGAAAATGCGTCAAAGCAGCCCGGTTCTGATTCAATCAGAACCGAAAGTCTCTAGGACATTTGACTGATCGCCGTGGCCTGCGACCAGACGACCATCCACCGCCCGTCGCGATATTCGTAAGTGTCGGTGTGCCAGTATTCGCCGGGTGCGACCTGGTGGCCACCGAACACGATCTCGAGCCTGGCGCGATACCGGATCACGGCATGGCCCTTGTGCTGCCGCACGGCGATAGGTCCGGGTTCCCACATGAGATATTTGATCTGGCCGCTCGTGATCGCACCCAGATATTCGTCCTTGGATAGCGGCATTCCGATCGGCGTAATCAACTGGAACTCCGACGCATGAAGCGGCCCTGCCGCCTCCATGTCGCCGGCGACGAGGGCGCGAAGCCGGGACCGTTCGGCGTTGCGGATGTGCTCGGCTTCCGGCGAGCCGTCCATGTCGGTGGTGTGCGTTGGCATCGGTGTTGTCCAATTCTGTAAGGGGAGGATTAGAATGCGTTGCGACGGCGCAACCTGCGGGTTGACCCTGATTGCGCGAGTAACGGGGCTGCCGCTCTACGCCTTGGTGATCAGGCCATAGTCGATCAGGCTTTGTGCGCTGGCGCGAATGCAGTCCTCGTCGGGCCGCGGTCTCCAGTTCAGCACGCGATGCGCCTTGGCCGCGCTTACGCTGAGGTCGCGATCGAGTTCATGAATGATCATGCGCGAACGCGGGCTAAACGGAGCCATTGCCCTCACCATCCAGTTCGGCACTTCGCCGCCGGGCAAATCGGGAGCATAGGCTGGGAACGATTTTGCCAGCACGGCGGCCAGTTCTCTCAACCAGAAAAATCCTCCGCCGATGATGAAGCGCTGGCCGGAGGCATCCGGACAGGTCATGGCGCGGATATGGGCATCGGCCGCATCACGCACGTCCACGACCGCGAAGCCGAAGCGCGGGACGCGCTTCAGCTTGCCGCTCATCATTTGCTGGATCAGCCCGACCGATGTGCCGTATTGCGGACTAAGCAGCGGACCGAAGATCATGCCCGGGTTGATGACGGCCAGATCGAGTCCGGTCTCCTTGGCAAAGGTCCACGCCGCCTGTTCGGCCAGCGTTTTCGACCTGTAGTAAGGCGTGGCCCGCGCGCTGGTCGGATTAGTCCAGTCGCTCTCGGTATAGGGAGCCTGACCGTTGCCATGATTGGTAGCGGCGACCGAGGATGTCAGCACCACACGCGCGACACCGGCATGATGGGCCGCGCGCAGCACTCGTAGCGCGCCGTCTCGCGCGGTCTCGATCAATTCTTCCGCGTCCCTTGGCAGGCCCGCCGGGAACGGCGAGGCGGCGTGGATGACATAGCGGCACCCATCTACCGCGGCATCCCAACCGGCATCGGAGCAAAGATCGGCCTGAACAAAGCTAAGCGCCTCGGCGTGAGCGGGCGCGGCGACACCAAGCTGGCTCCTGATCCGGTCACAGGCGGTAAGGCTACGGACGGTGCCGCGAACGCGAAAGCCGCTCGCCAGCAATTGCCTCGCGATATGTCCGCCGAGAAATCCGCCGATGCCGGTGACGAGCACCGTAGCGGCCGCGGGATCATTCAACTTGTTAGGCATGTCGATGCGATCCTTTAGGGCTACCGATGGCCGTTATTAGACAGGTGGACAGTTGTTGTCTAATCGTCTTTTGACGGATTAGACAAATGCTGTCAATCTGTCTCGGATGAATCAGAGCGACCAAAAATCTGAGGCTATTCTCGACGCGGCGCTCCCGGTCTTTGTCCGTCACGGTTTTCGCAAGACGTCTATGGCCGACATCGCGCGCGCCGCGGGCATGTCTCGCGCGGCGCTCTATCTAAGCTTCAACAGCAAAGAAGAACTGTTTCGGGCGGGGTCGGCGCGGGCGCACGCCCGGGCGATGCGAAAGGTCGAAGCCGCGCTCGCTGGTGACGGCGATGTTTTCAGTCGGATTGAGGCGGCAATTGCCGCCTTCCAGCGCGAGTTAATCGCGCCTTTCACCGGCAGCGGCGACGCGGCGGAACTGTTCGAAACAAACATGGCGTTGGCCCGAGACGTCACGCTGGCGGCGCGCGCCGAGTTGGTGGCCCTCCTTGCCCAAGCGCTAACCAATGCGCAGGCGACAGGTGCGATCACCTTGGATGCTCTGCATGCCACGCCTGCCGATGTAGCCGCCATCATTGTTGCGGCCATGGAGGGTATCAAGGACGCGCAAGTGGCGGGCCACGATCTGCTCGAAGATACGCGGCTGTTCCTGCGTCTACTGCGCAAAGCGCTGAGTCGCTAACTTGCTATCTCTTGAGGAACTTGTCTGCGGGAATGGTAACCGTCATTTCCCGGGGGCTTGGATTGACGAAATTCGCCAGCGCGAAAACCACGCCATAGATCACCCCGGCTATCACGCCGACGACCGTCAGAAAGCGGAACAAGCTGGGCATAGGGGCTCAGGGCGGCGAATTAACCAATGAAATCATCCAACATGTTCCCTTCGCCGTGGCAAGAGTCTCTGGCAACTGCGTCAGTCGGGGTAGTATAGGTGTCACGAAGCGGTGGAAATCCGCAAAACCACAGAGCTTTTTGATGTCCGAGACCGTCGCACCGGCCCAGGCGAGCGCCCCCCAGGAGGCCGACATTATGTCGGCCCTGGGACGGCGTTCGGTTGTGCTGGTTGGCATGATGGGGGCCGGCAAGTCGACCATCGGCCGCCGGCTGGCGGCGCGGCTGCGGCTGCCATTTCTCGACGCCGATATCGAGATCGAGGCGGCCGCCGGGATGTCGATTCCGGATATTTTCGAAACCCACGGCGAGCCGCATTTCCGGGACGGCGAGGCGCGGGTGATTGCGCGGCTGCTCGACAGCGGCCCCGCCGTGATCGCCACCGGCGGCGGCGCCTTTATGCGCGAGGACACCCGCAATCGCATCCGCGACAAGGCGGTCTCGATCTGGCTCAAGGCGGACGTCGACGTCATCATGAAGCGCGTGAGGCGCCGCGCCGACCGGCCGCTGCTGCAGACCGAGGATCCGACTGCCACCGTCAGCCGTCTGCTCGAAGCGCGCGAGCCGGTCTACCGGAGCGCCGACGTGACCATTCTGTCTCGCGACGTGCCGCACGACCGAATCGTCGACGAATGCATCGAGGCCCTGCGCGCCCGGCTGTGTGCCGGCGCCCCGGCCGCCCAGCCAACAACCGACGGGATGAACGTCACGCCATGACTGCGCCGCTGAAACATTCCGCCGACATCACGGTCGACGTCGCCCTCGGCGACCGCGCCTATGACATCGTGATCGGCCGCGGCGTGCTGGATACGCTCGGCGCGCGCGTTGCTGCGCTGCGTCCTGGCGTGCGAACCGCCATCGTCACCGACCGCACCGTCGCAAAGCACTGGTTGGAGCAAACCGAGCGCTCGCTTACCGAAGCCGGCATCCCGATGTCACGCGTGATCGTCGAGGAAGGCGAGGTGTCAAAGACCTATGCCGGTCTCGAAAAGGTCTCCGAAGCGCTGATCGCGGCGAAGATCGAGCGCAACGATCTGGTGATCGCGCTCGGCGGCGGCGTGGTCGGCGATCTCGCCGGTTTCGCGGCGGCGATCCTGCGTCGCGGTGTCGATTTCGTGCAGGTGCCGACCTCGCTTTTGGCCCAGGTCGATTCCTCGGTCGGCGGCAAGACCGGCATCAATTCGCCGCAGGGCAAGAATTTGCTAGGCGCGTTTCATCAGCCGGTGCTGGTGATCGCCGATACGTCGGTGCTCGACACGCTGTCGCCGCGCCAGTTCCGCGCCGGCTACGCCGAGGTCGCCAAATATGGCGTGCTCGGCGATGAAGCCTTTTTCACCTGGCTCGAAGCCAACCATGCCGACGTCTTTTCCGGGGGCGCGGCACGCGAGCACGCGATTGCAACCTCCTGCCGCGCCAAGGCCGCGATCGTCTCCCGCGACGAGCGCGAAAATGGCGACCGCGCGCTGCTCAATCTCGGCCACACCTTCGGCCATGCGCTGGAGGCCGCGACCGGCTTTTCCGACCGCCTGTTCCACGGCGAGGGCGTCTCCGTCGGCATGGTGCTGGCGGCGGAGTTTTCGGCGAAACTCGGCATGATCTCCGAGGCCGATGCCGCCCGGGTCGAGCGCCATCTTGCTTCCGTCGGCCTGCCGACCCATTTGCAGGACATCGCAGGCTTTGCCCAGGAAGGGCTGGCCGATGCCGACGCCCTGATGGCGCTGATGGCGCAGGACAAGAAGGTCAAGCGCGGCAAGCTGACCTTCATCCTGATGCAGGCGATCGGCCGCGCGGTGGTTGCAAACGACGTCGAGCCGGCGCTGGTTCGCGATTTCCTGCAACAGAAGTTGTCGGGATGACGGGATTATCGGGCGGCTTGACGCAAGCGTTGCGCGGGGCCGGAGCCGTCACGAGGAATATATGAGTTCGACCGCGTTCAATCTGCTGCTGGCGATCTTGCTGCTCGCCGCCAACGCGTTTTACGTGGCCGCCGAGTTTGCGCTGGTCAAGAGCCGCGGGTTTCGCATCAAGGCGATGGTCGAGCAGGACCGGTTCGGCGCGCACTTGCTGCATGGCATGATGGGCAATATCGAGGCCTATCTCGCCTGCTGCCAACTCGGCATCACCATGGCTTCCCTCGGTCTCGGCTGGGTCGGCGAGCCCACCGTTTCGGCGCTGCTCGAGCCGCTGCTTGTCCCGCTCGGAATGTCGGAACGTACGCTGCACTTCGTCTCGTTCCTGGCGGGCTTTTTGGTGTTCTCCTCGCTGCACATCGTGATCGGCGAGCAGGTGCCGAAGACATTTGCGATCCGCCAGCCGACGCCGGTCTCGCAATGGATCGCGTACCCGCTCTATTTGTCCTATCTGGTGTTCTATCCGCTGAACTGGCTGCTCAACGCCGCCTCCCGCGGGATCCTGCGCATGTTCGGCGTCAAGGAATCCTCCCAGCACGAAATCCTCACCGACTCCGAGATCGAGGGCCTCGTGGAGGAATCGGCCGTGCACGGCGGCATCGAAAGCGGCGAGGCCGAGTACATCCACAATGTCTTCCGCTTCGGCGATCTCGCCGTATCTGATGTCATGGTGCATCGCACCGCGATGGTGATGATCAATGCCGACCTGCCGCCGGATGAACTGGTGCGCGAGGTGCTGGCGACCGAGTACACCCGCATCCCCCTGTGGCGCGACAAGCCGGAGAACATCATCGGCGTGCTGCACGCCAAGGACCTGCTGCGCGCGATCCGTGCGTCCGAAGGCGACACCTCGCGCATCGACGTTTCGGCGATCATGCTGCCGCCCTGGTTCGTGCCGGAGATGCGGCCCCTGTCCGAACAGTTGAAGGCGTTCCGCCGCCGCAAAACCCACTTCGCGCTCGTCGTCGACGAATATGGCGAGGTCGAAGGCATGGTGACGCTGGAAGACGTTCTGGAAGAGATCGTCGGCGACATTTCCGACGAGCATGACGTCGTGGTCGCCGGCGTCCGCGTCCAGGCCGACGGCTCCGTGGTGGTGGATGGCTCCGTGCCGATCCGCGACCTCAATCGCGCCATGAACTGGGATCTGCCCGACGAGGAGGCGACAACGGTCGCCGGCCTCGTGATTCACGAGGCGCGCTCGATTCCCGAACGCGGCCAGAATTTTACCTTCCACGGCTGCCGTTTCCGCGTACTTCGCCGCGAGCGCAACCGTATTACGGCGCTGAAGATCACGCCGTTGCCGCGCGAAACCGACGCGGAGTATCCGAAGCCGAAGCGGGCAGGGACGGCGTTCTGAAAGTCGGCGCCATAACGGCGTCAGCTATTCAATATCGATGGTGACGCCGCTGAGCTTCCATTGGCCGTCGGAGGAAATGAAGCCGAGCTGGTACTTCACCTTTTTCGGCGTGGTGTCGAAGCGGCCCTTCAGGCGCAGCACGCCCTTGTCATCGATCTTTGCGTCCTCCTCCGGAATGACCGGGCGGGCGACGATCGCGTCGAACACGGCGTGCTTCTCGACCAGGTCCTTGAAGACAGCCCGCAGCTTGTCGGGCGGAAACTGATCGCGGAACGGCTTTGAAATCTTGGCGTGCAGGACCGTGAAATTGTCCGATGCCACCGCGTCGTTGAGCGTCACGAGAATGCTCTTGATCAGCACTTCCTGGACAAAGGGGCTCGGCATGTCCAGCGCGTGTGCCTTGGTTGACGAGACTGCAACCAGGACTATCACGGCCACGGCCCATCTGAAGCGTACCCAATGCTGCATCGGACGACCCTATCGAGCGGCGATGAGATTGGGGCCGCTACGGCCCGGTTCGGATGGAACTGCGCCCATCGCCCTGGCAGTCAACAGATAGATCAAAACGGTTGTGCCGTCTGCGCGATCTTGAGCAAAAGCCACAGGTCTTCGGCCTGTCGGCGCACTTCAAGATCGGGTTGGGTTCTTCAGCCCTGACCTTCCCGGGGCGCCTGCGCCTTGATGGCGAGTGCATGGACGGAGCCCTTGAGTTCCGCGTCAAGCGCCGTGTTTACCATGCGGTGGCGTTCAACGCGGCTCTTCCCTTCGAAGGCCGGAGACACAATATAAACCCTGAAATGCGTCTCGCCTCCAGGCCTGTGGCCGGCGTGGCCCTCATGCAGATGAGATTCGTCCGCGACGTCGAGGCTTTCTGGCAAGAAAGCTTCACGCAACTTGTTTATGATAATGTCCCTGGTGCTCATGATGGTGGCAGATAATTCTGTGTCGGCTTCCGGTCAATGGCACATCCGAATAGAGGTATTCGCAATGTCAAGACTTGAAGCCTTGCGCATTGCGTAGTCAAAGTCAGCCATGCCGATTGATTCATCCAAGTTCTTCGATTCCATTCGCATCAAGCCCAACAAGCTGAGTGCGAAGCAGCAGGCGCAGGCGCGCGAGGAAGCCGCCATGTGCGAGTGGGCGGGCTGCCAGAACAAGGGCCCGCACCGGGCGCCCAAGGGCCGGGAGAATTCCCGCGAGTACTGGCACTTCTGTCTCAACCATGTGCGCGAATACAACCAGTCCTACAATTTCTTTCAGGGGATGAACGCCGATGCCGTCGCGCGCTACCAGAAGGATGCGCTGACCGGCCATCGCCCGACCTGGAAGATGGGCGCCAACACCGCCGGCAAAAAGGGCAAGCAGCCCAGTGCCGAGGACTTTGACGGCGCCGCCGATCCGTTCAGCATGTTCTCCGAACTCAACGGCCGCGGCCGCTGGCGACCCGGCCCGGGCGCGCAGGCCAAGGCCGAGACGCGCAAGGTGATGAACGCCGAGCGCAAGGCGCTGCAGGTGATGGGGCTTTCCGCCGAGGCAACGCTCGATGACGTCAAAGCCAAGTACAAGGCGCTGGTCAAGCAGCACCATCCCGACGCCAATGGCGGCGACCGCTCCACCGAGGACCGCCTGATCGAGATCATCAAGGCGTATAATTATTTGAAGACGGTGGTACGGGCGTAGCGCGCTATTCATCGTCGCAGGGGCCCATAACCACCGGCAGTAATCGATAGAGAAAGCTGTCTACCCGTATGCCCTATCCACGGGCCGCGGCGTATGGGTCCCTGCGTTCGCAGGGACGACAGCGGAGATTTTGGCTCCGCTGCTGCCTTGCACGAAGTTTTGGTCCCGCTCACCCTGGCATCGGCCCGACATACGCCGAACTCGGCCGGATCAGCCGGCCGCCACGCTGCTGCTCGCGGGCATGCGCGGTCCAGCCTGCGGCGCGCGCCACCGCAAAGATCGGCGTAAACGCCTGTCGCGGAATTTTCAGCGCGTCGAGCAGGATTGCGGTGAAGAATTCCACATTGGTGTCGAGCGGGCGGTCGGGGTTTTTCCGCCGCAATGCGTCGCGGATGTAGGCCTCGACCTCGCCCGCGAACGGCAGATCGGTGCCGCCTCCTGCGAGCCGCTCGATCGCGCGCTTGAGCACGTCTGCGCGCGGGTCGCGGACGCGATAGACGCGGTGGCCGAATCCCATCAACCGCTCGCCGCGGGCCAGTGCGCTGTCGACCCACGGCTTGATGCGCTCGGTCGAGCCGATCGCATCCAGCATCTCCAGCACCGGCTCAGGGGCGCCGCCATGCAATGGCCCGGTCAGGGCGCAATAGCCGGCCGTGACGGCTGCGAACAAATCCGCTTGCGTCGAGGCTACGACGCGCGTCGTGAAGGTCGACGCGTTCATGCCGTGGTCGCACACCGTGACGAAGTAGGTGTCCAGCGCGGTGATCTCGCGCGGTTCGGCTTTGCGGCCGCGCAGCATCGACAGCGTGTCGGCGGCATGGCCAATGGTCGGGTCGGGCGCGATCGGGTCCTCGCCTTTGGCCCGCTGCAGCAGCGCGCCGGCAATCACAGGCAACGCGCCGACGATGGTCGCCTCGTGCTCAAGTCCGTTTTCGCCGCGCAGGCCGGCAACGGCTGCGCGAAAGCCGTCGACAATCGACATGCCACGCGTTGCCGGCAGCAATTCGGGTAGCCGAGCGAATGAGCGTTCCCGTGCCGCGCCGAGCCTTGAGCGCACATTGGCTTCGTTGAGCGAGGTTCCCATTGCGGCGTTCCACAGCCGCGCGGTGACGCCTTCGAAACTCGACTTGCCCGCGAGGTCGCCGACCCGTTCGCCGGCTATGATCAGTTCGCCGCGCTCGCCGTCGACATGGCTGAGGACGGTTTCGGCGGCCGGAATGCCGTCGAGGCCGATCGGGGTCTTGGAAATCTGCATGTTCATGAGGGCTCTCCTTTGCCTCCTGCAAAGGTCGGGTCCCTCGACAACTTGATCAATCTTGATTATGTAAATCAATATGAAAAAATCCTCCGGCCTTTACCTCTCGGCCCGCGAGGCCTCCGCCGAACTCGCGATCTCCCAGGCAACCCTCTACGCCTATGTGAGCCGTGGCTTGATCCGGTCGGAACCAGCGGAGGATTCTCGCAGCCACCGCTACCGGGCCGAGGACGTCCGCACGCTGAAAGAGCGGCGCGCGCCGTCGCCGGAGCCGCGCGGCCTGCGCAGCTTCGACGCCGATCTGCCGGTCATGGACTCAGCCGTCGCAACCATCACCGAGGACGGCGCGATCTATCGCGGTGTCAACTGCATCGATCTCGCCGAGCGCGACACGCTCGAACATGCCGCGACGCTGTTGTGGGATGTGACGGGCGTCGATCCCTTCGATCAGAACAATTGTCCCGTTGTGTCGGACGAAATGCGCGCAGTGGCCGAGGCCGCACGTGGGGCTAATGCGATCGATCGCGCCATCGCCGTGCTGGCGCTCGCCGCCAGGGCTGACCCGCGGGCCTTCACCCGCGCCGACGAAGAGCGCGCGATGCTGGGTGGCCGCATCATGCGCCTCGTGGTCGCGACCATGCTGAACGCCAAATTCTCGGCAAAGCCGCTTCACTTGCAGATCGCACGCGCCTGGGCGCCGGAGCACAAGCACGCGGCCGATCTGATCCGCCGCGCGCTGGTGCTGCTGGCCGATCATGAGCTGAATGCCTCGACCTTCACGGTGCGCTGCGCGGCCTCGACCGGGCTAAATCTCTACGATGCCATGATCGCCGGTCTCGTCGCGCTGAAAGGCCCGAAGCACGGCGGCGCCGGCGTGCTGGCGGCGCAGCTTCTGAAGACGCTTGCCAGTGGCGAGGTCGCCCCCGTCATCCGCGAGCGCGTCGCGCTCGGCGAACGCTTCGCGGGCTTTGGTCATGGGGTCTATAAGCATGGCGATCCCCGTGCGTGGGCGCTCTTGGAGGCGTTGGCACGCTCGGGCGCGGACCGCAAGTTTACCCACGAAATCCCGGAGCGGATCGCCGAAGCGACCGGCGAGTTCGTCAATATCGACTATGCCCTTGCGGTGCTGGTGCACACACTCGGCCTGCCGACCGGCCATGAACTGGTGTTGTTTTCCATGGCGCGAACGGTCGGATGGATCGCGCATGCCTGCGAGCAATTGCGTCATGGCCGGCTGATCCGGCCCCGCGCGCGCTATGTCGGCCCCGCACCGGGACGGAGCCCCGTCCGCGCCTGACGGCGGCGCAGCGTCCAGACGCCGAGCGCGATGATCGCCGCCGCGAACACGGCCAGAATCCACAGATGCTTGCCGGTGTGTTGGTGATGCGGCAGACCGGCATATTCATGTAACGCCGAGACCGCGAGCACGCCTGGCAGTACATGTGCCAAAGCCCAGGCGAGTACCGCGGGAATATTGACGCCGAAGAAAACTGCCGGCGACATCCCGAGCGCGCCGGCCGTGACCGGTACGAAGGCGCGGATCGGCGGCACAAAGCGCGCGAACAACACCGCCAGCGTTCCCCAGCGGTGGAAGAACGTCTCGCTCTGCGCCATCACGCCTGGATATTTCGACATCGGCCAGGCGCCCAGAATTTCGCGTTGCGAGCGATGGCCGGCCCAGAACGCCGAGCCGTCGCCGAGTATGGCGCCGGCGATCGCGGCCGCCAGCACGCCCCACAGCTTCAGTTCGCCGCCGGGCACCAGCGCACTCAGCGCAAGGATGATGGTCGAGCCCGGCACCAGCGCGCCTGCGACCGGGATCGCTTCCAAAAAGGCCGCCAGAAATAGCGTCAGGTAGGCCAGCCACGGATGGGCCGATACGACTGCAATCACGGGATCGAGGAAGGAAGTCACAACCTTGCTGTCCGATAGGTGGGCTGAACTCAGAGCTACCAAGCCCGGGCAGGGGTTGAAAGTGCCGGTTATGCGCTTGGCGGGTGGCCAAGGCGGCAAAAGTGCGGCGTGATTCGCAGAGCAGCCCTCCAAAAACCTGAGAGATGGCTTATCTCAATGATAAGGCAATGGAACTTTGATTGCGCCGCGGGCTTCTGCCGGCCCCTGCTCTCTGCTAGGTTCGCGTTAGCCCCCATCCGCAGCCATTCGACAGATCTGGTTTCGGGAACGCCCGGGACCTCGGAGGATTGATGACGACCGCCGCCATGAGCAAAGTTTCGGAGCCCGTCGGACTGCCCGACATGAAGGTGTCGGTCCGGCAGGTTTTCGGTATCGACAGCGACCTCGAAGTGCCGGCCTATTCCGAAGTCGACCCGCATGTGCCGGAAGTGGATTCGGACTACCGCTTCGACCGCGCCACCACCCTCGCGATTCTCGCCGGTTTCGCCAAGAACCGCCGCGTCATGGTCACCGGCTACCACGGCACCGGCAAATCGACCCATATCGAGCAGGTCGCCGCAAGGCTGAACTGGCCGTGCGTGCGCGTCAACCTGGACAGCCACATCAGCCGTATCGATCTGGTCGGCAAGGACTCGATCGTCATCAAGGACGGCAAGCAGGTCACCGAATTCCGCGACGGCATCCTGCCCTGGGCGCTGCAGCACAACATCGCGCTGGTGTTCGACGAATACGACGCCGGCCGCCCCGACGTGATGTTCGTGATCCAGCGCGTGCTGGAAGTCTCCGGCCGCCTGACTCTGTTGGACCAGAACAAAGTGATCAAGCCGCACCCGGCGTTCCGCCTGTTTTCGACCGCCAACACGGTCGGCCTCGGCGACACCTCGGGCCTCTATCACGGCACCCAGCAGATCAACCAGGGCCAGATGGACCGCTGGTCGATCGTCACCACGCTGAACTATCTGGCGCATGACGAGGAAGTCGAGATCGTGCTGGCCAAGGCGCATCACTACCGCACCCAGGAAGGTCGCGATATCGTCAACAAGATGGTGCGGCTGGCCGATCTCACCCGTAACGCATTCGCCAATGGCGATTTGTCGACGGTGATGAGCCCGCGCACCGTGATCACCTGGGCCGAGAACTCCGACATCTTCGGCGATATCGGCTTCGCGTTCCGCGTCACCTTCCTCAACAAGTGTGACGAACTGGAGCGGCCGCTGGTGGCCGAATTCTATCAGCGCTGCTTCAACCAGGAGCTGCCCGAGAGTTCGGTGAACGTGGCGCTTTCGTAGCTGTCGTTCCCGCGAAAGCGGAACCCATACGCCGAGGACTTTCGATGGAAGGATGCTGCCAACGTCGGGTGAATTGACGACCGCTGGTGATTATGGGTCCCTGCTTTCGCAGGGACGACGGGTGATAGAAACGTAATGACGACGTCGAACATCAAATTCCGCACCGGATCCAAGGAAGCCCCGACCGAACCGTTCAAGCGCGCGGTGACCTCGTGCCTGCGCGCGATCGCGAAGGCGCCGGAACTTGAAGTGACGTTCGCGGCCGAGCGTCCCGGTCTTGCACCGGGCAAGGCGCGGTTGCCGGAACCGGCCCGCAAGATGACCAAGCGGGATGCTGCGATCGTGCGGGGCCACGCCGATTCGGTCGCGTTGAAGCTCGCCTGTCATGATCCCAAGGTGCATCGCAAGCTGATGCCGGGAAATCCGCAGGCGCGCGGCGTGTTCGAGGCGGTGGAGCAGGCCCGTGTCGAGGCCATCGGCTCGCGGCGAATGGCGGGTGTGGCGAAGAACCTTACCGCGATGCTCGACGATCACTTTCATCGTGGCAAATACGACGAGATCACCGACCGCGCCGATGCGCCGCTGTCCGATGCACTGGCGATGCTGGTGCGCGAACGGCTGACGGGCCTTGCGCCGCCGGCGGCTGCGAAAAAAATGGTCGATCTCTGGCGTCCGGCGCTGGAAGACAAGATCGGCACCCGGCTCGACAAGCTCAGCCGCGTCACCGAGGACCAGGCCAAGTTTGGCGATCTCGTGCACGACCTGTTGTCAGCGCTCGACCTCGGCGACGACCGCGATGCGGACGCCGATGACGACGAAAACGATGACGAGAATCCGGACGGCGAGAGCGATCAGTCCGGCGCCGAGGGCTCGCCCGATTCCGATGCCGCGCAGGAAATGAGCGCCGACCAGGCGCAGGCTTCCACCGACGAAATGTCGGAAAGCGCGATGGAGAGCGCGCAGGCTTCCACGTCAGATACGTTCGACGACGGCGAACTCGGCGACGACGAGACGCCGGGCGAAGCGACGCGGCCGAATATGCGTGGCGCCAACGAGCCGCGCGGCCCGGAATATCACGCCTTTGCCCCGAAATTCGACGAGGTCATCGCCGCCGAAGATCTCTGCGATCATGACGAACTGGAGCGGCTGCGCTCCTACCTCGACAAGCAGCTCGCGCATCTGCAGGGCATCGTGGCGCGGCTCGCCAACCGGCTGCAGCGCCGCTTGATGGCGCAGCAAAACCGCGCCTGGGAGTTCGATCTCGAGGAAGGCATTCTCGACCCCGCACGGCTGTCGCGCGTGGTCACCGATCCCTATCACCCGCTGTCCTTCATGCACGAGAAGGAAGCGACCTTCCGCGACACCGTGGTGACGCTGCTGCTCGATAATTCCGGTTCGATGCGCGGCCGGCCGATCACGGTGGCGGCCACTTGCGCCGACATTCTCGCGCGCACGCTGGAGCGTTGCGGCGTCAAGGTCGAGATTTTGGGTTTTACCACCCGCGCCTGGAAGGGCGGCCAGTCCCGCGAGGCTTGGCTCGCGGCCGGCAAGCCGGCCAATCCCGGCCGGCTCAACGATCTCCGCCACATCATCTACAAGTCCGCCGACGCGCCCTGGCGCCGTTCGCGCAAGAATCTGGGCCTGATGATGCGTGAGGGCCTGCTGAAGGAAAACATCGACGGCGAGGCGCTGGATTGGGCGCACAAGCGACTGCTCGGTCGCGCCGAGCAGCGCAAGATCCTGATGATGATTTCGGACGGCGCGCCGGTCGACGATTCCACGCTGTCGGTCAATCCCGGCAATTACCTCGAGCGGCATCTGCGCCACATCATCGAGGAGATCGAGACCCGTTCGCCGGTCGAACTGATCGCGATCGGCATCGGCCACGACGTCACGCGCTATTATCGCCGCGCGGTCACTATCGTCGATGCCGAGGAGCTCGGCGGCGCCATCACCGAAAAGCTCGCCGAGCTGTTCAGCGAAACCCACGGCGCCGCGCCTGCCACGAGCCACCACCGGCCGCGCCGCCTGCATTCGTGAGCGCATGCCCCCGCTCATAGGCCGCCGCCGCCTTTTGAAATATGCAGCGGCGGGGCTTTCCATGGCTGCCGTGCCCGGCGCTGCATTGGCGCAGACCGCCGTTCAGCGGCCGCCGAGGCAGACTGTTCCCGACGAGTTCTCGGTCAGTGCGCCGGTCTCGATTGAGGTCAATGCAAGGCCGCTGCAGTCGTTCGATACCCGCGACCGCTCGCGTGTGCGGTTCGGCGAACTCGAATTTCGCAGCGGGCTGATCCTGACGTCGCGGTTCCGCGGTTTCGGCGGCTTGTCCGGCCTGCGGCTGGATCCAAAGGGCGAGCGCTTCATCGCCATCAGCGACAAGGGGGGCTGGTTCACCGGCCGCATTGTCTACAAGGGCCGCGAGATGACCGGACTCGACGATGTCGAGGCCTCACCGGTGCTTGGCCACGACGGCAAGCCGATCACCTCGCGCGGCTGGTACGACACCGAGGCGCTCGCGCTTGACGGCTCGCTGGTCTATGTCGGCCTCGAGCGCGTCAATCAGATCCTGCGCTTCGACTTCGCCAAGGGATTTACGCGCGCGCAGGGCGAATTGATTCAGTTGCCGCTGGGCGTGCGCAAGCTGCCCTACAACAAGGGAATCGAGGCGCTTGTCGTGGTGCCGAAGGGCTTGCCGCTGGCGGGAACGCTGATCGCGATCTCCGAACGCGGGCTCGACGCGCAGGGCAACATCACGGCCTTCCTGATCGGCAGGACGCTGGGGCTGTTCAGCATCCGTCGCAGCGACAATTTCGATGTCAGCGACGCGGTGCTGCTGCCGTCCGGCGGGCTGCTGCTGCTCGAACGCAAATTCTCCTGGCTCGGCGGCGTCGGCATACGCATCCGCCGCATAGCACTTGCCTCTATCGCCCCCGGCGCGGTGATCGACGGCCCCGTGATCTTCGAGGCCGACCTCGGCAGCGAGATCGACAATCTGGAAGGCATCGACGCCCATGTCACGCCGGAGGGCGAAACGGTCCTGACGCTCGTCTCCGACGACAATTTCTCGATGATCCAGCGCAATCTGCTGCTGCAATTCGCGCTGGTGGAGTAGGGGTGGGTTGCAGCCGGCGCGGGTTGAGGCGACAGGGCCGGCTCGTTACACCATAAGGCTCGCTGTCCTCCAGTCCGGATAATGTCCCCATGAGCGCTTTGTTTACCCCGATCAAGCTGCGCGGCCTTAACCTCGCCAACCGCATCATGGTGGCGCCGATGTGCCAATATTCGGCCGTCGACGGCGAGGCCAATGACTGGCACTTCACCCATATCAATTCGCTGGCGCTGTCGGGGGCGAGCGTTTTCTGTATCGAGGCGACGGCGGTGGAGCCGACGGGCCGGATCACGCCGGGCTGCCTCGGCCTCTACAATGACGCCACCGAAGCCGCGCTGAGACCGATCCTGGCGTCCGTGCGCAAGCGTTCGAAGGCCGCCGTGATGATGCAGCTCGCGCATGCCGGCCGCAAGGCGTCGAGCCACACGCCGTGGGAGGGCGGGCAGTTGATCCCGGTGACTGAGGGCGGCTGGCGGGCGGAGGGGCCGTCGGCGATCCCGCACAAGGAGAGCGAGCCGCCGCCCGTTGCCTTCGATGCCGCGGGGCTTGCGCGCGTGCGCGATGCGTTCGTGGCGACCGCGAAGCGCGCCGAGCGCCTCGGCATCGACGCGATCGAGGTGCACTCGGCGCACGGCTATCTGCTGCACCAGTTCCTGTCGCCAATCGCCAACCGGCGCACCGATCAATATGGCGGCTCGTTGCAGAATCGCATGCGCTTTCCGCTCGAAGTATTCGACGCGATACGGGCGGCGTTCCCGCATGACAAGCCGGTGGGATTGCGCGTCTCCTGCACCGACTGGGTCGAGGGCGGCTGGGATCTGGCGCAGACCATCGAGTTCGCACAGGAGCTGAAAAAGCACGGCGTCGACTGGATCGACGCGTCCTCGGGTGGCGTGTCGCCGCTGCAAAAAATTCCGCTCGGCCCCGGCTACCAGGTGCCGTTCGCGCAAGCGATCCGCGAGGCGACCGGGCTGACCACGATTGCCGTCGGCCTGATCACGGAAGCCAAGCAGGCCGAGGAGATCGTGGCCTCCGGAAAGGCCGACATGGTCGCGCTCGCCCGCGCCATGCTCTACGACCCGCGCTGGGGCTGGCACGCCGCGGCCGAACTCGGCGGCGAGGTGTTCGCCCCGCCGCAATACTGGCGCTCGCAGCCTTCGACCCAGAAGGCGCTGTTCGGCGCCACGACATTCGGGACGCGGTAGCGCGCGCTCGCCGTCATCATGTTCCTCAACGCGGCGGCTTCGGCGCCGCGTCGACGGGACGGACCTGCCAGAAGCGCAGCAGGCGGCGGGCGCTCTCGACCGTCAGCTTGGCGTATTGCTCTCTCGCTTTCGCGAGCTCGTGCCGGCCCATCGAGCCGGCGGCGAAGCGGCTATCGAGCACGGCGGCCACCGTGTCCCAGTTCAGCCCGGCGACGCGGCAGGGGATCAGCACGCCGTCGTCGCGCAGGCTCTGCATCACCGGGCGGATCACCTCGACGCTCGAGCCCGATAGTTCGGCGAGCGCTGCGACCGTCTCGGCGTATTTCCGCTCTCTCGCAAAGGCCAAGAGCGCCGGCTCGTTCAGTTTGCCGTGTTTGGCGAGCGCGGCGACGAAGCGGCGGGCGGCGGTGAAATCGCGCGTGCGCGACATTTCGCGGCTGGCGCCGGTCGAGGCGGCGGCGATCGCGTTCCGGATCTCCTCGAACAGATGCGGCGGCGCGCGCGACAACAGCCGCGTGCGCACGGCTTCCGTTGCGTTCTGCAGCAGTTGCCGGCGCTGTTCGGCCGGCAGGTCGATGCGGATGCCGGTCTCGACCGCCAGATCTGGATCGCTCTCCGCCTGCTTCAGCACGATCGCAAAACCGCTCGCCGACATTCGCGCGCCTGGATTGGTGACGAGGCGCCGGCTGACGGAAGGATAATGCCGCTTCAACAGCGCGTCGGTGACGATCTCGGTCAGCCACCAGCGCCCGGAGATCGCCAGCAGATGCTGTTCGCCCTTGGTCTGCGCCAATTCCACCAGATCCTCGGCCGTCAGCCGCGCCGATTCGGTCAGCACCGGACGCGCGATCGTAATCTCGTCATTGTGCGCGAGCCGTCGGACCACGCGAGGCGGCGCCTGCTTCGCGGACGCGAGCTGCGTGCTCAATTCGGCGAGCGCAATGCGCGCGGCGACGTCGGCCAGCGCCCGCAGCTCGATGGTGCGGATCAGCCGTTCCAGCACGTCGCCGAACAGCTCGATCTGCTCGCCGGAGTAGCCGTCGGCGGACAGCAGAAACAGGTCGGTGACCTGCCTCAACGCATCCAGATGCTTTTCCGCCGAGCCGGCCTGGATGGCCGCCTCGACCTCCTCGGTGATCGATCGTTCCAACATCGCTCGTCCTGAGCGTTCAAGCCGGTTCTGGCGCCAGATAGGTGAGATTAGGGAGCAGAGTTGAACGATTCGTAAACCATTTGGGTTCCGCGGCGGCAGCAATGCGGCCGTAAGGTTGCGGCGGTGCTAGGCCAGTGGCCGAGTGATGCGCGCGGGATGGGTGGACTATCGGTTCGATCATCGCTGCCCGCCCCACAAAAGGTGCGTCCCCTCTCCCCTTGCGGGAGAGGGTTAGGGAGAGGGGTGGCGGCATCGGCGGTGCGTGTTGTGACTAGAATCGCACTGGCAAGACTGTCGGCAATCTGGCCTGTCTGTGCTCGTGGAGAGAACCCCTCTCCCCAGCCCACGAGCGAGCTTCGCTCGTCTCGGACCCCGCAAGGGGGGAGGGAGCTCACCGCCCGTGTGGTGACGGTGTGCGCATGATCCGCGGTCTACGCTTCCGCCGCGACGTCCTCCGCGCTCGCATGCGCCGGCGGTATCGGCATCGGGAATTTCTCGTACTGCTTCGGCAGGTTCACCGGCCGATAGCTCGGCAGCGCGTCTATGCGCTGCAGCGCCGACTCGTGGATCACAGCGCCGTCCGGGATCAGCCGCGGCTCGGCGTCGGGGATGTAGTAGCCGAAATGGCTCTCGCGTGCCGGCCATTCCTTGTATGTCGCGCGCTTCGGCAGGTATTCGAGCAGCCACCACGCCCCGCGCAGCGACTCGTGCGCTTCGCCGCGCACGTCAGGCGCGACATAGGAGAACGGGCTGCCCTTGCGCTGGATGCCCCAGGCGAGCTGGTTGACGGTGGCCTGGTTCACCTTCAGCCCGCATTTGACCGCCTCGTCGATCATCCAGAGCAGCGGATATTTTGAAAGCCCGCTTTGCTTTTCCCGATAGCCGCCGCCGATATCGGCATGGACGCCCGAGAACCACACCTGCAAAATATCCTGCGCGGTGGCGTGGACGTCGTTGAAGCGGACGGGTTTATAGGTTTGCGGATCGTCCCACTTTTTCAGGCGGAACATGCGGCGCCTCTCGTCGATCGAGATCGCCTGCCGGAACGTCTGCACGCTCGGGTTCGCAGTGGTGAACGCCAGCTCCTCCAGGCTCGGCCAATAGAAGCGATCGGCCCGCGGCACGATCACGCTCGCGACCGCATCCCAGACGCCGACGAAGCGGATCACAGGCCAGCGGGTCGAGGTGATGCGCGCGAATTGGGCTGCATTGTCGAACGCGGTCTGCGGCAGCGGCCCTTGCGCGTCGCCGGCATCGCTGAGCAGCTTCATCTCGCGGCGCAGCTTCGGCGCTTCATCCGAGGAGAACTGCTTGTAGGCGATCAGCCCCGAACCTGCGAGATTGACCTGCTCGGGCGAGATCAATCCAATCTTGTGCACCAGCCCCGCCAGCACCCGCACGGTGTAGGCGCCGCGGGAAAAGCCGAACAGATAGATCTGATCGCCTTCGCGATAATGCTGGACCAGGAAGCCATAGGCCGCGAGCACGTTGTCATCGAGCCCATAGCCGGTGGCGAGCCCCAGGATGGCGTTGAAATCCTGCTTCAGCTTGTGCCACGGGTCCGGCCGCTCCAGCGTGCCGACGCCGGGATCGTAAAACACCATCTGCCGCGGCTCGGTCTTCTCCGTCTTGCGCAGGCAGCGATAGAGCTTGAGCACATTGGAGATGTTCTCGGAAATCTCGTTTCCGGTGCCGTCGCAGCAGATGATGATGTTGCGCATGGTGATGCTCCCCGGTGCTACCGGAGCGAGTATAGCGGAACTTTGGGATTTTGGATGGCGGGGCGTATCGCCGCGTCACGCCGCCTCGGTGACCGCGCGAATCTTCAGGTGCACGCCGGTTTCTTCCTGCAGTGCCCCAATGACGCCGAGCAGGTTCTCGGCAGTGGGGTTGCCGTCCGGCCCGAACATGCGCATCAGGCTCTTCGGCGAACGCCCCAGCACCTCGCCCAGCCGGTCGAAGCCGACGGTCGCGTTGATGTAGGCCCGCAGCGCCGCGCGGCCCTGATCAGTCTCGCCCTCGAGCGGCGCCTGCACCGCCTCCTGAAACAGCGCCCGGCGAAAGGCGGGCTCGCGTTCCGCCCGCGCCCGCACCGTGTCGCGAAAACTCCGGGTCAGTGGCATGGTTTCATCCTTCGCGGCGTTTTCGCTTCCTGTAGTCGCGCCAGCAGCGCAACGTGGGGTCGATGTTGTTCTGCTGCGGTGTTTATTTGGCTCTTGCAATCAACTCTTTGTAGAAATCGATCATGCCGGGAAGTGACGCTCTCAGTCTCTCCGCGGAGTGAATGGCTTCATTGCGAAGCCCCTTGGCTGCGAGTTCGCCAATCAGGTTCTTCAATTTGCCGCGATGATCGTGGTTTGGTGTATGCTCATCAAGCATACGCTCCAAAATCTTGGCAACCGAGGACGGATTTGCGTCTACAAATCTTGCAAGCTCTTCGATCATCTGGCTTTCCAGGTGGTCGGAGTGTGCATAAGGAGCAGTCGCAAGAAGCAATGCTTCAGCATCTGAATCCAACTCCTTAAGATATGGGCTAAGCCGGCTCAGGCGCGCATGAAACTTTGCAGGCGGCGGATCCTGTAACGTGCACCACGACAGACACTTCCTCCAAAATGCCAGGATCTTTTCGACCTGATCGCTTGTTAATTTCTCGCCGCGGACACTCCAAAAGAAATCAGCCACTTCTTGAAGATCATCAACGCCAGCTGCAAATATGAGGCTGAAGAGCGGCGCATCCAGCGTGGTCTCTCCCCAAAGATAGCCTAAGGAGACCCATTGTATGATTCGCTCGCGGCTATGTTGGTCGTTGAAATCTAGTTTGAGGGCGTTATCGAAAACGGCGTTGTCCGCAAGCATTTTGTAAATCTGACGCGTTGGCCTTGCAAATGCTAGGCCGCCCAAAGCTACTGCAAAGTTTGTTGGATACTTCGTTGCTGGAAATAACTTAGCGACATTTGCAGCCAGCCAATTGTGACTCATGAATTCAAGGTTTCCGATGTAAGAGGCCGAAAGAGTAGAAAAGTCAAAATTTGCCTCTCGACACTTTGAAATTTCAGTATCAAAAGCGTCTTGAAGATTGTGCCATGCGACCTCGATCGGTAAACCTTTTTGCTTCGCCACGCGACATACGCGCAAGGCGTGATTATACATCGCACAAATGAGCCTGCCCTTTTCTGTGTTAAGGGCATGAGTCATCGGGTCTGTCAGATTAGCCTTATCGTCTTCCGGGGCGCGGGCTAGAAGTTTGGTGATGATCATCCAACCCTGAGGCAACAGTTCTGGTGCGTATGCGCTCTTGTCGACTTTGGTGCCGGCCTGCAAGAAATCAGCGATTAGGGTCACCATCCAGCCGCGGCTCGGCGTACGATCAGGATTATCGCTCTGATTGTCTGGCTGAAGTATCAAATCATCGACACTCTCAGTGAAGTAATTGATCAACTTGGGCCAAGCCGCATCCCAATCAAACTCCTGTTTCGATTGGTCCGATAGCTCGAACAGCCGCTTAAAACCTGCAATGATAGCGTGACGAAACGGGAGCTTGGCTTCGTGCAAAGAGGCGAGAATTGCAAGAAAGGGATTCGGCGAATTAAGAACAGCACCTTCAAGTGCTTCGAGAAGGCCACCGAGCGTTGGACCTTTCCAGGAGCTCGCTTCTTTGAATTCGTTGAGTCGAGTGACGAGGGTGCCTTCTTCAGCGAAGGCAACCAAGGCTTCTCTTGCGAAGGGTGAGGGCCCCGGTCCGGCCCAGGTTTCGTGATAGGTTGAAAAATCGGGATGGTCGCCGAGTGGGCCGAGTGTGTGGTCGGACAGCAGCTCGTTGTACCACTCGGACGCTTCTGGTTGATCTTTAATTGCGCTGAGCCAGTCGCGCTGCATCCATTTCAGACGACGCTCTCGGTCCTCTAGGGTGTCAGGTAAGGATAGATCACGTAAAGACGAAAGGACTGCGTCCTTGCCATCTTTTGAGAGAGAGCCGAAGTGTTGTCGTAAGAGTCGATACAGCTCATGTACGTGGCCGGAAGTGAACAGGGTTGGCTCGATCGCTGCTTCAAATACCTCCCTGAGGTTTTCGAAATGCTCTGTCACCGTATGAATCGCGAGGCGTCGGATGATTTCTGAGTTGTCTCTAAGGCTTCGCGCGATAAAGGGAATTCCCTCCTCTGGATTGATTTCGAGCCATCCTGCAATGGCATCGCGCGTTCCCTCAACAAACCGGTTTTCAGGCCCCCTGAAATCCATGTTTTGTTCATGATCTTCCACGGCCGGTCGCCAGAAGGAGCTGCCGAAGCTGCGACGATCATCTGAAAAAATGCTCCGCAGCCCGTCTAAGAAGATATCGACGGCTTGAAGACCAGCTCTTGCCCCGAGCTGCTTGGCATTTTGATCGATGATCTCACGCAGCCAATAGTCATCGATTGCCGTGATAAGATCGTCGCTAGATTTTGCGTTATTTGTTGCCCACCGGAAGGAAAGGCACTCCTTCATCAGTTGGCAGGCCTTTTCTGTGTCTTCCGAACTCTTACTTCTCACAAGCTTCTTCAAAAGCCCCTCGCTGAGAGCGCTCCCTACTAGGCTGTTGTCAAACTTAGAGGTGAGCCAAATGCGAACCAGCTGGATGTCACTGATTGTTATTACAGCAACAGGCAAAATCCCAAAGATTTCCGCAAACTTGTGAAACGTGTGATAGTTGTCGCGAACTTCGCCGTTCGCATCGCGATAGTTTGTCACGTTGCGTATTACGGTCATAATCTTATTGGCTAGCTCAAGATCATTTAGTTGATCTGCTCGTTTCGCGACCGCTCCCAAATAGTCCAATGCCCCCCAAAATGGAATCTGGACAAACCCAGGCTCTGTTGAGGGAACGGGTCCTGAATTGTTTTTGGGGTCAAAGAACTGAGCGTCACTAATCGCATCGAAGTAGCGCTCGGGGTCAGGTCGTTTGGACAATAGATTGAAGCCGTACCGAGCGAATTCACTTTCCCGGTGCATCATTGCGATAAACGATTCAAGCTTCGCGCCGAGCTTAATCAAGTAGGCTCTCCATCTCCATTTGCATTTGGAGGTTCAGCGGGGCTGCAGCGGGAATAGCATCGGAAAATCTCTCAAGCACCTCCACCAACTGCGCCCAGTCTGTGTAATCTCGCAAGAACGGGATTAATTGAATGCCGCACTGTTTGTAGTATTGGCTCATGCTGCGCATAAGCTCGTTCTCGTGCGAGAAATAGCCTTGTAGCATAAAGTGTCGTGCTTGCGTCTCGACTGATAGTGCGGGTACGCGAGCTTTTTGAACAACGTACTCCAGGATCTCTAGGTCCTCTAAGCCGTAGCCGACAAAGAGAACCGTCTTTGTTTGAAACAGATGACTGAGGAATGTGAGTGTTCGGTTTTCGTGTTGCGGGTCGCTCGCGTTCCGATCGTTCGCGTACCGCGCAATGTAATCGCGGGTGCTGATGACCATCCCGGTTGGATCAGAAAGCGAGCCGTGAATGTGAAAGACTGACTTGGACTGGTTTAGGTTTGCAGGCGTGAACTCGTTTGCTTCCCATATTGACTTCCGTCTCGACGGAGTGGCTGCCGCAGTATCCTGCTCCTGCCCAGGAGCGCTCACTGACAAGTTTGGGTCTACAATTTCTGTGTCGAGCCAAGAATCGTAGTTGGTGGTAACGAACGTTTGCCCGAGTTTGCCGAGACTGCGATACACACGCCGACCGACTTCGTTGTTTTCGTATCCGCTCTTTGGGTTGATCAACTTGGCATAGTCGATTCGAAGACCGTGCTCTTTCTCAAGTTCTCGCGCTATCGAAAGTTTGACCCGAGGAGATAAGTGTTTGATTTGAGCCAGCTGGCTGTGAGTGAATTTTTGGGCGTCAACACATGCCCGGAGCGCGCCGTCAGCAAGTTCGTTCCATGTCGGGCATCCGGTAAGGACGGAAACCCCAGCCCCTACAAACGGAATCAAAACACCTCTTTCAGCCGCTTCGCGTAGACCCGGAGGAATTGGTGGAATCGGAAGTATTGCGCTACGCATCAATGGCCGTTGTGATTCGTCTTCGGTTCAACCATTCATTGCGTAGCATTAGTATTGTCAAAAAACAAAAACGGCCGGGTCTTCCGACCCGGCCGCTCCAAACTTCGATCCGCCGATTTTAGCTTCGCTCAGCTCGCCTTCTTCACGAAGGCGGGCTTGCCGACCTTCTTCTCGATCGCGCGCTTCAGTTCGAGGGCGCGGGGGGAGAGGACGTCGGCCTTGGCCTTGAGGAGATAGGCATCGAGGCCGCCATTGTGGTCGACGCTCTTGAGCGCATTGGTCGAGACGCGCAGGCGCACGTTGCGGCCGAGCGCGTCCGAGATGAAGGTGACGTTGGCCAGGTTCGGCAGGAAGCGCCGCTTGGTCTTGATGTTGGAGTGGCTCACCTTGTGGCCCACCTGGGGGCCCTTGGCCGTCAGTTCGCAGCGCCGGGACATTCCGAAAAATCCTCTTCCATCCCCGCCAGGGCCAAGCCGCTTCTCGCGGGCGCCGCGGGGGTCCAAAATCGCGTCCATTTCCAGGAACCGCGGACGTATAGGGGGAGACGGCCACGGGGTCAAGGTTCTTGGGTTGGTAAAGTCAGCTGTAACGGCTGGTTTACCAGGGGTTCCAGCCACTTAAGGGATCATATAAAGGGCGTAATCCGCGCCGACACCATGGCTTTCGAAAAGAACCGGCCCCAAGCCCCCGCAAGCGGTGGGAGGCCAGGGAGAGGTCGGGTAGAGGCGTGGTTTTCGCGATAACCCGCGTTGTTTGCCGGATATTTTTGCCTAAATGAACATCAGCTCGCGCCGATCCTGGGATTATTCATTCGTGACTGCCAGATGCGCCGTTTCGCGCCAAACTCTCTCCGCCAGGCTCGGCCTCGTCGTCGGCCTGTGCGCCGCCGCGTGGGGCTTACTCGCGCCGCAGACAGCTTCCGCGCAGGGGCGGTTGGACGCTCATTATGAGGCGACGCTGGCGGGCATCCCCGTCGGCAAGGGAAGCTGGACCATCGAAATCGGCGACGATGTGTTTTCGGCCTCCGCGCAGGGCGGCACCGCCGGGCTGTTGAAGGCGTTTTCCGGCGGCACCGGTTCCGGCGCCAGCCAGGGCCGCATCGTGAACGGCGCGCTGGTCGCGAACGCCTATACCGCGACCACCACCACGCAGAAGAAATCCGAGACCATCCGGATTTCGCTGGCCAATGGCGGCGTGAAGGATTTTTCGATCGACCCGGCGCCGCCGGTCGATCCCGGCCGCATTCCCGTCACCGACGCGCACCGCAAAAGCGTGCTCGATCCCATGACGGGCTCACTGCTGCGCGTCCCCGGCAATGGCGAAGTGCTGGCGCCGGATTCCTGCCGCACCGGAGCCGGGATTTTCGACGGACGCATGCGCTACGATCTCAAGCTCGATTACAAGCGCATGGAAACGGTCAAAGCCGAAAAGGGCTATCACGGGCCGGCGCTGGTCTGCGCGATCTATTTCAACCCGGTCGCGGGCTACATCCCCGATCGCCCCGTGATCAAATATCTCGCGAACGAACGGCGGATCGAGATCACCTTCGTGCCGATTGCGGGGACGCGCGTCTTGGTTCCCTTCCGCATGACGATCCCGACGCCGTTTGGCCTGGCGATGCTGGAAGCGACGTCGTTCGTGACATCAGCCATGCCGCCACGGGTGGCGAAGACGAATTGAGGCTTTACCGTCGTCCCTGCGAACGCAGGGACCCATACGCCGCGGCCGTGTTGATTGAGGGACTCGGAGTTGCAGCCGGCGCCAACCAATGAGCGCCGGTGGTTATAGGTTCCTGCGTTCGCAGGGACGACGGGAGAGTTGAATCCGCCTTGACTCTTCCTCACTTCTGATTCGACTCCGTCGCCCTGATCTTTTTAAGAAATTAGTCCCGAAACCGTCGCTTGTGGAGCCGCTGTAAACTTGATCTAGTGTCGCCGGGTGCGCTTCAGCGCGAGATGTTGCGGTGAACGTATCGGGTCTCGGGAGGAGTCAGCGATTCGGACGCGATTCGTTCCAGACTCGTTCCAGAGCTTAAGCCGCGACCGCATCACCGTCGCAAAGTGAAACAGAATCGGCGCAGTTGGTGCCAAACGAAAGAGAAACTCCGCGTTTTTCCGTCATTGCGAGGAAGCGAGGCGACGAAGCAATCCATACCTCCACACGTGTGGCGCTATGGATTGCTTCGCGGAGCCTGTCATCCGGCGGCGCTTTGCGCCGACCGGGTGGCTCGCAATGACGGGTTGGGCGCTCGCACCTAAATAAGAAAACACCTGCACAGAATGGCTTTCTCTCCTTCCACGTTCGCGACTGATCGCGCGCCCGGCGCGGGCGTTACCGCTGTCCTCGGGCCGACCAATACCGGCAAGACGCATCTGGCCATCGAGCGGATGCTGGGGCACTCGTCCGGCGTGATCGGGCTGCCGCTGCGGCTGCTCGCGCGCGAGGTCTACAACAAGATCGCCGATCGCGCTGGGACTGAGGCGGTTGCGCTCGTCACGGGTGAAGAGAAGATCAAGCCGAAGAATCCGCGCTACTGGGTCTCCACCGTGGAGGCGATGCCGCGGGATCTCGACGTCTCGTTCCTCGCCGTCGATGAAATCCAGATCGCGGCCGATCTCGAGCGCGGGCACGTCTTCACTGACCGCATCCTGCACCGTCGCGGCCGCGACGAGACGCTGCTGTTAGGGGCCGCCACCATGCGGCCGATCATCGAGCGGCTGCTGCCGGGCGCTTCCATCGTCACACGTCCGAGGCTCTCGCAGCTCGAATTCGCCGGCGACCGCAAGATCACGCGCCAGCCGCGCCGCACCGCGATCGTCGCGTTCTCGGCCGATGAAGTCTACGCGATCGCCGAATTGGTCCGCCGCCAGCATGGCGGCGCGGCCGTCGTGCTCGGCTCGCTCTCGCCACGTACACGAAACGCGCAAGTCGCGATGTTCCAGAACGGTGACGTCGATTATCTCGTCGCCACCGACGCCGTCGGCATGGGCCTGAATCTCGACGTCGACCACGTCGCGTTCGCCTCCGATCGCAAGTATGACGGCTATCAGTTCCGCAGGCTCAATCCGGCCGAGTTCGCGCAGATCGCCGGCCGCGCCGGGCGCGCGACGCGAAACGGCACCTTCGGCACCACGGGGCGCTGTGCACCGTTCGAGCCGGAACTGGTGAACGCGCTGCAGAACCACACCTTCGACACCGTCAAAATGCTGCAGTGGCGGAATTCGAGGCTGGATTTCTCCTCGCTCGGCGCGCTGCAGGTGTCGCTGGCGCTGCCGCCCGGGCATGACGCCTTGACCCGCGCGCCGATTGCCGAAGATCTGCGCGTGCTCGATCATGCGGCGCGCGACGGCGAGGTGAGGGACATGGCCCACGGCGCACCAGCCGTGGAACGGCTGTGGGACGCCTGCCAGATCCCGGATTACCGCAAGATCGCGCCCGCTGCCCACGCCGAACTCGTGACCACGCTTTATGCATTTCTGATGAAGAAAGGTCGGATACCCGACGCATGGTTTGCCGCCCAGGTCGACCAGGCCGACCGCGTTACCGGCGATATCGACACGCTGTCGGGCCGGATCGCGCAGATCCGCACCTGGACCTTCGTCGCCAACCGGCCGGACTGGCTGTCCGACCCCGACCACTGGCAGGGGATCACCCGTGAGGTGGAAAATAAATTATCCGATGCGCTGCATGAACGCCTTACGGAGCGTTTCGTTGACCGGCGGACCAGTGTATTGATGCGCCGCCTGCGGGAGAACTCAGTTTTGAATACGGAAATTGGCAAGACCGGCGAAGTGATTGTGGAAGGCCACGCGATCGGCCGGCTCGATGGATTCACCTTTGCACCCGATGCGGCGGAAGCCGGCTCGGACGCGAAAGCGTTGCAGGCGGCCGCCCAGCAGGTGCTGGCGAGCGAGATCAACGCGCGCGCGGAAAAGCTCTCAGCCGCGCCCGACGACCAGTTCGTGCTGACTTCCGACGGCACCATCCGCTGGACCGGCGATGCGGTCGCAAAACTCGTCGCGGCTGACGATGCGCTGCATCCGCGCATCCGCATCATTTCCGATGAGCGCCTCTCCGGCGCGCCGCGCGAGGCCGTGCAAACGCGGCTCGATCTGTGGCTGAAGACGCATATCGAAAAGCTGTTGGGGCCGCTGTTCGGGCTGTCGAAGGCCGAGGACATCACGGGTATTGCGCGCGGCATCGCATTCCAGCTCGTCGAAGCGCTCGGTGTGCTGGAGCGGAGCAAGATCGCGAGCGAGATGAAGGATCTCGACCAGGCCTCGCGCGCGACGTTGCGAAAGTACGGCGTGCGGTTCGGCGCCTATCACATCTATTTCCCGGGGCTCTTGAAGCCCGCGGCGCGCGCGTTGGCCTCGCTGTTGTGGGCCGAGAAACAGGACAATGTCGATATGTCCGCGCTGTCAGGCGCGCAGCATCTGGCGAGCTCGGGGCGGACCTCGTTCCCGGTCGACAAGGCGTTACCGCGCGATGCCTATCGCGTGCTCGGCTACCGCCAGTGCGGCGAGCGTGCAGTGCGCGTCGACATCCTGGAGCGTCTCGCCGATCTCATTCGTCCCGCTTTGGCGTGGCGCGAGACGTCGCCGGGCGAAAAGCCCGCCGGCGCGTTCGACGGCCGCGGCTTTGTGGTGACGCAGGCGATGACCTCGCTGACGGGATCCGCAGGAGAGGATTTCGCCTCGATCCTGCGCGCGCTCGGCTACCGCATGGACCGCCGCCCGCAGCTCGCCCCGAAGCCCGCGCCCGAGGCCGTCGTCGAGACGGTCTCCGCCGAAACGCCGCCGGTTGAGGCGAGCGCCGAGGCCACGGCAGAGATGCCGGCGGAAGAAGTCGCGGCCGAAGTGCCTGTCAGCGACGCGCCCGCGCCGTCGTCGGCCTCGCTGCTGCCGGATGTGACCCCGGTGGCCGCCGAACAACCCGCTGCTGCGGCGGAAGCTGCGCCCGCCGAGACCACACCGGCGGAAGCCGCGATCGCGGATGCGCCTCCGGAACAGGAGACGCCGGAAGCGGTCAGCGCTGCAGAAGCGGCGGCCGAACCCGAAACCGCGAGCGAAGCGCCTGCCGAAGCCGAAGCGCCTGCAGAAGCAGCGCCCGTCGAAGCTCCGGCAGCCGAAGCCAAGTCCGAGACACCGGCAGAGCCTGCACTCGTCGAAGTCTGGCGGCCCGGCGGCCGTTCCGACGAGCGCCGTCCGCATCACGACCGCAGCCGCCAGCGCCATCACCGCGCGGGCGAGGGCGCGCAAGCGGCGAGCGGCGAAGGCGGTGAAGGGGGGCAGCGCGAGCAGCGCCATCGCCGTGGCCGTCGCCACAGCGAGTTCAGAAAGCCCCGCGAGGGCGCACCGGCCGATGCTACGGCAGCGCCGGCCGCAGAAGGCGCGCCCGCGGCAGAAGCGCGTCCGGACCGTCCGCCGCGCGAGCGTTTTGAGAGCAAGGGCCGCGACCGCGAGGAGCGCCGCGACAAATTCGATCGCAACAAGGGCGAGCGCAAGGGTGGCCGCGACAAGGGCGAGCGCGGCGGCCGTGATTTCGGCGGACGCGACAAGGGCGGCCGCGACAAGCGCGACTCTGGCCCTTCGCACCGTCAATGGGCGACGAGCGCGAGCCCACGCGAGCGCGACCGGCCGATCGATCCGAATTCACCGTTCGCAAAGCTGGCGGCGCTGAAGGAGCAACTCGCCGGCAACCGCAAGGAATAGTCAAAGCGTTTTCAAGCGAAGTGGGTCCCGGTTCGCGGTCCAAGAAAACGCGTGAAGAATAAACTACGAGAGATTAGTTGGAGCGGCAGCGTCTCGACAAATGGCTGTGGCATGCGCGGGTGGTGAAGGCCCGCACCTCGGCTGCCGCCCTCGTTGAGGCCGGTCACGTTCGCATCAACGGCGTGCGTGAGATGGCGCCGGGACATTCGGTGAAAGTCGGCGACGTCTTGACGATCGGGCTCGACCGCACCGTGCGCATCCTGAAAGTGGTGGGATTTTCCGAGCGGCGCGGCGACGCTGCGGCGGCGCGCGTGCTCTACGATGATTTGCAGAACGGCAAACAATAACTATCTGCGCAAGGCACGCAGGGACGCTTGAAAAACAGCCGCTAGAGGCCCGCTGCTTCCCTTGCGGCAGCGCACCGCATGCGCTACGCAAACCCCGGAAAACTGATCCGTTTCGGAGCGTTGGATGACTTACGTCGTCACTGAAGCCTGCATCAAGTGCAAATATACCGACTGCGTTGAGGTTTGCCCCGTCGACTGCTTCTACGAGGGCGAGAACATGCTGGTCATCCATCCCGACGAATGCATCGACTGTGGCGTCTGCGAACCCGAATGTCCGGCGGATGCCATCAAGCCCGACACCGAGCCGGGCCTCGAGAAGTGGCTTGAGGTCAACACCGAGTACGCCAAGAGCTGGCCCAACATCACCCAGAAGAAGGACGCCCCGACGGACGCGAAAGAATTCGAAGGTGTCGAGGGCAAGTTCGAGAAATATTTTTCCAAGGAACCCGGTAGCGGCGATTAAGCCTGTGGATAAGTTGCGGGTTCGTCGAGCCTGATTTTAGCCCCAATCTGAACCGAACGCGGTGAGCGGATTTAACCCTGTTAGCGGTCTTATGACGGAAACCGCCCCGTAAGGGCCCGGAACCCGGCGTAAATCATTGATTTTTGCGGAAAATGTGCTATATTCGGCACATATAAGCCGATCCCGGCCATGCGTATCCTGTGGCCCCGGTGGGTTTTCGTAAAAACATCGAACAGGGGCGTGGCAGTTCCGCGCGCAGGCTGTGTCACAGAAAACGCGTAAAAAGAGTGCTTCCAAGACGACGAAAAAAGCCGCTCCGGCCAGCCGCAGCGCAACCAAAGGCCGTGCCAAGGCGCCCATGAAGGACGCCAAGAAGGTTTCGGCCACAAAGTCCTCAAAGAACAAAAGAAGCGCAATGCCAGAAAAGACTGCCAAGACCGCCGCGAAAGCGACGGGTTCGAAGACCACTGCGTCGAAAGTTGCTGCCAAGCATCCCGTCAAGACCCCTGTGAAGGCTGCTCCTCCGAAAGCCGCCGCGCCGAAGGCTGCTGCCAAGCCGGTTGCCGCCGCGCCGCGCGTCGAGGAACCGAAGAAGGTCGTGACCCAGCGTCAGGGCTTCAAGGCCAATGAATTCGTGGTCTATCCGGCTCACGGCGTCGGCCAGATCCTGGCCATCGAGGAGCAGGAGATCGCGGGCGCCAAGCTCGAGCTGTTCGTGATCAATTTCATGAAGGACAAGATGACGCTCCGCGTGCCGACCGCCAAGGTCGCCAATGTCGGCATGCGCAAGCTGTCCGAGCCGGCGCTGGTCAAGAAGGCCCTCGAAACCCTGAAAGGTCGTGCGCGCGTCAAACGCACGATGTGGTCGCGCCGGGCGCAGGAATACGAAGCGAAGATCAATTCGGGCGACATCGTCGCGATCGCCGAAGTGGTCCGCGACCTCTACCGCTCGGAATCGCAGCCCGAGCAGTCCTACTCGGAACGCCAGCTCTATGAAGCGGCGCTCGATCGGCTGTCACGCGAAATCGCGGTCGTGCAGCATTCGACCGAGACCGAAGCGGTCAAGGAAATCGAAAGCCAGCTCGCCAAGAGCCCGCGCCGCGGCGCCAAGGCCGAAGCCACCGAAGCTGATACTGAGGCCGACGAGGCGGATGTCGACGCCGACGGCGACGACGCCGCCGTGGCGGACGAAGCTGCCTGAAAGAATCCCAGGGATTGAAACGAAAAGCCCGGTCGAAAGACCGGGCTTTTTGTTTGGCTGCATTGCTATAGCGAGCGATTGCCGTCGCCCCTGCGAAAGCAGGGGCCCATACGCCGCGGTCGGCGGAATGGGCACTCGGGGCGACGGCTGCGCCTCAGCAATGTAGGCCGTGGTTATGGGTCCCTGCGTTCGCATGCGTTCGCAGGGACGACAGGACAGAGGCGAGAACCTCTGAACGTGTCGCCACTGCGGAAAGCAGGGGCCCATAACCACAGGGCGGCGTTGTTGAGGCAACGGCGACAAGTCGCTTGTGCGGGACGACAAGAGGCAGAATAGGCTAAACCTTGCAGTCACTTACGCGGAAAGTGGCCCAATTTTCGACTTTTTGTGACCAGAATCGGGGGAGAACCTCCCAGCCACATCCAGATCTACCGCAAGGGGGATTCGATGAAAGGGCAGGTTCAGTCAGTCTTTCTCGCCATTGTCATGGCCGCGCTGCTTCCGATCAGCGCGCCGGCCGCGCAGGTCAGGGAATGCAGCGCCGCGGTGCCGTCAAGCGCGCAAGGGCATTGGTCCTGGCGCCTGATCGACGGCCGCAAATGCTGGTACGCCGGCAGGACCGTGATTTCGAAATCGTTGTTGCGGTGGCCTGCCGCGGCGCCTGCACCCGCGCAAGCGAAGGCCGAGGCCGAGCCGGTAAGCATCGTCACAGAGAAGCGCAGCGAGCCCATGGATGCGCAGGCGCGGATGCTTGACGATGACAATAGTTTTGAGTCGCGGTGGCGTTCGCGCGTGACTATCGAGTAGCGTCGGGAGAGATCGCCGCGAAAGCAGGGCCCCATAACCACAGGGCGATGTTGCTGCGTTAGGGCGTTTGGCGGATTGCGCTATTACAGCGACCGCGGCGTATGGGTCCCCGCGCCCGGTGCGCAATTGCGCACTAGGCGGGGGACGACGACGCAGCGGCGTGCTTCCCCACTCAATCCACCACGATCTTCACGCGATCGCGCGGCTTGACCTGGGCGTGCTGGTCGAGGCCGTTGAGGATGCGGAAGCGCTCGGTGGGGCGGTCGACGCCGGTCATGCGGTGGGACAGCGATTCCACGGTGTCGCCGGGCTGCACGGTGATGACCTTGATACGCAATGGGCGCGCGGCCTGGATTTCTTCCAGCGTCAGGCGGCGGAACGAGTTGACGGTCTCGCGCGCATTTCGTTCGCTTTCGGTATTGCGCTGCTTGGCGGCGAAGATGAAGCGGTAGACGTCGCTGCCGTAACGTAGCGCATAGACCTTGAACTGCCACTGATCGCCATTCGCCGACGCCGCAGCCACCGGGAAACCGTTGATCATCAGGTCTTCGGTCGAGCCCTTGTCGACACCTTCCATCCAGCCGGAATTGAGGTAATCGGCGAGCGACTGTTCGGCCGGCACGCGCACCACGTCGAAGCGCATCGCCTGCGTGCCGCCCTCGCGCACGCCGATCACGGCCTGCGCAGTGTTGTCGAGCGTGAACGTCTCGGGCGCCTGGAAGGTGAAGCCGAGTTTCGGATGCAGGAAGCGACGCCCGCGCACAAAGCCCTCGCTGGGGTCCTCGCCATAGACGATGTTGTCGATGGCGGCGAGATAGGTCTCGCGGTCGCGCTCGCCGCTCTGCGGCGAGGTGTATTGCCGCGCGCTGGCCTGCGCGTTCTGCACGCGCTCAGGCGTTGCCGGATGCGAGGACAGAAAGTCCTGCGCGCGCGGATCGAGCGAGGTCTTGCCGGCCTTCAGCGCCGCATTGCGCTCCATCGCGGCGAGGAAGCGCGCCGCGCCATAGGGATCGAAGCGGGCGCGGGCCGAAATGCCGACGCCGATGCCATCGGCCTCGAACTCCTGCTGCCGCGAGAAGCTCGCCATCGTCAGCTTGGTTTTCGCCAGCGCCAGCGCGGTCAGATCCGGATCGTTGCTCATGTCGGTGACGACGCGCGTCACCACCGCCGCCTGCCGTGCCTGATCTTCCCGGATCGAGGCGTGCTTTGCGATGACATGTGCCATCTCGTGGCTCAGCACCGAGGACAGTTCCGAGGTGTCGCTGGCGAGCGCCACCAGCCCGCGCGTCACATAGAGTTGGCCGGTCGGCAGCGCGAAGGCGTTGACCGCGCCGGAATTGAGGATGGTCACCCGGTAGGCCTGGTCCGGACGGTCGGACGCCGCCACCAGCCGGTCGACTGTCTTGCCGATCAGGGTTGCGAGTTTCGGATCGTCATAGGCGCCGCCATAGGAGGCCAGAATGCGCTCGTGCTCGCGCTCGCTCGCCGGTGTCTGCGCGACAGTGCGGCTCGGCTTCGGCGCGGGCACCGTCGGTGCGGCGGTCTCGATCTTCCCGAGATTTCCACAGGAAGAAAGGATCAGCGCCACGCACAACAGCGCCGGCGCAGCCAGAAGGCGGCAGCCCGTGTTTCCTTCGCGCCGTTGTGCACGATGCGTCAAATCAGCCACTAAGATCACGATCCGACCAGGATCCTTGATCTCATCCCCTCTTGTTTGCGCGTGATCCCAGCGAAGACCGATGCCAGCCCTCGAATCAAACGCTATTTCCCGCCCACCACCTCAATCTGCCCCACCCGAAGCAACTCAATTCGCGGTCCTCCCCGCGACGAGACAACGCCGCGGACACGAATCCGTCGGTTTTCGAGCGACTTAGGTCCAAGGCCGGCGCTCTCGAACGCCGGTATGATGCGCCTTGAAATAGTCGCAGCAAAGTCCCGTGTCCAGTTCCGCCCGAAATTCAGGTAGGTCATTGCCCCCGCCTGCCGAACGGACAGCACTTTGCCCTCGACCACCGTAAAGTGCCCAATCGCGGCCAGAATATCGCCCGGACTTTCCGTGTTTTTTATGGCAGTTGAACTTGCCCAGATTCCCAATTTGGCATTTCTCGCCACGCCCTCGGCGGCGGACAGCGCTGCAGCGCAATTTTTGTCGGATATATCGCTCGAAACCAGGGCCTCGCCGCGGCGTAGCAGCTCGCTTTGCACCGATTGTTCCGAACCGGTCACGAACACAAAGGCCGACTGCCGGCCGTACCGATCCGGCGTGTCATCCTCGCCATGCAGGGTCACGTCGCGGCCGGTGATGATAGCCGACAATGCGGCCCTGCCGCTGGCCGCCTCGGTTCCCACGCGCTCGATGCCGGCGAGGCGAATTTCGCGGCCGTCGTCGAGGCGAAAGCCACGTGCATCGACCACTGCGGCGACGCGCCCTTCGCCCTGCCGCTCCAGCACGCAGTCGGCGGCGTCGGCCTCGCCAGCGGACGCCAGCGCGAGAAACAATGCGGCGGATGCCGTAAGCGCAGCTCTGTAACGCAATGCCGGACCGGTCATAACGCTGCTCTCTGTCCCGCTCGTTCCTGTATGCTCGATCAATGACAGCAATACTACCTGAGATTGCCACGTGGGGGGAGACAATGGAAGTCAACGGCATTGCCCATATTTTTCTCACCGCCTCGAATTACGAACGCTCCCGCGATTTCTATCGCAAGCTGCTGCCGTTTCTCGGCTTGAAGCCGGTCATCGATAGCGAGACGACCTACTACTGCGTCGGCGGCCGCACCGCGGTCGGCATCAGCGCGCCGTCGCCAGAGCACGAGGGCGCCGCGTTCGAGCAGCAGCGCGTCGGCCTGCACCACCTCTGCTTCCGCGCCCGCGAACGCGCCGATGTCGATGAGTTGCACGGCTTCCTGAAGACGCTCGGCGCCAAGATCATCCGTGCGCCGCGCGAAGACCAATGGGCGCCGGGCTATTACTCAATCCTGTTCGAGGATCCCGACGGCATCCGGCTCGAGCTCAATCACGTGCCGGGCAAGGGGTTGTTGGCATGAGTGGCGTTCCCCGGATGCTGCGCAGTGCGCCGCATCAGCGGCGTAATGCGCTGCCGATCCGGAGTCCATGTTGTGGCGGTAGGTCCCGGCTCTGCGGTGCACCGTCAAGAGACGCTGCACCGCGTCCGGGACACGAGACATGCGGGGAGAAAAATATGAAACGTCACTTGTGCTGGTTTGCATTGCCACTTGCGCTCGTTGCCGGGTTGTCATCGGCAATCGGCCAGGAAGCGGCGAGAGCGGCTGGCGATGCCGTCCTTGGGCCCGTATTTTCAAACACCGGACCGAATGCGGATATCTACGGTGCTGCGGCAGGGTTTCCGGTTGGCGACCGCGCGACTGCGGGTCAACCTCATTACCTGGTCGGGACTTACAGCCATTTTGGTGACGTGTTTCCGTCGCGTCTGGTGCGACGAGCCACGACACCCTGGCAGTTCAAGCGGGCGCCCGGGCCCTCGATTTCCTACAACTTTCGATCGGAACGGCTCTCGATCGAGAATTATCTCGCCCGCAATCCGATCACTGGGCTGTTGATAGCGAGGGGCGACACGATTTTGTACGAGCACTATCAATATGCACGCACTGATCGTGACCGATTCCTCTCGCAATCGATGGCGAAGACGATCACGGCGATGCTGATCGGCATCGCTGTCTCGGAAGGCAAAATCAAATCGATCGACGATCCCGTCTCGACCTATGTCGCCGGCCTCTCGGAGACGGAATACGGAAAGACCTCGATCCGGGACCTGCTGCATATGTCCTCGGGAGTCGCCTTTAAGGAAATCTACGACGGAAATGATGACATCGCTCAGCTCTCGCGTGATCTGTTCGGTGGCTCGGGGAAGGACGCCGTCACCAGCGTTGCCCAATTCAACACGCGCGTCGCTCCTCCCGGCACCAGATGGCATTACGCCAGTGTCGAGACCGAAATTCTGGGTCTGGTGTTGCGGGCTGTCACGGGCGGACCGGTCGCAGACTATCTTCAAGACAAAATCTGGCAGGCGATTGGCGCAGAGTCCGACGCGTCGTGGGCCATCGATAGCACCGGACAAGAAATTACTTTTTGCTGCTTCAACGCGGTCCTGCGCGACTACGCGCGGTTCGGCCGTCTCTTGGCCCATGACGGCGCATGGGAGGGACGTCAGGTGATTCCGCGGCAGTGGATGTTGGACGCCACGACGGTGCAGCCGGCCGTTGCCTATCTCGCTCCCGGCACTGCAACACCGTACTTTGGTTACGGATACCAGGTCTGGCTTCTGCCCGGCGAGGCGCGCCGGTTCGCTCTCCTCGGAATCCGGGGGCAAATAATCCTAGTCGATCCCGTCTCCAAACTTGTCATGGTGCACACTGCCGTTCGCCAGAAGCCATCGGAGCCGTCCTCCTATGCAGAGACGCTCGCGCTGTGGTTTAGCGTGCTCGCGCAGCTTGGAAAATAATCGGTACGTAGGATGCGGTGGAGCGAAGCGACTTATGCGCCAAAGTGCCGTAGGATGGGTGGAGCGAAAGCGATATCCATCATGCTTCCGCGTTGGGATTGATGGGTATCGCTATCACTCTACCCATCCTACAAGTTCATTCCGCTTAGCGGAAATCGCGCGCCTGGCGGCGTCTTTCTCTTCGCCTTGCCGCTGCTGACCCCATGCGGCATGATCCTGCCAGAGCCAAAAATTCAAAGTCGCAGGCAATGCGGCGCGTGCACAGGGAGAACTCCATGAAGAGAGCAATCACAGCCGTTTTCGCCGCCGCGCTGGCGATGTCGGCGAGCGCGGCAATGGCGCAAAGCAAGCCGCCGCTCAAGCTTGGCGGCATTCTCGATATGTCCGGGCTTTACGCAGACATCACCGGTTCGGGTTCGGAGACCGCGGCGAAGATGGCGGTGGAGGATTTTGGCGGCGAGGTGCTCGGGCGCAAGGTCGAGATCGTCGCGGCCGATCATCTCAACAAGGCCGATCTTGCCGCCAGCATCGCGCGCGACATGCTCGACAATCAGGGCGTCGAGATGCTGTACGACGTGGCGGCTTCCGCGACCGCGCTTGCCGCCGGCGAGATCGCGAAGGCGCGCAACAAGATCGTGATGTATAGCGGCCCCGCCTCGATCCGGCTGAGCAACGAGGCCTGCGGCCCCTACACCGTGCATTATTCCTACGACACGTTCGCGCAGGCCAACGTCACCGGGCTCGCCACCGTCAAGAGCGGCTTCGAGACCTGGTTCTTCCTCACCGCCGACTATGCCTTCGGGCAGGACCTGGAAAAGGACACCAGCAATGTGGTGGTGAAGGCCGGCGGCAAGGTGCTCGGCAGCGTCAAGCATCCGCTCAATACGTCGGACTTCTCCTCGTTCCTGCTGCAGGCGCAGAGCTCGAAGGCCAAGGTTGTCGGCCTCGCCAATGCCGGCGGCGATACCATCAACGCGATCAAGCAGGCGGCGGAATTCGGGCTGACCAGGAGCGGCGGCCAAAAGCTCTCGCCGCTGCTCGCCTTCGTCACCGACATCGACAGCGTCGGGCTGGAGACGGCGCAAGGTTTGTTGCTTGCCGAAGCCTTCTATTGGGACCTCAACGACGACACCCGCGCGTTCTCGAAGCGCTTCACCGAACGCGTCAAGCGGCCGCCGACCGCGGCGCAGGCCAGTGTCTATTCGTCAGTCCTGCATTACCTGAAAGCCGTCAAGACCGCGGGCACCACGGATGCGGCCGCGGTGATGAAGCTGATGAAGGAAACGCCGGTCAACGACATGTTCGCCAGGAACGGCAAAATTCGCGACGACGGCCGCATGGTGCACGACATGTATCTGTTCGAGGTCAAGAAGCCGTCCGAGTCGAAGACGCGCTGGGATTATTACAAGCTGCTGGCGACCATCCCGGGCAACGAGGCATTCCAGCCGCTGGAGGCCTCGCGCTGTCCGCTGGTGAAGAAATAAGACCGCTGCTTCCGCGTCATTGCGAGGAGCGTAAGCGACGAAGCAATCCATAGAGCGGCAAAGAAAGTATGGATTGCTTCGCTTCGCTCGCAATGACGGGGAGAGGCCGGAATTCCATCTCAACCAACGAACGAAAGCACCACCCATGAGCGCAAACGAAATGGTCCTCCAGAAGCTCGACGCTGGGCTACTCACCATCACGATGAACCGCCCCGACCGGCGCAATGCGCTCAATCCGGATATGACGCGCGGGCTGGTGGAGGCGGCACGGCGCGCGGCGGAGGATCACGAGGTGCGCGCGGTACTCTTGAAGGGCGCCGGCGGCACGTTCTGCGTCGGAGGTGACGTCAAGTCGATGGCGGAGGGCAGGGCGCCACTCGGCTTCGAGGCCAAGATGGCCAATCTGCGCCGCGGCATGGAAGTCTCGCGCATCCTGCACCAGATGCCGAAGCCCGTCGTGGCGCAGCTCGATGGCGCCGCCGCGGGCGCCGGTCTCTCCATCGCACTATCGTGCGACCTGCGCGTCGCCAGCGCCTCCTGCAAGATCACGACCGCGTTCGCCAAGGTCGGATTGTCAGGAGATTACGGCGGCACCTATTTCCTCACCCAGATGCTCGGAGCTGCGAAAGCGCGCGAGCTCTATCTGACCTCGCCGGTGCTGAGCGCGACCGAAGCCTACAATCTCGGCATGGTGACAAAGGTGGTGCCGGATGCCGACATCGATACGGAAGCGCGTGATCTCGCGATGTCTCTGGCGCAGGGACCGTCGGTGACGCTGGGCTACATCAAGCGCAACATCAACAATGCCGAGACGATGTCGCTGGAGGCCTGTTTTGACGCCGAAGCCATCCATCATTCGCGCTCGGGCGACACCGCCGATCACAAGGAGGCGGCAAGGGCGTTTGTCGAGAAGCGCAAGCCTGTATTTCAGGGGCACTGAGATGGCCGGATACCTCAGGCTGCGGCAGATCTGCCTGGTGGCGCCGCATCTGGAGCCGGTGATCTCGGACATTTCCGAGATCATGGGCCTCAACGTCTGTTACCGCGATGGCAATGTCGCCAAGTACGGACTGGAGAACGCATTGCTACCGGTTGACACGATCCTGCTCGAAGTGGTGGCGCCGATCCAGCCGGGCACCGCGGCGGGGCGCTTCCTCGACAAGACCGGCGGCCGCGGCGGCTACATGGCGATCTTCTGCTGCGACGATCCCGACGCGCGCGGCCAGCACGCCAATGCGATCGGCGTGCGCACGGCGAATGTGGTCACGCACGCGCCTTATCACGGCGTGCAACTGCACCCGCGCGATTGCCGCGCCGCGTTCATCGAGTTCAATCATACCGACGGCAGCGACGACGTGCTGGGACTTTACCCGCCGGCGGGGCCGAACTGGCAGAAGGCGATCCGCAAGGACGTGACGGTGGCGCTGACGGAAGTCGAGATGCAGAGCCCGGATCCGCAAGGGTTGGCGGAGCATTGGGGGAAGATTTTGGGCATTGCCGTCAGCAAGGGGGCAGGCGGTGAGCCGGAGTTGAAACTGCCGAATGCAAGCTTCCGATTTGTGAAAGGCGCGAGCGATCTGATGAGCGGATTGACGTTCAGGGTCGCCGATATCGCGAGGGCGCGAGATGCGGCGAAGTCGAAGGGCTGCAAGGGGGCGGGCGATGGGTTCGATCTTTGCGGCGTGACGTTCAGGCTGGTGGCGTAGCGAAATCCATCAACACGTCATCCCTGCGAACGCAGGGACCCATAACCACCGTTGCCCATCGCGAACGAAGCCGTCTCCCGTTATGCCCTTTCCGCGGGCCGCGGCGTATGGGTCCCGGCTCAAGGCCGGGACGACGCGTTGAGAGAGCGGAGTGACGTTTCGGCTGGTTTGCATGAGCGTGGATGCGGCGGTTTTGTAGCGACGAGGCTAACCTTCACCGTCGTCCCTGCGAACGCAGGGACCCATAACCACCGTTGCCTATCGCGAACGAAGCCGTCTCCCCTTGTGCCCTTTCCGCGGGCCGCGGCGTATGGGTCCCGGCTCAAGGCCGGGACGACGGGGTGAGAGAGTTGTGCTAGGTCACCTTCCCTTGAAGTTCGCCGCCCTTCGTTCTGCGGTGGCTTTGACGCCTTCCTTGAAATCTTCCGTGGCGCGGAGTCTGGTCTGCTCGGCGAGCTCGTGGTTGGTGGCGGCCATGACGCGGTCGGCGAGGCCGGCGCGCATGGTGGCGCGGGTCGAGATCAGGCCGAGCGGGGAGCATTCGGCGATTTCGGCGGCAAGCTTCATGGCCTCGGCGCGGACCTGGTCCTGCGGCACGCAGACATTGGCAAGGCCCATTCGCGTGGCTTCCTCGCCGGTGATGCGGCGGCTGGTGTAGAAGATCAGTTCGGCGTTGTTGCGGCCAACGAGTTCGGGAAGCGTCGTAGTCAGGCCGAAGCCAGGATGAAAGCCAAGTTTTGTAAAGTTGGCGGCGAAGCGTGCCTCGGGGCAGGTGACGCGGAAATCGGCCGAGACGGCTAGTCCCAGGCCACCGCCGATGGCCGCGCCATGGACGGCGGCGACGATCGGCTTCTTGTTGCGGAAGATGCGCACGGCCTGGACGTAGAGATGGTTGATCGGCAGATTGGCGGCCGGATCATTCTGCGCGCTCGCTTCCTGCTCCTGCCGCTTCGGATCGGAAAAATCCGCGCCGGCGCAGAACGCCTTGCCTTGGGCCGTGAGCACGGAGCTGCGGATTTCGATGTCGTTGTCGAACTCCTCCAGCGCATCAGCAATCTGGTTGATCAGCGAGACGTCGAAGAAGTTCAGCGGAGGTTTTCGGATCTCGATCAGGCCGACATGGCCGTGCTTCTCGACGCCGATATCAGTGTATTTGCTCATGCGGTTTCCTCGTTGAATTAGCGCAAACCTAGCCCGCGAGCGATGATGCCGCGCAGCACTTCGGTGGTGCCGCCCTGGATCGTCAGCTTGGGCGCAGTCTTGATGGCGAAGTCGAGTTGCTTTTCCAGCGTCTCGCGGTTGGTCGCGGTTTCCTCGACAAAGGCGGCGAGCTCACGCACGCGATGCGGCAATTGCTGCTCCCAGATGGTACCGATGTCTTTCACGATAGAGGCCTCGACCACCGGCTCCTTGCCGGCCTGCAGCATGCCCGCGACCGATACCGACATGCGCCGCATGGTGTGCACCTGCGCGACCAGGCGGCCGATGCCTTCGGCGCTGCGGGTGTCCGGGTTATTGCCGACGGCGCGGACCAGCTCGGTCAGGACGTAATAGGTCTCGAGGAAACGTTCGGGGCCGGACCGCTCATAGGCAAGCTCCGAAGTCGCCTGTTTCCAGGCGCCGTCGATTTCGCCGAGCACGTGATCGTCGGGAATGAAGTGATCGGTGAACACGACCTCGTTGAATTCATACTGCCCGGTGATCTGGCCGATCGGATTCACCTGGATCCCCGGCTGCTTCATCTTGACCAGAAACTGCGTCAGGCCGTGGCGGCGGTTTTCTTTGGTCGGCGGTGACGTCCGAAAAATCGCGATCATGTAATCGGCGATATGGGCCGAAGAGGTCCAGATCTTGGTGCCGTTGATCAGATAGCCGCCGTCGGTCTTGGTCGCGCGGGTCTTTGCCGCGAACAGATCGGAGCCGGAGTTCGGCTCGCTCATGCCGATCGCAAAGCAGATCTCGCCGCGGCAGATGCGCGGCAGGATTTCCATCTTGATGTGCTCGGGTGCGTATTTCAAAAGCACCGGGCCGCTCTGGCGGTCGGCGACGAAGAAGCGCCGCGTCGGCGCATTCGCCACGCGCATTTCCTCGGTCACCACATAACGCTCGAGGAACGAGCGCTCATGGCCGCCATATTTCTTCGGCCAGGTCATGCCGAGCCAGCCGCGCGCACCGACCTTTCGGGAAAATTCCGGCACGTCGGTATCTTCGCGGTTCGGCTTGTGCGGATCGAAGGTGCCGGCGGCGATTTCTTCCGCAAGGAAGGCGCGGACTTCCTTGCGCAACTGCTCGCATTCGCTCGGCAGGCGGATCGGATCGAAACGGAGGGCTGCGGTCATTGTTGTTCTCTATGCAGGCAAATCGAGATGATCTCAGCGCGAGGCCACGAGCGGCCACAACTCATCGGCGCCTCTTCGCGCCACGAGCTTGCCGAGCTCGACCGCCCAAAAACTCTCGGAGCCGAAATCGTCGCGCCATGCCAGTGCACGCAGCGAGTAGCGATGCAGGATGTGCTCGATGGTAAAGCCGATCGCGCCGTGCACCTGATGGGCGATGCCGCCGCCTTTTTCCGCCGCCTCCGCGCAGCGGATTTTCGCCGCCACCGCTTCGAGAAACACTTCGTCGTTGAAGGAGGTCGCGTTGGCAATAGCGTCCGCGGCCGAAGTGGCCGCGGCAAGTGCGGCCGCCGACTCGCCGGCGAGCCGCGCCAGATTGTGCTGCACCGCCTGGAATTTCGAAATCTTCTTCTCGAAGGCGACACGCTCATTGGAATAGCGCACGGAGATATCCAGCATCGATTCCAGCGCGCCGGCGATCTGCAGGGATCGGGCGACGCCGCCCATCAGCATGAGCCGGGCCTGGTCGAAACCTGTTGGCGCCGGCTTGATCGTGACCGGCTGCACCTTGTCCAGCGTCACGACATCAGAAGGATCGCCGCCGAGATTGAGGCCGGTCTCGATCCGGCACTTGCCGCCATCGACCAATGCGACGGAGAAATCACCCTTCGCATTGCTGGCGAGCACCGCGAAGTGCTTTGCAACCTTGGCAAACGGCACGCCGCGCGCCCTGCCCGACAGGCTGCCATCGGCATTGACGGTAATCCGGTCTTTCGGGCTCGCGGGCACTACCGTCATCTCGCCGCCGGGCGAAGTGATCTTGGCCTGCGCCAACAGCCAGCCCGCCAGCATGGTTTCCGCGAGCGGCACCGCGACCGCAAAGCGTCCCGCGGCGCTCAGCACGCTAAAGCCTTCGGCAAGAGAGGCGCCCGAGCCGCCGCAATTCTCCGGCACCCAGGACAGCGGCAGGCCGGCATCGCTCAGCGCCTGCCAGAGCGGGGCTTTCCACTCGCCCTTCTGGTCGCGATTGATGGTTTGGGCGTCGGCGAGATCGGCGAAGATTTTCTCCGCGGTCTCGGCAACGATGTTCTCACTCTCCGCCACAGCGTTCCCCGATTTGAAATTGGCATGCCAATCCCAACTGACATGGCCGGGTCGGCTGCGGTCTTTTCTTGCGCTTTATGATGGGCAAAAGCCATAGCCGTGACAAGCGCTGTCCGCAGGGCCGCATGAGGCGGCGGCATGAAGGTCGCGGCGCAAAGAATAAATTCCGCGCAACGGACTTCTTCGGATTTGCACGCCGTTGGCCGCGCGATATGGTAGCGCTCAGCCACGCCAGCGGGCGGTCAAAACTTTAATTCAAGAACAACAAAGGGAATGCGGATGTCGAAGGATGGTTTGTGCGCAATTGTCACCGGTTCTGCGTCCGGCTTGGGAGCGGCGACCGCGGCCATTCTGGCAAACGGCGGCGCGCGCATCGTCGTCAACTATTCCAACAGCAAGGCGGAGGCCGAAGCGACCGCCGATCTCTGTCGCAGCGCCGGCGCCGAAGTCGTGGTGGTGCAGGGCGACGTGTCGCGCGATGAAGACTGCAGGAAGATTGCTGCCGCGGCCGTGCCGTGGGGACGCCTCGACGTGCTGGTCAACAATGCCGGCACCACCAAGCACGTGCCGCATCACGATCTCGATGGGCTTTCGGCCGAGGACTTTCAGCGCATCTATGCCGTCAACACGATCGGCCCGTTCCAGATGATCCGCGCGGCGCGCGCGCTGCTCGAAGCGGGCGCTAAAGTTTCCGGCCAGCCGTCCGCCGTGGTCAACGTGTCGTCGGTCGCCGGCATTTCCGGCGGCGGCTCGTCCGTCGCCTATGCCGCAAGCAAGGGCGCGCTCAACACCATGACGCAATCGCTGGCGCGCGCGCTGGCGCCGCTGATCCGCGTCAACACGGTATGTCCCGGCTATATCGATACGCCGTGGTTCACCAAGGGCCGCGGCGAAGCCGGCGCGAAAGCGGTGCGCGACGCAGTGGTGGCGAAGGTGCCGCTGAAGGTCGCTTCGACGGCGGAAGATATCGCGCAGCTCGTCTGCTTCCTCGCTTCGCCTGCGTCGAGCAACATGACCGGCGAGTTCGTGCGCATGGATGCGGGGATGCATCTGGTGTTGTGACGACGCATTCATCTCCGTCATGGCCGGGCTTGATCCGGCCATCCACGTCTTACTTGCTCTTTGGAGACAAAGCGCGTGGATGCCCGGGTCAAGCCCGGGCATGACGAAGGAGAGATACGAGCCGGACCTTACCTATTCCCCGGATCCGAGATCACGCCGCGCGCTACCAGCCTGTTCCAGATGAACAGCACCACCAGCGCGCCGATGGTGGCGGTGATGAAGCCAGCGCCCTGATCGGGGCTGTAATGGCCGATCGCCTGGCCGACGAAGGTCGCCAGGAACGCGCCGGCGATGCCGAGCACCGTAGTCAGGATGAAGCCGGTCGGGTTGTTTTGGCCCGGCGAAACGATGCGCGCGATGATACCGGCGACGAAGCCGACGACGATGATCCAGATAATGCCGCCCATTTCCGTCCCTTTCCAATGCGTCGATGGTGAAGCGGCGCGGCACCTCTCGGGCGCCGCGCGTCTCGCGGCGTCAGATCCGTTCCGATATCTCGTTCTCGTTCGGCAGCCGTCCGTCCGGCGTCAGATGATTGACGACGTCGGGCAGATACTGGCTGAGGCCTTGCAGCAAATCGTCGCGCGACAGTCCGCTTTGCGCCGAGAGCTGATCGATCTGGTCGGCGCCGAGCGCATTGGCGAGATCGCCGGGCGAGACCTGTTTGTTCGGACCGTTGCTGACCCAGGAGTCCGCCTGATCGCCGAGGCCCTTCTGCTGCAGTTGATTCAGGAGGTCGCCGAGGCCGCCGCTCAAAACGGTGCCGGCCGCGCCTCCAGCAAGCAGCCCGCCCAAGCCGCCTTTGAGCATGTCGCTGAGTCCGCCGCCCATGCCGCCGCCGGGCATGCCGGCATTCACGTTGCCCGGCGCGGGCGCCGGTTGCGGTGCCGAGCCGGTCTGGTTGCCGCTGAAATGCTTGATGCCTTTCCAGGCCAGCAGCGCCAGGATCGCCATGGTCAAGGGCGACATTCCGCCGCTCTCTGATTGTGAACTGGGGCGGCTCGGGCCGCGCGGCCCATTCATCATGCCGTTGAGGACGTCGAGTAAACCCATGGTTGTCTCCTCTGCGTAGCCCCGCGTGGAACATAACGGTAGCACATGACGGTTACAAGGCGCAGGCGGTGCCACCTGCGATAGGCACAGTCCGCGCGCTCTGCTATTCGAAGCCGGTTGCAACGCGGTAGGTGACAAATGGTTTCGCGCCAAACGATCGGTATCGCAGGCGCCGGCAGCATCGGCTGCTTCGTCGGCGGCATGCTGGTGGCCGGCGGCTGCCGCGTGGCGCTGCTGGCGCGTCCGCGCGTGATCGCCGAGATCGAAGCAGGCGGCCTGCGGCCGACCAGTTTTGAAGGTTTTGACCAGACCGTCGCGCGCGATCGGTTCGTATTGTCGGAAAACCCTTCCATTTTTGCTGACGCCAGCGTGGTGCTGGTCACGGTCAAGAGCGCGGACACCGCTGCGATGGCCGAAATCATCGCTCACCATGCGCCGTCCGATGTCGTCGTTGTCAGCCTGCAGAACGGCGTCGGCAACGCCGCCGTGCTGCGCAACCGCCTGCCGGGGCGGCGCGTGCTCGGCGGCATGGTGCCGTTCAACGTGATGGCGCTCGGCAATGGGCGGTTTCATCGCGCCACCTCGGGTGACATCGTCATCGAGCAGGACGAAGCGCGCACCGCGGAGAAATTGTCGGTGCCGGGATTGACGATGCGGCCGACTGGCAACATCGATGGCGTGCAATGGGGCAAGCTGCTGCTCAATCTCAACAACGCGCTCAACGCACTGGCCGATCTGCCGCTGCGCCGGCAGCTCGCACAACGACCATGGCGGCAATTGTTCGCCGATCAGCTCGCCGAAGCTCTCGCGGCGATCAAGGCCGAAGGCATCAAGCCGGTGTCGTCGATGCCGATCCCGCCCGCCTGGATGCCGCCTTTGTTACGCCTGCCGGACCGGGTCTTCGAAGCGTTGCTGGGGCGGACGATGAAGATCGATCCCGAGGCGCGCTCGTCGATGTGGGAAGATCTGCAGCGCGGCCGCCGCACCGAAATCGATTATCTGCAGGGCGTCATCACCGAAATCGCCGAGCGCCGCGGACTGGAGGCGCCGCTCTCGCGCCGGATCGTGCAATTGATCCAGCAGGCTGAAAGCAGCGGCAAGGGCTCGCCCGGCCTGACGCCGGAGCAGATTCGCCCCCGAAATTGATTTGCCTCGGCGCCGGTCCCGCGCGAGGTTCGTTCAGGTAAGCCGATGGGAGAAGCGACATGAAACGAACGCGTCTCGCGCTGGTAGCGGTTGCCGTCCTAGTTTTTTGGGCGTCATTGCTGCCCGCTTATGCCGTGCCGCCGACGGCAACGCCATCGCCGGGCTATGAAGCGAGGCTGCAGGAGCAGCGGGCGGCATCACGTGCGGTCGTCGCACCGGTCGTCAAGCCGCGCCGCGTCAAGCGGATGCGCGCGCACTGATGCTGATTAGCCGCGCGCGCACCGCTCAGCCAGGTCGTCCCTGCGAACGCAGGGACCCATAACCACCGTCGCCAATTGTTGAAGGAAAGTCGTCGACCATCGCAGCAAGACAACATCCGCCGCGGCGTATGGGTCCCTGCGGTTCGCAGGGACGACAGAAGGATCTAGCCCTTCTTCTGCTTGGCCGGCTGCTGCTGTTGCGGATTGAACAGCCGCTTCAGTTCGTTGATGCTCTCCGAGAGCCGCGGCCATTCACACGAGAATTGGCTCTTGGCGCATTGGGCCGCCTTGATGCGTGCGGCCTGCTTGACCGGGCTCGCCACCGGTATCGGCACTCTTTCGGTTTCGACCAGCGCAGGCGCCTGCTCCGTGCGCAGCGAGACCTGTTGGATATCTTGTTGTATTCCCTGTGCTGGCGGCGGCTCCGGCTGTTGCTGCTTGGCCGCCGCCGCTGCGGCGATGTGGTTGCGGCGCTCGCGCTCGAGATAGGCAGTATATTGCTCGTCGATCTTCTTCTGCTCTTCCGGCGTCGGGTTGGGTCCCGCGATGTCGAACGTCCGGTCCTGCATGAAGTCGTAATAGGTGTAGCCGCCGCCAGGCTTGCGGCGGCCGGCGAATTTCGCGTTGCATTCAGCGAGTTTCGCCGTCTTTTCTTCTTTGGTCGCAGCCTTCTCGGCCACATCGGCGCAGGATTCGAAATCGTACGGCGCGCTACGCCACCACTGCGCATCTGAAGCCACCGGCGCGAGCACGAACAGCCCTCCGATTGCGGCAAAAACCAATGACGATGCACGTGAGGCGATCACGGACGATTTGCTCCAGTCGAATTCTTGGGAACTTTGATTGAGTCGATTGTCATCATTTTGGCAGCGCTGTCACGCCGAAATTGCACGATGTTCCCGCTGGCGTTGTGACGTTACCCGGTTCATGTGACCGACGGAACACAGTGCCAGATCGTTAAAAATCTTGAAGAAATTCAACAGCAAGGCAAGTTCCCGCAAACGATGCCTGTAGCGATTCTAAGTGCACTATCTGAGGGCGAGCGGATAAGCACGCCACATTGTGGCAAGAATCAGTCAGCGCCTCTCGCGCGAGCCAGCGTGCGCGATGCCGTTTCATGGAACACCGCGCGATAGAGTCTTGCGAATTCGCCCATGTGATGGAAGCCGTTGGCTCGGGCGCACGATGTCACGGTGATGGCGTCGGATCCCTTCACGAGCTGCGCGCGCGCCGACCAAAGCTGCTTGAGGCGCAAATAGCGATGCAGGCTCATGCCGCGGACGCTCGCCACCGCCGTGCCCAGCGTCCTCACCGACACGCCGCATTGTTCGGCGAGGTCGGCGCTGTAGATCGGCGCGGCGGAATGAAACGCGACATACTCGTCGATCATGCGAACGAGGCGGCAATAACCCCTGCTTGCAATCTTGCCTGCCACTTCCGGCGTTCGGCCGCTACGGAACATCTCGTCGATGGCGAGCAGCAGGCCTTCCTGGAGGGCCAGCGCCGAACGCCGCTCCTGCAACAGTTCCGGCCTGGCGGAAGCCGTCTGCAAAATACCTATCGTGACGGATCTGACCGTTGCGAGGGCCTCGGGGTCCGGCATGAACGGGCATGGCCGGTCCGGCGTATCGAACCATTCCCGATCCCGCAGGCCGGCGCCAAGGGTGACGATCGCGTGCAGCGATCCACGGGGTTCGACGAACTGCAAATCGACATTGCCGCGCATGCCGACAAAAGCCGGACGATTCACGGACATGCCGTTGACGGCTACGTCGTAGTCGTCCTCGATCTGGAAGATGACGACGCCATGCGCGGCGCGATAGCTGACATCGACGATACGTGGAAACGAGCGGAGCATCGTGATCTGGCAGCAGGGCAACTGCACCGCCGCGCGCGCGGTATGGAAGTTCGCAAGATTCAGCGGGACGCTGCGCGCATCGGCGACGAACTCGACCGGCCGGAAGGCGTCGATGTCGGAAAACCGGATGATTGAAAGAGCCGGCGAGGGGGCAAGGTTCTTAAATAGCATTGCAAGACAACTGGGCGGCGCGAATCTTCGCAGCCAGCGTCGGCCGGTCTGGTTAACGCCGCATTAAGAAGTGTGGCCGAGGCGAAGATTTCGAAAGCACCGACGTGACGTGCGGGGCCCCCGAGCGAGCCGCCCCGGACCCATCCAAATCCATTATACCTGCTCAAGCGGAATGCTAATTGTTTTGCAGCCACCCAAGCCATCATGTGACGGCCAATCTGGAACCCTCGCGCCGAGCGGGCCGGAGCCGCAAGAGGAAGAGGAAACAGTCTCTATGACCATCACCACGGCCATGACGAGCGTGCCGAAGCCCGCGCCTGAGCTGATCGACGCGTTCAGGAACGCGCCGACCTCGATCATTAGCGACAACCTTGCCCGGCTGCCGGGCGCCGTAGGCCTGCGGCCGTTTCATCGCGCCGGCCGGCTGGTCGGAGCTGCTTTCACGGTGCGGACGCGGCCCGGCGACAATCTTGCGATTCACCGGGCGCTTGAACTGGTCGGGCCGGGCGACGTAATCGTGGTTGATGGCGGCGGCGACGAGACGCGGGCGCTGGTCGGCGAGATCATGAAGAACATCGCCGAATACCGCGGTGCCGCGGGCTATGTGATCGACGGCGCCATCCGCGACGTCGCGGCCTTCGCTGCCTCCGACTTTCCCTGCTTTGCCCGCGCGGCGATCCACCGCGGCCCGTACAAGAGCGGACCCGGCGAGATCAACGTGCCGGTTTCCATCGGCGGCTCGGTGATTTCTCCTGGCGACGTCGTGGTGGGCGATGAGGACGGCGTGGTATCGTTCCCCGCTGCTGTGGCCGCCACATTGCTCGAGGCGGTCCGCGCCCAGATCGCGCGCGAGGAAGATACGCTGATCGCAATTCGCGAAGGCCGCTACCAGGGCAGCTACGGCAAGTCCTGATGGGGCGCGACAGCACGCAAGGAGGAACGATGAGTCAGAAGGACGAATTCCACAATCTGGATAACCCTGGCGACGGCCTGCTTCGCGAACTCGCCGCCGGCGTCACCACACGCATCTTTTCCGGCGAGCACGCCATGCTGTCGGTGGTGACGCTGGCGCCGCATTCGCAAGGCACGCTGCATCATCACCCCGAAGAACAATGGGGCGTGCTGCTTGAGGGATCGGCGATCCGCGTTCAGGGCGATGAGGAAATTCCGGTCAAAAAGGGCGATTTCTGGCGCACGCCCGGTAACGTGCCGCACACCATGCGGGCTGGACCGGAAGGCGCGCGTGTGCTTGACATCTTCAGCCCGCCGCGCCCCGAATACAAGAAGGCCGGGTCTGGCTTCGGCACCTAGAGCATGATCCGGAAAAGTGGGAACCGGTTTTCCGAAAAGATCATGCTCAAACAAGGAGAGGAGATCATGATGCGATTCCGCCTAACCGCATCATGATCTAAGACAAGTCTGCGAACAAAAACAAAAAAATCGCGGGCGATAACGGGAGGAGAGTTCTGGTGAAGATTACAAGACGCAACTTGCTTGCGGCGACGGCCGCGTTCGCGGTGACGCCGGCGCTGGCGCAGCCGGCCAAGAACATGACGCTGGTGGTGCCGTTCCCGCCAGGCGGATCGACCGACGCTCTGGCGCGGCTATTGCAGTCTCATCTGCAGACGAAGCTCGGCCGCACCGTGCTGGTGGAGAACAAATCCGGCGCGGCCGGCTCACTCGGCGCCGTGCAGGTTGCCAAGAGCGCGCCTGACGGCGCGACATTCCTGGTGACGTTCGACTCGCACGCGGTTATCCCATCGATCCTCGAAAAGCCGGGGCTGGATGTCGAGAAGGATCTGGTGCCGGTATTTCTGGTCGGCACGGCGCCTTATGTCGTCGCCGCGAACGCCGAGCGGCCTTACAAGACCTTTGCCGACGTGGTCGCGGCCTGCAAGGCAAATCCTGGCGCGGTGAAATATGCCTCCGTCGGCATCGGCACGCTCGGCCATCTGGCGATGACGGTGCTGGGCAAGAAGGCCGGCGTCGAGATCACGCATGTGCCCTACCGCGGCGGCGGCCCGGCGATGAACGACGTGCTCGGCGGCCATGTCGATCTCATCGTGGGATCGGCGGCGCTGATCACGGCGCAACTCGGCACCAACAGGCTGCGGCCGATCCTGCAGATGGGCCGCGAGCGGATGCCCGTGCTGAAGGATACGCAGACCGCGATCGAAGCGGGCTTTCCCGATTTCGAGACGCTGGCCTGGTGGGGCGTTTTCGCGCCGAAGGGAACGCCGGAAGATGCCGTCGCCGGCATGGCGAAATCGGTGAAGGAGATTCTGAGCGAGCCGGCAGTAGCGGCGCAGTTGCGCGAGACGCAGCAGATGACGCTGCTGCTCGCCGACGGCAAGGATTTCGGTACGTTCTTCGCCAAGCAGGTGAGCATCTGGGGACAGGTAGTCCGCGAGAACAACATCAAGGCGTAGCGGCAAGCGGGAAAACAAACGTGTCCCGGACGCGGTGCAGCGTCGCTTGACGATGCACCGCAGAGCCGGGACCTACGGCAGCCGCATCATGGACCCCGGATCAGCAGCGCACCACGCGGCGCGCTGCGCAGCATCCGGGGAACGCAAAGCTGGAAGGTGGGCAGAGCGTGGCGAGAGCTACGCGACAAAGGCCCTCTTGGCCCGCAAAAGGGGCGGCCCGGAGGGGCTGGCGATGCCACGCCTGCTTTGCTATGAAGCGTCCCAAGCACCTGCCTTGCCATGCAGGTCCGCGGTCCCGTAGCTCAGCCGGATAGAGCGACGGTTTCCTAAACCGTAGGTCGGAAGTTCGAGTCTTCCCGGGATCGCCAGCACGCCAGCACCGGATAGCGCAACGCCTCGCTAGACGCCCGCTTCGAGTAGCGCCTTGAAATCCGCCCGCGCCCGCTGCGCTTCTCGCTTCGCGGTCTCCGACGCCTCGCCGAGGCCGAAATAGCCGTGGATCAGGCCGAGGCCGTCGTAATAGCTGATCGGCACGCCGGCGGCCTTTAGCGCATCGGCGTAGGCCTTGCCTTCGTCGCGGAGCGGATCGAACCACGCGGTGCAGACAATCGCCGGCGCCACGCCGGCAAGGTCCCTGGCGCGCAGCGGCGAAACGCGCCAGTCGGTGCCGTGTGTTTTGTCGGCGAGGTAATGGCCGCAAAACCACTCCATAGTGGCGCGGGTGAGGAAATAGCCTTCTGCGTTCTCGCTGCGCGAGGGGAAGCGGGCGTTTTCCGTCGCGTCCGCGAAACTTCCGGCAACGTCGGTGACGGGATAGACCAGCAATTGCGCTGATAGCCTGATGCCGGCGTCGCGGCAGGCGATCGCGGTGGTGGCGGCCAGATTGCCGCCCGCGCTGTCTCCGGCGATGCCGACGCGCGCCGCATCGCCGCCGAATTCGGCGATGCGGGCGATGACGTCTTGTGTGGCCGTGAAGGCATCCTCGAACGCGCCGGGAAAGCGCACCTCGGGCGGGCGGCGGTAATCGACCGAGACGACGACGGCGCCGGTCTCGATCGCGAGCCAGCGCGCCTGCCGGTCATGGGTTTCGAGATCGCCTGCAACCCAGCCGCCGCCGTGAAAGAACACGATCGTCGGCGATTTTTCGTTCGAGTTCCGGTAGACCCGCGCCGCAAGGAATCCGGCCGCGCCTTTCACCTTGATGTCTTCCGTGCTCATCACCGGAGGCGGCGGAACTGCCGCGCGCGAGGCCGCCAATGCGCGGAGCGCATCGCGCGCGCTCTGCGGTGTCATCGTCGCGGGATCGCGCAGCGGCAGTAGCGGAATGATCTGGGCGACGACGGGATCGAGCGGCGGGATCATGCGGGGCCTCGTTGCGGAACAGGGCGGCAGCATAAGTAACGGGCGCGGCCGCCGCAATTGCGGCGTTTTCCAGAGCAGACCGGGGCCCGCATCCTTCAATTGATAATGATTCCCTCAAGGCGATATGCGGGCGGCATCGATAGAATCGCGGTCCGTTTACTTCTGGTTATCCCTAACCGAGCGCGCGCGGGGAACGGCCGGGCGCGCCGATCATTACTCCTTCCAGAGGGAGTGGTGCGATGGATCAAATTGCCGGAATGGATCGGGCGCTCGACGAAATGCTGGTGCAACTCGGCGGGATGGTGCTGAAACTGTCCAGCCCGGAAGTGACGCGGACCGCCGACGAGCGGCGCGCACTGGCGTGCTCGGTCAACCAATATTCACTGTGCGCAGCGCGCTCGGCTGATCCGCGCGTGCACCAGCTCAAGGCCGAGCTTGAGGAAACGATCAAGCCGCATTTGCGGCTGGTGGCCAGCCGTTGAGGCCAGCCGTTTGATTCCGACGCGGCGGGCCGGCGCGCAGGTGGCGACGGCCGGGCGAAGCCCGGCCGCGAAGGTGCTGGAATGACTCAGCTCGGATGACTCAGAGCGTCTTGAGGTATTCGATGAGCGCCTTTCGATCGTCGGCGGACAACTCCGGTCCGATGACGCCCTTGATCTCCTTTTCCTTGCTGAAGTCCTTCCTGAATTCGTGGCCCCTGTTCGAGTTGCCGCGAATGGATGTATCGAATTCGAATCCGTTGGTTATCGGGTCGGCCTTGTAACCGAGCTTCACGGGGTCGTATTCACGGCTGCCGAGATAGAATTTCGTCGGCCGCTTTTCCGGGTCGCCGAGCAGATCGTCGATGGTCGGCACCGAGCCGTTGTGCAGATAGGGCGGCGTCGCCCACACGCCGTTCAGCGGACGGACCTTGTAGGCTAACTCGGCCTGGATTTCGTTCGGCATATTGCCGTCCATGCGCTTGCGGTCGGCATCGCTCAAAGGCGGGTTGTGCTCACTGTAAATGAGATTGACGGTGTTCTCGACCAGATATTTGAGAGCGAAGCCGAACCTGTTGTCCGTGATTCCGAGATTCGAGGGCAGGGCAACTTTTCGGTTGGCCATGTCTTCCGCTTGCGCGGGATCGGTCCCGATATGCGAGATCGGTATGTTTTCGACCTTGAGGATCGCCTCGCCGGCCTGGTTCTTCGTCCACCACTTCTCGTTATTGTAGAACGCCTCGCTTGTCACCGGCGGCCGGTGACACACTCCTGGCAATGGGTCTTGTAGAGCTCGGCGCCCTTGTCGGCCAGCTTCTGGTCGATCGGCGGCAGAATTTCATTCGACCATTTCGGTGATTGCAGGCCCGAGAATTTGTCCTTCGCGCTCGGCGGCTTGTCGCCTTTGATCATCTGCTCCATTTTGTCGAGCGACTTCACGTCGACACTCGACTTGTAGAGGCCCTTCACCGGATCGGTCAGGTTGAGCTCCGCCGACACGCCGAGCGCTTCGCCGGCATTGCGGACCATGGGCTGCATGATTGAGCCGTTATACTGGACCCAATCGAACCACGGCGTGTTCCAGATCCTGGGAAAATGCACCGGCGCCGAGGAGCCAGCGTAGTTTTCGGGCTTCTTCAGGTCGATCGAAAACACCTGATTGCCGATCCGGTTCAGCGCATCGAGCCGTCCGTATCCTTCGATGATGCTCTGGGAGGCGACGCGTTCTTCCAGATTCTTGACCTGCTTGTATTGGGCAAGGACCTGGTCGAGCTGATACTTCAGGGTCGCGCGGTCATCGACCGTGGAGTTCGATCCAAGTACGCGATCGGCGAACCGGTCGAACCGCCCGGGCCAGTAGCGCGTCAGTAACAGCGAGATACCCATGCCCTGCTTCATCGCGAAGAGATTGGTGAGGGCCGGGCCGCCGTCGATGACGACGGCAGTGTCCTTGTAGGTGAAGCTGCCGGTGTGGCAGGCCGCGCAGGTCAGGCCGACGCCGGTCATATCCTTCTTGTTGCGCGGATTCTTCCACGGCGCGCCGGTCGGGTCCAGCATCGGACCGCCTTTCGCGAATCCGATCGGAAGCGCCTCCTTGCCGGGGATGATGGTGTCCGCAATGAAACCGTAGCGATCGAGATAGGCGGGGTCGCTGAAGAGGCCGACCTTAGTGAACGGCAGCCACGAAATCGTCGGCTGTTCGAGCGCCATGAACCACTCATAGGGAAAGCCGAAGGTCCGCGTTCCCTGATCAGCGTGATAGAACCAGCTCAACTCTTCCTTGGGGATGCCCTGGTCGAGCCAGACGGTCTTCTTCGGTGTGGGATGCTCCACGATCTTGACGTGAAGATCCTGCCAGAGCTTGGCGATGTCGTCCTTGACGGCGGCGTAACCGATGCCGACGACCGCCAGCGCGATCACAATTTTCGCAATCCTTTTGCCCCGCATGGCCTGCCCCTCGTTAAAACCGCGCCGGTGGCGCGCAATATCGGTCTGTTATCAAAAAACGCCGCAAGGCGAATCACCCTCGGCGTGCGGTTGAATATGATGCCATCTTATAGTGGCGCCGTAGGTCTGTCCATAAATCCAATTCCTTGAGGGCCGCGGGATGCGGTCCTCGCCGGTCATCTTTCGCCGGGCGTTTTCCAGTATAGAGTCTCCATCATGCAGAAAAGTGTCGGACAGATCACATGACGGCAGAAGCGGCAGAACGCTTACGAATCGAGATCGGCTCCGATCAGGCGGTTTCCGGCCTGGTGGTGCAGCCGCCACAGCCCCGCGCCTGTTACATGTTCGCGCACGGGGCCGGCGCGGGCATGACACACAAGTCGATGGAGACGGTTGCCGCGGGCCTTGCCGAGCGCGGCATTGCGTCGCTGCGCTATCAGTTTGCCTACATGGAAAAAGGCGGCAAGCGGCCCGATCCGCCTGCGGTTGCGCATGCAACAGTGCGAGCGGCCGTGGCGGAAGCTGGACGGCGCTTTGCCTCGCTGCCACTGATCGCGGGCGGCCGATCGTTCGGCGGGCGGATGACGTCGCAGGCACAGGCGCTTTCGCCGTTGCCGGGCGTTCGCGGGTTGGTGTTTCTCGGCTTTCCGCTGCATCCGGCCGGAAAGCCTTCCAGCGAGCGGGCCAGGCATCTCGCCGACGTCACAATCCCGATGCTGTTTTTACAAGGCACGCGCGATGCACTGGCGGAATTGAGTCTGCTCGAGCCGGTCGTGAAGGGCTTAGGATCGCGCGCAGCGCTGCATTTGCTTGATGGCGCCGATCATTCCTTCCACGTGCTGAAGAGTTCGGGGCGGAACGATCGCGCGGTGATGGACGAGGCGCTGGACGCCTTTGCGACATGGGTGGATCGGGCTGTCGGCTAAGCTTTCAGATGTCGTCCCTGCGAACGCATGCGAACGCAGGGACCCATAACCACTGGAGCACGTAGTTGAAAGAAGCCGTCTCTCCTTGTGCCTCTTCCGCAGGACGCGGCGTATGGGTCCCTGCGTTCGCAGGGACGACCGGGGAGAGAGTTGCGCCGCGCGCCATCTTGACTACGATACGTCATGACAAAAATCCTGATCGTCAACCCGAACACGACTACCTCGATGACGGAAACGATCGGCGCCGCAGCGCGCGCTGTCGCCGCAGCAGGCACCGAAATATCCGCCGTGACCTCGGCGATGGGGCCGGTCTCGATCGAAGGCTATTACGACGAGGCGTTTGCCGTGCCCGGCCTGATCCAGGCGCTGGTGAATGCGCCGGATGCTGACGCTGGCATCATCGCCTGCTTCGACGACACCGGGCTCGATGCGGCCCGCACCGCCGCGCCCTTTCCCGTGGTAGGCATTTGCGAGGCGGCGCTGGTGACGGCTGGCCAAATCGCAAAACGCATCGCGATCGTCACCACGCTGCCGCGCTCGATCGTGCCGCTCGAAGAGCTGGTGCGCCGCTATGGTTTTGCGGAGAGGGTGCAGGTCACCGCTTGCGACGTCGCGGTGCTCGATCTCGAAAAGCCGGGGTCCGGCGCGGAAGCCAAGCTTGAAGCCGAGATTGCCCGTGCGCTGGAGAAGCGCGCGGAGGCGGTCGTGCTCGGCTGCGCGGGCATGGCCGATCTCGCGCAAAAACTGTCGCGGAAATTCGGCGTCCCCGTCGTCGACGGTGTGGCAGCCGCGGTGAAGCAGGCCGAGGCGCTGGCTGGTTTGAAGCTCTCGACCTCCCGGCGCGGCTCTTATGCGTCGCCGGGCGTGAAGAGCTACACGGGACTATTGGAACAGTTCGCGCCGCCTGATCCGTCATTGCGAGCGAAGCGAAGCAATCCATAGCGCGGGCGCGGGGATAGATGGATTGCTTCGTCGCGGAGCCTGTCATCGGGCGCGCATTCGCGCGACCCGGTGGCTCCTCGCAATGACGGTGATTATGCGGAAGCCGGCACGCCGTAGATCTTGTCGCGTAGTCGGCGCATCCCGGCGAGCCAGCGGTCGCGGTTGGAGGTCTTGCGCTGGATGTATTCGGCGACTTGCGGGTGCGACAGGATGAGAAAACGTTCTTCCGCCATCGCCTCGATTACCATGCGTGCCACCTCTGGCGGCTGCAGCACGCCGTCGATCCGCGCGGCGCTGGGGCCGGGCGTTGTCATTCCGGTCTGCACCGATTGCGGACAGAGCACGGAAACGCAGATGCCGCGGTCGCCGTACTGAATGGCGAGATGCTCGGCGAGCGCCACCGCGGCGTTCTTGGTCACGCCGTAAGGCATCGAGTTCAGCGACGCCAGGAGGCCCGCGGCGGACGCGGTGTTGAGGAGATAGCCGGAGCCGCGTGCAAGCATGCCGGGCACCAGCGCGCGGGCCGCGAACACATGGCTCATGACATGGACGCGCCAGCTCACCTCCCAATCGGCGTCAGGCGCGGTCTCCTGGCCCTTGCGCGAGAGCCCGGCGTTGGAGAAGAACACGTCGACCGGGCCATACTTGTCCTCGGCCGCCGCGATCAGTGCCTGGATGTCTTCCTCCAGCCCGACGTCGGCAGTGATCGGCAGCCCGTCGACGTCGCCCGCGACCTTGGCGAGCTTCTCGCGCGAGGTTTTGAGGTCGGCGACGACGACGCCACGCGCGCCGGCCTCCGCATAGGCGCGCGCCACCGCCTCGCCGATGCCGCTCGCGGCTCCCGTGACGACGCAGACCTTGTCTTTGACATGCATGATGCGGTTTCCACTTCTTGATTCGACCCACCGTCATTGCGAGGAGCGCAAGCGACGAAGCAATCCACTTCTCCGCTTGCGGCGCGATGGATTGCTTCGCTTCGCTCGCAATGACGCTCGGATCTCATTGCCTACCTTGCATACAGCCCCTTGTCGCGCGCCTGTCGGATCGCCAGCGCGGCCATCATGTCGAGCATCGGTGTCGAAAGTCCGGCGGCGCGGGCGAAGGCGGCGGGCGCGCGGACCAAAACGTCGATCTCCATGGCGCGGCCGAGTTCGTAATCCTGCAGGATCGACGGCTTGTGGTCGGGCGCGGGCCCGGAGCGCGTCACGCGCTTGACTTGTGGAAAGCAGCTTTGCGCCACGCTGTTGGCCTCGTCGAGCAGGCGCGGCACGATGTCGGCGAGATCAGGATCGTCGCGTACGGCGCGCGCAGTCTGCCCGGTCAGCAAACACAGCACCGACATCGACATGTTGGTCAGGAGTTTGGACCAGATCGTTTCCCTGATCTGCGTGACCTCGGGCGAGTCGATCGAAGCTGCGTTCAGCGCTGCGCGCAGCTTCGCGACGCGCTCGCTGGCGCGGTCGTCGCACTCGCCGATCAAGAGCCGGTTGCGCTCGGGCGACAGGTTCGCGACCACGCCCGGCGCGATGACTTCATTCGATGAAAACACCACGCCGCCAACGATGCGCTCTCTGGGGATCGCCGCACGCAGGCGTCCGCCGGGATCGAGGAAGGCCAGATCCGGCACCGGCGGATGGCTTGGCGAGAGCCCGATGTCGTACCACCAGGGAATGCCGTTCTGCGCGAACACCACGGCGGTGTCATTGCCGAGCAGCGGCTGCAGCCCAGCGGCGAGGCTGGAGAGGCCTGTCGCCTTCAACGTGCAAATCACGACGTCCTGCCGGCCCAGCGCGGCTGGATCGCTGGATGCGCTGACCTTCGCCTTGAACTCGCCATCTCCAACCCGCAGCGTCAGCCCGCTGGCTTTCACGGCATCCAGGTGCGCTCCCCGCATCACGCAGGAAACGTCATGTCCTGCTAGTGCGAGCCGCACCGCAAAATGGCTGCCGACGGCGCCCGCACCGAAAACGCAAATCCGCATGGATGGAAAATCCTGCTGCGAGGGGAAGGAGTGCCGTTGCTAGTTTTCACAAGCCTTGTTCGGGCGCAACCGGCTCGGTTCGACAGGGTGGGTTGCGCGATCGCGCGGCCCCGGCCAGAGGGAACTTTGCTGTTCCGCTGGCGTTCATCAACGCGCTTTAGGGTTCGTGATGCAACGATGGTGGGGCGTGCCATGTCAAAACTCGGGCTGGGAATTGCCGTCATTGTTCTCGCGACCGCGCTGTCGGCGGCCGGATATGCCGTCGCGAAAGGCGGCCATGGCGGCGGACACGGCGGCGGTCGTGGTGGCGGGCATGGACATCATGGCGGCGGTCATGGCCACAAACATTTCGGGGCGCGCCATCATGGCGGCGGCCATTTTCACGGCAGAGCGGCGCGCTTCCGCTCGTTCCACGCTCCTCGCATCAACCGCGCCGCGGCCGGCGGCCGCGCGATGAACGCGCGTGCGCTCGCTCGCAGCACTGCCGTCCTTAGAAATCCCGCCGCCCGCGCCAGCCTGACCGCGGGCGCGGCGCTGGCAGGTTGGCAATATGGCCGGCCGCGGGGCGGTGGCTGGTGGCAGCACGGCAATGGCGGATATGGCTGGGTCGGGCCACTGTTCTGGCCGTTCGCCTACAACGATATCTACGACTATACGCTGTGGGGACCGGGCGTCGGCGCGCCGTTCTGGTACTATGGCTATGACGACATCTATGCCGGCCTCTTCGGACCTTATGACTACGAAGGCTTGGCCGGCTATTTGCCGCCGCGTGCCTCTCCTGGTGACGACCGGCTGGCGCAATTCTGCGGTGACGACAGCCGCGAAATCGCCGGCCTGCCGATCGACCTGATCGCACAGGTGATCGAGCCCACCGAGACCCAACGCGTGGCGCTCGACGATCTCGCCAATGCGTCGGTGACATCGGCGCAAAAGATCAAGGCGGCGTGCCCGACTTCGATATCGCTGACAGCCGCTGGCCGGCTCGCCTCGATGCAGCAGCGCCTCGAGGCGATGATCGCGGGCGTCGCGACCGTGCAGCCGGCGCTCGACAAGTTCTATGATCTTCTGAATGACGAGCAGAAAGCGCGGCTGAATGCGGTCGCTGAGGAGCAGGAACGAAAAGCCGAACGGCGCGGCAGAAGATCGTTTGCGCGAGCCTGCGACATCACACAATCCTCGGGCTTGAGATGGCCGACCGAGGAAGTCGAGGCACGGCTGCGCCCGACCGACGTGCAACGCACGGGCCTTACAGCCCTGCAGAATGCAAACACCAAAGCCAGCGAGATGCTGAGCGCATCGTGCCGGCCCGAGGATGGGGCCACGCCGTCGGCGCGGCTTGCGGCGGCCGGCAAGCGGCTCGATGTGATGCTGCAGGCGGTCAAGCAGGTGCGCACCGCGCTCGATGATTTCTATGTGACCTTGAACGACGAGCAGAAAGCCCAGTTCGAGGCGATCGGACCGCGGCGGACGTCCTTTGCCGACAGGGCTGACATGATGCAGCGGCGTAGCCGCCGATAGATCGTCGGCGGTGACAACGGCTGCGGTCCCGGCCTATGGTTCGGCATAAACGACATGCCGAACAGAGGGCCGCCGAATGACTGCCAATCCGGTTCTATGGAATCTCGACGCGCGCGGCGTCGCAACGGTCACGCTCAATCGCCCCGAGGTGAACAACGCCTATGATGGTGGATTGATCGGCGGCGTGCTCGCGGCGATGGACGATCTCGGCAAGAAGCAAAACCTTCGCGTCGTCGTGCTCAAGGGCAAGGGCAAGCATTTCCAGGCCGGCGCAGACCTGAAATGGATCAACGGCGTGCGGCCGAAATCGGCTGATGAGAACGAGGCCGTGTCGCGCGCGACGTTCGAGGCCGTGCAGCGGTTGAATACGCTGCCGATCCCGACGGTCGCGCTGGTGCAGGGCGGCTGTTTCGGTGGCGGCACCGGCGTGATCTCGGCCTGCGACGTTGTGATCGCCGCCGACAATGCGCTGTTCTCGATCACCGAAGTGCGCTGGGGCCTCACCGCCGCAATCATCATTCCGCAACTCTGCGACGCCATCGGCGTCCGCCAGGTCCGCCGCTATGCGCTGACCGGCGAACGGTTCGGCGCGGAAGAGGCCCGCCGCATCGGGCTGGTGCATGAGGTGGTGCCGCTGGCGGAGCTGGAAATGGCAGGCGCGAAGGTCGTCGAGCAACTGCTCGCCAACGGTCCCGAAGCGCTGGCGGAAACCAAGCGGCTGGCGATGGAGAGCTCGTTCGGCGGCATGGGCGTCGACGACGAGGCCTACGCGCGGCTGGTGAAAATGCATTCGGCGCGGCGCCAGACGGCGGAGGCGTCGGAGGGGCTCGCGTCGTTTGCGGAGAAGCGGGCGGCGAATTGGGGGGCCGGGTAAATGCCATCCAAGCGCATCGCCATTGCCGGACTGGGCGAGATCGGTCGAACCGTCGCGCGCAAGCTGGCGGACGGGTTGCCGGGCCTCTCGCTGGCGGCGATCGCGACGAGGGATCAGGCGAAGGCGCAAGCGTGGCTCGATCGCGAAGGCATTTCCTGCCCGCTGATTTCGCTCGATGAGTTGCCTGACCATGCCGACCTCGTTGTCGAATGCGCGCCGGCTGAAATTCTCGACCAGATCTGCCGGCCGATGCTCACCGCCGGCAAGCAGGTGATGGTGCTGAGCGCCAGCGCGCTGTTGCCGCGACCCGATCTCGTCGATCTGGCCCGGGTGCATGGCGGGCAGATCATCGTGCCGACCGGCGCCTTGATCGGATTTGATGCGGTTTCGGCGGCTGCCGAAGGCATTATCCATTCGGTGCAGATGGTCACGCGCAAGCCGCCCCGAGGTCTCGCCGGCGCGCCTTATCTCGTCGAGAACGGGATCTCCATGGAGGGCCTGACATCCGCGCTGCGTGTCTTCAAGGGCTCGGCGCGCGATGCGGCTGCCGCCTTTCCCGCCAATGTCAATGTCGTGGCGGCGTTGTCGCTGGCCGGCATCGGGCCCGACCGCACCACGATCGAAATCTGGGCCGATCCGGCGGTGACGCGAAATTGCCATCAGATCAGGGTCGAATCCGACTCGGCCTCGTTCACGATGTCGATCGAGAACATTCCCTCGGAAAATCCGAAGACCGGCCGCATCACCGCGCTCTCGGTAATCGCGGCGCTGCGCAAGCTCACTTCGCCGCTGCAGGTCGGAACCTGAGCATTTTCATCAGGAGAGATAGGCGAGTTGCAAGCCATCCAACGGGGATAACTCGTTTGAGGGCAGGGTCTACAACGATGGCTATGCCAGCCGTGCAGATGCATTCGCTCAAACACTAGACGGCGAGAAGCGCTCCCTCATCCAAGCGTGTGTATAGAAGTGGATCGAACGAATTTGATCGTGCTTAGGCGCCAACGATAAGTATCGATCCAACTTTGCGGCTGTTCTCAAATCTTCCATCGAGAAGAATCTTATAGCCTTGATCATAATAGGGGGGAGGGAACAGAGTATGTATGCCCAGAGTCTTCGCTTCGCCCAACCATGAAAGAGCGTCAGATAGCCTCATTCGAATTACCCCTCGTATTTGATCTGAATAATCTGTTGGTCGAAGATTTCCCTTGCCTCTTCTTCGAAACAAGACCCCATGCTGCGCGTGAGGTCTTAAAAAGATCGACGGACAGGCAACGCGAAGATCAACGAGCTCAGTCTCTGTACCTTTAAACAACCCTGGAGGGCCAGCTTGGGACGAGTCGGCCGCGACAAGCAGGATGTACGCAAATTCATGGTCGGTTGCCGGCATCCGCTTTTCAAAATGTAAGTACTGCGACTGCTTGCCGGATACGTGGGCCTCATGAGAAGCAAACCAAAGCGCAACCCAAATGTTGTCAACCAAGTCGATCCATGTAGTCGAAAGCCCGTAGTGCTGTAGTAGCGGCTCATGAGCAAACTGAGGGAATCTTGAAAAAATGTCTGCTTTGCCGACAATCTCCGCTATGAAGCGATTTTGTTCCATAACGCGTTTTGATTGAGCCGATTGATTGGGACCGATACCGCGAAACAATGAGGGAGTTAGAGTTGAATACGTTTCCGATTGACCGCGAAAATAGATAGCTTCGTTCTTCTTGCCTCTCGTGAACTTTAGGTATCCAGCAGCTTGTATCAATGCATGGGGATCTCGAACGTGCAGTACTTCTTGCCCGTGAGGATCTTTTGCAATCTCTGCATTTCTGATTGAGATGTTTCCCAATAAGTTCGCCATCTCTCCCCCCAAGTCTTCAAGAGAAAAGCATTCGTCGTCAAAATTTGGTTCCAATCACGCGTCCCGCGGCGGTGAACAGCGGCTGATACTAACTAATATTAGCCAGCTCGACATCACGATAGAAGACGTGCTGATACACAATCTTCGATGGAGGGCGTCCTGTGGACCGGGTGGCTAAATCTCCGCGCTCGGATCATGATGTGCCCGCATATGATCTAGGATACTGAACTTGCCCAAGAAAACCATCACGGAACCCGCACGCCAGATTCCGCTCTATGGCGAATATGAAGTTGCCGTGCTCGGCGGCGGGCCTGCCGGCATCGCGGCCGCCGTGGCCGCTGCGCGCGCAGGCCGCCGCACGCTTCTGATCGAACGCTACGGCTTTCTCGGCGGCATGGGCACCGCCGCCGGCGTGACCAATTTTTGCGGACTGCATGCCAACGTGCATGGCGAGATGCGCCGGGTGGTGCAGGGGATTGCGTCCGATCTGCTGGCGCGGATCGACCGGCTCGATGGGCTCAATGCGCCGCATCTTATCCTCGGCAAGATTTTCGCGCAGGCCTATGACACCGCGGCCTACAAGATTGCGGCCGACGATCTATTGGCCGCGCACAAGGTCAATATCCTCTTTCACGCACTTGGCGCCGGTGTGGTGATGGATGACGAGAAGCGCATCCACGCGCTGATGGTGGAAACCAAGGCGGGACGTCAGGCGGTACGCGCCGGCATATTCATCGATTGCTCAGGTGACGGCGATCTCGCGGCCTGGGCGGGCGCACCCTTCGAAGTCGGCGACAATGCCGGCAGCATGCTTTACCCATCGATGATGCTGCGCCTCAACGGCATCGATCCCGAAAGGGCGGGCGAGGCGTGGCGGACGATTCCGGCGCTGATGGAAAAGGCCGAAGCCGCGGGCACGCATCGTTTTCCGCGCAAGTCCGCGATCGTCCGGCCGCAGCGTTCGGCGATCGAATGGCGGGTCAATTTCACCCAGCTTGCGCGCGAGGATGGCAGCGCAGTCAGCGGCATCGATCCTGATCAGATGACGCGCGGCGAGATCGAAGGCCGCCGTCAGGCCGTGCAGGCGTTCGAATTCCTGCGCACCGTGCCCGGCTTCGAAAAATCCTACATCGTCGACCTGCCGCCGCAGCTCGGCATCCGCGAGACGCGGCGGGTGGTTGGCGGCTACATGCTGTCGGGCGAGGATGTGCTCGGCTGCGCCGCGTTCGAGAGATTCCGTCGGCGTCAATGGCTGGCCGATGGAGCAGCATGTCGCCGGCGACGTCGTCTTCAAGTTTCCGCCGATCCCGGAATCGCGCGGCTTCAACGAGTTGCCGTATCGCATGCTCGTGCCTGAGGGCATCGACAATCTGCTGATGGCCGGGCGCTGCGCCTCGATGACCCATGAGGGCCAATCGGCGGCACGGGTCTCCGGCGCCTGCTTTGCGATGGGGGAGGCGGCCGGTCTCGCAGCGGTATTGGCGCTGTCCGGAAATACGATTCCGCGCGACATTGCCGTTGAAAAGTTGCAACAAACGTTGAAACAACACGGTGCGTTCATCGGACGGAATCAGGCGGTGCCCGAGGGATTATGAAGCGATGCACTCCGGAGGATGAATCTTTTCTGTCGTCCCTGCGAAAGCAGGGACCCATACGCCGCGGCCCTTCTTTGGGCGATTGGGCAGACGGCTTTTGCTATTTCCCAGTCCTGTGGTTATGGGTCCCTGCGTTCGCAGGGACGACCCGAGTGGATAGCATGCGAATAACAAGACGTGGAGGAAACCGGATGATGAAGTTTGCGCGGCTCGCGCTGGCGGGCCTGTTGGCGATGGCGGCGGGCGGGATGGCACGGGCCGATGATGCGCTCAAGGCAAAAGTTGGCGTGCTGCGGCTGTCATCCTCGGCGCCGGTGTTCATCGCGCAGGACAAGGGCTATTTCCGCGAGGCCGGGCTCGACATCGAGCTGAAATTCTTTGATGCGGCGCAGCCGATCGCGGTGGCGACCACCTCCGGCGACGTCGATTTCGGCATCACGGCTTTCACCGCCGGGCTCTACAATCTCGCCGGCAAGGGCACGCTGAAGGTGATCGGCGGCATGAGCCGCGAGAAGGCCGGCTATCCGCTGATCGGCTATTTCGCCAGCAACAACGCCTATGCGGCGGGGCTGAAGACGCCGAAGGATCTCGCCGGCAAGCCGATCGCGGTGACGCAGGTCGGCTCCAGCTTTCACTATTCGCTGGGGCTGCTCGCCGACAAATACGGCTTCAAGCTTGCGGACGTGAAGGTGATGCCGCTGCAGTCGCTGTCCAATGCCGCCGCGGCGCTGAAGGGCGAAACCGTCGATGCGGCCTTGCTGCCGATCTCGACCGCACGGGCGCTGGTGGATTCCGGTGGCGCCAAGTTTCTTGGTTGGGTCGGCGACGAGACGCCGTGGCAGTTAGGCGCGGTGTTTGCTTCACCGAAGACGCTTGCCAACAAGGCGCTGGTGACGAAGCTTTTGGGCGCGCTGGTGCGAGCCGACCGCGAGTATCACGACGTGATCCTGGCTTCCGTGAAGGACGGCAAGGCCGAGATCAACGACAAGACAAAGCCGCTGCTCGAGATCATCGCCAAATACACCAATCTGCCGGTCGAGCAGGTGGTCGGCAATTGCGCCTATGTCGATCCCGACGGCAAGCTCGACGTCAAGAACGTCGATAACCAGATCGCGTGGCTGCAGGAGCAGGGCTTTGTCGACAAGGGTTTTGCCGCGGATGCGATCATCGCGAAGGAATATGTGAAGGCGGATTGATGCAAGTTACGCCAGTTCCGTCATTGCGAGCGAAGCGAAGCAATCCATGCTTCGGCACGGGGATAGATGGATTGCTTCCGCCTTCGCTCTTCGAGCTACGGCGGACAAGTCGTCGCGGAGTTTATCATCGGGCCGGCCGGAGGCCGGACCCGGTGACTCCTCGCAATGACGGAGCAAGTAACGAGTTCGGAACCACATGGACCTGATCGCCGACCATATCAGTCACCGATTCGGCGGCCTCGACGTGCTCGATGACGTCTCCTTCACCGTCGCCTCCGGCGAGGTGGTTGCGGTCGTCGGGCCTTCCGGCTGTGGCAAGAGCACGCTGCTGTCGATCCTGGGCGGGCTGTTGCGGCCGAGCGAGGGGCGGGCAGAGCTGCGCGGCGCGCCACCGGAGAACAGTTTCAATCCGCTGACCTTCGTGTTCCAGGATTTTGCGCTGCTGCCGTGGTGCACGGTGGAAGCGAATGTCGCGTTTCCGCTGGTTCATACCGCGCTCGATGCCGCCGCGCGTCAGGCCGTCGTCGATGATGCGCTGCGCCGCACCGGCCTGTCTGATTTTCGCGGCGCCTATCCGAAGCAATTGTCCGGCGGCATGCGCCAGCGCGTCGGCATCGCGCGGGCGCTTGCGGTGCGGCCGGCGATTCTTCTGATGGACGAGCCGCTGTCGGCGCTGGATTCTCAGACCCGCGAATTGCTGATGGAGGATTTTGTCCGCCTGCTCGCCGACGGCGCGATGGGCGCGGTCTACATTACGCATAATCTGGAAGAGGCGGTGCGGCTCGCCGACCGCGTGGTCGTGCTGTCGCGCCGGCCCGGCCGCGTGCGCGAGGTCGTGAGCATTCCGATGACGCGTGCCGAACGCGGCGGCATCGATGCCCGCGGCAAACTGCTGACGTTGCAGAACCAGTTGTGGTCGCTGATCCGCGAGGAGGCGATCGACGCCGAGCGCGAGGTTCAAGATGCTTGAGCGCGCGCCCTCGCAGGATACCCAGCAGGACGGGAGCGTTCCGCGGCCGGTCGCCTTCCGCGGTGCGGGTTTTATGCCGGGCGGTGGCCGCGCCTCCGGGTGGATCGCGCTGGCGCTGGTGATCGCGTTCTGGCAACTCGCCGGCAGCGCCGGCTGGGTCAATCCGCTGTTCCTGCCGGCGCCATCGGCGATTGCGGTCGCGATCTACAAGCTCGCCGTCAGTGGTGCACTCTGGCAGCACGTTTCCGCTTCGGTCGTTCGCATCGGCTCAGGCTGGCTGATCGGCACGGTGGCCGGCGTGATCGTCGGTTTTGCAATCGGCCTCTCGACGCTGGCGCGCGGCGTCGGCATTACCTTCATCTCCGCGCTGTTTCCGATCCCGAAGATCGCGCTGCTGCCGCTCCTGATCCTCTGGCTCGGGATCGGCGAAGAGCCGAAGATCGCGACCATTGCGTTGGGTGTGTTCTTCTCCACGGCGATTTCGGTGTATAGCGGCGTCGACGCGGTGCCGCGCAACCTGATCCGAATGGCGCAGAGTTTTAACGTGCCGTTCCATGCCATCGTCATCAGAGTGATCTGGCCCGGCGCGCTGCCCTCGATTCTTGCGGGATTCCGCATTACGGCGTCGGTGGCGCTGCTCTTGGTGGTGAGCGCGGAAATGATCGGCGCGCAATTCGGCATCGGCGCCTTCGTGCTGCAGGCCGGCAATCTGATGCAGACCGATCAGCTCCTCGCCGGCGTCGTGATCCTGTCGCTGTTCGGGCTGGCGGTGGGGAAGGCGATCAATGTGCTGGAAGCGCGGTTGTTGCACTGGCGGTAGAGGACGGATTGTAGCAAAGCGCAGCGTGCCCACCATCACGTGCGGAGTGCCCGATGGTGGGCACGTCGCTACGCTCCTTTGCCCACCCTACGATTCTTCTCGTCGTCCCTGCGAACGCAGGGACCCATACCGCGTGATCTCTCAATGTGGCGACGTAGCAAGACGCTTTTCGTAACAACGAAAGCCGGTGGTTATGGGTCCCTGCGGTCGCAGGGACGACGACAACCTCACGCATTGCCGCGGTCTTCGCGGAATAGGTCGATCTTCTGCTGCACCGGGCGGTCGGAGAAAGAGAACAGCACTGAATCAACGTCCGCCTCGTGCGTGACCCAGTGCCAGCTCGGCACCACGAACAGGTCGCGCGCGCCCCATTCGAATGTCTGGTCGCCGATCCGGGTGCGGCCCTTGCCTTCGATCGCGGCGAACACGGTGGCATCGGTGGAGCGGTAGCGCGCGGTCTTGAAACCCTTCGGCAATAGCTGGATGAAGGTGCCGATCGTCGGCATCGCGAAATCGCCTGTCTCGGGATTGGAGAATTTCAGTTTCAGCCCGTGGCAGGCGTCCCATTCGTCGCGTGCCTTGGCGCGCTCCAGCGCCTCGCGGGTGTAGCTATAGGGATAGTTGAAGATCGGCGAGGTCTTGGATTTTCGCTTCTCGTCGACCGGCAGCAAATTGTGGCCGTAGCGCGCAAAGCTGTCGCCGGCGGGCTTGGAGATCTTCTGCTGGTCCTCGTTTGACCCCTCGGCAAACGAAGCGTCGAAGAACTGCACCATCGGGATATCGAGCCCGTCGAGCCAGAACATCGGCTCATTCGTCTCGTTGGAATGATCGTGCCAGGTCATCGATGGCGTGATGATGAAATCGCCGGGCTCCATCGCCGTGCGCTCGCCGTCGACGGTGGTATGGGCGCCCTTGCCTTCGAGCACGAAGCGCAAGGCCGACTGGCTATGCCGATGAGCGGGCGCGACGTCGCCCGGAACCACCATCTGCACGCCGGCAAACAGCGAGGTCGTGACCTTGGACTGGCCGCGCAGCCCCGGATTCTCCAGCACCAGAACCCGCCGCTCGGCTTCCTTGGCGGTGATCAGTCGGCCTGCTTCGGTCATGTAGTCGCGGATCGAATCGAATTTCCAGAGATGCGGCCGGCAGGCACTGCGCGGCTCCGGCGTGACGAGATCGCCCAGCACGTTCCACAGCGCGGAGAGATTGTCGCCGTCGATCTTCTTGTAGAACGCCTCGCGTTCCGGCGTCTTCTGCACGGCTTCCATGGCAAGCCTCCCGATTTCTTATCGTGTAGATTGACAGTATACTTACAATATCGATAGCGTCAATGTGGTAAACCCGTACAGGCCAGAAGAATCAGGGAGGTTCCGATGAAGCTGCATGGCTATTTCCGCAGCAGCGCGGCATATCGCGTCAGGATCGCGCTCAACCTCAAGGGGCTCACGGCAGAGCACCTGCCGCATCACCTTCGCAAGGGCGAACAGATTGCGCCGGACTATCTCGCCCTCAACCCGCAGGGGCTGGTGCCGACGCTGGAGGGCGACGACAGCACGGTGCTGACCCAGTCGCTGGCCATCATCGAATGGCTCGACGAGACCCATCCCAGCCCGCCGCTATTGCCAAAGGATCTGCTGCGCCGCGCAAAGGTGCGCGCCTTTGCGCTCGCCATCGCCTGCGACATCCATCCGGTGCAGAATTTGAAGGTGCTGGCCCGGCTGCGCCAGCTAGGCCTGCCCGAGGAGAAGGTGACGGAGTGGGCGGCTTGGGCCAACCGCGAAGGCCTTGCTGCCTGCGAGACGCTGATCAAGGGCGAGAACGGGCCGTTCTGTTTCGGTGACACGCCGACGGTTGCAGACCTCTGCCTGGTGCCGCAGCTTGCCAACGCGCGGCGCTTCGGCGTCGAGGTTTCGGCCTTTTCCCGCCTGCTCGAGGCGGAAGCCGCGGCAAAGCAAATGAAGGCATTCACTGATGCCGCACCGGACAGGCAGCCCGATGCCGAGTAAGCCATCCCCCATCACCATGGACGCGGTCTATACCGCGCCCGGCTATCTGTTCCGGCGGATGCAGCAGATCGCGGTCTCCATCTTCGTCGAGGAATGCAGCGCGTTCGACCTGACGCCGGTGCAATATGCGGCGCTGGTCGCGATCCACACCCATCCGGGCATCGATGCCACCCGGCTGTCGGCGGTGATCGCGTTCGACCGCTCGACCCTCGGTAACGTCATCGAGCGGCTGGAGAGCAAGGCGCTGATCGAGCGCAAGCCCTCGCGCGAGGACAAGCGCGTCAAGCTGCTCTATCTCTCGAAATCGGGCGCAGCCGTGCTGCACGACATCATGCCGTCGGTCGAGCGCGCCCAGGTCAGGATGCTGCAGCCGCTGAAGCCTGCGGACCGCAAGACGCTGCTGGCGCTGTTAACGCAACTCGTCGATCTCAACAATGAAGCCTCGCGCGTGCCGCTGCGCGCCGAGGACGCGCTGGAGCATCTGGGGAAGGCGGGGTGAAGGGGCGTTAGGGATCGAGTGTCAGCGCCAAAAACTCCGCCGTCGTCCCGGCCTTGAGCCGGGACCCATAACCACAAATATTTGAGTTAGGCAGGCTGTGGCTGCAGCCTAAGGCCACAACTGATATCAGTGGTTATGGGTCCCTGCGTTCGCAGGGACGACAGCGAGTTTGCGAAGGGACGGGCGGTCGATGCCAGAAACTCCGCTGTCGTCCCGGCCTTGAGCCGGGACCCATAACCACAAATATTTGTGTTGGGGCAGGCTGTGGCTGCAGCCTAAGGCCATAACCGATATCAGTGGTTATGGGTCCCTGCGTTCGCAGGGACGACGTCGAGTTTGCGGAGGGACGGGCGGTCGATGCCAAAAACTCCGCTGTCGTCCCGGCCTTGAGCCGGGACCCATAACCACAAATATTTGAGTTAGGCAGGCTGTACCTGCAGCCAAAGCCATAACTGATATCAGTGGTTATGGGTCCCTGCGTTCGCAGGGACGACAGCGAGTTTGCGGATGGATTACATCCTCATCAACGCCTGCCGGTCGATCTTGCCAGTGCCGGTCTTCGGCAGTTCCTCGATGAAGGTGATCTCGCGCGGATATTTGTAAGGCAGCAGCTTTGCCTTGACGTAATCCTGCAGCTTCTTCGTCGCATCATCGCTGTCGAACTCGCCCTTGTTCATCACCACCACCGCCTTCAGGGTCATCCGGCGGTCCGGCAGTTCAGCCGCAAACACCGCGCATTCCCTGATGTCGGGATGCTCAGCAAGACAGAGCTCGACCTCCAGCGGATAAACCCATTGGCCTGATATCTTGACCAGGTCGTCGGCGCGGCCGCGGAAGAAATGGAAGCCATCGGCATCGCGCACGAAACGGTCGCCGGTGTAGATCCAGCCACCCTCGCGAATGGTCTCGGCGGATTTGTCCGGCCGGTTCCAGTACAGCGGCGTGTTGGAATCGCCGCGGACCCACAAAATCCCCTCTTCGTTGTCGGCGACTTCGCGGCCGTCCTTGTCCCTGAGCAGGATTTCGTAGCCGGGCACGCGCAGGCCCGCGGCGCCGAGTTTTCTCTTCTCGGGAAGGTTGGAGAGATAGATGTGCAGGACTTCCGTCGAGCCGAGCCCTTCGATGATCTCGAGCCCCGTCAGCTTCTTCCAGCCGTTGAACACTTCCGCCGACAACACTTCGGCCGCCGACAGCGCCATCCGCAGCGACGAGAAATCGGTTGCCGCCGCACCCTCGGCCTTGGTCAGCGAGGTGTAGAGTGTCGGCAATCCGTAGAACACGGACGGCCGATACTTTTCGATCGCCTGAAAGATCGTGGCCGGCTTCGGTTGTCCCGGCAGCAGCAGCGTCGCCGCGCCGACCGAGAACGGGAAAGTGATGGCGTTGCCGAAGCCGTAGGCGAAGAAAATCTTCGGCACCGAGAAGCAGATGTCGTCGGGCCCGAGCTTGAGCACGCTGCGGGCAAACGCCTGCTCGCTATAGGCCATGTCGTGCTGCAGATGCACGATGCCCTTGGGGCGGCCGGTCGAGCCCGAGGAATACATCCAGAACGCCATCTCGTCGCGGTGGGTGTCGGCTTCCGGAAGATCGGTGGCGAAGTCTTGCAGCCAGTTCGCCGCGTCGACAGTGTTCGGCACGGCGTGCTCGCCGGCTGCGCCATTGACCACAACAAGGGTTTGCAGCGGCGTATCCTTGCAGGCCTCCGCGTTGAACCGCGAGGTAAACTCGGCCTCCGCGACCGCTACCTCTGCGCCCGCGTCCGAGAGATAGAACTGCAGGAGGTCCGGCGGCGTCAGCGTGTTGATCAACAGCGGCACGAAGCCCGAGCGCACCGCGCCGAAAAACGCCGCCGGGTAGGCCGGCGTGTCGTCGAGGAACATCAAGATGCGGTCGCCGCGCTTCAAGCCCAGCGACTGAAGGCCGTGGCCCCATTGTGCTGCCTCGGCGCAGAGCTCTGCATAAGTGCGCGTGCCGCCGGGGCCGGTCAGCGCCAGCCGGTTGCCGCGGCCGGCCGCGAGATTATCGAACAGGATGCGGCTGGCGTTATAGCGTTCCGGGATCGCAAAGCCGATCTCGCGCGCGCCCGGATTGTCGCGGGGGACCAAATCGGAAATCTCTGACGTCATGCCTGGCTCCCGATCTTCTTCGCCGCCTCGTAACGCCTCATGAATTCCGGCGACATCGCGCGCAGCCGCGCGTCGGCGATCCGCCCGGAGCGGGTGATGTAGCTGTAGGCAAAATCCATCAGGTCGAGCTTCATGTGTTCGGGGAAATGTTCGTACCAGTCGGCGCTGGTGCGCGCCGCGGCCACCAGCTTCTGCACGATCGGCTTGCGCTCGGCCTGGTAGCGGGCGAGGCCTGCGGGAATAGCATTTTCCGCCTCCAGCGCTTTGGTTAGCGCGATCGCATCTTCGATGGCGAGCCGCGTGCCTGAACCGATCGAGAAATGCGCGGTGTGCAAGGCGTCACCGATCAGCACCATGTTGCGGTGTGACCAGTTCTCGTTCCAGATCCAGGGGAAATTGCGCCACACCGATTTGTTCGAGACCAGCGAGTGGCCGTCGAGAGTATCCGCGAATATTTCCTCGCAGATCGCCTGCGACTGTTCGATCGTCTTGTGCTCGAAGCCATAGGCCTGCCAAGTCGCCGCATCGCATTCGACCAGGAACGTGCTCATGGTGGGCGAATAGCGGTAGTGGTGCGCGTTGAAGAACCCCAGATCGGTCTTCACGAACGTCTGCGACAACGTGGCAAAGCGTTTGCTGGTGCCGTACCAGGCGAATTTGTTGGTCGAGTGCGAAACCGAGGCGCCGAATTCCTTCTCAAACCCGCGGCGCGCCAGCGAGTTCAGCCCGTCGGCGGCAACGATCAGGTCGTATCCGCCGAGTTCGTCGATCGACTGGATCGTGGTGTCGTATCGCGCCGCCACGCCTGCCGCGCGCACGCGCTGCTGCAGGATGGTCAAAAGTTCAAGCCGGCCGATCGAGGAGAAGCCGATCCCGTCGATCTCGACACTCTCACCACGCAAATTGAGCGTGATGTTCTTCCAGCTCTCCATCCGTGGTGTGATGGCGTCGACCGTCTCGGGGTCGTCGGCACGCAAAAAATCCAGCGCCTGTTCGGAGAACACCACGCCAAACCCCCAGGTCGCGCCTTCGGGGTTCTGCTCGAACAGATCGATCTGTGCGCCCGGGTGACGGCGCTTCCAGAGATAGGCGAAATAGAGGCCGCCGGGGCCTCCGCCAATGACGGCGATACGCACGTCTTCCTCCCAATCGACAGTATACTTACTAATTTGATGGGAGACTAATCCGCGCCGGAAAATTGCGCTACAGAAAAATGATGACGGGCGCGCGGTTCCAGGTCCGGTCACCCACCGGTGTCCATGGACTGTTTCAGCCGCGCCGGGGTGTCCGCGAACGGTTGTCCGCTCTGCGGCAACTCCGGCTCGACCAAGCCTGCGACGAAGCGCGCAGGGTTCAGGTGCAGCGGCGAACCTTCGCGCCGTTCACCCACACGGTCCTGCAAACCACAGCCGGTTTGCGCACGACGACCGCGCCGCGCGCTCCGGCGCAGCCGGCGCGATAGACGCCCTTGGCGCATACAGCGGCGTTGGTTTCAGTCGATTCAAGGGTCATGGCGGTGCCGAACGCGAAGAGGGCGGATGCAATGATCAGCAAATAACGCATGTCGGTCTCCCGGACTGGTACTGGTTGATGTTCAGGTATTGAAAGTTTCCTTTTGAAGGCTTTCTTCGGAAAGTTTTGCGGATGCTATCGCGTCGGCTTTGCGTGCCGATCTCGTTTTTCGTTGCCGGAGTATCCGCGGATCGGGCTGGCTGCCCTTCTTGCGTCCTGATCGCGGACCCGCTGTAGTGAAGCTCCCATTCATCGCCGCAAGGATAACCCAAGGAGAACTCATGGCGCAGGTCAGAGCCAAATGGCTGGCGTTCTATTCCGAACATGTCGAGCCGGTCTCCAAGGAAATATTCTCTCACGTCGAGAAGATGATCATCGGGACGTTGATCATATCCGCCGGTGCCCACGTATCGAGCAGCGAGCCGGCGGTCGTCCTGTTCGGCTATCTGCGCCACGGTCTCGTCGGCCGCGGCGTCATGCTGTTCGGTGTTGTCCTCCTGCTGCTGAACTTCGTTGACGGTCTCTACAAGCTGGCCAAGCTCAACTGGCACGTCGCGTATCAAATCCTGATGACGATCCTCTATGTCGCCCTGTCGGTACGGCTCATTCAGCTCATCCTCGCCTTTCGCGGCGGTGAATGATCGGCGATCCCCTGATCACCCCGGAGATCGCCGAAGGCGCGTGATTATCGTGCCGCGAACTGTGACAGCACGTCCTTGCAGGCCGGCGAAAGCTGGGCGGCGTTGGTCGCAAGACACTGCACGATCCGGCCACCGCCAGCGGGCACGCCGCCGCAAATCGAGCGCACGTCGGCGCCGCAGGCCGATCGCAGCACGAACAGTTCTTCACGGGGCCGCATCGGCCGCAGCACGATCACGGTCGGCGCCGCCGTTGGCGCTGCGGTAGCCGCGGCTCCCGCTGCGGCCGGAGCAGCGGCTGCTGGCGCAGGTGCCGCAGGTGCCGCGCCACCGCCGCTCGCGGCAGCGACGGCCTTCTCGCAAGCAGCCGAGAGTTTCCCCTTGTTCTTTTCCAGGCATTGCACTGCCGGCGCGCCGCCGGTCGGCACGCCCGCACAGACTTTCGGATAGTCGGAGCGGCATGCGCTGCGGATCGCGGAAACCTGGGCGCTGGACGGTTGCCCGGCAGCAGGGGCGGCGGCGGCCTTTGGCTCAGCGGACTTGGCCGGCGCCGCGGTTGCGGCAGCAGGCGCTGCGGATTTCGGTGCTGCTGTCTCGGCCGGCTTGGCGGGTTCGGCGGGCTTAGCCGCCTCCGCCGGCTTGGCAGGCGCGGCTGCCGGTGCTTCCACCGCGCGCACCGCGCTCTGGCAGCTCGATGAAAGGCTCGACATGTTCTTCTGCAGGCATTGCAGCGCGGCCTCGCCGCCCGGCGGCACGCTGGAACAACGCGCCATGTAATCGGAGCGGCACTGCGACTTGATCGCGTCGCGTTGCGCCTGGCTCGGCGCCTGCGCAAGCACGGGTGCTGCAATTGCGAATGTCGCGGCTGCCAGTAATGGTCCAAGCTTTCTCGCGCGCGTCACCGTGTTGATCATTTGAATAAATCCTTTGTCGTCGCCGGAAGCCGCCGCTCCAACCGAAGTGAAATGTGCTTTTCAGAAAAAATCGGGTCGTATCATTTTCGCTTTCCAGTTCCGCCGCAAGCGGATTGTTGCTATTTTCATGGGATGGCGGAAAGCCGATTTCCGAATAAAGCCTTTTCGAGAACAAGACCGATTGAGGCACCAAAAATGAAGGCTTCGCGTTCGCCTGCACGCTTGAGATCACACGACACCGCCGCGCAAAAAGGTGCTGCCGCCTGCCGCGCAGCTTTCGCCGTTGCTGCGATGGGCATCTTAAGTGCCTGCGAACAAAATACTTTTGTCCCGCCTCCGCCGCCGAAGGTCGAAGTTGCGCCGCCCCTGCAGCGCCCTTTCACGCGCTACCTGGAAGCGACCGGCAATACGGCGGCGATCAAGAATGTCGATCTGGTCGCGCGCGTGCAGGGCTTTCTGCAATCGATCAACTACACGGACGGCGCCTACGTCAAAGAAGGCACATCCCTGTTCACGATCGAGCCGGACACCTACAAGCTGAAGCTCGAACAGGCGCAGGCCGCGGAATCCGGCGCGCAGGCCTCGGTGCGACAGACCGAGGCGGATTTCAAGCGCCAGCAGGAGTTGGTGCAGCGGCAGGCCGTTTCCCAGGCCACGCTGGATAATTCCACCGCGGCCCGCGACAATGCGCAGGCGAGCCTGCTGCAGGCCCAGGTCAATACCAAGATCGCGGCAGTCAACTACGGCTACACCAATGTGGTCGCGCCGTTCGACGGCGTCGTCAGTGCGCATCTCGTCTCCGTCGGCGAACTCGTCGGCGCCTCGTCGCCGACGCAACTCGCTACCATCGTGGCGCTCGACCCGATCTATGTGAATTTCAACGTCAACGAACAGGACGTGCTGCGGATCCGCGAGGAAGCGCGCCGGCGCGGCCTGACGCCCGATGATCTCAGGCAAGTACCGATTGAGGTCGGATTGCAGACCGAGACCGGCTTTCCGCACCAGGGCAAGCTCGACTATGCCGCCACGACGCTGAATCAGTCGACCGGCACGCTGCCTGTGCGCGGCGTGCTGCCCAACGCGGACCGCGCGCTGCTGCCGGGATTCTTCGTCCGAATTCGCGTGCCTTTGGACCAGGTGCAGAACGCGCTGCTCGTGCCCGACGTCGCGCTCGGCAGCGATCAATCCGGACGTTATGTGCTGGTCGTGAACGGCGAAAATGTCGTCGAGCAGCGCAAGGTGCGCGTCGGACCGCTGGAAGGCGAACTACGCGTCATCGAGGAGGGCCTCAAGCCCGATGACCGCGTGATTACCGCCGGGCTGTTGCGTGCAATCCCCGGCCAGAAGGTCGATCCGCAAGTGAAAACAGTCGAAGCGCAGCCGGCGTCGGCCAAGTAGGAGCCGGCCATGATTTCAAAATTTTTCATCGAGCGGCCCGTTCTTTCCAACGTCATCGCGATCCTGATGATCCTGATCGGCGGCGTCTGCCTGTTCCGGCTCGCGGTTGCGCAATATCCCGATGTCGTGCCGCCCACGGTGCAGGTCACCACCCGCTATCCCGGCGCCAGCGCGAAAACCGTGATCGACACCGTGGCGCTGCCGATCGAGCAACAGGTCAACGGCGTCGAGGACATGCTTTACATGCAGTCCTACAGCGGCGCCGATGGCTCCTACTCGCTGACGGTCACCTTCAAAATCGGCACCGACCTCAACTTCGCTCAGGTGCTGGTGCAGAACCGGGTCTCGAGCGCGCTCTCGCAACTGCCGCAATCGGTGCAGAACCAGGGCGTCATCGTGCAGAAGAGGTCGACGGCGATCCTCTTGTTCGTGACGCTGACATCGCCGAAAGCGACCTATGACAGCCTGTTCCTGAGCAATTACGCCACCATCAACATTCGCGACGAGCTGTCGCGCCTACCCGGCGTCGGCAATGTCACCGTGTTCGGGGCCGGCCAGTATTCGATGCGGGTCTGGCTCGATCCGAACAAGCTGCAGGCGCGCAACCTGATGCCGCAGGACGTGATTTCGGCGGTCCAGCAGCAGAGCCAGCAGGTCACCGCAGGCCAGGTCGGGGCGCCGCCGGCGCCTGCAGGGCAGGCGTTTCAATATACGCTGAATGTCAGCGGGCGGCTCGACGACGTCAGCGAGTTCGAGAACGTGATCGTCAAGACCGGCAACAGCGGCGACGTCACCCGTGTGCGCGATGTCGGTTGGGTGGAACTCGGTGCCCAGACCTACAGCCAGATGTTCTCGCTCAACAACAAACCGGCCACCGGCATCGGCGTGTTCCAGTCGCCGGGCGCCAACGCGCTCGAGGTCGAGCAGGCGGTTCAGAGAAAAATGGCGGAGTTGGCGAAGGGATTCCCACAGGACATCAAGTACGACACGCCGTTCGACACCACCAAATTCGTCTCCGAATCGATCAACGAGGTCTACAAGACACTTATTGAGGCCGGCTTGCTTGTGCTCGTCGTGATCCTGATCTTCCTGCAGGACTGGCGCGCGATGCTGGTGCCGGCGACGACGGTGCCGGTGACGATCATCGGCGCGTTCGCGGCGATGGCGGCGCTCGGCTTCACCGTCAACATCTCGACGCTGTTTGCGATCGTGCTCGCGATCGGCATCGTGGTGGATGACGCCATCGTCGTTGTCGAAGGCGCAGCCCATAATATCGAGAAGGGAATGTCCGGCCATGACGCCGCGATCAGCGCGATGGACGCGCTGTTCGCGCCGATCATCGGCATCACGCTGGTGCTGGTCTCGGTGTTCTTGCCGTCAGCGTTCCTGCCGGGCTTGACCGGGCGGATGTATGCCCAGTTCGCGCTGGTCATCGCCGCCACCGCGCTGCTCAGTGCCATCAATGCGGCAACGCTGAAGCCGACGCAGTGCGCGTTGTGGCTGCGCCGGCCCGCGCCGCCGGAACAGCGCAACTTCTTTTACCGGGGTTTCAACGCGGTCTATAACCGCCTAGAGGCCTGGTATAGCCGGCTGATCAGCCGGCTGGTCGCGCACAGCAATATCTCGGTGATCTGCGCGCTGATCCTGATCGCGATCGGCGGCTATGGCCTGTCGCGGGTGCCGACCGGCTTCATCCCGATCGAGGACCAAGGCTATCTGCTGGTGGCGGTGCAATTGCCGGATGGCGCGGCGCTCGACCGCACTCAGCGTGTACTCACCCGCGTCAGCGACATCACCAGTAAAACCGCGGGCGTCGAGCAGGTGATCACGATCGCGGGCATTTCCGCGCTCGACAATTCCTCCAGCCTCGCCAATGCCGGCGTGGCCTATCTGATCCTCAAAGAGTGGAGTGCGCGCGGCGAGGGCGAGGATCTGCGGTCGCTGTTCGTCGGCCTGAACGAAAAACTGTCTGTGATCGAGGAGGCGCGGATCCTGGTGGTCCCGCCGCCGCCGATCCAGGGAATCGGCAATGCCGCCGGCTTTGCGATGCAGGTGCAGCTCCGCGACGGCAATTCCGACTTCAGCAAGCTGCAGGCAATCACGGGCGCGATGGTTTCCAATGCGGCGTCGCAAAGCGCGCTGCAGCGGGTCAGCTCGCCGTTCCGCTCGACGGTGCCGCAGTTCGACGTCGAGGTGGACCGGGTCAAGGCCCAGACCATGCATGTCACGACCGACCAGGTCTTCTCGACATTGTCATCCTACATGGGGTCGAGCTACGTCAACCAGTTCAACAAGTTCGGCCGCACCTTCCAGGTCTATGCGCAAGGAGATGCGCAATTTCGCCTGACGCCGCGCGACATCGAAAGGCTGACGGTGCGCAACAGCCAGGGCGACATGATCCCGCTCGGCGCGGTGGCGAAGATCACGCCGGCGGTCGGGCCGTCGCTGATCAGCCTGTATAATCTCTATCCATCGGCCACCATCATCGGGCTGCCGGCCACGGGCTACAGCTCCGGCCAGTCGATGAATCTGATGGAAGAGATCGCCGCCAAGACGCTGCCGCCGGGCACCGGCTTCGAGTGGACGGCGATGTCGTACCAGGAGAAGGTCGTCGGCGGCCAGATCTACTGGGCGTTTGGTCTCGCCCTGCTGCTGGTGTATCTCGTGCTGGCCGGACAATATGAGAGCTGGTACGCGCCGGTCTCGGTCATTCTCGCGGTGCCGTTGTCGCTGCTCGGGCCGATGCTGGTGCTGAGCGGGCTGAGGATCGAGAACAACCTCTACACCCAGATCGGCATTATTTTGTTGATCGCGCTGTCGGCCAAGAACGCCATCCTGATTGTCGAGGTGGCGCTCGAGCTCCACATGCGCGACCGCAAGCCGCTGTTGGAATCCGCCGTCGAGGCAGCGCGGGCCCGTTTCCGTCCGATCCTGATGACGTCGTTCGCCTTCATCCTCGGCGTCGTGCCCTTGGTGCTAGCCACCGGCGCCGGCGCCAATGCGCGGAAGTCGATCGGCATCACCGTGTTCTCGGGCATGCTGGCGTCAACCTGCCTGGCCGTGCTGTTCGTGCCGACGTTCTTCGTCGTGATCCAGCGGTTCGAGAACTGGCTGAAGGAGCGGAAGGTAAAGAAGGCGGGGATGAAAGCGGCGCCGCAAGCGCCGGCGGCGCATTAGTCAACAATTTATCCGTCGTCCCTGCGAACGCAGGGACCCATAACCACAGGTTTTCATGGTTATGGCGAGCTGGAGCTCCAGCTCGTCGCCAAACTCGATGCGGTGGCTATGGGTCCCGGCTCGCGCTTCGCTTCTTGGCCGGGACGACGGCTGATAGAGAGTCTACACCTTCACCATGCGCTTGCCGCGGTTCTCGCCGGCGAGCAGGCCGATCAGCGCCTTCGGCGTGTTCTCGATTCCGTCGATCACGTCCTCCTGCACCTTCAATTTGCCGGAGGCGACCCAGGACTGCAGATCGGCCAGCGCCGCAGCGCTCTGGTCCATAAAGTCCATCACGATGAAGCCCTGCATGACGAGGCGCTTCACCACGATCAGGCCGGGCACGCCGCGCGGACCGTGGGCCAATGGCACGCCGTCATATTGCGAAATCGCGCCGCAGCAGGCGATGCGGCCGCGGTTGTTCATCAGTGAAAGGCAGGCTTCGAGAATCTCGCCGCCGACATTGTCGAAATAGACGTCGATGCCCTTCGGCGCGGCTGATCGCAGCGCCTTGAAGGTGGCGCCGTCCTTGTAATCGACCGCGGCGTCAAAGCCGAGTTCGGACGTGAGCCACTGACACTTGTCCTTGCCGCCGGCAATGCCGATGACGTTGCAGCCCTTGATCTTGGCGATTTGTCCGACGATCGATCCGACGGAGCCGGCGGCAGCCGACACGACGACGGCCTCACCTTGCTTCGGCTTGCCGACATGCAGGAGACCAAAATAGGCAGTGAGGCCGGCGATGCCGTAGACGCTGAGCAGATGCGTCATCGGCTCCATCTTCGGCATCTTGTTCAGATGCTTTGCCGGCACGGCGGCATAATCCTGCCAGCCGGTATCGCCGAATACGATATCGCCCGGCGCGAGGCTTGAAGCCCTGGAGGCGACGACCTCCGCGATGCTGCCACCAGCCATCACCGTGTTGGCCTCGACGGCGGCGCGATAGGTGGCGCCGTGCATCCACGCGCGGTTGGCGGCATCAAGCGAAATATAGCGCGTCCGCACCAGCGCCTCGCCATCCTTCGGCTCGGGCACCGTGCCCTGGACTATCTTGAAATGCTCCGGCCCGAGCTTGCCGGTCGGTTTCTCGACCAGCAGGATCTGACGATTGACGGTATCGCTCATGGTGTTTCTCCCTCGGTGTCGCATTCTGGCGCTTTCCGATGCCGCGGAAAGGTCGCTCGACTGCACGGATTGTGCGCCACGTTCAGAAAAAATCCAAATCCTCTGCGCGGCCGCCCTTTGCGACGGTTGCATATTCGATCGCCAGGAATAATCCACCCGCCACATACACTCTGCGCTTTTGTTCGAGAGCCATCTCCTGCGAGAGCCTCACGGCATCCGCGATTGTCGCCGCGACATGAAGGGTTGCTTCGGAATTGCCAAGCCGCGCGGCGGCCGCGATGGCCTGCGGGTCCGCGCCCTTGTGGTGCGCCGCCGTGCAGATGATCGTATCGAACGACGGCGCCAGTGCGCCGACGATCTCGTCGGCCTTCTTGTCGCGCGAGGCGCCAGTGACGAGAATCCAATCGTCGCGGCCGTGAATCGACATGAGGCTCGCCAGCGATTGCCGGATGCCGTCCGGCGTATGGCCGACGTCGATCACCGTGAGCGGGTCTTGCTCGATGACCTCCAGGCGGCCGGGCCAGCGGACATTGCGCAGGCCCGAACGGATGGCCGCTTCGATCCGTTCGGGAGCCTTGCGCGGCTGCTCGCGTTGCAGCCAGAGCAGGAACAAGGTCATCGCGATGGCGGCGTTGTTGAACTGAAACGCGCCGGGCAGGCCCAGCTCGATGTGACGAAAATCATGATAGCCGAACTGGAAATCGAAATGCTGCCCCGACGCGGATTGGGCCTCGTTGTCGACACTGATCTCGTCACGGACGAACAGTGGGCTGCAGCCGCGCCAGCGATGATACTCGACGAGATGTCGCCGCAGGTCGCGGCAGTTTTCACCATAGATAATCGTGCCGCCGGCGGCGCAGGCGTCGCTCTTGTCGGAGGCGATCAGTTCAAGCGAGTTGCCGAGCAGATCGACATGCTCGAAATCGACCGAGGTAACGCAAGTCTCGCGCGCGCCGATCAGGCGGACCGGATCATAGCGGCCGCCGATGCCGGCCTCGAACACCGCGAAATCGCATTCGCTCTTCTGGAAGTGCAAGCAGGCGAGCGCAAACAGCGCTTCGAAAGTACCGAATTGTTCACCGCGACGGCTCGAGACGTCGGCGACCACCGCCTCTACCTTACGCCTCAGAAGGGCGAGCGCGTCGTCGTCGATTTCGATGTTGTCGACCTGGATCCGCTCGTTGAAACGAAACAGATGCGGGGAAGTGAAGAGGCCGGTTCGGAGGCCGTAGTCGCGGCCAATGCTGGCAGCCATCGCCGCCGTGCTGCCCTTGCCGTTCGAGCCGGTCACCACGACCGAGACGCGCTGCAGCCACGCGCGATCGATTCTGAGCTCATTCAACAGTTCGCCCATGCGCGCGAGGCAGACGCCGTCGCCATATTTCGGCAGGTCGAACACTACAGCAATCCCATCGTCGAGAAGGTGTGATGCCAGATCTTCAGGATTAGGTCGCCGCGGTCGGAGACCTCCAGCAGCCGGATCGCCGGATTGGAGTTGACCTCGATGACTTGCATGGAATCCGGTTGGCCACCGATATCTACGAACATGTCGATGGCCGCTACGCGTAGTCCGATCGCGCGCGCAGCCTGCCGCGCCAGCACGATGGCCTGTTCGGACGGTCCATCCGCCAGCACCATCGTGCCGCCAGCACTGAGATTCATCCGCCCGGGGATCTCGCGCCGTTCGCCATTTGCCGGCACAGTGTCGAGTGTCGGGTCGTGATCGGGCAGCGAAGCCGGCGAAAGGCCGCGGGCCCGCAAAGCGTCATTATGGGCCGTCAGCAGTTCGCGGAACGTACGCACGCCATCGCCCGAGATGAACGGCGGGCGTTTTCGCGCGCAGTAGAGCGCGTCATCGTCGAGCAGGAAAACGCGATACTCGGTGCCATCGACGATCGGCTGGATCAGAACGGCGTCATAATACTGCATCACCGCATCGAGATAGCGAACGAGCGCCGCTTCGCCGTGGACAGCTTGCGCGAAATCGCCGCGCGCTCCGGTGAGCGGCTTGACGAAGGCCGATCCACCCAATGCCTTGAAGCAGGCAATCGCGTCGCTGCGTTCATGGCCCGCCGGGCGATGCGCGCGGTGGCGATCGTGCAGGAAGAAATACTCGCCGCCGAGCGCGGGCACGCCGGCGTCTCGCAGAATCCTGCTGGCAAAGAACTTGTCCGACGCCAGCGTCGAAGCCGTCGCATTGTTCTGCGGATACCAGGAGCATCGGCCGGCGCCGAAATGAAGCAGCCTGTCGCGCGAGGCGATGCTGAAGATCAATCCCGAGCCGCCGTCGAGGTCGCGAAATGTCAGCCCGAATTCGGCAGCAGCAAACTCTGCATAAACCGCCTGGTCCGGATAGAAGCCCGGTTTTCCCTTTCGAAACTCAGTTGGGCTTCGCATGCGATCTCTTTTGAAACGTTGTTAATTCGACGTAGTCTTTTATTGCCAGATCGGCGCCGAATTCAGCAAGTTAATTGCGCGAGAAAGCGTTAACGAAGGCGATCGAACCTTTTTGCAAATTAGACCGACAGCCATTCCGAGTTCTCAATTGTGCTGCAGGTCATATTGACTATGTGTCTGCTGTGCGCAAATGAAGCGCCAAATCGCCGATGATTTCGCTGATTTTTGGCACTTTGAGGCCCAAAGACCGAAACGTTCTACATCGAGACGTCAGGAAAAACGAAAACACATGAGCGCGTTCTATAGAGAGAAAGTCCTTTCTGTCCGCCACTGGACCGATACGCTTTTCAGCTTCCGGGCCACCCGCGATTCCGGTTTCCGCTTCCAGAACGGCCAGTTCGCGATGATCGGCCTCGAGGTCGAGGGCCGGCCGCTGCTGCGCGCCTACAGCATGGCAAGCGCCAATCACGAGGAAGAGCTCGAGTTCTTCTCGATCAAGGTCGCGGACGGGCCGCTGACCTCGAAGCTGCAGAAGATCCGCGAGGGCGACGAGATTCTGGTCGGCCGCAAGGCGACCGGCACGCTGATCACCGACAATCTGATTCCGGGCAAGCGCCTGCTGCTGCTCTCGACCGGCACGGGCCTCGCGCCGTTCGCCAGCCTGATCAAGGACCCCGACGTCTATGAGCGGTTCGAGACCATCGTGCTCGTTCACGGCTGCCGTCAGGTCTCCGAACTTGCTTATGGTGAAGATCTGGTCGCCAAGCTGCGCGACGACGAGCTGTTCGGGCCGCTGCTGTCGGAGAAGCTGTTGTACTATCCGACCGTGACCCGCGAGCCGTTCCGCAATCGCGGCCGCATCACCGACCTGATCTCATCCGAGCAGTTGTTCAACGACATCCACCAGCCGCCGCTCAATATCGAGACCGATCGCATCATGATGTGCGGGAGCCCGGCCATGCTGGAAGAACTGAAGCAGATGTTCGAGTCCGGCGGCTTCATCGAAGGCAGCGGCAACACGCCCGGCCATTTCGTGATCGAAAAAGCGTTCGTCGAGCGCTGAGACTTCTTGTCCCGGACGCGGTGCAGCGCTTCTTCGGCGGTGCGCCGCAGAGCCGGGACCCCGCCGCCATGGATGGACCCCGGACCAGCAGCGCACCACGCCGCAAGTGCGGCGCGTTGCGCAGCATCCGGGGAACGTTACCTCCAATCTCCCTCACTGCTAAAACCACTCTCGGACGTCGCGCGGCTCGTTGCCCGCGACGGTTGATAGAGCGTGCGTGCCGGTGCGCGATGAGGTTGTGCGGCAAGGACTGCCACGCCATTACGCTGCACTGCAAAAAGGCGACAGGTTCATTCGGACCGGGAGCATCCCGTTTATTTTTCAAGCTGCCGTCACTTCCTTGAAGGTCGTTCCGTATATCGTGTAGCGCCCGTTCCGGCGATTGGACTAAGCTGCCGTCCGGCAAGGATAATTTGGGTGAGGGGTTCCATGGAAACGCTGCTGCTTCCGTTCTCGCCACGCTACATCGTGCTGACGATCTGCGCCGTCATCACGGCATTGCTGATCGGCATCGGGATCTTCGACAATAATCTGAAAGTGTGGGAGTTGCTGCTCCTGCCGATCGTGATCTTCGGCGCGTTTACATTGCTGGGCATTCGCGATCTCCTGCAGAAGAACCACGCAGTGTTGCGCAATTATCCGATCTCGGCGCACATTCGTTTTTTGCTCGAAGAAATTCGTCCGGAGATACGGCAGTACTTCTTCGAGAGCGAGAAGGACGGCAAGCCGTTTTCCCGCGACACCCGCGCTCTGGTGTATCAGCGTGCCAAGATGGAGCTCGACAAGCGGCCGTTCGGCACCCAGGAGGACGTCTATCGCGACGGCTACGAATGGATGCACCATTCGATGGCGCCGAAGTCTCGTGCCGTCGAGCAATTTCGCGTCACCATCGGTGGTCCGGATTGCACCAAGCCGTACTCGGCCTCGGTCTTCAACATCTCGGCGATGAGTTTTGGGGCGCTCAGCCCCAACGCCGTGCGGGCGCTGAACGCTGGTGCGAAAAAGGGCAGCTTTGCGCACGACACCGGCGAGGGTGGCGTCAGTCCTTACCACCGCGAGCACGGCGGTGACATCATCTGGGAAATCGGCTCGGGCTATTTCGGCTGCCGCAACCGCGACGGCACATTCAACCCGGAAGAATTTGCCCGCGTCTCCAGCGGCGATCAGATCAAGATGGTCGAACTCAAGATCAGCCAAGGAGCCAAGCCCGGACATGGCGGGGTCCTTCCGGCGGCCAAGGTCTCCGAAGAGATCTCCAAAATTCGCGGTATCCCCATGGGCGAGGATTGCATTTCGCCGGCCACGCACCGCGCGTTCTCGACGCCGCTGGAAATGATGGTTTTCATCGGCGAGATGCGGCGACTATCCGGCGGCAAGCCGGCCGGGTTCAAGCTGTGCGTCGGCCATCCCTGGGAATTCCTGGCGATCTGCAAGGCGATGCTGCAAACCGGGATATATCCTGATTTCATCGTGGTGGACGGCAATGAAGGCGGCACCGGTGCTGCGCCGCTGGAATTCATGGACCATTTGGGTATGCCGATGCGGGAAGGCGTCAATTTCGTCCATAATGCACTGATCGGCATCAATGCGCGTGACCGCGTCAAGATCGGTGCCGCCGGCAAGATCGCGACCGCATTCGACATGGCGCGTGCGATGGCGATCGGCGCCGACTGGTGCAATTCTGCGCGCGGGTTCATGTTCGCGCTCGGCTGCATCCAGTCGCTGAGCTGCCATACCGATCGATGCCCGACTGGCGTGAGCACCCAGGATCCGCTCCGCGCCCGCGCGCTGGTGGTGCCGCACAAGATTGAGCGGGTCTACAACTATCATCACGCCACCCTGCACGCCCTGTCCGAGCTTATCGCCGCGGCCGGCCTCGACCATCCGCGGCAATTGCGGCCGATCCACTTCTCGCAGCGATCCTCCACGAATGACACGTTGTCATTCGCGCAACTCTATCCGTCGCTGCGTCCGGGCGAGTTGATCGAAGGCACCCAGGATCCGCGCTTCCGCGATGCATGGGCGATGGCGCGCGCAGATTCGTTTCAGCCGGCGGGATAAAATCCTAACAGTTTCCCGGCTGCCGCCTGCCGCTTCAAAGGCGAATGCCGAATTTGGCGAGCATCCAGGCGGTGAGGAAGTAAAGAGCAATCGTCACCGCGCAGCCGGCGGCGAGGCTGGGCCAGAAGCCCACGCCCGCCCTGAGCAGCGCCGGCAACATCAGGAACAGCGGTAGCGACGGCAGCACGTACCAGAACGTCGATTCCGCCACACCGGCAATGCGCTCCGCATCGCCGGTGTCGTGCCAGAGCCACAGGAAGCTCAACAGCGAAAGCAGCGGCAGCGACACGATGAGCGCAGCGAACGCCGGGCTGCGCTTGGCGATTTCCGACACCGCCGCGATGATAATGCCGGACAGGGCGCATTTGATCACGAAGTAGAGCATGGGGTGCCTCAAGGGCACTAGAACTCTCCGTGCAGCCTGCCGGAGAACACATGGACCGGGCCGCGGTCGGCATTGTAGGCGGGATTGGTGATGAACTGGTAGTCGGCGGTGAGCGTGAAGTTCTTGTCGATGGCGTAGGCGTAGTAGGTCTCGAGGATTCGTTCGTTGCTGTAGTTGAGACGGCCGTCGCCGATCAGCAGGCCGAGACCGCCGGCCGCCAGGAAATCGCGGTGCGCGCTAGAGAGACCATTGATTGCGCCGCCCAAACCGAATGTATCGCTCGGGCGTCCCCAATAGCTGCCCTTGACTGACAGGCCTGCCGAGACGCTGCGGTCGATGTCGGTAAAGGACAGGATTTCGTTGCGGCCGTCGTTCCAGCTCGCGCGGGCGAACACGCCGACATTATTCATGATCTGTTGTTCGGCGTTGACGTAGAAACCGTATTTCAGGTTTTCGCGCCGGATGCTGGGCATGATGTCGTTGATGTCGAGCGTCGGATCTGCGGCGCTGATCGCCAGCGCATTGCGGTAGTTGCCGGTATTGCCGCGATTGGCGAAGATGCCGAGCCGCAATTTGCCGGGCTGATCGAACACAGTGTGACGTTCTTCGAATTCGACAACAGCTCCGCCGGTCTTGAAGGTGAGGACATCGCTGTTGGGAGCAGAGGGCACCTGAAACACGCCCGCGCGCACGGCCCAGTCCTTGCGATTGAGTTCGACCACCGCGCCGCGGGTAAATCCGGGGAGATCGGCCGGAAAGTCATAGGCCGCGGACGCCCACATTGCCCAGTTCATGAAATCCACACGCGGGTCTTTTGCGTAGGAATTGCCGTCAAAAAAATCTCCGACGGCAAATCGCCCGACCGTCACCGTGATCCGGTCGATGTCGCGCTTGCCCGGCAACTGATTGGCCGCATCGGCCACTTCTTCCTGTTCGCCGCCCAGCCCGAACGTCTGCCGGAAGTAATAGCGCTGTGCGCGGAATCTCGGATATTCGGCGCCGCCTTTTTGCGCTTCGCCGTTTGAAAAACCTGCCAGGCCTAATGTGCCGCCGATTCCGAAGCCCTGCGCAAGCTCCGGACCAAAATAGAACTCTCCGCCGTCCCACAACCGCCAGCCGAGAAAGGCTCCGACCGTCCAGGTCTCTCTGACGCGTCCGGCGCCCGGTAGGCTGTTCGTACCTTGATACGGCGAGCGGAAGCTTGGATAGCCCTGCGGAAGGAATGTCGTCTGGGCGTGGACGTTCCAGTCCTTGGACGCGGGAGGGGTGGGTGGCCTGATGGCGTAATCGCTCGATGTCGCAGAACCCGGCCCGTCCCAGATCTTGTAGTTCAATCCGAGCTTGACCGTATGGACCTTGGGATCGACCCTGACGTCCGGCAGCGGCACGTCCGCAAGCCCATAGGCTCGGGCTCCCAGATCGATGTAGTCGTATTCGAGTTTTGCGCTCCATCTGGCGTCGGCGGCATACTCGACGCCAGCGCCTGCGGTCCAGCCGAGATGTGTATGCCCGCGCGTAGATAACACGCTTCCGTCGACATCATTGATGTCGACATGGGTCCGGGCCCAGGCGACGCCGCCGGTCACATAGGGCAACAGCGTTCCGAAGGCGTAACCGACGCGGCCCCGGGCCGTGGCAATATAGTCGAAGGTCGTGTTGAAGGGAGCCGGCGCAAGCCTCGGACGATCCAGCGTGCTCAGGAACGAAACATCCGCTTCGCCCCCCAACACCAGGTTGTTCGGGAGCTGAAAATTGTAGCCGGCCTGATAGCCGCCGATCAGGCCGGTGATGCTGTGGGGAAAAAACACGCCTTGCAGCGGCAGGGGATTGGTATCAGGGCCAAAGCTGCCTCCGCCATAACCGACATGGCCGCCGAGATAGAAGCCGCTCCAGTTGTAGACGGCGCTCAGCGCCGGTGCCTTCAACGGCATATCTGCAGCGGTGGCAACGCCGTCGAATGCGAGCAGGCTCAGGCCTACGCCTGCCAGCAGATACTCGCGGGATCGGCTGCGACGGGTCATCGTGTGGGTACTCTGGGCGCTAACGTTCCGGCGATCGCTCTTATCACTGCAGATTTGCCGGCGCGCTACCACCAAAGAGATCGCCTGAAATCATCGGCCCAGCCTCTTTTTGTGGATTAGCGGCTGTTCCCGGCCGAAGCCGGATCGAGCAGGAGCGCAATCCGCTTTGCGAGCTTTGTTGGGAACAATTCGCAATTGCAAGAAGCATTGAACTGCTTCGTCTAAATGACATCGTTACGTGACATGGCTGCAACATCGGCCGGTGCGCCGAGATTCAAAAAGGTGACCCGCCCCGGGGGGCAACCGGGCGGGTCGGGTGCGGCACGGGGTGGATGAGGCGCCCGTGCCGGACGCTGATCCACGAGAAGCGCTTTCAGGGTCTGAAGTGGTTTGCCTGCAAGGAAATCGCTTCTCAAACAGCAACCAAGTCAGCCGCAGAAATCAGTAAGCGCAGGTCCGGACGCGGCCGATGTAGTTGCCGAAAGCGTCGAACTGGCGAACCCAGCCGCAGCGGCGATAGCCGTCATAGTAGTAATGGGGACCCGAAGCTGCGATGGCAGTGCCGACGATGGCTGCGCCAACGAGGCCGGCGCCGACACCCCAGTGCAGCGGCTTGGCCTGAGCCTGGGTGGAAGCCATGCCGCCGGTAACGGCAAGGGTAGCGAGAGCGAGAGCGGCGAACTTGGTCTTGATCGACATGGAAGTCTCCATCCTTAAGTTAAGCGGCCATTGTGGTCCGCATGCCCAGTTGGACGGAGCACGTTGAAAGGCGGTTCGAGGCGGCAGCCGGAAATATGGTTTCGTCGTTTATTTCTTCGATATTTCAGATGGTTAGGAGAATAAATCGCGATTTTATGCTTTACGAAGAAACAATTCCGGATCGAATTTGTCGACGTCATCGAGCAGTTCGCAGAACGCCCGCGCGCCGTGATCGAGCAGTTGTTCGCCCTTCTCCGCAGTGGCTTTGGTGGCGTCGCCCACTGCGCCGCTTTCGTTAAGGTCCTGCGCCTGCCACGCGAAAGGGACTGGCCGATGCGCCGAGAGCCAACGAAATTTTTTCTCCATCGCGATGCTGGCGGGGCGAAAATCGGCGATCGCCTCGCTCCGCACCGTGTGCGGATAGCGCGCCAGCATGATGGAGGTCTCGACCGCGCCGCCGTGAATGCCGTGACGCAGCTCTTCGGCCGAAAACAATCCATCCGGCGCGCCGAAGCGCGACCAGCTCGTGGTCACCACGAGCAGCCCGTGATGGGCGCGCAGATCCTGCGCGACCAGCGACATCGCCGCGCTGTTGCCGCCATGGCTCGTCACGATCACGAACTTGCGGATGCCGGCTTGCGCAACGCGCTCGCCGGTCGCCATCCACTCCTTCAATGCGGCTTCGGTCGGCAGCGTCAGCGTGCCCGGAAAATCGATGTGCTCGGTGGAAATGCCGACCGGCTGCAGCGGCAGAAAGGTGACGGGCAGCGCGACCGGCAGCAGCTCGCGCACCCGCGCCAGATAGGCCTCGCCGATCAGGACATCGGTTTCCAGCGGCAGATGCGGGCCGTGCTGCTCGGTGGCTGCCAATGGCAGCACCGCGATCCAGCGCGCGGCGTCGGCCTTAGCGCCATTCTTGGCAATGTCGGACCAGCGGATGTCGGTCCAGTCGCGGGGCGGAACGGTCGAGGCCATCGAGCGAAGCGTTTCTTTGGATGAATTTGCAGGGTAGTTTGTTAGATAGTCCGGGAACGGTCCGATCCCCGGACAAAACCTCCTGGGGACGTTGTCCTTAGTCTCTCATCATGGGCCAGAATGATCGACGGAGTCCAACCATGAACCCGGCCTTTTTGCTGCGAGCGTTAACCGCAGGTCTTCTGGCGTTGGCCGCAGGACCGACGCAAGCGCGTGCCGAAACCCTCGACAAGGTATCGTTCGGAACCAACTGGGTCGCGGAGGCCGAGCATGGCGGCTTCTTCCAGGCGGTCGCCGACGGCACCTACAAGAAATACGGCCTCGATGTCACCATCGTTCCCGGCGGGCCCAACACCAACAACCGCATTCTGCTGACCGCCGGCAAGCTCGACTTCTTCATGAGCGCGAACACGCTGCAATCGTTCGACGCCGTTGCCAACAACGTGCCGCTGATTGCGGTCGCCGCGACCTTCCAGAAGGATCCGCAGGTATTCCTCACGCATCCGGAAACCAGGATTGCAAAACTCGAAGATCTCAAGCCGCTGACGCTGCTGGTGTCCAAGGAAGGTGTCGCGAGCTACTTCCAGTGGTTGAAGTCTGAATATGGGTTCAGCGAGAGCAAGGTAAAGCCCTACACCTTCAATCCGCAGCCTTTCATCGTGAACAAGCAGAGCGCGATGCAGGGTTACGTTACCTCCGAGCCCTACGCCGTCGAGAAGGCAGCCGGCTTCAAGCCTGGCGTGATCCTGCTCGCCGATCACGGCTTCAACGCCTATTCGACGCTGATCGAGACCCGCCGCGAGATCGTCGACAAGAAGCCGGATCTGGTGCAGCGCTTTGTCGATGCCTCCGTCATCGGCTGGTACAACTATCTCTACGGCGACAATTCCGCCGGCAACGCGATGATCAAGAAGATCAACCCCGAAATGACCGACGAGCTGCTCAGCTATTCCGTCGCCAAGATGAAGGAATACGGCATCGTCGATTCCGGCGATACGTTGCGCGACGGCATCGGCGCCATGAACGACGCGCGCGTGGCGAGCTTCTTCGACAAGATGGTGCGGGCCGGCGTGGTTCGCCGCGATATCGACTACCGCCAGGCCTACACGCTTCGCTTCGTCAACAAGGCCGTCGGTCTCGATCTGCGGCCGAAGAACTGACGCGAGATGGCCGGGCCCGCTTTGTCGGAGATGGATAGCGATGCGGCGGGCCTTGCCGTGCGTCTGCGCGCGGTGAGCAAGACCTATGACAATGGCGTGACCGCGCTGGGGCCGCTCGATCTTGATGTCGCAAAGGGTGACTTCGTCTCGCTGCTCGGGCCTTCCGGCTGCGGAAAATCCACCGCGCTGCGGCTGATCGCGGGGCTCGGTGCGCCGAGTGCGGGCACGGTGAGCGTTCCCCATCGCGCCAACAAGGCGGATGGGCGACATCCCATCGGTTTTGTGTTTCAGGAGCCCACGCTGATGCCGTGGGCGAGCGTGCGCGACAATGTTTGCCTGCCGCTGAAGCTTGCGCATGCGGCGCCGGCCGAAGCCGACCGGCGTATCGAGGGGGCGCTGGCGCAGGTTGGTCTTGCCGAATTCGCCGGTGCATACCCCCGCGAATTGTCGGGTGGCATGAAGATGCGGGTGTCATTGGCGCGGGCGCTGGTCACCGATCCGGACATTCTGCTGCTGGACGAGCCGTTCGCGGCGCTCGACGAGATCACGCGCTTTCGGCTCAACAACGATCTGCTGGCGCTGTGGCGGAAGCTGCACAAGACCGTCATTTTCGTCACCCACTCGGTATTCGAGTCGGTCTATCTGTCGCAGCGGGTGATCGTGATGACGGCGCGCCCGGGGCGCGTCAGTGCCGAGTTTCGCATCGCGACGCCGGAGCCGCGCGGCGAGGAGTTTCGCACCTCGGCCGACTATGCCGGCTATTGCCGCGAGGTCTCGAATGCACTGGCGCCTTCCTATTCCGGGCAGCCTAGCGCATGAGTTCCCTGCAGAACGTCGGCCGCATGCTGCTTCCCGTTGTCGTGCTCGCAGCGGGCCTGGCGTTGTGGGAATTCGTCGTCCGCGTCAACGATATCCAGCCCTACGTTCTGCCGAGCCCGACAACGGTTTTTCAGACGCTCGTCAGCGACTGGCCGGTGCTGTCGGAATCGCTGGGCGTCACCTTGCTCACCACGCTGGAAGGTTTCATCGCCGCAGCCGTCGGCGGCGTCGCGCTGGCGCTGGTGTTCAACCAATCGAAATGGCTGGAATATTCGCTGTTTCCCTATGCGGTGATCCTGCAGGTCACGCCGGTGATCGCAGTTGCGCCGTTATTGCTGATCTATCTGCCGCAGCAGACCGCGGTCATCGTCTGCGCCTGGATCGTCGGTTTCTTTCCGGTTCTGTCCAACACCACGCTCGGGCTGAATTCGGTGGACCGCAATCTGGCCGGACTGTTTCAACTCTACGGCGCGTCACGGCTTCAGACGTTGCGGTACCTGAAATTGCCGGCGGCGCTGCCTTATATTCTCGGTGGCTTGCGGATCGCGGGCGGCCTGTCGCTGATCGGCGCCGTGGTCGCCGAAATCGCCGCGGGCACGGCAGGCGCCGGCTCCGGCCTTGCCTTCCGGATCGCCGAATCCGGTTATCGCCTCAACATTCCCCGAATGTTCGCGGCGTTGTTGTTGCTGTCGGTGGCCGGGATTGTCATCTATGGGCTGCTGGCGCTAGTTTCGCATCTGGTACTACGGCGCTGGCATGAGAGCGCGCTTGGAAAGGAAAATTGATGGCTGCCGCGAATATTTCGTCCGAGAAGATCGATCTGTTGATCTACGGACCTGTCAGGCCGATCCTGGAAACCGGCTTTCCGGATCAGTACGTCCTGCATATGGCGGAGAGCCGGGCTGACCTCGAGCGCTTGACGCCCGATGCGGTCGCAAAAATCCGCGGCATGGCGGTCACCTACCACATGGTGCCGGCCGACGCGAAGGCGCTGTCGCAATTTCCGAAGCTTGAAATCGTCGCGAGCTTCGGCGTCGGCTACGACCACGTCGACTCGGCTTATGCGCGCGAGCACAATATCGTCGTCACCAACACGCCCGACGTGCTGACGGAAGAAGTCGCCGACGTTGCGATGGGGCTTCTGATCGCGACCTTGCGCGAATTCGTCAAGGCCGACCGCTATCTGCGCGCTGGCCAGTGGCAGACCCAGAACTATCCCTTGAGCGCCGGTTCGCTGCGCGACCGCAAGATCGGCATCGTCGGCATGGGTCGCATCGGACAGGCGATCGGCCGCCGGCTCGAGGCCTCGCGCGTGCCGGTTTGCTATCATTCACGCAATCCGTCGCCGGCCGTGTCCTACCAGCATTATCCCGATCTCCTGGAAATGGCGAAGGACGTGGACACGCTGGTCGTGATCGTGCCCGGCGGCGCCTCGACCGCCAAGATGATCAATGCCGAAGTGTTGCAGGCGCTGGGTCCGCGCGGCGTTTTGATCAACGTGGCGCGCGGGTCCGTCGTCGACGAGCCGGCGCTGGTCGCGGCGCTGAAATCCGGCACCATCCTCGCCGCCGGGCTCGATGTGTTCGCCAACGAGCCGAACGTGCCGGACGAGTTGATGGCCATGCAAAATGTCGTGCTGTTGCCACATATCGGCTCAGCTTCGGTGGTAACGCGCAACGCCATGGATCAACTGGTCGTCGATAACCTGAAAAACTGGTTTGCTGGCAAGGCGCCGCTGACGCCCGTTCCGGAAACCCCAGTGAAGGGACGCTGATGGTGCTTGGGCGTTCGGGCATTACGGCAGCAGCGCTGACAGTGCTGCTCGCGCTTGCGCCGCAGGTGGCGGCGCAGGATGCCGCGGCGCTGAAGAAGGAAATGATCGGGCAGTGGGAACTCGCCACCACCGAGCGCAGCAAGACTTGCGTCATCACGATGAAGGGCGATGCGACGCCGCAGGGGCTCAAGCTCGAGCTTGAGCCCGGTTGCGCCAAGGCATTGCCGTTCACCAAGGACATTACGGCCTGGAACATCAAGGGGCTGGACATCGTACGGCTCCAGGACGCGGCAGGCCAGCCGGTGATCGACTTCACCGAAGTCGAGAGCGGCATTTTCGAGGGCCTGCGGACCGGCGAGGGTGTCTACATCCTGCAGAACCTCGCGGCCGCCCGCTCGCTCGCCAAGTCGATGGACCAGATGATCGGCGACTGGTCGATGGTTCGCGGCAATGGGCAGACGGTCTGCGGCCTGACGCTGACCAACACCGAGGCGACCGGGGATAATTTCCAGGTGTTCCTGAAGCCGAAATGCGATCCGGGGGTTGCGGCCTTTGCGCCAAACCAGTGGCGGCTGGAGCGCGGACAGATGATCCTGATGTCGGCCAAAGGCGAGACCTGGCAATTCGAGGCCGACGACAATGCGCAGTGGCGGAAGGTGCCCGATACCGCCGATCCCCTGATCATGATCCGGGGACAGTAGCCGGTATCCCCGGGGGCCTGGATTTTTTTACAAGCGCATGTCGATCCGGCCGTGGCCGGATCGTCGTTCCCTGTAGCGAGACGGAATGGCCGGCCTGATGCCGCCAACTCGCAGCACAGGAGTTGTTCATGCGCTTCATGTCCATCGTTACCTCCCCGCAACCGATGAAGGCCCCGACGCCCGCCCTGATGGAAGCGATGGGCAAGCTTGCCGAACGCGAGATCAAGGCCGGCCGGATGATCGACATGGGCGGGCTGACCCCGTTGCAGCAGGGGGCGCGGGTCTCGATCGACGGCGGCAAGCTGCGAGTCACCGACGGCCCGTTCGTGGAGGCCAAGGAAGTGGTCGGTGGCTACGCCATCTTCGAGTTCCGCGACAAGGAGGAAGCGCTCGCCATGGCCCAGGAATTCATGCAGCTTCATCTCGACCACATGCCCGGCTGGGAAGGCACCTGCGAGCTGCGCGCCATGGCCGGCCACGGCCTGGAAACGACCTGCGGCGACGTCGAATCCCCCGCGCACGCCTGATGGCGCGGCATAGCCGATCTGGTCGGCGGCGATGACGGCCGCCGACGTCAATCGCACCATCCTCGCGGTCTGGCGCATCGAACAGCCGCGCCTGATCACGGGTCTGTCGCGAATGCTGCGCGACGTGCCGCTGGCGGAGGATTTGACCCAGGAAGCCTTGGTCGCGGCGCTGGAGCATTGGCCCGCCAGCGGCGTGCCGGAGAAGCCCGGGGCGTGGCTGATGGCGCTGGCCAAGCGCCGTGCGCTGGATCATCTGCGCCGCCGCAGCATGCTCGCGCGCAAGCATGAGATGCTGACGCGCGACCTCGAGCAGGAGCAACAGGCGATGCCGGATCTGGACGCCGCACTCGACGACGATATTGGTGACGAGTTGCTGCGGCTGATCTTCACCGCCTGCCATCCAAAACTGTCGCGCGAGGCGCGCGCGGCGCTGGCGCTCCGAATGATCTGCGGTCTGACCACGGAAGAGATCGCGCGCGCTTTCCTGCAGCCGGAAGCGACCATCGCCCAGCGCATCGTGCGGGCGAAGCGGACGCTGTCCGAATCCGGCCTAGCCTACGAAACGCCGCGCGGCGTGCAGCTTTCGGAACGGCTCGCCTCGGTGCTGGAGGTCGTCTATCTCATCTTCAACGAAGGCTATACGGCCGCCCGCGGCGACGAATGGCTACGGCCGCAGCTCTGCAACGACGCGCTGCGCATGGGCCGTGTGCTGACGCTGGTCGCGCCGCAGGAAGCTGAAGCCCACGGCCTGCTCGCGCTGATGGAGCTGAATGCTTCGCGCACCGCGGCGCGCACCGACCCAGCCGGCGATCCGATTCTTCTGATGGACCAGAACCGCGCGCTGTGGGACCGGCTGCAGATCCGCCGGGGATTGCTGGCGCTGGCACGAGCCTACGAGCTCGGCGGAGCGGGCGGATTCTATGCACTGCAGGCTGAGATCGTCGCCTGTCACGCCAGGGCCGTTACACCTGATGAAACCGAGTGGCCGCGCATCGCCGAGCTCTACGCCAAATTGGGCGCGCTGGTGCGCTCGCCGATCATCGAGCTCAACCGGGCCGTGGCTATCGGTATGGCCGAAGGGCCGGCGGCTGCGCTTGCGATCGTGGACGGATTGGCCGGCGAGCCCGCGCTGAAGACCTATCACCTGTTCCCAAGCGTCCGCGGCGATCTGCTGCACAAACTCGGCCGCGTTGCAGAAGCCCGCGCTGCGTTCGAGCTCGCGTCAACACTTGCAACCAACAAGCGCGAACGCGAATTGTTGCGGCGGCGCGCCACTGAGACGAGCAGTGGCGCGCCGAAGCCGTTCTGACTTCAGATGAACCGGAATTGCGACCGCTCGCGCTTGGCGAGTTTCGGAATCGCCTGCCCGAGAATGATGTTCTTGAAGTGGTCGGTCTGCTGATGCTCGGCGAAGGCCGCTTCGCCTGCGAATACCTCGTAAAAGAAGAATTCTCGTGGCTTTGCGATGTTCTGGTGAATCTGGAATGCCTTCACGCCGGGCTCACGCTGTGCCTGCGGCAGAAAATCTTTCAGAAGCTCCGCGACGGTGGCTTCCTCGCCCGAATTGACTTCCCAGAATGCGGTGACGACCAGGTTCTGGTTTGCGTTGTTGGTGGTAGCCATAACGTTCTCCTGTGACATTCAGCGCACGCTCGTTGGAGCGGCGATACGGACCACAATGGCTGATCTTGCGACAAGAATGCTTCGGTGAATGTCGAATGATGCTGTCAAATGTCGAAGCCGGAACCTGTTCGACGATGCGCGCGTTTTCCCGGAGATCATTTTGCCTGGAGCAGCCGCATGGCCAAAAAGACCGTACTCGCCATCGGCATCGAGCCTTCCTTCGTCGACTTTAGCGCCTTCCCCGGGCTCACGGCCGAACTGATGACGAGCTATGTTGGAGCTCAGATCGAACAGCTTCGCGCGATGGGCTATGAGGCCGATAGCTGCCTGATCGATCTCGGCGATACCGCCGAAGCCGTCGCCGCCGCGGCGCTGGGCGCAAAGCATTATGACTGCGTCATGATCGGCGCCGGGCTGCGCGAGCCGCGAGAGCGGCTGCACTTGTTCGAGCGGATCATCAATCTGGTTCACCTCGCCGCGCCGCAAACGCGCATCTGCTTTAACACCACACCGGCCGACACTGCCGAGGCGGTGCAACGATGGGTCGCGCCGTGAGCGCGCTTGCGCTCAAGTGGTGCGGAAGGCGCCGAGCAGGCTGCCGATGATCTTTTGCCCGCGGGCTCGGAGCCTTTTCGGATTCTCTGCCCCGGGCAGCAGCAGCGCCACTTCGCAGATCATCGCATCGACCATGCGGCTCAGGAGCTCGATATCCTCGAAATCGAGCTCGCCTTGGCGTTTCAGCGCGGCAAGCGTCGCGGTGAGCAGGGCCATCGGATGGGCTTCCTCGATCTCCCGGTAGCGCGCATTGCCGAGCACCGCCGGCGCTTCCTGGATGACGATGCGCGCATAGGCCGGTTCGAGGCAGGCGTCGAGATAGGCTTCGATGCCCTCGGTCAGGCGGTCCCATACCTTACGCTCCATCTTCGCTCGCGCTTCGATCCTGGCCGCGGCCTCGATCTGCAGAGCGACGACCACGGCGTCGAACAGCGCCTTCTTGTCCTCGAAGTGGTGGTAGAAGGCGCCCCGCGTCACGCGCGCGGCGCGCGAGATCGCCTCGATTCCCGCCGCCTGATAGCCCTCGCTCGCGAAAATGTCCCGGCCGGCCGCCAGCAGCGCCTGCCTCGTGGCTTCCGTGTACTCCTCGCGGCGGGTTCGTTCGCGTCCAGCTTCCTGCATGCCCCCGACATACCACTTGACGCTTATGATACTACTAACATATAACATACATATAGTATGTGAAAGACACTTGGTATGAATTCGAGCAGGAGAGCTCGAGGGAAAGCTATGGGAGGAGGGCATGAACAGCGATCGAATGTTCGAATTGGCGCAGGCCCTGGCGGAGGCAAAGAGCCGTCAGGACGTGCCGGCGGCGTTGAAGGTCCTCCACGACGACATGGTGCTGGAAAACCCGGCCTTCGGAACTACCGCCCGTGGCCTTGCCGAGAACGAGAAGGTGCTGAGCCGGTTCTTCGCTTCGTTCCCGGATTACAATGTCGTCCTGCAGGGCCGCGCCAACCAATGACGATACGCTCGTTTGCTGGGGCCGCGTGCAGATGACACTGACCGGCGATCGCTTCGGCGTGGTGCCGAACGGCAGGCGCGCAGACCTCCCGGTATTCATCCAGTTTGCGTTCAAGGACGACCGGATCGTCCACGAGCGATTCTTCTTCGACCTTGCCGAACTCTGCGCGCAGTCCGGCGTCTCGACCGATGCGGTACGCCGCAGGATATTTGGCGATGCCGGCGTCCGGCAGCTTGTCGCCGAATGACTTCCTCCCGCGAACCAGGACCCAGATGATGACAGTAGATCCACGCGTCAAACCGGTCGCCGCGATCAGGACAGCACCATTGTTCGACATCGTCGTCGATCTCAATCCAAGGCTGAACATCGGCGATGGTCCGCTTGGCCGCCGCATCCTGTTCGGCGCGGCCGGCGGAAGCTTCGAAGGCCCAAAGCTGCGCGGCGAGGTGGTGCCCGGCGGCGGCGACTGGGCGCTGTTCCGCAGCGATGGCGCGATGTCGCTCGACGTCCGCCTGACGCTGCGCACGCATGACGGTGCGCTGGTGCACATGACCTATGGCGGACGCTGGATCACGCCGCCCGAATTGCGGTCAGAAATGGCTGATCCCGCCAAACGATCTCAGGTTGACCCGTCGCGCTATTACTTCCGCACCAACCCGCTGTTCGAAACCGGGGCGGAACAATATGCCTGGATGAACGACATCGTCTGCGTCGGGTCGGGATACCTGGTCGAGGGCGGCATCGCCTACAACGTCTGCCAGATCGTCTGATGCATGTGCCTTCACGCGGCCGGAAGCGACCCGCGCTGGCGGATGATCGTCCAGATCCAGGCTGCAGCGGTAAGCGCCACGGCGGCAGCAGGGGCCCAGGCTTGCGGTTCTCCCATCGTCCGCAGCGTTATGCCGCTCAGGAGACACCAGAGCACGGGGATCGGCAGCAGCCATGGCACAAGCCCGCCGCGGGCGAGGAGCAGAACGCCGAGCGTCGCGATCGCCGTCGGATCCGGCGCGATGCCAAGGACTTCGGATGAGGCCCAGCCGCGCCCCTGTAGCGGCGCAAGCAATGGCTGTCCGGCAATTCCGAAGACAAGGAGGAGATATCCTGTCCAAGCGACTGGCCCGCGGCGGTCGAACGCAAGACCATCGCGCAAGGACAAGACGAGGAGCAGCCCACCTTCAATGGCGAAGGCCGGCGCGATATAGGCGGCAGCCCAGTTGATGCCCGAATAGTGATTCCACAGGAACGACCACCCGACGAAGATCCAGAGGATCGCCAGGATGAGTGTGATCCAGCGTGCAAAGACTCCCGGCCGCCACGCGATCAGCAGGATGAGCAGGCCGGCGGCAAGCGTCACGACGTGCAGAGGCCAGAGCGCCGCGTTGTGCGTTTCGAACATGCGCCAGTAGACGCGCGGCGAAAACAGCAGGAAATCCTCCGCGCGATAGGTCCACCATTCCGACATCAAAGCGCCTGCACGTGGGCCGAGATGCGCTGCCGCGTGGCGAGGTCCGGCATCGGTCCGGCGGCGGCCGAGAGGTTTTCCCGCACGTGGTCGACGCGCGTGGTCGCGGGAATTGCGACGGTGACGGCCGGGTGAGACAGGATGAACTTCAGCATGAGCTGCGCCCAGCTTGACACCCCGAGTTCGGCCGCCCACTCCGGCAGCGGCCTGTTCCTGAGGCGATTGGTCAGCTCGCCCTGCCGGAACGGCCGGTTCACAATCACCGCAATCCCGCGCTCTGCCGCCAGCGGCAGCAGCCGTGCCTCCGCCTCGCGATCGACGACATTGTAGGAGAACTGCACGAAATCGATCGGCTCGTTTCGCATGATCTGTTCGACAAGATCATGACGGCGGCCTTCGGAGGTGGTGATTCCCACGTAACGTAGCGTACCGGCGGCTTTCATCTGGAGGAGCGTCTGCAGATGCGCCTGCCAGGCGAGCAGATTGTGAACCTGAACGAGGTCGAACTTCGGCACGCCCCAGAAGCGACGCGATTGCTCGATCTGGGCTGGACCTGCCGTCGCCGAGGACGTCCAGACCTTTTCGGCCGAGAAGAGCGCAGCCGGCCGCCCGAGCTTCTGGAGGCCGTAGCCGACCACCGGCTGCGACGACCCATACATGGGGGAGGAATCGATCATGCGACCGCCAGCCTCGAAGAAGGCGGCCATGACACCAGCGCATTCGTCCCTGAGCCCCGGATCGTTGCCGACGTTGAAGGTGATCCAGGTCCCCAGTCCGACGATCGGCATCTCCTCGCGGCTCGAGGGAATAGGACGGCGCGCGGGCTGGCCTTGCTGGGCACGCAGAGAGGTCGGCAAGAGCGCGGCAGCGGACGTTGCAAAGGATGTTTGCAGGAACGTTCGGCGTGTCGTGCGCATCCGATGCTCCATCATGGCGGCGGGCTGACCCAATATGCGTCTCGCGCGCCGTCCTCAGCTAAACAGCATTAGATGAGCTTCAGTCCCCTCAAACTTGCGTGACCGTTCCTGCCGACGAGACGCTTCGCATAAACAACGCCTCTGGCGCGACGGATCCTCATGAGCAAAAGGGCCGCCCCATTTGAGGCGGCCCTTTGTGTGGTTCGACCGTGTCATCGCGCTTTAGTCGCCGGATCAATCGTACAGCATCCTGGTTCGCGCCTCGTTGCGGGCCAATCCGTCGATTTCCGCAAGCGCCAGCGCGCCCCTCAGTTCCTCAAGCCAGTCCAGAAATTTGTCGACCAGGTGCTCCGGGCTCATCGAAAGAGCCGCGCCTCTCATCCGCTCTGCTAGCTGATTCATCATCGATCCCCTCTCAATCGAGAATGAGCTATCCCCTCTCATCCGATGAACAACTCTCTCACGCATTCGCCAAAGCGCGAAGCGGAGAGTTAATAAATGGTAAATGCAGGCGACTAGCTAGATCAGCAGCCCTGAGACGGCAGGCCGCGCCGATGGCTCAGAACGATCCCGCCACCGAGCCGAGCGCGATGACGGCAACGAGGGCGATGAGTGCGCCGACGATGCCGACCACGACGATGTCGCGATAGCTGTCCCGGTGCGTCGATCCGCAGACGGCGAGCAGCGTGACGACCGCGCCGTTATGCGGCAGGCTGTCGAGCGTACCCGAACTGATCACCGCCACGCGATGCAGCAGCGCGGGATCGAGACCGATCTCCGCCGCGCGCGCCATATACGTCGCCCCGAGTGCGTCGAGCGCAATGGTCAGCCCGCCCGATGCCGACCCCGTGAGCGCGGCGAGCACGTTGGTCGCCACCGCGAGCGAGACCAGCGGTCCGCCGCCGATCCCGAGCACGGTGTCGCGTACGACATCAAAGGCGGGCATCGCCGCCACCACGGCGCCGAAGCCGACCAGGCTCGCAACGCTCAGGGCCGGCAGTACGGCGGCGTTGGCGCCGGCGTCCATGGTTGCACGCAGGGCCGGCAATCGCCGATGGCTGACGGCGAGGACCGTCACGATCGCACAGGCCAGGGCTGTGATGACAGCCCATACGCCGCCGACGGCCGCGAGCGACGTTGCGCCCCAGCGAGCTTCGGCGAGAAAGCGGGTGTCCAGTGCCGGCAGGATGAGCAGCGACATCGCGAGATTGACGATAATCACCACAACGAGCGGCAGTGCGGCGAGTACAACCGACGGCGGAACGTCGGTCATCGCACCGTGTACGATCTCCGCCGGATCGAACTCCCGCGCGGTGGTGGCGCGTTCGCGCAGCTTTTCGTCGGTGGCGAGGCGGGCGGAAGGCATCGGCACGCCGTCGCCGAAGCCTTCGCCGTTTCTTTTTGAGTTGGCCACGTCGCGGTTGAGCCACCACAGGCCGAAGCCGAGCATGATCAACGATGCCAGAATGCCAAGGCCGGGCGCGGCGAATGGCGTGGTGCCGAAGAACGGCATCGGGATCGCGTTCTGGATCGATGGCGTACCGGGCAGCGCCGACATGGTGAAGGTGGAGGTGCCGAGCACGATCGCCGCCGGCATCAGCCGCCGCGGGATGCCGGCGTTGCGAAACAGCTCGTGCGCCATCGGTGCGAGCACGAAGAAGGCAACAAACAGACTGACGCCGCCATATGTGACGAGCGCTCCGGCGAGCACCACCGCGAGCACAGCCCGCCGCGTGCCCAGCCGCTGCGTCATGAAGCTCGCGATCGCGGCGACCGAGCCGCTGTCTTCCATCAGTTTGCCGAACAGGGCGCCGAGCAGGAACAGCGGAAAGAACTGGGCCAGAAAGCCTGCTGCGCTGACCATGAAGGTCTGGGTCCAGTGGGCCAGCAGCGGCTCGCGGGAAAACAGCGCGGCAACCAGCGCGGCAAGCGGCGCGAGTAGCAGCACGCTCCAGCCCCGATAGGCGAACGAGATTAGCAGGCCGAGGCCGATCAGGATGCCGAGAAGTCCCACCAGGGTCATCGCCCTCAGCACTCCAAAAGCAGTGCATCGATATCGGCGGTGGAGCGCCGGCCGAGATCGTCAGCATGCGACTTGAGGAATGCGTCGGCGCTCCTGCGCCCCTCTTCCTTGAGCAGCGAAACGAACTCCCATTCAGCGTTGAGCTTAGATGATGCGCCGAACTCCGTGAGTGCGTCGGTCATGATCCGGTGCGTGCGCATTCCGGCCCAGCGCGCGCCCTCGCCGTGTCCGGGGTCCGCCACCTGGCGCAGTAGCGCGATCATGCGCAATTCCTTCATGAGCGGCGAGTTGAAGGAGATTTCGTTGAGGCGGTTGAGAATTTCGTTCGCCGTACGCGGCGGTTTTGGTCGTTCGCGCGGATTGATCTGCACCAGGATGGTGTCGTGAGCGTCGCTTTCACGCACCAGCGGCGTGAGGGTCGGATTGCCGGCATAGCCGCCATCCCAATAGGGTTCGCCGTCGACCTCGATCGCCTGAAACATGGTCGGTAGACAAGCCGAGGCAAGCAGGACGTCGGCCGTGATCTCCGCATTGCGGAAGATTCGGCCGCGGCCGGTGCGCACATTGGTCGCGGTGACGAACAGCCTGATGGATGCCCGGGCCAGTCGCTCGAAATCGATGCTTTCGGCGAGGATGGCACGCAGCGGGTTGAGGCCGAGCGGATTGAGATCATAAGGCGAAAGCACACGTGCCATCAGGTCCATGGCGACATAGGCGGGTGACGTGTCGAGCGTCCAGCGGCCCATCAGTCGGTCGAGCGGCGAGCGCTGCAGCGGGCTGAACGCGGCAGCGCGCGACACACCGCGCCAAAAGGCCGCGAGCGCCGCCCGCGCGCCCTCGGCACCGCCTTGCGTCCACCCGTCGGCCACCAGGGCTGCATTCATTGCGCCCGCCGACGTGCCGGAGATTGCCTCGATCCGCAGCCACGGCTCCTCGACCAGACGGTCCAGCACGCCCCAGGTGAAAGCGCCGTGGGAGCCTCCGCCCTGCAAAGCAAGGTCCACCAGAACGGGTTCGCGCGCTGTTTCGTCCATCGTCACCCTCGTTGATCGGAGATGAAACGACACTCAATTCAGGACGCTCCGATACTTTCCTCTCGACCTTTCGTAAGATCGGCGCAGCAGTGCGAACAGACTGCCACCCGTCGCCGCGCCCAGCAGGTAGGCGAAGGCGATCAGCACAGCGAGCGGCACTCGGGCATGCAGGCCGAGGAAGGACATGGTGACGATCTCGAAGTTCTGCAGCACGAAGATGATCGTTGCCGCGACGAACAGAATGATGACGGCAAGGTAGATCCAGCGCATGAGCGCCTCCTTTTCGTCGATCAAGGGACTGCGCTGCAGCCCGGCCGACCACACCTCAGCGAGCGCGGCGCAGGCCGAAGCCGAGCCCGACCCAGCCAGCGCCGGCCATGATGAGATCGATGGCGAGGAACAGGCCGAGGATATAGAGACTCGAAACCGGCCAGCGCACCAGGATCAGCACGCCGAGCAGAAGCGTGATCACGCCGGATAGCGCGACCCAGATCCAGGGCATTTCTCGTTTCATGCTGAAAGCCAGCACGATCCGCATGATGCCCGAGACCACCAGCGAAGCGCCGAGAACGAGGGTCAGTAGCACTGCCGCGAGCAACGGATTCTGGAACGTCGCGAAGCCGGCGATGATGTAGAGCACGCCAAGCAGAGCCCAGAGCAGAAATTTGCCCCAGCTCTTGATCTGGAAGGCGCTAAACACCTCTGCGACGCCGGCGATGATCATCATCACGCCGACCAAGAAGACGCTCACGACGGTGGCCATTGCGACGCTGCCGAGCGCGATAAACCCGGCGAGCAGATAGACGATGCCGAGTGCGACGATCCACCCCCACTTGGCACGTAGCGGTGCCGTATCCGAACCGGCTTGAGGGCTCTTTGCGGTGTCTGAAGTGCTGGTCATGACGGCCTCCGATGCGAAAACCTATCCGACGTCAATTTGTCGGGCCCTCGACGCTAGTGCGCGAAGGGGCGCTCGACAGGTGGATACTACCGCAACTGCGCGTTGCGATCACCTGATTTCGATATCATCGGTCGTGAATTCGCCGTGCGAGGTCCTGCCGCGGCACGATGCTGGTCGCCTCGTTGGCGATAAACGATTATTGAGCGGTAGCAATACGCTAGATCAGCCGCATCCCCTTCAGACTCGCGTGCCCATTCTTGCCGACGATGATGTGGTCGTGCACGGAAATGCCGAGCGGCTTTGCGATCTCGACGATCGCTTTGGTCATGTGGATATCGGCCTGCGACGGCGTCGGATCGCCGGAGGGGTGGTTGTGCACGAGGATCAGCGCGGTCGCCGATAGTTCGAGCGCCCGCTTGATCACCTCGCGCGGATAGACCGGGGTGTGGTCGACGGTGCCGGTCTGCTGCACCTCGTCGGCGATCAGTTGATTGCGCTTGTCAAGGAATAGCAGGCGAAACTGCTCCTTGTCGGCAAACGCCATGCCGCTCCGGCAATAATCGATCACGTCGTTCCAGGACGAGAGCGCAATCTTGCGCTTGATCTCGCCCTTCGCGACCCGGCTCGCCGCCGCGGCGAGCAGCTTGATCTGGTTCACCGAGGCCTCGCCGATGCCGTCGACCTCGCGCAGGCGCACCACCGGCGCATGGATGACTTCGGCGAACGAGCCGAATTTCTTCAACAGCGCCTTTGCCAGCGGCTTGGTGTCGCGCCGGGGCAGGGCCGGAAACAGCGCCATCTCCAGCAGCTCGTAGTCGCTCAGCGCCTCCGGCCCGGCCGCATAGAAGCGCTCGCGCAGGCGTTCGCGATGGCCGTGATAGTGCGGCGTCTCTGTGGATTGATCCGGGGGATTGCTGGTCTTGGCAGGCATCGGCCGTAACCATGCCGTGCCTGCGAGCTTTTGCAACTCTAAAGTGCGACAGCATCTGAAGAAAAGGCGCCGCACACATAGCGCGGCGCCTTCGTTTCGCTTCTTACCTGCGATCAGGCCTTCACGGCCGCGAATGCGTAGCCGTTGCCGTCCTTTGTCAGCGTGCCGACATTCGGGAAGCCGAAGTGATAGCCGGCGATCATGCCCTTTTCCGCGATGACGCGGTCGAAGAACGCGCGCCGCGTGGCTTCCGCCTTCGGCCCGTCGGCGTCGAAGGACGAGAACCAGCCGGGATTGCGCACGAACAACTGGTGCATGCCGGTGACGTCGCTCTGGATGAACAACTGCTGCCCGCCCGAAGCGACCAGGAACGACATGTGGCCGACGGTGTGGCCGGGCGTGGCAATCGCCTTGACGCCGGGCGCGAGGTCGGCACCGTCATTGTACTGCTTGATGTTCTTCCAGGTCGGGAAAGTTGCCTGGATTCGCTTGACGAGGGGCCGCATATTCTCGGGCATCTTCTCGACCAGCGCCGGATCGGTCCAGAACTTGTACTCCACCTCGGGCATCAGGATTTCCGCATTCGGGAAAACCTGCGCGTTGGTTTCTTTCACCCACAGCCCGGAAATGTGATCGGGATGGAAATGCGAGATCACGACCGTTGAAACCGTCGCCGGATCAAGGCCAGCCGCCTTCATGTTGTCGGCGAGCTTGCCCACTGTCGCAGGGCCATTGCCGCCAAAGCCGGTGTCGAACAGCACGACCTTGCCGCCAGTCCGGATCGCGGTGACAGTGAAGGGATTGTCGAACTTGTCCGGGTTGATGCCGGCAGCCGTCAGCGCCTTCTTGATGTCGTCAAGCGAGGCGTTCTTGATCATTCCCTCAGTGGCGGCGCGCTCGACACTGCCCTCATGCAGGCTGAAGGCCTCGATGTCGCCGACCTTGAATTTGAGGCTGTCGGCGGCGCGCTGCGCATGCGCCGCGCCGATGAACGAAACCGGCCCCTTGAGGCCGAAAACCAGCGCCGCCCCCGTGCTCCCGAGGATCAGATCGCGACGTGAAATCTCGAACATTGCTCTTGCTCCCTTTGGTTGATCCCTGGCCCGCCAGAGGCTCTCGCTGCCGGAAGGTGCCCCGTGCCGAGTCCTACACCGGCGCGCCCGGCCTATTCCGCAAAGGTTAGGATTAGTTGACTGGCGGCAGGAAGGCGCTGTCGTGTTGAGAACGACTTGCAACACGCCGCTGTGGCAGCCTCGTTCAAGCAGTCGCGTCGTGCGTCGCAACCAGAAAGTTGAGCCGACTGCGTTCGATGTAGCCGGGTTGGGCCGAAGCGGAATTTAAGCCGCCGCCAGCGGCTTCTCGCCGTTGCGCTCTGACAGCGTAAAGATTTCGACGCCAGTCGCGGTCACGCCGACCGAATGTTCGAATTGCGCCGAGAGCGAGCGGTCACGCGTCACCGCGGTCCAGCCGTCGGACAGGATTTTTACATGCGGCTTGCCGAGATTGATCATCGGCTCGATGGTGAAGAACATGCCGGGCTTGAGCATCACGCCTTCGCCGGGCCGGCCGATATGGATGATGTTGGGCTCGTCGTGGAACATGCGCCCGAGGCCATGGCCACAGAAATCGCGCACCACGCTCATGCCCTGCGGCTCGACAAAACTCTGGATGGCATGGCCGATGTCGCCGGTGGTGGCGCCGGGCTTCACCGCGGCAATGCCGCGCATCATCGCCTCATAGGTGACTTCGATCAGCCGCTCGGCCTTGCGCGCGATCGGGGCGATCACATACATCCGGCTGGAATCGCCGTACCAGCCGTCGACGATGAAGGTGACGTCGATGTTGACGATGTCGCCTTCCTTCAGCGCGCGGTCGCCCGGCATGCCGTGGCAGACCACGTGATTGATCGAGGTACAGGTCGAGTAGCGGTACCCGCGATACATCAGCGTCGCCGGATAGGCGCCATGGCTGAAGGCGAAGTCGCGGACGAATTCGTCGATCCGCGACGTCGGAACGCCCGCCTGGACCACGTCGGTGAGCTCGTCGAGGCATTTGGCCACCAGCGCGCCTGCCTTGCGCATGCCGGCGAAGCCGCTGGCGCCATGCAGCTTGATCTGGCCGGTTTTTCGCAAGGAGGTGTCGGTGGCTTCGATATAGCTCATGGGCGGGTCATACTTTTGGAACGGAAAAAGGACTGATTTTGAATGCCTAATTTAATGATCCAACCGGTCAGCGCAAGCCGAGGTTTGGGCCACGGCACGGCTTTAAAAGGCTTGCATCTAGCCGGAAACTTCCACCACGGGCTCGACCGGCAGCGCGCCGCCGCGGACGCGGATTTCGCGGACCGGATAGGGAACACGGATCCCCTCCCGCTTGAACGCGTCCCACAGCTCCAGCATCACGTCGCTCTTGACGTTGTCGAGTCCATCAGGATCGGGCAGCCAGAAGGTCAGGGAGAACTTCATCCCGGCCTCGGCGAATTCGGTCAGGATGCAGTTCGGGGGCTTGTTCTTGATGGCGCGCGGCACGGCGCCGGCAAGGTCGATGGCCAGCTTGCACACCGCTCGCGGATCGGCGTCGTAATTGGTGCTGAACAGCACCTTCACCAGCGTGTTCTTGTCGGTATAGGTCCAGTTCACGACCTTCTGGGTCACCAGATCCTCGTTCGGGATCAGGAACTCGCGGCCGTCGCCGGCGGCAACCGAGATGTAGCGCGTCTTCATCGTGCTGATGCGCCCGGTGTTGTCGCCGATGGTGACGAGATCGCCCGGCTTCACCGACTTGTCGACCAGGAGGATGATGCCGCTGATGAAGTTGGCGACGATCTTCTGCAGGCCGAGACCGATACCGACGCCGGCCGCGCCGGTGAACACCGCGAGCGCCGCGAGGTTGATGCCGACCGCGCTCAGGGCAACCGCAATGGCAAATACCATCAGCGTGAACCGGACGATCTTGACGAGGAGAACCTGGATCGATGGCGTCAGATCGCCGGACCGGGTGATGCGCCCTTCCACGAAGTTGCTGGCGATATTGGTCAGCCATAGCGTCACGATCAGGAGCGCGCCGAGCTTGATCAGGAGCAGCGGCGTCAACCTGAGATCGCCGAGCACGATCGAGACCGAGTCGAGCGCCTCGACCACCGGCTCGAGCTGGCCCAGAATACTCAGGGCCACGACCAGCCAGGCCGAGATCGACACCAGCCGGACCACGAAGGTATTGCGGATCACCGAGGTGATAAGGTTGATGACCAGCCACGCGAAGGCGAGCTTGGCGGCAACCGCGAGCAGATAGCTGCGGCTCGGCCAGGTCGACGCGATCATGACCCAGCGCGTCAGCATCATCAGAAGCGCGAACACCGCCGTTGACGTGCTGCCGACCAGCACGCGGACGAACAGCCGGAACGGCGCCGGCCAGCCCATCGCAACCGACGACACGTCGATCCTGGAGCGCACGGCGGCGGCGCCGGCCCAGGCGATGCCTGCGGCCGTCAGGATCAGTCCCAGTTGCAGATAGAACCAGGGCGAGGTGACCTCCGCGCCGACCGAACGTGCGGCGTTGTGCAGGATCTCGATGATCTCTTTCAGGTCCATCGGAAAATTCTCGTTCGAGGTTCTGGCCCCATCAGACAAAGGTGATTCGCGAATAGCAGGCAGATTCTCACAGGCGACGTGCGGATGCCATCGATACGCAGCTACGGGGGAAGGTCAGGCCCCGTAAATCGGGCACATTGCCGCGATCGCAGAAATGGGTTGGCGATCAAGTGTGGCAACGATAAGGATGCAATTGCAAGTATTTGCGACGATATCGGAGGTTCATGGCTTCTCTCGACTCGGTCAGCATCGCCATCTTTCTGGGCGCCATTCTGGTGATGGCGGGCATCCTGTCGAGCCTGCTGGCGTTGCGCTTCGGGGCGCCGCTGCTACTGGTGTTCCTCCTGATCGGTATGCTGGCGGGCGATGCCGGGCCGGGCCAGCTCAGCTTCGATGATGTCCGCACCACCTATCTGGTCGGCTCGGTGGCGCTGGCGCTGATCCTGTTCGACGGCGGCCTGCGAACCAAATTTCAGAGCATCCGCACGGTGCTGGCGCCCTCGATGGTGCTGGCGACGATCGGCGTATTGCTCACCGCGCTGATAACAGCGCCCGTCGCCAAATATGCGCTCGACCTGAACTGGACCGAGTCGCTGCTGGTCGGCGCGGTGGTGGCGTCGACCGATGCTGCCGCGGTGTTTCTGCTCGTCCACACCCAGGGCCTGCGCCTGCGTCCGCGTGTCGGGGCGACGCTGGAAGCGGAATCCGGCACCAACGATCCGTTTGCGATCTTCCTCACCTTGATGCTGGTCGAATTCATTTCCATCGGTCAAAGCTCACCCGGGCATGTCGCATTCGAACTCGCGCGCGAAGGTCTGCTCGGTGCCATCTTCGGCGTGGTCGGCGGTCGCCTGGTGGTGCTGGCGCTCAATCGCATGGCGCTGCCGCAGGGCTTGCATGCGCCCTTCGTCACGACCGCTGCATTGGTGGTTTTCGGTGTCGCGCAGATTGCACACGCGTCGGGCTTTCTCGCGGTCTATCTCGCGGGAATCATCGTCGGCAACCGGCCGACGCGCGCCCATAATTCGGTGGTGACGTTTCTCGATGCCGCGACCTGGCTGGCGCAGATCGTGATGTTCGTCCTGCTTGGGCTGCTGGCGTCGCCGCAGCGCCTGCTGGATAGCGTCGGTCCGGCCGTGATCGTGGCGCTGGTGCTGATGCTGGTGGCGCGGCCGATCGCGGTGTTGCTGTGCCTGGTACCGTTCCGATTCAACTGGCGGGAAAAGATCTTCATCGCCTGGACCGGCCTGCGTGGCGCGGTCGCGATCTTCCTCGCCTCGATCCCGATGCTGGTCGGATTGCCAAAAGCCTATCTCTATTTCGACGTCGCCTTTGTCGTGGTCATCATCTCGCTCTTGCTGCAGGGCTGGACACTGGCGCCGGCGGCGCGGTGGCTGCACGTGGCGCTGCCGCGCGTCGAACGCGGTCCGCGGCGCGTCGAGCTCGATCTGCCCGGCCAGCTTGAGCAGCAACTGGTCGGCTATCCGGTACGGGCGAAGAGCCTGTATTTCCGGCGCGGCCTTACGCCATCCTGGTCAAAGCCGACGCTCGTCATCCGCGACGAGCGGATTCTCTCGCCCGCCGAGGCCGATCCGATCGAAGCCGGCGACTACGTCTATCTGCTGGCGCCGCCGGAAAAGGCCGAGGCGCTGGATCGTTTCTTTGTCGATATGCCGCCGAGCACGGCGCCTGACCCGCATCTGCTCGGGGATTTCATGGTGTCGGGCGAGCACACGCTGGGTGAACTGGCGGAGGTCTATGGCGTCACTATCAGCGAGGATCAGGCCAAGCTGACGCTGTCGGATTATTTCGATATCCATCTCGACCACGCGCCGAAAGCAGGCGCGGAGCTGGCATTGGATCCCATCGTCCTTGTCGCGCGCAATATCAGTGGCGGCCGCGTCAACGTGGTTGGCCTGCGGCTGCCTGAAGAGGAGGAGAAGGTCGTTCCCCTGACAAGCTGGCAGGCCTTCAAGCGCAAGCTTGCGGAGGTCTGGTCGTCGGTGGCAGGGGCATGACCGCCACCGCCTTCCTTTGGCTGTGGTCCGTCACAGAGCGCGCCGTTTGGATTCGCGTTGCGCCAGAGCTACTCCTCCAGCGTAAACCCGACTCTCAAGGTGACCTGGTAATGGCGAACAGACCCATTTTCGATATGGCCTCTGGTCTGCACGACCTCGAACCATTTCAATTCGCGAATGGTCTTTGATGCGCGGGTGATGGCGTTCTGAATGGCATCCTCGATGCTTTTTTCGGACGATCCGGCGAGATCCAGAATCTTGTAAACGTGATCCGTCGTTCCTGCGGTACTGGGCATTGCAAACCTCCGTTGCGGCGATTGGTGCCTGCTTCCTCCTGTTCAGCGTTCTGATGCGATCAGGAGCGCGTGCATTCTGAACGAGTTCTCAAGCTCTTCAGTTCCATCGAAAGCCGTCGGCCAGTACCGCTGCACAGGGATTATGACAGGTTGAACGGGGGGTCAAAGTAGCTCTGGCAGGTGTTTCGGATCAACGAGCAGTTCGAGCTGCGGGGGCTGCGCGGTTGCCTTTTGATGAATCCCTCGCGCTCGAGCGTTAACACCATCGGCGTTCACTAGCTGAAGATCCCGGTGAAGCTGGCGAGCTGAGGCGCCGGCGCGGCAGCCGGACTGAAACTCCCGCGGCACCTTTGCCGTACTTGTGCGCTGGGAGGATCAAATCATGAATGCGAGCCTCGAAGCCGAGCAACGGGGAGCCCTGTCCTGGACCGGCCAGGCGAGGAACGGAATCGCCGGGCAGACGGCGGCGCGCAGGCGCATCGATTCCGTCGACCTCGTGCGCGGCCTCGTGATGATATTGATGGCGCTCGACCATGTGCGCGATTTCTTCGCCCCGGGTGGGTTCAACCCGCGCGACGTGACCGATCCCGCGCTGTTCATGACGCGCTGGATCACGCATTTCTGTGCACCCGCCTTCGTCTTTCTCGCAGGTGTGTCGGCATTCCTCTACGGTGAGCGCGGCCGTAGCACGCGGCAGCTCAGCCGCTTCCTGCTCACGCGCGGGATTTGGCTCGTACTGATCTAGCTCACGCTCGTCCGCCTTGCATGGACCCTCAGCTTCGATCTCGGCTACTTCTTCAGCCAGGTCATCTTCGCTATCGGCGCGTCGATGATTGCGCTCTCAGTGCTGGTCTTTCTGCCGCGCAGTGCGGTCGCGGCCATCGCGCTCGTCTTGATCGCCTGGCACAATCTACTCGATCCCATCAAGGCAGAGGCCTTTGGCCCGGCCGCGCCGATCTGGAATTTCCTGCATGAGCCGGCTTTGCTGCAGTTCGGCGCCACCGTGAAGTGGTTCGCGGTCTACCCGTTGATCCCGTGGATCGGCGTGATGGCGGCGGGCTACGCGCTCGGTCCGGTCTTCACGCTCGATCGTACGAAGCGGACGCGCTGGCTCGTTGGATGGGGCACCGTCGCGGTGGTCGGTTTCGTCCTGCTGCGGGCGAGCAACGTCTACGGCGACCCCGCGCCCTGGAGCGTTCAAGCCGGTGCAATTGCGACGTTGCTGTCCTTCATCAACTGCGAAAAATATCCGCCATCGCTGCTGTATCTGGCCATGACGATCGGGCCGGCATTGCTGCTGCTTGCTGCGGTTGAGAACGCGCGCGGCCGGTTCGCGGCGTGGGTCACCACCTTCGGCCGCGTTCCATTCTTCTATTATGTGGTTCATGTTTTTGTCATCCACGCGCTCGCGGTGATCTTCGCGTGGGCGAGCGGTGCGGAGACCAGCTGGCTGTTTGGTCCATTCCCTGCCGACAAGCCGAACGGATACGGCGTCGGCCTCCTGGGCGTCTTTTCCGTGTGGCTTGCGGTTGTGGCGGCGCTCTATCCGCTTTGCAACTGGTTTGCCGGCATCAAAAAACGTCGCAGCGACTGGTGGCTATCCTACCTCTAGTACCGCTGCACGGTGATTAATCCCTGTGCCGCGGTACTAGTGGACGATTCAGCGAACGAAAAAGGCCCCAGCCGTCGGCTGAGGCCTTCCCATCATGTACTATGCGCTCTCAATAGATGTAGGGAGCGCAGACGTACACGGTGCGCGGACCATACTTGGTGAAGATGGTCTTGTAGCAGCTTCCGCCGACATAGAACGACGTTCCAAAGTGGCGATGGCCCCAGTGACCATGCCCATGATGTCCATGATGACCGTGGCCGTGATGACCATGGCCATGATGACCGTGGCCGTGATGACCATGGCCATGATGACCGTGGCCGTGGCCATGATGGCCACCATGCTTTCCGCCGGCGGACGCCGGTGCGACCGCAGCCGCGGTCATGGCAATGGCGGCGACGGCAGCGAGGGTAATCTTACGAAACATTTCTGTTCTCCGCTCCAGGCATGATTGCCTGATATGCCTGTGAGACGTGCCCGGGGCGGAGAAAGTTCGAGGGATTTTTATGAACGCGCGTTCACGTGTGACCTGCAGCACGCAGCAAGCGTTCAATGCCATCCAGCCTGCATTCGTGCGCTCAGGAAGCGATTCCGCGCAGGTCTGATGCAATATCCGCAGTTGAGGAATGAACGGAGTATCATTAGCCTTGCGGGGCAAGGCCGCCGCTTCACGGCCGCACGGTGGAAACGCAGGAGACACAACAATGTCCGGCCCCTCTGACGACCAGCTCGGCTTTGCGCCCGATTATGATGCTGCCGTTCCCTATATGCAGCGGACCCGCGACTACTACGCGGCGATTGGCTACACCACGCCCTACCGCTGGGCGCATTATGTCGACGCGCCGTTCCAGCCGCTGAAAAAGCCGCTCGCGCAATCGCGCGTCACCATCGTCACCACGGCCGCCCAGTATGATCCCACCAAGGGCGATCAGGGACCGGGCGCGGCGTACAACGGCAGCGCCAAGTTCTACCAGGTCTATGACGGCGATACCTCGAAAGAGCACGATTTGCGCATCTCGCATATCGGCTACGACCGCAAGCACACCACGGCCACCGACAGCGGCACCTGGTTTCCGCTGCCGCAGCTTCTGAAAGCCGCCGCCGCGGGACGGATCGGCGAGGTCGCGCCGCGCTTCTTCGGGGCGCCGACCAATCGCAGTCACCGCGTCACCATCGACGTCGACGCGCCCGACATCCTCGCCCGCTGCCTCGCCGACAAGGTCGATGCCGCCGTGATCGTGCCGAACTGCCCGGTCTGCCATCAGACCTCTGCTCTGGTGGCTCGTCACCTCGAAGCCAACGGCATCGCCACCGTGGTGATGGGTTGCGCCAAGGATATTGTCGAATACGCGGCCGCGCCGCGTTTCCTGTTTTCGGACTTCCCGCTCGGCAATTCCGCCGGCAAGCCGCATGATTTGGCGTCGCAGGCGCTGACGCTCGAACTGGCGCTGCGGCTACTCGAGTCCGCGCCCGGCGCGCGCACCACGATGCAGTCGCCGTTGCGCTGGAGCGAGAATGCTTCCTGGAAGCTCGACTACAACAACGTCTCGCAGATGAGCCCGGAAGAACTGGCGCGGCGCCGCGCCGAGTTCGACAAGCAGAAGGAAATCGCACGCGGCAACCGCGCGGCGTGACCCCGTCACCCTCCCCTCCAGGGGAGGGTGGACTTCACGGCCATCCTCTCTCACAAGGGGAGAGGAAGCAGGAGGATACCCCTTTGACCCGACCGTTCGAAGGCGTGAAGATTCTCGACTTCACGCAGGTGCTGGCGGGCCCCTATGCGAGCTACCAGCTCGCGCTGCTCGGGGCCGACGTCATCAAGGTGGAGCGGCGCGAGGGCGAGGACATGCGCCGCACGCCGCTGAGCCGCGAATGGGCCGAGCGGGGGCTCGCGCCGGGCTGGCAGGCGATCAACGGCAACAAGCGCAGCCTGACACTCGACCTCTCGAGGCCGGAAGCGATTGCCATCGTCAAGCAGCTCGCCGCGCAGGCCGACGTGGTGATGGAGAATTTTCGTCCCGGCGTGATGGACAAGCTCGGCATCGGCTATGCCGCGCTGTCTGAGATCAACCCGCGGCTGATCTATTGCGCCATTTCCGGCTTCGGCCAGACCGGGCCGGAACGGCTGGGAGCCGGCTATGACGGCAAGATCCAGGCGCTATCAGGCATCATGTCGATCACCGGTCACGCCGAGACCGGGCCGACGCGGGCCGGCTTTGCGGTTTGCGACGTGCTGTCGGGCGCGACCGCAGCCTTTGGCGTGTCGAGCGCGCTGTTCCAGCGCAGCCATACCGGCAAGGGACAGATGGTCGACGTCTCCATGCTGGAGGCGACGCTGGCGTTTCTGTCCGGGCAGGTCGCGGATTACTCGGTCGCCGGCCACCGCCAGCAGCTTTCCGGCAATCAGGCCGTGAGCCGAAGGCCCACCGCCAACCTGTTCAAGGCGGGCGACGGCTATCTTCTGCTCGCCGTCAACAGCGAGAAGCAATACCGCGCCTTGATGACCGCGCTCGGCCGCGCCGATGCGCTTGAGGATTCCCGCTTTGTTGATTGGTTTGCCCGTCAGGAAAACGAGCCGGCGCTACGGGCCATCATCGAGGAGGCGCTGTCCAAGAAGGACCCGCGCGAGTGGGAAAAGCTCCTGGAAGCCGCAGGCGCGCCCTGTGCCAGCATCTGGAAGATCGAGGAGGTGATCGACCACCCGCAGGTCGCCGCGCGCGGCGCCATTCAGGAGATCGATACGCCCTATGGCCGCCTGCGCTTCGCCGGCAGCGGTTTTCAGCTCGCCCATGGCGGCGGAAGGCTGGACCACATGGCGCCCGCGCTCGGTGCCCACACCGACGAGGTGCTGGCCTCGCTCGGCTATGACACGAAGGCGATCGCGGAACTGCGCGCGCGCGAGGTCGTCTAGCGGTAGCCGGGGCAGGGGCGTCTGCTCCTGTCCCGTTTTGAGCGTGCCTGCGCATGGCGACCCTGCAGCAAGCCGCTTTAAGCGGCCGGGCTTACCGTCTAAAAGACGCCTTTCCCGATCCAAGAAGGATAGATCATGCCCGCCTATCGTTCCCGAACCACGACCCACGGCCGCAACATGGCGGGCGCCCGCGGCCTCTGGCGCGCCACCGGCATGAAGAACGAGGACTTTGGCAAGCCGATCATTGCGGTCGTCAACTCCTTCACCCAGTTCGTGCCCGGCCACGTGCACCTGAAGGACCTCGGCCAGCTCGTCGCGCGCGAGATCGAGAAGGCGGGCGGCGTCGCCAAGGAGTTCAACACCATCGCGGTCGATGACGGCATCGCGATGGGCCATGACGGCATGCTCTACAGCCTGCCGTCGCGCGAAATCATCGCCGACAGCGTCGAATACATGGTCAACGCGCATTGCGCCGACGCGATGGTCTGTATCTCCAACTGCGACAAGATCACGCCCGGCATGCTGATGGCGGCGCTGCGCATCAACATTCCGACCGTGTTCGTGTCCGGCGGCCCGATGGAATCAGGCAAGGTCAACCTCAAGGGCAAGATCCGCGCGGTCGACCTGATCGATGCCATGGTCGCAGCCGCCGACAGCAATGTCAGCGATGCGGACGTGGAGGAGATCGAACGCTCGGCGTGTCCGACCTGCGGCTCCTGCTCGGGCATGTTCACCGCCAATTCGATGAACTGCCTGACCGAGGCGCTTGGCTTGGCGCTGCCGGGTAACGGCTCGGTGCTGGCGACGCATGCCGACCGCAAGGGATTGTTCGTGGAGGCCGGGCACCTGATCGTCGACCTGGCGCGGCGCTATTACGAGCAGGATGACGAAACCGCATTGCCGCGGACGATTGCCAACTTCAAGGCGTTCGAGAACGCCATGACGCTCGACATCGCCATGGGCGGCTCGACCAACACCGTGCTGCATCTGCTGGCGGCGGCTTACGAAGGCAAGGTGCCGTTCACGATGCAGGATATCGACCGGCTGTCGCGGCGGGTGCCGGTGCTGTGCAAGGTCGCGCCGTCGGTGGCGGACGTGCATCTGGAAGACGTGCACCGCGCCGGCGGCATCATGGCCATCCTCGGCGAACTCGACCGCGCCGGGCTGCTTAACCGTAGTCTGCCGATGGTTCACAGCAAGACGCTGGAAGACGCGCTGAGCCGCTGGGATATCAAGCAGACCAAGAGCGAAAGCGTCCGAAAATTCTTCACGGCGGCGCCGGGCAATGTGCCGACGCAGGTCGCCTTCAGCCAGGAGCGCCGGTTCGAGGAACTCGATACCGACCGAGCCACCGGCTGCATCCGCGACGCCGCGCACGCTTTCTCCAAGGACGGTGGCCTCGCGGTGCTCTCGGGCAACCTCGCGCTCGACGGCTGTATCGTGAAGACGGCGGGCGTCGATGAGAGCATTTTGAAGTTCGAAGGACCGGCGCGGATCTTTGAAAGCCAGGATGCCGCGGTCGAAGGTATTTTGGGCGGCAAGATCAAGGCCGGCGACGTCGTCGTGGTCCGTTATGAGGGACCCCGCGGTGGCCCCGGCATGCAGGAGATGCTGTATCCGACGAGTTATTTGAAGTCGAAAGGGCTTGGAAAGGTCTGCGCGCTGATCACCGATGGCCGGTTCTCCGGCGGCTCCTCGGGCCTGTCGATCGGACACATTTCGCCGGAAGCGGCTGAAGGCGGCCTGATCGGCCTCGTGGAAGACGGCGACCTGATCAAGATCGACATCCCCGCGCGCTCGATCAGCCTCGTGGTGGATGACGCGACGCTGGCAAAGCGCCGCGAAGCCATGCTGGCCCGCGGGGCGGACGCCTGGAAGCCCGCCAAGAAGCGCAGCCGCAACGTGTCGATGGCGCTGAAGGCCTATGCCGCGCTGACGACGAGCGCAGCCCGCGGCGCGGTGCGGATTGTGCCGGAGTAGCGCTACGTCAGCACCTTGACGCCGCCGAGCGCGGTGACGCGGCCGCGCTTGAGCATCACGATCTGGGTCGCGAGCTGACGCAGCTCGGCCGCGTCGTGGCTGACATAGACCATGGGGATGCCTTCGTCGCGCAGCCGCACCAAATAGGGCAGGATTTCCTCCTTGCGGCCTTCGTCGAGCGATCCCAGCGGCTCGTCCAGCAGCAACAGCCGCGGCTTCGATAACAGCGCGCGGCCGAGCGCGACGCGCTGGCGCTCGCCGCCGGAGAGTTTTCCGGGACGGCGATCGAGCAGATGGCCGATATCGAGCAGGTCGGTGATGCGCTTGAATTGCGCGGGATCCGCCGCGAGCCGGTTCATGCGCCGGCCGTAGTCGAGGTTTTGCCGCACGTCGAGATGCGGAAGCAGCCGGGCGTCCTGAAACACGTAGCCGATCCGTCGCCGGTGCGGCGGCACGTGGACGCCTGCGGATGTATCATCGAGCGTCTCATCGTCGAGTGCGATGATGCCGCGATCGGGCCGCAAGAGCCCTGCGATCATATTGATCAGCGAGGTCTTGCCGGCGCCGGATGCGCCGAACAGGCCGGTGACGCGCCCCTGGCTTTCGAACGAGGCTTCAAGCGAGAACTCGCCGAGTTGCTTGGTGACGTCAACGCGCAGCATGGGTCAATTCCCGTGCACGCGCTGCGTGGCGCGCCGCGCGAACCATTCGGAGGCGATCAGGGCGCCCATCGCGATCACGGTGGAAACGACAACCAGCCGTCCCGCCGCGGCATCGCCGTCCGGCGTCTGGATCAGCGAGTAGATCGCCGATGAAATGGTCTGGGTTTCGCCGGGAATGTTGGAAACAAAGGTGATGGTGGCGCCAAACTCGCCGATTGCCTTGGCGAAGCCGAGCACCATGCCTGCGAGTACGCCCGGCAACGCCAGCGGCAGGGTTACCGTCGCAAACACCTGCCACGGCGCCGCGCCGAGCGTGCCTGCCGCCTGCTCGAGGCGACGGTCGACCGCCTCGATCGAGAGCCGGATCGGCCGCACCAGCAGCGGAAACGACATGATGCCGCAGGCAAGCGCGGCGCCGGTCCAGCGAAACGCGAACACGATGCCAACGTTGTCGGCGAGCCACGCCCCGACCAGGCCACGGCGGCCGAAGGTCAGCAGCAACAAATAGCCGGTGACGACCGGTGGCAGCACCAGCGGCAAATGGACCAGGGCGTCGAGGACCGATTTGCCCCAGAACTCACGCCGCGCCAGCAGCCACGCCAACGCGATGCCGAACGGCGTCGCCACCAGCGTTGCGATGATGGCCACCCGCAGCGACAGCAGGATGGCGGTCCATTCGGCCGGCGAAATCTCGAACATCAGGTTGACGGGCTGACGAGGAATTTGAAGCCGTATTTTTCAAAAATGCCCTTCGCCGCGATCGAACGCAGGAAGACGAGATAGTCTGAGGCATCCGGCTTCGCGGTCATCGTCGCCGCGACGGGATAGATGATCGCCGGATGGGAATCGGCCGGAAAGGTGCCGACGATTTTGACGCCGGTCTCGACCTTGGCGTCGGTGGAATAGACGATGCCGAGTGCAGCCTCGCCGCGCGCCACCAGCGTCAGTGCGGCGCGAACGTCAACGGCCATCGCAAATTTCGGCTCGGCGGCCTGCCATGCGCCGAGCTTCTCCAGCGCTGCCTTGGCGTATTTGCCGGCGGGCACGGATTTCACGTCGCCCGTGGCGATCCGGCCGTCGCCGGCGAGTCTTGCAAGATCGAAGCCGGGGCCGATGTTCACATGGTTGATTTTCGAATCCTTCGGTGCGATCAGCACGATGCTGTTGCCGAGCAAATTGACCCGGCTCGGTTCGTTGATGGTCTTCTTCCCGATTGCGTAGTCCATCCAGTCGGTATCGGCGGAGATGAATATATCGGCCGGTGCGCCCTGTTCGATCTGTCGGGCGAGCGCGGAACTGGCGGCGTAGCTGACGGTGATCTTGGCGCCCCTCTTCGCGGCGTAGGCGGCGTCGATCTCGTCAAGCGCATTCTTCATCGAGGCTGCGGCGAAGATGGTCAGCGATTTGTTCTGCGCGGCGGCGGGCGAGGGGATGGCTAACGATAAGGCGAAGGCCAGGACAAGGCCGGCAAGACGATTCATCGGGCGCTCCATGCATGATCGCGAGCTGCGGTTGCCGCGCGCAAGACAGGCATTGGTTGGGTAAGGCGACCCATCGGAAGCGCCGTTCCGGTATTCCCTGAAAGACTTGCGGTCGACCGGGATATCGCCAGCCCTGACAATAGTCAGGATGGGAAAGGAGGTAAAGGCGGCTGCACCGGCTTGCAAGGTGCAGCCGGGCCGTCAATGGTGATGGTGTCGCTTGTGCCCGCCACCGCCGTAACCCCGCAGCTCCGCATACCTGGTCATCTGCGACGGGGTCAAAACGCTGCCGGTCGACAAATGATATTTCAGATGGGTCTCGCGCAGCATCCCTTGCGTGGCGGCAACGGCCGCGGTGGACGCCTTCAGGCTTTCGGGCGTGACGGTGCGGGTGGCAAACTGCTTGTCCAGTTCGGCTTCCTGCTCGATCAGCTTGGCGCCTAGCGGCATCGCTTCGGCCTTCATGGTATCGAACAGGCGCTGCATGCTGGCGCGTTGCTCGGCCGAGAGTTCGAGCTTGTCGGCAAGCTCGAGAACGTGCAACGGCCCCGGATAGCCGTTCAGTTCGGCCGCGAGCGCCAGGCCCATTCCGCGGCCGGCGCCAAGATCGGAAATCTGCTGCTCCGATAGCGCCTTGATCGAGCGCGTCTGCATTCCTGCATAAGGGGTCTGTGCGTGCGCGCTCGTGACGAATGCGATCGATGCAATCAGGGGCCAAATCTTCATCGTCGTTCTCCGGTGGGTCTGCTTGACACTTCGTGTTTGGTATCCGGCGCGTTCAGCACCGACTTGCAGGCGGGCGGTAGCGCCGCCATCGTCATCGGCGGCTTCGGCTTCGGCGGCACTTTCGGCGGTTTCGGATGCAGCACCGCGTCGCTGAACCAGTAGGCAAGGTCGGCAGGCTGGCAGCCTTCGCCCTCGTTCGGCTCGGGCTGGCTTTCGCATTCGCCGGCGCCGGGCGGGCATTTCATGCGGATGTGGAAGTGATAGTCGTGGCCGTACATCGGCCGCACCTTGTGAAGCCAGTATCGGTCGCCCTTGGCTTCTCGGCACAACGCCTTCTTGATCGCGGCATTGACGAAGATGCGTTGCACGCTGGGCTCCAGCGCCGCGGCGCGGATCACGGCAAGATGCGTCGGTGTCCAGGCCTGCGGATCGATATCGAGCCGGTCGCGGCGCACCATCATCACCGCCGACATTTCCTCGCGCTCATTGCGCGATAGTTGCCGGTTCGGCATCGGCGTCAGCCAGATGTCGGCATCTAACCCCACCTGATGGCTGGCATGCCCGGTCAACATCGGCCCGCCGCGCGGCTGCGACATGTCGCCGACCAATATGCCGGGCCAGCCGGCATCCCGGCGCGCTCTTGCGGCCAGCCGCTTGACCAGCGCGACCAGGTCAGGATGGCCCCAATAGCGATTGCGCGACAGCCGCATCACCTGCCAGCTATCGCCGTTGATCGGCAGCCCTTCCGCGCCCGCGATGCAGCCATGGGCATAGAACCCGTGCACGCGCGTCGGCATTGCCGTCGGCAGCACCTTGCGGCCGAACAGTTCCTTGGCAGCGATGTTGGGATCGTTGGGATTGGCCAGCGGCGGCAGCGGTTTTGGATGGACCGTGCCCTTGTCCTGCGCCCATGCGCTTGCGGCATAGGCGGCGGCTAGCAAGGTTATGAGGGGGATCAGAAACAGGCGAGGATTCATCGGACCAGAGAGTTCAGTGATCACTCAATTCGCGCAAACGTAGCATGAAATCGGCAACAGGGGAGAGGCGCGGCTAGCACAATTGCGTGGCCCCTCGCCAGCGCGGCAATCCGCGCAACACCCGTATCGGGGTCAACTCACGCGTGCCCTCACTGCAACTCGATGTTGGCGGACTTGATCACCGCGGCCCACCGGTCGATTTCCTCGCGCATGTAAGCGGATGACTTGTCGACCGGGCCGCCGAAAATACCGGCGGACAGTTTCTTGAGCTGATCCTGCACCTGAGGTTGGCGCAAGGCCTCGTTCACATCGGCATTGATCTTCTCGACGATGTTTTTCGGAGTTTTGGGCGGCGCTACGATTCCGTACCAGGCGACCGCTTCGAAACCCGGCAACGTTTCGGCGATCGTCGGCACGTCCGGCAGCGCCGGGAGCCGTTCGGGCGAGGCCACGGCGAGCAACTTCAACTTGCCCGCCTGGACAAGCGCCAGCGAGACGCCGAGATTGTCGAACATGACGTCGACGTCGCCGGCGACAAGCCCCTGCAACGCGGGCGCCGAGCCGCGATAGGGAATGTGTCGCAGCTTCACCTTCGCCATCGATTGAAACAGCTCCGACGTCAGATGCGAGGTCGTGCCGTTGCCCTGCGTGGCGCAGATCGCCTTGTCGGAATTGCCCTTCAGATATTCGATAAGCTCGGGCACGCTCGATGCTTTGACGTTGTTCGGATTGACGATCAGCGCGTTTGGTACCTGGGCCATCACCACAATCGGCTCGAATTTCGTCGGATCGAAGCCGAGCCTGGGGTACAGATTGTGATTGATCACGAGCGGCGGCGGCGGTGACGAGAGCAGGGTGTAGCCGTCAGGCGCCGAATGAAAGACCTGCTCGGCCCCAATGTTTCCCGCGGCGCCCGTGCGGTTTTCGATGACCACCGGCTGGCTCCATTTGCGTGACAGCCAGTCCGCGATGATCCGTGGAATGGCATCGGCCGTTCCTCCAGCCGGAAAAGGCACGACGATCTTCACGGGGCGGTCGGGATAGTCCGCAGCCAACGCACGCGCATACAAATGCGTGGACATGACCAGAACCAGCGGCAGGAGCGCCAGTTTACGGCGGGCGGCAAGCAGAGCTGGCATGGAGCCGTGCATTGAAACTCCTCCCACTGTCGTTCTTCGTCCGGTCTATCGCGCCGGCGCTTGGTGTTTACAGCAAGAGAGGATAGCTTGAACGAGCAAGCTTCCGAAGCATTTTTCGCGTGGGATGATGACGCAGCCGCAGCTCACTGTTGTGATCATTGGAGGTGGCATTGGCGGATTGTTCGCCGCGAACGCGCTGATCGCTCACGGCTTCGATGTTTCCGTCTATGAGCAGGCGCCCGCGCTTGGCGAGGTCGGGGCGGGGGTATTTCTGACACCCAACAGCGTGCGGCAGTTGCAGCGGGTGGGGCTCGGACAGCAGGTGGAAAGATGGGGGGCCAGGGTCGGTACCGCTTCTCACTATTTTCGCCACGACGGCGCGCCGATCGCCCCGGTTCAGGTGACGGACTCCGCGGGCTGGAATGCGACGTTCGGCATGCATCGCGCGGACCTGGTCGAAATTCTGGCCAAGGCATTGCCGCCCGCCGTAGTTCGCACGGGCCATCGCGCTACAGGCTTCGAGCAGGCCGATCAGGTTGCGCGCGTGACATTCGCCAATGGCGCCGCCGCCGAAGGCGACGTCGTCATCGCTGCCGATGGCATCCACTCGGAGCTCCGGCGCTATGCGGCGCCGCCGTCCCGGCCGGTGTTTCACGGCTCCGTCGCCTATCGGGGCGTGCTGCCGCATCAGCGCATTCCGCGCTGGCCAACCGACCGCTGGCAGATGTGGCTGGGCCAGGGAAAACATTTTCTCAGCTTTCCGGTTCGATCGGGCGAGCTCATCAACTATGTCGGCTTCGTGCCGGCCGATGCCGAAATGAAGGAATCCTGGTCTGCGCCCGGAGATCCCGACGTGCTTCGCCGTGAGTTCGAGGGCTGGGACCCGCGCATCGGGACGTTGCTGAGCCAGGTCGACAAGACGTTCCGATGGGCGCTGTACGATCGCGAGCCGCTGCCGGCCTGGACGCGCGGGCGCTTGACGCTGCTTGGCGATGCCGCGCATCCGATGCTGCCGCATCTCGGCCAGGGCGCCAACCAGTCGATCGAGGACGGTATGGCGCTGGCAACAATTCTGGCGCAGGCGTCGCGCGCCAATGTGTCGGTCGCGCTGCTGGCTTATGAGCGGCTGAGACGCGAGCGCGTAGCGGCCGTTCAGCGCGGTGCGCGCGAGAATGGGATGCGCTACGACTCATCCTACGCCGATCTCGGCGTGCGCGACGCCGAGATATCAGCCCATGCGGCGTTCCGCAGGCGGCTTTACGATCACGATGTGGTACCGGAAGCGCAGGCCGCGGCATCTTCGCTGTGCTGAACAGTCGTTGCACGTGGTCGTATTAACTGCGCGATAACCTTCCCGGTCACTGACGGACATCTATGCGCACGTTCGGCGTTTCGCGCATTCCTTGTGCATCCGCCGCGCGAGAAGCCGTGCCCGGCGGCCGCGCGTCGATTATGCCCCGTGGATCGGCGGTCCGCACCGCGCTTGTACACGCAAAGCGTGTGTGTGCAGTTTTGTCAGGCCGCGCATGAGCGCGTGAGGTAGTAGTTTCTACGACAAGAGATACCTTTTTTTCAGAGACTTATCTGAAAACTTTGCACGCACAGTGCGAGTAGAGCGTGGTAATGCCGAAGAAGCCAAAAGCTGCCAGGAAGCCGAAACAGTCGATTGTCCGTTTTCCTGGCCGGCCCGCAAAGCCCGCTGCGACCCGGGATGGCGGCATCATCGGACTGCGCGTCGACATCACTGAGTTGAAGCAGCGCGAGGCTTCGTTCCGGCTGCTGTTCGACAGCAATCCGGTTCCGATGATCGTCTGCGCGCTGGGTGACGAACGAATCCTCGCCGTCAACGACGCCGCAATCCAGCACTACGGTTACAGCCGCAGTGAATTCGAGAAGCTCACGATCCGCAACCTGCAGGCCTTCGACGTCGAGCCGCCATGGGCCGGCGAACACGCCGGCGACGAGCGCGCGGCCCACGCCTGGAAGCATGTCAGGGCCGACGGCGCGCTGATCGATCTGGCGATCTATTCGCGTCAGCTTGTTTACGGCGGTCGTCCCGCGGTCCTGCTTGCGCTGATGGACACCACCGAACGCAAGCGCGCCGAGGCGCGGCTGACGTTCATGGCCCAGCATGACGGCCTGACCGGGCTACCGAACCGCAATTTGCTGCGTCAGCAGATGGACGACATCCTGCTGCGCACCCGCCGCAACGCCGAGAAGGTGGCGGTGCTCGTGCTCGGCCTCGACCATTTCAAGGCGGTCAACGATACGCTCGGCCACGGCATCGGCGACAAGCTGCTGCGCGGCGTCGCCAAGCGATTGCAATCGATGCTGCGTGAGGAAGATGCGCTGGCCCGGCTCGACTCCGACGAATTTGCGGTCATCCAGAGCGGGGTGACGCGACCCGAGGATGCAGTGTTCATGGCGAGGCGTCTATTGGACGCGATCGCCGATCCCTATCTTCTGGACGGGCATTCGGTCGTGATCGGCGCCAGCATCGGCATTGCGATGTCGCCCGGCGATGGTGACGAATCCGAGAAACTGCTGAAGAACGCCGACCTCGCGTTATCGCGGGCCAAGAACGATTCCCGCGGCACGTTCTCGTTCTTCGAGGCCGGAATGGACGCACGCGCCCAGACCCGCCGCAAGATCGAAACCGAACTGCGCGAGGCCGTGCACACCGATGCGCTGCGGCCCTATTACCAGCCGCTGGTCGATCTTTCGAGCGGGCGCATCACCGGCTTCGAAGCGCTGGTGCGCTGGCCGCATCCCGAGCGCGGCATGATCTCGCCCGCCGAATTCATCCCCGTTGCGGAGGAGACCGGGCTGATCAACGCCGTCGGCGGTCTGATGCTGCGCCGCGCCTGCACGGATGCGGCGCAATGGCCTGACGACGTTCGTGTAGCGGTCAATCTGTCGCCGCTGCAGTTCCGCGTCGGCAATCTCTTGTCGCTGGTCGTGGAAACACTAGAGCAGTCCGGCCTGCCGGCGAAGCGCCTGGAGCTTGAGATTACCGAGACGCTGCTGTTGGAAAAGAGCAGTGAGGTGCTCGCGACCTTGCATGCGCTGCGCGCGCTCGGCGTCCGCATCTCGATGGACGATTTCGGCACCGGCTATTCCAGCCTGAGTTACCTGCGCAGCTTTCCGTTCGACAAGATCAAGATCGATCAGTCCTTCGTGCGCGACCTTGCCGCCAATCCCGATGCCCAGGCGATCGTGCGTTCGATCATCAGCCTCGGCAAGGGCCTCGGCGTCACGATCACGGCGGAAGGCGTCGAGAGCGAGGCCGAGGTAAATTGCCTGCGCAACGAGGGATGCCATGAGGGGCAGGGATTCCTGTTCAGCCGCGCGCGGCCCAATGCGGAGATCGTCAGTCTGTTGAAGACGCAAGGCAACTGGAGCGCGCCGGCAGGTGCGGCGCTGGTGGCGTGAGGCTGGCATCGCTTTCACAGCCGTCATTGCGAGCGCAGCGAAGCAATCCATTGGACCGCAAAGCAAGAGTGGATTGCTTCGCGGAGCCTGTCATCGGGCGCGCATTCGCGCGACCCGTTGGCTCGCAATGACGGTGGAGACTACTTCGCCCGTGCCGTCTTCTTCCTCGCATGATACGTCAGCGCCAGCGCCACGCAGTGGCGCAGCGCGGCCTCGGGGAGTTTGTCGCCGGCGTCGAGCAGAACGCTGCGGTTGCCGCCGTAGCGCAGTTCCGGATAGAGCTCGCGAAATGTCTCGACTAGATCGGTCTGGCAGTGGAAATAGACCGCGTAGCGGCCGGCTTCCGCCTTCACCTGGTCGATCCGGGTCGTGCTGCCGCTCTTGCTCTCGGTCGTGAGATAGCTCGGCTGCCCCCATTTCAGCGTCTCTTCCAGGGCGCCGACGCCCTCGGTGGTCCTTGCGGTATCGAAGATCAGCCGGCGCAGCGCCAGCAGTTTTGCCCTGACCGGATTGGGATAGGCTTCGAAGACCGCTTCCACCGCAGCATCCCGGGTGGCAACGCGTGGCCGTTTGGCGATGCGCTTTGCAGTTTGCTTCCGTGCCGCCTTCTTCATTGCAATGTCAGTGCATCCTGCCAGCTTCCATTGCAGAACCTAAAGCAGGATGCGAGCGGGCGGAAGCCGTCTCTTGCGTTGCTTCATCGCGTCGTCGGCGGTGCGTCGAGATTGCCGGCGAGGATCGCCCGGCCGGCATCCTCGTAATGGGCGTCACGGCCCTGGATCTGCTGCGCGATCGCGTGCATGTCGCGAAAGCGGCGCTCGAACTTGTTGGCATTGAACACGGCCGTTGCGCCCGTCATGTGATAGGCGGCGTCGACCACGGCGGCCGATTGATGGATCGTCCATGTCGAGGCGAGGCGCAGCGCCACGCGATGGGCTTCGGTGATAACAGCGCCTTGCGACAGGTCACGCCATACATCCGCAGCAGTGGCATAGAGATAGGCGCGGGTGGCGCGCAGTTGCGCCTCGGTGCGCCCGATCAGCCCCTGCACGGCGTTGTTGTCGCGCATCGCCTTTGACGCTTGCGGTGTCTTACCCCGGGCAAGGTCGGTCGCCGCATCGAGCGTGGCGCGGGCGACGCCGAGCGAGGTTGCCGCAAAGCCCATGCCGAAAACCATGTTGGTAGAGAGTTTGTACAGCGGCCCGTTCTCGCGCAGCGCCGCCGGATCGTCGCGCAGCGCTGCGAACTTTTCCGGGATGAACAGATTGTCGACCGAATAGGAATCGGTGCCGGTGCCGCGCAGGCCGATCACGTCCCAGACGTCGTGCATCGTGGCGCTGGTTACCGGAAACAGAATGGTACGAATCTCCGGCGAACCGTCCGGCTTGCGCCGCGGGGTGCCGTCGGCTTCGACGACCCGGACATGGGCGCCGAGCCAGCTTGCCTGCCGCGAGCCGGAAGCAAAATCCCAGCGCGCGCTGGCCTTGTAGCCGCCGGGGACCGCCTGCACCTCGTGGTTGATCGCGCCCCAGGCCAGAATCCCGGGTGCAACGTTGAAGATCTCGTTGGCAGCATCGGGATCGAGATAGGCCGCGGTCATGGCGCAGACGCTGCACTGGCCGAGGCACCATGCGGTCGAGGCATCCGCCTTGGCGACCTCCTCCTGCATCTGCATGAACGTTTCCAGCGGCACTTCGGCGCCGCCAAAACTCTTCGGCAGCAGCGCGCGGTAAAGCCCGTTCTCGATCAGCGCCTGTGTCACCGCTGAAGTCAGGCGGCGGGTCCGCTCGATCTCGTCGGCCTCGCGCGCGATCAGTGGCTCTAGCGCCCGCGCGCGTTCCACGAGGTGGATGCTAGGCTGCCTGTTCATGCGTTTCCTCGCATTCTCTTCTTCTTGGCGTTTTTCTATATTCACGCCGCCGCGCGACCGATATTGAGCGACGGCTGCGGCGGTCGCTTGGCCGACGGGAAACTCAAGGCTATTGCGACGGCGGCCATGCCGATCGTGAAGGAGCCGACATAGAGCCAATTATAGCCGTGGAAGGCATCGAATACCCAGCCACCGGCGAGCGGCCCCAGCGCCATGCCGAGGCTGGCAAAGGCGGACACGGCGCCGAACATGCTGCCCATGATGCGCACACCGAAATATTCGCGCACCAGCACGGCGTATAGCGGCATTACGCCGCCATAGGCGAGGCCGAAGACAACCGACAGCGCATAGAACTCGCCGAGCTGGCCGACCGCGAGATAGGTTGCGATCGCCAAGGCCTGCACGAACAGGCCGCCGACCAGAACGTGCTTGGCGCCGAAGCGATCGGCCAGCAAGCCGAGCAGCAAACGGCCGCCGAGGCCGGAGAAGCCGGCGAGGCTATAGACGGTGACCGCGGTCAGTGGCGCGATGCCGCAGATCATGGCGTAGCTCACCAGATGGAAGATCGGTCCCGAATGCGCCGCGCAGCAGGCGAAATGCGCGCCCGCCAGGATGATGAATTGCGGCGTTCGCAGCGCCTGCGCGACCGTCCACTGCCCGTCAGGCGCGCCGATTCCATGGGCAGCGACGGGCGTTGAGGGTTCTGGCGGCCGCCGCACCAGCAGCGAGGCCGGGATCAACAGCGCCAAGGCGACGATGCCGATCACCAGCATCGCCGTGCGCCAGTCATAGGAGGCGATCAGCCAGCTTGCGAACGGCGCGACCGTCATCGGCGATACGCCCATGCCGGCCGACACCAGCGCCACCGCAAGGCTGCGACGATGTTCGATCCAGGCGCTCGCCACCGCGACCATCGGTGCATAGAAGCTGCCGGCCGAAATCCCGATCAAGACGCCGAACGCCAACTGAAATTGCCACAGGCTGGTGGCCTGGCTCGCGCCGATCAGCCCGGCGCCAAGCAGCAGCGTGCCAGACAGGACGACGATACGGGTGCCGAACCGGTCGGATAGCGTGCCCCAGAAGAACGCCGCCAATCCCATGGCGAGAAAGTTGATCGTTGCTGCCGCCGAGACGCCGCTGCGCGACCATCCCATGGCCTCCGAAATCGGTTGCAGGAACACGGCCAACGACAACATCGAGCCGAACGCGACGCAGGTCATCAGCGCGCCTACGGCGACGACGACCCAGCCGTAGGATGAACCGGAGGCCTTGCCCATGCGTTTCCTTGCGCGTGTGCTGTTATTTGTATGCGCGGGATAATGGTGGCCTATTTGGCGTCGTCGCGCAATGCGGTGGAAGGCAACCCTCTCATTCGAAGATCATCTGATTGTGCGTTGCATTCGGCGGAGCATCGCGCGCGCGCCGAGGACGACGAGCAGCGCACGATCGAGCTGTTTGGAATCGATTTGGCCGATGATGCTCAGGACACGATCGTGTCGCAGCGCGATCATCTTGTCTGTCATAATTTGTGAACGAACACGAAGCCATTCGAAGGCTTTTCTGTGCTTGCTCCACTTCTTGACCACAGCGCGGCGCGAGCGCCGGCGAGCCAGGGCCCATTCTACTTTGCATGGGGTTGTTTTCGCGATTTTGTGTCCAGGCCGTCGGAGAGGCGCGCTGCGCCCGGCACACGAGATCGTTAGTGCTTCGCGAGCAGCCCTCAGCTATCCACCTTCAGCGCGGCAATGAACGCTTCCTGCGGGATGTCGACCTTGCCGAACTGCCGCATCTTCTTCTTGCCTTCCTTCTGCTTCTCCAGAAGCTTGCGTTTGCGCGTGATGTCGCCGCCGTAGCATTTGGCGGTGACGTCCTTGCGCAGCGCGCGGACGGTTTCGCGGGCGATCACCTTGCCGCCGATCGCGGCCTGGATCGGGATCTGGAACATGTGCGGCGGAATCAGTTCCTTCATCTTCTCGACCATGGCGCGGCCGCGGCCCTCCGCGCGCGTCCGGTGCACCAGCATGGACAGAGCATCGACTGGCTCGCCGTTGACGAGGATCTGCATCTTGACGAGGTCGGCCACCTTGTAGTCGGTCAGATGATAGTCGAACGAGGCGTAGCCCTTCGAGACTGACTTCAGCCGGTCGTAGAAATCGAACACGACTTCGTTGAGCGGCAAATCGTATTTCACCATCGCGCGGGAGCCGACGTAAGTTAGCTCCTTCTGCGCGCCGCGGCGGTCCTGGCACAGTTTTAGCACGCTGCCGAGATATTCGTCCGGCGTGAGGATCGTGGCCTCGATCCACGGCTCCTCGATGTCGGCGATCTTGACGACATCGGGCATGTCGACCGGGTTGTGGATCTCGATCTCCTGCCCATCAGTCAGGTGCATCTTGTAGATCACGCTCGGCGCCGTTGCGATCAGGTTGAGATCGAACTCGCGCGACAGCCGCTCCTGGATGATTTCGAGATGCAGCAGCCCGAGGAAGCCGCAGCGGAAACCGAAGCCGAGCGCGGCCGAAGTCTCCATTTCGTAGGAGAAGCTCGCATCGTTGAGCCGCAGCTTGCCCATTGCCGCGCGCAGCGTTTCGAAATCGTTGGCATCGACCGGGAACAGGCCGCAGAACACCACCGGGATTGCCGGCTTGAAGCCGGGCAGCATCTCGGTAATCGGCTTCTTGTCGTCGGTGATGGTATCGCCGACGCGCGTGTCGGCCACTTCCTTGATCGCCGCGGTAATGAAGCCGATCTCGCCGGGGCCGAGCTCGTCGACCTGCTCCATCTTCGGCGTGAAGAACCCGACGCGCTCGACATCATAGGCCGCGTTGGTGCCCATCATGCGGATGCGCTGGCCCTTTTTCATCGTGCCGTCGACGACGCGGATCAGCACGACGACGCCGAGATAGACGTCATACCAGCTATCCACCAATAGCGCCTTCAGCGTCGCGCCGCGGTCGCCCTTCGGCGGCGGCAGGCGAGTCACGATGGCTTCCAGCACGTCGGGAACGCCCAGGCCGGTCTTGGCCGAGATCATCACGGCGTCCGAGGCGTCGATGCCGATCACGTCCTCGATCTGCTGCTTGACCTTGTCAGGCTCGGCCGCCGGCAGGTCGACCTTGTTCAGAACCGGCACGATCTCGTGATTGTTGTCGAGCGCCTGATAGACGTTGGCGAGCGTCTGCGCCTCGACGCCCTGGCTGGCATCGACCACCAGGAGCGAGCCTTCGCAGGCCGCCAGCGACCGCGAGACTTCGTAGGCGAAGTCGACATGGCCAGGCGTGTCCATCAGGTTGAAGATGTAATCCTTGCCGTCCTTGGCGCGGTAGTTCAGCCGCACCGTCTGCGCCTTGATGGTGATGCCGCGCTCGCGCTCGATATCCATGGAATCGAGCACCTGTTCCTTGCCCGCCATTTCACGGTCCGACAGCCCGCCCGTCATCTGGATCAGGCGGTCAGCCAGCGTCGATTTGCCATGGTCGATGTGCGCGACAATGGAGAAGTTGCGAATGTTGGAAATGGGCGCAGTTGTCATGGGGCGCGGGATAGCATTCGCGTCCCCGTGCGGCAACCATCTTGCTGTATTTTAAGGGGCTTTCTTCACGCCAAGCTGATTCCACTAGAGCCGAAAACACGCTAGGCAATGGCCATGTCGACTGCATCCATTTCGCCCACGGCCGCGCGCTTGAGGCGCATTCCCTCGATCCGGCGGCTGGCCGCGTGGCTGGCCTCACGCGCCAGTGATCCCAAAGCCAGCCTGTGGCTGGTGACCGGCTTTGCCGTGGTCCACGCCGTGCTGTGGACGCTGATCCTGGTCAGTCTGAAGACCGGGCAGGACGTCCATATGGACGTCGCGGAAGCCTTCGCCTGGGGGCAGAAGTTCCTGCTCGGCTATGGCAAGCACCCGCCGCTGTCGGGATGGGTCGCCGGCATCTGGTTCATGCTGTTTCCGGTCACGGACTGGGCGACCTATGCATTGGCAATGGCGACGCTTGGCTGCTCCCTCGTGATCTGCTGGCTATTGGCGTTGCGCGTGGTCGATCGCCGCCGCGCGTTCTTCGTCGTGGCGATGCTCGCGCTCTATCCGATCTTCAACTTCAAGGGCTTCAAGTACAATCCGGACCTGCTGCAACTCGTCACGCTGCCGCTCGTCGTGCTGGCCTATCTCGACGCGTTCGAGAAACGCAGCCTCAAATCGGGCGTGTGGCTCGGGCTCGCCGGTGCGCTGGCGCTGATGACCAAATACTGGGTGCTGACCATGATCGGCGCCGTCGGCCTTGCCGCGTTGATCCATCCGCAGCGTTTGCAGTTCCTGCGTTCGCCGGCGCCATGGGTCGCGATTGCCACGCTCGTGGTCGTAATGCTCCCGCACTTCATGTGGCTGAAGCAGGTGAACTTCGTCCCGCTCACCTATGCCGGCGATACTTACTCTCTCACCGATCGCGCGATGATCGACGATCTCGCGCTGGGCTATGTCGGGCACAATCTCGCGCTGCTGGCCGCACCGGTGATACTCGGCGCGATCGCGCTGATGTGGCGGCCGTTGCGCCTGATGCCGTTTCCGGCCTTCGCGCGCGGCGCCAACACCGGCGTCAACATTTCGCAGGCGATCAATGTCTGGATCGTCCAGGCGGTCGTGGCGATCGGTCCGCCGCTGGGTGCGTTGATATTCCACGTCTACATCAAGACCGACTGGGGCATCCCGCTGTTCTTCCTGGTGCCGCTCGCGCTGGTCGCGATCCCTGCGGTGCGGATCCGCAAGATCGCGCTGTTGAACCTGACGACGACCTGGCTCGTCATTTCGCTCGTCGTGCTGGCGATATCGCCAAGGATCGTCGCCTACGAACTGGATGAAAAGCGCACCGCAGGCGCGCCCTACCGGGCGCGTTCCGAACTCGCCCGCGAACTGACCGAAGCCTGGCACACGCGGTTTTATTCGCGCTGGCCGGTGGTCGCCGCCTATACCGATACCGGCCAGCCTGTCACCTTCTACAGCCCCGACCATCCGGCGCCGCTGACGCCGGACGAGCCGTGGTCGTCCGGCCTGACCTCGCTCGAGGAGGCGAAGCGATCGGGCTTCATCGGCATCTGCGAGGTCGGCGACTGGAAGCTGGAAAAATGCGAGGCGTGGATGCAGGCCCATGCCGCCAATGCCGAGCGCATGGTGATGACCACGCGGCGACTCTTTCTCGGCAAGGCTGGCCCCGCGACGGCCTGGAACATCTTCATCGTACCGCCGGCCAGATAGAAATCACTCGAAGGGGCAACGCATGGATCTCGACCTGACGGATAAAACGGCGCTCGTGACCGGCTCGACCCGCGGCATCGGGCTCGCGACCGCCATCGGGCTTGCGCAAATGGGCGCGGAGGTGATCGTCAACGGCCGCGAGCAGGCGGCGGTCGGCGAGGCCGTCGCGAAAGTTGAACAGGTTGCGCCGTCGGCCAAGGTGCACGCGGCGGCATTCGATCTTGGCCATGCGGCGGGCTGTGCCGCGCTGGTGGCGCAATTCCCTGAAGTCGACATTCTCGTCAACAATCTCGGCATCTACGAACCAAAGGGCTTTTTCGAGATCGAGGATTCCGATTGGTCGAGGATGTTCGAAGTCAACGTCATGAGCGGGGTGCGGCTGACGCGGCACTATTTGAAGCGGATGCTTGATAACAAGGACTGGGGTCGCGTCGTGTTCGTCTCCAGCGAATCCGGTGTCTTCGTTCCGAAGGAGATGGTGCATTACGGCTTCTCGAAATCGGCGCAGCTCGTCATCGCGCGCGGCGCGGCGGAAACCACCAAGGGCACCAACGTGACTGTCAACTCGGTGATGCCCGGCCCGACCTGGGTCGAGATGGCGCCGGTTCGCCTGGCCGCGCGCGCGAAAGCTGCGGGCACGACCGTCGACGATCTCGTCTCGCGCACCTTCAGCGAACGCCGCCCGGCATCGCTCTTGCAGCGTTACGCCGCGCCGGAAGAGATCGCCAATCTGATCTGCTACGTCTGTTCAAAAGCCTCCAGCGCCACCAACGGCGCCGCGCTGCGCGCCGACGGCGGGATTGTGACGAATCCGTTTTGATGGAGTCTCACACGCCTTCTTCGTTGAACTTGTCGGCGACCAGCGCTGCGATCGCATCGACCGCTTGCTGCGCCTCGGGGCCGATCGCGGAGACCGTGACCGAGGTTCCAGGTCCCGCGGCCAGCATCATCAACCCCATGATCGAGGTGCCGCCCACGGTCTCGCTGCCGCGCGTCACCCAGACCTCGGCGTTGAAGCGCTCGACCATCTGGACGAATTTGGCCGAGGCCCGCGCGTGCAGGCCGCGCTTGTTGATGATCTGAAGTTCCCGCGAGATGGCGCCCGCGGGCACGCTCGGCCCGAGTTCCTTGTCGGGCGCGGCCTCGTCGCTCATTTGCCGGCGAGCACGCGGCTGGCGATGGTGACGTATTTGCGGCCGGCTTCCTGCGCCATCGCGATGGCTTCGGGAAGCGAGCGCTCTTCGCGCACCTTGGCAAGCTTGACCAGCATGGGAAGATTGATGCCTGCGAGCACTTCCACCTTGGGGCGGCTCATGCAGGAAATTGCGAGGTTGGAAGGTGTGCCGCCGAACATGTCGGTGAGGATGGCGACACCATCGCCGCTGTCGACGCGATTCACCGCTTCGATGATGTCGCTTCGACACAGATCGGAGTCGTCTTCGGCTCCAATCGTGATGGCTTCAATTTGTTTTTGCGGACCCATGACATGTTCGAGCGCCGCCTTGAACTCGTCGGCAAGGCGCCCATGGGTCACAAGCACTAGACCAATCATCGGAAACTCCTCGCGGGTGCTTTTTGGTGCACCGCACGAACGCGCCACTTTGACCATCCAGAGGCCCCGCGCAAGAGGGCATCTTGGCTATTGTTCCGGAATGTGCCGGTAAAGAGTGAGGCCTGCGCCGGTTTATTCGGTGGCGATATTGGGGCTTATATGGTTACCAATCCCCTTCGAACAATCATCCAAAGGTTGGACGGAACCTGAACCGGCGGTTGTTGTCAGAGCCGCTACAATCAATGGGAGGGGGTCGTAGCCGGTTCCGACGGGGATTCTCGGTAGTAAAACACCATTCAGGCGGATAGAGAGCGCTTCTGGCGGCGGCAGCCGCTCGGCATCGCTGGCCGCAAGATCGGCGACGAGGCCCACCACCGCCTCCCCAACAAAGTCACAATGGCGAATGCCGAGGCCCCGTACCTCGATCAGCCCAGCCAATTCTCGCGCCGGGCGGACCAACAATTGTCCGGCGACTGTGTCGAGATGGACACGGTCATCGCCGACCAAAACGGCCCGCGGAACCTGTCCAGTGCGTCCGGCGAGAATCAGATCGAAGGCCAGCCGCGACTTGCCGGCGCCGGATGGCCCGCGGATCAGCACGGCGCGCTCGCCCACCAGCACGGCGGAGGCGTGCACGCTCGCGCCCGCCGTCATGGCGTGGGCAGCCTGACCACGAACCGCGCACCCGCCACGCTCGGCTTGCCGTCGGCGCCGGCCGGGCCGTGGCGGTTTTCCGCCCAGATCCGCCCATTGTGCGCTTCGATAATCTGCTTGGAGATCGATAGGCCGAGACCTGAGTTCTGGCCAAAGCCCTGATGGGGACGGTCGGTGTAGAAGCGCTCGAAGATGCGTTCCAGCGCATCCTCGCCGATGCCCGGTCCGTCGTCATCGACGATGATTTCGATCTCCGAGCGCGCGCGGCGGCAGGTGACGCGCACCTTCCCGCCGGGGGTGGAGAAGGATTGTGCATTGGACAGCAGGTTGGAGATCACCTGTCCCAGCCGGGAATCGTGGCCCGGCACCGAGAACGTATCGGTGGCGCCGCGGCCGTCGAAGCGCGCTTCGACCGCGACGTCGTGGCCGAGCCGGGTTTCGTTGGCGACCGAGGTCAGCGTCGTCAGCAGCCGGCGCAGATCGACCGGGGCCATGTCCTGGCGCTGCAATTCGGCATCGAGGCGGCTTGCATCTGAAATATCCGAGATCAGCCGGTCGAGCCGCTTGACGTCGTGCTCGATCACCTCGAGCAGGCGCGCGCGGCTGGTGTCGTTGCGTGCCAAAGGCAGCGTTTCCACCGCCGAGCGCAGCGAGGTCAGCGGATTCTTCAATTCATGGGCGACGTCGGCGGCGAACATCTCGATCGCCTCGATGCGGCTGTAGAGCGCGTTCGTCATGTCGCGCAGCGCGCCGGACAGATGGCCGATCTCGTCGCGGCGGCGGGTGAAATCGGGAATCTCGACGCGAGTCTGGATGCGCCGGCGGACACGCTCGGCGCCGTCGGCCAGCCGCCGCACCGGACCCGCGATCGTGCTCGCGAGCAAGAGCGACAGCACGATCATGACCGCGGAGGCCACGCCGCCGACCTTCAGGATCGCCAGCCGCTCGGCGGTCACCATCTGGTCGATGTCGTCGCCTTGCGTCGAGAGCATCAGCGCACCGTGTACAGCACGGAAGCGCTGCACGGGGACGGCGACCGAGACGATCACCTCGCCGCGGTCGTTGACGCGCACCATGCTGCTCTTGACGCCGTCGAGCGCCTGCACGATTTCCTGGTAGCCCTTGCCGTTCTCCGGGCCCAGTTCGCGATAGAGCGGCAGGTCGCCGCGATTGAGCCAGGTGCGGGTCGCGATCAGCGCGCGTTCGACGAAGCCCGGCTTCTCCGTGGAAGGTGGCGGCAGTTCGAATCGCAATACGTCGCCGCGGCCATAGAGACTGCGGCTGTCGAGGATCATGCCGCCGTCGCCGCCATAGATGCGGGCGCGCGTCTTGGTCGGTGAGATCAGCCGCCGCAGCACCGGCGCGACCCGCTCCGGATTGATCGGAAAATCCAGCCCGGAAGATTCGTCCGGCGCGCCGTAGCTTTCGCCGGGCTTGAGATCGAGCAGCCGGTCCGGATCGATCGTGATGGTGTTGGTTTCGACGGTGGCGGAGGCGGCAATCGCGCCGGCGATGATTTCGGCCTGCACCAGAAGGCTCTGCGCCCGCGCATCGATCAGGCCGGCACGGAATTGCGAGAGATAGAGAATGCTCGCCACCAGCGCGACGAGGCCTGCCAGATTGAGCGAGACAATCCGGCGCGTGAGGCTGGAGAAGGAAAGCGCGAAGAAGAACTGCCCGGCCCGGCGCAACCAGCCGAGCGGTCGTCGCCAGCCCTTCTCGCCCGCATTATCCTCGGCAACGCGTTCCCGATCGAGGAGCTCCAAAGCATCCTCGTGGTTCAGGTTGGGATCGGGCTGCGTTCGATCTAGCAATGGCTGAACTGCCGGTTGTGATGCGCCGATTTCTAGCTCTACGCCTTTACGCCGAACGGGCGGACGTGTCAGTTAACACTTCCGCCCGGAAAACGCAGATCAGGCTTCCTTGAAGCGATAGCCGACGCCATACAGCGTCTCGATCATCTCGAAATCGTCATCGACGACCTTGAACTTCTTGCGCAGCCGCTTGATGTGGCTGTCGATGGTGCGGTCGTCGACATAGACCTGGTCGTCATAGGCCGCATCCATCAGCGCGTTGCGGCTCTTCACCACGCCGGGCCGCGTGGCCAGCGCCTGCAGGATCAAGAACTCCGTCACCGTCAGCGTCACCGGCTCGTTCTTCCAGGTGCAAGTGTGACGCTCCGGGTCCATCCGCAACAGGCCGCGGTCCAGCGCGCGTGCATCCGGCTCCTTCGGAACGGCGGTCGGATCCTTGGGCTGGCCGCGGCGAAGCACGGCCTTGACCCGCTCGACCAAGAGGCGCTGCGAGAACGGCTTGCGGATGAAATCGTCGGCGCCCATCTTGAGGCCGAACAATTCGTCGATCTCTTCGTCTTTGGACGTTAAGAAGATCACCGGCAGATCGGACTTCTGCCGCAACCGGCGTAGCGTTTCCATGCCGTCCATGCGCGGCATCTTGATATCGAGGATCGCAAGGTCCGGCGGCGAGGTACGGAAGCCGTCCAGCGCCGAGGCACCATCCGTATAGGTCATGATGCGATAGCCTTCGGCTTCGAGCGCGATCGATACGGAAGTGAGAATGTTGCGGTCATCATCGACCAGGGCGATTGTGGGCATGAGCCTCTGCTTTCGAATAAGAGAGTGGCTTAAACGGCGGGCACTTGAGCCAGACGCCGCATAAATGGGCTTCGTACACAGTCAACGAGCAATGCAAGCTGGGCTGAAGTGTGACCGAGTTCCGCAAAACGCTCCCCCAAGGAGACGCGCGGCCCCCATATAGCACCCTGACCCGCTGAGAAAAGGCCCTTTTTGCAATAAGATGGCCGGAAAGGAACCATGCAGCCGACCGCAGATTTTGATGCTTCCAAACTGGCCCGATCGCTGCTTAGGCGTAGCCGGCAGGGCGCATTGGCCACGCTTATGCCCGAAAGTGGCGATCCCTATTGCTCGCTGGTGAACGTCGCCAGCCATGCCGATGCGTCGCCGATTCTGCTGCTTTCGCGGCTGGCGCTGCATACAAAAAACATCCTCAACGATGGCAGGGTATCGCTGATGCTGGACGAACGTGCCGCCGGCGATCCGCTGGAGGGCGCACGAATCATGCTTGCGGGACGGGCCGAGGAGGCCCAAGGGGAAGCTGCGAAAATCCTGCGCCGGCGCTATCTTAACGCTCATCCATCGGCTGAAGCGTTTGTAGATTTCAAGGACTTCTCGTTCTTTCGGATCGTCCCGTCAGGCCTGCATCTGGTCGCGGGTTTCGGCCGCATCATCGACCTCAGGCCCGAGCAGTTCATGACCGAGATCGACGATGCCGCCGATTTGCAGGAAGCCGAGCAAAACGCTGTCGAGCATATGAATGAGGATCACCGCGAGGCGATGAACCTCTACGCGACCAAACTGCTGGGCGCCGAGTCCGCGGACTGGCGCTGCACCGGTTGCGACCCCGACGGCATGGACATGCAGGCCGGCTCCGCGACGCTGCGGCTCGATTTCCCGGCACGGATCACCAGCGCCATGGCGTTGCGCAAGATGCTCGTGCGGCTGGCGGGCGAGGCGCGGGGCAAGGGCTAACAAGAGTTAACGCTTGCCATCACGGAGCAACTCCGCCGCACCGTCGAATTCATCGCCGATGACAGTGAAGAAGATTCAGGCGCTGTTGCCGTAAAACGAAGCGATGGTGCAGTTCGCGGTCACGGGCGGAAAGCTTCGTCATGAAAACACGCTCCGCGCGCTGAAATGTTCTGATGGTGCGACGCAGCAATTGCCGGCCGATCCAGTCAACGGCGGATGGTCGCGCAACCAAGAGGGCAAACCAGCGCAAAGCAGTGCAGCAAGCGATTGATACAAATCAACCTTCCGCGCTGGAATAAACCAAATCGCGTGGATCGGCTTGGCAAGCACGGCGTTCATCAATATAGGTCGCCGGACCGAGGCCGGCAGGCTATAATTCAGGGTCACCGCGACAGAGCGCGTCAAGCGACATGCGCGCGATTCGAGTAACGCGGGTTCGAGGAGGACTTTCTTCGTGCAAGAGACGGGTCTACGCAACGGTGCCTTCGGCGCCGATAAATTCGGCTTAAAAAATCTCAAGACGGTGCACTGGAATCTCGGCGCGCCGCAGCTTTATCAATATTCACTCACGGCCGGCGAGGCCGTGTTGTCGGCCGACGGCGCGCTCTGCGCGGACACCGGTGAATTCACCGGCCGCAGTCCCAAGGACAAGTTCACGGTGCGTGATGCGACCACCGACAAGAACATGTGGTGGGCCGGTAACCAGTCGATCACCTCGGAGCAGTTTGCCGCGCTCTATGCCGACTTCCTCAAGCATGCCGAAGGCATGACGCTGTATGCGCAGGATCTTTACGGCGGCGCCGATCCGAGCTTCCAGATCAAGACGCGCGTGTTCACCGAACTTGCCTGGCACTCGCTGTTCATCCGAACGCTCTTGATCCGCCCCGAGGCTCAAGCGCTGAAGGATTTCGTGCCTGAACTCACCATCATCGACCTGCCGAGCTTCCGCGCCGACCCCAAACGTCACGGCGTGCGCTCGGAGAACGTCGTCGCCATCGACTTCGCCCGCAAGATCGTCCTGATCGGCGGGTCTTATTATGCCGGCGAGATGAAGAAGTCGGTCTTCACCACGCTGAACTATTATCTGCCCGCCAAGGGCGTGCTGCCGATGCACTGCTCGGCCAATGTCGGACCCAAGGGCGACACCGCGATCTTCTTCGGCCTGTCCGGTACTGGAAAGACCACGCTGTCGGCCGATCCCAACCGCACGCTGATCGGCGACGACGAGCATGGCTGGGGCAGCGACGGCGTCTTCAACTTCGAAGGCGGCTGCTACGCCAAGTGCATCAAGCTGTCGAAGGAAGCCGAGCCGCAGATCTTCGCCGCCAGCAGCCGCTTCGGCGCCGTGCTCGAGAACGTGGTGCTCGACGAGAGCACCCGCGTACCTGACTTCGACGACGGCTCGAAGACCGAAAACACCCGTTCGGCCTACCCGCTCGATTTTATCCCGAACGCTTCGCGCACCGGCCGCGCCGGCCAGCCGAAAAACGTCGTGATGCTGGCCGCCGACGCGTTCGGCGTATTGCCTCCGATTGCAAAACTCTCGCCGGCGCAGGCGATGTATCATTTCCTGTCCGGCTATACCGCCAAGGTCGCCGGCACCGAGCGCGGTCTCGGCAATGAGCCGCAGCCGGAATTCTCCACCTGCTTCGGCTCGCCGTTCCTGCCGCTCGATCCGTCCGTCTACGGCAATATGCTGCGCGAACTGATCGCCAGGCACAACGTCGATTGCTGGCTGGTCAACACCGGCTGGACCGGCGGCAAATACGGCACCGGCAGCCGGATGCCGATCAAGGTGACGCGCGCGCTGCTGACCGCAGCGCTGGACGGTTCGTTGCGCAACGTCGAATTCCGAACCGACAAGTATTTCGGTTTTGCGGTGCCGACCGCGCTGCCGGGCGTGCCCAGCGAGATCCTCAATCCGGTCAACACTTGGAAGGACAAGGCCGAGTTCGACAAGACTGCGCGCGCACTGGTCGGCATGTTCCAGAAGAACTTTGCCAAGTTCGAAGCCCAGGTCGACGCCGAAATTCGCGCCGCCGCGCCGGATTTGAAGCTCGCGGCGGAGTAAGGCTCAAACGCAGGCAACTGCTCCAAAGGGCGGCTTCATGGGCCGCCCTTTTTGCTTTTCCGACGAATTTGGCTGTTGTCCGGAAAGACCGCGTTGCTGGGCGTGCGACGATCGGTGATCTGCAGGCCGAACAGGCTGCTGATCAATTCGACCGCGACGCGCGCGGTGCGGCCGCGTTCGTCCAGGAACGGGTTGAGCTCGACGACGTCGACTGATCGCACCAGACCGGAATCGTGCAGCAACTCCATGATGAGATGCGCTTCGCGATAGGTCGCGCCACCCGGTACCGTGGTGCCGACGCCGGGGGCGACCGCAGGATCGAGAAAATCGACGTCGAAGCTCAAATGCAGCACCCCGTTGCTCGCCCTGACGCGCTCGATCACGCGCCGGATCAGGACGGCGACGCCGAACTCGTCGATGGCGCGCATGTCGGCGATCGCGACGCGGCGGTCGAACACCAGCTTTTTCTCCAGCGGATCGATCGAGCGGATGCCGAACAGATCGAGCCGCTCGGGACCGATCGAGGCGCGGGGCACGTCGCCGAGCAGGCCCTCGAGGCCGTCCTCGCCGCAGAGAAAGGCCGCCGACATGCCGTGCATGTTGCCGGTCTCGGTCGTCTGCGGCGTGTTGTAATCGGCATGTGCATCGAGCCACAGCACGAACAACGGCCGGCCCTGTTCCTGCCAGTGTCGCGCGACGCCGTTCACCGATCCCATCGAGAGCGAGTGATCGCCGCCCATGAAGATCGGAACGGCGCCGGATCGCGCGAGCAAATACGAACGCTCGCTGAGCGCTCGGATCCAGGTTTTGATCACGTCGTAATATTTGGCATTCGCCGGCGGCGGCCCCTCGGCGGGAGCAATGGCCGGCGTCAGCATATCGCCATGGTCTTCGACGACAAAACCGAGTTGATCGAGGATGCGGCCGATGCCTGCGGTGCGCAGTGCCGCAGGTCCCATCAGCGTGCCGGCCTGCGAGGCGCCGATCTCGAGGGGGACACCGAGCAAGGCGATGCGGGGAGCGTTGGCGTCGGACATGCAGGCAGCCTCGATCAAACTGTAGCGTGGGCAAAGCGAAGCGTGCCCACCATTCAATGCAATGATTGAATCGATGGTGGGCACGGCGCAAGTGCGCCTTTGCCCCTACAAGAGAGGTAAGGGCCCAATGTTCCGCTTAGGCCTTGAAATACGCGATTTGCGTCGTGGTCGCGAGCAGGCGGCCGGAGGGTGACCACAGCTCGCTGTTCTGATCGCCGTAACTCCGGTGGAAGATCTTGGCGTCGGCTACCGCCAATATGTGCGTGATGTCCTCGGCCGCGAGATCGTCCGACGCGGTATGGAAGTACGTCGTCAGTGACACCGTGCCGAACGGGACCAGTTCCCGCCGCGCCAGAAATACTCGTCCGAAGAACGCATCCGACATCGACATCAGCGACAGCAAGTCGATCTTCCGCGGCGTGCGGTCGCCGATCCACTGTTTAGAGAACGCATCGAGCGGTGCCGTGGCAGGCGATCCGTACAAACTCGGCTCACCCTCGACGAAGCGGAAATCATACTGGTGCGTCCAGGTCATCGGCGTGTTCGGAAACGAACGCGCCTGCTCGAACGGCGTGGCGCCCGGAAATCTTGCCTGCTGGTGCGACCAGGACGGACGGCGCTCGGCGAACACGGCGGTTGCCAGCGTCGCAACATCGCCGCCGCCTTGCGTCATCTCCACGCACCAATGCTGGCTCGAACGGTTGGCCTTGACCAGGCGCACGTCGAGATCGAAGCCGCCTTCGGCGACCGGCGCGCAGAAATTCACCGTGACCGACAACGGATCGCCTGCGCGCTGCGGATGCTCCATCAGCGCGCGCAGGATGGTGGCGGCTGTGCAGCCGCCGAACGGGCCGACAAAGGCCCAGTAATTCGGGCTGGTCTTGCCTTGCCAGCAACTGTCACCGGCGGTGACTCGCGTCGCATCATCGAAGAGGTGTGGGGCTTTTGTCAGCATGGATACTTTCGATTTTCAAAGGCGACAGCCTTGCCGCAAGTGCCGTCATTGCGAGCGGAGCGAAGCAATCCATCGCGCCGCAAGCGGAGGAATGGATTGCTTCGTCGCTTGCGCTCCTCGCAATGACGTGGACGTAGTATCGCGACTATCCGGTCGAATTCAATGACGTCTGAGGTAATGGTTCCCGTGCCCCGGGATTTACCGCGTCGCCCCGCGCTGCGCGCTTGTTTCCGGCACGGCCGACGTCGCGCGCACCGGCACGTTCCAGATATCCTCGGCATATTCGCGGATGGTGCGGTCGGAGGAGAACCACGGCATCCGCGCCACGTTGAGGATCGAGGCGCGGGTCCAGGCCGGCACCACCTGCCAGCGCGCGTCGATGCCGCGCTGCGCCGTGTAATAGGAATCGAAATCGGCCGAGACCATGTAGTGGTCGAGATAGCGCAGCGCGTGGCTGATCGAGGCGAAACGGGCGCGATCGTCAGGCGAGAACGCGCCGCTCTCGATTGCCGTAATGGCCCGCGCCAGCCGCGGCGAGCGGCTGATCACATCGGTCGCATCCAGGCCCTGCTTGCGCCGGATCATGACGTCGCCGGCCTCCATGCCGAAGATTGCGATATTCTCCGCGCCGACATGGTCGCGGATTTCGATATTGGCGCCGTCGAGCGTGCCGATCGTCAGTGCGCCGTTCAGCGCCAGCTTCATGTTACCGGTACCGGAGGCTTCCATGCCGGCGGTCGAAATCTGTTCGGATAGATCGGCGGCCGGAATGATCACTTCGGCGAGGCTGACATTGTAGTCGGCCAGAAAGACGACCTTCAGCCTTCCTGCGACGTCAGGGTCGTTGTTGACGACTTCGGCGACATCGTTGATCAGCTTGATGATCAGCTTGGCGTAGCGATAGCTCGCCGCCGCCTTGCCGGCGAAGATTTTTACGCGCGGCACCCAGTCGCGCTGCGGCTCGTCCTTGATCGCCTGGTACAGCGCAATGGTCTCGACGACATTGAGCAATTGCCGCTTGTATTCGTGGATGCGCTTGATCTGGATGTCGAACAATGCCGACGGATCGATCTTGACGCCAAGGCGCTCGTTGATGAGCCGCGCCAGCGCCACCTTGTTGTGATGCTTGACCTCGCGAAAGCGCTGCTGGAACGCGTTGTCGCTGGCGTGGGCCTCGAGGCGCTCGAACAGCGAGAAGTCGTCGAGCACGGCCTCGCCGCAGACCTCGCGCATAAGCCCGGTGAGCTTCGGATTGGCCAGCATCAGCCAGCGGCGGAAGGTGATGCCGTTGGTCTTGTTGGTGATGCGGCCGGGATAGAGATGATTGAGATCGTGGAACACGGTCTCCTTCATCAGGTCGGAGTGCATCGCTGACACGCCATTGATGCGGTGCGAGCCGACGAAGGCGAGCTGCCCCATCCGCACCCGGCGGCCGGACTTCTCGTCGATCAGCGACACCGACGCGCGATATTCGATGTCGCCGGGGCAGCGCTGATCGGCCAGCGCCAGATGCGCAGCGTTGATGCGGTAGATAATTTCGAGATGCCGCGGCAGCAGCCGCTCGAATAGTTCGACCGGCCAGGTCTCCAGCGCTTCCGGCAGCAGGGTGTGATTGGTGTAGGACAGCGTCGCCACCGTGATCTTCCACGCCTCGTCCCAGCGGAAATTGTGCAGATCGACCAGGATGCGCATCAGCTCGGTGACGGCAAGGCTCGGATGGGTGTCGTTGAGCTGCACCGCGACCTTCATTGCCAAGTTGCGCAACTGCCCGTCCGAGGCGAGGTGCCGCTTGACCAGGTCCTGCAGCGAGGCCGAGACGAAGAAATATTCCTGCCGTAGCCGCAGTTCGCGCCCCGCGGGGCTCTCGTCGTTCGGGTAGAGGAATTTGCAGATCGATTCCGCGCGCGCTTCCTCGGCGACGGCGCCGAGGTAGTCGCCGGTGTTGAAGACGTCGAGCCGCAAGGGATCGGGCGAGCGCGCCGACCATAGCCGCAGCGCGTTGACGTGCTGGCCGCGCCAGCCCACGATCGGCGTGTCATAGGCGACGGCCTGCACGGTTTCCGCCGGCCGCCACGTCGCGCGGTCGCGCCCGTGGTCGTCGACGTGTTCGACAAAGCCGCCGAAATGAACGTGATAGACCACCTCCGCCCGCAGGAATTCCCAGGGGTTGCCGAAGCTCAGCCATTCGTCCGGATATTCCTGCTGCCAGCCCTGCGAAATGATCTGGCGGAACAGGCCGAAATCGTAGCGGATGCCGTAGCCGATAGCGGGAACGGCCAGCGTCGCCATGCTTTCCATGAAGCATGCCGCCAGCCGTCCGAGACCGCCATTGCCGAGCGCGGCATCCGGCTCGCATTTGCGCAAATCATCCAGGCCGACGCCGAGATCGCCGAGCGCCGCCTCGAACACCGGCAAGAGGCCCATATTGTTCAGCGCGTCGGTGAACAGCCGGCCGATCAGGAATTCGAGCGAGAGGTAGTAGACCCGTTTGCTGCCCGCATCGTAGCTCTCCTTTTCGGCCGTCAGCCAGCGGTGCACGATGCGGTCGCGCAGCGCCAGCGCCGCGGCCTTGTACCAGTCGCGACGCGTCGCCATGCCGGCGTCCTTGCCGATCGCAAGGCGCAGCTTGGCGAGGATGGCGCCCTTGATCTCGGCGAGCGCGAGCTCGTCGACCGGCTGGCCAAGTGCCGGATAGTTCCCTGCGATTTGTTCCTGCAACACGTCGATCCCTGCATTGAGACTCACAACATAGGCGTCTTGTCCGATAATCGAAACGCCGGAGAACGCCGGAGTATGTTGTGCACTGCGCTGGTATGAATTTATGCAAGGACCGGGCCGATTTCGCGGCACCGGCGGCCGGCTTTTGGTGTTATAATTCCATACCAAAGTACAGGGATCGCTGGGCTTGGTGGGTAGATGCCGATTGGGGTTCAAGGAATCGCGTGCCAGCAGAACGGGGAGGGCCTGTCATGAGATTGACGATCGAGATCGCTGCCGCCGCGTTGTTGATGGTCTGCATCAGCGCCACCAGCGCCGCCTTTGCCGCGGGCAAGACCGGCAGAAGTGCGGACGGCGTAAGCTGCTCGTTCAGCGTCGCAAAGGGCGCTTCACCAGAAGCGCGTTGTGCCGCGATCAAGCGGCAGTGCGGCGGAAAATTCTACGCCAATTATTGCGGCGACAAGCTGTTGTCGGCGATGTGAAGGATTGAGTTGCGGATGGTTCATACCATCGCGCGATCCCAAGGTTCTCGCGTCGGCCACTTCCAGCAACAGCGTCCGGATCTGGCTGGCTCGCGCCCCGTCCATGATTCTCGATTCCGCGGCAACCGGATAGGCGAAATTTCGGCACGAAGCTGGAACAAATTAAGAACACTTTAGCAAGTCTTTGATATATCATTGTGATTCGGCGCGATGCCGACACAACATCTATGGTCTATCAGTCTCTGCGAGGACTACATGTCCACCATCGCTTTCGATCAGTTCGCTCTCACCCGCATCGCCGATTTCGCGCGCTCATTGTCGCGCCTGCATCAGGCCTCGCGCCGCCAGCTCGTCGACGACGACGCGATCGACCGCGAATTCAACGCGGTCTGCATGTCGGTGTGGGGCTACACCACGGACGATTTCAGCGACGAACTGTTTTCGATCGAGGATCACGCCTTTCTCGATTCGCTGGATGAGGCGCAGGCGCGGATTTTTGCAGCCCAAGCAGGCTACGATCTCGTCGACGACCAGGGCATGCTGACGGACTGGTGGGGCTATTGCTGGATGATTCTCGCCGAGAAGCGCGGCCTGCTGACGCCGGAAAACCGCGCTGCGGCGCGTGCGGCGATCGAAGAAAAATATCTGTCGGCGCCGAACGTGATCGGCGTCATCGTCGGGCGGTAGTGCTGGCGTCAGCTACGTGAATGCTGCGAGGCCGGGCCCACGCTACTTTGCATGGGGTTGTTTTCGCAATTTTGAGTTTGGGCCCTGCGGTGTACTGCGGGTGCCCTATCGCGCTTCCGCCCGCTTCGCCGCTTTCGGCGCGGCCGTCTTCGGGATCGAGGCGGTCGGCAGTTCGTCGTCGCGCCGTGCTTCGGGCAGCGGCGCGGTGCCGGCGACCATCTCGGCGCTGACTGGCGCGACCTTCATTTCGCCGAGCCGGGCGCGGACATCCGCCGTGAGGCCGGGATAGGAGGCGACTGGCGTGAACTCCGCCGTGTGGTCGGCGCCCAGGCGCACGCCGGTATAGGCCACCAGGCCGTCGGTGGTGGCGACGACATCGCCGGAGCGCAGCGAGGTATCGAGCGTGAGATCGACCGGCGCAAGCCCGGACGGGCTTCGGCCGTTGCAGGTGCAGTCGGCGCTCAGCGCCTTGCGATAGGCGTAGGCGTTCTCGCTGTCGGCATAGCGCTCGCCGTTACTGGCGGTCGCATGATCGATGTTGCTGCCGTAAAACACCTTGGTGACGCTGGCCGGGCAGAACGCCTGGCAGGTCTGCACCGGCGAGGCGGTGCCGCGCATGGTCAGCGGAAAATATTTGCCGTCGCAGCTTCGGACGCAAAACGCTGGCCCGGAGCCGGCTACCCGCGGGGCCGGGGCGGGCGCTGATGGCTGCTGATTGAGGCCGAACGGATCGGCGAAGAAATTGGCTTGCGGTGACGCTTGCCGCGTCTGCTGCTTCTGCGCGCCGCCGAACAGGAAATCGAACAGGCCTTCGGCGGAAACGCTGCGGGGCGCGAGCAGGAGAGCGCCCGAAAGGATCGCTGCGGCAACAAACCTCGCGCGGCGCCGCATGCGCGAAAAAGCCAACTCTGTACGCAACGCCAACTCCACCCAACGCAACAAACGCGCTGAAGCGCGACGGCTTCAGTTCGGGTAACCTTAACGGTGGATGGTAAATGAGTGATGAGCGGGGACGGGGAAGACCTATTCACCCCTTCAAAAATTCACCCGCCTTGTACAGCGAACGAAACTCAAGCCCTGCCTCGGCAAAGGCTTCGGTCGCGCCTTCCTCGCGGTCTACCATCGTAAGCACGAGCACGACCTCGCCGCCGGCTTCGCGCACGGCCTCGACCGCCTTCAACGCCGAGCCGCCTGTGGTGGTGACGTCCTCCACGATCACGATGCGCTTGCCCTGCAGGGTCTCGCCCTTGGCCAGCCCCTCGACCGCGAGGCGGGCGCCATGTTCCTTCGGCTTCTTGCGCACGAAGAAGGCGGCGATCGGGTGGCCCTTGATCCAGGAGAGCTGCGCGATCGCGCCCGCCAGTGGGACCGCGCCCATCTCCAGCCCGCCGACGAAATCGAGATTGTCGTCCTTCAGCGCCTCATAGGTCAGTTCCGCCAACAGCGCCGCACCTTCGGGGTCGAGCATGGTCGGCTTGAGGTTGAAGTAGAAGTCGCTCTTGCGGCCCGAGGCCAACGTGATCTCGCCGCGGCCGAACGAGCGCTTGCGGATGATCTCGGCGAGGCGGGCGCGGGAGGCTGATTTGGACAAGGCGGTTTCCCCGAAGGTTTCAGGCGGGGCGCAATCTATCGGTGCTGCAGGGCAGATTCTAGCGCCGATCCGACGCCGTCAACAGGGCACAATGTCGTCTTGGCCATCGGGTCGGCGCACCGCGCAGCCCGATGACAGGCTCCAGCGGATGACCCCGTATTCCGCAGCAGCGGTTGTAACGCCCCAAAGTTCCGGGGTACTGGATACCCCGCTTGTCGCCTTCGCTAAAGCTCCGGCGGACCCATTATCGCAAACCCCGGCGGAGCCTTGGCGGAGACGGGTCGCGGGGATCACAAAAATGACGATCGAACTGCACACCTGGAACACGCCGAACGGCCGCAAGATCTCGGTTGCGCTGGAGGAAATGGGGCTGCCCTACAAGGTGATCCCGGTGAACATCACCAAGGGCGAGCAGATGGCGCCCGCCTTTCTCAAGCTCAGCCCGAACAACAAGATCCCGGCGATCGTCGATCCCGACGGTCCCGGCGGTAAGCCGGTCGGCATCTTCGAGTCCGGTGCGATCCTGCTTTATCTCGGCGAGAAGACCGGCAAGTTCCTGCCCAAGCCGCTGGCCGAGCGTATCCCGGTCTATGAGTGGCTGATGTGGCAGATGGGCGGCTTTGGTCCGATGCCCGGGCAGGTGCATCATTTCATCGCGCTGGAGAACGAAACCGACCGCGCCTACGGCCTCAAACGCTTCATGGCCGAAACCCGCCGGCTCTACGGCGTCCTCGACCGCAGGCTGGAGGGCCGGGAGTTCGTCGCCGATGCCTTGTCGGTCGCCGACTTCGCCATCCTCGGCTGGGCCTGGCGCCATCCGCGCCACAAGGTGGAGCTGAAGGATTTTCCGAACGTCGAGCGCTGGTACAACGCGATGATGGCCCGCCCGGCGACCAAGCGCGGCATGGAAGCCAAGCTGGATTGATACGCGCTGTCCCGACCCACCATTGTCGCCGCCCGGCCTTGTGCGCAATTGCGTACAAGGCCGGGCGATGACGGCCGGAGCTCACGCCCTTTTCGCCTCGAACGCCATCTTCACCGCAAGCCCGGCCAGCACCGTTCCCATCAGCCAGCGCTGCAGCAACAGCCACGTCGGCCGCGAGCCGAGAAACATTGCGATCGATCCGGCGGCGAGCGCGATCACCGCATTGACGGAGACGCTGATCACGATCTGGATCGCGCCGAGCGCCAGCGACTGCGTCAGCACGCTTCCCACCGTAGGGTCGATGAACTGCGGCAGCAGCGCCAGGTACAGCATCGCGATCTTCGGATTGAGCAGATTGGTGACGAAGCCCATCGCAAACAATTTGCGCGGGCCGTCGACTTGCAGCTTCTTCACCTGAAACGGCGAACGCCCGTTCGGCTTCAGCGCCTGCCACGCCAGCCACAGCAAATAGGCCGCGCCGGCAAACCGCAACGCGTCGTAAGCATAGGGCACTGCGAACAACAGCGCGGTGATGCCGAACGCCGCGCACAGCATGTAGAACACAAAGCCGAGCGCGACGCCGCCCAGCGACACGATGCCGGCCGCCGGTCCTTGCGTGATCGAGCGCGAGATCAGGTAGATCATGTTCGGCCCCGGCGTCAGCACCATGCCGAGCGAGACCAGGGCGAAACCGAGCAGGGTAGGGAGATGAGGCATGGGGGACCCGCGGCGAGGAATGCGCACGTTTCTAACGTGCGAGCCGCGGCGATGTCATTTCGTATATTGCTCCGAGGACATTTCTATGGAGCTGCATCGGCGGTGCGCTCCCTCTCCCGCGTGCGGGGAGGGCTGGGGTGGGGGTGTCGCCGCATAAGAGATGTCAGAGTTCGCGGAGAGAAACCCCACCCGCCGCGCTTACGCGCATCGACCTAAGAGCGAGCTTCGCTCGTCTCGACCCCGCAAGCGGGAGAGGTAAGAATCAATGCGCCTCATCCCAGTTATTCGCCGCCCGAGCATCCACCTGCAGCGGCACAGACAGCGCCACCGCCGGGAACGGCGCGTCCTGCATGACGTGCTGCACCACCGGAAGCGTCGCCGCCACTTCGTCGTCCGGCACCTCGAAGATCAGCTCGTCATGCACCTGCAACAGCATCTGCGCCGACAGCTTCTTCTCCGCCAGCGCGTCCTCCATGCGGATCATGGCGCGGCGGATGATGTCAGCGGCGGTGCCTTGCAGGCGCGCGTTGATTGCGGCGCGCTCGTTGAAGGAGCGGATCGAGGCGTTGGAGGCCTTGATGTCGGGGTAGTGCATCTTCCGGCCAAATAGCGTCGTGACGTAGCCGTTAGTGCGGCAGAAATCCCGCGTCTCGTCCATGTAAGCGCGGATGCCCGGGAAGCGCTCGAAGTACTTCTTGATGTAGGCAGAGGCTTCCTCGCGGGCGATGCCGAGCTGGTTGGCAAGGCCGAATGCCGAGATGCCATAGATGATGCCGAAATTGATCGCCTTCGCGCGCCGCCGCACTTCGCCCGGCATGTCCTTGATCGGCACGCCGAACATTTCGGACGCCGTCATGGCGTGAATGTCGAGCCCGTCGCGGAACGCCTGCTTCAAAACGGGGATGTCCGCAATTTCGGCCAACAGCCGCAATTCGATCTGCGAGTAGTCCGCCGACACCAGCTTGTGCCCGGGCGTCGCGATGAAGGCGCGGCGGATCTTGCGGCCGTCCTCGGTGCGAACTGGAATGTTCTGCAGGTTTGGTTCGTTGGATGACAGCCGCCCCGTGGTGGTCGCGGCCAGCGCGTAGGTCGTGTGCACGCGGTGGGTCTGCGGGTGCACGTAATTCGGCAGCGCGTCGGTATAGGTCGATTTCAGTTTCGAGACCTGCCGCCACTCCAGAATTTTCTTCGGGAATTCATGACCCTGCTCGGCGAGTTCGTCGAGAATCTGCGCCGAGGTCGACCACGCCCCGGTCTTGGTCTTGGTGCCGCCGGGGATGCCCATCTTGCCGAAGATGATGTCGCCGATCTGTTTGGGGCTGCCGACATTGATCGGCTCGCCGGCGATCTCCTGCAACTCGGCCTCGACGCGCGCCGCGGTCTGGGCGAAATCGCCCGACAGCCGCGACAGCACCTGGCGGTCAATCGAAATGCCGCGCCGCTCCATCCGCGCCAGCACGGTGACCAGCGGCCGCTCCAGGGTCTCGTAGACCGTCATCATGTGCTCCGCAGCGAGCCGCGGTTTGAGCACGCGATGCAGCCGCAGGATCACGTCGGCGCTCTCGGCCGAATAGACGGCCGCCTTGTCGATCGCGACCTGGTCGAAGGTCAGCTTGTTCTTGCCGTTGCCGATTAGCTCGCTTTCGCTCGTGACGGCATGGCCAAACCAACGTTCGGCGAGCGACCCCAGCGCATGTGAATTGCGTCCGGCGTCGAGCGCGTACGACATCAATTGCGCGTCGTCGACGTTGCCCAGGGTGACGCCGTGCTGCGCCAGCATCACGGCGCTGAACTTGATGTCGAAGCCGATCTTGAGAATGCCCGGCGATTCCAACAGCGGCTGCAGCGCCGCCAGCGCCTCGGCGGCCGTGATCTGGTCCGGCGCGAGGCCGGCGTCAAACAAGCCTGCGCCGCCGCCGGATTGCTTGTGCGTGAGTGGAATATAGCAGGCGTCGTTTGGCGCCAGCGCCAGCGCGATGCCGCAGATGTCGGCCTGCATTGGATCGTCCGAGCTCGCCTTGGCGACGATCGCAAACGTGCCGGCGTCATAGGCCCGCGCAACCCAGGCATTTAGCTCATCGAACGTGCGGATGGTCTGGTACTTGGTCCGATCGACCGGCAGTTTTCGCGCGGCCTCCGCGCGGACCGCGGCCAGCGATATCGGCGTACCCTTGTGGCTCGCCGCCTTGTCCTGCTTGTCGCCGCCGGTCTTGCCCGGTGCGGTGCCGGCTTTGCCGGCGGGCAGACTGTCGAACAGCGTGGCGCCTTCGACATAGCCCTCCGGCTTCTTGCCCGATGGCGGCACCGCGAACACACTGGCGCCGCTCTTGTTGCCTGCATCCGGCTCGATATCGGCGGGATCGATCTGCGAATATTCGGCGACACGGCGGGTAAGGGTGGAGAATTCCATCGCCTTGAGGAAGGCGATCAGCTTGCGCGCATCCGGCTCGTGCACGGCAAGGTCATCGAGCGGCACTTCGAGATCGACCTTGTCGTCGAGCAGCACCAATTGCCGCGAGATCCGCGCCTTCTCGGCGTTCTCGAGCAGTGCCTCGCGCCGTTTCGGCTGTTTGATCTCGCCGGCTCGGAACAGCAATTGTTCGAGGTCGCCATATTCGATGATCAGTTGCGCGGCGGTCTTGACGCCAATGCCGGGCACGCCGGGAACGTTGTCGGTGGAATCGCCGGCCAGCGCTTGCACCTCGACGACTTTCTCAGGCGGTACGCCGAATTTCTCGATCACCTCAGGGATGCCGATGCGGCGGTCCTTCATGGTGTCGTACATGGTGACGCAATCGGTCACGAGCTGCATCAGGTCCTTGTCCGAGGACACGATGGTGGCGGTGGCGCCGCGCTCGCAGGCGATGCGGACATAGGTCGCGATCAGATCATCGGCCTCGAAGCCGACCTGTTCCAGGCACGGCAGATCGAACGCCCGCACCGCCTCGCGGATCAGCGCGAATTGCGGGATCAGATCGTCCGGCGCCGCTGTCCGGTGCGCCTTGTAATCGGGATAGAGCTTGTTGCGGAACGTGATTTCCGACTTGTCGAACACGACGGCCAGATGCGTCGGCCGGTTATCCTCGGGCATCTCGCGCAACAGCTTCCACAGCATGTTGCAGAAGCCGAGCACTGCATTGACCTGCAGCCCGTCGGATTTGCGGTTCAGCGGCGGCAGCGCGTGATAGGCGCGGAAAATGTAGCCGGAACCGTCGACCAGGAAGACATGGTCGCCCTTGGTAGGGGCTTTGGCGGGCGCCTTGGCAGGCGCTTTGGCGGGAGCGGGTTTCGCGGCGGCTTTGGGGGCTGATTTCGGCATGGCCGAAATTTAGGGATTTTTGCGCGGATTGACAGCCTTGAGGGGCGGTAATTTGGGATTGCCGCACAGCCAATTTTCGTCGTCCCTGCGCACGCAGGGACCCATAATCCCGGAGAGTAGTTTCGTACTGGGCCGGGGCGATAGCCGATGTAACCACGGGGAGCGGTGGTTATGGGTCCCTGCGTGCGCACTAGGGCATCTACACGCTTGCCGGGCCATATACGAGGAGTTGGAAGCGAGCCATTCCCATGTGGAAGGTGATTGGTCCAGGTGGGCGATGAGAGGCGTAACCGGTCCATCCGCCGAGCTTTGCGATGATCCATGCCGCCCAGGCGACAGTGTTGGGGCGATGGTGGTTCTTCTGGAGCTCGGTGCGGCCTTTCAGGGTTTTGTTGATGGCCTTGAGCGCTTCGATCTCGTCCGGCGTGAACACAAATTCGACCTGCAATTGTTCGCCGCCATTGCGGGCTTGAACGAGCTGGATGACGATACATGCTACTCTGGTGGCGATCGCCACGAGTTTGATCAGGCCTTCAGCGCTGTCGAGCTGACTATCCTCGATGCGCAGACCCTGGCTCTTCAGCGAGCGAAAGAGCTGTTCGATGATCCAGCGCTGCTTGTACCAGGAGACGATCCGCCAGGCATCGGCGGCGGTGACGACCGGATGAGTGGTCAGGAGCAACCAATGAATGGGCTTGGCGCTCTTCGGGGGGTGCAACTCGACGACCTCCACGAAGCTGACTTTGACGCCCTGTGGCAGGTCTTTCACGCCGGGGCGCTGCGGTCGTTTGAGCACAACGGTTCCCAGGCGCATGGAGAGGTGGGCCTGGCGACCGTGGCGATCCATTCGCTTTGGTAGATCGATCACCGCCTTGTCGCAGAAGCGGGCCCGCGCGACCGCCTGATAAAGCGTGCCGCCATCGACCAGCGCATGGTCGTGCATGGCGCGCGACAGGAGGTGGACATTGTCAGCGGGTGTCAGCGACCAGTGAGCAAAGAAATCCCCCTCGCGGTCGTTGACGACGGTGATCATACGAGCAGCGACCAGAACCTCGCAGCCTTGCTTAGCCGTCGTCACCCAGCGCGCCGATTCCTTGTCGGCCAAGGCGCGCTTCTCGTGAGCGATCCTGGCCTTGCGCTTGCGCGTCCACACCTCACCGCCGGTGAGCCCGAGACAGACCCCGCTATCGGCATCGACCGCCATCATGGCATGCAGCAGCACGCCGCAGCATTGCCTTTGCCGACCTTGCCCAAGTCGCGCCGATGTCCCGGACGAGTGTGGAAGTTGATCTCGCTGGTGTCCTGGATCGACAGCACATGACGCCCGCTGACCGCCATCGACGTCTGCAGGCTCCAGCCTTCAATCAGCTTGTCGATCGTGACTTGCGGATTGTTCACAAACCGCCAGAACGCCATGTTCGCGGCCCAGTTGCCCTGCGCCATCTGGCGCAAACAGACACTGCGCGTGCAAAGCATAGCCCGGAGAAGCGCCGCCCCCTTTTATCGAGGCGAACGTCTCCAAACTTACCCAGGGACAAATCCGGTTCCTGCTGCATCTCTGGCGCTCCTTCGAATCAAAGCGCCAGAGAGAGAATCATACAAAACGCTGCGGCGAACGCACATCATGCCGCCCCGAGTCAATCTGTCGCGTCCCCAAGACGTGTAGATGCCCTAGTGCGTTCGCAGGGACGACGATAGAGATTACGCCGCCAGCTGCAGCGCCGGCGCGGCCTTTTTCGGCACGATCCAGAACGCGGCCGGGCGCTCGAACAGGAAGTTCGCCCGCAGCGCCAGTGCCAGGCGCCAGATCACCACCGCTCCGGCGACGCCTGCGACCGTCACGATCAGCGAGACCATCCCGATATCAGCGATCAGGCCGGTCTTCAAAAGCAGCGTTCGGGTCACCGCCATCGGTAGGAAGAAGGCGAGATAGATGACGATGGAATGCTCGCCGCAATAGCGCAGGAAATTCAGCCACTGCATGCGCGCCAGCAGCGTGCCCATGACGATGATGGCGCCGGCGCCCGCAAAGCCGAGCGCCAGTGAAACGAGCGGCCATTCGTCAAAGCCGGATACGACCAGCGCGCCGTTGACGAGCGTCCACAACGCGACGCCCACGAGTGCGAGGGCCGGGCGCGCCCGCGCGCGGTCCGACAACGCGAACACGTAGTTGGCGAACAGGTAGCCGGAATAGAAATAGACGAAACGCCCGCAGAATTCGTCGATCACGGTCCAGCCGGTCGTGATATGCGCCATCTCGAGCGCCGCGGCCGCGAGCCAGATCGCGAGCGGCGGGACGCCACGCAACAATTTTGTGACAACGAAGAATACCGGCAACAAATAAATGAACCACAGCGTGCCGAACGGCTCGATGAAGGATTCCAGATACATGAATCCGACATGCCGCCAACCCGATTCAGCGGCGAAGCCAGGAGCCTTGAAGCCGAACTGGATCGTCACCCACAGCACATAGAAATAAGCGAAGTGCAGGACCTTGCGGTCGAGATAGGTGCGCCAGTCACGGTCGATGACAACGGCAAGAAACAGGCCCGAAATCAGGAAGAAATCCGGCATCCGGAACGGTTTTGCGAACATCACGAACGCGTGCATGAAGCCGCTCTGGCCGGCCGCCGCTTCGACCCCCAGCACCGAATGCATCATCACCACCATGATGATGCAGATGCCCTTGGCGTAGTCCACCCAGTCGATGCGGGTGGAGCGTTCCGTGACGGCGGATGTACCGTTTGAAGTCATCGGTGTCCCTTTTCGGCGCGAGGCGGCCGCATCTTCGGCCCGATCCGTTGCTTTCTTCTTTATCCATACAAATCACATGCCGGGATCGGGCACTTTTTCCGGTTTCCCCCTTTGGTGAAAAATGCTCTAAGACGCCCGCAAAATCGGGATTGGCGTTAACCATCAAATACGGATTGTTTTCATGCGAATCGCCATGATTGGCACGGGCTATGTGGGGCTGGTATCCGGCGCCTGCTTTGCCGATTTCGGCCACCAGGTCACCTGCGTGGACAAGGACGCCGGCAAGATCGAAGCCCTGCGCCGAGGTGAGATCCCGATTTTCGAGCCCGGGCTCGACGCGCTGGTGGCCTCCAACGTCAGGGCCAAGCGGCTGGATTTCACCACCGACCTGAGCGCGCCGGTGGCGGAAGCCGACGCCGTGTTCATCGCCGTCGGAACGCCCTCGCGGCGTGGCGACGGCCATGCCGACCTCACCTACGTCTACAGCGCTGCGCGCGAGATCGCAGCCGCGCTGTCCGGCTTCACCGTGGTGGTCACCAAATCGACCGTGCCGGTCGGCACAGGCGATGAGGTCGAACGATTGATCCGCGAGGCCAATCCGTCGGCCGACGTCGTGGTCGCCTCCAATCCGGAATTTTTGCGCGAGGGCGCCGCGATCCGCGACTTCAAATTCCCCGACCGAATCGTGGTCGGGACCGACGACGAACGCGGGCGCAAGGTGCTGGGCGACGTCTACCGGCCGCTGTCGCTCAACCAGGCGCCGTTGATGTTCACGGCGCGGCGCACCGCCGAACTGATCAAATACGCGGCCAACGCGTTCCTCGCCACCAAGATCACCTTCATCAACGAGATTGCCGATCTCTCGGAAAAAGTCGGCGCCGACGTGCAGCAAGTCGCGCGCGGCATCGGGCTCGACAACCGCATTGGCTCAAAATTCCTGCATGCCGGTCCGGGCTTCGGCGGCTCCTGCTTTCCGAAGGATACCCGCGCGCTGGTCAAGATCGCCCAGGACCATGACGTGCAGCTCCGCATCGTCGAGGCCGTGCTCGGCGTCAACGACATCAGAAAGCGGGCGATGGCGCGCAAGGTTTCCAACGCAACCGGCGGCCTGCGCGGCAAGACGGTGGCGGTGCTCGGCCTCACCTTCAAACCCGATACCGACGACATGCGCGAGGCGCCGTCGATCCCGCTGGTGACAGGTCTCCTCGACATGGGCGCCAAGGTGCGCGCACACGATCCGGTTGGCATGGAGCAGGCGAAGAAGGAATTGCCCGAGATCGAATATTGCACCGACCCCTACGAATGCGCGCGCGGCGCCGATGCGCTGGTGATCGTCACCGAGTGGGTCCAGTTCCGTGCGCTTGATCTGGAGCGCCTGAAGAATGAAATGGCGCAGCCCGTGGTGGTCGACCTGCGCAACATCTATCGCCCCGAGGACATGGCCGCGCAGGGCTTCACGTATGAGAGTGTCGGACGGGCGCCTGAGCCGAAGGTGTAGCCGCAACCACAGTTGTCATACCCTGCGCAGGCGGGGTACCCAGTACGCACGATCTTCGTAATCAGTAGCGTCTGCGTTTATGGATCACCCGCCCCAGTGCGCAATCGCGCACAAGGCGGGTGATGACGGATGAGAGATATTGCCTCTTACCTTCGACACGCCCCTGCCGATCGACGCGGTGCTCGACGAACTCGGGCGTACGCTCGCGGCCAACAACGCGGCGGTGCTGGTGGCGCCTCCGGGGGCCGGCAAAACCACGCGGGTGCCGCTGGCGCTGCTCGATGCGCCCTGGCTGAAGGACAAGAAGGTCATCATGCTGGAGCCGCGGCGGATCGCGGCGCGGGCCAGCGCCGAACGAATGGCGCGGACGCTCGGCGAGCGGGCAGGAGAGACCGTCGGCTATCGCGTCCGCTTCGGCTCCAAGATCTCGCGCGCGACCCGGATCGAGGTGGTCACCGAGGGAATCTTTTCACGCCAGATTCTCGATGATCCCGAGTTGAACGGCGTTGCTGCCGTGCTGTTCGATGAATTTCACGAGCGTTCGCTCGACGCCGATCTGGGGCTCGCGCTCGCCCGCGATGCGCAGACCGGCCTGCGCGAGGACCTGCGCATCCTCGTGATGTCGGCGACACTCGACGGCGCAAGGGTCGGCAAGTTGCTCGGCGACGCGCCTGTCGTTGCCAGCGAAGGTCGCGCTTTTCCGGTGGAGACGCGCTATCTCGGCCGCAAGGCCGATGCGCCGATCGAGCGGCAGATGGCGGATGCGATCGCGACCGCGCTGCGTGCCGATCCCGGCTCGGTGCTGGCGTTTCTGCCGGGCGCTGCCGAAATCCGCCGGACGCAGAATTTTCTCGCCGAGCGGGTTCATGACGCGAGCGTCGAGATCGTGCCGCTGTTCGGCGCGCTGGAGGCCGCCGTGCAGGACCGCGCCATCGCGCCGGCACCGAAGGGGCAACGCAAAGTCGTGCTGGCGACTTCGATCGCCGAGACCTCGCTCACCATCGAGGGCGTCCGCATCGTCGTCGATTCCGGCCTGGCGCGGGTGCCGCGTTACGAGCCCGATATAGGCCTGACGCGGCTGGAGACCGTGCGCGCCTCGCGCGCCGCGGTCGACCAGCGCCGCGGCCGCGCTGGCCGCACCGAGCCCGGCGTGTGCTACCGGCTGTGGGACGAGCCGCAGACGGCGTCGCTTGCCGCCTACACCCAGCCCGAAATTCTTTCGGCCGATCTATCCTCGCTGGTGCTCGATCTCGCGCAATGGGGCGTCCGCGATCCGGCGACGCTGGCGTTTCTCGATCTCCCGCCGGCGCCGGCGTTGAAGGAAGCGGGCAGCCTGCTTCTCGAACTCGGCGCTCTCGATGGCGACGGCCGCATCACCGCAGAGGGCAAGAGCCTGCGTGCGCTGGCGCTGCCGCCGCGGCTGGCGCGCATGATCGTGGATTCGCACCGGCTAGGCGCGGGCGAAGAGGCCGCCGAAATCGCCGCTGTTCTCACCGAGCGCGGCCTCGGCGGCGACAGCGTCGATCTCGATGTCAGGCTCGATCAGTTCCGCCGCGACCGCTCGCCGCGTGCTTCCAGCGCGCGTAGCCTCGCACAGCGCTGGGCCCAGCAGGTGGCGGCGACGGAGCGCGCCAACGAGTCGGCTCTCTCTTCTCCCTCCCCCCTTTCGGGGGAGGGCCGGGGAGAGGGGGCCACACGGGCAGTCTTTCCTGCGGCCACCCCCTTCCCCCGCCCCTCCCCGCAAGGGGGAGGGGAGCCCGGGCAGTCTCGCGTCCCTAACGCCGAACTTTCAACAGGCGTCATGCTCGCACTCGCCTTTCCCGATCGGGTCGCCCGCAACCGCGGCAACGGCAGTTTCGTGCTCGCCAACGGCCGTGGCGCCGCCGTCGAGCAAACCTCGTCGCTGGCGCGCGCGCCCTATATCGCGGTCGCCGAACTGACCGGCACCGCAGCCCAGGGACGCATTCTGCTGGCAGCACCGATCGCCCAAGGAGACATTGAATCGCATTTCGCCGATCAGATCGAAAGCACCGAAGAGATTTCGTTCGATCGCGGCGCGATGGCGCTGCGTGCGCGCCGCAAGCGGACGCTGCACGCAATCACGCTGTCGGAAGCGCCGATGGCGCTGTCGCCGTCGGCAGAGACCGCACGCATCTTCGCTGCGGGCTTGGTCGCCGCCGGACTCGATAAGCTGCCGTGGTCGAAATCCCTGAAGCAATGGCGCGACCGCGTGATGTTCCTGCGCAAGGCGGAAGGTGAGAGCTGGCCCGATCTGTCGGATGCTGCGCTGGCAGCCGAAGCCGAAAACTGGCTGGTGCCCGCGCTCTACGACAAGACCTCGCTGAAGGATTTTTTCCCCGGCGATCTCTCAGATGCGCTGATGACGCTGTTGCCATGGGAATTGCGCGCGCGGCTGGAGCGCGAGGCGCCGACGCATTTCGAGGCTCCGACCGGCACCATGCTCGCGATCGACTACGAGGCCGAGCAGGGCCCGACCATCGCTGTGCGCCTGCAGGAACTGTTCGGGCTCAACACCCATCCTTCGATCGCCAAAGGCAAGGTGCCGCTGGTGCTCGAATTGCTGTCCCCGGCGCAACGCCCGGTGCAGGTGACGCGCGACCTTCCAGGCTTCTGGCGCGGCAGCTATGCCGCGGTGCGTTCCGACCTCCGCGGCCGCTATCCCCGCCACCCCTGGCCGGAAGACCCGGCCACCGCGCTGCCGACCCGCCGGGTCAAGCCGCGCGGGACGTGAGGGGACCGATACGCGCGGGTCAAGCCCGCGCATGACGATTTCGGCCCATTAACACTTCGCTCATCCTTTTCGTCAAAATGGCAGGCCCAGTCATCGCCGTTAGTCGCGGTTTCGCGGCTGGCGTGGTGATATCGGCGGTCTGGCAGTCGAGTGTGGCGTGATGCGTAACCTGATGATCCTTGCCGCCGTCCTGGTCGGCCTCGGCACCTACATGGCGCAGATGGCAAATAAGATGTCGCCGGCCTCGGCCTCCGCCAGCACGTCGCCTCAAAAAGCTCCCGTGCAAACGGTCGCGCAAGCCTCCAGCCGCAGCCTCGACATTCCCCGCGATGCGCGCGGCCATTTCCAGGCTGACGGCCGCATCGACGGGCAGCGCATCAACTTCATGGTCGACACCGGCGCCTCGCTGGTGGCGCTGAACGAAAAGTCGGCGGCGCGGTTTGGCCTGCGTCCCTCGCGCAGCGACTACAACGCGACCGTCACCACGGCCAACGGCACCATCAAGGCCGCGCGTACGCGGCTTGCGATGATCGAACTCGGCGGCCTCGTGGTGCGCGACGTCGACGCCGTGGTGCTGCCTGACGAGGCGTTGTCCGAGAACCTGCTCGGCCTGTCGTTCCTGTCGAAGCTGAAGCGCTTCGAATACGCCAACGGCAAGATGGTGCTGGAACAGTAGAGCTTTCCGCCCGGCCTGGCGGCATCTATATTTTTCAGATGAACAGTTCCGAAGCCTTGGAGACCCTGCGACGCTCCGAACACGCCCTGCGCGGGCGGGGTGTGAAGCATGCTGCCTTGTTCGGGTCTGTGGCACGCGGCGAAAATCGTCCTGACAGCGATATCGATATCATGATCGAATTCGATCCGGAGGCTCGTGTTACGGTCTTCGACTACGTGGATATCAAGGAATACATCGCGCAGCTTTTTGATCGGCCCGTGGACGTTGTGAACCGCGAAGGGCTCAAGCCTTATGTCCGCCCGGCGGCAATGGCCGACGCGATCTATGCCTTCTGATCCTACGAACCGCGCGCTCCGCGATATCCTCCATCACATCGATTTGGCGAAGAAAATGGCAGACGCCGGAAACGTCTATCGTCACGACTACGAGGACGTTGCTGCCCAATTTGTCATCGAAGCAGAGATTCGGAGATCGGGCGCCTAAGTCCGGTGGCGCCGTTTGCCGCAACTGCCAAATTCGCCGCAATTAGCCGCCACAAGGCGCCGGTCCCGCCTATCGCCGGGCCGGCGTATTCGCTATGGCTGCGGTTCCCTCGCTTTCATGACAAGGCTATCCCATGTTCCCGAAGCCCAAATCCGTGCTGGTTCCGAATACCTATGACTTCGAATCCGGGCCGATGGTGAAGGCGACTGGTTTCCGCGAATACGACGCGCGCTGGCTGTTCGAGAAGGAAATCAATTTGATGGGTGTTCAGGCGCTGGGCATGGGGCTCGGTACGCTGATTGCGGAACTCGGCGTGAAACAGGAAATCGTCACCGGCCACGATTTCCGTGGCTATTCTGCTTCGATCAAATACGCGTTGATTTCCGGCCTGATGGCCGCGGGCTGCAAGGTGCACGACATCGGGCTCGCGGTGACGCCGATGGCCTATTTCGCGCAGTTCGATCTCGACGTGCCCTGCGTCGCCATGGTCACCGCCTCGCACAACGACAATGGCTGGACCGGCGTCAAGATGGGCGCCAACCGCCCGCTCACCTTCGGCCCCGACGAGATGACGCGGCTGAAGGAGATTGTGCTCAACGCCGATTTCTCGAACAGGGTCGGCGGCTCCTATCAATTCCACGAGAATTTTCCGGCGCGCTATATCGCCGATCTCACCAAGCGTCCGAAGCTGAAGCGCAAGCTGAAGGTTGTTGCCGCCTGCGGCAACGGCACTGCGGGCGCGTTCGCGCCGCAGGTTTTGGAGGCGATCGGCTGTGAAGTAATTCCGCTCGACACCGAGCTCGACCACACGTTTCCGAAATACAATCCGAATCCGGAAGACATGGAGATGCTGCACGCGATCCGCGACGCCGTGCTCAAGCACAAGGCCGATGTGGGCCTGGGCTTCGACGGCGACGGCGACCGCTGCGGTGTCGTCGACAACACCGGAGAGGAAATCTTCGCCGACAAGGTCGGCGTGATGCTGGCGCGCGACATGTCGGCTATCCACAAGGAAGCGCAGTTCGTGGTCGACGTGAAATCGACGGGATTGTTCGTCACGGATCCGGTGCTGCAAAAGCAGGGCGCAAAAACGGCCTACTGGAAGACCGGCCATTCCTACATGAAACGCCGCACCAACGAGATGGGCGCGCTGGCGGGATTCGAGAAATCTGGCCACTTCTTCTTCAACAAGCCGTTCGGCCGCGGCTATGACGACGGCCTGGTCTCGGCAGTTGCGATCTGCGAGATGCTCGATCGCGCACCTGACAAGTCGATGGCAGACCTGAAGAACGCGCTGCCGAAAACCTGGTCGTCGCCGACGATGTCGCCGCATTGCGCAGACGAAGTGAAATACCGCGTCGCCGACGCCGTGGTGAAGCACTTCGAAACGCTGCAGAAGAAGGGCGACAAGGTCGCCGGCCAGAAGATCCGCGATCTCGTCACCGTCAACGGCGTGCGCGTTACCGTGGAAGATGGAAGCTGGGGCCTGGTGCGGGCCTCATCGAACAAGCCGGAACTGGTGGTCGTGGTCGAGAGCCCGGTGAGTGAGGCGCGCATGCGCGACATGTTCGAAGCGATGGATTCCGTGCTGCGCACGCATCCGGAAGTGGGGAAGTATAATCAGAAGATTTGAGAGGGGCGCATTGCTGCCCCACTCTCGATCGTCGTCCCCCGCGAAGGCGAAGGCGGGGGACCCAGTACGCCGCGGCTTCTCGATCGAAAATGGGCGTCTCTGGAATACTGGGCGGTCAAGCCGGGCGATGACAGCTTCGCGAATGGCGATAACTCTACGCCGCCGGCACTGGCAGTGCGGTCACCGACTTGATCTTCTCCATCGCAAACCGCGAGGTGACGTTCTTCAGCGGCACTGCGCTGATCAGCTTTTTGTAGAACACGTCATAGCTCGCCATATCGGCGACCACGACGCGCAGCATGTAATCGACGTCGCCGGCCATCCGGTAGAATTCCATCACCTCGGGCATGGCGCTGACGGCGTCGGCGAACTTTCGCAGCCAGGCCTCGGAATGGTCGGCGCTCTCGACTGAGACGAACACGGAAATGCCGAGCCCGATCTTGTTCTGGTCGACCAGCGCCACCCGGCGCAGGATCACGCCATCGGCCTCCAGCCGCTGGATCCGCTTCCAGCACGGCGTCGACGACAGCCCGACCCGGTCCCCAATCTCGGCAACCGATAGCGAGGCGTCCTCCTGCAGCACGGTCAGGATCTTGCGGTCGATGGCATCCAGCCGGCGGCTGGCTTCAGGGAGCTGAACGGCTAGGTCAGTCATGAGAAGAATGTTCCATATGAAAGGTCTGATCCTCTCATATATAGAAAATTCTTCTATAGCAAGCCGCTAGTGGCCGGCCGAGGTCTGGCCCGCAACATGGCCGTGGGTCAAAAACTCTTCAACTTCAGCACGTTGAGGGGCTGCGAAAGCTCCCCCGAAGCGGGTGCATTTCAACGCCGCCGCGGCGGAGGCAAATCGAAGCGCCTGCCGCAATTCCTGCTTCTCGGTAATCGCGAGCGCAAACGCGCCGTGGAACACGTCGCCGGCGCCCAGGGTGTCTACCGTATGCACCGGGAAAGCCGGGGTTTCCTGGATACCGCCGTTCTCGTCGAGCCAGATCGTGCCCCTCGGGCCTCGGGTTCCCGCCAGAAACGAGGGGGTCAGTTTTGCAATCTTCTTCAGCGCCTGGGCATCGTCGCTAACATCTGCGGTCTCCTGCAGCGGCTCGCTCGAGAACACCAGATGCGTCGAGGCGTTCAACAGTCCCTCGCGCATCGACATCGCGCGATCGACGTCGACAATGACGGGAATGCCGCGCCGGACCGCCTCGGCGCAGAGTTCGGTGCAGAATTCCGCGCAGCGGCTCTCGGTGAGAATGGCGGCGCAATCGTCCAGCAGCGTGTCGAAGTCGGGCAACTTCACATGCCACAGGTTCGGATCGCGGAAGGTCACGATGGTGCGCTCGCCGGAAGGATCGATCATCACCGCCGAGATCGGCGTCACCAGCCCCGGCATGTGGATGAGATGTTTTGTCTCGATGCCCTCATGCGCCATCTGCTCGAAGATGAAGCGGCTCGATGTTTCCTTGGCATCGCCCATCGGCCCGCAAATCGAGGCGCGGCCACCGAGCCGAACGATGCCGATCGCGCCATTGAGCGCGTTGCCGCCGCAGATTTCGTCGAATGCGGTGGCGTTCTCCTTGGAACCGCGCCCGGGAACACCCGGCGTATGAAAAGTGAGGTCACGCACCGGCATGCCGATGCAGAGGACACGCGGAGGTATTTTCGGCGCCTTGTCCTGAAAGTTCATGCGTGAGTCCGTCATGTCCGTTCAAAGTCCCGAGTTAATCGAGCAAGCAGGCGCCGGTTCCGTGCTACGCGCAGTTATCCCCGCGGATGCAACCATTGGCCGATCAAATGATGCGCGATCGCGAAGGGGTGCGCGGCAAACAGGCCGTCGGGGTGTTGGCGCTTGTGCATGAGAGCGACTTCGGCGCGATCGAACCAGCGCGCGTCCTCGAGCTCTGCGCGGTCCACTACGATCTGCTCGTTGAGCGCGCGCGCGGAACATCCGATCATCAGCGATGACGGATAGGGCCACGGCTGCGTCATGTAGTAGCTCACGTCGGTGCAACGAATGCCGGATTCCTCGAAAATTTCCCGGCAGACCGCGTCCTCGATCGTTTCGGCCGCTTCGACGAAGCCGGCGAGGCACGACCACATTCCAGGCATGAACTGCTTCTGGCGGCCGAGCAGGCATCGATCACCGTGCGTAACCAGCATGATCACGACCGGATCGGTGCGCGGAAAGTGCTCTGCCTTGCAGCTCGGGCACTCGCGCTTCCAGCCGCCTTCCTTCATCGCGGTGCGGGTGCCGCAATTGGCGCAATAGCCGTGGCGCTGATGCCAGGTCACCATCGATTTGGCCATGGCGATCGCGGAGAGTTGTTCTGGCGGCACGGTGCCCTGCATGGCCATGCCGCGCAGCTCGGTCACGGCGACGTCGTCGCGCGTCATCAGCTTTTCCACGGCGGCCGCCGAAATGCCCATGCCGAACACCGGCGCGCCGTTGCGCAGGCCCAGAAAGATGGTGCCGGGATTGGCGCCGAGCTTCACGGCTTCTTCGACGCCGAGCAGCACGCGCGGCCCATCCGCCTCCTGCTTCACCAGGAGCGAGTCGCGGTAGATCACATAGGCGCTGGCGTTGCGCTGGTTCTCCAGCGCGAACAATTTTTCGTCATTGGTGCGCAGATGCGCGGCGCGATCGAGAATATGGGTAACGAAAGCGGGCTTCCCCAGCGGATATTTGTCGAATGCGGACATCTATTCAACCCAACCAGATCTTGCGGCGAAGCGCGTTGATGAAATTCTGGACTTCCTCGGCGTCGTGCGCGAGCGGCGGCATCACGCCCCAGACCGGGCGCGGCCAGGCCGCATCGCTGGTGCGCCGCGCGATGACATGGACATGCAACTGCGGCACCAGATTGCCGAGCGCCGCAACATTGAGCTTGTCGCATTTGGTGATTTCTTTGAGCGCCCGCGAAACCCGGGAGATTTCGGTCATCAACTGCGCCTGCTCGACGTCGTCGAGGTCGATGATTTCCACCGCACCTGCCCGGCGCGGCACCAGGAGCAGCCACGGGTAATGCGCGTCCTTGATCACCAGCACCTTGCACAGCGGCAGGTCGCCGATGTCGATGGTGTCCTTTTTGAGCTGAGAATGCAGCGACCAGGTGGAAGCGTCAGGGGGCATCAAGAGTTCCCATGCCCGATCCATGCCGGGCCGATAAAGTGCCTTCTGTGGGCACTCCTGGTTTCATACCAAGGTGTCATCATCCGCGAAAGCGGTTGACTTGTCCGCCGTAGCCTCAACGAGCGAAGGCGGATCTACGGAGTATTACAGGGAAAGCCCCGCTTGCTTTCCGGTCCTTTTGGCCCCAAATAGGGACCGGGAGATTGGCGGTGGACGAGCCACTCGCCAACCGGGTCAGGTCCGGAAGGAAGCAGCCCTAACGAGGTCCGGATCGGGTCGCTCGTCAGTCTCCTACCTGTTTTTCGAGCGAATCGCGCATGAACGCGGCCAGTCAGCGCCCTGCGCTCGATTCCGTTCCTATCCGCAAGCCGGCCCCGAGAGACAATCAATTGCGGATCGACCGATGAGTGATGCTGGCGCTCCCCCCGACAAGTCAGATGGCGCCGGCCAGAGCGGTTTCGAGCTCGGCGGCCAGGGCGAGACGGCCAAGCCCTACCGGGTGCTGGCACGCAAATACCGTCCGTCCAGTTTTGACGATCTGATCGGCCAGGAAGCGATGGTCCGCACCGTTTCGAACGCGTTCGAAACGGGGCGAATTCCGCAGGCCTGGATCCTGACCGGCGTCCGCGGCGTCGGCAAAACCACCACGGCGCGGATTCTAGCCCGCGCGCTCAACTACGAGAAGCCGGATGGTTCGGTGAAGGGGCCGACCATCCACATGCCGGATCTCGGCGTGCACTGCCAGGCGATCATGGAAAGCCGGCACATGGACGTCCTCGAAATGGATGCCGCGTCCCATACCGGCGTTGACGACGTCCGCCAGATCAACGACAGCGTGCGCTACGCGCCGGCCAGTGCCCGCTACAAGGTCTACATCATCGACGAAGTCCACATGCTGTCGACGGCGGCCTTCAACGCCTTCCTGAAGACGCTGGAAGAGCCGCCGGAGCATGCCAAATTCGTCTTCGCCACTACCGAGATCCGTAAAGTCCCGGTCACCGTGCTGTCGCGCTGCCAGCGTTTTGACCTGCGCCGGGTCGAGGCCGACGTGCTGATGGGGCATCTCTCCAACATCGCGAAAAAGGAAGGTGTCGAGGTCGAGCCCGAGGCACTCGGCATCATCGCACGCGCCGCCGAAGGCTCGGTGCGCGATTCGCTGTCGCTGTTCGATCAGGCAATTGCGCATGCGGCGGGGCTTGTCCGTGCCGACGCGGTACGGCAGATGCTGGGGCTTGCCGACCGGACCCGGGTGATCGACCTGTTCGAGCATCTGGCGCGCGGCGATATCGCCAGCGCCTTTGGCGAATTCCGTTCGCAATATGACGTCGGCGCCGATCCGGTCGTGGTGCTGTCCGACCTCGCGGAATTCGTCAATTTCGTCACCCGCGTGAAGATCGTCCCCGCCACCGCCGACAACATCGCGTTCGGCGAGACCGAGCGCGTCCGCGCCCGTGAATTTGCCGCAAAGCTGTCGATGCGGGTGCTATCGCGGATGTGGCAGATGCTGCTCAAGGGCATCACGGAGGTGCAGACCGCGACCCGGCCGGCGGCCGCCGCCGAAATGGTGCTGGTGCGCATCGCCTATGTCGCCGACTTGCCGACACCGGATGAGGCGATCCGGATGCTCGACCAAAACGGCGGTGGCGCGCAGATCGCGTCAGGCAGCGCGGCGCCGTCACGGGCTGCGCCCACCGCACCGGTATCTTCAATGTCTGCCGCATCGCCGATGCGGACGCCTGCCTCGCCCCGCTCCGGCGCGGAAGCGTCCGCGCGCCCACAAATGGCGGCGCCGTCGGCACAAACGGACTCCGCGCCGGTTCTGCGGATCACCACTTTCCCGCAGCTTGTCGCACTCGCCGGCGAAAAGCGCGATCTCCTGACCAAGGCGGCGCTGGAAGCCGATATGCGCCTCGTCCGCTTCGAGGACGGCCGGCTTGAGGTGGCGCTGGAGCGGAATGCGGCGCGGGGGCTGGTCAACGACCTCTCCCGCAAGCTGGAACTGTGGACCGGGCGGCGCTGGACCGTGATCGTCTCCAACGAGGCCGGCCAGCCGACATTGCGCTCGCAGAACGAGCAAGCGAGAAACGAGCACGCCCGCGCAGCCGAGGCCGATCCGCGTGTGCAGGAGGTGCTGGCGCGGTTTCCCGGCACTAAGGTCGTCGAGGTGCGAAGGCTTGCCGCCGAGCCGCCGGAATCCGATATTATCACTGACGACTTGAACGAGACTTCCGACGGCGACGACGACTGATCGGACTCTCGAGAGGACGGATGAATGGCTGATTTTCTCGGCATGATGAAGCAGGCGGCGGAGCTGCAATCCAAGATGCAGGCGATGCAGGAAGAGCTCGGCAATCTCGAGGTCGAGGGCATTTCCGGCGGCGGGCTGGTTGCCGTTCGCATGACTGCGAAGATGGAAGTGAAGGGCGTGAAGATCGATCCGTCGCTGATGAAGGCCGAGGAGCGCGAAGTGCTCGAGGATCTGCTGGTCACCGCGCAGAACGACGCGCGGCGCAAGGCGGAAACCGCGGCGATGGAAAAGATGCAGGCGCTGACCGGCGGGCTCGGCCTGCCGCCTGGACTTGGTCTCACCTGAAATGGCCGCAAGCGTTGCCGGCCCTGAAATCGAACGCCTGATCCAGCTCCTGGCGCGCCTGCCGGGGCTCGGGCCGCGCTCGGCGCGGCGCGCGGCGCTGCACCTGATCAAGAAGCGCGAGGCGCTGATGACGCCCTTGGCTGGCGCGCTGCAGGTGGCCATCGACAGGATTCAGGTCTGCAAGACCTGCGGCAATATCGATACGCAAAATCCCTGCACGGTATGCACTGACCCGAGGCGCGATCCCTCGACCATCGTCGTGGTCGCCGACGTCGCCGACCTCTGGGCGTTGGAGCGGGCGAACGCGACCAACGGCCGCTACCACGTGCTCGGCGCCACATTGTCGCCACTCGACGGCATCGGTCCGCAGGACCTGACCATCGACGCGCTGGTGGCCCGCGCACACGAGTCGCAAGTCAGCGAAATCGTGCTCGCGCTGAACGCCACGGTCGACGGCCAGACCACCGCCCATTACATCACCGATCTCCTGCAGGACGCCAACGTCAAGATCACCCGGCTTGCCCATGGCGTGCCGGTCGGCGGCGAGCTTGATTATCTCGACGAAGGTACGCTATCGGCTGCCATGCGGCAGCGCACGCTGTTCTAACCATCACCAACGGAACTGATCGACATGACGAAACCTCGATTCGGCAAACGCTATTGTTTTGCGGTCATCATGGCGGCGACTTTGATCGCGCCTTCCGCATGGGCGCAGCAGGTCGAGCCCGCACCGAAGCCCGGCAAGCCGATCAAGGCCGGCGACGTGCTGTCCGGCGAACTCAACGCCATGAAGGGCGGCAAGAAGCGCGCCGCGACCTACCAGATCACCAGCGAGCCGCGCCGGCTGCCGCCGCCGAACGGGCTCTGCAATCTCGAAACCGGGCCCGAGACGTTCCAGCTCGTCACCAGCAGCGACGCCCAGGCCGCGCAACTGAAGAATTTCATCGGCAAGGAAATTTCCGTGAAGGTCGACGAAGTCGCCTGCGCGCAGGACGCCGGGCAGATCAGCGAAGCCGTGATCACCAAGTGGAGCGTGGTGACCAAGCATTAGATCGACGCGTCTTGCATCTATCTTCGTCGTCCCTGCGAACGCAGGGACCCATAACCACAAATGTCCGTCGTGAGGCCGTGCTGGCGCTCCAGCGCATTTCAACAAGCAAGATTCGTGGTTATGGGTCCCGGCGCGCGCTTCGCTTGGCCAGGACGACGGAGAGACTAAACCTTCACCGGTCCCACCGCTTCAAAATGCCCGCGCCGCTGCAGCCACGTCAGCAGGATCAGGCTCGGCACCGCGACCGCAACCGAGATCACGAAGAACAGCGGCCAGCCCGTCGCCTCCGCCACATAGCCGGCGCCGGAGGATAGATAGGTGCGCCCGACGGCGGCCAGTGCGGTGAGCAGCGCGTATTGGGTCGCCGTGTGCAACGGGTTCCGGCATAGCGCTGAGAGATAGGCGACGAAGATCACGGTGCCGATAGCGCCGGTGAAGTTTTCCGCCGAAATGGCGGCCGCCAGTGCCCATTGGTTGGTGCCGACAAAGGCGAGCCACGCAAACACCAGGTTGGAGATCGCCTGCAGCACGCCGCCGATCCAGAGGCTTGCGACCAGCGAATATCGCCGCGCCACATAGCCGCCGGCAAAACCGCCGATCAGGGTCGCGGCGAGGCCGACGCCCTTCACGATGGCGGCGTAGTCGTTGCGGGTGAAGCCGAGGTCGATCACGAACGGCGCGGTCATGGTGCCGGAAAACGCGTCGGTGAGTTTGAACAGCACCACGAAGGCCAGCACCGTCAAGGCATGCTTGCGGACCAGAAATTCGGAGAACGCCCCGATGGCGGCATGCATGACGCGCGAGAATGCAGCCTCGTCGTGGGTCTTGGCCTCCGCGCGCACCGATTGTTCAGGCTCGGTGGCGGCCAGTGCGGTGACGGTGCCGATCAGCACCAGCGCGGCCATGGCAACATAGCCCCACATCCACGCCGAGCTACGCCCGATGCCGGTGTCCTCGAACGCGCTTACGAGGAACAGCACGCCGGCGGTCGAGACCAGCATGCCGATCCGGTAGGCCGCGACGTAGGAGGCCATCCCGGCGGCCTGTTCGCTTTCGGGCAGGCTCTCGACACGGAATGCGTCGACCACGATGTCCTGCGTCGAGGACATGGTCGCGACCAGAAGTGCGCCGAGCGCCACGAACAGCGGCGAGCGCGCCGGGTCGGTCAGCGCCAGCAGCATAATCGCGCCGATCAGGAGCAGTTGCGAGAACACCAGCCAGCCGCGCCTGCGGCCGAACGCGCGCGTGAAGATTGGCACATGCAGCGCATCGACCAGCGGCGCCCAGGCAAATTTCAGCGTGTAGGGCGTACCGACCAGCGCGAACAGTCCGATGGTGCCGAGATCGACGCCGGCTTCGCGCATCCACACTAGGAGCGTCGATCCAGATAGCGCCAGCGGCAACCCCGACGAAAAGCCGAGCAGCAGGACGATCAGCACGCGCGGCTGGAGGTACACGGCCCAGGCCTCGCGCCAGGTTGGCGCGGGGGCTTTCTCGGGCGCAGAGGTGGCTTCTGGTGCTGTCATGCAGGGGTGTTAGCAGATTTTGCAACACTGTCATCGCCCGGGCGTTGACAGTCTAATATGCGGCCCTACTCCCCCGCCTGCAGCTTGCGCGGGGCGGGGAACAGCTCGGGGGTGCTGCTCTTGACGAAGCGCGGCACTTCCACCGGCGCATCGGTCTTGCTGAAATCGAGTTCCTCGATCCGCCCGGCGCGCTTTTCGATTTTGTCGGCGGAGATCAGGATCTGGCGGACGTCCTCGTTCACGTCGCCAAAATGCTTTTGCAGCTTCAGCACGCGGTCGCGCAAGCGGCCCAGATCGTCGCCGAGGTTGAGCACTTCGGTGCGGATCTGGTCGGCGGCATCGCGCATGCGCGCGTCTTTCAGGATCTGTTGCATCACCTGGATCGCCAGCATCAATAGCGAGGGCGACACCAGCACGACGCGGGCGCGGTAGGCTTTTTGGATCACGTCGTCAAAGCCGTCGTGGATTTCGGCATAGACCGATTCCGACGGCACGAACATCAGCGCGGTATCCTGGGTCTCGCCGGCGATCAGGTACTTCTCGGCGATGTCATTGACATGTTTCATCACGTCGTTGCGCAGGCGCTGCGTGGCGAATTTTCGCTCCTCGTCGCTGCGCGCGTCGTGCAGCGCGGTCATTGCCTCCAGCGGAAATTTGGCGTCGATGCAGAGCGGGCGCTGATCCGGCAGGAACACCACGCAATCCGGCCGCTTGCCGGACGAGAGCGTGTACTGGAACTCATACGAGCCCTGCGGCATGCCGTCCTGCACGATTGCTTCCATCCGCGCCTGGCCGAAGGCGCCGCGCGACTGCTTGTTGGCGAGGACGTCGCGGAGCGTTGTCACTTGAGACGTCAGGTCGGTGAGGTTCTTGTGCGCGTTGTCGATGATGCCGAGCCGCTCGTGCAGCACGCGCAGGCTATCCATGGTGTGGCGCGTGGTCGCTTCCATCGATTGGCCGACGCGATGCGTCACCGAATCCAGCCGCTCGTTGACCGCGCGCGCCATCTCGGCCTGGCGGCCGGCCAGCGCCTGCGCCATGGCGTCGACCCGCCCCGTCGATTCGCTCTGCGCTCGCAGCATCTCGCTCAGCCGCTCTTCCAGCTCGTCGGCGCGGATCGCCTGCGCCATTGCCAGTTCCGCGCCGCGGCGGGCGGAGCGGGCGATGACGATGGCAATCGTCAGCAGCAGCGCCAATGCGAGCGCGCCGAAGCCCGCCAGCGCCTCGCCCACGTGAATCGGCAGGTCGCCGACGATGAAGAGAATTTCGTTCATGTCAGCCTTGTAGCCCGATTCGCCGCTTGAATCGAACGAAGGGGGAACATTTATGGTAAATGATGGATCAATTATCGTGGTTAACGCCGGCTTAAAAATCATGGTTAAGGCCGCCTTAACGGCCGCTGCGGCGGATTGACCCCGGCAGGTCAGCGGCTTAAATCCCGCGCCAGAGAAAAATCATGGCCATCAGAGAAATCATCATCCTGCCGGACAAGCAGTTGCGGCTCGTCTCCAAACCTGTCGAAAAGGTGACGACGGAGATCCGCAAGCTCGCCGACGACATGTTCGAAACCATGTACGACGCGCCCGGCATCGGTCTGGCCGCGATCCAGGTCGCGCAACCTTTGCGGTTGATCACCATGGATCTCGCCAAGAAGGACGAGAACGGCGAGACCAAGCCGAAGCCGCGGGTGTTCATCAACCCGGAAATCATCTCCTCGTCCGAGGAAATGTCGGTCTACGAGGAGGGCTGCCTTTCGATCCCCGAATATTACGAGGAGGTCGAACGCCCGGCGCGGGTTCGCATCCGCTACACCGATCTCGACGGCAAGGTGCATGAGGAGGACGCCGATGGCCTGTTCGCCACCTGCATCCAGCATGAGATCGACCACCTCAACGGCGTGCTGTTCGTGGACTATCTGTCGAAGCTGAAGCGCGACCGCGTGATGAAGAAGTTTACGAAAGCCGCCAAGCGCGCGGCGGGGTAGGCGTTTTTCCGCCGTGATCCATCAGCCGTCATGCCCGGGCTTGACCCGGGTATCCACGTCCTTTTTGTGCCGCACTAAAGACGTGGATGGCCGGGGGCGCAGACAAGTGTACGTAGTCTGCGCAAAGCAGACTACTATGCCCGGCCATGACGGAACAAACTAACGCCGTCCCGGGATTTTTCACCTCATGCCACTCCGCCTGATCTTCATGGGCACGCCCGATTTCGCTGTGCCAACGCTTCTGGAACTCGTGGCCCATGGCCATGAGGTTGTGGCGGTCTATACCCGTGCGCCAAAGCCGGCCGGGCGCGGCATGAAACTGCAGCCGACCCCGGTCGAGCAGGAAGCGCGGCGGCTTGGGATTCCCGTGTTGACGCCCACAACGCTGAAGACGCCGGAAGCGCTTGCCGAATTCCGCGCGCACAATGCCGACGCCGCCGTCGTCGTCGCCTACGGCATGATCCTGCCGCAGGCCATCCTCGACGCGCCGCGCTACGGCTGCTTCAACCTGCACGCTTCGCTGCTGCCGCGCTGGCGCGGTGCCGCCCCGATCAATCGCGCCATCATGGAAGGTGATGCCGAGACCGGCGTGATGGTGACGAAGATGGATGTTGGCCTCGACACCGGCGACGTCGCGATGGCCGAGCGGCTCGCGATCACGGACTTAATGACGGCGGCCGACCTGCATGACGCGCTGGCGCCGCTCGGGGCCGACCTGATGGTGCGCGCCATGGGCGGGCTCGAGCGCGGCGGGTTGCAGCTCAAGAAACAGAGCGAAGACGGCGTGACCTACGCCGCCAAGATCGACAAGGCCGAGGCGCGGATCGACTGGAAGCGACCGGCGCGCGAGGTGCTGCGGCATATTCACGGACTGTCGCCGTTTCCGGGCGCCTGGTGCGAGTTGGCTGCCGACGGCGAGCCGGCGCGGATCAAGATTCTGCGCTGTGAGTTGGCGAAAGGTTCAGGTGCGCCCGGCGAGGTGCTCGACGATGGTTTGACGATCGCCTGTGGTGACGGCGCGATCCGCATTCTGGAACTGCAACGCGAAGGCAAGGCGCGGATGAAGGCCGCGGATTTCCTGCGCGGTACGCCGCTGAAGGCTGGTGCGCGGTTTTCTTAACGCTGTCATACCCCGCGATGGCGGGGTATCCAGTACGCCGCGGCCTTCGAGATTGAACCGAGGAGCCGCAGCGTACTGGATCATCCGCCGGAGCCTGTCATCCGGCCGGCCAAAGGCCGGACCGGTTGGCGGATAACGACGGCTCTACTGGATTGAGATGCCCCGCTACAAACTCATCATCGAATACGACGGCACGCCGTTCTCCGGCTGGCAGATCCAGGATAACGCGCCGACCGTGCAGGGCGCGCTGGAAACCGCGGTGAAGGCGATCTGCGGCGAGGATGTGCGCGTCCATGGCTCGGGCCGTACCGATGCCGGGGTTCATGCGCTGGCGCAGGTCGCGCATTGCGATATCCAAAAGCCGTTTCCGCCGGGCCGGCTGCGCGATGGGTTGAACGCGCATTTGCGCCCGCATCCGATCGGTGTGCTCTCGGCGGAGATCGTGGCCGATGATTTCGAGGCACGTTTCTCGGCCAAGAGACGCCACTACCGCTACCGGATCACCAACACCAGAGCCAATCTCGCGCTCGATATCAAGCGGAGCTGGCGGGTGCCGCGGCATCTCGATACGGATGCGATGGACGCCGCAGCCAAGAGGCTGCTCGGCAAGCACGATTTCACGACGTTTCGCGACACCGAGTGCCAGGCGAAATCGCCGGAGAAGACGCTGGACCAACTCGACGTGATCAGGGAAGGCGATCAGGTTTCGATCCTTACTTCCGCGCGCTCGTTCCTGCACAGCCAGGTGCGCTCGATGGTGGGCTCACTGGTCTGGGTCGGCGAAGGCCGCTGGAGCGCCGACGACCTCGCCGCGGCGCTCGCCGCCCGCAACCGCGCCGCCTGCGGCCCGGTGGCGCCTCCGGAGGGGCTGTATCTGGTGCGGGTGGAGTATTAGCTGACGCTGACGATGTAGGATGGGTGGAGCGAAGCGATACCCATCATGTTCGCGGCGAGATGATGGGTATCGCTGCGCTCCACCCATCCTACGGTTCTGTGCGGATGGTGGCGGCGGTGCACTAGGCAAAATACCTTTCCAACACCCCGCGATAGATCTTCGTCAGCTTCTCCAGATCCGACACCGGGGTGCGTTCGTCGATTTGGTGCATGGTCTGGCCGACGAGGCCGAATTCGATCACCGGGCAGTAGCTCGAAATGAAACGCGCGTCCGAGGTGCCGCCGGAAGTCGAGAGCTCCGGCTTGCGTCCGGTGATTTCCTCGATCGCGCTTACTGCGAGATCGGTGAACGCGCCCGGCTTCGTCACGAACACGTTGGAGTTGGAATATTCCCACACGATGCGGGCGCGGATGCGGTTGCCGCAGGCCTTTGCCAGCCGCTCCTCGACCAGCGCGCGCAAGCTTTCCTGGGTGTGGTTGTCGTTGTAGCGGATGTTGAATTTGGCGCGCGCCTGTCCGGGGATGACGTTGCTGGCCGTATTGCCGACATCGACGGAAGTGAACTCGAGGTTTGACGCCTGAAACTGCGCGCTGCCATGGTCGAGCGGCTCGTCGGAGAGCGCTACGATCAGCCGTGAAATATCAGGCACCGGGTTCGACGCGCGGTGCGGATAGGCGACATGGCCCTGCACGCCCTCGACATAGAGCGTGCCGGACTGCGAGCCGCGGCGGCCGATCTTGATGCAGTCACCCATCACCTCGACGTTGGAAGGTTCGCCGAGCACGCAATGACCGAATTTTTCGCCGCGCTCGGCGCACCACTTCAACAGCTTGATGGTGCCGTTGACCGAAATGTCCTCTTCGTCACCGGTGATCAAAAACGAGATCGAACCCCGGCCATCTTTTTGGGGCTTGCCGCCGTTGTCGGCGAGATATTGCAGCACGGCTGCGACGCTGCAGGCGATGCCGCCCTTCATGTCGACCGCGCCGCGGCCATAGAGAAAGCCGTCCTTGACCTCGCCCGAGAACGCGCCGAGCGTCCACGCGGCCTCGTCGCCGGGTGGCACCACGTCAGTATGGCCGGCAAAGGTGATGTGCGGCGCGCTGTCGCCGATCCGAGCGTAGAGATTGTCGATATCGGCGGTGCCTGGCTCGCCGAAGGTGACGCGATGCACCTCGAAGCCGGCGCCCTTCAGCAGACGTTCGAGCACGCCGAGCGCACCGGCGTCGGCAGGGGTGACAGAAGGGCAGCGGACGAGATCGCGGGTGATGGAGACGGCGTCATTCATACCCCGGCTTAACACGCCAAACCGGCGGCGGGCCAGCCTTGTGCGGCACCGGTTCGATCTCGCTTTGCTGGTCCCAGCGCTGCCTGGCGTCGTGCGGCGGTGGCGGCGTCAGCGGATCGGCGCCGAAGCGGTTGGTCCTGCGGGAGCCCCGGAGGCAATACATCTCGACGAAGCCCCAGACGCAGAGAACCAACGCGGCAATGGCTAACGGCTGGTCGGCATAGGAATCGGGAAGCCGCTCTGCGAACTGATTGTAGAGGCCGGGCACCGCGAAGAACGGCACCATCCACCAGCCGCTCTTGTCGCGGTCATGCAGCCGCTTGATGGAGGTCGCGAAATAGACCCACATGAGCAGCGACGTGCTGACCAGCTTGATCGAGAGCCGCGGGAGGTCGGCCGATGTTAGGGACCGATACGCATCGGGGTCCACCAGCCTGAAGAGGTCCCTGGCGCCGAAATGGAAGGATGCGGGGCCGCCGAGCAGGCTGTGGATCGCAGCGATTACCGCCCCCAAAGACATCATCAAGCCCAACAGGACCAGCATTGCGAGCCACATTTTGGCGCGGTTGATGCGGCCGTCGAAGCGGAAAAGGAACCAGACCCAGTCCATGCGAAACCCCGGGCGGCGGCAAAGCCCGCGGCCCGGAGATTGGTCGCATCGGAGGGATTTTAGGTTCGAGCCCTAATCCCGCAGCAATTCGTTGATGCTGGTCTTGGCGCGGGTGCGCTCGTCGACGCGCTTGACGATCACGGCGCAGGCCGTCGATGGGCCGGGCTGGCCGTTCTTCAGCGGTTTGCCGGGCAGGGCGCCGGGAACCACGACCGAATATTCCGGCACTTCGCCGATGAAGGTTTCGCCGGTCTCGCGGTCGACGATCTTGGTGGAGGCGCCGAGGAACACGCCCATTGCCAGCACCGCGCCCTTGCGCACGATCACGCCTTCGGCGACTTCCGAGCGCGCGCCGATGAAGCAGTCGTCCTCGACGATCACAGGTTCGGCCTGCAGCGGCTCCAGCACGCCGCCGATGCCGACGCCGCCGGAAATATGCACGCGCTTGCCGATCTGCGCGCAGGAACCAACCGTCGACCAGGTGTCGATCATGGTCGCCTCATCGACATAGGCGCCGAGATTGACGAAGGAGGGCATCAGCACGACGTTGCGGGCGATGAACGCCGAGCGGCGCACGATCGCGCCGGGTACGGCACGGAAACCGGCGTCGCGAAAACGGTTCTCGCCCCAGCCCTCGAACTTCGACGGCACCTTGTCCCACCACGACGCCTTGCCGGGGCCGCCGGGAATCTGGCCCATGTCGTTGAGGCGGAACGACAGCAGCACCGCCTTCTTCAGCCACTGATTGACCTTCCACTTGCCCGAGGCCTCACGCTCGGCCACCCGCGCCTCGCCTTTGTCGAGCAGCTCGAGTGCGTGATCGACGGCCTCGCGAACCTCGCCCTTGGTCGCCGTCGAAATGCCGTCGCGGGCATCGAAGGCGGAATTGACGGTGGATTCGAGCGCGGACAGGGACATCGGGATTCCTCGGGGGATTGGGCAAAGTCGGTGGGCTTTTTCGGGATTTGGAGGGTGAGAGTCAAGGCACGATGTCGTCCCTGCGAACGCAGGGACCCATAACCACAGGCCGTTGTGAATTGAGCATGGCGTCAACCACCGACCTTAATCAGCGCGGCCGCCGCGTATGGGTCCCTGCGTTCGCAGGGACGACGGAAAGAGTTATCCGTTGCCGCTCAACCTCTGCAAAAACCCCGTCAAATCATCCGTGACATGATCGACGTAAGCTGCATCGCGGCCTTCCAGCTCCCAGTCCTCGCGCACCACTTCCTTGGCGCCATCAGGCACCACCAGCACCGTGGTCATGCCAAGCTGGTGCGGCACCACGAGGTTGCGGGCGAGATCCTCGAACATCGCCGACCTCAGGGGATCGACGCCGTGGACGCGCAGGAACCTGTCGTAGGTCTGCGGCGCCGGCTTCGGCTCCAGCTCGGCGGCGATGATATCGAACACCGCCTCGAAATGCGCAGCCAGACCGAGCCGCTCCAACACCGCGCCGGCATGATCGGTCGAGCCGTTGGTCAGGATCAGCTTGCGCCCCGGAAGCTTTGCGATCGCAGCCCCCATCGCCGGGTTCGGCTCCAGCGGCGAATGATCGATCTGGTGCACATAGGCGAGGTAATCGTCGGCGCGCACGCCGTGCTCGGTCATCATGCCGCGCATGCTGGTGCCGTAACGGCGGTAATAGTCCTTCTGGATCACGCGGGCTTCTTCCGCGGAGATCTTCAAGTAAGCGCTGATGAACTCGCCGATCCGTGCGTCGACCTGCTGCCACAGATTGACGTGATGCGGGTACAGCGTGTTGTCGAGATCGAACACCCAGGTGTCGATGTGGCTGAAGGAGCGGGGGGATCTCATTTTTGACACTGCTCTATCTCCCCGTCGTCCCTGCGAACGCAGGGACCCATACGCCGCGGCGGTTGTTGGTGAGCACAGTGCGCATTGCCTTTTGTCGCGGGTAGGATCCTAGGCCTAACTCGGTTCGGTGGTTATGGGTCCCTGCGTTCGCAGGGACGACGATAGAGCGTGCGCCGTGCTTCATCACGGCATCGCAAATCGCAGCGTCTTGCCGCCGCTACTCATATCGACCGTCGCAAAGCCGATTGCGGCAAGTCCGCGCGTGCCGCAATCGCTCTGTTCGGATATCTCGAACTTGCTTTCGCGCGTGCAGAGCTGTTTCGGGCCGCCCCAGTTCAACGGCTTGTCCCGATACTTGATGGCGCGGTTTTCGCCGTCGACGGCTTCGGCAAAACTGTAGACCTGTTTGGGCTGGCCGATCACATCGGGATGCAGGCACTTGCCGGGATCGATGCGGTACCAGCCGCGGCTGGTCACCGCCTTGCCGTCGTCGGTGGCGACCGCCGCCATGATCTTGTGCGGCGTGTCGTTGCACCAGGTCAGCCCTGTGGAGGAGGGCTTTTGCACGGCGTCGATCATGGTGGCGAAGAAGTTTTGCGACTGCACGATTTCGGCCGCCAGTCCGCGGCTCTTCAGAAAGGCGCTCAAGGCCCCTTGCGTCTTCGGTCCGTCGACGCCGTCGATCGGCGCGGCGTCATAGCCCGCGATCACCAGGAGCCGCTGGATGCCGGCGAGCCGCGCCTGCTCGTCGTCATACTCGGAATCTTCGGCCAGATAGGCGACAAGGGTGCCGTCGTCGGTCCGCGTCGGCGTGATCTGGGTGAACGGCGCCGGCGTCTGGTTGCCGCGGCACTGGCGGGCGGCGGCGATGACGAAATTGTCCGGCGCGATGCACAGCGTGTCGTTGCCGTTCTGCGGGATCGGCGAGGCGCCGTAGACGCCGAGCGCACGCGCGTTCAACAGGATGCGGTCGGCGGTCAGCGCGCCCTGCAGCACCACCCGGCAGGCGGCCGGATCGATCCGGAACCAGCCGCGCGTCGCAGTCGCCGATTTCTCGTCGATGCCGATCGCGGCCTCGACGACGTAGCTCATGCGGTTGCAGAGCTTTAAGTCGGCAAACGCGGGCAGCGCGGAAACGAACAGCGAGGTCATTGCGGCCGGCAGCGAAATCAGGAAGCGTGCAAAGCGCGGCCGTCGCAATGCCCTCCGCTCGTCATGCTTGGCCATGACGGCCCGTATGCGCGTCGCCGCTTTGCTCATCACTTGTGGATCAGCGTGCCGGTGCCTTGATTGGTGAACAATTCGAGCAACACGGCGTGCCGCATCTTGCCGTCGATGATGACGACGCCCTGCACGCCCTGTTCCAGCGCGTAGATGCAGGTCTCGACCTTCGGGATCATGCCGCCGGAAATCGTGCCGTCGGCGATCAGCTTTCGCGCGTCCTTCACCGATAATTCCGGAATCAGCTTCTTCGACTTGTCGAGCACGCCGGGAACGTCGGTCAACAGCAATAGTCGCTTGGCCTTGAGCGCGCCGGCCACCGCGCCGGCAAACGTGTCGGCGTTGATGTTGAGGGTGTGGCCGTCATGCGAGGTCGCCAGCGGCGCCAGCACCGGGATCAGTTCATAGCCGATCAACTGGTTCAGCAGCGTGAGATCGACCTTGTCGGGATCGCCGACAAAGCCGAGATCGATCGCTTTCTCGATGTTGGAATCCGGATCGACCATGGTCCGCGACGTCTTGGTCGCCTTCACCATGTTGCCGTCCTTGCCGGACAGTCCGACGGCCTTGCCGCCGGCTTCATTGATGTAGCCGACGAGTTGCTTGTTCACCGAGCCCGCCAGCACCATTTCGACGATCTCAATCGTGGCGGCATCGGTGATGCGCAGCCCGGCGGCGAATTCCGACTGGATACCGAGCCGCTTGAGCATGGTCGCGATCTGCGGCCCGCCGCCATGCACCACCACCGGATTGATCGCGGTCTGCTCCAGAAGCACGATGTCGCGCGCAAACGCCTTGGCGGTTTCCTCCGCGCCCATGGCGTGGCCGCCATATTTGATGACGATGGTTTCCTCGTCATATTGCTGCATATGCGGGAGCGCTTCCGACAGGATGCGGGCCTGATCGAGCGGGCTGATATCTTGCGCTGATGTCATGAAGCGGGTCTCGCCATTTTCGGATGTCGGGCCGGGTTCTATCCGATTGGCGGGCAGGGCGCAAAGTGGGTTGTTTCCTTCTCCCCTTGTGGGAGAAGGAAGAGTCACTCCCGCCGCGGCCAGGCCGCCGAAACCGCCAACGCCAGCCAGCTCGCGATCAGCAGTGTCCCGCCAGTCGGCGCGGCCATCGTAAACAGCCCATGCCCGGCATAGTGCCGCAGCGTCAAATCGCCGGCGAACAGGCTCGCTGCGAGAACAAGGCCGAAAGCGGCCGCGATCCCGATTTTCGCGTGAACGATCCCGCGCTCGGCCAACGCGACGGCGCCCAATACCGCGCTGGCGTGAAACAACAGCATTGACGACGCCGACACCAGCCGCGACGCATCCGCGCCATGGGCGGAGGCTGCCGCCAGCATGACACCATCAGCGCCCATGATGGCAGCGAGCACGATCAGGATGCGGCCGGTGCGGTTCATCAGCCGCGCTCCTTCAACAGGCGCGCCATCGCCGCGCGCAATTCCGGCATGCCGGCACTGGTGCGCGAGGAGGTCACCAATACATCCGGAAACGCCGCCGGATGCTTGGCGAGCGCGGCCGTTGTCTCGGTGATATTGTTCTGAAGCTCGGCGGCCTTCACCTGATCCGCTTTCGTCAGCACCACCTGGTAGCTCACGGCGGATTTATCCAGCGTCTTCAGCACGTCCTGGTCGACATCCTTGATGCCGTGGCGCGCGTCGATCAGCACATAGACCCGCGCCAGCGTGGCGCGTCCTAACAGGAATTGATGAATCAGCTTGGTCCAGGAGGCGACCTTGGTTTTCGGCGCCGAGGCATAGCCATAGCCGGGCATGTCGACCAGCCGCAGCCCGGCCTTGTCAGGCCCTTCGAAGAAGATCAGTTCCTGGGTGCGGCCCGGCGTATGCGAGGTGCGCGCCAGCGCGTTGCGCCCCGTGAGCGCGTTGATGAGACTCGATTTGCCGACATTGGAGCGGCCGGCAAACGCCACTTCCACGCCCGCCATCGGCGGCAGTGTCTCGATCGAGGGCGAGGCCCAGACGAACTTCCATTCGCCGGCGAAGAGTTTTCGTCCCTCTTCGATCAGCTCCGCATCGATGTCAGCGCTCATGCGAAGATCCCATGCCCTTCGTCATGGCCGGGCTTATCCCGGCCATCCATGTTCGTTTCCGTCACCAGCACCGTAAAGACGTGGATGCCCGGCACAAGGCCGGGCATGACGGGTTGGAGAATGTCGGTATGGCTGCCGAAGGCGCCGCCGCGTCACGTCTTCTCGGCGGCCTTCTTCGGCGCGAACGTCGCCTTGAGATTGTCGAACAGCTCCACCTTCACGCCGTTCTTTCGCATGATGTAACTCTGCTGGATCACCGAGAGCAGGTTGTTCCAGGCCCAGTAGATCACGAGACCCGCCGGGAAGCCGGCCAGCATGAAGGTGAAGATCAGCGGCATCCAGTCGAAGATCATCTTCTGGGTCGGATCCGGCGGCGTCGGGTTCAGCTTCATCTGGAACCACATCGTGATGCCCATGATGATCGGCCAGACGCCGAGCGCGAGGTAAAATCCGATCACCGGAATGTGCGTCGGATCGAAAGGCAGCAGACCGAACAGATTGAACAGGTTGGTCGGGTCCGACGCCGAGAGATCCCTTATCCAGCCGTAGAACGGCGCATGGCGCATTTCGATGGTGACGAACAGCACCTTGTAGAGCGAGAAGAACACCGGAATCTGCAGCGCAATGGGAAGGCAGCCCGCGATCGGGTTGATCTTCTCCTTGCGGTAGATCTCCATCATCTCCTGCTGCTGCTTCTGGCGGTCGTCTGGATAGCGCTCCTTCAGCGCCTGCAGTTGCGGCTGCACCGACTTCATCTTCGCCATCGAGGCGTAGGACTTGTTGGCGAGCGGGAAGAACAACAGCTTGATCAGCACCGTCACCAGCAGGATGGAGAGGCCGAAATTGCCGACCAGATGGAAGAAATAGTCGAGCAACAGGAACATTGGCTTGGTGATGAAGTAGAACCAGCCCCAATCGATCAATAGATCGAATTGGTTCAGCCCGAGCTGCTTGTTGTAGCCGCCATGGCCGGCAAACGGGAAGTTGATGCCGACGACGCTGGCCTCCTTGGCGCCGGCGAACAGCCGCGCATTGGCGCTGCCAGTGCCGCCGATCGCAATCGTCTGCGGATCCAGCAGGTAGTCGGTCTGGTAGGTGCGCTTGGTGCCGGCCAGGTTGGAGGAGAAGCGCGCCTGCAGCCTGGCGGTGGTGTCCGGCAACAGCGCCGACGCCCAGTATTTGTCCGTGATGCCGAGCCAGCCATTGGTGACGTTGAAGGCGACCGACTTAACTTCGTCGATCTTCGAGTAGCTGTATTCCTGCAGGCGCTGGTCGCCGAGATAGCCGATCAGGCCTTCATGCAGGATGTAGTAGCCCGAGACCTCCGGCGTGCCGTGGCGGGAGATAAGGGCGAACGGATAGAGCGTGACCGGCGCATTGCCGACGTTGGTGACGTCGTCCTTGATGGTGAAGAGATAGCGGTCGTCGATTGCAATGGTGCGGCGGAAGGTGAGACCTTCGCCATTGTCCCATTTCAGCGTGACCGGCCTCTCGGGACTCAGGCTGCCGGAGCCTTCCTGCTGCCACACCGTCTCGCGATCGGGAAGCTTGGCGGTTGAGCCGGAGGCGGCGACCCAACCGAATTCCGCGTAATAGGGATGCGCCGTCCCCGAGGGCGAGAACAGCACGATCGCCGGCGACTTCGGATCGACGGTGTCGCGGAATTTCTCCAATGCGAGATCGTCGATGCGCGCGCCCTTCAGCGCGATGCTGCCGGAAATACGCGGCGTCTCGATCTTGATGCGGGGCGAGGCGGCAATCGCGGTGTCGCGGCTGACGACCGGCTGGGCCGGCTGGCCGGCAGGCGCGCCGGCGGAGGGCGTCGCGCCCGGTTGCGGCGTGGTGGAGCCGGGAGCCGTCTGCGGCTGCGACTTGTTAAGTTCGGCCTGGGTCTGCTGTTGCGCACGCTGCCGCTCCATCTGCGGCATATTGTAGAAATACTGCCAGGCGATCAGCACGAGGCCGGACAGAATGACGGCGAGGATGGTGTTGCGGTTGTCGGTCATCGTTTTTGAGGTCTCGCCATTCAATTCGGATGTTTGGTCGGCTGCCGGTCGAGGCGATGCAGCGCCGAGCGGAGATCGTCGAGCATGGTTGCGAAGTCGCGGGTGAGCGCGGCGCGACGGCCTACCAGCACATAATCATGGTGCGGTCGCATCGATATGACGTCCAGCCGCTTCACCAGTTCGCGAAGCCTGCGCCGGATGCGATTGCGCTCGGTAGCAGTACCGTTCTTTTTGGTAACGGTGAAGCCGATTCGGATCGGGCCGTCATCGTCGCGGGCTCGGCGCTGCACCACGAAGGCAGCGCTGTTGGCCCGCGTGCCATTGGCAACGGCGAGAAAGTCCGCCCGCTGCCTCAGCCGATCCATGAATGAAATCTCCGGAAAGGTTCCGGCTCAGGCGCTCAGACGCTTGCGGCCGCGCGCACGGCGAGCGGCGAGAACCTTGCGGCCGCCGGCGGTGGCGAGACGGGCGCGGAAGCCGTGACGGCGCTTGCGCACCAGTTTGCTGGGTTGATAAGTCCGCTTCACGGGTAGTTCTCCGCTGACCGGGCAATTTGCCTGTTGGATTGAGATGCGTCCGATGATGCGGGCCGGCCCGAAATGGGCCATTTACGGCCCAAAGCGAGCCGCCCCCGGCTGAAACCGGGCCATCGCGGACAATTGGCGCGGCTTATACGGGAGCGACCTGTTTTCGTCAATGTCGGGGGCTGCCGCATCAGCCCTTCTTTGAAACGTCGCAATTGGGGCGAATATATCTGTTTTCGTGGGGTTTTCAGGGGCAGGACGGCGACGCGCCCGGACCATTGGAACCACGGCACATTAGCGATCGGTAATTTGACCGTTCGGTGGCCCAAACGCATCCTCGGAATCACGGGAACGCGAACTTATATGGGCCGCGCGACCTGGGTTCGGCGGGCTCCGAAAGCAGAGATATCAAGGCGGATAATCGTGTCAGCGACCGACCAGCCGACTCTTCAAGCGCCGCGGCCTTCGGGCCCGCGGCGGCTCGGCCTGTCCGGCAAGCTCCTGCTGCTCACCATTCCGCTCGTGATGATCGCGCTCCTGATGATCTACGTGCCTTCGATCGCGAATTTCTGGACCAATCGGCTGAACGACCGCCTCGCCGCGGCCAATACCGCCGCCTTGGTGCTGGACGCCGCGCCGCTCGGCATGGTCCCGGATTCGCTGGCCCGGCAGATTCTGACCAGCGTCGGCGCGCGGGCGGTCGCCATCAAGATGGGGCAGCAGCGTCGGCTGCTCGCCAGCGCCGACCTGCCGCCGGCGATCGACCGTGACATCGACATGCGGACGCTCACGGTGTGGTCCGCTATCGTCGAGTCCTTTGAGACCATGCTGGAGCGAGGCAACCAGACCATCCGCGTGGTGGGGCCCGCGCCCGGCGGCGCCCAATTCATCGAAGTCGTGGTCGACGAGAAGCCGTTGCGGCTGGCGATGTACCGCTTTTCCAGCAACCTGCTGCTGGTCTCGCTGGGGATCGCGATGCTGGCCGCGGGGCTGGTTTACCTCGCGCTGCATTATCTGTTTGTCCGCCCGATGCGGCGGCTGACTGCCAATCTCGTCGGCTTCCACGAAAACCCCGAAAGCGCGGCGCGCATCATCGTGCCGAGCCAGCGCAGCGACGAGATCGGCGTCGTCGAGCGCGAACTGTCCGACATGCAGCGCGACCTCGTCTCGATGCTCTCCCAGAAGAGCCGGCTTGCCGCGCTCGGGCTTGCGGTGTCGAAGATCAACCATGATCTGCGCAATCTTCTGGCGTCCTCGCAATTGCTGTCGGATCAATTGGCCAGTGTGCCCGATCCGCGGGTGCAGCGCTTTGCGCCGAAACTGATGCGCTCGCTGGAGCGCGCCATCGACTTCTGCCAATCGACGCTGTCCTATGGCCGGGCTCAGGAAGCCGAGCCCGACCGCCGCTTGATCCAGGTCGAACCCGTGGTCACCGAGGTGCGCGAATCTGCCGGCCTTGCCGCCGACGCCTCGATCACCTGGATCAACGCCATCGAGCGCGGGCTTTCGATCGACGCCGATCCCGACCAGCTCTTTCGCGTGCTGCTTAACCTGGTGCGTAACGCGGTGCAGGCGCTCGACAGCCGCCCCAAGGGCGACACCGCGACATTGCAGATCCGAATCACCGGCCGCCGCGAAGGCTCGGTCGCGATCATCGAGGTTTCCGACACCGGTCCGGGCGTGCCGGCAAAGACGCGCGAGCACCTGTTCGAGGCGTTCCAGACCTCCGGCCGCCCCGGCGGCAGCGGGCTGGGCCTGGCGATCGCCGCCGAGTTGGTCCGCGCCCATGGCGGCGACATCCACCTGGTCGAAGGCACCATTGGTGCCACCTTCCGCGTCTCGATTCCCGACCGCCCGGTGGAACTACAGAGCGTCCGCAACGAGCGGGCCCGGGCGTAAGCAGTTGATCCTCCACGTCGTTCCGGGGCGATGCCACCGGGTCCGCGCGAAGCGCGGCCGGATGACAGGCTCTGCATCCTCCGCATCGAACCCGGAATCCAGAAGTCATGGCGCGAGATTCCCCGATGTGCGGGGCGCATCCGAGGTTTGCGCTGTGATGCGCCCGGAATAACGGAAATACTGCCCGGAATTGGCCCCCCGATCGCATTTCCCCACCTTGCCAAGCGAAGCCGGAGCGGGTAGCTAAAGCGCTCTTTCGCGACCGTCCGAGGTCTTTGTCGGACGCATCCGGGCCTCTTAAAGCCCAAATGCCAAGCGAAAACGCGCCCGTAGCTCAGCTGGATAGAGCACCAGACTACGAATCTGGGGGTCAGGAGTTCGAATCTCTTCGGGCGCGCCACTACTTAGCGGGTTTTTGCGCATCGCGTTTTGCAGGCCGTTTTGCAAAATCTGTTTCCAAGACGTTCTCGAATTTGGCCATCGCGCTGTCTGCAAGTTGACTAGTCCGGGCAAGATACTTGTCGAGAATTTCCTGTGCGCGTCGAAGGCTATGCCCTGTGATCGCGACGATTTCACCAATGTTGCAGCCCGCTCGGAACAGCATCGTGACGGTCGTTCCGCGAATGTCGTGAAAGTGCAGATCAGTGATCCCGGCGGCTTTACATGTTTCTTCCCATTTTTCTGCGAAATATCTTTTCTGAAATGCCAGCCCCGTCTTTGTCGTAAGAATTACTGCCGCCCTCCGTGGAGCAGCATCGAGCGTTGCCTTTAATGCAACTGTACAGGGGATGCGAATAGCTGGCGGCATTTTGCCTAATCGCCGCGCCTTGCCCTGTCTGAGAGTGATCCCAAGCCCGTCATAGGCTGACCATGCCAAACGACGAATGTCACCTTGGCGTTGACCAGTATGAAGGGCCAAGACCATTGCAAGCTTCATCTCGTTCGACGCAACAGCCATAAAGGACTCAACGTCTTCGGGCATCCAAATGATATCCGAACGGTCATTTGAATAAGCTCTTTGAAATCCATCGAGCACATTTGCTTTCAGTGGACCGTCTTTGGCTCCCCAAGAAAGGACACGCGCCAAGATGCTGATTCGGTTGTCTGCCTCGCGCGGCTTGTCTTCCGAAAACCTGTCATGCCATTTTACTATATCCGCGCGAAATGCCTTGTCTTCCAAAGCCCGAAACGGACATGTGCCATATTCGGAATCCCAGAACTTAAAAACACGCCGATATTCGGTTTGAGTGCTTGGGGCAAGTCTGCGCCATTGCTTCGTACCTTCGAAATCACGGATGAGGCTGGAAAGATTGCCTGTATTTCTGTTGCGTGATTTTTCTTCCGCCGCCGCGAAACTTGCGATGAATTCCGGGCTGTTCGGTTCTCCTTCGAGCCGCGTGCCGCTGGCGCGGTGATAGTAATAGGTCTTGGATTGGCCAGTTGCCAACGTCGCCCGGCTCGTGTTCACGCCGGAGATTTTAATGCGCATGAAAACGCTTCCATATTTCGAAGGGCGATTGGTCGTTGAATGCGACAGGAGCGGTAGAAACAGCGGCAGCCCGCTCCAAAGCAAGACGACTCCATCGCCTCGTGCCAGTCATAGGTCTTGGAAGGATACCTTTGCGAACCCACGAATCGAAGGTTGATAAAGAAAGGCCGCACATCGCCGCGCATTGGGCTCTGTCGAGAAATAGCGGCCAGTTGTCATTTGCTGCGATAGACAATTTTGAACCCGAAGAAGCTATGATTTCGACTGCAACCGGTCGGGACCTCAAGTGTCCCGACTGCCTTTTGCGCCAACAAAACGTTCTAGGCTGCCATTTCTACAGGTTCGTAGCCGATCAACAGCTCAATAGCGGTCACGACCAAATGCTTTCCAACGGCCCCCGGCCGTTTGTCGCTGGCCGCAAGCCCCGGCATTTGTTCACGACCGATTTTGTCCAGCGTGTCGCCCAGGGCGGCAGAAACCAACGCCCCGTAAAGTCTTGCTCCCAAGCGACTGCGGTAATCGGCAAGCGTTTCGGTTGCGTGACTGACTGCCGCTTCGTCCGCCGACAACACTACCGTTGGATCATGACTCGATATCGGTGCGCGGTTGGTGGAAGCTATAGCTGTAAAGGAGTTGGCCGCCTGGCCTTCGTTTGGAAACGTTTTTCCTGCAAGAGAATTTGGGCCGTAAGGCACGTTAGTGACCCTGTTATTTTCTTTGTTCTTTTTGCTTTTCTTGGACCGTTCCTTCACGGCGTATTTGCGAAATTTGCCTTTGCCGTCTCTGTAACCAATGATGTGACCCGACTCGTTGAATTCAAATTTTCCGGCGCGATGTAGAAACCGTACCTTATTGCCTAAGACGGAGAGTTCACTTTTCTCCATCAGTTCAATGGTAGTTGCGTTCCACGGGCCGCGCTCATTGTCGCCGCTGCCGTCTTGCCACAAGTTACGCATCGCGCCAGTAGCTATAGACGGGCCGTAGTCAAGGTCACGCTCCATTCCGACGCCCGGCCCATTTGCTTCACTACTTTGCTGGTGAAGAATGCCGTGGCCTCCATTTTGCCGAATGGTCAGCAATTGCCGCACTTCGTGCAGCACCCTGATCGCTTGGTTGTTGATAACGAGCGTTTCAGCGTCATTTGAGCCGCGCATGAGACTGCCCTTTACGGCCTGATCGCGCACCGGCCAATCGTGAAACCAGTTGTCGTTAGCGGCCCTGGCTTGTGGCTCGCTTGTAGCTGGGATCGGACCGCTGTAGGGCCGCGTGAAAAATGCCTTCGCGCGCTCGTCCGAAACCGGCGGCAGAACTAGCGGCAAGTCCTTAACGCCCCTATCACTCTTCTTTCGCGGCACCTTTTCGCCGCGATCATTCGCCCAAAGGCGTTTTTCCTCGGACGGCGTCGCGCGGCCGGTACAGCGATATCCAAATCCCATTGTTAGCTCCCCTGTGAAACGACGGGCATCCCGTCATTTGTATAATGCGCAAAAGACAGATAACTTGTCAATACATATTTTGTGCGTTATACAAATGAACGATATGGGGGACATTGATGGCCACGCCGAAGCAACTAGTTCATGCGGTCGCGACCGCGCTGCACGTACCAGAGGCGACGGTCACTGTTCATGACCGCAACCTTTCGGTCGCGGGGCTAAGAAGTATGGGGGGACGTGGCCGCGCAGCGGCGCAAGTTACGGCCCGCGACGCTGCCAATCTACTAATCGCTACCGCCGCGAGTCGAAACGTAAAGGACAGTGTGGAGTCCGTTCGCGTCTATGGAAATCTGGTTTCGACTGAAAAATGGAATTGGCGAATCTTTCCAGATTTTGCATCGTCCAAAGTCAAGCTGTCGTTGGCTGATGCGCTAAGCAGCCTTGTCGAGTTCGCCGCTACAGGAATACTCACAAAAGAAAAACTAAAAGGACATGAACTTTTTGTGCGTTTCTTCGGTGTCGAGCCGGAAGCAGAAATCGAGGTAATGCGCGCGAAGCAAACGTTCAAGCAGATAGACGCCAACCATAACAGATACGCGATCCCAGGACCCGGTGGCTTGAACTACAGTATGTACTTTACAGATCGCGCTTTGGTGGAGGTCGCGAAAGTATTTAGTAGTGCGTGATCCATTGCGGCTTGTGCCATTCGGGCGCACTTAGACAATGTGACGTAATTGGCGGCTGGACGTGGACCGTTGCACTAAGGCCGTAGATGCGAACCGACGGTCGAGAGATTATGAACGAGCGAACTCCATAATATGAGCGTGCTCTAGCCGGGAATAAATTCATTATCTCGGACGCTAACCATTTTACCAAAGTTTAAAGCTACGCGCAGAAAAGACGTAAACGCCCAAATGAATGACGCAAACCATAGTGCAACAGTCCAATAAGTGAAGTTCCCCTTCATATCCAGATCGAGGATCATAAGAGGTATCGAATAGATCGTGAGAACAAAACCCATGTACATGGCTTGTAGAACATACCATTGAAATCGCTTCATCACTGGCAGACGCCGGAAACTCCCCAATAAAGCCATCGCTCTTTGTCGCGACAAAGCCGAATACGCTGAAGAGAAAGCCAGTTTGAATGGCCGCCCAGCCGAAAACGGCGGAAAACAAGCCGCTCAGAATTATTTTCCCTGAACTTATGCTATCTACAAACCACTCTCTGAAAAAGTAAGCGAATGCGAGCCAGATCACGACAGAACCAATTGGTCCATATCGTTCGACTATGTAGGCAATGGTTCGCCTATCAGAATTTGCCATCGTTCCGTGCCATACTCGCGTGTAACGCCTCTAGTCGTATCTTGTAACTCTCTTTGGGGTCGTTGCGTGGGAGATCAAGCGTAATTTTCTCTGTTAATACCTCTCCAAGCAAGTCAATCTCCTCTTCCTGCTCGGCCCCTTTGCCCTTCAGTTTCCTCAGATCGATTTCACCGTTGTCGTTTCTTCGCAGGAGATCCTTCGCAAATTCATGCGCCTTAGTAAGGGCGCCCTTTGATTGACCCATTGACATTGAAACTTCCATTAGGTGTGGGCTGTAACTCTCCGCCAGTTCAGCAATGTTTTGATAGACGGCTTTGTGGGCGCCCGTGACTTGATTGAGATCAGTTGGGTTCGCAATCGCAAATCTTATTTTCTTCGGTGGAGTTGAAATGAATCGATTCCACATGTCCTTGCGAACCAAAGGCGTGAAAAGATACCAAACGTGCGGCGGAAAGGAATTCAAGTATCCGTTTACTCGGCTGAGCGAGAGTGTCCTGCTATCATACTGAGCGGCAAGAACGCTTTTGTTTTCGTTGAATACGAATGCTAGGTGATGACCTAGTGGCCGTTCCGTTTGAAGCGCCAGCGTATGTTCATCATGGACTTCTGAGGGATATCCCCGTTCCTGAAGCCTGACAAATTCGCCTTCATAAAAACCGGCAGAACGCGCATCAAATGCTTCGAGGCGCACTTTGACGCCATTCACATCCTTCATGCGTTTGCTCGGACCGCCTAAGGCAAAGATTTTTTCCAAGGTCTTTGCAAAGGTGGGATCGTGCCTTTCGGCCCTCTCAACGCGATAGAAACGTATTGCTATTCCCTGATCCATTAGTCCCCCCAATCGGATCGAGGAGACCACAATCTATGCGAGCAACAAATAACTATCCGCCGATTTCCTCTGATAGTTCACGTCGATCCGGCCTGTAGCAGTGGCAGTCTAGCAAATTAACACCAACAAGCAAGAACGGATGGAGAACCCTTTCCAGAAGCGACATTGCCCTTTGCCGTTGCCGATGATGGACTTTCGTCCGGCGAGCCTGTCGAATGCGTTCAATGCAGGCCGCTGTATGCGTGCCCACGCGCTTTCACGGTCACCATCGTCGACGCGGTCGCGTTGAGTTGCACTGGTTGCCCTGCCACTGCGATTTCAACGTTGCCTTAAATTGTTCCTTTGAACTTGACCGCGAAACGCCAGCGCACAGGTGATTTCATTGAGCGATCATACGATCCATATTGTGCTGATACACGGAACATGGGGAAGACGGTCAACTTGGACCTCCAGCGAGTCCAGTTTCCGGCGTGAACTGTCCAGGCAACTTGGACGGCCCGTCCAATTTCATGTTTTCAAATGGTCGGGGTGGAATTCGCATCTGGCCCGTATCAGGGGTGCGATACGGCTGGCCGAAAATCTGCCAGATGAAGTCGATCCAGATAATCTTTTCTTTGTTGCACACAGCCATGGAGGCAATTTGCTGAACTACGCATGTGCGATGACTAACCTCGCAGATGTGGCGGGAGGGTTTGTCTATTTAGGAACGCCATTCATGTACTTTTCCAAGCGATCCGACTTCCACTTCTGGCTAACGAAAATTTCGCCCATCTTGACGGTTTCTTACTACCTAATCTTATTTGCGTCCTTCTTTTTGATTGGAATCCTGCTAGTGGCCCTCAACATCCCTGTATTGCCCCTTCTGGTTCTCTTTGGCTGTTTGTTCCTGTTCGAAAACTATCTTGCACACGGCCCCAAGGCCGCGAAGCGCTGGCTCATTAATTATGCTGAAACTGCGATGCCTCTCGCCGATGGAGCCTGCAAGGTCTTTCGTCAGCCAGAACTGCCCTCATCTAGAGTTTTCATATGTCGGTCATCTTTCGACGAAGCCAGCATGTGGCTTCGCTCGATTGGAACGGTGCTGGATACTGCTCGGTGGACATATACGATTGCATCGTCTGTATTCTATTTTCCGAAATTTGGAATGGCCACCGCTGCCTTTGCACTTATTGTAATGTGGCTGCTAGAGCGCGGGCGGGAGGGCTTGTACTTTGTGTTCTGGTACTATTCTTTGGCGCTAATCTTAACACTTGGATCGGCTATATTCGTCAAATATTTTTCGCGCGTCCTTGCGAACCAACCGTTCTCATATGGTCCTGATCGCTTTGTAGATAATGCCATAACGGAGGTGTCTGTGCGGAGGTATCCGAACATTGTAGGCGGCCTGCCGATGGAGCATCTTAGTGTTTCGCGACTACCGATCCGGTTTCTAAATCACTGCAACTACTACTTGGATCGCGAGACCATCGGGGCGATAGCCACTTGGATCAATAACCGACTTCCGCGAACGCCGTGACTCAACTGAGTCTTCGCTTCGGCAAATACATGCTGCGCGTCCATTCGAATGCTTCCTTATCGCCGTACGCGTTCCAAAGCGCTTCGAGCCTAGCGCAATCCATGAACTGAACGAATCCGCAATCCGTGTCGCCACGCAACCATGCTTCCTCATCCGCGCTGAGTGCGCCGCGTCGGCGGAGATTTCGCTTGCGCACCGGCATCAGCGGTTAGCCTTTAAAACGTTCGGCCGGGACTCCGCGGGCGTTGCAATGTCTAGTCCGAGTTCGCGGACAAGCCGGGCAAATGCCAATCGGCTGTCGCGCTCAATTGCGATTTCCGGGCGGCTACGCGGCGCGCCGAACCGATCTAAATACGTCATTCCGTGTTTAGCAATCTCTTCTCTTGCTTGTTCTGATCTATCCCACGCCTCGCCCGCTTTGATGAGCAAGCGGACGTGGTGGCTTTCCAATTCGTAATCTGCAACCACGCCTGCGAACCACTTAGCAGTTTCCGAGCGCAGATGGTTTGGCGCTCTTGGGGGCGCCGATTGTGATTTCATGTAAGGAATCCGATTTGAACCGGGGAACCGAGCGCGCAAAAGTCACCCAAGGCCGGTCGAGAGGGTAATTGTGTAAAGTTTCTTGCGGTGCGGGCCGATGATCTTCATCACCGGCCCGTCCGTTCGCATTTAGCTTGTGGCAATCTTCAATTTGTTGATCGCTTCCGCCTTGCCAATCCCGCCAGCCACACGTCGCCGAGCATGGAAGCGGGTAACGCCTGTAGTGGCTTGTGTGAAAGGGTCTCGCATAATCGCAAGCGAGACACGGTCAAAGATGCGGTAAGCGTTGCTGAAATCGCCGAAGACTACGGGATACGTGCTTGTGCCAATGTCCGGCATGTCGGGAAACTCAATGACCGGACGGCCCAGCAACGTGGTGACCGGTGCGTTCGCGATGCCAGCCATCGCCAACAGGTAATTGCCTGTTGTATCCTTCAATTTGCGGATTGCAGATAGCGTGTTGCTGTTCATTCCGAACACAGCATTGGCGCGGTAAGGCGTTTTGATCGAGTGATAGAGATCGATCAGGCCGTCTGCCGTTATGGCCGAAGATGAACCGGACGCGGTGTAAGCGACCGAGCTATCTTGCATGAACCCGGAAGGGGACAACACACTGTTGCCGTTGACGAACGCCTTACCCTCTTCATAGCCGAACTCTTCCGCGAACTCATAGTTCAGCATGGCGGCAACGTCGAACGCAGTGTCTTCCAGTAACTGGTTGCTAACGTCTACATACGCGGCCAATTCACGGACCTCGTAACGCGACTGGCCGAACGTGACGTTCGTTGCGGGGCGTGCGCTGGTTTCGCCCACCCAACTTGCCGTCATGCCGCCGGTCCGCTTCGGCCATAGAATTGCCGGGCCGCTTGCAGGAAGTACCCGGGCAACTGACCTGATTGGAGAGAACAGCACAATATTGCGGTCGAACTCAGCTTGGAAGGTATCAGGGACGAGGTAGCCACCAGCCGCGTTGTCGGATGTTCGAAGCGCTTTCGCTTCATGGGGTGCGAGCGCCGCTTGGCCGTGGCGAATAAACTGATCGAACGCTTTTGCTTCAAGGGTTAGTGGCGTGTTGTCGTTTGCCGCAACGCCAGGACGGTTAAATCGAAGTTCGAGGTCGTCGAGGCGTGATTTGAAGTTGTCGTTTGCCGCTTTGACTTCGGCTGTCTTGGTGTTGACGGTTTCGGTTAAGCTGGCCAAAGCGGCATAAACGTTGGTTGCCTCGTCATCTGACTTGCGCAATGTATTCGTATTCAAAGTAATCGAGTCCTTTAATGAATTGCCGCATTTGCGGCGTTGATAGCCTGAATGAGGCGTTGGAATTCCGTGCTGCTTTTCACGCGACTAACTGTAGCGCTTGGCAGCATCGGGAACGTCACGACCGAGATTTCGAAAAGATCGACCTCTTGCAGAAGTCGAACGTTCTTGATGCGGTCGAATGTGTCTTTCGTCGCACGATAGCCAATGGACAAACCGTCGAGCGCGCCAGCCTTCAAGAGACTGTAGGTTTCGCGGCCGCGCGTTGTGTCCAGAATTAGCTGGCCGGTCGCTTTTAATCCGCGCTCATCCTCAATCAGACTTGTCCAGACCCCGATGGGTTCTGACGTGTCATGGTTGCGAAGCATCTTGATCTTTGGCAGCGGCTTTGACGCCAACGCCTTGGCGAACGCGCCAGGTTTGACGATATCCCGGCCAAGGTCTTGTTCATCGAACTTTGAAGCGTAGCCGGTAAATACGCCGTCAGCCGTGATACTCTTCGTATCAAGTTCGAAGAAAGCGCCTATCTCTTTCGTCATGCGACTTTGGTCTTTCGTAATTGATTATTATCATTTGCGGGAATCAGAATGTCGCCACCTTCTATGGGTGGACGGTTCTCTAATGCACGTGCTTCATTCGCCGTCAGGAACGGGCCGCCAACCGATTTGGCATAAGCTTCCGTCCGGGCCGTCAGGTTGGCGCGCGTGAGGGCCGACGTATCGAGTTCAATTGAAGTGGTCGCCCGTTCTTCCGGGGCGAATAGCGCGCGTGTGAGGGCCGCTTGCCATTGCAGAACCCATGGCATCAGCGTGTAGTCAAGGAATGCTTGGCCCATTTCTGCCGCGTTGCCCCAAGTCGCTCTACCAAGTTCAGAGAGAAGGTGGGGCGGTACGCGGAATGCGCGGCTGATTTCTACTATTTGCATTCGCCGGAGTTCAACGAATTGCATATCTACACTGTTAAACGTGAGAGGAGTAAAGTCTGCGTCTTGATCGAACACGGCCGTTCCGCCGGATGCACCCGAACCATGTGCTGCCTGCCAAGCCGCCTTGATGCGGTCTAGCTGTTCTCTTGTAAGCTTGCCGCTTTTGAACTTTAGGATGCCGCTTGGCCGCGCACCGTTGCCCAATAGCTTGGCGGCATGGCCCTCTAACGCCAACGCTAAGGCGATAGCTTCGCGGGCGTGATGGATTGGCGCAATACCGGTCACACCGTCGATGCTGATAGCCTTGATGTGAATGATGTCGGAGTAGGGGGCAGTTCGCCTAATGCCCGATGAATTGGTGACCGTGTAGACCGGTTCGCCGGAAGATTGATCATGGGCAACCGTTACGGATGTGGGTGCAAGCCGGATCAGTTCACGCGGCGTGCCAGCTACGCGGTTGACGAAGGCATAACCATTGCCATGCAACAACACGTCTACCTGAATCTGTAGTCGAAAATCATACGAGCTTGTCCAGCCGTTCGGCTCATTGTGGATTAGCCGATAAATCGTGTTGCCTTTATCGAGAATTTTGGATGTTCCATCGAACTTCAAGACGTGTGCCGGTAGTGCGGCAACCGATTCCGAAATGATGCGGACGGCGGCATTGACGGCGGGCACATGCAGGGCAGTGGCAGCGGTGACTGTTTGACCGCTCAACGTCGGGGTGAAGCCAAATAGTTCGGAGAGGCGCGGGTCGGTGAGAGAGTGTGATTTCTTAAACCAAGTAAACCCAAACAATTACGCGGACTCCCAACGATTGAAGTGGAGTCCACAGGCAAGATCGAAGAGACATTTCCCGCTGATCGTCATGCTGCGCCTAACGCGAATATCGGACCAAGGCGCTGACTGAATGCCGAACAGGGTTTCGCATTGCCCTTCAATCGTCTCAATCGAAAGACACGCGCGCGGTCTATCGCAATCGACTTCAATCCGGGATTTGTATGCAAGGGCCGCCGTATCACTGGCCGATTTGAAAGAGTTGATCATGTTAACGAGAACGTCGCCCAAACCATTCCGGCCAGTGGGGTCCATCAGTGCGTAGTACGCACAGGCCGCACTTGCAGCGTCTTTGGCAGGGACATCGGTTAAGAGGGCCAACAGCATCATGACGGTGTGGCGGGTATTCAGTTTGGGTACTGTTGCGCCACGGCTGGATGGCCAAATTCCGGTTTCCACCAGTCGGCGCTTCACGCCTATGACGGTGGAAAGGGGCAAGCCGGTTATACGTGCCAGATTTGGCACGAGATCAGAGGCCGCTACCATGCGGGGAGAATCCTTTGAAATGAATACGTGAGTGAAATGAATTGTGCGGGCGCGGTGCGCCGGTCGCATTTTGGTATCAGGATCAAAAACGGCCCGGCCAACGCCGTCCCGCTTTCATCCCTCACTAGATCGGGCGCTGGGTGCGGTTTTTAGTGCACCGGCCTACAAGGCTTCTTGCCCTCATCATATAGGGCGCGAAACCGCATTTTCGGTGCACCGGCCTATCTGAGCCAGCCCCGGCTATCAGCATCCACGTCCGAAAGGCCAGTTCGGGCCAGGTCATAAAGTCCATAGTCCGCGAGATTGTCGCGATAGACCCAATGCCAGCCGTAATCACCGGTGATCCTGTCCTTAACAAGCAGAAACAAGGATTCGTCGTCCGCGTCGTCAATGCCGTCAATGGTATCGTAATCGAGGTCTACTTTGTCGGTCATGGAGCATCCCTTTGGTGACGAGCCGATTAACCGGCTCACCTTATAGGGCGCAGGCGGGCCGTCTTGGTGCACCGGACGTAGGCTGGCTGCGGCCGTCGCTGGTGCGGGCCGCTTTATCCAGCGGAAAGGCTGGCCGGTTCACGGCAAACCTCTGTACGGGCGTCGCGCGCACACTATGATGCGGAGGATTGATTGGGCGGGAAACACCATGGACTGGGTTATTGTAGCGGGATGCCTTTGTTTGGGGGCCATTATCGGCTCGTTCGCAACGTTCTATTTTTTCTCAAACTACAAAGAACGAACGGGTACAAAAGTTCTTGTCGCTACCACGTCCGCCTGCATCGGAACGTCTGTCATGGCGATGTTCAGCTTTTTGGCTGGATTTGCTGGACCAACGCGCGAGTATTGGTTTTATCCGGTAGGTCTGTTTATCGGCTTTGCTTTCGTGATGATCTTGGATTTTGTCTATTTCGATTACGGCACCGGTAACCGTCGGAAGCGGTAGGGTACACACGTTCACACGATCAACAAGGGCAAGCTGCGATTAGCGGTATTTGGACTTCGTCGTCGGCAGAACAGGATTCGCCTGTGACCAAAGAAGAGTTTGAACGTAGACTCGATAGGGCGTTTTCGAAACGCGTCCGAATTGTCGCGGAGAACCCGCGTGGGAAACTCTCCGCTTGTTGGATTTTCTGGGGCCACAAAAGCGATTTCTATTTCGGCGCAAAAGGCATTTCCAATGCGATAAAGGTCAGCCTGCATGAAAACGGCCGTGGCTACGTTGGCTATGACAAGCAATACTTTGAGAGAAAGCGCGGGGAAGGTATCGCAATTCCGGCTAAAACGGCGTTTGAGTGGGCGTTGCCAGTGCCCGGCCTTCTCGGGGCAGCGCATGCGGCTTCACTTATCTTGCCCGCCGACTATTGCCATGGCGCTTCGCTGTCTGATAGCGCACGCAAAAAGACACTTGTACTTGGCATTGAAGATGGAAGCTGCGCGGAAATTGGCGTTTTTCTCTCGCGTGAGCATCCAGCTACGCTAGAATCCAAGTTGAAGAAAATCGGAAGGCCGATGTTCGCAGTAACGTTGGATAATGGGATGCACACATCGCTTGTTGTCCGTTCTCGGCCGTTCGATAGTGCCTCTCTTCCGTCAGACGAGCAGACGGCACGCGCGCGTTCGCAAATGCTGACGACCGAGCCGGTCTCCGAGAATGAAACTCTGAATGCAATCTTGTGGGATGCGCCGGAAGACGGCGGCGCGATTCGTGTCATCGATGTTGGCGGCGTGCGGTGGAAGAAGCGCCCAACGCCCCCGGCAGTCTAGAATGGGCTGGCTATCCATCAGAGCCGCGTTCTCGGTCGGGGGGCTGTTCGCAACGCACCAGCCGTTTGAACCCGGCCCGGTGCCTTCGCATCGGGGCCGGGCTTCGCACCGGCCCGGGGGTTATAGGGGGGTGCGAAGCACATGGGTGCGAAGGGGTGCGAAGCAGTACGAAGGTAGGTACGAAACAGTAAGGCAGTTGACTGATTGTTCTGCGTTGCAAAACTGTTTGACCTCCTGTCCCTGATTTGATGGAAGCCCGTTTCTTAAATTGCCCCGGCCGCCCAAGCAGTGGAGAGCACGTTGGACAGTACGCTATTTCTTACCTTGTTTCTATTTGCAGTGCAGACGGCAGCCGGGGTCGCTCCAATGAAGTGGCCGCAACGCAGATGGCTGGCAGACGCGATTTTTTATCTCTCTGGATTCTTCGCAACTATCTGCTTAGTAACGTATCTGGTGACAAACAGAGATTGGCTCGTGCCGGCAATTCAACCATCCCACGTCATAGCTCTCGGATTGGCGATTGCCTTCGGCGGCCTGCTTTGGCAATGGCGACAAGCCCCCATACAGGTTCCGAATGTCCAGCAACCATTCCCATCACCGACGATTACTCCCTCGGCGTCCACGCCGCCGGCCGCGAAGACACTGATAACCTATTCCGAGCGAGATATCCGTGAATTGTTAGATGGGCTGGCCGAAGCTCACGACTTGGTCGAAAAGCGCGTATTCCCGGCCACTCATAAGATCACAGAGGCGACAGCTAATTGGCACGGCAGAATACCGAATCATGGTCCAGCGGGCTTTGCCCGTGCGCTCCGAGAAATGAACGCCGCACTTCCAGATGAATTATGGAAGCCAATTGACGCCCTCTTGGAGAAGTACAGTCGCGTAACTGAACAGTTGCGATTTGCGCTTGCACTAGATCATGAGGCGGCAAGAGGAGAAATCAGCCGCGCGCTCAAAAATGCTATCGACGCTCTAGAAAAACTTCCTGAGAATCCCTCTGAGACTACTCGCGACCTCGTTAGACCGCAATTCGCGGAAGCCTACAGGCAGGGCGAAATCACTTTCAACTGGATCACGGTTGCTCGCACACGAATAGCCCAAATGACGCAGAATCTGCGAACGAAGGGCGTTACAGGATTTGAATAGGGCTGACTAGTTGATGGTCTTACCGCTCCTCATCAGGATGCACCCACTTGTACGGCGTTATCTCCCGCCGCTCAGTCAGCTTGATCATCCGCACCGGCGGCTTGTAGCGCCGCGTACCGCAAGACCGGCTTCGGAACGAAGACTCCAGCTTCCATATGGGCGTATCACGCCGTCTGCGAATGGCATCCAATGGCAGACTCGCCCTTGTCTTGCATCGGCGGCATTCGATTTCTAACCAGCCGTACCCGCCGTTCAGGCACTGGCCTATCGTTGGGGACGGCTGCGCAGGGCTGCCATAGCCTTCCATGCGGACCGACGCGGCCGGCCCAGATGACTTCGCGCGTCTTCGTGCTCATGGCTGGCCATTACAGCGGCGTTGGCAGGACTGAGCAACTTTACTAGGCTTTGGGGCAAGGAACGGGTTGCGGACCCTATGTCTAACCGCCGCTTGATCACGAAAAGCGAATTGGCCAGGGGATTTGAATTGACCTTAGTCGCGGTATGGAGAGCGCAAGATCGGCTGATGGCAGTAGCCGATACCCGGATCGTGCGCACTGCGGGCAATGTTCTGACAGAGCATGGGCCAAAGCTGTTGCCTGTGACGATTGTTTGCAGGCAACCTGGTCCGAGCGGCTTCTTCGACCGCGAAGTTTATCGCGCGGACATCGGTTTTGCTTATAGCGGGTCCACACTTAGCGCCTTGGCCGCGCACGCCCTGTCAAACACCTTGCTTTCAAAATTGATTGGAAATCCGGGCGCTCCACCGCCTGCCCTTAACGAGGTAGCCCATTTTATTGCCGGCGCCTCTGCCGAGTACATGCGTGAAGTCGGTCAACTGTCTGGAACAGACGGCTTGTTCTCGGCAATTGTATTCGGGTGGTGTCCGCAGCAACGTACTCTTCGCACATTTGAACTTCGACCCAGACTTGCGAACGCGCAGTTTTGGGTAGATATGCAGGAACATTCTCTAAATCCAATCAGAGTCGGAGGTACAGCGGCAGAATCTTCGATTGTCATAGGAAGCTCTCCCGCTCTTCTTAAAGAGGCAATCGACAAGGAGCTTGGTGACGCAAAAGCGAGGGAAGAAGTACACCAAATTGTCGCTTTTGATGCGCCAAGGCGCGCGCTCCGGCATTTGATTGTTGAGAACGCGAGCGAAATGATAGGCGGAACAGTTCAGCAAGCGTGGGCCACTGCCTCGGGATTTCAGATTGTTTCGAATGTGGAGCCAATTGCACTTCGTCCACCGTCACCCCGGAATGTTGGTACGTTCATATTGGGTTTCGACGCTGCCGACATCCAAACGGTTGGTAATTATAGAGTGGCGTCGGACGGTCGCTGAAATGTGCAATCTCTACAGCATCACCACTAACCAAGAAGCCATCCGCGCGCTGTTCCGCGTCATGAATCGGTACGTCGGCAACCTCCCACCGATGCCGGGTGTGTTTCCTGACTATCCCGCGCCCGTCGTCCGCAACGCGGGGACGGAGCGGGAGCTAGTCATGATGCGGTGGGGGATGCCACCGCCACCCAGAACTGGCGGCCCGCCGGTCACCAATATACGCAACACATCATCCCCACATTGGCGCGGCTGGTTGAAGCCTGAGAATCGATGCTTGGTGCCGCTGAACAGCTTTGCAGAATATGCGCCGGAGCCCAATCCTGAAACCAAGAAAAAAGACGTGGTGTGGTTCGCCCTGAATGAAGACCGACCGCTGTCCGCATTCGCGGGTATATGGACGGAATTTAGGGGCGGCCGAGGAACGAAGTCGAAGCCAATTCCTGGCCCGCATCTTGTCTATGGGTTTCTGACAACGCAGCCGAACGCCGTCATCGAGCCGATTCACCCGAAAGCCATGCCGGTGATCCTCACAACGGATGAAGAGCGCGAGGTTTGGATGCGAGCGCCTTGGGATGAAGCAAAAGAATTGCAGCGGCCGTTGGCGGATGATGCGTTAAGGATTGTTCGACGCGGCGCGGACAAAGAGGACTTACACGTTCATGATAGCCAGACTTCGTGAAAAATTTAACGGTCTCAAATGGGGGCTTGTAAATAGCCGTCCTATCGCAGCCGTTCCATGGTCAGCCATACGTAGGATCGGGCAATCACGACTTCTTGCGCTAACTATCATCGTGCCCTTTCTAGGATCACTTCTGCTCTTCAATCAACACGTTGTTGAACTGCTTACTCTGTCGCCAGACTTGGTGCGTCGTTGGATGAACATATCAGCAAGCGCCGCTGATGACACAGCGCGCCAGGTGACTTTGTCTCGACTGTACTACGTCTATTTCGGCCTCACGTTTCTTGGAATCGGATCAGCACTCTTTGCGCTCTTTTGCCCCCTAATCGTGAAGAACTATGCGTCTGCCGTCGAATACATACAAATGGAGAGCGCGCTAGTAACCAAATCACGAATAGGACTCATGGTGACGGAACTGGCGTCCCACTATTCAAGTTGGTGGGAGGAAGATGGTCCTTATCAAATGCCAACATTGCTGAGGCGACTAGGCGAGCCAATAGATTTTATAAACTTGGGCTCTGTTGCGATCATTGAAATATTTGCCGATATTCCTGACCCGCCCATGGACGAAATTGTGTCGGGTGACACTGAAAGCGAAGCGGCTATGGGTGTGGCTGGGGAGGAGGAATTTGAAGACGATTTCTATGATCGCAGAGGCAAACCTGATCCAACAAAGATTGCAAATGTTTTGCACTCGGGGGCGCGATACCATCAGCCGTTCGTTGAAGATTTCAGCCAACAGGCAAGTACTGACAAGCACCGGAACGACATTCTTACGCTACGATATATGGCGCTCGACAATTCCCGTCCGATGCTGCGCGTTTTTGTTTTAACCTTTTACGGCTGCGGATTTGCGCTGTTGCTTATCCCGACGGCTATTACATTCTTACAACTAACTTGGCACGTTCTGCGCCATTAGATTAATTGTCGGCGGCGCAGCGGTGCTGACTTGTTCAGGAACCTCCAAGCCTCGAACGAGTCCGCAAAGCGTATTGGTCGGCTAGTTAGGGCTCGCGACCAATACGTCATAGCAGCGCGAAGGCGGCCCTTGCTTCTCAATCCGCAGTACCCCGGCATCAAGCAGCCGCTGCATTGCTTCTGCCATCTTTTGTTTAGTGTAGCCTTTGGCATCAGGATGTTCCGCGATCCGCTTTGGCGCATATGTGGCGCAAGGCTTTGGACTTAGCCGGTGCCCCTGGTTCGTCATTCTTAGAAAGACAGCCAAGAAAACGTCGTCGGCGGCGCGGTTGGACAGGTTTACAACCGAAGGATCAGCGCCACTGTCAACAACATAGACCCCTTCATTCCAGCGAAGGTTTATCTCTTCCCCGGTTCGACCATAGTTGGCCTTCATGACCTTCAAGACGCGCGCGTCCGGGTCATCTTTCACGGCTTGCAAATAGAGTCGTGACCGAACGCTGTTTGACCATGCGGTTGACCCGGACAAGCCACTCCCGCTGTTCATGCCGGTTAGTGAGGGATGAGATAAAAGAACAATGGCGCAACCGCAGTTGAGTGCCAACGCTGCCAATTTCTGAATGAACTGGCGCACCTGATTGCGGTTGATTTCGTCGCCGCCGAACACATCAGCGGCCGGGTCAATCACGACCAATCGCGGCTTAAAGCTTTCGACTTCGGTTTTCAGCTTCCAGTACTGCCGCGTCCAGTTCAACTGCCCTTTGTCTGAACTCGCCAGCGTCGCATCTAATCCAGCCATCGGGATCAATCGCACGCCCTCAAGGTCGGCCAGTTCATATCCAGCATGGGCGACGGTCGCGGCAAACCGTCTGTGTAATTCGTCGGCTTCGTCTTCGGCCGTATAGAGAATACAGGGTCCCGGAGTAACGTCCTTGCCGAACCATTGCAGGCCAAGGGCCGCCGCAACGATCAATTGCAGCGCTGTTTGCGTCTTGCCAGTGCCGCCGTCACCCGAATACAGCGTCACGACGCGCTGCGGGATCAAGCCTTCCACCAGCCATTCACGCTCGGGTATCTGCTTGCCTTGCCAACTGCGCGGATCGATGACGGGCAGGGGTTCTAGTTGCTTGTCGATGAACGATATCGCGCCGCGCGTCCGCATACCTTCGAGCAGCGAAGGTCCTTTGGTCTCGTTTATTTCAATTGTCATTTCGGCTGTTCCGTTCAGTTGGCCAACAGCCCGGCTAGATTTCGCATGTATGACTCGAGGTCCGGCGACCGGCTCTTGAAGCCGACAAGGCGGCACGCCTCGCTAACGGACTCGCACCATTTCGGAGAGGTCAAAGCGAAATGGGGTTCCAGCCGTTGCCAATCGGCATCAGTAAGCTGTTTGACTTGATCGGCAAGCTGAATGAGTAGACCAGCCGCTTCCGCGTTACGGGCATCTTGAGGGTATCGAAGCCGCATTTTCTCCCGCCAATTGGCGGTTCGCTGTAGGGCGTCGGCGATAGAATTGATGCAATCGTGTTTGTCGTTATCTGTCATAATTCACTTGAGATTTGCCCACGACAAAGCACCCCATGGGCGTGGGTGCGAGACTCACTTATCTCGATCTACAGGGCTTAGGCCGTCTGTTTTGGTGCACGCACCGGTTTCGGTCGTTTTGCATCTAGGCCACTAACCGATTGAAATGTAATGACCGCGTATTGGGGCGTTTTGCAGAAAAGTCCATTCAAAACAATGATCCACCGCAGTCTACGAATCTGGGGGTCAGGAGTTCGAATCTCTTCGGGCGCGCCACTTGTCCTTGATTTCGTTGCTTTTTCTCGATACCGCTCTCGCTTGTTACCGGGTGTTACCGTAGGCGCGCGGGCACATCTTTCAGCGCGGCTGCAATGTCGATCAGTGCGGCGCGCGCGACCGTTTTGATCTGGAAGAGGCGATGTCCGGGGAAACGCTCCGTGAGGTCGTAGATCTCGGTCCCTCGGACCGAACGCTCTCCCTCAGGACCAAAGACAATGACCTTGCTTTGGCCTGTGTGATCGATCCACCTGACGATCGCGTACCGGGGCAGCTTGCCGGCACCTATTCCGACTGGGTCCAGTAGCTGGAGGGCGGTCTCCGCCGGACGCCTGGAGCCAAATTTTTGTTGCCATTCCGCGCTGCGCCCAATGTCGAATGGGGGCGGGATATTCATGGCCAGTTCTTCGATGCGCTTGGCCAGAAAGTCCTCCAATGTGTCGGTCAGGCGCCTTCGGGTGCTCACTGGCTTGAGCCCTGAGAAGCGCTTCAGCACGTCGAGCGAGTCCTTTGCGAAGGTGCTGCCGACGGAAGCGATTAGCAGACGCGATGCATCGAGCGCGTTCATGGCCGCGGCTGCTCGCCCATAGCCCTTGAACGATATCCAGCCGGCCACTCGGATCGTTTTCAAGTGGAGTTGCGCGCTCTCCCTAGAAATCCCGATCGCATCCCCTACCACGTCGGCCAATTCCCTGGATGTGACCAATGCCGTCCTCCGAATCGTATTTCTGTTAACTATACCTTCTGTGGACCTATTGTTCCATTGAAAATTCAGTGTCATATTTGGTCCACTGGAGGTCGATGTGACGAGACGGCTGGACTATCGCGTGGTCGGCGGAAAAGGACTGATCATTCCCACCCCGTTGTATGTGGATGATGATCTGTTGGCTGAAATCGCGTTCGGAGATAAAGCTCGGCACTGGCGCGAGATCCGCCATGTGTTCGAGCGGCAAGGCATGCCCGGGCCGCGCGCAACGGTCCGGGGTTTGTATTACCTTCCGGCATTTTTAAGATTTTTGGACCGCCGCGAGGGGCTTGCTCACGAAAATGAGGACTATGCCGAAGATGGTCCTGACGCCTTCGGTCCGTGAGCAAGCGAAAGCGCTCAGCCATTGTCCAAATCGCTGGACAAAACGTTGCAATCGACGCACCCGGGCTGAAACAGATCAAGCGCACGAATAGGGTGGATCTATATTGGGCTAAGGACGAGAACGCGCTGTTCGCCGACTATAAGCCTGCGACCGTTCGAATTCACGTCGACTTTTCGCGTCCAGACGCTTTCGAAACAATCGAAAACATCTGTCGACGCGAACAAGCCGCGATGGAGCTTTGGCTGGAGGACAGAGGTGATGACAGAGAGCGTCTCCGGCCCAAGTTCAACGGCACTGTCGGAAGTCTCTGCCTAATCTACGAGAACGATCCTGAGAGCGGTTTCGCCGATCTGCAACAGAACACTCAGAGCTCCTATCGAGATGGCTCAAAATTGTTCGCGAAACGATCGGTGGAAGCTTCTACCGGTCCAGGTCGCGCAACCCACTTGTCCCGCATCGCAGCCAAAGAAGGCTTGGGCTCTTGAATCGGGAAGCTCTTGCATCGCCGGTCTACAAGCGAACAATTTCGCCTATGTCCGTGACAAACATGATCGGCGCGCGCCGCGCGCCAGACCATGCCGCCGCCGTTAGCGGACCGCCGAAACAGGCACCCGTATCGAGATTCAACCGATTTGCCCGCAGGTCGGCTTGCCGTGACGTTGTGGGGGTGTGCCCATGCACAACCAGCACTCCATGATCGTCCCTTGAGGATAGGAACGGCTCCCGTATCCAGAGAAGATCCTCTTTCGACTGGAGAGCAAGCGGCACACCAGGCCGGACACCGGCGTGGACGAAAAGGCGATGCCGGTCTATGTGCGTCAGCGGGAGCTGCTTCATCCATGACAAGTGTTCAGCAGGCAGTTCGCTGGGATCGTCAACACCATAGCTTTTGAGGGTCTGCTCACCCCCGTTTCCCCACCAAGTCATGAGATCGTGATCCGAGCGATACTTGTCCGCGGCGCGCACCAACATCTCCTCATGATTGCCGCGCAAGCAGATGAAACGGCGTCCCAGATCCGATTGTCGTCGGATCAGGAAATCCACTACCTGCCTGCTGTCCGGTCCTCTGTCGATGTAGTCGCCGATGAAGATGAATCTGGGACCCTCTCCACCTTGAACAATTTCGCACAGGGCAAGCAGCGTTTGTAGCTTATCAAAGCACCCGTGAATATCGCCAATGGCGAATGTAAGCGAATGCGACAGAGTTCACTCCAAGCGGGACTACAGCGGTTTACCTTACGCGTTTGTTTCAGCGGAGCGCGCAGGCGGACTAACTTTCGCCAGCTGCCGCAACAGCTCCTTGAATTTGGTTAGCTCGAGCATGCATACATTGTGCATTCCGTAGCCAGCAAAGCTGGCATTGAAGAAGCGAAGGTCGAAATGCGCAGGCTCTTTGATCTCGTCAAGGATGTTCAACAGCTTCGTGCTGCGTGGGTTGTGGTTGGCGAGCAGAAAGACCACTTCAGGTCGACCAGAGACAACCGCCCGATCGTACTTCACGTGCTTGTTGAAACGGACGAGTCCTAGTTGGAGCAATTGCTCAAACTGCTCTTCGATCGTCTTGTTGAGGCTTTCACGCTTGATCGGATCGGCGAGGATCTTTTCGAGATCTGCGATATGCTTCGCGATGCCAGCGGCACCATCATAAGCTCCGATGCCATATTTCATCTCGACGAGGACAGGTGTGCAGCGGGTCTCATCCTTTTTATCCTTGCTTAGCCATTTGAGCCCGACCATGTCGAGCTTGGCTCCCTGGTCAGGGTCAGCAAATTCGATGTCCGTCATAAAGTATTCGGTCTCGTTCGATATAGCTGACCTGTTGTTCTCCCATGCGACAAGCTGCTGAAACTCGCGTTCGGATTTCCGTTTTGTTGCAAAGTATGAGTTCATCGTTTCTTTGAGTGTTGGCAGCGCCGCAACCCAAGCCGAGCAGTGCTCAGGCTCATGAATAAGGTTGGAGGGCAGTTCGACTGGCTTACCCTGAGCATAGCCGGCATCGAAGGCCGCAACATATCCACCATTTTTCTCTTCAAGGTACAGGATGCTTCCGCCGCGATAGTAGATGTTGATGTAGTGGCCGCGAAGCGCGAGCATCAAGGTATCGTCCCGCTGAACCTTTTCCGTAAGTTCATGCAGCCGACCTCCTTCCTGCAGGTCCTTCATGAACTTCTCGGATATTGCCTTACCCATTTCTATTGCCCCTTGTTTTGCAGCTTCAAAAAAGACGATCTAGACATCCCACCATTCGCCATCGTCGCGACGCGTGACATTCGCGAAATAGTCGGAGAACCGGTCACCCTGGAATGTGTGAATTGGCACGAGCCGGCGCGGATTGAGAGCGTTGGCCAACCGCTTGAGATCGGCGATGCTGGCATGGCCCGACGTGTGAATGACGTCCAGCCGGATCCCTCGGCCCAGCAGGTCGGCCTTTAGTTTCGCGCCGGGGCCTTCGTTGAGGTATCCGTCCCATTGGGACCAGATCGCCCTCGCGTCATTCCAGAGGTTACCCAATTCCAGGTCGCGCATCATTGCGGGCCGAAACAGCATCACCACCCTGTCGGCGATCTCGGCGATATGCTCGCGGAAGATACGTGTGGATTTGTAAGGTTCGAGCAGGTCGAAACGCTGATTTCTGGCAATGTGCCGGCGTTGATATTCCGGAACGTAGACCGAGAGGTTAGGCCAGCCCACGTTCGGCAGGTTTGGATTGCCGGTCGCTCTCAGGATCTCCATCGCATAGACATCGAGCAGAAGCGTGCGGTTTGTCCGCTTGCAGGCGCGATAAATACCGACCATGCGATCAATGTTCTGCGCGGACGCGGAGATCATGACGAACCCTGGCCGACTGAAGTTCTCGATGAGCCTGGCCTCGATTTCCTGTTCGCTCTCGAAATGGTCGTGTTCGTCGAGCCGGCCGAGGCTCGAACCCTCCATCAGCATCGTGTCGATCTGTTGAGGTGGCTTCCTCACCAATTGTTCGAAGAGTGCCGCTTTGCGACCGTGAGCGCGAATGTCGCCGCTGTAGAACAGCCGGCGGCCAGCTGCCTCGATCTCCAGGGCGTAGGCGTCATAGGCCGAATGGTCGACAAGATAAGGGGTAAGACGGAACGGTCCAATCTGGAGGGGAGTTCGGTCAGTCAGATATTTCGACACGTTGGGCGCAAAAAAATTGGGTGCAAACGGTGCCGCGGCACCCATAATGCGAGCGGTTGCAGCACCCATGACCAACGGGATCGCGGGCTTGCACAACGGCAGCAATCCCCAATGATCGCCGTGCCCATGCGAAATGACGATCGCGCTCAAACTTGGGTCTTCGCCTTGAAGCCCTGCGACATCCGGCAGCAAATCGTCCGAAGCTCCGTCAGCGTCGAGCGGCAAGCCCAGATCGAGCAAGATCCTTTGGCCATCCGCCTCCAGTTCGATGCAAGTCCCACCAATTTGCCGAGTGCCGCGGTGTACGCGAGCGCGAAATGCACCCATGGATCTAGTATTCATAAGGCCTTCTGGATTTGTTCAGGAGGGAATGGATGTGATCTGCTCGAGCGGTTCGTGATCTGAGAGACTATGCGGGCGGCCGTCCTGCGGAAGCGAACCGGCTAGGGATTCGATCAGGAGAATCGGGCGTATGCTAGGGTTTGGTCCACGAATGCAAAGGAGGCTCCGATTTAGCGATCAGATATCTATATTCAGTTGAAGGCCTCGGAAATTGCGGCTTAAAGCCGAGAAATAATCGATGTTGCATTCAAGCAACATTCGGGAGCTGTCGAGTTTGAATCGCTGCGGGAGGTAGTACACGGACCTATTGGCGGTGGTCTTGAAAAAGGGCTATTCGGAATTTCGTGTTGAAACATCCTGGCCTCAGTCAGATCCAGTTCTCGACTCTGACCCCCGGCATACGGGCGAACTCGCGCATATTGTTGGTGACGACGATCAAGCCTTCGCTGCGGGCATGACCGCCGATTTGCATGTCGTGCGGACCACTGGGCGTTCCCGCGCGCTCTAGTTCCGCCCGGACCTGACCGTAGTGCGCAGCCGCCTTCTCAGCAAAGGGCAGCACATCGAGGCGCGCCACAAAATGCTCGATTGCCGTTAGGTTGTGGGCGCGGCGTGCGGATTTTTCTGCGCCATAGTGCAACTCGCCGAGCGTGATGCTGGAGATGCAGAGTTGCTCGGCCAATGCATTGAACTTTTCGCGCAGCTCGATCGGATAGTTCTTCATGACATAGATGCAGATGTTTGTGTCGAGCATGTAGGTAAGCATCAGAGCGGCTCGCGCTCCTCGGCTGCGGGCTGCTTACGCTCGACCATGAAATCCTCGCTCGCGCGCGGTCCGTTCTGAAATAGATCATCCCACCGTTTGCCTTGAGGCACGATCACACGGCTGCGGCCGATCTTCAGAATATCGACGTGATGCACATTCTCCGGAAAGGCGACGGCCTTAGGTAGGCGGACAGCCTGACTGCGATTGCTTGTGAACACCGTGGAGCCCGTCATGTGCATCCCCTTGTATATCCAACTGGGATATACCTATTCCAGTGGCAATATTTTTACAAGGCCAAAGAACGTCCCGTCAGCGACATCAGCCGAGGCGACCAGCAATCCCTCGGATTCCCCACGAAAATCCGAATAGCCGAAAAAAGTATGGGGTGCCGGCTCCGCCGAATGATCCTCGGGCATGGCTCTTGCCCACCGGGCAGGCAAGGGCACCACCACGTGAAGTTATTCCCTTCTCCTGCTCTGGGTGAGATTCAAGAAATGGCGATAATCTCAATTTCGTTTGTGCCTGAGCCTACGGTGTCTCCCACGGCTTTACCCATCAGTAATTTCGCCACAGGGGAAGCAAACGAAATGGAACCTGCCTTAGGATCCGCTTCGTCCTCGCCAACAATGCGAAACTTCTGTACGCGACCGTCCAGTCGATTGAATGTCACTGTGCTTCCAAAGGCGACGACGTCCGCAGACGTGGGATTGGGAAGGACCTGAGCCGTTCGCAGTCGCTCGGAAAAGTATCGCGTGTCGCGAATGGGGATTGCCGAAAGTCGCCGTTTTTCATTGACGTCGTCAGTCTTTTGAGCGGCTTCGTAGGCCGCGCGTGCTTCATGGAGTTGTCGCTCCAAGGCTTTCAGACCGGTCTCAGTTACCAGATTGGGATGGGGTGAAATCGGACGATCCGGCAAAAGCGTCTCAGATGCAGTCTCGGCACTTTCTTCCTTTGTAAAAGCGACGCTCACTCCTAATCTCCAATTTTCGGCTATCCGGATTTTCGTGTGGAAACGCTACACTGGCTCACATCGCCAAGGATCGCCTCGGCGTGAGAGAGTTTCCTCTGGGAACCATTTGCGCTCCGTTGTCCATTAAACTCTGCAGCGATGTGAACTTCAACCGGCGTCGATATGACTCATGAAGTGGAAGAATAACAGATGGACGCTGATCGCCAATACGCGGTTGCCTCATTACTATTCGATTACGTGAAGAGTCCCTCATTGCGGCATCTGCGTGACCCTCACAGCATACACAGACTCGCGCGAGACATCGTGAACGCCTTAGATAGAGCGAGTTCCGTGTGGAAGAAGTGGGAGCCGAAGCGTGAGGAGATCGTACAAGCCGCAGCTCCTTGCTGGATACCGCTAGAGGACCTTCAAGCCTTTCTAACTACGTTGCGTGGTCCCCGTTGACGAAGACGGATATTGAGCAGCGGTTACGCGCGATTTGGGAAGAGCCACATACAACCTACCCAAAGGACGAGCTCAAGGAAGGTTGTCGTGCGCTGTACCATGCCGAGAAGGCACAGGGTACAGAGATGCGAGCTATCATCGGTGCACTGCAGGAGCATATAGAGCGCGAGGAAGAGCGACTCAGGTGCGAACACCAAGAGAACTACCACCGATGGAAGGAAGAAGAACGAGTAAAGCTCCGGCGCTTTCTCGCTGGCGCCGACTGTGGATGGACCCGAATTAACAGGTCCGAAGCGTTCTATTGTCGTCGTAACGGCCGCGCGTTTCGCATTGTCCAGGGTAAGGAGGCGCTGGACCATGTATCGTGTCAAGGAGATTGACGACGAGGGCGAGTTGCTCGGCACTTACCAAGGCCGCGGCAGTGCGAACAAGGCGCTAGCGACGATTGCTTACGCTCCTGAGCCGTACCCATGATCAGTGCTACACTGTGTATATGGATTTGACTATCGAAGTGCCGGGTCGCGCAACCTACATCTCGGTTCATGATGCGGCGCGTGAAGCCGAAGTTTCCAAAAATCACATAGCAAATTCGACCGCAAAGGATCGGTTGGGGCGACTCATCGCGGGCATGTGGTTCGTAGACCACAAACAGCTTCGTTCATACTTCGCACGACGTGCAAAGAAGCACGACCAACGACCATCGAGAAGCAGCGTATCGATGTCCAACCACATCGCCAGAGCGATCTAGTTTGCCACGACCAAAACGTCGTCGAGAGCGCCGCGATATCGTTGAACGCAATCCGAAAGATCGCCGCCCTTTGCGTACGGCATGACCAGGTATTGTTTGCTTTCATCGCCAGGTGTCGCATCCAGGGCGGAATGATCGAGCAATTTCACGATGTTCGGATGCGTCAAGGTGCCGATCGCCGTAACTTCGTCGCGAAACCTAACGTCCCGTTTCGAATTCAGCACGCGTTTCAGAATGCAGCGATCCGTGTAGACGGCCGATTTGTCGCTGACGAAATAGATGTGAGCCTGCCCGCTCTCGGTCAGTTGATCGAGACGCTTCCAGCGTCCGCCCCATTCATTCTTCTTCTTCGCCATGACTTGGATCCGGTGTCGCTCTTCTCGATGCGATGCGAGGATCGTCTACGTATACGGTGCGGCCGTGCCCACCTCGGCGGGACGGGTGAATTATACAATTTAGATCGATCAGCTACGTCTTTCCTTTAGCGGATTTCTTCGGTCGACCGTCTCTCGCCGGGCCGACTATGCTGCGATATTCGGACGACAACGGCGGCTGCTCGTCATGATTGAACCAGACGTCATCCGGTTGCCCTCTCAGCACGATCCGCCAAATGTTTACCTCGCCAGTCGCGGAAATTCGTTTCATCGCCCGGAGCACCGACACGCGGTGCTTCTTCTCGACGTCGTTCGTCCCGAAGACCTCGCAGCAGAGGTCGTACGTGGAAAGAACGCCGCTACGCTTCGTCCTTCTGAATATCTCGACGATCTTGCGTTCGACATGGCCAGGGCCCCTGCTCACGTAAATTCCTCGATTCTAAGTGTTTCCGATATTATCGCGGGCTTGATATAAGTGGAAGCACTAAGTGTCATCGTTTGATCGGCGCAGGGCTTCTTGAACGCCTTGAAATCGCCACCACCGGCGAAGGAAAATCATGTTCAGCAAACATACGTTCGGCGCTCGCAGCTACTGGCATTACCGAGGATATCGCGAAAAGGGCGATGCCGGGCCGCCGCTCACGAAAGCCTGGCGAAGGGCGCAAAAAGCAAGGCGGCGGCGCGCCGAGGCATTCAGGGCGCGCGCAATGGCCGGACGGCAGCGAGGAGCCGGGTGAGCCAGAGCTTAGGCCCTCAGAGCGAGAGCAGGTGATCGTCCATCATCGTCAGTTCTAGTGAGACTTGAGTTGCCTGGTCGGGAATTTCTTTTGCCACGTCTCTACCAGAAACAGTGAAACGGTGCTCGCGGAATGGATGGCCAATCGGGCGATGCGCGGATCGATCCTTCGGTATCCGCGCTCGCGCCCGTGCGCGTCGCCGCCGTGCGTCCGGAGGGAGCCGACGCCGTTTACGACCGAATTCAGGCCGCCGAGAATGGTGCGGACGTCGTTCGCGATGTCGTCGGCAACGCCCGGCTTGTCCGGCGTCAGTCCCAGCGGCTCGCGGACCGCCTGGTAAAGACCCTGGATGTCCTTCTTCGAAGGCAACGGCACACCGAGCTCGACCAGAACCGATCGGCAGACGCTCTCCACCACCGAGCACGCCGAGGTAACGGCGTCCTCAGGATCGTTTTCCGCGCTGGCAAGCGCCCGTTCGAGATCGCGGTTCACGGTGTCGAAGTCGATCACAACGACCGCGCTGACGAGAGCCTCGACCACGCTGGCGGATCGGCCCGGCGCGCCGAGGCGGACCTGGTTGCCCACCCGCTGCAGCTCGAGCCCGTCGTACGCCAGGCGCGCGTTGAGATAGTTGATGACGGCCTGCAGCCGGTCCGGATCCGAAAGGAAGTCTCGAGGGTCAGCCGCCCGTTCGATGATATTCCTCAAGATCGTCTGGTCGCCGGCGCGGTTCGCCCGTTCGAGAGCTTCGACGAGCGTCGGCAGGCGCGATCCTGCGCCGACCGACATCGCGACGTTGCAGCCGCGCATGAAGGATTCGAGTTTGGAAGCCGACCTGTAGATGCCGATCGGAGGTGTCTGATCGTTGCCACCGCCACCTGAAATGACCACGGCGAGGGCTTCGATCGATTGCGGAGCGAGATGAATGTGCATGGCAACAGCAGACTAAATGAACCGTCGGAAAGTCGGCTCCGACCTCGGCGGATTCATGGCCGCCGGAACTCTGTCGCTGGCGAGCGCCAGCGGTAGAAACGGGGGTGGCTTGTCGGTCGAATCCTTCAACGTTGCGAATGAAAGGAAGCCTGTTCAAGGAAACCGAAGCCGCCGTTTACGCATTGTAACGCTGCGTGACAGAGCGGTTAGTGGAGTTTGGGCGTGAGCGATATCATCGGCCCCCAAAAGGGCTTTCCGTCTTCAGTGAACAAGGTCCTGGTTTGGATCGCCATTCCGACGGTGCTCCTTATGGCCGTCCTGGGATTCTTCGGAGCGCTCGGTCAGGCCGGAGCTATGATACATTCAGCGTGTCAGAACGTGGGCCTTTGTTCGATCCCCAAGCCAGTTCGAGAGGCGCCCAAGCTACCAAACTTCACCTCGTCGCGGGTGGACGGCGGGCATGGCTATACGGAGTTCTGCGAGCCGCAAGCTCAATCATACCGGGAACAGTACCCCGATTTCACGATCACTTGGCACGAAGCGGGCGACGGCCGCGACAAGGACTGGAGGGGACATGCCACGTATCAATACACGTGCACCTTCAGCGCCGTTCCCAAGAGGTAGTCGACAAGCTCTGTCATTCCCATTCGCTGAAGTCGGCCAACCCCAGCCGGCTCGAAATTGAATGAACCTGAGGGCCCGTCGGTCCCAAACGGTGGTACACGGCGGTGGTCACAAATCTCAGCCGGACCTTTGCGGGATCCTTGTTTTTCAGCGTATTTCGCGACTTCCGGCGGAAGGATGGGAATCCCTCCCTCTCCGCCATTTTTAAGATCCTATCCACCACTTTCTCCCCCTCCCCGCGAGAAACCCCTGCAAAGCAGCGTCTGCGGTTGCGTGAGTGTGCAAGGGCCGAAGCGGGTAACCTTGCGCTCGTGACGGCGACGAATAGCCTCAATCATTCTAGCATTTCTGCATTCGAAAGGCTGAGATAGTTAGCAGCGCCGGTGGAATCCGGCCTACAAGGCGTTTTTGAGCCTTCTTCAAGTATTGGTGCGATTCTATTTTCCTAGGGGACACGGATCAAAGAAATGAAACGCATTTTCCCGATGCTGATAACGACGCTAATCACCACGGCAGCGTCAGCCGAAATGGTCAAGATACCTTGGAAGGGTGACTACGCGCACAACTATGATGCAGTCTACACTCCCGACAACAAGCACCGCTCAGGCTTGTCAAAGAACTTTCTCAATGGTGCTCCGGAGGAAGGGGGCAAGGTGCAGAAGAACGGTGTGCTCAGTGCTGAAATCATCAAGCCTAAAGGCAGCACCGGCCCGGTGCCGTTCATCATCTTGATGCACGGCTGCACCGGCTTGTCCAAGGCGGTCGCCATTTGGGCCAAGGAAAAGGCCAAGGTTTTTCTCGACAATGGCATTGGCGTTGTGATCCTCGACAGCTTCAAGCCACGCAACGTTGAACGGACTTGCGGCGAAGCCAATTACCACTGGGGCTGGCGGCGAGCCGAAGACGCCTACTCGGCGCTCGACTATCTGATCGAGAACAAGCTTGCTGTCCCCAGCGGGGTCTACGTGATGGGTCGGAGCAATGGCGGTACCGCAGTGATGATGATCAGCCATTCGCACTACTCATCCAATCACCGCAACACCTTCGCCGTTGTTTTTGCCGTCTCGCCGGGTTGTGCTAGTCTGACCAAGGTAAAGTTCTCGACGCGGCTTATCATTTTTACGGGCGACAAGGACAACGCTAACGATCCGAAAGTTTGCCAAGAAATTGTGAGCGACAAGGTTCAACTCGTGCTGTTTAAAGGCGTTCACCACGGGTACGAAGACAAGGGGCCGGCCTACGTCATGAGCAATGGATGGCGAATGGAGTACAACGCCAACGCCGACAAAGAGACCATTAATCGATCACTCGCCGTGATGAAATCAAAAGAAGCCTTTAGGCCCGGGGTGGAGGTACGTTGATGGACGCTAGGGTCGGTCTGAAATGCTCGGTGTTTGCCGACGAGAGCGGCATCGTCGTGAGCGCTACGCTGGCTCGCATGAGGGCAGCGCTCGACTCGCGCGCCCGGGTGGAACAATGGCTTGACTGGAACCAGTGCCGCCTCGGCCCCGCCGTGGTCGATATCGTCCTCAACAAGGTATTCCTCGGCCCCAATGGCGACGCCTCCGCAATCGAGCGTGGCGAACGGCGATTGGCGGATGTCGCTCCGGTCCTGGAAGCCAGGCTGTCACGTTCCGCCCATGTCGCCGGAGACACGCCAACGATCGCGGACCTGTCGATTGCATCGAACCTGACCCAACTCTATCTTGCCGACGCTTCGCCAAAGACACCCGCCACCGTTGCATGGTATCGCAAAATGGAAGCGCTAAGCGGTGTCAGGGCATCGTGCGCGCCCATGCAGGCCAAGACGAAGGGTTAACGGCCAACCTCGTCCCGAGCACACGCCACAAAACGCTAGAGCAAGTTGTTTTTTACCGGAATCGGGATTTCCAGTCTGGAGAATCTCTGATTCAAACTCGATGGATGGCGCGCCCCCTTTTGGAAGACACGCGGCCTGCGCAAGGGCAAACACTATCGCGCCGAGCCAGCCTGCAGATACCGCGGCCGGCCAGAACGGCAAGGGTGTGAGCCGGTTGAGCGCGAGCCCAGTAAGCACCGCGACCGCCCACGCGATCGGCGGCCGGACAAATGACGTCAGCGGTACCTGCCGTGTCAGCCATGGCGGAACCTGCGTTCCTTTCGATGTAGCCAGCCGAAGTTATTTGCAGGCGTAGCGCAAAATCGCAGGCAGTCCGAAATGAGCGTGCCCGAAGCTCTTCGCGCCGTGGATGGCGTAGTGCTACCGTCCAGCAGCTACACCATCACCAGGGACACGACCGAAATCATGACCAAAAGTAAATTGCTACGAATGGACAATGTCGGCATCGTGGTGGAATCTCTCGATGATGCCATCTCTTTTTTCACCGAGCTTGGCCTGACGCTTGAGGGGCGAGCCATGGTTGAAGGAGAATGGGCCGGACGCGTCACTGGACTGGGTAATCAGCGCGTCGAGATCGCCATGATGCTCACTCCCGACGGCCACAGCCGCCTCGAGCTCTCGCGTTTTCTCACCCCGTCTGTAGTCGCCGATCACCGGAACGCCCCGGTGAACGCCCTCGGCTACCTGCGTGCTATGTTCACAGTGAGCGACATCGACGAAACACTCACCAGACTCCGTAAGCACGGTGCGCAGCTCGTCGGCGAAGTGGTTCAGTACGAGGATTCGTATCGGCTCTGCTACATCCGCGGCCCCGAAGGACTTCTCATCGGACTGGCAGAACCACTCGGTAGTAATCGGTAACGGTTAAGGGAGACCCCCGCCCGCGTCAGCGGGTGGGGTTGGACGTGCCACGCTTCAGCCGGATCGCGTGGCGTAGTGCGATTTCGCAATCTGTCGCAACTTTTCGAGCGACAGCGGTCTCGCGGCTGCAGCGTCATAGCGTTCCGGCGGAAACGTAGTTATCAGTTTCATCTACGCCGGGGCGCCATTTCCTCGTCGCCGCGCCCGGCGTGTTGGCAGTGTTCCTCCCATGGTGGGTTACGCACTGGGAGGTCGATCGCCATTCCTTGGGCTTGAGCTGACGCGCGCCATCGGCGCGATATTGATCCTTGCCGGCATACCCGGACTTGTGGGTTCATTTGCTCGCTTTGCGCCGTATCATTCGGGCTAATCGTCGGCGTAGCGCGCAATCGTGCAACCTCGCAGTTTTGCCGGCTGGAACACGCGGCAGGCCACGGCATCATGGCGCCGCGGCGAACGAGTAGTGCCCATCTTTATCGACCGTGGCGCGCCATTTCGGTTCAAAGGCACGAACGCCTGGCACCGCCGCCTCTACGCCAGAGGCGGCGGTTAGCGTTCGGAGCAGCTCGCTCCGCAGCCCACGAATGCGAACCTCTTTCCGGCTCACGACTTACACCCGCTGCGCGACAGCGCGCGCACTTGATCGCGGGCGAACGTGCCGTCGCCGTTCCCAATTGCGATTCAAAATCAGTCAATCTAGCTTACAACCGATTTCATGACGCAATCAGAACCGCGTGGATGGGCCGCGTGAGGAAGGAATTGGGTATGGCTAAGCTCGTGTTCGGAATGAACCAGTCCCTGGACGGCTACGTCGACCATATGGCGTTTGCGCCAAGCCCTACGCTCTTCCGCCACTTCATCGAGGAGGCTCAGGGGCAGGCAGGTAGTGTGTACGGTCGCCAAATGTATGGGATCATGCGTTACTGGGACGACGATCATCCTGAGTGGGGTGCAGAGGAACACGCCTTCGCGGCGGCGTGGCGGAAACAGCCGAAATGGGTCGTCTCGCGCTCGTTGAAGTCGGTCGGCCCCAACGCCAGGCTTGTTGAGGATGATCTCGAGGGCGCGATCCGCAAGCTGAAGGCCGAGCGCGACGGGGAGATCGAAGTTGCTGGCCCGAACTTGGCGCAAAGCCTCACCGAACTTGGCCTGATCGATGAGTATCGAATCTACCTGCACCCTGTCGTGCTTGGCCACGGCAAGCCATATTTCGCCGGACCCCGGCCGCCGCTCCGCCTTGTGACCCATGATCGGATTGGCGAGGATGTGATCAGGTTGACCTACGTTCCTGCTTAATCTCGCGACTCGCCGGATGGAAATCGCAGCGATCTGCGCTCGCTAGCGGCGCTGGCGAAGTAGGAACGGCGGATTGTATTCGAGTGCATCGTCACCGTAATCCCGTACTACGCCGGTATATCTCCAGCAGACCGCGAATCGTCAGGTCGGGATCGAAGTGATCTATCGCCTTGGTGGCGTCGTGGAACAACGATGCGACGCCGCCGGTGGCGACGACCGTCATTGCTTCGTTCCGCTCGGCCTTAATGCGAGCAATCATTCCTTCGATGAGCGCAACGTGACCCCAGAAAATACCGGACTGCATGGCGCTAACCGTGTCATCGCCTACCACCCGTCGTGGCTTTTGCAGCGCAATTCTGGGAAGCTTCGCGGCGGCTGCATGCAGGGCCTCCATCGACAGGTGGACGCCTGGCGCGATCACACCTCCCTCGAAGCCGCCATCACTCGCGATCACGTCCAGCGTGATGGCGGTCCCGCTGTCGACAATGATCAATGGCCCGGAATAGAGCTTGAGCGCGCCGAGCGCATTGACCAGACGGTCCGATCCGACCTCCGAGGGCTTCTTGGTCCGCACCTCGATGCCCAGCTCGGTGTTCTCACCAATGATCAACGGCTCGGCGTGCAGGTAACGACGCGACAGGTTTCGCAGGTTGAAGATCGACTGCGGCACTACGCTCGATATCACACAGGCATTCAAAAGGCTGAGCTCAAGTTTGTGCATCGCCATGAGCTGCGACAGCCACACGGCGTACTCATCGGCTGTACGGCTAGGCTCGGTAGCCGATCGCCATTGGGCGATCCAATGGTCGCCGTCGTGAACCGCGAACAGGCTGTTGGTGTTTCCCTGCTCAATTGCCAGAAGCATCGATCAAGTCCTGCGTTGCAGCTTCACATTATCTGGGCGCGGCGCCACGGTGAAGCAATAGTGCCCATCCTCATCGGCCGCGGCGCGCCACTTATCGACTGCATCGCGCAAATATCTTGACCTGCGAGGCCACCCCTGCGCTTCAATGGCCTTCGCGCTCGGCGTCGCCCTGAACCGCGTCTTCCGCTTGTGCGGCGACCAGTGCCGGCACGCCGCGGGATCGAATGACGATTCCGATGACGTCGACATCGACCTTCAGCAGATCGAGCTCTCGCGTCATCTCGCGCAGTTCCTGGCCCTTGCGCGCGATTTCCTCGGAAACGTCGATAGCCATGTTGCGCTCGGTGACCCCGCCCGGGCTGCCGACGAACATTTTGGCTCTGAGCCACTCCAGCCGCGCCCGCTGCGTATCGCGCGCGAACTTCTTTTCGACGAACTGTCGCCGTGCCTCTACGTAGGCCGCCAGCAATTCGACGTCGGACATTTTGTACAGGTCGTCGGCTGAAACGCTCATGGCCGCTGGCTCAGACGATCGGGTTCATGGCAGGTAGCGGGTCAAAACCTATTCTACCAAGCCAGGTCCGATCAAGAGCCTGCCATTTCCTGCGCGCCGCCGAGCAGCGTGACGTTGAGTCTGCCGCCAGTGAACAACATGTCGTCCAGCGCTTCGCTGATGTCGCCGGATTCGACCGTCGAACCGCCGTCCCGAAAAATGCTCGCTTGCGCGATACGCCGCATCAATTCCTTGATGAACGCGGCGCTGACGCCCTTCGTGCGGTTCACGGTCTCATCAATGATGGTCTGATCCATCGGCAGGTCCTTGCCATAGAGCCGAACAAGCTTGCTGCGGCCGATGCCGTCGGGCAGCGGCACTTCGATCGCCTGGTCGATGCGTCCGGGCCGGCCGGCCAGCGCGCCTTCAAGCTGCTCCGGCCGGTTGGTGGTGAGGACGAACAGGATGTCGGAGTCCTCCTTCAGCCCGTCCATTTCGTTGAGCAGCTTGTTGAGCAGCGGCTCTTCACACGATCCCATCTCCTCGCGATCGCGGGCGATGAGGTCGACGTCCTCGATCACTACCATCGTCGGCTGCAACAGGCGCGCCAGCTTCATGTAGGCGCCGAGCAACCCCACCTGCTCGGCCGTGATGATCAACGTCGTATGTCCGGGCAAATTGGTCGCGAGGTAACGGATCGTGTGCGTCTTGCCGGTGCCCGGCGGACCATAAAGCAGGATGCCCTTGCGGGTCGACTGGCCCAGCTTGCGAAGCGCCGCGCGATTGCCGACAAAGCCCATGACGTTGCGATCGAGCAGCTTCAGCGTCTGTTCGGGCAAGATGACTTCCTCACGTCCGACTGCCGGCAGCCGGTGCACCATGACCCCGCTCGACCGTCCGCGATAATCGGATCCACCTTCGAGCGAAAGGATCTTGCCGCGATAGGAACGCGCGGCGTGCACCGCCTCTTCAAGCCCGGCGAACGAACGTTGCACGAGTGCGTCACCGGCGGCGCCGGCCGGCACGGCGATCTCGATGCGTATCGCAGCCTCATGCTGGTATTCGCGATGAAACGATAGCAGCACGGCGTAGCGGAGTTCGCCGGCCCTGCACAGCCACAGTCCGGTATGCAGGCATTTCACCGGCTGCGCTTCACCGATCTCGACGTCGTGGTACTGCGGCGGCGCAAGCGCCGGTGCGTTCCGGCCATCCTTCATCAGGGCCGCAAATACCAGCGTCTCATAGCGATACTCCTCGTGAATGCCGAAGAAGTGCAGCGCCGAGGCGAGCAACTGGTCGACCGCGACCTGGACGTCGGCGAGCATGTGGCCGGGAAACTGCCGCGCTCTCGTCACTAGCTGGTTTCGCGGGATTCCGGCAAAGTGCCAGTCAAGCGCGAGCCAGGCGTATTTGAACTCGTCTCCAGGCACGGCCTCCGATGCGCGCCTGACGGCAAGCAGGCAGCAGTTGCAGAGGCACGCCGTGCCGCCGGCGAGCAGGATTTCACTGCCAGTCGCCGGTGCTCCGCAAAGATCGCATGCGCCTTTCGTGGTCGCGGTTTCGCTGGTGATCAGCAAACCATGACCGGCGGCGCTGATGCTTTGCCGTGCCGAATCCAGCAGCGCCTTGGCGACCGAGCCCGGGTAGGGGCCGCAGGCCACCTTCTCTTTGTTCTCGATCAGCGCGGTGAATGCGATCGCTTCCCGTTCCGACTTGCCGAATACGTTGCGAAGGAGCTGCCGGACGAATTCGACGGGCGTATCGTCGTCATTATGAATGAAGAGCGTGATCGACCCGGCGTCGGTGCAAATGTCATGCATGAAAGGAAAGACCTCATACGCGTTGTTGCCCAAAGAACAAAAAGAGAACACAGGCGGCGAGCCCCGTCAAGCGGTCAGAGAACCGCCACTTCCAATGTGGGAATAGCATTGATCTTCTCGCCAAGCTCCTGCTCGGCCCGCTCCAGATCGTAGCGCTTCTGCAGATTGAGCCACAGGTCCGGACCAAGCCGCACCACCGCAGTAATCGCTGCGTAGCGGCTTGCGGCATCCTTCATCGACCGTGGCGCGCCCGGCCTTCGATCACTCCGGGGTAAGCGCGGCACCCGCGCCCGGGAACAATGCCGCACCCTGCTCGCCCAAGCGAAGTGGGCACGGGTCGGTCGCAGGAAAGCCGTGAGCCACGCCGCGACGCCTAGTTCGCCGCGTCCTTGATAGCGGCTTCGAAGGTCTTGGGGTCGAAGGCCGGCATGCTTTGGACCCGCCCCAGACCCTGGGTCGCGTACCAGACGGAGAACGCGAGCATCGCCGCCTCATTCGGGGCATCGACGATGTCGACGAAATCGTAGTAGCCCTGCGTGTAGTGGATCGACTCGACCTTGATGCCTAGCTTGTCGAGTTTTGTCTTGGCCTTGCCGATCCGCTCCGATTGCTTGCTTGCCCATTCCGGGCTCAGATTACCAAGCAGCACATATTTCATGGCCACCTCCACGAGAGGTTGATCATTTTGCGCGAAGGACCACACAATTATACGCCTTCCCACGACCCATGCCCATGCCGATTTGCGGAGCGGGAACGGCGAGGCACGGGTTCCCCCGGCGCTGGTCCCTGGCCGACAAGTGCCCTATAGCCAGCGCCGGACCCGCGCGCAGTAGCGGCGATAGACGTCCCCGAACTTGCGCTCGAGATAGGCTTCCTCGCGAGCGATCACACCGTAGCGGATGACTAGCGCGAAAGGCAGCAGCGTCATCAACAGCCAGAGGCTGTTGAAGGCAATGGCCAAGCCGATGAGCCCCAGCACCATGCCGAGATAGATGGGGTTGCGCGTGAAGCGGTAGGGGCCAGCCTCCACGATGGTCGTGGTCGGCAGGTTGGTGGGCACATTCGAGCCGGCCCGGGTCATGGTAGAGATCGCCCACGCGACCAGCGCCAGCGCGAGGGTAAACACTATCGCGCCCAGCCAGCCTGCAGGTAGCGCGGCCGGCAAGAACGGCAAGGGCATGAGCCAGTTGAGCGCGAGCCCGGCGAGCACCGCGAGCACCCACGCGATCGGCGGCCGGACAATGACGCCAGCGGTATCTGTTATGTCAGCCATAACGGGACCGGTGAAACCGCGCTTGATCTGGCTGAAGGCTATTTGCAAGCATAGCACAAAATCGCAGGCTGCACCGGGACGCGAACGGTGTGGGAAGCGGAATTCAGACGATGCCGTGTTCTTTCAGAACGGCTTGCTCGTCCCCTGACACCCATCCAAAGATCTTCGGCGTGTCTTCGAGTTGCTGCACCAGATAATGGACCTCAAAATCAATGGAAACATCCGATTCGCTGCCACGGTCGTAGATGGCGGTCCAAGCGACGTGCGCCAGGCAATGCTGCTCGTCGATCGGTGCGATGCGGACATTGCGAAGTCGCATATCCTTCGTACCGATCCGGCGATAATTTTCAAACCCCTGTTGCATCATCTGCTTCAGGTGTTCGTCATTCCGGCCGACACTGACGCCAGCCGGAGAGGCCGCAACGAACGCAGTGGCGTATGAAGACGCCACTTGGTCCATATCCACTTGATCCCTAAGCGCCGTTCGGAACAGGTTCTCATAGCGCTCAAACAAGTCCTTTACGTTCTTCTCCATAAGGTGCCGCCTCCTCACTATGGCTCTCCGGGCTCGAGGTATTCTGCGCGAGGTGGTCTAGTGTAGTCTAGTAAGGCTGATCTGGTTCGGCCGTCCAAACATGTTCAGAATGCTGTGAGGGGTAGATGGAGAAGCTGGATCTAAAGAAGGTGAGGAAGCCACTCTTCACCGCTCCCCTTAACCGCTTCGTGACGATCGATGTGCCGCCGGCTTCCTACCTCATGGTAGATGGTCATGGTGACCCGAACACAGCCCAAGCTTATAGGCTGGCCGTCGAAAGCCTCTACGCGACGGCCTTTACGATCAAATTCTCCTGCAAGGCAAACGGGAAAGACTTCGTCGTGATGCCATTGGAGGGACTTTGGTCAGCTCCCGACCCTGAGAGCTTCTCCGCACGGCGCAAGAACGAATGGGAATGGACCATGATGATCATGGTGCCGGACTATGTGGATGACGAGACCTTCCTGGCTGCCAGGATCAAGGCGCGAGAGAAGCTCGGCGCGCTTCCTGACAGTCTGAGGCTCGAAAGCCTGGAGGAAGGCCTCTGCCTCCAGGCATTGCACGTGGGCAGCTACGACGACGAAGGACCGCTGCTCGCGAGGTTGCACGGGGAGATCATGCCTTCCGGCGGCTACGATTTCGCCGGTCGGCATCATGAGGTCTATCTGAGCGACCCTCGCAAGACGGCGCCCGAAAGGCTCAAGACCGTGATCCGCCAACCCGTGCGGCAGAAGTGAAAGTGGAGCCTGATCAGCACGTCAAGCGCCACAGAGGCCGGCTACGACATTTGCAGCTAGTTGGCGGCGCGAATGCCCCGCTCACGTATGATCACGCCGAACCGCTCGGAGTCTTTGCGGGACTTTTCCTTGAACTCTTCCGGAGACATCGGTGCGGCAATATTTCCGAGGGTCGCGATACGCTCGTTCAACGCGGCGGTTGCAAGCGATCGATTAATTTCCTTGTTCAAACGCGCGACAACATCGGGTGATGTTCCGGCTGGCGCGTAGATGCCGAATACGGCATCCGCGTCAAAGCCCGTAAGGCCGAGCTCGCCGAGCGTGGGTACATTCGGAAGTTGGGGCGATCGTTGGGGGCTTCCGATCGCAAGAGCACGCAGCTTGCCGGCTTTCACGTGCTCGATGGCGATGCCGGGATCGAACAGGAAGTCGAGTTGCCCCCCGAGCAGGTCATTGAGCGCAGGTGCCGCGCCGCGGTAAGGCACGTGCACTGCGCTTGTGCCGGTCATGTTTTTCAACATTTCTGCCGCAAGATGGGGAGAACTGCCGATACCGGGCGATCCAAAATTCCGCTTTTCCGGATTGGCCTTCAGGTCAGCAATGAATTCCTTGAAATCCCGCACCGGATTGTCCGCCCGAATGACGAGATAGAAAGGCACGCGTGCAACAGAAGCGACGGGGATGATGTCCTTCGTGGGGTCGAATGGCATTTTGGCATACAGATGCGGATTGATCGCCACCATCCCGCCTGAAGACATCAGCAGGGTGTAGCCATCCGGCGCTGACCTCGCCACGAATTCTCCGCCCAGATTTCCGCCAGCGCCTCCCCTGTTTTCGATTACGACCGACTGACCGAAAGCTTCGCTGAGAGGTTGACCTACAAGGCGCGCGAGCTGATCTGCTGCTCCTCCCGCGGGAAAGTTGACAATGAGACGAATGGACTGGCTAGGCCAAGTCTGTACCTGCGAAGTCTGTGCCAGCGAAGTGGATATCAGGCCCGCGGTGAAGGCGATCGCGACCACAATGGCTCTCATGATTATCTCCCTGGCTTTTACTATTTGAAGGAATAGAGATGGATCGCTCGATCCATCCGCAGCATCCCGTTCCGCATATGAAAGCGAGCGGGCGGGTAAATCACTTTCAACCGGCGAGGAAATCGCCGATCGGCGCGACACAGGCGGGGTCTTCCTGCATGGCGAAGTGCCCAACGCCGGGCACGATATGAGTGCGGGCTTTTGAAATCGCGCCTGCCCAGAGTTCCGCCTGACTGGCAAGCGCGATCCTGTCCCTGTCGCCCCACACGATAAGCGTTTCGTTGGGTATCCGGCTTAGCCATCGACCGAGATTCGGGTGTCCCATGCCGTGGGCCTTCCGAATGTTGCTCAGCGCCTGGCCTTCCTTCTCCGTTGCCGCAATGAACTGCTCCGGCGCGGGGGTGCAAGCGAGCCTCCGGGAAAGTATCGGGCCGCAACTTCCGTTCGATGCGCCAGGTAGTGAGGCAAATCTTGCGGAGCGATTTTGGTGGGGTCGGCGCCGCGATGGTCAGGATGGTTGAGCCCGGCAGGGGCGTTCAGCACCAGACGAGCAAAGCGTTCGCCGGCGACCACCGCCATTTCTGCCGCCATCCAGCCGCCCATGGAATGACCCACGAGGTGCGGCCGATCCAGCCTCAATGCTGCGATGAGCCGCAAATTATGGACGATCAAATCCTGCATCCCGCAGATAAGCGGCGCAGGTCCGCTTTCGCCGAAGCCGGGGTGGAATGGCAGATAGACCCGAAACCTGTCGGCCAAACCACGTGCCCATTCTTGCCCCTCGATCGTTGCCGCTCCGTGGAGCGCCAGGACGGCCGGACCCCTTCCGATGACTTTTATGACCGTGTCCACGGCATCGATTTCGAGCTTTATCGTTTCGAATACCACGTCAAACTCCCTTTTGGCCGCGAGCCGGACTACGGTTGGACCATCGTTTCTGTCGAGAAGGAGTGCGCTGCCAATCTGCCGCGAGATTGCGTGCGCACGAAATCGATCACCTGCTGGCCCACCGTCTCGAGCTGACGTTTGGTTGCCGCATCGGTGCAATTTCCCTCGGCGTCGAACAGTGCGCTGGATGTGTTCAACATTGCACCAAACGGCGTTGGCCAGCCTCTAAGGGAATGAGCAACCGTCCGAAGCGCGGCTAATGTCTGCCCAACCGCCTGCCATCCGCCAGCACAAGCAATGCAGCCGACGGGAATTCCATCCAGGTAAGCGCGTGTATCCGTTCTAAGTTCTTCCGCGTAGTCTAGCGCGTTCTTTATCAGTCCAGATATCGATCCATGGTAGGCCGGCGACGAGATGATAATGCCGTGGCATTCACGAAGCGCGGCCAGGAGACGCGAAGCCTGATCGGACTGTTGCTGTCCGGGCATATACATCGGCAGAAGCAGTTCTGCACCGGAGAGAAGCAGGGTCCTTGCGCCTTCATCCTCGGCGGCCTTGAGGCTGATCACGAGCGCGCGTTCGGACGATGACCCGCGCCGCGGGGTTCCTCCTATCCCGAGAACAAGAGGCTTATCCTGAATCATGCTTCGCTCCAGTTGTTGTGCCGCAAGCCCGCAATGCTCGGCTCGCAATCGGGCTCATCAACCTATCTGCGCGCGTCGCAATTGGGGGATCACCTCCTCGCCGAAGAGAGCGAGTGTTTCACGGCGACGCGGCGTAAAGCTCCTTCCCAGCATCGCGAGGAAATGGCCCGCGCCGCATTTGCGGCATTGATCGATGATCTGTTCGGCGACCTGCGCCGGTGTGCCGGCGATGTAATCGTCGTCATGCAGTGAAAAGCCGGCTCCAGCCCGCGGCGCATCGAGCAATGAGGATGTGCCTTGGACAACGCGCGGATCGCCAGCCACAACTTTCAGAGTCGCTGCCTTCGCGGCACGAGATTCCTCGCGCGCCTCAGCCGCATTGTATGAAATGGAGACATTGCGCCGGATTGCGAGTTGATCGGGCCCTGCCGGAAATCCCAGTTTGGCAGACTCCGCGCGATACACGTCAAAAATTTCTGATATGCGGATGACGGATTCGAAGCCGGTGCAGATCTTGGATCGCCTTTGAGCGGATTTCTGCGCGGATCCGGTACTTACAACAGTTGTCCATTTTGGCGGAGACGGCTGCAGGAAGACGTTCGGCATCAGGCTGAGGTTTTCGAATTTCCAATACTTTCCGCTGTGGCTGATGACGTGGTTCACGAGGGCGGCATCGAGTATCTCCAAAGCCTCGTTGAACCGCTCGCGGGCCTCCTCGATCCCTAAGCCTATCCGCGCGAGCTCCTGCGGCACGCCGGCTGCAAAGCCGATCTCGAGGCGTCCCTTTGTCAGGTGATCGAGCATCGTCAGTTCTTCGACGATGCGCCATGGCTCATAGAGCGGCACGACCATTCCCATCGTTCCCAGCCGCAGCCGGGTCGTGTGACGAGAAATAGCTGCAATCAAGAGGTTGGGAGAGGGGCTATATGAGTGACCGAAGTGATGTTCGCTAAAGAATATTCCTTCGAACCCCAGCTTCTCGGCTTCGAGCCAATGCGCGTAGCCTTCGTCGAACACGGCAGTCACGGTACTGGGCAGGGTCTCCCCGTCGCTCAGGTTCGGGGCCTGCATGAATTCAAAGATCCATGGCTTGATCAAAGCGTTTCTCCCAATGCACGACTTATTTCTTGATTGCGTCTTGAGTACACGGGACTTTTAAATTTGAAAAATCGATTATATTGATCTGTGATATTTGAATGATGGATGTAAGCCGATGCGGTTCGGAGGCCTGGACCTCAATCTCCTGATCGCGCTTGATGCGATCCTTGAAGAACGCAGCGTCATGGGAGCCAGTCGACGCCTTCATCTCAGCCAGCCGGCGATGAGCGCCGCTGTTGGCAGATTGCGTCAGTATTTCAACGACGAGATTTTCACGATTTCACAGCGAAAGCTGGTGCCGACGCCGCTGGCGCAATCGCTGGAAAGACCAACCCGGGACATCCTGCTGCGAATCCGGGCCAATCTGATCTCGCCGCCAAAATTCGACCCGGCGAGTTCCGAGCGGCGTTTCCGGCTGGTCGTTTCCGATTATGCGAGCATCGTATTGATGCACGCCGTCATGAAGCGCGTCTATCGCGCCGCGCCGCGGGTTTGCCTTGAAATTCTTCCCTTCGGTGATCGCGTCGATGACCAGCTTCAGCGAGGGGAGGTCGATTTCGTCGTGATCCCCGATACAAATCTCATTGATGGCCATCCCAGCCAGCATTTGTTTGCAGACGAATTCTGCTGCGTCGCCTGGCGCGGAAGCCGCCAGATCGGGCGCTCGATCTCGCTTGGCCGCTATCTTCAGCTTGGACACATAACGGCTCAGCTCGGGCCCATTCACGGAGTATCCTTCGATGAACGCGCCCTCGTGCAGTTAGGTTATAAGCGCCGCATCGAGGTCATTGCCCCGAACTTCACCGCGATGGCTGCCATGGTGATCGGAACGGACCGCATCGCGACAATGCATCATCGCCTCGCTGTAATTTTCGCGCGAAACTTTCCGCTGAAGCTGCTGCGTGCGCCGGTCCGCATCCCCGCATTTCGAGAAGCCCTACAATGGCCGGCGTCTTTTCACCTGGATCCCGCCCTTGTTTGGCTGCGCGAGATCATTACCGACGTTGCTGCCGAGGTTGACCGGACCCCGGCCAAGCAAATGAAGGTTGGGTAGGCGCGACAGCGTGCAGGGAAAGGCGAAGTTAGTGTGCCGCGGTAGACGCCAGCCGCATCCGTGCCGATAGCCGGCCTCTCGCTGCCTTCACCGTATTCTCCATCAGGCATGCGATGGTCATCGGACCGACCCCTCTTGGCACGGGCGTAATGGCGCCGGCAACCTGTACCGCCTCCTCGAAAATGACGTCGCCCTGAACGGCATATCCGCCGTCCTGCTTCGCGACACGCGTGGTGCCGACGTCGATGACGATGGCTTGCGGCTTGATCCAGTCGCGGCGCACAAGTCCGGGCTTGCCGACTGCGCTGACCAGGATGTCCGCCTCGCGGCAGATGCACGCGATGCCGCGTGTATGGACATGCGTTTGGGTCACCGTCGCGCGCTCTTCCAGAAGCAGCGCTGCCATCGGCTTGCCCACGATATTCGAGCTGCCGATGACGACGGCGTGATAGCCGGTAAGATCCGGCGCGATCGATTTGATGAGTTTCAGGCAACCCGACGGCGTGCATGGCACGAGGGCGTCGGCGCCATGCAGCAGGCGGCCGGCATTCAGCGCATGCAGGCCGTCGACATCCTTGGCCGGATCGATCGCGCCCATGATGCGCAACGTGTCGATGTGCGCCGGCAATGGGAGTTGGACGAGAATACCGTCGATATCGTCCCGCTCGTTCAGCGTCGCAATGACGGAAAGCAGCTCGGCTTCGTTGACGCCATGCGGCAGGATTTTCGTCTCGCCGCGCAAGCCCAACTGCTTCGCTATCTTGATCTTGCTTCGGACGTAGATGTGGCTGGCCGGGTCATCGCCGACCAGCACCACCGCCAAGCCCGGTGCTTGGGATAGCTGCCCCAATTCACCCGCAACACTGTCGAGAAGAATTTGCGCCTGTTTGCGCCCGTCGATGATTTCCGCAGTCATGGCACCTCCGTAAAGAGCGGTGCCCAGGCGCGCGGCATCTAGCTTCCGCGCTCCCCGATGGTTGTCCATCTGAGCGCCAGTCGCGCGGAAGCAGGCTTCATAGTTGATTGGATGGCCGAGGGCAATGGCCGTCGTAGCACCACATCACAGGGAACGCCGACGCGACCGGATTGAGCGTCGTCGAGGGGATGCCGGGGGGCGCACATGGACGATGCGTGGGACCTCGCGTCTGCGCTTTGGTCTCCCGGTCAGTTGATCCGCTGACCAATGATCTGCCAGGGCCCCGGATCCAGCACCAGGCGCATCGTCTGATCGGTACCGTCGCGGCGGAATGCAAGGCGCGTGTGGTCGCCGCCATCGACAAAGAACTCGCTGCTCGACATGGGGACAACCGTGATCGGTGCGCCTTTCTCAAAGTCAAGAACCGACAGGGCACGACTGGCCTCGAGCTCGAGCTTGCCATCCTTGACGGCGACTTCAAGGTCAGCTCCTGCCGCTCGGATCGGGGCGCGCACGACCGTCAACTCGATCGGCTCGTGCTGCTCGTTGCGCACGATCTTCAGGTGGATCGAGGTGTTGACGGGCCCGCGCATCTTGTCGAGCACTTGGTTGAGGGACTTGCCTTGCGTCGCCTCGCCATCCAGATGCGTGATGATGTCATTGGCCATGACGCCAGCTCTGGCGGCAGGCGCGTCCGGCATCGGAGACGCCACCTTGACGCGACCACCCTGCATCGCGATTTCGAGGCCGAGACCGCCGAATTCGCGGCGCTCTTGCTTGTCGCGCGAACTCGACGATGCGAACCTGTAGGTTCCGACGTAAGCCGCAAGTCTGTTCGCGTCGACTCTCAACGGAGCCCGTGCGGCATCGGGGGCGCCCTGGTCGGGAACGCGGAAGGCCCCATAGGTGAGATTGCGAAACGCATAGTTGAAAGGACCGCCCTTGCCTGGCGCAACCTGGATCAAGTGGACGGCGGTCAGTTGCTCCGCTGGATCAACCCAGAAATAGGTGCCCGAAGCGCCCATCCAGGTGAAGCTGCCGACCGATCCCGGCACCACGCTCCACGCGGCATCGCTGCGGACCGCAAGGCCGAGTCCCCAGGTCGAGCCAGCCTGGGGCCCGACAAGGCCGCTGGCAATGCCGGCGAAGCGGATATCAGGCGGCAGCGAGTTCGTGGTCATCAGCCGCACGGTTGCCGATGAAAGGATGCGGACGCCGTCGAGTTCGCCTCCATTGAGCAGCATCTGGCAGAACCGCAGATAATCGGCGGCAGTCGACACCAGTCCACCGCCGCCCGAAAACAGTTTCGTCGGCTTGGTGACGTCCGCCATCACGCTGTCCGGCGGACCGCCCCAGCCGCTGGCGGGCGGATCAACCAGGCGGGACAGCTTGGCTTCGGGCACGTAAAAGCCGGTGTCGATCATGTCTAACGGCTTGAACAGACGTGCCTCCAGGAATTGGTCGAACGGTTGACCGGAGGCAATCTCGATGACACGCGCGAGCACATCGACGGAGTGACCGTATTCCCAGACCTCGCCCGGTTGATGAGCAAGTGGAAGCTTGGCCAGCCCGGAGACGAAGTCGGCAAGAGATTTGTCCCGACGCCAAACGCCGGCATTGCCGTAGAGGCTTTTATATAGCTGGTCCACCTTCGTGCCACCGACGCCGTAGACCAGTCCGCCGGTATGGCGCAGCAGATCCAGCACCGTCATCGGGTGCTTCTGCGGCTCGCGGGCGAGCTCTGTCTTGCCGGTCACCGGGTCTTTCTTCTCGACGGCGACCACCATGTCCTTGAGTTCGGGAATATATTGGTGAACCGGGGCGGCAAGGTCGAGCCTTCCCTCCTCAACCAACATCATGGCCGCCACGCTGGTGACCGGCTTGGACATCGAAGCGATCCAGAAGATTGCATTGGGCTGGAGTGGGATTGTCTTGGCTTTGTCACGAAAGCCGACGGCGCGGAGATACGCGACTCTGCCATTCCGCGCGATCGCCGCGACGCCGCCCGAGAAGGCGCCGGCATCGACCTGCGACTGCTGCCAGGCTGCGATCCGCGCCAGCCGCGATGACGAGAAGCCGAGTGCTTCCGGATCGCTCACCGGCCCAGCGTCGTGTGCACGGGCGGCGGTGGTGAGGCAAAGCATCAACAGTGCGGCGAGAGGGCGGTGCAGGCGCTTCATCGGAGAGCTCCTTTGCGGCAGTGTGCAGCCGGCCGCCACTTCCGGCGTGTCGTTGTATCTACGTATCTACCCAGACTACGACGGCCGGGCGCGCGCTCACGCAAAACGCATCGTTCCGGGATTGGTCGAGAGGGCCGCTGTGAAGGGTAACTGGACCATTCTGCAGAATCACCACGACGTCGGCAAGTGAGTTCGCAGCGTGGGCTCGCAGGCTATCTCGCAGCCGCGGCACCTTGCGAGCTGAGATCGCCGCTTATGGCGCCGTCGCTGTCTCAGAAATGATGGATCCCCAGCGCCGAGAATGCGCCGTCATGCGGCTCATGGCCGTCCATCGTCGGCTGGCCGAGAAAGCCGAGCTGCAGCGGGATCGGATGTAGCAGCGAGGTCGGTATCGCGCCCGCAGTGTCGAGCAGCGGTATGTCGTGCTGCGCGGCGCCGGAGAAATCCGTTGTGCTGGATGTCGGGCCGGAAAGGTTCGTCGTCGGCGGCTCGATCAGGCCGGTGGCCGGCGCGTCCTGGATCAGGCCGGTGAGCGTGCCGGTCAAGCCGTCGAGGAGATGGCTCGCGGTGCCAGTCACGGTCGTCGTCAGTTGGCCGACGGTGGCACTCACGCTTGCGATCGTACTCGATACCGTTGCAAGCGCGGTGTCGACGATGCCGGTGAGGCTGTCTGCAAGGTTGTGAGCGGACGCGCCAAGATCGAGTGACGGTGATGCGATGCTGCTGCCGGACGGCGCGCTGCCTGCGCCTGCCGATGGCGCGTGATCCAGAGCTGCGCTGAAGCTCGATAGCACGGGCGTCGATGTAAAAGCCTGCGCGGCGAGCACGTCGCCTGATGGAGCTTCGGCGAGCATCGCGGTCGTATCTTGCGGCGTGTTCGTTGCCGTGGCGTCGGCGTGGACCGCAGGCGAAAGGTCGGCCGCAGGAGATTCGATCATGCCGGCATGCTGGTCGTCATGGCCGGGTGCGGGATCGGCCGGCTGCCGCGCGGCCGCGACAATATCTGCCGGAGGCGGGTGCAGGGCAGCCGGCTGCGCCGCGCGGGCTTCCCCCTCGTGCTCCAGGCGGTGCAGCGCGGTGTCGGCATCGTTGAGCAGGCCGAGCAGCATGGTGGCGAAAGCAACCGATTCGGTTACCGCGAGATGACGGCTGCGCTCGGCTTCGTCGGAGCGGCGGGCGTTCTTGACGGCATCGGCCATGGCCATCTCCTCCTCAGCGCTCGCGGAACGCGCGGGTGATCTCGTCGCGCAGCGGACCGAGCAGATATTCGAACAGGGTGCGCGGACGCGTCGGCACGATCACCTCGGCCGGCATGCCGGCCTGCAGATCGATGCGCGACTTCTTGACGTCGTCGGGATCGAGCGCGACCTCGACGGCGTAATAGCCTTGCCCGGATTTGTCGTCGGTCAGGCGGTCGGCGGAAACCGTGTGCACGGTGCCGTAGAGCCGGGGACGCTCGATATAGTTGACGCCGGTGAGCTGCACTTCGGCACGGTGGCCGACGGCGACGTCGTTGATATCGGAGAGCTTCAGCTTTGCGGCGGCGATCAGCGGATTGTCGGTGGGCACGATGTCCATCAGCCGCGCGCCGGGCTGGATCACGCCGCCCTCGGTAAAGACGTCGAGGCCGACCACCGAGCCGGTCGCCGGCGCCGTGATCCGCGTGCGGACCAACACGTCCGTGGCGGCGTCGATCTTGGGCGTCAGTTCCGCGAGCTTGTTTTCGCATCCGCGCAACTGGTCAGTGATCTCGCTCATCCGTGCGCGTTCCACCCTGGCGATCTCGAGGTCGTTCTGCGCGATCTGCTGCTGCATGCCGGCGATGCTGGCCTGCTGCGCGCCGATATCGGCCTTCAGCCGGGCGTCCTCGCGCTGCAAAGCAAGGATGCGGGTCTTTGGCGTATAGCCCTGCGCGAACAGATGCTGCGCGCCGTTCATCTCGTCGGTCAGCAGTTCCCGCTGTTTCTCGGTGCCGGCAAGCTGCGCCTGCGTGCCCGCGATCTGCGCTTCGAGCTCCTTGGTCTTGCCGCGCAGCACCGCTGTCTCGGCGGCGAACTGGTGCTTTCGCGCCGCCATCATCGCGGTCTCGTTGGCCATGGCCTGGCGCGCCGCGGATAGTTCGCTGCGCGCGCGGAGATGTTCGTCGAACTCCGGCGCATCTTTTCGGTCGCGCTCGGCGACCAGCCGTGCGCGCGCGGCGAGCGCAGCGTCACGATCGGCCATGAGCACGTCGAGCTTGGCGCGCGGGTCGCTGTCGTCGAGCCGGATCAGGAGCTGACCTTTTTCGACGCGCGCGCCGTCGCGCACGGTGAGCTGGCGCACGACGCCGCCATAGGGGTGCTGCACGCTCTGCCGCCGCCCCTCGACCTGGAGGTTGCCGCTTGCGATCGCTGCGCCGGAGATCGGCGCGAGCGTTCCCCACATCGTCATCGCGGCAAGGAACGCCGCCACCACGCCGGCACCCAGCAGCGCCGGCCGCGAGGGACGTGCGTAGCGCGCACGGTCGCGCATCGGGGTAAAGCCGTCGATCGCCGTCATGACGCGCGCCCCGCGGCGGCCTGCTGGAGCGCGTGGTAGACCTCGCCCGGCGGACCCAGCATGTCGAGCATGCCGCCGCGCAACACCATCATGACGTCGACGATGTCGAGGATGGTGGTGCGGTGAGTGATCACGATGATGGTGGCACCCTCGCTCTTGGCCTGCAGCAGCGCCACCTTCAGCGCCTCTTCGCCGGGAGCGTCGAGATTGGCGTTGGGTTCGTCGAGCACGAGCAGCGGCGGGCGGCCGAGCAGTGCCCGCGCCAGCGCCAGACGTTGGCGCTGGCCGCCGGACAGGCCGACGCCGCCGGGACCCAGTCGGGTGTCGTACTGCTTCGGCAGGTCGAGCACCATCTCGTGAATGCCGGCGCGCTTGGCGGCGTCGATGATCTCGTCCGTCGAAGCATCGCCGAAACGGGCAATGTTCTCGCGCACGGTGCCGGCGAACAGGCCGACGTCCTGCGGCAAATAGCCGACATGGCGGCCGAATTCGAGCGGGTCCCAATGGCTGTAGTCGAGCCCGCCGAACCGCAACCGTCCATCGGCAGGTAGGATGGCGCCCACCAGAAGGCGGGCCAGCGTGCTCTTGCCGGAGCCGCTCGGGCCGACGATGCCGAGCGCCTGGCCGCCGCCAAGCTCGAAGGTCAGGTCCCTGATGACGGGCTCCTTGCGCGTCGGCAGCAGGCAGCGCAGTTCGCGGACCTCGATGGTGTTGCGCGCCCGCGGCACGATGGTGTGCGGCGGCGTCAGGTCGATCTCGCCGAGCAGCTCGCGCACTTCCGCATAGGCCTCGCGGGCGCCGATGAACTGCTTCCAGGTGCCGACCGCCTGTTCCACCGGGACCAGCGCCCGGCCCATCACGATGCTGGCGGCGAAGATTGTCGCCGGCGTGATGGCGTGGTCGATGGCGAGCCAGGCGCCGGTGCCGAGCATCAGCGATTGCAACAGCAGGCGGAAGAAGCGGATGGAAGAGGTCATCACCGCGTTCTTGTCGCTGGCAAGCGCCTGCTGCACCAGCATCGACGAGCGTTGGCTCTGCCAGTTGCGCTCCACTGCCGGCTGCATGCCCATCGCGCGGATCACGTCGGCGTGGCGCAGGATGTTTTCGGTGAACACATAGGACTGGTTGCCTGCGGCTTCGGCTTCCTTCATCGGCTCGCGGGTCATCACCTCGTTGAGACCGGCGAGGCCAAGCAGGAGAACCGCGCCAATGGTCGCGACGATGCCCAGCAGCGGATGGATGAAGAACAGCAGCATCAGATAGATCGGAATCCACGGCAGGTCGAACGCGAAATAGATGCCGGGGCCGGTCACGAAGGTGCGGAACTGATCGAGATTGCGCAATTGCTGCGCGCCGCGCGATGCGCCGCGCTGCGCCGAGCGCACCACCAGCGCCTCGAACACGCGTGCCGATAATTCCATGTCGAGGCGGATGCCGCAGCGGATCAGGATGTACGAGCGCACCGCATCCAGCGCCGCCATGGTGAGCAGAGCGATCGCCAGGATCAGGGTGAGGAGGACGAGCGTGGAGACGTTCTCGTTGAGCAGAACGCGGTTATAGACCTGCATCAAATAGAGCGGCGAACTCAGATAGAGCAGGTTGATGGCGCTGGAGAACAGCCCGGCCCAGAGGAATTGCGGCCATAGCGCGACCAGCGCCTGGCGAACGTCATCGATCCGTCGCGCCGGGGCGACGGAGTCGTCAAGGGCGGTCAGCATGCCCGTAGGCATTCGGCAATCACCTTAAGCGAGTTGACACGATGCTGCGCGATCCACTCGTGCAGTGAGGCAATCGAGACGTGGCGTGGGGATGCGCTCCCCACGCCACGCGGTTTTGAAATGTCCGAACTCAACTGGAGTTAGGCGAGGCCGTGGAGCAGGCCACCGACATCGAGATGGCCGACATCGGCGCTGGCGCCGATCAAGGTCGGTGCGGAAACCGAGGCGTCGACACCGTTGAGCCCTGCCGAGAGGTCGATGCTCGGGTTCGTCTCAACTACTGCGCCGAGATCGAGCACGTTCGACAGGTCCGCCGTGCCGCTGGCGCTGGCAGAAGCGCTACCGCTGGCGCTTGCGCCGCCAAGTACACCGGTGGCGGTTCCAAGCAGGCCATCGACGGTACCAAGCAGGTTTCCGAGTAGTGCAGCCATATAGTCAACTCCTATGAAGGTTGGCTGGAATGCGACGAACGTCGCGGGGCAAGAAGCCACGGGCGTCAGAAAGGTTGCGGACTCACATGCGGCGTTTTGGTGATGATTTGTTGGGAAGGGAACTTTCCGCTGTTGCCGGTCGGCGGTGGTCCGACCATGATGCGAAGTCTCCTTTGTAAGATCCCCTTGGGAAGGTGTTTGGAAAGTCGATGCCGGAAGATAAAGCGGATGTCGTGGTGCTCGGCGCGGGCATCGTCGGGGTATCGACGGCGTTTGCCGCGCGGCAGCGCGGGATGCCGGTCGTACTCGTCGATCGGCGCGAGCCGGGCAGCGAAACCTCCTACGGCAATGCCGGCATCATCAGCAGCGGCTCGATTACGCCGCTCAATAATCCATCGCTGTGGAAGTCGCTGCCGAAATACCTGACCAACCGCCATGCGGCATTGCGTTGGAATCCGCTTTGGGCGGTGAAGAACGCGGGCTGGGTCGCGCGCTTCTTGGCCAATTCGGCCGCGTCGCGACTTCGGCCGCGCGCGACCGCGCTGCATGGCTTGATCGGTGCATCGGCGAAACTGCATCGGGAATGGATCGTGCAAGCGGGAGCGGGACATCGCATTCGCGAGACCGGCTGGCTCAGGGCGTGGCGCAGCGATGCGGTTCTCGCGGCGAAGCAGGAGCAGGCCAAGTTGGCTGAATACGGCATCGCCAGCGAATGGCTCAACCGCCAGGCCATCTCCGCGCTCGAGCCGGATATTGTGCCCGTTTATAAAGCGGGCCTGCTGCACACCCAGACCGCCTCGGTCGACTCGCCAGGCGAGGTGGTCAAGGCCTATGCACGGATGTTCGCGAACGCCGGCGGCCAGGTGAGGCAGGCGGACATCAAGGCGATCCTACCCGACGGCAATGGCTGGCGCGTGGTGCTGGCCGATGGCGAGATTTCGGCGCGGCATGTGGTGGCCGCGCTGGGACCCTGGTCTGCCGATATGTTGCGGCCGCTCGGCTATCGCGTGCCGCTCGCCTTTGAGCGCGGCTACCACCGCGAATTCAAGCCGAACCCGGCGCGTTCCTTGCGGCGTCCGATCTATGACATCGACGGCGGTTTTATCATGACGCCGATGGAGCAGGGTATCCGCGTCACCTCGGGCGTCGAACTGACCGATCGCGATGCGCCGTCCTCGTTCGCGCAGCTCAATCAGGCGATTCCGCTCGCGCGCGGCGTGGTCGAATTTGGCGACGCTGTCGGCGATGCATGGCGCGGCTCACGGCCGACACTGCCCGACAGCCTGCCGATGATCGGACCAGCGCCCCGGCATGCCGGGCTTTGGCTTGCGTTCGGCAACCAGCACATCGGCTTCACGACCGGTCCCGCAACCGGCGCCGCCATTGCCGCCATGATTGCCGGCGCGCCCACGCCTTACGACGTGACGCCGTTCGCGCCGAGCCGCTACATTCGAGACTGAGATCGCGGACCCGGCGCCCAAACTGGACTCGTTCGGACTCTTTTGACCGCAAAAGTTGCACCGGACCGGGTGCTTGTCGCATGATTGCAGCCTGCAATGGCACACACATTGCATCGTCGCAACAGGCAGGCGTCGCGTTGGGAAATCGTTGCAATCGTCCCTTGCATGGGACGACAGTTTGGTGACACTTGCCCTTGCTTCGCCGACCCGAGGAATGCGCCTGCGCGCCGGTCGGCGCTGGAGTTTGTTGATGTTGCGTCTGATTGCCCGGCGTCTTGCTCTCGGTGTGCTGGTCGCGCTGACCGTCATGACGCTTGCATTCCTGCTGACGCGGCTGTCCGGCGACCTTGCGGTTTCGATCGCGGGCCCGCAGGCGACGCAGGCCGACGTCGAAATCGTGCGCAAGGCCTACGGCCTCGACCGCCCGCTCTATGTCCAGTTCTTTGCCTGGACCGGCCGCGCCATGGTCGGTGATTTCGGCCAGAGCTATTTCTTCAAAGACAGTGTGGCGAACCTGATCCAGAAGCGCCTGCCGATCACGCTGACGCTCGGCCTGGTGGGCTTAAGCCTCGCCTTGCTGATCTCGCTGCCGCTCGGCATCCTGGCGGCGCTCCGCGAAAACACCTGGATCGACCGCGGCGTCACCCTGTTCACGATGGTCGGGCAGGCAGTGCCGAGCTTCTGGCTGGCGCTGATTCTGATGATCGTGCTCGGCCTGCAGCTCGGCATCCTGCCCATATCCGGCACCGGCACCTGGCAGCATTTCGTGATGCCCGGCATCGTGCTTGCCTTCACCGCGATCCCGGCGCTGACGCGGCTGACGCGCTCCGGCATGATCGAGGCGATGGCCTCCGATTACATCCGCACCGCGCGCGCAAAAGGCCTGTCGCGGGCGCGCATCATCTTCAAGCACGCGCTGCGCAACGCCGCCATTCCCGTGGTGTCGATCGCGGCGGTCCAGCTCGGCTTCATGCTGGGCGGCTCGATCGTCATCGAAACGGTGTTCGCGCTGCATGGCGTCGGCTATCTCGGCTGGGAGAGCATCGCCAAGAACGATTTCCCTGTCGTGCAGGCGGTGGTGCTGGTGCTGGCCGTGTTCTATATCGGCCTCACGCTCCTGGCCGACATCCTCAATGCGCTGCTTGATCCGAGGCTGAGGACCGGATGAGCGAGCCGATTGCCATTCAGGCGCCGCAGCCTTCGAGCATAGGTAGCTCGCGCATCGGCGCCGCCGGCTTTGCGATCGGGATTGCCATCGTCGCGATCGTCGTCGCGGCGGCGCTCGTCGGCAACGCGCTGGTGCCGCAGGATCCGTTCACCCAGGACCTCGGCAATCGCCTCAAGCCGCCGTTCTGGATGGAGGGCACCCAGCCGGGCCACTGGCTCGGCACCGATCAACTCGGCCGGGATTATCTCGCGCGGCTGGTCTATGGCGCGCGCATTTCGCTCCTGATCGGCATCATGACGGTGATCACGTCGGGGTTGATCGGCATCACGCTCGGCGTGCTCGGCGGCTTCTTCGGCGGCCGCGTCGACGATTTCGTGCTGTTCGCCATCACGACGCGATTGTCGATCCCTGTCGTGCTGGTCGCGCTTGCGGTGGTCGGGCTGATGGGATCGGGCCTCGGGCTCGTCGTCGCCACGCTCGGGCTGTTGTTATGGGACCGCTTCGCGGTCGTCGCGCGCGCGACCACCATGCAGGTTCGCAACCACGACTACGTCAGCGCGGCCTGGTGCGCCGGCGCCTCGATGCCGCACATCCTGATCAAGGAGATACTGCCGAACATCGCGAGCCATCTTGCCGTGGTGGCAACGCTGGAGATGGCGCTGGCCATCCTGCTCGAGGCTGCCCTGTCATTCCTGGGATTGGGCGTGCCGCCGCCGCTGCCGTCCTGGGGGCTGATGATCGCCGAGGGCAAGGACTACATGTTCTTTTCGCCCTGGGTGATCATGATCCCCGGCGTAGCCCTGGCAGTTTTGGTGCTCGGCATCAATCTGGTCGGCGACGGACTGCGCAATCTGCTCGGCGCGGAGCGGCTGCGATGAGTGCGCTCTTGGACGTGGAGGAGCTTCAGGTAACGTTCGGCCGCACCGCGGCGGTGCGCGGCGCCTCGTTCCGGGTCGAGAGGGGCGAGACTCATTGCCTGGTCGGCGAGTCCGGCTGCGGCAAGTCGGTGACCGCGCTGGCGGTGATGAGCCTGCTCGCCCGCGGCGGCCAGCGTTCGGCGAAACGGATGCGTTTTGCCGGTACCGACCTCACATCGCTGTCGGACCGCGAGATGGCGCGCCTGCGCGGCAACCGCATGGCGATGATCTTTCAGGAGCCGATGACCAGCCTCAATCCGGCCTTCACCATCGGTTCGCAGATGGCGGAGGTGATGACGCGCCACAAGGGCGGCTCGCGCGCGGCGGCCCTCGACCGCGCCGCCGAATTGATGGGCCGCGTCGGCATCACCGCACCTGGCATGCGGCTCGGCCAGTTTCCGCACCAGCTCTCCGGCGGCCTGCGCCAGCGCGTGATGATCGCGATGGCGCTGATGTGCGATCCGGAACTGTTGATCGCCGACGAGCCGACCACCGCGCTCGACGTCACCGTGCAGGCGCAGATCCTGCGGCTGCTCGCCAATCTCAAGCGCGAACTCGGCCTCTCGATCCTGCTGATCACCCATGACCTCGGCATCGTCGCGCGCGTCGCCGACCACGTGTCGGTGATGTATGCCGGCGAGGTGGTCGAGCGCGCGCCGACCGCGGAACTGTTCCGCGCGCCGCAACACCCTTACACCCGCGGTCTTCTGTCCTGTGTGCCGGTGCCCAGCCGCGTGCAGCGCGACCGGCCGCTCGGCTCGATTCCCGGCGTCGTGCCGGCGATCGGGCCCGGCTTTGCCGGCTGCGCCTTTCGCTCGCGCTGCGCCCACGCCAATGAAACGTGTACACGCGCGATACCGCGGCGTCGGGCGGGCGAGGCGCACGATTATCTTTGCCGGCTCGAGCCGGACTGGGCGGAGCTACAACCCGCATGACCGCCGCGATCGAGGTCGAGAACCTGCGGTGCGAATTCCGCGTCCACACCGGACTGATGTCGGCGGAAAAGCGCGTGGTCGCGGTCGACGATGTCACGTTCAGCGTGCCGGCCGGTAGCGTGCTCGGCATCGTCGGCGAGTCCGGATGCGGCAAGTCCACGCTGGCCCGCCTGATCCTCGGGCTGCTCAAGCCGACGGCGGGAACCGTGCTGGTCGATGGCAAGCGCCTGTTCGACCTCGACCGCAAGGCGCGGGCGCGATTGATCCAGCCGGTGTTCCAGGATCCGTTCGCCTCGCTCAATCCGCGCCGGCGCATCAAGGATATCGTCGCGCTGCCGCTTGCAGCCCAGGGCACTTTCTCGCGCGGCGAGATCGAGCGCCGGGTCGGCGGCATTCTCGAGCGCGTTGGCCTGTCGGCCGCGATGGGCGAACGCATGCCGGCGCAACTCTCCGGTGGGCAACGCCAGCGCGCGGCGATTGCCCGCGCATTGGTGCTGGAGCCGCGGATCGTGATATGCGACGAGCCGACCAGCGCGCTCGACGTCTCGGTGCAGGCGCAGATCCTCAATCTCCTGGCCGACCTGCGCCGCGACCTCGGGCTCACTTACCTTTTCATCAGCCACAATCTCGCCGTCGTCGAGCATGTCGCGAGCGAAGTCGCGGTGATGTATCTCGGCCGTTTCGTCGAGCGGAACGAAACCGACGCGCTGTTTCGCAAGCCCCGCCACCCCTACACCCAGGCGCTCCTGGAAAGCGTGCTGACGCCGGAGCCGGGCAAGGGCGTGCCGGACATTGGTCTCGGCGACGCCATGCCGGATCCGTCCAATATTCCGCCGGGCTGCCGGTTCAACCCGCGCTGCCGCATCGCGGTCGAGCGCTGCCGCCATGAGGCGCCAATGCCCATGGTCCGCCCGCCCCAGGGAATGGTAGAGTGTCATCTGGCATAGGGCGTGCTTCACGCCGCCTGTAAACGCGAATGATGGAGGGCAATATGCGTATGCAAAACAAGCTCGGCGCGGCCATTCTGGCCGTGGTTCTATCGGGAGCCGGTGCGTTGCCCGCTTCCGCGCAGAAATCCGCCGACACGCTGCGGATCGTGATGCGCGACGCGCTGCCCAACATCGATCCCTTCTACAACAATTTGCGCACCGGCGTGGTGATGCACCACCAGGGCTGGGATGCGCTGGTCTACCGCAATCCCGATACGTTCAAGCTGGAGCCGCTGCTCGCAACCGAATGGAAGCTGCCGGATCCGACCACGATCGAGTTCAGCTTAAGGCCCGGCGTCAAGTTTCATGACGGCAGCCCGTTCACGGCCGACGACGTCGTTTACACCATCAATATCGTCGCCGATCCGGCGAGCCGCGTCTCGACCCCGTCGAATTACAACTGGATCGACAAGGCGGAGAAGACCGGCGACCTTTCGGTGCGCGTCAAGCTGAAGCGGCCGAACCCGGCGGCGCTGGAATATTTCGCGCTGGTGCTGCCGATCTATCCCAAGGCCTATCGCGAGAAGGTCGGCGCAGAAGGTTACGCCAAGGCGCCGGTTGGCGCGGGTCCCTACAAGGTGACGAAGGTCGAGCCCGGCGTCTCCATCGACTTCGAGCGCTTCGAGGACTACTGGGCCGGCAGTCCCAAGGGGAAGCCTGCGATCAAGAAGATGAGTGTGCGCTTCGTGCCGGATGCCGGCACCGAGATGACCGAATTGCTCGCCGGCCGCGCCGACTGGATCTGGAACATGAACCCGGACCAACTCGAGCCCGTGAACCGGATGCCGCATCTGCAGGCGGTGCGCAAGGAATCGATGCGGATCGGCTTTCTCTCGATGGATGCGGGCGGCCGCACCGGCGCCGACAATCCCCTGACCAAGCTCAAGGTGCGTCAGGCGATCTGGCACGCGATCGACCGCAAGGCGATTGCCGACAAGCTCGTCACCGGCGGTAGCCGCGTTCCGGCTGCGCCCTGCTTCCCGTCGCAGTTCGGATGCGATGCCGAAGCCGCGGTGGCCTACGCCTACGATCCGGCCAAGGCCAAGCAGCTTCTCTCCGAGGCCGGTTATCCCGATGGATTCGACGTCGAGCTTGCCAGCTACGTGCTGCCGCAATGGGGCTCCTCGGTGCAGAACTATCTGCATGCGGTCGGCATCCGTGCCAAGCTCAACCAGCTCCAGACCGCGGCGCTGATCCAGCGCGCCAAGGCCGGCGAACTCAGGATGTATCTCGGAAGCTGGGGCAGCTATTCGATCAACGACGTCTCGGCCATTCTGCCGAACTACTTCGATGGCGGCGCCGACGACTACGCGCGCGATTCCGATGTGCAGAAATGGCTGCTTCAGGGCGGTTCATCCATCAACCCGGAGGTGCGCAAGGAGGCCTATTCGGCGGCGATCAAGAAGATCACCGAGCAGGCCTACTGGGCGCCGCTGCACACCTATGTAACGACCTACGGCCACTCCAAGCAGCTCGATTTCACGCCATACCCGGACGAACTGCCGCGGTTCTATCTGGCGAAGTGGAAGTAGAGCTGGCGGGTTGCCCGGAGAAAGCAGCGATGGAGCGGGATGACGATTCGAAGATCAGTCATCCCACTCCACACCATCAAGCGGGCAGCACGCCCAGACTGACTGCAACGAACGCAGGTGCGTTGACGGCGGCGTGCAGGGCGATGTCCACGGTGGCGTTCCTTGAAAACTTCGGAGGGCGCTTCATCAAATGACCGTGTCCTTGAGGAGCGATTGCAGGAACAGCGCGTTTCGGTTGGGAGCATAACCCGGGGATCACCACTACCGCGCGGACCTGTCATGTTGTTTCCATCAATCATCGCATCGCTCGGCTGACAACAGCGGCTGGCGATTTCGCGGTACATCTCCAAATGGCAACGGCTTCGATCAGATGGTGGTGTCGCGCTGCAGGGCTGACCTTTCTGCTTGCCTGCCTGTCCGGTTCGGCGCCAGTTGTCATTGCCGACCCTGATATGGAATCGCGGGTTCGAGACCTCGTGGCAGGCCACCTCGCCCCCGAAGCGACGGCTGATCATCCGGGCGGGGCCGCATCCGCAGTTTACATCGCAGGCCGCGTGGAGTTTTTTAATTACGGCTTCGCGGATCAAGCCAGGAAAACGACAATCACGTCGGACTCGCTGTTCAATATCGCGTCCATGCGCAAGGTGTTTGAAGCTACGCTGGTGGCGCTCGGAACGCTTCGTGGCGAACTGAGGTTGGACGATCCCATCGACAAATACGTCACCGAATTGCGGGGGGACTATATTCGTCGGGTCACGATCGGCGAGCTTGCAAGCCATACGTCCGGCCTGCTGCTGGCAACGGATCATCCGCCCTGGCCCAACGAGACGTACTCGTTGGCCGACTTTCTCGACATGCTCAACGCCTGGACTCCCCATGCGGGCGAGCAGCCGGGCAGGCAGCGCGTCTACACGCACGCCGGCTATGTGCTGTTGCAGCTCGCGCTCGAGCGTCGGTATGGGCTTCCAATCAAGGAACTGGTCGAAACCCGCATCCTGAAGCCTCTCGGCATGAACTCGACGCTGCTTCCGGACCGCGGGCCGGACAATCGCGCCATCATGAGTCCGGAGTTCATGCAGCGCGCCGTCCAGGGCTATTCCGAGGACGGAACGCCAATCGGGCCGCCGGGCAACCAGCAGAGCTATTACCATTTCGCCGGGACCGGACAGATGTTCTCGTCGGCGAGGGATCTGGCGATCTTCCTTGCTGCTTGTGTCGACGGCAGAGCGATCGATCCGCAGTTGCGCGAAGCCTTGCAGATCACGCAGCGCGAGATGTTCCGTGTGAGCGAGATGTTCGGACAGGCGATGGCCTGGGAGAATGTCGACGTCGATGGGGTGAGCATCGTCGACAAGCCGGGCGGTCTCAACAACGCATCGGCCTATATGGGGCTGGTCCCCGCGCGAAAGATCGGCATGCTCCTGCTCGCCAACCGCGCCAACTTTCCGACAGAAATGGCTCGCTACCGTATACTTCCGGCGCTATCCCGAATGTAGATGGTGCCGAGCGCGCCGTTCAATCGCTCGTCACATGCACGCCAGCCCTTTGCCCCGCATTCCACTTGCCGCCGATCGCGCGCTCGATCTGCGCCGCGAGCTGCAACAATAAGCCGTCATTGGCCTGCTTGGCGATGGCCTGGATGCCGAGCGGCAGACCGTGCTCGTGGGTGGCAAGCGGCAGCGAGATCGCCGGGATGCCGCAGAGATTGGCGAGCGGCGTAAAGGCAAAATTGCGCCAGAGATTGCCGAACCAGTCCAGCACGTCGGGATTGTCGCTGATCGTGAGATACTCGGTCGTGCCGACCTTCGGCGTCGGCAGCGCGGTGATCGGCGTTAGTATAATATCCCACTCCTCGAAGAACGCGCCGAAGCCGCGCGAGGTCGTGTTGAACACCGCCTGCATGCGCGCTCGGTCCGCGTAGGACGTGTGCCGGCCACGCTCCCAGATCCGGATGTTGATCGGCTCGATCAGATCTTCCGGCGGCTGTTCTAGGCCACGCGCCGCCAGCATGTTGGAGATGACGACGGAAAAGTTGCTGATATAGCAGGTGGTCTGCGCCGCGAAGGCCTCACCATAGTCCAGATCCGGCAGGGCGTAATCGACATCATGGCCGAGGCCTTCGAGAAAGCGCCCGGCTTTCTGCAGCTCGGCCGCGATATGCGGTGTCGCGCGATAATCACCCCACTGATACGACAGCGCGATTTTCAGCCGGGCAGGATCGCGTGTGATCATCCGCGTATACGGCTCCGGCGGACTCCAGAACGGCATGAATTCGCCCGGCGCCGGACCGCGGCAGGCATCGACGAAGGCCGCGGTATCGCGCACCGTGCGCGACTGGCAGCCTTGAATCGAGACCAGCCCGCTCAAATCGGAGAGGTGCGGCGACAGCGAGAACACGCCACGCGAGACTTTCAGCCCGATATTGCCGTTGACGCCGGCGGGAATCCGGATCGAGCCGCCGCCGTCGGTCGCGTGCGCGATCGGCACCGCGCCGGCGGCGACCATCGCAGCGCTGCCGGCCGACGATCCGCAGGTGGTGTAGTCGGTATTCCAGGGATTGCGCGTGACATAGACGGCGGGATTGTCGGCCGAGCTGCAGACGCCGAATTCCGGCGTCGTGGTGCGTCCGATCAGATTGAGCCCGGCTCCGCGCATCTTCTTGGTCATGAATGTATCGGCCGTGGCGCGATTGCCGCGCATGTAGAGCGAGCCCATCTCCTGCAGCCGGCCCTTCAGCGTCGGACCGAGGTCCTTCATCAGGAACGGAAGTCCGGCAAACGGCCCGCCGAGATTGGTACCGTCGGTGGCGGGATCTGCGACCGCATCCTCGAACACTTCGACGACGGCCGAGAGTGGGGGATCGACCTTGGCGATGGCGGCGGCGGCCTGCGCCGCCAAATCCTTGGCCGTCAGCTCGCCCTTCGCGACACGCGCAGCCAGCGCCACGCCATCGTGCTGCGCCCACTCGTCCCAGCTCATCGGCAAATTCATGCAATCGGTCCCCTCGGAAAATAGCTCGGACATTAGAACATGATTGGGAAAAGGCGGAACTGTTTTTCGCCGGCCCGCAGATAGGTTCAATATGATCTTCCCGCCGGCCGATGAGCGGCTGCGTCTTCAGGAACGGAAATCTATGCTGCGCACGATGATGCCGGGAGGAGTGCCTTCAAACTCTCGGGCCAGGAATTTGCGGGACACGCATGCGTCGATCCGGTCCTGCAGCCGCGCGAACTGTTCCTCGCGCGGATCTGCCGGCGTGCGTGGCACGCGTTCAAGACTGTTGCGGCCGAACATCTGTTTGTTCAGCTCGCCTCTCCCGAGAGCCGGGTGAGGTCGGCAATCTCAGCGTATATCGGTTTCCTTGGCGCCCGCCGCATTTGGTCGAATAAGCCAGTCAACGCCTTGTATTCGCTGGCTTCGTAGCCACTTCGAGCAGGCAGCTGCCGGAAAGGGCTTTCGAGTGAAGATTCGCGTCGGATTCGAAATGATCTACGATTTCCCGCAGCCGACGCCGATGATCATGGTGCTGGGCACGCACTTCACCCGTGCGTCCGACATCATCGTGCCGGATTTCCTCACCACCGACCCAGTCGTTGAGATCACCCCCTACCGCGACATGTTTGGCAATTGGTGCAGCCGCATGGTTGCGCCCGCCGGCCGCGTGCGTCTTGCGGCCGACGGCGTCGTTCGCGACAGCGGTCTGCCAGATCCGGTGTTTACTTCCGCCGTTCAGCACGCGATCGAGGATCTGCCCGCGGACACTTTGGTCTATCTGCTCGGCAGCCGTTATTGCGAGACCGACCGGCTTTCGGAAATCGCCTGGCAATTGTTCGAGAAGAAGCCGCCGGGCTGGGCGCGAGTCCAGGCGATCTGCGATTTCGTCCATCATCACATCGCCTTCGGATATGAGTATGCTCGCGCCAGCAAGACGGCGTGGGAGGCTTACCAGGAAGGCAAGGGCGTCTGCCGCGACTACGCCCATCTTGCCGTTGCGTTCTGCCGCTGCATGAACATTCCCGCGCGCTATTGCACGGGCTATCTCAGCGACATCGGCACGCCAAAGCCATGGGCTGCAGGCGATTTCGCCGGTTGGTTCGAAGCCTATGTCGGTGGGCACTGGCGTACTTTCGATCCGCGCAGCAACGTGCCAAGGATCGGTCGCATCCTGATTGCGCAGGGGCGCGACGCTTCCGACGTGCCGATCACCCAGACCTTTGGGCCAAACACATTGGTCGGCTTCAAGGTCTGGACCGACGAGGTTGCGTGACGACGGTCGCCGCGCATCGACCTGCTTGATTTGAACTGCGACCCATCGGGAAAGGAACTCGGATGAAAACGACTCTCGCCGTGCTGGCACTATGTGCATTTGCGCCGGGCGCTCTTGCCGCAGCGCCAGAGTGCCGCGCGATCGAAAACGCCAATGCGCGCCTGTCGTGCTATGACGCCACGTATCCTCCGAAAATCGAAAAATCCGTAGTCTCTGAAAAAGACCCGTCGCGAGCCGCCTACAAAGATCCCTTCAGCGCAGAAGACGCCAGGACCAACGCCAAGCTGAAGAATATCTGCCGCGGTTGCTGAGATGGAGGCGCCCCGGCCGGTAGAGGGCTTTTTCTTCGCACAGGCGATAACGGCGCGACAGCCAGCTTTGCTAGCTCAACAATGTACGCACCCTCATGGCGGCATCGTAGATCTCGACCTGAAGCATCGGATAAGCGGTCTTTAGCTTTCGACCGGCGACCTCGGCAGCCTCGATCGCGTCAAACTCCGACTTGAAATGGCCGTCGACAATCGTCGCGAACCCTTCGGTCGGAGGCCTGTCGGCCCGCACTGATTTCTTCGGTTCTGGCTCTTCAACTGAAAGCAGGGGTTTCTTCATCATTATTCCTTTCGCGTTCACCGCGATTATTTGATCTGCGTGGAAGCTGGTTTCAAAAGCCGCGGCTGGCGCATCGTGATGCGTGTCCTCCGATCAGGAGACCAAGAACAACTGGTACCAGGATTGGAGGTACCAGCCACTCTCGCAGATCGAATTGTTGGCTGGTGGACACATTAACCGCCCGTCGTGTGGCGGGAGTACAAGACTCTCAGTCACCGATAGCAGCCAATGAAGGGGCGGTGATGCGTATAGCAGACGCTCTTTCCATGACGATGTCGAGGGAAATCCCAAAGCGCGGTGCGACCCGCACTCCTAAGGAGAGCCCATGGCTCGCGAAACAAGCTACTTCGTTCAGGCATTCGATGCCGGCCGGGGAGGAAACCTGAAAGCGGGCGTTCCGATAGCCTGCAAAACGGCAACTGGCGCGCTTCGCACCGCGGAGCGGCTGGCCGAGAGCAAGCTCGGTGTTGTTGCCTTCTCATCCACCGGTGACCCTGAGATGGGCGACTATGACGACGAGCCGACGGTCATCTTCCGCAAGGGAGAGCTGCCATCGGCCTTCGACTGAGATAGGTCCGGCAACTTTCCGCGGATCGGCCATGTAGATCGCTTCGAGTTGGACGCGACGGGATTACGTCAGCACCCCTTCCGTGGTCGCGCGTCAAGTGTGAGCATCGCCACCGGCAGGCGCTCGCGGTTGTCTCCGCGGCGTTTTAGCGCTCGCTATTGCCGCGACGCGAGCCTAGAGTTGATTATCACCGCGTTTCCCACGGCGTCTATCGGTGATTGAGGGCTAGCAACGCTCACGCCCGACGAACGGAGCGCTTTTGTTGTCCCAAGGTTGCTTGGCTGCCGACCGGACCGTCCCGCTGGCAATCGTTCCGCCGCTTCTTCCATTGTTGGTATCGGCCGTGGCATTCCTGCATGGATAGGACGAGCGAAGTGCATTACCTGATCAGCGGCAACAATCAATTTGGCCGGGTCAATCTTAGCCGTGCAGCGGCGGGGGCTGCCGTCAAGAAGGCAAAGGAGCTTTTGCAGGAAGGTTATTTGGACGTGAGGATATCCACGCCCCGGGGCCGGATCCTGTTGTCTGATGAGTTCGATCAGCTTGAAGAATAGCGGGGCGCCCACAATAGGTCCGGGAGGCAAGCCATGAGCAGACCCTTCAAGACCGCCGATGAGCTCCAGGATATGATTGTCGAGCAGGCAAGGATTCTCCATGGTCCCTGGCCTTCGGGGATGACGATGTTTGTTTTCGACGATGCTTACGGATGGAGCGCGAGCATCAGTCGGCCAGCGTCCGAGGGCGACAATTTCTATCGCACCCGCACACTCGATTTGATCAGGACGTTGAAGGTCAGATATGATCTAGACGCGCCTCGGCTCTAGTCGACGACGATATCTAGCCGAATCTGCATTGGTTCCGGCATCACCATCAACCCACGGAGATCGACATGGCTAAAGGCGAGCAAAGAGGCAATCGGGAAGCCAAGAAACCCAAGAAGGAGAAGATCAAGGTAATTGCCGCAGCACCGAGTCAGAAGGCCGGAGGCTGGCAGCCAACCTCAGGTTCCGGTAAGAAGAAATAATGCTCGGTGCTCATTGGTGGGGAGAAACCTGATCGTCTCCCGCGGTTGCATGGCCTATCGGGGCATGCTGAACGGGGTTAACCGACGATCGCACCCAGCATCAAACCATTATCAAACGGACCTTCGTCCCCCAGGGATCGGCGGTCTCGACGCCATTCGCGATCGCAACAGTCGGCGCGCCGGCCTGCCGCAGGCGCTGCTCTTGCGCCTGCAATAACTCTGGTTTCGCGACTTCAAGCGAAAACCATGCAAGTCCCGTGGCCGCATCATCCCGCCGGCCGGCGCCGGCGCTCTGCCAGACATTGATGCCGAGGTGATGGTGATAGCGCCCCGACGACAGGAACGCGGCGCCGGTGCGCTTGCGAGTCGGGTCGAAGCCGATGGCGCCGCCATAGAAGCGGTCGGCCTGTTCGAGGTCGCCGACGCGCAGGTGCATGTGGCCGATGCGAAGGCCATCGGGCGCCCCGGCATAGTTGGAGATGCGCGGATTCGTCAGCGTCAGCAGGCCGTCGATATCAAGCGGGTCGGTCGCCATCGCGACCGTGCCGCCATCCCATTTCCAGCTTTCGGGCGCGCGGTCGGCATAGACCTCGATGCCGTTGCCTTCGGGATCGTCGAGATAGACGGACTCGCTGACGAGGTGATCGGCAAACCCGGAGAGCGGCACCTTATTCGTTGCGGCGTGCACCAGCCAGCGCGCGAGATCCTTGCGGGTCGGCATCAGGAAGGCGGTGTGATAGAGGCCCGCGGCATTCCGCGCCTCGCTGGCAGCGCCCGCGCGCAGGGTGAGATCGAGCAGCGGCACGCCGCCCGCGCCGAGACGGGCGCCGGTAGCCGTGCGCTGCAAGATGGTGAGCCCGATGGCGTCGCGATAGTAATTGGTGACGAGATCGAGGTTACGCACGCGCAAGGTCACCATGCCGATCCGCATCGGCGTACGGTTGGCGAAGGTCGGCCCGGCAGCGCCGTCAGCCGCTCCTTCCGCCAGCGCTGCCGCCGTGGCGGCCGCGCTCAACGACGAGGCGCCGGCCAGGTGAAGGAGGGTGCGGCGGGTCAGGTCGATGCTCATGACAGCTCCGTTTCTCGATCGGCTCAGCGAAGCAAATCCCGCGCCGGTTCTATGCTCCGCAACGTCGCGACAGGGCCGGCCGGACCATCGTTGTTGCAGCAGAACGTTTTGCTCCGAGCAAGCTATTTTTCAGCGCAGGGTTGGGCAAAGGCGCGATTAGCGCCGTGCCCACCATCTATCGGCGATCACACTTCTCTGATGCGCGTCGTCCCTGCGAACCCAGGGACCCATAACCACAGGTTTGCGTTGTTGACGGAGGCCGTCTACGCGCGCGCGAAATAATTTACGCCGCGGCGTATGGGTCCCGGGTCGCGCTCGCGTTGCTCGCTTGCCCAGGACGACGGTCTGATTTGCCGCGCGCGCTAGCGCAATCATGCAATGACCCGGGACAAGATAAGCCGACGGGGCAAATCACTTCTGATTTTCAGAAACCGTGTCAAGCCCGGGATTCAAAAATATTCCGCTTCACGCGAGGGGCAAATCAGTCGCATATTTCCGCCCGTCTCACCCATTGAGGGGCGCTCGCGATCGTCACGAACGTGCGGTGAGATGCGGTGGACAGCCCTCCCCCGCAAGGGGGGAGGGAGCCGACCGCCCGCGCGTCGAGACTCAGCTACGCCCCCGCCGGCACCTGATCGAGGAAGCCGGTGATGCTGCGGATGCGGCCGTCGCGGAGGACTGCGAAATCCGTGCCCTTGATCGGGCTGTCGCCGCCGTCGGGGCCGAGGCCCCAGGAGAAGCGGACGTGGTCGCCAAAGCCATTGGGCTCGCCGATCAGCCTGAACCTGAAATCCGGAAACTTTTGCTGCACGCCCGCGATCAGCGCGTCCACGCCGTCATGGCCATCGCCCGACATCAGCGGGTCGACATAGCGGGCGTCACTGGTCCAGTTCTGGCTGAGAATTTCGCGGCGGCGGCTTGGCGTCCGCTCGTTCCACAGATCGATGTAGCTGCGGGCAATCTTGTTGACGTCGGTCATCATGCTCTCCTTCGTTCCGGCCGAATGGGCCGGCTGACCGACTATCGAAAAATCCGACGCGCCAATCGATTACCTCAGAGGTCAAGGATTTCGATTTTTGGCAATCATGCATCTTGCGGATGCGGTGCTGACCTATTTCCGACGATCGATCAGGCTAGGGCCTGCGCCGGATCTGGCGTAAAAGCATGCGACCTCGGCTCTTGCCGTCCTCACCATGGTGGGACGATCAATCGGGAACGGCTGTGGCAGAGAAACCCAAGATGCCGGAGACGCCGGAGCAGCATGCGGGCGCCGATTGGGCGCAGCAGGTATGGCTGTGGCCGCTGGAAGCGACGCGATTGGCGCTCGACAGCTATGCGCAATGGTTCGCCGATCCCAGGCCCGCGCCTTCCCGCGCCCCGGAGCAGATGCCGCTGGCCTGGACCACGCCAAACGTCGTGGCGCTGCAACTTCCGTCGATGCGGCTGCGGGCGTTTTCGCGAGGCAATGCGGGGCAGCCGGTGCTCGTTTGCGCGCCCTATGCGCTGCACGGCGCGCTGGTCGCGGACTTCGCGCCGGGCCACAGTTTGGTAGGAGCGCTGCAACGAGACGGCATGAACCGCATCTATGTCACGGACTGGCGCTCGGCCACGCCGGAAATGCGCCATCTGTCGATCGACAATTATCTTGCCGAACTCAATGTGGCGATCGACGAGATCGGCGCGCCGGTCGATCTTGTCGGCCTGTGCCAGGGCGGGTGGCTGTCACTGGTCTACGCCGCTCGTTTCCCCGGCAAGGTGCGGCGGCTGGTGCTCGCCGGTGCGCCGGTCGATGTTTCCGCGCCGTCAGAACTCTCGAAGATGGTGGCCGCACTTCCGCATGCGGCTTTCGAGCAGATGGTGCAGCAGGGTGAAGGGATCGTGAACGGCGAGCACATGCTGCGGTTCTGGAACATTCCATTCAGCCAGCATGACGTCGAAGCCGTGCTGCAAAGGAATCTTCGCGATGGATCGGACGAGGCGCGCATGCTGCTGGACCGTTTCAAGCGCTGGGATCGTGAGACGCTGGATCTGCCGGGAGCCTATTATCTCGAGGTGACCGACCGGGTTTTTCGCGAGAACCAGATCGCTGAAGGGCGTTTCGTCGCGCTCGGCCGCAGGATCGATCCTGCTGAGGTGCGCGTGCCGGTCTTCCTGCTGGCGGGAGAGAACGACATCGTCGTCCCGCCCGATCAGGCGTTCGCAACCGCGCGGCTTTTGGGCGCGCCGCAAGCATGGCTGGAACGGGCCTCCGAGCCATGCGGTCATCTCAGCCTTTTCATGGGGCGCAGGGCCTTGCGCCATTCCTGGCGCCGGATTGCCCGGTGGCTTCAGGCTGATATCGGCGATGTCACGGGCGCACGGATCAGCGCGTGAGAGGCAGATGAAAATGCCCCGGATTGTGCCTGCAATCCGGGGCAACAAGACGGTTAGCGGCTGACCGACGTTACTTCGCCGCGACGACCATGATCTCGACGTTGTACTGCGGGGCGGCGAGCTTGGCCTCGACGGTCGCGCGCGCCGGCGTGTTGCCGGCCGAGACCCAGCCATCCCACACCGCGTTCATCTCGGGAAAGGTCTTCATGTCGGTGATGTAGATCGTGGCCGACAAGAGCTTCGACTTGTCGGTGCCGGCCTTGGCGAGATGGCCGTCGATGATCGAGAGAATGTCCTGAGTCTGCTCGGTCACGCTCTTGCCGGCGGCCTTGCCGGCAACGACGCCGGCGAGATAGACGGTGTTGCCGTGGACGACGGCCTGGCTCATGCGAGGTCCGGTTTCGAAGCGCTGGATGGTCATATTGTTTCTCCTGATAGGGGGCGGCGGTTACTTAGCGCGCTCGTGTCCGATGCGCCACTGCGTTATTTGCATTGAGATTGGAGCCGCCATGCCGCGACAAGCCCGGCCATCACGTCGAGAAATCAGGAAGCCGCTTTTGCCGCCGCGCGTCCCGCATTCCTCCCCGAGAACAGGCAACCGCCGAGGAAGGTGCCTTCCAGCGAACGGTAGCCATGCATGCCGCCGCCACCGAATCCGGCGGCTTCGCCGGCGGCGTACAGGCCCCTGATAATCTCGCCGTCGGTGCTGAACACGCGCGAGTCGAGGTCGGTCTCGAAACCGCCCAGTGTCTTGCGCGTCAATATGTTGAGCTTCACCGCGATCAGCGGGCCGTGTTCGGGGTCGAGAATTTTGTGCGGCTTTGCGGTGCGGATCAATTTGTCGCCGATGTAGCGGCGCGCATTGTGCAGGTTCATTACCTGCGCGTCCTTGACATAGGGGTTGGTGATCTCGCGGTCGCGCGCCTCGATCTGCGCCTTGATGTGATCGTGCTTGAGCAGGTCGTTGCCGGCGAGCGCGTTCATCGCGCTGACGAGGTCGCCGAGATTGTCGCGCACGATGAAGTCGGTGCCGTTCTGCTTGAATGCTTCCACCGGCGCCGGCGCCCCCTTGTTGGTGGCGCGCTTGATCGTCATGCGCCAGCTCTTGCCCGTGAGGTCGGGATTCTGCTCGGAGCCGGAGAGCGCGAACTCCTTTTTGATGATGCTCTGGGTCAGGATGAACCACGAGTAATCGTAGCCGGTCGACATGATGTATTGCAGTTGGCCGAGCGTGTCGGAGCCGGGGAAGAGCGGCGCGGGCAGGCGCTTGCCCGTGGCGTCGAACCACATCGAGGAGGGGCCGGGCAGGATACGGATGCCGTGGCGCGGCCAGATCGGGTTCCAGTTCCGGATACCCTCGACATAGTGCCACATCCGGTCGCGGTTGATCAGCCGCGCGCCGGCGGCCTCGGTGATGCCGATCATGCGGCCGTCGACATGTTCAGGCACGCCGGAGATCATGAATTTCGGCGGCTCGCCCAGACGCTTCGGCCAGTTCTGCCGGACCATGTCGTGATTGCCGCCGATGCCGCCCGAGGCGACGATCACGGCGTGCGCACGCAGCGTGAAATCGCCGATGACCTGGCGCGATGAGCTCTTGCCGCGCTCGACGCTGTCGGGCTCGAGCACCGAACCGCCGACCCCTTCGACCGCGCCGTTCGCCATCATGAGTGTGTCGACGCGGTGGCGGAACTTGAACGTTAACCGGCCATTTTTTTGCGCTTCGCGCGCACGGCGCTCGAACGGCTCGACGATGCCGGGGCCGGTGCCCCAGGTGACGTGAAAGCGCGGCACCGAATTGCCGTGGCCCATCGCGTCATAGCCGCCGCGCTCGGCCCAGCCGACCACCGGAAAAATACGGTGGCCCATCGCGCGCAGCCATTCCCGCTTCTCGCCGGCCGCGAACGCGACATAGGCTTCCGCCCATCGCTTCGGCCAATGGTCGTCGTCGCGGTCGAAGCCCGCGGTGCCCATCCAATCCTGCAAGGCAAGATCAAACGAATCCCTGATGCCCAGCCGGCGCTGTTCGGGAGAAGCGACCAGAAACAATCCGCCGAACGACCAAAAGGCTTGTCCGCCAAGGCTTTGTTCGCCTTCCTGGTCGACGACAATGACGCGTTTGCCGGCGTCTGCGATCTCCGTCGCCGCGACCAGTCCCGCCAAGCCACCGCCGACCACAATTACGTCTGCATCGTCAGCCATCGTTTCCTCCCCCACGCCGTTTTTGATTCAAGCCCGCGTCCTCGCGCGCGGTCAACGGCAAACGGATTCTTGCCTGCGGCTGCGTCGCCATCTCGGCAAGAGTCGTTTGTTCCAGTTTGGGACCTTTACGCGCAGAGGGTGCAGCGGCCAAGCAACACTTAATTTGAATTTGTTTTGACCTGCTGTGGCTGCCTAGACAAAATCACGATCTCAAACGACGCTACACCACGTCTTGCATCACGAAGACGATCAGATTCGGTTTCGATATTTTTGAACTGGGGCGGGATATGAAGCTGGTGACGGGGTTGCTTGCCGCGGTGCTGCTGCTGGCGGGAATGGGGGTGAGCCAGGCGGTGGTGCGGATAGCCGACGATCGCGGCGGCCGGATCGGCACCTATGTTGACAGATACCAGGGCTTACGCACCTCAGGCGAAACCGTGATCATCGACGGCCTGTGCGCCTCGGCCTGCACCATCGTGCTCGGCGCGGTTCCCCATGACCGGATCTGCGTTACCTCGCACGCCAATCTCGGCTTCCATGCCGCCTGGGATTTCGGCGCCAACGGCCGTGCCATCACCAACCCCGAAGCAACCCAGATGCTGTATTCGATGTATCCGCCGCCGGTACGGAGGTGGATCGCGGCGCGCGGTGGCCTGACCCAGCGCATGCTCTTCCTGCGCGGCAAGCAGCTTCAGGCGATGTACAGGCCCTGCTATCTCGACGCCCAGGCCTCCTCGAACAAGCCTGCCTCGCGCTGAACCAGCGCAGCCGTTTCGCCAAAAAGTAACGCGGTGGCCGGGCCTGTCCCGGCCATTTGCTTTTGGTGCACCTCTCGCCCGACTTGCCCTCCGCATGACGTGATGTTGGGCATGGCCATTCCGCTTGCCTGCACCGGGAACTGACCCTATCTGAACCCCATGGTTCAGCCGATTTCCACGCGAGTCCGAATGATGGCGGCGGCCCCGCATCAGGGCAGGGTCGCGTCCGTGATCGTCTGGACCGCTGCCGGCCTCGGTGCGCTGGCCGTGCTCGGCGCGGCTGCATTGTGGTTCCATTACGGCACCACGGTGTTTTTCGAAATGATCGCCGCCGGCATCTCGGCCTGCTTCTGACCGGGCAATAAGGATTCCTGACATGGACCGGACCATTCGCCCGCTGGTGATTATCGCTGCCTTCGCCGCGAGCCTCGCGGTCGGGCTGACGATCATGCTGTGGGCAATGGGCGGCTTGCGAACCGTCACGGCGCCGGCCGCGATCGGCGGACCGTTTCAACTGACCGACCAGGCCGGCCAGACCGTCACCGAGCAGAATTTAAAGGGCAAGCCGACACTGATCTTCTTCGGCTTCACCCATTGCCCAGATGTCTGCCCGACCTCGCTGTTCGAGATATCGGAAGTGCTGAAGGCGATGGGCAAGGACGCCGATCGCGTCAACGCCTGGTTCGTCTCCGTCGATCCCGAGCGCGATACGACGGCCGCGATGAAGGACTATCTCTCCAGCTTCGACCCGCATTTGAGGGGGCTGACCGGCAATCCGGAGGCGATCGCAAAGGTGCTCTCGGCCTACCGGGTCTATGCAAAAAAAGTCCCGCTCAAGGACGGCGATTACACCATGGATCACACCGCGCTGATCTATCTGATGGATCGCGATGGCAATTTCGTAGCGCCCTTCAACCTGAAACGGACACCCGAGGAAGCCGCTAAGGATCTGAAGCGCTATCTCTGAGCGGCAAGCTGGCCGAGGAGCGAAAACGGCCTCGCATCGCGGGCCGGATGGTCTATAAGGCCGTGAAATTCCGCAAAGCCATTGCCGAAGATGTCATATCTTAACGTCCAGTTAACCAATGCAAGACTGTATCGAACCATCAGCGCGTGGCTGGTCGGGCTGTCGATCGTGTCCGCGTTGATGGCTGGCGGCGGTAATGCGGCGCAGGCGCAAACCCAACCCCGCACCGCGGTCGAGGCGGCCCCGCAGGCGGTGCCCGGCTTCTGGGACCCGCGGCGGCGCCCGGACCGGCCCGACATGTCGCGCCTCACGGTGATCCGGTTCCTGACCGAGACCGATTACCCGCCGTTCAACTTTACCGGCCCCGACGGCAACCCCGCCGGCTTCAACGTCGATCTGGCGCGGGCGCTGTGCGACGAGATCAAGATTTCCTGCACCATCCAGATGCGCCGGTTCGAGACGCTGGTCGATGCGATCACAAGCAATCGCGGTGACGCCATTATCGCCTCCATGGCGGTGACGCCGGCCTTGCGCGCAAGGCTCGATTTCACCGATCCCTACTACCGCGCGCCGGCGCGCTTCGTGTCGCGGCGCGATGCCGTGATGCCGGAGGTCCGCCCGGAATATCTCGAAGGCAAGAAGGTCGGCGTCATCGCCGGCACTTCGCACGAGGCCTATCTGAAGGCGATGTTCACCGACGCCGAGATCAAATCCTACCCGAACGACGACGCGCTGCGGCTGGCACTCAGGCGGAGCGAGGTCGACTTCATCTTCGGCGATGCGATCTCGCTGGCGTTCTGGATTAACGGCACCGATTCCGCCGAATGCTGCGCCTTTTCCGGCGGGCCCTTCGTTGAGAGCCGCTATTTCGGCGAAGGCATCGGGATTGCGGTGCGCAAGGGCAATGATCTGCTCCGGACGTCCCTGAACTGGGCGCTGTTCCGGATCTGGGAAAAAGGTCGCTTCACCGATCTGTGGCTGCGGTATTTTTCGATTAGTCCGTTTTGAGGTGGCGTCATTCCGGGATGGTCCGAAGGACCAGACCCGGAATCTCGAGATTCCGGTTCGATGCTTTCGCATCGCCCCGGAATGACGGCTCTGCCGTCATTTTGCATTTTGCCGCGGAGGCGCTAGTTTCCGCGGCCTCTGGAGAGCCTTTAATGTCCGTCATCGACCTTGCCGCCAGCCCGAGCGATTTGCGCGCGCTCGCGGAACAATCCAACGCCTGGCCGTTCGAGCAGGCCAAGGCCATTGTCGCGCGGCTGAAGAAGAACCCGAAGGACGAGGTGCTGTTCGAGACCGGCTATGGCCCGTCGGGCCTGCCGCATATCGGCACCTTCGGCGAGGTCGCGCGCACCACCATGGTGCGCCACGCCTTTCGCGTGCTGACCGAGGACAAGATCAAGACCCGGTTGCTTGCCTTCTCCGATGACATGGACGGCCTGCGCAAGGTGCCGGACAATGTGCCGAACAAGGAGATGCTGGCGTCACATCTCGGCAAGCCGTTGTCGCGGATACCAGATCCGTTCTCCAACGAGCACCCGTCGTTCGGCGCGCACAACAATGCGCGGTTGCGCGCATTCCTCGATACTTTCGGCTTCGACTACGAATTCGCCTCGTCGACTGACTACTACACCTCGGGCCGGTTCGACGCCGCGCTGTTGCGCATGCTGGAACGGCTCGACGCCGTCATGAAGATCATGCTGCCGAGTTTGCGCGAGGAACGCGCGGCGACTTATTCGCCGTTCCTGCCGATCTGCCCGCGCACCGGCATGGTGTTGTATGTCCCGATCATCGAGCACGATGTGAAGGCCGGCACCGTCTCCTATGACGATCCCGAGACCAAGGAGCGCGTCACGGTCCCCGTCACCGGCGGGCATTGCAAGCTGCAATGGAAGCCTGACTGGGCGATGCGCTGGTTCGCCCTCGGCGTCGACTACGAAATGGCCGGCAAGGACCTGATCGACTCCGTGAAGTTGTCGGGCAAGATCTGCTCGGCGCTCGGCGGCACGCCGCCGGAGGGTTTTAACTACGAACTCTTCCTCGACGAAAAGGGCCAGAAGATTTCGAAGTCGAGGGGCAACGGGCTCACCATCGACGAATGGCTGCGTTACGCCTCGCCGGAATCGCTGTCGCTGTTCATGTATCGCGAACCGAAGGCGGCGAAGCGGCTCTATTTCGACGTGATCCCGCGCAATGTCGACGACTATCAGCAATTCCTCGACGGCTTTCCGCGGCAGGATGCCAAGCAGCAGCTTGCCAATCCGGTCTGGCACATCCATTCCGGCAAGCCGCCGAAGGCGGATATGCCCGTCACCTTCCAGCTCCTGCTAACCTTGGTGTCGTCGTCGAATGCGGAGAACGCTGAAACGCTGTGGGGTTTTATCGGCCGCTATCGTCCGGGCGTCACGCCGCAGACGCATCCGAAGCTCGACGCGATGGTCGGCTACGCCATCAACTACTATCGCGACTTCGTGGCGCCGACCAAGAAGTTCCGCGAGCCGACCGACAGCGAACGCGCCGCGCTGCAGGATCTGCGTGACGCGCTGTCGCAATTGCCGGCGGGATCGAGCGCCGAAGACATCCAGAACGTGGTTTATGAGATCGGCCGCCGCGAGCCGTTCCTCGATCCTGTCAAGAAGGGCAAGGACGGCCGGCCGGGCGTCTCCCTCGACTGGTTCAACATGCTCTACCAGGTGCTGCTCGGCCAGGAGAAGGGCCCGCGCTTCGGCTCGTTCGTCGCGGTGTACGGCGTATCGAATGCGATCGCGATGATCGACGGCGCGCTGGCAAGGAGTGCGTAGCTTTCTCCGTCGCCCCTGCGAAAAGCAGGGACCCATAGCCACAGGCCGATGTTATCGGCTTCGCTGTGGCTCCAGCTTGATGCAAGCAACGAACGCCTGTGGCAATAGGTCCCGGCTCAAGGCCGGGACGACGCCGGAGGGCTTGGCTGCTGCCGCGGACCCGCAAACCGGGATGGCAGATCCGCCGCAATTTCAGCCATGGCGGCGCCGGATTGCGCTACACTAGTGCGCATAACAGCCGTCAAATCCTCCCCCGAGGGTCGGCAAATAAGCGGATCAGGGAGAAAGCTCATGCAGTTCAGGGTTTCGCCACAGACGCTCAGCGAGTACGGCGCCGAGGAATGGCAGGCGCGGGTCGATCTCGCGGCCGCGCACCGGCTGGCCTTCATCCAGGGATTTTCCGAAGGCATCTTCAACCATCTGACCTTCGTGGTGCCGGGCAAGAGCGACCGCTACTACCAGATTCCGTTCGGCACGCACTGGTCCGAAGTCACGGCGTCCTGCTTCATGGAAGTCGGCATCGACGACGGCGAGGTCAAGCGCGGCGAGGGCGAGGTGGAGCGGTCCTGCTATTGCATCCATGCGCCGATCCACAAGGCGCTGCCGCAGGCGAAAGCTGTGTTTCACACCCATATGCCGCATGCCAGCGCGCTGACGCGGCTAGAAGATCCCCGCATCAAGGAAATCGGCCAGACCGAGGTCGGGCTGTCAGGCGCCATCGCCTATGACGACGAATATACCGGCCCGGCGCTCGATCCCGCCGAAGGCGCGCGGCTCGCAAAAGTCATCGGCGACAAGACCGTGCTTTTCATGGCCAATCACGGCATCTCCACCGTCGGCGCGACCATCGCGGAAGCCTATGACATGCTGTATTACGTCGAGCGCGCCGCGCAGGTGCAGATCTACGCGATGTGGACCGGGCAGAAGCTGAAACAGTTGCCGGCGCCTGTGGTGGAGAAAACCAAGCGCGATTATAAGGACGAGCATCTCTACAAGGGCCCGACCCCAGCGCAGCGGCATTTCGATGCGTTGAAACGGATGCTGGATCGGAAAGAGCCTGATTACGCGACGTAATTCTCCGTCGTCCCCGCGAAAGCAGGGACCCATACGCCGCGGCCTGCGGAAAGGGCAGGCTGTGAGACGCTATTCTTCGCCATGAGCATTTGTGGTTATGGGCCCTGCGTTCGCAGGGCGACGCTGTGGTGAAATCAGCGGCTTGCCCGCGCGCCCACCGTTCTCACCTCATCCGCAAACTGGTGCCAGATCTCCGGGCGCCAGCTTCCATTTGCGGCACCTGAAGTCGACGGTAGTATCCACACCCTGGTATCGCCGATCAGCTCCAACTGCTCGCCATAGTCCCGCTTGCCGTCGAAGAATTTCTGCCCCGCCGTCTAGCTGGTGAACGCAAGGAATTGCGGACGGAATGTCGCGATTGCATTGCGCAGCCGGGCGCGATCCGCTGCCGTCAATTTGGGAAGCGTGGCGCGGTCCATCCCCGCGCCCGCTTTCACCAGATCGGTCAGGCCGATCCCATGTCGCAGCAGACTGCGATATTGATTTGGCCACAGCAGCTCCGGCGTCAGCCCCGTCTCGTGCAAGATCGCCCAGAACTTGTTTTGCCGGTGCGCGTAGTAGGCCCGCTGGGCAGCGGACGTCGTCCCGGCGGCGGTTCCGCACAGCACGATGCGAAGAGAATGTTGCAGCAGGTCGCTCAGCACGTCCGGCACGGCGGCAATCCTACTGGCTCGCCCATACGATCCGGGCGATCCAGGCGACGTCGTCGGCCTCAAGCGTGCGATCGGCATGCGCCGGATTGAGCGACTGCAGTTCCAGGGTCTTGGTGGTCCGGCGCTTCAATTCCTTGACCATCACTTCGCCATCTGACGTCTTGAGTACCACGCGGTCGCCGCGCCGGATCGGTGTGCCCGGCGACACCACGATGATGTCGCCGTCGCGATAGGTCGGCTTCATCGCGTCGCCCGAGATTTCCAGCGCGTAGGCATGCTCGTCGCTGGTCGACGGCAGCGCCACCTCGCTCCAGCCCTTGCCGGCGGGAAAGCCGGAATCGTCGAAATGGCCGCTGCCGACTTGCGCCAGGGCGAGCAGCGGCAGCGACTGCTGGCTGCGCGCGCCGTCGCCGATCAATTGCACGAAGGTCTCGACCGACGAATTGGTCGCGGCCAGCGCTTTGGAAACTGATTCCGTTGACGGCCAGCGTTCGCGACCGTCGGCGGCGATGCGCTTGGACTTGTTGAACGTGGTGGGGTCGAGGCCGGCGCGCTTGGCAAGACCCGAGGGTGACATGCCGGCACGTTCCGCCAGCCGGTCGATCGCGGTCCAGATCTGGCTGTGGGTCAGAATGCGTTGCGCCTTGGCCTGTCTGGCCATCGAAAATCCCTGAAGCGATCTAGGAATTATTGCCTCATTTGGCCGGTTTGCGCAATTCTTCCAGCCGAAGTCTGTGACCGCAGCGCTTGAGTTAGACGCGGGCCGCCTTTACGGTCGGCCGCCAGCCCGGCCTTTTCCGGGAAAATCCCAAAAGACTCAACGACAAGCAGGAAGTCCGGATAGCCGTGCCCACGATCTATAAAATCACTCCCGCCTCGGCTTGGCGCGAGGCCGAACGGCAGGGCGTCTACCGGGGAAGTAGCGACGATCTGCGTGACGGCTTCATTCATTTTTCGACCGCGTCCCAGGTCGCGGAGACCGCGCGCAAGCATTATTTCGGCCAGACCGGGCTGTTCCTGGTCGCGGTCGACGCCGACGCGCTGGGGGATGCGTTGCGCTGGGAGCGTTCGCGCAACGACGAACTGTTTCCGCATCTCTACGGCGAACTCGATCTCGGCGCGGTAACCGGCATTCTCGATATGCGCGCGCGGTCCGATGGCACGCACGACATTCCGGAGCTACTCCCGTGATCCGCGCTTTCGACGCCTTCTCGCTGCCGCTGTTGCGCTGGTTCGACCCGGAGGACGCGCATCGCATGGCCATCCAGGGCCTGCGGCTACTGCCGTTGGTCAAGCCGCGCGCCGACGACCACAAACTGGCGGTACGCGCATTCGGCCTGAATTTCCCCAATCCGATCGGCATGGCCGCGGGCTTCGACAAGAGCGCGGAAGTGCCCGACGCGCTGTTGCGGCTCGGTTTCGGCTTTGTCGAGATCGGCACGGTGACGCCGAAACCGCAGGGCGGCAATCCGCGGCCGCGGCTGTTTCGGCTCGAGCGGGATGAAGCCGTGATAAACCGCATGGGCTTCAACAATGACGGCGCCGAAGTCGCATTGCGCCGGCTGGCGGCGCGCGCCCACCATGGCGGCATTATCGGCGTCAATGTCGGGGCGAACAAGGATTCGTCCGACCGTGTGGCCGATTATGTCAAGCTGATCGAGACCTTTGCACCTGTCGCGAGCTATTTCACCGTCAACGTCTCCTCGCCGAACACGCCGGGCCTGCGCAATTTGCAGCAAGCGGCAGCGCTCGACGAACTGCTCGCCAAGGTGATCGATGCGCGCGAGCGGGTGCGGAAGAATGCCGGGGATTCGCCGGTGCTGCTGAAGATCGCGCCCGATCTCAGCCTCGCCGAACTCGACGACGTCGTGCACATCGCGCGCTCGCGCCGCGTCGACGGCATGATCGTCGCCAACACCACGCTGGCTCGCCCTTCGATCCTGCGCGAACAGGCCCGTGCGAAAGAGCAGGGCGGATTGTCGGGACGGCCGCTGTTTCGACTATCGACCCGCATGGTGGCGGAGACTTATGTCCGCACCGAGGGCGCGTTTCCGTTGATCGGCGTCGGCGGCATCGATTCCGGCGGCGCAGCGCTGACCAAAATCCGCGCCGGCGCCAGCCTGATCCAGATCTATTCGTCGCTGGTCTACAAGGGACTTGGTCTCGTCGACGACATCAAAAACGATCTCGCCTCGACCTTGCTGCGCACGGGGCGCGACTCGCTGTCGGAGATCGTTGGTGCCGACGCCGCGACGATTACCGCCGAGGACTGGCCGGTGAGGTAGATGCGGCCGGGCTACGAGTCAAACGACTTTCTCAAGAGTGCCGGATACCGCAGCGCCTCTAACCCACCGCGCGCGGCGTAATGAATCAGTAGCGCGCCCCACAGTCCGGCATTGCCAAACGACCGCAGCGCAAACCACGCGGTGAGGAAGATCACCAGCGAAGCCACCATCAGATTGCGCATGTCGCGCGCCCAGGTGGCGCCGATGTAGATGCCGTCAAAGGCAAAGGCGAACACGCCGAGCAACGGCGCAAAAATCACGAACGGCAAATAGTCGCGCGCGATGCGCCGCACCTCCACGCTTGTCGTCATCATGTCGACAAACGCGGGCCCGAACAGCAGGAAACAGGCGGCGACCGCGAGCGCGAAGCCAAAGCCCCACATGACGACGAGCTTGACGGCGCCGGCGAAGGCCGCCTTGTTGCGGGCGCCATAGGCCCGGCCGCAGAGTTGCTCGGCAGCGTTGGCGAGGCCATCGAGGAAAAAGGCGCCGAACAGCAGAAAATTGTTGAGCACGGCATTGGCGGCGAGCGTCAGGTCGCCGGCACGTGCACCCTGTGCGGTGAAGAACAAGAACGCCGCGATCAGCGAGGCGGTGCGGATCATGATGTCGCGGTTGACCGAGAGCATGCGCATCAGCTTGGCCGGATCGAACAGCATCGCGCGGGAAACCCCGAGTTGCCCTTTCGAAAGCCGGCGGGCGATCTGCAATCCGAGCATCAGGCCTGCGGCTTCCGCGATCAGCGCGGCGATTGCGGCGCCGGCAATTCCGAAGTCGAGCGCCAGCACCAGCACGACGGTTGCCGCCACGTTGATGAGGTTGATCGTGATCTGCGTGCCGAGCGCCAGCTTGGCCCGGGCCTGTCCGACCAGCCATCCCAGCACCACGTAATTGCCGAGCGCCAGCGGCGCTGACCAGATCCGGATAATGAAGTAGGTTTTCGCCGCGCGCGTGACGCCCTCACTGCCACCCATCGTGTTGAGCAGAACGGTGGCGAGCGGGATCTGCAGAGCGATCAGCGCCGCGCCGACCAGTGCCGCCACGATCAGCCCGCGTGCCAGGATGGCGCGCAGTTCCGATGTCTCGCCGGCGCCGAGCGATTGTGCCGTAAAGGCGACCGTGCTCATGCGCAGGAATCCGAACAGCCAGAACATGCAGTCGAACAGCACCGAGGCCAAGGCCACGCCGCCGAGCAGCGTGGCGTCGTCGAGCCGCCCGATGGCCGTGGTCGAGACGATGCCGATCAGCGGCGTGGTCAGGTTTGCGACCATCGCGGGACCCGCGATGGCAAACACCTGTGCTGTCGTGACTTTCGATGGAACTAGCGGCGAGTGCATGCCTAGAGCTCGACGACCATGCCGTCTTCGGCAGCGGTATAGGGCAGTTCGCCCAGCCGCCCGAGCATGTCGTCGCTCATGTGCGTGAGCACCAGCCGTTTCGGGTTGATCTCGGGCAGATGCGCTGCGAGCGTTTTCAGGCTCAGATGGTTCTTGACGATCTTGTCAAAGTAATACGCCTCAGCGACGAACAGGTCGGCGTCGCGCGCCGCTGGGATCAGCGTCTCCGTCCACTCGGTGTCGGCGCTGTAGGCGATGACGCGGTTCTCCGCCTCGACGCGATAAGCCAGGAATGGCCCGCCAGATTCGCCATGAACGACGGGATAGGGTGTCACCTTGACCTCGCCGAACGTGCGACTTTGCTCCGGCTCAAGCGCCACAACCGAGAGATCAAAACGCTGTTTGGTCTTGGAGGAATGCTCGAACAGCGCTTCCATCAGGCTGGCGAGTTTTGTCTCGATCCCTTGCGGGCCGGCAATGACGAGCGGGCGCGAACGTCGCGTGAATTGCGCGTCCAGCAGCAGGAACGGCAAGCCGCCAAAATGGTCGCCGTGGAAATGCGTGATCAGGATCAGATCGATCTCGTCGCGCGCAATGCCGAGCCTCTTCAGCGCCGGCAGAGATGACGCGCCGCAATCGATCAGGAAGTTAACGCGGCTACCCGTGACGTGGAAGCAGGTGTTGTGCCTGCCACCGGAGCCGAACGCATCGCCGCAGCCGACAAATCGCAATTGCATCGGCCGCCACCGCCCAACGAGTAACTATCGCCCGCGCGGGGCGCCGAACAGCCGCGACAGCAGCCAGATCGGGACCACGATCACGGCGCCGAGCAGGAAGTAGCGCCACAGCCAGTTGATGGCGTCGAAGCCGAGATCCCACAGCCGCTGGAACAGCATGCGGATGCTGTGCAGGATATTCCAGGGATCGAACCCGATCGCGGCAAGCACCACGCCGACCAGGATCGACAACAGGATCAGCCGGAACGCCACCGACAGCGGCGAGCCGCCGAGAAAGCGATACAGGCCGTCATTGTTGGCCGGCAGGTCTCTGACGTCGTTGGGCATCGATTTCTCCTCGCGGGTCGTGCGCATTATAGGCACGGCGGGGCACATGGGGAACCCGCAGATATCAGTCAATGGCCGCCATGCGCCTGCGGAATGTTAATTTGCCGTCACGTCCTTCAACATCCGTTCCAGCGTTTCCAGTCGGTCGGCCTCGCGCGGCGGCTTGTCCCAACGCAGCCGGCTGATGCGCGGAAACCGCATCGCGACGCCGGATTTATGCCGCGGCGAGCGCGCCAGCCCTTCGAACGCCACTTCCAGCACCAGGCCCTGATCCGGCTCATGCACGACATGGCGGACGGGGCCGAACTTTTCGGTCGTGTTGCGGCGGACGAAGCGATCGATCTGCAACAGCTCTTCATCGGTGAACCCGAAATAGGCCTTTCCGACAGGCACCAGTTGCTCGCCGTCCTCGCCCGAGGTCCAGACGCCGAAGGTGTAATCCGAATAATAGGACGAGCGCTTGCCGTGACCGCGCTGGGCGTACATCAAGACGGCGTCGATGATGTGCGGATCGCGCTTCCATTTCCACCACTGGCCCCTGGGCCGGCCCGGCAGATAGGGCGCGTCGCGGCGCTTGAGCATCACGCCTTCGACGGCATCGGCGTCCTCACCCGCGCCGGCATTCGCGGGGTTGGCGCGCGCGGCTATCAGCGCCTGCCAGCTATCGAAGGCAATGGTCGGCGACAAATCGATGCGCGGGTCGTCCAGCTTCCGGACGAATAGTTCGAGATGCGCGCGGCGCTCGACAAACGGCAGTTCGCGCAGGTCGTTCTCGTCGTCGCCGAGCAAGTCGTAGGCGCGCAGGTGAATCGGAAAGTCCTTGGTTAATTTCGGCGAGACGACTTTTCGATTGAGCCGCTGCTGCAATACGTTGAAGGTCTGCACGCGGCCATCGCGCAGCACCAGCAGTTCGCCGTCGATCGCGCCGGGCAGATGCAGCGACGGCAGGAGGTCGGGAAAGCTGTTGGTGATGTCCTCGCCGGTGCGCGAGTAGAGCCGCGCCTGCATGTGCCCGCGCTCGTCGCGACCGCTTACTGCCTGCACGCGAATGCCGTCCCACTTCCATTCCGCGATGAAATCGGCTGGATCGAGACTGGCGAAATCCGCATCCTCGATCGCATGCGCCAGCATCACCGGGCGGAACGGTGCCGGATCGCGGTTGACCGGCTTATCGCCGCGGCCTTCCAGCCACGCGAACAATTCGAGATAGGGCGGGGCGAGGCCTGGCCAGATCAGCTCGATCTCGTGCGGATCCTTGTCGCCAAGCGCTGCCGCGGCCGTTTTCGCCAGCCGCGCCGAAATCCCGATCCGCATCGCGCCGGTGACCAGCTTTAGCAACGCCCAGCGGCCGGTCTCGTCGAGCTCGTCGAGCCAGCGCGCGAGCTGGCTTGGCAGCTCGGTCTTGCCGAGCGTGCGAAGGGTGACGACGACTTCGGAGAGGGTGGGCGGAGGCGGGTTATTGTGGCGTGGGTCAATATTGAAACCACCCGTGGCGTACTCCGCTCCCTGGCCCTCCCTTGCGGGTGAGAGCGGGAGAGAGGGGTGGCCCAGCAAAGACTCGCGGTAATTTTCTCCGCCCTTCGGCCACATCAGCGCAACCGTCTCGGATAAGTCGCCGACATAATCATAGGACAATCCGAACAACACCGGATCGGTCCGATCCATGATCAGGTCACGAACAAGCCCCGGCTTGGCGTGCTTGAACGACAGCGCGCCGGTCAGCGCCGCCAGCGCGTAGCCGCGGTCGGGATCGGGCGTATCGCGGAAATAGGCCGTGATCAGCCGCAGCTTGTTGTTGCGGCCGGGCTCGTAGGCGAGGCGGTCAAGCAGTTCGGCAAAGCGGTTCATGTCTCGGCCTCGTCGGCCGCGACCACCTCGTGTTCCTCCTCATCACCGTAGCCGACCAGATCGAGCGGCCGCGCGGCAAGCCCGCGTGCCCTGCACCAATGCACCAGCGCGTCTTCCTGGCCGTGCGTGACCCAGACCTCGCCGGCGCCGGTGGCCGCGATGGTGGCTGTCAGCCCGTCCCAGTCGGCGTGGTCGGAAATCACCAGCGGCAGTTCGACGCCGCGCTGGCGGGCGCGGGCCCGCACCCGCATCCAGCCCGAGGCAAACGCCGTGACCGGATCGGGGAATCGCCGCGTCCAAATGTCAGAGGTAGCCGTCGGCGGCGCCAGCGTGATGGTGCCGGCGAGATCGGCCTTCTTCATGCCCTTCACCAGCCGCAGCTCGCCGAGCGCTATGCCGCGGCTCTCATAGTAGCGCGTGATCCCTTCCATCGCGCCATGCAGATAGACCGGCGCGTCATAGCCCTGCTCGCGCAACAACGCGATCACGCGCTGCGCTTTGCCGAGTGAATAGGCCCCGACCAGATGCGCGCGTTCCGGAAACAGCGCGACCGAGGCGAGCAGCTTTTTCACTTCATCCGCCGCATCGCCATGGCGGAACACCGGCAGGCCGAAGGTGGCCTCGGTGATGAAGACGTCGCAGGGCACCACTTCGAATGGCGTACAGGTTGGATCGATCGCGTCCTTGTAATCGCCGGACGCAACGATGCAGAGGTCCTTGCAGGAAACGGCGATCTGTGCCGAGCCCAGTACGTGGCCCGCCGGGTGAACTTTGATCTTGACGTCGCCGAGGCGGATCTCTTCTCCATAGCGAATCGCCTGCGTGCTGCGCGCAAAATTGTCGCCATAGCGCAGCCGCATCATGTCGAGCGTTTCCTGCGTGGCGAGCACGGCGCCATGGCCGGGCCGGGCATGGTCGGAATGGCCATGGGTAATCACGGCGCGCTCGACCGGGCGAACGGGATCGATATGGAAGCCGCCCGGCTTGCAGCACAGGCCGGCAGCAACTGGCAACAGGATGTCGTGCGGACGCATTCGGTTTATATAGGGCGTCTCCCCGCAATGTTCAGCCGTGTGATGTTTAGCCGTCATGCGCGGGCTTGACCCGCGCATCCATCTTTTGAAGAATCTATTTTTTGATGAATTGCCGGGTCCCGGCTCCGCCAAGGCTTCGCCGGGCCAAGAATGCACTCGGCCGGCGTAGCTTCGGCGAAGCCGGCAAGCCCCGGCAACGACAAGTTTCGGAACCCATGCCTGCCCGTCTGTTTCTCTCTTCCGGCGATCTGATGGCCGACCGCCGGTTCGAATTCGCGCGCGATCTGCAATTGAAAGGCGATCTGGCGGCCGCCGCCGATCTGCTGATGCAGGCGATCGAACTGGCGCCGAATTTCACCTCCGCCTGGTTCACGCTCGCCGATATCCGCGAGCAACTCGGCGAGCATGACGCGGCGATCTCGGCGTTTCGCCAGGCCCAGGCCAGCGATCCCGGCGACCGCCGTGGCGCCGGACTTAGGTTGATGCGGCTCGGCGCTGAACCATTGGCCGGCATGCCGCAGGCCTATGTGCAAACGCTGTTCGATCAATATGCGCCGCGATTTGAATCCTCGCTGGTGGACGATCTCGGCTATCGCGGCCCGGCGCTGTTGTTCAAGGCGGTGCTGTCGGTGCGATCAGCCGCGCGCAAGCCGGCGTTCTTCAAGCGCGCGATCGACCTCGGCTGCGGCACCGGGCTGGCGGCATCGGCGTTTGCCAGGGAGGTCGATCATTTCATCGGCATCGATCTGTCGCCGCGGATGATCGAGCGATCGCGCGCCACCGGCCTCTATGCGGAGCTGGAAGTCGCCGACATGCTGCACGGCCTGCGCGCGAGGCCCGATGCCAGTGCCGACCTCATCCTCGCCGCGGACGCGATGGTTTATGTTGCCGACATCGCTCCCGTGCTGGCGGAAGCAGCGCGCGTGTTGGTGCCGGGCGGTCTCATCGCCTTCACCACGGAAACCCATGACGGTGAGGGTGTCAGGCTCGGGCAGGGCCTGCGCTACGCACACGCCGCGGCTTACGTGCGCGCGACAGTCGAGGGGGCAGGTTTGCAATTATCCCGCCTCGAAGAATTATCCGCCCGCAATGAGGATCATGCGCCGGTTCCTGGCCTGGTCGCCGTCGCCGCGAAAACTTGAGTCTAGGCGCTACGCACACCGCGAATGGCGGGATTGCGTGCGACATGTCAGCTATTGCCAGGGACACTGGAATGCCTGATCAAAGCTCCCATAAGGGAGAAACAACAATGAACAAGAAACAGACTCGCCGTGAATTCGGCGCTACCGCGCTCGCTACCGCTCTTGCATCAACGATGCCCGCGCCGTTCGTTTTGGGCCGCGACGAAAAAATACGATCCGGGTGCGAGCGACACCGAAATCAAGATCGGGCAGACCGTGCCGCATTCCGGCCCCGGCTCGCTCTATGGCGTGCTCGGCCGTGTCGGCGAAGCCTATTTCCAGATGCTGAACGAGAAGGGCGGCATCAACGGACGCAAGGTGAAATTCTTCACCATGGACGACGCCTACAGCGCGCCGAAATGCGTCGAGGCGACGCGGCGGCTGGTCGAGCAGGAGGAGGTGCTGGCGCTCTACGGCTCGCTCGGCACTGCGCCGCAGACTGCCGTGCACAAATATCTCAATTCGAAGGGCGTGCCGCAATTGCTGCTCAATACCGGCGCGTCGAAATGGAACGATCCGAAGAACTTCAAATGGACCATGGCAGGCCTGCCGCTCTATCCGACCGAAGCGCGCATTCTCGCCCGGCATGTCGTGAGCGTGAAGCCGAACGCGAAAATCGGCATCCTCTACCAGAACGACGATTTCGGCCGCGATTTTCTCGGTCCCTTCAAGAAGGTGCTGGCGGATGCCGGCGGCACCGCCAAGGTGATCATGGAGCAGACCTACGATCTGACCGAGCCGACGATCGATTCGCAGATCATCAATCTCTCTAAATCCGGCGCTGACGTCTTCTACAATATCTCGACCGGCAAGGCGTCGTCGCAGTCGATCCGCAAAGTGGCTGAACTCGGCTGGAAGCCGCTGCACCTGTTGTCGGCGGGATCGACCGGCCGTTCAATTCTCAGCGCCGCCGGTTTCGAGAATGCTACCGGCATCGTCGCGATCAGATACGCCAAGGAAGTCGGCGTGCCGCGCTTCGAAAAGGACCCTGACGTGCTGGCGTTCGAGGAATTGCGCAAGAAATATCTGCCCAACGTCGACCCCGACAATACCATCGCCTTTGCCGGCTATGGCCAGGTCGCGTCGATGGCGGAGATCCTGCGCCGCTGCGGCGACGAACTCACCCGCGCCAACGTGCTCAAACAGGCGACGACGCTGGCGGGCTTCCATTCGCCCTACTTCCTCGACGGCGTGAACTACAGCTACACGCCGGAAGACTACACGCCGATGAAGACGCTCTACATCTCGATCTTCAACGGCAAGGACTGGGACATTTCCGACAAGCCGGTGACGGAGTAGGGGGCACCTCCCTCTCCCCGTTCTTCACGGGGAGAGGGTCGGGGTGAGGGGCTCTCTCCGCGGGCACTCTGGAAGAGAGGTGTTCGCGGAAAGAGCCCCTCACCCGGATCGCTTCGCGATCCGACCTCTCCCCGCGAAGAGCGGGGCGAGGTGACCTCCGAGCCCCTCGACGAACCCGCTCCAACGGCTTACTTCTCCTGGTGTGCCGTCGCCTCAACCCTTGCCCTTCACGCCGCTCGAAACGGCTGCGCTCCTGCCCGACCGCTTCCGGCGCTGGTTCGCCGCGCGAGGCTGGTCGCCGCGCGAGCATCAGCTTGCGCTGCTGGCCAAGGCCAGCGCCGATCGTTCGGCACTGCTGATCGCCCCAACGGGCGCCGGCAAGACGCTGGCCGGCTTCCTCCCGACGCTGGTGGAGTTGAGTGCGGCATCTTCCAACCTCCCCCTGAAAGGGGGAGGTCGGCGCGCGCCTGAGCGCGACGGGTGGGGGTCAGCCGCGGGTACGGAGCAAGCGGCTGACCCCCACCCCAACCCTCCCCCTTTCAGGGGGAGGGAGTCTGAACAGTCTGCCGCGAATGTTCACCAGGGCGAGAGAAAAACCCTCATGTCCACCGGGCGCAGCGTCAAACGCACCGGCGGTCTCCACACCCTCTACATCTCGCCGTTGAAAGCGCTCGCAGTCGACATCGCGCGCAATCTGGAGACGCCGATTGCCGAGATGGAGCTGCCGATCAAGGTCGAGACCCGCACCGGCGACACGCCGGTGTCGCGGCGGCAACGGCAGCGGCGTTATCCGCCGGATGTTCTGCTGACCACGCCGGAACAACTGGCGCTGCTGCTGTCGTCGGACGATGCGCCGTTTCTGTTCTCCTCCCTCAAGCGCATTGTGCTCGACGAACTGCACGCGCTCGTCACCTCGAAACGCGGCGATCTGTTGTCGCTTGGCCTGGCGCGGTTATGGCGCCTGGCGCCGGAGATGTGCGCGATCGGGCTATCCGCGACGGTGGCCGAGCCGGAATCGCTGGCGCGGTTTCTGATGCCGCAGCGCGACGGCAAGGACGTGTCGGCCGATATCGTCGTGGCCGGCGGCGCGGCGGCGCCCATCGTCGAGATGCTCGACACCAAGGAGCGGCTGCCCTGGGCCGGCCATACCGCGCGCCATGCGCTCGGCGAGATGTATGACCTGATCCGGCGCAACAAGACCACGCTGATCTTCGTCAACACCCGCAGCCAGGCTGAAATGCTGTTCCAGGAATTCTGGCGCATGAACGACGATGGCCTCGCAATTGCGCTGCATCACGGCTCGCTCGACGTCGCGCAGCGCCGCAAGGTCGAGGACGCGATGGCGGCGGGAAAGCTGCGCGGCGTGGTCTGCACGTCCTCGCTCGATCTCGGCATCGACTGGGGCGACATCGATCTCGTCATCAATGTCGGCGCGCCGAAGGGATCTTCGCGGCTGATGCAGCGGATCGGCCGCGCCAATCACCGACTGGATGAACCCTCACGCGCGGTCCTGATCCCGGCGAATCGTTTCGAGGTGCTGGAGTGCCGCGTCGCGATCGATGCCATTGCGGAGAATGCGCAGGATACCCCACCGCTACGTACTGGCGCGCTCGATGTGCTGGCGCAGCACGTGCTTGGCTGCGCCTGCGGCGAGCCGTTTTTTTCTGACGAACTCTATGCGGAAGTCCTGACCTCGGCGCCTTATTCCTTGCTGACGCGAACGGATTTCGATGATGTCGTCGATTTCGTCGCCACCGGCGGTTATGCGCTGAAGACCTATGAGCGCTTTGCGCGCATCAAGCAGGACAAGCAGGGTCGCTGGCGCGTCGCCAATCCAAAAGTGCGGCAGAGCTATCGTCTCAACGTCGGCACCATCGTCGAAGAGAGCATGCTGAAGGTGCGCCTGGTGCGCTCGCGCAGCGGCGGGTCCGGCTCGACCGGCGCGCTCGGCCGCGGCGGGCGGATGCTGGGCGAGATCGAGGAAGCCTTTATCGAAGGCCTCGTGATCGGCGACACGTTTGTGTTCGGCGGTGAAGTCGTGCGCTACGAGGCGCTCGCTGAGGACGTGGTCTATGTCTCGCGCGCCAACGACAAGGACGCGAAAGTGCCGTCCTATATGGGCGGCAAGTTTCCGCTTTCGACCTATCTCGCCGAGCGCGTGCGCAAATTGCTCGACGACCGCCGCGCGTGGAATGCGCTGCCCGATCAGGTACGCGACTGGTTATCGCTGCAGAGGGATTTTTCTCGCGTGCCGGCGGTGCAAGAACTGCTGATCGAGACCTTTCCCCGCGGCAACAAGCACTATCTCGTCTGCTACCCCTTCGAGGGCCGGCTGGCGCACCAGACGCTCGGCATGCTCTTGACACGGCGGATGGAGCGGGCGCGGGTGCGGCCGCTCGGCTTCGTCGCCAACGAGTATGCACTGGCCGTATGGGGCCTCGGCGATATGTCGTTCATGATCCGGCACGGCAAGCTCGATCTCAACGCGTTGTTCGATCCGGACATGCTGGGCGACGACCTCGAGGCGTGGCTCGCCGAATCCGCGTTGATGAAGCGCACCTTCCGCACCTGCGCCATCATTTCCGGCCTGATCGCGCGGCGTTTCACCGGCGAGGAGAAATCCCGCCGCCAGGTGCTGTTCTCCACCGACCTGATCTACGACGTCTTGCGCAAGCATCAGGCCGACCACGTGCTGTTGCGCGCCGCGCGCGCCGATGCCGCGACAGGCCTGCTCGATCTCAAGCGTCTGGGTGATATGCTCTCGCGTATTCACGGGCGAATCAGCCATCGGGAACTCGAACACGTTTCGCCGCTCGCCGTTCCCGTGATGCTGGAAATCGGCCGCGAGTCAGTTTATGGCGAAGCAGGCGACGAGTTGCTGGCGGAGGCCGCCGACGAGCTCGTCAAAGAGGCGATGGGATAAGCGGGAAGGCACGTGACGGCAGGGGCGCAGTCTTCGGGAGACGATCAACAGATGCGCGCCTCGAAGGTCATGGTTGCCGACGTGACGTTCCGCGCCGACCTCTCCGGCGCGCTGTTATGGCAGGAGCAGCGCCTGCTCGTCGTCTCCGACCTGCATCTGGAAAAAGGCTCCAGCTTTGCCGTGCGCGGCGTACTGCTGCCGCCTTACGATACCGTGGCGACGCTGAGCCGGCTCGCCGCCGTGATCGCGCGGCACGACCCGCGCATGGTGATTGCGCTCGGCGACAGTTTTCACGATCGCGACGCGCATCAGCGGCTGTCGGCGCCGGATCGCGACGCGCTCTCGGCAATGCAGGCGCGGCGCGACTGGATCTGGATCTCGGGCAACCACGATCCGGCGCTGCCGCCCGACCTCGGCGGCACTGTGGCGAACGAAGTCGCGATCGGGCCGATCGTGTTCCGCCATGAGCCGACGGGGGCGGCGGGTGAAATCGCCGGCCATCTGCATCCCAAGGCGCGCGTCGCCACAAGGGGGAGATCGATGGAACGGAGGTGCTTTGCCAGTGACGGCGAGCGCGCGGTGATGCCCGCCTTCGGCGCCTATACCGGGGGCCTGAGCATCCGCGATCCCGCGTTTGCGAAGATTTTTCCAATGCCGGGCCTGATGGCGCAGGTGCTCGGCGACAACCGTGTGCACGCGATTGCCGCGTCAAGGTGTTATTAGAGGGAGCGATCATGCTGCCGTCGCTCCATGATGATTTACTCGTTTCGTACGAAGTGAATTGTGAAGCCCGACAAATCAAGCTTCGTGCAAAGCGTGACCCGAGGGTTCCGGCAGAGAAGGAAGGGCAGGTAAGCCACACCATCGTCTTCAACGGCGTTGAGGGGTATCAATTCGAGAACGATAATTTCGCCAATATTGTCTTTTCTCTGGACGCCGTGCCCGTCGAGCGAATCCTAGCCATCTACGGTTCGCAGATCGCATCGTCTTATTGCATGGCGGGCGCCCCGAATTCTTGGGCAACTGATCTCTCGTCCGCGCCGCAAGTGCTCGCAGCAAAGGGCGTGCAGGGCTTCATTTTAAGCTCATCGTATGGCCTCTCTGGCTGGGTGCTGGCCAAAGAAGCTCTGGTCGAATAGGCCTAGCCGTCGGCTCGTCACGCCGCCTTCGCGTCGACGCTGTCGCAGAACTCGGCGAGGCGGTCGGCGAGCCGCAGCGTTGCGGGGCTGGCGTCGGGCGAGGCCACCAGCGCCAGTTCGGTCTTGTCGATCGGCGCAAAGCCGTCCTTCGCCGTGAGCACGCGATGGCCGGCCTGGATCGCGATGTCGGAGAGAATGCTCAATCCCAATCCGGCAGCGACTGCGGCCTGGATGCCGGCAAGGCCGGAAGAAGTATAGGCCATGTGCCAGGATCGCCCCGCGCTTTCCAGCGCATGGATCGCGCGCGCACGATAGAGGCAGCCGGCAGGAAAGCCGATCAGCGGAACCGAGCCAGCGTCGATATCGACCGGATGGGTTTTGCTGGTGACCCAATGCACCTTCTCCGGCCACACCGCGATCGCGCCTTTCTCGCCGGCGTCGCGCTTGAGCAGCGCCAGATCGAGATCGCCGCGTTCGATGTCGCGCCTGAGATACGTGCTCTGGTCGGCGCGCACATCGAGCCGCAGGCCCGGCCGCGAGCGCGAAAACGTCGCCAGCAACTTGGCGAGACGATAGGCGGCGAAATCCTCGGGGATGCCGAGCTTGATCGCGCCTTCGCTTTCCGGCCGCGCCACCACGTCGCGGGCTTCCTCGGCGAGCGACAATAGCCGCCGCGCATAGGAAAGCAGCCGCTCGCCGGCCTCCGTCGGCGTCACGTCCTTGCCGTTGCGGTTCAACAGCGGCTGGCCGAAATCGTCTTCCAGCCGCTTGATCTGCTGGCTGACCGTCGATTGCGTGCGGTGGACGCGCTCGCCGGCGCGGGTGAAGCCGCCGGCATCGACCACCGAGACGAAGCTGCGCAGCAGTTCGAGATCGAGCATGTGAATGCTCCATTTAAAAATCCACTGATCATCAGTTTATCATTTAATTTCCAAATATCAAGGTGTGGCCCTAGATCAGGGGTGAAGGAGACCATCCATGTCGCTCGCCCCTTCGGTCGCGGTCCCCCGCGCCGGCTTCAATCTGTTACCGCTCTATATCGGCCTGTTCTGTCTGCTCTGGAGCTTTGCTTTCGTCGCCGGCAAGGTCGGCGTCACCGACTGTCCGCCGCTGATCCTGCTCACAGCGCGATTTTCGCTCGCGGGAGTCCTGATCCTCGGCATCACGGCGCTGCGCGGCGAGGCATGGTCCTCGCTGACCTGGCGCGACGCCGGAATCTTCGCCATCCTCGGCGTCGCCAACAACGCGCTCTATCTCGGTCTCGGTTATACCGGGCTGCAGACGGTATCGGCCGGCCTCGGCGGCCTGATTGTCAGCGCCAATCCGGTTTTCACTGCTGTACTTGCGGCATTGTTTCTCGGCGAGGCGCTGACCTGGCGCAAGGTGGCGGGACTTTTGCTCGGCATCTCCGGCGTCGCCTTCATCGTCTGGCACCGCATGTCGGTCGGCACGGACAGCTTTCACGGCATCCTGTTCACGCTGGCCTCGCTGGCCTCGATCGTCCTCGGCACCATCCTGTTCAAGGTGCTGGCGCCGAAAGGGAGTCTCTGGGTCGGCAATGGCGTGCAGAATCTCGCCGCGGGCGTCGTGCTGCTGCCGTTTGCGTTCACGCTTTCCAGCCTCAGTGACATCGTGCCGAGCGCGCGGCTCGCCGGCGCGTTCGCTTTCCTCGTGCTCGGCGGATCGATCCTGGCTTACCTGCTTTGGTTTCACCTCTTGAAGGTCTGCGGCGCGACGGCCGCGAGCGCCTATCACTTCCTGATGCCGCCGCTCGGCATGCTGTTCGCCTTCCTCGTACTCGGCGAGCACATGGAGTTGCGCGACCTGCTTGGCATCGTTCCCGTAGCGCTTGGCATTTATCTGGTGACACGTCCCGCTGCGGCTGCAGTTCAATCTTCGTAAGGAGCAACTCAATGACAGTTACCATCACCCTGATCGGCGGCCCGACGGCGCTCATTGAACTCGACGGCTTCCGGCTGCTGACTGATCCGACGTTCGACGAGCCCGGTGCCTATCAACTGCCGCATGTGAAGCTGGAAAAACTGGTCGGTCCCGCCGTTAGCGCGCATGATGTCGGCGAGGTCGATGCCGTGCTGCTCAGCCACGACCAGCATTCGGACAATCTTGACCATTCCGGGCGCGATTTTCTCAAATCCGCCAAGCGCGTGCTGACGACGGAGGTTGGCGCAAAGCGGCTCGGCGGCCATGCCGAAGGCTTTGCGCCGTGGGCGTCGACCGAACTGACCGGCAAGAACGGTCATTCGCTGACCATCACCGCGACGCCCGCGCGTCACGGCCCGGCGGGAATCGAGCCGCTCGCGGGCGACGTGATCGGCTTCGTGGTTTCGTCGAGCAAGCCGGGCAGCCGTCCGATCTACATCAGTGGCGACACCGTCTGGTACGACGGCGTTGCCGAAGTGGCGAAGCGGTTCAAGGCCGGCGTGGTGCTGCCGTTCGCGGGCGCGGCGCAAACCCGCGGCCCCTTCCACATCACGATGGACACCAACGATACGATCGAAACCGCGCGCGCATTCCCGGACGCGGTGATCGTGCCCGTGCATACGGAAGGCTGGAAGCATTTCCGTCAGAGTGCGGACGATCTGCGCGCCACCTTCGATACGCTGGGGTTTGGACCGCGGTTGCGAATTCTGGAGCCGGGCGTAGCGACGGTTATCGAGCCGCTACGCGCCGCGTGACGGACACCAGGAGGCAACGGACAAGCTCGTGGTCTGGAACCTGTTCCAGTCAGGTTCGTTGTCGCCGGGGCTGGACCCTTGGCATGTCAGTTCGCAACAAGTCGCATCGGAAGCGCCACGCGCATACGGGAACCGGAAACAACAAACCGGCAGCGCAGGCCAAGGCACATCGTTCGTTTCGCTTCCGTGATGCGCTGAGAGCACTCGGGCCCGGCCTGATCACCGGCGCGTCCGACGACGATCCGTCGGGAATCGGCACCTATAGTCAGGCAGGCGCACAGCTCGGTTACGGCATCGGCTGGACCATGCTGCTGACGTTTCCGCTGATGGCAGCGATCCAGGAAATCTCCGCGCGCGTCGGCCGCGTCACCGGGCATGGAATCGCGGGCAATGTGAGCCGGCATTATTCGCCTTGGCTGCTCAACGTGGTGGTGGCGATGCTGTTCATCGCAAACACCATCAACATCGGCGCCGATCTCGGCGCCATGGCGGACGCCACCAAATTGCTAATCGGCGGCCACAGCATCTTCTATGTACTGCTGTTCGGCGTGACCTCGGTCGCGGCGCAAATCTTCCTCGACTACAGGCGTTACGTGTTGGCGCTCAAATGGCTGACGCTCAGCCTGTTTGCCTATGTCGCCGCGCTCGCCTTTGCCAAGGTTCCGTGGGGCGAGGCGCTCGCCGGCATTCTCATTCCGCGCCCGGCCTGGAGTGTCGATTATTTCACCACCATCGTTGCCATCTTCGGCACCACGATCTCGCCCTATCTGTTCTTCTGGCAGGCCTCGCAGGAAGCCGAAGACCAGCGCGTCGACAAGGCGAAGCGGCCGCTGGTCGAGAAGCATTACGGCGCGCAGAAGGAATTCAATCGTATTCGCGCCGACACCATCGTCGGCATGGCGTTCTCCAACCTGATCGCATTGTCGATCATCGTAACCGCCGCGGCGACGCTGCATGCGGCCGGCAAGACCGATATCCAGAGCTCGGCGGACGCGGCCGAAGCCCTGCGTCCGATTGCCGGCGCATTCGCTGAAACGATTTTTGCGCTCGGCATCGTCGGCACTGGACTGCTGGCAATTCCGGTGCTCGCCGGCGCCGCCGCCTATGCGGTCGGGGAGGGACGGCGATGGCCGGTCGGGCTCGCGCGCAGGCCCAAGGCCGCCGCCGCGTTCTACGCGGTGCTGGCGCTCTCGGCTGGCATAGGTATCGCGTTGAACTTCACGCCGATCAATCCGATCTCGGCGCTGTACTGGAGCGCGGTCATCAACGGCGTGCTCGCCGTGCCGGTGATGGTGCTGCTGATGCTCATGGCCCGCCGCAGGGACGTGATGGACCGCTACGTTATCAAGGGGCCACTCTATTGGCTGGGATGGCTGTCCACTGCGGCGATGCTGCTCAGCGTCGTCGCGATGGGAATCGGGTTTTTTGCCGGGAGATCGTAGGATAGGTGGAACGACTTGTCCGCCGTAGCTCGACTTGTCCGCCGTAGCTCAACGAGCGTAGGCGGAAGCGATACCCGTCCTACGCATTGACGCCTCAATCCTTCCGAAACACGATCGATGCCATCCATCCTGTCATCAGCGCCATGAACGCAGTGACGAGCCCATAGACAAATCCGTTCTGGCGCGCGGTCGTCGCGACGAACTGTTCAAAGCCGACTTTCACGATTTCAAACGCAGTGTCGGTCTTGGCCACCAGCGCGCCTTCGGCGAACAGCTTGATCTCGACATTATAGAGACCGATCGGCACCTCCGCAGGCAGCGGAATGCCGGTGCGGAACAGCGTCGGCGTCAGGAATGTCACCGCCGAGGTCTCCTCGCGATAGAGGCCATGCTGCTTGCGCAGCCGCACGAAGGCGCTGCGGAACGCATCGTCCGGCACGACGTCGGCGTAGTCGGGCCCGACGCGCTGGGTGAGCAGCACGTTGTTCAGCCCGAGCTGCTGCCGCCGCTGCACCTCGGGCGAGGCGATGGCGTCGAACGGGCGGTTGGAAAACAGCGCCAGATAGGTCGGCACCTGGAGAAACTGCCGGGAGTCGGTGTTGATCCAGATCCCGAACCGGCGCTCCTTGCGGCGCGTCACCATGTCGGCGCGCGGGCCGGCAACCGTCACCACGAGATCGTAGGTGCGATTGGCCGGCGTGCTGGCGTCCTTCTCGACCGAACCGAACAGCACCAGCTCCTCGCCGGAATAGTTCGGCGTCACGGTGACGCGATGGTTCGATACCGAAACGATTAGCCGTTCGGCCCGAACCGGCGACGCCGCAAGCACCGCGGCCAGCGCAAGCCATCCGAGCGTGCGGGCCAGGCGTGCGGTCATCCCGTCACTCCCGTTTCCCGGACGGTGAAGAGATCCTCGGGCCGGATCACCAGTTCAACGGCGAAACGAATGCCCACGGCGAGAACCAGTAGCCCGAGCAGCAGCCGCAAATGCTCGCCGCGGATTTTCTGCCCCGCGCGGGCGCCGAACTGGGCGCCGGTGACGCCGCCGACCATCAGGATCAGCGCCAGCACCGCATCGACCAGATGATTGGTCACGGCATGCAGCATGGTGGCGAACACCATCGTGACCAGGGTGAGCACCATTGAGGTGCCGATCACGGTCGAGGTCGGCACCCGCAGCACATAGATCAGCAGCGGCACCAGGATGAAACCGCCGCCGATCCCCATCACGGCACCGATGAAGCCAATGACCAGGCCGATCACGACGACCGGAATGACGGACAGATAGATTTTCGAGCGCTTGAAGCGCATCTTCAACGGCAGGCCGTGAATCCAGACATGGCTGCCCGGGCGGCGCGTGGTGACCGGACCGCCGCGGCGGGCCCTGAGCAGCGCCCGCAGGCCTTCCCAGAACATCAGGCCACCGACGGTGGTCAGCAGGATCACGTAAGACGTCGCGATCATGAGATCGAGCTGACCGAGCGAGCGCAGCAGCGTGAAGGTCCAGACCCCTAGCGCCGTGCCCAAACTGCCGCCGCTCAGCAGCACCACCGCCAGGACCGGATCGATGGCGCGCCGCCGCCAGTAGGAGATCGCGCCGGAGAACGAGGACGCCGCGATGTGGCTGGCGACCGAGGCGACCGCGACCGCGGGCGCAATGCCGACGAAGATCAACAGCGGCGTCATCAGGAAGCCGCCGCCGATCCCGAACATGCCGGAGACGAACCCGACCGCCGCGCCCATCGCCAGGATGAGGAAAACATTGACCGGAATGTCGGCGATCGGGAGGTAGAGCTGCACGCGCGTCTGCTTTTGTAGCTTTGCCGCAAGAGACGGCCGAGGGGCCGCTCACGGCATGGTTTCTCTTGTATTTGCCGGCAGTGGAATCCGGTTCGCGCATGCACCTTTGCGTGCGCAGGGCCGGTTCCCGCGCCTTTGCATAACTGAATTCGGCAGCGTGAGGGACTAAAAATGCCCGGCAAGGCAAATTTTTGCCGTACGTGCGCGTGTCTCAGCACGTTGAAACGCTGTTACAAAATCCGGAAAGCCAGTCTGTTCGTGGGGGTCGGCACTCGGCCGGCTCAGGGCTTTCCGAGCTGGTCGGTGACGAGGTTCATCGCCAGCGCCTGCTTGGGGCTGAGCCAGCGAATGTCCCTGGTCTCGGACATCGCTTCCACGATCGAGGATGAAACCCCCATTTTGGTCATGTAGCCCAACACCGCGCCTGATATCCGCTGGGCCTCTGCGACGGGATCGCTCAGGGGCTTGGTCGTGACAAACCGATGAACGCCCAATGCCGAGCCCAATACGCCGTAGCGGGCCTTGCCGCCGGCATAGGCCAGCACGCAGGCGCTGGCGCAGTAACCGGGCTTGATGCGGCCCGCAGCGTCGGCGGCGCCTACCGCGGTCGCTAGCCCCCGTGACCGGATGATCTCGCCCATGATCACGGCCTGGTTCAAATCACCGCCGGGAGAGGCCAACAAGACGATGTCACCGGGTGCGAGGTTGGCCTGGTCCAGCCTGCTGCGAAACCAGCTCGCCGCGGCGGGGCCGATCGTGCCGCTGACGAACAGGGCGCGGCGCCCCCGGCTCGAACCATCGAGGTGCAGCGCATCGATCACCTGGGATGTCAGGCTTGGCGAGACATACTGGTCCTTCCAGTAGTGCCAAGCCTCCGGTTGCGACAGGTCCCGGTAGGCGCGAATGCAGACGCCGGCAACCAGCAGGATGAAGATCGCCACCGTCCAAAACTGCCATTGGCGCCGGGGTGGCCGGGGCGGCGGCGCCGGCGCCTGACCGGGAGGGAGGCGCGGTGGCGCAACCGCAGGGCCCGTCGGCGAGCGGCGGAGGCGATTTTCCCCGTTCTGGCTGTCGTCGGCTGACAATCGATCCTCTTTGCGAGCCGGATCCGTTCAAGATCAGGCTGACCAGAAGCACTAATACGAATTTATGGCCGAGGATATGGCGGCAATGCCGGCAGGCGCTTAGACCGTTTTCGAGCGAAGTGGACACCGGTTCGCGTCAAGAAAACGCGTCAAAACAAAAACCTAGAGCCCGGTTCTGCTTCAATCAGAACCGAAATGGCTCTAGTGAACGGCGGCGGTGCGCTTGGTCGTCGCAGCCGGTTTGGCGGCGGGCTTGCCCGTGGCAGGTGCGGGCGGCGAATCCCAGCCGCCGGCGGGTGACGCCACGTTAACGGCCTCGTCGGGCTGCGGCTCCACGGTGAAGGTCTGGATTGCAAGCTTGGCCGCTGCCAGCGACTGGGCGTCGAGGCGCTTGGCAACATCGTCGCGCTTGCGGCCGGCATCGGCATCGCCCTGGGCGGCTGCGAGGCTGAACCATTTGAAGGATTCGGCGAGGTTCTGCTCGACGCCGATGCCGCGGGCATAGAGGATGCCGAGGTTGAACTGGCTGTCGGCGACGCCGCGATCGGCGGCCTTGCGGAACCAGATCGACGCGCTCTTGTAATTGGCGCCCTTGCCGCCGCCATCGGCGTCGAGCACGGCCAGATTATGCATCGCCTTGGCGCTGCCGCGCTCGGCCGCCTGCAGGTAGTAACGCCGCGCGATATCCAGGTCCTTCTTCACGCTCATGCCCTTCTCGTAGAAGGTGCCGAGCCGGAACAGTGCGGGCACCACGCCGGCCTGCGCCGCGCGGTCGTACCATTTGGCGGCCTCGTCGAGGTTCGGGGCGACGCCCTTGCCTTCGGCAAAGCGCACACCGACCTCGTAAGCCGCGGCCGGGTCGCCCTTCAGCGCGGCGGCGCGCAGCACCGGCCCGCCGATACCATCGGGCAACCGCTCGCTCGACGGCACCGCGATCATCGCAAGCTTGGCGCCGCTGGCCGGCATCGCCTGGATCGCGCCGGTGATATCGCTGGCCATAACCGGTGATGCCATGGCCTGCGGCGGAGCTGCGACCCGCGCGCTGTCCAGCGTGTTCGGCGCCGAAGAATTGTTCGACTGCTTCTCGACCGGCGTCGGCGAGATCATCGAGGGCGCCTGCGGCGCGGGGATTGCGGGTGCGGGCCTGGCGCTGCTCTCCGAGGGGGCGGGGGCCTGCGCCGGTGGGGCCGGCTCTCTGGGCTGCTCCATCATCGGCAGTTGCAGCACGCTGCCGGTATCCAGCAGCGTCATCGCCATCTTGAAGGTGCCGAGCACGATCACGACCACGCTCGCGCCGACCAGCAGCGAGCGGATCTTGGAGGAAATGTTCGGCGCGTTCTTGTCGCCGGCCTTGGCCTTGTCGCCGCCCTTGTCCTTCGATGCGACCTTCGCAGCCGAACGTCCGGCTTTCTCGGGCGGGGGCGCGGCGGCTGCGGCCTGCGCGGCGCGGCGCGCGGCGGCAATGAAGCTCGATGAGCTGACCGGCTCCTTCGGTGCGGAAGCAATCTCGCTGATCGCGTTTTCGGAAGCGGCTATCCGTTCCGATGGCGAAGCGACGCGCGGCGGCGGCCGCGTGCCGGGCTCGAGCGGGTGATCCGGCGGCAATTCAGGCGCGATCGCGGCGCGCGGTGCGGCGGCATGCGGCTCCAGAATTTCGCTGATGGCCCGCGGCGGTAGTGGCGGCGCGACTGGCTGCACGGCGTGGAATTCGCGCGGGGCGGCGGCAAAGGGCTCCGGAGCATTCCCCTGCAGCGCGGCAGGGTTGGGCAATTCCGGCTTCGTTTGCTGCGGATAGGTCATCAGCGGCGTGGTCGGGCGGGGCGCTTCCTCGCGCGTTTCGGCCGTTGCAGGCGGAGAGGCGGAGGTCGCCGGCGCACCGCGAGCCCCGCGCAGATCGCCTTCGATCATCGACAGGCGATCGACCACATGGCCGAGCGTGTTGTGAACGGTCTCCAGCGAGTCCTGCGTGCGGCGGTCGGTTTCCGACTGGCTGAAGCGGATATCGGATAGTTCGCGCTTGACCAGATCGACGATGCCGGAGTCCGTCGGCTGCGATGCACCGCCGGAGTTGCGGTTGGATTCGGCGAGCGCGACCAGGCTGGCGTGCTGGCGTTCGAGAGAACGCAGAATGTCGTGCAGGCCTTCCTCGACCCGTCCGAGGTCGATGGCGGGTGCGGCGGCGGAACGATCGTTGGAGGCTTCCAGGCGCTCCAGGAGATACGAGACGCGTTGTTCGAGATGGGCAAACGCCGACGCATTGTCGTCGCCGGCCGGAATGCGGTCGAGCCGCTCCGACAGCGAGCGCAGCGCGTTCTCGACATATTCCGAATTCTCGCTTGCGGCCGGCGGCTGTCGGGATTCTAGCGTCGAGGTCAGCGCGGCCAGGCGCTGTTCGAGAATGCCGAAGGCATCGCTGTTGCCGTCAAAGCGGGAAAGCTGGTCGACCTTGGCCGACAGCGTGTGCACGTCGTCGGCGAGCCGGGCCAGCGCGTCGTTGGAGGCGACGTTGGAGACGATCCCGCGCAGCGCCGCGATCGCGCTTTCGAGCTGTTGCACCGTCGACGGATCGTCGTTCGCGCGCAGGATCAGGTCGAGCTTGGCGCCGAGATTGTGGATCGCCTCGTCATAGCCGGTGAGCTGCTCGGCCGGCGTCAGCGAGCGCAACGCTTCGCGGATTTCGCTAAGGGCGCGCTCGATGTTGGCCAGCATCTGGCCGTCGGTGCCGTTATAGCGGCTATCGTCGATGCGGCGGGACAGCGAGCGGATTTCGTTCTCGAGCGATTCGATCTCCCGGCGCGGCACCGCCTCGGTGATGGCCTGACGGATTTCGGCAAGCTCGCTGCGGAACGCCGCGATCGACTGTTCGATATGATCGGGACGCTGCAGTGCCTCGATCTGGCTCGTGATCTTGATCAGGTGCCGTTCGAGCGAAGAAAAGTCCGGCCCCGTAGGCGCGGCATGCGTCACTGGCTGCACAGATTTGGGCTGCGCAGAATGGGGCTGGGCGGCAGGGGTCGTCGGCGCGGCATTGCGCGGCGGCATCTGGCGCGGCGGCGGTGTATCGAGTTCGTTCTGGCGCGCGGCGATTTCAGCGATCGCAAAATCCATCGAGGCCGGGCTAAGCGGCGGCGCCGGGCGATAGACCTGGGCCGCGGCACGCTCGACCAAATCTGTCTGGCGCTGCCTTTCCTGCATCTGGACCTGACGAGCCGGCACGGGATTCGAAATCTGCGACAGCCGCGCGTCGAGGCGCGAAATGGCCTCGTTGAGCTGGCGCGCCACCGTCGGCTCGCCATGAGCGGCTTCGCCGCGGACTGCAGGCCGCGAAATCTGCTCGATCTGCTTTGTGATCGAATCCAGCCGCTGGTGAATGTCGGCCACGTCGGGGATCTGGCGGCCCGGCGTCGCCGGCCGCTGACCGGAGGGCGCGCCGAAACTGGGCGGGGCCGGTTCGCCGATGGTGGAATTCAGCCATTCGTTCAGCGACATGCCGGCGCGGCGCGCAGCCGCCTCGGCCCTGTCGCGCACCGATGGATCGATGCCGTCAACACTCCACGATACGCGCGAATTCATGCTCTCGTCCGGTTCCGCTACGGCGCCCCACCCGCGCCATCAGCCTCCCCGCGCGTCCCACTGAAGAGACAATCGTATTTTCGCGCGGGTCGCCTGCCTCGGAACCGACTTTTCCGCGTTACGGTAAAGAAGCGGTTAAGGAATGGGACGGACGGCCCCAAAAGTTACCAGGCGGCCAAATCGGCCGGCGTTAGCCGCGTTTGACGTCCTCGATCGGTACGACGCTGGTCCGCTCCACGCCGGGAGACAGGGCCGACAATGCCTCGATCGCCTCTTCGCACCACTCGGCCACGGCCCGTTCGTGGCTTAGGCCGATGCGAAGTCCCAGCAATTTGCCGACATCGGCCGGGGGCGCCTTGCCGTCAGGAAATCGCTTGTTGAGCAGGCGTTCGTAGCGGGCGAAGCGGTCGCGGTGGTGTTCCAGCCGCGCCATCAGATCGGTGCGCAACGGTTCGATGTCGACACTGTCGAGCGCGTAGAGCCGCACCAGGAGGTCGTCCTTGATCGAAGCCGGAACGCTCGGCCGCGCGGCCCAGTGCCGAAGCGCGGCGCGCCCCTCCGGTGTGAGGGTATAGACCAGCTTGTTCGGCTTGCCGGACTGCACCACCTCGCGGCCCTGGATGTGGCCGCGGTCGCGAAGCTTTGTGAGTTCCCGGTAGATCTGCTGGTGGTCGGCCTTCCAGAAAAACCCGATCGAGTTGTCGAACGTCTTGGCGAGTTCATATCCCGTCATCGGACGTTCGGTCAGACAGGCAAGGATCGCGTCACCAAGCGCCAAGACGCCGGCCTCCGGCTTTCATGTGATTTGACATTATGCATAAAGTTGCATATGCGTCAACGCGCATAAGCTCCGGAGAAGCCATTCCCCGGCGCCAGCCCGTCATCGCCCGGATAGGAGACATGATGACCATGAGCGGCCTCGACAAGTGGTACGGCTACATGAAGTCCCATGACACGGCGGCGCTATGGGATCTGTTGCACCCGGATGCGGTGTTCGAAAGCCCGGTCGTCCATACGCCGCAGCGCGGGCGCGACATCACCTTCAAATATCTGGCGAGCGCCGCGAAGGTGCTGGGCGGCCCCGGCTTCAAATACACAGGCGAATGGCGCAGCCCGCACGGCGCGGTCCTCGAATTCGAAAACGTGATCGAGGGTATCAAGATCAACGGCGTCGACATCATCACCTTCAGCGATGACGGTAAGATCACGCACTTCAAGGTGATGGTGCGTCCGCTGAAGGGAATCAATCTGCTACACCGCTTGATGGGGGAACAACTCGCCAAGCAGTGACAGGGGGCGAGAGATCTAGGCCGCCACCATCCCCGGCGTCGTTTATGTCGCAATGCCTGTCGGGATATTTGCTGGCCTGGTCACTCCCTAGGACATCGGGAACCGGATAAGGTCGCTTTCCGGAACGCCGCACAATTTCAACTCAAGCGCCGCCGCCAGTATTCAAGCCTGCCCTGCCGGGAGAACATCATGCCGATCTACAAAGCCCCCGTGGAAGACGTCACCTTTCTGCTCAACGACGTGTTCCAGATCGATCGCTACGACAATCTGCCCGGTTTCACCGACGCTTCCGCGGATGTGCGCGAAGCGATTTTGGGCGAGGCCGCAAAACTCTCCGAAGAGGTGCTGCAGCCGCTCAACCGTGTCGGCGATCTCGAAGGCTGCAAGCGGCATGACGACGGCTCGGTAACGACGCCGAAGGGGTTCAAGGAAGCCTTCAAGCAGGTGGCCGAAGGCGGCTGGCTCGGTCTGTCGGCGCCGGCGGAATATGGCGGGCAGGGGCTGCCGGTGACGTTGAGCCAGGTCGTCACCGAATTCCAGAGCGCGGCCAATATGGCGTTCTCGATGTATGGCGGCCTGACCATGGGCGCGACGGCTGCGCTTCTGGTGCACGGCAAGCCTGAACAGAAGAACATGTTCGTGCCGAAGATGGTGGCGGGTCAGTGGACCGGCACCATGAACCTCACCGAGCCGCAATGCGGCACGGATCTCGGCCTGTTGCGCAGCAAGGCGGTGAAGCAGGCCGACGGCAGCTACAAGATCACGGGCACCAAGATATTCATCTCGTCCGGCGAGCATGACCTCGCCGAGAACATCATCCATCTGGTGTTGGCGCGCATCGAAGGCGCTCCCGCCGGCATCAAGGGCGTGTCGCTGTTCGTGGTGCCGAAATTCCTCGTCAACGCCGACGGATCGCTGGGGCAGCGCAACGGCGTGTCCTGCGGCTCGATCGAGCACAAGATGGGCATCCACGGCAATTCGACCTGCGTGATGAACTACGACAACGCCACCGGCTGGCTGATCGGCGAAGAGAACAAGGGCATGCAGGGCATGTTCGTGATGATGAACGAGGCCCGCCTCGGCGTCGCCGTGCAAGGTCTGGCGCAGTCCGAAGTCGCCTATCAAAACGCCGTCGCCTATGCGCGCGAGCGTCTGCAGGGCCGGTCGCTCACCGGCGCAAAGGAGGCGGACAAGCCGGCCGATCCGATCATCGTGCATCCGGATGTTCGCCGCGTGCTGCTCACCATCCGCGCCTTCAACGAGGCGGCGCGCGCCATGGTGGTGTGGACCGCGCTGAAGAGCGACGTCGCCCACCGCTCCTCTGATCCGAAGGATCGAGAGGCCGCCGACGATCACATGGGCCTGATGACCCCGGTCATGAAGGGCGTGATGACCGACGTCGGCTTCTCCAACGCGGTGCTGGCGCAGCAGATGTATGGCGGCCACGGCTATATCGCCGAGCACGGCATGGAGCAGTTCGTGCGCGATGCGCGCATCGCTATGCTCTATGAGGGCGCCAACGGCATCCAGGCGCTCGACCTGGTCGGCCGCAAGCTGCCGCGGAACGGCGGCCGCGCCGTGATGGCGTTCTTTGCCGAGGTCGCAGGCTTTGCCAAGGAGCACGGCGGCAATGAGGCGATGAAGCCGTTCGTGGCGCCGCTCTCGACCGCGCTCGGCCATCTGCAGCAGGCCACCGGCTGGCTGATGCAGAACGCGCTGACCAAGCCCGACAACGCCGGTGCCGCCGCCACCGACTACATGCAATTGTTTGGTCTCGTCGCCTTCGGCTACATGTGGGCGCGGATGGCGAAGGTGGCGCAGGACAAGATTGCGGCTGATGGTGCCACGCCCTATCTGACGACCAAACTGGTGACCGGCCGCTTCTTCATGGAGCGGATGCTGCCGGAGACCCACGTCCATCTTGCGCGCATTCAGTCCGGTTGCGCGACCACCATGGAACTGGCGGCGGAGGCGTTCTGATTTTTCGCCGTTTCCCGTTCGATCTGCCTATAATATTATGATCCTCATACCAGGGAGGGCGTCATGCCTGAGGCATATATCTACGATCACGTTCGCACCCCGCGCGGCCGCGGCAAGCCCGATGGCGCGCTGCACGAGGTCACGGCGCTGGCGCTCGCCACCGTGCCGCTGCAGGCGCTGAAGGAACGCAACAACCTCGCTGAAGACGTCGTTGACGACGTTATCCTCGGCGTGGTCGATCCGGTCGGCGAAGCCGGCAGCGACATCGCGCGCTTCGCGGCGCTGAAGGCGGGCCTCGGCGAAAGCGTCCCCGGCGTGCAGATCAGCCGGTTCTGCGCCTCCGGCCTCGACGCCGTGAACTTTGCTGCCGCCCAGATCATGGCCGGCCAGCATCAACTCGTGATCGGCGGCGGCGCCGAATCGATGAGCCGCGTCGGCATCGGTGCGTCCGGCGGCGCCTGGCCGATGGACCCGTCGATGGCGGTGCCGTCCTACTTCATGCCGCAGGGCGTCTCGGCCGATCTGATCGCCACCAAATACGGTTTTTCGCGCGACGACGTCGACGCCTATGCCGTGCAGAGCCAGCAACGCGCCGCCAAGGCCTGGGACGAGGGTCGCTTCACCAAGTCCGTGGTTCCGGTGAAGGACGTCAACGGCCTGACCATCCTTGCCAAGGATGAGCATATGCGGCCCACGACGACGATGCAGTCGCTGGCGCAACTGCAGCCGTCGTTCACCGTCGTCGGGCAGATGGGCGGCTTCGATGCGGTCGCGATCCAGTCGCACCCCGAAATCGAGCGCGTCAATTACGTCCACCATGCCGGTAACTCTTCCGGCATCGTCGATGGCGCCGGCGCGGTGCTGCTCGGCAGCAAGGAAGCGGGTGCCAAGCACGGCCTGAAGCCGCGCGCAAAAATCCGTGCCTTCGCCAACATCGGATCGGAGCCCGCGATGATGCTGACCGGCCCGGTCGACGTCACCGAAAAGCTGTTCGAGCGTTCCGGCATGAAGAAGTCGGACATCGACCTGTTCGAGCTCAACGAGGCCTTTGCTTCCGTCGTGTTGCGTTACATGCAGGCGTTCGAGATTGACAATTCGAAGATCAACGTCAATGGCGGCGCGATCGCGCTCGGCCATCCGCTAGGCGCAACGGGCGCCATGATCCTCGGCACCGTACTCGACGAGTTGGAGCGCACCAACAAATCGACTGCGTTGGTGACGTTGTGCATCGGCGGCGGCATGGGGACCGCTACGATCATCGAACGGGTGTAACTGCGGTAGGCTGGGCAAAGCGAAGCGTGCCCACCATGGAATTCTCCACAAGCGATGGTGGGCACGGCGCAAGTGCGCCTTTGCCCGCTCTACGAGATCACAGACACAACCGCCGCGCCTGACATCGGCTGCCGGCACCGAGGGAGCAACGACATGGCCTTCAAGAATTTCAAGCTAGAGACCGACGCCGACGGCATTGCGCTCGTCACCTGGGACATTCCGGGACGTTCGATGAACGTACTCGATGAAACCTCGACCACCGAGCTCGAGGAGATCCTGAAACAGACCACGGCGGACGCCGCCGTAAAGGGCGTCGTCATCACCTCCGCTAAGGAAGCGTTCTGCGCCGGTGCCGATCTTTCCATGCTCGAGGGCATGAACAAGGAATACGCGAAAGTCTTCAAGGAAAAGGGCGAGGTTGCCGCCAACCAGATGCTGTTCGACCAGAGCCGGCGCTTCTCGCTGGTGCTGCGCGGCATCGAAACCTGCGGCAAGCCGTGGGCGGCCGCGATCAACGGGCTGGCGCTCGGCGGCGGTTTTGAGGTGACGCTGTCCTGCCACTACCGTGTTGCGGCCGAAAATCCCAAGACCCGCCTCGGCCTCCCCGAGGTGAAGGTCGGCCTATTCCCCGGTGCCGGCGGCACCCAGCGCGTGCCGCGCCTGGTGCCGCCGCAGGACGCCATGACGATCCTGCTTAAGGGCGACCCGGTCACCGTGGAGAAGGCCAAGTCGCTGAACCTGATCCACGCCATCGTGCCGGCTTCCGACCTGATCAAGGCGGCGAAGGACTGGATCAAGGGCGGCGGCAAGGCGGTCGCGCCCTGGGACGAGAAGGGCTTCAAGCTGCCGGGCGGACCGGTGTTCTCCAAGGCCGGCATGATGATGTTCCCGGCGGGGAATGCGATCTACCGCCGCGAGACCTACGACAATTATCCGGCGGCGCGCGCCATCATGAGCTGCGTCTATGAGGGCCTGCAGTTGCCGATCGACGCCGCGCTCCGCGTCGAGTCGCGCTACTTCACGCAAGTGCTGCGCTCCAAGGAAGCCGCCGCGATGATCCGCAGCCTGTTCCTGTCGATGCAGGAACTGAACAAGGGCGCGCGGCGGCCTGCGAACGTGCCGCCAACCAAGGTGAAGAAGATCGCCGTGATCGGCGCCGGCTTCATGGGCGCCAGCGTTGGCTACGTCTCGGCCCGCGCTGGCCTCGACGTCGTCCTAATCGACCGCGACCAGGAAAGCGCCGACAAGGGCAAGGCGCATGCGCAGAAGGTGATCGACGAGCAAATCGCCAAGGGCCGCGCCAAGGCAGGCGATCGCGACGCGCTGCTGGCGCGCATCACACCATCAGCGGATTACGCCGCGCTCGGGGATTGCGACCTCGTCATCGAGGCGGTGTTCGAGGACCGCAAGGTCAAGGCGGAAACCTTCGCCAAGGCGCAGCAATATCTCAAGCCTGACGCGATCTTCGCGTCCAACACCTCGACGCTGCCGATCACCTCGCTGGCCGAAAGCTTTAAGGAGCAGGGCAAGTTCATCGGTATCCATTTCTTCTCGCCGGTCGAGAAGATGATGCTGGTTGAGATCATTCTCGGCAAGAACACCGGCGATGTCGCGCTCGCCGCCGCGCTCGACTATGTGCGGGTGATCGGCAAGACGCCGATCGTCGTAAATGATTCCCGTGGCTTCTACGCCAACCGTTGCGTCGGCCGTTACATCGCCGAAGGCAACGAGATGTTCCTCGAAGGCGTGCCGCCGGCGATGATCGAGAACTGCGCCAAGATGGCCGGCATGCCGGTCGGTCCGCTGTCGCTGTCGGATGAAGTAGCTCTCGACCTCGGGCTGAAGGTCATCAAGGCGACCGAGGCCGATCTCGGCCCCAACGCCATCAACCCCGACCAGAAGAAGCTGATGGTGGAGTTGGTCGAGAAGCAGGGCCGCCTGGGGCGCAAGAATGCCAAGGGCTTTTACGATTACCCCGAAAAGGGCAAGGGCCAGAAGAGCCTGTGGCCGGGACTATCTGCGCTGCAGCCGAAACAGCTCGACCCCGACACAATCGATGTAGAGGAACTGAAGCAGCGCTTCCTGGTGGTGCAGGCGGTGGAGGCCGCGCGCACGGTGGAGGACCACGTCATCACCGACCCGCGCGAGGCCGATGTCGGCTCGATCTTGGGCTTCGGCTTCGCGCCATTCACCGGCGGCACGCTGTCCTATATCGACTTCATGGGCACGCGGAAGTTTGTCGAGCTCTGCCACAAGCTGGAGGCCAAATACGGCTCGCGCTTCACCCCGCCGAAACTCCTCGAAGATATGGCGGCGAGCGGCGAGACCTTCTACGGCCGCTTCCCGCCGAAGAAGCAGGCGGCGTAAGGGGCAGCGACAGCGTCATTGCGAGGAGCAAAGCGACGAAGCAATCCATCTATCCGTTATGCCGCGATATGGATTGCTTCGCTGCGCTCGCAATGACGGAAAGAAAAAGGGCCGGATCGTCGATCCGGCCCTTGTCCGTTGTCTCTGTCGAACGTTCACGCCGCCTTCAGCAGCCCTTCCTTGGTCATCGCCTCCTGCACCTTCGGGCGCGCAGCGATGCGGGCCTTGTAGGCGAGAAGGTTCGGCATGGCTGAAAGGTCGAATTTCAACCGGTCAGTCGCCCACATCAGCATGGTGAACAGATAGCCGTCGGCCACGGTGAATTGCTTGCCCATCAGGTAGTCGCGCCCGGCGAGCGCCGTTTCCAGGTACTTGAACTTGCCCATGGCGCGGTCCTTGAAAAACGCCTTGGCGTCGTCGGCGAGCAGAGGTGAGAACATCGGTCCGAGATTCTTGTGCAGCTCGGTCGTGATGTAGTTCAGCCATTCCAGCAGCTTGTAGCGCTCGTCCGAATCGCGGGGCGGCGCCAGGTTCTTGCCCGCCTTGTCGGCGATCATCTGGACGATAATCGGCCCTTCGGTGACCAGTTCGCCCGAATCGAGGGCGAGGGCCGGCACCTGGCCCTTCGGGTTGACCTTCAAAAAGTCGTCACCATTCTCCAGCTTCTTGGCACGCAGGTCGACCTTGACCAGGTCGTAGGGCAGACCGGCCTCGAGAAGCGCGATATGGGGGGATAGCGAACAGGCGCCCGGGGAATAATACAGTTTCATTGGATTTTTCCTTCCCTCGATATTATTGGCGGGATGACTAAATGCATTTGCATGGAATAGTCAAGATTGATGCAGATGCATTTAGTGCGGTACAGTGATGTGTGACAGATACGGATTGGGCTATGAAACGCAAACCATCGACCGAGGCGACCGCCGCCTGGATCCGCCTGATGCGGGTGCAGAGCCGGGTGCTCGATGCCGTCGAACAGGATTTGAAGAAGGCGGGCTTTCCGCCGCTCGCCTGGTATGATGCGCTATTGGAACTGTCGCGCGCCCCGTCCGGCGAGATGCGCCCGGTAGAGCTGGAAAAGCAGATGCTGATCCCGCAATATTCCACCTCGCGGCTGATCGACCGCCTGGTGGACGAGGGCCTGGCGGCACGGCGCGAATGCAAGATCGACAAGCGCGGCCAGTTCGTGGAGATCACCGAAGCCGGGCGCGAGTTGCAGAAGAAGATGTGGGGCGCCTATTCGGCGGCGATCGAAAAGCACGTCGGCTCCAAACTGTCCGATGCCGACGCCATGAAGCTTTGCGGTCTGCTCGACCGGCTGGGTTGTTCGTGCTCCGACGTCAAGGCGGCCGCTGCCCGCGACGGCGTGCCGGCGCGATGACATCTTTGATACGTTTCGTTGGTGCGGACGTTGCTGCCCGCACCCCTTCAGCCACACGGCGCGTTCGGTCGAATCGCCAGATATCCGGATTTTTTCATGGCGCGTGACCAGATCGATATGACGCCGCTGCAATCGCGTGACGAACTCGTCGCGTGGTTCGAGGCCGGCATCAAACAGCCGTCCGAGTTTCGCATCGGCACCGAGCATGAGAAGACCCCGTTCACGCTGGAGGGCCGCCAGCCTGTGCCGTATGAAGGCGCGCGCGGCATCGGGGCGCTGCTCGAAGGCATGCAGCTCTTGCTCGGCTGGGAGCCGATCATGGAGAACGGCAACATCATCGGGCTGTATGACGTCACTGGGGGCGGCGCGATCTCACTGGAGCCGGGCGGGCAGTTCGAATTGTCGGGCGCCCCGCTCGAGAACGTGCACCAGACCCAGTCCGAGCTGATGGCGCACCTGGCGCAGGTCCGCGAGATCGCGACGCCGTTGGGCATCGGCTTCCTCGGGCTTGGCATGACGCCGTCCTGGTCGCGGTCGCAGATCCCGATGATGCCCAAGGGCCGCTACAAGATCATGACCAACTACATGCCGAAGGTCGGCCAGTACGGCATCGACATGATGTACCGGACCTGTACGGTGCAGACCAATCTCGACTTCTCCTCCGAAGCCGACATGGTCAAGAAGCTGCGGGTGTCGATCGCGCTGCAGCCGGTGGCAACCGCTTTGTTTGCCAATTCGCCGTTCACCGAGGGCAAGCCCAACGGCTTCCTGTCGTTTCGCTCCGAGATCTGGCGCGACACGGATAACGCGCGCGCCGGCATGTTGCCGTGGGTATTCGAGGACGGCATGGGATTCGAGCGCTGGGTCGACTACGCGCTCGATGTGCCCATGTACTTCGTCAAACGCGGCGAGACCTATATCGATGTCGCCGGCTCGTCGTTCCGCGCCTTCTTCGAGGGCCGCAACAACTCGCTGCCCGGCGAGCGCCCGACGATATCAGATTGGGCCAATCATCTGTCGACGATCTTCCCGGAAGTCCGCCTGAAGCGTTATCTGGAAATGCGCGGCGCCGATGGCGTGCCGTGGGGTCGCCTGCCGGCGCTGCCGGCGTTCTGGGTCGGCCTGTTGTACGACAATGACAGCCTCGACGCGGCCTGGGACCTGGTCAGCCACTGGACCGCCGCGGAGCGTCAGGCGTTGCGCGACGACGTCCCGCGCTTCGGCTTCAAGGCCAGGATCAAGGACCGCTATCTGTTCGAGATGGCCAAGGAATGCCTGAAGCTGTCGCATGCGGGCTTGCGGCGGCGCAACCGCGTCGACCACTCCGGCCGCGACGAGAGCCGCCACCTTGAACCGCTGGAGCGCATCCTCGAAGCGGGCCGCACGCCGGCGGAAGAGATGCTGGATAAATTCAACGGCGATTGGGGTGGCTCCGTGGAGCCGGTCTATCAGGAATACGCGTTCTGATTAAACGGGTTGCCTGGTCTTCGGGCCGTTCATCCGCCGTACAGGTTGATGACGCTCAAATGACGGCCGATCCAGCATGATCCGAACGACCGCCTGCCGGTCTTTCGAAAAAATCATGCTGAATCAATGGGCTGAGGGCGGGACGACTTTTCGAGGAAAGTCATCCCGCGCTGACAACGCGCGCATTCGAAAGCAACCGCAGATGGAGACTGGTCGCCTGCTCAGGGCGTGTATGGTGGCGCTCGCCTTTTTGGCGGCGGCCGTATGCACGCGCCCGGCGCTGGCGCAGGCCAATTTCGACCGTCCCGGCGGCGATTATCTCAGCGCTCCCGTGACCTCGGGCGATCCGGCGGAATGCGCGCTGATCTGTGAGCGCGATCGGCGCTGCCGCGCCTGGAGCTTTAATTATCCGACCGGCTTGATCAAGGGCGCGGTCTGCTGGCTGAAGGGCAGCGTGCCGCCCCGAATCAAGAGCGGCGATTGCTGCGTTTCCGGCGTGCGCGGCGCCGGCGTGGTCGAGCGCCGCAATGATAGCGTTGAAACCTCAATCGACCGCGTCGGCGGCGATTACAAGAATTTCGATCTCAAGGACGGCGACGGCGATGACGTCTGCAAGGCAGCCTGCGCCGCCGACAACAAATGCCGCGCCTGGACCTACGCGCGCCCCGGCTACGCCGGCAAGGACGCCCATTGCTTCCTGAAGAAGGACATCAAGCCGCCGCGAAGGAAGGCGGGGTTTACCTCAGGCGTGGTGCGGTAGCGGCCTTGTACGGGATAGAGGCGAGGACCTCTCAACATGTCGCCCCTGCGAACGCAGGGGCCCATACACCGCGGCCCGCGCAAAGGGCACAAGGGGCGACGGCTGCGCTTCGACAATGTAGGCTGGTGGTTATGGGTCCCTGCGTTCGCAGGGACGACGATGATTGTTATGGTGCATTCGTCGGCAGTACCGTGAACTCCGGCCACAGCGCCTTCCATCGCTCAGCTTTTGCCGCGTAATTCGCAGCAGAGAAATTTGGTCCCGGGTTGGGCCGCGCGATCATCCCAGCGGCATCATCAAAACCATTCGGCGCGTAAACCTCATAGCCATCCCGCGTGCGCCGGATTCCGATCTGGGTGTTCTTGGTCAGGAAGCGGTCGATGCCATCGGTCGAGCAACGCAACGGCGGGTAGGGCAGGCCATGTTTCTCCGGGTACCAGAGGTGCACGCGCGCCTGGTTGCGCGCCTCGACCGCGATGCCGCGGCTTGAAAAGCGCCGCGTCAGCGTGCGGATGACGGCATCCTCGGCTTCCCAGGACGTATCGGGATCGAAATAGAACACGTCGTAATCGTTGATGCCGTAATCGACCGCGCGCTTGGTCAGCACGTTCCACACCGTCTGCACCAGGCAGCCGGAGACCAGCCACGCGTCCGGCAGCGATAGCCGAAACAGTTCCTCGGTGATGATTTCGTTGATGGGATTTTGTAATGCGGCGGTGAGGAATTGGTCTCTATCCATAGGCACGCCGCCGTAAGGTGGGCAAAGCCAACGGGTCGCGCGAATGCGCGCCCGATGACAGGCTCCGCGTGCCCATCATGTCCAATGTTGCGAGCGAGATGGTGGGCACGGCGAAGTGCACCTTTGCCCACCCTACAAATTCCCGTCGAATTCCTTCACCGCCTTCTTCGACGCCAAACTGCGCCAGTGTCGCCGCAGGAACGGCTCGACGATGGCGCGGCTGGCCTTCGACAGGCGGATCAGCACCATCGGATAATCGCGGTAGTGACCGGTGAAGTAAAATACCCTCGGCTGGCTTTCCACCAGTATCTCGCGCTCATCCCTTGGCACGCCCGGCATCACCAGGCTGTCGCCGTCCTCCTTCAGCCGCACGAGCATCTTCTTGCGCACTTTCAAGGCCGGCGTGCCGTAGGAAGTGCCGTCCTCGACCTCCGGCCAGGCCAGCGCGATTTTTCGGACGTCGTCGAAGGTCATGCGCGGCCGGCTACGTCCTCAATGCACGGACGTAAAAAACCGCGCCAGCCGGAAACCCGACAGCCAGGTCCATACCGGCTGGTTACGGATGCCGAGATCCCAGGAGCCGACCACGGCATCGGCGCGGCCGATCAGATTGTCGATCGGCAACAATCCCACGCCGCCGTCGCGCACGGAGACGCGGCTGTCGGCGGAATTGTCCCTGTTGTCGCCGAGCACGAACAGTTTGCCCGGCGGCACGATGACCTCGGGCGTGTTGTCGAGCCTTCCATTGTCGCGCATCTTGAAGATGGCATGGCTGACGCCGTTCGGCAGCGTCTCGACGAAGCGATAGGCCCGTTCGGTATTGCCGCGATCGTCTTCGGCCTGCGCCAGGCCGTCCGGCTCCAACGTCGCGGCATGGTCGTTGATGAAGAGCTGGCCCTGCCGCAACTGGATGCGGTCGCCCGGCAATCCGACCACGCGCTTGACCCAGGCCTGCGAGCGGTCGCCCGGCCAGCGGAACACGACGACGTCGCCGCGCTTGGGTGTTTCGCCGAACAGGCGGCCGGTCTCGGGTAGCGTGATCTGGATCGGCAGCGACGCCGCGCCATAGCCGTAAGGATATTTCGAGGCGAGTAGCGCATCGCCGATCAGAAGCGTCGGCTCCATCGAGCCGGACGGCACGTAAAACGGCTCGGCCAGCGCGCCCTTGGCGATGAAGACGACGGCAACGATCGCCGCCAGTTGCACCGCCTGGGCGCGCCAACTCGCTACCTTGCTAAGAGAGGCGTCCTTTTGATCACCTACCAGTTTCTCGTCGCTCACTAGCCCGTACCTCCGACCGTGATCCTTTCCATCCGCAGCGTCGGCTGGCCGACGCCGACCGGCACGCCCTGGCCGTTCTTGCCGCAGGTGCCGATGCCGGTATCGAGCGCCAGATCGTTGCCGACCATGGTGATGCGGTGCAGGTCGGTCGGCCCGTTGCCGATCAGCATTGCGCCCTTCAAGGGCGCGCCGAGCTTGCCGTTCTCGATCTTGTAGGCCTCGGTGCACTGGAACACATACTTGCCCGAGGTGATGTCGACCTGGCCGCCGCCGAAATTCGCGGCATAAACGCCCTTCTTCACCGAAGCGATGATCTCTGCCGGATCGCGATCACCGGCCAGCATATAGGTGTTGGTCATGCGCGGCATCGGCACATGGGCGTAGCTCTGACGACGGCCGTTGCCGGTCGGCTTCATGTTCATCAGCCGCGCGTTCTGGCGGTCCTGCATGTAGCCGACCAGAATGCCGTCTTCGATCAGCACGGTGCGGTTGGTCGGCGTGCCCTCGTCGTCAATTGAAAGAGAACCGCGCCGCGACGCGATGGTGCCGTCGTCGACGACGGTGACGCCTTTGGCCGCGACCTGCTTGCCCATCAGTCCTGCGAAAGCCGACGTCTGCTTGCGGTTGAAGTCGCCTTCGAGGCCATGACCGACCGCTTCATGCAGCATCACGCCGGGCCAGCCGGCGCCCAGCACCACGTCCATTTCGCCAGCGGGTGCAGGCACCGATTCCAGATTGACCAGCGCCTCGCGGATGGCGCCGTCGGCAGCCTCGCGCCACGCCTTGGTTTCGATGAAGCGTGCATAGCCCTCGCGGCCGCCATAGCCCTTGCTGCCGCTTTCCTGCCGGTCGCCTTGTCCGGCGACCACGGAAATATTCACGCGCACCAATGGGCGGATGTCGCGATAGCTCTCGCCGTCGGGCCGCAAAATTTCCACCACCTGCCAGGTGGCGCCCAGGCTGATGGAAGCCTGCCGCACCCGCGGATCCTTGTCGCGAACATAGGCGTCGATCTCTGCCAGCAGCTTGACCTTGGCTTCGAACCCCGGCGCATCCAAAGGATTCTCGTCGCCATAAAGCCGAACGTTGGTATGCGCGGGAGCAGCGGCAAAATTGCCGCTGTAGCCGCCGCGCACCGCGGCGACCGCGTCCGCCGCGCGGATCAGCGCCGGCAGCGATACGTCGGAGGAATGCGCATAGCCGACCGCGTCGTCCTTCACCGCGCGCAGGCCAAATCCCTGCGAGGTGTCGTAGGTCGCCTGCTTCAGCCGGCCATTATCGAAGCCGAGCGCTTCGGTCTGGCCGTATTCCAGAAACAGCTCGCCGTCGTCAGCGCCCAAAAGCCCCCGCGTGATCTCGCGTCTGACGGCATCGCGGTCGAGATTGGCGCGGTCGAGCAGGGAGGTGGTGGCGAGATTGGTCATGCAGGCTCCGATGCGAATGTTTGCTGTCGTCCCCGCGAATGCGGGGACCCATAACCACAAGCGCCGATTCTAAGCGCAGACGTCCGGCGAGTTCACATTACAACGCGGACATCTGTGGTTATGGGTCCCTGCGTTCGCAGGGACGACGATCACGGAAGATAGTCATGACCGCAGCAAAAGGGGAGGGTTCCTCACAGCCCTTTGTCATGCGCTTTGCCGGCCGCATTCGCGGCCTCCGAATCGGACTCCAGCCTGCCGTGCGCATTGGCCCAGCGGGACAGTTCGTCGAATACCGGCTTCAGGTCCTTCGCTGCCGGCGTCATTTCGTATTCGACCCGCGGCGGCACTTCGGGGAACACGGTGCGCTTCACCAGGCCTTCGTTTTCGAGATCGCGCAGTTGCGTGGTCAGCATGTGCTGCGTCACGTCGGGAATGGCGCGCCGCAATTCGCCGAACCGGCGCTTGCCGCCGACCAACTGCCAGAGGATTTCGCCCTTCCACTTGCCGGAAAGCACGCGAAGGGCGCGCTGAAGCTGCGGCGCTGCGGGGCATTCGGACGGTGCGGGCTCATTGGTCTGCTTTTTCATACTACCCCAGAAAAATCATCCTACTTGTCAATTTCATCTTAGTGCCGAATTTTGATTTTGAAAGCCTTGGGCACCTTAAGTCTTGGGCGCCTTAAGCCTTAGGCACCTTAAGTCTTGGACACCTGGGGACCGTTTCTCAAACTTTCTGGAGTTTTCGATGTCGGACGTTGCTGTGCCTGCCGGGCGCCGTTGGACCCATGTTGGCGTGTGGATTGTCAGAGGATTGCTGGCGCTGGCGTTTCTGGGGGCCGGGGGCGTCAAGCTCTACGGCGTGCCGATGATGGTGGACGAGTTTCACCACATTGGGCTCGGTCAATGGTTTCGCTATTTGACCGGCAGTCTCGAGGTCATCGGGGCAATCCTGTTGCTGCTTCCACGAAAGGCCGGCTTCGGTGCGCTGCTGCTGATCTGCATCATGATCGGCGCCGTGATCACGCACCTGTTCGTCATCGGCGGATCGCCGGTGCCGGCAATTGTCCTGCTCTCGCTCAACGCGCTCGTGGCCTATTCGGAGCGTGAGGCGATTGCCTCTCTCGCCAAGGCGTTTTGAAGCAGCGACAATGCGCCTGCCTTTCCGCCGGGCAATCAAATGGGTCGGGCTGGCTCTGACCTTCATCGTGCCGCTGGTCGTGACGTTGTTGCTGACCGAGCCGGGCTCCGCTGTCTCGAAACCGGAGGCAAAGCGCGCATTGCCTCCGGTGCATCGGCTGGTGCTGCCGATCAATAGCGACGATCCAACCACGATGCGGGCCTTGATCTCGACCTCGCTCAACCTTCCGAAATATTATCAGGAGCGCAACGAGCCGTTTATGATCGAGGTCGTTGCCTACAATGCCGGCGTTCACATGTTTCGTGCCGACACCTCGCCGGTGAAGGACATGCTGCAGGTGGTAAGGGCGGTGAATCCGAACATCCGCTTCGTGGTCTGCGATGCGACGAAGCAGGGCATGCAGCGCAGCGAGGGCCGTCCGATCACGCTGATCGACAATGTCGATCTGGTGCCGAGCGGGCCCGGACGCATCATCGAATTGCAGGAAGCCGGTTGGTCCTACATCCGGTCATGACAAGCGGACACGCGCCATGACGCTACATCGCGGGCTAACACGCCGCACGGTCGTTGCAGGGCTGCTCGGGGCCGGCGCCTCGGTTGCGATCCCGGCCGCATCAACGCGCGCCCAGGCCGCTGGTCCGCCGCCATTCGCCACCTCCCGGCATCAGTTCATCCAGCTTCGTGGCGCGAGGCCTGTCCCGTCCGTGCCGATCCCGCGTCTCTCCGGCGGGGCGATCGATTTGACCTCCTTGAGAGGGAAGGTGGTGCTCGTCAATTTCTGGGCGACCTGGTGTCCGGCCTGCCGGACCGAACTGCCGATGCTGGACAGTCTGGCGGCGAGCGACCGTAGGGACTTCGCAGTGATCGCCGTGGCGACGGATCGCGACCGCTCGGTGGTTGCGCCTTTCGTAAAGGGGCTGAAGCTTCGGCGCCTTGCGATCGGGCTTGATCCGCAAGGACTTGTGGCAAGAGCCGGCGCAAGCGGCCAAGCCGACACGCCGTTCGCGCTCTATGGCATGCCCATTACCTTTTTGATCGGCATCACCGGGCGAGTCGAAGGCTATATCAGCGGTGAAGCAGACTGGCTTTCCATCGAGGCGCGCCGGCTGCTCGACTACTACGCCAGCGCCGGTTAAGTCGATCAGCCGAATCTTGGGGAGCTATCGGCTCGCCCCCTCACGGCAGCTTGTCATATCCTTCACCCAGCCCGTTCAGGCTGAGCGGAAACCCGATGCCCTCTTCGGGCGTCTCAAAGATAATAAAAGTCGCCGTCTTGGCGCCTCGGAGCTGGCCCAAGAGTTTTTCGTCCATCACCACCTCGGCGACACAGCCGTTCGGCAGGCAGCGGACAAACCCGGCGCGGCCGACGTCCTGGTTGTCGAGCTTGAGCCCAAGACCAGAGGGCAGCAGTACGCCGAGGGGGGCGACCACCCGCATCAGCTTGCTCTTCTGGTCGGCGGTTTTCAGCACGATCACGGTCAGGCCGGCGTTCGAGCGGTCCTCGGCGACCACGCTCTGGATCAGGGCGCATTGCTCGCCTTGGGCGCCGGGCGGGGTGTCGCAGCGGATTTGCCAGTCGCCATGCACCGACCTCACTGCCCCTTGTGCGCTCGCCGCCTGGGTCAGGCCGAGCAGGAAGTACACGGCGAGCAGCCCGCCGAGCCAGCGGGCCGGTTCCAAGCGATATCCTGCCTGATGTCGTCGCGCCCTATGTTTCGAACGCCCCATCCGGGTCGATCCTCTCACGATTTCCGGCAGCGCCGGCAGCACATATTTTGTAACTGGACTTACCCGGACTGATACGCAATGACGGCGCCTTGAAGGCAGTCCGGGAGCCAATCCGCGCCATCGAGGACCATCGGACCCAAGCGAATCAGGTCGCTCGGGAACGCCGTGACTGTGCCTACATCCGGCAATCGGCCTGTCAAGCGGTGCAGGCCTGCCAAACGGCAGGTTTTGCCTGATTTGTCAGGAAAATCCGACGTCCGGCGAATAGCAGGTGACGCATGGCTTTGCGCCCCACTACTGCATTGCGAGAGCCTTAGAATTATGGTTTGAGAGGCTGGATTTCGACGCGTTCTAACGATCTGGCCCGGGGTACTGCAGCAATACTGTTGCAGGTACTTTCGAAGATGTACTTCCAAAGTACCTCCGGTAGGCCGTTTGTGAGGGCGGATCGTGCGGCATTTCCGGCCATCCGGCCGAAATGCTTTGGGGATTATTTCTAAAGGAGCGCGAGCGGCATGAAGATGTCGAAGGGCCTGATGGGCCGGCGGTTGCTGGGGTTGGCGGTAACGGGCATGGCGCTCGTCTCCGGCGGGACGGCATTTGGGCAGCAGCCGAAGCCGTGGGAAATCACTCTGCAGGAAGCCGCGACCCCGGTGATGGAAAACATCATCAGCTTCCATAATTTGCTGCTGGTGATCATCACGCTGATCACCCTGTTCGTGCTGGCGCTGTTGGTCATCGTGGTGGTGAAGTTCAACGCCAGGGCCAATCCGGTCCCCTCCCGGACCACCCACCACACGCTGATCGAGGTGGCCTGGACGCTGATCCCGGTGCTGATCCTTGTCGGCATCGCGGTGCCGTCGTTCCGCCTCCTGTTCCAGCAGCTCGACGTTCCCAAGGCCGACCTGACCGTCAAGGTAACCGGCAAGCAGTGGTACTGGAGCTACGCCTACCCGGATAACGGCAAGTTCGAGTTCGACTCGCTGATGGCGCAGGACAAGCAGCCGCGCCTGCTCGGCGTCGACAACGAAATGGTGGTGCCGGTCAACAAGGTGATCCGGGTCCAGACCACCGGCGCCGACGTGATCCACGCGTTCGCGGTGCCCTCGTTCGGCATCAAGATCGACTCGATCCCCGGCCGTCTCAACGAGACCTGGTTCAAGGCGACCAAGACCGGCATGTATTACGGTCAGTGCTCGGAACTGTGCGGCAAGGATCACGCCTTCATGCCGATCGCGGTCAAGGTGGTCAGCGATCAGGAATTCGCCGAGTGGGTTGAGGCGGCGAAGAAGAAGTATGCGACCAACCCGGCGAACACCTACGCCTCGGCTGGTGGTCAGGTCGCGCAGTAAGGCGCGGGCCAAGGGACAAGCAAGGGACAAGGGCGACCGGACCTGAAAAGGTCCGAAAAGGGACTGCAAGGCAGGATTACAAAATGGCAACGACCGCAGCGACACACCACGATCACGCCCATGATGACCATGCGCATGCCAATCCGACCGGATGGCGGCGCTGGCTCTATTCGACGAACCATAAGGACATCGGCACGATGTACCTTATCTTCGCGATCTTCGCGGGCATCATCGGAGCTGCGATGTCGATCGCGATCCGCATCGAACTGATGTATCCCGGCGTCCAGTTCTTCCACGAATCCCACACCTACAATGTGTTCGTGACCTCGCACGGCCTGATCATGATCTTCTTCATGGTGATGCCGGCGATGATCGGCGGCTTCGGCAACTGGTTCGTGCCGCTGATGATCGGCGCGCCCGACATGGCGTTCCCGCGCATGAACAACATCTCGTTCTGGCTGTTGCCGGCCTCCTTCGCGCTGCTGTTGATGTCCACCTTCGTCGAGGGTGAGCCGGGCGCAAACGGTGTCGGCGCGGGCTGGACCATCTACGCGCCGCTGTCGACCTCGGGCCATCCGGGACCGGCGGTCGATTTCGCGATCCTGTCGCTGCATCTGGCCGGCGCCTCCTCGATTCTCGGCGCCATCAACTTCATCACCACGATCTTCAACATGCGCGCGCCGGGCATGACCCTGCACAAGATGCCGCTGTTCGTCTGGTCGATCCTGGTGACGGTGTTCCTGCTGTTGTTGTCGCTGCCGGTGCTCGCCGGCGCCATCACCATGCTGCTCACCGACCGTAATTTCGGCACCACCTTCTTCTCCGCCGACGGCGGCGGCGATCCGGTGCTGTTCCAGCATCTGTTCTGGTTCTTCGGCCATCCCGAAGTGTACATCCTGATCTTGCCCGGCTTCGGCATGATCAGCCAGATTGTCTCCACCTTCTCGCGCAAGCCCGTGTTCGGCTATCTCGGCATGGCCTACGCCATGGTCGCGATCGGCGGCATCGGCTTCGTGGTGTGGGCGCACCACATGTACACGGTCGGCATGTCCAGCGCGACGCAAGCCTATTTCGTCGCCGCCACCATGGTGATCGCGGTGCCGACCGGCGTGAAGATCTTCTCCTGGATCGCCACGATGTGGGGCGGCTCGATCGAATTCCGCACGCCGATGCTGTGGGCGATCGGCTTCATCTTCCTGTTCACGGTCGGCGGCGTCACCGGCGTCGTGCTGGCGAATGCCGGCGTCGATCGCGTGCTGCAGGATACCTATTACGTGGTCGCCCACTTCCACTACGTGCTGTCGCTGGGCGCGGTGTTCGCGATCTTCGCGGGCTGGTACTACTGGTTCCCGAAGATGTCCGGCTACATGTATTCGGAAACCATCGGCAAGCTGCACTTCTGGGTCACCTTCATCGGCGTCAACCTGGTGTTCTTCCCGCAGCACTTCCTCGGCCTGTCGGGCATGCCGCGCCGCTATGTCGACTATCCCGACGCGTTCGCGGGCTGGAACCTGGTGTCCTCGGTCGGCTCGTACATTTCGGGCTTCGGCGTGCTGATCTTCATCTACGGCGTGGTCGATGCCTTCATGAAGAAGCAGGCGGCTGCCAACAATCCGTGGGGGGCCGGCGCCACCACGCTGGAATGGACGCTGACGTCGCCGCCGCCTTTCCACCAGTTCGAAGTGCTGCCGCGCGTGCAGTAAACGGTTGTTCGCGGCGCGCCACGTTGCGCGCCGCGGCTTTAGTGAAGCGAGATAAATCTTGTCGGTAGTCGACCACAACGCCATCGATGCCCTGCCTCGGATTTCCGAGGCTGATGTCGGCGATTACCTCGCGCTGCTGAAGCCGCGGGTGATGTCGCTCGTGGTCTTCACCGCGCTGGTCGGTCTCTTCATCGCGCCCGGCCACGTCCATCCGGTCATCGCCTTCACCTCGATCCTGTGCATCGCGGTCGGGGCCGGCGCCTCGGGCGCGCTGAACATGGCCTATGAGGGCGACATCGACGCTTTGATGTCGCGTACCGCCAACCGGCCGATCCCGCGGGGACGCATCACGCAGGGCGAGGCCACGGCGTTCGGCCTGATCCTGTCGTTCTTCTCGGTGATGACGCTCGGCATCCTCGTCAACTGGCTCGCCGGCGCGCTGCTGGCGTTCACGATCTTCTTCTACGTGGTGATCTACACGATGTGGCTGAAGCGCTCGACCGCACAGAACATCGTGATCGGCGGTGCCGCCGGCGCGCTGCCGCCTGTCGTGGCATGGGCCGCGGCCACCGGCTCGCTGTCGATGGAGCCGCTGCTCCTGTTCCTCATCATCTTCTTCTGGACCCCGCCGCATTTCTGGGCGCTGGCGCTGTTCCGCAGCGACGACTATGCCCGCGCCGGGATTCCGATGCTGCCTGTCGTCGCTGGCCCCGACGCGACGCGGCTGCAGATACTGCTCTACACGATCGTGCTGGTCGCCATCGCCGCAGCGCCCTGGCCGCTCGGCTATTTCGATGCGGTTTACGGCGTCACTTCGTTGGCGCTCGGCGCCGGCATGATGTGGCTCGCCATCGAGGTCTATCGTCACCGCGAAGGCAAGCAGGCGAGCCGCGCCACCCGCCGGCTATTTGCCTTCTCGATCCTCTATCTGTTTGCGCTGTTTGCGACGCTCCTGCTCGAGGTCGTGATTCGCGCCGTCGCAGCTATGGTCGGGTAGGGGGCGCATGGAACGCTCATGGACGACAAGCGCAAGCCAGATGGAATCGTCCTCACCGAGGCGCAGAAGCGAAGCCGCCGTCAGCGCTCGATCGCCATTGCGCTCGCGCTCGGCGTCCTCGTCGTACTGTTTTTCGCGGTCACCATGGTCAAGGGGCCGGGCGTTCTCGTCCGTCCGTTGTGATTGAGATGCAGAACGAGCTGCAGATCAGCGAGGGCGGAGCGGAAGGCGAGAGAGTTGCCTCGCGCCGTACCTTGACGCGCGATGCGGCCGTTGCCTCGATCTGCGGCTTCGTCGTGGTGTTGATGGTCGGCGCGTCCTATGCCGCCGTGCCGTTCTATAACTGGTTCTGCCGCGCCACCGGCTTCAACGGCACCACCCAAGTTGCGACATCGGCGCCGTCAGACGCGCCGCTGCAGCGCAAGATCGCGGTGCGGTTCGACGCCAATGTCAGTCCCGGACTGCCCTGGAAATTCGTGCCCGAGCAGAACGAGATCGAAGTCCGCATCGGCGAGGTCGTCACCGTCTTCTATACCGTGACCAACCAGGCCGCGCGCGCCACCGCCGGCGTTGCCGCCTACAACGTCGCGCCGCTCAGCGTCGGCGCCTATTTCCAGAAGATCAACTGCTTCTGCTTCACCGAACAGACCATGGGCCCCGGCGAGAAGCGCGAGATGCCCGTGGTGTTCTATGTCGATCCAGCGCTGGCGAAAGACAGCGAGAACGATGGACTGAAGACGATTACGCTATCCTACACCTTCTATCCCGTGCGCGAACCGGCACAGAGGCCGCTTGCGGCCGGCGAAACGGATAAACGCAAGGGAAACCTGTAAGCTCGGAATTCCGTATCTGGCGGGATTTCGCGATTTGATTGTTGAGACGAACATGTGCCGAAGGGAACGGCACATCTAACGGAGAGAGACCGCAATGGCTACGGCGCACGCGAAGCACCACGACTACCACCTCGTCGATCCGAGCCCGTGGCCGGTCGTCGGCTCGATCTCGGCCTTCATCATGGCCGTGGGCGCGATCGCCTGGATGCATCACATGTTCGCCGCCGCCCCGATCATCTTCGGCGTCGGGACCATCGGCGTGCTCTATACCATGGCGAGCTGGTGGGGCGACGTGATCCGCGAAGCTCAGTACAAGGGCGACCACACCCGCGTGGTGCAGATCAGCCACCGCTACGGCATGATCCTGTTCATCGCCTCCGAGGTGATGTTCTTTGTCGCCTGGTTCTGGGCGTTCTTCAATTCTGCGCTGTTCCCTGCTGATGCGGTCCACGCCACCCGCGACGCGGTGTTCGGTTGCGGTCCGGGGACGGCTGCCGGTGCCTGCCCCGTGCCGGGCACCTGGCCGCCGAAGGGCATCGAGACTTTCGATCCCTGGCACCTGCCGCTGCTCAACACGCTGTTGCTGCTGACCTCGGGCACCACGGTGACCTGGGCGCACCACGCGTTGCTCGAGAACGACCGTCAGGGCCTGAAGTACGGCCTGATCCTCACCGTCGTGCTCGGCGCCTGCTTCACCGCCGTGCAGGCCTACGAATATGCCCACGCCACGTTCGCGTTCTCGGGCAACGTCTACGGCGCGACCTTCTTCATGGCGACCGGCTTCCACGGCTTCCACGTGCTGGTCGGCACTGTCTTCCTCTTGGTCTGCCTGTTCCGTGCCTATGCCGGCCACTTCACCTCCAAGCAGCACCTCGGCTTTGAATTCGCGGCCTGGTACTGGCACTTCGTCGACGTGGTTTGGTTGTTCCTGTTCGTCACCATCTACGTCTGGTTCCGCGGCGCGGGACCGGTGGCCGGGCACTGATGCAGGCTTGACGTGCTACAAAGGGGCGGTCGGAAGGACCGCCCCTCTTTGTTCGCGTGCCCCGGATGCTGCGCAGCGCGCCGCGCTTGCGGCGTGATGCGCTGCTGATCCGGGGCCCATCAACGGGTCCCGGCTCCGCGATGCGTCACTTGGTGCCGCATCGCGTCCGGGACACGAATACCCGCCGCCTCTCCCGCAAGAGGAGAGGGAAGGAATCGATGATCGATCAGACGCAACCCACACTAACCCAGAGCGCACTCCGCGGCCTCGCCTGTCGCTGCCCGCGTTGCGGCAAGGGCAAGCTCTATGCGGGCTTCCTCGACCTGCGCCCGAATTGCGAAGCTTGCGGCCTCGACTACGCCTTCATCGATTCTGGCGACGGTCCTGCGATCTTCATCATCATGATGGCGGGTGCCATCGTGGTCACCGCCGCCCTGATCGTCGAAGTCAAATATCAGCCGCCGTTCTGGCTGCATGCGGCGCTCTGGCTGCCGCTGATCGCAGCGACCACGCTGCTGCCGTTACGTTCGATGAAGTCGCTGCTGATCGCGCTGCAATTCCATCACAAGGCGGCGCCGGGCCGGCTGATCGACCGCGAGCCGAGATGACCGGCCTTTTGGTACGGCGGCGGCCGGTCGCCGGCTTTGCCGTCTTCACGCTGATCATGGTGGCGGTCTTCGCTGGCCTTGGCGTCTGGCAATTGCAGCGCCGGGTCGAGAAGCACGCGCTGATCGCCAGGTTGAACGAGCGGCTCGCGGCCGCGCCCGAGGCGCTGCCGGCGCAAACGCAATGGCATGCGCTGATGCCGGCCAAGGACGAATTCCGCCGCGTCAGCTTCACCGCGGTCTATGCGCGGCGGCCTGACGCGATGGTCTACAGCGCGGGCTCCGCAGTCCGCGACGATGTCTCCGGTCCCGGCACCTGGGCCTTCCTGCCGGCGCAACTCGCCGACGGGTCTATCATCGCGGTTAATGCCGGCTTCGTGCAGAACACGATGCAGGACCGCAACCAGCAGGATCGCGCGGTCGGTCGGCTCGTGACCGGCCAGCCCACGCAGCTCACCGGATACATCCGTTTTCCCGAAACCGCCGGCACGCTGACGCCGCCGGAGAGCGTGGCAAAACGGCTTTGGTTCACCCGCGATCATCTCGCGATGGCGCGCGCGCTCGGCTGGGGCGAGGGCGGCAAGGCCGTCGCGCCGTTCTATGTCGATCTGGAACAACCGGTGCCCGAGAGCGGCATTCCGAAGCCCGGGCCGCTCTCCGTGCACCTCAAGGACGATCACCTGCAATACGCCATCACCTGGTTCACGCTCGCCTTTGCAGTCGTCATCGCGTTCGGCGTGTGGTGGCGCGCGCAACGTCGCGCGTGAGACCCCGTATTCGTCCGGACTAGCCCAATGGAACCTTTGTTCCGCACAATCATTAGGTACCACGGTGAGTTCCGGAAGATAGGCCGTTCAGTGTCCATTCACGACGATCGCCATACTCCGTCACCCGCGTCAGCACTCGGGACAAGGTATGGCAACGTAGATGGGATCGCGGAATTGGCTGATGATTTCGATCAGGTAGCATTGGTGGTCGACTGGCTGGACGCGTGCCGCAATCGCGACCTTGCGACATTGCTCGACCTCTATGCTGATGAGGCGATGGCCGAATGCCGGTGCGGCGAGGCCAAGGTCAGTGAAGGCCGCGCCGGACTCGAAGCCTACTGGCGGCCGCGCCTCGATGCGATCGCACCCACCGCATTCGGGCTGGAGGAAATCACGCCGACCACTGACGGCGTCACGCTCGATTATCTGAGCCACGAAGGCACGCCCGTCCGCATCGCATTCACCTTTTCGCGCGACGCCAAGATCCTGCGCACCACCTGCGCCCCCTCTGGCCAGGCGTTGCGCAAGGAAGTTGCCGCCATTGGCGACTGACCATTAGCTCCGTTCTGCGTGTTGCGAATGTGAGGCGGAATCGCCGGCTGGAAGCCGGCAACGAACGCTGGTGCGCCCTGCCTCGCGCAGCAGCTCAAGCGTCCCGCTCAGCGCCCGGACGCGCTCCAGCATTCCCGTCAGTCCCCGGCCGAACATCCGATCGGCCGGAAAGCCGATGCCATCGTCGGATACTTCCACGGTCACTTCGCGCCCGTTGATGCCTGCCGCGACATGCATCGACTTCGCTTTGGCGTGACGGAGCACATTTGTCACCGCCTCCTGGATCACGCGATAGACCGTCTGCGACAGCAGGCCGTCGACCTCGTTCAGATCAGCGTCGATCTGCGACGTCACTTTGAGATCAGGCGACTGCGCCTTCGCATTCCGCAGCAGCGTCTGGATGCTCTTCTCCAGGCCGAGCTCCTGAATGTAGAGCGGCCGCAGGCGGTCGAGGATGCGGCGGTTCGCCTGCTGCAAGGTTTCGACCGACTGCAGAATGCCGTCCGCCGCGCTCCTCAACTCCGCGTTAGCGGGCAGGATGGTTTCCAAGAGCGCCACCGTGTTGGCGCGGATCCCGAACAGCAGCGGCCCGAGCTCATCATGGAGCTCGCGCGCCATGTCCTGCCGCTCGTCATCCTGTAGCGACACGATCCGGCGCAGCAGGCTACGATTATCCTGGCTGAGGCGATTGAGGGTGCGGGCGAGTTCGTTGGCTTCCTGCGCGCTCCTGCGGATCTCGGGCGGACCGGCAGGGGAAATTAGCTGTTCGTAATTCCCCGTTCGCATGCGGGTCAGGCCGTCGCCGAGATTTTGCAGCGGCACCGATGCGGAGCGCACGGAGAAGTGGGCAATCGCCCCCGTCAGCAGCATCAGGACAGTTCCGGAGCAGGCGATCGCCAGAAATCCGATCCACTTTTCGTAGATGTCGGCGGACATGTCCGGCGCAAATACGATGTCGCCGACCTGCTTCCCCTCGACCATCACGGGGAAGGCTGTCCCGATTTCGGGGATGGCGAGGAGGCGGACGAACCACTCAGGCACCGTACCCAGGGGAGTCTGCACCTCGGGAGGGTAAACATCGAGATCGGTCCCGAGGCGCCGAAACCGGATTGTTTCCGATGTTCCAAGTGATTGCACGAACGCCTCGAGGGTTGCTTGCGGATTGGCCGAGGCTTCAAGCGCAGCGTTGAGCGCCGTCGCGACCGTTTTGGCCGAGCGAGTCCCTGGCTCGGCCTCCTCCACAAGTTGCGCAGAGGCAAAGATCTGGAGCGAAACGGCTCCGGCCAGCAGGGCGGCCACGAACATCAGGCCGAGCGGCAGCAACAGCCGCGTTCTAAGAGAAAGCCTTTCCCAGATTTGCACTATTCTAGTTCCCGCAACCCAAGATTTCTCTTTTCAAATACCGCCAACCGCTTATTTATCCCGAAAGGGGATGGATGATGCAAAATTCCGCCAGATCGGCAACGAAGGTATTGATCGTCGACGACCATCCGGTGGTCCTTTCCGGTTGCCGTTCGCTGTTCGCCTCGGACAATTCCGTCAAGATCGAGGAGGCCACCGACGCCAAGTCCGGCCACCGCGCTTACATTGCCAGGAAGCCCGACGTCACGGTTATCGACATCAAGCTTCCCGACGTTTCCGGATTCGAGCTGATGCGGCGCATCCGCAAGGACGATCCGGGCGCCCGGATCATCATGTTTAGCATGAATGACGATCCGGCGTTCGTCGTTCGCGCCATCGAGATGGGCGCGCAGGGCTATGTTTCGAAGGGCGACGATCCAAGGATGCTGGTGAGGGCCGTCCGCAAGGTGGCCGCGGGCGAGAATTTCATTTCACCGCAACTGGCGGAGGCGGTGACGTTTTCAGGCGCGTCGATCAAGGCCAATCCGGCATCGCTGATGACGGCACGCGAGCTGGAAATCCTGCGGCTGTTGGGCCGTGGCGACAAGATCGTCGAGGTCGCCGACGCGCTGGAGATTTCTTACAAGACGGTGGCCAACACCACCTCGCTGCTCAAGCAGAAGCTCGGCGCCAAGAACCATTCGGACTTGATCCGGATCGCGGTCGAGCTGGGGCTCGGCTGAACGCTAGCAGGCTAGACCGGCTGCGCCGCGCGGGCGCGACCCGCTCGCGCCGCTGCAATTCGCGTATCACCCACAAGTCGATTTTGTTGCGTTGCGACCAAGCAAGAAGGATGAAGCGGATAGTCCGCCGTCAGTTGACGGGAAAAATAGGCAAAGTAACCTTGCGGAGCATTTGCAAGGAGAGCTGGATGAACAGCCCCGATATCGCAGAAGCCGCCTTTGCACGGGCCTGGAGCGTCTACCGGCTGATCCACAGCGGTATCGACGAGAACGATGTACGCCGCGCCAGCCTCCAGCGCTTTATCCGCCAGCGCTGCATGACGGGCGAGACCGACACGGAGCTGCTGGCGGTCGAGGGGCTCAAATATCTCAAAAGCCTGGAACGACCCCAAGAGGACTAGTTCGCCGCCGCTTGGTCCGACGGTCCATCCTCGTTAGATCGGGAAAAACTGGAACAATCGATTCCCTCGCGCGTTGCCGGCATCCTTGGAGCCTTACCCGGATGGCGGCCGAAACCAACATGGAAACCATGAAGGTCTGCACAAATCAGTGACGGACCCTTCCAAGAGAGAGGGCCGCAGGTTCGCCTGCGGCCCTCTTGTTGGGCCGGCAACAAGCATCAGCGCCGGTAACCCAGCGCCTCAACCAGCACAGCAGAGGCGGCGTGAAACACTGAGCTGCGCCGCCGCCCGGGTGAGGCTTCTTTCGCGCGCCACTGCAAGGAACGCGGTGAGATCACTAACGTTTTGTCGCGCCATTCATGAATCCAATTCATAGGTATAAATCAATTGTGCCATCTAATAGAGCGCGCCTGTGGCCTCTAGATGTCGGGCCCGGCGTCGCTCGCACCGTCGCGCTCTATCAAACGTGAACGCCGGCCAGGAACAGCCGAAACGCGGCGCAGTTACAGGAGCGCAGCCGGAAAATATTTCACGCGGGCAGCGGCAAAGACGCGCCCTACCTCGAACGTGATCCGGGCAAAAAAGCACAAAACGGGAACACGACATGAAAAGTCCGAGCGACTTCGAATTATCGCGGCGTAAGCTGTTGGCGGGAAGCGCCGCATCGATAGCGCTGACGGCGGCGCCATCCATCGTCAATGCGCAAGTGCCTGCCGTGGAGGCTGCCGTCGCTGACGTCTCTGCCGTATGGAAAGTCTCCTTCACCGTGAACGGAGCGGCGCGCGGCCTTACGCTCGACCCGAGAACCACGCTGCTCGACGCGCTGCGCGAGCACCTGCATCTCACCGGCACCAAGAAGGGCTGCGATCACGGCCAGTGCGGCGCCTGCACCGTCATCGTTGGAGGAAGGCGGATCAATTCGTGCATGACGCTCGCCGTGATGCACGAAGGCGAGCGCATTACGACCATCGAGGGGCTCGGCACGCCCGAGAACATGCACCCGATGCAGGCCGCTTTCGTCAAGCATGACGGTTACCAATGCGGCTATTGCACGCCGGGACAAATTTGCTCGGCCGTCGCAGTGCTCGACGAGATCAAGGCCGGCATTCCGAGCCACGTCAGCACCGACCTGAACGCGCCGCCGCAACTCAGTAATTCCGAGCTCCGCGAGCGCATGAGCGGCAACATCTGCCGATGCGGCGCCTATTCCAACATCGCCGAGGCAATATCGGAAGTCGCCGGGAGGCCCGCATGAGATCATTCACCTACGAACGCGCCCGCACGCCGGCTGAGGCTGCCGCTTCCGTGATGCGCAAGCCGGATGCCAAATTCATCGCCGGTGGCACCAATCTCCTGGACCTGATGAAACTCGAGATCGAGACGCCGGCCCATCTGATCGACGTCAACGGCCTTGCACTCGACAAGATCGAGTGGACGCAGGAGGGCGGACTACGCATCGGCGCGCTGGTCCGCAACACCGATCTCGCCGCGGACACGCGCGTGCGGCGCGACTACGGCGTATTGTCGCGCGCGCTGCTCGCGGGCGCCTCGGGGCAACTGCGCAACATGGCGACGACGGCAGGCAACCTGCTGCAGCGAACGCGCTGCCCTTACTTCTATGACACCAACCAGTCCTGCAATAAACGGAAGCCCGGCAGCGGCTGTGCGGCGATCGGCGGCTTTAGCCGCCAGCATGCCGTCGTTGGCGCAAGCGAGGCCTGCATAGCGACCCATCCGAGCGACATGGCGGTGGCGATGCGCGCGCTCGATGCCACCGTCGAAACCGTGCGGCCCGACGGCGCGACGCGAACGATCCCGATTGCCGAATTTTACCGTCTGCCCGGCGATACGCCGCATATCGAAACGACGTTGATGCCGGGCGAGTTGATCACGGCGGTGACGCTGCCAAAACCTGTTGGTGGCAAGCAGATCTACCGCAAGGTGCGCGACCGCGCCTCTTACGCCTTCGCGCTGGTATCGGTGGCTGCGATCGTGCAGCGCGACGGAACGGGACGCGTCGCGCTCGGCGGCGTCGCGCACAAGCCATGGCGTGTCGAGGCGGCCGAGGCCCAGATGCAGCGTGGCGCCAAGGCGGTCGCCGCACAGTTGCTCGCCGACGCCAAGCCGACGCGGGAGAATGCATTCAAGGTGGCGCTGGCCGAACGCACGTTGGGCGCCGTGCTGGCTGAAGCGAAAGGCTGATCCGAAAGGTTGATCCATGAGATTCGAAACCCCTGCCACAATCAATCCGATCGACCAGCTCAGGGTGGTCGGTAGGCCCGCCGATCGCATCGATGGTCCGCTCAAGACCACGGGCACCGCGCGTTATGCCTACGAGCACCATGAAGGCATCTCAAATCCGGCTTACGGCTACGTGATCGGCTCGGCCATCGCCAAGGGCCGGATCACCGGTATCGATCTCACTGCCGCCAAGTCGGCACCCGGCGTGCGCGCCGTCGTCACGGCTGATAATGCCGGCAAGCTCGGCAAGGGCGACCGCAACACCGCGAAGCTGCTCGGCGGTCCCGACATCGAGCATTATCACCAGGCGATCGCGCTCGTGGTTGCCGATACCTTCGAGCAGGCCCGCGCCGCCGCGGAGCTAGTCCGCGTCGACTATGCCCGGACGGATGCTGCCTTCGATCTCGCGGCGGCCAAGGACATAGCCAAGCCCCGGGCCGTGTTCGGCGGTCCGGCCGATACCGCGGTCGGTGATTTTGCCGACGCATTCGCCGCAGCGCCGGTTCAACTCGACGCCACCTACACCACGCCCGATCAGGCGCATGCGATGATGGAGCCGCATGCCTCGATCGCCGCCTGGAACGGCGACAAGCTCACGCTCTGGACCTCGAACCAGATGATCGCCTGGGGAGTGGGGGAGGTGGCGAAGACGCTGGACATTCCGAAGGAGAACGTTCGCCTGATCTCGCCCTTCATCGGCGGCGGCTTTGGCTCCAAACTGTTCGTTCGTTCGGATGCATTGCTTGCGGCACTCGGCGCGCGCGCAACCGGGCGGCCCGTGAAGGTGGCGCTGCCGCGGCCCTTTGTCTTCAACAACACAACGCATCGCCCCGCAACGATCCAGCGCATCCGCATCGGTGCGGCCAGGGATGGCAAGATCGCGGCGATCGGTCATGAAGAATGGTCCGGCAATCTGCCCGGCGGAAGGCCCGAGGGCGCGGTCAGCCAGACGCGGCTGCTTTATGCCGGCGCCAATCGCATGACCGCTACGCGGCTCGCCGAGCTGAACTTGCCCGAAGGCAACGCCATGCGCGCGCCGGGCGAGGCATCGGGCATGATGGCGCTCGAAATCGCGGTTGACGAAATGGCCGAGCGGCTCGGCATGGATCCGATCGAGTTCCGTATCATCAACGATACCCAGGTCGATCCGGAAAAGCCCGAGCGGCCGTTCTCGCAGCGCCGCCTCACCGAGTGCCTGCGGACAGGCGCGGAGCGCTTCGGCTGGAACGCGCGCAATCCGCAGCCGGGCAGGATTCGCGACGGGCGTTGGCTGGTCGGCATGGGCGTCGCTGCCGCGTTTCGCAACAATTTGCTGACGAAGTCGGCCGCGCGCGTGCGGCTCGACAACAACGGCGTTGTAACCGTCGAGACCGATATGACCGATATCGGCACAGGCAGCTACACGATCATCGCGCAGACTGCGGCCGAGATGATGGGTGTGCCGATCGAGAAAGTGGTGGTGCGTTTGGGAGACTCGACCTTTCCGGTGTCGTCAGGCTCCGGCGGACAATGGGGCGGCAACAACTCGACCGCAGGCGTTTATGCCGCATGCGTCAAGCTGCGCGAGGCGGTCGCGCAAAAACTTGGTTTCAGCTCGGCGGAAGCGGAGTTCGCCGATGGTGAGGTTCGCTCGGGTAACCGCCGCGTGCCGCTGGCGCAGGCCGCGGGCGATGGCGGCCTCAGTGCCGAGGACGGCATTGAGTATGGCGACATCGACAAGAAGTATCAGCAATCGACCTTCGGCGCGCACTTCGTCGAAGTCGGCGTCGATACCGCCACGGCCGAGATCCGGGTGCGCCGGATGCTCGCGGTCTGTGCCGCCGGCCGCATCCTCAATCCGAAGACCGCGCGCAGCCAGGTGATCGGCGCGATGACGATGGGCGTTGGCGCGGCGCTGATGGAGGAACTCGTCGTCGACGAGCGCGCCGGCTTCTTCGTCAACCATGATCTCGCTGGGTACGAGGTCCCGGTTCACGCCGACATTCCGCATCAGGACATGATCTTCCTCGACGAGACCGACCCGATGTCGTCGCCGATGAAGGCCAAGGGTGTCGCCGAGCTCGGCATCTGCGGTGTGGCGGCGGCGGTCGCCAACGCCGTCTACAACGCCACCGGCGTCCGCGTGCGCGACTATCCGATCACGCCCGACAAGCTGCTGGAGGAAATGCCGGACGTCGGTTGAGCTTGAGCGAACGCGTATTGAACTTCGAGGCTCGACCCAGGGCATCCGCAAGAGAAGCGCCACCTGATCTGGCATGGCAGGAATATGGCGGTGGATGAGAACCATTCTTCAAAGCTAGCGCGCCAATCGTTCCAAAAACGCGCTATGAATGGACCATGGAGAATCCGCGCCCCCTGCCGTTCTCGGCATTCGAATGGCTGTTGTCCGGGCGGTACTTGCGGGCGCGTCGCAAGGAAGGCTTCATTTCCGTTATCGCCGGTTTTTCCTTCCTCGGCATCATGCTCGGCGTTGCGACGCTGATTATCGTGATGGCGGTCATGAACGGCTTCCGCAAGGAGCTGGTGGGCAAGATCGTCGGCCTGAACGGGCACCTGCTGGTGCAACCGCTGGAGCAGCCGTTGACGGATTGGGAGGACGTCACCGAGCGCATCAGTCAGGTTCCAGGCATACGGCTCGCCGTTCCCGTGGTGGACGCTCCGGCCCTCGCATCGTCGGCGCACAACGCCTCCGGCGTGCTCGTTCGCGGCATTCGCTCCGACGATCTCAACAAATTGGCCGCGATCGCCGGCAACATCCAGCAGGGCTCGCTGGAAGGATTCGACCAGGGGCAAGGGGTCGCGATCGGACGCAGGCTTGCCGATCAATTGTCGCTGCGTGCCGGCGACAACATCACGCTGGTCGCGCCAGATGGCGCAGCGCGGTCGAAGGGCACGATGGCGCGGATCAAGCCGTACAAGGTTGCGGCGGTGTTCAGCATCGACATGTCGGATTATGATTCGGTCATGGTCTTTCTGCCGCTCGCCGAGGCGCATGCCTATTTCAACCGCGCCGATGACGTGAGCGCCATCGAAATTTTTATCGACGGCAGCCCACCGGGTCGACAGCTTCCGAAGGCCGGTAGCTGAGGCCGCGGGACGGCCGGTGTTCCTCGTCGACTGGCGGCGGCGCACCTCGGCCTTCTTCGCCGCACTTCAGGTCGAACGGAATGTCATGTTCCTGATCCTGACCTTGATCGTGCTGGTCGCCGCGCTGAACATCGTGTCGGGCCTGATCATGCTGGTGAAGGACAAGGGCAGCGACATCGCGATTCTGCGCACCGTGGGCGCCTCGGGAGGGGCAATCAAGCGGATATTCCTGATCGCAGGTGCTGCGATCGGCGTGCTCGGCACGGTGACTGCTCGTCGGCATGCTGGTTTGCCTGAATATCGAAACGATCCGGCAATTCCTGTCCTGGCTGACCAATACCGAGCTGTTTCCACCAAAACTCTACTTCTTGTCGAAGTTGCCGGCGGAGATCGATTTTGGCGAAACCGCCGCCGTCGTGGCCATGGCATTGACGCTGTCATTGCTCGCGACGCTCTATCCATCCTGGCGCGCCGCGCGGCTCGATCCGGTCGATGTGCTCCGATATGGGTAGAGCGTTGCGCCGGAATGACGGTCCATCGTCGTCCCTGCGAACGCAGGGATCCATAACCACCGGCTTGCGTTGTTGAAGAAAACCATCGACCAGCTCACCCAAATGATTCCCGCCGCGGAGTATGGGTCCCTGCTTTCCAGGCCGTGCAAAAACCACGCTCTGGTGCTGGATATTGGGGGCAGAGATTGATTCGGGGGCAGGATGGCACATGTGGAGGGCCAGTCGCGGTATCAGGCGACGCTGTATCCGGAGACGTTGGACGAGGTGATCGCGGCAGACAGCGCGGTGCGGGTCATCGACGGCTTTGTGGACAGCTTGGACCTTGCCGGGCTGGGTTTTTCGAAGGTTGAGGCGGAGGCGACGGGGCGGCCGCCTTACGATCCGCGGGATCTGTTGAAGCTTTATATCTACGGGTATGTGAACCAGATGCGTTCGAGCCGACGGCTCGAACGTGAGGCGCGGCGCAATGTGGAAGTATTTTGGCTGATCAACCGGGTGAGCCCGGTGTTCAAGACCATCGCGGATTTTCGCAAGGATCATCCGGAGGCGATTGCCGGGGTATGCCAGGCCTTTATAAAGTTCTGCCGCGAGCAATCGGCATTTGGAGGCGAAGTCCTGGCGATCGATGGGAGCAAGATTGCTGCGGTTGCAAGCCGCAAGCAGGTGATCACGCAGAAGAAGCTTGCAGAGCGGGATGCGGCGATCGAGCGCAAGATCGCCGAGTATCTGGCGGCGATGGATGAGGCCGATGCCGAGGAGACGCCGGTTGAACCGGCAAAGACCGACGTGGCCGCGGCCCTTGCGGCGTTGAAGGCCCAGCGCGCGGAACTGCAGCAGCAGGCGGAACAGCTGGTTCGGGAAGGGCTCAAGCAGAAGGTTTTGACCGAGCCCGAGGCCAGGCTGATGCGCACGCCGCGCGGCCATCAGGTAGCTTACAATGCACAGATCGCAGTCGATGCCCAGCATGACCTGATCGTCGCTTTCGATCTGACCAACGAGGGCAGCGATCTGCAGCAACTCCATCCGATGGCCCGGCAGGGCAAGGCGGCCGTCGGAAGCGATCAGGTGATCGCCGTGGCCGACACCGGCTACTCCAACGGCGCACACGGCAGGCAATGTGAACAGGACGGCATCAAGGCGATCGTACCGCATGCCGAGCGGGTCAACCCGAAGGGAAAGCAATACTTCAGCCGCGATCAGTTCAGCTACGACCGAGAGAGCGACAGCTGGAGCTGCCCGGCAGGTGAGGTCCTCAAGCTCTTCAAGACCTCCCAGACGAAGCAGAAGAAGGAATATAGCACGCGAGCCTGTCCCAGCTGTCCGCTGAAGTCGCAATGCACCAAATCGCCGCGGCGGATCATCGTGCGCAGTTTCCATGAGGACGATCGCGAGGCCATGCACCAGCGGGCTCAGGCCGATCCGAGCTGGATGAAGCTCCGTCGGGAAGTCGCTGAGCACCCCTTCGGGACCATCAAATGGCTGATGGGTATCCCGCGCTTCCTCGTACGAGGATTGCTGAAAGCCAAAGCCGAACTTGCGCTCAGCATCACCGGCTATAACCTCAAGAGGTTGATCGCCATCAAGGGCACACCCGCGCTGCTCAAAGCGCTCAAGCCCTGTGCAGCCTGAGGGCACTTCCTCGTCCACCCGCTTTCCGCGCCTCGCCGACCTTCTTGCACGGCCTGGTTCGCGGGGACGACCGCAGTTGCTTGGCGAGACCCGACCCCGCTCTTTTCGTCCACGAGCCATTTCCCCTTCGCCACAAAACCCATTATGGTGCGCCCTCGCTTCGCGCTTGGCGAAATCTAATTCATGACTAGTATCAAAGGCTTGGCATAGGGCTTGCGCCTTTGGAGGGTGGTTTTGACGCGCTATATTTCGACGCGGGGGGAGGCCCCCGTCCTGGGTTTCTGCGATGTGATGCTGACCGGGCTCGCCCGCGACGGCGGCCTCTACGTGCCTGAGGTCTGGCCGCAACTATCGAGCGAGACCATCGCCTCCTTCTTCGGCCGGCCCTATTGGGAAGTTGCCGTCGACGTCATCAAGCCGTTTGCCGCGGGCGAAATTTCCGACGCCGATCTCGGCCGCATGGCGAATGAGGCTTATGCGACGTTCCGCCATCCCGCGGTGGTGCCGCTGAACCAGGTCAGCCCCCATCAATTCGTGCTGGAGCTGTTCCACGGTCCGACGCTGGCGTTCAAGGACGTCGCGATGCAGTTGATCTCGCGGCTGATGGATCATGTGCTGGCCAAGCGCAATCAGCGCACCACCATCGTGGTCGCGACCTCAGGCGACACCGGCGGCGCCGCGGTCGATGCGTTCGCCAATCTCGACAATGTCGACCTCGTCGTGCTGTTCCCGAACGGGCGCATCTCCGACGTGCAGCGGCGGATGATGACGACGACGGGCGCGTCCAACGTGCATGCGCTGGCGATCGAGGGCACCTTCGACGACTGCCAGGCGATCGTGAAGGCGATGTTCAACCATCACGGCTTTCGCGACGCGGTCTCGTTGTCGGGCGTCAATTCGATCAACTGGGCGCGGATCGTCGCGCAGGTGGTGTATTACTTTACGTCGGCGGTGGCGCTCGGCGCGCCCGCGCGTACCGTGGACTTCACCGTGCCAACGGGAAACTTCGGCGACATCTTTGCAGGCTACGTGGCGAAGAGGATGGGCCTGCCGGTGCGCTGGCTGCGCATCGCCTCCAACGTCAACGACATCCTGCCGCGTACGCTCAAGACCGGCATCTATGAAGTTCGCGAAGTTCACGCCTCCGCTTCGCCCTCGATGGACATCCAGGTCTCCTCGAATTTCGAGCGGCTGTTGTTCGAGGCGAGCCGACGCGACGCCGACAGCGTCCGCCGGCTGATGGCCTCGCTAAAACAGTCCGGACGGTTCGTGCTGCCGGATGCCATGCTGGCCGCGATCCGCGCGGAGTTCGACGCCGGCCGCGCCGACGAGACCGAGACATCGGCCGCGATCCGCGCCGCCTGGCGCGAGGCCGGCGACCTTGTCGATCCCCATACCGCTGTGGCGCTGGCGGTGGCCGATCGCGACACGTCGGATTCGAAGATCCCCAACATCGTGCTATCGACGGCGCATCCGGCCAAGTTCCCCGATGCGGTGGAGGCTGCGTGCGGCGTGCGGCCGCAACTGCCGGCCTGGCTCGACGGCCTCATGACCAAATCCGAACACATCACGGTGATGAAAAACGATTCAACCGAGGTGGAGCGATTCGTGCGCTCGGTCAGCCGTGCCGCGAAGCAGGGAGTTGCCGGATGAGCGTTGATGTCACCAAGCTGCCATCCGGCCTGACCGTCGTCACCGACACCATGCCGCATCTGGAAACGGCGGCGCTCGGCGTCTGGGCCGGCGTCGGCGGCCGCGACGAAAAGTCGAACGAGCACGGCATCTCGCATCTTCTTGAACACATGGCTTTCAAGGGCACCACGCGGCGCTCCTCGCGCGAGATCGTGGAAGAAATCGAGGCAGTCGGCGGCGACCTCAATGCCGGGACCTCGACCGAGACGACGGCCTATTACGCGCGGGTGATGAAGGCCGACGTAGCGCTGGCGCTCGACGTGCTCTCCGACATTCTCACCAATCCGTCCTTCGTGCCGGATGAACTCGAGCGCGAGAAGAGCGTCATCGTGCAGGAGATCGGCGCCGCGCAGGATACGCCCGACGACGTCGTGTTCGAGCACCTCAACGAGCTCTGCTTTCCGGACCAGCCGATGGGCCGGTCGCTGCTCGGCACCGCGAAGACGCTGAAGAATTTCGATCGCGACATGTTGCGCGGCTATCTCGCGACGCATTACCGCGGTCCCGACATGGTGGTGGCGGCCGCCGGCGCGGTCGACCACAAGCGCGTGGTGGAGGAAGCGGCGCAGAAATTTGCCAGCTTCGACGCCACGCCGTCGCCGAAGCCGCAACCGGCGATGTTCGGCAAGGGCGGCTCGCGCGTGGTACACCGTGACCTCGAACAGGCGCATTTGACGCTGGCGCTCGAAGGCGTACCGCAGACCGACCCGTCGCTGTTCTCGCTGCAGGTCTTCACCAACACGCTGGGCGGCGGAATGTCGTCGCGGCTGTTCCAGGAAGTGCGCGAAAAGCGCGGCCTGTGCTACTCGATCTACACCTTCCACGCGCCCTATACCGACACCGGGTTCTTCGGCCTCTACACCGGCACCGATCCCGGCGACGCCCCGGAGATGATGGAGGTCATCGTCGACGTCATCAACGACTCCGTGGAAACCCTGACCGAAGCCGAGATCGCTCGCGCCAAGGCGCAGATGAAGGCGGGGCTGTTGATGGCGCTGGAAAGCTGCTCGTCCCGGGCCGAACAGCTTGCTCGGCACGTGCTGGCCTATGGACGGCCGCTGACGGTGGAGGAGCTGGTCACCAGGATCGATGCGGTCTCCATCGAATCGACCCGCAACGCGGCGCACGCGCTATTGTCCCGCAGCCGGCCAGCGGTTGTCGCGCTTGGCAGCGGAAGGGGGCTGGACACGGCGGTGTCTTTTGCGGAAGGATTGACGCAGTCGAAGGCGAAAACCCTTCTACATTGAGGTAGGGCGGGGAGAGTGGGCATGGCCCTGTTTCGTTTGCCAGCCAGCGGACCGGCTGCGCTCGTGCCGCGTGGCCATGGCCTCCTGCTGCGCGCTCCCCAGATGGCGGACTTCCCGCAATGGGCGCAATTGCGCGAACAAAGCCGGACCTATCTGACGCCATGGGAGCCGATCTGGCCGTCGGACGATCTGACCCGCGCCGGGTTCCGCCGCCGACTGCGCCGCTACGCCGAGGATATCGCCGCCGACCGCTCCTATCCCTTCATCATCTTCCGTGAGCGTGATGGTGCCATGATCGGCGGCATCACGCTCGCCAATGTCCGCCGCGGCATCGTGCAGGCCGGGACCATCGGATATTGGGTCGGCGAGCCTTACGCCTGCCGCGGCTACATGACCGCGGCGCTGCGGGTGCTGCTGCCGACGCTGTTCGGTGAGCTCAATCTGCACCGCATCGAGGCGGCCTGCATTCCCTCCAATACGCCGTCGATCCGGGTTCTGGAGAAGTGCGGCTTCACCCGCGAGGGGCTGGCGCGGCGCTATCTCTGCATCAACGGCATCTGGCAGGACCACCTGCTGTTTGGCCTGCTGCATGAGGATTTCCGCGGCTGAACCGTTGATTTCTAGGCCTTTTGGGTGCCTTGGGTTCGCCGCCATTGGGCTGCTATAAGGCCGCGGGAATAGACGATGATGGGGATGGCAGGGACGTCGCATGGGTGACAATCGTTTGCTCAGGGTAGCGATCGCGGCTGCGATCGCGGGGGGGCTGGCTTGCACGATGGCCACACCGGCATCGGCGCAATCGCTGACCGATCGTTTCAAGAGCCTGTTCGGGGGGAAGTCGGACGAGCCGGCCACAGACGCGCCTGCCGCGCCGGTACCGCAGGACACCGGCGACCTGACCTGTCCGCCGGTCACGGTGCGGTCAGGCGCTTCGACCTACGCCGTCGCTGCGCCCGGCAAGCAGCCGGTCGGCAACGACCTGCGGTTCCAGGCAACGATCAGCAAGATGGCCCGCGAATGCAGCGTCAATGGCGGCGTGATCACGGCGCGGATCGGCATTCAGGGCCGCGTCATCGCGGGTCCCGCCGGCGCGCCGGCTTCGGTCCAGGTCCCGATACGTGTCGCAGTGGTGCACGGCGGCGTATCTGAGAAGACCATCGCCACCAAGGCCTACCAGACCACGGTCAACATGACCGAAAGCGGCAGCGAACCGTTCACGCTGGTGGCCGAAGATCTCACCTATCCGGTACCCCCCGGCGCTGCCGGCGACAGCTACATCTTCTATATCGGGTTCGACCCGCAGGCCCTGAAGCCCGAGCGCCCGGCGCCGAAAAAGAAGAGGCAATAAGACCTCAAGCATGACGAATTAGATTTGATTGAAGAAGGTGCACTCCCTCTCCCGCTTGCGGGGGAGGGTGGGGGTGTCTCCGCGGGCGACACTGCCCAAGTGGAGAGAGCCCCCACCCGGCGCTTCGCGCCGACCTAAGAGCGAGCCTCGCTCGTCTCGACCCCGCAAGCGGGAGAGGTAAGCGCGTCCGCGGCTAAAGTCATCTAACCAAAAATCGTCGTGCTCCAGGCAAACAAAAAGCCGGCGCGATCGTCTCGCGCCGGCTTTTGATCGATGGTGGAAAGCGCTCAGTTCAGCTTGGCGCGAACCTCGGCAATGCCCTTGGCGAGCAAGTCGTCGGCAACCGAGCCTTTGACCGACTGCGACAGGATGGTCGAGGCGGCTTCGACCGCAGCGTTGGCGGCGGCGGCGCGGACGTCGGCCAGCGCCTGGGCTTCGGCAAGCGCAATCTTGCTCTCGGCGGTCTTGGTGCGGCGGGCGACGAAGTCTTCCATCTTGGCCTTGGCTTCGGTCGCGATGCGCTCGGCTTCGGCCCTGGCATTGGCGACGATCTCCTCGGCCTCGCGCTCGGCGCTGGCGCGGCGGGTCTGATACTCGCCGAGCAGCTTGGCGGCCTCCTCTTTCAGACGGCGGGCGTCGTCAAGTTCGGCCTTGATGCGTTCGCCGCGATGATCGAGCGCCGTCAGTACCGTCTTGTGGATGCCGAGATAGGCAAACAGCACCAGCAGGATGACGAAGGCGATCGCGACCCAGGTTTCCGGTTCGGTGAACATCGGTCTATCCCTTCAACGACGCATCGACGGCTTTGCTCACCGTCTTCTTGTCGGGCAGCACGCCGGTGAGCCGCTGGACGATCGCGCCGGCCGCATCCGCTGCGATGCCGCGGACATTGCCCATCGCAGCTTCCCGCGTCGCCGCGATCTGCTTCTCGGCGGCGGCAAGCTTGGTGGTGAGCTGGTCTTCCAGCGTCTTGCGCTCGGCTTCCGCGATCGCGTTCAGCTTCTCGCGGGTCTCGCTGCCGATGGCCTGGGCGCGGGCGCGAGCGGAAGCGAGTTCGGTCTCATACGCTTTCAGCGCTGCGTCCGACTCGTCTTTCAGCTTCTGCGCCGCAGCCAGATCGCCCTCGATCGCGTTCTGACGTGCGTCGATCACGCTTTCGACGCGCGGCAGCGCAAAGCGGGACACGATCACATAGAGCGCGACGAACGCGATGGCGAGCGACACCAGTTGCGAAGCAAACGTGCTCGACTCGAACGGAGGAAATCCTCCGCCGTGTCCGCCGTCGGCTTCGGTATGGGCGCCGGTGCCCTTGGCCGGGGTACCAGGACTTTTTTCAGCCACGGGGGTCTCCTGTTGCTGTCAGCGCGCCGCCCGGAGGCGGCGCGAGTGGGTGCAGCTCAGAGCGGAACGAACAGCAAGAGCAGCGCGATCAGCAGCGAGAAAATGCCGAGCGCTTCGGTCACGGCGAAGCCGAAAATCAGGTTGCCGAACTGGCCCTGGGCCGCCGAAGGATTGCGCACGGCAGCAGCGAGGTAGTTGCCGAAGATGATGCCCACGCCGACGCCCGCGCCGCCCATGCCGATGCATGCGATGCCCGCGCCGATAAGTTTAGCTGCTGCCGGTTCCATTTCTATAGCTCCTTGAGGGGTAAGACAAAGGTGTGGGTGGAAATTCCCCGGACCGCTTAGTGTCCCGGATGAATGGCGTCGTTGAGATAGATGCAGGTCAGGATCGCGAACACGTAGGCCTGGAGGAACGCGACCAGGAGTTCGAGCGCGGTCAGCGCTACCGTGAGCGCCAACGGCAGCATGCCGCCGACCCAGCCGAGCGCGCCGAGCGACACGCCGAGCATCGCGACGAAGCCCGCGAACACCTTCAGCGCGATGTGCCCCGCCAGCATGTTGGCGAACAGACGTACGCTGTGGGAGACCGGCCGCAGGAAGAACGACAGGATTTCGATGAACATGACCAGCGGCAGGATGTAGATCGGCACGCCGGAGGGCACGAAAATCTTGAAGAACTTGAAGCCGTTCTTGTAGAGCCCGTAGATCAGGACGGTGAAGAAAACCAGGAGGGCCAGCGCCGCGGTGACGATGATGTGGCTCGAAACCGTGAACGTATAGGGGATGATGCCGATCAGGTTCGAGATGCAGATGAACATGAACAGCGAGAAGATCAGCGGGAAGAACTTCATGCCTTCCGCGCCGGCTGTGGAGCGGATCGTCGAGGCGACGAACTCGTAGGAGATTTCCGCGATCGACTGCAGCCGCCCGGGAACCAGTTGGCGTCCCGCCATGCCGCCGATCATCAGTAGCGAGATCACCGCTACCGAGAGGAACATGTAGAGCGAGGAGTTGGTAAAGGCGATCGTTTGGTTGCCGATATGGCCGATCGTGAAGAGGGGTTCGATATTGAACTGGTGGATCGGGTCGATTTTCATCCGCGCGGCTCTTTATCCACCGGCCTGGCCGGCAATCGAATTTCAAATGTCGTGACTTCCCGTCGATGCTCAGCGTCTGCGGGAAGCTACGCCTGCAGATCTCACCACGTTGACCACACCGGCGACGAAGCCGAGCAGCAAAAACACGATGAAACCGAACGGCGACGTCGACAACAAACGGTCGAACCCCCAGCCAATCGCCGCCCCGACGACAACGCCCGCAACCAACTCCGAGGAAAGCCGGAAACCCAGCGCCATCGCAGATGCTCTGGCAGCCCTGTCTCCGCTTTCAGTTCCGGGTTGATCAGTCCTGAGTTTCCGGCTGTCACGAATTTCGGACAACCGTTGATCCAGACTTCCGAGCCTTGCGGAAAGCGCAGCTTCGTCGGAAGACGGCTGATCGCGATTCCCACTTGCGTTGTCGTTCTTGTCTTCGGCCATGCCCAAGACTCTAAACGATGCCAACGGTTGATGGAAATTACGCCCGTCACCCTTGAAAGCCGCGCGGACCATACTTACCGCGTCTAATCAAGTCAAGATTACGCCGTAGCCAGCTAGTGCCTTGATTTTTCTGGAATTATTCGAATGTCGCCTGCTGCCCTGTGGACCTGCGATCGCAGTGCAGCAGTATTGCCACAGGGATCGATCTTGCGCGGATTTGGGCGGTCTGCTGGGATGTCTCGAGCGAAGCGAAAATCCCCGTCCCTGGAACCCGCATGCCGCGTCAGGTCGATTACTATTTCTCGATCCAATCGCCGTGGGCCTATATCGGCCATCAGCCCTTTCGTGACCTGGTAAGTACTTACGATCTCAAGGTTAATCACAAGCCGGTGGTGCTGGTCGATCTGTTCTCGGAGACCGGCGGCTTGCCCTTGATGAAGCGCCATCCGGTGCGACAGCGCTATCGGATGGTCGAACTGCAGCGCTGGCGCGACAAGCGCGGACTGAAATTCCACCTGCAGCCGGCGAGCTGGCCATTCAATGCGCGTCTGGCCGATGGCGTCGTGATTGCGGCGCTGGAGGCCGGCCTTGATCCTGACCGATATCTGCGACGGGCCTTTGCCGGCGTCTGGGAAGAGCAGCTCAACCTTGCCGATCCCGCAACGATTGCGAAACTTGCCGATGAATCGGGGCTGCCCGGCAAGCAATTGGTGGAGCGCTCGAGCTCGGAAGAAATTAGCGCAGCCTATGAGCAGAACCGGCAGGACGCGCTCTCGGCCGACGTGTTCGGCTCGCCAGTCTACGTGCTGGATGGCGAGGTGTTTTGGGGGCAGGACCGCATCGAATTGCTCGGAGACGCGTTGAAGTCCGGCCGCGCGCCCTATACCTCAAGGGTATAGGGGCGCGCCTTGAAAGCGCCCGGACGGTCGCGGAAACCGGTGCTGTCCTGAGGCGGGAGCAAGCCCATGAGCAGAGCGAAATCGTCCTCGAAATTGGCCGGCGTCACTGTGCTGGCCGTTTGTCTTGCCGGCGCCGGTCAGGCGCTTGCAGGCCCGATGCCGGAAACCGAGAACGGCCGCTACACGCTGTCGCCGACGGGCGACGGCGTGCTTCGCCTGGATACCCGAACCGGCGCAGTCTCGACCTGCAACAATTCGGGTGCGGGCTGGGCCTGCTATGCCGTACCTGACGAGCGCGCGGCGATGGACGCGGAAATCGGCCGTCAGCAAGCCGACATTGTCCGGCTGCAGGCCGAGAATGAGCGGCTCAAGGCGGACCTCGCCTCGCGCGAACCGACCGTACCGGGCAAGATCGAGGAGCCGTTGCCGAAATCTGACTCGCTGAGGAAGAGCGAGCCGAAGGTTGCCGAGGGCGAGCGCAAGATCGAAATCCCGCTGCCGAGCGACCGCGACATGGATCGCATGATGTCGTTCCTAGAGCGGGCCTGGCAGCGATTGATCGAGATCGCCAACTGGCTGCAGCGGGATTTCAGCGGCAAGATTTGACAGGCTCTCGTCGTCCCTTGCGAGCGCAGGGACCCATACGCCGCAGCCTCTGGAATCGGCACAGACCGAGGTCGATCGCTCGCAACTACGAACGCCTGTGGCTATGGGTCCCTGCGTGCCGCCTTCGCTAAAGCTTCGGCGAGCCCAACGCCAAACCCCGGCGAAGCCTTGGCGAAGACGGGTCGCAGGGACGACATGTTGAGAGAGCGAATTCATGACCGCATCCAAATCCCTTTCCCGCACTGCTCCGTCCACGGTCAGCGCCAACACCATCGTGTCCTCGCAATTGACCGTGCAGACGCGCGGCGCGGGCTTTACCGACCTCACGGCTGAAGTCGCAAAATTCGTCCGTGACGCACATGCGCGCGAAGGCGCGGTGACGCTGTTCATCCGTCACACTTCGGCGTCGCTGACCATCCAGGAAAATGCCGATCCCGCCGTACTGGTCGACCTGGCCACCGCGCTGAACCGGCTTGCGCCCGAAAACGCCGGCTGGCGTCATGACACCGAGGGGCCGGACGACATGCCGGCACACATCAAGACTATGCTGACGGCGACCTCGCTGCACGTGCCGGTTTTGCAGGGCGCACTCGCGCTGGGCACCTGGCAGGCGATCTATCTGGTCGAGCATCGCGCCCGGCCGCACCGGCGCGAGGTCGTGCTGCAGTTTACCGGTGCGACGAGCTAGGAACCGAAGCACCGCAAAGAGACCGCAGCCGGATTGAGATCAGCGATTGGATTGCATATAGGCAAGCCCAGCAGCGCATGCACCGAAGGTAAGCGCCCAGATCAGGCTTGAATCAAGTGACGCGTTCAATCCATACCGCTGCAGCAGGAAAATGAAGGCAGCAGCAGCCGCGGTGTGCATAGCGATATAGCGCCAATGTTTCATTATCCTGCTCTGCCTTTTCGAGAGGCCATATCATCAACATCTAGCCTGATCACGGGTACCAAACAACGGCACTGAACCCAGTGGGTGGTCTCGCTGAGATGTCGTTGGCTTAAAACGTGAAACCGGATCGCGAGCGTCGATCATTTCGATTGGGCATCGCGGCTGCCGCGCCTGCGTGAGATCGGCCCGCAGTTGGTTGTGATCCCAGCTCAAAACTAACCGGCCGCGGAGCGATCCGCGGCCGGCTTGGTTGGGAGTGTCGTATCGCCGCGGCTGTTGCCGTCGGCGAAACCGTTACTTCGTGATGTCGACGTCCTTGGTTTCCGGCAGGAAGAACAGGCCGACAACCGCGGTGATCGAAGCGAAGATGATCGGATACCAGAGACCTGCGTAGATGTCGCCGGTCGAGGCCACGATCGCGAACGAGGTCGCCGGCAGCAAGCCGCCGAACCAGCCGTTGCCGATGTGATAGGGCAGCGACATCGAGGTGTAGCGGATCTTGGTCGGGAACAGTTCGACCAGCATCGCCGCGATCGGCCCGTACACCATGGTGACGAAGAGCACCAGCACGAACAGCAGTCCGATGATGGCGGCGACGTTCGGTTTGAAGATATCGAACGGGTGAGCCATCTTCACGATCTGGGCGTCGCCGGCCTTGGGATAACCTGCGGCCTGCACCGCTGCCAGGACCGCCGGATTGGACGTCTTGGCGTCGGTGTAAGCTACGTCCTTGCCATTGACGACGACCTTCACGCCGGAGCCTGCAGCGCCATAGCTGGTCGAGTATTTGACCGACTGCTGTGCCAGGTAGGCGCGAGCGGTATCGCATGGTGCCGAGAAGACGCGGGTGCCGACCGGGTTAAACAGGTCGCCGCAGCCCTTGGCATCGGCCACCACCTCGACCTTGACCGACTCGATCGCCTTTTCCAGCGCCGGGTTGGCGTTGGTGGTGATCATCCGGAAGATCGGGAAGAAGGTCAGCGCCGCGATCAGGCAACCTGCCAGAATGATCGGCTTACGGCCGATTTTGTCGGACAGCGCTCCGAACACGATGAAGAAGCCGGTGCCGAGCAGCAGAGACCAGGCGATCAGCAGGTTGGCGGTGTAGCCGTCAACCTTGAGGATCGATTGCATGAAGAACAGCGCGTAGAACTGGCCGGTGTACCAGACCACGCCCTGACCCATCACGCCGCCGATCAGGGCGATGAGAACGAGTTTTGCATTGCTCCAGTTGGCGAAGGCCTCGGTCAACGGCGCCTTGGAGCCCTTGCCCTCGTCCTTCATCTTTTGGAACACGGGCGACTCGTTCAAGCGCAGCCGGATCCAGACTGAGATGCCGAGCAGCACCACCGAGACGAGGAACGGAATGCGCCAGCCCCATTTGGCGAACTCGGCTTCGCCGAGCGCGGTGCGGGTGAACAGGATCACCAGCAGTGACAGGAACAGGCCGAGCGTTGCCGTGGTCTGGATGAACGAGGTGTAGTAGCCGCGTTTGCCCATCGGTGAATGTTCGGCCACGTAGGTCGCCGCTCCGCCGTATTCGCCGCCGAGCGCGAGGCCCTGCAGCAGGCGCAAACCGATCAGGATGATCGGTGCCGCAATGCCGATGGTGGCCGCGTTTGGCAGCACGCCGACGATGAAGGTCGACAGGCCCATGATCAGAATGGTGACGAGGAAGGTGTATTTGCGGCCGACGATGTCGCCGACACGGCCGAACACGATGGCGCCGAACGGACGAACGATAAAGCCAGCGGCGAACGCCAGCAGCGCAAAGATGTCGCGCGTGGCCTGGTTGAACATCGGCTGATTTGTCGCGGGATCAATGACGCCGAAGAACTGCGCGCCGATGATGCTGGCAAGCGAACCGAACAGATAAAAGTCGTACCATTCGAAGACGGTGCCGAGCGAAGAGGCTAGAATGACGAAACGTTCGTCTTTCGTCATTCCGGCGGCCTTGCCGGACGTGGCAGTTATTGTAGACATTTCCGATTCGCTCCCCTTTTATGATCGCAAAGATGTGCGTTGCGCTAATCGGCGCGTTATGAATTGGGCTCACTACATGCTTGGAAGGTATGGCCCAATAGTACTTTCGGTGGGACCGGCACCGTTTTCGCGTCGTTTTGGCCGCCGCGATTGCTGATCTGCCGTTTATCTGTGCAGCTTCGGACTAAAGTCCAATGACCGAGAAGACGAGCGCGATGCTCCACATCACGATCGAGATCATTGCGGTCCAGAGCGCGAACAGCAGATACGTCTCGCGCATGACCGTCGAAACTGTCCGCTGCGCGGAGGCTTGCGGCGGACGGCTCTCTTTGGGGAGATAGAGCCACAACTCGGTCCGGCGGTGATCCTTGGTCCGTGCCTCCCAGGCTTTCAAAATCAGAACCAGCGTCATCACGATGCTGAGAAAACCTCCCGCTTGAAAGGCAGAGCGCGGCAGGAAGGACAATCCGATCATGATGCAGAAGATGGCAAGCGAAGCGAAGCCGCAGGCGCGAAGCACTGTTTCGTAGGCGATACGGCGCATCTCTTCCATGATCCGCCACCCCGTCAATCAAGGACATGTGCCGGTTCAAAAGCCGGCCGCAGGGTAGCGGCGGCACGGCCCGTGCTCAACTCTGCGAATGGGCTGTTACAGGCCGATCTTGAGAAAGTTACCGGCCGCGGGCAGCGCCAAAAGGGCGGTTCCCGCAAGCCATATCCAGAGCGATGCGTCGCTTGATTCCGAGCCCCCGGTGATCCGCTCGTAGATCGCCGCCGGAATCCCGCCCAGGATGACGGTGGCGGTCGAAACCATCAGGGATGCGAACATCAGCGTCAGGGACAGGCTGCCAAACAGCAGCGGGCCGGCGAGCAATTGAACGTACAGCAGCGTGAAAATCAGCGCGAGCTGATTGAAGATGCCGTTGATCATGCCGAAGAACGCGATTCCGATGAAATAGAAGTTGCGGTTCATGATGCGGCTCCGCCAAGTCGGGGCGCCAGATTGAACAGCAGCAGGGTGTAGTGAAGGGCGACGCGCAGCCAGAACAGCCAGACGAAGCCGAACAGCCAAATAACAACCGGCGGGGTAACTTTAGGCGTTAAGATCGAGACGGCGGCGACGACGGGATCGGTGATCCGGCAGAAAAATCGCCAGATGTAGTTCGGCGAATCCGCATCCACCATCAGGCCGAGCAGGACGCGGCCGAGCAATGTGTACATCAACACCGCAAGAACAAAGTTAGGCAGATGAAAGTACCAATACGCCGCGAGCGAGCTTGCGATATCCAAGGATGTTTCTCCTCGCAGCCTGATTAGTTGAGACAACCGGCCGAGCATCGCAACCGGCCGCTCTCCGCCAACAATGGCAAGAGTGCGATGTCCGGGCAAGACGGATAAGGTGCCGCCAACAAAGACGGGGCCCCTGAGGGGCCCCGTCCATCGATCTCCAGTCAAAGCACCTAGGTGGTCTTCTCTTCGAGCACCGTCCTGCCGCGCGGCTTGCGGATTTCGTCGACGTAGGCCTGCATTTCGGCCGATGGCTCTCTGCCGAGCTTGCTGACGATGTAGATGACAGCGAAGCCGAGCGGCGTTCCCAACAATCCGCAGGCGATGTTGTTGAGGTCGAACCAGCCGACCTTGTTGGCCATCGGGTGGGCCAGTGTCGGGAAGCTCTCCATAGCATTGGGCAGTGCCATGGCTTTCGCGATGTCGACCAGCGGTGCCCCCGTCAGCGGGTTGGTCAGCGAGGTCATGCCGAAGTACTTCACGCCTGCGCCCGGGAAGTACCGTGTTGTCACGAGGTAGAACAGGCAGAGTCCGAAGCCGGCAATGATGCCGCAGATTGCTCCCGTTGCCGTGGTTCGCTTCCACCAGACGCCCATCACGAGCGCCGGGAAGTTGCCGGCCATTGCAAGCGAGAACGCCCAGCCGACCATGGCCAGGATGTCGCCTGGCTTGGTTGCCGCCGTCGCAGCCGCGACCACGGCGACGCCCACAAGGAGAGCGCGCGCCACCGTGAGACGGCGAATGGTCGGAGCGTTCGGATCGATCATCTTGTAGTAGATGTCGTGCGACAGCGCGTTGGCGATGGCGAGCAGCAGGCCGTCGGCGGTGGAGAGCGCGGCGGCGAGACCGCCCGCTGCCACCAGACCCGAGATCACATAGGGAAGGCCTGCGATCTCTGGTGTGGAAAGCACGATCACGTCCGTATTGATGACGAAGTCCTGCAGCCGGACCACGCCGGGATGATCGGCAATCGCCTTGCACGCGGCAACGATCGCGTCAATGTTGCTTGCATTCTTGCCGCAGATCTGGATCAGCCCGAGTTCACCCCAGCTGAACAACCAGGGGCGAATGGCGGACAGGTCTCGCCCGATGATGTTGGTGTAGACCTCCAGCTTGGAGAACGCCGCGTAGGCCGGCGCCGAGAAGTACAGCAGGAAGATGAACAGCAACGACCAGGCGACCGACTGGCGTGCCTCACGCACCGACGGGGTGGTGAAGTAACGCATCAAGATGTGCGGCAACGACGCCGTGCCGACCATCATGCACATGATGATCGCAAAGAAATTGAGCGGGCTATAGTTGATGAAGGGCTGGATGTGCGGCTTCAGCGCCGCGGCTGTCGTCAGACCCGTCGCCAGCATTTGCTGCTCGCGCGCGGTGATATCCGTGATCGCCTGCCCGTAGGTGAGTTCCGGAATCGGGATCCCGTAATTCTTGGTGGACAGGATAACGATGGGGGTCAGGTAGGCGATGATCAGCACGATGTATTGTGCGATCTGCGTCCAGGTCACCGCCCGCATGCCGCCCAGCATCGCGCAGAGCAGAATGCCGACAAGTCCGGCAAAGACCGCAAGCTCGAACTGCATCCCGAGGAATCGCGAGGCGATAATCCCGGTGCCGTAGATTTGCGCCGTCACGTAGGTAAACGAGCAGGCAACCAGCACGATCACGCCGAGGAAGCGGGCGAAGTTGCCGCCGTACCGGAACGACAGGAAGTCGGGCACGGTATAGGCACCGAATTTGCGCAGATACGGCCCGATCAGGATCGACACCAGCACAAATCCGCCTGTCCAGCCCAGCACCCAAGCGAGGCCGTCGTAACCCAGCAGGAACAGGGTGCCGGCCATGCCGACGAAAGATGCCGCCGACATCCAGTCGGCGCCGGTCGCCATGCCGTTATAGAAAGCCGGAACACGCCGTCCGGCGACGTAATATTCGGAGACTTCGGCGGTTCGCGTCATCACGCCGATGATGGCGTAGACTGCGAGCGTGAAGAAGACAAACAGGTAGCCAAGGATCTTGTTCGGAACGCCAACCTGCTCGAGAATCGCGAGGAAGATGATGAATCCTATGAAGCCGCCGGTATAAGTACCGTACATCCTCCCCAAATTCTTGATGAAGTCCGAGGTGCCGGCAGAAGCTTGTGTAGCCATGATCTCATCCCCTCAATCTTCCTCGGCAAAGCCGAATTCGCGATCGATCTTGTCCTGCTGTTTCGCGAACATGAACAGCATGACAACGAAGGCGATGAGTGACCCCTGCGCCGCCATGTAGAAGCCGAGCGGGAAGCCGAGAATCGGAATGACGATAGTGTTGAGCGGCTTCACGAACATGTGGATCACGAAGCCGAAGAAGAACCAGATGCCGAGATGCGTGAACATCAGGCGCGAGGTCTTCGCCCAGTGTGCTTCTTCTTTTGCTTTCAGATCTGTGGGGTTAGCCATGGGTTGCAAATCCTCCCTCAAGACACCGGTCAGCAAGTGCGCCGGGATTGAATGATCGAGGGGATTGCAATCCCGTCAGCGCGGCACCCCCCTGCGCCGCAGTCCCAACCGCTCTTGTGCCGGTTTGGAACTAACGAAGGCTACATCACGAACAGTCAGTTCTTAATAATACTTTCGGGGGGTAGAATATGTTGCGACTGCTAACAGCGATGCCGCATTGGAATCATTGCGCTTTGCAGGTACCGGAAAGTTGGACAAGCTGATCCAGGCCGCCGCACGGGAAAGGACTGCGATGAAGCTGTTCGAAAAACTGTTTCGACCCCGTCCGCCGATTCGGGACCGCGAGGCGCTCGCGGACTTCATCGACGCCCAATCGGCATACATCGTACAGAAGGGCATCTACGAGTATTCGCGCGCCCGCGCAGGCCATTACGCCAAGGTGCTGTTTGCCGAGGAGGGCTTTGCCAGATCGGTCGAACGGGCACGCTGGGAGGCTTTTCCGCTCGGGCTGGCGATGGTCGGCGAGACCGTAGATGTCGTACTGCGTCCGCACGCCGGGGAACAGCGCCGGGCGGTGCTCGACCAGATCATCGAGGTCGTCCTTTCGGTGTTCGACCGTTATCCGGTGCCGCCCTCGATCGGCGAGGCCGCCTGGCAGGAGGCGCGGCGCGAACTGGCGCATCGGCTCGACCTGGTCGGCGGGCACGCGCCCAAGCGGGTGATGGACATTCCCGAACCGCTGGCCGAGAGCTACTTTGCCATGATGCCGATCCACGAAAAGCTGCGCGGGCGCGATTTCCAGACCACGCGCAACTACCTGCGTGTCAGCCTGTGCAACATCCATGACGAGTTGGTCGATCGGATCGATGCGCCTGCCGTGACCAGCGCACTGCTTGAATAGGGCGTCAGGCACATTGCCAACGCCAGCTTGTCGACCGGCACCAGGGTGCGGCGGTGAGGGGAGGAGGCTGATGGACAGGACGGCTGGCAGTGTCCCGCTGTTGTCACTCGACGCCGTTGTCATCGATGTCGAAACCACCGGGCTCGATCCACGCAAGGCGCGGGTGATCGAGCTTGCTGGCGTGCGGCTCACCGCCGGAAAACTGGTTGCCGACGGTTCGTTCCGTCAACTGGTTCGGCCGGCCGGCGAGACAATCCCAGCCGAGACGACACGCATCCATGGCATCGACGATGCCATGGTGGCCGGCTCGCCGCGTTTTTCGGAGGTTTGGCCGCGCTTCGACGCGTCTATCGGTCGGGCCGTCGTCGTCGGGCACATGATCGGTTTCGATCTCGCGATGCTGAAGCGCGAATGCGAACTGGCGGGGTTGCCATGGTCGCGGCCCCGGACGCTCGATACCAGGTTACTTGCGGAGATCGCCGCGCCGGAACTAGCCGGCTATGAGCTGGAGAAGCTCGCGGCCTGGCTCGGCATCGACATGGTCGACCGGCATTCTGCACTGGGCGATGCGATCACAACGGCGCGGATATTCCTGGCGCTGGTGCCGAAGCTGCGCGAACACGGCATCCGGACCGTTGCCGAAGCCGAACGCGCCTGTCGCGCGCTCACCGCCGTGCTCGACGATCAGGTGCGCAGCGGCTGGATCGAGGCAGTCGACGCAGCGGCCCGCCTCGATTCCGAGCAGACCCTGAAGCGCTTCGATAGCTATGCGTTCCGCCACCGCGTCGGCGGCATCATGCGGACGCCGGCGATCTTCGTCCCTCCGGATGCCACGGTCGGCGAAGCGCTGGCGCAAATGGCGGACGAGAAGATATCGGCCATTTACGTGCGCGGACCGCAGCCGGGCCCGGAAATCAGGGCGGCTGAGGCGGGTATCGTGACGGAGCGCGACGTGCTGCGCGCCGTCTCCCGGCTCGGTGCCCGGGCGCTGCAGCGACCAGTCGCCGAGATCATGAGCACGCCGCTGGCGGCGGTCTCGGCGGATGCGCTTGTCTATCGCGCGATCGCCCGGATGAATCGTCTCAAGACCCGCCATCTCGGTGTTGTCGACGACGCCGGCCACGTGGCCGGTGCATTGTCGACGCGCGATCTGCTGCGCCTGCGCGCGGGCGATGCCATATCGCTCGGCGAGGAGATCGACGATGCTGGCGACGCGCATGCGCTGTCGGCGGCCTGGGCGCAGTTGCCGCGCGTCGCGCGAATGCTTCTGGCGGAAGGATTGTCCGGTCGCGATATCGCCGAAGTGATTTCCCTGGAACTGGGCGCTCTTTCCCGCCAGGCCGCGGTGATCGCCGAGCGGATGATGCGGGAGAGCGGCCGGGGCGGGCCGCCGTGCGAGTATGCGCTGCTGGTGCTCGGATCGGCCGGACGCGGCGAGAGCCTGTTGGCGATGGATCAGGACAACGCCGTGATCTTCGCGCAGGGCGAGCCCGACGGCGAGGAGGATCGCTGGTTTGCCGAACTCGGGACGCATGTCGCCGATATCCTGCACGAGGTCGGCGTGCCCTATTGCAAGGGCGGTGTCATGGCGAAGAACGCGCTTTGGCGCGGCTCGGTGGCAACATGGCGGGATCGCGTCGACAAGTGGATCACACGTTCCGGTCCCGCCGATCTGTTGTCCGTCGATATCTTCTTCGACCTGCGGGCGGTTCACGGCGACGGCAGCCTTGCCGTCTCGGTGCGTCAGGCGGCCTTCGCGGCGGCCGAAGGCCAGGTCGCGTTCATCAAGCTGTTGGTCGAGAACGTCAGCGTTCCGGCGAGCCTGAAATTTTTCGGCGGGATCCGCACGGTCGCCGGCCGTATCGACCTCAAGGCGGCCGGATTGTTTGGTCTCGTTGCATGGGTGCGCGCGATGGCAATCCGCTATCACGTCATGGAACGGTCGACGTCGGCGCGACTGGCCGGCGTGAAGGCGGGGGTTCAGGCGAGCGAGAGCGATCTCGATGCGCTTGGCGAAGCCCAGGGCACCTTTCTCGATCTCATCCTGTCGCAGCAGGTTGAGGACATCGCCCACGGCATCCCGCCTTCCAACGCGGTTGCCGTGAAGCGATTGTCGGGCCGTGACCTCGATCGGTTGCGGGCGGCACTCGATGCTGTCTCCACCATCGATGAGCTCGGCCGCGACCTCCTGTTCAAGGATTGACGCAACACGTCTTTTCGAAAGCGAAGCATTTTTCTCCGAGTTCCCTGTGGGCTCGGCCGGGTTGGCCCCAAATCCCCAATTGTTCATTTTTTTTGCGTTGCACCATTCAAAGGAAACTGGTGCCGATTAACTGCTTTTGCGCGACGCGGGCAAGGTTGCCTTGCAAGTCGCTTCCTGACAGTGGACAATCAAATTGCTGTCAATCAGCAACGACTTGCATGCTTTCCCGACCTCTTGTCGGCGCCCGGAACAGATGATCGCTGCTGCCAATACCCACCTCGTCATCGCCGATGACCATCCGCTCTTTCGCGACGCTCTGCGGCAGGCGGTTGCCAGTGTCGTGGCTTCGGCCGTCGTCAGCGAAGCCGGCACGTTCGACGAACTCACGGCGCTGCTCGAGCGGGATTCCGACGTCGACCTGATTCTGCTCGATCTCACGATGCCGGGGATTTCGGGCTTCTCGGGCCTGATCTACCTGCGGGCGCAATATCCGGCGATCCCGGTGGTGATCGTGTCGGCGAGCGACGATGCGGGCACGATCCGGCGGTCGCTCGATTTCGGTGCCTCCGGCTTCATCCCCAAGCGCTTCGGCGTCGAGACGCTGCGCGACGCCATCATGAAGGTGATGGAGGGCGACGTCTGGGTGCCCCCGGACACCGATCTCTCCTCGGCCACCGACCCCGACATGACGCGGCTGCGCGACCGCCTGGTGACGCTGACCCCGCAGCAGGTGCGGGTGCTGATGATGCTGTCGGAGGGACTGCTCAACAAGCAGATCGCCTATGAGCTCGGCGTCTCCGAAGCGACCATCAAGGCGCATGTCTCGGCGATCCTGCAAAAGCTCGGCGTCGAAAGCCGCACGCAGGCCGTGATCGCGGCGGCGAAAATCTCTGGCGGCCAATGGCGCCAGGGCACGCCGACGGGGTGATTGGGGGGACGTCGTTCCGGGGCGCGAAGCGAGCTATGGGGCGCCCTTGCGCCCCTGAGAATCTCGAGATTGAAACGCGCTGGAGCTCCAAAGTCCACCGTCGTCTCCGCAAGCTCCACCGTCGTCCCCGCGAACGCGGGGACCCATAACCACAAATCTCGATTGTTGAAATGCGCTGGAGCTCCAGCGAGGCATAACCACAGACAATTGTGGTTATGGGTCCCTGCGTTCGCAGGGACGACGTCGTTGAGAAATTCCCGCGCTTATTCCGCCTGTCCGCGGCGCAGGGGATGCGCTGGATGACCGGTTTGCGAAGATGGAGCCATACGCTCCGCAAGCTTCACCGTCGTCTCCGCGAACGCGGGGACCATAACCACAAATCTCGATTGTTCTCAGGTGCGCATTGCGCACCATAGTTGGATGCTGACGCATCGCCTCGGAATGACGGTGTGCACTACTCCGCCGCCACCATCTGCTGCGCGCGCCACTGGCCGAGCAGGGCGCGGAGCGAGGCTGGCTTGACCGGCTTGTTGAGGATCGCGACGTTTTCCTCGCGCGCGGCGGCGCGGACGTTGGGGCTGCGATCGGCCGTGATCAGGATGGCGGGAATGTTGTCGCCGAAGCGGCGACGGATCTCGCGGATCGCGGCAACGCCGTTGCCGCGGTCGAGATGATAGTCGACCAGAAGGCCGGTCACGCTGTGGCCGGACGATTCGATCGCAGCGATCGCGGCTTCCGGGTCAGCTACCGCGATCACCTCGGCGTTCCAGGCCGTCAGCAGCGTCTTCATGCCGTCGAGGATTGCCGGATCGTTCTCGATGCAGACGATCAAGGCGCCACCCATCGGCATCTTGGAAAGCGGCGTCGCGCTGGTGACGGCGTGGGTGTAGTTGACCGCCTTGGCGACCGGCACGGTCACCGAAAACACCGAGCCGCCGCTGACGTTGGCGTCGATCGCGATGCCGTGGTTGAGCACGCGCGCCAGCCGCTCGACGATCGATAGACCAAGGCCGAGGCCGCGGGCGATCCGCGCGCCCTGCTCGAGGCGGTGGAACTCCTTGAAAATCTCGCCGCGCTTCATCACGGGAATGCCGACGCCGGTATCGTAGACGGCGATCTGCAGGGATTGTCCGTGGCGGCGGCAGCCGACCAGCACGCGCCCGCGCGGAGTGTATTTGATCGCGTTGGAGATGAAGTTCTGCAGCAGCCGCCGCAGCAGCGAGCGGTCGGACTGCACCGGCAGCGAGCAGGGGACGAAGGTCAGCTCCAGCCCCTTGGCGCGGGCGATCGGCGCAAACTCGATCTCCAGCGAGCGCATCAGGTCGGCCATCTTGAAGCTTGAGATCGAGGTCGTCATTGCCCCCGCATCGAGCCGCGAGATGTCCAGCAGCGCGCCGAGGATCTCCTCGATCGCCTCCAGCGAGTCGTCGATGTTCTCGACCAGGCGGGAGTCCTCACCGCCGTTCTGCCGCTCGACGAGGCTTGTCACATAGAGCCGCGCCGCGTTGAGCGGCTGCAGGATGTCGTGGCTGGCGGCGGCGAGGAATCGGGTCTTCGAGATGTTGGCATCCTCGGCGGTGCTCTTGGCCTGCGCCAGTTCGGAGTTCAGGCGGGTGAGCTCCTCGGTGCGGTCGCGCACGCGCTTTTCCAGCGTCGCATTGGCGCGCTCCAGCGCCTCGGCGGCCTCGAAGCTCGGGGTCACGTCGGAGAAGGTGATGACGAGGCCGCCGCCCGGCATCCGGTTGGAGCGGACCTCGATCACCATATGGCGATCGGCCAGGCGCTCCAGATAAGGTTTGCCCTCGGTGGTGTAGGCCTCCAGCCGCCGCGTCAATAGCGTATCGGGATCGCCGGCGCCGGACGCGCTGACCGCGCCCATGAATTCGAGGATTTCCTGCAAGGGAATGCCGAGTTGCACGAGGTGCGGCGGCAGCGCGAGAATTTCGCCAAACTGGCGGTTCGAGCAGATCAGTTGCAGATCGGCGTCGAACACCGCGATGCCCTGGCGCACATGGTTGAGCGCGGTCTGCAGGATCTCGCGGTTGAAATGCAGCGCGGCGTGCGAATCGTCGAGCAGCTTCAGCGCGGCCTTGGCGGAGACGGTGCGCTTGCGCAAGAGAAGCGACATCACGAGGCGCGAGGAGGCCGCGCCGATCGAGGAGGCGATCAGGCGCTCGGCGTATTGCAGCAACTCGAAATCGGCAGGTGCCGCCGGATCGAGGTTGCCGGGATGACTGGCCGCAAAGGTCTCGAAGGCCTGGGCCGCGCGCTCGGGGCCGAGATATTGCGCCACCGTGCTCTGGATGTCCTGCACGGTCACGGTGGTGCGCCAGCGCCGGAACGTCGGGGCGATCGGCGCCAGCGTGTTCGGCACGAACAGGTCCGCCTGCAGCCGTTCGATCGAGGACGGCTGGCGCGCGAGCGACATCACAACATAGGTCAGGATGTTGAGCGCGAGCGACCAGAACACGCCATGCATCAGCGGTGGCAGGTCGGTGCCGAGCAGCGCCTGGGGACGCAACGCCACGATGCCGAACGGCCCCTGCTGCAGCAACAGAAGGCCGGCCGTACTGCCCTCCAGGAAACTCGGCAGGAACAGCGTGTAGAGCCACACGGCGATGCCGACCAGCATGCCGCCCATCGCCCCGCGTGCGGTTCCGTGGCGCCACACCAGGCCGCCGAAGAACGCCGGCGCGAGTTGCGCCAGCGCCGCGAACGACAGCAGGCCGATCGCCGCCAGTTGGGTGTTGCCGAGCGCGCGGTAGTAGAAATACGCCATCACCATGATGGCGAAGATCGCGATGCGTCTAATCTTGAGCAGAAAGTCGCCGAAATCCTTGCTGCCGTAGCGCGCCCCGGGACTTCCCTTCAGCACCATCGGCAGCACGATGTCGTTGGAGACCATGATGGAGAGCGCGACGCATTCGACGATCACCATCGCGGTCGCGGCCGACAGGCCGCCGACGAACACGGCGATGCTGAGCAGCGCGGAATTGGCCTCGATCGGCAGCGCCAGCACATACATGTCGCTGTCGACGGCGCCGAACGGGAAGGTGACGAGACCGGCGATCGCGATCGGAATCACGAACAGGTTGATGGCGATCAGATAGAGCGGAAACAGCCAGCGGGCCCGATTGACCTCCTCGAGACTGGAATTCTCGACCACGCTGACGTGGAACTGCCGCGGCAGCAGCATGATCGCGCAAAACGACAACAGCGTCATGGTCAGGAAATTGCCGATCGACGGCACGTAGCTGATGGCGCGCACTGCCTCCGGTGTCTTCATCGCCCGCTCGATCAGTTCGACGGGCGTGAACATCCAGAAGGTGACGAAAGCGCCGGCGGCGATAAAGGCCACCAGCTTGACGATGGACTCGGTGGCGATCGCCAGCATCAGGCCGTGCTGATGCTCGGTGGCGTCGGTCTGGCGGGTGCCGAACAGCACCGCGAATGCCGCCATCGCCAAGGTGACGACCAGTGCGATGTCGCCGATCAGCGGAATAGAGGAGAACAGCTTGTCCTCGCTCAGGATCGTCTCCAGCGATGAGGCCACCGCCTTGAGCTGCAGCGCGATGTAGGGCACCGAGCCCACGATCGCGATGACCGCCACGGTGGCGGCGACCGCCTGGCTCTTGCCGTAGCGCGCCGCGATGAAGTCGGCGATCGAGGTGATGTTCTGCGACTTGGCGAGCTGGATCACGCGACGCAACAGCGGCGTGCAAAGCCCGATCATCAGGATCGGCCCGACATAGATCGCGAGGAAGTCGACGCTGGTGCGGGTGGCGAACCCGACGGAGCCGAAGAAGGTCCAGGAGGTGCAATAGATCGCCATCGATAGCGGATAGATCAGCATGCTGGCGCGGCCGCGCTGGCTCGGCGACAGGCGGTCGCCGTAGCTGGCAACGACGAACAGCAGTCCGATATAGGCGAACGCAGTGGCGATTACGCCCCAGTCGTGCAGCATCGGTCTCGGGTCCTCCCTCTCCCGGCGCTTGGATTGCGGACGTGTACCTTTCACGCCAAACCGGACGCTCGTAAACGCCATGGCCGGAAGAGGTGAATATAGACGCTTTGGGCCGGCAGCGCACGGCGCCACCGGCCCAATTCGAAGGGATTAGGACGGGTAGGGTTACTCGGCCGCCAGCGATTTCTGCCTCACGGGCAGCCCGAGGCGTTCCCAGACCTGCAGCAGCGCTTCCGCGAGCCGATCGATCAGCCCGTCATCGTGGTAGGGCGAGGGCGTGATCCGCAGCCGCTCGGTGCCCTTGGCGACCGTCGGATAGTTGATCGGCTGGATGTAGATGCCGTGCTCTTCCAGGAGGATGTCGGAGGCCTGCTTGCACTTCTCGGGATCGCCGACGAACAGCGGCACGATGTGGGTGTCGCTCGACATCACGGGCAGCCCGGCTGCATTGAGGATCGCCTTGACCCGGGCGGCGCGGTCCTGGTGGCGCTCGCGTTCCCAGTTCGAGGTCTTCAAATGCCGGATCGCAGCTGTTGCGGCCGAGCAGATCGCCGGCGGCAGCGCGGTGGTGAAGATGAAGCCCGGCGCGTAGGAGCGGACCGCGTCGATGATCTCGGCATTGCCGGCAATATAGCCGCCGAGGCAGCCGAACGCCTTGGCGAGCGTGCCTTCGAGCACGTCGATGCGGTGCATGACGCCGTCGCGCTCGGCGATGCCGCCGCCGCGCGGGCCGTACATGCCGACCGCATGAACCTCGTCGACATAGGTCATGGCGCCGTATTTCTCGGCGAGATCGCAGATTTTCGAAAGCGGCGCGACGTCGCCGTCCATCGAATAAAGGCTCTCGCAGGCGATCAGCTTGGGCCGGTCGGGGCCTGCAGCGATCAAAAGTTCCTCGAGATGGGCGAGGTCGTTGTGGCGGAAGATCTGGCGCTCGCAGCCGGCCTGGCGGACGCCCTCGATCATCGAATTGTGGTTCAGCGCGTCAGATAGAATGAGGCAGTTCGGAATGAGCTTTGCGATCGTCGAAATGCCGGTCTGGTTCGACACATAGCCCGAGGTGAACAGCAGCGAGGCCTGCTTGCCATGCAGGTCGGCCAGCTCCTGCTCGAGCTGCACCAGCGGATGATGGGTGCCGGCGATGTTGCGGGTGCCGCCGGCGCCGGTACCGACGCGGGTCGCAGTTTCGACCATGGCGCCGACCACTTTCGGGTGCTGGCCCATACCGAGATAGTCGTTGGAGCACCAGATCACGACATCGCGCTTGCCCTTCGGCGAGTGCCAGACCGCATGCGGGAAACGGCCCGCGATCCGCTCGAGGTCGGCGAAAACGCGGTAGCGCCGCTCGTCATGCAGGCGGTTGAGGGCGGCGTGGAAGAATTTGCTGTAATCCATCACAAGACCTGGAACGGAACCGGCCGTATTGGCGTCGGGCCTTTTTAGAGCCTTTCCAGCTTTGATGTCTATGCGAATTCCCACATTTCGGCGCGCCTCCGGGATGCTACTTAGCCGGAGCAAGTGTTGATCCGGATCAACGCGCTAGGTGGGTAGCGGTCCCGCGTGACTGGACCATTCGGCGTGGCTCAGGTCGCTGCGTCTCAGGTCGTGCGGAACCGCAGCACGCCATCGCTGACTTCGCAGGTCAGGCGGCCCTCGACCAGCATGTAATTGACGTGGGCGACCAGTTCGCCGGCGGCAAAGCCCATCTGGTGCTCGTCCAGCACGTGCTTGTGGAATACGATCGGCACCAGCTCCTTCGAGGTCTGCGGCACTTCGCGGCAGGCTTCCGCGATCAGGCGGCAGCGATCCTCGTGATGATCGGCGAGCTGCTTGATGCGGGTCTTCAGCCCGTAAAACGGCACGCCGTGGCCGGGCAGCACCATCACGTCGTAAGGCAGCGTCGTGGTGAGGCTCGCCAGCGAAGCCAGATATTCCCCGAGCGAATTCTGGTCGGGCTCGACGGCCCAGACGCTGACATTGGGCGAAATCTTGCTCAGCACCTGGTCGGCGGATAGGAATAATTTGTCGGCGGTGCAGTACAGCATCACCTGGTCGAGCGCGTGTCCGCCGCCGGTGATCACCTTGAAGCGGCGGGTGCCGATCACGACCTCGTCGCCACGCGAGATGCGCCGATAGGACGGCGGCAGCACCGAAACCCGCTTCAAATAGTCCTGGCCGCGGCCGAGCAATTTGTCGGTCAGACTCTCGTCCATGCCGTGGCGGCGGAAGAACAACCGCTGCGCGTTGCGCCGCTCCTCGGTGCCGCGATTCTGGTGATAGACCGATTGCAGGTATTCGACCTGCGACATCTGCAGCGGACAGTCGAAGCGCTCGACGATCCACCCGGCAAGACCGACGTGATCGGGATGCGAATGGGTCACGATCAGCCGGGTGATCTTCACATGCCGCAGCGGGCCCTCGAACAGGATGGTCCAGGCCGCGATGGATTCCTCGTTGCCGAAGCCGGAATCGACCATCGCCCAGCCATCGCCATCGGCGAGCAGATAGATGTTCACGTGGTTGAGCCGGAACGGCAGCTTGAGCCGGACCCAGAGCACGCCAGGCACCACCTCGACGACCTGATCGTGGCCCGGGTGGCTTTCGAAGGGGTACCGCAGTGCCTCGGCCGAGGACTGCACCGTGTCGGTTTTCGAATGCATGCTACCGGCTTAGCGGTAGAGGCGGCGCCGCGCTAGCCGAAAAAAGTGCTGGCGGTCATTCCGGGATGGTGCGCAAGCACCAGACCCGGAATCTCGAGATTCCCTGTTCGTCCTTTCGAACGCCCCGGAATGACAGCGTTTGTGGCTACGCCGCCCTGATATTCGACAGGAACGCGTCGATCTCCTCGCGCAGCACGTCGGCCTCGCGGCGCAGCGCGTCGGAGGCGGTCAGCACCTGGCCGGCGGCGGTTCCGGCCTGCGCCGAGGCGCTGGAGACGCCGACGATGTTGCTGGAGACTTCGCTGGTGCCGCCCGCGGCATGCTGGATGTTACGCGCGATCTCGCGCGTCGCCGCACCTTGCTCCTCGACCGCGGCCGCGATCGCGGTGGTCACCTCGTTGATCTCGCTGATCGTGTTGCTGATGTTGCGGATCGCGGAGACCGCGGTCTCCGTCACCGTCTGCATGCTGACGATCTGCTGGCGGATCTCGTCGGTGGCCTTTGCGGTCTGGTTGGCGAGGCTCTTCACCTCGGAGGCGACCACGGCAAAGCCGCGGCCGGCATCGCCGGCGCGTGCCGCTTCGATGGTAGCGTTCAGCGCCAAAAGGTTGGTCTGCGAGGCGATGGTCTGGATCAGGTCGACGACCACGCTGATCCGCGCTGCGTTATCTGCGAGCCCCTGCATGGTGGCGTCGGTCGCACCGGCGTCGTCGACCGCCTTGCGGGCGATCTCCGCCGAGGTGATGACCTGGCGGCCGATCTCCTCGATCGAGGAGGACAATTCCTCGGTGCCCGACGATACGGTCTGCACATTGGCCGAGGTCTGTTCGGCGGCGGTCGCAACCGCGGTCACCAGAGCGCTGGACTGATCGGCGGTCGCCGACATGCTTTGCGCGGTCGATTGCATCGAGCCTGCCGCGGTCTGCAGGCTGTCGAGCGCAGTGCGGACGGTGCTTTCGAACTCGACGATGCGGGCTTCCATGCGGGAGGCGCGCTCCGACTTGGCGATGCGGTCCTTGTCCTGCTCGGCGGAGAGCGTGCGGCTCTGGATCATGCTCTCGCGGAACACGTGCAGCGAGTCGGCCATGGCGCCGATCTCGTCCTGGTGATGGCTCTGAAAGACCTCCGAGTCGAGGTCGCCGCTGGACAGCAATTGCATCGAGCGCTGCAGATTACTGATGCGGCGCAGGATGTTGCGGCCGACATAGAGCCAGACGAACAGGATCGAGCCGACCAGCGTGCCGATGCCGAGGGCGAGCATGACCATGGTCCCGAACGAGATCTCCTGACGCGCCTGCCACGCCGCAGCGTTGGTTTCCTTCTGCACGCCATCGACCAATTGCTGCACGCTGATGCCGAGGCCGACATTGAGCTTGCGGGTTTCCTCCAGAATGGTCTGGCCGAAATCGTCTGCGTCAAGCTCCTGCTGGCGGACCTTGAAGACGCCGGTCTTGCCGTCGGCAAGCGCCAGCAAGTCCAGGGTCGCTTTGCGGACGACATTCATCGCCGTGGTCGTGGGCAACTTCTCGACATTCGACTTCACGCGCGCCTGGGCGGTGCGGAATTCCTTCCCAATGGCCTCCAACGTATCGCCGCTGGTGGCCGACAACGCGGCGATCATGTCGAACGCCATCAGATTGCCGCTCGCGGCGATGTCGGCGAGCTGGTCGGCCGTCCTGTGGGCCTTGATGGCATCGGCCTGCGAGAAGTTGGGAGCGGCGTAGATGCTGTAGAGTTCGGTCTGCGCGTCGATCGCCGCTGGGCCGGCGGCGGCAATGAAGCGCCGTTGAGCCTTGCGCACCGCTTCGTACAGTCTTTCGTGCTGGGCGGCCAGTTCGAGCCGCTCGTGTGCAGCCGCGCCGAGGCTCTTGATCACCTCATCGATGTTCTTCATGTTCTCGTTGAGTGCGGCAACGACCGCCTTGTCGGCGCCGAGTTCGACGATCTCGCCGAGCTTCTGCAGCGCGACCGCCTGGGTTTCCTTCATTTTCCTGGTGCGATCGTTCAGCGCCTGCTCGCTGCGCGCAGCCAGCAGCGCCGGCCCCTGGCTGGCGAGGCTCGCGCTCTGCGCCGAGAGTTGCAGGCTGGCGGCGAGGCGGGGAATATCCCGTCCGCTTAAGTCCACCATGGTCCCGCCAAGCCGCCCGAGCATCAGACCGGCGCCGGCAGAGATGATGATCGCCATGCCGGCGATGACGGCGAAGGCGGCAAACAGACTGCCCCTGACGCCGAAGCGAAAACCCTTGAGCCCTGAATTGAATGACGCCATCTGCCCGCTGCCCGTCCACGCTACCTTGGGATGTTTCGGGCGGCAGTATCGCGATACCCGGTTAACAAGTTTGGAAAAACGGAACCTTTTTCGCCATAATTTTAGCAGTAGGCCTTTGCCCCATTGGATTTTTCCGTGAACCGGAAAACGCAGGCGAATGAACAAAACAAACAAAAAGGCCGGCGTGAAAGCCGGCCTTCTGCAATTCTCAATTGAAATCGCTTAGTAGCGCGCCACCACCGGGCTGGCGAAGTTGAAGCGATAATTGACGCCGAGCTTCAGCGTGTGGTCGTCATTGTGGAAGCTTCCGAACGGCACCAGCGCCGCAGGGGAAACAAACCGGCTGCTGCCGAAGTCGTAATACATGTATTCGCCTTTGACTGCCCAGTTCGGGGCGAACATGTATTCGACGCCGGCGCCGACAGTGTAGCCGTGGCTGTGGTTGCCATCGAGCAGGAAGGGGATCGGCGCGCCGGCGAGCGTCAGCCTCTCGCGGTTGTCGGAATAGGCGTAGCCGCCTTTGACGTAGAGCAGGCCTGCACCCCAGGTGTAGCCGATGCGGGCAGTGACCGAGCCGAGGCCGCGCTGATCATTGGTGTAGACGTAGGCGCCGGGGAAGGTGGCGGTGAGGTTATTCTTGCCGAGCCAGGAATACTGGCCCTCGGTGCCGAGCACCCAGTTCTGCGCGAATTGCCAGTCGAGGCCGGCCTGAACGCCGCCGAGCAGCCGGGCGCTGGAGTCGCTCAGCACCGCGCCGTTGAAGTCGTGGCTGCCGCTGAAGGCGCCGCCGAGATGGCCGCCGATATAGAAGCCGGTCCAGTAGGGAGGCGCCGCATAGACGGGCGGCTGTTTGTAGTAGGGGCGCGCACCGAGATCGGCGCCAAGGGCGGGTGCGGCGGCGGTGAGAGCAGCGAGGGCCACGAGGGCGGCGAGGATCTTCTTCATTGTGTTGGTCTCCGAAAACCGTTCGGCGACACCCTCGTGCGGGGCGTCATCCATCGCCACGCACATAGACAGCTTTTATCTAAAATGCTGTCACTCCCAGGTGACAGCGGGTGGTAACCCAACCCATTGGCAGGCAAACGTTTTTTGTACTTAATGAAGGCCTAATCAAAGGTAAGGAAAGGCTTAATTTTCGCTAGCTCCGCAAGTCTCAGGCAAGCTTTGCTTAACCAATGCGGCGGCGGACGTCGCTGCGCATCTGTTCGCGGAAGGCTTGCCGCCGCGCCGGGCGATCTTTCACCGGCACGTCGTGGCGGTCGAACACGTTGAACATTTCGAGGATCGGGTAGTGGTCGCTGGCCATCGCCAGGATGCGCAACAGCTCCGCCACCGGCCCGGTCGGACCGGTGACCTCCCATTTACGGATGGTGTCGGCGCCGTCCGCGGCCGGCAACCCGCAGAGCTTGGCCATGTCGGCCACCGACAGCGGCTGGCCGATGGCCTCACCGAGATGCTCGCGAAGTTTCTTCAGTTCGGCTCCGGTCACGGGTTCTCCATTACAAATCGACATCTGTGAAGTGCGTCACACACCGCATCGGGCGTGAGGACTATACGCAGCCTATTAGGTTTCCTGATGAGGAGGTAACCATGCGCCGATTACTTGAAAGCCTTACCCCCAAGGCCCGCCGGATTTATTGGAACTGGGTCGGCGGCATGTTCGCCCTCTATGTCGTGCTGATGCTCACGGCTGCAGGCGTCTTCGTCAGTCACGATTCATCGCGCAAGCTGGCGCATGAACCCGCAACGACTGTGGCAACTGACAGCAAGCAGCGGCCCATCACCGAGGTCCCGGCGTCAATCCGGCAAGCCGCGAGGTATTAAAGGCCGGCGCCGGCGTTCAGACGCCGATCGCGTTCCGCGCTACCACGTCGCGATAGAAGGCAACGCTCAGTTTCGGCGTCCGGCGCTGCGTCTCGAAGTCGACGTGGTAGAGCCCGAAGCGCTTCTCGTAGCCATAGATCCATTCGAAATTGTCCATCAGGCTCCAGAGGAAGTAGCCGCGGACCGGCACGCCCTCCGACGTCGCGCGCTGCAATTGCCGCAAGTAATTGCGCAGATACATGACGCGATCGAGGTCGTAGACCTGGCCGTCGGCGCGAAGCTTGTCTTCCGACGAGGTGCCGTTCTCGCTGATATAGATCGTCTCGATGTTCCAGACCTTTGCCGCCAGCCGCGGCGCCCAGTAGATCGTCTCCGGCCCCACGCGCAGCCATTCCGAATTCATGTGCGGGAACGAGGCCGGAAACGGCAGCACGCTCCAGCCCGGCGGCTTGTCGGAAGCGGCGATATAGAACTGCGGCGCGTAGATGTTGAGGCCGACGAAATCGTTCGGCTGCGAAATGATCTTCAACTCTTCAGCGGTGAATTTCGGTGCGTTCTTGCCGGCGAACTGCAGAAAGCCGTCGGTGTATTTGCCTTCCAGGATGACGCCGAGAAAACCTGAGTTCAATTCGCGTGTCGCTATCTCGGCCGCGCGAACGTTTTCCGGCGTGTCGAACGCCGGCACGCAGGCCGCGATGTTTTCGGCCGGCCCCACCTTGGTGCCTTTGCGTCCATGGGCGCGGATCGCCTGCACGGCGAGGCCATGCGCCAGCGCCACATGGTGGCGGACCTGGTTGACCTCGGCGTCCGGCAGTTTGAGCCCGGGGGCATCGATGCCCCAGCCATAGCCGAAATTCACGAACCTTCCGGCTTCGTTGATGGTGAAGATCGACCGGACGCGATCCGTGATCCGCGCCGCCACATGGCCGGCGTAATCGCCGAACGCTTTTGACGTTTCGCTGGATCGCCAACCGCCGACCTTGTCCTCGAGCGCCTGCGGCAGGTCCCAGTGATATAGCGTCCCGTACGGCTCGATGCCGTTCTTGAGGAGTTCGTCGACGAGCCGGTCGTAGAAGTCGAGGCCCTTCGGGTTCGGCTTGCCCGTTCCCTCCGGAAATACCCGCGGCCAGGCGATCGAAAACCGGTAAGCCCTCGCGCCCAATTCCCTGATCAGGCCGATGTCTTCCTTGTAGCGGCGATAGTGTTCGTTGGCGCGGTCGCCGCTGGTGCCGTCCTCGATCTTGCCGGGCGTGTGCGAGAACGTGTCCCAGATCGAGCGGCCGCGGCCGTCTTCGTTCACGGCGCCCTCGATCTGATAGGCCGACGTCGCGGTGCCCCAGACGAAGTCTTTCGGAAAGCTCGCCGGCGCGGGCCGGTCGGATGCCGGTTGCGTGGCGGCATCGGCTGGCGCGGCGGCGATGCCCAGCGCGGACAAGCCTGCAAGCTTTGCAAAATGCCGGCGCGAGAATTTTCCGAGCATCGTGATCTCCGGTCAGCGTTCGTCGATTTGGTAGGCGGATATCCTGTCGATCTCGAATGCGACAATATTGGGAGATTTGCCATCGACGAATCCCACGCCATCGAGAGTCTTCGAGCCCATCGCAAGGTTCACGATCATGTACATGGGTTCGTGGAAGCCGACCGGGACCTTGATCTCGGAGACCGGCTGTCGGTCGATGAAATAGGTTATGCGATCCGGCTGCCACAGCACGCCGTAGTCGTGGAACGCGGTCGGGGCGTCCGGCACAATGAAGTCAAACCCGCAGCGTTCCACGCGCTGCGTCTCCGGTATCCGCCAATGCGTCGTCATCACGATGTCGCCCGGCCGTTGTCCGCGGCCCTCCATGATGTCGACTTCCGGCGGCCAGCCGCCGTCATCGGCGAGCATCCAGAATGCCGGCCACACGCCGGTGCCGACCGGTATCTTGGCGCGCATTTCGAAATATCCGTACTTCTGGGCAAACCGGCTCTGGGTCGTCAGGATGCCCGAGATATATTCATTGTTGAACAGCACGGTCTTCAGCGCTGGCGGGGTCCGGCTGGCGACGATCGAGAGAACGCCGTCCTTGACCTTGAACGGATCGAGGCCAAGCGGCTTTGTTTCGCGCCCGCCATAACGCGGATCGACATAGATCTGCTGTTCGCCATTGTAGCTGGTCTTGCGCCTGAAATCGGAGCCCTCGCCACCCCAGTAACGCGCTTCCGGCCAGGCAGCGCCGCCGGCGTAGTACGGCGCCCATCTTTCATCCAGCAGCGGATGGGTGTCGAAATCGTCGTGGAAAGTCCGGTGCAGCGATACCGATGCGAACGATGCGGGGTTCGGCGCTTCGACGCGGCGGCAGCGCTCGCCGAGCATGGCGGTCGCAACCTGCAGCGTGAGTTTGGCCGTTGCCCCGGCGAGATCAACCTGCGCGAACGCTGGCCCGGCGAACAGGTAGCCGATCAAGACCAAGGCGCACAGCGTTAATCTGTCGGTCTCCGGCTCGCTTCGAAACGACGGGAGATCATTCACTGACGAAGCCCTCGATCTGACGATCCTTCGGAGCCCGACCGACATGCTCACCTGTTTGAGGTACGTAGTTATACGAGGTGGAAGCTTAACGGCAAGGTAGCCAAGTCTGATGTTGATTAAAGTGCCTGAGGTGCCGATGGCGCCAAGTGCGGGGCGCGGGCGTCGGAACCACCGGCAAGATAGTTCATTTTCTTTTCAGTGCTTCAATTTTGAAGGGTAGCCACCGCAATATTACGGCGTACGGAAGTTCTTGGATGCTCGTCTATTTTGTCACAGACGAACCGACGAAGTTACCTGCGATTCGCGCCATGCTCGAACCGCAACATGCCGTGGTCCCCTGGTTGCTCGGTGGCGACGGCACCGGGATCAGGTCGCATGGCGTGCTGATGGTCGACATTGACCTGCGGCAGATGTCTCGCGTCGATAAACTCAAGTTCGTTTTGCACGAACTTGCCGGCATTCCCGAGAAGCTGTTCGTCATTCACAATCTCTCCCGTTCGATGGTTGCGCAGGCCCACGCGCTCGGCGCGACCGCGGTGATCTCACGTCCCAAGGAAGCAATTCTCAAGGTTGCGCAGATCGAAGCGGCGGAAGCGGCCGCGGAAGATAACGCTGCAGATCCGGCACCGGTGATGGACGAAGGTGTGGCAGCCTTCGCCTCGATGTTTTCGAATGTGCGCCATGGCAGGCCATTGAAGCTTGTCGATGCGAAGCGTGCGACGTCGAAGATCATCACCCGCGTCGGGCAGGATGGACTTTCGTCGTGGCTCGACGAAGTGCGTCGCTATCATGAGGGTACGTTTCAGCATTGCCTGCTTGTAACAGGTGTTGCGGTTGCCTTCGGCCTCGATGTCGGATTCTCCGATGCGGACGTATCGCGGCTCGGAATGGCGGCAACCCTCCACGACATCGGGAAGGCGCGCATCCCGCTGTCGATCTTGGACAAGCCGGGACGCCTCGACCCCGAGGAGGAAGAGATCATCAGACGTCATCCCGTGATCGGATATGATCTGTTGAAAGGCGTATCGGGCATCAGTCCGGAAATTCTGGATGGCGTGAAGCACCATCACGAATATCTTGATGGCTCCGGCTATCCGGATGGGCTGAAGGCCTCGCACATTTCCGATCTGGTCCGGTTGCTGACGATCTCGGATATCTTCGCCGCGCTGGTCGAGTCCAGGCCCTACAGGCCGCCAATGCCCCGGCAGGACGCCTATCAGATCCTCTGCGGCATGGAGGGGAAGCTGGAGGGGGCGCTGGTCAGGGCGTTCCGCAAGGTCGCGCTTGCGGCGTGAGCAGCCCCTGCCGCGGAATGATGCCTGTCCGACGGGAACTGTCGCGAGAAACACCGCCAACTGAATTTATTGAGCTTTTTCGCCTCGCCAGCGGTCCTGAGGCTAGTGTCGAGCGGTTCCGCCCGATCGCCCAAGGATTCGCCGTACCTTTACCGGCGCGGCGCCTTAGGGTACTCAGCAAGTATCGCATCCAGGAAGGCAGTCAAAGCCGGCACGATGCACGATGAAAGTGGAGTTAGTGTCGGCGCATCGCAGAAGACATTCCTGCCAAAGACTTTCCAGGAGAGCTGCGTGTTCTTCTGAGGGAAGAAGTCTCTCGTGATGGGCCGTCCGGCGAGCGCCGGTAATCGTCTTCTCAGCGCGCTGCCGCCGGCAGACCTCGCGTTGCTCACGCCGCATCTCCAGAAGGTGTCGCTCGAACAGGACGCGGTGGTGATACGAGCGGGAGATCGACGCCACCACGTTTACTTTCCCCATAGCGGGGCCATCTCCTTCATGCTCGGCCTTCCGAACGGAGAAACGATCGCAACCGCGGTAATCGGGCGCGAGGGAGCGATCGGCGCATTATCAGTGCTGGGACCCTCTTTCTTGTCGTCCGTGACCGCGGTCGTGCGGGTGGGCGGCACCGCATCGCAGATCTCCGTGTCGCGGTTTCATGCAGCCTACATGGAGAGCGGCGCCATCAGACATGTGGTCGAGGCGCACACGAGGTCGATACTCATGCAGTTCCAGCACGTCTCAGCCTGCAACGGACTGCACTCGGTCGAGGCCCGCATGGCCCGCTGGCTGCTTCACCTGCACGATCGAACCGAGGGCAACAACATCCTATCATTAACGCAGGGGACACTTTCGCAGTTGCTCGGGGTGCGACGAACGACCGTGACGCAGGTGATTGCCAAACTCCGCGCCATAGGTGCCATCAAATCCGCTCGGCGGGGCTTGGTTGAAATCGACAGGGCGCGGCTCGAGGAAGCTACCTGTGAATGCTACGACATCATACGTTGTGCAACCGATCGGATCGTCCCGCATGAAGCCGTGGGATCGCACCCGCATTTTGCGTCGACCGACAAACTCTACGGTGCATGATCGTTTTCGAGCTTACATAACTTCCTACAGACGGCCACGACGACGCTCAAGAAATCGCACCGTTTTCGAGGGAAGCGAATGACCGCCACAGCCCGACGCGCCGGGGCCTTGTGGCTGATGGTTCAGAGGAAAAGATGGTGCTGCCAGACAGGATTGAACTGTCGACCTCTCCATTACCAATGGAGTGCTCTACCACTGAGCTACGGCAGCATGCCCGGTATTCAGGGAATCGGCCCTAAAGGCCCCTACAGGCGGCCGGTTCTTGCCACAAGGGCCTCTCTGGTGCAAGCGCGCGGGCAGGCTGGAAAAGCACCAAAATGGGGTAAAAATCGTTGCGATGATCAGGACCAGGGGCAAATGGGCAACTTCGGGCCTTGCTCCGGTTCCCGACCTCGCCTTGCACGGCTGAATCCTGGCTTCCGCTACTTGCCGCGGCGGTTCGGGACCGTGGCAGGCCGGGCGCGGTTGCGGCATGGCTGATCGAAAGCGACTATCTTCGAATGGCGGCGTCGCTGATGCCGTCTTGAGCAAGACATATTCGGCGGACTGACGATGAAGGGTGATCACGGCAAGGGCGCAGGAAAGACCGGCGCGGATGTAAAGGATTCACGATCGCATCGGCTGAAGCTGGCGCTGCGCGAAAATCTCAAGCGGCGGAAGTCGCAGGCGCGCGGGCGCAGTGATCCCGGCGCATCTTCCGAAAGCCCCAATGCGTCCCTAGATGACGCCAGCGGAGAAAAGCCGGGCCAGTAGCGTAGGGAATCCCCGATCGCTCGCCGGGCGGCCTGACAATTCTTTTGCAATTGTTGTTTCTTGGGTGGCGATCATGAGTGCAGACATCACGGCCGGTCCGGCGACCGGCGCGGCTTCCACCGCGTTTCCACGTTACGAGCAGACATTCCCGGCGCTCACCGATCACGAAATCGCCCGCATGCGCCGGTTCGGAGAGCTTCGGACCTATAAGGACGGCGAAACCCTGTTCGAGACCGGCAAGGTCGGCCCCGGCATGTTCGTGGTGCTGTCGGGCACGGTCGCGATTACCCAGCGCGATGGCCTCGGCCATATCACGCCCGTCATCGACCAAGGCCCCGGACAGTTTCTGGCCGAGATCGGACAACTCTCCGGGCGCGTCGCGCTGGTCGACGGCCATGCCGAGGGCGATGTCGAAACGCTGCTGATCCCGCCGGACCAGTTGCGCGCGCTTCTGGTCGCGGAAGCCGAACTCGGCGAGCGCATCATGCGCGCGCTTATCCTGCGCCGGGTCAGCCTGATCCAGGGCGGCGTCGGCGGGCCGGTGCTGATCGGCCCGTCCTCCCTCGGCGACACCGCGCGGTTGCAGAATTTCCTGGCGCGCAACGGCCAGCCGCACCACGTGCTCGATCCCGCAAGCGATAAGGACGCGGCCGATCTCGTCGCGCGCTATGCCACCTCGCGGGCCGATCTGCCGCTGGCGGTTTGTCCTGACGGTACCGTGCTGCGCAATCCGTCGGAGACGGAGCTGGCGCTGGCGGTTGGCATGATCACCAACCATGCGCATGAGAGGCTCTATGATGTCGCGGTGGTCGGCGGCGGTCCCGCCGGTCTCGCCACTGCAGTCTATGCCGCCTCCGAAGGATTGTCGGTGGCGGTATTCGACGCGCGGGCGTTCGGCGGCCAGGCCGGCGCCAGCGCGCGCATCGAAAACTATCTGGGCTTTCCGACCGGTATCTCGGGGCAGGCGCTCGCGGGGCGCGCCTACAATCAGGCGCAGAAATTCGGCGCCGAGATGCTGATCCCGGTTTCGATCCGGTCGCTGGATTGCTCGCAGCGCGACGGCGTGTTCGCGTTGGCCACCGAATGCGGGCAGTCGCTGCGCGCCAAATCCATCGTGGTGGCGAGCGGGGCGCGCTACCGGCGGCCGGAGATCGAAAATCTCGACGCATTCGAAGGCCGCGGCGTCTGGTACTGGGCCTCGCCGATCGAGGCCAAGCTGTGCGTAGGCCAGGACGTCGTGTTGGTCGGCGGCGGCAATTCCGCCGGCCAGGCCGCGGTGTTCCTCTCCGGCCATGCGCGCAAGGTCTACATGATCATCCGCGGCGGTGGGCTGGGCGCCAGCATGTCGCGCTATCTGATCGAGCGGATCGAGGCGGCGCCCAACATCGAACTGGTCTTCAACGCCGAGGTGATTGCGGTCGAAGGCGGCGGCGATGGATCGCTCGAACGCGTGCGCTGGAAGAGCCGGCTGGCGCCCGAACAGCACAGTTTTGATGTGCGCAACCTGTTTCTGTTCGTCGGCGCCGACCCGGCGACCCATTGGCTGGACGGCTGCGGCGTCACGCTCGACCGTGCGGGCTTTGTGGTGACGGGGGCGCAGTCCGAGCAGAATCTCGGCCGCCCGGTGCCGCCCCTGGAAACCTCGGTGCCCGGCGTGTTCGCGGTCGGCGACGTGCGCTCCGGCTCGGTCAAACGCGTCGGCGGCGCGATCGGTGAGGGTGCGCAGGTGGTGGCCGCGCTGCATGGCTATCTCGCCGACGCCATGAAGCCATCGCTATGATACGGCGTGGCTGCCGTCGTTTGTGACGGCAGTGCAAATACTTCGTGCATCATACAACTTTCGTTGATGTACCTTCATTCACGCACATGCCTGCCTTGCCGAAGGCCGCACGCGATGCGTGTGGAAATTCTTCGCGCCGCGTCGTAACGTTTAGAAGATTTCCAACGAAGGGGGCGCGTCATGATTTTAGGTATGAGTTTGGCGACATTCGTTCTCGTGCACGTCATCATCAGCCTGATCGCCATCGTTGCGGGAATTATCGTGATGTTTGGAATGCTCGGCTCGAAGCGGATGCCGGGCCTGACCGCGATCTTTCTTGTGTTCACGATCCTGACCAGCGCGTCAGGATTTCCGATTCCGCCTCTCCTGTCCGAGAAGCTGTTGCCGTCGCATATGATCGGCATTCTCTCGCTGGTGCTGCTGGCGATCGCCTGTTTTGCGCTTTACGGCATGAAGCTTAACGGTGCCTGGCGCTGGATCTACGCGCTGGCCGCGCTGGTCTCGCTCTACCTCAACGTATTCGTGCTGGTGATCCAGTCCTTCCTCAAAGTGCCGGCGCTGCATGCGCTGGCGCCGAGCGTGCCACCGGCCGAGCCGCCGTTCGCCATCGTCCAGGGCATCGTGCTGGTCTTCTTCGTCGTCGTGATCATCGGCGTGCTCAGGCGATACCAGCCGACGCCGACATAGGCTGGCCTCTGGTATCTGCCGAGGTAAATCCGCACATCGCAATCAGCCACATCAGCTTCCGGGGCCACGCAATGACGCGTGCCCCGGGATGACGGCGTAACCAGAGGAGAATTCATAATGCCCACCATCACGACCAAAGACGGCGTCGAGATCTTCTACAAGGATTGGGGCAAGGGTCAGCCCATCGTGTTCAGCCACGGCTGGCCGCTGTCGGCGGACGATTGGGACGCGCAGATGCTGTTCTTCCTGAACAACGGGTTTCGGGTGATCGCCCATGACCGGCGCGGCCACGGCCGCTCCAGCCAGGTGGCCGACGGTCACGACATGGATCACTACGCCGACGACCTTGCGGCGCTGACGGCGCATCTCGATCTCAAAGGCGCCGTTCACGTCGGCCATTCCACCGGTGGCGGCGAGGTGGTGCATTACATCGCCCGCCACGGCGAGAGCCGGGTCGCGAAGGCGGCAATCCTCAGCGCCGTGCCGCCGCTGATGGTGCAGACGCCGGCCAACCCGGGCGGACTGCCCAAGGAAGTGTTTGACGGGTTTCAGGCGCAGCTCGCCGCGAGCCGCACGAACTTCTATCGCGATATCGCGGCCGGTCCGTTCTACGGCTACAACCGGCCGGGCGCCAAGCCGTCGGAAGCCGTCATCGAGAACTGGTGGCGCCAGGGCATGATGGGTGGTGCGAAAGCGCATTACGATGGCATCGTCGCCTTCTCGCAGACCGATTTCACCGAGGACCTCAAGAAGATCAATGTGCCGGTCTTGGTGATGCACGGCGACGACGACCAGATAGTTCCTTACGAAGACTCCGCGCCGCTGTCGGCGAAGCTTCTGAAGAACGGCACGCTGAAGACCTACAAGGGTTTTCCGCACGGCATGCCGACCACGGAAGCCGCGACGATCAACGCCGATTTGCTGGCGTTTATCAGGTCGTGAAGCTTGGTCATTCCGGGATGCGCCTCTTGGCGCAGGCCCGGAATCCATTGGCCGCAAGCGCTAGAGGAGAAATGGGTTCCGGGCTCGCGCTTCGCGTGCCCGGGAATGACGACGGCTGATTTGCCCACCCCATCAAATCGCCGCAAATATCGCTGCTTCTGCTGCGGGACGCACCCGCTCATAAATTGTGCACAGCAGAGGGCATGGCATGGACCGCATTCGTATTGTCGGCGGCAGCAAGCTCAACGGCACCATCGCGATTTCGGGCGCGAAGAACGCGGCCCTGCCGCTGATGATCGCGGCGCTACTGACCGAGGAAACGCTGATCCTCGACAACGTGCCGCGGCTTGCCGACGTCGCGCAGTTGCAGCGCATCCTCGGCAACCATGGCGTCGACATCATGTCGGCGGGCAAGCGGCAGGGCGACGGCCAATATCAGGGCCAGACCCTGCACATCTCCGCCGCCAACATCATCGACACGACAGCGCCTTACGAGCTGGTGTCGCGGATGCGTGCCAGCTTCTGGGTGATCGCGCCGCTATTGGCGCGCATGCATGAAGCGAAAGTCTCGCTGCCGGGCGGCTGCGCCATCGGCACCCGGCCGGTCGATCTCCTGATCATGGCGCTGGAGAAGCTCGGCGCCGAGCTGACAATCGACGGCGGCTATGTGGTGGCGAAAGCGCCCGGCGGCCTGCGCGGGGCTGCGATCGATTTTCCCAAGGTGACGGTGAGCGGCACCCATGTCGCGCTGATGGCGGCAACGCTCGCCAAGGGCACGACCGTCATCAGCAACGCCGCCTGCGAGCCCGAAATCACCGACGTCGCCGACTGCCTGAACAAGATGGGCGCGCGCATCACCGGCGCCGGCACGCCGCGGATCGTGGTCGAGGGCGTCGAGAAGCTGCACGGCGCGCGACACACCGTGCTGCCTGACCGGATCGAGGCCGGCACCTATGCGATGGCGGTCGCCATGACCGGCGGCGACGTACAGCTTTCCGGCGCCCGCCCCGAACTGTTGCAGTCGGCGCTCGACGTGTTGGAGCAGGCCGGCGCCAACATCACGGTCAACAATGACGGCATTCGTGTCACCAGAAACGGTGCCCCGATAAAGCCGGTGACGGTGTCGACCGCGCCGTTCCCGGGTTTTCCGACCGACCTGCAGGCGCAATTGATGGCGCTGATGGCCTGCGCCGGCGGTTCCTCGCAGATCACCGAGACGATCTTCGAGAACCGCTTCATGCATGTGCAGGAACTGGCGCGGTTCGGTGCGCGGATATCGCTGGATGGCGAGACCGCGACCATCGACGGCATCGCAAAGCTGCGCGGCGCGCCTGTCATGGCGACCGATTTGCGGGCGTCAGTTTCGCTGGTTATCGCAGGCCTTGCCGCCGAGGGCGAAACCATGGTCAACCGCATCTATCACCTCGACCGTGGATTCGAGCGGCTGGAGGAAAAACTTTCGGCCTGCGGCGCGTTGATCCAGCGCATCAGCGATTAGGGGGCTATTGAGGATTCTATGCCGGCGGACCCGCTCAAACTGATTGCGCTCGACGCCGACGATCTCGCTGTTATATCGGCCCATGTGCAGGACGCCCGCGTTTTGGCCTCCGATATCGTCTGGCGGCAGGGCGAAAAGCGGCTGGTGGTCGGCATGAGCCGGCTGGACTGGGAGCAGACGCTGTCAGGCGGAACCGAACCGCGCCGCTCGATCGCGGCACTGCGCTTCGACCGTGTGCTGGCCTGCAAGTCGCGCAACATCGATCTGCAGCGGCGTGAAGCGACGCTGGAACTGGTCGGGATCGAATTCCATCCGGGCGAGGCCCCCGGCGGCAGCGCGCTTCTCCTGTTTAGCCATGGCGAGGCGCTGCGGCTGGACCTCGAGTGCCTGGAATGCGAGCTGACCGACCTCGGCACCGACGATCTCGGCACCAGCGACCTCGCCATCGCGCCCTTGGGGCCGGAGGGGTAGCAGTATCCCCCATCCGTCGTCCCCGCGAACGCGGGGACCCATAACCACAAATGCGTGTCGTGAAAGGGGATTGTCGCCCCAGCGTGCCCAAGCCGGACATCGGTGGTTATGGGTCCCTGCGTTCGCAGGGACGACGTGGAGGGTTGACGGCCCTTGGCCGCCGCGCCATTGAGCAGGGGCCTCCGACGTCTCTCAGAAAGCCGCCATGCCCGTTCGCCTGGATACCAGCAGCGCCGATTTCGATCCGAAATTCAAGCAATTCCTCGCCGCCAAGCGCGAGGTGTCGGCCGATGTCGAGCGCGCTACGAGGGCCATCGTCGACGATGTGGCCGCGCGCGGCGACGCCGCCCTGATCGAGGCGACCAGGAAATTCGACCGGCTCGAGCTTGCGGCCTCCGGCCTGCGCGTGACCGCGGCCGAGATCGACGCCGCCGTGAAGGCCTGCGATGCCGCGACCGTCGACGCGCTGAAATTCGCCCGCGACCGGATCGAGGCCTTCCACCAGCGGCAGTTGCCGAGGAACGAGCGTTTCACCGATCCGCTCGGCGTCGAGCTCGGCTGGCGCTGGAGCGCGGTCGATGCGGTCGGCCTCTACGTGCCCGGCGGCACGGCGGCCTATCCGTCTTCGGTTTTGATGAACGCGGTGCCGGCCAAGGTCGCCGGCGTGCCGCGCGTCGTCATGGTGGTGCCGTCGCCGGACGGCAAGCTCAATCCGCTGGTGCTGGCGGCCGCCCATCTCGGCGGCGTCTCCGAAATCTATCGCGTCGGCGGCGCGCAGGCGGTGGCGGCGCTGGCCTATGGCACGGCGACGATTGCGCCGGTGGCCAAGATCGTCGGCCCTGGCAACGCCTATGTCGCCGCCGCCAAGCGGCAGGTGTTCGGCAAGGTCGGCATCGACATGATCGCGGGTCCTTCGGAAGTGCTCGTCATCGCCGACGCGACCTCCAATGCCGGCTGGATCGCCGCCGATCTGCTGGCGCAGGCCGAGCATGACGCCAGCGCGCAGTCGATTCTGATCACCGACAGCGCAGACCTGGCCACCGAGGTCGAGCGCGCGGTGGAGTCGCAACTCGCGACGCTGCCGCGCGCCGAGATCGCGCGGGCCTCGTGGAACGATTTCGGCGCCATCATCATGGTGAAAGAGCTCGACGAAGCGGTCGAGCTGGCGAACGCGATCGCGGCCGAACATCTGGAGATCATGACCGCGGATGCGGAAGCGCTCGCGGCAAAGGTCCGCAACGCCGGCGCGATCTTCCTCGGCGCCCACACACCGGAAGCGATCGGCGACTATGTCGGCGGCTCCAATCACGTGCTGCCGACCGCGCGCTCGGCGCGGTTTTCGTCGGGGCTCGGCGTGCTAGACTTCATGAAGCGCACTTCGATTCTCAAATGCGGGCCGGACCAGTTGCGCGCGCTTGGGCCCGCCGCGATGACCTTGGGCAAGGCCGAGGGTTTGGATGCCCATTCACGCTCCGTCGGATTGCGCCTCAATTTGCCATGAACAAGCCGCCACCAGACGATGACCAGCACAATCGCATCGTCGCGGTGACGCTCGACGAGGAATCGATCGGGCGTTCCGGCCCCGATATCGAGCATGAGCGGGCGATTGCGATCTACGACCTGATCGAGCAGAACCTGTTCGCGCCGGAAGGCGCGGTGCAGGGGCCGTATACGCTGCACATCGCCATTACCGGCAACCGCCTGATGTTCGACATCCGCCACGAGGACGGCACGCCCCTGGTGGCGCATTTGCTGTCGCTGACGCCGTTCCGGCGGATCGTGAAGGACTATTTCATGATCTGCGACAGCTACTATCAGGCGATCCGCACCGCCACGCCTGACAAGATCGAGGCGATCGACATGGGCCGCCGCGGCATCCATGACGAAGGCTCGCGCACGCTGCAGGAGCGGCTGAAAGGCAAGGTCCGCGTCGATTTCGAAACCGCGCGCCGCCTGTTCACGCTGATCTGCGTGCTGCACTGGAAGGGGCAGGACGCATGACGCCGACCCAAAGGACCGCGTTAGCGCAAAGTGCGCAGCGGTTTTCGGATCACGTCATGCGAGAAGCCTGACCGCATGGAGGCGCCGCCCCGCGCGCGCAATCCGCAGGCCGTGCTGTTCGCATGCGGGCTGAACAGCGTGCGCTCGCCGATGGCGGCGAGCCTGCTGCAGCAGATGTTTCCGCAAGGACTCTATGTGAAATCCGCCGGGGTCAAAAAGGGCGAGCTCGATCCGTTCGCGGTCGCCGTGATGGCCGAGCTCGGCCAGGATATTTCCGGCCACAAGCCGACGACGTTCGAGGAACTCGAGGATTGGGAAGGGCTCAATTTCGACCTCATCATCACGCTGTCGCCGGAAGCCCACCACAAGGCGCTGGAGCTGACGCGCACGCATGCCGCCGACGTCGAATACTGGCCGACGCCGGACCCGACCGACGCGGAAGGCAACCGCGAGCAAAAGCTCGCCGCCTATCGCGACGTCTGCGACGGGCTCATGATGCGCATCCGCCGCCGGTTCTCCAAGGCGGGCGCGGCGAGCGGATAGCCGTCCCGGAGGCGAACCGCCGGCCGGCGTTCCCCGGACGCTGCGCGACACGAAGTGTTGGGCTGCTGATCCGGGGTCCATCTCAGCCATAGGTCCCGGCTCTGCCTCGCGTCACTGCGTGCCGCGCCGCGTCCGGGACACGAGACGGCGAGCGGGTAAAGCTCTCGCCGTCGTTCCTGCGAAAGCAGGAACCCATACCCCGCAGCCAAGGGATTTGAGGAAGTGCCAATCGCCACTGTCATTCCCATGATAACCGCCTGTGGTTATGGGTCCCTGCGTTCGCAGGGACGACGGAAGAACCAAAGTCCTTACAACCACTTGTTCCCCGGTTGTGGAATGGAGTGCCTTCCGATAGGTTCCGCGCGCGATCCATCCGAATCCTTATCTCCCCGACACATCCAGCATGCTTGGCCGTCCCAAACTCGTTCTTGCTTCCGGTTCGCCGCGGCGGCTCAGCCTGCTCAACCAGGCTGGCATCGAGCCCGACGCGCTGCGCCCGGCCGATGTCGACGAGACCCCGAAGCGGGGCGAGCTGCCGCGCGCCTGCGCCAATCGGCTGGCGCGAGCCAAGGCCGACGCAGCGCTGAAATCCGTTCACCTCGACGACGAGCTGCGCGGCGCCTTCATCCTGGCCGCCGATACCGTGGTTGCGGTCGGCCGCCGTATTCTGCCGAAGGCCAATCTGGTGGATGAGGCCGCGCAGTGCCTGCGGCTGCTCTCGGGGCGCAATCATCGCGTCTACACCGCGATCTGCCTGGTGACGCCGAAGGAGGCGTTCCGCCAGCGCCTGATCGAAACCCGCGTGCGCTTCAAGCGTTTGAGCGAGGATGACATCCAGGCCTATATCGGCTCCGGCGAATGGCGCGGCAAAGCCGGCGGCTATGCCGTGCAGGGCATCGCCGGCTCCTTCGTGGTCAAGATGGTCGGCTCTTACAGCAACGTCGTTGGCCTCCCTCTCTACGAATCGGTCACGCTGCTCGGCGGGGAGGGCTTTCCGATCCGCTTCGGCTGGCTCAATGCCAGTTGACGGCCCCAAGGACGGCCCGAAGGATACCGGCGCGCCCAAGCCGCCGCCGAAACCTTGCCCGGTCTGCGGCAAGCCGGCCGATCCGGCCACGCTGCCATTCTGTTCCAAACGCTGCCGCGACGTTGACCTGAACCGCTGGTTGTCCGGCCGCTACGTCATCCCCGGCCGCCCTACCGATCCCGAAGACGCCGAATAATGGTGATTCGCCAAATGTTTGGGGATGAGCCCGAAGCGGGGCTCGCCGCGCCGAAGCCGCAGGCGAAGGCGGGCCGCGCCCAGCGAAGCCTTTGGCGAACCTGGGTGGACACGGCCGCCCGACCTCTCTATAAACCGCCCGCTCGGTGCGGCCTTCTAAGCCCTCGGGTATGCCCAGGTAGCTCAGTTGGTAGAGCATGCGACTGAAAATCGCAGTGTCGGTGGTTCGATCCCGCCCCTGGGCACCAAAATTCTCCTAAGGTCTTGTCGATCCTCAGAGTGGTATCCGGGCGAGCTGTTCGCGCGACCCGTTGCGGACGTTCTCAGCGAACGTTTATCACCGGGCATTCGCTCCGATGGGGTCAAGTAACCCGAAGCGGCCTCGTCAGCCGCTCGATGCGGCGGTGAAAACCGCCAGTTGAGCGTCGAAAGCACGCTTATATGCGGGCCGCGCTTCGCCGCGGGCGACATAGTCGGAAAGGTTCGGATATTCATCCAGTATGCCCGAAGATTTCAACCTGAGCAGCACCGACACCATCATCAGATCGCCCGCGCTGAACGCGCTATCGAGCCAGTCGGCGTCGCTCAGGCGAGCGGAAAGTTGTTTCAACCGATCGCGGACGCGGTTCTCGACCAGAGGCAGACGCTCCTTAGACCAGGGCTTGTCGCCCTCCAGCAACCTGGCGGTTACGAGTTCGAGGATCGGCGGTTCCACCGTGTTGACCGCGGCAAACATCCATGTGATCGCGCGCGCCCGCGCATTGGCATCGTCCCGCAGCAGGCCCGCATGGCGCTCGGCGATATGGAACACGATCGACCCTGTCTCGAACAGGGCGAGATCGCCTTCCTCATAGGTCGGAATCTGTCCGAAAGGATGAAGCGCGAGATGCGCGGGTTCCTTCATCGCTTCGAAGGAAACAAGGCGAACGTCGTAAGGCTGGCCCACTTCTTCAAGCGCCCAGCGAACGCGCATGTCACGCGCCAGACCCTTGCCGCGGTCGGGCGACCGTTCAAAGGCCGTGATGGTGGGGATCATTGGCAGGCTCCGGCTGATCGCATGACGCTGTCGAGATTGATGAGCGTGATTACGACGATTTTTCTCATGGTTAGATATTCGGTTCTTGCGGTTTGCATCCAGAGGACGAACGACCGGCGCGGCTCCCGACAACTTGCCTCGCTTTCTTTGTTCATGGGATTTCGCGGCCGCCACCGGCGAAAACCCTTCCGCCAGCGAAGGCGTGAAGCAGATAAGCGAGCCCGGATGAGCCAACGGGTCGCGCGAATGCGCGCCCGATGACAGGCTCCGCGATGTCCGGGAGTTTTCATTGATATCCCCATCCCCGCATGTCGCTTCGCTCATGAGCGCTACTTGCTGATGATTCCAAGGTTGTGCGCGATCGAGATGTGCACGCTGGGTGGCGCCAGAGCACAAGCTCAGCGTCGGCAACCGGACATTGCATCACAATGCCTCGATCGCGCAAAAGGGTCACAATAGCGCCCGGTCGATGGCCTACAGCGGCGAACCTACCTTGGCGCGATCCAGCGATCCCTTGTTCTCGGCCGAAATACCGCGAGAAGGACAACGCGCCGATTCCGCGATAGCGGAGCGACGCGGCGCCTAGTTCATGCCGGCGCGAGCCGGGTGCAACATCTGCCACATGTGCAGGCCGGCGTCGCTGGCCGCCCGACCTGCTGAGCAAAAGAGCAGGAGGCTCTCATGTCCACAGCGTTCCGCGTGGTTCTCGAAGGCTCTCAGGAAGTCCCCCCGAACAACTCGACTGCAAGCGGTCTCGGCACTGTTATCTTTGACAGCACGGAAATTGCCGCGAGCTATACGTTTCAGATCGAGGGCGTCGATTATGGCCCGATTACGGGCGGTCCCGCCCAGACGCCGTCGACCGACGACGACGTCATCTCCACGCATTTTCACAATGAAGTGCGAGGAGCAAACGGGCCCGTTGTCTTCGGGCAGATCAACCCGGCACAGGACGAAGATGATCTCAACATCGCCCTGAATGTGGATGGCTCCTGGACGGTAAGCGGTCGATGGGAGACGACGGACCCCGCCAGCGTTTCAATCACTGACTTCGCCGACGAATTCGGCTCAGCTCCGGTGGGATCGGAGATCCCGATCTATTTCAACGTCCACACGAATCAATTTCAGGGAGGCGAGATCCGGGGTCAGTTGATCGCAATCGCAGACGACAACGACAACGTCGTCGTCGGAACGCCGGGCGACGATTTTCTTCCCGGGCTCGGCGGCAATGACATCATCCGTGGCCTCGCCGGAAACGACAGGCTTGAAGGCGGCGACGGCGACGACATTATCAGGGGCGGCCAGGGAAACGACGATATCAATACAGGCGCTGGCAATGACCTGGTTTTCGGCGGCCGCGGCAACGATACCGTCGGCGGTATGGCCGGAGCGGATACAGTCTTCGGCGGTGCCGGCGATGATTCCATCGTCTGGAACGACCCTACCGGCGACGTCGTGTTTGGGGACGCCGGGAATGATACGCTGCGCGGCGGCGACGTTGCCGCCGACACGATCTTTGGTGGTAACGGTGACGACCTCATCCGGGCGGTCGCCAACCAGCAGTTGGCGGATCACGCGCCCGACCGTCTCTTCGGAGACCGCGGGAATGACACCATCTTCGGCGGCAATGCTGGTGATACGATCGAAGGCGGCGCCGGCGACGACAACCTCGCCGGTTTCGGTGGGGCCGATCAGTTTATCTTTCGCGAGTCTGAAGGAGGCAATGATACCATCACCGACTTCGACGTAACGCAGGACGTCGCAGTGTTGGAAGGCTTTGGAGCCGACTTCGACCCGCTGGACAATCTGAGCGCTGGAGCTTCAGGTACCACCCTTGATCTCGGCGGGGGCGATCAGGTGCTGTTCTTGGGCCTTCTTCCGAACGAGTTGAACGCCGCGAATTTCCTCGTGACCGCTTGAGGTGGCGGGCGGGCCGGATCTACGGCCCGCCCTCAGTTCCCTCTTGGCGATTGCCCGTCGTCTCGCACAATTCCCGATTTCGACGTCGAGCTCAACGAGGGCCAAGAGGGTGTGCCCAGCGTGACGCCCTCTCACTTCTGCTCTTGCGCGCGCATCTCTTCCGCGAATGGCCGCAGCGCTTGGTTCATGTCGTCGAGACGCTTCTGCCATTCTGCGCCGGGCATGAACGCGAGAACGGGGGCGTCGCCGGGTGAGCTCTTGATGTATTCAGGATCGCGCAAGCCGTCCGCAATCGCAGCTTCAAGCTTTCTGGCGACGTCGTCTGGAACGGCCTTCGGTACGGCGAAGCCGCGTTCTGCGGTCATCGTGACCGGGATGCCTGCTTCCTCTGCCGTCGGAACGTCGGGGAGTGACGGAGAACGCTGCTTCGACAGAATTGCAATCGCGCGGAGCTGTCCCTTGTTGGAGCCGTGCAGCTCGGGAATTTCGCTGAGGCTGACCATTCCAACCTGCAAATGGCCGCCCAAAAGATCAGTCCTTTGCGCGGCCGTTCCGCGATAGGAGATTTCGTTGGGCTCGACTCTGGCAGCGTTCGCCAACATGCGAATCGCCAGATGTCCGTTCGTGCCCGCACCATTATGGCCGAACGTTACCGAACCCGGCTTGCTGCGCAGCGCAGCCAGAACGTCCGCAACGCTTGCAAGCTTGCTTTCTGAGGGCACTACGATCACGCTGGGATCGTCGACCACGCGCGCGACCAGACGGATTTCATCCATGCTGTACTGGGTCTTTCGCGTCATCGGAATGAAGTTATAGCCTGGCACATTGACCACGCCCATCGCGTAAGCATCCGGCGCGGCGCGGGCAATCGTGGCAAACGCGATCTCTCCGCCGGCACCAGGCTTGTTCAGCACAACAAACTTGGCCTTGCCGCCCAATCTCTGCTCGACGAACGGCAGCAGCTTGCGCGCCATGACGTCGGTTCCGCCACCGGGAGCAAAACCGATGACAACTTCGATCGGCTTGTCGTCCGGCCATCCCGCCCAAGCTGGCCCGCAAGCTACGACCCCAAATGCTGCTGCAACCAGCGCGACGACCCTAACATGCATGACATTCCACCCTTTTCTTGTTGTTGGAATTGCCCCGCCGCCTTACGCAGCGCGACCGACGATCTACGTGTGTCGCTTGTATCTGTTCGGCTTGGCGACGAACAGCGAACAGCAAGCATAGCCGCATGAGCGAGGCGGCCATCCGGCTTTTGGTTTGTGCCGATCCCTTATCGAGCCTGTCATCACTGCGCGAGCGCAATTGCGCGCGTCGCGGGGCATGCGTTCGCGCGGACCCGTAACCTCATGCGGGCCTACTTGCTGCATGCGTTGGAAGATCGCATTCACAGCCAACCCTGCGGAAGCAAATGTTGTGGTGTTTGGATGCCGGCGCCCGGTCACAAGCTTTTTATTCCTCGTTACCACCTGCACCGCTTCTAAGTTGGAGTTGGGATCTTAGATTCGGATGAAATGATTTTCATCATCTCATGGTGGAACTGCTCTCTAATCAAGGTTTGGAGTGAACATGGGTGAAGTTATTCGATTTGTCCCGAAGTCTGAGCGCGAGCGAGCGCGCTTAATTCGAGAAGCCCGCGCGACATATGACAGCATCTTCCCGCCGGCTGAACCGGTCAGCGAGCAGCAGGGCAAGGCACCGATCGGTCATTCGGTCGCCGGCGTCAATCGTGGCGATAGGGGTCTCCTGTCGTGATCAAGATCATCGCCGTGCTATGCAGTCTCTCCTCTCCGACAAAATGCCACGAGCAGACCGTCACCACATCGGACTTCGTCGCCTTGTCGGTGCGGTCCTGCCTGATGGGCGCGCCGCAGCTCGCCGAGTGGATGAAGCAGCATCCGGCCGAGCGCCTGGCGGCATGGCGCTGCGTGATTGGCAAACAGGATGGCAGGGGAGCTTAGGGAGAAATTACAAATTCCGGTGACAGTGCACCAAACGTTCCCTTTTGATTTAGTGCACTATCCGGACATACACACGCGCTTAGCGCCTCGGCGTCTTAGCCCGCCTGTGCCGAGAGGCCTGGAAGGGCGTAGAGCCAGCCCAGCAGCGTCGCGACCGACAGCAGCGTCGTGATCGAGACCGTGGCTGCGACCAGCGGTTCCTCCACCTTGTACTCGCCTGCCAAGATATACACCGTCTTGGCGGTCGGCACGGCGGCACAGATGACAGCGGCGATCGTGTAGAGCGGATTGAGGCCTGACGCCACACACAGGCCGTAGACGATCAACGGCATGATCATGAGCTTTACGGCCGCGAGCACGAAGGACGCTCTGAGGTTCGAGCGTATTCCTTCAACCGAGAGGCCAAGCCCTATGGCGAAGAGAGCGCATGGCGTGAGCGCGGCCGCGAAGATGTTCATATAGGCCGCGAGCGGGGCCGGAATCGGCAGGCCCGTAATCGCCCACGCCAGACCGATCAGGGTTGATAGCACCATCGGATTGAGCACGATCTGCCTCACCAGGACGACGGAGCGTGCCGCTTTCCCGGGCGCGCCGCGTCTCTCGCTTTCCAGGAGGATGACAGTCACGGGGAACATCACCCCCGCCACGAACACGGTTGCGATGGCGGCGGGCAGAACGGCAGGCTGCCCGTAGATGGAGTGCAGGATCGGCAGCGCCACGAATCCGGTATTGGTCATCGCCGCCGTCATTCCATGGATCGTACTACTGGCGACGTCGCGCCCCCACCCCACGCGAACTGCCAGAAAGACCAGCGCGAAACACAGGATGGAGCCACCGCCAAATGCCAGCAGAAAGCGCCATTCCAGAAGATTACGTACCGACTCCTGCGCGATGGTGACGAACAGCAGCGCCGGCATCGCGACGTTGTAGGCGAAATGCACGAGCCCGTCGGCCAGCGACCGCGATATGTAGCCAAGCCAACCCGCCAGCCAGCCTGTGACGATAATCGCAAACACAGGAAGGACCAGATCGGCGACTTCCATCTTGGTCTCCCCTTGCAGCGCCGCTCTGATCAGGCGCGTTGTGCGCACAGCCTAGCATATTGCGCTGAGCGTGGTTGCTGGTGGCGCACGCTGACCGACCATCGCCGATTCGGTATCTATGACGACGGTTCAGCGTCTTGCACCAACTTTGTGCACGACCGATTCAGTGGGGCTCGTGTCGGCTGTCGGCGCATAGCGGCCATATCTAGCGAGCCATGCACCGCTGGTCCGATGGGAACTCGTCGGAAAAACATCAAGAGAGTATGGGAACGGGAAAGCGAATTACCCTGGGCCAGGGTTATTTCTTCGGCAAGCCCGCCGTTGGGCGAACTCTTGCTGCAAGGCCTTGCCGAGAGCAAGCCGTGGCTTAGCAGGCCTACCGACTTGCCTTGCCGAGCATGAGCTCAACCGTGTGCCTCGCAATCTTCCGAAGCTGGGCCTCATCGCCAAAAGCGCGTTCGAGCACGGCCAATCCGCGCGTCACGGTGACGATGTGCAGAGCCGCGGACTCGGGGTCGCCGTTGAACTCGCCTCGCTTGATGCCCTCTGACAAGGCTTCCTGAACCAGGTCGGTGATGCGCGCCACCAGATCCGCGAAGGTTTTACGCGCGTTTTCATCCAGCCCTTCGCCTTCGACCGACGCCAACTCCATCAGTCCTCGCGTGGTGGGGCATCCGCGGGGCGGCGAGCCAGAACGGAAGTTTTCTATGGTTAGATCGAAAAATGCCGTGAGGCGCTTTCGCAAGGCCCCGGAGCCGAGCGCCTTTTCGACAGTGCCGAGATATTCGCTCGCATAGCGCTCGTAGGCGCAGAGAAACAGCGCTTCCTTGCTGCCAAAGGCATTGTAGAGACTGCCGCGCTGGACGCCGGCGTCACGCGCAATGTCTGACAGCGACGTGCCGCGCACCCCCTTGCGCCAGAATTGATCGAACGCGATGCGCAGGACGTCGTCGTGGTCGAATTCTCGCGGTCTCATGTTTCCCTCCCTGCATCCCATCGGTTCGATGCCGCTACCTGACGAGCGTCAAAAAATATTTGACACGACGTCAAGAACGTGGTTTTGAACGCTATGTTAAAAACGTGTCGGGCTGGATAGCTCATTTCGTGGTGGCCCGCCACTTGCGGGAGCCGCTGCTGTGGTGCGCATCCGCGTGACGCTTTCTGAAAGGATCCGCGATGCCGCTCATTCACATCTCACTGCGCGCGGGAAAGCCGGAAGCCTACCGGCAGGCGATCTTCGACAGCCTTTACCGCGCGATGCGCGAAACGCTCGACGTGCCTGAAGACGACCAGTTCATGACCATCACCGAGCACGACGCGGCGAACTTCCGCTACGGCGATGCCTATGGCGTCGCGCGGAGCGATGATGTCGTGTTCATCCAGATCACCGTGTTCAACACCCGCACTCCGGAACAGAAGAAAGAGCTGTTCCGGCGGACGGCGGAGTTGCTCGCCGAAAGCCCCGGCATCCGGCCGGAGAACGTGTTCGTGAACGTTCTCGAGGCCGCGAAAGAGAATTGGTCGGTCGGACACGGCCTCGCGCAATTCGCGTGATCCGGAACTCAGTTCCATATCTCGCGTTGCGCCGCGGGGCATTCGGAGAAAATGCGAAATGGCGAAGAAAGCGAAGAAGTCGCTGCGCGGACGCAATTAGGATCGTGCGCGCGTGGCCGGCGGGCAGAGTTACGAGGTACGGTACATCGCAAAGAAAACCCGCAAGTCGGCCTCGGCCGTGAAGAAGGCTGTCAAGAAGGTCGGCAGCAGCCGCAAGCGGGTGGTGAAGGCGGACGCACACCCTCTCGCTGTTTGATAGTTGAATCCGAAACCAGGAGCAGCGGACCTAAATCCCGAACACGCCGAAGATCGCGCCGGAGATCGCCGCGATGACGCTGTCAGCGCGTGTCGCCGTCCTGAGCGGCAGCGTCACATTCGCGGACGCTGCACCTCATGCTGGCGCGAGCGCCAGCAGCGCCGGTCACGCCGCCAGCGCATCCGGATTGACCTCACCCTTGGCGATATCGGTGAGTAGCGCATCGATCTCTTTCTCTTCCATCAGGCTCTCGTGCAGCGTTGCCTGGTCGTTGCGCAATTCCAACTGACCGGCCAGCGCGGCGGCCGAGCCGTAGGCGGCGATTTCATAGTGCTCGAGCTTCTGGGCGGATGCGATCAGGCCGGCATCGCGAAGATCATCGCCCTCCAGCATGCCGAGCATCTTCCGGGTCTCACGGATGAGCGCCTCCATGGCCTGGTCGACATGCGCCGTCGGGTCAGCACCATGCTGGCGAAGGATGGCGACAAGGCGGTGCTTCTGCGTGACCGTCTCCGCGTGATGGTCCACCAGCGCGTCCTTGAGTGCCGGGTGGGATGCTGCCGCCGCCATCCGCAGCAGTGCTTCCGCAAGCTGGTCCTCGACGCTCACCAGTTCCTGCAGTTCGGCAATGTACATGTTCTTGAAATTCTTGATCTCCATGGCGAAATCCTTCTCTCAGGATGCGTGTGAGGCGATGTCATTCCAACGAGGCCGCGAGGCATCTGGTTCCGGTCCAAGACCTGATCTCCAAGACCTGATCTCAAGACCCAGGAGGTGCTGCGATGACGGAATGGTACTTTGTCTGGGTGGAAGGCCTGCGAGGGCCTGCGCCGCAGAAATGGTCATCGGACGGGCTTTGGGGGCAGGTCGGGCGTCAGGATGTCATCGTGCGTTTTGCGCTGAGCGACGAGGAAGCGCATCTGCCGCTCGACGAACTGGCGAGGCGGCATCCCATTCCCGACGGGAAATAGTTGGTGGCAGTCACGCGGTGGATCGCCGGAACTTCTCCACCCGGTTCCCTGCGATTTCAAAATGCCTTTCTGCGGAACATTGCGAATTTAATTTCGTTGCTGGCTTGAAGCGGCGCCAAGAGGCACCACTGTCCCGACTTCAATTCGGCGTGCTTGCGGAATTGAAAGCGAAGCTGCGAGCCGGCGCGTGACGCCGGTGGGGACGAGCGATCAGGATCCGACACGCTTGACGTCAATTCCCTCCGCAGAAGAGCCGCGCGCGGTCAAGGCCGTCACGCGGTGCTCACCAACCAGAAGCCAAGTAAGGAGATCGTGCATGAAATTGAACTCGGCACAGGTGGAACGCGCTCTGACGCAATTCGAAGCCCAGGCGCTTCCCGACGATCATCCGGTGGTTCCGCAGCTAGCCAGCATGTTTGGGGATCATACATTCTTCCTCGACAGCGGCGGGCTCAACGTCCTGGAGCCGACCGAGGCTTCCGAGCGGGAAACCACAATCGGCATGATCGTAAACCTTGCTTATTGGAGCGATGAGACGCTGACGAAATTGTCGCCACACGAGCCCGAGCCGACAGGCGTGATCGTCAGTCTCGAATCCAGACACTGACTCTTCGAGTCCGGGACTCGGCGTGTGTTTCAGACGATTCGTCGTGCGCGGTCGCGTGCCGCGCGCGACGGGTGCTGGAGTGCGCCGGTCAGGTTTCGAAATGAACCCCGATCCGCGTCTCTTTTCGCCACACGACGCGGCACGGCACATGGATGTGGTCGGCTTCGATCACCAGCGTGAAGCGTTCGGGAATGCCGACCGGGGAGATCACCTCGAGCGCAGCGCCGGTTTCGGAGAGGTTGCGCACTGTGCAATCGATGACGGCGCCGCCAAACGAAATCTTGCCCGCCTTCAAGAGCCGACGCCGTGGCGCTATCCTGTGCTCGTCCACCACATGGACCTCCCACCTAAACAGGGAAGTTCTCTACGGGCGAGGTTACTATCCCGTTACCGAGCGTTCCAACCCGGATGCAACGCCAAGTCGTGGGCCGCCGCGGAACCGCCGCTTCCGCTCAGCGAGCTTGACCGCCCGTTCGCGCCCGCCGGCCTTCGATCGGGTAGGCCGGGTCATTGAACCCTGGCGTCGAGGGATGGCCACTCACCACCAGCCGGTCGACCAGCGCCTCGTCCTCCGCCGTGAAGCGATAGTCCAACGCCTCGATGTAATCATCCCATTGCTGTTCGGTCCGGGGGCCCCCGATCACCCCGCTCACGAATGACGAATTCAGCACCCATGAAACCGCGAATTGCCCGGCGGTGATGCCGCGCGCTTCGGCGTGCCGCTTGATCTCCTGGGCGAGCTGCAGCGATTCCGGCCGCCATTCGGTCTGCATCATGCGCTTGTCGGCGCGCCCTGCACGCGTGTCCTGGTCGGGCGCCGCATCCGGCCTGTACTTGCCGGTCAGCACCCCGCGCGCCAAGGGGCTATAGGGCACGATGCCGAGGCCGTAATAGCCGCAAGCCGGAAAGTGCTCGACCTCCGGCATCCGGTTCATGGCGTTGTAATAGGGTTGGCTGACGATCGGGCGATCGATGCCGTTGTTGTCGCAGATGTTGCAGATCTCGGCGACGCGCCAGGCGCGGTAGTTGGAGACGCCAAAATAGCGGATCTTGCCCTGGCGCATCAAATCGCCCATCGCGCGCACCGTCTCTTCCAGCGGCGTCGCGTGGTCCTCCTTGTGCAAATAATAGATATCGATGAAATCGGTGCCCAGTCGTTGCAGGCTCTCTTCCGCCGCCTGCATCACCCAGCGCCGCGACAGCCCGCCGTGATTGGGATCTTCGCCGATCTGGTTGGCAAGCTTTGTCGCCAGAATCCAGTTCGTGCGATTGTTTGAAATGGCACGGCCGACCACCTGCTCGGACTGGCCGCCATTATAGGCATCCGCGGTGTCGATGAAGTTGACGCCGGCCTCGCGCGCCTTCGCAATGATGCGCGACGACGTGGCTTCATCGGTCGGGCCGCCGAACATCATGGTGCCCAGGCAGATCGGTGAAATCTTCAGGCCGCTGCGGCCGAGTTGGCGGTATTGCATTGGGATCAACCCTCGCTCTTCAATATCTTGAACACGCCGCTCGCCATAGCGATACAGCGTTTGTCGACTGTCACTTCTGTCGTGATGAAAATAAGGCTGCGGGTGGAGCGCACCACGTGCGGCCTCGACACCAAAACCTCTCCGATCTTGCCGGCTTCGACAAAGTGCGTATCGAGCTGCACGGTCGCCAGCGTCGGCTTGCCCGAGACGAAGCGGGCGGTCATGCCGCAGGTGCGGTCGGCGAAGGTCATGATGACGCCGCCTTGCACCAAGCCGCGGCGGTTGTGGTGCTTGTCCTCGGTGGCAAGCGCGTATTCATGCGTGCCGTCGACGACGCGCTGCCACAGCGGGCCGATCAGGTGCAGGAAGCCGGAGGTTTCGACGATCTTCCAGCCGTCGGATTTGAGCTTGTCCGCGGCCTTGACTGTCATGTCGTGCTTTCCGTTTCCTGCGGGCTGTCTTGCTGTCCGGGGTCATTTCATCTGATGCGCTGGTGTTGTAGTCAAGCGGGATGGCCAGGCCATTTGACGATACCACACGGCGGAATATTGCGGAGCTTTGCGCGGCATTTACGCGGGGGCCCTCGGAGCGCGCAGAGCCTGAGCTGAAGCGCGCCGCAGTCGCCATCGCGCTGACGGAAGCCGAGAGCGGCCCGGGCACCACATTTCTGTTGACCCGCCGCGCCGCAAGCCTCCGCGCCCACGCTGCCCAATGGGCGTTGCCGGGCGGGCGCTGCGACCACGGCGAGACGCCGGCGCAGGCCGCGCTGCGCGAGCTCCACGAAGAACTCGGCGTCGGCCTCGGCGAAAGCGATGTGCTCGGCCTGCTCGACGATTACCCGACGCGCTCAGGCTATCTGATCACGCCGGTGGTGGTCTGGGTCGGTACGAGCGCCGATATCATCCCCAATCCGGCGGAGGTCGCCTCGGTGCATCGCGTTGCGCTCGATGACATCGAGCGAGCCGACGTCTTCAGCTTCACCAGGATTCCCGAAAGCACGCGGCGCGTGATCCGCTTCCGCCATGCCGGCCAGCACATCCACGCGCCAACGGCGGCGCTGATCTATCAATTTGCCGAAGTGCTGGCGGGCCGCGAGACCCGTGTGGCCGAACTGGAGCAGCCGGTGTTCGCCTGGAAATAGAGTCGGCGCTAGCCGCCGAAGCGGCTGCTCATCTCACCATGTGAGAGAGCGGGCTCACGCAGCGCGGGTTGCGGATGTCGGCGGTTTCGGAGACGATAGCTGAGTCAAGAAGAAGAACAGATCCGGGAGTCGCCCCACTATGTCCATCGGGAGAAAGTGGCTTTGCGTCGCAGCCGCCATGCTCGGTTTGAGCGCAGCAACAGACGTTTCGCAAGCTCAAACCTATCCCGCCCGCGCCATCACGCTGGTCATTCCGTTCGCGCCCGGCGGCAGCACCTCGATCGTCGGCCGCGCCATTGCCGACAAAATGAGCGAGATACTCGGCGAGAAGGTGGTGGTCGACAACCGTCCCGGCGCTGGCGGTACGGTCGGCACCAAGGCGGTCGCGAAAAGCGATCCCGATGGCTACACGCTGCTCCTGGGTTACACCGGCACGCTCGCCATAGGCCCCTCGCTCTACAAGAACCCCGGCTACGATCCGCGCAAGGACTTTGCGCCGATCGGCATGATCGGCAACGCGCCGAATTCGCTGGTGGTGCATCCGTCATTCCCGCCAAAGAGTGTCGCCGAGTTGATTGCCCATGCGAAGGCCAATCCTGACAGGGTCAATTTCGGCTCGGCCGGCGCCGGCACCGCGAGCCACATTACCGGCGAATATTTCGCCCGCGCCGCCGGCATCAAGCTGGTGCATATTCCCTACAAGGGCACCGGCCCGGCGTTGACCGATCTCCTCGGCGGCCACATCCCGATGGCGTTTGCGCCGATTCCGGCCTCGCACGCCAACGTCTCCGCCGGCAAATTGCGCGCACTCGCGGTCAGCAGCACCACGCGATCGAGCCTGTTGCCCGACGTGCCGACGCTGATGGAGGCGGGGCTAGCCGGCTTCGACGCTTCGCTCTACTACGGCCTCGTCGCGCCCGCCGGCACACCGCGGCCGATCGTCGACAAGCTCAACAAGGCGCTGCGCGACGCGCTCGCCTCCGACGAGGTGAAGAAGCAGTTGGGCAATGACGGCACCGAAATCACCCCCGGCACGCCGGAAGACTATGCGGCCTTCATCGACAAGGACGAGAAGAAGTGGTCGCAGCTAGTGAAGGCCAGCGGCGTCGAGCAGGAGTGACTTTCTCCCTTCTCCCGTTGTGGGAGAAGGAAAAACAGTCGCTCCCTTTCGGGGCTGACATCGCGGCGGCGCTTGCTACAACCGTGCCATGCGCCTGCCATTGATTCGCATGGGTTCCGGATTAGCTGCGCTCGCGCTGCTGGCGAGTGCGCCGCCTGCCGTGGCGACGGAGCCGCTCCCTCCCTCAACCGCCGACGCCATGGCGCAAGCCGCCTCGCCGGAGGCGATGGCCGAATACCGTCGCAAGCTGAAAGAATATCAGGAAGCCCGCGCCGCGTTCGAAGAGGAGGCGGGCGCCTATTGGACCTCAATCTCCGAGAAGCGAAAGGGCCGTAACGCCAAGCGCCGGGAACGCCAGGCCATCACGCTCAACGATTACGTGCTGACACAGCCGCCGGTCTACACCGGTCCGAAGCGCCCGGTCAGTCCCGAGCCGGAAGAAGAAAAGCCGCCGCGCGAGCGCAAGCCGCTGCCGGTGGTTGCCGATTTTCTTAAAGCGGCTGCCGAGCATTTCCAGTTCACGCCACAACGGCCGGCAACCGAAGTCGAATTCAAGCGCGCCTATGCCCGCTACGCGCTGGCCGCGGGATTGACGCGTGAGCAGGCGGTACGGGTCTACTCGTTCGAGACCGGCGGTAGCGGCAATTACGACATGCAGTCGGGGCTGAACCCCTCGAAACCGGGCTCGCGCGCGATCTCGACCGCGATCGGCTACAATCAGTTGCTCACCACCAACAGCGTCGAGCTTTTGGCCGAACAGGGCCACGAAATCATCAAGGAACTGACGGCAAGGGCCGCGATGCTGTCGGGCGCGCCGCGCAAGGCGATGGACCACAAGCTTGCCGTCTTGAAAAGGATGGTGGCGTTTACGCGCACCGTGCCGGATACCTGGTCCGAACATGAGAAGCTCGCCAATACCCCGCAGGGCTGGGCTGTGCACGCCATGGTGCTCGATGTCGACGTCGGACCGATGCTGCAGACCCACAAGCTGCTGACATCGGTCCATTTCGCGCGCGCCAAGGGCTACAATCGTCCGCTGACGGCGGCCGAGCTCGAAATGATGAACCTGACCGGCGACGGTACCGGCCTCGACATGGTCACCATGCCGCAGACGATGCGCGAGCAGGTGCCGACCTCGAATTTCTTCCAGCGTGGCGGCTACGAGCGCAACCCGGTCGCAATCCGCCATAACACGGTGGCGAAACTATTGGCGATCACCGACGAGCGGATGGATTTCAACTCCAGCAAGCCCGGCGCGAAGGAGTTGGCGACGGCGTTTTAGTTTTACCCTCCCCTGGAGGGCCTCCAGGGGAGGGTAAGTCAGCGCCAGCCTCGTAGCGCCTCACTCCGATCCGAACATGAACTTGCCGTCGCTTTCCAGATAGGGGCCTGAGCGCATGTAGAGCTGCCCGTTCTGGCCAAGAAAGAACAACGTGCCCCTCGGCACTTTCTTGGCGCCCTTCAATAGCAAGCCGGCATTATTGGTGCCCAGCTTGTAGGCGAGTGTCTTGCCGTCCCTGCCGTAGGCGTAACCCATGTCCGACTTCAATTCCCAAGGAGTCGGTGCCGCGCCTTGCGCAAATGCCGATGTCGCCAACCCCGTCAGTACGGCCACCGTCAAAACCGTCTTCGTTGAAATGCACGTCATCATCCATCCTCCCCACAGCCATTCGGCTTCTTGCCCCATGCTTTGAACAAATCACGAACGGCGTCGTGCCGTCAATCTGCACCTTCGACGCATCACACGGCTCTTGAGACTTTGTGATTTCCCGCGTCCGACTTCGCGACTATGTTCGCCTTTCCGGCAACAAGCATGCATTGCGAAAAACGTCATAGGGATGGTCAGGATGAACCACGTCATGAAGATCGGTCTTGGTGTTGCGCTATCGTTCATGACGCCGGCTCAAGCGGCAGAGGCTGACAACTTCAAGCTGTCCAACAACCAGCGGATCGCCTGCAGTCGGGGATTGAGCGCGGGCAAGCTCAACACCGCGACCTGCAAATCCTATGCTTACGTGTTCAACACCAAGACGTCAGAGTATTTCCGCTGCCAGGTCTCGATGGCGCTGACGCGGGACAACAAGGAAGTCATCAACGTGCAGGCCGACGGCGGCTGCACCAAGAAGCCGCGTATCTTCGATGCCGATTCGAGTTATTCGTTCGATGCCACCGAAACCGAGGGGCCGAACACCAATTCGTTCTTCGGCCCCGGCGGCTATGCGGTGTGGGCCAGCGACAACAATAATCTGAAGGTGCGCGGCTGCATCATCATCTCGTCCGGTCTCGGCTCCGACATCGCGAAATGCATCGACATGAAGTTCGAGTGAGCTTCGCTCAGGGAGCCTTCTCGGGGTCGGCTGCAAGCTGAGGGCGCGACCGCGCGAATTTGCGCACGCCGACGGGCTTGCCGAACAGGTGGCCCTGGATCAGATCGAACCCCATGTCGTGCGCGGCAAGGTAATCGGCGCGCGTCTCGATGCCCTGGGCGACGGCGCGAGCGCCGTTGTCTTGGGCCAGTTCGACGATGCGTCGGCATACCGTCTGCTTCAGCCGATCGTCGGCGCAGCCCTTGACGTATTGCTGGTCGACCTTCAGCTCGATGAACGGGAAGCTCCGAAGCTCCAGCAGCGACGGCCATTCCGCGCCGACATTGTCGATGGCGATCGCGATATTGTGCAGGCGCAGCCGTCTTGCGGTGTCCACTGCGAGATCCGGATGGTCGACCACCTCGCTGCTGTTGATCTCGATCAAAAGTCCGCCGAACGCCGGATGGGCGGGCATGGCGCGGCACAGATCGCGCACCGCCGCTGCGTCTTCGAAGAACGATATTGGCAGGTTGATCGAGAGGTCGACCGGGCCCCGGCTCTCCAGCAGATAGCGCCAGTCCTCGATCGCGCGGCCGATCACGAATTCGGAAAGCTTGCGAAAATGCGGATCCTTGTCGTCGGGAATGAAGTAGGCCGGCGGGACCACGCCCCAGGCCGGATGCCGCATCCGGACCAGCGCCTCCGCTCCGCTGGGGACCAGCGTGCGGGTGTTGATCTTCTGCTGATACCACAATTCGAGCCAGCCGGCCTTCAACGCCTCGGCGACGTCGACGGCCGGGCTTGGCGCCGGCTCGGCAGGCAGCAGCGTCGCGAGGCTGGCGCGCAGGCTCGCCGCGCCGAACGGCGTCGGCAGGGAGGGCAGCATGGCAATGCCGTATTCTTCGCCAATTTGCCTGACGGCCTTAACCATGATCGTGTCGGGTTGACCGATCACGAGAACCTTGCCGCAGAAATTTTTCCGGACGATTGCCTCGAGAATTTCGCCGACATTGATCCCGTCGGCGCACACGCTGAGCACGATCAGGTCCGGCTGCTCCGCCTGCAGTACGCCTGCCAAATCGCCGGCCTGGCCGCATTCGCAGGTGACGAACCCGAGATCCTCGAGAGCGTCGGAAAGAAACAATCGCAGGTGCTTTTTGCTGTCGACGACGCACGCTCTGGGCGCCAGCTTCCGATGCCCAAAGTGCGCCGCGCGCGAATACTCGACAACGTTGATTTGCTCCATGCCACCCTCCCACTAGATACCCCAACGCCAGTGGTACATCGGCGTTGCGGTCGCAATCATGGAATTTTGCGGCAGGTCACATGATTACTTCAGTAGGGTTAAAGCAGCGGACACGAATAAAATTTTAGGGAAACTGTTGCCGCGACGCAGCCAACCAGCGCCCGGGCAACTCGACGGGGTCATTTCATCGGCTTCAACGCGCTGATGCCCGGCCTGGGCAACATTTGATCAGCCTCGCGTGTTAACGCCTGTGGTCGCTCGCCGGCGCCGCGAGGTTCGCGGCTCAGCGAACGTCGCCTGAACGCTCCTCGCAGGAGCAGCAATGCCGCAACGCTCACAACCCTTTCATTGGCCAAAAGAATGACCGCGGTCCTCGGCAGACCGCGGTCACTGATGAAGCAAGCCGAGCTGGCTCGAGCGCGCTGCCTTAGCCGCCGATGCCCTTCTCCTTGAAGTACTTCAGCGCGCCAGGATGGAATGGGATCGGCGAGCGGTCCTGCACCTGGTTGTCGAGTGAAAAACTCTCGGCTTCCTTGTGCACGGCAACAATGTCGGCCTTCTTCTCCACCAGCGTCTTGACGATGGTGTAGGCGTCCTCGTTGCTCATCTTGTCGCCGGTGACAATCAGATTCCAGACGTCCGTGATGGAGTTGTCCTTGTCGTAGCCGGGATACGAGCCCGCCTTGATCTTACTTGACGAGTAGAGCTTGCCGTATTTGGCATTCATCTTCTCGGCCAGATCGCCATGGTCGATCAGCTTCATCTTCAGTCCCGGCGTCGCCGCGAGATCGGTGATTGCAGCGGTCGGAATGCCGCCGACCCAGAAGAAGGCGTCGATCTTGCGGTCCTTGACTGCGTTGACGGATTCGGCGACGCCGAGCCGTTCGCGCTTCATGTCCTTGTCCTTGTCGAGGCCGGCCGCCTCGATGACGCGGAATGCCATCACTTCGGTGGCGCTGCCGGGCGAACCCGTCGAAACGCGCTTGCCCTTGAGGTCTGCCATGGTCTGGATGCCGGTGCCTTCCACCGTCACCACATGCATGCGGTTCGGATAGACCACGAGCAGCGCCTGCAGCGGCACCTTACCGCTCTTGAACTTGTCCTGCCCTTGCAAAGCATCGAGCGCGGCATCGGCCATGGTGAAGGCAAGCTCGCTTTTTCCCGCGCCGATCAGCTTGAGATTGTCGACCGAGCCGCCGGTGACCTCGGCCGTGGCCTGCACGTTGGGAAGGTTCTTCGAGAGCACGTTGGCAACCGCACCGCCGAGCGGATAGTAGACGCCGCCGGTGCCGCCGGTGCCGATCGACATGGTTTTCTGCTGCGCATGGGCTGCGCCGGCAAAGGCGAGCCCCAGAGCCATCGCCAGTATCGCTGTGGTCTTTTTCATTTTTGTCTCCTCAATTGCTTCTTCTCTATGTTGTGACCGCAGGCCGCTCTGGCGACCGCGTTCTGGCCTGCCACAGCAATACGCCGAAACCGATGATCAGGCCCGGCACATAGGTGTAGCTGATATCGCGTCCGGTGATCCATTCGACCATTGCCTCAATCAGGCTTGGGAACACCAGCAGCAATCCCGATAGCAGAAGCAGGCCGCGCTCGACCGCTGTATTTTGTCGCAGCGCCCAGTTCTGGGCAAATGCAGCCAGCGCCAGCAGCCCCAAGCTTGTCTTGATCGTGATTTCGAGAATGTCGACCCACGATCCGCCCTTGGGGATCGACATCAGGAGGCCGCCGCCCTGCGGATCGAGCACGAAGACGAACGGCACCAGGAATGCCGGCAGCGTATATTTCCAGGATTGCAGCGTGGTCTTGTAGGGATCGCCGCCGGTGATGGCGGCCGCGGCGAACGGCGACAGCGCGGTCGGCGGCGAGACCTCCGACAGGACGGCATAGTAGAAGATGAACATATGCGCGGCGTAATCAGGCACGCCGAGCTTGACCAGCGCGGGAGCTGCGATGACCGCGCAGATGATGTAGGACGCCGTCACCGGCACGGCGAGGCCGATGATCCAGACGATCAGCGCGGTGTAGATCGCGGTCAGCAACAGGCTACCGCCGGCATAGGCGATGACGATCGACGAGAATTTGAGGCCGAGACCGGTCAGCGTCACGATGCCGACGACGATGCCGGCGCAAGCGCAGGTGGTCGCAGCATTGAGCGCGCCGATCGAGCCGTCGGCCAGTGCCTTCACCAGTTTGCTCGGCACCAGCGCGGTCTCCCGGCGCAGGAAGCTCAGCGCAAAGGTAACGACAATGGCGTAGAAGACTGATAGCGACGGCGAGTAGCCGATGACCATGAAAAAGACGACGGCGAGCAGCGAGATGAAGTGGAAGCCGTACCGCCTGGTCATCTGGCCGAGTGACATCTCGGGCGTGAAGGTCACGTTCTTGGCGTGGAATTTCTTGGCGTCCAGCTCGACCATGAACAAGAGCGACATGTAGTAAAGGCAGGTCGGGATGGTCGCCATCCAGATGACGTCGAGATAGCTGATCTTGAGAAACTCGGCGATCAGGAACGCGGCGGCGCCGAGTACGGGCGGCGACAGGATCGCGCCCAGCCCGCCGGCGGCGAGCAATCCGCCCGCGGCGTTCCTCTCGAAGCCCGCCTTCGCCATCATCGGATAGGCCACCGTGCCGATCATCACGGTCGTGGCGACGCCCGATCCGGAGGGACCGCCGAGCAGGAACGAGGACAGCACCACGGTACGGCCGGCGCTGTTCGGCTTGCCGCCCATCAAGGCCAGCGAAAAATCGATGAAGAATTTGCCGGCGCCGGAATGCTGCAGGAATGCGCCGTAGATCGTGAACAGGATGATCAGCGTCGCCGACACGTCGACTGCGACGCCGAAAATGCCTTCCAACGTAATGAAGAGGTGACCGACCAGGCGGGCCAGGTCGTAGCCGCGATGGGTCCATGGCGCCGGCAAATACGGCCCGAGCATCGCATAGGCGATGAACAGCAGCGACACCACGGGCATGATTGCGCCGGTGGTGCGCCGCGTCGCCTCCAGCAGCATCACGATGAACACGATGCCGACGATCACGTCCCAGCGATCGGGCGTGGTAGCGCGGTCGGTAAAATCCTCGCCACCCCACAGCGCATAGATAACGGTCGCCACCGCGACGATCCCGGGAACGACGTCCCACCAGCGCACACGGTTGCGAAACCGCGTCGCCAGCGGAAACAGCAGGAAGCTCAAGATCAAGGTGAAGGCGACGTGGGTGTAGCGAAGCTCCTGGGTCGGAACGATGGCATAGGCCGCATAGAGGTGAAACAGGCTCATGACCACGGCAATCGTGGTCGAAATCCTTCCTGCCCACCCCATCAGGCGGTTGGTCGCGCCTTCTTCCGCCTCGATGTAGGCTTCCGCCTTGTGCAAGGCTTCGTCCGAAACGGTGACGACCTCGTCATTGGGCGGCGTTGTCTTGTCTACGGCCATGCTTCCCCCGGGGACCGGTTAACTTTCCGGCCCGATTGCCGGCGGGCCTCCTTCGCGGGCCGCATTCAGTCCGGTTTGGGGGGCGGTGGCAAGGGGCTTTTCGGCCTATGTCCAAGTCGCTGCTTTAGCTTTTCGGACAGGTTGACCCAGGGCCGCCGTCCGTCCAATTTCCCGCCCCAAAATTCGAATGCGCCGCGTTCGTGCGCGCTGCAATGCAACGACAAACCAAAGGGAGAAGAAGTCGATGGAACGGCTCAAGGGCAAGGTGGCGATGGTGGTGGGCGCGGGATCGATCGGTCCCGGCTGGGGCAATGGCAAGGCGACCGCCGTCACCTTCGCGCGCGAGGGCGCCAGCGTGTTCTGCGTCGATCGCAATGCGGCTGCCGCAAAAGAAACCGTCAGCATCATCACGGGCGAGGGCGGCAAGGCTGCCGCCTTCACCGCCGACGTCTCGCGCGAGGCTGAGGTCGAGGCGATGGTGGCGGCGTGCCTCAAGACCTATGGCCGCATCGACGTACTCGACAACAATGTCGGCATCGCAGAAATGGGCAGCGTTGTTGAGGTGAACGAGGCAAGCTGGGACCACGTTTTCGCGGTCAATCTCAAGAGTGCCTATTTTGCCATGAAGCACGTTATTCCCGTGATGCAGAAGCAGGGTGGCGGCTCGGTCATCAACATCTCGTCGATCGCATCGATTCGTCATCTCGGCATCTCCTACGTCACCTATGGCGCCTCGAAGGCGGCGATGAACCAGATGACGCGCACCACCGCCGTGCAATTCGCGAAAGACCATGTTCGCGTGAACTGCATCCTGCCGGGCCTGATGAAGACGCCGATGGTCGAGCACTCCGCCGGTCTTGCAGCAAGCTATTCGGCCGGCGACGTCGAAGCGATGTGGCGGGCGCGCGATGCGCAGGTGCCGATGCGGCACATGGGCGACGCCTGGGACGTTGCCAATGCCGCGCTGTTTCTCGCTTCCGACGAATCCCGTTACGTCACTGGGATCGAGCTCGTGGTCGACGGCGGGATCACCTGCAAGTCGGGCGCGTGACGCGCTATTGCCCCGTTATGCTTGTGCGCTCAATTCGGCGCGGTCGAGCTCTTCTTCCACCTGGTGGAAGGCGTCGTCGCCGATCTCCTCGAAATGACGCATCCTCAACAGCGCCTCTCGTGCCGCGCCGATGGCGCGGCGGCGCAGCGGATCGGCCGGCAGCTCGCTGGTCGCGATGCCAACGTCGGGTTCGGTTTCGGCACGTAGCAGCACGGCGCGGTATTCGAGCCGCAGGATCTCGGCCTCTTCGGACGGATCGGACTCGATCGCCTCGAGCGCGGCGCGATAGGCGATGCAGCGGGCACTAGCGGCCTCGCGCGCAACTGGATCGTCCTCCTCGAATTTCAGCGCGAGGATCAGCGGCCGCAGCGTCAGGCCCTGGATCACGAGCGACCCCAGCACGACGGCAAAGGCCGTCAGCAAGATGAGATCGCGATACGGGAAACTCTCGGGTAGCGCGAAGGCGGCCGCCAGTGTAACGATGCCGCGCATCCCGCACCAGGACACGATGATGCCGCGTTCCACCGTCGGTACCGCGGGAGACACATGCGGAGGAAGCAGGCCGTGCGCGTTCAACGCGCGCAGCAAGGCGCCATACGGCATTACCCAGGCGATGCGTGCGAGGATCACGACGGCGAGGATTGCGGCGGCGAAGCTGCAATATTTAAACCGCACCTCGTCGTCGAGTGCGGACCAGATCGGATTGAGCTGCATGCCGATCAGCATGAATGCCAGCACGTTGAGCACGAACACGACCGTTTCCCACACCGCATAGGAGGCCACGCGCAGCCGCGCCGGGGTACGCTCGGGCGCGGTGCGGGCGATCGTGATCGCATAGGCCACTATGGTGAGAATGCCGGACAGCCCGATATGCTCGGCGACGATCCACACCATAAAGGTGCCGGCGAATTGCGTGATGATGGCGCTCGGCGCCTCAGTGATGCGGCGCGTGATCTGCGTCCAGACCCGCGCGAACAGGAAGCCGGCAATGAGGCTTCCGAACAGCGCCAGCGCAACGGATGGCACGAACTCGTGCACCTTCATGTGCTCGGCGGCAACCAGGCCGATCGCGACGCGGTAGATTAGGAGTGCGCTGGCATCGTTGAGCAGGCTTTCGCCCTCGAGGATCTTCTGGATGCGGTAAGGCAGTTTGACCTGGCGCAGGATTGCGGTGGCCGCCGCGGCGTCGGGCGGTGCCACGATGGCGCCGAGCGCGATCGCGACCGCCCATGGCATGTCCGGGCGAAGCCAGTGCGCGACGACAGCCACGGCGGCGGTCGTAACCCCGACCGCGACCAGCACCAGTGTCGAGACCGGTAGCCAGTTGTTTCGGAGGTCGCGCAGCGAGGTGTCGAAAGCCGCATCCAGCAACACCGGCGCCACGAACAGCGCCAGCGCCAGATCCGGCTCCAGTGTCCATTGCGGCCCCGAAGGCACGAATGCCAGCAGCATGCCGCCGAGCGCAAGAAATGTCGGGTAGGGTACCTTGAGCCGCCGCGCCAGCGCGGACAGCAGCACCGCGCCAAGCAGCAGCCCGATGATCCATTCAAATGCTTGCAATTCGGGATTCCCTGCCGGCCGAGATCGATGTCGCCATCAATCTAGCACCAAAACCGGCAGGTTTTCCCGGCTGAAGCTTGTCCTTATTCGGAAGATCAGCTCAGCCTGGCAAGGTGTACTCGACGCTACTGCGCCATTGCCAGGATGCTGCCCGCGAAGGAATGCCAGAGCGGCGTGACGCTGATCGGCCAATTCAGGAGTTTCACGGCGATCAGCGCAATGCCGCCGTAGACATAGACCGGATGCGGCCGGCCACGCGTGCGCCAGTCGAAAACGATGGCGGCCACCAGCAGGAGATAGGCGACGATGGCCGGCGGGATGGTCACGGGGACCGGCGGCGGGCCGAGCGGACCGGGAGGCGCGAGGAAGGTGAGAAACCAGCGGGCGACCGCGGCGTCGAGTAGCGAAATGCTGGCCAGCAGCATCAGACGCTTATGGGTTTCGGGCCGCCGGATCGCGGCAATCGCCAGCGTGAACACCACGGCAAAGAACAGAATTCCGCTGAGCGGGACAATCGCGAACGCGATTCCTTCGTCTGTCAATCCCGCCGCAGCGGAGCGCTTCATCGCGTTGACCGCGACCAGGAAGCCGAAAATCGTCATCGCGGTCGCCAGCGAGACGCCGACCATGCCGATGGCGCGGTGCCGGGCGACTTTGCCGGATGCGGCAAGCCAGCTCTGGAATGCGAAATAGAGCGACCAGGCGAAAAATAACAGGCCGTGAAAGTGCACGGCGGGCGAGGCCGAGAACGATCGCTTCGCCATTGGCAGCCAGTAGGTCGGCGCGAAGCCGAGAAAGGCGACTGCCATGCAGGCCAGCGCCATGTAGAAGTAGAAATAGCCTGATTGGGATTGCGCGATGGCGCGCGGCGGATTGAAGTCGATCAATGTGGTCATGGTTGTTGAGTCCGCGAAAACTGCAATAGGTTCACAGCAGATTTTCTCACGGATTGTATTCTTCCGTCTGTGAAGAGAATTACGTTTCCCGCAGGTCACGTTTCGGCCAAAATCTGTTCTTGTGCGAACGGGAAATTTGCAGGCTGCTTGTCGAAAATGCAGGTCGCTTGCTAGGATCGCGTCGCAATAGACAGCGCTTTCCGGATCAATTGATGCGAGGCTATCTTCACATCCGCAGCCTGGTCGTGGCTTCCCTGCTGTCGCTGACGTATGCGCATGGTGCATCGGCGACCGGGACCGAGCCGGGCGAGGATATACGCATTGATCCTGCGGCCTGTCTTGCCGCTGGCCCTGCGCATGATCACGACAGGACGGTGCATCTCTGCAGTGCGCTGATCGACAACGCAAAGACCGAGAAGGCCGACCGCATCAAGGCACTGATTGCCCGTGCGACCGCCTATGAGCGCAAGGACATGATCGACCGTGCCATCGCCGACTATGATGGCGTGTTGCGGCTCGATCCGGCGCACGCCGATGTTTACAACGCGCGTGGCGAACTCTGGCGCAAGAAGGGTGATCTACCCAAGGCGGTGGCCGATTTTGCCGCGGCGATCAAGCTGAATCCGGACCACGTCGTCGCAAGAGCCAACCACCGGGCGCTGGCGCAGGAGGCGGAGCGACAGGGCGCCCTGAAAGCGGTCGCCGGCAAACCGAGCTTCAACTGCGCCACCGCGCGGCGCCAGGTGGAGAAGGCGATCTGCGCCAATCCCGAACTCGCCGATCTCGACCGCGAGGTTCAAGCGTCGTATGTCAGGGCGGCCGCTGGGAAGATGACCCCACAGCAGGCGCGCAAGCTGCGGCGCGAGCAGGAGCAATACATCGTCCGCCGGAACGCGGAGTACGGCCAGCCCGGCTACGACCTGAACAAGGCCATGCGCGAGCGCCTGCAGCAGATCAACGGGATCGCCGGATACTAGGCCGTTTTGGGCCTGATGAGGGGATATGCCAGCGCAGCGCGATGGCTGTCGGTGAGAAGCTCACTACCATCGCCCGGCAGTAGAGTTTAGTCGAACGGCCAAGCCATTCCCGGCTTGATCTCCTGCCGCTTCCCGTGACAATGCCTGAAATAAATACTTGCCCAGCCGTCATGGCCGGGCTTGTCCCGGCCATCCACGCCTTGCCAATTTCGAGGTGAAGCAAGGACGTGGATGCCCGGGACAAGCCGGGCATGACGACACAGGCGGGCTAGCGGGGAGTGCGCCATGAACATCCAAGACAACAGCCGCTATCACGAGGTCCATGCCCGCTCGTTGGCGGACCCGGAAGCATTTTGGGCCGAGGCGGCGCGCGAGATCGACTGGATCGAGCCGGCCAAGAAGGTCTTCGACCCCTCGATGGGCGCCTATGGCGGCTGGTTCGCCGGCGCCGTGGTCAATACCTGCTACAACGCACTCGACCGCCATGTCGCGGGCGGACGCGCCGACCAGGTCGCGCTGATCCACGATTCCCCGCTCACCAACACCATTTCGAAATTCACCTATGCCGAGATGCTGAGGGAGGTGCAGACGCTCGCCGCAGTGATGGCCGATTTCGGCGTCGTCAAGGGCGACCGCGTCATCCTGTATATGCCGCTGATGCCGGAAGCGGTGTTTGCGATGCTGGCCTGCGCGCGGATCGGCGCGGTGCACAGTGTCGTGTTCGGCGGCTTTGCCGCCAAAGAGCTCGCGACGCGGATCGATGACGCCAAGCCGAAGCTGATCTTCTCGGCGAGCTGCGGGGTCGAGCCCGGCCGCATCGTGCAATACAAGCCGCTGCTCGACGAGGCGATCAAACTCTCCAGTGTCAAACCGCAGTCCTGCGTCATCCTGCAGCGGCCGCAGCATCTTTGCGAACTCACGGCCGGCCGCGATCACGACTGGGCGGCGCTCCGCCGCGCGGCTCTCGACGCCGGCAAGGCCGCGCCGTGCACGCCGGTGCTCGCCACCGATCCGCTCTATATTCTCTACACGTCAGGCACCACGGGAATTCCGAAGGGCGTCGTGCGCGACAATGGCGGGCATCTGGTCGCGCTGAAATGGTCGATGTTCAATCTCTACGGCGTCAAGCCTGGTGAGGTCTGGTGGTGCGGCTCCGACATCGGCTGGGTGGTCGGTCACAGCTACATCGTCTATGGCCCGCTGATTCATGGCGCGACCTCGATCATGTATGAGGGCAAGCCGATCGGAACGCCCGACGCCGGCGCGTTCTGGCGTGTCATTTCCGAGCACAAGGCGGTTGCGCTGTTCACCGCGCCGACCGCCTTCCGCGCCATCCGCAAGGAAGACCCGGACGGCGCGTTCATCCGCAAATACGATCTGTCGACATTCCGCACGCTGTTTCTCGCCGGCGAGCGCGCCGATCCGCCGACGGTGGAATGGGCGGAGGCGCAGTTGAAGGTGCCGGTCATCGATCATTGGTGGCAGACCGAGACCGGCTGGTGCATCGCCGGCAATCCGGTGGGCCTTGGCATGTTGCCGGTCAAGCACGGCTCGCCGACGGTGCCGATGCCGGGCTATCAGGTCGACGTGGTCGACGAGGCCTCCAAGCAGGTCGCAGCAGGCACCATGGGTTCGATCGTGATCAAGCTGCCGATGCCGCCCGGCTGCCTGCCGACGCTGTGGCAGCAGGATGAGCGCTTCAGGGAAGCCTACCTCACCGAATTCCCCGGCTACTACAAGACCTCGGATGCCGGCTACAAGGACGAGGACGGCTATGTCTGGGTGATGGGCCGTACCGACGACATTATCAATGTCGCCGGCCACCGCCTTTCCACCGGCGGTATGGAGGAAATTCTGGCCTCTCACGCTGATGTCGCCGAATGCGCCGTGCTCGGCATCAAGGACGCGATCAAGGGCGAGGTACCTTGCGGCTTCCTGGTGCTGAAGGCCGGCGTGACGCGAGCTCCGGCCGAGATCGAAAAGGAGATCGTGGCGCTGGTGCGCGAAAAACTTGGTCCCGTCGCAGCCTTCAAGCTGGCGATCACGGTGGGGCGCCTGCCGAAGACGCGATCGGGAAAAATCCTGCGCGGCACCATCAAGAAGATCGCCGACGGCGAAAGCTGGACCATGCCGGCCACCATCGAGGACCCCAAGGTGCTCGACGAAATCGGCGAGGCGCTGAAGGGCAGGGTGTAGGGTTCCAACCCACCCGCGCCGTCATGCCCAGGCTTGACCCGGGCATCCATCATCGTCAAAGCAGGCTGCCATTATTTCGATGGATTGCCGGCTCATCCCGACCGAGTCGGGGACGCGCGCCCGGCAATGATGAAACCTGGAAGGGACAGAGCATGCGACGGAACCTGCCACTCGCATTCCTCCTCATCGCACCACTGCTCGCGGGTTGCCTCGAACGCGGCCAGCCGACCATGGTCGACACCAGCGCCGATGATGACGCGTTCTGTCGCTCCAACAATGTCGCGCCGGGCTCGAACGACTACGTCATCTGCCGCAAGAACCGCGACGTCCAGCGCGCCAATGCCAACGCGCGTACCGACCGCGCCCAGCGCAATCTCGCCGAGCAGATGCTGAACAATCCGACGAGGCCGTAACGGAGGCCACCATGAACGAAGACACCTTCAACGCAAGCCTGCGCAAATTTCTCAAGCAAGTCGGCGTCACCTCGCAGCGTGAGGTCGAAAAGGCCGTGCGCGATGCCATCGAGTCGGGAAAGCTGAAGGGCCATGAAAAGCTGTCGGCGAAGATGGTTCTCACGATCAGCGGCATCGGCCTGTCGCATGAGATTGACGACGAGATCGAGCTGGGCTGAGCGGTTACTTCGGGACCCTGCCGTTGCAGGCGAAGCCCCTGTTGGGGCAACGCACGGCCGTTGCGCAAAAAAGATACCTTGCAGTAACGGCTTGTCCTGCCACCGCCGCGCACGTTTCGAATCGGTGCTATAAGTCGCGCATGGAACAACTTGCAATCAAGCTGCTGGGGTTTGCCGCCGCGACGTGCACAACCCTTGCTTATGCCCCGCAATTCATCAAGGTCTGGAGAACCCGCTCCACGGAGGACATTTCACTGGGCATGTTCCTCGTCATGCTGCTCGGGCTCGTGCTTTGGCTGCTGTACGGCCTGTTTTCCGGTGATGTCCCGCTCATCATCGCCAACGCCATAACGATCGTCCTGGCCGGCGGGATCCTGTTCATGAAGCTGAAATACGGCTGAGCCCCCAAACAAGAAACGCGGCAGGTTGCCCCGCCGCGTTCAACATCAGCCGTAGCCGATAATCCTACTCTTCCTCGTCCTGCTTCTTGCCGCCGATATTCTTGAGCTTGGCGAACACGGCATCGACGTTGAGGTCGTCCTCCGACTTCTCGCTCGGCTCGAATTCCGGCTCCTTCTTCGTGGTCTCGGAGGCCGGCAGCAGGGTGGCGCCGCCGTAGGCTGCGGGCACCGGCTTTTCCTTCGCTGCGCGCTGCACCTCGAAATCGAGTTCGATCTGCGAGCACAGGCCGAGCGTCACCGGATCCATCGGGGTGAGCGTCGAGGCATTCCAGTGGGTGCGGTCGCGGACTGAGGCGATGGTGGTCTTGGTGGTGCCAACCAGGCGCATGATTTGCGCGTCCTTCAGCTCGGGATGGTTGCGGACCAGCCACAGGATCGCGCTCGGCCGCTCGTGGCGGCGCGACACCGGGGTATAGCGCGGGCCCTTCTTCTTGGCTGCTGGCGGCAGCACCACCTTGCTCTCGCCGAGCTTGAGGCGGTAATTCGGGTCCTTTTCGCCCCTTTCAATCTCGTCGCGGGTTAATTGGCCGGTCGAAATCGGGTCCATGCCCTTGATGCCCTGGGCCGCATCGCCATCGGCGATGGCGCGGACCTCAAGGGGGTGCATTTTGGTGAAATCGGCCACCTGGTCGAAGGTCAGCGCCGTATTGTCGACCAGCCACACGGCCGTCGCCTTGGGCATCAGCGGTGCATTGCTCATGGCAAATCTCCTTTGTGCCTCGCCCACCTCTTTTTAGGAGGCGAAGCCTGTGGTCATCGTTGATGACGGGAATTGAGGGCTATATACGCCTTCCAACCCCTTTGGCGCAATGGTCTGCTAAAGTGCCTTGACACAGCCCGAAACCAGTCCCAAGTCCTTATCCGAATTGGCCGTTCCCTGCCCGCCGGCAAGGGGTGATTCGGTCCTGAGATAGCCCCCATGCCAGCCAAACCAGACCTCAGAATCGTGCTTTGTTCTCCCCGCGGCTTCTGCGCCGGGGTGGTGCGGGCCATCGATACCGTGGAGCGGGCGCTCGCCATTTATGGCGCCCCCGTCTATGTCCGCCACGAGATCGTGCATAACCGCTACGTGGTCGACAGCCTGAAGACCAAGGGCGCGATTTTCGTCGAGGAACTCGCCGAAATCCCCGATAATACCAACGCCCCGGTGGTGTTTTCGGCCCACGGGGTTCCCAAGTCTGTTCCGGCGGACGCCCGCGCCCGCAATTTCTTCTCGCTGGACGCAACCTGCCCGCTGGTTACCAAGGTGCACCGCGAGGCCGCGATCCACTTCAAGCGCGGCCGTGAAATCCTGCTGATCGGGCATTCGCATCACCCCGAGGTGGTCGGCACGCTCGGGCAGTTGCCGACGGGCGCGGTGACGCTGATCGAGACCGCGGAGGATGCCAAGACGTTCGCGCCGAAGGATCCGAACAACCTCGCTTTCGTGACCCAGACGACGTTGTCGATCGACGACACCGCCGAGATCGTCGCGCTGCTCAAGGAGCGCTTCCCGAACATCAACGGCCCGCACAAGGAAGACATCTGCTACGCCACCACCAACCGCCAGCTCGCGGTGAAGAAGGTGGCGCCGGTGGTCGATGCCCTTATCGTGGTCGGCGCGCCGAACTCGTCGAACTCGCAGCGCCTGCGCGAGGTCGCCGAGCGCGAGGGCTGCCCGGTCTCGGTGCTGGCGCAGCGCGCCTCGGATCTCGACTGGTCGCGCTTCGAGGGCATCAAGAGCCTCGGCATCACGGCGGGCGCGTCCGCGCCGGAAGTGATCGTCGAGGAAATCATGGGCGCCTTCGCCGAGCGGTTCGAATTGCATGTGGAGACGGTGTCGGCCGCGGAGGAGAATGAGTTCTTCCCGCTGCCGCGTTCGCTGCGGCCCGAAGCTGCCGCCGAGTAGTCGCGATGGCGGTTTACACCGACGTCGCCGCCGAAGACCTCGCGGAGTTCCTGAAGGGCTACGACATCGGCGAGTTGCTCTCCTACAAGGGCATCGCGGAGGGTGTCGAGAACTCCAACTTCCTGCTGCATACCAGCAAGGGCGCCTTCATCCTCACGCTCTATGAAAAGCGCGTGGCGGTGGACGACCTGCCGTACTTCCTGTCGCTGATGGCGCATCTGGCCGAGCGCGGCGTGCGCTGTCCGCAGCCCGCCAGAAACCGCAAGGGCGAGGTCTACAGCGAACTGGCCGGGCGTCCCGCGGCGATCATCAACTTCCTCGAAGGCATGTGGCCGCGCCGGCCCAACGCCGCGCATTGCACCGGCGTCGGCGAGGCGCTGGCAAAGATGCATGTGGCGGGCCGCGACTTCCCGATGTTCCGCAAGAACTCGCTGTCGGTGGAGGGCTGGCGGCCGCTGTTCGATCTCGCCGCACCGCGCGCCGACAGCGTCGCGCCTGGTTTGCAGGACTTCATCGCGCGCGAGCTCGATCACCTCGAGGCGCGCTGGCCGAAAGATCTGCCGCTCGGCGTCATCCACGCCGACCTGTTTCCCGACAATGTCTTCTTCCTCGGCGACAAACTGTCCGGCCTGATCGACTTCCCGTTTTCCTGCAACGACATCCTGGCCTACGACGTCGCGATCTGCCTGAATGCGTGGTGTTTTGAGCCGGATCATTCGTTCAACGTCACCAAAGCGCGCGCGCTGCTCAACGCCTATGGCCGCGAGCGGCAATTGTCTGAAGCCGAGCAGGAAGCGCTGCCGCTGCTGGCGCGCGGCTCGGCGCTGCGCTTCCTGCTGACGCGGCTGGTCGATTTTCTCAACGTGCCGCGGGGCGCGCTGGTGAAACCGAAGGACCCGCTCGAATACGTCCGCAAGCTGCGCTTCCACCAGAGCGTTTCCAGCGTGCGCGATTACGGTCTGACCCAGCCCGGATTTGTCGCTTGAGCGAATTGCCTCACGTGACGGTTTTCACCGACGGCGCCTGCTCGGGCAACCCCGGCCCCGGCGGATGGGGCGCGATTCTGAGGTTCGGCGATAAAGAGAAAGAACTGAAGGGCGGCGAGCCGCACACCACCAACAACCGCATGGAGCTGATGGCTGCGATCTCGGCGCTGGAAGCACTGAAGAAGCCGTGCGTAGTCGATCTCACCACCGATAGCCAGTATGTCCGCCAGGGCATCAGCGGCTGGATCCATGGCTGGAAGCGGAACGGCTGGCGCACCGCGGACAAGAAGCCGGTCAAGAACGTCGACCTCTGGCAGCGCCTCGACATGGCGCTAAAGCCGCACGAGGTGCGCTGGCACTGGATCAGGGGCCACGCCGGCCACGCCGAAAACGAGCGCGCCGATCAATTGGCGCGCGAGGGCGTGGCGATGGCGAGGCTGCAGGAGAGAGTGGGGAAGTAGGGCGCCTCTCTTCCCCTCTCCCCTTGTGGGAGAGGGTGGATCAATCGCACAAAGCGCGATTGAGACGGGTGAGGGTTCTCTCCGCGGGTATGCATCCCTAGTCTGAAACGTCTGCGTGTGCGGAGAGAACCCCTCATCCGGCGCTTCGCGCCACCTTCTCCCACAAGGGGAGAAGGGAACGGGGCGTCCATCCATCGTCATTGCGAGGAGCGAAGCGACGAAGCAATCCATGCTTTGCTTCAGCGCGCGGAGAGATGGATTGCTTCGCTTCGCTCGCAATGACGGAGGAAGTTACAACTGCTCCAGCAGCGTATCGCCGCCGGAAACTTCGACCTTGCCCGGCGCGGGCTCGAGGTTGAGCTTCTTCACCACGCCGTCTTCCACCAGCATCGAATAGCGCTTGGAACGGATGCCGAGGCCATTGCCGGAGGCATCGAGCTCCATGCCGATCGCCTTTGTGAAGTCGGCATTGCCGTCGGCGAGGAATACGGCTTCGTCGCGCTGGTCGGTGTCGCGCTTCCACGCATTCATGACGAAGGCGTCGTTGACGGAGACGATGGCGATGGTGTTCACGCCCTTGTCCTTGATGGCATAGGCGTTGAGGAAGATGCTCGGCAGGTGCATCTTGTGGCAGGTGCCGGTATAGGCGCCGGGCACCGCGAACAGCGCCACCTTCTTGCCCTTGAAAATGTCATCGGTGGTCTTGACCTGCGGGCCTTCCGCCGTCATCACGCGAAACTTGGCTTCCGGCAGCTTGTCGCCAACTTGGATCGTCATCGTCAATTCTCCCTCAATGTGCGGTGTGTGCCTTATAGCGTTTTCGAGCGAAGTGGGTACCGGTTCGCGTGAAGAAAACGCGTTAAAATAACAATCTGGAGCGAACGCTCCAGACCGGGCAGGTGAACGGCACAATATTCAGGGAAGGAGAAACGGCAACAGTCGAGACCGTTCACGCTTGCGTCATCACGGTGAAAAGCCGCCTTCATCGAGGAATGCCTGCTCCTCCGGCGTGGTGGGGCGGCCCAGAAGGTGGTTGCGGTGGGGAAAGCGACCGAAGCGCCGGATGATATCGGCGTGGTGCTCGGCCCATTTCAGGCTCTCGGTATGGCCGGCCGCGCGTGACAGCTCGATGCAGCGCAACTGGTCGCCCAGGTGCTCCGAATGCATGAACGGCAGATAGAGGAATTCGCGCAAAGCGGGATCGATCCGCGCGTCGACGCCGTGATCGACGGCGCGGTGCGCCACCTCACGGGCGAGGCGGTCGCTGGCATAGGTCCTGATGTCGCCGCGGAACATGTTGCGGGGAAACTGGTCGAGCACGATGACGAGCGCCAGCGCGCCGTCATCGCTCGTTTCCCACGACGATAGCTCGCCGGCCGCCGCTCTCTGCCAAAGGCTGAGAAAGCGCCGGCACACCTCCGCATCGAAAACGTCGTCGCGCGTGTACCAGCGATCAGGGCCGGCGTCGCGCCAGAAGGCCAGAATGTCGGCTGGCGCGACGTTAGTCTCCGTCATGTCGAGAGGTCCGCCTGCGCCTTACGCCGCGGCCTTCTTCTCGTCGCGCAGTTCGCGGCGCAGGATCTTGCCGACATTGGTCTTGGGCAAATCGGTCCTGAACTCGATCTGCTTGGGGACCTTGTAGGCGGTGAGCTGCGTGGCGCAGTACTTGATGACGTCATCGGCCGTGAGGTTTGGGTCTTTCTTGACGATGAAGGCCTTGACCGCCTCGCCCGACTTCGAATCCGCCACACCGATCACGGCGCATTCGAGCACGCCTGGATGCCCTGCGATCACTTCCTCGATCTCGTTCGGATAGACGTTGAAGCCCGAGACCAGGATCATGTCCTTCTTGCGGTCGACGATCTTGGTGTAGCCGCGTTCGTCCATGACGCCGATGTCGCCGGTGCGGAAGAAGCCGTCCGCGGTCATCACGTTCGCGGTCTCTTCCGGCCGATTCCAGTAGCCGGCCATCACCTGCGGTCCCTTGGCGCAGATCTCGCCGGGCTCGCCGAGCGGCACTTCCTTGCCGTCGTCGTCGCGGATCGAGATGTAGGTCGAGGGCACGGGAATACCAATTGAGCCGGAGAACTGATCGGCGTCGGCGGGGTTGCAGGTCAGCGTCGGCGAGGTCTCGGACAGGCCGTAGCCTTCCGACAGCGCGCAGCCGGTGACCTTCAGCCACTTCTCGGCGACCGCCTTTTGCGTCGCCATGCCGCCGCCGAACGAGGTCTTCAGCTTGGAGAAGTCGACCTTGTCGAACCCGGGCGCGTTGAGCAGGGCGTTGTAGAGCGTGTTGACCGCCGGGAAGCTGTTGACCTGGTACTTCATCAATTCCTTGATGAAGCCCGGTATATCGCGCGGATTCGGAATCAACAGGTTGACGCCGCCGGCCCGCACCGCCAGCAGGAAGCACGCGGTCAGCGCGAAGATATGATAGAGCGGCAGCGCGCAGACGACGAAGAGTTGGTCGACATGCGGCGACTTCTTCAGCGCCGGCTGCAACCAGGCGTCGTTCTGCAGCACGTTGGCGAGGATGTTCTTGTGCTGCAGCGTCGCGCCCTTGGAGACGCCGGTGGTGCCGCCGGTATATTGCAGGAAAGCGACGTCATCACGCGTCAGTTGTGGCTTGCTGAGCTTCATGCTGCGGCCGGCAGAGAGCGCATCGTTGAACGAGACGGAGCCTGGAAGCGACCACGCCGGCACCATCTTCTTCACCTTGCGCACGACGAGATTGACGATTACGCCCTTGAAGCCGAGCAGGTCGCCCATGCTGCCGACGATCACGTGCTTCACGGATGTCTTCGCGATCACCTGCTGCACCGTGGTGGCGAAATTCTCCAGCACGATGATCGCTTCGGCGCCGGAATCCTTGAGCTGATGCTCGAGCTCGCGCGGGGTGTAGAGCGGATTGACATTCACCACGGCATATCCCGCGCGCAGCACGGCGGCGGTCGAAACCGGATATTGCAGCACGTTCGGCATCATCAGCGCGACGCGGGCGCCCTTTTGCAGGCCCTTGCTCTGCAGATAGGCGCCGAGCGCCTGGGACATCTCGTCGAGGTCGCGGTAGCTGATCGACTTGTCCATGCAGATGAACGCCTTGCGATCGGCGAACTTCTTGAAGCTTTCTTCCAACAGCTCGACCAGCGATGAGTACTGGGTGACGTCGATATCGGCTGGCACGCCGGCCGGATATTGCTTGAGCCAGATCCGCTCCATGGTATCTCCCCTCTGCTTGTTTCCCTGTTTCTCGGCCGGGCATGCCTTGTTTTTGGCAGTATTGTGAATGCCGCCGCCGATGGCAAGCGGCTGCGCGCTCTCGACGCATTTCGGCGATCTGGAATCGTTCGGCCGAACGGCAGGAAAGCTGCCTAATTACGTGGCTCCGCGGCCCGTTAACCAGCCGGCTTGTTTTCGCCTTTGGGTTTAGCGGCGGCGTTTGGCTTGGCCGGCTTCGGCGCGGGCTTGTCTCCGACGGCCGCGGGCTTGGCGGCTGCGGGTTGGACGGCTGGCTTTCTTTCAGCCGAAGCAGCCGGCTTTTTCTCAGCCGAGGCGGCCGGCTTGGCGGCAGCATCCGGTTTGGCGTTTGCGTGCCTGACGGCAGCAGGCTTGGCTGCCGGCTTTGCGTTGGCTTCAGCCTTGGGCGCTGCCGCGGCGTCGGGCTTCTTCGCGGCAATCTTCGACTTCTTGCCGCGCTTTGCGGACGCCTGCTTTTCAGCCTCCGCCGCAACGGCGGCGATCAATGCGGGGCCGGTCTTGGTTGGACCGGTATAGACCGGAACAGGCTCGGACGGCTCCGCCGCAGCCGCCAGCAGATCCGCAGGTTTGACCGGGTGGTTCTGCAGCCCCGCCGTGAAGAAGTTCACCGCGGTCTCGCCAGTCGAAGTGTTGCCGTTGCTGGCGACGATGTCCGGGTCCTCATCGGTAGCCGGCCGCTTGCGCTTGCCGTTGCACATCTCGTCGCGCAGGTTCGGCGGCGTCGCATCGACCGGAACCAGTTTGTCGACGGTGCCAAGCGCGGGCGTCAGCCAGCTCAGTCCGTTGCCGAAGCCGCGCTCCAGCAATTGCGCCGCGCGCACTGCGCGCGCTTGGCCTGAGGATGCCCCGAGCACGACGGCGATCAGCCGCTTGCCGTTGCGCGTCGCGGACGCAACCAGATTGTAGCCGGAAGCGCAGATGAAGCCGGTCTTGAAACCGTCGGCGCCGGGATAGCGCCCGATCAGCTTGTTGAAATTCTGCGTCACCCTGCGGCCGTAGCGGATCGAGGGGATCTGCATGAAGTATTCGTACTCGGGCAGGTCGCGAATGACGGCGCGTGCCAGCATCGCGAGATCGCGCGCCGACGTGATCTGTCCGTCCGCGGGCAGGCCGTTGGGATTGACATAGCTCGTCTGCGTCATGCCGAGCCGCAAGGCGGTCTGGTTCATCATCGCCGAGAAACCGTCGACCGAGCCGCCGACGCCTTCGGCGAGCACCACGGCCATGTCGTTGGCCGACTTCACCATCATCATCTTGAGCGCGTTATCGACGGTGACCTGGGTGCCCGGAGGAAAGCCCATCTTGGACGGCGACTGCGAGGCGGCGACCGGCGACACCGTCAAGAGCGTGTCGAGCGACAGTCGTCCTTCCTTGACCGCCTTCAGCGTGACGTAAGCCGTCATGATCTTGGTCACCGAGGCGGGATACCAGGGCATGGTGGCATTGTCGGCCTGCAGCACCTTGCCGGTATCGGCTTCGACCACCAACAGCGCTTCGGCGTGCACGGCGCGCGGCGTTATGACGGCAAGCGCCGTCGCCAGCAAAATCAGGTTCAATGAGGAAGCGCGAAGCAACGGGCGAAGAAGATGCACTTTTCCGTTCCGGTCCTTTGAGACCCGCCTTCGAAAAGGAGAGGTCCTTAAATCAAATGTTCGGGTTTCAAGCGTGTCCGGCGCCGTCGCATTGCGGCAGGTCGCAAACCTATACCGGCTTGGCGATTCAGAACAGAGGCCCGGCGATTTAATCGTGGACGAAGTTGGCGCAATTTCGGCGATAGTTGAACCGTAACAGATGCTTGCCGGCCTATTTAACCTCGATGCCGGCCCGGGCATTCTCCTGCACCATGAACTGGGCCTTGGCGAGTTCCGCGAAGCGACCGCCCATGGCCACCAGTTCATCGAAAGTTCCACTTTCGATCACCCGCCCGTTGTCGAACATCAGAATGCGGGTCGCGTTGCGAATGGTCGAAAGCCGGTGCGCGATCACAAAGGTGGTGCGGCCCTTCATCACCTCGTCGAGCGCCGCGTTGACCTTGGCCTCGGTGACGGTGTCGAGCGCGCTGGTCGCCTCGTCGAGGATCAGGATCGGCGGGTCTTTCAGCAGCGCACGGGCGATCGACAGGCGCTGCCGCTCGCCGCCGGATAGCATCCGGCCGCGCTCGCCGGCATGGGTCTCGAATTTCTTCTCGCTGCGCTCGATGAACTCCAGCGCCTGGGCGCGGCTTGCGGCGACGCGCATTTCCTCATCGGTCGCGTCCGGCTTGCCGACGCGCAGATTGTCCGCGATCGAGCGGTTGAACAGCAGCGCCTCCTGGAACACCACGCCGATGTTCCGCCGCAGCGCCGTCAGCTTCAACGCGCGAATGTCCATGCCGTCGATCTTGATGATGCCGGACTGCGGATCGAAGGCGCGGTGCAACAGCGCAATCGCCGTCGACTTGCCGGCGCCGGTCGGGCCGACGAGGGCGATGGTCTGCCCGGGCAGAGCGGTAAACGAAACGTCTTCGACCGCGGGCCGTTTGCCGTCATAGGAAAACGATACGTCGTGGAATTCGACGAGCCCGGAAAGCCGGCCGGTATCGACCGCTCCGGGCCGGTCGCGCACCGCGGGTACAGCGTCCAGCACGTCGAAGAATTCCTGCAGCCTTGGGGCCTCCATGAACACGCTGTTGATAAAGCTCACCACCTGTTCCAGCTTCTGGATCAGCATGGTTGCGAAGCTCACGAACATCACGATCTCGCCGACCGTCGTCTGCCCCTGCGCGTGCAGGTAGATGCCGACGGTAAAGATCGCGAGCACGGTGATGGTGGTGGAAGCGCGGGTGATGACGGTGACCAGCGCCCACCAGCCGAGCACCGGCATCTGCGCGGCGAGCAGCTTGTCGGCGACGAAACGCAGGCCCTGAACTTCGGCATCGATCCGTACGAAGCTCTGCACCAGCGCGACGTTGCCAAGTGCATCAGACGCGCGCGCCGAGAGATCGCTGTACTGCGCCTCGACGTCGCTCTGCATGCCGTAGGTCTTGCGGACGACAAACGTGGTCAGCGCCGTGAACACCACGCACAGGACGAACAACAGGATCGCCAGCCGCCAGTTGATGTAAAGCGCGAGCGGCAGCAGCACGACCAGCGAGAGAATCGCCGCAAAATGCTCGCGGAAGAAGGCAAGCCAGAGCCGCCACAGCGCGTCGGTGCCGTTCAGCATCACCTTCATCAGCCGCCCGGAATGGGTGCCGGTATGGAAGGTCAGCGGCAGTTGCATGATGTGCTCGAAGTAATCGGTCAGCACCACCTGGCGCTGGCGGTGTGCCAGCTTGTCGGCGTGGAGCGCGACGAGCGCGCTGCACGCGATGGTGAACAGGCCGAATACAACCCAGGCGGCCAGCAGCGGCCAGGCCGAGTTCGAGGCCAGCGGCCCGCTCTGCGGCTTGCCCGAGAGCACGTCGACGATCTTGCCGAACAGCACCGGCTCGGCGAATTGCGCCCCGGCCAGCAGGAGATTGGCGACGGCGAGAATCCAGCCCAGCCGCGCCTCCTTGCCAAGCAGCTCAAGGACACGGGTGTAAAGGCGCAGCATGGACATCAGATGAGGACTCGCAAGGCGATTCAATCGCCCATTGTAAACAGGGATCGCTCGGGACGACTAGTGAGGCAGGCGCATTCGTCAGGAGTGAGGTAGGCGACTTCGGCAGGCAGTTGAGCAAGCGGCACCCCTCTCCCTAACCCTCCCCCGCAAGGGGGGAGGGAACCCATCCGCCGGTGCTTCCCTTACGTGTTTGCAACTTCAGCACAGCAACGCGAAGTGAGGTGAGCACGCTGATCAGGCTCCCTCCCCCTTGCGGGGGAGGGCTGGGGAGAGGGGTAAGCCGCGGGCACTGGCGGAAGAAGAAGCCGCCACTCAATTAATCAGCCGGCTGTTGAGCGGGGGCAGGAACTGGTCGTCGAAAATGTCGGAGGCCTGCGGCCGTTTCTGAAACTTGAAGTCGTCCGCGACCTGATCTATCGAGCGTTCGAAGCGGGCCGGATCGATAGCGCCGATGCCGTTGCGTTTCACTTCGCTGGTCAGGACGTAGTCGCGCAGGATGCTTTGCAGCCGCTCGAGTTCGAGGTCCTTCGAGCCGCCGTCCATGCGATTTGCGACCTCGGTCGCGGCGCGTTCGGGGTCCTTGACCGTGAGATGCAACCCGCCGATGACGGCCCGCACGAATCCTTTCACCGCCTCGGGCTTGGCGGCCGCCAGCGCCGGATTGGCGATAATGGCGAAACCGTAGGCTTCACAGCCATAGTCGGCGAATTTCAGCACCGCCAGATCGTCGGCAGGCACGCCGCGATCCCTGAGATTGATCGCCGACAGATAGGAGAAGCCGGTCACGGCATCGATCTGGCCCGCCGACAGCATCGGCTCGCGCACCGCGGCACTGATGCTGCTCTGCTTCACGCTCTTGATCTTGATGCTGTTCTGGTGCGCTACCGCCGGCCACAGCCGGCCCGACAGGTCGCCTTCGGCGACGCCGAGAGTCTTGCCCTCAATGTCGGTCAGCGCGCGGATGCCGCGGCTCTTGCGGGCGATGATGGCATAGGGCGCCTTGTTGAACAGCACGAACACGGCCTTGATCCGCGGGCCACCTTGCTTGTCCTTGTCGCGAAACCGCATCAATGCGTTGACGTCGACGACGGCAAAATCGCTGGTGCCGGCCGCGACGCGCGCAATCGCGTCCGGCGATCCGCTGGCGATGTTGATCGTGACCGCAAGCGCCTCAGCGCTGAACAGGCCGCCGGCAGCCGCCATCACGAACGGCGCCGCCGCGGCATCGATCGGACGATCCAGCGAAAACTGGATTGCGAGCGGAGGCCGAGGTTCGTCGGCGGCGAGGGCGCTATTCGCTGAGAAGCCCGCAATGGCGCACAGCCCGGCAAGGAAAGCCAAGAGAACGCCCAGGCGAGAGCGGATGGCGTTGGTCCTGATCGCACGCATCGAGATGACATCAGCAAGAGGTGGGACAAGTTGCCGCGCCGGTGATGTCGGTTTCGTGACATCGCCAACGGCAGACTTGGCCTTTAGGCGAGCTATTGTGCAGCATCTAACCTGAATGGTCGATGACTGCCACGATTTTGCCAGGGATCGTTCAGCCGCCGTTCGGATTCGGGAACCTAGTATCCGTTCGGTGGTTAGCTATCGAAGGCCTGTCAGGCCAGCTCCCACGGAGGATGTCGAGATGTTTGCGCAAAAGGGTGTGTTTTCATCGATCGGCCGCGCCGGCGCGGTGGCGACGGCTGTGGCCGTTGCACTGACGGCAGTCGCGCCGACGACCACGGCATTCGCGGGCTCCGCACCGTCGAGCAAGGGCGTGACGGCCTCGACCGGGACCAGCGACGCGACCGATATCAGCGCCCGCCGCAGGTACTATCGCGGTGGCGGTGGCGCGGCGGCAGCGGCGGCCTTTGCCGGCATCGTCGGTACGGGACTTGCGATTGCGGCCACCCAGAACCGCCGCGATTACTACTATGATCGCGGCTATGGCTATTATGGTGGCGGCCCGGTCTATTACGGTAGCCCGTATTATTACCGGCCTCGCGCCTACTATTACGGCGGCGGCCCCTACTATGGCGGCTGGTAAACGCGACCGCTAAAATGGCATCCGTTCAATATGAATCCACCGGCCACCCCCGGCCGGTGGATTTTTTTATGGTTGCAGAGGTGGCCGTTAACACGCCGGCCATGGCTTTGCATTAGGCTCGAAGAATGAGTGATTCGCTCGAACGGCTTTATCAGGCTGTCCTCGCGGCCAGGGATCTCGATCCGGCAACGTCGCGCACGGCCCGGCTGTTTCAGCGCGGCCCCTCCAAGATGGCCAAGAAGCTCGCCGAGGAAGCCATCGAAGTCGTGATCGATGCCGTCAGCGGCAAGGCCGACGCGGTGGTCCGCGAGAGTGCCGACCTGCTCTATAACCTGACCGTGCTGTGGGCATCGGCCGGCGTGAAGCCGGAGGACGTCTGGCGCGAAATGGAGCGGCGCGAGGACCTGCTGGGCATTGCCGAAAAGCTGCCAAAGCCCGTCAAGTCGCCGAAAACGGCGCCAACCAAGCCGCTGCCCAAGGCAGCGGCAGGCCCCGCAGTCCGGCGGCGAATTGTCGCGCTGGAAGGCCGTTCTGTACGCAAGCGGTAGTAAATCCCCTCAAAATCCGTCGTTTTCCGGCATGGACAAATCCGCTCCATGATGGTTCATGCGCCCATGCTCAAACGGACCTACGATTGGTGTATCAACGCCGCCGACAAGCCCTATGCGCTTTGGATCATGGCGGCTGTGTCGTTCGCGGAAAGCTCGTTCTTCCCGATCCCGCCCGACATCATGCTGCTGCCGATGTCGCTGGCGCAGCCGAAGAAGGCGTGGTGGTTTGCGACCGTCTGTACCATCGCATCCGTTGCCGGCGGCGTGGTCGGTTACGCCATCGGTGCGTTGCTCTATGACTCGGTCGGGCACTGGCTGATCACGGTCTACGGTCTCAGCGACAAGGTCGAAACCTTCCGCGCCTCCTATGCCGAATGGGGCGCGGTGATCATCCTGCTGAAGGGGCTGACGCCGATCCCCTACAAGCTCGTCACGATCACCTCGGGGTTTGCCGGCTACAACATCTGGCTGTTCATCCTGTGCTCGATCGTGGCGCGCGGCGGACGGTTCTTCGTGGTCGCGGTCCTGCTCAACCGCTATGGCGACGCGATCCGGGCCGAGCTGGAAAAGCGCCTCGGCACCTGGGTGGCCATCGGTGCCATCGTCCTGGTGTTCGGCTTTTACGCCGCGTTCAAGCTGGTCTAGGCTTTGCCGGCATCCCGGCTTCAAGCTACGTTTCGTTCCATGCCCGATCGAATCGGCCGTTTGATCAAGCTATTCGGGACGCAACGCGCGACCGTTGGGCTCGTTGCATCCGTGCTTGCGATCGCTCCTGATGCCGGCTGGTCGCAAGGCGCGCCGCAGCCCTCGCTCGGCCTGCAGTCGCCGGCCCCGCAGCCGGTGCCGGCTCAGCCTGAGCGGCAGCAGAGTGAGCCGCAGCAAGCGCCGCGCCAGGAAAATCCCGGCCTGATCAACGAAATCGAAAAGCTGTTCGAGAAATCCAAATCGCTGCTGCCGCCGCTGAAGAGCCCAAGCGAGACCATCGACGATCTCAACGCCGGCGCCAAGGGTGCCGGCGACAGCCTGTCGAACATCGCCAGGCCATCAGTCATGGTGAGTGGGCGTGCGGCGTGTCTGGTGGCGGCCAACGGTGCGCCGGACTGCAAGGCCGGCGCCGACCGGCTGTGCCAGAGCAAGGGCTACAAGGAAGGCAAGAGCCTCGATACCGACGCGGCCGAAAAATGCTCGCCGAAAGTGTTCCTGCCCGGCTACAAGCGGCAGTCTGGCGACTGCAAGACGGAAAATTACGTGACGAGGGCGCTCTGCCAGTAGAGGTCGTTCCGTCATCTCGCAGCGCCAAAACGCAATACTTGACACTGGAAAGATTGCCTTGTTGGTTGGTATGACGCCTGGCATCTCTAGAGCCAAATCGCTTGCCTGAATAACCAGAGGATCGCTTCGAATGTCCATGCCCGCGCTGTTCAAGGGCCGCCTGTCGATACCCGTGATCGGGTCGCCGCTGTTCATCATTTCCGTGCCCGATCTCGTGATCGCCCAGTGCAAGGCCGGCGTGGTCGGATCGTTTCCGGCGCTGAATGCGCGGCCGGCTTCGCTGCTCGACGAATGGCTGGCGCGGATCACCGAAGAGCTCGCAGCCTACGACAAGGCGCATCCGGAGCGGCCGTCGGCGCCGTTTGCGGTGAACCAGATCGTTCACAAATCCAACAACCGGCTCGATCACGATCTTGCGGCCTGCGAGAAGTACAAGGTGCCGATGCTGATCACCTCGCTCGGCGCGCGCGAGGATCTCAACCAGGCGGCGCACAATTGGGGCGGCATCGTCTTCCACGACGTGATCAACCAGAAATTCGCGCACAAGGCGATCGAGAAGGGCGCCGACGGCCTGATCCTAGTGGCGGCCGGCGCCGGCGGCCATGCCGGCACGATCTCGCCGCTCGCCTTCGTCGAGGAAACGCGCGCCTGGTTCGACGGACCGATCGCGCTGTCGGGCGCGATCGCCAACGGCCGCGCCATCCGTGCGGCGCGCATCCTCGGTGCCGACTTCGCCTATATCGGCTCCGCCTTCATCGCGACCCAGGAAGCCAACGCGGTCGAAGCCTACAAGGAGATGATCACGTCGTCGTCGGCGGAAGACATCGTCTATTCGAACCTGTTCACCGGCGTGCACGGCAATTACCTCAAGCCGTCGATCGTCAAGGCCGGGCTCAATCCCGACGACCTGCCGACCTCCGATCCCTCGAAGATGAGTTTTGGCACCGACGCCTCCGGCGAGCGCGCCAAGCCGAAGGCATGGAAGGAGATCTGGGGCAGCGGCCAAGGTATTGGCGGCATCGGCAAGGTGGTGCCGGCCGCCGAGTTGATCGCGCGGTTCAAGAAGGAATATGACGAGGCGGTCGACCCCGCATTGTAAGGCGTCGTGCGGAGCGCGCCCCGTCGTGGATGCGACGGAGGATCGGTGATGGCCGGACAGGATCTGAGCGCCCATGTTGCGCTGGTAACGGGCGCGTCCCGCGGCATTGGCGCGGCGATTGCGCGGATGCTTGCGGAAGCTGGCGCCGCGGTTGCGGTCAATTACCGCGAGCGCGCCGCCGACGCCGACGCGGTTGTCGCTGACATCAAGGCTGCCGGCGGCCGCGCCATCGCGGTCGCCGCCGACGTCTCGCAGGCCGCATCCGTTGCCGGCCTGGTCGAACAGGTCGCCGCCGCACTCGGCCCGATCGACATTCTCGTCAACAATGCCGGCTTAGCTATCGTGCGCGGCGTCGACGATCTCACCGAGGACGATTTCGACCGGACCATTACCGTAAACCTGAAATCGGCGTTCCTGTGCACGCAGGCCGTGCTGCCGGCGATGCGGGCGCGCAAATGGGGCCGCATCGTCAACATCTCGTCCGGCGCGGCGCGCGGCGCCGGCGCGATCGGCGTGCACTACAATGCCTCCAAGGCCGGCATGGAAGGACTGACGCGCGGTTACGCGGCGCGGCTCGTCAAGGAAGGCATCACCGTCAACGCGGTGGCGCCGTCGCTGATCGAGACCGACATGATGGGCGGCCGGACGGATCTGGCGCGCAACATCCCGCTCGGCCGGATGGGCCGGGCCGAGGAAGTCGCGCAAGCCGTCGCGATGGTGCTCGGCAACAGCTACATGACCGGGCAGACCATCGTCCTCAATGGCGGCATGGCGTTCATTTGATGCGCCGCCTTGCTCGCCGTCTCCCGCGAATGGCGCACGGTGCTCTGCCTGCCGCGGGCTCGACTCGTTCCGCCGAAGCAGGCAAGAAGCTCGTCCCTTGATCGACAGGATCTCTCATTCAATGGACGGCATTTTTCGCGTTGACGGCAACGACGTCGTCACCAGCCCGTTTGCCGCGGGACCATGGGACCCAAGCATGCAGCACGGCTCGCCGCCGGCGGCGCTGGTGGTGTGGGCGGCGGAGCGGATTCCGACGCCGGTCACGATGCGGGTTGCACGCGTCACCGTGGACCTGATGCGTCCCGTGCCGGTGGGGCCGCTGACCATCGAGAGCGAAGTCTTGCGCGAGGGGCGCAAGATTCAGCTCTGCGCAGTCAGGCTACTGGCTAAAGGGGTCGTCGTGGTCGGCGCGACCGTGCTGAAGATCAAGGTGCAGGCCCAGGAATTGCCGCTAGAGGCCGCGATCCTGCCGGTCGAGCTGCCGGGGCCGGATCGATCGCGCGTCGAGCCCGCGGATTTTTCCTCCAGCCCGTTCGTATCAGGCATGTCGCTGCGCGCCGCGCGCGGCCGCTTCGGCGAGCCCGGTCCCGGTGCGATCTGGTACCGCGTCGACCGGCCGATCGTGGAAGGCGCAGCCGTTTCGCAGGCAATGCGGGCGATGGCGGCGGCGGATTTCTGCAACGGCACCTCGGCCGTGCTGGATTTCCGCGCGTGGACCTTTCTCAATGCCGACCTGACCGTGAATTTTGCCCGTGAGCCTGTCGGCGATTGGATCCTGCTCGATGCCGAGTCCTGGATCGGTCCAGATGGCGCGGGGCTGGCAATGGCGCGGCTCGCCGACGAGCGCGGTTATTTCGGCCGCGCCATCCAGAGCCTTGTCATCGAGAAGCGCTGACTGCGTGGGGTCGGTACGTAAAGGGACCACAATCACCGAGATTGCGGCCCCTTCAATCATTCGAGATCGATCGGCTGGTAACGCCCGCTCTCGTCGAGTGCCGTGCCCCACACCTTGTTCGAGGCTTGGTGCTCGGAGCGGCCGAAGCTGAGCTGGGTCCCGAGACCGAGGTCGAGATTGCGCATCGTCTCCAGCGTGTCGATCAGCTTCTCCGTATCGATCTGCGGGCCGGTCCGCTTGATGCCCGCGATCAGCACGTTGGCGGCGACATAGCCCTCGAACGAAACGTAGTCGGGCGCTTCGCCTGGGAAATACTTGGCGAGCGCATTCTTGTATTCGAGCACGGCGGACGAATAGCCCGAGACCGCCGGAACCACCTGCGTCACGATCACGCCGTTGGTGTAACGCGGTCCCAAGAGTTTCAGTTCTTCGGCAAGCGCGGTGGAGCCGACGAACGAGACGTTGGAGTAGATCAACCCGGGATAGAGGTCGCGCGTCTTCTCGATGAACCGCGCCGCGGCCCGGTAGGTGGCGACCATGACGACGGCCTTGATCGGCGGTTTCGCGAGCTTCAACTGGTTGATCGCGTCGTCGACGTCGACGGTGTTTCGCGCATAATTGAGCCGGAGGATGGCGCCGTCGTTCACGCCCATGGAGCGAAACGCCTTGGCGACCCCGGCAAATCCGGCGTCGCCGTACGAATCCTGCTGCGCAAACACCGCGATCTGCCGAGGCTGCAGCCGGCGTATCTTGACGAGGTAGCGGACGACTGCGTCGGTTTCCTGAACATAGCTGGCGCGGTAGTTGAACACGTAGCGATCCGGCGGATCGTTGCGCAGGATGTTGGCGCCGGTGAAGGCTCCGAAGAACAGCATCCGGCGCTCGAGCGCATAGGGAATCGCCACCGCCGCGGTTGGCGTGCCGACATTGCCGACGATGCCGAACACCTGGTCCTTTTCATAGAGCTGCTTCATCGCGTCCGCGGTGCGTGAAGGCTCGTAGCCGTCGTCGGCGGCGTGCAGTTTGAGCATCCGCCCGTCGACGCCGCCGGCATCGTTGATCCGGTTGAAGGCGGTCTCGATTCCGAGCTTCATCTGGCGTCCCAGCTCACGCGCGGAGCCGGAGAAGGGCGCGGCGATGCCGAAGCGGATTTCCTTTTCGCCGATGCCGCGTGGCAGCGGCCCGGTCGGGACTGGGGCCGTCGGCGCGGTCGCCGCGTTCGCGGCCGTTGCCGCAGCAGCAGGGGACGGACCGATGACGCTGGAAAGACTAGGGCCCGAGATCGAGCGTTCGAGATCGGCAAGTTGACGATCGGCCCGGATGCAATCGATTTTGCCCGAGCTAACGGCGGCGCGGCCGTCGGCCACGCTGCGATCGAATGTCAGGGTGAGATCAGAACGCTCGGCCTCGTTCGACGAGGCTTCCCGGATCACCTGTGAAAACTTGTCGACGATGGTCTGGATGCGGGGACGCGCAATGTCGCGGCAGGCCTGGGCCGAGCCGATCACGGGGCCGACGCGGCCGGCAAGGTCGCGCACGATCGCAATGTCGCCGGCAGCCTGGGCGCTGCCTGCGATTCCGAAGAGCACGGCCCCAACCAGCAAGGCGATGCGGTGCGAGGTCATGGCAAACTCCTTGAGAGTCGGTTCTCAGGCATTGTCATTCTTCCATCTGGATCATGGGTTGGCGCGTTGCGGCGACGCCGGATCCGGCTTCTCGCGCCACTGCATGAATTGCTTGAGCAACTGCGACTGCTCGGGCGCAGGCGAGGCGCTCGGTGGCGTGGAGGCGAGAACGGCCTGGAATTCGCTGATTGCAGGCTTTGGCGAAGCCTCTCCGGATTGGAACAGGGCAGCCTTGATCGACTGCACGATTCCGGAGGACGCCGACAGCTCACCGTCGCTCTGCCGCGACCCCGGCACGACGACGACGAAGAACAGCGCCACGAGAGCGGAGGCGCCGATGGCGGCACCAAAGCGCGCTGCGACGCTCCACAACGCCTTCTTCGATTCCAGTTGGGGTTCGCGCATGATCTCGGGATCGAGGGGATGGCGCAGCGCATCGGATACGGCGCTCTCGAGCTGGGAGTCGAACGACGCCGGAGAGAACGGTGTCGATGCGGGGCTGGCGTCGCGCATGGAAGCCGACCGCTCACGTAGCGAGCGCGGCGCGTAGTACAGGGGATCGCGGGGATTGATGTGGTCCTGCTCACTCACACTACTCATACGCTTACTCCTCATGTCGCTTGGCGGATTGACCGGCGGACTGCTCGGCGGCGGAACGGTAGGTGACGTACCGATCAGGAGTTCCAGGTCGCGGAAGAGGCGCGCGGGATCGTCGACGTCCGCTTTCTGTCCGCTGTCGAGCTTGCTCGGAAGATTTGAATCAAGATGTGAGGCGCCGTCCCTGCGTCCGGCGACACCTGCCTGCGAGATCGAATCTCGCGACCACACAACGCTCACGGCTTCCACTGCCTCGTCCCCTGCCGGCAAATGTTCCGTCTGTCCGACGGATTGAGCTGCCAGACCGCAGAGATCCGCCAGCACACATAAGTTTGTTGGAGCCGAGCGAGGACTAATTTAGGTCGGAAACGTGACGAAAGTAAGTTGAGCTCGCGTTAACTACAACTCACGTGACCTCTGTTTTCAAAGGGTTTGGCATGCGTTCCGCACGATAAGCAGCATGAATCGGCCACAAATGCGCCGGATTCGCCGCTCGTTGCGCTGTTTTCTGCGCGTAGCGCGGGTTTTCACATTAATTACTCGTTAACCAAGTTCGTCGATTGTTAACCATTCAATAAGAAAGGCGAGTCGAACATCATGGACGTCCGAGCGGATCCCACGCGTCAACTGGTCCGGCTGCGCGGCCGGTCCTATGTCGCGTTCGTATTCAGCCCTGTCGTGCCGATCGTGGAATGGCTCGCCGAGATCGACGCCACGCTGGCGCGCTCGCCCGGATACTTCGTCGGCAAGCCGATCGTGCTCGATCTCTCAGCCGTCGACCTCTCAAGCTCCGCCATCGCCCATCTCGTCGGCAGTCTCAACGAGCGCAACATCCGCGTCCTCGGCATCGAGGGTGTGGAGGAAGATCGTCTCGCGGCGAACATGCCGCCCTTGCTGACCGGCGGCCGTGCCTGCGTGATCACGCGAAACGAGCCGACGCAGAAGTCGGAGCCCGAGCCGAAGAAGCCGACCTCGCTGCTGCTGGAGAACCCGGTACGTTCGGGCCAGTCCATCGTCTTCATGGAAGGCGATGTCACGGTTTTGGGCTCGGTCGGGTCGGGCGCGGAGATCGTCGCCGGCGGATCGATTCACATCTACGGCACGCTGCGCGGCCGTGCGATGGCTGGCGTCAACGGCAATTCGGCCGCACGGATCTATTGCCAGAGAATCGAGGCCGAGCTGCTGGCGATCGATGGCTACTACCAGACCGCAGAAGAAATCGACGTCGCGCTCCGCAACCGCCCGGCGCAAGCCTGGCTGGAGGGCGACACCATGAAAATTACCCCGCTGAATTAACCGGCTAAGGAGATCAAGTATGGCCAAGGTCCTGGTCGTTACCTCGGGCAAGGGAGGCGTTGGAAAAACCACCTCGACGGCCGCGCTCGGTGCGGCGCTTGCGCAAGGCGGGCAAAGCGTCGTGGTGGTCGATTTCGATGTCGGCCTGCGCAACCTCGATCTGGTGATGGGCGCCGAACGCCGCGTGGTGTTCGACCTCATCAACGTGGTGCAGGGTGTCGCCAAGCTGCCGCAGGCCCTGATCCGCGACAAGCGGCTGGAAAATCTCTGGCTGCTGCCGGCCTCACAGACCCGCGACAAGGATGCGCTGACCGACGAGGGCGTCGGCCGCGTTATCGCCGAGCTCAGGAGCCGGTTCGACTGGATTCTGTGCGACAGCCCGGCCGGCATCGAGCGCGGCGCGACGCTCGCCATGCGCTACGCCGACGAAGCCGTCATCGTCACCAATCCCGAAGTGTCCTCGGTGCGCGACTCCGACCGCATCATCGGCATGCTCGATTCGAAGACGGTGAGGGCGGAGCGCGGCGAGCGGGTGGAAAAGCATGTGCTGATCACCCGCTACGATCCGGCGCGTGCGGCGCGCGGCGAGATGCTCAACATCGACGACATCCTGGAAATCCTCGCGACGCCTCTGCTCGGCATCATTCCCGAGAGCCAGGATGTCCTGAAGGCGTCGAACGTCGGCACGCCGGTGACGCTCAACAATGCCGAGAGCGCGCCGGCCCGCGCCTATATCGATGCCGCACGCCGCCTGATGGGCGAGGAAGTCGCCATGACCGTGCCGGCCGAGCGCAAGGGCTTCATGAACCGCTTGCTGGGACGGAGAGCTGCATGAGCATGAATCTGCTGCGGCTGTTTAGCGGCCGCAATGCATCCGCCCCCGTTGCGCGGGAGCGGCTGCAGATCTTGCTAGCGCATGAGCGCGGGCTACTCGGTCAGTCCGACTTGCTGGCCACGCTGCGGGAGGAAATCCTCGCGGTGGTGTCGAAGCACGTGGTGCTCGATCCCGACAAGGTGATGGTTAAGCTGGAGCGCGGCAAGACGGTGTCGACACTCGAAGTCGATATCGAAGTGCCCAATAATTTCGACAAGAAGGCTCCTACCGAAAAGCGCATGGCCGGCTGAAAGGCGCGCTGCCGACCGAGCTAATTAATCGCTACCCCACCATCCGCTCGCGGCCGGTCCAGAAGCCTGCCTTCAGCACCTTCTTGTCGACCTTGCCGACGCCGGTCATCGGCAACTCGCTAACGAACTTGATATGCTTGGGCGCGTGCGCCGAGCCTTTCTTCGCCTTCACGAGGTTGATCAGCTCGTCCGGATTCGGTCGCGCGCCTTCGCGGGCGACGATCACGGCGGTGACGGCCTCGCCCCATTTGTCGTCGGGCACGCCGACCACGGCGACCATGGCGACGTCGGCATGTTGCGACAAGACATCCTCGACCTCGCGCGGAAAGATGTTGAAGCCGCCGGAGACGATCATGTCCTTCTTGCGGTCGAGGATGAACATGTAGCCGCGTTCGTCCGATCGCGCGATGTCGCCGGTGTGCAGCCAGCCGTTCTTCAGCGTCTCCGCAGTCGCGTCGGGCCGTTTCCAGTATTCGGCCATCACATGCGTGCCGCGCACGCAGATCTCGCCGGCCTCGCCGGTTGCGACTTCCTGGTCGTCATTGTCGAGGATCTTCACTTGGCAAGCGGCAATCGGGAATCCGCAGGACAGGAACAGCTCCGGCGTCCTGGGATCGTGGTCGGCCTTGCGCAGCACGGATACCGGATAACATTCGGTCTGGCCGTAGAGCTGCGAGAACACCGGCCCGATTCGCTCGATGCCCTCGACCAGCCGGCTCGGCGACATCGCAGATGCGCCGTACAGCAAGAGTTCGAGCGAGGAGAGGTCGGTCTTGTCGAGGGAGGGATGATCCAGCATGACGTAGATCATCGTCGGCACGAACAGGGTGAAATTGATCTTCTCGCGCTCGATGGTCTTGAACACGGCTTCGGGATCAAAGCCTTTCAGCATATGCACGGTGCCGCCGCGCATCAGCGTCGGCAGCACTTTTGTCCCCGCGACATGGCTGATCGGCGCAACCGTCAGGTAGCGCGGGGTATCAGGAATTTCAAAGTCAGCGAGGATCGCGCTGGCAAACCCGCCATATTCGCGGTGATAGCGGAGCGCGCCCTTGGATTTGCCCGTGGTGCCGCCGGTGTAATTGAGCGTGGCGATGTCGTCGGGTCCGGCAAAGCTGCGCGCCGTGGCGCTGCCGGCGGCTTCAATCGCCTGCAGGAGATCGTCGCCGTAACTGGCGGGACCGAGCGTGAGCACAGTCTTCAGACCGGTCGCTTTGGCCGCGAGTTCGCCGCCGCGGTCGCGGAAGGTAATCGCGTCGACCACCAGCATCTGCGCCTCGGAATCCTCGAGCTGAAACAGTTGGTCGTCCAGCGAACCCAGTGGATGCAGCCAGGTAATCGCCAACCGCGAGAGCTGCGCGGCGACACCGGCGCACCAGGTGTCGGCGCGGTTGGCGGTGAGAAACGCGACGCGGCTGCCGGGTTGGAAGCCGAACTGCATGAAGACGCTCTGCATGCGCCCGATCATGTCGGTCGCGCCGCGATAGGTGAGCGATCCGCCCGGCCAGGCGAACGCCGTGCGCTCCGGGTAGCGCGCCAGCGCCAGCAACGTCTGCTCGCATGCCGCCGGAAACGCGTAGAGCGGATTGCCCATCTTCTTCCTCCCGCTGTTTTGTAATTGGCCTTCGTCCGTGCCAATGTCGGGTAACGCTAGCACAACAAGAAGCCTGCTCAAGCCGGGAAGAACGCCTTGCCACCTGTCGACTTGCTCTCGCGCTTTCGCGACCGCCTCAGCCTGCCGCTGATTGCGGCGCCGATGTTTCTCGTCTCCGGCGTCGAGTTGGTGGTAGCCGCCTGCCGCAACGGCGTGATCGGTTCGTTTCCGACCGTAAATTGCCGCAGCCCCGAACAACTCGATCAATGGCTGACGGACATCGATGACCGGCTGAAGGAGCACTCGGATGCAAGCGGCAAGCCCGCAGCGCCTGTATGCGCCAATCTGATCGTGCATCGCTCCAATGCGCGGCTGGAGCAGGATCTGCAGGTGCTGCTGCATCATCGGCCGGAAATGGTTATCACCTCCGTCGGCTCGCCGGCGCCGGTATTGAAGCCGTTGCGCGATGCCGGCGCGCTGGTGTTTGCCGACGTCGCATCCATCCGCCATGCCGAGCGCGCGGCGGCTGCCGGTGCCGATGGGCTGGTGCTGCTAACGGCAGGCGCGGGCGGTCAGACCGGCTGGCTCAATCCCTTCGTGTTCGTGCGCGCGGTGCGCGCCTTCTTCGACGGACCGCTGGTGCTGGCGGGCGGCATCGCGGATGGTCACGCCCTGCGCGCGGCCGAGGCGCTGGGCTGCGATCTCGCCTATATGGGTACCAAATTCATCGCCACGCGGGAGAGCATGGCGGACGCGCGCTACAAGGAGATGCTGGTCGCCAGCAGCGCCGACGACATCCTGCTGACCAAGGCATTCACGGGCCTGCAGACCAACATGCTGCGCCCCTCGATCGAGGCCGCCGGTCTCGATCCGGACGATCTTCCCGAGCGGGGCGCGATCGATATCGCCAAGGATATCGACATCGGCGCGCGCGAGAACCGCCCGAAACGCTGGAAGGATATTTGGAGTGCGGGACATGCCGTTTCGGGCGTGACGGAGGTTCTTTCGGTCGACGAGATGGTTGCGCGCACAGCGGCGGAATATCGGGACGCTGCCACGCGCCTGCGATTTAGCTAGCGCGCAAAAGGTTCCCGGCGATCCAGCCACTGCATTTTTGTGATGCAGCAATGCCAGGGCGCGCCCAACGGCAAATGCCAAGAGAAAGCCGCCGCGCTGGCAAACTTCCGACACAGGATGACGGCGAAAACAGGCAATCCGACATGACGCACGCGCGAAGGCGAGACCGATTCCAGGTTTCGCCGCCGGGCGCATTTTATTCAGCGAGGCCTTCGTGTCGCACAAGCTCTTCCCCGCGATCCTGCTCATCTGCGCGCTGTTTAACTTCCCGGTTTTCGCGCAGCCCGGCGCTGCGCCTGCCGCCCCTAGCGATAAAGCTGACGTCCTGACGCCCGATCAGGCGAAGCGGGCGCTCGAGACGCTTTCCGATGACAAGAAGCGCGCGCAAGTCATCGAGACGTTACGTGCGATCGCCAGTGCCTCGCCGCCACCGCAAGGCGCGGCTCCCGCGCCCGAACAGCAATCCGCGATGCCGCTCACCGCCGACAGCCTCGGCGCACAGCTCCTGCTGACGGTATCCGAGCGGGTCGGCGAGATCTCGCGCGAGGTCGCCGATGTGGCGCGGACGCTGACGGACTTTCGGGCGTTCTATTACTGGTTCGTGCGGACCGCCAACGATCCGTCCGCCTATCACCAGTTGTTCGACATCGCGTGGAAACTGGCGCTGGTGTTTCTTTGCGCCCTCGCTGCCGAGTGGCTGGTTTTCCGGCTGATCAAGCGCCCGGTGGCGCTGTTGGAAGCGCGCCTGCCGCAAGCGGCGCGCGCGCCGGTGGCGACTTTGGCGGTGGCCGATCCGCCATCCTCCGTGGCTGACGTCACGGCCGCGCCCGAGCTGCATCGGCGCCGCCTCAGTCTGGCGCGCACCTGGCAGTCGTTGGTCAGGTTGCCCTTCGTGCTGGGACGGCTCGCGCTCGAATTGCTCCCGGTGCTTGTCTTTACTGGTACCGCCACGACGTTGCTGGGAACCGGGATCGGCGATCTCGCAACCGCCCGGCTCGTGATCCTCGCGGTCGTCAACGCCTATGCGCTGACTCGCGGGCTGATCTGCGTGGTACGGGCTCTGGCCGGACCTTTCGGCCTGTTTCGCGTTCGCGCCGAGACCGCAGCCTATATCGAGATATGGGCGCGGCGCATCGTCACCGTTGGCGTTTCGGGCATTGCCTTCGCCAATGTGGCGTTGCTGCTGGGCTTGCATCGCGGCGGCTACATGGCGTTGCTGCGCCTGGTGATGCTGGTCGTCCATCTCTTCATCGTCGTCATTATCCTGCAGTGCCGCCGCCAGGTTGCGGATGCTATTCGCGCGCCGGCCGGCCGCGACGGCACAGCCGCCAGGGTGCGCAACCGCGTCGCCGGCCTGTGGCACTATCTTGCGATCGCGCTCGACCTCGCCTTATGGGCAGTGTGGGCGCTCAACATCCGCAACGGCTACGCGCTGCTCCTGCAATATTTCGTCGGCACCGTCGCGGTTGCGCTGATCGTGCGTCTTTCCACCATGCTGGTGCTGAGCTTGATCGATCGTGGCTTCCGCATCAGCCCAGAACTCCTGCGCCGCTTTCCGGGCTTGGAGAACCGCGCCAACCGCTATCTGCCGCTGTTGCGCAACGTCATCTCGGCCGCGATCGCCTTCATCGGCTTTGTCGCGCTGCTGGAAGTCTGGGGCATCGACGCCATCGTCTGGTTCTACGGCGGCCAGATCGGCAGCCGGCTCGTGTCGGCGGTGGTTACCGTCGGCATTGCAGCACTGGCTGCTGCGGCGATCTGGGAAATCAGCAACGCGTTGCTGGACCGCAAGGTTACCGCACTGTCGCGCGACGGTCACTACGCCCGCGCGGCGCGGCTGCGCACGTTTCAGCCGATGCTGCGAACGGCACTGTTGTGCCTTATCGTCGTCGTCGTTGGCCTCACGGCGCTCAGCGAGATCGGCGTCAATGTCGCACCGCTGCTCGCCGGCGCCGGTATCGTCGGTATCGCCATCGGCTTCGGCTCGCAGAAACTGGTGCAGGACCTCATTACCGGGCTGTTTCTCCTGATCGAGAACACGGTGCAAGTCGGCGACACCGTCACGCTGTCTGGCCTGTCAGGGGTCGTGGAGAATGTCTCGATCCGCACCCTTCGCCTGCGCGCCGGCGACGGCTCCGTGCACATCGTGCCGTTCAGTGCGGTGACGACGATCACCAATTCAAGCCGCGGCGCCGGCAACGCCGCCGTGAGCGTCAACGTGGCCTACAAGGAAGACACCGACCGCGCCGGCCAGATCCTGAAGGACATCGTCGCCGAAATGCGGCGCGAGCCCGAATTCCAGCACCTGATCCGCGGCGATCTCGAACTGTGGGGGGTCGACAAGGTAGACGGCTCGATGGCTTCGATCGTCGGCCAGATCCGCTGCAGCGATGCCGGCCGCTGGCCGGTGCAGCGGGAATTCAACCGCCGCATGAAGCGGCGATTCCAGGAGTGCGGCGTGGAAATCGCGCCCGCTAGCCAAACCATTCTGATGCAGGTTCCGGCGCCCGCCGGTGCCGCCGCGAATGCGAAGCCCAGGCGGGCGGCGGGCTAGTTCGTCACGCAACGCTATCCGCGTGTCTCAACGCAGGATTCGACCAAGGATGCGCGCCGCCTGATCGATCTCTTTTTCATTCCATGCCGCAAAGCCGAGAAACAGGCCCTGCTCATTGGTCTTGTGATACAGCATGCTCGATAACGGCCGGCTGGCGACGCCGGCGTCGAGCAGGCGCGCCGACAATCGCCGGTCGTTTGCCGGTCCGCTGCACCTTGCCAGCAGTTGCATGCCGCCGGCTGGGGCTTCGATCGCGAGACGGTCGCCGGCTTCAGTGGCAAGCGCCTGCAGCATGCGGTCGCGCCGGCCCTTGTAGAGGCGCGTCATCCTTCTAATGTGGCCGAGATAGGCGCCGGATGCGATGAACTCGGCCAGCGCGTCCTGCATGGTGATCGACGTCAGCATTCCCATGTGGCGCTGCGCCAGTTCGAATTGATCAATCAGGGCTTCCGGGACGACGAGGTAACCGAAGCGAATGTCCGCATACGTCGCTTTCGAAAAGGTGCCGAGATAGAACACGCGCGGCGACGTTGCGAGCCCCTGCAGGGCGGCCACCGGGCGGGCCTCATAGTGAAATTCGCCGTCGTAGTCGTCCTCGATGATGCAGGCGCCCGTGGCTTCCGCGAAACGCAGCAGTTCGAGACGGCGGCCGATCGGCATCAGCCGCCCGGTCGGATATTGATGCGACGGCGTGACGAAGATCAGCCGCGGCGCCTCCTTGCGGGATGAGACGGCCATGCCTTGCGCGTCGAGCGGTATGGCGGAAACGATGGCGCCGGCGGCATGCAATGCGACGTTGGCGCCGCCATAGCCCGGGCTTTCGATCCAGGCGTGATCGCCGCGCTCGAGCAGCGCATCTGCGACCAGCGTCAGGCCGGATTGCGCCGTCGGCACGATTAATATCTGGTCGGCCTTGGCTTTGATTCCGCGATGAACCACGAGATGCCCGAGCAGCGCTTCCTGTAGCGGTCGATGGTTGATGGGCCGGTCACGGCGTAGCGGTGCGTTTCGCGCCGCGCGCCGCAGGTAGCGGCTCCACACATCGTGCGGAAACTCGCGCTCGTCCGCCAGCCCGGGCTGAAACGGCCGCGGCCGTCCCTCATGAACAGGCGGCCAGTCCGCCCGCTGCAGGCCGCGCGCCCAGGACGACAGGCCTATCCGCTCGCTTCCGGCCCGGCTGCTTCGCGGCGACATTTTGCGGCGATCGAGCGATAGGCCTTCGGCGACCACCGGACGGCGTCCGGCGGAGAGCGAGAGATAGCCTTCCGCGGCCAATTGCTCGATCGCAAACGAGACGGTGTTGCGTGAGAGGGCGAGCGATTCCGCCAGTTGCCGGCTCGAGGGCAGGCGCTGGCCGGGCGCGAGGCGTCCTTCCGTGATGAGGTGCCGCAACTGGTCGGTGAGCTGGCGCGTCAAGGTCGCGCCGCTGTCGCGCGCCAGATGCAGCATTCCGGGAATCAGGTCGTCCACAACTGGCTCCAGTAAATCGTAAAAACTGGTTCTTTCGTTAGAGCCAGTTAAAGGGCTAGGCAATGCCGAGCGGCTCGTGACGGGGCGTGTTCGAGATGGCCAGTGGACTTTCAACCCGCAGCGCGGCGGCGCTGCTTGCCGGTGTCGTGTTCGCGTGGGGGACCAACTGGCCGGTGACGAAGATGATCGTGCACGACGTGTCCCCGCTATGGGCGACGGCGCTGCGCTGCATGATCGCCGCCGCGACGCTGGCGCCGATGTTGTGGGCGCAGGGGACGTTCATCGTGCCGAAGCGCGGCGACCTGCCGGTCGTGTTCTGCACCTCGATCCTGCACCTGGTGGCGTTTTCCGCGCTGGTGGCGGCCGGGCTGCAATTCGTGCCGGCCGGCAGGGCGATCGTGCTTGGCTATACGACGCCGCTATGGGTCGCGATCGGAGCAGCCATGTTTCTGTCGGAGCATATCACGCGCCGGCGCGCGATCGGTATCGGCTGCGGCCTGGCCGGCCTCGCGGTCATCTTCAATCCGCAGACGCTGAACTGGGCTGACCGCAACGCGCTTTTCGGCAGCGGCCTGATTCTGATTGCCGCGTTCTGCTGGGCCGGCAACATCGTCTATGTCAGGGCCCACAAATGGATCTCGACACCCTTTCAACTCGTGTTCTGGCAGGTGCTGCTGGCGGCGGCGCTGCTGTCGCTCATCGCGTGGCTCGTGGAAGGCCCGCCGCATATCGCGTGGACATGGCGTCTTTCCGCGTTGATGCTCCATAGCGGAATTGTCTGCACGGCATTCGCCAACTGGGCGATGACCGTGGTGAACCGCAGCCTGCCGGCGGTCACCACATCGCTGTGTCTGCTGGCGACGCCGCTGCTCGGCATCGTCAGCGCGACCGTGATGCTAAACGAGCCGCTGGAGCCGTCGCTGTTTCTTGCGATGGCGCTGATCATCGGCGGCATCGCGCTTGGCACCATCGCCGGCGGGTCACTCCGGGCGAATGCGACCTAATTCGCCACGAAATACCAATTCTCGTCGTAGCGCTCGAGCCGGCTCGGCGGCTTGTCGGCGAATTCGAAGAAGTTTTTGGGATCGCCGCCCGGCGGCACGTGCAGGAAGCCGGTGAAATGGTGCTTCAGGCCGCGTGAGGTCAAAAACAGCACATAGGTGCCTTCTTCCGTCTCGTCGACGACGATGTCGTTGCCGACGGAAGCATTTGGCTCGCGGTCGCCGAGCGCCACTAGGTTCTTGTTGTAGGAGACGTTGGGGTTCAGCTCGCCGGCTTCGACCCGCGCCACGATCCGTTCGCGGTCGGCCCGGTGCCAGCGGAAATTCTGCTGGAGGGCGACCTGGTGCAGCGGGGCGTAGGCGAGAATGGCAAGCGTGAGCGCGGAGATCAGGAAGGGAAGGGCGAACTTCGCGCCACCGGTTCGGATCCTGGGGAGCAGCGAAGCCGACCACACGAGGCAGCCGAAGAACACCAGCGCGACCAGCGGCACGACGGCCAGCAGGACGAAGCCGGAGGGCCAGTCCGCTATCGACAGTTCGAACGTCGCGATCGACAGCGTGAAGGCTGAAATCGCGATCGCCGCCACCAGCGCGGCGCGAACCGATGGCCCGGTAGCGACCGACGTCATCTGGGATGTCGCTTCAGCCATGCCGGGCTGTTCCGCTGCGCCGTTTACTCGGCTCCCGGCGGTTGCCATTCCGAAGGCTTAACGCGCCGTTAACCATATCGGCCCCAACAATAGCCCCAGACGATGGTCCGCCGCCACGGTCGGACGGCAAATCGAAAGGGGTATGGAATGGATTTCGATCGGTATTTCGCCAAAACCCCGGCAACGCTCGAGGAGATCCGGCGCCGGGTGATGTTTGCGCTCGATCGGCATCCGCTGTGCCGCGGTATCGAATTCGACGTCGTCAGCATGCCGCGCAACCGCAAGAGCAACTGGACCGTCACCCTGCAACAGGTCGCCCCCGACGCCCTGTGGGAAGCCTCCGATATCGTTGCCGATATCCAGGAGGCCTATGAACTGGCCGCAGCGGCCTGATTCCGGGCCCTTTTGGGACTTTTTCCCCATCTTTTCGACCGCGTCAGCGCGGCGATTGGCATCGTATAGCCTCAATTATCATCCAGTTTTCGGCAAAAGGGCCAAACGTCGGCGGGAATGGAGACCTTTTTGACCAAGACTATGACGATTGTCGCGCTGATCTGTTTTCTCGTGGCCGGCGCCGCCGTCACCGCCATTGTCGGCCGCGACAGCCTACCTGCCGCCCGGTTCGAACTGGCGTCGGCTTCCTCCGTCCAGGCGCCGGTCTCGAACAAGGAAGGCAAAAAGGATCGCCTGGCGGTCCTGAGCTACGCCACCGCCGCGGTTGACCCCCAGCCCAGGGATCCCGCGCTGAACGAATCGCTGCGCCGGGCCTATGCCTCGACTTCGCCCGTCGATATGGCCATGCCGAAGGAAATCGCGGCGCCCGCCGCCCCGCCCACGACGTCCACCGCTGAGCCGAGCACGGCACCGGTGCCGGCGCCTGCGCCCGTCAAGCCCAAGGCCGCAGCAAAGCCCCAGCCGCAGAAGAGCTACACACTGTTGAGCGATGGCCAGATCGCCGGCATCAAGGACCGCCTGAAACTGACGGCGTCGCAGGAGTACTACTGGCCGCCGGTGGAGACTGCGCTGCGTGCCGTCGCCCGCAAGATTCATGCGGGCCGCCAGGCCAACCCGAATGCGACGGGCGTGCCGATCGATCCAGAGTCCGCGGAAGTCCAGCAATTGAAATCGGCGGCGATGCCGCTGCTGTTCCAGTTGCGTGAGGACCAGAAGAGCGAAGTGCGCTCGCTTGCCCGCATCATCGGGCTGGAAAAAGTCGCCGCGATGATCTGAGCGGCGATCTGCGCCGCTGGTTCCGACCCTTACACAGAACTCCTACACATAACGCCGTACCGGAACATCACCCTACCCCACGCGTTGCCCGCGTGGATGAGGGAGTTTGCCGATGCGCACATCAACCGCCTTTTTTGCGGGTGCAGGAACCGTGATTGTCGCGGTCGCCGCCGGTGTTGGCGGTGGATATCTGGCTGCCAACATCGTCAGTCCGCCGACACATGTGATCTCGAAACTGGAACGCCGGATGTCAGCGGAGCCGATATCCGTCTCGACGGAGCCATCGGAGCCGGTGCCCCATGTCGCGGCGACGGCGGCCGCGGCCAATTCCGCGCCCGCCCAGGAGCCGCCGCAAACGCAACCCCAACAGACGCAGCCACAGCCGCCAACGCAACCACACCCGCAAGCGGCGGCGGCAGCGCCGGCTGCTAATAATGCTTCCGCCGAAGAGAAGACGGCCAACAACGCAGCGGCCGCTCAACCTGCACCGCCACCGCCGAAACCCTCGAAGCCCGCCGAACAGGCCAGCGAAAAGACCGCTGCGGAGAAGGCTGCTGCGCCCCAGGAGGCGTTTGCCAAGGCGCGTGATGCCGATCTCAAACGGGCTGCCGCCGAACAGCGGCGCGTCGAGCGGCGCCAGCGCTGGGCCGACAAGCGCCGCTTCCAGCAGCCCCGCGAGCAGGACCTCGAGGCGGTCGAGACGCAGGTTCGGGAAGCAACCGAGCCGCGGCGCATCATCATCCGCGAAGAAGCGTTCGCTGGCGAGCCCGCACGAATCGAAATGCCCCGGATCAGGTTGTTCGATCAGGATTGATCGATCCGGAAGAGTCGCGGCGCATCCTTCTTGAATCGCTGTCGTGTTCCGGACGCGGTGCAGCGCGTAGCGCTGCACCGCAGAGCCGGGACCCAATGCGGCGACATATGACCCCGGATCAGCAGCGCACCACGCCGCTAGCGGCGCGCTGCGCAGCATCCGGGGAACGCTGGACCGATCGCGCCGCTTCAATGAAATGAAACATTACGTCTCAGCTAGCCGCCACACGTCTTAGCCGCCGCGCGATTCCACCACCTTGCGGCAGCCATCCGACAGCTTCGTCTTGTTCGCTTTTAGGCAGGCATTCATCTGCGGCGGCTTGCCGATATGCTCGGCGCAGAATTTTCCGGCATCCGAACGGCAGGCCATCTGCTCCTGGGGAGTGGGGCCGGATTGCGCCAGAGCCAGCGAGCCGGCGCCGAGCGACAGGATCAGCGCAGTGGCCGCGGCCACGACATGAATGGATTTCATCATGGATCACCTTTTGACGAGAATGGAAGATTGAAAGCGCGCGAAAACTCGTCGAGGTTGCGCCCGCGGTCCATGCCATGTTCATGGCGTCGGCAGCGGGCCGCAAAATCACCCCGCGCGCGCGCCCACACCATTTTCATGGGATGTTGCCGGGCATCTCGATGGACCATGTACATCTCGCGTCGGCTGCGGTGACCGATCGGTACATCGCAAAGAGCTGCACGCCCAATTCGGGAGAGATGACAGATGTTGAAGAAGACAGGTTGGCTGAGCGCAGGTCTGACGCTCGCGGCGTTTTCGGCCGTGGCTTCCTTTGCAGTCGGCGGCGTAGGCTCTGCCCAAGCGGCAGTGGTTTATTGCAAGACGGTTGGCGTGCCGAAGGGCTGCGTCGCGCGCCCGACGCCGGTCGCGGCGGCTGCGGTCGTGACGCCGGTCGTGGGCGTCGGCGCTGTCGGCGTCGGAGCTCGGGGCGTCGGCGTTCGGGCCGGTACGCCGATGAACCGCGGTGGCCCGGTCAACCGCGTCGGCCGCCGCTGAGGCAAAGCGTTTTCAAGCGAAGCATGTCCTCGGACTTGATCCGGGATGAACACCGGTTCGCGTAAAGAAAACGCGTAAGCTAAAAGTGTGCATGCTAACCGGCAGCGCCGTCGCTGTCGGGGAAGCGGTGGGGCAAGGTCAGCCTCACGCGCGTGCCTTTGTGGGTCCCTTGGGCGCTGGAGCTCAGTTCCAGCTCGGCGCCGCAGCGCGCGGCACGGCTTCGCATGTTGCGCAGGCCGCGCGCCGCTTTCGCCGCTCCGGCGGCTCCGCCGTCAGGCGCGATCTCAAACCCCCTGCCGTCATCCTCGACGATGATGCAGCCGCGCTCGAGGCCGTCGGAGCCCGCGAGCGTCTCGATCCTCACCGTAATGCGCCGCGCCCCGGCGTGCTTGGCCGCATTGGTCACCGCTTCATCCAACAGCCGCACGATCTGGATGACGTGCCATGGCCGCAGCTCGGGATGAACCGGCAGGCCCTGCGCGGTGACCGCGCGCCAGTCCAGCGCGATGTCATGCGGACGAAGCTGCGCCATGGCGCGTTCGCGCCATGAGCCCAGCGCCAACATCAGATCGCCGCCGATGTCGTCCATGGAGTCGATGACGAGGCGCAAATCCTTCAGCGCGGCGCGCGCCGCATCGCCTATCCCCGCGCTGCCATTGCCACGCTCGCTGAGCGCCACGATGCTGACGAGCTGGCCGCCGAGCCCGTCATGCAGGTCGCGCATCAGGCGCGTGCGTTCCCGCGCCAGCGCCGCGGCGCGGGCGCGCTCCTCCTCGCGGGCGAAACTGGCCTTCAGCTTCTCCTCCGCCTCGCGCACCTGGGTGACGAGGCGGCCGGCAAAGCCGTCGACCTGGTTCAGCGCCCGGGCGAACCGCCAGGTGAGCCCCGCGCCGATCGCGACCAGCATCGCCGAATAGGACAGCCGCGCGGTGAAGATGCGGTTGGGCATCATCTGAAACACCGAGAGCAGGTCAACGATCCAGCAGCTCAGCATGATCGTGACCGCGCAGCCGAGCAGGAAGCTCGCCACGTTCTGCCGTTGCAGCGCCGATCGCGCGGTAACGACGGCCATGATGAGAAGGGAGATGCCGACCATCGGTACGGCGAGAATCAGGAAAAGGGCGCGCACCAGCGCCTGATTTCCGAACAGGCCGGCCAGCGCCAATGCGATGCCCGGAATGAAGATGACCCAGGCGTAGCGCTGCCACTTCCAGCCCGAGAGCAGCAGCGCAAAGACCAGCACCAGTGCGCTTTCGATCGGCGCGGAGGAAATCAGGATCACATTGAACCTGGAAAACGGCGTCTCGCCCATCGGGGTTTGCAGGAACGCCTGGCCGACACCCACGGCCATCGCCGCCGCCAGAACGCCGTAGGCCGGCTCGTGGCGACGCATCACCCACATGATGCCGAGGATCACCGCCAGAATCGCCTGCCAGGATGAGAACACCACCGGCAACGTCACGAACACCAGCGTTCTGAGATTATAGGTCGGGCGCAACTCTTCGTCGGGGCCGACCCAGATGCGATCGAGGAAGCCGGTGATCGGGCCCCAGATGAACAGCCGGATCGAGATGGCGTTGTCGCCATCGCGCAGCACCGATGCGGGGATCACCGCAATCGCCGGCGTGTTGCGGTCGGGGCGGTTGGCGGCGGGATCGCGCCGGCTGTCGAGGATCACGACATCGTTGACGGTAACCTCGACGCCGTTGGTGAAGCGCGGCAGGAACACCGACCACGCCCGCGAGGCCTCGCCGGCCGGGCGGACGAAGCGTCCCCTGAAGCGGGGCGGATCGTTCATCGCATTCCGCAACGGTGAGAAGTAAGGCAACGTCACCGCCCGCTCGGCGCCAGCTTCGGTGAGCTGAAAGGCCGTCACCTGATACTGCGCGGGAGGTCCGGGCAGCGATTGCAGAAGCACCGCGACGCCGACGACGGCGATCACCGCCTGCAGCAGCAGATACTGGATGAGACGGGACGGCCGCAGCCGACGCCGCGCGCGGCCGGGCAGCTCCGGTTGGACGTCGTCGCCGTGATCGTTCACAACTTGATCAAGCCCTGCTGGACCGCCTCGAACACCGCCTCGCCCCGGGTATGAACTTCGAGCTTGCGATAGATGCTCTTGATATGCCCGGGCACGGTTTGGCGCGACAGGCCGAGATGGCTGGCGATCTCGGCATAGCTAAAGCCCTTGGCGATGCCCCAGAGAATGTCGATTTCGCGCGGCGTCAGTTTGGTGGTGTTGAGTACTGGGCCGGGCGGCGGCTCCGGCGTGCTCTGGGTTCGGCGCACGATGAAACGCGCGATCGAGGCCGAGATCGGCGAATGGCCGGCGACGAGGTCGCGCACGGTGGCGGCGATGTCGGTCGGGAAGGCGTCCTTGAGCAGATAGCCTGTCGCGCCGACGGTGATCGCCGAAATCACGCTTTCCTCGTCGCCGAGGATCGAGATCACCATGATCTCGGTATCGGGAAAGCGCCGACGGGTCTCGCGGATCAGGTCGACGCCATGGCCATCCGGCAACTGAAGATCGGTCAGCAGCACCTTTGGTGCGCCTTGCGCGAGACAGGCGCGGGCTTCCGCGAGCGTGCCCGCGGCCCTGACCTGGTATCCGGCTTTGGCCAGCGCGTCCTGTAGCCGCCAAAGCGTCGGCGCGTCGTCCTCGACCAGCACGACCGTGATGGCTTCCGCCTTGGGCCCATCGCTCAATGAATTCATCTGAAAACTCCGGCTGCCTGTCCCTGCAGCCCGCGCAAGTGTAACCCCGTGACAGTTTTTTGCGACACCCATGTTCATGGGGCGGGATTTTTACGAGATTCGAGGGAGGCGAAAGGAGCGGAAAAAGCCTATACGATTGCCTCTCAACGAGGCCACCGAAATGCCGAATCCTCCTAAAAATGTACCGCCGACGAAAGTCGCCTCCGAACCCGGTCGCCTTGCGGTCATGCCCGAGGACATCACGGCCGCGGGCGCGTCCATTGCCGGGTCGGTCCTCGTTACCGAATGCGATCAAAGCCGGACGCTGAGCGAAATCTGCGGCTGCAACCTCTGGCTCAAATTCGAGAACCTGCAGTTCACTTCGACCTTCAAGGAGCGCGGCGCGCTCAACCGGCTGCTGGCGCTGTCGCCGGAGGAGCGGCGGCGCGGCGTGATCGCGATGTCGGCCGGCAACCACGCGCAGGGCGTGGCCTATCACGCAAATAGGCTTGGCATACCCGCAGCCATCGTGATGCCGGTCGGCACCCCGATGGTGAAGATCGAGAATACGCGGCGTCACGGCGCGAATACGATCATCTCCGGCAAGACGCTGGAGGAGGCAGGCGAATTCGCGCGCACGCATGGCGAGGCGCACGGCATGATCATGATCCATCCTTACGACGATCCCTTGATCATCGCGGGGCAGGGCACCATCGCGGTCGAAATGCTGCGGGCGGCGCCGCAGCTCGATACGCTGGTGGTGCCGATCGGCGGCGGCGGGCTGATCTCCGGCATGGCGGTTGCGGCCAAATCGCTGAAGCCGGATCTGCAGATCGTCGGCGTGCAGGCGCAGCTCTATCCCTCGATGTACAACGCTATCAAGGGCGATCGTCTGCCGATGCGCGGCGATACGCTTGCCGAAGGCATTGCGGTGAAGGTGCCAGGCCGGATCACCACCGAGATCATCCGCCATCTCGTCGACGACATCGTGCTCGTAACCGAGGACCAGATCGAGCGGGCGGTGGCGATGCTGATCGCGATCGAAAAGACCGTGGTCGAGGGCGCCGGCGCTGCGGGCCTCGCCGCGGTGCTGGCCGCGCCGGAGCGCTTTGCCGGCCGCAACGTCGGCCTTGTGCTAACCGGCGGCAACATCGATACCCGGCTGATCGCCTCCGTGCTGACCCGCGAACTCGCGCGCGAGGGGCGGCTGACCCAGATCGCAATCGACATCGTCGACCGGCCCGGCCAACTCGCCGCCGTCTCGGCGCTGCTCGCCGAAGCCGGCGCCAACATCATCGAAGTCTCGCACCAGCGAACGTTCTCCGATCTCCCCGCCAAGGGCACGCTGCTCGAAGTCGTCATCGAAACGCGGGATCGCGTGCATCTGGACGAGGTGATGAAGCGGCTTGGGGAGGCGGGGTTTGTCGCGTGGCTGCCGGGGCGAAGGTAAGCATGGCGTTTTCGAGCAAAGCATGTCGCCCGAGAGGAGCCACAAGCAGGAGCCGCAATGACCCGATCAGTTCACGTTCCTTCCGAACTCTTTGACAGCCGGCGCTACGGTTTTGCGCAGATAGCAGTCATCCCGACACCTGTCGGCAACGCTATACACGTATCTGGTCAAGTTGCTTGGGATGCAGATCGAAACATCGTCGGTGCTGGCGATGTCGGTCGCCAACTCCAGAAGAGCCTTGAAAACCTTGCTGTCGCACTGGCATCGGCCGGCGCGAGACTCGATCAGGTCGGCGCGTTACGCCTCTACATCAAGCAAAGCCACATGCATGAAAGCGACGCAATCAGTGGCGCTCTCAAAGCGACTTTCGGCGACAATCCACCGTGTGCAACTTGGATTGGGGTGGCGAGCCTCGCCAACGATGAATTCCTCGTCGAGGTAGAACCTTCCGTGGTTTTCCTTGCACGAGAGTAGATGGCAAAACGGCCCTTCCAAGCCAAAAGCAGCGAGGGACTCGTTCGCGCCCCTCAATTCACCAGCCGCACCGCACCGGCCTCGCTGACGTCATAGCCGCCGAGCTCGCCCGCGCGATCGCGGAAGCTCGGCCCGCGCATGAACTCGAACAGCGCCTGCGGCCCCTTCATAAAGTAATCGCGCTGCCGCATCACGAGATCAAAACGCTCCCAGGTGACGGGGAGGAAATCGAGCCCTGCCGATTTCGCCACGCTTCGCGTCGCGATGCCGCAATCGATGCGGCCGGCGCGGATGGCTTGCGCGATATCGGGTCCGGTGGGGAAGGCGGGTTTTGCCAGTTTCAGATCGTCGAGCGTGATGCCCGCGCGCGCCAGCAGCGCGAGCAGCAGCAATTGCGCACCGGCGCCAGCCGGGCGTTGCGCCATCCGCGCGCGCGATGTTGCGATCGAGGCCATGTCGCTCAAGTCCAGCGGATTGCCGGACGCGACCAGAATGCCCTGCTCGCGCCGCGCAAAGCCGAGCAGGACTGCATCATGCAGGCCCGGCGCGTCGGCGACCGCCTCGACATTGGCTCTCTCGTCATCGCCGTCGAGCCGGTGCAGATGGATCGCCGCGACCATCACCTCGCCACGCGTCAGCCGACGCAGGCCTTCCTCGCTGCCTTCGGCCAGGCTGGCGAGGCCGGAATTGCTCTCACGTAAGCCCCATTCCAGCAGCGGATCGTGGCTGCCGCCGACGATCGGCGGCGCCGCCACCTGCGCCAGCGCGGCGGGCGAGATCAGGCCGGCGGACACCCAGCGATCCAGCGCCGTGCGCGGAAACAGCCAGCGGCCGGTCACCTTGCTGCAGGGCACCGCGCGGTTCGCCACCAGCTCGTAGAGCTTGCGCTCGGAGAGCCGCAGATAATCCGCCGCTTCGTCTGTCGTGAGGAGCTCCGGCATCGGCACCAATATGCATTCGAGTGCAAATATTACAGAAATTGACCATATCGTCGCTATCTGCGCAAGATGCCCGGCGCTAGTGGAATTACAAATGCCAGACGGTCCGTCCGCCCTTCAACTTGTCCTCAGCGGCGATCCCGCGCTGTTCGCGATCGTGCGGCTGTCGCTTTACGTTAGCCTATCAGCGGTGGCGCTGGCCGCGCTGATCGGCATTCCCATGGGGGCCTGGATCGCGCTGACGAGATTTCCCGGCCGCCAGGGCGTCATCGTCCTGCTCAACGCCTTGATGGGCCTGCCGCCGGTCGTTGTCGGCCTCGCGGTGTATCTCGCGCTGTCGCGCTCCGGGCCGCTCGGCGCGTTCGGCCTGTTGTTCACCCCGAGCGCGATGATCGTCGCGCAGACCGTGCTGGTCACGCCGATCATCGCTGCGCTGACGCGCCAGACCATCGAGGATCTCTGGCTCGAATACCGCGACGAACTCACCGCGATGAACCTCGGGCCCCTCGGCCGTGTCATGGCGCTGATCTGGGACGCGCGCTTCAGCCTGGTCACCGCGCTGCTCGCCGGCTTCGGCCGCGCGGCGGCGGAGGTCGGCGCCATCATCATCGTCGGCGGCAACATCGAAGGCTTCACCCGCACGATGACGACGGCGATTGCGCTGGAGACTTCCAAGGGCGACCTGCCGCTCGCGGTCGGCCTCGGCCTCGTGCTGATTTCGATCGTGATCGCGGTCAACGCGCTGGCGTGGAGCGTGCGCCGCGCCGGCGAGCGACTGGCGGGATGACCATGCGCGCGCCTTCGAGCGAACTGCCGATCAAATTTGATGGCGTCACGGTAGCGGCCGGCGGGGTCACGATCCTCGACGACATCGCGCTCACGCTGGCGCCGGGCCTGCCCACGGTATTGATCGGCCCCAACGGCTCGGGCAAATCGACGCTCTTGCGCCTGGCGATGGGGCTGCTGGCACCGTCGCGCGGCCGCATCACCTGGGGCGGGCTCGAACATGTCTCCCCGCTGAAGCGTGCGATCGTGTTTCAGCGCCCGGCGATGCTCCGGCGCAGCGCCGCCGCCAATCTCCGTTTTGCGCTGCGCGCCGCCGGCATTCCGCGCGCGGAGCATGCGCGACGCGTCGCCGAGTTGCTCGAACTGGTCGGCTTGCACGCGCTCGCCGACCGCGCGGCGCGAAGGCTCTCCGGCGGCGAGCAGCAGCGGCTGGCGCTGGCGCGGGCGCTGGCGCGCGATCCCGCGGTGTTGTTCCTGGACGAGCCGACCGCGAGCCTCGATCCCATCGCCACCAAGGCGGTGGAAGACATCATCCGCACTGTGAGCGAGCGCAACATCAAGGTCGTGATGGCGACCCACGATCTCGGCGAAGCGCGCAGGCTCGCCGGCGAGGTCGTCATGCTTCACCGCGGCCGTACTGTCGAAACCGGTGCAGCCGCATCGTTCTTCGACGCGCCGCAAACCGCCGAAGCGAGGGCGTTCCTCGCCGGCGAACTGTTGATTTAGCGCATGATCCGGAAAAGTGGTTACAGGTCTTCCGAAAAGATCATGCGCAAACCAAAGAAGGGAAAACAAATGAGCATGCTCACGCGCCGCCTGTTGATTGCGGCGACCGCCAGCCTGGTTTTCGCGAGCCACGCCGTCGCGCAGGATAAATCGATCGTGGTGGCCTCGACCACCTCGACGCAGGATTCCGGCCTGTTCGGCTATATCCTGCCGATGTTCAAGGCCAGGACCGGCATCGACGTAAAAGTGGTGGCGCAGGGCACGGGACAAGCGCTCGATACCGGCCGCCGCGGCGATGCCGACGTCGTGTTCGTCCACGCCAAACCTGCGGAAGAAAAATTCGTGTCCGAAGGGTTTGGCGTCAGGCGCCATCCCGTGATGTACAACGACTTCATCCTGATCGGGCCGAAGAGCGACCCGGCCGGCATCAAGGGCTCGAAGGACATCGTTGCGGCGCTCTCCGCGATCAAGGCGAAGGGGGCCGATTTCATCTCGCGCGGCGACAAGTCAGGCACGCATCAGGCGGAGCTCAATCTCTGGAAGATCGCCGGCATCGACATCGCAAAGGACAAGGGTCCCTGGTACAAGGAGATCGGGCAGGGCATGGGCGCTGCGCTCAACACCGCGTCGGCCTCGAACGCCTATGTGCTCGCCGATCGCGGCACCTGGCTGTCGTTCAAGAATCGCGGCGACCTCGTGATTTCAGTCGAAGGCGACAAGCGCCTGTTCAACCAGTACGGCGTCATGCTGGTGAATCCGGAGAAACATCCGAGCGTCAAGAAGGATCTCGGCCAACAATTCATCGATTGGCTGATATCATCAGAGGGCCAGAGGGCGATCGCCGATTACAAGATCAACAGCGAGCAGTTGTTCTATCCCAACGCCAGCGATTCCGGCGCGTGATACGCGGCTACGATCAGTCGTCGAAGGAACCACCACCGTTCATATTCATGAATATTTGTTCAACGATCTGTCGCAGTCTTAATGTCGCAGACGGAACGTGATCGCGGCGCGGTGATTAGACTCGGTAGAGTGGACACAATCACTGGAGTTCGATGATGAAGAAACTAGCCATCGTATTTGCCGTTGGTGCTGCTGCGCTGATCGGCGGTTCCGCCGCCAACGCCGCCGACAATGCGGTAAAGGCGAAACCTGCGACGGATACTGTGCAGTCTTCCACTGACTTCAGCGCCCATCGCCGCCACTGGCGTCATCGGCACTGGGGCTACCACCGGCACTATCGCCCGTACTACGATAGCTACGGCTACTACGCGCCGCGCCGGTACGGGTACTACGGTCCCCGCTATTACGGCGGCGGTCCCGGCGTAACCTTCAGCTTCGGCACCGGCCGCTGGTAAGACAGGCCGGCGAGAAAAAAGCCCGCAGCGATGCGGGCTTTTTTTGCGTGCCAATTGGCGGGTCGATCCGAGTCTACAATTCCCGCGATGCTTTCGATGACTTCGTCCGACTGCCGCTGCCGGCGGCCGACGCAAAGCGGGTGGCGGATTGCTTGCCGGGCTTCCGTGTCGCAGCCTTTGCTGCCAGCCGGGTTACCCGGGCATGTGCATTCCGGAACGCCGTACGTACGGTCCTTGCGGTTCGGCTTGCAACAACTCGCCGCTTCTTGAGAGCCGCGTGGCTCTCTTCGGCAATATCAACCTTTCGCACCATTCCGCTGATCGAAGGCGCCAGATCGACCGGAATTTCGGCGATCTGGTCTTCCTTCGACAGGCCACCGACGCCTTCACATGGCGCCTTATCCGGCAGGTCCGTCGGCATGTGGACAGTGTTGTTTGCGTCCGTCCAGGCCTCCGCCTTGTTGCCGGTGATGATCTTGACGTAAGCGCGCGTTTCCTTCGGCAAGGCGCCGCGCCGCGATAGCCACTTCTCGATCCTGCCGCCGCCCGCATTGTAGGCTGCCGCCGCAAGCCCGAGATTTCCGAACTGATTATAAAGCTTGCGAAGAAATCTTGCCGACGCAGGAATCGCCTGCAGCGGATCGAATGGGTCTTTCAAGCCCATTTCGACCGCCGTTCGCGGCATGAATTGGGCAATGCCCTGCGCGCCTGCCGAACTGACCTCCGCCACTTTAAACCTGCTTTCCTGCCAGAGCAGGCGCACGAGAAAGCCGATCGGAATATCGTGTTCCTCAGCGGCACTTCTGACCGCTTCACAGATCGGGTTCGGTGGCGCGGCCTCCTCCTTTATCGAGGCGACCGCATGAGCCGCGGCATCTGCTGTCGTTGCCGACTCGTACGGCGCGGTGACGACGTTTGTTGCGTCCGGTTCTTGCGAATGCTCAACCGACGCAGTCACAGTTCCAGTGTGAGATGTCGTGGCAGGTTCCGATTGCGCTTCGGCAATAACGAAAGATAGTTCCGTCCACGCTGACCTGATTTCGGAACTTTCAAAATCCGCCGCGACCACGAACACAGCAATCACGGCGGCGAAAAGATATCGCATCAACTTCCATCCATTTGTGTGAAGGCCGGTCGGATAGAAGTTGGATGTGGAGATTTCGCGGATGAACTACGGCAGAGCAGTGTTCTTCTCGTCCGTAATTCTACCGAATGGAACTTTCAAAAAATGCGCGTTCCCGGGCCGGTCGCCTACATCGCTCTTTATGCCGCGTTGTACGCAGCGTTCGGCGTGGCATCGCCGTTCTGGCCGAAGTTTTTTGAAACCAGAGCGCTCACGTTCGAGCAGATCGGCTTGATACTGGCGGCTGCGTTGCTGGCGCGTCTTGTCGCCGGTCCACTCGTCGGGATGTTTGCAGATTTCCTGCAATCGTTGCGCCTCGTGCTCGCATTCTGCGCCGCCCTGGCAGCAGCAACGGCCGTGGCGTTGCTGTGGGCCGACGGCTTTTGGCTGTTGCTGCTTCTGGCGCTGGTTCAAGCCGTGGCACTGGCGCCTACGACGTCGATGGCCGACGCCTTGTCGGTCAACGCGGCCAGGCCGCAGATCGCGGGGCGGCCGTTCGAATATGGCTGGATCCGCGGTTCGGCATCGGCGGCTTTCGTCTGCGGCACGCTGATCATCGGCCAACTCATCACGTCCACTGACCTGACGCGTGTGGTCGGGCTGAACGCAGCCCTGCTTGTCGCTGCCGCTGGGGCAACCGCGCTGGTACCCAGGGTTTCGTCTTCATCGGTGCCGCATACCGGCGCATCGCAGCTTGCGGGCGAGGTTCGTGGACTGCTTGGGATCGAGCGATTTCGAATCCTGATCCTCGTCTCGGCTCTGATCTATGGCAGCCACGCCATGCATGACGCCTTTGCGGTGATCCGGTGGAGCAATGCCGGAATAGACACCTCCGTCATAAGCGTCTTGTGGTCGGAGGCCGTCGCCGCAGAAGTGATCGTGTTCTTTCTGATCGGACCGGCCTTGCTCAACCGGCTCGGCGCGCGTGGTGCGGCGGCATTGGCGGCAGCAGCCGGCATCATCCGCTGGTCGGTTGCGGGGACGACGCCTTCCGTCGTGGCGCTCGCGATGGTGCAGCCGCTGCACGGATTGACGTTCGCGCTGCTGCATCTTTCTTGCATGCGGTTGATGGCAGCTCTTGTCCCCGCCAGAATGGCCGCAACGGCTCAAGCAATCTACGCGTTTGGTGCGGGCGTGGTGACGGCCGCACTGACGCTGCTTTCAGGGCTTTTCTATGCCAGGTATGGCGGAGGGGCGTTCGTTGCGATGGCGGTGCTCTGCGGCCTCGCGTTGCCGCTCGCCTGGTTTGGCTTTACCGATGCTCAGGATATCTCTGCCCGCGCACGCTGAGTTGCGTTAGAATCCGCGTCGCGAAAAGCAGGTCGATCTCTCTGGAAGGTTTGTCAATTGGTCTCGGAAAGCGATCTAGACGCTACTCTCGATGCCGTCAGGGCCGGTGCCGCCGGGCCGGCTGAGGGCATTTTTGGCCCGGCGTCGATGACGTGGCGGATCGACAGGGAAGCCGTGATCTTTCTGGGAGCCGGGCGCGCCTTGCTGCTTCAACTGGCGCATCCCTGGGTCGCGACCGCCGTTGCCGAGCACTCGCGCACCTTTGCTGATCCAGTCGGCCGCTTTCATCGAACCTTTGAGCTGATGTTCACAATGGTGTTCGGTTCGCTCGATGGCGCGACTGCCGCGGCCCGGCGCCTGCATCGACGGCACGCGATGATCTCAGGCGTGTTGCCCGAGGCGAGCGGCCGCTTCGCCCAAGGCTCATCCTACAATGCCAACGACATCGCCGCGTTGCGCTGGGTTCACGCCACCCTTGTCGAAACCGCTGCCATCGCGCACGACCTTATCTTGCCTCCGCTCTCGCCCGAACAGCGCGAGCAATATTGGGCCGAAAGCCGGCTGTTCGGCGCATTGTTCGGGCTGAGACCTGCGGACCTGCCGGCGGATTGGTCATCCTTCGCCGACTACAACGCCGCGATGGCTCGATCGGATACTTTGTCCGTGAGCACCGCGGCGCGTGACGTGGCCCACCACATCTTGACCGGCGCACGTCCGTGGTTGCGGCCGCCGCGATGGTACGTGGCCCTGAGCGCACAGATGTTGCCCGAGCGGCTGCGCACAGGTTTCGGCTTCGATCTCGACGAGCGCGATCAGAGGGCCGCCGATCGCGCGCTCAAGTGGATACGCCGCCTGTATCCGCACCTGCCGACCCGCCTCCGCTACGTCGGCCCCTATCACGAAGCGCAGGCGCGGCTGCAGGGGAAGCCGCGGCTCGAGCTGGCTACCCGGTGGCTCAATCGGGCGTGGACCGGACGACCGCGGCTGGATGATCGTCGGGAGAGGTGAGGCCGATGGGCATCGGCGTGTCATTTGCGGTAAGAGATCTGCCCGCCGCGATTCCTGAAACGAAACCTGCAGAACCGGATTTTGACATTGATGGACGAGGACGACGACCCGATTGACGAGATTTCGCGGATCGAAGCGCGGCTCGAGGAGCTGGCCGAGGTCGCCGAGCGGTGCCGCAAGATCACGCTGGTCTCGAAGTCGGTGATCGCGCTCGGTGCCGGATTGATGCTCGTCACGATGCTTGGCCTGCTCGGGTCCAATCAGGTCGCCGCCCTCGGCTCGATTGCCGCGGTGCTGGGCGGCATCGTATCGCTCGGCTCCAACGCCAGCACGTTGCGGCAGACCATGGCCGCCATCAGCGAGGCCGAGGCGCTTCGTTCCGATCTGATCGGCAGGATCGATCTTCGCGTGGTCGGCGACGAGATCGCAATCAAGCCGCCAGCGTAAACGCCTCGTGCACGGACGACTGGACTGCGCCGCCCGTCACCGCGCCTCCGCCCGCAACGTAGATGGTATCGCCGATCGTGGTGGCGCCGACCGCGTGCCGCGGTGTCAGCATCGGCGCATGAGATTGCCAGGTATTGGTCTTCGGATCGTAACTCTCCATCTGACCGAATACGACGCCTTGCGAGATCTGGCCTCTGTCCTGCACGCCGTATTCGCCGCCCATCGCGAACAAGCGGTCGCGGTAGACGACGAGGCCGTGGCCCGAACGCGCCGTGGGCAGCGGCGCGCGCTCCTTCCAGGTGTCTGATACAGGCAGGTAAAGGTGGTGAAGGTCGGTGTTGTATTCAAAGGTGTTGAAGCGGCCGCCTATGATGTGGATCATGCCGTTATAGGCGACAGCGCCGACATGGTCGCGCGCGGCGGGGAGCGCTTTCCGAATTTCCCACTTGTCGGTTTGCGGGTCATAGACCTCATGCCAGCCGACACTGGCGCGCTCGTTGGTGGGCGCGCCGGCGCCACCGATCAGATGTATCTTGCCGTCGAGTGCGACTGCCGCGGCAGCGCCACGTGAGCGCGGCAAAGGCGCGATCGTCGTCCACTTGTCGGCGGCCACGTCGTAGAAAAACGCATTCGGGTCGGGATTGCGGTTCTGCTCGATGAAGCCGCCGAGCGCGTAGACGCGCCCCGCATCCGCCACGACGGCAACATGGTTGGCGCCGCGCGGCAAAGGCGCGGCGTTGAACCATCGATCGTCCTTCGGATCGTAAACATGATGATAGGCGCGATCGACACGGCCTTCGCCATAGCCGCCGACAATATGCATGCGCCCCGCCCAGGCGGTGGCCCAGGCCATTTCGCTTCGCGGCAGCGGCAACGCCGCCTTTGGTGCCCAGCGCCCCTGCGGGCCCTGCGGCGCGGGACTATCCACCTTTCGCTGGGCAATCTGCTCGGTGGTGAGGTGATGCGGCGTGCCACCCTGAAGCCGGGCGAACGGATCGGCGGAGGGCGCTGCTTCGGGCAGCGCTGTGCCTGACGGCGTGCCATGGCCCGCATGCTGGGCGAGCGCCGGTGCGCAACCGAGTGTCGCGCCGGCAGCCACGGCCACGAAAGCTCTCCTGTTCAGACGCGGCAGATCGGATGTCGACGACATGAGAGCTCCTCGGCTAAAGTGGCCGTATCATCAATGGTTGTAACAAAGGCGAGCGCGGTCAAGACGACAAAGCCGGGAACTGGCGCGCCGATGCACTCAATTGCAGGTGATGCCAGGACGACCGTTACGGTACCGGGATGGCCCGGATCCTGCTTTGACAGGTTCGCGCTGACCTGATCCATTTCCTTGATCGAGCGTGACGAGGCATTCATCACCAGTGAGGAGTCGGCCCCCCATGAAAGAACGGCAACTTCGAGACCTGATTGCAGACGTCAAGACTGGCCGGCTGTCGCGGCGGGCCTTTGTCCAGCGAATGATCGCCGCAGGCCTGACGGCGCCGATGGCCGGGATGATGCTGAGCCAGTCGGGGGTCGCGATGGCTGCGACCGCGCTTCCCTACAAGCCGACCAAGGCCGGCGGCGGCGGCGTGCTGAAACTGCTGTATTGGCAGGCCATCACCCTGCTCAATCCCCATTTCGCCGTCGGCACCAAGGACCAGGAAGGCTGCCGGATCTTTTACGAGCCGCTGGCGGGATGGGATGGCGACGGCAATTTGGTACCGATCCTCGCCGCCGAGATTCCGAGCAAGGAGAATCATGGATTGGCCGAAGACGGCCGCTCTGTGGTCTGGAAGCTGAAACGCGGCGTCAAATGGCATGACGGCATGCCGTTCACGGCCGACGATGTCGTCTTCACCTGGGAATATGCCAAAACGCCGGAGACTGCGGCGGTCTCGATTGCCAACTACAAGGACATCACGGTCGAGAAGATCGACGACTTCACCGTCCGCCTCACTTTTGCCAAGCCGACGCCGTTCTGGGCCGATGCCTTTGTCGGCAATTACGGCATGATCATCCCGAAGCACCTGTTCAAGGATTATGTCGGCGCCAGGTCGCGCGAGGCGCCGCACAATCTGAAGCCGGTCGGCACCGGCCCTTATCTGTTCGTGGATTTCAAGCCGGGCGACATGCTCCGCGGCAAGATCAATCCCAACTACCACGTCGCCAACCGGCCGCAGTTCGATGAGGTGGAGGTCAAGGGCGGCGGCGACGCGGTGTCGGCGGCGCGCGCGGTGCTGCAGTCCGGCGAATACGACTATGCCTGGAACATGCTGGTCGAAGAGGACATCCTGCTGAAGCTGGAAGCCGCTGGAAAGGGCAGGGTGAACATCACACCGTCGGGCAATGTCGAATTCATGCAGCTCAACTCGACCGATCCCGCGATCGAGGTCGACGGCGAACGCGCCAGCATAAAGACCAAACATCCGCTGTTCAGCGATCCGGCCGTGCGCCAGGCCGTCAATCTCCTGATCGATCGCGCGTCGATCGAGAAATTCATCTATGGCCGCACGGCGCGTGCCACCGCGAACTTCCTCAACAACCCGGAACGCTTCCGGTCGAAAAACACCAAATTCGAATTCAACATCGAGAAGGCCAACCAGATCCTCGAGGCCGCCGGCTGGAAAAAGGGCGGCGACGGTATTCGCGCCAAGGACGGCAAGCCGCTGAAGTTCGTGTTCCAGACCTCGATCAATGCGCCCAGGCAGAAGACCCAGGCCATCGTCAAGCAGGCGTGCCAGAAAGCGGGCATCGACGTCGAGCTGAAGTCAGTGGTGGGATCGGTGTTCTTCTCCTCCGACGCCGCCAATCCCGACACCTACACGCATTTCTATTGCGATGCGCAGATGTACAACACCACCATGCCGCAAGCCGATCCGCAGTTCTTCATGAACCAGTACGTGTCGTGGCAGGTAGCGAACAAGGAAAACAAGTGGCAGGGGCGCAATGTCTCGCGCTGGCAAAGCAAGGAATACGACGAGATCTACAAGCAGGCCGAACGGGAGCTCGACGCGGTGAAGCGCGCGGCGCTGTTCATCAAGCTCAACGACCTCGTCGTGACAGACAATTACATCCAGCCCATCGCCTCCCGGACCCGGGTCGCGGCGCTCGGCAACAAGCTGACCGCGCATATCTCGGGCTGGGACAACGATTTGTGGCAGCTAGCGAGCTGGTATCGGGAGGGGTGAGAGCGGGGCTTCTGGATGTGCCGGGCGTAGAGGTTGAACGGACGGTGGCGGACGATGACGGAAAAACACATTCTCCGGCGTCTGGGTTGGTACCTGCCGAGCCGAAGTGTGTAGATCTGAAGAAGGACCGATCGCATCGCCGAAACGTCAATCGAGTGGACCGACGCAACGTGGAATCCGGTAGCTGGCTGTACAGTCTTGATCCTGCTGATCCCTGAATGTGTTGTCAGGGTGCCGTGACGGTCTGTGCAACCCGTGCTATCGTCGCTCCCAAGTAGCGAAGCCGTTTCGCTTCCTGGGGGAATTCTTGATGAAGCGGGACATGGAGTACGTGCGAGAGCTCTTGCTCAAGATCGAGGCCGCACCGGATGTCATCGCGCATTCACCTGAGCTTTTGCCGGCGAACTCAACTCTCCAGGACAAGATAAAGCTGAACTACCATCTTGGAATGCTCATCGACGAAACAGGATTCGTGAGCGGTATAGCGGCGCACACCATGGCTGAACCATCCTGGATACGCCTGCAGCTCACATGGCACGGACATGAATTCATCGAGACCGTGCGCGATCCTGAAGTCTGGAAGCGAACAAAGGAAGGGGCGAGCAAGGCCGGCAACTTCGGCTTAGAATTCGTCATTGAGATCGCGAAGGCTTATGGAAAGCACGTTGCCAAAGAACGACTTGGAATCGATCTTTAATTGGCATAGCGATCAATCCCGCCCAGCGAAATTACGGTGCTGGCACCGTAATGCCCATGAGCGCCGGCGAGGCGCGCTTCGTTTGGATCAGATCGGCGAAGATCGACTTTAGCTCCGCGCTCGATGCCGTCAGGGCGGCATCCGCGACCGGTTGAGGGCTTTCTTAGCCCGCCGTCGATGACGACGGATAACTGGACTAGCGCGCCTCTGATAGCATCGATTTCAGGTAGAATCACATATTGTATTTCCGAAGGAAGTCTTCGAGCAGCCTGAGAGACATTAAGGACAAGCCGTCAGTAATGAGGCTCACTGGCCTCTCCGGACGACGCCGAACAGCTATGCGCTCGGGGACGCCAGGATGGTCGTGACCTAACTGAAAGAGAGCTTTCGAATGAGCGAACGCCCAGATGAGAAACTTCGTCTTAGCGGTTCGGTAAATCTGCGGCCAACGAGAATTGGATTCTTAGTCTCCCCCAATGATCTTCGATCCATTCGTAAAATCATTCGATTGAACGCAGTTCTATGGGGTGGCCAGTTCAATCCAATCATTCCGGTTCTCAAAAGAGCGCCGAACCGATGGCTCCAGTCATATCAAAAAGCTAGTGCGTTGGACGTTACGCGAGGTCTTATTAGATTTTTCGAGCCAGACGTAATCGTTGAGGCGAACCCAGGCCTAGCCTCAAAGATTGGTTGGAGCGCAGGAGAGAGCTATGAACGAGAAAAGCGTCTCATAGATATGAACGCATTCTTTTCGATCGATCATTACAGCAGAGCGCAGCCTGCCGCTGGTATAAGCCTCTCAGATGTTTACGCAAATCTGTATCAGAAGGAATTCAGGTTTGAACAAAAGAACAGAATTGACTGCGCGATTCCCGATAAGAACTCGAAGGAGGATGTATTTCTGGACGCCGTAATGGGAAACTTCCCGGTCGAAAAACATCTTGAGTTTTTTGGTAAGAATTTTCGGAGCGCTTTTGCTCCAATCGAAGTTCCAAGCAGTGCAGAGACGCTCAAGAGCATACTAGAAGGACAACTGATAACGCCGCTCTGGTTTACGAGGCATGGCTTGAAGCGAGACTACGATTCGAGTCATGGCCCGACAGTTTTCGTGTTCGACCCTGCAGACGCTCAGGACGTCATCGATTTTTGGAACTATCGAATACTAGAACGTTGGGTGTTTCCAATAAATCTCAACTGGTTTGAAGATTGTTTGGATTGGATCCAGGCGTTTATCGCAGCAAACTTTCGCCCACTTGAGGGCAATCCGAATGGCGTCATGACGCATACCACGCTGGAATTTGCCCGTTCGATTAACGAAATTAGACGCAAAGAACTGTCATCTGCTGTTGCCGCTGGCGTGCCGTCAGGATCTTTCTTCGTAAAGACCTACTATGATTCCATTTGGCAGTATCGCGCCGATGACACGCATTTCAGAGTCGGGCGGCCGGTGAGGGTCAGTGGGGCCAAGACAAGTTTCGATGAGAAAGTCGCGGTCAATGAATCATTTAGGGGCGTTGATTTAACGATTCGCGTTCCAAAACTTGCCCCCTCCTTTCTTGGTTCAGCTAATAGTTTCGAGAAATCAACTTGGGCTAACGTAGTCACAATCATCAAGTACGGCAGAGCCGATAGCATCGCGACGGTCTATCCTATCAATTTTCTGAATCCTAGAATCCCTAACCTCCGCTGGGGCGAGTTTAGTCCCATCACTCGAGAAGGTTGGGTGCTTCCACAAGACTTCGATACATCACATGACATGTTGCATCTGGAATTCGGCCGCAGTGCGATCATAGGTTGGTTGAAGTTACGAGATATCGAGGCCAACCCATCTGACGCGGGAAGAATTGCCGAACAGATAATCGCCGCGGTGGAGGGCTTGCAATCTTGTGCAATGCTTGCTGACCCCAGCGTGATCAAGCTTCTCAATGAGATGGCATCAGGCGGAGATGATAGCGGAGTTCCAACTCAACGTTGGGAGAACATATTTAAGAAGACTGATCGCGGGCGGATGCCATGGATAACATTACAGCGCTTCATCGATGCTCAAATTTTGCGTTCCGGCCTGCAAATCAAGTGTCCTAACTGCTCAAAGTTGAATTGGTATGACGTTAAGACGCTAGACTACGACCTAATTTGCCACAGGTGCTTGAAGGCGTACAAATTTCCACAGGATGCGGCTCATCTTAATGGCTTGCGATGGCTTTATCGAGCGATTGGCCCATTCGCCGTCCCGGGTTTTGCTGGCGGCGGTTACTGCGTGGCGTTAACGTTGAGATTCTTTGGTCATGCACTTGAGATTGATTGTTCGCTGACGTGGACAACTGGCCTCGACTTGAAGATCAACGGTAAGTCGAGCGAGATCGATTTTGCGTTTTGGTATTTGCGGCGGCGCCACTTTGGAGAATACGGCGAACCTGCCTTGATGATAGGTGAGGCGAAAAGCTTTGCAGAAAACGCCGTCACTAAAGCTGATATCGATAGGATTGTAGAGTTAGCCGAAAAACTGCCTGGCGCATTTTTGGTTTTTGCGGTTCTTAAGGAGCACCTTACGACCAGAGAAACGACGTTGCTTCGTAAGCTCGCTAGTTGGGGGCGTCGTCGTCAATTCGAAGGAAGGCCAAGAAACCCTTTGATTGTTCTGACTGGAAAAGAGCTGTTCACGACGTACCGGATATCACGTGATTGGCAATCCAATCCAAAGGTGAAGGCGCTCGTGGGATCCAATGCTGACTTAGCCAATCCTCTTACGCTGGCAGAGATAACTCAACGGCTCCACTTAAATATGCATCCGTTCCACGCTGACTTTGAAAGAAGGCTTCAGACCCTCCAACTCCGGAAGCAACTGAGAGCAAAAGCAACGTCCTAAATGCTCGGACTGCGACCCGGTCTTAGCAACAGAATTACGGCGCTGTCACGTAATGCTCACAGCGTGCCACGGCCGCCATGCTAGGCCAGCGCCGGCGCGCAACCGACTGTCGCGCCGGCAGCCGCGGTAACTGTTAGCTAGCTCACACGTGAAGGCTGCAAAACGATGTAAGCTCTTCACGGTTCGCCGTGAGCTGTCATGCTCCGGCTGCGCAAGCGAATATCGATAGTGCGGACAACGCGTCCGGCCGGTTGTCACTGGCCGGGCGATCGGATCATCGTGCCGAAAGGGCAGATCTGGGCCGGCCAATGAGCAGCAAACCGAGGCCGAGGACGCAGCGATCGGCGAAGAGGAAACTGGCAGCAGGCACACAAACGGGGGAGCGCGCAATGGGTCAAATCGGCAGGTCTACCGACCCCTCGACGGCTGACAATCGCGACGACGTTGCAGGCAGCGAGGTCGCTTCGTTCCGCTACAACAATCCCGGCGCTCAATATCCCAGTGCGCGGGCCGCGCGCTTCGGCCAGACCGGCTATGGGATCATCGGTGGCGGCCACAAGATCGCACGCTTTCCCTCGCCGGTGAACGGCGCCGCCTCGAACTTCGACCTGTTGTCGCGCAGCTATGTCGGCATGCGGATCGGCGAAGCTGGAACGAAGTGGACCGGCGCGCACGGCTTCGGCGTGCCGGGCTATGATCCGAACGCCATCCTGACCAAGGAGATGGTCGACGATCCCGTGCAGGCGATCGCCTTGCTGAAAGCCATTGCTGGCCGCGAGTCGGGCAAAGGCAATAACCTGACCGAGGAGCAGTGGCGTCAGGCCCATCGCATGTACAAGGCCGGCAGCGCCGACGCCTTCTTCGACGGTCTGCCAGCCGTAGCCATTGCCCAGCCGCCCGCGAGCGGTGTGCCCTCAGGTGCGGGCCTGGTGCAGCGCGCCCGCGCGCATATCGGCGAGCAATATGTCAACACGCAGGTGCCGAAAGACGATCCGCATTGGCATGGCCCGTGGGACTGCGCCGAGTTCGTCTCATGGCTGGTCTATCAGGAAGCCGGCACGCTTTACGGCTGCGTCGACCACACGGCACAGCCGGCCAAGGCCGATGCCTATACCGGCGCCTGGAAGGCCGACCTCGAGCGACTCGGCAAGCGCGTTTCGGTGGAGGAGGCGGCGGCGACCGTCGGCGGCATCGTGCTCCGCTATCCGCCGGGTCCGGGCAAGATGGGCCACATCGCCGTATGCGACGGCAATGGCGGCACCATCGAGGCAAAGGGACGGCGTTACGGCGTGGTAGCGGACACGGTGCATGGCCGCGGCTGGCATACCGGCATCCTGATTCCCGGCATCTCCTATGACAGTACCGCGCCGATCAAGGTCAACCCGCCAGCCGTCATCTACGAGGTCGGTGCGCCGAACATGGATATGGCCGTGGTTGCGCGCATCCAGGCGGCGCTGGCCGCGAAAGGCTTCGATCCCGGCCTGATCGACGGCGAGTTCGGACTGAACACGCAAGCCGCCGTGCTGCGTTTCCAGGAAGCCGAGGGCATGGTCGTCGATGGCGCGGTCGGGCCGGAAACGGCGGCAGCGCTCGGCATCTCGCTCGAGGCGGAAACCGTTAAGCCCGGCGTCGCGGTGGCGGAGACGGGTCCCGCCGCTGGCGCTCCTGCGCTCGACCTGCAGCAACTGCTCCCGCTCATTCTCATATTGCTATCGAAGGAGAAACCGATGGCCGCCGATCCTGCCAAGCCGGGCCAAGGCCTCGAACTGCTGCTGCCGCTGATTCTGCAGTCGGCGCTCACCGGCAAGCAGCTCGACATCACGCAGCTTCTTACCGTGCTTGCGACCGGCAGGCCGGCGCCGGCGGTCACGCCGATTGCCAACACGCCGGTGCTCGCGCAACCGGTCAACACTGTCCCGGCGCCGGTCGTCGCGCAGCCGGCAACGCCGCAACAGCCTGGCGCCGCTGCGCCGGTCGATCTCATCACCGTGCTGATGCCGCTGCTGTACGAGCGGCTGACCGGCAAGCCATTCCCGGGTACCGAAAAACCGGACAAGCCCGCCGAGCCGCTCGCGCCGGCCGTGACGCGGCCGAGCGTACAGCTTTCCGCCGGCATGCTCGGCATCGTCACCCTGCTGCAGTCGGCCGGCATTCTCAACTTGCCTTTCAATCTTGGAGCGATCGCCGGCCAGGCGCCAACCACAACCGCGCCGGTTTCAGGCTCGACCATGGCGACCTTGATTCCGATCATCACCGGCGTAATCGGCGCCACCGGCGGCTTCGGCGCGCTGGGTGGGATTGCATCGAAGCTGTTGGGCGGACTGCTCGGCGCGTTCGGGAAGAAGTGAGCGGATACGATACCTGGTCCTGTGCGCAGATTGCTGTCTAGCGTTGCTTGGGCGCTGAGCTCGCCGCTAGTGTCATGACACCTGCTCGGGGCATTGAACCTTTCGGTCCGCGCCAAGACACATCCTCGCCTACAACAATGTTTGCCGCAGGGCGCGTCTTTTCATGGAAGATCCTGCAGTTTTTCTCAGCCGTATTGCCAAGTTCGTCCTGATACCGGTTGGCCTGCTGCTATTGCTCGGAGCGGGCTTCAGCGTCTGGTCAACAAAAACATGGATTGCGCGCGCAATTGAAACGCCGGGGTCGGTGATCGAGATGGTGCGCCTGCGCGACAGCGAGGATAAGGGCTACCTGTTTGCGCCAGTCGTGCGCTTCCAGACGATGGACGGTCGCACCATTGAATTTCAGTCCGGGCTGCGCACCAATCCGCCGGCTTATCGCACCGGACAGACTGTCTCGGTTCTCTACGATCCCGATGTACCCGAATCGGCGGCCATCCGAGGCGTGTTTTCCCTTTGGCTGATGCCGATCATCGTGGCTTTCATCGGATCGATCTTCCTGATCGTCGCAACGGTCATGATCGTACTGATCAAGAGGGTGTCGCGGGCTTTCGACGCACCATTGCATGTCGTTGATGCAGCCAGCCCGCCAAGGCATGGCGCTGGGCTCAAGAGGTCACGTTAGGCAGGTAACGCCAAAGGCCCGCGGCAAAGGCGGCGCCTTGTCGGTTGTGCGGATACGTTCGTGCGCAAGCGTTGATCGGCTTGCCCGGTCGAAGCCGCGTTGCAGTGAGGGCAAGTGCCGCTCGTCGGAATCGAATGACCACTGCTTGCAAAAGCCGATTTTTAGTCGAGCACGTCCGTCGAGTTCCGCCAGCAGGTCAGGCATCGGCCTGCGTCGAGCGGCGTCATCCCTACGTCATGGATCGTTGATAGCCAGACCAAGCGAACAACGAAGGCCTTTGTTCGGAAATGACGAACAGCTTCCGGATTTGGACATGCTATCACTCCAGAACGTGACCGTTACCTACGCCAACGGCGTCGAGGCGCTGCGGCCGACCACCGCCGTTTTCGAGCGGGGGAAGTTCATCGTTCTTCTCGGCACGTCAGGCGCGGGCAAATCGACGTTGCTGCGCAGCCTCAACGGGCTGGTGCGGCCGACTTCGGGTGAGGTTTGTGTTGAAGGTCGCGGATCGATCTTCGGCAGCCGCGCCCAGTTGCGGGCGCATCGGCGGCGGACCGGCATGGTGTTCCAGCAACATCATTTGATCGGCCGGCTGTCGGCACTCGACAACGTGCTGACTGGACGGCTCGCCGCGCACAGTGTCCTGCGATCGATTTTTCCGCTGCCACGCGCTGACCGCCTGCTCGCGCTGGAAGCGCTTGACCGGGTCGGTCTCGCCGACAGGGCGCTGGACCGAGCCGACCAGCTTTCCGGAGGACAGCAACAGCGCGTCGGCATTGCACGCGCCATGGCCCAGAAGCCCGAGATCGTGCTTGCAGATGAACCGGTCGCAAGCCTCGATCCCGCCACCTCCGTCCGGGTGCTTGAGGATCTTCATCGAATTTGCCGCGAGGACGGCATTACCGCGATCGTCAGTCTACATCAGGTCGATCTGGCACGCCGGTTCGCTGATCACATCATCGGGCTGGCGCAGGGGCGCGTCGTTTTCGAAGGCGCGCCGGATCAACTCGGATCGGTCACGCTCGATCATATCTACGCGACGGAACGCAAGGGCTTGGCCAAGGCGGCCTAGTCGGGCCGTCAATCTGAATGGAGAAATCAGATGATGCAACGCCGCAATTTCCTTGTCGGGTCGGCCGCGGCCGGCCTCTGCGCGCTCGCCGCTCCGGTGTTTGCCGCCGACAAGACCAGCCCCGATAAGCTGCGGATCGCCCTGCTGCCTGACGAAAATGCATCGACGATCATTCAGAATGCACAGCCGCTCAAGAAGTATCTCGAGGACGTGCTGAAGAAGCCCGTCGAGATCATCGTCACCACCGACTATTCGTCGATGATTGAGGCGATGCGGTTCGGTCGCATCGAGGTGGGATATTTCGGCCCGTTCTCTTACGTGCTTGCCAAGTCGAAGGCGCCCGATATCGAGCCCTTTGGTGTCGGCGTCGAAAAGGGCAAGCCCAATTACCAGTCGATCCTCATCGCCACCGCGGATGGTCCGGTAAAGGAACTGGCCGACATCAAGGGCAAGCCATTCGCGTTCGGCGACCGGGCCTCTACGTCAAGCCATCTTGCGCCGCGCGCCCATCTCGCCAAACAGGGGCTGATCGGCGACGCGGACTACAAGGTCGTCCATCTCGGCCAGCACGATGCGGTCGCGCGTGCCGTCGCGGCTGGGCAGGTGCCAGCCGGCGCTCTCTCGGAGCAGATTTATCGCGTCTTGGTCGAGACCAAGAAAATTGATCCGACCAGGATTCGGCAGCTCGCATTGTCCGAACCCATTCCGAACTACCCGCTAACGGTGCAAGGTTTTCTGAAACCCGAGCTCAAGGACGCCATCAAGCGGGCATTCCTGGATCTGAAGGACCCCGCCATCCTCAAGCTGTTCCGCGTTGAAGCCATCGCGACCGCAACCGACAAGGATTACGACGTGTTGCGCGACATGGCGAAAGTGCTCCAGCTCGACGTAGCCAAGCTGTAAAAAGATGAAATCGGTTTCCCATACGTTCGACGCCATTCTTGAGGAGCAACGCCGCTCCGCCTTGCGCGGGGCGGGCCTCGTCGGCTTGATCGTCGCTGCGTGCGTCGCAGCCCTGGCGGCCACCGGCTTCTTCGACGCGCAACGGTTTCTGGAAAGCGGGCCGGCGATTGGTACGCTGGCCTCCGAAATGGTGCCGCCGGATTTCAGCCGTTGGCAGTCATGGCTGCGGCCGCTTCTGGATACGCTTGCGATGTCGATCGCCGGCACCGCGCTCGCAGTGGCCTTCTCCCTGCCGCTCGCCCTTCTGGCTGCGCCCAATACAAGTCCGCACCCAATTGTTTATCTGGCCGTGCGGACATTCCTCGCTTTCCTGCGCTCGGTGCCGGAGATCGTCCTTGGCGTTCTGTTTGTCGCGGCGGTCGGTTTCGGCGCGCTGCCCGGCGTCCTTGCGCTGGCGCTGCATTCGGTCGGCATGGTTGGCAAGTTCTATGCCGAGGCCATCGAACATGTCGATCCCAAGCCGCTGGAAGCGGCTCGCGCCGCGGGCGCGACGCCGTTACAGGTCATCCAGCACGCTGTTCTGCCGCAAGTCCTGCCGCAACTCACCGATGTTACGATCTACCGGTGGGAATATCACTTCCGGGCTTCCGCCGTGCTCGGCATCGTCGGTGCAGGGGGAATCGGCTTCGAACTAATCTCGGCGCTGCGGCTACTGAATTACAGCCAAGTGTCGGCCATCCTGCTTTCGATCCTCGCCTGCGTCGTCATTGTCGACAGCGTCGGCGCGTACTTGCGAAAATCGCTCAAGTAATAGTCTCCCGATGACAGAATTGCCGCTTATTGTGCTGACAAACCGGGTCTTCCCCGAGACGCGCGTCGCGTTCGAAGGCGTTGCTCGCGTCGTTGCCAACGATGGGCCCGAGCCATGGAGCTATGACCAGGTAATCGAACGCTGCAGGGAAGCGGCCGGGCTCATGGCATTCATGACCGATTGCGTCGATCGCGCCTTTCTCGCGCGATGCCCGAACCTGAAGGTTATCGGCGCCGCTTTGAAGGGCTATGACAATATCGATGTGGATGCGGCAAGCGAACGCGGCGTCCAGGTGACAATCGTGCCGGATCTTCTCACCGAGCCGACGGCTGAACTGGCCATCGGACTGATGATCGCGCTTGGACGGCATATTCCGGCCGGCGATGCCGGAATTCGCACAGTGGGATTCGCTGGCTGGCGGCCCCAGCTTTACGGAACGGGCATCGACAACTCGACGGTGGGAATCGTCGGGTTCGGCCGCGTCGGCCAGGCCATCGCGCGCCGGCTCTCGGGATTCGGCTGTCGCATCATTGCGTATGACGCCGAGCCGTTCGAGAGCCCCGGTGTCGAGGGAATGGCGTTGGAGAACGTGCTGGGGCTCGCCGACTTCGTGGTGCTGGGCCTGCCGCTGACCGAATCCACCACCGGCCTGATCGACGCCGAAGCGATCGGCCGGATGCGGCGCGGGGCGCTGCTCGTCAACCCCGCGCGCGGTTCGCTGGTCGATGAAGCGGTCGTAGCCGATGCGCTCGAGAGCGGTCAGCTCGGCGGATATGCCGCCGACGTTTTCGAATGCGAGGATTGGGCGCGGCAGGAACGGCCCGCAACGATCGACGCAAGGTTGATCCGGCCGGGCGCCCGGACCGTGTTGACACCACATATCGGATCGGCCGTGATGTCGGTGCGTCGCGAGATCGAGTTATCCGCTGCGACCAGCATCATCGAGGCGCTCGCCGGCAAGGTGCCTGGCGGGCTCATCAACAGGCCGGTGCGCCTAGGAAATCCTGCATTGACCGCATGAAATGCTGAACCTGACCCATGCTCGCTCGTTCGTCACGGTGATCGCCGCCCGCGGCGTTCGTGCGGCCGCGCGCCAGCTCGATCTGGCGCCTTCCACCATCGTGGATCACATCCGCCAGCTTGAAGAAGTCTTGGCTGCGCCGCTGGTGGTACGGCAGCGTGGCGGCGCCATGCCGACCGATCAAGGAGCGCGCTTCCTTCCACTGGCACGCTCGCTGGTCGAGACGGCCTCCCGCGTGCGCAGCCTAATTCATCTCCCGGTGCTGCGCCTGGCGGCATCGAGCAACGTCGGCACCTATCTGCTGCAGCCCCACATTGCAGTCTTTCGGCAGCGTGCCGGCGTTCCCGTCGAACAATGGATTGGATCGAACGCAGATGTCGCCGCCCGTCTGGAGCGGGGCGAGGCTGATGTTGCAGCGATGGAATGGTGGGACGGCAGGCCCGGCTTTACCGCGCGCACCTGGACGAGGGAGCCACTCGTCGTCATCGTCGGACCTGATCACCGCTGGGCCAGGCTTGGCTCCGTATCCGTGGCCGAACTGCAAGGCGAGCCGCTGCTGGGCGGTGAATCCGGGACCGGCACGGGGTATCTGCTGCGTCAGCAACTCGGTCCACTCGCGAAATCTTTGACCATCATCGACGGTTTCGGCAATACGGAGGCTGTCAAGCGCGCAGTCCGCGCCGGCCACGGTGCGTCGATTGTCATGGAAGCGTCAGTTGCTGACGAAGTCGCTACAGAGCAGCTCGTCGCGCTTCGAATTGAAGGGGCCCAACTCGCCAAGGAGATCAAGCTGATCGTTCCCGAGTCCTTGCCGCCTACGGCTCCGGCGATGGCGATGTTCGAGGCGTCGCTAAGCTGGGAGCGCGGCCTTACCATTTAGCCGTCGCTGTCGGCCGCCTGCCTAGCCGAAGCTGCAAAGCAGCGAAGCGTGGTGCCCCTGGCCGGAATCGAACCAGCACTCCTTGCGGAACTCGATTTTGAGTCGAGCGCGTCTACCAGTTCCGCCACAGGGGCCTTCGGACGCGAGGCCCGGAGGCCGGTGCGGCGAAGCCGGCGGAATATAGCGGGCGGCGCTTCCGGGTCAACCCGCGTGGAAGTGATTGTGGTGTGTCTCGACACCTGGGCGGTGGCGGGATAGGAGGCTGATGCCTATTTTGAGCATGAACCATGCTCCGGAGCACATCCGTGACGTCAGATGCCCTCCATTCGTCGCACGCGCGCCATCCCGCCGATCCGGTCGTCGTTGCCGCACTGGCGATCGCGGTCGTCGCCGCGGCGACGCTGGCTGGCGCCTGGTTCTTCCAGCTCGTGCTGGATATCCGCCCCTGTCCGCTCTGCCTCGAACAGCGCTACGCCTATTATCTGGCGGTCCCGCTCGGCCTCGTGATCGCCTTTGCCGCGTCGCGCGGGGCGCCGCGGCAGGTAGCGCTGGCCGGGTTTGCGGTGCTGCTGTTGGCGGCGCTCGCCAATGCCTGGCTCGGCGGCTATCACGCCGGCGTCGAATGGCAATTCTGGCAGGGCCCGACCGATTGCTCCGGCCCGCTGGCCGATCTCGGCAGCGCCGGCACGCTGCTGCAGCGCCTCGACACGGTGAAGGTGATCCGCTGCGACGAGGTGCAGTGGCGTTTCCTCGGGCTCTCGCTTGCCGGCTACAACGTGCTGATCTCGCTGGCGATGGCGGCGATCGCCATGTGGGGCATCGTGTCGGCCAAGCGGGCGTAGCTCGGTCGCAGTAGTCGTCGTCCCTGCGAAAAACAGGACCCAATCACCAGCCTACAAGCGCAGCCGTCGCCCCTTGTGCCCTTTGCGCGGGCCGCGGTGTATGGGCCCCTGCGTTCGCAGGGGCGACATGTTGAGAGGTCCTCGCCTCGATCCCGTCGTCCCTGCGAACGCAGGGACCCATAACCACGACTGTTTGTTGTGAGAAGAAGCCGTCTCGCGTAGCGCCATTTCCGCAAGCGGTGGCTATGGGGCCCTGCGTTCGCCGGGACGACGAGCGGATCGGCCGCAAAAAATCGACCTCATCTAATCGTCCACGTCCTCCTGCGGGCGGCCGAACAGGTGCACGATGCCGGGCGTGGTGATCGAGACGAACACGAAGCGCGACAGATGATGGGCGCCGACGAAAATCGGATCGATGTGCAGCGTCAGCGCCAGCGCCAGCATGGCGTCCATCGCGCCCGGCGCAAAGGCGACCACGACGTCGGCGAAGCGCACAGAAGTGCTCAGCACGATCACCGTGACGAAAATGGAGGAGATGAGAATCGCGACCGCAAACGAGCCGAGCCCGGCATTGATGTGGCTGAGCAGCGTCGACTTGCTGATCCGCGCAAAGCGCGTGCCGATCACGGCGCCGATGCCGACCAGCGCCACGCCGCGCATCCAGGGCGGCAGGCCGCCCTCGATCAGGCCGGTGCCGTGCAGCGCGGCGGAGGCGATCATCGCGCCGAACATCCAGCTCGCCGGAAACTTTGCCAGCCGAAGCAGCAGCGCGACGGCGAGGGCAGCGGCGGCCAGCACGACGAGCTCGAGCGGCGAGGCGACGACGAGGCTGATCAGCTCCATGGGCGCGCTCTGCGCGACGCCGGTGAAGGCGAGCAGCAGCGGCAGGGCGGCGGTCAGGATGATCACGCGCATGGTCTGCACCACGGCGATTGCCGCGACATCGGCGCCTTTCTCGGCGGCAAGCATGGTGATCTGCGACAGCGCACCGGGACTTCCCGCCAGCAGCGCCGAGGTCTGGTCCCAGCCGTGCACGCGCTGCAGATAGAAGCTCGAGCCGAAGGTCGAGCAGAACGTCGCCAGCGCCAACAGGCCGATGGTCAGGGGATAGGCGCTCATGTGCTGGATCAATTGCCGCGACACCAGCGAGCCCAGCGTGATGCCGAGCAGCACCAAAACGCTCTGCGTCAGGATCGCCGGCATGGTGACCGGCCGCCCCGCCAGCGCGGCGACGCCCACCGCAGCCATCGCGCCGGAAATCAACCCACCCGGCAGGTTGAGCCACAGAAACAAGAGGCCGCCGGCGGCGCCGACGACAAGCGTCTCGAGCGTGCCGAGAATCTTGGCGCGATCGGCCATAGCGGAGGATATCGAGGCGGGGATCAGGCTCACGCCGCCTTATGGCAAATCCGCTTGCACCGGACAAATGCGTCACGCGATTGCAGCAATGCGTGGCTAGCGTCTGCACAATGCCTGCACAAACGTCCCGTAGCGTTGGCTGAACACGGGCTGAATGCCACGACGAATCGCGCCTCTTCGCCGTCAGAAAATTTTTACCGCAGGGTTCGTCCGATGCGTTGTCGCAAGCTGTGGTTGCGCTAGGATGGGCACCGCAGATGACTACTGCCCTAAGGAGACCAGGGATGACTATTCAGGCAAAAATACTGGGCGCGTGTGCGCTGTCGGCATTGGCTGCGTTTGCGATGACCTCGCAGGCGAATGCCCTGACGGCGCAGGAATGCAGCGCCAAATACCAGGCTGCGAAGGCCGCCGGCACGCTCGGCGGCCAGAAGTGGAACGACTTCCGGAAAGCCCAGTGCGGCGCCGACGCCGCGCCCGCTGCCGCCGCTGCGGCTCCGGCCGCCGCGCCGAAGGAAGAGAAGACGGCTGCCAAGAAGGAAGCCGCACCGGCGGCGCCGTCCGGCCCCGCAACTTTTCCGAGCGCGGTCGACGCAAAATATTCGAAGGAGACGGCGACGAAGCAGCGCTTCCACACCTGCCTCGATCAATACAACGCCAACAAGGCCAGCAACGCCAATGGTGGGATGAAGTGGATCCAGAAGGGCGGCGGCTATTACAGCGAATGCAACAAGAAGCTGAAGGGCTCGGCCTAGCCAGCAATCGACGTGGGCGCGGCCGGAGGTTTCGGCCGCGCCTATATTTCGCGGAGCAATGTTTCGGCCGACTTCGCCACCAGTTGCGCGCGCTTGCGCTGGCCGCGTTCGAGAAACAGCAGGCTCTGCCCGAACACGAAGCAGTAGAACAGGAACGCCTGCGCGTCGGCCTCCTCGGCCGCCAGTCCCGTCGCGCGATAGAGATGCCCGACATTCTTCAGCCGCGCAGCGTCCACGCTCGCCACCGCATTGGCTGCCAGCTCGTCGGAGCGGGCCCATTGCCGGATCGCCAGTTCGACCGCCATGGCCTCGGTGTTCATGCGCTCGGAATAGAGCGCGATCAGCGCCTTCAGCCGCTCGCGCGCGGTCGCGCCGTCGAGGCTGGTCTGTTTCTCGATCGCGGCGATGCGGCCCGCGCTCCAGTGCTGCAGCATGGCGTCCAGCAGAGCCGCGCGGTCGCGGAAGCGGCGGTAAAAACCGCCCTTGGTGACGCCGAGGTTCTTGGCCAGCACCTCGACCCGTACGCCCTCGACGCCGGTCCGGGCGATTTCCTCAAAGCCGGCCTCGATCCAGCTCTCGTGGCGAACCTCGCCGGCGCGCGCCTCTCCGGTTCGCGCCGCTTCTTTGGCATTGCTCATGGTCCGGTCCCACCGAGTGTCGATACGGTACCGTATTGCTAACCTGGAGAGGGCCTGATACGCTACCGTATCAAGAAACAAAAGAGCGGGAGCAAACGATGGAAACGGACGCGACCTATCGCGGCACGGTCTATCCGTGGCAATGCGATCATGTCGGGCACATGAACATCATGTGGTATGTCGGCAAGTTCGACGAGGCGAACTGGAATCTGTTCGCCCGGCTCGGGCTGACAATGCGGCATCTCGAACCGGCGATGGCGTGACCATGCCGCGCTTCGAGCCGAAGAACCCGGATTATCGCGCGCTCGCCACCGCCATGTTCGAGCAGCAGCGCGCGATGAAGACGCTCGGCATTTCGATCGCGCGGCTGGAGCCGGGCGAGGTCGATCTCGCGATGGATTATGCGCTCGACCTCACCCAGCAGCACGGCTTCATCCACGCCGGGATCATCACGGCCGCGCTCGACAATGCCTGTGGCATCGCCGCCTTCACGCTGATGCCGCCGGGTGCGGGGATTCTCACCGTGGAATTCAAGACCAACTTGCTGGCGCCGGCGCGCGGCGAGCGGTTCGCGTTCCGCGCCAGCGTCGTCAAGCCCGGCCGCACGCTGACGGTGTGCGAGGCCCGCGCCTATGCGGCGGATGACGGCAAGGAGACGCTGATCGCGACCATGACCGGCACGCTGATGGCGCTGACCAGCCGCGAGGGCGCATCGCCAGAGAGGGGGCATGTCGCAGCCTGATCGGCTGATGCGCATTGCAGTGCAGCTTTGTGCTGCGGCCATGGCGATCTGCAGAAAATTCTTCTATGGTTGCGCCGTGCAACTGAGTCTTTCAACTTGATCATCTCCACGGCGCAAGGTGTGCTGGGACTGGCGTCGGGGATGCTGGTCGGCTTCTCGCTTGGCCTGGTCGGCGGCGGCGGCTCGATTCTGGCGGTGCCGCTGATGGTCTATGTGGTCGGCGTGGCAGAGCCCCATATGGCGATCGGCACCAGCGCGATTGCGGTGGCCGCCAACGCCGCGCTCAACCTGTCCAACCATTCGCGCGGCGGCACCGTGATCTGGTCCTGCGCGCTGATCTTCGCCGCGGCCGGCATGGCCGGCGCCTTCGGTGGCTCGATCCTCGGCAAGATGATGGACGGTCAGCGGCTATTGGCGCTGTTCGCGCTGGTGATGATCGTCATCGCGCTGTTGATGCTGAAGACGCGCTCGCGGATCGGCATGCCTGACGTCAAGGTCTCGATGGCGAACATGCCAGCTATCGTCGGCCTCGGCCTCGCCACCGGAACGGTGTCGGGATTCTTCGGCATCGGCGGCGGCTTCCTGATCGTACCGGCCCTGATGCTGGCGACCGGCATGCCGATCATGAACGCGGTGTCCTCCTCCCTGGTCGCGGTCACCGCATTCGGCCTGACCACGGCCGCCAGCTATGCCTGGTCCGGGCTGGTGTCGTGGGCATTGGCGGGACTGTTCGTGGCGGGCGGCCTCGCCGGCGGACTGGCCGGCACGCGTTCGGCGCGGCACCTCGCCGAGCGCCGCGGCGCGCTCAACATCGTGTTCGCCGTGGTCATTATTGCCGTGGCGCTCTATATGCTGGCGCGTAACATATCCCTATCTCAGCCGTAGACAGGAAATGCGGCCCTTGGCGAGACCCAGATGAAGCGATTGAATAATCCGGCCGGGACGATCCCAGGCCCGACGCGGCGCGAAGCGCTTGGCTTGCTCGGCGCGGGCGTGGCCCTGTTCGGCGCGGGCATGTCGCGTCCGGCGTTCGCGCAAGGCGACGACATCCTGACCGAAGCCCTGGTGCTCCGCGACCCCGACGCTCCCGCGACCGGCAATCTCGACGGCGACATCAACATCGTCGAATGGTTCGACTACAACTGCCCGTATTGTCGCAAGATCGCGCCCGAGATCCAGCAGGTGGTGCAGGACGACGGCAAGGTCCGCCTGGTGCTGAAGGACTGGCCGATCCTGGGCGACGTCTCAAAATACGCGGCGCGGGTGGCGCTCGCCGCTAAGTATCAGGACAAATACCTGCCGGCGCACGAGGCGATGATCGGCGTCAGTTCGAAATTGACCGAACCGCGCATCCGCGAACTGGTGGCAGGCGCCGGCATCGATATGGACCGTCTCAACCGCGACCTCACTTCGAATGCGAAGGCAATCGACACCATTCTCGCCCGCAACCACGATCAGGCGGTGGCCTTCGGATTCAAGGGAACGCCGTCCTTCATCGTCGGCAAGTTCCGCGTGCCGGGAATCCTGACCATGGCGGAATTCGAGATGGTGATTGCCGACGCGCGCAAGGCGAAGAAAAGCAATTAGCTAGAGCGCCAAAACGCCGTCGTTCGGGACGACGGCGTTCGAATGTTGCGATTGATCTCGCCAGGAGATTATCAAGCAATTATCGCGACGAGAGCTTGACCCAATCGTCGTGAGCGCGCGTTTTCAGCGCCTTCCAGTCCTCTGCCACGACATCCCAGTTGACGAGGGTGCGATTGGCCTGCGCGACCTGGCCGCTGGCGACGCTCGACGTCCGCATGGAATCGTAGACATAGACGCCGAAAACTAGCAGCAGCGCGCCCAAAATCATTCCGACAAACGTCCGCATGCGATACCTCCGTGACCGCTCACTAACGCGCAAGACGAGGGATGGTTCCCCGATCTAGGATCGCGCCTTCGGCGGCGCCGGGCGGGGAGCCGAGGCGGAAGGTGCCGCCCCCGTGGCTGTGCCGGTCGCCATCAGCTTGCGACGAGATTGTGTCGGCAGCATCATCGGTGGTCAGGCATGGCTGTTCAGCCATTGCAATATCTCTGCATTCATCTCGCGCGGATAGGTGTGGCTGAGATCGTCGAGCTCGCGATAGATGACGTTGGCACCAGCGGCCGACAGCGCTTGGGCTGTCTGCCGCGCCACCTGTACAGGAAACATCCAGTCGAGCCGGCCGTGCACGATGTGAACAGGCAGGCCACGTAGCCTGTCGGCATCGGCCATTTCGGCCATCAGCGGATGAAACGTTGCCGAGACCGGCGCGAGGTGAGTGAAGGGCGAGGCGCTCTCGAATCCCGTGACATAGCAGAACGTGCCGCCGTCGCTCATCCCGGTCAGCAGCATCCGCCTGGGATCGACGTTCCAGCGTGAGCGTACGGCGTCCATGATGCGCATCAAATTCGGCGTGTCGGTATCGTCGCCCATCAGCGCCCAGGTCGAGCCGGTCGCGGTCGGGGCGACCAGGATCGCGCCGCGGCTGCGGGCATCGCGCAGCCAGCTCCACAGAAAGCCGCGGCCATTGCCGCTGCCGCCATGCAGCGCCATCACCAGCGGAAGCGCGCGGTCGGGGGTGTAATGTTCCGGCACGTAGGCGGAGAAGCCGCCGCGGCTGCCCGACTCGTTATGATCGTGAAAGACGCCGGTATTTGGATTGGCTGGCGCCGCCAGCCGCGCCGCGAGATCGTCGTCGTCGCGCAGCGACGGGTCGACGAAGAACTCGCTCACCGGCGGCAATTTTGTAGCCAGCGCATATAGTGCCTCCTGCGCGCGCGGAGCGTAGCGAAGTGCGCGAAACACGCTAACGAGATCGCCATTGCCATTTTGCACGACGCGCAGAGCAGCGAACGCGGCGAGCGCCGCATCGCTCGCCGCGTCGAGGGAGGTCTTGATATCTGCGAACTCCGCCGGCCATTCTGCGAGCTTCGACCGAACCGCGCGCAAGGCCTCGTCAGGCTGGCCTGCGGCCTCCATCACGCGGTCGAAATCGGGCGGGTTCAGGTAGCGCGCGATAAAGCCGAGGGCTTCGAGCGACTGCAGCAGTGGCGGCAGCACGGCCACGATGTCGTCCACCACGGCCTCACTCATCACGCCATCCCTTATTGCAATGCAGCCTCAATCCAGTGAAGTCTTCATCTAGTGAAGTCTTGGCGCCTTCAATAGCGTGGCACGGTCGGTCGAAGCCAGCACCACGTCGAAGGTGAGGCCCTCGTGGTAGACCGTGAGCGGTACGTCGACGCCGGCGCTGCCGAGCGACCAGAGCTTGCGATAGAAGCCGGTCTGGCTGGTGATCTTGTCGCCATTGACAGCGAGAATGACGTCGCCGGTCTTCAGTTCGGCGAGTGCCGCGGGTCCCTTGCCGGCGATGCCGACCACCACGACGCGGTTGTCGATTTCGGTGGTGAACATGCCGAGCCACGGTCGCGCCGGCTTGTTGACGCGGCCGAATTTTCTGATGTCATCGAGTACCGGCTTCAACAGATCGATCGGCACGATCATGTTGACGTGCTCGGCCTTGCCGTCGCGCTCGCGTTCAAGCTGCAGCGAGCCAATGCCGATCAGTTCGCCGCGGCTCGAGATCAGCCCGGTGCCGCCCCAATTGGGATGCGCGGGATGGGTGAAGATCGCCTCATCCAGCAGATATTCCCAATAGCCCGCGAATTCCTGTTTTGCCGCGATCTGGCTGGCGACCGAGCGCGTGCGCCCGCCCGCGCCGCCGACCACGACGCGGTCGCCGATCGCAGCAGTGGCCGAAGAACCGAACGGCAGCGGATCGAGGTCAAGGTCGCCGAGCGCTTGCACCAGGCCGAAGCCGGACTCGAAATCGAAGCCGAGCGCGTGGCCTTCCACCACGCGGCCGTCGCTACGGTGCAGCCAGACGGCCTCCGCCTCGGTGATGAGGTAGCCGATCGTCAGCACCAGCCCGTCATCGATCACGACGCCATTGCCGGCGCGTTCGGTGCCGAGCGTCTCGGCGCTGAACGCATCGGGTGGAATGATCGAATGTAGCCCGACCACCGACGACAGGGCTTTGTCGAGGTCGAAGGCGTAATCGCCCGGGCGCGGCTGGTTTGCGGGCGGCACTCTCCATTCGGTCAAAGAAGGCATGGATGGTCTCCTGGCGAACCGGAGCGCGTTTCGGACGAAAGCGCGGGAAATTCATCACAGTCTATGCTGCAAACGGCCGTCTTGAAAGTGTCCCCCAAATGGGCCGGTATGCGACTTATAAGGCGGGCAGATTCACAATTGTTCCAGGGCCAGTTAAGGATCATTCCACATTTGCCCGCGCGCGGGCCGGCACAATCCGGAAATCGCGGTTCTCCTTCAACCAGCCGACGCGTTCGTCGCGCAGCAATGTGCGGCGGACCTTGCCGGAATCGTCGCGCAGGCCGACATCAACGGCCTCGAAACTTTCCGGGTGCTTGTAGCGGCTGAGCCGGTCGGCCAGGAACGCAGCCATGCCGTCGGCGATCGCCTTCGCGTCTGCGCCCCGGTCGAGTTCGAGGATAGCGTGCACGCGCTGCCCGAACTCGGGATCGGGCAGGCCGACCACGACGCAGGAGCGCACATCGGGATGCGCCGATACCGCAGCCTCGACTTCGGCCGGATAGATGTTGGCGCCGCCGCGCAGGATCATGTCGGCGAGCCGGTCGCCGAGATAGAGATAACCTTCTGCGTCGAGCCGGCCGATGTCGCCGAGCGATTCCCAGCCGTCAGGCCGGCGCTTCGGCTCGGCTCCGAGATAGTGATAGGTGGAGCCCGGGCCGTCATTGGGCAGGAAATAAATCTCGCCGGTCTCGCCCGGCGCTACATCGTTGCCGTCCTCGCCGATGATCCTTAAGCGACAGGTATCGCCGATCTTGCCGACCGAGCCGTGGTGTTCGAGCCATTCAACGCCCGATATGATCGTGGCGCCCTGTGCTTCGGTGCCGCCATAGAGTTCGTAGATGCGCTCGGGGCCCAGCCACTCGATCCATTTTTCCTTCAGCCATGGCGGCATCGGCGCGGCCATGTGAAACACGATCTGCAGGCTCGACAAGTCGTAGCAGTTGCGCACCTCCTCGGGCAGCGCCCAGATTCGGTGCATCATGGTGGGCACGAAATTGACCCACTGTACCCGGCTGGCCTCGATCAGGCGCAAGCATTCCTCGGCGTCGAATTTGACGAGGCCGGTGACGCGTCCGCCGTTGAACAGCGCGGTGTGCGAAACGATGAAGGGCGCGTTGTGGTAGAGCGGGCCAGGGTTGAGCACGGAAGCGCCGAGTGGCATGCCAAGCGCCGCCGGTCCGGCGGTATCGACCACGGCGGGCCGGTGATCGAGGATCACCTTGGGCCGCCCGGTCGAGCCGCCACTGGTCATCGCCTTCCAGTAGCGTGCTACCGGATTGGTTACCGGCTCGTCCGAAAAACCTTCGGGGACGAAATCGGCGGGCAGCGAATTCGGCGCATTCCAGTCCGCCTGGCCGCCGACCACCAGCGATGGCTTGAGGATATCGAGCACGGCTGCGGCCTCGCCGCGCGGCAGCCGCCAAGTCAGCGATGTCGGTGTCGCGCCGCACTTCCAAACCGCAAACGTAGTTTCGAAAAACACGTTGCTGTTGGGAAGTCCGATCGCGACGAAATCGCCGGGCTTGACGCCCTTGGCGGCGAAGGCGCGGGCGCGGCGGTTGGCGTTGCGTTCGAGCTGCTCCCAAGTGATGGCATCGGCGCCGTGACTAACCGCGATCGTATCCTTCGGCTTTCGTTCGGCATACCAGCGAGGCACGTCGGCGATAGGAATGAGCATGGGACGTTTCCGTTGGAGCGTTGATGTCGCTCTTGTGGTTGTGACGAGGCGGGCGCCTCAAAAAACTATCGTGACAGAATTGGACGGTTGAGTGAAGGCGCCGCTTGCGTTCCAAGATTGCGCGCGCCGCCTAGTCCTGCCCAACCGCTCCTCAAGGAATTCGACGGATCGGCGCGCGGCGCGAAAAGAAAAGGCCCCGCCTCGGCGGGGCCCTTCCAACGCAGGCGTCGGGCTTCTACGCGATGGGCTCACCAGTCGGAAATGCCATAACCGACTTCCGTGGTGTAGCCGTAGGGTCCGTAGTCGACAGGCACCGGCGCGCCAAACGCAGGGTTCGGCACATAGGCCCGACGGCTGACCACGACGGTGCGTGGCCGCACAATCGGCGGTGCCGCGACAACCGGCGCCGGTGCGACGTAGACGCTGCCGGGAGCCACTGCCACGGGATAGGGGTCGACGTATCTATCGACATAGATTGCCTGCGCGGATGCACTGGTGATGCCAAGGGCCAACGAGCCGGCGATCGCCATGCCGGCCATCGAGCAAATGCGCGACTTGTTTGTCATGTTCCGCAATCTCCTTTGCTGCTTGTTACGGCTTCCAACGAACCCACACCGCGCACGGGCGTTCCGGTGCTCACGAAGTTTTTTGGACGCAGGCTCCGTAATGACGCGCCCCCCCGCTCACGGACCGGCCAGGATCTCGGTATCCAGCGGGCTGTTGTGAGAAGCAAACCATTCGGCGCGAAGCACTGCACGGCGGCGACCGCGATCGTTGATTGGCAGCTTCAACGCCTCGATCAGGCCCTGAACCTCGCGGCGCGCGGGGAGACGAGATGTCTCCTCCCCGTCGGTGTCGGGCATAGTCTCGCTTAGCTCGTCCAGCGCGGTGAGCCCGCGGGGAAAAAGATCGCGATACATCGCCCGCTCCTGAAGGCCAGTCGCGGCCCGGAAACCTGCATTGAGAGCCAGTTCCTGCAAGCAGCCGCAAAGAACCGGGGCGGTAGATGATCGTTGCGCCGAAATGCGATTGCGCACGACCACCCAATCGATGAGGGCGCCGTCAACCGGCCGGCGATGCCGGCGTATCTCGCGCACCAACTCGCCGTAATGGCCGACCCCGGTGACCGTCAACGTAACCGGATCGAGTGTCGCCAGCACGTCGAGGTCGAGAAAACTGTCGTTCAGCGGCGTCACCAGGGTGTCCGTGATCGAATGGGCGAGCCGCATCAGGTAGCTGTCATGCGGGGGCGTATCGATCACGACGAAGTCATGGCGATCCTGCGCGGCGGCAACGGCCCGCTGGAAATCGGAGCATTCGGCGGCCTCGTTTTCAGCCACCATGGGGCCTTCGACGCGTGCGATGCAGAAATGCGTCGGCAGTTCCAGATCGACCTGGCTCCGCCGCGCCCAACCGCGCCGGCTCTCGATGTAGTGGGTGAGGGTCCGTTGCCGCCCGTCGAGGTCAATGGTTGCGACGCGCTGGCCGGCCTTCAGCAGCGCAACGGCAACATGCATCGCGATTGTGGTTTTACCCGAGCCGCCCTTCTCGTTTCCGACCACGACCACATGCGGCGACGGGCGCAATTGATATGTAGGCGCGGTAAGCACGGCTGCGCCTCCACGAACCGTCGGTTGCTTTTCAAGCCTGCTCAGGACGGGCGCTCTGCAAAGGCGCGGCAGTCCTGTGCGGCAGGCAACGACATAACAGACGCGTGGAGCCGTTTGTTCCTGGAACGCCTGCAACCCCCGCTGTCGTCAATCATTTTTTTGCAAGTCCCTTGAAGCGCAATTCTGACCCACCTAGGTCGCATGTGTCAGCCGTAGACTTCCGCCTGTCGCAGACTTCCGCCTGTCGACGGCTGTGATTTCCTGTCATCTCCACAAGCAGCCGAGGAGGAGCGCAATGAAATTCCGTCCGCTTCACGATCGGGTAGTCGTCAAGCGCATTGAGGCCGAGGAAAAGACTGCCGGAGGCATCATCATCCCCGATACCGCCAGGGAGAAGCCGCAACAGGGGGAGGTCGTGGCGGTCGGCCCCGGAGGGCGTGACGAGGCCGGCAAGCTCGTTCCGATCGACCTTCAGGTCGGCGATCGCGTGCTGTTCGGCAAATGGTCGGGCACCGAGGTCAAGATCGACGACACCGAGTATTTGATCATGAAAGAGAACGACATCATGGGCGTGCTGGTGGAGTCCGGCGCCAGTCGCAAGGCCGCTTGAAAGCCCGCCCGATGTAATGGGTAACCGATGAACAGTATCTTAGGAGCAAGACCATGGCTGCCAAGGAAGTCAAATTTTCGGTCGATGCCCGCGAGAAGATGCTGCGCGGCGTCGACATTCTTGCCAATGCGGTGAAAGTAACGCTCGGCCCGAAAGGCCGAAACGTCGTTCTCGAAAAGTCGTTCGGCGCGCCGCGCATCACCAAGGACGGTGTCACCGTCGCCAAGGAGATCGAGCTCGAAGACAAGTTCGAGAACATGGGCGCCCAGATGGTGCGCGAGGTGGCGTCCAAGACGTCCGATCGGGTTGGCGACGGCACCACCACGGCCACCGTGCTTGCCCAGGCGATCGTGAAGGAGGGAGCGAAGGCTGTCGCCGCAGGCGTGAATCCGATGGACCTCAAGCGGGGTATCGACCGCGCTATCGATGCCCTGATAGGCGATATCGAGAAGAACTCGAAAAAGATCACATCGAACGATGAGATCGCGCAGGTTGCAACCATTTCGGCCAACGGCGACGCCGAGATCGGCCGCTTCCTCGCCGACGCCATGAAGGCCGACGCCATGAAGAAGGTCGGTAACGACGGTGTAATAACAGTCGAGGAGGCGAAGTCGCTGCAGACCGAGCTTGAAGTGGTGGAGGGCATGCAGTTCGACCGCGGCTACATCTCGCCCTACTTCATCACCAACGCCGAAAAGATGCGGGTCGAGCTCGAAGACCCCTACATTCTAATCCACGAAAAGAAGCTGTCGGGACTGCAGCCAATGCTGCCGCTGCTCGAATCCATCGTGCAGTCAGGCAAGCCGCTGCTCATCATTGCCGAGGACGTCGAGGGCGAGGCGCTCGCCACCCTCGTCGTAAACAGGCTGCGTGGCGGATTGAAAGTCGCGGCGGTGAAAGCGCCCGGCTTCGGCGATCGTCGCAAGGCGATGCTCCAGGATATCGCGATCCTTACCGGCGGCACCATGATTTCCGAGGATCTCGGTATCAAGCTGGAGAGCGTGACCATCAAAATGCTCGGCCACGCCAAGCATGTGAGGATCGATAAGGAAAATACCACGATCGTTAACGGCGGCGGCAAGAAGGCTGACATTGAAGCTCGCATTACCCAGATCAAGGCCGAGATCGAGGAGACCACCTCCGACTACGATCGTGAGAAACTCCAGGAGCGGCTTGCCAAGCTCGCGGGCGGTGTCGCGGTGATCCGTGTCGGTAGGGCGACCGAGGTGGAGGTAAAGGAGCGCAAGGACCGCGTCGACGACGCGCTGCATGCGACCCGCGCGGCAGTCGAGGAAGGCATTTTGCCCGGCGGCGGCGTTCCCCTGCTCCGCGCCGGCAAGGCGCTCGACAGGCTGAAACCAGCCAACGAGGACGAGCGCTATGGCGTCGAGATCGTCAAGAAAGCGCTTTCGTGGCCGACCCGCCAGATCGCGATCAACGCGGGCGAGGATGGTTCGCTCGTGATTGGACAGATCCTGGATAAGGATACGTACGCCTTCGGCTTTGATGCCCAGACCGGCGAGTTCGGCAACCTGATCTCAAAGGGGATTATCGATCCCACCAAGGTGGTGCGAACCGCGCTTGAGGACGCAGCATCGGTAGCTGGCCTACTCGTCACCACGGAGGCAATGGTTGCTGAACTTCCGAAGAAGAAGTCGCCGCCGACAACTCCGGGTGCGGGTGCGAGCATGGCCGATATGGATTACCAGATCTAACTCGGGAGTGATTGGCGCGTCTTCGACCGCGCCAATCATCGTTTCGTCGGCGATGGGTATCTCGCTCTACGAATTCTGAACCGCTCCGCCTATGGATCGGGGCTCGGCGTGCCTCCGATCAGGCGACCATCAACAACAGCCCGCGGCGGTCTGCTACGGATCGAGCTCGGTGTCCCAGTAAAGATAATCCAGCCAGCTATCGTGCAGATAGTTCGGCGGAAATAATCGCCCGTTGCGGTGCAACTGATGCACGGTCGGCGCGAACGGGTGTTGCCGCGGAAACATCTTTGCCTGCTGCGGGGTTAGATTGCCCTTGCGTAAGTTACATGGCGAACAGGCTGCGACGACGTTCTCCCAGGTGGTCTGGCCGCCCTTGCTGCGCGGAATGATGTGATCGAAGGTCAGGTCGTCATGCGCGTTGCAGTACTGGCAGACGAAGCGGTCGCGCAGGAAGACGTTGAAGCGGGTGAAGGCGGGATGCGTGGTCGGCTTGACGAAGGATTTGAGCGACACCACGCTGGGAAGCTGGATCTCGAAGCTCGGGCTGTGCACCGCGCGGTCGTAGTGCTCGACGATGTTGACGCGATCGAGAAACACCGCCTTGATCGCGTCCTGCCACGACCAGAGAGACAGCGGGTAATAGCTCAGCGGCCGGAAATCCGCGTTCAGCACCAATACCGGCCAACCGCCCTGCGAGACATGTGCGTTCAAGTAACGCTCCTGACCCCCATGTTAGCTGCGAAGCAGCGTGTGCCCTGCATACTACAGGCAGCGTGACGGGATTGTGAAGAGCGTTCCAAGGCTTATCCAGCAGCGGGAACGCGTGATTCTCTGCCGTGACCCTGGAAAAAGCCTCGGTTCCTGACCTCGCCAATGCCGGACATTCGCGGTCAATCCATCGTGATAGGCGGCCCGGGCCGGGCGATTCGCCTCCGGCGTGGGCTGTATGGCGCGACTATTCGGTGTGCGGCGGAGCTTCGACCGCCCAGCTCGGATCGGCACCGAACGGGTGATCCATGAAGAATACCCATGTGCCGTCAGGCATCCTGCGGTGAACCTCCATACCATGGTGATGCACCTCGGTGCGCTTGCCGTTTTCGTCGGTGCCCTTGATCAGCCACTGCGACCGCGTCATCGCGAAGTCGCCGGAAACCGTCGTGTGATGGGTCACGACGTCCATGTGCGGCTTCAATCCGACATAGGCCGCCATCGTCTTGCGGATGCCGTCGGCGCCGCGCGCGACGGTGCTGCCGCCATGGACCTCGTCGACCTGAACGATCGAGGCGTCGGGGTGGTACATCGCTGCCGCGGCGTCAACGTCCTGCGCATTGAACGCGCGTGCCAGCCAGAGATTGCAAAGTTCGGGGGACGGAGCACCCATTTCTTGGACTCCCATGTGTTGAAGGTTGTCGATGCGAGGAGGCCGTGGCCTCACGCTCCGGTGCAAGGCCGGATCGGTGTCACCTGAAGTTCCTCATCTCGCTTCCCGTTGCGGTAGGTAACGTTTGGCGCGGCGGAAAGCACGTTGGAGGTACGCCAGCGTCACTTGCGAAACTGCAAGCGGCGCTTACGTCTGCGCCATGGAGGACTGGAACGAGCCCCAACTCGTGTTGGCGGTGCATCGGGCAAGCAGCCTTACCGGCGCCGCCAAGGCGCTTGAGATCGATCACTCGACCGCGTTTCGGCGCCTGAATGCTCTGGAAACGCGGCTCGGCGTGCGTCTGTTCGAGCGTCTTCCCGGCGGAGCGTATCAAGCGACGCCGGCCGGCGAGCGGATGGCGGCAGCGGCCGAGCGGATGGAAGATGAGGCGCTCGCCATCGACCGCGACATTGCGGGGCGGGATCACCGTCCCTCCGGCCGCCTGCGCGTAACCTCCTCGGAAACGCTGGCGTATCGAAAGCTGACCAGCCATCTTGCCGCGTTCCGGCGAACCCATCCCGGCATCGTCGTCGAGCTCGTGGTCGACAACCGCGTCCTCAATCTCTCGCGCCGCGAGGCTGATATCGCGCTTCGTCCGATGCGGCCGAAGGAAGGCGATCTCTGGGGTCGCAAACTCGCCGACGTCGCGTGGACCGTTTACGGCGCAACCGGCTATCTCAAGGAAAGAGGCGGGGCCGTTTCATCCCCCGAAGACCTCGGCCGTCACGCCCTGATCGGATGGGAAGAAACCGCAGTTGGCATCATGGCGGCCGACTGGCTCAATCGAATGATGCCGGATGATGCCTTCGTCTACCGGACCAACAGCCTCGTCAATCAGTTCATCGCCGCGAAGGCCGGCATCGGTCTCGCGCTGCTTCCTTGCTATCTCGGTGACGACGATCGCGATCTCGCCCGCGCGCTGCCGAATGCGGTGCCGGATCTGGTTGGCGAATTGTGGATCGTGACACATGCTGATCTGAAGAAGACGGCGCGCGTGCGTGCCTTCTTCGATATCGTTGGAGAAGGCCTCGCGCGTGAGCACAGCCTGTTTGACGGGCGAGGCCGGTCCCGCGCCGCCGATCGCCAGTAGCGACGCACGTTGCGGTTCGCGCCCGTCCATAGCCTGATGACTCTTGGTTAGATCGATTTGGCCGCGGACTTGCTTCACCTCTCCCGCTTGCGGGGGAGGCGTAGGCCACCTTCAGTGGCCGTCCTCTGAGACGCCGAGGCAAAGCCTCGGCTATGCCGGAGCGCCGGGTAGGGACTCTCTCCACATGGGGAGTGTCAATTGTGGAGGCACCCCCACCCATAGCCGATGCTACGCATCGGCGTTCTTAAACCAAGGACGGCGGCCGTAGGCCGCCTACGCCTCCCCCGCAAGCGGGAGAGGGGGTGCAATCCCGTCGCGGCTGCAATCCGACCTAATCTCATCATGGTCTAGATCTTCTCCAGCTTCTGCAGGCAGCGCGTCACCCCGACCTCCGGCGGCATCGGTGTGTCCGGAAAGCTGGTCTTCCAGTCGGTGACGCCGACCTCGCCGATATAGATGTCGCCCTTGGAATCCAGTGCGATGCCGTGCGGGGCGAGAAATTTGCCGGCCTCCAGCCCCGGGCCGTTTTCGCCGCCGAGCCGAGCAATGCGCCTGCCTTTCGAATCCACGATCGAAAGCCGTGGACCGAGATTCGGTACCTTGCGGTTGACGGCCATGCCGGGGCCGAGCTCGCCGACGATGAAATTCGGCTGCTTGCCGCCGCAGCAGCACAGTGCGCACGGCCGGTGCAGATAGTTCCACTGCGTCTCGTATTTGCCGTTACCGTCGAACACCTGCACGCGGTGGTTCTCGCGGTCCGCGACATAGACCCAGCCGTCGGCGTCGGTGGCGATGTTGTGAACGATGTTGAACTGGCCGGGATCGGTGCCGGGCTCGCCCCAGGTCTTCAGGAGCTTGCCGTCAGGCGAATATTTGTGGACGCAGGCATTGCCGTAGCCGTCGGAGACGTAGATCTCGCCCTGCGGCGACAGCGCCGTATGCGTGCAGCGATGAAACGGCTCGCCGCTCATGAACGGCGCGGGCTTGTTCGGGATGCCGATGGTCAGCAGCACCTTGCCGTCGGGGGAGCACTTGCGCACGGTGTGGTCGCCGTCGTCAGTGCAATAGAGATTGTCGTCGGCGTCGATGTACAGGCCATGCGCGCGGTTGAACAGGCCTTCGCCCCAGCTCTTGATGAAATTCCCCTCGCGGTCCAGCACCACCATCGGATGGGCGCCGCGGTTGAAGACGTAGATGCGGTCCTTGCTGTCGACGGCGACCGAGGCGACGTCGGTCAGGCTCCAGCCGTCGGGCAGTTTCGCCCAGTTTTCGACGACGCGGTAACGGTGCTCGCCCGAGCCGAGAATGGCCGACATGCGCTTCTCCCCAATCCGATATTTTGTTGGCCGGGAGTGTTGCAGAGACCTGCCCGAAGCACGAGGGGGATTTGCGCATGGCACGTTTCTTCCAGACTAGAGCCCGGTTCTGATTGAATCAGAACCGGGCTCCAGATTCTTGTTTTGACGCGTTTTCTTGACGCGAACCCGTGTCCACTTCGCTGGAAAACGCTCTAGCTTCCCATATCCTCCGCCGCGATGATCCGCTGGCGAAGCGCCAGGCGCACCAATTCGATGTCGGAGGCGACGCCGAGCTTGGCGCGGATCTGATAGCGCGTGTTGGCCGCGGTCTTCACGCTGATATGCAGCGTGTTTGCGATCTCATCCACGGACTTCTCCGCCAGCAGCATGCGCAGGATTTCGAATTCCCGTGGGCTCAGTGCGTCGACTGCCGAAGGCTCGTCGGCGAGCCGGTTGATGGCGAGTTCGTGGTCGATGTCGGGGCTGAGCGCGATGCGTCCGGCCATGACCTCGGCGATCGCGCGCAACAGCGCGTCGGGCGGATTGCTTTTGGTGACAAAGCCACGTGCGCCCGCCTTGATCGCCTGGACCGCATAGGCCGCGCTCTGGTGCATCGTGAAGACCAGGATGCGCGCCGACTTGTCCCATTGCCGGATGCGCCTGATAGCCTCGACCCCGCCAATTCCCGGCATCGACAGGTCCATGATGACGAGGTCGGGCCTGGCTTCCTTGTAGACGCGATAGGCGTCGGCCCCATTGTCGGCTTCAGCGACGACTTGCAGGCGATCCTGCTTCTGCAGCAGCGAGCGATAGCCCTCGCGCACGATGGCATGGTCGTCCACCAGCATCACGCGCGTGCGGCCTGCGGTGTCCGCCAAATCTAAGGCTGCCATGTCTAAGACTCCACCCGCATCGTGGGAATGCGCGCGACAAGTCGGGCGCCGCCCGCCTCTCGCCGCTCGAATTGCAAGGACCCTCCGAGCGAAACCACGCGCTCTTGCATGCCGAGCAGTCCCATGCCGGCTTTCGGCTTCAGGTTGGCGCTGGCCGCTTCGCCGTCGTCATCGACGGTCAGGACGATCTCGGCGTCTCCGGCATCGAGACGCAATTGCACGCACCTAGCCTGTGCGTGCTTGGCTGCATTGGTGATCGCCTCCTGCGCGATGCGATAAAGACTGGCGCTGACACCGGGCGGCAAATCGTCGGCCTTGCCACTGACGGCAATCTCGAATCGGGTGCGGCCCTTCTCAAAGCCATTCCAACTCGCGACCAGGCTTTCGAGGCTGAGGGTGAGGCCGAGTTCCTCGACGTCAGGCGGCCGCAGGCGCACCAGCGCGCCGCGCAAGGTTTCCATCATATGCGCCGTCGTACGCGAGATGCCCCGGCATTCCTCGTACAGTGGCGGGCATTGGCGCTCCGCGGTGTGAGCGGCGGCAGCAGCCTGCGCCGCGATGGCGGAAAGCGACTGGCCGAATTCGTCGTGCAGCTCGCGCGCAAGATGGCGCCGCTCCTCGTCCTGCACTTCGATCAGTTTTCGCGTCAAGGCGTTGCGTTCGGCAAGCGTTGCCTGCAGCCGCTGTGCAAGGGCGTTGAAGACGCCGGAAATTGCCGACAATTCCGCAAGGTCGAAACGCGGCAGGCGCGCGGAAAGATCGTTAGCCGCCAGTTGCCGCAGTCCCGTGGCAATGGCCTGGGTCGGCCGCAGCGCCCGCGCCAGCGCGGCATAGACCGCAACACAAAGCCCGGCCAGCGCAAAAGCCATGATGGAGAGCAGCCGGCTCACCTCGCGCCAGCTCTGGCCGATCTGCGTCGCGGGGTCGAAGGTTGCGACCGCCATGCCCCGAGCGCTGCCGGCAACGAGGACCGGCATCGAGACCGGTTCACCCGGACGAAAGACGGTGCGATAGAGGGAGGCGAAGCTTTCGGGCGCGGCCATTTCGTCTGCGGGCGCTCCACTGCAGACCCCTTGCCGAAACGCGCCGGTATTGTCGCGGTAGGCAATGCAAAGGCCCGGCTCCATCAGCGCCGCGATTCCTTGCAGATCCGGCGTTGCGTTGATGGAGACGGAGAGCCATTGCGCCTGCGATTGCTGCAACGAGAGATCCCGGGCCACGATCTCGGCGATTCGGCTCGCTTTGGCCTTCGCGGCACGGTCGCTGTCGAACAAGGCGTAGGCCGCGACGGCGATGAAGCAAGCTGCCGCAAGCGCCGCGACGCGTAACGCCAGCCGCAGCTTCAGATCGATGGCGGGCATAGGCCTCGCCACGGAGTTGGATGCCTGTCGCAAGCTCCCTCCCATGGGCTTAGACTATAGAAGCAAATTTCCCCGGGAAGAAAGCGGGGCAAGCCAAGATCGGGTATTTCACCCGGCCGATGCAGGGAAAGCTGCCGTTTCGGCGGGGCAGCAGATCGGGCGAAATCGCGGCGAGTAAGGCAGCTCCGCGTTAGCAGTTCCGAGGTGATCCATGCGCTCCATCGCCACCATCCTCGCTCCGGCCATTGTGCTGGCCACGCTCGCGACGGCTGAGGCAGCTGAAACACCCGCGCCGCCTCCGATCAAAATTGCAGTCTTTCCCTTCGAACTGGAGGATTTCAGTGCCGGGGCCGCCTACGTCCCTCCTGATGACATCGATCGCGAGCAATTGCGGCTTTCGACGGAGGAAGCCCGTCGGCTGATCGCGGCGTCCGGGCGCTACAAAATCGTCGATGTCAGCGCGGCGAACGACCCAGCGGCGAACGCAGGCAGGTTGCGGAATTGCGAGGGCTGCGAAGCCAGGATCGCCGCCGGCCTCGGTGCAGATCAGTCGATGATCGGGATCGTCACGCGCATCACCCGAACGGAATACGCGGTCACCTTCAAGATACGGGACGCCAGATCCGGGGCGATGGTCGCGGTCGAACAGACGGATTTGCGCATGGGCGCCAATGTGGCCTGGAGCCGCGGGGCGCGGTGGCTGATCCAGAACCGTCTGCTGGATCGGGCGCAGGACAAGCCGCTCATCTTCGCAGTCGCCGAAATCGAATATATCGACACCTCGGGCGAGGTCATCGATCAAAGCGCCGACCATTTGCGGCGCCGGCGCACCTTCGAAGCCTCGCTACGTACCGATCTGGCGGCGAGCGGAAAGCTGCGAAGCGCCGATCTCGATTGTCCGGCAAACGCCTGTTCGGTCGGCGACCTCACCGTCGCTCAGTTGCTCGGCATGGCGCAGGCGGCCGGCGCCGACCTTCTCCTGATCGGCAGCGTTCAAAAGATGAGCACGCTCGTGCAATGGGCGAAATTCGACATCATCGACGTGAAGGCGCGGAAGGTGGTATTCGAACGCCTCGTCAGCTTTCGCGGCGACAACGACGAAGCCTGGCGTCGCGCGGCAGCCTTCATCATCAGGCAAATCAGCGATCGCGAGGCGGAACTCACGCGCCTCGCGGCAACAGCCCTTCCTCGATCGCCTTGATCTGCAGCGCCAGATGTTTTGAGCCGATGCGGCATTGCGCGAGGCCGCCGGCGATGAACCACAGGCCGGGCTGACCGGTCCGCCTGTACATGTTGCGCAGTTCCTGCTCCTCGCCAAATCCCCAGATCGTGCCGACGCGCTTTTCCACCGCCTCGCCGAACAGTTTTCGCACCAGCTCTTCCTGGCGCTTGTAGCCAGTCGCCAGCACCACGAGATCGGCGGCGATGGTCTCGCCCTTCTTCATTTTCGCGCCTGCGGCCGTGAATGTGGCGAGATCGGCAAATTGCTTCAGCGCGATGTCGCCCTTGATGATCAGGTCGGAGCAGCCGACGTTGAAATAATAGCCGCCGCCGCGGGTGAGATATTTGAACTGCCAGCCGGTATTGTCCTCGCCGAAATCGAGCTTGAAGCCGACGCGTTCCAGCCCTTCGAGCAATTCCGTGTCGAGCGCCTTGGATTTCTCCGCGGTGATCGCATGGCTCTTGCGTGCCAGTTTGAGCGGCATCGAGGTCACGATCAGGTCGTTATCCTCTAGCGTGCCTTCATTGTAAGGCGCGTAGACCAGTTGCGCCGATGGCTCGATGCTGACGACCAGCGTGGAGGAGCGCTGGAACAGCGTGACTTTTACGCCGCTGGAATGCAGGTCCTGCGCGATGTCGTGGCCGCTGTTGCCGGTGCCGATCACGATGGCGCGCTTGCCCCTCCAATTCTCACCGTCGTCATACTGGCTGGAATGCATCACCTTGCCGGCGAAATCCTTCAATCCCGGAATGTCAGGCACGCTCGGAATGCCGCTGACGCCGGTCGCCAGCACGACATGGTGTGGATGCATGCTGCGCTTAGCTCCGTCGGCGCAGCGCAGCGTCACCGTCCAGCGACCTTCCGTCTCGTCGTAGCTGCCGCCCTCGAACTCGGTCTCGGTCCAAAAATTCAGCTCCATAGCCTCGACATAAGCTTCGAACCAGTTGGCCAGCTTGTCCTTCGGAATATAGGTCGGCCAGTTCGGCGGGAAGGGCATGTAGGGCAGGTGATTGACCTGCACCTGGTTGTGCAGCGTCAGCGCATGATAGCGCTTGCGCCAATTGTCGCCGATGCGTTTTTCGCGATCGACGATCAGCGTATCGACGTTCAATTGCTTCAGCCGCGCGGCGATCGAGAGCCCGGATTGCCCACCGCCAATGACGAGAACGGTGGGATCGGAGTTGGCATATTCAGCCGACGCCTTGCGTAGGTCGAGCCAGTTCGGCCCGCGAAAGTCCCGCGAATAGGCGTTGCCGCGCGGGCGGTTCACGCCGAGCTGTTCCTCAAGGCCTTTCAACTCGCCAAGCTCGGTCAGCAGCGTCCAGGCCTTCAGGCGGTTGCCATCGTCCGCATCTGATATCAGGCGGATGATGCCGTTGCCGCGCCCGACCCTGGTTTCGAACTTGAAGATCGCCTCGATTGCGCTGGTGCCGGCGCGCATCACCTTGCGCGGTGCAGCGCGACCGGGGGCGATCGCGAAGCCGCAGGGCTCAGCGCCACGGGCCAGCGGCGGCAGCGCCTTCAGGATGGTGTCTCTGCCGTTCAGGGTCTGGATGTTCCAGCTCAGCGCCAGCACGTCGCGCCAATAGCTGTCGGGATGGAACAACGTTTTCAACAGAGCGTCATCGGGTTTACCGAGCGCTTCCTCGAATTGCGCAAGCCAAATGTCGGCGGCAACCGAACTGTCGTCCGTTCTGTCGAGCATGGGCGTTTCCCATCACCGGCCGTCTTCGCGGCGTTTTCCTGTGGGCGAGCCTATACCTATTCCGGACGGTGCAGGAAGGGCGCAAGGAGATGCCGCCTATTCCGAGAGCGACAGGATCAGCCCCTGATCCGGCGGCACGCGGCCATTGAGGATGTCGAGATAGGCGCGTTGAACCGCCGCGGGCCCATGGTTCTCGGTCACCTTCATCCAACGTTCCAGGTTCGGGACGAAGCCAGACCATGCGGCGCGGAACCGGATGTCGACGCCGCCCGGTCCCCACTCCTTGGCGCGCTTGCGGATATGGTCCGGCACGAAGAAGAATTGCGGCTTGGCGCCGGGTAGTGCCTGTGCCGAATCAGCGGGCGACGACTTGCGATGCGTCAGCCCAACGATTCCGCTGTATTTCATTTGGTCGCCGAAGTGCTGGTGCAGCGTTGCACGTAATGGAGTATTGCCGGCCATGTCGACATAGGCGACCGCAGAGTTCGTCGGCAGCGAGCTTACGTTCTGATAGGTCACGACCTCGTCGTAACAGCCAAGCGACCTGACGAAGGTCGTGTTGCCCGGCGAAGTCAGGCCGATCGTCTTGATGCCGTTATCTCTCGCATGCAGGAGGTGCGCGAGCCCGTAGGCGGTCTTGCTGGAAGCCGACGACAGCACTACGCTTTCTGCGCCATAAAATTCGTTCTCGGCGAGAAAGTCATCAACCAGGAACGACAGCATGAACAAGGGGCGCAGCAGCGCCTGATAGTCGCCCTGCCTGCCTGCGAACGAGAGATCGCCGCTGACACGAGCATAGGCATTATAGACCGGCGCCACGCCCTGCCGGTGCGCGGCGGCATCGCGTAAGGCTCGCTTGGAGACGTCGGCAGCCTCGATGACGAGATGCGTCGACATCGGGAAGTAGCCGAACAGTATTTCGCCTGCGGCAATGCCGGGATGCTTCGAGGCGATCACCTCGCCAAACCCCCATACCGGAACGTTGCCGAAACCTTCGGGCGCCGGAAACAACTGCCAATATTTTAGATGATCGCCCAGCACGGCATAAGTGATGTTGTTGGCGGTGAGGGCGAAGCGCGTCACCTTTACCAGTAGCGTCTCGTCAGGCAGCGCGGCCGCGTCGGGCAGTTGCGTCTCGATGGTCTTGCATTGCTGCAGATCGTTGCGGGCGACGACGAAGTCGGTGGATGGCATTGTTTCGATCCCTGCTTCACCTGGCAGCGATCTTTGCGCCGTCTAATGACCGTTTTGCAACAGCAATGATGTTTAAAACGCTGTTCGGATTTGGTTGCAGGAAGGCTATCCTCGTCATTGCGAGGAGCGGAGCGACGAAGCAATCCATCTATCCCCGCGGGGATAGATGGATTGCTTCGCTTCGCTCGCAATGACGTGGAGGGAGCGGAGGGTTAGCCCTCACCCAATCGCCCGCAGCTTACCCTCGGCATATAGATCGCGCAGCTTGCGCTTAAAAATCTTGCCGGTGGCTTCGCGCGGCATGGCGTCCATGAACTGGATGTCTTTGGGCACCTTGAAATTGGCGAGACGTCCGCGCAAAAATTCCTGCACGGCGGCCGGGGACAGCGCCGCATCCGCTTCCGGCTCGATGCACGCAAAAAGCCGCTCGCCGAATTCGTCGTCGGGAACGCCGAACACCGCGCAGTCGCGCACGCCGTCCATGCCGATCAGCGCGTTCTCGATCTCGGCGGGATAGATGTTGACGCCGCCCGAGATCACCATATCGCGCTTGCGGTCGCACAGGAACAAATAGCCGTCGGCGTCGAGATAGCCGACGTCGCCGACGCTGACGAGGCCGTCGCGGCCGGCCTCGGCGCGGGCCTCGGCTTTGCCGTGGTAGTCGAAATCCGGCACGGACATTTGCCGCATAAAGATTTCGCCGGGCTCGCCAACGCCACACGGCTGGCCGTCGGGGCGGAAGATTTTCACGACACCGCCTTCGATGGCGCGGCCGACGGTGCCGGGCTTGGCCAGCGCCTCTTCGGCCGAATGCCACACCGGGATGCCGGTTTCGGTCGAGCCGAAATATTCGTTGATGACCGGGCCCCACCAACCGATCATGGCGCGCTTGACCTGCGGCGGGCAGGGCGCAGCCCCATGCACGACGAAGCGTAGCGACGACAGATCGTAGCGGCGCTTCACCTCATCCGGCAGCCGCAGCAGGCGCACGAACATCGTCGGCACCATGTGCATGTGGGTAACCCGATGACGCTCGATCAGTTGCAGCATGTCCTCGGGATCGAAGCGCGGTTCGAGCACGATTGTGCAGCCGCTGCGGAATGCCAGCATGCCGTAAGAGTTCGGCGCCGAATGGTACATCGGCCCGTTCATCAGGATGACCTGCTCTTCGTTCGGTTTGACGCCATAGGCGATGCCGCCGACCCGCGCCGAAGCCGCAGCCTGTTCCGGCGTCATCGGCTTGCGGCGCACGCCCTTCGGTAGGCCGGTGGTGCCCGACGTATAGAACATCGGCGCGCTGCCGATCGGCGATTCTTGCGAGGGCGCATGCGTGTCGCGCCAACGGTCCCAATCGGTCATGCCGTCGGGGACTCGCGTCAGTGCGGGCGCGACGTTGAAGGCGGCCGCGATTTCCGGCGGCGTAGCCACCACCAGGAGCCGCACGTCGGCGGGCAGGCCATCGCTGATCTGCGGCAGCAGGTCAGCATGGCAGACCAGGATTTTGGCGCCGCTGTCGGCGAGGATGTAGGCGACTTCCTCGGCTTTCAGATGCCAGTTGATCGGCACCACGGGGCTGCCCAGCGCCGCGGCGGCGCTGGAGACTTCGAAGAACGCAAAATCGTTCCGCAGCATCATGCCGACGGGCACGCCGCCACTGACGCCGACCGCCTTGAAGCCCGCCGCCGCCCGCGCGATGCGGGCGTGGATGTCAGGGTAGCTGATCTGGCGTTCGCCGCTGATGATCGATGTCAAATTATCCTCCCCGGCCGGCCGAAGCCCTCAGCCCTAGCCATCATCCAGAATTTCGTCGAAGCCGATCCAGCTTTTGCCGTCGAAGCGACGCAGCCTCAATTGCTGGAACGGCAGATAGTCGTCGGCATCGGTCGATACCGTGATGCCCGGCAGCAACAGCGGCAACGGCACCTCGCGCAGCGACGCCGCCTGTTTAATGATGTTCTCGCGGCTGAGATCGCCCTTGCAGGCCATCAGAACTTTCACCATGAGGTTGGCATAATGATAGCCGGCGGCGTAGTTCGAATTGGTCAAATCCGCATTCGGCAGATACTGCTTCATGAAGGCGAAATATTCCTTCACGCCGGGATCATTGGCCCATTGCGCGTCCAGCGTGTCCTTCACGTTGCTGGATGAGATCAGGCCGACGGCGTTCTCCAGGCCAGCCGGTTCCAGGAACGAGATCGATGAGGCTGAGGTCGGCACGAATAACAGGTCAGGCTTCCAGTTGATCTCGGCCACGCCCTTGATCATCTGCGAGGTGAATTTGCCGAGCACGACGCCGAACATCACGTTGGCGCCGGAGACCTTCAGCGTCGCAAGTTGCGAGCTGATGGTCGGCGCGCTGGTTTCGTAAGTTGCTTCCGACACGATCATGGTCGCGGCCTTGTCTCCCAGGCCGCGCTTGAAGCCGGCGACGTAATCACGGCCGAAATCGTCGTTTTGCGAAAGGATGGCGATTTTGGCGTCAGGCTTGGTCCGCAGGATATGCTTGGCATAGACGACGCCTTCGGACTGGTAGGCCGCCATTCCCGGCATGGTCCAGCGGAAATTCTTCGGATCGGCCCATTTGGTCGCGCCGCTGAGCACGAAGAGTTGCGGCACCTTCTTGCCGTTGAGGTAGCGATGCACCGCGTTGTTGGTGGCGGTCCCGAGCGAACCGAACATCAGCAGCACTTCCTCCTGTTCGACGAGTTTTCGGGTCTGCTCGACCGTCTTGGGCGGCGAGTAGGCGTCGTCGAGGCTGATGAACTTGATCTTGCGGCCGTTGATGCCGCCTTCGGCATTGATCTTCTCGAAATAGGCCTCCTGCGCCCGGCCGATGATGCCGAAGCCGGATGCCGGGCCGCTGTAGGGCAGCGTCTGGCCGATGCGGATCTCGTCTTTGTCGCCCTCGGCGAGAGCGGCGGTACTTGCCAACACCGCGAATGCGATCGTCACTAAAGGTCGCGACACCCTCATTGTTTCCGTCCCTCTGTTTTGTTTTATTTGATTGGCTGTTGAAACCGGCGCGTCTTAGGCGCGCGCTCGGCTGAGAAAGTCACTGCTTGCGTCGGCGAATTCGCACCTGAGGCGCTCCACCAGTTCGGCGACCGGCGGCGCATCCGCAATCTGGCCGATGCCCTGGCCGGAGCCCCAGATGTCGCGCCACGCCTTGGCCTTGGTGTTGCCGCCGGAGCCGAAATTCATCTTCGACTTGTCGCTTTGCGGCAGATTGGCGGGATCGAGCCCCGCGGCCACGATCGACGGGCCGAGATAATTGCCGTGCACGCCGGTGAACAGGTTGGAATAGACGATGTCATGGGCGGCGTGGTCGATCAGCGCGGCCTTGTAGGCCGGATCGGCATTGGCCTCCCGCGTCGCGATGAAGCGCGTGCCCATGTAGGCCATGTCGGCGCCAAGCGCGAGCGCCGACGCGATACCCCAGCCATCTGAGATCGCACCCGACAGCAGCACGGTGCCCTTGAACCACTGCTTCACTTCGCGCAGCAGCGCGAACGGCGACAGCGTGCCGGCATGGCCGCCGGCGCCGGCGCAGACCAGGATCAGGCCGTCGACGCCGTGCTCGGCCGCCTTCCGCGCATGCTTGACGTTGATCACGTCGTGGAACACGACGCCGCCATAGGAATGCGCGGCCTCGACGATTTCGATCGGCGGGCGCAGCGAGGTGATGATGACCGGAACCTGGTGCTTCACGCAGGTCTCCATGTCCTTCATCAGCCGGTCGTTGGACGAATGGCAGATCTGGTTGACCGCGTAGGGCGCGACCTTCTTTTCCGGATGCAGCGCCTTGTACTCGCCCAGCTCGTTCTCGATTCGGCTCAGCCATTCGTCGAGCTTTTCGACCGGTCGCGCGTTCAGCGCCGGAAACGAGCCGACGATGCCGGCCTTGCACTGGGCGATGACGAGCTCGGGCCCGGAGACGATGAACAAGGGGGAGCCGACCACCGGCAGTTCGAGCGAATTGGCAAGCGAAGCGGGCAACGGCATTCGGTCTCTCCCTTGCAACGCAAAGCCGGGACTTAAAATCCGGACTGCGTCGATGATGTTGATTGAGGGCGCCGTACCGCGGGCGGAGCCGCCGGCCGGGCGCTGTTGTTGCCGCCACTATAAGGCTGGACGGCAGCCGCCATCCGTTCAATATTGAACAGATGTTTATCCAGCTATGAACAGGCCGATCTAAACCGCGGGGAGCACCGATGGACTGGGACCTGTGCAAGACCTTCGTCGCGGTGGCCGAGACCGGCAGCTTCGCGGCGGCCGCGCGCCGCTTGCGCTCCAGTCATCCGACGGTTGGGCGCAAGATCGCCGAACTCGAAGGTCAGCTCGGCATTCCCCTGTTCGCCCGGTCCAACGAAGGTCTTTCGCTGACTTCGCACGGGCAGAAATTTCGCGAGCATGTCGATGCGATGGCCGCGGCGGCGTTGCGCGCCGAAGCCGCTGTATCGGCGACCGGTGCGCAGGCGCGCGGCGTGGTCAAGCTGTCGATCGGCGCCACGCTCGCCTCACACTGGCTGATGCCGCGGCTCGGGCCGTTCCTGCGCCAGCACGACCATATTCAGCTCGAGATTATCACCCATCCGTATCCGGCGAGCGTCCGCCGCCGCGAGGCCGATGTCGTGCTGCGTCCCGTCGATAGCGGCCAGGAGAATTTGATCGGCCGCAAGATTGGCCGGCTTGGCACCGGCTTTTACGCCTCGCGCGATTATGCCGCACGGCGGCGCCTGCCTGAGCGGCGCGACGAATGGAAGGGCCACAGCGTCATCGGCTTCGCCGACCGGTTGTCGAACGAGCGGCTGGCGCGCTGGAGCGACGCGATCACGCGGCAGGGTTCAATGGTGATGCGCTGCTCCTCGCAAGGCGACATGCTCGCCGCCGCACGCGCCGGTCTTGGAATTTCGACACTGTCCTGTTTCGTCGCCACCGCCTATCCGGAACTCGTCCGCGTCGCCCCGCAAAAACTCGTCAGCGTGGCCGATCTCTGGTTGCTCGCGCATCCCGATCTCGTCGACCTCTCCGCGGTGCGCGCCGTGATCGATTTCGTCACCGCTTGCGCTCGGGAGGATCGGGTGAGGTTGCGGGGATGAGCTTGTCGGGAAGCACGCCTTCCCGTTTCTTCAGCACGCGATAATAGCTCCACCACAGATGCGCCGCCGCGCCGCGCAGGGGACGCCACGGTTCCGCCAGCGGCGCCATCTGCTTGACGGTCGGGCGCGTTTTCAGGCCAAGCCCGATCTTCACGGCCTCCTGCACCGCGAGGTCGCCAGCCGGCCAGGCGTCGCCATGGCCGAGGCAGAACAGCAAATAGATGTCGGCAGTCCAGGGGCCGATGCCGGGCAGCGCGGTCAGCGTGTGATGGGCGGCATCCGCATCCTCTTCCGCCAGCACCTCGAGATTGAGCCGCTCGGCAGCCAGTTCGCGCGCGATGTTCTTCAGCGTCTTGATCTTGGCGGCCGAAAGCCCGAGCCGGCCGAGGCGGTCGGCGCGGGTCTTGCGGATGACCTCGTGATCGAACGGATCGAACGCGGCCGTCAGCCGCGCCCAGATCGCGCCGGCGCTGGCGGTGGACAATTGCTGGCCGCAGACGATTGCAGCTAACCCCGCGAACCCCGGCGCGCGCTGCCGCAGCGCCGGCATGCCTGTGAGATCAAAAATCGGCTTGAGCCTTGGGTCTTGCTTGACCAACGCGTGGACGGCGTCTTCGAGATCGGACTGGCTGTTGAGGTGGATGGTCATTTCGAATGCTGTCAACTCACTGTCATGCGCGGGCTTGCCGGCTCCGCTAAGCTTCGCCGGTCCGACGCTGGTGCGCCCGGCGAAGCATTGGCGTAGCCGGGACCCGCGCATCCAACATATATCGTAAAGGGTTCATGAACGATGGATTGCCGGGGCAAGCCCGGCAATGACAGTGTTGATAACTGATGCCGCCACCCGTTTTCCGATTTGCCCCCAGCCCGAACGGCTACCTCCATCTCGGCCACGCCTATTCGGCGCTCCTGAATTTTGACCTCGCGCGCGAGCGCGGTGGGCGGTTTCTGCTGCGGATCGAGGATATCGATGCGACGCGTTGCCGGCCGGAATTCGAGGCGGCGATCTATGAAGACCTCGCCTGGCTCGGGATTTCCTGGGAAACGCCGGTGCGGCGGCAATCGGAACATTTTGCGCGCTATCGCGAAGCGGTTGAAAAATTGGCAGGCTTAGGCCTGATCTATCCGAGCTTCGAGAGCCGCGCGGAAATCGGCCGTCTGATCGCGCAACGCGAGGCCGGGGCGCCCTGGCCGCGCGATCCCGACGGCGCGCCGCTCTATCCGGGCGTCGCGAAATCGCTGCCGCCGGACCGGCGCCAAGAGTTGATCGCGCAAGGCGCGCCTTACGCGCTGCGGCTCGACATGCAGGCGGCGCTCGCGTGCACGAAGGAACTGGCCTGGCAGGAGGAGGGTGCAGGGCCCGGTGGCGAGACCGGCGTCGTCGCCGCGCGCCCTGAAGCGTGGGGCGACGTCATCCTGGCGCGCAAGGAGACGCCGACCAGCTATCATCTCTCGGTCGTGATCGACGACGCCCTGCAGGGCGTGACCGACGTGGTAAGGGGCAGGGACCTGTTCTGGTCGACGAGCGTCCACCTGCTGTTGCAACAGTTGCTCGGTATCCCGCAACCGGTGTATCGGCATCACCGCCTCATCGAGGATGCGTCGGGACTCAAGCTGTCGAAATCGACGCAAGCCACGGCCTTGCGCGAATTGCGAGGGCAAGGTGTCACCCCTGCGGGTATTCGCAGTCTCGTCGGCTTGTCCAACGATTCCTGTAGTACTACTGCCGGTTGTTGAAAACGTCTCCGTGACACCAGCCGCCATCGCGTGTCATGCTGGTCGCGGCAGAGGAAGGGGGACCATGGCGGCAAAGCGGCGCTCACCAGGCACCACGGGAACAGTCAAGAAGCGGCGAGCGAAAAAGCGCGTATCCGGCGCCGCGGTCAAAAAACGCGGCACGCGCAAGTCCGCCATCGCTGCGCCCGGCATGGTCGAGACCGCACTGGCGGCCTTTGCTCACGAGGTCCGCACGCCGCTGACCGGCATTCTCGCGATCAGCAATCTGCTCGCGACCTCGGACCTCGACGAACGCGGACGGCGCTGGGTCGACACCATCAAGGCGGGCGCGGAACATCTGGCGAGCCTTGCGACCCTGTTCGTCGACGCCGCGCGCAGCGGCGGTCCGGGCCTCGAGGTGCGGCAGGACTTCTTCGACCTGCAGACGCTTGCCCGCAATGCCGGCGATTCGCTGACCGGGCGCGCCGCGGCCAAGGGCCTGCAGTCGTCGGTCGATATTTCCGAAAAGCTTCCAGGGTTTGCGATCGGCGATCCCGTCCGCCTGCGCGCCGCACTGGAGAACCTGATCGACAATGCGGTAAAATTCACTGAACAGGGCAGCGTTGGGCTGCAGGTCACGCCTGTGCGGGGTCCGAAGGGCAAGGTCGCTGTTTCATTCGCGATCTCCGACAGCGGGATCGGCCTTGCGCTGAGCGAAATCAAGCGCCTGTTCCGGCCGTTCTCGCAGGCCAATGCCTCCATTGCATCGCGCTTCGGCGGCGCCGGGCTCGGGTTGTCGTCGGTCAAGCAACTGGCGCGTGCCATGGGCGGCGACATCACCGTGACGCAACGCCGCGGCGGCGGCACCACCTTTACCCTCAACGTCGTAATGTCGCCCGCAAAGGACGTCGTGACGGCGGCGCCCGGTGCCGATGGCGAGGTATCGATCAGTTCGCCTCGGCCATTGCGCCTGCTCAGCGTCGAGGACAATCCGTTCGGCCGTGTCGTGCTCAACACGATCCTGACCGAACTCGGTCATCAGACCGACTTCATCGGCCAGGGCGAGGCGGCGCCCGAGCGGCTCGCGCAAGGCGCATTCGATGCGGTGTTGATGGACATGGTCCTGCCGGGAATCGACGGGGTCGAGGCGATCAGACGCATTCGCGCGCTGGAGCCGCCGCTCGGGCGCATTCCGATCATCGGCATATCAGGCCGCAGCGAGGACGAGGCGGCGTCGCGCGCCGCCGGCGCCGAGATCTTTCTGGTCAAGCCTGTGAGCCCGCGCGCCCTGGCGACTGCGCTGCATGCAGCGACATCCCCTTCGGCAGTTGCGACTTCATGATGGCTGCGTTCAGTTCGCCGCCGAAGACGAAAATCGCCGAAATGAAATACAGAAACACCAGCGCGATGATGACCGAGGCAAGCCCCGCATACATCGTCACGTAATTGCTGGCGAAGCGCGCCAGATACTGGCCGAACACGACGCCCGAGATCAGCGATCCCACCATCGTAAAGACGATGCCCGGAAGGATCTGCAGAAAACTCCGCCGGCCGCAGGGCAGCCAGGCATGCAGCACAAACAGCGCCACTGTCATCGCCGTGATCGTGATGCCATAGCGGGCGAAGGTGAGAAGGCTTTCGTTGGACTCGACGAAGAACGGAATGTGGCGGCGCGCCGTCTCCAGGATCAGCGGACCGAGCACGATCAGGAACGCCATCAACAGCGACGTGACGGCGGCGACCAGCGTATAGCCGATCGATTCCAGCCGCAGCCAGTACCACGCCCGCGGCTCGACCACCGAATAGGCGCGGTTCAGCGCGACCCGCAGCGCCTCGACGCCGTTGGAGGCGAAATAGACCGCCAGCACCGCACCGACGGTCAGGATGTCGCCGCGCGTCGTCGTCAGCACGTCGTGGATTTCGCCTGACAGCGCGTCGGCGACCTGTTGCGGCCAGGTTTGCAGCAACAGTCCGACGGCCCCATCGGCCAGTTCCTTGGAGCCGAAAAAGCCAGCCAGCGACGTCAGCACGATCAGGAACGGAAATAGCGCCATCAACGTCGACAGCGCGATGTGGCTCGCGATCGCCCAGCCGTCATCGGCGAGGAACGTATAAAACGCCTCCATGACGACGAGGTAGACGTAGCGAATGAGCTTCACATCTCACCTCGATCGGGGTATCGCGGTCCGGTCCTAAAGCCGGGGCTAGCATCTGATATTATTGGGTTAAAAGCCAGATCGTCGAGCAATAGTGCGAGAGTTGTGATCGTGTGGAAGTCAGCGCCTCGCGGTGTTATGTACCGCCGATGATATCCTTTCTGAGTTCGATCGTCCTCCCCATCGCGCTTGCGGCCGTGGCTATCGTGCTGTTGCTCGGCCTCGTCAACATGATGCGGGGCGGCTCGCCGAACCGCTCGCAGAGCCTGATGCGGCTTCGGGTGCTGCTGCAGTTCATCGCCATCGTCATCACCATGGTCGTGGTGTGGGCGTTGGGTAGATAAGGATCAGGAAAGGGGAAGCGGCCATGGTCGTGCTCAACCGCATCTATACGAAGACCGGCGACGACGGCACCACGGCGCTCGGCAGCGGCGAACGCCGCCCGAAATACGATCTGCGCATTAGCGCCTACGGCACCGTAGATGAGACCAATGCCGCTATCGGCGTGGTGAGGCTGCATCTCGGCGATGCCCGCGAACTCGATGCAATGCTCGGCCGGATCCAGAACGATTTGTTCGATCTCGGCGCCGACCTTGCGGTGCCCCAGCGCGACGGCAAGGCCGAGCGGCTCCGGATGCTGTCGAGCCAGGTCGAGCGGCTCGAGCGCGACATCGATGCGCTGAACGATCATCTCGCGCCGCTGACCTCGTTCGTGTTGCCCGGCGGTACCCCCGCTGCCGCATACCTGCACCTCGCCCGTACCATATGCCGCAGGGCGGAACGGGTCATGGTGGAACTCGCCGCGCGGCCCGAGGAGCCGGTGAGCGCGGCTGCCATTCAGTATATGAACCGCCTGTCCGATTTCCTGTTCGTGGCCAGCCGCGCCATGAACGATAATGGGGCCGGAGACGTGTTGTGGGTGCCGGGTCAGAACCGTTAAGGTAGGCCTTGAAGGTAGGGCCTTCGGGGGCCGATTTTTGGCTTTCGCGCGTTGACCGCCGATAGCGGGACCTTTAGGTTCCGCGCCCAAGCTAATAACAAGCTGATCAAACCCCAGAATTCAAGCGAAAGAGGATCGATGAAGGTTCTTGTGCCGGTAAAGCGGGTGGTCGATTTCAACGTCAAGGTCCGCGTCAAGAGCGACGGAACGGGCGTGGAACTCGCTAACGTGAAGATGTCGATGAATCCGTTCGACGAAATCGCGGTCGAGGAAGCGTTGCGGCTGAAGGAAGCCGGCAAGGCGACCGAGGTGGTGGTGGTGTCGATTGGCCCGGCGCAGGCATCGGAGACGATCCGGACTGGTCTCGCCATGGGCGCCGACCGCGGCATCCTGGTCAAGGCCGAAGGCAATGTCGAGCCGCTGGCGGTCGCGAAGCTTCTCAAAGCCGTAGCGGATGCCGAGAAGCCCGGCCTCATCATTCTCGGCAAGCAGGCGATCGACGACGATTCGAACCAGACCGGCCAGATGCTGGCCGCCCTGCTCGGCTGGTCGCAGGCGACATTTGCCTCCAAGCTCGAAGTTGAAGGCGCAGACTTCAAGGTTACGCGCGAGGTCGACGGCGGCCTGCAGACCGTGAAGCTGAAGGGACCGGCGATCGTCACCACCGACCTGCGGCTGAACGAGCCGCGCTATGCGTCGCTGCCCAACATCATGAAGGCAAAGAAGAAGCCGATCGACGACAAGAGCGCCGCCGATTACGGCGTCGATCTCACGCCGCATCTCGAAGTGCTCAAGACATCGGAACCGCCCGGCCGCAAGGGTGGCGTCAAGGTCAAGGACGTCGCTGAGCTCGTTTCCAAACTCAAGACCGAAGCCGGGGTTCTCTGATGACGACGCTATTGATTGCCGAACACGACAACGCGTCGATCAAGGATGCCACCAACAAGACGCTGACGGCAGCCGCTGCGCTCGGCGCCGACGTGCATGTGCTGGTCGCCGGCGAGAACGCCAAGGGTGCGGCCGATGCCGCAGCCAAGCTTGCCGGCGTCAAGAAGGTGCTGCTCGCGGACAATGCCGCCTATGCCCATGATCTCGCCGAGCCGCTGGCCGCGCTGATCGTGTCGCTGGCCTCCGGTTACGATGCTCTCGTCGCGCCTGCGACCTCGCGCTTCAAGAACGTGATGCCGCGCGTCGCAGCTCTGCTCGACGTGATGCAGGTGTCCGAGATCATCAAGGTGGTTTCGCCCGATATCTTCGAGCGGCCGATCTATGCCGGCAACGCGATCCAGACGGTGAAGTCCAAGGACGCCAAGAAGGTCATCACGGTGCGGACTTCGACCTTTGCCGCGGCAGGTGAGGGCGGCAGTGCTCCGGTGGAGAACGCCGCCGCTGCGGCCGATCCGGGCCTCTCCAGCTTCATCGGCGAAGAGGTGGCGAAGAGCGACCGTCCGGAACTGACCTCGGCAAAGATCATCGTTTCCGGCGGCCGCGCCATGCAGAGCCGCGAGAACTTTGCCAAGTATATCGAGCCGCTCGCCGACAAGCTCGGCGCCGGCGTCGGCGCCTCGCGCGCCGCGGTCGATGCCGGCTATGCGCCCAACGACTGGCAGGTCGGCCAGACCGGCAAGGTGGTCGCTCCGGAACTATACGTCGCAATCGGCATCTCCGGCGCGATCCAGCATCTCGCCGGCATGAAGGATTCCAAGGTGATCGTTGCGATCAACAAGGATGAAGACGCGCCGATCTTCCAGGTCGCCGATTACGGCCTGGTCGCGGACCTCTATCAGGCGGTTCCTGAACTGACCGACGCGCTCGGCAAGCTCGGAAAGTAACGGAACACCGGCCGGACGCGCAAACGTCCGGCTGGTGTTTACCTTAAGCGGATGCGGGCGAAGGGGATTAAGCTTCGCGTGAAGAATACGTGCCAATGGTGGGACTGAAACCTCGCGTCTGATGATATCGTAGCTGAGGTTTAGAGATGAACAGGCGCGATATGCGCGCCGTTCCGGTGGATGACAAAATGGCGGTGACAATCAAGAAGGTCGGCGTGATCGGCTCGGGCCAGATGGGCCACGGGATTGCGCATGTGGCGGCGCTCGCCGGCTTGGACGTGGTGCTCAACGACGTCTCCGACGAACGACTGAAATCGGCGATGGCGACCATCAACGGCCATTTGTCGCGCCAGGTTGCCAAGCAGATCATTACCGAGGACGCGCGCAAGAAGGCGCTGGAGCGGATTACCTCCACCGAGACGCTCGACGGGCTTTCGGATTGCGACCTCGTAATCGAGACCGCGGTCGAAAAGGAAGAGGTCAAGCGCAAGATCTTTCACGAACTCTGCGCGGTATTGAAGCCGGAAGCGATCGTCGCCACCAACTCCTCGTCGATCTCGATCACCCGGCTCGCCGCCTCGACCGACCGTCCCGAGCGCTTCATCGGCATTCACTTCATGAATCCGGTGCCGCAGATGGAACTGGTCGAGCTGATCCGCGGCATCGCCACCGACGATTTGACGTTCGACACCGCCAGGGAATTCGTCACGAAACTCGGCAAGCAGATCGCGGTGTCCGAGGATTTCCCGGCGTTCATCGTCAACCGCATCCTGCTGCCGATGATCAACGAGGCGATCTACACGCTCTATGAGGGTGTCGGCAACGTCGAGGCGATCGACGCCGCCATGAAGCTCGGCGCGCACCATCCGATGGGGCCGCTGGAACTGGCCGATTTCATCGGGCTCGATACCTGTCTGTCGATCATGCAGGTACTGCATGAGGGGCTGGCGGATTCGAAATACCGGCCGTGCCCGCTCTTGGTGAAATATGTTGAAGCCGGTTGGCTGGGGCGCAAAACCCAGCGCGGTTTCTACGACTACCGCGGCGACAAACCGGTCCCGACGCGCTGACGATCGAGAATTCGTACAGATTCGTCGGTTGCACTCAGCTCACTTCTCCACCGCTCAGTTTCGCCAAGCATTCATTAACCGGTGCCGGGGTACGGTGCCCTCAGGTTTGAGGAGTGCTGCGTATGGATATGATGGCTATGGTTTCGAGCATGCTTGCGATGCAGGCGGCGGGCACGCAGCAGCAGATCCAGACCTCGATCATCAAGCAGAATGCGGACGCCGAAAAGGCCGCGGTTCAGACGCTGCTCGGCACGCCCTCGACCGCCAATCTCGCCCCCGGCGTCGGCGGCAACCTCAATATAGCGGCTTGACAGTCTTGTAGGGTGGGCCAAGGCGCGCCTGCGCCGTATCCACCATCGTTGCGCCCGGACAGGGTTTTGGTGGGCACGCTTCGCTTTGCCTAGCGCCTAACTCCCCGCCTTCATCGGCTGCATCGCGGCCTTGATCAGCTTGATGGCGTCGTCACTGGCCCATTCGGCGGGACCGGCAAGGTTGGCGATCTCGCAGCCCTGGGCGTCCACCAGCAGCGAGGTCGGCATGCCCAGCGCCTTGCCTATGCTCTTAAGATCCTGAAAAACCTTGGCTTTCTGGTCGGCGAAATAGCCGAGCCGGGTCAGATTGGCCTCTTTCAGGAAGTTCTTCGGCTTCTCGGGGTCGCGGGTGTCGATGTTGATGGCGACCACCTCGAAATCCTTGCCGCCGAGCTTGGCCTGCAGGCTGTCGAGTGCCGGCATTTCCTTGCGACAAGGCACGCACCAGGTGGCCCACAGGTTCACCAGCACCGTCTTGCCGCGCCATTCCGACAGCTTTCTTGGCTTACCCTCGGCATCCTCGAAGGCGAGGTCGGGCAGCCGCAGCGGTGTCGTCGCCATGGTCAGCGCGGCCACCTCGCCATGCGCCAGAGGCGATATCTTGCGGGCCAGTTCGACGGCTGCCGCACAGGACGGATCGCCGCCCGTTCCGCGCTTGAAGCCGCCGAGCCCGTAAAACGCGCCCAATCCGACGACGCCCGCAGCCGCTACCGCGCCGATGGCGATCGGGATCCGGCGCCTCGTGGCGGGGCGGGGCGGGGACATTTCGGGCATATCGTTTGTCATCCTGTGTCAGATACGGCTATGCAGGGCTCAAGAATGCGATCGGGGTTACGGTCGAATTACGGTCGAAACCGGCGCGGCGTTTCGCGCTGCTACGACGATATAGATGGCAGGGCTTGGGAAGTCATGAGCAACAAGATGTGGGGCGGCCGGTTCAGCGAGCGCCCCGATGCGATCATGGAGGAAATCAACGTCTCGATCGACGTCGATCGTCACCTCTATGCCCAGGACATTGCCGCGTCCAAGGCCCACGCTGCAATGCTTGCCGCGCAAGGCATTATCACCGCGAGTGATGCGAAAAATATCGGCAAGGGTCTAGACACGATTTTGTCAGAGATCGGCAAGGGCTCGTTCGACTTCAAGCGCGCGCTCGAAGACATCCATATGAATGTCGAGAGCCGGCTTTCCGAATTGATAGGGCCCGCCGCGGGGCGGCTGCACACCGCCCGCTCGCGCAACGACCAGGTGGCGACCGATTTCCGGCTCTATGTCCGCGACACGATCGACGAGATGGATGCGGCGCTGGCCGGCTTCCAGCATGCTTTGGCTGCCCGCGCGCTGGAGCATGCCGCAACCGTGATGCCGGGCTTCACTCATCTGCAGACCGCCCAGCCCGTCACCTTCGGGCATCATCTGCTCGCCTATGTCGAGATGGCGGCGCGCGACCGCGGCCGTTTTGCCGACGCGCGCAAGCGGCTGAACGAATCGCCGCTCGGCGCCGCGGCGCTCGCCGGAACCTCGTTTCCGATCGATCGCGCTGCCACGGCCAAGGCGCTCGGCTTCGACCGCCCCATGGCCAATTCGCTGGACGCGGTATCGGACCGCGACTTCGTGCTCGAAACCCTATCGGCGGCGTCGATCGCGGCCGTGCATATGTCGCGCTTTGCCGAGGAGATCGTGATCTGGACCTCGCCGCTGGTGGGGCTGGTGCGGCTCTCCGACAAGTTCACCACCGGCTCCTCGATCATGCCGCAGAAGCGCAATCCGGACGCGGCCGAACTGGTGCGCGCCAAGACCGGCCGGGTGATCGGCGCGCTCAACGGGCTCTTGATCGTGATGAAGGGGCTGCCGCTCGCCTATCAAAAGGACATGCAGGAGGACAAGCAGGGCGCGATGGAGGCGTTTTCCGCGCTCTCGCTCGCGATTCGCGCCATGACCGGCATGGTGCTCGATCTCGTCCCCGACGAGGCGCGGATGAAGGCCGCGGCCGGCGAGGGCTACGCCACCGCCACCGATCTCGCCGACTGGCTGGTGCGGATGCTGAAAATGCCGTTCCGCGACGCCCATCATGTTACCGGGCGAATCGTGGCGCTCGCGTCGAAGCAGGGCGTGGCGCTGCACGAATTGCCGCTCAAGGTGATGCAGGAGGTCGAGCCTGACATCACCGCGGACGCCCTGCGCGTGCTGTCGGTGGAGGCCTCGGTCAAAAGCCGGACCAGTTATGGCGGCACCGCGCCGAAGAACGTGCTTTCGCAGGCCAAAGCCTGGCTGAAACGGCTGGAAAAAGAGCAAAAATCGGGCTGAGCGAAAATTTCGCTCCAGTTTCTTGGGTTTTTCCTTGGGTTTTTCTTGGGTTTCCGTGGCCGATCGGCACTCGCCAGACTGCGGCAACCTTTGTATGGTGCGGCGCGCATTGGGGATTTTCGTCGTGATCAGTAACTACCGCCCGTCATCGTCGGGATGGGCCATCATCGTGTTGAGTGTGACCGCGCTCGCACTCGGCGGCTGCGGACGCAAGGGCGGGCTCGATTTGCCGCCAAGTGCGCCGCCGCAGGCGCAGGCCACGTCGGATACCGAGGCCGAGCGCGCGGCGCAGCCCGGCGTCTTCAATTCGACCTATGGATCCGAGGCGGGCCCCAGCGCCCCCAAGGGCGGCAAGAAGAAATTCGTTCTCGATCCGCTGCTGGACTGAGCACGCCATGAATCACTTCGACTATCGCAACGGCGTGCTGCACGCCGAGGCCGTGAATCTGTCCGAACTCGCGGATGCCGTCGGCACGCCGTTCTATTGCTATTCGACCGCGACGCTGGAGCGCCACTACCGCGTCTTCACCGAGGCCTTTGCCGGCGAGAAGACGCTGGTCTGCTACGCCATGAAGGCCAATTCCAACCAGGCGGTGCTGCGCACGCTGGCGAAACTTGGTGCCGGCGCCGATGTCGTCTCCGGCGGCGAGTTGAAGCGGGCGCTGGCGGCGGGGATTCCGCCCGGCAAGATTCTGTTTTCCGGCGTCGGCAAGACCGAGATGGAACTGCGCGCGGCGCTCGCGGCCGATATCCTCTGCATCAACGTCGAGTCCGAACCCGAACTGGAACTGCTGTCGAAGCTCGCGGTCGAGACCGGCAAGACCGCGCGGATTTCGTTGCGGGTCAACCCTGACGTCGACGCCGGCACGCATGCCAAGATCGCCACCGGCAAGTCCGAGAACAAGTTCGGCATTCCCATTGCACGCGCACGCGAGGTCTATGCCCGTGCGGCCAGCTTACCGGGGATCGAGGTGACCGGCACCGATATGCACATCGGCAGCCAGATCACTGATCTCTCCAAGATGGAAACCGCGTTCCGGATTCTTTCCGAATTCGTGCAGACGCTGCGCGCCGACGGCCACACGATCTCGCATATCGATTTCGGCGGCGGGCTCGGCATCCCCTATCACGCCGACCGCGAGGCGCCGCCATTGCCGTCGGCCTATGCCGCGATGGTCAAGCGGGTGACGCACAATCTCGGTTGTACGCTGATGTTCGAGCCCGGGCGGATGATCGTCGGCAATGCCGGCATCCTCGTCTCCCGCGTCATCTATGTGAAGCCGGGCGAAGCCAAGAACTTCGTCATCATCGACGCCGCGATGAACGATCTGATCCGCCCGACGCTCTACGAAGCCCACCATGACATCCTCCCGGTTCGCGAGCCGGCCAAGGATGCGCAGACGATCACGGCCGACGTGGTCGGACCCGTCTGCGAGACCGGCGACTATCTCGCGCTCGATCGCAATTTGCCCGAGCCCAAGGCCGGCGATCTCCTGGCCATCATGACCGCCGGCGCCTATGGCGCGGTGCAGTCCGGCTTCTACAATACGCGGCCTTTGGTGCCGGAAGTCCTGGTCAAGGACGACCAGTACGCCGTGGTCCGCCCCCGCATCGAGGTCGATGAACTGATCGCGATGGATAAGCCCGCGCCGTGGCTGTGATCTGCGCCGTGATGACACCGGTAGCGCCACAATAACGCCGTCGTCCCTGCGAACGCAGGGACCCATAACCACAGGCGTTAATTGTTTCGCGACCTGCTCGTTATTTTTTTTCTAAGCAACACCGGCCGCGGAGTATGGATCCCTGCGTTCGCAGGGACGACGGCGGCGTCTATTCGGCCGCGTTACTTCTCTTCCCGCCACCGCCGACCACGACTCCCGCCGCCTTTTCGATCGGCTTGATCGCCGCGGTGAAATCCGACTCCGCGCCCTCGTCGCGGATGATGATCTCCCAGAGCCGTCCGACCGCTTCGGCGACTTCCATCGACAGTCCCAGCGATTTCATCTCCTCCAGCGCAAGTCGCACGTCCTTCACCATCAGTCCCGTGGCAAAGCCGAAATCGAAACTGCGCGGCAGCACCGAGCGCGGAAACTTGTCACGGCTTGCCGTGTTCAGCCCGGAACCTGCGTTGATAACGTCGATCATGACGGCTGGATCGAGCCCTGCCTTGACGCCCATCACAACCGCTTCCGAGGTCGCCACCATCGCGGTCGCCGACAGGAAGTTGTTCGCCAGTTTCATCGTTTGCGCCGAGCCGGGCTTTTCGCCGATGAAAAACACTTTTCCGATCACGTCGAGCGCGGGTTTTGTCAACTCGTAATCGGCGCGCGGGCCGGAGACCATCACGGCCAGCGTTCCCTTCTCGGCGCCGCCGACGCCGCCGCTGACGGGGCTGTCGATCTGCACGATGTCATTCTTCGCCAGAAGACCGTGAATCCTGGCCGCCATCTGCGAGCCGACGGTAGAGAGATCGACGAAGCGTTTGACGCGCCTCCCTTCGATCACGCCACCTGCGCCGGTCGCAACCTCAAGCGACGCCTGCAGCGACGGCAGGCTCGCCAGCACCGTCTCGCAGCGGTCGGCGATATCCTTCGGCGACGATGCCGCCTGCGCGCCGAGCGCGCCGAGCTTGCCTATGGCTTCCTGCCGCGTATCGAACACGGTGAGTTGATGCTTGGCCTCGATCAGGCGGCGCGCCATCGGGAAGCCCATCTTCCCGAGGCCGATGAATCCGATTTCCATGGTGCTGCGCCTCAGCCCTTGTCCAATTCCGCGAACACCTCGCGCGCGATGCGAAAGCTGTCGACGCCGGCAGGGATGCCGGCATAGATCGAAACCTGCATGAAGATCTCGCGGATCTCGTCGCGGCTGACGCCGTTGGTCAGCGCGCCCTTGATGTGCGCCTTCAGTTCGTGCGGACGGTTCAGGATCGAGATCATGGCCAGATTGAGCATGCTGCGGGTCTTGCGCGGCAGTTCCTCGCGGCCCCACACCGCGCCCCAGCAATATTCGGTGACGAGTTCCTGGAACGGCTTGTTAAAACTATCGGCGCTCTTCAGCGCGTTGTCGACATAGGCCTCGCCGAGCACCGCTTTGCGAATTTCCAGCCCCTTGTCGTGTGTCTTCTGGTCCATGTCGCTTCCTCGTATTTTTACGGTTCGGCGCGAACGTTACGGGGCGGGACGCCCGCAGTCACGCCTTCGTGTAATGTTATGCGTATTTCCGGGTGTGGGTTACCCCGGGGACGGGTGCCTCATTGCCGCCGTTGTGCTAGGCTGACTTGTCGACAACCCGGAGAGATTGTTGAGCGGCGCCACCCCCGACCCCACGAAGCCAGCGCGCGAGCCGGATGCCGTCGCGCGGCTTCAACTGACGCAGGCTCTGCAACGGGCCCAATACGCGATTGCGTGGGAACGTACCTGGCCAGGGCTCGTCCGGTTTCTGAGCGTCATTGGGCTGTTCCTGGTGGTGTCCTGGGCCGGATTGTGGCTGGCGCTGCCGTTCCTTGCACGCGCGATCTGCCTTGGCCTGTTCGCCCTCGCGGCGCTGGCCGCATTGTTCCCGCTCGTGCGGTTTCGCTGGCCGAGCCGCGAAGAGGCGTTGAGCCGGCTCGACCGCGGCACCGGCATTCGCCATCGCCCGGCGACCGCGCTGACCGACACACTCTCGATCAGTGATCCGATCGCGCAGGCGCTGTGGCGGGAGCAGCGGGAGCGCACGCTGGCCTCGATCAAGCGGATCCGCGCCGGGCTGCCTTCGCCGCGGCTGGCGATCCACGACCCCTGGGCGCTGCGTGCGCTGGTCATGGTAATGCTGGCGGCCGCCTATGTCGCCGCCGGCGACGAGCGCCGGCTACGAATTGCTGCGGCATTCGACTGGAACGGCGTGCTGGCGCCGGCCAACGTCCGGGTCGATGCCTGGGTGACTCCGCCGCTCTATACCGGCAAGCCGCCGGTCATTCTGTCTGCCGCCAACAGGGATGCGGCTTCTCCCGATAGCGGGGCACCATTGCCGGTGCCTGCAGGCAGCACGCTGCTGGTGCGCTCCAGCGGCGGCAATATCGACGTCGTGGTCGGCGGCGGCGTGACCGAGGTCGCGCCCAGCGAGCAGGCGCCGAAGGGCACCAACGAACGGCATTTCAAGATCACGGGTGACGGCACCGCGCATGTCCGCGCGCCCTCCGGCCAGCCGCTGTGGCGCTTCGCGGCGACGCCCGACCGTGCCCCGACCATCTCGCTGGCGAAAGATCCGGAGCGTCAGGCCCGCGGCTCGCTGCAGACGTCCTACAAGCTCGAGGATGACTACGGCGTCACCGAAGCGCGCGCGCAATTCGCCGTCCGTGTTCCCGATTCCGGCAAGGAAGGGAACAAGGAAGGTAACAAGGAAGACAAGAGCAAGGAGGCCGAGAAGGCCGAGCCACGGCCGCTGTTCGAGCCGCCGCAGTTTGCGCTGGTGCTGCCGAATGCGCGCACGCGCAATGGCGTCGGCCAGACCGTGAAGGATCTCAGCGAGGATCCCTATGCCGGCGCCGATGTGACGCTGACGCTCACGGCCAAGGACGAGGCCGGCAATGAGGGCAAGAGCGAGCCGTTCAACATGCGGCTGCCGGAACGGCTGTTCACCAAGCCGCTCGCCCGCGCCCTGATCGAACAACGCCGCATTCTGGCGCTCGATGCCAATCAGAATTCGCAAGTTTATACCGCCCTCGATGCGCTGATGATCGCGCCGGAACTGTTCACGCCCGAAGCCGGTCACTATCTCGGTCTCTTCAGTGTTAAGCACCAACTGGAGGAGGCGCGCACCGACGCCGCGCTGCGCGAGGTCGTCGCCAGCATGTGGGCGCTTGCCGTCACCATCGAGGACGGCAACATCACCGACGTCGAGAAGGCGCTGCGTGCGGCGCAGGACGCGCTCAAGCAGGCGCTGGAGCGTGGCGCCACCGATGAGGAGATCAAGAAGCTGACGGATAATCTGCGTGCTGCGCTGGACAATTTCCTGCGCCAGCTCGCCGAGCAGTTCCGCAACAACCCGCAGCAACAGGCGCGCCCGCTCGATCCCAACACGAAAATGTTGAGCCAGCAGGATCTCAAGAACATGCTCGACCGGCTGGAGCGGATGTCGCGTTCCGGCGACAAGGATGCCGCCAAGCAGCTATTGGAACAACTACAGCAGATGCTGGAAAATCTGCAGATGGCGCAGCCCGGCCAGGGCGGCGACAATGAGATGGAGCAGGCGCTGAACGAACTCGGCGACATGATCCGCAAGCAGCAGCAATTGCGCGACAAGACCTACAAGCAGGGCCAGGATTCGCGGCGCGACCGCATGCGCGGCAAGCAGGGTGACAAGCAGGGCGATCAGAGCATGGGCGACCTGCAGCAGGACCAGCAGGGCCTGCGCGACCGCCTGAAAAAGTTGCAGGAAGAGCTCGCCAAGCGCGGCATGGGCCCGGGCCAGCGCGGCCAGCAGGGTCAGCGTGGCGACCAGCAGGGCCAGCAGGGTCAAGGCCAGCAGGGGCAAGGCGGCGAGCAAGGCGATGGCGAGGACGGGCTCGATCAGGCCGATTCGGCCATGGGCGATGCCACCGGCCGGCTCGGCGAGGGCAATGCCGATGGCGCGGTGGACTCGCAGGGCCGTGCGCTGGACGCGCTGCGCAAGGGCGCCCAGAGCCTTGCGGAAGCCATGCAGCAGGGTGACGGCGATCAGCCGGGCGACGGCCCCGGCAACCCCAGAGGCCGCCAGCAGGGCGCCGCCAACTCGACCGATCCGCTCGGACGGCCGATGCGCCATAACGAATTCACCGACGACTATTCGGTGAAGATCCCCGGCGAGATCGACGTGCAGCGGGTCCGCCGGATATTGGAAGAACTGCGCCGCCGTCTCGGCGATTCGGCCCGTCCGCAGATCGAACTGGATTACATCGAGCGGCTGTTGAAGGATTATTGAGGGGCTAGGCCTGCGCGGCCGCCCTCGCGCAAACTGTCATCACCCGCGAAGGCGAAGGCGGGTGATCCAGTATTCCAGTGACGTCAGCGCTAGAATCGAAAGGCCGCGGCGTACTGGGTCCCCCGCCTTCGCGGGGGACGACGACCGTGGATTAACCTACCCGTTCTTCCCCGCCGCCAGCGCATCGGCCACAGCCGTACGGATGTCGTGCACCGAAAACGGTTTCGTCACCACGTCGTGCACGATCGCATTGAGGCCGGAGGCGCGTTCGCGCTGATCGGCGAAGCCCGTCATCAGCAGGATCTTCAGGTTGGGAAAATCCCGCGCCGCCGTCAGCGCCAGCGCGATGCCGTCCATGACCGGCATCTGGATGTCGGTCAAGAGCAGGTCGAATAGGCCTTGCTCGCGCGTCAGGATATCGAGCGCATCGGCGCCGTCCTCGGCGGTGACGGTCTCGTGGCCATCCATGGCGATGGCGCGCGCCACCAGCGAGCGCATGGAATCTTCGTCATCGGCAATCAGCACGCGTGGCATGAAGTCTTGATCTCTCGCCTTGCGGAAGCGCGGCCAGGTTCAGGCGTGGCCGGCCAGATCCCGCTTGTTGAAAAAGCGTACGTCAATATTACGGCCTTCGGGCGGCGGCGAAGCCAGCCGCGACTTGAAATAGGCGCGCTCGCCGGGCTTGAGCACCGGCTGTTCCAGTACCGCGTTCCAGGCGTAGATCTCGGCACCCTGCGCGTCGCGGACGGAGAAGCGCAGCCGCGGCAATTCGACCGGCTTTTTGGTCTCGCCGACGATCACGCCCTCGATGACCAGAACTGGCTTGCCGTCCACGGTCTCGTTGCTGATCTTGATGTCCTTGAACGCCAGCCCGCGCAGGTTCACTTCCAGCCCGACCATCTTGTAGAACGTCGCGGTTTGCGGTAGCAGCCGCACGATTTCGGTGCGCCAGATCATCAGCGCCAGTATCAGCGCGCCCATCGCGGCGCAGGCGGTCGGCAGGCCGACGGACGGGATGAACGGAATACGGGGCAGGGAGGGCAGCCGGAAAAGACGGGCCAGCCGCTCGCGGTGCGTGGTGATGGGGATATCCCCATGGTCTTCCGCATCGTGCCGGGCAACCGATGGCCAGTCGCTGTCGCCGCCTCTGTCGCCGCCTTGGCGCGACCCTTCGCCCTCGGCCGGCCAGCCTGCCGAAATCGAGGGACTGTCGACCACCGGGGTGTCCCGTTCCTCTTCCTCGCGCGCCATCGCCTCCCATTCGGCCGCGGCATCGCTTGCGGCCGGCTGACTCGATTGCGCCGGAGCTGGCGGAGCACTTGGCAGCGGAGCATTTGGCAGCGGAGCATTTGGCATGGCTGCCGGCATGGCGGCCAGTTCGATCGCGTCCTCGGGCCGCGCCAGCCAGGTTTCCTTGCAGCGGGAGCAGCGGACGGTGCGCCCGCCGGTCCCCAAGGTGGTCGGATTGATGGCGTAAGATGTTGTACAATGGGGACAAACGATATGCATGGAGCCCATCTCACCAGTGTCTTCGCCCGGATGCTACATACCGACCGTTAACGAATCGGAAACCATAACGGCCGCAAAACCGTTTTGTCCGGTTGGCGCCCAAACCAGCGGGCCACGAGCCCAAAGTTCAGGTTCGGGTCCAGGTTCAGGTTCAAGTCCGGGGTTTCCGGCCACGGTCCACGCCGAGCGGAGCTCGGCCACAGTCCATGCCGAGCGGAGCTCGGCCATGGTACATGTCGAGCGGAGCTGAGCTTGGTTCGGTTCGAAAATGTCGGTTTGCGCTACGGGCTCGGCCCGGAGATTTTGCGCGACCTTTCCTTCGTTATTCCCGCCCATTCCTTCCAGTTTCTCACCGGTCCCTCGGGCGCGGGCAAGACCTCGCTGCTGCGGCTGTTGTTTCTGTCGCTGCGGCCGACCCGCGGCCTCGTCAACCTGTTCGGCCAGGACGTCTCGCTGCTCGGCAAGGATCAGATTGCGGGTCTGCGCACGCGCATCGGTATCGTGCTGCAGGATTTTCGTCTGCTCGACCACATGACGACTTACGAGAACGTGGCGCTGCCGTTCCGCGTGATGGGCCGTGACGAATCCAGCTATCGCCGCGAGGTGATCGATCTCCTGAAGTGGGTCGGCCTCGGCGAGCGCATGGACGCGCTGCCGCCGATCCTGTCGGGCGGTGAGAAGCAGCGCGCGGCGATCGCGCGCGCGGTGATCTCGCGGCCGCAATTGCTGTTGGCGGACGAGCCGACCGGCAGCGTCGATCCGACGCTCGGCCGGCGCCTCTTGCGGCTGTTCATCGAATTGAACAGGCTGGGCACCGCGGTGATCATCGCGACCCATGACATCACGCTGATGGACCAGTACGAGGCGCGGCGGATGGTGCTGCACCAGGGACGGCTGCACATCTATGAGTAGGGCCGGTGACGAGCATGGGCCGTTGGTGGACCTCGGCAACGAACGTCCGCAGGTGCCGGCGCGGGCGCGTAACATGTCGCCGATCGTGCCGCGAGCGTCGATCTCCGGCCGTGCGCTGGTCGCCGTCGTCGCGATCATGACGTTCCTTGCTTCCATCACCACCGGCACCGTGCTGCTCGTCAGCGCATCGGCGGCGGAATGGCAGTCCGAAGTCGCCAGCGAAATCACCGTTCAGGTGCGCCCGCAGGCAGGGCGCGATCTCGAGCGCGACGCGGCCGCGGTGGTGGAGGCGATGCGGACGCAGCCCGGCATCGTCCAGGTCAAACCGTTCAGCAAGGATGAATCGGCCAGATTGCTGGAGCCGTGGCTCGGCAGCGGGCTGTCGATCGAGCAGTTGCCGGTGCCGCGCGTCGTCGTCGCGCGCGTCCAGCCCGGCACTACGCTCGACCTCGCGGCATTGCGCTCCAGGGTGACGCAAGTGGCGCCGTCGGCAAGCGTCGACGATCACCGCGCCTGGATCGAGCGCATGCGCTCGATGACCGGAGCTACCGTGTTTGCCGGCATCGGCATTCTCGCGCTGGTGATCGTGGCGACGATCATTTCGGTGTCGTTCGCCACCCGCGGCGCGATGGCGGCGAATCGCCCGATCGTCGAGGTGCTGCACTTCGTCGGCGCCGGCGATCGCTATATCGCCAACCATTTCCTGCGGCATTTTCTCCGGCTCGGGCTGGAGGGCGGGGTGATCGGCGGCGGCGCCGCGATGCTCGGTTTCGGCTTCTCCGAATCGATCGCCGGCTGGTTCTCGGGCACCCCTGTCGGCGATCAGTTCGCGGCGCTGCTCGGGACATTTTCGCTGCCGCCGTCCGGCTATCTGGCGCTGGCGGTACAGGCCGTGGCGATTGCCGCCATTACCGCCTGGGCGTCGCGGCGGACGCTGTTTGCGACGCTGGACGATATCGATTGATTCGGGCCATTGGTGTTTTCAAGTGAAGCAAGTCACGGACTTGACCCGCGGACCGGGACTCCACTTCGCGTGAAAACGTTCTAGAATTATCCGTGGGACGAGGGTTGCCGGACGATATGGATTTGCAGCACGACGATAGCACGCCGAGGGCGGGTGCCGCGCGGCCGCGCGGATGGCTGCGTGCGGTCATCGTCGGCTCAATGGCGATCCTGTTCGTCGCTGCGGCGGTAGGCTTCATCGCCTTTCTCTCGCAATTGCGCGGCGTCGAAATCAAGCCGGCGCGCAGCGCCGACGGGATCGTGGTCTTCACCGGCGGTTCGTCGCGGGTTTCGGATGCGATGGAATTGCTGGCCGGCGGCTACGGCAAGCGGCTATTGATTTCGGGTGTGCATCCGACCAACGCCGTGCGCGACATTTCCCGCTCGCTGCCCGACAACCAGTCGCTGCTCGGCTGTTGCGTCGATCTCGACCGCTCCGCGGTCAACACGCGCAGCAATGCCGCCGAGACGCGGCGCTGGGCGCAGGAGCGCGGCTTCAAGTCGCTGATCGTGGTGACGTCGAATTACCACATGCCGCGGGCCATTCTGGAATTGTCGCATGCGATGCCTGATGTCACGCTGATACCGTTCGCGGTGATCGGCGAAAAATGGCGCGACGAGCCGTGGTGGACCAGCGGCGCGACGCTGCGTCTGTTGCTGTCGGAATATGCGAAATATGTCGCCGCGGAGGTGCGCGTGCGCCTCGCCGGAGCGGGCATCGATCTCGTGCCGGAACCTTCCGATCAGCCTGCGCCCGCGCCGGGCCGGCCGGCGACGGCGCAAGTCAACTAGACTAGAGCGATTTTGCGGAACAGCAGTGCGTGTTGTTGATGAAATTGGGGACGTCTTTGGCTTGTTAAGAATATGAGGTCGATAGTGTGGACGCCGTGCTGGCGTTCGTAACCGGCGGAAACAGGTCGATCGGGGATTCCCATGTGGGACGACGTACTCCTTTACGTCATCATAGGCTTCGTCGCGCAAATGATCGATGGTGCGATCGGCATGGCCTACGGCGTAACGGCTACCTCTGTGCTCCTCGGCCTGGGCGTGCCTCCCGCCACCGCAAGCGCGTGTGTGCATGCGGCGGAGACATTCACCACCGGCGCCTCGGGTCTCGCCCATTGGCGCTTTGGCAATGTTGACCGCAAACTGCTCCTGCGTCTTGCCATTCCGGGAATGATTGGTGGGGCAATCGGCGCCTTTGCACTCTCCGAACTCCCCGGCGAAGCCTTGAAGCCTTTCATCAGCGCTTACCTCCTTCTGCTTGGCGCTTTTATCGTCTGGAAGGCGCTAGCGGCTCGCCCCATTGAGGCACCTACTCCGCGCGCAGTCGGCCCTCTGGGTTTGTTCGGCGGCGTCCTCGACGCCATTGGCGGAGGAGGATGGGGCCTGGTCGTGACCTCTACACTCCTTGGCCAAGGTGCGACGCCGCGCTACGCCATCGGCTCAGTCAACTTGGCCGAGTTTTTCGTCACTTTGACCATATCAACGACTTTCTTTCTCACCGTTGGCCTGAGCCTGTGGCCTATCATCGCCGGTCTTATCATCGGGGGAGTCATCGCGGCGCCGTTCGCAGCGCTTGCGACCAAACACATCCCGGATAAAGTCCTGATGCTTCTAGTCGGCTGCGTCGTAGTGCTCTTAAGCCTGCGCACAATCCTCATGGCACTCGCATCCGGTCCATAGGTCGGCTACGGGGGCGGTCACTAACAGACGTGCGCGGCCCCGACCTTCGAGGTCCGCTTTGCCTCCAATGGCGGATGCGGGCTATCGCGGCACTGGGCTTCATTTCAGTCCGCTTATGAGCACACACCCGAGCTCAACGGTCGCTGTTCTCTGTGGGAAGAGGCGGTGGATGCTGGGTGTGCAGCATCGCCGCGAGCCGGTGCAGTTGCGAATCGCGAAAACCTTCCGCTTCGATGGCTTTCACGGTAGCCAAAACGTAATCGCGGTTGACGCCGGACTGGCCGTGCCCCTGCAGCACATGACGCAATTGCTCAGCCAGCGACAGCCGGCCGGCATATTGCACGTGGCCGCGATCGACCACGTAGACGAGTGCACTGACGCGCTGACGCGCATCGTTCTCCAGCCACACCGACCGCATCACCTCGCGGTAGACTGAAGTGACCTGCTCGCGCTCGCGCAAATAGGCGATGGTGGCCGCGCGGTGCTTCTCCGCGACGCGGAATGCGATGCCGCGGCAGGCGCCGCCGCGGTCGAGTCCGAGAACGAGGCCGGGCTTTTCCGGCGTGCCCCGATGGACGAAGGAAAAGACACAGAGCGCGCGGTGCTCGCCGATCAGCCGCGCCGGAACCCGTTCGATGAATTCGAAGCCCGGGCGCCACATCAGGGAGCCGTAGCCGAACACCCAGAGGTCGCCTTGCGAGAATTCCGTATCGTTGAACTCAATTGCGGACATGCCGGGTGCACCGCTACCAGAACGGCGCGACAAAGCGAAGTGGATTCAATGCCTTTTGTTGCGACGAGCGGATACTTACATTCGCCAAAATCGCTAGCCAAAGGACGCCGCATGCCTGACATGACCCCCGCGCCGCGCCGGCGCCCGCTGTGGCGCCTCTTCATCATGCCTGCGCTGCTCGTCATTGCCGCCGCGGCATGGAGCGCATTCTGGTTCTATGCCGCTTCCGAAGTCGGCGTGCGCGCGGATGCGTGGGCGCTGCAGGAGGCGAAAGCCGGTCGGGTCTATGCCTGCGGCAAGCGTTCGGTGGCCGGCTTCCCGTTCCGCTTCGAAGTCCGCTGCGACGACGCCAGCGTTTCGCTGGTCTCGCAGATCGCCGGCGCGCAGGTGCCGTTCACCGCGCGGCTCGGTGAGATCATGGTGATCGCGCAGATCTACCAGCCGAAACTCTTGATCGCCGAATTCAAGGCGCCGGCTACGCTCGCCGATCGCGGCCAGCCGCCGTCGATGAAGGTGAACTGGACCTTGGGCCGCAGCAGCGTGAGCGGATTGCCCGATGTGCCGCAGCGCGCTTCCATCGTGTTCGACAATCCCTCGATCGACCGCGTCAACGGACCGGTCGAGACCCCGCTCGCGCGCGCCCGCCATGTCGAGTTGCACGGCCGTCTTGCCGAAGGCTCGACGAAGGATCACCCCGTGATCGAAGCCGTACTGCAGATATCGGGCGGCAATGTGCAGGAGGTGCACCCGGTGCTGGCGCAGCCGTTCGACACCGACATCCAGACGAAGCTCACTGGTTTGAGGGATTTTACGCCGAAGCCGTGGCCCGAACGGTTCAGGGAGCTGCAGGCAGCGGGTGGCCATGTCGAGATCGTGCGGTCGCGGATTCAGCAGGGCGATCTGATCTCGTTGGCCGCGGGCACATTGAGCCTCAATGCGCAGGGTCGAATCGACGGCGAATTGCAGATGACGGTGGCGGGAATCGAGAAAGTAATTCCGGCGCTTGGCCTCGAGAAGATGCTGGAGGAGGGCGTGCCGCAGGCAACGCTGGATCGCGTCGCACCCGGCGTCAAGAGCCAGGACCTCAACAATCTATTCGGCGCGCTCGACAAGGCGATTCCGGGGCTCGGCAAGGTCGTCAAGCAGAACGCCAATGCCGGCGTCGCGGCCGGTATCAATTCGCTCGGCAAGGAGGCGGAGCTCGAGGGGCGGAAAGCGCGCGCCTTCCCGCTGCGCTTTGTTGATGGCGCGGTGTTTCTGGGCCCGCTGAAAGTGGGCCAGGTGCCGCCGCTGTTTTGATGCGGCGGTCGTGATCCGCCGTTGTGAATAGGCAAATCGATCTCGCATCCGCCGTCATCGTCCGCCTTGTGCGCAATTGCGCACTGGGGCGGACGATCCAGTATTCCAGAGGCGCTAGTGATTGAGTCGATAGGCCGCGGCGCACTGGATACCCCGCCTTCGCGGGGTATGACGACTTTGTGCAATCTCGTTATCGCTTCGCCGTGGAGAGCGGAGCGCAATCGCCTAAGCCGCGCCTCACTCCGTCTTCCTCAGTGGCGGATGCGGGCGACCGAAATCCGGCACGGCCCCCAACCCGCCTTCGGCCGGCCATAGTGTTGGCGTTGGCGGCAACCTGAGCTGGGTTGCGTTCTGACGAGGGCTAATGCGCCAAGAGAACGGGGCGTGCCGAAGCGTTCTTAAGGATGTGGCGCGTGGCCCCACCCAGAAGGATCTCGCGCAGGCGGCTGTGGGAATAGGCGCCCATGATCAGTAGGCCGGCTTCATGCTCTGCCCCCGCCGCGAGCAGCGTATCTCCCACCGAGCGCAGTTCCGGTGCAACCACCTGCCCGGTCGCACCGATGCCATGACAGCGCAAATAGGCAAGTACTTCCGCCTGCGAGGCTTGGCGATTGCTGGCGTCCCGGTCAACGCTTATGACCTGCACTGATTTGGCGAGTTGCATGAACGGTATGGCAGCCGAGACCGCGTGCCAGCATTCCGGACTCTCGTCCCAGGCGATCATCACGCTGTCGGTCAGATCACTCTGCAGGCTAGCCGGCGCCAACAGTACGGGGCGACGGGTCCGCAGCAGCGATTGCTCTGCAATGGCCATGAGCGATTCCATCACGGTGGCGCTTGCGGCGATCATCAGGTCGAAGGCAGCGGCACGTTGCACCGCGATTTCCACATACGATCCCTCGGCTTCGCGCCAGGATGCTGCGAGCGGGCTGCCGGGCTCGTCGCTCGCCGATAGCATCGGGATGCCGACTACCGCGCAGGCCTGCGCGAATACCTCACGCGCATCCCGCGCAGCTCGCTCCCGTTCCTCGGCGTGCCAGTTTACCGGGATGGCCGCCGTTCGTCCCATTTCGGTGACCGTTAGGCCGCCACGCGTGACCGGCGGCGGCGGCTCACTGATGAACAGTGCCTGGACGTGAGCCCCCAACGCCTTCGCGGCAGACAGGGCCGTTTCTATTTGACCGGTGTGACTGGCTGAGCCGGGAAGTGGAACCAGGATTCGCTTGATGCTCATGAGAGCCTCCTGCGATGCCGCCGTTTGCGACGACAGGCGGCACATGTGTGTGTTGAGCCGAACGCAAAATCGCGCAATCCCGCTTGGTTCATAACTCCCAGAACACCCCAAGGTTCCGGAGATCAGCAGGCGTGCCGGTCCTGCTCCCTTTGTTTGAGGGGAAGGTTCATGCAAGCCGCGGGCGCTTAGCGTCGCGAGAACGCGAACGCATACTCAATTGTCGTCACCCGCGAAAGCGGGTGACCCAGTATTCCGGAGACAGCAATGATTGAATCGGGAAGCCGCGGCGTACTGGATACCCGCATTCGCGGGTATGACGACCTAGTGTGGAGCGGCCAACTCCGTCATTGCGAGGAGCGAGCGACGAAGCAATCCATTCCTCCGCAAGCGGCAAAAATGGATTGCTTCGCGGAGCCTGTCATCCGGCGGCGCTTCGCGTCGACCGGGTGGCTCGCAATGACGATGGAACGTCCGGCACGCATGCGCGAAGCCGCGCCCTTCTCACTCCGTCCTCTTCAGCGGTGGATGCGGGCGCCCGAAATCCGGCGCGGCGGAATCCTGGCCGATCTCGACGATGCCGCGGCGGATGGCGCGGGTGCGGGTGAAATGCTCGAACAGCGCCTCGCCGTCGCCGCGGCGGATGGCGCGGGTGAGTTTTGAAAGGTCCTCGTTGAAGGTGCCGAGCATTTCCAACACGGCCTCCTTGTTGTTCAAAAACACGTCGCGCCACATTGTCGGGTCGGACGCCGCGATGCGGGTGAAGTCGCGAAAGCCGCCGGCGGAGAATTTGATCACTTCCGACGACGTTACCTGCGCCAGCTCGTCCGCGGTGCCGACGATGGTGTAGGCGATCAGATGCGGCAAATGGCTGGTGATCGCCAGCACCAGGTCGTGATGATCCGGCGTCATGGTCTCGACCCTGGCGCCCATGCCAGCCCAGAACGCGCGCAGCGTTTCGACCGCCAGGGGGTCGGTGCCCTCGGGCGGGGTGAGAATGCACCAGCGGTTGATAAACAGTTCGGCGAAGCCGGAATCAGGACCCGAATGCTCGGTGCCGGCGACCGGATGTGCCGGAACGAAATGAACATGGCCCGGCAAATGCGGCGCCATTTCGCGGACGATGGCGCCCTTGACCGAGCCGGCGTCGGAGATGATCGCGCCCGCTTTCAGGAACGGCGCGATCTCCTGCGCCACCTGCCCGCAGGCGCCGACGGGGATGCAGAGGATCACGAGGTCGGCATCTTTGACGGCTTCCGCGTTGGTCTCCAGCACGCGATCGACGATGCCGAGCTCGGTAACCCGCGCACGGGTTTTCTCCGAACGCGCGGTGGTGACGATTTCGCTCGCGAGCCCCTGGACTCGCACCGCGCGCGCGATCGAGCCGCCGATCAGGCCGAAGCCGATCAGCGCGATGCGTCGGAAGATCGGTACCGTACTCACTTGGCCGCCATGAAGTCGCGCAAGGCGTCGACGACGAGGCGGTTGGCCTCCTCGGTGCCGATGGTCATGCGTAGCGCATGCGGCAGGCCGTAATTGTTGAGTGCCCGCAGCACCAAGCCACGTTTGGTCAGGAACGCGTCCGCATCGGCCGAGGTCTTGCCCTTCTCGGTCGGGAAGTGAATCAGCACGAAATTGGCGACGCTCGGCGTCACCTTCAGTCCGAGTTTGCCGATCTCCTCCGTCAGCCAGTTGCGCCACTCTTCGGTGAACGCCTTCGACTTCTGGACATGCGCGGTGTCCTCGATCGCGGCGACCGCCGCCAGCATCGCCGGCGTCGAGACGTTGAAGGGCCCGCGAATGCGGTTGACCGCGTCGATGATGTGCGCCGGACCGAACATCCAGCCGATCCGCAATGCCGCCAGCCCGTGAATCTTGGAGAAGGTGTGCGTCATCACGGTGTTTTCGGTGGTGGCCACCAGCTCCAGGCCGAGCTCGTAATCGTTGCGCGACACGTAGTCGGAGTACGCAGCGTCGAGCACCAGCAGCACATGTGGCGGCAGGCCAGCGCGCAATCGCTTGACCTCGTCGAACGGCACGTAGGTGCCGGTCGGGTTGTTCGGGTTGGCGAGCCACACCAGTTTCGTGCGCGGCGTCACGCGCGCGAGAATGGCATCGACGTCGGCGGTAAAATTGGTCTCGGGCGCGACAACGTTCTTGGCGCCGTTCGCCATCGTCGCGATCGGATAGACCAGGAAGCCGTGGGCGGTCGAGATCGCCTCATCGCCCTGGCTGAGATAGGTGTGCGCCAAGAGATTAAGGATTTCGTCCGAGCCGGCGCCGCAGATGATGCGGTTGGGATCGAGCCCGTAGGCGCGCCCAATCGCTTCGCGCAGCACCCGTGAGGTTCCTTCCGGATAGTCCTCCAGATGATCAGCCACGTGCTTGTAGACTTCGATTGCCTTCGGCGACGGCCCGAACGGGGTCTCGTTGGCCGACAGCTTGAACACCTTGCGGCCCGGCTCCGGCACCGGGCTCTTGCCGGGCGTGTAGGGCGCAATATCGAGAATGCCGGGATTCGGCACGGGGCGGTTCATCTTCAACTCCGGAATTTCGGACGGCGTTTAAGGCTTCGCCGACCCGTTCGGGGGCACCGTATAGCGTGTTGCGTGGCTGCCGACGAGAGCCGACGAGCGCACCGAGGCGCCGGCCTGGATCAGGGCGGTCTTGATCTTTTCGAACCCGGCGCCGGCATCCGACACCAAAAGCGCCGCGCCGTCGAAAGCGGTATCGGGCACGGCGACGATTTCGGCGAGCGGGGCGAGCGCGCGGGCGATATCGGCGTTCCACCCCGAGACGCGGACGCTCCACATCTGCACCTCCGTCACCATGGCATCATCGGCCACGCGCGAGATCACGAACACCGGCAGCGCGGCCGGATGATCGGCGCGCTCGAGGAACGGCAGCCGGGCAATGATTTTTGGCGCGCCTTCGGCTTCCAGCGCGCTCCACCACGGCGTGCGGCTCGAGACCGCCGAGACCAGCGCCAGATCGCCCTTGGATTTCGCCACGGCTTCAACCGCGGCCTGTGCGCTGAAATGGCCGACATAGGGCACGACAAAGCCGAAGTGAAACCGCGCCGAATCCCGCATCGCGGGCTCGCCGACCGAGACGTCCGCATGCACCGAGAACGGCGCCTGGACGTAAGTAAAGGTCGAGATGATGACGCGCCAGATGCTCTCGATGGTATCGAGCGGCAGGATGCCGCGATGGCGCTCGACCAGGCTGCGCATCATGCTGGCCTCGCGCGCGGGCCGGAACGCCGAGCCCACCTCCTGGGTCTGCTTCACCTGGATCAGGCGGTCGATGATGTCGCCGCGCGCCATCAAGAGGCGATGGACCTGCTCGTCGATCGCGTCGATCTCCTTGCGCAATTCCTGCAGCGAGGGCGGAGCCGGGGGAGCCTTGGACATGTTAAAACCTTCAGCGCCGGATCGGTCTGAAATCACCACCCAGCAAGGTGCATTGATTAGAAAAGACGGCCGTCGAAAGCAAAGAGAAACGTCAGATCCGCCATGATCGGTGCAGGGTTAACCATGCGGCTGCCTTGACGAGGGACCTGCTTCGGACTAGCTTTGTTCCATTCCGTGGTCATTTGAGCCGGCCGGCTTGCAGCCACGTTAAACAACTCGCTAAACAGGCCGGGGACAGATTGATCCCGGCCGAACCTTTCGTTCAGGCCGGGTTTTTTGCGGCCTGATTTCTGTCTGTAAGGACCTCCGCAAGGAGGAAGGTCGGGATGACACAATTGCAGTCGGTATCCAGCCCGTCGATTCACAGCGAGGACCGTGCCCACGAGGCCGATCATCCGACCTCGCCGGTGGTCAAATTCGGCATCGAGCAGCCCTTGAAGCTCGATTGCGGCATCGATCTCGCGCCATTCCAGATCGCGTACCAGACCTATGGCGAACTGAACGCCGACCGCTCCAACGCGATCCTGATCTGTCACGCGCTGACGCTGGATCAGCATGTCGCCAACGTGCATCCTCTGACCGGCAAGGCCGGCTGGTGGGAAATCATGGTCGGTCCAGGGCGGCCGCTCGATACCGACAGATATTTCATCCTCTGTTCGAACGTGATCGGCGGTTGCATGGGATCGACCGGTCCGGCCTCGACCAACCCGGCGACCGGCAAGGCGTGGGGACTGGATTTTCCGATCATCACCATTCCCGACATGGTCCGCGCGCAGGCCATGTTGCTCGACCGGCTGGGCATCCAAACATTGTTATGCGTGATCGGCGGATCGATGGGCGGCATGCAGGTGCTGCAATGGACGGCAGCCTATCCGGAACGGGTGTTTTCGGCGCTACCGGTCGCCTGCTCGACGCGCCATTCGGCGCAAAATATCGCGTTTCACGAACTTGGCCGGCAGGCCGTGATGGCTGATCCGGACTGGCACCATGGGCGCTATTTCGAGCGCAGCACGCATCCGCATCGCGGACTGGCGGTGGCGCGGATGGCAGGGCACATCACCTATCTCTCCGACGCCGCGTTGCATCGCAAGTTCGGGCGGCGGATGCAGGATCGCGAGCTGCCGACATTTTCGTTCGATGCGGATTTTCAGGTCGAAAGCTATCTTCGCTATCAGGGCTCTTCCTTTGTCGAGCGCTTCGATGCCAACAGCTATCTCTACCTGACGCGCGCGATGGACTATTTCGATATCGCCGCCGACCATGACGGCGTGCTGGCGGAAGCGTTTCGCGGCATCAAGACCCGCTTCTGCGTGGTGTCGTTCACCTCCGACTGGCTGTTTCCGACCTCGGAATCGCGGGCGCTGGTGCATGCGCTGAATGCTTCGAGCGCGCGAGTGTCGTTCGCCGAGATCGAGACCGACCGCGGCCACGATGCCTTCCTGCTCGACGTGCCCGAGTTCTTCGACATTTCTCGCGCCTTCCTAGAATCCGCGGGCAATGCGCGCGGCCTTGATAGCAAAGCGTTTTCGAGCGAAGTGGATACCGGTTCAAGTGAAGAAAACGCGTCAAAAAAGAGAGATAGAGCCTGACATGGCGTTACAGGAACAGGCCCTGCCGCTCGGCGGCATCGCTCCCGATCGCACCGGCAAATATCGCACCGATCATCTCCTCGTCGCCGAAATGATTCCGGCTGGCTCAAAAGTGCTCGACGTCGGCTGTGGCGACGGCGAATTGCTGCAACTTCTGGAGAGCCGCGGCATCGATGGCCGCGGCATCGAGCTGTCGCGCGAGGGCGTCAATCGCTGCGTCGCCAAGGGGCTCGCCGTGGTGCAGGGCGACGCTGACACCGACCTCGTCAATTATCCGGACGATGCCTTCGATTATGTCATCCTGTCGCAGACGCTGCAGGCGACGCGGCAGCCGAAACCGGTCCTGGAAAACCTGCTGCGCATCGGCCGGCGCGCGATCGTGTCGTTTCCGAATTTCGGCTTCTGGAAGATGCGGCTGCAACTGCTCGTCGGCGGCCACATGCCGCGTACCGAAAACCTCCCGGCGACCTGGTACGACACGCCGAACATCCATTTCTGCACGATCAAGGATTTCGTCCAGCTCTGCGACGAGATCAACGTCAAGATGGAGCGCGCGGTGGCGCTCGATCTCTACGGCCGCCCGGTGCCGCTGAACCTGCCCTGGTGGGTCTGGAACATGTTCGGCGAGCAGGGCGTGTTTTTGCTGAGTAGGGGCGGGAAGGGGAAGTGACGCCGTCAAACCGCCACCAGCGACCCGGATCGCGCACCATTGTGAGGTAAGCACGCTGTCAGGGCTCCCTCCCCCCTTGCGGGGGAGGGTTGGGGAGAGGGGTAGCCCCGGGCTCCAGCAGAAGAGATACGGTGAGCTCAACACGACTCGCATCGCGAGAGAAGGTCTTCGCAGAGGCCATCTTTATCCGTCCAACGACGGAGCAAGCGGCACCCCTCTCCCTAACCCTCTCCCGCAAGGGGAGAGGGAACCCTTCCGCCGGTGCGTCCATCACGTGTGCTGCGCTGCAGTTAGACCACCGCCGCCACCATCGACCGCGGATCGCGTGCCGGCCATCGCCCGGCTTCCACCAGCGCGATGAACCGCTCCACCATCTCGTTGAACAGCGCCGGCTCTTCCAGATTGAGCACGTGGCCCGACTTCGGGAAGAACGTGAGCCCCGCGGCCGGCAAATGCCGCTTCAGGAACAGGCTCGGTTCAATACAGTTGTCGTCCTCGTCGCCGCACAGGATCAGCGCCGGGGTCGGCACGCGTCGGATCGCATCCGTCATGGTGTAGATCGACGGTCGCTTGCCCTGAAAGCTGCGCATGGTGTTGGCCGAGCCCCTGGCATCGTGCCGCGCCAGCGCGGCGTAGAAATCGGCGTGGCCGCGCGGGTCTTTCAGCAAAAACGGAATCCGGCTCGGCGCCTCACGCGTCACCTTGGCGACTTCAACCGATCCGATCTCCTCATACTGCTCGGCATTGGCGACGCATTGCGCGCGGAAGGCGTCGAGATGTTCGAGTGACGAGCCGGCGCCGACGGCGGCGAGCGTCATCGACAGCGCGCGGTCGGCTGCGTTGAGGCCGATCTGCAGCGAGGAATAGGAGCCCATCGACAGGCCGACGAAATGCGCTTTGGCAATGCCGAGGTGATCGAGCACGGCGAGCGCGTCGGTGTAGAAATACTCGTAGGTGTAGACCTCGGCCGAGGGAGGCACGTCGGATGGCGTATAGCCGCGCGCCGAATAGGCGATGCAGCGATGGCCACGCGAGAAGTAGCGCATCTGCGGCTCCCAATTGGTGTGGTCGGCCGCGAACTCGTGCAGGAAGATGATCGGCGTCCCGCTTCCGGCCTCCTCGAAATAGAGACGCACGCGATCCTTGGCGACGGCATAGGGCATTTCGGATTCCTCTCTCGATTTTCTTGTTGTTTCGTAACTTCCTTGCGCAGCTAACCCACAAAATTGCAATTAATTCTCGGGGCTGCAATGCGGCAGGAAAGGTTCATTTTCGCCATCGAATCGTCGCGGAATCACCCCGAAATTGTTTCCTCTCCGCCACACAAAATCTTCCTCTCGTCACATCGCCAAACGCAAAACGCCGGCCGCGTTCGTTCGTAGACGAACGCAAAGTGTGGGAGTGTTAGAGGTCCAAGTATGAGTCAGTTGTTTGCGTTTCGCCGGTCGCTTCGTTTCATTGCGCTGGCACTGTGTTCGGTTTCCATCTTCGTATTTGTCTCTCCGGCTTCAGCAAGACCACATCACGGCGCAGGGCGACACGCTCGCGCCTATCACGCCGGCCATCACGTCAAGCATTATGCATATCGCCACCATCGCCATGCTCTCAGGATGTCGCGCTGGAAGCGCAGGGCTGCACAAATGCAGACAGGCGGCTTTGCCGAGAATAACCCGAGCTTCCTGGGAAGCAGCGCCGAGATGGTGACACCCGGCGGTTTCGTCTCGTCCAACACAGTCAAGGCAGCGCGCGCCGATCGCGCCGGCCGTCGTGCCCGGATCCGGCACGCCCGGCACACATCGCGCTGGGAGCGCGCGGTCACGCAGATGCACGCGCGCGGTCTTGCCGATGCCAACGCCAGCGTCACGCCAGGAACGAGCGTCGAATCCAATTCGACGGTACCGCCGACCGGCGGCGCGATGGCATCCAGCTTCACCTCATCGAACGTCGTGGCCGAAGCACGGAAATATCTCGGCGGCAACCCCACGGGACGCGGCAGCCTGTGGTGCGCGCGGTTCATGAACATGGTCCTGCAACATTCCGGCTATCGCGGCACCGGCTCGGACATGGCGAGCTCGTTCGCGAAATACGGCCAGCGCGTTGCCGGCCCGCAGGTCGGCGCCATTGCGGTGATGTCGCGCGGCCGCCGCGGCGGCCATGTCGGCATCATCACCGGCATCGACGCCAAGGGCAATCCGATCATGATCTCCGGCAACAGCGGCAACCGCGTCCGCGAGTTGCCAGTCTCGCGCGGCCGCATCTACGCCTACGTCATGCCGACGAGCTGAGGGCGGATTGCGTCGCGGCGCTTCGCCCCGTTCCTTGCGGGGCGAGGCTGCCTTCACGATGATGCTTGCAGGCGGGGTGAAGGCCGGGAAGACAGATACCTCGGCGGCCGGCGCTTTGCGCATAGCGCTGGGATGGTTGGGCAGTCCGCTGAGGCCGCCGCAGTAAAGGCGCGGGCTCCGGTCGATTTATCTCGCTACTGACGACGAATGGGCGCAGCATTCACAGCGGGCTGTCAAACAAGGAGGCCGCTCATGAACGGCAACATATTCAACAGTAAGGGAACCCGTGTCGCTGTGGTGGTCGGTCCCGAAATTTTCGATCTTAGCGGCAAGAAGCTCTTTGACCTCAAGGGCAAGAACATCTACCGGCTATCCGGTGAATTGGTTGGTCATTTAAGTGACGCGAGCGGTTCGGCGAAGCGGCTCGACAAGGCGACCGATCGATTGTTCTCGTAATTGCGATGCCGGGCCGTATTAGTCCCCGGTTCAGCGGCTGGCGCGGGTTACCCTAACCTGGACGAATGCCGCTTTGTGTTCGAGAAATCGATAGCTATTTGCGGGGAAAGGGCGCACGGTCGATACATGACCATGCGCTCGCGACGGGAAATGATTCATTTCAAGCGTCCGTTCCATCTCAAGGGGGTCGGCCGGCTGTTGCCGCCTGGTGCTTATGAGGTCATCACCGACGAGGAAATGATCGAAGGACTTTCATTTCAGAGCTTCCGCCGCGTCGCCACCATGATCATGGTCCCCGGCGCGGCGCCGCGCCAAGCTTCGACGGAAATGATCTCGATCAGCTCGGTCGATCTTTCCGATGCGCAGCGCGACGACGCGATCGCGTCTCGTGAGTGAAACCCCGGTCGATCTCGACAAGCACCGGGGCATGGCGGCGCAAAAGGCGACCGATATCCGCCGCGCGCTCGCCGACGTCGAGGCTAACGCAAAGCTGCAGCGGGACCGCCAGGCCGCCCTCGAGCTACAGCTCCTGACCGTCCCGGCTGAGTCGTGGCCGGAAGCGGTCGCAAAGGCGCGGTACGTCCTTAATCTCTATGCGGCGGATTTGGCGCCGACCGACACGCATCACCGCGACCTCGTGGCCACCGTACTGGCCGACCTCACCCGCCTCGCTGGTGAAAGCTGACGTGGCGAATATTCCGGCTCGGCCGTCGAGCTTCTTGCCACGCACTCGAATTACCTCGAACGCGCAACTGAAAGCACCGAATGCAAAATCTCTCGCCTCGTCACGTCAAGACTGAAGAATCGCTCCGCCTCGGCGTCGTTTCCGGATGGTACTCCACCAAAGTCAGCGGAACATTCGTCTCTGGTCCGCACGATTCGGAAGCCGAATGCCTGCGCAGGATTGCGGAGATCGATCCTCAACCCGTTCGAAAGAAATGATGAGCATGAAAGCTCGCGGCATGGCCTTTACCAGCCGGAGATGGATCAAATGACACTCGTGCGCGGCGACATCGGTGGTTATGACTTCAATCGCATGGTGGTGCTGTTCTCGATGATGGACGGTGCCACGGTGATACCGTGCGCCATCAGCGCCGCAGCGATGGACGATCTCGAACATGTCTCGCGTACAGCGGCGGACCAGCGCGAACGACAATTCGTGCGGCTGCGGGATCGGATCGAGCAATGCGCTTCCCGGAAATTTCTCGCCGGAGAATTTGAAGGCAACCCCCCAGGCATTATTTTGCGCGGCATCGATTTTCGCGCATAGATCGAGCAGGCCTGACTCGAAAAGAAATGCGGCGGCATGTCCCGCCTGAACTGAACAGGTGAGTATATGCCCGATCCCAAAAAATTCGCTCTCAGCGAGGGGCTTGTCCCACCCATACTTTTGCCGGTCTTCCTGGGGCTGGTCATTGCCGGCGCCGTGATCATCAATTGGTAGTCCGCTTCGCCTGAGGGATTTCGGCACGATGGAGGTAGTGACCAGATGAACGAACGCCATGAGATCTTGAAGAAGGCTCGTGACCGCATGATTGAGGATCGCGATGCACACGCAAAGGTGCTCGCCGCGCCGTTCGATCGCGACAAGGCGGAGCGCGCGCGCCTAAAATTCGTCGAGCTCCAGGTCTTGATAGACGCGATAGAGCGTGCGATGGCCGGCGAACGGGCGACGGTTTAGGGACGCCGGCCCCAGTCTCGCGCGGCCGCATCTACGCCTACGTCATGCCGACGAGCTGAGGCGCGGCTGAACGGTAGGGTGGGCAAAGGCGCGCGTGCGCCGTGCCCACCCTCTATCGTCGAGCACGCTTCGTCGTCGAGCACGCTTCGTGATGGTTTCGTGGGAACTCTGGGACGCAACAGCAGGACCTTCCGACGAAGTCGTTTTATCAGTCCAACGAAGACACCCTGAAACAAACCAGTGGTTTGATGGCTCTGCCAAACAACCGGAGGCTATGTGAGACTCCCTGGGGCGAGGGTTCAGGCTCACGAGAGATTTGCCTGAGGCAGTAGGTGTCGTCATGCGCGAAGATTTTGCTTCATCCAGTTTTCTTGCGGTTATCGTCGTCAGTTTGATTGTGGTTTGTACTGGCCTTCTTGCGCTTGGAATCTGAAATCCAGTTCGAGGCGACCCTGTGCGTCGGCGCGACGCTGATGCGCGTCACGATTGAACGACGCGATCGCAAGTCTCTCGCGCTGTTGCCATCGGCAAACCGGCGCTTCTCTCCCGTCGCATTGACGTGATGATGAGATCACCGCCGTATGTGGTGGCTGTTTGCAAAACGACGTGCGCGTATTGAACGATTTCCGGGATATTCCCCATCGATCGCGCAGTCTGGAGCAATTCTAGCAACCACCCATCGAACTCCGAAGATGTCTGCGTTAGAGCGGGGCATCAAAAATCCTACCGGCCAAGCCGGCAGACTTCGGGGTATCTAAGGGTGACACTGACAGCATTTCATTCGTTTTCCGCCACTCGACTTCAACTCTTGCGAATGATCTGCCTCGGGGCCGTCAGCAGCTTCTCCCTGCAGACAGGCGCTGCGCTGGCGCAGTCGTCACTGCCGCCGGTCACCGTGGACGCGCCTCAGCAGCGCGCGCGCCCGGCCGCGGCCCAACCATCCCGCCGCGCTGCGACCACGCGCACGACGCGCGTCACTCGCGCCGCCGCCAACCCGCAGCCGGCACCGGCTGTGCCTGCATCGGGCCCAGGTGCCGGCGAACGCGCCAACGGTCCCGTGCGCGGCTTTGTCGCAACCCGCACCGGCACCGCGACCAAGACCGACACGCCGATCATCGAAACCCCGCAGTCGATTTCCGTCGTCACCACCGACCAGATCAAAAACCAGGGGGCGGAATCGGTCGGCGCGGCGCTGCGCTACACGGCGGGCGTCAGCGGCGACGTCAACGGCGGTTCCGACACGCGCTTCGGCGGGTTGCAGATCCGCGGTTTCGACATGACCATGCCGGGCCTCTATCTCGATGGCCTGCGGCTGCCCAGCAGCCGCTATGTGCACTTCCTCGGTCTGGAGCCCTACGGCGCCGAGCGTCTGGAAGTGCTGAAGGGTCCATCCTCGGTGATGTACGGCGGCAGCGGCACCGGCGGCATTCTCAACTATGTCAGCAAGCTGCCCACGGCCCACCAGTTCGGCGAGATCTCCGTCTCGGGCGGCAGCTTCAATCGCTACCAGGGCCAGTTTGACGTCGGCGGCCCCGCCAATAAGGAAGGCACGGTGTTGTGGCGCCTCACCGGCGCTGTCCGCGACGGCGAAACCCAGGTCGATTTCACCAAGGACAACCGCGTCTTCATCGCGCCGGCGGTGACGATCAAGCCGAACGAAGACACCACCATCACGCTGCTGGCCAACTATCAAAAGGACACCGCCGGCTGGGGCCTGCAATTCCTGCCGCCGTCGGGCACGGTGTTTCCGAACAACGGCCGCATCATTCCGAATACGTTTTTCGGCGGCGAGCCCAATTTCAACCGGTTTGATACCGAGTTGGCCACGGCGGGCTACCTGCTTTCGCACGACATCAACGAGGCGCTCACGTTCCGGCAGAACCTGCGTTATGCGTGGATGCACAATGAACAGCAGAGCTTCTACGGCCTGGGCTACGCCTCGGCGGCCGACGAAGCCGCAGGCCTGATGTCGCGTGCCGGCTCTGGCGGTGCAACGACCATCAACTCCTTCGCAGTCGATAATCAGCTCCAGGGAAAATTCGTCACCGGCATTTTGAGCCACACCACGTTGTTCGGCATCGACTACCGCAACACCTCGTTCCGGGACGTCGCTTCAGCGTACAGCACCGGCAAGATCAACGTGTTTGCGCCTGTCTACACCAACACATGGACCAATCTCGGCCCTGCTGACGATATGAGCATCAAGCAGTCGCAGATCGGATTCTACGCGCAGGATCAGATCAAGCTCGGCCGGCTTTCGTTCCTGCTCGGCGCCCGGCAGGACTTCGCCACGACCGATCTGGACGACTTTCTCGCCGCGGCTGCCGCGAGACCCGGGTCTTCCGCGAGAACGAATGACTCGGCACTCACCCACCGCGCCGCCGTGATGTACAATTTCGACAACGGTATCGCGCCGTATTTCAGCTACGCCGAATCATTCCTGCCGGTGCTCAACACCAGCGCCGCGGGCGAGCTGCTGAAGCCGGAAACCGGCGTCCAGTATGAAGTCGGCGTGAAATATCAGCCGGTCGGAATCAATGCGCTGATCACTCTGGCGGCGTTCGATCTGACGCGGTCCAATGTCGTCACCTTCGCGCCGCCGCTTTACACCGCCGAGCAGAGGGGGGCAGGTGAACTCGCGCGGCATCGAGCTCGAAGGCACGGCCACGCTGATCGAAGGCTTCAACGTTCGCGGTGCCTACTCCTACATCGATGCCGTGGTCACGGAGGACCCCGTAAGCGTCGGCAAGGCGCCGACCACCGTGCCGCTCAACCGGTTCGCGCTGTGGACCGACTACACGCTGCAGAGCGGGCCGCTCGCCGGCGTCCAGGTAGGTGGCGGCGTCCGTTATGTCGGCTCGACCTTCGGCGACGATGCCAACACTTTCAAGGTGCCGGCCTCGACCGCGGTCGACGCGCTGCTGGCCTACACCAAAGACAACTATCGCCTGGCGCTGAACGTCACCAACATCGCCGACACCCGCTATGTCGCGGCCTGCTACGGCTATACGAGCTGCTTCTATGCCGAGGGCCGCAAGGCGATCGCCAAGCTGACCTATCGATGGTAGGTCGACCGCGAAATGCAACGGATACATCACCGCCGGTCGGTCGACCGGCGGTGATGATGTTTGCTCATTGAAGTACCCAACAGCATGGGCGAAGCCATGAAATCGATCTTCGGGCGACTGCATCGCTGGGCCGGCCTTCTCACCGCCGGCTTTCTGTTTTTTTCGGGCATCACCGGCGCGATCATCTCGTGGGATCACGAGATCGACGACCTCTTGAACAAGCACCTGTTCGACGTGACCAGCAGCGGTCCCGCGATTGCCTCCGTCGAACTTGTCAAGCTGATCGAGCAGCGCGATCCGCGCGCGCGCGTCGTCCACATGTTCATGACGCCGGAAAAGGGCGAATCGCTGTGGTTCTTCGTGCTGCCGCGGATCGATCCCGCTACCGGCAAGCGATTTAGCCTGGATTACAACCAGATCTTCCTCGATCCCAACACCGGCGCAGAGCTCGGGCGGCGCTACTGGGGCGCGGTGTGGCCGGTGACGCGCGCCAACTTCGTCTCGTTCCTCTACAAGCTGCACTACACCATGCACATCCCGGAATTCTGGGGCAGCGATCGCTGGGGGATGCGGGTGCTTGGCGTTATCGCGATCATCTGGACCATCGATTGCTTCGTCGGTTTCTATCTGACGCTGCCGTCCCGTCGCCGCGCCAGGGCAGAACGGGCGCCTGCCGTTGCGCGCGAACTCGGCCGTGGCTTCTGGGCGCGCTGGGCGCCGGCCTGGAAGATCAAGACCTCGGGCAGTGCCTACCGAATCAATTTCGATATCCACCGCGCTTTCAGCCTGTGGACCTGGGCGCTGCTGTTCGTCATTGCCTTCACGGCGTTCTCGCTCAACCTGTATTTCGAGGTGTTCTCGCCGCTGATGAAGACGGTATCGAACTACACTCCGACGCCGTATGAGCAGCGTCCGTACCGGCATCTCGACGATCCGATCGAACCCAAGGTCACGTATGCCGATATCGCCGCGCGGGCGGCGGCCGACGGCAAGAGCACAGGATGGACCACGCCGGTCGGTTCGATCAATTACGGCCCGGCCCACGGCGTGTATGCTGCGGCCTTCTTCCATCCCGGCGACGATCATGGCGCCGGCGGCGTCGGCCCGGCGCAGCTTTATTACGACAGCGAGGACGGACGCCCGATCGGCGAGCGACTGCCGTGGGTCGGCACCGCCGCCGATATCTTCGTGCAGGCGCAGTTCCCGCTGCATTCCGGACGGATCGTCGGGCTGCCCGGCCGCATCCTGATCTCGGTGATGGGGCTGGTCGTTGCGGCGCTGTCGGTGACCGGCGTCGTGATCTGGTGGCGCAAGCGCCGTGCCCGTGTCCGGGTGCGCGAGACCGCTGCAGCACGCTCGAGCAGGGGCCAGCTTGCGCCGGCGGAATAGTTCCATCGAGCTTGTCGGGCCTCCAAATCAGCATCGGGATTGAGAATGGTGGGCACGGCCAAGAAGCCTTTGCCCACCCTACCGCTTACCCTCCCCTGGAGGGGGAGGGTCGGTTCGCATGAGCGTAGCGAAATGCGAAACGGGGTGGGGTGATCTCTCCTCACGGGCACTGTTGGATGTGGAGAGACCGTCACCCCACCCCGCCGCGCGTTGCACGCGCGTCGACCCTCCCCCTCCAGGGGAGGGTGATCAAAGCCGCGGCTGTCGCAGTTGTAGGGTGGGCGCTTTGCTCCCCTACGATTTATGTGACTTTGTGGCTGCCCCTGACGGGCAAATCACTTCTGATTTTCAGAAATCGTGTCAAGCCCGGGAACCAAAAATATTCTGCTTCACGCGAGAGGCAAATCAGCCGCATATTTCCGCCCGTCTCACCCGATTGAGGGGCGCTCGCGATCGTCACGAACGTGCGGTGAGATGCGATGGACGCTGATGGCGCGCTAGACGTACGCGCCGGACGCGTACGGCGAAGTCGTGTGGTTCGGGCGCCGCGGTGCTGGCGTTAAGTCCTTAAGAAGCGAAGCTTCTCAGGGGCGACGGAGGCAAAAGAGCCGTTCTCCGGGAAGAGCACGAAGTAAGCCGTAAAGCCATTGCGCAGGGAAGGCCGGGATGCTCCCGCTGTACCTGTATGCTCGTGTGCGTGTTCTTGATGCGCAATTGCACACGAGACCGCGGGTGCAGCAAGCACCCGGTCTTCCCTGCGCCCTCTAAATGAGAGGGCGGGAAGTGAAGAGCAAACCTCGGGCGCAATGCGTCGCGAGAATGCGAACTCATACTCAACTGTCGTCACCCGCGAAGGCGGGTGACCCAGTATTCCAGAGACGTCAGTGATAGAACCGAAAAGCCGCGGCGTACTGGATCCCCGCCGGAGCCTGTCATCGGGCGCGCATTCGCGCGACCCGTTGGCGGGGATGACAGTCGCGTGAGCGTCGTACCCGCAATGGCAGCAGACGCCCTACAACAACTCGGCCTGCTCCGCCGCGATCGCTTCGCCGGTGCTGATGCTGCCGCCGGTGATCACCTCGGCATAGATCCCGCAATCGCCGTGGCCGAGTTGGCGCTGCAGCGCCGGGGGAATCGCGAGATCGCGCCCGGCCGTATCGGGATCGACATTGACAGCGGCGCAGCGGACGATGCGTTTCACCACCCTCAGCCTGATGTCGCCGATCGCAAGCGTCCGGTCGAGCAGGTCGAATTCGTGCCAGGCCGGCCAGCCCTCGACATAGAGATTGGCGCGAAAGCGAAGCGGATGAACGGGGGCGCCGACGATGTCCTCGATGGCGCGGACGCTGGCGAGGTTGATGATCGAAACGACCTTGCGGGCGACATCCGAAAAACTGTGGCCGGGGCTTTCCAGCACCTTTGGCGGGCCCTTGATCTGGCCGGCAAAGGCGGTGGCAAAGAAGTTCTCGATTGTCCGCCGGCCTTCGGCGGTCGCCAAATTGCCCTGGGCCGCAATCTCGCCGTTCCGGCGGATCGAGAGCACGTTGCTCGCGTCGTCGAAATGAGTGTGCAGGCCGGCCAGCCACTCATCCCGCATCAGCATCAGGAAGTGCGGCTTCGGCAGCCATTTCGGCTCCGCCGGATCGAAACCGGAGGGGCCGTTCTCGATGGCGTAGCGGCGGTCAGCCAAAAGGGTTTGTCCGGGCTTGAGCTCGGCACGGTCGAGCTGCTCCGGGGTCAGGCCCTTGACGGGGTAACGGTAAATCCCGGCGATCCGGGCGGGGGAGATGGCGTCCATGCGGCTTATTAAGAGATTCCTTCGGCTTTCGCCAACCGTTCCCGAATTTGTGAGTGGGCCTCTTCCGTTTTTCCCCACGATGCCCACATTCGAGGCAAGCCTGAAAAGCGGGCGACGACTGCGGCCGGTTGAGGAATGTCAATGCGGTTCGCGGATACCCAATGAAGATGCCGCAATCATGCCACGCGTGACCCGCGAAAGTGTGTGCGGTTTCGCGTCAAGGTCACGCGCCAAACATAAATGGGGCGCGATCGGACGCAAAACCGGTTTCCACTTTTGCTGATCGCGCCCCGGGTGGGCGCGGCATGCCGAGGGAAGCAAAAGATGAATATTGAAAAATACACCGAGCGGGCGCGCGGCTTCATCCAGTCTGCGCAATCGCTCGCCATGCGCGATGGGCACCAGCAGTTCTCGACGCTGCATGTGCTGAAAGTGCTGCTGGACGACAGCGAGGGACTGGCCGGCGGGCTGATCGACCGCGCGGGCGGTAATTCCCGCGCCATCCTCAAGACCACCGAGGACGCGCTGAAGAAGCTGCCGAAAGTCTCGGGCAGCGGCGCCGGGCAAATTTATCTTGCCCCAGATATGGCGCGCGCCTTCGGCGCGGCGGAAAAAGCGGCCGAGAAGGCCGGCGACAGCTTTGTCACGGTCGAGCGGCTGCTGCTGGGGCTGACGCTCGAGAAGAGCGGCGAGGCCGGTACCATTCTGAGCAAGGGCGGCGTCACGCCGCAAAACCTCAATGCGGCAATCGAATCGCTGCGCAAGGGCCGTACAGCCGATAGCGCATCGGCCGAAAACGCCTACGACGCGCTGAAGAAATACGCCCGCGACCTCACGCAAGCCGCGCGCGACGGCAAGCTCGATCCGGTGATCGGCCGCGACGAGGAAATCCGCCGCACCATCCAGGTGCTTTCCCGCCGCACCAAGAACAATCCGGTGCTGATCGGCGAACCTGGCGTCGGCAAGACCGCGATTGTCGAAGGCCTGGCGCTGCGTATCCTCAACGGCGACGTGCCCGAGAGCCTGAAAGACAAGAAACTGCTCTCGCTCGACATGGGCGCGCTGATTGCGGGCGCCAAGTACCGCGGCGAGTTCGAGGAGCGGTTGAAGGCGGTGCTGCAGGAAGTTACCTCAGCCGAAGGCTCGATCATCCTGTTCATCGACGAGATGCATACGCTGGTCGGCGCCGGCAAGGCGGACGGTGCAATGGACGCGTCCAACCTCTTGAAGCCGGCGTTGGCGCGCGGCGAACTGCACTGCATCGGCGCGACGACGCTCGACGAATATCGCAAGCATGTCGAGAAGGACGCCGCGCTGGCACGGCGCTTCCAGCCGATCTTCGTCTCCGAGCCGACGGTCGAGGATACGATCTCGATCCTGCGCGGCCTGAAGGACAAATACGAGCAGCACCACGGCGTTCGCATCACCGATTCCGCGCTTGTCGCCGCGACCACGCTGTCGAACCGCTACATCACCGATCGTTTCCTGCCCGACAAGGCCATCGACCTCGTGGATGAGGCCTCGGCGCGGCTGAAGATGCAGGTCGATTCCAAGCCGGAAGAGCTCGATTTGATGGACCGGGAAATCATCCGGCTGAAGATCGAGCAGGAGGCCCTGAAGAAGGAAACCGATCTCGGCTCGAAAACCCGCCTGCAGACGCTGGAAAAGGAACTGGCCGAACTCGAGAAGCAATCGGCCGACCTGACTTCGCGCTGGAGCGCAGAGAAGAACAAGCTGTCGAACGCGCAGAAGCTGAAGAGCGAACTCGACACCTTGCGCATCGAACTCGCCAATGCCCAGCGCCGCGGCGAATTCCAGCGTGCGGGTGAGCTCGCCTATGGCCGAATTCCCGAACTCGAAAAGAAGCTCGCCGAAATCGAAGCCAAGGAAGACGTGGGCGAGATGATGGAGGAGGCGGTAACCGCCAACCACATCGCGCAGGTGGTGTCGCGCTGGACCGGCGTTCCCGTCGACAAGATGCTGGAAGGCGAAAGGGACAAGCTCCTGAAGATGGAGGATAGCCTCGGCAAGCGCGTGGTCGGCCAGGCCGAAGCCGTGCGTGCGGTGGCAACCGCCGTGCGCCGTTCGCGCGCCGGCCTGCAGGATCCGAACCGCCCGATGGGCTCGTTCATGTTCTTGGGCCCCACCGGCGTCGGCAAGACCGAACTGACGAAGGCGCTGGCGGAGTACCTGTTCAACGACGAGACCGCGATGGTCCGCCTCGACATGTCCGAGTTCATGGAAAAGCACTCGGTGTCGCGGCTGATCGGCGCGCCTCCCGGCTATGTCGGCTATGACGAGGGCGGCGCGCTCACCGAAGCGGTACGGCGGCGGCCCTATCAGGTGGTGCTGTTCGACGAGATCGAAAAGGCGCACCCCGACGTCTTCAACGTGCTGCTGCAGGTGCTCGACGATGGCCGGCTGACTGACGGCCAAGGCCGCACCGTCGACTTCCGTAATACGCTGATCATCATGACCTCGAACCTCGGTTCGGAGTTTTTGGTGAACCAGCCGGAAGGCGAGGACACAATGGCGGTGCGCGAGCAGGTGATGGGGATGGTGCGGGCGCATTTCCGGCCCGAATTCCTCAACCGCGTCGACGAGATCATCCTGTTCCACCGCCTGCAGAAGAGCGAGATGGGCCGGATCGTCGAAATCCAGTTCGCCCGCCTGCAGAGGCTCCTGGAGGATCGCAAGATCACGCTGACGCTGGATGCCGCGGCGCGCGACTGGCTGGCCGCCAAGGGTTGGGATCCGGCCTACGGCGCCCGTCCGCTGAAGCGGGTGATCCAGCGCAACCTGCAGGATCCCCTGGCCGAGATGATCCTCGCCGGCGAGATCGCCGACGGCGACCGCGTCGTGATCTCGAGCGAAGGCAACGTGCTGACCTTCAACGGCAAGGCCGCGCAAACCGCGGAGATCGCCCAGTTCGAAGCACCGGTGCCGAAGCGCAAGCTGAATTGAGCCACACCAATGCAAAAGCCCCGAACACGCAATGTTCGGGGCTTTTGGCTAAGGCGCCTGTGGCTACGTCATTCCGTTGGACTGACGGCAGGCCCCGGCTGACCGGGATCATCGTCCTCGGGCTCGAGCTCCGTCAGTATATCCACGAGTTCGCGGACCCGGCCGGTCGCCAGCGGCCGGCCCGCATTCAGCATCGGCTCGTCATTGGCCATCCAGGCTTGAGCCTCCGCCAGCTCATCTACTGTGGCGCCGGTTCCGATGATCTGGGCGATCGTAACTTCATCAGCCCCGCTGACTGCCTTGATGATGTCGTCCCGGGTAATGCGGTTCATTGCTGCTCATCCCCTTCACGTCGCACCAACAACCGCCCGCCGCCAGCATGCGGCGGGCGGTACGCGAGCAAGGTGCCTCAGCGGCCCGTAGTAAGCCGCGGCGGGTATTGCGTCATGAGCCAGATTTCGATCGCCGCCAGCACCGCCACGGCAGCGCCGATCAACACATGCACCGTCATCGCCGTGGTCCCCTGGAAGCCCAATACCCAAGGCGATACCAGCGCCCACAGTCCGACGATCAGGTTCAGCCACTCCTCCCAGACCGCGAACGCTGCCAGCGCCGCTATCGCAATGATCGCGATCACGAGACCCGTGACGTAGGCGTTGGCGGAAACCGTTCCGGCCTCAAAGCCGCTGAACATCCACGGCGAAAAGAACAGTATCGCGCCGAGGACCAGGTTCGCGACGTCGCACAATTTTGCGTTGCTCCAATTCTCCATGGCATCCTCCATTGAAGATTTTGCCAATTAGTCAACCGTATAACGGCCGTGCGGGTTCCATCGGGGCCGCGACTGAACGCAAATTAATGAAACCGCGGGGCGGCGCTGCAATTGCCCTTGCAGGTAGTGGGCGTCGGCTACTGCCGGGAGCACCGGCCCAGAAACCCAAAGATAGGGTTCCCTCCGATGACAAAAGAAATAGTCCTACGCAACAGACCCGTCTTCGATCAGATCCACCCCAGTATCTATGGGGCCGCCGTCGGGCTTGTGGCGTGGTTTGCGGCAGCGGCCTGGATATTGTTCGACCGCGAGAGTGACATCGGACTTCTGCTGGCCATGGTCAGCGTATTGTTGCTGGTTGCCGTCCTGCTTCCGTGGTCGCTGTCGCTGGTCTGGAAGAGGCACGCGAAGCCACATCAACCGCACTCCGACGAGACCTCGTTTCATGACTGGAGAATTGGCGACTTCGCTGTCTGGGGCAGCAAGATCCATGGTACACAGGCGGCAATCGACATGCTGCTGCCGCTGGCCGCCGTTGCCTTCGGACTTACGGCGATCGGAATAGTCTTCCTGATCAGCGCTCGCGGGGCGCCGTAGATAAGTTGTCTCTCGGGGCGGCCTGAAGGCTCAGCGGCTGACCTGGCGGGTCTGCGGCGTGGTGCCGGTGGCTTCGGAAACCCGCGCCGAGTTGCCGCGGTTGCTCATCTGGGCGTCGAGACGGTCGCGCTCCTTTTCGAAGCTCGCCAGCATTGAGCCTTCGAGCGAACGGCCGCGCGGCAGCTTGACGCGCATCGGGTCGACGAAGCGGCCGTTGACCAGGATTTCGTAGTGGACATGGGCGCCGGTCGACATGCCCGTCGATCCGACGAAGCCGATCACCTGACCCTGCCGCACGCGCTTGCCGGGTTCCATGCCCTTGGCGAACGCCGACATGTGGCCGTAGGCGGTCTCGTAGCCGTTGTTGTGTTTCAGGCGAACGTATTTGCCGTAGCCGCCTTCCCAGCCGACCTTCTCGACCACGCCATTGCCGGAGGCGAAGATCGGCGTGCCGTAGGGTGTCGCCCAGTCCACGCCGGTGTGCATCTTGGTAAAGCCCAGGATCGGGTGGCGGCGGCCGCCGAAGCCCGACCGCATGATGGCGTTGTTGACGGGTTTGCGGACCAGGAACTTCTTCGCGCTCTTGCCGGTCTCGTCGTAAAAATCGACGACGGAATCGTCCGGGGTCTGGAAGCGATAGTATTTTTTGGTCTCGCCGCCGACGGTGAGGGAAGCAAACAGCACCTCGGTCTTTTCGGTGTTGGGGGTGGCTTCGTCGTCGCCGGCGAAGAACACGTCGAAGGAGTCGCCCGGTTGCACTTTGCGCTGGAAATCGACGTCGTAGGAATAGATGCGGACCATGTCCTCGATCACCGCGGCCGGCACCTTGTTGCGCATGGCGGTCTCGTAGATGCTCTGGTAGAGGCGGACGCCGCTGCCGTCATCCTCGTCGTCATCCTCGTCATCTTTGCCGGCGGGAGCCTCGGCGACGGTATTCATGCTCTGCACGTCGACCGCGACATATTTGCCGACGTCCGACAGCGCGGCCACGGCTTCGACGGTGGTGTCGTTGGCGACGATCACGCGATAGGGCTGCAGCCGGGCGGCAGGCCCGAGGCCCGAGGGCGCCATCAGGATGCGCAGCTTCTGGCCTTCCTTCAGGCCGCCGTCGCGGCCGCGGGCGCCAAGGGTCAACGCGATCGCCCTGGCTTCATCGGGCGTCGCGCCCTGGTCGCGCAGGATTGAAGCGATGCTGTCGCCCTTCCTCACGATGTGAACGCGTTCGCCGGTGGGGTTGCCGCCGGTGATCTGGTCCTTGGTCTTCGGCAGCAGGGTGACATTTTCCGGCACGATGCGGGTTTCAAAGCCGGCATAGGGATCGGAGACGTTGCCTTCGGTGGCATAGGCGAGCTTGAGATCGGACTGCACGCCGCTGGTGTCAGCGGCGGCATTGGCAAGCGCCGTGTAGCGGACGCCGCCCGAGCCGCGCCAGTTCGCGGCATCCCGCACCCGCATCAGGACTTCGTCCAGCGCGACCACGGCGGAGACTTTCGCCTTCGGCAGCACCGTTGCGAGATCCTTGGTCACGAAGGAAACCTCGGCGTCGGGTTCGACCGCCTCGGGATTGTTCGGATCCTCGGAAGCCGGCTGAGTCGAACTGCCGACATCGGTGAGCATGCGCTGCGCGTTGAACGGCGGGATCTTGGCGGCGAGATCGCTCGTCGTCATCGATAGATTGCCGGAGATGCGAACAAATGGCCGCACCCGCATCACGTCGCGGTTCCCGACGCGGGTAACTGTCGATACCCGCATTACATTGCGCGAGGCGGTGGATTCGCCGGGCGGCGGCAGGCGGTCGCTCTTGTGTAGGGTGGCGGTGCGGTCATTGGCGCCGAATGCCCCGCGCAACGCGCCTTCGACCCGCTCCGGCACTTTGGCAAAGGTCATTTCGCCGTCGAGGGACGCAAAAACGGCGCCGCCGATGAGGGCCGCGCCGCACAGACCGGTGAGGATAGTGCCGCTGAACCACTGTACAGAGACACGGCGGCGATCAATCACCGCGGCTTCGGAGCCATCGACGGAAAGTGGCGGCTCGTGACCGAGATCAATGATCCCGATCTCGCGTCCATAGCCGCTTCCGCGTGGCGCCTTCTGGCTCAACCCTGTGTCCCCCCAAATTCCATCGACATCCGACAAGACCTCGCCCGATCCAGACCCCACGTTTCCGCCCTTTTGAGGGAGCGAGTCCGGAGCATGGCGTTGCCGCACGCATGGAAATTCGGGAATCAGAGGCCAGAAGAAGACCGGCCGCAGTCTCGAACGTCAATGGTCAGCAGATCTCTCGAAGTTTCCTGGCCGCGTGGGAAAGGCGACGGGTTCCTCGAGACCGCCTGTCCCGGGTAGATGAACACCGGGCAGCCCCCACTGGCATCCGGTGATTCAATGCTTACCTTATAGTCAGAACGTCGCAGGATTGTGGCTCAAGTGCGGCCAAAGGCCCGAAACATAGGGACTTCTTGGCGTCCCAAAATTCTTCGACGTGATGCGACAATTTGTTGACGAAGGGCGTTGACAACCCCGATCGGGCGGGCCTATAAACCGGCCACTGAGCGCGGCGATGCATTGGCCCCGAGGCCAAGGCATCTCTTCGCGCCCCGTAAGCTCCTCATTACGATGAGTGACTCAACAGCCGATACAAGTCGGTTGTTATTTGTCGTCGGATGGGTGGCTACGGAACCTTCCAGAGATGGAAGGGTGGGATCCCAAGTGATCCCGGGCTGTTTGACAAGTGAAGATGAAGAAAGAGAAACGTGGACGGCGGAGTCCTTGCGAGTCTCGATCGCTTGAATACGCAAGTATTGAAGCGTTGGGGCTGGACGAAAGACTTCGGCGGTACACGTTTTAAAGGTTACACCATCGTCGTCAGCGATGTGAATCGCGGGCGATAAATATGGTGGGACCTCGTCAAACGTTGTGATCAGCCGGTTCAAGGTTTCAAGTCCAACTTGAGAGTTTGATCCTGGCTCAGAGCGAACGCTGGCGGCAGGCTTAACACATGCAAGTCGAGCGGGCGTAGCAATACGTCAGCGGCAGACGGGTGAGTAACGCGTGGGAACGTACCTTTTGGTTCGGAACAACCCAGGGAAACTTGGGCTAATACCGGATAAGCCCTTACGGGGAAAGATTTATCGCCGAAAGATCGGCCCGCGTCTGATTAGCTAGTTGGTGAGGTAATGGCTCACCAAGGCGACGATCAGTAGCTGGTCTGAGAGGATGATCAGCCACATTGGGACTGAGACACGGCCCAAACTCCTACGGGAGGCAGCAGTGGGGAATATTGGACAATGGGCGCAAGCCTGATCCAGCCATGCCGCGTGAGTGATGAAGGCCCTAGGGTTGTAAAGCTCTTTTGTGCGGGAAGATAATGACGGTACCGCAAGAATAAGCCCCGGCTAACTTCGTGCCAGCAGCCGCGGTAATACGAAGGGGGCTAGCGTTGCTCGGAATCACTGGGCGTAAAGGGTGCGTAGGCGGGTCTTTAAGTCAGGGGTGAAATCCTGGAGCTCAACTCCAGAACTGCCTTTGATACTGAAGATCTTGAGTTCGGGAGAGGTGAGTGGAACTGCGAGTGTAGAGGTGAAATTCGTAGATATTCGCAAGAACACCAGTGGCGAAGGCGGCTCACTGGCCCGATACTGACGCTGAGGCACGAAAGCGTGGGGAGCAAACAGGATTAGATACCCTGGTAGTCCACGCCGTAAACGATGAATGCCAGCCGTTAGTGGGTTTACTCACTAGTGGCGCAGCTAACGCTTTAAGCATTCCGCCTGGGGAGTACGGTCGCAAGATTAAAACTCAAAGGAATTGACGGGGGCCCGCACAAGCGGTGGAGCATGTGGTTTAATTCGACGCAACGCGCAGAACCTTACCAGCCCTTGACATCCCGGTCGCGGGCCCCAGAGACGGGGTCCTTCAGTTCGGCTGGACCGGAGACAGGTGCTGCATGGCTGTCGTCAGCTCGTGTCGTGAGATGTTGGGTTAAGTCCCGCAACGAGCGCAACCCCCGTCCTTAGTTGCTACCATTTAGTTGAGCACTCTAAGGAGACTGCCGGTGATAAGCCGCGAGGAAGGTGGGGATGACGTCAAGTCCTCATGGCCCTTACGGGCTGGGCTACACACGTGCTACAATGGCGGTGACAATGGGATGCTAAGGGGTGACCCTTCGCAAATCTCAAAAAGCCGTCTCAGTTCGGATTGGGCTCTGCAACTCGAGCCCATGAAGTTGGAATCGCTAGTAATCGTGGATCAGCACGCCACGGTGAATACGTTCCCGGGCCTTGTACACACCGCCCGTCACACCATGGGAGTTGGTTTTACCTGAAGACGGTGCGCTAACCGAAAGGGGGCAGCCGGCCACGGTAGGGTCAGCGACTGGGGTGAAGTCGTAACAAGGTAGCCGTAGGGGAACCTGCGGCTGGATCACCTCCTTTCTAAGGATGGTCCTTCAGATAGCTTGCTATCTATCGGATCGTTTTAGAAACATCAGTGGCCAACAATCGTCAGGATTGTTGAGCTGCATC